>NZ_KK211214.1:0-266540 GCF_000621125.1 Maribacter antarcticus DSM 21422
ACTTGCGCTTTAGCATTAGGCACAACATAAACTATTTCACTATTTTCTTGGTTTTCAATAGGCCATAAATCAGCAAAATTAGGCAACAATGAAAAGCCGTAATCCGTGATTACCTTGCTGAATAAGGTTTCTGCTCTTGAGGCGTCTGACGTTTCAGAAAATTCTTTGTAACTACGTGTTAATAGTGCTTTCCCTAACAAAAATTCTGCTGCAGGTTTTGTTGCTCTACCATAGTCAGACTGTTCATTAGGTAAATTTGCAATAGCAAATTCCAAATCAGGAAGTATTGCTTGACTATAAATTTCTGATTGTGCAGTTTTGTTGGCTTCAATCTCTATACCTTAGGTTTCTTCAAGACTAAGATGGGCGTCCCCAAAAGTGGTGACTACACTTAAATAAAAATAGGCCTTTAAAAACCGTATTTCGGCTATTCGTAAGTTCTTTTGAGCTGCATCCATATCAACATCAGTAGAACGGTTAATAACACCATTCGCTTTTTATACCAATTATCCCAAAGGTCTGTAATATACCCTTCCCCTCCATTGAGACCACCATGGTATAAATTGAAGACTTTTTCATTTTTTTTGATAAAGGACGGATATTTTAATTCTTTTTCGAACTTTAATTGAGCTTAATCCCTTGTTGATAAAAGGTGGTGTCCTTGTTCGTTTCTAAATTTATTTATTGTTTAAAAACCGCTAATAACCAAACCCACAGCAATAATGGCTTTAGAGATCGCTTTAAATATTTTTGACATAGAAAATAACGTATTTCTCCTAGTATGCTAATGGATACAAAGGGCACATGTGTTTTCGCTATACTTAATTTCTTCTTATAGATTTTCTTACTAGATTAACCCTTAGCCTTTTAATTGGCTAAATATTTCTTGTAAGGCGCCATCTAACTGTGGTTTTTCACCATTTATGCGATCCTTAAAATTTTCCGAAATAGGTATGTCCGGTTGAACGCCTGTTTTTTCTAGATTCTCACCATCTAAAGTATAGCATCCCCAAGCTGGTAGGCGATAGAACGAACCATCTACTAGCCCTTTGCCAGAGGTGAAAATAATCCAACGATAGGTTTCCGTACCCATAGTTTTTCCTAATTGTAAAGCTTTGAATCCGGCAGCGGTCATTTCAGCATCACTTAAGGATTGTTCGTTCATCAATAGAATAATGGGCTTTATAGCTGGTGCAAAGTTCGGTTGTGGCGCTAAGTCACCATCTCTATATTTCCATTTTAAATATGGTTTCTGAGATAAAAATTGAAGGACTTCATCATGAACATTGCCGCCGGTATTATAGCGCAAATCTAGGATTAATGCATCTTTATGGTTGGTTTCGGAAACCATTTCCCTTTTAAAATTTTCTAGTTGTCCGCCTCCCATGTTTTTCATATGAACGTAGGCTATTCTATCGTTGCTTTTTTTATCCACATAGCGCTGATTTTCGTCTACCCATTCATCATACAGCAGGCTCCTTTGAGCAGAATTAGCTATGGGGTGTAGGTTTATAGAGATTATTTTTTCTTCTCGCTTAAAATATAATTGTAATTCATCATCTAGGGAGGGCTGATTAAAGTAGAACTCTCTGTTTTTTTTAACATCTATTTTCTGCCCGTTTACAGCTACCAAAACATCACCTTTTTGAATATTTTTTCCAGTAACATTTGCAGGACCGTCTGTGATGATACGCGCCACTGTAAAAGGATTATCGTCTGAAAATTCAATTCCGGTAGCCAAGGTCTTGGTTTTGTAAAACACCTTTTCCTCATCACCACTAGACCTAAAGCCAAAGTGAGACGTATTGAGCTCGCCCAACATATCGTTAAATAGCAACCGCAGTTGATTCCGGTTTGTTAAATAGGGAAGGTATTGCTCATATTTTTTACGAAGAAGCATCCAGTCTTCTCCATGAAAATCACCATCATAAAAATTCTCTTCAAAACCCGCCCATGCTTCATAGAACATTTGACTAAATTCTGTAGATAGATTTCTCCGAAAGGTAAAGTCCATTTCAATTTTTTTGGCCTCATTTTTTTTAATATCTAAGGTGTGCAAATTTCCTTTACTCAACAGGTAATACGTGTCTTTAGCACTTGCTAATTGATATTCATCCGATTCAACATCCAATACCTTTTCTATTTTATTTTTTTCAAAAGGTTTGATTACTGTTTTCCAAAGTTTTGTTTTTCCTTCATCATGATTACTCAAATAAAGCACATGCATAGCCTCATCTTTTTGAATCACATACGGTCTTATTTGTCTTCCAAAAGAGGGACTGATAGCGGTTATTCTTTCCATAATACCTTTTTCGTTGATGTTTATGGTAATGGGTTTTTTAGCTATTTTTTCCCCTTCCTTTTTTTCGCCTTTTTCCTCCTTTTTTTTTTCTTCTTTAAACAATTCCTCATACTTGTCATAAGTAAAAGGTGCCTCATAGTTATCTAAAGGTATTTGGTAAATCTGAGATTCTTTTAGACCATATGGGTAGGAAGGTTTGGTTAGGTTGGAAACCATATATAGGTATTTGCCATCTGGGGACCATACCGGGTCACTCTCTGTTACCCCCGTATTGGTGAGGTTGGTTATTTTTTTATCAGATAAACGAATCACAAAAACATCTGTCTCAAAATTCCGAATCGCATTGTATACAATATGCTTGCCATTTGGGGAAAAGTAGGGTTGTGGCGCATATAGGGCCCAAAACTCATCTTTTAGCAATACCTCACTTTTAAAACTAGACAAATCTAGCAAGCGTAGCTCGTCTCGCCCACTAATGTAAAGCGCTTTGCTAAGCGCTGGATTCATGGTAATATTGACATTATTCCTTAGGTCTTTGGTACGTTGCTTTTCTGGCGTTTTACCTTCTGCATTAATCGTAAATAGATTGGTGTAGCCTTGGTATGTACGATTGTACAAAACGGTTTTGTTGTCTTTTAGCCATTGTACCTCTAGTACACGCTCTGTAGGATCAGTAGTGATGTGTTTTATGAATTTTCCCTTTAAGTCAGACACAAATAACTCACCTCTTGATACAAATGCCAGTTTCTTATTGTCTGGCGATACTGAAAAATTTGTGATTTCGCCTTTTATCTTAAAATCTTGTTTTTTATTTAAAGTTCTATTTTCTGTTATTTTAATAGGTATTTTGGCTGATGTTTTAGTGGCAACATCATAGCTATAAATTTGATAATCCTTGCTAAAAACAACCAGTTCACCATTATCACTAACTTGTGGACGGCCAATAGAGGTGTTAAATTGGGTCAATTGTATTTTAGCGTTCGTTGCTAATTGATAAAGGTTGTACTCCCCATTGTCTTCATCTGACACAAAATAAAGGGTTCCGTTTTGATCTAAGGTAGCCCAGAAATCCTTTCCGTTATAGCTTGTATATTCTTTATACTCTTTAGTCTTGGGATTGTATGATTTTATGTTAGGATTGTACGCTCCTTTATATCTTTTTCTGTGTGTGAAACTTTTCGCTTCCCAGCTTTCGTTAAAAAAGACTTCTTCTGTTTTTGGGTGAATGGCAATATTAGCCACGGTATTAAAGTAATTTTGAAATAGTCGTTTTGGGGTGCCACCAGAGACAGCGACTTCATATCCTGAATAGCGGTTGTTTCGAGAGGAAGTAAAATAGATACTACCAGAATCCCATGCCCAACTATCCATATCATCATTTGCATCATTAAAGGTGAGTTGTTGAATTGAGCCCCCTTCCATTGGCATTAAAAAGATGTCTTTATTGCCAAATTGTGTAGCACTAAATGCCAGCCATTTTCCATTTGGGGATATATTTGGCAGGGTTTCTTCTCCATCCATAGCGGTAAGTCTCAATGCTGTTCCGCCTTTTGCAGGCACACTCCAAAGGTCAGTATCATAACTAAAAACAATGGTTTGTGCATCTGGTGATACCGTGGGGTCTAGTAAAAAGTAGGCCTCTTGGGCGGTAATGGTAATGGTACTGGAAAGGAAACCGAATAGAAGGAGGGTATGCATTTTAGCGTTCATGCTGAATATTTTATGTCAGCTTAAAAATACAAAAAGGGACGTCAAAGTTTACAATGAATTTTGACGACGCTGGTTTTTATAGGAAGGACTGGCTTCTTAAGAAAAAATTATATCCATTATAATATTGTAAATGCATTTAGAGGCATCGAATGAATCCATACCATTATAAAGATTCTTGCTTTGCCATTCAGCAACGATACCGTAGCCTATCTTCGAGTATTTAAAAAATGACCCTTTTAAAGGGTCATTTTTGTTTTAAAACAGATATGCTTGCAATTTTTTGATAGTAAAAAACCTACTTATTTACGCTAATCATGACCGCTTCACAGCTTTTTAAATCAGAGTTAAGAATAATGTTTTCTGACTTGGTGCCATCCGAAATTTCTACGGAAACAGTATTGGGAGGTGAAGTTCCCAAATTATGTGCGTACAAGAAAAGGTCGTTAGACTTATTTGGGTCCAATTCAATCTTAAATTCTTTTTTATAATAGGTAAGGTAGTGTTTGCTTACTACAGAGGCACCATTAAGGTATATAGATACAATATCCCCGTCTTGCCTGCCGTGATCCCATATTTTAACAACGATACTAGTGCTGTTGAACTCTAACTCCTTAGTATAGGAGATTTTCCTTCCTTCAAACTCGTCGCGGACTTTTTTGGTTTCCGTTTTTATGGTATTTTCAGTTTTTAAAGGTTGCTGTATTTCTTCTTTTTTCTTTACAGGGATTGCCGTTTCTTTTTTAGTTGCTTGTTTTTGCTTGGTCTTTCTCTTCTTCCGTTTTTGTTTTTTCGTTTTCTTAGGTACTTCTGTTTCTTTTACCTGTTCTCGCTGTTTTTTTCGCTCATCTGATGCCTTGTTGATAATTGTAAATAGGGGGCTGACGAATTTAGCAATTTGGAATTTATCTTCTGGAAATAATTCGATACTTACTACCTGGTAACGATCTCCGGAACCAATATTTTTTGCTAGTGCTATTCCTTCTGCAATACCAGAATTTTTAAAGGACCCTAGTTCTTGTACGACCATTTCGTCTCTAATGAGAAAAAAACGAGTTGACTTTTTCGAGTCGATATTTTTTACTGACCATTCTAATTTTACAAGATCAGATATGGACCATATGGTGCCTTGGGTGGGATGATTTATGGTGATTTCCGATTTTCCGTCCTGTGAAAAACACAAGGAGATGCCAAATAGAAAAAAATAGAAATAGTTTGTTAATGAGGATTTCATAGCTGATAAATAGGAGTAAAGATATTTTTCTTCAAAAATATACAAATTAGCATATTATGAATTTAGTTAATGTAAAAATAGTTTAGTGTTAATATAACGTCAGTTATGCTTAAATGTTGGATATCAATCTTCTTGTCAAAATTGTTAATTACTTTAATTGGAAATAATCCATAAAAAAGGAAATAATCCATAAATTAGCTATCCCAAATTTCAGGATACTAATGAATAAAACCATTTTACATATAGATTTGGACACCTTTTACGTGTCTGTTGAGCGTCTTAATAATCGCTATTTACAAAACAGGCCTTTATTGGTTGGCGGTACAGGAGACCGAGGTGTTGTAGCAGCTTGTAGTTATGAAACTAGGGGTTTTGGTGTCCACTCTGGTATGCCTATGAAAATGGCCAAGGAACTATGCCCCGAAGCTTTTGTGATTCGTGGAAATTCGGGCGAGTATAGTAAGCATTCGGATATGGTTACCGAAATCATAAAGGAGGAGGTACCGCTTTTTGAAAAATCTAGTATCGATGAGTTTTATGCCGATTTAACGGGAATGGACCGCTTCTTTGGGTCCTATAAGTTTTCGGGCGAATTGCGTAAGCGTATCGTAAAGGAAACGGGACTACCTATTTCATTCGGGCTATCGGCGAATAAGGTAGTCTCAAAAGTAGCCACTAATGAGGCCAAACCCAATAACCACCTTAAGGTAGACGAAGGTTTTGAGAAGTCTTTTTTGGCGCCTTTATCTATTAAGAAAATACCCATGGTAGGCGATAAAACCTACCAAATACTGCGTAATCTGGGATTACGGCAGGTACGAACGGTACAAGAAATGCCCATACATGTGATGCAGCGGGTACTGGGCAAAAACGGGGGTATTATATGGAAAAGGTCCAACGGTATAGATAATACACCGGTAATTCCGTTTTGCGAACGAAAATCTATATCTACGGAGCGGACTTTTACCAGGGATACTATTGATGTGGTTAAATTAAGGGGAATCTTGATTGCCATGACCGAGAATTTAGCCTACCAGCTGCGTAGGGGCGAAAAGCTAACGGCGTGTATCAACGTTAAGATTCGGTATTCTGATTTTAACACCTATTCCAAACAGTTGCGTATTCCATATACCAGCGCAGACCATATTTTAATTCCCACAATTCTGGAGCTGTTCAAAACGCTATACAATAGGCGTTTATTGGTGCGGCTAATAGGGGTTAGGTTTAGTCATTTGGTATCTGGTAATTATCAGATTAATCTGTTTGAGGATACCGAAGAAACGCTTAACCTTTATAACGCTATGGATGCCATTAGAAAACGATACGGCGACAAGAGTGTGCTAAGGGCAGCGGGTATGGATGCGAAGACTATAGGTAGGATAAACAATCCGTTTGACGGGAGACCGCCTGTGGTGTTGGCACATCGGAAACAGTAAAAAAGTCTCGTACTATTATCTATTTGCACAAAACAATTTCCCTCGCTCGCTAGGGGTTAGTGGAGTTCTTTAGCAGGCAAAAGGTAAACATTGCGTATCCAACAGTATCATTAAATAAAAACAAGTCTAAAATCTCAAGTCTGCCATCTATCTAAATTGTCACACATATTACAGCTTGCGTTACGGGACTTTTTCGGAGGTTGCGCTTTTACAATTAGCCCAAGAAAACCATGTAAGTCAATTAGCACTTACCGATATAAACACCACTTCGGCAGGATTGAATTTTGTGCGAAAGGCGCAGGAACTTCATATAAAACCTATTTTAGGAATCGATTTTAGAAATGGGGTAGAGCCCTGTTTTATTGGTATAGCAATGAACAATGATGGTTATCTGGAGCTCAACAATTATCTTTCCGAGCACTTACACCATAAAAAAAAATTCCCTTCAAAAGCCCCTGGGTTTAAAAATGCATATGTCATTTACCCTTTTGAAAAGGTGCTTCAAAATGAAATGGTAAGTTTTTCTGAACACGAGTTTATTGGTGTTTCCATTGCAGATTTAAGACGTTTGCGATTTTCCAGATTAATAGCATTTAAAGAGAAATTGGTGGTGCAACAACCTGTTACCTTTCGCAATAAGCGCGACTTTAACGCACACCGTTTGTTACGAGCTATAGATAATAATACCTTATTGAGTAAGCTTTGTATTACGGAGCAGGCAGACCCTGAAGAGAAAATGTTTCCACTTCAAAATTTGGCTGCACGCTTTTCAGAATATCCTTTTATTCTAGAGAATACAGAGTGTTTTATGAATGCCTGCTCCATTCATTTTGATTTTTCCAAAGGACGAAAACCTCAAAATTTAAAAACCTATCTGGGTAGCCAAGAGGAAGATGAGGCCTTTCTGGAAAAGCTTTGTGCAGAAGGACTTCCGTATCGCTATCCCAATGTAGATGAAGCTATACTTACTCGTTTGGAAAAGGAATTTAGCCTTATTAAACAAATGGGTTTTGTTTCTTATTTTCTAATCAATTGGGATATTGTGAGCTATGCCCGTAGGTGTGATTTTTTTTACGTAGGTCGTGGCAGCGGCGCCAATAGTATTGTCGCATATCTGCTTCGTATTACGAATGTAGATCCTATGGAGCTAGACCTATATTTTGAGCGTTTCATGAATCTGTATCGTGCCAATCCGCCAGATTTTGATATTGATTTTTCCCATCACGATAGACCTATCGTAACCCAATATATTTTTGAGCGTTTTAAAAACGTAGCTCTTTTAGGTACGTATGTAACCTTTAAATGGCGTGGTATGGTACGTGAATTGGGAAAGGTTTTTGGTTTACCCAAAGATGAGATTGATAAACTTTGTGACGGTAATTTTCAAGATTCTAGGCTAGATGGTATTTCTGTCTTAGTAGTCAAATACACAAAACTTTTGGAAGGGATGCCTAATTATTTAAGTATCCATGCTGGTGGTATTTTGATAAGCGATAGGCCATTACATTGGTTTTCCGCTACCCATCTACCACCTAAAGGCTACCCAACTACCCATTACGACATGGTGATTGCAGAAGATGTGGGCTTGTATAAGTTCGATATTCTAGGACAACGTGGGCTTTCAAAAATAAAGGAATCCATCACTATTTTGGAGGCTACAAGACCTGATGAATTTGCCCAGTGGGATATTCATGATATTAAACGCTTTAAAAAGGACCCCAAGATTAATAATCTGATTAAAACTGCACAATGTATGGGCTGCTTTTATGTAGAGTCCCCTGCCATGCGTATGCTACTTAAAAAATTACAGGTAGATACGTATTTGGGTCTGGTAGCTGCTAGTTCCATTATTCGCCCAGGAGTAGCCAAAAGTGGGATGATGCGGGAGTATATTTTACGTCATCGTAATCCGGGCAGGGCAGAAGAACTCGCACATCCTGTTATGTTGAGCATTATGCCAGAAACGTATGGCGTCATGGTCTACCAAGAAGATGTGATTAAGGTAGCGCACCATTTTGCTGGCTTAGATTTGGGTGAGGCAGATGTGCTTCGTCGTGGTATGAGCGGTAAATTCCGCTCACGGGCAGAGTTCCAAAGGGTAGAGGAGAAGTTTATTTTCAACTGTCGCGAAAAAGGCTATGATGACGAGCTTATTTTTGAAATATGGAATCAAGTGGCCAGTTTTGCTGGCTATGCCTTTGCAAAGGGACATTCTGCTTCTTACGCTGTAGAAAGCTATCAAACCTTATTTTTGCGTGCGTATTTTCCACTAGAGTATATGGTAGCTGTACTCAATAACGGAGGCGGTTTTTATAGCGCAGAATTTTATATTCATGAGGCACGTATGTTGGGTGCAATTATTCATGCACCCTGTGTTAACAATAGTGTTGCAGGTAATCACATTTGTGACAAACAGTTGTATCTCGGCTTTATGTATTTAAAGGAATTGGAGGTCCGTGTAATAGATCGTATGTTGAAAGAAAGATCCTTAAATGGTAGGTATGCTTCTTTGGAAGATTTTTTGGATCGCGTGCTCATATCTATAGAGCAGGTAAGTATCTTAATCCGTATCGATTCATTCCGGTTTACGGGAGCCAACAAACATGAACTGTTATGGAAAGCACATTTGTTTTTGACCAAGAACGTTAAAATAGACCACCCAAAGCTATTCCGACCTGAACAGCAACATTTTGAAATCCCCAAATTACATACTACGAATTTAGAGATGGCCTTTACGCAACTGGAGTTACTGGGGTTCTGTTTGTGCAGCCCGTATGCGCTATTGGTAACACCTCCAAAAAACACTACGGGAAGCAAGGATTTGGAGCGCTACTTGAATAAAAATATAGATATCTACGGTTATATTGTTACTGTGAAGAGTACCAAAACCCATAAAGGAAAACGCATGTGTTTTGCTACCTTGGTAGATCAGCAAGGCGCTGTTTTTGACACGGTACTTTTCCCTCCCGTGGCTGCGATATATCCTTTTCAGGGTAGGGGAATCTATCGTTTTTACGGGAAGGTGGTGAGCGAGTTCGGGTTTTTGAGTATAGAGGTGGTTAAAATGCAAAAACAGGATTATGTACAGGATCCTCGCTATGCAGATATGAAGACCAGTGCCAAGGTGTTTGGACCATCAAAAAAGTTGTTAGGGAACTAAAAGGTGGAAATCATATTTAGGTAATGAAGTTCATCAACGCCTATTTGCAGATTGCTAACCAACATAAGGAGGTTAAGATAGGTAATAGTACGGATTCGGCTATAATTGAAATAAAGATCCCCGAGGGAGAAACGGAATTATTAGCTTATTTTACAGCGGCAAACAGTAAGGAGAGTGATGCCTTCTAATAGACGTAGAAAAAATTAATTAACTTCAAAAGTAAATATGAAGCTTCATCTGTTAAACCGATCTAGTGTTTTTAACGAGTCTCTTACGGTTTCGCATAATCTATACTCCAATTTTTTAAGGATTTGGCATTATCATCCAGAATTTGAACTAGCCTTAATCCTTAAAAGTTGTGGGACTCGGTTTATTGGAGATAGTATTCAGAAATTCGAAGAAGGTGAAGTTGTACTTATTGGAAAGGATTTACCACACATGTGGTTAAATGATGAGGCTTATTTTCTAGGGGATACAGCCCTCAAGGCTGAAGCTGTATCCATTCATTTTAAAAAAGAATTTTTAGGAACCTACTTTTTTGAACTGCCTGAAATGCAAGCGATTTCTAATCTTTTGGATAAGGCCGGACTGGGTATTAGGTTTTACGACTTGCCGACTTATCTTTTGGATAAAATAAAAAGTTTAGTAGAAGCGAGTCCTACTGCAAGGGTATATAGAATTCTTGAAATTTTTGATGGCTTAGCGAAGCATAATAAATATGAGGTTCTGTCTAGTACTATTTTTGTCAATTCCTTTCATAAAACCGAGAACAGACGTCTGGATAAAATATACCAATATGTATTCGAAAACTTCAATACCCATATCAGCTCTAGTGATGTGGCCGAGATTGTGGGAATGAATACATCGGCATTTAGTAGATTTTTTAAAAAAACACATAGGAAACCGTTTACCACCTACTTGAATGAGATACGCATTGGCTATGCCTGTAGATTGCTTTTAGAAAATAAGGAAAGTATTACGTCAATAGCGTTTTCAGCTGGTTTCAATAATATTTCAAATTTCAATCGGCAGTTTCGTAATATCCATAAAAAATCACCTTCTTCCTACCTAAAATCTCATAGCAATAAGAACTATTAGAAAAGATATAGCAGCAAAAATAGTATTGATAGTGGTGTGCAATTAGGTGGTTTCTTAGGTCTAGGCCCCTTAAATTTGGTTAAAAACTAGTGCTAATGTCAAAACCAATAATCATAACAGAAGTTATTACAAAGGATATTCGTTTTCCTACCAGTAAGTCACTGGATGGGTCAGATGCCATGAATCCGGACCCAGATTATTCAGCCGCTTACGTTATCTTAAAAACGAATAGTGAAGACGGTATTGAAGGGCATGGACTCACCTTTACCATAGGCAGGGGAAACGAGCTTTGCACGCAAGCTATTGAATCTCTATCCTATTTAATCAAGGGGAAAACCTTAGAGAGTTTCACCTCAAATATGGGTGCTTTTTGGAAGATGATTACAGGGGATAGCCAACTACGCTGGCTGGGTCCGGAAAAAGGGGTTATTCATTTGGCTACAGGCGCTATCGTAAATGCCGTTTGGGATCTTTATGCTAAAGTGGAAGGTAAACCCCTATGGAGGTTGTTGGCTGATATGAGTCCGGAAGAATTGGTAAGCTGTGTAGACTTTACCTATATTACAGATGCTATTACTCTGCAAGAGGCGCTGGCTATAGTAAAGGAAAAGCAGGGTTCCAAACAAGAGCGGATTGCATTGTTAAAGAAAAATGGATATCCTGCATATACAACATCTGCAGGTTGGCTAGGTTACTCCGATGATAAGATGAGAAGACTCTGTAGAGAAGCAAAAGATGCAGGTTTTGATCATATGAAAATAAAGGTTGGTTCAGATTTGGAAGATGATATGCGTCGCGCAGGAATTATCAGAGAAGAAATAGGTCCAGATTTGAGATTGATGATGGACGCCAACCAAAAATGGGATGTTGACGAGGCCATCACTAACATGGCTGCACTGAAGAAATTTGATCCGTATTGGATAGAGGAGCCTACGAGCCCCGATGATATTTTGGGTCATGCAAAGATAGCCGAGGCAGTAGCTCCTATTAAAGTAGCGACTGGTGAGCATTGCCAAAATAAAGTGATGTTCAAGCAATTAATGCAGGCCAATGCAATAGGAATCTGTCAAATAGATAGCTGCAGGGTAGGTGGCGTTAATGAGATACTTGCCATATTGCTAATGGCAGCCAAATTTAAGATTCCGGTATGTCCGCATGCGGGTGGGGTTGGTCTTTGTGAATATGTCCAGCATTTATCAATGATCGATTATATTGCGATAAGCGGTTCTTTGGAGGATAGGATTATCGAATATGTAGACCATTTACATGAGCACTTTTATGATCCAGTAACCATTAAGGACGGAGCCTATATGCCTCCCCAACTTGCAGGCTATAGTATTACCATGAAAGAAAAGTCCTTGGAAACATATCTTTTTCCTAACGGGACATATTGGAAGAACGAAAAAAATAACAAACATGAAATTTAGTTTAAAGCATAAAAATGTGCTGGTCACCGGCGGTGGAAGCGGTATCGGAAAGGCAATCTCTATAGTTTTTGCAGGACAAGGAGCTCATGTTCATATTTTGGAACTACATCTCGATAATGCAAAAGACACCCTAACAGAAATTAAAAGAACCGGCGGTTTGGCAACTAGCTATGCATGTAATGTAGCAAATCAGAAGGGCGTCAATAGCGTAGTGGAAACTATCTTAAAAACTGGAAATATAGATATTTTAGTAAATAATGCTGGAATAGCACATGTTGGGAATATTGAAAACACCTTGGAAAGTGATATGGATAAAGTGTACAATGTAAATATTAAAGGAACGTATAACTGCATGCAGGCTGTAATTTCGGGAATGAAGGAAAATGGTGGTGTTATTTTGAATATGGCTTCGATAGCATCTTCGGTAGGCATTTCGGACCGCTTTGCCTATTCTATGAGCAAAGGAGCTGTACTTACCATGACCTATTCCATTGCAAAAGATTATATAGCCCATGGTATTCGTTGTAATAGTATTTCTCCTGCACGTATCCATACTCCTTTCGTGGATGGATTTATAGAGGCGAATTACCCCGGAAATGAAAAGGAGATGTTTGAAAACCTTTCCAAAACACAACCCATAGGACGTATGGGTAAACCAGATGAAGTAGCCAACCTAGCCCTTTATCTATGTTCGGATGAAGCTTCCTTTATTACTGGAACTGATTTCCCCATAGATGGCGGGTTTATTAAACTTAACGGATAAAAAATAAAGAGTAACGTATGAAATTAATACGATTTGGAACAGATGGAAACGAGAAACCCGGAATTCAATTACCTGATGGCAGCTGGATAGACATCTCAGCTTTCGGAGAAGATTATAATGAAGGTTTTTTCGGTGATGGAGGTTTTGATAGGCTGGAAGCCTGGTTGAGGATACATCAAGAAAATTGCCCTATTGTAAACAAGGAAACACGTCTTGGGTCACCTTTGGTGAGGCCGTCGAAAATTGTTTGTGTGGGGCTGAACTATGCACAACATGCTGCCGAAAGTGGCATGGCGGTTCCGAAAGAACCGGTATTATTTTTTAAGGCTACCTCTGCTATCGTTGGCCCAAATGATGATTTGGTAATTCCAAAAGGTAGCGTAAAAACAGACTGGGAGGTAGAGCTAAGCATTGTTATCGGTAAGAAAGCCTCGTATGTTTCTGAAACAAATGCATATGATCACATTGCAGGATACGTATTACACAATGATTATAGTGAGCGCGCCTTTCAATTAGAAAAAGAAGGACAGTGGTGTAAGGGAAAGGGCTGTGATACTTTCGCTCCTCTAGGTCCCTTTATCGCCACAAAAGAGGAAGTAAAGAACCCCAATAACCTTAACCTTTGGTTGAAATTGAATGGGGAAATTGTTCAGAATAGTAACACGTCTGATTTTATATTCAATGTTCAAGAAGTAGTGAGTTATATCAGTCAATATATGACATTGCTACCGGGAGACATCATTTCAACAGGTACTCCGTTTGGCGTAGGATTAGGATTTAGTCCCCCAAAATATTTAAAGCCAGGTGATGTCGTAGAACTTGGAATAGAAGGTTTGGGAAGTTCTAAGCAAAAAGTAAAGGCATATCAATAATGAGAATAGACAGCCATCAACATTTTTGGGACTATCATCCTGTAAAACATAGCTGGATAGATAATTCTATGGAGGTGCTACGGCGAGATTTTATGCCGAACGATCTTCAGGATATATTGATGGAAAAGAATATGATAGGCTGCGTAGCGGTGCAGGCAAATCAATCCGAAGCAGAAACAAAATTCTTGCTGGATTTGTCAACAAAGCATAATTTTATAAAAGGAGTTGTAGGTTGGGTAGATTTATGTGAATATAATGTAGCAGCGCGTTTAGCACATTTCACTACAGACAGCGCATTCAAAGGCGTTAGACATATATTACAAAGTGAACGCGATGATTTTATGCTAGGAAAAGCCTTTTGTAATGGTATTGCGCAATTAGAACAGTTTAATTTGCCCTATGATATCTTGGTGTTTCCAAATCAGTTGAAAAATACGGTTAAACTAGTGGAACGTTTTCCTATGCAACGATTCGTACTAGACCATTTGGCGAAACCATATATTAAAGATGGCAAGATATCTACATGGAAAACTGATATTGAAATTCTCGCGAAACACATGAATGTATATTGTAAAGTTTCAGGAATGGTCACAGAGGCCAATGTGCTAAATTGGAATGAAAACGATTTTAAACCATATATGGATGTGGTCTTTGAAGCGTTTGGAGCAAACCGGGTAATGTTTGGGTCAGATTGGCCTGTATGTCTTTTGGCAGGTAACTATAGTCGTGTTTTAAGCGTTACGGAAAATTATATAAAACAATTTACCGACGAAGAACAAGGTATGATAATGGGTGAAAATGCCATTGATTTTTATGCTTTGGATATCTAGATTATTATTTAAATTTTTAGGTTTAGCAGGATGAGCTAATGAGGCACACAAAATATGAAGGAATATTAGAATAGAATGGATTTAAAATTAAAAGATAAGGTTATCATCGTTACTGGAGGCTCATCAGGCATAGGCAAAGGCATCAGCATTTCCTTGGCAAAAGAGGGTGCTATACCATATATCGTAGGAAGAAATAAAACGAATGTCATGGCTACGGTTTCTGAAATCGAGAAGCAGGGAGGTCAATCAGGGTATGCGTTTGCAGAGTTGACTAAGCCGAAGGAATGTGAAAATGCCGTAGCTGAATGTATAGCTCGTTTTGGACGTATAGAGGGTCTTGTAAATAATGCCGGGGTCAATGATTCGATAGGATTGGAAAATGGAAGCTATGAAGATTTTATGACTTCCATACACAGGAATCTTACGCATTATTATATGATGGCTCATTATGCTTTGCCAGAGTTGAAAAAGAGTAAGGGAGCTATTTTGAATATTGGTTCGAAAGCATCATTTACAGGTCAGGGAGGCACCTCCGGTTATGCCGCGGCAAATGGAGGCAGAAACGCATTAACCCGAGAGTGGGCGGTAGAGCTGCTTCCTTATGCTATTAGGGTAAATGCATTGATTGTTGCGGAATGTTACACACCTTTATATGAAAGATGGATTAATACTTTTGATAATTCAGAGGAAAGGCTGCAAGAAATTAATAAGCGTATTCCTTTTGAAAATAGGATGACCACTACGGAAGAAATTGGAGATATGGTCACCTTTCTTCTTTCTGAAAAATCATCACATACTACGGGTCAACTTATATTTGTTGATGGTGGTTACACTCATTTGGACCGATCTCTATAACCTAATTAACCAATCATGCAAGAGAATAAAAAACCACCAGTAGTATCAAAAAATGTATTAATACCCTTTATTTTAATCACCTCTTTATTTGCCCTATGGGGATTTGCTAATGATATTACCAACCCAATGGTATCTGCTTTTAAAAAGATTTTGGAGCTTAACAACACCCAAGCATCTTGGGTACAGGCTGCCTTTTACGGAGGGTATTTTACTATGGCTTTACCAGCTGCTTTTGTTGTAAAAAGATACTCTTATAAGGTAGGTATTATGGTAGGTCTTACCCTTTATGCTACAGGGGCATTATTATTTTATCCAGCTGCGGCCATGGAAAATTATTTATTCTTTTTATTAGCACTCTACATTCTTACATTTGGTCTCGCTTTTTTAGAAACTACGGCCAACCCTTTTATTATGTCCATGGGAGCTGAAGAAACAGCAACACAAAGATTGAATTTAGCACAAGCATTTAACCCACTAGGTGCTTTAACAGGTTTATTTGTTGCCCAGGCCTTTATATTGGGCGCATTACAATCCGACGATGTTGACGCCCAAGGCAATAGTATATATGAAACGCTAACAGGAACGGCCAAAGCTGCAATTAAAACTTCAGATTTATTAGTAATTAGAAATCCATATGTGGCATTAGGACTCTTTGTTATAGGTATGCTAGTCGTGATTGCCTTGATGAAAATGCCTGATGGCCGAGAAGAAGGAAGTAGCAAAGACATGTGGAAATCTATTAAAAGGATATTTAAAAAAGAACGTTTCGTAGGTGGGGTTTTAGCCCAATTATTCTATGTAGGTGCCCAAATTATGTGTTGGACTTATATTTATCAGTATGCCGAGAATTTGGGTATTGCAAACAGCGATGCTGTGTACTATGCGTATGCCGCCTTAATTATTTTTTTGCTGGGAAGGTTCTTGTGCACGTATCTTTTGAAATTTATAAATTCAGGAAAACTACTAATGCTTTTATCCGTAATGGCTATAGCTTGCTGTTTGGGAACTATTTTTATACAAGGTGTTGGTGGATTATATTCTTTAGTGCTTACCTCTTTTTGTATGTCACTTATGTTTCCTACGATTTATGGAATTGCGCTAACAGGCTTGGGTGATGATGCCAAACCAGCATCTGCTTTTTTAGTAATGGCCATAGTAGGTGGAGCGTTAATGCCAGTCTTACAAGGGTTAATTCTTGATATGGGAGGAAGTGCTTACAACGATATTAGTATCATGGGTGTGCCAGAGGTTAACTTTTCTTTTATTTTACCACTACTATGTTTTGTCGTTGTTGCATTATATGGCTACAGAACTTTAAAAGTATATAAGGTAGGCTAAGGACTATCAAATAAATCATCTCAGCTTATGAGTAAAAGACATTGCTTTGCCCTCGACTTAAAGGATGACCCAAAGCTAATTGCTGAATACGAGGCATATCATAAAAATGTCTGGCCAGAAATTATCGAGAGCATACAATCGGCAGGTATCCAAGTATTAGATATTTATCGTGTTAGTAATCGCTTATTTATGATTATGGAGACGAATGATACTTTTTCATTTGAAGCCAAAGAAAAAGCCGATGCTGAAAATTCAAAGGTAGTAGACTGGGAGGCTCTAATGCGGAAGTATCAACAAGCACTCCCAATAGCACAACCAGAAGAAAAATGGCTGTTAATGAAACGGATATTTAATTTAGACTAAAGAAGTTGAACATGGGGAACGTTAAAAAGGAACTCAAGATAAATACCACATATTCAGGTGATCTAGAATGTAGTTTTTAAGGAGTTTAGTCCTAAAGTTAAACTGTTATTTTAGATGGGTGCTTCTTCCTATTTTAACTGAAAACTTACGATTTCTAAATTTTTATTTAACCAATATTCATCCGTGTTAAAGCCAAAGGCAGATGGTTTATATGTTCCAATTAGTTTAACGTTCGCTTTTTGAGGTACGGGTAAATCCATGGTCCAAAAAACTCCGTTTACTAAAAGTCTGCGAACATTCTCATTAAGCATGTCCGATGCAGCACCAATCGTTGTTGTAAAGGTTTTTCCTTTTTTTCCGTCGGGAATTTGATAGCTTTTGGTCCATGCAATTGGCATCAGAATATCATTTACTTTAACCCCTTCGCTGTTTTCGGTAGCCAGTATTTTATCTGTAGGTTTCATTCCAAAGAATATATCGTTTTCATCAAATACTCCTTCTCTATTGATGACTTGTCCCAAAATAATAGGCTTGCTGTCTCCGGGAAGAGGAAAACGTACGCCATAAACATCCGTTGGCCCCCAAATACTTCCACTTTCAATACCGTTAGTAACGGGATGGGATGTTGCATCCTCTGCAATAACACCACGCGTACTCTGATTTTTATGATGACCATGATGGGTATGCCATTTTTCTCCAAGTATCAATCTACCAAAACCTTCGGTCCACTCTATTTTATCTCCTGAATACCCATTACTGTAATGGGCGAAATTAGTATCAGCGTCTTTCCCAAAATTAAATGCATGGGTAGCGGTACGAATTCCTATTAAAGGCTTTCCTGCCTTTAGATAGTTTTCGAAATACTGCATTTGTGAATCTGGAAGTGCACGAAATCGAGTAAAAATTACCATCATATCAGCCTTTTCCAAGTTTTCCAAACCGGGAATATTTTTCACATAATTTGCGTTAACGATTCCAGGTTTTTCTGGGTCTTGCGCGAACAAAACAGTGCATTTAAAACCATGATGCTTTGAGAGTATTTTGGCCAATTGCGGAAGTGCTTCCTCAGAACGGTATTCTTCATCACCAGAAACAAGTACGATATGCTTTGATTCTTGATTCTTACCATTAAAAGTCAGCCATTGTTGAGGTTCGTCAACCTCCTTTTTTTCTACCTTTTGTCCACATGATATACATATGCTTAACATAGCTAGTGCAAAAATAGTTCTCAGTTTCAAATACCCCATAGTTCTAATTTGTTTATTTCTATTTGCCTATCCAATGCCATGCGAACTGAAGTCCTTTGATATAAATATCTTCAGAAGGAGAATAAGTACAAGATACAGTAATGCCATGGGCAAATTCAAGAATCACCCTTAATTCACTTCAATATATAAAAGTGCTACCACTTATGTCGAGGATTTATAAAATTTAATGATTTATGATTTTTTAAAATAATTTACCATCTATTTCATTCACTTTAAAATGGACTCGAATAGTCCAAGAAATAGTAGGACTACGCATGTTATCTAAGTACAAGGGTAAAATAAAAAAGCGCTCAATTTCTTGAGTGCTTTTACCGGTCTGGAATGGATTTGGACCCGAGATTCCCTGCGTGAAAGACGAAATTTTAGTAAATTCCCATGGGGTAAAATTATGTTAAGGTCTATAAGAGGTTTACAGGCGTCAGAACAAAGAAAAGTGTCGTGTCAAAGGAGAAAATTCCTATTATCAAAAAACTATAATACACAGTAGCCCCCCCTCATAATTATTAAGGCCTATGTAGCGGAGTTATTATTTTAGTTAAGGAAAATTCTCGATGAAATTTTTAGTAAAAAATTGAATTTATTAAAACATAGGATGAACAATAAACAGCACTTACTTATCTTTCTGTCAGTTTTAGTTATCAGCTGTAAACAAGAACCTTTACCTGAAGTACCCGCGCGAATCAACCACTTCAACCATCAAATATTTGAAGAAAATAGACTACTGCCTAGGGCTACTTTTTTGGGTTTGAATCAGATACTATTTCTGATACGGAAAGTTTAAAACGGTATTTAAGTCTAAATGGGATTGGAAGTTTCATTTTACAAAAGACCCTAAGCAACGCTCCATCACCTTTCAAAATGTGGATTATGACCACAGTGGTTGGGACGCCATTCCGGTTCCTGCCAATTGGGAAGTTGAAGGCTACGACTTTCCCATTTACTTGGACGAACGTTATCCCTTTAATGCCAAATGGCCTGATGTGCCAAACGACTACAATCAAGTAGGTGCCTATCACAAAGAAATTAATCTTGACTAAGAATTCTTAGTCGAAGATGTAATTCTCCATTTTGCAGGAGTGAAATCAGCCATGTAGGTTTATATTAATGACAGTTATGTGGGTTATTCACAGGGCAGCAGAACTCCCGCAGAGTTCAATATTACGGACTACCTATCCGAAGGAAAGAATCTGATAGCTCTGCAACTATTCCGTTGGAGCGATGCCAGTTGTTTAGAAAGTCAAGACATGATGCGTATGAGTGGTGTTGAACGCGATGTTTACCTCTATGCCAGTCCAAGGTATTTGTGTCGGATTACTACGCTTACTCTAATCTAGATGATACTTTTACAAATGGAATATTTAAGAATACCATTTTCATTCAAAATAATTCTGAACAAGCTGTATCCAGAATTATAAATTTAGAGCTTCTGGATGGGGATGCATCAATGTACAAAACGGCTGTAACTATTGAAATTTTGGCTGGTTCGAGTATCGATTTTACATCAGAAAACATTATTAAAAACGTGAAACAATGGTCGGTGGAACTACCTAATTTGTACCGACTTGCCATTTCATTGGAAGATTCTAAAAATCCAAAAGATAATCAGTATATAAAAAGAAACACGGGTTTTAAACGAGTTGAAATCAAAAACGGTCAAGTGCTTTTCAATGGAAAAACTATCTATATTAAAGGGGTAGATAGGCACAAAACAGATTTGTTAATGGGCCACATAGTCTCTAGGGCATCTATGGAAAAGGACATTAAACTAATAAAACAGAATAATATAAATGCCGTTCGAAGTTTGCACTACCCAAACGACCCTTATTGGCTAGAACTTTGCGACCCACACGGATTTTATGTGGTTGATGAGGCCAATATCCAAAGTCATCTGTTGGCTATTGACGAAAAGACCCAAATAGGCAATAAGATGTGTTGGTTACCCGCCTACAGGATGCGCACCCAACGAATGTACTTTTGGGATAGGAACCATGCTTCAATCTATTCATGGTCTTTGGGTATCGAAGCTGGTGAAGGTGAAATTTTTAGGACAACTTACAAATGGCTAAAAGAACAGGACGACAATAGAATCGTACAATATGAACCTGTAGGAAAAGAGGGTTACACCGATGGCTATTACCCCATGTATCCTAAACCGGAGTACCTCATCGAACACGGGAAATCAGATTCAGACAACCCCTCAATCATAATCGAATATGCCCATGGTATGGAAAATTCAGTTAGAAATCTTCAGGATTATTGGGATATCATAGAAACGTACCCCAACCTACAAGGTGGTTTTATTCGGGATTGGGTAGATCAAAGTTTAGAATACAAAGATGAAAATGGTAAACCTTATTTTGCCTATGGCCATGACTACCATCCGGATTTACTCACGGACGGAAATTTTTTGAATAACGGTTTGGTGAATCCTTACCATAAGTTAAATCCGCATCTTTTGGAGGCTAAAAAGGTGTCTGAGCCTGTTCAATTTAGCTATTGAGGAAAGGGAATTATAGCAATTGAAAGTAAAAATTTCTTCGCCAATTTTTCAGATAAACAGGTGTATTTTAAAATTTCGAATAACAGAAGGGAAGTCCATCAGCAATTCAAAATGGAACTGAATGTTCCAGCTCAGCAAACGCAAAAAATTCAATTTGATAACGTTCCTGATATTTTTATTCCTGAAGAGGAATATATTGTAGAAGTTAGAATGATTCAGAGAAATGAAACACTTTTAGTTCCCAAGGGCTATGAAGTGTCTTGGAATCAGTTCATTCTTAATGAAGGGGCAAGGCATGTCGCGGCCCTTCCTCACAAAATAGCGTCGCAAATAGGTACTTCTGGGGAGGATATTCAAATACAAAATGATAAAACGGACTGTAGAATCAACAGTAAGACAGGTGAGTTTATATCGTGGGCCTTTGAAGGAAAAAAGATTACCAATCAGCCTATTAGACCTAGTTTTTGGAGACTGCTTACCGATAACGATTTAGGAAATGGAATGGATAAATGGGCCAAAATTTGGCAGGATGCTTCCTATAGCTATTCCGCCAAATTAATAGGGAAACCCGCCAAGACCCAAGAAGGTGTTTCGTTCAGTGTTGGGTATATACTTCCCAATGCAGAGGCTGATTTTAAAGTTGATTATGAAATTTTAGCGAATGGAATATTATATATTGATTATCACTTTAAACAGAATCAAAAAGAGCTGCCAAACATTTCGAAATTAGGGATGTATCTAACACTTCCCAATTCGTATGCTGATATCTCCTGGTACGGTAATGGCCCTATGGAAAGTTATTGGGACAGAAAAATAAGGGTTAAGGCAAGTATCTATAGCGGGAAGGTAGCGTAGCAATTCCATAGCTATATGAGGCCGCAAGAAACTGGAAACAAGACAGATGTTCGCTGGTTGCAACTTTCTTCAGATGCATTAACCTTGGAACTCAAAAGCAATGAGTTACTAAATTCTAGTACTTTGCCATTTGCTATGAAAGAAATCGACTTTAATAGTGAAGATGCGGGTATTTCTGCCGCTAGATTGGTACCCGTCACCAAAAAAGCATGGTGCAGATATCAAAATCGGAAATACTGTACAATGGAACATTGACCATTTACAAATGGGCGTTGGTCGCGATAATTCATGGGGAGCTTTGGTACATGGTGAATATACGATTCATCCTAAACAGTATGATTATTCGTTTTCGATGCGGCCTATGATGAACACAGATTAAATTGGTAGAAAAATAATATACATTTTTTCTATATGTATATTTTCTTCTTTGGTGTTGAAGTTGTGCTGTTCGCTAACCACTTTTGATTTCTAATTTAGAATCTGTTTTGTCTTAGTTTCTAAACCTACCTAAGACTGCTAATCCAAATATAGGGGAGTGTCGTGCTATTTCAGTGATCACAGTTAATTTTATAATAATCTTCTTTCAACAGCTGCAAACGTTTGCATAACAATAATGGTCGGGATAACCTTTAATCACTAGTTTTATGCGATATAGCAATCTTATAAATGAAAATGTGTTGTTTTAGAAAAATCAGTTATGGCTCTCTTTTGGTTTTAGGATTTTTTGTGTCTTCTTGTGCTACACAAAAGGAGTTGAGCCAAAAAGAAATTAAATTCGCAGTCATTGCTGATGTTCATTTACAAGATGTATATGGAACCTTGGAGGATTCTGATTATACTGGCGTTAAAAACCCTATAAATGGAGAGCACGTATTGATACGGACTATGGCTAGCCAGTTACGTTCTACGCGAATTTTTAATGAAAATTACTTTGCCTTTTTAGCTGCGCTTGACGATGTGGTGGAAAGGAATATAAAGTACGTGCTTCTTCCAGGGGATTTTTCTGACGATGGGCAGCCTTTACATATCCGAGGGTTAAAAAAAATTTTAAAGCAATACGCTAAAACTAACGATATTTCTTTTTTTTTAGCCACGGGAAATCATGATGTGGTTAGACCTTTTAACCATAACGATGGGAAATACGATTTTTTAGGTGAAGGAGGAAAACAACAACCCATTTTTTCTGATGCTGCAATGCATAGCCCTGATTTGAGTACAGCGCATCCCGTTGTGATTACCAAAGACATTCAAAATTTAGGATATGAGGGAATTAGCCAAATGCTGGGTGATTATGGTTTTTATCCTAAACGGGAATATGGCTATTGGGCCTCTCCATTTTCTAATTATTCATATAAGGATTACAACTACGAAGAAGCTAAGCTCCAGGCTTCGTTGCAACAAAGAAGCCTTCTTATTGACTCTTACGAAAATAGGTTACCAGACCTTAGTTATGTAGTAGAACCTATTGAAGGGCTATGGTTAATATCGCTCGATGCCAACACTTATTTAGAAAAGGCGGTTGTCTTAATTGATGATAACAACACCTTGGAATACCCTAACACTGGTTTAGGGCACGATAATTTATTAACGAATAAAAGGTACTTAGTAGATTGGGTGAGTCGAATTGTCCAAGAGGCAGAAAAGCACGGAAAAACGCTTATTGCTTTTAGTCACTACCCCATGGTAGATTTTACTAATGGGGCTTCTGAGGAAATAGGGAGTTTGTTGGTGGGGGGTAAAATGCAAAATAGTCGGGTTCCTAACAAAAAGGTGGCGGAAATTTTCGCACAAGCAGGCCTTAAGCTTCATTTTGGCGGTCATATGCACATGAATGACACAGGGGTTCATAGTAACGTTGATGGGAAGACATTGATAAACGTACAAGTACCTTCCTTGGCAGCATATAAACCTGCATATAAGGTAGTAACCCTAAAAAACAAAGGGATTGTTTCTGTTGAGACGGTACTTGTGAACACTGTTCCTAGTTTTAATGAGTTTTTTGAGTTGTATGAGCAAGAATATGACTTTTTAAAGCGTATGGGTGGTGAAAAAATTTGGAACCGTACTATTTTATCTTCAAAGGACTACGGCGATTTCACCAATTGGCATTTAAAGGAATTAGTACGATTGCGTTTTTTGCCATCAGATTGGCCAAAAGAATTTTCAAGGTTTTTACTGAACAGTTCAGGGAAGGAATTATTGGCGCTATCACATGCTAAACAGGGAGAAGGTTTTGAGGATTTAATGCGTAGAATGAAAACAGAAAAAGAGTTTGTTTCCAGCCTATTACTCAGAAACGATATTGGTCTTGGAAATGATGAATTTAACTTAAAAAGGCTGGAAGATTGGTCTGGTGCCGATCTCCTATTTGACCTTTATAGACTGAGAAGTGCAGACCAGCTTGCGCAAACAGATATTGGTCAAAAGCGTCTTAGCGAATACCAGTTAATAGCAAGCTCTTTTCTGAATAAGGATATGGTGGCCGGCAAAGACTCCATAACACGAAATATGCTTGAGCTTATGTCCATATTGGATAAATTTATGAATGGTGCACCCTCCAATCACTTTCAAATCTATATGAACAGTGGTGTTGTAATGCCATTAAAACGCCGTAGCGGAAATTAGATACAAGGCATTGTAAATAAAAACATACTTAAGAAGAATGTCATGGGTGCTTTTTCTCATACTAATTAAGTCACCAATCTGGGCGCAGGAAAAAATGAAAGTGGATGATGTAAACCCTTTAAGAGACACCTCCATTTTTAGCTTTTCAGAAGGAAAGGATGGAGTAGTTACTATGCCCTGCGTAGGTTCTCCATTTGCTATGACAAACTTTATGGTACAGACAAAGGAGAACAAAATTAGTGAAATGCCGTATGTGTATGAGGATACTTCTATAAAGGGATTTATGGCAACACATCAGCCAACGTGATGGATGGGCGATTATGCTTATGTTAGTATTATGCCACAAATAGGCGCTCTAAAATTGCTTCCTGACGACAGGGCATTGCCCTTTTACAAAAAGATGAGCAGTAGTTCCTTGGTTTTTGAAATGGGTAATGAACCTAATTTCACAGTATTTGAAGACCAATAATTTCACTAGCGTAAGAGAAGATATTTTTGTTATTTCAATTAACTTTCCAATCCTTTAAATTCGATAATTATATAGCGTTAAGAATGTACTATAATTCTATTTGCGCAAAAACTGGACAGTGATCGGATAAATAAATATCATCTAACATTTCAGAAAATACCGCATATTTAGTCACTTTACTAATTCCTTTTAAAAATATATAGTCTATTACTTTCCGTTCTTCGAACGGCCTGTTATCAAAACCGCAGGTGGTCCAGTTGGGTCCATAAGTAAACGTAGCTGCACTACTTGCATTGATCAATGTGTTTTTTCCATCGGTTTTAATCAAGGTTCTAATACCTTCTGACTCGGGAACAAGGTTAAAATCACCCGTTAGAATTAAAGGTAGGTTTCCTGCTAATGCTATGGCTTTTTCTTTTAATAATTTAGCGCTTTCAACACGAGCTATGTTTCCAATATGGTCAAAATGAGTATTCATAAAGATGAACTCTTCTCTTGTATTCTTATCCTTAAATACCGCCCACGTTGCAATTCTTTCCAAATCAGCATCCCATCCTTTGCTAATTTCATCAGGGGTTTCACTTAACCAGAACGTACCACTTTTTAATACCTTAAACCTGTCTTTTTTATAAAAAATTGAGGCGAACTCTCCCTTCTCCTTGCCATCTTTCCTTCCAATACCAATAGTTTTATATTTGCTTAGGTTCGTTTTTAGATAGTCTAGTTGATTTACCAAAACTTCTTGCATACCTATGATATCTAAATCATAAAAATGAATCATACGAACCACATTTTTCTTTCTATGATGCCAATTCTGTTTACCATCCTCTGGATTATCATATCGTATATTAAAGGACATGACATCCATTTTTTTAGCTTTTTGAGCGAACGTAAATGATGATAAAAACAATAATTGAAAGAATAGGAAAGCTATCTGTTTCTTCATATAAATTGAACTTTTCAATGAGTAGGAATACCTCTTGCATTAAACAATCTCGGATATCTTCACTGGTCTATTTTCCTTCAATGATTTAATAGCGGCAAGACCTATTTTCAAAGATTGTAGTCCGTCATTACCATCAACGGACATTTGTATTCCGTTGGAAAGCCCTTTCACAAAATCTTGTATTTCTGTCTTATAGGCTTCTTGATAGCGCTCCAAGAAAAAGTGTAGGGGATTGGCGGCATGAATACCTTGTTTATTGTAGAGCTTGTGGGAGTCATGAAAAATGTTGTTGGACTGCACCATACCTTTTGACCCAAAAACCTCTACACGTTGGTCATAACCATAAGCAGCTTCCCTGCTGTTATCTATAATGGCCATACTGCCGTCTGTATAGGTAAGGGTGACCACCGCTGTATCAATATCTCCGGCAGCTCCAATGGCAGGGTCCACTAAGACCGCTCCTTTTGCGTATACTTCTACTATTTCATTATCAACAACATAGCGGGCCATATCAAAATCATGTATGGTCATATCTAAAAACAGACCTCCCGATTGTTTAATATAACTAACTGGTGGAGCTCCAGGATCTCGACTTGTTATTTTTACTAAATGAGGTTTTCCTACGGCATCTTCTTTCACAAGCTCATGCACTTTCTTAAATTCCTTGTCGAATCTGCGGTTGAAACCTAACATTAGTTGTACACCGCTCTCATTAACGACATTTAAAACCTCCAACACCCTTTTCAGGGATAGGTCTAAGGGCTTTTCACAAAAGACATTCTTCCCCGCTAAAGCGCCCATCTCGACATAATCTGCATGGGTATTTGTCGGGGAACATATGAGTATGGCACTAAAGTCGCCCATGGATATCAAATCCTTATAGGACGACGTAATAAACGGAATATTATTATTTTTGGCATATTCCCGGCATTCTTTAGATGGGTCCATTGCAGCCACTACTTCTACTCCGTCCATTTGAAGGATGTTATCCAAATGTATCTTTCCTATTCTGCCTAGGCCGGCAATGGCGAACTTTATGGTACTCATATTTTTATAAGTTTATTTTCTTTAAATGATTTTGTTGCCAAATACGCTATGTTCGTTGATTTTGTTCCATCTTCCGCTTTAATTTCTGGTTTTTTATTTTCAATAATACAATCTACAAATTCCTGCATTTCATTAACAAATGCTACTTCAAATCTTTCCTGAAACGATTGGGAACATTCTTGCCTTACACCATGCGAATCTAATATCTCGACCATATTCTTTCTTGGTACAGATCCGATTCTAAGTGTAGCTTTTGTTCCTATGATTTCAGTTTCCACATTATAACCATGGGTTGCCGTTCTACCTGCCAAGAAAAAGGCCATACTCTCATTGTCAAACTGCAATAATGCCGATACGTTATCGCCATCGCCATGCTCTGCAAATTCTTTATGTGCATAACATCCGCCAATGGCAAAAATGCTTTTTGGTTCTGCTTTTAGCATCCACCTTGCTAAATCGATATCATGAATGGCCATATCCAAAAATTGTCCAGCACTGTGTTCGACATATTTTAAGGCGCCATCTATCGCCGATTCAGGATCTACACTATAGCTCCTAAAAAGAATGGGCTTTCCTAGTACACCTTCATCTATTTTTTGCTTTGCATACATATATGAAGGGTCGTACCTTCTCATAAACCCCAACATAAATACCTGATTTGCATTTGCAGCTACAGCTTCTTCTACGGCTAAGCACTCTTGGAGGGTAATTCCTAAGGGTTTTTCGCAAAATACGTGCAATCCTTTTTGAAGGGCATATATGGCTTGTTCACAATGATTGGCCGATGGGGAAACAATCACAATAGCGTTCAGGTCAGAGTCGTTGATCATTTCTTTAAAATCAGAGAAACAATAGCCAACGTTCAATTCTTTTTTCGCTCTGGATAATTCTTCTTTATTAAGGCTACATGCTGCGGACAATTCTGCATTTTTAATTATACTACTAATATTTTTGGCATGAATAAAACCCAATCTGCCCAATCCAACAATACCAATACGAACTTTGTTCATGTTTATTTAAATAAAAGCGGTTGCTTTAATTAGGTTATAATCCAATTGAATTGAGATACTCACGATTTGTCCTTGCACATATTTTCGGGTTTCCCATACCTGGAAGTATATCTTGTTCTACCACAATCCAATCGGTGTATTTTTTATCCTGCAATAGATCAACTATTGTTTTGAAATCCACACTTCCTTTGCCAAGTTCACAGAAAACCCCTCTTTTTATGGCATCAAAATAATTGCCATTCGCTTCTCTTGATAGCCGCGCAGCTTCTGGGTCAAAATCCTTAAAATGGACATGCCAAATTCTATCAGAATGTTTTCTTAAGGCACTTACAGGATCGCCTCCGCCAAAGGCATAATGCCCCATATCTAAACAAAGTCCTACTAGGTTGGGGTCGGTCATGGACATTAGGGTATCTATTTCTTGTGGCGTTTCCACATATCCGGCGCAATGATGATGGAAAACAGTTCTTAGTCCATAAGCTTCTTTTACGGCTTTTGCCACTTTTTCAGCACCATTTGTATAGGTTTCCCACTGGTTCTTGGTCAATCCCATTTCTGGAGTGATTCTACCGGCATTTTTTGTCCGCTCTGGAATACTCCCGTTGTTATCTGCCAAAACTATAAAAGCATTTTGATATCCTGCCTTATACATGAGTTGAGCAACACGAAGGGCGGATTGGATACCCATTTGATGCGTTCGCTCATCTACCAAGGCTACGGGAACAAATGCTCCTAAGAGTTCTAGGCCCCTGCTATCTATCGCTACCCGAAGCAGGTCAGGGTCCGTAGGCATGTAGCCCCAGTCGCCCAACTCCGTGCCAATGTAGCCGGTATCTTTGATTTCGTCTAATACTTGTTCAAAACCAATCTCTTCTGATTTTTCTTCCAAATCAAATTCAAGTGCACCCCACGAGCAAGGTGCGTTTGCGACTTTTATCATTTAAAATGAGTGTTAAAATTTACGTGACCATATATTCGGCCATCTTTCTATAATTACTTTGGTTTGCGTAAAAAATTCAATGGCATGCTTGCCCTGTCCATGAAGATCTCCAAAGAAACTATCTTTCCAACCACTAAAGGGGAACTGTGCCATAGGTGCGGCAACACCAATGTTGATGCCTATATTTCCGGCATCGGCCTCATTTCGGAACTTTCTTGCATTCGCGCCACTACCAGTAAAAAGACACGCCATATTCCCATAACTGCTACTGTTTACAAAAGCCAGCGCTTCATCGATATTTTTCATCGATATTAAACTCATGACAGGACCAAATATTTCAGTCGTTATCAATTCCTTGTCTAAGGCCACATTTTCCAGTATGGTGGGCGCTATGAAGTTGCCGTTTTCATAACCAGAAATGGAAGTTTTTCTACCATCGAGAAGTAGCTTGGCGCCTTCATCAATACCTTTTTGAATCAATCCTTCTATACGGTTCTTACTTTCCGGTGTGATAACAGGCCCCATACTAACGCTATCGTCCCAGCCATATCCTGTAGTTCTGGATTTAACGGTTTCGTAAAGTGCATCTTTAATTTCTCTCTTTTGGTCATCAACCGTAATAATGGTAGAGGCTGCTAGGCAACGTTGTCCTGCACATCCATATACAGAATCGGCAATAATTTTGGTCGACATTTCAATATCAGAATCGGGTAAAATGACGACTGGGTTTTTTGCGCCCCCCTGAGCCTGTACCCGTTTGCCATTGGCTGTTCCCTTACTATAAATATATCGCGCAACAGGAGTACTGCCCACAAAGCTGATAGCTTTGATTTTTGGATGCTCCAAAATTGCATCTACGGAGTCCTTACCACCATGTACCAAACTAACCAGACCTTTGGGCATATCCAATTGGTCTAATAGTTCAAATATTTTCATCATGGTCAACGGCACTTTTTCCGATGGTTTTACGATAAAAGCGTTCCCGGTAGCAATAGCGTAAGGTAAAAACCAAAATACAATCATACTGGGAAAATTAAAGGGCGTAATACAGGCAGCGATACCTAGCGGCTGTCTGATCATCATTTCATCAATTCCCGTTGCAATGTCTTCGATTACATCACCGGCCATAAGCATTGGGGTGCCGCAAGCGACCTCCACATTTTCAATGGCTCTTTGTATCTCACCTAAGGATTCTGCTTTGGTTTTGCCAGATTCTTCCGTTATGATTTTTGCTAAGGGTTCCATGTTCTCCTCAAGTAGAGATTTTAATCGATACAGTACTTGGACCCTTTTTATTACCGGAACGTTACGCCATTCGTTGTACGCATTTTGTGCTGCGCTAACTGCGTGGTCAAGGTCCTTTTTTGTTTCTGGTCCATAGGGAACCTTTGCCAGTGTATCTTGATTTGCAGGGTTGACCACATCAATGGTTTCTTTTGATGTACTATGTTGCCAAGTTCCGTTTATATAGTTTTTTAAGATGTTCATTTTAAATAATTATAGGTTAATTAATTTTTTCTTTTATCCATTTTGGCCCAATAAAATATAAATAAGTAGCGTCACCGCACATAGACCAATGGACATGGCTTTTGTGTATTTCCAAGGCACTAGGTTTACCACGCCAACATCGGTAATCTCATACCTATTTTTTCTAGGGTTAAAATAAGATACACTGTACATTATGGCAACATTCAAGAGAAATTCAATACCCCACAAATGCACAAAGTGTATTCCGTGGCTGGTATACCCCCATGTCATAAAAACGTAAAAGCATAACCCAAAGATCAAAGCCACCTTAGCACCTATCGCAGAAACCTTTTTCATAAAGAAACCGGCTAATAGGATAGAAGCAATGGGGATAAAGAATATGCCATTAAGCTCCTGCAGAAGTTGGTACAGGCCGTCCGAAGCATTTGCTACCATTGGGGCGGCAAAAATGGCTATGACTGCCAAAACTGCTGAGGTGGCCTTGCCGATACGGACCAATTTTGTATCACTTATATCTTTACTGAGGTGTTTTTTGACAATATCAACACTGAACAGTGTGGCTACAGAATTAAGCACAGAGTTAAAAGTGCTCAAAACCGCTCCCATGATGACCGCAGCAAAAAAGCCGATTAACCATACGGGAAGTACTTTTTTTACCAGCATTGGGTATACTGAATCCTGTTGGTCAAAATAGGTGTCCTGAAAATAAAAATAACAAATGACCCCTGGAAGGACTATTATCAAGGGTATTAGTATTTTAAATAACCCGGTAATCAACAGTCCTTTTTGAGCTTCTTTAAGGTTTTTGGCTCCTAAGGCTCTTTGGATAATGGTCTGGTTCATACCCCAAAAATAGAGTTGATTGATAATGAGCCCTGTAAACAGCACTTCAAAAGGTAGAACAGAATCTGGTGCCCCAATGACGTTAAATTTTTCTGGAGCATACTCATAAACTTTCACCAATCCATCGATAATATTGTTATCCCCAATCGCCATAAGGGCCAATATTGGAATCAGCAGCCCCCCTAGCAATAGGCCGGCGCCATTAATAGTATCCGAATACGCGACCGCTTTTAGCCCGCCAAAAATGGCATAAATTGATCCTATCGCCCCAATGATTACAATAGTGATCCAAAGCCCTTCAGTTTTATCTACACCCAAAATATCCGACACTCCGAATAAACTTTCAATACCGATAGCACCGGAGTACAGCACAATGGGTAATAAGGTGACTACAAAAGAGAAAATAAGGATACCTGCAACCATGGTCCTTGTAAGCCCATCAAAACGGCTCTCCAAAAATTGCGGAATAGTGGTAAGCCCCATTTTTAGATATTTAGGCACAAAAAAAATGGCTGCAATCACTAGGGCTATAGATGAGGTTACCTCCCAAGCTATTACGATAAACCCGTTAACGTATGAATTTCCGTTCATCCCTATTAAGTGCTCGGAAGAGATGTTCGTAAGCAACATGGAACCTGCAATTACAGTACCGGTTAGACTTCTGCCTCCCAGAAAATAGCCTTCAGAAGAGCCTAAATTCGTTTTCCGTAGGCTGTACCAAGTAAAGATGGCTACCCCTGCCGTAAAGGCAATGAAGGAAACTAGGATAATGATGAAGTCCGTACTCATTGGTTGATTTTAGAGGTGATATTTTTGGGTCTTTTTGTTTTCCTGATATATTTCATAGGACTCAGTCACTGCCTCTTTTTCAGATATTTCTGCTACGGCAACATCCCACCAAGCATAGCCTGGAATACCTTTTTTACGATCAACCTCAATATAGATTAAGGTAGTCTGGTCAATAGTCTTGGCCTTTTTTAGAGCAGTATTTAATTCTGTTACGTTTGTGGCCTTTATTACATAAGCACCCATACTTGCCGCATTGGCTGCATAGTCTATGGGTAAAAGACCCCCATCTAACTGATTTGTCTCCTCATTGCGATAACGGTAATAGGTGCCGAACCCTTCGCTCCCCAAGGAGGAAGAAAGTCCGCCTATACTGGCATAGCCGTCATTGTTTAGTAATACAATGGTCAATTTCTTTCTCTCCTGAACGGAAGTAACGATTTCCTGAGCCATCATTAAATAACTGCCATCGCCTACCAAAACATAAACTTCACTATCTGGATGGGCCATTTTTGCACCAAGTCCACCTGCTATTTCATACCCCATACAGGAATACCCATATTCCAAATGAAAGCCCTTGGGATTACGGGTGCGCCATAATTTATGTAAATCGCCGGGAAGACTACCTGCCGCGCATACCATAATATCATTGGCATCTGAAAACGTATTTACAGCACCGATTACCTCTCCCTGAAAGGCTGGGACCACATTTCTTTCGGCATATACTTCAGAAACATAAGCATCCCAAGAGCTATTAAAGTCCACTATCTTTTTACTGTAATCATCAGCAACCTTAAAGTTGTCTAGTTGCGTATTGATGGCCTCAAGTATGGCTTTGGCATCGCCCACTAAGGGTAGGGCACCATGTTTAAAGGAATCAAATTCGGTTATATTGATGTTTATGAATTTTACATTTGGGTTTTGGAAGGCCGATTTGCTTATGGTGGTAAAATCACTATATCTGGTGCCGATGCCTATTACTACATCCGCATCGTTTGCCATTTTTATAGCCCCAGGCGTTCCTGTTACGCCGGCTGCACCAAGGTTTTGGGGATTGTCGTAATCGAGTGATCCCTTTCCTGCAAAGGTTTCTATAACCGGTATTCCAGTGCGGTTTACGAGGTTTTTGAGTACTTCGGTAGCTCCACTATACATGGTTCCTCCACCCGCAATGATAAGCGGTTTTTTACTGCTCTTAATTTGCTGTATCGCTTTTTCTAACAATGAGGCATCGGGCATGGTGCGCCCAACATACCAAACCTTCTTTTGGAATAAGGCCGAAGGAAAATCAAAGGCTTCGGCTTGGACGTCTTGGGGAATGCTAAGGGTTACGGCTCCTGTTTCTGCCTGTGAAGTTAATACGCGCATAACCTCGGGTAATGAAGTAATTAATTGCTCTGGTCTGTTGATACGGTCCCAATATTTTGACACCGGTTTAAAACAGTCGTTTACCGATATGTCTTGGGTCACATTAGATTCCAATTGTTGTAATACTGGAGCAACATGTCTCGTCGCAAAAATATCACCAGGTATTAAGAGTACGGGAATTCTATTAATTGTTGCGGCTGCCGCGCCAGTTACCATATTGGTAGCTCCTGGCCCAATGGAGGAAGTACATACAAACGTCTGTAATCTATTCTTTACCTTAGCAAAGGCCGCAGCGGTATGTACCATGGCTTGTTCATTTCTGGCTACATAGAAGGGGAAATCTGGGTTTTGATGCAATGCCTGTCCAATACCAGCTACATTTCCATGGCCTAAAATCCCAAAACAGCCCGCAAAGAATTTATGCTGAACCCCGTCACGTTCTACGTATTGGTTTTTTAGGTATGTTATGGTGGCTTGTGCCACGGTAAGTCTCGTTGTCTCCATAATTCAAATCAAGTATTAAAATCCACCATTTTTTTCAATGAAGTCCATAGACTCTTTTAAGGTAGGCATAAAGTTGGCACAGCCTTTTTGTGTAACTACATGTGCTCCACTGGCATTGCCCATTCTGCAAGATTTATAAAGGTCCCAACCTTGTAACATACCATATAGAAATCCACTTGCAAAGGCATCACCAGCACCAAGAACATTGAGGACATCCACCGGGAAACCGGGAACATCTTCTTTTGAACCATCTTTTTTATAAATACTGGCACCATCTCTACCTCTCTTAACGATTAGTGTTTCTATGCCTGTAGAGAGTAAACGTTTTATAGATGCCTGAATATCACCAGTGATTTCAGGAGCTGATATCTGCTGGTGCTTGATGGTTACCTGTGACACATGCTCCAAAGTAGCAGCCAAGATTTCTTCCTCTGTGCCAATAGCGATTTTAACAAGGGGTAGCACCGCCCTCATGGTCGTGCCAAAGGCGCGATAGTCATGCCACTGATCCGCTCTAAAATCTAGGTCCAAGACCACATCAACGTCGTTTTTATTAGCTATTTCGGCAGCGTAGAAGGTGGCACTGCGAGAGGGTTCCATGTTCATGGCAGTTCCATTTATGAGTAAAATACGGTGCTCAGGTATCTGCGCCAAATCTACATCGTCAATACTTACTTGGCTATCTGCTGCATTATCTCTGTAATAGACTAAGGGGAATTTATCCGGCGGTTCTATACCAAGTACTACAGCGCTGCTTCTAGCAGATTCTTTTGTGGGAATACCGTAGGTGTTCACACCTTCCTTTTTCAAAAAATTAAGTATAAATTCCCCTACTTTATCCCTACCTACAGCCGTCAATAGACTTGCATTCACCCCTAATCTTGCACAACCAACAGCAATGTTCAACGGTGAGCCGCCCACGAAAGCATCAAAGCCTTTAATTTCGTTGAAAGGAGATCCAATATTTTGTGAATAGAGGTCTATGGAAGATCTTCCAAAAGTAATGACGTCATGTTTCCTTAAGTTCATATGTTCTATTGATTGTTCATTGCAGCTGTTACCAAGGGTAGTCTACTATCTTTTGAGGTCCATGAGTCATAGATCCATTCGTGGTCTGGATCTGTTGTATTCGCTAAACATTGGTCGGTTCCGGCCAGAAAATTGAGGTAATAACAATGAAAACCATGTTCTGCAACTACGGGATGAAATCCTTTAGGAATCATGACCACATCATTGTGTCGGGGCCTAACAATTTCATCCAAGGAACGGTCTTTTGTATAGACTTGCTGTATAGCATAGGCTTCGGATTTTTGAAATTTATAGAAATAGGTTTCTTCTTGTATAGGTTCCAAAACAGTACCGTCCTTGGCCAAAATACGTTCATCGTGTTTATGTGCGGGAAAAGAACTCCAATTGCCAGAAGGGGTGTATACCTCTCTAACAACAATACTGTTGCACCCAAATCCCGGAGGTATGAGGTCATTGAACTGCCGTGTAGCGTTGTCTCCACCGAAAATGACCACCGGAGTTTCTTCCGGAGTTATAAATTTTGCAGGAAAATCTTTCTCGGCCTTGCACCAACCATAGGCTATATCAAGTTTTTCGCTTAAGGCGGTTAGGGTAAAGTTGGTATTTTTAGGAAGGTATAAGGTATGAGCTACACCGCTAAAGACATCTTTTCTACCATTTTTTGCTTCCCAATTACCTTTGTCGCTATCTACCTTAAAATTACCACTTAGTAGCACAATTACTAGTTCATTTTCTTCAGTATCATGTTCCCAAATTTCATTTTTTTTCATTAAACGGGCCTCAAAAGAGAGGTAATTCCATTTAGCGGACTTGGGAGTTATGCTGTGGTATGACACTGCATTTTCATTTGGTTTTGCCAATAGATGGGATTGCTTGCTCATTTTTTATATTTTTTATGGAGTGTGGTCGCCTTGCCAGTGGCACCTAAAAGGTCAAATTTTTGTACCATGAATGTTTCGTAGGCATCCATATAGGTTTTGCCTGGGACAATGGGGTCAAACAATTCAGGACTATCCAGAAAAAATTCTCTGTGCACCCTAGACCATAAAAGTCTAGTGTCCGTAGCGATGTTTATTTTGCAAACCCCAAATGGAATGGATTTTATGATTTCTTCTGGGGTTACGCCTGATGCATTTTCATTCAGCATCCCACCAGCCTTGTTTATTCGTTCCACTTCGGTTGTGTTCACTGCCGAACCGCCATGGAGCACAATCGGGAAGCCGGGTAATTTTTGTTGAATTTCTTCAAGTATATGAAACTGTATTCCTTGGCCCGAGCTGAATTTATAGGCTCCGTGACTAGTGCCTACCGCAACGGCAAGGCTATCACAATTGGTGCGTTCTACAAAAGAAACAACTTCATTGGGGCTAGTGTAGCTGGCATTTTCTTCATCAATCGAAATATCGTCTTCCACACCACTCAATACGCCCAATTCAGCCTCAACGAAAATGCCTTTTTTATGTGCCTCATCGACAATCAATCTGGTTCTTTTTACATTGGTTTCGAAATCATCATGCGAGGCATCTATCATTACCGAATGATATTTATTGGACGCTATTGCATTAATAGCATGCGCTTCATTACCATGGTCCAAATGAACGGCATACACTACATTTGGATATATTTTTGATGCAGCATCAATCATAGCTATCAACATTAGCGAGTGCGCATAATTTCTTGCTACGGGTGTAATCTGCACTAAAAATGGTGCATCGGCCTTAATACCTGCCCTGAATAGACCATGTACTTGTTCCATGGTAAATACGTTTACTGCAGCAATGGCATATGTTCCGTAACAATGTTTAAAAAGTTCCTTTGGTAAAACCACCATTTGTTCATTGTTAAAGGGCTAGAATATGCCCACATTATAAAAAAACGATAAAAAAACGATGTTAAAAAGTAATTAGCCTCAAAAGATAATGCAAACCTTTGCATTATCCTTAAAATTTAAACATGTTAGGCGGGAACTATAAATGGTCTGGAGGATCCTCTAACCACCAGTTCAGGTTTAAATACCTCTTGGCGAAAAGCCAAGTTGTCCGCATTGTCGCTATTTAAACGTCCGAGTGCAATTCTAGCCGATAACATGCCTATGCTATAAACTGGTTGCCATACGGTAGATAAAGAAGGTCTGAAATAGGAGGAATGGGGTTCATCGTCAAAACCGACAATAGATATATCCTCTGGTATTCTCATACCCATTTTACGAGCAATATGCATAGCGGAAATAGCTATACTGTCGTTCATAGCAAAAATCGCATCTGGTAAGTGGGATGATTTTAGAAGTTCTGTAGTGGGTTTAAGACCATCGTTATGGGAAAATCCTTTAACATGGGAGATGTACTCTTGTCTTACAGGGATTTTAGCGTTTTCTAAGGCATCCAAATACCCTTGTAACCTATGCTTTGTTGTACTTAGATTTAATGGGCCTCCTAAATGGGCTATTTTTTCACAACCAGACTTTATCAAATATTCCACAGCTTGGAAAGCACCAGCGTAATCATCTACCAATATTTTATCTGCTTCCAGTCCCGGGCAGTCTCTATCAAAAATTACCACGGGGATATTATTTTTTTGTAAGGTCCTGAAATGGTCAAAATTCTTGGTTTCTGAGGCTGGAGATACTAAAACAGCATCTACTTGTATTTTTAATAATTTTTTAATAATTATCGCTTCTTCTTCGTAGGATTCGTTAGAAAGACAAATCATTATATTATACTCAGAATTAGATATAATATCTTGGATGCCAGTGATAATCGCAGAAAAGAAATGACTGGTAATTTCTGGTACAATTACTCCTATAGTGTTTGATTTTTGTCGTAATAGGCTAAGTGCCATAAAGTTTGGTTGGTACCCCAGTTTTTCTGCCAAAGCCCGCACCGCTTGCTTTGTTTCTTTTTTAAGGGCAGGATGGTCATTTAATGCTCTGGAGACTGTAGATGGCGCAACATTGAGTTCTTTAGCTATATCCGTTATTGTGACCCTTCCTTTTTTCATGGTTGCGAAGTTCTATTTTCTTTAGTTTATTCTTTCGGTGGGTATATGGTATCAAGGTGTGCTTCTACAAGTCCAAGACCTATTATCTATATGTAGAATATCGGTTTTGATTAGAATGGAAACACTAAATGACCATTTTTAGATTTTTAAAAAAGATGACTAATCACTTAGGAAAAATACAAAAAATCATTGACTTATTAAGATTATAAAATCGGATACTATAGAGGCAAATTCAATATAAAATTACGAATAGTATTTAGGGGTTATCAAACTGGTACTTTAGGGTGCCTCCCGATGTAATACTGGAATGATGTAAGTTCATTTTTTCTAGATTTTTACCATTAAAAAGGACTTTTTTTGGAATACTTTCATTTGTTAAACTAGTATTCTTACTAATTATAAAAGTTTTGCCAGAATAGTATTTAGGATGTAGGTCGATTCTGATTTCATCGAAAATAGGAGGGCTCAATTGATACTTAGGGTTATTTTCAGTACCCCCGTTCATTTGGAAAAGCCCTAGCTTCATTAACACAGCTAAACTACCCATTAGACCTTGGTCTTCATCACCGTTATAACCTGTGCCCGGATTTAAACCACTAAAGACCTTATCCAGGACTTTTTTTGACCAGTATTGTGTCAGATCTGGTATATTTAAGACATGGAACATATAAGCAGTCTGCATAGAAGGTTGGTTTCCATAATTAATGGGTATTCGACTATACTCTGGATGCAGTTCTACATCATGAGATGTCCCTGATGTAAAACCAAGTTTTTCTGCATTTGTAAATTGTTTGTTTAATTTTTGAACAGCAGCCTCCTTACCTCCCACCAAAGAAGCTAGGCCTTCTGGATCATGGGGTACAAACCAAGTCGACTGGGCACCATTACTTTCGTTAAAGCCATTCTCATAAAGGAAAGGGTCAAAATGCTCCTGCCATTCTCCGTTAATTTTCTTAGGCCTCATGTATCCAGAACTATTGTCAAATACATTTTTGTAGTTTTGGGAGCGTTTTAAGAAATAATCGAAGTCGTCTTTTCGGCCCAACTTCTTGGCAAGCTGCGCCAAGGTCCAATCTTGATATGCATATTCTAATGTGAGACTGGCACCATCTTGGTGTCCTCCAAACTTACCTTCTGGAATAGGATAGGGCACAAAACCGTTTTCCATGTAGTGTTTAAGGCCTCCACCTAAAGAAGTAGTGTGCTCATATCCTGCTTTGGACATTATACCTCCCATCGTATGATTTTTTCGCAAAGCCATATAGATACTATCCAAGTTATCTTTGAGAATTTCCTTTTGAATAGCACTTACGACAAAGGGAGTTGAGGAGGCCCCGGTCATTACATACGTGTAATTACCACCGGAAGGTCCTCTGGGTAGTATGCCGCCATCTTTGTAGTATTGCATTAAAGAATGGGTAAAATCTTCCATTATATCTGGATAAACTAGTCCCCAAAGGGTACTTAATGTCCACTGCGCTCCCCAGAAGGCATCAGAATTATAGTGATTAAATTGGATTTTTCCGTTACTGTCAAGGGGTAGTTGCCCTATTCTTAAATCGGGACCTGTATTATCTGGATAGGCCCCATTTATATCATTAATAACACGCCGACCCTGAAGTGCATGCCAAAGATCTGTGTAAAAACGTCGTCTTTGGGTTTTTGTATTACCCGCTATTTTAACCCTGCCTAACAGGGTATTCCATTCATCTTTAGATTCATTTACCACTTTTTCAAAATCCCAATGATCAAGTTCAGTAGCACTATTGTTTTCTGCATTTTTTATGGAGGTATATGAAATACCTACTTTCATTAAAACTGTTTTCTGTTCAGGATTTGTATACACTAGATAATTGCCAGAATCTTGGTCTTTAGTAATGGAATCCAAGGTTGTATTGAACTGCACCTGAAAAAAAAGTAAAAAGGGTTTGGGTCTCCTATGGGTGGGTGCCATATCTAATTGACCTACGAGGGTGCGACCATCTATTTGCTCTAAACTACCATTTTGATTTTTGCTTGGACCTAACATAGTATTTAAATTGAACAGAATTCCTGGACTTGCATCCTTTGGAAATGAATACTGGTGTAGACCAACTCTTTTTGTACTAGTTAGTTCAGCCTTAATTCCGTAGCGTTCTAATTGCACCAAATGATGACCTGGCGATATTTTTTCCGTGTCATGGGAAAATGCAGAATAGAAATCTTCAAAAATTGTTGATGTGTGCTCTTTGGTTAGGGTTACTGGCATTACTGAAAGACCGGAAGTCTGCCACCCGTGAATATGGCTAAAACCTTTTATAGTATCCGTTTTGTAGCGATAACCACTTCCCCAAGCACCCTCTATTTCCGTATCTGGACTTAAGTTAACCATGCCAAACGGTCTACTGGCAGAAGCGAAAAAGAACCAACGGCTATGTTCAGTATCCAATTGCGGATACACCATGTCAACATAGTTTACAGGTTCAGTGCTTTTATATCCCGGTTGTTGGTTCGTATTACAAGCAGAAATCAATACAATAGCTAAAATGATTCCTATATTTTTAAATAATAGAATAGTACTTGGTCTCATAAGATAGTTTTTAAAAATAGACATAGCCCTGTTGTAATCTTATTTTAAGATAGCCAAGTTGATTTTGAAAGTTTAAGGTAGTATTATTCTATTTTAATTAAAACTCAAATAGAACAAAGGCAGGCAATTTATTGCCTGCCTTCATATAAAACTAACTCAAAAAAATATTTAATATCCTTGATTTTGCTCCAAGAACCCGTCTATTCCAGATGCGGCATCGACTGCACTTTGGGGAATGGGAAACAATCGCTTGTTTGGATCTGAATCTGTTTTCTCTGTCCAAGAATCTTCATAAGTTCCAAAACGAATTTGGTCGCCTCTTCTAAAACCTTCCCAGTATAATTCAAAACCACGTTCCCTAAGTAAGATGTCCGTATCAATAGCCGCTAGTGCTGGTGGCGTCTGATCTGGTCTTGCTGTTCTTGAGGCTCTTACAAGGTTAAGATCGGCAAGTGCTCCTCCTGTATCACCATTTCTCAATTTGGCTTCTGAACGCATCAAATAAATTTCCGCTAGTCGCATCAACACCAGGTCCACACTACTAAAGTTGTTACCGTTAGGAGATGTTCGGCTAAATTGATACTTAGCGCAACGATACCCAGTATTGTGGAAGGAGCCTTCATTGCTAAAATCTATTTCTAAGGTATGGTTTACATAGGCTACATCTCGATCAGGAGCATTACCTTTTCGTTGCAGTACAGGATAGATGCGTACTCCGCCATCACAAGTAAAAAATGTACCATCATCTCCTTTTCTGGGCCCCCACTGAGTGCCACGGATAACGCCGCGATCCATTTCAAAGTCTTCTGGAACAGCGCAATAAAAGTGATCTTCATCATTCAATGGAGTAAGGCCCGTAAGGTCTTGCAAATCGTCAGGCACGATAGTATTCTTTTGAAAGAATCGTGCATCCGCTTCCGCAGGATCCACATCACCATAGGCATCAGCCCATGATTGAAAAAAGTCAGGTGTAAAAGCAGGACCATCGGTCCCATCTGCACTAGGATATTCCGGTCTAGGAAACATAGAGCCAGCTATGGACCAATATGCCCAACGACTATGCTCTCGTTTAAGTTGACCTCGTTGATCCAAAGCAAATATTAATTCAGCATTACTGTTGTTATCATCGTTGAATAGTTCGAAATATTCTGCGGATAATCCAAAATTCCCGGTGTTTATGATATTATCGGTATATTGAATTACTGCGGTCATATCTTCTGGTGTAAAATTGGGTGTGCCATAGGGATCACGGTACACTGCAGCATTGAGGTGTAATCTGGCTAAAAAGCCCCATACGGCAGATTGCGTAATTCTACCAGGACCTCTATCAGCATTGATAACGTCTACTACAGAAAGTAATTCACTTTCAATATAATCAATGGCATTCTGTGCCCGTAAAACCTCAGAAAGATCACTTGAGTTTTCTTTTTGGAGGACTAGCCCCCAACTATCCAACATTAACATATTCAAATAAGCCCTTAGGGCTATCATTTCGGACAATGCCGAAGACGCTTCACTGTCTCCTTGCTCAGATAATGGCCTAAGAACCTCTATTGCAGCTAAGGTTCTAGAAATATTGGTGGTAAGCTCGTTCCATCCATCTCCGATTAAATCGTTTGTTGGTGTAAAGTTGTGTTGATGGGTAGCTAAATATTTACCACCATCGAACCAATCTGAACCACCACGATAGGGTAAAATAGCCTCATCAGAAGGTATGAGCTGTAGTCCATAATAATGTGTATGACGCCACGTCCAGGAAACATAACCATAAGCTGGTGCGATAGCACCACTAATAACCTCTCCTTGTCCGCCGAATTCTGCTTCGTCTAGTCGTACTTCTTCTAGGTCGGTACAGCTCCATTGTAAAAAGGATCCTAATGCAAATGCAATAACTACTATTCTATTTTTCATTTGAAACAATTTTTTGATTAAAAAGATACATTTAAACCTATTAAAAGAGTTCTTGGGGAAGGGTACGTAAACCTGTCAATACCAAATGTTTGAATTCCATCCGTGGCAGCTCCCGTGTTAACTTCCGGATCAAAGCCAGAGTAGTCGCTTATGACAAAAAGATTTTGTCCTGTCAAGGTCAATCTAAGATTGTTTACCCAATCACCGAGCCCAATTTTTGAGGGGCTTAGGGTATAGCCCAAGGTAGCATTTTGAAGTCTGAGGAAACTACCATCTTCTAAATATCGGGTTGAGACTTCGTTGGAATTACTATTATCCTCATTAGGGAATTGAACGGCAAAATCCGTGGTATTTAAACTTCTGCTCAATTGGCCTCTAGAAAAAAGGCTCATTGCGGTATGGTTATAAATCTTATTTCCAGAAACGCCATTAAAGTTAAATCCTAAATCAAAATCCTTGTAGTTAAACTTAAAATAAAAACCGTACAAAATATCTGGGAGGGCACTACCAGCCACAATCCTATCATTGTCTAAAGACTCACCATCGGGCACTACATCTGTAAATTGATTCAACCCATCGGTACCAATACCAATGAACTCTTTCATGAAGAATGAACCAATGGGTTCATTGTTAATGTAGCCGTTTATCGTTGCACCGGTTTGGCCTGCACCTTGTGCTGCTCCGGTTGTAATAACTGCAAATTGGGAGTTTTCTACCCTATTGTCGGTATATGTGAAATTACCTCCTATGTTAAACGTAAAGTCTTCGGTAAAACTACCCCGATAATCCAATGCAATTTCAAGCCCTGTGTTCTTTATTTCCATACCCTGAAGGTTGGTCCATATCTTTTGTGTTGGTTGAATAGGGTCAATTCTATTAGAAAAATTGACCACATCGCTGGTAACTTTATTAAAATAATCTAAGGTACCGGTCAATTTATTTTGGAACATACCAAAATCCAAACCAATATTGGTTTGTGTAGTTACCTCCCATTTAAGATTGGGGAATGCAGTTCTTACGGGTACTGTTCCAAAGGGGTAATCTGCCAAGGATACCTCATTGCCACCGACCGGGTAGGTATCGTTTTCTGTTTTTGAATCTACATAACTTGCCAAACTTACTTTGCTAGGAATACCGTCTTGGTTTCCTGTTTGGCCCCAGCTAGCTCTTAGTTTCAGGGTATTGAAAACAGCGTTTTCTGCCAAAAAGCTCTCTTTATTAATATTCCAACCCAAAGCCACTGATGGAAAATATCCATATTCATTATTTTCGCCAAACCTAGAGGAACCGTCCGCTCGCATGGTGGCGGTTACCAAATACTTATTTGCATACCCATAATTTACTCTACCGAAGTAAGACTCAAGTTCATTTATGAAAGCTCCCGAGTTCAACGTAGTGGGAAATACATCTGTGCTAATTTGGTCTTGGTACCTTGGTTCTATACCATTATCTGCAAAACCTTCCAACTGAAACTGCTTTTGTTCAAAGGTAGTTTCTTGGTAAGAATGCCCACCTAGTAAGGTTACGTTGTGGTCTCCTTTTTCAAAAGTATACGTAAGCGTATTTTCAATTAGGGTATTACTATTTACTGTAGCCGATGAATTCAAAAATCCAAATTCAAAACCTTCTATCAGGTTAAACGGACTTCTTTGTTGATCCCGGGTTGTAGATATATAATCTATACCTAAGTTCATTTTATAGGTCAGCCCTTTAATAATTTCAAAGGAAGGTAAAATATTTGCTAAAATGCGGTTACTTACCGCTTCGTCCGTATATATTCTGTTCCTGACCAAAGGATTTAATCGTTCATCAAAAAAACTAGGCTCGCCATTGGTGAATGGTGATAAAGTAGGGTTTAGTGATAGCATGTCAACAACATTTGCACCTGAATCTGGTCTTTCATTGACTGTTCTTGAGGCTGTTAAGTTGAGGTCTACGCTGAAACGCCCTTTAAGCGCCTTTTGTGTAAGATTAACACGACCAGAATAGCGCTTTAAGGAGCTGTTTTCAAAGGTTCCTTGTTGATCATCTACACCTGTGGAAACAAAGTATGAAGATTTATCTGCTGTACCACCACTCATAGAAAAATTAACATTTTTAGAAATACCTGTCCTAGTCAATTCATCTTGCCAATCAGTATCTGCACCAGCATCGAACAAAGTTCCGCCAACAGCAGCCACTTGATTTCTAAATTCACTAGCGCTAAACACATCCATAGGATTTGCAATTGTAGAGAAAGCTGTAGAAACATTAAGGTTCATTTCTGCCTTTCCTGCTTTTCCTTTTTTGGTCGTTATTACAATTACACCGTTAGCAGCACGAGCCCCATATATGGCAGTAGCAGAGGCATCTTTTAAAACATCCATGGAAGCAATATCTTGCGGGTTTATAAAGTTCAAGGGATTAGATGCTAATCCGGTACTTGAGTTATCAATTACAAAACCATCTACCACAAAGAGTGGGGTCGTACCCGATCGTAAACTTCCAACACCTCTAATTATGATATTTTGATTAGCACCAGGTTCTCCGCTCACGTTTGATACATTGACACCTGCCAGCTTGCCTTGTAAAAGCTGTCCTGGGTTGGCTACTACCCCTTGGTTGAAATCTTCGCTTTTAATAGAAGAAATCGAACCTGTTACATCCGATTTTTTCTGAACACCATATCCTACGACAACCACATCTTCCAATTGGGTTGCATCTTCTGCCAGTTGTACTGAAATACTACTTCGTCCGTTTACAGCAGCCTCCATTGTTGAATACCCAATGTAAGAAAATTCTAACACCACATTTCCATTGGCTATAGTAATAGAAAAATTTCCATCAAAGTCTGTAGTTGTGCCATTCGTTGTTCCTTTTTCCAAGACCGTTGCCCCAGGTAAAGGGGTATTTAGTTCATCCGTTACCGTACCGATCACGGTGGTCTGAGCCCATGAAATCGAAACGATTCCGAGCGAGAAAATCAGCATTAAAAATTTAATTTTCTTCATTTTTGATTGTTTAGATTAGTTATTCTTCATCCAAATAACAATAAAATTATGATAGTCGGAATTAATTGACACAAAAACGCTATGCAAACGTTTGCACAGCTTTACACTCTGTTAATACAGATTTAAACATTTGGAAATGTTGTCTTTATAAATTTGTGTTAGGAGATTTTTAAGAATATGGGAAGTTATTATTAGACCTAAATTTAAGTTGATTCTATCAAGTTTATAGGTTTTACAAAAGGAGAAATAGCAAATTAGCAGGTATACCTTGTATGGGAACCATCCGGTATTGAGAGAAGGGATTTAACCTAGCTCTCATTGCTTAACTCTGATACTAAATAACAATATGGTTCATGCCACGGATAATTTAAGGTAGTTTAGTTTTTCGGTTGTTCGAATACCTCCATCCTTTACTTCAACTAAGATCTTGTTACTAAATAATTTGCAAATCACTAAAATTAGTAGCGTACAATGTTAATCGTAAATGTAGGAATTCATAATTCGATTAAGTTTTGATTTCTATGTGCTAAGATGCAAAGCTTTGCATTGTTCAGTAGTTAATATGGTGTTAGGGAAGCTTACATTTGTATGGTATGGCTATTTCTAGTTTTTGCTATAGTACCAGTATAAGTTTCACTAATTACATATAAATTATGTTAAAACGCTATTCTTTCTTTCTTGTTCTGGGTTTAACCCTACAACTTATTTCCGCACAATCCTTTAAGGTCCATTCCCATAATGATTATTTACAAGAAGTGCCTTTTTGGAGTGCTTATGCCAATGGTGTCAATTCTATTGAGATAGATGTTTTTTTAAAAGAAGGGAAGCTTTATGTTGCTCATGCAGCATCTGATATTGTACTGAATCGCACGCTCCAAACCCTATATTTGAAACCTATTGAAAACATGAGGTCCTTACAATTGGGAAAAGGTCAGGCCCTACAAATACTGGTAGATGTTAAGTCTGAAGCCTATACTACATTGAGCCAATTGGTTTTAATCCTAAATCAATATCCTGAAATTGTTAATGATAAAGATATATCAATTGTGATTTCAGGAAACCGCCCTAAAGTTGATGATTTTTTTAAGTATCCAGCATACATAAGCTTTGATTACCAAAGTTTGGAGGCTCTAGAAAATAAAAAAGTTTGGGATAAAGTGGCATTGATTAGCCTTGATTTTAAAAATTTCTCATCTTGGAACGGTAAAGGTCGATTAACCTTACCTGATTATGAAAAGGTAAAATCTACTATAGATAAAGCGCATACTTATAATAAACCCTTTCGCTTCTGGGGTACCCCCGATTCTAAAACGGCTTGGAAGGCTTTCTTAGATCTTGGGGTAGATTTTATAAATACAGATATGCCTTATGCGTCAACCTCTTATTTGAATACATTGAATAGTCGTGTTTATTACAATATCGAAAGCTCGGAGGTGTATAAGCCAAGCTATAAATCAGATCAACGGGATGCTGAAGTAAAGAACATTGTTTTATTAATTGGAGACGGTAATGGGCTTACCCAAATTTCATCTTCTGTACTAGCCAATGGTGGAGCTTTGACACTTACCCAATTTAAGAGTATTGGTTTGTTAAAAACACAATCCGCCGATGATTTCACAACAGATTCAGCTGCTGCGGGAACAGCTCTAGCTACTGGTGTAAAAACAAACAACCGTGCTATAGGAGTAGATAATATGGGTAGCCCGGTTAAGAACCTTACAGAAGTGCTGCATGAAAAAGGTTTTCTTTCTGGTGTTATAACTACAGATGAAATCACAGGTGCTACCCCTTCAGCTTTTTATGCCCATAGAACAGATCGTTCTGATATTGACGGAATTATTTCAGACTTATATAAAAGTAAACTTTCTCTCCTTATTGGTGGTGGTGCTACATCTGTTGCTAGTGGTATAAATGAAATCGGTTTTGTAATAGCAGAAAGTAGTGATGAGATAAAAACAAGTACGGAAAAACGAGTGGCATATTTTTTATCACAGGAAGGGGTGCCAAGTATTTTAGAAGGTCGTGGGGCAGCGCTAGCAAAGGCGACAAGAAGTAGTCTAACTTTTTTAAACAATAAGAACAAACCTTTTTTCTTAATGGTAGAAGGTGCTCAAATTGATAGTTATGGCCATTATAATAATGTGCCGGGAATTGTATCCGAGGGCATCGATTTTGATCGGGCTATTACGGAGGCTGTTAAATTTGCAGATGCTACAGGAAACACTTTGGTTATTGTTACAGCCGACCACGAAACGTCTGGTTTTAGCATACCGCAGGGGAATTTGGAAAGTGGGATGATTGAGGGTGATTTTACAACTGAGGACCACACGGCCGTTATGGTGCCGATATTTGCTTATGGGCCAAAATCAGATGAATTTCAAGGGGTTTATGATAACTATTCCGTGTTCAGTAAAATTCTTAAAGTCCTGAATAGTAAAGATTGAATTCTTGTTAAGGATGTGAAGAAGCCAATATTAGATAACTACGACTTACTTGGCTCTGTATGTACTATTCTGACTACAAGCTATGATATATGTGTTATTTTTGCACGTAATAAAATTCTATAATCCTAAATAAGTCTTCTTTTACATCTATTTTCAACTTCTCTTTTTTGATAAACTGTTTTATTCGTGCTGCATGCTCACCAAAAAGTGCAACAAATTGCTTTTCTTTTTTAGGTAATTTTGTGGGTGTTTCAGAATCAGCGGTAACACCCATAATATAAAAGGCCTCCCTGGCTTTGGTGAACCTCCCAGGTTTATTTGCCTCAAAACTATGCTTGGCTAATCTTACAGGAGTAAAATATATATTTTCCTTTAGGTAAATTACAATATTACCTTGGTTATATATTTTTTCAAAAAATGTAGTACTCATCTCTTTTTTCTCATCCTTCTAGGAATGGGTTTCATATTCCCTATTTGAACCATCCAAAAATTTTATTTCATACGCATAGGACTCTGATAAGGTCATAATTACATCATTTTCCCCTCTAAATTCGATAGTATTTTCAACAGCATTGAACCGAACAAAATAAGTCATTTTTGACTTGTTGACATTGGCGGGTAAAAACTTCTCATTGAGATATGGTGAACCTATCACCTTATTGAATGTTGAGGTAGTCTTCACTGGCTCATTAAAATACAATTCTACATGAGCACCATTCTGAAGCGACTTCAGCTGATCCTGACTAAAAACAGATAATGAAGCCAAGCAAAAGATGAAAATAAACACGCTTTTAATACTTTTTAGAATCATAACCTGTTTATTTCTAGCACGAATTTTAGACCTTTATTAATTGTGTAAGTTATTAATTTTCGACTAATGGGTGTAAGTAATAGTCCTAGCTGCCAAATTAATATTTAGAACACAAAAAAAGCCTTCAATTTCTTGAAGGCTTTTTGCGGTCTGGACGGGACTCGAACCCGCGACCCCCTGCGTGACAGGCAGGTATTCTAACCAACTGAACTACCAGACCGTAGCGTTTAGCGTGTGCAAATATATGGTGTTTATTCAATTGCACAAACATTTTCTTTTAAAATATGAACTTCATTATAAGAATTTGTTTCGCTCCGTTAAAAATGTATTCAGTACGGTAGAAAAATCACCCTTTATATCAACGTCTATATAGTTGATTCTATATTGGGCACACTTCAGTTTAATTTTGTTCAGATAGCTCTTAACTTCATCTTTATAAGCTTCTTTTATGTTGTCTGCATATAAATCTAAGTGCTCACCCGTTTCTACATCTATGTACCGCTTTGGTGTATTGTCAAAGCTGAAATACAATTCGTGTTCTTTATCCAGAAGATGAAAAAGAACAACCTCATGTTTGTTGTATTTTAAATGTCTTAGGGCATCAAACAATTCTTCATCTGATTTTTGTGTCTGAAACATATCCGTAAACAAGAAAATAAGACTTCGTCGTTTTATTTTTTCCGCAATTTGATGCAGGTATGTATAGGTCGCCGTTTCTTTTGTTGGCGCTGTGTTTCGACTTACTTCATTTAGTTTTGCCAATAACATTTGAAAATGGCGTTCGCTTCCTTTTTCTGGCGCGTAGTAATCATAAGCATTAGAATAGATACTTAACCCTACGGCGTCCCGCTGTTTTTTTAAAACATTCATCAAAGCGGCGATTGCGAGCACCCCAAAACCTATTTTGTTAAGGTTGTTCACACCTAGCTCTTTTATTTGCGGGTAGTACATCGAGGCAGAGTTGTCTAGAATCATGTGGCAACGTAAGTTGGTCTCTTCTTCGTACCTTTTAGTGTATAGTTTATCTGTTTTAGCAAATAGCTTCCAGTCTATATGTTTGGTGCTTTCTCCGTTGTTATAGATTTTATGTTCTGCGAATTCGGCCGAAAACCCATGAAATGGACTTTTATGTATGCCGCTAATAAACCCTTCAACGACCTGATTAGCCAAGAGTTCCAAATTTTGAAATAGGGATGCCTTATTTAATTCTGATTGTAAATTCACAGTAATAAAGATAGGGAAAGGCTACTGGTAAGCAACGTGGTAGCACTAAAGTTTACAAATAAAAAAGAGCCAGTTTTTCCGGCTCTTTTTTATTATCTAAATGATATGTAACAAAGGATGACTTACAATAGCGCATCAATTGCATCTGTATAGGCTTTCTTTGGAGAAACACCTACTTGTCTACTTACAATTTCCCCTCCTTTAAATACCAATACGGTAGGGATGTTACGCACGCCATATTTAGCGGCAAATTCTTGGTTGGCATCTACATCAACCTTACCAACAACAGCTTTGCCTTCATACTCTGAACTTACTTCGTCAATTATTGGGCCTACCATTCTACAAGGACCGCACCAAGCTGCCCAGAAATCTACCACTACGGGTTTATCGCTTTTTAAAACTACTTCGTCAAAAGTAGCGTCTGTTATTTCTAATGCCATTTTAATTTACTTTTATTGATTATACAAAGTTAGTCAATTAATTTAGTTGTTCCTTACGGGGGTTATATATGTTTTGGTTATTAGGGTATTGACATAGCCTATTGGGTTTAGTGTTGTGTTTAAGCTAAAGGTCTTGGGCCAAAAAAGAGTAGCTGTTTTATTTTGGAACGCTTACCATAAAGGAGGGCTATTTGTTTGCGTTTCATTATTTTTATTTGAACGATTATTTCGACTGATTGCTTTACATAGGTATTCAAAAACTGTGATGAAGGCTAAATTGTAATTGCCCTTTACCCCAGTTTACCGTTTTTTGGTTCATCCAACCCAGTTGGACTCGAACTTTGGACGATAGTACATATCCTAGTCCCAAATAGGTCCGATTACGGTCAAAAAGTTCTGTAGTTCTGCCATTACCAATATCAGTTTGGCCATTGATGAAAAGTTCATTATACAGTGCCAGATATACGGCGTCTTTTTCTAAGGACGTTTTATTGAAGGGTACGTTAAACAATAACATATAGCGGTAGCGGGTTCTGAAGTCTTGTGACGCAACAAAACGCTGTTCGTACCTAAAGCGGTGGGTAAGGTAGTAACAGCCTCCTAGTTTTTGAGGAATTAGTGCTTCTCCATAAATTCTGTTTTCACCTGAGGTGTCATTAATCTCTCCCGGGACTCCTGTGGTAATATTCGCATACCCAAGAGTAAAAAGGACATTGGCTTTCTCTGGTCTAAAGGTTAGTCCGCTGCGTAGTAACAGTTGTTCCATATCGCCAACTCCAGCCCAATCCCGATATTGCAAATCACCCTGTATTCCCCATTTGCTGTCATTGAAAGTGGTATTGTAAAAATACATGAACCAAGCCCCTGTTTGGGATTCATCTACCTGAGCAGCAGTTTTCGGACTTATCGCGATGCAAATCAAAAGGAGTACAAGTCTCTTCATCATAATCTTTCTTTACGACAAAGCTATAAATATTTTAATGGTACATCAGGTTGTTCATGCTAGAATGTCATAGAAAGAAGATTGGCGATTAATAGCATGTTACGAAGCATAGGTTCAAGGAATGGTAAAATTTGTTTAATAAGGGTGTTTTGTTCCCTACATAAATTTTGGAGTTTAAATGCTAATGCGTACTAAGGGTCGTTTTGATATGTTGGTTCGAATACCAGCTCTGAAGTTTTAGGATTAACCTGAGAATTCAGAGTTGAAATTAGAACTTTTTGTTTAATTCAGTTTAAAATGTACCTCTTGCTTTTCCAGTTCTTGTAATAACTCACTGCTAATCTGTACTTTTTGTTTCCTACTAGTTAGTTTCACTTTAATTTCTTCTTGCATTTCGTAAATCACAAAATTAATGGGGTGGTCCCCCTTGTGCAAAGTCAAGGTGTCTTTCAATTCATGAATGCCTTTTTCTTCCAGCTTATCTATGTTTAATTTAATAGTTAGCTTCCTAGCATAGGTTTCCATTACTTCCTGTAAGAGTATAAAACCGTTGAATTGCATTCTTGGGTCTCCTTTTTTACCGGTATCCCTGTTTACCCATCCTTCTTTGATAAAGATTTTAGCGTACACAAATGAATTGATCATTAAAAAATGCCTGAATTTCAGGTACTCTTCGCCAAAGATTCTAAACTCAAAGGAGTCTGTATAATCTTCCATGGTAAAAGCTGCCCAGCCCTTACCATTCTTGGAGATGCGATGTTGCACATCGGTAATAACCCCTGCAACGGTGAGTTCTCGGTTAAGGTAACTGTCCATATCCGTAAGGTGCGAAATACCAGCATTACAAAACGCGTTTATTTCGGTCTTAAAATCATCCAACGGGTGGCCGGAAATATAAATGCCTACTACTTCTTTTTCACGGCGTAGTTTCTCCATTGTACCCCACTCTTCACAAGGAGGTACAACAGGTTCTGGAATTTGTGCTTCACTAATGCCACCGAACATATCCATTTGGGAAGAGTTTTTATTCTCTTGGTGTTTAGCAGCAGACTTAATAACCTTTTCTAAAAAAGTAATACTATCGCCTTCTGTATGAAAATACTGCGCGCGATGTGTTGTTCCAAAGGAATCAAAACCACCGGCTACGGCTAAGTTTTCAAAAGCTTTTTTATTAGCCGACCGTAAATCGATTCGCTTTGCCAAATCAAAAACTGAATGAAAATTCCCATCCGTTTTACGATGTTCCACAATAGTTTCTACGGCTGCACGTCCTACACCTTTTACAGCGCCCATGCCAAAACGTACGGCGCCTTCCTTGTTTACGGCAAACTTGTAGTAAGATTCGTTTACGTCTGGCCCTAATACATCCAAGCCCATACGCTTACATTCTTCCATAAAAAAGGTCACTTGTTTTATATCGTTCATATTGTTGCTCAACACCGCAGCCATATATTCGGCAGGGTAGTGGGCTTTCAAATAGGCGGTCTGGTATGCGATGTAGGCGTAGCAGGTAGAGTGGCTTTTATTAAAAGCATAGGCAGCAAAGGCTTCCCAATCTTTCCATATTTTCTCCAATACTTCCGTTGGATGACCATTTGCTGCCCCACCTTCTAAAAATTGGGGCTTCATTTTCTGTAGTACCGCAAATATCTTTTTACCCATGGCCTTACGCAGCACATCTGCATCCCCTTTGGAGAAACCTGCCAGTTTTTGCGATAGTAGCATCACTTGCTCTTGGTATACCGTAATACCGTAGGTTTCTTTTAAGTACTCTTCCATTTCAGGAAGGTCATAGGCAATTTCTTCATTTCCGTTTTTACGGGCTACGAAACTTGGAATGTACTCCATCGGCCCTGGACGGTACAAGGCGTTCATGGCAATAAGGTCGTCAAAAACGGAAGGTTTTAAATCCTTCATATGTTTTTGCATTCCTAGGGATTCATATTGAAAAACACCAACAGTTTCTCCTTTTTGAAACAACTCATATGTTTTCTCATCGTCCAGCGGAAAATCATCAGGAACTAAATCTATATCGTGTTTTGCCTTCACGATTTTTACGGTGTCCTTGATCAGGGTCAGCGTTTTTAGACCCAAGAAATCCATCTTTAAAAGGCCGGCACTTTCCACTACGGAGTTATCGAACTGCGTAACATACAAATCCGAATCCTTGGCGGTGGCTACAGGAACAAAATCGGTAATATCACTAGGGGTAATGATAACCCCACAGGCATGTATTCCTGTATTCCGAACCGAACCTTCCAAGGTGCGCGCCATTTTTAAGGTTTGCCCTTCTAAGTCATCCCCATCATGTATGTTTAGGAGTTCATGTATTTTTTCTAAATCTTCTGCGCGGAATTTCTTTTTTAAATCAGCTTCTGACTGACCAAAAATCTTGCCCAGTTTAGACATGGTAGGAATCAGCTTTGCAATCCGATCCGCATCTCCTAATGGAAGGTCTAATACACGGGCAGTATCCCTAATAGAGGATTTTGCCGCCATGGTGCCGTAGGTGATAATTTGTGCTACTTGGTTGGCACCATATTTATTGATAACGTAATCCATTACACGACCACGTCCTTCATCATCAAAATCGATATCAATATCGGGCATAGACACCCTATCCGGATTCAGGAATCGCTCAAAAAGCAGGTCGTACTTCAGTGGGTCTATATTGGTAATCATAAGGCAATAGGCTACTACTGAGCCCGCAGCCGAACCACGACCTGGACCTACCGATACATCCATATTCCGCGCTTCACGAATAAAATCTTCGGTAATCAAAAAATAACCTGGATACCCTGAATTTTTTATCGTGTCGAGCTCAAAATCGATACGTTCCCGAATGTCATCGGTTAGTTCAGGATAGCGTTTTTTAGCACCTTCATACGTGATGTGTCGCAGATAGGCATTTTCACCACGGTTACCCCCGTCAGCGGAATCTTCTGCATCCTTATACGCATCAGGAATATCAAACTTAGGTAAGAGTACATCCCTTGCCAATTCAAAAGATTCTATTTTATCTACAATTTCCTGAACGTTTAAAATGGCATCAGGAACATCCTTGAAGAGTTCCTTCATCTCATCCTGAGATTTAAAATAATACTCTTGGTTGGGTAAACCATAGCGGTAGCCACGACCGCGTCCAATGGGGGTAGCTTGTTTTTCCCCGTCCTTTACACAAAGTAGAATATCATGTGCTTCCGCATCTTCTTGGGCGCAATAATAGGTGTTGTTAGAAGCGACCAGTTTTACTTCGTGCTTCTTTGAAAACGCTAACAGTACCTGATTTACACGGTCCTCATCTTCTTGTCCGTGGCGCATCATTTCAACATAGAGGTCCTCGCCAAATTCAGCTTTCCACCAAAGCAGTGCCTCTTCTGCTTGGTTTTCCCCAACGTTCAATACTTTCCCTGGCACTTCACCATACAGGTTTCCCGTGAGTACGATGATGTCTTCTTTGTATTGTTGAATTACTTTTTTGTCTATACGGGGCACATAGTAAAACCCGTCCGTATAGGCAATAGATGACATCTTCGCCAGATTGTGGTAGCCCTTTTTGTTTTTAGCAAGTAATACAATTTGATAGCCGTAATCTTTAACGTTTTTATTGGTATGGTCCTCACACACGAAAAATTCACATCCAATAATAGGCGTGATTTCTTTTGCAGTAGGTTCTTCTCCGTTTTCTAGAGCAGCAGCATTCTTTTCTTTTACCCCTTTGTTATGACTACCGACTTCTTTTACAAAGTGAAAGGCACCCATCATATTGGCATGGTCTGTTAGCGCTACTGCGGGCATATCGTTATCGGCCGCAACCTTTACCAAGGACTTTATATTGATGGTAGATTGTAGTACCGAGAATTGGGAGTGGTTGTGAAGGTGCACAAAAGTGGCATCTTCTAGTGTTTTTATGTTTTCCTTGATTTCATCTTGACTCACACCGCCAGTGTCTTGGTCCCAAAGGGCATCGGCAATTTTTTTTGATGCTTTTTTAAGGTTGATGTGTTTTAGACCAATTAGCGGTATCTCCTTGGGATTGACCTCCGAGAAATTCTTAAAATAGTCGGGTTGCACATCCAACTGTTCGGTGGTGTATTGTCGTAAACGTACCAGTTCTAAAAAACAACGCGTGGTAGCTTCAACATCAGCGGTGGCATTATGCGCTTCGCCAAAAGGCTTATTAAAAAGATGCTGGTGCAGTTCCGTTAGGGTGGGCAATTTAAACTTACCACTACGCCCTCCTGCAATCTGACATAATTTTGCTGTGTGTTCTGTACAGGTATCTAAAACAGGTAGTTCGTGTAGTGGATTTTCTACTCCTAAACGATGGAATTCCGCTCCCATAATATTCAGGTCAAATTTCACATTTTGTCCTATAATGAACTTTGTTTTTGCCATAGCGGCATTAAATTTTTCCAAAACGGTACTAAGGGAAATTCCTTTTTGTTCCGCTAATGCTGTAGAAATACCGTGAATCTGTTCTGCATCATACGGAATATTAAATCCATCTGGTCGCACCAAATAATCTTCATGTTCAACAACCTTACCCATGTCGTCATGCAACTGCCATGCAATTTGGATACAACGCGGCCAATTATCGGTATCTGTGTAGGGTGCGTTCCAGTTTTTTGGTAATCCGGTGGTTTCGGTGTCGAATATTAGGTACATGTAGTGGGTTTGAGGTTTCTCTTGTTTCAGGTGTTACATGCTAAAATGTAACACCTGAAAACAAAAAAAGAGAAGTCATTATTGCGTCTATAAAAGTAACCAAAAGTCGCACTTTTAAAAAGAGGAGTTACAAAGAGTTATTAACCTAGCGAGATTTTTAATATTTTACTACCTTAACAGAACTAAAGTCACTCTATTCATGAGAAATTATTTGTTTTCTATGCTATCCTTTAAGTTTTTGATACTAGCCTGTTTTTTATTTGTAACTACTGTATACGGACAAGAAGAGGATAATAATTCACCCAATTTCATTATCATTTTTGCAGATGATCTGGGGTATGGCGATTTGGGAGTCTTCGGCAACCCTTCTATTAAAACGCCTCATCTAGATAAAATGTCCTTTGAAGGTCAAAAATGGACGAATTTTTATGCGGCTGCTAGTGTGTGTACCCCTAGTAGGGCGGGTCTTTTAACTGGAAGGCTTCCGGTTCGGAGTGGGATGGCAAGCAGCACGAATAGGGTGTTGTTTCCGAATTCAAAAAATGGCTTACCCGCTTCTGAAATTACCTTGGCTGAACAACTGAAGGAAGCAGGGTATACGACAGCGGCTATTGGAAAATGGCATTTAGGACACAAAGAGGAATTTTTGCCTACCAACCACGGTTTTGATACCTATTTTGGTATTCCTTATTCCAATGATATGGATCGGCTTCAGGGCGAAGCATATAAGGGCTATTGGAAACGCCCAAATGACAGCATTAAGACCGAACATTTTAACGTGCCCTTGCTTCGGGGAACGGAAATAGTGGAACGGCCGGCAAACCAGAACAATATTACCAAACGGTATTCGGATGAAGCCGTTACGTTTATCAATCAGCAGGACGAAACCCCTTTCTTTTTATACCTAGCGCACAATTTACCCCACATACCCCTTTTTGCATCCGAAGAGTTTAAGGGAAAAAGTAAACGTGGCCTGTATGGTGATGTGGTAGAAGAAATTGACAATGGTGTAGGGAAGATACTGGATGCTTTAAAAGAGAAAGGGCTTGCAGAAAATACTATAGTCGTATTTACTTCGGATAATGGGCCTTGGCTGCCTTTTAAAAATAATGGAGGTACTGCCGGTTTGTTAAGAGCAGGCAAAGGAACTACGTGGGAAGGTGGTATGCGTGTGCCGACGTTATTTTGGGGCCCAAGTATACTAGCGCCAGCAGTCATTTCCGATTTAGGTTCCACCTTGGATCTGTTCACCACTTTTTGTACCATGGCAAATACCAATATTCCAACCGACAGAATTATAGATGGAGTTGATTTGACTGATGTCTTGTTAGAAGGAAAACCTAGTCCCAGAAAAAGCGTATTCTATTATCGCGGCAGCGAATTATTTGCGGCACGGGTAGGGGATTATAAGGCACATTTTATAAGTCAAGGCGCCTATGGAGAACTTGGAGAGCGTGTTCAACACGATTTGCCACTACTCTTTAATGTAGCTTTTGATGCTAGTGAACGTTTTGATATCGCTGATGCCCATCCAGAAATTCTTAAAGAGATTACGGAGTTGGTTTTCAAGCATAAATCAAAATTGGTTAGGGGAAAAGATCAATTGGTGGAACGGGAATAAATAATATAAAATGGACGATAGCAGGATACGCTTACCTCTTAAGTATTTCCTGTTGGGTGTTTGTCGGTTTGTAGTGGGCCTTAGATGTTGGTCTCGAAGATGAAGTGTCTTTACAAATTCGCTTTTTCGGATAACGGAATCTATTTTAAATACAAGGGATATAATATCTAGATTTTATACTGGAAAAGCAGCGAAAAAACACAGGTATAAAAAAGATAAGTTTCAAGGCTTATGCGCTACGGATGTGTAAAGCTACCCTATAAAACATATCAGATTTTTATGATTGTAGGTTTAATGGGTAGGGTAGTGATGGGTTGAATAATTCAGCTCTAAATTTACTTATGTGACATAGTGAACTATTAAATTGAAAGTTATATATTTGCAGCCCTTTACGAGGGAAATTAAAAAGAATTAATAACTAAGGGTCGGGGACCCTACAAATTAATGTGATATGCCAGTAAAAATTAGATTACAAAGACACGGTAAAAAAGGAAAGCCATTCTATTGGGTAGTTGCAGCAGATGCAAGAGCGAAAAGAGATGGTAAATTCTTAGAAAAATTAGGAATCTATAACCCTAATACCAATCCCGCTACCATCGAGATAAAAGTAGATAACGCTGTACAGTGGTTACAGAATGGTGCACAACCAACAGATACGGCAAGAGCTATTCTTTCTTATAAAGGAGTTATGTTAAAGAATCACCTTTTGGGAGGTTTACGCAAAGGAGCTTTAACGGAAGAGCAAGTGGAGGAGAAATTTAACGCTTGGTTGGAAGAAAAAGGTGCGTCCGTAGCTACTAAGGTCGGTGGTTTAGATAAAGTAAAAGCAGATGCTAAAGCAAAAGCTTTAGAGGCAGAAAAGGAAATAAATGATAAACGTGCTGCTGAAGCTGCCGCTTTATTAGTTCCTGAGCCAGTTGTTAAAGAAGTAGAGAAAGTTGCTGAAGCTGTAGTTGAAGAAGCGCCCGTTTCTGCTCTCGATGCCGCTGTTGAAGAGGCAAAAGGAGATGCTGCGCCTTCTAAAGAGAAATAAAGTATAAACGATATGCTTAAGTCAGCTTGTTTCTATCTTGGCAAAATCGTTTCTAAATACAGTTTTAAGGGAGAAGTTCTCGTCAAATTAGACACGGACGACCCTGAAATATATCAAAACTTGGAGTCAGTGTTTGTTTCTTTAGGAAACAACCTGGTTCCATTTTTTATTGATAGATGTCGACTTCATAAGTCCGACTTGCTGCGTATAGATTTTGAGGAGGTAAAAACGGAATCTGATGCAGATCGTATCATGGGTTCCTTGCTTTATTTACCACTTACCATGCTTCCTAAACTAACAGGAGATAAGTTCTACTTTCATGAAATTATAGGGTTCACCTTGATGGATGCAGTTCATGGTGATATAGGAATTGTACAAAGTGTAAATGATACTACGCCACAGGCACTTTTCGAAGTCCAAAAGGGAGATACGCAATTACTTATTCCTATTACGGATGAGATTATTACAAAGGTAGATCGTGAAGACAAAACCATTGCTGTTACTACGCCAGAGGGTTTGGTGGACTTGTATTTAAATTCTTAAGTTAAATCTTTAATTTTCTTTACTTGCTTAGGATATAATGGAGCGGTTGTCGCCCAATAAGGGTGCTTGCTCTAGACATTCTAAAATTAGTTTAATACACATGGTAGTTGTAGTAAGAAAGTGATATAGCACCTAGGGTATTTAAAGTCTTCTCATACTACATAAGACATATTTTTTATCTTATTGGTTGTCCAATACTTCAAAATATTGCAATTCATCATTATTGTTACCTACTAAAATACCTTTTCTAGCACCGATAGAAATGACGGCCATCCGTTTTGCATCTTTTGGAGCGTAAAAGCCTATGTCAGCACCTCGTTTTACCGTGAACCTACCTTTTCCATTTCCTAAGAGTAGAAGTCCAGTGCCTGAATCGTTTCTAGGGGTCTCTATTTCAGATACGTATAGATTTTCCACGGCCAATACATCTAAAAAGCCATCCCCGTTAAAATCCTGTACAACCATATCATTGATATTTGATAATTGCGCTAATGTAGGAAGTACAGCTACTTTAAATTCTCCATCTCCTAAATTTTCTATGTAGGCAGAGGCAAACATATCTGTTTTATAATGAAGCGCATTTTTGAGCTGATTTTCCCCGTAAACCTCTTGAAGTTCTAAGGAAGCAAAGACATCATATTTTTGAATTTTATCCTTCAAACCAGGTATTTGTTGAGAAGAGCAGGAAAACCCGCGAAGCGGATAGTGCTTTTCATTATTGTAATAGCCTAAAACAATATCTGCGTTACCATTGGCGTCAAAATCGTTATAGTAGATATCAAATGGCTCTTTTGGGTCTGTTTTGTATTTGTAGTTGAGGCCAAGATTTCCGGCTATGAAATCCATATCGCCATCGTTGTCAAAGTCCCCTTGTTCTAGGCTAAACCACCATCCTTTGGTTTGTTCAAGTGTGGGAATATTGGTTTTTGTTAATGTTCCGTTTTCGTTTGTAAAAACGGTAATAGCCATCCATTCTCCAGTTAAAATGAGGTCCAGGTCTTTGTCGTTGTCGTAATCGGACCAAAGCGCATCTGTAACCATACCAATATCCTTAAGCTCCTTTGCCAGTTCCTGTGTTTGGTTTTTTAATTGTCCGTTATCATTTATAAGTAAGGAACTAGCCGTGGGGTTGGGGTATTGATGGGGTAGGTGCCTTCCGCCAACAAATAGATCCAAGTCTCCATCGCCGTCATAGTCGGCAGCCTTAACGATAGATCCGCTTACTCTATCCGCGTTTAGGATAGCCCCTTTTTTAAAGCCTCCTGAGCCATCGTTTAGGTATAATCTATCCGTATAGTGGAAATCGTTTTTAGGGTAGGCATTTCCACCACTAACCACGTATAAATCCTGATAACCATCCCCGTTGACGTCTGTAAATAAGGCATCCACATCCTCATACGCTTTTTCCTTGTTCCAAAAGGGAAGAGCAGTGGGTTCAAAAGTACCTGAAATTCCTTGTAGGAATAAAGTAGGACTTTGCCCTGCGGCCCCACCAGCGTATATATCTTCTAGTCCATCGTTGTTGATGTCCCCTACGGCAAGGGATGGACCAAACTGAGACATTTTATGAGGCAGTAGAATTTGTTTTTGAAAATCATCAAATGTATTTTCCTGATGTGTAAACGCTGCTTTAAAGTTTTCTGTTTCATCTTGGAAGAGTGCATTGGTAACATGGGTTAAAAGCGTACCCTCTAGGTTATCAGCAGTATTGACCGCTAATTGGAGCGTTTGATTTACGGCTATATTTTTTTGTGTACTGCTAGTTCCGTTTGGCCAGTGCACACTAATACTATCTACTTCGGTTATTTTGCCAAGACCAAAATGAACGAAAGGTTCGCTAGTGGAATAAATACCTCTAACGTTTGTAGTCTCCTGTGTTTGTATGCCTTCTGAGGTATGTAAGTTAATTCGGGTGCCGAAGACCGGTTTGTTTTGTGCGTCGGATAGTTGGATTCGTAGATAGTTGTTACTGTCAATAATTTCAGAATTGTTTTTATAGACAAAAGCCGCTGCATTAATATTATTTACAACCAAATCTAAATCACCATCGTTATCTAGGTCTGCGTAGGCAGATCCGTTGGAGAACGATTCATCATCTAGTCCCCAATCTGCAGACACTTTATTAAATGTAAGGTTGCCCATATTTTTATAGGCGTAGTTCTTTAAAGGTTGGGAGGGAATCATGTTTACCGCAGTGTCTAAATCAACGATATCCCAAATACTCTGAAGCGTTCCACCATCCGGGTTCTTGGATATATAATCCATTCTGGCGGTATTGATATAGTTTGCGATTTTCTTATCCGCATCCGTATTTCTAATATCACGGAGAAGACCATTGGTGATATAGGTGTCTTTTAATCCGTCATTATCAAAATCAGCGATGAGGTTAGACCAGCTCCAGTCTGTCGCCGCCATATTTGAGTGTTGCGCTATATTGCTAAAAGTGCCATTTCCGTTATTTAGTTGTACCGTGTTGTACATGTATTGAAACCCGCCGCCATCATTTACTACCTTCCAGAAAGCACTAATATCCATACCACTCATGTTAGATTTTTGGCGATAGTTGTCTTCGGAAACCATATCCACTACAAAAACATCCAGTAGGGCATCGTTGTTTATATCCGCTACATCTACGCCCATGCTGTAGAAGGAAGTTTGTTTTAAGGCTAGTTTTTCGGTACTAGAATAGGTCCCATCTTGGTTGTTTATAAACATGAAGTCTGGAGCATCAAAATCGTTTGCAATGTAAAGATCTGTCCAACCATCATTGTTAAGGTCGCTTGCAGAAACGGCATTCGGAAATCCAGTACGTTCCAGTCCAGCTTTTTTAGTGACATCTACAAAAGTGTCTCCTTGGTTTTTGTAAAGTTTAAGGGTGTATTCTGGCAGTAAAAGATTATCAGCAGTAAAATATTGAGAAAGGCTGCCAGGGTTGGGAGGCTGTGTAAGGAGGAACAGGTCTAATAAGCCATCTTTGTTATAATCTAAAAAGGTTGCGTGTCTTGTTCGTTGATTATTATCGATGTTATAGGCCGCTGCCTTTTCTTCAAAGGTGCCATCTCCCTTGTTGATGTATAACAGGTTCTTTCTCCAATCCGAATTTTCATCGTATAGTTCCCTGCTTACATAAATGTCTACATAACCATCGTTGTTTATATCTGCAATGGTCACCCCTGTAGACCATCCTTCACTATTCAAAATGCCGGCTGCTTCCGTGTAGTCCTCAAATACTAAATTACCTTGATTCAAATATAATTTATCGGGCACCGTATTTCCGGCAAAAAAAAGATCTTGTAAACCGTCATTATTGAAATCTCCAACGCCTACACCTGCGCCACCGTAATAATTAGCATACAAGAAGATACTTTTGTCTTTGTCATCGATTACCGTATTGACAAAATCTATGTTTGTTTGTTCTGATGTTAAAAGGGTAAAACGTTTTATATCCGTTTTCTCAACTTCCTGCTTTTGGTTGCAGGACCCTAGGAAAATAATAGATAGGTATAAGGGAAAGTGATGTAATTTCATCTCCTGTCATTTAATTGCTTTGGAACATGTATGAGCGTAATTTTAGCGGCTAGCGCTTAATCTGCCTGGAACAGATATCAGCTGCTTAAAAGATACCTCTTAGACGTGCTAAACAAATATAAAGTGATTTTTTCGTAGTACAAAATACGACTTTATATAAAAGAATAAAGGAGGGTTTCCCCTCCTTTATAAACTCAATTAAAACTAACTCAAACTTTAAAGTACTTTTATATAAAGTACTTTAAATACTATTGAACATCCCACCAAACGCGTGTAGTTAAGATATCCGGACCTTGATTTGATAAGGCTGCTTCGTAATTTGCTGCGTTAACAGCAGACTCGTTTTGATTGTACGTAAGCCTTCTTGGAATAGTTCCACCAGTTTCATTACCTGGGAAATTTACAGGAACCAATACAGGGAATCCAGTTCTTCTCCAGTTAGCGAAGCTTTCATACTCATTAAGGAATGTTGCTGCCCAGTATTGGGTATTTATCTGTTCTAATGCATTTGCCGCATCATAAGGATTGTTTGCCAAGTACGTTGCAATAGCTCCATCCTCAATGGCCGCATCGGCGCTCCACAATGTTAATTGCTTCATGGCTGCGGTAACTCCATTATTGTAATGGGTTGCTGCATCACCACCTATACTCCAGCGAACGTTTGCTTCTGCAAGCATAAATTCTACTTCAGCATAGGTTTGAAAAACCATAGGAGCTTCAAAACCTGCCAAAATAGCCCTATTAGGCTCTGCGTAATTATCCGTGTTTTCTTCACCAGTCATATCCAATAACATTGCGTTGTTCAATCCGTTAGGAAAACCAAGCAGATCAGCTGGAGCTGTACTACCATCTCCTCTTCTAGCTGCAAGTATTGGAAGTCTTGGGTCGTTCCCATTTTGAAAGAAATCGATGAATGTTTTCGCCATTCTTGGATTTCCGTCAGCAGCGAATACTTCAGAGATTCCGTTACGGTTGTTACTATCATGCTGAAGATAAAAAATATCATCATTAGACGTCATAACACCACCGGCAATAGCTTTAGTTACCCAAGCTTGTGACGCGGCAGGATCAACCTTTATCAATCTGAAGCCCAAACGTAACATTAAAGAATTCGCTAATTTTTTCCATTTAGCTTGGTCTCCTCCGTACATCACATCAGCAGCGCCAAAGCCAGAAGTTCCACTACCTAATGCAGCGGCAGACTCTTCTAGTTCTTTAAGCATGTCGGGATAGATTTCACTCTGTTGGTCATACTTAGGAAGGAATATACCTTCAAGAACGGCTTTTCCTGCTTCGCTGTAAGGAACATCCCCGTAAAGATCAGTAAGCCTAGAAAATGCAAATACACGTAAAATTCTAACGATAGCTTTCATTTCTTCTGGCGCTTCTTCGTTGTCCAATTGAAACTTTAGGTCTTCTATCGTCTTTATAGCATTCCCATAGTACCTATCTATTAAGGAAGATGCATACCCTCTGTTCCAGGTGTATTTATCACCATCCCAGTATCCGGCCGTAGTTGCAATATGCTGCATCATGGTAGACTGATAAATCAGACCCGCCCTCCAGTTGTCATAACGTTGACTGGAAATAAATTTCTGCACGGCTGTTAATTTGTTTGCTGCTGCAATTTGCGGTGCTCTCGTTGGATTCACGTTTAATTCGTCAAATCCATCATCACAAGCGCCAATTACTAGCGCCATCATTAATAAAAGAATTACTTTTTTCATATTTTTTTTTTAAAATTTTAAACTGACACTCATTCCATAATTTCTAGAAGATGGAACTCCAAAATACTCCAAACCTTGAGAATTACCAACATTATAGGCGCTTTCAGGATCGATATTATCTATACTTCTAGATATATAGAACAAATTGGAAGCGATTAAGGAAACATTCACATTGGTAAGGAATACATTTTCTAAAGCCTTTTGTGGTAAGGTATACCCAATACTTATTTGTCTGAATTTAATATAATCGGAATCTTCAACAAATTCTTCAGCAATATTACTTATTCTTCCCCAATAACTCTGCAGGTTTTCTGGTGCAACCGTCGTTGTAAAAGGCAAATCTGTAGCAGCGTCTATACCAGAAACTACTAAGCCTGTTTCTCTTCCTTCAAGTGTGTTTTTGTGCAGTCCTCTACCGTAAAGTAAGGTATTGGTTCCAGAAAATATTTGCCCTCCAAATTTACCGTCGATTAGCATATTTAAATTGAAGTTTTTGTACCTGAACGAGTTTGTGAAACCTAGGGTGATAGGTGCTACACCCTCCCCTAAGGTCTTGCGTTCTCCTTCGACTGCTCTTGGAACGCCTTCGGAATCAATGTCATACTTTATAACCCCACTAGCATCTCTTTCGTAAGATACACCTACAATGGTACCGTAACGTTCACCCACTTGGTGTGTTATTCTAACGTTCCTTGTACGTGGCTCATCCAAGTTAACATCTGAGTCAACATCGTCCGTAGCAACAACCAATCCTTCGTTGTATGCTCCGTTCAAGCTAACATTCCAGCTAAAGTTTTCTGTTCTAATTGGAGTACCACTAACCAATAATTCAAAACCCTCATTAGAAACTTTACCAAGATTGGCACTCGCGCCTCCATAACCTGAAGATCCAGAGGTGGCAACATTTACAATATCATTGGTTGTCTCATTGTTATAATAAGCGAGATCAAAGGATAATCTATTATTGAACATACGCAAGTCTAAACCAATCTCCGTTTCATTTTTGCTAAAAGCGACTAGATTTGCATTTGGTACGCTACCGTTACTAATCCTTCCTGTAGGCTGCCCTTGTAATGGATTTCCGAAAATACCATAGGTTAACCCTAACTGGTAGGCATTTTGTGCACCACCGGCAACTTCAGAATAACCACCTCTAAGTTTTAAGAAATCTATAAAGGCTGGCATTTCAAAGGCATCAGATAAAACTAAACTTGCGTTTACTGAAGGGTAAAAATCGTCGTTTGGTGTCTCTTTTCCTGGAAAGGATAGGGTAGAAAACCAGTCATTTCTTCCAGTAAATGTCACATAGGCCCAACGATCATAGGAAAGCTCTACAGAACCATAAATAGCTCCAATTTTTCTCTCAGAAAGAGAGCGGCTTCTTGATTGCTGCACAGTATTTCCTATATCTTCTAGTCCTTGAACAATAAACTCACCACCGCCTAATCTGAGGGTTTCATTTTTTATATGGTTGGAGTTGGCACCGAACAAAGCGGATATGGCAAATTTATCAGTGATATCCTTATCAGCAGCAAGAATTATATCTGCATCTACTTGATTCGTTCTAATTTCTGATTCATTAATACCTCCTAAGGGTGAAAATCCAGTCCCAAAAGGAGTTACTCCTGTTCTTCTAATCACGTCATTATCAATACCTACTCTACCGGTTAAGGATAACCAGTCCGTAAACTCATAACGCAACGAGGTAGAAGCTATGATTCTATTTCTCTGGTCTTCATTGTTAAAATTAAAAGCAGCAAAATAAGGATTAGTAGTAAAGACGTTGTCTGTAAACTGGCGTTCAGCACCATTTTCGTCTGTGGCCGGTAACATGTCATTTACATTAAGGTTTCCAGGAAGAAGCCCTACGGAAAAGTTTGCATTACCAGGACTATCAGATAATCTTGGTCTGTTTTTTACCTTTTCAATGATGTATTTAGCGTTTACTTGTTGGGTTAATCTTTTACCCAAAACTGCCGTCGTATTCAAAGAAATAGATTTTCTGTTGAATCCAGCATTCGGCAATACATCTTCGTTAGTCAAATCTGACACAGAAAACCTATAGGTTAAATCTTCTTTGGCATCTGTAAGGGCCACTGTATTAATAAAGGTAGTACCAGTTCTGTAGAACCTGTCCATATTGTTTCCAGTATACGAGTAAGGTCTAGATTCCCCATCCCATTGTGGTACAGAAGAACCATCAAAAGCTGGTCCCCAAGAGTTGAATCCTGCTTCCGAAGCACCTGTTGCTGTCGAAGGTTTAGCACCTAGGAGACCTTGGCCATAATCTGTTTGGTAATCCTGTAAGGAAGTGTCTACGCGGTCAAAAGTTACCTGACTGCTCACTTCTACGCCAAAACCTTCTTGGCCCTTACCTGACTTAGTAGTAACGATAATTACACCGCCAGCAGCACGTGAACCATACAGTGCAGAGGCTGCACCACCTTTAAGTACAGAAATAGATTCGATATCGTCTGGATTTAAACTAGAAATACCATCACCACCATCAGAACCACCCCATAAACTTGCGGAGCCGTTATTTCCGTTACTAATCGGAATACCATCTACAACATATAAAGGTTGGTTCCCGCCGGATAGCGAACTAGAACCTCTAATAACAACCCTACTAGAACCAGCGGCACCAGTAGCATTTTGTGAAATACTAACACCTGCAATTTTACCTTGTAAGGAGTTGATGGCGTTTGGTGTTTTTATGGTTGCGATTTCTTCTCCACCGACTTCCGTCAAAGAATACCCTAAGGCTTTGGTTGACTTTCGGATACCAAGTGCAGTTACTACTACTTCATCTAATTGACTTGCATCCTCTGCAAGTGTAGCGTTGATAGTAGATTGGCCGTTTACTGAAACGTCTTTGCTCTCATAACCTAAAGAAGAGAAAACCAAAGTGGCATTGTTGCCTACTTTAATGGAGTAATTACCGTCAAAATCGGTTGATGTTCCATTAGAAGTTCCTTTTTCTACCACATTAACTCCGGGTAGTGGGACGCCAGAAGGGTCCGACACTAGGCCGGATACTGTGCTGTTTTGTGCCACCATTCCTTGAAAGAATAGTAGAGACACAAGTGTCAAAAAATTTAAGATTTGTTTGTTCATAAAAGTTGAGTTTGTTATTAGATTTGTTAGTTAAGATAAATTTAACATTTAAATGTGATGAGATACACACGAATGGTAAAAAATATTCGACTAGTAACACTCCTTGTTAGTTAAAGAGCGCGGTATCGAAAACGTTTCAGTTAAAATATCTTAAAATTTCTGTGCGTAAGAGCTTTAGTATTTGAAAGAATATGTTTTTGTATTCTTGGGTATTGTATGATTTTGGGAGAATAAATTGAAAATATTGTGCACCTGCGAACTTGGTATGGTGTACAATAAAACTCGGAAGCCTTTATTCTTGCTATTTAGTTTTTGATAGGTTCCATTTTCTAGGTTTAATTATAACGAATGTATCGTTAAGAGTGTTTTTAAGGTAGAGTTATAAGATGATTTTGTTGAGACTAGTTATACAAGGTGCATAAATTAGATGTGCATTTTAATGGCAAAATAATTGGCTTGTTTTAGACCATTATTTTTGTTGCCTCGAAAATCATAGGGTATCATCATAAGGCATTGTCAAGCATTACCTTTCGTAAAAACTAAGTTTTATTGAAGTTCCCTATTATTTTGAACGTAAGGAGTCCACCACATACTGGCTTGATTTATAGATGGAAATGAATCCAAGACATTGCCTAACCCTTCTCTAAAGGAAAAAGTAAGGTATGCAAGAACGGTCTTTAATATTTTTTCTTAGTTTTTTACCGTGTTGTACCCCTGAAAAATTAGCTCTATTTTATTTCTGGGTACTAGAAAATGAATCCATTTGGGGCTCAGCGGACGAACTTTTAGATGGTCATTCTAAAACGCTCAAAATGAAAAAAAAAGAGTTAATTTTCAATGTCATACAAAACTAAAAAATGGAACTTTACAATAGAACATCTCCGGAAACTTATTCAGGACGAGCATCCAATCAAAACTTGTACGTGCACGAGAAGGTTTTATGTGTAGATGTTTCCAGTTTGGAGAAGTCCAGTGACAAACGTGTGGCGCTTTTAGGCTATGCATGTGATGAAGGTGTTAAGCGTAATCAGGGGCGTTTTGGAGCTGTAAAAGGTCCGGATGCCATCAGAAAAAAGCTGGGTAAATTACCAAATCATTTAGATGATGAAACTGCTTTGTTAGATGTGGGAAGTATTCACTGCTCAAACGCTGATTTAGAAACTGCACAAGACAAGCTAGCCCACCAAGTTCAACAGCTATTAAATGGGAATCTATTCCCTATCGTTTTAGGCGGAGGTCATGATATTGCTTATGGCACGTACAACGGCATCAAAAAGTATTTAGGGAATGCAAAATCTATCGGTATTATTAATTTTGATGCACATTTTGACCTTCGTTCCAACCAAGATGGAAATACGTCTGGCACCCCTTTTTATCAAATAGCGAAAGACTGCGAAGCATCAGGTACAGCGTTTCATTATCTATGTCTAGGAATTCGCGAAGATGCCAACGATAGTTCACTTTTTAAGACAGCCAAAGAACTAGATGTGAAATACATCTTACGAGATACGTTTCGAATCGAATTCCACAACGAAATTAATGCTTGGATTAACGCTTTTATACAAAATGTAGATGCTGTTTACGTAACTATTGACTTAGATGGGTTTTCCTCCGCCTATGCGCCTGGTGTAAGTGCTCCCTCCCCAATGGGTTTTACACCAGATGTGGTGCTAGCTTCGCTAAAAACAATTATTGCTTCAGGTAAGCTCACGGCCCTTGATATCGCTGAGTTAAATCCTACATATGATATTGACGACCAAACCGCACGGTTGGCAGCCTCGTTAGTACATTCAGTCATTCACAGCCTCTAAGAATGGAAAAATTTATACTCAGAGAACATCCAAAATTAAACATAACGATGTTAAATGATAGGTTCAGTTTTAATCGACCAGAAAATCAAACATCCGAATATATCTACAAAGAAGTTGATTCCTCTAAAATCGGAAAAAGAGCGAATCGGTTAGTACGTGTAGTTTCGTTTACAGTTGGTTTTTCTATTGGAAGTTCTGGCGATGTTTACAAAGAAAAAGACCTGCTCCAGTTTAACTATAAAAGCCAACCTGTAAGCATATGTGTAAAGGAAGGTGACCGAGAGACAATTGAAAAAGTAATTAAAAGAATTAAGGAAAAGCTTCGTCAATCTTTAAACCTTTCCTAAACCGATTCTGCCTAAAACAAAAAAAGCCTTCCTTTTATGGAAAGCCTTTCATTGGTTACGACCGATTAAAACCGATCTACACAATTTGTTCCAAACGTTGTTTGGAACACAACACAACGGGTCAAAGATAATAAAGGTTTTTAATATTTATCAACTAGGTGTGTTTTTTTCTTATCCGATGAACTGCCGTTTTCATCTTTAACTTTCCCAAAGCAGTATTTGTTTATTTTAGATAAAATTCACGTTTATAGGTTTAGGTGTAATGCCGTCTACAATCATCGATAATCCAATTTTATGTTTCTGCATTTTGGGGTGGCTACGCTGTTCATAGCCATAGGAATATGGGTTTATGTGAGTGTGAGCTTAAACAAGCCTTATTTTCTTCAAACAGGACTCATGGTGCTTTTAATACTGATGTGGCTAGCACTCTATATCTTTGGGCGGCTGGGCAAACGAAAAGGACGACCTCAAATGGAAGTATTACACCAGTTTATGATGGAACCCTTAGAGATAGCTAACGCGTTTAAAACGGCCACACTACCTTAAATAAATTCGACTCATGGAGGAAACTACAGATTTAATCAAAGACAGAGCGGATGTTTCTTTGCTGGTAAGAACCTTTTATGGTAAAATCAGAAAAGACGACGTCTTAGGACCTATATTCAATAACAATATAACGGACTGGGAAAGCCACTTAGAACTGCTTACGGATTTTTGGGAAACTCAACTTTTCTTAAAACGTACCTACCATGGCAACCCTATAACCGCTCATCAAGAAGTAGACGAGAAGATGAACTACGCTATAATTTCAGAACACTTTGGACTATGGTTAAACCTTTGGTTTGAGACCATAGAGGAACTATTTACAGGAGAGACTGCTTGGATTGCCAAAAATAGGGCTCAAAAAATGAGTACAATGCTGTTTATGAAGTTGTTCGAAAATAGGACTAGATGAGATTAAATAGGGAGAAAAGCAGTACGCTTTTAGATGTGTATTGCTATTTGTTAAGCAGCACCTTTCATTGCCAAAACAGTTGTAACCCAAACAATTACAGATGAAAAAAAGATGCCTACTGCATTCGCAGCGAAGGCTCTCTTTTTTTCCATTTTAAATATATAACTGGCAATGCTTCCGGCATAAACACCGGTGCCGGGAACCGGAATCATTACAAAGAAAATAAGTCCAATAAAACCATATTTCTTTATTTTCTCACCTGATCCATCTTTTGCCTTACGAGCAACGTAAATAGCGGATTTCTTGTAGTAATGCCATTTTAGAAGGTATTTATTTATTTTAGTCAAGAAAAAATGCATGATTGGAAAAACAAGGACATTGGCAAAAAAACAACCTGCAAAGACCAAATAAATATTTACACCATTCAATAGTCCATAAGGAATCCCAACCTTTGCTTCTCCAAAAGGAGAAAGGCTCCAAAGCATTGCTATGATTAAATCTAAAGCCAAATTATATTTTAATAATTTGCAAAATTACATTCTTATAATCGATAAACCATTTATTAAATCATAAATAATCTCTAAAAGAACGCGTTTCAGATTGCAGATAAAATCACTATTTTCGTTAGGCTTGGAATATATCCCAGCATATATTGACTCCTGAAAAATGAAAAAAAACGAATCTAGAAGGTCTTTTCTTAAAAAAGCTTCACTTACTACAGCGGCCATTTCGGCATCACCTTTATTATTTGCAACAAGCCGAGAGGAGAAACTACCCCTAATAAGGTCATATTCCAATCGGTCTTATGCTGCGAACGACCATATAAATTTAGCCCTTATTGGCTCTGGTATTCAAGGAATCTATGACACTACTACTGCATTAGGTGTAACCGGAGTGCAACTAGTAGCCGCTTGCGATTTGTATGATGGCCGATTAGACCGAGCAAAGGAATTATGGGGAGATTCGATTTTTGTGACACGCGACTACAGAAAAATACTACAACGTAAAGATATTGATGCAGTCATCATTGCTACTCCAGACCATTGGCATCAAAAAATTGTAATTGAAGCTTTAAAAGCTGGCAAACATGTGTACTGTGAAAAGCCCATGGTGCAAAAACACGAGGAAGGTGAAGCAATCATTAATGCTCAAAAGGAAAGTGGTAAAATATGTCAAGTAGGAAGTCAGGGAATGTCTTCTTTAGGTAATGAAAAAGCCAAACAGTTATATGAAGATGGCGCTATTGGAGATATAGTGATGCTGGATATGTATAATGACCGATATTCTGCCGAAGGAGCTTGGCAGTATCCCATTCCACCAGATGCTGATTCAAGTACCATAGATTTTGACACCTTTTTGGGCACGGCTCCTAAGGTCCCTTACGAACTCAAACGCTTTTTTAGGTGGAGAAACTATCAAGATTACGGAACCGGTGTAGCAGGTGATTTATTTGTACATGCCTTTTCAACGTTAAATCATGTTCTAAGCTCACACGGTCCTAATAGAGCATTTGCTACAGGAGGTCTTAGATACTGGAAAGATGGCCGTGACGTACCAGATGTTACCATAACGTTGTATGATTATCCTAAAACGGAAACCCATGCCGCTTTCAATGCTGCTTTTCGAATTAACTTCATCGCTGGGAATGGTGGCGGTGGCGGATTTAAATTGATAGGTACGGAGGGAGAAATGGAAGTTGGTCAGAACCAAGTAACTTTAAAACGGTCAAAATTAGGTGGGGGGCCAGGCGGTTATTCTTTAATTGCCTATACGAAAGAAACCCAGCAAAAGATAAAGGACGACTACACTAAGAATGAATTATCATCTAGAGTACAATCGTTGAATACTGGAACTACAACTTGGCAAGCTCCTAGTGACTATAAAGGAGGTCATTACGATCATTTCAACAATTTTTTTACCGCTATTCGCGAAGAAGGTAGCATAGTGCAAAACCCAACTTTTGGCTTAAGAGCTGCTGGTGCAGCCCTATTAGCTAATGAAAGTTATTATAAAAAACAACCTGTAGACTGGGACCCAACAAATATGAAATTATTGTAGTGCCTATATCTTAAAAGTGACCACGGGTAATGTGGAGTGGTTGGCGACATCCTCGCCAATACTGCCCAAAAAGAAATGGGAAATTCCTTTGCGGCCGTGAGTAGGGATTCCAATTATATCTGCATGGCTCTCCATGGCAAAATTTATCACACCGCTTTCAACGGAGTAATCGTTGTAAATAGCAACTAGCAGGTCAAAGCCAACCGTATCACAAAAGGCAACTATTTTTTCTTGAATTTCCTTGGTGCTCAAAAACGCATCGCCAGGTGTATTTACATATACCAATCTCAGTTCTGCTGCAAAGATTTCAGCTATATATTTAGCCTGCTTAAAAGTATGAAAATTCTCCTCTTTAAGATCACAGGCGAATACCATTTGCTGCGGTTCAAAATCATCGGTATCGTCTTTGATAACCAGCACGGGTATATCGGAATGTCGCACTACTTTTTGCGTATTGGAACCAACAAATATTTCTTTAAGTCCTTCGCTGCCGTGGCTACCCATAACGATTAAGTCAGCCTTATTTTCTTTGGCTACCGTGCTTATTTCGCTAAAGACCTTAAAATGTTTTATTATTGGGACAATTTCAACACCCTCTAGATAAGGTTTGTCCAGAAACGCTGCTAATCGCTTCTCGGCAAGCCGTATTAAAAAAACGGTATGCTGCATTTGAGCCCCTTCATTCGAAGAAATTAACGCTTCATTTAATTCCAGCATATGTAAGGCATATAACTTAGCCTTATGCTTTTTGGCTATTGATGCCGCTACTTTGAATGCATATTCTGATTGAGTTGAAAAATCAATAGGTACTACAATATTTTTCATATCAGTGATTTTAATGGTTTATATTGGCTTAGACCGTGATGGAAAACAATCTTGTATTGGGGACTTTTTCATATAATCTTACATCAAAGGCCATGTACACATTTCGCACGAAAGGCCTTCTTTTTTGTGTGACTTTGAGTTGCTGTGTATTTATCTCAATTAGACCGTCCTGTCGCATCTTATCTAATCGTTGCAGAACAATGGGTACATCAGAAAAAATCATTTGTTCATTAATCCAAGAGGTGTCCATACTACACATAAGATTTAGGATATGCTTACGGATGACTTCATCTTCTGGAGAAAGCATATACCTCTTAACTACTGGAATTACGTTATTTTCAACCAAGTGCCTGTATTCTTCTAAACCTTCCACGTTCTGGGCAAAACCATACCAACTATCGCTAATGCTTGAAGCGCCCAAACCTATCATTAGTTGTGTTTTGGAAGCCGTATATCCCATAAAATTACGATGTAAACGTCGTTCTTGTGTAAATATAAATAATTCATCAGTTTTTAAGGCAAAATGGTCCATCCCTATTTCCTCATATCCAGGTTGACCGAGCAAAGCCTTTCCTGTTTCATACTGTTGTCTTTTTAAATCTGCAGCGGGCAAATCAGCATCCTTGTAACTTCGTTGCCCGTTTCCTTTCATCCACGGCACGTGTGCATAACTATAAAAAGCCAACCGGTCTTGAAGTAAGGTTTTAGTCTCGATTACGTGATTCATGGTTTGGTGGGGTAATCCAAAAATAATATCTTGCTCTGTATAAGTATAGCCAATTTCACGTGCCCAATCCGCCACTCTTTTTAAATTTTCAAAAGGTTGAATCCTATGGATTGCCTTATGCACCTTTTTATTATAATTCTGCACGCCATAACTAACTCTCCTAAAACCTACATCGTACAATACTTGTAAATGTTCTTTGGTTGTATTATTGGGATGCCCCTCAAAGCTAAACTCATGGTTTTCGGCCTTTGTCGCTTTTTTAAAAATCCCATTAATAAGATTTTTTAAATTCTCGGGACTAAAGAAAGTAGGGGTGCCGCCTCCCAAATGCAGCTCTTTAATAACAGGTTTTTCGGAAAATAGGGTTACATAAAGCGACCATCTCTTTAATACGGTTGCTATGTATGGCTCCTCTAGCTCGTGTCGTTTTGTGATTCTTTTGTGGCAGCCACAAAACGTGCATAAACTTTTACAGTAGGGTAAATGAATATATAGACTTATTCTTTCGGTGCTATTTGATTCAGAAAGGCTTAGTTGAACCGAAGCTTCCCATTTTTTGTCTGAGAATGTGTCTATATCCCAATAAGGTGTTGTTGGATAACTAGTATATCTAGGTCCGGAAACATTATATTTTTGGATAAGGCTACACATGTTCATTACACTTTGATACAAAAGTAAGGCCTCGATACGTTTTATAATATGACAATTGTCATACTATAAAAAGACTATATAGAAAAATCGATGTGTCTTGTTAGGTTTTGTTCTACCGAGATAAATGATTCCACTCCCTTAATTCCTTTGATTGTCAAAATTGAATTCTGGTAAATTTCCCGATAGTGTATGCTATCTTTCGTGTGCAGTTTTATAAAAACATCATATTTTCCAGTAACATGATGCACCTTAACTACTTCTTTTACCTGCATAAGATGTTGGATTACCTGTTTATAACGGGTATTTTCGGTAAGATATATGCCTAGGAAAACCGTAAACTTCCATCCCATTACGGCATAATCCAAATTAAGGGTGGCTCCGGTAACTAGTCCCATATCCCTCATCTTTCGCATTCTCGCATGAACCGTTCCGGGAGAAATAATTAATTTCTTGGCAACTTCGGTATATGGAGTCTGGGCATCTTGCGTAAGTATAGATAAAATATCAAAATCCACTTGATCTAATTTATTCTTCACCTTTTAAAAATTAACCTTTTTGTTTAAACTTTTCAATATATTGATAAACTAATTTGCTTACCTGTAAATATAATTTAACGTTTTTTAATTTTTAGATATAATTCCGTAATAAACGTCATGTTTTAGTAGAAATAACATAAAATTTTATATTTCAGATTATGATAATCATAAAAGTATTTATCACTGCAATATTATCAAATGAATAGATTTTCTAACTAAAAAAACGTGAATTAACCATATCAATAGAAAAACAAAAAAAAGCTACCTATTTGATGGGTTTTAGCTTATAAAGCTCATTAAAACCAGTATTTTCCAAAGGTTTCCAGTTTTATTATGTCCATAACTCTTGCTACTATTGTATGTGCCAAAATTTAGCTTTAAATAGTTGTTTGAAAGCACGAAAGAAGTGTCCGGAACTTTTCTTTTACCATGTCTGCTAAATAACAATCTTCATTGTAATGTGTTTTATGGATTGTGTGGATATGGGATTTTGAGTATTAACTAACTAACCCTCAAGAATTATGAAGAAATTTTTATTACTATCCTTGTTTGTGATAGGCTCAATGACAGCCGTTCGAGCTCAGGATATAAGTATTACTGGAAATATTACCGATGAAACTGGTCCGCTTCCGGGCGTTAACGTTTTAATTAAGGGTACCACTAAGGGAGTTATTTCTGATTTTGATGGCAACTACTCCATAGATGCCCCAAGTTTAGGAACTCTTGTGTTTTCATACATTGGATATGGAAAGAAAGAAATCAAAATTGATGGCAAGACCACTATCAATACCCAACTTGAAGCTTCTGCAGAACAACTCACCGAAACTGTTGTTATAGGTACGAGAGGCCAGGCAAGAACTAAATTGAAAACTGCAGCACCTGTTGATGTAATTAGTATTAGCAAGCAGCAGATAAATATGCCACAATTAGACGTTGCACAGATGTTGGTTGCTTCAGCACCTTCATTTACGGCAGTGCGTTCTCAGGGTGGTGACCTTAGTTCAGCTGTTTCACCACCTTCGCTAAGGGGTTTGGGTCCAAATCAACTTTTAGTCCTTGTTAACGGTAAAAGGCGCCACAGCGGGGCACAATTAATTGGCACGGCAACAGGAGGTACTTCAAATTCGGTAGATATGGATTTCTTAGCTGCCGATGGAATCGATAGAATAGAAGTCTTAAGGGATGGTGCATCGGCCCAATATGGTTCGGACGCGATTGCTGGGGTAATCAATATAGTTACTAAAAAAGGTACCAACAAGTTTACCGCAAATTACTCAACGGGATTTTATACGAACAGTAATCCTGATTTAGGTGATTCAAACATTAGTGAATCCGATCAAGCATTACTTGAAGATACAGACGGCCTGGATGGAATAACCCATCAACTTGGAGCCAACTATGGTTTATCCTTTGAAAATGGCGGGTACTTTAATGTAACTGGAATGTATCGCCAAAATGAAGCAGCCATTAGACCGAATATAAGCGGTGCAACCCCTTACGGAAATTCGTATTTAAACAACGAAAGAACAGATACGCAGGGCAATCCTATTATTACCAACCCAGAGCTACTGGCTGCACAGACTACTGGAGATGCAGCCCTTGCCGCTGAACTTCAGACCGACTCTGGCTTGCTGGCTGCACGAGGTCTTACAGCGAGGGACGTATCTACTTTTGCAGGTTTACCTGTAACTATGTTAGGTTCCGTCGGCTATAATTTAGAGCTTCCGCTATCCAAAGATTCTGAAACTAGTTTTTATTCTTTTGGAGATTTTGGCTATAAAAATACCGATGGATTTGGCTGTTTTTACCGCAGGGCGGCGCAAAATGATCGTTTCAATTATGATTTATACCCTAATGGTTTTAGACCTCAAATGATTATTACACAAACCAATATTGGCTTTACTGGCGGTGTTAAAGGGAAACTGGGGGATTGGAACTTTGATTTCAGCAATACCTTTGGAACCAACAATCAAAGATATGGCCAGTTCAACACGTTTAATGCTAGCTTACAGTCGGAGTCACCTACGGAAATGGATTTAGGTGCTCATAAATTTTCGCAGAATACGGTCAACTTTGACCTTTCCAAATTCTATCCAGATGTTTTGTCTGGATTGAATATTGCAATGGGAGCGGAGCTGAGGTTAGAAAATTATATTATAGAACGAGGGCAACCTGAAAGTTTTGAAGCTGGGGATGCTGGTGTTTTTACAGCAACAGAAGACAATCAAGAACTCATTGGTCCAGACGGTTTTCCTTTGGAAGATTTGGGAGGGAATCCAATAGTTGGTAGCGAAGGGAATGCGTTAGTACTGCCTTACGGTGGTGTCAGTTCTTATCCTGTATTGCAATATAGCCCTAATTGCCAATGTTTTAGAGGATTTGCACCCGAGAACGAAGCAAATCAGTTCCGTTCGGTTACTGGTCTTTATTTGGATTTGGAATTAGATGTTACGGATAAGTGGTTTGTAAGTGGCGCGGTACGAACAGAACAGTATTCTGATTTCGGTGGCGTCTTCACGGGTAAATTCGCCACCCGGTATTCTATAACCGATAATTTAGCTATAAGGGGTTCTTTAAGTAATGGCTTTAGGGCGCCTTCTTTACAAGAATTGAATTATTCGCACACGTTTACCTTCTTTGTTGACTTAGAACCTTTTGATGGGACGCTTTATCCGAATAATAGTTCTGTTGCCAAAGCTATCGGCATAGACCAACTGCAAGAAGAAAGGTCTATGAATTTCGCTTTGGGTGTTACTACAAAATTGTTCAATAAATTAGAGCTTAGTATTGACGCCTATCAAATAGATATCAAAGACCGCCTGTTTTCGACCGGCAACTTCAGCGCTACGGATGCTCCTGTGTTAGAACCCTTAATCGGTTCTGGATTGGCAAGTTTTCGTATCAATGGAGGAGATGTAAGTACGCGAGGGGTCGAAATAGTAGCGAATTATTCTGATCGTGTTGGTGAGGGTATGTTAAATTTAAACTTTGCTGCAATCTTATCAGAAAGAACCTTTGAAGGGGCCAACGTTCCTGATTTGAATACCGCATTATCCGACCAAGACCTTGAAGCCCTTTACATTGATCGTGCCGTAGTAGGTGCATATGAAAAAGGGGTGCCAACTACGAATTTTATAAGCTCTGCAACATATAGCTTGGGTAAATGGTCTGGGATGTTAAGAGGTACTTATTTCGGTGAAATTTCAAGAATAGACGATGGTGAAGGAAACCTTACAGATATAAACTTCGGAGGTGCGGGCACTAGAGGCTTTTCAGATCAAGCTTTTTCAGCACAGTTCACTACGGACCTAGGAATAACGTATGCTGCAACAAAGAACCTATCACTTACTTTAACAGGGCAAAATATTTTTAATAATTATCCTGATTTGTATAGATCTGAAGAAAGAGGATTTTACCTGTACGGCAATGGACAACAGGGATCACTTGGAGCTAACTATTTAGTAAGAGCGACAATAAGCTTCTAAAGCATTTAATTGACACCTAAAAATAAAGATATTATGAAGACCTATATAACACGATTATCCTTAATAGCAGTAATGCTACTTTTACTCAGCTCCTGTGATTTAGAACGTCTAGAAGCAGAAACAGCTACCGCCTCTGGCGGCGGAACGCTTACAGAATTTACGGCGTATACTATTGATTCAACAGATCCTGATGGATCAAATGTAAATGGAAGAATTGTTTTTTGGGAAACCAGTCTGGACCAAACACTCGTTCAAATATCTCTGTATAACACCATTCCTGGTCTTTTGCATCCAGCACTTGTTTTAGAGGGAGCCGCTGGATTAGACGGGTCTATTATGCTTACCCTTGATGAAGTATCCGGGGATACGGGTGAATTAAGCGAAAGCAAATTCTTTCTTATTAGTGATACTGGATTTTATGACACGATAACCACTATGGACTCTCATATCAGTATTTACTTAAGCCCATCAGATGATACGATAGTGGCTACCGGAGATTTAGGTATAAATGCAGAGCCAGTAGATTCAAACTAGAAATTTTTAACTTAAATATAGCAAACATGAACACAAATGTAAACCGAAGAGATTGGCTCAAAAGAGGCGTTCTTACCGCTGCGGGCGTTATGGCAGCACCGTATTTGTCCTATGGAGCGTTTCCTACACAACCCATTAACATGGACAGTAAAGGAAATATTCCTTACACCCCTTTTTTTAAAGAATATTTGCCTTATACACTCGAAGCACCTGTTGAACTTTTGGCAAAATTGAATGCTAATGAAAACCCAATTGGCCCATCGCCAATGGCGGTAGCTGCTATGCAAAAGTATGCTGCAGGAGGTAACCGTTATGCATGGAAGGAGTTATATACTTTAATGGATAAAATTGCTCTAGAGGAAGGGGTTAAGCAAGAACATATTATGATGGGTCCTGGTTCTTCTGATTTGTTAGAAAAAACGGCAATGGTATTTTTCCAAAATGGGGGCAACATTGTTTCTGCTGACCCAGCATATATGTCTTTAATTAAAGTTGCAGAGGCTACGGGCGCAATTTGGAAACCAGTAAAATTGAAAGATGATTGGTCTCATGATTTGGCGGGTATGGAGGCCGCTATAGATGCAGACACTAAATTGGTTTATATCTGTAATCCAAATAACCCAACAGGAAGTATTACAGAACATGAAGCACTTTTAGATTTTTGTTCACGAGTTGCTGAGAAAGTTCCAATTTTTGTAGATGAGGCGTATTTAGGCTTCCTTGGTGAAGGTTTAAAAAAGAGTATGGTCTCTTTGATTAATGAGGGTAAGAACGTTATGATTGCGCGTACTTTTTCTAAGATTCAAGGTATGGCAGGTTTACGTGTTGGATACATGGTTGCACAACCAGAAACTTTGGGAATCATACAAAAAATAACACGTGGTGGTATGGGTATATCTTTACCATCAGTGCATGCGGCTATGGCTAGTATGGACGACGCTGAATTCAAAAACAAGACAATTACATTGAACAAATCCTGTAGAGAATATGTCTACGAAAACCTTACGAGAATGGGGTTTGATTATGTGCCTTCTTCTACAAGTTTTATAATTTTCCCTATTGAGATGGAAGGAAAAGCGTTCTTGGAAGAAATGACCGCTGAAGGAGTCGGTGTACGGGCTTTTGAAATCTATGGTAAAAACTGGTGTCGCGTGAGCATGGGCACTATGGACGAGATGAAGCTATTTACTAATGCGCTAGAAAAAGTGCTAGTTTAAGTTTGAATTAGCCCTGGAGTTGGATTCTTTAGATAATTGCCTTGAAAATCATCTTTAGTCTAACTCCTTAGGGCTAATCTATACCTATTTAAAATAAAAAATAATCTCTAAGCCTTCATATCTATGAATTTTGCCCTTCAAAAAACATTGGAACTCTTGATTATTATTGGATTGGGACTACTTTTGCAAAAAAAGGTAGCAAAACAAGATTTAAAAGGAGTTAAGGTACTAATACTAAGCGTTGCCCTACCTGCAACAATCTTTGTTGCCTTGCTCAAAATAGAATTAAAAGGAACACTATTAATTTTTCCTTTCTTAGCGTTAACCTTTAATCTAATAATGTTACTCGCTTCAAAATACTTTCTTTCGGTATCCCTTCCAAAAAACGAAAATGCCAAGAAACGTACGTTAATAATGCTCTTACCATCTCTTGCTCCAGGATTATCTTGTTTTCCATTTATTGTTGTCTACCTAGGAGATGATTCACTTGCTCTAGCTGCTCTGGCAGACGTAGGAAATAAAATATTTGGGCTTATTCTGCTTTATATGTTAGCCATGCATTGGTATCACAAAAGAGCAATAAAAGATAACTTAGATTCCTCCAAAAATAAAATAAAGAGTTTAGTTTTATCTCTGATAAATGAACCTATTAATATGATTATAGTTCTTGGGTTATTACTTTTAGGATTTGGATGGCACTTAAATTCGTTACCCTCATTTTTACAAAATACCGTACTTAGTATGAAAGTACTCATGACACCATTGGTATTACTTTTTATTGGTATGGCCGTTCGTGTTAAATCGGGGGAATTTAGAATTATCATTTCCATGCTCCTGAGACGTGCTGGTATTGCATTCTGTCTATCTGCCCTTGTAGCTTTTAGCATTCCTTCATTAACCCCAGCGATGCTCTTGCTATTGGTAGTATTTCCACAAAGTTCTTGTAGTTTTTGGCCTTTTGCTCACATGAGTGCAATTAATTCTATGGAAGAAAAGGATGCACATCCTGAACCAACATTTGATGTTAATTTTGGTGTAAATATATTGGCGTGCTCCTTACCCTTTTCCACCATTCTGATTATAGGTATTTTCTCCTTCAGTGAGTTTTTCGTCAATCCAGTTGCTCTAATTGGAATAGGACTTAGCGCACTGGCAGTTTCGTACGCACCTGATATTTTTAAATCGAGAAGTTTTATGATGGATAGGGAAAAAAGAACTTTAGATGCACCACTTAGAAAAAAGTCCGCTCTAAAAATTAAGAGAAAATCCACGTTAGAAGAGGTTGCTAACGAATCAAAAGCTAGCTGAAACAGAAATTAAAGTACGAATTACTTTAATTTCCAATTTCCCAAATACTATAACACATCCCTAGTGCCTTTTTAAATTTGATATAGTAACATTAAAAATTTAGTAAAGCATCTATTTCCTTCTTTCGCGAGCCAATTAATTTTTTCACAACACTACTTCAATCGGTACACGATAAATTATTCCTTCCACGTAACTACCCTTTCTAATCTCCTGAAAATCTATATTCTCTCTGAGATATTTGGCAAGCATGTCGCTTTCGGTAGTTATAGATAAAATACTGACTATACCTTTACCATCCACCGCAAGGCGGACTTCGGCCTTTTGTCCTCTAATTTCATTCGGAATCCAATCTTCTCCTAGCATTCCATAAATCTGACTAGTTAATGCTCTTGCATTCTTTGGTTCAGTATCTCGAATATCATTTGCAGAAACAAATGCGGTATTCAAAAAAGCAGTAATTACAACGATACATATAAAATTCCTCATAGCTTAATTATTTAATTCACAACTAAATATATTAATTATATCTTATCATATATGTTATTAAAATATTAAATTCTTATTATTTAGTACTTTAATTAACATTATTATAATAATAAGCGCGTCAGAATATGTTACAGAAAAGAAATATGTATTAGATATTGCACAAAATCAAAAACCAAAGGGTTATCGCTATGCGTCCTTTTGTTTTTTGATTTTATTCAGTGAAACCAACAAACAAATTCAATACGTTTCTTTCATCCATTCGTAAGGTTGACGATTTATCCACAAACCTCTAGTGAAATCAGGAAAATCTTGAGGTTCACCGTTATTGTCTATAGAGAGCTCAGACAACGGAGTTACAGCACTCCAAGCGGCAGCATCGTAAGCATCCATTGGAGGAGCTATGTTAGCTTTTGCAGATTCTATAAAAGAGTTCATAACAAAGAAGTCCATTCCACCGTGTCCAGCATCTAAAGCATATTCGCCGTATTTCTTCCAAAGGGGGTGGTCATATTTTTTCAACCATTCCGTGGCTTCACTCCATCTATGTGATTCAGATTGACCCTCTATATATATTCTATTTCCATCTACCTCCCATAAACCATTTGCACCTTGGACCCTAAACCCTAAGGAGTAAGGTCGGGGTAAATTACAATCATGTGTAATAATAATAGTTTCCCCATTTGCAGTATCAATAGTAGTGGTAATAACATCACCCTGCTTAAATTTAACTTTAGCATTCGGGTGGTCTTTTCCTCCCACCTTTTCAATATAATTATGTAATCCTATTGCCTTTGTTGCATGCGACGTTAAAGACATAAATCTATTTCCCCTGTTGATATCTGCCATAGCTGCAACAGGACCTAGGCCGTGTGTTGGATACACATCAGCATTTCTTTTTACCGAGTGTGCCGTACGCCATTTGGCTTCGGAAATCCCCTTTTTCCCAAACTCTGCACCTTTACCAGAGGCTGTTTTCCCATCGTTAAATTTTATATGGCGTAAGTCGTGCTGGTAACCGCACCTAAAATGTACCAACGCTCCAAAAACGTTTTGTTTTACCATGTTTAAAACAGCGAGTACGTCTCTGCGATAATTCACATTCTCCATAATCATCATATGGGTCCCAGTAGCCTCATGCGTATTCACTAAATCCCAACATTCTTCCAAGGTATTGGAAGCAGAAACCTCTACTCCTGCATATTTACCAGCTTTCATAGCGTCTACCGTCATGCGAGTATGCCATAACCACGGTGTGGCAATAATAACGGCATCTACTTCTTTAAGCTCTAATAAATTTCTGTAGTCGTAATCACTAGCTCCAAATACCTGCGGTACTTTAGCGCCTGCTTTTGAAATCAAATCCTTGGCAAGCGTAATTCTAACAGGGTCAACATCACAAATAGCGGTAATATTTACGTCTTTACGTAATAACAAATTTTGTAAGTGATTTGTTCCCCGTAATCCGACTCCAATCATTGCGACATTAAGCTTGTCTGCGGCACTGTATATGTTTTTAGTAAAACCTGGTACCGCAAATAGTCCAGCTCCAGCAAGTGATGTGTTTTTAATGAAATTACGTCTTGAGCTCATATCAGTATGTTGGATTTATGCATTGAATTTATGAAAAACTTGCATCATTGGACAAGATATGCTGTTTATTATTATAGTTATTACCCTATTAAAACACCATACATCTAACTTCCGCAGTGTTTTTTAAAGACAATCCTTACTTTTACACTATAAATATAACAACCATGACATTACTTTTAATGGCTGCTGGAAGCGGCAGTAGATACGGAAAATTAAAGCAATTTGATGAACTCGGCCCTAAAGAGGAGTTCCTAATGGAGTTTGCTATTTATGATGCGATTAAAAATGATTTTAATCAAATCGTGGTTATTACCAAGGCGGAAAATGTACACTTCTTACATGAATACCTAAGCGAACGATTACCGAAAAACATAAAACTTGATGTATTGGCACAGGAAATAAGTGATTTGCCCGCTGGTATTGCATTTACAGGAGAACGGAAGAAGCCTTGGGGCACTGCACATGCTGTTTGGACCGCAAGAAACGCAATCAATGGCCCTTTTGTGGTCATTAATGCTGATGATTTCTACGGACAAGCAGCGTATAAGAAAGCAGCCGATTTTATCAAATCTGATAACAGTGCATACGCTTTATTAGGGTACACTTTAAAAAACACGCTATCTGAACACGGGTCGGTATCTAGGGGGGTTTGTAAAGTATCGGGTGATAATTTATTATCTGTAGAGGAACGATTAAAACTAGTTCAAAAAGGACAGATAGTCCTAGACGAGGATACTGGTTTGGAATTTACCGGTGATGAACAAGCAAGTATGAATTTTTGGATATGCAGACCATCTATTTTTGCGAAAATTGAATCGGAATTTAAAATTTTCTTAAATGATGATGAACGAATTGCCAATAGCGAGCTCTACTTGCCTTTTATGATACAAGAGATGCTTCAAGCAAAAGAAATAGAGGTGAAATGTATTCCATCTGGTGGCGATTGGTTTGGCGTAACCTATGCCAGCGATAAAGAAACGGCTATCGAAAGTTTGCAACACAAAACCAACCAAGGGCAGTATGTTTCTCCTTTATGGAATTAACAAATAGCACATATACGTCAGAAGATCTTCAAGAACTTCTGGGGTGTTTTGTAGTAGAAAAGCAACAATTTAGATTTCAACCCCTCACTGCTGGCTTAATAAACGAAACGTTCTTGGTGTGTAACGAGGATCAACCCATGTATGTTCTCCAGCGTATCAACCACGCTGTTTTTCCTGATGTTAGTGGATTAATGAAAAATGTTTCCGGTGCCTTGAAAGTCTTGAACGAAAGGGACTATTCCGAAATTAGACTTTTAAAAACTAGGGACGGTTCTTATTTTATTAAGGTGACTTCGGGTTATTGGAGGTTAATGAGTTTTATTGTGGATAGTACCACCTATAATACTACGGAAAAAGAAGAAACTGCCTTTGAGGCGGGGCGGATAATAGGAAACTTTCACCTACTCCTAGAAGACCAGAATCTTTTAGAATATACGGATACCATTCGACGTTTTCACGATTTAAGTTTAAGGGAGCAACAGTTTAAGAGTGCGTTAGCTACTGCAGACACTTTTAAATTAGAAACCGCTCATGCTCACATAGCTTTTGCTAAAGAAACATTAAACACTTTAAAAGACATACAGTTAGATGGGTTAAAATTGCGCGTATGCCATAACGACACCAAATTAAACAACATCCTATTTTCCAAGCAAACGGGTAAAGGACTATGTCTTATAGATTTGGATACGATTATGAAAGGGTATTTTTTCTATGATTTTGGCGATGCTATTAGAACTGTAGTTAATACAGCACCTGAAGACGAAAAACAATTAAGCCACATCTGCTTTAAAGACTATTTGTTTACCTCATTCGTAGAAGGACTTGCCAGCAATCCTTCTTTTTTAAGTGAGGAAGAATTAGAATCCTTGCCCATGGGCGCAGTTTTTATGCCTTTCATTCACGGTCTTAGGGCGCTAACGGATTATCTGGAAAACAATAGGTACTACAAGGTTACTTATCAAAACCAGAATTTAGACCGATGTATAAGCCTGTTTGATTTTTCAAAAAAAGCTTTGGATAAAATTCCATTTATGGAAACGGAATTAAAACGTTTGTTTTCCGCTAGCCTTTAACAAGAAAAGAGACATAGCACCCATCCTTTTATCCCTTTCCAAGAGTGGAGGCCTTTTATTTAAATCTAGCAGTTTAGTTACTTTGGTTACAATACTAGTGTTAATAAAAATTTCGCTTCTTTAAGAATTTCTGATTTCCTAATAACTGGAATTTGGCTGTAGCAGATTAAGACCACTATCTGAATTTTTGCTAAAGCTGACAAGCAGTAGCGTAAGAAAATAATAGGAGGCTTCCACTTTTAAAAATGTTTAAAACCAAAAAGAGTCCGGTTGTTTCGAACCGGACTCTTTTACGAGAACACTATATGAAAATGAAAAAAGTTTATTCGTTTTTCTTACATAGTAAAAATACCTTCTTTTTACCTGTTGTAAAACTTATTGTTGTGAACCCATGCAGTTCTGTTGTGAACGAAGACAATTTTGTTTTAAATGCGTTTCACATGGTTTAGAAGTTGAAAAATCAGAAATTAATTATCAAATTAATCATGACCTTAAATATGAAATAAGGCATTGTTTTTATAATAAATTGGATGCCACACAAAATAGAAAAACATTTCGGTATATGGTATAAAAAAGCCGATGCTTCCATCGGCTTGTACTAACTAACTTAAAATATGAACATCTGTTCCATAAGAACATTATAAAAATAAGTCGTTCACATGGAGTTGGTGTTACGTTAACCTAAACAATAGGTTATGTTATTTGAACGCTGGATATCCTGTAATATCAGCACCCGTAATTAACAGATGAATATCATGTGTTCCCTCATACGTTATCACACTTTCTAAGTTCATCATATGTCGCATAATACTATACTCGCCTGTAATTCCCATGCCGCCCAATATTTGCCGCGCTTCACGTGCAATTTTAATGGCCATATCTACATTGTTACGTTTAGCCATGGAAATTTGAGCAGTAGTAGCTTTGCCTTCATTCTTTAATTGCCCTAGTCTTAATGCCAATAACTGTGCTTTGGTAATTTCTGTAATCATCTCTGCAAGCTTCTTTTGTTGTAACTGAAAAGCTGCAATAGGCTTACCAAACTGTACGCGTTCCTTAGCATATCGTAACGCCGTATCGTAACAGTCCATGGCAGCACCTATAGCACCCCAAGCAATACCATAACGTGCAGAATCCAGACATCCTAATGGAGCACCCAGGCCTGTTTTGTTAGGCAATAAGTTTTCTTTAGGGACTTTTACATTATCGAAGATTAGTTCTCCTGTAGCCGATGCGCGAAGTGACCATTTGTTATGTGTTTCTGGCGTAGAAAAACCTTCCATACCCCGCTCAACTATTAAACCATGGATTCTTCCTTCTTCATTTTTTGCCCAAACAACTGCAATATCAGCAAATGGGGAATTAGATATCCAAAGTTTTGCACCGTTCAAGAGATAGTGGTCACCCATATCCTTGAATTTTGTCTCCATACCACTTGGGTTTGAGCCATGATTAGGTTCCGTAAGTCCAAAACAGCCCATCCATTCGCCACTCGCTAGCTTGGGTAGGTATTTTTTTCGCTGTTCTTCTGTGCCATAAGCGTATATAGGGTACATTACTAATGAAGACTGTACAGAAGCTGTAGATCGTACTCCGCTATCACCACGCTCTATTTCTTGCATTATAAGTCCATAACTTATCTGATCTAGACCAGCGCCACCATATTCTTCTGGTATATAAGGACCAAAAGCACCAATATCCGCAAGGCCACCTATAATCTGCTTTGGAAACTCAGCCTTTTGGGCATATTCCTCAATAATCGGAGAGACATCTCGCTTTACCCATTGGCGTGCGGCATCACGGACCAATTTATGTTCATCGGAAAGTAAATCATCTATATTATAATAATCTGGGGCTTCAAATAAATCAGGTTTCATACTTTACAATTTTCATCAAAGATAAATAGAAAAAATATAACATTAGAAAGACTAATTGTTGTATTAAACATGTAGTGTCTGTGTTGAAATAACGGTTTAAGCGTTTAAAAATTGCGCCAATAGCTTATGAAAATGGTGTACTCCTTTTTCCCGAGTAGGTGAAAACCTTCCTGCTTTATAAAAATGGGATTGTACACCTTTCTGCACACCTTCAACGACTTCTTCATCTTCTAACTCCACCTTGTCTAACCCAGAACCAGCTCCCTTATCTAGTTTGTTCTCCTTATAGACATAACTCATAAATGACACTTTAGTTTTCTTCATATGTAATGGTTGGACCAGATTAATGGATACCCCCCAAGGGTAAAAATTGAACATCATATTGGGGAAAACCCAGTAATAGTAAGCTGCTACTTGTTTCTCAAAATCTGGATGGCCTGCCGGTAACTCAAAAACCGCTTCAGACTCCTTCGCGTAACCAATTTGAAGAGTACAATGATCGTACAAAATAGTATCATAACTGCCATAATCAAGAGCAGCATCTAAACCTTCATGCACAAAAGGAATATGAAAACCTTCAAGATAATTATCACAATAAAGAGCCCAATGTGCATTGACCATATATTCCTTGTTTCTGCTCTTATCAAGTTTAAATTCATCTAATGGTAAAAACCCCACACGTTCATTCATACTATCTATAACGTCTTGAAAATCAAAACTTGGGTTTAGACCTGCAAATAAAAAGGGTCCCCATTTTCGTAATGGAAATTGATGTAAACTGTCGCAAAGTCTTGGAAAATCTTGGGTTTCTTTAAACTCTGGCATATGTTCAAATTTCCCATTAAGTGCGAAACGTCTACCATGGTATCCACAGACTATTTTTTTTGTTTTCCTAGGTGTATTAATTAAAAGATTGCCTCGATGTGTACAAACGTTAGTCAAGCAATATATAACCTCATCAGTATCTTTAGTTAACAGCATGGGTTCAGTTAAGAAACCATCTAACAAAATAAAAGGATGTGAATTCGAAGTATCTTTTATTTCTTGTGTACTGCCAACCCATTGCCAAGATTTATAAAATATGGATTGTTTCAGCGCTTCAAAAACCTCAGGGTTTCTATAAAAAGAGGACGGCAGTGTTTCTGCTTTGGAAATGTCAGCATCTATATGAAAGCTATAATCCATAACTAATTAATTTGTAAATTAGGCAAGGTTCTTTTCAAAAGTAACCAATTATCACCTAAAAGAACTTCACAGTTAAATGAGTAATGAAACTAAAAAAATAGGTTTATGGACCTGCACTTCGTTAGTTGTAGGGAATATGATTGGAGCCGGTATCTTTTTAATGCCAGCAGCCTTAGCTTCCTATGGAGGCATTAGTATCTATGGATGGCTTTTTTCTTCAGTAGGGGCGTTATTATTGGCTTCGGTGTTTGGAAAATTAAGTACCCTTGTTAAAAATAAAAATGGCGGCCCTTATGTCTATGCAAAAGAGGGAATAGGGGATTTTGCTGGCTTCTTGGTCGCTTGGGGATATTGGATATCTACCTGGGTTGCCAATGCTGCTATTACTATTGCTTTTGTTAGTGCGCTGAGTGTTTTTTTTCCGGTTCTGGAGACAAACACCCTTTATGCCGTTTTATTAGGACTAGTAACTATATGGTTTTTAACATGGATTAACGCTAGGGGCATACGCGCATCTGGTAAGGTACAAGTAGTAACCACCGTATTAAAATTGATTCCTTTGATACTCGTTATTATTAGTGGCATCTTTTTTTTCAATATTGACAATTTTATTCCATTTAATTCGAGTGGAGAAACTGATATGGCAGCTATTGCCATAACAGCAACCTTAACGCTATATGCCTATCTAGGCGTGGAAAGTGCAACGATACCTGCCGGAAACATCGAAAACCCGGAGAAAACAGTACCGAAGGCGACCATGTTAGGAACCATAATCACCACTTTAGTTTATGTGTTAAGCACGGTTGTCATTATGGGAATGATACCATCGGATATTTTATCAACATCGCCTGCTCCTTTTGCTGATGCGATGCATATAATAGCAGGAGAATGGGGTCGAAATCTAGCTGCTTTTGGGGCAGCAATTGCTGCTTTTGGCGCTTTAAATGGTTGGATATTGATACAAGGTCAAATAGCAATGGCAACCGCAAAAGATGATTTATTTCCTAGAGTATTCAGAAGAGAAAATAAGAATGAAGTTCCTGTTTTGGGAATTATTATAGGGAGCATCTTAACCTCACTGGTCATGGTAATGAACTATTCTGAGGGTTTGGTAGCGCAGTTTAAATTTATAATTCTACTCACTACGCTTTGCTGTTTAATTCCATATTTATTCACTGCCGCAGCTTATATTTTAATTTTAGTTGAGCGCAAATCCCCAAACCTTAAATGGTTACCAGAAGTGACGCTTTCTAGCCTTGCCTTTAGCTATTCTTTATGGGCAATATACGGTGCTGGCGAAAAAGCAGTTTATTACGGATTTTTGTTACTGCTTGCGGGTATTCCTTTTTATGTTTGGATGAAATTTAGAAATCGATTAAAAAAGTAAAATACATTATGAAGTATACGAGTCATTCTGAATACCTTCCCTTATGTTCCGTTTTTATAAAAACCGCTTCTGATGCTTTCATAAATGAGGATAAATTAGAAGCCGAATGGGAGACCCTAAACTATTTAGGCAAACCCAAACTATTAAAATCAAATACTGAATATGAGATTTTTGAAAACATCTTAAAGGGTAAAGGTGTTGAAATAATCTATTCTCCTATGGATACTAATTTATCCTTAGACGCAATTTATTGCCGAGATGCATCTATCGCAACCAATGAAGGAATTATTATCTGTACCATGGGCAAGCAAGAAAGAGCGTTGGAGCCAGAAGCACAACGAAAATCTTTTCTAGACAATGGAATTCCTATTTTAGGAACCATTCAAGATCCTGGCACATTAGAAGGTGGCGATGTAGCCTGGTTAAACCAAAATACCTTAGCTGTTGGACTCACCTATAGAACCAATCTTGATGGAATAGAGCAATTGAGAACGCTACTCAACCCTCAAGGTGTTAGCGTGATAACGGTAGACTTACCACATTATAAAGGTGTTGAAGACGTATTTCATTTAATGTCAATTTTTAGCCCTGTTGATAAAGATTTGGCGGTGGTCTATTCTCCATTAATGCCTATTAGATTTAGAAATCTATTATTAGAAATGGATTATAAATTGGTTGAGGTTCCTGAAGAGGAGTTTGATAGCATGGGTTGTAATGTCTTAGCAATTGCACCACGAAAATGTGTTATGGTAGCAGGCAATCCAAAAACAAGGCAAGCACTTGAAAAAGTAGGCTGTGAAGTTCTTGTTTACAGCGGAAAAGAAATTAGTGTTAAAGGTGGTGGTGGTCCTACTTGTTTAACAAGACCAATAAAAAGATTAAAATAAAACTACATTTTCAAATAAAACTCTTTCGTTAGTGCACTGTAAGCTTCGGTGTATTGATGTCTTTGAACTTCAATGGTCAATTCATCTTTTAAAACTTCTTTTTTGTTAAACGAAAACTGAAGCAAACTTCTTTTGATTCCGGAGGAAGGGGTGCCTTTTACCCTGGTTATATGTTGCGGGTAAAGCCCTAATTGTGATGCTAAATCTATAAATTGAAGCTCTTCCTTGTATGGAATAATAACTGCAAAAGAACCACTAGGGGCTAATAATTGTGCTACGCCTTGGAGTAATTCCTTAAAAGGTAAAGCAGTGTTTTGCCTAGCTAAATCTCTTGAGACATCTCCACTAGAAACGTCCTCGCTGTAAAACGGTGGATTGGAAACAATCAAGTCATAGGGCTCATCTATTTCATCTACCAGTTCGTCTAAGCCAGCATGAAAACAAAAAAGCCGGTCTGCCCATGGCGAGGCTTCAAAATTATCCACACACTGCTCGTAGGCAGCCTCATCAATTTCTATCGCTTCAATATTTTCTGCGTCGCATCGTTGTGCGAGCATAAGTGCAATTAGTCCCGTACCGGCACCTATATCCAAAATGGTATTCGGTTTAGCTTCCACTGAAGTCCAAGCACCTAATAAAACACCATCCGTACCAATTTTCATGGCACATTTGTCTTGTTGAATGCTAAATTCCTTAAACTTGAAAGGTTTGCTCATTCCATTTGCCCCGCTTCCCTAGTTTCTGTACCCTCTAGTTCTAGGAGGGAATCTCCTAAACGGGAACGCATATCGTTCGCCAACAGTTTTATTTTAGCTACTATTTCTGGATGCTTTGATGCTACATTGTTCGTCTCGCTTACATCGTTTTGCACATCGTAAAGTTCAATTTCTTCCATATCTATCATACGGTAGTCTCCTGGTAAGCCATCTTTGCCCAATTCCATTCCGTCCATAGTTCTATATCGGTGTGGAAAGTATAGCTTCCATTTCCCATAGCGTACCCCAAATAGTTCATTTACCCTGTAGTAAAAGAAATAGGCTTCCTGAGGACCTGTGTCGGTCTCTCCCGTTAATAATTTTAGAACACTCTTACCATCGATGATATTTTTAGGTAAGCTTGCTCCTGTCTCCTCTGCAATAGTGGGTAGGATATCTATGGCCATGACAGGTTCTGCAATCACCTTACCCGAAGGAATTAATTTTGGGTATTTAATAATAAAGGGTTCACGTTGCCCACCTTCCCAAGCGGTTCCTTTTCCTTCACGCAACGGGTAGGCGCTTCCGGCGTGGTTGCCATACGAGAGCCAAGGTCCATTATCTGAGGTGAAAATTACGATAGTATTTTCTTCTAGTCCGTTGGCTTTCAAAGCAGTTAGAATTTGGCCTACAGACCAATCTATTTCCATAATTACATCGCCATATAAGCCTCTATTGGATTTTCCTTTGAACTTGTCTGATACAAACAAAGGAACATGAGGCTGTGGATGGGGAACATATAGAAAGAAAGGATTATCCTTGTTTCTATTAATAAAGTCGACACTTCTTTCTGTAATCTGAGTAGTTAACTGAGATTGTTCTTCCAAGGTATCTATAACAGTTTCGTTTTCATATAACGGAAGGTCGGGAAAGTTAAAAACTGGACCTTGCTGGGGATGGTAGGGCCACATATCATTAGAATACGGAATACCAAACCACTCATCAAAACCATGACGGGTGGGTAAGAACTCTTTTTGATGCCCCAAATGCCATTTTCCGAATATTGCAGTGGCGTACCCTTGTGTCTTTAGCATTTCTGCCAATGTAGTCTCGGAAGCATTTATACCATGGGTATTTCCAGGCCCAAGGGCATTATGGATGCCTATTCTATTTGGATAGCACCCTGTAAGTATACCTGCTCGAGAGGCCGAACATACCGCTTGAGCTGAGTAGTAGCTTGTAAGTATGGTTCCTTCCTTTGCCATTTGATCTAGGTGTGGCGTTGCAATGTCGTCTGCTCCATAAACCCCAACATCATTATACCCTTGGTCGTCTGTAAATATAAGCACCACATTAGGAGGTTTACTTATACCTTCAGTTTCTTTTGGTGCTTCTTTGCACCTAAGAAACAAACATAAAACACCAATAGAAAGAAAAAAGGGAACCTGGGTAATAGCGCTTAATAATCTGCTCATCATATATTAAAATTTGGAAGGATTCTACTTTTTGCATCGTTCAGGTAACTTCTGCCGATGGTATATCTTAGGCCACCAACTTCAACACTGTTACCTTCTACCACACTTACCTTATCTATAGCAATAGTATAAGATCGATGTATTCTTAAAAAACGGTTCGAGGGCAAATCATCCGTAAAGCTACTTAGTGTACTATGGATAATATACTTGGAAGTTGGGGTTATGATTCGGATGTAGTCCTTGAGACTCTCCACCACCATGATCTCATCGAGGAATATCTTTTGGAGTTTCTTTTTATCCACCTTCACGAAAATACTAGGCTTCTCCTTTCTATCGTTGTCCGAGGCTTTGAGAGCACCTTGCTTTAGACCAATGACCCGGTCAACAGATTTTAAGAACCTTGGTAATGAAATAGGTTTTACCAAATAGTCTATTGCCTCTAATTCAAAGCTCTTTAATGCATGTTCCTCATGGGCGGTCGTCATGATAACAAAAGGTTTTTTATGCAGTGTTCCCAGAAGTTCCAGTCCATCCAACATGGGCATGTTAATGTCCAAAAAAATAATGTCCACATCGTTATCCCTTAAAAAAGAGGAGGCGTCCATTGCATTTGAAAAGGTTTCTACTAGTTGTAGTTGCTTAACCTTCAAAATATAATTTTTTAATATGTTGATTGCTAAAGGTTCGTCATCTACAGCTATAACTTTTAATATCATATCACTTTAAGTTTAAGTATTACATTAAACATATTGTTCTCCTCAAAAATGGTAAGATCATAATCGCTTTGGTCATAACCTAGTTCTAATCGTTTTTTTACATTAGACAAGCCGATGCCACCTGCCCTTGTTGGTAAGTCTCTAGACGTATTTGCATTGGGGATGGTGTTCGCAATGTTAAAGGTCATAAAACCATTAGTTACCTTTAAATCTATGGCAATGTGCATTTTTCCAATATTTTTACTAGCGCCATGCTTAAAACAATTTTCAACCAAAGGTATCAGCAACATGGGAGCAATTTTACAGTTGTTGAGCTCGCCAGAAATATGCATGTTAACTTTCAAAGAATCATCAAAGCGGATACGTTCTAGATCGATATAGTTTTGAATACATTCTATTTCGCTAGTAAGATCTTGTTTCCTTTTTTTGGTAGCATATAAAAGATATCGCATAAGGTCGGATAGTTTTAAGATAACTTCCGGGGCCTTATCTGACTTTTCCAAGGTTAAGGAATAAATATTGTTTAAGGTATTAAAGAAAAAATGTGGGGAAACTTGTGACCTTAAAAACCGTAATTCTGTTTGTAGTTGTCTTCGTTCTAAATCATGTAATTTACTACTTTCCTTTAGCCAATCAATAGTCAATTTAATAGCAGTAAAAAAAGAGATGACATATACCTCCCCAATCATGGTCTGCACTGCATAACCAAAGGTGAGGGTGTTAGTTTCCACGGGACCTTCTGGCCAAACATCGGTACTTACCAGATTATACGTGAGATTATACTTAATTAATAGCATTACAAAAATTGCTGAAACGATACCCAAAGTATATAAAAAATATTTTTGGGTGTATACCAGTTTTGGCATAAGGTAATAGACATTAAAATAGGCTAAAATCATATGTATAGGAAAGCCGATTAAATTTGTCTTTAACGAATAAATAAAATCGTCATGAATACTGCTCCATCGCAGGGTGTTGAAAAGAAAATATAGTCCCCAAAAAACAATATGATGCCAGTATTTTATTCCATAATTCGAGGAAGACCCTGTTTTTCCTAAAAATTCTCCTACACTTTTATTTATCTGCATACCTCAATAATTACCCTCGCCAATTTGTATGTTTAACAACGTTACCTTGTTGTTGGTCTAAATTTATTCCTAACCCAACAAAAAACAGCAAAATTTCTATTGTAAAAAATTTAATTCGGTAGTTTGCTCGTATTTAGTATAAAAAGTGACTAAAATACTTAAAAACAATAGAATAAAAATCATCCGAATAGGAAAGAGGTGATTTTGGGAATTTGTAGGTTTGAAAAAAATCATCATTTTACAAATTTTACACTAATCGGTTTTGTTACATTCTATCTATTTCTAAATCAGATATTAAAAATGTTTTAATTGTTCAGTATACGTTTCGAATTAATTTTAAAAAAGACCTTAAAGCAAGTAAGACAATGTCGATATGATGAAAATACTAATGACGATGCTTAAAGCAATGCGTATGCACGACCCTTCAATTAGATATAAAAAAACCGTGGCACTTGTCCTTTTTACCTTGTACCTAGGATGTATTTCGATAGTGGCGCAAAATATGCCAAGAACTTATGTTGCGTGCAACACGACGGAAACAATAACGGTGGACGGTAAAATGACGGAGTTAGCTTGGCAAAAAACCCAATGGTCCCAATTGTTCAAGGATATCGAAGGTGAGAAAGCAGCAACGCACCAGACAAGGGTTAAAATGATTTGGGACGAGGATAACCTTTACTTTTTTGCAGAACTAAAAGAACCACAAGTCTGGGCAACATTAAAACAAAAGGATACTGTGATTTTTTACAACAACGATTTTGAGATTTTCATTGACCCAGATGGGGATACACATGATTATTATGAATTGGAAATCAACGCCCTGAATACGATATGGGACCTATATTTATCCAAACCGTATCGTAACCGCTCCCATGTTCTCAATAATTGGGATATTAAAGGGTTACAGTCTGCCGTTCAAATCAATGGTACACTCAATGACCCTAAGGACATAGATGAGGGCTGGAGTATAGAAATTGCTATTCCATGGTCTTTTACCAAAGGCCCGGTTGGAAAGGCCGTAGTGCCAAAAAATAAATACTGGCGATTAAATTTTTCTAGGGTCAACTGGGATTACGAACTGACTGACCAAAGGTATTCCAGAAAGAAAGATGTCAACGGTAACTACCTTCCTGAATATAATTGGGTATGGTCTCCGCAAGGCGTTATAAATATGCACGAACCCGAACATTGGGGCTATGTCTATTTTTCTTCCGATGCCGTTGGGGTCGATACTAGTTTCGATATCCCTAAAGATGAACACATTAAATGGTATTTATACGAACTTTACCGGAATTACAGAAAGGAGGAGGGTCAAAAGGTTGTTTGGAAACCCATAGGAAATCAATTTACGACAATACCGAAATCGATTTTAGGAAAACCGATTTCGCCTATGTTAGAAATTAATAGTTTTGGTTTTACTATTTGGACCACAAGTCCTTTTACCGGTGATAAATTGATCATACATAATGACGGAAAATTTGAGCGTATTGATAAAGAGGACTAATAAAGATTAAGATGCTCATTTATCACAATTCAAACTTGACATTTGCTTTGTGCTAAATAAACTTCCTAAACTTGTAGATTTAGGTTGTTTTTTTAATTGAATAAATCGTTTAAGAGCTCATCTTTTACAATATTAGGTAAGGTAACTTTAAGTTCTGGAGTGCGTTCCATTTCACGTTCTATAGCAAAAATAGCTTCTTTGTTCCGGGCCCAACTTCTTCGTGATACGCCGTTGTTTACATCATAAAAGAGCATGCTTTTTAGTTTTCTACTAGCTTCTTCCGAGCCATCAAGTAGCATCCCAAAGCCACCATTGATGACCTCGCCCCAACCAACGCCGCCGCCATTATGAATGGACACCCAGGTGGCTCCCCTAAAGCTGTCTCCGATGACATTATGTATGGCCATGTCGGCCGTAAATTTACTACCGTCATAGATATTACTGGTTTCTCTAAAGGGAGAATCCGTGCCGCTAACATCATGATGGTCCCTTCCAAGAATTATGGGTGCAGAAAGTGCTCCAGAAGCGATAGCCTGATTAAATGCTTCGGCAATTTTGGCGCGTCCTTCGGCATCGGCATAGAGAATCCGTGCTTGTGATCCAACCACTAATTTATTTTGCTCGGCTTCCGCTATCCATTTGATATTGTCTTGCATCTGTTGCTTAATTTCAGATGGTGCAGTCTGTTCTATGCGTCGCATAACCGTTAATGCGATACTATCTGTTTTGCTGAGGTCTTCGGGATTTCCAGAGGCGCATACCCAGCGGAAAGGGCCAAAACCATAATCGAAGCACATAGGTCCAAGAATATCTTGAACATAACTAGGGTATTTGAAATCGATATTATTTTTTGCCATAACATCTGCTCCAGCGCGAGAAGCTTCCAATAGAAAGGCATTCCCATAGTCAAAAAAGTAAGTCCCTTTTTGTGTGTGATTATTGATAGCATCCATTTGTCTGCACAAGGATTCCTGCACCTTACTTTTAAATGCATCAGTATCTTCGCTCATTAATTTGTTAGATTCCTCAAAGGGTAACCCCACAGGATAATAGCCGCCGGCCCATGGATTGTGCAGCGAAGTTTGATCGGAGCCTAAATGGATAAAGATATTTTCTGTATCAAAACGCTCCCAGACCTCTACAATGTTACCTACGTAGGCTAAGGATACTATTTCTTCTTTTTTGATGGCTACTTTAGTACGGTTTACTAGCATATCCATATCTGAAATAAGTTCATCTACCCAACCTTGCTCATGTCTTTTGGTGGCAGCCACAGCATTGACCTCTGCGCAGATAGTGATGCATCCAGCTATGTTTCCTGCTTTTGGCTGCGCACCGCTCATACCTCCGAGTCCGGCGGTCAAAAATAGTTTTCCAGCAGGAGTTTCATCGTTCTTTAACACTTTTCTAAAGGCGTTCATTACCGTAATAGCTGTGCCATGAACAATACCTTGTGGGCCAATATACATATAGGATCCGGCCGTCATTTGTCCGTATTGCGTGACGCCAAGCGCATTGTATTTTTCCCAATCATTTGGTTTTGAGTAGTTGGGAATCATCATTCCGTTGGTAACCACCACCCTAGGGGCCTCCTTGGAGGAAGGGAAAAGTCCCATAGGGTGACCCGAATAAATATGAAGCGTCTGTTCCTCGGTCATCGTAGCCAAATACTGTAGGGTTAAGCGGTATTGCGCCCAATTTTGGAACACGGCACCGTTACCGCCATAGGTAATGAGTTCCTGCGGATGTTGTGCCACGGCAGGGTCTAAATTGTTCTGAATCATTAGCATTAATGCAGCCGCTTGAAGTGTCTTTGCAGGATAGTTATGTATTGGGCGCGCATACATCGCGTATTCCGGCATAAACCGGTACATGTAAATCCTGCCAAATATTTTTAGTTCTTCAGCAAATTCCTTAGAAAGTTCTGCATGCCACCCTTTGGGAATATAACGTAAGGCATTGCGTATGGCCAGCTTTTTTTCTTCCAGAGATAAGATATCCTTTCGTTTTGGAGTGTGACTCACCTCTTTTGAACGCTCTTTTCTTGGTGGTAGTTCCGATGGTATGCCTTGTAGTATTTGTTCTTTGAAATTCATTTTATTTTCTTTTTACGCCATACATATCTTTGGCAGTCTTTTAAATTCAAGCTTTCCGTTTACTTATGCTTATCAAACACCTTAACGCCTCGTTTAAAAACCACACATGGTTTTAAATTACCTTGGTTGTACAGTATTTCCTGATAATTACCGGTGTGGAAAAGGCTAAAGTCGGCCAGTTTGCCTTCTTCCAATTTCCCCCGATCTTCTAATTTTAGTGCCGCCGCTGCCCTAACCGTAATTCCTGCCAGGACTTCCGCGTTTGAAAGCTTTTCAAAAGCACCTAGGATTGCAGCCTGCGTTAGTAAATCGCCCATTGGGGCGGACCCTGGATTATGGTCGCTTGCAATGGCTAATGAACCGCCAGCATCAAGTAATTTTCTAGCAGGCGTGAAAGCGCAACCCAAACCTATGGATGCTCCCGGTAAGGCTATAGCTATTACAGTGCTGTTAGCTAATAATTCTATTTCTTTATCGGTGCTTACTTCTAAATGGTCGGCACTTACCGCACTAAAAGCTACAGCAACGGTACTTCCTCCTGTAGAGAATTGATCTGCATGAACCGTGATATCAAATCCCATTTCTTTTGCTTTTTTAAAATAAGGAGCAATCTGTAGGGTCGAAAAGGCACTTTCCTCTACAAAAGCATCGATACGATTCGTAAGTTTTTCCGATTTCAATTTTGGAAATAGTTTACTACTTATTTCTTCTAAATAATTTTCAGCACTTCCTCTATAATCCTTAGGAAGCATATGCGCTGCAAGGCAGGTAGTGATGAGGTCTGCTGGAATCGCTTCATCGGCCTCCTTTATAGCGTATAACATTTTCAGTTCTTCCGCTACAGATAGTCCGTAGCCGCTTTTTACTTCTAGGGTAGTGACTCCATTTTTTAGGTGTCGGTTAGCTCGTTTTATAGTTCCTTTTACAAGCTCCGTTTTAGTTACTTTTCTGGTCTGGGTAACCGTATCCCAAATGCCGCCGCCTGCTTTCGCAATTTCTAGGTAGGTGTTTCCAGAATTCCGCATGGCATAATCATTGGCTCTTGTGCCTCCAAAACAAATATGGGTGTGGGCATCTACAAAACCAGGGAGGCACGTATGATCTCCCTGTAGTTCATGAATTTGGATGGCGTTGAACTTTGCTTTTAGTTCTTGGAAATTTCCGATTTCTTTAAGGCGTTCCCCTTCTATAATTATTCCGGCATCTTGTAAAACTACCAACTGCTCATCTGCAAGGGCTCCTTTTAATGGAAGACCGGTCATAGGTATAAGTTGTTTAAAAGGACCTATAAGTTTTAATTCTGGCATTTTTTTTACTTTTTTCTGTTAGACTGTGCTCAGACTTGGAGCGAGCTTCTTAGCATCGAAGGGTTACTACTGCACCCAGACTGATATTCTAATTTTCAATAGTTTTTGTTCCTGTATTAGCTAACATATTTTCCTTTTTTTATTTAATATACTTCAAATTCCTCGGAGAACTTACTTTTTAAAGATATCCCTTCTTTTTTACTGATGTGTTCGATTAGCTTGATAATGGTCTTACTTTTAATTATTTTAATTCCTTTTTTAATATCATCGGCAAAAACTCTATCCTTATCTGCAAAAGCTACTTTTTTTCTTATTTCCTTGTGAATTTCATCTAAAAATATACCTGATTTCATGGGTTTTCTAAATTCAAAGGCCTGTGCTGCGGTCAATAATTCAATAGCTAGTATTTTTTCCACGTTGCCAATAACCTGTAAGGCTTTGCGTCCACTAATTGAGCCCATGCTTACATGGTCTTCTTGGCCAAGCGATGTAGGGATGCTATCTGCACTTGACGGAAAACAGAGCCCTTTGTTCTCACTCGCCAAGGCTGCCGTGGTGTACTGCAGAATCATATAGCCAGAGTTAATACCGGTGTCTTTCATTAATAATTTAGGTACTCCTGGACTATTACCTTCTAAGGCTAAGTAAATACGTCTATCAGAAATATTACCTATTTCCGATGCTGCTAAGCAGGCGTAATCTAAAGCCATTGCTAGAGGTTGTCCGTGAAAGTTTCCGCCACTAATGGTTAGTTCTTCATTTATGATTACAGGATTGTCCGTAACGGAGTTCAATTCTACTTCCAACAATTCTTTTAGATGAAGCCAGGCGGTACGCGATGCTCCATGAACTTGAGGAATACATCGTATAGAGTAGGGGTCTTGTACGCGCTCACAGTCAATATGATCCTCCATTATTTCGGAACCTTTCAATAAACGTTTTACACGCTTGGCCACATGAATATTTCCCTTAAATGGTCTTAAGGCATGTAGCTCATTGTAAAAAGGTTTGACGGAACCTTGTAAGCCTTCAATCATCATGGCACCAATGATATCAGCTTGGGATAATACGGAGTGTAATTTTTCTACCACTTTTACCGCATGCGCTGCAATGAACTGCGTTCCGTTGATTAACGCTAAACCCTCTTTTGGTCCCAGGGAGAGCGGAGAAAGTCCTGTACGTTCAAAAAGTTTGGACGTGGTCATTGTTTCGTTTTTATATACCACCTTTCCTAATCCGATTAAAGGAAGAAATAAATGCGATAGCGGAGCTAAATCTCCCGACGCACCAACCGAACCCTGAGAAGGAACTACAGGAATAGCGTCGTTTTCTATATGCCAAAGAATACGGTTCAAGGTGGTTTCCGCTATTCCGGAATAGCCTTTTGCTAAGGACTGTGCCTTTAGTATGAGCATTAATTTAGCAATAGTTTTTGATATTGGTTTACCCACACCTACGCTGTGACTCTTTAAAATGTTTGTTTGTAGAATATTAGTTTCCGATTTGGAGATTTTGGTGGTGCAAAGTGGACCAAATCCTGTATTGATTCCGTAAACGGGGTTTCCCTTGTCTACAATACCTTGCACAATTTGCCAACTGTGAATTACTTTTTTGCGAGTGGCTTTTGATAGTTCAACTGTAATATGACCCTTTGCAATATGTAGGGCAGTACTGGCAGTAAGCCACTCCTCACCCAATTTAAACGATTTTGACACAGGTTCCATCTGAAATTGTTTTAGTTTTTTAAATTTAATACTTAAGTTTGATAAGTACCAATACCATTTTGATTCATTATCGATAACTATGAGTACTCAAATAGAATTAAGACACCTTACCTATTTTTTAGCTGTTGCGGAAGAGTTGCACTTTAGAAAAGCTGCAGAAAAGCTTTTTATATCTCAACCAGGATTAAGTAGGCAAATAAAACAGATGGAAGAATTGTTGCAAGCGAAGCTATTTTTGCGAAATAACAAAAAAGTAGAACTAACACCTGCAGGGCATTATTTAAAGCATAGGGCAGCCGATATTTTTAAACAGTTAAAAGAGACAAAAAGAGAGTTAGCACTCATTGGAGATGGTGACACAGGTGAGTTGCGCATCGGGTTTTTGGGTTCGGCTATGCAAAATGTAATTCCAGAATTACTGGTTTCAGTTAAGGAAAAGTACCCAAAAATAAAAACATCTTTAGAAGAGCGTTCTAATTTAGAGCAAGTAGCTGCTGTTTTAAATAATGAATTGGATATTGGCTTTGTGCGGTTGGATAGGGTCCCTTCAGATTTACATATGCAAACCGTTTTTGAGGATACCTTTTCTTTAGTTTTGCCAGAGAGCTATCCAATGTTGACCAGAGAGTACAGGGGAATGGAGCGCTTTGCAGCCGATGATTTTATATTATTTAGTCAGGAGTATAGTCCTTACTATTATGATACCATAATGAGCATTTGTGCAGATGCTGGTTTTAAACCAAAAGTGTCACATAAATCGGTTCATGCACACACCATTTTTAAGTTGGTTGAGAACAACCTTGGTATCGCTATTGTTCCTACTGCATTGCAGGCAGGTTTTCAAATGCGGGTAAAGTTCATTGATTTGAAAAATATCAAGCAGCGGGCTATGTTATCTGTTATTTGGAAGAAGGAAAATGCTAATCCTGTGTTAAAAAATTGCATGGATTTACTTTTAAGTGGATCTTCAAGAAAAAGAAAATAATATAGAATGATTTTTGATTTAATAAAGCACCGCCGTTCGGTTTTTCCGGCACAGTACATAGATAAACCAATAGCAAAAGCTGATATCGAAAAAATCTTGGAAGCTGCCAATTGGGCGCCCAACCATAGAATGACCGAACCTTGGCGCTTTAAAGTGATGCAAGGGGATAAACAAGCGCAACTTGGCCAGTTTTTATCCAATACCTATATAGATGTTACGCCAAAACCAAAACAATTTAAAGCTAAAAAGCTCATTGAAAACCCCAAAAAAGCGGGTGCTATTATAGCTATTTGTATGCAACGAGACCCTATGGAATCAGTTCCTGAATGGGAAGAAATTGCAGCCACAGCCATGGCCGTTCAGAATATGTGGCTATGTTGTGCCGAAATGGGAATAGGATGTTATTGGAGTTCACCTTCACTTGTAACCTATATGAACGAATTTCTTCCTATGAACGAAGGCGAAAAATGTTTAGGTTTTTTTTACATGGGATACTATGAGGGCGAACTCGCCGAGCAGGTCAGAAAACCAATAGGGGATAAGACCGTTTGGCTAGATTAGTCAAAATAGGGAAAAAGCGCCGCCTTGTATGCCCAAGCTTTGGTTATAAAAAGACCTAGATATACAATAGCGACCATAAACTTTAAAAATGTACCGGTCAAAAAACCTAGGAAAGATCCAAAAGCAGCCTTTGTGGCTGTTTTTTTATCAGCCTTGTTCAATAATTCTCCTACGAGCGCTCCCACAAACGGCCAAATAACGATACCTAAAGGTCCTAAAATCGGAAAAAAAAGGGCAACCAATAACCCAATTGTTGTCCCTATCATCCCCGCTTTCGTTCCACCAAATTTCTTTGTACCCATAGCGGGAATAATATAGTCGAGTGCAAGAATAATAAGTGCTATGGCCAAGGTGATGCCCAAAACCCACCAATTATCTGGAACAGCTTTAGTAAGATAAAGAAGGAATAGTCCAACCCAGCTGATGGGCGGCCCTGGTAATAGGGGTAAAAAACTACCCAAAATACCAACAAGCATAAAAAGGAAACCAATAAGCAATAAGGCTATATCCATGTAAGATTTTTTCTATTGGACTACTATAATTCTATTTTGTTACAGCTGTGGCAGGTAAAGGTTTTTAGTAGTCATTCGTAGCTACTCAAATTAATAATCAACTAATAAATTAGTTTAAACTAAATGTTTAGTTATATTTGTTTGAATAATGAACGGAAAAAGTAGTTAAATGAAATGGTTTTATATGTTTTTCGGTTTTTTTATTTTAGTCTCTTGCCAAGAGGAGAAGCCAGTCGTAGTAACGATAGAATTTAAAACAGATTATTTGTTCAATGCGGAAATAGAAGAAAAAATAGCGTCGGACACTACCAAAAATGAACATTTTACAGGATTTAAGTATCAGATGGCGGCCACTGATTATGCAACTAGTGGAAGCTATAAAGAAGCATTAATAGCTTGGGATTCAGCTATGACACCAAAGGTTAGTACGTATACTGATTTCCAAATAGATTCCATCAATAACAGTTATGAAAAGGTTAATGCATCAAATTATATAGTAGAGAAGTCGAAAAAGCATCAAATTGTTATCATCAACGAAGCGCACCATAACGCCATGCACCGCAGTTTTACAAAATCCCTCTTGCAAGAATTGTACGATACTGGATTTAGAAATCTAGGATTGGAAGCTTTAGGTAATGGCGCGTATTTAGATGATGGACTAAACAGTAGAAAGTACCCCATTCAAGATACTGGATTTTATATTAAAGACCCACAATTCGGTAATTTGGTTCGAACAGCTTTGGAGCTAGGGTATTATATTTTTCCATACGAATCCGGTCCAAGCAAGAATGGAAAAGAAAGAGAAATAGAGCAGGCAAAAAACATCACAAAGGTTTTGGATTCAGTAGTTGAGGGGAAAACTTTAATACATTGCGGTTTTGCACATGTGCTGGAAGGTGAATATAGTTACAATTCTTGGGGAAAGACTATGGCGGGCAGACTAGCGGAGTACACAGGATTAGATCCATTTACCATAAACCAAGTCCAATTTTCAGAAAAAAGCAACCCAGCATATAATCATCGGTTTTTAAAGGCCTTAAAAGTAAGGGAGCCAAGCGTATTAATTGATGAAAATAAGAGTCCGTACAAATATAAACGTGATCAAAGTTGGGCCGATATTGCTGTGTTTCATCCCAATACAAAGTATCTAGCAGGCAGGCCAAATTGGTTGTTTCAAAATGGAAATAAAAAAGTGATGGTTGCCATAAAAGATATGCATTTGACTTTCCCTGTCTTGGTGATGGCTTTTAAAGATGGCGAAGATATACAACAGGCAGTTCCGCTAGATATGGTTGAGGTGAATGGGGCAGGTCAAGAAGTAGTCTTAGGATTGAAGTCGGGAAGATATGTTATCGTCGTTACTAATAAAAAGGGAGATGCCAGAAAGTTTGAACTAAAGGTTGATTAACAATCAAATTATAATAAAAAAATTCCCGCCTTCGCGAGAATAGAAACTAAACATAGTAATTCATGAAACAGTTAACAAAGGCGGAAGAAGAAGTAATGCACGTATTGTGGCAGCTGGAAAAATGTAATGTTGCCGCAGTAATCGACCAGCTTCCAGAACCCAAACCAGCCTACAATACGGTATCTACCATTGTGCGAATTTTGGAGGACAAGGGATTTGTGAGCCATCAACAAGAAGGTAGGGGGTATTTATATTTTCCCCTGATTCAAAAGTCAGACTATAGTAACCAGAGCATTAATAAATTGGTAGATGGCTACTTTCAAGGCTCTTTTAAAAGTATGGTTTCCTTCTTTATGAAAAAGAATGACATGAGTCTTTCGGAGCTGGAATCCATCTTAAAAGAAATCGAAAAACAAGAAAAGCCATGATACAATACATCCTAGAATGCATCGCCTTTCAACTAGCCTTTCTGGTCATTTATGACTTCTTTCTAAAACGGGAAACCTTTTTTCAATGGAACAGGTTCTATTTGATAGCCACATATATTGTGTCATTGGTATTGCCATGGATAAAAATAGAAGCATTAAAAACGACTGTTCCGGAACAGTATTTCCCGTATTCAGAATTTCTTTGGAATGGCAACAGCCCCGCAGTTATAGCTACAGGAACAGCGAGTTCTGTTTTTCAAATCTCTTGGCAAGAAGGAGTGTTATACGGAGGTATGTTGCTAGCTGCATTTTATTTTGGATATAAATTATACCGGTTACAGCAACTGCGAGCGCAGGGGACTATAGCCCATTTTCCTAATTTTACCAGAGTTGTGGTAAACAACAGCGAGTTGGCTTTTTCTTTTTTTAAGTCGATATTTTTGGGGGATAAAGTCCTGTTGAGGGAACACAAAAGTATCATCCAACACGAGCTCGTGCATATAAAGCAAAGACATTCTTTAGATTTGGTATTTTTTGAACTGATGCGCATTGTAGGCTGGTTCGATCCCTTGGTCTATGTCTATCAAAATAGAGTGTCGGAACTACACGAGTTTATTGCCGATGCTCATTTGCCCAAAACGGAACGCACCGCACACTACAATCTATTACTGTCCCAAGTGTTCCAGACTCAGAATATTTCCTTCGTCAATCACTTTTTTAAAAAATCATTAATCAAAAAACGAATCGTCATGTTACAAAAATCAAAGTCTAAGAGAATTTTTAAGTTGAAGTATTTGTTATTAGTCCCCTTAGTTTTTGGGATGTTAGCCTATACATCTTCCGAAACTCAAGAGCGTAATGTTGACTTGCAGCACCAAACCCCAGAGGACAAAGTGTTAATCGCTAAAATTAACACAGAAATTGAGAATGAAATCGTTAAAATGGGGAGCTTTCATAAAGTCTTTTTAGATTGGCGCCGAAAGCATAAGGACTATTTAGAAGGCAAACTTTTAAACAAAGAAACTTACTTTGAGCGAGAAATTTTACATGAGAGGCGAATTGCCATGGTTATGGATAGTTTATTAGCTGCCAAAGCTCCGTTTTTTAACCGAATTAAAACGATAAAAAAAAGAACGCCATCAACGGGTAGGTATCAAAGCTATGTTCAGCATACAATGGCTTTTCAAGTATTGGATAAGAATTTACAGTATTCCATTGAAAATAGGTTTCAAAATGGCGGTACCAGCATAAAACTTTTAGATGTAAATGATAATTTTTCTAGTGAGTTGTTCGTCTTTGAGGTTAAGGATGTAAAAGATCTTTCGGGTAATGAAGTACGTGCTTTTAATACTATGATTTCTGAAATATTTGAAACTAAAACATCCAAATTTAAGGGTCTCGTAGTAACCGATGCGGCCTATTCTTTTGAGGTATTCGATTTGGATTTAGAGGAAAGTGAGGCAGTTGAAAATCCGGTTAACAATGATTCTATCGTGATTTCCTTTTCCGAAGTCGATAATGTACCGGTGTTTCCGGGTTGTGCCGATGACGCAGATAAACGAGGGTGTTTCTTTGAAAGTATGAGAGAACACATTCGTAAGAATTTTAATTATCCGCAGGAAGCTCAGGAAAAAGGAATTCAAGGCCGTGTCAATACCATGTTTACCATAGATGAAACGGGTTTGATAACTAATCTAAAAATGCGAGGCCCAGATTCTTTGCTAACGAACGAAGCAAGTAGGATTATTGGTAAACTTCCTAAAATGATTGCAGGGTCGCATAAAGGAAAAACTGTTGCAGTAGCTTTTTCTATTCCTATTAGTTTTAGATTAATTTCGGAACCTTCAAATGAAAGTGAAGAAGTTAATTATAACAATGCAACTCAAGTACCTTTTTCCGTAATTGATGAAATCCCTATTTTTCCAGGTTGTGAAGATGTTGAGGACAAAAGAGTTTGCTTCAATAAAATGATGCAAAAACATATCAGTAAGAATTTTAGATATCCTCTAGAAGCTCAGGAAAAAGGAATTCAAGGGCGAGTCAATATAATTTTCACAATTGGCAAGGATGGTGTTGTTCAAAACCTGAGAATGAGAGGTCCGGATGCGCTATTAGAAAATGAAGCCAAACGTATCGTTGACCTTCTGCCAAATATGAAACCTGGAAAACATAAGGGAAAGGAAGTGGATGTGCCGTATTCTATTCCTATAACCTTTAAACTACCATAATATTTTGCAAAGAATACGCTTAGTTTTCCTCGTTTTCCTGGCATCTAATTTAAACGCACAGAAGCCAAGAATAGGTATTGCAGACAGCCTTTACGCTACCGGCAGCTATGCCAAGGCCATAAATGCGTATGCTAGTTTGGGAACTACTTCAGCAGGTTTGCAGATAGCACGAGCTTACAGGGCTATTGGGAATTACGAAAAGGCACTGCTGCAATACGAAACTATTGTAAAGGAGAGTCCCGCGTTGCAGATTGCTAGTTTTGAGCTAGGGAAACTGTTGCTTAAGGTCAAGGATTACGATGTAGCTAGAAAGTTGTTTTCAAAACTAGTAGCCATCAATAATCAGAATCCCGAATATCACTATTATTTGGGGGAGGTTTATCGCGAATTGGAGCAACCTGCAAGTAGTTTGGTAGCCTATAAGAACGCTATTGAAATAGACAGTACGCACCTGAGAAGCCTTTTTCAATTAGGAAAATACTTTACCATAAAGCAAGAGCGTGATACTGCATTACGCTATGTAGACACTGGATTGCGGTTTTATGAAAAGGACGTTTCCTTGATTAACCTTAAAGCCTTGATTTATTATAACGATGGCCGATTTGAAAAAGCTATTCCTTGGTTAGAAAAAGTGCTGGCATTGGGAGAACAGAAGGAGTACGTGTATGAAAAATTGGCTCACAGTTATTACAAGGAATGGGAATTTGAAAGCGCCAAGGAAACCTACACGGAGTTGTTGAAGTTCAATGACTCTAATTCGGATTATTATTACGCACTAGCAGAAACCTATCGTAAGAATAAACAGATGGATAGTGCAGCCCTTTTTATACGTAAGGGCATGGATATTCAAAGGCCGGTTCTCGCCAAAGGCTTTATGGCCTTGTCTGTTTTGGCCAGGGAAAAAGACGATCTAAAGCTGGCTTTGGACTATTTACAATTGGCGGTAAAGGAAGACCCTAACGATGGTATGCTTTTTTTTAGATTATGCACTTTGATAGATCGTTATTACAAAGACCCCGACTTAAAATTGAAATATTTTGAGTCCTATATCGCGCGTTTCGGTACGAAGGTGCCTTATTTTTCTATGATGGCAAAAAAACGAATTTCCGAACTCAACGAGGAAATACATTACGCCAAGGAGTCAACTGACTAAAAATTTGTAATTTTCCCGTATAATTTTTACGATGCGGCGTTTTCTTATCGTTTTGCTTTACTCAAGTCTGTGTTCTTGTAATTTCTTTGAGTCCAAGGAAAAAAGAACGCAAGAATTGATTGATTCCCAACTCAACGAAATCGATTGGAATTCCATAGATACCTATCCTCTTTTTTTGGACTGTGACGAGACCGCTTCAAAAGAAGTACAGCGGCACTGCTTTGAAGGGAAACTGATAGCCCATTTTGAAACCACGCTAAACCAATTTGAATTTATCGTAGATTCTGATGAAAACCCTATTGTAGCCGTTATCTTTGTTATAGATTCGGATGGAGACATCGCTATTTTGGATATAGAAAAAGACCGATTTATTTTAAATCAAATGCCAGAATTTGACGGTATTGTAACACAAAGTCTAAAAACGGTTCCAGAAATTGCACCAGCGCTTAAAAGAGGTATTCCGGTCAGTACTAAGTTTCGAATCCCTATCCAACTAAACACCAAGTAGAAAATTTGGCAAACGAAAAAATTATACTAGGCATCGATCCTGGAACGACCATCATGGGTTTTGGCCTTATTAAAGTGGTGGGTAAAAAAATGGAGTTCATGCAAATGAACGAGCTCTTACTTCAAAAATACAGCGACCCCTATACCAAGCTAAAACTCATTTTTGAACGGACCATTGAACTCATAGATACCTATCACCCGGATGAAATTGCCATTGAGGCGCCTTTTTTTGGAAAGAACGTACAGTCTATGCTCAAATTGGGTCGCGCCCAAGGTGTTGCCATGGCAGCGGGCCTTTCTCGTGAAATTCCCATTACAGAATACCTACCTAAAAAGATTAAAATGGCGATTACCGGAAACGGAAATGCCAGTAAGGAACAGGTAGCGAAAATGCTACAAAGCCTATTGGGATTAAAAACCCTACCGAAAAACCTAGACAGCACGGACGGATTGGCTGCTGCCGTTTGCCACTTTTATAACGAAGGCCGTATTGAGGTGGGTAAAAGTTACTCTGGATGGGATGCTTTTGTGAAGCAGAATGAGTCTAGAGTGGGGAAGGTGAAGGGTAAGAAGTAAGATTCTTTAGTAAATAGTAAAAAGTAGGAAGTGAAAAGTAATGAGTGAATAGTAAGAAGTAATAAGCAGGAAGTTGTGTAAAAGTTAAAAGTATTAAGTTGGAAGTAAAAAAATACTAATGCTATGAAATTTCAAGACCTTTTGGCATACAAGAAATCCTTTGAAGTCGCTATGGAAATATTTGAGGAAACGAAAAAATTTCCAAGAGAAGAAAAGTATTCACTAACAGATCAAATTAGAAGGTCCTCTAGAAGTGTTTCGGTTAACATAGCTGAATCTTATGCAAAGCGTCGTTATCCAAAACATTTCATTTCAAAATTAACGGATAGTGACGGTGAAAATTTGGAAACTCAATCATGGTTAGAATTTGCTAAAGAATGTAAATATATTGATGATCATAAATTTGAAATATTATTTAAATAGACCATTCAAATAGCCAAACTGATTCATTTTATGATTAATAATCCAGAAAAATTTGGTTCAAAATAAAATTCATTTACTTATTACTTTTTACTAACTACTATTACCATGTCCGGCATCTACATCCATATCCCTTTTTGCAAACAAGCTTGTCATTATTGTGACTTTCATTTCTCAACAGTTATGGGAAAGAAAGAGGCTATGGTAGCGTCTTTATGTAAAGAATTAGCGCTTCGCAAGGATGAATTTAAAAATACCTTGGTGGAGACAATTTATTTTGGAGGGGGAACGCCATCCGTATTGAATACTCAGGAATTAGAGCAGCTTATTAGCGGAGTCTTTGCTAATTATAAGGTGATAAGTGAACCTGAAATAACCTTAGAAGCCAATCCGGATGACCTTACTGCTGAGAAGATTTTGGAGCTTTCGGAAAGTCCTGTCAACAGATTGAGTATTGGTATACAATCGTTCTTTGAGGAAGATCTAAAGCTAATGAATCGTTCACATTCCTCCGAACAGGCTATGGAATCCTTGTCTTTGGCGACGCGCCATTTTGATAATATATCTATCGACCTCATTTATGGTATGCCCAATATGAGTCAAGACCGTTGGAAGGCTAATATTCAAAAAGCCTTGTCTTTTAACATCCCTCATATTTCTAGCTACGTTCTTACCGTAGAACCTAAAACAGCCTTGTTTGATTTCGTTAAAAAAGGCCTGATTAAACCAGCGGAAGACGAAGTGGCGCAAGCACATTTCAATCTCTTAAACGAAACACTCACAGCTGCTGGATATTCCTGTTATGAGATTTCCAGTTTTGGGAAGCCGGGCTATTTCTCCAAGAACAATTCTGCCTATTGGCAACAGAAGAACTATATTGGTATTGGTCCGTCTGCGCATTCTTTTGATGGACATAGACGTGGGTGGAATATCAATAATAATCCAAAGTATATAAAGTCAATAAATACGGGTATCCTACCCATGGAAATCGAAGTGCTTTCAACGACCGATAAGTATAACGAATATGTTATGACCGGACTACGCACCGTTTGGGGTATTTCGCTCGATACGGTACAGTCGGAATTTGGCGAAAAATACAAGGAATATTTAATGCTTCAGGCCGATAAATTTATAGGAGAGCATCTGTTGTATTTGGATGGTAATGTGCTTTTAGGGACCAACAAAGGTAGGTTCTTGGTAGATGGTATTGCCGCGGATTTGTTTATGTTGAAAATGAAGTAAATTTAAAAGAGACAGACAGCTATGAGAACCATTATCCTGCACAACAAAAAGGAATACCAAATAAACTTATCAAAACCGCTGGATATTTCCATGCCGCTTCGTGGTGATGCTACAAATGTAAATGCTTGGTATGTAGAGCATCCACGGATAGTGCCCCATACCCAAGGTGATTTTGTAGGTAGTATAGAAAAGGGAGCAACTACCAACTTTAATGATATTTGGTTTAATCCACATGCACATGGCACACATACGGAGTGTGTGGGCCATATCACTCGGGAGTTTAACTCTATCAATCAAAGCTTAAAGCAGTTCTTTTTTCTAGCGGAGTTAGTTACAATTGCACCCGGAAAAATAGAAGACGATTTTGTAATTACTAAAAAACAGTTACAAAATGCTATTGGCGATAGAAACATGGAAGCCCTTGTGATTCGCACGCTGCCTAATACTACATCTAAGATGTCGAGACAATATGCGCATACCAATCCGCCTTATCTGTTGGAGGGTGCTGTGGAATTTTTGGTGGAAATAGGGGTGCAGCATTTGTTGATAGATTTACCATCGGTAGATAAGGAAAAGGATAATGGAGCACTTTTGGCACACAAGGCGTTTTGGAATGTAAGCGGTGCTGTTCGTAAAGAGGCGACCATAACCGAATTCATTTATGTACACAATGTAATTTTGGACGGCAGCTATTTTTTAAACCTGCAAGTGGCACCTTTTGAGAATGATGCAAGCCCTAGCAGGCCGGTCTTGTATAAAATAACAGCGTAATACTTTACTTTCTTAGTAACTTCACGGTATGGATAATATTTTCGAATTGTTTCTTGGGCTTATCTTAGGTGCGATTTTTATGTATTGGTTATTTGCTTTTTTCAGGAAGAAAAAGAACAAGGAGTTGACTACCCATCAATCTACCGTATTGCTGGAGAAAATAAAGAGTGTTTGTAAATTGATATCGGTGGAAGGTGATTTTGCTGAAATTTATAAATATGAGAACACCAGAGAACGTTTTTTAAGTTTGGTCAGTAGTAAGAAAAAAGCATTAATCGTGATTAAAGCTAAAGCTCAAATTGGATACGATTTAAAAAAGATACTCATGTATGCTGATGATGGAAAAAAGAAAATTATTCTTACTAGTTTTCCTGAGCCAGAAGTACTATCCATTCAGCCGGAGCTAGATTTCTATGATATTAAAAACGGGATGTTCAATGCCTTTACCCCAGACGACCTTACAACACTTAACCAAGAGGCTAAAAAACATATTTTGGAAAAAATTCCAGAAAGTGGCCTTATGGAAACAGCCAGAAAGGAAGCCTTGCATACGGTGCTGTTAATCGAAAAAATAGTAGAGACTATTGGTTGGGAATTGGACTATTCAGCCTTAAAAATTACGGAGGAGCAAAAGAAACGTATAGAATATTAAAGTTGTATTTTCGGTAGACTAAAAAGCAAGTTAAAGAACAACGAATGAGAACCCTTATAACTTTACTATTTTTAATAACGGTAGGAACGGCTTTGGGCCAAACAACTAAAAAGATGAACCAATTTGATTCTAATTTTGCACATACCGTATATTTTTGGTTAAAAAACCCTGACAGTCCAGCGGATAGGCAAGCTTTTGAGACATCGCTTCGAACTTTTTTAGATAACTCGGCTTATGCCAAAACACAATTTATTGGAAAGCCACCCAGAGCGGGTAGGGATGTGGTTGATGGATCCTTTACGTATTCGCTAATTGTAACTTTTGAATCTGCGGAAGCCCAAAAGAACTATCAAGTTGAACCCCCGCACAAAAAGTTCGTGGAAGAGTCCAGCGGATTATGGACCAAAGTAATCGTGTATGATTCAACAGGTATCTAATTCTAATGATATCTTTTAGGTAAGCGTGCAAAGAAGATTACGACAACATCACTGCCTTACATGCAACGAACTGGTAACAAAATTATAGCGGGTGCTTTAGTGATTATTTTTTTGACCATGAGGTGCATCTAGATGGGCTGATAGTTTGGAAGGAACGGTATTTAAATCTGTCTGTGAATCAATACATCCTTATTGCGGAAGAAGATGGAATACTTTTAGGATTCTGTTGCGCCTATGTCAATGAAATTCGGTCTCGGTCAGGATTGGATACACTGTATTTCTGGGTTTTGGATAGTACTGATGTAGCTATCAATTTTTATGACAAATAAAAAGGGAGAAGAGAAAAACCTATTAAAGCAAATGACATCGGGGATGCCGAGTTCTGGAAAATCAGATATGTTTGGGATAGTTTGGCACAGCCAGAAGAATGTGTTAATGCTTAATTAGAACAGTATGAACATCGAAGAATTTAGGGACTATTGCCTTTCTAAAAAGGGAATAACAGAAGAATTTCCGTTTGATTCTGTTACTTTAGTTTTTAAGGTCATGGGAAAAATGTTTGCCCTCTGTGGTTTGGTGCGCGTACCCACTCAGGTAAACCTGAAATGCAATCCAGAAAGGGCTATTCAATTACGGGAGGACTATGAGGAAATTATTGAAGGATGGCACATGAGCAAAGTCCATTGGAACACGGTTCATGTAGCGAGGTTAGATTCCAAACTAACCAAAGCGCTTATTGATCATTCCTACGATTTAGTGGTTGCGAAGTTTACAAAAAAACTGAAGGCGGAATTGGACGCACTCCCTTAAGTCCCTTATCCATATCTTTGCATTTTAATTGCAAAACCGTACCGCTATAATGCAAGATGTCGCTTCTTTTTATAAATCTGAAATTCATAAATATACCACCGAACTTTCCAAGCTAAAAAAGCAATTATTTGCTTCCAGTATGCTGCGATTATGCGTTTTTTTGGCTGCTATCCTTGCTGTGTATTTCCTGTATGGCAACACCAAATTTGTAGCTGCTGTTATTTTGGTCACCATAGTTTCGTTTTTATATTTAGTATCCAGACATAGTAATCTGCAAAATAAGCGGGACAAGCTAAAGGAGCTTATCCGTATCAATAAAATAGAGGTGCAGGTGTTACAACGTAATTTTCACAACTTACCAGATGGCGAAGCGTACAAAGATCCTATGCATTTTTATAGTCAGGATATAGACCTGTTCGGTATAGGCTCCTTTTATCAATACATAAATAGAACGGCATTACCACAGGGCAGCGATACATTGGCAGCTGCACTTACGGAGAACAGTATAGATGGCATAGCCCAAAAGCAGGAAAGTATTTCGGAATTGGCCAAATATGCTGAATGGAGACAAAATTTTTCAGCCACTGCTGCCTTAGCAAAAACAGAAACGAGTACGCAAACTATTGTTTCTTGGTTGAAAACGTATACGCCCTTTGTGCCTAAGTTGATGCGGTTTTTGCCTTGGATTTTTTCAGGGTTTTCCGTGGTCGTGTTAGTCTTATATTTTTTGGATATAATTTGGGAATCTATTTTAATATATTGGGTGTTTTTTGGGGTGTTTATTTCGGGTGTGTTTTTTAAAAAAATAATGAATTTAGGCCTGTCCACTGGTGAAATTCAATCTACGTTTAAGCAATACAATCAGGTATTGAAATTAATAGAGGAAAAGGACTTCACTTCGGAAATTTTGAGTGCTAAGAAGGAGCAAATATTAAGTCAAGGAAGAAAAACATCCTTGGTACTAGCCGATTTTTCAAAGCTCTTATCCAGTTTAGATCAGAATAATAACATTATCTACGCAATATTTGGAAACGGTTTGTTCCTTACTGGTCTTGCTACAAGTTTTAAGATTGAAAAATGGATTGCCGACCACGGCACATCTGTTGCAGCATGGTTTGATGTGATTGCCTTTTTCGATGCGCAGAACAGTCTTGGAAATTACGTATTTAACCATCCTAACTATACATTTCCGGAGATTGTAGCAGAAGGTACGACCATAAAAGCTGAAAATTCAGGGCATCCGCTTCTAGATCCACAAAAGAGCGTGTTGAATGATTTTGAAATTAAAAACGAGGAATTTTTTATTATTACTGGTGCGAATATGGCGGGGAAAAGCACTTTTTTACGCACGGTTTCCTTACAGATTGTTATGGCCAATGTGGGTCTGCCTGTTTGTGCAACTTCGGTCTGCTATGCCCCCATTAAATTAATAACCAGTATGCGGACCACAGATTCCCTTACAGATGATGAATCGTATTTCTTTTCGGAATTAAAAAGGTTAAAGTTTATTGTAGACGAAATTCAGCACGATCACTATTTTATTGTATTGGACGAAATTCTAAAAGGAACCAACAGCACCGATAAGGCCAAAGGCTCCCGAAAATTTGTAGAACGTTTAGTGGCCTCTAATGCTACAGGGATAATTGCAACGCATGACCTAAGTCTTTGTGAGGTGGCTAAAGAATTATCAGAGGTTAAAAATTACTATTTTGATGCCGAGATTATAGATGATGAATTGCATTTTGACTATACGTTTAAAGAGGGTATTTGTCAGAATATGAACGCTTCATTTTTACTAAAGAAGATGGGGATTGTAAATTAGTTTGTAGCGCGTATTAGAAGTACAGCGAGCATCAAAATTGAACTTTAAAAATGGATTCATTAACTCAAATTGTATTAGGAGCGGCGGTAGGAGAAGCCGTGTTAGGAAAGAAGGTCGGCAATAAAGCTATGCTGTACGGAGCCATTGCAGGGACCATTCCAGATTTAGATGTCATTGCACGCTATTTTGTAGATACCGTTACCGCTACGGAATGGCATCGAGGTTTTAGTCATTCCATTCTTTTTTCAGTACTGTTTGCTCCGTTGTTCGGTTACTTGGTTTGGAAACTACATCGCAAAGCAGAAGCTACATGGCGCGATTGGTCATTGTTGTTCTTTTTGGGTCTGTTTACCCATCCTATTCTAGATGCGTTTACGACGTGGGGCACGCAGCTATTCTGGCCCTTTACAACCAGATTGGCCTTTCAAAGTATTTTTGTAGTAGACCCTTTATATACGATCCCTTTTCTATTCTTATTGATTTTAGCCGCATTTCAAAAGCGAACTTCGGCCAAGCGTAGGCTTTACAATTGCCTGGGTCTAGTGATTAGTAGCGCGTACTTGATATTGACGCTGATACTGAAAGGAGTGGCTTACCAATCCTTTACCACAAGTTTAGATGCCCAAAAAATTGTGTATACCGATATCGACATAAGGCCCAGCCCTTTGAATACCATTTTGTGGACGGCCAATATCGATACAGAAGATGTTTATATGATTGGAAACTATTCTTTTTTTGATAGTCAGGAAATTGATTTTGAGGCCTACCCGAAGAACCACCAGTTGTTGGGTGATTTAAAAGAAGCAGATAAGGTAAAACGCCTTATTGCAATCAGTGAAGGATGGTATACCATAAGCGAGAATAAAGATATGCTTCATTTTAACGATTTACGCTTCGGTCTTATGAGTTTAGACCCTAAGGAAACACAGTTTGCTTTTAGTTATCAGCTGGATGGGACTAATAGTCAGTTAATGGTTAAGGAAACACCAAAATTTCGTGGAGATGCAGAAAAATTACTACCCCTGCTTTGGGAAAGAATTTGGGGCAATTAGCTAAGGTTATGCGCTTAACTATTCTTGTTGTATAAACGGATTATAAATTCTTTTCGTTCAGCTATACTTTTTTGCCATTCACCTATTCTTATTGCGGTACTCATCGAATCCTTAGTAACCTTCTTTGATTAAGGGGCTAACTTAGCGGTATAACTAAAACTAATAAGCGTACTACTAAACATAAAAACACCTAGGATATGTACAAAATAATGGTCCTAAAAAAGTATACCAGATAGGTGATGTGAGCATAACCGCAAATGAAATAACACGAAGTACACGGACGCCTATTGCATCATAAATGTACGATAAGAATTAAACGATAGTTCCCCCGTATCTGTCTTAAAGGCGGTATTCGTACTGCCTTTTTTTTATTTTAATCCTTTAACCTGAATATCATGAAAAGTATCTGCTTGGAGGCGCAGTAGCTCCTCGGCTCTTTTCTTTTTATACCCGTACAACTCTTCCTCTCCTTTTAAATCTTCGTAGATTTTCTGGTTGATGTCATTGTCTGTCGTCACGATAAGTGCGCGTTGTGCCATCTTTTGAGCAACCCAAGAAGCTAAAATACTTTCTTCTTCTTCCAATTTAATATCGTATTCCCCTTTTGGTGCCAGTAGTTTGGCGATTATTGGGGAAGTCTCAATGGCAAGAAATAGTAAAAAAATAAAGAAAGAAGGAAACCAAGGTAGTTCTCTGAGTGCTGTAATGCGTGCCATGAGTCCGTCGAAACCATCTATAATGGGTTGGGAGTTTTGGACTGCCGTTGCATATGCTGTGTCTAAATTCGTGATTTGAATCTCCAATCCACTGATTTTTTCAGCGTTGGTCGTTTTTAAGTTTTGGAGATCGGCCAATGCCGCATCATGTTTTTGTCGTTTTTCTTCATAAACAGGACCTTTACCCAATAATTTTGTACCGGCTGTGCCTTCTGCTTCGGAGATGTAGGTATTATATAGGGCATTTGTCTCTGCTTCCTTTGTAGCTATCTCGTTTTTTAAAAGGCGTATGTTTTGATTAAGTTCGTCTATTTTAGGGCTGTATTGCAAGGCCAACTGGTCTTTGTTTGCTAAGGTTAGCGCGTTCTTTTGTACTAGCAATACCTGAGTAATTTCTTTTTCGAATATTTTCATTTCTAGGGGTTTGGAAATGACGACAGCAATAATGATGGCCAAAATAATACGTGGCGTAGCTTGTAGTAGTTCGCTTTTTAAACGATCCCTTTTTTTAATGGTAGATACTATAAACCGGTCTAGATTAAAGATAAGTAGGCCCCAAATCGCACCAAAAAACACCGCTGCATATACATTATCAAAAACTGTAAATAAGGCATAACTGCTGGCAATAAGGGCCATGATAGCGGTAAAGAAAACGGTAGCGCCAATACCGGCATATTTGTTCTGTTCCCCTTTGGAACAGGTTTTTAATAGCTCGGAATCTGCTCCCGAGCAAAGGATGAAAAAGCGTTGTAACATGATGAATCGTTTTTTGATTGATGATTGACTTACCTGTTAGAACGTTGTTTCTACGGAATTGTTACACGAAAGCCCTGAAAATTGGGGCTCGGATTCTTAATGTTATACCTAGTGTTGCTTAATGGGGCATAGCTGTGGCGGATATGTTCACTACAGGTTGCTTTCCTTTGGACGTTCTACTATCTATATGTAAGTCCTTATTCGTTTTTATAAGGTCAATGGCCTTATCCGAACTAATCTCTTCACCCTCGTAAAGGAACTGCGCGTCTTTTTTCGCCATGGCTATTACATGGTCTAAAGGTATTATGGTTTTTGGTGGAGCAGGTATAGCACTGACTGTTCCTTTTAGCACTACTGGACTAGGTGGCGGTGGAATAGCGCTGACCTTTCCTTTGAGGACGTTTGGCCTGTGCGGTGGGTGCGGCGGCGGCGGAATAGACCCTCTGCTTTCTGATTTATAAATACGCACTTCGGGTTGCTTAGTTGTATGCGGTATAGTTTCAACTTTTATGTCTTTTTTATTTTTAATTATTTCTAAGCCTTGTTTGGACGAAACTTTCTTTCCTTCAAAATAGTATTGAGCGTTTTTTAGCTCTGGGCCGTTTAAATACGTCGTAAGTCCTGGTGAGTTGTTCGGACTCGTTCCTTTATTATATTGATATACCTTCGTGTTTTTAGGGAAAACTATTTTTTTACCCTTAGGGCTTATCCTAATAACGGAATTCACAACATCATAAGGGTCCCGCTCCTTAATTACTTTTTGAATGGTGTTTGTAGCTTCTTCTCTTTCATTTGGAGCATCAGGCGCTCTAGGTGGCGGAGGGGGTTCAGGAAAATCTGGAAAAGGTGCTGAAGTGGTCTTTTGGTTGTCAGACATTTTAGAGAAAAGATACTCCAGTCGCTTCACGTCTTTTTTATAAATCTTCATCTTGCTGCTAGACATACTATTGTAGTGCTTGGCCAGTTTGTTATATTCGGCTAGTTCTTTTGTAGTAGCACTATCTTGTTTGGTATTAGCAGCGTTTTGCGTTTTAGAGTTAACAGGATTTTCTTTGGTTGTAAACCCTAATACAGATGTGCCATCAGCTTGTTTTATTTGAAGGATGTCCCTAGCAATAAACGCTATTCCACTATAGTTCTCCAAGGTTTTATTCGTTCCTTTTATTACATCTGCAGTAACCTTTGTTAAGCTACTACCTTCCGTTGTTACTTGTTCTTTAATCAATTTCAGCAGCTGTATAGTAAGATTTCCTTTGGCCTCAATATGAACTTCCCGCACGGAATTTGGTTTGGTGCTAACTGATTTGATAATTTGAGATAATTTTTTCGAGATATCCTCGACCGCTATAATTTCTTCGGCGATAGTTATTTCTTGTTTTTCGGTGATATAGATTTTTATAGGAGGTAGTACTTCGTTTATTTGTTCGTTAATATGGGTGCTAGATTTGAGTTGCTTTTGAACCACCTTGGTTTCACTAAATCCAAGGAGGAGTAAACTGAATAGCGGCAGCACCAGAAGACTGCGGAGTAGGATTGCTTTTTTAGAGGTTTTTGTTTTCATGATGTTAAATCGTTTTTTGATTGATGAATAATTGATGGCGTTTGCAATACTGGTGGATTCCTGTTTTTCAAAGCTGTCATGTGATAAGTAAGACAGTAAGGTGTTTTTGTAGTTGGTCTGCGATATGCCTTTTTTAATAACCGCTTGGTCTGCCAAGAACTCATGATTGAGTTTTATAGATTTTTTTAGGAAGTAAATGAAAGGGTTTACCCAAAAAATGACTTGTAGCAACTCTACAAAAATGATATCATAGCTATGTTTTTGACTTGCGTGTGTTTGTTCGTGCAGTAGTACTTCTTTTGGGATTTCGTTCGTTTCAAATTTTGATTTATTCAGAAAAATATAGCTTAGAAACGTATGGGGTGGTAATGGTTCTTTTAATAATACATAGAAAAATTGTTGCCACCGCTGTTTTGGATTGCCGTATATTCTCCTAAGGATTTGAACTAGATTTGTAAGGAACTTAACTCCGAAGAATGCCAATCCAATAAAGTAAATGGCCCATAAGAGAGGTGCTATGTCCAACACCTCTTTCTTTAAGGCCATAGGTATGCTAATTAGTTCATGCAAGCTTGCTTGTGGTATTGTGTATTCTTGGTTTGATGTGTAGTTGATAAGAGGTGCCTCAACATATTCTGTAAATACGAGTGCAGGGATAATCAATGCTCCTACCAAGGATGCCAAAAGATAAATGCGTTTGAAGGTGTGCATATTCTCATTTTCTAAACATATTTTGTAGAAAAAGTAGAATAGTGCTAGGCAGGCCGTAAATTTTAAAAGGTAGATGACCATGATTATTTCTTTTGAATTTCGCTATCAATTAGGTTTTTTAATTCCTCTAATTCCGTTTTACTCAAATTGGTTTCTTGGGTAAAGAAAGATGCAAATTGTCCTGGACTGTCGTTAAAGAAATTTTTTATGAGTCCGTTTACATGTTTAGCGAAGTAGTCTTTTTTTTTTACTAGTGGAAAGTATTCCCTACTTCTACCTAAGCTTTCATAACCTACAAAACCCTTGTCTGTCATTCTTTTTAATAGGGTGGCTACTGTAGTGGTGGCGGGTTTTGGTTGTGGATGCGCGTCTAGAAGGTCTTTCATGAAAGCCTTTTTTAACTTCCAGATGATGTTCATGAGTTCTTCTTCAGATTTTGATAGCTGCATTTGGATATGTTTATATATTACTCTACAAACATAGAGTAAATATTTTAATTCTACAAATGTAGAGTATAAAAAGTAGCGTGTTGACAAAGGGATGACTACTTAAAACAGCTATTTGTAAAGGAAAAGGAAGAGCAGTACCGCTAAGGTTAGCCGTATCGGAGAGGCTATAATGGTGGTTGTGCGGTCTTTTTGTTCCGTTCGAGTAGCTGCTTTTTAAAAACTTCCATTTGTTCTTCGGAAAAGGTGGGTAAATTGTAGGGCGTAGTTTCATGAGTACCTACCGATAGGAGTATTTTTCTATTGGCGCCTTGGAACTTCTTTCTTTTCGAAAGCTTGTTCTGCTTTAGGCGATTTATCATATCGAATATGTGTCCTCCTCCGCTCATTACTAGCTTGAGATAATGTTTATCTGTTTATAAAACTAGGTTGAATTATTTTTGTGCTTTGTAGCGGTATGTTATAGCGTGTAAATTTTAATTTTTCTACTGTCTTTTAACACCTTAGGGATAGGAATGAAAAGCCCGCATTTGCTTTTTTAGGCAAAGCGTACTTGTAATGTATAGCCCGACCCCTTTTTTAGGGGTAACGTCCTGCTGTTTCAATTCTTTTTAAAAGGCTAAGTTTGCAAGTGTAAAAGAGAGAAACATGGATGTAGCGGAACAGTTGAAAGATAGAAGTGGCGGGATATGTGAATTATGTACGGCAAGTACAGATTTGAAGGTATACGAAGTGCCACCAAAATCTACCGGAGGTGTAGATGGTAGTATGCTAATCTGTGAAACATGTAGCGGCCAAGTAGCCGATGCAGAAACCATGGATGCTAACCATTGGAGGTGTTTAAACGATAGTATGTGGAGCGAACATGACGCGGTAAAAGCTGTGGTTTGGAGAATGCTATCTCGCCTAAAGGGCGAGGGCTGGCCCAAAGATTTGTTAGAGATGATGTATTTAGATGATGCAACCTTAGAATGGGCAAAAGCCACAGGAGAGGGTGAGGATGAGTCTGAAAGAATAATTCATAGAGATGTTAACGGTGTTATCTTACAAAATGGGGATAATGTGGTACTTATAAAAGACCTCAAAATAAAAGGGTCGAGTCAAATTGCCAAGCAAGGTACAGCGGTACGCAGAATTTCTGTCGATAGAGAGAACGCGGAATATATTGAGGGTAAAGTAGGGCCCACACTCACGGTGATTATTACGAAATATGTAAAGAAGACTTCCTAGTCGCTATTTAATTCAAGGTTATTTTTTTAATGGGCTGTATTCCCTAGGTTTATGTACTTCGGTTATCTTTTTGTTCTATTCGATGAACGGATACAATAAAGGTGTCTTTTTTTTAGTTATAAGTAAGAATTAACCTACATTTTTATTATCAAATACCTTTTAGGAAACCGAGGTTAGGTAAAAAATGCAATTAAGTTATGTTGAACCCCCCAATTAGCGACATATATGAAAATATTGACCATAGACGATCAGTTTTTAGCAACCTATTTTGTACAGCGTATACTAAGTAATAGAGGGTATACGGTTAAAACCGCATCTGACGGTTTGGAAGGTGTTAAAATGTTTGAGCAATTTAAGCCAGATCTTGTAATCGTGGATTATCATATGCCTATAATGAATGGGGTTGAGGTTATAGAGTACATTAGAACTAAGAAAAACTCTAATATTCCAATTCTTATCATGTCCGGTAGTACGGATATAAACATAAAAGAAAAGGGATTTGAATTAGGTATTGCTGATTATTTGGAGAAACCAGTAGATCTAGACAAACTGGTGAGAGTCGTTTCTAGTCTTTTTGAACGCGCTAGTATTGCTATTTAGTTGTATTGTTATTCGTTCAAATGTGTTTTGTTGATTTGCTAAAAACTACCAGGTTTTAAACTAAAACAACTTAAAATGCCATACTTAATGGCGATTTCCCACGTTAGCCAATCCGCTTCGATTACGTTTAGCCAATATTTTTTATTGGCCTGATGAAATTATCATTTAAGTAAGGTGTGGTCTCCAGTCCCTTTTATTCCCTTCCAAATCTGGAATACATCCTTGCAATCCCCCTTTTTGAGTGGAATCAATCTGTTGCCTAGGAAGACCTAGTCAAAAGAGTACTTCGTTGGCTTTATTCTTTTAGGTAACTTAAACGATAGATTACCTTCTCGCAAAGACAATCGCTATAATAGCGCTTAGCCAGCTTAATTTTCATCTTTCATCAATTCCGTAAAATAGGTATAGAAATAAGGTATGGTCTCAATACCTTTTAAGTAGTTCCACACCCCAAAATGTTCGTTGGGAGAGTGTATCGCATCGCTATCCAAACCAAAGCCCATTAGAATAGTTTTACTGCCCAATTCTTGCTCGAAAAGAGCAACAATGGGAATACTACCGCCGCTGCGCTGGGGAATAGGTTTTTTGCCAAAGGTAGTTTGGTACGCTTTTGAGGCTGCTTTGTAGCCAATGGTATCTATTGGCGTTACATACCCCTGGCCGCCATGATGCGGTGTTACTTTTACGGTTACCCCTACTGGCGCGATACTTTCGAAATGTGTTTTAAACAGTTCCGTAATTTCTCTCCAATCTTGATGTGGTACCAATCGCATGGAAATTTTTGCATAGGCTTTACTGGCAATAACAGTTTTTGCACCTTCGCCTGTGTAGCCGCCCCATATACCGTTTACATCTAGTGTAGGCCTTATGGAATTCCGTTCATTCGTAGTATATCCTTTTTCCCCATAAACCGACTCAATATCCAAGGCTTTTTGATAGGCACCTAAGGAGAAAGGTGCTTTGGCCATTTCCGCACGTTCTTCCTTGGATAGTTCTTCTACTTTATCGTAAAAACCGGGAATAGTAATATGATTGTCCTCATCTTGCAATGACGTAATCATTTTGGTGAGGATATTAATGGGATTGGCCACCGCCCCGCCATAGAGTCCAGAATGCAAGTCCCTATTCGGACCTGTAACTTCTACTTCTACATAGCTCAATCCTCTTAGGCCAGTGGTTATACTGGGCACTTCATTAGCAATCATTCCGGTGTCAGAAATAAGGATGATATCGTTGGCTAGTTTTTCCTTGTTTTCGGCAACATAAACTGCTAAGTTATTGCTCCCAACTTCCTCCTCACCCTCAATCATGAATTTTACGTTACACGGAAGCTGATTTGTGTTGACCATAAGCTCCATGGCTTTTACGTGCATGTACATCTGCCCCTTGTCATCACAAGCACCTCTTGCAAATATCGCGCCTTCTGGATGTAATTCTGTTTTTTGAATAACCGGTTCAAATGGTGGTGAGTTCCAAAGATCTATGGGGTCTGGTGGTTGCACATCATAGTGCCCGTAGACCAAAATGGTAGGAAGGTCTTTATCGATAAATTTTTCTCCGTAGACAATGGGGTATCCTTTTGTTTCGTGAACCTCTACAGTGTCGCATCCTGCTTTTTCTAAGGATAATTTCACAAAGTTGGCTGCATCTAATACATTTTTCGAGTAGGCAGGGTCTGCACTTATGGACGGGATTTTAAGAAGGGATATGAGTTCGTTTAAAAAACGTTGTTTATGATTTGTAATGTAATCTGTAATTTGCTTCATAGAATATTTTAGAAAGTTTTAAAAGTACGAAAAAGAAGCTTTTTAACTAATTCTGTTTAAATAGTAATTGTAAATGGTATCGAATACTGTAGTTGCATTCTTTTTTTATTAAACAAATAAAGTCGGTTATTCTTTATTTTGTATATTTAAGTACTTCATTCCCCTCCATTATTTTTAATAATACCGACCAACATGCAAAAGAACTGTTACAGTATTGCTATGGGCAATTTTCCTTGTCTAGCTTTTATCTTCATTTTTTCATTTTTTACTTCTGCACTAGCCCAAGAACAGGTGGGCAGGCCATTGATAAACCATTATACGTACCAAGAGTATGATGGCGCACCTATAAATTGGTGGGCAATCGAAGGGGAAAACGGGTTTATGTACTTTGCCAATCAAGACAAAGTATTACAATTTGATGGCGTCAACTGGGAGTCCGTTGAAATTCCCGGTAGTTCGGTAAGATGTTTGGTGAAGGATGATAACGGGGTAATCCATGTTGGGGGTTCAAGTGAGCTCGGTTATTTGGAACCTTCCGATACAGGCATCCTAAAATTTGTATCACTACTTGATAAAATTCCAGAAGAGCATAGAAATATTACCGAGGTATGGGAAGTTAATTATTATAAGGGAAGGGTAATTTTTAGAACCGAATTCAAGCTTTATGCATGGGACGGGGAAGTTATGAAAGTAATAACCTCGGAGAATGGGCTGCATGTTGGTGACGTTGTTAATGGTGTTTATTATTTGAGAATTTGGGATGTGGGCCTCACAAGACTTACGGACGATGATACGTTTGAGCTGGTGCCCAATGGGGATAAATTTACAAGTGAACGAATCTATACGGTGCTACCTTATGATGACAAGGTGCTCGTAGGAACTAGGACCCAAGGTTTTTTTCTGTATGATGGCGTTGATTTTATCCCCTTCAAAACAGAGATAGATGAATATGTAAGAGGACAACTATATCTACCTGGATTTGCTTTGGATGACGGGCGTTACGTTTTTAACACCTTTGGAAACGGGGCCTATCTTATGGGTCATGACGGTAAGCTGTTACAGAAATATACAAAGGCAAATGGCCTACCTGACAATAGCGTTAATTATGCCTATGTGGATTCTAGGGGAGTATTATGGATGATGCACTTTAATGGGATATCGAGCACCAACTTAAATTCTAAGCTAACCTTGTTAGATGATACGGTTGGCATTTCTACTTTTGTTCGTGAAGTAAAAAGAAATGATGGGGTACTTTATTTTGCTACTAACAACGGTGTTGCGTATTTGGATGAAACTGAAAATAAGATAAAAGAGATTGCAGGGACTTTTGGCCAATTCACTAAATTTCTAAAATTCCGAAACCGGTTGTACGCTGTTAGCAACGGCATGGGGTTAGTAGAAATAAAGGACAAAGCTTGGGAGTATGTAAGGGAAAGTATCAATTATGATTTTAGGGCAGGATGGATGGCCCAATCAAAAATTGACAGTAGCAGGGTGTTTATATGGCACCAGCAAGGATTGATGAGTTTATATTTTAATGAAAATACCCGGCAGTTTGAGGAAGAATCAAATACGGGCAAGCTGAATAATTTGAATGGTTATTTTGAGAAAAAAGATGGTACGCTATGGATTAGTAATTCCGTAGCTGGCGAAGTTTTTAAAATTTTACCCAAGTATATAGATGGTCGGCTTGATTTAGACGAATCAGAATATATACCCTTTGGTGAAAACGCCGGGCTCCCAACATCTGGTGTAAGTATAAGAGGCGACGAAGAGGAAGATGAAGTATGGGTTTTTGCCTGGACTGAAAAGGAGACTTATGCATTTAATGAAGAAAACCAGCGCTTTGAGAAAAAGAAGTTCTTTTTTGATGAATTTTTAGATTGGGATAAACAAGATACCCGTGGAGACAAAACAAAAGATGGTAAAATTTGGTTTAATGCGGGATCCGGGATAATGATTGCCGAAAAAAATAAAAACGGGGAGTATGCATTTAATACAGATACGTTTAGGGAACTAAAGAATACGGTTATAGTTGCTATTAACCCAGAAGACCCTAAGCCCGACGGGTCAAGGGTTGTCTGGTTACCTGGCCCAGATGGTGTCTTTAGATATGAAGGCAAGTTGGAAAAGCCTAGTTTTCCAAAGTTTCAAGTGGCCATTAGAAAAATAACTATTGCCGGGGACTCCTTGGTTTATGGCGGTAATATTGATCTTCCTGAAAATCTTAATATTCCCTTTGATAAGAATTCAGTAACCCTAAACTATGCGGCACCCTTATTTATCGGTCAAAAGGATATAAAATACAGCACACAATTAAGCGGTTTGGACGACAAATGGTCTGAGTGGACTGCGCAAACCACACGGGAATACATAAACCTACCTGCTGGGTACTATACGTTTAAAACAAAGGCCCAAAATACTTATGGGGATATTACCGATGAAGCATCGGTTTCTTTTTCCATAAAGGCTCCTTGGTACGCAACTTGGTGGGCCTTGCTCTTATACGGATTAGCGTTTTTGGGAACAATATACCTAATTGTAAAGGCCCGCACTAGTATACTTCTAAACCAACAAAAGGTATTGGAAGATACGGTGAAAGAGCGCACCAAAGAAGCGAATCAACGTTTGAAAGAATTAGCAACTGTAAATCAGGTAAGTCAAGCTCTTACCGAAAAATTACAGCTGAACGATTTAATTCAACTGGTAGGCGATGAAATGAAAAAGCTCTTTAAATCGGACATTACCTATTTGGCCATTTTAGACCCTGATACAAACATTATTAACTTCCCGTACCAAGATGGTGATGTAATGGAACCCATGACCTACGGGCAGGGTCTGACTTCCCAAATTATTAAAACAAGGCAGCCTTTATTGCATAACAAGGATGCGGATATTAATGCGGAGTTTGATAAAATAGGGGTGAAGAACACCGGAAAGCAGGCAGTTTCCTATTTGGGTGTTCCCATTCCTGTAGAAGATTCGGTCATTGGGGTCTTAAGCGTACAGAGTATTCAACAAGAAAGTAGGTTTAACGAGCAAGATAAAAACCTCCTAAAAACCATAGCCATAAATGTAGGTATTGCACTGCATAATGCGGAATTATACGAAGAGGCTAAAGAAGCAAAGGCGAAGGCAGAGGATGCCAACGAGGCAAAAAGTGCCTTCCTATCTACCGTAAGTCACGAGCTTAGAACGCCCCTGACATCCGTTCTCGGTTTTGCTAAAATTATACGTAAACGTTTGGATGATAAGATATTTCCCGCGGTTACCGTTCAAAATCAAAAAATCAAACGAACCATGAAACAGGTTAGCGAAAACCTAAATGTGGTGGTATCTGAAGGGGAACGCCTTACCAATCTTATCAATGATGTGCTAGATCTCGCAAAAATAGAATCTGGCAAGATGGAGTGGAATATGCGGCCCGTATTTCTGCAAGATGTTATACACCGTGGCATAGCGGCTACGTCAGCATTGTTCGAGCAAAAAGGGCTGAAGCTAAAGAAGAATATTCCCGAAGATTTACCTATTATAAAAGCGGATGAAGATAAATTAATTCAAGTAATCATCAACCTTTTATCCAATGCCGTAAAGTTTACGGAGAAAGGAACCGTGATGCTTGAAGCCTATCAAGAGAAAGGACAACTTATTTTTGAGGTTCAGGATACCGGTATTGGGGTTGCTGAAGAAGACAGACACAAGATATTTGAACGTTTTAGGCAGGCTGGCGATACCTTAACAGATAAGCCACAGGGAACCGGGCTAGGGCTTCCTATTTGTAGAGAAATTATTGAGCACCATGGTGGTATCATCTGGATGAAGAGTGAGTTTAACGTAGGCAGTACCTTTTTCTTTTCCATACCTATGTTGGGAGAAGCGGCCGCGCAAGAACCCATACAATTAGATCGAATTCTTAGAAGTCTTAAGAAACAGATCAGCCATACATCAAAGAAAAAGGCAGATGGCAAGGCCACTATTTTGGTTGTGGACGACGATACGCCCATACGATCCCTATTGCGCCAAGAACTGACGGATACTGGCTACAGAGTTCGTGAGGCTGCAAATGGCAAAGCGGCTTTGGATATGGTACGATTAGAGAAGCCCGATCTGATAATTCTAGATGTTATGATGCCGGAAATCAATGGTTTTGATGTAGCGGCTGTATTAAAGAACGATCCAGCTACCATGGATATTCCTATTATTATTCTATCTATTGTTCAAGACAAGGAACGTGGTTTTAGAATTGGGGTAGACCGCTATTTAACCAAGCCTATAGATACCGAAAAACTGTTTCGCGAAGTAGATGAATTATTGGAGCAAGGGGTGTCTAAAAAGAAAGTGCTTGTGGTTGATGAGGATGCCTCTGCCGTAAAGTCATTGACAGATGTGCTTAGCGCAAGGGGCTACAAAGTAATGGAGGCGAGTTCGAAAAACTTGTTGGAGACCGCCAGTGAATCTAGACCAGATATTATTATGTTGAATTCCGTTTACAATGGCGATAAAAACTTTATAAAGGATCTAAAGATTCAAAAAGGGATGGAGAATGTGATGTTCTTTGTTTATGAATAAAGGACCAAACCACAACGGCTAAAAAAACAATCTATGAATAAAAAAGTATTAATTGTTGACGATGAACCCCATATTAGAATGCTTATTGAGCAAACGTTAGAGGATTTGGAAGATGAGGGCGTAGAGCTGTTGATGGCTGAAAACGGAGAACAAGCGCTACAAATTATTGAAAAGGAAAGGCCCAATTTAGTTTTTCTAGATGTGATGATGCCTAAAATGAACGGTATGGAAGTATGCCAAAAGGTAAAGAAAGAGTTACATCTAACGGAAGTTTATATTATCCTCTTAACGGCAAAAGGGCAAGAAGTAGATCGACAAAAGGGCTTAGATATGGGAGCAGATAAATATATGACGAAGCCCTTTGATCCGGACGAGATGTTGGCCATTGCAGAAGAAATTATAAATAGCTAATGCGGTATGAATCAAAAATCAAACTCCTTGTGGACTAGGGCATTGAAAAATGTGCTTCAAAAAGACAAAGAATCCATATCCTTGTTAGCGCAATCAGCTGCTTTGTTAAAGGTAGATTTTTTAGTGGTAGACGCAACGAATAGGGTGCTTTGGGGTACGGTTAGTAAAGAGCACACGTACAGTGTTGAAATCATCTGTGATTCTTTATCCTTAGGTATATTCAAGTCCACTACGAAAGCAGGGAAATATATTTTTGATTTAATAAAAATTTTTCTATCCAAAGAGTTTGAAAAGAAAAGTATTGGTAAGGAAGTACTGAGTTTGTACCGAGAAATAAATATGATTTACGATTTATCAGAGATGATTTCCGAAAAAATCGATACGATTTCAATTGCAGAGATTGCTTTGCGAGAATCTTCACAGATTATAGGGTCTACCCATGGTCTATTTCTTATGTATGATCCTGATGAAGATAAAGTAACGGAGTTGGCATCGTTTGGGGATAACCCCAATAGCCAAAAAAATATAAAAGACCAGAACGAAGTGCTGAAAGCACTTATTTTAAGAGGTAGCGCTGCCATAGTGCCAGAGAATAGGATTAAGGATAATCTTCCCATTCAACACCTAAAGGCAGTTATGTATGCCCCGTTAAAGGTGAAGCATAGAACCTTAGGTATGGTAATTTTAGGCCATGAGGAGAAAAAAGAATTTACTGCAGCAGAGCTTAAATTACTAACTACAATTACCTTGCAATCGGCATCTGCTATAGAAAGTGCCCATCTTTATCAAAAAGGACTAAAAGAGGCAAATGACAGGGAGGAAGCTATACGCGAGATACATGAGGTAAGTCAGAAATTTGTGCCTTCCGAATTTTTAAAATCCCTAGGCAAGGATAATATTACGGAGGTGCGCTTGGGCGATTTGGTAGAAAGAGAAGTAACGGTGGTGTTTGCAGATATTAGGGAATTTACTGCGGTATCGGAGAAGATGAGCCCCAAGGAAAATTTTTTGTTCGTCAATGCATTCAACAATAAAATGGGCCCCATTATCAGAAAGAATAATGGGTTTATATTGCAATATTTGGGAGATGGCTTTATGGCGCTCTTTCCTAAGGGGTCTCAAAATGCAATTACGGCTTCAGTTGAAATGCAAAAGGAGTTGCATGACTATAATACAGAGCGCAAAGCAAAAAGCAGGCTACCCATTAAAGTTGGTGTGGGCATGCAGAACGGCAAGCTGATTATGGGGATTACAGGAGATATAAAGCGTTTAGATGCCGCGATTATTTCCGATACGGTGAATACCGCTGCAAGGGTCGAAGGTCTTTCCAAACATTACGGAACCTCTATTTTATTGACAAAAGAGTGCAAGGATGATCTTACCCATCCAGATGAATTTGATTTTAGATATTTAGGACCTGTGCAGCTAAAGGGAAAACAAAACTCCATAGACCTTTATGAATGTATAAATGGGGACACTGAACTACTATTTAACCACAAGCTGAATACCCTGTCTACATTTAATGAGGCCATGAACTTGTTTTTTAATAAGGAGTTTGCCATGGCGGCCGTTACGTTTCAGCAGATATTTAAAATGAATACTGACGACCAGACTTCAAAATTATTTCTTAATAAATCGGCACATCTTATCACACAGGAAATAGAGGAGAATTGGAAAGGTGTAGAACTGATGAATACCAAATAATTTCTAATTTATTGTTTGGATTCTTACTATGAATTCTCTTCAAAAGTTTTTATCTATACGTTTTAAAACTGAAAAATTACTTTATATTTGCACTCCGTTAATAAAACGGAAATGCAGGCGTGGTGGAATTGGTAGACACGCTAGACTTAGGATCTAGTGCCGCAAGGTGTGAGAGTTCGAGTCTCTCCGCCTGTACAAAGGGAAAGCCGACTTTTAGGAGTTGGCTTTTTTAGTTCTGGGTACAACATTTTGATAATTGGTTACCCATAATTAAAGAAGAGTGAAGTAGTAGTTTGAAAATGAAGTGAATCAAAACACGACTTATAATCAGGGAGTTCATAGTCCAATCCTATGTCTGACTTATTAAGTACCAATCGGTTAAAGTAAAATGTAACTGCTTTTTTAATTCAATGGCGTGCTTATTGTGTGCTTTTTTAAATTTGAACATCCGCGTTTTCTTATCATAATCCAATTCTGGCAGGCAAGAGCTCACCGGTTCGACTCCTGTATTCTCCATCAAGTATAACAGGGCTCCCAAGAAATTGGAAGTTTTTTTGTTTTAGCGTTGCACGCAGATTGCACGCGGATTTTTAAGTATTCCTTTGATCATTCAAGTCTATCTGAAATAAAACCAATTAAGTCTTCTTGATAATTATTGGTACCAAAACCAACAGTTGGGATTCTTTGAATATTTTAAATTTCGGGTGTTCAATACAGTGTTTATAGAAAAAAATGAGAATTAGTCATAAAGAAACCGTCTTTTTAAGAGAACATATATCTTTTATTATCGCTAACCGTAGAATAAAGATGATAGAAAGAAATCGAATAACGATTAGAGGGAACTTCGCAACTATTGATCAAACCGATAAGCATAATTTAAAGTTATTCTGTCCTAGTGAATAATCATCTTTTATAGCCTTTTAAGTCACCTGAAAAATGCTAGCTTTTTACGGAAGATGTATTCTGTAAAGAGTAACTTCATCATACGTGTCGTAACAATTGTAACTGCACGGCTTTTCTGAACCCTATGAAAATTCATGGTTCAGAAAAGCCGTGCGTAAACAAATTAGACAACTGTTGTAAAATATTTTAACGACATTATATATGCTGTAAAAGTAGTGTCCTGATTATCAATAGGTTGTTTTATGGTATGATATTGGCCCCAATATTTTAAAATACGGATGCAAATTTATGAACAAACTTTTTCTAAAAATTGCTGTGCGGTATTTATTAAAGAATAAATGCTACTCCTTCATTAATATTTTTGGATTGGCTATCGGCATAGCCACTTTTTTGTTCATTATATTCTATGTGAATTATGAACAGAGCTATGACAAATTTGAGGGTTCTGGGAATGTTTATAGCACCTATCTTGATAATTTGTAGGGCGACACTTTTATGCCAATGGCACAAACCTATAATTCATCCGGACCTACCTTAAAACAGAAATTCCCAGAAGTCTTGGATTATGTTCGTTTCTTTTATTTTAAAAAAATGACTTTTAAAGTTGGAGATATGATACTGGAACAATCCTTAGGTTCATTGGCTGATCCATCTTACTTTAATATTTTTAATTATCCGCTTTTAAAGGGTGAAAAGAAGTCCACGCTAATTGAACCTTATACTATTCTCCTTTCTGAATCCTTTGCTAAAAAAATTTTTGGTGAGCAGAATCCAATGCAAAAAACAATTACAGCATATAGGGATGGGGTAGAAGCACTACTCCCTGTTACTGGGGTTATAAAAGATGTGCCTGAAAATGCACACTACAGAAATACATTCCTGATTTCTTATGAAATAGAGAAAACATGGATATACTATGGCCAAGAGATACACAAACTTAATTGGAATTTTGAGAACTATTGTACGTACATCAAATTAGCTAACAATACCAGCCCAGCCCTTTTACGTCAAAAAAATACTTGATAGTATATTAAAAAAAAATGTCCAACGGCATATCATAGAGGCAATTGAAGAGATATATTTAAACTCTGATAAAAGATATGAAGTTTTAGTAAATGGCAGTGTTGCCAGAGTGAAGTTGCTGCAGGCCATAGCCTTTATCATTCTTATTCTTTCCTGGCTGGACTTTGTCAATTTATCTGCCACAAAATCAATGGAACGAGCCAAAGAAACCGGAATCATAAAAGTGGCAGGAGCTCAGAAATCACAACGTATCATCCAATCCCTTGTAGAATCAACTCTAATTAATTTAATTTCTATTTCTATTGCTCTAATTTTAGTTGTAATATTTTTGCCGCTATACAATAGCACTACAGGAAAAGAGCTGAGCTTTGAGCTTATAAATATCACCTCTATTTTGCCCTATTTTCTGTTAGTTCTCTTTGGAATAATTGTGGCTGGTATTTATCCTGCCCTATTGCTAAGTAGTTATGCACCCGTAAAAGCATTGAAAGGTAAAATACAGACTTCTTCACAAGGTTTAAATATCAGGAAAGGTCTAATTATCACTCAATTTTCAGCAACAATCATTTTATTGATAGGAACCATAGTGGTGACCAAATAGATTAATTTTTTAGAGAACCAGCCTATCGGTACCAATATTAATCCAGTTATTGCCTTAAAAGGAGACGTGTTAACGGGCGTGTCGGATTCGTTGATTTTCAATGACTTTAAAGTGTTGGAGGATGAGCTAAATAACGTAGCTTTTATAGACAAAATAGCCATCACACAAACCTATCCTGGTGATAGTTTTGATAATCTACCGTCATTCAAGGGTATCGTACTTCCGAATGGTTTAGAGAACAAAACCTTTTATACGTACCATGCGCAACCAGATTATTTTGATTTAGTTGGCATCTCTTTTGTAGCAGGCAAAACTTTTATACCGTCAGCGAGTGGCAGTAGTAATCAAGTTGTGGTGAATGAAACTTTTCTAAAAGAGATGGGAATTACATCTGGTGAGGAAATAATTGGTAAAACATTGGCATTTTGGGGGAATGACGAATGGATAGTAACCGGAGTATTGAAAGACCATCACCATTTTGGACTAAAAAATAAGATTTAACCTATGTTGATACGGCATACAAAACAAGTTATTAAGCTTAACCTTTTGGTTAAACTTACCGTATCCAAGGCATCGGTTACCGGATTAAATAATTCAATAGCTCAGATTCAAGGAAAATGGAATCAGATTTTTCCAGAAAGCACCTTCAATTATACTTTTTTAGACCAGAATTTTGAAGCACAGTACAAGAAAGATATGGCTTTTGGAGCTGCCTTTCAGATTTTTACCGCTTTAGCTATACTGATTGCAGCCATGGGGCTTTTTGGGCTTACTTCTTACACAGTAGTGCAACGAAAAAAGGAAATAGGCATGCCTAAGGTAAACGGAGGGACAATACCACAAGTGCTTGCACTTTTAAATAAGGATTTTATAAAATGGGTGGGCGTTGCTTTTGTTATTGCAGTTCCTATTTCTTGGTATGCCATGAACCAATGGTTAGAAGGTTTTGGTAACTATATAAGTAGTGAGTCTTCCCATAGATTCTAGCAGTTGCTTTACTGCACAGCTTCTGAAGAAATTATTTCAATGAGTAAAGCTGCAACTTTATCCAATCAAAACGTAGAAGTATTTAGAAAAGAGTGTATTGCTATATGGGAATAATTACTCCTCCAATAAATCCTTTATTTCAACAAATTCCACATCAATAGCAGTTTTAGTCTCCATCGCGACTATTCCATTAAAATTAGAATCAAAATCAAAGGATTTAAAATAAAAACGTTTATTATAATACATACCGTATTCTTCAAAAACTTTTAGTTGTTTCAAGTCTATCAAAGTACAGCCAGCTGCTTTTAACAACGCTTCTTTACGTACCCAAAACCAATAAAACCGCTCTAAAGAATCTGTAGCATCTAAAATAGAATTCCACTCAACTTCTGTAAATAAATAGTTGAATAATTTTAAATCAACAGTCTTTTTTCTCTCAATATCAATACCTACAGAAAAATCGGTACTAAATATTATAGCAACGTACCCATTACTATGAGAAATAGAGAAATTATGATGAATAAAACTCGGTTTTCCTTGTTCAGAATAGCGTATTTCTTCTAACAAAGAGGCTGGAAGTCCGTTTTCAAACAATACTTTTCTTAACAAGAGGCGCCCAGTACTATAACTCAATGAACTCTCTTCGTCTAAATACCTCTGTGCCCTTTCTTGATAAGCCTTTGGAAGGTTTTTAAGTAACAGTTCCTTCGTGATAACAGCTCTGTTTTTAGGTATCTTAACGATTTTTACTTTTTGCATTTGCTAGGTATTAAGAAATATTTATAATAAAACATAAAGCACTTTGATTTATAATTTATTTCTTTGTTACCTAGACGGTACCATTATTAAAAAAACAGTACCATTTAAACAAATTTAGGGAAATTATATGATTACGAAAGAATATATCGTAGCGATAACCACTCAATTATACTTAAAAAATGGTGTAAAAGCGGTCACTATTGCAGACATCACTAAAGAATTGAGTACTTCTAAACGGACGATATATAATCATTTTATAGATAAAACTGATTTAATGCAAACCTGTATAGAACAATATTTGGCTGGTATTAGGAGTAATAACGATGAAATTATAAACACCTGTAATTCTGCTATTGAAGCGTTGGGAATGATTCATCAACAGATTTTAAAAAGAGCGGATTATAGCAATGCCAACTTTTACAAGGAGATACTAAAGTATTTTCCTAGTGTCCTAAAAGATTCTTATGAAAAGAATTCAAAATTCGCCTTTCGCGAATTACTTTATTTAGCAAAATGGGGCGTAAAAGAGGGTTTATTTAGAAAAGATTTAGATCCTGAAGTTACAATGGCTACGGTTCAAACATTGCTGAAATTATGTAACAATTCAAAAGTATTTTCGTCAGGACAATTTTCTAAAGCCAGGCTTACTGAAGGCATTATGGTCGTTTACCTAAGAGGCTTGTGTACCGAAAAAGGCCTTTTAGAAGTTGAAAAACAGAAACATCTATACTTAACAATAGACTAAAAATTATGGACACTATTAACAGTTCACTTAAAAAAACACCAGTAGCAATTATTGGTCTGTCGGCAATGTTTGCTGATGCCAGCAATGTAGAAGAATATTGGAATAATATTATCAATCAGAAAGATAGTATTGTCGATGTTCCAGAATCGCGTTGGAAAATAGAGGATTACTACGATGCAGACCCTACAACAGCAGATAAAACCTATTGTAAAAGAGGAGGGTTTATTCCTGATGTTAACTTTAATCCAATGGAATTTGGTTTACCCCCCAATATTTTAGAAGTTACGGATGTGTCTCAATTATTGTCCTTAATAGGGGCTAGAGATGCATTTGAAGATGCTGGTTATGGCAGGGAATCGGCCAAGTTTACAGCGTTGTTAAAAGAAAAAACCGGCGTGATTTTAGGTGTTGGTGGTGGTCAAAAATTAATTACGCCGCTGACCTCAAGATTACAAGCTCCTATTTGGGAAAAAGCCCTAAAAAGTAGTGGCATCAGCGATGCTGATATTCCACATATTATAGAAAAAATGAAGAAAGCATATGTTGGATGGAATGAAAATTCCTTTCCTGGTATGTTAGGGAATGTTATCTCTGGTCGAATTACAAATCGTTTTGACTTAGGGGGCATTAATTCTGTTGTGGATGCAGCTTGTGCGGCCTCACTTTCTGCTATAAAAATGGCGGTCTCGGAATTGATTGAAGGACGATGTGATATGATGCTTACTGGAGGTGTCGATACAGATAACTCTCCTTTTATGTATATGTCCTTCTCAAAAACTCCGGCGTTTTCTCAAAAAGGAAGTATTCGTCCTTTTGATACCGACTCTGACGGCATGTTGATTGGAGAAGGAATTGGAATGTTAGTCTTAAAAAGATTAGAAGATGCAGAACGTGATGGGGATCGAATTTACGGTTTACTTACTGGAGTAGGTTCTTCTAGTGATGGCCGCTATAAATCGGTTTATGCGCCACGTCCTCACGGTCAGGCTTTGGCGATGCAACGTGCTTATGACGAGGCAGGCTACGATGCTTCTACGGTAAAATTAATTGAAGGTCACGGCACTGCAACAGGAGCCGGAGATGCTGCTGAGTTTGAGTCAATGTCTATGGTTTTTGGCAAAAGTGACACGACAAAAAATCATATTGCCATTGGTTCTGTAAAATCGCAAATAGGGCATACAAAATCGGCTGCAGGTGCTGCTGGAATGATAAAAGCGGCTTTAGCTTTATATCATAAAGTGTTGCCAGGTACCATAAACGTTACCAAGCCTCATGAAAAATTCGGGATTGAAAATTCTCCTTTTTATGTCAATGCAGAAACCAGACCTTGGTTTAAAAACGGTGTACCTCGTAGAGCTGGGATATCCGCTTTTGGATTTGGTGGTGTGAACGTCCATTTTGCTATGGAAGAATATGAAAACAAAACGTCCTTTACAGATAGAATACATCAAACATTTCACAGTATTTACTTAAAAGCGTCTGACGCTAGTGGTTTATTAACGCATCTGAAAAACACAATTGTTGGGTTGAATTCGAATGAAGCAACTACGGCGTTTTATAAGTTAAAAGAGAGTTCTAAGCAAGGCACTGCAAAACAAAACGAAGCGCGTTTAGGTTTTGTTGCAGAATCTTTAGAGGATTGTATTTCTAAACTAGAAATTGCAGTCAAACAATTAGAAAATAATAAGGACGCTTGGTCGCACCCAAAGGAAATATTCTTTAGACCAAACGGAGTTTCAAGCAGCATAAAAGTGGCTTCATTATTCTCTGGTCAGGGTTCTCAATATGCTAATATGGCAAAAGAGGCGACGAGTAGTTTTGAAACACTACAACAAACAATTGCTGCTTTTGATGCTAAAAAAGGATACGATTTAGCAACTAAAATATATCCAAAACCTGTGTTTACAGCGGAGGATAAAGAGAGCTTAGAAAAAAATATTACAAATACAGAGTTTGCGCAACCTGCAATAGGTGCCATAAGTTTAGGGTACTACAAAATCTTTAAAAATGCAGGTCTTGTAAGTGATATGATGGCCGGGCATAGTTTTGGTGAGCTTACGGCACTTTGTGCATCGGGCGCACTCAGCGAAAGTGATTATATGACACTAGCGATTGCTCGTGGTAAGGCTATGGCAGGTAAAAATGCAAGTGGAGATGCTGGTATGATGTTAGCTGTTAAAGCTGCTACTTCTGAAATTCAGCCATTAATTGCTGGTAATCCGGGGGTTTCTATTGCAAATATTAATGCCTCAAACCAACTCGTTTTAGGCGGAACAACAGAAGGTATAACGAAAGCAAAAACGCTGTTAGATACTAGAAACTACCGTTCTGTTATATTACCTGTTTCTGCAGCTTTTCATACGGACTGTGTTGGTCATGCACAACAGCCTTTTGAAAAAAGCATACAGGCTATAGAATTCTCAAGCCCAGTGATTCCTGTGTATTCAAATTCGACAGGAAATGCCTACCCAACGGAGACTCCTGAAATTAAAAATATCTTAGCGCAACATATTTTAAATACGGTCGATTTTAAAACTGAAATTGAAAATATGTACGCTGCTGGTGCGCGCGTTTTTGTTGAATTTGGGCCTAAGTCTATTTTGACTAATCTCGTAAAAGACATCTTAGCTGATAAAGAACATTTCGTGGTGGCAACAAATGCAAAAGCAACTAAAAACAGTGATTTACAAATTAGAGAGGCTGCCGTACAATTACAAGTTTTAGGATGTGAATTAGGTGCCATTGACAGTAATGCACGTCGGGTAGCAATACCTTTAGTACAACCAAAAATGGCGGTGAAAATAGCGGGTAATAATTATGTGAGTCCTGCAACGCAAAAAGTGTATAATGACGTTTTAAACAACGGATTTAAAGTGAGCGGCGCTACAGAAATTATTAGAACCGTAGAAGTGATTAAGGAAGTGATAAAAGAGGTTCCTGTCGCTATAAATAAAATCAGTACAGACCAAGTTACAGAAGAAGATATGACGGCAACGATTATTAAAAGCGCTATTGATGGCATTAAGGAAAATCAATCTAAAACATTAGATATGTTCCAAACCATTTTGACGGAACAGAACAAACAAACGGCGCAATTATTAGCCCTTTTATCAGATAATTTTGGAGGGGAACAAAACCCTGAAAATACTGCTGCAGTTGCTATTAAAACACCCGCTGCCGCTAGTCCTTCAGCTCCTCCAGCTACAGCTACAGCTCAAATAGTTGAACCTATTAAGCCTGCTGCGATACCCGTAATTGAATCCACCTTACCACCCCAAGGGAATTCAGAAATGTTAGACCTTATGTTAAGCGTCGTTGCGGACAAAACAGGCTATCCTGCTGAAATGTTAGAATTGAGTATGGATATGGAAGCGGATTTAGGAATCGATTCTATCAAACGTGTGGAGATTTTTGGCGCGATCACTGAGCAATCAGATAAATTATCAGACATCAACCCTAACGACTTAACAGAACTAAGGACGCTACAAGAAATTGTGGATTATATTTCTGCTAAAGCAGGAATTAGCGCTACCACAAGCACTGCTGCTCCTAGTGTTGTTCCAGTAGCTCAAACAGATGAAACCACCAAGCCTATTGCAACACCAGTCGTTGAACACGTTGTATCTACTGAAGGAAATTCAGAAATGCTCGACCTTATGTTAACCGTCGTTGCCGATAAAACAGGCTACCCCGCTGAAATGTTAGAACTAAGTATGGATATGGAGGCCGATTTAGGAATCGACTCTATCAAACGTGTGGAGATTTTTGGTGCGATTACTGAGCAATCAGATAAATTAACAGACATCAACCCTAACGATTTAACAGAGCTTAGAACATTGCAAGAAATTGTGGATTATATTTCTACAAAAGCTGGAATTAGTACTACTACTAGAACTGCTGCACCTAGTGTTGCTCCAGTAAATCAAATAGTTGAAGCAATGAATTCTGTGGCCACGCCAGTCGTTGAACACGTGGTGCCTACGGAAGGAAATTCGGAAATGTTAAACCTTATGCTAAGCGTTGTTGCTGACAAAACAGGCTACCCTGCTGAAATGTTAGAATTAAGTATGGATATGGAAGCCGATTTAGGAATCGATTCTATCAAACGTGTGGAGATTTTTGGTGCGATTACTGAGCAATCAGATAAATTAACCGATATCAACCCTAACGACCTAACAGAATTAAGAACGTTACAAGAAATTGTGGATTATATTTCTACAAAGGCCGGAATTAGCCCTACTTCTGCACCTGTTGCTGAACCTCTTGTAAATACAGATTCTATTGCAATACCGATCGTAGAAACAGCCGTGCCGACTGAAGGAAACTCCGAAATGCTAGACCTTATGCTAAGCGTCGTTGCTGACAAAACAGGCTACCCTGCTGAAATGTTAGAGCTAAGTATGGATATGGAAGCAGATTTAGGAATCGACTCTATCAAACGTGTGGAGATTTTTGGCGCGATTACTGAGCAATCAGATAAATTAACAGACATCAACCCGAATGACCTCACAGAACTTAGAACATTACAAGAGATTGTGGATTACATTTCTGCCAAAGCAGGAGGGGTTATTAAAAAAAAAAATCTCAGCCTAGCTTAAGTGTAGAGCAAAACAATACGGTAATCAAGGAGACTACCTCAAAACAGGAATTCTCCTTGCCTACCAAATTCTACAATGTGCCTCGGAAATCTATCGGCTTAAAATTTATTCCTAAAGTAGATCTTCTAGTACAGGACATTTCGGCATTAAAACCTGTTGTAATTACAGACGAAGGAAGCGATTTGACTTTGGCTGTAAAAGCAAAATTAGAAAGCGAAGGCCATACCGTTATTGTCATTCAATTTGACGCTTTTAAAAAGAATCCTACTCTAAAAAATGGGATTTCTATTTCAGAAATAAACGACCAAAATATAAAAACGGCTATCGATACAATCTTAGCTAAAAATGACATTGGTTCTTTTATTTATTTACACCCACATTTCACTTTTTCAGGATCTAATTTCACGCAACATTTTGATACGGAGCGTGCATTGCTAAAAGCCACTTTCTTGCTGGCAAAACAGCTACAAGCACCATTAAATGCCAACAGCAAAACACAACGAACTGCTTTTATGACCGTGTCTCGTTTAGACGGAAAATTTGGAATGGACAAACGTTCTAATATGTCTATCATTGCTGGTGGATTATCTGGATTAACGAAATGTATGAATCTAGAATGGTCTCCTGTATTTTGCAGAGCAATCGATGCAAAACCTGAATTAGCGGCAAAGGAAATTGCAGCTGCTTTATTCTTAGAATTACACGATGCAGATGTACGCTATGTCGATGTCGCCATCACTGAAAATGGACGGATGACTTATGAGGTTACAACGAATGAAGTAAGTGCTGCAGAAGACTACCAACAAACGGTTACAGATAAAGACGTTTTTTTAGTTGCTGGAGGTGGTAGAGGGGTTACCGCGACCTGTATCAAAGAAATGAACATTGCTTTTAAATCTAAATTTATCCTTTTAGGGAGATCCGCTTTAGATTTTGAATTACCAGCTTTTGCATTAAATGGAGTGAGCCCTGCAGCTCTTAAAAATGAGATTATGCAGGAGATGAAATCTAGTGGAGAAAAAGTTTCAATTAAAGGTCTAAACAGTAGGTTTAATAAATACGTTGCTAAAAAGGAAATTGAAGAAACTATTGCGCACATCAAAGCAAATGGAGGCGATGCTATTTATGTGGCGGGTGATGTTACGAAGTTAACCATCAAACCCGAATTACTTGAGATTGAAAAAAAATGGGGTAAAATTACTGGTATCATTCACGGTGCTGGTCGGTTAGCGGATAAGCTCATTCAAGATAAAACTGAACAGATTTTTGATGATGTGACTTCCGTGAAATTAGATGGTTTAACTAGCCTTTTAAAAATGGTAAACGTGAACGAATTAAGGCATTTAATTATGTTTTCTTCCGTGGCGGGTTTCTACGGAAATGTTGGCCAATCAGATTATGCGATGGCCAACGAAATTTTAAGTGCCGCGGCACATTTGTTTAGTACCAACCATCCTAACACTAAAGTTACCTCAATTAATTGGGGCGCTTGGGAAGGCGGTATGGTGAGTCCTGAGTTGCAAAAAATGTTTGAAGAAGCAGGTGTTTCTTTGGTCAACCATCCTGGTGGCGCTGCTCGTTTTGTTCAAGAATTAAACGGAGCGTATCACCACCAACCCCAAGTTATAATTGGAGGCACATTACCTGCAGGTATTTCGGATATTTCTGGCCCTTTAAAAACCTATACTATTCAACGACATTTAAGTTTAAAAGACAATGCGTTTTTAAAGGATCACGTTATTCAAGGTAGTTCTGTTTTACCAATGGTAAACGCCACAGCGTGGATGGCAGATTCTTGTGTAAAACTATTTCCAGATTATAAATTGGCGCGGATAGCACATGTAAAACTGTTTAAAGGGATTGTTTTTGATGGCACTGAAAAAGAAGTTTATTTTACAGAAATTAAAGAACAAAGTAAAACAGCAGACCATATTGTTTGTGATGTCACTGTGTATAGTAAAGGGGTGAAGCTATCGTTAAATCATTACCGTTCAACCATTACGCTTTCGCGAAAAAGAAGCGATAAACCTAAATTTCAAACCCCTATACTAAAAGAGAACAAAATAGATGGCGCTACTTTTTATAAAGACGGTTCTTTATTTCAAGGTCCTTTTTACCAAGGTATAGAAGCGGTTTTGTCGATAGATAAAGATCAAGTTTTACTAAAATGTAAAGCACCAGTAGTTTCTTTTGAAACACAAGGGCAGTTTCCTAGCACGAGTTTAAACGCATTTTTCTTAGATATACAATATCAAGGTATGATTCTATGGGTGCAAAAGTATCATAACGGTGCTAATAGTTTGCCTTTACAAACAATAGAAGGACTGGTTTATGGGGAGATTCCTGCAAATAAAAGTTTCTATGTACATATGAAAATACAAGAAAATTCAGCCACAAAAATGATCGCAGACATTACCGTATACGACGAAAATAGAGCTGTTTTTTTATTCACAGAAGGCGCTGGATTAACCGTTTCAGAAGGGTTAACCTGGTAGTATGCTTAACGCCCCAATCAACACTAAAGAATGAAAGAAAAAATAGCAATCATCGGCATGTCGTCTCTTTTTCCTGGGTCTAAAACGGTACAAGAGTTTTGGAATAACCTTATGGATAAAAAGGACTTGACTGGTATGGCAACAAAAGAAGATTTTGGTGCCGACCCCGAACTCTTCTATAAAAAAGATAAAGGAACTATAGATCGCTGTTATTCCTTACGTGGAGGCTATATCCGTGATTATAATTTTAACAGCGCAGACTTTGGCTCTGAAGACTTAAATGATTTAGACCAAATGTATCAGTGGGGCTTGCAAGTAACAAAAGATGCTTTAATGCACGGCGGTTACTGGAATAAAACTGAAGCTTTAGACCACTGTGGCGTCATCTTTGGAAATTTATCTTTTCCAACAAAATCGTCCCATAAAATTATGGCGCCTATTTATACAAAAACGCTTGAAAAAGGAATTAAGACTCTTTTAAAAGATGACAGTTTTGAAATTCCAGCAACAACATATGAAATTCCAAAAAACAATCCTCTTGAAGGTGATGTCTCGGAATTGGTTAAAAATGTAATTGGTTTAAAAGGCACAAATTTTGACTTAGACGCCGCTTGTGCTTCTTCGCTCTATGCTATAAAAATGGCTTGTGACGAATTGTTAATCGGCAAGGCCGATATGATGTTAGCAGGAGCCGTTTGCTCGTCAGACCAATTGTTTATCCACATGGGATTTTCAATTTTACATGCCTATGCAGGTCATGATCATAAATACTCGCCATTAGATAAGGACTCTGCTGGATTAGTATCGTCGGAAGGCGCCGGTATGATTCTTATGAAACGCTTATCAGATGCGGAAAAAGATGGCGATAATATCATCGGTGTTATTTCAGGAATTGGTTTATCTAATGACGGCGGTGGTAAATACTTATTAAGTCCTAATCCAAAAGGCCAAACATTAGCTTATGAAAGAGCGTATAATGGAACTGTTTCTAAAGAAAACACCTCTTATATAGAATGCCACGCAACAGGCACGCCTCTTGGCGACGTTACTGAAATCAATTCTCTCGAAACTTTCTTTGGGGACAATCCAGACAAATTACGTTTAGGTTCTGTAAAATCAAATATTGGGCATATGCTCACGGCAGCAGGAATGCCTAGTTTAATGAAAGTGTTACTTTCTATGGAGCATCATAAGATTCCACCCGGAATTAATTTGTCCACCGCAATTCAATCTAAAAAAGGCTGGTTTACGCAAGAGCAAATCATAGAAGAGCCCTTAAAATGGGAAACAAACGATAAGCAAGCAGCAGTAAATTCTTTTGGCTTTGGAGGTACCAATGCCCATTTAGTTGTGGAAAGCCATTATAAAGAAAAAAGTAAGAAACACACAGGCGTCAAACTCAAGGAAATGGCCATCACAAGTATGGAAGTTCATTTTGGTGATTGCGTTAACCTAGATGCTTTTTACCAATCTATTTTTGAAGGAACTCAGCATTTTTCTGAGATGCCAATTGATAGATGGAAGGGTTTTGAAAAAAATAATGACTTATTATCCAGTTTTGGTTTAGATACAAAAAAGCCACCTAGAGGCAACTTTATAGCTGATTTTGACATGGATTTAATGCGCTATAAAATCCAGCCGAACGAAGTTGGCACTATGGAACCACAGCAAGCTTTAATCTTAAAGGTTGCCGATCAAGCCATCCAAAAATCAAGCTTAAAAAAAGGGGAAAACGTAGCGGTTTTAATTGCGATGAATCCCGAACTTGCGATACATCATTACTTAGCGCGTTGGGACAGCCAGTGGCAATTAGATAAAGCATTAGATCGTGCCGGAATTGATTTAGAAGCCACACAAAAAGCAACACTTTTAGGCGAATGTCGTAATATATTGTACACGATAGGGAACGCACAGACTCCGAGTCAGCATACGAGTTTTGTTGGTAATATTATGTCGAGTCGTATTTCGGCTTTATGGGATTTTAACGGCCCCTCATTTACAATTACCAATGGAAATAACGGAACAACAAGAGCCTTAGAAGTCGCTCAGAATATGTTGTCTTTAGGCGAAGTTGATGCTGTTGTTGTGGGAGCAGTTGAGTTCTCGGGAGGTATGGAAGCCGTTCTTTTACGGAATCTGATTGCCACCGTAAACCAAAATAAACAACCAAGTTTGTCCTTTAATGCAGACGATTATGGTTGGTTGATTGGCGAAGGGGCATCGGTTATTGTTTTAAAGGCTGATGACAAGATAACAGAAAAAGACACTGTTTATGCTACTATTGATGCTATCGGAGATTTGTCAACAGGTAAAAATATCGCCTTACAAGAATTAGTAGCTTCTGGATTTAAGCAAGAAGATGACTTAGAAAAAGCCCAATTATTAGCGCAAAAAGCGGATCATAAAATTGCATTAGGGTCTGTAAAAACGAATATCGGACATACGTTTTCGGCAGCGGGATTAGCTTCTGTTGTAAAAACAGCCCTTTGTTTGTACCATCAATTTATTCCGGGCATTCCAAATTGGAAATCTGTAAAAAATGAGGCTCTAAAAAATAGCAATTACTATTTTCCAAGCCAATCAAGACCTTGGATTAATGAGACGGATTACCCGAGAGAGGCACTCGTAAATTTGAGTCCATATTCTCGTGTAAAACTATCAGAAGTTACACATCCTAAGCACCCTAAAATTGATAATTTCTTAAAAAAGCATCTGTTTATTTTAAAAGGAAATACGCAAAATGAGCTTAGAGAAGACCTAAGCCTAATTAGCAAAGATATTCTTGTTGATGACTTGGGATTTATAGCACAGGGCTATTATGACAAAACAGCCAAAACCAAAGCAATATATAGCATTGTTTTAGTTGCTTCTAGTCAGAAATCGCTACTACAAGATATCGGGTTTATAGAAAAAAAATTAGCGGTAGCCTTTGATAAAAAGACAGATATCAAACTCCCTAGTGGTTCTTTCTTTAGTCCAAACCCAAGCGCAGCTAAAGGTGATTTAGCATTTGTATATCCAGGCTCCGCAACGAGTTATGAGGGATTAGGACACGATTTATTTCAGTTTTTTCCAAACCTTTTAAGCGATTTTGAAAACAAAATTCCAAACCTTAAAGAGTTCTTTGGCTTAGACTATTTATTTCCTAAGAAGCAAGACCGTGCAACAGCGTCTCCAAACATTCAGACTGATGCTATTTCTATGATGTCTGCCGGGGTGCTATATTCGACCTTGTACACGCACATATTAAGAGCATATTTTGGCGTAAAGCCAAAGGCAGCTATGGGTTATTCTATGGGGGAGTGCAGCTCTATGTGGTATTCATTTGGCATTTGGAATCCCGGTGAGGGGACGAAAATATTCCGCAACTCTCCAATTTTTAAAAATAAATTTTCTGGCGATTTGGAATTATTAGCCGAAGAATGGAATATTAGTACAAAAGAAGCAAAAGCCAGATGGCAAAGCTGGATTTTATTAGACACAAGGGAGAGGGTAGAAGCCCATATCTCGAAATTTGATAAGGTCTTCATCACTTTTGTAAACTCTGAAAAGGAGTTGATAATTTCTGGTGATAAAAGTCAGTGTGAAGGGTTGATTAAGGCCTTGAATTGTCCATCAGTACTAGTGCCTTTCCAAAATGTTATCCATAACGAGTTCTGTAAAAAGGAATGCGATGGATTGATCGAAATGCATAATTTCCCATTAGAAAACCATCCAGAAGTTGACTTTTATTCTAGTTTAACAGGTGAAAAAATTCCTATGGAGTCGTTAAGAATAGCCGAGAATTCCACAAAAGTGTGCTATAAAACAGTTGACTTTCCCGCTTTTGCAAAAAAAATGTCAACAAATGGATTTAGTACGTTTGTAGAACTCGGTCCTAATAGCACCTGTACCAATTGGCTTAAAGATACGCTGAACTTACAGCAACATGTTGCTTGTGCTATTGATAAAAAAGGCACGAGTTCTATTCAGTCCCTATACGAATGTTTGGCGCAATTAATTTCTAACGGAATTGATATTGATTTAGGTTTATTATATCCGAATACCAATCAGAAACAACTCAAAAAGCACTTTACTAAAAAGGTAAAAACAGGGGGGAGTCCTGTGTATGATGTGTTACTATCTGAGGATATTCAACGCCAGTTTGCTACCGTAAAAAGAAAAGAGAAATTACAAAACACAACAAAAAACAAAGGGGCTAGTCAGCCTATTACAACAAAACATACCTTAGAAAAAATAGCTAGTATGATAGATACTTCAATACGAAAAAAGGATCCTAAAACGACTGTTAAAATTGCAGAAAATGGTTTAAAATTACAGGATTATAATGACCCAAATCACTTAAAAGATAAGAACGTCATTTACACGAAAGAAGATTTAATTGAATTTTCAGAAGGAAAAATCGGCAATGTGTTTGGCGCAGAATACAATGTTATTGACCAATACAAACGCAGGGTGATGTTGCCAATGGATCCTTATTTATTGGTGAGTAGAGTTACTGGTTTAGATGCGAAACTCGGCGAATACAAACCCTCTACCATGCAAACCGAATACGACATTCCGTATAACTCAGGGTATGCAACCGATACACAAATTCCTTGGGCAGTGTCTGTAGAATCTGGACAATGCGATTTAATGTTGATTTCTTATTTGGGAATCGATTTAGAAAACAAAGGAGATTATGTGTATCGTTTATTGGATTGCACCTTAGAATTTATCGACGATTTACCTTTTGAAGGGCAAACTTTGCGCTATGATATTTCTATTAATTCATTCGTTAGAAACGGACGTAATTTATTGTTTTTCTTTAGCTACGAGTGTTTTGTAGAAGACCGTATGGTTTTAAAAATGACCAATGGCGTTGCTGGTTTCTTTACTGATGAAGAATTGAGTAAAGGAAATGGGGTGGTTTATACAGACAGTGAAAAGAAAGTTTTGGCAGAGGTAGAAAAGAAAAAATTTATTCCTTTTTTAACCACAAAAAAGACTGCTTTTGATATTGAGGATTTAAGACATCTGATCAATGGAGATGCCCATAAATGTTTTGAAGATATTTCTTATTTCCCTAATGGAAAAAATAAATCGATACGATTAGCTCCAGAAAAAATGCTGATGTTAGATCGTATTGTTAAGGCAGATGTCAATGGGGGTGCTTATGGTTTGGGAGAAGTTATAGCAGAAAAAGACTTGAGTCCAGACGATTGGTATTTTCCTTGTCATTTTAGAGATGACCAAGTATTGGCAGGTTCTTTACAAGCAGAAGGTGGCGGAAATCTACTGCGTTTCTTTATGATGATGCTCGGTTTGCAGCGCCTTAAAAAAGATGCGCGTTTCCAACCCATTTATGGACTCCAACAAAAGGTAAGATGTAGAAAAGAAGTCACTCCTAACGATAAAATATTAACCTATCGCCTTGTCATTAAAGAAATCGGCTTATTGCCTGACCCTTATGTGATCGGTGATTTAGAAATTATTGTAGATGGTGTTATTACCGTTCATTTTGCTAATTTAGGATTGCAATTAAGAGAAAAAGACAATCCAAAATACTTGGAGCAACCTAAGAAGGTGACTGAAAATGTTTTGTTAAATGAAACTGACATCGAAATATTTGCTTTGGGAAGATTAGCCGACTGTTTTGGGCCAGAGTATGCCGTTTATGACAATAGAGCCTTATCGCGTCAACCAAACACAGATTTACAAGTCGTAAGCCGCGTGATTAAAATTGACGGAGAGCGTTTTGATTTCTCAAAACCAACAAATATCTGGACAGAGTACGACGTGCCTCAAGATGTTTGGTATTACAAACAAAATGCGTCCATGACAATGCCTTATACGATATTGATGGAAATTGCACTACAACCTTGTGGACTATTGGGTGCTTATTTAGGAAGTACCTTATTATTTCCTGACAAAGATTTATACCTTAGAAATCTAGATGGTGACGGTGAATTATTAGAACTTCCTGTAGGCACAGATTTTAGAGGGAAAGTGATTAAAAATAAATCAACCTTAACGTCTTCTACGTCATTAGGTGGTTTTGTAATTCAGAAATATCTGTTCGAAGTCTCGGTCGATGGGCACGTTTTTTATAAAGGATTTTCTTCATTTGGATTTTTCCCTAAGGAAGCCTTAGCGCAACAAGTAGGTTTAGATAAAGGAGAGGATATCCCAGCTTGGTATGTGCAAAACAACTTGACGACCAAAGATTATTTCCAAATAAAACTAGATTCTTTATACGCAAAAATGAAATTGTATAAAGAAAATGATAAAGCAAACAACTTCCGCTTGGCAGAAGACCAGCTTAATTTACTAGACAGGGGTGTCGTTGTGAAAAACGGAGGTGAATTTGGTAAAGGCTATATCCATTGTTCCAAAGCAATTCATACCTATGACTGGTTCTTTACCTGCCATTTTTATTCTGATCCCGTAATGCCAGGGTCTTTAGGTGTCGAAGCTATTTCGCAGGCCATGCAGTTATTTGCATTACAACAAGATTTAGGGAAAGACTTTAATAAACCACGATTTGTACAAGTTGAAAACAATAAAACCGAATGGAAATACCGTGGACAAATAAGAGTAAATGTAGAAAACATGCATCTAGAAGTCCATTTTAAAACCATAGAAAAACGAGGCGCCATTTTGGTTTTGATAGCTAATGCCTACCTCTGGAACGAAGGCACAAGAATTTACCAAGTCACAGATTTGGCATTGGGTATTCAAGAAGCATAAACGGAGGTCGCAACAAAAAAAACAGGCTTAATTAAACGGGCAGTAGTGTTGTTTGTCTGGATTAAATTTATAAAAAATATTAAAAATGATTGACTTAAAATGGATAGGATCTCCCAGAGAGATTTCATTTGATATCACAGGAATGTTTGATAAACTAAAAAACACCGCCGTACCTTGTTATGTGGTGAAAGATTTGTCAGGTCGCATTGGAATTACCAATACGGGAACCATTCAATCAGAAGGAAAGGGCTTATTTTTAAAAGCTATAGTGCCTGCGTTCACAGCAGAAGATTTAGGGGATGCCTCGTTTAAAGAAGACTACAAATTAAAATATGCCTATAAAGCAGGTGCCATGGCAAACGGAATTGCCTCTACAGACCTGGTCATTGCTTTAGGGAAAAACCAAATGATGGGATCTTTTGGCGCTGCGGGGATGATTCCATCGCGCGTTAAAGAAGCCATTGCCACGATTCAAAAAGCATTGCCGACTCAAGCTTATGCTTGCAATCTTATCCATAGTCCCATTGAAAAAGCCTTAGAAGAAGGTGCCGTTAACTTGTTTATAGAACACGGTGTAAAAGTGGTAGAAGCTTCCGCTTATATGAACCTGTCAGAGCAAATTGTAAAATATAGGGCTGTAGGATTGAGTTTAGATGCGCAAGGCGAAATTATCATTGCCAATAAAGTGATTGGTAAAATTTCTAGAAAAGAAGTGGCTGAACGTTTTATGTCACCTGCACCTATACAATTTTTAGACAAATTATTGGCTGCTGGAAAAATTACCCAGCAACAGTACGAATTGGCTCAAAAAGTTCCCATGGCAGATGATATTACTGTGGAAGCAGATTCTGGCGGACATACAGACAACCGTCCTATGGTCGTTGTATTGCCTATCATTTTACAATTGAGAGACGAAATTCAGAAAAAATACCAGTACAAAAAACAAATTAGAGTGGGTGCCGCTGGAGGAATAGGGACTCCTGCTTCTGCCTTAGCAGCTTTTGCTATGGGAGCTGCCTATGTGGTAACGGGTTCTGTCAACCAAGCCTGTGTAGAATCTGGGACTTCAGAAGCTGTGAAGGACTTACTTGCCAAAGTAACCTCTACAGATATCACCATGGCTCCTGCTTCAGATATGTTTGAATTAGGCGTAGAACTGCAAGTCTTAAAACGAGGGACTTTATTTGGTGCCAGAGCAAAGAAATTATACGAAATCTATAACCGCTATCAGGGCATTGATGCCATTCCTAAAGACGAAAGACTAAAGTTAGAAACAAAAACGTTTAGAATGCCTTTAGAAGAGGTATGGGATGGTTGTGTCAGTTTCTTTGAAGAACGAGATCCAGAGCAAATAAAAAATGCCCAAGGAAATCCAAAACGTAAGATGGCTTTGATTTTTCGTTGGTATTTAGGGCTTTCCTCTAATTGGGCCAATGCAGGTGATATAGACAGAGTGATGGATTATCAAATTTGGTGTGGCCCTGCGATGGGCGCTTTTAACGAATGGACTAAAAATTCCTATTTAAGCGAAACAAAAAACAGAAAAGTTGCCGATGTAGCTACCCACTTATTAGAAGCTGCTGCGTATTTACATAGGATCAATACCATCAAAAATCAAGGTGTGGATTTGCCGCTTGAGGTGATGCACTTAGGTATTGAAGATAAACATTTTGCCATGGTTTAGTTGGTGTCTTGATTTATTGAAAACAGAATCTGTTTGTAAAAAACAGGAAAAGTAAATTTAGTTTTGCAAATTCGTTGTGGTCTATATATGGGCGAAAATATCAATTCCTGCCTAGTTAAATTCTCGTTTGTAAGAAAAGTAGAGTACCGTTTTCTGATTTTAGAAGTTCAAGTACTTGTTTCCTATTAAAAACAATGACTTTAAAAATAGAAGATGGTTTTTATTTGTGTAGGCTTACACTAGGTGTTTTGAGAATAAAAGTTTACAACGAAAAGAAAGCGTAAAATATTAAACAACCTTTTAGAGGTCAGTAGTTAAGTTCGTCTCTTAACTGTTGGTAAGTGTATAATAGTATGGATGTATTTAAACGTTAAAAGCTTCTAGAGTTCTCTGGTCGCTTAAAAACGGACAACGATAGTAAGGAATATCCAGTTTCAATCAAGGCCAGAACGGCATTCAAATGTTTAAGATGTAATCATATACGGCTTGTCAGACACGGGGCGGCTTTTCCAGATAATGTGACATCTGTAGACATATCGAATCAGCAACTGCTGATACACTTTTTCACAAGGTTAAGTTTGGTGTTCTTAAAGCATTCTTTACCTGTTTTGAAATGGCTACATCGACCAAGGCTCTATCGGCCTGTTACACGGTAGTTCGTTATGGAGTACCCAAAAAGACGTCTCGATTGTTCATGCTTAAGGTGCCGGAGGCAATAGCCTTGTGGAGGGAGAGGTTCACGTTGATGAGTTCGTTCTGGGTGGTCACGAGAAAGGTAAAATAGGAAGAAGCTACCACGGTAAGAAAAAAATAGGTGATTACAGCGGTCCACCTTAATAAGGTAGGAAATATTTAAAGGAGGTATGCCATGAAGAGAGAAGACTTCTCCGCTGAATTATTATAATTTATATGTACCGGCTACATAAGTCGAGAATCCAAGGTAACGACCGACAAATGGAGAGGTTACAGACCTATAGCAAAGGCGTACGATATAAAATAGACAGAAAGTAATAAAGTATTGAACTTCAAGATGCTCCATACTATGATACATCAAGTTAAATCTTGGATAAGAACTACCTATTCTTGGGTCAGTGATGATACCCTAAATAGGTATTTTAATGAATTCTGTTTTAGAATAAACCGCTCACAAAGTAAGTCAATAATTTTCTGTAACCTGATTACTAGAATGGTTAGCGTTGATAAAATAGATTCATCAGAAATAATAAGTAACAAACTACTAACCTCTATATAATTAATTAAAACTTAACTCAATAGTTTAGAATTGATTAGTCCTCTTTTTTGGCTAACATTTGCCTTCTTTAATGTGAAAATAGTATTAAATGCTTCGTTATATGATGTTAGATATTTAATTTTAAAAAAGGTTTTTTTTATTTAATACCAATTCTCCAAAATTTGGAGATACTCCTTGTGACTAAGATAATATGCCTGTGTTAACTCCTATCTTTGTTTCTTTGAATTTTATGTCCTTTATGGTTAACTGTATCTTTTGTACTTAACTTCCACTTCCACTTCCACTTCCACTTCGACAAAGGTTGTAATTGGGTTATAGTAAGAACCACCTTTAATAGTTTTTACCCTTAATTCATTCGAATAACCCGTAAATAGTGTTTCATCTATTGAAAGTCCTTTAGTAAAATCCATATTCAAAAATATTTTTCGACTGCTTTGACCGACTCGGTTTCGTTTAAATCTGAGTCAATTTTTTTTTGTCAAACAACTATATTATTTTCATTTATAGAAAAACTAGGAGCTACTTCTTTGTGCTTTTGAGTAGAAGCAATAGTACTAAATAATAAGGCAAAGAGTAGTTTTATAATGATTTAAAATAATGACATTTTTTTTAGTTTCATCAATTTAGTAGAAAAAATAGTTGAGTTGTGATAAAACTTAATTAATCAAAGTTTACTACGACCGTTTCTCGACCCTTTGTAGTCGTTTTTACCTCTAAAATAGAGCCTATTAAAATCAAGGGATTAGGAAAGAAGAATATGATATAAGAAATTGAATCTTTTAACACAACCCTATTAGCTATAGAGGTAATTGATGGTTTTAATGAAGCAAATCACAAACGTTGCGAGCACCTTTTTTAAAAAAATAGAGCCCCTTAAAAAAGGGGCTTTATTATAATGCAAAGTCTAACCTATAAAAATGGTTTTTAAAGTTTAGATAGCCCCAATGAGGGACAACAAAGTTCCAACTGCAACTACAGCCAAAAAGGCATGCATTGCAATTACAAGTACAGATAGATAAGAATCTACCCCAGATTTAAATGATAAATGGTTCATAACATTACCTACTTTAAAGTTATATAGCTCAATTTATAAATTGTAGTCGCTATTAAAATAATAATGTTGTAAACTCTTATATATTCGATGTTTAGTGTAGAAAATTTGTGGTTTGAATTTTGCGAAAAACGTATTTCATCCTTGAAATCAATCCTTATGACTGATTTTTAACATTTCAACGTGTATTATTAACGAACAATGACCCCCAAGTATAAAGTCAACCATATGGAATTAAACCATTTTGATTTTAACACGGTTTCTCTATGATAAAATCATTTAAAGTATTCCAATGATATCTAATAGTAATGCCAACGGAATTGCTATTAAAATAACAACTAGGCATGCGACCATAATTCTCAAAAAACCATTTAATATTTTTACTCCTGTTGTAAGTTCTTGTTCCATCATCATAATAGTGTTTCTTTTATCAATGTATATAATATTGTATAAAGCAGTATCAAAAGGGTATATAAATCGATGAAAAACCAAAAACACCCTCTTAAGGAGAAACTTATGTTCATTTTGTCGGCTGACATTATGAATAAAACATCCTTAAAATAAGAAATTATGCTATGATTTTCAAATTTTCGAACAGAAATTTAATCTATCAGGTAAATTAAAAAGTAATTGAACTATATTTTTAATTAAATTTTTGATATATGTAGCTATCGAAGAACAAGAGACTACTACTGTTTTTGTTGAAGTAGTGTACACGATTCTTTTGTGTGGCTTTCGAATAAAGCGCAAACCCCATCACGGGCAGGTGGGCACTTTAGTGTGCAGTAACACCTTACTATAGCAACTTAGATACACCTTCCATAATTTTGGTGCTTGCACCTTTATTTTCGTTAATATACGCGGCGTTTATTCTTCCTACCTTATTCCTAAAATCCTTGTTCGACTGCATCTTGTCTATATACTGGGTTAATTCTGTTTTTGTATGAATAGAAATAACACCGCCAAGCAATACTAATTCTTCTGCCTCTTTGAAGCCTTTGAATGCAGGACCTATAACAACGGGTATTCCAAAAACTGCGGGTTCCGCCGTATTGTGCAATCCTGTGGCGAAACCGCCCCCTACATAGGCTATGGTAGCGTAACTGTAAAGTTTAGTCAATATGCCAATGGTGTCGATAATCAGAACATGTATGTTTTCTAGACTTTGGCATTCAATTTCAGAATATAGCAGTGTTGGCTTGTCTATAGATTTTTTGAGTTCGCGACTATGTTCTTTTTTGATGTTATGAGGAGCAATAACAAATTTCATATCTGAGGGAGTACGATTTATGTAATCAACAAGAATTTTTTCATCTTCTGGCCATGTGCTTCCAGCAATTAGGCAATTTTCAGCAGTATTAAAAGCATCCATAAAATCTAAGCTATTGTCCGAATCCAAAATTTTAGAGACCCTATCTATACGGGTATCACCACTGACAGTACATTTTTCAAGTCCAATCGAATTTAGTAGCGATTTAGAATTCTCATCCTGTACGTAGAAATGGTCAAATGATGTTAGTGCTTTGCGCATAAAACCTCCATAGGGTTTAAAAAACACATGGTCTTCCCTGAAAACTCCAGAGACTAATAATGTTTTAATGTTTTGGCGTTTTAATTCTATTAAGTATTGCGGCCAAAACTCATATTTCACAAAAAACACAAGTGATGGGTGTAAGGCATCAATAAACTTTTTTGCGTTTTTCTTTGTATCCATTGGGAGGTATACAACCACATCTGCTACTTTGGTGTTTTTTTTATTTTCAAAGCCAGAGGGAGAAAAAAAACTTACTACCATTTTATGGTTTGGATATTCTTTTTTAACGGCCTCCATAATAGGGAGGCCTTGCTCAAACTCACCTAAAGAAGCACAATGAAACCATATGGTTTTATCTGTGGGTGTAATCTTTTGCCTTATTATTTGAAAAGTTTGTTTTCTGCCAGAGATAAACAGCCTCAGTTTTTCACTAAAAAGCTTGGCAATAGATAGTATGCCAATAGTAAGATAAATAACTATGTTATAAAGAAAAATCATAATCTGCTAAAGTACAAAATTGAAGTTTTAGAAAATAGGGCTGTTATATATTTTAAAAACCTTTGTTTGATTTTCTCAATAGCGGTATTGTATTGATTTTAATTTCGAGCATTTTCGTATTTTTGTACTTTAGGTTGTTGTCTAGAAATCATCATTTATTTTTTGCAGGTTTGACATTTTAAAAAATACATTAAAGAACTCCATAATATTAAGAGCAGTTTATGAGAAAAATACAAATGGTTGACCTTAAAGGTCAACACGCAGCAATAAAAGATAGGGTAAATACCTCTATCCAAGAGGTGATTGATACTACTGCATTTATAAATGGACCAGAAGTAAAAGAGTTTCAAAAAGAATTAGAAGCTTATTTAGGAGTAAAACATGTCATCCCTTGTGCCAACGGTACAGATGCTTTGCAAATTGCTATGATGGGCTTAGGTTTGCAACCTGGAGATGAAGTTATCACAGCAGATTTTACGTATGTGGCAACTGCAGAGGTTATTGCACTATTAAATTTAACCCCAGTATTGGTAGATGTTTTGCCAGATACGTTTGATATTGATATTAATGCCATAGAGAACGCAATTACGTCAAAGACGAGGGCTATTGTTCCAGTTCATTTATTTGGTCAATGTGCCAATATGGAGGCAATATTAAAATTAGCAAAAAAACATAATTTATTTGTAATTGAAGATACAGCTCAAGCTATTGGGTCGCATTACAGGTTTAATGATGGTTCAACTAAAAAAGCTGGCACTATTGGTAATGTTGGGTGCACCTCTTTTTTCCCTGCCAAAAACTTGGGGTGTTATGGAGACGGTGGTGCAATTTTTACCAATGATGATGACCTGGCTTCCAAAATTAGAAAAGTTGCAAACCATGGACAATCGGTACAGTATATACATGATGAAGTTGGTGTTAACTCAAGATTAGATAGCATTCAAGCTGCAATTTTGAGAATAAAATTAAGGCAGTTGGATGTCTATAACAAGGCTAGAATTTTGGCTGCTCAAAAATACGATGCTAAATTTAAGGCACATCCAAGATTAACTATTCCTGTTAGAGCAGATCATTCGAATCATGTTTTCCATCAATATACACTCAAACTAAATGGTGTAGATAGAGATGCGCTTCGAGCACATCTTACTCAAAACAATATTCCAAGCGGTATTTATTATCCAATTCCCTTACACCTACAAAAAGCATATTTGGACCCTAGATATAAGAAAGGTGATTTTCCTGTAACGGAAGATTTGTGTAGATCTGTTATTTCGCTCCCTATGCATACAGAATTAGATGACGAACAAATCAACTATATAACGACTATGATCATCGAATTTATAAACGTCTAATCTATAGATTGCAGTAGCTTTGAGTAAACGCAATCTAAAATACAAATACATGAAAAAAATTCTCGTTACCGGAGGTCTTGGTTTTATCGGTTCGCATACCGTAGTAGAATTACAACAAAAGGGTTTTGATGTTGTTATTATTGATGATTGTTCCAATTCAGATGAAAAAGTGCTTAATGGTATTGAAGCGATTAGTGGGAAAAGACCTGTTTTTGAAAAACTAGATTTAAAGGAACGGAATAAGGTAGAAGATTTTTTCAAAAGAAATGCCGATGTAGTAGGAGTGATACATTTTGCTGCGTCAAAAGCAGTTGGGGAAAGTGTAGAGAATCCTTTGTTATACTACGAGAATAACATAGGAACCTTGGTGTATATCTTGAAGGAGTTGTGTAAAAAGAATACGGCAAATTTCATATTCAGTTCTTCATGTACGGTTTACGGTCAAGCCGATAAAATGCCAATTACAGAAGATGCTCCTATAAAAGTGGCGGAGTCGCCCTATGGTAATACCAAACAGATGGGTGAGGAAATTATTACAGATACGTGTAAAGTGACACCAACATTGAATGCGATTGCGTTGCGTTATTTTAATCCCATGGGTGCACATCCTAGTGGTGAAATAGGAGAACTTCCTGTAGGTGTTCCACAAAATCTGGTACCTTTTATTACGCAGACCGGTATTGGTCTTAGAGATTCGCTTTCTGTTTTTGGGAATGATTACCCTACGCCTGACGGTACGTGTATTCGTGACTATATTTATGTGGTAGATTTAGCGAAAGCGCACGTGGTTGCATTGGAACGACTTCTAGAAGGAAAGAATGCCGAAAATTATGAGGTGTTTAATGTAGGTACTGGAACAGGTAGTTCTGTTTTAGAAGCGATACAGAGTTTTGAAAAAGTATCTGGAAGAAAGCTTAACTATAAAATAGTAACAAGACGACCTGGTGATATTACTTCGGCCTATGCGGATACGACTAAGGCCAATACCGTTTTAGGATGGAAGTCGGAATATACCTTGGACGAGGCTATGAAATCTGCATGGGTCTGGGAGCAGAAAATCAGGGATTAGATACAGAATAATTTAATAGAGAAAGAGGAGGAAATAGCGTATATTAATTTCTTTTTTAGTTGTTACCGATAATCAATTACGTGGTCTTAGCGATGTATGATAAAAAAAGACAACTCAAATGTACAAGGCTACTGTTCAGCATAGGTATTGCCTTGGGAGCTGTATGAAATCGAACAATAACCAGTAGAAAATAAATAAACTCAGATGAAAGCTAGAATTACTTTTTTTATAGTTATGATTTGCACTTTGCAAACCTTCGCTCAGGATATGTATTTGCAATGCGGCGAAATCTTTGATTCTGAAAGTGGAACATTTTTAACCGAGCGTACGATTGTGGTGTCGGGAAATAAAATAAAAAGTATTGAAAAGGGATTTGTCTCAGGGAAAGATATGGACAACATCGTAGACCTGCAATCCAAAACGGTACTGCCAGGATTTATAGATATGCACGTGCATATAGAAGGAGAATCGAGTCCATCCCAATATTTAGATCGCTTTACGAAGAATGATGTAGATGTCGCTTTTCAGTCAACAGTGTATGCTAAACGCACCCTCATGGCGGGTTTTACAACGGTACGTGACCTCGGTGGGTCTGGGGTGAATATTGCATTGGGAAAAGCCATTAGTAAAGGTATTGTCATAGGGCCTCGAATATTTACCGCCGGAAAGGCCATTGCCACTACGGGAGGCCATGCAGACCCTACCAATGGAGTAAGAAAAGAACTGATGCATGATCCGGGTCCAAAAGAAGGCGTTGTGAATTCGCCCGAAGACGCTAGGAAAGCAGTGCGTCAGCGCTATAAAAACGGCGCGGACGTAATTAAAATAACGGCAACGGGTGGGGTTATGAGCGTTGCAAAAAATGGTCAAAATCCTCAGTTTACTGCAGCCGAATTAAAGGCTATTGTAGAAACGGCAAAGGACTATGGGATGCTTACTGCAGCTCATGCGCATGGAGATGAAGGTATGCGAAGGGCTATTGTAGCCGGCATACAAACCATAGAACATGGCACATTAATGGAGGAGTCTACCATGGAATTGATGATTCAATACAATACCTATTTAGTTCCTACCATTTCTGCGGGTAAGGCAGCAGCAGCAATGGCAGATATCCCTAATTTTCTACCGGCTGTAGTAGCTAAAAAGGCAAAAGAAATAGGTCCTATAAGCGAAAAGAATTTTAAAAGAGCTTACGAAAAAGGCGTACCAATAGCCTTTGGAACGGATGCAGGAGTTTCACCACATGGAGATAATGGTAAGGAGTTCACGTATATGCACGAAGCGGGCATGCCTGTGGTGTTAGCACTACAATCAGCAATGACTGCGCCAGCTAAGCTATTAGGTATGGACAAGGAGCTAGGAATCTTAAAGGCTGGTTATTTGGCTGATATCGTAGCGGTAGATGAGAATCCAGTCAATAATGTGAGGACATTGGAATCTGTAAGTTTTGTAATGAAAGAAGGAAAGGTGTATAAAGAATAAAAACGGAAACTTGAACGGTATGTTATGAATAGCCCTATTTTTTTGGACAGTGAAAGTGTTATGAAATATACCCAGAGCCGAGGGTTGTATAATGCATTGGTGGCTCAAGTCAATAGAGATTTCACTCGTGTTAATCTTAAACTTGCTTTCGGTTTAAATCCGCAACCTAAAGAACTTCAAACAGTAATTAGGGAGAAAATATACTTGTTGTTGATGGAACGTTTCTCGGAGTATTTGAATGTAATGTATGCGGTGGATATTCCAGAACGAGCCTTTAAAAATTTAGAAATAAAAGATACGGTAGACGTTGCAGAGCAAGTCACCTTTCTTATCCTGAAGCGAGAATTGCAAAAATTAGAACTAAAAGAAAAATATAAGTCCAAGGATTAAAAAAAGAAACGGATGAAGGGAATTAGCGCATCGGCATAAATGCTATTATTTTCATCAAATAGGACATTGTATCTGAGTCCTATCGAAGCATTTCTAGTAGTATATCCCAGTCCAAAAAATAAGGCTGGAGACCAATAATTATCTTCTGGACCGCTGCCGCCTAAATTAAAAGTTTGGTTGACACGAAGTTGCTCTAGCTCCGCTGATAGTTGTATCTGTGGGATGGGGTTGTAAAGAGACAATAAACTACCTCCGTATGCCAAAAATTTAGCCTCGTTAAACTTGGCATAATTCACATTTAAGCTTATGCCAGCCGCAAAAGTATCGCTTACAGGGTAAATAGCACTTGGAGATAGTGCTACGTTAAATCCTCCATTAGTAAACCCTAGGCCAAAACTACCACCATAGCGCACTTGACTCCAAAAATCACTTTGGCCAGGAGTGTACTGTGCTTGGGAATAATAAATACATAGGAGGCTTAGAAGAAGGAAAAATGAATTTTTAAGATAATTCTGAGTGATTTTACGAGAAACTTTCATTTTTATTAGATAAGAACTTTCCTTTAAATATTGTAAATGTTGTATTTTTGATGAAATTTATTCTAAAGATACAGAAAGTAATTCATGGATAAATATTCCTTTTTAAATACAGCGCATACCGCTTTTTTTTCAGAGCTATATGACAAGTATCTAGTAAATCCCGATAGTGTTGAGCCCAGTTGGAGGGCCTTTTTTCAAGGTTTTGACTTTGGTATGGAAAGCGCTGGGGGCGAATTAGACGTAACTGATGAACGCGTAACCTCAATGGTGAACGGGAATCGGGTAGAAATGCCGGAGTCCCTTCAAAAAGAATTTCAGGTGATACGTTTAATAGATGGGTACCGAAGTAGGGGTCATTTGTTTACAGAAACAAACCCCGTACGGGATAGAAGACAATACGTTCCTAATCTAGAAATAGAGAATTTTGGGCTAACTCAGGCAGATTTAGAAACGGTATTCAATGCCGGAGACATTATAGGTATAGGTCCAAGTTCGCTTCAACAAATCATTACGCACCTTACGAGTATCTATTGCGATGCTATAGGGGTGGAGTACATGTATATTAGAAAGCCAGAACGTATAAAATGGATACAGGATTGGATTAATATAAACGATAATCATCCCAGTTTTGATGCAGAGCGAAAGAAACATATTCTTAAAAAGTTAAATCAAGCCGTTTCGTTTGAAGGTTTTTTACATACAAAATATGTCGGTCAAAAACGTTTTTCTTTGGAAGGCAATGAGTCCTTAATACCTGGATTGGATGCCATTGTTGAGCGTGCTGCAGAAATGGGTGTGAAGCAGTTTGTGATGGGGATGGCCCACAGGGGAAGATTAAGCGTGCTTACCAATATTTTTGGTAAGTCGGCAAAAGATATTTTTAGTGAGTTCGATGGCAAGGATTATGAGCAAGAGATTTTTGATGGAGATGTTAAATATCACTTGGGTTGGACTTCTGACCGCATGTCGGATAACGGCAATAAAATAAAAATGAACATAGCACCAAACCCTTCCCACTTAGAAGCGGTAGGTGCTGTGGTTGAGGGTATCGCTAGAGCAAAACAGGATGCGCATTTTCAAGAAGATTTTTCAAAGGTGCTCCCTATTGTTGTTCATGGAGATGCTGCTATCGCTGGTCAGGGCATGGTCTACGAAGTAGTTCAAATGGCTAATTTGGATGGTTACAAAACCGGAGGCACCATACATATTGTAGTAAATAATCAAATAGGTTTTACTACCAACTATTTAGATGCAAGGACATCTACGTATTGTACAGATGTGGCAAAGGTTACTTTGAGTCCGGTATTGCATGTGAATGCAGATGATGCAGAGGCTGTAGTTCATGCCTCACTTTTTGCTTTGGAGTATCGCATGCGATTTGAGCGAGATGTATTTATAGATTTGTTGGGTTATAGAAAATACGGGCATAATGAAGGGGATGAACCTAGATTTACGCAGCCTAAATTATATAAAGCAATAGCAAAACATAAGAACCCTAGGGATATTTATGCGGAGCAATTGATTTCCGAAGGAATTATAAACGAAGGTTATGTTGCAGAATTAGAGCGTGAATACAAAGACGCTTTAGAGGAGAAATTAGAAGACTCTAGAAAAGAGGATAAAACCGAGATTACTCCATTTATGGCAGACGAGTGGAAAGGTTTTTCCACTGTACGCGAGTGGGAGATGATGGAAAAAGTGGATACCACTTACGATACGGATAAGCTTACAGCTATCGCTAAAGTGATAACAAAGCTTCCAGAGGGAAAAAAATTCCTTCGTAAAGTGGAGAAGTTAGTCAACGACCGAAGAAAAATGTTCTTCGAGACCGATACCTTGGATTGGGCTATGGGCGAACTTTTGGCCTATGGTACTTTATTGGAAGAAGGATATGGTGTTAGAATGTCTGGACAAGACGTTGAAAGAGGTACTTTTTCTCACCGTCATGCAGTAATGAAGGTAGAAGAAAGTGAAGAAGAAGTATTGTTGTTGAACCATGTTTCCGAAAACCAAGGAAAATTTCAGATTTATAATTCACTATTGTCTGAGTATGCGGTTGTAGGTTTTGATTACGGATACGCAATGGCTAGTCCGAATACTCTAACGATATGGGAAGCACAGTTTGGAGACTTTAGCAATGGAGCCCAAATTATGATTGACCAGTATATTTCTGCCGCCGAAGATAAATGGAAGTTGCAGAACGGTCTGGTTATGTTATTGCCACACGGTTATGAAGGTCAGGGAGCGGAGCATTCATCGGCAAGGATGGAGCGTTATTTACAGCTTTGTGCAAGGGATAACATGTTTATTGCCGATGTTACAACACCTGCACAGATGTTCCATATTCTAAGAAGGCAGATGAGGGTTAATTTTAGAAAACCACTCATTATTTTTACACCTAAAAGTTTGCTAAGACATCCAAAAGCGGTGTCTACGGTAGACGATTTTGCAAATGGAAGCTTCCAAGAAGTATTGGACGATACTTCTGCAGATGTAAAGAAGGTGAAAAGCTTGGTATTCTGTACCGGAAAATTCTACTATGACTTACTAGCGCAACGTGAGAGTTTGGAACGAGATGATGTCGCTTTGGTGCGTGTAGAGCAATTATTCCCAGTGCCGGAGAACCAAATGTTAGCGGCGATGAAGAAATATAAAAATGCGGATGACCTTGTATGGGCTCAAGAAGAACCAAGGAACATGGGGCCTTGGAGTCACATGTTAATGCATTTTAGTGAAGCACAAAAATTTAGGATAGCATCTAGGAGGTTCTATGCGGCACCTGCGGCGGGTAGCTCTGTGCGTTCTAAAGCACGACATCAGCAAGTAATAGATTTTGTCTTTGATAAGTCCAAGGCTAATATGACCAGAAAAAAAAGTAAGAAGTAAAATATCAAACTATAGAAAGAATGATTCTAGAAATGAAAGTCCCTTCACCGGGAGAATCCATTACAGAGGTAGAGATAGCGGAATGGTTAGTTGAAGATGGTGATTATGTAGAAAAGGATCAAGCTATAGCCGAAGTAGATTCGGATAAGGCAACCTTGGAATTACCCGCAGAGGCTGCAGGTATCGTTACTTTAAAAGCTGAAGTAGGGGATGCTGTGGCAGTAGGCGGTGTTGTATGTTTGATTGATACAAGTGCTGCAAAGCCAGAAGGTGGCTCTGATACTAAGACAGAAGCTCCAAAAGAGGAGACCCCCACAGCTAAAGAAATAAAGGAGGTAAAAGCACCTGAAGTGAAAACATCTTATGCAACTGGAAGCGCTTCTCCAGCTGCAAAGAAAATATTAGAAGAAAAAGGCGTTTCGGCGTCAGTTGTAAAAGGAACCGGCAGAGATGGTCGAATTACAAAAGACGACGCTGTAAAAGCAAATCCTTCTATGGGTTCTCCTAGTACAGGAGGGAACCGTGGCGAGAGCAGGACAAAGCTTTCTATGCTTCGGAGAAAAGTGGCAGAACGTTTGGTAATGGTTAAGAACGAAACGGCGATGCTTACCACGTTTAACGAAGTAGACATGTCGCCAATTTTTGCTCTTAGAAGTGAGTATAAAGAAACATTTAAAGAAAAACATAGTGTTGGTTTAGGATTTATGTCCTTTTTCACATTGGCAGTTGTAAGAGCTTTGGAAATGTATCCTTCGGTGAATTCTATGATTGATGGAAAAGAAATGCTTTCTTATGACTTTTGTGACATCAGTATTGCCGTGTCCGGTCCAAAAGGACTTATGGTTCCTGTTATCCGAAATGCTGAAAATTTAAGCTTTAGAGGTGTTGAAGCAGAAGTGAAACGTTTGGCTATAAGAGCTAGGGACGGGGAGATTACCGTAGATGAAATGACTGGCGGTACTTTTACCATTACCAATGGCGGTGTTTTTGGTTCTATGTTATCAACGCCTATAATCAACCCACCCCAGAGTGCTATTTTGGGAATGCATAATATTGTAGAGCGTCCAATCGCAAGAGACGGAGCCATTGCTATTGCGCCCATTATGTATGTTGCACTCTCATATGACCACCGTATTATCGATGGCAAGGAGTCTGTAGGATTTTTGGTAGCCGTAAAAGAGGCTCTGGAGAATCCAGAAGAATTACTCATGGATGGAAATATAAAGAAAGCCTTGGAATTATAAGCATCAAGGATATAAAAATAAAAAAATGCGAGAAGTTGAACTTTTCGCATTTTTTTGTTTGTAACATTTTGTTTTCCTTTTAAAGACAATCCATATCTTCTCTGGATTGCTCATCTGCATTAGGAAAACAAGCTCCGGTGGGCAAGATTTCTGGTACAAAGCGAGCCAAATCATCATCATAAAGACTTATTTCTACGAAGTTGGTAAGTTGGTCAATTTCCGTCTCCGTTAGTCCAAGTGGCATAAATTGGGAATCTAATTTTTCTTCGGGAACATCTGTATTCTCTGCGACCGCTTTGTTTTTGTATTCAATGATTTCCCTAACGGAACTAAAGCTACCTCCGTGCCCTAGAAAGCTAAGACCTTTTAAGTTGTAGAGTGTAGGGGTCTTAAACGCGAAATCATCATCAGGATTTTTAGTGAACGCACCACGTCCTAATTTGTCGTTCATAGTAGGTTCCAGATGAATATCTGAACCACTTAGGTCATTCATTCCAAGCGAATGAAAACTCATGCCGTTCATTCCAGGGCCGGAATGGCAGGTATAACATTTCCCTTTACCGTAGAATATCATGGCGCCTTTCTTTTCATCATCATCCATGGCATTTGAATCTCCTCTTAGCCATTTTTGAAATGGTGCCTCCGATGCTATGACCGTTCTTTCGTATGCGGCAATTGCTAACCCTGCGTTTAATTTAGAGTAGCGCTCTTCCAATGTAATTTTTGGAAATGCGTTATCGAAAAGTCTTTTATATGGTCCGTTACTAATCATTTTCGTATCTATTTTTAATCTATGTACTCCGAGCCCAGCAATTGCTTGGGTTTCTACACCTTCAAAACCAAGTGTGTTTGTTTCTTTTGGTGTTCCCGCTGTCCATTCCGATTCTGTTCCGGTATTGGTTTTTGTTGCCCCAAACTGGCCGTTCCAGAGCATCACATCCTGGTAGGCGGAATTTAATATGGTTGGGCTTCTTATGGCTTGCACATCAATCATCTTAGGGTCGTAGTCTGCGTCTATCTTTCTCGTTTCGCCCATAAGGCCAAATCCAGACCCTCCTTCTCCTATCCCTTGCTTCATTCCGCTTTGAAATCCTGCTTTTACATGGTGACAGCTTGCACAAGAATAGGTTTTGCTTCCTTTTTCCTTTTTTGGAGCCAATGCAATACCGGTTTCGTGAAACAATAATTTACCTAGTATTACCTTTTCTTCGGTTATTGGGTTTTTTGGGTCGCTAGGAATATTTGAAATAGAATTTTCGGCAAGTAAAAGTTCCGTAATAGTTGCTACGGTCTCGATCTGATTCCTTAATGGCTCTTCTTGGGTGATACCCTCGTAAAGATCATTGTCCGGACCACAGGAAAAAAAAACCGATACTGCACAGAGTATTAGTGCAGATGCAGGTTTAAAAAATTTCATTGGGGAAATTATTTTTACAAACTGAGTGTTATTCCGTCTATGTTCTAATTTTAGTCGTTAACAACAAGATAAAACTCGTTGAAACTATTTTTAATGTGTTAATTAGAATCTGTTTTTGATTTTTCTAGTACTTAAATAGATTCGTTTTTTATCATAATCGATAATTGCCTTGGTCTGTTTTAGTATGTCTGCACCTATAATACCGTCCACCTGAGTAACATTGTGTGCTTCCAGTGCTTGGTTAACGTGGGTGAGGTCAAATAGGATAATTTTTATTTTTTTATTTTTCCATTTTCCTATTTTAATCCTATTTTTTGAAGAAATGTGGGTTTCCATACCTATGGCTCCCGCTCCGGCAGCTTTTATTTTAGAGGCTTTAGAGGTAAGTTTAAAATGAGTTTGCTTGTCAAAACCAACACAGGTATTCGAGGCGCCAGTGTCCAATATAAAAACTCCTTTCACCCCATTTATTTTTGCTTTGATTTCTAAATGATCTGTAGCGGTTAGTTTTATAGGGACGGTAATATACTTCCCTTTTTTTAGGTTGTTTTTGAGTTTTGACATAAATAAAATAGCTGGTAGATTTTAAATAGATTTCACAAATTCAGTAGACTGGAAAATAGCACCCCAAGATGGATTTTAGTTTACAAAGATAAGCCTATTTTTGCCCTATGAATATTACCGATACACATACGCATTTGTACAGTGAGGCATTTGACAAGGATAGGTCAACGGTTATAGCCGAAGCAATGGCAAACGGGGTTCAACGATTCTTTATACCTGCAATAGACTCTTCCTACACGGAGCGCATGTTAGAGTTGAAAAATTCACATCCAGAGCATATGTTTCTAATGATGGGTTTGCATCCCACACATGTAAAGGAGAATTATAAGGAGGAGTTGTTACATGTAGCGGACATGTTACGTGAACATCCTTTTGTTGCTATTGGAGAAATAGGTATTGATTTGTATTGGGATAAGACTTTTTTAAAGGAGCAACAGGAGGCTTTTAGAACTCAGATTAAGCTGGCCAAAAAACACAAATTGCCTATTGTTATCCATTGCAGAGAAGCTTTTGATGCAGTTTTTGAAATTTTAGAGGAAGAGAAGGGAGCTAATCTATTTGGTATTTTCCATTGTTTTACAGGGAGTTTCGAACAAGCGAAAAGCGCTATTTCCTACAATATGAAACTAGGTATTGGAGGTGTAGTTACTTTTAAGAATGGCAAAATAGATACCTTTCTTAATAAAATAGATTTGAAACATCTTGTTTTGGAGACTGATTCACCCTATTTAGCACCAGTTCCCTACAGAGGTAAGCGGAACGAAAGTCTCTATATTTTAAAGGTTTTAGAGAAGGTGGCGTCAATTTATGGGAAAACTACTGCGGAAGTAGCAGAAATAACAACCCAAAACTCAAAAGTAGTTTTTGGCGTTTAATTAAAACGTATAGATAGGATATGACTTTAGTAAAGACCAAAATACTGTTGATTTATACGGGAGGCACCATAGGTATGGTGAAGGATTATGATTCTGGTGTTTTGAAGGCTTTTGACTTTACGGAGCTTCTAAAAAGTATACCTGAGCTATATCAGTTGGAGTGTGCTATTGATACCATGACTTTTGATACACCGATAGATTCTTCGGATATGCACCCACGGGACTGGGTGAAGATTGCATCTATTATTGAGGAACACTACGATTCTTATGATGGTTTTGTAGTGCTACATGGTAGCGACACTATGAGTTACACGGCTTCTGCGTTGAGTTTTTTATTGGAAAATCTGGATAAACCAGTAATTCTAACAGGTTCACAATTGCCTATTGGAGACTTAAGGACCGATGCTAAAGAAAATTTAATTACCTCTATTCAAATTGCTTCTTTAAGGGTTAATTCGAAACCAGCGGTGCGCGAAGTAGGGCTTTATTTTGAGTACAAGTTGTACAGGGGGAATAGGACAACCAAGATAAATGCAGAACATTTTCAAGCTTTTGCTTCCCTAAATTATCCTCATTTGGTAGAATCGGGTGTTTATTTAAATATTTATGAGGAATATTTATGGCCTAAAAAGCGAGTAAAAAAACTAATTGTTCATAAACAGATGGATGAGAATGTAGCTATTTTGAAATTATTTCCAGGAATTAGTTTAAAAGTATTGGAAAGTGTCTTGTGTATAAAAGGGCTTAAAGCTTTAGTTTTGGAAACCTATGGATCAGGAAATGCACCAACCGATAAAAAGTTTTTGAATTTATTAAAAAAAGCTATCGACAACGGAATTCATATAATTAACGTAACACAGTGCTCTGGGGGGAGTGTTATTATGGGACAGTATGAAACAAGTACGGCGCTCAAGAAAATGCAAGTAATTAACGGTAAGGATATTACAACAGAAGCTGCAATTACAAAGCTAATGTACATGTTGGGTAGTGAAGTGTCCGCTAAATTATTCAAAACTGTTTTTGAGACTTCTTTGCGTGGAGAAATGAATTAAAATTAACCTGTTTAATTTTAATAAGTAACATTTTTTTTGTTATTTGCTCAACCTTTGAAACAAGAGATTAGAGAGGTGGCCGAGTGGTCGAAGGCGCACGCTTGGAAAGCGTGTATACCCCAAAAGGGTATCGAGGGTTCGAATCCCTTCCTCTCTGCAATTTATGTTTTACTTTTTTTATATTGTTTTTTTTTTATCTTTAACCCAATTAACTAACTAATTTAAGTTTGAAAAAAATGAAAAATTTATTCCCAACCCTAGCAATCGCCGGGGCATTTGTAGCAGGTACAAATATGGTAAGTGCAAAAGTGACAGCGGTAGCGTTGGTAGTTCAAGATGCACCCGCAGAAGCAGAGAGAGGTTTTACTCAAATGTTAAAAGAAATGTTCATCACCGGTGGAGCTGGTTTTATGGGTATTGTACTTTTATGTTTGATATTAGGTTTAGCCGTTGCGATTGAAAGAATTATCTTTTTGAACATGGCAAGCACCAATAGTTCAAAGCTTAAACAACAAGTCGAGGATGCTTTAGCCTCCGGAGGAGTAGAGGCAGCTAAAGAGGTTTGTAGAAATACAAAAGGACCCGTAGCTTCAATTTACTACCAAGGTTTGGATAGAGCAGGTGAAAGTGTTGAGTCCGCAGAAAAAGCAGTCGTTGCTTACGGAGGTGTACAAATGGGTCAATTAGAAAAGAATGTCTCTTGGTTGTCCTTATTTATCGCTATTGCACCAATGCTTGGTTTCATGGGTACAGTAATCGGTATGATTCAGGCCTTCCAAAAGATTGCGGCAGTTGGTAATTTAAGTGCATCACTTATTGCTGGAGATATCCAAGTAGCACTTTTAACAACGGTATTTGGTCTTATTACTGCAATTATTCTTCAGATTTTTTACAATTACATCATTGCAAAAATCGACAGTATTGTAAACGATATGGAAGATTCTTCTATCACGTTAATAGATATGTTGGTAGATCACAAAAAATAAGTATCACTTTTTAATACCTAAATTATTATGCAAAAAATTGTAAAAATAGCATTGATAGCAATAGGCTTAATTGGTGCGGTACTTTGGTTCATGCTTCCTGAGAGGGATATGCCAGCCGATGAAGCAGCGCAAAGCGGAGCTATGAACGCGATGTTCATCATTACCTACATCCTACTTGGTGTTGCTGTAGTGGTAAGCGTGCTGTTTACTTTGAAGAATTTGTTTTCAAATCCGCAGGGTTTAAAGAAAACATTGTTCGTGGTAGGTGGGTTTGTTTTAGTCGTTATCGTTTCCTATATTTTGTCTAGTGGAACTGATGTTGCTCCAGAATTCATGGCAATGTCAGATGAAGGAACAGTAAAAAATATCGGAATGGGATTGAATGTATTTTTTATCCTAACGATTATTGCGGTAGCTTCCTTGATTATACCAGCGGTTAAAAATATGTTCAGTAAATAAAAAATAGATAATTATGGCTAGAAGAGCAGGAGCACCAGAAGTAAGTGCCGGTTCCATGGCGGATATAGCGTTCTTATTGCTTATCTTTTTCTTGGTGACAACTACTATTGAAACAGATGCAGGATTGGATCGTATGTTACCACCTTGGGAACCGCCAACGGAAGACCCACCAATTATCAAACAGAAGAATATATTTACTGTAAATATTAACAGAAATGGACAACTTTTGGTTGAGGAAGAACTTGTTGAAATAAAGAACTTGAGAGAAAAGGCAATGGCTTTTCTTGATAATGGTGGAGCACCATCAGGAAGCCCTGAATACTGTAATTATTGTCAAGGCGCAAAAGATGGTTCTTCTTCAGATAATCCTAATAAAGCGATTATTTCTTTAAAGAACGATAGAGAGACACAGTACAGTACCTACATTACTGTTCAAAATGAATTAGTAGGGGCCTACAACGATCTTAGGAATAGAGAGGCAATGCGTTTATTCAAGAAGAATTTTGTTGATATGGAGGCAGAGTATCTAAATCCTGAAACATCTGATGAAGTGAAAGAGGAATTAAAGGAAAAGGTAAGACGGATTCAAGGATTATTTCCTCAAAAGTTATCAGAAGCAGAGACTTCAGCTAATTAACGAAACATAAAATAAACACTATGTCAAAATTTGCAAAGAAAAAAGATGGTGAAATACCAGCGGTGTCTACAGCTTCGCTGCCGGACATTGTATTTATGCTTTTGTTTTTCTTTATGACTGTTACGGTCATGAAGGATAGTTCTTTAAAGGTAGTTAACATTCTTCCTAATGCTAGTGAAATTAAAAAGCTAGAAAAAAAGGACAGGGTAATTTATATTTACGTTGGCAAACCAAATAAGGAATATGAGAAGGTTTTTGGTACAGAACCAAAAATTCAGTTGAATGACAAATTTTCTAGTCCTTCCGAAGTTGGTGATTACATTTTAATGGAGCGTGCAAAGAAATCGCAGGAGCTTCAGAATGTACTAACTACTGCCTTAAAGGTGGATAAGAATGCCAGTATGGGTATTATATCAGATATCAAGCAAGAACTAAGAAAGGTAAATGCATTAAAAGTAAACTATACCACGTACGAAGGAGACGCTTTTAGAAATCTCTAGTAGGCAGTTTATAATTTTCAAACTTTAAAAGACGCTCCAATACTATATTGGAGCGTCTTTTATTTTAGTAACTTTATACGTGTATGAGAAAGTGGTTGTTGTTCGTTTTTCTAGGCGCTATTTTGCAAGCCGTTGGTCAGGGGGAAGTAACTTCCGATAGCAACGACAATCGGTATTATGAGGATCAATTTTATTTTGGTCTTACTTATAATTTCCTACGAAATAAGCCTGATGTTGTAACGCAAAGAAATTTATCTTATGGTATGCAACTAGGTATTATCAAAGACATCCCGTTAAATGCTACAGGAACAATGGCGTTAGGTATAGGTATCGGCTTGGGGTTAAACACCTACTACTCCAATCTAATAGCTACAGAGACAGCTGATGGTATATCCTATTCTCTAGGCGATAATATATTAGGTTTAAAACGAAGTAAGCTCGAAACTCATTTGGTCGAATTCCCACTGGAATTTAGGTGGCGTAATTCCACCCTAGAAGAGTATAGATTTTGGCGGTTATATGCAGGAGTAAAAGCAGCTTATGTTTTAGGGGCAAGATCTACTTCCGTAATAGAGGGGAAGAAGAGCGGATTTTATAATACAGCTGTAGAACGATTCCAATACGGACTTACGTTAAATATGGGCTATAATACCTTTAATTTACACATGTATTATGCGCTAAGCGATTTATTTAGGGATAATGCGGTAATAGAAAGTCAAGCGCTAGGATTTAGTCCATTGCAAATTGGGGTTATCTTCTATATTCTATAACCAATACTTTATAGTTAATAGCTGAGAAAGTAGTCCAATACATAGTCCTATAACCAGTTCTGGTTTTGTATGTGCTTTTAGGTATAGTCTGGAAGAGGCTACCAACCCTGCGAAACATATGAACAGACTGATTGCGATAATAATATTCATTTCAAAATGAACACTTAGGGTAATAAGGTACATAAGTAGTCCCCCGATGCCAGCAAGGTGCATACTTGCCTTTACATTAAAAAAGAGCAACATAAGGCATGTTAATGAGGCTCCTGCTAGTCCTGCGAAGTAAAAATAGAGTTCGACAATATAATTGTTCGGGATAACCTTATAGAGTATCATTAATAAGAGTATAGTTTGTATAGCTATAGGATATTTTCTCTCTTTTATTGTAGTCATGGATATAGTACGAACAACACCTATATTTTTCAAAATAAGATAGGTGACTATTGGAATAATAACAGTTAAGATGAATATGGGTAAAATATTCCCTCCTTGCACTTCAATAGGCGTGTGTTTTGGGGTGATAATAAAATATGCGATTGTTCCCCCAACAGGAATTAAAATAGGGTGGAACAGGTAGGCTACAATGGTAAGGAGAACTTTCATTAAATCTCTTTTCGTAAACGCGCAACAGGAATACCTAGTTGTTCACGATATTTTGCTACGGTCCTCCTGGCAATCGGGTAGCCTTTCTCTTTTAGAATGGCCGCAAGTCTGTCATCGGTAAGTGGCTTGCGCTTTACTTCATCCTTTATAACCGTCTCTAAAATTTTCTTGATTTCTTTTGTAGAAACATCTTCTCCTTGTTCGTTCTTCATAGACTCGGAAAAGTATTGCTTTATCAATTTAGTTCCATAAGGTGTGTCAACATACTTGCTGTTGGCAACTCTAGATACAGTTGAAACATCCATTTTTATTTCGTCTGCAATATCCTTTAAGATCATAGGCCTTAAATTGCGTTCGTCACCTGAAAGAAAATACTCTTTTTGATACTGCATTATAGAATTCATGGTAATGAACAAGGTCTGCTGTCGCTGTCTAATGGCGTCTATGAACCACTTTGCTGCATCTAGTTTTTGTTTGATAAACATTACGGTATCCTTTTGGGATTTTGATTTGTCGTGGGATTCTTTATATCCTTTTAGCATGTTGTTGTACTCTCTCGAGACATGGAGTTCCGGAGCATTTCTGCCGTTAAGACTTAGTTCCAGTTCTCCTTCGACGATGCGTATGGAAAAATCTGGCACTACATGTTCAACAATTCTATTGTTACCGGAGTAGGAGCCTCCTGGTTTGGGATTTAATTTTTCTATCTCCGAAATAGCCTCCTTGAGCTCAGCCTCGGTAACGTTATATTTTTGAATTAGCTTCTGATAGTGCTTTTTTGAGAACTGATCAAAAGACTTTTTTAGGATTTGAATGGCGAGTTCAATAGATGATGTAAGTCCCTTTCGTTCCAATTGAATAACCAGACTTTCTTCCAATGAACGTGCACCTACACCTGGCGGGTCTAACGTTTGAACAATGGAAAGAATATGCATTATGATTTTTTCTTCCGTGTAAATATTTTGGGTAAAGGCGAGGTCGTCCAAAATGTCTGTAATAGGTCTACGTATATAGCCACTTTCATCAATGCTACCTACCAAAAATTCTGCGATTGCCCATTCCTCGTCATTGAGATAAACCGTGTTCATTTGGTTTAGTAGGTACTGATTAAACGAAGTACCTGCTGCGTAAGGAACGCTTTTTTCTTCATCGTCTGAACTGTAATTGTTCGCTTGGGTTCTGTAATCCGGTATTTCGTCGTCACTTAGATAATCATCTATATTTATATCCTCGGCTTCTATAGTTTCGCTATCCTCAAGCTCATAATCGTCCTCAAATTCATCATCTGGACTTTCTGACTCTTCCTTGCCACTTTCTAACGCAGGATTTTCTTCCAACTCCTGTTTCAACCGCTGTTCAAATGCTTGTGTTGGCAGTTGTATCAGCTTCATCAACTGTATTTGCTGAGGCGATAGCTTTTGCGATAGTTTAAACTGTAAGTGTTGTTTTAGCATAGTTTTTTTCTACTCACTATAAAAATAACGAAATGCATTTAAAATTCGGCATTTTGTGGTGTTCTAGGAAACGGTATAACATCACGGATATTTCCCATACCAGTCGAGAACAGCACAAGTCTTTCAAATCCAAGTCCAAAACCGCTATGTTCGGCAGTTCCAAACTTACGTAGATCTAGGTACCACCAAAGTTCTTTTTCATCGAGACCCAAGTCTGCAATCTTTTGTTTTAGCACATCTAAGCGCTCTTCCCGTTGAGACCCACCTACGATTTCTCCAATTCCAGGGAATAGAATATCCATGGCGCGAACGGTTTTGCCATCTTCGTTCAACCGCATATAGAATGCCTTTATCTTGGCAGGATAATCAAAAAGGATTACCGGACAATTAAAGTGTTTTTCAACAAGGTAACGTTCGTGTTCGCTTTGCAGATCTGTACCCCATTCTTCTATGGGATATTGAAATTTTTTCTTTTTATTAGGTTTGCTATTTTTTAAAATAGCAATAGCTTCTGTATAGCTTACTCTTTTGAAGTTGTTTTCTGCTACAAATCTCAACTTTTCTATTAGTGGCATAGCACTTCGTTCTGTTTGAGGTTTGCTTTTTTCTTCTTCTAAAAGACGCTTTTCTAAAAATTCTAAATCCTCGGTACAGTGTTCCAATATGTAAAGAATAACATTTTTTATAAAATCCTCAGCAAGGTCCATATTGTCATCCAGATTAAAGAATGCCATTTCTGGTTCTATCATCCAAAATTCAGCCAAGTGTCTAGAAGTGTTAGAGTTTTCAGCTCTAAAGGTTGGGCCAAATGTATATACTTTTCCTAAGGCCATTGCGTAAGCTTCCGCTTCCAGTTGTCCTGAAACTGTTAGGTTGGTTTCCTTACCAAAAAAATCTTTTTTGTAATCAACAGCACCTTCTTTTGTTAGGGGTGGGTTTTTATTGTCTAAAGTGGTTACACGAAACATTTCGCCAGCGCCTTCTGCATCGGAGCCTGTTATAATAGGGGCGTGGAAATAATAAAAGCCGTTGTCTCTAAAATACTGGTGTATGGCAAAGGAGAGTGCTGATCTTACCCGCATTACGGCAGCGAAGGTATTGGTGCGTATTCTTAGGTGGGCTTTTTCCCTAAGAAACTCTAACGAATGTTTTTTTGGTTGTATTGGGTAGGTTTCTGGATCAGCTGTACCATGAACATGAATGTTATTCACCTTAATTTCTACAGATTGTCCACGACCTTGACTCTCTACTAAGGTTCCGGTAATTTTTAGTGCAGCGCCAGTATTGATTTGCTTAAGAAGGTTTTCATCAAATTTTTCAAAATCTACCACACATTGTATCGTGTTTAGCGTTGATCCATCGTTCAAGGCAATAAATCGATTACTTCTGAAAGAGCGTACCCATCCGTTTACGGTAATTTCTTGTAGTAATTGTTTTCCTTGAAGTACTTCCTTTATCGTTGCTGAGTGCATGTCTAATCAATTGAAAATTAAAAGTCCAAAGATAGCTTTTTGATAAAAAAGAATGAATCTATAGCCATCTTAAAATGCGATAGCTTTTGAAAAGAGCATCAGTCGTGATCCTCTCCTTTAGGAAGTATATCTATTTGTGGTTCCTTCAGTACTGTTTTGTTAGAAATACTACGTTGCAAGGAAATTAATAGAGAAGGCAAAAGGATAAGATTGGCTAACATGGCAAAAAGTAAGGTTGCCGAAACTAAGGCGCCCAAGGCCACTGTACCCCCAAAATTGGAAATGACAAAAACGGAGAACCCGAAAAATAGCACAATAGAAGTATAGAACATACTTACTCCTGTTTCCCTTAAGGCTGCATAAACAGATTTTTCTATATGCCATTTACTCGCCGTCAGTTCTTGACGGTATTTTGCAAGGAAGTGTATGGTGTCATCCACGGATATTCCAAAAGCGATACTGAATACCAAAATGGTCGATGGTTTGATAGGAACACCCACAAAACCCATAATACCTGCTGTTACAATCAGTGGGAGTAGATTTGGAATCAGTGATATGATAATCATTCTAAAAGAGCGAAATAAATATGCCATGAACAAGGCAATGAGCCCAATAGCGAGCGCCAAGGACATGATAAGGTTTTTTACCAGATACTTCGTTCCTTTCAAAAAAATAAGGGCACTACCCGTCATGTATACAGTATAGCGTTCTTTCGGAAAAATTTTAGTGATATTGTCCAGTAAACTTCGCTCTATTTCCTCCATGCGTTCTGTGTTTACATCGCGCATAAAGGTGGTCATTCTAGCCGTCTGTCCAGTACTGTCCACAAAACTTTTAAGGAGGTCACTGTTATCTGACGATTTGCGAGCAACATCCATGATAAAAGTATTTTCTTGACTTGTGGGAAGCTGGTAGTATTTGGGAATACCGTTATAAAAGGCCTGTTTGGAATACTTGACTAAATTTACAACCGAAACAGGCTTGGAAAGCTCCGGTATTTCGTCTACCACTTGTCCAAGGCGATCTATGCGTTTTAGCGTAACAGGTTTAAGTACTCCTTTCGGAGTTTTTGTGTCTATTACAATTTCTACGGGCATAATGCCATCGAATTCTTCTTCAAAAAAGCGGATGTCCTTAAAAAAATCTGCATTCTTTGGCATATCCTCTATTGGACTTCCAGAAATATCTATCTGATAAATACCAATAATGCTTAATACGAGTAATGTAATGGATACAATATAGACCGATATTCTTTGTTTTCTCACGATTCCTTCCATCCAATTTACGAAAGCATCAATCCATTTTTTGTTCAAATGCTTTAAGTGCTTTGTCTTGGGGAGCGACATAAAACTGTACACGATGGGTATGATAAGTAGAGAGATTATAAAGATACCTATGATGTTGATTGACGCAACAATTCCAAATTCTTTCAATAATTTACTATCAGTTATGATAAAGGTTGCGAACCCGGACGCCGTTGTTACATTTGTCATTAGGGTAGCGTTTCCAATTTTAGAAATAACACGCTGCAAGGAAAGTGCTTGATTGCCATGTTTCTTTACCTCTTGCTGGTACTTGTTGATAAGAAAAATACAGTTGGGAATACCGATTACAATGATTAATGGTGGAATCAAGGCGGTAAGTACAGTAATTTCATACTGCAGCAGGCCGAGTATCCCAAAAGCCCACATGACCCCGATAATTACGACACACATAGATATAAAGGTGGCGCGTACACTTCTGAAGAAGAAGAAAAAGATAAGCGAAGTCACCCCTAGGGCAGCTAGGATAAACTTTCCGATTTCGTCTATGATATTTTGGGAATTCATGGTACGCACATAGGGCATACCTGAGATGCGCACATCTAGTCCGGTTTCTTTCTCAAAGCGATTTACCAAGTGTATCATATCCTTTAAGACAAAATCTTTGCGGACACTGGTGTTTATGATGTCCTTGTCCATATACATGACCGTCCGTATAGTACTGCTCTTCTTGTTATAAATAAGATTGTCGTAAAAGGGAAGGTCGTTGAATAAGTGTTGAACGATGCTGTCTACCTCTTGGATGGTTTCCGGTTGCTTTTTTATCAAAGGTTGCATGACAAATTCTTGCTTATCATTATCCTTAATCAATTCTTGTAGATTGTCTGTAGAAAGTACAAAATCTACTTCGGGGAAGGCTTCTAATTGTTTACTGAATTTGTTCCAACGATTAAAATTTGTAGGATTGAACAAGGCACTATCGCGTACAGCAAAAACCACGGCATTACCCTCTTCGCCAAATTGACTCAGAAACGAACGGTATTCTTGGTTAACGGGATGGTCGTCTGGTAAAAGGTTGGCTGAAGAGTTGGAAAACTGCATGTTTTGCCATTGCATGCCTAAAAAGACCGTAACGGCAGCAATACATAATAGAATAAGAATACGATTCCTAAGAATGATTCTTGCAGTTTTTGCCCAAAATCCTTGTGTGAGTTTTGCTACCATAGCTATTTTTAGCAGGGTGCAAAGGTAACTAATGTGTTTAAGTGTTCCTAGATTGAGGGATTTAAAATAACGTCTTTGGTAATATTATTATTTAGTAATTACGTACACCGTAATAAATCATTCTTTTTCCTTTCTACTTTATTAGAAAAGGAATCCCTATTTAAGTATTCTTTGTTTAACTCAGGTAAACAAAAAGGTATTGTTTAGTAATCTAATTCATAATCGGCACAAAAAGAAAAAACGGCTCATTGGCCGTTTTTCTATCATTAAATTTCGGTTACTTATACTTTCATAATTTCGGCTTCTTTCATTCCTAAGAAATCATCAATTTTTTTAACGTATTTATCTGTAAGTTCCTGAATATCTGCAGTAGCATTTTCCTGAACGTCTTCCGATGCATCCGAGTCTTTAATTTCTTTGTTTGCATCTTGCCTTGCACTTCTAATACCTACTTTAGCATGCTCTGCCTCAGCTTTAGCTTGCTTGGTAAGTTGTATTCGTCTTTCTTCCGTTAGTGGTGGTACGTTAATGATAATCATGTCTCCGTTGTTCATAGGATTAAATCCAAGGTTAGAATTCATAATTGCTTTTTCGATTTCTTGAAGCATTTTTTTCTCCCATGGCTGAACCGAAATGGTGCGACCATCAGGCGTATTAATGTTCGCTACTTGCGACAACGGCGTTTGCGAGCCATAATAATCTACCATAACAGAGGATAACATTGTTGGACTTGCTTTCCCTGCACGTATTTTGATAAATTCGCGCTCTAAGTGGGAGAGAGCTGCATCCATACCTTCCTTTGCGGCATCCAAAATAAAATCTATCTCTTCGTTCATAGTACTATTTTCTAAAGTATGATTATAAACTATACCAAAACTACATATTAACTGTTGTTCCAATATGCTCTCCGTTAACAATTTTAAGCAAATTACCCTTTTTGTTCATATCAAAAACAACAATAGGTAACTCATTTTCTTGACTTAAGGTGAACGCCGTCGTATCCATTATCTTTAAGCCTTTTTTAAGAACATCTTGGAAGGTTATGGTGTCGAATTTTGTGGCGTTTTTATCTTTTTCTGGGTCAGATGTATAAATTCCATCTACGCGGGTACCTTTAAGAATTACATCAGCTTCTATTTCTATTGCACGAAGCACTGCGGCAGAATCTGTTGTGAAGTATGGGTTTCCAGTACCTCCACCAAAAATAACTACACGTCCCTTTTCTAAATGTCGCATGGCTCTTCGTCTAATAAAAGGTTCTGCGACTTCGTTTATTTGTATTGCGGACTGTAACCTAGTCTCCACATCCTGCATTTCTAGCGCGCTTTGAAGAGCCAGACCGTTAATGACCGTTGCCAGCATCCCCATATGGTCGGCTTGAACACGATCCATTCCTGTAGCTGCTCCTGCAAGACCACGAAAGATATTCCCACCCCCTATTACGATGGCAACTTGTATGCCTTGACCTACCACTTCCTTAATCTCTTTGGCATATTCGTTAAGCCTATCGGAGTCGATTCCGTATTGCTTTTCGCCCATCAAAGCTTCGCCGCTTAATTTTAGAAGTATTCTTTTGTATTGCATGGTTATGTTATTTCAAAACAAAAATAATGAAAATTATCTATGGGAGCGTTAGAGAGGTGTCGGTGTTCAAAACATAATTATTTCCTAATATTTAAAAACACAACTTTGGGTTTAATATTCTTTTGTAGTATTGGTGACTGAGTATAAATGATTATGTTTTCAGTTAATTGGATTTTATGAGAAAAGTATTGATTTTGTTAGGGGTGCTCGGTATGGTTTATGGCTGTGGAGTAGGAAAGTCTTTGATGACTATAGATAAAGTTCCAATTTTGGCTTCTTTGGATTTGGTCAATATTAAATATGATAAGGTAGAAGTTTCTATAGATCCGGGTGCTTTTTCGAGTGATGTGGTTTCTTTTAAGATTCCAAAAACTATTCCAGGCACATATAGTTCAGATAACTATGGTACCTATGTTCAGGATTTTCTTGCCTTGGATTACAGTGGTAAGGTAATGAAAGTAGTAAAAGAGGGTGACAATTCTTGGCGTATTTCTAATGCAAAGCGTTTGGATAAGATTACTTATTGGGTAAACGACACTTATGATATTGAAAATGTAATGGCGAATCCAGTATTTTCACCTGCTGGCACAAACATATTGGAGGGTGAGAATTTTATGCTGAATCTACATGGGTTTGTCGGTTATTTTGATGGGTATAAAGAAGTGCCGTATACTATTTTGGTGCGAAAACCATTAGATATTGTAGCTACCACTACTTTGCGACAGTCGCCAAACAGAAAGCCAGATCTAGCATGGGATAGTTTTGTAGCCAACCGTTATTTTGAGGTGATTGATAACCCTATATTATATGCGCGGCCAAATATAGCAACCTTTGCTGTTAATGATATTCTGGTAACGTTAAGCGTGTATTCTCCCAATGGGGTATATAGTGCTGTTGATTTTAGGGAACGCATAGAGGAAATGATGAGGGCACAAAAAGCATTTCTCGGGGAGGTTGATAGTACACAGGAATATGCAATCCTACTTTATTTATCGGAATTAGATGTGCCGGATGCCCAAGGTTTTGGAGCTTTGGAACATCACACATCTACGGTAGTAGTTCTACCCGAAGCGATGTCAAAAGAGCGACTAGAACAGGTCATGGTCGATGTAGTCTCACATGAATTTTTTCATATTGTAACACCTTTGTCTATACACTCTAAAGAAATACAGTTTTTTGATTTTAATAATCCTAAAATGTCCAAACACTTATGGATGTATGAAGGCACAACGGAGTACTTCGCTAATTTATTTCAAATACATCAGGGACTTATAAACGAAGATGAGTTTTATGACCGTATCATAGGTAAGTTTGGGAATGCTAAAGCTTACGACGATACGATGTCGTTTACAGTAATGAGTAAGAATATATTAGAGGAGCCTTATGCAAGCAATTATCAGAATGTGTATGAAAAGGGCGCTTTGATTAATATGGCACTTGATATTTTAATTAGAGAGAAAAGTAGTGGGGAAAAAGGTGTGCTGTGGCTCATGAAGGAGTTGTCTAAAAGGTATGGTAAGGAAATACCCTTTGAAGATGATTTGTTGATAGATGAAATTGTGGCCATGACCTATCCAGAAGTTCGCACCTTTTTTAATGACCATGTGATAGGGAATGAGCCTATAGATTATGATAGGTACCTTGCTAAGGTAGGTCTTGCTATGGTGAAGGCGGAACGGCAGACTGGGTACTTTTTAGATGGGGAGAATCCTTTTATTGATGTAGATATAGAGGATGACAATACTATTTTTATTCGCGAGAATATACCTCTGAGCTCCTTTTATAAAAATATTGGTTTGCAAGCGGGCGATATAATTAAAAGTATTAATGGTACTGATATAAGCTTGGAATCTCTTCGTTCAATCATTGCTTCAAGCTATGGTTGGTCTCCGGATACAGAAATTAAGATTGAGCTACTTCGACAAGAGGAGGTGATTATAGTGGAGGGTGCTGTAGGTTTATCGGTATTGTTAGATAATAAAATAGTTATTTTAGAAGGGGTTTTAAATGATTTTTCAAGGTTAAGGAATGCTTGGTTAAGGCAATAGTGATTTTTAAATAAATAAAAAAAAACCTAAGCTTTTGCTTAGGTTTTTTTTTGATAAGATTATACGGCATTTAGTTTTAACCTACAGTAGCACGTTTAAAACCGGTAACGGAAACATCGCCATAGGATCCAACGTATTTGGCAACACTCATTTTTTCGTCCTTGATAAAATTCTGATCCAAAAGGCATTGCTCTTGATCTAACGTAGTATTATCAGATACGAATCGATCCATTTTACCAGGAAGAATTTTACCCCAGATTTGCTCTGGTTTACCTTCAGCTTTTAATTGGGCTTTTGCATCATCTTCTGCCTTAGTCATAACTTCAGGGGTTAATTGAGCCATGGAAATATAATTGGGAACATTTTTTAGTGTTTTTCCTAAACGCACTAATTCTTCATTTTCCTTTTCTATTACTGCAATTCTAGCTTCAGTTTCAGATGCTACAAAAGAAGCGTCAAAATCTTTATAAGACAATGTAGTGGCTCCCATAGAAGCTACTTGCATAGCTAAGTCTTTTACTAAAACTTCACCATTGTCAACTTTAGAGGAAAGTCCTACTAATGCTGCTATTTTATTGATGTGAACATAGAAACCAATGTACGGTGCTTCCAATTTGTCAAAAGCAGTAATTTCAAGTTTTTCTCCAATAACACCAGTTTGCTCAATCAACTTTTCCGCAACGGTCATGCCTCCAAAATCAGCCTCTAAAAAGGCTTCTTTGGTATCGTTGTTTAACGCTATTTCTGCAAGTTGATTTGCTAAGGCTACGAAATTTTCGTTTTTACCTACAAAATCTGTCTCACAACCTAATACGATGGCAACACCTGCAGTATTATCTTCATTGACTTTTGCTATAGCAGCACCCTCAGAAGAATCCCTGTCGGCTCTTTTAGCAGCAACTTTTTGTCCTTTTTTACGAAGTACTTCGATTGCTTTGTCAAAATCTCCTTCAGCTTCTACCAAGGCATTTTTACAATCCATCATTCCGGCACCGGTAGCTTTTCTTAATTTATTTACTTCTGCGGCGGTAATTTTTGCCATAATTAAAAGTTTTTATTGTTATTCCCGCCCTTAAAATACTTGGATACTTCTGGGAATTTTAAGGGCGGGAATCTTTATAATTAGTAATTGTTTTTACTCCTCTTGTGGAGAAGACAGACTTGTTTTTTAAATCTGGACGATGTTTTTATTCAACTCCGCCTTTTGCATTATCTTGCCATACCTTTAGTTCGTCCCATTTGCCATCAGCAGCCATTTGTGCCTGCTTTGGCCATGAAGCTGTATCTAAATGAGCCATTCTTGAGCTGGCTTCTGTTAAGACTTCCTTTATTTTATTAGCATCGCCTTTAGCAAGGTCAGCATAGGTGCCCATTCCAGCGTTAGCCAATGCTTCTGCTGCTTTAGGTCCTACTCCTTCAATTTTTGTAAGGTCGTCAGATTCAGTTTCCGCTTTTTTAGGAGCTGCTTTTTCTTTCTTTACTTCTTCTTTTATTGGTTCAGCCTCCACGGTTGGTTGTGGTGCTTTTTCCACTACGGGTGCAGCTTTAGTTTCAGTATTTTCTGGAGTTGGTTCAGCTTCTGCTTTCGGAGCTTCCTTTTTTGCTTCTTTTTCTTTTTTTGCTTCTTCGCCAGCAGTCTTCTCTGACTTACGTTCCGCAAGACCTTCTGCTACCGCATTTGTTACTTGTGTCATGATGATGTCAATAGATTTTGAAGCATCGTCATTAGAAGGAATAAGATAGTCAACATCTCTAGGATCAGAATTGGTGTCTACCATGGCAAAAATTGGAATATTTAATTTTTGTGCCTCTTTAACAGCAATGTGCTCACGCATCGTATCAACGATGAATAAGGCTCCTGGTAAACGTGTCATTTCAGAAATAGAACCTAAGTTCTTTTCTAGTTTAGCACGCAAACGGTCTACTTGTAAACGTTCTTTTTTAGATAAGGTAAGGAATGTTCCATCCTTTTTCATCCTATCAATCATTGCCATTTTCTTTACCGCCTTACGTATGGTAACGAAGTTTGTTAGCATTCCACCTGGCCATCTTTCTGTAATGTAAGGCATGTTCACGTTTGCTGCTTTTTCAGCAACAATGTCTTTTGCTTGTTTTTTTGTAGCTACGAAAAGTATTTTTCTTCCAGATGCTGCAATTTTGCCCAAAGCCTCATTGGCTTCGTCCATTTTAGCAACCGTTTTGTAAAGATTGATAACGTGTATTCCGTTACGCTCCATGTAGATGTAAGGAGCCATGTTCGGATTCCACTTTCTGGTAAGGTGTCCAAAATGTACACCTGCTTCTAATAATTGTTTTACTTCGACTTTCGCCATTTTAAATTTAGTTTACGTTCTTATGAATTAGCAATAATGAAGTGGTATTTCGCCAAGCGAAAAGCCTCCGTTATTTAGATGCTAAACTAATTTATCCTAAAACCTGTTTCAGGATAGTCTTTTAACTACCTAAGTAGTTTAAAGGTTTTTAATTGTCCTTGTAAAAGAACTTTCAATGAACTTGTTAGTGAAAATATAATAATGTAAGGCGCTAATTACATAGTATAATAAGCGCCTTGAAAATTTGTAATTGATATTAACGTTTAGAGAATTGGAATTTCTTACGAGCTTTCTTCTGTCCAAATTTCTTACGTTCAACCATTCTTGGATCTCTGGTTAAAAGACCTTCTGGCTTCAATGCTATTCTGTTTTCGGCATCTATTTCACATAGTGCCCTGGCAATAGCTAAACGAATTGCTTCTGCTTGACCAGTTATACCACCACCATAAACATTTACTTTAACATCGTACGTACCTTCCGTTCCTGTTAAAGCAAAAGCTTGGTTTACTTTGTATTGTAGTGTGGCTGTTGGGAAATATATAGCTAAATCTTTATTGTTAATTGTTACTTTTCCATCTCCTGTAGAAAGGTATAAACGTGCTACTGCAGTTTTTCTTCTACCTATTTTGTGAATTACTTCCATTACTTAAGATCTTTTATGTTTACTGCTGTTGGTTTTTGAGCTTCCTGTCCGTGTTCGGAACCAGCATATACTTTTAGGTTTCTGAAAAGCTCAGCTCCTAAACGGTTTTTAGGCAACATTCCCTTAACAGCTCTCTCAACAATACTAGCAGGATTTTTTTCCAACAACTGTATTGCAGTGGTTGCGCGTTGGCCACCCGGGTATCCTGTATAACGTAAGTATGTTTTTTCTGCCCATTTGTTTCCGCTAAGGGTAACTTTTTCGGCGTTTATAATTACGACGTTGTCACCGCAATCTACATGAGGTGTAAAGCTTGGCTTGTGCTTTCCTCTTAATAAATTAGCTACTTTGGAGGATAAACGACCTAGCGTTTGTCCCTCGGCATCAACCAACAACCATGCTTTACTTACGGTTGCCTTATTGGCAGATATGGTCTTATAACTTAATGTATCCACTACAAATATTTTTAACTATTAATCCTCATCAATCCAGATAAATGGGGTGCAAATGTACAATTATAAACTTGAATTCCAAATAGTTGTTTCTTTTTATTTTAGGGTCTAGGAATTCTTGTTGTCCATACGGTTTTTTCGCCTTAAAAACTTGATTTATTAGTTTCAAATGTGATATTCTATTGTGTTGTTTTACGAAAGGAATATTTTTTATGTTAGTAAAATGGGGGGATTACATATGCTTCTGATGAGACGGATTACATGTTGAAATATATTTTTTAAAATTACGTTATATTTCAATAAGTAAGCAAAATACATATAAAATGAAATCAAAATTATGTACTTTAATAGTCGTGTCTGTTTTTATTTGGTCATGTAGTTCCGATAATAAAGATAGTTCTGGTTCAAAAAATGACATTGTAGGAACTTGGGATGCCACAGCCTTGAATGTTGATATGAGCACAGCAAGTGATGAAGCTCAGCTGGGACAGCAGGTATTGAATTTTTTATCGAATAACAATTGCTTCATTATTACGCTACAATTCAATGAAGATTTAACCGCCGAAGCAAGAAATGCTGTTGCTGATTTAGACGTAAGTATTGGTGCGAGTGGTTTTACGATTCCCTGCCCAACGGAATTTGAAATAGAGACTAATACGTACACCTATAGCGATGGAGTAGTCAGTTTTTTGAACGAAGATGGTAAGACAGTTAATGCTTTGGTGTCTATAAGTGGGGACATAATGACCGTAAATGCTTCAAGTTTAGAAATTCCTGATTTTGACGAAACGGGCGAGTTGGTTTTTAAAAGACAATAAAAAAATAGATTATACCAAACATTAAAAACCCTCAAGTTGAGAAGGTTTTTCTTGTTCTTATATTATCCAATCAATGTATTTTGCTGCGCTTTTAGTTTGAATTAAACACCATTGTTTGTAGAACTTTGCCGCTACGCGCTGCACCTGTGATTTGATAGTGAGCGTGTACACTCTTTTTTCAAAGTCTGCAATAGGAATGTTGATGGCGTTATTTTTGACCTTCCATTCGTGTTGCAACACTGTATTGTGATAGATATCGAATACTATGATATAGGCTATTTCGGTGTCCTTTACCCCCCAATACATTTAGAACCTTAACAACAGGGTTTGGATGAATCGTGATCTTTTTTTCCTTTTGGCGTGTTGAGGCCGTTATACCGGATTGCGCCATGTTGTAATTTATGCAGCCAAAAACTACTAAAGCTAGCGATAGACACTTTTCAATAGTTTTCATTTTTAGGTCATTTTAAGGAGATTCTTTTAAAAGCAGTGTTTAAAAACCTATTCTCTTATGTTTTTTTGAAATGTTTAACACTCAAACGAAAAGCTTTCTAAGAAGATTTGCATAAAAAGTAATTCTGTTAGTTTATTGTCTATTTTGACAGTGTTTCCAATGTGTGTTTCTAAGAAATTATGTCCAATATTACCGCAAATTTACGAATAGTCTTACAATTTAGATAATACAGCATATAAAATGGATAATTTTACAGTACTTCTAATTTTAGGAATCGTAGTAATTTTGTAGTGTAATTTTTTTGATACTTTATATGCTTATGAATAAAGCAAGGTTCTATCCAAGTATTTGGACGACCATACCCTATTCTTTTCAAGTCTGGAGCGATTGGTACAGTTCCCAAAAAGCGGCTCCAGAAGTTATCCTGAGTAACGCTGTTCTGGATAGTCAATTTGTTTCTGAAATAGACGTACCCCTTTTAAAGATAACTGCAATTGATTTAGAAGGAAAAGAGCATGCGTTAATAGAATTTAGTGAATTAGAGCCTGTTAGAATCAAGGGTTTGGTATCGGGCGATTTCCTAAAGCTGTCTAATACGATTCCAATGCAAATGGGCAGATATACTTGTTTGCGATTTTATATTGGGAATGGTGCTAACAGGTTTGTTTACAGTAATGGGGAGATAGATACAGCTAACCTCTTATCGCATTTAGATTTTATAATACAGGATAACTTAGAAGTAAAGACAAGTCAACAAGTAGAACTAAAGCTTTGGTTTCAATTGGCACCTTATACGTTTGGGAGTTATATTAGACCGTTTAGTAATTGGTTTAAAAAAATAAAAGAGCAATTGCCAAGATTGGCCGGTACTATTGGCTAGAGAATAGGAATAAAAACAAAAAGCGTTCAGATTTTATTCTGAACGCTTTTTGTTTTTACAGCATTTTAATGCGCCTCTAACCAATTTTCACCAAGTCCAACCTCCACATCCAAAGGCACTACTATGGTATATGCATTTTCCATTTCTAATTTAATCATGGCTTTTAGTTCCTCCAGTTCAGGTTTATAGATGTCAAATACTAATTCATCATGCACCTGCAAAAGCATTTTGGATTTGAACTTGCCCTCAGCTAGCTTTTGATGAATATTGATCATCGCAATTTTGATGATATCTGCTGCCGAACCTTGTATAGGTGCATTTACTGCGTTACGTTCAGCTGCGCCCCTTACTATGGCATTACTTCCATTAATATCCTTAAGATAGCGTCTACGACCTAAAACCGTTTGCACATAACCGTGGTCACGCGCAAAATTTACCTGCTCGTTCATGTAGCTCTTGAGCTTAGGATAGGTTTTGTAATAGGTCTCTATGAGTTCTTTTGCTTCGGAACGAGATAAATCTGTTTGGTTGCTCAATCCAAAAGCTGAAACTCCATAGATAATGCCAAAATTTACCGTTTTAGCATTTCCGCGCTGTTCTCGAGTCACTTCATCAATTGGAACACTGAAAACTTTTGATGCGGTAGAGGCGTGTATATCTTCTCCGTTTTTGAATGCCTCTATCATAGTGGTTTCCTCGCTAAGAGCTGCTATGATTCGTAGTTCTATTTGAGAGTAATCCGCTGCTAATAACGTATGTTCTGCATCTCTGGGTACAAAGGCTTTTCGCACTTGCCGTCCGCGTTCCGTTCTAATCGGGATATTTTGCAAATTAGGATTGTTACTGCTCAATCGTCCTGTGGCGGCAACTGTCTGCATATAATCTGTATGTACCCTTCCTGTGCTTTCTTCCACTTGTAAAGGGAGTGCATCCACGTAGGTGCTTTTTAGTTTAGCAAGTCCGCGATAATCCAAAACATTTTGAATGATTTCATGATCTTTAGCTAGGTAGGATAGCACATCTTCTGCGGTGGAATACTGTCCAGTTTTGGTTTTCTTCGGCTTCTCTACCAATTTCATTTTATCAAAAAGGATTTCCCCTAATTGTTTGGGTGAGCCTATATTAAATTCTTGTTCTGCGGATTCGTAAATCTTTTTTTCTAAGCTAGCGATGTCATTGTTGAGGTCTTCTGAGAGTGAATTAAGAAATGCCTCATCTAGATTGATACCTTCCAATTCCATATCTGCTAGCACACGCAATAAGGGTATTTCTATATCCTTAAAAAGTCCGTCTGTTTTTGCTTCAGCCAGTTCAGGTCTAAACTGTTGTGCTAATTGAAACGTTATATCCGCATCCTCAACGGCATATTCCGTTATTTTGTCAAGTGGAACATCGCGCATAGACAATTGGTTCTTGCCTTTCTTACCAATAAGTTCCGTAATGGAAACGGGACTGTAATTCAAATAGGTTTCTGCCAACACATCCATATTATGTCGCATATCTGGATTGATAAGGTAGTGGGCCAGCATGGTGTCAAAATACTCACCTCTAACCTTGAGGTTATACTTGTCTAGGACTTTAATATCATACTTAAGATTTTGCCCAACTTTTTCAATACTTTCCGATTCAAAGAATGGTCTCAGCTCTTCGATAAGTTTTTGGGCTTCGTCCTTATCCTCAGGAAAAGGAATATAAAACCCTTTGGTAGCTTCCCAACTAAAAGCGATACCTACAAGTTCTGCTGTTAGTGGATTAAGGCCAGTAGTTTCCGTATCAAAACAAACAGAGGTTTGTTTTATTAGATTCTGAAGAAATAGCTTCATAGCCATGCCTGGCGCTATACTTTGGTAGGAATGGGGAATGTCTTTGATGGTTTTTCTGCTAGAGCTGTCCTTTATAGTAGCCGGTGAAGCACCGTCGCCGCCAAAAAGCGAGAACTGTCCAGTTCCGGCAGAGGAAGAAGCTTTTTTTACTGTTTCCGTGCTGGTAACTTCCCCTGTGGTTGTAGCTTCTTCTCCTGAAAATATTTTTATAAATTGGTCTTTTAATCTTCTGAATTCTAGCTCTTCGAAGATTTCTTGTACTTTTTCATTATCAGGAATAGACATTTCGTAGTCCTTAGCGTTAAAGGATACCTCAACTTCTAAACAAATAGTGGCTAATTTTTTAGAAAGTAGTCCCAACTCTTTATTGGCTTCAATCTTAACCTTCATGGCGCCTTTAAGCTTATCTGTATTTTCTAAAAGCCCTTCCATAGTGCCATATTCGGCAATAAATTTTCTAGCCGTCTTGTCGCCTACGCCCGGTAATCCTGGAATATTGTCACTGGCATCTCCCATCATGCCTAGGTAATCTATGACCTGTTCTGGTCGTTCTACACCAAAACGTTTTTGTATTTCTGGGATGCCCCAAATTTCTATACCATTTCCCATTCGAGCCGGGCGGTACATAAAGATATTCTCCGATACCAATTGTCCAAAATCTTTATCTGGTGTTACCATAAAAACCTTGTAATCCTCTTTTTCTGCTTGTTTGGCCAAGGTGCCAATAATGTCATCGGCCTCCCAGCCTTCTAAAACAACAGAGGGGATATGCATTGCCTTTAGGATACTTTGAATGTAAGGCACCGCAATTTTTATAGCGTCCGGGGTTGCATCACGGTTCGCTTTATACTCTGGGAATAATTCGGTACGCTCTGCGCTTCCTCCCTTATCAAAACACACTGCCAAATGGTCTGGTTTCTCACGCTTTATTACATCGAACAAAGAGTTCATAAAACCCATTATTGCGCTGGTGTCCATACCTTTGGAATTAATTCTAGGGTTCTTTATTAAGGCGTAGTAGCCTCTAAAAATTAAGGCGTATGCGTCTAGTAGAAATAGTCTTTTTTGATCTGCCATGGTGGGAATTTAGAAGTACGAATTTAGAGGTACGAAATTGAATTTGCTAAAGTTTTTAAAAAGGATTGTTACTCGGGCGAATAATAGAAGGGGTGCAGGTCAATATTTTTCTTCAAATAGCCCAAAATATTAATATATCACTCATTAAGCCAGCCGATTGTAAGCAAAGGGGTTAGAGAGATTGTGAATGGGCATAGTAGATAACAAGAACGTTGCTTTCTAGCTGTGTCTTTAAGTTTTTCTGGTCATGTTAGATAATTTGCTTTTCTAGTATCTTAGCCTGTTACGAAACATAGCTTTCTGAAGGATTGTTTATATGCCCCTCTTCTGAATAAGTTCTATATGTAAACCCAGGCTGAATGCAATACCCGCCTATTTCGCCTTTTTTATTGATGGCGATAAAACCAATCTGGAAGTCGTTGCGTCCTTCGTTTTTCGCCATGATGCGTTTTACGCCTTCTTCACAAGCTTCTTGTGGTGATTTCCCTTGTCGCATTAATTCTACGATTAAAAAACTTCCTACAGTGCGTACTACTTCTTCACCCATGCCTGTGGCTGTTGCGCCACCAATCTCATTATCTACAAACAGACCTGCGCCAATAATGGGGGAGTCGCCAACACGGCCTGCCATTTTGTAACCCATTCCGCTGGTGGTGCATCCACCGGCAATATCTCCGTTTTTATCAATGGCTAACATGCCAATGGTGTCGTGGTTTTCTATATTGATAATCGGTTTGTATTCCGATGTTTTTTTCCATTCCCACCATTCCAATCGAGACTGTTCGGTAAGTAGATTCACTTTTTTAAATCCTTTTTCGTACGCAAATTGTTCAGCACCCTGCCCCGCCAACATAACGTGTGGCGTATCTTCCATAACTTTTCTGGCAACGGAAATAGGATTGGCTATGTTTTCCATGGCTAATACCGCACCGCAATTGCCATCCTTGTCCATAATACAGGCGTCTAAAGTTACGGTTCCATCCCTGTCTGGGCGGCCTCCTGTGCCCACAGTTTGGTTAGTTACATCATCCTCTTCTACTTTTACACCTTGTTCAATGGCGTCCAAGGCATTTCCACCACTGCTAAGTACCTCCCAAGCTTTTGTCGAAGCATTCAAAAAATCCCAAGTACAGATAACAATGGGGTAGATGGCTTTTGTGTTCGCAGCTACGCCCGCTTTTGATGGATTGACCTCCTCTTTACACGAAGTTAAAAATGGAGTAGCTACCAAGGCTGCCGTTGCGGTACTTGAGTTTTTGAGAAACTTTCTTCTTTTCATTGTTTGGGTTGTTTACTTTTAGGGGTCTAAATATAACAATATGCTTGTAGAAGTTTGTGCCAATTCCTTGCAATCTGCCTTAAATACCCAAGAAGCAGGCGCTGACCGTATTGAGCTATGTTCAGAATTAGCCGTCGGTGGTATAACGCCATCCTATGGATTGTTAAAGGCGGTTCGGGATAAAATAAAAATCCCTGTCAATGTCCTGATACGCCCTAGGAGTGGAGATTTTACTTTTTCTAGTGATGAATTTGAAATTATGAAAACCAATATTGAGCTATGTAGGGAATTGGGGTTTAATGGAATTGTATCAGGAGTACTCCATCCTGATTGTTCTTTGGATGTAGATCGCACACGTGAATTAATTGCTGCCTCCGGCGATTTAACGTTCACCTTTCACAGGGCTTTTGATTGGGTAAACGATCCTGTTCTTGCTGTAGAGCAGTTAGCCGATTTGGGTGTAGCCACTATTTTGAGTTCAGGTCAACAAACTTCGGCAGTGTTAGGAATGGAATTATTAATAAAACTTCAAATGCAAACCCAAAATGTTGTGATTATGCCTGGCTCTGGAATCAACCAAAATAATGCACCCAAATTTAAACGAAAAGGCTTTAAGGCCCTACACTTATCTGCGGCTAGATTTTGTAAAACCTTGGAGGTTGAGCCGAAAGTTCCTATGAATTCTTCTTCTTTTTTATTTGATAACGGAATAGCGGTCTCCAATTTGGAAATCTTGACAGCTGTAGTTAAAGCCGTAAAATAAAACAGAAAATAGCAGTTGTTTGGGTTTCTAAAAATACCTTTGTAAAAAAAAGCGCTATGCTACGTTGGATATTATTTGTTATTATTTACGCAATCCTTAGCGTCTACGTGCTTCAGGCTTTAAAAACAGTGGCGCGGCAACCATGGGTTTACTATCTCTATATGGCCATTGCTGCTGCGGTTGCCTTTAATTTTATCTATCAGTTCACTGCAGGCGAAGAGGAAGGAAGAGTACTTAGTGTTCCTAAAAGTTACGCCTTTGGATTTTTACTTACCATACTCACATTTAAGCTGATCACTATTATTTTTCTTTTTTCCGAGGATATTTTTAGAATTTTTTCTGGTGGATATGAAAAGATGTTTGGTTCGTCTAGAGCGTTTTCACTGCCGCAGCGTAGGCGTTTTCTGAGTGCTATTGCCCTTGGTTTGGCAGCTATTCCATTTGGTGCATTGTTGTACGGGATGTATAAAGGAAAATATAATTTTAAAGTATTAAAGTATACTCTTGAATTTGATGATCTTCCTGATGCTTTTGATGGCTATCGAATTACGCAAATATCCGATATTCATAGTGGAAGCTTTGATAATCGAAAGATGATAGAATACGGAGTGTCGTTGATAAATCAACAGAAAAGTGACACCATTTTATTTACGGGGGATATGGTCAATAATATGACGGAAGAAATGAAACCTTGGGCGGATTTGTTTACTACTTTAGAAGCAAAAGATGGAAAATACTCCGTGTTGGGTAATCATGATTATGGCGATTATATTCCATGGGAAACACCGGAGCTTAAAAATCAAAACTTACAGGATTTAAAGGACTTACAAAAAGAGATGGGCTTTGATTTATTGCTGAACGAGCATAGGTACTTAACCAAGGGCGAAGATAAAATTGCACTTGTAGGTGTCGAGAACTGGGGTAAGGGAGGTTTTAAGAAAGCGGGAGATTTACAAAAGGCTGTTTCCAATATATCGGAACAAGATTTTAAGATATTAATGAGTCACGATCCATCACACTGGGAAGCGGAAGTCGTGCCAGATGAAAAACACTTTCATTTGACCCTAAGTGGACATACCCATGGGATGCAGTTCGGTATCGAAATACCTGGATGGATAAAATGGAGTCCTGTGAAATGGCGTTATAAGCAGTGGGCGGGAATTTACAAGGAACAAGGACAATTTATTAACGTGAACAGAGGTTTTGGGTTTTTAGGATACCCTGGCAGGGTAGGTATTTGGCCTGAAATAACGGTGATTACCTTAAAAAAAAAGTCGTTAACATGATTTTAACCTGGTGACAAGTGTACTAAAAGGTAGTAAGCAATTCTATTTTAACATTTTTTACTACATTTGATTCTTAAAGTAAAGCTTGTCATATGTCTAAATTTGGGGAACTCATAGATTTGAATATTCCTGTTCTGTTGGATTTCTATGCGGAATGGAACGAACAGTCTACTGCAATGCATCCTGTTTTAAGAGAGGTAGCTGCGGCTTTGGGTGACAAGGGTAAAGTGATAAAAATTGATGTTGATAAAAATAAAGAGCTTGCCCAAGCGCTTCGCGTGAAGGGATTGCCAACATTAATGATTTACAAAAAAGGAGAGATGGTTTGGCGCCAAAGTGGGGAGCAAGATGCCAATACGCTCATAGGGATTTTGAGCGAATACGCGTAACTACAGAAATCAACGTACGCTTACTACACTATGTATTTATATGTGACATGCTCTAAACAAGACAGATTATAGGCGTCTAATCTCATGATTTCAATACACCTACTCCCAAAGAAAACAAACGATAAATAAGAATGCATTGTCAAGTATGTTGCATTTTGTTTCGTGTTTCAGCTAGCATAAAATCTGGGCTAATGTCTAAATAGTGTATCTGTAATTTATTGTGAGTACTGGTCTTTGTAATTACCCTAGGGCTCTAAAATTATATTTTTAGTTTGCTGGAGCGGTTCCTGCAGTGTCCTCTAAGGCATCTGTTTTTGTGGCATCCAATTTAATGGTGTCTTGTTTGATATCAGGATTAGCCTCCGAAGTAGTTTCAGGCATTTCAAAGTCGTCTTCATCTTTATAAAAGTGTTGGAACTTATCAATATACTCATTGAATATGAGTGTTTCTTTTTCGGCCACTTCGCGATCGTTATTGTTTATTAGGTTGTCTATGTTGCGTCTATAGGCTTCCATGTCAGCAATAATCTCATCAATGTTACTGTACTGCTCGTCCAGATTTGTACCAGCATAGTATTCTAAACGTTCTTGGTACACTGTTTTTAACTTATCAAACAGATTCCGTGCCTTTTCCGTTTCGCCTACTTTGTAGTAGCCATCTACAAAAGGCTCCACAAGGGTATAGTAACCAAACTGATCTACCGGCATATTGTTCAAGGAGATTTCAATCACCTCTTTTGCCTTATCTATATTATTTTCTCTGATCAGCGCTTCCATCAACCGCGCTAAATTAGACCTGTAGGATACACTTTGAATGCGGGTTTGCGTGTCGTGATAAATATCGGTGCTTCCAGAATTCCCCCAGTCCCATTTAGTAACTATATCGTACATTAAATCAGTATCAATCCTACCCATTTCAAAGGAATTGGGGCGTTCCGTTCTAATGGGAACCAGTTTGTAGGCCATGCCATCTAATTGAAGGTAGTCTTTCATCCACAAGAATTCGGCATCGTCAAAGCTTCCACCGGAGAAATAAAGAGGTCTTTTCCAATCATTGTTGGCAAGAATATCCAACATCATCATATTTTTCTTGGTAATAGCACCTGGGAGGTCAATATCTATAAAATCTACGATAAGGGCAGAATCCTTGACTTTCACTAGTCCACTTTCCATAACGTTTTTTTTGTTTACGGGCACCCTGATTTTATCGGTAGGGTAGTAGACCATGTTTTGCGTATTTTCATCGTAGTTGTTCGCGTCTTGTCCGTTTTGCTCAAATAGGTACTTAAGCTTGGTCCGTGGTTTGTCACTATCGATCCAGTTCATAAAGTCCTTAATAGCCCATCTGTTATCGGTCGCTTTTTGAAAATAGAGTACGTCCCTGTTTCCTTGGCGGTATTTTTTATGTTCTATTTGCGAAGGGATAGGGTCACTCTCATAAGCTTTGTGCTTCATTTGGTCTACGTACCAATCCGTCTCGAACAAACTAGTACAGACAATACGCACATCCGTGCGGTAGCCTTCTATTTCTTGGGCGTACCAGAGCGGAAATGTATCATTGTCACCTATGGTGAATAAAATGGCACCTGCATCTTCTTGGCACGAATCCAAATATGCCTTTGCAGATGCATTTGCAGTAAATCTTCCAGAGCGGTCATGGTCGTCCCAGTTTTGCACCGCCATTACTGTGGGTACGGCTAATAAGCAAATAACAACGACTGCTGGCGCCAGTATCTTTGGCTTCAACCAGTCCTTAAACCCATCAAAAAGTCCGTAGACTCCTAAGCCAATCCAAATAGCGAACACATAAAAAGAACCCACTAAGGAATAGTCACGCTCCCTAGGTTGAAAGATATAGGGGTTGGTATAGAACTGAATGGCAAGTCCCGTAAATAGAAAGAAAATCAACAGAACCCAAAATTGCTTCGGATTTTTTGAAATTTGAAAAACCAGACCAATAATACCTAGTAGTAATGGTAAAAAGAAATAGGTATTTCTACTTTTATTATTTTCAATTTCGCTGGGGAGATTGTATTGACTTCCCAAACGCCAGCTATCGATAAACTTAATACCGCTTAGCCAGTTTCCATTGTTATTGTATCGACCTTGAACATCATTCTGCTTTCCGACAAAATTCCACATGAAGTAGCGCAGGTACATATAATTGAACTGAAATTCAAACATGTATTTTACATTGTCCCAAACCGATGGTGGTTCTACTTCAATAAAATCTTCAAAACGTTTTAGAAAGCTAATGTACTGGTCCGCGTCTATTTCTCCGTTTGCGAAACCTGTTTTAATCTGGTTTACTGCATTTCTAAGTTCCTCATTAGGTTTAGTAATTCTGAAGTCCAGTGGGCCAAAGTGGCGCATGTAGTTTTCGGCATGTTGGGAGCTCCACATTCTTGGTAGAATGCCTTGGTGTTCCGGGTTTGGTCCTATATCGGCGTTTTTGTACTTATTTACAATGATATATTTATTTAAGGTATGGTCTTTTTCGTATTTGGGTTTTCCATCACGTTCTTCACCTTGGGAAGCGAACATCTCTGAGTAGTAACTTCCGTAAATGGGACTATCCACACCAGGGTATTGCTCCCTGTTGTAATAGGCCAAAAGCGCCCTTGCATCAGACGGGTTGTTCTCATTGATGACTACTTTGGCGTTCGCACGTATGGGTAGCATGATCCAGGAAGAGAATCCAAGAAAAAGGAACATTAGGCATAAAACTATGGTATTGCCCGTTTTGTAATTGTGCTTTCTAGTGTAGCGAAGGCCTAAATAAAAGGCCGTAATAAATAGAACACCAATAAAGATAGAACCCGAGTTAAACGGGAGCCCCATGCTGTTAATGAAGAACACTTCTCCCCAACCAAATAGTACTAAGACGTAGGTTAAAGAAAATTTATAAACCAACATTAGTATGCCAATGACAATGAGATTGGCAAGCAGAAAATTCTTTACTGTTGTGGTTTTGTACGTTTTAAAGTAATAAAGTAGTCCTATGGAAGGAATGGCTAAAAAGCCCATAAATTGAATTCCAAAAGTGAGTCCCACAACATAGGAGATTAAGATAATCCATCTATTCCCTCTTGGGTCTTCTAAGTTGTCTGTCCATTTAAGCCCTAGCCAGAGCAGTAGCGCCATAATACAACTGGCCATGGCGTACACTTCTGTTTCAGTAGCATTAAACCAGAAACTGTCTGTATAGGTAAATGCTAGAGACCCTATTAGCCCACTTCCTAAAACGGCTATCGCTTTACTATTGGTGAGTTGTTCGTCGGTATCCATTAATTTCTGGGTGATATTAGTAATGGTCCAGAACATAAATAATATGGTAAAAGCGCTTGATATACCTGAAACCAAATTCACCATCATGGCTACTTGACTAGGCTCAAAAGCGAACATAGCAAAGAAGGCACCAATCATCTGTAGCAAAGGAGCTCCCGGTGGGTGCCCGACTTGTAACTTAGCTGCCGTAGAAATATATTCCCCCGCATCCCAAAAACTGTTAGTCGGTTCTACGGTAATGAAATAAGTAATAAATGCAATAAAAAATACGGCCCACCCGAGGAGGGTGTCCCACTTCTGAAAGTTCTTTGAAAACATGTAACCCTAATTAAAGCTAAGGGCGAATTTACTAATTAAAATAGATAACAGACTACAATTTTTATAAACCTTTAACAGGCCTGCTAATCGGTTTTTTAGATTATTGTATTAAAAAAAGTTTGTGCAAACCAAACTTTGTTTTAAATTTGCACCCTCGAATGCAAAACTTGTGTTTCGCATCCAGAGATTGGCCCATGGTGTAATTGGTAACACACCGGTTTTTGGTACCGACATTCAAGGTTCGAGTCCTTGTGGGCCAACAGAAGTTTTAAAGTAAATCCCAATGTCATTTTGATATTGGGATTTTTGCTTTTTTAAAGGTATTATTGCGAGGAGGTTAGCACGTCAAATTGAAAAGTTGAAGTGTTTTGTCTTGATAAATGCAGCTATAAGATTGAATTACTCATTTATTGACTTGGATTTACTTTTTTTGTAATTACGTATCACTTGTAACCGAAATAAATTAGTTTTTAGAACTTTTTGTAAGTTTTTAACGACATAATGTGTACTGTTGCCGTGAATCTTGTCGGTCAAATTAGATATTTTGTATATTGCCTTTTGTAACTGAGCTAAAGATTGAACGGAACGGAAGCTTTTTTAATTAAAGTAACTATTAGCTTTATTGCTATTTAAAAAGATACTACTTATGAAATTGACTGCAAAGCATCTCAAAATTTTACTAGCATTAGTAGTAGTAGGTTTTGTGGTAGGTATTTATCTCCAAGACAAAGAGCACCAAAAAAGCACCAAACATGCGTGGAAGGCGAACAGATATAATTTGGAACGTTTTAATAAAATAACTGAGTTCAATAAATCTATGAGCGCTGCAAATTGGCAGCTGATACAGGACAGTATTGAAAGAGAGTTGGATACGCTCATGATTTTAAGGTTTAGAAAAGAAGTGGACAGTATTAGTAGCACCAAAGTAGGTCTTAATGAACTTACAAAGCAGTCAAATACAGGAGTTGTTTCTACTGCGACAAACTAATTATTTAGCCTGTTATAGCGAACTTAAGAGTATGGTTACTGCAAGGAGTCGTTTTCATTAGCGGAGTCCTTATCAGTAAAGAGTTCGTCAGGTAAGTTTTCAGACACTTGTTGCGCCCGTAATACATCTTCTGCTTCATTCTTTTTCGCATATTCTTCGTCAATTTCATCCAAAAGAGTATTCATTTTTTTCTTATCTTTAATCATTGCCCATGTCATAATTAGACTGGTAGAAATAATCACGAACAATAAAATTCCCGATTCAAAATTAGCCACTTGTGCCGCTTCGGGTATGGCGTAAAACAATAGAACGGTTATAAGGCCCCTTGGCGCTACAAATAGCTGTGGTAGAATATCTGAACCTATAAACACCTTAAGGATTACAAAGCGTATCGCATAGATAGATGCGATAATCAATAAGCTAATTAGGGCAACATTAAAGTTGAAAAGCGATGTAATGACGATACTTAATCCAAAAACTACAAAGAAAAACGTGCGCACTACAAAAGCGGTTTCTAAAGTAATAATATGAAGTTCATGATAAATTTGATTGATTTTCTCGTGCTTTAGGAAAACGGCCATTTTACCAGGAAAAAATAATTTAACATTCGCTATCACCAGCCCAAAAATTAATATGATAATCAACGAGGAGAGGTGGAGTTTTTTGCCGATTGCATAAAGTAAAAGAAGGACGGCAATTAATAAGAATAGTTTAGCCTGACTCTTTATTTGTTGGAAAATTAGGATAATAGCGTAACTGGCAATGAGTCCTATGACGAGGGTTAAGACCAAATTGCCAGCAAAACCTGCAATGCCACCGTCTTCTGCTGGGTCTAGGCCGCCAATTAAGTAATAAAACATCATAATTCCCATAATATCGGAAAACGTACTCTCGTAAATATGGAACTCTTTTTTAGGCTCGGATAGACCGCTTACACTAGGAATGATAATCGCACTTGAAAGTATAGATAGGGGTGTGGCGTATAGCCATGCAGATTGCATGCTCATTTCTGGGATGAAGTAATTTAGAATAAGGGCTGCCGCGTAAGCGGAACCTAAAAGCCCTAATAATGCTACAGCCATTGATTTTAAGATGGGCACCAGTTTTTCGCGTTTGAGTTCTAGCTCTAATGCCGCTTCTAGTACAATCATTATCAACCCAATGATGCCCAAAAGTTCTAGTCCTCCAGAGAAATCTAACGCTTCTGGCACAAAGTATTTTAAGACATATTGCAAGATGATGCCTAAAACGATAAGCATTAGTACGGATGGTATATTAGTTTTTTTGGAAATACCGTTAAACCAAAAAGAAAGAATAATAATTACAGATGCTTCAATGATTAGGTTGTAAGACGATAGAATGTCCATTTGATTCATTTTAAAAAAGGTTATCGTGTTTAAAAATAGGTCTAAAAGATGTAAAAGTTGGTTGCAGTGCGGTTAAAAATAAACGGAAGAATTTAATCGTATTGTTAAATCATTTAATTGTGAGAGTATACGCTATTGTAGAAATCAAATTTATTGTATATTTGCACCACTGAAAGAATATTGAAGTATTCATGAGGGGGCAATTTGTCCCCTCTTTTATTAGAAAAAATTTACTTTATCAGTATTCATGTTGTTGATGTAGAAACTATTTTTATGTTACAGAGTAAGGTTAAATCTTTATTGGATGCAGGATTGGAAGAAGATGATTCTCTTTTTTTAATAGATTTTGTAGTGGGTACAGACAATAAGATAAAAGTTGTTATAGATGGTGATAACGGCGTTACAGTGACCGATTGTATTAAAATAAGCCGTGCCATAGAGCATAATTTAGATAGGGAAGAAGAAGATTTTGCCTTGGAGGTGGCATCTGCAGGTGCTTCGTCGCCGATAATATTGCCGAGGCAGTATAGGAAAAATATTGGTAGAAAGTTAGAGGTTCAAACGGAAACTACTACCTATGAAGGCAGTCTTATAGCGGTGGAGGAAGGGCATATTGTTCTGGAGTGGAAGGCAAGGGAGCCCAAGCCTATTGGTAAGGGCAAGGTTACCGTGCAAAAAAGGCAAGAAATTAATTTTTCTGAAATCAATAAAGCAAAAGTTGTATTAAAATTTTAATTTCAAAGTATAAATGGAAAATATTGCGTTAATAGAATCTTTCTCGGAATTTAAGGATGATAAATTTATAGACCGGGTAACGCTTATGGCGATTTTGGAAGATGTTTTCAGAAATGCGTTAAAAAAGAAGTTTGGTTCGGATGATAATTTCGATATTATCATAAATCCGGATAAGGGGGATTTGGAGATTTGGCGTAATCGAACTGTTGTGGAGGATGGTGAAGTTGAGGATGAAAACGAAGAGATTTCATTGATTGAAGCCCAAAAAATAGAGCCAGATTTTGAAGTAGGTGAGGATGTTTCTGAGGAGGTAAAGCTTATAGATTTAGGGAGGAGAGCTATTTTAGCGCTACGTCAGAATTTGATTTCTAAAATCCATGAACATGATAATACCACCATTTACAAACATTTCAAAGAGTTAGAAGGTGAAATATACACGGCTGAGGTTCATCACATACGGCATAAAGCGATTATCTTATTAGATGACGAAGGGAACGAGATTATTTTACCTAAAGACAGACAAATTCCTTCTGATTTTTTCCGAAAAGGTGATAATGTCCGCGGTATTATAGAAAGTGTAGAGTTAAAAGGTGCCAAGCCTTCAATTATTATGTCTAGAAGTTCTCCAAAGTTTTTGGAACAATTGTTTTTTCAAGAAATACCAGAGGTGTTTGATGGTTTAATTACGGTCAAGAAAGTAGTTCGTATTCCTGGTGAGAAAGCTAAGGTAGCGGTTGATTCTTATGATGATCGTATTGATCCTGTTGGTGCTTGTGTGGGAATGAAAGGTTCGCGTATTCATGGTATTGTAAGGGAGTTGGGTAATGAGAATATAGATGTAATCAACTGGACGGCAAATCCGCAATTATTAGTAACTAGAGCCTTGAGTCCGGCAAGGGTTTCCTCCGTAAAGTTGAACGATGAGAAAATGACTGCTCAAGTGTATCTTAAGCCTGAAGAGGTTTCTAAGGCTATAGGTAGAGGAGGTCATAATATTAGATTGGCTGGTCAGTTGACTGGATATGAGATAGATGTATTCCGAGAAGGCGTTGAAGAAGATGTAGAATTGACTGAGTTTAAGGATGAAATCGATGCTTGGATTATAGAGGAGTTCAAAAAAATTGGTATGGACACAGCCAGAAGCGTCTTGGAACAAGATGTGAACGATTTGGTAAAGCGTACCGATTTAGAGGAAGAGACAATTGTAGAAGTTGTGCGTATCCTCAAAGAAGAATTAGAAGATTAGCTATATATTAGCACAAGAATAAAGAACGGGAATCAGTATTTATGGCAGACAATGCAACAATAAGACTTAATAAAGTTCTGCGTGAACTTAATATTTCCTTGGACAGGGCCGTGGAATTTCTTAGTAGTAAAGGACATGAGATAGATGCTAGGCCTACAACTAAGATATCCGATGAGGTTTATCAGGTTTTACTTGATGGCTTTCAGACGGATATGAGTAAGAAAGTGGCATCCAAAGAAGTAGGAGAGGAAAAGCGTAAGGAAAAGGAGGCTATACGGGTTCAGCTCGAGCAAGAGCAGGATGCCAGAAGACTTGTCCGTGAAAAACGAAATGCCGAATCTGAGAGGGTTATCAATACAAAGGTAGAGCTTCCGGGACCGAAAATGGTCGGCAAAATTGACCTCAATCCTAAGAAGAAGAAGGCAGAAGAAGCACCAAAGGAAAAAACTATAGAGCCAATTAAAGCAGCGAAGGTTGTTAAAGAGGAAGTAGTTGTCCCTGATGTAAAGGAGGAAGTTCCTGTGAAAAAGGAGGTTCCTGCAAAAGAGGAAGTTCTTGCGAAAGAGAAAATTCCTGCGAAAAAAGAGGTCATAGAAAAAGAGGATGTTCCTGTAAAAGAGGAGGTCGAGGTTAAAACCCCTGAAGTGACTGCAGAAAAATCAAAGCCTGTTGAGGTAGCTAAGGAGGAATCTGATGTGGTAGCAGAGGAAAGTCCCGATGAGCCAAAAACCTTGCAGACACAATATCAAAAATTGTCAGGTCCAAAAATAACGGGCGATAAGATTGACTTGTCCAAGTTTAAAAAGCCTAAGAAAAAAGAGGACAGGAAAACGGATAGCACGGATCGAAAGAAACGTAGAAAACGTATTGTAAGTAAAAACACGAAGACAAGTCCTGGAGCTAGACCATCTACTGGTACTGGCGATAGGAGGCCTGTCGTTAGACGTTTAGCAACTGTAAGTAAAGTAGAGCCTACTGAGGAAGATGTTCAAAAGCAAGTACGTGAAACTCTTGAAAAGCTACAAGGTAAGTCCAAGAAAGGTAAAGGTGCCAAATATAGAAGGAGTAAGAGAGATCAGCATAGGGAGCAAACAGAAAAGGACCTAGAGCAACAAGAATTAGAAAACAAGGTCCTTAAGGTGACAGAGTTTGTTACTGCTAGCGAGGTTGCTACCATGATGGATGTTTCCACTACCGAAATTATTTCTGCTTGCATGTCTTTGGGAATCATGGTGACTTTGAACCAGCGTCTGGATGCCGAAACTTTGGCCATTGTCGCAGAGGAGTTTGGTTACGAGGTTGATTTTGTTACTGCTGATATCGAAGAAAGTATCGTTGAAGAAGAGGATGCACCAGAGGATTTGAAACCTAGGGCTCCAATTGTTACTGTAATGGGACACGTGGATCACGGTAAGACATCACTACTAGATTATATTAGACAGGAAAATGTTATTGCCGGAGAAAGCGGTGGTATAACACAGCACATAGGGGCATATGGTGTTACCTTAGAAAATGGTGAAAGTATGTCATTTTTAGACACACCTGGTCACGAAGCGTTTACCGCTATGCGTGCAAGGGGAGCACAAGTAACTGATATTGCTATTATCGTTATTGCTGCAGATGATGACATTATGCCCCAGACTAAGGAGGCTATTAGTCATGCACAGGCTGCGGGTGTACCAATTGTATTCGCTATAAATAAGATTGATAAACCTACGGCAAATGCTGAAAAGGTTAAAGAAGGCTTAGCGCAGATGAACTTATTGGTAGAAGATTGGGGTGGTAAAATACAGTCCCATGATATCTCTGCTAAAACTGGTACAGGTGTTAAAGAACTTTTGGAAAAAGTACTTTTAGAGGCTGAGTTGTTAGAATTGAAGGCGAATCCTGACAAACCGGCCACAGGAACGGTTGTTGAAGCGTTTTTGGATAAAGGTAAGGGGTATGTTTCTACCATTCTTGTACAGGCAGGAACTTTAAAAATAGGGGATTATGTACTGGCAGGTACTACAAGCGGTAAGATAAAGGCCATGCAAGATGAGCGAGGGCAATCTGTTTCTGAAGTAGGACCATCCAAACCAATTTCTATTCTAGGATTGGATAGTGCGCCACAAGCAGGGGATAAGTTCTATGTCTTGGAAGATGAGCGCGAAGCGAAGCAAATAGCAGCAAGAAGATCGCAACTGCAACGTGAGCAATCGGTAAGAACCCAACGTCATATTACCTTAGATGAAATCGGAAGACGTATTGCTTTAGGGGAGTTCAAGGAATTGAATATTATACTTAAAGGTGATGTAGATGGTTCCGTAGAAGCGTTGACTGATTCTTTCCAGAAACTCTCTACAGACGAGATTCAGGTAAATATTATATACAAAGCGGTTGGACCTATTACGGAGTCTGATGTACTATTGGCGTCTGCTTCGGATGCTGTTATCATCGGATTTAATGTTAGGCCAATGGGTAACGCTAAATCTATTGCTGAGAAGGAAGAAATCGATATCCGTATGTATTCTATAATTTACGATGCGATAAACGACCTTAAAGATGCTATGGAAGGCATGCTATCTCCTGAAATGAAGGAGGAGATTACGGGTACCGCGGAAATAAGAGAGACATTTAAGATTTCCAAGATAGGAACTATTGCAGGATGTATGGTGACTACAGGTAAGTTGTTTAGAAATTCCAATATTCGTTTGATTAGGGATAGTGTCGTAATCTACACGGGGGAATTCAGTTCTTTAAAACGATTCAAAGACGACGCTAAGGAAGTTGCTAAAGGTTATGATTGTGGACTTCAAGTGAAGAACTATAATGATATACAAGTTGGTGATGTGATTGAAGGTTTCCAAGAAGTAGCTGTAAAGAAAAAACTGAAATCAAAATAAATAGAAGAAACGAATAATAAAAATCGGCCTAATTGGCCGATTTTTTTGGTTTAAGTAACATTGCATTCGGATATTTCATCCGTACCTCGTTGAATTTACGTTCGGCTTCCATCTTGGTTTTGAACTTGCCAACTCTAACGCGATAGGTAGGCGAGTCAAAATCAATTTTAGAAGCAAGGCTCGGGAAATCTTCTTCTACATTCGCTTTAATGCGTTCCGCTTGTGCATGTGATCCAAATCCAACTTGAATCCTGTAATAATCCGAAGTTTTTAACGCAGACCTATACAAATCTAATAACGCTTCTATTTTTTTGTCTTGTTCTATAGTTACTTGAGCTTCTTGTGCAGAACTTAAATAAGTGACTGCAAAACAAAAAGAGATGTAAATTATTTTTTTCATAAGGGTAATAATATGGTTATCTGCATGTTGCAAATGTAATTTTTTTGAGCTGCAAATCCAGTGCGTTCGCTTTTATTTAGAATAATTATAAATTATAAGTTATAAATAGATTAAGGTTTTTTCAAATAAAGTCTATGTCGTATTTTTGTATCCAGTTCAGGCATTAGGTTGGTTGTTGTTATTATATTTATAATTGCCTATAACCGTGCCAAGAATTTGAGTGAAATATTTTATATATGAAAAAGGTTATATACCTAAATCAGTTTTCTAAAATTTTAGGCTTCAGTATAGTATTTTTTCTGCTTTTTTCGGTTGCGTCAAGCGCTCAGGAAGAGGTTGCTGAAGGTTCTGGAGATCCTGTCGCCGGAAAAGCTTTGTTTAAACAAAATTGTGCTGCATGTCATGCCTTGAATCGTAAGATGACGGGTCCAGCCTTAGCAAATGTGGAAGCGCGTTTAGCTGAAGAGGAAGGTCTGGAAAAGGAATGGTTGTATGCCTGGATTAAGAACCCTGCGGGTATGATTAAATCTGGTGATGCTTACGCAAATAAGATTTATGCAGAGTACAACCAAGCGGCAATGACGGCGTTTCCTACCTTTTCAAATGCAGATATTGATAATATATTGGCCTATACTGCCGCTCCACCGCCGGCGCCCGTTGCTGTTGCCGCTACTGCTGTTGTTCCTTCTGCTGGTGCTGCCTCTGGGGGTATTTCTAATGAAATTGTATTAGGTGCCTTAGTTCTTGTTTTTGGACTATTGGTAATGATGTTGGTTTTAGTGAATATTACACTGCGACGTATTGCGGAGGCAAACGGCGTGGTTGTGGAAAAGAAGAAAGCGGTAAAGCGAACTCCAATTTGGAAGGCATTTGCTCAAAATCAATTCCTGGTTCTGGTTACCGCAATATTGTTTTTGTTGGGTAGTGCTTATTTCGCGTACGGGTGGATGATGCAGATTGGTATAGATCAAGGATATGCTCCGATTCAACCCATACACTATTCACATAAGATACACGCGGGTACCAATAAGATAGAATGTCAATATTGCCACTCTTCCGCTAGGGTTTCTAAACATTCGGGGATTCCTTCATTGAATGTATGTATGAATTGTCATAAATCCATATATGAGTATAGCGGGACCGCAGAGGGTCCTACAGCAGATGATTTAGCAAATGGTTACACTAATGAGTTTTATACGAAAGAGATAAAGAAGTTATATAAAGCTGTTGGATGGGATGAAGAGAATCAGACGTATACAGGGGAAAGTCAGCCAGTTGAATGGGTGCGTATACATAATCTTCCCGATTTTGCTTATTTCAATCACTCACAACACGTTTCCGTTGGTGGCGTAGACTGTACGACATGTCACGGCCCTGTTCAGGAGATGGAAATTATGTACCAGTACTCTCCATTAACTATGGGTTGGTGTATCGATTGTCACCGTGAAACTAATGTAAAGGTTGAAGGGAACGAGTATTACGAAAAAATTCATGCTGAGCTTTCCAAGAAGTATGGTGTAGATAATTTAACGGTTGCTCAAATGGGTGGTCTGGAATGTGGAAAGTGTCACTATTAATAATTTAAGAAGCTAATTACAGATATACCTATGTCATCAAACAAAAAGTATTGGAAAAGCGAAGCGGAGTTAGATCCTAATGATTCCGTTGTTGAAGCGCTAAGACAGAACGAGTTTGTAGAGGAGATTCCTGTTGGAGAGTTCTTAGGGGATAAGGAAACCTTGTCTACAACAAATACAAACCGAAGAGATTTTCTAAAATACGTTGGGTTTAGCACCGCTGCTGCTTCGTTGGCAGCTTGCGAAGGTCCGGTCATAAAGTCTATTCCTTATGTAGTACAACCAGAGAATATTGTTCCTGGGGTTTCCAATTTCTACGCAACTACCATTGCAAATGGGTTCGATTTTGCTAGTATTTTAATAAAAACAAGGGAAGGTCGCCCCATTAAGATAGAGAATAACACCTTAGCAAAGGTCAATGGCAGTGCTAATGCTAGAATACAGGCATCTGTACTTTCCTTATATGACAGTACTAGGTTGCAAGGGCCAATGGCTAATGGTGAGCCTGTTGAATGGGATGCTTTGGATACTGCTGTGAAGGGTAAAATGAGTGGGCTAGGCAATGGTAAAAAGCTAGTCTTTTTAACGCAAACCTATGCTAGTCCTTCTACCAATAGATTGATGTCTGAATTAAAGTCTAGTAATGAAAATATAAGTCACGTAACCTACGACGCTATTTCTGAAGATGCGGCGCTAACTGCATTTGAAAATGCATATGGGGAGAGAGCTTTGGCTGATTATGATTTTGAAAAAGCACATCTTATAGTTTCCTTCGGTGCAGACTTCCTTTCTGATTGGCAGGGTGGTGGATTTGATAGTGGTTATGCAAGAGGCAGGGTTCCAAAGAAAGGAAAGATGTCCCGTCATGTTCAGTTAGAAGCAAATATGAGCTTGACTGGAGCGAATGCAGATAAGAGAATACCATTAAAACCTACGGCACAAAAAGTAATATTGGCTAAGTTGTATGGGAAACTTAGTGGCGTATCCGTAGGTGGTAATACTTCTGAATATGAAGCGATAGTTGATCAGTTGGCAATGGAGGTTAAGAAAGCCGGTGCAAATGCCACAGTAGTAACTGGACTTGATGACGTAAATGCACAGGCGGTTGTTCTGGCGATAAATAAAATGTTAGGAAGTACTGCCTTTGATGCTGCTGCTCCTAGATATATCAGGCAAGGTAATGTAAAAGCGGTAAATGCTTTGATTGCTGATATGAAGGCTGGTAAGGTTAGTGCTTTGATAATGGATGGAGTTAATCCTATATATTCTTTGCCAAATGCGATGGATTTTAAGGAAGGTCTGGATAAGGTAGATTTATCGGTTTCCTTTTCAACGAACTGGAACGAAACTACAGAGAATGTTGATTATGTAGCGGCCTCTAACCACTATCTAGAATCATGGGGAGATGTTGAGATAAAGAAAGGTCATTATTCGTTAATGCAGCCCACGATTCAAGAACTTTTCGATACAAAACAATTGCAAACCGCTATTTTGAGTTGGACGGGAAGTGATAAAACATATTACGATTATATTAAGGAGACATGGTCTAGTACTGTTTTAAACGGTGCCGACTGGGGCCAAACATTACAAGACGGTGTGTTTAGTGATTCAACCCTAACTGTTGGTGATGCTACTGCTTTAATGGGAGCTGTTGTGGAAAAGGATGGGGCAGTTGAAGCCTTGCCTACGACTTCTGCATTGCGTAGTTTGGCGAACGCTACCACTGATGGTGTGGAGCTTACGTTATATTCTAAAGTGGGTATGGGTGATGGTCAACAAGCGAATAATCCTTGGTTGCAAGAGTTTCCAGATCCTATTACAAGGGTTGCATGGGATAATTATGTAACTGTTTCTAAGACTGATGCAGAAGCGCTTGACGTAGCCAACGTGAATGTTGCGGATGGTGGAATGGATGGTAATTATGTGAACTTATCGGTAAACGGTGTTACATTGCAGCGCGTTCCTGTAATTGTTCAGCCAGGTCAGGCTAATGGTTCTGTAGGTTTGTCTTTTGGGTATGGTAAGAAGGTTGGAATGAAGGAAGATATGCAAACAGGTGTAAACGCCTTTTTGTTGTACGATGGAATGAGTGCCAATCAAACAGTTAAGATTGAGAAAGCTGCTGGAAATCACGAGTTTGCATGCGTTCAGCTGCATAAGACGCTTATGGGGCGTAACGATATTATTAAAGAAACTACACTTGAAATTTTCAATACAAAGGACCATTCAGAGTGGAACGAAGTTCCTCAGGTATCCTTGGATCACCAAGAGGTTCCTGCTTCTTCCGTAGATCTTTGGGATAGTTTTGATAGGTCTATAGGGCATCATTTTAATATGTCCATTGATTTAAACTCCTGTACTGGGTGTGGTGCTTGCGTTATCGCTTGTCACGCAGAAAATAATGTTCCTGTAGTAGGGAAGGCAGAGGTGCGGAAGTCTAGGGATATGCATTGGTTGCGTATCGATAGGTATTATTCTTCTGAAGATACATTTGAAGAAGATGTAAACAAAAAAGAAGGTTTTGACGGTCTTATAGGGGATAACGGTTCTCTTGGTGGGTTTGGTGAGTTGGAAGATCCTGCGAATAATCCACAAGTAGTTTTTCAGCCTGTAATGTGTCAACATTGTAATCACGCTCCTTGTGAAACGGTCTGTCCTGTTGCGGCAACGGCGCATGGTAAACAAGGTCAGAATCAAATGGCATATAATAGATGTGTTGGTACACGATATTGTGCCAACAACTGTCCGTATAAAGTGAGAAGGTTTAACTGGTTCTTGTATAATAACAATGACGAGTTCGATTTTCATATGAACAATGATCTTGGGAAAATGGTATTGAATCCAGATGTAAACGTACGTTCCAGAGGGGTTATAGAAAAATGTTCTATGTGTATTCAAAAAACGCAAAAGACTATTTTAGATGCCAAGCGAGATGGTCGTGTTATAGAAGATGGTGAGTTTCAAACCGCTTGTTCTATGGCATGTAGCAGTGGTGCTATTGTTTTTGGAGACATCAACGACAAGGAAAGTGAAATTGCGGAGCTCAAGGAGAGTGATAGGATGTACCATCTTTTGGAATATGTAGGTACAAAACCTAACGTATTCTATCATGTAAAAGTTAGAAATACCAACGAAGCATAATAATACTAGAAAGTAATTATAACAAAAGTCTATGGCGTCGCATTACGAAGCTCCTATACGAAAACCACTTGTACTCGGTAACAAAGGCTACCACGATGTAACCGTCGATATTGCTGCTCCTGTCGAGGGAAGAGCTAACAAGCATTGGTGGATAGTTTTTTCCATTGCACTGATTGCATTTATATGGGGAGTAGGATGTATTATTTACACAGTTTCCACAGGTATTGGTACTTGGGGATTGAACAAAACGGTTAACTGGGCCTGGGATATTACTAACTTTGTATGGTGGGTAGGTATTGGGCATGCCGGTACCTTGATTTCTGCGGTTTTACTATTGTTCCGTCAAAAGTGGAGAATGGCCATTAACCGCTCGGCAGAAGCAATGACCATATTCTCAGTTATCCAAGCGGGCTTGTTTCCAATTATTCACATGGGTAGACCATGGTTAGCGTATTGGGTATTACCTATTCCTAATCAATTTGGTTCGTTGTGGGTAAACTTTAACTCGCCGCTGCTCTGGGATGTATTCGCAATATCAACATATCTATCTGTTTCATTGGTGTTCTGGTGGACAGGTTTGTTACCTGATTTTGCAATGATTCGTGATAGAGCGGTACTGCCTTTCCAAAAGAAAATTTACGGTCTACTGAGTTTTGGTTGGAGTGGTAGAGCTAAGGATTGGCAACGTTTTGAAGAGGTGTCATTGGTTTTGGCAGGTTTAGCTACACCTTTGGTGCTCTCAGTACATACTATTGTATCTTTTGACTTTGCTACCTCGGTAATTCCTGGATGGCATACAACAATTTTTCCTCCCTATTTTGTTGCAGGTGCTATTTTCTCAGGGTTTGCGATGGTGAATACCTTGTTGATTATCATGAGAAAAGTGTGTCATTTGGAAGCATACATTACCGTACAGCATATAGAATTAATGAATATCGTAATCATGCTTACAGGTTCCATAGTAGGGTGTGCTTATATTACGGAATTGTTTATGGCGTGGTATTCAGGAGTAGAATACGAACAGTACGCATTTTTGAATAGAGCCACAGGTCCATACTGGTGGGCTTATTGGTCAATGATGACTTGTAATGTGTTTTCTCCACAGTTTATGTGGTTTAAAAAATTAAGAACTAGCATTATGTTTTCTTTCTTTATCTCCATTGTGGTGAATATAGGAATGTGGTTTGAGCGTTTTGTAATCATTGTAACTTCGTTGCATAGAGATTATTTACCATCTTCTTGGACTATGTTTTCACCAACATTTGTAGATATTGGTATTTTCATTGGAACGATAGGGTTTTTCTTTGTATTATTCTTGTTGTATGCTAGAACTTTCCCAGTAATCGCGCAGGCAGAGGTGAAGTCTATATTGAAGGCATCTGGAGGAAAATATAAAGCTTTAAGAGATGCAGGACAGCCTTTGTATCAAATATCGCACGATAAAACGGTAGTCAATGAGATTGTTAAGGAAGCAACAAAGGGAGAGGTTGCTTCAGAAAAGGATGACAACCAAGTCCTCTCCGAACTGCTAAGTAGTATTGGAACATTCGATGCAACTAAAGGCACAGCAGATGACCTTAAAAAGGTTAAGGGTATAGGGCCACAGATGGAAGCAACATTGAATCAAATAGGAATTTACACGTTCTCCCAAGTAGCTAAGATGACTGAGAGAGAATATAACTTATTGGATTCTATTACAGGGACGTTCCCCGGAAGGGCGCAGCGCGATGATTGGGCAGGTCAGGCAATACTATTATTAAATAATAATAAATAATTATGGCATCTAAAGTTATACATGCTTTTTACGATGATGACGATGTATTGATGCTTGCCGTTAAAAAGGTGAAAGCAGCTAAATTTCGTATAGAAGAGGTCTATTGTCCTTTTCCAGTGCATGGCTTGGATAAAGCAATGGGATTGGCACCAACACGGCTTGCCGTAACTTCCTTTCTATACGGATGTGTGGGACTTGCGGTTGCTACTGTAATGATGAATTATATCATGATAGAAGATTGGCCACAGGACATTGGAGGTAAGCCCAGCTTTAGTTATATAGAAAATATGCCAGCTTTTGTTCCAATTATGTTTGAGCTTACCATATTCTTTGCAGCACATTTAATGGTAATTACTTTTTATTTAAGAAGTAGGTTATGGCCATTTAAAAAAGCGGAGAATCCAGATGTGAGAACTACCGACGACCATTTTTTAATGGAGATAGAAATTCAGGGTAATGAACAGGACCTTAAAGATTTATTAGCCAATACTGGAGCTGTAGAGATAAATATATTAGAAAAAAACAGTCATTAAATATGAACAGTTTTAAGAAAATAGGAATTTTAACATTTTTGATATTAGCTTTTGCGGCGTGTAAAAACAATACTCAGCGTAATTACCAGTACATGCCTAACATGTACGAGCCTGTAGGGTACGAAACGTACCAAGAGGTGGATTTTTTACCCAAAGGTGCACAAGCTATGTTGCCACCAGCCAATACAATAAATAGGGGTTGGCTACCTTACGGTATTGAAAATACAATGGAGGGGAAGGAGCTGTCTAGATTGAATTTAAGTCCACTTGATACTATCATCGTAGTGGATAATTTAGAAATAGGTAAAGAATTATATAATGTGTATTGTGCAATTTGTCACGGATCTAAAGGTAAAGGGCAGGGGACATTGGTGAAAATGGAAAAAATATTAGGAGTTCCAAGTTATGCTGATGCAGCGCGTAATATCAACGTTGGGTCAACATATCATACCCTTCAGTATGGTCTAAATTCTATGGGTTCTTATGCATCGCAGATGAATACAACAGAGATGTGGCAGGTTTCTGAATACGTGATGAAGCTAAAACAAGACTTAACCAAATAATAGCTAAGAAATACTATGTACACGTTTTCAAACAGACTAAAAATTGGTTCCATAATTCTGATGGCTGTAGGCCTATTAGGAATTGTTGGTGGATTTGTAATGGCCCCTTCCACCGTGGAAGAAGCAAAAGCAATGGTTGCGGCGCATGACGACGAAGGTTATGCTGAGGATGTATCACATGCAGCGGGAACGCATGATGAAGGTCATGATGCATCGCACGACGAACACTTGCTTCATCAGCTTCAAAACAAACCTTGGGCGGCATTATACATAGCTGCTTTCTTTTTCATGATGATCTCACTTGGGGTACTGGCTTTTTATGCTATTCAACGTGCCGCTCAGGCGGGTTGGTCTCCACTATTGTTTAGAGTGATGGAAGGCATTACCGCGTATTTGGTTCCAGGAGGGATTGTGGTATTTGTAATTTTGTTGCTTTCGACATTGCACATGAACCATTTATTTATTTGGATGGATGCCGAGGTGGTTGCACACGATGAAATAATCCAGGCTAAATCTGGATACCTTAACCCAACGTTCTTTTTAATTAGGGCTGTTTTTTTCTTAACAGGTTGGATTGCATACCGTGAGTATTCTAGAAAGCTGTCGCTAAGACAAGATGAATCTAGCGATGATTCTAACTTTAAGATGAACTTTAGAATTTCAGCAGGTTTCTTGGTATTCTATTTGATAACAGAATCCATTATGTCTTGGGATTGGATTATGAGCGTTGACCCTCATTGGTTCAGTACCTTATTTGGATGGTATATTTTTGCGAGTATGTTTGTTTCCGGGATTACGGTAATTGCAATGGTTACTATATACTTAAAATCCAAAGGATATCTTCAAGATGTAAATGATAGTCACATACATGACTTAGCAAAATTCATGTTTGGTATTAGCATCTTTTGGACCTATTTATGGTTCTCCCAGTATATGCTTATTTGGTACTCTAATATTCCAGAAGAGGTAACATATTACGTAACAAGGATAAATGATTATAAATTACCGTTTTTCGGAATGGTTGTTATGAACTTTTTATTCCCGTTGTTATTACTTATGAATAGTGATTTCAAACGCGTAAATTGGTTTGTTGTGATGGCAGGTGTTGTTATACTTGCAGGACATTATTTGGATATATTTGTGGCAATCATGCCTGCAACAGTCGGCGACCAGTGGTATATTGGTATTCCCGAGATTAGTTCGGTATTGTTTTTTGCAGGATTTTTTATCTTTTGGGTCTTTAGAGCGCTTACTAAAGCACCGTTGCAGCCAAAGAGAAATCCGTTTATAGAAGAAAGTAAGCACTTTCATTATTAGTAAGTTTAAAGTAAAATATTAAATCATACAATGTCTACATTATTAATTTTAGTTGTTTTAGTACTCGTGGCAATTGCTGTTTGGCAACTGACCAAAATATTTGAGCTGTCTCAGGTTAAAAAGGTTAATACTCAAATTGCCACAGATAAGGACAATAAGTATAACGGCTATATGCTCTTTGCTTTTCTTGTATTTATTTACGGTATTACAATATTTAGTTTTGCTAAATACGCAAAGTTTTTGCTACCGACAGCCGGTTCTGAACATGGGGCTGAAGTGGATAATCTGATGTTGGTATCCATGATTATCATCTTTATTGTTCAAACGATTACACAAGCGTTGTTATATTATTTTGGATATAAGTATAAGGGTGAGAAAGGAAAAAAAGCGTTGTTCTATGCAGATAACGACAGGTTAGAATTTATTTGGACAATCATTCCGGTAATTGTGCTTGCAGGATTAATCCTTTGGGGTTTGTATACATGGACAAATATTATGGATATTAATGATGAAGACGATCCGTTGATTGTAGAGCTATACGCACAGCAATTTAATTGGACGGCGAGATATGCAGGGGATGATAATGTTTTGGGAGGCGCTAATGTAAGATTGATTGATATTGACCGTGTAAATGTTATGGGTCTGGATGAAGCGGATTCCTACGCCTTTGATGATGTAATCGTAAAAGAGTTACACCTGCCTGTAGGTAGAAAAGTGAACTTTAAGATGCGATCTCAAGATGTCTTGCATTCTGCTTACATGCCGCACTTTAGGGCGCAAATGAATTGTGTTCCAGGGATGACTACGGAGTTTTCTTTTACGCCTATTTACACTACAGAGGAGATGCGCCAAAATTCGGATGTTGTAGATAAGGTGAAGAGAACGAATATTATACGGGCTGAAAAATCGTTAAGGACAGGCGAGGTACTTGACCCATGGGAATTTGATTATATATTGCTATGTAATAAAATCTGCGGAAGATCCCATTATAATATGCAGATGAAAATAATAGTAGAAACTGAGGAGGAATACACTAAATGGATTTCTGAGCAGACTACTTTTGCAGAAACTGTTTTTAAGGACGATGAACAACCAACATTCAACACGGTTGATGACGTCTCTATGACGGAGTAAGCAAGAAGAATAAAAAAAAAGAAGCTAGAAAAGAGAATTAAAAAGAAAAAGATTATGTCATCATTAACAGCACAAGTAGATGATCATGCTCATGATGAGCAGGAACACCACCATCACAAAGATACCTTTGTAACGAAGTATATATTTAGTCAAGATCATAAAATGATTGCCAAACAATACCTAATTATAGGTGTCTTGGTTATGGGTTTTATAGGAATTGCAATGTCCTTGTTGATGAGGATGCAATTGGCATGGCCCGGAGAGGCATTCTTAGTTTTTGACACCTTTTTAGGTAAATGGGCTCCTGACGGAATAATGGATGCAGATGTGTATTTGGCTTTGGTTACAATGCACGGAACTATTATGGTGTTTTTTGTGTTAACAGCAGGATTGAGCGGTACGTTTAGTAACTTACTAATTCCGCTTCAAATAGGTGCTCGCGATATGGCATCAGGTTTTCTTAACATGGTTTCCTTTTGGCTGTTTTTTGTTGCTAGCGTCATCATGATTATTTCTCTTTTTGTGGAAGCAGGACCTGCTGCTGCTGGATGGACAATATATCCACCCTTGAGTGCATTGCCTATGGCACAACCAGGATCTGGTTTAGGAATGACCTTATGGTTGTCTTCAATGGCTATATTTATTGCATCTTCCTTGTTGGGTTCTTTGAATTATATAGTAACGGTAATCAATCTCAGGACTAAGGGTATGTCTATGACAAGATTGCCTCTGACCATTTGGGCGTTTTTTGTAACAGCTATAATAGGAGTTATTTCTTTTCCTGTTTTACTCTCAGCGGCGTTGATGTTAATTATGGATAGAAGTTTTGGCACTTCTTTTTTCCTTTCGGACATATTTATTCAAGGAGAAGTTTTGCATTACCAGGGAGGTTCTCCTGTTCTATACGAGCACTTGTTCTGGTTCTTAGGACACCCAGAAGTTTATATTGTGCTATTACCAGCGTTAGGTATAACATCTGAAGTCATGTCTACGAACGCTAGGAAACCAATATTTGGTTATCGGGCCATGGTGGCATCTATTTTAGCCATTGCTTTCTTATCAACAATTGTTTGGGGTCATCATATGTTTATTTCGGGTATGAATCCTTTCTTGGGTTCGGTATTTACCTTCACTACATTGTTAATCGCCATACCATCAGCAGTTAAAGCTTTTAATTATATAACAACACTCTGGAAGGGTAACCTCCAGCTTAATCCTGCAATGTTGTTCTCAATAGGGTTGGTTTCGACTTTTATCACAGGGGGTCTTACAGGTATAATTTTGGGAGACAGTACTTTGGATATAAACGTACATGACACGTATTTTGTCGTAGCACACTTTCATTTAGTAATGGGTATATCTGCACTTTATGGTTTGTTTGCCGGTGTGTATCATTGGTTCCCTATAATGTTTGAAGGAAAGATGTTGAATAAGAACATGGGTTATATCCATTTTTGGGTAACTGCGATTTGTGCTTATGGTGTCTTTTTTCCAATGCATTTTGTAGGTATGGCAGGGGTGCCAAGGAGGTATTATCAAAATACTGCTTTTCCAATGTTTGATGAGTTAGCTGATGTACAGATATTGATGACTGTGTTTGCGCTGATTGCTGGGGCCGCACAATTGGTATTTGTTGCAAATTTTATTTACAGTATTTTTTACGGAAAAATAGGGCCTCAAAACCCATGGAGTTCAAATACATTGGAGTGGACTACGCCTCAGAAACATGTTCATGGAAATTGGCCAGGTGCTATTCCAGAAGTGCACCGATGGGCTTATGATTACAGTAAGGTAGATGGTGATGGCGAGTATATTATACCAGATCAAGATTTTGTACCGCAACATATACCATTGCAACAGGATGAAGAGGAATTAAATCATTAAATATCTTTTAAAAAGTATTTGGAATGCCCAACCTTAAAGTTGGGCATTTTTTTTGCTTGTATCTTAATAGAATGCAGATTGTATTTTTTATAATACCTTTAGGATGTTATTTTTTTAACTAGAATGATAGTATGGATATTAAAAGAATTCTGAGTGTAGTTTTTGTGTTTTGTATTTGTCTTCAAACGTTCGCTCAAAGAAAGCCTAAAATAAAGGGTAATAGGAATGTGGTTGTATCTACTGAAGATCTAGCCCGTTTTACAGAGATAAAGCTTGACGATGATTTAGATATCTCGATTCAGAAAGGTTCTGTAGAACGTGTTACTGTCGAAGCGGATGATAACTTGATAGACGTTTTAAAGTTTATCGTGTCGGACGGTACCTTGTATATTTCTTCGTTTTATAATATTACTTCTAAAAAGAAATTGAACATTACCGTGTTCTATACAGAATTAACTGGGTTAACCTTAAGTAACGGCTTGATAACTATGAATGACGTAATCACCGCTGATTATTTAGATGTTAAGGCCTCGGGTGCAGCAAGGCTGATATTAAATGCATCAGCCGATGTGATCAACGTACAAATGAAGGAAAATAGCTCAGGAGATTTTAATGTCGCTAGCGATTCTCTAAATCTTACTTTTAAGGATAGGATAGATGCAAAGGTTTATGCCACAGGGCAAAATAATACTTTATTCATGTATGAAAATGCTTCGGTAAAGATGGAGGGTAAGACAGCATTGTTTACAGCAAAATTGTATGGTAATAGTGCACTTAAAGCAGTTGAATTTAAGGCAGAAACTATGCTGCTCAATATTGAGGATTCCCCCGAGGCTAGCATCTACGTTATAGATAAGTTTGAATTATCTTCCAAGGGCACAGCCAAGACCAGTCTGTACGGTAATCCAAAGATTACAATTACGGAGTTTCTGGATACATCGCAGCTGCACAAAGAAAACAACCAATAAGGAAAGTGAAATAGCTTTCTTAGACCTTAAATTTCCTTCTCAATATACCCTTTATTGGGCTATAGGAGCCGACATGCAGTGTGTCGGTATGCCAAACCCATCTACCAAGCTGTTTAAATGAGGTCTTAGTTCCGTGCAGAGTCTTTCAGTACGGCGTCGGATTGCTTTTGATTTTATGCTTCCAATATACCCTTGTTCTAAATACCAAGAGGCATCCTTCGTAATTTCGGAAAGGGCATATAAGCTTCCAAGTTTTTGAAACAATTCCCGATTCTTTTCGTCCGCTATGCTATCGGTAAAGGTGCTGTATGTTTCATAGGCTAACTCGATACTGTATGCTTTTCCTAAGGTGAGTAAATGGGTTTGAACTTTTAAGAACGCTTGATAGGATGGCACCCCCTTTTTTATATATCCTCTTATCCGCATAGCCAAGGTATATGTAAGTCTTCTAGTCCTGTGGTTAAAGGCGTGTTTATGGAATTTTGGATTGTATAAGTGTTCCTTATCTGTCTTATTGGAGTACAGCGGGTTTACTGTAGCTAATTTATCACTTAGCTGTTGGCTTAATAATTTTAATACCGCAGTAAAGCCTGCACTGTTAAATTCTTCCTTAAAATCTGATAATACGCCCTTGGCAGCCAATTGCAACAATACATTATTATCTCCCTCGAATGTGGTAAAAATATCTACGTCGCCTTTTAGGTCGGCAATTCTATTTTCCAATAAATATCCTTTGCCGCCACAAGCTTCTCTACACTCCTGTATGGTGCTGTTAGCATACCAAGTAATCATTGATTTTAATCCGGCTACCTGGGTTTCTACCTTGCGCTTGTCAGGTTGGGTGTCATCGGAGTATATTTCCATCATTTTATCCAACGTAACGTGGTACACATAGGCACTTGCTACCAAGGGCGTAAGTCGTAATTGATGTGTTGGGTAATCCATTAATAAATCCTCTTGCACCTTTATACTGTCATTGAACTGTCTTCTTTTTAATGCATGTTTTATAGCTACTACTAGCGCCATTTTGGCTCCGCCAAGACTGGCTCTAGCGACACAAATACGACCACCAACAAGCGTTCCTAACATCGTAAAAAACCGTTTATTCGGGTTTTTAATATCAGATTTGTATGTGCCTTGAGATGTGATATCACCGTATTTATTGAGGAGGTTTTTCCTGGGAACCTGTACTTGATGAAACCAAATTTTTCCGTTATCAACTCCGTTTAATCCCAATTTATATCCATTATCTTCAATAGTAATACCAGGTAAGGTATTGTGATTGGTATCCCTCAAAGGAACTAGGATGGCATGTACCCCTTCATTTTTTCCATTTACGATTAATTGAGCAAAAACCGATGCCATTGTAGCATGCAGGGCGTTCCCTATGTACTCTTTATTATCATTTTTTCCAGGAGTGTGGATAATTAGCCTATCCGTACTTCGATCATAAGTAGCGGTAGTCTTTATACCTCTAACGTTGGAGCCATGGCCTGTTTCCGTCATTGCAAAACAGCCTAGTAATCTGCCTTTTCCAGTTTGGGATAAATAGCTATTGTGGTGCTGTTGTGTGCCTAGTTTTTGAATACTGCCGCCAAAGAGTCCAAATTGCACTCCGAATTTAATGGTAAGACTTCCGTCAACATACATCATATTCTCAAAAATAGTGGCATAACCTTCCATATCACCCGTTCCTCCATAAGCTTCTGGATAGGCTAGAGCTCCGTAACCTTTTTCAGCCAAGTGGACCACCTGTTCTAAAACCTTGGACCTGAACTCCTCCTTATTTCTATGAACTTCCCATTTAAAAACAGGGTGTTCTAAGGTTTTCCTGAAATCATCTACCACCTTTGCGTTTCTTCCTTTTAAAATACCATCAATTTCTGAGGCCTTGTAATAGTCGGACGAAACTTCATGTTGTACTGCTACATCAAAAAGGTGGTTGTAGTGGTTGGGCTGTATGCCCAAGTTTATTTCTATGTCCTTTAAGTTATCGTTGAAGGGGTAGGTGTCATAGTAATGGCATACGACTTTTTGACTGAATGTTGCCAGCGGATAGGTCTCGCTTTCAATCAATTGAACCTGAGAATTGGAAATCGTTTGCTTCCATAGTTTAAATGTTTCATCTTTTGGCGGTTTGGATACCTGTAACCAAGAAAGCAAGGAAGTTTTCTCATTTGTTTTTAAACTGATATCGTTACGTATTGCCCTTTCAACCACGTTAATTTCTGAGGCTGAAATCAGGTCGTCTGACCAGATAACATAAAAAAAAGGAATGTACTGAAGGATTCCTGAGGGATATAGGTTCTTTTCCATGCCTTAAAATTACGAATTTCTATATTAAATCATTCGAAATAAAGGAGGCTCGACTTGAAAAAACTTCATGTCGGTTTACGTATCTTTGTTAGCATATGAACGAGTACTTAGACCCCTCCTCTGAGGGTTTTTCCGATGCGGAATTGGACATTGAAAAGGCCCTGAGGCCTATAAATTTTGATGATTTTACAGGTCAGGAACAGGTTTTAGAAAATCTAAAGGTTTTTGTAGAGGCTGCAAATCAGCGGGGAGAAGCTTTAGATCACACACTTTTTCACGGCCCTCCTGGACTTGGTAAGACTACATTAGCAAATATTTTAGCAAACGAATTAGGCGTAGGTATTAAAATCACCTCTGGTCCTGTTTTGGATAAGCCTGGGGATTTGGCCGGGCTACTGACCAATTTGGATGAGCGTGATGTGCTATTCATCGATGAAATACATAGACTAAGTCCTATTGTAGAGGAATATCTGTATTCAGCGATGGAAGATTACAGAATTGATATTATGATCGAAAGCGGTCCTAATGCAAGATCGGTGCAAATCAATTTGAGTCCGTTTACGCTTATCGGTGCTACTACGCGTTCTGGGTTGCTAACGGCTCCTATGCGGGCTCGTTTTGGTATTCAGAGTCGGTTACAATACTATTCTACAGAATTGTTATCTACGATCGTGGAGCGAAGTGCAGAAATACTTAAGGTTCCGATTACCCAAGATGCAGCCATTGAGATTGCAGGTCGAAGCAGGGGAACACCAAGAATTTGTAATGCCTTATTACGTAGGGTTCGTGATTTTGCCCAAATAAAAGGCAATGGAAGTATAGATATGGAAATATCTAAATTTAGTTTGAAGGCGTTGAACGTAGATGCCCACGGACTTGACGAAATGGATAATAAGATTTTAACTACCCTTATAGATAAGTTTAAAGGAGGTCCTGTAGGGATTACAACTATAGCTACTGCTGTTTCTGAAAGTGCGGAAACCATAGAGGAAGTATATGAGCCCTTTTTGATACAACAGGGATTTATTATGAGAACACCCCGTGGACGGGAAGTAACAGAGTTAGCCTACAAACATTTGGGCAGAATAAAAAATAATATTCAAGGCGGTCTATTTTAATGAAAAAACTACCCCGAGTTTCGCGCTCCCATGTATTTAAGAATAGAAAACAGATACTGAGCAATCCACTTCCTTTTCACCATGATAATTTTAGTAGATTAGGTGATATTTTTGAGGTGGAAGTTGGTTTTAGAAAACGTATTGTCTTTACAAGGAATGCCCGGTTTATAAAACAAGTACTTCAAACCGAGCAAAAAAAATATCAAAAATCTTCCTTACAGACGGTCGATTTGGCTAAATATATAGGGCATGGTTTATTGACGTCTAATGGGGAGCATTGGCGCACGCATCGTCGTATGGTCCAGCCCGCTTTCCATAAGAAAAAACTTCAAGGATTGATTAGTATTATGCATACTGCTATAAAAGGGGAGTTGACCAAAATCCGTCCGAACGAGCTGCAAGATGTGTATCCTTTAATGGGAGATTTGGCTTTTCAAGTCGTGGCAACTTCGTTGTTCAGTCGAGATGACATTAAAAAACAAATGTCAGACTTAAAGGATATTACCGAGGCCAATCAACGGATGCTTATCAAAGAAATGCGACAACCCTATTTAAACTGGTGGTACAAGCTCTCGGGGAAAATTGGTCACCATTTAAAAATATCCAAGAAGGCAAGGTTGATATTGAGCCAGATAATTACAGAAAGGATTTCGGAAAATTCGGACAAGGACGATTTATTGGATATGCTTTTAAAAGCACGTTACGAGGATGGTAGGTCTATGTCTCAAGAGCAGCTCATAGATGAGGTACTGATTTTATTCGCGGCTGGTCATGAAACCTCCGCGAATGCACTAGGTTTTACCTTGCACCTTTTAGCCAAACATCCAGAGGTACAAGAAAAAGCGTTTGAAGAGATTTCGAAAATAGATTGGGAAAAAAACCTTGAAATGGAAGATTTTAGAAACCTTGGTTATGTAAAACTATGCATTGAAGAGGGAATGCGTTTGTATCCACCAGCGTATTACATAGATAGGGAGTCAATAGCCGAAGATGAGATTGACGGATTCCAAATCCCAAAAAACACCATGCTACTGTTGGCTATTTACGAGCTACATAGGGATGAACAATTCTGGGATGCGCCTCAAAACTATGTTCCAGAGCGATTTGATGTTAGGAACAAAAAAGATTTTTCTGACTATTACTTTCCATTTGGTGGTGGCCCACGAATGTGCGTCGGAAATAATTTTGCCATGCAGGAAATGATTCTTACTGTTGCGGAAATACTTCGTAAGTACAGGCTAGAGTCTGATATTGATGAAATTCCTATAGATCCACTTATTTCCTTAAAACCCGTAGCAGTTAACCTTCATTTTAAGCTTCGATGAATCGATTAAAGACATCTGAAATGATAAAGGCTGAGGCCAAACGTCTAGGATTTCTATCTTGTGGTATTTCTAAGGCAGACTTTCTTGAGGAAGATGCACCTCGTTTAGAGAAATGGTTGAAGAAGAATATGCACGGGGAGATGGCCTATATGGAAAATCATTTTGATAAACGATTAGATCCGAGGCTTTTGGTAGAAGGTTCAAAATCGGTTATTTCCTTGTTGCTGAATTACTACCCAGAGGAAAAGCAAATGCCAAATACCTATAAGATTTCCAAATATGCCTATGGGCATGATTACCATCACGTAATCAAATCTAAACTCCGCGAGTTACAGCACTTTATTTCAGAAGAAATAGGGGAGGTTCACGGAAGGGCTTTTGTAGATTCTGCACCGGTTTTGGATAAAGCTTGGGCTGCTAAAAGCGGATTAGGTTGGATAGGGAAACACAGCAACCTTCTTACACAGCGTGTAGGTTCTTTTTATTTTATAGCTGAGCTTATTGTCGATCTGGATTTGGAATACGACACACCGGTAACAGACCATTGCGGTACCTGCACCGCATGTATAGATGCCTGCCCAACCGAGGCTATCGTTGAGCCTTATGTTGTAGATGGCAGTAAGTGTATTTCTTATGTAACCATAGAGTTGAAGAACGAGATTCCGAACGAGTTTCATGGCCAGTTTGACGATTGGGCTTTTGGATGTGATGTGTGCCAAGATGTTTGTCCTTGGAATAAATTTTCAAAACCACATAACGAACCCTTGTTCAACCCACATCCAGAGTTGCTCTCCATGTCTAAAAAGGATTGGGAGGAAATTACTGAAGATGTGTTTAAAAAAGTATTTCAAAAGTCGGCAGTAAAGCGGACTAAATTTTCAGGATTACAGCGAAACATTAAATTCTTGAAGTAAGGTCTTATCAATGCTATCGTTTCCGTGGCGTAAATAGCATTCTTTTTATATCCCACTTTGTTAACCGTACATTAAAAATACTATCTTGGATACTATGTTAAATTGAGAAATATGAATTTATTTTATCAAATTAGTATCTTATTCATATAAAGGGCCAATAGAACTAAAAGTGAGACCAATGAAATTAACGAAACCAAGTTTAAATTTTTGGCAGATTTTTAATATGAATGTTGGGTTTTTGGGAATTCAATATAGTTTTGGATTACAACAGACAGCTATCAATCCTATGTTTTTGTATTTGGGTGCGTCTGAGGAAATGTTACCTATTTTAAATATTGCAGGACCCGTTACTGGCTTAGTAATTCAACCTATCGTCGGAGCTATGTCAGATAAAACGTGGTCTACAAAATGGGGGAGACGTAAACCCTATTTCTTGATAGGTGCATTAATCGGTAGTTTGTGCCTTTTTGCCTTTCCGCATAGTCCTGTATTATGGTTTGCTGTTGGGTTGCTCTGGATTTTAGATGTTGGAAATAACATGGCTATGGAGCCATATAGAGCATTTATCGGTGATAAATTACCCGAAAAGCAGTTGAGTTTAGGCTTTCAAATGCAAAGTTTATTTTGTGGATTGGGAGTAGTACTTGCCACAGTTTCTATTATTTTGTTCAAAGATTTATTTGGAGAAGTAGTAGATGAAATAGGAGTTATACCGCAATGGATTTACTACTCTTTTTATATAGGTGCTTTCTTGTCATTAACTACAGTTTTATGGTCAGTTTTAAAAACCCCAGAAATTCCTCCTTTAGATGAAGAGCTCGCAGAAATCAACCATGATAAAGCACAGCTATTAAGAGTTCGCATCACAAAACCATTTAAAGAAATAGCAGACGCGATAAAAAAAATGCCACAATTTATGTGGAAAATAGGAGCCGTTTATTTGTTTCAGTGGTACGCTCTTTTTATCTATTGGCAGTATATCACACCATTGTTTATGCTTACTATGGACTATGGTATTTCTGAAGCAGCATCACAAACGGCACAAATGAGCTTAACTTATAATATTGTAACTATGGTTACAGCGCTAGCACTAGTTCCACTTACGTTAAAGTACGGCGGAAAAAAAATCTATACATTAAGTCTGGTGGGTACAGGTTTGGCTTTGTTTATTATTCCTTTCGTAGCTGATCCTTGGCTCGTGCTCGCTCCAATGGTGTTATTTGGTATTGGATGGGCAGCAATGATGGGAATTCCTTACACCATGGTTTCCAAGGTAGTTCCCCAAGATAGACGAGGTGTTTATATGGGTATTTTGAATATGATGATTGTGATTCCTATGGGAATAGAGACCCTAACCTTTGGGCCTATTTATAAATATGTTCTAGGAGGGAGTGCTATTAATGCAATCCTTTTTGCTGGAGCATTTTTTATTATCTCCGCTATATTGGCCATGAGGCTGAATGTTCCTAAAGAGGTTTAGCTATATTTTTCTTAGTTATTTTAGAGTATTCTTTTATTTTTTAGTTTAAACTATAAAGAGCTCACGATTTTTCAAAGAATACGTATAACTTTGTCGTTCTAAAGCACACTACATGAGCAAGCAAAAACTAAGAAGAGAAGCACTTATTTATCATGCTAAACCCCAGCCTGGTAAAATTAAAATAGTACCTACCAAGCCTTATAGTACGCAAAGAGATCTTGCTTTAGCTTATTCTCCAGGTGTTGCAGAGCCTTGTCTAGAAATAGCCAAAGACAAGGAAAATGTTTATAAATACACTTCAAAAGGGAACGTTGTAGCCATAATTTCTAATGGAACAGCAGTTTTAGGATTAGGTAATATTGGACCAGAGGCTTCTAAGCCTGTTATGGAGGGGAAAGCCTTACTTTTTAAAATTTTTGCAGATATAGATGGTATTGATATTGAAGTAGATACCGAAGATGTAGACAAGTTTGTAGAGACGGTTAAAATGATTGCTCCAACCTTCGGGGGAATCAACTTGGAGGATATAAAGGCACCTGAGGCCTTCGAAATAGAAAGACGCTTAAAGGAAGAATTGGATATTCCTGTAATGCATGATGATCAACATGGTACTGCAATTATTTCAGCAGCAGCCCTGTTGAATGCCTTGGAACTTACCGGAAAAAAGATGCAGGACGCTAAAATTGTAATTAGTGGTGCAGGTGCTGCTGCAGTTTCTTGTACACGATTATATAAGGCGTTTGGTGCAAGTCCGGAACATATAGTAATGCTAGATAGCAAAGGCGTTATTCGTAGCGATCGAGAAAGCTTATCCAAAGAAAAATTAGAATTTGCTTCGGATAGAAAAATAGATACTTTAGATGAAGCTATGGTAGGTGCTGATGTTTTTGTGGGACTATCCATTGCGGATATCGTAACCCCTCAAATGTTATTGTCCATGGCAGACGACCCCATCGTTTTTGCTATGGCAAATCCCGATCCGGAAATTAACTATGATGTGGCTATTGCTACCCGAAAGGATATCATCATGGCCACGGGCAGATCAGATCATCCTAATCAGGTCAATAATGTACTGGGTTTTCCTTTTATTTTTAGAGGTGCTTTAGATGTGCGTGCTACAGCTATAAACGAAGCAATGAAGATGGCAGCCGTAAAAGCTTTGGCAGAATTGACCAAAGAGCCCGTTCCTGAACAGGTGAATATTGCTTATGGTGAAACACGATTGACTTTTGGAAGGGAATATATAATCCCCAAACCTTTTGATCAGCGACTTATTGCCAAAATACCACCAGCAGTTGCAAAAGCGGCTATGGAAAGTGGTGTCGCAAGAGCTCCTATTGAAGATTGGGATAAATATGAGGAAGAGTTATTGCAACGTTCCGGAAACGATAATAAGGTAGTACGATTGTTGCACAGCCGTGCAAAATCTAATATTAAACGTATTGTATTTGCCGAGGCTGATCATTTGGATGTCTTAAAAGCTGCTCAAATTGTGTATGAAGAGGGTATTGCAGAACCTATTCTTTTGGGAAGAAAGGATGTTATTTTGGAGCTCAAAAAAGAACTTGAATTCGATGCTGACATTCCTATTGTAGACCCATTGGATAAAGAATTCGATGAGCGCCTAAATCAGTACGCCACTACGTATTGGGAAAGTAGAAGGCGCAGTGGTACAACGCTGTACAGTGCGAAAATAAAAATGAAAGAGCGTAATTATTTTGGCGCTATGATGGTATTGGAAGGGGATGCAGACGGTATGATTTCAGGATATTCTAGGGCCTACCCCACGGTAGTGAAACCTATTTTAGAAGTTATAGGAATGGCTGCTAATGTTAAAAAGGTATCTACGGTAAATATCATGATTACGGACAGAGGTCCATTGTTTTTAGCAGATACGTCCATAAATATAGACCCAAATTCAGAAGAAATTGCAGAAATAGCACAAATGACGGCAAATGTTGCCAGTACTTTCGGTTTTGAACCTGTAATGGCACTTTTGAGTTATGCTAATTTTGGTTCCTCATCGCATCCTAATGCTAAAAAAGTGCGAGAGGCCGTAAAAATTTTACACAAAAAAAATCCAGATTTAGTTGTAGACGGGGAAATACAAACAGATTTTGCCTTAAATAGAGAATTACTTGAAAGTAAATTCCCTTTCTCTAAACTTGCAGGCAGGAAGGTCAATACTTTGGTGTTTCCTAATTTGGAATCTGCCAACATTACATATAAACTTTTAAAAGAGCTTAATAAGTCAGACTCTATCGGTCCAATTATGGTTGGTCTAAGAAAGTCGGTACATATTATGCAATTGGGGGCTAGTGTTGATGAGATTGTTAACATGACCGCAGTAGCCGTTATCGATGCCCAAGAAAGGGAAAAGCGTAAAAAAGCGAAGTCCAGTAAACAGTAGAAAGTACTATAAAGTGCAAAATAAATCAGAGGGAAGTAGCAGATAATCAGCGGTAAGAGTTATGTTTTTAGCTATAGGTTTCTGACTAAGTATTTTGCCTTTTACTTTTAATTTGAAGTTGTAAAATAATGATCCATCATTTAAAAGGAAGGTTAGCAGAGAAAAACCCAACCTATGTTATAATAGAATGTGGTGGGGTGGGTTATTTTGTTAATATATCCTTGCACACTTTTTCCAAGCTACCGGATGGGGAGTTGTTGAGTCTTTACACGCATTTACAAGTAAAGGAAGATTCGCATACTTTGTTTGGGTTTGCTGAAAAATCGGAACGTGAAATATTTCGTTTATTATTATCGGTTTCCGGTATTGGTTCCAGTACGGCCAGAACCATGTTATCTTCAATGTCTCCAGCACAAATTAGAGATGCCATTGCCAATGGGGATGCTCCTGCCATACAAGCCATAAAGGGTATCGGCGTCAAAACCGCACAAATGGTCATTTTAGACCTTAGGGACAAGATTTTGAAAGTGTACGATATAGACGAACTTTCCACAACTTCAAACAATACAAATAAAGATGAAGCGTTATCTGCTTTAGAGGTTCTGGGATTTGCTAGAAGACAAGCCGAAAAGGTAGTTGATAAAGTAATTTCCCAAGATGCTTCACTAAGCGCTGAGAACATTATAAAACTCGCGCTCAAAAATTTGTAACAAGTTTGAAATCAGGGGCAATCAATAATCTTAAAACATTTTTTAAGTATCTTTTTCTAATCTTATTTGTTTTTGGATCCATAGAAGCATCTATGGCCCAAGAAACAGATGAACAGGAAGTAGATTCTGTGAAAACCGGATATGAACTAGGGCGTATTGCTCTGGAAAATCCTGAGAGTATCGTTTCTAGATACCTTTATGATGCTAAGTTAGATCGGTACGTCTACAATGAAAAAATTGGAAATTTCGATATAGGATATCCAATTATCCTCACACCAGAACAATATTATGATCTGATTAAAAAAGAGGGTATCAAATCTTACTTTAAGGAAAAGTCAGATGCCTACTCCGGGAAAAAGCAAGGAAGCGAGGAAGCACGACGAAATTTACTACCCAATTTTTATGTAAATAATGATTTCTTCCAATCCGTATTCGGAGGGAATACCATAGAGGTGATACCGCAGGGTTCCGTAGCTATGGATTTGGGCGTTATTTGGCAAAAGAATGATAACCCATCACTTTCACCAAGGAACAGAACCAACTTATCTTTTGATTTTGATCAGCGCATAAGTTTAAGTATGCTTGGAAAAATAGGCGAGCGTTTGCAGGTAAATGCCAACTATGATACTGAGGCTACTTTCGATTTTCAGAATATCGTAAAGTTGGATTATACCCCTACCGAGGACGATATTCTTCAAAAAATTGAAGTAGGTAACGTAAATATGCCTTTAAATAGTTCACTTATACAAGGTGCACAGAGCTTGTTTGGGGTAAAGACGCAACTCCAATTTGGTAAAACAATGGTCACCGCAGTTTTCTCCGAACAGCGTTCCCAGAATAATACGGTAGTGGCACAAGGTGGTGGTACATTAAATGAATTTAATATTACCGCTTTAGATTATGATGAGGACAAACACTTTTTCTTAGCGCATTATTTTAGGGATAATTACGATAGGGCGCTGGAAACCTACCCTTACATACAAAGCCAGGTGCAGATTACTAGATTAGAGGTTTGGGTAACCAATAGGAGCCAACAAACGCTAAACGTTCGTAATGTAGTGGCTTTTCAAGATTTAGGTGAAGTATTCCAGGAAAAAACAAGGGTAGGGCAAAATGGTGCAGATGCCGCAGGTTTTTTCAATAATACCGTGGATAATCGTCCAAGAAATAACGCCAATGATTATGACCCGGAATTGATAGGGGCAGGAGGAGCATTGACTGCGAATATCAGGGATATTGCTACAGTAGAGAATGCGTTTAATCTCGGTAGTTTTACATCAGGGTATAGACCTAACCAAGGATTTGACTATGCTATTTTGGAGAATGCCCGAAAGCTGGAGCAGACACGTGATTATACCTTCAATTCGCAATTGGGGTATGTTTCTTTGAATCAAAGGTTGAGTAATGATGAGGTATTGGCTGTGGCTTTTCAATATACGTTTAAGGGCGAAGTCTTTCAAGTAGGGGAGTTTGCAAATGGAGGTTTGGATGCTACCACGGTTTCTCAAGGAGCGAATCCTATCATAGAGAATAATACCTTGATTCTTAAATTATTAAAAAGTAACATTACTAATGTCAGCGATCCTATTTGGGATTTGATGATGAAAAATATTTATGCCACGGGCGCATTCCGATTAAGTCAGGAAGATTTTAAACTTAATATATTGTATTCCGATCCTACGCCAAGAAATTATATTACCCCAATAGACGATGGGCCTGGTTCTGGATGGCCCGACGGTTTGGAGGAACGTATCTTATTGGATGTGTTTAATTTGGATAGGTTGAACGTATATAATGATTTACAACCAGGAGGTGATGGATTTTTTGATTTTTATCCAGGTATTACAGTTGATACCCAAGGCGGACGTATTGTCTTTACCAAAGTGGAACCCTTTGGAGAGTACTTGTTCGAAACCTTAGAGAACGGTAATGCTGGTCAGTATAATATGCCATCTGCCTATAATCCTAATCAAGACCAGTATGTATTTAGGGATATGTATGAGCTTACCAAGGCGGCGGCACTACAAGATCCAGAGAAAAATAAATTTATTTTAAAAGGACGCTTTAAGGCAGAAGGGAGTAATGGAATTCCTATTGGAGCCTTCAATGTACCTAGAGGTTCGGTGAGGGTAACGGCAGGTGGTCGTCAATTGCAGGAGGGTATAGATTATACCGTAAATTACCAAGCGGGCACAGTACAGCTTTTGGATCCAAGTTTAGAGGCGTCCAATACGCCTATCAATATTTCAGTGGAAAATAATGCCGTTTTCGGGCAACAAACACGTCGTTTTACTGGGGTTAACGTAGAGCATCAGTTTAGTAAGAACTTTGTGCTAGGTGGTACCTTGTTAAATTTGAATGAGCGCCCACTTACCCAAAAATCGAATTTTGGTATAGAGCCTGTAAACAATACTATTTTTGGTTTAAATAGTAATTTTTCAACCGAAGTTCCTTTTTTGACTCGTATGGTGAACAAGTTACCTAATATAGATACTGATATACCTTCTAACGTGTCTATACGAGCAGAGGTTGCTTGGTTAAAGCCAAATTCTCCAAAGAACGCAGATTTTCAAGGAGAGACAACAACCTATTTAGATGATTTTGAAGGTGCCCAGACTCTTTTGGATGTTCGCGGTTCTTTGGCGTGGTCTTTAGCTAGTACGCCTTTAGAATTTGCACCAGGTGGTCAATTGTCGGGTAGCTCACCGGAAGATGCGGCCAACTTGCAGAATGGTTTTGGAAGGGCGAAAATGGCGTGGTATACGATTGACCCTATTTTTTACACGAACCAACGGCCGGCAGAAATAAGTGATAATGATATCTCTACCAACCCTACAAGAAGGGTTTTTATCGATGAAGTCTTTCCGCAAGTAGATATCGCCCAAGGTCAAACTACGGTGCAAGGGACTTTGGATATGGCCTATTACCCCAATGCAAAAGGACCTTATAATAATAACGCAAATTTTGATACGGCCGCGCCAAGTGAAAAGTGGGGTGGTATTATGCGATCTTTGAGCAGTACAAATTTTGAGCAGACCAACGTAGAGTTCGTTCAGTTTTGGGTCTTAGATCCATATGTAGACGGGGAAGCAACCAGCGCAGGAGAATTGGTTTTAAACCTAGGAAACATCTCGGAGGATATTTTACGCGATGGGAAAAAACAATATGAAAACGGACTTCCTGGAGTAGAAAGTAATGATTTTATTGCACCTACAGCATGGGGAGAGGTTCCTGCTACCCAATCATTGGTTTATGCCTTTGATGCCAGTGAGCCTAATCGTGCCTTACAGGATATTGGGCTTGATGGTCTTAACGATGCAGCGGAACAGGCTATTTATGACAGCAACCCCGGCCCAGATCCAGCACTGGATAACTTTCAGTATTACTTGAACCGCGAAGGTGGAATTTTAGAACGATATTTTGATTTTAATAATCCTGATGGGAATTCGCCAGTGCAGGTGACCAATACAAATAGGGGGTCGACAACCTTACCGGATGTTGAAGATATAGATAGAGATTTAACTATGAATACGGTAAATAGTTACTACGAGTACCGTATTGGAATTAAGCCTAATACCACTATTAACGATAAGTATGTAACCGATATCAAAGAAGGGACTACGCCCGAACTTCCTAACGGAGATCAGCTCAATAGAAGATGGATACAGTATAAAATCCCGTTGAGTGATTTTACAGATGCCGTTGGTGGAATTACGGATTTTAGGTCCATTAGTTTTATGCGTATGTATATGACGGGATTCAACAACCCTACCGTACTCCGCTTTGCTACTCTAGATTTGGTGCGTGGCGATTGGCGTACGTATACCAAGACACTTCAGGATAAGACTATAGATGATAATCCTGCGGATGACGGAACAACTTTGGACGTAAATACGGTAAATATTGAAGAGAACAACAGTCGGCTTCCTATCCCTTATGTTTTACCACCAGGTGTGGCCAGAGAACAATTAAACAATAATAACACCATTATTAGACAGAACGAGCAGTCCCTTTCACTATTGGTGGAAGATTTAGAGGCGCAAGATGCAAGAGGGGTTTTTAAGAATTTGAATATCGATATCCGTCAATACAAAAACCTTAAGATGTTTATGCATGCGGAAAAAATAGTGGATAGCGATTATGCAGATAGTTCCACCCCTTTGGTTGGGTTCCTGCGTTTTGGAACTGATTTCTCGCAGAATTTTTATCAAGTTGAACTTCCGCTGCAGTTTACTCCGTTTGGAGCCGCTTCGGAAAGCGAGATATGGCCAGAGGTAAACGAAATGAACATTAGCCTTAGCGATTTGAACAAGGTAAAATCCTTATGGATTCAGAGTGGGGATTTAAGCGAGGTCCGTTTCTTTGAGGTTGAGAATGGCGAAGTGTTCCCTGTGAATGAATTCGATATCCGTACTCCAGGAAGAGTGCGTATAGGGTTACGGGGAAACCCATCTTTGGGAAGTATCCGAAGTATTATGGTGGGGATAAAGAACCAAGATAATTTACCTGCACGAGGCGAGGTTTGGTTCAATGAGCTGCGGTTGGCAGGTTTGGATAATAATGGTGGTTGGGCTGCAGTTGCGGCAATAGATGCCAACATAGCTGATTTTGCAAATATGACCGCTACAGGTAGTACCAGTACATCTGGTTTTGGAACTATTGATCAAATGCCAAATGAACGCGCCAGAGAAGATGCCGTTTCATATGACTTGGTAACCAATATAAATGTGGGTCAATTACTGCCAAAAAAATGGGGCATACAATTACCTTTCAATTATGGTATTTCCGAGCAGATTATAACCCCGGAATTTGACCCTGTTTACGATGATTTAAAATTAGACGACTTAATCGATGCCGCACCTGATCAGGAAGCTGCAGACGAAATAAGGGAGCAAGCAGAGGATTACACCAAAAGAACGAGTATCAATTTAATAGGAGTTCGTAAGGATAGAGGGCAGGAAGCAGATGAAAATTTCTATGATATAGAGAACTTCACCTTCAATTATTCCTACAACGAAACAGATCATAGGGATTTTGAGATTGCCAAATTACGAGATCAAAGTGTGAATACTGGTTTTGTGTATGCCCATAGTTTTAAGCCACTTGAAATAGCACCTTTTGCTAAGAAAGATTCTTTGTTTAACGGCGCATACTGGAAATGGTTAAAAGAATTGAATCTTAATTTATTGCCAGCGAGTATTTCCTTGAATTCCAATATCAATAGGCAGTTCAATGCCCAACGTTTCAGGGATGTTCGGGAAGAGGGTGTTGATCGTTTGGAGCTTCCGGAATTACAACAGCGTAATTACTTGTTTAATTGGCAATATGCCCTAAACTATAATTTAACGAAGTCACTTCGTTTGAATTTGACGGCTTCCAACAATAATATTGTACGAAACTATTTTAACGAAAACGAGGCTGTTGATTCTAGAGACAGAATAGATCAGGCATTAGAACTATGGGACGGATTTTTTGATATAGGTGAGCCGAATAGGCACTCCCAAGAAATGCAGTTGAACTATGAGATACCCTTTGCTAAGATACCGGCTTTGGACTTTATAAGTGCACAGTATAGCTATACCGGTAATTTTGATTGGCAACGCGGCGGTGATGCCCTTAGGGAGGTTGTAGGAAGTGATATCAACACCATCCAGAACGCAAACACGCATAACCTTACAGCATCGATGACTATGCAGAAGTTTTATGACTTTATAGGACTTAAGAAGCGTAAAGGTGGTGCTTTAGGAAGCAAGACTAAGTCTAAGAGAGGGAATCTAGGGCTAGCAGCAGATGCCGAAGAGAAAGTTGAGAAAAAGTCAAGCGCCCTGTTTAATACCTTGGTAGATGTGGTGACCATGGTAAAGCGACTGAACATAAATTATAACGAGAGTAATGGAACAGTGCTGCCTGGGTACACGCAATCTATTGGTTTTATAGGCACCTCAAGACCCTCTTTAGGTTTTGTTTTTGGTAGCCAGTCGGATATTCGTTTTGAAGCGGCCAGAAATGGTTGGTTGACTACCTTCCCGGAGTTTAATGAACAGTTTATTCAACGTACCAATACCCAGTTGAATATTACAGCCACGGCTCAGCCCACCAGAGATTTAACTATAGATTTAGTTGCAGATAGGCAGTTTTCGGAGAGCTATCAAGAGAACTTTAATGTAGATGTAACTGCAGACGAGCCCTATAACCTACAATTGGGAAACAATTTTGGAAGTTTTAGCATCTCTACCGTTATGATTGGTACGGCCTTTAGTAGAAGTGATGAATTTGATTCTGAGACCTTTGAGCAGTTTAAGGCTAACCGATTGACCATTGCTAATCGTTTGGTTTCCGATAGAGGAGAAGATCCTGGAACCTTGGATGAAGATGGTTTTCCGCAACGATATGGGAAGACGCAACAAGAGGTCTTGTTGCCTGCATTTTTTGCCGCCTATAGTGGACAGAGCGGGGATAGGGTGAATCTAGATGCGTTTCGGGATATTCCTATTCCGAACTGGAATATCAAGTATACAGGATTGATGAAGAGTAAGTTCTTTAAAAAGAGATTCAAGCGCTTTTCGGTACAACATGGGTATCGCTCATCGTACAGCATTAACTCCTTTCAAACTAATTTGGAAAAAGAGAATGGTACTATTGATGTGGAGACTGGAGATGTTTTGCCTGATAATATTATTAATAACGTGGTCATGGTAGATGGCTTCAACCCGTTGGTTCGAGTCGATTTTGAGATGAAAAATTCAGTAAGTGTATTGGCAGAAGTTAGAACGGATAGGGCTTTGTCTTTAAGTTTTGATAATAATCTAATGACTGAAATAAACGGAACGGACTATACCGTTGGGTTGGGCTATCGCATTAAAGATGTGAAACTAGTGACCAATATTGGTGGAAATAAGACTCGTTTAAAAGGTGATTTAAACCTAAAGGCAGACATTACTTTACGGGATAATATCACCATTATCAGAAACTTGGATATCGATAATAATCAGATTACTTCTGGCCAAAATCTATTATCGGTTAAGTTTACTGCAGATTACGCTTTAAGCAAGCAATTAAATGCACTGTTCTTTTATGATCATTCTTTTTCTCAGTTCGCTGTATCTACGGCGTTCCCACAAACTACAATCAATGCAGGGTTTACGCTCAGGTATAATTTTGGTAATTAAGAGATTAGTGCCTTAGGCTTTGAGTACTTTCTAGTATATCGCTATAGTTGCTCAACCACACTTCTTATCTCCGATTTAATATTACCTTTCCTAATTGCTTAGCTGCGCATTTAATCAAATAGTGTAGAAGTGTCCACGTTTTTTTGAAAACCTTTAGAGAATCGTTTACATTTGTTATATATCTAATAGCAGAATAATGAATATACCAGCAGAATTAAAGTATACGAAAGACCACGAGTGGATTAGAATCGAAGGAGATGTCGCCACGGTTGGCATTACCGACTTTGCACAAAGCGAATTAGGTGATATTGTTTATGTAGAGGTTGATACCCTTGACGAGGTATTGGAAAAGGAAGCCATTTTTGGAACAGTGGAAGCTGTGAAAACGGTATCCGATTTGTTTTTGCCTTTATCAGGTGAAATTATCGAGTTCAATGAAAGCTTGGAAGATGAGCCGGAGGTTGTAAATTCCGACGCATATGGAAAAGGATGGATGGTTAAAATAAAGTTCAGTAATCCAGCGGAGTTAAGTGAACTTTTGAGCGACGTGGATTACAAAGAATTGATTGGTGGTTAAAGCCTTTTTCTTTACTATATTATTTGTAAGTTGGTTAGTGTTTATAACATTTTTAAGCTTATTTTTTTTTACTGGAGAAATGAGTGTGCCAAGGTTAAACATACCTCATATAGATAAAATAGTCCATTTTTTATTTTACTTTATTTTTGTTGTTTTAGGTGTTAAAGCTGTAAGGGAAATCTTTAAAGTGAATTTAGAACTAAAAAAAGTTTTATTATATACTGTGACTTTTGCATGTTCCTATGGCATAATTATTGAACTTTTGCAATATGCATTTACAGAGAGCAGACAAGGTGATATTTTGGATGTTTTAGCCAATTCCATGGGGGCATTAGCAGGGATGTTCCTTGTTAAGCGCCTAGTTTTCAAGGGTTGGTCGTTAAAATGAAAAGTTTAATTGTATTTTAAGTATTTTATTAGTTAAATTAGCAATTAATAAATTGTATAGATATGGAACCAAAAAAGAATCCAAAGGCCGATTTGACAAAAAATAGTAGTCTCTATTTTGTATTGGGTTTAGCTGTGGTGATGCTGCTAACTTTTGTAGCATTTGAATGGAAAACGTACGACAAGACCAATGAGTACGACACTTCTATGAATGTAGATGATTTGTTGGACGAAGAAGTTCCAATGACAGAACAGATTAAAACACCACCACCACCACCACCACCACAAGCTCCTGAAATTATTGAGATAGTTGAGGATGAGGAAGAAGTGGAAGAAACTATTATAGAATCTACTGAAACGAGCCAGGATGAAGAAATAATAGCAGTTGATGATGTGGTTGTTGATGAAATGGATGAAGATTTGGATGTTCCTTTTTCCGTAATTGAAGATGTACCGGTATTCCCTGGTTGTGAAAAGGAGAGTGATAAAAGGGCTTGTTTTAATAAAATGATACAAAAACATATTAGTAAAAACTTCCGTTATCCTGAAATTGCACAAGAAATGGGAGTTCAGGGGAGAGTTAATATAATGTTTGTTATCCAAAAAGATGGAAGTATTGGTAACGTTAGAATGCGCGGGCCAGATAGAAATTTAGAAAAGGAAGCAGCTAGGATTATAGGTAAATTGCCTAAGATGACTCCAGGTAAACAAAGGGGAAGAGCGGTACGAGTACCTTTCAGTATTCCAATTACTTTTAAATTGCAATAGATAGCATCCTATCTAATATAAAAAAATCCCGAACGTATAGCTCGGGATTTTTTTATATCTAATTTTCGAGTTGCGAGAAAGTGAATAGCTTCTTTAAAATGACTGCCATGGTGTTTTAAGGAACATGTAGTTCAGAATTCTTAAATAAAACAGAAATAGCTGTATTTGGTTGCAGGAATATCCCTTGGAGGTTATCTTTGTACCCCTATATAAAAGAAGATGAAAACCGTTGTAGGTCAAGCAAAAATCAACTCATTTGCGTTGATTTTTACCGATTTTAAGGAAATTACCAAGGCAAGGCTAGCGATTAGCGTAGTTTTCTCTTCCGTTGCGGGATATTTTCTTGGGGCCGAACAACTAAGTTTGTACGCTATTCTTTTATTAGCTTTTGGGGGTTATTGTATGGTAGGCGCAAGTAACGCGTACAACCAGGTTATTGAGCGCGATTTAGATGCCTTAATGAGTCGAACGGAAAATAGGCCAATTCCGGCAGGCAGAATGTCTGTGAACACCGCTATGGCTATCGCTATCTTTTTAACCGTATTAGGTGTGGTGTCACTATACTTTTTGAACGCCAAAACGGCAATGTTCGGTGCTATTTCTATTTTTTTATATACAAGTGTTTACACACCTTTAAAAACCAAAACACCACTAGCTGTATTTGTTGGAGCTTTTCCTGGTGCCATTCCTTTTATGTTGGGCTGGGTAGCGGCAACGAACGAATTTGGAATTGAGCCTGGGGCTTTGTTTATGATTCAGTTTTTTTGGCAGTTTCCACATTTTTGGGCTTTGGGATGGATGTTAGACGACGATTATAAAAAGGGAGGTTTTAAGATGTTGCCTACCGGAAAAAAGGATACAGGTACAGCGTTGCAGATTATAATGTATACCATATGGATGATGGTGATTTCGATTATTCCTGCTTTTGGGATTACGGGTAAATTGCAGCTGTCGGTTTCTGCAGCTGTATTAATTTTTATTATGGGAGGGGCAATGCTTTTTTTTGCACTTCGTTTGTATACCAAAAGAGATAATGCTTCTGCTAAAAGGTTAATGTTGGCCAGTGTGAGTTATATCACATTGATGCAGATAGTGTATGTAATTGATAAATATATAGGGTAGAATGGATTTAACACAAGGAACGGTTAAGGAAAAGAAGGATAGGGCGCAACAGATGATGCTGTGGTTTGGTATTGTTAGTCTTTTAATGGGTTTTGCCGGTTGGACGAGTGCTTATATTGTAAGTAGTGCACGCGAGGATTGGGCTAGTGATATAAACCTTCCGAACGCCTTCTATATTAGTACGGCACTTATTATTATTAGTAGTTTCACGTATATTTTGGCCAATATAGCTGTTAAAAAAGATGATCATAAACAGGGAACTATTTGGTTGCTCGTAACCCTGGGTTTAGGCCTATCTTTTATCACGTTTCAGTTCGCTGGTTTTTCTGACATGGTAGCTCAAGGGTATTATTTTACCGGACCCACGAGCAGTATAAAAATGTCCTATATGTTTTTGATTGCTATGGTGCATATTCTGCATGTAGTAGCAGGTATCATTTCCTTGTTGATTGTGGTTTACAAACAGAGGAAAGGTAGATACTCGTCACAGGAGTACTTGGGGATAACTCTTGGGGCTACCTTTTGGCACTTTTTAGACCTTTTGTGGGTTTACTTAGTATTATTTATGACCTTTATGAGATAATATTTTGATACAAAAATAGTTTTGAATACAATTCAGCTTTTAAATAGTTGAAAAAAATGTAAATTTGCTAAGGGGTCAATAAAACAATAAATCAGTCTATGGATACTACGATTACAACGGGAGAAGAAGAAAACGTTTGGGGTGGTGGCAATAGGCCTTTGGGGGCAAGCTACGGGAAATTAATGATGTGGTTTTTCCTAGTATCCGATGCTCTTACCTTTTCTGGGTTTTTAGCAGCATACGGCTTCTCAAGGTTTAAGTTTATGGAGACTTGGCCAATCGCTGATGAGGTATTTACTCACTTTCCTGGTTTTCATGGTGTAGATGCACCTATGTATTATGTTGCATTCATGACATTTGTTCTAATTATGTCATCTGTGACTATGGTATTAGCTGTAGATGCAGGTCATAAAATGAAAAAAAATGCCGTTACCTGGTATATGTTCGCTACCATTATTGGAGGTGCTATGTTCGTGGGATCTCAAGCATGGGAATGGGCGACTTTTATTCAAGGTGATTTTGGTGCTCTGGAGACAAAGGGCGGGAGGATTTTACAATTCGTAGATTCTGATACTGGAAAACGAGCTGCAATTGCCGATTTTTCTTCAGTGATTCCTGATGATAGAGTGGAACATGAGAAAAAGAACGGGATTTGGTATTATAATGAAAAAGCGCTTCCCTCATATTCTATAAATGAAGTGACCCAAGGGTTTCAGGAAAATTTAAATATTGTGATTAGAACAGAAGTTCTAAATGAAGAAGGTGAAAAAACCATATTGACTCGAGAAGAGTCATTACAGAAAATTAAAAGCGCTGTTATGGTGGTCGAAGGGGCTAATCTTGTGAGGAATGAGTACGGAAGTAGGTTGTTTGCAGATTTCTTTTTCTTTATAACTGGTTTTCATGGGTTTCACGTATTTTCTGGGGTAATGATAAACCTTATTATATTTTTTAACGTAGTGATAGGAACCTATGAGAAAAGAGGGCATTACGAAATGGTAGAGAAGGTAGGGTTGTACTGGCACTTTGTGGATTTGGTATGGGTATTTGTATTTACTTTTTTCTATTTGGTATAGGTTATAATAGACTAGCATTATAAATAGTATTGGCTAATAGTAATTATTTTAACAACGGAGTTTAAACAGAGCAGTTGAAATGGCAGAGGGACATAAATTAGAGATTTTTAGAGGGTTAGTCAAGTTTAAATCCAATACACAAAAGATATGGGGCGTCTTGGCTTTCTTGACCCTGATAACCGTAGTAGAGGTTGCTTTCGGTATTATCAAACCAGCAATACTAACGGGAACATATATATTGGGAATGAAACTCCTAAATTGGATTTTTATCATACTTACGTTGGTGAAAGCGTATTATATAGCTTGGGATTTCATGCATTTAAGAGATGAGAAAAGTGCGCTGCGAAGAGCCATTGTATGGACGCCTATATTTCTGGTGATGTATTTGGTCTTTATACTTCTAGTAGAAGCAGATTATATACACAACATCTATAAAGACGGATTCGTAACTTGGAATTTCTAAGATATAATTAACAGAATAAAAAGACGGTTTAATCACCGTCTTTTTTATTTTTGTATAACTAGGTTTGTGGTAGATTTATGGGAATGACAGAAAAGCGTTGAGAAGGGCCTAATGAATTCAAAAGCGTTTGCTAAATAAGGTTTGGGATGCCAAACACTAATAATTTTAGTCCATGCCGATTCGATATGGATCATATTAAAATACGTCAGTAGATGAAAAAGACTTTTGTACTTGTTGTGTTATTCATACTCCCCATAGTGGCCTACCTTTTTTTTGCTTCTGGGGTAAATAACTTTGGGAAACTATCGGTAGTAACAGAAGGGATTTCGGAACTTAGTTTTACAGATAGCAACATCAAGTTTGATCAGAAAATTACGATACTAGGGTTTTTGGGATATAACGTGGAAACAAAGAAAGGGAACGCGTTCAATCTAAATCAGAAAATATACAAGCGCTTTCACGAGTTTAGCGATTTTCAATTCGTTATGGTGGTCCCATTTGGTACTGAAGATGAGGTAGCCGACTTAAAAGAAGAGCTTTCCAATCTTGCGGACGTTTCTAAATGGAAGTTTGCTTATGCGGAAGACGAAGCTATCAAAAGCCTGTTCGCAGACCTTAAAACAGACATACAGTTAGCTGATGACCTAAGTACGCCATATGTATTTATTGTCGATAAGGATAGAAGTCTAAGAGGTCGCACAGATGACGAGAATAAGGGAACTAAATTTGGTTTTAACACCAACTCCGTGGCAGATTTAAACAACAAAATGGAGGATGATGTAAAAATTATCCTTGCAGAGTACAGGCTCGCCCTGAAAAAGAATAACGCAAACCGTTCAAAATAGTGAATAAGAAATATACATACGTCTGGGTTTCCTTAATTGTGCTCATTTTTGGTATTATAGTGGTTCCAAGAATAGTAGATAGACTTCAATCAGGCACTGTGGTCGATATGGATAGGATGAATATAGTACCACAGGAAAAAGGGTTGAGTTATGTTTTGTTGAATAAGGTCAAACGCAAGGTGCCTTCTTTTCAATTCATAAACCAAGATAGTTTGCTCATTTCAGATAAGGATTATATCGGTAAAGTGTATGTGGTTGAATTCTTTTTTACTTCATGTCCTAGTATTTGTCCCATTATGACGGAAAACATAGTAACCCTTCAGAATTATTTTAAAGATCAGCCAGACTTTGGTGTGGCCTCGTTTAGCATTACGCCAGATTATGATACGCCCAAGGTGTTAAAGCAGTATGCAAAAAAATATGGTATTACCGATATAGATTGGCATTTGTTGACCGGCAACAAAGAGGCTGTTTATGATTTAGCAAATAGTGGTTTTAATATCTTCGCTGCCGAGATGCCAGATTCTCCTGGCGGGTTTGAACATTCTGGTTTGTTTGCATTAGTCGATAGACAAGGATATATACGCTGCAGGTTAGATAAATTTGGTAACCCGATAGTGTATTACCGAGGAGCAATTACTAGAGAGATGGGAAAGAACGATTATGGCGAGGAAGAACAGATAAGTGTTTTACAGGAAGATATTCAGAAATTATTACAAGAATAATATGGAGGTAAGCAGTGTAAAAGAGAAACGATTTAATAGATTGATTACCGCAGTATCTATTGTGATACCTGTTGTAGTAGCTTTTCTTTTTGGAGTGAAGATACCCAATGTAGAACCCCTTTCCTTTTTACCACCTATTTATGCTAGTACAAACGGGTTAACCGCATTTTTATTGATTGTTGCGGTAATAGCCATAAAAAAGGGAAACCGGAGGCTACATCAAAACGTAATGACCTTAAACATTGCCTTAGGGCTATTGTTTTTGATTATGTACATCGCGTATCACATGACTACGGATTCTACCTCCTACGGTGGGGTGGGGATTGTGCGTTATGTGTATTATTTTATATTAATTACGCATATAGTGTTATCCATTGCTATTGTTCCATTAGTTTTAAGAACCTATGCTAAGGCATATTTGAAAGATTATAAAGGACATAGGGCATTGGCGAAATATACATTCCCGATATGGCTTTATGTAGCCGTTACTGGGGTCATTGTTTATTTAATGATTTCACCTTATTATATCCATTAAATATGCGAATAACCTTTGTTTTAATAGCATTTGTTTTAGTTTTTTTACGTCCTGAAACCATGGAGGCGCAATGTGCTATGTGTAGGGCTGTTTTAGAAAGTGAAGGGTCTGGGAGAACGGCAGAAGGCATCAATAATGGTATTGTTTACTTGATGGCAATCCCCTACGTTTTAGTGGCGGGCCTCTTTTATTTTATCTATCGTAAAATGAGGTCTTAACATAATTTTATAGATTTAACATTTTTTTTTATTTGATTGTGTAACATTGTGACGGATATATAGTCTTATCCATGTGCGATACGAGTATTGCGCTCATCAATCAAAAACCAATCAGCATGTTCGATTTAGAACGATGGCAAGAAATTTTCGACACTATTCGAAAAAATAAATTGCGAACTTTCCTTACCGGTCTTTCCGTAGCATCGGGTATATTCATCTTAGTAATTTTACTGGGTTTTGGCCAAGGCATGCAAAATGGCGTGGCAAAGGAGTTTGAACAGGATGCTTCAACAAGCGTGTGGGTATGGCCGGGAGTAACAACCAAGCAATATAAGGGTCTTAATCCAGGAAGGCGTATTCAACTGCGTAATGAAAACTACGATTTTGCAGCTAGACTCCTAGAAGATGAAATAGAAAACAAATCGCCACGATATTTTGTTCGTAACGCTTCCGTTAATTACGGGAAGGAATCATTGGCATATGGAGTTCAAGGAGTATCTCATCAATTTCAGTTTATAGAGAACGCATATATGTCTCATGGGCGTTTTCTTAATCATAGCGATGAAGTACATACCGCAAAGGTTGCGGTTATAGGCAATAAGATAAAACGGGATGTCTTTAAAGATACGCTAAGTCCGGTTGGTCAATTTTTAAAGATTTCAGGAATACTGTTTAAGATTGTAGGGGTGTATGGCGATATTGGTGGGGAACGGGAAGAAGAACGTATATTCATACCCATTACAACCGCACAAAAAGTCTTTAACGGTGCGGATTACATCAACAATATGAGTTTTACATTGCCGCCAGCCGAAAACTTTGACGCCGCCGTGGAACAATCCATAAAGTTTCGCAACAAAATTGAATCTTATTTAAAGCAGGTTCATAAGGTAGCCCCGGATGACACTAGCGCCATACAGGTCTTTAATCCAATGGAACAGGCAAAGCGTTTTTATAATTTGGGCTTGGGTATAAATTTGTTTTTTTGGTTCGTAGGTATCTGCACGATTATAGCTGGTGTGGTTGGGGTAAGTAATATCATGTTAATTGTCGTAAAGGAAAGAACCCGTGAAATTGGGATACGAAAAGCCTTGGGTGCCAAACCATGGTCCGTTATAGGCATGATTTTGCACGAGTCAGTTTTTATTACTGCAATAGCTGGTTTTACCGGGTTAATTTTTAGCATGAGCCTACTTGAAATAATTGGACCGCATATAGAAATCGATTACATAGTAAACCCTTCTGTGAATTTTAATGTGGCTTTGGCAACCGTATTTGTATTGATTTTTGCCGGTGCCGTCGCAGGTTTTTTCCCTGCTTGGCGAGCTGCCCGTATTCATGTCATAGATGCCTTAAAAGATGAGTAAGTATTTGGTGCTCCTAACTAGTACAGTGCTGTTTAGTGTTTCCCGAAAAAGAAGTTTAAAAGCAAAGAATGTTCAATAAAGATCGTTGGCAAGAAATTATAGAGGTATTGTCTACAAATGTGTTCAGAACCTTGGCAACCGCTTTTGGTGTAGGTTGGGGTATCTTTATCCTTATTATCCTGCTAGCTGCTGGTAAGGGTTTGGAGAATGGTATACGAGCAGATTTTGGAGATATCGCTACTAATACCATGTTCATGTGGTCGAGGAATACGACTAAACCTTATAAAGGATTGCCTAAGGGAAGGAATTATCGTTTTAAACTAGAAGACGTAATGGCTATCAATGAACGTGTCCCCGGTCTTCGATTTATTTCCCCAAGAAACCAGTTGGGAGGTTTTGGAGGAGCAAATAATGTCATAAGAGGTCTAAATGCAGGAGCTTTCAACGTCTATGGGGATTATCCGGAGATTATTAAGCAAGAACCCATGACCATCACCTCAGGGAGGTTTGTGAACCAGAACGATATAAATAACAATAGGAAAGTAGCCGTAATAGGCGACGGAGTTAAGAACGAACTCTATGATAAGGGAGAGGATATCTTAGGGTCTTACATCAAGATTCAAGGGGTTAATTTTATGGTGGTCGGAAGCTATAAAAAGAAAAATAACAATGGGGATGGAGAAGAAGGACAAAAGGAAATATTTGTTCCTTTTACAGCATTTTCACAAGCTTTTAATATGGGTAATGATGTGGGTTGGATGGCCATTACGGCAAACGATGGCTACTCTATTTCAAGCATGAAAGAAAATATTGTCAACGTGGTGAAGGAGAATAGGACTATTCATCCAGCTGATGAACGCGCAGTTGGCTATTTTGATTTGTACGAACAATTTAACAGGGTAGAATCCCTTTTTGGTGCTTTGCGCTGGGTGGCCTATTTTGTTGGGGTTCTGGTGTTGTTATCCGGTATTATCGGTGTAAGCAATATCATGTTGATTGTTATAAAAGAACGTACTAAGGAAATAGGTATTAGAAGAGCCTTGGGCGAAGACCCATGGTCTATAAAGAAACAGATATTAATGGAATCTATTTTTTTGACGATTATGTCAGGAATGGCGGGTATTATATTTGGCGCAGCGGTTATTTATGGCATCAATGCGATTTTGGATGCTGTTGGGCCGGTGGATATGTTCGTGAACCCAAGTGTGAGCTTAAGCGTAGTGGTAGGAGCCTTGGGTATTTTGATTATATCCGGCTTATTAGCAGGTTTCATACCTGCACAGAGTGCCATTAAAGTAAGACCAATAGAAGCGTTAAGGACAGAGTAACAACATCAATCATAAAAGAAAAGCAACCTAACAAAATGAAGAAATCGGTAACCATTATCATCCTATTAGTAATTGTATTGGCCTTTGGTGGGTCTATGTACTATTTGTATCAAAAAAATGCTGAAAACCCAGTAGTATATGAAACTGATGTGCCATCTAAACAAACGATTATAAAGAAGACCATGGCCACGGGTAGTATCCTGCCCTTAGAAGAGGTGCTTATAAAACCTAATATTTCTGGTGTCATCGAAGAAATATACGTGGAAGGAGGTGATTTTGTGAAGTCGGGCGATTTACTCTGCAAGATAAAAGTAGTTCCTAATCTGAATGCCTTGAACGATGCAAGGAACACTATTGACGGGGCTAAAATTGGTGTGGACGATCAAGTGCGTAACTTAAAGCGGCAAAAAGTACTCTTTGAAAAAGGGGTAATTTCCCAAGTAGATTTGGAACGCGCACAAGTATCTCATGATCAGGCCAAACAATCCTATACAGCCGCAAGAAAAAGATATGATATTGTAAAAACTGGTACCACCGCTGGTTTTGGGAAGGAAGCAAATACCCTGATTAGGGCAACGGTGAGCGGGATGGTGTTGGATGTGCCAGTCGAGGTTGGTAACCAGGTGATTGAAGCTAATAATTTTAATGAGGGCACTACGATAGCTGCCATTGCGGATGTAGAGCGTATGATTTTTGAAGGCAAAATTGACGAATCCGAAGTAGGTAAGATAAAGGAAGATTTACCCTTACAAATAACGGTAGGAGCTTTGGAAAATATTATTTTTAATGCGGTGCTGGATTATATTGCACCAAAGGGCAAAGAAGAGAATGGGGCCATACAGTTTGAAATTAAAGGGACCTTGCAAAAACAGGATTCGATATTTATCCGTGCAGGACTAAGTGCTAATGCCTCTATCATATTGGCTAAGGCTGATAGTGTTTTAGCAGTAAAGGAAGCCTTGGTCCAGTTTGATGTTAAAACAAAAAAACCCTTTGTGGAAATTGAGACGGGAGAACAGGAATTTGAACGTAGAGATATTGAAATCGGAATTAGTGACGGCATTCATGTAGAAATAAAATCAGGCATTGTTGAAGGGGATAAAATAAAGGTCTGGAATGAAGTGAAACCAGATGAATTTGCTCAGAATTAAAAAAAAATTAAAAAAAATTGAAGCTATTTTTGTAACATTCTTAATGGTTTGATGTCCTATTGATAGATGTCTTTTTTAAAAGCTTCCAAACAACAAAGAGAATTAATATGATAGAAATTAAAGATCTACACAAATCCTATAAAATGGGCAGCAATTCATTGCATGTACTAAAAGGAATAAATTTCTCAGTAGAAGAAGGAGAATTGGTTGCCATTATGGGCTCCTCCGGTTCAGGGAAATCCACTTTGTTAAATATTCTGGGTATGCTTGACGAATTGGATGAGGGGTCTTATACCTTGGACAACGTTGCTATCAAAAATCTTAATGAAACTAAGGCTGCTCAGTATCGTAACAAGTTTTTAGGGTTTGTATTCCAGTCTTTTAATCTGATTAACTATAAAAGTGCTGTGGAAAATGTAGCCTTGCCTTTGTATTATCAACGTGTAGGCAGAAAGGAACGACAGGAAAAGGCCTTAAAATATTTGGAGCAAGTGGGACTTAAAGAATGGGCGACACACTTGCCGAGTGAGCTTTCTGGTGGTCAGAAGCAACGTGTGGCTATAGCAAGAGCCATGGCAGCAGAGCCAAAAGTACTTTTGGCAGATGAGCCAACAGGTGCCTTGGATAGTACTACCTCCTATGAGGTCATGGATTTGATACAGAAGATTAATGACGCCGGGAATACTATTCTCGTAGTAACTCATGAAGAGGATATTGCCCAGATGTGCAAGCGAATCGTGCATTTAAAGGATGGCGTAATTGTCGAGGATAAAAAAGTGGAACAAGTAAGAGCCTCCCAATATGTTTAGCATTGATACCTGGAAGGAAATATTACAAACAATTCAGAAGAATAAGCTGCGTACTTTTTTGACGGGGTTCACTGTAGCCTTGGGTATCTTTATTTATGTGACCCTTTATGGCATGGGTAATGGTCTTAATAATACCTTCATGAAATTCTTTGGTAACGATGCTACCAATATTTTAAGGGTGTATCCCGACGAGACCACCATTCCTTTTGGGGGGTTCAAGGCAAAGCGGCAAATTGAGTTCAAGAATAGTGATTTAGTGGATATTTCCAAAGAATTTGCGCCGTTGATGCAATATATTACCCCACGAATACAACGCGGCGCTTTTGTAACCTACAAGGATAAATCTGATAATTATACCACGCGTGGTATAGCACCCGGTATGCAGTTGGCAGAGAATACCATTATGATGAAAGGAAGGTACATCAATGCAAAGGATATTAGGGATAGAACCAAATATGCCGTTATTGGTAGAATGGTAGAGAAAGACCTTTTTAAGGGTGCGGAGTCTATTGGGGCATACGTAGATGTAGCTGGTAGTGCCTTTAAAATTATCGGTGTATTTCAAGATGATGGCGGTGATAACGAGGAAAGGTTTATCTATATTCCCTTTACCACACGCCAGCTTATTGAAGGTAATAATGATAAAGTAGATGAGATTATAGTAGCATTTAATGAAGCCATTGGTTATTCCGGTGCTATGAAGTTGCAAAGAAACCTTGATGAATTCATCCGTAAAAAGAAAGTTGTGAGTCCAAATGACCCACGTGGTATACGAATCATAAACGTTGCTGATAGCCTAAAGCAGACGCAACAATTTGCTAGTGTGCTTCAGATTATTATTTCTGGAATAGCTTTTGCCGTTATTATTTCCGGTATCCTGGGTATCAGTAATATCATGGTGTTTGTGGTAAAAGAGCGCACGAAAGAAATCGGTATCCGAAAAGCTATGGGAGCAACACCCAAAATAATTATCAGCACCATATTGTTGGAGTCGATTTTCATAACAGCCATCTTTGGTTTTATAGGGATGATTCTCGGAATTATCACCCTTAATTCCATTGGGGGGAAAGTCTTAGAAGATGATTATTTTATAACAAACCCTTCCATCAATTCGGGAACGGCAATTTTTGTGACCATTCTATTGATTATCGCCGGCGCATTGGCGGCATATGTGCCTGCCAAAAGAGCGGCCCAGATAAAACCTATTGTAGCACTAAACGACGAGTAATATGAGACAGTTATTTGATTCGGATACGTGGCGAGAAATTTTTCAATCTATTGGAAAGAATCGCTTGCGCACTTTTCTTACCATGCTGGGTGTGTTTATAGGTATCTATATTTATATAGCCTTATCTGGGGCTGCCAAAGGTTTGGACAATGGCTTTGAGAAGGAATTTGAAACGGTGGCTCGTAATAGCATGTTCATTTGGGCACAAACCACAAGCAAGCCATATGCGGGCTTCAAGACCGGCCGCAGAATACAGTTAAAATTACAGGATGCAGAGGAACTCCGAAGGCAGGTACCGGAAATAGAGACCTTAGCGCCACGAAACGTTAGTGGTGTTTTCGGATCTAGCCCGGGCGTAATAACCCGAGGGATAAAATCCGGAAATTATTCTGTTTTTGGCGATTTTCCTGAATTCACCAAAATTGCTACCAAGAAAATATATGATGGAGGTCGGTTTATAAACGACGAAGACATTAAACAAGAACGTAAGGTTTGCGTGATTGGCGAGCGTACGCAAAAAGAATTGTTCGATGTAGAGGAAAACCCAATAGGAGGCTATTTGGAAATTGAAGATGTAAGCTTTCAAGTGGTTGGCGTACATAAATTTTCTGGAGGCGGCCCTTTTGATAACGATAGTGATATTTTCATTCCATTTACTACGTACAAAAAAATATACAATACGGGTGACAATGTAGCATGGTTTACGATTGCAGCCTATGATGATGCGGACGTTATAAAAGTGGAACAGGACATCAAGGCTAATTTAAGAAGGATTCATAAAGTCGATCCGGAAGATGAAAAGGCTATTGGCTCTTTTAATCTTGGTGAGCAGTTCAAAAAGATTTTTGGTTTTTCCAACGGACTTACATTTTTGTCCTTGATTGTAGGTATTGCCACCATCTTGGCTGGCGTTATCGGTATTGGTAATATACTTTTGATTTCTGTTAAAGAACGTACCAAGGAATTAGGAGTGAGACGCGCCTTAGGGGCCACCCCAACAGAGGTTCGGAATCAAATTTTAATTGAGGCCCTGTTTTTGACACTATTAGCAGGTATCATAGGTATTATTATGGGTGCACTTACCCTTAAAGGAATCGATGTTTTTACCCAAGATGTAGATTTACCCTATACGAACCCAACTGTACCTATACCTTATGTTATAGGCTCCTTGTTGTTAATGGTGATCTTGGGTGTACTCATAGGATTAATACCGGCACAAAGAGCAGTAAGTATAAAACCCATAGACGCCCTAAGGGAAGAATAATAAACGAAACCAATAAATACTAATATACCTAAGAAATGAACAAGATCGTAAAATACATACTCATCGGAGTTTTGGTGCTAGGAGCCATATGGGCAGCCTTATTCTTTATCAAAAGCAATAGTAAATCTGCCATAACCTACGAAACGCAGCAGCCGTTTATGGCGACCATTGAAAAAAAGACAGTTGCTACGGGGAAAGTAATACCTCAGGATGAGGTAGAAATAAAACCTCAGATTTCCGGAATTATCGATAAAATCCTACTGGAAGAAGGTGTAAAGGTAAAAGCCGGGGATTTGATAGCCGTTATAAAGGTAGTTCCCAACGAACAAGCCTTGTATCAAGCCCAAGGAAGGGTGCGTAATGCTGAGCTGTCGCTGAACAATGCCAAAATCGAATTTGAAAGGAGCAAAACCTTGTATGACAAAGGGGTTGTTTCAAACCAAGATTTTATCAACCAGAAGTTAGCCTTTGAGCAAGGGGTCCAAGAACTTAAAAATGCCAATGCCGATTACCAGATTATTCGTAGAGGGTCTATAGGTGGTTCAACATCCGCCAATACCGATATTAGAGCAACTGTGTCTGGAACGCTGTTGGAGATACCAGTAAAGGAAGGGGATCAAGTAATACAGGCTAATAACTTCAACGACGGTACTACTATTGCCACAATCGCGGATTTGAGTAAAATGATTTTTGAAGGTAAAGTGGACGAAGGCGAGGTAGGGAAGTTGACCGTTGGAACGCCGTTAAAAATAACTTTAGGGGCCTTGGAAGATGTAGAGTTAGACGCCAAGTTGAAATTTATTGCACCAAAAGGTTTAGAAGAAGCAGGTGCGGTTCAGTTTAAGATAGAGGGCGACGTAGAGGTTAGTGATGATGTATTCATCCGGGCGGGTTACAGTGCAAATGCGTCTATTGTTTTAGAAAAAAAGGAAGATATATTAGTGATTCCAGAAGCCTTGTTACAGTTTGATAAATCTACCAATAAACCCTATGTGGAGTTGGCTGTTGGTGCGGAAGTAGATCAGAAATTCAAACGTAAAAATATAGAAACAGGTATTTCAGATGGAGTAAATGTTGAGATTTTATCCGGCCTTACCGAGGAGGATAATATAAAGCAATGGAATAAAACGGAGCCCATTAAAAAAGGGGAGGAAGAAGATGCTGAAGGAGAAGAAACTGAAGAGTAAACATCAATCAAAACAATAATCAAAATAACGAAAAATGAAAAGTAAACTAAGCACTTTATTGCTTTTTCTGGCAATAACGGTCGCATCTGCACAAGGTAAAAAGTGGAGCTTACAAGAATGTGTCTTGTATGCCGTTGAGAATAACCTTAGCGTGGAGCAGTTTGAATTGGATTTGGAAAATGCCATGATCGATAAGTCAGATGCCATAGGTAATTTCTTACCGACGTTAAATGCAAACAGTCGGCTTTCCGGTAATACAGGTTTTTCTATTAACCCAACGAACAACCTTCCAACAAATACGACGCAGAACAGTATTGATGGTGGGATTACTACTGCTGTTACACTTTATGACGGATTACGAAACGTACACCGTTTGAATAGGGCGAAACTGAACGCGATTGCAAACGAGTTTAGGTTGGCGGACTTGAAGGACGATATACGATTGAGTGTTGCTACCTCTTACTTAGATATTCTTTCTAACAAGGAGGGCTTAAAGGTTGCTAGAGCGCAGTACAAGGCTACGGAACAAGATTTGAAAAGACTAACGGAATTAGTAAATTCTGGCGTAGTTCCTCGTGGCGATCTTTTGGACATACAGGCAACAGCTGCTACGCAAGAACAGCAAATCGTAAATACCGAAGGCAACGTGCAACTTTCAAAAATTGCCTTGGCCCAATTACTCCAGATAAGGGATTATGAGAATTTTGATGTTTCCGACGAAACGTTCGAAATTCCAATTTCGGATATATTGAACAACTCTCCCAGCACTATTTTTGCAAAGGCCTTGGAGTTTAGAAACGATATCAAGCTATCTGAAGCCAATATATCCTTAGCTGAAAAAGATTTGGCGATAAGCAAGGGTGCTTTAATGCCTACAGTAGGAGCCTTTTTTAATTATGGCACTAGATTTTCTGATGTAGCCCAAATACCTGGGCCACCATTAACTGCAGGAGGACCACCTGTTTTTTTTACGCCAAATTTTACAGATCAACTTTGGATTTTTGATGGTATTGCTTACGGTGTTCAACTTAACATTCCTATTTTTAATGGATTTAGTGTTAGAAACGGAATTGAGCGATCTAAAATAGCTGTAAAACAACGTAAAGTACAATTTGAGCAGGAAAAGCTTGACTTGGAAAATGTTGTTAACCAAGCCTATGTAAATGTAAATACCTTCTACAAGTCTTACGAAGCAGCAGAAAAGACGGCGGATGCTAGACGTTTAGCCTACCAATATTCTAAAGAACGTTTTGATGTAGGGTTGTTGAATGCCTTCGATTTCACTCAGGCACAGGCCAGGGTAGACAACGCTGAGGCCGATGTAGTACGTACAAAATATGATTATATTTTTAGATTAAAAATTCTAGAATTCTATTTCGGACTACCTCTTTCATTAGATTAAGCTAACGCAATTACTTGAAAAGCCTGTAAATTTTGAATTTATGGGCTTTTTCATTTTGCTGTTAACCGCTACCTTTGACGTATGGGATTAATATTAAATTTGGAGACTGCGACGACTAACTGTTCCGTAAGCCTAGCTAAGGATGGCGAATTGTTATCCGTAAGGGAGAACAACACACCCAACTACTCCCATGCGGAACAACTTCATGTATTTATAGCAGAATGTATGGCGGAAGCTAAGATAGCCCTAACTGATTTAGATGCTGTAGCAGTAAGTAAGGGTCCCGGCTCCTATACTGGTTTGCGCATTGGTGTTTCGGCAGCAAAAGGCTTATGTTTTTCTTTGGATGTACCTTTGATTTCTATCGCTACCTTAAAGAGTATGGCGAGTCAGGTTAAAGGGGGTTATGACTGTATAATTCCCGTATTAGACGCCAGAAGAATGGAGGTCTATTCGGCAGTTTTTGATATTGATTTAAACCAAATTAAGGATACCGAAGCTGAAATCATAGATGAGCATTCATTTACGGTGTATGCTCAGGATAAAACAGTTCATATACTAGGTAGTGGCGCCCAAAAAATTAAAGAAACACGGTCCCACGATACTATTTCTTTTAATACTGATTGCGTGCCCTCGTCAAAGGAAATGGCCGTCTTGTCTTTCGAAAAATATGTAGAGAACGACTTTGAAGATGTTGCTTATTTTGAGCCCTACTATCTCAAGGATTTTATGTTACAGACAAAGAAAAAATAAAACTTCCGAACATTGCTTTGCCTAGGAGTATCGCTTTTGAAAAAGTATATAGCACTAAGGCTGGTGTATTACCCGCTGCGGGAAAGGTATATCTATACCTTCTACATCAAATCTATTTTTAATTTCTTCTATAACGTAAAAATGAGCTGCCCAAAAAACATCGTTATTTGCCCAAAAGCGCAAGGTCAGATTTACAGAGCTATCACCTAATTCTCCCACGTATACTTCGGGATTAGGTTCATTTAGTATGTTTTTGTGCTGAGTGCAAATATCTAAAAGGATATCCTTCGCTGTCTTAATGTTAGAACCATATCCAATACCGATATCTATTTTGTCCCTTCTTGTTTCTTCAGCATTGTAATTGATGATATTATTGTTAGAAAGTTGACCGTTTGGAATGATTGCAATCTGATTCCCGAAAGTGGTTAGTTTTGTTGTGAATATGGATATTTCCCTTACCGTACCATCGACCCCTTGGGCAGAGATAAAATCCCCAATTTTAAAGGGTTTAAATAATAAAATAAGCACACCTCCAGCAAAATTAGACAGAGAGCCTTGTAGCGCTAAGCCTATAGCTAAACCTGCTGCACCAATAATGGCGACTAAGGAGGAAGACTGGACGCCTAGTTGAGTAATCACAAGCACAAAGAGTATAATTTTAAGACCTATAGAAATTAAACTCTGGGTAAAGGTTTCTAGTGAGGGATCATAGTCCTTTGCTTCAAAGAACTTGCGTATCATTCTGTTGATAAAGCGAATAAGATAGGTCCCCACTATCAAAAGAATAATGGCCATGATAAGGTTAGGTAGGGCATCCCAGAACCAATTTATAAAATTGTCTATATGCTTTTGGTAATCTGTAAATTGTTTCATGAAAATTATAATTATTTATCGTTTACTTTAATTTAGGCAAATGGATGCTTCAAGACAAGGAATACAATTTAAACTAATCCTACCTTTAATTTACGAGTAGTATTAACACTTCTTCTGTTCTGGTCAAAGGTAGTTTACAGGCGCCTTCCTCACAGATAAAAATTTGGGTTGTTTCTTTATTGTATCTGTTTTTTAATAATGAAAGCACTCCTTCGTGTTCGGAGCCGCAAATAATGCTTTGGGGAATGTAGCTGGTGCAAAGCTCCTTTCTTTTTTCTAAATAATTCTCACCCACTATTGCAATTTCATAAAAAGGCTTTTGGTGCAGGAGTAGGAGCGATAACCAGTTGGCGTGGTTCTCTGGGCGTTCTTTTACTGCTGGCTCCATACTTTGCATCATTTTTAAACTATGTTCGGCATATTTGGATGCCAAGCCAAACTTAGAGAGTTTGAAAAGGTTTATGGCCATCATAGAATTGGATGCGGGAACAACATTATCAGATACCTCCAGGGTTCTCCGCACCAACAGCGCATCTTCTTTTGAAGTGAAGAAAAATAGACCGGTAGCTTCATCTAGAAAATAGGTGTAAACGTATTCCGTCAGTAATGCTGCCTTCGTAAGCCACAACATATCGAAACTTACTTCGTACAATCCGATAAAACCGGCTATTACGGCTGCATAATCCTCTAAAAACCCGTTAATGGTTTCCTTATTTTTAGTATACGTGTGAATCAACTTTCCGTCTTCGGCCATAAGATGGGTCACTATAAAATTACCATTCTTGAGAGCCAACTCTAGGTATCGGTCGTCCCCTAAATACCTGTAGGCGTCGGTTATCCCTTTTAGTAGTAGTCCATTCCAGGAAGTGAGTATCTTATTGTCTAATCTCGGTTTGTCCCTAAGATTTCTTTCTTTTTTCAATAGAAATAGGCAATCAGATATACGAGTTTCTAAAACTGATATGGTCAAGCCGTGTTTCGTTGCAATTTGTTCTTTTGTTGCATCTCGAATGAGAACATAATTAGCATGCTCCCAATATCCATAGGTATTAATATTATAATAGTCTTTGAATACTGAGTATTGAGTTCCAAGTAGGCTTTTTAATTCTTTTTCCTTCCAAACATAATAGGCTCCCTCTTCTAATTTATTTTCTGAATTGGTACTATCCGCATCTAAAGAGGAATAAAAGCCATTGTTTGCTGCTAAAAGTTCTTCTTCTAAAAATTGAATGGTTTCTGTCACCACCCGCTTGTAAAGTTCGTTTTTAGTTTTTGCATAGGCCTTAGCGTATAGGCTAACCAGTTGGGCATTGTCATATAACATTTTTTCGAAATGTGGTACGTGCCACTTAGTATCCACTGCATATCTAGAAAATCCGCCACCTACATGGTCATAAATACCACCCCATGCCATCCTGGTAAGTGTGGTGTTTACATAATCGGATATGGAATCGTCTTTTTCTTCATGGGAATAGTGCAACAAGAACGTGAGGTTTACGGGCATCATAAATTTAGGAGCTCGTTTATAGCCTCCTAAAAACGTATCAAAGTAGTCGGACCAATTTAGTACCATTTGGCTCAGTTCTGTTACCGGCATTAGTTCTGTTGCAGTCCCTACAGTTACTTTATTGATTTCGGTAATGCCGTTAGCCATATTTTCAGCAAATCCTATTACTTTTTGCGGGTCTGCTATGTACAGTGCTTGTAGTTGGCTTAATACTTTTATCCAATCTTCTTTTTTTACATAGCTAGCGCCCCAAAATGGTCTGCCATCAGGCAGGGCAAGAATATTTAAGGGCCAGCCACCGCTACCAGTCATAATTTGCAACGCATCCATATAAATGTGGTCAATATCAGGGCGTTCCTCGCGGTCTATCTTTATGTTAATAAAATTCGTATTCATTGTGTTTGCAACGGTTTCATCCTCAAAACACTCTTGCTCCATTATATGGCACCAATGACAGGCGGCATAACCTATGCTAATGAGTAGTAACTTGTTGTCTACGCTTGCGTCTTTCAATATATCTTCCCGCCAAGGATGCCAGTCTACCGGGTTGTGAGCGTGTTGTAATAAATACGGACTTGTTTCTTTGATGAGCGAATTTGTGAATTTTTTAGGCATAAAGAGTAGGTGTTAAAACACTTATTTTTTTCTAAAAAAATAGCGCCTTTTAGGCGCTATTATATTTGATGCGAATGGTATTAATTTACTTCAAAGGTAATTTTTACATTAGCTCTAAACTCACTTATTTTACCGTCATCAACAGGGGCACTTTACTCGTTAAGAGAAACCGAACGTATGTTCTACCGGATTTTTTGTTGCATCTTCCCAACTTTTATCGGAATTCGCCAAAACTTCTATTATTTTAAAACTACCATAATTAGTGTTACTTACTGTTTGTTTTAAATTATAAAAAAAATGTATTAAATCTAAGTTTTACAAACAATTATCCGTTTATAGCAACTACTTCGTTCACTTTGTCGCCTATCATATTTTTGAGCATGGTCTCTATACCATTTTTCAAGGTATAAGTGGAGGAAGGGCAACCACTGCAAGCTCCTTGTAAGACCACATTTACTCTTTTAGTATCTGGTTCATAGGACTTGAAAAGTATATTACCACCATCACTAGCAACGGCGGGTTTAACGTACTCTTCCAAAATATCAATTATTTCTAGGGAGGTGTCATCTAAATCCACAGGGTGTTCTTCGGCTTTAGTGCTTTGAGGTTCAACTGTATTTACAGCTTTTGCCTGATCAGAAACTATTTCCTTCCCGTCTGCTATAAAATTCCGAATCAACTCTCTTACTTCAATAGTAATATCATCCCATTCCGCGACTTCGTATTTAGAAACGGACACATAATTATCATCTAGAAAGACCTGTTTTACGAATGGGAATTGGAATAGGTCCATCGCCAGAGGAGATACCCTTGCTTCGTCTATATTTTTAAATTCAAAAGCTGCGGCAACAATTTTTTTGCTGGCCACGAATTTCATAGTAGATGGGTTAGGGGTCACCTCTGCATATAAGGTAACAGGTATTGGTTTTCCATTATCTTCCTCGATTATAACGGGTTCACCGGAGTTTAAATACTCTACCAATTCTTGTGCAACTTCATCTTTTACATCTTCCCATTGCACAATATCGTAGCGCTCCAAGCCAATGAAATTTCCTGAAATATAAATAGTTTTTACAAAAGGTAAATGAAACAATTGTTGCGCCAAAGGTGAGTTCTTTGCATCATCAATATTCTTGAATTCATAATTTTTGCGATGCGCTAAAATATGATTGGCTTCAAATTTAATTATGGTGGGATTCTTGGTTCCCGATACGGTTATGGAATACTCTTTCATCTGTTGCTTTTATTTATTCAGATATCATTTGTCTAGAAGCTTTTTTTGGAGTGTTTCCTAAAATAGCGCGACTCGTTTTATGTGAATTTAATTTTGTACAAAAATACAAAGGAAATCTAAGTTTAGGCCTACATAATATTGTTATGGTTATGTCGTTATACAATATATTTGCCTCATTTCGAATCAAAGCCTTATTTTCCAAGATGAGATATAAATTTATAATAATAGTTTCTTTCTTAGTTTTTGGACTCAAGTCTATAGCTCAAGAAGGAATCCCAGTATATTTTGATTATCTGTCAGATAATTATTATTTGGTATTCCCTTCCATGGCAGGTGTAAGTCAAGGTGGTAAAATACGCGCCACAGCAAGAAAGCAGTGGTTCGATGTAGATGATGCACCAAGCTTACAAACAATAAATGCACATTTTAGGTTAGGAGATGGTCCTAGTGGTATTGGTGCTATAGTTTTTAACGATGCGAATGGCTACCACGCTCAGACAGGAATGAAACTTACCTATGCACACCACTTACGAATGGGAGGTGATGATGTTAGGGTTTTAAATCAACTATCTTTTGGGTTAAGCGGCACTATTTTACAAAGTAGTTTGGACGAATCCGAATTTAGATCAGTAATACCCGATCCGTCTATAGCAGGAATAAAATTAAGTGCTTCTTATTACAATGTAGATTTAGGCTTGTCCTATAATTTTCAGGAATTTTATTCCCATGTTGCTATAATTAATGCGCTAGGGAGTAAAAGGAACGTGTATTACAGAGATAGAGCAGACGACCCTAATCAATTGGTTATTGATAATATTAGAAGGTATTTGGTTTCTGCAGGGTATATTTTTGGACGCAACGAATGGCAAGTGGAGCCTTCCATACTTTTTCAATTAACCGATTTTACGAAAGAAAAAACAGTGGATATAAATGCCAAAATATACAAGGATGTTGATTTTGGAAGAATCTGGGGTGGGCTGTCTTATAGAAGAAGTTTTGATGGTGCCCAGTTTCAAACCGCAACTGGTTTTGGGGAGCAGCGCTTGCAATTGATTACCCCTATCGTAGGTGCCAATATCAAGAACTTTTTGGTGTCGTATAATTATTCGTACCAAATGGGGGACATCCGTTTTTCTAATGGCGGTTTTCACCAAATAACTTTAGGGTACGATTTTGGTCAAAAAGAGCGTAGGTACGACTGTTATTGTCCCGCAGCACAATAAAAAAGGCCTTTTTTCCATAGGAAAAAGGCCTTGTAGTTATTTTGGTCTGGTTACTCCCAGCTATAATTTTTTGCTTTAGCCTGTTTTTTAATTGCGCTAAGCATCGCATTTTCCAATTCACCGCTAGCATCACCTTTTCTGTTTTTTAGGATGTAAGCTTCTCTTTTTATATTTGAGGACTGTATTTCTTTCTGTATTTCTTCCCTTTCTGTCTTTTTGGTTTCAATGTAGCTTGTTATTTCTTTTTTGGATTTATCTTGAAGTATTTCGGGTAGTTGGTCTTTCTTAACCTCATCAACGTCAAAATCTTTGTCTTCATAAGCATCTACCAAATCCCACTTTTTATTGTTATATAAGCTAGAACTTTTACTAACTGCTCTTTTTATAGCAACTGCTTCCTCCAGTTCCATGGCGTTATTATCTTGTAGGGACTGCATTTCCATTTTAGACCTTCCGAGGGCACCATAGGAAAGATAGGTTCCGTTCAGTTTTGTATTTAGTTTGATAATGATATCGTCAAATGGGGTATCTATATGAGCCATCGTTCTGTTATGGTCTATGGCCATGTATTCTCCTCCGGTAAGCACCGCTCCGTTTTTCCAATCTGTGTTAATGCCTTGCTCATAGTTGCCACAGAAAATAGTATTTACTACAATGTCTTTTTTTTTGGCATTGGTGACGGCATCTCGATAGTTTAGTTTTCCTTGGGTAAAGGGTTCGTTGCCAGCTATAAAAATCATTTTTAGATTATCTTCATTGTTACCCCAATCCAATTGTTTTAAGGAAGTTTGTATGACTTCTCCACAATACTCTTCGCCGCCATTGGTGCGTAATGAAAACAATTTTTCGGATATTTCATCTAAGTCACTACTAAAGTTGAGGACTTGCTGAATATACCCTTCTCGGGAAGATAGTCCGTCGTTTCCATATTGATAAATAGCAATTTGGAGTTCTGGTCTGTTATCGTTTTCACATTTTGCATGGGTAAACTCGTTCACGATATCCCAAAGCTGTGACTTTGCTTGGTTAATTAGTCCGTCCATGCTATTGCTTGTGTCCAGTAGCAAAGCTATCTTAACGGTATTATTTTTGGTGATTGTGATTGTCGGCGCTACCGCTTGCGCAATGATAGGCTCGTTAATTGGTTTAAGTTTTAACTCACAACTGTAGCCCAAGGTCAAGGATAGGCTGATCAGACCTGTAGTAATTATTTTTCTGTACTGTTTCATGTTAATTTGCTTTAAGATTACAAGGGTAAAGCTAGCGGCAAACTATTTCTTGAACTAACGAAATTGAGCGAACACCCCCTTTGAATGAGGGAAGTGCTTGGATAAGTTTGTAACCGTGTTTATTTGCGGTTTTAATGACCTAATACTTGATTTTCTATATTTTTTAGTACCGTGTAAATCCGCTATTTTTACAGTAATTATGTGTTGTTAAAACCTATAATGAGCTTTTCATAAGCGATCATAAGACCTTGTTTTCTAAATGAAAGCTATTTCTTTTGGTGAGTTATTTTATTACTATGAAAAAATTTGTCTGCTACATAACGGTATGCTTCTTTCTAGGAAACTTCATGGGCCTTTCACAAAATAGTTCTGGCGTTACCCAATTGAAAATCAAGGGTACGGTTCAAATGAAGACTAATTTAGCGCCTATTTCTGGGGTTATGGTAACAACATCTTCGGGAATACAAACGTTTACGGATGGCTTTGGGAATTTTGAAATAAATACGTCATTAGGGGAATTGCTTATAATTGAAGACCTTGGTTTTGAAACAGTACGGCTTCGTATCAAAAGTAAAGATGATATTTTAGTTCAGGTAGAAGATTATATTTCTAAAGATAAAAAAGAGCCTGCCTTTTCCATGTCCCAATCATCTGCTTCCCTGCATCAAGCCTATTTGGATTCAGCAACGGCCTATAAAAAAACGGATATCGCCAAGAGTATTGATTTTGTGGCCCAATCAATAGCGCAATTAGGAACTCTTGGCAATAAGAAGGAATTGGCCAGGTCATTGACCACCTTAGGGGAGATATACCTTTTTCATAAGCAATACGATTTGGCAGTCGATAATTTTGAGGATGCTTTAACCGCGAACAAAACAATAGGAACCTCTTTGCTGTTGGGAAAAACGTATAGTATTACAAAGCAATTTGTAGCCGTTGAAAAAGTAATGAATCCGCTTAGGGAAATCAAGAATATGTTACCCTATCAGCGCGTTACCATGTATGAGTTGTTAGGAGATGCTAAGACGGGGTTAAATGATATTTCAACGGCAGTTTCCTTTTATAATAAAGGATTAACGGTGGCCGCCAAAAATCAGATCACACCAAAAATGACTGATCTCACTTCTAAAATAGCGGATGCCTACGCACAAGGGAACCAACTTGTAGCGGCGGAAACCTATTATGACAACTCCTTGCAGCTTGCGAACAAACTAGCGCCTAAACGTGCTTTACAAGAAGAGGGAAAGGTAGCCGATTTTTATAATAAAAAAAATCAGTTTGTAGAAGAAATCGCTATGCGTAAGAACAGTTTGGCGACTCTTAAAAAGCTAAATACTGCCAAACAGGGCAGTTCCAGAGCAGAATTTGGTGACACTATTACGACCCAGCGCATCAATTATAAAATTGCCAATGCCTATATTTCTCAGGACAAGTATAACGAAGCCATTCCATTTCTGGAGAAAAGTATTGTTGAGGCCGACTCAGAAGATGATTTATTAGTGCAGAAAGACGCAACACGTAAGTTATCCGAAGTCTATGAATTTAAAGGAGATTTTAACTTAGCTCTGGATACCTACCAAGAGTATGTAGCATTGGTAGACACATTGTATATACGAAAAGAACAGGAGATTTCTAGGGCTGCCCGTTTTAACCGAGAAATTGCATCTACCCAAAGTAGGATTACCGGTTTAGAGCAGGAGCGGGAATTGTCCCAAAGCAAATACGATCTAGCCTTAACACAAAAAGAACTCTCTGAGGAAAGTTATAAAAATCAACGTTGGGTGATTTATTCCTTGATTTTTGGTCTCGTACTCATGGCGCTGGCGGCTTTCTTTTTTTATAGGAGTAATCAGCAACAAAAACTGGCCAATAATCTTTTAGCATTAAAGTCCCTGCGCTCGCAGATGAATCCTCATTTTATTTTCAACGCTTTAAATTCAGTAAATAATTTTATTGCAAAAAGTGATGAACGCAGTGCCAATAGGTATTTAAGTGATTTTTCAACTTTAATGCGGTCGGTGTTGGAAAACTCCGAGGAGGACTTTATCCCACTTTCCAAAGAGTTGAATTTGTTAGAATTGTATATAAAACTAGAACATTCTCGTTTCCCGGATAAGTTTGATTATTGCATCAACATAGATGAACACTTGGATATTCCTAGTTTTCAGATTCCACCCATGTTACTCCAGCCATATATAGAAAATGCAATTTGGCACGGGCTTCGGTATAGGGAAGAAAAGGGTATGCTGGAGGTGAGCGTAAGGTCTAAAGGAGATGATACCTTACAAATTTGTATTTCCGATGATGGTATTGGAAGAAAAAAATCTGTAGAATTAAAAACACATCATCAGAAAAAAAACCGTTCTAAAGGTATGGGTAATATAAAACAGCGTGTTGCCATATTGAACGATATGAACAAAAACAAGGTGTCCGTCAATATATCCAATCTAAACAAAGACGGCTCTGGAACAAAAGTAGTTTTCACCTTAAAAAACGACGTATGATTCTAAATGCAATACTTGTAGAGGATGAAGCTAATAGCAGGGAAATCCTCCGAAATTATATAGGTAAATACTGTCCCAAGGTACATTTGGTAGGAGAGGCGGCTTCTATAAAAGAAGGTTTAGAGCTAATACAGAAAAATGAGCTCGATTTGATTTTTTTAGATGTAGAAATGCCTTTTGGAAATGCATTTGATCTTCTGGAGCAAGTTCCAGACAGAACGTTTGAAACTATTTTTGTTACGGCCTATGATCACTATGCAAAAGATGCCATTAATGAGCATGCAGCATATTATTTAATGAAGCCTATACATATAGATGAGTTGATTAAGGCTGTGGAATATGTTTGGGAGGTAAAGAAAAAAGAAGGAGGTTTACAACGAGGTGTTTTAAATACAAAGGCAAAAGGAATAGCAGGAAAGTTGACTCTGCCGCAGCAAGATGGCTTTCAAGTATTAAATATAGCCGAGATACTATATTGTAAGGCGGATGACAACTACACAGAAATATTTCTAGAAAATAAAAAGATATTGGTAAGTAAGACCTTGAAGTATTTTGAGGAGGCACTAGCAGATTTTCCTTTTGCCCGCATTCATAAATCGTATTTGGTAAATGTAAACGAAGTAGTGAAGTATAAAAGGGGTAAGGGTGGTAGTGTAGTTGTTTCCAATGGAAAGGAGTTATTGGTGTCTGCTTCTAAAAAGAAAGATTTTTTATCATTTTACGATTGATAAAAGTACCGTGATTGATTTAAAGTGTGTAGTAAAAAGTGGTTTGTGAAAATCTAAGGTTGAGATATAAAAGTAAGTAATATGATAAAAGCAGTACGGGGTAAATCGCCTATAATAGGGGAAGATTGTTTCATTGCCGAAAACGCAACCATTGTTGGGGAGGTGAGCATGGGAAAGCAGTGTAGTGTATGGTTTAATGCGGTGCTACGCGGAGATGTCCATTATATAAAAATGGGGGATAAAGTAAATGTGCAAGATGGTGCAGTAATCCATTGCACCTACAAAAAATCACCTACCATTATTGGTGATAACGTGTCCATAGGGCATAATGCTATCATACATGGGTGCACGGTCAAGGATAATGTGCTGGTAGGGATGGGAAGCATTATTATGGACGATTGTATTGTTGAAAGTAATAGCATCATTGCCGCCGGAGCCGTCTTGACGAAGGGCACCCACGTGCCATCAGGAAGTATATTTGCCGGAATGCCTGCAAAAAAGATAAAAGATATAAGTCCAGAGCTAAGTTCTGGAGAAATTAACCGCATCGCAGAAGCCTACATTATGTATGCCGGTTGGTTTAAGGAGGAGGATAAATAAAGGGTAATCTAACATATAGCATGACTTCTGTCATAACAAAAACTAGATTTTTATCCAAAGGTGGACATCAATATTATATGCTTATTTTTGTACCACAAAATTCGAAAGCATGAACGCATATATATTTCCTGGTCAAGGAGCTCAGTTTGTAGGAATGGGTAAAGACCTCTATGAAAACTATCCAATTGCCAAGGAACTCTTTGTTCAAGCTAATGCTATTCTAGGTTTTCCCATCACTGACATTATGTTCAACGGAACGGCGGAAGGCTTAAAGGAAACTAAAGTGACCCAACCGGCTATCTTTTTGCATTCGGTGATTTTGAGTAAAGTTATGGGAGACTCCTTTAAACCAGATATGGTGGCAGGACACTCCTTGGGTGAGTTCTCTGCTTTGGTCGCAAATGGTGTGCTGACTTTTGAAGATGGCTTAAAATTGGTTTCCCAAAGGGCATTGGCCATGCAAAAGGCTTGTGAAGCGCAGCCCAGTACCATGGCTGCCGTTTTAGGTTTAGACGATGAAGTTGTGGAACAGGTTTGTAGGGATACGCCAGGCATAGTGGTCGCTGCTAACTATAATTGTCCAGGACAATTGGTTATTTCAGGAGAAGTGGAAGCGATTAATTTAGCTTGTGAGAAAATGAAAGAAGCAGGAGCAAAAAGAGCTTTGGTATTGCCAGTTGGTGGTGCATTTCACTCCCCATTGATGGAGCCTGCACGGGAGGAATTGGCTGCCGCAATAGAAGTAACTACCTTCGGCACCCCTACATGCCCCATTTACCAAAATGTAAGTACAACCTCAGGTATAGATGCCGCTGAGGTAAAAAAGAATCTTATTTTACAACTTACCGCCCCAGTCAAGTGGACGCAGAGCGTACGAAACATGGTGGCGGACGGAGCATCTTTGTTTATGGAAATAGGCCCTGGTAAAGTCTTGCAGGGCTTGGTTAGAAAAATAGAACCTACGGTACAAACACAATCTCCCATACTGGAATAATACGGTTATTTCTAAATCTTACATTTTAACCTAAATATTGTTTTTTAACCTGATATATAAGGGTTTAAGTGTTTTTTTTTAGTAATATTGGACCTTGATTTTTGATGTAAACACACTGAATCACTTTTATGTTTAGTGCAGTTTGTTCAAATAATAGTCTATAAAAAAAAAGAATGTATACCATGTTTGCATCATTTTTAAGTACTTCTAAAATTCCCATAAATCTATTGTTTTTTGGGGTATTCCTTTTGTTGGGATTTAGCGGGTATGGGCAAGATTTTATCAGCATCGACAACCTTACCTTATCTGAAGGTGATGCGTCCACAACGGCATTTACTTTTACAGTTAGTGTGGATGGCGGCGGCAATGCCGCGTCGGACATCGACTTCGTTTATAATACGGCCGATGGCACTGCGACCCTATCGGATAATGATTATGTACAAGTGTCTGGCGGTAGCGGTACGATAACCGCTGGCACCCCAAGCACGACGGTAACCGTGCAAGTTAACGGAGACACGA
>NZ_KK211214.1:267460-560280 GCF_000621125.1 Maribacter antarcticus DSM 21422
GACGATTCGGATGCGATTAGCATCGACAACCTTACCTTATCTGAAGGCGATGCGTCCACAACGGCATTTACTTTTACAGTCAGTGTGGATGGCGGTGGCAATGCCGCGTCGGACATCGACTTCGTTTATAATACGGCTAATGGTACTGCGACTCTAGCGGATAGTGATTATGTTGCGGTTTCTGGTGGCAGCGGTACAATCACCGCTGGCACCCCGAGCACGACGGTAACGGTGCAGGTTAACGGAGACACGAATGTGGAGGGCATCGAGAACTTTTTGGTCAACCTGAGCGCACCTGTTAACGGGACGATTACCGATGGGCAAGGGGAAGGTACGATTACCAATGACGATTCCGATGCGATTAGCATCGGCAATGTGAGTTTAACGGAAGGGAATACAGGTACTAAGAACTTTACATTTACAGTCAGTGTAGATGGCAGCGGCAATGCCGCGTCTAACATCGGCTTCACCTATAACACGGCTAATGGTACTGCGACTCTAGCGGATAGTGATTATGTTGCGGTTTTAGGCGGTAGCGGTACGATCACCGCTGGCACCCCGAGTACGACGGTAACGGTGCAGGTGAACGGTGATACTAAAATCGAGGGCACCGAGAACTTTTTGGTCAACCTGAGCGCACCTGTCAATGCAACCATAACCGATGCCCAAGGGGAGGGCACGATTACGAACGACGATATTGCTATAATCAGCATCAACGACCCGACACCAGTAAACGAGGGTGATACGGGGACAGCGACACTAAACTTTACAATAACTATAGATACTTCCGACCCTGCCAATGATATAACGGTTGAATATCTGATAAGCGGAGGTAATGAAGACGGCATTAGTGATTTTTTGACTTTTTTGGCAGGTACGAATACATTTTCCCAACAGGTGCCTGTGACCACTAATGGAGATACTGGTGTTGAGGCGGACGAAGACATTAGTGTTTCCCTGAGTGTCCCAAGCGCGAACGCCACTATAAGTACGACCGATAACATTGGTACGAGCAGCTTTACCGATGATGACGCAGCCGGCTTGGTCATTAATGATATTTTTGTAAATGAACAAGACGGTACGGCAACATTTACGATTACCCTAAACGGGAACACTTTTTTTGAGACAACGGTGACCTATCAAACCAGTGATGACACCGCAGTTTCAGGAGAAGATTATACAGCCACGTCTTCATCGGTGACTTTTGTAGCGGGAAATAATCAAACCAGGACCATAAGCATCCCTATTATTGACGATTCTTTGTTGGAATCTGACGAAACATTTTTTGTTAACCTTATTTCTTCCGGCAGTCCTTTCATTTCTATTATTGATCCCCAAGGAATCGCCACTATTGAAGATGACGATAATTGTTTGGCTGCTCCAATATTAGATACAGATGTTTCTACACTTTATTGCGTTACTTCTGCAACTAGTGTAATTGCTGCTAATCTTTATGATTATACAAATACAGAAGCTCCAGGAGTATCTGTATTGACATGGAGCCCAGATTCTAACCCATTAAATATCGGATCCCATTTATCGCTTGACGAAGCACAGAAAATTCCTACTCCGGCTTCTTATTATGGATTCTTCTATGATGTAGCGAATAACTGTGCAAGTGAAACTATTGAAGTGCAGATTGTGCGCAATATTATTCCAACCTTAACGGTGTTGAATTTTGAAAGATGTGGTCCAGGAACCGTTTTGTTAAGTGCCAACTCTAGTGTTGGGGCTACCATAAATTGGTATGAAGCTAGTGATGCAGATACGCCAATAGCCTCTGGTCCAGAATATTCTACTCCAGAGTTAACACAAACAACTTCTTTTTTTGCCGAAGCAACAAGAGGTGGTTGTTTCTCGGTACGCGAGGAAATTATAGTGACCGTAGGGAATCAATCCAGCACGGGAACCGCCACAAATGGTGCCGTATGCAATATTACTACCAATGGTCCAACCATTACCGATTTGGATGACAGATTAACAGGCGCAAGTACAGGTGTTTGGAGCGTAAAAACCGACATGTCAAATTCCGTGACTATCAACGGTAATAATGAAGTAAACTTTGCCGGACTCATTTCTGGGGACTATGTCTTTACCTTTACTACCACCGATTTTACAGCACCCTGTACTGCGGAAACAGTAGATATTATTATATCGGTAAGCGATTGTAATACGGATGATGATTTAGATGGTCTTGTAACTGGACAAGAAGTGGCTTTGGGAACTGACCCTGATAATCCAGATACCGATGGTGATGGTATTGAAGATGGTGTTGAGGTGGGCTCAGATATAAATAACCCTTTGGATGAAGATAATGACGGCATTATAGATGCGTTGGATTCAAATATTTTGGATACGGATAGTGATGGGGTAAATGACCAACAAGATCCCGCCAACGAGAATCCCTGTATTCCTAATAATTCAAGTGCAGATTGCCCAGTTGATTTGGAAATAACAAAAACTGCTGACACCCTTGCGGCGCTTATTGGTGATGTGGTAACTTTTACTATTACGGTTAACAATTTAACGGATAAGGTGGTAGACATAGCTAGCGTAGGAGATTTGTTGGAAAATGGTTTTGAGTATGTTTCCCAATCAGTATCCACAGGGGTCTACGATGAAGTCTCTGGAGAATGGCTGATTGAAAACCTTCCAGCCCTAGGGAGTGCAACCTTAGCTATTGTTGTAACGGTGGTTGAAGGAGGCACGTACACAAATACGGCCCAATTATTAGAATCTACTCCTATAGACGAAAACGCAAGTAATGATGTTTCAGACATCGTGGTCATAGAAACAACCATTATAGAAGGAGTAGATTTGGTCATTACCAAAAATGCTTTAACCGATGTAGCCTTAGTAAATGATGAGGTTGTATATAAAATCACGGTAACCAATGAGTCTGAAAACGATGAAGTCTCGCAAGGTGCAATATCACAAATAATCATTAACGACGCGTTTGACCCAATTTCTGTAAATTTTGATATTATAAGTTCAAGTTTGGACAAGGGAACTTTTGACGAAGCTACAGGAGATTGGAGTATTCCCCAACTAGCTTTAAACGAGACTGCTACTTTGTTCATCACAATAAAAGTTTTAGAAATAGGGGAAATACTAAATACTGCAAGTTTGGCTAGGTCATCACCTCGTGATGGAGATGTTATAAATAATATAGCCACGGTAAGTGTTTCTGTTATTGAAAAAACAGCTGCATTTCCGGGGTTCTTATACAATCAGTTTTCACCGAACGGTAATGGCCAGAACGAAATTTTGCGAATAAATCTAACAAATCCACAAACGGGAATCGATGTTTCTATCAATTATAACATCGTTATTTTTGATCGCTATGGAAGTCAGATTTTTGAAATAAGTAAAGTGAACGACGGGGATGTCTGGGACGGCACCTATAAAGGTAAGGAAGCGCCTAAAGGCACCTATTTCTATGTAATGAAGTACATTCTAGATGGTGCCGCCGAAGTGACGGAAAAAGGTTGGATTCAGTTGATTAGATAAAAGCAATGATGCATACTTTACATTTTAAATTGAAATATACTTTTATACCCTGTTTGCTTTTTATGCTTTGCTCGGTAACGACCGTCGTGTTTGGGCAAAAGGAGCCACAGTACACGCAATATATGTACAATATAGGTAGTTTTAATCCTGCTTATGTGGGTACGGTTGAAACTCCAGAATTGACTGCGCTTTATAGGGCGCAATGGATAGACATTCCGGGTGCTCCTAGAACTATTCGATTTGGGGCGAACCTCCCTTTAAGTAATGAAAAAATGGGTTTGGGTATCAATATTGTTAATGATGGACTAGGTCCTGTTACGCAAACATATGCGGATATTTCATATTCCTATCAAGTAAAAGTGACAGATAAGACCAAGTTGTCTTTTGGAATTGACGCTGGCGGTTCATTTTTGAATGTTGATTTTAGCAAAGGCACCTTCGAAAACCCAGGAGAGCCACTGAGTCTGGAACGTATTAATAATTTCTATCCTACGGTAGGCGCTGGTACCTTTATGTACGGAGATCGGTGGTATATTGGTGCTTCCGTTCCAAACTTTCTTACACAAGGTATTTATAACGACGAAGTAGCCACTGTTGTAGAAGATAAATTACAGTTCAATTTTATTGGTGGATATGTGTTTAATCTATCCGATGGTTTAAAGTTTAAACCTGCCTTTCTAATAAATTCATTGGGAGGTGCTCCCCTTAACATCAATCTATCAAGTAATTTTTTAATATCTGATGTGTTTACGGCTGGTATTTCTTATCGGGTGGAGAATGCGTTTAGCGGTCTTGCAGGATTTCAAATATCAGACAGTATGTTCGTAGGATACTCTTACGACTATAATACAAATCCGTTAGGAGAATTTAATCAAGGTTCCCATGAGGTAATACTTAAATTCTACTTAGGTAGAGGTGGTAGCAGTTCAAATTCAAAGAAAGACAAAAACGGAAACTCAAAAGGGAAACCAAAACAAATAGATTCCCCAAGATTCTTTTAAATAGCAACAGATGAAATGGAACATATTCCTTATTTTTTTTAGTACTGCGACCTTCCTGTGTCTTGGTCAGGAAAACAGGTCTAAAGGAGATAACTACTTTTATGCCTATGAATACCAAAATGCGATTGAAGCCTATACCAAACAACGCTTAAAGCATCCGTTGAGCGATTCCCAAAATCTAAATCTTGCAGATGCCTATTTTAAGATGGAATCTTATAAGAATGCGTCAAAACTTTATTTGGAGGGCAACAAGAAAGACACCACTATGTCTGTTCATAGGTTTAATAAAATGTTACAAAGCCTTACCAGAACCAGCGATAAAGAGCGGGTAATCACTTTTTTGAGAACCAAGTCTACAGTGCTTTCATCGGAATTAATAGAAAACTCAAGCTTTAATTACGAGCTTATGGAAGGCGGTAAGGGTAATCTTCATTTTAATCTTTTTAATGTTCCTATAAATAGTCCGCAAGCAGATACGTCACCTGCATTTTATAAGGATGAACTCTTATTTAGTAGTAGCCGCTTTGGGGATGCTAAAAACACATATATACCCACAGGGGAATCTTACCTAGACATTTATGCCGCTTCAATTGATGAAAATGGAGCTGTCAACAATGCTTCGACTTTTTCGAAAATTCCATTTTCTGAATTCCATAAATCCACGCCATATTATTCGGTTGAATTACAAAATATTTTCTATATCCTTTCCAATACCGAAGATGATGAAATGGCCTTTGATGATAATGGAAAAAATGCCTTGTCATTAGGTATGCTAGATAAGAGCGGTGGTTTTAGATTTCTTTTACGGGATTTGAGTACATCGTTTTACTATCCTTTTTTTGATGCTGAAAGTAATCGCCTTTACTTTTCAGCAAATTTTGATGATAGTTACGGCGGTACAGATATTTATTATGTGACTACCAACAACGGACAGATTATGTCCGCTCCAACAAATCTAGGTCCTAGAATAAACTCTCCGGGAAATGAAATTTCACCTTACCTCTTTAAAGGTGATTTTTATTTTTCTTCTGATGTTTTTTATGGCTTAGGAGGCATGGATGTGTACAAGTCTAATATAACGTTGGATAGCGGTTATAGTATTCCGGTGAATCTGGGTAAAGGGATTAACACGCCTAAAGATGATTTTGGGTTCATTATCAAGGAAAGTGGTGAAGACACGTATTTAGGCTATTTGGCATCGAACAGAGAGGGTGGTAAAGGGGGAGACGATATTTACGGATTTAAAATTAATGGCATTCCTGGCCTAAAGACTTTTGCTTTAAGAGGGAAGACTCTAAATTCATCTTCCAATGATGGAATTAGTCAGGTTCAGATTACTGTTCTAAACACAACAGGAGAGATAATTAAAGAATTATCTTCCAAGGAGGCTGGTGCTTTTTCCTTAGAAATTCCTTGGCAGGAAGGAATTACAATTAAGGCTTCCAAAGAAAAGCATTCCATGTTTTCTATGAGCTTAACCCCGGAACAAATGAGGGATTTAAAAGGTGTTCTGTTTAACATTGGTTTCGAGGTATTTGATGACCTTGTGGAGGAAAAAGAGGGTCAGAAAGTAATAAAACTTAGTGAGTTCTATTTTGACAAGGGTAAAAGTGTAGTCAATGCAGCTATTGCTTTAGAGTTAGATAAAGTGGTGGAGATGGCGCGAAAGTTTCCAGAAATACGACTGGCGATAGCTACCCATACTGACAGCAAAGGCAGCTCTTCAAGTAATTTAAAGCTTTCCCAGAGCAGGTCTAAGGCTATACAATCGTACTTGATTAAAAAAGGTGTTTCTCAGACTACTATAGTTGAAGCTTTGGGTTATGGAGAAGAAAAATTGACTAACAATTGCGTAAACGGAGCATATTGTTTGGATTTTCTACATAAACAGAACGAACGTACCTTTATAAAGATAGTGCGTTGATAAATCATAATTTGTAATAGGTTTCAACTAGAAAATGACCACATAGAAATAGTACAAAGAAAAACAGGATAAAAACACAATTCCTAAGTAGGTCAAAACTCGTAATTTTTTGTTTGGTCTATGTTCCAGAGGAATGTCGTTACTCATGACATTCTTTAAGTTCATGTAACCTATGATTGGGGCTACTACAAAAGAAACAAACGTTGCGAGAGCCACAAGATTTCCCATATTTGCTCCGAACGCAGCTATAACTATAAAATTGATAACTGCCAATACGACCACTCCAATCGCAAAGTTCACCTTGGTGTTTATTGAGGGTTTATTGTGTCTCAGTAAACCTATGATATCCAAACTAACTCTAGTTACGGCATCGTGGGCCGTCATGCAGGTACTGAACATGGTGGCAAAGGCCGAAACGGCAATAAATAGATAGGCCCATGCCCCAATGTGAGTTGTAAATAGCTGCACCACCTGATCCGCAAAATTAACGGCATTACCACTGAGAACAGTATTGGTCCCATAAAGTGTAAACCATCCTATAGTCATAAAGAATAGTGCTAGGATACCCGTTAGAATATACCCTAGGTTAAACTCTTGAAGGGATTGCTTTAAAGAAGGTTTTTCTTGGTTTTTCCATTTTTCAATACTCCACAGACTTACCCAGCTAGAGGCTTCTACAGTGGTGGGCATCCACCCCATGAGGCCAATAAGAAATAAAATCCCTACTTCGTTGAAGATTGGTGTAGGCCTAAAGTCTGCAACGGTTTCTACCTGTCCTTGAAAAACCACTAAGGCGGTAGTAATGATCAATGCTATAAACAGAATGCTGACCACAAATTTTAAGCTTATTTCAAGAAATTTATATTTACCTATGATTAACAAGCCACTTATAAGCACAAATAGACCTAAGGCAATGGAGCTTATCGCTATAGCATCAATTTTAAAAAGGTTAATAAACAGACCGGCAGTTACCGTGTATAAGGCGGCAAGGATGGTAAAGGTGGTTACCAAGGTAATTGCCGTGTAGAACAACAGGTATCCTTTGCCTCTGTTTAGGTACCCTTCAATAAGGGTTTTGTTGGTAATGCTAGTGTAGCGTACCCCAAACTCGAAAAATGGATATTTTAAGACATTTGCTAAAATTATAGGAATAACCATAAGCCAGCCATATTGTGCACCCGCTTTGGTAGAGAGTACCAAATGTGAGGTTCCAATGGCCATGCTTGCAAATAGAAGGCCTGGCCCTAGGTTTTTTAGAAGTGCTTTTGTCTTGGACATGGGTTTTAATTTAATGTTTATGATGCAGGAAATGAGTTATTCAATGGTGATTTTATCTCCGTAAAATCGTGGTTGTACTTTTAGTGCGAGATCTAAAAATACTTTTACTCTTGCAAAATATTCCCGAAGTTGAACGCGTATTCCGGATTCGAAGGCAATATCCGTTGCATTAAAACCAATGGCTTTTAATCCTTTTTTTTCAGCGATATAGATAGCTCTTTCGTTATGAAATTTTTGAGATATGACCGTAACTTGGGTAAGCCCGAATACTTCTTTGGCTCGTACCATGGAGTCTAAGGTTCTGAAGCCCGCATAGTCTAAAAAAATATACTCTTCTGGAATTCCCTTAGCAACCAAATCTTTTTTCATGGTGGTGGGCTCGTTGTAGTAAATACTTCCATTATCACCGCTTACTAGGATGAAATTTATTTTGTTCGCATTATACAGGGCAACGGTAGCCGAGATTCTATTTTCATAATATGGGTTGGGTTGACCTCCTATTATTCTTTTAGAAGTTCCCAGTATCAGCCCAACCTGATTTTTTGGAATTTCTGAAGTGCTACTGTAGGTTTTTCCTTCTGCAAACGAGTTGATGAGGGAGTTACAGATTAATAAGGCTAAAAGGGGAACTGAAACTAAAACAATCCCAATTCTTAGTAGTTTTTTTCGCATACAAAAGCCTTATTGTCCTAAAGGCAGGAAAATGAAGTCATACCTCTAAGAGCTACAATGATACCATTGTTTTACTTTTTTAGGAAACAATTGTCTTCCTAAAATTATAGGAACCCTAAGCTTTTTATTAAAATCATGCTTTTCTTTTGTTTAAAGTAGTGATTCTGCTTAAAATCTCTACTATTTTAAAAAATACCAGGGTATTATTCACATGTGTTGACTTTATTGACTAACGAGAAAAGTCTTAAATTTGAGAGAGTCCGGTAATTCTAAATCCTTAATAATGAAAAATATAGCCGCTTACAAGCCTGTTCATAAAATAAGAATTGTGACGGCTGCTTCGTTGTTTGATGGGCATGATGCGTCCATCAATATCATGCGAAGAATAATTCAGTCTACTGGCGTGGAGGTTATTCATTTGGGACATGATCGTAGCGTTGGGGAGGTTGTGAATACCGCCATCCAAGAGGATGTGAACGCTATTTGTATTACATCGTATCAAGGAGGTCATAACGAATATTTTAAATACATGTATGATCTGCTCAAAGAGCGAGGCAGTGAACATATCAAAATATTTGGAGGTGGTGGAGGTGTCATTCTTCCACAGGAGATTAAGGAATTAATGGACTACGGTATCTGCCGCTTGTACTCCCCAGATGACGGTAGGGAAATGGGATTACAGGGAATGATTAATGATTTGGTACAGCAATCGGACTTTCCAGTTGGTGATAATATCCATAACGAGGCTGAAAGGCTTCCCGAAAAGAATCATAAGGCCATAGCCAAACTTATTTCTGCAGCAGAAAATTTTCCGGATTTGGCTAAAAATGCATTAGCATCGGTTGCCCTTGCGGCGGCCGACTCTAAAACTCCTGTTTTGGGAATTACGGGTACGGGAGGATCGGGTAAGTCCTCTTTGGTAGATGAATTAGTGAGACGCTTCCTAATGGATTTCCCAGAGAAAACCTTGGGAATTATATCCGTTGATCCTTCTAAAAGAAAAACTGGTGGCGCACTCTTGGGCGATAGGATTCGTATGAACGCTATTAATGATTCTAGAGTCTATATGCGGAGCTTGGCTACGAGGCAATCCAATCTAGCCCTATCTAAGCATGTGAACAAAACAGTGGAAGTATTAAAGGCGTCCCATTTCGATTTGATTATTCTGGAAACTTCTGGTATTGGTCAGTCCGATACCGAAATTATAGAACACAGCGATGTATCGCTCTATGTGATGACACCCGAATTCGGCGCCGCTACCCAGTTGGAGAAAATAGATATGTTGGATTTTGCTGATTTGGTGGCCATTAACAAGTTTGATAAAAGAGGTGCCTTGGATGCGCACCGCGATGTAAAGAAACAATACATGCGAAATCATAATCTTTGGGATACCAAACAAGACGACTTGCCCGTTTTTGGCACCATTGCGTCCCAGTTCAATGACCCAGGGATGAACCGTTTGTACAGCGCAGTATTGGGCGAGTTAGTAGGAAAATCAAAAGCACCATTGCTTTCTTCTATTGATTTTTTATCTGGTTCCTCGGAAAAAATCTATGTGATACCACCGGCCCGAACACGCTATCTTTCTGAAATAGCCGAAAGCAATAGGTCTTATGACGCTAATGTGGTAACACAGGCACAAACGGCACAAAAGCTCTATGGTATGTATAAGACCTTGGAATCGGTAAGTGGACAGCTTCCTGAGTTAACGGTGCAAGGCTTGGAAATGGAAACCGACGCTAAGCGAACAAACGGTGCATCTGATCTTTGTACGCTTTTATTGGCAGAGTTCGATAGCGTAAAGCTGAATTTAGATCCTTACAATTGGAAATTGATACTGGAATGGCAGGATAAAGTAGCCCGATATAAAAATCCTATTTATACATTTAAAGTACGTGATAAGGAATTAAAAATAGATACCCACACCACATCGCTTTCCCATTCGCAAATACCAAAAATCGCACTGCCAAAATACGAAGCTTGGGGAGATTTATTGAAATGGATATTACAGGAGAATGTGCCAGGGGAATTCCCTTTCGCAGCCGGACTATATCCATTTAAAAGAACGGCAGAAGATCCTACAAGAATGTTTGCAGGGGAAGGAGGACCGGAACGTACCAACAGAAGGTTTCATTATGTAAGTGCGGGACTTCCTGCAAAAAGATTATCCACCGCTTTTGATAGCGTTACCCTTTACGGGAACGACCCAGACTATAGACCGGATATCTACGGAAAAATTGGAAATGCAGGGGTAAGTGTTTGCTGCTTGGACGATGCCAAAAAACTCTATTCTGGTTTCAACTTGGCCGACCCTATGACATCGGTAAGCATGACGATTAATGGTCCTGCACCTATGCTGCTGGCCTTTTTTATGAATGCCGCCATAGATCAGCAATGCGAGTTATATATTTTGGATAAAGGACTGGAGCAAACGGTGACAAAGAAAATCAAGGCCATGTATGCCAATGCTGAAAGGCCCAAATACCATGGCGATTTACCTGAAGGAAATGATGGCTTGGGCTTACTCCTTTTAGGGGTTACGGGAGATCAGGTATTGCCAAAAGAAGTCTATCAACAAATAAAAATTAAAACGCTATCTGAAATCAGGGGTACGGTACAAGCTGATATTCTAAAGGAAGATCAAGCCCAGAATACTTGTATTTTTTCGACTGAATTTGCCCTCCGACTCATGGGCGATGTACAGGAATATTTTATTACCAATGCAGTGCGTAATTTTTATTCGGTTTCCATTTCTGGCTACCATATCGCAGAGGCAGGTGCTAACCCAATTACGCAATTGGCATTGACCTTGTCTAATGGTTTTACCTTTGTAGAATATTACCTTTCTAGAGGGATGGATATCAATGCCTTCGGGCCCAATTTATCCTTTTTCTTCTCCAATGGTATAGATCCTGAATACGCGGTCATAGGTCGTGTTTCCAGAAAGATTTGGGCCAAGGCCATGAAATATAAATACGGAGCAAACGAAAGGGCGCAAATGTTGAAATACCACATTCAGACCTCAGGTAGGAGTTTGCATGCCCAAGAAATAGATTTTAACGATATACGTACGACCTTGCAGGCATTATATGCTATTTACGATAATTGTAATTCATTGCATACCAATGCCTACGATGAGGCTATTACCACGCCAACTGAGGATTCTGTAAGAAGGGCGATGGCTATACAATTGATTATCAACAAAGAGCTGGGTCTTACCCAAAACGAAAACCCGCTACAAGGTTCTTTTATTATTGAGGAGCTGACCGATTTGGTTGAGGAAGCTGTACTATTGGAGTTTGATAGGATTACGGAAAGGGGAGGCGTACTGGGCGCCATGGAAACCATGTACCAACGCAATAAAATTCAAGAAGAAAGCTTGCATTATGAAACACTAAAACACAATGGCGATTTTCCTATTATTGGGGTTAACACCTTCTTGAGTTCCAAGGGTTCTCCTACTATTTTGCCGGATGAGGTCATTAGGGCCACCACCGAAGAAAAGGAATATCAGATTAAAACATTGGAGCATTTGCACAATAGGGAAAACCAAGTTGCTTTATTGGAAGCACTTCAAAAAAAGGCCATGGCCAACGAGAATGTTTTTGAGGAGCTTATGGAAGTAGCGAAATACTGCTCCCTAGGTCAGATAACCAATGCACTCTTTGCTGTTGGTGGCCAGTATCGTAGGAATATGTAAGTGTGCTTTGATGTGTATTGCCCTTAGTGTCTTTAATGCTCAATATTAGTGATTTAAATTAAACCAACCATGCTAACCGTACTGCCACGAGGCAAGCAACATGAAGCAATCTGTTTATTGATTTGAATAAAAGGAACAGTTTGCTTCGTGCCTCCCAAAGGTGCTAAAAATATTCTTTTTAGAATACCTCAAACAAAAATCAAAATATGTTTACAACTTTGGCTCCCAGCCTTTAGCGTATTCTCTTTTCCAGCTTTTCATTACTTTTTCATTGTTAAGTACTTTTCCTGTCTTTTGGTCTATTTTTAAAGTTTCGCCTGCATCCTGGGCCATGTTGCCTAGGTGGCATAGCATGGTTGAAATGCTTGCGTCGTTAATCTCTGCATGCAAGGAGGTATCCCGCCGTATGGCATCAAAAAAGTTACCTACATGGTCTACGTCCAGGTTTCCTTTCCCCCTCGTATTCGTTGTAGCGCTTTGGGCTTTTTCAAATTCAAACTTGAGGGAATTTCCTTGTAAATCGAATTGTTTGTAGAAATTTCGATCTAATTGTATAATTCCTTTGCTTCCATAAATGGTTACACCACGGCCTGGTTGTTCTGGCATAATGACACCGCGACTATGGCCTGTCCAAGTAATAAATTTGTTATCTGGATATTTAAAGGTGACCTGTTGGTTGTCTACAAATTCCCAGTCATCGTCAAAGGTGTATTTTCCACCAAAGGAAGTTACACTTTCCGGTAAATCGACACCTAATGCCCAGCGACAAATATCAACCTCATGGGTTCCGTTGTTGTGCATTTCGCCAGTTCCCCAAGTTTTGAACCAATGCCAGTTATAAGGGTGTATATTGTCCCTGTAGGACTCTCGTGGTGCGGGGCCTTGCCATAGGTCCCAATCTAATGTTTTTGGAACAGCAATTTCGTTTCCCTTTCCAATAGATCCACGGTTGTTGGAATAGTAGGCCTCTCCCTTGTAAACTTCGCCAATTTCTCCCGCTCTAATATCTTCAATAGCCTGTATGGACGTTAGGGCAGAACGCTGCTGGTTACCCATTTGTACCTTTTTGCTGTATTTGTTCTGCGCAGCGACCAAGAGGTCGTTCTCATGTGGATTGTGACTACATGGTTTTTCTATATATACATGTTTGCCTGCTTGCATAGCCATTATGGCCATTGGGGCATGCCAGTGTTCTGGAGTGGCTATAAATACCGCATCTACATCTTTGTCCTCTAGTATTTTTCTAAAATCCTTTTCCACTTTAGGAACATAACCGATATTCTTTTGGCACCAGATATTATGCGCTTCTATGATGACATCGTCTACATCACAATTGTAGAGAATTTTTGCATTGGTATTGGCATGAATTGCCAATACATGTGCTTTTGCCCTACTACGAACGCCTATGACAGCACAATTAATATGGTCGTTCGCCCCTAATATCCTAGCATTGGCCATCGCAGAAAATGGTAGTCCGCCCAGCGTTAATGCCAAAGAGCCAGCTGTTGTCTTTTTGATGAAATCTCTTCTATTGTTTGTCATGGTCTAGTTGTTGGTTAGTGGCTTTATTTTAATATTCTTAAAACTTACATGGTCTCCGTGGTCCTGTAGCAGAATTTGGCCACTTTCCAATTCCCCAAAATTGGGCCAAGTAAGGTATTTACTTTCGGATACCAGTTTTCTGTAGATATCACTTTTACGTTGGTATTCCAGCACCTTAGCTCCGTTAAGGTAGTGTTCTACTTGATTGTTTTTTGAGATAATATGTGCTGTGTTCCATTCGCCAATAGGATTTGTGGGTTTGTTTACATCGGCTTGGACAAGATCATAGAGTGATGCCACCGTTCTACTACCCTCGTGACTTCCTTTTTTTGCATCAGGATGTTTTTCGTCATCTAAAATTTGATACTCTAGACCAATGGAAGATCCTGAACCTTTGTTCAGTTCCGTATCCACATAATATTTAATACCACTATTTGCGCCTTCGGTCAGTTTAAAATCCAACATTAACTCAAAATCATTATATTTTTCTGTGGTCACAATATCGCCACCTGCAGCAGATTCTTCTCCTCCTGACGATAATACGGTAAGGACACCGCCTTCAATAGCCCATCCTTTTTCTGGGAAATTTTCCGATTTTGCACCTCTCCAGCCCTTGGTCGTTTGCCCGTCCCAAAGCATTTCCCAACCTTGGTCAGACTCGTTTTTGGTTAGTCGGTTTGTATTATTTATTAACGGTAAAGGGCTATTTTGAGCATACCTGTCAAGACTATCCGTGAGTATGCGAATATTTTTCCAAATGATTTCTGTTCCTTCTTTTTGCTCTTTGTTGATGGCGTGCACCTGCAGCCCAATGAATCCGCTGGCGGTTTGGTCATCTACCAAATAGGAAGCTGGAACACCATTAATCCATGTCTTAAGCGTATCCCCTAGCGCTTCTATACGATAGTGGTTCCAGCCGTTTTGTTTGAAGGCTTGTTTTGCTGCGGTGTTTTCATCCGAAAGAGGATGTAACCATCCTCTTCTAGATTCATCATAAATACCAGCGCTCCAAGCCCTGTCTGAAGGGTCTATTTCAATTTGATAGCCATGCACCCTTCCGTTTCTGTAATGGGGATAGCTATTGCTACGTATCTGTATGCCAGAGTTCATACTAGAGTCTACCTTGTATTCCAGTTCCAAGATAAAATCGCCATACATTTTATCCGAAGTAAGAAAAGAGTTTGGCGTGTTGGAGACCGTAGATCCTACAATGGTACCTTCTCTTACTTCGTAGGTAGCTTCACCACCTTTTTGCGTCCATCCGTTCAATGTTTCCCCATCAAAAAGAGAAACCCATGGAGTGTCATCCTTTTCCTGTTCTGCACAGGAATAAAAAAATAAGCTAATCAACACAAGAAGTATAATTGGGCCAAATGTGATAGATGGGATACGATTGGATGTTCTTTTCATTTTAAAAATTCATTTTCGGTTGTCCTAAAGGTATAAATTTTACTGGGAAAAATTTTGATTTCAGACTGTATCAAATTTGATGGACTTCGGGATATCAAAAAAATAGAACGGTTTTAACACGGAGCAAGAATTATTTTAAGGAAATAGATCAGATTCTCTAGTTGAAACCAGTATCTAAATATTGGAGGAGGTCATAGGAGTAGACATGTCTTTTAGATACCGAAACAAAGATTCACCTGTTTTATCAGAACGAAACAAATAGTTAGAAGCTAACCAAAGCTTAGGTTTCTACGCAGCAAATTTTGAGAGTTTCATTTCAAATAAAAAAAGCTATAACAAAAAATCATGTTCATTAAAAATTGTGGGTTGTAGGTAAAGGCAGTGTAAGCTTGTATTATCGAGTAACCTTTTGTTCCTATGTTCAATTGATAATATGGAGTCAACAATAATAAATAGTAGTACAGCCAAGAGCAGTATAGAAGGAGGTAGTTGCCTTTACCATTAGTTCTGAAGTACAAAATATATAGTTCTTGGAGCAGGATAGCAACCCAAGTTGGATAAGGATTTGACTAGGTATCTATGGCTTTATGAAATTCTCAATATTTTGCTTATAACAGTTATAAAAATATAATATATTATGTTAAAATAGACAAAAAAAAGCCATCTTCTTTAACGGTATTACTAGGCTTACTTTTGTATTTTTAGTAAATCAATCAGAACACAACCACATGACAATTCTTTTTAAGTTTCAGAATATAATAGCTTCTCACATACGTTTGTCCTCATTTTCCATAAATATGCATAGGGTAAGAATATTACTTTTTGTCTTCTTTTTTGTAGGAGTATTACCGCTAGCTGGTCAAGAACCTGTTGTTGTGTCAGGCGTATACAACCAGGTATCGCTTGAAGAGGTGATTTTGGATTTGGAGAAAAAAAGTGGCTATAACTTCTTTTTTTTAAAGGATTGGGTCGCTCAGGATTCGGTTACGCTCACGGTTAACAATGAAGCTATTTTTTCCGTTCTAGACAAGGTTTTGGAAGGTACTCCCTTAAACTATCACATACTTGAAAATGAGAAACGCATCATACTGTTGGAAAATACGATTGTATATGATGAATTACCACTGTATTTTTTTGGCAGGGACAGCACCAATGTAAATACTGAAACGACTAGGGGTATTAGAAACGTACCGCCTCCTACCTTTTTTAATGAGGATGTGCGCCAAACACAAAAAGAGTATGCTGTTTCCAGGGTAGGTAAGGCTGATGTTACAAAACTGAAATCAGCGTATATGCTAAATGGCAAAGCTTTTAATGCTAGAACGGGAACGGTTATAGAAGATCTTGCCATTAGGATCAAGGGTACGAATATGTTGAGCGTGACCAATACCCAAGGAGATTTTGAGTTGGAGTTGCCCGCAGGTTATAATGTGTTAAGCATTAGAGCCATGGGAATCGCTTCTACCGAACGTGAAGTAATCATGTACAGTGATGGCAGCCTTAACTTGGTGCTGGAAGAAGGCCTGCAGCAATTAGATGAGGTAGTGGTCGAGGCCGATGCCGCTAAAAACGTGGAAGATGCGATAACAGGGAGTGAGCAAATCGATTCCGAGGAATCTAAAAACATTCCCTTGGTACTAGGAGAGCGAGATGTTTTACAAGTAGCGAAAGCACTTCCAGGCATATCGTCGGCAGGTGAAGGGGCTACAGGCCTAAATGTTCGGGGTGGGAAAACGGACCAGAATCTCGTGCTCTTAGACGATGCTGTGATTTACAATCCACAACACTTTTTCGGTATTTTTCAGGCCTTGAATCCATTTACGACCAAAGGCGTTGATATATACAAAGGAGCCGTACCCTTAGAATTTGGAGGCCGTCTATCCTCTGTTTTTGACATCCGCACAAAAAACGGAAACGTTGAGGAGGTTTCGGGTGAAGCATCTATAGGTCCTGTTACCGCAAATTTAGCCTTAGAAATACCGTTACAAAAAGATAAGTCCTCCTTGGTCGTTGGCGCTAGGGGAGCCTATGCCGATTGGATTTTGCGCTCCCTTGATGACGAATCCCTGAACAATAGCCAGGCCTCTTTCTTTGACGGTATCCTGAAGTACCATAACCGTATGGATGACAACAATGAGGTTAAAGCCACCGCTTATTACAGTCGGGATGCTTTTAGTATCACCTCTGACTCCTTGTATAACTATGATAACCGATTGTTTTCGGCACGCTGGGACCACAGGTATAACGAGAAAACTAATTCCGCCCTTATCGTCGGTAATAGTCGCTATGGTTTCGGAATCGATTTTGATAGTGAGGCCAATACCGATTTTGATCTCGACTATACCATAGAGGAAACGGAACTCAAGTATAAGCTGCGCACCCTGCTTAATGAAAAACATAAATTGGACTACGGTATTTCTACAAAATTCTACGCGGTAAATCCGGGCAGCATACAGCCTACAGGAGGCGATTCCAATGTCACAGCTAATTTTATAGATCAGGAACAGGCCTTGGAAGGTGCACTGTTTGTAGGAGACGAAATTACGCTCAGCGAAAAGCTTCTGGTTAATGTTGGACTACGGTATGCCTTTTTCGCCGCCTTGGGGTCTGGTACCCAGCGTACCTATCAAGATGGGTTACCCAAAAATGAGTCCACCGTATTGGACACCATAAGTTATGGTAGTGGCGATGTGGTAAAAACCTATGGCGGGCCGGAAGCTCGAATTTCTGTACGTTATTTGTTAAAACCGGACTTGTCCATTAAAGCAAGTTTCAATAATTCATATCAGTTCTTGCATACGCTGTCCAATAATACCACAGTCTCGCCTATAGACACTTGGAAGTTGTCCGACCTCAATATAGCGCCCCAGCAAGGGTATCAAGCCTCTTTAGGAATCTATAAGAACTTTAAGAATAATGAGTATGAACTGAGTCTGGAGGGGTACTATAAACGAATGGATAATGTACTTGACTTTAAGACAGGTGCCGACCTGTTCCTGAACGAAAATGTGGAGACGGAAGTGCTTCAAGGTGATGGTAAGGCCTACGGAGTTGAGCTGCTACTGAAAAAGAACAGGGGCGACTTTAATGGTTGGTTGAGCTATACCTATTCCAGAAGTCTATATCGGTTCGATAGTGAGTTTAGCGAGGAACGTGTCAACAACGGGGATTTCTTTGCTTCCAACTTTGATAAGCCACATGATGTAAGCTTAATCACCAACTATAAGTTTAGCAAGCGGTACAGCCTATCGGCCAATTTTGTATACCAGACCGGGCGCCCGGTAACCTATCCCATAGGAACCTTTAGATTCAATAATGCCGATTTTGTTGCCTTTAGTAACCGTAATGAATTTCGAATTCCTGATTTCTATCGGTTAGACCTAGGCTTCAATATTGAGGGCAACCATAAAAAGAACAAACTGGCCCATAGCTTTGTGACCATTTCGGTGTATAATGTACTGGGAAGAAACAACCCCTACTCCGTATTTTTTGTAACCGATAACGGGGAAGTCAAGGCTCTGCAAAGTTCCATATTTGCAGTTCCTATACCTTCTATAACGTATAATTTTAAATTTTAACTTTTGCAGATAAAAACAAGACCAAATATAGTAATATGGATTTTTGCAGGCAGTATATGCTTCGGCTTATCGGCTTGTATAGAAGAATTTGAGGCTGAAAATATAACTGATGCTTTAGCGGGTGCACTAGTCGTCGATGCCAGAATTTCTGACCAGAACAGGGAGCATACTATTTTTTTATCACGTACTTTTTCTTTGGAAGCGTTTGAGCCATTGCCTGAAAAAGGGGCACAGGTCGGTATTTCAGATGAATTGGGTAATCGTATTGATTTTTTGGAAATTACGCCAGGTGCCTATAGTACCAATGGTGCCATAACACTAGAGCAGGATAAGATGTATACCTTAGAAGTTCTAACTATAGATGGTGTTAGATATACCTCAAATGAAGCTAGTTTACCTGGCAAGGTCGAAGTAAAGGACCTTCGTGCGGAAAGAAGAGTTAATGGCTTTGAAAAGGAGGGTATTGCTATTTTAGTTGATAATGAGGATACGTCCAATAGGCCAAATTACTTTCGCTATGAATATGAGGAGACCTATAAAATTGTTGCTCCATATGTGAACCCTTTTGATTGGGATGAAATTGACTACGATATTAATGACGGTGATGGTTGGGAAGTTACCATTGCTTCTCGCGATGAACTAGTAAATGTTTGCTACGGCAACAACAAGTCTAACGATATCATTCTTGCATCAACGGCTGTTCTCGATGCCAATAATTTAGATGATTTTGAGGTGCGATTTTTAGGAAGTGAGAATTATGCTATTTCTCATCGGTATAGCATTTTGGTCAAACAATACCATCATGATATTAATGCAGCCTCATTCTTTGGTTTACTAGAAGATTTCTCAAGTATAGAAGGAATTTTTAGTAATGTTCAAACAGGACGGTTAGAAGGTAATATAGCTGTTCAAAATTCCGATATGGCCATTGTTTTTGGGTATTTTGAATTGAGCTCTTACAGTGAGAAGAGAATATTTTTTGAATATGAGGACTTTTTCCCAAACGAACCTTTGCCTCCTTACCTGACGAATTGCGCTACAGGAGCACCACCATTGTATCCAGAAGGGTTCCATATAACACCCGTGCCAGAGGGTGGCGAATTTATAATCGATGGGACTGCCGGTTCCCCTTTAATCGACGGAATTTTAACTGGGTTGTATGCCTATCATGCGGATAACGAGGATTATGAAGAGTATATACTTAGAGAAGGTTTGGGTGGGGCTGCACCATTTTTTGTCAAACCTTTGGGATGTGTTGATTGCCGTGTATTTGGAAGTATTATAGTACCTAAATTTTGGACAGAAGAATGAGAAAAATTAGTTACATAGGAATTTTGACAATGTTAGCAGTATCAAGCTGCGTAGAACCCTTTGATATTTCCAGTGAAATACAAAGTGGAGAGACTATTGAAATACTGTTGGTTGTAGAAGCTACCCTTACCAATGAATTAAAACAGCAGGAAGTGCTTTTGGGAAAAGGTAGGAGTTTTGCCAACGACTCCATACAACCCGTGGCTCAAAATGCGAATGTTTCTGTTATTGATAGTAATGGAATTACTTTTTTATTTTCTGAAATAGAGCCGGGGCGTTATGCGTCCGATGAATCTTTTCAAGCACTACCAAATGTAGCGTACCAGTTGAATATACAGACTGCCGAAGGTAATTCGTATGCATCTGAATTGGTTTCTCTTCCTGAAAACGCTACGTTGACGGCGGTTTACGCAGAACGGATAACCGATGATTTAGGCATTGAAGGAATAGCTATTTATGCAGATGCTGAAATCATGCCTAGCGAGGCGCCTTTTTTGCGTTACCAGTATGAAGAAACCTTTAAGATTATTGCGCCCCTATGGTCTCCTTTTGATATGATAGTGACCAATCGAAATCCGCCTTATGACTTTGCCTTGGTTCCTAGAGAGCAAGAAGAGCGCATATGTTATGGCACGCAACCGAGTAATCGCATCATACAAGCACTAGACCTAAATAGGTCTGGAAACAAGGTAAGTAGAAATCTAGTACGGTTTATCCCAAGAGATGATTTTATCATCAGCCACCGGTACAGTATATTGGTAAGGCAACTGGTTCAGACTCCGGATGCCTATTCTTTTTACCGTATCTTGGAGGAGCAATCAGGTAACGAAAGTCTTTTTACCGAAATTCAACCGGGGTTTATTGAAGGCAATATATCGAACACGAGTAATCCTGTTGAAAAAGTACTTGGCTATTTTGAAGTAGCTAACGCAAGCCAAGGAAGGATTTTCTTTAACTACGAAGATTTTTTTCCTGATGAGAATTTACCCCCGTATGCGATAGGTTGTGTTTTTTTGGGTGCACCACCAACCATTAATCCCGCTGGAGACTCACCTTTAATGGATGCAATAGATAGTGGCTTTTTTATATACGTACGTGATAATGAAGGTGAAGTAGGCTTGCCTGCTGGCCCTTATTTAACCGCGCGTAGGGCCTGCGGAGATTGTACGGTTTTAGGAAGTAATGAAATACCTGATTTTTGGATAGAATAATTGGAGAGTTATGAATAGAATAATTGTTTTGAGTTTGGTTTTTCTGATGTATTCCCTCGAAGGTTCGTCTCAGTATGTCGTAAAAACTCCGTCCGAGTTGGAAAGTTTAAAAAAACTTCCCCAAGAAAAGATGTATATAGACCATACCGGGCCCGTAGTTTTTGCCGGAGAATACTTTTATTATGCCCTATACTGTTTTAATGCGCAGAGCAATAAACTTACGAATATCAGCAGACTGGCATACGTTGCCTTGGTCAACGATGAAAAGGAATATGTTTTTGAGCATAAATTAAAGATGCAACAAGGTCTAGGACAAGGCGATTTCTTTATTTCGGCCAATGTGCCATCGGGCACATATAAGCTTTTGGGGTATACGCAATGGATGAAAAATAATGGGCTAACACAAGTATTTAAGGACGATATCGTCATCATAAACCCCTATCTGGCCGATCAATCTAAATTATTGTCCGGCAATACTAAGGAAAGTAATAAAAGCAAAGAAGCATTAAGTCCAAAGAACAAAGCCATTGATTCTTCTACCGTTGCATTTTCTATCGATAAAACAAGCTATAGCAAACGAGAGAAAGTAAAACTATCCTTAAAAAATTATAAAGGTTATTTAGGAAATGGAGCGTACACGGTAAAGGTTATGAACAAAGAGTATCTGGGAAAGGATTCTTTCATGGATGCTACGAACTATGCCGATGCCTATTTTAATACCGAGGGACAGTTGAAACAGCAGGTAGGCGATAGTCTATTTTTACCAGAACAGCGTGGCGAGCTTTTCTATGGGAAAGTAACAGATGCCAACGGCAGTCCTGCGGTGGATAAACCTGTGGTTATATCCATCCCTGGAAAGGAATTTTTATTGAAATTCTCAAGGACCGATGACGACGGTAATTTTTATTCCTACTTGAGAAAGGATTATAAGGTTTCAACGGCAGTGGTTCAAGTGGAAGATGAATCGGCCAAGTATGATATTAAAAAGGGAACTATTGGTGATTTGGATTTGTCGGAGTTGACCTTCTTAGATTATACTTTATCCGCAGAAGATAAAGAAACTATTGCAGCCCGAAGTGTTCATAATCAAATTGAAAATCATTTTTTTCAGGTAAAACCGGATTCTATTTTACAAGGGGATTCCATCGATCCTTTTGATGGCGGAATACCGGAAACCCTTATTTTGGACGAGTATACCCGCTTTCCTACTTTTGAAGAAACCATGGTAGAAATTGTCACTAATGCTGGGTACAGGAATGGGGGTAAGGGAGACGACTATGTGAAGGTGGCACAGGACTTCGAAACCTATGACGAAGAGTTTAACAATTTCCCCTCGATTATTTTAATAGATGGCGTTTTTATACCCAACCACGAAAAAATAAGAACCTTTGATGCACGTAACATAGAGAAAATTAGCTTGATACGGGATAAGTTTGTTCTTGGTGGTAGCGAGTATCAGGGAATTGTTTCGGTAGAAACCTTTAACGGTGATTATCTAGAAACACATGCCTATGAAAACAGTTCTGTTATCAATTTTAAAAAATCAGAACCGATAAAAAATTATTATAATCAAAGTTATGATGTGGAAGCCAACGAATTTTCTAGAATTCCAGATTATCGCAGCCTTCTTTTTTGGAAACCCCATGTGGTAATCGATAAAAATAGCTATGAATTTGAGTTTTTTACGTCAGATGTGGAAGGTGAATATGAGATTATGCTGAACGGATTTACCTCTTATGGTAAACCAATAACACTTACAAAAACCTTCAGCGTTTCTGAAAACACAATGAATTAATCAGGATGTATTACCACCAAACCAAATTATATTCTTTAGTCACAGATGGGATTACTTCAAACTCATAAATAGTATAAAACCATGCTATGAATAAAGTGCTGTAATGTCATTTTTAAACTTCTCGCGGATGACCCTTCTTTTTAATTTAAGGGTAGGAGTAAGTTCGGCTTCAGCACCATCTTCATGTATGGGCAGCCATGGTGAACTGATGAGTTTAAACTTTTTTACCTGTTCAATATGACTGAATTGAGGATTGTAGGCATCAATCACTTTTTGATATTTGGAGATGACGTCTTTATGCTGTATCATGTCATCCAAAGTACTCCAACCTAATTTTTTGTGCTGACACCAATTTTTTAGTGACGCTTCAGAGGGAAGAATAAGGGCGGTCACAAATTTTTGCTTGTCGCCCACCACCATCATTTGTTCGATTAAGAAGTCTTCTTTCATTTTATTTTCAATTGGGGCAGGGGCAACATACTTACCTCCGGAGGTTTTCAATAGCTCCTTTTTACGATCTGTTATTTTTAGGAATTCGTTGCCTGTGGCATTTTTAATTAATTTACCTATATCGCCCGTACAGAACCATTTTTCACCATCGATTTCTTTAAAGACTTGGGCGTTGATTTTTGGTTTTTTGTAGTAGCCTTCCATTACATTGGGTCCATGTGCTAAAATCTCTCCTTCGTCGGTGGCGTAGTTACCATCTGACAGGTCTATTTTGAGGGAAACTCCAGGAATGGCATATCCTACTGTCCCAATAAAGGTGCCGCCGGGTTCCAAACTATTGATAGTTAGGGTGGGCGAGGTTTCTGTAAGTCCATAGGCCTCGCGTACAGGGATCCCGGCTGCACAGAAAACACGAAGTATGTTTGATGGACAAGGAGCAGCCCCCGTAACAATCATGCGAATGTTACCTCCTAAAGCATCGCGCCATTTGCTGAAGATAAGTTTATCCGCAATCTTCCATTGTAGTTTTTTGGTACTGGAACGTTTTTGGTCTAGCTCAAAATCATCGGTGAGGTTCAAAGCCCAAAAAAAGAGCTTTTTCTTTATTCCTTCAAGGGCAAGCCCTTTATTGTAAATGGCCTCATAGACTTTTTCCAATAATCTGGGAACGGTAGTGAAGACTACAGGCGCCACGCTTGCTAAATCTCCATCTGGTCCGCTTAGGTTGTCGGTGCCACAAAAATGAACTGCAGCACCCTTATAACAATAAGCAAAGGAAACCGCACGCTCATAGACATGACATAACGGCAAAAAGCTGATGATTTTTTCACTTTGCTCCAACGGAAGAAATTTGGAAGTTTCCAGAATAACATGCAGGATGTTTTTATGTGTCAACATCACCCCTTTCGGGTTTCCGGTGGTACCGGAGGTATATATGATGGTGGCCAAGTCTTCCGATTTTATACCTGACTTTATTTCTTCTACCTCATTTTGTTTTGAGGTATCGAATACAGTTTCCCAAAAAGGCCCTTTTGAATCTTTGTCAAATGCGTAAATACGCGTCAGCTTAGGGCTATTTTTTTGTGCTTGTGTTAGTTTGTCGAACAAATCTAGTCCACCACAAAAAGCAGCTTTTACTTCGGCTTCATTCAAAATATATTCGTATTAGCTTGGGCTGATAGTCGGATACATGGGAATACTAATCATTCCTACCATTTGTATCGCAAAATCCATAATGACCCATTCTGGGCGATTTTTATAGGACGTAATCGCAATTTTGTCTCCAGGTTCAAACCCTAAATTCAATAATCCTGAAGCTGCCAACTCTGCAGATTCTAGTACCTTTTGTGAACTATAAGATATCCATTGGCCGTCGGCATCCCGTGCGTTTAAAGCATTATCAATAGGGAAATTGGCAACTTGGTGGTACAAAAGGTCAAAGAGTCTTTTCATGGTGCAGTATGGGATTGGTTAATTTAATTGTAAATCGATGAAAAACAGTTTAATATACAAATAATCCCGCTGTTTTATACCGTTGCCTTCCCAAGTTTTCTTTTTTGCTTAAAGCATGTTTTTTCTGCTATGTAGATAGTTTTGCGTACTTCACAGTATACGGTTTTTCTGCTTGTCGGTAAGTTTCGTTTTCTTTACAATATCGATTTCCTTTTGCTCCCTTACCATCTTCCTTATGTTGTCTAGCTCACGAGGGTCAAAACAGAAATCGGCATACAAGGCTTTACGTGCAGGGCGTTTGAAATAGATTTCTGGCCAACTTGTCCCAAACGATATAATCATCGCCTAAGAGCTGCATGAGCTGTACGATAGGTATAGGGTCTACCGCCGCAAACATACTTCCCCAAAAAATGGAACCTACAAAATTTTTGTTTTTGTACGTGTAGCTGGCTTTGATACTGATACGTAACATGTCTTTCGAAATACCAATGATTTTTCCAGAACTCCTACGGTACATGGGAGACCAGTTGAAATCCTATTTGAAGAGTAGTTCTTTGGCAACGAATCGGGTGCCTATTTTAGCTATTTTTTGATAGAAAGACATGTAGTTGTAGGTTGGTATGGGTTACTCAAACATCAGACTTAAAAATTCCGCTACACAGGCGGGTTTTTCTGTACCTTGGATTTCTACTGTGCAGTTCCAAGTAATTTTTAATCCGTTATCGCCATACGCATCCATTGCAGAAATGACGGTGTGTAGTCGAATTTGGCTGTCGACCAAAACAGGGCTTGGAAACCGTACTTTATTCAATCCGTAATTGACGCCCATTGTTGCTGAATCTACCGTTATGAGGTCTGTCAATAGTTTGGATAAAAGTGAAACTGACATAAAGCCGTGGGCAATTGCTTTTTTGAATGGCGAATGTTTTTTGATTTTCTCAAGATCCACGTGCACCCATTGAAAATCTTGGGTAGCCTTCGCAAAATCGTTAATCATTTCTTGGCTTATTGTCAACCATGCTCCCGCAGGAATTTCTTTGCCTACCAAACTTTTGAACTCGGTAAAATTTACAATATGTAGTTGTGCCATAGTTTTTGTTGTTCTTAAATTAAGTCAAAACCAGTTCTGTGATGTTAGCTTATGAGATTAGTGAAGCTGTCTTTCAAAAGTAAGCGGTTCCCAGTTGCAGTTGGCAGTACTAAAATTAACAAGCTCAGTTACTGCTTATAGCAACTGCTTACTTTCATTTATAATGGCCAAATAACACCTTTCCTGTATGTTTAAATCATTAAGTAGTTTACGCACGGTTTAATTATCTAGCCGTTCCGCCATCAATGGTAAGACAAATTCCTGATACGAATCGAGCCTCGTCTGAGGCAAGGTATAGATAGCCGTAGGCAATATCGATAGGTTGTGCAGCGGTTTTAAGTGGAATACTTGCTTTAATTGCGTCTAAATGGGCCTCCGGAATGTCAGCGACCATGTCGGTCAGTGTAAAACCTGGTGCCACGGCGTTGGCTGTAATGCCAAACTTACCTAGTTCCATGGTCCATGTCTTAGCCATGGCAATAACTCCCGCTTTGGTGGCGGCATAGTTGGTCTGCCCAAAATTTCCACGTAGCCCTACATTGGATGCTGCACTAACTATGCGTCCGTAGTTATTAGCCTTCATATAGGGAGCAACAGCTTGGGAGCAAATAAACACCCCTTTCAAGTTCACGTCAATAACGGCATCCCACTCGTCCATACTCATTTTTTCTAAAGTACGGTCTCTGGTAATGCCTGCATTATTGATGAGGATGTCAATTTTACCATGGGTGGTGTTGATGTTTTCGAACAGGGTGTCAATTCCTATTTTATCTGTAACCGAAACAGCATGATATTCTGCTACACTACCACTGGCAATAATATCTTCTGCAACGTGTTGCCCTTGGGGCAACAAATCAATAATAATAACTGTTGCTCCTTCCTTTGCAAACAATTCCGCAATGGCTTGTCCGATACCTCTTGCACCACCCGTAACAATGGCGACCTTATCTTTTAGTCTCATATTTATTTTTTGTTTCTAGTCTCTTGCTTCTTTTTTCTTAATTTTAAGCTCACTTTTAATCGGCCACACGAATTACTAATTTTCCCTTTACTTTTCGCTGCATCATGGCTTTCAATGCTTTTGGGGCATCGGCAAGGGAATATATTTTATCGATATGAGGTTTTAATTTACCTTCAGCATACCATTGCATTAAGGTTATGGTGTTTTGCATATTTTCTTTGGGTTGTCCCATGGCGAAGCCGCCCCAAAAGACGCCTACTACGGAAGCCCCTTTTAACAAAGGTAGGTTTAGGGGTAGTTTGGGAATTTCTCCCGAGGCGAACCCTACGACCAAATACCTACCGTTCCAAGCCATGCCCCTAAAGGCTGCTTCTGAATAAGAGCCACCTACGGGGTCATAGATAACATCCACTCCTTTGTTTTTTGTCACAGCTTTTATGGTCGATTTTAAATCTTCTTTACTGTAGTTGATTGTTTCATCGGCACCGTAGTGTTTGCAGAGCTCCAATTTTTGATCTGAAGAGGCTGCAGCAATAACATGCGCACCCATAAGTTTACCCAGTTCCACAGCAGCAAGGCCAACACCACCCGAAGCTCCTAAGACGAGCAAGGTTTCCTCTTTTTGTATTTTAGCGCGGTCTTTTAGCGCATAAAATGAAGTGCCGTAGGCCATCATAAAAGATGCGGCTACAGGGAAGTCCATTTGCTTTGGTTTGAGAAAACACGCATTGGCAGGTATTAAAACTTCCTCGGCCATGGCGCCATGGGCCACAAAACCAAACACTTCATCGCCTACTTTTAGATGCTTTACGTCTTCCCCTATTGCCTTTACAACGCCCGCTACATCACTGCCTGGAGTAAAAGGTAACTCCGGCTTGAATTGGTACAAGCCTTGAATGATGAGTGTATCCGGAAAATTAACACCGCAAGCTTTCACACGGACTAACACCTCTTTTTTGTCTGGTTTTAAATTTACTACTTCTTCCAAGGTTAAGGAGGAAGGAGGGCCGTAATTATTGCATCGTATTGCTTTCATTTTTTTTACTTTTCGCTGTTTGCTTTGATAATTCGGGCGTTTAGCGATTATTCTATCACCTTCAATACTAACTTTCCTTTCTTGTCTCCGGTAAACAAGCGATTATAAGTCTCAGGAAAGTTTTCAATACCTTCATAAATAGCTTCGCGGCTTTTTAACTTGCCTTCGGCCATCCATGTACCAAGCTGCAGGGCACCTTCTTTATAACGATCTGCATAATCAAATACCACCATACCCTGCATGCTAGCGCGGTTTACGAGCAGTGATAAATAGTTGCTAGGTCCTTTTATCGCAGTTTTGTTATTGTATTGGGAAATGGCACCACAGATCACTATGCGCGCGTGGCGACGTAATCTAGTCAAAGCGATGTCCAAGATATCGCCGCCTACATTATCAAAATACACATCGATTCCTTTTGGACAATATTCTTTCAACTTGGTTGCCACATTTTCGTTCTTGTAGTCGATACAGGTATCAAAACCGAGTTCTTCTACCACGTATTTGCATTTATCGGCTCCACCGGCAATTCCCACTACGGTACAGCCTTTGATTTTTGCTACTTGCCCTACAATACTACCTACGGCGCCTGCAGCGCCGGAAACCAACACCACATCCCCTTCTTTTATTTTTCCAACTTCTGTAATGCCAAAATAAGCAGTCATTCCAGTCATTCCTAAAGTTCCAATATACGTAGGTAAAGGAGCCATTTTAGGGTCTACAGGGTAATAGCCTTGTCCGTCGGTTACCGCATATTGCTGAACGCCACCGATGCCTGCAACGTACTGACCCACTTGAAAATCTGGATTTTTTGATGCGATGACCTCACCGACCGAGCCAGCTCGCATCACCGAACCTATTTCCATTGGGGCAATGTAGGATTTAGAATTATTCATCCATCCGCGCATGGCAGGGTCTAAGGATACATAATGTTGTTTTATCAAGAGTTGCCCTTCCTCAATTTCTGGAATTGGGTTACTTGCCAATTCCCAAGTGGTAGCATCTGCGTCTCCTATGGGTCTTTTTACAAATAATAGTTGTTTGTTCATTAAATGATATTTTTATGTCATTCCTGCGAAGGCGGGAGTCCGTTTTTGTACTGTATTATTTTGTGCTCTTTATAATCGAATCAAGACGTGTGTCTATTACTATGCCTATCACTTTTTTTTACTGGAAAAACTATCCACATAGGCTTCCATTTTAGCTCTGATATCAGGTTTCCACCAAAGCTCCGAGGCTTCCTTTAGTGCATTTTCCGCTTTTAAATCTAGTTTGTCCAGTAGGTGTTTTCGAACCTTGTATTTGGTGTTCACTAGAATTTCTTGGTCGGCTTGCAAATATTTTTTCATTTGCTGTTCGGCACGATCTACTACACTTTCCAAGGGAACTAATTCATCTACCAAGCCGGCAGCCAAGGCTTCTTTTCCTGATAATAATTTACCTTCCATGATATAGCGACTGGCCCGTCCATTACCCATCCAAAAGGCATAAATCTCGGTTAGGTTTTGACTGATTTGTATGTTGACGGCTACTTCATTGAGCCCAATAACATATTTGTCGCCTTCAGCCATATAGCGATTATCGCTCGTAACAGCTAATACGCAACCACCCGCTGGCGAATGGCCGGTAATGGCAGAGATAAAAGGTTTTTTGAACTGCACCAGCTCCAGATATAAGGCGCCAAAATCGGTAAAAAAAGAAGTGATTTCTCCTTTGTTGTATTGAAACAGTTCAATTAAATCCAGTCCAGCAGAAAAATAGTGTGGTTGCCCCGATAGTATCACACCTTTTACCCCAGGGTCTTTTTCTAAGGAAGCAAACACTTGGCGGAGTTCACGTACCATATCACGGTTGATGGCGTTCACTTTTCCTCGGTTCATTTGAACTACGGTATAGCCTTCTTTTTGTGTAAGTATTACGTTTTGCATAGTTAATTATAAAGATGTACCTCCATCTAAGGTGATGGTTTGTCCAGTTACGAATTTAGAGCTATCGGAGGCGAGCCAACAAATAGCTTCTGCAATTTCATCGGCTTCTCCAAAGCGGCCCATGGGAATCATGTGTTTGATTTTTTCTTCTATGGTGGGGCTAGATGCCAATAATTGATTCAATAAAGCGGAATTGGTAAAACCCGGACAAACCGCATTAATGCGGATTTTTTTTCGGCCGTATTCCAAGGCGGCGGATTTGGTCATCCCCACAACGGCATATTTACTGGCGCTATACGAAAGGTTGTTGCCAGATGCTTTCAATCCCGCTAAAGATGCCACATTTACTATGTTTCCATGTCCTTGCGCCGTCATCTGTTGCAGGGCTACTTTCATACAATAAAAAACACCAGTCTGGTTCACGGCAATCACATTATGCCAATCGTCATGGGTATGTTCTGCGGTTTTTAGTTGTTGCTTTCCGCCGATTCCAGCATTATTTACCATCACATCTAATTGGCCATAGGTTGCCACTGTTTTAGAAATTAATGCTCCAACCGCATCAAATTGAGTAACATCGGTTTGTATAGCTTCTGCTTTGCCGCCAGCCGCTACTATTTGGCTAGCTGTGTTTAAGGCGTTCTCTAGGTGGATATCCGAAACAACGACTATGGCGCCATGTGTTCCAAATAGTTTTGCCGTGGCAGCTCCGATACCACTTCCGGCACCTGTGATAATGACTACTTTATTTTTTAGATTCATTAATACGTCTTTTATTTTCATTTCCGCGCTTGTGCTAAACTTGTTTCAGAAAAGGCGGGAATCACTTTGTTATATTTCTCCTTAATCCTTCAATTTTTACAATCCAATCAAATAGTTAATCTTTCCATTTCAGCTATTTTTCAATGCATTAGACTATTTCAATACAAATCATCGATTTGATTTTTTTGAATGGCCTGCCAAGCGTTGGTACAACATAATTCCGACGCTTTATTGAGCTGCGCAAACTTTGGGTCGCTTGTATAGCCATGTTTGTAACGGTAATAGATTTGCTGTGCGATGACCGCAATTTTAAATAGTCCGTACACATAATAAAAAACCAAGTTGTCTATGCTTCTACCGCTCTTAAGGGCATATTGCTGTACAATGTCCGTTCGGGAAGGATTACCTTCCATCACGGTGGGCGAGGGGAGTCCTTGTTTCATAATATCGGGGTCATCGGCAGTAATCCAATAGCCCAAGGATGTACCCAAGTCCATCAAAGGATCTCCGAGCGTGCACATTTCCCAATCCAATAGCGCTGAAATTTCGGTCCAACTATCATCCTTAAATACTACATTATTATATTTAAAATCGTTGTGTATAAGGCTATGATTGTAGTTTTTTGGTTGATTCTCCTGCATCCATTCCATTACTTTTTTTGCCACGGTAACATTATCAGTTGCCGCTACAAGGTATTGCTTGCCCCAATTGGTGACCTGTCGTTCTACATAGCCCTCCGGTCTTCCTAAATCGGCAAGGCCAGCAGCTTTATAATCTATTTGATGAAACGCAACAAAAGTATCCAGCCAAGTATTCGCAATGGTTTTAAAGGCATGTGGTGTTATGGCTTTTTGCCTGGCGGTTTTCGTCGTTATTATTTCGCCATCAATTTTACTCATAATATAAAAAGGAGCCCCTAAAATAGTTTTGTTTTCGGTATACACATAGACTTTTGGTGTCTTGTCAAAAACTGGATTCAAATGTTGTAGCACTTTATACTCCCTACCCATATCATGACCGCGTTTTGGCGCTGAAAACGGAGGTCTACGAAGTACCAACTCCTTGCCTTCAATTTGTAACAAATAGGTCAAATTGGAATAACCGTTCGAAAACTGATACACTTTTAGGTCGCTCTCGGCGGAATTAATGAGTCCGTACTCCAATAAAAACTGTTTTATCTGTTTTTTAGGAAGTCCCTCGCCTTTGCGGACCGGTTTTGTGGTTGGGGTCACTTCCATAATTAGAGCGAATTGTATTTTTTAATGGTGTTTTTTCCCAATTGACTCATATGGACTTCATCCGGGCCATCGGCCAATCGCAGTATACGTGCCGAGGCATAGAAATGTGCCAAAGGAGTGTCATCGCTAACCCCCTTACCTCCCATGATTTGTATGGCGCGGTCAATCACTTTTAGAGCCATGGTCGGGGCCACGATTTTGATCATGGCTATGAGGTTTTTTGCTTCCTTGTTGCCCGATTTATCCATTTTATCGGCAGCAGAAAGTGTCAATAAACGTGCTTGTTCTATGGCACAAGCCGATTTTGCAATATCCTGTCGGATACTACTATAGGTATCCAAGGTGCGACCAAAAGGCTTGCGTTGCACTGTCCGTTCCGACATGAGTTCCAAGGATCGTTGTGCCATGCCGATAAGCCGCATACAATGATGAATACGACCGGGTCCCAAACGCCCTTGGGCAATTTCAAATCCTTTTCCTTCACCAACCAATATATTCGATTTTGGGACTCGGACGTTCTCTAATAAAATTTCCGCATGGCCTTCAGGCGAATCGCTATAGCCAAAAACCGGTAAATGCCTGATGATTTTAAGCCCTGGTGTATCCATGGGAACCAAGACCATACTTTGTTGTGCATGCCTTGGGGCATCAAAATCGGTCTTGCCCATAACGATGACAATTTTACAATGTGGGTCCATTGCTCCAGACGACCACCATTTTTTCCCATTGATGACATAATCGTCTCCATCGGAAACTATAGCGGTTTCAATGTTGGTGGCATCTGAGGAAGCTACATCGGGCTCGGTCATTAAAAAGGCAGAGCGTATATGACCTTCCAATAGAGGGGCAAGCCATTTTTCTTGCTGCGCAGGAGTTCCATATTTGGCTAAAACTTCCATATTTCCGGTGTCGGGCGGACTACAATTAAAAACCTCCGAGGCCCATAAGATACGGCCCATGATCTCTGCCAAGGGCGCATATTCCAAATTCGTGAGTCCGGCACTAAAATTCCCATAGCTATCAGGCAGAAAGAGATTCCACAAACCTTCTGCCTTGGCCTGGTCTTTTAAAGCCTCCAAGCCCGGCCATTTGGTCCAGGCATTTTTTGGGTCAAGATTAAAGGTATCCACCTCACGCTCCACCGGAAGAAGATGTTCGGAGATAAAGGCCTTCAATTTATCTTGAAGTATTATTGATGTTTCGCTATGGTCAAAATTCATGAGTTCGTTTTATCCTGAAATTAAATATCCGCCATCGGCAGCATATACACCACCGGTCATATAGGAACCAGCATCCGAGGCTAAGAGCATTACCAAGCCTGCCATTTCATCTGGTTCTGCCATACGTTTTAAAGGTACCATTTGTTCATAACCAGCAACTAACTTTTCGTTAGACCATAAGCTTTCGCTAAACTTGGTCTTAATGAGTCCCGGACATACTGCATTGGAACGGATATCATAACGACCCCATTCCTTTGCCTGATTTTTCGTCATCATAATCAACGCTGCTTTGGTTATGCTGTATAGTCCCAACCTAAACCCTGGATGAATACCTTCAACCGACGAAATATTGATAATACTGCCTCCTTGCGCCTTCATGTATGGTTGTACTAAATTAGAAAGCAACCAGGGTGCTTTTACATTGATATTCATAATCTTATCAAAAACGGCGTCATCGGAATTTTCCAAAGGGCCGTAATACGGATTGATAGCGGCATTGTTGACCAAAATATCGATACGACCATAGGTAGCAATGGTCTGTGAAATTAAGTTTTCACATTGGGCTTTGTCGCCAATATGGCAAGCGATGCCTATGGCTTCCAATCCCATTTCTTTAAATTCATTGGCAACCGAATCCACGGCATTCTGTTTCCTGCTGCTGATGACCACTTTTGCCCCGTTCTCTGCCAAACCTTGGGCAATGGATTTTCCAATACCCTTGCTAGAGCCAGTAATGATAGCCACTTTACCACTAAGGTCAAATTTCTGTTTTATGCTCATTGTTTTGTTATTTCACGTTGCGCTGCACGCCATACATGGTTATCCTTTGTTTGATCAATCTTACTAGTTACTTCACATTTGGTTATTGCTCAGACTAACTTCTAGGATGTCTTAGGCAAAAACCTTTTTATCAGAACCTATAGTTAATGCTTTTCCGTTCATTAAGATTTCTGCTAGTCCGGTTGTTTTCGGTAATTCGTATGTAAAGTAGAATTCCATGGTATGAATTTTACTTTCATAAAAGTCACTACTGTTTTCGGTAGCTCCCATAACCAAAGCCTGTTGAGCTTCTCGGGCCATATCTAACCAAAGCCATCCGATAAGAATATTAGAGAAAAATTCCATAAAAGGAGTAGCATCGGCCAAGAAGCGTTCGTAATCACCTTTTATGGCATAGCCCATAAGCGATTGTAGTACTTTCTGGGTCAATTCTAGTTTTTCGGCTAATTTGTGAGCATAGGGTGCAAGCAATTCGTGCGTCATACTCGCCTTGATGGATTTGGTGATTTCTTCTGATAGTAGTTGTAGTGCCTTACCATTTTCCATCGTTACTTTTCGACCCAATAAATCTTGGGACTGAATGCCGGTAGTGCCTTCATAAATAGAAAAAATACGGATATCACGCAGGTATTGTTGTAAAATGTAATCGGAGCAGAAGCCATAACCTCCTAAGACTTGAACGCCATTGTCCACCGCAACGCGACCCATTTCTGACGGATAGGTTTTTACAACAGGTGTCAGTATCTCTAATAGTAATTTATACCTTTTTCGTTCTTCTATATCTGTATGTGAATTAGAATAATCGTGATATTTGGCTGTAAGGAAGACCAAACTCAAAGACCCTTCCGAAACGGCCTTTTGTAATAAAAGCATCCTGCGCACATCCGGATGGTTAATGATTAGCGTCTGTGCCTGTTGTATATTTTTTTTCCCCGTATTGGATAATTTACGGCCTTGCGATCTTTCGTGAGCATAGTTTAACGAGGCATGGTAGGCTGCTGTTGCAATAGCGGCCGCACCCCTACCAACGGCAATACGTGCCCCGTTCATCATTAAGAACATATATTTTAGACCTTGGTTCACTTCGCCTACCAGCCATCCTTGGCAATCTTGCTTGTCGCCGAAGAATAAATGTGTAGTACAGTAGCCTTTTTGGCCCATTTTCTCAAAATCGGCTACCGTTTGTACATCGTTGTGCGCTAGACTATTATCTGTAGTCGGTCTGTGTTTAGGTACTACAAAAAGTGAAATACCTTTGGTGCCAGCTGGTGCTCCCTTGATTCTGGCTAAAATAAGGTGTACTATATTTTCTACCCCTTGGTAATCGCCGCCAGAAATAAATATTTTTTGGCCATGTATTTTATAGGTATCTCCATCAGCTTCCGCTGACGTTGTAATATCAGATAATGAACTCCCAGCTTGTGGTTCTGTTAAACACATAGTACCTCCCCAACTGCCATCTAGCATTTTAGGAACATAGGTAGTATTCAATGCTTCATTGCCAAAATGGGTAATCAGTTCCGCCGCTCCAATGGTAAGTCCAATATAGCCCGGTAGATGATTATTCGCCGCCTCTTGAATATAGCCTGAAGCGTTAATGACCATCGCGGGTAATTGCATACCGCCATCTTTATACGGAAAAGCTCCAGCGATAAACCCCATTTCCCCACCAGCTTTCATGTATTTAGGCACTTGCGGGTGCACTATAATTTCCCCATCCTTAAAATGGGCTGGATTTTCGTCCATCTCTTTAAAATAGGGATACATTTCTTTGTCTGAAAATTCTTTAACCGAATTCAATAGTAGATCAATGGAACCGATATCGTAATCGGAGTAGTTGGGCAAGTTTAGGACATCTTGCAGCCCATGAACCTGGTATAATAGAAATTTAAGGGATTCTAAATCGATATACTCGTTTGCCATGATGGTGTCCATTTTATGATTGGACTTCAAGGTAATCCAATTTATAGCTAATTCCATTAAACTAGTTTAATAAACAAAAAAGTGGATATGTCATTTTGTTTTATATCGCACTAGGCGTTAAGTTCCTGATGCATTAGCGCTTTAGAATACACTATCAGAGAAGATTTATTCACTTATATTTAAAATCTAAATAACTAAAAGAAGGCTTTAGCTTATGGATTCAGTCTCCAATGCCATTTGGGCCCTTTCGTTGATTATAAGCATGTTCGGAATGGGGCTATCGTTAAGTATTGGGGATTTTGCAGCTGTTTTTCAGCGTCCTAAAGCTATCATTATAGGGCTTATCTGTCAATTGATATTGCTTCCTATTGTGGGTTTTTCCTTAATTGACATCTTTTCATTACAGCTTGACATAGCTATAGGAATCATCATTTTGTTTGCGTGCCCAGGTGGACTTACATCCAACCTGATTACCCATTTGGCCAATGGCGATACGGCACTTTCAGTCTCCATGACGGCTGTCTGTAGTTTTATTACATTGCTTACAATACCCTTCATTATTACTTTAGGATTACAAAAGGTTCTGGGAGCAGGCACTTTAATTCGACTTAATGTTTCACAGACTATTTTGCAAGTGTTCCTAGTAGTCATAGTTTCTGTGGCCCTTGGCATACTCTTAAAATCAAGACGCCAAAAGTTTTCCCTTCAGAGGAAGAACCCCGTAAAGCGTGCTTCGAGTATCTTTTTTGTAGTGGTGTTTATAGCGGTTATTATTAAGGAAAGGGCATTATTGTTTTCAAGTCTGGATGAAGCTGGCTTATTTATTTTTTGGAGTAACCAACGATAGAAAAAGGAAGTAGGGGTCTAGAATTTATGATTACGAGTTTCGAATGACGAAATGGAACGTGCGAAATTAGAAAGGTGAAAAGGGTGTAGTTGAGGTTTTAAGTTTCTGTTGTTTCAGGTTTTGAAAGTCTGTATTTTAGAGCGTAGTTGGTGTTATTGGCTATAGCGTAAAGCCACTTTTGAATTTGTTTTGAACTGTACACTTTATTCAACCTATCCCCAAACGTTTTCTAAGCTTGGAAAGACCTACGGGCGTAATCCCCAAATAAGAAGCGATGAGGTATTGTGGCACACGTTGGAAGAGGTCCGGTCGTTTCTGCAGAATTCTTTCATAGCGTTCTTCGTTGCTGCGATGGTTGAGGCGATCCACCCGATTTAACATTTTGATAAAGGCCTCTTGCATCGATAACCTGCCAAAGCGTTCCAATTGGTGAGAACGATCAAAGGAGGCTTCGGCCAAGTCCTTTCGCACTGCCAGAATGGTACTGTCCTCAACCGCTTCTAAAAAATAGTTGGATGGTGTGCCTTTTACATAGGCCATCAAATCGGTAAAAAAGACATCTTGAGTGTAGAACTCTAATACTTTTAATTCTCCCTCTTCGATTTTATAGTAGGAGATGCAGCCACTATCCAGATAATAAAAATGGTTGACGTGACTACCTTCAGAAATTAGTTTTTCACCTTTTTTTAGGTGGATAAGGTCATAAAAACTTAGGGCATAATCTAGCAGGTCACTGTCCACAAGGGTATAGGATAATACCTTTTGTTTAATGTTTTTAAATGCATCTGGGTTGGTATGCTGCTTCAAGGTTATGGTTTAATGTAATGTCAGCTAAGATAAGCATTTGGGATATCCTATGATGTGATGGGTATCCGAGTTGGTCTTGAGAAACCTAAGGGAATTTGATTGCTATAGAAGATCTACACTTCTTAAAAAGGAATTCAGCATTAATCTGAAATCGTTAGTCCTAATTTATAGATTGTCTCATCAAACGCACAGATATATAGTTCGTTATCGTTGTCCGTTCCAAAGGAAGTGATGCTCAATCTAGATTCCAATACTAGTTCATTCGTATTGTCCGTGGTGTTCAAAGCCCAAATACGGCCACTCACAAAATCGCCATAAATATATTTACCACTTAGGGAAGATATGGCAGTGCCCCGATAAACAAAACCACCGGTTATGGAACGGTCACCATTGTCATGGCCATATTCAAATACAGGTGCAGTAAGTCCGGTTGTTTCCCAATCCCCAGAAAAGCAAGACGTGCCCTTAAGAATTTTCCAGCCATAATTACCTCCCGAAATAATTACATTTATCTCCTCACGTTCCCCTTGCCCAACATCACTGGTCCAGAGCGACCCATTTTGAGAATCAAAACTCAGGCGCCAAGGATTGCGAAGGACGTAAGCATAGATTTCGGGTCTTACCTGTGGCTCGTTTACAAATGGGTTGCTGGAAGGAATGGCATAATTTAATCCGTTTTCACGATTGTCCACATCAATTCTGAGTATATTTCCCAATAGGTTATTTCTATTCTGCGCATTATTTTCTGGGTCTCCTCCTGTTCCTCCATCACCCACGGCAAGGTATAAAAGGCCGTCTGGGCCAAAGGAAATCTAATTACCATTATGGTTGGTGAGTGGCTGTGGAATTTCTAAAAGTACCTCCTCGCTACCAGCATCGGCTATATTGGCATCTGAAGATACTGTAAATCTTGAAATAATAGATAACGTTGCGGTGGGTGTGTAATAAACATAAAAGTATCCGTTACTACTATATTTAGGATGGAAGGCTAATCCCAACAGGCCCTGTTCACTGGTGGTAGAAATGTTTGATAGATTCAAAAAATTGGTGGTGTTCATTGCGGTGGTATCATTTTCGAAGACCACAATACGTCCTCTTTTTTCAACTACAAAAAGAGGTTCGGTATCATCGACAGGTGTCTGAAGGTCCAAAAGCTAACTAAAAGATAAGCTTGGAAATAGCTCGATAAGAGCAATGGTTTTTTCTTCCTCATCAATTAATTCTATTTTGGAGTCGTCGGAATGACAAGAAAAGAGGATTGTTAAAAGTAGGCTTTAAATAATTTTAAAACCTTAATAACATGTAGGGTTTACTATCATATACGGAGATAAATACCCAAATGGATTATGTGGATAATCTTAAATTATGCTAAAGTTTTCCATATAGTATTTTGAAAAGTGCAAAAGAGTTGTAAACCAAAAACAAGAGTTACGGAATTGATTACAGGCAAAGTATAAAAAGTATAGTTAGAAGTTCTTGCTTGGCAGGTATTATAGGTAGGTGTTACTATGGTAATAGCATTAGAATATCCTATTCATAAGGCTTTTGGTACGCTTTAGGTATAACAGCTTAAAATATGAATTATCTGTAAGAATTTAATGTTCAACACTAGCTTAGTTTCGGTCAGTTTTGTTAAAGGATTACTGGAAATTTTATTTTTAATTCTTTTTTTGAGCTACGCCGAGCGAATAAGTTTTTTTAGTTATCTAAACCGCATTTATATTTTAACTTGTACGTACAAGTTAAAATAACTATATTACCTTTTAATTTAGTTTGTTTTTAGAGGATATCATAAAAACCTTTAAATGGATATAAATTTTATAAAGAAAACATTATGAGAATCGCCATGCTAGGCTCGGGTTTCATCGCCCGTTTTTATGCTGAATCATTACATGCCCAACGCAGAAAGGACCATGTTGTCATAGTCTATTCAAGAAACAAGGATAATGCAAAACGTTTTTCCGATGATTATGGACTTCCATATTTCAGTACCAATATGGACGAAGCTATCGCGCACCGCGAAGTCGATATAGTACTCATAGCGCTTCCCAACCACCTCCATGAAGCTGCAGTTATGGCCTGTGTAAAAGCAAAAAAGCATGTCATTTGTACCAAACCACTCGGTCGAAATGCGGAGGAAGCCAAACGTATGCTCGATGCCGTTGAGGAAGCTGGAATTTTTGGGGGTTACCTAGAAGATCTTTGTTATACGCCAAAATTTTTAAAATCTATGGAGAGTGTAAAACGTGGGGATATTGGGAGGGTGCTATGGGCCAAGTCTCGTGAGGCACACCCTGGACCTCATAGCGACTGGTTTTGGGACAAGGAAAAATCTGGCGGGGGTGCCATTATAGATCTCGGTTGCCATTGTGTGGAAATCAGTCGGAATTTTATCGGCAAAAATATAAAGCCTTTAGAGGTTATGTGCTGGGCAGATACCCAAGTGCATCCCATTGATGCGGAAGACCATGCTATTGGCCTTGTGAAATACGCTAACGGAGCAATAGGTCAATTTGAGGTTAGCTGGACCTTTAGGGGTGGTATGGACCTCCGCGATGAGGTTATGGGCACCGAAGGAACCATTTGGGTAAATAGTTTTTTACGTACTGGTTTTGAGATGTTCACCACAGGAAAAGGAGGAGACGGCTATGTGGCTGAAAAGGCCGAATCTAATACAGGTTGGTTATTTCCGGTAGGTGATGAGGCGCACGAATTGGGCTATCCGCACATGTTCACGGATATGTTTACGGCCATAGAGGAAAAGCGCGAGTCATTAGAAACCTTTTATGATGGGTACGTAGTCAATGCTATTTTGGATGCAGCTTTCAAATCTGCAGAAACTAAACTTTGGGAACCTGTACTATTGGAAGATTGGCGTGGTGACGAACCAATTGAATCCGAAAAGCAATGGCACTCCTACGATGACGAACATTATTTGATTAAAGAAGAAGTCTTGCCAAACGGTGATGTGACCTTAATATTAAAGCATAAAAAATCTGGTAAAATATCCCATAAGGTAACTAAGGTGTAGCAATTTTTACTACTTATAGTTGCTTGCAAGAGACCTATCTAAAAGCAGACCACGTCTTAAATTTAAAGTTTAAAATAGGAACATTAACGGAAAGGGAATCACGAAAAAAACCTCTTTGACCTGTATGATATTGACAGTAAGGGCAGCGGATTCTACCGTTAAGGAATTAAATAAAATGAACTTTTAAGGAATTTCGATGAAAAGAAAAGTATGTTTAAATAGATTAGTTCTAGGTACGCACACGGCTATTTTACGTTCTTCGGTTAGCTTATTAGAAAGCGGTTCCTGCACGTCAAAATTGAGCAGTATAATTTCCCAAGTAGATGTGCCCTTTTTGGATACACAGGCACATTACTTTAATATATTAAAAACTATGACTTTTTTAGGTTATTTTACTTCGAAAATTGGCAGTATTCAAGCACGCCAATACGTATCCCTTCTTAAAAATTTGAAGCATATATTTCCAACAACCTAGGTACTAAAGTATGGGCGACATAACAACTATGGATTTTAAGAACACTACATACATCATCATGGGCGGCACCACAGGAATGGGTCTCGCTGCAGCAATGGAATTAAAGGCAAACGGAGCAAATATACTCGTTGTAGGTAGAAACGAGGATAGTTGTAGGATTGCCACACAGGAATTAGGTAAAGATACATTGGTCTTATCTGGTGATGCAATAAATGCCAAAACCATGGAGAAAGCCATTAAAATGGCACATAATACTTTTGGAAACATAACTGGACTCTTTCATGTTGCTGGCGGAAGCGGTCGCCAATGGGGCGATGGACCGTTGCACACCATTAGCTTGGAGGGTTGGAATAAGACCATGGAGCTTAATCTTACTTCAATGATGCTTTCCAATCAGGCTATGGTTAATTATTTTTTGGAACATAAAGCTACAGGGGTCATTCTAAATATGGGGTCTGTTTTAGGCTACTCGCCTTCGCCTAAATATTTTGTAACACATGCGTATGCTGCAGCGAAATCTGCCATCATAGGATTTTCAAAATCTATAGCGGCGTATTATGCGGAAAATAATATTCGTGTAAATGTAATTGCGCCTAGTCTTTTTAGTACTCCAATGGCACGACGAGCGGCCGAGGATGAAAAAATCCTGAGGTTCATAAAAACAAAACAACCTTTGGACGGTGGGCGTACCGGCGTGTCCGAAGATATTAACAATGCCGTTTTGATGTTTCTTCATCCTCATTCCAAATTTATCACGGGTCAAGTTTTAGCCGTAGATGGCGGATGGGCATTGAGCGAAGGGCAATATTGATGGGAGCTTTATAATGGAAAAATACTATTTAGGAATCGATATTGGAGGAACAAAAATAAAGCTTGTTGTTCTTGATGAACACGGCACTATCCTTGAGAAAAACGAGACGTTGACCGAGGACGGTGCATCCGAACAGGAACTTTGGAGGAGAAAAATAATTACAATTATTCAACAAAAAACTAAGCAGTATGACGAGACTGATCAAAATGATTTTCGTATTGGTATTTCCGCACCCGGTCTGGTTGATTCAAAAAATAAAATGATACTTCACATGCCAGAACGTTTAAAGGGTATTGAAGGTTTCAATTGGTCGTTGGAACTCGGTCAAGATATTAGTGTGATAAATGACGGACACTCTGCTTGCCTGGCAGAATACGAGTCTTTTTACCAAACCAAAGGCGTTCTACATTTTTTAATGCTGACTTTGGGTACGGGAGTTGGCGGCGGCATTATCATCAACGGGCAATTATACCAGGGAAACCTGCAGCGCGCTGGGCATGTTGGGCACATGAGCGTGGACTACAACGGTGCGCCAACGATGACTAATATGCCCGGTAGCTTGGAACACGCCGTAGGTAATTTTTCGATTTATGAACGCACAAATGGACAGTATAATAGTGTTAAAGAGCTTGTAAACGCCTACGAGAAAGGAGATTCCAAAGCTGAAGTTTGGTGGTTGGAATCCGTTCAAAAATTAGCCATCGGTTTGGCGTCGTTGACGAATATACTTTCTCCAGAATACATTGTTTTGGGCGGAGGAATTTCTTCAGGGGCAGGGAAGGGCATTTTTGAACCGCTTGAAAAGTTTATGTCCGACTACGAATGGCGACCGGGTAATTACCAAACCAAAATTAAAGGTGCAAGATTGGGAGCATATGCAGGTGCTATAGGAGCGGCCTATTTTGTAAAGAACAATAGTTAATCAAAACAAAGCAATGAGCGTAACAAAGCAATATTTAGAAAAAGGGAAACATATTAGTTCCGTTGTGGAGCAACAGGAATCTATGATACAAGAAGTGGCAAAATTGTTTGCACAATCTATTTTAAATGGCAGAATGGTTCATCTCTTTGGATCCGGCCATAGCCGAATGATGGTAGAGGAAATGTGGCCAAGATATGGCTCCTTTCCGGGGTTCAATCCCATTGTAGAGCTCTCACTTTCATTCCATAATATGGTCGTAGGTGCGAACGGACAACGACAAGCGATGTTTCTGGAAAATGTTACGGGATTTGCTGCTAGGATTTTACGAAATTTTGATACGAGTACCCATGATACCGCCCTGATTGTTTCTTCTAGCGGTTGTAATGTGGTACCTATTGAAATGGCAGAGGAGTTTCAAAAACGAAAGATTAAGGTTGTTGCGCTGGTAAGTAAATTGCATTTGGAAGGAAGTACATCCAAAAAGGCCGATGGAAAAAAATTAATAGATTTTGCCGACTATGTCTTGGATACTGGAGCTCCCTTGGGTGATGCAATGATTTATTTAGATGGACTGGATTCCCCTGTGGCTCCCGGGTCCACCTTGGGCGGGGTACTGCTGATCAATTGCCTGAAAGCTGAGATTGCAAAAATACTTCATGAAAGCGGAAAGTCCCCCAAAGTGTTGAGTAGTGGTAAAATCGTAGGCGAACAACGCGCCATAGATCTCTTTGAATCTGCGTATGACGAGCATGCACATTTAATGGCCAAATTATACGAGAATGTAGGAAATCCAAAGAAAGCATAAATGAATTTTTCAACAGTCGTATCCAAGGCCTTCCAGACCGATATCCTTATTATCGGCAGCGGTAGTGCCGGTGCAACGGCCGCTATCGCTGCAGCACAAGGAAAGTATAAGGTCATCCTAGTAGAACGCTATGGTTTTCCAGGTGGCACCTCCACACAAATGCTGGATACCTTCTACGGGTTTTTTACTCCTGGGGAAACCCCGCGCAAAATTGTGGGCGGTATCCCCGATCGCATTGTAAACGCATTGAATGCAACGGGCGATATGTTTTTACGTCCAAATACCTATGGTGCCGGAACGGGTGTTAATTATAATCCAGAGAAATTGAAATTGGTGTGGGATCAGCAATTGATAAAGAGCGGTGTTGCTCTTTATTACCATTCCACTTTAGTCGGGGTCGAACAAATTGGAGAGACGTCAACATGTGTATTTTTCCATAAGGGCATTGGGTTTTTTACCATAACTGCAAAGCGAGTTATTGATGCTTCTGGAGATGCCGATTATTGTCATTGGGCAGGTATTCCCTATGAAAAGGCAGGGGAAAAGGAACCGGCTCAAAGTATGACCACTACGTTTCGCATGTCAAACGTGGAGCATAAGGAATATGAAGCGGCGGGTGGTAAAAAAATGCTCAGGGAAAAAATGGCGGAAGCGTATGAAAAAGGAACACATCCCTTGCCACGAAAAGAAGGTTCGGCGCATGAGATGTGTCAACCGAAATGTATTTCTACCGTTGCTGTCAAAGTAACCGATTTAGACCCATTGGACGTGGAGGGAATAACAAAAGCGGAAATTGAAGGTCGAAAGCAATCGTTTATTTTTGAGGACTTTTTTAGGGCGGAAATACCCGGATATCAGAATGCTAAGATTATAGGACTATCACATCAAATCGGCGTTCGTGAAACGCGGCGTGTGTATGGGAATTATCGCCTTACCAAAAAAGACTGTATGACTGCAAAAACTTTTGACGATCAAATTTTTCTTTGTGGTGCACCCATAGAAGACCACAGAAAAGGGAGCAATGGCTATTCTGAGACCTATTGGCAATACGTGCCTAAAGGGGGAACTTACGGGGTTCCTTATGGCACCATCGTGCCAAAGGAAAGTAGTAATACGTGGGTCGTTGGACGTTGTTTTTCGGCTACCCATGATGCGCATGCTTCCTGCCGTTCCATGGCGCAGACCATGAGTATGGGTCAGGCGGCGGGTACTGCTGCGGTATTATCCCTAGATAGCGATTTAGACGCACAAAACATAGCTGTAAAAAGGCTACAGGATTCACTTATACAACTAGGGGCTATCGTACAGATGCCAGATAAAATCGCGAATATTTCCCGCAACGGTTGGACCAATAATTAAGAATATGTCAAAGAAGTTTTTTAGAACAATTTTAGGCGATACATCCAGTACAGAAATGGGGCTGACCTATTCCCACGAACATATCATAATCGATGACGGGTATGTAACGGGCAAACATCCAGAGTTTTTATTGAATGATGTAGCTAAAATTTCTGAAGAACTTGGTCATTTTTACCAAGCTGGAGGAAGGACTGTGGTAGACGCTATGCCTGCCAATACAGGGCGAAATATTTTGAAATCGGTTGACGTAAGTAAAAGAAGTGGTGTTCAAATCATTCAAACTACGGGGATTCATTTAGAACAATATTATCCAGAAAATCATTGGCTATACGCGTATACGGAAGACGAGCTTACCCGACTTTTTATTGCCGATGTAGAAGAAGGAATAGATGAATTTGATTACTCCGGCCCGTTTGTAAAAAGGACTGCACATAAGGCCGGATTGATAAAGCTTGCAACGGATGACAATCCCTTTACAAAACATCAAGAGAAAATATTCCGTGCTGTCGTCAACACCCACTTAGAAACGGGTGTACCCATTCTTACCCATACCAATTTTGGTAGACAGGCACTAGAACAGGCCAAACTTTTTGAAAAACTGGGCGCAAAATTGGACCATGTGGTGCTTTCTCATGTAGATAGGGCTAAAAGTGTAGACTATAACCGTGCCGTTCTGGATGTTGGGGTTCGTGTGGAATATGACAGTGCTTTCAGATGGAAAAAGGATGAACCCAACCATACGCTGAACCTTTTGGAAGTTATACTACCGGCCTATCCGGACCAGATTACCTTAGGTATGGATATGGCCAAGAATGCCTATTGGAAAAGTTATGGTGGCAGCCCCGGACTAAATTATTTAATCGAGATTATTCCAAATTTTTTGAAGTCAAAGGGAATCGAGGTTTATTATAAGAACCTGTTTTTCGAGAACCCGAAACATCTGTACTCATTTTCTTAACCATACCCGTATCACAAAAAGTAGCTATTACGAATGGGATATTCTATAGTGTTACAATACAAATCTCCGTAAAGGTTAAAACCAGGTTTACTCGTTCGGAAGCGTACTGAAATATGTAAAATAGAATCCCCTTCCGTAACACCAAGATTTTCTGCTACTTCTTTCGATGCGGAAATTGACTTGAGTTCCTGTTCGGCACCCATGACTTCAATAAAATATTTTTGGCTCAGTGTTTTGAAAAACGAACCCTGTACAAAATCATGCGGTTTGATTATGTCCATAGCGTCAAGTGCATACCAATTATTTTCCAAAACAACGGGTTTGTTGTTAATACGTCTTACCCTTTGAAAATAAACACATTTTGACTCTCGTTCCTCCTTAGTTAAAGGGAAAGCTATAATAGGATCCCAATGCGTAATCTTTGGCTTTTTAGTTAGTATTGTTTGGACTTCATAATCCGTAGCTCCAGAAAAACCTTTGACTGTTAAAAGCCCTAAGGATTTCCTTCGTTCAATTACTTTACTGCCTTTGCCTTGTTCCTTTTCAATAAAACCTTCTTTCAATAATTCGTCCAAGGCTTTTCTGGCTGTAGTTCTCGTAGTTTCAAATTTTTCGCAAATATCGTTTTCTGAGGGTAAATAAGTACCTACGGGATATGTTCCCGTTTGTATGCGCTTCTTTATAAATTCGTGAATTTGATAATATTTTTTAGTTGCTTTCAATCGTTAATTTAAAATTGGGTTGTTCTTTCTTAAATATAACTATTAAATTACCCGATACATTCCTAATTATATGGAAAAGAAAAGGCGGGAACTGCCCTCTGTGATATTTGCGTATTTTTAAACGAGTGTAGATGGTAAATAATCATATGTAGACGATATGTTTGTTTTAGACTTAAAGCATGCCGTTAGCGTAAAAGGCTTGCTTTAGAGAGTTGCTAAATTATTGGATGTTACCAGCTACTGGTAGCCCGCTAGGAACAGATTTAGGAATCTCTTTATCCAAAATATCGTCGTTTAATGTGTTCAAAAAGGATAAAATAAAAGACATTTATTTCACACTAAGTTCAAGCGCTCTAACAAATGAATCATATCCTTTAGGGGATATATTTTTGTTACGAATCTTTCCAATGGAAATATCTTCGTAAAACTCCAAGACATGCCTCAAATTTTGGAAACTGCCTTTGTGCATGTAAGGTGCGGTACATCTGAGATTACGTAAAGAGGGGGTTCGGAACGCAAAGGTGTCTGCTACACCAGCATTTGGAATCTCTAATTTATTATTTTCAGGAGCTCCCATAACATGTAATTTTTAGTCTGAAAACATAGGGCCATTGTGGCAATTTATACATCCTACAGATTTAAAAAGTTCCATACCTTCTTTTTCTGAAATAGGTATAGCGTTTCGCTTGCCACTCTTGTATTGGTCGAAACGCGAAGTATTACTAATAATAGTTCGTTCAAAGGTGGCGATTGCCTTGCCTAAGTTTTCTACGGTAACCGCATCTTTTTCACCAAATGCCTGCTCAAAGAGTTTTTGATATTCAGGTATAGCGTTTAATCGGTCAATTACGTTTTGCAGTATCGCTATTTCGGTAATCCCATGACCTCGCATCTCTTCAAAGGCCTTAATGGGTTCCAATGCTTTGGTCTCTTGACTTTTAATTCTCTTGTCCCAAAACATTGTGGCAAGTTTTGGGTCATATCTGTTGTGCTCATTTATTTCGTTAAAGGCGGCGTTGATTATAGTTTGGGCATTTCGTTTTACAAAAGGAATATCGTTAGGAACATTACATTTACGTTTACTACCCAAACCTTTAGCATTGGGACCTATGCTAATCTCTAAAAATTCTGTGTACCCATTTTTAGGATGATGGCAGATAGCACATGCTACATCTTTGTTTCCTGAAAGAATAGAATCAAAGAACAGCAATTTCCCTAAAGTCTCTTTTTATACGGATGCGGGATTGTTTAAGGGTGCTTTTACGTTTTGTGGCAAGGCTGATAAGCGTTTGGAAACACTTGGCCTGGCTATATTCTTTTCTTGTTCTTTTAAAGCATCGGCACAATTTATCAAGCCTAGAACTAAAAGAACATATAAAAAGATATTTTTTGCTTTTAGCATTTTGGTTTTAATCTAAAAACAAAAAATACGAATTTTAAACATCAGTTTTATAAGCGTGTTTTTGGATTTATTCAAAATGAGTTATTTGATAGCGGTTTTGATTCCTATGGATATATTTTTTGATATGCTTGAAAAACAAATAGGAAAGAAGCTTTTGTAATCAGGTTGGTTTATGAACTCATATATTCAAAAAACCCTTGATAATCAGATGATTAACAAGGGTCTTCGTACTCGAGATGGGACTTGAACCCATACGGACTAATGTCCATTGGATTTTAAGTCCAACGTGTCTACCAATTCCACCACTCGAGCTCCTCTTACCTTATTGAAAAGGTATGGACAAAAAAAACGCTGACTAGCAGCGTTTTTTGGAGCGAAAAAAGGGATTCGAACCCTCGACCTCCACCTTGGCAAGGTGATGCTCTACCCCTGAGCTACTTTCGCGTATTTATTATTTTAAAGAACATTATTCGTCTTGAATGCGGATGCAAATCTAATACATTTCTATAAATTCTAAAGTATTTTCTTTTAAAAATTGACGATTAATGGCTTTTTAAAAATGAATACATCAATATAAAAACCTAACTGGTTGCCTGCTTGTTCTTTGTGAGTAATCGTTTTATTTCGTTTAACTTCATAAGGGCCTCCACAGGAGTAAGGGTATTAATATCTAAATCAAGGATTTCTTCCTTTATTTCCTCTAAAAGTGGATCATCAAGGTTAAAAAAGCTCAACTGCATTTCGTCTTGCGTGGACTTTAGTTTGTCCGTCAATTCTTCGCTGGAATGCGATTTTTCTAGTTTCTTCAGGATTTTGTTCGCCTTTTGAATGACCTGTTGCGGCATTCCGGCCATTTTAGCAACATGTATTCCAAAGCTGTGTTCGCTGCCTCCTGGTGTCAATTTTCTTAAAAATAGCACGTTGTCTTTGAGCTCTTTTACCGATACATTGTAGTTTTTAATACGATCAAAGGTGGTGGACATTTCGTTGAGTTCATGGTAGTGGGTAGCGAACAAGGTTTTTGCCCTTGCAGGATGTTCATGCAAGAACTCTGAAATGGCCCAGGCGATTGAAATACCATCGTAAGTACTTGTTCCGCGTCCTATCTCGTCAAGCAGGACCAAGCTGCGCTCAGAGAGGTTGTTTAGAATCGAAGCAGTTTCATTCATTTCTACCATAAAGGTAGATTCTCCCATGGATATGTTATCACTTGCACCTACACGGGTAAAGATTTTGTCCACATAGCCAATAGTAGCTGCTTCTGCCGGCACAAAGCTCCCCATTTGCGCCAAAAGAACAATCAAGGCAGTTTGCCTCAATATAGCCGACTTACCACTCATGTTTGGACCGGTAATCATGATAATTTGCTGATTATTTCTATCTAGTACTACATCGTTGGCAATATAGACTTCCCCCAGGGGTAATTGTTTTTCGATTACAGGATGCCTTCCATTGGTGATAGTGATATCAGTGGATTCATTTAGCTCTGGAGCTACGTAATTATTTTCCTTAGCCAATTGTGTAAAACCGCAAAGACAGTCGATTTGCGCGATAAGCTGCGCATTGTTCTGTACGGGGGTAATATACTCCTGCATCCAAAGTATCAATTGGGAAAATAACTGCTGTTCCAAACTTGTAATACGTTCTTCGGCGCCTAGTATTTTAGCTTCATATTCTTTAAGTTCCTCGGTAATATAACGTTCTGCATTTACCAAGGTCTGTTTCCGTATCCATGTTTCCGGAACTTTGTCTCTATGCGTATTTCGTACTTCTATGTAATAGCCAAAAACATTGTTCGATGCTATTTTTAAGGAAGTAATTCCAGTTATTTCTGTCTCCCTAGCTAACATGTTGCTTAAATAGTCCTTCCCTGTGTTGGCAAGACCACGTAACTCGTCTAATTCCTTGGAATAACCTGCAGCGATAGCGTTTCCTTTTAGAATATTTACCGGAGCTTCCTCGTTTAGCATTTCTTTAATCTTTTCGCTTAGCAAATCACAGGATTGTAGTTGGTCTCCAATGAGCGCCAAAGCATCATTATCCGAATCAGTAGCTAATTGCTTAATAGGGATAATCGCTTCCATGGAATTTTTAAGTTGTACCACCTCTTTTGGATTGACTTTGCCAGTAGAAATTTTTGAGATTAGCCGTTCCAAATCCCCCATTTGGGAAATATTTGATTGAAATTTTTTCAGCAGTTTTTCATTCTCGACCAGATGGCTTACCACTTGGTGTCTGCCTTTTATCTTTTGAATATTCTTTAGCGGAAGTGCCAACCATCGTTTTATCATTCTCCCGCCCATGGGAGAAATCGTCTTGTCTATAATATCTAATAAGGTTACTGCATTAAGGTTCGTAGAGTGGTAAAGCTCTAGGTTTCTGATGGTGAAGCGGTCCATCCAAATATACTCGTCTTCTGCAATACGTTGTAGGGTGTTAATATGCTGTAACTGTCTGTGCTGCGTTTCGGATAAATAATGCAACACCACTCCTGCAGCCACAACGCCATTTGTTAAGTGGTCTACACCAAAACCTTTCAGTGTTTTGGTCTTAAAATGATTGGTAAGGTTCTCAAGAGCATAATCTTCTTGGAATACCCAATCCTCCACGTAAAAGGTGTGAAATTGGGATCCAAAAACTTCGTTAAATTCATTTTTGTGCGCCTTTGAAATAAGGACTTCGTTCGGCGCAAAATTTTGTAATAATTTATCTATCTGCTCCTCGCTACCTTCAGATGTTAAAAATTCTCCTGTGGAAATATCAACAAACGAAACGCCTAATTTTTTTCTTCCAAAGTGTACGGCACATAAAAAGTTATTACTTTTTGCGCTAAGGATATCATCGTTTAGGGATACGCCCGGTGTCACCAATTCTGTAACGCCCCTTTTTACAATAGTTTTTGTTAGTTTTGGGTCTTCTAATTGGTCGCAAATAGCTACCCGCTGTCCCGCTTTTACTAGTTTTGGTAGATAGGTGTTAAGGGAGTGGTGGGGGAATCCTGCCAGTTCGGTGCGTTCGCCACCATTGTTTCTGTTGGTTAAGATGATTCCTAAAATTTTAGAGGCTTTTACCGCATCGGCACCAAATGTTTCGTAAAAATCCCCAACACGGAAGAGCAATAACGCATCAGGATATTTGGTCTTGATGGTATTGTACTGCTTCATCAAAGGGGTTACCTTTTTTATTTTTTCTTTGCCTGCCACTTCTTTATTATCTACCTATTTTTGCTTAATGTAACGAATATAAAGTATTCCAAACGGGATTCTAATTTTTGTTGATATCTAAAGGGCGATAGTTGAAAAGTAGTGCTATGAGAAAGCTAAAAAACGAGGAACTGGACAGGTTGGATGTAACCGAGTTCAAGGATGCAACCAAAACCAAGGTGAGTATTGTGTTGGACAATATACGTAGCCTTAACAACATAGGGTCGGTATTTAGAACGGCAGATGCCTTTCTTGTTGAAAAAATATACCTCTGCGGTATTACGGCAAAACCACCACATAAGGATATTCATAAGACGGCCTTGGGTGCTACGGATAGTGTGGAATGGGCCTACGCCTCGGATACATTAACCTTAATAGAGGAGCTAAAAAAAGAAGGTAAGGTAACGATTGCCATAGAGCAAGCGGAAGGCGCGCTGCTATTGCAGGATTATGCTATCGTTGCCGATAATTCTTATGTATTGGTTTTTGGTAACGAAGTAAAAGGTGTAGATCAACAGGTGGTAGCTACATGCGATACAGTATTGGAAATTCCCCAGTTTGGAACTAAACACTCCTTGAATATTTCAGTAAGCGTTGGAGTGGTCGTCTGGGACTTTTGGTCCAAGTTAAACACATAAAAAAAGCCTAACCGAAGTTGGGCTTTTAATATAGTTTGAGTTAGTTAGTTTGTCTCTCAAGACATATGCAATTACGTAAATACATTGCTATTGTGCAAGATTTTTCACAAGATTGTGTTAATCTAATTGTGAGATGGCAAAGTTTTCGATGGTTTCTAACAGGTAGTTGTAGTCTTTTTTTTGATTAACAAAGTCCAATTCCGATACATCGATAATAAGTTGATTTTCTTTGGGATAGGTCTTTAAGAAGTCCATATAGCCCCTGTTGATATTTTCTAAATAATCGCCCTCAATTCCCTGTTCATATTCTCTGCCTCTTTTTTTAATTTGTTCCAATAATCGTTCTGTGGTTTGGTACAGGTACACGTATATTTTAGGCTTTCTGACCTCCTTGTACATGAAGTTGAAGATTTTACGATATAGATTATACTCCTGTTTTTGAAGCGTAACTTTGGCGAAAATAAGCGATTTAAAAATATCGTAATCACTAATCATAAAACTCTTGAAAAGATCAAATTGGTTGGTATCGTCTGAGAATTGCTGGTAGCGATCTGCTAGAAAAGACATTTCTAACGGGAAAGCGTATCGTGCCTGGTCTTGATAAAAACTAGGTAGGAATGGGTTCTCGGCAAAACGTTCCAAAATTAACTTTGCATTAAAATCTTCGGAAATCTTTGTAGCTAAGCTGGTTTTGCCCGCACCAATGTTTCCCTCTATGGTTATAAACTCTAGGCTAGCAAAAAGAGCCGTTCTGCTCATGTAGAGTTCCCCTTCAGTTTTATCTAGCCTACCGTTGTCCCTGCATTGTTGCAGTAAGTTTCTGCTATCTTTTCTTAAGGTAGGATGATAAAACTGTGGAGCAATATCCGCTAATGGTTTTAATACAAATTTGCGGTCTACCATTCTTGGGTGCGGTATGATTAAATTTTCTTGATGTATGACATAACTTCCGTAGTAAATAATATCCAAATCAATAAGCCTACTCTTGTATCCTTTTCCGATTGTTCGCTCCCTGCCCATGCTTTTCTCTAGCTGCATCAATAGTTCAATACAAGTCTCTGGTGTTTTGTCGGTTTCAAGACATAGGCATGCATTCAGGAAATCTTCCGAATCAAAGCCCCATGAGGGTGAATTATAAATGGGGGAAATATGGGTAACTTTACCCAGCTGTTCGTTCATACGAAAAACAGCTTTTTGTAGATTAAATTTGCGGTTTCCTAAATTACTTCCTATGGAGATGTATACTGTTTCTTTTACAATCATAATATAATGGCAAAATAAACAAAACAAATTCACTTTGGTTATCTTTGTCACCTAATAAAAATTGCTATTTCATGAATTTTTTGAGAAATCTTCTCGCAGCCATTATTGGTTGCTTAGTGGCTTTTGGTATCGTTTTTATCATGTTTTTTGTCCTGATTAGTTTGCTGGGTAGCGGCGAGGACGCAGTAACTGTAAAGGATGAATCAGTGTTGGAATTACAGTTGCAACGGCCTATCGCCGATTATACGGGTAGTGATGAACTGAACCCATTCGCAGGTATTTTTGAGAGTCCACAGGATTTAGATGAAATACTACATGCTATTACAGTGGCCAAGGATGACGAACGCATCAAGGGAATCAGTCTAAATAATAATTTTATGCTGGCTGGACTGGCGCAGACGCAAGCCATTAGAAAGGCCTTGGTGGAATTCAAGTCTACTGGAAAGTTCATTTATACCTACGGAGACTTTTATACTCAAAAAGACTATTATTTAGCCTCAGTGGCGGACTCTATCTTTATAAACCCGGTCGGGGTATTGGATTTTAAAGGTTTATCGTCAGAGGTTTTATTTTATAAGGATTTGCAGGAGAAAACGGGTGTAAAGATGGAGGTTATCCGGCATGGAAAATATAAGAGTGCGGTTGAGCCCTATCTAGAAAACGAAATGAGCGAGGCTAACAGAGAACAGATTAAAGAATTGATACAATCGCTGTGGAATTCTATGTTAACTGATATTGCTATTGGAAGAGGTATTTCTGAGGCCGATTTGAATATCATTGCTGATACTTTGGGTGGTAGGTCACCAAAATATGCTAAGCAATCCGGTTTAATAGATGATATTGTTTTCTTTGATCAATACGAACAAAAAATATCAAACGCACTTTCACTTTCGGAAGGTACCGATATCAACTATATTGCTTTGGACGATTACGCTACCTATTCCAATAAGAAAAACTTAAAATCTGGCACGGATAAGATTGCCGTTGTCTTTGCACAAGGCGAAATTTTATATGGCGAAGGGGGTCCTGATATTATTGGACAGGGAATTATCAATAAAGCATTGATAAAGGCTAGGGAGGACAAGAACGTAAAAGCCATAGTACTGCGTATAAACTCTCCCGGGGGTAGTGCTTTGACTTCCGATATTATTTGGCGTGAGGTAGAACTGGCTAAAAAGGCAAAACCCGTAGTGGTTTCCATGGGTAACGTAGCGGCATCTGGTGGATATTACATCGCAGCAGGTGCGAATAAAATTTTTGCTGAACCCACAACAATTACTGGGTCTATTGGTGTTTTTGGAACGGTTCCAAACATAAGTGAGCTTGCCAAGGAAATAGGGGTTAATGCAGAGCAGGTGGGTACCAATGTCAATTCTGTAGACTACTCGTTGTTTGAACCCATGAGCGAAGCATTTCGCAATCAGGTTCAGGAAAGTATAGAGGATACGTACACTACGTTTTTAGAGCGCGTTGCCCAAGGCCGTGGTATTTCTGTAGCCCAAGCGGATAGTTTGGCACAAGGCAGGGTATGGAGCGGAGTGGATGCAAAGCGTATTGGTCTAGTCGATGAATTGGGTACCTTGCAAGATGCCATTATAGCTGCGGCAGAGCTAGCTAAAATCGAAGCCTACGGAATCAGGAAATATCCAAAATATAAGTCGGGCTTTGAACGTTTTATGGAGGACTTGGAAGGTGCTAGCGTTCAACTAAAGAATAAGATAATAACCGATGAAATAGGCGAGGAGTCCTACCGACTTTTAAAAGATTTGAAATCGAGTATGGAACAAAAAGGCGTACAAGCCAGAATGCCTTTTATTTTGAACATAAAATAGGGGATGACGCAAAAGGATACCTTAGTAGCGCGTAAGATATATTTGTATCTCGGGGCCCTGTTTATTACTTCTTTGGTCGTTTCCAACCTCATTTTTCAAAAGTTTTTTTATTGGAATCCTTTTGGGGAGGTGACAATTTTTGGAGCGCCTCTTTTTGAGATATCCGTTGGGATATTACCTTATCCTGTAACTTTTTTGATTACTGATTTGATTTCGGAGATGTTTGGTAAAAAGAAAGCCAACCAGATAGTAGTAGCCGGTATTTTTGCATCTTTCTTTTCTTTGCTTATTGTGTATACGGCTAATGCGGTTCCGGCCACATCTTGGTCGCCAGTTCAGGATAGTTTGTTTACCTCGGTATTTGGAAATACCATCGTAGCAGTTTTTGCTTCCATGATGGCCTATTTGATAGCACAATTTGTGGACATACAGCTCTATCATTTTTGGAAACGTCGGACAAAGGGGAAATATCTGTGGTTGCGAAACAATTTTTCAACCTTTTCCTCACAATTGATAGATACTTTTACCGTTGTAGCGCTATTGTGTTGGTTTGGTGAAATCCCATGGGACAAGTTTACGGGCTTGGTCATTAGTGGATTCATTTTTAAGATTATTATAGCATTTTTGGACACCCCTTTGCTCTATTTATCCGTATACCTAATGCGGAAGCGTTTTAACTTAAAAGTAGGCGAGGAAATAGATTTGGATGCTCAGGTTTCAACCACATAATAAGTAGGTTTTTTCTAAACATATAGAGTATGAAAAAGAAAATTATAAGAATAGTTGCACTATTATTTTTGTTGATTATTGGAGTTTTGGTAGCAGCACCTTTCTTTTTGGAGGCAAAAATTGGAGATATTATCAAGAACAACGTTAACAAGAACGTAAACGCTACGTTAGATTTCTCGGATGCAGATTTAAGTCTATTCAGTAGTTTTCCCAACGCAGCGGTGCGCTTGAATAATGTAAGCTTGTTGAATAAGACTCCTTTTGCAGGTGACACCTTGTTTTCTGCACAGGCCGTTTCGTTGACCATGGGTGTTATGCAGCTTTTCAATGGGCCAAACGAACCTATTTCCATTACAAGCCTCAATCTAGACAATGCTTTGGTTAATGTAAAAGTAGACGCTAATGAGAACGCTAATTATGATATAGCTATGGAAGCGGATTCGCAAGAAACAGCCCCTACAGATGCCGTTTCGGACGGGTTTAAACTGAATATGGAATCCTACGAAATTACCAATTCACGTATTTTTTATTCTGATGTTGCGATGGGCATCAGTTTGGTATTGACCGATTTTAACCACAAGGGAACGGGAGACCTTTCGTTGGCAACGTTGGAACTGGATACACATACTGATGCCTTGGTCTCCTTAGAGATGGATAGCACCAATTACCTGAATAAAAATAAAGTAAGTTTGGACGCCCTTATCGGTATCGATTTAAAGGAAAGCAAGTATTCGTTTTTAAAGAATGAGGCGCTCATAAATCAATTGCCTTTGGTTTTTGATGGTTTTGTAAAGTTGAATGATGAGGATATGGAGTTGGACGTCAATTTTAAAACACCTTCCTCAGATTTTAAAAACTTTTTGGCTGTTATTCCTGAGGAATATTCTAAAAATATTGAAAACGTAACCACAACAGGAAACTTTATGCTGGCCGGAAATTTTACAGGTATCATAGATGACCTGCATATTCCCAAATTCAATATAAACATCAATTCGGATAATGCCTCCTTTAAATATCCTGACTTACCAAAAGCGGTTAACAATATCAATATGGATATCGCTATAAATAATGCTACAGGAATTACCGAAGATACTACGGTAGATATTAAAAAGACCTCCTTTACTATAGATAAGGACCGCTTTAACCTCACATCAAAGCTTTCCGAGCTTATGGGAAATACCAAGGTAAATGCACACATGGACGGTAAAATGAATCTAGCTAATTTGGAAAAAGCCTATCCCGTTCCTGTGGGCCTAAGTTTAAAAGGGATGCTGGATGCGGACATCACTATGGCTTTTGATATGGAGATGCTTGAAAAAAAGCAGTACGAAAGAACCAGAACTGAGGGAAAAATGGTCTTGACCGATTTTGAGTACAAATCGGATGAAATTCCTAATCCGGTCGGGCTCAAATCCACCACGGTAACCTTTAACCCAAAGACTGTAAGCCTAAACGAGCTAAACGGTTCTACAGGAAAGACCGACTTTAACGTAACTGGTACCATCAACAACTTTTTAGGTTATATGTTTAATGATGAGAACGTAGAAGGCAATTTTAACCTAAATTCCAACACCTTTGATTTGGGCGACTTTATGGTGGCGGAAACCGAAACAGCGTCCGGGAGCACAGCAAAGGATGCACCTCCCGTTGCTACAGAAAAGGTTAAAATACCTTCGTTTTTAGATGCCACGTTCAATGCTACCGCTAATAATGTCATCTACGATAATATTGTTCTAAAAGATGTGAAGGGAAACCTTAGGATAAAGGACGAAACAGCTGTATTGAGCAATATGACTTCTTCCTTATTTGATGGTAAACTTTCTTTTAACGGAGAGGTCTCTACCAAAAATACGGTACCTACATTCGTTATGAAGTTGGGAATGAATCAGCTGCAGATTAGTGAAACTTTCAAAGCTGTAGCGCTTTTTAAGGTGTTGGCTCCTGTTGCTCAGGTGCTTCAAGGTAAGTTTAATTCGGATATTGAATTGTCTGGTAACTTGACTGATGATTTTACGCCAGATTTATTATCACTGAGTGGTACTATCCTTGCAAATTTAATGGCTAATGAAATCAATACTGAAAGCGCTCCTGTACTCTCCGCATTGGACAGTAAATTGAGTTTCATAAATCTAGACGATTTGGATTTGAAAGAGTTAAAAACCAACCTATCGTTCAAGGATGGTTTGGTTGCTGTTAAGCCTTTTACGATAAACTACAAGGACATGGCCATTACTGTAGATGGCAACCATACTTTTGATCAAAAGATGAGCTATAAAGCTTCAATTCAGGTGCCTGCAAAATATCTTGGTAAGGAAATAAACGCCTTGTTAGCAAAAATCGGTGATTCTTCCCTAGAAGGATTAACCATTCCAGTGACGGCAAACATATCAGGGATGTACAACAGTCCACAGGTAAGTACCGATTTATCCTCAGGAGTTAAGAATCTAACCTATCAATTGATTGAAATCGAAAAACAAAAATTGATTGGTAAAGGAAAGGATAAAGCGAAGGATTTGTTAGTTGGTATTTTGTCTGGCAACAAAACTGGAGCTGATTCTGTAGTAGCCGAGGACCCGCTTAAAAAAGGTACAAAAGAGGTGTTAGTTGGTTTTCTTGGTGGCAATAAAAAAACGGATACCACAACAGTAAAGAAAGATACTGAGCCGGCTAAAAAAGAGGATGCCGTAAAAGATGCTGCCAAGGATATCTTGGGCGGTTTGTTTGGTAAAAAGAAAAAGACATCGGTTAAAAAGGATTCTGTCAACTAATTAAAAAACAGTATAATGAAAGGAATTGTTGTAATGTTTTTTCTATCATTTAACTTTACAAGTTCTTATGAGATATGCAGGGTAGGTAGGATAAAACCGAATAAAATAATTAAAAAAAAGATAATCTTATTTTTTTGAAAGGTTACTTTATGACTAATGATGGAAGTCGTCTAGCAAAATTCAAAGTACAAACAGGAAATAGTGGTGTATATGAGCAAAACGAATCTTATCCAGTATATTCATATGGTCCTTTTGGTAGCGCGTGCCAAAAGTATGAAATGGGTTCTTCGCCTATAAGTGATGAGCGTTCCGGTGCTAGGAATATTAGATATTTAATTGCATACAAAGTTAGGAGTGATGGGACTAAAATAGTTACCCCGATTTTTCATAACTATGGTTTGATGGTGGATTTAGCTAAAAATCGCGTTCTAGATATTTCTGAGGAGTACGCATCCTTAAATTCCTTTGAAAATTATGTTGGTAGTCCCGGTACGATGACTTTGAAATGGAAAGTGGTTGCTAACTAATTGTCAGTCCCACATAACACCCTTCATTACTCCGAACATTAAAAACGGTGTTGTCTTCAAAGATGAGATATTGTCCTTTTATGCCTTTTAGGACACCTTGGTAGTTTGGTGTTTTGCTTAAATTAAGGCTTTTTACTTTTTCAGGATATTGCAGTACAGGAAAGTCTAAATGTGTCTCCGTATTGTTTTCTACAAAATATTGGCTAGCCTCTTCTGGTATGTACTGCTTTAATTTGTTACGCCATTCTACAAGACTTTCATCAGCTACAGTATTGGTAAGCATCTTGCGCCAATTGGTTTTGTCGCCCACATAGTTTTTTAGGGCTACCTCTGTAATGCCTGCAAGGTATCTATTGGGTGCTTCAACGATTTCAAGAGCTTCGTGTGCACCTTGGTCTATCCATCGCGTGGGGACTTGGGTCTTTCGTGTAACACCTACTTTTACATTGCTGGAGTTCGCCAAGTATACAATATGTGGTTGTAGTTGTACTCGCTTTTCATAATCAAGATCTCTGTCGGCTTGGTTCAAATGTGCCGTACTTAGTTCTGGTCGCATAATCCAATCACCTGCTGACGGAATTTCAAAAAAACAGGATTTACAAAAGCCTTGTCTAAAAATAGGACGGTCGTTGCCGCAATTTAAACACTGGTGTTTGATGAAGTTTACCGTAAGTTCTTTGTTAAGTATTTGGTTGAGGTTCAGGAAATCAGACTCAAAAACCAAGTAATACTGAATAGGCTTTCCTATTTCGGTCTGCATTTTTTTTAAAACACCTTCGTACTGCATATATGAAATGTTATTGATACTTGAATTTGAAATGATGGGGATATACCCTATTTTAGGCGGATAAAGATACCTAAAAATGCCCATTCCGCTGTTTAATTCTATTGCATCTTGGTTGCTTAAAAAGCGTTATCATCAAATAGAGCTATTTTTAAAATACCCGGAAGAGGTTCAAGAAGAAGTGTTGTTACAACTTTTGGAACTAGCGGATGATACCGAAATCGGACGAAAATATGATTTTGAGAGTATACATAATTACGAAACTTTTAGGAATCGTGTACCTATAGTTTCCTATGAGGAGATGGAACCCATCATAGAAAGAACCCGTAAAGGTGAGCAAAATCTTTTCTGGCCCACATCGGTAAAGTTATTTGCTAAAAGTAGCGGTACTACTAATGCCAAAAGTAAGTTTATACCGGTGAGCACGGAGGCCTTAGAGGATTGCCATTTTAAATCTGGAAAGGATTTGTTGTGTTTGTACTTGAACAATAACGAAAACTCGCAATTATTTACAGGGAAAAGTTTAAGGCTGGGAGGAAGCAAGGAATTGTATGAGAATAATGGTTCCTTTTTTGGCGATCTTTCTGCAATCCTAATAGATAATATGCCACTTTGGGCGGAGTATAGCAGCACGCCAAGTAATAAGGTGTCCTTAATGAGCGAATGGGAAACGAAGCTACAGGCTATAATCAAGGAGAGTGTACAAGAAAATGTAACGAGTTTAGCGGGAGTGCCTTCTTGGATGTTGGTACTGTTGAATAATATGTTAGAGGAGACAGGTAAGGAGCACTTATTTCAGGTCTGGGAGAATTTGGAAGTGTACTTCCATGGTGGGGTAAGTTTTAGTCCGTACAAGGAACAATACAAAAGGCTATTCCCTAGAAAGAATTTTAGATACTACGAAATCTATAATGCTTCGGAAGGGTTTTTTGCCATTCAGGATAGGAACAACGCCGATGATCTTCTGTTGATGCTAGATTATGGTATTTTTTATGAATTTGTTCCGATGGATGAGTATGATACCCCAGACCCAAAAGCGCTTCCGTTATGGGAAGTAGAAATAGGGAAGAACTATGCTATCATTATAACCACCAACTCTGGACTATGGCGTTACAAGATTGGGGATACGGTGCGGTTTACCTCTAAAAGTCCCTATCGTATACGAGTAACTGGGCGTACCAAACATCATATTAATGTATTTGGAGAGGAATTGATTATAGAAAATGCTGAAGAAGCGCTAAAGATTGTTTGTATAAAGGCGGAGGCTGAAATTAAGGATTACACGGCTGGACCTATTTTTATGGCTGGAAAAGAAAAAGGAGCACACGAGTGGGTTATTGAATTTAGAAAACCTCCTAAGGACCTAGCTTATTTTACCGCGTTGTTGGATAAAGCTTTAAAGTCTTTAAATTCAGATTATGAAGCAAAACGATATAATAACACGACTTTAAAAATGCCAACCGTACACGTTGCCCGAGAAAATCTTTTTTATGATTGGCTAAAGGTAAACGATAAGCTGGGTGGACAGCATAAGATACCTAGGCTTTCCAATAGGCGAGATTATATAGAAGAGTTACTCAAGATGAACGGCTAAGCACTACATGGTTCGCGATTTACTGTAATGGGAATAGAGCCCCATATTTATCGTTTTATAGGTTGGCTATTTGCGGTCGCAGCCAAGCTTAGTTTCAAATATCAAATATTTTTCTGTTATTGGTAGTTAGAAAAACGCTATATATCGTTTTATAATGGTCATTCGTTTAGATATAGAGCGGATTTTAAAGCTATATTTCTACTCATTAAGTTTTATACCGATGTTTTTGTCCTACTAAACAAATAAATACTAGTTTTTGCCGTTTATGAAAGACTTTAGACAAATGATACGTAACCGTAAAACTAATATACAACAATCATTATGGCAGAAAAATTAGTAATTGTTTCAGACATGTGGGGTGCGAGAAAGGGACTTTGGATAACTTCTTATCTAGGATACCTACAACAGTATTTTGATATCACATTTTATGATAGTCAGCAATTGGCGAATTTGGATTTGACCGTTAATTCCGAGGAAAATATTCATAATTCATTTGTTCATGGTGGCATCGATACGGCTGTAGCGCATTTGTTAAAGAAAGAGAAAGCACCTTGTCATTACCTTGCATTTAGTACTGGCGGTACTATTGTATGGAATGCAGCAAAAAAAGGTCTTCCAGTAAAATCTTTGTACAATGTCTCTTCTACAAGAATACGAATGGAAAATGATAAGCCAGCTGTGCCTGTAACTTTGTTATATGGTGCAAACGATACCTTTAAGCCTGAAGAGACTTGGGCAGATATGTTGGGATTGGAAATGCAAGTAATGCCAAATTATGGTCATACGTTATATTCAGATGAAAAAGTAATTAAAAAGGTTTGCTTGGATTTATTGCAACAGGTAACCAAGGTAGCACCTACAACCAAAAAGGCTGTCTAAAAGACGGTCATTTTTCTAAACCCTTGTAAATACTTGTTTTACTAAATATAATTTCAAAAAAAAAAGAGTTAAAAACATAATTCATTTATGAATTATGTTTTTAACTCTTTTAGGTTATTTTAAGTATTGTTGCTAAAACGAACTTATTGTATTGTATTTAAGAAACTGCTTTTAGTTTTTTCACTGTTTCATAAGACAGTTTTTGCTCTGCATATGGTTTTGTTACTTTAAACTCCGTTTCATCATTACTTGGCATTTCAAACATTGCATCGGTGAAAATAGCCTCGCACAAAGACCTTAATCCTCTTGCTCCTAGTTTGTATTCTATTGCTCTATCTACAATGTAGTCCAAGGCTTGTTCCGTAATATTAAACGAAATATCGTCCATCGCAAAAAGTTTTTCATACTGCTTTATGATGGCATTTTTCGGTTCCGTTAATATGGCTCGCAACGTTTTCTTGTCCAATGGATTCATGTGAGTCAACACAGGTAGGCGACCAATAATCTCAGGTATCAGTCCAAACTCTTTTAAATCTTTGGGAATAATATATTGCAACATATTATCATCGTCTAATTTGTCGTCTACCTTGGAGGCGTTGTAGCCTACCGCTTGCATATTAAGCCTTTTGGCAATGGCACGTTCTATACCGTCAAATGCACCGCCAGCAATAAATAAGATATTCTCGGTATTAACTTCTATAAATTTTTGATCTGGGTGCTTGCGACCTCCTTTTGGTGGCACGTTTACTACGGTACCTTCTAGTAACTTAAGTAGTCCTTGTTGTACGCCTTCTCCAGAAACGTCCCTAGTTATAGATGGGTTGTCGCTTTTGCGAGCTATTTTATCTATTTCATCAATAAAAACAATTCCGCGCTCTGCTTTTTCTAAATTGTAGTCGGCAGCTTGTAGTAAGCGGGTTAAGATACTCTCAACATCTTCGCCAACGTAACCTGCTTCTGTTAAAACGGTTGCATCAACAATAGCTAATGGCACGTTCAACATTTTTGCAATGGTTTTGGCCATTAGGGTTTTTCCTGTCCCTGTTTGCCCTACCATGATAATATTACTCTTCTGGATTTCTATGTCATCTTCCTTAGAAGAAGGTTGCAATAACCTTTTGTAATGATTATAAACTGCTACTGACAATACTTTTTTGGTACGTTCTTGTCCAATAATAAAGGTATCCAAGAAATCCTTTATTTCCAGTGGCTTTTTTAGTACCAGTTCTGAAGATAAATCGTTGGTCTTTGTCTGTTTTGATTCTTCTGCAACAATACCGTGGGCTTGCTCTATACATCTATCGCAGATGTGAGCATCTAAACCTGCAATCAATAAATTGGTTTCCGGTTTTTTTCTTCCGCAGAATGAACACTCTAAATTTTCTTTTGCCATATAATTATTACTCAGACCCCAAAGCATAACGGAAGTTATCCGGTTTTGGTTTATTACAACTACATCTATTTATAAAACTTGGTCAAAATTATTTCTTTTCCCTTACTAAAATTTCGTCAATCATACCATACGTAAGAGCTGCATCAGCTTTCATCCAATAATCCCTGTCGCTGTCATCATGAACTTTTTTAACAGTTTGTCCTGAATGATTTGCAATTATCTCGTATAATTCATCCTTTAAGGTCAGGATTTCTCTTGCCGTAATTTCAATATCACTAGCTTGGCCTTGCGCACCGCCCATTGGTTGGTGTATCATCACTCTGGAATGTTGCAGTCCGCTACGTTTTCCTTTTTCTCCCGCGCAAAGAAGTACTGCCCCCATAGAGGCTGCCATACCTGTACAGATGGTAGCTACATCTGGATTAATAAACTGCATGGTGTCATAAATACCAAGACCTGCATATACGCTTCCTCCTGGAGAGTTTATATATATCTGAATATCTTTTGTTGCATCGACACTAGCTAAAAATAACAATTGAGCCTGTACTATGTTTGCAACTTGGTCATTAATACCGGTGCCTAGGAATATAATACGATCCATCATTAGCCTTGAATAGACATCCATGGCAATCACGTTCATTTGTCTTTCCTCGATAATATTCGGTGTCATATTAACAGGATACATACTACTCATGATACCATCATAATATGTGCTGCTGATGCCTTGGTGTTTTATGGCGTAATCTTTGAACTCTTTTCCGTAATCCATTTTTTAATTCGATTTATCTGAATAATTACCTCTGTTCGTTTCCATGCTTCAAATTCAACCTCGTATTGGTTAAGCACTGCATTTCCTTGATTCTGTAAGTGGTAAAAAAAGGTGCCAAAAAAATAATTTTCGACCCCGTAAAGGTACTTAATTTATCATTCGAATACTATCCGTAAACCTCTTTGACAAAGTTTTCGTAAGTGATTTCTTTTGCTTTAAGGTTCGCTTTTTCCTTATAAACATTTAATAATTTTTGGCTCATTAATTGCTCCGAAAGTCTTTTGACCTCATCTTGGTTACCCAAAACTCGGGCTGCAATATTATCCAGCTCTTCTTCTTGCGGGTCTAATTGTCCAAATTGTGCCATTTGGGTTTTAATGAAGCCTTTAGCGAATTCCTTCAATTCTTCAAACTCTACTTGAAGTTTGTTTTCACTAATAATTTTCCCTTCTATAAGTTGATAGCGCAACCCCTTCTCGGATTTTTTGTATTCTTCGTTAGCTTCCTCTTCTGAAAGTTCTTTTTCTCCAGTAACTTGAATCCATTTTGTTAAAAATCCGGCAGGAAGCTTAAATTTTATATTTTCAATGAAATACTCGGTTACGTCGTTCAATAATTTTTGATCTGCTTGTTGTTCAAATTGCTTTTCAGAATCTTCACCAATGCGAACTCTAAATTCTTTTTCTGTTTTTATATCCTCTTTACCGAATAATTTATCAAATAGCTCTTGATCCAAAGCTGCAGGTTCACGTTCGTTTATTTCACTGATGGTAAAAACGACCTCTATATTTAACTTTGTAGCTTTTTCGGCTGTAATGCCCAAGGTGCTGGCAAGTAAGTTGTCCTCTTTTAAAAGGCCTTTGGTTTTTAAGGTGACACTATCTCCGACTTTTTTGCCAACAAGGCCTTCAATGGCTTTTTTGCTTTTGAGTTTATCCAATTCTAGCAACGTTTGGTTGTCTATTTCTTCGCTTTCGTTGCGGAATGCACCTGAAACTTCATCGTTTTTACCAACAACATCCTTGTTTGTCAATTTTCCGTATTGCTTCTGTATGCGCTCTACTTGCTCAGAAATCATTTTCTTGTCGGCAACAATCTTATAATGGGTAATGGCTTTTTTGGTCTTTAAAGAAACCTCAAAATCTGGAGCAAGTCCTAGCTCAAATTCAAATGCTAATTCTTCCTTATCCCAATCAAAGTGGTCTTGTTGTTTTGGTAATGGATTTCCAAGTACATCTAACTTTTCCTCGGTAAGGTATTTGTTCAAGTTATCTTGTAATAATTTGTTTACCTCATCTACCAATACGGCTTTGCCATATTGTTTTTTGATAAGTCCCATAGGGACCTGTCCTTTTCTAAAACCAGGAATATTTGCTTGTTTCCTGTAATCTTTAAGTATGGTGTCCACTTTGTCTTGGTAATCTTCTTTTGTGATAGCTACCTTAACAACAGCGTTTAAATCGTCTATCTGCTCTTTTGTAATATTCATTCCTTAGTATCTTTTTCTTAAATAAAATGGGGTGCAAAATTACGCTATTTTAGGATATTTGCCAAGTTTTAAACCTGTTGAATTCCAATTCCTAACTTCATTTTTTCTTATCCTCTTTTAATAAGGAAAATAAAATGGATTGTAAAAAGGAGAGCAGAAGGCTAAAAATTAGAGCCCACCATATACTTCCTACGCTAAAGCCATCTATTAAATTATCTGCTAAAAGTATAATCACAGCATTTATAATCAGAAGGAAAAGCCCCAGAGTTAAAACGGTTACTGGCAATGTTAGAATAACAAGAATGGGTTTCACTAAAAAATTTAAGAGACTTAGTACAATGGCCACGATAATGGCAGTAATGTAAGAATCTACGGATACATTAGGCAGAATGTTGGCTAAAAGAATTACGGCAAATGCGCTTAAGAGTGTTCTTAGGACAAGTTTCATGGGGTTTCGTAGTTTAGGTTCGTCTGGTTTTTTGCGAATAGCAAAATACATTTAAATATAATCAATTTTCACACTAAAGAAAGGTTTTAGGTTGTTGGTAAATGCTTGATTATGTTAGTTTTAAAGTTTAAGATAAAAACGCTAATGATTTTTCCAAAAATTCTTTAGGGTTTTCAGCATGTAACCAATGGCCTGCATTTGAAACAGTATCCAAAGTGCCGTTAGAAAAGTGCTTTTGAATGTCATCGATATCGTTTTCCGTTACATATTCCGATTTGCTGCCCCTCAAAAAGAGCGTTGGACCTGTAAAATTATCGGTACTCCTGATGTTTTCTCCTACTTCTTCCATTTTCTTGCTCAGCACCGGAAGATTAAAACGAAAGGCAAGATTCTTTTCTTTGGTCCAATACAGATTTTTAAGAAGAAACTGTCGAATACCTATGTTGCTAAGCTGTTTTTTTAGCACCACATCTGCTTCCGTCCTGGAGCTAATAATGGCTAGATTTACAGACCGCAAAGCATCGATAATCTCGTGATGATGTGGCGGATAGAATTTTGGAGCGATGTCTGCAACGAGCAATTTCTCTGTCATTTCAGGAAAATTACATGCGAATTGCATGGCTGTTTTGCCTCCCATGGAATGTCCAATAATTGAAGTTTTGGTAATATTTAGAGCATCGAGATATATCTTGAGGTCATTGGCTAAAAAATCATAATTAAAATCTTCACTATGGAAGCTCTTGCCATGGTTTCGCTGGTCGATTAGATGTACGTTGAATCCTTTGTTTGCATAGGCAGCGCCCAGTGTTTTCCAATTGTCTGACATGCCTAGGAAACCATGCAGAATACATATGGGTCTTCCTTTGCCTAGGACTTTAGAATTTAGAATCGGATTCATTTTAACTTGTTTAAATACATGGCTACTACGTTTTCCAGTCCTAGGTAAAGCGATTCGCAAATGAGTGCATGGCCAATAGAGACCTCTAAAAGCTCGGGAATGTTGGCTTTAAAGAACGCTATGTTTTCTAGGCTAAGGTCATGGCCTGCATTTATTCCAATGCCAAGTTCGTTTGCACGAAGGGCTGCTAAAATAAATGGAGCTATTGCTTTTTCTTTGTCTTTTGTATATCCTTCTGCATAGCTTTCTGTATATAACTCTATACGATCGGCTCCAATTGCTTTTGCCCCCTCTATCATAGCAATTATAGGGTCAACAAAAATGGAAGTGCGTATTCCGGCTTTTTTAAAAGTAGTTACAACATCGGTTAAGAAATCCGCATGTTTAACCGTGTCCCATCCAGCGTTCGAAGTAAGGGCGTCGATAGTGTCGGGAACCAGAGTTACTTGAGTCGGTTTTGTCTGTAATACCAGCGTAATAAACTTAGGGTTTGGATTTCCCTCCACATTAAACTCCGTTGTTACGATTTTTGCGAGGTCCCTAGTGTCTTGGTACCTAATATGTCGTTCGTCCGGTCTGGGGTGCACGGTAATTCCTTCCGCACCAAAACGTTCTATATCTTCAGCTACTTTTACCACATTGGGTACATTTCCACCGCGTGAATTGCGTAAAGTGGCTATTTTGTTAACGTTTACACTTAGCTTTGTCATAATGTCGGGTTTCTTTTACGTGTTTGCAAAAATACAAATTAGGCATGCCTTTTGATATTAAATATTACTATTTTGCATTATAATCAAGCTTATGTACATACAAAAACATTTATTAACTAATATTCCAGTGTTTACGGTCAATGATTCCTTTGAGAAGATTCTCGAATTTTTCAAAGGAAGTACCTATTCTCATATCGCTATTACAGAACAGGGAAGGTTTTTGGGAGTTTTTTCTGAAAATGATATTGATACTATAAATCCTACCTCAAAGATGGATGCTTTTAGGTATGATTTGGAAACTTTTTTTGCCCGAAAGGAAACGAATTGGATGGATGTCCTTGAGGCTTTTGCGCGTAACGATGCTAATCTTTTGCCGGTGCTTGGACAAGAAGAAGAGGTATTGGGGTATTACGACCTAACGGATATTGTAACTGTGTTTATAGATATTCCGTTTTTTACTGATCCAGGCAGTATATTGGTTGTAGCCACGGGTATAAACGACTATTCATTTAGCGAAATCGCACAAATCGTGGAGAGTAATAATGCCAGACTGATAGGTGCCTTTATTACGGATGTCCAGAATGATGTCGTTCAGATTACTATAAAAATTAGTACACTAAATTTTAACGAAGTGGTACAGACCTTTAGACGTTATAATTACCATATTCTTTTTGGGACTAGCGATGATCAATTCTTAGAGGGATTAAAGCAACGGTCGGATTATTTAGATAAATACCTAAATGTCTAGTATGAAGGTTGCTATATACGGTCAAACTTATCAGGATAATGCTATTGAATTTTTAGTAGAGTTGTTGGATGAACTTCAGAAAGAATCAGCTACAGTTTTTATAGAAGCCGATTTTTACAGTCTTTATTTGGATTCTGGAGCGGAGGGTGAGTACCCTACGTTTACTGCAAGTAATGGATTGGATGGTTCTTTTGACATGTTTGTGAGTTTTGGAGGTGATGGTACTATACTAAGGGCTACTACTTTCGTGAAAGATTTGGGCATACCTATTATTGGAGTCAATACAGGCCGGTTAGGTTTTTTATCAACCTTTAAAAAAGAGGATGTAAGGAACGTGGTGCGCGAGTTTGTGCGAGGAGACTATACCATAGTAGAACGTAGTCTTGTTCAATTGAATACAAAGGCTTTGGATGCTGAATTTGGAGACCTGAATTTTGCCTTGAACGAGATTACCGTTAGCAGAAAGGATACCACCTCTATGATTACAATAGAAACACATCTTAATAACGAATATTTAACTTCTTACTGGGCAGATGGACTCATTATTTCCACACCAACAGGTTCAACCGGGTATTCTCTTAGTTGCGGTGGGCCGGTAATCGTGCCTACAGCAAAGTCTTTAGTGCTAACGCCAATTGCGCCACATAACTTAAATGCAAGACCTTTGGTTATTACAGATGACACCGTTATTAGATTAAAGGTGTCCGGTAGAGAGGAAAACCATTTGGTTTCGCTAGACTCTAGGATTGCATCTTTGGAGAATGGGCAGGAAATAACCATAAAGAAAGCACCGTTTACCATAAAGATGATAGAATATACTTCTGAAAGCTTTTTGAAAACCCTAAGAAATAAATTGCTTTGGGGCGAGGATAAACGTAACTGACCACTTCCTTTGAACAATAAATACGTCCAAATACTGTTTATCTTTGGAGAACCTGAGCAGGAAAAAACGATATGATTTATGGTAGGATGCTGCTAGATAATAAATAATATAATCGCATGAGACAGATACTTCTTGTATTCTTTCTTTCCACATCTTTTATGATTACTGCCCAGACCTATGAAGTAGGTATTTTTGCGGGAGGCGCCAATACTATTGGTGATGTAGGTAGAACTAACTATATTCTACCCTCTGATATTGCATTTGGGGGTATTTTCAAATGGAATAAGAGCAAACGCTACGCTTGGCGAGGCACCTTGCTATATGGTAAGTTCACGGCAGACGATAATAAATCCAGTACAACGGCACGGCAACAACGAGGTTATGTAGTAGATAATTCCGTTCTAGAAGGCTCTGTAGGTTTGGAGGTGAATTTTGTGGACTATAATCTTCATAAGTTGGGAACCGCTTTTACGCCATATTTATATACTGGAATCACTTATTTTAGGTATGATTACAACTATTTTAATGGAGGGGTTTTACAGGATATCTCTCAAAAAGATGGCGCATTCGCGATACCAATGACCGTAGGTTTTAAGTATCGTATCAATCAGTTTCTTATTTTTGGGGCAGAAGTTGGAGCCAGATATACCTTTACGGATAATTTAGATGCTAGTAATCCAGCAGGTTCTAATTTTGAGGAGTTCCGTTTTGGAAATATTTTTAGCGATGATTGGTACGTTTTTTCAGGGGTTACCTTAACTTATACCTTTGGCAGAAAATTGTGTACCGATTGTTTTGAGTAAAACAATACATGAGCAAAATAGAGGATATTGAAGTAAGCAATCTGCCAAGCCATTTGGCCATTATTATGGATGGTAATGGTAGATGGGCCAAAGAGCAGGGTAAGCACAGGGTTTTTGGACATGAAAATGGGGTGAAAACCGTAAAAAATACCGTTGAGAATTGTGCAAAAGTTGGAATAAAATACTTAACCCTCTACACATTTTCTACAGAAAATTGGAACAGGCCTAAGATAGAAATCGAAACCTTGATGCGTTTGCTGGTTTCTTCACTTAGGAAAGAACTAAAAAATTTTAACAAGAACAACATACGCTTAAATACCATTGGTAATATTTCCGCCCTACCCTCCAAAGCGAATAGGGAGTTGAAAGAGGTCATGGATAAAACTAGGTCAAATACAGGGATGACCCTGACTTTGGCTCTGAGTTATGGTTCTCGTGAGGAGCTTCAATCTGCGGTAAAGGCAATCGCTATCAAAGTTAAAAATAATATAATTTCACCTGAAAATATTGATGAAACCATTATAAATAACCATCTTTACACGCACAATTTGCCTGATGTAGACTTGCTTATCCGTACTAGTGGAGAACACCGGATTAGCAATTTTTTGTTATGGCAAATTGCTTATGCGGAGTTATATTTTATCAATGTATTTTGGCCCGATTTTAGTGAGCATCATTTGGTTGAGGCCATAAAAAATTACCAGAATAGAGAACGAAGATTTGGAAAAACTAGCGAACAACTCACTTAAAGACATGACCAGGTTCATGTCTTTGAACCATTTAATCACCACCTTTTTACTTCTTATTACAGTTCACGCAACCTCACAGGAAGTATCCTATGAGGATGGTAAGAGCTATATTCTGGGAGGAATAGAAGTAACAGGACTACAAAGTTATAACGAGCAAACAGTAAAAACCTATACGGGTTTACGCGTAGGACAGCCTATCATTGTTCCTGGAGAACAGATTAGTGCAGTCATCAATAAATTATGGGGACTGGAGCTTTTTAGTGCTATAGATTTTTTTATCACCAACATAGAGGATGAAAAAGTTTTTTTAGAGCTAAATATCATAGAAAGACCAACGCTCACCAAGGTTAAGTTTACAGGGGTAAAGGAACGTAAGGTAGGGGAGCTCGTAAAGGATACAGACCTGAAAAAAGGAAAGAAAATTACGGAAAGCCTCATATCCAATACTAAAAACTATCTAGCCAACAAATATAAGAAGCAAGGGTATTTGAATACCAAAGTGGCTATTGTTACCAAGGTTGATACGTCTCAAATCAACGCTCGAAGTATGTTGGTGAGCATAGATAAAGGTGATAAGGTGAAAATCAGTGATATTATTTTTGAAGGCAATAAACAATTGTCGGATAAAAAGCTGAGAAAAGCTTTGAAGAGCACCAAACAGAAAAAGTTAGGACGCTTTTGGAAAAAGTCGAAATACATTAAAAAGGACTACGAAGAAGATTTAGGACTTTTAATAGATAAATATGCCGAAAACGGTTTTAGGGATGCAAGGGTAATATCAGATACACTAACGAAAATTGATGAGAATAATATTCAATTGAATATTAGGATTGAAGAAGGTAACAAGTACTATTTTGGTGACATAGATTTTGTTGGGAATACCGTTTACACCGATCGTTCTTTAGCTCAAGTTCTCGGTATAAAGAAAGGTGCTACCTACAATGGTGTATTGCTTCGGGAGCGTATTGCAGATAACTCTAAACCTGACCCAAATGATGTAACAAGTTTATATCAAAATAACGGTTATTTATTTTCCAGCATAAACCCTGTCGAGGTTTCCGCGGCAAATGATACTATTAACTTTGAGATACGTATTATAGAAGGTAAAGAGACTTTTTTAGACCACGTAACGGTTAACGGGAACGACAGAACAAACGATCACGTTATTTTTAGGGAGCTAAGAACTAGGCCAGGTCAGAAGTATGACAAATCTGATATTATAAGAAGTATTCGCGAACTGGGCCAACTTGGGTTTTTTGATGCAGAGCAAATTACACCAGATGTCTTGAATGCGAATCCTAATGCAGGTACAGTAGATTTAGATTGGAGTTTGGTAGAATCCGGTTCCAGTCAGATAGAGTTGCAGGGTGGTTACGGCGGAGGTGGTTTCATTGGAACCCTAGGGCTTTCTTTTAGTAATTTTTCGGTAAAGAATTTATTTAAAGGTGAGGAGTATAAACCAGTGCCCATGGGCGATGGTCAAACTTTTGCACTGCGTTTGCAAGCTAGTAGGACATTTAGGGTGTACAGCTTAAACTTTGTAGAGCCTTGGTTGGGTGGTAAAAAGCCTGTACAATTTAACATGAGCTTTTCTAGGACCCAACAGTTTTTGGCATCTTTTGGGGGTAGGAACGGTATAGAGGTAGATAAAAATCGTCAGTTTTCTATAACAGGAATTACCGTAGGTTTAGCCAAGCGGGTTCAATGGCCAGATGATTACTTCACTATTTCCCATTCCTTGAGTTATCAGTTGTACGATTTTAGAAATTATAATACTGGTTTGTTCAATTTTGGAAACGGTCAGTCTAATTCCATCGCCTATACATTTGGGGTGTCTAGGAATGCGATACTAGGAGGGCGTATTTTTCCAAGAGGCGGTTCCAATTTTGAGGTCACAGCTAAATTTACCCCACCCTATTCCCTTTTGAGTAACAAGGATTTTAGAGCTTTAAAAGAACGAAGTGAGGAACTTGCACCTATAGTGCAAGCCCAAGGCGGAGCGATAACACCAGAAAGTAAGGAGTTGGAGCAAATAGATCAAGAGCGTTTCAGGTTACTGGAATATTATAAAGTAAAGTTTAAAGGGGATTGGTATACTACGCTTATGGGTAAGTTGGTGCTTAGGACGAATGCAGAATTTGGATTCTTGGGTAGTTATAACAGCGGGGTAGGGAATGTGCCTTTTGAACGATTCTTCGTCGGAGGTGACGGTCTTAATAACTTTACCTTAGATGGTAGGGATATTGTGCAATTAAGGGGGTACGAGAACCAATCGTTAACCGCCATTGATGCTTTGACTGGGCAGCAAGAAGGAGCCTTGATTTATAATAAATTTTCTATGGAACTTAGGTATCCACTTACTTTAAAACCATCCGCATCTATATTTGGTCTTGCGTTTTTAGAGGCTGGTAATTCGTTCAACAATTTTCAGGAGTTTAATCCGTTTCAATTAAAACGATCGGCCGGTGTGGGGCTGCGAATTTTTATGCCAGCATTTGGATTATTGGGTATAGACTTTGGTTATGGATTCGATGAGGATCTTAGGCCTCAATCATTAGGCAATGGTCCTAGTGGATGGCAAACGCACTTTATTATCGGTCAGCAATTTTAAATTTTTAGAATTGTGCTATATGCTAAAAGCTTCATTTTAAAAGTTTTAGTAAATTTGGCACGATATTTTCTATTGGATTAAACGATATCAATAATGAAGTCAAAAACAAAAGTTCTTTTATTCCTTGGTTTGCTGGTTACCAGTTTGTATGCGAATGCCCAAAGAGGCGTCCGAATCGGTTATGTAGACATGGAGTACATTTTGGAGAATGTGGAGGAATATAGGGACGCTACCGAGCAGTTGAACACTAAGGCGCAGAAATGGAAGGTTCAGATAGAGCAGAAGCAAAGTGTTGTGGAGCAAATGAAAAAGGACTTGATGGCAGAGAAGGTGTTGCTTACCCCGGAGCTGATTTCTGAAAGGGAGGAAGATATCCAGATCCTTGAAAAAGAGATGATAGAGTACCAGCAAGATAGATTTGGACCGCAGGGGGATTTAATTTTACAAAAACGCAGGCTTATACAGCCAATACAGGACCAAGTGTTTAACGAAGTCCAAAAATTGGGAGCCAATAAAAGGTACGATTTTATTTTTGATAGATCGGCGGATGTTGTAATGTTGTATGCACAAAAAAGGCACGATATTAGCGACCTTGTTTTAAGAGGTATTGCTAGGACGCGAAAGATTAGTAAGCCTGCTAAAAAAGCTAGTAATAGAAACAGTATTGCAGACTTTGAGGATAAAGAATCAGAAGATGAAGAAGTTGTAAATGATGCGTTGCAAGAGCGTTTGGATAAAGCGAAAGAGGCGACCGAGGCAAGAGCCAAAACGGCTGATGAGAAGCGTACTCAGCAACTCAAACTAAGAGAGGAGCGAAAAAAGGCCTACGAGGAACGTAGAAAAAAATTGTTGGAAGAACGAGAAGCAAAGAAAAAAGACAAGGAAAAAGAGACTATAAAAGACACTGAAAATTAGTAACATATCGGAATTAGATTATTAGATTAGGAACCATTAATTAACACTCAAAGAAGAATTAAATTTTAACTCATGAAACACTTAAACAAAGTAGTAGTAGCATTAATGTTGTTTGTAGCAACGACTAGTTTTGTAAATGCTCAAAGTAAAGTTGCGCACATAGATGTGACACAATTATTAGGAGCTATGCCAGAAATGAAAACAGCCGAGGCAGAGCTTATGAAGCTTCAGGAAACATACAATGCCGACATACAGGCATCCATGACGGAATTACGTAATAAAGTTACACAGTATCAAAACGAGGCTCCAAGTAAGACAAAAGAGGAGAACGAGAAGAGAGCAATTGAGCTTCAAGGTTTTGAAAAGAATATTGGTGAAGCACAACAAGCTGCTCAGCAAGAATTCCAGAAAAAACAAGGTGAGTTGTTCGCACCAATTTCCGAAAAAGCTAAAGCTGCTATTGAGAAGGTCGCAACTGCTCAAGGATATGATTATGTTATAGACGCACAGCAAGGTGCTGGATTAATTGTAGCGCGAGGTAAAGATCTTTTAGCCGATGTTAAAAAGGAATTAGGCTTCTAGCAAATGTTTATCTTAAAAAATTGAAAACCGCCTTACTGGCGGTTTTTTTATGTACTTATTTTTCTCCTCATATTGGTCCAACGTAACTTACGTATAAATACCCCTTCGTTCTGAGATACTAAAAATGGTACCTTATTCTTTTTAGCTTCAAAAAAGCCTTTCATATTATCTGTAAATGCGGTCCAGTTCTTTTGCTTTAGTGTCATCTTGATTGATGCAATTAAACAAATCCAAAACCCATAGCGCATAGCGAACATGGCCTGTCCTTGCAGGCCTCGCGCTTTTTTGTTGTAGGCTGTTCCCGTGGGCCTCAGGTGCTTTACTTTTAGCGCATCATCTGTATGTATATTAAATCCGTGGTATTGCGCTAAAAGTTCATCTACCGTGTCCCATCCCATAGCACTTTTAAGTCCGCCTATGGCTTTAAAGCATGATTTGGAGTAGGCTTTGAATGCTCCACGTACATGTTGTTTGTTCATAGGGTGATTTAACTGCCATTCCCAATGTTGATTCTGCTCATAAATAAACCCGCCTGCAATACCTGTTTTCGGATTTATTTTAAACGTCTTGGCAATTTGTTCAAAGTAGTTTAATGGAAGGATGACATCCGCATCTAACTTAACAATAAAATCGTAGGTATCGTCTACCAGTTCAAGTCCGCAATTGAAAGCTTGAATAACCTTGCTTCCTGGCATGTGTTCCGCTGAGGAGCTAATAGGACGTGTGTGAAATATATCGTCTTTAGCTATGTAGCTTGCTATAATTTCACCAGTAGTATCTTCAGAATTATCATTGACCACCACTACTTTTTTTGGTCGTAAGCTTTGGTTTGCTAATGAATCTAAAGTGGTTGTTAGGTATTCAGCTTCGTTGTGCGCGGGTATGATGACATAGTAGTCCATATTAAAAGTACCAAATTGTATATACTGATTTCCAATACTTGGTCATAATAAAATATATTGGAATGTGTGATTTTAGGTTTTTGCTTTTTTGCGTTCAGCATAAACAATGTAGTACCTGGGTGTAAGTAGACGCAATATCGGGCGGATACCTAACTTGTTTACTGGGTGTGTCCATTTTAATCGGTCCTTTATCACCCAACCGGCTTTTTCAAGAAGCCAATCAAACTGCCAGTCCTCAAACTCGTGGTAATGACGGTCCCAAGGGTCTGTTTTGCTGCGATATGCAGTGGAAAACCAAAGCCGTAATGGAATACTTGTCACTAATTTTTCGGCTCTTATTTCTGAAAGTACATTTAATGGGGCTAATAGATGCTCAAAAATTTCAAAAGCCGTCACTACATTGCCTTTAAAATCGGTAGTAGTGGTAAGTTCGCTATCCAAATCTTCACCGTTTGTATTCGTAACGTTGTAGCCACGTTCTATCATTATTTCGGAAAGCGGATTGGAAACCCCTAAGTCCAAAATAGCCTCGTCTTTTGGGATATGTTTTTCCAGAAATCCCATCGTTTGTTTAAAACGTTTGTTCGGAAAAGTCTTTTCGTACATTTTTTAGTTTTCAGGTGTCAGGGTTTTATCATGCCCAACCTTGAACTTGAAGCTTAAACCCTATAAACAATGGCGTTGATGTTCATTCCAGCACCAACACTGGCAAAGATAATAACATCTCCTTTGGTAAGTTGGTGATTTGGCATTTTTCCTTTCAGTAGCATATCCAATAAGGTAGGAATTGTAGCAACCGAACTATTGCCTAATTTGCCGATGCTCATGGGCATAATACCCTTGGGTACAGGTATGCCATAACTTTTGTAAAACCGTTTTACAATGGCTTCATCCATTTTTTCATTGGCTTGATGAATGACTATTTTTTTAACTTCGCTTATGGGTATTCCACTTTCGTCCAAACAATCTCTCATAGCGCTAGGTACATGGCTTACGGCAAATTCATAGATTTTTCGGCCGTGCATTTTAATGTACTTGGTTTCCGAAGCCGCAGGATTATATGATTTCCCATAGAAAAGAAAATAGGCTTCTTCGTATGTGTATGTTGCACTGGTATGCGCTAGAATGCCACCTTTATTTTCGTTTTGCTCGATTACGGTTGCGCCAGCACCGTCGGAGTAAATCATAGAATCACGATCAAAAGGGTCAACGATTCGAGATAGGGTTTCTGCACCTATGACCAAACACTTTCTGGCCATCCCACTTTTAATAAACGCATTAGCCTGTATCACGCCTTCTATCCATCCAGGACAGCCAAAAAGCATGTCGTAGGCAACGCATTTTGGATTTTTTATGCGCAATAAATGCTTTACTCTGGAGGCCAAGCTTGGTAGCATATCGCTTTGAGATTGACCGTGTGCTATATCCCCAAAATTATGAGCAAATATGATGTAGTCTAGTTCCTCCTTGTCTATGTTGGCATCGGCAATTGCTTTTTCGGAGGCTATAAAGGCAATGTCTGAGGTGTTTAGATTCTGTTCGGCATAGCGTCTTTCGGAAATACCGGTAATTACTTTAAATTTTTCAATGATAACTGGGTTGTTATATTGGAACGGTGTGCCGTCCGTATTTAAGAATTCATGTTCTTCAAAATCTTTATTTGCTACGATTGTGCCGGGTACATAGCATCCCGTTCCCGTAATTCCAATACGCATTTGACTATTGTTTGGTTAGTACCACACAAGATAACCCAAAAGCTTAATGTTGTTATGCGTGCATAACAAAAAATTACGATGTTCAATATCATTATTTTGTCAATGTATGTACTAAAAAGGGCCTCCAAATACGTTGGAAGCCCTTTTTTATACTGTTTTAGCCAAGTCTAAGCTTCAGCATAAGCCTCTATGGGTGCACAGGTGCAGATTAAATTACGATCTCCATACGCATCATCTACCCTTCTTATCGAAGGCCAAAACTTATTGTCTTTAACATATGATAACGGAAATGCTGCTTTTTCTCTGCTATAAGGGAAGTCCCAAATATCGTTGGTAACCATATCCATAGTGTGCGGAGCATTTTTTAAGACGTTGTTCGGCTCATTTGCAATGGATTCATTGATTTCTTTACGAATAGAAAGCATGGCATCGCAAAAACGGTCTAGTTCTGCTAAACTTTCACTTTCTGTAGGTTCTATCATTACTGTTCCTGCCACGGGGAAGGATACCGTTGGTGCATGAAAGCCATAGTCCATTAAACGTTTTGCAATGTCGGTTACTTCAATACCGTTTTCCTTAAAAGGTCTACAGTCGATAATCATCTCGTGTGCGGCCCTTCCTTTTTCGCCAGTGTATAGTACCTCAAAACTACCATGTAAACGATGTTTGATGTAGTTTGCGTTTAATATTGCAATTTCTGTGGAACGCGTTAATCCATACTCTCCAAGCATTTTTATATATCCGTAAGAAATCAAACAGGCCAAAGAACTTCCCCATGGGGCGCCCGAAATAGCTGTAATTCCTTTCTCGCCTCCAGTTTCTATTACCGGATTACTCGGTAAGAAGGGTACCAATTGTGATGCAACACATATCGGACCTACACCAGGACCTCCACCTCCGTGTGGAATGGCAAAAGTTTTGTGTAAGTTTAAGTGACAGACATCTGCGCCAATATTACCAGGATGTGTTAACCCTACTTGAGCGTTCATGTTAGCACCATCCATATAGACTTGCCCTCCATGATCATGAATCAACTGTGTAATATGTTTTATTGAAGACTCAAAAACCCCATGGGTAGATGGATAGGTAACCATTAAGGCTGCTAGGTTTTCTGAATGTTGCTTTACTTTTTCCTCTAGGTCGGCTACATCTATATTTCCTTTTTCATCAGTCTTGGTTACTACGACCTTCATGCCTGCCATAACTGCTGAAGCCGGATTAGTTCCATGCGCTGAAGCTGGAATAATACAGATGTTTCTATGCGTATCTTCGCGAGATTCGTGGTAGGCGCGTATTACCATAAGTCCAGCATATTCTCCTTGCGCTCCAGAATTGGGTTGTAGGGAAGTATCTGCGAACCCGGTAATCGTGGTAAGGTCTTTTGCTAATTCTTTTAGCATTATTTGGTAGCCTTCCGCTTGATCAATAGGTGCGAAAGGATGGATGTTGCCCCAGTTGCTTTGGCTTAAGGGCAGCATTTCACTGGCTGCGTTTAACTTCATTGTGCAACTACCCAGAGCAATCATACTATGGTTTAATGCGAGGTCTTTGCGTTCTAATTTTTTGATGTAGCGCATCAGTTCTGTTTCGGAATGATAGGAATTGAACACCTTATTCTCCATGTAGGGAGCGGTACGTTGTACACTTTTCATAATTGCCGATGCGGTAACCAGCTCGCTTATTATAATACTTTCTTTGCCTAGTGCCTGGGCAAAAACAGAAACAATTGCGTTTAGGTCCTTGATACTTGTAGCTTCGTTTACCGCGATGGAAATGGTTTGTGTATCAATATATAAAAAATTAATTTCATGTTGTTCCGCTATAGGTCTCACTTTGGAAGCATCGATTTTAACGGTAATAGTATCGAAATAAGAGGAATTGATTTGGTATATCCCCAATTTCTCTAGGGCATCGGCAAGAGTAGTTGCGGATGCATGGACTTTATCAGCAATATATTTCAAGCCTTTAGGTCCATGGTATACGGCATACATTCCTGCCATAACGGCCAACAATACCTGCGCTGTACAAATATTGGATGTAGCTTTATCTCTTTTGATGTGTTGCTCACGTGTTTGAAGCGCCATACGCATTGCCGGCTTACCATCAGTATCCTTGGTTACGCCAATGATTCGCCCGGGGATATTTCTTTTATACGCTTCCTTAGTAGCAAAGAATGCTGCGTGAGGCCCACCATAACCTAACGGAATACCAAAACGTTGTGTCGTGCCCACAACAACATCTACACCAAATTCGCCTGGAGGTGTTAATAGTACTAAACTTAATATATCTGCAGAAACCGCTACTTTAATACCGTTCTCTTTCGCATGGGTTACAAAAGTCGCGTAGTTGTTTATTTGTCCATGTTTTCCTGGATATTGCAATAAAGCACCATAAAAATCTGTCTCAAACTGAAATTCTTCGTGGTTACCAATAACAAGCTCAATACCTAGTGGGGTAGAACGGGTTTGTAGCAGGGATAAAGTCTGGGGCAATACCTCTTCTGATACGAAAAATTTCAACACTCCGTTTTTCTTTTGCTCGCGCGAACGTACATCATATAACATGGTCATGGCCTCTGCCGCGGCAGTACTCTCGTCTAATAGGGAGGCATTGGCGAGTTCCATTCCCGTAAGGTCTGTAATTACTGTTTGGAAGTTTAAAAGCGCCTCCAACCTGCCTTGCGCTATTTCTGCTTGGTAGGGCGTGTAAGCAGTATACCAACCCGGATTTTCTAAAATATTTCTTTTGATGACTGAGGGTGTTAAACTCTCGTGATACCCCAAGCCAATATAGGATTTGAAAACTTTATTCTTTTTGGATAGCTCTTCTATATGGCTCAAAAACTCGTGTTCGCTCATAGGCGCTTCTAGTGCCAAAGGTGATTTTAACCTAATTTCCTCAGGAATGGTCTCAAAAATGAGTTGCTCTAAATTCTCCACGGATATGGCTTTCAGCATATGTTGTAGGTCTTCTTCACGTATACCTATATGGCGGGATGCAAACACGTCTGTCTTCATAATTTTCTTAGAATTAGTGTTGCAAAATTAAGAATTATTTGCGTGCTGAACACCTATTTTTCTAAGGCTTAGGCCGAAAGTTCTTAACTAGAATCCAAGGTTATAAACAGTTTGGCTACTTTTGTTTAATGAAGATTTTAAAAGGTGTTTTTGATTTTTATCTAGATGCCAGTATACACGTAGCTTTTGCTGTATTAGCCTTAATGAGGGTTACTACCCTTTCTTTAAACATTCCACCGGATTTGCACCTTTCTTGGTTTCTTTTTTTCGGAACCATTATATGCTATAATTTTGTTAAATACGGTGTAGAAGCTAAAAAGTACGTTTTGGTGGCCAACCGCTATCATAAAAACATCCAGTTCTTTAGTTTTATTTCTGCGGCTTTTATGCTGTATCATGCTTATTTTTTAAGTCATGAAGTCTGGATTGCTATCGCAGTGTTAGCTTTGGTTTCGGGACTGTATACGCTACCTGTTTTGCCACGTTCAAAGAATCTAAGGAGTTGGGGCGGATTTAAAATTTTTATCGTTGCACTTGTGTGGACGGGAGCTACGGTGTTACTTCCTGTTTTAAGTCAAGATTATGAATTATCTTGGAATGTTCAAATCGTCTCTTTGCAACGATTTATATTCGTTCTGGTGTTATTGATACCTTTTGAAATACGGGATTTACAGTATGATGACCCAGAATTAAAAACACTTCCACAGCGCTTTGGAGTATCCAATACAAAAGTATTTGGTTTCTTTTTGGTGCTGCTGTTTTTCTTTATTACGTTTTTTAAGGATGAAATAAGTGTTACGGATTTGGTGTCCAAAGGTGTTTTGTTTCTGGTTCTATGCAGTCTGCTGAAGGCTACAAAGAGGAATCAGGCTGCCTATTTTTCTTCTTTTTGGGTGGAAGCCATACCTGTAGGATGGTATTTGATACTGCTTGTGGTTGGGTTGTTTTAAACTTAGGTTTTAAGCTTTTCTTTCATTTTAAGTTTTTCTTGATTTGAAAGGCTTTGTAGTTTTGCTTTTTCACAAAGTGAGGTAAGGGTGTTATTCTTTTCGGTGGCCTTAGAACAGGTTTTACATATAAAGAGATGGAAACGTAGCTTTACTATTTCTAAAAAAGTAGCTTCCCTATACTGGGCTTTATTGCAAATTATGGCTGCTTTGTCACAAGAATTCATAGTTGAAACCAGTTTTGGTTAAGACATCCCATCAGCGCGGTTCTTGCTCTGTGTACCATGACCCAAAGGTTAGACGGATTGATGTCTAGTTCATTACAAATATCTTCCGTGCTAATGCCTTCAATTGTTTTCATAGTAAAAACTTGTGACTGCTTTTTTGGTAATTTGGAGATACATTCCTGAATGGCCAGTCCCAATTCCTCATTTTCCATTACACTATTTTCCAGTGTGCTATATGGATCAGCTACTTGTTCTTCCATCCAGTCGCCTTCGGCATCACTTGCGGAACTGTAGTTCATGCGAACTTCTGCTTTCCCTTTTTTGGAATTCGTTTTTCGATAATGATCAATGACCTTTCTTTTCAGGATGGCTATTAACCAAGTGCGTTCTGCGGCATCTCCCTTATAGTTTTTAGCAGATTTTAGTCCGGCTAAAAAGGTTTCAGAAACCAAATCTTTGGCAACTTCGGAATCACTCACTCTACCCACGGCAAAGTTGAAAAGATAATCTGCATAGCTATCTACCCAGAGGTCAGGTTGTAGTTGGTGTTGTATCATTGGTGTTTTGTCCTTTTCAAAAATAACGGAAATACTGGTAACATCCTTGATTATTTTCATTGTATTGCAGGTATCCCGTGATGGTTATTATTTGTTATTTTTGTAAAAACCTTCAGTATATGAAACAGCTTCAGATAATTGTATTTTTTCTACTATTAGTTAATTTTGGTTGTGGTCAAGCCAAATCAAAACATATAAATGAGTTTTTAGAAAACCACCCGAAAGATGTTGTTTTGGTAGATGTGAGAACACCTGAAGAATTTAAGCAAGGACACTTGCACAATGCACAAAATATTAGTTTGTTCGATGTTGATTTTGAAAATAAATTTTCAGTGATAAATAAGGACGAAACTATTTATGTGTATTGTAAGGCGGGCGGTAGAAGTGCCAAAGCCCAAGAAAAATTACTATCCCTGGGCTATAAAAAAGTAATCAACTTAGAAGGTGGCTACGATGTTGTATTGGCTGAAAAGAATTGATTTAAGCGCAATCCTCTCCTAAGACTTTGGTCACCATCGGAAAACCAAATTGAAATCCTACATTCAAAAGTTTCATGAGAAACACATTTCTACTTTTATATTGAGTTCGGTTTCAGTTCGTATGACTACAGCGCTTATTTCTAAAATTTATTTAGGGCAGGTAGTCCAAATCCGAAGCTTGCCGCTTCCCATACCTTTTGCATAAGTTGTGCGTTAGTAGTAGGTTTTTTGATGCTAATATTTTTTGAACTTTTTAGTGAAGGTTCTTTTATGATATTTTTAATAAAACGGACAAAATATCAACATGTATCCAACTGAATTTTTACTGCTCTTTTTCATGCTTTCCTCCCACACCTGATTTTGCATCGTCCGATATTACACATTCTCTTAATTTTAAACTGAACACGATAGGTGCCGAAAAAATGAAGGAATGGAGTCAGGAAAATGGTCCGATTAATGCGTCACTGGTTCTCGAAGATAGAATTTTACAGACGGTCACTATGAATATTTTATTGGTAGATGGTTTTGAAAAAAGCAGGTAAAGGCGTTACGCAAAAAATTAAATAAAGCCAAGATAGAGAAAGGATGACAGCACTATTTAGTTGTAAATAAAAACTTTGCCATAGTTAAGGACAATGCCGACAATAAGAATACCTATTCTATAGTACGTATTCAGATGTTGATGCTTTTGTGGAAAGAGAGAAGACGGTACCAGATGCTAAGTACCCATTTGTTTATAATTCCTTGTTAATAGTCGGTAGTTTTTATGGTTACGAGTATGACGGTACTTCAGAATCGCTTTGTATGCTGTAAGGAAGTAGGGTTGGCGTAAAATCTATTTTAATGGAAATTAGTGAAGAGCAAAGTATACTTGCCTTATTTGAGGCGGAAGATATAGCAAATGCTTTTAAGAAAAATCGCTTGGTAGTGGAGTTAACCTACCGTGATAAAATTGACATTTGAGATATCGAATTCATTAATACCGGATAGGTTCAACGAAATATCGCCCTCTGAAATTTCAGCGCCATCAAATACTGCAACTGTAAAATTTAGAGTAAGGTCAGTTTCATAATCCAGTTTCAACCCAACACCAATACCTAGTTCTCCTGTTGTTTCGTTATTCAGGATGTTTTGGGTAGATTCTAGGGTGTAGCTAAGCTCGCCGTTATTGCTATCGGATGCTTGTACGCCTCCAATTACGGTTCCTGTTGGATCGTGTTTAGTGATTCGGAATTGTTAGCTCGTAATGCTTGGGGCATTATTTGTCATTTCTTCGTTTACCTCTTTAGAATCGGTACTGCAGGTAACAGCCAAAAAAGCGAATAGGGGTAATGCTATTTTTTATCTAGTTATTGTATATTGCTCTAGCGACTCTAAAACAAAGGTTTAGTTGACTAAAATAGACCACAAACCGATACCCTAAATCTTGTGGTTGTGAACTACTAAAAATAGGTTGTGAATGCGCCTATTTTTCTAAAAGCCCCGCTCTTTCAAGTAGTGCCTCCACCTTAGGTTCCGCTCCGCGAAATCTTTTATACAGGACCATAGGGTTTTCAGTACCCCCTTTGGATAGCACATGTTCCTTGAATTTCGTAGCGACTTCTTTATTAAAAATTCCTTTTTCTTTAAAATAGGCAAAGGCATCCGCATCTAATACTTCTGCCCATTTGTAACTATAGTAGCCAGAGGAATAACCGCCTTGAAAAATATGAGCGAAAGCCGTACTCATGCAGGTTTCTGGTGTGTCTGGATACAAATTAGATCCAGCAAAGGCTTTTGTTTCGTATGCTTTAACATCGTTAATACTTGTGGGGTCCGTACCATGCCAAGACATATCTAAAAGTCCGAAACTGAGTTGCCTTAATGTTTGCATACCTTCTTGAAAGGTGGCAGATTTCTTTATTTTTTGGATTAATTCCATAGGAATCACTTCTCCTGTTTCGTAATGCTTTGCAAACAATTCTAAAGCTTCTTTTTCGTAGCACCAGTTTTCCATAACCTGACTCGGTAGTTCCACAAAATCCCAATAGACTGATGTTCCGGATAGACTAGGGTAGGTCGTGTTTGCTAACATACCATGTAAGCCGTGTCCGAATTCGTGGAACAAAGTGGTGACCTCATTAAAGGTTAAAAGTGATGGCTTTGTAGCTGTAGAAGGCGTGAAATTACAAACGTTAGATATATGCGGACGTACATTTTCGCCATCTTTTTTCCATTGCGATTTAAACGAAGTCATCCAAGCGCCACCACGTTTTCCTGCACGAGGATGGAAATCGGCATAAAAGATAGAAATGAAATTCTTTTCTAAATCATATACACGGTATGTTTTAACTTCCTCATGGTATTTGTCGATATCGGAAACTTCTTCAAACTGCAAGCCAAAAAGCTTTTTGGCTACTTCGAAAACACCGTCAATAACATTTTCTAATTTAAAAAAGGGTTTCAGTTGTTCATCATCCAAATTGAATAATTCCTGCTTTAGTTTTTCAGAATAATAACTGCTGTCCCATTTCTGAAGCTGATCAATACCATCTAAATCTTTTGCAAATTTTTCTAATTGTTTGAATTCCCGTTCCGCTGCGGGTTTTGCCTTTTCCAGAAGTTCGTTTAGGAACGAATAGACTTTCTCAGGAGTTTCTGCCATGCGTTCTTCCAAAACAAAATGTGCATGGGTTTTATACCCTAATAGGTTGGCTCGTTCGTGGCGTAATTTCGCAATTTTTAGCACGCTTTCTTGGTTGTCTAGTTTATCTCCTTTAAAGGATTTACTACCGAAAGCCATAGATAGTTCTTTCCGTAACGCCCTATTCTGCGCATATTTCATAAAAGGAATATAGCTGGGGTAATCCAAGGTCAATAACCAACCCGTTTCTTTACCTTTCGATTTTGCTAACTGCGTAGCAGCTTCCTTAGCGCCTTCAGGTAAGCCGTATAAGTCATTTTCATTAGTGATGTGCTTTTCATATCTGTTCGTTTCTGCTAGAATATTTTCCCCAAATTGTAATTTCAGTTTTGAAGCTTCCGCATCTATTTCCCGTAGGCGCTTCTTTTTGTCTTTGGATAAATTTGCTCCGTTGCGACTAAAGCTTTTGTAATGTTTTTCAAGTAGGGTATTTTGTTCCACAGATAGCTGTAACCTATCCTTTTGCTCGTAAACGGATTTTATCCTTTTGAATAATTCCTCATTCAATGTAACATCATTGCCAAATTCTGAAAGTAGGGGAGAAACTTCCTGTGCTATTTTTTGAATTTCTTCATTGGTTTCCGCCGAGTTTAAATTAAAAAATACGCTTGAAATCCGATCTAATTGTTGACCAGAAAACTCTATGGTTTCAATGGTGTTCTCAAAACTGGGCGCTGCTATGTTAACAGTAATGGCGTCAATTTCTTGTCTTGCAGCTTCAATAGTTTGTAAAAAGGCAGGTTTAAAATGCTCATTTTTGATTTTTGAAAAGGGTGCCGTATCAAAAGGTGTAAGTAGTGGATTCATAAAGGGATAATTAGTTTATTTTAAGGAATTTGTTTCAAGTTTATAGTCTTTCGAGTCAATTTCAAATAAAATAGCTGCAGTGGCTTAAAATTATTCTACTATTTCTGCTAACTGAAAACTATTGTTTGCCGTTAACTGATTTCGCTCCATCAATTACCTTTTGTTTCAAGCCTTCCTTGTAAAGAATAATTTTATCTAGAACACATTTGTCAGCGCTTCCGATAATTTGTGCTGCAAGAATACCTGCATTTTTTGCACCGTTTAAGGCAACGGTCGCAACAGGAACTCCACCAGGCATTTGAAGAATGGAGAGTATAGAATCCCATCCATCTATAGAATTACTGCTTTTTACAGGAACACCGATTACGGGCAAAGGCGACATAGAGGCTACCATACCTGGTAAATGTGCAGCACCACCTGCACCTGCGATAATAACAGAATAGCCATTGGTGTGTGCATTCTTACTAAAATCAAAAAGTTTTTCTGGTGTGCGGTGTGCAGAAACAATGTCCACATCCACTTCAATATCAAAACCTTTTAAGATATCAATGGCATCTTGCATTACGGGTAGGTCGCTAGTGCTTCCCATTACTACGGCTACTTTGCTCATAATTATTTACTGATTACTTTTATCGTTTCTTTTACTTGTTGTGCAACCCTTCTTGCAGTATCAACATCTTCATTCACAATGGTTACGTGTCCCATTTTACGAAAAGGCCGTGTTTGTTTTTTTCCATAGATGTGAGGCGTAACTCCATCCATAGCCATTATTTTTTCTATGTTTTCATAAACAACTTCTCCGGTATAGCCTTCGGCCCCAACTAAGTTTACCATGATGCCTGCGACTTTGCTTGCCGTATTTCCAAGGGGTAAATCTAGTATGGCACGAATATGCTGCTCAAATTGGTTGGTGTAACTAGCTTCTATACTGTAATGTCCACTATTGTGTGGTCTTGGTGCTACTTCATTGACCAATATTTGGTCATCCTTTGTTTGGAACATCTCTACGGCCAAAATACCTATATGGTCAATTTTTTCAGAAACCTGTAACGCTATTTTCTGTGCTTTTTTAGCGACAGCGTCATCAATTCTAGCTGGGCAAATCACATACTCCACTTGATTGGCTTCTGGGTGAAATTCCATTTCCACTGCAGGGTAGGTTACTACGTGTCCACTTGGGTTTCTGACTACGATTACAGCCAATTCATTTTTAAACGGAATCATTTTTTCGGCGATACATTCTCCAGGAGGTAAACCTTTTAGATCTGCCATGGTACGCACTACTTTTACACCCTGACCGTCATAACCAAATTGAGCTGCTTTCCATACAAATGGAAACTCTAATCCGCCATTCTTGATACTATCTTCAATTTCGCTCGCGTAGGCGAATCTCGCAAATTCTGCCGTAGGAATGCCGTTATCGGTGTAAAAATGCTTTTGTCTTGCCTTGTTTTGTATGATGCGTAGCGCTTTGGATTGTGGGTAAACTTTTACGCCTTCGTTTTCTAGCCGTTCTAAGGCATCAAGGTTTATGTTTTCGATTTCGATGGTCAGGACATCTACTAATTTACCAAAGTTGTATACTGTATCAAAATCCATTAAGCTTCCCAAAATAAATTCATCACAGGCTATCTTACATGGGGCTTCGTTTGAGGTCTCCAAAACTTTAGTGTGAATGTCAAATTTACGCGTCTCATAGAGCATCATTTTGCCCAATTGTCCGCCTCCTAAAATACCCAACTTAAAATCCGACGAAAAATAGTCCATAAGGTAATTGAGTTTTTAGATTAGAAATATGCTTTGTTTCCCACAAAAATACGGTTAAATCTCAGAATCCGTTTCGCTACTGTCTAAAAACACGGGTCAAAATGCTATATTTGCCAACTTAAATACAGGCTTAAAATTGATACAGTTACACGATAAATTTTTCAAACCTTTCATTAGTGAAAAGGAAATACAGCAAGCAGTAAAGCGCATTGCCGATGCTGTTGCTTTGGATTACAAAGACCAAACACCCATTTTTGTAGGTGTGCTTAACGGCTCTTTTATGTTTGTAGCTGATTTTTTAAAAGCCTACCAGTATCCGTGCGAAGTATCGTTTGTGAAATTAAGTTCTTACCATGGGTTAACCTCCACTGGTATTGTGGAAACACTTTTAGATTTGCCGGATAATATAGGAGGTCGTAGCGTAATTATCCTCGAGGATATAATAGACACAGGTCGCACATTAAAGGAACTGGTGCATTTATTTTCGAATACCAATGTAAAGGAATTTAAGATAGCTAGCCTTTTCTATAAATCAGAAGTCTATAATGGAGAATATGCCATAGATTATTTTGGACTTAAAATACCAGACCGATTTATCGTCGGTTACGGTTTAGATTATAACGAACTGGGCAGAAATTTAAAGGAAGTATACCAATTAAACCAAAAGCATATGATTAACCTTGTATTATTCGGAAAACCCGGTGCCGGAAAAGGTACACAAGCGGAATTTTTGAAAGAAAAATATAATTTGAAACATATTTCTACAGGAGATTTATTTCGTTACAATATGAAGAATAATACGGAATTGGGACAACTAGCCAAGTCGTATATAAATAAAGGTGATTTGGTACCTGATGAGGTCACAATTAAAATGTTACAAGATGATGTAGAGAAGAATCCTGATGCAAGCGGATTCATTTTTGATGGCTTCCCCAGAACAACGGCTCAAGCCAAGGCTTTAGATACGTTTCTTACAACAAAGGGAATGAAAATAGACGCGACCATTGCATTAGAAGCCAATGATGAAATTCTGATTCAACGTCTTTTAGAAAGAGGAAAGGTAAGTGGTAGAGCAGATGATCAGGATGAGGATAAGATTCGTAATCGTTTTGATGAGTACAATCAGAAGACTGCACCATTGAAGGATTTTTATGAGGAACAGGGCAAGTTTCACAGTGTAAATGGAATAGGAGCTATCGATGAAATTACGATGCGATTGGGAAAGGTAATAGAAGAACTATAATCATTTTGTGAAATCTGTATTTAGAACGTATGATTTCTGTTCAAGCAACAATTACGCTTGCCTACATCATAAAATAGAAGATTGCAAATAGTTGTGTTATGATTTACACGCTATTGATTTATTCAGATTTAGAATTGAAAGCGTAAAACCTTGAAAAAATGCGAGAAGAAGTAATAGGCCCAAAAGTTGCTTTAAGAGGATGTTTGACCGTGGGTGGTTTTGTATTGCTTGTCTTCATTTTGGTGTCTATTGGCTATTTGATTTACGTATTTTATCTAGACGATTCCCTACCTCAAAACTACTAATGCGCTTATTCGAGGATAGATACCTATTTACCCTTGTGTTTTCTGTATTTTTGCACCAATTATTACGGCATTCTGCCAACAAACTAAAGCGAACTTCATGACCGAAGGTAATTTTGTAGACTATGTAAAGGTGTTTTTAAACTCTGGAAAAGGAGGTAAAGGTTCGGTGCATTTACACAGGGAAAAATTCATAACCAAAGGAGGCCCTGATGGTGGCGATGGAGGTCGTGGGGGACATATTATTCTAAGAGGTAATCAAAATCTTTGGACCCTAATTAATTTTAAGTTTAAAAAGCACTTTAAGTCTGGCCACGGAGGCCACGGGAGTAAGAATAGAAGTTCTGGTGCAGATGGCGAAGATGTTTATCTAGATGTTCCATTAGGTACCATTGTTAAAGATGGGGAAACCCAAGAGATTGTAGTGGAAATAACGGAGCATGGAGAAGAGAAAATACTTCTTGAAGGTGGTATGGGTGGTCGTGGTAACTGGCACTTTAGGTCATCTACCAATCAGACGCCAAGATATGCCCAACCCGGCGTAGACGGTCTGGAAAAGGATTTTATTTTTGAACTTAAAGTATTGGCAGATGTGGGTCTTGTAGGTTTTCCAAATGCAGGTAAATCTACCTTGCTTTCCGTAATAACTTCCGCAAAGCCGAAAATTGCAGATTATGAATTTACGACGCTAAAACCCAATCTTGGTATTGTAGAATACAGGGATTTTAAGAGCTTTGTGATGGCAGATATTCCTGGTATCATAGAAGGTGCAGCAGAAGGAAGAGGGTTAGGGCATTATTTTTTAAGACACATAGAACGTAACTCCACCTTGTTGTTTTTAATTCCTGCAGATAGTAAGGACATTAGCAAAGAATATGAGATTCTCTTAGACGAGCTAAGAAGGTATAATCCTGAACTGTTGGATAAGGAACGACTCATAGCCATTTCTAAAAGCGATATGCTAGATGATGAGTTAATGGATGAGATGCGCACAGAGCTAGAGGTCGAGTTAGATAACGTGCCTTTTATGTTTATTTCTTCTGTAGCTCAGATGGGTATATTAGAGCTGAAAGATAGACTTTGGAATATGCTTAGCACCTAAGTGTTGAAATAACATGATACTATGAGGCAGTATTTGAAAAGTATTGTTGAGCTGAACGATAACCCCAAGAGCCGAATCTTCGCTTATGTGATTCAAGGCTTAATTTTGGTGTCTATTATTTCATTTTCTTATGAGACCGTCCCGGATTTAGAACCAAATACAAGAAAACTACTTCGGATAATTGAAATCTTTTGTGTTGTGGTTTTTACGCTCGAGTATATCTTACGCATTTATTGCTCGAATAACAAAAGAAAATTTATTTTCAGTTTTTTCGGGATTATAGATTTCTTAGCAATACTTCCTTTTTATTTGGCCTTGGGCGTAGATTTAAGATCCTTACGTGCCTTACGATTTTTGCGTTTGTTTCGTATTTTTAAGCTCATGCGGTATAACCGTGCCTTAGCCCACTTTTCTAGGGCCATTAATAGGGCGAAGGAGGAGATTTTATTATTCCTGTTCGTTACGCTAATACTTATTTATTTTTCTGCCGTAGGTATTTATTACTTTGAAAATACAGCGCAACCCAATCATTTTTCTTCTATTTTTGATAGTCTTTGGTGGGCTATTATTACCTTGACTACAGTAGGATACGGAGATGTGTATCCCATCACCGTAGGGGGTAAAGTATTTACATTTTTCATATTGATGATTGGTCTTGGAATTGTCGCTATCCCTACCGGAATCATATCCTCTGCGCTTACAAAATCGGTAGACAGTAAAGAGGAAGATTGATTTTTATGTAACTTGGGTTTAAATCTTTAGTATGAAATACATTGGCTTTATATTTTTAATACTGATTATTGCCTCCTGTGGAGCGACTAGGGTACATTATGATTATGATGAAGCTGTTGATTTTTCGGCCTATTCTACCTTTGGCTATTATTCGGATATGGACACAGGTCTTAGCCAGTTAGACGAAAAAAGGCTTATGAATGCTATGGACGCTACCTTACAATCTAAGGGGTTTTTGTTTTCTGAGGAACCGGATATGTTCGTAAACGTACAAAGCGCTATTCTCAGAGGTCAATCGGGTAACTCCGTTGGCGTAGGTCTTGGCGGTGGTGGTGGTGGAATAGCTGTTGGCCTTCCTGTAGGAGGTCCAAAACTGTTGCGGGAACTAACTATAGACTTTGTAGATGTCAAAAGAGATGTATTGCTATGGCAAGCTCTAAGCGAAAGCCCATTTAAGGAGGGTGATACCCCAATGGTAAAGCAGCAGAAAATGAAGGAGTTGATTACAAAAATATTTGAGAAATATCCACCCAAGTAACGAAAATAATATTTCTTCTTATTTTGAGTGTAGCTGCATCCTTAAGTCCATCTAGTTTGTTTTTAATGCTAGCAATAACAGTTTAATTCCAGTTTTTAAATTCACCTAAAGCATTCTATTTTACGGATACTACAATGAAATTCGTTATTATTAATGTTTTATAATTAACTATGAGTTATTTGCCGTTCGCCAACCACTCTCTGCTCGCCGTCATATTTCACCTTGCCACCCAAGAGTTCTCTTGTAGTTTTACACCATAATCAAAAAGCAGGATTTTTATTTTGAACTTGATTCGTTTATAAAATTATAAAACATACATTTAGAGTGGAATTAGTTTGTAGTGTTTAAACGTCTAAAGTTTTGTACTAAAAAGAGAAAAATCGTCATATCTTAAAATTGATAATTAACTTAAATTAAAAAATGAAAGCAATTTATTTTTTAGCAACTAGTTTAGTTGTTTTGGCATCTTGTAAAGAACAACCCAAAGCTACGCCAGAAATAGAGAAAATACCGGGTATCGTGTTGGCAAACATGGATACTACCATCAGTCCTAAAGCAGACTTTTACAATTATGTGAATGGTAATTGGATGAAGATCACAGAAATACCAGATGATAGAACCAGCTGGGGAGGCTTCAGCGTATTGCGTAAGACTACTGATGATGATGTGTTGAAAATATTAGCAATTGCAAAAGAAAGTGGTAATTATGCGCCAGATACAGATCAGGCTAAAGCCCTAGCTATATTTGATACGAAATTGGATAGTGCAGCAAGAAATATGGCCGGTATAACGCCGATAAAACCTGTTTTAGCAGCCATTTCTGCTGTTAAAAACTTAAATGACTTACAAACAATTTTAGCTAAAAATCCGGCAGTTTCATCTCCATTTTTAAATATTGGAGCTGGTGCAGATTTAAATAATAGCAGCATGAATGTTGTATATATGGGGGCTAATGGATTGGGGCTGCCAGACCGTGATTTTTACTTAGATCAGGATGAAAAGTCTATAGAAATACGAGAAGAGTATAAAAAACATATTTCTAAAATGTTGCAAAAATTGGGTGATACTGAAGAGGAAGCGCTTAAAGCTGCCAATCGTATCTTGGTAATGGAAACTCAGCTTGCTGAGCCTAAATTGAATAAGGTAGAACGTAGAGATGCTAGAAATTATAACAACCCAAGATCTATTGCACAAGTGGACGCAATAATGTCTACTATGGATATGGAAAAATTTATTTCTGATTTGGGTATCACTAAAAAGTTTGATACACTTTTAGTAACACAATTAAGATTTACAGAGGCTTTAGATACTTTTTTGAAAGAAACTTCGATTGAAGATGTAAAGACTTTAGTGAGATGGGATACCTTTAATAGCGCGGCGCGTAAACTATCTACAGATATTGAAACCGCTAATTGGGAGTTTTACAGTAAATACCTTCGAGGAGCAAAAGAACAGCGTCCGGCAAATGAACGTGCATTAGGAACCGTAAATGGCGCTGTTGGTGAAGCTTTAGGGCAATTATATGTAGATGCTAAATTTCCACCCGAAGCAAAGGCAAAGGCAGAAAAAATGATAGCCAATATTATTGAGGCTTATAAGGAACGAATTGCTAAGTTAGACTGGATGGGAGAGGACACCAAAAAGAAGGCCATCGAAAAGCTAGATAAGTTCACGGTTAAAATTGCCTATCCAGATAAATGGGAAGATTATTCTTCAATGAATGTTTCTAGTGATAAAACGTATTTTGAAAATATGACCGCTGTAGGCAAGTGGGATCAATTAAAGAATTATTCAGAAATAGGTGAGCCTGTAGATAAAACTGAATGGGGTATGTCACCTCAAACAGTAAACGCGTATTTCAATGCGCAAAATAATGAGATTGTTTTCCCTGCTGCTATTTTACAACCTCCTTTTTATAATTATACTGCAGATGAGGCAGTAAATTATGGAGGCATAGGAGCTGTTATTGGACATGAAATTTCTCATGCTTTTGATGACAGTGGCGCACGTTTTGATGCAGAGGGAAATCTTAATAATTGGTGGACAGAAGATGATTTAAAAGCATTTACAGAAAGAGGTGATGCTTTAGCCCTGCAGTATGATAGCGTTTCTGTACTAACCGATGTATATGTAAACGGAAAATTTACACTAGGTGAAAATATTGGTGACCTAGGGGGAGTCTTAGGTGCCTATGACGGTCTTCAAAAATATTATGAAGAAAACGGGCGACCAGAAAATATAGACGGGTTTACTCCAGAACAAAGGTTTTTTATGTCATGGGCTACAGCTTTTAGGGTTAAAAGTAGAGATGAAGCCCTGAGAACGCAAATTAAAACAGATCCTCATTCTCCAGGTATGGTAAGAGCTACACAACCCTTATTAAATGTTCAAGCATTCTATGATGCTTTTGGTATTGTAGAAGGGGATAAAATGTATTTAGTCCCGGAAAAAAGAGTGCAAATCTGGTAGTAAATTCAGTTTTTGATTAAGGAGCTTGTTTAAAATATTTTTTTGAACAAGCTCTTTTTTATTACTTATAACTTAACTAATAAGTAAGCGGCTGTATTTGTCCTTGTATTCAAAAAGCACAGCAATATTTAGCAGTAAAAGAATAACTGCGCCAGCAATAGCACCTGGTATAAAAGCTGCATGAGCTATGAAAGCGTTAATAGATACGCTCATTAATAGTAAGGCCATAAGAGCCCCGTATTTGTTAAAAATCATAGCAATGCTAGTTGCGATTTCTACAGTGCCTACTGCGTACATTACTTTAGCATTTTCCAAAGTAACCATGCAATTTTCGAATACTTCAGGTGAATCTCCAAAAGGAATAAAATCAAAAAACTTATTGAAGCTGAAAACAATAACATAAAGTCCAAGGAGAATCCTTAGAACCATAAAACCTTTTGAATTCATAATAGTTGGTTTTGTTGGTAATGGATTGAAAGTAACTAAAAATCAAACATTTAGTTTAAAATTGGAGCAGAAATGAAATAGAGGTTATTTACTTTCGTTTTACGCGAACAACATAAGTGGCAATAATTGTATCAGCTACAGTTATATGAGCATCATATCTGCCAGGGGTATTAAAAGTGTGTTCTAGAACATATGTGTTTTGTTGTTGAGTTACTTTTGGTGCTACTTTGTTATGAACACTACCTCTGTTTAGAATAATACTTAGATTCTTATTTTCAAGTTTATTCTGAACATGTAGTTGAAAAGGAATAGCTTTATTTTTTAATATACGTATGTGCATTTTCTGTGGTGATTGTGGTCATACAGAAAAAGAAAAGGCTTCTTTGTAAATCACCGGCCCCAGAAGAAATTGTTCAAAAGAAGGTGGAGTATCCATCAGCGTCCATTTAGTTTCTAAGGGGTAATGGTTCTTGGCGAAAAGTTCTGGTTCTGCCAAAAAATAACCATCAAAAAAGGCGGCCTGAAATTTCGGACCTTTCTCAGTTATTAAAATGCGTTCTGCAGACCAGGTAGCGTCACATAGATACCATTTGTTGTCCAATTCAACTGCGTTCCAAGAATGATTGGGAATGCTATTTTTAGTTAAGATTAGGGTAGCTGTTCTTCCATAGCCGTCTAAAATTTTACAATTAATATCAGCTAAGTTGGCCAATTCTCGAATTAAATAAGCGTAGCCGGTACAGGCGGTTTTCTTGTGTTTGAGAAGGTTTTCAAATACTTTAGGTGTAAAGCTGTTGTTCCAATCGCGCAAAGCTTCTTGATTATCAGCATATTTTTTACGCTTTTTATGCGTCTTCAAATAGGAGGCATAATCATTTTCAATAGTTGTACTGACCCAGGTGTAAATAGCTCTGAATTTCTCTACATCTGTAGATAGATGTGTGGTTAGTTTATAGGTCAGTACAGGTAAATTCTCCAAGCTTTCGTTGGCGTATACCTTAGCAATACTGTCTGATTTTTTAAAGTTGATACCCTTAAAATCAGAACGCTGTCCGAAAGAAAAACAGCTGATGTAAAGAAATAGGGTTGTAGTCCATTTCAGTATTTGAATAGGGATATGAATTTTTGAAAAATATTGAGTTTAGATTCATAAACACCATCTACCACAACTGTGCCCATTAGGAAAATATCTGAAGCATCAAAAGTGATAGTAATAGCTATGATGTCAGATTTACTTGCGACTACTGTATACTCTTTGGTCTCATACCCGATATAACTAAAAACCAAGGTGTCGTCAATTTCTAATTTTTTTGGAAATTCAAATTTACCATCAAAGTCAGTTACTACACCGCTGGCAGACTACTTTAAAACTACGTTTACACCAGCTAAGGGCAGGTTGTCCCCGTCCAAAATAGTTCCTTTTATAATGTAGGTTTCTTGATATGGGGTAGCAACTGCTATTCTTCTCATAACCATACTCACTCCCGTACTTAAAAGCGCATTTGGTTCAGGAACTATTTGCGCACTAGCTTCTGGAGTTGTACATAGTGCTAATAGTGAAAACCTAAAAAGCGCTATTCCTTTTGATACAAAGTTTGTGTTCATATTTTTTAATACTTTTGGTTCGTATACACTACGTTGTGAATTCTTAAAACGCCCACAGGTAGTACCCTTTGGTTTACTAAAATAGAAAATTATTTCCGTTTGGGACATAGTGGTGAAATCGATAACCTCTTTTTCACAGGAACCACAATAGCCGCCTTCTGTCGTTTTACTAAACGTATCGAATTTTTGTAAGCAAGGTTCTTTCACGGAAATTTGAATTGCATTTTTCATAATTATGTTGGTTTTATATTATACCTCTAAACTAGGATAGAAGCGTTTAGTATGAAACCACCAATGAGGGTGCTAAGGGTTTGAGTGAGGGAATGGCGTCTAAAGTGGAAACGCAAGGTTCAGGTTTAAGTTCACAAACAAAAACCAAATCAACTACAAAGTTAAAACGAGTTTCATTGCTTTGTTAATTCGTATTTTTAAATTCTAATCAATAAAGTAGTTAGTTTTTAAACCTACAACCATAGAAAGCTAACGCTATCCCCCAACGTTAACCCGAACCCCTGCTGAATGACTATTAAACTCTGGAGCATACATGCTCTGTATGGTCGTAATCCCGTTGCTGAAACCCCCTGCGTTGTTTACACGTACATCATACTCGAATACAAAAACGCCCTTTGGTAGGTAATCAAAAAAGAAGTTAGTACTCGCATCTTTGGTAGCTTCGTAATAGCCTAAGCCATCTTGCCATTTGTATTCGGAGATGACGTTTATGGGTTCAAAACCAGCGGCACGCATATCTTTCATGTGCACAAATTCCATTGGGCGATCGGCTCGTAGTTCAATACGGACGCGAATCAAGTCTCCCACCTTTAAGTCTGTCTTACTAGTGATTTCCGAAATCTCTTCACCTGTATCCGTATTCTTTTTAAGGAATAATTTCTTCTTTAATTTTAAAGGCGTTTCCGCCGTTGTAATCTTATCCAAATCCTCAAAGTATTGCCAATACAACGCTCCCCAAGCAATGCCCTCTCCTTTCTTGGAAATTTGTACTTCAGCCATTTTTGGGTTTACTTCGGTACCATTCCATGCCGTTTTGTAATATCCTGTTCCAGCCTCTACTTTTACATTTTCCAGTTTGGAAGGTGTTATTTTTTCTTCTCCGACCAAAACATCAACAGCATCGGTAATGGATAACCACTCACTACCTTGTAGGAGCAATGCGTAAACAGCTTCGGTAGTTGCTTTTGTAGTCTTCCACTGGTTGGTCTGCTTGTTTTTTAATAACCAGGTTTTAAGATTATCAATGGTTTTAATATCCTTTGGGTAGATTTCTGAAAAGGCTTCAATCAATAAAGCCTGTGTTTCAATTGGAGCCTGATACCAATGCCATGAGCTTGTGTTTTTCTTCCAATACATACCTAATTTTTCAGAAGTAATACTATTCTCTTCCAATGCCCTCAGTATCTTTTCTGAAGTTTGAGAATCATCGCTTCGGTGCATAATCAAGGCCAACATCCCTTGGGAATACAATCCTTTGTTTTTCCAGTACTTCTCCGTTTGTACTTTATAATAATCTTGGATGTCATTCGCTTTTTTAGAAGTTTTGAATTCCTTAAAAAAGCTACGCATATATAAGTAATGAATTTGTGTTTGGCTCAAATGATCGTCGTTGATATTTGAGGCGTACTTTTTCATGTTGTTGTACTCTTTGATAAATTCCTTATCTAGATATTGGATAGCGTTGTGAATAATGGGTTGGGTCTCGACTGCGTTTGATGTGACATTTAGTTGGGTTAAATGCCCCAAGCCTGCAATAATATGTTGTGTTACAAAACGACTATCTGGACCACCATTGAACCAAGCCCATGCACCCGAACCTTTTTGGTTTTGTTTTAATTTGTTCAAAGCAATGGCTTGCTCGCTTTTCATTTTGTTCAAATTAAACAGCAGGGCGATACGTTTTTTCTGTTCGGTTTCTGATTGTGCATCTCGTAACCATGGCGTTTCTTGAATCAAAAGCGATTTCAATTCTTGGTTCTTTTCCAAGGTACTCACCAGCGCATCTGAATTCGCCCATTGTTTGAATACGTCTTCAATTCTTGGATTGCTATTGGCAATATAACTTGCTAGGGTATTCGCATAATACTTAGAAAAAGTTTGCTCGTTGCACTCATACGGATATTCCATTAAATAGGGGAGTGCCTGAACGGCATACCAAGCTGGATTCGAAGTTATCTCCAGGGTCAACTTGTGGTGCTTTAAAGTAGTTGACTTGGTTGCTTTCAACTTATCTAAAGTGAAGGTTTTGGTTTGGTTGCTTCTTACCCACATTGGTAACGTTTCTGTAACCAAAATCCTATTGGTAAGCACGGGTAATACATTTTGTTCTCCATCACTAACATCTCCAGCCTTTGCCGTAACTGTATATTGAATAGCTTGAATTTCAGCAGGAATTTTTAGGCGCCATGATACTTGGGTGTTGCCTACGGAATCTACTTTGAAATTAGTTTCAGCTTTATTCACGCCGACCTCGGCAAGGTCTCCTATGGAGGATATTAGTAATTTTTTTGAAATAGTTAAACCAGAAACCGCATCTACCAATTCTATTTTAGCAATGCCTGAAAGTGCCTTCTCCGTTAGGTTGGCGATTTTGGTGCTGATAACGATTTCATCGCCTTCTCTTAAAAAACGAGGAGCATTCGGAATAATCATCAACTCTTTTTGAGTAACGGTTCGTAGGGTTCGGTTCGAACTCCCCAAACTCTTGGTATGCACCAATAATTGTAAATTCCATTTGGTAAGGGCTTCTGGAGTTGTAAAACTGAAGGATACATTGCCTTCCTGATCGGTTTGTAATTGTGGGAAGAAGAAAGCTGTTTCCTGAAGGTTTTTACGGATTTGAACTTCTTCAGTAGCGTTCTTAGTATTTTCTTTTGCTTCGTTTCCGAAAGCACTATTAGCCTCGCTGATGGCCAAACCATCAACTCTTCCTTCTAGAACTTCTGAAAGTTCCATATCTTCCATACTCACCTCTGCTTCTGCACCCGGAGCAGCCTTCTTCATCATCCTTTGGGAGACTCCACTTGCGTAACCACGAATTCTAACCTTATTACCAAAATAAAGCCCAAACCAATTGAACGAATCAAAACTCGGATTGCTATAACCATAAGATTCGTTATCCTGATATGTACTGAAAGAACTATTCATAAAACAACGGTAGGCATTTGTTCGTCTATTCGAATAATAAGTAGGCTTTGCCAAAGGACTGAAGCTCCAGTAATGTCCTCTGAACGTATCCAATGAGGCATCATACATGCTTGCTAATAATTCAGCAGCTACTTTATCACCTTTAGGGCCTTTAATTTTAAAAGACCACCTTTCATCAGTACCAGGTTGTAATTTGTCCCTAAAGGTAACCGTCTCTATTTGTAAATCGGTACTTGGGTAGGGTACTTTAATGTTCAAAGCACCGGAATGAAAATAGTTATAAACAGAATAACTATATGAAATCGCGAACCCACCTAAATCTTCCTTGGTCACAGGAATTATGAAGCTGTCAGAATTTTTATTTAAGCTTATGATTTTGGTATCGATTACCTTTCTATCTTTTTCAATAGTTACGGTAACATTAATGTCTTCGGCATTGGAAAAGACTGTTACTTTGACTTTTTCTCCTGCTAAATAGGTTTTCTTGTCTGTTTTAATTTGAAATAATTGATTATCCGCTAGTTTTTTGTCATTATGGCTGAATACTGTGGTTTCCAAGACATCTTTGACCTCCTTACCAAATTTGTCCTCGGTCACCAATTCAAGAATATATTTACCGGACATCCATTTCTTGAGGTTTCCTAAAGAGAGTTCCTTGGATGTGCTGGTGTCAAAATTCGATTGCCAAACAAGTGCTCCTTTTTTCCAAGTAGCCGCGTCGTGTTCGTTAGTGAAAGCGTCGTGTGGGAATAACATCTTGAATTCTTGTTTCGAAAGGCCTTCGTAATCCGGAGCCGCCCATGTTCGCGGTCTTATAACAGCTTTAGGAGCTTTTAATTTGTATATTTTAACGGTTCCTTTTGCGGGTACGAATTGTCCGTTAAGGTTGTTTGTTGAAATCGTTAATTTTTGGTGTTTTTCATCTTTGTCTAGTGGGTTCGCCAACATCATACTTGCTGTTAACGTATGATAGCCGACCGTTACAAACGTGGAAGTACTGTGCGTTTCTCCGTTTATATCGGTAACATCTGCGGTTACCTCGTAATTGAAAGTGGGTAAGTTCTTTTTAACCGTGCTATTATCAGGAATTGCTTTGAAAGCTATGGAATACCTGCCCGAACCATCTGTTTTGGTTTCGCCATGTGCGATTTCTTGAGGTGTTGTATTTCCATAGGCGTATCTCCAGTAATACCATCTTGGGTAATACACGGAGCGTTTTACGCGATAGGTGACCTTAGCATCTGTAATGTTGCTTCCTACGTAAGCGGTAGCGGTTCCGTTTACAGTTACGCTATCGTTTACTTTATAACTTTCCGTAATTGGTTTAAAAGAGGTTTCGAATTTTGGCCGTTTGTATTCCTCCACAGAAAAGCTGGCATAGCCGCTTAAATTAAAGACTGCAGAATGTACTTGCATCGAAAATTGACCCGTGAGCCCGTTGTTGGGCAATATAAATTGCCCAGAAAAAGAACCATAATCATTGGTTGTGAAATCAGCTGTGTTTACCACTTGACCATTCACATCTTTCAGTTCAACCGAAACTTTCGTGTTCTCTAAAAGAGAAGAATTTTTTTTAGACCGTTTTAGAGCAATCCCCTTAAAATATAAAGGTTGCCCCGGTCTGTATATGCTCCGGTCCGTAAATAGAAAACAGGAATAAGGAACTGCTGGAGTTGTTTGGTCATACCCGCGATACATGTAATAATCACGGAAAAAAGCAATGTCTTTTTCATGATTAATTGTAATACTGAGGTCGCTCCACTCTTTTTCAGCTCTTTTGATAGAAACGGTTCCTGTTTTATTGGAAACGAAGGTTTTGCTTAATCGTTTGCCATCATAATTCAGGCGATAGCGAAAAGTCAGTTTAGCACCAACAATAGGTTTACCGTTATTTCTATCCACTACTTGAAAATCCTGATGGGTTTCGGTCTGGGTTTCTACTAAAGCTAGGTTGGTCGCTTGGACTTGAGCGTAGGTAAAGGTTTTGTCTGTTTTGTCCTTTGGTTTAGCTAAGATTATATAGTAGCCATTTTCTAACGGGGGCATGACTATTTCGGTACCATGCGATTGGTAATCACTCTCATTTTTCAAGGATGCCTCCCATGATTTTGCAACCGATAATTTTTGGATAAATACGAGTTGCTTTTCTTTATCATATTCCTCTTCAAAAGCGCTCCATTGTTTTTGTGTGATGGAGCGTGCACTGAGCTGCAGACTGTCATAATTTTTATAATTGACTAATAACCTAGCCGTTTTATTTATGGGAATATGACGCTCCATAGTTAATTGTAAGCTCTTTGCAAGAATTTGGGATTTTAATGCTTTACATTTTTCTGCACCTCTAGTATCCGGATTTTCTTTCAATACTTTTTCGCATAATTCAAGTGCTTCTTTTTTCTTCCATCGGTATTCTTCATTGGTTTTAGGCTGATATGAATTTCCTTGTTGGCTCAGCAGCACCGTTATCTCATAGTTGTATAAACTTGACGCTGCCTTTCCTTTTCTAGTGGATGCCGCATTCTGCAGTGCTTCTAAATATTGCTGGTCTTTATTTTCGAAAACAGCGTTTTGATAAACAAATTGTAGTCGTTGTAAATCCACTTCCGCAAAGGCGTATGGTTGTTCCGACGATAAATGCAGCGTTAATAGTTTTTGATAAATACTCAGTGCTTTGGCTTGTAAGGAGGTGTCGTCCGCAGTAGATATACGCAATTGGGTAAATGCATATCCATCACATAAAAATTCTGGATCATCAATTTCGAATTTATCAGCAGGTCTTGTACTATTGTTCTCGCTTGTGGCGTAAAATGTAAGTGCATTTTGTGCTAATAGGTCGAATAGGGTAGGGCGGTATTCTTCGGAACCTTCTTGTTTATTTAGGATGGTATCAAACTTGGCCACAGGAGTTTGTTTTAATTCCACCTCGTTTTGGAGCGAAGCATCCAAATGAAGGCTTATTTCTTTAAAGAGCGTAGTCAAATCCCAAGTTCTAAAATCAACGGAATCTACTTTGGTGTTCGTTTTGGACCGGTTATAAAACTGGTATCTGTTTTGTTTAAAAAATTGCCAATACAAATTCGCTAAATAACCTTCTAGCACATTTTTGATCGGAAATTCCGCGAATGCGATTTCTTTTTTAAAATCTTTTATGATGTTCAGTTGGGCATCTTCCTCCAAAGTCATGGCATACTTTGATGCGAAGAGCAGTGCCTTTATGATTTGAGGTGAATTCTTTTCTTTTTTGGCCTTTTTAGAAATGAAGGATACCACTTTTAAAGTAGACTTCGTTAGTGCATCCCTTTCGAGTTTTTCGACCTGCTGCCAAAGTACTTCAAAGGATTCATTATTTTTTTGAGATTGTGCTATTTGAGAAAATAGGAGTATAGTTATAAGGATTACAATATGTTTCATTGCACAAAATATTAGGCTATACGCTTTATAAAGAATGGTTTAGCGCCAAGTAGCGTAGGTGATTTCAAAGTTACATACAAAGATGTAGCCAAAAGCACCACTAAACAATGAAAAGTGAGGGAAAGGGCGGTTTGGTCTAGGGAAAGCTCCTTTGAAGCACCTTAGTCCTCAAAGGGAGCATTCCTATTGGAATGAAGCCACCTCCCCTAAGACAAGTCGGGGTGCTTATAAAGATTTAAGTAATCCCCCATCAATCGGAATTTGGGTGCCAGTAATATAAGCAGCCTTATCCGAAGCTAAAAAAGTAACTAAATATCCGTATTCTTCTGGGTCTCCAATTCGTTTTACAGGAACCTTAGATTGCATATCAGCTAACACTTCATCTTCTGAAACTCCTAATTGTTCTGCTTTTTTTGCATTCAGCTGCGCGATACGTTCCGTGTCAAAGTAACCTGTTAGAATATTGTTTACTGTAATTTGTTTGTCTCCCACATCCGTAGCCAGTGACTTCGCCCAAGTAACCAAGCTTGCCCGAATCGAATTTGATAAGGCGAGGTAAGACAAAGGTTCTTTTACGGATACAGAAGCAACATTAATGATACGTCCCCATCGGTTCTGCATCATATGCCGTAAGGCCAATTCTGTCGTAAAAACTACCGTTTTAAAAAGTAAATCAAAAGCTACTTGATAGTCGTTTACTTGTTTTTCAAGTGTATTTCCGGCAGCTGGACCTTGGGTGTTGTTTACTAAAATATCAACAGAATTAGATTCAAAATAAGCTGATATGATTTTTTTATACCCTTTGTAATCGGAAAAATCTACCACCAAATATCGATGGGATTGACGTTCCGAGATTGATAAGCTCTGTAAAGTAGTTTTTAGCTTTTGTTCATTTCTCGCCATAAGCGTAACACTCGCGCCACTTTCCGCCAGTTGAATAGCAATTGCTTTACCAATACCGCCACTAGCACCGCCAACAAGTGCTTTTTTTCCTATTAAAGAGATTTTCATACAATTATGTTTTACTAACGACGTCTAACGTTTATTTATATTCCTCCCGAACCGGACTAAACACATCCATTAATTTACAAGGGGTCAGTGCTTTTCCACTATGTGGAATATTTGCGGCAATAGGTACAATAGCTCCTGGAAGGTAGATTTTTGTTTCTCCATCCAGAGTAAATTCGAATTTCCCTTCCATAACATGCATAATCTGTTCGTGTATATGATTATGCTCCGGTACGGCCGCATCTTTTTCAACATCCCAAAAAACAAGGGACATCGTTTTTGTATGTATAAGTTTACCATGGTATCCTGGTATGATTTCTCTAGATGCTATTTTATCAAGGTTTATGCTCACAACACTAAGTTTTTAACGAAGATAAAAATAAACCAGTGGTTTTTGATACTGAATGCAATCCCTATCTTTGAAAACTAATTCAGATGTAATGCAAATTCATTTTATAGCCATTGGTGGCAGTGCCATGCACAATTTGGCCCTGGCACTTAAACATAAGGGATACCAGATAACAGGAAGCGATGATGTCATTTTCGAACCTTCAAAATCTAGATTGGAGTCAAAAGGTCTTTTGCCTGAAAGTTTCGGTTGGTTTCCAGAAAAGATACATAGTAATTTGGAAGCCATTGTTTTAGGTATGCATGCGAAAGTGGATAATCCAGAACTGTTGAAGGCGCAAGACTTAGGAGTTAAAATTTATTCGTATCCAGAATTTCTCTATGAACAATCCAAAAATAAAACTAGGGTAGTCATTGGGGGAAGTCATGGAAAAACAACCATCACTTCCATGATTTTGCATGTGCTTAATTTTCATAACCGAGAGGTAGATTATATGGTAGGAGCCCAATTAGACGGTTTTGACCGTATGGTACATTTGACCGAGGAGAACGATTTTATAGTGTTGGAAGGTGATGAGTATCTTTCCTCTCCGATAGACCGTAGGCCAAAGTTTCATTTGTACAAACCGAATATTGCCTTGTTGAGCGGTATAGCTTGGGACCACATTAATGTATTCCCCACTTTTGAAAATTATGTTGAGCAATTTAAAATCTTTGTAGATAGTATTGTAAATGGAGGTAGCATCACGTACAATTTGGAAGATGCTGAAGTGGTAATGGTGGTTGAAGGTTCTGAAAACACCATCCGAAAACTGGGATATACGACTCCGGAATATGAGGTTGATAATGGGAAAACACTCTTAGAAACTCCTGAAGGTCCAATGCCTATTGAAGTTTTCGGGAAGCATAATTTGAATAATCTAGCAGGTGCCAAGTGGATATGCCAGAATATGGGTGTAGACGAAGATGATTTTTTTGAGGCTATTGCCACTTTTAAGGGAGCATCTAAACGGCTCGAAAAAATTGCAGAAGGAAAAACCAGTGTAGCCTATAAAGATTTTGCACACTCCCCAAGTAAGGTGGCTGCGACAACAAAAGCAGTAAAGGAACAATACCCAGATAGAAGACTAATAGCTTGTTTGGAACTCCACACCTACAGTAGTTTTAATCCTGAATTTTTAAAAGAATATAAAGGTGCTTTGGATGCTGCTGATGAAGCCGTTATCTTTTTTCTTCCAGAATCAGTAGCAATAAAAAAGCTAGAGGAGGTTACTCCCGAACAAATTTCAAATGCTTTTAAAAGAGATGATTTGCGGATTTTTACTGATGCTAGCTCTTTTCATAGCTATGTAAACGAGGAAAGTTATGAAAATTCAACGCTATTATTAATGAGCTCGGGTAATTACGGAGGATTAGATTTAAGCCTACTTAAGAAGTTAATGGTCTAGTCCTTAAACACCAAATTGGGTTAGATGATGGTCTAAGTGCTTATATTGTAATTGTCCCCACTGCTCTTTGGTAAAGGTTCCAAATACAGGGTGTGGATACCAAATATCTCTAGCATATAGCATATTAAATTCGTCTGCCAATTCTTTTAATATCGTTATCTCCTCATTAAAATCCTTAGCTTCCTTAGCTTTAAGCTGCGGTGCCGTAGGTAGGTTTTTGCGCCATGGTTTGTCGTTGTAGAGTAATTTTTTAAAGAACGTTGTAATAAACCAATTTCCTTTTGAGGTGTTTTCCTTGTTCCGAATGGCTAATTTTAAAGGGTATTGGCAATGCCAAGCCATTTGTCCAACTGTCATTTTGCCCCATTTCCGTTGAGAGTTTTCACTTAGTTGTCCTAATCTGCTCTTTATTTCAACGTGACCCTCATTGGTTAGCAGCGATTTCATTCTTTGTTTTTTAATTGCTGTGGAAATTTACAATAAAATAATTAGTTCGCTATCTTTAGCCAATGCAAGAGAAGTCTACATCATTTTCCATAAAACATTGGTCTGATGATGATAAACCAAGGGAGAAATTAGTAAACAAGGGAAGGGCTGTACTATCCGATGCGGAGCTGGTTGCTATATTGATTGGTTCAGGGAGTAGGTCTGAAAGTGCAGTGGAACTATCCAAGCGTATCCTAGCTTCGGCAGAGAATAATTTGAACGAGTTGGGGAGGTTGTCCATAAGTCAATTGATGGCCTTTAAAGGTATTGGTGAAGCAAAAGCGGTAACCATAGCTGCAGCATTGGAAATGGGTAGACGAAGGAGGGGAGAAGAAGCCTTACAGGTGACAAGAATAGGAAGTAGTAAAGATGCTTTTGAGGTACTACAACCCATAATAGGAGAATTGGAACACGAGGAATTCTGGGTCATGTACCTTAATAATTCCAATAAAATATTGCAGAAATCACAGCTAAGTAAAGGGGGTATAACGGGTACCTTGGTAGATGTACGGATACTAATGAAACAGTCTTTGGAACTGGGTGCCGTGGGGCTTATTTTAGCACACAATCACCCAAGTGGCACTTTAAAACCAAGTAGCGCCGATAAACAGATTACCAAAAAAATAAAGAGAGCTTCTGAGTCTTTAGATATTAAAGTTTTGGACCATCTCATAGTAACGCAGAAAGACTATTTTAGTTTCGCAGACAATCAACTACTCTAAATGTTATTGATATATACCCATAAGATTACACCTAGGTTTACCTATACCATGAAACAGGTTTTTACCAAAATCTTAGGTATAGATATTGGTTTTACGACCAAGGTAGAGGATTTTATAAAACATACCGATGAAAAAATAACCTACACCAAACAGCCGTTGCAGAACGAATTCTTTATTCGTAGCAACGAACTTCTCTTTGAGCAAGGAATCAATGATATTCAAATACAAATTAATGATTGGGAAGGAACCCCTTGCTTTTTTCCTACGGGAGAACGCAGCGCAGTTCCTTTCGATATTTTTGCGGCTAGTTTTTATCTGCTAAGTAGATATGAGGAGTATTTACCGCATGTTAAGGATATGCACGGCAGGTTTTCACCAAAGGATAGTATTGCTTACCAGAACGATTTTTTACACCGCCCTGTAGTAGATATTTGGGCATTAAAGCTGTTGGAGTTGTTAAAGGAAAAGTTTCCAGATTTAGAATGTAAAAAGAGAATGTATTCGTATGTTTCTGTATTGGATGTAACCACATCTCACTCCTATGCCCATAGAGGTTTGTTTCGAGGATTTGCAGGTTTTATTCTGGATTTGGGTACCTTTAAATTAAAGCGTGTTTGGGAGCGCATTATGGTCGGAATTAATAGAAGAAAGGATCCTTATGATAATTTTGCTCAACTTATTCAGTGGCACCAAAACTATGGTATTGAGAGTATTTTCTTTTTTCAGTTTGCGGATTATTCTAAATATGATAAAAATGTATCTACAAATAGCAATCGTTTTAAGTCCCTCATAAAATACATAGCTGATTATTCAAAAGTTGCACTTGGTGCGTCTTACAGTTCCTTTAGAGATATAGAGCTGCTTAAAAAGGAAAAGAACAATCTAGAAAGCGTTATTAATAGGCCAGTAAATTATTCTAGAATGCGCTATAATAGGGTCGATGTTCCTGAATCGTATAGGAATCTAATTACTGCCGAGTTTACTAATGATTTTACCATGGGGTATACCCATGCCATAGGTTTTAGAGCTGGTACGTGTACATCGTTTCAGTTTTATGATATTCCTCTAGAAGTGCAACAGCCTATAAAAATTCATCCATACGCCCTGCATGATTACTCCTTTTTGGCATGTAAAAGCGAAGTGCAGATAAGTGAAAAGATAAAAGGAATTTACTCCGAAATCAAAAATGTAGAAGGTTCCTTTGTAACCGTTTTTTCAAATGAACTATTGGGAGGCGATGAAAAATTTGACTGGAAAATAATATACAAGAACTTAATAACTACTTACAATGTTTAAAGATGTAGTAACCGATGTTTTTTTTGACCTTGATCATACTTTGTGGGATTTTGAAAAAAACTCAGCCCTCACGTTTGAGATGATTTTGCCAACCCATGATATAACTGTTCCATTGGAGTCATTTCTTGAGGTGTATGTGCCTGCTAACTTAGTGTTTTGGAAAATGTACAGGGAAGAAAAAATCACAAAAGAGGATCTTCGCTACCAGCGACTAAAATCGGTTTTTGACACCTTGGAATATGCTGTCTCGGATGATTGTATTAATAGTCTGGCAAATGAGTATATCAACCAATTGTCTTCTCATACCTATTTGTTTCCGAATGCGTTGGAGGTGCTTGATTATTTAAAACCAAACTATAAACTACATATCATTACCAATGGTTTTCAAGAAATTCAAGAGAAGAAACTACGTAATTCTGGCATCTATCCTTATTTTGAGCAGGTGATAGATTCCGAAATGGCAGGCGTAAAGAAGCCCGATCCGTTTATTTTCAACTTAGCATTGGAAAAGGCCAAAGTTCGTCCAGAATCTGCGCTAATGATAGGAGATAGCTTGGAAGCCGATATTTTGGGTGCAAAGGGCGTAGGTATTCATACACTACATTTTAACGCACACGGGGAAGCCGAGCACCAACATAGTCCTATGATTAGCGAACTATGGGAAATAAAAACATATTTATAGAGTTAATACTAATAGCAAGTAGCCATAAAAGTTGGTTGTGTTGCGATAGTCTAATTTTATGAATCGTTTACAACATAGTCTCTTATTTTCAATATTGATGCTCTCTATTTTCGCTTGTTCGGAAAAACAGGATTTTTCACAATATGATGATTTAAGCATTACACCTTCGTTGGAGACCAGCATTTTCTTTGTTAAAGTGCAAGAGCTACTGATCAATAGTGCAACGGATATCAGTTTTTTTACTCAGGACTTTAATTTTGACGCTTTTGAGGAGGTATTTTTCGCTGATAGGGTTTTAGAGGGCGTAATTTCCTATGAATTAGAGAATACGACGAGTAAGCCTATTCAAATAGAGTTGCAATTTTTGGATGAAAACGATGTGCTTCTAGATTCGGAGGTCTTTACGATGGATGCTGCACCTACGGCCTTATTAACTCGTGAGGTAGCCTATGGTAATACAGGAAAAAGCCTTGATATCCTGAGGAGTACTTCTAACGTAAGGCTCAACGCATCTAATTTTGGGGATAATGTCAGTAGTTCTGAGATTCCAGGAGCCTCAGTTCAATTGCGCTCTAGTGCTCAGTTTATGTTACGCTTAAAATGAGGATTCGCCACTATGTTTTTCTTCTTTCACTGCTGTTCTACGCAAGTTTGGCAGCTCAGAACAAACAGGTTCTTTATGATTTTAATGATATTCCACAAGCCTTGATGGTAAATCCGGGGATGGAAACTGACTTTCAATGGTATGCCGGTCTTCCATTACTTTCTGGTATTTCTGGATATGCTGGCACAAATGGCATTGCGATAAATGATATTTTTGCGGACGACGGGCTAGATATAAATGACAAGGTCCGAGATCTCATGGTCAATGGGCTAACTACCAGAGATGAGTTTAGCCAAGCCTTGCAGATAGATTTGTTCAGTGGTGGTTTTCGAAGTCCGTATTCCGATATTTTTTATTCTTTTGGTGCTTATCTAGAAATGGATAATATTCTGTACTGGCCAAAAGATTATGCGATTCTCGCGTTTGATGGTAATGCCAATCAATTGGATAGCCGGTTTAATTTGGGTGATTTAAAAACTAGGGGATCTACGGTTGCGGTCTATCATTTTGGAATTAACAAAAAGATAAACAAGAAGCTTACTGCTGGCGTTAGGGCAAAGTTATATTCGGGGATTACAGATTATAATGCTACGAATAACAACGGATATTTGGTAAATACCGAAGGTCAGAACAATACTATAGCTACAACGCTGAACGCGGATATGCAATTGCGCACTTCGGGTTTTGGAGCTTTAAGTACTGCGGAGAATCAAGGGACACTAGCAAGCGCCTTCGTAAAACGAGCTATTTTTGGAGGAGATTTAGGACTCGGAATGGACTTAGGATTTACCTATCACTTAAACGAGCGTACCGCTATTACCGGTAGCGTATTGGATTTAGGGTTTATGTATCACAGTGGTAACGTTTATAAATATAATTTAAAGGGAAATGCCACTATAGAGGGAATTCAGATTAATGTGTTACAAGAACTTGCAGACCTAAATAGGGATTTTTGGCAAGATTTAGTAGATGATGTAGAAGAGTTCATTCCTTTTGAGACAACGAATAGTGCATACGTAACGTTCAGGCAAACGAGGGTAAATGCTTCTATTCGACATGGTTTTGGCACCCCAATAGGGTCAGTAGAAGCTTGTGATTGTGGTATAGGAGGTTCGAATAACCGAGCTGTGAAATATAGAAATGGGATAGGTGGCCAGTTGTTTGCAATTAATAGACCAAGAGGTCCACAGGTTGCATTAACTGGGTTTTATTTAAGGAGGTTTGGTGAATTTATGACTATAAAGGGCACCTATACGATAGATAAATTCAGCAAAACTAATGTGGGCGTGGGTTTAAACCTTCAGGCAGGTCCTGTAAATTTTTACTTTATGGGAGATAATCTCTTGTCCTATCAAAACATTGCCGCCAGTAATTATGCATCTTTTCAGTTAGGATTAAATATCATATCTTGGGGCAAGAAAAAGTAGGTAAAAATTAATTTTGATTTATTGTTTTTTGGCACGCTTTTTTCTTCTCTCTTTATCAATACTAAAATATACTATTTTGAAAAATATACTATTCATTGTTTTTGTCCTTGTTGGATATACGGGTATCGGCCAAGTGGGGCTAAACGAATACAAATACATCATAATCCCCAAAACATTAGGGGAATTTAAAGAGGAGAATCAATACTTGACTAGTACCTTGCTCAAATACCAATTTGTAAAAAAAGGTTTTACAGCAGTCTATGATGATGCATTACCTGAAGATTTATACATGAACAGGTGCTTGGGACTTACTGCCCTATTAAAGGATAAGCCCTCTATGTTTAGTACAAAAACTACCATTGTTTTAGAGAATTGTAAGGGACAACAGGTGTTTAGATCAAGGGAAGGAACTAACAAAATAAAGGAGTACGAAGAGGCATATAAGGACGGGATAACGGTCGCAATGTCGTCTTTTGATGGTTTGAATTATAGTTATAAGCAAAAGGTAGTTGAAAACAAACCAATAACGTTACGTTTTAAGAATGACATAAAATCATTAGGTGGCGATAATAAAGAGCAAAAAGAGACAGCTGATTTAACTGGTATTGGGGTAGGAAATAGGAGTGAAGTAGTAAAACAAAAAAGCAGTCTGGAGAACCAAAGCTATAAAAGTATGGAGCCAGTGGCATCTGATATGAAACAGGCCACTCCTAATCCGGATATTAAAACCAAGACAAGTGCTGGAACGGGCAAAGAAATGTTGAATGCGAAGGCGATTCCTAATGGATATCAATTGATTGATAGTGAGCTAAAAGTAATTATGAAGCTATTGAACAGCTCTACAGAAAACGTATTTATAGGTCAGGCCGAAGGCAAAAGCGGTATGGTTTTTCAAAAAAATGGAATCTGGATTTTTGAGTACTACTCAGGTGCTAATCTGACTCAAGAAGAATTAAATATAAAATTTTAAAAATCGTATTTGTCCTTCCATCTTTTCTTTAGAAATTCACTTAAGGTTTTTTCTCTGGGGTTTTTTCCTGGTTTATAGAAGGTACTTCCGGTAAGTTCATCAGGAAGGAATTCGGAGGCCACAAAATTGTTTTGAAAATCGTGCGCATATTTGTAATCTTCTCCATAGCCCAGGTCTTTCATTAGTTTTGTTGGTGCATTTCTGAGGGCAAGGGGTACAGGAAGGTTTCCTGTTTGTTTTACTACTTGTTGCGCTTTCCCAATGGCCATATAACTCGCATTGCTTTTTGGCGAGGTTGCTAAATATACCGCACACTGGCTAAGGATTATTCTAGATTCTGGGTAGCCGATTGTAGTAACCGCCTGGAAAGTCGTATTAGCCATGACCAGGGCTGTAGGATTTGCCAATCCTATATCCTCAGACGCGGCAATTAACATCCGACGGGCTATAAATTTCACATCTTCACCGCCTTCGATCATACGGGCTAGCCAATATACGGCACCATTTGGATCGCTACCGCGAAGAGATTTTATAAAGGCCGATACAATATCATAATGCTGTTCACCGGTTTTGTCATAAAGGACGGTGTTCTTTTGTATTTTTTGAAGAACAAGTTCGTCCGTGATTTCTACAGTATCAGAATCTTCTGAATTGATGATAAGTTCAAAAATATTAAGTAATTTTCTACCATCTCCACCGGATAGACGGAGCAAGGCTTCTGTTTCTGTTAGTTTTATGTTCTTGGTATGTAAGTGCTTGTCCTTAATTATGGCCCGCTTTAATAATTGAATTAAATCATCCTTACCAAAAGCGTTTAAAATATACACTTGACAACGTGATAATAATGCGGGTATTACTTCAAAACTCGGGTTTTCGGTAGTAGCACCGATAAGGGTAACCCAACCTTTTTCAACCGCACCCAATAAGCTGTCTTGCTGTGATTTGCTAAAGCGATGAATCTCATCAATAAACAGGATGGGGTTTTTAGTAGTAAATAGACCCCCAGCTTGCTTAGCTTTGTCTATTACTTCCCTAATATCCTTTACGCCACTATTAATAGCGCTAAGTATATAAAATGGACGTTTACTCTCTTCGGCAATAATAGTGGCCAAGGTTGTTTTTCCGGTTCCAGGTGGTCCCCATAAAATTAAAGAGGGAATAATTCCTTTTTTAATCTGATGTGTCAATGCTCCTTTTTCACCAACAAGATGGTGCTGACTTACATAATCTTCCAAGGTTTTTGGTCGTACTCGTTCGGCTAAAGGTTCGTTCATGGTATAAAAATAGTTAAAGTTATTCACCTGAAATTCTTCACAGGCGCAATAAGAGCATATATTTTCTGTTTAACATATGGATGACAATATTTCCGTTTTTCCTTTTTGGCCAAAATATTGCCATCTTGTATAAAAGTTTAATTAAATGTCTGCTGGTGCCTATTTTAAGTTTTCTAACTCCATAGTACTCGTTCCATTAATGGCGGTGTTGGCTATTTGGAGTGTGTATTGGATAGAGTTGGCACAACAGCTTAACTTTAATAGTTATGGGATTTATCCGCAGACTTTTTCAGGATTAAAGGGTGTTATTTTTAGTCCTTTTGTTCATGGTTCTTTAAAGCATTTATATAATAATACAATCCCCTTGGCAATACTTCTGGCAGCACTATTCTATTTCTATAATAAAATTGCTTGGAAGGTGGTCTTTTTGGGTATTTTGCTTTCTGGTTTTTTAACTTGGTGTATTGGTCGGCCCTCTTATCATATAGGGGCAAGCGGATTAATATATGTGTTGGCTAGTTTCACCTTCTTTAAAGGGGTCTTTGTAAAACATTATCGCCTAATTGCCTTGTCACTGGTAGTCGTTTTTATCTACGGAAGTTTATTGTGGTATATTTTTCCGGTTAAGGATGGGATTTCTTGGGAAGGCCATTTAGGAGGGTTTATAACTGGTCTTTTTTTGGCCTTAGTCCTGCGAGCTAGGATACCTATGCCAAATAAGTACGATTGGGAAAGAGAGGATTATGATGAAGATTCGGACACATTTCTACAGCAGTTTGATGCCGATGGTAACTTTGTAGAAGAGCAGATTGAAGAATTAGATATAGAAGCTAATACTGTACAGGTACACTATACGTACAAAACGGATAGTGAAAGAAAGGATAAGTCTTAGCTTCCTAAACGTTGTCTAACTGCTTCATAGAGGAAAACTGCACAGGCAACTGAAACGTTTAAAGACGCTATTTCTCCTTGTAATGGAATTTTAGCGGTAAAGTCAGATGCTTTTATAATCGAAGGTGTAATACCGCGATCTTCGGAACCCATTACAATTGCTATTGGTTCTGTGAAGGATACATCATAAACCGATTGATTTGTTTTTTCCGTAGCAGAAACTATTTTGATTCCGGAGGCTTGAAGGTAAAAAACGGCATCTTTTAAATGGTCTACTTTAGCAATAGGCACTTTAAATGCAGCACCTGCAGAGGTTTTTATGGTATCTGCCGTTACCGGGGCAGCTCCTTTTTTTTGTATTATAATACCATCTACACCTGTACATTCCGCAGTTCGTATAATAGCACCGAAGTTCCGTACATCAGATAGTTGGTCTAATAGCAGGAACAGGGCCGGTTTGTCTTTTTTAGCGGTGGTTTCTACTAAATTTTCTAATGAAATAAAAGAAATAGGGGAGATGTTGGCAACTGCTCCCTGATGGTTATTTTTCGTAAGCCTATTTAGCTTTTCTATAGGAACGTAGGCGGGCGTAATATCGTTTTGACGCAGTAGGCGCTCTAAATCTTTTATTAAATCCCCTTTTAACCCTTTTTGCATAAAGACTTTGTCTATTTCTTCATTAGAATTTACAGCTTCCATAATTGCGCGTATTCCGTAAATTTGGGTAGTTTTTTCCATGGGGTAAAAGTAAATAAAAAACCCGCTAGGATTACTAGCGGGTTTTTTTTATGTTATTATATTATGTTAACTTTTGGAATTGAGATAAGATATTAGTTTTTTAACATCTACTAATTCCTTAATTTTAATATCTTCCTGTTTTAAATAAGTCGCTGCACTTATTTGTACTTCTTCCGGCAATAACTTTAAAAACTTTTTAGTTTTGAATTCTATTTCATCAACCCTGCTAATTCCTTTTATTTCTAAATAATACTCCTCGTATTGTGAAAATTTTGCAGGAGTTGCTTTAACAAAAGAATTAGGAGATTTCTGCCCTTCTGTGAATTTTGCAGTATTTCTAAGATAAAGCGCATAATCACCATCTACTAATAGTGTTAGGTACCCATTTTGAGTAAGTCCCTTGCGATCAATAAAGGTGCTAAAGCGCAAAGCCTTATTATTAGTATTTACAATGGTAATATTTTTGTCACGTCCTAAAGATTTTAGGGGTTCATCCTTGAGATTAGTTTTCTTAATTTCTATTTCTTCATTATAGGAATTATAACGGAAATATACTTTTCCAGTGTTCTCCTCCTTATAATATACGGTACCTTGTTTAAATTCGTTTGAGGTATACGGAGAACCAGACAAGCCTTCCAACATATCAGCTGATTTGGATGACCTTTCGGCTATTGGTCCCATTAATGTTTCCAACTGCCCGAGGGAGTTAGCACTCCCACCAGCAGACCCGTAACTCATTATCTGTCCTGTCGCTTGCGCTTGGCTACTAAAACTTAACAAGGATAGTAAGCCAAAAATAAAATGTTTCATGTCAAATATAATTTATACGAGTGCCAATATAGGAAAATCATAAATGCGCTTCCTTATTTTAAATGTTAACATTTAATCTGGAACCTCCGATTAACAATAATTTAACTTTAGCCCAAAGATGTGTGGCTGCGACAATCGCTGTTTATTTACTTATTAATTAAAAAGGATTTTAGCTTTCCATTATTCTCCGTTGCGAAGAGCGTTGCGCTTTTAGTCGTTTTTATTATATTTAGGTCTTTAATATTACCATTGATTTTAAGACCACTTTTGCTATAAGGCATGGTTACGTAGCCATCTTTTTGGTTAGATAACATAACGATACCGGAAAACGAATCTAACCGTGGAGTTTCTACTTCTGTATTGTATATATTACCTCCAACGATAACATCTTCAAAACCGTCTTTGTTAATATCAAAAAACGAATAGGACAAATTGGGTAAAAATTGGGCCTCAACAGGAAGGTACTGTTGCTCAAATTTTCCGTTGCCTTTATTGAGTAGGAGTAAGGAGTTGAATTCGGTAACTTCTGCGTGGTAGGCATTTTTAAGATTCTCACCATAAATATCAACTAAACTAGCATTTGCATACTCGGCATACGTGCCAAATTTAGAGTTGATAAACGGCATTTGTTGAGAGGAACACTCTTTTCCCCTCACGGGCACATACTCCCCTTTATATCGTTTACTCAGAACAACATCGTTGCTACCGTTGTTGTCAAAATCGGCAGCATATATTTTAAATGGTTTCTTATCACTAGCAGTAAATTTTATGTTTCGGCCAACGTTCCCTATTAGATAATCTTTTAATCCATCATTGTTAATATCCGTTTCGCCAACCTCAAACCACCATCCCTTGTTACTTGCTTTAGAATTAGTAACGATAGAACTGGTGTTTTTGAAGGAACCGTTTTCATTTCTGAACATGCCTATGGTTGTCCATTCGCCTACGACAATAAAATCTTTCCAGCCGTCATTATCAAAATCTGTTACTTTTATAGCATTGATGATTCCAAATGACTCAAGTTCCTTGGCTTTTTCTTGGGTGATATCTACTAATTCCCCATTTCTATTCTCATATAGTGTTGATGCTTGAAATTTCGGATAATTTTTAGGTATAACTCTATTGCCAACTAACAAATCCTTGTCACCGTCATTGTCTATATCTATTGTAGCTACGGTTTTACCGTTCTTTGGAAGTGGCTGTAGCGCCGTAATATTTTTTTTCTTAAAATTCCCATCCCCATCATTGATATAAACTCGATCTAAATAGAACGTGTCGCTTTCATCATACTCGTTCCCGCCACTTACTACGTAAAGATCTAAATCTTTATCCCCATCTAAATCAAAGAAGACGGACTCCATATCTTCATGCCGCTTATCTTGTTCAAAAGCAGGTTGTTTTATTTGTTTAAACCCGTTAGCAGTAGCTAAGAATAGTTGGCTTGCAGAGTCTGCGCTACCACCAATAAACATATCATCAAGGCCATCTTGGTTCACATCACCTACGCTCATAAAGGGGCCTAAGGTAGATTGTTTGTATGGCAATAATATTTCATTTTCAAAATCGTTATAGTCATTTTCTACATGACTGTATCTGATTGGGCTTTCAATTAGTTCAGAAAAAAACGGTGCTTTGGTTGGTTGTTCGGAAGTTGGTTTTGCATCTGCAATCTCAAATACTTGTGTCGTATTTAATGGTATCCCATATCTTTCTTCTATGGTACCATTGTCCCAAGTTACCCGCAAGGTATCTATTTTGTCATGGGATCCAAGACCAAAAACCGCAGTGTTTTCTTGTGAAGAGCGGTAACCTCTTACTCTTCTGGGAACTATGAGTTGGTTCGTGCCGTTATATGCTATTTGAACTTTTGCGGATTGCTCTGAATGTGTACCTTTTAGTTCAACTTTTAAATAGTTTCCTATTTTGAGTTCGACGGCATTGTTTTTATAGAGTATTGCCGTTTCATCCATATTATTGATAACAAGATCTAAATCACCGTCGTTGTCTAGGTCGCCTAAACCAGCGCCGCTGCTGAAGGTGTAATCTGCTAGTCCCCAATCTTTAGCACTATTTTCAAAGTGTAGATTACTGGTTTGTTCAAACATAATATTAGGTAATTTCTCTGTGGGGAGGTTGTAGTATAGTTCCTTTTTAACCTCTAACGGAACAGACCTGCCATATTGTTGTTTTGCTTTTGTTACGTTTTGTTGGGAGTCGTTATCTAGTGCATAACGTCTATAGCCATTAGTAACATAAATATCCTTATCGGCATCAAGGTCAAGGTCAGATATAAGTACCGACCAGCTCCAATCGGTACGTGCGGTTTGGGTAAGTTGCGCAATGTTGTTATAGTGCCCTTCTCCAGTATTCAGTTGTAGACTATTGAACATATACTGATGTTGATACCCTAAGGTTTTCGTTAAATAATCAAAACGTTGTGTATTCATAGATGCCATTAGTGTTTTGGAACGTTTATGGTCATTGGAAGACATGTCTAGCACAAAAAGATCTTCTAAGCCGTCATTGTTTATGTCTGCAACGTCTATTCCCATTCCATAGAATGATATCTGGTTGATACGGGTTTTAACTTGGTCTTCGAAAGTACCATCCCTTTTATTAATAAATAAAGCATCTGGAATATAGTAGTCACTTGCGATATAAATATCTGGCCAACTATCATTGTTTAAGTCGCCAACTGCCAAGCCTAATCCAAATATTGGTCGCTCTAGACCAGCTTTTTTTGTAATATCTGTGAAGATTCCATTGTTATTTTCGTAGAGATGGGAAGAGTTAAAAAATTTAGATTCTTTATTCTTTGCAACGAGTTTTGCTAGTGAGGTAGGATCAACTCCATAATATTCGTTTTCGTTCATTACAATACAATCTAAATCGCCGTCCTTGTCATAATCAAAAAATGCAGATTGTGTACTAACACCCATATCCGCTAACCCATAAGCTGCTGCTTGTTCAAGGAAGGTGTTATCTTGTTGGTTGATATACAAAGCGTTTTTTCTAGAAAGACGCATGTTAGGGCCTCCTTGGGAAATGTAAATATCCATCCAGCCGTCGTTGTTAATATCAACAAACGTAATGCCATTAGACCATATCTTTCCTATGTTTATTCCTGAAGTTGCGGTAATGTCCTCAAAAACGAGATTCCCTTTATTGAGGTAAAGTCTATTTTCTACCTGATTTCCACAAAATACAATATCCAAAAGGCCATCATTATTAATATCCTCTAAGCCAACACCAGCGCCATTATAGAAATAGTCGAAGTCGAATAGGTTACTGCTTGTAGATAGGTCTTCTTTTACATGATTAGCAAAGAATAGGGTGCTGTAACTAGGGTCTATTTTGGAAAAAAGACTAGGTGTTGGATGCTGGGGTGATATAGAATCAAGTAAATATGCCTCTTCTAAATTTTCAGCGTTATCTGTTTTGCATCCTATGAATAGGAATAGTGTAAGGCCTAGTATTGATAAGGATAGTCGCATTATTTGACGTGTATGTTTTTAAAATGATAAGGATTATAAGGATTCAAAAATACGAGAACTTTTTAAAACAAAAAAAACGGCTCTTTTAAAAGAGCCGTTTTCAAAATATTCATTAGATGTCTTGTCTAAAGATTATTTGGACAAAAATTCAATACTTGACCAGTATTAGGCTCTTCACCTTCTGCAACAACAGTTCCGTTAGCAGAAGTGACAGAGTATATAACCTCTGAATCGAAATCCCCAGAAACGAAGACAATAGAAATAGTCTGTGCGCCTGTAGGTACATCAAAAGTAAATTCTTGTGTTGATGATGCATAAGGTCGCGTACCATCATCTATGTTAGCTATAGAATTAACTGCACCACCGTCTATAACAACGTCTAAACTAGCTCCGTTCCAGCTATCCCCATAGGTATCGGTTGTACTTACCGTCCATGTTCCAGCAGTAGGAACAGAAGGTGCACAAACAATATCAGCGGTATGCAAGAAACGTGCATTAAAGAATGCTCCCGTTAAGGTACCTGTATTATTGGCGAAGGAATACCTTCTTCCATCGGTCAATACCATCTCGAAACGTATAGTGAATTGGTCTCCTCCAAATATTTCGCTACCTGGTAGGTTCAACGCTGTTTGAATTGCGTCTGCAGTGGTCGAATATTGGTATCTAGGTAAGGCAAAAGGTCCTGCAGCAAATGCAGAAGCTGGAATGCTCTCTACTAAAACGTCGTCGCGATCATTGTCAGCACCAGCTTCTTCTGTGTTGTCTCTAAACCCAAAATAAACCTCTACTTCAGATAAAAGAGCACCATCTTCCTCGTCCTGTGCTTCTAAGATTACTGTAAAGTTACCTCCTGCAAGTGTACTTGTAGCTACGTTGAACAGGATTTCACTTTCTAGTATCTCTACCGTTCTAAGTACTGCACCGCGCTGTTCAGCGCCAGTAATGGCGTCGATAGGAAGATCGCTTTCTTCACAGGCCGCAAACAATAATGCAGTTCCTGCCAAAACAGTCTTGAAATGATTATATATTATTTTTTTCATTTTTTCTTGTATTTAATATTAGTTAGCAGGTGGAAAAGCTGGGCTCGCAGGATTAGTATCCCAAAAAACCTGAGTATTAAGGTCTGTCCTTTGACTTAAATTAGGATTTGTAATTACTTCGTTTTGTGGAAGTAATAACGTCCTTGGAAAAGGTCCTGGATTTGGTTCCCAGTTAGGAAGTACAGTTGTTGGGTATCCTGTTTTCCTGTAGTAGTTGTAGCTTTCTGTACCACCACCATAAAGGCTAGTGAAGTACTGCTCAGCAAAGATATTTTGCTTATCATCACCAGTGGCCGCATTAAACGCTATAACAGTATCGTCTATATACGCTGTTACTTCGGTTGCTGTAGGAGCGACAGATAAATCAGCAGAACCATCCAAAGCACCAAAGCTCTGTACTTTTGCAATTGATTTTTCTAATCCGGCTCTTAGGAATGTTGCTTTATCCGCATCAGATCCCATTTCACCTCTCCAAAAATCTACATAAGAAGCAAGGAAAATAGGTTCAATACCTGCACCTGCACCACCTAAACCTAGACCTACACCAGTAGTTAGGCCAGAGTCTGCATCAAACGCACTGCTATCAAAGAGTCCGGCTGCAGGGTACACCCCAACTGCTGTTTTTTTGAAACTATCTGGTGGGCCTCCTTCATCATTACCATGAGATCTTCCCCAATACCCATTGTTAACACTACAGAAGGTGTAATTACCATCCAAGTAATGTTGTGGTGGCACCACCAATGAACATGCTAAATCTTCCTCACTAACAGGAACTAGTACTCCGTTTACATCTAATGCACCAGGTGTACCGTTTGACTGACGATAGAAATAGTACCTGATTCTTGGGTCATTGTTCTCCAGCATCGTTTCCATTAACCAGTTAGATCTGTAACCGGCGTTAGCTCCTGAAGGTGTATAATTACCAGCATAATCCGGATGTCTTGAATCTGGCTGTAATTCACTAGTACCATATTGCAATTGAAAATCATCTTCCGTTTCGGAGATAAAATTATCTGCGGCTATGACTGTGTTAAAAGCAGAAACGTTTCCAGTATTTTTATACGAACGCAAACGTATGGTATTCACAAGCTTTACCCATTTGGTAGTATCTTCATTGTAAAAGATATCTACTGCGCCTTGTGATTCTGGTGCTGCTGACAATAATGCATCTGCTTCATCCAATAATTGGAATGCTGCAGCATATACTGCTTCACCGCTGTCTAAATTCGGTGATGGAAATTCAGTTGGCTGTCCAGCTTCGCTAAAGGCGGCTGCTCCTATAAAGTCAACCAATTGAAACAAAGAGTGTGCGTATAATGTCTTAGCCACGCCAACGTGAAAGGAGTAGTCAACATCTGTGGTAGCATCAATACCTTCCAATGCTTGTAAATTGGTTAAGATACCTACTGATACCGGATCGCCAACACCGTTGCTGTTAGAACTGTATGTTCTTCCCCAAACTCCGTTCAATTCAGTACCGGGTAAGGCATTGAAGTAGATACGACCAGTGAAGTAATCTATTCTGGTCAATTGAGCTGCAGTATTGCTAAAGGTCTGCTGATTCGTAGCATATGCCAATTGTATGCTGGTAAGCAACAAATTGGGATCTGCCTGATCAGTGGATAAGTCGTTAGGACTTACACGCTGATCTAGATCTATTGTCTCACATGAGGTGACAAAACCACCTACAAGGAGCGCTAACGTTAAATTTTTAAATATTTTTTTCATTGTATAATTCATTAACAATTTTGTTAGAAACTTGCTTTTAGTGTGATACCATATCTTCTTGCAGAAGGTCCGTTGATGAAGTCAAAACCAAATCCGTTACCTATACCTACACCTGCTACATTTGGATCAAAGTTAGCACCGTCTGGAGTATTATACGCATCGTACCAAAGGTTGAAGCCTTGCGCCGTAACGGTAAGGGCACCAAATGGAGTTTTGTCCAAATACTTAGCTGGAAAGCTATAGCTTAAGGATACTTCTTGTAAACGAATAACTGAAGCGTCATAAATACGAGTCTCAGTAGGTCCGAACAATAAGTTACTAAAGTAATACGTTGAGTTGTTTATTTGAAGGTCATTCGGTTGACCTGTGCTTTGACGGATACCAGGTAGTATATACGTGTTTAATCTATTCTCTGTTTCAGAAATAAGACCCCTACCTAATAACGTGGCAACTGTACTGGAAAGTATATCACCACCTTTAGTGTGATTCACTTGAAAATTTAAACTCCATCCTTTATATCTGATGCTATTTATAAAGTTCATGGAGTAATCTGCAACTGCATCACCAATAATGGGAACATTACCATCATTATCTTGTTCTGCTACCACATAGTTACCAGCATCATTAATAAGGAAGTTACCAGCGTCATCTCTTGCAATCGCTGTACCTACTATAGTACGTAAAGATTCTCCTTCAATTGCTGCGTTGGAACCACGGAAAAGACCCCCGCCCTCTGCAAGGGAACCTGCATATGCAATAAAATCTTGGTCTTGCTGTACAACAAGCTCTTCGTTGGTGAAAAAGTTTACACTAGAATTCCAAGAGAAGTTCTCACTTCTGATAACATCCATGCTTACTACTGCTTCAAAACCTTTGTTGCTTATTTCCCCAATGTTACTTTGCGTAAAACTAAAGCCTGTAGATGGCGCTAGTGGCTCGGTAACAATAAGATCATTTGTTCTACGATCGTAGTATGTTAAATCCAAGGACACTCTGTTCTTCCAGAATTTAGATTCGATACCTACTTCGTATTCCTCTAAAAGCTCTGGACGTAATGCAGGATTTGCTCTGAAGTTATCTACTTGATTGGTTGTCAAAGACGCACCATCATAAGGATCAACAAAACGTTGTGGATTCTGCTCTACCACGTTTACCGTAGGATAAGAGAATTGGGTATCAAAGTTTGCAGAAGTACCATAACTAGCTCTCAATTTTAAGAAGTTTAATCCGTTTTCGGATTTTAAACCATTCCAAACTGCTGTTGGCAAAAAGGATAAACTAGCTCCAGGATAGGTTTGGTTCCGATTTTCTCTAGCAAAGTTTGAAACCCAGTCAGATCTAGCGGATACCGTTAAGAACAGCATGTTGTCATAATCTAAGGTTGCTTGACCTAATAGACCAGCGATGTTTCTATTTCTAGAAAATTGGATAGGCAATTGGTTCTCAAAGTTAAAGTGTCTCTTTACACCATATACAAGCTGGCCTGTACTGGCAACACCAGAACGATCAAAGTTATCCTGTCTTGAATTTGCACCCAAGGTGAATGTCATCCCTAATTTCTCAGAAAGATCGTAGTTACCGTTTAAGGACAAGAAATGATCCCAAATCGTATTGTTGTTATCAAAGGTATCGTAGAATCCAAATATAGCATCAGAGAATCTAACACCTCCTTTATTAGAACCATTGATGTTACGTTCATTATAAAAATCTAAACCTGATCTCCATGTAACATTTAAATTATCGTTAATGGCATAATCTAGGGAAAGATTCCAATTGAACCTATTCGTCAATTGTCTGTACTGCACGTTTTTCGCTGTCCATCTTGGGTTGATAATATCGTTACCATTACGATAGTATACACTAGAACCATCAATAGGATTCTCGAAAGGTAGTCCCATAAGGTCTACACTACGAGGCGTAAAGAATACATTTCCAAATACAGAAAGACCATCGGTACCATTACCTCTACTTGATGCTACTGGAGGACTCGTAAAGTCTGTTCTGGCAAAGTTCATTGTTCCCCTAACTGTAAATTTGTTAGTTAATTTAGATACACCACCTACAGAAATTGTTGTTCTGTTAAGATCATTACCAGGAATAAAACTTTCTTCATTAAGATAACCAATATTTGCGTTGAAACTCGTGTTCCCATCTGCTGATCCACCAGAGATATTAACAGAAGTATTGGTTGCAGAACCTGGTTTAAAGAACTCACCGAAAGAATCATAAGGCTTCCAGTCATATCTAGCTCCTTGTAATTCAGGAAACGCATTACGTGTAGACGCTACAGCTGTAGATGAATATGGATGCTCCAATGTAGCATTTCCATCTATTAAAGGCTGTCTTCCGTAACCTGCTACGCCACCTTCACTAAAACTAGGACCCCAGTTACTGAAAAACCAACCAAAGTTTTGGTCAAAACCATTACCAAAAGAGTTTTGGTAATCTGGAGTAGAAGCGATTTCAATCGCATTGTACGATTGGCTAACACTAATTTCGGTCTTTTTAGGACCTCCTGTATTGGCGGCACCTGCTTTGGTCGTTATTAAGATAACGCCGTTACGACCTTGACTACCGTAAAGTGTGGCTGCTGCCAATCCTTTAAGTACTTCAACGTTTTCAATGTTGTTTGGATCTAAATCCAAAAACCTTGAAGAGCTAGGGTTTCCATCAATAAAATCTCCAGCGGCATTAGTATCATTTGCAAACGGAATACCATCTACAATAAATAAGGCTTGGTTAGTACCACTAAAGGAACTAAGACCCCTTACCGTGATATTAGTTGCCGAACCAGAAGAACCACCAGCAGATACCACTTGTACACCTGCAGCTTTACCAGATAAAACCCTAGCGACATCACCTTCTGTTCTGCCTTCAAGTTGATCCTTGCCTACAGATGTGGTGGCGTACCCTAGTGCCTTTTTCTCCCGTTTGATACCTTGAGCGGTAACAACAACCTCTTCCAAGGCTTGGGCATCTTCTTCCATTTGTACGTCAACAGTGTTACCTGCACCTACAGCTTGCCTAACATTCTTTTGTCCTATATAAGTAAAAAGAAGTGTTTGTCCCGTTTCTGCATTAATGGCATACATACCATCAAAATCAGTTTGAGTTCCATTCGTTGTTCCTTCGACAACTATATTAACTCCGGGCAAGGGAAGCCCATCCTGATCAGTAACCATCCCGGTTACTGACTTGTCCTGTGCAAAGGAAATCTGCACAACTAACGCCAAAAACAGCGTTAACAATCCATTTAATTTTGTTCTCATTTTTAATGTTATTTGAATTAGCTATTCGCAAAAGTCACAATAATGTGTTAATAAACCAAACTAATTTTAATAAAACTTTAAGTTTAAGTTATATAATGTGAAGTTACAGATGAAACAAGGACTGTATTATAAGATTAATAATGTAACATGTTGTTTTTTGTCAATTTCTAATAAATTGAAGATTTTATCATGTTAATTAAGGTGTTTTGAATAGTTTTAGTAAATTAAAACTAGCGGTTCACAAACATGCGATTTTTGGTGTTTCTTTAATTCCCTAGTCTTAGTGTTGCTGCGCGTTTGAAAAAAACTTTAAAAATAAACGAATCAGGGTTTGAAGTATTGGTATTTATTATTACATTTGCCGACCCTTAAACGAGGGGTAAATTTTACATATTTATAGAGTATGCCAACAATATCACAATTAGTACGAACAGGAAGAGCCACAATTACTAAGAAGAGTAAATCGGCTGCTTTGGATTCGTGTCCTCAAAGAAGAGGGGTTTGTACCCGGGTTTACACAACCACGCCAAAGAAACCAAATTCTGCAATGCGTAAAGTTGCAAGAGTAAGGTTAACTAACGGTAAGGAAGTAAACGCCTACATCCCAGGAGAAGGACACAACCTACAAGAGCACTCGATAGTATTAGTAAGGGGCGGAAGAGTCAAAGATTTGCCAGGAGTTAGATATCATATCGTTCGTGGAGCATTGGACACAGCAGGTGTGGCCGGTAGAACACAACGCCGATCTAAATACGGAGCAAAAAGACCTAAGAAGTAATAACACTTTTTAAAAAGAAAAGATGAGAAAAAGACAGGCAAAAAAACGACCACTTTTACCAGATCCTAGATTTAACGACCAGTTAGTAACTAGGTTTGTTAATATGATGATGTGGGATGGAAAGAAATCTGTAGCGTTTAGTGTATTTTATGATGCTATTGATATTGTCGATACCAAAAAAACAGACGAAGAAAAAACTGCTCTAGAGCTTTGGAAAGATGCATTAAGTAATGTAATGCCCCACGTTGAAGTAAGAAGTAGAAGAGTTGGTGGTGCAACATTTCAGATACCCATGCAGATAAGACCAGATAGAAAAATTTCTACGGCAATGAAATGGCTTATCAGCTACGCGAGAAAGCGTAATGAAAAGGGGATGGCACAAAAATTGGCAGGTGAGATTTTAGCAGCGTCCAAGGAAGAAGGTGCTGCTGTTAAGAAAAGAACAGATACGCACAAGATGGCTGAGGCTAACAAGGCATTTTCTCACTTTAGATTTTAATAGGAGATGGCAAGAAATTTAAAGCTTACTAGAAATATTGGGATTGCTGCGCATATTGATGCTGGTAAAACAACCACTACAGAAAGAATTTTATTTTATACAGGTGTTTCACATAAAATTGGGGAGGTCCACGATGGTGCTTCTACAATGGATTGGATGGAGCAAGAAGCTGAACGCGGTATTACTATTACTTCTGCGGCTACTACATGTGATTGGACATTTCCAAAAGAAAATGGGGAGCCTACCGCTGAGGCACAGGATTATCATTTTAATATTATAGATACTCCAGGCCACGTAGATTTCACTGTAGAGGTGAATCGTTCTTTACGCGTCCTTGATGGTTTGGTCTTTCTGTTTAGTGCGGTAGATGGTGTTGAGCCACAGTCCGAGACAAATTGGAGGTTAGCAGATAATTATAAAGTTCCTAGAATAGGTTTCGTTAATAAAATGGACCGTCAAGGATCAGATTTCTTGGGTGTTTGCGCTCAGGTTAAAGATATGTTGAAGTCCAACGCTGTGCCAATTGTTTTGAATATTGGAGATGAGGACGATTTTAAGGGTATTGTAGATTTAGTTAAGAATAGGGCTATTGTATGGCATGATGATAATTATGGTTCTACTTTTGACGTTGTAGCTATCCCTGAAGAGATGAAAGCGGAAGTGCGCAAGTACCGAGCCATGTTGATAGAGGAGGTTGCTAGTTATGACGAGGATTTGTTAGAGAAGTTCATGCAAGATGAGGATTCTATTACAGAAGAGGAAGTGCATGCTGCGTTGAGAGCTGCTGTTATGGATATGGCGATTATACCTATGGTATGTGGTTCTTCGTTTAAAAATAAAGGCGTGCAGTTTCTATTAGATGCCGTATGTCGTTATTTACCCTCTCCTTTAGATAGGGATAATATAATAGGTATAAACCCTGATACCGGTGAGGAAGAATTGCGTAAGCCAAATGTAAAAGAGCCTTTCGCAGCTTTGGCTTTTAAGATTGCTACAGACCCGTTTGTTGGTCGTTTAGCATTTTTCCGTGCATATTCTGGACGTTTGGATGCTGGTTCCTATATATTAAATAATCGTTCCGGTAAAAAAGAACGGATTTCACGTATCTATCAGATGCACTCAAATAAGCAAAATTCAATTGACTTTATTGAGGCAGGAGATATTGGAGCGGCTGTAGGGTTTAAGGATATTAAGACGGGAGATACCATGTCAGCTGAGAAACACCCTATTGTTTTAGAAAGTATGGATTTCCCTGATCCAGTAATTGGTATTGCTGTGGAACCTAAGACAAAGGTAGATGTTGATAAATTGGGTATGGCGTTAGCTAAATTAGCTGAAGAAGATCCAACGTTTCAAGTAAAAACCGATGAGGCCTCCGGTCAGACTATTATTTCCGGTATGGGCGAGCTACATTTAGAAATTATAGTGGACCGTTTAAGAAGAGAATTTAAGGTGGAGGTAAACCAAGGGGAGCCACAGGTTGAATATAAAGAGGCGTTAACTAAATCAACTGCTCACCGTGAAACATATAAGAAACAGTCTGGTGGTCGTGGTAAATTTGGGGATATTGTTTTTGAAATGAGTCCAGCAGATGTCGATTTTGAAGGCGAAGGCTTACAATTTGTAGATCAAATTAAAGGAGGACGTATACCTAAGGAATTTATACCATCAATTGAGAAGGGATTTGCTTCAGCGATGATGAATGGTCCTTTGGCAGGTTTTGAAATGGACACTATGAAGGTGGTATTGAAGGATGGTTCTTTTCATGCCGTGGATTCTGATGCATTGTCATTTGAATTGGCTGCTAAAATGGGTTACAAAGCTGCTGGTAAAGCTGCTGGTGCCGTAATTATGGAGCCAATAATGAAAATAGAAGTGATTACACCTGAGTTGAATATGGGTGATATTGTGGGTGATTTAAACCGTAGAAGGGGAACAATTACTGATATGAGTGATCGAGCCGGCGCTAAAGTGGTAAAGGGAACTGTTCCATTATCTGAAATGTTTGGATATGTTACTTCGCTTAGAACTTTGTCATCAGGTAGAGCGACATCAACAATGGAGTTTTTACATTATGCCCAAACACCTTCAAATATATCTGAAGAGGTTATTAAAAAGGCGAAAGGTATAACAGCATAAATTAAAGTAATGAGTCAGAAAATCAGAATAAAATTAAAATCTTACGATTATAACTTGGTGGATAAATCTGCTGAAAAAATTGTAAAGACGGTAAAAACGACTGGAGCCGTTGTAACGGGTCCTATACCATTGCCTACGCACAAGAAGATATTTACGGTATTGCGTTCACCGCACGTAAACAAAAAGTCTCGGGAGCAGTTTCAGTTGAGTTCATATAAGAGATTATTGGATATTTACAGTTCATCTTCAAAAACTATTGACGCTCTTATGAAATTAGAGTTGCCTAGTGGTGTTGAAGTCGAGATAAAGGTTTAAGTTTGCAATCCTTTTATAATAGAAGAGGTAATACATGTCCCGAGCCGCGTGCGAGGGAAAAACGGATAAAAATAATTTAGGGTTAAATTATTTTGACCCTATTTTTATGGATTAAGTTTAAATAGTAATAATTAATATAAATAATATGTCTGGGTTAATAGGAAAAAAAGTAGGCATGACCAGTATTTTTGACGAGAATGGGAAGAATATTCCATGCACCGTTATTCAAGCTGGACCATGTGTGGTTACCCAAGTCAGAACCGAAGAGGTTGATGGGTACAATGCCCTTCAATTGGGTTTCGATGACAAGGCAGAAAAGCGTGCTAATAAGGCTGAAATCGGTCACTTTAAAAAAGCAGGTGCTTCTCCCAAGAAAAAAGTCGTTGAATTTCAAGGTTTTGATGGTGATTACAAATTAGGAGACACCGTTGGTGTTGATGTTTTTGTAGAAGGAGAATTTGTTGATGTCGTAGGTACGTCAAAAGGAAAAGGCTTCCAGGGGGTCGTAAAACGCCATGGTTTTGCTGGTGTAGGGCAGGCAACTCACGGCCAGCATAATAGGTTAAGAGCTCCAGGTTCTATTGGTGCTGCATCCTATCCTGCAAGAGTTTTCAAGGGTATGAAAATGGCCGGTAGAATGGGAACCGATAGGGTAACAGTTCAAAACCTGAAGGTCTTGAAAGTAGTTCCGGAAAAGAATCTTGTTGTTGTTAAAGGTTGTGTTCCTGGTCATAAAAACGCTTATGTAACTATTGAGAAGTAATGAAAGTAGCAGTTTTAGATATTAAAGGAAAAGACACGGGGAGAAAGGCAGACCTTTCTGATCAGGTGTTCGGTATAGAGCCTAATAACCATGCGGTTTATTTAGACGTAAAGCAGTATTTAGCACATCAAAGGCAAGGTACTCACAAATCTAAGGAACGTGCTGAAATAGCGGGTAGTACCAGAAAGATTAAAAAACAAAAAGGTACTGGTACTGCGAGAGCAGGTAGTATTAAGTCTCCAATATTTAGAGGAGGTGGACGTATTTTTGGACCAAGACCCAAAGATTATACGCAAAAATTGAATAAAAATTTAAAGCGTTTAGCTAGAAAGTCTGCCTTGACCCTGAAGTCACAGGAGAAGGCAATTTTAGTAGTTGAAGACTTTGATTTTGATGCACCAAAAACAAAAGATTTTGTACAGGTTTTAAAGTCCTTAGGCTTAGAACACAAAAAGTCTTTATTTGTGTTGGGCGATTCAAATAAAGGTGTATATTTGTCATCTCGTAATTTCACCCACTCACACGTTATAACTAGCTCAGAATTAAGCACTTATAAGATATTAAATGCGAATAGTATTGTGCTGTTAGAGGGTGCTCTAGAGGGAATAGAATTGAATTTAAATAAATAAGTAAAGCCATGAGTGTTTTAATCAAGCCTATTATAACGGAGAAAATGACTGCCGACAGCGAATTAAATAATCGTTATGGTTTCATTGTTGATCCTAGGGCCAACAAAATTCAGATTAAAGATGCTGTTGAAGCAACTTATGGTGTATCGGTTAAGAAGGTGCGTACAATGAACTACGGACCATCACGGAAATCCAGATATACAAAAACTGGTGTTCAACACGGAAAGACAAATGCGATTAAAAAGGCTGTTGTTGATGTTGTTGAAGGTGATATAATCGATTTTTACAGTAATCTATAAAGACAAGAAATGTCAGTTAGAAAATTAAAACCAGTCACTCCTGGACAGCGTTTTAGAGTAGTAAATGGATTTGACGCCATTACTACTGATAAGCCGGAGAAGAGCTTGCTCGCTCCGTTAAAAAAGTCCGGAGGAAGAAACAGTCAAGGAAAAATGACCATACGCCAAAAAGGTGGTGGGCATAAAAGAAGATATCGGGTAATCGATTTCAAAAGGGATAAGCGTGACGTTGCGTCAACAGTTGATTCCATCGAATACGATCCTAATAGAACAGCGTTCGTTGCTTTATTGTCCTATGTTGATGGGGAGAAACGATACGTCATAGCACAAAATGGTCTTCAGGTAGGGCAACAGTTGTTGTCCGGTGTGAATGCGTCTCCAGAAATTGGTAACGCGATGCCTTTAACTGAAATACCATTAGGTACTATTATATCTTGTATCGAGTTAAGGCCTGGACAGGGTGCGGTTATGGCACGTAGTGCTGGTACATTTGCTCAGTTAATGGCAAAGGATGGTAAGTTTTGTACCGTGAAAATGCCCTCTGGGGAAACAAGATTGATTCTTTCTGCATGTATGGCAACAATAGGGGCTATATCCAATTCAGATCATCAATTGCTGGTATCCGGTAAGGCTGGTAGAAGTAGGTGGTTGGGCAGGAGGCCTAGAACAAGGCCAGTTGCAATGAATCCTGTCGATCACCCAATGGGTGGTGGTGAAGGAAGAGCATCGGGTGGTCATCCGAGATCAAGGAATGGTATTCCTGCTAAAGGATTTAGAACTCGTTCTAAGACTAAGAGCACAAATAAGTATATAATAGAACGTAGAAAGAAATAAAACTAGAAAGAAATGGCACGTTCACTAAAAAAAGGACCTTACGTTCATTATAGTTTGGAGAAAAAAATCCAACAGAGCGCATCTTCAGGTAAGAAGTCGGTTATAAAGACATGGTCAAGAGCTTCAATGATAACTCCTGATTTTGTCGGAATGACGATAGCGGTTCACAATGGAAGACAATTTGTTCCAGTTTTTGTAACTGAGAATATGGTTGGGCACAAACTGGGAGAATTTTCACCTACTAGATCTTTTAGAGGTCATGCGGGTGCAAAAAATAAAGGTAAAAAGTAAGCTATGGGAGTTCGTAAAAAACAAATGGCCGAAAGAATAAAGGCAGAAAAGAAAAAAGTTGCTTTTGCAAAGTTGAACAATTGTCCAACTTCCCCTAGAAAGATGAGACTTGTTGCGGATTTAATTCGTGGTGAGAAAGTAGAAAAGGCTTTGGCTATTCTGCGTTTCAATAGTAAGGAAGCTTCACGAAAGCTTGAAAAACTATTATTATCTGCACTAGCTAACTGGCAAGCAAAAAATGAGGATTCCAATGTGGAGGATGCTGAGTTGGTTGTTTCAGAGATTAGGGTAGACGGCGGTACTATGTTAAAGAGACTTAGACCGGCACCTCAAGGAAGAGCACATAGAATTAGAAAACGGTCCAACCATGTCACTTTAGTGTTGGGGTCTAACAATAATATAGCAAGCTAGAATGGGACAGAAAACAAATCCAATAGGAAATCGTCTTGGAATCATCAGAGGTTGGGAATCTAACTGGTACGGTGGAAACGATTACGGTGATAAGCTTGCCGAAGATAGTAAGATTAGAAAATATATTCATGCTAGACTATCTAAGGCTAGTGTGTCTAGGGTAATTATAGAGCGTACTTTAAAGTTGATAACCGTAACGGTTACTACGGCAAGACCAGGTATCATTATTGGTAAAGGAGGTCAAGAGGTGGATAAACTTAAGGAGGAACTTAAGAAGATTACCAATAAAGAGGTGCAGATTAATATATATGAGATCAAACGCCCTGAGGTAGATGCGAATTTAGTAGCAGCGAGCATAGCGCGTCAAATCGAAAGTAGAATTTCTTTTAGAAGAGCTATAAAAATGTCTATAACTGCTGCCATGAGAATGAATGCTGAAGGTATTAAAGTGCAAATATCTGGGAGATTGAATGGTGCTGAAATGGCGCGTTCAGAGACTTATAAAGATGGTCGCATTCCTTTATCTACTTTTAGGGCAGATATCGATTATGCATTGCATGAAGCTCAGACAACCTACGGTAAGTTAGGTATTAAGGTCTGGATTATGAAGGGTGAGGTCTATGGTAAAAGAGAGTTGTCTCCGTTAGTAGGTATGCAAAAAGGGCAATCTAAGGGGCCAAGTAATCAGGATGGTGGAAGAAAGCCACGTCGTAGAAAGTAATTTTAAAGAAGTAAAGAGATGTTACAACCTAAAAGAACGAAGTTTCGTAAAATGCAGAAGGGCCGTATGAAGGGTAATACCGGAAGAGGTCATCAGCTATCAAATGGTATGTTCGGTATAAAGTCTGTTGGTGATGCTGCGTTTTTAACCTCACGACAAATTGAAGCCGCTCGTATTGCAGCGACTAGATATATGAAGAGAGAGGGTCAGTTATGGATAAAGATTTTTCCAGACAAGCCTATTACCAAAAAGCCTTTAGAAGTACGTATGGGTAAAGGTAAGGGTGCTCCTGAGTATTTTGTTGCCGTAGTAAAACCAGGAAGAGTAATGTTTGAAATCGGTGGTGTATCTATGGATATAGCAAAAGAGGCACTTAGATTGGCGGCACAGAAGCTTCCCGTAAAGACAAAGTTTATTGTTGCAAGGGATTATTCACTTGATAATTAAGCGTAAGGAGTTATGAAAAAACAAGAAGTAAAAGAATTGTCTGTTGAAGGACTTACGGAGAAACTCATCGAGTATAAGAAACAACATGCGGATTTAAAAATGGCACATTTTGTAACGCCTTTGGAGAATCCACTTCAGATTAGGAAAGTTAGGAGAACTGTCGCTAGATTAGCCACAGAATTAACAAATAGGGAAAACCAATAACTGGTTCTGCTTTATGGAAGAAAAGAGAAATTTAAGAAAGGAAAGAGTTGGGGTTGTAACTAGTAACAAAATGGAGAAATCTATTGTTGTTGCCGAGGTAAAGCGTGTAAAGCACCCTATGTACGGTAAATTCGTTTTAAAAACGAAGAAATACGTCGCGCATGACGAGAAGAACGACTGCAGAGAAGGTGATACGGTAAAAATCATGGAGACACGTCCCATGAGTAAAACCAAATGTTGGAGGTTAGTAGAAATCTTAGAAAGAGCCAAATAAGTTATGTTACAGCAAGAATCTAGATTAAAGGTGGCGGATAATACAGGAGCGAAAGAGGTTTTAACCATTCGCGTCCTAGGTGGTACCAAAAGAAGGTATGCTTCGATTGGTGATAAGATTGTAGTAACTGTTAAGGAAGCTACGCCGAATGGAGGTATTAAAAAGGGTGCGGTTTCTACCGCAGTTGTAGTACGCACCAAGAAGGAAGTAAGAAGACCAGACGGATCGTATATAAGGTTTGATGATAATGCGTGTGTGCTATTGAATCCTACTGGTGAAATGCGAGGCACTAGGGTCTTTGGTCCTGTCGCAAGAGAGCTTAGGGATAAGCAGTTTATGAAAATTGTATCATTAGCCCCAGAGGTTTTATAATTGATTTCAGAAGATGAAAAAGTTAAAAATAAAAACAGGAGATACAGTTAGGGTTACTGCCGGGGATCATAAGGGTTCCGAGGGTAAGGTAATGTTGGTGAATCTTGAGAAGAATAAGGCCATTGTGGAGGGTGTGAATTTAGTTTCTAAGCATGAGAAACCAAGCGCAAAAAACCCTCAAGGTGGGATTGTCAAAAAAGAGGCTATGCTTCATATCTCTAATCTTTCACTTATCGATACTAAGTCAGGAGAGACGACTAGGGTTTCATATGAAGTAAGAGATGGCAAGAAAGTAAGAGTTTCCAAGAAATCTAAAGAAGTAATTTAGTTATGGCTTACGTTTCAAGATTAAAGAAGGAATATAGGGAGCGCATATTAGCAGCGCTTACCGAGGAGTTTAGTTACAAGAATGTAATGCAGGTTCCTAAATTAGAGAAAATAGTTGTAAGTAGAGGTGTTGGTGCTGCGGTAGCTGACAAAAAGCTTATCGATCATGCGATTGATGAGATGACTACTATAACCGGTCAGAAGGCCATTGCTACAATGTCTAAAAAAGATGTTGCTGCATTTAAATTGAGGAAAGGAATGCCTATCGGTGCCAAGGTTACATTACGTGGAGAACGTATGTATGAATTTTTGGACAGGTTGGTAACTTCAGCATTGCCTAGGGTTAGGGATTTTCAAGGTATTAGAGCTACAGGTTTTGATGGTCGTGGAAATTACAATCTTGGTGTTACTGAACAAATTATTTTTCCAGAAATCAATATTGATAAAATTAACCGTATCAACGGTATGGATATAACTTTTGTTACTTCTGCTGACACGGATAAGGAAGCAAAATCATTATTAACAGAAATGGGTTTACCTTTTAAAAAGAACTAGTATGGCTAAAGAATCAATGAAGGCCCGTGAAAGAAAAAGGGAAAGAACTGTAGCTAAATATGCTGAGAAGCGTAAGGCTTTGAAGGAAGCTGGAGACTATGAAGGACTACAGAAATTACCAAAAAACGCTTCACCTGTGCGGATGCACAATAGGTGTAAGATAACTGGTAGACCAAAGGGTTACATGAGAACTTTTGGTATTTCTAGGGTGACTTTTAGGGAAATGGCTAATCAAGGATTGATACCAGGTGTTCGAAAAGCGAGTTGGTAAAAAAAATTAACTTAACTGGTTTCAGGTTTAGTATAATACTAAAAACCGTGACCGAATTATATATAAATGGTAACAGATACTATAGCAGATTATCTAACGAGGGTTAGGAACGCAAGTAGAGCTGGACACAGGGTTGTTGAAATTCCTGCATCCAATCTAAAGAAAGAAATGACTAAAATATTATTCGACCAAGGATATATTTTAAGTTACAAGTTTGATGCTGATAAGGTTCAAGGGAGCATTAAAATTGCTTTGAAGTACGACAAGATTACGAAGGAGCCTGTAATCAGGAAAATACAACGTATAAGTAAGCCAGGTCTAAGAAAGTATGCTCCAAGTGAAGAGTTACCAAGGGTGCTTAATGGTTTGGGAATTGCAATCGTATCAACGTCACATGGTGTTATGACAAGTAAGCAGGCGAAAGCTGAAAATGTTGGCGGTGAAGTCTTATGCTACGTTTATTAATCGATTAAAGAGTTAGAAGATGTCTAGAATAGGAAATAATCCGATAGCAATTCCTGAGGGGGTTACAGTAGAAATCAGTGACAATATAATTACCGTTAAAGGTAAGTTAGGAGAGTTAAGTCAAGAGTATTCAGGTGTCGCTGTTAAAGTTGAGGATGGACAGGCTTGGGTGACAAGACCGTCTGATTCAAAAGAGCACAAGGCAAAACACGGACTTTACCGTTCTTTAGTTTTGAATATGGTTGAAGGTGTATCTAAAGGATGGACCAAGGAGTTAGAGTTGGTAGGGGTAGGTTACCGTGCCAGTAATCAGGGTCAAAAGTTAGAGTTGGCTTTAGGTTTTTCTCACAATATTGTTTTCAATATTGCTCAAGAAGTAAAGGTTGAGACAATTTCTGTAAAGGGTAAAAACCCGATTGTAAAACTAATGTCACATGACAAACAGTTGGTAGGTCACGTTGCTGCTAAAGTACGATCGTTCAGAAAATCCGAGCCTTACAAAGGAAAAGGTGTTAAGTTTGTTGGTGAAATATTAAGAAGAAAAGCTGGTAAGTCGGCTTAATAAGAATATTATGGGATTATCAAAAACACAAAGAAAATATAGAATCCGTAGAAGAATCCGAAAGGTATCTTCGGGAACTTCAGTAAAACCTAGGTTATCTGTTTTTAGGAGCAATACTGGGATTTATGCGCAACTTATTGATGATGTAAATGGTGTTACATTAGCATCTGCTTCATCACGAGACAAAAGCATTGCTTCCGAAAAAGGGACTAAAGTGGAGATGGCTGCTATAGTAGGTAAAGTAATTGCCGAAAAAGCATTGAAGGTTGGGTTAGATAAAGTGGCCTTTGATAGAGGTGGCAATTTGTATCATGGAAGGGTTAAATCTTTGGCCGAAGGGGCAAGGGAAGCTGGACTTAAATTTTAATATAACAGTATGTTTCAGAAATACAAAAACGTAGAAACCGTTAAGCCAGGAGGTTTAGATCTTAAAGATAGGTTGGTAGGGATACAACGTGTAACCAAAGTAACTAAGGGTGGTAGAGCTTTCGGGTTTTCAGCTATTGTTGTGGTAGGTGATGAGAGTGGTGTTGTAGGTCATGGCCTTGGAAAGTCTAAAGAAGTTGCTACGGCAATTGCAAAGGCTATAGAAGATGGAAAAAAGAATTTGATTCGAATTCCTTTGAATAAAGGAACATTGCCACATGAGCAAAAAGGAAAGTTTGGTGGCGCTCGTGTATATATTCAACCTGCATCTCAGGGTACAGGCGTTATAGCTGGTGGTGCAGTAAGAGCTGTATTAGAGGCTGTAGGCGTGCATGACGTTTTATCAAAATCACAAGGTTCATCTAACCCACATAACGTTGTAAAGGCAACATTTGATGCTTTATTACAACTAAGGGATGCAGGCACAATTGCTAAGCAAAGAGGTGTCTCCTTAGAAAAAGTTTTTAAAGGATAATTAAATAGGGTATTGGTTAGTACGTATATAGGTCCAATTATTCGATTTTTAGAGTTGAATAACGCTAATTATGAAGTGCTGATTACTAATTACTGAAAAATGGCAAAGATTAAAGTTAAGCAGGTTAAGAGTAGTATCAAGAAGCCACAAAACCAGAAACGGACTTTGGAAGCACTTGGATTGAAAAGAATTGGTCAGGTCGTTGAGCATGACGATACCAAGAATATCCTTGGAATGATAAATAAAGTACAACATTTAGTTTCTATAGAGGAAGCGTAAATATTAAGAACTCATGAATTTAAGTAATCTACAACCTGCGGAAGGTTCAGTAAATAGAGACGGAAAGCGTTTAGGAAGAGGACAGGGCTCCGGAAAAGGGGGTACTGCAGCTAGAGGTCATAAGGGTGCCAAATCAAGGTCTGGTTATTCAAAGAAAATTGGTTTTGAAGGTGGTCAGATGCCGCTACAACGTCGTGTTCCAAAGTTTGGTTTTACGAATATCAATCGTAAAGAGTACCAGGGAATCAACTTAGAGGTGCTACAGGCATTGGTTGATGATAAAGGGGTAAAAGATGTGGTAACGATGGAAACGCTCATAGAAAACAGGCTAGCACGAAAGAACGAGCTGGTTAAGATTTTAGGTGATGGAGAATTAAAAGCTTCCCTTAAGATTTCGGCACATAAATTTAGTGCAACGGCAAAAGCAGCGATTGAGGCTGCTGGTGGTGAGGCGATAAGCTTATAAGCATAAAAGAGAACATGAAGAAATTTATTGATACAATAGCCAATATTTGGAAGATAGAAGAGCTAAGGAATAGAATACTTATTACTTTAGGTCTTCTGCTGGTATATAGATTTGGTTGCCAAATTGTTCTCCCAGGAATAGATACTACACAATTGGGGGGGTTAGCAGATAGTACAGACCAAGGTATTTTCGGTCTTTTAAATGCCTTTACTGGTGGTGCCTTTGCAAATGCATCCATTTTCGCATTAGGGATAATGCCATATATATCTGCATCCATTGTGGTGCAGCTCATGGGAATTGCTATTCCTTATCTTCAAAAATTACAAAAAGAAGGTGAAAGTGGTCGTAAGACTATTAATCAAATTACAAGATGGTTGACTATTGCTATTTGTATTGTCCAAGCGCCAGCCTATTTGTACGGTTTAGAGGCATTTGGTGTTAGGGATACCGCTTTTTTATTAGGTAAGGGTTTAGATTTTATGGTTCCTGCGGTCATTATTTTGGTTACAGGGTGTGTCTTTGCGATGTGGTTAGGCGAAAAGATTACGGATAAGGGAATTGGTAATGGAATATCATTATTAATTATGATAGGTATTATAGCAACGATGCCGCAATCTTTTGTTCAGGAATTTATTTCCAGAACCACCGATAATAATGGGGGGCTTATGTTTATCCTTATTGAAGTCATACTTTGGTTCATGGTCATACTAGCATGTATATTATTGGTTATGGCTACGCGTCAAATACCGGTGCAGTACGCAAGAAGAACTGCGTCTGGAGGCTATGAGAAAAATGTTATGGGGTCGAGGCAGTATATACCGCTTAAGTTAAATGCGTCAGGTGTGATGCCTATAATATTTGCGCAGGCAATTATGTTTGTTCCTGGTTTGATAGGAAGTACGTTTGATGATACTGCTTTTGGGCAGTGGATGCAGGTAGAATTTTCTAATATATTTGGTTGGGCTTATAATATTTTATTTGCCGTGCTAATTATAGTATTCACATATTTCTATACGGCTATTACTGTTCCTACGAATAAGATGGCAGATGATTTAAAAAGAAGCGGTGGTTTTATTCCAGGTATTAGACCAGGGAAAGAAACAGGTGATTTTCTTGATAAAATCATGTCATTGATTACATTGCCTGGATCAGTATTTTTAGCATTATTAGCTATACTTCCGGCAGTGGTTGTATCTTTGCTAAATGTCCAAGCCGGATGGGCCTTATTTTATGGAGGAACATCACTATTAATAATGGTTGGTGTTGCCATCGATACGGTTCAACAAGTGAATTCATATCTATTGAATAGACATTACGATGGTTTGATGAAAACTGGTAAAAATAGAAAAGTAGCATAATTTATGGCTAAACAGGCAGCAATAGAACAGGATGGCGCTATTATAGAGGCATTGTCAAATGCAATGTTTCGTGTAGAGTTAGAAAATGGTCATGTGGTAACGGCGCATATATCTGGTAAAATGAGAATGCATTACATTAAGTTGTTGCCAGGAGATAAGGTTAAGCTTGAGATGAGTCCTTATGACCTAACAAAAGCAAGAATTACTTATAGATATTAAAATACAAGATGAAAGTAAGAGCATCAGTTAAGAAGAGAAGTGTGGACTGCAAGATTGTTCGCAGGAAAGGCAGGTTGTACGTAATCAACAAAAAGAATCCTAGATTTAAACAAAGACAAGGGTAATTATGGCAAGAATCGCGGGTATAGACATACCAAAACAAAAAAGAGGCGTGATTGCCTTGACTTATATTTTTGGAATCGGAAGAAGTAGGTCTAAAGATATTTTAGAGAAGGCACAGGTTAGTGAGGACACTAAGGTTTCTGATTGGAACGATGATGAAATCGGACGTATTAGGGAAGCAGTATCATTCTTCACGATAGAAGGTGAGTTGCGTTCTGAAACGCAATTAAACATCAAACGATTGATGGATATTGGCTGTTACAGAGGTATTCGCCATAGATCAGGATTGCCGTTAAGAGGTCAGCGTACAAAGAATAATTCTAGGACCAGAAAAGGAAAGCGTAAAACAGTTGCCAACAAGAAGAAGGCTACTAAATAATATAGAGGTATGGCAAAGGTAAATACTAAGGCAACCAAGAAACGTAAGGTAATAGTAGATTCTGTTGGCGAAGCTCATATAAGTGCTTCTTTCAATAATATAATTATCTCTTTAACAAATAAAAAAGGAGATGTTATATCTTGGTCCTCCGCTGGTAAGCTAGGATTTAGGGGTTCAAAAAAGAATACACCTTATGCAGCACAGGTAGCTGCTGAAGATTGTTCTAAGGTTGCACATGAAGCAGGGCTTAGAAAAGTAAAGGTGTATGTTAAAGGTCCTGGTAATGGGAGAGAATCTGCTATTAGGTCACTTCATAATTCTGGAATTGAGGTAACGGAGATTATCGATGTTACTCCTATGCCACATAATGGATGTAGGCCTCCAAAGAGAAGAAGAGTTTAATTAATTAATATATTTCACAGAAGGTGCAGTTACGATTATCGAAGGATAAGCCTTAATTCATAATCTCACTTTCATAACTTAAGAAAATGGCAAGATATACAGGACCAAAATCAAAAATCGCCCGTAAATTCGGAGAGGCGATATTCGGGGATGATAAATCGTTCGAAAAGAAGAATTATCCTCCGGGACAACACGGTAATGCCAGACGAAGAGGTAAGAAGTCTGAGTACTCTGTCCAGTTGATGGAGAAACAAAAAGCTAAGTACTCTTACGGTATCTTAGAAAAACAATTCAGAAATCTTTTTGCAAAGGCCAATAGAAGTAAAGGTGTTACTGGGGAAGTATTGCTACAGTTATGTGAGTCTCGTTTAGACAACGTGGTTTATAGAATGGGTGTATCTCCTACTAGAAGTGGCGCTAGGCAACTGGTTTCCCATAGGCATATTACAGTAAATGGTGAGTTGGTAAATATACCTTCTTATAGTTTAAAAGCAGGGGATGTAGTAGGTGTGCGTGAGAAATCAAAATCTTTACAAAGTATTCAGGATTCATTGGCAGCGAATAGTTCGGTCTATGAGTGGATGACATGGAACACTGCAACAATGCAGGGTAACTTTGTTGCCATTCCAGAAAGATTGCAGATTCCTGAAAATATCAAGGAACAACTAATAGTCGAGTTATACTCTAAATAAACAACACTGATCTAATTATGGCATTATTTAATTTTCAGAAGCCCGATAAAGTAATAATGATCGACTCTTCAGATTTCGAAGGGAAGTTTGAATTTCGTCCTTTGGAACCTGGTTATGGTTTAACTGTTGGGAATGCATTAAGAAGGGTATTGCTTTCTTCATTAGAAGGCCATGCTATTACGTCTGTAAGAATCGATAAGGTTGAGCATGAATTCTCGGTTATACCAGGGGTTGTGGAAGATGTGACCGAGATAATTTTAAATTTAAAGCAAGTACGCTTTAAAAAACAGATTGAAGATTCAGAAGCAGAGGTAGTTTCTATTTCAATTAGTGGTAAAGAGCAATTGACGGCTGGAGATTTTCAGAAGTTTATTTCGGGATATCAAGTATTGAACTCCGACTTAGTCATTTGTAACATGGATCCCAAGGTAAATATCAATATGGAGATTACCATAGAGAAGGGAAGAGGATATGTTCCAGCCGAAGAGAATAAAAAATCTGGTACGCCAATTGGAACTATCGCTATCGATTCTATATTCACACCAATCAAAAATGTTAAATATAGTATAGAGAATTTTCGTGTAGAGCAGAAGACAGATTACGAAAAGTTGGTTTTCGAAATTGTTTCTGACGGTTCTATTCATCCTAAAGATGCGCTTACAGAAGCTGCAAAAGTTTTGATACATCACTTTATGTTATTCTCAGATGAGCGTATAACCTTAGAGGCAGATGAAATCGCTCAGACAGAGACGTATGACGAGGAGTCCTTACACATGAGGCAGTTATTGAAAACAAAACTTGTAGATATGGATTTATCCGTGCGTGCATTGAATTGTTTAAAAGCTGCTGAAGTAGATACACTTGGTGATTTAGTTTCTTTCAACAAGAATGACTTGATGAAGTTTAGAAACTTTGGTAAAAAATCTTTGACGGAGCTTGAGGAACTAGTAATTAATAAGGGGTTGAGCTTTGGTATGGATTTGTCAAAATATAAGTTAGATAAAGATTAATTAATCATATTTTGCTCTCTGCCCGAGGTAGATTTGGTAGCAAGATGATAAAAATGAATTATGAGACACGGTAAAAAAATAAATCACTTAGGCAGAAAGAAAGCACATAGGCACGCTATGTTAGCGAATATGGCTTGCTCTTTGATTGAGCACAAGAGAATAAATACTACGGTTGCAAAGGCAAAGGCTTTAAAGCAGTTCGTAGAACCTTTGATTACTAAATCTAAGGCAGAGAATAATAAGTCCACTGAAAAAGGTACGCACAACAGACGTGTCGTTTTCAGAAACTTGAGAGATAAATTTGCGATAACTGAGCTGTTCAGTGTAGTATCAGAAAAGGTAGCGGATAGACCAGGGGGTTATACTAGAATTATAAAACTAGGAACACGTCTTGGAGATAACGCAGATATGGCTATGATAGAGTTGGTAGATTTCAATGAGATTTATAACGCAGGCAAACCAGCTAAGAAATCTACAAGGAGAAGTAGAAGAGGTTCAGGTGCGAAAACCGAAACGTCCTCTACAGAAGCTGTAGAAGAGCAAACTGAAGCGGCAACGGATGTGGTTTCAGAGGTAGAAAAAGAGGTACAGACAGATGAAGATGTTAAAACTGATGACTCTGAAAAATAAAATGTCAATAAATAGTGATAATTTTAAAAGGATAAGCTTTAACGCTTATCCTTTTTTTATGTTTTTTTGTTAAGTAATAATCTAGTAGAAGAAGGTATGAAGTATCAATCCAAAAAGAAAGCGTTAATATTACTAGCTGATGGGACTATTTTTCACGGTAAATCTGTAGGCAATAAAGAAGGTACAGCATTTGGTGAAGTTTGTTTTAATACTGGTATGACCGGCTATCAGGAGATTTTTACCGATCCTTCCTATTTTGGCCAGCTGATGGTTACAACAAATGCACATATTGGAAACTATGGAACAAACACTGATGAAGTGGAGTCAGATTCGGTTAAAATAGCAGGACTAATTTGTCGAAATTTTAGTTATCAGTACTCTAGGCCCTTGGCAGACGCTAGTTTAGAAGAGTTTCTTGACCACGGTAAACTTTTTGCTATATCCGATGTAGATACACGAGCCTTAGTAGGTTATATTCGAGATAATGGTGCTATGAACGCTGTTATTTCTACAGACGTTGAGAATATAGAACACCTTAAGGAAAAGCTAAAGGAAGTACCAAGTATGGAAGGTTTGGAGCTTGCGTCAAAGGTATCTGCTAACGAGACCTATTTCTATGGTGATGAAAGTGCGACATATAAGATAGCTGCCTTAGATATAGGAATCAAAAAAAATATACTAAGAAATCTGGCTAAACGGAATGCTTACATAAAGGTATTTCCATATAACGCAAGTTTTGAAGAACTCTCTGCTTGGAGTCCGGATGCGTATTTTATTTCAAATGGGCCAGGAGATCCAGAGCCCTTGATTGATGCAATTGCAGCAGCTAAAGCGATAATTGAGACTAACAAACCGTTATTCGGTATTTGCTTAGGGCATCAAGTAATTGCACTAGCAAACGGTGTATCTACTTATAAGATGCACAACGGACATAGGGGTATTAATCATCCTGTTTTGAACTTAGGAACTGGAAAGGGAGAAATCACTTCACAAAATCATGGATTTGCCATAAATAGGGAGGAAACAGAAGCTAATGAGCTTCTTGAAATTACACATGTACATTTAAACGACCATACTGTCGCAGGAATAAAAATGAAGGGTAAGGATGTTTTCTCTGTGCAATACCATCCTGAGGCTAGTCCAGGTCCTAACGATGCAGATTATCTTTTTGATGATTTTTTTAAATTAATCGAGAAAAACACAAAAGAGATAGCCAAAGTTTGAAGAATCCATATTTTATTGGCAATAACAGGTGTATGAGGACATCTATGCATGCAGTGTTTTGTACCTTTAGCCAGCAATAATTAATCAATTTTAATAATAAGATACAATGAGTATTATACTAAGTGTTCACGCAAGGCAAATTTTTGATTCTAGGGGTAATCCTACAGTAGAGGTAGATGTAATTACCGAAAATGGTGTAATGGGAAGAGCAGCGGTTCCATCCGGAGCTTCGACCGGTGAACACGAAGCTGTTGAACTACGTGATGGTGGTAGTGCTTTTATGGGTAAGGGGGTTACCAAAGCTGTTTCTAACGTAAACACTATCATAGCTGAAGAAATTTTAGGAATGTCGGTCTTTGATCAGAACCTCTTAGACCAAACGATGATCGATTTAGATGGTACACCCAATAAATCTAAATTAGGCGCGAATGCTATTTTAGGTGTTTCGCTTGCTGCGGCTAAAGCTGCTGCTAACGAGTTAGGGTTATCCTTGTTTAGATACGTAGGAGGCGTAAGCGCCAATACGTTGCCGGTGCCAATGATGAATATTATAAATGGTGGTTCACATTCAGATGCACCTATTGCATTTCAAGAGTTTATGGTGATGCCGGTAAAGGCAAAGAGCTTTTCACATGCCATGCAAATGGGAACAGAAATTTTCCATAGCCTTAAAAAGGTATTACACGATAGAGGGCTAAGTACCGCAGTTGGTGATGAGGGTGGTTTTGCGCCAAATCTTGCTGGTGGAACTGAAGATGCTTTGGATACTATCGCAATAGCAGTGGAAAAGGCAGGGTACAAATTAGGGGATGATGTGATGATTGCACTAGATTGTGCAGCAGCCGAGTTCTTCGTGGATGGTAAGTACGATTATACTAAATTTGAAGGGGGTAAAGGAATTATTAGAACTTCTGAGGAGCAGGCTCAATATTTAGCTGACTTATCTGCAAAATATCCTATCCTTTCTATAGAGGACGGTATGGACGAGAATGATTGGGATGGATGGAAGTCCTTGACCGATAAAATTGGAGATAAGGTGCAACTAGTCGGAGACGACCTTTTTGTAACCAATGTAGAGCGTTTATCAACAGGAATAGCAAAGGGAATTGCAAATTCTATTTTGATTAAGGTAAACCAAATAGGAACCCTTACCGAAACTATTGCAGCAGTTAACATGGCAAAGAATGCAGGTTATACCTCAGTGATGTCGCATCGCTCAGGTGAAACAGAAGACAATACTATCGCAGATTTGGCGGTAGCATTGAATACTGGTCAGATAAAAACCGGTTCTGCTTCACGATCCGATCGTATGGCAAAGTACAATCAGTTACTTAGAATCGAAGAGGAATTAGGAAGTATGGCATATTATCCTCAAGAGAAAGCTTTCAAAATCAATTAACAACCACTATTGTTGTTTAAAGCCTTTCTTAATCGGAAAGGCTTTTTTTTGGTTTAATTCAAAAAAGATGCCTACCTTTTTAGAGCATAATAATTAATCTCTCCTATTTAGATTTATATGAATAACTTTCTTTTTGTCGCTGCCGAAAACGATGCCATACCAAATTGTAAAGCCGGTGGAATGGGTGATGTGGTGCGTGATGTACCAAGGGAGATTGCTAAGCGTGGTGATACCGTTCATGTGGTTGTACCAGCTTATTCCAGACTGCACAGAGATGGTATTTTTATAACAAATCTAGATTTCAATCTTCGCGGTATGACCTATCGCGCAGAATTGTATCAAGTTATACCTAAAAAGGAAATAGTTAACATTGTTCACTACGTAATTCATCATCCAGAAATAGAGGAAGGTGGTATTGCCCATATTTATCATGATGACCCAACAGAGCCATTTTATAATGACTTTGTCAAATTTATGATTTTTAACACCGCAGTTGCGGAAGCCATTAAAATAGAAGTTTTTGGTCAATTGGATATTGTTCACATGCACGATTGGCATTCAAGTGCGGTATTGTTTTTAAAGGCTTATCATCCAAATTATAGGGCCTTAAGGAAGATGCGTTATGTGTACAGCATACATAACCTTGCCATACAAGGTATTCGTCCGTTTTATAATAATTACGCTTCAGTAAACCAGTGGTTCCCGGAAATCAATTTAGACCATGCGGTACTTATGGATCCTAGATATCAGGACTGTATAAATCTGATGGCCGTAGGAATACGTTTGGCAGATGCGGTACATACCGTTTCCCCTTCCTATAAGGAAGATGTATTACTACCCAGCAGAAAACCAGAGTTTATTGGAGGGGAAGCATTGGAGAAAGATTTACAAAAAGCAGACAATGAGGGGCGTCTTTTTGGGATATTGAACGCTTCCAACTATGGAAACATTAGAGTTGCAGAGACTGGTTTTCTTTATAGGAATACAGTAAAGGCTATTTTTAGGTGGTTACAGGATGAATCTAAAAAATATAAGGCTGATTTTTTAGCGCATACAGGAGAAAAAATTATGGAGCATGTTGGTAACAGACCAAAGTTCATTGTATCTAGTGTGGCGAGGTTAACAGAACAAAAATTCTATTTTTTTAAACGTTCTCCGGAAGCTTTAGAGCAAATCTTAGCACGTTTAGAATCTGTAGGTGGAATATTTATTTTATTAGGAACAGGTGATCCGGACTACGAGGATTACTTTCGGAATATGAGCTATAAACACAAGAATTTCATATTCACCAATGGCCAATCCGAAGACTTAATCGATTCTATGTATTTAGAGACTGATCTTTATTTTATGCCTAGTCTTTTTGAGCCGTGCGGTATTAGCCAAATGTTAGCCATGAGAAACGGTAATCCATGTTTGGTTCATCATTCGGGTGGTTTAAAGGATACCGTGCATCATATGAAAACAGGATTTGTTTTTGATGGGAATACGTACGATGAGAAAATAAGGAATATGGTTTCTAGTTTTGATGAAGCATTAACGCTCTGGGAGAATGACCAACCTAAATGGAAGAGGATAAAGGAAAACGCAAAAAAAGCAAGATTTACTTGGGAAAAATCCTTGGATGAATATTATAAATCACTTTATTTGTTATAGTTCTCTTTAGACCAGTTGTAATCTCTTGAAACCACCATGTTAATTATTGTTTAAAGCGATTTACATAATTGTTAAAATGACTGTTTTTATGTATGTTTACTTTTACATAACCACTAATTTATAAGAATGTCAGATAAAGCTACTTTAGAGTATAATGGTAAAACGTATGAGTTTCCTGTAATAAAGGGAACTGAAGATGAGCTTGCTATTGATATCAAAACCTTACGTATGGCTACCCATGGAATCATTACTATAGATCCAGGGTTTAAGAATACAGGATCATGTAAAAGTGAAATTACGTTTTTGGACGGGGAGAAAGGAATTTTAAGATATCGAGGGTATTCTATTGAAGAGCTAGCGGAAAAGGCAGGTTTTCTGGAAGTTGCCTATTTGCTGATTTTTGGAGAGTTGCCAAACAAGGAACAATTAGAAGCTTTTCATGTAGATATTAAAAATGAATCACATGTAGATGAAGAGATGAAAAAGATTTTGGATGCTTTTCCAAAATCTGCGCATCCAATGGGTGTTCTTTCCTCGTTAACCAGTGCGCTTATTGCTTTTAATCCTGCTTCTGTCAATGTCACGTCTAAGGACGAGATGTATGGAGCTATTGTTCGCATTTTGGCTAAATTTCCTGTATTGGTATCTTGGACCCTTAGAAAGAAAAAAGGCTTGCCGTTGGATTATGGTGATGATTCTCTTGGTTATGTAGAGAATATCCACAAAATGATGTTCAAAAAGCCTACCCAAGAGTATAAAAGAAATAAGATTGTAATTGATGCTTTGGATAAGTTATTGATACTTCATGCGGACCATGAGCAGAATTGTTCTACGTCTACTGTACGTATTGTAGGATCTTCTCATGCGGGCTTATTTGCATCTCTTTCTGCAGGAATTTCTGCCTTATGGGGCCCATTACATGGCGGAGCTAACCAAGCTGTTTTAGAAATGTTGGAAGCCATACAAGAGGATGGTGGCGATACTAAAAAATATATGGCTAAGGCCAAGGATAAGAATGATCCGTTTAGATTAATGGGCTTTGGACATAGAGTGTATAAGAACTTCGATCCAAGGGCAAAAATCATAAAAGTAGCTGCTGAAGAAGTATTGGCAGATTTAGGAATGGATGATCCTATCTTGGAAATAGCGAAGGGATTAGCAAAGGAAGCTTTGGAAGACCAATATTTTGTTGACCGAAAGTTATATCCAAATGTAGATTTCTATTCTGGTATTATCTACAGAGCATTAGGTATTCCAACCGAAATGTTTACTGTGATGTTCGCTTTAGGAAGGCTGCCTGGTTGGATAGCACAATGGAGAGAAATGCGTTTGAACGGTGAACCTATTGGTAGACCAAGACAAGTGTATATGGGAGAAACCCATAGATCTTTTGTCCCACTCGATAAAAGGTAGATTGCTACCTTATAAAAAAAAACAAGAAAGCTCTTTTAGTTTAAAGGAGCTTTTTTTTGGTTAAAAACGAGATTTAATTTTATTGACACTGTTATGCTAGAACTGAATATCAAAGACGAAATAGCGCCTTTAAAAGCGGTTGTTTTAGGTACCGCAAAAAGTTGTGGCCCAATCCCTAATCCGGAGGAGGCTTATGACCCAAAGTCTTTGGAGCATATATTGGCGGGCACGTATCCAAAAGAGGTAGATATGATTAGGGAAATGGAAGCTTTTGCCAATGTTTTTAAAAAGTACCATGTAAAGGTCTATAGGCCAGAAGTCCTTGAGGGCTGTAATCAGATTTTTTCTAGAGATATCGCCTTTGTTATAGAAGACAAGTTGGTGATTGCAAATATATTACCCGATAGGGAGCAAGAGGTGGAAGCTGTATTGCATGTTTTAGATAATATCGATGACACCCATATCTTATATCCGCCAGAAGAAGTGCATGTAGAAGGTGGTGATGTGATGCCTTGGAACGATTACCTTTTTGTTGGAACGTATACGGCAGTGGATTATGCAATGCACATTACGGCAAGAACAAATAAGCACGCGGTAGATTGGTTGACAAGTCAATTCCCTAATAAAAAGGTAAAATCATTTGAGCTTAGAAAATCTATCAATGCAAAAGAGAACGCCCTTCATTTAGACTGTTGTTTTCAACCTTTGGGTAATGGAAAAGCAATTCTGCATAAAAATGGATTTTTAGAGGAAACCGAATACCAATGGTTGGTTGATTTTTTTGGTTCGGAAAACATATTCGAGATTACATCCGATGAAATGTACAACATGTTCAGTAACGTTTTTTCTATTTCCCCAGATGTTATCGTTTCTGAAAAAAACTTTACCAGATTAAACAATTGGCTAAGGGGTGAAGGTTTTACCGTAGAGGAAATACCATATGCAGAAATAGCCAAACAAGAAGGACTTTTAAGATGTAGTACCTTGCCACTAATACGGGAGTAATTAAATAGAATATGCAGATAACCAACACAATATTGATGATACGCCCAGTTGCCTTTCGGATGAACGAGCAAACCACAATAAATAATTATTTTCAGGAAGATTTAAATGTTAAGAGGCAAACCATAAATGAGCGAGCACAAACAGAGTTTGATGATTTTGTAGCAGTTCTAAGACAGAAGGGAGTTAACGTTATCGTAGTAGATGATAAAAAGGAAAACGACAGTCCAGACTCTATTTTTCCAAACAACTGGGTCTCTTTTCACAAATCGGGAACAGTAGCTATATATCCTATGTTCGCAGAAAATCGACGTAAGGAAAGAAGAGAGGATATTTTTGATATTCTAGAAGAGAAAGGGTATGTGATAAATGATGTTGTTGATTATACTTCGGCAGAGCTCGAAGGTATTTACCTAGAGGGGACTGGAAGTATTTTAAAGGATAGAGTACATCAAAAAGCCTATTGCGCATTATCACAAAGAGCCGATGAAGAACTGTTCATAGAATTTTGCGAAGATTTTGATTGTTTTCCTGTTATTTTTACTGCAAATCAGTCTGTAAACGGTAAGCGTATGCCTATTTATCATACTAATGTTATGATGGCAATGGCAGAGTCCTTTGCCGTAATATGTTTAAATACAATAGACGATAAGAAGGAACGTAAGAATGTAGTAGCGCACCTAAAAAATGATGGTAAGGAAATTATAATCATTAGCGAACAACAGATGCATCATTTTGCGGGCAATATGCTTCAGGTTATTGGTGCAGATGAGCAACGTTTTATGGTCATGAGTTCGGCCGCATACAACTCCTTAAAACCAGAACAGCTTTTAGCTATACGTAAGCATTGCGAAATTATTCACAGTTCATTAGAGACTATTGAAGCCTGTGGTGGCGGCAGTGCGCGTTGTATGATGGCAGAGGTGTTTTTACCTAGGGTCTAGATTTTTTAAAACCCTTTAGTAAGATTTGTTTTACTTTTATTTTGCATGTTTTAGTGTTGTATCAACCTGCAGCAAGTAGGTTCTTATGGAACCGATTTGCCTTTTTTTTGCTCTTTAGCTGAAGCCCACTTACTCTTTTGTGCGAGTAACAAAAACATTTCATAAGCAAAACTACTGATGAAAAGGCGAAAGATGTTAGCTCAATACTCCTGATTGGAAAGCCTATCTCATCAGTACAAATTTTAACTTCTATTTTCACGTGCTTCTCCGCTGAGCACATAATACACATGCTAGATGTCTCTAGCTTGCTTTTCTTTCAGAGTACTCATGAAGTGTGGCTACTTATCCCTTTATTAAGTAAAGATTTCGTATTGCTTTTCTACACGTGAGTCCTTCCTTTTAATACCGTATTATGTACTTGTACAATTACAACTAATAAACCATACAGCGTTACCAATGCGTAACATGCAGCACAACTAAAACCAGTATCCGTTTTATTGCAATCTTCACCTTAGGGCATGGGTTGCGAATCTTAATCATTATACGTTTTAAAATGCCAACACATCATTTATTAGTGTGGCTATTTTCTAGGCGAAGAGCAGGAAGAATTAGTTGGTCTGTTTCACCACCATGAAAAAATGATTCATTCCAATGAACTGTCCTTAATATCTATTAAACATTCACATTTGTTAATTTCCATGGATAGGGTCATCTGTTGCATCAATAGCATCCTAATAAAAACACGCTGTTTAAGCTGTGCTTCTCGGCTGTACCTAAACAGCATTGGATTACATAGGTTAGGTAGATGCTTTTCAAACGTAGGTATGAAGGAGTGTTGCTGTGCTCGTTTTTAAAGAAGTAGTAACAATCGATCTTTGCTGCTTTCTGATGCAGAAAAATCAAGAGAAACTGCGGTATTTCCGCTGTAAAATAAAGTATCTTTAGTATTAAAAATTAGGTGGTTTTTTAAAATATTATTTTTGCTTGTTTGTATAATTAATATAACACCTTACACCGCCTTTTATTTGTTTACAATCAATTTCGGGTGAACAAAGTATGTTCTATTCCCGTTGGTTTAGGAGCCTGGAGTGGATGTAAAAGGAGTTCCCAGATAATTACCTTCCGTTTCCAAAGAGAATGATAAAAAAGCGGCTAAAATGTGGTTTGAAGAAGGCCATACTATACCATTAAAATAAAATAAAGCATATGAACATTTCATTGAATGTAAACGGAAGGTCTCATGCCTTAGAGATAGCCGATGGCAATACACCCTTGCTTTGGGTCATTAGGGATATTTTAGACTTGAAAGGCACCAAGTTTGGATGTGGAAAAGCCGCTTGCGGTGCATGTACCTTGCATGTAGATGGCGAAGCAGTTCGCTCCTGTTCTTATGGGGTTAAATTTGCCGAGGGAAAAGAAATTACGACCATAGAAGGGCTTGGAACAAAAGAGAACCCCCATCCTGTGCAGCAAGCATGGATAGAAGAAGTGGTGCCACAATGCGGATACTGTCAACCCGGTTTTATGATGGCTACCGCCGCGTTGTTAAACAAAGTTCCAAAACCTACAGATCAAGATATAGATGACAATATTATAAATGTGTGCCGTTGTGCTACATATTACCGCATGCGAAAGGCTATTCACAGAGCTGCGGAATTACATACGCCGAACGAAGTAGTTCAAAATCAAAACGCTTAGGTCATGGCAGAAAAGAAAAAAATATCTAGACGTAAATTTTTAGTAAGAGGTGGCTTAAGTACATTAGGTGTTCTTGCTGTTGGAACCTATTTGCTTAGAAATCATGTGCGAAGAGGAATTGCAGGAATGATAAATACGGCAGATACGCCTTATCAAGGAAATACGGATACACCTATAATTTGGTTTGAGATTACTAGTGAAAACAAAGTGGTTTTGCATAGTCCCAAGGTGGAAATGGGGCAAGGTACTTTTACTAGTCTGGCCCAAATGGCAGCAGATGAATTAGAGATTTCTATGGAACAGATCAGCGTGGTACATGCAGATTCTGCTTCGGGAAATATGGATGCGTTTGCTACAGGGGGCAGCACATCGGTATCCGCACTTTGGGTACCACTTCGCGAATTGGCCGCTACCATGCGAGAAATGATTAAGATGGAAGCGGCCAACAAAATGGAGGTTGAACTCTCTGAGCTTACCGTAACCAACGGCGTTATTTCTGATGGCGCTAAAAGTATGACCTTTGCGCAAACGGTGGAAGGGGTTTCTGATTGGGCAGTTCCCGATACGCCCGAGTTAAAGCCTATTTCTGAATATAAGTTTGTGGGTAAGCCTATTGCCCGTGTAGATTTAGAAGATAAAGTATTCGGTGCGCCTATTTTTGGGATGGACGCTACCATGCCGGATATGTTATATGGTGCAGTGGTGCGCCAATCTCGAATTGGATCTACCTACTTAAGTTCGGATATCAGTAAAGCAGAAGGAATGCCTGGCGTACTTAAAATAGTTCAAGAAAAGGACTTTGTAGGCGTTGTGGCTTATTCCTTAATTGAAGCTGAAAATGCTAAGGCAGCTATTGAAGTCCAATGGGAAAGCCAAGAAAATCTGCAAACAGCTGACATTAGAGCTATGGTTACTGTTGGGAAGGGAAAACCTTTCGTAATACAAAAAGAAGGAAACGCTAACGGTTTATTGGAAGATGATGATAACGTTATAATTTCCGAATACTGGAGTCCGATAGGGGCACACGCCCAATTGGAGCCTAGTGGCGCCCTTGCCTATGTAGAGGCCGATAAAGCTACCATTATGATGTCTACACAGGTGGTGAGTATTACACGTGGAGAAATTGCAGAACGCCTAGGTTTCGATGCTGAACAAGTGAATATAATGCCTACCTTCTTGGGCGGTGGTTTTGGCAGAGGACTACATACGCCAAATGGGATACAGGCAGCGGTACTATCTAAAGCGGTAGGGAAACCGGTAAAGTGTTTTTTTACTAGGAAAGAAGAATTTCAGAATGATAGGTTTCGCCCACCGACACACCATGTGTTGAAAGGTAAATTAAATACCAACGGAATGATAGAAGCTTTGGAACATAACGTATCTAGTGGTGCTGTTGCTTTTGGTTCTCCTATGCTTCCTAAAATATTGGAAACTGTTTTGGGAGCCGATTTAGGTGCTTGGCGTGGCGGAATGATTCAGTATGGTGTAATACCCAATTATCAAGCTATTTCTTGGCGGGTTAAATTGCCTTTTGCAACCAGTTGGTGGCGCAGCCTTGGGCTATTGGCTAATACCTTTGCCATAGAAAGTTTTATGGACGAATTAGCAGTGAAAGCAGACAGGAACCCAGCGGAATTTCGCTTGGCTCATATCCAGGATAATGAAAGGGGTATACGGTTAAAATCTGTCATTAGAACCGTGGTAGAGAAAGCAGGCTATACAGATGAGGTTATCGACGGAAAGGCAATGGGTTTTGCAGTATCTACCGATGCGAATACACCCTGTGCAGAAATCGCTGTGGTGTCTATTGAAAACAAACAAATAAAAGTGCATAAAGTTACGTGTGCTATAGACCCTGGCCTAGCTGTGAATCCGGATCAGGTTCGCGCCCAATGTGAAGGTGCTATTATTATGGGTTTGAGTGCTGCTATGTTTGAAAAAATGGAAGTTGAAAATGGCGAGTTGACACCAACCATCTATGGGCCGTATCAAATGGCTTTAATGAAACATGCGCCTAAAGAGATAGATGTAGTTTTGCTTCAAGGGTCGGACACACCTGGTGCCGTTGGGGAGCCACCTTTGGGACCTATTGGAGCGGCCATAGCAAATGCTGTATTTAGGCTAACGGGACAGCGCCTTAGAGAAATGCCTTTGCAGTTGAGTGGAAATGATATTTAGTTCTTGCATGTATAAAAAATACCCTTTGCATTGATATAGTGAGGTATACCAATGAAAACAAAGCGATACTATAAAATGTGTTTGCTTATTATTTGTTGTGTTAAGACGACACTCAAGTTCTTATTCTGATTTTGGTTTAACTTTGGCAATATTCCGTATCATCCCACCAAAAATAAAATAGTGCAGCGGCACAATGCTGTACCAGTATAGTCTGCCTTTTAAACCTCGTGGCCTGAAGGTGGCTGTTTGGTGTAGTATATTATTATCATCTATTCTGAATTCTAACCAAGCTTCTCCAGGTAGTTTCATTTCGGCAAATAGCAAGAGACGTTTTCCTTTTTTGTCAGCCAAGAGAACTCTCCAAAAATCCAATGCATCCCCAGAGTAGATTTTGTCTGGATGCGTTCTGCCTCTTCTAAGTCCCACACCACCTATAAGTTTATCTATAAAACCACGAAGTTTCCAAAGCCAGTTTCCATAATACCAGCCATTTTTTCCGCCAATTTTCCAAATATTTCCTAAAACCTGTTTAGGGTCATTAATCTTTAGTGTTTTCACATCACGCAACACACCAAATCTTGGAACCTGAATATACTTTTCTAAATTTTTATTGAATCGTCCACTGACCATACTGTCTTTCCAGCTGCTGACCACCAAGTTTTGCTCAATCTTATTAAAAGCCATATCAAGAGCTTCGCTGTAGGTATGAGGAGTTATATTTAAAAGGTTCGCTAGTCTTTGGTCCTTTGCGACAACCTCTATTTTCATGCTATCCACAAGGTTTAAAGCTAAGGTGTACGATGTAGATGTTACGAAATATAACCAATAGGAAGATAGTTTCGGGGTCATAACAGGAACGGTATAAATCCAATTTTTAAAACCTCTTGCCTTTGCGTATTGATGTAACATCTCCTTGTAGGTTAGTACATTTGGACCAGCTATATCAAAAGAGTCATCACACGTCTTCTCATTGCCCAATACACCGGTTAAAAATGAAATAACATCTCGTATCGCAATTGGTTGGGTTTTGGTCAACACCCATTTTGGGGTTATCATGAAGGGTAATTTTTCACATAAGTCTCGGATAATTTCAAACGAAGAACTTCCGGAGCCTACTATAATTCCGGCTCTAAGCACAGTCAGGCTAAAATCTCCTTTATATAGTATTTCTTCAACATTTCTACGCGACCATAGGTGCTTGGAAAGCGTAGCATCGTTCACGATGCCGCTCAGGTAAATGACCTGCTTAATGTTTGTTTCAGCTACATAGTTATTAAAATTAGTAGCCGTTTTGGCTTCCAATTCGTCAAAATCGGTCGTAGAGGTACTCATGGAATGAATAAGGAAGTAAGCGGCATCCAAATCCTTTGGTAGTAAACCCTCTTTTACCTCGTTTAGAAAATCGATTTCTACGATTTCTATTTGGTTCCGTGTTTCGGCATCTACTGAAAGCCGTTCTGCATCCCTTACGGCACAAACGACCTCATGTCCCGCATCTAATAACTGTGGGAGCAGCCTCATTCCTATGTAACCGTTGGCACCTGTAAGAAGTATTTTCATTTTTTATAAATCTAGGTGTATCTAGTAATCAGTGAGTTTGGATTGAATTAGCAGTTTGGTTTTATAGCAATGTGACTTTGTTTTCTAAATAGACTTTTAAAATTTAGCTAAGGGATTAAAGATCTTCTATTGACGTGGGTGCATTGTCTGCCTTATAGCCTAATAGCCTCGAAAAGAACTTTTGAACCGCTTTAGTGTCGGATTCCACCTTAAAAAAATAATGATCCCGGTACACTGAGTAAACGGAGGCTTGCCCTTTGTAGATGCTAAGTTTATAATACGGAATCACCAGCGCAAAAGTTTCCAATAAAGACCTAAAACGAACGATAATACCCTTGGGTCTTATTTCTATATTGCAAGTGTCCCTGTTATTGTCCAGAATAAGTAAATTTCTAATTTCGACACTGGTCTCTGTAATAATAAGTTTAGGAGAACCTATCCCGCCCATATTCAGTCGGTCTTTAAGTGTGAAGGGTTTTCCAACGGCCTCATCTACCTTTTTGGTAATCGCTTTGTCGTTATAAGATACATTTACTAGCATTTAGCATTTTTCTTTAAAGTTAATAAAAGGGAAAGGGATATTTGAACTAATAGAGCGATAAGTGTAAAAATGATTAGTTTTGCAGGCTTAATTACTTTTATATGAAGATTCAGGATGTACTGGAGAAGAAAGTGACTGAAGGTATTCACACTTTATATAGTGTAACCTTGCCTAATGTTGAGTTTCAACCCACTAGAAAAGATTTTGAAGGGGACATTACGGTAGTTGTTTTTCCTATGCTCAGGCACGTAAAGGGTACTCCTGTTCAGATAGGGGAGCAAGTGGGAGCATATTTGGAAAAGGAGCTAGACATCGTTATCGGTTTCAATGTCGTAAAGGGATTTTTGAATATTATTATTTCTGATGCTTTTTACATTGATTTATTTAGGGATATTAGGGAAAATAAAACGTTTGGAATTGTACCACAATCAGATGATGCGATACTCGTTGAATATTCATCCCCAAACACCAATAAGCCTTTGCATCTAGGGCACATCCGAAACAACTTATTAGGGTATTCCGTGGCGGAGATATTAAAGGCGTCAGGCAAAAAGGTATACAAGACTCAGATCATTAATGACCGTGGTATTCATATTTGCAAAAGTATGTTGGCGTGGCAGCGTTTTGGTAATGGGGAAACTCCAAAAAGTACGGGACTTAAGGGTGATAAGTTAGTCGGTAATTATTATGTTGCTTTTGATAAGGCCTACAAGGTAGAAGTTGCTGCAATGATAGATGTAGGAACGGATAAGAAGGTAGCTGAAAAGGAAGCTCCTATATTATTAGAGGCACAACAAATGCTCTTAAAGTGGGAGGCAGGAGATGAAGCCGTCGTTGCCCTATGGAAGAAAATGAACGGTTGGGTATATGAAGGTTTTGAAACCACATACAAAAATCTCGGTGTGGATTTTGATTCCTACCTCTATGAGAGCGATACCTATCTTTTAGGAAAGGATGTGGTTGCGGATGGAATTAAAAATGGAGTTTTTCATAAAAAAGAAGATGGTAGTGTCTGGATAGATTTGACAGCAGAGGGGCTGGATGAGAAAATTGTTTTACGTTCCGATGGTACAGCCGTGTATATGACCCAAGACATAGGTACTGCCATACAAAGGGTAAAGGATCATGAAGATATCAATGGAATGGTCTATACTGTAGGTAATGAGCAGGATTATCATTTTAAGGTCCTTTTTCTAATTCTTAAAAAACTAGGATTTACATGGGCCGATAAGTTATACCACCTGAGTTATGGGATGGTAGACCTGCCTAGTGGAAAAATGAAGAGTAGGGAAGGTACTGTGGTAGATGCCGATGACCTGATGGAGGATATGACAAAAACTGCTCGTGCCATATCTGAGGAACTGGGTAAATTGGAAAATTATTCTGATATAGAAAAACAATCACTTTATAAGATGATTGGTCTTGGAGCCTTAAAATATTACATCCTAAAAGTAGACCCTAAAAAGAGAATTTTATTTAACCCGGAGGAATCGGTAGACTTTCAGGGGAATACGGGTCCTTTTATTCAGTATACCTACGCTAGAATACAATCCATATTGAGAAAGGCCAAGGACACCAAAATAGAATGGCAAAACGAGTTAAAAATAACCGGGTTGCATCCTAAAGAAAAAGAGTTGATAAAGCAATTGCAGGTATTTCCGGATACGATTCAATTGGCAGCTGAAAATTATAGCCCTGCTGTAATCGCAAACTATACGTATGATTTAGTTCGAGAATTTAACTCCTTGTACCAGCAGGTCTCCATTTTAGGCGAAACAGATGAAGAAAAGAAGGTGCTTCGAGTCCAACTGTCTCAAAAGGTAGGGGAGGTTATTCAATCTGCGTTTGGATTATTGGGTGTAGCTGTTCCTGAACGAATGTAGTATCATGCCTATTGGATGGAAATTCTGGTCGATGTTTTTGCAGTTGGTGGCCTTCTTTCTATACATGGTTTGGTATACCCTAGATTTATTATTCCTTAACCCCTTCAATAAAATATCGCCACCTAATTAAAAGGGAGTTTGAGAAAAACGTATTTGTTTTCAGGCATCGGAAAATAGTGTGTTCCATGAAGTTATTGAGGAAGAGGATAAGATAATATTACTCATCTCCACTACTGGCGCTATGTTGACTTTGGGTTTGGTAGACTTCTTGGTCTTGTCTATTTACAAAATCATTATTTATTACGCCTTATATTATTCTAGTATAAGCATAAAGCAATAGTATGGAACATATAATCCCGCACTTAATACTTTAGGTTTTCAGCCCAGCAATTATTGTAAGGGTTTAGGATTCCAAATGATAATCTAAACTTGGTAGGTCACGAACTCGATTATGTATTTAGTTTTCATATGGCCAATAAATTAAATGTGAGGTCATTTCTTTTTATTTTTTGAATGAAGAAAATGAAATGCTTAGTGTCTGATTCAGAGCTTAATGCAAAATGGGAGAAGAATAACTACTTTAGAAAGTACGGTAAGCCTAATACATATAAGTTTTTTGCCGTTGCTGCCGAAAGTTACGTAGCAACAGCTATAGAATTTGCGGCTCACTTTCCACAACTTTATAGTACCGTAAAGGTGATGCTCAGCTTTGTGTTTTACAAACTACCTTAAAAGTATATTTTAAAACTTGCGTTCTAATTTATTCCTGAACCAATAGGAATCTCATGTTTAATATTTTTATGGAGCTGGGTTTTACGAAATGTTTTTTACTGTTACTGATAGACAGTTATCAGGAGTTTTTTATAAATCTGATTCAGTTTGTTACCCTATATAAATAAGAAAGACCGCCTTAGGCGGTCTTTCAAATAGCAACTTGAATTTATAACCAACTAAATAAGGGTTGCTAGTTTCTTATTTGTATATATTTAAAATAGCAACTGAATTAGTAACTACTTCAGCTTGCCTACTAGGCGGTGGCTACTTTTTTGTTTTCGCTTTTAGAAGCTACTGCAGCTGCATAAACAACAAGACCGAAACCAATTTTGTTAATGGCATCTCCTATGTTATAAATAACATCCATGTTTAATCCTAAGCCAGCAATACCGTCATACCATCCTGGCGTACCTGCCATGTAACCTAATGGGTAAATAGCCCATCCTACCAATACAAACCAACATAGCGTTTTGTGTGCTTTTAAAACTGCACCACCAGCTTTTTCTGCCAATTTTCTGGCACTTCCAAACCAAATTTCGTATACAATGTAGAAGTAAGCAACACCTGAAAAGAAGCCCCAAAGTGCTGGACCAGTTCCAGTAGTAAATATTGCTTCTCCAGCATAACCTGTAACTAACATAACAACAGAGGCTAAAATTAATTTCCACATTAATGATTGCTTGGCACCAGCAACTTTTAATATTAGGTAAAACTCAACACACATTAATGGAACTGTTAACGTCCAGTCCACATACCTGAAAAATGTTGGAGATTCGCCAATTGCTTCCCAATAATCGCGCATGTAGAAATAATGCACCGCAGCAATAAAAGTGATGATACCAGATATCAGTATCGAAGTTTTCCATTTCCTATCGAAATCATTCATAGAAAGAAAGAAAAAAGCGGAAGCCGCCATCATAGCCATACTTCCAACAAAGAATGTAAAGCCAACATAATCGTCCGTAGCCATTTTGGATACGAGCGAAAAAGAACTCATTAAATTTTCCATATATTTAGTTTTTAAGGTTTTGTTGAGGTAAATTTACATAAAGTTAAACACATCTCGTTTAATTAAAATGTTAAAATATTAAATAAATTGAAAAAAAATATAGTTCAAAATATTGATTTGGGAAGTTTTACCATTGTAACTACCTTTTTCTCACTGTGGTTAGCTATATATTTTGAAGAGGCTATTGAAAATATGCTAGCATACTTATTAATATTGACTTTTGGGATTCTTCATGGCGCTAACGACATTAAGTTACTTCAAAAGGCTAATAAAAAAATAAATACTAAAAAGGGATTTTTTATTACCTTGATTTATTATACTCTTTTTGTTCTAGGTAGTGGCTTATTGTTTTTATTTATTCCAACAGTTGCATTAGCAGCGTTTGTATTATTTAGTGGATATCATTTTGGAGAGCAACATTGGGTCTCTAAAATTAAAGTCCCATCAGTTTTGAACTCTATTTTTTTATCGACCTATGGTATTTTTATTTTATTCTTAATTTTTTCGGCACATGCGATTGAGGTGAGTTTGGTTATAGAACAAATATGTGGATTTAACATTCCCATTAACTTTTATAGTTATGGCGTTTTGTCTACGGGAATAATAACTTGCTTGTTTGGTGCAATTAGTTATGCTAAGAAAAAAATAAAGTTTAATGTGGTCAAACAGTTATTTTTTATTTTAGTCCTTACTATCGTCTTCTATTCATCTTCCTTGTTATTGGCTTTTGCCATATATTTTATCCTTTGGCATTCATTACCTTCCATGGTAGATCAAATTAAATACCTTTATGGAGCGGTAACCATTTCAAATATTAAAAAATATGTAGTGTCCTCTTTTACGTATTGGTTGATATCAGTTCTAGGAATGGGTATAATGTTAATTTTATTCAAGGATAATCTAAGTACGTCTTTGGCATTTTTCTTTTCTTTTTTAGCAGCGATTACCTTTCCTCATGTACTCGTAATTAATAGGCTTTATAAGCGTTAAAACCGAATTCGAAAACTTGCGTTCGGAGTGACACCTAAAGAAATGCGTTTCACTTTTTCTATTCCGTTAGCCTCATCCAACCTAAAAAATATATTGAGATTGTTACGCCTGTTGGTGAAGTTGAGTACGGATACACCAGCGGATGCTTTAATCTTACCGGTAAGTGAAAAATCGTAGATAGCCGAGAAGTCTGCCCTAAAATACTCTGAAAGCCTACTGTTGTTCGGGTCTTGATAAACGATTTGATTCGGAACAACGCTAGTGTCAATTGGGTTTGTAGCGTTGGGCAGGGTAAACGGTCTACCGGAACGGTAGTTGAGTCCCACACCTAGTTTAAGGTTGTTGTAGGTATAATTGCCGGCCAAGGTAACGGAATGGGTGACGTCCAGATTATTTGGAAAAGTGCTTGGGACAAGCGTATTAAAACTATAATCGTTTTGATTAAAGGTGTAACTGAGCCAGGTACTATAGGTATTGGTTTTTTTGTTCAACAGTAGCTCTATCCCCTTTATCGCATAGCTACCTACTTCCCCATCAAACTGATTTTGGTTTTGGAACCCCTGAGTGTTTACATTTATTCCATCTACCTCTTTAAAAAAAGCTTCGATGCCTGCGTAGAAACTATTCTGGTCATAATTAAAGCCCCATGAACCTTGTTTACTTCTTGTAATAGGTAAATTGGCACCATCTGCCAATACCCACCGGCGTTTTTCTATGCCTAAAAAATTCTGTTCTAGATCAATGACCTGGCTCGTCGTCTGACTTTTAAACTCTCCCATCACTTCGGTTTTGTAAAATGGCGCCAGCTCAAAACTTATATTAAGTCTAGGCTCTATCACCAGTTCGGCAAAGGTATCGGTGTTCTGTATGTAATTGAATCGTCCGCCAGCACTAGCAGCTAGTTTCTGATTGGGCGAACGGTAACGTAGTTCTGAATAAAGAGAATGGTTGTAGACTACGCCTTTTATATTACGTATGAATGCTGGCTCGTTGAGTTCTGTTTTGTTCGCTATCCCAGTTTCGATTATTTGATATCCGTTGTCCCATTTTAATTGTTCATTTAATTCAAGTGAGGTATTGAGTTTAGCGCTTTTTTCGATAACAAGATTGTTTTGTATCAACCGTTGTCTTGCATCGTTGGAAATACTCAACGCATTCAATTGATAGTTGGTGTAATAGAGACTCAGCTGAGTGGAAAAACTAGTGCTCCAATCGCTTTCTAGAATACCGCCAAATGAAAGATTGGTCTGGTCCAAGGAGCTTCGGTTGGTTAGGCTTCCGTCTAGTTCTTTTTCCTGATAGTCTAAGTTGTTATTCATATTAATTAGACTCAATCGCACGCGATGATCAGCATTTATATCATAAAGTATCTTTCCGGTAAAGTCATAAAAGTAGAAATCACTATTCGCTTGCACCTTAGTATCTTGAAAAGCTTTCTGGGAAAAGGTGGAATAGGTAGGCGTTTCAATGAAATCGGTATGGGAGCGTCTTCCGGAGAATTGTAAGGCTACGTTATCTGCTATTGAAATTTGCCCGTATACATCTCCACTAATCAGATTAAAACCCGCTCCACCAAAGAAGGAATCCTCAATCGTGTTCTTAGTTTCCATATCCAAGACACCACTAACACCCTCTCCGTATCTAGCGCTTGTTCCATTTTTAATTACGGTAACCTTATCTGTCAAATACGGATTAAAGGCCGATATCAAACCAAAGAAGTGTCCGGATTGGTACATTTTAATTCCATCCCATAAAATGAGGTTCTGGTCATTAGTGCCACCTCTTATATTGATGTCGGACACCGTTTCATCCACACTTTTTATGCCTGGAAGCGATTGTATGCTTTGTAGTATATCCGGTTCGCTGAGCCCAGGGAGGATTCCAAACCCAGCACTGTTGAGCTCTATGCTGCCATCCGTCAGTTTCTTTAAACCTTCGGTTAAGAATTTATACACCACAACCTCTTCCAGTTCTTGATAGCTTTGAGCCATAGCGATAATGCTACACGGTTCCGCTATAAAGTTTTCCGCAGGTATGAAAAGTGTTTTAAAACCGATGTGTTGGATTTGTATCATGGCGGTTCTTGGAATGTCCGATAGGAAGAAATTACCGTCCAAGTCGGTTATCATAGCCAGAGGACTTCCAAGCACTTGTATAGTAGCGCCCGGTATGGTATTTTGTTCAAAATTATCCAGCACGGTCGCACAGATGGTACGTAATTTACTTTTGGAAATACTGTAATACCTATCGCTTAGTTTTTGAATATCCAATTTTGTACGTTCGCTTATTTGAACTAATATTTTAGCGAGAGTGCTTCCATTTGGTTTTGCCAGTTCAATTTTAGTAAGATCAGTATCCAAGTAAGAAAATTTTACTTGATAGGTTACTTCTAACTCCTTAATGAGTTCAATGATACCTATGGAAGTTTTGGGCAGTTCTTGGGCTGCCACTCTCCCTAATCCAAGTAAAAGACTGATAAAAAAAAGAAATAAAGAAAGTGTACTAAGGTGCGTTTTTCTCATAGAACAGCACGTTATTCCCCTCTAAAGTAAACTTTATTTGTAGAGGAACACTAATACTTTTAAGGGCAAGGTCTGTATCTGTGTTGCTAAAAGATCCTGTAAAAAGAACATTGGTGTCCACACCTTTGCTGTCTACCGTTATATTATGTTGCCTTTGGAATTCAGCCAAAACGTAATTCAACGGAATACTCTTGAAACTGCTTTCGTTCTGCATCCAAGAGGGTTGTCCGTTTTTTACTGCGCTAGCTTTAGATAGTTTTCCGTTGACGACTATAATAGCGTTTCCGGCAGTAAGTTTGTTTTCTTTTCCGTCGTAAAGAACGCTTACTAACCCTTCAAAACAAGTGACTTCAAAAAAGCCATCTCGGTTCTCTACATTAAACTGGGTTCCCAAAACAGTAACCGTTCCTTGATCTGTAGTTACAGTAAAAGAATTTCCTTTGGCTACGTTAAAGAACGCTTCTCCCTGTAAGGAGATATTTCGCTTATTGTTCCAGTCTTTTTCGTCGTAGGATACTTGGGATTCCGCATTCAATAGTATTTCTGAAGTATCGGGTAAAATAATCTCTTTGGTTTCTGCATATTGGGTAGCTACAGCTTCGTTTAGTGAATTCAAATAAAAATAGGCACCTCCCAATACTACGGCTACTACTGCGGCAACCTTTAGGAAAGATTTGAATGGAGAGAGGGTCAGTATCTTTGATTCGGCTTGCATGCGTTGCACTTTCAGTTCTTCCCAAGCCTGATTTGTGTCAAAATCTGGAGCTTGCATAGTCGCCGTGGTAGCTCTTATTTTTTGGTACGTGGCATACGCATCGGACTTTTTAAACTCCGAAAGTTCTGCTTCCGTAAGTTCATTGTTGAGCCATTTTGCCAAGTAATCTTCTTGCATTAGTTCCAGCTTTATACGTTAATAACAATTGCTTTTAAAAAAACCCTACTTTTTTTAAATTAAGAAAAGTGTAGTGCTCAAAATATACCAATACGCCTATGTTCTGTCTTTCTTTGAAAAGAAAATTAGAACTAGCTTTTACCACGTTTAAATAATCGATTTTAAACTTTAAACGAAACTTTAAACGAAACTTTAAACGAAACTTTAAACGAACCTTTTAGCAACCTAACTACTTACTTTTAATCAAATTCCATCAATCTTTTTCCTTAGACTTTTTAGCGCCAAATGCATCCGTTTTTCTATGGCCTTAATACTAACACCTTCCAGTTCTGCAATTTCGGTATATTTTAATCCATCTATTCTGTTCATCAAAAAAGTAACCCTTTGATTTTCTGGTAAACTTTCTAGGGCCGCATCCAGTTTTTCTTGGAACTGTTTCTCCTCCATAATAAATTCCGGATTCTCATTCGTATTTTTTAAACTTTTATCAGCATACTTTAACCTTATTTTTTCAGCTTTTAGAACATTTAGATACAGGTTATTGGCCACAGTGTATAAAAAGGATTTTGCTTTTTTTGGCGGTACCTTCGCACAGTTTTCCCAGAGTTTTATAAAAGCCTCCTGTACAGCATCATGTGCTTTTTCTTCATTACCGAACTTATAATATATGTAGTTGAAAATCGTTTTAGAGGTATCCTTGAAAATACCATTATACACGCTTTCTTGGCAAACGTTAGATTCTTGGCTTGGGTGCACTGTAGTTATTTTCATCAAATATATTTTAAAAAAAATAAAAAAGGAGGTAGGGTTTTTTTAAAGTGTGTTGTTTTAGAAATGTATGAACAATAAATACCGAATCGTTATGAAAAAGTTTTTTAGTTATGCCGTGTATATTAGCCTACTGATGGCTACGTTAAACTTTACCTCTTGCCAAGATGAGTTTGAAATAATTGGGGGTGAAGCGGAAGAGCAGCCAATTACAGCTAGTTCTTCTGTTGCAAAGTTAATTGAAAATACCTCTACCAAAGATGGTTCTTTTGATAATATAGTAGACGGAGCCAGTTGTTTTGATATTAAATTCCCTTATACCGTTGAGGCAAACGGATTAGAAATCACTATTGATTCTAGGGAAGGTCTTCATTTAATCGAAGAAATTTTTGATGAGGTCGATGATGATATAGACTTCTTAGAAATTCTCTTCCCGATAACCATTACTGCTGGTGATTTTACTGAAATTACTATTAATAGTTTTGAAGACTTAAGAGAATTAGCTGCTGAATGTAAAGAAGGTGGTGATGATGATGATATTGAATGTATTGATTTTGTGTACCCAATGACGGTATTTACTTTTGATGCAAGTTTAGAACAGACAGGCTCTATAGTTGTTGAAAGCGATAGAGATCTTAGATTATTTTTTAAGGGACTTGATGCTAGTGATTTTTTAAGTTTTAATTTTCCAATTTCCTTGAAACTTTATGACAGTACTACTGTTGTTGTAAATAGTAATCAAGAATTAGCAAGGACTATAGAAGGTGCCAGAGAAGCTTGTGATGAAGATGATGACGACGACTATAATGATGACGATTTTGATGAGGAAGACTTTAATGAAGAATTAGTGGAGTGTATCTGGTCTGTAAAGGAATTTAAAAGAAATAATATTAATCAAATTGGGCAATATTTGGACTATGTTTTCAACTTTAAGGAAGATGGAACAGTAGTAACTGGTTTTAGAGGAGCTACAACTATAGAAGGTACTTGGAACACTACTTTTAATGATGATGGAGCTAAACTGAACATGGAGTTTGATATATCTGTTGATTTTAATTTGGAATGGAATGTTTATGATGTAGGTGATGATAGAATTAAATTATACAATGGTGAAGGCAACCGTATCATCATGAGACAAATATGTGAAGACGACCTTCCAGAGTTTAATCCTGATACAATCCGTGAAATATTAAGAGAATGCAACTGGGTAATTAAAAGAGTTAAAAATAATGGCGAGCATATCAATAGATTACTTGGTAGTGAGTTTACATTTAAAGCTGACGGCATGATCACCTTGACCCATGAGGAAACTGTATCTGAAGGTGCGTGGGCCATCACCACGAACACAGAAGGACGTTTTGTAGTTGCCATTACTATGGGTGATGAACCAGGTGTTAGCTTTGAGTGGTTATTGTCTGATTTAAGAAATAGGTTCATCAAGTTTAATGTTGAAGGAACAGCTTATGAGCTTGTTATCGTAAGAAACTGTTCAGATGACGATGATGACAATGATGTGGTTTTCATCAGAAGTTTATTCAATGATGTGGAGTGGGACATTACTTATTTTGCTGAGAATGGAGATGAGACTACAGCAGCATATGCTGATGTTAAATTATATATAGATAATGACGGAAGCTTAGAAGTTAGAAATCTTGAGGGAGAAGTCTTTAGCACAGGTAGGTGGTTTGCTTATCGAAATACTTCTAGTGATAAATTAGAGCTAATTATTTCTTTTGCACCAGGTAGTAATTACCTTCCATTAGCCAATGATTACGAAATTATAGAGATATTGGAGAATAGAATGGAGCTTAAGCATGAAAATCAAAATGAAGGTTATGACAGATTGATTTTAGAAAGAGAAGAATAAAAATAAGCTTCTGGGAAGTAATTCCTAGAGGCTATTATAGTGCCCAAAACCTTGCATAGTTATCGGAAAATTAAAGTATTGTCTCTTACAGTGATACGAGAATTGAAAGATATAGGTGAAGGAGGTGATAGTGCAGATCGACTCATTTTTGAAAAACTATAGAACGCTATTCAAATAGTAACTAGTGATAAGAATAATATCCAGATATACACCGCCAACAGAAAAGAGTTGGGCCTTGTTGGTGGTGTTGATGGAGTTTTGAAACTAGAAATTGTTATGAAAACGTAATACCTTTTTTACCCCACATCCCATAAAAGAGCACTCATGTTTCATGAGTGCTCTTTTGTTTTATAGATTTTAGGCTTCATTTTATCTACTTAGCGTTGATATTGTTAAATTTGCACTCCCTCAAAATTGCAAAATATATGTTTGATAATTTAAGCGAAAAGTTAGATAAAGCCCTTCACGTCCTTAAAGGGCACGGGCAGATCACCGAAATTAACGTAGCTGAAACTACAAAGGAAGTCCGCAGGGCGCTTTTGGATGCGGATGTCAACTTTAAAATTGCCAAGGAATTTACCAATAGGGTTAAGGAAAAGGCAATGGGACAAAACGTGTTAACTACCCTTCAACCGGGTCAGTTAATGGTCAAAATCGTTAAAGAAGAACTTACAGCGCTAATGGGTGGGGAATCGGAAGGTATTCATCTTTCGGGAAACCCATCAATAATTCTGATGACTGGGCTTCAAGGTTCGGGTAAGACCACATTCTCTGGGAAACTAGCAAATTTCTTAAAGACGAAAAAGTCTAAGAATCCTTTAATGGTGGCTTGTGATGTATACCGTCCTGCTGCGATTGACCAATTGCATGTAGTTGGAGAACAAATAGGAGTGCCGGTATATTCCGATAGAGAAAATACTGATCCTGTTTCCATTGCCAAAGCAGGAGTTGCCAAGGCAAAGGCAGATGGCCATAACGTAGTCATTATAGATACCGCAGGTCGTTTGGCCGTGGATGAAAAGATGATGGCGGAGATTTCCGATATTCATAAGGCCATACAACCACAAGAAACCTTGTTTGTGGTAGATTCTATGACAGGTCAAGATGCTGTTAATACAGCAAAGGCTTTTAACGATATCCTTAATTTTGATGGGGTTATTCTTACCAAGCTGGATGGTGATACCCGTGGCGGTGCGGCAATTTCCATTAAGTCCGTTGTAGATAAGCCGATAAAGTTTATAGGAACAGGTGAGAAGATGGAAGCTATTGATGTATTCTATCCTTCCCGTATGGCAGACCGTATCCTTGGAATGGGAGATGTTATCTCCTTAGTGGAGCGTGCACAAGAACAGTTCGATGAAGAGGAGGCCCGTAAGATTCAAAAGAAAATAGCCAAGAATAAGTTTGGTTTCGATGATTTTTTAAGCCAAATACAGCAAATCAAGAAAATGGGGAACATGAAGGACCTCATGGGCATGATTCCAGGCGCAGGAAAAGCATTAAAGGGCTTGGATGTAGATGATGATGCCTTTAAACATATAGAGGCTATTATTCATTCCATGACACCGGAGGAACGTTCCAGCCCTGCTAAGCTTGATGCAAGTCGTAAAAAACGAATCGCCAAAGGAAGTGGCAGGGAGGTGCAGGATGTAAACCAATTGCTAAAACAATTTGATCAGATGAGTAAAATGATGAAAATGATGCAAGGTGGCGGAGGCAAAAAGATGATGCAGATGATGCAGAATATGAAGTAAAAGTAGGTTTCATGTTGGTAATAAATAGTAATTAGCTAAGACAAAAAATGGAGATTCTCGACGGTAAAAAAGTATCCAATCAAATAAAGGAGGAAATCGCTACTGAGGTGGCAAAAATGAAGGCAAATGGCGAAAAAGTTCCGCATTTGGCTGCTATAATCGTTGGGAACGATGGGGCGAGTTTAACCTATGTAGGTAGTAAAGTGAGGTCCTGCGAGCGTGTAGGTTTTGAATCTACCCTCATTCAAATGCCTAGTACCACATCGGAACAAGAACTCTTAAAGAAAATAAAGGAGCTAAATGTAAATGAGGATATAGACGGTTTTATAGTGCAATTGCCGTTACCGGAACAAATAGATACCCAAAAAGTGATTATGGCGGTACATCCAGATAAGGATGTAGACGGATTTCATCCTACCAATTTTGGTAAAATGGCCTTGGATATGAGCACTTTTATTCCGGCTACGCCTTTTGGTATTTTGGAGCTTTTGGAGCGTTATAAAGTAGACACTAAAGGAAAGCATACGGTAGTAATTGGGAGAAGCCATATCGTAGGTAGACCAATGAGTATCTTAATGGGTAGGAAAGGTTGGCCAGGAAATTCTACAGTAACCTTGACTCATAGTCACACTAAAAATATTACCCAGATTATTTCTCAGGCTGATATTGTAATTTCAGCACTGGGCGTACCTAATTTCCTAAAAGCCGAGATGGTTAAGGATGATGCAGTCGTTATCGATGTGGGTATTACAAGGGTTCCAGACGATACACGACCAAAAGGATATTATATCACTGGGGATGTAGATTTTGAAAATGTAAGTAAAAAAGCTTCCTTTATAACTCCCGTTCCCGGTGGCGTTGGTCCAATGACCATAGCTATGTTACTTAAAAATACACTATTGGCTAGGGAAAGACACAGAAACAGAGAATAAGAGCGTCAACTAAAATTTACGAATACGATATACTTTGAAAACTTTCAATCTTTTAGATTGGAAGTTTTTTTGCGTTAAACCTTTTAACTTCATCAAAACCCAACTAAAATTCTTTTTATCGATAGGTTACTACAATGCGTTGTGTGAATTCTTACGCCAATGGAGCAGCAAGCTATATCTGGGTATTAATTAACTTTTTTTGAGCTCAATTGTTGGCATATATGTTTTCATTAAACTAACTTTAAATAAAAAATTGTAATGTCAGTTTCCTTAAATCCATTTTTTGATTCCTCTTTAGACTTATTATGCGTGGCTAATTTTGACGGCTATTTTGTTGATGTGAATCCAGCCTTTTTGAGAATGATTGGCTATACCAAACAGGAGCTCTTGTCTAAGAAAATAAATGATTTTGTTTACGCGGGTGATCGCCAGCAGACTGAGGAAATTAGAAAAGGTTTATTTGACAGCCAATCTATTACCAGTTTTGAAAATAGGTACCGTACCAAATCAGGAGATTTGGCTTGGTTATCATGGAGTGCTGTTCCTATAGAAAATAAAAAGTTGGTTTATGCTATAGCGAAGAATATTACCCATCAGAAGGTATTAAAGAATGAACGTTTGGATGAGCTAGTTAAACTTATTCAACAGAATGAAGACCTCACACGATTCAATCTTATTACCTCCCACGACTTAAGGTCTCCGATGCATAGCGTGCTTTCCCTTTTTAATTTAATTAATTATGACGAGATAAAGAATAAGGAAACATTAGAAATACTGAAGTATATAGAAATAGGAGTCAAGGGAGTTAAAAATTCATTGGACAACTATCTAAATATCATGAGGAATAGTAGTTTTGGAAAAGCAGCACTTGAAGAAGTTGTTCTGGACGATAGTCTTTCGGCAGTGATTAACTCCATAGGGTCATTGATTCAAAACTCAAATACCACAATCAGTTCTGACTTTTCTTCTTTTCAAAGTGTTTATTTTAACAAGGTCTTCATGCAGAGTATTTTTTTAAACCTTATTACCAATGCAATTAAATATACAAAACCCGGTGTTTATCCAGCACTTGAACTATTTTCTTCTATTGAAGATGGACAAAAAACCTTAGTGGTAAGGGATAATGGTAGTGGTATGGATTTGACTGTGATTGGGGATAAACTGTTTAATTTAAATCAAAGATTTGACTCGGAGAAGGAGGGAAAAGGTGTTGGTCTTTACATTGTTCACAATCAGATAACCAGTCTTGGAGGTGAGATTAGCGTAAAAAGTGAACTGAATCAAGGAACTACATTTACTATCAAATTTAAGACGGACTAGGGTTTTCTGTTCTAGTAGCAGATGAGTCGACAGGCGTCAAGATAGCTATATCGTTACTAGCACCATAATCGCAACTGCTAAGGACAATAATTCAGGCCATAAGTATCAATGAAAATAGTACTCTTTTCATTGATTTATTATTTAGGGTTTCAACCTAGATTATAACCTTAGAAATCCCTACTTGGTATTTGATGCTAACCAGTAATACCGTATCTTTTAGGAAAGAATTCCAACCATGAAAAAACTAATAATTTTATTGCTTTACATTGCGGTATTACAATCCTGTAAAGAAGATTTGAAGTCCACTAATTCGGTAAACGTTTCTTTCGCTTCTGAAGTTAGTGATATGTCCAAAGACGGCAGACTATTGCTCATGTTTTCCAATAACGACGAAAAAGAGCCGCGTTTTCAGATTAATGACGGATTAAACGGCCAATTGATATTTGGGCTAAATGTGGATGCCATGGCCCCAGGGGTTTCGATAACTTTTGACGATACCGTTTTTGGGTATCCGTTTTCTAGTTTGGCAGAAGTGCCACCAGGCGAGTATAATGTCCAAGCGTTATTGAACGTTTACGAAACGTTTGATTTGGCCACTGGACAAACTGTAAAACTTCCAATGGATAACGGTGAAGGACAGCAATGGCAGCGATCACCAGGTAATTTATACAGTAAGCCTTTTAAAATAAGGGTGGCAGATAATGGAATCTCTAACGTAGACGTGGTCATGGACCAAGTAATTCCGCCAATTGAAGAGCCAAAGGATACCGAATGGATAAAGCATATCAAAATTAAATCGAAAAAACTATCTACGTTTTGGGGTAGGGATATGTTTTTGGGCGCTCATATATTATTGCCTAAAGGTTTTAAAGAACATCCTGAGGCCAAATATCCGCTTATGGTATTTCAAGGTCATTTTCCAAGTGATTTTGGTGGATTCCGAACGACGCCTCCAGACCCAAATATGGAGCCAGTGTATTCCGAGCGGTTTAGTTTAGAAGGATATAATGTAATCCAACAACAAGAAGCCTATGACTTTTATAAACGTTGGAACGAGCCAGATTTCCCTAGAATGTTGATTATAGAAATCCAACATCCAACCCCGTATTATGATGATTCGTATGCAGTTAATTCTGCCAGCCAAGGGCCGTACGGGGATGCGATTACCTATGAGCTTATTCCATATATAGAAAAGGAATTCAGAGGATTGGGCCAAGGCTGGTCTAGATTCCTATACGGTGGTTCTACGGGTGGTTGGGAGTCTTTGGCGGTGCAGGTGAAATATCCAGAGGAGTATAATGGCTGCTTTGCTGCTTGTCCAGACCCAATTGACTTTAGGGCCTATACGCTTACAAATATTTACGAAGATGATAATGCCTACTACTATGAAAGTGCAAATAAAAAATTAGAGGTTCCGGCACATCGCGATTATTTAGGGAACATACAATCTACCTTACGCCAAGGCAATCATTTAGAACTAGTGTTGGGCGATAGGTCCCGATCAGGACAGCAATGGGATATATGGGAAGCAACGTACTCTCCGCAAGGGGAGGATGGCTATCCTGTGCGTATCTGGGACAAAATGACTGGTGATATTGACCATTCCGTTGCCGAGTATTGGAAAGAAAACTACGATTTAAGACATATTCTAGAACGTGATTGGGATAAATTAGGCGAGAACCTAAAAGGAAAAATTCATATCTATTGTGGTGATATGGATAATTACTATTTGAATAATGCCGTATACCTCATGGAAGATTTTTTAGAAAGCACCTCAGAGCCCTATTATGATGGAGAAGTACTGTACGGCGACCGTGCTGAACATTGCTGGAACGGTGACCCCGAGTTACCCAACGCGATTACGAGATTGCGTTATAATAGTATGTATGTGCCAAAAGTTATGAAGCGTATAGCAGAAAGCGCACCAAAAGGGGCTGATTTGACAAGCTGGAGGTATAAATAGCATACGATGAACAACAGAAATAAAGTTACTTGGTGTGTCTTTGTTTTTTTGCCTTTTGTGTTGTTCTATATCCGGTATTATATTTTTTTACCGACGGTAAACTTGGTCTATTGGCATCCAAAACTGATTTGTTTTTATCGAATGTAATTTGGAATATTGGATTTTAAGAACATATTCTCTTTGGCGGTATCGCCTTGTTAATCGGATGGATACCGTTCAGTAAGAAAATGGCCCCTGTCATTTGAGTAGGCATCACCTTATTAGTAAGATTTGCTTGTGCTTGGCCCTGGTAAGCCAAGTTTGTCGTATTTATATTGATTTTTTTGCGGCAGGAGGCCTAATCTTATCTTTTAGGTTCATTTCGTTAGGCGTGTTTTGGTTGTAAACTACAATCATGGATTTACAAAGTGGTACGCAGTGGTGACATAAAACGACATCAAGGCTTCATGATTATTAGCTATGAGGCATGTTTTGGTACTATTACCTAACGTATATGGTCTCCACTACTGATGATAGCTTTTGGTGACTTTGTTTCCGCTTACTGTTTTGTGGCTTGGCTCTGTTGGGTGCCGAACCTTATTTTTGCCTATTTCTGGGTTCGTAAAGGCGGGTTGCAATTGGTGTACGGTTTTTACGAGGAGTATAGCTTTTAAAATTTAACTATAGAATTAGGAGCGTTATTCACGTACTATTTTAGCAAATAGCCGTAACATATTTTGATTTTTTGGCCTTATTGTATTAAACCCTAACATTTTTTATAAAAAACAAATAAAATTAATTTTTATAGAACCTTACTGAATTATATTCGGTGCTAGCGTTAGTGCAGATTTACTTAAGTAATAACTAAGAATGGAATACAGAAGATTTGGTCGTACCGATTGGCACGTGAGTGAAGTAGGTTATGGCATGTGGGGAATGGCTGGTTGGACGGCAAGTGACGACGCACAGTCCTCAAAATCGTTGGATTTGGCCGTTGATGAGGGAGTTAATTTTTTTGATACAGCTTGGGGTTATGGCGAAGGGCATAGCGAAGAGTTATTAGGTGAACTTGTAAGAAGACACCCGTTAAAAAAGTTATATACAGCGAGTAAAATTCCACCTAAAAATTTTCAATGGCCTGCGAAACCTGAATATTCCTTTGAGGATTCCTACCCGACGGAGCATATTATGGAGTATACCCACAAAACATTAAAAAACTTAGGAACTGAGCAGCTAGATCTCCTTCAATTTCATACGTGGGACGATGGTTGGAGTAATCGTGAAGAATGGCAACGAGCTATTGAGGATTTGAAGGCGTCTGGTAAAATTGTAGCCATCGGTATTAGTATGAATCGTTGGGAACCGGAAAATGGTTTAAAAGCCTTAAAAACGGGTATGTTAGATGCCGTACAGGTCATTTATAATATATTTGATCAAGCACCTGAGGATGCGCTGTTTCCGTTATGTAGGGAATTGGATATTGCAACCATTGCACGTGTACCCTTTGATGAGGGCACTTTAACAGGGAATATTACTAAGGAAACTACCTTTCCCGAAGGAGATTGGAGAGGGACCTATTTTGTTCCGGAAAATTTAATTTCTTCGGTGGCCCATGCAGATGCATTACGGCCATTAATCCCAGACGGGATGACCATGGCAGAAATGGCACTTCGTTTTATCTTGATGAACGACAATGTAGGGACTACCATACCCGGTATGCGTAAACAGAAAAATGTGTTGGCGAATATAGCAACAAGTGATGGTAATGGTTTATCTAAAGACGTGTACGAGGTGTTATTAAAGCATAGATGGGATAGGATTCCTACGTCATGGTCGCAATAAAATAGATATATAAATAAAAAATATAGATTAAAATTAGATGTCAGGAGAAAAGGATTTAGGTAGGCTCTTAAGTGAAATGACTCCTAAACTTAATAGGGGTATCTATGTTTTTGTTTCTATAAAAGACATAAATCAGGTAGAAAGGTCGGTTACTATTTGTGAATTTAAGGAGCAAGAAGGGTATACCATTGTTTTGGAAAAAAAATTGGCAGATGCGCAACATTTTAAATACGACTACATTGCTTCATGGATTACCTTAAAGATTCATTCTTCTTTGGAAGCTGTTGGATTAACAGCGGTATTTGCCTCTGCATTAGCAGAGCATAATATTAGTTGCAACGTTATTTCCGCTTATTACCATGATCATATTTTTGTAGCTGTGAAGGATGCTGATAATGCTATGAAAGTTTTACAGGGCTTATCTAGCTAAGGAGAGCAGTACTAAAATCGTAGAATAATGGGTGTGAATTTATTTAAAGGAGTGGAAGCATATTTTGTTTATGAAACAGTCTATTTTATCTTACCTAGCTCTTGTTCAAAAATTATGGCGTACTTTCCATTTGTTTTAACTCCAGTCAACCATTGATTTACAAAGGTTTGGAACGCTACATCTTTTTTGAAAATAAAGCCCATTTGAAAGCTATTGAAAGGCGTCTCTGGATTTACAGCATCTAACTCAGGATGAATACGTTCTTGCACTAAAGTCTCTGTAGCGTCTGTTACCATAAGGTCCGCCTCCCCGTCAATTATTTTTTGAAAAATAGTAATGTTTTCATCATTTTCAACCAAGGTGGCATTAGGAAAATTGGCTCTAGCAAAAGTCTCGTTAGTCCCTCCTGGGTTTACAATGACTTTTACTCCTTTCTTGTTAATCTTTTCAAGAGAAGTGAAACGTGATACATTTTCATCTCTAGTAATGGCTGCTTTTCCGCTTGTAAGTGCAGGAATACTAAATGCAGCTAAGGCAGTTCTTTCAGGTGTAATTGTAATGCCACTCATTCCAATATCATACGCTCCAGATTTTAAATCTTCCATTAAATTTGGCCAACTTGTCTTTACAAACACCACGTGTACCCCTAAAGCTTTACCTAGGTCTTTGGCAAGTTCAATATCAATTCCATAAAAATTTATTGAATCTTGTGGCGTTTGATAAGAAAAAGGTTTGAAATCCCCTGTGGTTCCAACTCTCAAAACACCAAATTTTCTAACCTTATCCAAAACATTTGGGAGGGTTTTCTCAATAGATACTGTGGCCTGTTTGGCGCTTGTTTTGTTGCGACAACCGTTGGTTATCTGTATAGAAATGAGGATTAGACTACAACCTAAAAATAACCGATAATATTTTTTAAGTAGTGGTATTAATGGTTGTGGCCTCATTATCGTTTTACTTTACAAACAGCTGTTTCATGTCTTTAAATGCTTTAAACTCCAGTGCGTTACCAGCAGGATCTAAGAAGAACATGGTCGCTTGTTCCCCAACTTGGCCCTTAAATCGTATGTAGGGTTCAATGATAAATTCCACATCTTTTTCAAGCAACTCCGAAGAGAAGCTTTCAAAAGTTTCCCAAGGGAGTACCACACCGTAATGTGGAACAGGAACATCGTGGCCATCAACAGGGTTGCTATGCAGGTTGGTTTCTTCCGATTTTGGTTTGTAATGGATAACCAATTGATGACCAAATAAATTAAAATCTACCCAATGATCGCTACTGCGGCCTTCTTCGCACTTTAATACATCCCTATAGAAGATTCTGCATGCTGCGAGGTTATGTACTGGTATAGCAATGTGAAAAGGAGTGACGTTGGACATAAGGCATTTATTTTACATAAAATTACATCATTTTAAGATGCTAAAAAAGTAATTATTTGTTCGTTTACTTCATCTTGGTGCATGGAGTGTCCAAGGCCTTCTGTGGTAATTAAAGTACTTCCTTTCCATGCCTCATGTACAAGTTTAGATGCGTGATGTGGTGCAATAGTGTCCAAACGGTCGTGAAATAGTAAGCCTTTTTTGGTGTTGGTTTGTACAAATCTAGCAGAAGAAAATTGTGTTTCACTTAAACCGAATCGCTTAAAAATATATGCTCGCAATATCTTGGATACCCGATTATTGAAATTCAATAGCTGTTTAAAATGGGTCATTATTGCATGATATTCTGAAGGAGAACCTATAGTTACTATTTTTTTAACAGTTAAATCGGGAAACAAGTATTCGTTGTAGAGGGCTGTCATTCCGCCCATGCTATGTCCGATGAGGTATTTGGGAGAATAGGCCTTTATAATAGCTTGTAATCCTTGGGCATACAAAGGAACATGTAGGTGAGTTCCGCTAGAATAGCCGTGTGCAGGTGCGTCAAACGCGATAATGTTATAATTTGCTACTTGCAGTTTTTCAATAAGTTTATGCCAGCGCCATGCATTACTTTCCCAACCGTGAATCAGTAGTATTGTTTCTTTTTTGCCGCTCCATCGGTACGTTTGTATGGTATTGTTCGCTACAGGTATTTTTTTGTCTTTTGCTCTATCTAAAAACGCTTTTTGGTGAGGAAGTACCTTTCCTTTTCTAACTTTAGAAAAGATGGAAAACGCTTTTTCTGCTGCTTTTTTAGGATGTATAAGGGCATATAGATTTAAAAGGATGCCATATGCTTTTGGGGCAAGATTGGAGCGGATTTTTTTCATAGGTTTTGGAGCGTAAAAATACATAATGCTTTTTATATTCCAATAGCTTTGGTTTTGAGATTTTGCTTATGAATAGAAAGAGTTCGCTATGACTTTTTACTAAGGAAACGGAGTGGAAGGGAGCGTTTTATAGGTGTGTAAATAGGTGATAGTGATTTGTCTATATGAAGTGAATTTTAAAAATTAGACGGTGGAATATCCCAAGAGTCTAGTTAGCAAGAGCAGATTCCAATCAAATTGGGCTATTCTTCCCTATTCGCCTTATCCATACTAAAGCTGGCGTACATACTGAAACGTACGCACAGGGTTCTTTAAACGGATTAGAATATTGAACACTATTATTTTTATTTACTTTAAAAGATTATTCAGCATTTAAAATATCCGTTACCCCACCTACAACCAGTTTTTTTTCCTTTCACGACTAGCGTGTACCCATCAAATTCTAGATTTTGGGCAGGTTCACTCCAACCGGGCGGAGCAATCATGGGGGCAATGCTACGTTGTTCGTTCCCGTCCGTGGCCATGCCAAAGTGCTCTGTAATATATTTTCTATCCGAAGCTGGAACACTAAAAGGAGACTTTTAAAGCCTGTAATTTTTACTCATAATTTATAGCTTATTATCTAAGCTTTTGTTTCTGCGTTTGAACACCTGGTAAGCGAAATCAAATTAAAATTTTTAAGTTCCTCTTGAACTACTTTCTTGTCTTTCGCTTTATGCAACAGATTGCCTAGTCGCGACAACTTTCGTTTCTAACTTAAACCTTCTGTTCGCACCTAGTAAACACGCAAACGAGCACGTATTACTTTTTTTATTAACATTAGTCCCAACCCACCATCATATATTTAATCTTGGCATTGTCTGGAATTTGGACTTCTTCTACGGTGGTATTTGCATTATAGCGTAAGGCGGCGGGCAACTCTGCTTTATCAATAGTGAAATAAAGATCATTTTCTTTAAGTAAAATGACAACGTTATTCAGAGAGGTAATGATTTTCTTGATTTTGTATTTCTCCTTAATATCTTTGAAGGTACTTTTGATGGTAACACCATTTGATGTCGTAAAGCGTGGGTCCTTTATCTGAACGTTCTGTACCGTAGGAATACTGTCAGAATTAGGGGTCAGCGTAAGCAATAGCGCACCACCTTTTTCAAAAATTTTAATTTTGCTCGCTCCACTCCCGAAATTTAGTTTTACCGTATCCATGACCAGTGAATCTTTGGCATAAATAAGTTCAAGATCTCTGGCTAAACTTTGTTTGTCTAGCTTTCCAACCTGGTTAGAGGCTATTAAAAAATTAGGGTCTTTTTCTTTTTGGCATTGGGTTGCAAGCAGGCAAGAAAAAATAATTATGATTGTTTTGATTGATTTCATTAGGTGCTATTCGTTATTTCTTAGGTTGATTATTTATCGCATTACTTTTTTTAATACCCCGAGTACGCCTCTTATAAAAGTGGCGCTGGTAAGTACTTTTATAATGGGGTTTTGTCTTGTGCTAGTGCGAGTGCTTGCTCTTCTCGCAGGTTTAGCTTTTTCTGTTTCGGCTAATTTTTCGGCCTTTTCAATTTTTTTGTTTAATATTTCGTAGGCACTTTCACGGTCTATAATTTCCCCATACTTTTTAACTAAATCTGATGTATCAATTACTGCTTTGAGCTCTTTGTTAGTGAGGATGTCCATGCGACTCATGGGTGCGCGTAATAAGGTAGCTGCTAAAGGAGTTGGCCTTCCTTTTTCATCTAAGGCAGAAATCAACGCTTCCCCGATACCCAGCGAGGTAAGCACTTCTTTGGTATTGTAAAATTCCGAAATCGGATAATTCTCCGCCGTAAGTTTTATGGCTTTCCTGTCTCTTGCTGTAAAGGCACGTAAGGCATGTTGTACTTTAAGTCCAAGCTGCGCCAGTACTTCGTTGGGAACATCGGTGGGATTTTGGGTTACAAAATAGAGTCCAATACCTTTGGAGCGTATCAATTTTACAATGCTTTCTATCTGGTCTAGCAGTGCTTTTGATGCTTCCTTGAATATCAGATGAGCTTCGTCAATAAAAATAATAAGTTCAGGCCTATCGCTATCACCTTGCTCTGGAAAGCTATCATAAATTTCCGCCAACAAGCTCAGCATAAAGGTAGAAAATAGTTTAGGTCTATCTTGAATATCGGTCAGTCTAAGAATGTTTATGTAACCCCTGCCGTTTTCATCTATTCTAGTTAAATCATCTACTTCAAATGATTTTTCTCCAAAAAACAAGTCTGCTCCTTGTTGCTCGAGTTCAATTATTTTCCTTAGAATGGAGCCGGTAGAACTTGTTGAAATACGGCCATATTCCTTAGCAAATTCAGCTTTTCCGGTACCAGTGGCATATTGGAGTACTTTTTTAAAGTCCTTAAGATCTAACAAAGGCAGCTTATTGTCATCACAGTATTTAAAGACTACGGCAACAATGCCTTGTTGTGTCTCGCTAAGGTTTAAAATACGAGAGAGTAGGGTAGGCCCGAATTCGGAAACCGTTGCCCTCATCTTAACTCCGTCTTGCTCGGATAGCGATAGGATTTCGATTGGAAAGCTTTTTGCTTCAAAGGGCATGCCAATTTTAGCATGGCGTTCATCAATTTTTGGGTGTCCTAGGCTGGGTTGTGCTAGTCCGCTTAAATCCCCTTTTAAATCCATTAATAAAACAGGAATACCTTTTTCCGATAGGTTTTCTGCCAAAACTTGTAATGTTTTTGTTTTTCCTGTTCCAGTTGCCCCTGAAATGAGTCCATGACGGTTAAGGGTTTTTAAAGGTATTTTCACTAACGCATTGGTGACGGCCTCTTTGTCTAGGATGGCTGCTCCCATTATTATGAAATCGCCCTTGGTAGTATATCCTTTTTCAATATGTGTAAAGAAACCCTCTTTGGAACCCATCTTCTTTATTTTTGATAAAAATAGCTGATTTTAAGGAATGGGACGACAGATTTTCTATGGGGTTATTAAATGTAATTAACAGCTTTGTTTATGTCATTGTTTCTCAGCACTTGTTAAGTAAAAAAGAGCACCCCATTGTTCTTAAATATTAGCACTTGTTATTCGTATCTTTGCAAGATGGAAAAACAAGAGGTACTTGCTTTGGTTGATAAGGGAGTTATGCTTCCTTTAATGGAGGAGTTTTATACCATACAGGGTGAAGGTTTTCATAAAGGAACCGCGGCCTATTTTATACGTGTAGGGGGCTGTGATGTTGGTTGTCATTGGTGCGATGTTAAAGAGAGCTGGAATGCGGATACCCATCCCCCTACCAATATCGATATTATTGTAGCCAATGCCGCTAAATATTCAGATACAATAGTAGTTACAGGAGGTGAGCCGTTAACTTGGGATATGGGTCCACTGACGTCTTCCTTAAAAGCAAAACAATTAAAAACGCATATTGAGACCTCAGGAGCCTACCCGCTAAGCGGTGATTGGGATTGGATTTGTCTGTCTCCTAAAAAGAACAAATTACCTGAAGGGCGCATTTATGACGAGGCGCATGAGCTTAAGGTAATTGTTTATAATAAGCACGATTTTTATTTTGCAGAAGAACAGGCTAAAAAAACCAACAAAGACTGTATTTTATACCTGCAGCCTGAGTGGAGCGTGCGCGATAAAGTAACGCCGCTGATTGTGGATTACGTTATGAAAAACCCCAAGTGGAAGGTGTCCTTACAAACCCATAAATATTTGAATATTCCTTAAGGAAAAGCTGTTAGTTTCCTATGTCCTCTGTAGTACAAGTTATTTTGCTAAGCTGACTGAGACTTATGCTGAGTTAAGGAGTATAGAATTTATTGTAACGCTGCTATAAAATATGTTTTAAAGTCTTGAAAATCAGGACGGACCCCAGTATTCTCAAGAACGTAAGTAAACAAGACATAGTAAGAGTTATGAAGCCTAAACATAATAGTTATTTTTTACCTACCACCATTTGCCCTTAGATCAAGTACACATTCCGAATCTAAATCAACCGTGTAGCTTTTGCTGGTTTTAGATTGCAATAATCGCATCATCGTATTTCCAGACAGATTACAGCTTGCTTTTAAACCATTATGCTCTGTAGTGCTTTTGCTAGCACCGCCTCCAAGTTGTAGTTCTGCGCGCATTAAACAGCCTACTACATTGCAGTGGTTTGGTGCCTCAAGGTCTTCATGGTCATTTACAGGTGTTGAGCCAAGGTTTACCAGTCCAAATAAATGTCCAAACTCATGGTTTAACGTCGCAGACTCCACATCTGTAACCGATATTGACGGGTTTTGAGAGGCTAATCTTCTAATAGTATTTTCATAGATAATCATTGAGGTGTTTCTATACACTGCCCCTACGGTAACTAAGCCTTCTGACATATCATCTCCTTCTGAAGGAGCATCTGCGAAATAGATATAAATTGCCAACGTTTTTCCGTCGTTATAGGCAGTTCTGTTCTCTATTTCTAAATCTGAAATTTCTTCAAGGGTCAAGTCTTCTTCATCGGGGGATTCCAATTCTAAATACTGTACGGCTATGTTCTGTTTAAATGTATACTGTCTAAGGAAATCGGTAAATTGTGTGATGGTCTGTTCTCTCGGTCTAAAACCGGAAACATGGGCAATTTCAATTAGTATTTTATCAAAATTGGTATTTGAAAGAATATCGTTTGCGGAATCCCCTGTTGTTTGTAAGTTAGGTGTTTTATTTATTTCTTTTGGTTGAGCCTCCTCTTTGGAACAACTATGAGAACCTATCAAAATAAACACACAAGACATAAGTACCAAAAGCCTTTTAGAATTCTTCATACACAATTTTTATAACCTCGCACTGCAAAAAACGTGCCCATTTAGTACGTTTTTAAACTTAATCTAGCTAAGTAGTCGAAATGTTCTCCTTCAATTACTAGTTCACATACGAGTCCGTTAAACGCTGCCGCTCTTTGCAAGGTATTAAAATCCAAGTATAGCCATGGGAATTTATCGCTTTTTTGGTTCTTGTATTCCATAGTAAAGCTCACTTCTCCATAATACGCTACGTCTTCCGGAATCCAATACCCATCATCTTCATCCCTCTCAAACATATAAAGGATATCGCTGGAGTCCAAAAGTATTTGTCCTCCTTCGTTCAAAAGCGACTTTAATTTGTTTAAAAACATGTCTATATGTTTTAGTCGACCCGAAATACCAATGCCGTTCATTAGAAGTAGGAGCGTGTCATACTTACCAAGGTCAAAATCGAGGAGCGTACCTTGACTAGTCTTTTTTATACCCCTAGATTTGCATACCGCTATGGCGCCGTGAGATTGGTCCATACAAGACACCACGAGTCCTTTTTTTTGTAAATATAAACTGTGGTTTCCCGCTCCGCACCCTATATCCAAAGTAGAGCCCCTGCAAAGTTCCAAAGCTTGTTTCTCAAGATTCGGCATTTGCTCATAATTCCTAAAAAGGTATGGGAGGGGCAATACATCTTCTTCCTCCAGGGAGGAGTATGTGATGATATCGGAGGTATAGTCTCCGTTGTGGAAATCTAATAGCGCGTTGCCTAGTATATCTTTTTCCAAATTGATGGTTTTGCAATGCAAAAATCCCGTTTTTTAGAACGACTTCCCTAGTTTTGAACTGAAACTTTTATGTGATGGAGAAAACAATTACCGAATTACCTGTAAAGGCCAAGGAAAAGCATACTAAAAACAAGAAGTTTTTTGCCAAGCTAAAAAAGAAGCCGCCAAAAAATCTAGATTATTTGATGCAGGAATTACATAAAGAAGAATTTCAACGCACCGATTGTCTTACCTGTGCCAACTGCTGTAAGACTACTGGGCCACTTTTTACCAATGCCGATATTGAGCGCATCGCCAAACACTTTCGTTTAAAACCTCAAAAATTTATAGACACCTATTTGCATCTGGATGAGGAAAATGATTATGTGCTCCAAGGGGTTCCATGTACATTTTTAGGTACGGATAACTACTGTTCTATATATGATGTGCGACCCAAAGCGTGCCGAGAGTTTCCACATACCAACCGAAAAAAGTTTCAGCAAATAAGTAACCTTACCCTTAAAAACGTGGCTATTTGTCCTGCTGCATTTAATATTGTGGAGGAGATGAAGAAAAGAGTTGGCGGAATATAGTAGCATTAAGAATACAGTAAATACATCCTTTATAATACCGTGAACTCTGAATTTAACTACTGAAAAGTAAAATAAGTATATTTAAAGCATGGAACAATTGATTACTTATTTCGAAACCATACCACCCTTACATCGAACCTTAATTTTAGTAGGGGGCATCACATTCTTCTGGATTTTAGAAGGTATTGTACCTTTATTTAGTGTCAGGTATAAGAAATGGAAGCATGCATTGCCTAATATGTTTTTTACGTTAACGACGATTATTATCAATTTCCCCTTAGCATTTTTACTATTGAAAACCTCGGATTGGACGGTGGTTAATAATTTTGGAATCATCAATTGGTTGCCAAAAATACCCTTTTGGCTATATGTAGTTTTGGGGGTAATGCTGTTAGATTTGATAGGTGCCTACACTGCACATTTTGTAGAACATAAAGTGAAGCCGCTGTGGATGGTGCATTTGGTGCATCATTCCGACCATAATGTGGATACTACGACTGCCAATAGACACCATCCTTTAGAAAGTCTGATTCGTTATATGTTTACGCTATTAGGGGTTTTTCTGGTAGGTGCTCCGGTGGGAATTATCATGCTGTATCAAAGTCTTTCCGTAGTGCTTTCCCAATTTAATCATGCAAATATTAAGTTGCCCACAAAACTGGATACCGCTATAAGTTGGTTGCTTATTTCTCCTGATATGCACAAGGTGCATCACCATTACAAATTACCCTACACAGATTCTAATTATGGAAATATTTTCTCTATTTGGGATCACATGTTCGGAACGTATATGGCCCTTAATCGTGAAAAAATCACTTATGGCGTAGATACCTTCCCCAACGAAAAAGAGAATTCGAGTATTAAGGGACTATTGAAGCAACCTTTTCATAGGTATCGTAAACCTTCAGCCATTGACAACAGAGAAGGGAATGTTGCTGTATAGTTAGTAAAGAAATTTGTTGTGTATATACTAGGATAAAATCATTTTTAGTCTTTTTGCTTAACTGTTTATTTTAAAACGGCTCAAATCGCACCTTCCAAATTTTATAATTGTAATAGGTTTAAATATCCTTTAATCAAACTATCTTATCTTTCCTAGTTATTAGATTAACGAGCTTTAGCTTTAATCCAGAACTAACCCTAATTTAAAATAATTCATGAAAATTGTTATTCTCTCTCAACATCTATATGCTACTAAACGCCTTATTGAAGCTGGGGTCGCCAAAGGGCACGAGATGCAGATTATAGACCATACTAAATGTGATCTTATTATAGAAAAAAAAGCCAGGACGCATTTATCAAGGAAAGGAAATTGACGATATTGATGGGGTTATTGCTCGTATAGGTGCTTCTATTACCTTTTATGGAACTGCAGTAGTTCGTCAATTTGAAATGATGAAAGTATTTACGGCATTAGAATCTCAAGCCTTGGTAAGGTCACGTGACAAATTAAGAGGCCTTCGGATATTATCAAGGGCTGGTTTGGGGTTTCCAAAAACAGTTTTTAGTAACTATTTTAAAAATGTAGGCGCAATTATACACAAAGCTGCTGGTGTACTTGTGGTTATAAAATTAATGGAAGGTACTCAGGGTATTGGTGTTGTATTAGCGTACAACCGGAATTCTGCAGAACCCATATTAGAGGCTTTCAATGGATCACAAGCTAGGGTTATCGTTTAGGAATTTATCAAGGAGGCCAAAGGTGCGGATATTAGGGCTTTTGTTATTGACGGAGTGGTGGTTGGATAGATGTAACGCCAGGGTAAAGAAGGTGAATTTCGTTCCAATCTGCACAGAGGTGGTTCAGCCAACATTATTGAACTTACAGATGAAGAAGAGAATGCGGCCATAAAAGCAGCCAAAGTCTTGGGACTTGGTGTTGCTGGGGTAAATATGTTGCAATCGGCAACAGGATCTTTAATTTTAGAAGTACACTCATCTCTAGGATTCGAGGGAATAGAATTAGCAACAGGAAAAGGTATCGCAAGTAAGATAATTCAGCATATGGAGCGCAATGTTGAATAAGGAAATTGAAGTATTAGGGCAAATCATTGCCAAAGGAAAAGGAGTTCAGTTAAATTTAGATATTGCCAAGTTACATACGCCGATAAAAATTCAAGTACCTATAATTGTAGAGCGGGGAAAGAAAGAAGGGCCTACATTGCTTGTAACTGGCGGAATTCATGGTAATGAAATTAATGGTATTGAGATTGTAAGACAACTCATTTCTAAAGAATACAATAAGCCAGAGTTGGGAATGGTTATATGTATTCCAGTGGTAAATGTATTTGGTTTTTTGGATCAGGCGAGACAATTTCCTGATGGGAGAGACTTAAATCGTGTGTTTCCTGGCAGTCCACGGGGTTCTTTGGCAAGTAGATTTGCGTACCATATCATAAAGGAAATAGCTCCATTAGTAGACTACTGCATAGACTATCATACTGGTGGGGATAGTAGGTTTATCGTACCACAAGTTCGTATTGGTAAGCATGACATTGCTAGTCTTGAGCTCGCAAAGGTTTTTAGTCCTTCCTTCATTATTAAATCTGCACGTAGGGAGAAATCTTTATGGGAAACATTCATAAGCTAGATAAAAAAGTACTGCTGTACGAGGGTGGTAAATCACTTCACATAGATGATGAAATAACCAAAACCGGTTTACACGGTGCATTGCGCGTCATGCAACATTTGGGAATGCGTAATTTTGAAAATGAACTTACTGAAGGCAATGCAGTCGAATCCAGCCCTATCATAATACAAAATTCCACTTGGATACGCGCTGGTTATTCTGGTATGATGCACCCTTACATAGCACCAGGAGAAAAAGTAGAAAAAGGGACTGTTTTAGGTAGTATCTCCGACCCTTTTGGTTCTTTTGAACGTGCTATTAAATCACAATTTTCAGGGTATGTTATTTGCGTTAACCAATCTCCAATTGTGAACCAAGGAGATGGTATTTTTCATATTTCAAAAGAGTAAGTTTTTAGTATCTTAAATACTTTAGCCTAATCTTGTTGAATTTTTCAATATCAGCCTGCCAAGTGGCCTTGATTACAGCTTCAGAATTACCTGCTTCTATCTGTTTTTGAAGTATTTCTGTTCCTGCGTGCTTTGTGAAACCAGTAGTACGGAAGAATTTTGACTTATCAGTAGTGTTTTGGTAGGCATCTATAAGCCATCTTAGAGATATTTCGTTCATTCTTGGTGTGTCGGACAAGTCTTTTCCATAACACGTTTTACCTTCTTCCTTAGGATATTTGGAGCCAAAGTTGGGTTTTGGAACATAATTAAAATCATATTGTGTGGAATCCATAAAAGAAGCTCCGTAGCGTTGAAACTGAAATTCCGTACCGCGGCCCGCATTGGTATTGGTGCCTTCGAAAAGCCCAAGACTGGGGTATAGGGATATGGACGTATCATTGGGTAGGTTTGGAGAGGGTCTTATAGGTAGGTGGTACGCCATGTCTCGCGTCCAATTTTCTAATGGAATTACAGTCAGTTCGGCTTTCTTTTTTCCTTCTAACCATCCTTCTTGGTTAATCATTTGGGCATATTCCCCTATGGTCATCCCGTATACCAATGGTATTTCTGTCATCCCTAAAAACCCGATATGCTCTGCTTTCATCGTAGGACCGTCTACATAGTGCGCATTGGGATTGGGTCTGTCAAGTATAATGACCGGAATACCTTTTTCAGTACAGGCTTCCATCACCAGTTGCAAGGTAGCGATGTAGGTATAAAACCGCACGCCGACATCCTGAATGTCAAAGAGAACTAAATCTATGTCTTTTAATTGTGCTTGCGAGGGCTTTCTGTTCTTACCGTATAGAGAGATTAGCGGAAGTCCTGTTTTAGGGTCCGTACCGTCGGCTACCTTTTCGCCGGCATCTGCTTGGCCTCTAAACCCGTGTTCTGGTGCAAATACTTTTTTTATATTTATTTGTAATGCCAATAAAGAATCCACCAAATGCGTATTGATTTCTTTGTTAAAAATAACACTGGTTTGGTTGGCCACGACTGCTATTTTTTTGTTCTTCAGCAGCGGTACGTACTTTGCTGTTCGGTTTGCGGCCACCATGATGGGTTTAATACGTATAGGTGCTTCTATTTTGCTGTTGTTAGTCGTTTTTTCTTTCATGGATTTGGCCGGGTTTCCACATCCAGCGCATATCAAAAACGATAATAAAACTGTATTTTTGAAATTGTATATAAATAACATCATTTGAACCTAGAGTATTTTATTGCCAAACGGCTTATTACGGGTAAGGAGCATAAAATTAGCATTTCCGCACCAATAATAAAAATCGCTATTGCAGCCATTGCTTTGGGATTGGTTATGATGTTGATTGCCATTGCCACAGGAGTAGGTCTTAAATACAAAATTCGGGAAAAGGTTACTGCTTTTAACGGGCATGTTCAAATCTATAATTACGATAATAATAATTCGGAGGTTTCGGTAGTACCAGTATCCAAAAATCAAGATTTTTATCCCAATTTTAACAGTGTTGATGGTGTTGTGCACGTGCAGGCGGTGGCAACAAAGGCGGGTATTATACGTACTTCAGAAACATTTGAGGGTGTTATTGCTAAAGGTGTAGGGGACGATTATAATTGGGAAGCCCTGGAAGAGTATCTGGTTGTGGGTGAATTACCGAGTTATAATGCTGGATTAAACGGAGACGTCTTAATGTCCAAACTCATGGCTAATAGATTGAACATGAAGGTTGGCGACTCCTTTTTCACTTTTTTTCTAAAAAATGAGAACACTAATGCCTTGCCCAATCAACGAAAGTTTACCATCAAGGGTATCTACGATAGTGGTTTTGAAGAAATAGATGAACTCTTTTTGTTTATAGACATACGGCACATTCAACGAATGAATAAGTGGACCGAAGATGAGGTAGGGAATTTTGAAATATTCTTGGATAGTTTTGATGCTATTGATGAAAAAAGCAAACTGATTTACGCAAAGACCTTGTCCGACTTGGACACTAAAACGCTTAAGGAAAAATACCGAAATATTTTTGAATGGATAGGACTGTTCGATTTTAATATCATATTAATTATTGGTATTTTAATGGTGGTATGCGGTTTTAATATGATTACGGCTTTATTAGTCTTGATTTTGGAACGCACCCCCATGATTGGAATACTAAAGGCATTGGGCACCAATAATTGGAGTATACGAAAAGTCTTTTTGTATAATGCGGCCTATCTTATCGGTATTGGTTTGTTCTGGGGTAATTTGATTGGTTTAGGGTTTATTTATATCCAAGAGGTTTTTAAACCTTTTAAGTTTCCCAATCCTAAGGAATATTATATAGAATATATTCCAGTACATATGGATATAATGACGGTAGTCTACTTGAATGTTGGCGTTATGGTCTTGTGCCTTTTAATGCTGCTCGTACCATCGTATATCATCACAAAAATTACGCCGGTCAAAGCCATCCGTTTTGAGTAATAATATGTAATTAATGTAAGTACAAGGGAATAGGAAACCTGACGTAGAACTTGGGATGTAAATGGTGTTTTTTAGATTGATGTCGCATTAATCCTCATTAGTAACAAGTAAAAGTAACATGGAATACGTAGAAAATATTTTGGGAACCATAGGGAATACGCCCATGGTAAAAATGAATAAATTAACGGCCGAACTGCCGTGCTTGGTTTTGGCAAAGTACGAGACCTTCAATCCGGGAAACTCGGTCAAAGATCGTATGGCACTTCAAATGATTGATGATGCTGAAGAAGCCGGAGTTTTAAAACCGGGGGGCACTATTATTGAAGGTACTTCTGGGAATACTGGAATGGGATTGGCTTTAGCAGCGACCATCAAAGGCTATAAAATGATATGTGTGATAAGCGATAAGCAATCGAAGGAAAAAATGGATATTCTTCGAGCGGTTGGAAGCGAAGTACATGTTTGCCCAACAGATGTTGCTCCTGAAGATCCTAGAAGCTACTACAGCACGGCTAAAAGACTAGCCACCGAAATACCCAATTCTTGGTACGTAAATCAATATGATAATCCTTCTAATTGCAAGGCCCATTTTTTGAGTACCGGACCAGAGATATGGAAACAAACGGATGGGAAGGTAACGCACTTTGTCGTTGGTGTTGGAACTGGCGGAACCATATCTGGAGTAGGTTCGTATTTAAAAATGAAGAATCCCAATGTTAAGATTTGGGGTGTGGATACCTATGGTTCCGTCTTTAAGAAATACCATGAAACGGGGGTTTTTGACGAAAAGGAAATTTATCCCTACATAACAGAAGGAATAGGTGAGGATATTCTACCCCTAAATGTAAATTTTGGGGTCATTGATGGTTTTACTAAGGTAACGGACAAAGATGCTGCGGTATACACTCAACGTTTAGCAAAGGAAGAAGCTATGTTTTTAGGTAATTCTGCCGGTGCTGCTATAAAAGGTTTGTTACAATTAAAAGAACATTTTACGAAGGACGATGTAGTCGTGGTTTTGTTCCATGACCACGGTAGTAGGTATGTTGGAAAGATGTTTAACGATGAGTGGATGCGTGAGCAGGGGTTCTTAGAGTAACTAGTAAAATTAATAGAAAAAATATATCCTATGTTGAGATCAGGAATAGCTTTAGTATGTTCGGTCATGTTGTTTGTAGTATCATTATCTGCACAAAACCTATCGAGGACCGAAAAGAAATTTATTAAAAGTATTGAAGCTAATAATGCGGAGGCTATTGGTTTTCTGGAACAGGTAGTCAATATTAACAGTGGTTCCTTAAACGTAGCGGGAGTAAAAAAAGTAGGGGATGTTTTTGGAACTGCCTTTGAAAACATAGGTATGAAAACTACTTGGATTCCTATGCCGGAAGAGATGAACAGGGCGGGCCACTTGTTTGCGGAAACCAATGGAAAAAAAGGGAAGAAGTTGCTATTGATTGGTCATTTGGATACGGTGTTCGAGGAAGACAGTCCGTTTCAGACGTTTACTAAAATCAATGATAGTATTGCTCATGCACCTGGTGGAAATGACATGAAGGGTGGGAATGTCATTATTCTATATGCGCTAAAGGCACTTCAAGAGCAAGGCTTATTAAATGATGCTCAAATCATCGTTGCTTTTACAGGCGATGAGGAAAGTACCGGAAAGCCTTTGACCGTGAGCAGAAAAGATTTAATTGACGCGGCAAAACGGAGTGATATTGCACTTGGATTTGAGACCTCTACAGGCTTTAATTATGCCACTGTAGCTCGTAGAGGCGCTTCTGGTTGGAAAGTTGAGGTAACAGGAAAGCGTGCCCATTCCTCTGGTATTTTTAGCGAAAATACAGGAGCTGGTGCTATTTTTGAAATGTCCCGTATACTTCATCGTTTTTATACTGATGTAAAAGGAGAAGATTTGTTGACCTTCAATCCAGGCACCTTAATGGGGGGTACGTTTGTAGAATATGATGATGCTACGAGCAAGGGAACCGTATTTGGTAAGTCAAATGTAGTGGCTCAAAAATCAGAAGTTCGTGGTGGACTTCGTTTTATATCCGAGGAGCAAAAGGAGGGTGCTAGGGAAAAAATGCGTGAAATAGTAGCAAATAATCTACCCATGACTTCAGCAACTGTGACGTTCACGGATAGTTATCCCGCTATGGGGCCAAAAGCATCCAATTTGGAATTATTGAAACAACTGAATGTGGTCAGTACCGATTTAGGACAAGGAGCGGTATTAGCCTACGACCCAGGTAAACGAGGAGCAGCGGATACTTCTTTTGTGGCGGATTATGTAGCTTGTTTAGATGGTCTTGGAACCATGGGTAGGGGAGCGCATACTCCGGAGGAAACGGTTAATCTGAATACCATAGAGGCACTAACGAAAAGAACCGCATTGCTTATTTATAGGTTGATAAACCAGTAAATTTAAGTGTACAGTCTGTATAAACTGATGCGTTAAAGTGAATGGTGAGAAAGTATTCTTGAGTTAAATGCTTATTGATGTTAAAACATCAGCTTTAGTATTTTATAGTCATGGTTTCTTAATGTGTTTATTGCAGCTTTTTGTATAAGGCTGGTCAATACTCGGTATGCATTACTTTTGGTATCTTAGTTAAAAATTAAGCCGATGAAAATCCAATTTTCTCACTATTTTTTCGCAACAAATAACTTGGTGCTACTAGTGCTATCGCTATTTCTTTTCAACTGTAGTTCGAACGATACACCATCCATTCAACAAGAGGAAGAGCAAGAGGAAGAGCAAGAGGAAACGGTAATTTCACCCGAAGACAGGTTACCCTTGGTCGCTATTTCTACGAATGGAAACCAAATTGTAGATGAGCCGAAGATAGATGCTACGTTTACAATTATAGAAGGGGATGCGGTGTCTTATGAGGGAGGAATGGGTATTGAAATTAGAGGAGCTTCCTCTCAAATGTTTCCAAAAAAATCATTTGGGTTTGAAACTAGGGATGCCGCTAATGAGGATTTGGATGTCCCCGTACTTGAATTTCCGGAAGAGGAAGATTGGATTTTATACGCGCCATACAGCGATAAATCCCTAATGCGGAATATGTTGATTTATGATTTATCCAGAGATATGAACCAATATGCGAGTAGGACAAAATTTGTAGAGGTTACCATAAATGACTCGTATCAAGGAGTGTATGTATTCATGGAAAAGCTAAAAAGGGATTCTGGTCGCATCGATATTAATAAACTGAAAGAAGACGAAAACTCAGGAGAAGATGTAACGGGTGGTTATATTTTAAAGATAGACAAGACTGCTGGCACCAATTTAGGAGAGGGCTATAATGATCAAAATTCTTTTGTATCGACCGTTGCCCCGCCCAATGCTAATTTAGGGCAAGAAATTAATTTCCTATACGAGGAACCGGATGCAGCGGATATTACCATGGAACAGAAAACGTATATCTCCAATTATGTAGGTCAGTTTGAGGCGGCTTTAGCTTCTGATGCTTTTACGAACATAGAAACCGGTTACGAGGCCTTTATAGATGTGGATAGTTTTATCGATTTCTTTATTCTGAACGAGCTTTCCAATAACGTAGACGGCTATCGTATAAGCACGTATATGCATAAGGATAAAAATGAAAAGTTAAAAATGGGACCCATTTGGGATTTTAATCTTGCCTTTGGGAATGCCGATTATTGTGATGGTGGAAGCACCAATGTATGGGCTTACCAATTTAATCAGCGTTGTCCGCAGGATTTTTTACTGGTGCCTTTTTGGTGGGAACGTCTTTTGCAAGACCCTTCCTATGTGGCCAAGTTACAATCTAGATGGAACGAACTACGCGGTAGTAGCTTGTCAAATGGAGCTATTTTGTCAAAAATTGATTTCTATACAGCTTTGTTAAGTGTTTCCGCGGCTACAAAAAATAACTTTATAAGATGGCCTGTGTTAGGAACGTACATTTGGCCCAATAATTTTGTTGGAAATACCTCTGAACAAGAGTTAGGGTATTTGACCGATTGGATAGAGAATAGGTTGCTATGGATGGATACTGAAATAGATGGATTGTAAGCGTTTTTCTCAAATTTGAGGAAGTAGTTTTCAATATATTTACACCTATTTCTCTAGTATTAAAGTCAGCCAATTTCCGTTTTATTTCCCTTTAGGGCTAGGAAAAATAAAAGGGTCTTTGCGTAGTTGTAGATAGTTACATCTATTTAATAGTGTTCAAATCATTAAACTTTTATGGAGAAAAGTACTGTGCTTAGTCTAGGAAACCAAACCGTAAGAATCGATGTAGGAGAATTGGTTGGCTATAGAGTATCTGAAAATGAGTTTATCCATCAAAAAGGAAGTCCAGGATGGCGTAGCTCGGATACGGAAATGTTTCCCATTATAGGACCTACAAATAAAGCAAACTTTAGGGTGCTTACTCCAATGGGAGAAGCGATACAGGATCAGCATGGACTACTACGCGAAATGCAGTACGAGGTAACGCAGCAAACAGCAGCAAAAGTAGTTTTTACGAAACGGTATAAAGCGAATACAGTTGTACATAACTCAAAATTTCCCCAAAAATCTTCAGAGGAAACCTTGTCATGGCCGTATGATTTCGAATTTACCAAAACGTTCCAACTTATAGATAATGGTTTAGAGATAAGCTTTAAAATAGCAGGAAAAATCGGTATGCCTTATATGCTGGGCTACCATCCGGCTTTTAATTTACACACAGCTAGCGCAACTATAAAAACCAATGTTAAATCTATTTCTATCGCTGAGGTGTTGGCTGTTGGAAGCAGCGCGCTCCACGTTCCAAATTGTAAAAAAATGGTCCTTTCAGATAGGCAGCCTTTAGAAATTACTACAACTGGTTTTACTAGTTTTATGCTTTGGACAGAAGTGTCCAATATGGTCTGTATAGAGCCTATAACCTTTTATCCTTATGCCGTGGCACAAGAAAACTTACATGAAGGATTTTCTACATTGGATGGTAATTCCAAAGAGTATACTGTGTTTTTAAAACCGCTGCACAACTAAATAAATGATTTATGAAAAGTGCCGTATTTTTTTTAGTCATATTATGCTGGCTAAACAGTTTTTCTCAAGAAACGAATGAGGCTAGTTCTTACTATGCCAAGATTCCAACTGCACCACTCGACTATACACCAGGAGCAATGATTTCCAGAATGGTAGATGGTTTGGGTTTTCGCTATTATTGGGCCACGGAAGGTTTAACAGAGGCTGATTTAAGCTATAAACCAAGTGTAGACGCTAGAACTTTGGAGCAGACGCTAGGTCATATCTATGGTCTATCCAGAACCATTTTGAATTCCGCAAAACTAGTACCTACAGATTTCACCAAAGGACAGCTAACAATGAGCCACTTGGAAATGCGTTTTGCCACCTTGGAGAATTTTAGGCAGGCCAGTACGCTGTTTTTGACTTCCGATGATATATCCAAACATTCTATTGTTTTTATTCGGGAAAACGGCAATTCGGAATTTCCATTTTGGAACCAGATAAACGGACCAATAGAAGATGCCGTTTGGCACTCAGGTCAGGCTGTACTGCTGCGAAGAACTTCAGGAAATCCGATACACCCCAAAGTAAATGTGTTTTTAGGGAAGCTCAATGATTAACTGAAATTGGTTTGCATAAGCACCTTTCCAAAACCACAAGCAGGGGAACGGTCATTATTATGTAACTTCGTATTGTGAACCGATTTTTTCCATTTATACAGTGGATCACCACTTATAAAAAGAGCTACGTTGCAAAAGACCTGATAGCTGGTTTTACTGTGGGTATTGTTTTGGTGCCGCAGGCCATGGCTTATGCAATGATTGCAGGTCTTCCCCCGGTTTACGGTCTATATGCTGCCTTTTTACCGGTACTCACCTATGTGTTTCTCGGTACTTCCAGAAAAATTGGAGTAGGTCCTGTTGCTATGGATTCCCTACTCGTAGCAGCTGGTTTGGGGACACTTTCCATAGCTGGCCCAGAACAATACATCGCCATGGTGGCGGTCTTGGCTTTTCTTGTTGGGGCCATGCAGATGGTTTTAGGGTTATTACGCATGGGTTTTCTGGTAAATTTCCTTTCCAAACCTGTTATCAGCGGATTCACATCCGGAGCTGCTATTATAATTATGTTAAGCCAGCTTAAACACCTTTTGGGAACTGGTTCTTCTAGCAATAGCAGTACGTTTCATATACTTTTAATGGATGCATATAGCAATCTATTTGAAATAAACTCGTATTCCTTAGGTATAGGTGTCGCAGGTATTTTATTAATTTTAGTATTTAAAAAATGGAACCGTCGTCTTCCAGGTATTTTAATTGTTGTGGTATTGGCTATGGTGGCCGTATATGCGCTTAAGCTTGACGATTATGGTGTGGCATTGGTAGGTACCGTTCCTAGTGGATTACCAAATTTTGTGATGCCAAATCTCCAATGGGACAGTTTGGAAAAGTTGTGGCCCATAGCCTTGGCTTTGGCTTTGGTTGGATATTTGGAAGCAATTTCAATAGGTAAAGCATTGGAAGTTCAAAGTGGCGCGGAGACCATAGAACCAAATCAGGAATTATTGGCTCTGGGGTCTTCTAATATTATAGGGTCTTTTTTTCAGGCCTATCCCGTCACTGCTAGTTTTTCTCGGTCGGCCATAAATCAGCAATCGGGAGCAAAAACCAATTTGGCTGGGCTCTATAGCGTAATTTTAGTGGTGTTGACTTTATTATTTTTAACGCCAATTTTTCAATTTTTACCCAATGCGGCTTTGGCTAGTATCATCATGGTTTCTGTCTTCAGCTTGATTGATGTTAGCTATGCCAAAAAACTTTGGGATAATAGGCGAGATGAGTTCGTAGTCTTACTGATTACCTTTTTGTCCACTCTTTTTTTAGGGATTAAAGAAGGGATTTTTATAGGTATGTTAAGCTCATTATTGTTAATGGTTTATAGGACTTCAAAACCACATTTTGCCGTGTTAGGTAATGTAAGGAATACCGACTATTATAAAAATATAGAGCGTTTTGGCGATGAAATAACCTCTAGGGAAGATTTGCTTATTGTGCGCTTTGATGCCCAATTGTATTTTGGGAATTCAACTTTTTTTAAGAACCAATTGTTGAAAGAAGTACATAAAAAAGGGGGAGCATTGAAAGGTGTTGTTTTAAATGCGGAAGCCATAAACTATATTGATTCCACGGCGGCAGCTATGTTAACGAAGACGATACAGGTGATCCATGATATGGGAGTACAGTTCTACATCGCGGGAGCGATTGGACCCACTAGGGATATTATATTTAGTAGTGGTATCATCAATGAATTGAATAGAGCGTATTTATTTGTAAAAACAAAAGAGGCTGTAGCTTTCTATGATAACCCCAAGGCTGTGTCTGAGGTAAGCTCACGTATTGCCTATGAAAATCGGTGTAAAAAGAAAACGATGCAGGGTTCAAAAGTGTAGAACAGTGTATTTTAATGAAATAAGTGGAATTTATGAAAATAGAACAGATTTACACGGGATGTTTGGCACAAGGTGCCTACTATATAGAGAGTAATGGAGAAGTCGCTATTATAGATCCTTTGCGTGAAGTAATGCCGTATATGGACCGTGCAGTGGCAGACAGCGCAAAAATAAAATATATTTTCGAGACCCATTTTCATGCCGATTTTGTGAGCGGCCATGTTACCTTATCTAAAAAATCTGGTGCTCCTATCGTATTTGGTCCTACTGCCAACCCTTCTTTTGATGCGATTATTGCTACCGATGGTCAAGAATTTAAATTGGGAGCGCTTACCATTAAGGCACTGCATACACCAGGCCACACCATGGAGAGTACCACCTACCTCTTAAAGGGTGCCGAGGGTAAAGATTATGCGATTTTTTCTGGGGATACATTATTTTTGGGTGATGTGGGAAGGCCAGACCTTGCACAAAAAGCAGCCCACATTACACAGGAACAACTTGCAGAAACGCTATTTGATAGTTTACGAAACAAAATTATGCCTTTGGCTGACGATGTTATCGTATATCCGGCGCATGGTGCAGGTTCGGCCTGTGGTAAAAACATGATGAAGGAAACCGTGGACACCTTGGGCAACCAGAAGAAAATGAATTATGCGCTACGCGCCGATATGACCAAGCAAGAGTTTGTGAAAGAGGTGACGGACGGACTATTGCCTCCACCAAAATACTTTCCTTTGAATGTAAAAATGAACAAGGAAGGTTACGAAGATATTGCTACTGTATTGGATAGGGGAACAACGGCAATGTCCCCAGAGGAATTTGAGTTGGCAGCCAACACTACAGAAGCTTTTATTTTGGATGTAAGGCATCAAAATGAGTTTGTGACCAAGCATATTCCACGTTCTATTTTTATAGGCCTTAATGGGGATTTTGCGCCCTGGGTTGGGGCTTTAATTGCAGATACCAAACAACCTTTACTCTTGGTGATACCAGCGGGCAAGGAAGAGGAGGCTATCACTAGATTATCTAGAGTAGGATTTGATGGAACGGTAGGCTATTTAAAGGGTGGTATAGACGCATGGGAAACCGAAGGAAAGGAAACGGATAGTATCATTTCGGTATCCGCAGCGGATTTTAAAGAAAAAGTAGCAGTCGAGCAGACCCCTACTTTTGACGTTCGTAAAGAGGGTGAATATGCATCAGAGCATGTTCTTGATGCTATGCACACCCCCTTGAGCAATCTGAATAACTACCTTTCTAACTTCCCTAAGGAAAATGAGTTTTTTGTACATTGTGCAGGAGGGTATCGTTCCGTAATTGCAGCATCTATTTTAAAAAGTAGAGGCATCCATAACCTTATCGATGTAGCTGGTGGTTTTGGGGCAATCAAAGAAGAGGGTGTTGCTATGACAAATTATGTATGTCCTTCTACTTTATAAATCTGATAATCATTATTTTTCGTTTACCAATGTTCGCATAACTTTGCGGTGTAACTAGTAGTTTTTATACAATGGTCGCTTGCTCTTTTATCTATAAAAAGTCGCATTACAGTCGTTTAGGAATGCTAGAACAAATTGGGTATGAAAATAAGCATGGGTATTTTAAACAGGACCTTCCGAACTATAATCGTAATTATTGGAGGTTTTATGTGTATTTAGGTATGGTAGACGGCCCTTCTTCATTTGTGCTCTTGTTGTAGCCGGTTTATTTGCGCTACCGCTTTTGGTCAGTTTTTGTCTTCTTTATTATATGTTTGGTTTGAATACCAACAATTTTGAATAGGTAATCTAATTTCTATAGTATGCATACATTTTATCCTTTGGTTAATTGGAGTAACGGAATATTAATGATAGGTATTTTCGTCTTGGTTTGTGTTATTTTGGTTGCGGCTTTACTAAGTTTTATCAATAGCGAAAGAAATAAGGAGTAGTTGTTGTTGCAGGTATAAGATTTTTATAAGCAGGTTTATTGCGATTATTGATATACCTTAGCAGTATAATAAATTGATGTTAGATAGGCTAAATGTTTTTTACATTTCCTTATCAATTTGTGCTGGAGGCTATTTTTTATAAATTTCTTTTATTCAATACAAATTCCATTTGGAATTAGTAATTGTTAAAGAAAACCTAATAAAAATAACTTTTATGTTAAATTAATTACTAACTTTAAGTAAGATTTGTACTAAGGCGATGATTAAAAATTTTATTCAACGAATCGGGGTAATGAACTGTATATTACTCTTGGTTGTTTTGTCCATTATAGTTGTTTCTGAAGTACTTTTTCTTAGCGGTAAAAAGCTAGATGCTATTTTTATAGCTTTTTGGGCACCTACCATTCTAGGATTTATGAATTATTTTAAGGGTAAAAGATAGTGGATTTTGTATTAATATATTCGATTTTTGTAATTGTTATTTTTGTGGTATGGGTCATCTTCGTTATGCGTATGTATCGTAATCTTAATGATTAAGTGTAATCCATACTCCAAACTTCTTTTTCGATTTCCATCACTGATGTAGGATATTTTAAAACATAGGAAGCTATGATGCGTTGGCTTTCCAAGGTATTTTTCTGTAGTTTTAAAAAAGGATTTAAGTTTTTATAAGTTATAATTTGCGCTTCCTTGGGTATAAAACCATAGCCTGCGTATAGATTGTTTTTGACCAATACAATTGTTTCCTCTTCCGTAGTTCTTCCTCTGCCTTTAATTATATAATTATTTTTTTGCTCTTTCAAGGAGTTTATGGCCCATTGAACCTTACTGTTATATTCTTGTAAATGCACGATGTCCTTACAGATACCGGAGCATTTATTCAGTCTAAAATGGGAACAGTGTGGTACATTTTCTTGCAGATGACAATATTTTGGACAGAGTTCGAAATCTTCACAAAGTTTTTCCATATGCGCTCGGCAACCCGTAAGGTTATAATGGATATGAAGCGGGTTTGGAGCGAGCTTTAGCTTGTTATGTGCCAAATGGATGACTCCGTTCCTGTCTTCATAGCTAAAAATGGCATATTGTTGTACGATTTTCTTTTGGGCGCGATTGTATTTGGGGAAATGTTTTTTAATTTCTCCTGATTCATATAAGAGGGCCACTAATTCATTTCCTGTTTCTTCGAAGTCCAGAAAATGGGTATCCTTGCATAAAGCCAATTCTTTGTTGGATTTATTGTAGAAATGACCCAGCACCCTTTTTTTAATATTAATGGCTTTTCCAACATAAAGGATGGCTCCTTTAGCATCCTTAAAATAATATATTCCTGGTGTTGAAGGTAGTTTATCGAATTCTTCTTTAGGTAGGCTAGGCGGTAAGCTAGCTTCTTGTGACCTTACGTTTAAAAAAGATTTAAATACTTTTTCTGCTCCTTGGGTTCTCAATAGTTTGTGAAATAGGAGCATTGTCGCATGGGCATCTCCTCGTGCTCGGTGTCGGTCAGTTAGTGGAATACCGATAGCAGAGCATAACTTTCCTAGACTATAGGAGTTATATCCTGGGAGTAATTTACGTGAAAGGCGAACCGTGCAAAGCTTCTTACGGGAAAATTTCATGCTGATGCCTTTCAACTCATTTTTGATGACATTGTAATCAAAATTTACACTGTGCGCAACGAAAATAGTGTCGTTTGTTATTTCAAGGATTTTAGATGCAATTTCATTTAGCTTAGGAGCATTCCTGACCATATCATTGTCGATACCGGTAAGTCCAGTAATAAAATAGGGAATCTCACATTCCGGATTCACCAAGCTGGTAAACTCGTCTACCAGTTCATGACCGTCATATTTTAAAATGGAAATTTCCGTAATACGATTGCCTTTTATTCCGTTCCCTGTGGTTTCTATGTCTATAATGCAGTACACTCTTTTTGGTTATCTTTAAATTAATTACTTTAAAGCTACACCTTTTCAAGTTCAACCCAAAAATATTAGGGAAGAGTTGGGTGTAATCGCTTGATTAATCTTTCCTGAAGTCATTCTTTCGAGGCAACCGTTTAAAACTCGGTTTTTGTCTCAATACTCTAGCACTTAGCAAGCGTTTTCGATTCACAATTCAACCTTCTTTTCCCCCCTCGAAATACATACAAAATAAGTTCTAAATACTGGTTTTACTTCTAATTGTATGGCTTCGCATAGCTAGCAACAAACTACTTCACTATCTTTTCTCCACGCTCACAATAACCGACTTGCTAATGGGCGTATTACTATAATCCGCAAAATGGTTGTAGGGTATAATCATATTGGTTTCTGGGAAATAGGCGGCAACGTTCCCTTCAGGTATGTTGTAAGGAACAACTAAAAACTGTTCTGCCCTTCGCTCAATACTATCATAATTACTTACCAAATCTACTATTTCTAGTTTTTTGAAGTGCTGAGCTGTCATATCAGTCTGATTCATAAAAATAATCCTACGCTCGTTATGGATGCCTCGGTATCTATCATTGAGTCCGTAAATGGTGGTGTTGAATTGGTCATGGGAGCGTATAGTCATAAGCAATAGCTCGTTTGGTTTCATTTTATGGTCCGCAACTGCACACGCACTAAATTGAGCCTTTCCGTTTGGGAGCTTACTAAAATCTAGCTCTCGCACATTATTTGGAAGGTAAAATCCTGTCCCTTTTGATTCTTCCGTAACCGCTTCAAACCCGGTAATGGTCGCTGCTATTTTTTCTCGAATAGTATTGTAATCAGAGCCTAGGTTTTTCCACGCTACTGGATGCTTTCCCTTAAAAAATGCATCGGCCATACCACCAATAATTTCTGGTTCACTTTTTAGTTGTTTAGATTTTGGAGGTAACACCCCTTTGGTACGGTGCACTTTCCCCATGCTGTTTTCTACGGTAAGAAAACGTTGGTTGCCATTTTTAATGTCTTTTTCTGAACGGCCAAGCGTAGGGAGTATTAAGGCTTTTTGACCCGTAATCAAATGACTTCGATTGAGTTTGGTGCTGATTTGCACTGTTAGGTTACATCTTTGAAGGGCTTCTGCTGTATATTGGGTATCCGCCACAGCCGACGCAAAATTTCCGCCCAAGGCTATGAATACTTTTGCCTTCCCTTCATGCATAGCCTGTACGGCGTGTACCGTATCCAAGCCTTCTTTTTCGGGTGGTGTAAAACCAAATACTTTTTCTAGGCTTTGGTTCAATTCATTGGATACGTGGTGCATGATGCCTACCGTGCGATCGCCCTGTACATTACTATGCCCGCGAACGGGGCAGGTGCCGGTACCTAGTTTTCCCAAACTACCCTTTAGCAGCAGCAAGTTAACACATTCCTTAACATTGGCTACTCCATTTTTATGCTGTGTAAGGCCCATGGCCCAACAGATGATGATTTTATTTTTTTTCGCAAGTAGTGCTACGGTTTGATCTATTTGCTCGGAAGCAATCCCACATAATTCATATAATGTTGCTTCGGTATAATTTTCGAGATCAGATAGGAAAGATTCGTATCCGTTAGTGTAGGTGTTGATGAACTCGTGATCAAATACTTTTTCTCCTTTGGCATCTTGCGCAGCTAACTTTTTCATGAGTAGTTTAAGTAGCGCTACATCTTGGTTGATTTTTACCTGAAGATGAATATCCGTTAAGGAAGTGCCTTTGAGCATTCCATTAAGCGATTGTGGGTCTTTGAATCGGATGAGCCCCGCTTCTGCTAGGGGATTAATACTAATTATTTTTCCATCGTTTTTTTTGCAGGCCTCCAGTGCCGATAGCATTCTGGGGTGATTCGTACCCGGGTTTTGCCCAATAACCATGACTACTTCGGCTTCATGAAGATCTTCTAAGGTTACAGAACCCTTTCCAATGCCCAAGGTTTCCGAAAGCCCAACACCGCTACTCTCATGGCACATATTAGAACAATCGGGCATGTTATTGGTCCCAAAAGCCCTAACAAAGAGTCCGTATAGGAAAGCAGCTTCGTTACTAGACCTTCCGGAGGTGTAAAAAATACCTTCGTCAGGATGGCTTAGTGTCTTAAGTTCATCTGCGATAAGGGTAAAAGCGTTTTCCCAAGAAATAGGTGTGTAATGTATGCTGCCCGCTCTAAGTACCATAGGACGGGTAAGTCTTCCGCTCTTTCCGATTTTAAAATCAGACCACGTTGAGATTTCTTCAACGCTATGTGTTTTGAAGAAATCTGCATCTGCTTTTTCGTATGTTGCTTCTTCGGCCAAGGCTTTTGCTCCGTTTTCGCAATATTCTCCTAGTTTAGACGGTACTTCTGGGTCTGGCCAAGCGCAACCAGGGCAGTCAAAACCATCTTTTTGATTCATTTTTGAAAGCGTAGAAAGGGCTTCTAAGGCTCCCATTTCCTTAAAACTATGTTGTAGTGCTGCTTTGACTCCAGGGACTCCTGCAGCATAAGATGCTGTATTAGTAAGTTTGAGTCCAGTAAATCTAATAGTTCCCGTTAGGGAGATGTTCCGTTCCGTTGGTTTGGGCATGAAAAACGATTTTCATCTAAGGTATTACAAATGATTTAGATATAAACGAGCGGTTAAGCCAGCTTTAGATGGTCTTGACAATAGAAAGAGTTTTTAGTCTGATATAACGTTGGTTTTATAGCAAAGAGAGGTTATTTTCCTGAGGTTTAAATCTTGCAGTTGTTTGTTTCAGCAATCGTAGCTAAGATAACAATACGTCACAGAGGTGCTAATGTCGAAAAGCGTTTCGCAATTAAAAGTATATGGGATTGTGTTCTTACTATGCGCAGTAAAACCGAAGAAGGTGAAAAGTTGCGAATTGCAGTGCAGCCTAATGTTATTTTCCTAGTGTTTCGGTAAGATTAGAATTAGCCTCTACTTGTTCCGTTTTCTGCGAGGTCGATAAAAGTGCGGTAGCCGTTTTTTGTTCTGAGGAAATCTCGGTAGTATTAGAAATAATGTAATCAGAAATCAAATCATGATTTTTACTACAAGAAGTACTCAGGGAAATAAGAACAGTTACTAGGGAATAAAAAAAGATGTGTTTTAAAAAGTGTGGTTTCATGGACGAATTAGAGAGCTGGTTTTACGTAATACTTCAATTAAGAATCCTAAGGTATTCAGGAAATTCGTTTTGTGGATGAAATGCACTGTTTTTTCGATGAAATGCGCTATTAAAGTTTTCCAATCAGATTGTTAATAACTTTTAGATTACACCTTGTGTTTAATCCTTACGGTGTTGGACTTGCTTTTTTGGGTCGACTACTATTCTAAAAATTGGTTGTTGACTTGGAGCTGCTATTTTGTAATATACAGGTGTAGCTATTAAAAAACCCTGTAATATCATATAATTACAGGGTTTTTTGGTGGATTGTGACATCCAATCTGTGGAGCCGGAGGGAATCGAACCCTCGTCCAAACAAGCAACGTCAGTGCTTTCTACATGTTTAGTTTCCGATTAATTTTCGACGCAGGCCTGACCGGAAACGGCCCAACAAACGCTTAGCTTCTTAAGTTTTAGTGTTATTGCCAAAGCAAACAATAACCTTATGTTGACTTTTCTGGTGCTCCTAAGTGGGTCGCCATCAACAAGGGCTACCCAGGAACATCTCGCTTCCCTACCTGGTAGGGACGAGGCTAAATCCTACTGTAATTCGGATTAAGCGGCAAGAGCGTAATTGTTTTCGCCAATTAAAAGTGTGAAGTATGATATTAACGAGCTGTACCTCAGCGCTCGACATGCTTACATTGCCATTGGTCTCGCTGTCAAAACCAGTCGGCCCCATTGTCATTTCCACGTAGGCGGAAATCTATTTTTCGATAGAACAACAATATTTATCAAAGAACTATTTTAATTAAGGATTGCGAAGTTAATCAAAAGTTTGCTTACCCTTGCAAAACCTATTATATTTAGGCAAATAGCATGCCATTGTAACGTGGTCGTAACACTACTGAAACTATGGCAGTAAAAGCAGTAGCTACTAATTAGTAAACCCCTTATTGTACATGAAATTCGGTATCATCACAGAACGTAAAAATCCACCGGATAGGAGAGTGGTATTATCTCCGGAAGCTTGTAAAACGATTCTTAGGGAACATACCCACGCAGAGATCGTTATTGAGCCCTCTCTAATTCGTACGTTTTCGGACGATGCATACCGTACTCTTGGGCTTAATGTAGTATCAGAAATGGCCGACTGTGACGTACTTATAGGGGTAAAGGAAGTGCCGATTGAAAACTTGATTCCCAATAAAAAATATTTCTTCTTTTCTCATACCATTAAACAACAACCCTATAATAGTTCCTTATTAAAGGCTGTGCTTGATAAGAATATCGAGCTGTATGATCATGAGGTTATTACCAACGAGAAAGAACAACGTTTAGTTGCTTTTGGGAGGTATGCAGGTATCGTTGGTGCCTATAATGGCTTTAGAGCATATGGATTAAAATATGGAACTTTTGCATTGCCAAAAGCAGAAGCGTTGACCGATCAACAGGAATTGATTTTCGAGCTAAAAAAAATAAAACTGCCCAATATCAAAGTCCTACTTACAGGTAGGGGCAGGGTTGGCAATGGTTCTAGAGAAATGCTAGATGGTATGGGAATGCGCAGGGTAAATATTGGAGAATATTTGGAAGAAGATTTTAACGAGCCGGTCTACTGCCAGATTGATGCATCGGAATATAATAAACGCAAAGACAGGGTGCGTGGCAATAAGGCCGATTTTTTTGCGAATCCCGAAGAATATAAAAGTGATTTTTTCCGTTTTGCAAAGGTGACCGACTTTTATATCGCCGGTCATTTTTACGGACAAGGATCACCGTTTCTGTTTACCCGAGAAGATGCCAAACATCCAGAATTTAAGATAAAAGTAGTGGCAGATGTTAGCTGCGATATTGATGGACCCGTAGCTACCACAATACGACCTTCTACTATAGCCGACCCAATTTATGGGTACGACCCACAATTGGAGGAGGAAACCGATTTTACGAACCTTGATGCTGTCGCTGTTATGGCTGTGGATAATTTACCATGTGAACTACCCAGGGATGCCAGCGTAGGTTTTGGAGAAGCGTTTGTAAAAAACGTAATTCCTGCATTTTTTAATGGCGATAAAAACGGCGTTTTACATCGGGCTCGCATGACACAGCATGGGAAACTAACAACACGTTATAAGCACTTAGAATCTTACGTTAATGGGTAAGCTTTCTTAATAGGGTCTTTTTATTTCAAAGGTATCGCCCATGTAATTACGGGATGTTGTTTTGGTGCGTTATAAGCACCAAGTGCTTTTAATTTAAGATTTAGGACATCTAATTTCTTGAGGGTTTTTACATGTACTGTTTTTGTCTCTAAGCCTTTAATGGTGAATATAGGAGAACTATCATAGAAGGTAAAGTCCATTATATTCTCGAATAGCAAATCACTACTAGAATTATTTTTTAATTCCAGTTTTACTATCGAAGTATTTTCTAGGTAGGTGGCCGTAATAACTTCTATACTCGCTTTTATTAACGGGTTTAGGAATTCTTCTTTGCCTACCAAAAGGTCGTTGTAAACAGCAACCGTTCTTCCCGAAAATAATGCTTCTTGCATACGCTCTAGGTTTTTCTCTTTTGCAAATACTAAGGTTATAGGGCGGTGGTTTCCTTTTTCGGTATAGTCCCAGTCTATGAGTCCGTGAATATCACTTGTGCCCATTATGGTCAAATTCTGTTCTAAGGCCAAGGCTAATGACTCTTCGGCATAATCAAACGCATTAATAACTTCTATTCCATGCAGTTCTCCATTCGTAATGCGTTCTTTTTGAAAATCGCTTAGGGTAGGATTCCCGTCAGGATTTTGCGCATACCAGGCAGGATGGTTCCAAAACACAAAGGCCCCTTGCTTTTTTGCTTCTTTAAAAGGGGTAAGTCCATCTTCTGCCATTAATTTGTTGGCATCTTTTATAAAAACGGCATTGTTGTGCCCAATTGGGGAGGAGCGTGTAATTTCCGACCCATGAACAATGAGAAGGTCATGATTCTTTGCTTCTTGCATGGCAATGGTATAGGAGCGATTGCGGTCTGGATGCGGAATGTCTGCCAAATGCGGTTGGTACTCTAAGTGTTCGGTTAAGGAAATGGCATCCAAATTTTCCCGAAGTGCTTCTTGCACACGGATATTGGGCCATACGCTACCATCGGAAAAAACGGTGTGCATATGAAGGTCGGTTTTTAAGGTTTTATACCCTTCAATGTCTGGGTAGTGAAACGGTTGAGCACCAGTATGGGAGTGGTCTTGAGCGGAGGCAAAAAAAGTTCCTAAAAGGGCAAGCACTATAATATAGGGTTTCATGGGGTCAGGTTTTCTTCAAATATAACGGTTAGAAAGCTAAAAATTAATACCAAGAGTTTAAGAAATAGTAAATTGTAGTCACATCGTGTCAGAAAATAAATGAATCCAGCTAAAAACTACATGCTAAATCAACAGGAACCTTTTAGGAGTATACTATTGCATTTACAATCGGTAATTGAGCGGACAGTACCAGACGCCAGTTTAAAATATAAATGGAAGTTGCCTTGTTACTATGTAGCTGATAGTCCGTTTTGCTACTTAAACGTTCCTATAAAAAAAGCCTATATATCTTGGTTTTTGGCGGTCTGCCCACCTAACAAAACACGCCGATAAAATGACCATGGAGGGGCGTAATATGATTAAATCGCTACGGTATACTTCCCTAGAAGAAATAGACGAAACCGTACTCAAGGAAATTCTACTGGATGCCTTTTCCGTGAAGGATAAAAAGTTTTGGAAAACCTAATCCTGTACATCGTTCTGATACTGCTGTATAAATAAACTATCAAGTGCCTTGGAATCGGAATACGTTTCCCTTGTCTTCGTTAGTTTGATTTTCATCTCATCAACGATATCCTGATATTCTAGAGCGTCGTAAACATTGTTAGTTTCGGTAGGGTCTTTTTCAAGGTCGTAGAGTTCCCATTGATCCACATCGTAGTAAAAGTGCATCAGTTTATACTTTTTCGTGGCGATGCCATAATGTCTTTTTACGGTATGTTCTGCAGGATATTCATAATAGTGATAGTATACGGCGTCACGGGTCCATTTGTCCTTTTCCTTTTTAAAAAGTGGCAGCAAGCTTTCGCCTTGCATATCTTTTGGTGCTGCAACGCCTGCAGCTGCTAAAAATGTTTGAGCAAAATCTAAGTTCTGTACTAGTTCGTCTTCTGTAGTATTGGGGGTAATCACATTTGGCCACCGAATCAATAACGGTGTTTTGAACGATTCGTTGTACATAAAACGCTTATCGAACCAGCCGTGTTCCCCTAGGTAAAAGCCTTGATCGGAGGTATAGACAATCAGTGTATTTTGGCTTAAGTTTTCGACATCTAAATAATCCAATAACCGTCCTACATTTTCATCTACCGCTGCAATCGTTCCCAAATAATCTTGCATGTAGCGTTGAAACTTCCAAACCGTAAGGGAGGAGTCGTTCAATGCCGGATAGCGTTCCATAAAATCTATAGCTATTGGCTCATAAATGGAATCCCAAGCGGCTCTTTGTTCGGTGTTCATTCTGGCTACTCCGCCAGCACCTAGGCGCTCTGAAATTCTGAGTTCATCTAAAACAGCGCTAGGTACTTTAAGATCGTACTGCAATAACATATCCTTTAGGATGCCCATTTCGGCAGTTTTTGCGGCATCGCCACGGGTTTGATACTTGTCGAACAAGGTTTCTGGAGGCGGATATTCGTTTTTAGTAAATTCAGGATAATGGCGTGCTGCTGGTAACCAACTGCGATGTGGTGCTTTGTGCAGGTACATCAATAAAAAAGGTTTTGCGGTATCCCGTCGTTTTTCCATCCAATCCAAAGTAAGGTCGGTCGTAATATCTGTTACATAGCCCGTGATGGTCGTATCACCATCTTTAGTAACGAACCTCGGGTTATAATAATCACCCTGTCCTGGTAAAATCTTAAATTCATCAAAACCCTTGGGGTTGTTTCCAAAATGTAATTTTCCGAACATAGCGGTTTGGTATCCCGCTTTTTGTAGCAGCATCGGAAAGGTGACATTGGTAGTGTCAAATGGGCTTAGATTATCAATTTTTCCATTTATGTGGCTATGTTTTCCGGTAAGAATCACAGCTCTGGAAGGCGCACAAATAGAATTAGTTACGGAGGCATTGGTAAATAACACGCCCTCTTTTGCTAAGCGGTCTATGTTGGGTGTTTGAATTAAAGTGGTATCGTACGCGCTAATGGCCTGGTAGGCGTGGTCGTCAGACATGATGAAGACAATATTAGGTCTTTTGGTTTTTTTCTTGGGTGTAGTTTCACCACAAGAGAAAAATAGCACTGTCAAAAAAAGAGATAAGTAAATTGAAAGTGACTTTTTCATTGTGTGGTTACGTTTATAAAAAGATATCTTATATATCCTTAAAGACTATTTATTGTGGTCTGTATGGCGACTAAGTCGGTTAATAATTTTTCGAGTAAACTTAAATCTAACATATTTGCCCCATCACTTTTGGCATTCGCAGGGTCAAAATGGGTTTCTATAAAAAGTCCGTCAACGCCAGCCGCAATAGCTGCTCTTGCCATAGTGCCAATAAGTGCTGGTCTACCGCCAGTGACACCTGATGCCTGGTTGGGCTGTTGTAAGGAGTGGGTTACATCTAAAACGACAGGTGCATATTGCTTCATGGTAGGTATACCCCTAAAATCAACAATCATATCTTGATACCCGAACATGGTACCACGGTCTGTGATTATTGCTTGTTGGTTTCCGGTCTCGGTGATTTTAGTAACCGCATGTTTCATACTTTCGGGACTCATAAATTGCCCCTTTTTAATATTAACCGTTTTTCCGGTGTGCGCGGCGGCAATCAGCAAGTCGGTCTGGCGTGCTAAAAAAGCAGGAATTTGCAGCACATCTACATAGGCGGCAGCCATGGCAGCATCCTGTTCGGTATGAATATCCGTTACCGTCGGTACGTTAAAAGTTTCCGATACTTTCCGTAATATTTTTAATGCTTTTTCGTCACCAATACCTGTAAAGGAATCTAATCTGCTCCGGTTGGCCTTTTTAAAACTTCCCTTGAAAATATAGGGGATGTTAAGTTTGTCTGTTATGGTTACAATGTGTTCTGCAATACGCAAGGCCATATCTTCTCCTTCTATGGCGCAAGGACCGGACAGTAGAAAGAAGTTATTAGAATCGGTGTGCTTAATTTGAGGTATAAGAGACAAGTTCATACTAAAATAGTTTTTGTCAAAGATACTATTTTAAGCTGCTTTCTGTTGTAAAGGAGTGCTATTGCAATAAACCCATATCTACACATGATACGACTACACAGCGTGTTTTTAATGACACTACTTTTGTTTGCTAGCTGTGCTATGGCACAGTTTGGTAAGAACTGTGAGCTGCGCCAATTTAAGGTAAACCTTATGCATCCAGGTCTGGAATATGAAATGGCACTAGGCGTCAATACCACTTTGGATATAAAAGCGGGGTTACAAATGGCTTTAGACCCACTATTATCAGAGGTGTACGAGGAGTTTGGATTTTTCCCCACAGTTGCCTTACAATATCGGTATTACTATAATTTTGAAACCCGCCAACGGAATAGAAAAGCCATTTATGGGAATTCTGCCAATTATATAGCACCTGCTGTTGCCGCGTTTTTTCCAGATACGCGAACTATAAATAATGAAGTCGTAAAAGGCTCATTTGGTTATGCCGGACTCGTAACCGGACTACAACGCAGTTATAATTCTGGATTTAATTTTTCGATAGATGCCGGAGCGGCTTATTACACCGGGCAATTTGAAGGCGCTATCTATCCTGTTGTAAACTTAAGTGTCGGCTGGATTTTTAGTGAGAAACGCTGGTGTGTAGGGCGATAATTTGTAGGAGGTAGTTGTTAGAGTGTAGACGGTAGTGGGTTGTATATTGTTAGCAGTAGCAGTAGCAGTTGGCAGATAAAAAAGATGAAGAGTAATCAGTGAAAAGTAATAAAATTGAACATCTTTGCGAGGAGGTACGACGCGGTAATCTGTTGAATTGATGTTTGATGCCGCTCTTGTATTTGAACTTGACGCTTAAGCTTAAACTCAAAAATAAATTATCCCCCCCCCAGGAGGGGAGACTTTTTTGGTTTATTCCTAGCGGAGACCAAGCATGAAACTTCAATTGTATTTGAGATTGACCCTTGAACTTGATACTTGAACTTGAAAACCTCTTCAATTCATAAAATTTCATTAAAACATAGGTTTCGGTATCAGTATCTGTTTAGCTTTAGCAACTTAAAGCAACTACCATGTTAAAAAAACTATTCCTAGTCGTTCTATTTATGTATGGTTTCGGGTATCAACTTCACGCCCAACGTATTTCCGAAAAAGGAAAAGGTATTATTAACTTAGAACGGCATCAATTTACCTTTGGAACGGGATTTAGATACGAAATAGGGTTATTTAGAAACGTAAGTGGTTCTACTAGTTTTACACCAGGTGCGGCCTCCTATGAGGAAGGCTACACTTTTGGTATTGCCTGGAATACGAGAATTAGGTACTACCATAATTTTCAAGAACGTTTGGATATCAATAAGAATGTGGTTGGTAACTCTGCTAATTATATAGGTCTTGCAAGAAGTGTCTTTTTTGGGGCATTACAAGTAACAAATAGTTTAAAGGATAATAATGATTTTAATCTTGAATTTTTTGGAGGGGTGTATGGCATTCAAAGAACCTACAGAAAAGGATTTAATTTTAATGCGGAACTAGGCTTTGGCTACTACCGAGGCGATGGTGTGGTCAACGGTTATGGCCCTTTATTTAGTTTTTCTCTTGGTTGGGTCCCTATGAAATCGAAATCTCGAACACCTACTTTTGATTGATATATTTGGCCTAATTCCTGATGATATTTTCACAGGTAGTTAAAATAGTTACATCTTATGAAACTCCCATTCGTTTTAATCGCTTGCCTTCTTTTTAAGCTGTGACCTTTCTGCGCAAGTAACCTAACAACTAGAGTACAAACTCTTTAAAATGAATTTAGTTCTTCTCGGTGTTAATTATGAACTTTGAGCCGGGATACGTTCCACGTTGAACTTTGAATTAAGACTGATTCCAGACTGGGATGGAGATTTTGAAATTTTCCTTTACTTGGGAGCGGGTTATCGATATTTTACCAATGTAGGGCACAGAGTAAACAAGGGAAAGCACATTTCTGGTAATAGCGGAGATTATGTAGCCTTAATCAATAGGTTGCTGGTAGCAGCTCCCTTATTGGGTAATTTTGAATATGATAGCTCTTTACTTTTATATAGGCGGTCTAGTTTATGGAATACAAAGGACTTACAACGCTCGATTTTATTGGGGAGTTTCGTTTGGCCCTGCTTTTTTTACCGGGGATAATGACCCAGGAATAGGGATACTTTCCGATATCAAATTAGGCTGAGTAATAGGTAAAAACAAAATGAAATAACCCACTCAAAATCAGTTAGATAAAAATAACTTAAGATTATGCGAACGTGTAAAAAAATCAAGTATCTTTGCACGCTTAAAATAAACCCTAATGTTCAATACTAAAAACATCGCGATTATTGCGCACGTTGACCACGGAAAAACTACCCTGGTTGATAAAATCATGTACCATTGTAGCCTTTTTCGTGAAAATGAAAATGCAGGTGACTTAATTTTGGATAATAATGATTTGGAACGGGAACGTGGTATTACCATTACCTCCAAGAACGTTTCTGTTATTTATAAGGACACAAAAATAAACATTATAGATACGCCTGGTCACGCCGATTTTGGAGGTGAAGTAGAACGTGTATTGAACATGGCTGATGGTGTTTTGTTATTGGTAGATGCTTTTGAAGGCCCAATGCCACAAACACGTTTTGTATTGCAAAAGGCTATTGATTTAGGTTTGAAGCCATGTGTGGTCATCAATAAGGTGGATAAGGAAAATTGTACCCCTGACGAGGTGCATGAAAAGGTATTTGATTTGATGTTTGAATTGGGTGCAGAAGAATGGCAATTGGACTTCCCTACCGTTTATGGTTCTGCAAAGAATAACTGGATGAGTGAGGACTGGAAAAATGAAACAGATAATATAGAGCCACTTTTGGATATGGTTATCGAACACATACCAACGTTTGAGCCAAAAGAAGGTACTACACAGATGTTAATTACATCTTTGGATTTCTCGTCATTTACAGGACGTATTGCTATTGGAAGATTAACGCGTGGCTTCTTGAAAGAAGGGCAGCAAATCTCTTTGGTAAAAAGAGGTGGTAATATTGTTAAATCTAAAATTAAAGAGCTTTTTCTTTTTGAAGGTTTAGGACGTAAGAAAGTAAAAGAAGTAGAGACAGGAGATATCTGTGCAATAATAGGGATTGAAGGGTTTGAAATAGGGGATACTATAGCAGATCTTGAAAACCCAGAGGGTCTTAAGACGATTGCAATAGATGAACCTACCATGAGTATGTTATTTACGATTAACGATAGTCCATTCTTTGGTCAGGATGGTAAATTTGTAACGTCTAGACACATTAAGGAGCGTTTAGAGCGGGAGTTGGAGAAGAACTTGGCGTTACGATTAAACCCAACCGATAGTGCGGATAAGTTTTTGGTCTTTGGTCGTGGGGTATTACACCTTTCGGTATTGATTGAGACTATGAAACGCGAAGGGTACGAATTACAAATTGGACAACCACAAGTAATTATAAAAGAAATAGATGGCGTAAAGTGTGAACCTATTGAGCATTTGACTATCGATTTACCTGAGGAAGTTTCAGGTAAGGCAGTGGAAATGGTTTCTATCCGTAAAGGAGAAATGACCAGTATGGAGGCAAAGGGCAATCGTATGCTGTGCGAGTTCCATATCCCATCAAGGGGAATTATTGGTCTTAGAAATCAATTATTGACAGCAACAGCGGGTGAGGCTATTATGGCTCACCGTTTCCTAGAATATCAACCTATGAAGGGAGATATTCCACAGCGTCAAAATGGTTCGTTGGTTTCCATGGAAAGAGGAAAATCTATTCCTTATTCTATTGATAAATTACAGGACAGAGGTAAGTTTTTTGTAGACCCAGGAGAGGATATTTATGAAGGTCAGGTTATTGGAGAGAATTCTCGTGGTGACGACATGACGGTTAATATAACAAAGACCAAAAAGATGTCAAACGTACGTTCTTCAGGAGCGGATGATAAGGCGAAAATTGTTCCTGCTATTAAATTTTCTTTAGAAGAGGCTTTGGAATATATTCAAAAAGATGAGTACGTTGAGGTGACGCCTAAGCATTTAAGGTTGCGTAAAATCTACTTAACGGAGAATGAACGTAAACGAAATAAGATTGCTTAAAAGTTGGGCGAATTCTTATAAGTTTCTATTAAAATAATAAAAAAACCCTGTTCGTTCAGGGTTTTTTTGGTTAGGGCTATGAAAAGCCTACCAACTATTTCTATTTTTTATATTAATTTATTATCAACTTCACAGTTTCATTAGCCAAAGAATGAGGTCTTGGTAATTTTAATTTTTTGAGCTAGCCTTACGCATAAATCCTAATTTTTTTAAGTACTTTAAAATAAAATAAGAAAAATAAACCAAAAACTTGGAAATGAATCTAGAAGGTAAAAGAGTCTTGATTACCGGAGGTACACGTGGTATAGGTAAATGTATGGTGACCGAATTAATTAATAGGGGCGCAACCCATTTAGCGATTATTGCCAGGGATAAAAAAAGACTGAAAGAACTTACGAAAAATCATCCTGATATAAATTTTATCAGGGTGTATGGCGATGTCGCCGATATTACTGTTCTAAGAGAAGCTGCGGCACGGATAGAGGACAAATGGGGTTATCTTGATATTCTAATAAATAACGCCGGTATTCTTTCTGCTGGACCTTTGGATGAGCTTATTGATGAAGAATTGTACGATCAGATTGCTGTTAATTTTACTGCGGTACTGCTGTTGACCAAGTATTCTATTCCGTTATTGAAAGCTGCTAAAAGCGGAGGTATTTTGAATATTTCTTCAGGTCTAGGTCTTTTAGGAACCCCTTTTTATGCCGTTTATGGGAGCACCAAGGCTGGTCTGAAACATTTTTCCGACTGCATGCGCCGTGAGCTGGCACCGCACGGAATTCACGTTACCTGCGCGTACCCCACCGCCACGGATACGGATATGATGCAAAAGTTTGTGGACAGGAAAATGGATTCGCCTGCGTTTGTTGCCGTAAAAAGTTTAGAAGGGTTGCTCAACAAAGAACTCCACGTTGTTTTTGGAGGTGAGGAAAGAGAAAAGGATATCCAATTAAACTTTGAACATCCAGAGAAATTTGATGTTATCGTTGCAGCAAATTACGAGAACCGTAAACAATCTAGCGAAAACCACAAAGCATTATAAGCATCTGTTCAACCCCATATGGGTTCGTAGTAAACTGTTTTTTCAAAACGAGCTAGGACTTCTATCTTTTATAAATAGGGGACGCTTCTAACGAATAGCATAAAGCAACGCCGTTTTTGCATGTTGAATGCGTAAAAGGTTATTCTTTTGGTGTTTGATGTAATGCAGCTGCCGCTGCACCTACAATACCTGCTGAGTTTCTTAATTCCGCAGCAATAACAGGGGTTTCTATGGTGATACGGTGTTTGTATTGAGCAAAATCTTTGGAAGCGCCTCCTCCTAAAATAATTAGCTCTGGAGCTACAATCAGCTCTACGTATTTTAGAAATTTGTTAAAGCGCTTTCCCCATTGGTCATAGCTTAATTCTTCGCGTTCCTTGGCAGAATCTGCTGCCCAGAGTTCAATTTTTTTATATTTTTTATAAGGTATTTGGCCCAGTTCAAAGTTGGGAATCAATTCCCCATCCCAAAACGCCCCACTACCTAAACCCGTACCAATGGTAATCATAATTACAAGGCCCTTTTTTCCCTTTCCTATGCCATAATTCATAGTCGCATAGCCTGCAGCATCGGCATCGTTAATTACCGTAACTGGTAAATTAGTGGCAGCACTGAACAGGGCTTTCACATCCATGCCCGACCACTTTTTATCAAGATTCCCTGAAGATTTGCAGATACCGTGCTTTATCACTGTTGGAAAACCAACACCAATGGGACCCTTGTGGTCAAAGTGTTTTACGATTTTTGCTACTACTGCAGCCATCTCTTTTGGCTTTCTCCCTTCCGGAGTTGGTATGCGATATCTTTTGGTCAATATTTCTCCGGTTACAGAGTTTACCAAAGCCCCTTTAATCCCAGAGCCACCTATATCAATACCGAGAACTTCCATGCTATTTTTTTATTTTTTTAAATATGCGCAAAGTAACAAAAAAAGAATCGGCTCTGGAAACGTATATTGTGCTCCTTATGAATTCATTAATCTATTTGTTGAAATAACGAGATTTCCTAAAAAGTAAAATTTTCTTATCGTTTTCGTACCTAATCTTTATATTTCTTTCCTTTTACAAAACTACACTCTTACATACCATCAAATAAGCAGATTAAAATTCTTGTATGCTATTTTCAATTCCTTTATTTTGACCTTATACGTTCTTTTACTTGCACTAACCAGTCCCTATCATAATCTAAGAACACATCTGGTGGTAGGCCCTTAGACTCATATTTTATGAACTGAGTATGCTTTTTAGAAGTAAGTTCAGCGATATAGCCACTGCAAGGTAGGATGTAGCTGCCGTTTTTTATTTCGTAAGTGATGGTGCCATTTGTTTTGTCTCCGTATACGGTTACATTTTTCCAAGCTTTTAGCTTAGCTGCGAACTGCTCTGCGTTGCTACCAGTGTTATGGTTTACAAGTACATGGATTTTTTTGTGTTTATCAATATCCTTTAAAAGGTTAAACAGCACATTGGAGTTCCTATCACCTCCGCCGCCATTATTCCTTAAGTCTAAAACCAGTTCTTTGGTGCCGAGTTCAGATGCTATCCTTTTATAAAATTTCTCTGCTTCTGCCAGTTGTGGATAGAAAGAATTAAAGCTCCCGACGTTTAAATAGGTGAGCGTGCTGGAAAGTTCTTTTATTCTATAGGTATCCTCCTTTTTGGCGGAATTGGAAAAGTCGATTGCAGTTGTGTCTTTTTTAAAGCCATAGGTTAAAAACATACCTTTTTTAATCCGTTCGCCAAAAGTAATTAGTCGTTTAGAATATAAGCTCCCTCCAATAAATCGATGATAATCATCGCCGTATGGAATTAAGCGTGCTAAAACCGTTCCTCTTTCCCATATAGGGATTTTTGACTCGAGTACTACCATGGTATAATCGGTCATATTTGTATTGGTATACACTCCAAGTTTAATGGCATCTCCAAAATAGTAGATGCCCTCTTTAGCATCTAGGATTAGAATAGACAGTTTTTGTTCTAGACTATCTAAGTTTATTTCGACTTTAGGATATAAGGTGTTTGCTATTGATGTTTTGAATGCGTGTACGGCTAGCATATCGTCCATCATAGCACTGCTCATTTCGGTTTTCGCGCCAAAAATCTTTAAATGCCGATCTTCTATGGCTAGCGCTAATTTATTCAGTAAGTAGTAGCACTCAAACTTAGAATCTATCTGTTTTCCTTGTGTGAAAATTCTAGTATATGTTTTAGTGTATAGCTCTTTAGATTCCTTAAAGGCTGGTGTTTTTCTTAGCTTTTCGTTCAGATAAGTGATATCTGTACTGCAATTACAGGCTGCATTTTGACTATAACCAAAAGTGTAGACTCCCAAAGTAAGGGCTAGAATCAATAGTGAATACATAGATACTACTTTTTGATTCTCTTTTGAGTTACGCATTGTTTTGGTGAACATGACGGGTTGTTTTGTGAATTAATACAGAAACAAACTTACATTGGAAGCAATACTGAAGTATCCCGTTTTTACGGGTTTGGGGTGAAATACACCTAGTTTGTGGTGAAATTTAACTGCGCTTTTAAGGCTGTGGCGTATGTCTTTGATACGGGGACGAAAATAGTATGGTTTAATTCTATGGATGCCTTGCCCTGTTCCATTTTCCATTGTAAAAAGTGATGAGGATTGATTAAAAAGGAGCGGTGTGTGCGTAATAAAGAAGCTATATCATTTTCCACCTGTGATAATTTCCCTCTAATTACTTGCTTTTTTACAATCGTGCCAGATAGATAAGAAACCTCAATATAATTATCGTCAGATTTTACACAGATGATAGCATTAAGGGATAACCGTAAGCCTTCATAATTTCCCTCTCCTTTAATTTCTACCTTGGTATTTTCTAAGCGTTTTTCATGATATCTTCCCATGCCCCATCTGCCTAGTACTATTATGGGTAAAACAATACTGATTGCCGGTAAATATAAGCTGAGTAAATAATAGCCTAATGAGTAGGGGTTCGGTTCTCCATAAACGATGACGTAGCGGTATACCACGCGGGCCAAAATAAAGCCAACTACAACGAACACCAGTAAGAAGATAAATTCATCCAACAAGAACCAATTTCCATTTCGTCGCTTTAATAACCAGTGTTGAAAAGGAAGCATACATAAATAGGCGAGTGCTCCTGCTGCACCATAGAGCGGTAAATAGGTCAGCTTTTCCTGCGTGTTTAAAACATTAACATCTAAGGGTTCAGTAAGATATAGGAAAACAAAAATCCAAACGAATAGACTACATGCAAGTAGGGCATGGCTTCTCTTTAAGGGTTGAAAAGGATATTTCAAGTGCTGTATTTTTTCTAAAAATACAAGGTTTGTTTTCATTGCCTTTTATTTTTTTAAAAAATAGTTTCATAATTAGGCGGTCAGCGGATGCCAAACTATTAATTTTTAAGGTTGCATTATATAGCCTAAGCTCATGAAAACCTTTCGCGCCACTTTTTAAGAAAAAAAGTATGTTAAAATTGAAAATCAAACAAGTAAAGAGCTTACCTCTGTATGCTTTTTTTAAAAAGATAATACAGTAAATAAATAATAATTGTAATGAAATATAATGTACCTTAAAATAAAAACTACTATTAAAAAATGAACCTTAAGGACGGAGTGAAAACCGCTGAAAATAAAGTTTCTTCTGAGGCTCGGAAACTAAGCGACTTGGTCAAAGATTCCCGTAAATCTCTAGTAGATAGATTGGAGTCTTATGAAGATATTATAAGTTTAGAGGTAGGCGATACGGGATTGAGTAGAGCTAAAACCTTAGAACGTGAATTTGACCTGCGGCAACTGCATGTCAAGTACGAAGGCGATAACCCTACAGGCACACAAAAGGACCGCATCGCTTTTGCACAACTATATGACGCCTTACGCAGGGAATATAAAGTAGTGTCTCTTGCCACTTGCGGTAATTATGGCGTAGCGATGGCCTTAGCGGCAGATTTGGCGGGTATTGCCTGTAAAGTGTATATCCCTGAATCCTACCATACAGATAGAATTCAGGAAATGGAAAAATTAAATGCGGATATAATTCGTTTACCAGGAAGTTATGAGGATGTGGTGATGGCTAGCACTACACATGCTACAGAGAACGGATGGTATGATGCCAATCCAGGTGGCGCCAATACGCCTTTGCAAATATCAGCCTACGCACAAATAGCACAGGAGATTTTTGAGGATTTAGGAGATGCTCCAAAATATTGTGCCGTACCAGTATCTAATGGAACCCTTTTCGCTGGGATATATAGGGGATTTGTGAGCTTGCACAAAAGAGGAAAGACCTCTAGAGTACCAAAAATGATAGCGGCCTCCTCCTCTTTTAAGAATCCTATTGTGCAATCCTTTTTACAAGGATTGGACCATTGCAAAGACCTAAATCCAGAACGAATTAAAGAAACAAAATTCAATGAACCCCTCATCAATTGGCATAGTTTTGATGGGGAGGAAGCATTGTACGCCCTACGGGAATCTGACGGGAGTGCCTTTAATATAAGTGATAAGAAACTACGGGAAATGACAGCCCTCTTGGCAAAAAGGGAAGGCTTTAAAATTCTACCTGCCGCAACTGCAGGATTGATAGGCTTATTGGAAGTGCATAAAAAATTAAACCTGGAGCCCGACCGTTTTGTAGCGGTGCTCACAGCAAAATATTAAAAATGTCAAAAATGAAGAAAGTGATAGATGGGAAGGCCTTGGTGTACTGTGAAGGTGCTTTTAATACACCATACGGAAAAACGGCACATGGTCTTGTTCGGTTTACGGAACGGTATGAAGTAGTGGGGGTATTAGATGCTAAATATCAGGGTCAGGATGCAGGTGAGGTCTTGGATACAAGACCCAACAGAATTCCAGTTTTTAAGGATTTTGATACGGCAGTAACGGAATTGACTGCGGTAAATAATACACCAAGTTATTTGGTCATTGGTTTGGCACCGGATGGCGGTCGTTTGCCTAAGGAGGCAAAGGGAACCATTAGAAAAGCCTTAGAAAAGGGATGGAATGTGGATAGCGGTCTTCATGATTTTTTAACTAACGACACCGATTTAATGGCAGTCGCTAATAAAAATAAGTGTCAGGTACGTGATATTAGAAAGACGCCAAGTAGGGATAAGTTACATTTTTTTACAGGCGATATAGAAAAGGTTGACTGCTTGAAATTGGCCGTATTGGGAACCGATTCGGCCTTAGGGAAACGCACTACCGCTTGGTTGTTGGTTCATGCCTTTAGGGCGGCAGGTAAGAAGGCCGAAATGATTGGAACAGGACAGACTGCATGGATGCAAGGTGCAAAATATAGTATGGTCATGGACAGCTGTATCAACGATTTTGTTTCTGGAGAGATAGAGCACGCTGTAGTTAGTGCTTATACCAATGAATATCCGGATGTTATTGTAATTGAAGGGCAAGGAAGCTTAATGAATCCTGCCTATCCTGGTGGGTTTGAGATTTTAGCTGCAGGTAGGCCTGATTATGTGATTTTACAGCATGCACCCACCCGTGTGGAATATGACGGCTTTCCAGGCTATAAAATGCATTCGCTAAAGAAGCAAATTAACGCCATTCAGGTAATATCAGGTAAGAAGGTCCTTGCGATAACCGTAAACCATGAAGGGATGACCAAAGATGAAATTTCTGATGCGTGTATAAAAATTACGTTGGAAACCAAATTACCAGCTTTTGATGTTTTGGAATATGGCGCAGCTGATTTAGTAAACCTCTTGATAGAAAAATTGTAATGAGAATAACGAAAGTATCCTACGAAAGGCATGATTTAAAATTAGCGGTACCCTATACCATTGCTTACGAAACGATTAATAGAACAAGTAATTTTATTCTTAAAATAGAAACCGATGGGACATGGATAGGCTATGGTTGTGCGGCACCGGATAAAGTGGTAACAGGAGAAACATCCAACGAGGTAGAATTAGCTATAAAAAACGAAATCACCCATTATTTAATAGGGAAAGACCCTTTTACCTATGCCCTCTTGTTATTGGAACTGAAGCAGATTCTAGGAAAAAGAGCATCTTCTCTGGCTATGGTAGATTTAGCGCTTTTTGACCTTATTTCAAAAAAAACAGAAGTACCGCTCTATAAGTTTTTAGGAGGATATAGAAATTCGATTCCTACGAGTATTACCGTTGGTATTCTGTCCTTAGAAGAGACGTTGAAACATGCTAAAGAATATGTGGCCCAAGGTTTTTCTATTCTCAAAATTAAGGGTGGGAGCAGTGTTGCCGAAGATGTAGAAAAAATGACAAAGCTCCATGAAACCTTTCCTAAAGTTATATGGCGCTTTGACGGTAACCAGGGGTATACCGTAGCAGAGTCTCTTGAGTTTGAAGCAAAAACTGCAGCTGTGGGTATCGAAATATTTGAACAGCCAACAAAAATAGAATCGGAGGAACGTTTGGGCGAAGTGACAGATAAAACAACCATCCCAGTGATGGCAGATGAAAGTTTAAAAACCCTTGCCGATGCGTTCCGTCTCGCCCAAAACGAGCGGGTTAACATGGTGAATATAAAGCTCCAAAAAGTAGGCGGTATAATGGTAGGTACGCATATAAATTCCGTGGCCAAGTCCGCCAAATTGGAGGTTATGGTAGGCTGTATAGACGAGTGTGGCCTAGGAATAGCAGCAGGCTTACACTTTGCCCTATCGCGTCCTAATATTCTATACGCCGATTTAGACGGTCACTTGGAACTCTTAGATGATCCTTACAAGGATATTTTTATCTTAAAACAAGGTATTTTGTATCCCACCGAAAAATATGGGTTGGGTTACGATGGGTAGCTTACACCTTATTTTTTAATTTATGAATTATAACGTAGTTGACCTAATGGATGAATGCGTATAGCGAATGTTGAAACCTAATATAGGTAATAGTCAATGGCACAAAGCGAAGCGCATAGATAACTAACCGCTAGGTTTCCAGTTCCTGGATTAAATTAGCGACAAGAGCCGTCCATCCGGTTTGGTGGGAGGCTCCTAATCCCCGACCGTTTTCCCCATGAAAATACTCGTAGAATAAGACCAAATCTTTAAAATGGGTATCTGTATAGTGTTTGTCATGTAACAGGTTAAAGGGACGTTTCTCATCGGTATCCTTTTCAAAGATTTTGATGAGTCGTTTACTGATTTCATTACTGATTTGATGTAAGTCCATCTTAATTCCACTATCCGTAGGGTATTCAAACTGCATATCCTTACCGCAGAAACTATGGTATTCGCGTAAGGATTGAATAAAGAGATAATTCATAGGCATCCATACAGGGCCACGCCAGTTAGAGTTACCTCCGAACAAGGAAACGGTAGATTCTGCTGGTTCGTAATCAATGGAGTAATCGATTCCATCGATTTGTATTTGATAGGGCGTTTCATGAATTTTGGATAAGGAGCGAATCCCATACGGACTCAAAAATTCTTTTTCGTCCAGTAGGCTTTTTATTAATAATTGTAAGCGGTCGTTTGGGACCAAAGAAAGTAAGAGATCTTCACCATCTTCAAATTCTTGTATGATCGGGAATTTGAGATTCTCCATACGGTACTGTTTAAACCAAAGAACACTTGCCTTAAACTTTGGAAATTGCTCCAAGGTTTCCTTTTTTATGGTCAAAACCGCTGCTAAGGACAGCATACCGGCTATAGAACGTATTTTTATGCGTGCAGAGCGTCCGTCGGGCAATACCAATCTATCATAGAAGAAGCCTTCCTCGCTATCCCAAGTTCCTTCGTATTCGGTATCTATCTTGTTCAATGCCTCAGCAATGAAGACAAAATGTCCAAAATACTTGGTCGCCATGTCTTCATAGGCATCATCTACCTTGGCGATTTCAAAACATATTTCTAGCATATTTAGGCAGTAAAGCGCCATCCAAGCCGTACCGTCTACCTGTTCCAAAGTACCGTTGCCTGGGATGCCATGGCTGCGATCAAACACTCCAATATTATCTAATCCCAAAAATCCGCCTTGAAATACATTATTTTGGTTACGGTCCAATTGGTTTACCCACCACGTAAAATTTAATGCTAACTTGTTAAACATTCGTTTAAGGAACTTTACATCACCAATACCCGTTTTTTCTTTATCAGTTTTATAAATACGTAAAGCGGACCAAGCTTGCACGGGTGGATTTACATCACTAAAATTCCATTCATAAGCGGGAATCTGTCCGTTTGGTGCCATGTACCACTCTTTGGTGAATAATAAGAGCTGTTCTTTCGCAAAACTAGGGTCTATTAAGGCAAAAGATGCACAGTGAAACGCCGAGTCCCAAGCCGCGTACCACGGATATTCCCAAGCATCCGGCATGGAGAGTATGTCGTGGTTCCTTAAAGTTTTCCAAGAATTATTCCGGCCAGAAAGGCGCTCTTTTGGAGGATGGGAATTTTTGGAATCGCCCTCTAGCCATTTTTCCACTTCATAATTATAATACTGCTTGGTCCAAAGCAATCCCGCCATCGCCTGCCTTAGAATCGCTTTTTTGTCTTTGGTTGCTTTTGGAGCCATTTCTTCATAGAAGGCATCACATTCTTTTTTTCGCGCTGTAAAAATAGTATCGAATGCTGTTCCAAAGGGGGCATCTAACGTTTTATCACTTAATCGAAGTACCACAGACACAGAAGCACCACCTGCTATTTTTTTATGATACAGCGGAGCAAACTTAGTGCCTTGTGTATTTTTTGAAGCAAGCGTGTAATCGTTGTTGCAAACTGCGGAATGAAAGAGGTCTTTTTTGAAAGGATGTGCATTTTTTTGAAGATATACCACCTCTCGGTTTGTTTCGTTTTCCGTGAACAAAAGCTGGTCTGCCTCCTGGAAATACAGAGTATAATCTCCTAAATAGGGATGTTCTATAACAGCCGAAGCTTTACCGTTTTGTACACTTTTTTTTATGACAGGCTTTTTAGGCATTTCCTTAAAAGTCCAGTGGTTCCTTAAGGTTACAGTAGGAAGCAGGTGAATTTCAGCAGGTTTGGAATTTCTATTGCTAATTGTAATTTTTATGAGGATGTCCTTATCATCACCCTTCGCATATTCCGTACATACATCAAAATAGGCGTTGTTTTCAAATACGCCGGTGTCCAATAGTTCGTATTCCAGTTCCTTACGGTTTCTTTTTTGATTTTCAGAAACTAGTTTTGCATATGGGAATTCAGCTTGTGGGTATTTGTACAAGTGTTTCATGTAGGAATGCGTCGGCGTACTTTCCAAATAATAGTAAAGTTCCTTTACATCTTCGCCATGGTTACCTTGTGGTCCTGTTAGTCCAAATAATCGTTCTTTTAGGATAGGGTCCTTACCGTTCCAAAGTCCAATGCCAAAACATAAATTACAATACCTGTCCGAGATGCCTGCAATACCATCTTCGCCCCAGCGGTAGGCTCTGCTGCGGGCATGTTCGTGCGGAAAATAGTTCCATGCGTCTCCATGTGCGCTGTAATCCTCCCGAACCGTTCCCCATTGCCGTTCGCTGAGATAGGGTCCCCATTTTAACCAGTCTTTTGTGTCATTGTCTTGTTCTTGAAGTCGTCTAGCTTCTTCGTTTTTTATCATAAGGAATTAGGGGTAGGGTGCTTGGTAAATGAACGCGGTACCAAGCTTTACTAGATTTTCGTTTAAACGGCCTTCTGTACCACCTCAAAAACACGATTGGTATCGCATTTAATCGTCTTAGAAGGGTATTTTAGAATTAGGGCGTAATCGTGCGTAGCCATTAATATAGTGCGCCCAGATTTGTTTATCTCCTGTAACACTTTCATCACCTCTACGCTAGTCTGTGGATCTAAATTTCCCGTAGGTTCATCGGCTAAAATAAGTTCTGGGTCATTCAAAAGTGCCCTAGCAATAGCGACACGCTGTTGTTCGCCACCCGAAATTTCATGCGGATACTTAAAGCCTTTGGTCTTCATACCCACTTTTTCCAGTACGGCCTCTACTTGGGTATTCATTTTTGCGGTGTCTTTCCAACCCGTAGCTTTTAGTACGAACAACATGTTTTGATTGATGTTTCTGTCCGGTAACAATTTAAAATCTTGAAAAACGATTCCCAATTTTCTTCTAAGAAAGGGGATGTCATTTTCTTTTAGGGTCTTTAGATTGAAATCTACAATACTGCCTTCGCCCTGTTTTAAGGGCAGGTCGCCATAGAGCGTTTTCATAAAGCTACTTTTGCCACTTCCGGTCTTACCAATAAGGTATACAAATTCTCCTTTGGTCACATGAATGTTTACCTCGCTCAGAACAAGACTTTCCTTTTGAAATATAGCAGCATCTTTCAGCTCTAAAACAGTGTTATCCATAGTGTAAATGTTGATATAAAAGTAATAAGTTCCTAACGATATTAATGAACTGTTTTCTAAATTCTTTTCCTTTGCTGTTTATTATACATACTTAGGTACCCTATTTGCCGTTATCCATGATAACACGAAAGTGCCACTAAATAGTTAGAGAACGCTATGCTTAAAAAATTCCTAGTTTACATTCCTGTACTTACAGGAATTCTCTGGTCATCCAACGCTCAGGAAACCAAGATTTATACCCACGAACAGAAAGATTTTGAAGACGCCCTTGCCTTGTATAATAATGAGCAATATCAGGCAGCGCAGACTATTTTTAAAAAAATAAAATCGAGTACCGAGAATGAGGAGGTCGCCGCCAACAGTGCTTACTTTACCGCCAATGCTGCTGTGCGATTAAATCAGCAGGGTGCAGATCAATTAATGGAGGACTTTGTTGAAAAATATCCAACCTCCACCAAACGGAATTCGGCTTTTGCAGATGTGGCCGAGTACTATTTTGAAACAGGAAAATATCCCTACGCACTTAAGTGGTATAACAAGGTAAATCAAAATGCCCTGTCACGTGGCGAAATGGAAAAGTTTAATTTTAATTATGGCTATTCCCTGTTCTCATCACGCATGACGGAAGATGCAGAACGCTACTTGTCTAAGGTATCCAACTCTGCCGTTTATGGCTCTCAGGCTAAGTATTATTTAGGGTATATTTCCTATCAGAAAGATGATTATGAAATGGCGAATGAACGTTTTGATCAGATTACAGACCAAGACCTACTGGAGAAAAAGCTAAGTTACTATCAGGCTGATATGAACTTTAAATTAGGCAAGTTCGAAGCGGCTATCGCCCTGGCAAAAAAACAGTTACCAAAATCAGATCGTAAGGAGGTCTCGGAACTTAATAAAATCATAGGGGAAAGCTATTTCAACCTAAAGCAATACAGTAACGCTATTCCCTATTTGGGCGCGTACAAGGGTAAAGGAGGTAAATGGAGCAATACAGATTTCTATTTATTGGGGTATTGCTATTACATGCAAGAGGACTACGCTAATACCATACAGCAGTTCAATAAAATCATTGGGGGTACTAATAGTGTTTCCCAAAATGCGTATTATCATCTAGCGGAATGCTATTTGAAGTTAGACAAAAAACAGGAAGCGTTAAACGCTTTTAGAAATGCGTCGCAGATGGATTTTAAACCAGAAATCCAAAAAGATGCTTTTTTGAACTATGCGCGTTTAAGTTATGAGGTTGGCAATGCTTACGAATCAGTTCCTCTGGTAATCACTAATTATTTGGATACGTATCCAAATGATGAGCACCAAGAGGAAATGCAAACCCTTTTAGTAGATTCTTTTATTACCTCCAAGAATTTTGCAGGAGCCATGGAACTTTTGGAAAAGAACAAGGGCTACGCTACGAAGGCTACGTATCAAAAAGTGGCGTTCTACAGAGGTATAGAACTTTTTATGGAAACTGATTATACCGGAGCCTCCGAGACGCTAGAAAAATCACTTAAGAACGCTGAAGATTTAACGTTTAAAGCACGAGCTGACTACTGGAAAGCGGAGGCAGACTATCTATTAAACCGTTTTGATGCTGCCGCAGCTGGATTTTTATCTGTTAAGCAAAAAACATCCTCAGGGCTTCAAACCTTTTTACCCGATGTCGATTACAGTTTGGCCTATGCCTATTTTAAACAGAAGGATTACGACAAGGCCATAACCTATTTTGCTGCTTTTACCGAGAAAGGAAGTAGCGATGTAGCAAAGCTGAACGATGGCTATTTACGTTTAGGGGATAGTTATTTTGCAACTAGTAAATACTGGCCAGCTATTGAAACATATAATAAGGCATTGGCGCTTAGCGGTCCAGAAAAGGACTATGCTTCGTACCAAAAGGGTATGAGTTATGGTTTTGTGGGTAAAGGAGATACCAAAATCGAAAGTCTCGAAAATTTTATTTCGCAATACACAAGGTCAAGCCTTAGGGACGATGCGCTCTATGAGCTGGGGAATTCGTATATAAACGATGGACAAGAAAGTAAGGGCTTACAGGCCTATGATCGATTGATACGTGAATTTAGAGCAAGCAGTTTGGTGCCGCAGGCCTTAATGCGACAAGGGTTGGTACATTATAATGGCGATAGGAATGAAGATGCCTTGGGTAAGTTTAAGACCGTAGTTCGGGATTTTCCTAAAAGTCAAGAAGCAATACAGGCTGTTGCCACAGCAAAATTAGTATATGTTGATTTAGGTCGCGTAAACGAGTATGCTGCATGGGTAGAAAATCTGGATTTTGTAGATGTGACAGATACCGAACTGGACAATGCAAATTTTGAGTCCGCACAAAAACAGAACAGGGACGGTAAGATAGACGCGGCTATCCGCGGGTACAGAAATTATATTGAACAATTTCCTAACGGGTTGCACGCTCTAGATGCTAATTTCAGTTTAGCCGTATTATACTTCGGTAAAGGTGATAAAGAAGCTGCCTTGCCCTATTACAAATATGTGGCGGATAGAAATACAAGCGAATATGCAGAGCAGGCTTTGACTAGGGTTTGCGAGATGTATATTGGCAAACAGGATTATAAAAACGCTTTACCGTATTTATTAAAACTAGAGACACGGGCAAACATAAAGCAGAATAGAACCTTTGCCCAAAGTAACTTAATGAAAGGCTACTACGAGCAACGGAACTATAACAAGACCTTGGAATATGCCGAGAAGGTATTAGCAACACCGAGCATAGATAATCGTATTAAGAGTGATGCCCAAATTATGATTGCCAGATCAGCCATAGCTACCAATGATGAGGAGATGGCAAAATTGGCATATGCAAAAGTACTAAAGATTGCTTCTGGCGCTACGGCTGCTGAGGCGTTGTATTATGAGGCATATTTTAAACATAGGGATGGCGATGCCGAATCCTCTAATATCACGGTTCAGAAATTGGCTAAGGATTATGCCACCTACAAAGAATGGGGAGGTAAAGGTCTAGTGCTGATGGCAAAGAATTTTTATGTCTTAGACGATGCCTATCAAGCAACCTATATTCTAGAGAGCGTCATTGTTAATTTTGCTCAATATCCAGAAATGGTTACCAACGCAAAAGGAGAGCTCGCTATTATCAAATCTAAGGAAGCACAACGAAATTCCTCAGTAAACCCAAATCAAGATTAATGTACCAAAGTAATAGAACACGTATGTACAAAAGCATAATAGTAGTGGGTGTATTGTTCATAGGCATGCATTACGCAACAGCCCAAGAGGATGATAAGAAGGAAGATATAGGAACGGAGACCGTTACAGTAACCAAGGCATATACGCCTGCGGTTGCGGATGCCTTTAAAATAAAGTCCACACCCAATCTTAATGACTCTATCGTATTACAAAAAAAGAAGATTAAGTATAGTATTTTCTCTGTGCCAGTAGCATCTACGTTTACACCATCCAAAGGAACGGTATCTGCGGTAGAACGAATACCACCCCCCGAACTATTTAACTCCTATGCGTCTTTAGGAGTCGGTAATTATGGCAATGTAAATGCCGATTTTTATACGAATAGGACTTTGAGTAGGGATGAAGATTTGGTTATTGGACTGAACCACCACTCTACTCAGGGTGGTATTGACGGGGTGCAATTAAACGACAGGTTTAGCAATTCTAAAATGGATGCGGCGTATAAAAAACGAGATCGTGATTACAATTGGGGTACGGATGTAGGCGTACAACATCGGTATTATAACTGGTACGGGGTACCAGAGTCCATTTTTGATGATGCCACTATAGCCGCTATAGACGAAGGTCAGAATTATTTTATGGGAGAAGTGTTGGGCCATTTTAATTTAGAGGATTCTTTCTTTAAAGGCGTAGATGCAAAATTTCGCAGGTTCTGGGATTCTGCCCAGTCTGGCGAGAACCGAGCGATAGTTAATGCAGCATTTGAGTTTCCTTTAAACGAGGAGCTATTCACTGTTGGTTTAAATGCCGATTATGTGGGCGGGAGTTTTGAAAATACTAATTTAAGTAACACCGTAAACCTCGGAGGGATAAACTATGGTCAGCTTCAAGCGGGGATACGTCCTAGTTTGCAGATGCTTAGGGATGATTTGTCTCTTAACCTAGGCGTGAATTTAGTGTATGGTATGGATTTGGAAAACAGTGAAGGTAATTTTTATATCTATCCAGCAATAACTGCTTCCTACCGCTTATTAGAGGAAACGGTCATCGCCTATGGTGGAGTGGTAGGGGAGTTACGTCAAAATTCTTTTCATGGATTTGTGGAAGACAATTCTTTTGTTTCCCCCACCTTGGATATAGCACCGACAGATAGTCAATACAACGCTTACATTGGTGTAAAAGGCCAATTATTACCCAATTTAAGTTACAATCTAAAAGGGTCTTATAGTGCGGAAAATAATAGACCCTTGTTTCGATTAAATCCACAGAATTTGGACAGGAATGATGACAGAGGTTACCATTTTGGTAATTCTTTTGATGTGTTCTATGACGATATAAAGACCATTGGTATGTTTGGCGAATTGAATATGGATGTCAACCGAAACTTCACCTTAGGTGTTAATGCTAAGGTAAATGAGTATACTACCGAAACGGATAATCCTGCATGGAATTTACCAAATTTAGAAGCCTCCTTGTTTATGGATTACCAGATTGGGGAGCAATGGTTTGCTGGTCTTAATTTATTCTATGTTGGTGAGCGTGAGGATTTTTCTAGTGTTGCGGTTGAGAACGTACTACCATCAGAATTCCCTGTTATTTTATTAACCTTAGAAGGGTTTTTTGATGCCAATGCCCACGTAGGGTACCGTGTAAATAATCAGCTTTCTTTATTTGTAAAGGCATCCAATATTACCAATAACAATTACCAGCGATGGGCAAATTTTCAAGTTCAAGGGCTTCAGGTATTGGGCGGTGCTACCTATAAGTTTGATTTTTAAAAGTATTTGAGATAAGAATACAAACCCCCTACTTCTACAAAGGAGTAGGGATTTTTCTTATTTTAGGGGTGTGCAACAAACATCCATGAGCTGTCGCGACTCTCGCTTTGTTCTTTTTTCTATCCTCTTTATGCTAGGCATACAGTATACTGATGCTCAAAATCTAGTAAAAAACCCCAGCTTTGAACGTTTCGTCAACTGCCCCCAAAAATTAGGAAATCTACACGATGATGTGGTAGATTGGGTAACGCCCACCAAAGGGTCTACAGATTATTTTAACGGTTGTAGTCAGGCAATGGGAACCCCAAAAAATTTTAACGGCGAGCAACCTGCCAATTTTGGGGTAGGGTATGTGGGGTTTTACTTTTACGCACCAGAAGATTATAGGGAGTATATACAGGCTCCGCTAAGTCAAAAGCTAATAAAGGAGGAGGTATATACGGTTTCTTTTTATGTAAGCTTAGCGGAGCGCTCGGATTTTGCTATTAAGGAATTTGGGATACAGTTCACGGAAAACCCCGTCATGGTACCCACTCGAAAAACCTTATCAAGAATGCACCTTTCCAAAATCTCTGGGGACATCTCCAATTATTTCGAGATAAAATATTCTGATTTCTATTCTGATAAAAAAGATTGGGTAAGGGTAGAAATGGAATTTGTGGCAAAAGGAACGGAGAACTATATCATTATTGGTAATTTTAAAAATAATAGAAGTACCCAAAAATTTAGAACTAAGCGTAACGTCACAAAGGGCTCGTATTACTATGTTGATATGGTATCCGTAGTGCCGCTAAACCTTAAGATTCCTCTTGGAGCAGGTAATCTTACCGATGGAAATTCTTTTCAGCGGGATAGCATCCATACATTTAAAAATTTGCTCTTTCGATTTGACACCTTCGAGTTGTTACCTAATTCGAAAACAGAGTTGGATGAAATAGAAGCCTATTTGTCTCTTCACAAAAACCTAAAGATTCAAATATCTGGCCATACGGATGTTATAGGTAATAGTGCATACAACAAACAGCTATCCGAAAACAGGGCTAAAGCCGTAGCGGGCTACTTGACGAAAAAGGGAATTGACAGTACACGGATATTCTATCACGGATTTGGTAGTGAAAAACCGGTAATGCAAAACGCTACATGTAACGGTCGCCAAGGCAATAGGCGGGTGGAATTTCGAATTACGGATAAGGTATCGCTATTCTGAAATACCATAATCACAGACTAAACCAGTATAACAAACGCTAATTCCAATCAAAGATTTACTTTTGCAGGGAAATTAAAGCATGTCTACCAAACGAAATCTCCTAAGTATTAATCCTGCTAAAAGTCCATTTTTTTATGGCTACGTTATTTTGGCTATTGCCACTGTGGGTGTTTTTTTTAGTATACCAGGGCAAACCATAGGGGTTTCTGTTTTTACGGATCCGGTAAAGGATGCCTTGGGCCTTTCTAGAAATCAGTTTAGTAACGCTTATATGATTGGAACTATTGCAAGTTCTCTTTTGATTGGGCGTGCAGGAGTTTGGTTTGATCGGTTTGGGGCTAGGAAAGTTGCTTCTTTGGCGGCATTGGGTCTAGCATTGACCTTGTTCCTTTGTTCTTGGTCAGCCTCTATGAGCAACCTAGTCAAGGAAATACTAGACCAAGATACCTGGGTTATCCCTTTTATTTTAATGACTATTTTGTTTTTTATGCTGCGTTTTTCTGGTCAGGGAATTTTGACAATGGCATCACGTAACGTAATAATGATTTGGTTCGATAAGAATCGTGGGAAAGTAAATGCTGTTAGCAGTGTGGCCGTTTCCTTGGGTTTTTCTTCTTCACCTTTGTGGGTAAGTGCATTGATTGATTCTAATGGATGGGAACATGCGTGGCGTTATTTGGGCGCTGCCGTATTTCTCTTCAGTATACTAGCATATCTCTTGTATAAAGACGCGCCAGAGGTTTACGGACTTGTTCCAGATGGCGGTAAAATTATTGAAACAGAAGGCTCACAGCCAAAAGCGGTGAAAAAGCAGTACACTTTAAAGGAAGCCAAGTCTACACGTGCCTTTTGGATGTACGGACTTGCGTTGTCCTTCAATAGTTTTTTTATTACGGGACTTACCTTTCATATCGTTTCTATTTTTGAAAATGACGGGTTTGTAAAAGCCGATGCCATCAGCATATTTTTACCGGCCTCTATTGTGGCTGTAACCATCTCAACCATTTTTAATTTTCTAAGTGATTATATTGCATTGCAGCTTTATCTATATTTGTTGCTTTTTGGTGGGGTACTTTCTTCATTAGGGTTTTTGTTACTTTCTACTTCTATAGGCGTTCCGTTTTTAATTGCTGGTTTTGGTATTATGGGTGGATTTTTTGCTGTACTAAATGCCGTGGCATGGCCACGTTTTTATGGAAGGACATACTTAGGAAGTATTACTGGAAAAGTAATGAGTTTTTTGATTTTGGCCAGTGCCTTGGCGCCGAGTATATTTAGTCTAAGTCTGTCTACTTTTGGCTCGTACCATCTGGTCGGTTATTTAGGACTGGTGTTTTTGGCGTTCCTTCTTATTGCTTCGGTAAAGGCGAAAAATCCGCAGTAAATTATCTCTAATTTATACTTGTCTTTCTTTTTTTGAGCTAAAAAGCGATTACCTATATTTTTAATAATCAGAATATTCAGTAGGATAGAGCAGCATAATGTCTGCTTTATTCATATTGTTTTTATAATAGTCATCTTCTTTTAAGGCCTTCCATTTATCAGAAGAAAAGAACCCTTTCCATAGTTCATCCCGTTTGTCCATATTGGAAAATGTTGTCATATACATGAGATTGGGCATCGCATTGCCAGAAATTACTTCGGCATAGAAAACGGCATTAAAACCTAGGCTATTAAAAAGTGCCACCTCGCCGCCTTGGTTAAACATGTGTACCTTGTTTTTGTAAGTTACCTCTGTGGGTGATTCATAACTTCTAAGTTCGTAAACCCTCATTGCCCTTGGTCCTTCTATTTTTACGGGTATCATTTTAGGCATTCCAGTAAACGCCCGCATTAGGACAGAGTTGATGCGTTCATACGGTGCTTTGTTATGTGCTGCTTGTAAATACGGTTCGCCATCGGTAAGATGCGCTTTGTCCTTTAGTAAAAAGTCTTCCAGTGCTTCAAACTGTAGTAAAGATGTAAAGGGGATGAAAACGTAGATTTTATCTGCCTTAACAAACGCGTCATTATGTAGCTTAAACACACCAACACTATTTAGTCCATATCTTTTTAAGGTAGGCAAGAAGGCTTTTTCAAGATAGGTGTCCACCAGCTGCTCTTGCATTTTATTTTTTACCGTATAGGTTTTGAGCTGATAGTACTCTTTTTTGTCTTGAGCATTTATGTATGCACATACAAGTAGTATAAGCAATAGTAACGGAGTTGTTTTAATCCAAGAAAATAACATAGTAGATTTTGTATTGCGATTTTATAGGTTTAAAGTTACTAAATACTTGTATACGAATCGATTATTATAAAACAAGAGAGGCAATTCTCTATCGAGGCACAAAACATCCTACCTTTACAAAAAGCAATTAAATGGATAAGAATTTAGCGGTGCTTATCGATGGGGACAATATACCATCGGCATATATAAAGGAAATGATGGAGGAAATTGCTAAGTATGGCAATCCTACCATTAAACGTATTTATGGCGATTGGACAAACCCGCGATTGGGTAAATGGAAGAATGTGCTACTTGAAAATGCCATTACACCCATTCAGCAATACGGTTATACGCAAGGAAAGAACGCTACGGATTCTGCCATGATTATCGATGCTATGGATGTCCTATATTCTGGTAAAGTAGATGGCTTCTGTATTGTAAGTAGTGATAGTGATTTCACTCGTTTGGCTACTCGGTTGCGAGAGGCAGGAATGCAAGTGTACGGGATAGGTGAGCGTAAAACGCCAAATCCTTTTATCGTGGCTTGTGATAAGTTTATTTATCTAGAAATCCTAAAAAGTCAAGGAGAGGAAGAACCTACGGAAACCGATAAATCCAAACCAAAAACGGAAAGTAAAGTAGATAAGATAACTCCAAAAGCGCTGCGTTTTATGGCTAATACCATAGAGGATGTGGCAGATGACGAGGGCTGGGCTTTTATGGGCGATGTAGGTAGCCTGTTACAAAAGAAACAGCCTAATTTTGATGCCAGAAACTATGGTTTTCAAAAACTGACGCCCTTGATAAATAGTATACCACATTTTGAAATAGAGCGAAGGGAAGATTCCAAGGGTCGCAAGAAGCTTATTTATGTTCGTATTAAAGAGAAAAAGAATACCCGTTCTTCAAAATCTTGATTTTGCTGTAGCAGAGGGTACTGGTAAATAAAAGGAGTGATGCTTTATCAAAATCCATCAGTTTCTATTAAATTATAAATGGCAACGGAATAATTTTACAAATTCTACGTTGTAAGTTCAGATCTAATACACATTTAAAATGATAAAACGATTTCAGTTTTTAGCCGGACTTTTAGTTTTTGTTTTAACAACAAACTACGGAGTATGTGCTGCACCAATTAATCTAATACCAATAACGGAGTCCTTGACTACGATTGTGGATAAAGGAGTTCTTGGTGTTTGGGATTATGAGGTAGAAGGAACGGAGGATGTATATAGAAAAGGAGTCTTGTTTGTTCGTATGGAAAAAGGAATAGCTGTTGTTGAGGTGCATTTAGGTAATGGAGTTTTAACAGGGCAGGATGTAAAAATAGTAGGCGACACCTTGAAATTTATAGTAAACTTAGATGGGGTGGAGCGGGTAGCTATAGTTTTGAACGCCAAAGGCGACAAGATGTTGGGTGAAGCAAGTTCCAATCAGGGAAGTTTTATCATAAAAGGTACTAGGAAACTTGCTCCGAAGTAATGAGACCTAAGTGACAACTCACCATGCATATAAATTTGTAAAAAAGCCGATTACTAAAAACTGGAGGTTTTTGTTTTTAGGTGCTATTTAGAAATGACCTGGTCTTTCAGCTTAGTTTACCACAGCTGGTTTATGCTTTATGGACTAGGTGAAAAAACTATCTTGGGCAATTTATAAACCTAAGATTTAGGGTAAACTGTAAGACTCTTTCAATAATTATATTGACTATAAAGTAAAACTTATTCACACTGCAATCCCCGTCCGGAAAAAATGTCTACGAAAAGAAATTAAAGCCGAGCGAAGGGACATAGTTAGTACAAAACTTATAATACCGACTTTATTGCTTGGAAATAAGAACAGGATTGACTGCGATTGTTCATATATGAAGCATGAAGGTTTAAGTGGTTGTTTTAACTCAGTTGCATTATTTGCAACTTTTCAATGACGATTATTAACGATATTTGTTCTTTATAATTTCTCTGACGCTGTAGCGCATTTTATGAAAATGAACTGATTTTTAATAATCAAAAAACAACTTTTCTATATGTATTTATATTGTTGACCTTAATTTATTCTTTTGCCATCCTTACAAAGAGGAATTTTGAGTATAAAAATCCCCAACTAAAACTTGGGGATTTTTATAAGATTAAAGTAGACTTATTCAAAAGGAACAACCTGATTGGAACTTTTATTTGTTATCAGGACCTCATTCAAATCTATAACCGTTGAGGCTACTGTTCCGCCTGGTTCATAAACTATGGCGTCTAAATCGTTTACTACCGAAAGAATAAAAGATGGGATAACCCCTACAGTACCTGGGTCGCCTTCATTGATATTTTCGTTCAACAATATTTCGTTTTCGTCTATGACCAACTTCACACCCATATCTACGAATCGGAGACCTTCCGCTATAAATACTTCTTGTCTTGTTCTATACAATAATGCCAAACCTGAGTCATCATCTTGCATTGTGGCTATATCCGCTAAAGTTAGTGATGTTCCTGATACTGCTGGAACACTAACTTCGCCCGACTTCCTATCTAGGACGAGTCCTTCTATACCGTTTACAACAATACCAGAGCTGTTAGGCCTAGAATTAGCAACAACCTGTGTTCTATCTTCAATGTCGTCATTAAAAGTGCGAACTGTGCGTGTAGCTATTAAATCCAATAAATTGGTTAAATTTAATCTTGCCGAATCGATATCGTTATCTGAAAGGTCTGCTTCAGCTAAAATAAGCATAGCTTCCTCAGCTTTTAGATAATGCACAGGAGCGTCCGATTCAGGACTCAAAAAAGAATACTTAGGGTCTAAAAAGTCTAAACTTGGCAGTGGCTGTAAATCGTCAAAGTTACCTCTTTCATACAAGGCCGATTCGAATGTGTTTGACGGTCCGTTAGATTGATCAAAGAGAGCAAATCTATCAAATGAGGCATCAATGGCAAGGGCATTTTTAGCGGCAGCTACGGCTTCATCCTTGTTACCCAAATAATAATTAGCCCTAGCTATGGCCAAATGATATTCTGGCTTCGTTGTTAAGGATAAAGCCTCTCCAAATGCCGTTATAGCGTTCTGATAGTGTTGTTCTGAAGTAATAGGAGCTCCAGTAGGTTCCTGTGCTAATGTAGAAAAATACATTGCCGAAAATAAATAGGACAACCCCTCAAAATACTTAAATTCCGCCTCTGTTTCTGAGGTGTAATTAGGATCCGCTGGACCTACTTCTTCAGTTCCAAAAACAGCTATTTCGCGTAGTCTATGAATTTGGCGTTGTGTATCTCTCATATCAGGGTCTGTAATTTGCATGTCTAACCTATCAAGAAATTGACTATAAAAAGTTTGGGTGTTCACATAATTGTCAGAGCCAAGTTCTGACAAAACTAAGGTTTCGTTGAACACATTAGCTAATTGCCTTTCCAGCCCTGTAAGCAGTATTGATGCAGAATTCGGTAGACCTACTACCGAAGCTTCGGATAAATTTGGATTTTCAATTTCTTGAAATGCAACCGTATCCCCAAAATCACCGGTACAACTAAACGTAAAAATAGCTGCACAACATATTATTATTTTTTTCATAATTTCTTTTTTTGTTAAAATTCAAATCTTAATGAAGCAATATATGTCCTAGGAACAGATTCTGTACCATAGGCGAAACCGCCACTCGCAAAGCCATTTTGTGCGGCTATACCAGACCCTGTTGTTTCTGGGTCAAACCTACCAGCCGTCCAGTTAAACGGATTTGTTAGCGTAACGCCTAAACGAATGTTGCTGAACAGAGGCTTTGCAATATCTCCGAAATTATAGGAAGCTCCAATATTTCTAATTTTTAAGAAATCACTATCAAAAACGAAGAAATTAACATAATTAAATGGTGAGGTAGTGCCAATTAATTCCTCTGGGATACCTGTATCATCTGTACCGCGTAGATGCCTCAACAAGAAGCTTAAATCCGTAATTTTACCTCCAAGCTGATAATCAGCCGTGGCAAATAAATTAAAATCGCCCCATGTATAGTTAAGCCCCATGGAACCAAAAGTAGGGGCAAACGTATCACCTAAGGCTGTATTGGCCTCAAAGGCATAGGTGCCGTCATCCTGAAGGACAGCTGCTGTCCCTCTTAAATAACCTAAACTCTGACCCTCCTCGACAACTGAGCCCAAAACAGTAAAGCCACCAACAACAAATGGTGGAGCGCCTCCTGAATCTGTCACTAAATTCTCAACTGTGTTATAGGAAACATTTACGCTTAAAGAATGCTTACCTGTTTGTATTGGTGTGGCTGTCAATGCAAATTCGTAACCATTATTTTCTATCGTACCAATATTTTGTATTTGATTTAACTGTCCCGTAGATGGTGCAGATTGCGGAGTAAATAGGGCATCTTCTGTAGTACCTAAATATCTTGTTCCACTTAGATACAATCTATTACTGAAAAACCCTAACTCAAGACCGAATTCAGTTGTTTTTATACGTTCAGAGAGCAATTCGTCGTTTCCGGGATTATCAAAAGTGAAAGATGGGTTTCCTAAGAAGGGGTTTTGAGCAAAAGTTCTGTCCTGTTGAAAAGGCTGGAAAAAGTTTGTCGCTTCTCCATAATTAGCTCTAAACTTAATCGTAGAAACGACATCGCTGATACCTGAGTTTATATAAAAATCATGGTCACTCAAATTATAAGTCAATCCAATTTTAGGCAACAGGAGTGGCTTAGTATTTTCACCCGATGCGGTGTTGTAATCCAATCTACCACCAAACTCCAAGAAAGCTACATCATATATTCCAATATTTTCTAAAAAGTAAAGACCATAATTGGCATTTTCTAAAAAGAAATCAGAAAACGTCTGTTCCGAAAAGTTGTTCAAAGAACGTGTGCCATCTACTCCTCCAGAGCCCTCAAGTCTATTTTGTCTATCCGTGGTTCTAAAAAATTGCCCTCCAAGAATAGAAACAAATGAAAAATTTTCTGTATTTGCTTTATGGGTGACGTTAATATCAGATGTTACCGTGAAGGCAGACCTAAGAAATCTCGTGAATACGCCTCTGTCCGTAGTGCCTTCTGGCTCATCACCCAATTCAACTAAAAGTGAATTACTTTGTAATTCTTCCTGAACGGTATTTCTGGTATCAACACCTACGGTCGCATTTATTTGTAGGTTATCCTTGACATCATAAATAAATTTATTAGAAGCCGTTAAACGATTTGTAGTGCTTGTAATATCAACAAGATCTGCTAGATTCCTAGACCTTTGGAGTTCAGTTTGAAACTCTTCTTCTGTAAATTCTGCTGTGTCACCCCGGGCAGAACCTTCAAAATTAGAAAACCTAGAAAAGCTGGTATTTGCGTTATAGTCTAAATTAGATTCAAAATTAACAAAAGAAAAAGAACCTTGATAGCGCAACCTTTCTGTAACCTTGGCAGTAAAGCCGAACGTAAAAGACCTTCTAATTTGCTCATTAATATCATTGAAACTATCATCTTGGTAAAGGCTACCTCCAAAATTATATGAGAATTTTTCCGAACCACCGCTGAGTCCTACTTTAACCTCTTGGGAAAAACCGGTTTCAAAGATTGCCTCACCTGTTCTGTCGTACTTCAAGAAATCCCTAGTACCGTCAATAACACCAGCATTAGTTTCAAAAAAAGCAGTGCTTTTGCCGTCCTTTCCTTTTTTAGTAATAATTTGAATAACACCATTTGCGGCATCGGCTCCGTATAAAGTAGTAGCAGCACCACCTTTAATGTATTCAATTCTTTCAATAGATTCTACAGGTATATCTGCCAAGGCCGACACACTTGCTCCACCGGTTGCAATACCTAATTCTGGGTTTGAATTTAAATTATCAACTCTGATACCATCAATAATAATAACTGGTGTTCCGGAGGTAGCAGCAGAGATAGGCCCCCGTGTTCTTATGATAGCTGCAGTTCCAGGCTGACCAGAACTCAACCGAACTTGGGCACTAGGCGCAGTGGACTGCAAAAGTTGATCAATCTGGTTTGCCGGAAGTTTGTCAATATCTTCAGCATCCAAAACATCAACAGTAGTAGATAGTTTCCTTCTTGCTATACCAGAACCTTGTCCTGTTACAATAACTTCTTCCAAAGCTTCTGCGTCTTCCAGCATTTCAAGGTCCATAGTATTGGAAGTACCGACTGTTAACGTAACGGTCTTTTGCCCAATGTAGCTATAGCGTAGTTGTTCACCTTCTTGGACGTTAATAGTATAATTACCGTCAAAATCTGTCTGTGTTCCTTGTGTCGTCCCTGCAATAATTACGGATACACCCGGTAAGGGTATATTACTTTGGTCTGTAACGGTTCCTTTAACCGCTTTTTCCTGTGTAAAAGACAGGTGAACAACAAACATTAATAACAGCGTAAGAATCCCTCTTGTTTTTGTTCTCATGTAATTCATTTGAGTGTTAATGTATATTTGAATTGAAGAATAAATTTAAAGAGTCGGCACATTTTTATCGATAGCTAATCCAAATTGAAAATGATAGACCAAAACCTATTATATTATTTTTAATACAGCCGACGCCCTAATTATATTGAGTTCAAAATAACGATATTAGTGGTTGAATGGAATAAATACCGACCTAGATTAATAGTAAACCGATGGAAAGTAACGTTCACTGTATTCGTAAGACTATCATTAGGAGAATGTTAGTAAGAACAGAAGTAGTTGGCTTTTTTTTGGCAAAAACAGTGAAATGATATCGTTGCACAGCATTGGATATATTCCATATCTTTTATGTACGTAATTAGTAACACATCCGACCTTAGCCGATAGCATTTGTGATATACGTTCTCGTAAGATAAAGCGTGCTTTTTTCACACAAATGAATACCCTTTTAGATTGGCATCCCATTATAACTGTTCTAAAAAAACACTACACTAAAGGAAAAAGCACCACAGGTAAAGCTGGTTATAGTGGCATACTTCTTTCAAAGATGAGTTTATTACAAACCTGGTATGGTTTAAGCGATTATGAAGTAGAAGACCGATTGAACGACAGTATCTCATTCAGTTATTTCTGTGGAATGCATATAGATGAAGTAGCACCAGACCATAGCACCTTAAGTAGATTTAGAAGCGCCCTTACCAAAGTCAAAACCTTTGAGAAGCTCTTTGGTTCTATCAATGCGTAACTAGAAACTCATAACATCATTGTTAAAACAGGAATCATAGTGGATGCTAGTGTTATAGACACCCCACTTCGACCAAAAGGAAAGACCAATCATAAGGTAACTGAAGATCGTACTGAAGAAGAGGTTGCAGTTACAAAAGAGTATGGCGAGAGTGTAGATAAAGATGGCACTTGGCTAAAAAAAAGAGGGAAATATCATTTTGGTTTTAAAAAGCATTATGTGACTGATAGCGAAGGACTTGTTTTAGGTGTTTTAACCACCACTGCTAGTAAAAATGAGATTTCCAATTTTGAAGAAGTCTTGGAAACAGTAAACGTAGCGTTACCAAAAGACATTCCCTTAAAAGCCGACAAAGGGTACCAATCAAAGAAAAATATGGTATTGTTGAAACAACGAAAACTAAAAATAATGTTCTAAATAAAACCTACAAGAATATGCCTTTAACCCGATGGGAAAAGAAGTTCAATAAATTAATAGGTAAGACAAGGTTCAAAGTAGAGCGAACATTTCGAGGGATAAAAAGATGGTTTAACGGAGGGTTAGCAAGATATAGAGGAATGGAAAAAATGCATACCCAAAACTTAATGAAAGCGATGTATTATAATTTGTATCGAAGTCCAGCAATAATTGCATCTAATTGTAAAAATTAAGATAGAAACAATAACAAAATCACCTTTAAAGGTAAAAAAATCTCAAAAATAGATTAGAGCAAATTATTCAATTTTGCAACGGTCTTAAGATGTGAGAGGTATCTGTTAAGTAACTAATTATGGTAAACGTTATCTTAGGTGGCAGTAATGTGGAAAGATGAGTGCACCGTTGTGTTCGTTTCATGAACTATATTCCCAACATAACTTGCGTCACAGTCACACAGAAAATTGTTTAATGTACTTGGCAGGTGTCATGCGTTTCCGCTTTTTAAAAGCTCTGTAGAAGGAAACCTTATTGTTGAAGCCAGATTCATATATCAAATCCCTGACGAGTCGTATATTTTTCGGATTCTGCTCTATGATTTTCACACTTTCGTTTATGCGATAGTCATTAATAAATTCGTAAAAGTTCTTATTAAATTTCTGATTTATAACCTGAGATAGGCTGTAGCGGTCAGTGTTAAGTGTTTCTGAAAGGGTCTGTAGTGTGAGTTTGTGGTCTAAAAATAGTTCGTCTTCCTCCATTGCTTTAAGCAACTCTTTTGTTAGCGAACTCAGCATATCTGATGTTAGTCCGCTATTCTTGTATTTTTTTTCAATAGATACAGCACGGTTCGTTGTTTGTTCCATGCCATGGCTAGGGTAAAGGATATTAAGGAATCCAAGAATAATGATGAATATTGAAAAACAATAGGCTCCAAGGTATTTAGTTAGGTAATCAAAGCCGCTTAGACCTTCGAATTCGGCCCTTAAAACAACAATAAGAAGCAGGAAGATAAAGAAGGATATCAAGGCCTTTGCCCAAGTTCTAGGCATTCTATCTAGGAGTTTTCTATAGTTTATATAATCTCTTACCATTAAGACGATATAGAATGAAAAATATATTGCTTTGATCCAATTATTAGTCAAATATGTAATAAAAAACCAAGTAATACTGTATTCGGTAACCTCGGAGCCTACCTTCATATTTCCGATAATGGCTAATGATAAGAGCGAAACGATAAAAATTAAATAGTGTCTTAGAATAGGTGTTTTGGAAGTAGTTTTACAGGCATCTTCTGCCATTTTTTTAAGGTATAAATATAGCGAAGGAGCCCACAAAAAAATTAAGCTATTGTAAAACGGCAAAGTTGGATTGTAACTGAGATCTTCCCACCAATAAAGTACAAGCTCTATAAGTATGAGTGCTGTGGTCAAGGTATAGGCACCTAAAAAAATATTAAAAGTTTGTTTTTTTATGTAGCTTAGAATTATGTAAAAACCCAGAAAGATACCAGCAACTCCAATACCTCCAAAAAAAACATTTTGAAGCAGAAATTCCAGTCCGACAGTACCATTACTTAAAGTATTATAAAATAAGTGTTCATAAGACAAACTCCCAAAATCGAAAAAGGATGTCAAATTATTCATAATTAGCTATCAAACATTTTATATTAAAAATATGTATAAATTTCGAATAAGTCTGTTAAAAAAAGCGATAGAAAACCGCGACCATTATGTTTTTAAGGGATAAAAACGAGTTTTTTTGTGGTCGCCTATAGTGAGGTTATATGTCTATGTTGTTTAGGGTTTGCACCTTATATTTAAAGTTCTAATCGTTGATTTTTTTAGACCGACATAAAAAATGTGCCGTATTTGAGATAGATGAATGTGTTTTGGTAGTCTTCGCTTCTATGGAACAACTGTTTTGAGAAGATTTTGGTTGCATTAGCTAAAGTTACCTGCAGTCGTTCGGACTATTTTATCTGGTTGGTTTGAAAACAAAAACCCCTATAGCGGATAGCTATGGGGTTTAATATGTTATCCTAAAAGGTTTAATGGAGAAAGATTTACCACATCACCGGCACGGCTACTCTAACAGTGTCCCAGCCCATAACCATGTGAGCTCCTCCATCTACATCCTTAAAGGCTATAGAAAATTCCTCAAGGGAATCTCCTGAACTAGTCCTTCCCATAACACGTACTATATCTGATGCTTCCTTATAAAAATAAGAACCCCATTGATTTAATTGGCTGTGGAGGATTACCGTCCACTCTTTTTCACCAGGTATGGTAAGTAATGCGTAAGTACCTGCTTTAACTTCTTTTCCTCCAAAAGTCACATCCTTGTAGAAAGTAATTTCAGGAGCTTCGTTGGCACCCGTTCTCCAAACTTCGCCTGCTGGTGCAAGATTCGTTAAAGAACGACCGTTTAGTTGAGGTCTTCCGTAAGAAATGCGTACTACTTTTTCAGAGATTTTATAGTCGCTTGGGTAGGAAGCCATATCCGACGGACTTTTATCCATTCCTGAAAATTTTTGGGCGCTGGTGTTTGTTGTAAAAACCAAGGCAAATACAAATAGCGCAAGGGTAACTAATTTTTTCATCATTACTGTTTGTTTTAAACTATTTCAAAGCTAAGTAGTTCGTAAATTAAATTTCCTTAAAAAGTCGTTAATTTTTTTCAATACTTACATATAGATTTATTATTTGTAAAATTTTAGCTTTCAAGTTTTCAATTATATTAATAAATAGAATTATTGTGTAATAATGAAATCATATAATTAGTTTTAGTTTGATAATTGAAACAATAAAATGATATTTGTATTAAAACTGATATAATAGTAAAAATTATGTGTGGAATAGTATGTGCATTTGAGGTTAAGGAAAATACTGAGGTGTTAAGGCCTAAGTTGTTGGAGATGTCAAAAAAAATCCGGCATAGAGGTCCAGATTGGAGTGGTATATATAGTAATGATAAAGCAGTTTTAGCCCATGAAAGATTGGCTATCGTAGACCCCGCCTCTGGAAAACAACCGCTACTTAGTAAGGATGGGAAATTAGTGCTAGCCGCGAACGGTGAAATTTATAATCATAGGGAATTAAGAAAGCAGTTTGAAGGTAAGTACGATTTTCAGACAGAATCTGACTGTGAAGTTATCTTAGCTCTGTACCAAGAAAAGGGAGTAGGCTTTTTGGATGAAATGAACGGTATTTTTGGTTTCACCATCTATGATGCAGAGAAAGATGAATATTTTATAGCACGAGATCACATGGGAATTATTCCCTTGTATATGGGTTGGGATCAAAACGGAACCTTTTATGTTGCTTCAGAATTAAAAGCATTGGAAGGTACCTGCACCAAAATCGAACTTTTTCCTCCAGGGCACTACTTGCATAGTTCGGACGGAGAGCTTAAAAGATGGTATTCTAGGGATTGGATGGAGTATGATGCGGTCAAGGAAAACGAGACTAGTATCCAAGAAATAAAAGAGGCGCTGGAAGCTTCCGTACACAGGCAATTGATGTCCGATGTGCCTTATGGGGTATTGCTTTCTGGTGGCTTAGATTCTTCTGTAATTTCTGCTATTGCAAAGAAATACGCACAAAAACGAATAGAATCAGACGACACTACCGATGCTTGGTGGCCACAATTACACTCTTTTTCGGTGGGTCTAGATGGTTCTCCGGATTTGGCTGCTGCCCGCAAGGTAGCCGACCACATTGGTACGGTACATCACGAGATAAAATTCACGATTCAAGAAGGCCTGGATGCTATAAAGGATGTGATTTATAACTTAGAAACCTATGATATTACGACTATTAGAGCTTCTACACCAATGTACTTAATGGCTAGGGTCATTAAATCGATGGGGATAAAAATGGTGCTTTCGGGTGAAGGTGCAGATGAGTTATTCGGTGGCTATCTATATTTTCATAAGGCACCAAGTCCAAAAGACTTTCATGAAGAAACGGTTCGCAAACTAGATAAGTTGCATATGTACGATTGCCTTAGGGCGAACAAATCATTAGCAGCTTGGGGAATAGAAGGTCGTGTGCCGTTTTTGGATAAGGAGTTTATGGATGTTGCCATGCGCATTAATCCACAGGATAAAATGATCAATGGCGAACGTATGGAAAAATGGGTAGTAAGAAAGGCTTTTGAAGACATGTTGCCACATAGCGTTGCCTGGAGGCAGAAAGAACAATTTTCCGATGGTGTTGGGTATAGTTGGATAGATACGCTTAAAGAAGTGGTAAATACTGAAGTATCGCATGAGCAATTGGCAAACGCAAAATTTAGATTTCCACTACAGACACCTACCAGTAAGGAGGAGTTTTACTACCGGTCTATATTTGAACTACATTTCCCCTCAGATGCTGCAGCACTTTGCGTACCTCAAGAACCATCTGTCGCTTGTAGCACAAGGATTGCCTTGGAATGGGACGAAGCGTTTAAAAACATGAACGATCCTTCTGGTAGGGCAGTAGCTAACGTACATGACGCTGCTTATAAAAAATAAAAGGCATGATAATTTTGTTTATTATGTTTTAGAAATAGCTCAGTTTTGTTTTTTTAATTAGCTTTTAAAGGGTGTCATGAATTTGGCACCCCTTTTTTAGTTTTAAACGAAATAGGAATGTTATCCCCTTTAAGGTTTAAAATGCTACAGTAATTGGATATATTTAGGGCGATTCTAAAAACTAAGAAAAATGAGAGGTGTAGTTGTAACGTGTATAAAGTCTTTTTTGTTTGTTTGGTTTGGTTTACTTTTATTTTCCTGTGTAGACCAGCCTGCGGCTGAGGCTGAAAAACCAAATATTCTTTTCATATTATCCGATGATCATACCTCACAGGCTTGGGGTCTTTATGGGGGTATTTTACAAGACTATGTTCAGAACCAAAATATTCAACGCCTGGCTAACGATGGTGCTGTGCTGGAAAATGCCTTTTGTACCAATAGTATTTGCACCCCTAGTAGAGGTGCTATTCTTACAGGGCAATATAGCCACGTGAATCAGGTGTATACCTTGAACGAGCCAATTCCTGCCGGACATCCTAATATAGCCAAGACCTTTAAGGAGAATGGCTACCAGACCGCTGTGATAGGGAAGTGGCATCTGGTGGAACAGCCAGAAGGGTTCGATTATTTTAACGTGCTACCAGGACAAGGAGAATACTGGAATCCTATATTAAAAACGAAGGAAAACTGGATCGATGGCCGTGATGGTTCTTCCGGAAAGCAATATGAAGGTTTCTCAACGGATGTAATTACTGAACTTACTATAAATCACCTTAAAAAGAGAGATAGTACCAAACCCTTTATGATGTTCTGTAACTTTAAGGCTACACATGAACCTTTTGATTACCCGCCACGGTTTGCTTCGCTTTATGAAAATGAGACTATTCCGGAGCCTGAATCTCTTATGGATTTTGGAAAGGAAACTACGGGGAGAACTTTTAAGGGACAAGTGTTGGAGAATTTGGGAGCTCGTTGGCAAAAAGCTACCGACACCGATAATTTTTGGACCACGTATCCTGGACTTCCCTATCCATTAGATGGTATGGATAGTATTCAAAAGCGTAAAAAAATCTATCAGAAACTCGTGAAGGATTTTATGAGATGCGGAGCTGCAATAGATGATAATATCGGAAAGCTCCTCGATTACTTACAGGATGAAGGAATTGCTGAGAATACGATTGTCATTTATACTGCAGATCAAGGCTACTTTTTGGGCGAACATGGTTTTTTTGATAAACGCTTGATTTACGAGGAGTCCCTTCGCATGCCTTTTGTTATTCGATACCCAAAGGAGATAAAAGGAGGACAGCGTATCGATGATATTATTCTGAATATTGATTTTTCCGCTTTATTAGCGGATTATGCCGGTATTGCTAAACCAGCTTATATTCAAGGAGAAAGTTTTAGGGCAAACCTAAACGGGAATACCGCAAAGGATTGGCGTAAGCAGATGTATTACAGGTATTGGTTGCATAGTCCAGATAGGCCAGCACATTTTGGTGTCCGAAACGAACGCTACAAATTGGCGTTCTTTTATGGTCAAGATTTAGGTAAAAAAGGCACGTCTCAAGAAACCACACTTCCTAGCTGGGAGTTTTATGACCTTGAGGAAGATCCAAAAGAGTTGAATAATGCAATAAATGAAGGTAAGTATGAAACTATTATTGCCGACATGAAGCTGCAGCTCAAGGAAGAACGAAAAAAGTATGTTGATGAGGACGAGGATTACCCTGTAATGCGAGATATTTTGTCTGAGGCCATGTTGGAGTAAAATCACCTTTGAAATCACGTTGGGTTTTAATTGCAGTGTAAGTGTTTTTATAAGTAGTCGATTTCTATCTTTTTTACTGGAAATAGTGGCTGTTGTTTGAAGGTGTTTTATAAGCTATATCGGCTATGGGTTTTTGCACAATTTTTGTTGATAACTTACTAATGGCCAAGGGTTATAAAAATCATATTTCATGGGGTATTGCGTATATTTGTCGGATTGCAAAATTTGAAGTATAAACAACCTTAAATTTATGAGCGAAGCAGCAAAAAACGAAGACGAAGAAAATAAGGAAGAGGCGTTGAAGAAAAAGCCGGAAGGTCCTACTAAGGATTATTCAGCGGATAGTATTCAAGCTTTGGAGGGAATGGAGCATGTTCGCATGCGTCCGTCTATGTATATCGGCGATGTGGGTACTAGGGGACTGCACCATTTAGTATACGAAGTAGTGGATAACTCCATTGATGAGGCTATGGGTGGTCATTGTGATACCATAAGTGTTATCATAAACGAAGATAATTCCGTTACTACGAGGGATAATGGTAGGGGGATTCCCGTAGGAATGCACAAAAAAGAAGGAGTATCTGCACTTCAGGTCGTAATGACTAAGATTGGAGCTGGTGGTAAGTTCGATAAGGATTCTTATAAGGTATCCGGTGGACTGCACGGTGTTGGTGTTTCTTGTGTAAACGCCTTGTCCGCCCATTTAAGGGCTACCGTTTTTAAAGACGGTAAAATTTGGGAGCAGGAATATGAGCGCGGGAAGGCTATGTATCCTGTAAAAGCAATTGGAGAGTGTGCCCCAGAAGATAGAGGTACGGAAGTTACCTTTTTGCCGGATACGACCATTTTTACTCAAACCATAGAATACAGTTACGAAACCTTATCAAGTAGAATGCGAGAGCTTTCATTTTTGAACAAAGGGGTCACGATTTCAATCACGGATAGGCGTCAAAAAGACGAAAAAGGAGAGTTTGTATCCGAAGATTTTTATTCTGATGAAGGTTTAAAGGAATTTGTTTCGTTTTTGGACAGTAACAGGGAATCGCTCATTCAGAATGTGATTTCAATGGAGGGAGAGAAAAACGATATTCCTGTTGAAGTTGCGATGATTTATAATACCAGTTACACGGAGAACCTTCATTCTTATGTGAACAATATTAACACCCATGAGGGTGGAACACACTTATCTGGCTTTAGAAGAGGATTGACCTCTACGTTAAAGAAATATGCAGATGCTTCTGGGATGTTGGATAAACTAAAATTCGAAATACAAGGAGATGATTTCCGTGAAGGACTTACAGCGATTGTTTCCGTTAAAGTTCAGGAGCCTCAGTTTGAAGGGCAGACCAAAACGAAATTAGGTAATAGAGAAGTTTCTTCTGCCGTTAGTCAGGCAGTGTCTGAGATGCTCACAAATTACTTAGAAGAACACCCGGACGATGCTAAGATTATTGTGCAGAAAGTTATATTAGCAGCCACTGCAAGACATGCTGCTACAAAGGCGCGTGAAATGGTACAGCGTAAAACGGTCATGAGTATCGGAGGCTTGCCAGGGAAATTATCGGATTGTTCCGAGCAAGATCCAGCCTTGTGCGAAGTGTTCCTTGTTGAGGGAGATTCAGCAGGTGGTACGGCTAAACAAGGAAGAGATAGGAAGTTCCAAGCAATTTTACCACTTCGTGGTAAAATTTTGAATGTGGAGAAGGCAATGCCGCACCGTGTTTTTGAAAACGAAGAAATTAAGAATATTTATACTGCCCTCGGCGTAACTATTGGAACAGAAGAGGATAGTAAGGCTTTGAATCTACAGAAACTGCGTTATCATAAAGTAGTCATTATGTGTGATGCCGATGTAGATGGTAGCCATATTGAAACCTTGATTCTTACCTTTTTTTTCCGCTATATGCGAGAATTGGTAGAAGGTGGTCACGTATATATTGCCACTCCTCCATTATATTTGGTAAAGAAAGGCCAGAAGAAGAAATATGCGTGGAGTGATAAGGAACGGGACGAGATTGCGGACAGTTACAGTGGAGGAGTCGGAATTCAAAGATATAAAGGTCTTGGAGAAATGAACGCAGAACAATTATGGGACACCACTATGAATCCTGACTTTAGGACCTTGCGTCAAATAACCATAGAAAATGCAACCGAAACAGATCGTGTTTTTTCTATGCTAATGGGAGATGAGGTACCGCCACGTAGAGAATTTATAGAGAAGAATGCCGTCTATGCGAACATTGACACATAGAAATGGTCACTTACACAACAAAAACCTGTACGTATCGTACAGGTTTTTTAGTTTTATCTAATTTAAAGTTTAGTAGTCATTGGACCATTCGGCGTGTTTTAAGGCATATGAGTAAAAATAATCGCATGTGTTTCAGTAGAATAAAGTATTAAAATTTTTTAAGATGAAACGTATAATTACAGGTTTATTAGTTTGCTGTTGTTCTTTGATGACAGCGCAAACCAGTCTCAACAATATTTTTGCTGCTGGCTTGGAAGATGCAGAGCGATTCACAAAAGATTATTTGGCTCCTTTTTCAGAAAGTAGCGTATATAGTTTTTCAACAGGATGGTATAATACTGCCGATGCCAAACCTTTGGGCGGTTTCGAAATATCTTTTGTAGGGGCGGTTACAAATCATAAAAACAAAGAGGATAAGCAAACTTTTATTTTAGACCCTAACGAGTATGAGAATTTAAATTTTGTTCAAAACCCTGGGACTGCTAGACCAGTTGCTAGTGCCTTAGGTGATATACAGGGAACACGTGTTTTTGTAGAAGGCCAATTTGCTGGAGTAAACGTCCGAGAGGAATTTGAGCTCCCATCTGGTCTTTCTGCCGAAGGTCTTGATTTTTTACCTTCAGGGTACTTACAAGCTAGTGTTGGTATTTTTAGAGGTACGGAGGTTAAAGCACGGTTCTTGCCTAAAATCGCATATGAGGGAGCTTCAGTGGGTCTTATTGGATTTGGTTTGCAACACGATTTTACGAAATTATTACCAGCAGACAAGATATTGCCAGTGGCAATATCTGGGGTAATAGGATATACAAAGCTCGATGGGGATTATGATCTTTCGGATATTAATTTGGTAGATGGAGAAAACCAGCGTATCGAGGCTGATATGAGTACTTGGTCTTTTAGTGCGGTAGTTTCAACAAAATTACCCATCATTAACTTTTATGGAGGCGTAGGTTATTTAACCGGGAAATCCCAAACCGATGTTCTTGGAGAGTATAGGGTGACCAGCGGACCATTCGCATCCGAAACGTATACAGATCCTTTCTCTATTGCTGAGAATTTTAGCGGCGTTACCGGCACCCTAGGTGCTAAATTAAAACTAGGGTTCTTTAGGTTGCATGCTGACTACACCTTAGGTGAGTTTAATACGGCGACTGTGGGGGTAAATTTTGGGTTTAGATAGTCGTAAATAGGTCAATATCTTTAATTAGAGCTTAGTGCCGATTAAATTGTTGTCAAAAACGAAATTGGGTTTTTAGAGCAAAAATACTTTGTGAGGGGTTTTTCGTTGAAGAGGATGGATTAACACTCACAAAATTAATTTTAAACGACCCTTCTCTGTTTGGGTACTTCAATAATTTTGGAAAAAATATCTTTAAAATTTACTACGTTGCTTAAAAGCATAACATTTTAATAGCTGCAATTTTGGGGTAGACGATTTAGTAAAGATTAAAATGATGTAGTTTTTTAGATTCCCAAATATCTAAATTGACCATAGCTGTAAAGAAATCGTTAAGAAATATGGGGCATTGAAACTACTTATAGATAAACTGCTGTTATCCTTCAAAGCATCATATGTGACTGCTATTTACTTAAGTGTGCATAAAAATAACAAGGATTACAAGAGCTGGATTTAACATCATGTTCGATATGGAGGTGTCGGTAATTATGAAAATAGGTAGTTGAGTAGTTAGTCCAGATGTTTTGTTGAATTGTAAAGGGTATTTAAATGGTACACTAGTATTTCCTAAAACATAAAAAGGCCTACCCAGATTACTCCAGATAGGCCCTTTCCCATGGCTCTGTTAAGATTGTTTACTCTTTTATAGCAAGAATGTTCCCATCGTTTTGTTGAAGCAAGATGCCATCTGATACGGTATTGATGGTTACGATATCGATAGATTTGTTTTTTAGCTCTCCATATTCAATAGTATAGATGCCATCTTCTTGAGACCATCTAAAGTCAGTTTGCTCAATTATTTTTCCTGCATTAAACTCGTGGTACCTTCCTAGGTATACGTCGTTAAAAATCCATTCTTTACGTGTGGTGTTTTTGGCTGTGCTACCTTCCTGAAAGGATGCAGCTTCAATCCATATCCCAATGATGGGATCGTTGTTCTGTTCAATTCTAGAGCAATTACTAGAAAAAATAATGGCAAATATCGCCATTAACGAAAGTAATTTTTTCATCATTAAAGTAGGTTTTCGGATTTGGGTATCCACTTATCATAACGAGCATGTAGATTGCCTTATTACTAAAATTCGTTGTATGGTAACGATTTTACGATATCTTCGTTGAACCACCCTTTTTTTTAACGTAACTGTCCGTTCATCGATATTTTGTGTGTGGGTTTATCATACATTATTAAAGTAGTCCATCCTGTTTTTTATCAATAAATACTTATTTTTGAAGGATAGGCTATAACCATAGTTAAGGATAGTTGTGGTCTTACAGTGATAACCATATAAATTAATCAATAGATGAAAGTTACAGTAGTAGGAGCAGGAGCAGTAGGTGCAAGTTGTGCGGAGTATATAGCAATCAAGGATTTTGCATCAGAGGTTGTCCTTTTAGATATAAAAGAGGGGTATGCAGAGGGTAAGGCAATGGATTTGATGCAGACGGCCTCATTAAACGGGTTTGACACTAAAATTTCAGGAAGCACCAATGACTATGCTAAAACGGCTAATAGTGATATTGCGGTAATTACTTCTGGAATCCCAAGAAAGCCGGGGATGACAAGAGAGGAGCTGATAGGTATTAATGCAGGGATTGTAAAAACAGTTTCCAGTAATTTAATAGCACATTCGCCAAATGTGATTCTTATCGTAGTGAGTAATCCTATGGATACCATGACCTATTTAGTACATAAAACTACGGATCTTCCAAAGCATAGGATTATTGGTATGGGAGGTGCTTTAGATAGTGCTCGTTTTAAATACAGACTAGCAGAGGCGATGGAAGCTCCGATTTCTGATATAGATGGTATGGTAATCGGTGGTCATAGTGATACTGGGATGGTACCTTTGACCTCGCATGCTACACGTAACAGTATTAGGGTATCTGAGTTTTTATCCGAGGATAGATTGGAACAAGTAGCCGCTGATACCAAAGTAGGTGGGGCTACCTTAACAAAACTATTGGGAACAAGTGCTTGGTACGCTCCTGGAGCGGCAGTTTCTGCATTGGTGCAGGCTATCGCCTGTGATCAAAAGAAAATGTTTCCATGCTCTACTTTTTTAGAAGGGGAGTATGGATTAAACGATATCTGTATTGGAGTGCCGGTAATTTTAGGTAGAAACGGTATTGAGCAAATCGTTGATATTCCTTTGAGTGATACAGAAAAGAACAAAATGCAGGAAAGTGCAGCAGGAGTTACCAAGACAAACAGTCTTTTATCCCTGTAAGTTTTAATATAAACCAAGATTAAAAGCCTTCCTATGTTGATAACAGTCAAGTAGGATGGCTTCCTTTTTACAATTACTTCTAAATATATTGTCAATTCCTAAGGTAAATCATATATTTACGCGCTATTGTAAAAAGCACTCACAAAATTCACACAACCAATGCAAAATAAAGGACTTATAAAGCTTTTCGCTTTATTATTCGGGTTAGTAAGTATCTACCAGCTATCCTATACTTTTATCACAAGTAAAGTAGAAGGCGAAGCGGAAGTATTTGCTACAAGCCGTGTTTCGGACTCGGAAGACGATTATGTTTCCAAGAGGGAAGCTATGGAAGCCAATTACTTGGACTCTATAAGTGAGAATACCATTCTTGGTTATACCAACTATGGTGAAGCCAAGAAAAAAGAACTTAACAAGGGACTAGACCTTAAGGGTGGTATCAATGTTACCCTACAGATTTCGGTAAAAGATATCTTAAAAGGCTTGGCAAATAACACCAAAAACCCTGTTTTCAATAAGGCCTTGGCCGATGCAGATCTTGCATCGAAAGAGAGCGATGACACCTATTTGGACTTGTTTTTTGATGCTTTTGATAATATAAAAGGAGAGACTAAATTAGCCTCACCAGAGATATTCTCGAACAAGGGACTTAGCGATGAGGTCAATTTCCAAATGTCCGATGACCAGGTAGAACCAATTATAAGAACAAAAATAGACGAGTCTATCATTTCGGCCTTTGAAGTGTTACGCGAACGTATTGATGGTTTTGGGGTAACGCAGCCGAATATCCAAAGAGAAGGAAATTCTGGTCGTATTTTGGTAGAATTACCAGGGGCAAGGGATATCGCACGTGCGCAAGATTTGCTATCCAGTACGGCTCAATTGGAGTTTTGGGAAACTTATTCTCAAAGCAACACGAGTTTTAGCACTTTTTTAATTCAAGCAAATGAAAAATTAAAAGGTATTGTAAGCGTTGATGAACCTGAACAAATCAAGGAAGAGACCGAATTGGACTCTTTATTGTCAGATGTGGCAGCCGATTCTTTAGATTTGGCAACTCAGGTAAACCCACTTTACGAATTGTTAATTCCTGCAAACCCGGGAAGTAATGCTATGTTTCAAGCAGCTATTAAAGATACTGCTACAATTGGAGGGTATTTGAGATTGCCGGAGATAAAAAGACTTTTGCCAGCTGATATTCAATTTACAAAATTTGTTTGGGAACGTCCAGCAACCGAGGATACTGAAATTATCAATCTTTACGCCTTAAAGTCTAATCGTGAAGGTGCACCAAGAATTAGTGGTGATGTGGTGAGTGATGCGCGTGGTGAGTTTGACCAGTTTAGTAAGCCTGTAGTGACTATGGGAATGAATTCCAAAGGCTCCAAACTTTGGCAAAAACTGACTAGTGATGCTAATATAAACCAAACAGGGATTGCAGTAGTATTAGACAATAAGGTGTATACAGCGCCAGGTTGTTCTGTTGTAGGTGGTATTTCTGGTGGTAGAACTGAAATTTCTGGAGACTTTACCGTAAACGAAACAAAAGATATTTCGAACGTATTAAGGGCTGGTAAATTACCTGCCTCTGCTGAAATTATACAATCGGAAATTGTAGGTCCGTCTTTAGGTCAGGAAGCTATTGATAGTGGCTTTATGTCCTTCTTGATAGCTATGGCAATTGTATTGTTATGGATGATTTTCTATTACGGTAAAGCAGGTATTTTTGCAGATATAGCACTGTTATTGAACATTCTATTGATTTTTGGGGTGTTAACAAGCTTAAATGCGGTGTTGACCTTACCAGGTATCGCAGGTATCGTATTAACTATTGGTATGTCAGTGGATGCGAACGTCCTTATATTTGAGCGTATAAAAGAAGAACTAGCGAAAGGCAAAGGTAGAAGCTTAGCGGTTTCCGATGGTTTTAGTAATGCACTTTCTTCTATTTTAGATGCCAATATTACAACCGGACTTACGGCAATTATACTCTTTGTGTTCGGCTCTGGACCCATCAAAGGTTTTGCAACAACTTTATTAATAGGTATTCTAACATCGTTGTTTACGGCTATTTTCATTACACGATTACTGGTAGACTGGTACATTGGTGGTAAAGGAAGAACATTGAATTTTTCTACAGCACTAACAAAAGGACTCTTTAAGAACATGGGTATAGATTTCTTAATCAAAAGAAAGATAGCGTATGTGATTTCCGGTATTTTGGTCGCTATTGGTTTGTTCTCATTGTTCGCAGGACCTGGCTTGCAACAGGGGGTTGATTTTATTGGAGGACGTTCCTATACCGTTCGTTTTGAGCAGCAGGTTAATCCGTCTGAAATTGCATCTGAACTTAACGATGTTTTTGGAAGCGGTACGCAAGTGAAAACATTTGGAGAGTCGAATCAAATTAAGATTACTACACCATATAAGGTGGATGTAGAGGGAATAGAGGTTGATAACGAGATACAGGATAAACTGTATACTTCGTTGCAAAAATACTTGCCAGATGGTATTACAAAACAAGATTTTATGGTAGGTAGTTCAGACAAAGCTCTAGGTATTATGCAGTCTGTTAAGGTTGGGCCTACGATTGCGGATGATATAAAGAATAATGCCTTCTTAGCGATTCTAGGGTCATTGGCTGTCGTCTTTTTATATATTTTATTACGTTTCCGTAGGTGGCAGTTCTCCCTGGGAGCGGTTGCAGCTGTTTTTCATGATGTTTTGATTGTGTTGGGTGTGTTCTCTATTTTGGGTAAAATAATGCCTTTCAACATGGAAATAGACCAAGCCTTTATTGCAGCTATACTTACGGTAATCGGATATTCTTTGAACGATACTGTGGTTGTGTTTGACCGTATACGTGAAATCATCTCGGAACGCGGCTGGAAAGGCGGAGAAAATATCAATTCCGCTATTAATAGCACCTTGAGCAGAACATTAAATACTTCTTTAACCACTATAGTGGTGTTACTTACCATATTTATTTTTGGTGGGGAATCGCTAAGAGGTTTTATGTTCGCCATGATTATAGGTGTGATTGTAGGAACCTATTCTTCTGTATTCATTGCAACACCAATCATGTATGATGCATTGGGTAAGAAATTAAGTTCTGGTTTAGAGGATAAAGAATAAAGTAGACTAACTCAAATTAAAGAGCCGCTATTCCTTAGGGAGTAGCGGTTTTTTTGTGGTTTAACACTATTTTAAATCAAGATATTTCGGGGGCTTTCCAACAACTATAAAACAGCTAATTGAAGTATTTTAGATTTTTTAGTATTAGTAGAAGATATCTAAGATTTAATAGCAAGAAGCTGTCTTAGATGATTCAAGAGCTTTCTTAAATAGGGATATAAAAGAGGTGGCAAACTATTGAGTATAGGTAGTAGCACTTAAAGAGTTTTCTTTACTTGCTAAATGTAATATCTAGGTCAGCTTAAACCTTCTTTTGCTTAGTCAATAACTCCTTCTGAACCGCTAGGTGTCATAGCCAGTTTAAAAATAGAGGTAGGTGATAACCCTGGCTCGTTACGGTGAGAAACAAAAACTATTGTAGTGTCCGTTTCATTGGCTATTTTGTTTACGAGTGTTATTAATAGCGTTGCGGATGTGTCATCCATTCCTGCTGTAGGTTCGTCTAATATTAACAAAGGTGGATGCTTAACCATAGCTCTGGCTGTCATTAGTAAGCGTTGTTGACCTAGAGAAAGGTCTTTAAATAGTGTATGTCTCTGATTCCAGAAATTGAGCAGTTGTAACCATTCCTTGCTTTTTTGTTTTTGCGTTTCGGTAGGTTTAATATAAAGGCCAATCGAATCCCTAAATCCGGAAATAAGCATATGTTCGACGCTGTGCGTTCCTCTGAATTTATCTGTTATATTGGATGAGAAATAACCGATTTTTTCTTTGATTTCCCAAACGCTTTCCCCGCTTCCCTTCTTTTGTCCGAATATATAGATGTCTTGCCCAAAGGCTTTTGGGTTGTCTCCAACAATCATGGATAGGATTGTGGTTTTTCCTGACCCGTTTTTTCCCTTAAGTTGCCAGAAATCCCCTTTGTGTATTTTCCAGGTGATGTTGTTCAGTATCGGTTTTTTTGCGTAGGATATGGATACGTTTTTGAATTCGATTAAGGTGTCTGCGTTACCGTCAATACGTCGTATGGGTCTTGGAATATATCCTTTAAAATGGGTTTTTGAATTAAACTCTTTATCTAATTCTTCAGATTTAAGTTGGGTAAATTCTTGCTTTTTTAATATCCCAAAATTAGCTGTAAAAGGTAATATATCAGATTTTCTACTGACAAGCTGTATAAAACTTGTCTCCTGTGTCTTTTGCGTAAGTAACTGCTTTAATTCAACTTGAAAATCAGCATCCAAATTATCAAACGGATTATCTAGAATAATATAATCAGGTTGCGAGGCTACTATGTGTTGCAGAAGGGCTTTCTTTTGTTCGCCGCTGGACATAGTTTTTAAAGGCTGTTGTGCATTTATTAATGCAGTATCGCCATGACGTTCTTCTTGATTTACAAAGTTTGTAATGGCTATAGGAGAGAACAATGCACCTTTTTGATTTTTAAAAGCCTTGAAGTTCGGATGGGTTTGATTTAAAATTGCCTCAATGAATGTTGATTTATTTGAAGCGTTATTTACGAGGATGGCCCAATGTTGTATCATGCTAGCTGTTTGTCCTATAGATGTGTACAGGGGTGTTCTTATAAGTTGTTTTTTGATAGTGTTCCATTTCATTGTCAACCGAAACCCGTAGTGAAGGTAAACTACCTACATGTATAAAAGAGATTAGGTGTGTGGCTCATTCATTGTTAAAAGCGATTTCTTTGCATTTTTGCGCAGCCGCTGTTGCTTACCCACTACCCCAAAATTCTGGTAGAATGGAGTAGCCATTTCTAGTGCTACCGTTACTTCTATGGTTTGGACTAGGAGCCAGAAAAGCCCTATTCGTCTATTTGTTTCTTTGCAGATTAGGGCATTCATGCCACCTAAGCCATTCACATAGCGTTCAAAGATAGCATCAAATTGTTGCTGGCAAGCAGCATAGGGTCCTAAGGTAATCCGTTCCAATATTGGGGGCTTAGTGGTTCTTTATGAAAAGGAATCCAAGTTTCATAATCCGATGATACTGCTACTCTAATCAATAGTCTATCGCCTTGTTTGCTTGTTAAGAGATACTGCATACTGTTATTCTCTTTTGAACACGATGCGGTCTCCAATTTCTAAGAACCAGTCTTCTGTAAGTCCAGCATTAACTTCCAAAACATATTTTACGGGTACTTGCGAAGAAAGTCCATTTTGGTTAAATGGTTCTGCATTTTCTTGGAGGCTGGCAATTTTCTGGTTTTCATCAATAAAAATAATATCTAAAGGAAACGCCGTATTCTTCATATAGAAGGAATGGATGGCAACTTCTGGAAAGATAAATAGCATAGCTTGATTTCTTTCCATTCCATTGCGGTACATAAGTCCTGTTTGTGTTTCATAGTCAGACTCAGCAATTTCAATATTTAAATTGATTAGTAATGTGTCCGTCTCTTTTTTAAATATTTGTAGTGTTCCTTCCTTACTGAAGATTACTTCCTCGGTTTTAATAGTTTTATTATTTTCCTCTTTGCAGGAAAAGAGAAAAACAAGGACCAAAAAAAAAGAAAAACTATGTTTTATGCTCATTGTGTAGAGTTAAACTAGGCTTTTGTGCCCGTTGGTCTGAACATTAGATAAAGCCCCAGAGCGATAAAAGGAATACTAAGCCACTGTCCTGTAGAAAGTAGTCCCCAGGATTCCTCAAAACCACCTTGGCTCTTCTTCACAAACTCCACAAAGAAGCGAACCGTCCATAACAACACTAGGAATAATCCTAAAAGATAACCTGATTTATTTTTCTTTTCGGTTTTCCAATAGAGGTAATATATCAATACAAATACAAAGATATAACAGATGCCTTCATATAGCTGAGCGGGGTGTCGATAAGGTATTTCTGCTAAATATTGAGAAAATTTCGGGTTGTTCTCAATGGCATCGTAAGCGGCATTTAGCGTTTTTTCTTTGGTAATAGCTAGCGCTTTTGATGGATGCAAGTCATTGGAGTCACGAATGAATCTCGTTGCGAAAACAAAAGATTTATCCACTATTTTTCCATTAATTTCAGAATTGAAAAAATTCCCCAAGCGCACGCAGAAAGCACCAATTGAGAATGGTACTACCATACGATCTAAAATCCATAAGAGCTTAAATTCAGGGTTTTTTCTGGTATAAATATACATTCCAATAATAACACCAATAGTAGCACCATGACTTGCTAAACCTGTAAATCCGGTAAACTGATAGCCGTCTATTAAGCCAAAGAGCAAGCTGCCGGTACTACTTTCTCTAATGGGCAATAGAATTTCTACTAGATGGTCTTTATAATATGCCCAATCATAAAAGATAACATGTCCCAAACGTGCGCCTAGCATAGTACCTAAAACGGTATGGATAAAAAGGGAATCTAACTGCTCTACAGATTTTTTTTCATTATCAAAAATACGCTTCATGATATACCAGCCCAAAGCGAAAGCAATAATCCATAGAAGATTGTAATATTTGATTTGAACAAAACCGATATTAAAAAGGGTTTCGTTGGGATTCCATGTAATACCTAAAAAATACATATATGATTATTTGGAAAGGCTAAGATAACAAAATAGAAAGCCCTTAGGTACGGTTATTAGCGAAAATCAGCACGTAACATAAGTATCTATATTACCGAAGCTTATCATAACTATGATACGCTTTAAAATCTTTCAGTGAAGGGCTATAGGGAAATAGACTATCCTTGTTTTTATGGAACAGGGTCATAACCTTTACCACCCCAAGGATTACAACCAAAAATACGTTTTATGGCTAACCAACCGCCCTTAAAAAGTCCATGCTTCTTTAAAGCTTCTAGCGTATACTGGGAGCACGTAGGTGAGTAGCGGCATGTAGCCGGTGTATAGGGAGATATGGCCAATTGATAAAAACGAACCAATAAAACAAATGGGGCTATTAGAATTTTTTTCATTGTGGTCCCAATTAAAGTTTAGCTGTTTGCTGTGCAATAGCACTATTCTAATTGAATATAGTTATAGGTTCAGTTTTAAGAAATGCTAAAACTGGTGCCCTCTTTACCATCCTTGAGTTGAATTCCCAAAGCTACCAATTGATCACGAATACTGTCCGAAGTCGCAAAGTCTTTGTTTTCCCTTGCTGCTTTTCTTAGCTGAATCAGCAATGCTACGGTACCGTTAAGTTTTTCGGTATCGGCTGCCGAGCTTTTTTTGTTTTCTAAACCCAACACCTCAAAAACAAAATTGTGAATCGTTTCCTTTAATAAGGCTTTATCAGAAACGTTTATGAATTCTTTCCCTTCTTTTATTAGATTGATGTGTTTTACAGCATCAAATAATTTAGCTATGAGGATAGGCGTATTAAAATCGTCGTTCATGGCGTCGTAACAGGATTGCTTCCATGTTAAGACGTTAAATTTGGTTTCTTTTGCCGTACTAAGGCCATCTAATGTGTTGATGGCCTCCATTAATTTATTGAATCCTTTTTCCGAAGCTAGTAGTGCAACATTACTTATATCTAGAATACTGGTGTAATGTGCTTGCATCATAAAAAAACGCACCATAGGAGGTGAAAAAGCTTTGCTTAAAACTTCGTTGTTTCCAGAAAATATCTCATCGGGTAAAATGCTGTTTCCCGTAGATTTCGCCATTTTTTTCCCGTTTAGGGTCAGCATATTAGTATGTAGCCAATACTGTACTGGGGACTTTCCATTACTGGCTTCTGCTTGCGCAATTTCACATTCGTGATGTGGGAATTTTAAATCCATTCCACCGCCATGTATATCAAATGTTTCTCCTAAGTACTTTGTACTCATTGCAGTACACTCTAAATGCCAACCTGGAAAGCCATCGCCCCAAGGGGACGGCCAACGCATGATATGCTGTGGTTCGGCTTTCTTCCAAAGCGCAAAATCCTGTGGACTTCGTTTATCGTTCTGTGCGGTAAGCTCGCGGGTATTCGCAATCATATCTTCTAGCTTCCGACCGCTCAGTTGCCCGTAATCGTTGGTTTCGTTAAATTTTACGACATCAAAATAAACAGACCCATTAATTTCATATGCATATCCTTTTTCAATGATTACTTTTATGATTTCAATCTGCTCAATAATGTGACCCGTAGCCGTTGGTTCTATACTTGGGGGCAGGAAATTGAATTTCTCAAGGATATTATGAAAATCTACGGTGTAGCGCTGAACCACCTCCATGGGCTCCAATTGTTCCAAACGCGCCTTTTTTGCTATTTTATCTTCTCCGTCTTCAGCATCATCCACTAAATGCCCAGCATCCGTGATATTTCGCACATAACGTACCTTATATCCTAGATGTTTAAAGTATCTAAATATCATGTCGAAAGACATAAAGGTTCGGCAATTTCCAAGATGAACATTGCTATAAACTGTAGGTCCACAGACATACATCCCAATATGGCCTGAATTTAAAGAAGTGAATAGTTCTTTTTTGCCTGTTAGGGAGTTGTGTACTTTAAGTTTTTGTTGTTCGTATAGTTGCATCTTTTTTTGAAAGAATTAGAACGTTGTATCTAGATTAATAAAGTTCAAAAATTCTCTGCGTACGGCTTCCTCTTTAAATTTTCCGCCATACTCTGCTGTTACAGTGCTACTTTCTATATCCCTGATGCCTCTAGAGTTTACACAAAGGTGCTTTGCGTCTATAACGCATGCCACATCATCTGTACCTAAAACTTTTTGCAGCTCCCTTACAATTTGGATGTTAAGTCTTTCTTGCACCTGAGGTCTTTTGGCAAAGTAATCCACAATTCTATTCATTTTAGAAAGACCTACAACTGTTCCTTTAGAAATATAGGCAACATGAGCTCTACCTACAATCGGAAGCAGGTGGTGCTCGCAAGTGGAGTAGAGTGTTATGTTTTTTTCAACCAACATCTCTCCATACTTGTATTTGTTATCAAAAGTAGAGGATTTAGGTTTTCTGTCTGGATGTAGGCCACCAAAAATCTCTTTAACGAACATCTTGGCAACACGGTTTGGGGTTCCTTTTAGACTATCATCATCTAGGTTTAGTCCTAATGTGAGCATAATCTCCTTCACATTAGTGTTTATTCGCTCTATCTTTTCTTCATCACTTAGAACAAAAGCGTCTTTGCGAAGTGGTGTTTCTTCGGAGGAAGAAATATGGTCTTCACCAATCTGTTCAAAATGGTCTTCCAATGTACCTTCAGTTTTCATTTAGACAATGCTTTTACAGGGTGCAAAGATATACATTATATAGCACTTTATGCAACAGAGCACGGTGTGTAGACTATAAATTAGTGTTAAGTAAAACCGTTTAGCGCTTTTATTTTTCCATAGCAAATTGATGACTTGCTGTATATCTATAATTCTATGGGTACAGGGATAAGTGGTGTACATATATCGACTTTGATAACAGGTAAAAAGATGCCAATATGATTGAAAATGAGCCTGTTGTAGGATTGTAGCAGGAGTAAGCATCCAACTAAGATTGTATTTCATCGATTAAGTGCTTAAAAAACCGACGTATAATACTAAAAGCGGATACTGCCAGTTATCATATATGTTGTAGTATACTAATAGCCTCATTGTTTTATGCGAACGCTACCTATATTGATTTGCTGTTTGTTCCTTTATATTGGGGATTTACAAGCACAAAATTCTCCTGATTGTAGAACCGCCATACCTGTTTGTGCAGATATGCCTATTATGGGCTTGGCAGACGGTGGTGGAGATATAGAAGATTTTGACCCTGAAGTAATTACCCAAACCGGATGTTTGGAGAAAGGCAGTGTGAGCTCTGCCAATATCGAAAATAATACCTCTTGGTATGTGTTTAGAGCAGGAACTGCAGGACAAGTTGGTTTTGATATTGAAGCCATGCCTACTAACGGAGGCATGGGTGCACCTACTGCAGAATGGGATTTCGCCGTTTATGGCCCTTATGATGAAACTGATGGACAAACGTACTGCACTATTATTGGAGATGGTACTTCAGAACCTATCCGTTGTAATTACGAAGTAAATAACACCACGTTTACTGGTATAGGAATAAACCCGGAAAACGCACAAGAAGGGGCTCCTTTTTTAATAGGGAGTCAGAATACCTACGATGAATGGTTAGATGTCCAGTCTGGAGAACTATACTTTATTTTTATAAATAATTTCAATACTAATTTTGATGATGATTCTGAACCGTTTGTGCTATCGTTTACGGGAAGCTCTGTACAGGAAGACCAAAATACGGCTTTGGATTGTACGCTTAGGGATGAATTTTTAGGTTTGGATGTTGTTGCCTGTGAAGGTGACCCTGACATCGTGCTTAGTGCATTGCGTTCTCCGGCAGGACCAGATATAGGGAATGTCACTTGGTCAGTAGATTATGACGATGATGGCACTCCTGACCAGCAATTAGCATCTGGACCTACGGAAACTGAATTGGTTGTTTCGAGCCCAAATTCTGGCCGATATTTTGTAACTATAACCAGAGCATCTAACCCATTAAGCACCGTAGTAGATTCAGGCGGTGTTCTTATCACGTTTTATGGTGACCCAATTTTAGATCGTATAGAGATTTTGGATACCAATCTTTCAATAGATCCTAATCAGAATGACGTAGAATTTATAATGGATGGAGATAGTTCTTATGAATTTGCCATCAATGGTGGTGCATTTCAAGACAGTTCTGTTTTCTTGAATATCCCACCAGGAGAGAACACCGTAATTATCAATGATAAAAATGGATGCGGTATCACCGAACCTATTCCATTTATCGTGTTCGCATACCCAAAATTTTTCACTCCAAATGGGGATGGTATCAATGACGATTGGAATATACAGGGAATAGATGCTACGAGTATATCCAATGTAGTGGTCTTTATTTTTGACCGTTATGGTAAACTATTAAAGCAGTTAGGCGTAGCCGATACCTGGGACGGCACCTTTAATGGAAGTGCAATGCCATCTACAGATTATTGGTTTAAGTTTGAATATTCAGAAAATGATAATGTAGTTCCCATTGTAGCTAAAAACAGAAGAACGCACTTTACCTTAAAGCGATAATTGGTCATTGGTCAAATATTTTGAACTAAGTTTTCTGCTATTTCTATTCTTTTTTCATTTTCCCATCTGGCAAACACTCATATATAACCCCAAACCAAAAACTTTCCATTCGGTTTTTAAACCTAGTGGAAAGCATTAGAAAAATATTGATTTTTAGGTTCGAAATTTGTACCGCTAAATTTCTTGAAGTTAAAGCTCTGGCGTTTCTATTTACTAGTAAGAGTGCTGTCTCCATCCTATAAAGGCGAAGATAAAGGCTCTAAAAATTTATCGTATAACTTAGGGTTGCGTTGGTGCGTATACGGTTTATGGTGGCAGGAGTAATTAATCCTGTATCCAGCAACTGCTCATTTATCTGTTGGTCTATCCTATTGAGTGAAAAGTCCAATCGGTTTCCGCCAAAATTATAGCCTATACCTCCAGAAATACTGTTGAGGTCTCCAATTGTTTCTGTGTTTGCATATGGACTCTGTTCAAAACGGTAGCCCGCTCTTAAACTTACCTGAGCTATACGGTATTCGCCACCGAATCTAAAAGTAGAAACGGCACCCAGTTGATTTGCAATGTCGGAATTTACGGTTTGGAAACTTGGGTCGCTTGATGGGCGTAGTTTCGCATTTGAAAAATCTTGGTAACCATAATCAAAACTTAGAAGTCCATTTTTCCCAAAAATAAGGGCCAGACTACCTGTTAATTTACTGGGAGTTTGAATCGTGTAGGTTTCAAACAGATTAACGATATTAAAATCTATAAAAGTGATATCCTCTGGCGCTAAATTTGAGTTTATTCGTTGTGAAAGATTATCGTTTAACCTGTACCATGTCGGAGACTGATAACTACCTCCCAAACGTACAAATTCGTTTAACTTCGCGATAGCTCCTAAGGTGAAAGAAAAACCGTTTCCCTCGGTAACCAAGAGATTATCGAATGTGGTGCGCTGTATCTCAGAATCCGCATCGTAACCGGTTTCCGTAAGTCGGTCAACACGCTCATTGAAAACACTATGAAAATTTAAGGAGGTTCCTAGATAAAGTTTGTCTTTGTATTCAGAAGCTATGTTCGCGGTAAATTTGGAATTATAGCCTATACTGCTTCGTTGTAAGCGTTGGTCCACATCGATATAACTTGCATTACTTACGTATTGTGTGTTTTGCGGATCATCTGCGACTACTGGGTCTATTAGGAATGCCTGAAAACCTAAAAATGCCTGTTGATTACCAAACCCTTGATTGGCGCCAATATCTAAATAAGCATTCTCGATTAATTCCCCATCCAGCGTTTGTATGTCGCCAACCGGCACTCCGTCTGCAAAATTCAGAAAATAGGAGTCGACCCCTTGGTTGCTTCTACCTGAAATCAAATAATTATTTTCGAAATTTCTAGTTAGGTCGTAGTTGAATGCTAATGAGAATTTCTTCCAATCAGAATTTGAGTTTGTATTGTTGAACACAAAAACACCTCCTATTTGATTGATTTTGGTGTCGTTTATATTGCTATTGGTTTGCGTGCCAAAATAGTTGACTTCATTGTCAGTATTAACGTAAGTTCCAGAAAATGTGATCAGCGTGTTGTTGAACACCGCAGCACCTGCAGGGTTAATATTCAATGCGGATAAGTCCCCTCCAAGGGCTCCAAAAGCACCGCCCATACTTTGAAAGCGAGCCGTTCCTTGGATATTTTCGGTACCGTATCGTAATACATCATTTATGTTTTGTGCACTCAAGGAAGCGCATAAAAACACTAAGATGAAAGTTAAATGCCTTTTCATTGCGATATTTTTTTAAGATTTATGAGATAAAAATTGATTAATTACGTCTTCCTCCACCAGATCTCCCTCCACCAGATCGTCCGCCTCCAGAAGATCTAGAGCTTCCGCCACCAGAACTTCTGACGCTTCCACTACTACGTGAACTGCTTCTTGAACTTCTCGCACTGCCGCTACTTCTAGAGCTTCCGCTACGCGAACTTCTCGTGGTTCCGCTGCTTCTAGAACTGCTATTGCGCGAACTTCTGTAAGTTCCACTACTTCTAGAGCTGCTACTACGCCCAGAGTTATAACTCCTTCCGCTGCTAGCGCCTCCTCTCGAATTACGATAGGTAGATGTTCTTGGCGTTGTTGCCCTGGAAGATGACCCAGATCTGTAATTTCTTGATCTTGGTGTTGCGCGATTGTATGCAGAATTACTTCTTGAGGAACTATACGTTCTTGGAGCTGTCCTGGTGCTTCTACTCGTTCTGTAGGCACGGTTTTGATCGACGCCTACCGTTCTTCGGTTCGCTATATTATCCCTATAGGACCTAGCGGTGCCCACGCTCCTGTTGCTTCTTGAGGAAGTGGAACTACTTCTTGCTGGAGTAGTTCTATTGTTCGAAGAGCGCGCATTGTTACTTCTATATCTAGATGATGACCCTCTCGTGTTTATGTTAGACCTTCCTCTTGAAGAGATGGCTCTCACATTGTTAGCAACATTATTTCTACCATAAAATCCGCGTCTAGAATTGTTTACTGCGAACCGGTTGTTACGGCCCCATTGGTTAAAGCCTCCGCCCCAACCCCAGTTGTTGCCCCAGCCCCAATTATTAAAGCCTCCGCCCCATCCGAAGCGACCGCCCCAGCCAAAATTGTTGAAGCGACCGCCCCAACCAAAATTGTTGAAGCCACCGCCCCAACCGAAGTTGTTGAAGCCACCGCCCCAACCGAAGTTGTTGAAGCCACCGCCCCAACCAAAGTTGTTGAAACCTCCACCCCAACCATTATTGTGAAAATTGATATTTACGTTGGATGCATTGTCTCCCCAACCACCAAAACCTTGGTAATCGTTAGGATTGCTATAGTAATCAGTTAATCGCTCTTCGTTTATTTGAGCATCTATTGGGTTGCTTGTATAAGTATCTACATCGGTGAAAATTTCACCGTCCAATATTTCGTTATATTGATTGGCTTTTTGGCCAAAGTAATCGGAATAGGTGTTGGATTCGGGCTCTGTACGATATTGTTGACGTGGGAGTTGTTCCGGTCTACGTTCCACGGTACGTGGTGCTTCATCAGAATATATGCCGTCATTATCCCAATAAGATGCCTGTTGAAAGGAACCACAAGAGCTGCCAACTAAAGCGATAATGGAAAGAATTCCAATCCTACGTAGGTTATTGAGGGGTGCTGAATATATCATCGTTCTAAATTTTATTGTTGAACATATTAAAAATAACTAGTTTTACCGTATTATTTTGTTAATTAATCACAACTTTTGTGCCAAACTATCTGTAATGAGTAAAAAATTAACCAAGAGAAGCGAGGATTATTCCAAATGGTACAACGAGCTGGTAGTAAAAGCTGATTTAGCCGAAAACTCCGGAGTACGTGGCTGCATGGTCATAAAGCCCTACGGGTTTGCTATATGGGAAAAGATGCAAGCAGAGCTGGATAAAATGTTTAAGGAAACAGGGCATGAGAACGCTTATTTTCCTTTATTTATACCTAAATCATACCTAAGCAAGGAGGCGAGCCATGTAGAAGGCTTTGCAAAAGAATGTGCGGTAGTTACACATTACCGACTTAAAAATGCCGAGGATGGGAGTGGAATTATTGTTGATCCTGATGCTAAGTTAGAGGAGGAGCTGATTGTGCGTCCAACATCGGAGACCATTATTTGGGATACCTATAGAAAATGGATACAGTCGTATCGTGATTTGCCTTTATTGATAAATCAATGGGCCAATGTAGTGCGATGGGAAATGCGTACTCGTCTTTTTTTACGAACGGCCGAGTTCCTGTGGCAAGAAGGGCATACGGCACATGCTACTGAGAAAGAGGCAGTCGAAGAAGCTGAACAGATGATGAATGTATATGCCGATTTTGCTGAGAATCATATGGCAATGCCTGTTGTAAAAGGGTTAAAGACAGAGAGCGAACGTTTTGCAGGTGCTGTAGAAACCTATTGTATAGAGGCCTTAATGCAAGATGGAAAAGCGCTACAAGCAGGAACTTCACACTTTTTAGGTCAAAATTTCGCAAAGGCTTTTGATGTAAAGTTTGCAACTAAGGAAGGTAGTAAAGAATATGTTTGGGCTACCTCTTGGGGGGTTTCGACTAGGCTTATGGGGGCTTTAGTAATGACACATAGTGATGATAATGGTTTGGTGCTTCCTCCAAAATTGGCGCCAATACAAGTGGTTATTATCCCTATTTACAAAGGTTTGGAGCAGTTGGATGTGATTTCTGAAAGGGTAAAACCTTTAGTTGCCGAGCTAAAATCTAAAGGAATATCTGTGAAATACGATGATAGGGACACGTACAAACCAGGATTTAAATTTAACGCGTATGAGCTCAAGGGAGTTCCCGTACGTTTGGCTATAGGCCAGCGAGATATGGATAACGGAACTTATGAGGTCGCAAGACGGGATACCTTAGAGAAAATCACTGTTCCTATGGATGAGGTTGTAGTTAAGATAGAATTTCTAATGGAAGACATTCAAAAGAATATTTATCAAAAGGCTTTCGATTATAGAAAAGAACATATCACCTTGGTAGATACTTACGCCGAATTCAAGAAAGTCCTTAAAGAGAAAGGAGGATTTATTTCTGCTCACTGGGATGGGACAACCGAAACAGAGGACAGGATAAAGGAAGAGACCAAAGCCACAATTAGGTGTATACCTATTGATGTGGAAAAGCAAAACGGTGTGTGCATTATCAGTGGCAAACCTTCTCAAAAAAGGGTGCTATTCGCAAAGGCATATTAAAAGATTAAAAAAATAATATCTTGGGGTTGCGATAGTAAAAAATAATTGTATTTTTGCATCCGCAATTGTGCAAAGATATGGTCCGTTCGTCTAGGGGTTAGGACGCCAGGTTTTCATCCTGGTAACAGGGGTTCGATTCCCCTACGGACTACAAGGTTTAATGAAGGGTTAAAAGTGGATAATTAAGTATTGTATTCATTTACAACGCTTAGATTAAGTTCTTAATTGTTTATTGGTCCGTTCGTCTAGGGGTTAGGACGCCAGGTTTTCATCCTGGTAACAGGGGTTCGATTCCCCTACGGACTACTTAAGGTAATGGATATTAATATCCATAAAAACATAATTTAGTTAGAAAATGGCAAATCACAAGTCGGCATTAAAGAGAATTAGAAGAAACGAAGCGGTACGTTTACGTAACAGATATCAGCACAAAACTACGCGTAATGCAATTAAAAAATTACGTAGCGAGGAAAGCAAGAAAGATGCTCAGGCTCTTTTGCCTAGTGTTATTAGTATGATAGACCGTTTGGCTAAACGTAATATCATTCATTCTAATAAGGCTGCTAATATTAAAGGCAAGTTAGCAAAACATGTAGCTGCGCTTTAAATAGTACTGTTTACAATCTACAGGAGTCTTCTAATTTAATTAGAAGGCTTTTTTTGTTTCCATAACTGAAAGCACATTGCCTAAGCGTAAAAGGCCAATTATAAAGCACCCATGTACCACTACAATCAAAAGAAAAAGTAATTTGTGTGAGTGAAGGCTATTGTAAAGGGCTTCCTTTAGTTGGTCAACGCCTAAAATAAACGGATAAAAGCATAATAGCCTTATACTTATCCATCGTAATAATCTATGGTAATTGGAAAATGCTGAAGGTAAATTCCTGTACTCTTTTAAATACAGGTAAGCAAATGTTACAAGTGCTACTGAGCCTGTAAATATGGCTAGGAGCTGTGGTTGCAAAATAAAACTTTTGAAAAATGGATTAATTAAACAAACCACACAAAATAAGAGGGTAGCCCATTTTACGTACTTTTTAAGTTTTGGATTGGTTGTGCTTGCCCTGTAGAAATAGAAGAAATATAAAAAAGAGGATGTAAAGTATGTTATAAATGAGGTGGTTATAATTTTTATACTCTCCTCGAACACAATTTTAATCTCATCAATACTACTTATAAATAGCCCAAAAATTTCGGTCAAAAGAATGCATGCAAGTAAAATTGGGAATGCTTTTAGTTTGGATTCGAAATAGTACAATGTATTTAATGAGGTAGAGTACCAATACAATTGCATACACAAGTATAAAGGCGTTCTCTTGTAATAATTGTACTAGTTCCTTTCTCCTTACGTATTAAGATGCGTTTAGTATCGAATGTCTTTTGCTAATGGTATCGTGCAGTGGGTGAACCTTTGCTTTAGTGCTCTACAATATTATTTATTATACAATTCGTATTCGATTTACCCAAAACTTCTTTTTCTGCTCTTTATGAATCCAATACAGAATAGGATGTACATCGATAGTATTGAAAATCTTAAAACAGTATGCAGCTCATAGGCATCCCAAATATCTTGCTGTAAAAACCCGATTAAAAAAAGTACTGGAAAAATAGAATGAAAAAATACAAGACCAAAAGAGACCCAACATACAAGATTATACTTTTCCTTTTTCCATTGCCAATTAGAACCTTTGTCCATAAGATATAAAATACATATGACAGCCAATATTAATGAGGCTAAGGAAGTGGCGTAGTACAGACTTATTAGCATTGGGTTTTGAAAAAAGCATGAAAGTACGTAGCTCCCTAAAGCTATAAAGGATAATCGTTTAACCCATAGTTTAAATTGTTGTTGTGAAATTAATTTCCAATAAACGATATAAAAAAAGCCATAATAGAAAATATCGTAAATATTATAAATGATATCGTTGGCGAATGTTTTGTCTAGAAGGAAGGCAAAATTTTCTGAGTATTTTATAAGGTGTCCTAATAGTTCATTCAAAAATGTGTACGCAATTATTATCGGAAAATATTTTAGTACCGTGTCAAAATATTTCCTGTACGAAAATATTGAAATCAGAAGTGCTATAAAATAAACACCGATTATAAAATTAGTTTTTAAAAATAATAGAAGATCCGAGGACATACTTATTAAAATTCTGTTCTAGGTGGTGGGCCCGAGCCGCTGCGATTTAAAATTAGACTTTGACCACTGTATAAGCCTGTATTTGAGAAGAAGTTTGCTGCCATACTGGCTCGTGCTGTTCGTTCTTTCTTCAGAATGGAGCCTGTGCCTTTTTCCAATGGATTATCTTTCCAATCAATAATTAATTTTGCTTTCCCGTCGTCACCGATATAAAATCCATAATTACCACCATTTTTCTCTAAAGTCGGTAAAAGAAAAAGAGAGTTTTGTCTGGGGTGAACAATTTCTTTACCATCTTTAAATTTCTTTTCATTGGGATAATTTGCGAAGTACATACGTAATTTTGTCACCTTTTTCACACCTGCTTTTTTGGCTTCTTGATCTACATATGCGATGTAATCCTTTATCATTTTATAATCAAAATCTACAAAACGAGCCGGTTCAAACTTTTCTTCGGGAACTCTTTGTTGGGTTTCGTAGGGCTCAATAAGGTTTATCCTATGTTTTGTGTAATTGTCGTAAGTACGCTTTGCTTGTTCGAGTGAAATAATATTGGAAGGCGGTAAAACAGCTATTGGAGCTATAGTTTCATTTAATTTTTTTTTATTCTCAGTATTGCAGCTTAAAATACTGAGTAGCATAAAAGTGTATAGTGCAAAGGCACCTAGGTCGAATTGGTTGTTCATTTGTAGTGTTTTTATAGGTGGTTATAAGAAAATACAATCAAAGACTAGGGGAAGATTCTTTAATAACTTAAAGGTATTCATTTTGATTAACTATCAGGTTTGTAACTTGTTTCTTTTATTTTAAACAAAAAAAATCCCGATTTCATAATGAAAGCAGGATTTTTGATAGTTTAAGAAAAGCTTACTTGTTCATAGTCATCAAGAACTCTTCGTTATTTTTTGTCTGTTTAAAACGTTGCTCTATAAATTCCATAGCTTCAACCGGGTTCATATCCGCAAGATATTTACGCATAATCCACATGCGTTGTAAGGTGCTTTCGTCAAGTAAAATATCATCTCTACGTGTGCTTGAAGAAGTAAGGTCAATCGCAGGGAATATTCTTCTATTGGCAATCTTACGATCCAATTGCAATTCCATATTACCAGTTCCTTTAAATTCCTCAAAGATAACTTCATCCATTTTAGATCCTGTTTCTGTTAAGGCCGTAGCAATTATGGTTAATGATCCACCACCTTCAATATTACGGGCAGCACCAAAGAAGCGTTTTGGTTTGTGTAACGCATTCGCATCAACACCACCACTTAATACTTTGCCAGATGCTGGTTGTACGGTATTGTATGCTCTTGCAAGCCTTGTGATAGAATCCAATAGAATAACTACATCATGGCCGCATTCAACAAGTCGTTTTGCTTTTTCTAAAACGATATTTGCAACCCTTACATGTTCAGTTGGTTCCTTGTCAAAAGTGGAAGCCACCACTTCACCTCTTACATTGCGCTGCATATCGGTTACTTCCTCAGGTCGTTCATCTATTAAAAGGATAATCTGATACACCTCTGGGTGATTGGCCGCAATACCGTTGGCAATATCTTTTAATAACATGGTCTTACCAGACTTAGGCTGTGATACAATCATACCCCTTTGTCCTTTTCCTATAGGGGAGAACAAATCTATAATACGTGTCGATATTGTGCTCTGTCTTTCTGCTAGATTAAATTTTTCTTGCGGAAAAAGTGGTGTAAGGTGCTCAAAAGAAACCCTATCTCTTACGATTTGAGGGTCTATACCGTTAATTTTATTCACTTTGATTAAAGGGAAATATTTCTCCCCTTCTTTTGGTGGTCTCACTTGTCCTAAAACGGTATCTCCTGTTTTAAGTCCGAATAAACGAATCTGAGATTGTGATACATAAATATCATCCGGTGAGGAGAGATAATTATAGTCGGAAGACCTTAGGAAGCCATATCCGTCTTGCATAATATCTAAAACCCCTTCGCTGGCGATAATGCTGTCGAATTCAAATTCCGGTTCCTTATACCTATTTTTTAAATCCTTGTCAAAATTGCTTTTGTCATGGGTACTTCTAGGATTCGGTTTTTTGTTTTGGTTGTTTTTTTGATTTTTATTATGCGGGTTGTTTTTTTGATTTTCGTTTTTATTCTCCGTTGCAGCGGGTCTAGGCCTAGGTCTTGGCTTTCTAGTTTCCGTAACTTCTTTGGGTGCTGTAACTTCATCGGGTGCTACAACTTCTTTGGCTACTTCCTTTTCTGGGATAGCTGTCGCTGCTGTCGCTGCTGGCGCTGTTGTCGTTTCTGATGGTTCTTTTTTAATAGCTTTTTTAGCTTCTCTTGCCCTTGGTCTAGGCTTTGGTTTTGGAGCGACTTCCGTTTTTTGCGGAATAATTGCTGCGGCGGCCGTAGGATTAGCTGCTTGAAGGTCTAGAATTTGATAGACCAAATCTAATTTTTTAAGTGTCTTGAATTTTGGGACATTAAGTCCTTTGGCTATTTCCTGAAGCTCAGGTAGCTTTTTTGTTTTTAAATCTGAAATCTCAAACATTAAATGTAGAATAAATTATACGTGATTTGTATTGTAAGAAGTGTATTAGCTTTTGGATATGCTTGTGGAAATGATGGACCTATGGTAAGTATTATACTTATTAACATCACAATAATACAATTTTTTTCATTAATAGACCGATATTTTTTAAAAAGACCTGTATTTTTGTAACTCAATAGGAACGGGAATAACATGATTCAAAGAATACAGACCCTTTATTTGGTTTTGGTTGCGTTAGTATCAGGTACACTACCGTTCTTCTTAAACCTGTGGTCAGACGCCAATGGGTTGGAGATTTATGCCCAAAATGAAATTATTGTCTCCATAGCTTTCTATGCTTCTGGCGCTTTGGCTTTGTGGGTAGTTTTCTTATTCAAAAATAGAAAGAACCAGTTTGTGGTAAACAGACTGAATGTGATATTAAATCTTTTTTTACTAGGATTTTTCGTTTACCGGTCGCTAAATCTATCCGGAGGGACCTTGGTCTCTGAGAAGGGTATTGGGATGCTGATTCCTGTATTTTCTATCGTTTTTTTGGTCCTTGCAAATAGGGCTATAAAAAAGGATGAAGATCTTGTAAAATCTGTTGACCGTTTACGTTAAACCTAACATCTTAGTAGTTTTAGTGCGTTAAACCCGGGGTAGTTCCCGGGTTTTTTAATGTAGCGCGGTTCTTCTCATCCGCTTAGGGCCGTACCATAACCAAAAACCGGTAACGGTAAAAAGTAGCAAGGCAATACTCATTACGTTGGTATACATCAGTTTTATGTATCCGTTAGTATCTAAATAATTATCTAGAAGGGAAGCATCATGCATATTTTCAATATAATCTGCACGTCTCCTATCTACATGAAGTAGCGTTCCTGTAGCGCCATCTATTTGAACACCATAGTAATCATCAAAAATAAATTTTGCGACTCCTTTGTCTTGTCGAATATCAATACGGTCTAGGGATACTGATGATGCAGTAGAAATGGTGTTCTTTAAATAGCCCTCTGCCTTCGATTGCAGTTCGGTTAGTGGTAACCACTCTTTTAGTTCACTAGTTGTGCCTTTATATGTTTTCGAGCCTAAAAGGTCTCCCGAATTCTTTTTCCAACCAAGTAAGAATCCAGTGGTTGCTATTAAAAAGAAAAATATAAATAGCGTTGCACCTGTAATACGGTGCACTTTTCTAAAAATACGAATCGTTTTTGCCTGTTTTTTTCTACTGAGTTTTTTATCCATCAAAAAATATGAAATTGTATTAGTTTGTTTCTCTAGCCCATTTTTATGTGGGGCAAGCCCTCAAAATGGGGAAAATAAATGAAATTCTAAGTCTTTTTAAGCTAGTCTTAACACATAAGTAAACTTATGCTTTTATCGTTTTCCAAGTTCTATGACTTCTAGGTTCTTTATTTCCTTTCCATCTATTTGAAAACGAAGCATGGTGCGTATTTGATGAAAACCATGTTTGCCACAAGCTCCGGGATTCATGTGTAGTACGCCAAGTTTTTTATCCATCATCACTTTTAGGATATGGGAATGTCCAGAAATAAAAAGCTTCGGCGGATTACCCTGTATTTCTGGTCTAGTTCTGGAGTTGTATTTTGGTGGGTAGCCTCCAATATGGGTTATAAATACATCCACACCTTCGCACATAAATCTATTGTTTATTGGAAATTCTGTTTGAATTACATGGTTATCAATATTTCCAAAAACTGCCCGTATCGGTTTTAGTTTGGATAACTTATCGGTGACCGATATGTCACCAATGTCTCCAGCGTGCCATATTTGATCCGCTTGGACAGCATATTTTAAGATTATATCATCTAGATGGGAATGGGTATCTGAAAGGAGTAGAATCTTGGTCATTTTTATTTTAGGCTAAATTTTTCATAAATTATTAATGGGCTAGCTTGTTTGATTTATCGTCTGGCGTTTTACACTGGTACTTTTGCGGGTTGTTATGATTCTCATATTAAAAATATTAAAAAAAATAACATTAATTTCAAAATCTAGGAGCCATACCAAAACTTGGAAAGCATTTCTAATACACAGGAACTATGTATATCTTTGCACTTTGCAAAACTAAGCCATCCTTTTGAGATATTTCATTCAATTTTCATACTTTGGACAAGCCTATCACGGTTGGCAAAAACAACCCAATGCCATTACCGTACAGGAAGTTTTAGAGCATTCGCTTTCTGTTTTGATGCGGCAACAAATACACGTTGTTGGTGCAGGAAGAACAGATGCAGGTGTGCACGCTCGCGAAATGTATGCCCACTTTGATTTTATCTACATTAAAGGTGTTGAAGATTTGGTATATAGGCTTAATGCTTTTTTACCCGATGATATTGCTGTGAAGGATATTTACTTAATGCAAGATAGTGCCCATGCTCGGTTTGATGCCTTGGAACGGTCCTATGAATATTGGCTTTGTGATGACAAGAATCCTTTTTTGACGGAGGCCTCCCATTATGTAAAACACCCTTTGGATACTTTGCTCATGAACAACGCGGCGGAATTGCTTTTAGGTAAGCAAGATTTTGAGTGTTTTTCCAAATCAAAGACTGAGGTAAATAATCATTTTTGCAAGATTAAAAATGCCCACTGGAGTGCGGAAAGCGAGTATATAGTTTTTAAGATTACAGCGGATAGGTTTCTTAGGAATATGGTAAGGGCGATTGTTGGAACGCTACTGGATGTAGGGACAGGAAAATCTAGTTTGGATACTGTTAAGGCCATCATAAAAAGTAAAGATCGTACGAGGGCCGGGGTTTCAGTCCCTGCAAAAGGATTATATTTAACAGCTGTTAGCTATCCTAAAACTATTTTTAAAAAATGAGCAAAGATTCAGGAAAAGCCTTTGATACGCGACTTTTTAAGCGTTTGATAGCCCATACTAAACCTTACAGAATCACCTTTTACGGAGTTGCTTTTGCCGCAATACTGTTATCGGTATTTGCAGTGCTTACACCCATCATTCTAAAGCAAATCATAGATGATGCAGTTAAGGGTGCAGATGCACAGCGTTTGCTCTACCTTACCATAGCCATGTTGGTGGTATTATTAGGTCAAGTGTTGAGCCAATTGAGCTTTAACTATTATGCCAACTGGTTGGGTGAATCCGTGATTCGAGATGTCCGTATCAATCTATTTCAAAAAATGTTAGGGTTCAAAATGAAGTATTTTGACAATTCATCCCTCGGTGTTTTGGTAACTCGTGCGGTGGCCGATATGCAACGTATTGGAGAAATATTTAGTCAGGGCTTTTTTGTTATCGTGGCCGATTTGTTGAAGATGTTGGTAGCTGCTGGGGTTATGATATATATAAATTGGCGTTTGGCATTGATTGTTTTTGCTGTGTTACCATTGATTTTATACGCTACGCGCTTGTTTCAAAAAGCAATGAAGGTCGCTTTTACAGAGGTTAGGGCAGAAGTGTCTAACCTCAATTCCTTTGTTCAAGAACGTCTTACAGGTATGCGCATTGTACAGCTTTTTACAAGGGAAAAGATAGAGAGTGAAAATTTTAGAAAAATAAATGAAAAACATAAAAAGGCTTGGTTAAAAACGGTTTGGTACAACTCTATCTTCTTTCCCATTGCTGAAATAGTATCATCCATTACCTTAGGGCTGATTGTATGGTACGGTGGTTTGCAAAATGTAGCCAATATTACCGATGATGTTGCAGGTACGGTTTTTGCCTTTATCATGTTGATAGATCTTCTTTTTAGACCACTACGACAGATTGCGGACAAATTCAATACCCTACAGATGGGCATGGTAGCGGCTAATAGGGTTTTTAAGATTTTGGATACCGACAGTTCAATCAACGATATGGGCCAAATTGAAAAATGCAGTATTAAGGGAGATATTACATTCACCGATGTGTATTTTGGTTATTTGGAAGATGAAGAAGTGCTTCACGGTATTTCTTTTGATGTGAAAGCCGGCCAAACCATCGCTATCGTAGGGTCTACAGGAGCTGGAAAATCGACTATTATTAATCTACTGAATCGGTTTTATGAAATAAACTCTGGGGTTATTAGTGTGGATGGTACGGATGTAAAGAATTACAAACTAGCTTCTCTCCGTTCCCATATCGCTGTTGTATTGCAAGATGTTTTTCTGTTTGCCGATACTATTGCCAACAACATTTCTATGAAGAATCCCGATATTAGCATTGCTGATATAGAGGCAGCAGCAACCGCTATTGGAGTAGATGAATTTATTTCCAGTCTCCCTGGCGGTTATGAATATAATGTAAAAGAACGGGGTGCGATGCTGTCTAGTGGTCAACGGCAACTGATTGCTTTTCTGCGTGCCTACGTCAGTAATCCTAGTATTTTGGTCTTGGACGAGGCTACTTCATCTGTCGATACCTATTCTGAACAGCTCATACAAAAAGCAACAGGTAAAATTACCGAGGGTCGAACTTCCATAGTCATAGCACACCGTTTAGGTACAATTAAAAAAGCGGATAAGATTATTGTTATGGACGCTGGAAAAATCGTAGAAACGGGAACCCATAAAGAATTACTCAAAAAGGGTGGCTACTATAGCAATCTATATGAAGCGCAATTTTTAGCAGAGGAAGTGGCTTAATCGCTTTTGTGTTTTTGTAAACTCCTTCTTTCTAGCAATCAAAGATGAAGCGTATTTAATTTCAGCTCCGATGACACTCTATAAAACTATTGCGTTATTGTGAAGTTTACACTTCTGGTGATTCACTTGCAAGAGATGTGTTCAGCTTTGTCACATCGAGCGTAGTCTAGATGCCATGAGCGATAATATGCAGATGTATTTAATTAACCACTATTGTAATCCTACACTAAATCTTGTTTAAGCATAGTGTCTAATTGTGAAATAGAATCGTACAATACGAATTCTCCATTTTTTATATAGGAAATTAATCCGGTTTCTTCACTTACAACTATGCTCAGTGCATCTGTTTTTTCGGTTATCCCAACAGCAGCTCTATGTCTCAATCCGAAGCGTAAAGGAATATTACGTTCGTTGGATATGGGTAAAATGACCCTTGTAGCAACGATATAATTATCAACGATTACAGCGGCGCCATCGTGTAAGGGACTGTTTTTGTAAAAAATACTTTCGATGATGGGCTGGGTTATTTCTATGTTCATGCGGTCCCCAGAACTTTTTATAAAATCCAAGGAGTTGTTCCGTTCCAATACCAAAATAGCCCCGGTTTTGGAACTAGACATTTTCTCACAGGCGTTTAAGATGGCATCTACGTCAACAGTAGTAGTAATACCCTCTTGTCTCAAAAATTTAAAATGTTTAATAAAGTTACGTTTGTTGGCGAAGTTGGTAGAGCCAATCATTAAAAGGAACTTTCGAATTTCCTGTTGAAAAACAATAATTAAGGCAATAAGGCCTACCTGCATAAAGGCACCTACGATGCTGCTGATCATTTCCATTCCTAAAAGCTCTGTCAACTTCCAAAAGGCCCAAACGATAACAATACCGATAAAAATATTGATAGCTACCGAGCCACGGACTAGTTTGTAAATATAATAGAGGAGTACTGCCACGAGGACAATATCCAAGATATCCGTAATCTTAAAATCGATAAAATTCAAAAAATCCAAGGAATGCAGTTTTTGTAAAATTAACAAAATTTAAGGTATGAAAAGGGAAGTGAGCTTTTAAGATGTAAGTTGCTTATGGAGTCTTACACATTCTACAGCCTCTTTAACGTCGTGCACTCGTAATATATTGGCTCCTTTGGTCAAGGCCACAATATGTAATGCGGTGGTTCCGTTAAGGGCATTTTCCGGTTCGCTATTTAAGAGTTTGTAAATCATAGATTTCCTGCTAATCCCAGCAAGTACAGGTAGGTCAGTAACTTTTAGGGCTTCCAGTTGTTGTAATAGTTGATAGTTCTGTTCCAAGGTTTTTGCAAAACCAAAACCTGGATCAATAATTATATCGTGTATGCCTTTCTCCCTAGCCATAGCAAGTCTTTGCGAAAAAAAAAGCAAGATATCCTGCATAAGGTGCTGGTAAACTGTCTGTTTTTGCATCGTTTTTGGTGTGCCGCGCATATGCATCATAATGTAGGGCACCTGTAAATTAGCTATGGTATCTAATAAGGTTTCATCTCTAAGGCCTGCGGAAATATCATTTACGATTGCCGCTCCGCGTTCAACACACTCTCTTGCAACAGTTCCCCTAAAGGTGTCAATAGACAAGAGTACATCTGGAAAATATTTCAGTACCAGTTCAACGATGGGTATAATTCGCTTTAATTCTAATGCTTCAGAGACTTCATCAGCCCCCGGTTTTGAGCTGTATGCGCCGATGTCTATAAAACTGGCACCTTCTAGCATCATTTTTTCAACCTGTTTTAGCGCATTTTTCTCGTCCTTAAATCTGCCACCATCGAAAAATGAATCTGGTGTAACGTTTAGAATTCCCATTACTCTAGGTAATTTTAAATCAATGAGTTCTCCTTTGCAGTTAATCGTCATGTATATACTGAATTTTAGCTATGGGTGTAACCGAAGTTTAAACCGAGGGTTTTGATAGTTACAAAATTTTAAGCGAAATTTACACAAATTACAAGAAGTACATGCAAACAACAGCGGAACAATACGATGCGGTCATCAAAATTTGTCGCGATTTATATGAAAAGAAAATGTTAGATTATGGCTGTGCATGGCGTATTCTTCGCTTACCGTCGTTAACAGACCAAATTTTCATAAAGGCCCAACGTATTAGAGGGTTGCAAGAAAACGAGGTTCATAAAATTGATGAAGATGAAAAAGCAGAATTTATAGGAATCGTAAATTATTCTATAATGGCCTTGATTCAGTTGGAACTTGGTATGGTAGACCAGCCCGATTTAGAACCTAAAAGAGCCATTGCGCTCTATGAAAAGCATAGTACAGGAACAAAAGAGTTGATGCTAAATAAAAATCATGATTATGGAGAAGCTTGGCGCGATATGCGCGTGAGTTCTTTAACAGATTTAATTCTGCAAAAACTATTAAGGGTAAAGACCATGGAGGATAATAAGGGCAAGACCTTAGTGAGCGAGGGTATTGACGCAAATTATCAAGATATTATCAATTATGCGGTATTCGCTTTGATACATTTGGGGTTAGCAAACAAAATTACATAAGGCTATGAGGTACAGTATAGGATTGGTTAGGGTTTTTGTTGGGTTGCTTTTTATTGTTAGTGGATTTATTAAATTAAATGACCCCGTTGGTTTCTCCTTTAAGCTAGAAGAATATTTTAGTCCTAGCGTTTTAGATTTGTCTATTTTTATTCCGTACGCCTTGGCGATATCTATATTGGTAGTTATTTTAGAAGTAATTCTTGGGGTAATGTTACTTATTGGATACAAGGTGAAATTTACACTCTGGAGCTTATTGGGGATGATTGTTTTCTTTACATTCTTAACCTTTTATTCTGCCTATTTTAACAAAGTAACGGATTGTGGATGTTTCGGGGATGCGATAAAACTAACGCCATGGGAATCTTTCGCGAAGGATATTGTATTATTGGTGCTTATATTAATCTTATTTTTTGGCAGCAAGTATGTCACCCCACTTTTCGCGCCATCAGTTAAAAAGGTTATTATGGCTTTGTCCTTGGTCGCTTGCGCGGTATATGCTTATCATGTGCTAAACCATTTACCAGTTATTGATTTCAGGCCTTACGAAATTGGGAAAAATATTGAGGACGGTATGGGAGTACCAGAAGGTGCACCTAAGGCCATTTACGATTATGCGTGGGAGTTTAAGGTAGACGGTGTGCGAAAGATTATAGTAACCAAGGGTGATTATCCAACTGTTGATGGAGAATTTATTGGTGTAGAAACCACCGAGATTCAAAAGGGCTACGAACCTCCTGTGCATGATTTTACTGTAGAGCAGGATGGAGAGGATTTTGCAGCTTCCTTATTGCAAGAGCCTAAATTGGTCATGGTCGTTGCTTACGATTTGAGAAAATCAAATACAGCGATATTTAATGAAATAAAAAAAGTAACGGACAACGCTTTAATGAATGGTTACAGGGTGATAGGAATGTCGGCCTCTGGAGCTGATCAGACTGATGACTTAGTCTCTGAGTTTAGACTTGATTTCAGCTTTTATTTCACAGACGAAACTACGCTAAAAACTATAGTAAGATCGAATCCTGGAGTGCTAATATTGGATAAAGGAACTATAATACAAAAAGTACATTACAACGATTTGGACGAATTAATATTCGAATAGTTCGATATGGTATAAAACGGAACACAGTTATAAATCACAAAAAAAATAGTAGATGATGAGAAGTAAAATAGTCGCAGGAAACTGGAAAATGAATAAAACATTAGAGCAAACGGAAACACTTTTAGCGGAACTTTCCGCAAAACTTCCAGATACGGATGCCGAGGTAATGGTGTCGCCAACTTATGTTAACCTAACCGGAGCGGTTCGTAGTTTGGAATCTTCCAAGATAGAGGTCATTGCTCAGAATATGCATTTTGCAGAGAGCGGCGCTTACACAGGAGAAATATCAGCCGAGATGCTTTTAAATATAGGTGTGGATACAGCTATAATAGGACATTCAGAGAGAAGGGCTTATTTTGGTGAAACCGATGAAATTTTGGCCAAAAAAGTAGTTGCTGCTTTGGCTAAAGGAATCCGTGTGATGTTCTGTTTTGGCGAGGAATTAGAAGACCGTCAATCCGGAAAGCATTTTAAATTAGTGGAGAGTCAACTTAGAAACGCATTATTTTCTTTAGATGCATCTGCATGGTCAAAAATTATATTGGCTTATGAACCTGTTTGGGCTATAGGAACGGGTGAGACTGCTTCTCCGGAGCAAGCTCAAGAAATGCATGCATTTATTAGAAAGACGATAGGCGAAGCGTACAATACTGCTTTAGCTAATGGTGTATCTATATTGTACGGTGGGAGTGTAAAGCCAGCTAATGCGGAAGAGATTTTTTCTAAACCCGATGTAGATGGCGGACTTATTGGAGGAGCTTCTTTAGTTGCAGACGATTTTGTGGCCATTATAAAAGCTATTTAAGCGTTTATAAATTCAAGGGAGTTATCACTGCTTATTTTACGGCCATATCGAACGTGGTCGAGACGTATTGGAGCCATAGTGCAGCTGTTCTGTACCTTGCTCGAATCTATGTCAGATGATGCAGTTGACCGCAGCATGTTCTTTTTATCTTTTAATTGAACCAAATGAGTAATACAGTTTACGTAGAATACAATTTCACCGTAAATCCACCCCAACCAGCTTCTGATATTCTAATTGCTGAATTGGGAGCTGCGGGTTTTGAAAGTTTTGTGGAAGAAGAACATGGTGTTTTAGCGTACATACAAAAGATTGATTGGAGTGACTCTATTTTGGAAGCTATAGGGATATTCGGTAATCCTAATTTTGAAATATCCTTTGTTCGAAAAGAAATAGAGCAAGAGAACTGGAATGCTACTTGGGAGCAAAATTTTCAACCCATAGTAGTAGATGATATTTGTATGATACGCGCCCCTTTTCACGAAAAGAAGGGCGTTGCCTATGATATTGTGATAGAACCAAAAATGAGTTTTGGAACTGGCCATCACGAAACCACACACATGATGCTTCAGCATCTTTTGGAATTGCAGTTAGATGGTAAGTCCGTATTGGATATGGGAAGTGGCACGGGAGTATTAGCGATTTTGGCGGCCATGCGCGGGGCTAAACCAGTAGATGCTATAGACGTAGATAACTGGTGCTATCTTAATGCAAAAGAAAATGTGGAGCGCAATAGTGTCGATTTTATTAACGTTTATGAGGGCGACGCTAGTCTCCTAGATGCACAACGATACGACGTTATCATTGCGAATATCAACAGAAACATACTCTTGGAAGATATTGGAAAATATGTAGGTTGTTTGAATCCAAATGGGGTTCTGTTGCTAAGTGGATATTACAAAGAGGACTTAGAATTGATTACTCAAAAATGCAGAATCGAAGGGTTAAGGTTAGAAAAAAATATCGAAAAAAATAATTGGGTTGCAGCAAAATACGTATTTTAGTTAATAGTAAAATTATACTGATGAGCACTAAAGAACAAATTTCCGAGGAGCTCCTAATAGAAGAGGAGACCGTAAGACAAAATGAAATCGTTGTTTTTAATGATGATGTGAATACGTTTGACCATGTTATTGAAACATTGATTTCCGTTTGTGATCATACACCCGAACAAGCCGAGCAATGTAGTCTTATCGTACACTACAAAGGAAAGTGCACGGTAAAAACTGGAGAATACAAAGATTTGGAGCCACGTTGTACAGGCCTTTTGAGTGCAGGGTTAAGTGCTGAGATTATTTGAGATACTAATGTTATAAGCTGCCTTAAGGTCGTTTACTTTTACTATATTTAAGCAACAGGATTATTAAGTCATTTATGTTGCGAAAATCAATCCTTCTTCTATTCGTACTTTCTCTTGGCATTTCCGCACAAGAGCTACCTCCTATTCAGAATTTTTCTCCGCTAGATTATAAGGGTGAGAATCAAAACTGGTCCATAACACAAGGAGAGGATAAACATATCTTCATTGCAAATAATCATTCCCTTTTGGAATACGATGGTCTAAGTTGGCGTAGATATAATTCACCCAATAATAGTATCATCAGGTCCGTACATTCCGAACGTAACTTGATTTTGACTGGGCAATACATGGAGTTTGGTTTTTGGCAAAGGAATGGTTTTGGAGAATTGGCTTATACGTCTATTTCTAGCCAATTGGAATTCCCAATGGTGGAGGATGAAGAATTTTGGAATATAGTCACTTTAGGAAATTGGGTTCTTTTTCAATCTTTAGATAGAATATATAGCTACAATATTAAATCTAAGCAGTTTAAGTGGATAGAAGCTAAATCAATAAAGGCGCATATTTTTAAAGTTAATGATGCCGTTTATTACCAAAATCAGAATAAGGACATTTATCGAATTGAGAATGGGGAGCCGATATTTACTATAGATTCAGCTTCCTTGCAGGATAGAAAGGTGGTGGGGATGTATGAAGAGCTAGGCAATCTTGTACTGATTCTTGATAACGCCAAATTTTTACAAGTAGTCGATACTAAACTTATAACTAGAGAAGTTGGGTTGTTAAAACCATTTGGCGATATTGTTGTATACGCTACTAAAAAGTTAAAAGATGGTACGTATATCTTAGGGACTATTTCTGATGGTGCATATCAAATAGATTTCAACGGGGAATTAATACGAACTATTAGTAGAAGAAATGGGCTTAATAATAATACGATTTTATCAGTTTTTGAAGATACTGACGAAAACCTATGGTTAGGGCTTGATAATGGAATTAGTGTTATTAATATGAATTCTCCTTTTAATGAATATAATGACAATAGTGGGCAACTTGGTTCTGTATATACTTCTAAATTTTTTCAGAATAAGTTGTATTTGGGAACAAATCAAGGTTTGTTTGTAAGGAAGTTTGGTTCAAAACAGGGGTTTGAATTAGTAGGAGGTACCGAAGGGCAGGTTTGGAGTTTGGATGCTTTTGATGGTTATTTACTTTGCGGACATAACAATGGAACGTACCTTATAAAGGATGATAATGCAGAATTAATTTCTTCGTTTCCAGGTACATGGGGCATAAAAAGAATTGAAGGGCAATCGAATTTATTTCTTCAAGGTAATTATAATGGTATTTCAATTCTAGAAAAAAAAGGAGGGGATTGGTCCTATAGGAATAAACTTGAGGGTTTTGATATTTCAACCCGTTTTTTTGAAATTATAGGCAACAACAAGGTGCTTGTAAATCATGAAATCAAAGGACTTTATAGTTTATCGATTGATGAAGGTTTCAAGAAAGTGGAGGATATTCAAACGCATTCTCAAATGGGTTATGGTTCTAGTTTGGTGAAGTATAACAATCAAATTATTTATTCAAGTGTCAATGGAGCTTTTGCTAAAGAAAGTGGTAGTCTTAGCTTTAAGCCTGATTCTATTTTAAATCGTCTTCTAATAAACGAAGCTGGTGGTATAACCAGTATAGCACTTCCTGATAAAGGAGCAAATAGGCTTTGGTATTTTACTAAGAATGGCTTGTCCATGATTTCACCAGAAGTTTTTTCTAAAGCTCTATCAATTACTACGATTCCTATTCCATCTTTCTTCCGGGGAAGTTTGGGCGTGGCGGGTTTTGAAAACATCAATAGGATTACAGATGATAAATATTTAATTGGTATTTCTAATGGCCTTGTTACGCTAGACTTGGAAAAAAGGAAAAATTTAAGTTACACCATAGCAATTTCAGCCGTTAAAAGTAATTTAGAACTTAAAGATGGGTTATTGCTGCCACTTTCTGGTGATTCTGAATTAGATTTTGAAGCTAACTCTATATCTTTTTCTTATACAGTGCCCCAATATGAAAAGTATTCTGAGGTATCTTATCAATATCGGCTGCAAGGTTTATTTGAAAACTGGAGTAATTGGGGTTTTGAGCCTACTGCAAGCTTTAATAATATTACGTACGGGGATTATATGTTTGAGGTAAGAGCAAAAGTTGGTAATACTATTACTACGAATACAGCTAACTATGGTTTTAGGGTTAATAGACCTTGGTATCTGTCCTACGCTGCTTTGGTCTTTTATAATCTCACTGTTATTGTGTTTTTTTTAGGACTGCACAGGGTATATAAAAAGTACTATACAGCAAAACAACAAAGGGTGTTAGCAGATGAAAAAAGAAAGTTAAAACGTAAGAAGCTAAAAACCGAAAAGCAATTGGCGCAACTTAAAAATGAAAAACTAAGTGTAGAAATAGAAGGTAAAAATAGGGAGTTGGCAGTTTCGACAATGAGTATCATTAAGAGGAACGAGTTTTTAAACACGATAAAACAGCAGTTAATTAGGGCTGATAATCCAACTCAGATAAAATCGGTCATTAAAACTATAGACCGAAACCTTACCAATGAGGATGATTGGAAGTTTTTTGAAGAAGCTTTCAATAATGCTGATAAAGATTTTCTTAAAAAGATTAAGGAGGCGCATCCAAAACTTACGCCAAACGACCTGCGCCTATGTGCATACTTAAGGTTGAATTTAGCCTCTAAAGAGATTGCACCGTTACTTAATATTTCTGTGCGTAGCGTGGAGGTAAAACGATATCGTTTACGAAAGAAAATGGACCTTCCTCACGAAAGTAGTCTTACAACCTATATTATAGAGCTGTAGATAACTACAACAGTTTCTATAATTACTACAACATTACCCATACAATTGCTTTTTTTGTTTTACATCGGGCCTATTTTTATGGTATCTTAAAAAGTAAATAATACTATTATTTACTGGGTGCATTTAAAGAATTGACAAAAAAATGGCTATTTTTTTACGAATGTATGTTTTTTGTTGCGGTATCTTTTTGGGATTTGTATTACGAAGTGCCTATTTTGCTATCTCAAAAATTACAACAAATGAAGTGCGTCTTTACTATTTTATTATTGGTATGTTTTAATTCTGTTCTTTCAGCTCAAAGCGTAACTATTTCTGGTACTGTTAAAGACCAAACACTTAATGAACCACTTCCAGGTGTTAATGTGTTTGTGAAAAATTCGTCTAATGGTGCCTCCACTGATTTTGATGGAAATTACACGATAAGTAATGTGCAAAAAGGTGATATCCTTGTTTTTTCTTACATCAGCTTTGTGTCAAAGGAAATTATTGTCGGTGATGAAACCAACATTCAGGTGTTGCTACAAGAAGATGTAAGCGCATTGGACGAGGTCATTGTTATAGGGTACGGGTCCCAAAGAAAAAAGGAAGTAACTGGCGCTGTCTCTATAGTAGGTTCGGAAACCATAGAAGCGTTAAATCCTACAAGAGTTGAACAAGCCTTACAAGGTCAAGTAGCGGGAGTAAATATAACTTCCAATTCAGGTTCTCCAGGGGGCGGCTCTAACATTCGTATTAGGGGTATATCTACCAATGGAGATAATAGACCTTTAATTTTAGTGGATGGGAATGTTATTGAAGACCTGAGTGTCTTAAACCCAGGTGATATAGAAAGCATTAATGTTCTTAAGGATGCAACAGCAGGTATTTACGGGGTAAGAGCAGCGAACGGTGTTATTTTGGTAACGACCAAAACTGGCCGAAAAAATTCTGAATTAAAATTCACCTATGATGCTTTTGGTGGTTTCCAAGAAACCTCAAGAAGAATTCCAGTATTAAACGCTACAGAATATGCGTTGATTGCCAATGAAGCATTTGCCGCTGGTGGTCAAGCGAATCCATTTCCAGATGTTTCGCGTTTAGGTTCTGGTACGAACTGGCAAAATGAAGTTTTTCAAAGGGCACCCATTATAAATCAAAACTTAACTATTACAGGCGGTACTGAAAAGTCTACCTTTTCTTTTGGTGCTTCTTTGTTAACTCAAGATGGTATCGTTGGTGGGAATGGCGCGAATTTTACACGGTATACTACCAGATTTAATTTTAATAGTGATTTATTAGATAATTTAAAGTTGACTGCCAACGTACTCTACACGGGGCAGGGTAATAAAAATTTAAATGAAAATGGTATTGGTTCAGTTCTTTTTAATTCCCTGAACAATGCGCCAACTTTTTCTGTTAGAGACCAAAATGGAGCTTTTACCTTATCCGAAGGGCTAGGTAACGAAGTAATTAATCCAATGGCACAATTGGATAACAATTTCAACACGACTAAAACAAATCGTATCAGTGGTAAATTAGGCTTGAATTATAGTTTTTGGGAGAACTTCACAGCAGAGACCAGTGTTCAGTTTAACTACGCAGAGTCAAGTAATCGAACACTTACGCCTACTGCGTTCTTTGGTTCAGGAAAAGTATTTAACAACCCAGGCAGACCTGCATTGTTTGAGAACAAAGACCTATTTAGAGACTTTACTTTCGATAACTTTATCACCTACGACAAACGTTTTGGAGAAGACCATAAGTTGAAAGTATTACTCGGGACGTCAGTTTTAATAAATCAAGGTCAGTTTTCTGGCACCACACAGGGCTTTTTCGGAACTGATGTTGATTTTGCTGAGGCTAATATGGCCGATGCCGAAGAAACAATTAACGGGCAGATTTTAGCAGGGCTCAGTGGAAAATTTGACGAACGTTTATTGTCCTACTTTACACGAGTACAATATGATTATAAAGGTAAATATTTATTTTCTGGCGTTCTTAGACGGGATGGTTCTACCAAGTTTGGGCCAGATAATCGCTTTGGATATTTTCCATCTGCTTCGGTTGGTTGGATAGCTTCCGATGAAAATTTTCTGATGGATAATAAAGTAATTAATTTTTTAAAGTTTAGGGGTAGTTATGGTATCATAGGAAACGACAAAATCCGAGCTAACTCATTTAGAGGTGTATTGGACGGCGAGGGTACGTATGTTTTTAATAATAACTTAAATTTTGGACGGGCTGTTGGCATACTACCCAATTCCGTTATTGCATGGGAGGAACAAATAACTTTGGATATAGGTGTTGATATGCGCCTTTTTGATAACAAGGTAGATATTACTGCAGATTATTTTCAAAAAAGAACAGATGGACTCTTATTACAACCACCAGTGTCAGGAATATTAGGCGCTTCTGCGCCCGGTACACAACCACCATTTATTAACTCAGGTATTGTAGACAACACTGGTTTTGAATTTGCTATTGGCTATAGTACAGACTTTTCAGATGATATGTCTTTCTCTGTTAATTATAATGTTACATTCTTAAACAACGAAGTGCAGAACGTTAACGATGGGGTGGGCTTCTTACAAGGTGGTGCTTTCGGTGTAGGTCAAGATTTCCCATCTAGAATGGAGGCAGGTAAGCCAATAGGATATTTTTTCGGTTTGGAAACCAATGGTCTTTTTCAGAATCAAGGGGAAGTTGATGCCCATGCCGCACAATTAAATGCTGGGCCTGGAGATTTAAGATTCGTAGATCAGAATGGGGACGGGCTTATAGACTCAGATGATAGGATAGACATAGGAAATCCTATTCCGGAGGCTACCATGGGATTCAACATCGCTTTTGACTATAAGAATTTTGATTTTGGAGCCTATACTTTTGCATCCATAGGAAATGACATCGTAAGAAACTATGAGCGTAACCAACCTTTAGTCAACCGTTCGGTATACACGATTGATAGATGGACGGGCGAAGGAACATCTACGGCAGAGCCAAGAGTCACAACGGGAGCTACAGCAAATACGCTGTTTTCAGATTTCTTTGTGGAGGATGGTTCTTTTGTAAGAATACAAAATGCGCAGATAGGCTATACGTTTCCAACAACGGTTATGGATAAGTTTGGGGCAGATAAGTTACGTATATATGTATCTGCCAATAATATTTACACTTTTACCAAATATAGAGGATACGATCCTAGTGCCTCCTCTGGGGATGCCATAGGTGGTGGAATTGATCAAGGATTCTATCCCGTGCCTAGAACCTATTTGTTAGGCGTAAACTTTAAATTTTAAGGTAATGAGCACAAAAGATAATAACACAGGTTTTATGAAAAAATTTCTTTTTGTATTGGTTTCGAGCATCGTTCTTTTGGCTTGTTCGGACGATTTTGTAGATGTAGATTCCTTTGATGAGGATTCTGAAAATTTCTTTAATTCCGAGGAGGAGTATCAAAGCGCTTTATCATCAGCGTATGATTTGCTTCAATCTACCTACTTAAATGTCATGTTGGGAGAGATTGCATCAGACAATACATTGGCCGGTGGTGAGAGTGCTACGGATAGCCCCGGTATTCAAGAGATAGATGATATGGCGCACTTCAATGTAAACCAGCAGTTACGTGATATTTGGGGTTGGATGTACGGTGGTATTTATAGAACGAATTATATTTTGGAGTTTCAAGATAAAATAGATTTTACAGGTAAAGACCTCATATTGGCCGAGGCACGATTTTTAAGGGCGTACTATTATTTTGAATTGGTGAAGTGGTTTGGTGATGTACCATTAACTATAGATAGAAGAATAGATTTCGGTGAACAAAATACTATCGATAGAGCACCAAAGAGTGACGTATATGCTCAAATTGAAGATGATTTGGTTTTAGCTGCTGCTACTTTACCTGTTACTGCGGCTGATGTTGGACGGGCTACCAAGGGGGCTGCCCAAGCCTTGTTGGGAAAGGTATATTTATATCAAGATAAATTTGCAGAAGCAGCACCAATTTTGGAGGAGGTTATCAACTCTAGCACCTATGATTTGCTAATGGATTACAGTACAATGTTTGAGAACGATAACGAGAATAATATAGAATCGGTCTTTGAGGTGCAATACACAGACCAAGAAGGTGCAGGGTTCGACTGCCTGCAATGTAGTGAAGGGAATGTGGCTGTTGGATTTAATGGTATTCGTAATTATTCAGGACCCCTGTTTGAGTCTGGCTTTAGTTTCAATATACCAACCCAAGAAGTATATGATGCTTTTGAAATTAATGACGCAAGACAGGATGTTGCTATTTTGGATATCAATGCTTGGGCTGATGCTAATGCAGATGTAAGTTTTGTTGAAGGTTTTGAACACACAGGATATTATAATAGAAAATATATAGCACGCCAAGGAGATGCTAATATTGGTGATGCCAATTTAACTAATCCTAATAACTATCGTTCTATACGTTTTGCGGATGTTTTGTTAATGGCTTCTGAGGCATTGAACAGGGGTGGAATTAGTGATGATAGAGCTCAAACGTATTTGAATAGGGTACGAAATAGGGCAACCTTAGCAAATGTTAACGCAACAGGAGAGTCTTTAACACAGGCTATTTATCAGGAAAGAAGAGTGGAATTAGTTGGAGAAGGACACCGGTTTTTTGATTTGGTACGTACCGGTAGGGCCGCTCAGGAAATAGATGGTTTTCAAACGGGAAAACATGAAGTATTCCCAATTCCATTGATAGAAATAGAATTAACAGGTAATCGTTGGGCACAAAATCCAGGATATTAAAAACTAAAATTTGTAATGATGAGAATAAGTAAGAAACTATTAGTATTCCTCTTTGTAGCGAGCATTTTTACGGGATGTAAAGATGACGATAATACATCATTCGCTTTACAAGAGATTTCAGCACCCACAAATTTAAGTGCTATTTTTGATATTTCCCAAGATGATACGGGCACTGTAACAATAACACCCACAGCTGTAGGTGCATCTTCTTTTGATGTATTTTATGGAGATGTAGAAGGTGAAACTGCTATTGCGGTTAGTCCAGGAGAAACCGTAAGTAAAGTATACGGCGAAGGTGAGTTTAATTTAAGGATTTTAGCTGTGGGTGCAACTGGTCTTACTAGCGAGTTGGTTCGTGTAGTGACCATTTCATTTACACCACCAACAGATTTAACGGCTGCAATTACTATTTCCGAAACAAATCCTTTTGAGGTTAGTACGACACCTTCTGCCACTAATGCAACGGTATACGATGTGTTTTTTGGACTTGGAGCTGACGAGGTTCCGGTAACGATTATGAGTGGTGAAACTGCTACATATATGTATGCTGAGGCTGGAGATTATGAAGTGCGTATAGTTGCAAGAGGCGCTGGTTCAGCTACTATAGAGATTTCAGAAACTATTACGATAACAGGTAATGCTGCACCGATAGTATTGCCAATAACTTTTGATGATGCTACAGTAAACTATGCGTTTTCTACATTTAATGGTGCAAGCTATGAGGTGGTAGATAATCCTGATGTTTCTGGTATAAATGCAGAAGAATCAAAAGTAGGTGCTGTTACAAATTCTGGAGCACAATTTGAAGGTGGAGCATTTAACCTAGGTACACCTGTAGATTTTG
>NZ_KK211214.1:561299-1099025 GCF_000621125.1 Maribacter antarcticus DSM 21422
GATGCAATAAAGAGTTTTATAGATGGTAGTCAAGGCGTAGGAGAAGCCTTTGTTCCAACAGGGCAGTATTCAACAATTGTCATTTTTATTGATGGCCCTGGCACTACGGCGGGTACATTTTATATAGATGATATTACGCAAACGGGTCCAGCTTTTAAGTTGCCAATTTCATTTGACCAAGCTGGTGTTGGGTACGATATGACAATGTTTAACGGTGCATCATATGAAGTTGTGGCTAACCCAGATGCAACAGGAGCTAATGCTGTGGTTTCCAATGTGGCCGCTGTTACAAATTCCGGAAATCAGTATGAAGGCGGTTTCTTTACTCTAGATGAAGCGGTAGATTTTAGTGGTACGGCAAAAACAATTTCTATGAAATTTTGGTCAACCGTGATAGTTCCGGTTGTAATTAAACTTGAAGGTGGAGTCAATGGTGAGCGTCAAACAGAGGTTATTGCGTCACATAATGGAACAGGTTGGGAAACATTGATTTTTGATTTTGGAAATGATGCCGTAAAAAGTTTCATTGATGGTAGTCAAGGTGTAGGTGAAGCCTTCGTGCCAGATGGCCAGTATGGCACTATAACAATGTTTGTAGACGGCCCCGGCACAACTGCAGGTACATTTTATATCGATGATATAACCCAACAATAAAACTTCTTAAGATGAACAGAGTTATAAAAAGGTTTAATATTTTGATATTTCTTTCCATGATGCTTATATCATGCCAAGAAGAGGAACCCACATTGGATACGATTTTAGTGCCAACAAATTTAGTTATTAGTGCAATTGTTGAAGGAGATCAGTCCGGTAATATATCGGTAACTCCAAGTGCTGATAATGCACTTAATTTTCATGTAATTTTTACTCCAGGGGCAGATCCAGTAGTAATTAATGCAGGCCAAACTACTGTATTTCGCTTTACGAGGTCTGGACAGTACAGCGCACCTATAACCCTTGTTGCGTTTGGTAATGGTGGTGTAAGTTCAAGCGTTACAGAAATGATAGACTTGGATGTTAGATTGTTTTTGGATGATGCAACTAAACAGCTGATTGCTGGTGACGGAACTAAAAGATGGGTTTGGGATAGCACAGTAGCAGGCCATTTTGGAGTTGGACCTTTGACCAATAATTTTCCAGAATTTTTTAGTGCAGGTCCTAATTCTTTAAACCCTTGTGTGTATGATGATGTCTTAGTATTTAGTTATGATGACCAAGATAATTATACATATCAACTAGAACCTGGTGCTGATAACTTGAGTTTTATCAATTGGACTGATGTGAATCTATTTTTTCCAAATGCAACACCACAGCAGTTTGTAGATGAATGTAGAGACATTACATCACAAGCAGACTTTACTAGTGCTTTTGTTGTTTTGGATAATGCAGATGGTAGTAGGGTTTTAGACGTGGGAACAAGCTTTTTAAGTTATTGGGCGGTTATTCCAGGGCAATATGAAATTATTGAGTTAGCAGAAAATAGGTTAGCAGTTAGAGGTACTAGTGCTCCTTTTAATGGCGATGGACCACTATATTGGTATAGTGTTTTTGTTCCTGAAGATTTGGTTTCCGAGGAGGAATCTGTATTTGACACCTTGGTATGGTCAGATGAATTTGATGTTGATGGAGCACCAAATACCGCAAATTGGGGGTATGACCTCGGTGCTGGTGGTTGGGGTAATAACGAACTTCAAACGTATACTAATGATGCTGAAAATGTAATCGTAGAAGGCGGCTTTCTTAAAATTTCTGCTAAGGATGATGGTGCTAATGGGTATACATCAGCTAGACTTAAATCAGAAAATTTACAGGAATTTACGTTTGGAAGAGTAGAAATAAGGGCTAAACTACCGGTAGGACAGGGCACATGGCCCGCTTTATGGATGTTAGGAGCAAATTTTGATACGGTAGGATGGCCCTCTTGTGGAGAAATCGATGTTATGGAACAAACTGGTCAGGACAAAAGTAGAACGTCTGCAGCCATACATTTTCCGGGTAATTCTGCCGGAAATGCGCCAACGAACGATACTGAAAATACTGCGGCCACAACAGAGTTTCACAATTATATCCTTGAATGGACATCGGATGAAATAAAAATATCAGTTGACGATGAAGCTTTCTTTACTTTTCAAAATACGGACACGATACCTTTTAATAGCGATTTCTTTTTTATTATGAACATTGCGATGGGAGGTACTTTAGGCGGTGCTATAGATCCAGCGTTTTTAGAATCTACTATGGAAGTTGATTATATCAGAATGTATCAGTAAAATTATTGTTAAGTTTTTAGTTTTAGACTTTCAAGACCAGTATGATTTTTACTGGTCTTTTTTATATTTGTTAATTAGTTTCTTTTAAATTAACTTCCAAGATAACCAAACCAACTAAATATGAAATCTTCTGACACTGCCGTTCAAATGAACAAATCTTACACTGTTTTAATCAGTTTAATTGTTGCACTAGGAGGGTTTTTATTAGGGTTTGATAGTGCAGTTATTTCTGGAGCTATCAAAGGGATAACGCTCTATTTTGAGATGACAGATGCCATGCTTGGCTTCGCTGTTGGTTGCGTTGTTTTTGGAGCCATGGCAGGTAATCTAATTGCAGGCCCGCTTGCAGATAAATTTGGAAGAAAGAAAGTGCTAATAGCAGTTGCTGCACTTTTTACTCTCTCGGCAACATGGTCAGCATTGGCTACGGGGTATAATGAATTTATTATTGCCCGAATTATTGGTGGTATTGGAATTGGTGGGGCCATATTGATAGCGCCTATTTACATTGCGGAAATCGCACCGGCAAAATTACGAGGAAGCTTGGTTTCTTTTAACCAACTAAATATTGTTATTGGTATCTCGGTAGCTTATTTTTCGAACTATTTTTTAGTAAACATGGAAGGCGATAGTTGGCGCTGGATGCTCGGTGTTGAGGCGATACCAGCTTTAATTTATTTCCTGACCTTATTTACGGTGCCTAGAAGTCCAAGATGGTTGATACAACGATTGAATAAAGTAGCATTGGCTCGTGTAGTATTAATAAAAATAGGGGGTGAGCAATATGCCGAAACCACAATTATAGAAATTCAAAAAGGAGTTGATAAAAAAGAAGCTAAAGGGAAATTAGCTGATATTTTTCAAAGCAAATATTCCGTTATCATGGTAATTGCTTTAGGTATTGCCTTTTTTCAACAAATTACAGGGATAAATGCAGTATTCTATTACGCACCAACCATTTTTGAACAAGCCGGAGGTAGTACCGATTCTTCTTTTTTGCAAGCAATTGTTGTGGGTTTAACAAACCTGATATTCACACTAGTTGCTATTTGGTTGATAGACCGTTTAGGAAGAAAACCATTATTGATAATAGGGTCTAGTTTTATGACTGTAGCTTTATTAATGGCAGCTTTCGCCTTTAATAAAGCTAGCTATGATTTTAGTAAGGAAGCGCTTGATAAGGTCAGTAGTGTTGAAATTAGAACTGCTTTAGGGGATTTAAACGGACAATCTTTTGAAAGTCAGGGAGCCCTTTTTGAAGTCATTGAAAATAAATTGGATGGAGCGCAATTTCTTGAGTTTAAGCGCAATGAGATTACTAATTTTATACAGATAAATGCTACCTTAGTATTGCTTGCTATTTTATTGTACGTAGCATCTTTTGCCATTTCTTTGGGTCCTGTAATGTGGACACTTATATCCGAAATTTTTCCAACCAAAATTAAGGGAATAGCGATTTCTGTTGTTGGATTTTTTAACTCGCTGGTTAGTTTCTCAGTCACGCAAATATTTCCATGGGAGTTATCTAATTTAGGACCAACAATGACATTTGGTATTTATGCCATATTCTCTTTTTTAGCACTATTGTTTGTTTACAAATTTGTAATTGAAACAAAAGGGAAGTCACTTGAAGAAGTTGAAGAAATGCTTGTTAGAAAATAATCAAAAATTAAGGTATTTGCAACGCTGTTATAACGAAATAAATTCAAAATATTAAATAACCGATTATAGTATTTTAACGATGGATTATATTAAAATAAACAATGAAGGTTTTTATAAAATAGAAAATAGCGACTCCCTTCGCCCCTTCTTTATGAGTATTGTTAGTGATTCTGATCATTGGATGTTCATATCCAGTAACGGCGGATTGACGGCAGGGAGAAAGAACAGTGATTACGCTTTGTTTCCATATTATACAGACGATAAGATTACCGAGGCAGCCGATATTACAGGAAATAAAACTATTTTGGTAATAGAATCTGAAGGAAAAAAAAGAGTCTGGGAACCATTTTCTGACAGATATACTGGTGTTTATCAATGCACTAGAAACCTTTATAAAAGTGAGTATGGCAATAAGGTATTATTCGAGGAAATAAACCACGACTTGGGACTTACGTATCAATGTGAATGGAATTCCAGTATACAATTCGGTTTTATAAAAAAGAGCACACTTATTAACGGAAATACGGAAACTAGAACCGTTATGCTTTTGGATGGTATTCAGAACATAGTACCCTATGGAGTGGAACCCAACCTGCAGCAAGCCTCAAGTAATTTGGTAGATGCGTACAAGAAGAGCGAACTTATAAAGGATTCTGGTTTAGGAATTTTTGCGCTAAGTGCTATAATCGTAGATAAAGCAGAACCTAGTGAAGCGCTAAAGGCGAATGTAGTATGGTCTATTGGTCTATCGGATGCTAAGAAGTTACTATCTTCCTTACAGCTGAATGCATTTAGAAAAACAGGAAGTGTTACGGAAGAACGGGATATTAGGGCAGAGAAAGGCGCTTATTTTTCCGTTTCAGAAATTCAACTTGAGGCTAAGGCTAAAAAAGAGTGGATGTTGATTGCCGATGTTAATCAAGGTCCCGCTGCCGTTGTCGATTTATCTGAACGAATAAAAAACGACAAAAACCTTAAGGAAGCCATACTGGAAGATATTGAGATTGGCACAAAGAATCTATTGAAACTAACAACTGCTGCCGACGGCAAACAAATCACCGCTGATAAAAGAAGAAATACAAGGCACTATGCCAATGTACTTTTTAATATTATGCGTGGGGGTATTTTCGACAATAATTATACTATTGAAAAAGAAGATTTTACGAGCTATTTGCGTAAAGCTAATACGGAAGTGTACACCAAGTATTCAGACGAGCTAGCAACCTTACCACAAAACATTCAACTACCACATCTAAAAAAACTGGCTTGGGATAGCGAAGACAAAAACTTTGGTCGGTTGTGTTTGGAATATTTACCACTGAAGTTCAGTAGAAGGCACGGAGACCCCAGTAGACCTTGGAATAAATTCTCGATTAATACAAGAAACGAAGTAGACGGTTCAAAAGTTTTAGATTACCAAGGTAACTGGAGGGATATTTTTCAGAATTGGGAAGCTTTGGCGTACTCCTATCCGGATTTTATGGAAAATATGATCCATAAGTTTTTGAATGCAACAACCTTTGATGGCTACAATCCTTACAGGGTAACCAAAGACGGGTTTGATTGGGAAAGCATAGAACCAGACGATCCTTGGTCTTTTATTGGCTATTGGGGTGATCATCAAATTATTTATTTATTGAAATTTCTGGAGTTTATAGAAGCCTATTATCCTAAAAAGTTGGAATCCTATTTTAATACCGATTTCTTCGTATATGCTAACGTGCCCTATGTGATAAAGCCCTATGAGGAGTTGTTAAAAAACCCAAAGGATACGATTGATTTTAACGAGGATTTAGATAATGAAATTCGAGAGAGGCGCTGTATACTTGGTGCTGATGCTGCATTATTAGGAACACCCGAAAAAGATATTTATAGGGTTAACTTAATAGAAAAATTATTGGCAACCGTATTGGCAAAGTGTTCTAACCTTATACCTGAGGGCGGTATTTGGATGAATACGCAAAGACCGGAATGGAATGATGCCAACAATGCCTTAGTAGGTAACGGGGTTTCAATGGTTACGCTCTACTACATGCGCCGGTTTTTTACTTTCTTCAAGAAGATATTAGAAAATGCCTCGGTAGAAAAAATGCCGATTTCCATTGAGTTGAATTTGTTCTTTAAGGAAACGGTAAGCATACTGCAAGAGCAAATAGAGTCTTTGGCTACTGATTTATCCAATAAAGACCGTAAAGTGGTTATGGATGGTTTAGGTATGGCAGCTAGTGCTTATAGAACTGTTATATATGATAAGGGTTTTTCAGCACGAAAAGAGGATATTACTAAAAACGAGTTGCTTCGATTTTCTGAGTTAGGGCTGCTGTATATAGATCATTCTATTACCGCAAATAAGCGTAAGGATAATTTGTACCATGCGTATAACTTAATGACGGTAGAGAATAAAGACGAGGTTTCTATTTCCTATTTGAGTGAAATGTTAGAAGGTCAAGTCGCCGTGTTAAGTTCAGGGTTTTTGACTTCTAAAGCGGCTCTTGAGGTATTGGATGCGTTAAAACAAAGTACATTATTCCGGGAAGATCAGTACAGTTATCTTTTATATCCGAACAAGGAGCTACCTCGTTTTACAGAAAGAAATAACATACCTGAGAGTGCTATTTCTTCATCGCTGTTGTTACCACAACTACTAAAGGATGGAAACCTGCAAGTTATCGAAAAGGATGTGGTGGGGACGTATCATTTTAATGGAAGATTTAACAATGCAAAAAGTTTGGAAACGGCCTTGGATAATTTAGGCGCATCGTATTCTGATTTGGTGCAGAAGGAAAAAGGGGAATTGCTTCAAGTTTTTGAAGATGTTTTTAATCATAAATCCTTTACGGGTAGGTCTGGAACCTTTTATGGGTATGAAGGATTAGGTTCTATTTATTGGCATATGGTCTCTAAATTGGCGCTTGCTGTTCAAGAGTGCTGTTTAAAAGCTATTGAAGAGAAGGAAAGCAATGAAACTATTGGCCGTCTTTTGGAGCATTATTATGAGATAAACGCTGGAATAGGGGTACATAAGTCTCCAGAGCTTTATGGGGCGTTTCCAACGGATCCTTATTCCCATACACCAGGAGGTAAAGGAGCGCAACAACCTGGAATGACGGGTCAGGTTAAAGAGGATTTACTCAGCCGTTTTGGGGAACTGGGTATCCATGTTTTCGATGGAGAAATTAAATTTTCACCTGTTCTATTACAAAAGCAAGAATTTCTAAAAAATGATGAAACGTTTGAATATATCGCTATTGATGGATTGACGAAGGAAATATCTTTAAAGAAAAACACCCTATGTTTTACGTATTGTCAAGTTCCTATTACATATCAACTTGCTGATAAAGAAAAAATTGAAGTGATTTTTAATACTGGTGATAGTCAGTTTGTAAATGCATTACAGTTAGGGAAGGAATTTAGTGCTATGTTATTTCAACGGTCTGGGCAGATAGATGCTATTACGGTTTTTATTACGAAATAACGATGTTATCAATTAAATACAATAGTGTGATTAGAATAGTGAAAATGTTTTTTTTAGTAGTGTTGGTAGCTTCCTGTGCAACTAGCTTAACAGATACATCCGTAATTGTAAAAGAAAGAAAAATCTTGGTAAACAAAAGGCCGTATCTAATAAAGGGTATTTGTTATCATCCGGTTCCCATAGGCAGTACTAAAAGAGATTTTTCTGGGTTGACTGAAGATTTGGCTTTGATGAAGGAAGCGGGTATAAATACGATTCGCGTTTATGAACCAATAGATAATAGCGCAGTACTAGATGAAATAAGCGATGCGGGTTTTAAGGTGATCATAGGCTTTGGATACAATCAGGAAGGTGTCTATGATATTCTATCGGGTACGTATAGTGCGTATGTTGAAAAATACAAGAATCACAAAGCGATTTTAATGTGGGAACTTGGGAATGAATATAATTACCATCCTGAACGGTTTGAAAATGATATTAAAAATTGGTATAAAATGATGGATATGGCGGCTATCACTATTCATGAGATTGATAATAATCATCCAGTTACAACAGCTCACGGGGAATTGCCCGATGCATTGGCATTAGCTAGTGCACCCAACATTGATGTATGGGGTATGAATGTTTATCGATGGGATAAACCAAAAGAAATATTTGAACAATGGAAAGCATTGAGTAACAAACCAATGTACTTATCAGAAGCTGGTGGAGATAGTTATATGACCATTACAAAAGCTGGTTATGACAAAGGAGTAAATGAAAAAGCGCAGGCCGCCGCGAATGATGCTGTCTTAGAAAGTGTTTTTAATAATCTAGAAATATGCTCAGGGGTTGCCTTGTTTTCTTTTACCGATGGCTGGTGGAAAGCAGGAAAGCCGTCAACGCAAGATGTAGGAGGCTGGGCACCGAATAGTACAGGCGTCCCATATGATGGGACGCCAAATGAAGAGTATTGGGGTATTGTAGATATACATCGAAAGAAGAAGCAAACGTATACTGTAGTTAAATCTAGATATACCAATATTTCAGAGTAATGGAATATACTTTTGCTACTCATGAGAATTATGAAAAATCGTTTAAAATAAGTTGCTTGTATGTTACTAGCAGTTATGGTTTTTTAATGTAAAAAAACACCAAATCAACACGTAATACAACCATAGTGAAGCAAGAATCAAATATAAGCGCTAAAGACATTTTAGGAAATTCAGATTATTTAGCTATCTCATATGGAGGCTACAGGGAAAAAAAAAGGGAAGTTCAGCCATCAATTGAAGAGTTAAAGGATGATTTGAAAATTCTTTCGGCAATGGGTATTAGAGTGATTAGAACATATAATGTACAGTTACCATTACCACACGCCTCTAATATATTAAGGGCTATTACAGCACTTAAAAATGAAGATTCAAACTTCGAAATGTATGTGATGTTAGGCGCATGGATTGATTGTCTTAATGCATGGACCGATCAACCACCAAATCATGATATAGAGAGCCCTGATAATGCCGCGGAGATTGATAGAGCAGTGACTTTAGCTAATCAGTATCCAGGTATTGTTAAGGTTATAGCTGTCGGTAATGAAGCTATGGTTAAATGGGCTACGAGTTATTATGTGCAACCTAATATTATATTAAAATGGGTCAATCATTTGCAGAATTTAAAAAAGACAAAAAAACTACCCAAAGATTTATGGGTTACTAGCTCTGACGATTTTGCGTCCTGGGGAGGTGGCGAAGACAGCTACCATTGTGAAGATTTAGAAAGTTTAATAAAAGCGGTAGACTATATTTCAATGCATAGCTATCCCTATCATAATACACATTACAATCCTCAATTTTGGGGAATCCCTGAAGTAGAAAATTCACTTTCTGAAATAGAAAAAATTGATAATGCCATGAAACGCGCCATTGAATTTTCAAAAAACCAATTTGATTGTACAGTCAATTATATGAAAAGTGTTGGCGTAAATAAGCCTATTCATATTGGGGAAGCAGGTTGGGCAAGTGTGTCAAATGGTTTTTATGGTCATAATGGCTCGAAAGCAACAGATGAGTATAAGCAAGGCCTGTATTATAAATTGATGCGCAATTGGACGAACGGTGCGGGTATCTCCTGTTTTTATTTTGAAGCTTTTAATGAACAATGGAAGGATGCTCACAATCCTAACGGTTCAGAAAATCATTTTGGATTATTCAAAATAAATGGAGAGGCTAAATTTCCAATTTGGGATTTGGTAGATAAAGGTGTTTTTAAAGGATTGAAAAGAAATGGAAATCTAATAACAAAAACATATGATGGTCATAAAGAGGCATTAATGCCACACGTTTTAGTACCGCCAACCAAAAATTAAAGTTGATTTTACAGATGAGTTTGACAATTTTGGTTTTACGTATGTACTTAAATAGAACTTGATATAAACAATAGTACTCTAGGCAAAGTCATGAAATTAAAAATACACATTTTTGTAATCGTAATTAGTTCAGTTGTTATAGTGTCGTGCAATCAAAACTCAAATGCTAAAAAAGGAATGCAGGAAGAAAATCAAATTACAGCAAAAGAGATTTTAGGCAACGCTGAATATGTAGCAATGTCTTATGGAGGTTACAGACATGCTGATCATACTATTGAGCCAACTTTAGCCGAGCTTAAGGAGGATATGAAGCTTCTTGCCGCTATGGGTGTGAAAATTATTAGAACATATAAAGTTCATAAACCACAAGCTGAAAATGCTTTAAAAGTAATCACTGAACTAAAGAAAGAAGATCCTGATTTTGAGATGTATGTCATGTTAGGCGCATGGATAGACTGTAAAAATGCATTTACGGATCAGGAAAGAGATCATAATGTAGAAAGTGAAGCTAACATTCCACAGATGGAAAAGGCAGTTGCTTTAGCAAACCAGTATCCAGATATCGTTAAGGTAATTGCTGTGGGTAACGAGGCTATGGTAAAATGGGCTGAAACGTATTATGTAGAACCTTGGATAATTTTAAAATGGGTAAACTACTTACAGGACCTAAAAAAGGGAGGGAAACTTTCTAAAGATTTATGGATTACAAGTTCAGATAATTTTGCGTCTTGGGGAGGCGGTGGAGAAGAATACCATGTGGAAGATTTGAATAAATTAATTCATGCTGTTGACTTTATTTCTATGCATACCTATCCTATGCATGATACCCACTATCAACCTGAATTTTGGTTAAAATCAGAGGGACAGGAAGAAATGACAGATCTAGAAAAAATAGATACTGCCATGTTAAGAGCAAAAAAGTATGCTCAGATGCAATTTCAAAATGTACAAAAGTATATGAAAAGTCTTGGCGTAGACAAACCAATTCATATTGGTGAAACTGGATGGGCAAGTTTTTCAACAGGTCATTATGGCCCAGATGGATCTAAAGCAAGCGACGAGTATAAAGAAGCACGCTATTACCAGCACATGCGCGAATGGACTAAGGAAGCAGAAATGTCCTGCTTTTATTTTGAAGGATTTGACGAGCCTTGGAAAGGTGGTGATACTGCAGGTAATTCAGAAAAACATTTTGGCTTAATGACAGTAGATGGCAAAGCCAAATATGCACTTTGGGGTGAAGTAGATAAAGGTGCTTTTAAAGGCTTGTCTAGAAATGGAAACCCTATAACCAAAACCTATGGCGGTGATAAGGATGCATTAATGAAAGACGTACTTGTACCACCCACAGACGACGAAATAAGCACACAGAAGTAGAATTAATAAACTAACTGATGAAAACAGATACTTATTTTTCAATTCTTTTTTTAGCATTTGTAATCATGAGTTGTACTGAAAAACAAGAGCAATTAAACGTAGCGGTGTATGAAACGTCAGCTAGTGGAAATCAACTTACAAAACTAACTGAATTTACTTCTGGGGATGCTAAGGTTCGTATAAAACTATTGCCGAGCGAAAAATATCAAACCATTACTGGTTTTGGTGGTTCATTTACAGCGGCATCAGCACATTTGCTAAAGCAACTAAGTAAAGAAAATAGAGCTACAGTTTTAAACGCTTATTTTGGCGAAGACGGTGCTGAATATTCGTTAACACGAACCCATATGAATTCCTGTGATTTTTCACTGGGCAACTATTCTTACGCTCCTATTGCCGGAGATACAAGCTTAGAGCATTTCTCTATTGATGAAGACCGAGATGATATTATACCCATGATTAAAGAGGCTATGGCCCTATCAAAAGATGGATTCAAAATAATAGCCTCACCTTGGACGGCACCACCATGGATGAAAGACAATAAGGATTGGATGGGCGGAAAGCTTTTACCTAAATACAATGATACTTGGGCGCTATTTTTTTCAAAATATATTAAGGCCTACAAAGCTGAGGGTATTGATATTTGGGGGTTTACCGTTGAGAATGAACCCTTAGGAAACGACAATAACTGGGAAAGCATGCATTTTACCGCAGAAGAAATGACCAGTTTTGTTCAAAACCATCTTGGTCCCAAATTAGAAGCTGATGGACATGATGTAAAGATATTGGGCTACGATCAAAATCGGGAACATTTGTCCGAATGGGTAGATACAATGTACAAAAGCGAAGCTACTTCGAAATACTATGACGGTGCTGCGATACACTGGTATGCCAGCACATATGAGGTTTTCCCTGAGGCATTGCAATACGCACATAATAAGGCACCCAATAAGTATTTAATTCAAACAGAGGCCTGCGTAGATGCTGAAATTCCGAAATGGCAAGATGATGCTTGGTATTGGAGCAAAGAAGCAACGGACTGGGGATGGGACTGGGCACCAGAAAAGGACAAACACCTACATCCGAAATATGCGCCTGTCAATCGGTATGCACGAGATATAATTGGATGCCTGAACAACTGGGTAGATGGTTGGATAGATTGGAATATGGTATTGGATAAACAAGGTGGGCCAAATTGGTTTAAAAACTGGTGTGTGGCGCCAATTATCGTGGATGCTGAAAATGATGAGGTCTATATGACTCCGCTCTATTACACATTGTCTCATTTTAGTAAGTATATTAGGCCGGGAGCAACACGAATAGGTTTTGCACATTCAGACGAAAGACTATTGGTAACAGCAGCCGAAAACCCAGATGGTTCTATTGCGGTGGTTGTTTTTAATGAAGAAGAACAAGCAAAAGATATTAACTTGTCTTTAGGAGAACGTAATGTGACTATTCAAATAAATGGGCAAGCCATTCAAACGATTATTATACCGAATTCGATTTAAGTACAAACCTAAACAACCAAAAAAATATGTCAAACCAACAAGTAACCGTAAGCCAGAAAGTTCCGTTTGGACAAAAAGTAGCCTTCGGTATTGGCATGTTAGCCAACCAAATGTTTCCTGCTTCCTTGGGTATTTTTATGGTGGTGCTGGTACAAGATTTAGGTTTTCCAGGTTGGATGTGGGGCGTAATTTATTTTTTTCCACGCCTCTTTGATTCGTTTACAGACCCTATTATGGGGTATATCTCGGATAATACCAAATCTAAATGGGGACGACGACGACCCTATGTGATTCTTGGAAGTATTGTGCTTTGCGTTTCGTTTATTGCTATGTGGCAACTTTATAAGGATGCTGGTGTTGATTATAATTTCACCTACTTTATGATTTGGTCATTTGTGTTTTACCTAGGGATTACTATTTTTAGTGTGCCTTATGTTGCTATGGGCTATGAGATGAGTAATGATTTTCATGAACGTACGAATATTATGGCAACGGCCCAATGGATTGGACAGTGGGCGTGGGTAATTGCTCCTTGGTTTTGGGTTATTATGTACGACCCAGCGTGGTTTGAATCGGCAGAAGTCGCTACCCGATCGCTTGCTTTGTGGGTTGGGATAATATTTGCAATTTGCGCTATTGTACCGGGCATATTTATTAAGAGTAAATCAACATTAGATGAAGATTATTCCCCCCTCAATTTTAAAAATATAGGCAATAGTTTGAAAGAAATAGGCTCAGGTTTTGTCAGTGCTTTTAAAATGAAACCATTCAGGCAACTATGTATTGCTACCTTCTTAGTGTACAATGCATTTATGACGATTGCATCTTTTTCATTTTTTATCATTGTATACCATCTGTTTGAGGGTAATGCCGGTGCTGCAGGTATATGGCCTACACTTTTTGGATGTTTAGGTGCCCTAGGAACAACCTTTTTTGTGATTCCTATTGTTACAAACATGTCAAAAAAAATGGGTAAAAAGAAAGCTTTTATTGTATCCCAGGGAATATCGATTATAGGGTATATCATGCTATGGTTTCTTTTTGTTCCGGGCAAACCCTATCTATTCATTTTTGCATTACCTTTCTTCTCCTTTGGTATTGGAAGCCTATTTGTATTGATGATGTCCATGACAGCTGATGTTATTGATTTAGATGAGCTTAATACCGGGCTGAGAAGAGAGGGGACTTTTGGAGCCATTTATTGGTTAATGGTAAAATTTGGTTTCGCAATCGCAGGAGGATTGAGTGGTGTTATTATGACTTTTGTAGGGTTCGATTCAGGGGTAACCATTCAACCTGATGGGGCTGTTGATGGATTACGATTGTCTTTCTCTGGAATTCCTATACTAGGAACACTCATTGCTATGTATGTGATGCGTAATTATGATGTTACTGAAGAGCGAGCAGGCGAAATACGTGCAGCATTAGAAAAGAAAAAGCTGCTAAACGAAATTATACCGAATTAATAAGTAGTACACGTAACGATAGCGATATAAATGCAATGTTTGTAAGTGAACTAAAATACAATTATTCTTGTTTTTTTTATGAGGTAGGGTTTTATTTTGCTACCAAATGTAAAGGAGAGGTGCGCACCTGATGGTGCTTACAGGATAGTTATAAAATTTTAAATGAATTCTTAATAAAGCGATATGTCATACAGAGAGGGCCATTATTTCACACTTGCCAAGAACAATTATAGCAGTCATTCTGGAGTAGATTTTAGTATGATTTCTGGAGATGAATTAAAACATTTATGGTTAGAAACAGTTCAAAACGGCATGCATGGTCTTTGCTTTAGTCTGTACGAAGATGGTCAAAAGCCAGGAGATGTAATTACCGAAGAACAGGTGCACAGAAGGATTAGTGTAATTAAACCATATACGAAATGGGTGCGTTCATTTTCTTGTGTTGAAGGGAATGAGCACATTCCTCGTGTTGCTAAAAAAAATGGCCTTAAAACCTTGGTTGGAGCTTGGTTAGGGGATGATTTGGAGATGAACGAAGCGGAAATAGAAGGACTTATAGCCTTGGCAAAAGAAGGATGTGTTGATATTGCTGCCGTAGGTAATGAAGTCTTATATCGAAATGACTTAACTGCGGAGCAGCTATTGGAATATATTACGCGCGTAAAGACAGCTTTGCCAAATATTGAGGTGGGTTATGTAGATGCGTATTATGAATTTTCACAACACCCCAAAATTACGGAAGCCTGTGATGTTATTTTATCAAATTGTTATCCTTACTGGGAGGGGTGTCCTCAAGAATATTCGCTAAGCCACATGCAACAGATGTTTGGCCAAGCAACGGATGCTGCAAAAGGTAAAAAGGTAATTATTACGGAAACGGGATGGCCTAGTCAAGGAAGTAGTTTAAAAGGTGCTGTTTCATCAGAAGAGAATGCTATGAAGTATTTTATAAATACACAAGCTTGGGCTTCCAAAGAGAATATAGAGACCTTCTATTTTTCATCTTTTGATGAATCATGGAAAACCGGAGATGAGGGAGATGTTGGAGCTTATTGGGGTTTATGGGATAAAAATGAAAAACTTAAGTTTTAAGACGTTTAATAGTCAATCAGCATCAGGAGAATATCACTTTGTATTCAGAATTTGCTTGGATTTATGCCTTACATCGCTTTTACTGCTAATGCAGAAATGCCCTAAGTAGAAGGAGTATTAGGTGTGTAATTTTTTTCTGGATTACTCCTTTCTAAAATCTTCATCACTATGGGTATACTTCGGAACTATGGTTTAACCGAAGAACGGACCAACCAAATACGAATTTAATTAGAGCAATGTAAAGAGATTAAATAAGAGCCGTATCAGTTTAAGGTTACGTTTCTTAAGGTGCCACACGATTTAGGTTATAGGTATTGTGCAAAAAAAAGACGTTGATGGTGTTCTATTGTTTCCAATAATCTTATGATTTCTTTTCTTTGGAATTGATTTCATAACGGTAATAGGCTTATTGCCTGTTAGGTAGTGATGTTTAATGCGGTAATTTGTGTCGTATCAAGCCATAAACAAAGGTTCCTGCCATGGCGGCTAAAATAACAATGAGTATCGGGTAAATACCCGCTCCAAGTAAGATAAACATAGGGCCCGGACAAGCACCGGCTAATGCCCAACCTAGTCCAAAAATTGTACCTCCCAAAATGTATCTGGTAAAACTCTTTTCCTTAGAAGGAACTACAATCGCACGACCAGCTATGCTTTTAAGTTTGAATTTTTTGATTAAAAAGATACCGCAAACACTCATGAGTACGGCGGACCCAATAATACCATACATGTGAAAGGATTGAAACTTGAACATCTCATAAATTCGGTACCAGGATACTGCTTCGGATTTCGTGAGTATTATACCAAAAAATATACCGACAAAAAAGAATTTTACAAATTTCATGTTTAAAATAATAAGGGAAGAATAAAATGAGTCATTAGCAGACCACCAATAAAAAATCCAATAACAGCTATTAACGAAGGAAGTTGCAAGTTGCTTAGGCCAGAAATTGCATGGCCAGATGTACATCCGCCGGCATACCTACTGCCGAATCCAACTAAAAACCCTCCTATCAACAATATACTCATACCTTTTAGGCTCAAAACAGCTTCCCAACCGTAGATTTCATTAGGTAATAATGTATCACCAACCTGGGTAAAGTTCATCAAAGCAAGGTCGGAAATCGTTTCGGGGTTTAGTTTAATAGTCGTGCCGTCCGATAGAAAATGGGTTGCAATAAAACCCCCAAGAATAGCGCCTAGCACAATTGTTAGATTCCATCTTTGCGCTTTCCAGTCGAATTTGAAAAAATCCGAATACTTTCCAGCACCTGAAATGGTACAAAGGGTTCTTAGGTTGGAAGACATGCCAAAGGTTGTTCCAAAGTAAAGTAGCAGTAAAAGCACAATTGCTATAAGAGGTCCAGAAACAAACCAAGGCCAAGGCTTTAAAAGAAAATCCATTAAGAATTTTTTTAGAATTTTTTAAATTTAGTATAGCAGCACAGTTTACCCTATGTCAAAGATTCACTATAACAGAATTTCTAACAAAAATAAAACCCTCTCAAGGAAGGGTTCTTATCTTATACGTCAGTTGCAAAATAGGGATAAAACTATTTTGGTAAATGTGCGTTCATTATATATTTATACTAATGGAACTCCGTTCAACCGTTTTTCAATTTTCTTCTTCTTTTCTGTAACGCGTTTCATCACGTCCATTAAATTAGAATCTTTTGTCTCTTTATAAATTTCGTTGATACTTAAAATCAATTTTTTAGCCTCCCTAGAAGCCTCAACCCTATCACTAGTTGACATGTTGCTCATTTTTCGTCCTACGAACTCGTCTGCGTGTTCAAGTAAATCCATTACGTCTTTTTTTCAAAGTTAACATAAAATTCAAATTACGCAATTCTTTGTCAATTGTGTACGGTAATGGTATAATTAGATTACTGTATTTGTGAACAATTTAACGTTCTATTGGGGTTAAGGCGGGTTACATATGTAAAATGAGATGTGTGTAGAGCGTAAACAGTATTCTAGTTTTTAATGTTGAACTTTTATAGTTGTTTTATTGGATTTGGTTGGTGGTATTAGGATTGTTGTGAAGAATAAGGTATTTGTTTCTGAGTACTTATCAACCATAGCAGATTTTGATACGATAGTAAAAAGCCCCATTTGAAATCTCCTAGTCGTAAGGCTTGTTTTAAATTTTAGTTTTGTGTGATTTGCTATCTCGTTTGTTCCTCTTGTAGTTGTTCATTGTGGCCAATTTATATTTACGTTCTTGGAACAAACTGGTCAGATTCCATGTTCGAAGTTGAAAATATTTAAAGTGAAGACTATAGAGGTCTCGTTTATAGGAACCCCTGGTGGAGTGAAATTAAAACGGGATTAAAACTTAACTCGACCAACTAAGTTTAGTGTAAAACCGAACGATAATCTTGTTGTTTTACATGTTTTCTAGTGTTCTATATTTTACTATAAGCAAAGTGTATTCCTGTTTATTCGTTTTTCGTTAATGTGAACAATTCAAATACTATTATAAATTTTACTATTCTATATTATCTCGATTTTAGTTGAAACTAGAAAGTATAACCCTAATTAATACAAGCGGTTCTGCTTCAATTTAGGAAACCGATTCTTATTTTTGAAGAAAACAAATTCTCTTATGCGGCTTAAAATCATATTTATTGCGCTACTAGTATGCTTATCTAATTTTCTTGTTGCGCAACAGGTTGATTTTTCAGCTTTAAAAAACCTAAAGATTAGAAACGTTGGTCCCGCTAATATGAGTGGCCGTATTACAACAATCGATGTGGTTACGACTAATCCAAAAATTATATTCGTGGGGGCCGCATCTGGTGGGGTTTGGAAATCCGAGAATGGAGGTTCCGCATGGACACCGGTATTTGATGAACAACCTACCCAGAATATTGGTGCTTTGGTTATTCAGCAAAGTGATCCAAACGTTATTTGGGTGGGGACTGGGGAAGGAAACCCAAGGAACTCCATGAATTTAGGAATGGGTATTTTTAAAAGTGTGGATGGTGGCCGCACTTGGAAGCATATGGGATTGGAAGCTACTAAAACCATCCATAGAATTAGTATAAATCCATTAAATCCAGATACTATTTATGTAGGTGCCATGGGAGACCCGTTTACTGCCAATGAGCATCGAGGTCTATACAAGTCAACAGATGGAGGATTGCATTGGAAGAAAATCCTATATTCCAATGAGCGATCGGGGATTGCAGATTTGGTGATGCACCCAAGCAATCCTAAGAGGCTTTTTGCAGCGCTATATGAGCATGAGCGCACACCCTATTATTTTACCTCAGGGGGCGAAGGTTCAGGACTCCATATATCAAATGATGCGGGAGAGAATTGGAAAGAACTAGGGGTGAAGGAAGGTCTTCCGTCCGGTAATTTGGGTAGAATAGGTTTTGCTATAGCGCCTTCCGAACCTAGTAGAATCTATGCAAAAATAGAAGCAAAGAAGAACGCCATATATCGCAGTGACGACGGGGGTGCTAATTGGAAAGTGATAAACGATAATCCCAAGTTTGCAAATAACAGACCTTTCTATTTTCAAGACCTCGCCGTAGATTCAGAAGATGCGGATAGGCTTTATAATGTCTATCAGCCCTTGTCGGTCAGTTATGACGGCGGTACTACATTTGACACTATTCCAATGATTCCTGCTGATGAAACAAAGGGAATTCATGCCGATTTTCATGCGTTTTGGGTAAACCCCAAAGACGCAGAACATTTTATCATAGGGGGCGATGGCGGCTTAGGTATTACTTATGATCATGGCAAAAGTTGGTATTTTCCGGAGACCATTCCTGTGGCGCAGTTTTACCATGTGGGGGTAGATAATGATAGGCCTTACAATGTGTATGGCGGTATGCAGGATAACGGTAACTGGTCTGGCCCTGCATATACTTGGAAAAGGGGTGGTATACGCACCTTGTATTGGCAATATTTGGTAGGTGGTGATGGATTTGACATTTCTCCAGATTTAGATAATTCCCGCTATGGGTATGGCTCATCTCAAAATGGTAATTTGTATCGGTATGACAAAGTAACGGGATATTATGTGAATATTATTCCACCAGCTCCCGATGTAACAACGTCCTTACGCTTTAATTGGAATGCAGGTTTTGCTAGAAATCCCTTTGATGCCAATTCGGCTTATTATGGTTCGCAATTTGTGCATTTGACTGGGGATAAGGGGGCGTCTTGGAAGATTATTTCTCCTGATTTGACCACCAACAATCCGGAACATCAAAAGACAGATTACGGGGGCCTTACCCTAGACGTTTCTGGCGCGGAACGTTATAACTCTATTTTAACTATTGCCCCAAGTCCTATCGATAAAAAAGTGATTTGGGCAGGTACCGATGATGGTCAAGTACAGGTAACTATGGATGGTGGTGCGACTTGGAAAAACCGTACTAGAAACGTTAAAGGCATGCCTAAAGAAGCTTGGATAGCTCAAATTGAAGCTTCAAGGTATAGTGTGGGAACTGCTTGGATGGTGGTTAACAATTACAGGAAGGGTGATTATGAAACCTATCTTTTTAAAACCGATGATTTTGGCACAAGTTGGAAACGATTGGCCTATGGAGATACGGTAAAGGGATACGCGCTAAGCGTAATACAGGACCCGGTGGAACGCAATTTGGTGTTTTTGGGAACGGAAAATGGACTATGGGTCAGTATGGATACAGGAAACTCATGGGCCCAGTTTAAAAATGGTTTTCCTTCTGTTTCTACAATGGATTTAAAGATTCAGGAGCCGGAATCTGCCCTAATTGTGGGGACATTTGGTAGGGCTATTTGGGTGATGGATGATTTATTATCCTTACGGAAAATTGCAAGTAATCAATTGAAGCACGGCATAACGGCCTTGCCTATGAACGATGCCGTACAAGTAAAAGGATTGTTTATTAATCCGCCCGGAAATATATGGACAGGCTTTCATACGACCTTTGAAGGTGAAAATAAAGTCTTCCAAAAAACCGAGATTCCCTTCTATATATCTGAAGAACCAGTTAAAAAAACAAGGGTCAAAGCGGAAGTATATGATCATCTAAACAGGTTAATTAATACCATAGAAGCCAAGGAATTAAGCAAAGGTCTTAATTATATGATTTGGAAACTAGACGAGGCTTCCGCTTCTTTTCCGGGTGCACGGCAAGATGATTTTTCTAGGGATATTCCGGTGATACCAGGAGATTATACCATTGTATTGCAGTATGGTTCGTTTACCGATACCACAAGCATTAAGGTGATTCCGGATCCAAGATTTGACCTGGAACCCAAGGTAGACAAAGCCTTGTACATATTTAGAAAAGAAGTGGATAGTCAGGTTGCCCTATTGTCCAAGCATTTAAGGGCGCTAGATTTGAAAAAGAAAAGCCTAGAAAAACTATTCGAACAAGTAAAAGAGCATAAAGGGGAATCAAAGGAGACATTGGTTTCAAAAATTAATCATATGAAGGCCGCCTTAGATCAGCTTCGTTCTAAAGGGCAGATTCCAAAACCAAAAAGGCAATTAGGTGCGTGGCAGTCTTTTGAAACATCGCCATTTTCAAAAGTTCAGGAGGCCTTACGTATAGCGGCTGCACAAACTACAATGCCTTCCCATCAACATAGGGAAACCCTAGAACAAGCTACCGTGCTCATTTCGGATTTTTCCACAGCGGTAACGGATTTTATGAAAACGGATTGGGTATCCTTTGCGACTTTGATTGAAAATAGTGCGCTAATAGTGGAATAGGTCAAATTGAAAAATACGTTGATCTATTGTATCCTGACGTTCCTATTTTTTTAGACGATCTAACATCATCTCCATTAAGACATTCGCACTAATCCGTCCTTTTTCCTTTATAAACGGGCGAGGAGTATTATCTCCAATTTCAAAAACTAAAGCTTCTGCACCGTAAGCTGCAAAAAAATAGTTTCGGGAAACGGTGGTAGGTTGTATTTTATCATTTGATTTAATATTAGGGTCATAGCCGTCAATTCGCTTTTTGATAGCATCAAGCCAATCGTAAACAAGGTTTGGCATATTCCCTTTTAATTTAGGGTCAACCGTATAATAGATATCGTCCCAAGTAGAATGAAAATCAATACCAAAATAGAATTTACCTTGAGTTTCATTAATTTTATTTTGCATGAATTCTTTTACTGCCTGTGTCTCTGGTTGGTTAAAATTTGCCCAATCCCTGTTCAAATCTATGCCACCGGCATTATGACGCCAATGGCCATTGTCCACGCCATCTGGGTTCATGAGAGGAATCACATACGTGGTGAATTTTTTTCTGAATTTTCGGGCTAATTTGGAGTCGGAACTGAGGTTCTCAACAAAAGCTTTCATCGCAAGATATCCAGTAACCTCGGGCGGATGTTGCCTTGAAATAACAATGAGCATATTCTTGGATTCTGGGTCGCCTACCGTTAATAAATTCAAATCCCTGCCTTGTTCACTTTTTCCGATACTTCTGGTTTGCACAAAAGGTTTTTGGGACAAACTATCTGCCCATGTAAAAACGCGGCTAGAGGTCTCCAATTCCTGACCAGAAACCCAAAGGGTGTCTGGTCCAATCTCCAATCTTATTTTTACATATAGGGGAAGGGCGCCAGGTCCAAAATCAGCATCTCCTTTTTCATATTCGGTGTAGTTAATGGAATCTAGCGATGACCAATGTACGCCGTCACTGCTTAGCTTGGGGTAATAGCGGTGCTTTACCGTTTCTTGATAGGTCAACACTACATTTATTGATTTCTTTTCAGTAGCCCATACCTTAAAAGCATACCATGGACTTATATTTATGGGTGTATTTTCTGAAGTAATTAAAGCAGTATACGTGCTGTCGTTACGTTTAACTATTCCGTTAAGCCTAGCACCCACAAAGTCATTTGAAAATACTATATCTGAATCCTTAAAAGTAGATGTACCTTTCCATTGTGTTTGTATCGGTTTTGATTCGGTATTTATTATTTTAATTGGGGGTTGTCCTTGGAATTTTGGTGTCTGGGCTTTGACTTGAAGCGTTACGAAAACACTAATAATTAAGAATATATTTTTCATTTTCAGAAAATTTTATTTATGTAAATATGTATTGTACGCTTTACTTTCTGGAAAAGGGTTAGGCTTACTAATGTCATCCTTTTGCGCTTATGTCTGCAGCGAATATAGGAAAGAATGTCGTTTTGTTGAAGCCACCAATACATAAATTTTATAGGCCATAGAGATACTAGATGCGCGGTAGTATTGAACGCGGTAGTATTTCTTATGCTGAATAAGTTCAGAGTAAGGAATTAAGAAATACATAGGATAAAGAAAGTCATACCTATTGTATGCCTAAGTACTTATAGAAATCTGTAGCTTTTGAAGTTCAGAACAACTAAAAGGTTGGGAAAACAGTGAAGATTTTTAGTTTTATGCGACCTTGATATTGCAAGTATCACGGCTTTGGGAATAAAATTCACCTTAATTGGCCGATAGTTAATATATGGAGTTGCTGCCCTAGGTAATCTAGGAGGTAACCATAGCATCTCACTTCTAAAACGCAACTAAAAAAGGCTATGAAGCAGATGTACTATGCTGAAACAAAGAATGTCCCACAGCCCTTTTTAAAACAATGATGCATGTATCAGTAAAGAATATAAAGCTATATAGTTGTTGTAGATAGTAAATCTTGCTCATGGAAAACCAATAGATGTAAGGCTTCAAATAAAAATTAGTATCATTCTTTTAGTAAAAAAATATAAATAAATAGCTTCTTTGGTTTTATACTACAGGGAATGACATAAAACGCGGCGGATTGGATATGAGTTATCTAGATTTCCATTTGTTAGGAGGTGATGGAAGCCAAGAGGTGACGACCGGTAATACAGCATAAAGTGAACTTTTTAGAAGAATTACGCTGCCCCAAAATAATATTAAATTCATACCTCTTGCCAAAAGTGTCTTGATCTATGATAAAATTAAAAACGTAGAATTATGGATAAATCAAGGTGCATCTTTTGAAAATGTAGTAAGCGAGTTAGAAGTCGGTAAAAGTATAAAATCTTTGTTATTTCGCAGTTTTGGACTAAACACGACACCACGTGTATTGTCCGAAAAATTACAGATAGCTCCTTTGGACAATAAACAGATAGCATCACTCAAACAACAAAGTTTTTTTGTAAAGACCTTTGGAGACAATAAACTTTTAGGAGGAATTATATAAAATCCTTCACGTGATTAAACAAGTTAGTGTGTTAGTTTAGGTATCAAATGGTCAAGTTGATTCTTGCTTATTTATAAAAGCTTTTAAATTTATACTTTTAAGCTGAACTGTTAACTAAAGGCATATGGTAACGTCAATTTATATTAGTAGTTTATCATCTTGTTGTTTCTTAATTATTCTCTTTCTGTTATGAGTAGAATACTAAGTTTTATTTTTTTAATATCTTTTTCAACAAGCCTATGGGCCCAAAAGAACATAGACTTTTTTATTTTGGCCGTACAATCTAATGCTCAGGGTTGGATGGGCGATGCACAGGAATATCCCAAAGACGAACAGTATTTGGATGATGCTATACTTTTTAACTGGACCTTTTATGGAAAGCACAGCTCAAGTGGTAAATGGGTGCATATGCAAGCGCAAAGCGGTAGATTTGACAGGTCATTTCGGCCCTGAAGTTAGCTTTGCACGTGATTTAAAAAAGGAAGGGTATAACCCAGCAATTTTGAAATTTTGTTTAGGAGCCACTGGGCTCTCAAGAGATTGGAAGTCACCTGGCGACGGCGGTAACTACGATGCTATGGTCAAAGATTTAAGAGTTGCAATTTGCTACCTAGAGCAAAAAGGATACAGTTTAAACTTTGGTGGTTTTATATGGATTCAAGGTGAATCTGATGCAGTTAATGACCAAACAGCTTCTGATTACCAAGTAAATTTAGAGCTGTTGATAACTGATTTACGAACGGAAGTCTTACAAGATTCAAATTTGAAAATTATCTTAGGCGTAGATGAGCAACATATGTTTGTTAAGGAGCGTCCCCAAGTTCTAGAAGCGCAAAAACAAATTGCACTAAATGATAGGAATATCACTTACACTACGATGTACAGCATCCCAAAGGCAGACGGCACGCATTTAACCCCTGCGGGACTAATTGAACACGGGCATCGTATTTTTAATGCTTTTAAAGTATTGGAAAACCAATGATTCAAAGCTTTGAAATTTTTAGTATTAAGGACAAGGGAGTATGAAAATTATAATTAAATCTGTACTTCGTCTGTTAATCTTTTTGATTGTACTTAGCACTATTGGGGCATGTAGTAAAAAAATGACTAAGGTGGTATGCGTGGGCGATAGTATTACCTACGGTGCGCGACTGGATGACAGGGATAGGTATTCTTATCCTGCTCAACTACAACTGCTTCTCGGAGAAAACTATGCAGTAGAAAACTTTGGAGTGGGGGGAGCTACCCTTATTAGAAAAGGCAAACCGACGGTGTGGAACGAGTTGAGAAAAATAAAAGAAGCAAACCCTGATATTATCGTTATAAGCCTTGGTACAAATGATACCTGTGGTATGGGCACCTGTGGAGATAGAAAATGTTGGGAGTACAAGGATGAATATGAGGCAGATTACCTTGATTTTATTGATGAACTATCGAAATTAACATCTAAACCACAAATCTTTTTATGTGCGCCCTCGCCTATGGTTTTGGAGACTCCAGGTTTGAAGAGGGAACGTATAGAAGGATTAATAACCCGCAAACCTCGACTACAAGAGCTTATTGGTATGATAAAGGATGTTGTCAAAGAAAAAAACATCAAATTCATTGATCTCAATATACCTTTGGCCCGTAAACCTGAACTTTTTACCGAAGAAGATGGAGTTCATCCAAACAGGGCAGGTTATAAAGTTATTGCCGAATTGGTATTCGCAGCATTAAAAAAGAACTGAATATATGAAAATACTGGGTCCTAAAAAAGTAAGGGTTTTTAAATACGTGATTTATCTAGGGTTCATTTTTTGCGGTCATCAAATTACCGCGCAAGAGAATCAGAACAAATCGAAGGTTCAAATGTCGGAATGGAAAGGTTTCGAAAGGTATGATTTCCAATTTGAAAATAAAGATGCATGGCTCGTGCTACCAAAAAAAGCTGCTGTAGGGAAACCTTGGTTGTGGCGCGCACGCTTTCCCAGTTTTCATAGCGAGGCGGATAGTATTCTTGCTTCCGAAGGGTTTCATATTGCGCACATAAATACAGCGGGTATGTTGGGAAACCCAGAATCTATGGTCATTTGGGACCGTTTTTATACGTATCTGACCAGTACATATGAACTCAACCAAAAAGTGGCGCTGTCAGGTGTTAGTAGAGGCGGACTTTTTATCTACACCTGGGCGAAAAGAAATCCGAAGAAAGTAAATTGCATATATGGTGATGCTCCGGTTTGTGACATCAAAAGCTGGCCGGGAGGTTTTGGTGAAGGAGTTGGCGCTAAAGAGGTATGGAATGGGTTAAAGGAAAAGTACGGTTTTAAGACAGAGGAAGAAGCCAAGACCTATGCAAACAATCCTATTGATAATCTGGAAATTTTGGCTGCAGAGAAAATCCCTATCCTTCACATGATTGGTCTTCAAGACAAAATTGTTCCTGCGGATGAAAATACGTTTATTTTGATCAACCGTTATCTAAGGTTGGGTGGAAGCGCAACGGTGGTTCCTTGTACCAAGGGAAAACAATCCTTGCAAGGGCATCATTATCCTCTTGAAACACCAAGGCTAGTAGCCGATTTTATTACATACCATTCAAAAACCCCAATTGAAACCTTAGATGCGTTGGCCTATCAACACTTGCGGGGAGGAATCCGAAATTCCTTTAAGAAGTTTGTGAATGAAAAGAAAGGTAGCGTCGCTTTTCTTGGAGGATCGATTACCTACAATGGTGGTTGGCGCGATAGTATAGTCAACTATCTGACCAAACGTTTCCCAACAACTGAATTCGATTTTATTACTGCAGGAATACCTTCTATGGGTACTACACCTGCAGCATTTAGGCTAAAACGTGATGTATTGAAAAACGGACCGATAGATTTGATTTTTGAAGAAGCTGCGGTAAACGATGCCGGAAATGGAAGAACTACCGAAGAACAATTGCTGGCAATGGAGGGTATTGTGCGACATGTACGTAAAGATAATCCAGCTGCTGATGTAGTGCTCATGCATTTCGTTGATCCTGAAAAAATGGAAACGTATCGAACTGGAAAAATTCCTAAAGTCATACAAAATCATGAAGCGGTAGCGGAGCATTATAATATTTCAACAATCAATCTGGCAAAGGAAGTAACGGAACGAATTGATGCTGGAGAGTTTTCTTGGGAATATGATTTTAAAAACCTTCACCCTTCCCCCTTCGGACAAGGGATTTATTTTCATTCGATGAAAATATTTCTAGAAAACGCGTGGCAAGGTGATGTAGCATCTGATGATAAAATTGTTACCTATGAGCTTCCCACTCCATTAAAAAAAGGAAATTACGATGATGGAATATTGCTTCCCACAAAGAAATACAGTAAACAAAAAGGATGGGCGTACATAGAAAACTGGCAACCAAATGATGGAAAGCCTACAAGGGAAAATTACACGAGTGTACCTATGCTGACTAATGAGCATACTGGAAAAACCTTGAAATTTAATTTTGAGGGGAATGCAGCTGGTATAGCCATTGCAGCCGGTCCGGATGCGGGAATTATAGCGTATAGTATTGATGGAAGCACTTGGAGTAAAATCGACTTATTTACCCGTTGGAGTTCTAGTTTACATTTACCATGGTATACAACATTAGTGTCTGGGTTAAAGCAAGGAAAGCATACTTTGAAAATCAAGGTGCTGGCAGAAAAAAATACAGCAAGTACTGGGTACAAGTGTCGCATTCGATATTTCTTTGTAAACGGTTTAGAGTAATTGTGCATCTTTAATTTACCTAAGATTAAAAGAAGTTAATATAAAAGTAAAATGATAAAAGCTATAATCAGAATAATAGGGCAAGCCACTAGACTTGACGAGTTTTATAAAAATGTAAGCATCCTATTGATACTACTTTTATTTTGCTCTTGCGCAGAAACCATTAAAATTGAACCAGAGGGTAGTGTGAATGATTTGCATTTTGACAGGCTTTCACAAGTTTGGGATGAAGCAATACCTCTTGGTAACGGAATGGTTGGGTCATTGATTTGGGAAAAAGAAGGAAAACTTCGTTTTTCTTTAGATCGTGCCGATCTTTGGGATTTACGCCCCATGGAAAATCTACAAATACCAGAATGGAAGTACAGTTGGGTGTATAATAAATGGAAAAAGGATGACTATAAACCGGTACAAGAGCTGTTCGACGTACCTTATGATAGGAGTCCTGCTCCTTCAAAAATACCGGGAGCTGCAATAGAATTTGATATTTCCGCTTTAGGTGAAGTAGCATCGGTTCACTTGTTCATTAAAAATGCGCTTTGCGAAGTAAAATGGAAAAACGGCGTACGGCTATTAACTTTTGTTCATGCTACAAAGCCTGTTGGCTGGTATAGGTTTGAGGGGCTAGATAAGGCGTTAGAGTACACCCTTGTTCCTCCTGCATATAATCTTAAAGGGCAGAATGAAGTGGAAAGTCCGGTTGCTGGACAAGATTTAAGGAGGCTTGGATACCCTCAAGGTCAGGTTTCTAAGATAAATAATACGATTACTTATGAGCAAGAAGGTTGGGGAGGTTTTAAATATCAAGTGAATGTAACCGGGGGAATGAACGCTGGGGTTATGGAAGGCGTTTGGAGTATCAGTTCTGAATTTCCTGGTTGGGATGAAAAGCCATCTTCCAAAGAGGTTTCAAATGAAAATAGTACAGAGGGAGTAGCAAATGCTTTTAAAAATCATAAGGAGTGGTGGGCAGATTTTTGGTCCAAATCCTCTATTCAAATTCCCGATATCATTTTACAAAAGCAATGGTATCTAGAACAGTATAAATTTGGATCAGCTGCAAGGGCAGATGCACCGCCCATTTCATTACAATCGGTTTGGACTGCTGATAATGGAAAGCTACCCCCTTGGAAAGGAGATTTTCATCATGACCTTAATACACAGTTAAGTTACTGGCCAGCGTATAGTGGCAACCATTTAGATGAAGAAATTGGTTTCTTAAATTGGCTCTGGAAATACCGAAAATCCTTTAAAAAGTATACAAAAGAGTATTATGAAACGGAAGGTTTAAATGTTCCAGGTGTCTCTACATTAGAAGGCGAACCTATGGGAGGGTGGATTCAATATGCCTTTGGACCAACGGTTTCTGCATGGCTTGGGCATCATTTTTATTTGCATTGGCGGTATTCAATGGATAGAGCGTTTCTTGAAAATAGAGCGTACCCGTGGCTTAAGGATGTTGCAATTTTTCTTGAAGGTGTATCCGAAATTAAGGAAGCGGGAATTAGGAAACTTCCTATTAGTTCTAGTCCGGAAATTAATAACAATGACCGAGACGCTTGGTTTGGAGAAACCACTAATTTTGATTTAGCACTTATAAGGTGGACGTATGAGAAAGCAGCAGAATTGGCCTTAGAGCTAGGGAAGGAAGAAGAAGCTAAAAGATGGAATGAGCTTTTATCGCAATGGCCAGATTTAGCGATTAATACCAATGGCTTAATGTTCACTCCGGAGTTGCCTTATGAAGATTCTCATAGACATTTTTCACACTTAGTAGGCTATCACCCTTTAGGTCTTTTAGATTTTTCCAAAGGGGATGAGGATAAAAAAGTAATAAAGAGAACTATTGCCACTTTGGATAGTATAGGATCCTCAAAATGGGTAGGCTATTCATTTAGCTGGCTTGGAAATTTAAAGGCTAGGGCGTTTGACGGCGAAGGAGCGGCTGAAATTCTTAGGATTTTCGCAACTAGTTTTTGTTTACCAAATAGCTTTCATGTTAATGGAGATCAGTCGGGCAAAGGATATTCGGATGCCACATATAGGCCTTTTACATTAGAAGGTAATTTTGCATTTGCGGCTGGTTTGCAGGAGATGCTGATTCAAAGTCATACCGGTATAGTTTATATTTTTCCAGCAATTCCTAAGGATTGGAAAGATGTAGCTTTTAGTCAACTACGAACAGAAGGAGCATTTTTGGTTTCTGCGAAAATGGAAGATGGAAAAGTAACGCTATTACATATTGAAGCTACTAAAGGAGGTGATTTGAAATTAAAAATCCCTTTCGATACTACTAAATTTCAGTGCTCCCACGATTATTTAGTCGACAAAGGCGGGTTTTTAAATATTAAAACTAAACAAGGAGCCATCGTCCAATTTGTGAACTTATAAATGACAGGGATTATTGTAAATAAACTGTAGTCGAATACATATAAGGAATTTAGATTTCACTAATGTTTTGGATTTAATGACTTTACTTATTGAGATTTAGAATTTCCCCAAACCAAATTTAGAGCAATTTAATATATACATGTGCCCCTGATATTTCTATGTTTAATTGAAGTTTTATCTTTTCTACTAAAAATGAATATTCCTTAAAGATGGAGAAGTGGATACTAGCCTATTTCAAAAGTCATAAAAAGATATTCAGATGATGTTGTATTTATGTTGCAAATTATGCAGACTTCATTGCAAATATAAGTAAGTGTGAGAAAAAACCTCTTGATTTACATATGGTAGGAGAAGTTAAGATTGAGAGTAAGACATATAGAAAAACAGGTGTTTTTTAATTTACGGGTATTAACCATCTAAAGTTTTGTGATATAAAATCTGCCAAGGTTTAAAGAATGAGTATATCCTAATTAAGGAATGTAAATTTGCATATATAAAAATTGTATAGAAGGTTAATTTCCAAAATATTAAAGGAATAATACTAATAAAAAAGCACTTAATGTACTACGCGTTCTTTAGAACTATAATAAGTAAAACAAAAGCTCACTTCTTTCCAATGGATTATTGCAAACTTAATTATTGTTTTAAGTAACAAATATCATTTTTCGAAGTCAAACTAGTATACAATTGATATTACCTTAATCAACTGCGTAGTCTATATTTTTAATGTAGTCTGTGTGGTAAATAGCATACTATTTTTTAATAATTTTAGATACAAAAAATCACTTTGTGAATTTATTCAAAATTAAATCATTCTTTGCGCTCGTTTTTTTTTCTTTATTTCAAGTGATTGTTCTTTCTCAAGAATCTAAAAATCGAAAGGAAGCTTTGGTTGATTCAGTTCTTAAATATTATGAAATAGACAGCTCGAAAGCGCACCAATTTATTAAGGAATCTATTTTAAAATCGATAAAGGATAATGATTCAAAAAGTACATTTAATGGCTATCATGTGCTTGTGATGTTTTATTACAAAAATCATAACGAAGCTAAAGTTGGGGAATATATAGATAGTCTTCTTTCTGTAGCAAAAAACAATAATTTGAAAATAGAATTATTGATGGGATATCATCTTAAAAATGATGATTTGAGAAGGACTTTTGGATATGACAACGAGAGAATATTTACTAATATTTTTGAGGCTATAGCACTAGCCAAAGAAATGAAGAACGAAATTTGGGAATGTAAATTTAACCAAGATATTTCGCAGTATTATATGTTTTCTGGGCAATTTTATAAATCTATTTTACATAACAAAAAGAATTTATCAAAACTGAAAACTCTTTACAAGAGTGAGGACTACAAAAAATTTAAGGTTTGGGGAGTAAATCTAGAATCTACTTATTTAAGTATAGCAAAATCATATATACAGCTGAAAAAATTAGATTCAGCAAAGCTTTATAATTCTTTCGCCAAATCTATTTTAGATACCCTTGACAACAGTGGTTATCATGAATCTTATAAGTTTAAAAATAGCGTAAATCAACTAGAAATTGATTTACTTGAAAACAATCCTAACTCAGCAAAAAAAAAATTAAATGAAGCTTTAGCTATGATGCCGGATTACTTTAGAAAATCTACTAAGGATTTTTCTAAATCCTATTATTCTGGAATGATAAATTATGAGCAGGGAAATTTCAAAAAAGCCATTGGCTATTTTGAAGCTATTGATACCGTTCAAATAAAATCTGATGAAAGCATAAATTTTTTTTACCACGACCTGCACAAAACACTTTACAAAACACTTTACAAGTCTTATCTAAAAACTAATAATATAAAACAAGCAGATTACTATTTTGAAAAACACTTGTCTTACATTAAAGGTCAAATAGATACTAATAATTCTGCGAACTCTAATTTTAGTAAAATTGAAACAGACAATTATTACAAAGAGGTAGAAAAACTAAAAACACAACAATCAAAACAGAAATATATTATAGTATTAATCTCTTTGTTATCCTTGTTTATTATTTTTATAACGGTTGTATTATATAAGAAAAAGCAAAAGGAGGATAAAGGTAAATTAGAAGTATTGCTTGCAAAAATATCAGAGAAAGAACAAGCAATTGCAAAACCAAAGGAGGTTAATTTAAAAATTAAAGATTTAGAAGTTGAAAGGATTATTACGAAGCTGGAACAGTTGGAGAATAAGAAGTACTTTTTGAGAATAGACTGTACCGTTTCAAACCTGGCAAAAAAAATAAAAACAAATACCACCTACCTATCAAAAATTATAAATTCGTATTATCAAAAAACGTTCACTGTTTATATAAATGATTTAAGAATAGAATTTGTTATTGATCGATTAAAAAATGACAAATTATTCAGGAGGTATTCCATAAAATCTATAGCAAATGAAATTGGTTTTAAAAGTAGCGAATCATTTAATTCAGCATTTAAAAAACGAACAGGTGTACTCCCTTCAACTTTAATTAGAGCTCTTGAGAATAAGAATTAATTAATAAAAAAATAGGTTTACGTTGTTAGCCAGTTCTGCAATTTCTAATTTTTTCAGGATTACTTACACCTTAAGTGCATACATTCTTATTAAAGATTTTTACATACTTAATTTTATAAAATTAAGTATGTTGGTTTTTCCATAATTCGTTGTTTCTATTACAGTAAAATAGGGAAAAGCCTATGATATGTTCTTCATTGCTCATCATCTATTTAGCACGCTTATTTTTATAAAAATGGTTAGTGACTCTTGGATAAATAACATAATTAGTATAACTTAGTGAAGTGGAGTAAGAGCGGACCGTATCACTTTTCATCGATATATTGGTTTTACAACTTTCGATTTTTTATGATAACCAATTAGTTTTAATCGATGGTTATAGAAATTATTAACACTTTAATATTAGAAGCAACTTTAGTGTGAGTTATTGTAAAGGCGACAGCTAATATGGTCCATAAGACTTAATCAATTATCAATTATCAAGCATCAATCATCAATCATCAATCAAAAATCAAAAATCAAAAATTAATCATGATAAATTCATCAGTTAAAATCGTCATACCTGACGGCAATAAAAAGTATCTTTTTGATAAAAATGAAATAAAATTTATAAAGTCAGATCGATATTATGTGAATATTTTCTGTCTTAACAGAAAGGTGCTGATTAGGATAACAATGAAAAGACTGGAACAGCTATTGCCTTCAGATTTTTTAAGAATAAACAAATCTATAATAGTGAACTCATCATTCATTGTTCGTATTGAAGAAACCAAATCTTCTTGTTGTATTGTAATATCGGATGAAATTGAGCAACAGGTCACAGAAAAATATAAGCCAATATTCGATGATTATTTCTCTCTTATCTAGCACATTTTATATCTGATATTTTGCATCGATTATAATTTATATATTATGTAATTATCTGTAAAATAAGCTTTGGGGTTAATCTCGTGCTCTTTCTTCAGTAAGATTTTGTACCATTAAATCTTACTGAAGAAATAATTATTTAAACAATTAGACTTCAAGTACATTGAAGTTGTTCTATTGTTGGACGTAATTCTTGTTGCAAATTACCTGTCTTTAGTAACAAATTTTTAAAACGTATAGATTTTATAAGGTTATTTGAGTAATTGTTAAAAGGATAGTGGATGAGTGCATAAAGAAAAAATATTGGTATTGGCTCATTTTATCTTTCTTGTTTTTACCTAACCAATGATTTCTTTATTAATCATGAGTTTTACACGAATAGTACGGTTAGTGTTACATACTTCTTTTAATTCGTAAAGTTTTATAGCAAATTTTACGGGTTTCGTTTCAAACAAAATTATCACCTCTTTTTTTTTATTTCCTTGCGACGTCTTTAACTTTTCGTTAACCTTTTTGACAGGTTGTAATGAATCGGTACGAGATAACTAACTCTTAATTTAATTTTAAAAATGAGAACAAAACTAAATGGATTGTTAACGCTATTTTTGGCGTTAGTTGTGCAAATAACTTTTGCACAAGACAAAATGGTAACCGGGACGGTGACCGATCAATACGGGTTTCCTTTGCCCGGGGTTAACATAATTGTAGAAGGAACAACTAACGGAACTCAAACTGATTTTGATGGTAATTATACCATTACAGCAGCAACGGGTCAAACACTGTTTTTTACCTATATAGGGCAGAAGAATGTTAAGCAGGCAGTAGGTGTAGGCAGCACGGTAAACGTGCAAATGGAAGAAGATACTCAAGCCTTAGATGAGGTAGTTGTTACGGCACAGGGTATCAAAAGAGAGAAAAAAGCTCTTGGATATGCCGTAGCAGAGGTTGACCAAGAAGCTTTGGAAGGTAGGTCAACGGGAGATGTAGCTAGAGTTCTTAATGGTAAAGTAGCTGGATTACAGATTACCAACCAAAGTGGTTTGGCAGGTTCGGGTACTAATGTAGTGATTCGTGGTTTGAGTTCCTTCAGCGGAAGTAACCAAGCACTTTTTATTGTGGATGGAGTGCCGTTTAATTCCGATACGAATGCAGTATCTGCATCTTCGGGCAGTACTGACAGAAATAGTTTTTTAGAAGGTAATTCCGGATCCAGTAGATTTTTAGACCTGGACCCTAATTCCATTGAAAGTGTCAGCGTACTAAAAGGTCTAGCTGCGGCCAACTTATACGGTTCTTTAGGCCGTAATGGGGTGATTTTGATTACGACCAAAGGGGGTAGTAGTGCCGGTAGTGGGCCTTCGAAAAGCGAAATAACTGTCAATTCCTCCTACTTTTTTAATGAAATTTCCAATTTACCTAGCTACCAAAACGAATTTGGTAACGGGGGTGATCAGTTGTATCAGCCCTTCTTTAGTAATTTTGGTTCAAGCTTTAACCGTAACAACGTGGCTAGTTTTGAAAATGACCCAGGTGTACGAAATAGTGACCAGACTATACCGCACCCTTTTTCCCGATTCGGTAGTCAAGCCTTAAGGGACGCTTTTCCAGAATTTCAGGATGCACGTTTAGCGTATAGACCTTACCGGAGCGTAGAAGGGTTTTTTAAAACAGGGGGTACTGCAACAACCAATGTAAATTTTAGAAAATCCTCGGACGACGGTAAAACGGCCTTCAACTTAAACTATGGTAATTTAGATGAGAACGGTTTTACACCCGGTAACAGCTTAACCAGAAATACTTTTGGTGTAGGAGGTAGAGCGGAACTTAGCAATAAGTTTACCGTCAATGGCACCATTAACTTTGCACGCACCAGTTTTAGATCACCGCCAGTAGCGGCAGCTAACGGCGGGACTGCAGAAGGTTCTCAGAGCTCCTCACTATTCTCTAATTTATTTTTTACACCACGTAGTGTGGATTTATTAGGGCAACCCTTCCAAAACCCACTTACGGGAGGAAGCGTATATTATCGAACTGGGAACGATATTCAAAATCCTTTATGGACAGTGGCTAATGCCCAAGTATCCCAAAGAACCAATCGTATTTTTGGTCAAGCGCAGATTGGCTACAAGATCAATGACAAATTAAACTTATCATATAGGGCTGGTATTGATTTCTCTTCGGAGTTTAATACGACCTATCAAAACCGTGGAGGTACCGACGGTGGAGCTCGTTTGCAATCGGGCGTACTGCAAACATTCACCAACGACAACACCATCTTTGATCACAACTTGGTTTTGACCGGTCAATATGACTTGAGTGAAAAGGTAGGTTTCAATGTTACTCTTGGAGGTACTACTAGACGCGAAATATTTGAAAGAAATGGCGCAAATAGTGATACTCAACAAGTTTTTGGGGTGTTAAGACATTTTAATTTTGCCAATACCTTACCTATTCAGTTTACTAGTGAACGAAATATTGCAGGACTATATGCTCAATTAGAAACCGATTATGATAACTGGGTCTTTTTAACACTAGCAGGCCGTAATGATTGGGTATCTAATTTTGCCGCTGACAATAGAAGTATTTTTTATCCAAGTGCTAGTATTTCGGTGCTGCCAACGGAAGTTATAAGCGGTTTAAAGGGTAATGCTTTGAATTACCTTAAACTTAGAGGTGGTATTGGAACTTCTGCCAACTTTGAAACCCAATCGGTTTTTCCTGTTGCCACAGTCCTTAATCTTGATGTGCAAGATTTTGCAGATAATGCAGGAAACAATCTAATTAGTCAACAAGTCGGTCAAACACTTGGTAACCCTAATCTTAAACCTGAAACCTTGAGGGAGATAGAAGTTGGGATTGAATCTAGATGGTGGGATAGCCGTATTAGTTTAGATGTTTCACTATTTACCAGGAAAACCAGCGATTTGATTATACAACAGCCTTTAGATCCAGCTACGGGTTTCTCACGAACGAATACCAATATTGGAGAAGTTACCAACGATGGTATCGAAGTAGCTTTGGGTGTGGATATCTTCAGACCCAACAATCAAGGTGGATTTAATTGGAATTCCTCTATGAATTTCACTGCACTTGACCCTGTCGTGACCGATTTAGGACAGGATACAGAACAAATTATATACTCTGGTTTTAGTAATCTAGGGAATGCCGCGATTGAAGGAGAGCCTTTAGGGGTCTTGTTTGGAGGCCGTATTGACCGAGATGATGACGGGAATTTAGTTGTCGATCAAAGGGGGGATTATGCGACTGCAACCGAAAATGGTATCATAGGAGATCCAAACCCTGACTTTACGGCCAACTTCATAAATACCGTTTCGTATAAAAACTTTACTTTAAACTGGCAAATAGCTTATCAGCAAGGCGGTGATATCTATTCAGCCACTATTGGCGCTTTATTGGGAAGGGGAGTAACCGACGATAGTGTTGACCGACTAGGAACCTTTATTTTACCTGGCAACAACGTAACTAGAGATGGTGATGGAAATATTACATCCAGTACACCAAATACGACCCAGATAACCGGTTTTGATCTGGTTTTCCGAAACCGTTCTGGATTTTTTGGGAAACGTGAAGCTGCCGTGTATGATGCCAGCCACATTCGTTTACAGGAAGTCTCCCTGGCCTATGCGATGACTGCTAAATCATTGGAAAGAACACCTTTTGGAAGTGTAACATTTACTGTTTCTGGACGTAATTTGTTTGTTGACGCATTTAATACCCCAGACGGTATGAATTTTGATCCCAACGTTAACGGTTTGGGTGTAGGTAATGGAGCCGGATTCGACTTTTTGGCAGGACCTGCCGCTAGAAGCTACGGATTTGGAATTAAGGCAACGTTTTAATGCACACATTTAAAATTGAAATAATGAAAAAATATAGTTACTTAATAGTTGGGCTCGTACTAATGATTCAAATGGAATCCTGTGAAACGACCGAATTGGATATTACAGAGGATCCGAATGATCTTACAGAAGCATCCTTAGATGTGGATAACCTATTTATAACAGTTCAAGAAAATTTCGTCAGACATATTGCCGGCGGCGGTAGTGGTGAAGATTTATTTGCTAATAACCCAGATAGTGGTCTTGATGAAATCGGAATGGACCTAACCCGAATCGGCAACTTCTTTGGAAGCTTGTATAACGCTCAGTATTTAGATGCTGCGCAAGATGGGGAATGGAGAAATGCCTACAGAGGAGTACTTCAGAATATTGAGACGATGATTCCCATAGCAGAAGAACAAGGGCTTAACAGGCATGTTGGTATAGCTAGATTTATGCAAGCGTATGTCTATTCTTCTATGGTTGATTTTTTTGGTGATATTCCGTTCAACGATGCTTTACAAGCAAGAGAAGGGGTTTTTGCTCCAACGGTAACTCCTGGCGCCGAAATTTATGCCGCAGCTTTTGATTTTCTAGATCAAGCAGATGCTAACTTTACGAACGCTACCGTTAGAGATCCTTTGAATGATTTATTCTATGGTAATGATTTTGATAAGTGGCAATTGGCAACTAATAGCCTTCGCCTAAAGTTGTTGGCACAAACCCAGTTGGTTGACGCTACTGCACAAGGGCAGTTCAATGCTATTATCGCTAGTGGAAATTACATTCAAAATACCGAAGATGATTTGCAATTCCAATGGGGTACCGGGCTTGCTAATCCAGAAACAAGAAATCCAAGATATGTAGATGGCTATTCCGTAACCGGAGCTGGCGATTATATTGCAAACTGGTATATGGATCAGATGATGAAATCGAATGATCCTAGATTACGTTTTATCATATATCGCCAAACCAATGCGGTACCAGGTGCAAATCTTCCAGGTTTACCACCGGATGCAGGGCAATTAGGCTGCTCTGTCATTACCAATCCACCTCCGCAATATCTTTCGGGCGGATTTTCATTTTGTTCTTTGGATAACGGTTATTGGGGCCGTGACCATGGAAGTGAAGAGGGCATTCCTGCTGATAACTTCTTACGATCTACCTGGGGTGTATACCCGTTCGGAGGACGCTTTGATGATAGCCGTTTAACCGAAATCAGCTTAACCACTGGGGCCCAAGGAGCAGGCATAACACCTATAATTACTGCCTCCTTGATTCAGTTCTTACAAGCTGAAATGGCTATGGCAGCTGGAGATCAAGCTGCTGCAGGAATCCTTTTGCAACAAGCCGTAGCAACACATGTGGGCAAAGTTCGGAACTCGGGTATTGTTGATCCGGATGCCGATATGTCTTTAGCACCTACAGACACCAACGTTGCTGATTTTTTAGCTACTTTAAATACGAATTTCCAAAATGCTGATACTATGGGAAGATGGAATATATTGGGAGAACAATTTATTATGGCTAGCGTAGGTATGGGTATCGACTCCTATAATTTTTATAGAAGAACGAATTTTCCAACTACGTTACAGCCTAACCTGAACCCTAATCCCGGAATGTTCATGAATTCACTATTTTACCCTGCAAACGCTGTAAACAATAATAGTAATCTAAGCCAAAAACCTAATAACGCTGTTTTTGTGTATTGGGATACTAACGGTACTCCACCCGCTAACTAAAAAATAACATAATATGAAATATATAAAATTAATTTTAACGCTTGGATTCATCTGTACGATTTCTTGCGAACCGGAAGATAACGTAGCCATAAATTTAAATAATGGCGTAGTACCGGGAATAGTTGTAAGAACCTTGTCGCTTACCGGAACAACCTTTGATTTTTTCAATGTGCCAGAATCCGTACTAGCCGTAGATTTTGAAATTCAAGCACCAGCTGGTGACGTCGTTAGTGAGGTTCAAATTTTTATTGACTTTCAAGACAATACATTTTTTGAATCGGAATTCAATAGTAATGGTACCACAGATGTTGAAGAAACATTGATACAAACGATCACAGCTTCTGAACTGGCATCGGGCCGTTTTGAATATCCCACGGGAAGTTTCTCCTTTGGTTACCAAGAATTGTTAGATGCTGCAGGCATACAAAATGACTTAAATGATGTTTTCAACTCTGATCAACTTATTGTGCGTCTTGAAGTTCTAATGGAAGATGGAAGAACCTTTACTAACTTAGGAACCAATTCACCGTCGTTAGAAGATGGATTTTTCCTTTCTCCTTACCGTTATTTTTCAACTATTTCTTGTCCCATTGTAGTAACTGGTGATATCACCATTGATTTTGAGGACACTTATGGTGATGGTTGGAACGGTGCTGCTATAGTTGTAACGAATGATGGGGAAGCAGAGTCTTTTACATTGGATGATGGAGCAGCGACTTCAGTAACCGTTGCACTTCCTACGGGAGGTGTACAGAACCAGAGTATCGCGTTTTCTGGAGGTTCTTTTGACGAGGAAGTAGGTTATACAATAACTAGGGATTCTGATGGCAGAGTGTTGGCTTCTTTTAGTCCTTCTTCAGACGGACCCCCGAATGGAGGTATAACGTTAGATACTGGTACAAACCCTTGTGTTCGTTAATAACAAAAAAACCAAGATAAAAAGAGACTGTCTAAAATGGCGGTCTCTTTTTTTGTTTAGAATTTATGAATAGACCTTCTCTAGAATGAATATTTGTTCTTTAATCACGGTCACCTAATGCTAAATAAGTTTGAGCTTCTTATAAGAGACTCTAATATTTTCATCGCAAGTAAAATAAAGTAAAAAGTAGGTAGCGAAATCAATATGTAGTCTCCTTGTGTTTTCACTAATAAACGTAGCGGTTTATTGTCAAACAGAATCTTCCTTTGAAGAACATAAAACTAACTATAAAGTAATCAAATGAGATGCTAAATATTTCCCAAATGAAAAACCAATTATTAAGATTTCTCTCTCTGAGAATTATGATAAAACAAAAAAATAGTTATTTATACACTAGACGGATATTCACTTTTTAAGATGGAATCAGCTATACTCACATTTTGGGTAAACAAACTAAAGAAGAAGACGGTTATGATTAGGGGACTAACGTTATACCACCAGCATTAGTTGTTGGGATATTCCATAATGATAGAAATCTTGAAACTGAACCTGATTTTGATGGTTTGGAGTATCTAGAGAAACTAAATGATTTAAAAAATTTACTTGTATCAGAAGTAGTACCTTACATAAATAGTAACTACAGCATATCTGGTTATAATAGCATCATTGGACACTCCAATACAGCTTATTTTACAACCAACCTACTATTCCAAAAAGACATTGCATTTCAAAGTATTATTGCTTTATCTCTTACTGAAGGATCTGCGGCTGTTTACAAAAAACTAACAGAAACATTAATTTCAAAAGTTGATGGAAGCTTTTTTTTAGGTTATAAATTAGACAATGAATTCAATTGGATAGCAAAAAAACGGAAGCCAACGTATCAAACAAAAATATTTTAGTTAAAGAGTATAATTCAAACCGTAGTGATGTACCTGCCTCATCTCTTTTAGATGCTAAAAAATATTTATTTAATGACTATCGAAATTTTAATGACTTTAATGTATGATTTACAAGTACTGACTTTAAGATAGACGAATACCTCAATAGTTATGAAGTAAAAATTAAAAATAAATATGGTGTAGGTACTCAAATATTAGAAGATGACTGTGCTTCTTTATTAGTTGAAACCATCAATAATAAGAATATTAAGTTTGCCATATTTTTCAATAATAAATGCAGTAATTTTTCGCCATTCATTTTCATCTTTAACGTCTAAATGCAAATACTCATTTCTATCTGTTAATGACTCAGAAAAACTTAGGCTTTCTTTGACTCTCATATCACTGATTGGTAGGGTCGCGCCTTCTTTATGAAAAAGTTGTGAAATTACTTTGCCGATTCCGCGAGCAGAGCCTGTTACAAGTACTATTTTGTTTTCTAATCTTCCCAAGGATGAAACTTAGGGTTTGGTTTAGATGTAATGGACGAAGGAAAATGTTAAGACATAAATATTAAATACAGATACCGCATTGAAAAACGATGTAAACCTTTGGAGACATTGTTTTTTATGGTTGAATTATAGTCCAAAGACAAACCGATTAGCTATGAAGATGTAAACAATTGACAAAAGGTAAGTGGGAAATAAAATATTGACGCTAATCCAAATATTTCAAAAATGAGAACAAAACTAAACAAACTAATATTTAGTATTGGAGTACACCCCAGTCTTACCTTTTCCAATTGTTTTACAAATCACGTATTTTTTTCTGTTCCTTGATTTTATTTGAAACGAAACCCAACTAATTTGATACACATAGCTATTTATGGTTATCGTTGAATGATATTTATAAAGAATTAACAGGAAGCTTATATTCGTATGGACTTGGCAACGAGCTAGTTTTTTGTGCTGTTGCCTGTTCAAGTTTCATTTATTATATGAAGACCATGTAAAAACACTATTTTTTATTTCTTGTTGTGGGATGAACCAATCAACGTGTCACAGCTCAATCCTTTTAAAGTCCATTCGCAGAATGATTATATACAGGAAGTGCCTTTTTGGAGCGCTTACGCCAATGGGATTAACACTATTGAAATAGATATTTTTCTTAAGGAAGGGAATCTTTATGTTGCCCATGACACATCTGCTATTTTACTGGGCCGCATGCTCCAAACTATGTATTTATAGCCTATTGAAAACATGAAATCGTAGCAATTAGGAAGAGGTCAGTCCCTACAATTATTGATAGATAAAAAATCTGAGCCCTATGCTATGCGGAACTAACTGGTGTTAGTTTTAGATTAACATCTTAAAATTATTAATGATACATCCATTGCAATTATAATTTCCTTAAACCGTCCTAAAGTTGAAGATTATGGGAGTAAATGCCAAAATCAAATAGAATTTTTTAACTGTTGATACTATTGAAGTAAAAGTTTTCGTGATAGTCTCATCAATTAACTAGTGTTCTTTGTGGGTTGACTTCGAATGTTCGTTAACATGTCTGCCTGCACCAACAACAGTTTCTTGGTTATCATGTTAAGTATTGGTCATACGCTTACGCAACGATATAATTTTATGGCTATTTCGGAGAACTTTTTGTTCAAGTTTTTTCATCAAGCCAAACTGTCTAGTGCCAGGTATTAACTTGTGCCTTGTTTATGTTTTGTCTAGTTTTTGTCTCTTAAATTAGTTTGGTAATGCTTAGATTTAGATTGTCAATAATAAAGGTCAACGATTCCTTAATTTAGTTTCCAACGTAACGGGGGTAGGGGATAACCGTAGGCTAATTAGTTAAGCTCCATATTAAGTATGATTGCATTAGAATTTACTACGTTTATAGGTCGTTTTCACCCGCTTTTTGTGCATCTGCCTATTGGTTTTATATTGCTGGCGATTCTATTGGAGTGGTGGGAAAGCTTTCGTAGGAAGGAAACGCTTAATGCCCTTATTCCAATTGCATGGTTTATCGGTGGTCTTGCAGCGTTTGCAGCTGCGCTTTGTGGTTGGTACCTCGGTGAAACAGGTTTGTATGAAGAGGATAAGATTTTTCTTCATCGCTGGTTGGGCATCACACTTGTTCCCATTGCTTTTGTAGGGTGGTGGGTTAAAAGAAAATACAATAGTTACCACAAAGCAGTACAGCATGGTTTCAATATCCTTTTAATTATTTTGTTGTCTGTTGAAGGCCATAAAGGTGCCAATCTTACCCATGGCGAAAGCTACCTAACGGAATATGCTCCAAAGCCGATACAAAAGCTATTCGCATCTAAAGACGTTGATGGTTTTAAGCTTCTGTCTAATAACCCTGATAGCGTTCGGGTCTATACCGATTTGATACAACCTCTTTTTGATGCAAAATGTGTTTCCTGTCATGGTAATGAAGTAAAACGAGGCGGACTAAATATGAGCCATCCAGATTCCCTTTTGTTAGGAGGTGATGGAGGCCAAGTGTTGTTAATTGGCAATGCAGGGGAAAGTGAGCTCTTTAGAAGAATCACATTACCTCAAAATAATAGTAAATTCATGCCTCCTACCAATAGCGTCTTAACCTATGATGAAATTAAGACCGTAGAATGGTGGATAGATGAAGGTGCATCTTTTGAAAATATGGTAAGCCAGGTAGAAGTCGGTAAAAGCATAAAGCCTTTACTATTGCGTAGGTTTGGACTAGACACGACACCTCGTCCATGGTACCAAAAAGTACAGATAGCTCCTTTAGACAGCACACAGATAGCATCTCTTATACAAGAAGGATTCTTTGTAAAGACCTTTGGAGAAAATAATTCGTTACTAGATGTCAGTTATACTGGCCTTGATCTCACAAGAGAAAAGCTGAGGGCATTAGACGTAGCAAAAAACCATATCACTTGGCTTTCTTTCACTGAAACTAATGTAGTCGACGAATGGCTTTCTGTCATTTCCGGGTTTAAGAACTTAACGCGACTAGAACTGGATAAAACAATTATATCCGACAGGGGAATTGTCTATCTTAGAGACTTGACGCACCTTGAAGTTCTAAACATGTATGACTCCAAAATTTCAAATGCCTCGCTTCCTTTCTTGCAAAAATTACCTGAACTGAAAAGGGTGTACCTCTCAAGAACTCAAGTAACTGAGGATGCTGCAAAGGCGGTATTAGGGGGTAAGGAAGATGTTTCATTTATTGTGGACGAAAATTTCAAGAATTAAAAATTGTTAAAAAATATGTTTCAACGTAACCGTAATTATTTTGTAGTATACCTGATAGGTCTTATAGTGTTGGCCTCCTGTGGAGGACCGGAGCTATCGGTAACGGTTCAGTTGGCATATGACAAACTCCCTAAAGAAATCGACTTTAACAAACACGTAAAGCCAATACTTTCTGATAAATGTTATATATGCCACGGTCCTGATGAGGCCAAAATAGCTGCTGGGTTGCAATTGCATGCGCCAGAGGTAGCGTACAAAGAATCTGAAAATAGTCCTGGAAAATATACCATTGTACCCGGTAACACTGGTAAAAGTTTGTTAGTAGAGCGCATACTCAGCGATGATCCAGAGATAGTGATGCCAGAGCCGAGTTCACATTTATCCTTAACGGATTATGAAAAGGCAATGCTGGTAAGATGGGTGGAAGAAGGTGCCGAATACAAGGACCATTGGGCATTTCTAGCGCCTGTAAAACAGAATATACCAAACGTAAAGCTGAAAGAAAAAATAGCCAATCCCATCGATAATTTTATCCTTGCCAAATTAGAGCTTGAAAACTTAGCACCCAGCAAAAGTGCAGATAAAGAAATGTTGCTACGAAGATTGAGTTTTGATTTGACTGGATTGCCTCCTACGCTTCAAGAAATCAAAGATTTTGCAAGCGATGGTTCTGAAAATGCATACGAAAAACAAATTGACCGGCTACTGGCCTCGCCGCATTATGCGGAGCAAATGACCTTAGATTGGATGGACCTATCTCGCTACGCAGATACCCATGGGTATACTGTAGATCGGTATCGTGATGTTTCACCGTATCGCGATTGGATTATCAAGGCTTTTGATGAAAATATGCCCTACGATGAATTCATTAATTGGCAAATAGCCGGCGACCTGATGGAAAACGCTACGAAAGAGCAGATTCTAGCAACAACCTTCAACAGGCTGCACCCACAGAATGCTGAAGGTGGAATCATTGATGAGGAATTTCGTTCAGAGTATGTTTCCGATAGGGCCAATGTGGTCAGTGAAGGATTTTTGGGATTAACGATGGCCTGTGCTAAGTGTCACGATCATAAATACGACCCCATCTCACAAAAGAATTATTTCGAAATGTATAGTTTTTTCAACAACATCCAGGAATCGGGACAAATATCTTATGATGGGTCTATGCCCGCACCGACTTTATTACTGCCAGAAAAGGAACAAACCGAGTTTTTAGCATACGTTGAAAAGCTTATCGATGAAAAACAGGAAAGCACAATTAAAACTGCTAAAACGGAAACCGAAAAAGCGCAAGAATGGGTGTCTGAAGAAAGTTATAAAAGCCTAGCGAAAATAGATTTTCCAAAAAACCGCGAAGCACATTTCGATTTCAACAGTGGTAAATTAGCCAATCGACTACCACCTTTTCAGCTTGGAAAAATGGAACGTCAAGGCGCCATTGACCAAAATGCGAGTTTTACAAAAGGTCACACGGGAAAGGGGTTAAAAATGGACGGGGATGCTTGGTTTAATTTAGGTAAGGCAGGAATTTTTCAACGACACGAACCGTTTAGTATCGGTATTCAGGTTTTTATTCCCAACGGTTTGGAGAACGGGGTTATTTTTCACAAAGGGGTGGGGGCGAAGCTTTATAATTTTAGAGGATATCATTTAGCTATAAGAGATAATAAGCTTGAGGCTTTACTTGCCCACCAGCATCCTGGTAACGCCATTGTAAAGTATGCCACAACGGATATGCCCAAAGATAAATGGGTGCAACTTACCATGACCTATGATGGTTCAAGTACCGCAGACGGACTCCATATCTATCAAAATGGAAAGGCACTGGAGACCAAAACAGAAATTGATAACCTGTATAAGGATATCGTATTTAATTCCAAGGCATATAGCATGCAAGGTGTTCCTGCTGACCCTGGACTTCAAATTGGAGCTAGATGGAGAGGGAAGGGAATCGGCGGTGCTACGGTGGACGATATCTTGATTTTTAACAAAGAACTAACAGCTCTTGAAATAGGTCAAATCGGCAATCCGGAACTTTTCCAAGCCCTCGTTTCAAAAAATAAGAGTCAGCTTAATTCAGAAGATAAATCGACACTTATAGCATATTATGTAGCGAGGGAATCAAAGTCATATCGAGAGTCCTTGCTAGCGCTTCAAAAAGTGCGAAAAATCCAAGTAGATAGTATTGAACTCATTAGAGACATACCTGTAATGCGGGAAATGAAGGAGCCGCGAAAAACATTCGTTCTCGAACGTGGTTTGTATAACCAATATGGAGAACAGGTATATCCCAATACGCCTGAAAAGATATTTGCGTTTCCTGATAGTCTTGCAAAAAATCGCTTAGGCTTAGCAAAATGGATTACAAGCAAGGACAATCCCTTAACGGCTAGAGTTGCGGTCAATCGGTATTGGAAAAATTTATTTGGAACGGGAATCGTTCGCACAGTAGAAGATTTTGGGAACCAAGGGGAACTACCTAGTCATCCCGCACTGTTAGACTGGTTGGCTATTCAATTCATGGAGTCTGGATGGGACGTCAAAGCGTTACACAAGCTGATGGTAATGTCTAATACCTACCGACAATCTTCTTTGACAACCGAAGAGTTATTGATGCGTGATAAAGCGAATCGACTTCTTGCACGGGGACCATCTGGCAGATTAACAGGGGAAATGCTGCGAAACAATGCGTTGGTCGCATCAGGCCTTTTAAATCGTAAAATCGGTGGAAAAAGTGTAAAACCGTATCAACCGGCTGGACTCTGGAAAATTAACGGGTCAACTTACGAAGAGGATAAGGGAGAAAAACTCTATCGTAAGAGTATATACACCATTTGGAAACGTTCGGTGCCTCACCCAACAATTGCTACATTTGATGCTCCCGAAAGGTCTTTTTGTGCCGTAAGACGTCAAGAAACTAATACCCCATTACAGGCCTTGGTATTAATGAATGACCCTACGTATGTAGAAGCGTCAAGGGTTTTAGGATACGCAATGTTGCAATACTCGGACCAAAAAACAGGTATTGCGAATACCTTTAAAAAGTTGACCGGAAGAACAATTAAAGAGAGGGAATTAAACCTATTAGCCGATTTACAATTAGCGGAATATAAAAAATTCAAGGCTACGAAATCTAAGGCAGAAGGCTGGCTAAACTCTGGTGAATTCCGGATTTCAAATGATAATGATGAAGCGTTGGTTGCTGCAAATGCAGTGGTCGCAAGTACGATAATCAATTCGGATGCCGCAATTACAAAAAGATAAGCTCTTCTCTAAACCCTTCGAAAGAGGAGAACACAAGTAGGAAAAAATAAATTGAAAAATTAGAAATAGAGCAAGCATTCTTAATGAGTTACCTTCCTTTTGGGATGCTTAGGGAGGAGATATTTAAACAAAACATATGTGTCACAATCACGATGATATTTTAAGGTCAAAAAATAAGGATTTACAAAAAATAGAGCGCCAAATGGACCGGCGGAACTTTCTAACGAAAACTTCCATGGGGCTTGGGGCTATTGCTTTGAGTTCATTATTGAATACTGAAAAAGCCTTTGCGTCGGTCAAAAACGGCGGCTTGGACAATTCAAGTTCCGAAGCGCTATTGAAGTCGTATAATAAGAATCGCTTAGGTCTCCCACATCATTTACCTAAAGCAAAACGGATTGTTTATCTTTTTCAAAGTGGTGGGCCATCGCAGTTTGAAATGTGGGATTATAAACCCAAGTTAAAAAATATGTTTGGGCAGGACTTGCCCGACTCCGTTCGTCAAGGACAGCGGCTTACCGGTATGAGTGCTAAGCAAACAAGCTTCCCCATGGCGCCTTCTATTTTTGATTTTAAGCAATATGGAAAAACAGGCACATGGGCCAGCGATTTACTGCCTTACACTTCCGAAGTGGTTGACGAGCTTTGTTTTATCAAATCAATGCAAACCGACCAAATAAATCACGACCCAGCTATTACCTTTATGCAGACCGGAAATCAACTGGCAGGGCGACCATCTATTGGTTCTTGGTTGAGTTATGGTTTGGGTTCCGATAACGATAATCTACCCACATTTATCACCCTGATAACAAAAAATATGGGAGGACAACCTTTATACTCCAGATTATGGGGAAATGGTTTTTTACCTACGGAACATCAGGGCGTACAATTCCGTTCTGGAAAAGATCCTGTATTGTATTTGAGTGACCCTGAAAATTATGATGGAACTGATAGAAGACAAATGCTGAATTATTTGGGAAAACTAAATGAAGTGCAACATGACGCCTATGGGGATCCGGAAATCAATGCGAGAATGGCGCAATACGAGATGGCATTTCGCATGCAAACTTCAGTTCCAGAGGTTACTGACATGTCTGACGAACCAGACTATATTTTTGATATGTACGGGGAGGATAGTAGAGACCCTGGAACCTATGCTGCTAATTGCTTGATGGCCAGAAAGCTTTTAGAGAAAGATGTAAAATTCGTTCAATTGTACCACCAAGGTTGGGACCAACATAGTAATTGCCCCGGGGGTGTTAAGGCCCAATGTCTTAGAACAGATCAGGCCAATGCAGCTCTCATAAAAGATTTAAAGCAACGCGGTATGCTTGAAGATACTTTGGTAGTGTGGGGAGGCGAATTTGGTCGTACGGTTTATTCACAAGGTCAATTAACCCCCCAAAATTATGGTAGGGACCATCATCCCAAGGCTTTTACCATGTGGATGGCGGGCGCTGGTGTCAAGGATGGATATACACACGGAGAAACCGATGATTTTAGTTATAATGTAATAAAAGATCCTGTGCATGTGCATGATTTCCATGCTACCTTATTACATCTTTTTGGCATAGATCATGAGCGCCTTACTTTTAAGCATCAAGGTCGCCGGTTTCGATTGACCGATGTTCATGGCCATGTTGTTAAGGATATTTTGAGTTAAATTTTAAGAAGAACTTATGTACCAATGAACAGCGGTACACTTTGGTATGCGAGAATGGGGTGCGCATTTGTGTACATGAAAGCCGCCATGTTAACTTTAGAGGAAACAAACTAGAAATATAAAGCTAGAGAATCGATTGTTTGTTGTGGCGTAAAGTCTGGTTTAAGAGACTTTAAAATAACTAGGATATTTTAAAATAATCAAATCTTTGGTGACTCTGTTGGCCTAGAATTGTTTATGGTATAAACCACACAGCAAATTAACTTTACTTTTGTTATCTGAATATAATTTTTAAAAGTATAAAAGCTAAGGGTCAATCATTTTGTTTAATCGCATCTAGGTATAACTTCGACCCAAGCTTATTTAGATAAAAAATATCAGTACTTTTCTTTTAATATGGAATGAATATTTGTTGTAGAAAAAGAAGAAACGGATGTTTGCCTATTTTAAAAGTGCTACAGATTCATTTTACGGAATCAGCGACTAACTTTTAGTATACCTTTATATTCAATTCGCATTCATGTATTTTCTTTATCGCGTTCGGGTATCTAATTTGATTGTAAGGTACTTTTAGAGTAGAAACATCATTGTAAAATACCCTGCTTATATTTATTGTGTTACAAAGGTGTAACATCGATAACAAAAGAAAGGACTGTGTTTCTGTAATCCTTTGATAATCATGTGACCCTGAAAAGGTTACATAGGGGCTCTAACAAAAATAATAATGCACCAGACTTAAGGTACTACTTTTTTGTTTTTTGCCAAAACTTAAACTCCGTTTGATTTTTCCATAAAAAAAGAACCACATTCGAAAAGGAATGTGGTTTCTTAGTGTTGTGACCCTGACAAGATTCGAACCTGTAACCTTCTGATTCGTAGTCAGATGCGCTATCCAGTTGCGCCACAGGGCCATTTATTTCCCATATAATGGGCTGCAAATATATTTCTTTTTACTTTTAACACAAAATAAACCAGTGTTTAGTTAGCGCCTAAATCCCTATTATGGCAATGGTAGATCTTAGGACGCGTTCAGGTAAGAAATGGGTACATAGCCTTTGGTAAAGAACTATGTTTTAAGGACGGTATGTCCTAAAAGAGGTATCGGATTATGCACAGGTTTTAGCTTAACTTAGCACAAGCAACAAAGGAAATGGATTTTAAGAGGTATATAAGGGATATAAAAAATTTTCCAAAAGAAGGGATTTTATTCAAGGACATAACGCCGTTATTGCAGGATAGCGTTGCGCTTACAAAAGCTGCTGATCAATTGGCGTTGCTTGTTGGAGATGTCAAAATTGATAAGGTAGTGGGAATGGAGAGTAGGGGTTTTATTTTTGGACCTATACTGGCTCAAAAATTACAAGCGGGTTTTGTACCTGTGAGAAAACCTGGTAAGTTGCCTTATAAGAAGTTTAGTGAAAGCTTTGCACTAGAGTATGGTAGTGATATCCTAGAAATGCATATTGATGCCATTAAGGAAGGTGATAAGGTGCTTATTCATGATGATGTATTGGCTACTGGAGGAACCGCTAGTGCCGTGGCAAAACTCGTGGAACGCGCCGGTGGGGAAATCGTACAGTTTAATTTTTTACTAGAACTGGAATTTTTAAAAGGCCGTGGAAAGATTGCAAATTGGACAACCCGTTCTTTGATTTCTTACTGATCTAATGCTTTTGTAGTTACGAAGTAGCGCCATCCAATAAGGACCATTTGTAATTTTGAAGCCTTTGAAAGGTCTAAACGCTGTTTTGAGTAGGAGGGAAGCAAGGCCTTATTCAATTTAGCCAGAAGGGTATACATGTTGGTTTATTTTTATTGGATGTTCAAAAATACAAAATTAAAAATGAGGCAAAAGCTGCATTTTTAATTGCTTTACGTTTAAACTTCCTTCAATGTTACCGTTTTAGTTGGTCACTATTTTAGTTCCAAAAATTGGATAATACAATCGTCAATATTAAATACAGTACTAGTTTTATAAAGTTAAGCATGTCTATTGTTTTTAGTGATATTAATAGCTTTTGTTATGAATTATCAAAATAAGATATAAAAAAGAAGCGCATAGTTGCAAGAGAAATTAATAAAATTAATACAATTACATACAGTACTGTAAGTTAAATAATCAAGTATGTTTTAATATTTTTTATATTTACTACAAAGAGGTTTTAATTTGAAATCATAAGTGTCTTAAAATATTTTAATATGTAATTTTTCTAGAGGGTTTTTGATGCTATTTTTAGTTTACTAGGGCGTTTTCATTCTAAAATGGCTAGTTAAAGTCCTTTTCATTTTTATAAAAATAAAAATCTATCTAAAAAACGGATAAGTTTTCTTTAGGATTTGCTTGTATTTAGTGTTGTATTACTTCTTTTTTGTGGTTATAAGAATAAGGCTATTTTTTCCTTATTTACCATCTTCTATGATAGCTTCTTGTCCCTATAGCGCACTTATGGAGGCAAGTTTATCTGGATTTAAACTTTTCATTTGTTGGTGGGGTTCCTTTTTGCTATTCATAAGCATAAATGGTCTTTCGTTACCCTAGCCGCTTTTAATACTTGCAATTGGGCTTGTGGTGTTATCCGCAATGAAAAGCATATCGTTTTCTACAGTATTATGAGATACCTTGTTTAGCTCTTTTGGTTTATTGATGACATATTCGGATTGGTTTTCAACGGTAGTTTCATTACCTTTTATCATTCTTTACCTTCATTTTTCCATTATTATATGGGTGCTTTTTTATTTCAATTTTTTTGGTAGCCTAAGCTTATTGTACCTTCTGTTTTTATGTGATTTTCAAAGCCTTTAATAGCAACCGGAAACTCAAATTGTTCTACTATATTTGCTGAAAATTGAGGTATGCAGAATTTTTTGCTGGTGTTAGGTGGCTTGGTGTTATTGATTGCCGGAGGTAATTGGCTATTGAAATCGGCAGTGGACTTATCTTTAAAATTGAACATACCCAAGATAGTAATTGGGATGACGGTGGTGTCCTTTGCTACGTCGGCCCCAGAGCTTATTGTAAGTGTAACTGCTGCCCTCAATGGCTTTCCCGATTTAGCGATTGGGAACGTAATAGGTTCCAATATTGCGAATTTAGGCCTTGTTTTAGCCATAACGATATTGCTGAGTAATATAGATGTAAAACGTAGTTTTTATACAACGGATTGGCCTGTAATGATGCTGGCCTCCTTTTTGTTTTTCTTCTTTATTTACTTTGATGGTGTCTTGCAGATGTACGAAGGTATCATAATGGTTGCTTTTCTTTTTATCTTTTTAGTCTATCTGTTGCGCTTTCAAAAAAAGGCGGTAGAGGATGAGGTAGAAGCGGCTACCGTTATGATGCCCATATGGAAGACGACTCTTTTCCTAGGTCTTGGCGGTACTGCCTTGTGGGGCGGCTCAGAATTATTGATAATGGGTGCTGTTGGCCTAGCTACAAATTTTGGTGTAAGTGAACGGGTTATAGCTGTTACCATTGTTTCTGTGGGTACCAGTATTCCGGAATTGGCGGCATCTATCATTGCGATAATCAATAAAGAAAAAGCGATTTCCTTAGGGAATCTAATAGGATCTAACATTTTTAATTTATTGGCTGTACTTGGGATTACTGCCATAATCACGCCTATAAAAGTTATGGATCAAGGATTACTTTCTAATGATATCTTTTGGATGTTGGGTATTTCTTTTTTGATTCTACCTTTAGTATTTATTCCAAAAGGCTTGCGTTTAGGATGGCGCGATGGCTTAATTCTTCTTGGAGTTTATTTGCTATTTGTGTATATTACAATACATTAGGAATATCTATTCTTTATGCAGAAAACTATATTTTATATTTCCATTTTGTTAGTTGTCCTAGGTGCACATGCTAAACTCTTGGCCCAAGACCAAGATTTTCTCCAAGCTAAAATACTGAATCAAAAAACCGGAGAGCCCATAATTTTTGCTACCGTACGCCTTATAGGTAAGGCAAAAGGGGTCATTACCAATATGGACGGTAGTTTTCGTTTGCCCTTAAGCTATCTGGAAGTAATTGATTCTATTGGAGTTTCTTCCATGGGTTATGAAAAAAAAGCATTTGAACTAAAAGGGCTCTCTTATACCGATATTAATATACTATACTTGAAACCAGGTATTGTCTCCTTGGATGAAGCCGTGGTCAGTGCCAAAAAGAAACGCGAGCTCTCAGCCAAGAGGATTGTGCGTAGGGCTATAGAAAATATCGTCAATAATTACCCTTTACAAAATTTTTCAGCCGTTGGTTATTATAGAGATTATCAAATTAAAGACGACAATTACATTAATCTGAACGAAGCTATTTTAGAGGTAGTCGACAGTGGTTTTGATACTGATGACGAAAAAGAATCTAAAGTGCGCATTTATGACTATCGCCCCAATGAAACTTTTGAACAAGATGAAGATAGTAAGGTGGCGTATGATTATGAAAATCACAAAAAAGTGATTGAAAATGCTTATTTGAGAGGGTATGGTGGCAACGAATTCACGATTTTACGTATTCATGATGCCCTTCGAAATTATAAGATAAATTCCTATGATTTCGTAAATGTTATGGAACGTGATTTTATTCGTAATCATTCTTTTAAAAGGGAAAATGACATCAAACAAGATGGCGAAGAATTGTTCGCCATCACTTTTAAACAGTCAATGCAACCAAATAATATCATAGGTAAGCTATACATATCCAAAACGGATTATGCGATTCATAAATTAGAGTACGCCCTTTATGATGACAAACGTAAAGTACGAAAAGGGCAAGTAAGCAGGCATGGTATTGGTTTTGAAGTGGTTTTTGAGATTATTACGGAATACAAGCGCAAGTCTGAAAAAATGTTTCCGAATTACATCTCTTTCTTTAATAATTTTAAAGTTCAAAAAGCCCCTTTATTTTATGTAGAAAAGGTATATTGGAATGGCAGCAGGGGGTGTTTTGTGGTCCAGTTCAATGATTTTGTACATGAGATATCAGGAGCAAGAGCAAGGAACTATATTTTAACTTTTCGTGGAAAACAAATCACCTTTGGCCAGATGAACGTGCGGGGTGACAAGGTAGAACTGTTTCCAAGGAAGGATGATAACTTTAAGAATATGGTAGATACTTTGTATTCCCCAAAATACATAGGCAAAAAAGATGTGCGCCTATCCTTACAAGTAATAAACATAAAGAATAGGGCGCGGACATCAACGGTTAATGAAATAACTTATGAAGCCTACAAACAATACCGAGAATTTTTTGTACAAGAGATAAAGCCTAACGGTAGCGTATTAAAGGATACGTTGTTCATGAATAAAGACCGCCCTATTTTTCAAGACCAACCCATGTTAAAGCCAGATAACTTTGATGAGTATTGGATGAATACGCCATTACAAACTATAGATGAATAAAAAAATGCCTTGGAAATTCCAAGGCATTTTAAGTATAAGTACCAATTAAATACGCTTTATAATTTCGCAGATTTAACCGTTTTAATGATTCTTCCTGCAATCTTGTATGGGTCACCGTTAGAAGCTGGTCTTCTATCTTCCAACCAACCTTTCCATCCTTGTTCTACGGTAATAATTGGAATACGGATGGAGGCACCACGGTCAGAAATACCAAAACTAAAATCATTGATAGAAGCTGTTTCGTGAAGACCTGTCAAACGTTGGTCATTAAACTCTCCATAAACAGCGATGTGTTCTTTTACAACTGGTCGAAAAGCTTCACAAATTTTTTCGTAGGTAGCTTGGTCTCCGCAAGTTCTCAAAATCGTGTTAGAGAAGTTAGCGTGCATACCAGAACCGTTCCAGTCCAAATCTTTACCTAATGGTTTTGGGTGGTAGTCTATGTAGTACCCATATTGCTCCGTTAAACGGTCTAATAAGTATCTAGATACCCAGATTTCATCACCTGCTAGCTTTGCGCCTTTAGCGAATAATTGGTATTCCCATTGGCCAGAAGCTACTTCTTGGTTAATACCTTCAAAGTTTAAGCCAGCTGCAATACAAAGATCAGCATGTTCTTCTACTAAATCTCTACCGTGTGTATTTTTCCCACCAACGGAGCAGTAGTACATACCTTGCGGAGCAGGATACCCTCCAATTGGGAAACCTAAAGGTAATTGGGTAGCGTTGTCCATTATAAAGTACTCTTGTTCAAATCCAAACCAGAAATCATTATCATCATCATCAATACCAGCTCTTCCGTTAGATTCATGTGCAGTTCCATCAGCATTTAGAACTTCGGTCATTACTAAGAAAGCATTCTTTCTCGCAGGATCTGGAAATATAGCAACTGGCTTTAATAAGCAATCAGAAGAATCTCCTACGGCTTGCCTTGTTGAACTTCCATCAAAAGACCACATTGGGCAGTCTTCCAGTGTACCTCCAAAGTCATTTACTACTTTGGTTTTGCTTCTCATGTTCTGTGTTGGATAATACCCATCTAGCCAGATGTACTCTAATTTTGTTTTGCTCATCATGTGTGGTCGTTATTTTAAAAATAATAAATAGACAAGCAAAAATATGTTTTTTGTTGAGTTATATAAATTTTTAAGGGGTTAAATCGATAAAAATTAAGAAAAAATAGAAAGACCCCTATTTTTTTTAGGGTGTTTTATGATATATATAATTTAAGGACGTAATTTTGTGATATTAATAATATATAAATATGTCATTAACTAGATTTACGGCACTTGCCGACAGTAATAATAGAACTCCAATTGCTATTGAGGAAAAAGGAAGACGATCAGATTTGTTTGGAAACAATGTGTTCAATGATAAAAGGATGTTGCAATACCTGACAAAAGATGCTTTGGAAAGCGTTAAAAATGCCATTTCTTCTGGATCTAAGATAAATCGTAAAATTGCAGACCAAGTTGCCGAAGCTATGAAGGGTTGGGCTATATCTATGGGCGCTACGCACTACACGCATTGGTTTCAGCCTTTAACGGGCGCTACTGCGGAGAAGCATGATGCATTTTTTGATTTACTGCCAGATGGTACTGCCTTAGAAAAGTTTGGTGGTGACCAGTTGGTGCAGCAAGAACCGGATGCGTCTAGTTTTCCTAGTGGCGGTATAAGAAATACGTTTGAAGCAAGGGGCTACACTGCATGGGATCCTACTTCGCCTGCATTTATTTATGGGACTACTTTATGTATTCCTACCATATTCGTGTCCTATACTGGAGAAGCTCTGGATAACAAAGCGCCTTTGCTTAGGGCTTTGGCGGCAGTAGACGAAGCAGCAACAGCAGTTGCAAAATATTTTGATAAGAACGTATCTAAGGTAAACGCCACCTTGGGATGGGAGCAAGAGTATTTCTTAATTGATAAGGCTCTTGCGCATTCTAGACCTGATATTGTTTTAACGGGTAGAACCTTGGTGGGTAATTTCGCTGCCAAGGGGCAGCAACTAGACGATCACTATTTTGGGGTTATTCCTAGTCGCGTGCTAAGTTTTATGAGCGAACTTGAAAAAGAATGTACCAAACTAGGGGTGCCTGTAAAAACTAGGCATAACGAGGTAGCTCCAAATCAATTTGAGCTCGCTCCCGTTTTTGAGGAGGCAAATTTGGCCGTAGATCACAATTTATTATTGATGGACGTTATGGACAAAGTGGCGGACAAACATGGTTTTAAAGTCCTGTTTCATGAAAAACCATTTGCGGGCATCAATGGTTCGGGAAAACATAACAACTGGTCCTTGGCTACAGATACCGGTGTAAATCTTTTGAGTCCAGGATCTACACCCATGAAAAACCTTCAATTTCTAACCTTTTTTATCAACACAATAAAAGCGGTAGACAGGTATGAAGAGCTGCTGCGCTCTTCCATAGCCTCGGCTAGTAACGATCATAGGTTAGGTACCAATGAAGCCCCGCCCGCCATTTTTTCCATTTTTATAGGCACGCAGTTAAGCGGGGTATTGGATGAGTTGGAAGGCGTTTCTAAAGGAAAGCTTTCCCCTCAGGAAAAAACAGAGCTAAAACTGAATGTAGTAGGTAAAATACCTGAAATACTTTTGGACAATACCGATCGAAACAGAACATCACCTTTTGCCTTTACGGGGAATAAGTTCGAGATGCGTGGCGTAGGGGCTAAGACCAATTCTGCCAAACCTATGACTATTTTAAATATGATTGTCGCCAAGCAGTTACAAGAATTTAAAAAGGAGGTAGATGCGCTTATTGATAAAAAAGACTTAAAAAAGGACGAAGCTGTTTTTAATATTTTAAGGGAATATATTAAAACGTCCAAACGCATCAGGTTCGATGGCGATGGGTATAGCAAAGAATGGGAGAACGAAGCCAAAAAAAGAAAACTGAGTAACAATAAGAATACACCCGATGCCCTTCAAGTGCTCACCTCCAAAGAAAGTTTGGCGCTTTTTAAGGCGACCAAAGTCATGAGCGAGGTAGAGGTTGGTGCGCGCTTAGAAGTGGAGTTGGACACCTATATTTTAAATATACAAATAGAAGGTCGCGTGTATAATGAGTTGGTTTATGGCTTTATTATTCCAGCGGCAATCGCATATCAAAATAAGCTAATTGCCAATGTTACGGGTTTAAAGGATATTTATGGTGCGGCACATAAAAAATTCTCAGAGGGTCAATTGGCCATGATAGAGGAAATAGGAGAGCATTTAGTGGAGATTAAAAAAATGACCGATGCTATGACCGATGCCAGACGAAGGGCTAATGTCATCATTGATAGTAAAAAGAAATCAGAGGCCTATTGCCAAAATGTAAAACCTTATTTTGATGTGATTAGAACACATTCCGACAAACTGGAAAAACTGATGGATGATAAGCTATGGCCGCTAACGAAGTACCGCGAGCTACTTTTTATCAAATAGTTTTATAATTTAATTCATTTCTAAGCTGTTTTTCAAGTTGGTGCTTGACCCAAATCCCTTATTTTGCTTTAAACCAATCATAGGATTCCAGCTACAAGTAAAAAGATACAATCAGGATGAGGTTTCTGCTGCTAAGGAAGGTGTTCACAATGCTATAAAAAATATAGACAAGGGCCTTTTTTCTAAGGTGTTTTGTAAAATTGTACCCGATTATTTAAGGGGAGACGAAGCCGATGTTTTGACTGTATCACTACGCAGGTATGGAATTAATTTTTTGTTTTTCCGGCAATTAAAAGCATTGGGTATTGATAATATGGTAGTAAATTTTCTGTTGTTAATAACAACAACAACAACGTTAAATCCATAAGGTGTACATATGTTTTTTACTTCGTAATTATATTGTATAGTATTGTTGTATTTCAACCTGCTAAATGTGTAATTCATCTAAAAGGTATAGCGCTATCATGTAATATATGACATCTTTAGCGAAGAATGTATGGATTAAAATAGTTGATATTGAAAATTGGATTTTACAGCCCAGAAAGCGTATTAATTTTAATTTTTTCGCTATATAAAAATGAAATTTTAACAAATCGACCCTCAAATTTTGGTTGATACTTATTGAAATTTTATTTTTTTAGTTAGTGTTTTTGGATTTATTTAAAATAATCAAGCACCCCTACTTGTCATTTTATTATCCAACAAATATTTATTTTTTAAATATTACGTAGTATTGTTACTCGCACAACATTTTGTTATTTGGGTTACATGCTTAAAGATATTTTATGGCTAATCATCCGTTGAAAAAAAACATACTGATGATGTAGCATTAAATAGTTGAGATGCGCTTTTTGCGAAGTGCTTTACTGTTTTCTCTATAGTCGTGAAGTGAATAAATAAATTCCTACTTTATTATAATGGTGTTTAAGCGAGGGTTTGATTCAAAAATTACCCTGGTTGTAAACCGCTATTTCGCTGATGGTCAAAAGTGTATTTTAACCAGTAAAAACCAATGTAATGAAAAAAGTAATTTTAGGCGTCTCGGCGCTATTATTAGGTACAATGACTTTCGCTCAAGTTTCACCAATCGAAACTAAATCTGATGTGATTCAAAGAGGCGATGGTAACGAATCAACTGTTTCGCAAGAAGGTATGAAGCGTATCATTTCCAAAGTAGAGCAAGATGGTAATAAAAATAGTTCTGTTGTCAGTCAAGACGCCGAAAAGAATATAAAATCAAAGGTCAAGCAAACGGGGTATAATAATGCTTCTGATATAGACCAGAGTGGTGCAGGAAACAGGATTTGGGTAAATCAGAAATCTCTTGCCGAAGAGGGACCAACACTACTCGCTATAAGTGAAGTTGGAAGTGATGACGTTGCTGGTAACAGTAGTGCTATCGACCAAGGCGGCAAAGAGAACTATATCGATGTTTGGCAAAGAGGCAAAAAGAACGAGAGCGCTATAGTGCAAGACGGCGAAGAAAACTTGATTGATTTTGTGCAAATGGGCAAAAAGAATGAGAGTACAATCGACCAAGACGGCGAAGTGAGCGATATAGTTGTTGCGCAAATAGGCGAAGAGAACGAGAGTAAAATCGACCAAGACGGCGAATTGAACGGTATAGTTGTTTTGCAAAGAGGCAAAGAGAACGAGAGTGATATCAACCAAAATGACAAAGATAACTATAGCGATGTTTGGCAAAGAGGCAAAAAGAACGAGAGTGATATCGACCAAGACGGCGTAGAAAACGAAATCTTTGTTTGGCAAAGAGGCAAAAAGAACGAGAGTTATATCGACCAATACGGCGAATTGAACTATATCGATGTTTGGCAAAGAGGAAAAAAGAACGAGAGTGTTATTGACCAAAAAGATATGAAGAATAAAATAGTTGTTCATCAATTGAGTGACGTAAACTACAGTAGCATTGTTCAAGCTGGTCAAGACAATAAAACCATTGTTAAACAAAAAGGGGGTGACGAGAATAAGAGTTGGGTTAACCAAAAAGGTGATAATCTACTTTTAAAAGTGTCTCAGAATGGAGATAAGAATAGAAGTAGAGTTAAGCAAAGAGGTAACGGATCAATGGCTTATGTAACTCAAAAAGGAACAGGAAATTACGCTAAGGTAGACCAAGGATGTGGTGCTCATATAAGTACTGGTGTACAAATTGGTAGAAGAAACATGTCGACTGTTACACAGTATGGTGCAGGTTCTGGAATCAGTAACGTTCACCAAGATGGGAACAGAAACATGTCGACTGTTACACAGTATGGTGCAGGTTCTGGAATCAGTAACGTTCACCAAAATGGGAACAGAAACATGTCGACTGTTACACAGCATAGTTTGGGTTCTATAATGCAACCACTTTAATTTTAAAAATTATCTTTATATTAAGTAATTAAGCGTGAGATCGGTCGTTGAACCAGTCTCACGCTTGTTTATTTACAGTAATACGAGTTTTATATTAGGTGGTACCTAGTTTAATTTCACCCCTCTTGTTCTTAAATTATAAAAAGCGGGTATCGTTTTTTTTGTAGGACTCAATTTTTAAGGCTTTGGCGCGTAACCTAAGGGGCAGGTCATTCGTATAAGGCCAGGGTAGTATTCAAAATATAACTATTCTAAGGTAGGGTTTATTTTAAATACATTTTAATTGGTAGACAAGGCAATCTTGTGGGCAATTGAATTAAGAGTGGCTCACGGGCCAAAAATTCACTTGTGTAGCCCTAATTAAAAAAGGGTAAAGATGATCGCTATGCTTTGTTCCTTAGAATTTTTTCTTTTGATGGTCAATCTTACTCTTTTTAGAGTCTTTAAAAATACGGGATGGATGATATTGTATTGTTCCTTAATATTCCAAGACCTAAATTGAAGATAGCTTACAATATGGGTTTTTCTTTTAATCCACATCTTATTTCTTACTTTTTTATAGCTTAATTCTTACTTGTGTATTTACGACTGGTCAACTCGTATTTTTTTAGTAAATATATTGTTTAAAGTTTTGATTGTTAAGGTATTAAGGTGAAATAGATTTGGTTATGTTTTAGGTAAATCTGTCTTAATTTTCAATGCTATAGGCCTAGTTTTTGGTTTCGAATTGTTTACGTCGAAGATAGGCGCATTTCATCGATTTTTTTTAAAAATTATGCATGTAGTTCTTATTTTTAATCTCGAGAACAATTATAAATTACTCCCACGTTCATACGACAGTCACTTTTTAAAGTGATTTTTTTCCAACCAAAAAGTTTTAAGCGAGTTTCCATTTTTTGGCGATTCAAATCTAAGTTAAAGACTACTATTGTACGTCTTTGATAACTTTTTTTAGGGTCTTTTCTAAGCGTATGATACGGGTAGTGAAATAGTTGAATTTTTTTTAATAATTAAATTTTATGAAAATGAAAAAAGTAGTTTTAAGCGCAGCAGCGCTAATGTTTGGAGCATTTGCTTTTGCTCAACAAAACAACAGTGATATTGAGCAATCTGGTACTTCTAACGAAGCTGAAGTTACGCAGTCTGGAAATATCAATGATTCTGATGTTTTTCAACAAGGTGGTGGTGAAAACGAAGCCTATGCGACTCAATCTGGTGACAACAATACGTCAGATATACAGCAAGCTGGTTCTCAGCCTTACAAAGTAAAGAATAACCTTGCAACAATTGTTCAAACAGGGGATAATAACAAATCTTTCGCAAGATCTCAAGACGGAGAATTCAATGTAATAACTACAACGTCTGTAGGTCACGACAATAATGCTTACGTAAAGCAAATCGGTAGTCGTAACGAAAGTATTATCGATCAACAAGGAGATGATAACGTTGCTAGATCAACTGTCACTTTTAGTAACGATAACTTGTCAACTATTTTACAAACTGGAAATGGTAATGTGTCAAAAACCGCTCAAAGCTATCTGGTTAGAGGTGACGTTGGCGGCAATACCTCTACTGTAACTGTTAATGGTGACGATAATGAGGCTTATACAAACCAAACTGGTACTAGGAATAAGTCTATAATGAAACAAGATGCTAATGAAAACCTTTCTGACACAGATCAAGTAGGTGATAATAATTATGCAAAAACTACACAGTTAGAAGACTCTAGTGAAAGCTTCATTACACAAACGGGAGATGGTAACAGTGCTACTGTTAGACAATATGCTAACGATTCTAATTGGTCTGATGTTGATCAGATGGGTGACAATAACAAAGCTAACGTTGATCAGTTTGGCGGAAACAACATGTCTACCATCTTAAGTACAGGTGACGGTAACATTAATGTTGTAAATCAAGGTGATCAAAGCATTAGTAATCAAGCAAGAAGTTTTGATTCTACGAGTTCCATTATTCAACTAGGAAACATGAATAAAGGTACGGTGCATCAATTAGGAAATAGCCAAATTAGTACGGTTAACCAAACGGGTAATATGAATACAGCCAATGTTACCCAAAGTAACTAAGTTGACTATTATATTTATCAGTTAAAATTTTAGGTTACGGAACATTTGAATAAATGTTCCGTAACTTTTATTCAAATATATTATTAGGCAAACTATGAATAAATTAAAATTATTTATTTTCTTTATATGTATTAATGGTGTGTTTTTAAACTTAAATGCGCAAGGCATAATTAATAAACAAGAAGAATTAGGCCAAAGTTTTAGTGATAATCAACAGCAATTAAATTACTTTTCACAACAAACCAATGAACCACTTGGACAAAACGAAATAAATGTGTCAAATTCCGGTGTATTTATCAATCAAATTGGAGATAATAACACTTCCAATGTAGCTACACAATCTGCAATCAGTAACGTAAAACTGAATCAATTTGGAAACTCAAACCAAATAAACCTGGAGTTAAAAGCAGAAACGATTGACTACTCCGTCACCCAAAATGGGAACAACAATCTCCTTTTGGAATACAATATGTTCAACGACAAGCAGTTATTACAACGTACTGTACAACAAAATGGTAATAATCAAAACTTGGTTATTCACGGGAGAAATAGTATCGTGGATAAAATGGAAATTAATATGGGCAGTGGTTCCCAAAGCTTGATTATACGAAATACAAATTAACCGTATATACCCATTGTAGTTATGTTCGAAAAAATAATAGTAGTAGGTGGTGTGCTACTAATGTCTTTAGTTGGCACGGCACAAGAAAGTGATATGTTGAAATCAGCCATTACCGTAGAACCTATTAAAAATAATAGAGTGAGCATTAGCGGTTTGTGTGCAAATAACACGTCTCAATCCAAGAATTTTAGGTATGTGTTAAGTGTAGAGAAAACAGGCCAATCGGGCAATACAAATAAGAATAAACAAAGCGGTGCTTTTAATCTAGCGCCTGCAGAAAGTAAAATATTATCCAGTACCACAATAAATTTTGAGCCAAACGATTACACAGCAATAGTATTTACTATTTTTGATGTGGATAATGTGCAAATAGCACAACATAAAAAAGTCCTTACCGAGACAGATTTTAAAAAATAGTAAATGTGTGTTTAACTAGACTACATTTTATCTTTATAATACTAGTATTTGGTTGTACACCATACCTTGCCAAAGCACAGTTCAATAGTCAGGTAGAGGCCAAAATTGATATACAAACGGAAACTGTTCTAACAAAAATATCCTTTTCCGCTTACAACAAAACGACCATTAAAAAAAGTTTGCGGTACAAAGTGCTAATCGTAAAAAAATCAAATAACAATTCCTCCCAAGAACAATTTGAAGATGAACAATTCTTTGTTATAGAACCCGGAGAACGAAAAAATATTAGCACAACAAGTATTGCTATTGGGGAAGCGCAACGCACCATTATTTTTATTTTAATCTATGAGAACGATAAAGTAATTGGGAAAGATAGGGTGGTCATTAACGGCTTTGAAGGAGAAGACGATATGAAGCCTAGAGTGGTGCATGAAAATGAGCTGGCACCAAAAATAGCATCCGACCAGCCGCAAGATGTAAATCTCTTAACTGGCCTGGTATTTGAGAGCACAAAAACAAAGCCCGGTAGGGATTTCTATCAAATGTTTTATTTAGCATACACCGCCAATAATATAAATGGGAGCAAGATCGTTAAAGTAGATGAAGTGCTAGCGATTGGAGGGAATACTCAAATGAAAATTTTTGCAGGCGACGATTTAGTCGTGCAATTCTTTTTGAATCCAAGAACTTCATATATCAAAGAGATGGTAGACCAATCAATTCTAAGAGTTAATCAATATTTTTTGCAAAATAAAGCAATACAGCAGAATACAATTCAATACTAATTATGAAGCGTTTCCTATTTTTATTCTTTTTCATAGGCATGGCCAGTCATTCCTATGCACAGCAATTGGTGTATACCCCCATAAATCCAAACTTTGGAGGTAACACCTTTAACTACCAATGGTTATTGAGTTCTGCAAATGCACAAAACTCATTTACAGATGAGAATAATGGATTTGAAAATGGGCGTTCTGAGCTTCAGAATTTTCAAGAAAGTCTTAATCGCCAGCTGTTGGGACAATTGACTCGCTCAGTATTTAATTCTGAGTTAGGGGACGGTCTGCAACCGGGCACCTTTAACATAGGTGAGTTACTATTGGAGGTTTTTGAATCTGGAGAAGGACTTGTCATAAATATTTTGGATACAACCACCGGCGAGCAAACTCAAATTATTGTTCCAAATTAACCCAAGGTACATGAACGTATTAAAAAAAGCCGTCCTATTGGGCTTATTTGCCATGCTTAGCAGTTGTGGAGCATATTTTAGCCAACCAGTTACTCCAACTACGTCTCGGATAGGGGAGAGCACAAGTGAGTCGGACGATTTAAAATCGTTGCCACCGCCAGCAAATCCTATTGTCGTTGGTGTTTATAATTTTAAGGATCAGACCGGACAATATAAAGCGGTTGAAAATGGAAGTACTTTTAGTACGGCAGTTCCACAAGGTGCTACAACAATGCTTATTAAAGCATTGGAGGATTCTAAATGGTTTACGCCGATAGAGCGCGAAAATCTTTCTAATCTTTTGAATGAGCGGAACATCATAAGATCAACAAGGCAGGAGTATACAGGAGCACCCCAAGGCCAACCTAATTTACCGCCTTTGCTTTATGCCGGAATTCTCTTGGAAGGAGGTATTATGTCCTATGATACAAATATTATTACGGGTGGCTATGGCGCACGTTATTTTGGAGTTGGGGGTTCTACGCAATACCGCCAAGATCGCATCACTATTTATTTAAGAGCTGTTTCTGTTTCTAATGGTGAAATATTAAAAACCGTTTATGTTTCCAAGACCATACTTTCACAATCACTGGACGCCAGTCTCTTCAAGTATGTTAAGTTTCAGCGTCTTTTAGAGGTAGAGACTGGGATCACCAAAAACGAGCCTATTCAATTGGCGATTCAAAACGCCATTGAAAATGCCGTGGAGTCTTTGATTATTGAAGGGATAGAAGATAATATTTGGAGCACTGCAAAAGGACCTGTAGAGAACGACTCCCTTGTCTCTCTCTATAATCTTAGAAAATTAGAGGAAGAGTCTACGTTGTTGTATAATCGCCAACAAGCGAGTGAGGTCTTAAGAAGTAGTTTTAGTATGACAGGGAATGTTCCTGTTTTTAATGGTGATTTCACTAAAAAATCTTTAGGTGGAGGTGCTGGATTTAAGTACGGTAAATACCTTTCTCCTAAATTAGACCTTGCTTTAAAGGGAGACTATTTTTATTTTACAGGCGGACAAAATTTTTATAAGGAGTACATGACCGGTAATCTAACTTTGGGTTATACTTTTTTGCCTTTTGATAAGATAACGCCATACATCTATGGCGGTGTGGGGGGTATATTTGACCTTAACTCACCAAATGAAAGTTTAACAGAAGATACTTCTGGACTCAATTTACAGTACGGCTTAGCCTTAAAATATAATATAAATTCCAGATTTTCAATGGTAATTAATGTTGAAAACAACCATACCAATAGGGATGCTATAGATGATTTGGTAAATGGTGTGCGCGATGACTTTTACTATAATTTTGGTTTGGGTTTGGAATGGCGCTTTGGGAAAAAATTTGAATAAATTAATAGTATAACTTATGGCCAATTTTGAAAATACAAGTTGCCTCATGGCTTTTGTAGTATTATTTACCTTTTGCGCATGCGAAGAGGAAACCTTGGGCGATCAATCTTTTGGTGTTCTAGACGGCAAAGTGGTATCTAATGGATTAAACAACCCCCTAGGGAATGTGAAAGTTACAACCAACCCTTCGTCCAATACCGTTTTTACCGATGAGGAAGGTAATTTTACTATAACGAACATAAGTATTGGAGATTATTCTGTGCAGGCAGAAAAAGATGATTTTCAAACGGCATTCGAGCCCGTAAATATATTAAATGACAAAACCTCGAACGTCATATTTGAATTGGATAGTATGTCAGTAAGTAATATGCGTCCGCTGATTCCAAGCCTATTGTTTCCAGAAGATAATAAAAGAAATGTACGCAGTCCTGTAGTGTTTGTCTGGTCCTCGTCCGCCAATGATGTGGATGAAATTTTGTATGATTTAGAGCTTAGAAATGGAAATACAGGAGAAATACAAGTTTTTCAATCTCTTTTAGATACTGTATTTAGGGTAGAAAATTTAGCAATCGGAGCTAATTATTTTTGGCAAGTAAGCGCCAATGACGAGATCACAGAGCCGGTGCAGAGTAAAATAAGTAGTTTTCAATTGCAAGGAGTAGAAGGGAATAGGTTCCTATATGTGCGCAGTATAGATGGTAATAGTGTCGTATTCTCTGGAGGTGAACCAACGCGAGCAAATGAAGTAAACGTAAATGAGAATGAAGTACAATTGACGGCTACAGGTATTAATACCTACCGTCCCAAAGCAAATATAGCTACTGGTAAAGTGGCCTATATCAGAAGCATTGGTGGGGAGTCCCATATTTTTACAATGAATTTGGATGGTACCGCTAAAAGACAGCTTACCCAAGAAATACCTATTGCAGGGTTTAGGCAAGATGAGCTAGAGTTTTCTTGGTATGATAGCGGCAGTGCCATCTATTATCCAAATTTCAATAAATTATACACTGTAAATGCAGATGGCTCGGGGACTAGAATGGTCTACGAGGCACTTGATGGAGAATTTATAACAGAGGTTGCCACCAACCCGGTTGACAATCAAATAGTCTTGAAAATTAATGATTCACAGGGGTACAGAACTCAGTTAAGAATTGTGAGCCCAGAAACAAATCTTGGAACGCAGACTATTATTTCTGGAATCACCGGTGCTTTTGGTGGATTGGATTACTCCTTGGATGGAAACAGGATTTTGTATACAAGAGATATTTCAGGTACGGAAAATGCCCAATATAGGCTGTTAGACAGCCGTATATTCGAGTACAATCTAACCACGAACACGTCCAATGAAATTGACACTCAAAAACCTACTGGATTTAATAATTTAGATGCTAAATATTCTCCTAATGGTGGCTTTATTATTTTCACTGTAACGTCCAATGATGGCATTTCTGAAAAACAGATTTTTCGGAGGCAATTGGATGCTGTGGAGGTTATACAAAATGAACTTGTTTTTACCAATGCATTCATGCCTAATTGGGAATAGTAGTGTATAAGAATTCGTTTTAAGCAAAAATAACTACGTACTATTGGTTATTTTTGCATTTCAAAACAGTTTATATGTCTGCCTTTACAAGTGAAAGATACAATCAGCGCGGGGTTTCCGCTGCTAAGGAAGATGTTCACAATGCTATAAAAAATATAGACAAGGGTCTTTTTCCGAAAACATTCTGTAAAATTGTGCCCGATTATTTAACGGGAGACGAGGACTATTGTTTGGTAATGCATGCCGATGGCGCCGGTACTAAATCTTCGTTGGCTTATATGTACTGGAAGGAAACGGGAGATTTATCTGTTTGGAAGGGTATTGCGCAAGATGCACTTATCATGAATATTGATGATTTGATTTGTGTTGGAGCTACAGACAATATTATGCTCTCCTCTACTATTGGTAGGAACAAAAATAAGATACCGGGAGAAGTACTTTCAGCCATAATAAATGGTACGGAGGAGTTGATTTCCGATTTAGCAACACACGGTATTACCATTCGTTCTACAGGAGGTGAAACTGCCGATGTTGGCGATTTGGTACGTACAATCATAGTAGATTCTACGGTTACCGCACGGCTTAAAAGGAGCGCGGTAATTGATAATGCCAATATAAAAGCAGGAGATGTCATTGTAGGATTGGCCTCTTTTGGGCAAGCCAGCTACGAAACGGAATATAATGGTGGTATGGGAAGTAATGGACTCACCTCTGCCCGACACGATGTGTTTTCAAAATATTTAGTAGCTAAATTCCCGGAAAGTTTTGACGCAGAAGTTCCTTCCCATTTGGTGTATTCCGGGAAAACTAAATTAACAGATGCTGTGCCGAATTCACCGTTGGATGCCGGTAAATTGGTGTTGTCCCCAACGAGAACATATGCCCCTATTGTAAAAAAGGTACTGTCTAAATACAATAGTTCGGATATACACGGTATGGTGCATTGTAGTGGCGGTGCACAGACGAAGATTCTCCATTTTATCGATAACCTACATATCGTTAAAGACAATCTTTTTGATGTTCCTCCTTTGTTTAAATTGATACAAGAACAGTCGGGTACCGATTGGAAAGAAATGTACCAGGTTTTCAATTGTGGACATCGATTGGAAATCTATATGAATCCTTCTTTGGCGAACGATATCATAGAAATAGCCAATTCCTTTGGCGTTGCCGCCCAAGTTATTGGCACAGTTGAGGCTTCCGAAACCAAAAAGTTAACAATTAAAAGTACGTACGGCATCTTTGAATATTAGAGGATACGATTGTACCTATTCTAGCGTTATTTAGTATAAATAGCGGTTATGGAACGAAAGGATTTTTTAAGAACTTTAGGCGCTGGCGCTGCCTTAGTAATTACTTTTCCGTGTCTTGGAGGCTGCTCCACCGATGACGGGAATGACGGAAATATCGTAACTACGCCCACAAATGTAGATTTCACCATAGATTTGACTAGCGCTGAAGCTGTCAAGTTGACCAATAATGGTGGTTTTATTCTTAAAAATTTAGTGGTGGTAGTTAGAAACTTGGAGGGTGATTTTATAGCCGCTAGCCAAATTTGTAGTCACAAACAGTTCGATCAGGTGAGATTTGATAGTCGAGATGGTGGGACATTTCATTGTAATGTCCATGCCCCTGCCGGTTCCCGTTTTAGTCAGGATGGCACCCCTTTAGTGACTCCAAATAATAGTACGCCAAGAGCCCTTAAAATTTATAATACGGAGCTTAATGGGGACATATTGCGCGTTTTTGAATAAGCTAAGTATGGTCCTTAGCTAAGGTAGTATTTCCCCTAGCCCCAAAGCTACGAATTGTTTTTACTAGCCTCTCTTTTCCATTATTGGCGCGTACAGCGCTGTGTTAATCAAAGGTATTATAAAAGATAGCCTAGGAGCTCGTACTTCGTATGTTGTGGTGCTTGGTTTATTCTCCAGTATCGTATATACGCAGAACAAAAATTACGTAACAGTAAAAAACGATGACGCTATGGGGATTCGGTTTGATATTACTGTGGTGTCGGAAGATGAGGAACTGGTATATATCAACATACAAGAAGCCACTGGTGAAATTAGAAGAATTGAGAAACTGATATCCTCTTGGGATGACAAATCAGAAATTTCTTTGATTAATAAAAATGCAGGCATTATGCCTATAAAAGTAAGTTTGGAGCTTTTTAAATTGATTGAGCGTTCCAAGCAGATTTCGGAAATTACCAATGGTGCTTTTGATATTACTTTTGCTGGTATACAAGCTATCTGGACGTTTGATGGTTCCATGACCACTATGCCAACTAAATCTCAGGATTTAAAAGCCAAAGCGAATTAGCTATCAAAAGATACTACTTGATGCTACCAATCGGTCCGTCTTCCTATCCAAAAAAGAAATGAAAACTTTTTTTGGTGCTATTGGCAAGGGATGCACTGCAGATAAAGCAAAGGAATTACTGGTATCCAAACAAGTAGTGGCAGGGGTAATTAATACAGCCGGTGTTGTTACTGCGTGGGGAAAAAAATAAGTGGAGAAAATAGCGGATAGGTATTAGAAATCCTTTAAGTACGGATACCATTTTTTCATGGATACACATTTTGGAATCCTCGGTAGCTACCGCAGGCAATTCTGAACGATTTGTAATAATCAACAGAACCAAATATTCAGACCTTATAAACCCAAGAACAGGTTACCCTGCTACTGGAGTAAACAGTGTTTCTGTGTTTTATAAAAGCGCAGAACGCTGTGATGCGCTGACTACGGCCATAATGAATATGGGGCGAGATCAAGGTTTGGCCTTGGTGAACCAATTGGATGGTACGGAAGTTATTATGGTGGATGCAGATAATAAACTAGTAAAGAGCAGTGGTATTTTATTGGATGAAATGCGGTAATTAGACCCCTTTTAATTAAGCTCAAGTTTTTTAAAGTAAATAGGGCTTCAGGATTAATCAAGTTTCGCGTTGTTACCTCATACGTAGTTTTGGAAAGACTTTAAGGAGGCTTAATCTGTGCGGACCAAATAACCTTCCTGTTCCAATTCCGCTGCGGAATAAATAGCTTTGTAAGAACCGTCTTTAAGAAAGTATAGTGCATCGCTGATATCTAGGATTTCTTTGTAAAAATGGTCGGTTACAATTATGATGCTGGCGGATTATTTATGGTTGATAATCGTTTTTATTTTAGCCACATATAAAGGCGCGATAAAGGAAAAGGGTTCGTCCAAAAGGATAATTTTTTTATTCGAATGCAATATAAGATAGGATTCTAAAAGTCATAATTCTCCAGAAGACAGGTGTTTTAGCTTTCCTTGATTATATGAGCTAAACGACTCGAATAAATCAACAAATACAGTCCAGTCTGCCGCAAAAGCTTTAAACGCATCTTGTACTTTCATGAATTTTGGCAAAAGGCGATGTTGGGGTAGGTAAGCTACCTTTCCTGTCTTATAAAGTTTCTTATATTGATGGATTCCGTTCAGTCTTACATTGCCGTATTTAGGGTTCAGGCTTCCAAATAAAATTCGTAACAAGGATGTTTTGCCGCAACCGTTTCTTCCTAATATGGCTGTAATCTTGCCCGATTCTGCATACAAATAAACCCCTCCTAAATTTTTCCTTGAGTTAAAGTTCAGCTGTATGTTATCCAATTCCAGTTTCAAAATAGTTTTAGGATATAAAAAATGGTAGATGATAAAAGTGCATCTATTAGAAAGCACCCGATAAACAAATGGACCTGCGAAATAGAAAAATTTTGATAGAAGAGAGGTCGTTTCTTCAATGTATTCTTATAATACAGCGCATGTAGTAATGCAAAGAAAACTAGTTTAATACCTATTAGAAGAAGTAAAGGAATAGCTATGCTTAACAGAAAAATCGTAAATAATTGTGCGATGATTATAAACTGAAGGTAAAATTTCCAAATTAGGCTTTTTTTTTAAACGAAAAGCTAAGGGTTCAATACAACTACGTACGGCATTAAATGTACAAATTTATCGTAAATTCGCAGGACTAGTGACGCACACATATGATAGACAAGTTAAATATTGTAAAACAACGTTTTGATGAGGTTTCCGATTTAATCATTCAACCTGATATCATTACAGATCAAAAACGCTATGTTCAGCTTACAAAGGAATATAGTGATCTTAAGGCTTTGGTGGCCAAAAGAGATTATTACTTGGAGCTAACGAATAATATTTCAGAAGCAGAGGAAATTATATCAGATGGTAGTGATGCCGAAATGGTGGAAATGGCAAAAATGCAATTAGATCATGCCAAATCAGAGTTTCCAAAATTGGAAGAGGAAATAAAGTTAATGCTTATTCCCAAAGACCTAGAGGATGCTAAAGATGTAGTTGTAGAAATCCGTGCCGGAACGGGCGGGGACGAGGCTAGTATTTTTGCAGGTGATTTATTTCGTATGTACACCAAATATTGCGAAAGCAAAGGTTGGAAAACCAACGTCATAGATTTAAGTCAGGGTACCAGCGGTGGGTATAAGGAAATTCAGTTTGAAGTATCTGGTACGGATGTATACGGAACCTTAAAGTTTGAAGCCGGAGTACATCGAGTGCAACGTGTTCCGCAGACGGAGACCCAAGGAAGAGTACATACGAGTGCAGCCACGGTCATGGTCTTGCCCGAAGCCGAAGATTTTGACGTTCAAATAGAGCTCAAGGATGTACGTGTAGACTTCTTTTGTTCATCAGGTCCTGGTGGGCAATCTGTAAACACGACCTATTCTGCAGTGCGCTTAACCCACCTTCCTACAGGACTTGTAGCGCAGTGCCAAGATCAAAAATCCCAACACAAGAACAAGGATAAGGCGTTTAAAGTATTACGTTCTAGATTATATGATCTTGAGCTAGCCAAAAAGCAGGAAGAGGATGCGGCTAAACGTAACTCTCAAGTAAGTAGTGGAGACCGGTCCGCAAAGATTAGGACCTATAACTACCCACAAGGAAGGGTAACGGATCACCGCATTGGGCTAACTTTATATGATTTGTCAAATATTATTGATGGAGATATTCAGAAGATTATCGATGAATTGAGTCTTGTGGAAAACACAGAGAAACTAAAAGAGGCGTCGGAGATATTCTAAAAGATTTTTTTTCTATAAAAAAGTTACGTTTAAATAGCGCTGGTGTTGGTCTCTATTTTGGGAGCCAAAGCAAAAGCATAGCAAAAGATACGTCTTGTATGACTACGAAAGAACTAATAATACAGATTCGTAAAAAAGAATCATTCTTATGTATCGGCTTAGATACTGATTTAGAAAAGATTCCCGAACACTTGCTTACCGAGGAAGACCCTATTTTTGCATTTAACAAGGCGATTATAGATGCAACGCATCATCTTTGTGTTGCTTACAAACCCAATACCGCTTTTTATGAGGCTTATGGGATAAAAGGTTGGATGGCTTTGAAGAAAACCATTACCTATTTAAATAAGGAGTATCCGGAAATATTTACGATTGCAGATGCCAAGAGAGGAGACATAGGTAACACGTCTACCCGCTACGCTAAGGCATTCTTTGAAGACTTGAACTTTGATTCCATAACCATAGCCCCGTATATGGGTAAGGATTCCGTAGAGCCATTTTTGGCCTTTAAGGATAAGCATACCATACTACTGGCTTTGACCTCTAATATTGGTGCACATGACTTTCAAACTAAGGAGTTAGATGGTTTGGAGCTTTATAAGCATGTGCTTAAAACTGCTATAACCTATAAAGGGTCAGAAAATTTAATGTATGTAGTGGGCGCAACCAAAGCAGAATACTTAACCGAGATTCGGAACATTGTGCCAAATAGCTTTTTGTTGGTACCAGGAGTTGGGGCCCAAGGAGGCAGTCTTTCCGAAGTTTGTAAATATGGAATTACGCAAGATGTTGGTTTGCTTGTAAATTCATCTAGAGGAATAATCTACGCTTCCAACAAAGCAGATTATGCTAGAGTAGCACAAAAGAAGGCAGAAGAACTACAAGTTCAGATGAAGCAAGAACTTGCTAAACTATAGTAAGTTATACTAGTTCCGCTAAAGCTTTTTTTATTTTTTGTGCTTTTAGCTCAAAAAAATCACCCAGTTTTGTGTTGGAGTATTGGATGTTCGAGGCTTTATCTATAAAATTTTGATATTGGTATTCTAGCATCGTGATTGCATCCGCTTTTGCGGCTATGGGAGTTACTGTTCCTACTTTACAATATTGCTTTTCCATAATAAATTATTTATTTTTACAAATATACGTACGATATCAGGTTTTGGATGTCGGTGCTATATCCTAAATAACTAATAATCAGGTAATTTGTCTTTTTTTTAACACAAAGGGTATGAATACTTAAAAAGCGAATCTGCTTTCTTTTATTTTTTAACGAAAAGACCTTCAATTCAAAAAGATTATCTACATTGCTTATTGACTTTGTTTAAAGACATCCAAGTACATCTTGTTAAACTATACAAAATACATTCATAAAGATTCTCCTACTTGGGTCACTTTCGTGCACGGTGCTGGAGGCAGTTCCTCAATTTGGTACAAGCAGGTAAGGGAATTTAGGAAATTCTTTAATATTCTGCTGTTAGATTTACGTGGTCACGGCGATTCCAAGCCTAACCTTAAAAACGCTTTCAGCGATCAATATACTTTTGATTCCATTACAGACGATATACTGGAGGTAATAGATTTTGAAAAGATAGAAAAATCACATTTCATAGGAATTTCATTGGGTACTATTTTAATACGGAATATAGCAGAAAAGCATCCGCACCGAGTAGAAAGCATGATTATGGGTGGAGCAATCATGAAATTAAATCTACGTTCCCAAATTCTTATGCGTTTGGGCGTGGTCTTTAAATCAGTGGTTCCTTATTTATGGCTTTACAAGTTTTTTGCCTTCGTTATTATGCCTAATAAAAACCACAGGGAGTCGAGATTATTATTTGTTAGGGAGGCGAAAAAGTTATACCAGAAGGAATTTATACGATGGTTTAAGCTCACTTCTGAAATTAATCCCTTGTTGCGATTTTTTAGATCTGCTGATATAAAGATACCCACGCTATATGTAATGGGAGAGGAAGATTACTTGTTTTTGCCTACGATTAAAAAAATTGCAGCGACTCATCAAAATTCAGATTTATTTATTGTTCAAGATTGTGGACATGTTGTAAATATAGAGCAGCCACAGTTGTTTAATAATATGGTGATAGGCTACCTTGTAGGAATGGGAAAAAGTACGCCCTAAATCAGTTTTTAATTCAGTTTTAGTACCTCAGTAATATAACATTGTTTATAAACAAAAAAACCGGTGCTCCCACCGGTTTTAAACTAACTAACTCAAAAATTACGATTTCAAAAAATGGACTATATATTTTTATTTCAAGAACCTGAAACTCAGTAATTTTAACGCAACTATTTGTTAAATATTGTTGTGGATTATCCTTTTTTTAGTCTTGTAAAGCAAATACTTTTTTAAGTAGATCCGTTGTTCTGGAAGAAGCTTTAGTTCTTATTTCTTTTTCCTCAACGGCAATCATAGTATAAACTCCTTTTAACGCTTCTTGAGTTACGTAACCCGTTAAATTGGGATTTACGTTTGATGTTAATGGAATTTTGTTGTATTTGTTTATCAAAGAAGCCCAAATCTTGTCCGCACCTACTTTTTCAAAAGAAGATTTTATTACGGGATTAAACTTATCGTACAATGCTGTGGTGGTCTTGTTTTCTAGAAAATTGGTAGCGGCTTTGTCATCACCTAATAGAATGGCTTTTGCATCGGTGAATGAAATCTCCTTTATTGCATTTACAAATATGGGTGTCGCTTCGGAAACTGCGTCTTCCGCAGCCCTGTTCAATACCTTCAGTCCTTCGTCCGCCAAATTGTCTAAACCAATATCCCGCAGGGTCTTGTCTACTTTTCTTAGCTCTTCCGGTAAAAGGATTTTTACTAGGTCGTTCTTAAAAAAGCCATCTGTTTTGTTAAGTCTACTTACTTGCTTGTAGATGCCTTCTTCTAGTGCAGCGCGCAGTCCACTGCCTATTTCTTCGTTGCTTAGAGCGGTAGTACCTGTCGGAAGTTGATTTACCACCTGTTGTAACTCGGCACAAGACACGAACAAGGTAATTCCGATAATCAAAGCAATTTTTTTCATGATAATATATGTTATGTAGTGTGTAAGGTTTTACGAGAAAATGACTGTTTTATTGTTATAGACCATTGTTTTTCTAAGGACATGGAGTTTAATGGCGCGGGAAAGTACAATCTTCTCCAAATCTCTTCCTTTGGCTATAAAATCCGCTATGGAATGTGAGTGGGAAACAGGGGTGGTATCCTGTTCTAAGATGGGCCCCGCATCCAATTCTGCTGTAACGTAATGGCTAGTAGCACCAATGATTTTTACGCCACGTTTAAAAGCGGCATGATAAGGCTTAGCTCCTGCGAAAGCTGGTAAAAAAGAGTGGTGTATATTTATGATACGATTTGGAAAAACGTCGATTAACCTATTGCTTATAATTTGCATGTAGCGTGCAAGAACTACGAAGTCTACCTGATGTTCTTTTAAAAGAGCCAACTGTTTCGCTTCTGCCTCTTGGCAGTCACTTTTTGAGAACGGTACGTGATGAAAAGGGATGTTGAATTGGTCTGCAATATATTTAAGGTCTGGATGGTTGCTAAGTATAAATGGAATATCTACGGGAAGTTCCCCAGAATTATGCCTTCCCAAAAGATCATATAGACAATGGTTGTATTTAGAGACAAAAAGTGCCATTTTGGGCCTTACGGAATCTAGATGAAGACTCCAGTGCATGTCGTAAGGTAATGTAATAGTCTCTTTAAAGGCATCTTTAAAACTATTGATGTTAACCTGTTCTGGTTCAAACTCAATCTCCAATCGCATAAAGAATACATTTGAAGATTTATCTACATGTTGGTCTAGATATATAACGTTGCCGGAGTGGGAATGAATGAACTGTGTAACCGAACTTATAATCCCTGTCTTGTCTTGGCAATTAATAAGAATAATAACTTTCAAAATAACCTGTTTAAGAATCAAAAGTAACTTATTATAGGCAATAGGAAATACTCAGAACTACATGTTTAGGGGTTTTTTGTGAAAATGGAAATATCCAGAGGTCTAATCAATAGATAGTTTCCATTTTTTATAATGTTTTCTAAAACTTCGTACTTCAGAACGTAAAAGATGAAGGTATTCTATTTCTTTTACACCATCTTTTTCGAGGCCTAGGCAATACGAGTTAATATTCCTTATCATTATATTAATAAAAGAAATGCTTAACATACGTTCGGAACTGGATTTGGAAAACTCTGCGATTACTATTTTCTGGGGTATTAGAATGGTATCCGTTAATAGGGAATTGGCAATGCTGTCCCTTAAACTGTTAGATTTATAGAGGGTTAATAGATTTTTGTTCAGCGAGACGTAAGAGGCAATTTCCCTGCTCATAAAGCAGAGATCCATTGCTTTTTTGTAAATCGGTATTTGCTGTATATTTTTAGTTGGCATGAGATTTCAACAGTGCTTTTATACGGATAAAGTTACTGAGCAATTTGGATAGAATACTTTTTATTATAAAGCAATTTCATATATTTGCTTTACAAAATAAGTATTAAAAGTAAAAATGGAATCGAATATAAAGATAGATGCGCTTAATTGGAAAATATTGAATTTGTTGCAGCAAAATGCTAGAGAATCCTTTGCGAATATTGGACGTTCTATTGGTCTTACGGCACCGGCGGTGGGGGAGCGTGTAAAAAAAATGGAGGACGCAGGAATCCTTTTGGGCTATAACGCAACGGTATCACATTCGCTAACAGGGCATCAACTAAAAGCGATTATTACATTAAGGGCTTTTATGGGGAAGTTAAAGCCTTTTTTGGTCTTGGTTTCTACCTTTGATGAGGTGATAAATTGTTACCGAATTACGGGTAATGAAAATATTGTAATGGAAGTGGTATTCAAAGATCAGTTTCATTTAGAACAATTCATAGATAAACTTATCCAGTATGGTGAAACTAGAACTAATATTGTGCTGTCCAATGTGATTTCCAACGCTCCCATTCGCAGCGAACCTGCCTAATACGGATACTTGGGTTTATTTATCATATCCAAAGCAAATGTATTAATGAAATTCTTAACTTTAGAATTATATTTTGGCTAGATTTTTGATTACTTTTTAATATGAATAAAAACGCTATTCTCTTTCTTTTTTTATTACCAAGCATGTTGCTGGCCCAAAATATTAGTCTTATTAAGGGTGCAATAACTGAAAATATGGTAGTAAACGATTCGTTACAAGAAACTTTTTCTGTGTATTTACCAACGACTTTCGACACGACCCAAACCTGGCCTATTGTATTTGTATTTGATATGGAGGGTAAGGGGAAACAGGCGCTTTCCATGTTTAAGGATGCTGCGGAGCAAGAGGGCTATGTTCTGGCTACGTCTAATAATACCAATGATACCATATCGTTATCAAGGAATATTCTCATTGCCAATAGATTCTTGAATGCAGCCTATGACTTGTTGCCGTTGCAAAAGGAACGTGCTTATACGGCGGGCTTTTCAAATGCTGCAAGGTTTGCATCCATAATTCCAAACTTCATTAAGGGGATTAAAGGGGTTGTTTCCTGTGGTGCAGCTGTTGGGAATATGGAAATTCTTAGTTCAAAGAATCCGTTTTATTTCGTGGGAATTGTAGGTCGGGAAGATTATAATTTCATTGATATGCTGGAAACTCGTAAGGTGCTTGATAGATTAAAGTTCCCCAATCAGCTACTTTTATTTGATGGAGGTCATAAATGGCCGTCCACAGATATGATTACCAATGCATTACGTATATTGACTTTGTCTGCTATGACCAAGGGAAAAACACCTAAAGATGAGCAAATGATGACGGCTTCCTATAAACTGTCACTAATAGCTGCCAATACCCTATTTTCTGATGAAAAACCATTGTTAGCGGAGCATGAACTATCGGAAATGATAAGGATATATAATCCTTTGATGGAGTTGGATTCTTTAAAGAGTATTCTAAAACAAGTACGTAAAACCAGCTCTTTTAGAACAAAAAGGCGAAATCAAAATAGTGTTTTGCTTAAGGAGAATTTTACTAAGGAGGATTATGTATACTTTTTGGAAGAGGATGTGATGACCTATAATTACAATAATTTAGGTTGGTGGATTTACCAAATGGACGAGCTAGACAAACTAGGCAAAAGCGCTAGTTTGTATAACAAACAAATGTCTCATAGACTTCGAGGTTATGTAAATGCGTTAATCGAGGATACCATAGATATGATTGCGTCCGATGATAAAGTGATTGATGTAGAAGCTTTGACCTTTCTATACATGTTAAAGACCGCTACAGAACCACAGAATTTTGTGTATTATCTTAATATAATTTCTAACAGTGCAGAGGTAGAGGATTATGGTACGGCACTTTTTTATCTAGAAGAATTATTAAAAAAGGGATATAAAAATAAGACTGAGTTGTATGCTTTAGAGCACACGGCTTTGTTCAGGATTACACCCGAGTTTAATACTTTGGTAGAGAAATATTTAAACAGTGCGCGTTATGATATTATGGTAGACTAAGATGTGGTACGGTGTTCAAATCCCAAGCTATGACCAATCCTTTGGCTAGGGGAATTGCAACTTCTTTACCATATTAAAACTCACAAAGATAGGGTGCGGCCTCGAAGCTTTTGGCACCACCGACAGAGGTACTATATTTGCCGTCGTGTACGAAAAGAACACTGTCCTTTATGCTTTAATGGGGAAACATTTTTCTGTAGCTGCCAATATCACTCGGAAAGATGGTAGAAACCGCATCGTCTAAAATTCCTGTTTTTGGCAATACAAAAGCCCCATCGCCATGGCTTGTCATAAAAAGTGCCTTCTGGTCTACTTTTTTATAAAATTCAATAATAGACTATCCTTTAAGTCGGTATCCAAGTAATGTTCTGCACTAGGCACAACCAAAATGTCTATGTTGGGTAAGGAATCTTTGGTGTAGTCAAAATCAGGCAAAAAGCGAACTCTTTCAAAAGAAGTTACCGGCGCTAGCGTATTTGCTACCGTAAAAGTGTTGATAGCTTTGATGTTTTCTCTATAATGGGTGTGTTGAAATATATCGTAAGATGCTGTAAACCCCCTATTGTGAAGGCCATTCATGATAAGAAACGCGGCATTGTATCTATCGGGTTTCAAATCTGGTGTAAAACGGGTTTCGGTGTTTTTAGGGTGTTTTTCATCCGAGCCGCATATGATGAATACGAATAAGACTAAAAAGCATAAAAAAGTATTTTCATAAGGAATAGGTTTAATCGTTTGGTAAAGTACAATGAAATTCAAAACGCACTTCAGCTAAAAGTGTATTTTTGTTTAAAATATGAAGACATGAGATTATTTAAGATGACTTTACTGTTTTTATTAGCAACCCTCTTATCCTGTAAAGAAGGTAAAAAATACCATGATGTAAAAGAGAAAAACACCCTCGTAGTTAAATCTGATAAAATGATAGCGATTCTTAAATTTCAGGAGGATTTAAATGCAGAGTTCAAAAACCCAGAAGAATCCCCGTTAGCCGACAGATTTCGTATAGATTTTGAGACACTCGATTTTTTTGCGCCGGACACTAATTATGTGATTGTCGCAGCTTTGGAGCGGACGCCGGAGGCACTCCCATTTTTAATGCCCACTAATACAGATAGAAAGTCGCAAGAAAAGGTGTACGGTATTGCAATATTTAGCTTAAACGGTAAAGAGCATACTTTAGAAATCTATCAGAATGCAGAATTGACTCAAGAAAAAGGCTATGAAGATTATCTCTTTTTACCCTTTACTGATCAAACCAATGGCAAACAAACGTATGGTGGAGGTCGTTACCTTGATTTGAGAATTTCACAAGGCAATACGATAGTTTTGGATTTTAATAAGGCCTATAATCCCTATTGTGCCTATAACAAGAAGTATTCCTGTCCTTTAGTGCCGGCAATTAATAATTTAGCTACGAGCGTGCTTTCAGGAGTAAAAGATTTTAAAAAAAAGTAAATTAAAAGCCCGGTTTTTAAAACCGGGCTTTCTCGTTTAAACTATAAAAATCAACCATTAATTCATATTATCCTAGAAGGAATAAACAGCTGCTAGAACAAATGAGCTTAAGCTGCTAAGTGGTTCTCCATCACCATTAACGAAAGTTGCATCTTCAGAAGCACTGTCTAAGCGGAACTCTGGCTTTATTATTAGATTACCAATAGTTGCACTTCCTGTTAATGTTACAGCGAAAACGCTTGCATCTCCTACGGCATCCACTGCACCGATTGCGCCAAAGAAATCGCTCTCTGCAAAATATTCCCCACGTAAACCTATCGTAAAATTCTCAGAAGTTGCTAACTGTGGGTATAAAGCCACACCTGAAAAACTTCCTACCCCATCGTCGGTATCACCACTAAAAATTGCAGCGTTCAACCCAAGAAAGAACGTATCAGAAATATCAACTCCACCTGTATAATCAATTTCAAAAGATCCATTGTCAATAAGTAAATTTGCGTATTGTCCACTGTAGCCCAATTGCACACCATAGGCATATTGTCCTCTAGGATTAAACTCTGTTAAATCTGTAGGATTCATTACAGCTAACATCAAGCTTAAATCATCAGATAAGGCAAAATCTGCCTTTATACCTGTATGTGAGAATGGCCCATAAGAAAAAAGATAAGACGTACTATAGTTAAAGTTGGCCACTGGAGAAATAACCTCATAACCTAAAAAGGTATTAAAGTTACCAAAGGTTATTTTCACCTTGTCTGTTACATTCCAATAAGCGTATAACTGATTTACAATATCCCCAGTCGAGGAATACATAGGGGAGGCGAAAATAGCATCTGTACCTCTTGGGCCAAAAACTAAATCTGCAACAAAACCTACTTTCTCACCTTCATAGCTACCTATTACATTTGCCATGCCCAATGCGAAACCGGGAAGATTAGCGAAAGAGCTGCCAGGCGATTGTGCATCTAGTCCATTACCAGCGTTTAGATTTGCTCTGTAATATGCGTCTATAGAACCGCTTACGGAGAATTTTGATTTTTCTTCTTCATCCTGGGCAAGGACAGAGGTTAAAGAAAAGATAATTAGTGATGATAGAAATATATTTTTCACGAATTTTGTTAAGGTAATCGCTTTCATAAGTTCTAATTTTATAATCCTTAATTGGATTGTTTTAATTGAGTAAATTGAATTTGTTGAAAAGGTTATATAACGGAGCGTTCTGCAAAACGCTCCGTTTCTATTTTATATGTATCAATCGTTTGTGAAGTCAGGGTATGCATCCATTCCGTGTTCATGAATATCCAAGCCTTCTAGCTCTTCTTCCTTGGAAACACGCAGACCCAGTGTTGCTTTCAACACGCCTAAAATAATACCAGAGGCTAATACACAGAAAGCTCCTACAATCAAAACGCCATAAAGCTGTGTTAAAAATTGATCACCTCCAGCTTTAGCTCCAAAAATACCTACAGCCAGCGTACCCCAAATACCACAAATAAGGTGAACTGTTACCGCTCCAACTGGATCATCTAATTTTAATTTATCTATTAACGCTACGCCAAGAACTATGATGATTCCAGCTAAGAATCCAATTACCACTGCTTCGTTTGGTGACATAAGATCTGCACCAGCAGTAATACCTACAAGACCACCAAGTATACCATTTAGGAACATGGTTAAGTCCAGATTTTTATAAAGGATAGTAGAAAGAATCATAGCACCAAAACCTCCTGCCGCTGCAGCCAAACTTGTAGTAACCAATACCAAGGAAGTTAGTTCCGGATCAGCAGAAAGTACAGAACCGCCATTAAAACCGAACCATCCTAACCAAAGAATTAAAACACCTGCGGTTGCCATAGGGATACTGTGACCAGGAATTGCTTTCGGTTTACCATCTTCACCAAATTTGCCTATTCTTGCTCCTAATAGCGCTATGGCTACTAAGGCAGCCCATCCGCCAACAGAGTGCACGAGTGTAGAGCCTGCAAAATCGTAGAACCCCCAAGAGTCAAGGAAACCACCGCCCCACTTCCAAGCACCTACTATAGGGTATACCAATCCTACATAGATAACAGTAAATATCATGAACGAACCTATTTTGATACGTTCTGCAACCGCTCCAGAAACTATAGTTGCTGCTGTTGCTGCGAACATTCCTTGAAAAAGGAAATCTGTCCACCATGTATAACCACCACTCGCGTATTCTACTGTCATGCCACCTTCTGGGGCTGCAATTCCAAATCCTGCGAATTTTAGAAGGCCCATATCTCCATCTTCAAAACCTGGGTACATTAAGTTAAATCCAAAAGCGTAATAAAGAAGAAGTCCTCCTGTGATTATAAAGATGTTTTTAAATAATATGTTAATAGTGTTCTTCTGTCTAGTAAGTCCTATTTCTAAAAAAGCAAAGCCAGTATGCATAAAGAATACCAATGCGGTAGCTAACATCATCCATACATTATTCGCTGTAAATAATCCTGCGTCCATTTTTAAAAGTTTTAGTTTATTGTTGTAGATTTTTTAAGTAGCTCTAGTTAATGCCAGCTTGTCCGTTCTCTTTTGTTCGTATTCGGTACGCTTCAATCACATCGGATACGAAGATTTTACCATCTCCAACATTTCCGCTGTAAGCTGCTTCTAAAATTGCGTCTACGGTTTTTTGTAAAAATTCATCGGATACAACTACAGACAGATATCTTCGTTGTATGTCTGCGGTGCTGTAGGAGATACCTCTGTATACATGACCTTGTTTCTCATTTCCAACCCCAGTTACATCCCAGTAACTAAAGAAATTAACCTCAATTTGATGCAATGCCTCCTTGACATCGTCAAATTTGGATTTTCTGATAATTGCCTCGATTTTTTTCATTTTAATATTGGTTTTGTGTTAGCCAAATGTATGTTAAAATTTTAACACGCTAATTTTTTAGGGGTGTATTACCTAATTTTTATATTTATATTGATTTATACCCCATAAAATTATGGGTATGCTTTAATTATTAATATTTAATTATGGATATAATTATTAGGGATAGTCAAATTAGGTCTACAAATGGATATATATTACCAAAAACACTCTTTTGATAAAGAATACGTAGTGTATGGGCAAAAAAAAAGAAAATTCTTTAAAATTTAAGAAACCTGAGGTAGAATGTTAGTTCTATAACAATTTGGAAATCCATAGGCCTAGGGTAACGGCTATTATGCCAACAAGGATGCTACAAATTGTATACAGTGAAAAGTGGACCAAGTCTGAGTTTTTCAGAAATAGATGCCCCTCAAGGGCAAAAGTAGAAAAAGTAGTAAAGCCACCGCAAAATCCGGTGGTAAGTAAAATAGTTTGATTTTGGGTAAGTAAATCGTTTTTCATGGATAAACCTAAAATAAAACCAATGATAAGACAGCCAAGAATGTTCACAGAGAACGTTCCAAAATAGAAATTAGAAAAATAAGGATTAAGTGTTTTTGACATCCAGAATCGGAGAACACTTCCCAGACCTCCTCCTAAAAAAACAAGTAGAAACTGTTTCATACTTGTTAAAGGTAAAAAACTAAACCGCTTTTTTCAGCTCGGAAACAAGTAAATTAATCGGGTAGATAATGGAACCGGAAGTTTTGGCAACTTTAGGGGAGGATTTCGTTGCTTTTTTATTCCGTGTAGGCAAGCTTGCCAATACCATTATAGCGTTAAGCCCAATTAATATTAAAAAAATAGTAAGAAAAGTCATCATAATTTATTGCACCTTTTATAGAGAGATAACGCAAAATTACTCCATTTGGTATATTTTACGAGCAAAATCGATATTTTGTTGTCTAAGACCCTATTTTTGTTGTGTAATTAAAAAATAGGTTAATTTTTAAGGAAATACTTAATAAAGAATAGCGTTAATAAGAAGATTATGAAGAATACACCCACCCATTTGACTCCTTTGTAGTTTTTTTGGTGCAATTTTAAATCTTTCTTATAAGAGATTATGATAATGATAAGAAATACTATGGCAAAAAGGGCTCCAAAAATTAATTGTCCGCTGCTGAACATATTTTATGTTTTTCTGCAAAGCTACTAGAAAACCAGAATAGTTAATGTGAAATAAGCCATAATAATTCTATATTTCAAATTAAAATATAGTTATGTGATATTAATCTAGAACTAAAAATTCAAAAGCACATGTCCTTCGTAATCTTTTGTCCTTAAATTTTTTTAGTAAAAATTAAAGATGTTATTTTTTCTTTACGGAGAGGTACTTAGTGAAGGTGAAATTAAATTGATGTAAAATCGATAATATTTAAAAATATGGAAGATAAAATTAATTGTGTTAAGCTATTTCATGAGACTTTTGGAATGGGGGTTTCCAATGAATTAAAATCGGATTTAGGTACAGCCAAAAACCTTTTACGGTTTAATTTAATGGACGAGGAAAACAAGGAATATATTGAAGCGGCTACGAACAAGGATATGGTTGAGGTGGCAGATGCCCTTGGCGATATGCTCTACATTCTTTGCGGTACTATTTTAGAACACGGAATGCAGCATAAGATAGCCGAGGTATTTAACGAAATACAACGCAGCAACATGAGCAAGCTCGGGGAAGATGGTAAACCTATTTACCGTGAGGATGGCAAGGTATTGAAGGGGCCTAATTATTTTAAGCCAAATATTGAAGCAATTTTGAACAAATAAAAAAGGGCGCAAAGCCCTTTTTTTATTTTGTTACTTTATAACGCCATCCGTATGAATCCTCGGAGGTATTGTATTGGATGTGAGTAATGATTTTCTTTATTTTTTCAGCGTATGGGGTATCTAGTTGCGGTAACTGATAATCAGTGTCTTTGAAACCAAAAGCAGAAATAGGAGATATAACCGCTGCTGTTCCAGCTCCAAACATTTCTTTCAAGGTACCTTCTTTAGCTGCATTTACCACCTCTGTTACTGTTATTTTTCGAACTTCTACAGGTATACCTTCTTTTTCGGCTATCGCTATGATACTCCTACGAGTAATTCCATCTAAAATTCTATCACTTGTTGGGCCTGTAATGAGCGTGTCGTTTATCCGGACAAAAATATTCATCGCTCCCGCTTCTTCTATATTTTCATGTTCCGTGTCGTCCGTCCAGATGACTTGGTTGTATCCTTTGGCAATTGCCAACTGAGTAGGGTAAAATTGCCCTGCATAGTTGCCTCCCGCTTTGGCAAAACCAACACCTCCATTAGCAGATCTCGAATAGGTCTGTTCTATTAATACTTTTACCTTACCTGCAAAATAAGCCCCAGAAGGCGCACAAGCAATTATGAACCTGTACTCGTCTGCAGGGGAGGCATGAAATCCTTTGCCTGTGGCGAACATAAAAGGACGTATATATAAGGATGACCCCTCCTTTTTTGGTATAAAGGCACTGTCCAATTTTAACAGGCTCGTTAGTCCATCCATAAAATAGTTCTCTGGAATCTCTGGAATGCACATCCGATTTGCGGAAATATTAAATCTTTTATGATTATCCAAAGGCCTAAAAAGAAAAATGGCATCATTCTTATCCTTGTATGCTTTCATACCTTCAAAAATAGATTGTCCGTAATGGAAGATTTTTGAAGATGGGTCTAAACTAATAGCTTGGTAAGGTATAATTTTAGGAAGTTCCCACTCACCATTCTTATAATCACAAACTAACATGTGGTCGGTAAATACCGAACCAAAGGCCAAATTGTCGAAATCTATTTGGTCAATTTTTGAAGTTTTAACCCGTTCTATAGAAATACTGTTTGTTTCGATGTTCATCAATAGATTAATTTAAAGTTTAAAATTAATCAAATATCCCAAGGGTCGCTTCTTTTTTAGTTTAAAAATGACCAGTTTTGTATTGGAAATCAAATTTTTGGATAATATGAAAAGTTTTAACATTTTACTTGTTGTTTTTGCGATGGGATTATCATGCAAGGGACAGAATCAAGAGCGTGCTCAAAATATACTTCGTTCCTTCGGAGAAAAAATTGAAGCAGTTGATGCAAAGAATACAGAAAAGATGCTTGCTGATTATAATGCAATGAGTCAAAACGATACGCTTCAAACAAAATTTATTGCCAAGGTAAAAGAGGTTTGTAAGGCAAAAGGCTGCTGGATGAAATTAGAGTTGGCCAATGGCGAAGAAGCTATGGTTAAGTTTAAGGACTACGGTTTTTTTATACCTATGGACATAGAAGGAAAGGACGTTGTGGTCAATGGTTTGGCCTTCGTTGAAACCATGAGCGTGCAAGACCAGAAACATTATGCGGAAGATGGTGGAGCAACAACTCAAGAATTAGCCAAGATTATCGCACCCAAAAGAACTTACGGTTTTGAGGCCGATGGAGTCTTGATAAAGGAGTAGTTTGAAACGCGAAATTATTACTACCGGTGATGGTTCAAAAACCATCCAGATAACCGATTGGAATGAGCAGTATCATTCCAAACATGGCGCCATACAAGAAGCCTATCATGTATTTATAAGACATGGGCTCGATTTGTTTGACAATACCGCTGTGGATATTCTTGAGATAGGTTTAGGTACGGGCCTAAACGCATTTATAACTTTGTTGGAGGCAGGAAATGGAAAATACAAGGTTACCTATTGTGGTGCCGAGGCCTATCCCGTTGCTTGGGAAGAGGCCAGTCAATTAGAGTATGTTACAGCACTAATGGTGCCCAATAAGGAGAACGATTTTAAGCAATTGCATGAAGCTCCTTGGGAAATACCAACAGAAATCACCCCATTTTTCACACTCACTAAAAAGAAAATGGACTTCAATGATATTGAAGCGCAGGAAATGTTCAACCTTATCTATTTTGATGCTTTTGGAGCTAGAGTACAGCCAGAATTATGGACAGTTACTATTTTTAGAAAGATGTATTGTGCCTTAAAATCAGAAGGGTATTTGGTGACCTATGCTGCAAAGGGCAGTGTAAGAAGGGCTATGCAGGAGGTTGGTTTTATTGTAGAACGCCTTCCTGGCCCACCAGGAAAGCGGGAAATGCTCAGGGGAAAGAAACCTTTATAATACCTTGGTTTAGAGCTTTAGAGCTTTAGATTTTTAGCCTATGGTAGTCAGCACATTCAACAACACTGTTAAATCCTAATTAAAGCTACCCTTGGCTTTATACAAAACTAATACCTTTGAGATATGAAAGTACTGATTACAGGCGCAACAGGTTTGGTAGGGCAAGAGTTGGTAGCACAATGCCTCGCTAAAGGGTATACCGTAAATTTTCTTACCACCAGCAAGAAAAAGTTGGTTTCAAAACTTAATTATCAGGGTTTCTATTGGAATCCTAAAGTAGGTGAGATAGATGAGAAGTGTCTAATGAATGTCTCGGTCATCATAAATTTAGCAGGAGCCAGTATTTCTAAAAGATGGACCTCTTCCTACAAGAAAGAGGTATTGGAAAGCAGAATAGATACCTTAAATGTGCTATATGAAGTATTAGATAAGTCTAAGGATCATAAAGTGACCTCATTCATTTCTGCATCGGCTATAGGTATTTATCCAAACTCGGTTGATCACTATTATCACGAAGAGGAAACAGCAGTAGATGATAGTTTTTTAGGAGAAGTAGTATTCGCTTGGGAAAAAAAAATAAATGAGTTTGAAACGTTGAATTTAAGGACTAGCAAGGTGAGAATAGGATTGGTAATGTCTGCCAACGGAGGTGCATTGCCCGAAATCGCAAAGCCTATAAAGTATTATGCAGGAGCGGCTTTTGGCTCAGGGGAGCAATGGCAATCATGGATTCATATCTCAGATTTATCAAGGATGTTTCTTTTTATTGCCGAGAGCAACCTCAAGGGTGTATTTAATGGTGTTTCGCCAAACCCGGTAACAAATAATAGATTGGTAAAGGAAATTGCTAAGATTTTGGAGAAACCTTTATTCTTGCCCAATATTCCAAAGTTTATAATGCAGACTATTTTGGGGGAAATGTCCTATATTTTATTTGCAAGTCAGCGGGTAAGTAGTAAAAAGATAGAAGAGGAGGGCTTTATTTTTGAATATCAGAATATATGTAATGCTCTGGAAAATATTTATGATAAAAGTGGCATGTGTAATATTCCTGAAAATAATGTCCGCAATAAGTATGCACCATAAATATATACACCCGCACTGAACTGAAATTTTAATCTGCTATTGGCGGATTTTTTTGTAAAGTTTAATGACATTTTGACATTTTTGAAGAATTGGCAGTACTTTTGCCACTTTGAAAAAAGACAATAATATAGCGAAAATCATATGAACAATAAAAGTAAGGTGGAAGAAATGCATGATGCTATTTCGCAAGAAAAGGAGGTAGACACTACGGAACAGAACCAAGTAAATGATCAAGTTGAGCAGTCGGAAGAAGAACTTTTACGTGCAGATGTAGTAAAAGAAAAAGATAAATTTCTTAGACTTTTTGCTGAGTTTGAAAATTATAAGAAAAGAACATCCAAGGAAAGAATGGATTTGTTCAAAACAGCCGGACAGGAAGTCATAGTTTCATTATTACCCGTGCTGGATGATTTTAGTAGGGCTTTAAAGGAGATAGCCAAATCGGAGGACAAGGAGATGTTCAAAGGCGTAGAGCTGATTAGTGGTAAATTTAGAGAAACCCTTAACTCCAAAGGTTTGGAAGAGCTTGAAGTTAAGGTTGGTGATACTTTCGATGCTGACATTCACGAAGCTATTACACAAATACCCGCTCCAAGTAAAAAAATGAAAGGCAAGGTTATAGATGTTATAGAGAAAGGTTTTAAACTAGGTGATAGGATTATACGTCATCCAAAGGTGGTGGTAGGAAATTAAAACAAAGGTATGAAGCAAGATTATTACGAAATTCTAGGGATAACCAAGGGTGCCTCTGCTGCGGAAATTAAAAAGGCATATCGAAAAAAGGCGATTGAGTTTCATCCGGATAAGAATCCCGGTGATTCAAGTGCAGAAGAGCGCTTTAAAAAAGCTGCTGAAGCCTATGAGGTGTTGAGCGATGCTGATAAAAAAGCCAGATATGACCAATTTGGACACGCTGCTTTTGAAAGTGGTGGTGGATTTGGCGGCGGCGGAATGAATATGGATGATATCTTTAGTCAATTCGGTGATATTTTTGGCGGTGGCGGATTTGGCGGAGGTGGATTTGGAGGTTTCAGTGGCTTCGGTGGTGGTGGCCAACGCAGGGTTAAGGGAAGTAACTTACGGATACGGGTGAAACTTACCTTGGAAGAGATTGCCAACGGTGTAGAGAAAAAAGTTAAGGTAAGACGTAAAGTCCAAGCCGAAGGCGTTACCTATAAAACGTGTACTACGTGTAACGGTAGCGGTCAAGTCACCAAAATACAAAATACTATTTTAGGAAGAATGCAGACCGCAGCGACCTGTAGCGCTTGTGGTGGAGCTGGCCAAATGTTAGACGGTAAGCCCGGAGATGCAGATGCTCAAGGTTTAAAAATTACGGAAGAAACCGTCAGCATCAATATTCCTGCAGGAGTAGAAGAGGGCATGCAGCTGAAAGTACCAAATAAGGGTAATGAGGCGCCAGGCAATGGAGTGCCAGGAGATTTATTGGTGGCCATTGAAATCCACGAACACGACACCTTAAAACGAGAAGGTGATAACCTACACTACGATTTGTACATAAGTTTTTCCGAGGCGGTATTGGGAACGTCTAAAGAAATAGATTCTGTGGGAGGTAAAGTCAGGATAAAACTGGAATTAGGAATACAATCTGGTAAGATTTTACGTTTGCGCGGAAAAGGTATTTCAAGTTTAAACGGTTATGGTAGTGGAGACCTTTTGGTTCATGTAAATGTATGGACGCCAAAAGAACTAAATAAAGAGCAAAAAGATTTTTTTGAAAGGATGCAGGGTACCGATAATTTTGAGCCTAGACCCCAAAAATCTGACAAATCGTTTTTTGAAAAAGTAAAAGATATGTTCTCTTAGTATGAAAAGTATTGGTTTTTAAATAAAAAACGTATATTTGACTTAATATTGGGAAACCAATATTAATTTTCTTTTTCATAGCAATTTTTTTCCCATCCTTAATTAATTTTAAGGGTGGGTTTTGTTTTTATAAAAAAGCTTTAATTACGATTTGATTCTGGTCTTAATAAAACAATGTTAAAATGAGGTGCTAATCGTACCCTTTAAAATTGCCTTTTAAAACATTTCAATATCTTTGACTAAATCGATTACATGAACAATATTTTGGTAGTTGATGAGGTTACCAAACAGTTTGGAAATCACACAGCTTTAAGGAGTGTTTCCCTTGAAATCCCCGAGAATAGTATTTACGGACTTTTAGGTCCCAATGGGGCTGGAAAAACCACTTTGATTAGAATTATCAATCAGATAACCTATCCTGATCAAGGGAAAGTTTTTTTTGGTGGTGAGGCTCTAAAGCCTGAGCATATTTCTCAAATTGGCTATCTACCAGAAGAGCGTGGATTGTATAAAAATATGAAGGTAGGAGAACAGGCTCTGTATTTGGCGCAATTAAAGGGACTTTCTAAGCACGACGCCAAAGAAAGGCTCAAATTTTGGTTTGATCGTTTTGAGATAGGGGATTGGTGGGGAAAGAAAATACAAGAGCTTTCTAAGGGTATGGCTCAGAAAATACAGTTTATTGTGACGGTTTTACACGAACCTAAGTTACTTATTTTCGATGAGCCTTTTAGTGGCTTCGATCCTATTAATGCAAACATTATAAAGGAGGAAATCTGGAACCTCAAAGAAAACGGTACGTCTATCATCTTTTCAACCCACAGGATGGAATCTGTAGAAGAACTTTGTGAATACATAGCCCTCATACACCGTGCGGAAAAGATTTTAGACGGGAAACTGTCGGATATAAAAAAAGCCTTTAAGAATAATATTTTTGGAGTAGGGGTAACGACCGAAGCTCCAGAACTTTTATTGGGAGAACTAAAGGAGCGGTACCAAGTACTTTCTTCTAGCTTTGATAGTAGGGAAAAACAACTGGATTTCTCCGTACAGCTTCCCAATGAAAATTCTACCAGTCTATTAGGTTTTCTTGGTTCCAAATCTAATGTAAACAGTTTTGTGGAGGCTATACCTTCGGCCAATGATATTTTTATCCGTACGATTCAAAATAAAGGATATGCCCATGAATAAGTTGCCGTTGATTATAAAAAGGGAATATTTGGCGAAGGTGCGCAACAAGTCTTTTGTTATCATGACGTTTTTGAGTCCTATTTTAATGGTCGGTATGATTCTCCTTATCGCCTATCTGACTAAATTGAACGATAGTGAGAAAAGGGTGATTGCTGTTCTTAACGAGAGTGATTTTTTTTCTACAGAATTCCTTTCTAACGAAACTACATCTTATGTAAACTATAGGGACCTTACATTGGAAGAGGCGAAGGACTCTACGATAAATATGGGATACTATGGGTTGGTATATGTGCCAGAAGAGAATACATTGGAATTAGTTTCCCAACGCGCGTTTTTTTATAGTGTAGACGCACCGAACACAACTATCCTAGAAAGCTTAGAACGTATTTTTAAAGAAAGGTTAAAGCAGGAAAGATTAAGGGAGTTAGGTATATCGCCCTCTGAGTATGCAGAAATGGATCGTACCTTTCAAATGAATATTTCAACTTTTGAAGGTGAGCAAAATTTGAAAGGTATAAATGAAATAAAGGCAATAATCGGTGGTGGTTTTGGCTACCTTATTATGATGTTCATAATTATCTATGGTGGGTTTGTTATGAGGAGTGTAATAGAGGAAAAGACTAGTCGCATCATTGAAGTTATTGTTTCGTCGGTTAAGCCATTTCAACTTATGCTGGGTAAAATCATTGGTACTTCTTTGGCGGGAATTACACAGTTTGGTATCTGGATTGTTTCTGGTACTATTTTGTTGTTTATCGCTATGGCTATTTTTGATATAGATCCATCCGATGTTTCTGGTAGGGGCGCAATTCCGGCTATTGGCCAAGGGGTAAATTCTGGAATACCTTCTGCTGATTTAACGATGCAATTGTATGCACAGGAGCTTTTTGATATTCCATGGGGTCTTTTGATTACTTTTTTTCTTGTTTATTTTATTCTGGGCTATTTGATTTATAGTTCTATTTATGCGGCAATAGGAGCTGCAGTAGATAACGAAACGGATACCCAACAGTTCATATTTCCAATTATTCTACCCTTAATGTTGGCTATTTATGTTGGGTTTTTCTCTGTTTTTAGTAATCCTCATGGACCTATTGCGGTAGGTTTTTCGATTTTTCCGTTAACCTCTCCTATTGTTATGATGATGCGTTTGCCTGGCGGTATTGGTGAAGGTGGCGTGCCTGTATGGCAGTTGATATCTTCTATTCTTATTTTAATGGCTACCTTTATTGGTATTGTTTGGTTGGCTGCCAAAATCTATAGGGTAGGCATCTTAATGTACGGTAAAAAACCAAGCTACAAGGAGTTGTTCAAATGGCTCAAATATTAATCATGGTTCAGGATAATACCCAAATAATAAAGGAAATTATAGAAGAAGATATCTGGGGGTCCATAAAGCAATTTTTGGAATTCGGATTACATTATGGTAAAGGTGAGAACACCATAGATATTACCATTGGCTTGTTATTGCTTTTGACACTGTCCTTTGTTGGTACTATATTTTTTATGAAATGGGTGAGGCAATTCTTTACCCGTAATATGGATTTAGATGACAAGCTTAAGTTTGTCAGTATTTTCAAGTTTATAAAGTACGTTGTCTACATTGTGGTAATTCTATTTACCATGAGTACAGCAGGGATTAATATAACCATTCTGATTACTGCATCCGCGGCACTTTTCGTTGGTCTTGGCCTAGCGTTACAAGAGCTTTTTCAAGATATTATAGGCGGTATTTTTATCATTCTAGATAAATCGCTTCGCGTGGGTGATATAGTAGAAGTAGACTCAAAAGTTGGAAAGGTATTTGAGATTAAACTAAGAACGACCAGAGCAATAACTAGGGACGACAAGATTATAATTATACCTAACCACAAGTTTATAAGCGATATTGTGTATAACTACACGCAAAATCATAAAACCACTAGAGAGACTGTTAAGATTGGAGTAGCCTATGGTAGTGATGTTCAGTTGGTGACTAAGATTTTGGAGACTATTTTACAAAATCAAAAAGGAGTATTAAAGAGTCCAAAATCCTTTGTATTGTTTGACGATTTTGGTGATTCGGCATTGCTGTTCTCGCTCAATTTTTTTATCAGCGATAGCTTTACCGACCCAAGGATAAAGAGTGAAATTCGGTATCGGATAGATGCAGAATTCAGAACTAATAATATTACCATACCATTTCCTCAGAGAGATGTACATGTTTTTCAGCAAACCCCATTTAAGCATAGCAACGTTCAAAAACCGGATAGGGAATGGGGTATTGGCGAAGATTAGTAGTCCTTTTAGTTTGTATTCCTATCAATGCTAGTATGGCACAGACCCCCGATGTTTTTAGGGTCGAATATATGCTATTGCCAAGAAATGATTCCGGCGCAAAATTATCACGAATAAAATTGGTAGCCAATGTTCCTATTAAGGTAGGAGATTCGAGTATTGTAGTGGTTGGAAGCGAGTATAATCGTTTGTCATACGATTTACAGCGAGACGATATAGCTATAAATCAAGAAGGTCTAAATTATTTTCATGTTGTGGATATTAACATAGGATATGTGCGTAGATATGGGAAGGATTGGAGGCTTATTGGAGTTTTAACCCCAAGGCTGGCATCTACCTTAACAAATCCTCTTGAAAATGGTGATTTTTCCATAAATGCTACTATTGGAGGGTTTAGGGATAGGCCTTATTTAGATAAGCCTACGCGATTGGTTTTAGGTATAGCATACAACTCTGCAGTAGCCCTAAGAGTTCCATTGCCAGTGGTTTACTTTGAAAAAAGGTTTAGTCCTAACTGGTCCTATATTATTGGAGTGCCAAAGACAGGAATGAAATATCATTTTAAGGAAAAACATATCATACAGACAGAGTTTATATTGGATGGCTATTTTGTAAACCTTCAAAATAGTACTGCTTTGCCCGATGCCACATTTGCCTCGTCCATATCTTCTTCCGCAGCAGTGGTAACCCTTGGTTATTCCTATAATATTACTAAGGAAATGTCGTTTTATGGATTTTTCGGACATACGATTTTTCAATTAGGAGTGCTGAGGGATGAGGAAAGAAATGATATTTTTACATTGAACGATGATTCAAGCTTTTATATGAGAGCCGGGTTCAGAATAGGACTTTAAATAAACAATAAAGATTATGTCAAAAATTTTAGTTATCGAGGATGAGGCAGCAATTAGGCGTGTGTTGGTTAAAATACTATCTGAAGAGAACGATGCCTATTTGGTAGAAGAAGCAGAGGATGGTCTAAAGGGACTGGAAACGATAAAGAATAATGACTATGATCTTGTATTATGCGATATTAAAATGCCTAAAATGGACGGTGTTGAAGTACTGGAAGCTGCAAGAAAACTGAAGCCTGAAATTCCATTTATTATGATTTCCGGGCATGGCGATTTGGATACAGCTGTAAACACGATGCGGTTGGGTGCTTTTGATTATATTTCTAAACCACCAGATTTAAATAGATTATTGACTACCGTTAGAAATGCATTGGACCGCAAAGAACTTGTAGTGGAGAATAAAATCCTCAAAAAGAAGGTCAGTAAAAATCATGAAATGATTGGTAAAAGCAGCGGTATAGGCGCTATTAAGGATATGATAGAAAAAGTAGCCCCTACAGATGCTCGCGTTTTAATTACAGGTGCTAACGGAACGGGAAAGGAATTGGTTGCACATTGGCTTCATCAAAAGAGCCAACGAAGTGCCGCACCTTTTATTGAAGTTAACTGCGCCGCCATACCATCAGAACTTATAGAAAGTGAGTTGTTCGGTCATGTAAAAGGGGCGTTCACCTCTGCGGTAAAAGATCGTGCTGGTAAATTTGAGGCTGCGAACAAGGGTACCATATTCTTGGACGAAATAGGTGATATGAGTCTCTCTGCCCAAGCTAAAGTTCTAAGGGCATTGCAAGAAAGTAAGATTTCTAGAGTGGGAACGGGCAAGGATATAAAAGTGGATGTACGCGTATTGGCAGCCACAAATAAAGATTTGAAACACGAAATAGCGGAGGGTAACTTCCGTGAAGATCTTTATCACAGGCTTGCCGTAATTCTTATTCAAGTACCTTCTTTAAACGAAAGAAGAGATGATATACCAATATTGATTGAGTATTTCTGTAAAAAAGTGACCTCTGAGCAAGGGATTCCATTAAAGACCTTTAGTGACAAGGCTGTTAAACTACTTAAAGCGTACGATTGGACAGGAAATATCAGGGAGTTGCGAAATGTTGTAGAGCGTCTTATTATATTAGGCGGTGCGGAAGTTTCGGAAGATGATGTGAAATTATTTGCCAGTAAGTAACTTTTAATAGCATTTACTTGGGATAAATATTTTTTAGATTTCTGAACTATGGACTACTTAACTTTTGTGACTGTAATTGAATTTTGTTCAAGTTCAAAACCTTCGTTACTTTCGTTTTTAGCATGTTATTTAGAGACAATCAGGAATTCTAAGTAAGGCATCTGTGGTAATCTCTTTAGTTCTTAAATTGTAATATTTTTTACCTTCGGATAAATTACTTTTAAGTAATTCCTTTTCACAATTATCAAAGATATTTTTCGCAAAGGCACGCGCCTCTTTGCAATTCACCGACTCCACTATTTTTTGAAGAGAGGCTTTATATTTTTTTAAGGAAAAATCAATTTTTTCGTTCAATGATGTAACATCTTGTTCTTTTAGTAAGGTTGCTGCATTTTTTGTTGGAATTATCGTATTAAGTGCGAGTACTTCATTACCATATTTGCTTTGATGTAAATCGTGTGCATCAAGTGCTTCTAGTCCGTTTAGAGTATGTTCTAAAGAGCGTTCGAGCAACATGCGGGTAGCTCCTAAGGAGGTGGCCTTAATTGCTAGTTTAAGATTTCTTAAACCTTCTTCTAAATCAATTTCAGCATATTCGCAACCACATATAGCTAACTGATTTTTAGACTTTTCAATGGCATTCAATGCTTTATATGCAAAAAACCGAGCCTTATTTATATCCTCTTTTGCGATGGCAGTTTCAGTTTGGGATTTAGCAAAGCCAATATTAGATCCGGCGTACTCGCATTCCGTGTTAGATTTAAAAGAAGAAAATAGCAGCAGCGCAATGACACTGATGAAGATATAGGTTTTGATCATCATTAAGATTTAGTTGTGTAAAATTTGGAACTTTTTACAGGTATAAAATTACTTCGAGAATGGCACTTTGAAATATACTATTCGATGGAAAACACCCACTTTGCCTTTAATTAGCTAAAATGTTTAAATCAAATGGTGAACCGCATATTTTTTTAACATTTGACTGTATTTCATCGATTAAAACTTTTATATTTCAGTATGGATTATATAAAAACAGAAGATTATCGTGCAGGAACTAGTACTAATATAGTGCGCATAGCAACCTATGAAGACTTTGGGCGTTCGGATAAACAACTGAAAAGGGATTTACAAAAGACCAGAAAACTACTAGGGGAGTTTCAGGATACGTTATATGCTCACAACAAGTACAGTGTTTTGGTTTGTTTGCAGGGAATGGATACGTCGGGTAAAGATAGTTTGGTGCGCGAAGTGTTCAAAGATTTTAATGCAAGAGGCGTAGAGGTGCATAGTTTTAAGGTACCTACCGAGTTGGAATTAGACCATAATTATCTTTGGCGACATTACCTAGTACTCCCAGAAAAGGGCATGTTCGGTGTTTTTAATAGAACGCATTATGAAAATGTTCTAGTAACAAGGGTTCATCCTGAGTATATTTTGGGTGAACGAATTCCGGGTATCCATGCCGTTACCGATATTGATCAAGATTTTTGGGACAACCGATTTGAGCAAATAAATAATTTTGAACGGCATTTGGCAGAAAGCGGGACAATTATTTTTAAGTTCTTTTTACATCTTTCTAAAGAAGAACAACGACAACGATTGTTAAGAAGGCTTTCGCTTAAAAAAAAGCATTGGAAATTCTCTCCGAGCGACTTAAAAGAGCGAAAGCTATGGGAAAGCTATCAACACTGTTACGAGGAGGCCATAAAGAACACCTCAAAAGAGCATGCGCCTTGGGATATTATTCCTGCCGACAATAAAAAAGCCGCACGGGTTATAGTAGCGACTATACTGCTGGAAAGGTTAAAAAAATACAAAGATATAGAGGAGCCGCATTTGGATGTTAAAATTATGGCTAATTTAGACACCTATGAAAAGCAACTACATAACGAAGAATAAAATAGGACTCTTGGCTTTATGTTTGATTTTGGGTCAGGTACTATTAGCACAAAAGAATGACGAGATTCAATTACGTAAAATATATGACGCAGCCCTCACTCAAGGAAAATCCTATGATTGGTTAAATCACCTCTCCAACCAGATTGGAGGTAGATTATCAGGTTCCGTTCAAGCACAACAGGCAGTCGATTATACGAAGGCAGAATTGGATGCCCTTGGCTTAGATCAAGTTTGGTTGCAGCCGGTGATGGTTCCAAAATGGGTCCGGGGTACACCCGAGTTTGCTTATTTTGAAACAGATCCTGGTATCACCACCAATGTGCCTATTACCGCCTTGGGGGGTTCAGTCCCAACACCACCAAAGGGTCTCAAGGCAAAAGTGATAGAGGTGCAAAGTATTGAGGAGCTAGATGTACTTGGAGCCGATAATATAGCAGGTAAAATAGTCTTCTTTAACCGTCCGATGGATGCCAGTCATATCAATACTTTCGATGCGTATTCAGGTAGTGTAGACCAGCGAGGTTCTGGTGCTAAGGAAGCAGGTAAGTTTGGAGCTCTGGGGGTTATTGTACGTTCCATGAACCTAAGGCTTGATGATTTTCCTCATACTGGTGGTTTGAGTTATGGTGATACGCCATTAAATGAAAGAATTCCTGCGGCGGCAATAAGTACAAATGCTGCGGAGCTGCTTAGTGCAACCTTAAAGTTAAATCCAGAGATTAGCTTTTACTTCAAACAAAATTGTAAACAGTTAGATGATGTCCAATCCTTCAATGTAATTGGCGAAATTAAGGGAAGTACTCATCCAGATGAGATTATTGTAGTGGGTGGGCATCTAGATTCATGGGATTTAGGCGATGGTTCACATGACGATGGCGCAGGTTGTGTGCAAAGCATGGAGGTATTACGACTTTTTAAAGAAATTGGATATACTCCTAAACGTACCATAAGGGTGGTCTTGTTTATGAATGAAGAGAACGGATTACGAGGCGGTAAAAAGTATGCCGAGGTAGCGCAAAAGAATAACGAAAACCACATTTTTGCTTTAGAAAGTGATTCTGGAGGCTTTACGCCAAGAGGTTTTTCGTTCGATAGTTCGGAGGCTGATTTTAAACGTGTGGAAAGCTGGAAGCCTTTGTTGGAACCATATCAAGTTAGTATGTTGGTTAAAGGAGGTAGTGGCGCGGACATTGGTCCATTAAAAAATGATACTATTGTTTTAGCAGGGTTAAAACCGGATTCACAACGGTATTTTGACCACCACCATTCTGATAACGATAGGTTTGAACATGTAAACAAGCGTGAATTGGAACTCGGAGCAGCTGCTATGACGAGTCTTATTTATCTTTTTGATGTGTACGGAATAGATGGGGCAGTCAAATAATTATGGCGTAGCTGTTTCGTAGACCGTAGGGCCTTGGCTTTAAGATTTCTAACATTTTCCATACCTTTTCCATACCTTTGCACCTTAATTAATAATAGGAAAATGGAAGACGGAATCTACGCAAAATTTAACACAACAAAAGGTGAGGTGCTGGTTAAGCTTACCTATGATAAAACGCCAGGAACGGTAGGTAACTTTGTTGCTTTGGCCGAGGGTAAAAAACAAAATACGGCAAAACCAGAAGGGACACCTTATTACGATGGATTAACCTTTCACCGTGTAATTCCAGATTTTATGGTGCAAGGCGGTTGCCCTCTAGGAACTGGAACAGGGGATGCGGGATATAAATTCGATGATGAGTTTCGTCCAGAACTAACACATGATGCACCAGGAGTGCTATCGATGGCAAATGCAGGCCCTGGCACTAACGGAAGCCAGTTTTTTATTACACATATTGCTACCCCTTGGTTAGATAATAAGCATACTGTTTTTGGTCATGTTGCCTCTGGACAAGAGATTGTTGATTCGATTGCACAAGGTGATGCCTTGGATTCTTTAGAAATTGTAAGAGTAGGTGCTGAAGCAGCAGCCTGGGATGCCGTAAAGGCGTTTGATGCTTTTTCCAGATCCGGCGAAGAGCGTTCGAATGTTGCCAAAGCAGATCAAGATGCGGAACTAGATAAAGTTGCAGCAGGTTTTGAGGAAACTGCCTCAGGACTTCGATATAAGATGATACAAGAAGGGAAAGGTGCTAAGGCCGAAAGTGGAAAAGAGGTATCCGTGCACTACGAAGGTTCTTTATTGAACGGTCAGGTTTTTGATTCTTCCTACAAGAGAAGCGAGCCTATAGATTTTAAGTTGGGTGTAGGTAATGTGATTCCAGGCTGGGATGAAGGAATCGCTCTTTTAAAGGTAGGTGATAAAGCTCGTTTTGTAATTCCGTCTAATTTGGCTTACGGAAGTGCTGGTGCTGGCGGAGTTATTCCTCCGGATGCAACGCTTATTTTTGATGTAGAATTAATGGGGGTAAACTAGGAACTAGTTTAGAATTAATATAATACTTTGTAGTAAAAGCACTTTGGTCATTTCGATTAGAGTGCTTTTTTTATGTTATTTAGTTTTTAATAAACTGAATAAAAAAAGTAAAATATTAAGTAGTACTAGCATCAAAACAATAAATAGGAAGATTTTCATAAGGTTAACGGTCACTTGTGCTATTATTAGAACAACTACAACCTAAAATTCCCTACCCAAAAATTAGTAAAAAAATTATATCTTATTTCATAGCGCTCCAACATAGTTTGATCATATGTATTAGAATCAATCAAAGCAAAATAAGAATAAAGGTGCGGATGACGTTTTAGCTAAACGGGGTTGATATATATGTATAATTTTAAGATGCAGTTATATCCAAATGGTTGCGTAACGTTCAACATACATATATAATAAATGAGGCCAATTCTCGCAAATGGAAAATTGGGGTACAAAAAAACCCGATTCAAATAGAATCGGGTTTATACTATAAAAAAAGTTTAATTTTACCTAGTCAATTACTTTTACATTAACGGCGTTCAATCCTTTTTTACCTTGTTGTAGTTCAAATTCTACAACATCACCTTCACGAACTTCGTCGATTAAGCCAGAAATGTGTACAAAGTGATCTTCGTTCGAACCATCTTCAGTGATGAAACCATATCCTTTAGAATCATTGAAGAATTTTACTGTTCCTTTACTCATAATAGAAAAAATTATATATTAATTAAAGCGTAAATATAATATTATTTTTACTAATTATTATAATTTAACATAATTATAATATCCTTAAGTGTTTAGAAATCAATAATCTTGGAGCTCCTTCACTCTAAGTTATTTAGTAGGATCGGGTGTCATTCTTAAATAGGGCTTTATTTCTTCTACCCCTTTACTAAAAATTTCTTTTGCATCTGCTGTGGTGATGGCTGGACTCACAACCACATCTTGACCACTTTCCCAGTTTGCAGGCGTAGCAACCTTATGAGTAGCAGTAAGTTGCAATGAGTCTATAACTCGCAATAGTTCGTAAAAGTTGCGACCTGTTGAAGCAGGATAGGTAAGGGTTAATTTCACACTTTTATCAGGCGCAATTATAAATACCGAACGTACGGTTAAGTTGTTATCGGCTTTGGGGTGAATCATATCGTACAAATCGGATACCTTTTTATCCTCGTCGGCTATAATAGGAAAGTTTACGGTAGTTTGTTGTACCTCGTTTATATCTTTTATCCATTCTTTGTGTGATGCAGCACCATCGACGCTTAATGCCAACATCTTAACGTTTCTTTTATCGAATTCATCTTTAAATTTTGCCGCAGTGCCCAATTCCGTAGTACATACCGGCGTAAAATCTGCAGGGTGGGAAAATAGAATACCCCAACCGTCACCTAAGTATTCATAAAGGTTAATGGTGCCTATAGAACTGTCTGCTGTAAAGTTTGGAGCGGTATCACCTAATCTTAATGTTGCCATTATCGTATATTTTTAAGTATTATTATTATCCTATAAAATTAGTAGATTAATCGATAGTTTTCATTTGTTTAGGGTTAAAAATGTATTAATGTTTTTTACTCTTATTATATTGATAATAATAGGATGACAAGTAAACTTGCCATAAGTAACTTAGATAACTTTCTAACACCACTACCGATTATTTTTTTCGCTCATAAGGTCTCATTTATTACATAAGTTTCATTTATTTGAATACGCCAGCTGGTAGCCTAATTTTGAATTTGACCTCTTGGTATTTCATGGGTTGTATGCTTGCATACAGATAGTTTATAATTAATGTTTTGGTTTCGACACATAATGCCAAATAGTGTTGAGGAGAAGTGCGTCCATTTAAATATACGTGTATTTTAAAAAGTCAGTTTTTCAATACCGAGTTCTTTACTACATTTAGCCTATGGAAAACTTAGAACACTTAAAGTACCCAATAGGACATTTTATCTGTCCTGAGCAAATAACCGTTTTACAAATTAAAGAATGGATTAAGGCGCTGGAAACTTTTCCTAAACGTTTGGAAGGAGTGGTGGGTGACTTGACTGAGTCACAACTAGAAACTCCATATAGGCAAGGCGGTTGGACAGTAAGACAACTAATTCATCATATTGCTGATAGTCACCACCACAGTTATACTAGGTTTAAATGGGCTTTGACAGAGGAAAACCCAATAATCAAAGCATATGAAGAAAAAAAATGGTCCGACCTTCTGGACGCACACACCGCTCCTACTAATATTTCATTGCACTACCTTAATGCTCTTCATTTAAAGCTAGTATTTCTTTTAAAAGGTTTGTCGGAAGAGCAGTTAACGAGTTCTTATGTGCATCCTGTAGATAATAGAAAAGTAAGCGTTGGAGAAAATATGGGTAAATATGCTTGGCATGGGAATCATCATTTGGCCCATATTCAAAACTTGATAAAAAGGGAAGGTTGGTGATAGGGAATACTTAAGGTATTCTTTTTATCATAATAAACATCGGTTTTTCCACTTTTATCGCTTGTTTGAATTTGATTTCAGTTGTGCTATGAATGTTAAATCCGTTTTTCTTATAGAAGTTAAGCGCTGGACCTTTTTGCATCGCAGCAAGCCAAAGCACCCTTTTTTCTGCTGCTTTGGCCCGTAACCATATAAACTGAAGTGCTTTAGTACCAATTCCTTCTCCGGAAGCATCTTTGATAATATAAATTTTGTCTAAATAAAGTGCTTCTTTTTTACTATAGGCTTCAAGTGGAGCATCCGTTATTAATTTTAGAATCCCAACGCATTCTTTGTTGCGATAAATTAAGAAAAGCTGTGTATTTATATCCCTAAATTCCTTCTTTACTATGGTTACTGTAAAGCTAGTTTGGATATAAGGTGCAGTATCGCCATGTGGCCATAAATGTAGATAATGCTGGTTGTATGCTTTTGTCCCTATCGTTATATAGGTATCAAAGGTTTCTGGTCTTAGGGGTTCAAAATAAACAATATCTTTCATAGTCAATGATGTCATTTCTCCCGCTTCTGGTTTGTATAACAGTATCTAAGTAGAAAAAATAGTGGTATAGTTTTAGAACTAGTAGTTGGTTTCGTTTAGATTAAAACTATTTAGCAATCAGTCTTAGTCGCTTTTCCATTTAATATTACAGCCAATACTTGGTTTCTGATGTTCTATTACAGGACTTTCTGCTAAAATCCCATCCATAGCTTTTCTTAAGTCTTCTCCTGTAAGGGCTGCACCATTACCAGGTCTGGAATCGTCTAGTTGCCCTCGGTACACTAATTTTAAGCGGTCATCAAAAAGATAAAAATCTGGAGTACATGATGCGTCGTAGGCTTTGGCTATCTCTTGGGTTTCATCATACAGATATGGGAACGTATAATCCTCCTCCTTTGCTTTTAATTTCATAAGTTTTGGACTGTCTTGAGGATAATTTATAATATCGTTACTGGAAATAGCAATAAATCCAAAGCCTTTGATTCTATACTCTTTTGCCATCTTAGAAATTTCTGGATTTACGTGGATTACAAACGGACAATGATTACAAATGAACATGATTACCGTACCCTTTGCTCCGGTCATTGTTTCTAGATCAAGGGTGTTTCCGCTTAATGTATCCAGTAAACTAAAATTTGGTGCAGCCGTACCCAAGGCTAGCATCTTACTTTTTGTTCTTGCCATACTATTAACTTTATTTGATAAAGTTAAGGGTATTTACAGTGCTATGGTAAATGGATAAAAATTAATTATTTTGTGCTACTCAGATTTTATTTCACTAATCACTGTTCAGGGTTTCAAAGCTTATTCGACCTTATTTAACAATAGAGTAAAGTATAGAATTAAGGCTGAAAGTAGTACCTTGGGAGCTCTTGAATACGTAAACGAGTTTCGAAATAGCTTAGTCGTGGGAGGCGAACGTGTTAAAATTATATTTTTTGACTGATACTCTTTTAGATAACATACACATAAATTATAATGGGGAGGCGCTATGGGCTATGAATGTTGTGCTCGCATTTGTCATGTTTGGTATTGCATTGGAAATTTCGATAGGCGACTTTAAAGAGTTATGGTCAAAGCCCAAACCTGTTTTAGTTGGAGTTTTGAGTCAGTTTTTGGTACTGCCCGCGTTAACGTTTTTTCTCGTTTGGTTTATAGATCCGTATCCTAGTATAGCATTGGGAATGTTTATGGTAGCAGCCTGTCCAGGAGGTAATATCTCTAACTTTATTTCGCATTTGGCCGGAGGAAACACTGCGCTTTCCGTGTGTCTTACTGCAATCGCCACATTACTTGCTGTAGTGATGACTCCTTTAAATCTACAACTTTGGGGTTCTTTCTATGGGCCTACAGCTGCTATTTTGAAGGACGTCGCCATTTCTCCATTCCAGATGGTGAAATTAGTAAGCCTACTGTTAGGGATTCCCTTAGTTTTGGGCATGATGGTAAATTATTTAAAACCTATTCTTGCTCTGAAAATAGCAAAAGTCTTAAAGGTGGTTTCTTTGTTATTCTTTATTACTTTGGTGTTTTTAGCCTTGTTTAATAATAGAGCGGTATTTTTAGATTATATAGTTTATGTATTTTGGATAGTACTTATTCATAACCTATTGGCATTTTTTACCGGTTTTTCACTATCGAAGGTCTTTGGCTTAAATACCTCGAACACTAGGTCGATTACTATAGAAACTGGGATTCAGAATTCCGGTTTGGGATTACTGCTCATATTTACTTTTTTTGATGGTCTTGGTGGTATGGCACTTTTAGCTGCATTTTGGGGAATATGGCATATTGTATCGGGCTTGTTGTTAGCCACCTTCTGGAATGCTAAATCGGTAAATACCGAAAAAATAGCTTAAATCTATGTTGTATTGGGTACTTAAAAATAGCATTCATTTTGGGCTGTTTTGCTATCACAGAAAAATAAAGGTTCATGGGCTTGAAAATGTACCTAAAAACAAACCGGTACTTTTTTTACCTAACCACCAAAATGCTTTAATAGATGTGCTGTTGGTTGGTGTACATTGTAATAGAAAACCATATTTTTTAGCTCGTTCAGATGTTTTTAGGGGATGGGTCTTAAATACACTTTTCAATTATGTAAGAATGATACCTATCTATCGTGTTCGTGATGGAAGGAATACCTTATCCAAGAATAGTGCGGTTTTTGATAGTTGTGCTCATTTTTTAAGTAGTGGGGAGGCTATAGTCATGTTTCCTGAAGGGAATCACAACCTTAAACGAAGAGTGCGGCCTTTAAGTAAGGGTTTTACTAGGGTACTGTTTCGTGCCTTAGAACAATTTCCGGAGTTGGATATTCAGCTCGTACCCGTTGGATTCAATTATGAGGATGCAGAAAAATTCCTCGATTCAGCTACACTCTGTTATGGCAAACCTATATCAGTACAGGCATTGTATGATAAAGAAGATGCAAAAGGCTCTGTAGTTAGAATAAAAGAGGCTGTAACCGTACGCTTAAAAACACTTACTACGCATATTTCACCTGAAGTACAATATACAGAAATTGCCAACTACCTTGAAACCCAAAAGGTCGATTTTTTAGATCCCGTAAAAGCTAATCGTTTGATAAAACAAGGAGTTAGCAGAACAAGCCCTGGTGCGGAGACGACTACGTTGAGTAGTAAGAAACGTTCTTTTTTCCAGATGATTTTCCTGTTCCTGAATCTTCCCGTAATACTATTTTGGAGATTGGTGGTAAAACCAAAGGTTCCTGAGGCGGAATTTATGGGTACTTTTCGTTTTGCAGTATCGTTTCTGGGTTTCTTCGCTTACTATATCATTTTGTTGACTGCGTTTATAGCGCTAGTAAACTTTTGGTGGGCCTTGGGTATTATCAGTTTTTTAGGGATATTCAATTTAAGTTATGTGAAATGGTCTCGTTTTAATTGATGCAAGGTGTCTTATCACGTAGTCATCTGTTTCGAGTTTATTACGAGTCTACTTGGTCTAGAAAAGAAGCATGTATGCTAATAACACCACTAGTCATGCTCCTAGATTTGGGACTGGGTTAATACCTGATTTGATTCATGTTTATCTTTAGGTTACCAATAATAACTTAGTTTCTGGTAGTACTTCAAATTATTTAAGGGTCAATTTAGCTGATGTGTGCCACATTAGAAACAGCTATTTTTAGAAACTGTCCGTAGTGCTTGAAAAGTGTCACTAGGTTTTTCTATCCATTGTTAGGATTATGATAAATTTTATTTATACAAAACATAACTAATATAAATAAAAATTAATAAACGTAATGTCTGACCTTAGTACACAAATTTAAGAATCGTGTTGTACGAAATTAGTTTAAAGACTATAGGATAGACGTGGTTCAAAACTGCTGTTTAATTTAAAAGAATATACCCTAAAGGTATTTTAAAAATGAACGAAAATATCAAATTCATAGAAGGTCATTTTAGTCCGGCCGAAGCGGCGGATGTACTTTTGTCCCTGCTCAACGATAAGATAAAGTTTCATACAGTAAAGGCACTTAATCTTCGACAGGGTGAAAAAGATTCAGTTTGTAGTTCTGTCGAACGTATTTCAAGCTTAAAGGAGGCGAAAAAACGCGTAGAGGAGCTCGTCGTTGTAGCCCACAAGAATGGTATGGAGCTCAAGATTGACAGTAGTATAGCTATTAACCTCGTAGCAATATCCAAGTCTTGAGTTTATCCGCTGTCTACATCCTTTTTTTCTATTAGAAAATACCCTTCTATTTTGACCAACCGCTATAACCAATCAAATTATATAACTAACGTGGAAAATTCTTTTCAAGGCATCAAAAATAAAAATCAGGCTAATACATCGGAAAGTAGTACCCCCAAAATAATATCTAGAATTATAACGACGCTTCTTTGGTTTCTGTTCGCGGCTAATATTGCTTGCTTATTCTTTTTTTTTCCTACTATTCCAGATTGGAAATATGAAAATATCTTTCGGGTTAATGGCTTCACTATTTTAATTTGGACCACGGTCACTTTTTTTGGCGCTTTGGTAAGTACTTATGCGAGCACCTATCTGAAAGGATTTAGATATCATACAAAATTTATGGTGCTTTGTCTGGTTTTTACCTTGGCCGTAATGCTTTTTGTAGCTTCGGAGCATGTAGCGCTATTGTTGTTTAGTTGGTTGCTGATGGCAATTATCATGTCCAGATTAATTGGCGTTGACGCGCAATGGGGTGAAGCGAGAGAGGCATCAAAATTCACGCTCAAATATTTCTTGACAGGTACCTTTTTTCTGACGGTTGGAGTTCTGTTGTTAGCCTTTCAAAGTGATATGTATACGGTAAGTGGAATTGTTTCTTCTATTGCCGAGCTACCAATTTATATTCTCTCCATAGCCGCAGTTTGTATCATTATTGCGGCCATCGTGCAGTCTGCCATATATCCTTTTCATCGTTGGTTACTTTCTGCTATGACGGCACCCACTCCTGCTTCTGCGCTTATGCATGCTGGCTTTGTTAACGGCGCAGGAATTTTATTGGCCCTCTTCTCTACAGTATTGTTCGCTACTAAAACCTTGGATTTATTGTTTGTTATAGGTGGTTTAACAGCTATAATAGCGCAGTTTACCAAGTTGTTACAAGTAAATATAAAGCAAAAATTGGCATGTTCTACTATTGCACAAATGGGCTTTATGATCATGCAGTGCGGTCTTGGATTTTTTAATGCCGCAGTGGCGCATCTTATTCTGCATGGGTTTTACAAGGCCTATCTATTTTTAGCTTCTGGAGAGGAAATAGCTCATTCTAGGCCCAAAAAGGCTATACATTTTAGAATAACTCCGCTACAAGCTATAGCAGTATTGGTTTTTGGTATGTGTGGAGCTGTTTTATTTGCGCAACTTACAGGAAAAGGAACCACGTTGGATAGTAGTATTTTCCTAACTTTAATCGTGGCGATTACAGTAGGGCAGACGACATATAATATAGTGAAGGAAAGCAGTTTGTCAATGATGCAGAAAATGTTTGTACCACCTGTTTTGTTTATTGCAGGTATAGGTTGCTACGCGCTCATGTACAATGGTGTAACAGTATTAATGGCTGATTTGCCTATGGTAGCTGTACCCCTTCCGCTTTCTGCAGTCCAAATTGTTTTTGGTGTGATTTTCCTTATTGGTTTTTTTATTATGAAATTGGAAGTGTACCGCAATATTCCTTGGATTTACGTCAAACTCATGAATATATCACAGCCCTATAAAAAATCGATTTTATTTTATAAATCTAAATCGTAATGATGCCACAAGACATCTTGAAAAGTATTGACGAAGCATCCAAAGTAATTGGAAAAACGTGGCCTTTGTACTCCTTTGTAACCTCCAATCCCTTATCGGGCTATGAGCAAACAGATTTTAAAACGGCGGTAGAGAGGGCCGGCTCACTTTTAACTACTAATTTGTTTCCCGAAACAGCCCTTTTTAGGCAAGCTTGGGAGCAAGGTGAAATTTGGGACGTGGTATTAAAGGAGCTTTTGAGAGAAAGCGGTTATACGGAAGTACCGGAATTCTATTTACGGCAAATGGAATCCCATAAAGAAATTATAGGGAAGAATAAAAATCATATCCTAGATGGTATGATGGCAAAGTGGCTCTCTGTCTTTATGGACGAGGGTTTAGCAGAATGGGAAATGCCAGGTAAGGAAGCTGGTTTTTATATAGCATGGCGTCAACTAGCTGCATACGACCAAGAACTTGGAATACATTCGGTAAAAGATATACCAAAGAGCAGTGGCGAGGCCTTACAGCAGGTTTTAAAAGGGCAGAGGGAAGCCGATTATGTAGACATTTTCACATATCACTTGGCATCCCTACCTGGTTGGACTGGTTATATCAATTATCGTTCGGAATCCAACTCCCTTTGGCAGCAAGCCTATCCTATTACTATGGAGGATTATCTGGCGGTGCGTCTTTGGATAGCAAACCAATTAAACCTTAAAATTATTCCAGAAACCAATACTGATGATAGTTCGAGTGAGTTGCTTACCATACAGTATATCTGGTTAAAGGCATGGGAAAGTACTTGGCAGCAGCAGTTGGTGCGATCGTTCGCGCAACAAAAAGCTACGCGGACCAATAATAAAAGTGGCAACAAAGCCCCAGATGCCCAAATGGTATTTTGTATCGATACCCGGTCAGAGCTTATACGAAGGCATGTGGAAACAAAAGGGAATTATGAGACATTTGGATATGCTGGCTTTTTTGGGATTGCAATGGATTACAGTAACTTAGATGACGGAATCAATCGAAAATCATGTCCTCCAATTGTTCCTTCGGCGTACCGTGTATACGAACTGCCCCAATCTAGAAAGAAAGAAAAGGTATTGACGTATAAGAGGAAGGTTGAGACAGCACAGTTTGGAGCTTATTTTTTAAAGCGTATGAAAAACATGCTACCGTCCGCTTTTGGTTTTGTAGAGGGGTCTGGTTTCTTTTATGGTTGTTATTTATTGATACGAACTTTGGTCCCTGGTCCGTATTATCGGTTTAAAAAGAAAAATACACCTTCTTATGAAGACATATGTACTCCTGAATTACTAAGTAATCAAAAGGTTGAAACCATACCACTGCATATTCCCTTAGAGGAAAAAGCAGGAATCGTTAAATCTGCTTTTGACCTCACTGGTTGGCAAGAATTTGCCCCTTTGATACTTTTTGTGGGTCATGGGAGCCATTCTGCGAATAATGCCTTTGCTTCTAGTTTGGATTGTGGCGCATGTGCTGCAAGTCCGGGTAGGCACAATGCACGTATGCTTGCCAGCCTAGCCAATGAAACCGAGGTGAGAAGCGTATTAGCAGAAAAGCATAAGGTACATATTCCTGATAGTACGGTATTTATTGGAGCGGAGCATAATACCACTACCGATGAGATTATGCTTTTTGATGTACACGTGCCTAGATCGCACCAGAAGCAATTGTCTGTGGTTAAATCCAACTTGGTACTTGCGCAACAGACGGCAACGCAAGATAGACTTGGGGTTGAGCAAAACAGTGTGAGGATGGCCGAGCGCAAGGCCAACCAATGGAGTGAAACGAGACCGGAATGGGGCTTGGCAAAAAATGCTGGTTTTATAGTAGGCCCCAGATGGCTTACCAAGAACGATAATTTAGATGGCCGATGCTTCTTACATTCCTATAATTGGAAATTGGACGAAACTGGTGCTGCCTTAGAAGGTATTATGCAAGGTCCTATGGTGGTTACGCAATGGATAAATAACCATTACTATTTCTCTATGGTAGCTAACGACACGTTTGGCGGAGGCTCTAAAATAACGCATAATATTACAGGTCGTTTTGGAGTGGTACAAGGTAATGGTGGAGACCTAAAAATGGGACTTCCGTTACAATCGCTACGTTCTTCAGATACGGAAATGTATCACAAGCCTTTGCGACTGTCGGTGCTTATACAAGCACCAAAGGCCCGAATAGAAGACATCTTGTCACGCAACGAAAATCTGCGTGCCCTTTTGGATAACGAGTGGATTTACTTAATGGTAATGAACCCCATGAAAGACGATAAGGTAGAAAAGTACCAAAAAGGGATGAGCTGGGTTCCGGTATTAGGTAGTTCTTTTACTAGCGCAAAAAAAGATGTAAAGGTAACGGCATAGGTTATTTAGAAAAAAGTCAGGTAAGATTATTTCTTTTGAGTGAATTATAAAAAGTCATTTGGTTTTTTTAAATTTCAACACGATGAATTATGTTTTACTCGATACGATGAAACACGCAATCTAGCAACAATTTAAAATTTCGTAGTATTAGAAAAATACAGCATACAAGAAGTAGCTAGGAACTATAATCATCGCCTAATACTGTTTGGTTTTATTGGTTCTCGATAGGATAATAGTATACAACGGGAATATACCAAGTTTTCCCTTAAGGCCTACGTACGCTATTTAACGCACCAGTATTCAAGATAAATCAATGGACCGAACTAGCCAGTATAGCCAGAACACTTGTTTTACCACAAGCGTATTCAAAGGGGTTTCCTGTGAATACTAGTTAAGATTTCTTTCTGCTTAGTGATTGTGTTGTAACACATGCACTAAGCAGAAAGAAACCTATAAATCAAGTACGGGATATTACGTAAGTTGTCTCTGCTTCAAAGAGAAAATTATAATACGTATCACATCATCTCCCCAAAGAAGATAGCGTTCATCAATAATTTATTGGTGCCGTACCAGAAGGCACGGAAGTTGGTGTTATCCGTAAACGCAATGACCTTTCCTCTGCCTAAACTTTGGGTTTGAAAAGGAACCGAATTTTTAAGCATCTCCAAGTTTTCTTCAGAAATATAACCACTCAACAAAGGGTTATTGCTATATGTGATAGGATTGTTATAGCTGTTTTTATTTGGCTTTATATATACATTAGTGTTACGGAATAGGGATATCTTATTATTTTTGTAACCAAAGTTGATAGGATGGGTACGGTCTACTGTTGCTTCAAAAATAGCACCTCCTGTAACTTGTGCTCCCCTAAAATCGTTCTTCTGCTCAAAGTTGATATTCTTTCCCACTAAAGTATCTTTCTTGAATTCTAGCTTCATAAATTCGTTTTTATTGAACCATTCAGCCATGTTACGGTACCCGATTAAGGTGCCTCCGTCTTTTACCCATTCTTTTAATTTCTCTGTATTTCCTTTGTTGATGGCGTTGCCGTAGGCACTGGGCAAGATAATGTCCGTATACTTACTAAGGTCTACTGAACTTAAATAGCTTAAATCTATCTTTGTAAGTTCCATACTGTAACGCGTATCGAACAAATGCCAGATCTCTCCTGCATCGTAGGAACGGATTCCGTCTCCAACGATAATTGCCACTTTCTGTTTTTTAATTGGATCAAAGTCATTGCTTCCTAAATCAATACCTTTTGTAAGGCCTGTGCCTACGCTAGTTACCGTTAAGTTACTTTCGGAAGCTACTTTTTGCATAAAATCGTGTAACTCTGTTGCGTTCAAATCTTGATTCTGTACAGGTATCATTATAGTTCCGTAGTCATAGGTTTTACCTTCAAGAGTAAAGGGAGACTTTCCCACTTTGGCTCGCAATCCTTTTTGTGTAATCGCATTAAGTGCTTTTGGCGTGTAGTATTCGTTCCATTCAAAAAGGTAAGCGTAGTTACTTTTGGCGCTTACAGAACCCGACATTGGAGGTAATTCTGTTATTTCTGGACCTGCGTTAGCTAACGAGGAAAGCTCCGCATAATCTACATTAAATGCCAAAGGAAAGGTCCAAGCAGATACGTCGTAGAAAAGGCTATCCTTAAAAGTTGTGCGTTTTTCGAACATTCCCTTAATCAACCTAGGATTTTTCTGGTTCATCGGAACTACGTAGCTCTTTCCTGTGGTATAGGACTTTCCGCTAATAGTAGCATCGTTTGCCAATTCATGAAACTTTATTTTATGACGCTGTAAGATTTCAGCTAAGTGCCAAGCTTTTGCGCCGTCCTTACTATCACCGAAAACGATACCTTTAACTTTACTTCTAGAAGCTTCCGCCTTAATATCTTGAAAATATTTTTGCTGATAGTTTAAGATTTTTTCCCGCATGTTATTTGCGGCTTCAATAGTAGAAAGTGCCGTAGTAAACTGATTGCGAATCGTAAAGGGGAACGTTAATAGTCCATTTTCGCTCTCTTGTATATGTCCTCTGGAACTTCCTTGCTCAAATAGAATACCTATACTACCGTTCACATCTGGGAAGGTAGATCCTTTGCCGTAGTAATAATCGTCATACCCTTCTTCGGAATAGTATAAGGAGCCTATTTTATCCAAAGCTTTGGCGTGATACGTGCCTATTTCACGGGTAAGTTCTTGGTTCATGTCCGGTGTAAGCGGATGGGTTCTCATGGCTTCTCCTGGTTGAAAGAAAAAAGTAGAATTTGTTCCCATTTCATGATGGTCCGTTAAAATATTAGGCATCCACTTGTGAAAGCTTTCGATACGCGCTCTGCTTTCAGGCAGTTGTACGGGTAGCCAATCACGATTCATATCAAACCAATAATGGTTTGTTCTTCCGCCTGGCCATACTTCATTGTATTCCCGCTCGTTGTTGTCAGCCACTAGGTTGATACTTTTGTTGGTATTGGCCCAATACGCAAAGCGTTGCAGTCCATCTGGATTGAAGGATGGGTCCAATAAGATCACCATGTTATCGAGCATTGCCTCAATTTTAGGCCCTTGTGCTGCCGCTAAATAATACGCATAGGCTAGCGATGCATTAGATCCACTTGGTTCGTTGCCATGTATAGAAAAACCTTGGTATACCACTACTGGCATCGAAGCAGTATTTGTAGCTGTTCCGCTTTCGGTAAGCGCAACATGATCAGTTCTTATTTGTTCTATATTCTGAAGGTTTTTTGGAGTGGTAACCGTAAGCAAGAGAATGGGTCTGCCCTCAAAGGTTTCACCACGGTTTTCTATATGCATCCGGTCGCTAGACTTGGCCAAAGCCTGCATGTAGAACATAAGTTTATCATGCGTTACGTGCCATTCTCCAACTTCGTGCCCAATAATATCTTTGGGCGTTGGAATGGATGCATCATAGGAAATATCCTGAGGCAGGTAATAACTTAAATCTAATTTTTCCTGTGCATAGGATATAAAGGAAACAAAGAGTAAAACGGATAGTAGTAGTTTTTTCATAGTATCGATTTATTTAGCTTGGGTATAAAAATAAAAAACGACCCTCAATTATAAGGGCCGTTATCAATATATTTAATACAAATGATGTTAAATATCGTCGAAACTAACATCTGTAAAATTACCGCGGGGTGTTTCCTCAACATCGGTCACTGTTTCGTCCTCTTCTTTTTTGAAATCTTTTTGATGTCTTTCCGATATGACCTCGGCACCTTTTTCTTTAATTATAAAGTCCATCATCTCTTCAACATTCTCCTTAAAAGCATCGAAATCTTCTTTGTAGAGATATATTTTATGTTTTTTGTAATGGAAAGAGCCATCGTCATGGGTGAATTTTTTACTCTCGGTAATCGTCAAATAATAATCGCCGGCCTTCGTGCTTCTTACATCAAAAAAATAGGTTCTTCTTCCTGCCCTTAAAACTTTGGAATGAATTTCCTCTTGGTCCATTAAATCTTTATCGCTCATTTCTCTATGGTTGTAAAGTGTTCTGTACTACCAAAAATGAAAAAAAAAAAGCTATCAGGCAACAATTTTCTAGTTTTCTTTTTCTGAAAGTTGGTTCTGGTAAAGGGACTTATAATAGCCTTCTGTGGTGTTTAGTTCCTCGTGAGTGCCTTGCTGTACTAATTTTCCGTTTTCCAATATTAGAATTTTATCCGCATTTTTTGCGGAAGAGACCCTATGACTTACAATCAAGGTAGTCTTATTGTTCGATGCCTTTTTTAGATTGGAAAGTATTTCTTCTTCTGTCTCCGTATCTACAGCAGATAGGCAATCGTCAAACAAATATATGTCAGGATTCTTCATTAATGCCCTTGCTATGGATACTCGTTGTTTTTGTCCTCCGCTTAATGTGATGCCTCTTTCTCCAAGCACGGTTTCATATTGTTTTGAGAATCCAATGATGTTATCATGTACAACAGCTTCTTTAGCTATGGAGATGATTTCCTCGTCCGACGCATCGTACTTGCCAAATTTAATGTTGTTCTTGATGGTGTCCGAAAATAGAAAAGCATCTTGGGGTACGGCTCCTATCGATTTTCTTAAGTCGTTTAGGTTTATGTTCTTAATAGGTTCATCATCAATAAAAATTTCTCCCGATGTTACATCGTATAATCGGGTAACCAAATCTAGTATCGTGGATTTTCCAGAGCCAGTCTTTCCGAGTATGGCCACAGTTTCTCCTCGGTTTATTGTAAAAGAGAGATTTTTTAATGCATCTATTTCGGTATCTTCATACGTGAAATTAACATTTTTAAATTCTATTTTTCCTTGGATTTTATGTGATTGGGACACGCTGTTTTCTAGTTCTGGCTTTTCGTTCAGGAATTCATTAATTCTTTTTTGACTTGCCTCTGCTCGCTGAACAATAGACGTTAGCCAACCTACAATAGCTACGGGCCAGGTCAGCATGTTTACATAAAGGATAAACTCAGCAATAAGACCAATACCTATTTCCCCGTTGATGTATTGCATGCCACCGATATAGATAACTAATATGTTACTAATACCGATAAGCAAGACCATTAACGGAAAAAACCAAGCATTCACTTTGGCCAAGCTCATGCTCTTATCTTTGCCTTCGATAGCTAATTGAGTTAATTCTCTGTTGGTTTGAGATTCTAGTGCATAGGCTTTAATTACCGAAACCCCAGAGAATATTTCCTGCGTGAATGTAGACAACGTGGAAAGGTATTCTTGGACTACGGTACTCCGTTTATGTATGATTTTACTGATATTGTAAATAAGTACGGATAAAATAGGTAGCGGCAATAAAGTATAAGCTGCTAGGGTAGGTGCTTTAATAAACATTAAGGGTATAAGACAGGCAAAAAGTGTTAAGGTCTGTATGCCATACATTATGGCTGGTCCTGCATATAAACGTACCTGATTTACATCCTCGCTTATTCGATTCATTAAATCCCCAGTTCTATTCTTTTTGTAAAAGTTAAGGCTTAAGATTTGATAGTGCTCAAAAATCTCATTTTTAAGGTCGTATTCTATATAGCGGGAAATATTAATGACGGTCTGCCGCATTAGAAAAGTGAAAAACCCCGAGAGTAATGCTGCACCTACAATAATTAATATAAATAGTGTCAACTGTTCTCTTGCAGTTTCCTTTACGATATCAGCATTAATGTATGACTCTACTACAGTAATTGTCTTATTTACATAAGATGGCAAAATCAATTGGAAAAGCCTTGCGAAAATGGTAATCACAATCCCGATTAACAGTTTAAGCCAGTATTTTTTGAAGTATTTGTTGAGGTGCTTCAGTTCCTTCATCGGGAAAATTAAATGGAGATTGTAAATCTTATATTTACCAAAGATAGGTTTTTGACCTAGATTTTATTGTTATAAAATAGCTAAGAATAAATACGATTGCTTTTGCGGTACTTTAAATAGATGCGTACTTTTGCCGCTTCGAGTTTAAATCTTAAAAAGTTCTTTCAAATGCTTACAAGAAGGCATATCAGGGTAAAGGTAATGCAATGCATCTACGCGCTGATTCAATCCAAGGATGATTCCTTGCAAAAACAGGAAAAGTTTTTAAAAGTAAGTATAGAGAATACCTACACCTTATATCTTGTATGGTTAAGTCTGTTCTTAGAAATACAGCAAAAAGCATCCGAGCAACATACCCTATCTTCAAAAAAATACATTGCCGACGCTGAAAACGGCCATGTGGACAAAGCGAGGTTTGTTAACAATGGCCTTTTGCTGCAATTGAAAAACAATCAACTTTTAAAAGAAGCGTTGTCCAATAGAAAATTGGATAATTGGTATTTAAACGAAGAGTATGTAAAGCTAATTTATAAGGAGATAATCGAGAGTACTATTTATGACGATTATATGAAGCAACCACAGACTAGTTTCGCTAAAGATAAGCAGTTGGTCATGGGTTTATTTAAGGAAATAATAGCACCCAACGAAAAGATTTATGAATATTTTGAGGACGATAAGCTGACTTGGATAGATGATATCCCTATTGTTAATACTTTTATTTTAAAACAGTTTAAGAAAGTAACGGAGGAACATAACGAATCCTTTTTCCTTCCAAAGCTATTAAAGGATCAGGAAGATATGGTTTTTGCAAACGACCTACTAAGCAAAACCTTGTTGAAGAATGCTGACTTAGGGAAAGAGATAGAGGGCAAGACCCCTAATTGGGACAAAGACCGTATTGCAGATATTGATAGTATTTTGTTAAAGATGGCCATTTGTGAGTTGCTCCACTTTTCATCTATTCCTGAACGCGTTACCATAAACGAGTATCTAGAAATCGCAAAAGAGTATTCCACGCCCAAGAGTAGTATTTTTATTAATGGTATTTTAGATAAATTAACTAAGGAATATAGAGCAGAAGGAAAGCTTAACAAAATGGGTAGGGGTTTGTTATGAAATAATTTTATAATTTTACGTTTAATATAATAACAAATAGTTTAAATCATGAGAAAAATAGTTTTAGCCATAAGTATGGTATCGTTATTGGCATTTACTTCCTGTAAGGAAAATGCTTCTGAAAAAATTAAAACGGATAACGTGGTTCAGGCCGCAGTTAGAGATGAGGCTGCCAAAGCTGTTCCAGTAATGTCCTTTGATAAGGCTGAACACGATTTTGGTGCTATTGAGCAAGGAGCTGCCCAAGAAACTGCCTTTAAATTTACGAACACAGGGAATGCCCCTTTAATAATTACGGATGCTAAAAGCAGCTGTGGTTGTACTGTACCTAACCCACCAAAAGGAGCAATCGCTCCAGGAGAGTCTAGCGAATTATTGGTAAAGTTCAATGGAGCTGGTCAAAATCAAATTACAAAAACCATTACGGTTACTGCCAATACGGAGAAAGGTTCTGAGATTTTGAGAATAAAAGCCTTTGTAAATCCTAAAGGTGCTGCTCCATTAGGACCGGTAAAATAATTTAAAATAAACACCAATAATGGGCGATATAGGACAGTTTCTTCCGATGATATTGATTTTTGTGGTAGCGTATTTTTTTATGATACGACCACAAATGAAGCGACAAAAAGACGAGAAGAAGTTTTCGGCAGAATTAAAACGTGGTGATCGTGTCATCACGAAAAGTGGACTGCACGGAAAAGTGGTAGATATAAACGATAAAGACCTTTCATGTGTTTTAGAGACCATGGCGGGAAAATTAAAGTTTGATAGGTCTGCTATTTCTATGGAGATGAGTAAGAAATTATCAGTTCCAGCGCTGGAGAAGAAATAATGCATAGTACCATACAATTAAAAGCACCAATAGCGATATTGGTGCTTTTTTATTGGTAGAAACTTGTATCTTGAGGACATAAAACAATTGAGTATGGCTTTGGATAGAAGGGGGTTTTTAAGAAAGGGAACGGCAGGACTAGCCGTAACAGGAGCATCATTTTTACTTCCGATGGAACTTTTGGCAGCAATAAGGAGAAAAGTAGGCCCTAACGACACCATAAATATAGGTCTTATCGGATGCAAGGGTATGGGGTTCTCAGACCTTGTTTCCATACTAAAGATGGGCGACACTAATGTCATTGCATTATGCGACGTAGATGAGAATGTATTACAGGCCAGAACTATAGATTTAGAAAAGGCAGGTATCAAAAAACCGAAATGGTATAAGGACTATCGTCGTCTTCTAGAAAATAAGGATATTGATGTGGTGGTTATTGGTACTCCTGATCATTGGCATTGCCTTCAATTGACAGATGCGCTCCAAGCCGGCAAAGATGTGTATTGTGAGAAACCTATTGCGAATTCTATCCAAGAGGCGAATATTATGCTAAACTATGTGCAATCTAGTGACCGTATGGTGCAAATAGGTCAATGGCAAAGAAGCCAGCCTCACTTTGTTGATGCTATTAATTTCGTACATTCCGGTCAATTAGGGGAAATAAGATTAGCAAAGGCTTGGGCATACCAAGGATGGATGAAACCTGTACCTATAGTGGCTGATAGTGGAGTGCCAAAAGGTGTAGATTATGATATGTGGCTTGGCCCTGCCCCAAAACGCGACTTTAACGTCAATAGATTTCATTTTAATTTCAGATGGTTTTGGGACTATGCTGGCGGTTTAATGACCGACTGGGGTGTGCACCTTATAGATTATGCGCTTTATGGTATGAAAGCGGGCACTCCTAAATCTGTAATGGCCTTGGGTGGGAAATTTGCCTATCCAGATGATGCTTCTGAAACACCTGATACTTTACAAACCGTGTATGAATATGATGGTTTTTCTATACTCTGGGAACATGCCACAGGAATAGACGGTGGTAATTATGGACGTAATCACGGTATAGCCTTTATAGGAAATAACGGCACCTTGGTCTTGGATAGGCAAGGTTGGGAAGTTATACCCGAAAAAGAATTTCAAGGGTGGGACAAGGAAGGCATACCAAAAACGGAAGCTGTTTCTTTTGATAAAGGTACCCAAAGTGGTTTGGACCTGCACACTGCCAATTTTATAAATTCGGTAAAGAGCAGGGATGCTTCTACGTTAAACGCTCCTATAAAAGTAGGATACGATGCAGCCCTAGTTTCACATATGGGGAACGTAGCCTTTAAAACAGGTGATAGGATTTACTGGGACGAAGCTACGGGGCTGTTTAAGAGCGAAGCCGCTAATGAATTAATAAAGGCCAATTATCATAACGACTGGAAACTTCCTATGCTATAGTGCTAAAAACTCCTTTGTTATCAGCGATATGTATCGTTTAAACCTTTGTTCTTTAGCGTCAGCGAGTAGTTTTTTGTAGTCGTATTTGTTTTCCCCTGTTTTGCTGAGGTTATACAATCTGCATATTTCTTTTTTTTACAGGGAGTAAAGCTATAAAAAACCTTGTTTAGATTAGAATCTGATTCACCCATATGTATATAAGGTTTGCATTGCCTTGCAGTATGATGGGTAAAGATTTAAGTAAGCTTCTTTGCAAAATGCTGTGCTTCTTTCACCGAATCAAAAGAGAAGGTTTCGTCCATTTGGATGTTAGGATTCACTTTTACAATAAATTCGATTTTAGCTTTGCTAATTTGATAGGAGTCAAGGCTATGTTCTTGTGCGACTTTCCTGTTATTTCTACAATCCTCGAAAATATTTTTGAGTACTTCTGTTTTTTCTTTTCCAAGACTATTTAGTTGCTGTAAGCTCACAAATTTTAACGATAACCTCGGTTGCTTTTTGCATACTTTCTACTGGTAGGTATTCATATTTTCCATGAAAATTATGTCCGCCTGCAAATATATTTGGACATGGTAGCCCCATAAAACTCAGTTGGGAACCGTCCGTTCCACCTCTAATAGGTTTTATGTTCGGCACTATCCCTAGCTGCTCCATAGCTTCTTTTGCTATTTCTACAATATGCATTACAGGAGTAATTTTTTCTTTCATATTGTAGTATTGGTCATTGAGTTCTAATTGGATGCAATCTCCATGTTTTGCTTTCAGGGTATCGGTAATTTTAATCAAAAGGGACTTTCGCTGTTCAAATTTTTCGGTGTTGTGATCTCGTACAATCAGTTCCAAGATGGTTTCTTCAATACGGCCATCCATCCGGTGAACATGAAAAAAACCTTCTCGGTCAGTCGTGGTTTCTGGAGTTTCGTTTTTAGGGAGCATAGAAATGAATGCATTTCCGATACCTAGGGAATTCACTAGTTTTCCTTTAGCATATCCTGGATGCACACTTTTGCCAACAATCGTAATCTTGGCACTTGCGGCGTTAAAATTCTCGTACTCCAATTCTCCAATCTGACTACCGTCCATAGTATAGGCCCATTCCGCTCCAAAACTTGTCACATCAAATTTATGAGCACCACGACCAATTTCTTCATCGGGAGTAAAACCTATTCTTATTTTTCCGTGTTTAATTTCAGGATGCTGTATCAGGTATTCCATGGCTGTAATTATTTCCGTAATGCCGGCTTTGTCATCCGCTCCTAAAAGGGTAGTGCCATCGGTGGTAATTATAGTTTGCCCTTTATATTGCAATAAGTCCTCAAAATAAGCAGGAGAAAGCACAATGTTTTCCTTGGCATTTAATATAATGTCATTACCATCATAATTAGCTATGATTTGTGGGTTTACATTAGTACCTGAAAAGTCCGGAGTCGTATCAAAATGAGAAATAAAACCGATAGTGGGCACAGCATGCGCTACGTTACTAGGCAGGGTTGCCATAATGTATGCGTTCTCGTCAATACTTACCTCTTTCATGCCTATTTGTTTTAGCTCATCAACTAATTTATTTGCTAAATCCCACTGTTTTAACGTGCTAGGGGTTGTGTTGGATGTTGGGTCGCTTTGCGTGTCAATGGTCACATAGCTTAGGAATCTATCGATTATATGTTGCATGAAATCATGTTTTAATCAAAAATAGCCTTAAAAATCGTAATTTCGCCACGTTATAACGTTACCTGTTTTATGCGTAGATATTCGACTGCTTTTTTCGTGACGGTTCTTTTTTCTATTTTGAGTTCTAAATGCTTCGCACAAGCAGATTGTATCTTGGGTGTAGGCGTTACGGTGGACTCTGCGCTAGTTAGCGTTTTTCAGTTAAATGCTTCACAGATAGATAGATTGACAAGTTATAGCGAAGAGGTAAAGTATAGGCAAGGTATTTTAGATAATAAATTGGAGAACATACAAAAGAGAAACCCTCAAAGTAACGTCTTGGAACTATCTAAATTAGCAACGGATTATAACATTATTATGGATAGTATGGCCTTGGTTCAAACTATGATAGATAAAAGGCTGTTGGCACTTTTTAATGAAAAGCAATATACCTTATATAGAAATTTATGTAGAGAGGCATCAAGGTCACCCTTATTAGTTGTGCCTTTGGTGTATAAGGATAGTCTACATTAGAAAAAACAATCATCTTTCCATGATAAATTACCAGATGGGAATTAAATAGTATCCTTTACAGTTTGTATTTTTGTCCTAAATTTAATAACACCCATGTATAAGTTTATCTTTCGTCCTATACTTTTTCTGTTTGACCCTGAATGGGTGCACCATATTTCTTTTTCCTCCATACAGTTTTTCTCGAAATTAGGGTTCTCTAGTCTTTTTCGATTTTTATTTGTTCTGGAAGATAAACGTTTGGAAAAAGAGGTGTTTGGACTAAAGTTCAAAAATCCTGTGGGACTAGCGGCAGGTTTTGATAAGAATGCCTTACTATATAATGAACTTTCCGATTTTGGATTTGGTTTTGTGGAAATAGGAACCCTTACGCCAAAACCACAAGCTGGTAATCCTAAAAAACGATTATACAGGTTAAAAGCAGATAATGCTATTGTGAATCGAATGGGGTTTAATAATCTAGGTGTTTTTGATGCCGTAGAGCACTTAAAAAAGAAGCATAAAGTACTTATTGGAGGAAATATTGGAAAAAATAAGGTGACGCCAAACAAGGAAGCGGTGAAAGATTATTTAATTTGTTTTGACGCACTTTTTGACCATGTAGATTATTTTGTTGTAAACGTTAGTTCGCCCAATACTCCAGGATTACGTGAGTTGCAGGATAAAGAACCCTTAACGGCCTTGCTTAATGAATTGCAACTGGAGAACAATAAATATTCCCAAAAAAGAAACATAAAACGAAAACCTATTTTATTGAAAATTGCACCGGACCTCACCGATGACCAATTGCTTGATATCATTGAAATTATTGCTACTACCAAAATTGATGGTATTATAGCAACCAACACCACTATAGAACGTAAGAACCTAAAATCCCATGCTATTTTGTTGGAAGAAGCTGGCGGACTCAGTGGGCAACCATTAAAAGATAGAAGCACGGAAGTTATTCGGTTTTTAGCAGAAAAAAGCAATAAATCTTTTCCTATCATTGGTGTAGGCGGAATACATTCTGCTGAGGACGCATTAGAAAAATTAGAAGCTGGTGCAGATTTAATTCAACTTTGGACTGGTTTTGTTTATGAAGGACCTGGTTTGGTGAAGAAAATTAACAAGGCAATTTTAAATACGTAGGTACCGAGCAACTAGACCTTCTCAATTTTAAATTATATAAGAAATGAACGGTTATTAACCGTTCATTATAACCGGCTGAGAACACTATCCTTTTGTCCAATAATCCAGTACCAACACATCATCCAAATGCGGACCTAAAACATCTCCAAATGCTTTATGGGCTGGATGAGGTAAGTAAATAGCCCTATCCTCTTCACTTTTAAATGTCAGGAAAAAGCAGTGGGTAAGGCCCTTGTTAATGCCCTCGGGACTATTATTAGTACCCCACTCATATCCTGTTATTTGTGGGATTTTACTAGGTAGGGCACTAAAAGCCGCCTCTACTTCTTTTATGTCTTCTTTAGCAGTGCTGTCCTTGAATTTAAATAGTACTACATGCCGTAATACACTATCGTTTTCCATTACTATTTCTTTTTTAGGGGTTTCGCCGCCACAAGAGCTAAGCGATAAACTTACGACTACCAAAAGTCCTAAAAGAACGGAAAATACTATCTTTTTCATATCTGTATTTAAAATGATTTTAGGAAAGGTATTAAAAATAGTTGTATCCCTCTATAATTTGTACTTTTCCACTATAATTATAAACAGTTGAATTACGATATTCTTTTAACTTTCTCACTGGCTACGGCTGCTTTAGCACTTTCACCGGGTCCGGATAATATTTTTGTACTCATACAAAGTATAGCTCATGGGAAACGATATGGTTTTGCAACTATAGCTGGGCTCATGACGGGGTGTTTAGTCCATGCTACATTATTGGCGTTTGGCGTGTCTGCGGTCATCAAAGAAAATGATTCGTTTTTTTTCATTATAAAGCTCTTTGGAGCTATTTATCTTCTTTATTTAGCGGTCCAAGTTTTTCGGAGCGATGCCACTATCAGCCTTTCAAATGATGGGACGCCAAAGAAAAGTATAGGGCAGCTTTTTAGGCAGGGGTTTATGATGAACGTATTAAATCCAAAAGTGACAATTTTCTTTTTGGCTTTTTTCCCTGGTTTTTTATTTAGTGAAACGATGAGCACTGTCCTTCAATTCTATGTCTTGGGATTGCTCTTTATCGTAGTATCTTCCCTAATATTTGGAGCTATTGCCATACTTTCAGGGGTTATATCGGATAGGATTTTGAAAAATGAAAACGTAGGTATTATTCTGAAATGGTTGCAAATTATTGTGTTTGTAGGCATAGCAGTGTTTCTGTTTTTATCTGATAAATAATGGTAATTTCACGGAAGTAACCTCTACTTTGTATGCCTGAAAAAGTAAAAATAATTGAATGTCCACGGGATGCCATGCAAGGCATAAAACCTTTTATTCCTACTAAGGAGAAAGTTCGGTATATCCAAGCTTTATTGGGCTGTGGTTTTGATACCATTGATTTTGGAAGCTTCGTTTCGCCTAAGGCAATTCCTCAAATGATAGATACGGCAGAGGTATTGGCACAGCTAGATTTATCTAAAAGTAGTAGTAAATTACTGGCTATAGTGGCGAATGTTAGAGGTGCTTCGGATGCAGTAAAACATCCTGAAATTGATTATCTAGGCTTCCCTTTTTCTATATCAGAGAACTTTCAAATGCGAAATACGCACAAAACTATTACAGAGTCTGTGGCCTCCCTTCAAGAAATTTTTAATATTGCGGATGCTGCAAATAAAGAAGTGGTGACCTACATTTCCATGGGATTCGGCAACCCGTACGGAGATCCGTGGAACGTAGACATAGTAGGAGAGTGGACAGAAAAATTAGCTGGTATAGGCGCCAAAATCCTTTCCCTTTCTGATACGGTGGGTACTTCTGATTCGGCTACGATTGATTATCTTTTTTCCAATCTTATTCCCAATTATCCTCAGATAGAGTTCGGGGCGCATTTGCATACTACGCCTACCAAATGGCACGAAAAAGTGGATGCGGCTTATAAAGCAGGGTGCAGAAGATTCGACGGTGCTGTGCAAGGATTTGGGGGCTGCCCCATGGCAAAAGACGAACTAACGGGTAATATGCCTACGGAAAAAATGCTCTCCTACTTTACAGAGAACAAAACTGATTCAGGAGTCAACTGGTTGGTTTTTGAGGCAGCCTATAATAAGGCTTCTGAATTGTTTGGGAAGTATCATTAACGCACAAATGAACTAGGACGTTTTAACGTCAGACGTAGTACACTAAAATGGATGACCTAAGCTATTATTTTTAGCCAGGAAATAGTCTTATCCTCTGGTACTAGATGTCGCAGGCAGGTCTTTTCGTCCTACGTTAAACTGTTATGGTTGGAATAAACTGTAGCGAACTCAATAACAATCCATCTTCAATTGTTCCGTGCCTTCAAATTCGCTTAAAGGTTTGTTTAGATGGGCTTTTGAAATGGTATTCAGTACGTCCAACACCGCATTTTGCATGGCCAACGAACCGCAGATATAAATGCTTCCGCCCACTTGCAGGGTTTTTGAAATTAGGCTTTCGTTTTCCTGAACCAAGTACTGAACATATTGGTTTTTCTCTTCGCGCGAATAGGCGACATGCAGGCTGGTCAATTTATTTTTTTTACTTACCTCAGATAGTATTTCTTCGTAAAGTTTCAATGATTTTTTAGTACGTAATCCCAAGAAAAAGTGAACCGGATTTTCATTTTTGTTTTCGTGTAACATTCCTAAAAAGGGTGCTATTCCAGTGCCGTTGGCAATAAAAATAACGGGTTTTTCGTCTTTTGGAAAATGGAACTCGGTATTCTTTTTTATATGCAGCGCTATGGGTGCATGGAGTTCTAGAGTGCTCAACAAAGGCGAACAGACTCCAAATTTGTGTTTTTTTACACTCAACAATAGGTCATTGTCAATTTTAGCTATAGAATATAGGCGTTCTATTCCGTCATCGGGAATGATACCCGCCAAATCTCCCGATTGAAAACGAACCTGACTTTTTGGGCGTAACCGTACTAAAAAGGTGTCGTCTTCGTTTAGGATGGTGCGTTCCACGACCGTAAAGAATTTCATTTTTACGGATTTTTTTTTGATGGGTAAACTTTTTAACCGAAGGGAAACGCCCGTATGCTTGCTCCATTTTTTTGTCCAATCCGCAACCGCGCGTTCATCTTGATTATTGATTTTATAAAGCGGAAGCAATTCCTGAAAATGGCTATTTTTTTTGAGTAGCTCATCCACGGTTATTGCAAACGAGCAATAATCTGGGTAGAGCAAGGAACCAAAGCCCACCACGGAATAACTTAAATCACGAATGGGTTGTATACTTTTAAACAGTTTTTCGAAATTTCGAGCATTCGTTGTGGCCTCGCCTTCGCCATAAGTCGCTGTTAGAATAATCAGCTGCTCCGCTTTTTTGTAGGTTGAATACGTATTGAGTTCCGATACATAAACTGATTTCCCAGCCGTAATAAGTCCCTTTGCCAAGCGATATGCGAATTGAAACGTGCTGCCCGTTTCCGAGCCTACCAGAATAATATGGCTGGCCTCGTCTTTTTCCGTCTGTCGGGTGACGGATTTTGTTCCTTTCATACGTTTTCGCCACATTACAAATCCTGAATAGATAAAGTAGAGCATGGAAATACTTGCCAATAGCAATACTATGGACCATAGTATTGAGCCTTGTCCAGTATGTATCGCTAAGCTCCATCGGTTGGCGAGGGTGGTAAAGGGGTAGAAGACTTCACTTAGAATTTCGCCTGTATACTGGTGCACATAAAGTTCTTTGTCCTTAAGGGAAACCTCAAAATAATCCTCTGGCACCGCTGAAAATGGGAAATTTATTTTCCTGACGTTACTTAGCTTGATATTTTGAAAAAGTTCAAGTTTCGAAGGTTTAATGGTCATATCCACCCTCGTTTCGGGTGCTATTAGTTCATGGGTAACCGATGTTTTAGGAAGCAAGGAAAATTGTTCTGCGGAAAGATAGACTCCGGTGGCAGCGACGAGAATGATAGGTACGAAAAACCACCTGCCTAAAAGCACATGATAGCGCAGTTCCGGATAGTCTTTCTGTACCTTTGAGAATAGCTTTGTTAGTCCACCTTGGCGTTTGATGATTAACAGCAATCCCGTAACCGCCATTAAACATAGTAAAAAGGAAATCAAGCCTACAAAAAATCGACCGATACTCTTTAGGAATAGGGAGCGATGCAGATTGGTGGTCCATTGAAATAGCGCTGCTTGGGTTTCCGGTGTTCCTAGTTTTTTTGCTGTTTTAGGATGGATGTAAATAATCTCGCTATCACCTTTTTTGGTCACTACCGAAGCGACCAAAAAATCATCCGCATCAACCTCTAAGGAAAGCACTTCGTTATAGGAGGTTTCTAGCGCCTCAAAAGTTTCTGATAGTCTTACTTCCGCAAGATTAACGGGCGCGTAATGCTTTAACGCGCTTTGCATAGGAGCAAAGGCTAAAATGATGCCTGTAAGCGATGCGATAATCAAAAATAACGAAGAAGAGATAGCCAGCGTAAGATGACTATACCTCCATATTGAGATGGTCATTTTTTAAGTTCAAGTGTCAAGTTTAAATACAAAAGTCAAATACAAAAACTAGCTCAAGCCTGTCAGCCTTTGGAGGGTTCAAGTGTAAAAAAGTTAGCAGTAATCAGTTCAGAGTTATGAGGTTAAATTTTTTTATAGGTTTATGAGTTTTCGCGGTTTGAGAAAATATTTTTTCTACCGTCTACCGTCTACCGTCTACCGTCTACCGTCTACCGTCTACCGTCTGCCGTCTAATCATTGCGCAATCATCCGCACATACCGAATAAAACCGTTCCCTTCTTTTTTAGCTTTAAGGTTCTCTGTGGTCACCTCAAATTCCAAATCAGACGTATAGTATTCTTGATCCTCCACGGCCGATTCGAATCGTATGCTATATCCTTTATTAATCTTGGCCAAAGGAATTTTTAATACCGTCGTGCTACGTTCGCCTCCAGAAACCGTTGCACCTGTAACAGCATCTAGTTCAGGTCTTCGTATGCCGTAGACGTTTTTCCACCAATCCTCTATATCACGGTACCATTCATTGTCATCGCCTTGTACATATAGGGTGTCCTCGTATTCCCCATCCGCATTCAATAAAGACACAACAATATAAGCGCCCTCCCCGCTGTAGTTCGTCAACTGTATCATACACTTATAGTTAACGGTTTCTGTAGGCTGTAAAAAACCTACGGTACTGCATAGTACGACACTTAAAACAATTATTTTCTTAATCTTATTCTTCATTTTTAATATTTTAAAAGGAAAGGGGTAGGTCCCATAACTTGAAATTTTACGCGAACAAAAACGCAAATTTCAACATTTAACTGTAATCTCTCACATTTGGTAAGATGTACTTCTGCTATTATTTTAAAAACTCCAACGCCACCTTATGTTTCGCTAAAAGTTCATTCTCGTTCGCCAAATCGTAAACAGATTCCTCAAAATCAGTCTTGGCGGTTTTGTCTGCGCCTTTTTCTATCAGGTATCTTAAAATGGAATCGTCCTCTGCCTTCATGGCGGCCAAATGTAGAGCGGAGTTGCCGTCGCTATTTTTGACATTGATGTCCAATTTGAACTCCTCCAAACGCTTTAATAGATTCAGATTATTCTCCGCTACTGCCAAATGGTACAAGGTGTTTTTACCGTTTTGTAACTCCTTCATTGTCAACCCGTTTTCTTGTAACATGCTCAGCTTGGCTTCAAATATGTCCGGTTTTTTGGAATTGTAGGTATTTAGTAAATAATAGGCCAAGGTGTTCCCTTTTTTATCTTTTGTGTTGATGTCCCCACCCTTTTTTAATAGAAATTCTACTACTTCAGGACTGTTTCGGTTCACGGCCATGGCAAGCGCTGAACGTCCGTTTTCATTTTTTAAGTTGAAATCCTTTACGTTTTTTGATAAGAGTGCGACTATTTTTAACTCGTTACTGTTAGCGGCATTCATAAAAGGGGAATTCCCACCTTTATCTTGTTCATTTGCAGCAACCCCCTTTTCAATAAAATAATTAAAAATGGAAAGGTCGTTGCTTTTGTGAGCGATGTTATGTAATGGGTTTCTTCCATCACTGTCGGTAATGTTAGGCTTTAACCCCAAGCCTTCTAAATATTCGAAGGTTATAATTCCATTTTGGAATTTGTCAACGCCTTCACTAGCCATAAGGATAGCGTTGCCTCCTTTTTTGTTCAACGTTTTATAAGGCAATCCTTTGGTAATCAATTTCTTAAGCATACCAACATCTCCACCACGTGCAGTATAATGAAAGAGCCCATTACCGTCGTTATCAGTACTTTTTAAAGCAAGACCTTTTTTGTTGAAATATTTAAAAGTTTTATACGCTGTAACCGATGGTGCTACTAATAAAATAGCATGTGCTCCACTGTTGGTGGTATCGTTGATATCCGCATCATGGGCGAGAAGAAAATCATAGAGTTTGGTATTCGTTCGTCCAGCTCGTGCCGCAAAATTGATTACACTATTTCCGTGACTATCCTTAATATTGGCCTTGGCTCCATTGTCTACGAGATATTGCATTATTTCTAGATTGTCTCGGTATGCTGCCCAGAAAATATAGGTTCTTCCGTCGTGTGTAAGCTTATCGACTTGGTTTCCTTTTTTTTCCAAAAGATGTTTTATGGTTGCATTGTCTGTTTTTTCCATCAATGCATAACAAACGGCATCGAACATATAGCTGTTCAGTTCGGTAATATCGTTACCAGTAGCGATGTCCTTTTCAATTTTTTCTATGGATGGATTAGCCTTCCAATACGTCCGATCAAGAAAAATATTCTCCTGTGCCGATACTACAGAAAAAGAGAACAGCATTACAAGTATCAAAAATAGATATGATGTTTTCATTATATTATTTGCTTTTAGAATTGTCTGCATCAGTAGTTTTTACAAAGGATTCAATGATGTCAGTGATTTCTTTTTCCTTTTGAATGTTATCTTCAAAGAGATGCTTGTACAACACTTTGTTGTCTACTTTTTCTTTTAGTACCAAATCGGTATCTCTAGCGAAAACTTCATCCCATTTGGAGCGTACGGTAACCCATTTGTCATGTTCTTTGGTAAACCAGTCCGCAGCCGCTTGGCAACGGGCATCGGGTACTTTTACGTAGGTGTTGTATCCTTTTTCCATGGCCAGAACAATGTCTTCCTCGTTTTCTTTTCTAATGATTTTGGCATTATCCTGATCGTGTACCCAGCCATTATCGGTAATCTCGTGGCGGTTTCCGCGCATGGTAATATTATAATCTCCCCTGGTCGTGTATTCTCTTCTAGGTAATGGGGCGGGCGTTGTATTTTCCCAGTAACTTTTCCCGTCTACATGCACCCAACTGGCCGTGCCTTCGTAGCGGGGACTGTCATCTACCTGAAATACTTTTTGCGTCCATTGTCCAGCCACTTCATTAGGTTGTCTTTTTTCGTATTTCCAATGGTTGTCTCCATTGTAAGTATATAAATCGGTGTTTTCGTACAACCAATCTTGGCGCCAATGCTTAACAATCATTGGTTGTGCAGGGTTACCTACTTGCAGGATGTGTTGAATAACGATTTTACCATTTTCATCAGAAACCAGTCCTGCCCATTCCAAGGCTTTAGCGACTTTATATTTTGAGGGTTTGTATAAAGTATCATTACTATAGTTGAAGGTTTCGGCGAAATTATAAGTAACTGTATAGCAGCCACACATTTCTTTTATGGCCTCCGCATCCTGTTCTTGTTTGTCTATTTGTGCAAAGCCCTGAAAACTAAAAGCAGCAAAAATTACTACGGATAAAATTGTTTTTTTCATTTCAAAAGATATTTAAAAGGGTCTGTAAAGTTTCTTCGTCAAAAATATAAATTTAATTTAGATTGAATAAGAATAATATATATATTTGTGAAAATTTTATAAAGAATGAGTCTTAATAAGGATTTAATCTTGTTGTTTTTATCCTTTGCAGGACTCGTGACCTTTAGTCAGGAAACACAGGGGCTTAAAGATTCTATGCGCACCCAAGATTTAGATGAGGTCATTGTCACTGCTACCCGTACCGTTCGGCAGCTTTCTTCCGTGCCATTACCGGTTACTTTGATTTCAAAAAAACAGATAGACAGGACAGGTGTAACTCGCTTAAATGAAATTTTAAATGAGCAAACAGGCATAGTTATGACGCCAGACGCTACTATTGGTGGTGGAGAAGGAGTACAGATACAAGGTATTGCCTCTGATTATGTGCTTATTCTTATTGATGGTGTTCCTGTCGTGGGGCGTAGTTCAGGTAATTTGGATTTAAGTCGGTTTGCGGTTGGAAATATTAAACAGATAGAGGTGGTTAAAGGTCCTTCTTCAAGTCTTTTCGGGTCCGAGGCACTTGGTGGGGTCATTAATATTATAACAGAAAAACCAAGCTCTGAAAACATAACAGGTCAATTTGGACATAGGGCTGCAACCTTCAACAATCAAAATTCTAATGTCAGTGTCAGCCAACGCAGGGATAAATTTGGATATTCTTTTTTTGCGGACAGATTGAGTACGGATGGGTACGATCTTGCTGACGGTGACAATGGACAGACTGTGAACCCATTTTTTAACTATACGTTCAATGGGCGCTTGTTTTTTGATGCAACTGAAAAATTAAAAATATTTGCCTCTGGGCGCTATTTTTCCCAAGAGTTTGATGTTATGCCAAGCACTAGTGAGGAAAGGGATGCCAATGTGCATCTGCGTATAGATCATAATCCTTCCAGCAAGACCAATTGGCAATACGAGTTATATTATACCAGTTATATAACCGATGAGAAAATCTTAGACCCTGTAAATAATGACCTATTGTTAGCCAATGATTTCAATCAACAATTGTTTAGGCCGGAGATTCGCTATAATCACAGCTATAGTGAGAACAATACGATGACGCTAGGTGGTGGTTATAATTTTGAAACGTTAGACCGATCCCTTTTTGCAGAACAAGTAACGTTTGATTCGCAATATTTATTCGTTCAGTATGATTTTAAGCCACTTGAAAATCTAAACATTATTGCCGGTGCACGTTTTGATAACCACAGTGAATATAATTCTCAATTAAGTCCCAAACTATCGGCACGTTATAATTTTAATGAAAGTTTTGCTTTAAAGGTATCCGTAGGTAGTGGCTTTAAAGCTCCTGATTTTAGGCAGCTATATCTGGACTTTACGAATGCGGCAGGAGGAGGTTATTCTGTTTTTGGTAAAGAAGTCGAGGCCGCTGGCATACAGCGTCTTTTAGATACTGATGAAATAGCCAACGTAGTTGTGGAACAAAGTACCCTAGGAGCGCGCCTAAATGCAGAAAGTTCTATAGGCTATAATTTTGGGTTCTCTTATAAAAAGGGAAAGATTTCCTCGGATATCAATCTGTTTAGGAATGATTTTGATAACCTTATAGATACGCAGATTTTAGCTGCAAAAACCAATGGGCAAAATGTCTTTGGATACATAAACAGAGAGAGTGTCTATACCCAAGGTGTGGAGTTAGATATAAAGTACCGCCTATTAGAAAATTTAGATTTCGGAGCTGGCTATCAGTTGCTATATGCTTTTGACAAGGATAAGGAGGAAGCTTTGGAGGCTGGTACCGTTTTTGGTCGCAATCCGGAAACTTTGGAAACGATAAGACTTGCTCGAAGCGACTATTTTGGATTGGAAAACCGCTCTAGGCATACCATCAACTTCAAGATGTTTTATGAAATTCCCAAATGGGATGCAAATGCCAATCTACGCGTGGTGTACCGGAGTAGGTTTGGTTTAACCGATCGTAACGGCAACGACCTCTTGGATATTCTGGATAATTCGTTTGTAGCTGGATATGCATTGGTGAATTTTGCGTTTGGGAAGACTTTTTATAAGAATTATCAATTACAGTTCGGGGCGAATAACCTTTTGGACTTTAAAGGGCAAAACCCTTTGGCAGCGCAAGATGAAGAGGTTCTTGTAAACCCGGGAACACAATTTTTTACACGTTTAAACATTAAATTTTAAATCTAAATTAGTATGAAAACAACACTTAAAATCTTTACCTTATTATTTGCTCTGTTCGCCTTCGTCTCTTGCAGCGACGATGACGAAGACACATCCAAGAATTTTACAGTTACTACTATTTCGCCAGAATCTGCTACTGTGGGTACTGAGATTACCGTGACGGGAACCGATTTCCCAACGGAGACCTCTCAAGTCGAACTCACTGTTGGAGGGGCGATAGCAACTATAATTTCGTTGAGTAGTACCCAGATTGTAGCAACTGTTCCTCAAGGTGCGGTTAGCGGAGCGGTTAGCGTTAATGTAGATGGTAATGAAAAAATGACATCCACTGATTTTACGGTCTTATCCGACTTAATAAATGCTAAAGCTGAGAATATTTTTGCTCCTCAAACCGGTGGTCAGGGCCAACCTATTGGAGGACCCTTTGCTAAATTTAGCTTTGAGACCGGTGCGGTAACCGATAGCGATACCGAATGGGATATTGCTTTTAGAGGAACAACCATTGCCGTTAATGGGGGAGCGTTAACGGGAACAAGTGAGGAGCCAGAGCGTAATGGAAATGCTGCCGCGGGTATAGTGGATGGAATATTTACCGAAGTGCTTTCTACCGAAGGCATATCTTTTATCCAAGATGCTGATGCAGCTTTTGCAATACCCACAGGAAGTGACAACGGCTGGTACAATTATAATTTCATGACCAATTTGGTGACGCCTATTCCTGGAAAAATTTTGGTATTCCGAACGCATGATGATAAAGTGGCTAAAGTGGAGATATTGAGCTACTACCAAGATGCTCCCGCCAATCCCGATGCTTTTGCGAGTCCATCAAGATACTATACGTTTAACTATGTTTATAACCCAAATGAGGGTAAGATTTCGCTACAGTAAAAATAGGTAGTGCAAGTTGAGTTAGTTAAAAAACCGGACATGCTAGGGCATGTTCGGTTTTTTTTTAAATTCTAGAATAGGTTTTATGAAACTCAGTTACAGAAAAAATTATGTTGTAATTTATCTTATAGAAATAATTATAGGTCCAGATTTAAATAGGCAGTTGGTGGTTGCTACGATCGGGTTATTTATGTCGTAGAACGACTTAAAACAATTGTTGGATATTATTCGTAAATTTTACAAGGCCTTTGATGGTAAAGACTGCAAAGGGTCTCCTTGTATAAAAACGTGGTGCTTTAATCTTTTAATAGGTATTTGTTTAAAAAAAGACAAACCTATCTTAGAGAACATGGAGCACTTAATAAGGGTACGCAGTTCATTTTGAATATGGATACCACCTTGGACAAATTCAAGATGAAACCTTAAGTCCCCATGACTGACTTGTAAACAGAATTAAAACCTAGCTATCTTTGTTAAAAATAAAATTAGGATGAACACGTCTATAGAAGCCCTTTTAAACGATCAGATAAAATATGAGGCCAGTGCCTCTATGCATTATATGGCTATGGCAAGTTGGGCAGATACCAAGGGATATAACGGTATTGCTCAATTTTTTTACAGTCAATCAGAAGAGGAACGCGTACATATGATCAAATTGATAAAATTTGTTAATGAACGTGGTGGGAGCGTAGTAATACCAGCTTTGGAAAAACCAAAGGCTTCGTTTGAATCCTTGAGTGAGCTTTTTGCCGATTTCTTAAAAAGCGAAATGTTCGTAACTGAGCAGATTAATCACGTGATTTATGAGTGTTTGAATAAGAAGGATTATAACGTACATAACTTTATGCAATGGTATGTTACAGAGCAGTTGGAAGAGGAAGCTGTAGCACGTACTTTATTGGATAAATTGAATATAATTGGGGATGATAAGTCTGGTCACTATATGTTTGATCGCGATATAAATACCATTGCTATTTCGGATGATGTAGAAGCATAAGCGGTGTTCAAACTTCGATAATTTTAAAAAGATTCTGATTTTAGAATCTTTTTTTATATAATTTTAGTAGCTTTTTAAACCCAATAGGAATAATGAATCCAACACTACGTATTCGTCCTTTTATCATTGTTTCATCAGATTGTGATGGTTGTGCTTCTGATAGTAAGAAGAAAAAATGTTGTAATAAGTATAAGAAAAAGGGGAAGTCAAATTGTAAACGCTGCCCTAAGCTTTAAGATTTGTTTTCTAATTTAACTCTCCATTTAGTACCCACGTTGTTGTTTTTTTAGTTTTCCGATATCATAATAGTAGTATCTATTAAAGAATAATTTTGGTCCTATTGCGTCTGTTTTATTTTCTACATTATCCGCTCTTAATATGGGATGTATTTTTAACTCCAAAGCTTTTTTGGTAATTTTCCATGCCAATTTTTAGTGCTATTTTAACAAAAGGAGAAGAAGAATATTGGACTAATTCTCTCATTACTTGTTAATAATAATTCAATCGTTAAGCCCCTGAACAGTGGGTAGTGCTTTTATTTTTTTGTAATCATATTTATACTAGCATTTTAGCAGTGTTTACCCTAAGGGATATTATATGTTAATAAGATGTGGAAAACCTAAATGATGTTAAGGAAAAGTAAAGCGAATAAATCTTGATCTTTACATAGAGCTAATTCATATCACTTTTAATTCTTTTAACGTACTATGCAAATCACCCATCTCATCAAGAGGGATTCTACCAAAAAGCCCTTTCAGTTACACAAGATAACAAATGCTATTTTAAAGGCCATGACTGCCGTTGAACATGGAAATCTGGGGGATGCGGAACGTATATCCGAGAATGTAAGTGCTTCACTTTTAGAGCGTAAACGTATTGATGAAACGTACGTACCTACCGTGGAGTCCGTTCAAGATTTTGTGGAAACCAAGTTGATGGAAGGTGGATTTTTTGATGTTGCCAAAGCATACATTATCTACCGAAACGAACAAACGTTAAAGCGCAAGTCAAACATTTTTGAGAAACGTATTAACCTCAAGCCTTATGAATATCCTCAGTTGTACGAATACGTGCCTGCCATAAGACATTCTTATTGGATACACACCGAATTTAATTTTACAAGTGATATACAAGATTTTAAAACGCGCCTAACAGAAGCTGAGCAAAGCGCCATCAAAAACACCATGTTGGCCATTTCTCAAATAGAAGTTGCAGTAAAGGGTTTCTGGGGAGATATCTATCATAAAATGCCAAAACCAGAAGTTGGGTCCGTTGGTTCTACTTTCGCAGAAAGTGAAGTAAGACATGCCGATGCATATTCACATTTATTGGAAATTCTTGGGTTAAACGAAGAATTTAAGCTGTTAAAGAAAAAGCCCGTGATGATGAAAAGGGTTCAGTATTTAGAAACAGCATTGAAGAATGCAAAAAGTGATGATAATAAAGAGTATTCGGAATCAGTTTTATTGTTCTCTCTTTTCATTGAGCATGTTTCTCTGTTCTCTCAATTCTTGATTATTATGGCTTTCAATAAGCATAAAAATATGCTTAAAGGAATTTCGAATGTTGTAGAAGCTACTTCTAAAGAAGAACAAATCCATGGAGATTTTGGTATTGATTTAATCAGAATTATCAAAGACGAGAATCCAGATTGGTTCGATGGGGAACATCATGCTAAGGTTAAGGCAATGTGTGAAGAGGCGTTTGCCTCTGAAAGCACAATAGTAGATTGGATTTTTGAGAAAGGGGAACTTGACTTCCTACCTAAGGCCGTGGTAAATGAATTCATTAAGAACCGATTCAATAATTCGCTAGAGAGTATTGGAATAGATAAAATTTTCGAAGTGGATGAATCTTTATTGGCCGAAACAGAGTGGTTCGATGATGAGATAATCGGCACCAAACACGGAGATTTTTTCGTAAAACGCTCTATCAACTATAGTAAAAGAACACAAAGTATAACCAGCGACGACCTTTTTTAAATGAACGAACTAAAGAGTATCCACGACAACAAAACAGAAACAATTAAAGAAGGCGAAAGTCTAGTAAATGCTAGGAAGGAAGCACTGGAAAACCACAAAGCTAAGACAGAACCTGGCTTTGAATGGTTAACGGAGCACAGCCGTAATTTTTTAGACTCCGGTTACTTAACCGATGGGGTTACCGCTGAGCATCGCATAAGAGAAATAGCCGACAGGGCTGAGCATATCTTGGGAATACCTGGTTTTTCCGATAAATTCTATGGCTATATGTCCGAAGGGTTTTATTCTTTGGCTTCTCCGGTATGGTCTAATTTTGGTAAGGAAAGAGGATTGCCTATTAGCTGTTTTGGATCGCACATAGCGGATGATATGGGTAATATATTATACACCCAATCAGAAGTAGGCATGATGTCTAAATTGGGTGGGGGAACTTCAGGGTACTTCGGAAAAATAAGACATCGTGGTGCAGACGTTAAAAATAATGGTCAAGCCTCAGGAGCTGTGCATATTATGCAGCTTTTTGAATCTATGGTAGATGTGGTGAGCCAAGGTTCTGTTAGGCGCGGACGCTTTTCTCCATACCTTCCGGTAGAGCACGAGGATATAATGGAATTCTTGGAAATTGGTACGGAAGGAAATCCTATACAGGAACTTACCCACGGTGTAACAGTTACCAATGAATGGATGCAAGAGATGGTAGATGGTGATGCTAAAAAGCGGGCTATCTGGGCTAAAGTATTGCAACGTAGGGGAGAAATGGGCTATCCCTATATCTTCTTTAAAGACAACGCTAATAACGGAGCCGCAGATGTGTATCAAGATAAGGATATGCCAATTTACGCAAGTAACCTGTGTACAGAGATTATGTTACCTTCTAATGACGATTGGTCTTTTGTTTGTGTACTTTCTTCTGTAAATTTATTGCATTATGATAAATGGAAAAATACTGATGCTGTAGAAACGATGGTTTGTTTCTTGGATGCTGTAATTACAGAATTTCTTGAAAAGTTAGAGTCTTACAGAGATTCTGAAAGCCGAGAAGATCGGCAAACATTCCTGTTTATGGAACGTGCCTATAATTTTGCAAAGGAAAACAGAGCATTGGGTCTCGGGGTTTTGGGATGGCACTCGTTATTACAGTCTAGAAAATTACCTTTTAATAGCCAGGAAGCGTATAATTTGAATACGGAAATTTTTAAAGAAATCAAAGAAAGAAGTTATAAGGCATCTGAGGAATTAGCACAGAAATTTGGAGAACCAGAAGTGCTTAAAGGCTACGGAAGACGCAATACAACGTTGAACGCTATTGCACCAACCACATCTTCAGCATTTATTCTTGGACAGGTTTCACAAGGCATAGAGCCTATCTGGTCCAATATATATGTAAAGGATATTGCGAAGATAAAAACAACGATTAAGAATCCTTTCTTAGTAGAATTATTGGAGGAAAAAGGTAAGAATAGTACTGAGGTTTGGCGAAGTATCCGTGAGCGAGATGGATCTGTACAGCATTTAGAGTTCTTGTCAGATTTAGAAAAAGAAGTATTCAAGACCTATTCAGAAATAGACCAATTAGATATTATCTACCAAGCGGCAAACCGCCAGAACCATATTGATCAAGGACAGTCGGTAAACATCATTGTACATCCTGATATGCCTGTCAAGGAAATAAATAAAATTCATGTTACTGCATGGAAGTTGGGCTTAAAATCACTTTACTATCAACATAGCATGAATGCAGCTCAGAAGTTTAAGCAGAGGAAAGACTGCGCAAGTTGTGAGGCCTAAGTCCCTAATTAGTTGATATCCAATGCTGTTTTTGTCAGTGGATGAAAAGCCTTGATAAAACCTTAACCAAATTAAATTTAGTAAAACGACCTCCATTATAGGAGGTCGTTTTTTGTTTGGATATATAGTATCTAAGGAGGCTATTTTAACAACTGGTAAGCTCTTAAGTTTATTTATATTAAATATGAATAAGCTTGTGTAGTTCATTCTAGTTTTTTAGTTTTGTGCTCTATTTAAAATCAATCCAAATAAAAAGAAGAGATCAAATGAAAAAATTACTATTTACTTTAATGGCGCTTTCAGGACTAATTTTTACTTCGTGTGAATCGGATGATGCGCCGCCGACAGTCGTCGCTATAGCCCCTAACTGCACTGATAACGTACAGAATGGAGATGAAACAGGTGTAGATTGCGGAGGTTCTTGTAGCCCCTGTGAAACTGCAGTAGATCCTGAACCAGAAGAGCCTGAAATAGAAAATCCTGCAACCTATAGTTTTTTAAGAGGCGCAGATAATACCGTTAGTTTTGGCGGTCAAACCACAAGATTGCAAATGGGGGATGAAATAATCTCAGCATTTAAAACCACGACGAAGACAAAAGCAGAGTTAGCTGCAATGTTTACACATGAGGAAGGGGCAATGGATTTTGAGGATACTGAACTTAATACTTCGGGTAAGAACATGCGCAGTAAGACCGCTGCTTCCATAGATTTCTTTGCTTCGAATGCTTTGGGTCAAGCAGAAATACGTGCGGATTTTGATGGTTATCTTGCAGCTCAAGTTGATGAAGTTTTCCCTAACTGGGGGGTCACAGCCACACCAGGCGTTGCCGGACAAATTCCTGACGGTTCCTCTACACGTTACGTAAGTGCCTTAGGTTTAGAATACAATCAGTTGTGGACTAAGGGGCTGATTGGTGCAATGGTTACAGATCAAACGCTGAATGGCTACTTAAGTCCTGCAGTTTTGGATGCTGGTTCTAACACGGAAGATAACGATGCAGGAACTGTAGCCGAAGGTAAAGCATACACCACAATGGAGCATAAATGGGATGAAGCTTACGGTTATGTGTATGGCTTAAATGCAGATAAAGCAGACCCGAATGCCGACTTAGGAGCGGATAGTTTCTTGAATAAGTACATTCTTAGGGTCGAAGGAGATGATAGTTTTACCGGAATTGCCGATGAAATTTTCCAAGCGTTTAAATTGGGGAGAGCAGCCATTGTAGCAACGCAATACGATGTTAGGGATGAGCAAGCGGAAATAATCAGACTAAAGGTTTCTGAAATTATAGGAATACGCGCTGTCTATTACTTACAAACGGCGAAGAGCAGTATTGATCAAGAAACTCCTGATTTTGGTGGTGCGTTTCATGATATATCAGAAGGGTATGGCTTTATTTATAGTTTGCAGTTTACAAGAAAACCAAATTCAACAGATCCCTATTTTACGAAAGCTGAAGTAGATGCATTTTTGGATAAATTAATGGGTGACGGAGACGACGGACTATGGGATGTGAAAGCGTCCACATTGGAATCTATAGCAACTGACATTGCAGCAGGATTCGAATTTACGCTAGAAGCGGCCTCGGAATAAAAAAAGTTGAGACAAGTTGACAAAAAGCAGCCTATACCTACTGGGTTTTAGGTTGCTTTTTTTTATTTTTGTATTAAATTGGAACAAATAAAAATAAGAAAATGAAAAAGATATTGCTATGTATAGTTTTTCTGACCTTAATTGGGGCATGTTCGTCAGATAATGAAGGCGTCGAGCCTGAACCTAGTGCTGGTCTAAAAGCAACCTTCGAAAGAAGTACGATGTTAACCAATTGGGCGGATAACATTATAATTCCTTCATATGATGCTTTTTCTTTAGAACTGGATGCGCTTAATACGTCATTCGACACCTTCAAAACAGATGCGAGTACTACAAACCTTATAGCGTTTAGAGCTTCGTGGTTGTCGGCCTATAAAATGTGGCAACGTGTTTCCATGTTCGAAATTGGCCCTGCGGAAACCCTTGGGTTTCGGTTAAATATGAATATTTACCCGACAGACAGTGAAAAGATAACGGGATATATTGTATCAGGTACGTACGACCTTTCATTGTCTTCCAATAGAGATGCAAAAGGATTTCCTGCACTAGATTACTTTATTAATGGCATAGGAGCTGACGATGAGGCTATTGTTGCAAAGTATAACGATACTGATAAGGATGCCACCTTTACATATGTTGAAGTTGTGCTTACTGAAATGACCACATTAACAAATAATGTTATCACAGAGTGGAAAACCTCTTATCGTGATGTATTTGTAGCGAATGACGGTGCTTCTGCTACAGCTTCTGTAGATAGACTCGCGAATGACTATATTTTTTACTACGAGAAGTTTCTAAGAGCAGGTAAAATGGGAATTCCTTTAGGAGTATTTTCAGGCACCACACTTCCCCAAAATGTAGAAGCCTATTACCAACAGGGAACTTCAAACGAGCTTTTTTTGGAAGGGCTTAGCGCTGTTCAGGATTTTTTCAATGGAAAACATTTTGGTAGCAGTACTACGGGAGAGAGTTTGGCATCTTATTTAGATGCGTTGAATACCGTCAAAAATGGAGAAGACCTCAATAACATAATTAATACTCAATTTAATACGGCACGGGAAATGGTTGCCGGTTTAGCATCTTTTAGGTCGGAAATTGAGAATAGTTCGCTACCAACAGAGATGTTGTTGGCCTATGACGAAGTTCAGAAAGCTGTAGTTTTATTAAAAGTAGATATGGTTTCTGCCATGAGTATTAGTATTGATTATGTAGATGCCGATGGCGATTAAGTCATGAAGAAATTTCTGAAAGAGTATATAAACGCTCCTGTGGAGGCCGCCCCTTTGGCGGTCTTTCGCATTTTATTTGGTGTGATGATGTTAGGCAGCATGATTCGTTTTTGGAGCTATGGGTGGATAGATAAATTATATGTCCAGCCCACCTATTTTTTTTCCTATTATGGGTTTGAATGGATAAAGCCTTTGGGTGAGTTTACCTATCTTATCTTTTTTATTTGTGCCGTATCGGCTATTTTTGTGGCAATTGGTTATCGCTATACAATAGCGATTATTGTTTTTTTTCTGAGTTTTACGTACATAGAACTCATGGATAAGACCACCTATTTGAACCATTATTACTTTATTAGTGTTCTGAGCTTCGTTATGATTTTTCTACCGGCTAGCACCTATTTTTCTGTTGATGCAACACGAAATCCAAAAAAGGCCAATCAATACGTACCCGCTTGGACCATCAACTGTATTAAGTTATTATTGGGTGTCGTTTATTTTTATGCTGGTTTGGCGAAATTAAATTCTGATTGGTTGATTAAGGCCATGCCGCTAAAAATATGGCTACCGTCTAAGTTCGATATTCCTCTTTTAGGAGATTTGGTAAGCCAAGAATGGGTGCAATATGCTTTTAGCTGGTCGGGTGCTATGTATGATTTGGCTATTCCCTTTCTTTTGTTGTATCGAAAAACGAGACCCTTTGCTTTTGTGCTCGTGGTGGTTTTTCATGTACTTACCCGCGTGTTGTTTCCTATAGGCATGTTCCCGTATATTATGATTATTTCTACCCTTATATTTTTTGATGCAGCTTTGCATCATAAAATAGCCAACGGTATTTCAAAATTGTTTCGCATCACTAAAACTCGATTTGATAATCAAAGACAATTCAGTTTTGGTCATGGTCTTCTGCCTAAGTTTAAATACACGCTAGTGAGCTTATTTTTTATCCTTCAGTTGGTGCTGCCTTTTAGATACCTTCTATATCCGGGAGAACTTTTTTGGACAGAGGAAGGGTATCGATTTTCATGGCGCGTCATGTTGATGGAGAAATCTGGCTACGCGCAATTTAAAGTGGTGAATGGCGAAACAGGGAGGTGGTTCTATGTTGATAATTCTGATTTTCTGACACCTATACAAGAAAAACAAATGGCATTTCAATCAGATTTTATATTGGAATACGCCCATTTTCTAAAAGAACATTTTGAGGAAGATGGTCATAAACAAATACAGGTGTACGTAGATTGCCAAGTTAGCCTAAACGGTAGGTTGAGTACTACGTTTATAGATCCCAAAGTAGATTTGGTGCAAGAAAAGGAATCATTTGAACCTAAACATTGGATTACTCCATTTAAAGATGAGATTAAAGGAATTTAGTTGTATTGTCCTATTACTATTAGCGTTTCCAGTATGGGGTCAAATAAGCATTTCAGGCATGGTAACCGATACTCAGGGCGTTCCTATATCCTATGCGGAAGTATATCTGAAACAAGTACAGCGTTTGGAAACGACGGATGATAATGGGCGCTTCTCGTTTGATAACATACCGGGAGGTAAATACACCGTGGTCGCCTTCGCCTACGAATATGAGGTGTTAGAAAAGGAGCTTTTGTTCGACACTGCTTTTACTTTTACTATTCAATTAGAAAAAATACAGGCAGAAAAACTGTCTGAGGTCGTGTTAATGCAAAAAAAGCAAGAGGTCTTTGCCTTAAAGCAATTGAAAAAGGTGGAAGGCACCGCTATTTATGCAGGAAAAAAGACCGAAGTAGTCCTTTTGGACGGAATTACTGGAAACTTAGCAGCCAATAATCCCAGACAGATTTACAGTCAGGTTGTAGGATTAAATATTTATGATAATGGTGATGCAGGATTACAGTTAAATATTGGGGGTAGGGGACTGGACCCCAATCGAACGGCTAATTTTAATACACGCCAGAACGGCTATGATATTAGCGCAGATGTTTTGGGTTATCCTGAAAGTTACTACACACCACCGGCAGAGGCGTTGGAAGAAATTCAGGTCATTCGAGGAGCGGCGTCCTTGCAGTATGGAACACAGTTTGGTGGCTTGGTTAATTTTAAGTTCAAAAAGCCCGAGTCCGATAAAAAAATAGCATGGGTTAGTAGGCAATCAGTAGGTTCTTTTGATTTGCGCACAAGTTTTAATAGCCTTAGCGGAACGGTTGGAAAAATCAGTTACTACACCTATTTAAATTATAAGGAGGGAAATGGATTTAGGCCTAATTCTAATTTTAATAGTAGGAATTACTTTGCCCATGTGGGGTATCAGGTAAGCGATAAAACAAAGCTCACACTGGAAACTACGTTTTTGAACTACTTGGCCAAGCAACCGGGCGGACTAACGGATGCGCAGTTCATATCCGACCCTACGTTTAGCAATAGGGAAAGAAATTGGTTTGATGTGGATTGGAAGCTGTACTCGCTGCGTTTAGATCATCAATTTTCATCCAAAACCGATTTTAGCCTGAATATCTTTGGTCTGGATGCATCAAGAAGTGCTGTGGGCTTTAGAACTAATCGGGTCTCGCAACCAGATGATACTTCGGAACCACGGGAACTACTCGTGGATAATTTCAAAAACTGGGGAGCGGAGGCTCGGGTATTAACGCGATATACGTTATGGGATAGCGAATCTGCATTATTGTTAGGTTCAAAACTATATAAGACGAACAATGATCAGCGGCAAGGACCTGGGTCCGTTTCGGATAATGCGGATTTTAACTTTTCGGATACTGATTTTCCCAATTATGAGCGCCAGTCACAGTTCAATTTACCGAATTTTAATTTTGCATTTTTTGGGGAAAACATTTTTAATATAACACCAAAATTAACGCTTACACCTGGTTTCCGGCTAGAGCATATAAAAACCGAAAGTATTGGAAGCTATAAAAATATTGTGCTTGACCTGGCAGGTAACCCATTATTGAATGAGGATATATCCGATAATAGAACCTTTGATCGTACCTTTTTATTGATGGGCTTGGGTGCTACGTATAAAGTTGCCCCAAGCGTAGAACTTTATGGGAATTTTTCTCAGAACTATAGGTCGGTTACTTTTAGTGATATTAGGGTGGTGAATCCTTCTTTTCAGGTAGATGAGAATATTTCCGACGAAGACGGTTTTACGGCAGATATTGGCGCGAGGGGAAGGTTTAATGATGCTCTTTCCTATGATGTTAGCGTATTTGGTCTGCTGTACGACAACCGCTTGGGAGAGGTTTTAAAAACCGAAACGCGCACCAATGCCGCAGGCGAACTCGTAGAAACGGGCCGAGTCGTTCGTTTCCGCGGTAATATTGGAACTGCCTTTATGTACGGTTTGGAAAGTTTTGGAAACTGGAGCATTAAGGAAACGTTCTTTCCTGCGATAGAGAAACTAAAAATAAATTACTTCATGAATTTGGCACTGACCCAATCGGAATACCTCTCTTCCGAAGAGACCGGTGTAGAAGGGAATCAAGTGGAGTTTATCCCTGATGTAAACCTAAAAACAGGTATGAATTTTGGCTATGGGGACCTATTGGGAAGTCTACAATATACGTACCTCTCCACACAGTTTACAGATGCGACCAATGCACCACAGGATATAAATGACAACCAAAGGGGTATAGAAGGGACAATACCAGCCTATGCTATTTTGGATTTTTCACTGTCCTATTCCTATAAAAAATGGAAGTTGGAAGCGGGTATCAACAACTTCCTAGATAATAGTTACTTTACCCGTAGGGCTACAGGATATCCTGGACCAGGGATTATCCCAGCTGAACCTCGAACTTTTTATACCACACTTCAGTTTAAGTTGTAAACTTCTGGCTTGTATTTTTAATCACGATTTTTAGCAAGTAACCATCTAGTTATAGGCGCTATGCTTCAAAATGTAGTGTCATAGTATTATCGCTCATGTCTAATAGTCCCAAGTACTTGGGACGGTCTCATGTCTATTAAGTACAAACCAATAATATTCACTATATTTGCACGCAATTAAATCCTTAATTGCATGGAAGCTCACCTAAACAAAATTCTCGGAGAAGGTCTTACCTACGACGACGTACTTTTAGTCCCCGCTTATTCAGAAGTTCTACCTAGAGAAGTTAGTATAAAATCCAAATTCACACGTAATATTACCATCAATGTTCCTATCGTTTCGGCGGCCATGGATACGGTAACTGAAAGTAGGATGGCTATAGCCATTGCTCAGGAAGGTGGTATTGGTGTGCTTCATAAGAATATGACCATTGAGCAACAAGCCATTAAGGTCAGAAAAGTAAAACGTGCAGAAAGCGGAATGATTTTAGATCCCGTGACCATGCCGTTGGATTCTAAAGTAAGTGATGCTAAAGCTAACATGAAGGAGCATAGTATTGGTGGAATCCCCATAGTTGACGCTGCCGGAAAACTTATTGGTATCGTTACGAATAGGGACTTACGTTTTGAAAAGAATAATGATAGGCCTATCTCTGAAGTTATGACTTCGGAAAATTTGGTCACGGCCGCAGTAGGAACCTCACTCGCAGAAGCAGAGGATATTCTTCAGGAACATAAGATTGAAAAACTCCCAGTTGTTGATGGTGAAAATAAGCTCGTTGGGCTTATTACTTTCAGGGATATTACAAAATTGACCCAAAAACCAAGCGCTAACAAAGATCAGTACGGTCGGCTGCGTGTTGCTGCCGCAATAGGTGTTACACCCGATGCAGTAGACAGGGCTGCTGCATTAGTAAATGCGGGTGTGGATGCTGTTGTTATTGATACGGCACATGGCCATACTAAAGGTGTGGTTACTGTTTTGAAAGAAGTAAAAAAACGCTTTCCTAATTTAGATGTTGTCGTTGGTAATATAGCTACGGGCGAGGCGGCAAAATATTTAGTAGACGCAGGGGCGGATGCTGTAAAAGTTGGTATTGGTCCAGGTTCTATATGTACAACCCGGGTAGTTGCTGGAGTTGGATTTCCTCAGTTTTCGGCGGTTTTGGAAGTAGCTGCAGCCATAAAAGGTTCCGGAGTTCCTGTTATTGCAGATGGAGGGATAAGATATACCGGTGATATCCCTAAAGCTATTGCTGCTGGTGCCGATACGGTTATGTTGGGTTCTCTTTTAGCAGGAACAAAAGAATCGCCCGGAGAGACGATTATCTATGAAGGTAGAAAATTTAAGTCTTACCGAGGTATGGGTTCTGTTGAAGCCATGAAAGAAGGTTCAAAAGACCGATATTTTCAAGATGTTGAGGACGATATTAAAAAACTTGTCCCCGAGGGTATTGTAGGTCGTGTTCCTTATAAAGGAGATTTGTTTGAGAGTATCCATCAATTTGTGGGTGGTATTAGAGCAGGAATGGGCTATTGTGGTGCTAAAGATATTGAGACCTTAAAGGAAACGGGACGGTTCATTAAAATTACGGCTAGTGGTATCAATGAAAGTCACCCACATGATGTTACAATAACAAAAGAGTCGCCTAACTATAGTAGATAAGTTAAAGCATAATATAGGTATCACCTAAAAAATCCTAGTAATATAAAGTTGCTAGGATTTTTTATGTGCGTTGTTTTATACTAAAAAGCTAGGTTATTTTGCACCTGCATACGTTTTCCAATCCTTGTCCTTGTAGATATTATCTCCAAAATACTTGGCGATATTCAAAAACGGTTCCGGTTTTTGGTAGCCAGGAACAGGAGAGAGCATATTCATTTCTTCATCAAGAAAAATAGTAGTGGGATAACTCAGTTTACCCTGCATTAGTGCTGCAGCAAGTTCATGATATCCTTTTCTGCCAGATGCAATAAATGTATAGGTCTTTCCTTTAAAATCGATAGGTTCTTTACCTTCTCCATCCATTTTTACCATATAAAAATTGTCTTCCATATATTGGGCCACCGCTGCGTTTTGAAAGGTATCCTTATCCATTTTCTTGCACCACCCGCACCAATCTGTATAGACATCAATAAATACTTTTTTAGGGTTTTTATCCGTGGAAGCCAATTCAACGGCTTCTGAAAAGGAAACCCATTGTACTTCTTGGGCAAAACTGACTATAGTAAAAAGGGTCAAGATGCCTGTTAGGTATATGTTTTTAAGGGGAGAGGTGTTCGTTTTCATGGTATGCTTTGCATGATTAGTCCAAATAGTATACCAAAGCTAACGAATTTTCGCCGAGTTTATTTTACGTTAGCTGTTTCCTTTATTCCAAAAAGGCCTTTGGTGTCCACTTGGTTTTTGACCAAATCGTCAAACGTCTCACGTTCTCTTATTAAGATTGCTTTTCCTTCGTGCCAAAGTACTTCTGGGGGTCTAAATCTAGAATTATAATTACTAGCCATAGTAAAGCAGTAGGCGCCAGCGTTCTTAAAGCTTAAAATATCCCCTTCCGTAATTTCGTTTACTCTTCGATTACTAGCAAAGGTATCTGTCTCGCAGATATACCCAACTACAGAGTAATAACGTTCGCGACCATCAGGGTTGGATATGTTCTCAATTTCATGACTAGAGCCGTATAGCATGGGACGTATCAAATGGTTGAAACCGGAGTCGATACTAGCAAAGACTGTAGAGGTGGTTTGTTTTACAACGTTCACTTTAGCCAAAAAAAATCCGGCTTCACTCACTAGAAATTTACCTGGTTCAAAAGCCAAGGTCAATTCCCTACCATAAGCCGCGCAAAATTCATTAAACCGGGAACTTAATTTTTTTCCTAGCTCTTCTATATTGGTTTCAATATCTCCTTCTTTGTAAGGGACTTTAAATCCACTACCAAAATCAATAAAATCTAGATTTTTAAAATTTTTAGCCGTTTCGAATAGTATTTCGGATGCATATAAGAAGACATCAATATCTAAAATATCACTGCCCGTATGCATGTGAATACCGTTGATATTCATATGGGTAAGCTCTACAATACGCAATAAATGCGGTATTTGATGAATGCTAATGCCAAATTTTGAATCGATATGGCCCACGGAAATATTAGAATTTCCACCTGCCATCACATGAGGGTTGATGCGGATGCATACCGGAATATTCGGATGTTTGCTACCAAATTGCTCCAAAATAGAAAGGTTATCGATATTTATGCGAACACCCAATTTTGCTGCTGCTTCTATTTCCTCTAAAGAGACTCCATTAGGGGTGAAAATGATAGATTCCGGATTAAAGCCTGCCAAAAGTCCAAGTTGTACCTCTTGTATAGAAACGGTATCCAAGCCGCTTCCCAAGCTATTCATGAGCTTCAAAACAGTTATGTTGGAAAGTGCTTTGGCTGCATAATTTAATTTAAGGCTTTTTACGGAGCTGAATGCTTTGGTAAGTCTATTAAACTGTGAAATTATGGTAGCGGAATCATAAACATAAACGGGGTCTCCGTACGTTTTTGCTATTCTTAATAAATCCGTGTTCCTCATATTCGTATGCTTTTTAGCAAAGCTAGAGTACTATGCTGGTTTGTACAAAAAAAATTACATTAAAATTATTAATATAACAAAAAGTGACATTTATAACAATTTATAAATTCAACTTTTCTTGTGTTGTAGTACTGCCGGTTGTAACTTTAAATAATGAAAATTTAAAAGTAGCACACGAAGCCCAAACACAACACGTGCGATTTAAACAGGTGTTTGTTAACCAGTTAATTACGCAAATTTACTTAAATGAAATTACCTTTATTTCCATTACAGTCTATATTTTTTCCAGGTGAAACGGTGCCCCTTCATATTTTTGAACCACGTTACAAACAATTGATTAATGATTGTAAGGAGGAGGCCATAACCTTTGGTATCCCGGTTTATATTAATGATGGAATGCAATATGGCGTGGAGGTACAGCTCGTAGAGCTAGTAACTAGCTATGAAAGTGGTGAGATGGATGTGGTATGCGTAGCACGACAGGTTTTTAAATTAGTATCGTTTGAAAAACAATTGGCAGATAAATTATATTCTGGTGGTGTTGTAGCGTTGTTGGCATATGATTACAAAGCCGATGAAGCCTTCAAAGCTAAAGTTTTAAGTAAGTTAAGAGACCTTTATGCTATTATGGAAGTCCCCTTTTCTGAAGCGAGTGTGGCGAAGTTCAATAGTTTTACTTTGGCGCATAAAATGGGATTGTCTTTTGAACAGGAATACGCCTTGTTGCAAATCCCTAAAGAAATGGACCGTCTCGCTTTTATTAATGACCATTTAATAACGACAATTGGCGTGTTGAGCGAAGTGGAAAGAACGAGAAGGACTATAGAGTTAAACGGCCATTTTAAGAATTTTGATCCATTGGATTTTAAGGATATGGAAATAGAGTAGGAGTCTGGCGTGCTGAATACATTGAAACCATTAATTATTCTTTTTAATTTTTCGATTATTACCCCTTGTTTCCTATTTTTGTAGAACTAATAAAATCACAATAACATATGAACCTTCACGAATATCAAGGAAAAGAGATATTGGCCAGTTTTGGCGTACGCATACAAAAAGGTATCGTAGCCCACAATGCAAATGAAGCTGTTGCCGCAGCAAAAGAATTAACGGCCGAAACCGGAACCGGATGGCATGTTATAAAAGCGCAGGTTCATGCTGGTGGACGTGGAAAAGGTGGTGGTGTAAAACTTGCCAAAAATCTTAAGGAGGTAGAAGCGCTAGCCGGAAATATTATTGGGATGAATTTGGTTACACCCCAAACGTCTGCAGAAGGAAAGAAAGTGCATCAAGTATTAGTTTGCGAGGACGTGTATTATCCAGGAGATAGTGAAACAAGTGAATTTTACATGTCCGTACTCTTGAACAGAGGAACAGGAAAAAATATGATTATGTATTCTACCGAAGGTGGGATGGATATAGAAGAGGTTGCTGAGAATACACCACATTTAATATTTACAGAAGAAATAGATCCTTCAACTGGACTTTTAGGATTTCAAGCACGTAAAATTGCTTTTAATCTCGGACTTTCTGGAATGGCCTTTAAGGAAATGACAAAATTTGTTACTTCTTTATATAAAGCGTATGTGGAAAGTGATTCCAGTATGTTCGAAATCAATCCGGTATTGAAAACATCTGATGATAAGATTATGGCCGTAGATGCTAAAGTATCCATAGACGATAATGCCTTGTACCGCAGAAAACAATATGCTGAAATGCGTGATCTTAGAGAGGAGAACCCTATCGAAGTAGAGGCCAGTGCGTTGGGATTGAATTATGTTGATCTAGACGGGAATGTTGGTTGTATGGTCAATGGAGCGGGTCTTGCCATGGCAACAATGGATTTGATTAAGATGGCCGGTGGAGAGCCTGCTAATTTCTTAGATGTGGGTGGTACTGCGGATGCCAAAAGGGTTGAAGAGGCTTTTCGTATCATTTTGAAGGATAAAGGAGTTAAAGCGATTTTAGTTAATATTTTTGGTGGTATTGTACGTTGTGACCGCGTAGCAAAAGGTATTGTGGAAGCCTATAAGAATATGGGAGACGCTATGAATGTTCCAATTATTGTTCGCTTACAAGGTACCAATGCAATTATTGCAAAAGAGATTATAGATAATTCTGGTCTTGCGGTACATTCTGCCGTTCAGTTTCAGGAAGCGGCGGATAAAGTAAAAGCAGTTTTAGGATAGATAGCTTTTCAGTAAAAATTAAAAGTTTTCCGTAAAGAGCGTTGTTTGTAAAAACTGCGCCCTTTTTGGTTTTAGGAACTTTTAATCTCGTTTTTTATCCCAATCAATTTGAATTTTTTTGTAATTTCTTAGGGCTAAATCGTTTTGAGTTTTTTCGTTAATTAGTGTCTGCGGTATTTTTTGGTATTGTTCGCTATGGCTGAACTTCGAAGGATTTATTGTTTTGAATCTTTGGCATATAAAGGTGTTACATTTATTTTTAGAACGTTTTTACAAGATTTATCGGGGTTAGATTCACTTATATTCCTGTCTAAAAATTAATTTATCGACAGATGCGCAAACGTTTGGAACAACAAATGGAACTGGGGTAAAGCCGATCGAAGAAACCCTTGTACGGTAAAAAAGTCGCGAGGACATCACTGCGCTGATAAAGGCCCTATTGATAATTTATACGTCACCTTCCTACAATGAGCGAGTCTTTTCCGTTCTGGAAGAAAAGATTTTATTGGGCAAGAAGGCAATGGGTTGCTCAGGACCTACCTTACTGCAAATTTTCGTGCTGGCGCAGTTCCCGTCTGGCCTTGCGCATCGATTATGACCCTTTGGACGATATGTGCTCCCATCATAGTGGATTGCGCCAACCATGGGGTATAGACAATTGTACCGATTTCGGTTCCGACAGGTTCATTGATTTTGGGTACGGCCGTATTGTGGATAACATACGTTTATTGGACGATGGCACCCTAGGGCTTCTCAACGAGGTGATCGTCGATTTCGGCTCTAGAGATATCTGTAAAAAAAAAGATGCGGAGGCATTATCCGTAAAAGCGATAGTTACGTCGTGGAGTCTAATGTCTATTTCCCCACCGGCTAAAACCTCCTTTGGGACTGCGCCCGCAAATCGTTGGATACCATAGAAAAGATAGCTGAAATATCCTACCCGGGCTGGCTGGAGAAAGACCAAGGATTGGAGAAGGGCGCTAAACAACGGTTGCCGTTCTTTGGGCAAGGCCCACGCCGGAAAGAACAAGGAACAGCATGAAAAAAGGGTTCTTCAGTAAGGAGATACAATGACAGCTCTGTTTGAAAAGATACGAGCTTGTTTGGGCGATGGCACATAAACTGCGCAATGCAATAGGGCAGCGGGACGAGTGGTATACTTTGGAGGGGATGATAGAGAAGGACGAGGGTTATTTCACCATAGAGGTGAGTGAAAAGGACCATAGGACGCAGAAGGTCATTCGTGGCGGCAAGACCAAGTCGAATGTAATGGTAATGGCGGAAAGTACGATGCTCTAAGATTTGGAGACTGGAAAGGTAGAGAGACATTTGCTACTTCAATGCCACGGTGCTCTTGGAATATCAGACTAAGCGTATGGACGATACTTTTAAGAACGCCATAGGGGAGAGCACGATAGTTTTCACGGACAAGAGCACCTCTTATGTTAATATTTTCGATTACGTAGAACTGCACATTAGTGAAAAATCGGACGAAAAAACAATCAAGGAAACACTAAAATGGGTGCATATTACAGTAAGCAACCCCAAAAGGAACTTCGTTGTAACCTATCATAAAATCAAAAAAAAATATCACCAGCTTTTCTTTTACGAGTTTATTTACTAGCTCAATAGAAAATATTTTGGAGAAAAGTTGTTCGATAGGCTTATAATAGCCAGCATTACTGCTGTTAGAAAATAAACGGATATACACATAAAAGTATGTTAATTTAATCTAAATAAGCTTTGTAGATGTAATTTTCAGTATTATTTTTGCATAAATTATTTTTATACAATATAGTAAAACCATTTAAATTATAATAATTATGTATCAAAAAAAAATGAAAATGACAATCTGTACCAGTAAGAAAATTGCGTTGAGCCTATTTGTAGTAGTAGGTTTATTTACATCGTGTTCCGATGATGACGATGAAGTCATAGTAACACCAACCTTAACAGTACCAACGGAGTATTTGTCAACTAACTTTAATGCCAACGTTGTAGCAGAAAATACAGTTATAGATGAATTATCTGTAGTTACTTCTGCTGCTAATGCAGCCGAGGCTAATTCACAAACTGCAACCGTTGCGGCTATTTCGTACCCAGCAACACTTTCAGCAGTAACGTTACCAAGCTATCGTGCTTTAATGAATGATTGGCTAGTAGAGTTAGTAGCGTCTTCAAACTCTCCAGACGCATTTCAAAACCCTGGTTTTGGCGGTTCACCTGAAATGGGACAAGAAGGGGGTCTTTTAGGAACACGCTTATTGGACGAAAATGGTTTAGAGCTAGAACAAATGTTACAAAAAGGATCTTTTGGTGCTGCTTTGTATAACCATGCCATTACTGTGGTTAACGGTATCAAAAACGGTAGTGAAGGTTTTGAAGATAGTGGAGCTATTGATAGATTGGTAGAAATTCATGGTGCAGATATGGCTTTTGATGTATCAAACACGACTGCTGCCGCAATCTATTCAAGAAGACGTTCTAATCTTAGCGCTGAAACAGGTTTTTTCTTTGATATTAAGCGGAATCTAATCACAGCAAAAGCCGCTATGGAAGCTGGCGACGATTTTACTACGGAAAGAGATCAAGAACTTGACGATTTTTTAATGAATTGGGAATTATCAAATTATGCTACGGTAATTTATTATTGTCATGCGACAAAAGTTCAATTAACTGCTGGATTTGCCTTAGAAGATGGTCCAGATAAAGATGCGGCTTTAGGTAATGCACTTCACGCTTTTGCAGAAGGTGTTGCATTTGCGCATGGGTTTAAAGGCGTTTCTGAAAAAATGATTACCGATGCTGAAATCGATACTATTTTAGCAAACTTTTTAGCATTAGAAGGGCAAATCCCTGAAAGTTTTAGGTTTTTAAATGAAACAGACTTATTTGCCAACCTTGATGAAGTTATAGCCGATTTAAAAGCTACTTATAATTTCACTGATGCTGAGGTTATAAGTTTCTATGTAAACAATAATCCATAAATATATTCATTAATACAAAAAATGGAAGCTTGCTTACCTAGTAAGTTTCCATTTTATAAAAAAATATTGAGCTATGAAATATTTTAGATTGATTTTCCCTTTTATACTAGTGTGTTTGTCCGCTATTGTTTGGAGTTGCAGTGATGATGATTCTGTTATTGAAAGTACTGAGATTTTTGACAGACAAGCAATGCTTGCTAATTGGTCAGATAATATAATAATTCCGGCCTATCAAGCCTTTAGTACAGAGGTTGATGCTTTAAAGTCAGCAGTAGAAGCTTTTGAGACACAGCCAAACGAAGCCAACTTAAATACAGTACGCCAAGAATGGGAAGCGGCGTACATCGCTTGGCAGAATATAGCTATGTTTAACATCGGGCCAGCTGAAACTACCTTTATGAGAAGCTTCATAAATACCTATCCTGCAAATGTTAGTAGTATTAATACAAATATAAGTACAGGTGATTATGCTTTGCAAGCAGCTAATGCTAATGACGAGCAGGGTTTTCCTGCTTTAGATTATTTGTTATTTGGTTTAGCAGATAGTGATGCCCAAATTCTTGAGTTCTACACTAGTAATGTAAATTCGAGTAAGTATATAACCTATCTTACAGAGCTTGTAAATCGCATAAACGTAATTGCAAATCAAGTTGTTGCATCTTGGGAAGGTGATTATAGAGATACGTTTGTAAACAATAGCGGTGCTGCTTCAAACAGTTCAACTAATAAATTACTAAACGATTGGATGTTTTATTATGAAGTAGTTTTTAGAAATGGAAAAATTGGATTTCCTGCAGGTGTTTTTTCTGAAGGTTCAACGTTGCCACAAAACGTAGAGGCATTTTATAAAAAGGATTTGTCTAAGACATTATGCCTAGAAGCTTTAAACGCCTTTCAAGATTTTTTTAATGGAGAAGCCTTTGAAGGAACAACCAGAGGCGAAAGTTTGGCAAGTTACTTGCATTTTTTGAATACTATGAAAAATGGTGAGGATTTATCACGCATTATTAATAATCAGTTTGATTTGTCAAGAACAGCGATGTCAAATTTGGATGATAATTTTTTCAATCAAATAAACACAAATAATAACGTAATGCTAGTTGCTTTCGAGGAATTACAAGCAAGTGTTGTTTTGTTGAAATCAGATATGTTTTCAGCCTTGAGCGTGGCCGTTGAATTTGAAAGCGGTGATGGTGATTAAATTATGTTAGAAAAATACACTACATATTTACAACATCCTGAAAAGGCCGCACCACTTGCGGTCTTTCGGATTTTATTTGGTGGTCTTATGATTTTTTCAACCTTACGGTTTGTATCACAAGGTTGGGTCAACAAATATTATATAGAGCCCAGTTTTCACTTTAAGTATTACGGTTTTGAATTTGTTACAGCATTTGGTCAATACACCTATATACTATATGCAATTACACTTTTATCTGCAATAGGAATCGCCCTAGGCTATAAGTATAAAACCGCTACTATTTTATTTTTTCTAAGTTTTACGTATTGTGAACTTATTGATAAAACATATTATCTTAATCACTACTATTTTGTAAGTATCATTGGGTTTTTACTTATTTTTTTACCAGCAAATTGCTATTTTTCAATTGATGCCTACCGGAATTCTAAAATAGCGTTTCGTAAAATACCGAGATATAATATTTTTGTAATTCAACTGATGTTATGTGTCGTCTATTTTTATGCTGGTCTCGCTAAAATAAATACCGATTGGTTGTTTAAAGCTATGCCCTTGCAAATTTGGTTACCATCGCGATACTATTTGCCAGTACTTGGAGACCTTTTTCAAAAAGAATGGATGCATTATGCCATGAGTTGGTTTGGAATGTTATATGATTTAGCGATTCCTTTTCTTCTTTTGTTTAAAAGAACACGGGTCTTTGGTTTTGTTATGGTGGTTATTTTTCACGTGCTTACACGCGTGCTTTTCCCGATAGGTATTTTTCCGTATGTAATGATTTGTGCAACGCTTATTTTCTTTGATGCTTCATTTCATGAAAAAATTATTAGCTTTTTTAGAAGATTATTCAAAATTAAATTTGTTGAAAATAACACAGCTTTATATTTGATTCCTAATGTTAAAAAGAAGCTTTTAGCTACACTATTCATTACTTTTTTTACATTTCAACTCGTTCTTCCATTTCGGTATATGGTATACCCCGACGAATTATTTTGGACAGAAGAAGGGTATCGCTACTCCTGGCGTGTTATGCTCATTGAAAAGGGTGGTTATGTCCAATATAAAATTGTAAACCCTAAAACAGGGAATTGGTTTTATGTAGATCACAATAAATTTTTGACGGAGTATCAACAAAAACAATTAAGAACGCAGGCAGATCTTATACTAGAATTTGCTCATTTTTTAGAGAAACATTACAAAGAAAAAGGAATAATAAATCCGGAAGTTTATGTAGAGAGCTACATTGCATTAAACGGCCGTCTAAGCCAGCAATTTGTAAATCCTACTGTAGATTTAACTAAAGTTAATGAGTCCTTTAGTCATAAAGACTGGTTACTACCTTTTAACGATACCATATATGGTTTTTAATAAAATTATACTCTTTATATTATCCATATTTAGTGGCACATTGCTTGGTCAGCACAACTTATCGGGGAATATTATAGACTCAGAAACTCAGACAACAATACCCTTTATTAAAATTTATGATACAACCTCTGGTAAAGAAACTGTTAGCGATGCCGAAGGTGATTTTGTGCTAACGGATTTACAGTCTGGAGCGCATACTATTATCTTCTATAATGAAAATGCTGTCTGGCATGAAGAAACATATGTTTTAGTTGATAACAAAAACGTAAGTGTAGCTGTAAATAGAACGATTAGCCTATCCGAAGTTATAATTCAAGCGAAACGAAGAGAAGTCTTTAATTTAAAACGAGCAAAAGATGTAGAAGGTATGACGATATATGCTGGTAAGAAGAGCGAGTTTGTCGTAGTAGATCAAATAGTAGGCAATAAATCTAACAGTAATGCACGGCAGATTTACGCTCAAGTTGCGGGTTTAAATATTTTTGAGAGTAATAATTGTGGTTTACAACTTTCTATTGGCGGGCGAGGTCTAGATCCTAATAGGACTTCAAATTTTAATGTGCGTCAAAATTCTTATGATATTAGTGCTGACGTCTTGGGTTATCCAGAGAGTTACTATACGCCACCTGCCGAAGCTATGGAAGAAATTCAAATTATCCGTGGTGCAGCATCATTACAATATGGCACTCAGTTTGGTGGTCTTATTAATTTTAAGCTTAAATCGCCATCAACAAAGCCTTTAGACATTGTGACGCGCCAAAGTTATGACACCAATTGTGGTTATGCCACATTTAATAGTTTTAGTGGTACTAATGGTAAATTTAGTCATTATACATTTGTGTCCTATAAAAATAATTTAGACGCGGCACCAAGGGCAAACATGAACTTAGAAGCGGTTAACGCTTTTACAAATCTTAATTATAAATTATCAGATAAAACAGCTATTGGACTTGAATACACGCATCTTAGTTATACCGCTCAACAGGCAGGTGGATTAACAGATGCACAGTTTGAAAGAAATCCCTTTTTTAGCAATAGAACTCGAAATTGGTTCGCGGTGAACTGGAATTTACTAACGGCAAAATTAACACATAATTTTTCTGAAGATGAACGGTTTAATGCCATCTTATGGGGAATGAATTCATCGCGTAGTGCTATTGGTTTTAGAACTAATCGTGTTTCCCAGATTGATGATTTAGAAGAACCAAGAGATTTACAAGTTGGGGATTTTCGAAATTGGGGAGCTGAGTTACGTTATTTAAAAAACTATAGTTTAGGTAGTAAAAAATCAACCATATTGGTAGGAACTAAGTATTATCAGGCTTTTAATGAGGAACGTCAAGGTCCAGGAACAGCTGGAAATGATGCTAATTTTAACTTTCAAGATTTTGCGATTGCAAACCTTCCAAGAGAATTAAGACAGTCCGATTTTAACTTTCCCAATCTGAATATGGCATTATTTGCTGAAAATATTTTTTATGTTTCAGATCAGCTATCTATAACACCTGGTATTCGTTTTGAACATATAAAAACAGAAAGTGAAGGTACATTTCGTCTTGTTAATAGAGATTTAGCTGGTAATGCATTACTTGACACGACTTTTGAGGACAATCGAACACGTGATCGTTCTTTTTTATTAATGGGTTTAGGACTCAGCTTTAAGCCTAATGAAGCCTTTGAAACGTACGGTAATTTTTCGCAAAATTACCGATCAGTAACCTTTAGCGATATTAGAATTATAAATCCTTCACTTCAGGTCGATCCTAATATTGATGATGAAAAAGGCTTTACCGCAGATTTGGGAATTCGTGGACGCTACAAACGTATATTATCATATGATGCTAATGTATTTGGTTTATTTTATGAGGGTAGAATTGATGAAGTAATTCGTACAGCAACACGATTGAATGCCTTTGGTGAAACCGTTGAAAATGGTCGGATTATTAGGTTTCGAGGAAATATTGGTGACGCCCTAATTTATGGTTTTGAAAGTTTATCAGATTGGAACATTAGAGAAACTATTTTTCCAGATTATAATGAATTTAAGCTCAATTATTATGTTAATTTTGCTTTTACAAAATCTGTATTTACGTCATCTGAGATTGCTGGTATTGAAGGTAAAGAACTACCCTTTGCGCCAAATGTTAATTTAAGAACAGGATTGAATATGGGTCATAAAAACTTACTGTTAAGCCTTCAATATTCTTATTTGTCCGATCAATTTACAGACGCCTCTAATGCACCACGAGATGTAAATGATAATGTAAGTGGTATTGTAGGAGCTATTCCTGCTTATGGAGTTTTTGATTTATCCTTAAGATATAAATTTAAAAAATATACTTTAGAAACAGGTATAAATAATTTTACTAACGAAATGTTCTTTACGCAAAGAGCTACAGGCTACCCAGGACCAGGAATAATTCCAGCCGCACCTCGTAGTTGGTTCGCAACTGTGCAGTTTCAATTTTGAGGAATCAACTTTTATTATTTCAAAACGATGTATATTTTTAATTCGGATTTAAATGTATTTCTGCTGGTTTTCTTAAACTAGGATAAATATAACAGCTTGCTTTGTCATCTTTTTAGTAATGGTATTTTTTCAATATCATTTTTAAAGCCATATTCATATTTTAGAGTTCTCTTAATATGTTCTGCAACTACAATACTCTCGGTCTTTAAGGCAGTTTAAAGGGAATACTTAGTTTCTTATGAAGCGATCTTCTTGGTCGTATAAACTTGGTGAGGCGGGACTTCTCCTATTTCGGCATTTCCTCTTTTGGTGTTATATAATTCAATATAATTATTTAACATTTGATATAGGTCCGGGTCTCCGTTTGGAGGGTTCTGATATACCTTTTCATTTTTTAGGGACTTACAGAAGTGTTCCCTCATACAGTGTAACAAAGATGATCACGATGGTACATAGTATCATAGCCCAGGAGGTTTTCTAACGGTGCCCCAAAGTAAAAAAGCAGCTTTGGGGCGGAGAGTTTTGGGGTAAGGGTTACTTTGTGAACACCCTCGGCCAGCATGGAACCAGGGACCTCATTGCCAAATATGTCAAAGAACAGGGTATGGAAAAACATTACAAGACGTTAAAAGAAATCATCAGTTGAAATTATTTTAATACCCAGTGGGCTTGCCCCGAAGATTATTTATTTAAAAAAATGTTAAAATCAAATTAAAGTGTAACACTATTGGTTTTCTAACGTCTTTTAAGTAGTTCATCATTAATCAAATTTCGATAAACAGCGTCAATCAACGTTTCGGGATTAAAAACAAACAAGTCATGAGAAAATTAAGTTATGTTATCGTAGCTGCAATGCTATTATCCACAGGTTCTATTTTAGCAACAACTACAGAGCTGCGAGAACCCACCACAAGTATTTCCGCACAGATTTACGAAATGTTATCCGATAATTCATTTGCCGAGGGCGAATGTAATTCGACTGCTCAAGTACGGTTTACGCTAAATGACGAGGGCCAAATCGTAGTACTTTCAGTAGAGACCGAGTCTGTGGATTTGGAACGTTTCGTTAAATCTAGATTGAACTATAAAAAAATTGAAATTTCTAATGTGAAAGAGGGGAAACTGTACACGGTTCCCGTAAGAATTACTTCCTAAACACATTTGAATTAGCTGGAAAATCCTAAGATGTTTGTCTTAGGATTTTTTTTGTTCTTATACTTTAGATTATACCGTAGAAAACCATGTGCAGAAATATGCAATCTTAGAGAGGAGGATCTTATCGAATTAGAAGCGAGTGCCGTAGGGTTGAATCATGTGGATGTAGATGGTAACGATGGTTGTATGGTAAATGGAGCTGGTCTTGCAATGGCGACAATGGATTTGATTAAGATAGCCGGTGGAGAGCCTGCCAATTACTTGGACGTTGAAGGTACTGCGGATGCTAAAAGGATTGAATAGGATTTTCGTATCCTCTTGACGGATAAAGCTGTTAAAGCGGTTTTAGTTAATATTTTTGGTGACCTTGTAGTAAATGGTATTGTAGAAGCCTATAAATATATGGGAGACGCAATGAATGTTCCAATTACCGTTCTCTTACAAGGCACCAATGCAATTATTGTAAAAGAGATTATAGATAATTCTGGACTTGCGGTACATTCTGACGTAGAGTTTCAAGAGGCTGCTGTCAAGGTTAAGGAAGTTTTAGTCTAAGATTAAAGCTTTATTGTACAAGGAAAAGGGATAGCGTTTTACAACGCTATCCCTTTTTTATTTTTGTAAGAATAGATTTTTAGGAACCTTTGTTTGTGATGATCAATCTTCATGAAAACTTATGATTTTTGAACGAGTTCGGTTCGTAGTTAAAAGATGTTACTATTTTTTTATTTAAGTAGAGGGATAAAGTAGCAATTGAAAATCATCCTGTAATTGATAATGTCTATAGTGGTTTGTCGGCAAGCAGAAGAAAGCTGCTATTTCATAAAATTTATTAAAAAAATGTTAAAATCAAATTTTATTGTAACACTAGTGGTTTTCTAACGTCTTTTAAGTAATATATCATCAAATCAATTAATAATCAAATTTCGATAAACAGCGTCAATCAACGTTTCGGGATTAAAAACAAACAAGTCATGAGAAAATTAAGTTATGTTATCGTAGCTGCAATGCTATTTTCCACTGGTTCTATTTTAGCAACAACTACAGAGCTGCGAGAACCCACCACAAGTATTTCCGCACAGATTTACGAAATGTTATCCGATAATTCCTTTTCCGAAGGCGAATGTAATTCGACTGCTCAAGTACGGTTTACGCTAAATAGCGAGGCCCAAATCGTAGTACTTTCAGTAGAGACCGAGTCTCAGGATTTGGAACGTTTCGTTAAATCTAGATTGAACTATAAAAAAATTGAAATTTCTAATGTGGAAGAGGGGAAACTGTACACGGTTCCCGTAAGAATTACTTTTTAAACATATTTGAATTAGCTGGAAAATCCTAAGATGTTTGTCTTAGGATTTTTTTTTGTTCTTATATTTTACATTCGGCACGGCCCTATCTACTTTTTTAAGTTGCCTAGCTTTAAAGCTTTTATCTTGTTCTGGTTTTTTTTCTAATTTTTGCTGTCCTAATAGTACATCTCCTGGGTTTTTTGGATTTTCTTTAGTGCCTCTTAAGTGTATCACCAATCCATTTAGGAAATTGCGTAAAACCTGATCGCCACATTCCATATAATTGGGGTGGTCCTCTTTTCTAAAGAATGCGCCTAACTCGCTCTTAGATATTTTAAAATCAACTAGGGCTAGAATGTCTATGATATCCTCATCCCTAAATTTTAATGCGACACGTAGTTTTTTAAAAACATCATTATTTGTCATAGATTTCTAGTTTTTCGCAAGATATTATAATTTGGACAAAGGTACGCTACCGGTTAAATAAATGCTAGTCCAGTATTCGATTAACAGTTTTTAGAGGTTATCTAAATAGCTGTAAACTAGTTATTACTGGATTATGAACACTCAAAAATAAAAATTAAGGATATTTTCAGAAATGATTTCTTTTGCCAAGGTTGATCATACTATCAAGCAAGCTGAGTATGATTATTTTTTTAATGTGTCACAGCAGCTAGGGGGTGCGTAAAACCGTGTTCAATGAGTTGTTTAAAACTGAAGCCGAACATGTGATACTAAATCACAAGCAGCCTGTTTGGTGCAGTTTAGCCGTCTTATTTTGCTTATGTATGTAGATGATACCCAAAACTTAATAAAATACGGCGTATGCATAATATTAGACTTGCAATGGGTTTTCTGCTATCTGCCATACAGCAAGTGTTGTCCATTATGCATTAGTATCCAAATAGGGTTGTCACGACGGAAGTTATTATTTCTATTTTAAGGCACATTACAACTAAAACCTTCAACTTTTCTACCTTCGTTTTGTTGGTATTCGTAAAGACTTTTCTGTCTTAGGGTGAAATTACCGTAGATACGGTTCATCTAACCAATCATTTTGCAATCACTGCTTGTTGCAGTTCTTAAAACTTCAGAGTTGTTTATTCGTCAGTAGTATCTCCGATTTGTGCGTTTACCATCTTTTATGTTATAAAATAAGACAAAAAGGCAGTTTTTTGTTATGTTAAAATGACAAAAAGTCATATTTACAGCGATGGTATGGGATTTGACTTGGTGAGAGTGTAATAAATGTTTAACCGTATTAAAAAAATATAATTATGAGTTTAATTAAAAGAAATGATATGTTATTCCCTTCACTAATGAACGAGATTTTTAAGCCCGATTGGTTTGGTGGAATGGATGATTCTAAGTTTTCAACTCCAGCAGTGAATATCATCGAAAACGAGACAGGTTTTGAATTAGAACTCGCTGTTCCCGGAAGGGCCAAAGAAGATTTCCATATTGATGTCGATACTAATGTGCTTACTGTTTCGGCAGAGGTAAGGACTGAAAAGGAAACTGAGAATATACATTATACCCGTAGGGAGTTTGCCTACAAATCCTTTAAAAGAGCATTTACCCTTGCGGATTCTATTAATGGTAATGAAATTAAAGCTGACTATGTAAACGGAATTTTAAAGTTTACGTTACCAAAAAAGGAGGAAGCTTTACCAAAACCGAAAAGAAGAATTGAATTGAGTTAGAGGTAAAATAAAATTAATTTAACAAGTGGAGAACGTGCACTTTTAAATTTTAGTTTGGTTGGTTAGTTGATGAAAGTGTCTTGAGAAATCAAGACACTTTTTTATGTTTATCTAAAAAATAAAACTAGATTTTTAGATTTTAAAAAAGGTATAAATCGCATTTCGTTTTTATTTGACTCTTACTTTAAACTATTAAATCTGAGTGAAGTTTTGAGAGTTTTTCATACATAAAAATGGGAGAGAGGAAGGGTTATTTCATCGGTTAGTTTGATTCGAAAATCGGTTCAAAATAGCGATAAGTAGCCCTTATTTTTGGTTGTATTTTCAATGTGATATGCAGCCTGTTTTTAAGTCAAAATAATAGCGTAAATTTAATCTAAACAGATGTGTAATGCTTCCTAAAAGGATACTCTCTTTTACGAGGATAACAATCTTTTTTTTACACCTTTGACGACAGTTCACTTTGTATAAAATCCCTATATTCTATTTGTTAATCACTTAGAATTAAATTTTTAGACTTGTCTAAAAATAATATTAGTTCGTTGTAAACGAATATGTTAATAGTATATATATTAATTAAAAGATTAGGTATTGTTGAAACTGACTATTTATTCCCCTTATCCTCCAAATAAACTAGGCCTCTTGCTCTTGTAGCGCTTTTATTTCATCCCTTAGTTTTGCAGCTTGCATAAAATCGAGTTCTTTAGCAGCTTTTTCCATGGCTTTTCTTTTCTCGCGAATTATCTTCTCAATTTGCTCTTTTGTAAGGTATTCTAAATCGGGTTCCGCAGCTCTTAATTCTTCTTTTTTGAAGTGGTACGTAGAGACTGAATTTTTACTAAGAACATTGTCCAGATTTTTGTTCAGTGCCGTAGGTGTAATATTGTGTTTAACGTTGTACGCAATCTGTTTTTCTCTACGGTAATTTGTTTGGTCAATGGTTTTTTGCATACTTGCCGTTACCTTGTCCGCGTACATAATAGCTCTTCCGTTTAAGTTTCTCGCAGCGCGACCCACCGTCTGTGTGAGTGATCTATTACTACGTAAAAAACCTTCTTTGTCGGCATCTAAGATAGCGACCAAAGATACCTCTGGGAGATCCAATCCTTCCCTTAAAAGATTGACGCCAATTAGCACATCAAAAATACCTTTTCTCAAATCCTGCATAATTTCTACACGTTCCAAAGTATCTACATCGCTATGGATGTATCTGCAGCGTACGCTAATTCTATCCAAGTATTTTGCCAATTCTTCAGCCATACGTTTTGTAAGGGTGGTGACCAGCGTCCGTTCGTCTTTTTCTACACGTAGGTGTATTTCCTCCACTAAATCGTCTATTTGATTTAGGCTGGGTCTTACTTCTATAATAGGGTCTAAAAGCCCGGTTGGTCTAATCAATTGCTCTACAAATACACCTTGGCTCAGTTGTAGTTCGTAATCCGCAGGAGTTGCACTCACGTACAGCACTTGGTTCTGAAGCGCTTCAAACTCTTCAAATTTTAGCGGTCTATTGTCCATAGCAGCTGGCAGACGAAATCCGTAATCTACTAAATTGACCTTTCGCGATCGGTCGCCCCCATACATAGCGTGTACTTGGGGAAGAGTCACATGACTTTCATCGATGACCATAAGGTAATCATCTGGAAAATAATCTAAAAGGCAAAAAGGTCTGGTGCCCGGTTCCCTGCCATCCAAATACCTAGAATAGTTTTCTATTCCCGAACAATACCCAAGTTCGCGTATCATTTCTAAATCAAAATTGGTACGTTCCTCCAATCGCTTTGACTCTAAGGGTTTTCCTATTTCCTTAAAATAGTCGATTTGTTTTACAAGGTCGTCTTGAATGTTATGTATGGCGCCTTGAAGGATGTCTGGGGAGGTAACAAACATGTTAGCTGGATAAATGTTCAAAGTTTGATACACTTCGATTACCGTGTTGTTAAAAGGATCAAAGGCTTCTATTTCCTCTACCTCGTCTCCAAAAAAGTGTATGCGGAAGGCATGGTCGGCATAACTGGGGAACACATCTACAACGTCACCTTTTACTCTAAAATTACCATTTCTAAAGTCTGCTGTTGTCCTAGAATACAAACTTTGTACAAGTTGGTGTAAGAATTTAGTCCTCGCAATTACCTGGTCTTTTTCTATGGTAATTACATTTTTTTGAAATTCTACAGGATTTCCTATACCATAAAGGCAGGATACGGAGGCCACTACTAGTACATCTCTTCTTCCTGATAGTAATGAGGACGTTGTACTAAGTCTTAGTTTTTCTATATCCTCATTTATAGATAAATCCTTTTCAATATATACGCCACTACTAGGAATAAATGCCTCGGGCTGATAATAATCATAATAGGAAACAAAATACTCAACAGCATTATCAGGAAAAAACTGCTTAAACTCAGAATACAGCTGCGCTGCCAATGTTTTATTATGTGCAAGTAATAAGGTTGGTTTTTGTACCTCTTCTATGACGTTGGCAACGGTAAATGTCTTTCCTGAGCCCGTTACGCCAAGAAGCGTTTGATATTTTTCTCCTTGGTTCAGACCTTTGGTAAGTTCTTTAATAGCATTAGGCTGGTCACCTGTAGGTTTGAATTCTGATACAATCTTAAACTTCATCTTGCAAAAATACAAAACGACGTTTCAGAAATGTATGCCATTGCATTTAATTATAGCTTGAAATGAAATACGTTTAGGTGCGTTTAAAAGAAATTCCCGTTTATCGTTTTAAAGAAAAATGACCCTTTAGCTCCTTACCGTCTGCTAGCTTTATTTTGAACCAATAGTCATCTTCTGGCAATGGCCCCGAGTTCCAGGTTCCGTTCCATGTTGGGTTACCCTCGTTTAAATGTGCAACTAGTTTACCATACTTATCAAAAATGGTAATCGAGGAGTTTGTTTTAAAATTCTCATCCATACCTATGAGCCGCCAGTGATCATTGATTCCGTCTCCATTTGGAGTAAAAAATTTAGGATATCCAATTACGGCAGTTTTTTCTAAGGTATTTCCACAGCCGTTTTTATCCCGAACGGTAACTTCGTAAACACCTGGGGAAAGGTTATCAAAAAAATTATCGACTTGGAAACTCACACCATCAATTGCGTACTCGTAATCACCATCTCCTTCTGCGAATACTTGTATTGTATTATTTTCTACCAAGTCTTCTACTTCTATTTGGTTTATGGTAGCTGGATTGGAAGGGGAAACCATAAATGTAAAAGTGTACTCGCATGTTGAATTGGTATCCTGACTGGGGTAGCTAAATCCTACAGTTAGGTTATACATTCCTATTTCAGGCACCATTAAGCTTGACGCTGTGCTAATAATTTCTTCTGTACCTCCTGAAATTTTCGTCCAGCTATACAAATCAAAGCCTTCTGGAGCTTTAATGGTTAGGTTTGGCTCATTGGTGCACAGTAGGTAGTTTTCCTGTAGTTCAACAGTTGGTGTAGGATTTACGATTAAGTTGATGTTGACTATATTTTCACACTGGTTGTCATTTTCCAAACGGGCATAAATTAATGCTGTAGTACTTTCAGGCGTTTGATTTAGTGAATTTTCTTCCAGGGTGGCATCTTCAAGGGTGCTGTAGAAGGAAACTTCGAAGCCCGAAAATTGATTCATTGCTAAGGCAGTTAGGTCAAATACCGATACTAGTTCCGAGTCTTCAGGGTCTAAATCACACTCATAAACTGTAATTGAATTTTCAGATAAAAATGGGATGGGTATGATTTCTAATTCTAAGGCCCCTATATTTGAACAGCCTTCTTCGTTCACTATTTGGTAATATAGGGTTTGGTTAAAAGGTATGCTATTTGTGTAGTTTCGGGTGTTTTCTATAGCTAAGTTATTTTCTCTATCCATAACAGATTCATAAAACGTATAGGTATCTGGCGAACTATTGGTGAGCTGATTGAGGTTTATGGAGGTAATCCCATCCGAGCTATTACTGTCTATATCACATTGCTTAAGATGTAGTATACCACCTTCCGGTTTTGGTCGCAGCAGAATCAATGCTTCACCAATAACTGGGCATTCTTGAGGGTCGGAAAATATGATTTCCAGCTGATATCTACCTGCATCTATCTGTTCGGAAACATCAATTTGTAATCTGGCACCATCCGGATTGTTAAATGGTACGCCGTCTTTTGACCAGTTGTACGCTGCTCCTGAAATCGCCTCTGTTTCTAAGGCAAAGGCTTCTCCTTCGCACAGTTCTAAAAAGTTAGTGGTATTGCCGTTTTCATCAACGATAAGATCTGTTTTGTCAAAAAATGACTGTATAAATGGTGGTAGCCCTTGTGTTCCTGTTTTTCCATTTAGTGAAATGGACCTATGGGCATAATCAGCGGCTATTCCTTTAAGATCTGGGCTATTGATGACGCTCAGAAAGGGGGTTCCGTTATTATAATCATTGGATAACGTGCGATAAATTTTTCCGTTACTACCAATTTGAAGAGCCCCTCTAAAAATAGGCTTACGGTCTAATTCTACTTGTGAATTTTGAATATTTTGGGCTAAAACATCAAATTGGACGAGGAGCGAAACGTAGCTTTCATTTTCTAAAAACTGCGTAGTGTGGGTGTACAAGTACTGCCCTTTAGGAGAAAACTCAATACCATAAGGCAGCTGGTCGGTTCCATTGATAGAAAGTTGTCTTTGATTAGAAAATAGACCACTTTCCGAATCAAAATCATATAACTGAAGACCATAGAACATATTAGCACTAGCCATCATTGCTCCGTTCGGCGCAAATTTTAATGCTCCCCTAGGGTCTTCTATTTGTAAATCTGGAAACCTTGTTTTTATCGATGTTTCTGTAACACCAGCGGTGTTTATCTCAAAAGCGTGGTACGTATCAAACATGGGTAGCCTACCGTTTTCAGAGGCCAAAGTAATTACCCAGATAGATTTATCGAAACAATTCTTTCTTACAGCAGCAATTTTTTCGGAGCAGTCTTGTAAAAGTCTACGATTCTTTTCAATTACGGCTCCATTACCATCATTACGCGAAATATCAACAGTAGAGTAATTAAGACCTCTATCTGGATCGCCATCAAAAACTGAAGTATCTACAGTAAATATATAGTAGATGTTGGGGTCTTCTGGCTTTGGTACAATGATGGCCGACTGTGTACTGGAGGGGTCACCATATAAACCGTTACCATTCTCCATGATATTATGGTTTCTGTCATACACTAAAATACCATCGGTGTAAAACAATAGGTCGCCAAAGGGGTTTGAAATGGTGGCGCAACCTTCAAAGGTGTTCAGTCGGCCGTCTGTAAGCGCGTTGACACTACCATCATTATTAAATTGGAGTCCAGCTTGCTCTCCAAAGTACCAATTTGACGTCTCACCTTGTCCCCAAAATATAAATGGGAACATGAAACCGATTAGGAAAACTAAGGGTCTTATTTTGTTCATAGCGCACTCGATAGCCCTACAATATAATTAAAATAGGTCTTTGAACACTACGTATACCTAGTAAATAGGAAAAACGAATGATGCATTTGATAACCTTCACTAAAAATAAAGGAATACGATGCGGTTTATAAATCTCTTTTTTTCAATAGGGCATAGGATAAATAGATGAAAATTGCTGTCCAAGCTAAAACGATTAAAACCTCGTACCAATGCACATGGTAGTTAAGGTTTATTTTTTCCCCTACTTGGTCCGCTACGGTTTGTACCGCGTCTAGTCTGGTAAAAGGTTCCTTTATTAGATTAAACATGGACTGCAGTGGAAAAAAGCCCATAATAGTATCTGTGGTAGCACCGTCGAATAATTTCCATTGCATTAATCCTCTTGCGATACCTTCAAATATTTGCCATATGATCAAGAAACCTAAGGCAAATGCTGAGCGCTTAACCAGTATACCCAGGAAAAGGCAAAAGGAGAAGAATCCCATGAGCTTCACAAAAAAGGCAAGTATAAATTCAAGATCTGAAAATATTATCGGTAGTTCATCAAAATCAGAATACACCAAGCCAAGAATTAAGGATACTATAAATACAAAGACCGTCGATAGTACCGAAAATGAAATGACAGTTAAGAATTTAGAAAGTATAAACTCTTTTTTGGATAGTCCGTCTATCAGATTCTGTTTTATGGTTTTGTTGCTATATTCGTTTGCCATCATAGAGACAATGACGATAGCTAGGAATAACTTAAAAAAGGCGGTTATAAAAGTGTTAAAATGCCAGATATATGGAAAATTGAAGATGCCAATATCAGCCAAATGGAACTTTATGGGTCCGATATCAAATTTTATTGCGGCTACGAGAGCGATGGAGGTAAGTAAAATAAAATAGGAAATTATAAGGACCTTACTGGCCCTATTGTTCCACAGTTTTATGAATTCTATTTCTAGTAATCGTATCATGGGTTGGATGGCTTAGTTTGATTGAGTTTTGGTGAGTTCCAAGAATTGTTCTTCCAAACTTTCTTTTCGTTTGACCATGTGGGACAGTACAATTCCTTTGTCAAAAAGAGAACGGTTGAAATCTTCCGCGCTAATATCCTCTTTTAAGAAAGCAGTAATGAGTCCGTCTTGGGTTTTGATTTCGCCAAAGCTTAGATTGCCTTTTAAGTGGTTGATAAGCGCCTCAGTTTGGGTAGATTTTAGTTCAAAAAAACCGTGGGAGGCCAACATATCCGAAACTCGACCGGAATATAATTTCTCACCTTTTCTGAGAATTACCACATGGGAACATACTTTTTCTACCTCATCCAACAAGTGCGACGCTAATAAAATGGTAGTCCCTTGAGATGCAATCTTTTTTATGATTTGTCTAATTTGATGGATTCCTTGTGGATCTAAGCCATTGGTAGGTTCATCAAGGATTAAGATTTCCGGATCGTTAAGTAGAGCAGATGCGATAGCCAAGCGTTGTTTCATTCCTAAAGAGTAGGTTCTAAACTTACTATCCTTTCTGTCTAAAAGGCCAACTAGTGCTAACTTTTCCTCGATTTTATCATTTGGGACCTCTTTAATTTTACAGACCAATTTCAGATTTTGTACCGCAGTCATATAGGGGTAAAAATTAGGTCGTTCGATTATGGCTCCCACCTTTTTAAGGGCTTCGTGGGTAGAGATAGCTCCGTCGAACCAAGAAAATTCTCCTTTTGTTTTGTTGACTACGTTTAGTACGATTCCTAACGTAGTAGACTTGCCACTCCCGTTGGGTCCTAAAATACCGTATACATTCCCTTTTTCTATAGTGAACGAAAGGTCTTTTACAGCAGTTAGGTAGTCAAATTTTTTAGTAAGATTTTTTACCGTTAATATATGCTCCAAAGTCTGATTGGTTTTAATTGATATATTTATATGACGAAAAATCGAATCGATTGTTACAAATCTTCTGCTAAAGATTAAAAGAATAGTGGTTCTTATTAGTTCTTTTTGACTCGAACCGTAATACGCCTATTGGTAATTATGGTTCTTGGTCCAACAGATAAAACAACCTCATTAGTTAGGGTTTGCCCGCAGACGAAAGTGTTGCTTAAAAGGATAGCTCTGTATATAAAACCGTTTTTATCTAAATCAGGCGATAGTATGGTCAAAGCATCGGTTTGTGCTCCTATATATTCGCTTCCTTCGGTAATGGTGGTAAATGTAGTTCCGCCGTCTGTACTCACTTCCCATTGGTACGTATCGGTATCGGATGAAGAAAGTCCCATGGCACCGTCATTACCTAAAAATACACGTTGGGGTACAGGGCCAACCGAAATAGTTGGCCCTGTACCTGTTTCCTGAAAATCAAATGTGCCGTTGTTGTCTAAATCTGCCGGGCTAGGGTAGGCCGCTACGGTAACCGTTCCGTTGCCATTCGTTACTGGTGGTGTTCCTGTTCCGTATTCGCCACCATCACCACCGTCAGCATTTGAGTCGTTATAGGCTTCGTTGCCGTCGGAGCAGCCGTCTGCATCACTATCTAAATCATAGATGTCTGGAATAGTATCTGAATCTGAGTTACAAGTTTCTGGTCCAAAGACCTGTAGTTCTCCTATGTTTATATATTTACCACTTATATTCCCTGCCATTTGCAAACGTATATATCTTCCAGTAGTACCAGCAGATATAATGATTTGAGTGAGTCCGCTTGTATTTTCAAGTTGGAAGGTGAAAGTTGAATTGCTTAAGGATTGACTAATATTCGTATTGGTCGGAAACGGCATATTGGATACCATAACGTAGGCATTAGAAAGTCTGTCCGAACAACAGTCTGTTCGGTTCCAAATGTGTATTTCGTCAATAAGTTGACTACTACCTAAATCAATGGTTAGCCAATCTGTGTTTGTACTGCCGCCAGAATGTGCCACAGAACCTTCAAACCAATTACTATTTGTATTTCCGTCTATTGCTTTTGATGCATCACCACCTGGATAGGTAGAGCTCAGTGTTGCAGTTCCGGCAAGAGCCAGATTAATATCATTTAATGGACATTCTATAGTATCTAAAATACCGTCATTGTCATCATCTAAATCAGATATGTCCATGACTCCGTCATTGTCAAAATCATTTAAGATGCTTACTGAAACTAACGGGGTATCAACAGTACTATTACTATCTGTTTGGTCTTGTGCATTAGTGACGGTATTAACAATTGATTGGGTGGGTATTGTTAGATTATTAGCGTCTGCCAAAGCCACTATTGTAATCGTTTCCAAGGTGCCACTGGTTAGTGTCCCTACTGTCCAATTAGGAGAGGACCAAGAACCAACAGTTGGTGAAGCTGAGACTATAGACAGCCCAGTCGGTAAAACATCTGTAATAACTAAATTGGTGGTTGGATCTACTCCAAAGTTCTGGGCTGTAATGGTAAAAGTTACGGTGTCTCCTTCATTTACAGTAGGGGTATTTGCTGTTTTTATGAGTTGTATATCTGGGTTGCAGTAATACGCTTGTAAATTGTTGGAGTCATAGGCACAAGGCCCTTTGGTTACTCTTACAAAATAATCCCCTGCTACTGTTGGGTTATATGTAGTACTCGTAGCACCCGCGATAAGAGTACCATCAAAAAACCATTGATAAGCATCGAAAGTTTCGCCAATAACTTCCAAATTTGCACCTGGTAGGCATTGCGTGCCTGTAATCTGTAAATCTACATTTGGAGCAACATCGAATCCCGAGAAATAGCCTGCTAATCCACGGTTTGAATTAACACCAAAAAAACCAACGGCTATAGGTCCGGTCGATTGTACATCAACATTACCCGTCAGATTTGGAATATAAAACGTTTTCCAATTGGTATTTCCTGTAATAGTAACTGAAGCGGGTTTGGTAACCGTTCCTGAACCATCGGTAACAATAATGTTGCTGTCTTGTGTTGTAGTGGACGCGATGATAGTAATACCACCTGTTAAAGTCGTATTTGCGGCATCAGTAATGTCCGGAATGTTATTTACGGTATCTGGTAGTAAACAATTTAGAGGAGCAACAAAATTCAATCCGGCGGTCTGTACCCCTGTGCTACCTGCAAGATTTTGATATGCATAAGCATCTTTAGACGTACGGACGTACATATTGGCCCCCGGTGCGTTAGAGTAATAATTACTGCCTGGTACCATAAAAAAATCTCCTTCATTGATCGTAGCCAATGGAGTTGCAGCACCATTGACAAAGATTTGAGTATTGTTCTGGGTAGCTATGATGATAGGAAACTCTGTATCGTCAAGTCCTCCTGCCCTAATAAATACGTATTCTTTACCCAATCTGTCCTCAGGTACAGGTTGGTCTATTCCAGCATCGCGATTTGATGCTCCGGCTTGTCGACCATAATTCATCATACCGTTACTGATAACGATATCCTTATCGGCATCGACAGAGGCTCCCAACCACCCTTCACTTTGTGCAACTGTGAAAGTATTGCCTAAATAAGCTTCAAAAACGAATGATTCATTTTCGTCCAATATAATTTGATAACTATTATCGGTAATTCCATTTTTATTGGAGCCGAGTCTAAAAGTGCAATTTGGATTATAACCCGATAAGATAATGGTCGTATTGTCTTCGGTGGCCATAATACCCAGCGTATTGGACTTGGATACATGCGTTCCTAGGTTAGGCGCACCACCCCATTTGAAACTTGTACCCATTGCTGCCCTTCCCTTAGATGTCAACGAGGCCGCTTGCGATCCTGAAACGCCTCTATAATTAACATAAAAACTGTTGCCACTTGGGGCCTCAAATCGTAGTCCGCTATTGGTCAGTTCAATACCGGTGTTGTTATCATCTACTAAGGTTATGTTGTTATTTCCATCTGCAAGCGTATATGTAATTGGACTTGCATTGGAGAGAGTGAATGTGGCAATAGCGATAGCATCGGTTCCTCTATAGACATTTACCGTAAAAGGACTAGTCTCAGGTGTGGATAGATAAATAGCTTGGTCCTGAATAGCCGCGTTATTAGAACCTTGTTTTAAAGGTGGTAAATAGTGAAGGTCGCTCAATTGTGAGTAGCCCTTAAAACTGACTACTACAAGTACAACACAGAAGAGCCAAAACTGTTTTCCCATTATAACAATGTTTTAGGTAAAGAAATCAAGTTTTAGGTGGTCTAGCAATTATTTGTTATGAACCGATGCATCGGAGTTGTTATCCCTGTATTTAGTAGGGTTCGGAGTTGTTATCCCTGTATTTAGTAGGGTAGGGTAGTTGTTGAATTATAAAAATGGTCAGCTTAACGCCGCACAACATAGTCTTGAAATATAGATGTAAACAAGTTCTGGTATATCTCTTTTAAAAGGTATACCAGAGCTTTGGTTGTGTTGGTTATTGCGTTTTTTTATCGATATAAGGTAAAGTTTCCTACGAACTCTCTGGTGTCGTCTTCTCCGTTTAGCTTAATTACATACCAATAATCTCCTGTAGGTAGCGTATTGTCCTGATAGAACCCATCCCATCCTTCAGGACTATTCTTTAACCTAAATACCAAACGGCCATAACGGTCGTAAATATTAAGGAATAACTCTGGGAATTGTTCAATGTTCCCTGGAAGCCAAATATCATTTTGCCCGTCACCATTTGGGGTAAAGAAATTAGGTATTTCGATATCTATGAACTCCATAAATATGTTAGCCGTAGCAGCACAGCCGTTTTCATCAAGGACGGTCACTTCGTAGTTCCCTGTTTCCCTTATGTAAAAAGTGTTATCATCACCGTTATCAACTCCATTAAACAAGAAGGTATATCCTTCTCTACCGCCTGCTCCTATAACAGTAATCTCGTTTAAGCTTTGTTGCTCCAAGGAAATACGTAGAGGCTCAAAAGCTTCAACTTCAAATAGGAAGGTTCTAGTACATCCATTATCATGAGCAATAGTTAGCATATGGGAACCTGGTGTAATATTCGTAAAATCGGGTTCAAGTTGCAGATCGTTTGGATCTGTGCTATCCAATGCAAATAATAGGTATAATCGTTCTGTTTTATCTTCTAAAGTTACTTGGATGCTGTTACCCAAGGCACCATCGGGACAATCATATATGACTTCTACAGTTGCGTTGATATTAACGCCCTCCGCGACAATCACCGTCTGATTGGTTTCGCAACCATTGGCATCTTTTACAAAGACAATGTAATCGCCGCTTGTAAGATTGGCATAGGTGAATAGGTCTTCAGTATAGTCTGCCGAGCTATTGGAGTTAAGACTTGTGCTGTAAGGGGCAGTTCCACCCGTTGGGGCAATGGTGATTACCCCATCGGCTTCGCCAACACAATATTCCGGTGTTACTGTAACTTCCATTTCTAGAATGTCTGGTTCGGTAATCGTAAATTCTATCAGTTCAAAACAACCTTTACTATCCTGCACGATAACCGAATAGTCTCCGGGAGCAAGGTTTTCAAAGCTATTGACCTCATCGAACTGATTCAGATTTGGGGATATAGCGTACTGGTACGGTGAAGTACCGCCTTCCATACTTATTACGATACTACCGTTATCGTCACCATTACACAGAACATCCGTAATTGTTGGGATGACTACCAAGACTTCCGGTTCTGTAATCGTAAGTACCTCTGATGTGACTTGACAGTCGTTACTCAATACACTCACATAATAGGTGCCTTCTGTCAGATTATCAAAAAGACCGTTTGTCTGGTAGGGTCTAAGTTCATTCGTTAAGCTAGCGTCAGCGAATAATCCATATTGGTAATTCCCTAATCCACCATCGGCTACTGCATCAATAGAAGCGGTGTTTTCTCCGTTACAATTAATGACTGCTGCTGAGGTGTTAAGAGTTACACTAAGGTCTTCAATAGTACTTACACCTACTTCATTAGATATAGTAGATAGACAGTTAAAGCTATCCTGAACGTAGTATTGGTAAGTGCCTGCCACCACACTTAGGAATTCGTGCGTATCAGGGCCGTTTGATCCGTTCATAGGATTAAATGTGGAACCATCCGCACTCCAAGTATAGGGTGCTGTGCCTCCTTCTGCTGTTAAGACCAATGTAGCTCCTTGTAGACACCCAATAGATTGGGTAGTCAACAACTGTGCGTTGACATCGATTGGCTCTACAATTTCTGTTATTACCGATTCAAAAGTACATCCCATCGTATCCAATACTTCAATAGTATAGAATCCTGCATCCAAATTAGGGAAGGTGTCACCAACTTGGCTTGCTGTACTTCGTAATAAAGTACCTCCTGTAACATCACTATAGCTATTTAAAATATACCTATAGGAACTGCTTACATTTCTTGGGCTCAGTGCTAAAGAAAGAGAAGCATCTGTATCTCCCTGACATTCCAAAGTTGTTTGGGATATGCTTCCATTGATAGCATCTGGCAATAAAAGTTCAAAAGCATTCACAAATGTTTCAGTACATCCTAAAGCATCGGTTACGCTAATGCTATATTCACCGGCTGTTAAGTTTTGGAACAAATTTGCATTTACTCCGGTAGCATTACTTACCGTGCTGGTTATCGTATTTGTTAATTGGATATCATAAGGTGCTAATCCGCCTAAAGGTTGTATCGAAGCCGAACCCCTGTCGTTGCTACAACCTGCATCTGTTCGCTCTATCGTATCTAAAGTAAGCGCTGCAGGCGGGGTAGTAATACTAAAGGACCGTACTTGAGAACAATCTGGGAAAGCATCTTGGATTACTTCTACTATATAAGTACCACTAGGAACAGGTATACTAGCCGTTGGCCCCATGTTCGCAGAACTACCGTTCATTATTGCCGGTCCATCATCGGAACGGTCGGCAGGCGTGCCATTACTATTGAATATTTGCCATGTAAAACCACCGGTGTAGGTTGCGTCTGTCATAGTCAGTGTAATACTGCCATCATCACCAAAACAAATGGCATCCGTAACTTTATCAACGGTAATATCAAACGTGTTTGGGTCTGCTACGGAATGGGTTGCTGTAATTTCACAACTGGTTGCTATATTCCTTATGGTAAAGGTATAACTCCCAGGTTGCAGATTAGGAAATTCATTTGAGGCTTGGAATGCGCCAGTTGGCAACATCCTAAACTCGTAGTTTCCTGGATGACTCGTATAGTTGGTGATAGTACTTGTAATATCTATAGAAATACCCTCTCCTAAATTGCTACAAGAGATGGTGTCATCTACGGTTATGGTCGGCGTTTCTAAAGCATCATAAGCGGGTACATTAACCAACTGTTCTCCTACACATCCATTTTCGTCGTATGCGCGAACCATTACATCCCCGCCAGCAATATCTGTAAAGATATAACTGCTGTTGGTTCCGTTTTGTACTACGGTGCCACTGCCATTTTCTACAAACTGATAACGGGTATAGACTCCCGACCCTCCTGCAATACTGGATAAGTCAATAGTAATAGTTGCGTTGTCTTGGGTATTACCAGTGCTACAAACAAATGGAGTTACCGTTGGTAGATCAAAAGTGATAGGATTGGGTTCATTTACCGTAATATTATTTAGTGTTGTTGTACATCCGTTAGGGGCTGTTGCTGTTATGCTATACGTACCAATAGGAAGGTTTACATAGGTGCTAGTTGCAGCATTGAAGCTTCCATTGTTTGGAACTAAGCTATAGGTCAACGGATTGTTGCCATTATTATTTTCCGTGATTGCTATCGTGCCATCACTGCCGTTGTTGCAGGTTACATCTGTTGGGATAGCAGTGAAACTAGGTTGAACCGCCGGTGGTACAATTACGGTAAACGAACGGCTACATTCAGGACTACTGGTTCCTACGTCATAGATGTTTATAGTATAGGTGTCTGCCGTTGTTACTAAAGTAGCTATAGAAACGGTGGCCATGTTTTGCCTACTAATCACTGTTCCTGAGGTGTTGGTAATTTCATACTCGTAATTACCAGACCCAGCGGATATAGATAAGGTCAATTCTGCCTCTTGTCCTGTACCACAACCTAAATTTTGAGTAAGTGATGCTGTTGCTTGAAGATTTGGGTTTACAGTAATCGCACGCGAATCTGTACAACCGTGACCATCTTTTACAAAGACCGTGTAACTTCCTGGGGTAACATTATTGAAAATACCACCATTATTAACATACGTAGTTCCATTATCCAAGGAATATACCATAGATGCAGCACCTGTAGTTGCCGAAATAGTCACTGATGCTGCTGCACTACAATTATCTATCACGACTGTATTTATTGTTGGATTGGCGGATAAGTTCATTGTTACATCCCCTAAGTCATATGAACAACCATACTGGTCTCTAACATGAACATTATAAAGACCTGCTAAGGAGTTAGCAGGAATTTCTATTGGGTTGTCCGTAGTGCCAGTAAGTGTAAAACTTCCTGGGCCACTAACGTTGTAATTGTACGTACCGCCGCCACCTTGTATATTCTCTACTAGGATTAGTCCTGGATTCTCACAACTGATATGTTGAAATGGGTTCAGTGTTGCTGTTATGGGGTCTAATTCCTCTAAAAGCAGGTTTTCCGAAGCAGAAATACATGTATCTATTCCACTGTTTACTTCTGATACAACAATATAATATTCATCTGGAGCTAGGTCGATTATATTAATAGTAGAAGCGTAATTAACGATATTACCAGCTAAACTTGAAGTTGTTCCATTACCACTGGACAGAATAATATTTCCACTTAAATTATATAATTCCCATCTCATATGAAGTTCCGTAGGGGCTATATTATCTATCAATGTATAGGTGATTTGTCCATTATCTAATGTTGAACAAGCAGGTTGAAATACAGCATCAATATCTATCGGGTTAGTTTGTAATTCTGCTACGTTCTGCTCACTTTGTCTAATACAACCATTCGCATCTTTTACATAAAATACATATGTTCTTCCAGGTATTAAACCCGCAAAAACTTCTGGATCAGATAATCCTTTAGCAGGAGTTGACCATGGATTTGCTGGGGTTACAGCATTAAAGGTAGCTGGATTATCCGTATAGGTATATTGATAAGGGGCAGTACCCTCGTTTCCTTGTACGGTAACCTCTAATTCAGTACAGTTTTTAATTACTGTCGATATTGAAATATCTAAATCGTCTAGCGGGAAATTTATAATGTATTGAGGTAAATTAATTCTACATAATTCATTGTTAGAAGCATCCACAGTTCTTATAGATGGATCAACTGCATTACCAGATGTTAATGTGTATGTAGGGGCATCAAAAGTATCTGATGTCTGCCAAGTTGATCCTCCATCATAACTAAATTGTAAACTTCCATTTAATGTGGTGGGATAGTTTGTAAACCTAAAACCAGTTGCAGGGGCACAATCATCAGATAAAATAGATTCTAAATCTGCAGTCAATTCAATCGGTTCGTCAATAGTAGCCCCATTCACTGTTACCGAGCAACCTGCAGCATCCGTAATGATGACATTATAAGCTCCAGGAGTAAGGTTAAAATAGGTTTTAGAAGTAGACATAACACCGGTCTGTGTAGCATCAGAAGTACTATGGTCGATATCTACTAATTGATAGGTATATGGAGCAAGCCCAGAAGTAATGTTCACATCAATGCTTCCATCATCTCCAAAACAAACGGCGTCTGTAGGTAAAGCAGTAAAGGCAAGAACAGGAGAACTAGCTACAGTTCTAGTTTCTAAAAACTGACAATACGGGTCTGTTGAACTGTTGTCCCTAACATAAACATCAAAGTCACCAATGGTCGCGTTTGTTACGGAAAAGCTATTAGCCGCTGCAAAATCGCTATCCTGAACCGCAGTTCCAGTTGGTAAAAAGGCATACACATAGGAACCCAATCCGCCAGAAGGAGTTGCTGTGATACTACCATCGCCACATGAACTTGCATCAACGACGTCTATTTGAGCTAAAAGAATAGGAGAAATAAGTACGGTTTCAACTGGAGAAACACATCCAAAACTATCTGTTACCTCAATATCATAAGAACCATTTGATAAGCCTGTAAATGTATAGTCCGTTGCTGTAGCCGGGGTAGGGGTCATCCAAGCACCACCACTAATTCTAAAGGTATATCCACCATTTCCAGCAGTGACCAGAATAGTAATAGAAGCATTGTTTTGTCCATCATAACAGGCAACAGGTGCTACATCAAAAGTGATGGTAGCCGGCGGGTCAATTGTTACTGCATCACTTAAAGGTAATAATGCCTCACAACCATTAGTATCTCGAACACGTACAAGATAATCACCATCGGGAATATTTGTGAATCTCGGGTTGGTTTGATATGCGGCTATTTCAGCACCTCCTACGTCTTCCAAGCGATATTCGTAAATAGGACTTCCTCCAGTTGCTGAAGCTTCTAAAGTGCCACCCGTATTAAAACAGGTGTAGTCTGCTATTTGAGTTAATTGAGGTACAATAGGAGCGGGGGCGGTTACTGTAGCTTGGAAGTCTGTAATACAAGAATTATCAGCTGCTTTACGTACTTCAATTGTATATACGGCGGCAGCAAAGGTTGCTGGTGTAGTAACTGGAGATACTAAAGAAGTCGTCCAAGTAGCACCACTATCCGTAGAGTATTCAAAACCTGTTGTAGTATCAAAATTGGCAACTTCAAATCGTATAGCCCCATCCGCACTTGTGCTGCAGCTTGGGTCTATTGTGCTAAGTAAACTAGCTACAAAGGCTTGCCCTGTTTCGACCAAGACAGTAATGTCTGTAGTTTTTTCACAAATTTCAGGTGCTTGCGAAGCTTGTATATCGTCTAGTATTAATTCATTACCATCATCACTGAGTTGACTACTCCTTAAGACGATACTAATAACTGTATTTGCACCAGGATTTAATGTTGCTGCTCTCGCATGCCAATCGTTTGCATTATTATTTTTTGGTATTTCATTCGTTGCAAAACTGCTTAGAACGTTACCAGAGGTGTCTACTAATTCTATTAAAATTTCTGGATTGTTACCAACAGAACCTGTCTGTCGCAAATTGTAAGCCCAGAATGAGATATCAATATCCCTATTTGGAAGTACTTCTATAGTAGTCCTGTTCCAAACAATACTGTTCGTGCCAACTAGATTATTACTCGGGTTTATAGCGAGGAATCGTCCGTCTGCTAGCGCAGAATGGTCATTTGGATTTCGGTAGGCGGGAATTGGATTGGTAACGTTATTGGTTACCGAGTATTCGCCGTCTACTAAGATACCAGCAGGACCTAGATTACAGCTTGTGGTGCTGCCATCTTGGGGTTCATAGCAATAGCCTGGTCCAACTTCCCCAATTTGAGTATTTGGTCCTGTTCCAAAATTCTCAAAGAATAAGGTGCTTTGGTTAGGCGCAATACTCCCAGTATAACCAACAGTTATGGTTTGGGTTCCTACAGCTACATTAGTAAATGTATTATTATCCACTGGTGCGTTCAACGTACCGTTTAAGGAATAGGTGTAATTAAAATCCGAGGTATTGGATGGAGTCATGGTGATAGTGCCCGTTCCAGTGCAATCATAGTCTACGGCTTGACTAAAACTAGGCTCTGCAATAGGATTTGGAACAGTAATATCCATATCATAAGTACATCCTAAGTTGTCTCTTAATACCAATTGATAAGAACCGGACAATAATCGTAGTTCGTCTGTAAATCCAAAAGTACTACCTCCGTCAAAACTAAATTCATACGGTGCTTGACCTCCATTTGGATTCAAAATTTTCACCAATGCGCCGTTTGGGTCGCAAAAGGCATCTTCTATAATGGAAGGAGAAGCTGTTAAACGGAATGGTTGGGTGACTTCATAATCTAAAGTCTCAACGCAACCTACACCTCCGTTATCGCTGCTGTCCATCACTGTAATTGTAAAGAAACCTGCTGCAAGATTGTAAAAAGTATCCGTGGTTTGGTAGTTCACTCCTCCATCTAAACTATATCGATATGGAGCTGTCCCACCAGTAACATTCACGGTAAGATTGGCTGTGCCAGAATCTGCACAGGTAATTGTTGTATTTGAGGCTGTTATTACTGGGTTGCCTAAATCTTCAATTGTGATACTATTTGATACCGCAAAGCATCCGTTGCTATCAATTACTACGAATTCGTAATCACCAGCATCAGTACTATCGCGAAATAAAACGTTTGGTGTGCTTTGTAAATCTGCTGCGGGTATATCTGATGGATTTGCATATAAGTCAACCCCATCTTTACTCCAAATAGCCATTTGGTAGGTAGTGTTTGGTGCACCCCCGCTTGGTGTTAAGGTAGCAATACCAGAGGCACAAGTTATGTTTTGTGAGTTAGTTGCTATCAACCTTACGTCAGGCGTATCGTTAACGACTATTTGTTGTGAATCCAAACAGCCATCATCTGTTCGCGTTACAACAATATAGTTATTTGGATTCACATTGGAGAATACATGGGTGTCATTATTCAAGGCAGGTTGACTGCTTACTAATGACCCAAGGCCTCCATTGCTTCCATCATCCAAACGAAGTTCATAACTGTAGTTAGGTACTACATTTAAGACCTGTATGCTGATAGTTCCAAGTTGATTACAATCTGCGGGAGTTGTGGTTATATTTACTTGAAAATCAAGCTCTTGAATACCAATATCTGCTGTTTCAAACAAACAATTACCGGAAAAACAAAGTGTATCATTATAAATTACACCCGTACTAAAGCCAATTGCGCCACCTGTAGAAAGCATTTTTCCTTCGATACTTGTATTTGCGCCTGAGGTACAGGCTCCGCCATGGGAAAGAAATGTTCCTTTCAATTTTGCGTCAGCACCTATACTAATTGCACCAGTGGTGACTCCTGCTCCACCAAGCCAAAAAACGTTACAACGCTTCGTTCCATTAGTTAAGATTACTTTTGACTGTGCTGCTACTGTAAATGCCCCTGCAAACTTGAAAACAAATATTGCATCTGGATTGTTTTGACCGTCTAAGGTTATAGCTCCTGCTAAAGATCCTGCTGCTGCTATCGAATAAACCCCGGAATTTAGCGTTTCTCCACTTCCAAAAGCGGGCGTGTGTGCAGTTTCCGTATTGGGTAACGCCATAAGTGAATTATAAGCGTTATCTACGTCTATGACTGCTTGTGCTGTAACAGCGTCTTCAGTGAAAAGCGTTCCTGGAGTGCCGTCATTACTCGTATGAGTTGAAGTTCCAAAACCACTTATAGCACCATTATTTGTACCAATATCACCAACGATACTAGATGTAGAAGTATTTGACACAGCACCAATACTAGTAAAAAATGCAAAATCTTTAAGACTTCCTAAAATATCTAAAGCATCAACAGGTGCGCAATCATTTGAACATGTCTCACCACCAGCTCCTATAGGTTCCCCAGTCGAAGGATCTAATTGGGTAACTTGTACCTTATACGTTCCATTATTAACTATATTGAAGTCAGGACCGTTGTTAGCGGAGAAAGGAACAATAATATTGCCATTAATAGCATCTACTAGTTGGAAACCATAACCAGAACCTACATTGGTAATACGAATAGAACCATCGGTAGTACAAACAATGTCTTCCGCTGTATAAGTAACATCCAATTCATTCTTGAAGACATTAAAATAGAAACGACTAAAACAACCGTTTTGGTAATTGATTACTACCCTATATTCACCACTTTCCGATACCGTAAAATTATCCTGAGTTACTCCAGTACTCCAGGTACAGGTCCCATTTTTGTTGGCACAATCATCGCCAGTACTACTGCAGCTATTCGCATTTAATTTTTGCCAAACTATACTTTGGGCATCTGTTATTCCCAATTGAATAGTCGCTTCATCATCAACGCCACACAAGAATATTTTAGTTAGATTATCGCCATCTATGGAACAGGTTACAATTTCACCTTGCAAATCGTTGTCTGGATTATTATCTGTATTTACTTGATTGAAGTAGTCTTCGATTGGGTTGGTTTGTGTCGACCCAAAACCTTCTACTTTTATTTGTTCTGCCAAATTTGGACAGCTACCGTTGCTAGATTTTTCAACAATGTAATCTCCAACTGTCGTTACTAAAAGGGTGCTCGGGTCATTATCCGGGTCACCATCATTAATCGAGGTCTCACTGCCGTCAACTTGGCCGTTACCATTAGCGTCCAATACCCAGTTATAGGTCGTGAATCCAGAACCTGCTGCCAAAATAACATTGTCACCACATAACTGGACAGTTCTTGCTTGGTTACAGTTAGATAGGTCGTTAAAAATAGAATTATTCGCTATGTTTCGTGTTTGTGGGCATCCTGATATGGAATTAGATCCGTTTTCATCTGTAAAAGTGCCGTTGTTCAAAACGCCTTGATACGTAGAAAAGGCATTGTTTTCCAAACTAGAAGAACATGCAGCTACAAAATCAGAACAGTTTAATGCAATAGTAACTTCTATCCTTACGCTATACTCAGGATCGCCAACCTCTACTAAATCATTTGGAATAGTGAGGGTTAGTGTTTGGCTAGGCAAATCAAATGAAGGTATAACATTTGGTGCGTTTGATATATCAACACTATTATAGGTGACGTTATCTGGTAAAATATTCCGTATGGTGTAATTCGTAGCATTGTCATCTCCCGTGTTTTGAAAACGAAGTACATATTCTAAAGTTTGTCCAAGACTTACATCTTGTCCGTTTATATCCGAACCTCCTAAATCTTCGGAGGTATTGCCAAGTATGATTTCTGGAGCAAAAACCTTAATGTAAGATGCAGCTATAACACTACCATCTGGATTAACAGCTGGAGGACCTGAAGCATATTCGCCTCCGTCACCGCCATCGGCATTAAGGTCTTTGTAATATTCGTTTGCATCACTACAGCCATCACCATCGCTGTCAAGGTCTAAGTTGTCTGGAATACCATCATTGTTTGTATCACTGCAGACTGGAACATCAGCGATTGTTACTTGAATATCATCTATTAAGTTTCCAACGGATAAGCTTCCGTTTGCTGTTGAAACGGCCTCAAAAATAAATGTAGTATTTACCTGACCAGCTGGCACCGTGTAAAACCCGGAATAATAGCCCCAAGCATCATTATCATCACTCATGGTCGCTTGGACTGTAGCTGATGCCAAATCTGCGCCTATTCGAACCCGCATAACGTCTACACCTGCTCTACCTCTATGTCTTAAAGACCAAGCCATCACTGTACCAGGTGTCAAACAAAGGTTTTGGTAAAGTGCGGAGTTTTGGTTGGCATTAAGTTCTGCAAATTGATTACCATCAAAAGCTGGAACGCCTAAAAAACCGTCTGACCACAATTCAATTCTGCCATCTGTGGCCGTGGTTGACCAGCCTTCAATTGCGCTTTCATGCAAAATGCGGTAGGAATTATTAGGAATTATTGGATTCTCAAAACTTTCGTTTACTATAGGTTCAAAGCAAATATCTACGAAACATTCATCGTCATCATAAATACCATCGTTATCATCATCTACATCTGTAATATCAATTACACCATCATTATCATAATCATTATGAATGGTTATTCTGGCAGAAGGGGTATCCTCTGTTATGTTTATATCGACTTGGTCTTGTGTATGGGTTATCGTGTTAATTAAACCGATAAGAGGAAGGGTATCAATTTCATCTCCTCTTACTGTAAGAAGCAAAACAGCTGTTCCACCACCATCTAAGGTACCGATATTCCATGTGCTACCACTCCAAGTTCCTGTAGTAGTTGATGCAGATACAAAGGTGAGCCCTGATGGTAAATTATCTGTAATTTGAAGATTAGTTAATGGAACAGTACTAAAATTTTTCACCTCTAACGAAAAAGTTGCAGTTTCTCCTTCTATTATTTCTGGTTTGTCTATTGATTTGTTGATTACCACATCTGAATCGCAATAGTAAGCGGAAATTGTTTGGGAATCGTAGGTACATGGACCTTTGGTTCCGCTACAATAAAAATCACCAGCTTTTGATGGCTGAAAACTTGGGCCGTTCTCTCCTGGGATTAAAACTCCATCTTCATACCATTCATAGGCGTCAAAATTACCTGTAACTTCAAGAATATCGGCATTCGGTAAACAACCGCCACCCCCTCTAATTTCTAAATTTACAACAGGTACGGTATCAAAACCGGAAAAGTATCCTGCAACGCCTCTCGCACCGCTATATCCAAAAAATCCAACTGCCATTGGCCCTGTAGATTGTACACTAATATTACCACTAAGGTTTGGTATGAAAAATGTCTTCCAATCTGAAGATCCTGCTACAGGAACCGAAGCCGGTAATGGTATAGTGGAAGCATCATTGCTTACCACAATATTTTCATCGGGAGTATTTACCGCTGCGATAATGGTTAAACCACCAGTTACATTAGTGCCCGCCATGTTTCTTATATCTGGAATATTGTCCATTACATCTGGCAACAAACAGTTTACCGGTGCAACAAAGTTTAAACCTTGTGTGTAGGCGGTGCTAGCTCCAGCCATACATTGGTAGGCATAGACATCTTTAGACGTTTCAATTAGCATGTTTGCTCCTACCGTAGTTGAAGAGTAAAAGCTGCTTGGCACCTCAAAATAATCGCCATTGTTAAGCGTTGCAGTCGCAGTTATAGAGCCATTAATGAAGATTTGGGTATTATCTGCAACGGCTATTAATAGCGGAAATTCCGTCCATCCATTTGCATTTCCGTTTCCTCTAACAAAAACATATTCTTTTCCTAATCGGTTTTCTGGTACGGGTTGGTCAATTCCGGCATCACGGTTACTCGCACCTGTTTGTCTACCAAAGTTCATGGAACCGTTACTAATCACAATATCTTTATCCGAAATGATGGATGCTCCAATCCAACCTTGGCTATTTGCTACTGTTGGTGAATTACCTACGTAGTTTTCAAAAACAAAAGATTCGTTAGCGTTTAGTGTTACGGTATATGTGTCGGCTGTAATTCCTGCTACATTATTCCCTAATCTAAATTCACAGTCGGGGTCATAACCAGAAAGGGTTACTGTGGTGTTATTCTCGGTCGCCATTATCCCTAAAGTATTGGATTTAGAAGGATGTTTTCCTAGATTGGGTACACCGCCCCATTTAAAACTGGTTCCCATGGCTACTCTACCTTTGGACGTAAGTGACGCTGATTGGGCATTACTACTACCTCTATAATTCACGTAGAATTTATTATTACTTGGAGACTCAAAACGAAGCCCGCTATTGCTTAAAACAATTCCGGTATTGGCATTAGTAACCAAGGTAATATTGTTATCACCATTACCTAAAGTGTAGACCGCAGGAGAAACATTTGAAATATTAAAAGTTGCAATTACAGTCGTATTGGTACCACGGTATGCATTTACCGTAAAAGTTGTAGGTTCTGGCGTAGAAAGATAAATCGCTTGTCGGTCAATTGCTTGTTTATTTTGACCTTGCTTCATGGGTGGTAAATAGTGAAGATCGCTTAGCTGTGCATGCCCAACAAATGCAAAAAAAACTGCCAGTATTAAAAGTATCTTTTTCATTAAATGCTATTCCTTTGGATTATTGTACGCTAAAAAACCAATTTATAGCCGTGTAGGCAACGTTTTGTTGTCAACCATCGGATTGCTGTTGTGTACAGGGTTTTTTTAATAGGAAGGGTATTTGTAACAGCCCATATTTATGGTCTTTATCCATATGGGGCAATTCTATTTGACTTGCCGCTTAATTTGTACCTTTATCGTGAAAATTGATGATTATGGAAGAACGTTTAATGTCCAAGAAAAAACCAGCCTATCCGGTGAATAAAAGATTGGACGACTACTTGTCTAACTATAATCGAAAAATCGAGATACCTATCTTCTATGACGATTTACTTCGCTTCGCAGGTTCTGTCGTAGTCTATGATAAAAACGACGAGGATACCCTCTGGATAAGGGTATATTATTCTGAATATGATCGAAAGGAGATAGATTATAGCTTAAAGAAGGTATACTCCATTCTACATTCTGATGGAAGCGATAATATTAACCAATATTTGAACGTGGATGCGGTTGATTTCTGCACCTTTGGAAACTCTAAACCTTTTCGAATAAAAATTAGGAATATTTTGAACGATAACTTCACTTATTTCTATATCAAAAAGACTGATGCATCCCGAATTTATGGACTGGAATTGGAGCACATGCTCTCCCCGTATAACCTAAATTTTTTGGTCTATAAGGATACCTTGATAGAAGAGCATATTGCTGGAATACCAGGCGATGAGTTTATAGAAAAAATGTTACCTAAATGTTCTGAATCTGAGAAATCTCAGCTAGCTAAGGAGTTTGTAAAGTTCAACGAGCGTTGTATGATTAGGCTTTTGGGCGATATGCGAAGCTATAATTATGTTATAGTTCCTGTACATGATTTTGACCATGTGGTCTATAGGATTAGAGCAATTGATTTTGACCAACAGTGTTTTGAAGGGAAGCTAAAGGTATACAGACCTCAGTTTTTTAAAGAAAATTTGCACATGGTTGAACTCGTGGCTAATAAGCTGCGTTCAGATTCTGTAGCCCAGTACAAATTGGAGGAACGCTCTATCGTTGCAAAAAGAATCTTAAGTTCTGGAAATCGTATAAAAAAGTTAAGGGCTATAGTCAAAACTGATAAAATTTCTACCAAGGAGAACATAATTTTGTTACGTGAGCAAATCTATGAGCTAACCCTAGACATGGATTTTAAAAAGTGTAGGACAATGGGACAAATTTTAGATTTGGCACTACAATTTGTAAAAAGAAATTATGAGGATGTGAGTATGAAACAAATTATAGAACACAGTATTAAGATTTGAGCCAATAGTGAAAAGTAATTGGTAATAATAAGAAGTAATTAGTAAACCGTAAAAGCATCTAAATCAAAAAAACCAATGTATAAAAACCACTATAATTATTCTTATAGAGGGTCCATGGGTTTTATAAATCTAGTTGCTTAGCTTTTTACCTCCTTGTTGAAATATACTAAGTAATAGTACATCTGTCGTTCTTCATCCCAGCCTTTTTCTACAAATTTCTCGGCTGATTCTGGATTTATGAAGTCCATTTTAATCTGAATGTTAGTATCCAGATTAATAACGTTTTTTATTTTTTTTCTAGCATCGGACACTGCTTTGTTGGCAATATCAAAGTTGGAAACGTCTTGTATGCTATATTTTGGTCCCTTTTCAGTTTTATAATGTTTAAACTCAGGAATAAGTTCTGGGTTTGATATTACCTCGTTCAAGAAATTGGTTTCCTCAAAGGCATCGTTTTTGGCAAAATGGTTAACCGCTCGGTTCATAAACAATACTTCTTGCTGCTTGTCTTCAGCAGGTAACACCACATCTTTTGCAAAGTTCTGACAAAGTTTAAGGTAGTTTTTAGTCTTAAAATTATCATCTGACAAGGCATCTACGCCCAAGAAATGCGCTAGCCAATATTTGGTATCGTATTTATTCCCATCTACCGAAAGGACTTTGTAGCCCTCTTCTTTATTGATATTAAAAATAAGACATCCCTTATCCAATTTATTAATATTAATGCCCTGCTGTACAATAATGTCCAAACTGGAGCTGTTCTCTTGAAACTGCAGAAAGTCGTGTTTTAACTCGCTCTTAAAAATACCTACGGCATCTACTTTTTGATTGTCTAAAAGAATACCGGTTAAATAGGCTACATATACTTCTCCACTTTTGATATGTGGATGATTGGATTGCTCAAAAAGATGTGTAGCAATCTTCTTAGAATTTTGATGACTAGTAGCACTATCTTCAAAAATGGTACTTACAATGGTATAAAGTTCATTGAATTCTACATCTACTTCATTGGTAAGTTTGTAATAGTTTTCTTCTTTTTCCCGGAAAGGTTTAAAAAAATATTCCTTTAAAAGTCCTGTGGTTTCATCGTTTAACAAAAAGGGTTCTTCAGATAAAAATACCCCTTCGTTTTTATTCTTGTTCCCTACTTTGTGAATGGAGATGTGTTCTATTTGTGTGGCGTATAAATTAATCATGTAGTAGTTCTTTTGTTTTCATTTTCCACATGTATCCTTAAATTAATTCAGTAGTAGTGGAAATCTCTAAGGTGCCTAATTTATGTCAATTTCGACTTACCCTAATCAATTAAAGATATAATAAAATTAACGTTTACTGATGCGGTGTTGTTTTTATGATAATAAGGTAGTTGAATCCCCGGCTCGTTTATTAATTCCAGTTTTCGTCAAAATCAAGGTCGTCATAATTATCAAAAGTGTCATCGAAATCAAACGCACTATTTTCCGATTCAAACTTCTTTTCCGGTGGGGTTTCTGGTAGTTCCCCAAAACTAAAAAGTATATTAGGATAGGTGCGGCCATCTTCTTTATCTACCACATCGGCCAATTCAACAAAAAAGGTCCACATGCTTAGAAAATCGTATACATATATAAGTTTTGGTGTGTTTTCGGTAATAATGTCCTCTAAAAAGGTTTCGTTCATCAGCCTAACATCAGAACCGGATTCACTCATGTCAAAAAGTGCAATTTCCTCGTCCTGTTTCCATTCTTCATCGCAAGTATAGAACGAAGCCATCTCGTTTCCTAAAAATCCGAATGCTTGTGTGATGGCATTGTGAAAGTCTTCCAAGGAATTATGGGCTTCAATTTCCAAATCACGGAAAATATCTTCCTCCGCATCCAGTATTATCCTAATTTTATAAACCATGCCTTTATTTTGTGGGTGGACAAAGTTACGAAGTTTTAAGATTTGTTAGAGGCTTTATTGCATCTAAAACCAAATAGAACTGAATGCCAAAGAGAATGGCGGCGAGCACTAAATGTAAGGCTTGGCTACCAAATGGGAAATCGATGTAATACATGGCTATTCCAGTAAATATTTCTAATACTAAAATAAAGAATATCCAATAGATTTTTAAATGCCCAAGGTTAAACTTTAGTATTCTATAGGCCAATGCAGCGTTAATTAAAGCAATACCTATAGATAGACTCCTATGAACGTAAAACTGTACCGTTGGGTCTTGCAGCCAAAGGTCTTTCGCGTTGGGTCCTAAAAAGTCTATTTGATGGTCTATAAATTCCCGCACCTGTGTGCCTAGAATTACTTGGACAAGGGTAAGTGACAATGCTGCCACAGCAATTAAAAAGGTAGGCTTGTCATAGGTAATCCGCTTATTTTCTTTGTTTACAATAAATATAATGTAGAGTAAGAATGCAACGATGACTAAGGCCATAAGCATGTGTAATGTAATTTTAAACGGTTGTAATACCGAGTAAACAACGGTTGCTCCCAACCAGCCTTGGAAACCCATGCCAAATACCACGAGCCACGAGAGCAAAGTAACTTTTTTTTGTTTTTTCCAGTACGTAATGGAGGCAAATGCCAGCAGTAGGGTTGCCAAACCTGCCACCGCGCCCAACAGGCGGTTAATGAATTCTATCCACGTATGCCACGGATTAAATATCGCGTAGTCGTGTTTGGTGTACTCTTCCCAATTTTTGGCGCTAAATTCAATCCCCGTGGTGGTGTCCTTCCTAGCTACCCTTAACGTCTCGTTCAAGATAATAACCTGGCCTTTTTTATATGCCTTGTTAGCTTCCCATTCTAGTTCCGAAGCTTCTGTTGGGGGAATATAATACCCAAAACATTTAGGCCAATCTGGGCAGCCCATGCCACTGCCAGTCATGCGCACTACGGCACCAGCCACAATAACTAAATACACCAGAATCAGCGAGATTTTAGCTAGTTTTCTAAAGGATATCATTCGCTTTTTATTTTAAGTCCTAGTTCATTTCCCTTTTTTAGCATTAAGGCCTTTGCTGCCTCAAATTCATTAGGAATATCACCCTCGAGAATCGCTTCTTTTATATGGTCTTTGATGATACCAATTTCTTTAGAAGGTTTTAAATCGAATGCAGTCATAATCTCTTCGCCGCTAATGGGTGGTTGAAAATTTCGAATACTGTCGCGTTCCTCAACTTCTATAATTTTCTGACGTACAAGTGTAAAGTTGTTCTTATACTTACGCTGTTTTTTTGTGTTTTTGGTGGTTATATCAGCCTCGCATAATGTCATTAAATCTTCTACATGTTCGCCGGCATCAAAAACCAAACGTCTTACAGCCGAGTCGCTCACATGTTCTTCAGAAAGGATAATAGGTCTTGAACTCATAAGTACTATTTTCTGAACGAACTTCATTTTGTCGTTCAGGGGCATTCGTAGTCGTTTAAATAGTTTGTATACCATTTTGGAACCAACAAACTCATGGCCGTGGAATGTCCACCCGATTTTCTTGTGGAATCTTTTGGTAGGTGCCTTACCAATATCATGCAAGAGTGCTGCCCATCTTAACCAGAGGTTGTCCGTATTTTTACAAATATTATCTACTACTTCAAGGGTATGCCAAAAATTATCTTTGTGTTTCTGTCCTTCTATTTCTTCTACACCTTGCAGTGCTGTTAGTTCTGGGAGTATACTAGCCAACAGTCCTGTTTTATGTAAAAGGGCAAAACCTGTTGAAGGTTCAGGGGTTTGCATTATTTTATGGAGTTCATCAACAATACGTTCGTTGGAAATAATTTTTAAACGGTCTTTATTGTCGGTTATAGCCTGTAATGAAGGCAGTTCTATCGTAAATCCCAGTTGGGTAGCAAAACGTACCGCCCGCATCATCCTAAGTGGGTCGTCCGAGTAGGTGGTGTTTGGGTCTAACGGTGTTCTTAATAATTGCCGCTCTAGGTCTTTTATACCTTCAAAAGGATCTAATAAATTTCCAAACGTAGCTTTGTTTATTGATAGCGCCAGTGCATTTATGGTGAAATCTCGCCGTCTTTGGTCATCATCCAAAGACCCGTTTTCAACGACCGGTTTTCTGCTATCCCTATGGTAACTTTCTTTTCTCGCCCCAACAAATTCCAGTTCTATTCCCTCATGTTTGAGCATGGCGGTACCAAAGTTCTTAAAGACGGCAACTTTGGGTTTTCCCCTAAGTTTTGAGGCTACTTTTTCTGCTAAGGTAATACCGCTACCAACGGCAACGATGTCTATATCTTTTGAAGTGCCTCTTTTTAGAAAAAAATCTCGTACAAAGCCACCTATCACATAGGCCTCAAGTCCCAATTCATCGGCGCTCTTCCCAATTACCTGAAAAATATCTTCTGTTAATGCCTGTGTGTAGTTCATGGGTCTTTCGCCTGCATTATTCCCGTATCACCTTTACTTTATGCGTTCCACTTAATTTAATAATTGTGGAGGCTTGGGAACCTTCGTTTTCTTTTTGCAAATTTACCACATAGTCTACACCTTTTAAAATGACCTGATCAATTTCTTTAAAACTTTTTGGGATGCTGTTTCCACTGATGTTTGCTATTGTTGTTACAATTGGTTTTTTAAATTTGTTAATAAGGTATCGGCAAAATTTGTCAGAAGCTACCCGCATGGCCAAGGAGCCGTCTAGAGCGGTCATGTTTTTTGAAATACCTCTTGGAGTATCGTAGACAATAGTAGTGGGTTTTGCAGCCAGATCCATTAGGTCATATGCCAAGTCTGGCACCCTTTCTACATGCTTTTCTAGCATGGCATCATGGGCTACCAAACAGACCATAGGCTTGTCCGGCTTTTGTTTTTTTAATTGGTAGATTTTCTGCACCGCTAGGTCGTTTGTGGCATCACAGCCTATTGCCCATAACGTATCTGTTGGATAAAGAATGAGTCCACCTTCTTCTAATCTCGCAATAGCGTTGTTAATTTCTTCTATCAAAATTTCTGTACGGATAAATATAATTACAAAAGTAGGTTTTCTAGCCTGTAAATAATTTTCTGTTCAATATAATAACGCTTCTACACCTAATGTATTTTTAAATAATTAAGTTGAAATGGCCACTATTGCAGCCTGATGTTGTATTTTCCGCCAAACTTTACAAGCGTAGTGTATGATTGAGGTAAATGATATGGAACTATTAAACAAATTTCCGGGATGGAAGCTCGTTGAACTAACGAAACGTCGTATTGAGATGAAATCGTTATCAGTAATAAACCATAACGATAGTCCTAAAATAGTAACATATCTTTTCGGGAAAATTCCAAATACGAAATGGATTTTTAATTTGGAAAACGATACATTTATCGCTGAAATTAGGGAAAAATCAAAGTATACAAGAATGTATACCTCGGGCTGTTTTGATATTTTTCATTATGGTCATTTGAATATATTAGCAAAGTCAAAGGAACTTTGCGATTATTTGATTGTTGGGGTTTCTACAGATGAACTCATCGAAAAAGAAAAGGGTAGGCGCCCGGTAATCCCATTCGAAGAACGCATGAAAGTTATGCAAGCGATTGGTTTGGTAGATGAGGTTATTCCCCAAACCGATAAAGATAAACAGCGTATCGTAGATGAGCACCGTATAGATGCGATATCGGTTGGTAGCGATTGGAAGGGGCGATATCCTAAGGTAAGTTGCGCCATGGAGTATTTTCCATATACAGCAAATGTTAGCAGTACTATTTTAAAGAATACGTTACAACTTAAATGATAGTTGTTACATCAATGCCTTGTCGTCTGTAGCGGTGTTCCAATCTTTAACTGGCGTTTGCCAGTCTCCGTATCTATAGGTCAAATAGCCATCGGTATCCTCTGGAATGCTATAGCTTTTATCTTGAAAGGATATGGTTTTAAAGTTTTCGTAAAAACGTAATGGAACACTTTTAGTCTTATTGTCTATTTCCCAATAGGTGTTTTGGTCATCAGAGTATTTAATAAACACATCTAGGCATACCTTTCCTTTTACCAAGCCAAAAAAGCGTTTATTGCGAATTTTCATCATGCGCAAATCTCCCTTTTTGAATTCATTACTTGTTACTGAAAAATATCTTGTCCTTATTCTGTAGCCTTCTTTTTTTAAGTTTTGAATTAAGGAATTAAGTTTTGGTATTTCTGTCTCATGCACGGAAATATCCAAGTCGTTATCCCAAGGTAACAATCTGTTTTCGCGTCTAACACCTAGTAAGGTACCACCCTCTAACCAATATGTAATTTGCTGTTGCTCAACTATTTTAATTACACTTTTTAACAGCCTTTCCGCCTCTTTAAGATTCTTTCCTTCCAAGGTAATATCGTACGCCATATGGGTATATTTATTTATGTTTAATTCCCCGTAATCTTTTTAGTTCTTTGTAGCGACTATAGACTCCCAAAGCATTTAAGTAGCTAATAATCACGCCTCTTTTTCCATCTAAAAAGCCAAACCTAAAAACATAATGGTTAAGGAATTTATACCCGGTCCTAAATACAAAATGGTAGAGATTTGGACTGTAATCCTTGGCCAGTTCCTCTTGGGCCTTCATCTGACCATACTTAATCATCTTGCCCTTATAATCTTCGTAGTCTTTGTAAGAATAATGTATCAGTTTATTTTTAAGAACATCTACCGGGCCATCCACAATCAAAGTTTCGTGCACAATTCGCTCTTTAGTGAACGCTACTTTACTTTTTCTAAAAAGCCTAAAGTTTTTGTCGCTTTGCCATCCGCTAAATCGCAGTATTTTTTGCCTAAACATAAAGGTTCTATAAAAATAATAGGCAACAGCTTTAGTATCACCGTTGATTGTATTAAGTATTTCATTTTTAAGTCGATCTGTGATGCGTTCATCTGCATCCATAAATAGAACCCAGTCGTTTGAAGCCAGGCTCATGGCATAGGATTTTTGATCAGTATAATTGACAAACGGCCTTTGAATTAAGGTGACATTTGGTCTCTTTTTTATGCGTTCTATAGTACCATCGGTACTAAAAGAATCTACAACGATAATCTCGTTTGCAAACTGAACATTGGTAAGTACTTCATCAATATGTATAATTTCGTTAAAAGTGATGAAAACCGCCGACACTTTATTATTAACGATTCCGTTCCAAGGAGCAGTGATGGGTCTGCCGAAAATTGTATCTATTTTAATTCTTCTGTCCAATGGAAGTACGCGTGCTTCTGGAATCCCGTTTTTAATTGCATATTCTTCCGTGGCCTCAATCATTCGAAGTGCAGATTTACCATCTTGATAGGGATGGTACAATGCGTTTAGGGCTAAACGTTTTGCTTCAAATTGGTCTTCATTTAAATTTTTAAGTACACTTTTCGTTAGCTGACCCTTTTGGATGAGGTTATCCCAACGGATGTTTTGAGATATCGTTTTAAAACTGATTGCTGGTTTGTTCAGTAATAAGAATTCATAAATTACGGAAGAGGTATCGCTAATAAGAAGATCTGCTAAAAGCAGAAATTTTATAATGTTCTTTTCTTCAACGAACACGATGTTTTTATGCTTTTCGGCGAGGGACTTGTAGGTATTTATTAAAGCTAGGCTCATCAGGTCATGAAACTTCACTAGAATTAAATAACTTGTTTCGTTAGCCAAGTGTTCAATATCCTCTAAAAGGGCCGTTGCAGAGGTTAGGCTAGGGGAGAAGGTTGGGGCGTATAATATAATTTTGTCCGTGTCATACTTCTTAAGAAGTCCTTCTTTTTCCAAATCGTAGACAGTTTTATTTAGCCCATAAACATCTAATTTTGGCCAGCCAGTTTGCACCACTTCAAAATTACCGTGTTTTTCTTTTAATTCATTAAAACGATTTGTAAAGTACGGACCTTGGGTTAAATACAAATCAAAATAATATCGAATTCGAAAATGGCCTTTTTTTTCTCCGGCTAATCCATGAAAAATTTGAGTTTTAACTCCCCTTAAGTAATACGGCACCTCATTGCCCGGCACTAAAATCACATCGCTTTGGTAAAATTGTAAATCTAATATGCTTGATGTATGTGCCTCTTCTGGAAAGGGAAATCTTTGAATCAGTTTTTTAGAAACGAACCAAACATAATCGCTGCCCCGTTTAATAAGTTCGTCACGAATGGGAGTCATGATTCCAAAAGCGTATGCATTCTGGCAAAAAAGAATAAATTTCATTTTTGGAAAATAGTGTTTGCATTTTCCAGGTCCTCCCTAAAATCAACTTCTACGCAGTCAAACGCGGATATATCTATTGCCGAAATTTTAACTTCGTCATGCTCAATTGCCATTTCTAGGCCTCTCTCAAAGTAATCATTGTCGTCGCAAGTTTCTAAACGGTCAATAAAATACCCGATGTCTTTTTGTGCTATGAAATTTATACCCACTGCTTCTCCAAGACCCTTTTTAACGCTCTTTGAAAGTTGGTCTATATGCCCATCTTTTAAAGTATACTTAACTTCTTCTTCCGCTACTTTACTTGTGTTTACTGCAACAAAAGAATTTTCCGAAGAGATATGAGGCTTTAAAATGGAAAGGAGTTTGCCGTCAAATACCACATCACCATTTAACCACAAAACAGAATCGTTTCTGTTCTTTTTTAAGGCTTTAAGTAAGCTTTTAGAGGTGTTGGTACAATCAAAGTAAGGATTATAGATATATATAAGTTGGGGAAACCGTTCCATGATAAGGTCCTTTTTAAACCCTACTACTACATTGATATCGTCGATATTAAAGTTGTTTTCAAGATTGGATATCTGCATACCCATTATGGTTTTTCCGTTATCTAATGGAGTAAGCGGTTTGGGAAAGGGGTTTCCTAAGCGGGAACCAATACCTGCGGCAAGAATAACAATTTTCACGTTTTAATGTTTTAAAGAGGTAACCGATGATAAACTTAAATTTTAGACCAGTGCTAGTTTTTCTATCTAATATCTGATTTACATCAATAGTGTAAATTAAAAATATATAAACAAACACCTATAGCTTAATGCTTCAAATGTAAAATTAATTTAAGGATAACTAAAATTAAAGAGCTATTAGCCTAGTTTTTATAGCATTCCTGTTTGCAGGTGGTACATGCTTACAGGCTTCGTAGAGGATGCTTTACTATGGTGTGGCGGCTATTTTACTTGCTTAACTGCTGTGTTGAGAAACCGTTTTTAAGCTTGGTACTTTTTGTTCCTGTTCTAATTTTCTGAGTTCTTGGTATCTTTCCCAGTCCCCTAGTGCGTTAAGATAGCATATGGTTACTCCTTTCATGCCATCCAAAACTCCAAAACGGAAGAAATAATTATAAACAAACGTAAAGGTTGGTTTTCCGAGTAAGCGTAGAAGATTAAAACGTTTTCCTTTTTGTGATGCTTCTTTTGCCTTCATTCTACCATATACGAGCATTTTATGCTTGTAGTTAGCAAAATCGCGATAGCAATAATGGGTAAGCTTTTCTTTTAAAATAGCTGAACTTCCTTGTATTTCTAAAGTTTCATGTACAATGCGTTTATCAGAAAACTGTACTTTACTTTTCCTGAACAGCCTATAGTTCTTGTCTGTTTGCCATCCACTATAGCGCAGGTGTCTTTGTTGAAACATGAATTTTCTTCTAAACCAATACGCTACATGTTCTTCGTTGCTATTAATGGTAACTTTTATTTCTTCTTGTAAATCGGGTGTTACCACTTCATCAGCATCTACAAAAAGCACCCAATCATTGGTTGCTTGTGCTAGTGTAAAAGCCTTTTGGGTTGTATAGTTTTTAAACGGATGTTGAATAACCCTCACGCTGGGGTGTGCACTAAGAAATTCATACGTACCATCAGTACTGTAGGAGTCTACGACAATGATTTCATCTGCAAAATCAATTGATTTGAGGCATTTTTCTATGTATCCAATCTCGTTATACGTGATTACAAGTGCTGATATTTTTTTATGCTGAGGCTCCATAACTAATGTGAGTAGTTAACTTATTAAGGAGTGTTCTGGGTATAGAACTGAAAAAAAAGCAAAAAATTATATTTTTACCTGTCTTTTCCTACAAAATTACACAGCTACGTTATGTTCTCTTAGCGCATCGTTAAGTGACGTCTTTTTATTGGTGCTTTCCTTTCTTGTTCCGATGATCAGAGCGCAAGGAACCTGAAACGCTCCAGCCGGAAACTTTTTGGTGTAACTCCCTGGTATAACAACTGAACGCGCAGGAACCCTACCTTTTAGTTCTACTGGGGAAGCCCCAGTAACATCGATAATTTTAGTAGATGCCGTTAAAACGACGTTGGCACCTAACACAGCTTCCGTTTCTACGTGAACGCCTTCGACTACAATACATCGAGAACCAATAAAGGCATTATCCTCTATAATTACGGGTGAGGCCTGTAGTGGTTCCAATACTCCGCCTATGCCCACACCACCGCTAATATGCACATTTTTACCTATTTGAGCGCAACTTCCCACAGTAGCCCAAGTATCTATCATAGTGCCTTCATCTATATATGCACCTATGTTCACATAGCTAGGCATTAAGATTGTTCCTGGAGAAATATAGGCACCATGCCTGGCAACTGCATTTGGTACTACGCGTATGCCCTTTTCCTTATAGCCTCTTTTTAATGGCATTTTATCATGATATTCAAAAATACCGGCTTCAAGAGTTTCCATTTTTTGAATTGGAAAATAGAGTACTACAGCTTTTTTTACCCATTCGTTTATTTGCCATCCAGATGCAGTAGGTTCGGCACAACGGAGTTTGCCAAGGTCAATAAGATTTATAACGGCTCGTATTGTTTCTTGTGTTTTAACGTCTGATAAAAGCGCCCTGTTTTCCCAAGCTTGCTCTATACTATTTCTTAAATCTGTCATTTTACCCTAAAATTTTCTCAAATATAGGTCGAACCAAAGTAATTCACTATTTGTAAATTCACATATCACAAATTATCCGTTACTTTTGACAAAAATTAATTTTGGGAAGAATTTTAGCGTTGGATTACGGTGAGAAACGAACTGGAATAGCAGTGACGGACGAGTTGCGTCTTATAGCTTCCGGTCTCACCACAGTACCTACCAAGGAGCTTATGCTTTTTTTGAAAGACTACGTTATTGCCGAGAATGTTGATATTTTTGTCGTAGGCGAACCCAAACAAATGAACAATACGCCTTCCGAGTCCGAACAATATATAAAACCTTTTTTGGCAGAGCTCGCGAAGCATTTTACTGGTATTTCTATTGAAAGACAGGATGAGCGTTTTACCTCTAAAATGGCTTTCCAAAGTATGTTGGATAGTGGCTTAAAGAAGAAGCAACGAAGAAATAAGGCCTTGGTAGATGAGATTAGTGCAACATTGATATTGCAGTCATATTTAGAAAGAAAATAGTATGGACGTACTAGTTGAGTTTGAAATATTGTTCAAAAGAAAAATACGGCAGTATTGTAAATCTTTTTTTGCGACTAGGAATATTAAAAGACTCACCAATACTGATTTTGTTATTGTTAGCAGGAACTGCTGGGGTGGACAGGTATATCAACATTTACAACAGCCATACAATACACCCTTTGTAGGATTGTTTTTGTTTGGTCCTTGTTACATGAAATTGCTAGCTAATTTTGATGACTATATGAAATTGGATTTGGATTTTATAATGGTGTCCAAATACCCGGAGTCCAAGAACAATTATCCAATTGGTCTTTTAAATGATGTAGAAATCCATTTTCAACATTATGAAACAGAAGTGGAGGCTCGGGAAAAATGGAACCGTAGAAAAGCGAGAATGCTAGAAAATACGGATAAGGATAGCTATTTTTTTATGGTTTGTGACCGTAGGCGCATCAATACCGAGGATTTAACAAGTTTTCATGAACTTCCTTTTAAAAATATGGTTTCCTTTGCATTTTGTGATTTACCAGAAGGAACTGTTGGAAATCATATAAAATTTTTCACTAGTAAACGAAACATAACGAACAAGATACCCAACGGAAAAAAGAGATTTAAACTTACTTTTTTATATTTTGATGTAGTCCACTGGTTAAATAGTGGCGCGATTTTAAGAACACGATTTAAACAATAACAATGATTTTACCGATTATAGCCTACGGTGATACCGTTTTGAGGAAAGTAGGAGACGACATAGACAAGGAATACCCAAAACTCAAGGAGTTGGTTGCTAATATGTGGGAGACGATGTATAATGCAAGTGGCGTAGGATTAGCTGCCCCACAAATAGGATTGCCAATACGTTTATTTTTGGTGGATACCTCACCGTTTGCAGATGACGAAGACCTTACCGAGGAGGAACAAAAACAATTGGAAGGCTTTAAACAAGTTTTTATAAATGCCTATATAGAAGAGGAAACGGGAGAGGAATGGGCGTTTAATGAAGGATGCTTAAGTATACCTGATGTCCGCGAAGATGTGAGCAGAAAGGATACGATAAAAATGACCTATTTTGATGAGAATTTTAAAAAGCAAGAACAAACCTTTGACGGGCTTCTAGCGCGTGTCATACAGCATGAATATGATCATATAGAAGGAGTACTGTTTACAGACAAACTGTCTTCTTTGAAAAAAAGACTGATAAAGGGAAGATTGGCTAATATATCCAAGGGGAAAATAAATGTGGATTATCGAATGCGATTCCCAAATAGGAAAAAAGGTCGTTAATTTCTGCTCGTATCTAGTTTAAAAATATAATATTTGCCCTTTTAAATTTAAAAAAAGCCTATGGGGTTAGAGAAAATACTATCGGTTGCTGGAAAACCAGGATTGTACGAATTAATTACACAAACCAGATCTGGATTTGTTGCAGCGTCTTTGATAGACGGGAAAAAAATTAGCGTTGGGCTAAAAAGTAACGTTAGCGTGCTTTCTGAAATAGCGGTTTATACTTTGGATGAAGAGCTTCCTTTGCGAGCGGTGTTCTTAAAGATGCAGGTAAAGGAAAAGAGTGGTAAAACTTCTATAAGCCATAAAGAGGATAAGATTAAATTGGAGGAGTACTTTTTTGAGGTACTTCCCAATTACGATGAGGATAGGGTATATGCTAGTGATATTAAGAAAATTATAAGCTGGTATAATATACTGGTCGATAAAGGTATCGCAGATTTTTCCGAAAATGAAGAAGACCTTTCTTCAGAGGAAGAATAACAAAAAATATGTTGTGTAAAAAAGCCTCGATAGTAACTACTGTCGAGGCTTTTTCATAAATTGTCTATCCTCAATCTTTCTCAATCGTTTCGTAGCTGTATTTACTTTTCTTCCAATCTATTAATGGCGACGGGTAGTATTTTACGTCCATTCGTTCCAAAAACGGAGCCTGGTTTGCTAAACGAATCTTATAATTCTCCCAATCCCTGTTTTCTGGAGAACTCCAACTTAGTTCGGAATACCCTATCACTCTAGGAAAGGCTAGATATTCTAGTTCATCGATATTGCTTATAGTTTCTGACCATAAAGGAGCTTCGATACCCAATATGTTTTCCTTTGGAATACCGCCATAACCTTCCGGTGTCCAAATGTATGCAGTATCAACAGGTAGGTAGGCTGCCCAATGCAGTCCATATTCCGATAGGGTATCGTACTGCATGTCTAAATACGCTTTTTTAGCAGGTGATACAATGACTTGCATGCCTTTTTCAATAGCTTTTTTAGCATTCTCCTCACTGCTCCACCATTGGGATATGGAGGTTGAATCTATGTCAGCGATGGCAACTTCGTCCCAACCTATCATGCGCTTTCCGTGTTTTTGTACTATTTTTTCTACTTTGTTTACAAAGTAGACATAATCTTTCTTTTCGGTTACATGGCTTTCATCGCCACCTATATGAAAATAGGGGCCAGGGGTAATTTCTGATATTTCTCGTACCACATCATTTACAAAAGCATATACCGTATCTTTTCTAGTGTCAAATGTGCTAAAACCAACCTGTGTTCCTTCATATAATGTAAGCGTTTTTCCATTTCCGTTTAAAAAAGGATAAGCAACTGATGCCGCATTGGTATGTCCAGGCATATCTATTTCTGGTACTACCGTCATAAAACGTTCTGCTGCATAGCGAACAATTTCTTTATAATCTTCTTGGGTATAAAAACCACCAGCTTCACCACCTACCTCGGTACTACCGCCGATACTTGTCAGTTTTGGCCATGATTTAATTTCTATTCTCCATCCTTGGTCGTCTGATAAATGAAGGTGCAGAACATTTATCTTGTAATAGGATAGAATATCAATATATTTTTTAACATCTTCCACGGCAAAGAAATGGCGGGCAACGTCCAACATGGAGCCTCTATACGCAAAACTGGGATTATCTATAATTTTACCTGTAGGGATGGGCCAAATTTTTTGCAGCGCCAAGGTGTCGTTACTGCTATCGGGTACCAGTTGCCTTAGGGTCTGTATGCCTCTAAAAGCGCCTTCAGCCGTATTTGAATTTATAATAATAGAATCTTGGTTGATGTACAATTGATAGGCTTCTGGTGCGTTCAGCTCCGTGCTGTCTGACTGGTTAATATAGATTACGCGCGCTACTGTTTTCAGAGATTCATCGTTTATAGGGACTTGAAGATTTATTTTTTTTGATAGCTTATCCGCTAAAAACTCAGCCACTTCTTGGAATCCGGTGGCCCCTTTAGCTGTGTAGATAGCTGTAAACTCATCTAGGGCAAAGGCAGAGTTGGTAGGAATTACTTTTAAAGGTTTTGGAATAAGGTTTTCTGCAGAAAGGTCTGTAACCGGCATTGGAATTCTTTTCTTAGGTTCTTTTGTGCAGGCAAAAAATACGCATACCAACGAGAGCAAAAAGAGTGCTCTAACTAGGGTGTTTTTAATCATTGTTCTCATTTATGGGTTAGTAACTAAATCTTTCATGACCTCATACCAGAGGTCATATCCTTTCTGGTTCATATGTAGGCCGTCTTCTATGAAAATATCTTTTTTTAGTTTTCTGCCATTCAGCATTGGCGACCAAACATCGGCATAGGATAAAAGAGGATTCTCATCACTCATTTTTCTAAATTTCCGATTTAATCTTTTATATTTCCCTCGTAGTTTCCATCTGCTTATACTAGGTTTAGCAGCTATTAAAATAATTTTGACCGAGGCATTTGTACTATGAATCTTTTGAATGATTTTATGCGTTGTTGCTATAATTTCTTTAGGCCTTTTTTTTGCTGATATATCATTATCGCCTTCATATATGAATACTTTTTTTGGACGATAGCTTAGAACTAGTGGGTCTAAGTGGTATAATAAATCTGATGCTTGGGAACCTCCAAAACCAGTATTCAAAATTTGATGGTCAGGAAATAATTGTTTTAACGTAGTCCACATACGTACGCTAGAGCTTCCGGTGAAAACAATACTTTCTTTACTACTGTCCCAAACGGAATCATACTTTTTAGAAATGGAACGTACCTCGTCAGAAAATGGTGCAGATTCTTGACCGTAGGTGAAAACTGCCAATAAAAACGAAATGAAAAGACTACTATTTCTCATGTATCTAAAATGCTTAGGTGTAAATTAATACTGATTCGAACTCTTCTCAAACGATTTTCGACCTAGGTACCGTTTAAACTTATAAAGGGAGTTGGATGACTGCTTATTTTGCGTACGACAACTAGTTTTTTTGTCCATTTAAATTCTATTTTCATCAGTATGGCCTACTTTAATTTAAAGTAGTACTACTAGTTTTTCGGCTACCGCCCAGTCATAAAACCTTTGAATCCACGAATCGGATGGTAGTCCTTGTTCTTTCATCCCAAAACCATGTCCTCCTTGTGCATACATGTATAAACCTGGAGTGTGGTCCGCGTTTAATCATGAATTGTAGAGTTCAATACTTCCGCTTGCCAACCCTAACGGGTCGTCCGTAGCGCAAATCACTAAAAGTTTAGGTGCGTTTTTAGGGGCTTTTAGTATTGGATAAACAGTAGTCCATGGATATACGGGAACAACAAAGTCAGGTCTGTTTTCGGAAGTGTAATTGTATGCCACTCCTATAGCTATAGCGCCGCCGGCAGAGAAACCCATAAAGCCAATTTTATTAGTATCTAAATTATAGGTTTCTGCGTTTTGTCTCACATAGGAAATGGCTGATAGTCCATCTGCAATAGAAAGCGGTACTACTTCTCCAACGCGTTGTTCAACTTTATTTTCCAATCGGCTGTCTTTTGAGTATTCTTTTACACCAGCATCTCCTATAGGTACCAATCTATATTTTAGGACAAAGGCGGTAATTCCTTTTTTATTAAGCCATTTAGCCACATCGGTTCCTTCACTTTTAATACTAAGCGCGTAAAGTCCACCGCCAGGGGCAATGATAACGCTGGTTCCATTAGGGTTTTCTGAAGCGAATACTTCTAGAGTAGGAATAGAAATATTGGTAACCACCTTGTGCTGCCATATGCTGGAAACATACTCCTTTTCGCTTCCTTTCCATGATATTTCGGTTTGTTGCTCAAAAGGCACGTTGCTAATTTGTTGTGCAAAGGAGGATACTACCATAAATATGTTGAAAATGAATAAATGTAAATACCGCATCAAGTTTAGAATTAAAAAATTCGCTTTAAAGAGTTACAAAGCAACTTTCTCAGGCTAACAGAATAAAAAGAAATCCTGCCAATACAGCTCCGATAATAGGGCCAATAACGGGAACCCAAGCGTAGCTCCAGTCGCTAGCACCTTTATTTTTAAGTGGAAGGATGGCATGCAAAAGTCGTGGACCAAAATCCCTTGCAGGATTAATGGCATAACCAGTTGCGCCCCCTAGGCCAAAACCGATACCAATAACTAATAGTGCTACCGGAAGTGCGTCCAAAGACCCAAGTGAAATAGCTCCCTCTCCTATACTCCCGCCTGCAATATAGAATATACCAAAGACCAAGGTAAAGGTTCCTATGATTTCGCTCACTAGGTTCCAAAACGGATGTCTGATAGCAGGAACTGTACAAAAAGTGGCCAGGATTGCAGCGGAATCCTCTGTTGCATCATATTGTTTTTTATACGTTAGCCAAACCAATACATTACCCATCATTGCGCCTAAAATCTGTGCAACGATATAGCCCGGTACCAATCCCCAAGAGAATTTTCCCGCTGTGGCCAATCCAATGGTTACTGCGGGGTTTAAATGGGCGCCACTGGCATCTGCAGAAATAAATACGCCTATGAATACAGCAATACCCCATGCGACTGAAATTCCCACCCAACCAAGATCTGCACCTTTGGTACCTTTGAGCACTAAATTGGCTACCACGCCATTGCCAATAAGGATAAGCATGGCAGTTCCTATAAATTCGAAAATGTAAACAGTCATTTAGTTTGGCTTTATATGGTGGAAGATAAATAAAATAGGCCAGTTTTGGAATAATCCATAACTGTCATTGAAAATGCATGCTATTTCTGCACGCTTTTTTAGATTCTTAAGACGTTCTGGTGATGGGATGCCCTTACCAACGAACTCCTTTTACGCTCATTTTTAAGGTATACACAGCTTTGGAGGCCGTAATGAACAGCATATTTTGTTCTCTTCCGCCAAAGGTAACATTGGCTGTCCAATCGGCACCGGTGTCAATATGTTCTATCTGATTTCCTTTTGAGTCAAAAACAAAAACACCATCTCCGGTTAGGTACACATTCCCTAGGTTATCTATCGTCATACCATCGGAACCCATTTGGGTAAAGAGCTGGCGATTGCTCAGAGTACCATCCGCTTCAATCGCATAAGAATAGGTTTTTTCAGCCCCAATATCCGCAATATATAAGGTTCTACCATCCGCAGTTCCTATGATTCCGTTAGGACGCGTAAAATTAGCAGCAACTACTTTTGCATCAGTACCATTAGGCGCTATGTAATAGACAGACTGCGCTGCTAATTCAGCTTCTTTATGCTGCCAATAGGGTCTTTGGTAATACGGGTCCGTAAAATAGATGCCCCCTTTTTTATCAATCCATATATCATTAGGGCCGTTGTATTTCTTATGTTTAAATTGATGTGAAATAATGCTCACGTTCTTGTCAGCATCAATTAGCCAAAGTTCATTTTTTTCATCTGCAGTGGCCAAAAGATTTCCTTGGTGATCTACGTAAAGTCCATTCGCACGCCCTGCTGGTTGCATATAGGTTGAAACTGTATGACGCTGCGCATCCCATTTTAAAATTCGATTATTAGGTTGGTCTGTAAAAAAGACATTGCCTTCCTTGTCTGATGCTGGCCCCTCCGTAAAGGCGTATCCATCAGCTACCAAAACAAGGTCTGCGCCCTTAGCTATAATGCTTTTAGGTTGCGAGGTACAGGAGAAATTAAAAGCTAGTAAGGATAAAAATAATGCGATTGATTTCATAGTAATTGTTTTTGTTAAAGGCTTGAAAATACATTTAATTTTTCGGTTAGCATACTTCGATTCTTTCTAGAAAGAGGGGAGTACTGGGGGTATAAAACCTGAGGCATAGTGCAAACCTCTGTACGCTGGTATCAATAATTCCATTCCCAAGCTATCAAATCATCCGCTGCTCTTGCAGTGCCCGCCTCCTAGTAGGCAAGTTGCCCTAATAAGCCAACTATCAAATAAGCCTAAGAATAACTCCTTAAAACTTTGGCAATTTGTAATTTTGAAGAAAAGCGAACAAGAATGCATTCAAGACAAGAGCAATTAGCCGCAGTTGACCGTCTATTAACAATTATGGAGGAGTTAAGAGCACAGTGTCCCTGGGATAAAAAGCAGACCATACAATCGTTAAGGCACTTGACCATAGAGGAGGTTTACGAGTTGGGAGATGCCATCTTGGATAATGATATGGAGGAAGTTAAGAATGAACTGGGGGATATTTTACTACATATTGTTTTTTATGCCAAAATAGGGTCTGAGACCAAGGATTTTGATATTGCCGATGTGGCCAATGCCATTTGTGAGAAATTGATTCATAGGCATCCACATATTTATGGAGATGTTAAAGTTACCGATGAGGCCGATGTAAAGCGTAATTGGGAATTACTAAAACTTAAAGAAGGCAAGAAAAGTGTACTACAAGGTGTTCCTAAAAGTTTGCCGGCCTTGGTAAAAGCAAGTCGAATACAGGAGAAAGTTGCCGGGGTAGGCTTCGATTGGGAAAAGCCAGAACAGGTTTTTGAAAAAGTACAAGAAGAATTAGGGGAGCTACAGGAAGAAGTACACGCTGGTGATAAAGATAAGATGGAATCTGAGTTTGGTGATGTTTTATTTTCCATGATTAATTATGCTCGATTTTTGGGAATCAATCCGGAAAATGCCCTGGAACGAACCAACAAAAAATTTACAAGGCGATTTCAATATTTAGAAACTGAGGCTGCTAAAAAAGGAAAATCACTCCAAGAAATGAGTTTGGAAGAGATGGACGTGTATTGGAACGCCGCAAAAAAGTTTGGGTGATTTGAGCAACATACTGTTTATAGCTATCTGCTTAATGATTTATCAAAAGTAGTATGTCTTATTTCTTTCTGTAAGAATCACCAGGTGCGATTTTATATATTCCCATGAGCATAAGTATTTAAAAAGTATATTTGCACCTTCAAAAACGTAGCTTTTGCTTAGCAAGTACACCCAGGAATTTAGATACAATATAAAACTGTCCGTCCCCGTTATTTTGGGAATGTTGGGACATACTTTTGTTCAATTTGCGGACAATATTATGGTAGGCCAATTGGGCACGGCAGAACTGGCTGCGGTTTCTTTAGGGAATAGTTTTGTTTTTATAGCCATGTCTTTGGGTATTGGTTTTTCAACAGCAATTACGCCTTTAGTAGCGGAGGCAGATGGTGCTGGGAACAAAAAGGATGCTAAAAGTGCACTTAAGCATGGTTTGGTACTTTGTACCATATTAGGCTTATCGCTTTTTGGCATTATTCTACTAGCCAAGCCTTTAATGTTTATGATGAACCAACCCATTGAGGTGGTGGAGTTGGCCCTGCCTTATTTAGATTTGGTCGCTTTTTCATTGGTGCCGTTGATTATTTTTCAGGCGTTTAAGCAGTTTTCGGAAGGTTTGTCCCAAACCAGATACCCTATGTATGCTACTATTATAGCTAACGTGGTCAATATAGTCCTTAATTATTTACTGATTTTTGGTTCTTTTGGATTTCCGGAAATGGGTATTGTGGGCGCTGCAATTGGCACCCTTATTTCAAGAGTGGTCATGGTGATTTATATTTGGGTGCTTCTTAGGAGTAAGGATAAGTTTCATCCTTTCGTGACCGCTTTTAATTTCAGAGCGTTAGAGAAACGCGTCATGAAAAAAATCATTGCACTTGGGTTTCCGTCTGCGCTACAAATGTTTTTTGAAGTGGCTATTTTTACTGCTGCTATTTGGTTAAGTGGTGTGCTGGGAAAAAACCCACAAGCGGCCAATCAAATTGCCTTGAACCTGAGCAGCATGACCTTTATGTTCGGCATGGGTCTTGGTGTTGCGGCTATGATACGCGTAGGAAATCAGAAAGGGTTAAAGAATTTTACCGATCTCCGCAGAATAGCCCAATCTATCTTTTTACTTACCTTCTTGTTAGAGGTTGTGTTCGCCATCCTATTTTTGGTGGGACGAAACTGGTTTCCTACCATTTACTTAGATTTAGATGATGCTTTAAACCTCAAAGATAATACGGAGGTAATCGCTCTAGCCGCGCAATTAGTATTTGTGGCGGCATTTTTTCAAATTTCAGATGGCGTCCAAGTAGTTGTACTAGGTGCTTTGAGAGGGTTACAAGATGTAAAGATTCCCACAATTATCACCTTTATAGCATACTGGTTGATAGGTTTTCCAGTTTCTTATTACCTGGGTTTACATACGGAGTGGGGAAGTGTCGGTATTTGGATGGGACTTCTGGTAAGCCTTACGGCATCGGCCATTATGTTGTATATTCGATTTAATTATTTGACAAAAAAATTAATACGTAAAGAGGCGGTTTCCGTGTCTTCATAAAGTAAAGAATCCAATAAAATAAACTATTCATTTTCCTATGGAACTACCAAAATTTATTCTGGGTGATAATACAGATTTTCCTAATGCTATATTTGTAGTGCATACCGAGTATCCGCGGTTCATTATCAATCTAGAAAACGATGAGGTAGATTGGTTTGAAGAATTTTCTAAAGAGGACGAAAAGGATTTGGAAGAAGAAACAGAAGACCTTATTGCTGCCGCGACTAATTTTTATGATCGCGAAGTATCTCGGTACGAAGAATAGGGTAGGATGCTAGAAGAACTACTGCAATGGGACCATGAACTTTTCCTATATCTAAACGGATTAGGAACGCCTTCATGGGATACCTTTTGGCAGTTTATTTCCCATAAACTCAGCGCTATTCCGCTCTATGTGTTTTTATTGCTATTGTCTTATCGCAAGTATGGTTTAAAAAAAACAGTGGTGCTGGTCATTTCAGTAGCACTCTTAATTACTGTCAGCGATCAGCTCAGTAATTTCTTTAAATATGGGGTAGGTAGATTAAGACCTTGCCATGATCCGGAACTCATGGATGTTATGCGCTTGGTAAAAAGTCGCTGTGGAGGTAAGTTCAGCTACTTTTCTGCTCATGCTGCTAATTCCTTTGCTCTTGCTGTATTTTTTGGACAAATCCTAACATCTCAATTCAAAGGCATTGCACCCCTATTGTTACTTTGGGCATGTTTTGTTGCCTATAGCAGAGTGTATATTGGCGTTCACTTTCCATTGGATGTTTTAACGGGTGCACTCTTGGGTAGCCTTTTTGGCTGGTTATTTTCAAAGTTATTTATATTTTCACTCCGAAAATTCTCTCTATGATATCTAACGTAAGGTACTGGTTTTTAATTGGCTTAGTTATTCTTATTTACATTGGCGGGATGTTCGTAACGCTGATGGAAAACGATTCCGCTCAGTTTGCTGTAATGGCGATGCGTATGGTTCAGGAGAATGATTTTTTAAATCTCTTTAAAGGACCAAACGAGTATTTAGATAAGCCCCATATGCATTATTGGCTGGCAGCATTGTCTTATAAGATATTCGGAATTTATGATTGGGCGTACAGGATTCCCGGTCTGCTGGCGACACTCTTAGGTGCATATAGTTGTTATGGACTAGGAAACTTATTGTATAACAAACATACCGGAAAATTAGCAGCGCTTATTTTCTTAACCGCACAGACCATAGTGCTGGGCGTAATAGACGTCCGCACCGATGCCGTGCTCACTGGCTTTACTATTTTTGCTATTTGGCAACTAGTTACGTTTATAGAAAAGGGGAGGTTAGGGGCCATTTTGTTGGGTGCTTTTGGTGCTGGTATTGCTTTTTCAACCAAAGGCCAGATAGCCTTGTTGGTCATAGGTTTGCCCATTTTATGCCATATAGGATACACGAGAAACTGGAAGGTTTTTCTTAATTGGAACGTACTTGCTGCCTTGGTAATGTTCGGTATTGTTATAGCACCTATGCTGTATGCCTATTATCATCAGTTTGATCTGCACCCGGAGAAGGTCATCCGTGGAATAGCTGACCGAAGCGGCATCTTCTTTATTTTTTGGGAACAAAGCTTTGAGCGATTAAGCGGAGAGGGGATGGGTAAGAACAGTAGCGATTATTTCTTTTTCTTTCATACCTTTTTATGGGTCTTTCTGCCTTGGACCATCTTGGCGATTGCAGCTATAAGCTCTAGGATTCAGAATTTTATTAAAATGAAGTTTGCCTACCGTCCAAATATGGAGTTTTTGACTACAGGGGGCATCATCTTAATTTTTATACTCATCAGTTTTGCCCAATTCAAATTACCACATTATCTAAATGTGACCATTCCATTATTCTCCGTACTTACGGCTTCATACGTGTATAACTTACATCGGAATCAAAAAGCTAAGGCTGCTAAGATGTTCTTGGTTGGTCAGTATTTTGTTTTGTCGATTGTGTTTATCGCATCAGCATTAATTTGCTTTTTTGTATTCAAGGAAACGAGGATGCCTGCAAGTATCGCCCTAGTACTAGCTGCAAGTATTGGTATTTATTTTTGTTTGAAGGGAGAAGGTAGGTCCGCACGATTGATTACAGTTTCCGTTTGTGCTTCCGTATTATTGAACACGGTACTCAACTTTCATTTTTATCCGAATCTATTAGCGTATCAAGGTGGTTCTTCTATGTCTCAATTGGTAAAAGAAAATAATATTGCAGTGGATAAAATATATAAGATCGGGCAAAACTATACATGGTCGTTAGATTTTTATAACAAACGCCCGGTGCAGCTAACTACGTTAGAGGAGATGCAAGAAAAGCATGATGTTTGGGTATATGCTGATGCAAAGGAACTAGCGTTGTTGCGGGGTTCCGGACTGGATTGGGATACACAGTATTCCGTGCATCACTTTCGCATTACACGCTTGCAGGCAAAGTTTCTAAACCCAGATACACGACATAAGGTATTAAATAAGATGTATCTAATACATGTAAATTAGGCGGGCTTATAGGTTTCGCTCAGGGCTACCTTCTATTGTTTCCAAATCAATTTTTTTAAAGTGATACCAAACACCTAAAAGGGATATTAACGCGGTAAGCAAGAAAAAAATGATACTGATACCTACCGATATGTTCTCGTTAAGTCCTAGCAGAGAAGCACCGTAAAAGAATGTCGCCTCCCGACTTCCGATTCCACCAATGGTAAGCGGTATAACGGAAACGATAGAAGATATCAAGAAAATGACCAAATAGGCGATTTGATGTCCTTCAATACCCAAAGCTTTCATAATGAGCCAAACAGAGATCAATTGTGCCAATTGGACCAAAGCGGAATAGCCCACCGATTTCCAAAATACAGGAAGCGCATATTTAAAAAAGCTTCGGTTTACTAACCAAAACACTAAAATGGATATTGGAATACCGGCTAAAAGCAATGGAGTTAATGCTAAAATGGTTTCTTGCTGAATGAGCAACAGTAAGGAGCACCCATATACGAACAAGAGCAGAAGACCACTCAAACGATCAAGTACCAGTACACTGACTATCTTTTTGGTAGCGACGTCAAATTTTTTTTTAATCGCATAGCCTTTATAGGCATCCCCGCCAATACCTCCTGGTAAAAAGAGATTGTAGAACATCCCTAAAAAATAGAGCTTTAGGTTGCTTTTTTGGGTCAAGAACACGTCCAGCTTATGAAAATAAAGATTGAGTCGAAACGACGCTATAACCTTTGAGGAAAGAAAGAAAACCAAGGCTAGGCCTAAGTAATAGGGATTGCTACTGCGAAGCGTATTTCCTATTTCCTGTACATCTATCTTAGAAAAAATAAAATAGATAAGCAGTCCGCTGACGACCAGCTTAATAACAGTGGCTATAGCCTTACTGGGCCTTACCACCTACACTTACTTTTTTGATTCTATAAGGTCTTTTATTCTGTGACTCGTAGTAGGTTCGAATCAGCAGTTCCATGACAATACCAATGGTAAATAATTGTATCCCGGCTAAGATGAACATCATACCAAACATAAGTAAGGGACGCGTTCCAATATCCTCTCCAAAGCCAATTTTTACAACGAGCAAGTACATGTTGATGAGCACGCCTAAAAGTATCATTAAAAAACCAAAAATTCCAAATAGGTGAATCGGTCGCTGAAAGTACTTTCGTATGAAGAGGAGCAGCATCATATCTGCCACTACCTTAAAAACCCGCTCTAAACCATATTTAGAAACTCCAGCATGTCTTGCATGGTGTTTAACGGGGACTTGTTTGATTTGTGCCCCTTCCAAATGGGCTAGGAGCGTAATAAAACGATGCATTTCTCCGTAAAGATTCAGGTCCTTAGCGATATCTTTAGTAAACACTTTTAAAGCGCACCCGTTGTCTTTTATGTCTAATTTGGTAACCCTACGCACCAAAAAGTTAGCAATTTTAGAAGGAATTTTTTTTACAAGCGAATCCTTGCGTTTTTGACGAATACCTGTAATTAAATCAAACTCCCCACTTACAGCATAGGTTAACATTTCTGGAATGTCACTAGGGTCGTTTTGAAGGTCGCCATCCATGGTAATGATGTATTCACCCTCTGCATAATCTATACCTGCTGCTAGTGCCAAACTCTGCCCGTAGTTCTTTTTGAGTTCAATAAGATGGACTTTTTCGTCTTGCATTTCTTTAACTACCTGCTTTGTCCGATCCGTAGAAAAGTCATCGATATAAATAATCTGATACGTATACCCTATTAGGCTTTCATGAATCTTTTGTGTCAATAATACGGCATTGTCTTCTTCGTTGTACAAAGGCACAACGATAGACAGTAAGGAAGGGGTAATAATATCCATGAAGCTGGTTTTGGATTCGGTGTAAAGTTATGTTTTTTATACCTAAGTTGGATGTGTTTTGTTAACTAGCTGAATACCCATGATTGATACAACAGTGTTTATGTTATGCCTAAACAAAACCATTTTGAGTACAAGAACAAAAGAAAAAGAAGTGTGCTATAGATATGGTTGCAAGTGGGAAAAGGAAAAAATACGCAGGAGTCTGTTCCGTATGTTATTTAGCCGTACAGGTAAAAAAAAAGGATTGTTTAATGCGACACTAATGTTTTATTGATCCTACTACTTGCGATTTTGGAAGCGATAATACCCAAAACTAAAATTGTACCTAGTACAATACCCACGTTTATCGCTTGATATGCTACGGGATAGGCCAGTGTGGGTGTAATTTTTAGCCAGCCAAAGGCGAGTTGAGACCATATCAACAAAGAGCCTAGTAGCACCCCTATAAGGCCGCCTATACCGGTTACCAATATACCTTGAACAAAATAAATACGTCGTAATTCTTTTATGGTTGTTCCAAAGCTGTAGAGTGTTTTAGAATTTTGCTGTTTGTCTAAAATCATCATTATAATAGCCCCCACAACATTGAATAGTGCTATGATGAGCACCAAAGTAAAAATAAGGTAGGTAGCCACATTTTCAGTGTTCAGCATTTTATATAACGTGCTATTCAGTTCCTGTCTATTTTTAAGAATGACTTTATTTTCTAGACGTTGAAGCACAAGTTCTCTAACAGCTTTTTCATTGGCGCCTTCCACCAACTTAAAATTAATACCTGAATATTGATTGGGTTCTTTTTCTAAAAGGGCTTGTACTAAAGGAAGGTGAGCAAATACATATTTGTTATCTAAATCTGCTTCAACAGCGTATACACCGCTCACCACCACGGGCAGTTGGTTGTATAAAGAATTGTTACTTTGTTGCGAGATAGAACCTTCTCCAGGTTTAAAGGCATATATCTGCATAGGACTTCTAAACTGGTTTACCATAACACCCAGAATATTGATAATCCCAATACCAGCAACAACCTGATCGTTGTTAATCAACCAGTCTCCATAATATATGGTACTGTCTACACCCGTAACATTAGTGTAGTTGGAATCTATCCCTTTCAGATACGCAATATGGTTTTTACCTTTGTGCTCTAGGTATACTTTTTCTTCTATTTCTTTGGAGTAATAGGCTATCCCTTGGATGGCTGCAAGCTTGGTTTCCTGTTCGGCGCTCAAGGTAAAAAACTTGCCAGTTGCCGGGATTGCTTTTAATTCTGGGTCAAAGGAATTGGTAAAGGAAAGGCTAAATGTTTTTAATCCAGCAAAACCCGATAGCACTATGAATAAGGCTGCGGACCCGATAACGATAACTAAAAACGTAATAAAATTTATAATGTTTACAGCGTTTTGGCTACTCTTGGAGCGGATGTACCGTTTTGCTATGTATAGCGGAAAGTTCAATCCTTAGGTTTTTTTTCTTTTGGCCAGCAAATCTCTGTTCTCGATAGGGTTTTCCTCCCTTTTTAATGACTTTTCTATGTTTTCGATATAGTCTAGCGAATCGTCCAGGTAAAAAAGAAGCTCTGGCACACGGCGCAGTTGGTTTCTAGTGCGTTGGCTAAGCTCATGCTTGATTAAGGGTTGGTTGGATTTTATACCTTCCATTAATTCACTCGCATTGTCATTTGGAAAAATGCTTACATAGATTTTAGCGATAGAAAGGTCCGTGGTCACAGCAACTTTACTTACTGATATTAAGGTGCCTTTAAGGCCACCAGCTAAGGCTGCTTTCTGCAGAATATCTACAATGTCTTTTTGTATGACTCCCCCTATTTTCCGTTGTCGTTGCGTTTCCATACCACAAAAATACGTAGAATAATGTATCTTCGATAGTAATGCTGCAGATACCGAAGATAATTCTACATGAAGAAAATAGAACATATAGGAATTGCCGTCAAAAACTTGAAAGTTTCGAACGATTTATATGAGAAATTACTGGGTGTAGCTCCATATAAGGAAGAGGAAGTACTGTCTGAAGGCGTTAAGACCTCTTTTTTTAAGAACGGGCCTAATAAGATAGAACTTTTAGAAAGTACAACGGCAGATGGTCCAATTGCCAAGTTTTTGGAAAAGAAGGGCGAAGGCATACACCATATTGCCTTTGAGGTCGATGATATTCTGGCCGAATTAGCCCGTTTAAAACAAGAGGGTTTTATTATTTTGAACGAAACACCGAAAAAAGGAGCAGATAACAAATGGGTCGCCTTTGTGCATCCCAAGAGCACCAATGGGGTTCTGATAGAATTATGCCAAGAAGTCGCTATAGTACCTTAAACAATTGCTAAAGAGGAACTTAAAAGTGAGCTGAAACTATTTACAATCCTAGTTAATTTTTTGCTTGTATCGATTAAAAATAAGTGGTAATATTGCAACCGCAAACAGCGGGTCCTATAGCTCAGCTGGTTAGAGCACCTGACTCATAATCAGGTGGTCCCTGGTTCGAGTCCAGGTGGGACCACTTCTTAAATCCATAACATACTTTTAATTAAGGAGTTGTGGATTTTTTATTTCCTAGAGGGGACAACATTGGGGGTAACATATCTAGTCATAAAGCATAAGCTGAAATAAAAGGCATTCGTACTCTAAGGCTTTTTATTTTTTAATAATTTAGAAAATTTAATCATCTAGGTTTGATTCCCGAATTAATTTTATATAATGGTATGCTTAAAAAACTCATAAATCGTATGGCATGGCCAGCTTGTCCAATTTATAATATTTTGAAAGGGCATTCGTAATCGCATCACGTTCGTTCTGCACCATGTCTATGTAATGTACTTTCAATAGGCATTAAGCGCTGCGCCACCATCAGCAAAACCTTCCAATTTAGAAATAATGTCGTCTATATCGAGTATGCTTCATCAATGATACAATGGAGGTGACATTTTGTTTTCGTAGTAATCTGTTAAGGCTTCAAAATTATAATTTAAAAGGTAAATTGGATAATTAATAAGTAGTGTTTGCAATTAACTCTTTAATGAAGGATATAACTCTAAAAGTTCGAATCAGGAACAATTGGGGTTTATAGCTTTTAAATTCGGTTTCTGTGAGTTTTGGTAAGTGAAGTATTTTTTTATTACTTAAATATAAGTTACCCAACCATCCCATTCACAAATACCTCCACAAACTCTTTCATTTTAGACAGGATACGTTCTCCTATTTCGCGGGCTTTTAAGATGCTTGGACGATTATCCAAACATTTAAAAACATCATCTCGTATGGGTTCCTGACCACTGTAGATATAGCTATTTAGTAAGGCATTAAATTGCGCTTTGTCTAGGTTTTCATCTTCGCAAATTTTGGCAAGTGCCAATACTTTTTCATCGTGCCAATACTTTTCAAACTCCTCTTCTATAGCATCCATATCTGTTATATGTGGAAGGTTTTCATCTATAAATTTCTCAATGAGTTCGCGTTTGCTTCTTAATTGAATATCGCCACCTAACAAATCCATGATGGCCTTTTTCTGAGCCTTAGCATCTGTTGTTTTTGAGTCTTTGAGTTTGGCTAGTAATTTTAATATGTAAGCTACATTTATTCTGTCTCTGTGGATGAGTTCCAACTCAAAATCGATATCATCAAGTATAGACGTTTTCTCTTTTTGAGTATCGCGCTTTACTTTTTCATATAAATCGAGGTACTTGCCTTTGTAATCTTCAAACTCTTGTTCATCCAACGGTAAATCATCCCAATCAAAATCTGTATACGATTGCAATACATTCATATGTCGCAGCAACTTTCTAAAGGCTTGCACAAACGCTGCCTCGTCGTCTTCACTTTGTAAATCGTTAACGCTTTGATACGTTGGCGCGATCTCTCTTAGGTTTTTAAGTGCTTCGTCAAATTTCTCTGCGATAACCTCATAATCTGGCATGGTAACAACCTCTATAGCATCTTTGTTTGAAAACAACGTAATGGCATCATCGGTTGCTTTTTTTAGGTTGCGGAAACACAATATGTTTCCTTGTGACTTCTGTTCTCCTAATATTCTATTGGTACGTGAGAAGGCTTGTATTAAGCCATGTTGCTTTAAATTTTTATCTACGTATAATGTGTTTACCTTCTTTGCATCAAAACCTGTAAGCATCATATTGACTACAATCACTATATCTAACCGATCCTTTTCATCATTAAAGGTTAATTTCTCTCGCTCTTTCAAGCGCTTGCTAATATCTTTAAAGTAATTCTCGAATTGTTGTTGGTCTTTAGTGGTAAAGCTCGTCTTATACATTGCATTATAATCTCCAATATACCCTTCTAGCTTGTCTCTTGTATGACTTAATTGATAACTCGATTTAGGCTCTGCCGCTATGGACATTTCACCATCTGGAAGAAAATCTTGGGCAAATGCATTATCTTCATTTGCGCCATACGTAAAAATAGTAGCGATGCGCAAGTCATGTTCTCCTGCTTCTTTCTTTTGTTGAAAGATGTCGTAATATTTGATGGCATTATCTATACTGCTCACAGCAAATAATGCAGAATAATCTTTGTTGAATGTTTTTTGCGAATGAATCGCTATCATGTAATCTACAATTTTCGTGAGTCGCTTTGGCGCATCAAACACCTCTTTCTTATCGATATCCTCTACCTCTATATCGAAAAACGTATTACTCTTATTTTTGTATTTACCGAGGTACTCAATTCCAAAACGTAATACATTCTCATCGCGAATAGCATCTGTGATCACATACTTGTGCAAACAGTTGCCAAATAAGTCTTTCGTGGTGCGTTTACCTAATTCATTTTTTGAGGCGTTTTCAGCAAAGATGGGTGTGCCTGTAAAACCAAAGAGCTGACTTTTAGAAAAGAACTCGGTGATTCTCCCATGGGTTTCTCCAAACTGTGAGCGATGACATTCATCAAAAATAAACACAAATCGCTCATTTTTTAATGGTTCTAACTGGTTACGATAATGCCCTGAAATAGCATTGTTTAATTTCTGAATAGTAGTAATGATTAAGTCTGAATCTTTACGTACGCCTTTTTTATCTTTAAAAATCCCTAGAAATTGATTGACTAAACTCGTTGTATTATCCGTTGAGTCTACACTACCTTCTTTAAAGGCATTGAACTCTTTCATGGTTTGGTAATCTAAATCTTTACGGTCTACCACAAATACGACTTTGTACACTTCTGGGACCTCCATTAAAATTTGGCTCGCCTTAAAGGATGTTAAGGTCTTTCCTGAACCAGTTGTATGCCAGATATAACCGTTGTCATTACAAGTCTTCACCTGCTGGATTATGGCTTCTGTTGCAAAATATTGATACGGACGAAGCACCATCATGTTCTTGTGCGTTTCGTTCATTACAATATACTGAGCAATCATTTTCCCCAAATGGTTTGGATTAAGAAACTCGGAAGCAAAATTGGTAAGCTCGGTAACGTTTTTATTTTTGCTGTCTGCCCAATAGAAGGTTTGCTTTACCGATTGCAACTTATTATTGGCAAGATATTTCGTGTTCACACCATTACTAATGACGAATACTTGCACATATTGAAATAAACCATTATTGCTCCAAAATGAATGGAGCTGATATCTATTAATCTGATTAAAAGCTTCTTTTATTTCAACACCTCTGCGCTTAAGTTCTATTTGTACTAATGGTAAACCATTTACTAAAAGCGTGACATCATAGCGGTTTAAATACGACCCTGTTTGCTGTACTTGACTCGTCACCTGAAACAAGTTATTGTTCCAGTTTTCTGAATCGTAAAAACGTACGTAGATTACTTCACCTCCTTCTCTTGAAAAACTGAAGCGGTCTCTTAAGGTTTTGGCTTTTTCAAACACATTGCCTTTGGCTAGGTGGTTTAGAATGGCATCGAACTCTTTATCTGAATAACTGGCTTTGTTAAAGACTTCTAACTGTGATTTTAAATTAGACACCAAAGCATCACCATCTTGTACTTTTACTAAAGTATAGTCTAAGCCAACCAATTGTTGGATTAAGTTATATTCTAATAGGGCTTCTGGTTGCTTGGTCATTTTTCAATCTTTAATGTGTTGTTATACACTCTTAATTCCAGTTCAGCTAAACCAACATTATATTTTTCTGCAATTATTTTGGCTTTTGATATGATTTCATTGTACGCTTTATCATTCTCAATTTTTGTCCATGGTACAATTGGCTTTATCCTTAATCTTTCTTGAATGATTCTATCCACAGGAAAATGAGGTGGTGGATATTTTATAAAGCCTAAACACCAAACTCCTTTAAGATGAAGATTTAAAAGCTTCTGACTTATTCCAAAATTTAACCTCCCATTATTAAGAATATCTTCATGCTTTTCACTCCATTTTTGAAGCCTACTAATATTTTTTATATGCGTACTATGATCTATATCAGAATTTGAATAATCAAGTTCAGTAGCTTCTAATTCTAATCTCAAGTCCATTCGAAAGATTCGCTTTGACTTATCTGAAACACCTTTTTCATAAACATAAGACCGCTGAAATGCACCACCTACTGTAGTTCCCCAATGCATATTTCTAACTAACACTATTTGATCTTTAGATTGTGTCATACAAACATTTGCTGCAACAACCCTTTTTTAAAGGTTTGGGTTTGGGTTATTTGATTATTTATAGTTTCTATTTTGGTATCGATACTTGATAAGTAGGTTGCGATTTTTTGTTGTTCCTCAATTACTGGTAATTTTAGTTTCAATTTTGCTACTCTTCCTGTTGAAAGGCTCAACACTTTTGACCCTTGAGCAATAACCATAGTTTGTTTTCTTATACTCCATGATTTAAGTAAATAACTAAAAAAACCGATAGCCGTTTTTGATGTTGTTGGACGAGCTAAAAAAGTATGAAGACCAGCAAGAACTTTTTCACCTTTCAAATCAACTAATTCTATTGTCTTTCCTATATCTGCATAATCTTCAGAGGCATCAGCCATTACTAAGTCGCCCTTGACACAATAGGAATCTAATTTTATTTTTGAGAGATCTATATCATCATTTACAAAAGGAATATACTCCTCTGGTAGATTAAATGCAGTTTTGAATTTCGTATGAATGTCTCCATAGTGAATATTATAAACAATCCCAGATTCATAATTCAATTTATCTCTTGATAATGAATTTGTTGTATGAAAGGAATACAAGTCTCCAAAACATTTCTCCTCCCAATCTGGATACGCATTCCCATGTTCATCCCCTTCGACTTCGCTCAGGGCAGGTTTAAAGCGCAATGCACCAGAAAAGAGTTGTTGCATCACCCCTTTTTTGTATTGGGCTAACAGTGCTGCCTTTTTGGTGAGCTGCTGTATTTTAGTATCTACCGCAGTTAAAAAGGATGCTATTTTTTGTTGTTCGGGAAGGGTTGGGAATTCTACTTTTAACTTCCCTATTTGCTTTAATGAAAAAAATGGTTGTGCTCCTCCAGATGTTAACATATGAAATAGCTTCTTGGCTTTTTTCCTCTGAAGTTGAGTTAAGTAATCTGGTTCTACAATCTTTTTATTTGGTTTTATTAAAGCAACATTTTTTAAACTAAACTGATAGTCAACTGAAACACTAGCACAAGTTGCGGTACCTGCTCCAATATTAACTATCAATAAATCTCCAAATTCAGGATTACATCTTTTATATATCTTATCGTGGTCCTCCTGACTTAAATAATAACAATTTTTAAAATCTATATTTCCATCTTTTACATGTATTGCTGTTAAATAAGGAATTCCTTCTGTAACTTTTTGAGGCGTATCATGTGTGCCATCGGTAATTTTTGATGCTATTTCTAACATTCTACAATTAGTCCAAACTCCATCAAACTCCTTGAAGCGTAATTCGGGAACGAGTTGTTTCTTGGTTTCGGTATGTGTTGTTTCGATGTTCATAATCTCGACTCCGCTCGATTACCGAGTTTTGTTTTTATAATGTGTGTCATTTTTGCATTTTGATAATTCATTTAGCAACTCTGCTTTATTGTTAATCAGTGCTTCCTTTTTGGCTCTACTCCACTTTTGAATTTGCTTTTCTCTATAAAATGCTTGGTCAATTTTTTCAAATTTTTCAAAATAAACCAATGCTACAGGCAAACGTGAAGAAGTGTGATTAGCTGCTTCTCCGTTTTGATGTTGCTCTAATCTTCTTTCTAAATCCTTGGTACTACCAGTATAATAGCTGTCATCTGCACATTTTAATAAGTAAGCATATCCTTTAGCCATTTTTCTTGATTTAGCATAATCCTGGTGACTGAGCGTAGCCGAAGTCAAAAAGGGGTGTCTATGCCTAATTGGTTGCAGTAATCGGTTATGGTGGCATCTGTGGTTGCCATGTCTGTATCTATGGCTTTGAGCGCCTTGGAAACGACTGCCAAGTCTACGGGTTCTTCTTCCTCAAAAGTATCTACATACCGTGGGATGTTTAGGTTATAGTCGTTTTCTGCTATCTCAGATAGTTTGGCGACATAGCTGTATTTGTCCACTTCGGCTTCGCTCAGTGCCCCGTTACTGTACGTTTTATAGGTGTCTATGAGTTTACTGATATCTGCTTCGCGCAGCATGTTTTGGGTTTTTACCTTCTCAAAATGTTGGCTCGCATCTATAAATAATACGTTGTCGCCGTGCGACCGTTCTTTCTTTAATACCAAAATACAGGTAGGAATACTGGTGCCATAAAAGATATTAGCGGGTAGGCCTATAACGGCATCGAGGTAATTGCGGTCTTGTATGAGGTACTTGCGAATGTGCCCTTCGGCTGCGCCACGAAACAATACACCGTGTGGTAGAACGCATGCCATGGTTCCGTTATCTGCCAATTGATGCACCATGTGTTGCACAAAGGCAAAATCGGCTTTAGAACTTGGTGCGAGTTTTCCATAGGCCGCAAATCGGTCGTCGCTCATAAATAATGGGCTGGCACTCCACTTTGCCGAAAATGGCGGATTGGCAACGATGGCCTCAAAACGCATGTCCTCGTGCTGTGGTTTTTCGAGGGTGTTTTCGTTTTTTATGTCGAAGCGTTTGTAATGCACATCGTGCATTATCATATTCATTCGGCATAAGTTATAGGTGGTTGGGTTCATTTCTTGCCCATAAAATGCACTGACTTCTTTTACTTGTTTGGCAACACGCAATAACAAGGACCCTGAACCACAGGTTGGATCGTACACAGATTTTAATTTGTCTTTGCCTTGGGTTACCAATTGCGCTAATATATTAGAGACTTGCTGTGGTGTGTAAAACTCGCCTGCCTTCTTCCCTGCGCCAGAGGCGAATTTTCCAATCAGGTACTCGTAAGCGTCACCCAACAGATCGCTGTCTGCATTGGCGATGTCAAAATCAATTTCGTCTAAATGGGATAGTACTTTTACGATGAGTTCGTTTTTATCGTTTTCGGATTTTCCGAGTTTAGAACTGGTAAGGTCTAAATCTTCAAATAGGTTTCCGAAATCTTCTTCGCTTTCAGAACCCATCGTGCTTTGCTCGATATGAGTGAGCACTTTGGCTAGATCGCCTAGAATAAAGTGGTGCTTTCCGCCTGAATTTCCACGATTTGCTAATTCTGTAAATAGCTCTGAGGGTAATAAGAAATAGCCTAGTTTATCTAAAGCGGCATCTTTTACAGCTTCTAAATAGGCTTCTTCTTGTGCGTGGCCTTCTAAATCTCGAAATTTTAAATTGTCTGGTTCTAGAATTTCGTTGGCATAGAGTTCCATTTTTGTGCTTAAATACTTGTAAAAAATGAAGCCTAATATATAGTCTCTAAAATCGTCCGCATCCATTTTACCACGAAGGGTATTGGCGATGTTCCAGAGTTGGGTTTGTAGTTTTTGGGTTTGTTCTGTCATTAATGTTTTATTGTCTTTTAAGTTCGTCTAAGGTTTTACCGTTTTTGTCTTTCCATGAAGTCCAGCCATTTGCAGACCTCGCTAAAATAGTGGCCGCAGCTGCACTTGGGGAATTAAAGATATAATCTTGCTGAAAAACATAAACATTATTTTCTTTTTTAAGTATTTCTTCTGCTATCAAGCGCTTTCTCAAAATTCCAATCCATTTGTTCATTCCTCTTGTTTCTTCCATATTAGATTGTCCCCCCTTATGTACTAAAAAGCCATCGTCTGTAAGTTCTCCTTCAGCAGAAGCATTTTTGCTTTTGCAATAGAACAACTCTTTATTACTTTTCGCTTTTCTTTTTTCTTCAAAAATCGGATAGCCCAGGGTTGCCAAAAGAATTTTGGCAGTTTCAAAATTATCTAGAAGATCATACTCTCTACTTTCTGGTATTGAGGGTTTCTTAGACCCCGTATCATTATCCGTTTTGTATCTACCAATTTCCTGCGCCCTTTCTAAACAATAATGCTCTAAATATTTACCATCAGTTTTTGTGTATTCATCTGTCTTAGTAGCAATAATAACGGCATGGGTCCAGAAATCTTTTTTTCTATTATGAGATTGGATACGGCTAAAACAATCTTCCCCTTCACCGATATATACCAAAGGGTTTACACCATCTTCAGAAGTACCAAATAGGAAATATACGCCTGTAAAATGAACCATTTCCCGCTTAGAAACTTCCTGTAATTTGTTTCTAGGAAATAAAATAGCTTTCACCAATCGGTTGGTAATTTCTGCTTCTTTAATGCTTGTGGGAGAACCATCTGGCAAGAAAATTTGAATAGTTTGTGGTCGATTCATAAGGTACCCTTTCTTGTTTTATGTGGGGGATTGTTGATAGCGCTAGCAAAATAATCAAACCTTGTTACAAATGCACATGAGAAGAAAACTCTTACGCGTTTTTGTTGTGGTAATCTGCTGAGCCCTTAGACCTGTATTTTTATTGGTATTGGTGTATTTAGTTCTTATTCTAGGTAGTCATATATTACCAACGTTTTTTGATAATACTTTTTTCTTTTGACGTTGTTGCTCTGTTATTTAAAGTCTATACATTTTTAAAGAATTTTACTGCGTATTTGCAGTATTCTTTAATTTTTTCTTTGTCGGTATCAAATTCCTTTCTGCTACCAAGATATTTGCGATCTGTTGCTTTTATCTCATTACCACTTTTAAGCTCTTCGTAAGATATACATTTGATATACTTCTTTGTGATTAAAACAAATAAAGCATTTTCAAAAGGATAATCACCGTATTTCTCGATATCCGTCAATTTCAACTCTCCACTTGCCCGAAATTTCACCTCTATAAAGTGTGCCTTATTATCTTTAAAGACTACAAAATCTGGCATTTGACGAATATTTTTTTCAACATCACCTCTTACGCCTCTTAAAAGGTCTGATATCCCTGGAATGGAGTTTTCCATACCATAACTAAAAACTTGAAACCCTAATGAACGAAAAAGCTCCTCTGCAATAGTTTCTGCTATTCTACCTTTAATCACTCCAGAAACCCATGGATTCTCTTTTGGTTTTTTAGCATTATTTTTATCGTCGCCTTTACTTTTCTTCTTCTTTGCTTTAGTGATAGGTTCTTCAACTGCGGCTACTTCTTTACCGTTATTTTGCTTTTTGTAACATTTATAACATAATCCTCCGTCGAATTTTGTGGGTTCACCACAAATGGTACATTCATGCATTGTTTTTGATTTTTTAAAGGGAGATTCTTTAACAGCTACCAAAATAAACAAACCTTAATTAAATCAAGAAGGAAAAGAAAATTCTTACCCCTTTTGTTACTGTAATCTGTTGACGCTTGTAGCCTTTCTTTTTATGGGTTTTTTTGTAGTACGTTCTTTTTTATTGGTGTGGGTTAGAGTAATTTTACTTTGCGTGCTTGAAATTCCTCTTCGGTTATTACTCCCTTCACTTTTAGTCCATGGAGTTTCTCTAATTCCTCCGCAGTATTAATTCTAGCTGTCGTATCAACCACTTTTCCTTGGTTGTATTTCGCATTGAATTTAGCATCATCAATGGTTAGGAAAATTATAAAGTCAACAAATGCAATAATAGCTGGAATAAAAGTCCAACAAAAAAGTAAGTAAGCGATGCCAAGTCCACCTTGATTGAGATAAAAACGATGGATACCAAATCCACCTAAGAAGAAAGCCAAGATTGTTGCTGTTGTTTTATTTTTCATTTTTCTATTTTAGTTGCACATAATTATCTATCGGTTTGCACTATTACATTAGGTTCATTCATATCGGATTTTTTATGTACCACAATGATTGGACAACATCATTGGTTAAATAGTCGGTAAACCCTTTTTAGGTTGTCTTCGCAAATTATTACTTTCTACAGATTTTTTTTACGGATTACCATAATCGACCTAAAGTATGTGCAAAATATTTATCAATATTTTTTTCACCTACAAAAGAAAATGGCAAGGCCCGTTATTTTATTCAGGATGAATAATTGCAGCTCTTTCTAAAATCTTCACTCCAATTACGGAAATCCGTAAACATTAACCACAAGGGCCATTTACTTTTATCATTCATTTATTAAATGAAAATTCTTAATGAGACAGGCTTTATTACGATTAGGTGTTATTGTAATTACGTTATTTCTTTTTAGTTCTTGTGAAAGGGCTGAACATAAAAGAGTCATTACTGATTCGCAACCACAGAAAGATTCCATATTCGTTCCGCCAATACCTCAAGATATTATTGCGCAGCAAAAAGATTTGAAAATCAAGCTGTATATAGAGAATTCAGGAAGTATGATTGGTTATGTCAACGGGCCTACCCAATTGAAAGATATGCTTCAAAATCTACTAGTTGATTTGAAGTATTTTTATGATGAAGAGAATATTGAAATATATTTTATAAATAGTAAAATACATGCAAGCTCCATAAAATCAGGTGTAGTAAACTTTGCTAACAAATTAAGTATTAGCTCTATTCAAAAAGCAGGAACTAAAAAAGATAGAGCTACAAGTGATTTAAACAATATTTTTAAACAAATTACTTCAGAAACTGAGGATAATAGTATTTCTATTTTACTTTCAGATTTTATTTATTCTATAGAACCAGGAGAGACAGTAAATCGTTTGGGAGAGCAACAAGCCTTAACTAAAAACGTCTTTCTGACAGCAGATAAAGACGGTCAAAAGCTTACCACCAATGTTTACCAGTATTTTAGTGATTATGATGGTAAGTATTATGATTTAAACGATGATGATAAACCTCAAAAAGGTCAGCGACCTTATTATTTGGCGGTAATAGGCGAACAGAATAATATTAAACAATTCACAAAAAGTATTGGTCCTAAATTCAACAATTATAAAGGATATTCAAATGAGTACCTGCTTACAGCGGAAGACTTTGAAGTAAAAGATTTTACAGTACTAACTTCAACTCTTAATAATGGTAGAATAAAACCAATTAGAGGTACAGATATAAACGGGCAAATAAGACAAATAGAAGTAGAAGAAAGCGGTAGAGGAGATACTCCTTTTCAATTGGCAATTGCAGTTGATTTATCTTCTTTAGCTATTACCGATAATTATATAACAGATATAGCTAATTATGAATTGTACAATAAAGATTGGGCTCTATTTAAAATTGGTAAAATAGCGGGTGATGATATTATATTTAGTAATGGGAAGAAGCTATCGATTTCTAAAGCGGATCAGCCACATGTTCAATTCGGTGCAACTCATGTTTTTATTTTTAAATCTTCTGACGTAAATAATAAAAGTTTAAGTTTCAATCTTAAACGTAATATGCCGCAGTGGGTAACAGACTCTAGTTTGTTAGACGATACAGATTTAACCATTAATGAAATTAAACAGAAAAAGACTTTCGGTCTTGATTATTTAATTAATGGCATTTCTTCAGCTTATTTACAGGCGACCAAAAAAGAAAGCTACTTCAATATTAATATTTCAATCGAAAAACCAAAATCAAGTTCATTCCCTGGACAAGTTATTGGATTTATCTTTTTACTACTGCTTATAGCATTAATAGTTCGAATCATTTTAAAACGAAAAACAAGAAAATAATGTCAGATCTAATTGCTAATATTTATGAATTGTGGGGTTTCAATTTTTTAGATGCCTTCTCTACTATTATGTATGATAATAACTTTTACATTGTTGTGGCTTTATACACTGTTCCTATGGTTTTGCTATGCACTTTATTATACTATTACGTATTTGATAGACCTAAAACAAGTAAACTCTGGGTTTGGCTACTTTGGTTGTTAATAATAGGAATATTTGCTTTTGTTATAGCTTATGTAACGGTTGAAAATAGCTTTTATGAAGTAGGTCAATTACCCGCAGAATATACAGTTGAGAATCTGATATTTTCGGTCACCAATCTAGTATATGCTTGTGTAATTATGTTTTTGTTTTCGCTATTGATAAAATGGAAAAGCACAAACTCATCTCATGTACCTTTTTAAATAAAAAAATATGTCCAAATTATATGTTTTCGGAATAGGTGGAACTGGTGCTCGAGTACTTAAATCATTAAGTCTTCTTCTAGCTTCTGGGGTTGGTTGTGATAGTGATTCTGTTGTGCCTATTTTGATTGATCCAGATGCTGCAAATGGTGATGTTAGTAAGACCACAAATATATTAAGGCAATATAAAAAAATAAGAAAAGAATTAAGTTTTGATAATTCCTCAAAAAATGAATTTTTTAAAACTCCTATAGATTCCTTAACCCCAAATTTTAGTATTAAAGTCCAAAATTCGAATAAAAGATTTAAAGATTTTATAGACTACGGGACTTTAGACAGCAAGAACAAAGCATTAATATCTCTTTTGTTTAGTGAAAAGAATTTAAATGCAGATATGGAGGTAGGGTTTAAGGGAAACCCAAATATGGGTAGTGTGGTATTGAATCAGTTTAATCAATCTGATGATTTTAAAGCCTTTGCCAGTAGTTTTTCGCAAGGGGATAAAATATTTATTATCTCCTCTATTTTTGGAGGTACAGGAGCTTCCGGATTTCCTCTGCTTTTAAAGAATATTAGATCTGCAGATTCTTCGCTAGACAATTTTTCCCTATTACAAAATGCGCAAATAGGAGCCATATCAGTATTACCATACTTTGGCGTTAGAAAAGATGAGGATAGTGATATTGAGAAATCTACATTCGTTTCTAAAACAAAAGCGGCCCTTAGGTATTACCAACATGGTGTTAATGACAGTGTAAACGCAATGTATTATATAGGTGACGCAGTTAATAAGGACTACGAGAATAATGAAGGTAGCACTGCTCAAAAAAATGATGCTCATTTTATAGAACTGGCATCGGCACTTGCAATTTTAAACTTCGCAAATATTCCGGTTAGTGATGAAAATGTAGTTAAGGAATTTGGGATTGAAAAAGATGTTAATGCCATTACATTCAATGATTTAAATGATAGAACCAAGCATACCATTTTTAAGCCGCTTACTCAATATTATCTGTTTCATTTGTATTGTAAAATGAAATTAAGAGGCAAATTAGATATGAAATTTGCCGCTAGCCTTGGTATAAATTCATCTTTCTTGGCGGAAGATTTTTACTCCACGTTAAGAGGTTTTAATGATAGTTACTGGGAGTGGCTAATGCAGATGTCAGAAAATGAAAGAGGCTTTAATCCTTTTACCCTTGAAGAAAGTAGTGAAAACGTGTTAGATAGTATAAAAGGAATACAATTAAAGAATGGAGGGTTTCTACAGGGACCTAGTAATTACGAACGTTTTACAGAGAAGCTGAATAAAACCTCTGAGCAAATTAATAAGGCTATAAATATTGAAAATAGGTTTGTTGAAAATTTCTACTTGGCAACGGAAAAACTAGTTAAAGAAAAATAGCGAAATGGCAAAAGTATTTAGATTTCATGAAGGAAATGATTTATATGATTGGCAATCATCCAATCCATTAAATGATAAGGCAATTGCAGCTATAAAGGATCCTAATGGTGAGCACTCATCTAGAGAGATTACGTCAATACCTAGTCCGTTTGCAAGAATAGATTTAGTAAGAACAGCTTTTAATGTAGTAGCAAAATTAGAGCTAGAAGGACAAACTATTCATCATAAAATGGTGTCAGATGCCCTTGATATAGGTCAAATTTTATTCAATTATGAAAAGTTCAAAAACAAAATAGAGATTATAAGTTGGAATCCTAGAAATGATTTGGATGCTTTGCTAAACAATGGTAATCAGAGTCATAAATTATTAGGTGAAAGTTTAAGGTTGTATTTTGAACAAGATGCTGCGGCATATAATTTTGACTATAACAGTAAACTTTATTTAATTAATTTTAAAGATGGTCAACACCCCATAAATATTATTGGCGGTACTTCGCCGGCTTCTTTATTTTTCACATCTGCCAATAGCTTTAATTTAGATTTTGGTGATGGTTCAGATACCTTTTTAGATGGTGAATATTTTCCATTACATAAAAGAGATCCAGAATATGTCAAATATCTATTTGCTTTAAGGAGCAGTATTGCAGAATTCAGTACTAAATTCAAAGAGGTAGAGGATTACTTAATGAGTATTTTTTCGTTATTATCTTTAGAACTTAGAACTAGCATAAATAATTCTAGCCCTGGTTTTTTTAAGTCTTTATCAGACTTGAATATTGATGGAGGTGGGGAAATAGTAGAAATTTTAAATACACCACTAAAGAAAGGTAGAGATAAAAGAGATAAAATTAAGGAGAGTAATTTTGTGATTCAACCAGAAAATGATTTGAATCAAGAATTATTACCTCTGGTATTACCTAATGACATAGTTTCAGGTCAATTAATGTATGTAACCGATTATTGGAAAAATACAGATAAGGCTCCTAATTTTAATTCTAACGCTGTTGAAAATCGAACACTTCCTTTTGATGGTAATAAGTTTCCGTACCTAACGATAAGTGATTTTTTAGAGCCGGTTATTATAAGAACGGAATATCCTATTGACGATTTTTACTTTAATAAAGGGAATTATACAGGGGATAAAAGCTTTCTTCTTCCATTAAAACCATTATTTTTCAATTATTTTTCTACATCATATTTAGATAAGCTTATTAATGGTGAGCGAGTATTTGAATTAAAATATTTACCATCAGGTAGCGTTGAAGCTATACTTAGAATACCAATTCAAAACAGTAATCATATAACCTTTAAACGAATTTATTACAATCCGGTAAATCAATCACATAAGCCAGAGTTTAGTGAAGTAGACAACAAAGGTGCTGTAATTGAAAATAGAATAAATCTGGCAATTACTCCTTTTTATAAATTTCCAGAATCCATTAAACCAGAATATAATATAGCATATTATGATGCCGATAGAATACCACTCTTAGAAGGTAATGTTTTTGATTTTGAATACTATAACTCTAAAAACGAATTGATTAGTGCTATAAACCAGGTGCAAAGACGCTTTAAGAAAGAAGAGAATATTAACATGATAGCTAACGTAGTGAGTGAAAATTTCAACTACATACGGCTGAAACATAGTTTTGCTAATGGTGTTATAATACCAAATTTTATTGATAAAGTTAGTAATGGTACTGCCCAGTTTTCTTTTGCAATTGATTTTGGTACTACAAATACCCATATAGAATACTCAATTGATAATGACATTCCGAAACCTTTCGAAATAGTTAAAAATGAGCCACACCATTGTGGTAGATTAATTGAAGATTCAAAATTAGATGAGGCATATCTAAGGTTAAGTAAGGATGATGTTTTACCTGAAGAAATTGCAGCCGGTACAGAATTTGAAATGCCACAAAGAACTGCCATCAGTTACCATAGACAAATTGATTTTAATAGGCCAGTGTTTTCTATGGGTAACATAAACATACCCTTTAAATATGAGCGGTATTCATTTGCATTAAATACAGAGGTAAAAACTAATTTAAAATGGAATACAGAGGATAATAGCGCCGTTATTTTAGAAGGTTTTTTCGAGCAATTAATCAAAATGATAAGAAACACGGTTTTTGTAAATAACGGAGCTGTTGAAAAAACGAAAATTATATGGTCATATCCTGCAAGCATGTCGGGCTTTCAACTTTCCTTACTTGAAGAGAAGTGGACAAGTTCTATTTTTAAATATTTTGGGAAGCAAGTAAGCATTCAAAAAGTTTGTGAAAGCCTTACTCCATTTTATTATTATACAGGGGTTTTAGGAGTTCCTTCATTTAAACCAGTAGTGTCTATAGATATAGGTGGCGGAACATCAGATATAGCGGTTTATCAAAATGACTCACCAATACTTTTTTCATCTTATAAATTTGCCGGCGATGCCATATTCGGTGATAATTATAAAAGAAATATAAATATTAATGGTTTTGTTAAAAAGTACTTTGATAAAATTCAATCAATTTTATCATCAAATAAAGAGACAAATTTATCTACAATATTAGGTGGAATTAAATCTAGAAATAACTCAAACGATATTATAAATGCGTTTTTTAGTCTTGAAAATAATAAACAACTTGTAGATAAAAATATCTTGATTAGTTTTCTAGATCGACTAAAAGGAGATGCCGAATTAAAGATCATCTTTTTGTTATTTTACACCTCGCAAATTTACCATGTAGCTCAGCTTTTGAAATCTAAAAATATTGCGATTCCACACACATTTATATTTTCAGGAACTGCGTCAAAATTATTGGCAGTTGTGGACTCTTCTAGTAACCACAAAAGCTTGCAAAAAATAATTAGTCTTGTTTTAAATCAGGTATTTGATTCTAATGAAACATATGCAATCAAGTTAGAATTACCAGACAATCCTAAGGAATTAGCTAGTAAAGGTAGTTTGTGTTTTAAATCTAATACAGATATAGATTTAAAGGATATTAAAGAAGTTCTGATAGCAGATAATGTCTTATTACAAAGAGAAAATGGATACACCTATAATAAGGTAAATCAGTTAGAAACGAAGGCTTTAGAAACGTATACAACCTTTTTAGATTTCTTTTTTAGCATGAATTCTAAAATTCCTTTCAGAGACACATTCGGAATTGAAAAGGATGTAATGGAGTTTTCTAAAACGTTTTTATATGAAAAGGCAGAAGATGGTTTGAAAATGGGTATTCAAAACAAAATATTAGAACTAAAGGGACAAAATGATGAAGAAATAGGGGAAACGCTGTTTTTTTATCCTCTTGTCGGTAGTTTGGGGCCCCTAGCATTCGAATTGGTAAAAAGAGAAAAATAATTATGAAAGCACTATACACACTTGTTTTTATTGCTTGCTTAATAGCTACTAGCCTTTTTGCACAGGATAAGAGTGTTAATAATAGAATAGAGATTTCACAAGAAGAGTGGAATGATATAGTTGATTATGTGAATGCAGAAGTTACTAGGTTCTCCATGGTAAAATATAAAAATGGTGGCACACCCATTAAATCGGAAGAACAAATTGATTTGGATAAGTTCAATAAAACGTTGGAAAGTAATTCAAAAGAAGAGCCAACACCTTTTATAGAGGTCAAAAATAATGTTGAACTAAACTGGAATAAAACTTTTAAAAACATTAGCACACCAATAGAAACTTTTAAAAGGTTATGCCCTAAAATATTTGATTCGTTATTTTTCAAGATTGAACATTTGGAATCTTTTGAAAGTTTGAAATTAAATGAATCTTCAGAATATGATGATTTAAAGAATGAATTTCTTCCAACTCAGCAACCTGAAAAAATAGAACGAAATGTAGATAGGCAGGAATCCGAACAGGCTGTTGTTGTAAGGGAATCTAATATACATAGAGGTAAAAAAAGGACATTATTTAATTATTGGATGATTCCAATATTACTATTTCTAGTATCAACAATTATTTTATTTATTAAGTGGAAAAAAGAAAGTAAAAAACATAATGACTTAAAGATTCTTAAGGATAAAGGTTGTGCAAAACGAGATAATAGTGTTAACACCTTGAATAACAATATTATTCATTTAAATAATGAAATTACCAGATTGAACTATGAATTGGAACAAGCAAAAAAAGTGAAATCACCTAATCAATTAAACGAGGGAAAAAGAATTTTTGAAGCAGAAAAAAAGTCGCCAGCGATAAAGGTAGTACCGGAACCAGTTGTTAAACTACCTAGAGTATTTTATTCAGGTAAACCGACTGCCGCTGGTAAATTTTCTCCGATTTCTTCTTCTCCTATATCTGGGGAAACTATTTATAAGTTATACGAACATGAAGATGGTCTTACTGCGGATTTTGAAATAGCGCTTGTTGATCAATTCATTACCAGAGAAGTTACTAATTCGCCCGATGAATATTTATATAGAGTATGTAGCCAAGAGAATTCAAATAAAGACTTTAGCAGAGAAATAATTACTACTAAAAAAGGACTTGCCGTACTCATTGATGGTAATTGGGTTGTAAAGGAAGCTAATAAAGCAACAATAAAATTTCAATAATGGACGAGCAAATTTTAAATATTATAATAGGTGCTATAATAGTTATACAAATCGTTGTATTTGCTGTAAATATAGCTCGTATTTGGTTCTATAAACAAGCTATTGGAAATATAGATAATTATACTATTAAGCATTCCAATATTCCCGAAGAGTATATAGAACAAATAAGTGTAAGAGAAATATTATCAAATAATATTCCTGAAAGCCTAAAGTCTGCTGTACTTGATGATGAAAAATCCGAAGAGGTTGAGATTATTGATATGGCAAGCGATTCTGAAGACAAGGAGATAGACTTCCTCTAAGTTAATATTTAAAAGAAACTAAAAGCGGTAGATAAATTTAAGGTTAGAGATGGAAAAGAGCATAGATATATCATTAATAGATTTTAAGGGGAAAAAAAATAAATCACAAAGTGAAATACTTAAATCAATAAATAATTATTTACTACGGAATAAGGGCGCTGTGAGCGACTTTATGTTGGTAAAGGATATTGTAGATAGAAATATTGATAAAACAGATGATCAAATATCAAACAACATACCTACACCACTTTATTTGGGGTTGATGGGGACCATGATCGGAATAATAGGAGGGTTGTTTTTTATGCCTTCTTTAGGCATAAAAAATAAAGTTACTTTACAAAATATCAATGAAACCGCAGCTGCCAACCTCAATAATGCTTCACAAAGTGACAATCTAATTCTAGGTATTGACTCTTTGTTAGAAGGGGTTGAAATAGCCATGATTGCTAGTGTTATAGGCCTGTTTTTGACTATTATTAGTAATTTATATTTTTTAAGGGTTAGGAGATCTGTTGAGAATCAGAAAAACGATTTATTTACCTTTATTCAGAGCGAATTACTACCAATTCTTTCAAAGAACACGGCTTCTAGCCTTCATACGTTACAAACTAATTTGCTAAAATTTAATAGTGATTTTACTACTAATATGCAGCAGTTTAGTGGGATTATTTCTGCTGTTAAAGATACTTTTGATAGTCAACTAGAAGTAGTTGAGGAATTAAAAAGGATAGATGTAGCAAATATTGCCAAGTATAATATTGACGTTATGCAGCAAATGAAATCCTCCTTTAAAAATCTTAATAATCTTTCAGAATATTTATTAAAAACAAACAGTTTACTCAGGAACACAGAAGAATTAAATCTTACTATTAATAAACAGCTAAATAAGGTCGGCGATATTTCTGAAATGGTTAAGAAATTCGATGGTCACGCATCCCATATTTCTGATAATTCCAAATACCTAGCTTCCCATTTTGAGAATTTTGATTCCAGAGAACAGGCTATCAATAATCGCATGATTGACTATGATAACAATACGGGGAAAATGGTTGATGAGCTATCACTTTCATTTGAGAATAGAAAAAATGAGTTTAATAAAAAAGACGTAGAGATAACATCTGACTTCAATAAGCTATTTGACAATTTAAAAACTAAAACAGAAAAGGTTTTTGATAACGAAAGTGGAAATATTAAAACGATAATGTCAAATGTTGGCGAGGTAAAAACTAATGTAGATAATCTACAAGACGTATCTACAGAATTATCTGAGCTGAAAAAGGGCGTGTTATTTCATGATGAAACCATAAAAGAACTTTTAGAAATTATTAGAACAAAATCTATTGTAGTTGAAAGGCCAAAGATGATCAATATTGGGGTGATTATTTTCCTCTGTTTTGGCATCTTAACATGTTCAGTTGCTATCTATAAATTATTAATTTACTAATGGCTGCTAAGAAAAAAAATAGTGATTTCTTCTGGGTAAGTTTCTCGGATTTAATGACCAGTCTTTTTTTTATAATGCTTGTCTTATTTGTTCTAACTGTTGTTTATCTCAGATTGGAACAGAACAAAATTATAGCTGAAAAAGAAGAATTAGAAAAAATTGTTCAACTAAAGGAGCAATTCAAAGTTCTACAATCAGACGAAGACTTTTACTATCTCGAAGATTGTAAAAAATATGTTGCAACTAGCTTAATGGGCATTGAAATTTTTGAGCCTAATGAAACTGAAATCCTATGTAAGTATAAAAAAACTACTATTGATGTTGGTGAAAAAATTGAAGGTTTTCTAAATGAACTACAAGAAAAATATCCAAATTTTTCTTACTTAATAATAATTGAAGGAAATATGGGTAATTCGTATGATATGAAATTTTCAGCTGACACGAAGTTTGGTTATACAAAAAGCTATGAAAGAGCACTCGCCGTCTATAATTTATGGATTGAAAATAACATCAATTTTAGAAAGACCAATGTAGAGGTTCTGATTTCAGGTAGTGGTTTTAATGGATTATGTAGAGAAGCTGATGAAGAGAAGAATAAGCGGTTTTCAATTCAGATTATTCCGAAGGTAAGTAGCAGGCTATGAGGCTATGTAAAATAATCATATGGGTACTAATAATCGGGGTTGTAAGTTGTAAAAGACCTAATAGAGCTGATAAAACTGATTCTCCTTCAGGGCGAAAATCTAATGAAGTCAATATTTCGGCTAAACGCAAAAGCCTAACTGGTTCAGAAATTAGAATGGTTTATGAAAATGGAATTTATAAAATACCAATAAAGATTAATGGTGTTTCTATGGATTTTATTTTTGACACGGGCGCAAGTATCATTTCCATTTCGGAAACTGAAGCCATATTCTTAATTAAGCAGGGGAAGATTTTAGAAGATGATATTCTTGGAAGCATTTACTATCAGGATGCAACAGGAAAAATATCGGAAGGGACACAAATAAATTTAAGGTCGGTAAGTATCGGAGAGAATGAAGTTTATAATGTGAAAGCTTCTGTGGTGCACAACTTAGAGGCGCCACTATTATTAGGTCAATCGGCCTTATCTAGATTTGGAAAAGTTACTATTGACTATAATAAAAATGTTATCAGTTTTGAATAGAAAATTCTATTATATTTTAGTGGTTATTCTTTCTTTGAGCTGTAAAAGAAATAGACCTGCCCAAGAAAGTGATAAAGTAATATTTGAAAAAGAACCGCCAAAAATCATTATAAAAAGTGAAGAAAAAGATACTGATGTAATATCCAAAAATAAAATTTTATCAGCTAGAGTTATAAGAATATTAGATGGAGATACAGTTGAAATTTTATACAACCAATTACCTATAAAATTACGATTAGAACATATTGATACACCAGAAAAAAGGGGTAAACAACCTTTTGGTAAAAGAGCTAAAATAGTGCTATCGGATTTATGTTTTAATCAAATGGTTAAGATTCATTCTGAGGGGGATTTTGATCGGAACGGCAGACTAATAGGTGTTATATTTAATAATAAAGGACTAAACCTTAATAAAGAAATGGTTCGATTAGGAATGGCCTGGCATTATAAAAAATATTCGAGCGATATAAGTTATGATGTTCTAGAAAATGAAGCTAGAAAAGCCAAAAAGGGCTTGTGGAGTGATCCTAACCCCATACCGCCTTGGGATTTTAGATAAATAGTCATATCCTTAATAGTATTGGTTTAATATCATTAAATAAAATTAACTTTATGTTTACTAAAAGTCCCAAAGGAGCTATTTTTTTACTTCTAGTTTTTCTTCATTTGAGTATTTACTCCCAAGAACCCATCAGCCTAATTTCCTGGAATATTAGAGATTTTGGCAAGACCAAAAACAGCGAAGAGCTGAATAGGATGGCAGACATAATCCGAGACGCAGATATTGTAGCTATACAAGAAGTAGTGGCGGGTTATGGCGGTGCGCAGGCAGTTGCGAAACTTGCGGATAACCTGAATAGGAAAGGCGCCAAATGGGACTATGTAATCAGTGACCCTACCAATAGTACCAAGTATGTAACGGAGCGGTATGCGTTTATCTGGAAAACCAAAAACATAAAAATTAGAAATAGGGGTGCCCTTATCGCAGATTTGGACTCTCTTGTAGACCGAGAACCCTTCTTTCTTGATTTTTACATAAAGGGTAAGAAGCTAACCGTAATGAATTTTCATTCCAGGCCGCATAATAAAAATCCAGAAAGTGAAATACTGGCGATTACTGAATACCTAAGAAGAAGCCCATCTCAGCATCCTATTATTTTGGCGGGAGATTTTAATATTGACGAAAAAGAAGCTGTTTTTGAAGGAATAAAGGCTTTGGGGTATAAGACTGCCATTTCTAACCAGAAAACAACACTGAAGCGTTTGTGTAACAAAAATGGGTACCTAAATTATGCTATTGATAATATTTTCTATTCTAATAGCATCACAAAATTAAGTGGTGTAGCCATTGATTTTGTAAGGGTCTGTGCTGCCCTTGAGACTGCCAGAACCTTATCCGATCACCTTCCTGTATTTTTTAAATTTAGTCTCCCGTAAATTAGCACATGCTACAGAATTTAGCATGTAGTATACCACCTGCATTGAGCACTACATAAATAATATGTTTGCTAAAGACAGAATACCCACCATCAAACAGGTGCCAAGTAAGATGAGTAGCGCAAAACGTATAATTCGTTCCTTAGGATTCATATTTGAATATCAAAAGCTTTTTTCAAATGTTAGTATTCTTTCAACATAGTATGACTTCTTTAATTGCTTATTTCAAGTGACACTTTAACTAAAATAAAGGCCAAACCTACCAAATCAGATATTTCCCCCGATCACCGTTCCAGTAGGCCGGCCTAAAAGCAATATGTTTGGATTTAGTATGTGAGATTTACGCTTGATTTTTTCATACGTTAAACCTAGGTCCTTAAAAGCAAAACCCCTTACGGGAATCCGTAAGGGGTTTTAAGTAGTTGAAATATATAGGATTTAAATGAGTCCCAAATCTTTGACTATCGCTACCAAATGAATGGCATTATTAGCATTGAATTGAATACGTAGTTTGTTAAGCCGTTTCTCTATAGCACTTAAACTAGCGGGAGAAATATGTTGCTCTTTATATAAAGCACTAATTTCCTCCTGTGACAAGCCATTACTAAGCTTATCTAAAAGTGAAATATCATAATCGTCAATTTCCAAATCGTTATAAGAACTTAAGGCATTTGATACTTCAGGGGAAAGAAAGGTGTTATTTACGTAAGATGCATGAATAGCTTTGGTTAGATTTTTAAGTCCAGACCGGGTCTTGCAGACATACGCCTGTATTTGATGTTTGTTAAAAAGGTTCCTTACTTTTTGTAATCGGTCTTCTACAGAATAGACGATTACTTTTAAATTGGGATACTCTGTTTTAATTTTTTCAACTAACGCTTCACCAGAAGGATATTTTTGCGACCGATGGTCGGCTTTAAAGGATAGATCAGAGATAATCAAATCGAAAGGTTCATTGTCCAATGCCGCTCTTTTGATTTTTAGGTAAGCATCATCGCAATATTGCACTTGTTGAATATCGGTTACACCTAATTCAGTCAATAGGGTATGGACACCTTTATTGATGTCTTCCATATCCTCCGCTATTAAAACCTTCTTGAACATACACTAAACTATTAGGGTTGCTTTAAACCCATCCTCTTTCTTAGAATCAAAATTAATGGTTCCATTAATGGAGGCGATACGGGATTCCGTATTCTGCAGTCCATTTTTTTTAAAAAGGTCACATCCTATGCCATTATCACGGTATTTAATTTGGATTTTGGTCCCTTCATTTGAGAAAATAAGGGCTACAGAAGAAGCGCTGCTATGTTTGCGCATATTGGTCATTAGCTCTTGTAAAACTCTGTAAACAACAGTTTTTCTGACATCTGAGATGCCTTCCCAATTAATTTTTGACAGATTACGGGTGACTACCGTTACTTTTTGACTTTTATAGCCCAACAATAAATCATTGAGCTGTCTGCCAAAATCTTCATCAAAATCGATGGCACTATTTTCCCGAGAAATATCCCTTGTTTTTGAATAGATGCTCTCCATTTCATCCAACACTTCCGTTTTTATCCCCGGATTATTTTCAAGGCAGGCCATTACTTTATAGATATCATTAGCTACTTCATCATGTACCTGTTTTGAAATCCGAGTCTCTGTTTTGTAGACTTCCTCAATTTTTGCTTTTCTATAGCGGTTTCTATAGAAAAAATAGGAGCTTACGAATACCAATAGAATGAACAAAGCCAAGAACTGATAGGTTAAACGTTTACGATATTCTACTTCTTGCATCAATTTGCTTGCTTGGGTTTTCTTTTGTTCCTCGGCTACGTTATATTTTAAAAAGGCATTTTTGTTTTCGCTAAGTTGCTTGGCATGGGAGATACTATCCGCCAAACGTTTATACTCCTTAATGATGGGATTTTCGTCTAATCGCATAAGAAATGAAAGCGCATCCAATTTAAGAGAGCTGCTATTTATTGTATTGGCTAATTCCAATGCCTTATTGGAATAGGCTCTTGCTTGTACGGTGTCTTTTCTATCCAAGTAGTATACTGCCAAATAGCTATTGCTTGCATGTTGGCCGCCCAACTCATGAGTATTTTCGTTTATTTTAAGTGCAATAGTCAGGTTTTCTAAGGCATCTGAAGCCCCAACTTTTCCTTGTACGTGTCCCAAATTATTAAGTACCATCGCAATTTGTAAACTATCCTGTGTTTCAATGCTCTTCTGGTAGAGCAATGAATAGATATCTTTCGCATTTTCAAAATCTCGTTCGTCTTTGAAAACATTAGCCTTATTATTAAGAATAATGATGCTGTCCTTGGTTTTTTGTGCAATTGACAAAGCTTCGTTAAAGGAGTTTATGGCCGGGGTCGGATTATCTGAGGCTCTGTACACTCTTCCTAATTGATTGTAAAGTCCCACTTTTTCATCAATTAAGGTGCCATGAGATGCCATGGAATTGATAAGACCTAAGGCCTCAACAATGTAGTTCTCGCTTTTGTAATAATCCCCGATTTTAAATTCACCTATGGCCAATAATCGCAAATCATGAATGGCGTTAAGGGTATCTTTTTTAATTAAATCTCGTTGTTTTTTTTTAAGGTAGAAAGTAAGTCCTGCTGTTAGATTTTCAGGTTGCTGTGGTGCCACAATATATTGGTAATAAATACCAATACTGTCTTTGGAAGATTGCGCCACAGAATTAGTTGGTGTACTTAATACCAAAATCATTTGTAGGGTATAAAAAAAGAGGAATGAAATTTTAAGATGTTTCATTCCTCTAATGTAAAAATAAATTAGGTATTAATTACCCGGAGGAGGTGGAGGAGGGGGTGGAATATCGCCACCATCGCTGCAACAGGCCTGTAATTCAATAGCTTCTTCCGCTACTGTTTCCGGGTCGCAAGAAAAAAGAGTTGCAGTAAGGAATACCGTAAATAAAATAATATATATTTTCTTCATTTTGTTTGAAAATTGGGGACATGCCTATGGCCGTCCGAGTTATTACTCAGTGCTTTTGAGCGATGTGTATCGCGTCTTAAAATGAAGGGACGTCTCCCCAGTTTGAGAAGTAGAAATTTAAATGCGGTAGTGCCTAACCTACCTCTCAATCGGGTTAGTAACCGACCGCACTTTAGATTTCCGAGAGACTGCTTTTTTATATGACTATGGTAGCAATGCAACGCCTAAAGCAATCTGAATCAAAGAAAAGTGAAGATGGGAGTTATAGTCTAGACAACGCTTAGACTTGTATTAGACATTTGTTCGACACTAATGTTATTGGGGCCTTAGAACTATTTGTTTAAACTTGATGTGAGTTTTAAATTGTATTTTTATAGGGATGAACGAGGCAATAATTAGGGGAATAGTTGAAAAGGTTTTTGAAAAGGCAAAGACTCAATGTCCTGTGCATTCAAAAAATGCGCTAAGCAATTATATTTCTGATGCTACAGCTTTAAGTTCTAAAACATTGGAAAGACTTTATGATAAGTATATTGACAGAAAGGGGACAGCAAGAAATCAGAGTGAACATACTATAAATGAGTTGTGCCACTATTTGAATTTTGACTCGTACACCGATTATATTCAAAAAAATGGTCGAAAAAAGGAGAATGCAAACGGCGAAAGGAACTGGAAACGGATAGCCGTAGTCAGCTTAATTTTAGGAGTAGGATTAATTCTGGTTTTACGTTATATTAAAAATGGGGGTGATTGCATGGTATGGAAAAACGACCATTTTGAAAAAACAGACTGCTCTGTAAGCTACAAGGAAAAAGTAGTTCCCTTAAATTGGGTAAGATTAGCGAATTTTAAAAAGGTAAAGGTGGATTTAACGACTACTTTCTTTAATGAGGATAACCAAAATCCTTTACTATGGTATCATAAATCAAGTACTAATAAAGTTGAATTTTTTACAGCCCCTGGTTTACATCCCGTCACCGGGAACACATTAAAAGCAATCACACCATATATTGTTCAAAAGTATGTGCCACTTCATGTATTTGACTCCAATTCTTTCACCAAATAATATGGGTGTTTAGATATTTACACTCATACTTTAACGATAAAATCCATTTTTTATGCTACAGCTTTAAGTTCTAAAACATTGGAAAGACTTTATGATAAGTAAATCGACAGAAAGGGGACAGGAAGAAATCAGAGTGAACATACTATAAATGAGTTGTGCCACTATTTGAATTTTGACTCGTACACCGATTATATTCAAAAAAATGGTCGAAAAAAGGAGAATGCAAAGGGTAAAAGGAGCTGGAAACGGATAGCCGTGGTCAGCTTGATTTTAGGAGTAGGATTAATTCTGCCAAACCTGTCATAGAAAAAGTTATCGTAAAAAACCTACAATAAGTGCTTTGTTTATTGATGTACAGCGTATGATTAGACACAAAAATAAAAAACGATTAATTATACGTATTAAAAAATAGTACTAGTTCCTTAAAATATAAACGATACATGGAGTATCAACTACATGAGGTATTGCCGGGGAGATGGGCATAGGATAAGAATGCTTCATATCATTGATTAGTGTAGTTGAGAAGCAGTAGGAATAGAATTGGAAATAAGTTTTCCCTCCTAAAGAGTGTGCGGGTTCTTTCTCAAGTAGCGTAGTAATAGCATGGATTCTAGAATCAATTTTTATGTATAACAATCAAACTGACCCATGTCACTTCTGGCTTCAAAAAGTAACTGTATATTTTCTTTTAAATAAGACATGAATTTCTGGACTACTATAAAAATGAGAAGGAAAGAAGTGCTGCTACAGGTTTCAAGTTTAGGTGCTTAAAAACCTTTTAACATAGGCTTAACCTGCGTTAGCCTAGAATTCGAAACCTATGCCGTATACTATAGAGGAACGCAAAATAGAATAGAAACAATGAGCGACACAAGAAAATTTAAGAGAAAAGTAAAACAATCAAATCCTACAAATCCGTCTGGGGGCAGCGATATCAAGAATAAGACATTTGATATTGACAAAAAAACTATAGATGAAAACCAAAGTAATAAATAGTTTCAAAAAGAATAATTGAACGGCACAGTTATAATGCTTCGTTACTATAGTTAAAAAATCACTCGATTAAAATTATATCAGATGAAAACTAACAGGCTTTCAGATAAGCGCGCAGCCGCATTATAGGAGCAAATGATAAATGCAGCGCATGCTTCTCAATTCTATTTATAATATGCCTTATGAGGTGACAACAATGGATATAGTGGCATTGTAAATTTTCTTTCTGGCATGCAGCGGAAAAGCGTGACCATATGAGGCAGTTGTTTGCATACATTTTAAAAAGAGGCAAAAGTGAAAGTGACTGCCATCCCAGCTCCCACAGCCGACCCTGTGCGTGTAAGTAATTTTTTTGAAAAAGCGGTTGAGCATGAAGTAAGTACTACTAAAGCCAATTACAACCTAGTAAAATTAGCCCATACTAAAGAAGATTGTGCTACATGGAGTTTCTTGCCATGGTTCTTGATGGAACAGATAGAAGAAGAAAATATTGCCATCAGTCTACTAGATAAAATTAAAATTGCAGGAGGTAAAAAGCCAGATTGGGTATGCTGCGTTTATTTGATAAAGATTTAGAAAATCCTCCCGATGATGCAAGATTGTCGCAGGAGGTAACAACGGATAATCTTTAATAAATGAATTCAAATACGCCCAAGTAAGACTGCGCATCTAGAATAAGCTCATTCAAATTTGAGTTATTAATATCTTGAAAGCATAATAGGGTTGGATTAGGCTCATTTACTTTAATTCAGTATTAAAATTTGAACTAATTATGAACGTATTACAAATAGTAACGTACGGTGAACTTAAAGACGGGTTGTCTTTCAGCGAAACCGCAAGACCATCAATTAACGCTACGGATATTCTTATTAAAACCAAGTCCGCAGGACTCAACCCTATCGATTATAAACTGGTGAGTGGCGGCCTAAAAGATATGGTTTCTTTGAACTTACCCAGCACCATAGGTTTTGACGTAAGTGGTATCATTATTGAAAAAGGAAAAGAGGTCTCCGGCTTTGAAGTAGGTGATGCGGTATATGCTCGAGTACCTCAAAATCAGATGGGCACTGTAGCAGAATATGTTGCTGTTGACAGCACAGTAGTTTCGAAAAAGCCAGAGAATATTTCGTTTGAAGAAGCGGCTGGCTTGCCATTAGTTGGGCTAACCTCTATACAAGCTTTAGAGCGTGTTGGTCTCAAGGAAGGTGACCGTGTGCTTATCCATGCTGGATCAGGTGGGGTAGGCAGCTTCGCTATACAATATGCCAAGACCAAAGGAGCCTATATTTATACCACCACCAGCACCAAAAATGTGGACTGGGTGAAAGCACTTGGTGCTGACCGTGTCATCGACTACAAAAAGGAAGATTACAAGACGATAGTATCGGACTTAGACATTGTGTTTGACACGCTCGGAGGCGATTATACTACGGACGCATTTCAGGTAATTAAAGGGGGTGGAAGAGTAACAAGCATTACCAGTGTTCCTGATGAGGAAACAGCGGATATGATGGGCATGGAAGGCTATCAACTGCCTGAAAATTTCTCCAAACTGATAGCTGCAAAGTCAGCTACTTATAAACTCACTTGGATGCAGCCCAATGGCGAGCAGCTAGATGCTATATTAGCGATGGTGAAAGACGAGAAAATCAAACCTATAATTGATAAGGTATACGCTTTCAAAGATTGCATCGAAGCCTACTTATACGTAGCCACAGGAAGAGCCAAAGGGAAAGTAATTATCAACTTGTCCAAAGCGGTTTAATAGGTTTTACTAAATTATTAATTTCTAATACATAGATAATATGACTAACGAAAAACAAAATATATTAATTGCCGGTGCGAACGGCACCACGGGAAGAATTATTGTTGAGTTACTGAAAGGTTCAGATTCCTATAGGCCTATCGCTATGGTTCGTAAGCAAAAACAAAAAGACTATTTTGAACAAGAGAATATAACAGCGGTAGTCGCTGATCTCGAAAAGGACGTAAGCCATGCTGTAAAAAATACAGATAAAATAATTTTTGCCGCGGGGTCTAAAGGCAAAAATGTGATAGGTGTAGATGAAGATGGAGCCAAACGACTCGTGGATGCGGCGAAAAACGCAGGAGTAACAAAATTTGTGATGTTAAGCACCATGGGAGCCGACAACCCTTCTGTTAGTGAAGAATTGGGAGCCTATTTACAAGCTAAACAAAATGCGGATGAGTACCTAAAAGCCAGTGGCTTGGAATACAGCATAGTAAGACCTGGTTCACTGACAGATGAAGAAGGCACGGGCAAAATTCAGCTAGAAGAAAAATTAGAAAGCGCTGGGACCATTTCTAGAGCAGATGTTGCCAAAACGCTTGTTGAAGTATTGGCGGGCGGTGTCATGCAAAATCAGGTTTTTGAAATATTAGCAGGGGAAACGCCCATTGAAAAAGCCACTACTCACCAATACATAAAAAACACACTTTAAATACTACAATAATGAAAGCGATGTGCTCAGTAGAAGTTATAACGACAGCTGGCCGAAATAGCTATGTAAAAAGTGATAATTACGTTTTGGACCTATACGTAAGATGGCCTAAAGCGATGGGCGGAGCAAGTGAAGATGTTGCCAGTAATTCATCTACCACGTTACCTAACCAGGTTACAGCTGCAACTGCTAGGCCAGCTCAACGTACAGCTTGTATTTTGTCAACGAGATAAGGAAACATAATACGGCTAAAATTATGGGGCACTCTGGGACAGATGTGGACGTATTTGACACCCTTTTAGCGTTTGCAAAACCTAAAGGAATAATCGCTTTGCCTTTACAAAAAGAACAGCTTGGCTATAACGTTTATTTATTACTTGCTCCTTTGTAAAGTGCAGGTCTTGACCTACTGGTAAACGGCGTTGCAGACGTTCGAACAATTTGTAAAACTGGGATGTGGCAACAAATGCGCCTACACTAGCTTTTAGAGTTTTAGATGTAGTAGGAATTACCACCGAATATAATATTAACAATATGGAGGTTGAAAAACTGGAGATTGAGCGAAACAAGACCTAGTGGATTACTTAAAAGAAAATTTCGTAAATTAAGGAAAATTAGGGCAACAAGAGGCGAATGTTTTATACCTATCCGACTCTTTCTTCAAAAGACGCCGACTTTTTAAAATAAAATTATACTAGTTTAAAATAAATACATTATAAAAATGACAAATTTAAATAAAGAGGAGATTCAGGACGGAATGAAAGAAATTGATGTTTCGTGGGTTCTAGAGGTTCAATTCATTCATAGAGAAATTATTTTCAAGGATTTTGTCGAAGCATTTTCTTTTATGACAGCAGTTGCAATGATAGCTGAAAAGGCAGGCCATCATCCAGATTGGAAAAATGTGTATAACAAAGTCAATATTACGCTCAACACCCATGATGCAGATGGACTCACAAAAAAGGATTTTCAATTGGCAAAAGGTATTGACCGGGTACTAAAAAATTATGGACAATAAAACCTATAATCAATAGCATTCTGTGGGAGGCTGATGCCCATAGCCAGGTTAAACGAAATAAATAGTATGATATTTGCCAATACTGATAAAGAGATAACACTGATTTATAATTCTGAAGATCACATCGGCCGGCAAATTCTGGCTTATGCGCAAATGGAAATTATACCTATTCGTGTCATAGATTTAAAGCATATGAAATTAACTACTACACATTGGGCAGAATTAGCTTCTAAAATGAAAGTTAATGTTCGAGACTTAGTAAACACGGAACATCCTAACTTTTCTCAAAAGTACGGACGGTTAAATCAATTATCAGATGAAGATTGGTTAAAATTATTGATAAATAATGCTGACATATTAAGGGCTCCTATTGTTATGAAAGGTGATAAAATAATAATGATGACTAACCCACAGGAAATGCTTTATTTCGTTAAATAAAGCCACTACCGTAGTGAAAATTTGATATGGAGAATACTCTTTACAAGGGTATAATCTTAAGCCATTATAGCAAATTTGAATAATTATCTAAGAAAAAAAATGCCCAAAATATATCAGATTATTTAGTAGAAATGTTTGTAGCAGACGGTGTAAAACGTGTTTACGTAATTATAAGCGATAGTGCAAACCCTTTGAATGGTGCTTTAAGAATGGGTGGAGGATTACAATGAATACATGACGAAAGCCATGCCCATGACTAGGGGGGCAGGGCTTGTATCCCACTCCGATAAACAAGTAATTACTTTTTGCGGAGATGATGGTACCGTTATGCTTTTGGGAGACTTAATGACCACTAGCCAATACAAAATACCTGTTAAAATTAGCATATTTAACAACAGATGCTTGGGTACGGTAAAGTTGGAAGTGATAGTAGAAGGCTATGTTGATTGGCAAACCCAGATTTTGTAAAACTGGTAGAAGCAATGAATACTCTAGCTTCGTAAGCTAAAGAATCCAAAGACGTAGCACAAGCAATGCGTACTGGTTTTAATCGTGATGGCCCTGCCGTTATCAATATTTATACAGATTCAGAAGCATTAGTAACTCCTCGGATAAGTGATAGGGACGGCTATTTTTATGACCAAGCTAATTATAAGAGGTAAAACTGCTGAAGTCATTGACCTAGTTAAATCGGATTTAAAACATCTAAAAGAACTATTTTAAAAAATCAGTTACGGTATTTGAAAAGAATAAAGGAGAAGGACATTTTAAGGGTTCAAATTTGGACAAAGCACAAATCTTTACAACACTAAATAAATAATAAAAACGGTTACAACAACTGATAAGAAGGTATAGACTAATTCATACACTGCATATCCAAGAACTTTGTACCCAATAAATTAAATAAATATGAAAAATTTAGATTTTACTCTTTTACGTGTTGTTTATGTGAACTGTACTTTGAAAAAATCGCCAGAAAATACGCATACCGGCTCCTTAATGGAAGTTTCCAAAGCAATAATGATAAAAGAAAAGGTCAAGATTGATGAAATTAGGTTAATCGACCATGAAGTAGCAAGTGGAGTATATCCAGACATGACGGAACATGGCTGGAAGACAGACGAATGGCCTTCCTTGTTTAAGAGAATTATAGAAGCGGATATACTTATTGTGGGAACACCTATTTGGCTTGGTGAAAAGTCTTCAGTAGCTCAAAAATTAATTGAAAGACTATACGCTATGAGCGGAAAAATGAATGATAAGGGGCAGTACATTTTTTATGGTAAAGTAGGTGGATGTATAATTACCGGAAATGAAGATGGAGTAAAGCATTGTGCAATGGGTATATTATATGCGCTTCAGCATGTAGGTTACTCTGTTCCTCCTCAAGCAGATGCTGGATGGTTAGGTGAAGTTGGGCCAGGCCCAAGTTATGGAGACAAGGAATGGAAGGGTAAAGAATTTAAAACTCCTATTGGTTTTGAAAGCGATTTTACCAATAGAAATACAACATTTATGACCTATAATTTACTCCATCTCGCATCTATGCTAAAGGCAAATAATGGTTATCCTAGTTATGGGAATTCTCGCAAAGAATGGGATGATGGAAAGCGTTGGGAATTTGAAAATCCTGAATACAGATAAATATACAACTGACTACAATAATGTGTAAAAATACATTTAAACGTATTTTATACTAAATGTAATGCATGATTGAAATGCAGCCATATCGTATAATATGGCTATTATTAATTAGAAATAGAACATCAATCAAGATGAAAATTAGCACTATTTTTTTCTGATATTTTTTTTGCCTTTGTTCACGATACTCACAAAACGATTATCCAGAACCAGCAAAAATACCTACCTAACTATTTTACATTCAACATAGCAATAACCATAGTACTTACGTAAATGATACAAATATAAAGGAAGTGATTAGTGACCCTTCTCAACCAATTAATCAGTACCGAATAGTTTACACTCAAAAGGTCATAAAAAAAAACTGTTGTTGGGTATACAAAAAAAATTCTCTTACGGAAGGATGCTAATAGAAGCAGAACCTGATTTATTCAAATTTCGTCTTGCTTCTAGGAAATGATTATTTTTTTATCTCAATTATGATTCAATTGAAGGCGCTAGAATTTAGGTGACTGTTAATAAGCATAAGATGTATTTAGACAAGATGTCTACACAATTCAAAAATGGAATTTTTGGTATCAATGTTAAAGCCAAATATGTTCTATTTTATGGTGAAGATTATAATTCTGCCAAACCTGTCATAGAAAAAGTTATCGTAAAAAACCTACAATAAGTGTTTTGTTTATTGATGTACAGCGTATGATTAGATACAAAAATAAAAAACGATTAATTACACGAATTAAAAAATAGTACTAGTTCCTCAAAATATAAACGATACGTGGAGCATGAACTTCATGAGGTATTGCCTGGGAGATGGGCATAGGATAAGAATGCTTCATATTATTGATTAGTGCCGTTGAGAAGCAGTAGGAATAGAATTGGAAATAAGTTTTCCCTCCTAAAAAGTGTGCGAGTTCTTTCTCAAGTAGCGTAGTAATAGCAGGGATTCTAGAATCAATTTTTATGTATAACAATCAAACTGACCTATGTCAGTTCTAGCTTCAAAAAGTAAATACATATTTTCTTTTAAATAAGACATGATTTTCTGGACTACTATAAAAATGAGAAGGAAAGAAGTGCTGCTACAGGTTTCAAGTTTAGGTGCTAAAAAACCTTTTAACATAGGCTTAACCTGCGTTAGCCTAGAATTCGAAATCTATGCCGTATACTATAGAGGAACGCAAAATAGAATAGAAACAATGAGCGACACAAGAAAATTTAAGAGAAAAGTAAAACAATCAAATCCTACAAATCCGTCTGGGGGCAGCGATATCAAGAATAAGACATTTGATATTGACAAAAAAACCATAGATGAAAACCAAAGTAATAAATAGTTTCAAAAAGAACAATAGAATCGTATCGTTATAATGTCAATATCAATTGGAAAACAGCCGTATGGGCATTATATGTTCTCCACAATTAGAAAGAGAGAAAGACTTTCGCACAGAAGTGGCCATTCCAACTGAGTTTCACAAAGGGATTGAAGGAATTTCGTCTCTTTAACACTTTTTATCGGCCTCCGTGAACGGTTGTTTAATGACTGCTTTTTTAGCCATAGCTGAAAACGCATTAATCAAAACATATGAAAACTAAGATAGAATTGGAACAGAATATAATAAGCATCACCGCTAAAATTCATAGGGAATTCCCCGAGTTATCCAAACACATAACTGAAATACCGGTAAATGATTCCGAAGAAGATGAAATAAATATCAAAAACCTTGAGGGTTATTATCATTCTTTAAATGAGATTGTAAGTAAATATGCTAAAACACATAGATAAGTACAGAAAGGATAGCTCATTGAACGAAAAGGATGTTAAAGAAGAGAACGCTTGAAAACGAATAATTAAACTAAGAAAATACAATTATGACAATACAACTTAACACTGATAAAACGATAAGCGGTAATGAAAAAGATCATCATTATTTTACCTCTATGATTGAAGAAGGGCTAAAAAATGTTGAATCCCATATTACAAGAATAGAAATTCATCTATCAAATGAAAAAGGAATAAAGGAAGGATTTAACGATATGCGATGTTTGTTGGAGACCAGAATTGAAGGTAGACAACCGATAGCTGTTTCATGTCAGGCCGATACCGTTGAACAAGCAGTATCTGGTGCGATTGATAAACTCACAGCTTCTTTAGAAACAATCCTCGGAAGAATGCAAAATCATTAAGAATCCACCTAATAAAATGAAAAAAACTAGGAATTTGGAGGAAGCATTCAACCGCAAATTTGATTGATTTAAATTTCAAGAAATATAGTTGTTCCATAACATCAGAATTTTCGTTTAATACAAAAGAAGAAGCGTTGAACAGAAGCAAAAGTCTTATGCATAATAAATGGAAGCAAATGCAGGAAGCCTATTACAAAGAACTTGCAGGTGTCATTACGAAATATGACAATGTTTTTTTATTTGGCCTGACAAAGGCAAAAATTGAACTATATAAGTACTTGAATAAGGATTCATATTTTAGGGATATAAGTATTGCCATCCAATCCACTGATAAGATAACGGAGAATGAAAAAGAGGCTTTTGTGGTAAATCATTTTGAAAATATATAGTGGTTCTTTGAATTATATTTTCGTTTTGCCATATTGAATTCCAAATCGCTTCAACAGGCCGGATTTTCCTTTTAATTTACTGCAGAAACGTTTCGCTTTACGGGTTAATAACAAAAGAAGACTATCTGGACGTAAAACGTAATTCCTGAAAAATAAACTAGTTGCTTTCAAATCATAAAAAAATAATACTGGAAAATATTCAAAGCAGGATATACACCTAGAAGTATTATTTGAATAAAAAATGTATGGGTAGTACCGATACATTTTAAAAATAAACAAAATGAATATAGAAAAATTAAAACTACCCCCCCAACTACAAAAAACACTTCAGTTCTGGCGACCTATTGTTTCATTACTATTTTTGGTGCTTATTCTGTGGTCATCACTTTTTCAGATTAGTACTGAAGAGGTAGGTGTTATTACACGATTTGGGAAGTATGTGCGACAAGTAGAACCTGGATTAAATTTTAAAATACCTTTAGTAGAAGATGTTTATAAAGTTCCAGTAGAAAGACAACAAAAACTAGAGTTTGGTTTTCGTACGGCTCAAGCCGGAGTAAATACGCGATACAATAATCAATCATCAAATACAAAAGATGAATCATTAATGCTTACTGGAGATCTTAATCTTGCAGAGGTGCAATGGGTTGTGCAATACAGGGTAGATAACGCGTATAATAACTTGTTTGAAGTTAGAAACCCTCAAAGTACACTGCGTACGCTTTCTGAAGCTGCAATGCGACAAATTGTCGGTGACCGAACCGTAAACGAAGTGCTAACGGTTGGCCGTACAGAAATAGGAAGTAAGTCTCAAGAACTTATTCAGCAAATATGCAGAGAGTATTCTTTGGGTATCAAAATAGAACAAGTCGTACTACAAGATGTGAATCCACCAGAGCCCGTAAAAGCAGCTTTTAATGCTGTAAATGAAGCGCAGCAAGAAAAGGAAACACTTATTAATCAAGCAAAATCAGAATACAATAAAGTAATACCTAAAGCAAGAGGTCAAGCAGAAGAAACTATTCAACAAGCCGAGGGATATGCGGCTGAGCGTGTAAATAATGCAGACGGAGAAGCTGCTAGATTTACAGCGCTGTATAATGAATTTGTGAAGGCGCCCGAGGTAACAAAAAGAAGGGTTTATCTGGAAACAATGTCAAGCGTGATGCCTAAAATAGGTAATGTGGTCATCACAGATGATAAAGGCAATAATGTATTACCATTATTACAAATGGAGATGAACAAAAAAAATATAAAATAATGAAAACTAAATCAATTTTAATTACAGCGATAGTCATTATTATTTTGATAGGCTTAAATAGTAGTGTTTTTATTGTACAAGAAAAAGATCAGGTAATCATCACTCAATTCGGAAAGCCAGTTGGTGAAGCCATTACTGCTCCTGGGATACATTATAAGGTACCTTTAATACAAGATGCTAATTATTTCGAAAAGCGTGTTATGGAATGGAATGGTGATCCAAATCAGGTACCAACCAAAGATAAAAAGTTCATTTTTGTAGATACGTATGCAAGATGGCAAATTACAGATCCACTTCAATTTTTTAAACGATTAACGAACGAACGGGGTGCACAATCACGTATCGACGATATTCTAGATGGAGATACAAGAGATTTTATAGCAAATAATGACATTGAAGAAGCGGTACGTACCAGTAACAGAGTTCCTGAATCATCGGATACTGATATTATTGGTGATTCTTTGGCAAAGATTAATGTAGGTCGAGATAAGATTCAGCAAATGATACTAGAGTCAGCAAATGAACAGACTGCAGACCTGGGGATTAAAATACTGGATTTTCGATTTAAACGTATCAATTATGTGCAAGAAGTGCAAGATCAAGTGTACGAGCGAATGAAAAGTGAGCGTTTTAGAATTGCTGATAAATTCCGATCAGAAGGTCAGGGAGAAGCTTCACGTATTAACGGTGAAAAGGAACGAGAGTTAAAAAACATACAATCTATTGCATTTAGAGATGCTGAAATGATTAAAGGTAAGGCAGATGCTACCGCAGCCTCAATTTATGCAGAGGCCTATAATAGATCTAATCAATCGAGAAGTTTTTATGGCTTTCTGAAATCTATGGAAACATTTGAAAAAACTTTTGATGGAAAAACATCTATTTTTATTTCAACAGATAGCGAATTGTACAGGTACTTGAAAAAGATGAATTGACGTTCTGTGAAAAAATTGATACATACCATTTATGCTTACTTTGACATCGTCATCCTGAACTTGTTTCAGGATGACGATGTCAAAAAGGAGTATCAATTCCTAATTGGTTGTAGTAATAGGTGATGATGTTATCTGTGGTTGCCATTTCTTTACCTATAGCTTTGAGCGCCTTGGAAACGGCTGTCAAGTCGATTCGTTTTTCTTCCTCGAAGGTATTTACATAGCTTGATATGCTTAGGTTATAGTCGTTTTCGTCCACTTAACTTGGCGCCATAGCTGTATTTATCTTGCGTGTTTCGGTTCCTTTTTTACGTTGAAAGTTCAAGTCTTATTAAACAAAACTTATTTATAGCTAGTGGAACTCCTCGAAGGAGACTTTAATCTGGATAAGCCAGTCAAAGTGAACCACGCGCGCCAGATGAACGTGTGCATAGCAAACTAAATGCCCAAAGTCTAGTACCTTGTGATTAAATGTATTGTTTGGTTTTTAGTTCGTTTCGCATAGATTCTCCCTTGATATTGCTTCGGTGAACTGTGTGTAGAAATCTATCCAACATTGCATCCGCAGTAGTCTGTTCTCCTATAATCTCATGCCATGCCTCGATGGCTAGTTGAGAAGTGATTGTAGTTGACTTTTTTCCATGTCTATCTTCTATGATTTCCATAACAGAGTATCTACTGATGTTGTCCAGACCTTTGAGACCGAAGTCGTCAAGTAGGAGTAGGTTTTGCTTTTCGATTCTGTTTATTTGCTTTACATAAGAACCATCTGTTTTTTATGTTTTGAGCATGGTAAATAGTTTGGTAGCATTGAAGTACATGACCTTGTAACATAGGGTACATGCTTGATGCCCTATGACCGATGCCATATAACTTTTACCTGCACAGGTACTTCCTGTGATGAGGATGTTATCTTTCTGATTTATAAAGGCACAACTGTTGCAGCGTTGTATTTGGTTTTATCAATTTTCCTGGTTGGTTCGTAATCAATATTCTCCATAACGGCACTATACCTAAACTTGGCTGATTTGGTCAAGCGTTCTATCTTTCTGTTTTATTTGTAATAATGGCCTCCCCTGATGTTACCGTGGTTAGGTATATCGATTGCTGGTTCAATGTTCTCATCTAGGAAGTTTTATCCTTTCTCAAGGATACGGTCTATGCTATTGTAATTGTACGCGCCGAAGTCCGACGTCCTTTTACAGACATTGTCCCTAGGCTTGTAAGCGCTAGTTGGTAATACGGCTGTTTCATAGTACTCGGCAAAAGTCTCGTGACCTTTGGTTTGGAACGCCTTTTTTTGATGACTGCGTACTTAAGGGTCCTAGGCACACCCCTTTAGAACTAAAGTGGGTTCTCAACAGGCTGTATAAAATCTTCTTTCTTTTGGCTCGCACTAGCTTCTACAGGGGTATATTGACTCGTGCGCAGTACGCAACCAAATACCTCAAGGCTCTTTAGTTCGCCCATATGACGGTCTACAATGGTGAGTTTCTTTTCTGTATAATCAATGAACAGTTTATCGCCTGCTTTATGGGTAAAGTGTATGACGCGCGATACCTCCTTGGTCCATTTGGTGTACCAATACTTACACTGTGGTACCTTTAACCCATCAAAGTATTTTGCATAATATTCCGACCAGAGCAGTTGTCTAGTCACTCCTGTTTTACGTAATTCCTTAGCAACATAAGGAAAGTACTTTTCTAAGGCAGGAGCTGTTTGCTTTTAGGTCGCTGTAATGACCTTATAAGTGGTGCGTTGGTAACGCTTGAAAAAGGAAATGTATTTACGAATGGTGTTGCGCGATAGCCCCCTAGCCTTGAACTTATCTGGCGTTTGCTTACACCCTCACTATGTAGCTTAAAATCTGTTTTACTTCTCGCATAGCTATTTGTTTGCTGGCCAACGTCTTTTTAACAAAAAAAGACCTTTAACTTTTGCAACTAGAATCCCCTCTTTTAGTGGTTCAGTTTCGTCCGGCAAAGGTGGTATACTATGCCGGATTTTTGCACATAAGCGGGGTAAATTAGATGCGTAAGGGTTGTATTCTCCGATTAAGTGAAATGAGCGTTTTGCTATTGGTCTGCTTTACGTACTGTTCACCTTACGGAAGTACTGTTAAGCATTGTTTTAGGACCATAGGACAAGTAAGTTGTTATTACTGTATAAAGTGTCCATAACTTTGTTTTGAATCTAAAAACCATTCTCATGAAAACAGTCCTACTTGTGCAGCAAATTTATTCTCAAGGCTTTAAAAACCTGGGAGGCTTCTTAGCCAAACGTTACTTTAAATTTTTCGCATGGTTTAGTTTTATAATGTTTGCCGTTGTAATGTATGCCTTTATTTATAGGCTAGCCACCGGATTTGCTTTTGACTAAACATCGCTAATAGAAAAGCCTGAGTTTACGATTAAAGGATTGCTTTTGTGGCTGCTTGTTTTGGATTATCGATGCTATTATTGCTTTTCATTTGGCTTTATTGCTAAATCTTGGTCAAGTTCTGTTGAACGAGTGGTTCCCAGTTTTACATCAGTATTATCAATCAAAACGAATACCACTTTCGATAAATTACGTCCTTTTTTTTAAGGCTAAACAGGTTTTCTATTGAGATTACTTCCTTATCTGATTCTAAAAACTACCATGAATCATTAATCCAAATTCATTAAAAAAATGAATACGGTGTATGGACTGACGTAAATTTTTGGGTGTTAACCCTTGGTATACCCCTATTGAAGCGTTACCGTTGGATAGAGTGGTGTTTAGCTGCTGAACTACTATACCCTATGGCGTATTTTAGTATGAAGCCTACGCCTATATGTAAGTAGTATTTGAAGCGAAGTATCCGTTAGTAAATTATAATTCATTTAGTTGAAATATTTTGTAAAATTCCATAGCTTACACCTTCCATTTGAAATACATACAATGCGAATACTACTCCCGGAATTATCTTCTTTAAAAACCGCTACGAAAACATTTCTTTTTATTCTAGTCTCCTTGTCCATTGTATCCTGCAGCACCAGAGCAACGGAAATTTTAGTTTTTAGCAAAACTGAAGGTTTTAGACATGGCTCCATTGAATCAGGTATTGTCGCTATTGAAAAAATGGGAAGGGAATCTGGATTTAGTGTAATTGCTACAGAAGATGCGAAATACTTTGAAGAAGACTCCTTAAAGCAATACGCGACCGTTATCTTTCTGAATACTACTAAAGACGTTTTGAATGATGTACAGCAGGCCGATTTTGAACGCTATATTCAAGCAGGGGGTGGTTTTGTAGGTATACACGCCGCTACAGATACCGAATATGATTGGCCTTGGTATACAAAGTTGGTGGGCGCTGTTTTTGATAGTCATCCAAGAATACAAGAAGCACAACTTCTAATTAACGAAGCCAAGCATCCGACAACCAAACATCTAGATTCTGTTTGGATAAAAAGCGACGAATGGTACAATTTCAAAAATATAAACCCGGACATAAACATTCTAATACGTATTGATGAAACGAGCTACGAAGGCGGAACCAATAAGAACAACCACCCCATTTCTTGGTATCATGAGTATGATGGTGGCCGTGCCTTCTACACCGAGATGGGGCATACCAATGAAACTTTTGAAAACCCTAAATTTTTGGAACACCTAAAGGAGGGTATCGAATATGCAGTTGGAAATGGTACGTTAGAGTATGATTTAGCCACTACCGATAGAGTTCCACCAGAAGACCGTTTTGTTAAAAAGGTACTTGATTTTAACCTGAACGAGCCGATGGAACTTGATGAACTGCCAGGGAAGGGTATTTTATTTATCGAACGTAGAGGTATATTAAAGCTTTTTGATTTTGAAACGGAAGAGACAAAGACTATCGCCGAATTAGAATTATTTTACGGTAACGAAGATGGACTTATAGGTCTTGCTGTTGATCCTAATTACGAGGATAATAATTGGATTTATCTATTTTATTCGAAAGCTGGTGAAATCTCACAACAGCATATTTCGAGATTTGATCTGGTCGAAAATAAACTCGATTTAGATTCTGAAAAAATACTACTTACCATCCCTACAGACCGTCATTGTTGCCATAGCGGAGGTTCCTTGGAGTTTGGTCCGAATGGTAATCTGTTCATTGCGGTGGGGGATAATACAAACCCGTTTGAATCCTCGGGTTTCGCCCCTATTGATGAGCGGGAAGGAAGAAAAGCGTGGGATGCGCAAAAATCTTCAGCCAATACAAACGACCTACGGGGTAAGATTCTTCGTATTAAACCAGAAACAGATGGATCTTATAGTATTCCTAAGAACAATCTTTTTCCAGAAGGAACGCCAAAAACGAGATCTGAAATCTATGTGATGGGTAATCGCAATCCCTTTCGGCATTCCATAGACAGTAAAACAGGGTATCTATACTGGGGCGATGTAGGCCCGGATGCTGGAAAGACAGACCCAAATCGCGGTCCAAGTGGTATGGGTGAATATGATCAAGCCCGTCATGCTGGATTTTGGGGCTGGCCATACACAAGAGGGTATAACGAGCCTTACAACGATTTCGATTTCACCTCAGAAACAGCGGGACCAAAGTTTGACCCAGATAATTTAGTCAATGATTCTCCTAACAATACCGGAATTCAAAACTTACCACCAGCGCAAAAGTCCATGATACCCATGACCTATTATCGCTCTGAAGAATTTCCGTGGATGGGTGATGGCGGTATAAATCCGATGGCAGGACCCGTGTACCGAGCTTCTGATAATCCCAATGCTGAGATAGCCTTCCCAAATTATTTTGAAGGTAAATTGTTTGTTTATGAGTGGATGCGTGATTGGGTGTATGTAATTACGATGGATGAAGACGAGAACTATGTGAAAGCAGATGCCTTTATGCCCAACACAGAATTTTCCCACCCAATGGATATGATTTTCGGTGTTGATGGGAAAATGTATGTTTTGGAATACGGTCAAAAATGGAATTCACAAAACTTAGACGCCCGTCTGAGTAGCATTTCCTATTTGTCAGGAAACCGAAGCCCCATTGCTAAAATAGGAAAGGATAAAATCGTAGGAGCCTCTCCATTAACCGTGCAATTTACAGGAAGCGAATCTTTGGATTACGATGGTGATGAACTAAGCTATGAATGGTCCTTTACCGATGATGCTATGCAATCTTCCGAAGAGAACCCCAAATTTATTTTCGAGAATGATGGAATCTATAACGTACGATTGAAAGTATCCGATACTAAAGGAAATGCAACAACTAGCAATACGAAAATCTTGGTTGGTAACGACGCTCCGACATTATCTATTGAAGTTTTGGAAAATGATTCGACCTATTGGCATGGTAAAAAAATAGACTATAAGATTATCGTAAACGACAGGCAGGATGGAACCACTTTGGATAATTCTATTTCTCCTAAAAATGTTAAAGTAACTTTTGATTATATACCTGAAGGAAAGGATATGGTAAAAGCGACAATAGGACATCAAAGAAATGTTATTCACGAAGGAAGAAGGATAATAGAAGCTTCTGACTGTAAGGCCTGCCATGCCACTATTGAAAACGTGAATGGTCCTAGTTATACTGAAATCGCAATGAGATACGGAAAAGCAGATACTGGTTACCTGGTGTCTAAAATTATTAAAGGCGGTGGTGGTGTTTGGGGTGAAAGTGCTATGTCTGCACATCCGCAATTGAATATGGAAGAGGTAACCCAAATCGTTAACTATATTCTCACGTTAAAACCGAATAAAGAAGAGGTCCAAGCTTCGTTACCCTTAGAAGGCACATTGACGTTCAACAAACATGCCCCTTCAAAGGGCGAGGGTACCTATGTGCTCATGGCCTCTTATAGAGACCAAGGAAACGCTGGGCAGCCAGAATCGGAGTTGAACATTCAAGGGCAATTTATTTTCTATAGTCAAAAAATTGAAGCGGAAGATGCCAATGAAATAAGTGAAGGAACAAACACGTGGAGCACTAATGCTGTAAAAATTGTTGGTGGGTTAGTTCATAATTCTTTTCTACGATTCGATAATGTGAACCTAGAAAATCTGCACCACCTGAAATATGCTGCTTTCTATGCCGGAAACTATGACTATAAGGGTGTTTTAGAAATTAGACAAGGGGCAGTTGATGGTCCTATTATCGGTAAGCAATCACTACGTTATTCGGGCGCGGCAGAAACTATTTATTATGAAATCCCTGTAACACCGACCTTAAAAAAAGAGACCCTATATCTTGTCTTTAAGAACCCAGAAAATGAGTTGCAGTATATTGGACATGCGGATTGGATTTCTTTTGATTTCCGAAGATAATTCGCCTTTAACTTTTGGTTACTTATTTAAAGCCTACAGGATTAAGATAACCAAACGATTTGGGGAATAGATACATGGCCGAAATCAAAAAAACCGCTTTATGCCAGCCGATGGCGTGTAATATAGACCTATCCGTAAGGCCCTCTTGCAAATTTGGGTCATTAGGGTTGGTACTATAATCAATATCAGGAAACCGTTTTTTTAATTGTGAGATATAGATTACCGTAACCTCCTGTCCTTGATGCACTGGAACAGGAGTTAAATATTTGCTTAACACATAACCTGCTTGGTCATCACAACTAATTTAATACACCCCCCGTTTAATGTACTCTACTGTAATGGCTATTTTTAGGTTCATTAGTTTGTATTTAAATTTCAAATAGCGTGCTATTTCTATGGTTGTTTTCTATTTGGTAATGAAACCTAAGAATTGATTTGTAATCCGTAAAAAACGAACCTTTATTTATTTCGATAAATAGCTAATAATTGTAGGGCGGCATTAAAAGGCGAAAGTGTTCCATTCATTACTTTTTCTTCCAAATTAGGAAGCATCTTTTTGATTTTTGCATCTCGGTTAAAATCGTTTTTAAGGCTTTGTTCTATGTGCTGCAACAACCAGCTTTTGTTTTGTTCCTGTCTGTTCCGTTCAAAAAATCCATTTGCTTTGCTCGTTTTTACAAACTCTTCAATCACATCCCAGATAGGTTCTAAACCCTTGTTTTGCAAAGCGGAACAGCGCATGACCTTAGGAATCCACCCATTTTCTTTGGGAGGAAATAATTGCAAAGCTCTTCTAAACTCTACTTCGGCGAGTTTTGCGGCTTTAAGGTTTTCGCCGTCCGCTTTGTTGATGGCGACCGCATCTGCCATTTCCATGATACCTCTTTTTATCCCTTGTAATTCATCGCCTGCGCCAGAAAGTTTTAATAATAAAAAGAAGTCCACCATACTATGGACGGCAGTTTCGCTTTGTCCCACCCCAACAGTTTCTATAATAACAATGTCGTAGCCAGCGGCCTCTAAAAGAATAATGCTTTCTCTGGTTTTTCTGGTCACCCCGCCAAGAGAACCTCCGGATGGCGACGGTCTTATAAACGCATTAGGGTCTTGCACCAATTCTTGCATACGCGTCTTGTCTCCAAGTATGCTCCCTTTAGTTTTACTGCTAGTAGGATCTACAGTGAGTACCGCTACTTTTTTTTCCATTTGGGTAAGCATCTTTCCAAAACCTTCTATGAATGTGCTTTTTCCAACACCTGGTACGCCGGTAATGCCAATGCGGAGTGTTTCTTTTTTTTGAGATAAACAGGACTCGATAATACGATTCGCAATTGCTTGATGTTCTTGTTTTGTGCTTTCAACCAGAGTAATTGCTTTACTCAGGGCAGCTATGTTATTGCTAAGAATACCTGCAACAAGTTCTTCTGGTGCATAATGCTTTCCAGAGCTTCCTGCTTTTGGTTTTTTGAAAGTAGTAATCTTGGTACCGTTCTCGTTCAAGGTTTATTTATTGATGGGAATACGAATCTTTATGGTATCCCACGATAGGTTTAGATACAACTGATTGTCGTCTTCAAATAACATCGTAAAATCTTCTACCGCTATGGTAAGTTCCCTTGTTGGTATTTCTACTTGAAGTACATCCTGATCAGCATCTCTTGTGGTTTTCTGTCCACCACTCAATAGAGTAACACCCCAATCGGGAACCTCTTTGTTAAAGATCACGTTCCAGCTATTTTTTTCTGGTATGGTCCATATGGAATAGGTTCCCGGCGGAAGGTCCTTATCTATAATTTTCACGGTTTCTGAATTGGTAAAGGTCGTTGGTTCGTTGGCTCCTGTTCGCCAAACTTCACCAAACGGCACCAATTCTCCAAAAATCACTCTATTTTTTTTTGATGGACTCGAGTAGTTTACCTGTAGTTCTGCACCCTTTAGAACGTAGGACGTGGTTTTTTCAGGACTATGCTTCTTGGTTTGCGTTTGTAACAAAGGCATACCTACAAAGAAGAATAAGGCTCCCAGAACTACTAAAAAAATAAGTAATCTTTTTAAAAACTTCATAACTGTTGTTTTGGACTGGTTCAATCGAATTCATTTCTAAGGTACTAAATCAAACTTAAAGATGGTAATGTTGTTGTAGGTTTCGCCCGGTCTTAACACACTGTTTGGAAAGTCAGGTTGATTAGGTGCATCGGGATAGTTTTGTGTCTCAAAGCAAATTCCTGGAAAATCCAAAGGCGTATACACCACAAGCGCAGGTTGATTTGTGTATACTTTCATGGAAATACCCGATCTAGCAGAATTAAGTTCTGCAACTTTTTCACTACCTAAATCTTTAACAAATACAGTATCCAATCGTTTAATGCCAATAGGTTTTGGTAATAAAAAATTATTGTCCGTAGCCCTTACAGGAATTATATTCCCCGTAGGCAATAGGTTTTCCTTTAATTCTAGATAATACGGGCAATTGAGTTGTAGTTCGTAATCGTCTACATACGGACTCCCATCTATTTTAAAATAGGAATGGTTGGTAAGGTTGACTGTAGTGCTGCGGTCGGTTACCGCCTCATGAATAATCTGTAAGGTATTATTTACTAGTTTGTACGTAATGTTTGCTGCTAGGTTTCCGGGATAGCCTTCTTCCAAATGTTTACTGCGATAGGATAGCGTTACAAAGGGATCGTCGGTGTGATGTACCTCTTCAATATTCCACGTTTTCTGGTTAAAACCTTCTTTACCGCCATGAAGATGTACACCGTCCTCTTGATGTATAAAGAATTTTTCCCTGTCCAGCTCAAAACCTCCGTTAGAAATACGGCCTGCGTAACGTCCCACACAGGCACCAAGGCAGTTTTCGTCTAACTTATACCTGCTGGGGTGGTTGTAACCAACCACGGTGTTCGTATAGTTGCCATCCTTTCCTTTTACCAGTAATTTTTGGATAATGGCACCGTAATCCAGCACAATAAGGGTAATAAACTCGTTGGAAATCGTAACTTGTTTCAAGTGGTATGGTTCTAAGAATCTATGTAAAAATAGAAGAATTTTGTCACAACCATTTTTTTCTTTCGTCCTTTAGATAACAACAACTCAAAAATCAATACCAGACCGGACAATGTTTAAAATTGATGTCGTAGCGAAATGTAAGGCAAACGACCGGAAAGCGCAGCTAAAATTATATGAGCAATACTGTGATGGTATGTATATCGTGGCCATGCGATTTTTACAGAATTCTGATGACGCGGAAGACGCGCTACAAGATGCTTTTATCAGTGCATTTCAAAAAATACATCAGTTTAGCGGTGAGGTTACTTTTGGGGCTTGGTTAAAGCGTATCGTAGTGAACAAATGCATCGATTTTCTAAAGTCCAAAAAACAGGATTTACTTTCCTTAGAAGAACACCATATGCAAGCTGTTGATGATGACGATTGGAGTGTAGGTTCGGAAATCTGTATAGATGAGGTAAAGGGGGCTATCCAGAATTTACCAGGAAAATATAGGTATGTAGTACTCATGTATTTGGTAGAGGGATTTGATCACAAGGAAATTGCGCAGGTTTTGGAGTTGACCGAGACCACTAGCAGAACCCGTTTGTTGCGAGGGAAAGGATATTTAAAATCAGCATTAATAAAGAAAGGCTATGGGACAGGATCTTAGGGAAATGTTCGATCGAGAACGTAAAGAGGCTCGGTTTGCATTAAAGAAAGGACATGATAAACGATTTTCAAATAAGTTGGATAAGGCCTTACCTAGAGCCAAAAAACGCTTTGGTTTACTGAAGATTGCAGCATCGGTATTGGTGCTCTGCGGTCTTGGAATTACGGCTTATGTACAAGTTACAGAGAAGGATAGCATTTCGACTACAGTAGCGAACAAGCAGCAGGAGAATAGTCCTTTTTCGCTAGGCGATTTATCTCCCGATTTAAAAAAGGTGGAAAATTATTATGTCGCAAACATCAACCTAGAGTTTTCAAAATTGGAAGTTTCCGAACATAATAAGGCAGTGGTAGATAGTTTTATGGACCGATTATCTGAGTTGAACGACGAGTATGAATCGCTCACGATAGAATTGAATCAGATGGGCCCCAACGACCAAACTATATCCGCATTAATAGAAAATTTACAATTACGCTTGCAGTTATTACAGAAATTAAAAAAGAAATTAAAGCAATTAAAAACATCAAAAAATGAACAGACCTACAACAATAGCATCTAGGCAACTCATCATTGCACTAGGTTTTTTTGCCATTCCATTTTGCCTTGGAGCACAAAAACAAACGAAGACGTTTACCGAAAGTTTTGAGGTAAAAAAGGATGCCGTTCTGGATATTAATACCAGTTATGCGGATATTGAATTTGAAACATGGGACCAAGATAGGGTTACGGTAACTGCTATATTTGAGCTGGAGGGTGCTACCAAAGAAGAGGCTAAGGATTATTATGACAACGTGCCTATTGAGATTTTAGGGAATAGCAAAAAAGTGTCTATTACCGCTAAATCAGAGCGAATGGGCTTATTCCCTGACCGAGAATTTAATATTGATTTTGAGGATTTTGACATCGATATTCCAGATGTTTCCTCTTTTGTGGTAGAGATGTCTCAAATAGCACCCTTTCCAGAAATACTAGACATGCCACCCTTGCCCATGACGACTGCGTTCCGTTTTGATTATGATGCCTATAAAAAAGATGGAGAAAGGTATATGAAGAAATGGCAGAAAAACTTTGAAAAGAGTTTTGACAAGAAGCATCAAAAAAGACTGGAGGACTGGGGCGAGAAAATGGAAAAGCGCGCGGAGGAATTTGAAGGTCGCATGGAGGAACAGGAGGAAAAAATAGAAGTTTATGAGAAACAAAGAAATAAATTGTTAGAAGCTAGGATAGAAAAGCGCAATCAAAAAATGGAAGCGTATGAAGAAAGAAGAAACGTATTAGTGCAAAAAAGAGAAAAAGTTATTGTGGAGCGTTTGAGAGGACGAGATTCTATCCGCTTTTTTAGAACAGATAGCATAAGGTCCTCTCCAAATACTTTTTACTTTTTATCTGACGGTCGAAACAAAAATTATAAAATAAAAAAGACTATTAAAATAAAACTGCCAAAGACAACACGTATTCAAATGAACGTGCGCCATGGAGAGGTGAAATTAGCAGAGAATACAAACAATCTAAACGCGACATTGTCCCACTCAAGTTTATATGCCAGCAGCATAGACGGCGGGGATACCAAGGTATTCGCCTCTTATTCCCCTGTTAGCGTTCAAAGATGGATCCGGGGGCAACTACAGGCCAATTATTCCAAAAATGTGTCTTTGTCTCAAGTTCTGGACCTACAATTGAACACGACTTCTTCTGATGTAGCTATAGATGAACTTTTGGGAAAAGCCTTTATAAAAAGTGATTTTGGTCCCTTGGTCATAAAATCATTAGGGAATACGTTCGAAGAATTGGACCTATCCTTGAAAAATGCTGAGTTACGGTTGCCGCTGCCCAATAGTCCTACCGCTATATATATTAAAGGAACAAACTCCGAACTAACGACACCTAGCAGTTTACAACTGGTAGCCACAAAAAACGGAAACACTATCATTCATAAGGGAAACCATCTGAAAGGTAATGGTGGTGCTATCATACACATCACATCTGAATATAGTGATGTGGTGATAGAGTAATAGAGACCTTCAGAAATATCCAACTAGGTACGCATGGGTATCAGCAAAAGAATACTCGTTTAATGTGCATCCTTCTTTAGAAAATCCCCAAAGTTCTCTTTAAATCGGTTCAATCTTGGAACAGATACATTACGAACGTACGCGTTGTTCGGATTCTTCCGCTCATAATCCTGATGGTATTCCTCAGCTTTCCAGAATTTTTCAAATTTTGTTACTTCCGTGGTAATGGGATTGCCCTCGTAAATATCCATCTCGCGTGCCACTTGGATATACCCTTCAATTATGTTCTTTTCTTTTTCGTTCTTGTAAAAAGCGATAGACCTATATTGACTGCCACGATCAGGTCCTTGCTGGTTTAAGGTCGTAGGGTCATGTGAGCCAAAAAATACCTGAACCAGTTCGGTAAAGGAGATGATTTCTGGGTCGTAATATACTTCTATAGCCTCGGCATGTCTTGTGATGCCATTCCCTATAATTTTATAATTGGGGTTGTCCTCTATGCCACCAGCGTATCCCGATACAGCTTCCTTGACACCTCTTACACTTTCAAAAATAGCCTCTACACACCAAAAACAACCGCTAGCAAAGTAAGCAGTTTCATAAGTACCGAGTTCTTGGGGACTCAATTTTATAACCTCAGGTGCAGATTCCTGTGCTACTGCCTTGGAATCTGCTGTACTATTTTGTTTTGTGTTGGACTTGCAGCTCGTTACCATTAATAAGGTAAGTGCTAAGAATACTACTTGTGTGTATTTCATTTGTTTTCTATTTCTACCATTTGTAGGCAATTTACAAAGTCCTTACGGTAGAAAGGGTTAAAAAATGTTAAGGAAATGATACGAAGTATTATTTTTACGAAATGGATTCATATACGGAGCTACTATCTTCATTTTCTAAAGACCCAATCTCCATATTGGACGGTAGCATTCTATTCAAAGACTATACGCCTTTGGACCTGTCTATCAATAACATCGAACTAGCCGGACTGGAAATCACGAATCCGGAAACTTGCCAAGACTATATAACTAAGGTGCTGAAACGTAGCAACGGTCGCATAGCCCACGGTGGCTATTTGGAAATGCGAAACCTATATACGGATAAGGCCAGCTTCTCCGATACTCCTTCAGTACAGCGTAACATACATTTAGGAATAGATTACTGGTGTGACGCAGGTACTACAGTATTGGTTCCATTAGCCAGTACAGTGCATAGTTTCAAAAATAATAGTACTAAAGGGGATTATGGTCCAACAATTATTTTGGAGCACCAATTGTACGGACATACCTTTTACACTTTATACGGACATCTATCTTTAGAGTCCATGGAGGGCTTGTATGCTGGAAAGCAGTTTAAAGCAGGTAGTGTATTAGCGAAATTGGGCACACCCGATATAAATGTAAATTATGCACCACACCTACATTTTCAGATAATTCGGGATATGAACGGATATGTAGGAGATTATCCAGGGGTTGCTGCAGCTATTGATTTAGATTATTATAAGAAAAACTGCCCAGATCCCAATGTTTTATTAAAAATAGAATCCTAAACAATCGTTTAAAGACCACTTTTTTCGATATGTAGTTTTTGGTGTTCGTACCGTTTATCGAGCAGATTTTGCACTTCAACAGACCTTCTGTTAGACACCGATTAATATAGGTTGTTCGGCGAACGACCCCCCTACAGAACACACTTGCATGCGTTATAATAGTGTAACAAACGCAAGTCATGAAAACAATAGCTACCATCTTCTTTATCTTCTTCATCGGAATGAACGCACAAGCTCAGAACAATACAACAGCTGTTAAAGTAGAAACTATGGAAATGACTATCGGTATCGAAACTACTACTGTATTGAACTTGGAGAACACTACGGAAGTTGCAAGGCTTTACAAGTTTAAAAATGCTAGAGTAACTAAAGCATTGTCTTTTACTACAAAAAGAAACAAGGCTCAAATGGCTTAGTATAATCAAAACTAAAATATAGGCAAGTGAAGAATTTAATAATAAAAAATATCAAGACCTTTTTTGAGAAATTAATAGTATCAAAATAGCCTACTAGGAAGAGCAAGCTAGTGCCAGTTTATGTAAGGGGAACGGATAGTGTACAAAGATAAATTCCATAACCTATCGGATAATAAACACAGTGTTTAAAACTCTCGCTTACCAAATTCACTTTCTATAAACTTAGATTCGTCCTTATTTTTGTTGAAGGAATAAGACAAGTTTAACAGCACCATATCTACTTCGTAGACATAATTCGTGGTTGTAAAGAATTTTCCAGGTCTAGCCGTTGTGATGCGCTGCTCGTTCGTATTCAATACACCTAGGTCTATTTGTTGCCATTGCAGCGTAGCAACCAGTCTATTATCTAAAAACGATTTTCGGAAGCTAAGGTTGGGAGAGTAAAATTCCGAATCTTCGCCCTGTGCGGTATTTCTAGCAGATAAATAGTTGAAGGTAAATTGTAATGAAGCACTATCAGAGAACCTTAGGGTACTGTTCGCATTTACCGAATAGATAAACGCATTGGTGTTTATGGGCCTATTGTCAAAAGCACCATCTATGGTATTGGAGTAAAAATTAGCGCCAATAAAAGTACTCCAGTTTTTGGAAGCTCGTAATTGGGTGCCTAGTTCTAGCCCTAATGCTTCCCCACGACCAACATTGGAATAAATGCGATTTAGGATGGTATCGTTAAATATAGTGTTTACCCGATTCACTATATTTTTGACGTTTCTATAATATGCTGTTGCGAAAAGCGAATTCCCTCCTTTAAAATTCTTGGTAATTCCCACTTCTACCAAATCTATAAATTCAGGCAGGAGTTCTGGGTCGCCTTGCTCCAAAGTCTCAGAATGTTCCCGTTCTGGAAACGGATTCATCTTAAAGGTAGTGGTCCGTTCTATTCGTTTGCTGTAAGCGGCCTTTATCTTGGTGTTTTTTGAAGTGGTGTATTGTACCGATGCCGAAGGAAAGGGTCGTACAAAATTATAGGTATAGGTGGTATCAATGGTATTATTTCGGTCCCTAAGGTCAAAGTTACGATCCATAGCTTCTATACGCAAGCCGGCGGAATAATCCCATTGATTTTTTTTTCCACTCAGCTGAGCATAGCCGGAATGTATAGTTCTACTCAGGTCTACGGCACTTGAAAATTCGGGTACTAGTTCAAAAAGCCCGGTTGCATTGTTGCGTCTTTCGTATATAAAATCTCCTTCATGATTTAGACTTCGGTATTGGTATCCGGTTTCTAAGGTGCCAAAGGAAAATGGTTTCCATTCGTAATCCAAGGAAAAACGAATTCCGTACAAGGGATTATCATTCGTATTAAACTCGTCCTGTAACATAGTGGTCGTATCCGGAAAGCCTAAATTTTTGTTCGTCGTTGGCCCTCCTAATAAGGTATATTCATATAAGAGGGAAGCGTTTAGTTTTGAGCTATTTGTAAAGCTATGGCCATAATCAAAACTTCCTAAAACAAAATCACCTTTTCGTATGCGTAGATTTTCATTAAAATATTGAAAGGTGTAAAGGGAGTTCCCATTAAGAGCTGGCGTGCTTCCGGTGTTATTAAAGTAGAGGATATCGGCTGTGCGGTCCTTACTTCGTTTCCCACCATAAAATCCTAGGGAATAGTTGTTGCGTTCGTCCGGAGTATAGTCAATCGTAAATCGACCGCTATAATTGAGCTCGTCAAAACTGCGTTCTCCATCTGATGGAAATTGTGTTAGGGTGTCATTGATGATGGTAAATACATCGCCTTCCCGTCTTCCGGCCAGATCATTACGTTGGTAGTTTGCGCCAAAGGCAAAATTCCATTTATCTGTTTTTAGGGTATAGGTGGCATCCAATCCATAGCGTTGTGCTCCTTCGGTATTGCTATAAGATTCTATAGATGGCATTCCTGTCTTTAGATTTACTTGAGCAAATGTGCCGTTGACAGCTCCCTTTTTAGTCAGAATATTAAGTATGCCCGCTTTGCCTTCGGGGTCGTATTTTGCAGAAGGAGCCGTAATGACCTCTACACGTTCCACGGAGTTTGCCGGTAGTTGGTTCAACAAGGTGGTAGGGTTTCCTTGAACTGGTTTGCCATTTAGTAAAACTACAAACCCCGAGGTGCCCCTAACCTGTATTTCTCCCAGGCCGTTCAAACTTACTGACGGAAGATTACGCAGTACATCGGTTGCCGAACCTCCTTGGGCATTTTGGAATTTATTTGCATCGAATACTTGCCTGTCTATTTTATTAATGACCGTCGCACTTTCTGTAGTAACCACCACTTCGTTTAATTGATTGGTTCCGAGAACCAAAGCCATGGTACCCAAGTTTATAAGCGTTTGGTTTGCTGTTACGCTTATATTTTCTATTCGTTTTTTAGTGTAGCCTATAAATGAGACTTCAAGAATATAGGTGCCGTTTTTAATGGTGTTAATTATAAAACTTCCGTCGGATGTAGTAATCACTCCGGTAATTAGGGCCGCGTTGTCTTGATTATATAAGGCAGCTGTGGCATATTCCAGTGGCTCTTGGGTGGCCTTGTCAATTAATTTCCCTGTAATTTGTTGTGCTGAAATACTGCTTAGAGAGAATAGTATTAGAAACAAGGCAATGGAATTGAATTTCATTTTGGTGCTGTAGTGGGTTGGACGTTCTTAAATCTAAGGTATAAAAGTATAGCCAAAAAGGGGGATACTCGCTCTTGACGATTGTTTAAAATAAATTTTACCTGGTCTAATTGATATATTTGTAGGAAAAATATTAATAAATCGATGAAGTGTACTATTATATCGATAAAAGTAAAGCAAGTTTGTAGGAATTTTGATATCTAAAAGGGTTGTTCATCGAATAGTTTGAATTTCAACGGTAAAACATGACCTTTGGTCGAAAGGGGAAATGTATAATAGGGTAGTGGCGAGTTATATAGAAACAAAATCACCTACCAATGCGTAAACTATTCTTTATTGCTTTTATCATTTCTACAGGTAGCCTAGTTCAGGCACAGGATGTACATAATAGCTCCAAGTCTGTTCAACTAAAAGTGAACACTACTTCGATTTCCATCATAAATGTGCTAGAACAACCTACGCTACCAAACAGAAAGGCAACAACACTCGTCGGAATTTTTGTCATGAAAAATTCAAGGGTCAAACGCGCTTTGAGCTTTAAAGTGAAAACAAAGAAGCCTAAATTAGTCTAATATGATAATGTACGTAACCATCAGTTTTCTAGTACTAGGGATTGCAATACGTTCCAAACGGTCTTTGCAACAATTTTCTGGCCTTCAGCCGTTGGGTGTATACCATCTTCCAAGTTTAGTTCCGGTACGCCAGCAACACCTTGCAGTAAGAACGGTATCAGTGCAACATCGTTTGCCGTAGCCAGTTCGGGATACATATTCTTAAAATCCGCAGTATAGTCTCTACCTAGATTCGGTGGAATCTGCATGCCAGCCAACACGATTTTCGTTTGTGGGTTTTTTGCACGTACCATATCGATGATGGCTTGTAAATTAGCACGAGTTTCTGTAAGTGGAATACCGCGAAGGCCATCATTTGCGCCTAGTTCCAGTACAAAAATATCCACGGCTTGGTTCAGTACCCAATCCAGTCGGTTACGTCCGCCAGCAGTTGTTTCTCCGCTAAGACCAGAATTTATCACGGTATAATCCAGCCCCAAAGAATCCATTTTAAGTTGTATCCTGTTGGGAAAACCTTCTTCGGTATCCAAACCGTACGCAGCGGTTAGGCTATTTCCAAAAAAGAGCAGCACCTTATCGCCTTCGGTTACTGTTTCGTAAGAAGTTGTTGTTTCTGTTTTAACGACATCTTCTGTCGTTGCTTTCTTTGGTTTTTCTCCACAGTTCCACAATACTAATAGTATCAAAAAATAACGAAACTTTAATACTTTGCCCATAGTCATCTACCCTTTAAATTGAAATCATTTCGTTATTTTGTCAGCTTGACCGAAATGACATATGACAAAGATATTAAACGTAAGCAAGCTTAGGAAAACCTATAGCAGTGGTTCCAAAAATTTAACGGTTCTTGAGGACATTTCCTTCAGTATAGACGCTGGTGATACCTTCGCCATCGTGGGCCCGTCCGGAAGTGGAAAGACCACACTTTTAGGTCTTTGTGCGGGACTAGACCGTTCGGATGACGGTATCGTAAGCCTTTGTGGGGAAGATTTAAGCGCTTTAAATGAGGACGAGCGTGCTTTTTTACGTAACCAGAAAGTGGGTTTTATTTTTCAGGATTTTCAATTACTATCGACACTTACGGCTTTGGAGAACGTAAGCGTACCCTTAGAGCTTCAGGGCGCTACCAATGCCGCTGAGGTAGCTATGGAACTGTTGCAAAAAGTAGGTTTAGGAAATCGTCACGATCATTATCCATCCCAGTTATCAGGAGGGGAACAACAACGTGTTGCTTTGGCAAGGGCTTTTTCTACTAAACCCGAAATTTTGTTTGCGGACGAACCCACAGGGAATTTAGATGAGGAAACAGGGGAGAAGGTCATTAAACTACTGTTCGACCTGAACAAGGAAGCGGGCACGACGCTCGTTATTGTAACCCACGACCTGGATTTGGCCCGACGCAACAACCACGTCTTACGATTGAAAGGTGGAAAAATTAGTGCTAACGAAACTACCGCAGTATCTTGAATAGTATAAAAAAACAAAACAAAGCTCCTTTTAGCTGGTTGCTAAAAATGGCGTGGAGAGATGGTAAAGCCAGTGGAAAACGATTGCTATTGTTTATGGCCTCAATTATTCTGGGTATTGCGGCCGTCGTTTCCATACAATCGTTTAGTCAGAATTTAGAGGAGAACATCGGCCTACAATCCAAAGCCTTGATGGGAGCGGATTTTCTAATTGATAGCAATCAGCCCGCGAACGAGCGGGTAGTGCAACTCATAGATTCGCTTGGTGGTTCGGATGCGATGGAAGTGAAATTCGCTTCAATGGCCGCTTTTTCTAAAAACAGCGCCACTAAATTCGTCCAAGTTCGAGGTGTTCAAGGTAGATTTCCTTTTTATGGAGAACTGGAAACAGCTCCAAAAGATGCTGCAAAAACCTATTTAGAAAAGGGAGGCGCTTTGGTAGATGCCACGGTCATGCTCCAATTTGGATTAAAACCCGGCGATAGTGTAACGCTAGGCACTACGCGTTTTCCAATTATTGGCTCTTTAATCACCGCACCCGGAAGCACAGGAATAGGAACCTCCGTAGCACCACCTATTATGGTGCCCTACCGTTTTATGGAAGGGAGCGGACTCTTGGAAAAGGGGAGTCGATTACAATATGCCTATTACTTCAATAATCCCAATGCCGATTTAAAGGCCTTGGATGAAACCGTAGCTCCACAACTAGATGCCGAGAACGCGGATATGGATACGCATACGTCTACCAGCGAACGCTTGGGCAGGCGTTATAATAATGTAGGTCGCTTTTTGAACCTCGTCGCTTTCATTGCCCTTTTATTGGGCTGTGTAGGTATTGCCAGTTCTGTTCATATATACATTAAAGAAAAATTACGGGCGGTTGCGGTTCTAAAATGTTTGGGCGCTAGCAGAAAACAGACCTTCTTTATTTTCTTGATTCAGATAGCGGGGATGGGACTTATTGGAGGAATCATTGGAACCCTACTAGGCTTAGTATTACAACAATCATTTCCTTTGATATTACAGGAATTTTTACCTTTTGAGGTTGTTATTGGAACCTCGGTACAGGCGATTGCTGTCGGACTATTATTAGGCATTTTTATGTCGGTCTTGTTTGCGTTGTCACCCTTGATTAATACTTGGTATGTGTCGCCCTTGCAGGTATTGCGCGTGCAGGAAAACCTAGGCTCCAAATCCAGACCCGCACAGATAGGGGTCATTGTGGCCATAGTTCTCTTTATTTTTCTTTTTGCCTTTTGGCTTTTGAATAATTTCCGCTATGCCGTAGGTTTTGTTTTGGGTATTGCTGTTACTTTTACAGTGTTGGGTGGCGTTGCGCTTTTGTTCATGCGGCTGGTAAAACGCTTTTTTCCGAAGTCTTGGAGTTTTTCTGCACGGCAGAGTTTGTTGAACTTGTTCAGACCCAACAACCAGACCGCTGTGCTCATTTTAGCGATAGGCATAGGTACCTTCCTGATCAGTACCTTGTATTTTACGAAGGATTTTTTATTGTCCAAAGTAAGCTTGGAAAGCAGTGAACAAACACCTAACATTATTCTTTTTGATGTGCAGACGAACCAAAAGGAAGCCGTTGCCCAGACCATTACGCCAAACGGATTGCCCATCTTGGACAACATTCCTATTATAACCATGCGTTTGCAAAAAATAAAGGACCGCAGTGTAAACGATATTAGGACCGACAGCACAAGCACCATTCGCGGTTGGATATTAAGTCATGAATTCCGGGTTACGTACCGGGATTCCCTCATAGCCTCCGAACAATTACTAGATGGCAAGTGGAACGCTGAGGTCTTACCCAATCGTCCTGTGCCCATTTCCTTATCGGATAACGTGGCTGCGGATGCTCAAGTAGTCGTGGGCGATACCTTACAGTTTAATGTACAAGGGATGCTGATGGAAACCGTTGTGGCCAGTATTCGTAAAGTGGATTGGGGACGCATGCAGCTCAATTTTTCCATTGTTTTTCCAACAGGTGTTTTGGAAAAAGCACCTCAATTTCATGTACTAAGTACGCATGCGCCGGACAAGGCAGCATCGGCTTCCTTGCAGCGAGAACTAGTGCAAAAATTCCCCAACGTATCGGTGTTGGACTTACGGCAAGTGCTAAAGCTTGTAGAAGGTATATTAGACAAAATTTCTTGGGTCATTAGTTTTATGGCTTTCTTTAGTATCATTACCGGTATTATTGTGCTCATAGGTTCTGTACGAAATAGCAAATACCAGCGTATTCGAGAAAGCGTATTGTTGCGAACCTTAGGTGCAAAAAGTAGTCAAATACTAAAAATCACGGCCTTTGAATATTTGTATTTAGGTATTTTAGGAAGCAGTGTAGGTATTTTATTGTCCCTTCTAGGGAGTCAGTTATTGGCCTATTTTGTCTTTGATACCGCCTTTGTGCCGTCATGGGTGCCCTTTTTGGTGGTTCTGCCGGGAATTACCGTGCTTGTACTTGCTATAGGGCTTTCTAATAGTAGGAGTGTACTGAATAGTCCTCCATTGCAGGTGTTGCGAAAGGAAGGGAAGTAGAGTAGGATTGCTTTTTTTAAAGAATAACTACAAAGCATCTAGTATCTTAGGTTTTATAAGTTGGGTATAAGTACTACCAATATTCAATCATTATACTGGTTTTTGAAGGTTTTAGTATTTTTTTAATTTTACCTAAAACCTGAGGTTTTAATTATAAAATGAAGTGCCATGAATACTAAGTCAATTTATATTATCCTTATAGGTATGATTGTTTTGTGGGGTTCATGTGTGCTAGTCAGTTATTTTTCTAATCCTTTAGGATTTCTTTCCTATTTAGGATTTATAAATAGTAATAACGGAACTATGTTGAGTTGGTTATTGGCCTTGCTCATCGTAGTTTTATATTGTTTTAGTGCAGCAAAAATAGCAGATGTAAAGCGCTATATGTTTAAAATGGATAGGCTAAAATTAGTCGCAATTTGTGCAGCTTTGTTCGCAGGGATAATGGAAGAGGTGATTTATAGAAAATGGATTTTGGATTATCTCAACGCCCATGATTTCTCTGTCGTATTGCAGGTCATCATATCAGGGGTAGCTTTTGGAGTTATTCACCTGATGTGGGGATTAAAAAATATAAAGGCAGGAGTAAATGCTTTTATTTCTACATCGATATTAGGCGCTGCATTAGCCATTGTTTACGTAGTCTCAGGGCGCAGTTTAGCACCGTGTATAGTTGCTCATTTTATTATCACGGCACTTATAGAGCCTGGTTTATTAATTGCGGCAAAAAATGATACATTAGGGTATTGGTAAGAAAAACTAAAGATATAATCTGACGGAGTCAGATACCCACGAGCGTAAGCATCTTCTGCTTGTGCTGTCAGTACATCACTAGTATGAAGCAGAAACCTTAACCGTGTTGTTTTTTAACATCAAATAAATTTGAAATGAAAAAATATATTTTTGTAGTTTTTGTCGTGGTGTTGTTTTCTTGTCAACAGGAAAAAATACCGCCATCAGAAGATAGTACCGAGGCAATCAAGGCAATTGTGGTCGGGGAAACGTATGCCTATATGGAGAAAGATTATCAGAAATGGGCATCGTATTGGGACCATGGTAGCGATGTATTGCGATTGGATGTATCTAAAGCAGGTTTCGCCCAAAAAAAGGGATGGGATGAAAGCGGTGGAAAATTAGAATTATTTTTTAAGGAGAACCCGGAGCCCATAACCTCTACATTCGAAAACTCCAACTATCTTATTTTTTATGATGTCAATTTAGCATGGGTCGCATTTGACCAAACATGGACAAGCTTTGGAGGAGATAAAACCGTTGCAAAAGCAACTGCTACCCTAGTTAAAAAAGCGAACGCTTGGAAAATAGTATCCTATACTGCTATTCAATATGAAACTGGTAATCAAAATGTAGATACCTTAGGAAGGGAGTAAATCCTCACGCTAACGCAAGCATCTTTCTACTCGTCCCGTCAGGTATCAGAAAACAGTAGTTCAGTACAAAAAGTCCGAAGGTATTGAAATTTTAAAGGGATAATGTGTTTTGCGCTATAAACGTTCTAAACGTATACGTGTTCTGAATTGGTAGTTTTTTCAGGTGATGTGAAGATAGGCTGGATAGTTGTGCTTTCATTTTAGGAACATAACTACAGTGGATTTGTTATCTTAGATTTGAAAAGTGGGATATACATAATAATGAGTTCTAATTGTTGTCTCATATTTTGAATAACCCTTAACCCCGTTTTACTATGAAAAACATATCTTTCAATCTAATAATCGGAATTTTAGCTGCCGCACAAGTGATTTATAGTTTCTTCGAAGACAGTGCAACCCCGCATATATTATCATTCGAAGTGAATATCTGGATGTATAGATTATTTTGGGCCGTATTGGCTGCAGGTTGTATTTATGTCCACTTTAAAAACTTAAAAAAAGAAACGAATCAATAATTTCCCACTACCGCAAGTATCTTTTTGCTCAGGATGTCAGGAGTAGGAAAATGGGAATTCAGTTCAAAAAACGCGACGGAATTAAAAATGTAAGGTGGACAAAGCACTTGGCGTTCGTCCGAGCTCCGGAATAGGTAATTATAGTTTGGTGCCAATGTTCAATCCCTGTCATATAGATGCTGAATCCCTATTTAATTCCCTATTTTTAATCTACTTGAAACCACCAACTATGAAAAAAGCAATCCTTCTTTTGGTACTAGTAATTACCGCTCAAACCTTTGGACAAGAAGCCATGCGCCGCTGGCGTAAACTGAATCAGGTACGCGCGGATAAATTTGATTTGGTATTGCCCGAGGCGATGCGTGAAAACAACATTGCCATGTGGATTGTTACCAATCGTGAAGGAAATCTAGATCCGCTATACACCGATATGGGTGAAGGTTATGTAACTGGGAATGGGTATTATATTTTTACAGATACGGGAGAAGACCGAATTGAGCGTGCCGCGCTTGGCGTGGGAGGTTATTTGCTTGAAGAAGGTGGTACCTATGACTATTTCGGTTCCGCAGACGAGCTGAAAGAATTTGTTGCGAAACGGAATCCCAAAACCATCGGTCTCAATATTTCGAAAAATTTTGGAGGTGCAGACGGACTAACGCATTCCTCGTATTTGGAACTAGTTGATATTTTAGGGGAACCCTATACAGCACGTTTTGTTTCTGCAGAAAAACTGGTCTCTGATTTTAGGTCTAGGCGCGTTGCGAGTGAAATTGCTATTTATGGGGAAGCGGGAGAGTTTTCGTATACCATTGCAGAGAAGGCTTTTTCTAATGACGTAATTATACCGGGAGTCACCACCTTGGAAGATGTTGCTTGGTTTATGAAGGATCAGCAATTCAAAAATAATCTGGGTTCTTCGTTTGGCATGCCATCTGTTTATGTTACAGGCCCTGACGGGGTTATCGCTACGTCAACAGACCGTATTATTCAACGCGGTGATGTATTAATGCTGGATTGGGGTGTAGGGTTAATGAATATGTTTACTGATATGAAACGCATTGCCTATGTATTGAAAGATGGCGAAACTGACGTGCCAGCAGGAATTAAGAATGCATTTAAGCAAGGCGTGAACGTCCGTGATATTATCAAAAAAACTATCAAACCTGGCGTTACGGCGCAAAAGGCCGAGGATGCCGTTTACGCCGCCCTCACCAACGCGGGATTCAACAAAATGAAAGGTTTTAACAAATACACCGATCTGGATAAAACCGATGTCATTATCGGTTGCCATTCTGTAGGGAATTGGGGACATGGTATTGGGCCCTCTATTGCGTTTTTCAACCCTGTGAGGTTAGGTTATGAACTAAAACCCTCAAATTTGATTTCTATCGAGTTGTTCGCATATACCAAAATACCGGAATGGGGTGGTAAAAAGTTACGTATTCCCTTGGAAGACGATGCGCTTATTACGGAGCGCGGTGTAGAATGGCTATATCCTATTAACTCTAAAATTTTGGTAATTAAATAGTGTAGTATGTTGCCGTTTAAATGGCTGTAGCCTTTCTCGTATTCCAAAGGGTTCTCGATACAACCCCTCTTTCATGACTTCACTCAAAACGCTACCATCTTTATAATTCACAAGAAAAATAGCCCAAGCGAACTAAATAACAAGGAGGAAACGTATTATTAATGTAAAGACCAAACCCAAGCCTCATATTATGTGTCGAATTACCCTGTTTCTCAGATTATCCACATAGCTTTGCAGTAGCACTAAAAAAGCCGCTCGTATGTCCGCATTTAACGACTTTAAAATATCGAACCTCCTTCGTAACGCTCTGGGTGACTTAGGTTTTGAGAACGCAACCCCAATTCAGGAACAAGCCTTTCCGGTAGCTATGAGCGGGAAGGATATTGTGGGTATTGCACAGACCGGTACAGGAAAGACATTTGCCTATCTATTACCTATACTCAATACACACTCCTTTTCAAAGGATATTCATCCAAAGACCTTAATCTTAGTTCCTACACGGGAACTGGTGGTACAGGTGGTGGAGGAAGTGGAGAAACTGGGTAAGTATGCATCCGTTCGTGTTTTGGGTGTTTACGGTGGTACCGGCATGAACAAGCAAAAAGAGGCCTTGGCCATGGGTACGGATATTGTAGTGGGAACGCCAGCTCGTTTATACGACCTCGTATTATCCCGAGCCTTACAGCTCAAGAGCATAAAAAAATTAGTGATTGATGAGGTAGACGTAATGTTGGATTTGGGTTTTCGGTTTCAGCTGATTAATATTTTTGAGCTGTTGCCAAAACGGAGGCAGAACATTATGTTTTCTGCAACCATGACGGATGATGTGGAATTACTTATAAACGATTTCTTTTCTGGTGTGGAAAAAATTTCGGTAGCCGTAAGCGGAACACCATTAGAAAATATTGCCCAATCTACCTACGCCGTGCCTAATTTTTATACCAAGGTTAATTTATTGATACATCTGTTACAGGACACAGAAGCCTTCCATAAGGTATTGGTCTTTGTTTCCAGTAAGCGAACCGCAGATTTACTCTTTCAGGAGTTAGCGGAGTTTTTTAGCGAGGAGCTTTGTATTATCCATTCCAACAAGACCCAGAATTATAGAATGCGCTCTATTAAACAGTTCGACTCTGGTCAGAACCGAATTCTAGTCACGACCGATGTTATGGCCAGAGGTCTCGATTTAGAAGAGATTTCCCATGTCATTAATTTTGATACGCCAGCATATCCAGAGAATTATATGCATCGTATTGGTCGTACGGGTAGGGCAGAGAAGGAAGGTAAATCTATATTGCTGTATACTGAAAAAGAGGAAGAGGCCAAAGAGGCGATTGAAGCCCTTATGGCAACAGAAATTGAGGAAATAGCACTTCCCAAGGACGTAGAAATCGCCAAACGCTTAACGCGTGATGAACAGCCCAAACACATAGAGCACGAAAACCCATTACGCGAAAACGAAGAGGAACGAGGCGCCAGCTTCCATGAAAAGTCTGAGAAGAATAGCAAACAGAACCAAGGCGGTTCTTATAAGTGGATTATAAAAAAAAAATATTCCAAACCCAAAACCAGAGGCGATAAGAATTTTGGTAAGAAGGGTAAAAAAAGATAACGGATTCCTAAGGCTTATTCTGGTGTTCTTTGCTTGTAATTTTTTGTATTCAAGTGTTTCTTTTGAGCATCTTTTTTTAGTGACCCTGCTGCAGCATAATCAAAAAGGGAAGCCTTAATACTTTTAGAGCTGCAAAGTTGAATTTAGTATTGTATTAGTCGGTATTGTATATACCCTAATTAATAAAAGTGGAAATTAATTAGCTATTAAACTATCCAACAACTTCCTAACCTTTGGACTATTCCAATCTGCCGCTCCTGTTTCTTTTATTATAATTTTTCCGGAGGCATCAATGATATAGTTGGTGGGAATACTAGTTTCATAAAGTACTTCTGGGGTTGTTATACTGGGGAAATATACCGGTAGCTTATAGCGCTGCTTTTCTAAAAAACGACGCACAACTGCTGGGTCTTCATTCGTAAGCAATATAAAATCCATTTTATCGCCATAATCCACATGTAGTTTTTGAATGCTGGGTAGTTCTGCAATACAGGGTGGACACCACGTTGCCCAATAACTAAGAAACGCAACCCTTCCCATCCCAACTTCTACCATAGTTGAAGTGCCATTTAAATCTTTTACTTCATAGTTAAATGGCTGTAGCTGAGTTTGTTCAACTTCATCTATAGCGGATGGCGATAACACTAACATTTTAACTCTATTAATTGCAACCTGAATAGGCGTTCGTGTTTGGGGAATAAGTAATAAGGCTAAAAAGACCAGAAGAATGCTATTGCTGACGCTGAATATTTTCTTTTTCATTACTAGCTAAATTATGAATTTTTATGTTTTGAAGTATATAATAGTTGTTTTTTGGTCATAGCGAAATAGCGATATAGGCGCTACTTTTTATGAGTTTTACTTGTATCTGACCTACGACACCGGACTTTTGAATACTTAAAATCATCGGTGAATGACTATGCTTTAAAGATGATTGGTTTTGAACCCTTTTCCAGTTTACCGACCCTTCTTTACGCTTTATCCAAGATGTTTACAAACAACGAAAAAGCTAGTATTTCAGCGGTATACAAAAAGAGTGAACTTAAATCAGGGTCATCTTTGAGTAACCCAAACGATTATTATGAAAGCTGTTTTAACCGTATTTATACTTCTTTTTCTTAACGCTGCCGCAGTAGCACAAGACGGGAAAACCAATGATAAAGTTAGCACTGCTCAAATAGATGTCGTTTTGGTTACTGACCTTCCTATTTTTATCTCTTTGGAAAAAGTTGGGACGAAAACGCAGAACAAGGTAGCTCGTTTGTACCGGCACCAAAATTCTAGAGTAAAAAAGGCTTTATCTTTCAAAACAAAAAAGGATAGACCAAAATTGACCTAGTCTTTGTTTACTAATTATTGAGAGTATACTACTGTACTTTCCTAAAAACGAGTTATATGATTTTAGTTATTCTTTTAGTTTCTTTGGCTTTAGTAGTTATGTACAAAACCCTTTTGCTAAAAACAAAAAAGGTACTTCGGCCTATTAAAGTTCGAAGCACCTCTAAAAAATTCTAAATTAGGAGGCCTTAGTCTTTCATTCCCGGTTGTTTGATAGTATAGTTGGCTTCGCTTTTAGCTTCGTCAACTTGCCTTTTCACATCAGCCAATAGTGCTTTGGCGTCATATATAATGCCATCTTTTATCGTGTATTTGACACCGCCAGCGCGTATCACTTTATTATCCTCGGTAAGTCTAATAGCTCCAGTTCCGTAAAGTACTTTTAGGTTTTTAAGTGGATTTTCTTCGACCACTACAAAATCTGCTAATTTTCCTATGGAAACAGAACCAATTTTATCAGCCATTCCTAAAGCCTCTGCTCCATTTAAGGTGGCTGCTCTAATAACTTCTAAAGGATGAAAACCAGCTTCCCGTAGTAGTTCCAGTTCTCGCACATAAGCAAAACCATATAATTGAAATATAAATCCAGAATCCGAGCCCGCGGTTACGCGGCCGCCTCTGTTTTTATATTCGTTGATAAAGGTCATCCAAAGTTTATAGTTCTTTTTCCATGCCACTTCCTGTTCCGTACCCCAGTCGTGCCAGTAAGACCCGTGCGATATCTTGCTAGGTTGGTAGAACTCCCATAAAGATGGCAAGGTGTAGGTCTCGTGCCATTCGGCTCTTCTTGCACGCTGTAAATCTCTACTCGCTTCATAGATATTAAAAGTAGGATCTAAGGTAAAGTCAAGCTCCAATAGTTCGTTCATAACGGCATTCCAATGATCGGAATAGGGTTCTGCTGCTTGTTCCCAAAGTTTACCGGCATTTTCAAAACGGTGTTGCTCGTTTTGGTAGTTGTAATCTAGCGGGTAGTTTTGTACTGTTCTATCGTCAAATAGGGCTTCTGGGAGACCGTACCAGTGTTCCATAGATGTAAGTCCTGCTCTTGCAGAATGTAGCACATTCCATCTCGCAACGCTCATTTGTGCATGGTGACATGCAGAACCTAGCCCTAACTTTTTATTCTCGTCCAAGGCAGCAGCCATTATTTCTGGTTCGGCTCCAAAAAACTTGATACCGTCCGCTCCTTTCTTTGCATTCGCTCGTACCCATTCTCTTGCTTGTTCCGTTGTAGAGATGGGAATATCGTTCAAGGGGTTAAACGTCTTACTTGTCTGTCCGAAACCGGTATAAGACTGAATACGTGGCGCTATTATTTCATTTTTTGCACTTTTTCTTTTTAAATCCAAAGCAAAATCGATACCTCTACCGCTTGGCTCCCTAACGGTAGTAATACCATGTGCCATCCACAATTTAAATACATAGTCGGGTTCTGCTCCTTGAGATGTTCCACCAATATGACCGTGCATATCAATGAACCCAGGCAACAGATACATGCCGCTGCAATCGAGTTCTTTACCACCAGGTTTTAATTGTGGTCTTTTACTTTCATTTATGGGAACGCCGTCATAACCAACGACCTCAATCTTTTTTATAATATTATTTTCAACAACGATATCTATGGGACCTTGTGGTGGTGCTCCATTACCATTGATAAGCATAACACCTCTAATAATCAATTGGGAGTGTGGTCCGTCTCCTTGCATCGACTGCGCTAGCAGCGTACTTGCTGTTAGAAGGGACAAGAGTAAGAATAACTGTATTTTTTTCATCATGTATGTTTTGGAATGAATATGTATTGGTCAGGAAGTTTTAATCTTCTGAAGGTATATTTATTTTATCCCCAAGAAAAAGCGCATTCAAGAAGAGTCTATTCGTACCGTACCAAGAACCTCTAAAGTTTGGATTATCGGCAAAGAGGACTACTCTTCCGCTACCGACTTTGCTGACAAGTAAAGAGGCAGAGGTTTTTATGTTTTCCTCCATGTTTTTTTTCGTAACGAAGCCATCAATAAGCGGCTTTTTAGCATACCTGGCCACCGTAGCATAGGAGTTTTTACTCGGAGTTAGCCACACCGTATTGTTTTTATATACCGGAATGGTCGTGTCTCGATAACCGTAGGCTAGGGGATGGGTTATATCCAAATCGACTTTTAGGATAATACCACCAACACTTTCTTTGCCAATATTCTCACGGGCATCTACATAGGGTTTCCTTTCCGTGATTTTAGTAGAATCCTTTTCTGTTTTAGTGAGCTTTTCGTCTACTATTTTTTTGTCGATAACCCATTTGCTTGCTGTTCCGATAGTAATCAAGGTATTGCCTTTACTCGTCCAGTCTTTTATTTTGGCTACTTGCTTCTCCGATAGGTCGTATTTGCCAGAAACCATAACTAGACTTGTATACTTGTCCAAGTTTACCTTATTGAAATTACGCATTGGAATTTTGGTAATTGGCATGCCTACTCTGGTATCCAACAAATGCCAAACTTCTCCGGCCTCATAGGAACGTACACCATCTCCTATAAGCATGGCTGCCTTAGTTTTTTTAATAGGACGGATATTACTACTGCCTAAATCAATGCCTTTAAGGTTAAGCCCAGAATCCACTGCAAAAATGGGGACATCGAATTTATCCTGTGCTTCTCTAATCGCTTTATGTACCGATGCTGCATCCTGTTTTTGAAGACTCACGCTAACCAAAACTGCACCATAATTAAAATTTTTCACCTCTTTTCTGGTCTTAGAAGTAAACGGTTTAGCCGCAGAGGAAGCAACGATACCTTTTTGTTGTAAATAATGTAGAGCTGCCGGGGCATTGTAATCGTCCCAATCCATCACATAGGCATAATCTGATTTTTCAACCGGAGGTTGCTTAGCAAGATTTTCTGCACTGGTGATTTTATCCCCAAGTTGAAGCGTATTTACCGACTTGTATTTCATATTATAGAAATTACCCAAAGACCATGCTGAAGCATCATAATAAACGCTGTCCCTATACTTGTTATAGGTTTCAAACATTGTTTGCACCATTCTGTACTGTGCCTGATTTGTAGGCACCGTGTACTTATCTCCAGAACGGTACACTTCAATTTTATGTAATAATAATTTATCTATGAAGGCCTTGGTACGGTTTTGGTCATGCACATCGCCAAAAGTATAGCCCTTGATTTTACTCTTTGCAGCATTCGTAAGGCCACTTTTAAAGAACTGCTGCTGATATTTGCGCATGTACGCTTTATTATTTACTGCAGTTTTCACTGTAGTAATACTTGATGTGTATTGATTCCTTATGGTAAATGCAAAGGTGATTTCGCCAAACGCGGTGGTTTGTCTGTGTCCGCGAGAACTTGCTTGCTCAAATAACAATCCTAGGCCTCCTTGTAAATCTGGATACGAAGACCCGTAGCCGGGATACGTGCCATCAAAAACTTCTTTTGTAAAATATAGCGAACCGATACTATCTAAAGCTTTAGCAAATTCGTTACCAAAAAGTGTGTTGAGATCCTCATAGTTTTCTTTGGGCATAATCGGATCCATAGACGCGTTAGCTTTCATAGGTTCAAAAAAATAGGTGCTTTGGGTGCCCATTTCATGAAAGTCTGTTACTACGTTTGGATACCATTGGTGGTACCAATTCAATTTGCCTCTACTTTCAGGGTTGATGCCTAGTAGCCAATCTCGGTTGAGATCAAACCAATAGTGATTTGTCCTTCCTCCTGGCCAGTATTCGTTGTGTTCGGCATCTTGTGGGTCTGCTACCTCAGGTGTACCTTGGTAGGTATTTGCCCATTGGCTATGACGATCACGACCGTCTGGATTAATAGTAGGGTCTATAAATATGACCGAGTGTTTTAGATAATTCAGGATTTCTGGATTTTCTGAAGCCGCAAAGGTATATGCCGACAATAAAGCAGCTTCTGAGCTTGATGGTTCGTTTCCGTGTACGTTGTATGCAAGATTAATGAAGATAGGTACCTCATCATAATTGGAAACTGATTTTGAAGGATCAGTGAATGCTAAATGAGCTTCTTGTAGTTGCTCTAAGTTGTTGCCATTTTCCGGAGCGGTAATGGTAAGCATAACGAGTTTTCTGCCCTCGTGGGTTTTTCCGTAGTATTGAATCCTAGCACGGTCAGAAACTTCTGCTAATTTTTCGAAATAGGCAACGATGAGATCGTGCCTGGTATGGTGCTCTCCGATACCGTAGCCTAAAAAAGCTTCTGGAGATGGAATGTTCTCGTTAAAAGGTTTAAATTTTTGATAGAAATAATCCTGAGCGTTTAAGGTACTCCCAAAGAGGACTACTAAGAGTAGTAATTTTCTTAACATGTAACGTTGTTTTAATGTTGCTGCTTAAATATACCTATTATCCCTTTAAAATGCAGCAGAGAGAAGTAATTTATACTAAGCACTATGAAGATAAAATCTAAAATAAATTTTAGTTTACACTGCTGGGTGCAACTGCTGCGTTATTTCGTGGAATCTGATGATGTAGTTAGTTCCTTTTTTACTAACGTCTCTTTGGATAGTACCTTTTAATTGCCGAGTGAGGTTATGGATGAGCTTTAGCCCTAATGACTTGGAATTTTTATGGGTTATTGTTTCTGGGAAACCTTTACCGTTGTCACCAATATTAAGTACATATTGTTTGTCCAGTTCTTTATTTAAGACAATATATATTTCACCTTCTTCTTCATCAGCAAAACCATATTTTAAGGCATTAGTTACCGCCTCGTTAATCAAGAGCCCCAATGGTATGGCCGTATCTATGCCTAATTTTATATCTGGAATATCGATTTTTAGCTGCACCTTACTGTCCAGTCCTTTAATAGACCTTATGAGGTACTCGCTCAATTCCTGTACATAAGATTTGTACTCTATTTGAGTAATATCATTTCGCATGTAGAGCATTTCGTGAACCATTGCCATAGAAATAACCCTGTTCTGTGTGCTTTTAAGTAGGGTTTTCATTCTTGCCTCTTCCACATTACGTGACTGCAGACTCAGTAAGCTGGATACGGTTTGTAAGTTATTTTTTACTCGATGATGTACTTCCTTTAGTAGCGTTTCCTTTTCTTCCATTTGTGCAGTAAGTTCTTTTTTGGAACGGTACAGCGCATGGTGTGTTTTTAGTAAGTTCTTACCGAATATATTACCTAGAAGAAACATAGAGAATAAAACGGAAAGGAGGTTAAACAGGTCTTTTGAACCCTCTGGAATTATATTTTCTGTGATACTAAGGTCAGGAATGCTTTGCAAAAAAATTAAGAGTACCAGACAAAAAACAAGAATAAGGTACACCTGTCCGTATCGTTTCGTGGTAACATAACCAGCAAAGACAATCAAGGCCAGCGTAAAAATAAAGGGACTATTGATGCCGCCGCTATAGAGGGTAATGATTAAGGCACTAATAAGCGCCATTATAGAGGAAATATTATAGGTGGTAGTGATGTTTTTATACTTGTGAAATGCCCAAGTATTTAGAAGGTTGCAAATACCAAAAGCCACAAAAATAACAGGAATTATCTGCTTTATGTTTAGTCCGAAATAGCAGATAGCCGCAAAAATTAGGGACAAAGCACTAGAAACGTAGTTTACCTTTAAAATAAGAGAAACCTTATCTTTAAGACGTTCTTGATCTACATGTGAATCGTTCATATAAAACGTTTTGATTCGATATTAGTTTTTGTTACCCAAATGTAAAACTAATCATGTTTACTCAATAATTCCAATACTTTTTAACATTCCGAAAGTAGGAAGCTAAAAAAAACTTTACATCCTTCTCTTTATTGGCTTTAAATCTGTTAAATCACCAATAGAAATGGGTTTTTTCTCCTGCACGCTTTTATGTGTTGCAATACCAATTAAAATTGACATGGCACCGTCTCGTAGTCCCGACTGTCCTATCAAATTTGTCAGTAGTATCTTGGTATACGAATATTTTATCATGCAAACGCTAAACGCCGCCACCGTGCGCGCTTTTTTCCATTTGTACGTCTACGGTCTCGTGCTCTTGGCAAAGTTTGTGCATAATTATGGGCTCTATATACCTTTCTTCTTGTTGCGACTGTTCTATTTCCTTGGCGTGTTTCTCTGCCTCGTCTACGGTATTCATTTTATGGTAGGGAATATCTTGCCAAGCCACTATTTGGCCTTTGGTGCCGTTAAGGGCTATACGCCAACCCTCAAAAGGGGACTAGGTGGTTAGGGAGTAATTGAGGATAGTATTGTCGGTATATTTTACTTGAGCGGACATCTTATATTAAATAGCTATGTTTTCACTAAACAGGCAATTATCACGTATATAACCATCTTCATGTTCCACGTAGCGTTCTTTGGAAAATTCATCGGTTGATGTCCCAATAGAACTTGCAGGAATCCGTAAAACCACAGGTTCTGCAGTTTGGCCCCCGTTGTGTTCCGTTTTTACCATAAAACTCAAGATCACCGTTGGCAAAAACTTTATTTGGTTCTGAATTTATCCACCAATTCAGTAAGTCGAAATGATGGGTAGCTTTATGTACCCATAACGAGCCGCTACTTTCCATTTCACCATGCTAGTGTCTAAAGTAAAAGGCACCGTGGTAGGTGTTTAAATACCAATTAAAATCAACCGAAACCAATTCTCTTACAGTGTCATTTTGTAACAGTACTTTTATTTTGGTGGCACAAGGACTCCAACTATAATTGAAACCGACGATTAGGTTTTTTTTAGACATTTTTAAACTTTATAATACTTTGGCATTTAATTTCGTCCGTGTCCATTGGTTTTTCCGGTAGCACATCACAACCCATTTCCAGACTTTTTATCATAAATTCATGATGATTGGAATCTTTGATGGTGACAATAACTAAATCTGGTTTGGTCTATTTTACCATTTTATCAAAGTCAGTAAACAGTGGGCAGTTGGTTCTTATATACCCTTTTCCACAAGATAGTCGATTTGAATTGCTATCGTAAAGACCCACGAATTCTAAAATATCAGAGTAAGTGTCCAATAAGTGTTTCCCCAAAAGGTAGTACCTCTTATGCCGGTTCCCACTAAAACTATCTTTAATTTGGAGGTCTTTCCAAAAGCAAAACTGTTTAAGGGCAATACCCCCACTTGCGACGAGCATATTTATAGAACTAAGAAACTTCGTTCTTGAATATGTAATAGGTAGTCGGAATTAATTACACTACAAGTTACTTAGATAATTGGCTAGATGTACATTGAAACGGGGCTCCTGACGGTATATCGATAACTCAAGAAGGTCTAAACAGTAAACGATAGAGCCCTATTTATTTTCTTACGTTCTCTTATAACGCAAATAATAAAGGGTATAACAGAAGATTTGGCTTATTCTATAATCTCGTAGTCGATGCTTAATTTTCGTAAAGCCCTTAAAGCAGAACCAGAATTTTTGTCTTCCATCAGTATATCTACAGGGTCTCCTTCTAGTAGTATATCTGTAAGTTCATTCGACAAGGATGCATCAATATTAGATGAAACGGCTTCAATACATTTAGCAATAGCCCTTCTATCTGGTTTCTGAGCGTCACAGGATAATAAGTTTAGTTTCATAATATAGTTTAGTAATTCAAGGATAAGAGGTTGGGTTCTATTGAATGGAAGTTGGATTATTATCCATGTTAAAAACCAGTGACAAAAGAAATATAAATCATTAAAGGTCTATATTTCTTTTGTTAGTGAAATTAAATTAAAATTTAATTTCACCATTAAACAAGTTATTTGAGGTAATTACGATACTACTTCGACTTCTTTAATCTCTTTTCTTCTTTCTTTTCTTTAGCTGTTTTTGCAGGTTCTTTTTTGACATTTTTTTTTGCGTCTTGACTTTTTGCCATAATAATAGTATTTAATGATTAGTATTTTTTTAGTAATTAAGTGACTAGGTATGCGTGCACATCAAACAACAAAAGTCATGATATTCAACTCACTTGGGAGTTTAATATTCGATGTCTTTTTTGTCGTTTGCAAAGACAAAAGGCTTTAGTTAAATAATTAAAGTCTGTTTTCTTACCGAAAGATAGCGTAATTAATGACAGTTTAAAACCTTTAATTTTTTAATCTTTTGTCATATTAATTCTCTTTGTCACCAAATAGATTCTCTGGGTTTTAAAATTATAATGGCTTCTCTCCTCGGATGAGGAAAGAAGCCATTATATCTTATTTTTAAAAACTTAAGGAACAAATAAAAATATAGCCACTTTTCAAATACTATAGCTACTTTGGTATTGACCGCAGCGTAACCCAAAATAGGTACTATCTTTTAGTGCCTATTGCTAAGCGTTTAATCTTGAGTAATTACCCATTCACCTTTATGGAGTAAGGGTTCGGCCTGCTTGAATTTAACGGTCTTGCTTTCGCCGGACATAACATTCTTTATGGTTACGCGTTCGTTTCTGCCAATTTTTGGTTGCTCTCTGGTAATGGTTTCAGTCACTTGTGGACGTTGCCCTTGGTTCTGACCTACAGCTCTGCTGCGGGCTGCAAGTTCATCACTATTAGGAATTTCGGCTTTAGAGGTCTGTAAATTTTCCTTACTTTGTTGTACTTTACGAGCTTCTTGTATCTCGTTTGAATTTTCAGAAGGTAGTTCTCCTTTGAACAAGAAAGAAATAATTTCCTTGTTCACTTTCTCAATCATCTCTTTGAAAAGTTCAAACGCTTCGAATTTATAGATTAATAAAGGGTCTTTTTGCTCGTGTACCGCTAATTGAACCGATTGTTTTAGTTCATCCATTTTTCTCAAATGTGTTTTCCAAGAGTCGTCTATAATAGCAAGTGAGATGTTTTTCTCAAAATCTGTAACCAATTGCTTTCCTTCGCTATCATAGGCTTCTTGTAAATTAGTCACCACACTAAGACTTTTAATGCCATCCGTAAACGGCACTACAATACGCTCAAAGTTGTTGGACTTGTCCTCATATACTTGTTTTATAACAGGCAAAGCGGAAGCGGCGTTACGCTCCATCTTCTGCTTATAATACTCATAACCTGTTTTGTAGACTTTCCCGGTAATTTCTTGTGCACTTAATTTTCCAAATTCTTCCTCTGTAATAGGGGAGGTCATGGAGAAATATTTTATTAATTCAAACTCAAAATTTTTATAATCACTGGCGCCTTTGTTGCCCTCTACAATCACTTCACAGGTATCGTAAACCATATTGGCAATATCTACCTTTAAACGTTCTCCTTGCAATGCATGACGTCTTCTTTTATAAACTACCTCACGTTGTGCGTTCATCACATCATCATACTCCAATAAACGTTTACGCACACCAAAGTTATTTTCCTCTACTTTTTTCTGTGCGCGTTCAATGGATTTGGTCATCATACTGTGCTGAATGACTTCACCATCTTCAAGTCCCATCTTATCCATCATCTTGGCCACCCTGTCCGAACCGAACAACCGCATTAGGTTATCCTCTAAGGAAACGTAGAATTGAGAGCTTCCTGGATCTCCTTGACGCCCAGAACGTCCTCTTAACTGTCTATCTACCCTACGGGAATCATGTCGTTCTGTACCTACAATAGCAAGTCCGCCAGATTCTTTTACCTCGTTGGAGAGTTTGATATCTGTTCCACGTCCTGCCATGTTCGTAGCAATGGTCACTACTCCTGCGTAACCTGCCTCTGCAACTACATCTGCTTCCTTCTTATGAAGTTTTGCGTTCAATACGTTGTGCGGTACTTTACGGACACTTAAAAGTTTAGAAAGCAATTCAGATATTTCTACAGAGGTAGTACCAATAAGAACGGGTCTTCCAGCCTGGCTCAATTTGGTAACCTCGTCTATAATCGCGTTGTATTTTTCCCGTTTTGTTTTGTAAATCAAATCATTACGATCATCCCTGGCAATCGGTCTATTGGTTGGAATTTCCATTACATCCAATTTATAGATTTCCCATAACTCTCCAGCTTCTGTTACTGCTGTACCAGTCATACCGGCCAACTTGCTATACATTCTAAAGAAATTCTGTAAAGTAACCGTGGCGAAGGTTTGGGTTAATGCTTCGATTTTTACATTTTCCTTAGCTTCAATGGCCTGGTGCAATCCGTCCGAATATCTACGACCATCCATAATACGACCAGTCTGCTCGTCTACAATCATCACCTTGTTTTCCATTACCACATATTCCGTATCTTTTTCAAATAGAGTATATGCTTTTAACAATTGACTCATGGTATGAATGCGCTCACTTTTTATGGTAAAGTCTTTAAAAAGCTCCTCTTTAATTTCTGCTTCTTTTTCAATTTCTAAACCTTGATTTTCAATCTTAGCGATTTCACCTCCTATATCTGGCATTACAAAAAAGTCCCTGTCTTTCTCCCCAGAGATATAGTCTACTCCCTTATCTGTAAGTTCTATCTGATTGTTCTTTTCGTCTATCACAAACAATAGGTCTTCATCGACTTTAGGCATCTCCCTGTTATTATCTTGCATGTAAAAGTTCTCTGTTTTCTGCAAGAGCTGTTTTACCCCTTCTTCACTCAGGAATTTTATCAGTGCTTTATTTTTTGGCAGTCCTCTGAAAACGCGAAGTAATAAAAATCCTCCTTCTTTGGTGTCGCCCTCTGCAATCAGTTTTTTTGCTTCGGCCAAAATACCTGTTAAATGCTGACGCTGTTTTTGAACGATTTCGTTGACTTTTGGTTTTAATTCATTAAACTCGTGTCGGTCTCCTTCCGGTACAGGCCCAGATATGATAAGCGGCGTACGTGCATCATCTACCAAAACAGAATCTACCTCATCTACAATCGCATAATTATGTGGTCGCTGTACTAAATCTGTTGGCGTATGTGCCATGTTATCCCTTAGGTAATCAAAACCGAACTCGTTGTTAGTGCCATACGTGACATCTGCGTTATAGGCTGCTCTTCTGCCGTCGGAGTTAGGTCTATGGTGGTCTATACAGTCTACGGAAAGGCCGTGAAATTCAAAAATTGGGGCCATCCATGCACTATCCCTTTTTGCTAGGTAGTCGTTAACGGTAACCAAATGGGTTCCGTTGCCTGTTAGTGCATTCAAATATAACGGTAGGGTCGCTACCAATGTTTTGCCTTCCCCAGTTTGCATTTCAGCAATTTTACCTTGGTGCAGGGCAATACCTCCAACAAGCTGTACATCATAATGCACCATGTCCCAGGTCACTTGCTTACCGGCCGCATCCCAAGAATTTTTCCAAATCGCTTTATCGCCGTCCAAGGAAAGATAGTCTTTACTGCCAGATAACTTTCTGTCGTTTTCAGATGCGGTAACGGTGAGGGTTTCGTTATCAACAAAACGTTTTGCCGTTTCCTTTACTACAGCAAAAGCTTCAGGTAATATTTCGTTTAAGGTAGCTTCTGAAATAGTGTAGACCTCTTCTTTTAGAATATCTATTTGTGTGTAGCTATCCTCGTTTTTATCGATGTCGGTAGACTCGTGAACTTCTTTTTCTAGCTCGGCTATTTGGGCAGTGATGTCTTTGTAGGAGTCTTGTATTTTTTGCTTAAAATCGATGGTTTTCTGACGGATTTCATCCAAACTCAGTTTTTCCATATCGGCTTCAAAAGACTTTATTTGTTCTACAAGAGGTTGAAGCTCTTTTACATCTTTTTTTGATTTGTCGCCAACAAAAGCCTTTAAGACGGAATTTATGAAACTCATATGTTTTTATGTATTTGTACCGAATACGTAGAGGTTTTAATCTCTAAGAGGTTTTTTATATTAATTAAAATCGATTTTTACAACTTATATATCAATTAGGAACAAAAGCCATTCCAGTCTCTACAATAGTCTAAAATACCTTTTATTACTGTCAAAATTACATAAAAAAAAAGCCTCCAAGGAGACTTTTTAGTAGTAATTATAATATGTAAGCCTACAAAAGGTAGTTCGTCATAAAATGATACAGCCTATTTTATATACCTTGTTTATAACCAAATAGTATGCTTATGTTTTAGCTAAATGTAGCGCTAATATTCGTCCTCGTTCCAGAGGTAGTCTTCTTCCGTGGGATAGTCTGGCCAAATCTCTTCAATTGATTCGTAGATTTCACCACCTTCTTCCTCCATGGATTGTAAGTTTTCTACAACCTCTAAAGGCGCACCGGTTCTGATTGAGTAGTCAATCAACTCATCTTTACTTGCCGGCCAAGGTGCATCACTTAAATAAGATGCTAGTTCTAATGTCCAATACATGGTAACAATGTTTTTTTATATTTTTGCAAAAATAATTTTTAAATAATGGCAGCCAAGATAATTCGCAATTATTTCGTTTTAGTTATCAACATTTAACGCTTTTGTAAATTGATAACGAAGAAATTTGAGTTTTATTAGTCCGTTTTTTCTGAAATCCATTTTACCTCTTCTGCCTTCAAATCTTTTGACAATTTTCGTGCCAATACAAACAGATAGTCCGAGAGACGGTTTAAATAAGAGAGAACCTGTTCATCAAAAGGTTCGTTTTCTTGTAAAAGTGTCGCCATGCGTTCTGCCCTTCTACAAACGGTACGTGCGATATGACAGTATGACACGGTAGTGTGGCCACCGGGAAGTATGAAATGTGTCATTTGTGGCAAATCTTTTTCCATAGTGTCTATGGCTACTTCTAGTTTTTGGATATGGGATTCCTTAATTCTTGGAATATTGAGCCGCTCTTTACCATTTTTTAATACTGCTTTTTCTGGGTCCGTTGCCAAAATTGCGCCAAGGGTGAACAAGTCTTCTTGTATTGTGGTAAGTTCTTGTTTGGTTGAAGTGTCTATTTTTTGGTCACGAACAAGCCCCAACCAGGAATTAAGCTCGTCTACGGTTCCGTAGCTATCTATACGGATATGATGTTTAGGAACACGCGTGCCGCCAAAGAGTGCTGTTTCTCCTTTGTCTCCGGTTTTGGTATAAATTTTCATATGTTTCTTTTGGATTTTTAGGAAGCCTGAAGCGTAGTATTTCAGGTTTCTTTTGTTACTGTTTTTGAAAGCAGGCAATTGATAGTGGTTAGCGGACAGTCGAATGATATTTCTCAGTACCCCTATTTTCATGTTGACTTTTGAACTTTTCTGTTCTTACTACCAATTGCAAGGGCCTACTTCTGTTCCTTTTTTCGTTTATAATCCTCCATGAATTTTCTTGATTTTCTATCTCTTGATTTTCCTCTATTCATAAAACGGAAACCTACATAAATCGCAAAAACGACTCCAAGAGTAATGTATACGGTATTGTTCATGGTCTAGGATTAGTGATTAAAATTAAGGGATTATATCCGTATCTTAAAATGTTCCTTTGCTTGTTCTTTTCTGAAAAATACGATACCACAGTGGTACAGATCCAAAGTAACACGAACATGCGCTTGCTCTTTTAATGCGTTCCACATGGTACGGCTTTTCTTTGTGGCGTGTACGCCCTCTATGATGAGCATACTTTCATTATGAATATATTGTTTTCCAATAGTTTTAAATGGTTTGCCTAATACATTCGCATAAATAATATCAAAAGGAAAAGAGCCGTAGTCCAACTCTTCAAATATGGTATTCAACTTTATTTTGAGTTCATTGGAATCGGTTACCAAGCCAATATTTTTGTGTGAAAAATAGGATATGCTTTTTACTAAAACATTTTCTGTAACCGAAAGGTCTTTGTTTCCTTTACGGTATAAACCCTTAGTAACGAACCCGTATATGAACGGAGAGTGCACGCCATGCTGATTGGTTGCCGAAAGGAGAAACTTTATATAATAAATAAACCGGTACACTGCTGCAATTCAAAATTTATCAAAGGTAGTCATACGCACTCTATTTTTTAGTGGAGATTTGGTTATAAAGATAGGAGTGTTCAAGAAGTGTAATGTTTATCTTTTTTTGTCTAATGCTGAAGAAGTGTCTTTTTAATGTACTGGGTGATGTTCTTGATAGCGCTCTAAACACCTGGTGAGTCAACTTCTTCATCAGCCCTTACTACTATTATAATGATAAATGCCCACTAATAATGAACTCTGGCAGGAGGTTTAATTAATGGGCACTTAAATCATGAGCGTTAGTCGATATTATATTAAGCCATTTTAGCTTTGTTTCTTTTTGTAGTAAAAGTCAATACTTTAGTTACTCTAGCATTTTTAAACTTGTAAAGTCTTGCAACTTCCGCAGTGTTCTCTTCCTTCAATTCAGTAGTAGTTTCGATAACGGTAGTTATTTTAATAGTTTCTACATTAACAGCTGTTATGTTGTTCTGAGCTTTTGCGCTCATTCCGATGAAGAAGATAAAGAAGATGGTAGCTATTGTTTTTATGACTTGCGTTTGTTACACTATTATAACGCCAGCAAGTCTGTTCTAGAGGGTAGTCGTTCGCCGAATAACCCACATTACTCCGTATCTGACAGCAGTTTGGTTGAAGTGCAAAATTTGTTCGGTAAACGGCATGAGCGCCAAAAACACCTTATCGAAAAAAGGTGTCGTTTGTTTGTGGTTATTTTTTGGATTTGGTAAGGAAAATAATTTTGAACCTGTTTAGTTGAGGTCTTTGCGCTTTATGTACAATAAGACTTTAGTAAAATAAGATGAAATAAATTTAGTCTTAGGTCTTTAGTAGTTCTGTCCTACTTTCGATTTTTAGCGTAGCAAAGCAAATGTAATTGCTAAAGCAACAACGTGGTTATCCCTCCATCATGGCCGAAAGCTCAAACCAACGTTCAGTTTTTTGATTAATGGTTTCCGATAGTTCGCCAAGTTCTATAGATAAGGCAGCGATTTCCTCTCCTGATAAAGAGGAATCAGCGAATTTAGCCTGGAGTTCCACCTTCTTGGACTCTGATTTTTTAATGTCTCGCTCCAATTGTTTGTACTCCTTTTGGTCGTTATAGGAAAGTTTGTTTGTAGTTTCGGTTTTTTTCCAGGTGGCTTTAGAAGTATCGGCTTTTTCTTTAAGCTCTCTTTTCTCCTGTACCTGGCTATCTTCATAGGCGCGATAATCAGAATAGTTGCCTGGGAAATCTTCTACAACACCATCACCCCGAAAAACAAATAAGTGATCTACAATTTTATCCATGAAATACCTATCGTGAGAAACGACAAGGAGACATCCTTGAAAATCCAACAAGAAACTCTCCAAGACATTTAGGGTTACAATGTCCAAGTCATTGGTAGGTTCATCTAGGATTAAAAAGTTAGGATTCTGAATTAAAACGGTACAAAGGTAAAGGCGTTTACGTTCACCACCGCTCAGTTTATCTACGAAGTCGTATTGTTTTTTACGGTCAAATAGAAACCGCTCCAATAGCTGTTGGGCAGAAATCTGCTTGCCTTTCATCAAGGGAATATAATCCCCAAACTCCCGGATAACATCGATTACTTTTTGCCCCGCTTTTATTTTAATTCCTATTTGAGTGTAGTAGCCAAATTTTATGGTTTCCCCAATAATGACCTTTCCACTATCTGGTTGGTCCCTTCCGGAAAGGATATTAAGAAAGGTGGATTTCCCTGTTCCATTCTTACCAATGATGCCTATGCGTTCCGCTCTATTGAAGTTATAATCGAACTTGTTAAGAATAAGTTTGTTGGGATAGGATTTTGAAACCTTGACAAATTCTACCACCTTACTGCCCATCCGCTCCATGTTAAGCTCTAGCTGCACCTCATGCTCCTTTCTGCGGTTGCTAGCTTTTTCCTTAATCGTATTAAAATCGTCAATCCTTGATTTGGATTTAGTAGTACGTGCCTTAGGTTGGCGTCGCATCCACGTTAACTCCTTTTTAAATAGTAATTCGGTTTTGTGCTGTTCTACCGTTTCTTGCTCCAAACGGGCTTCTTTCTTTTCCAGATAGTAAGAATAGTTTCCTTTATAATGGTGTAGTACTCCATTGTCTAGCTCAATAATATCGTTGCATACGCGTTCCAAGAAAAATCGATCGTGCGTTACCATAAAAAGGGTCATATTTTCCCTGGCAAAGTATTCCTCTAGCCACTCAATCATCTCTAAATCCAAATGGTTGGTAGGTTCATCCAGCACCAATAAGTCTGGTTTGTTGATAAGGGCATCTGCTAGGGCCAATCGCTTTTTTTGTCCACCGGAAAGCATGCCTACTTTAGCATCTAAATTTTCTAGTTTCAACTTGAAAAGTATCTGCTTATATTGGGTCTCAAAATCCCAAGCTTGAAAACGATCCATAGCTTCAAAGGCAGTTTGGTAAGCGTCTGCATCTTCGGGATTTTGTAAGGCCTTTTCATAACTACTAATCACTTGAAGTACCTCATTGTCCGAGGCAAAAATTGTTTCCTCAACAGTAAGTTCAGGGTCCATTACCGGTTCCTGAGACAAAAAAGAAACGCGTGTGCTTTTTCGGTAATTCACTTGCCCAGTATCTGGACTATCGGCACCCGATAGAATATTAAGTATGGATGTTTTTCCACTTCCGTTTTTGGCAATTAGCGCTATCTTTTGATCTTTATTAATACCAAAGGAAAGGTTCTCAAAAAGAACCAATTCGCCATAGGATTTAGAAATATTTTCAACGGTAAGTAGATTCATAAATTTACAAGTATCAAGGTCAAGGTTGCCTGCCAGAGGTAGGTTTACGTGTTTTTAAATTCAAACATTAGACTTAAGCGCGAATATCAGGCTCAAATTCAATACTTTTTATTTTTAAATAGCTGTGCAGGTTTTTTAAAGTGATATATCAGAAACAGATATCTGATTCCCAATGCCAATAAAATGAAGCTAATTAAAACGGAAAACACCTGCACTTTTAAAAGCCACAAAACTACGCTAATTACCAATAGAACTAAAGCAATTCTAATATATGTTCTAAGCCATTTTAAAGGTTGCTTTTTAACCAGGTAAAAAGCAATGATTAGATTGGGTGCGAAGGCCCAAAAGATATTGTAGTTTGCTTTTGTAGCATCATGGTCTGTCAGAAACCATAGAAAGAGAATAATGAATCCCGCGATTCCAGTTAGGGAAAATAAAAGGGTGTCTATCCATTTTGTTCTGGTGTTTCCCTTCCAATCAGAATACGTACAGTAACTCACCACTAGTAATAGTAGTCCCAGCCAGAATGTGGGTGATAGTAAGAAAAACGTGGTATCTCGTGCAGTAGGGATATCAAGAATAAGCACTTCTTTTTTTACAATAGGTGTGCCATTTACGGTTGCATATTTTAGTTGTTCGTACACATAAATAGGTAGAAACAGATGTTCATAAGGGGTAGCCTTTCTATCGATTACGGAGCCAAGTGCTAGGTCTATCCCAAAATTGGACCAGGAATTTACGTTCAGGTTTTGATGAATGAGCTGTCTGAACGTAAACTGCTCTTCTAGATGATTGTAATCAAACCGTAAGGCATCCCCAAGATTTTTTTCAAAAATCTCCGGGATTTTAGTAGCGCAGTTTTCGAACAGAAAGTCATAGGTATATAATCTGTTTTCTGGTAATAAGTTGGTTTCTAGAAAACCTACTATCTTTTTACGTTGTTCCAAATCTAGGTTCAACTCTTGTTCCTTGATCCAGCGTTGTTCAACAACATAGTTTCTTTCAAACAGGCTAAAAGGGTGGCGTGTAATAGTGTAGTCTAGTTTTCCTCTTGTGAAGTTTAGATAAAAATTAGGATCCTCAAAGTTGTAGGTTCCGTACCCGTATACTACGTCTATACCAACTGAAGGGTCTTGGAGGCGTATAGCGCTATGCCCAAATTTTGCCGCTAAATCTTGCCCAGTGCCTACCGTAAGCAAACTAAGTTTTGAAAGTCGGGATAACTGTGCTTCTTGGGAATACCCATGTAAACTAAGAATTATGAGGAAAATAGAAAGACTAATTTTTTTAAACATCTGTAATTCCGATTAATCTAGCAACAAAGATGCGAATAATAAGAGATTTATCCGATATTCGATTTTTATTATTCATGCAAGTATCTTTTTGTTATCAAGGAGCTAATAAACTAGTGTTTTACACCCTTCTTGGAATTTAGAATGCTTAACTAAATCATTTGTGTTATTTTTAGGCGAGTGCAACGAATACAGCTAATAAACCAACCTATGCGAAAACACATTCCAAATTTCATTACACTTTTAAATCTTTTTTGTGGCTGTGTGGCAACAGTCTTCGCGGTATTAAATCAGTTAGAACTTACAGCATTGTTTGTCGCCCTTGGTATTTTCTTTGACTTTTTTGATGGGTTGGCAGCACGTGTTTTGAATGTTAAAAGTGAACTTGGGTTGCAGTTAGATTCGTTAGCCGACATGGTAACCAGCGGCTTAGTACCAGGTATTGTTATGTTTCAGCTATTAGGCTCGTCCCAAATGGGCGGATGGAATAATGATGTATTGAACAGGATGGCGTATTTGGGCGACTTTCAACTCGGTTCGGTATTGCCTTTTTCGGGCTTTATTATTACCCTGGCATCTGCCTATCGCTTGGCGAAATTTAATTTGGACGAAAACCAAGTATCCTCTTTTATCGGTCTACCCACTCCTGCCAATGCGCTGTTGATTCTTTCCTTGCCCTTAATTTTGTTTTATCATCCTAGCAATATACTCAGTGATATAATCCTCAACCAATGGTTTTTGATAGGGTTAACGCTTTTGAGCGCATTTTTATTGAATTGTAATTTACCGCTATTTGCTCTTAAATTTAAAAATTGGAGTTTTAATGATAATGTACTTCGCTATATCTTTTTGATTATAAGCCTAGTCCTCCTTATTACGATGCAGTTTTTGGCAGTACCTATTATCATTCTTTTTTATGTGTTGAGCTCTTTGGTTAGTCATTTTGGGTTAGTAAAAAAGTGAGCTAATAAATCAAACAAAATTATTTATAACTATTTTTTTTAAGGTCCATAGTTCAAACGAGTAATAAATTTTATGAGGTAAAATAAATCCATGAATATTACCAATTCCACCCCAGAAGACATCACTGAAATCTTTCGCCTTTACAAAATAGCTTCTACCTATCAGAAAGCCATAAAAACAGTGATTGTTTGGCCTAATTTTGAACGTATATTGGTTGAAACAGAAATATCGGAGCAGCGTCAATTTAAACTAATAATCAATACTGAAATCGCTTGCGTTTGGGCAGTTACTTTTTCTGATGAGCACATCTGGGAAAAACGAAATATAGATACCGCAGTTTACATACATCGTATAGCGACCAACCCCAACTATAGAGGTCAAAATTTTGTAGGTATGATTGTTACTTGGGCAAAGGAATACGCCAAGGTAAACAATAAACGGTATGTACGTTTAGACACCCTTGGGGAGAATACCAAACTTATTAAGCACTACGATAATGCAGGATTTGACTTTTTAGGGCTATTCGATTTAAAAAATACGGACACACTTCCAGCCCATTACAAGGAAGCCCCTGTATGTTTGTTTCAAATTGATTTAAAAGGGTGAGACAATGCAGCCAAGAATACTATAAGGAAAGGAAAAAAGGAGGATTGGTAGGTCTATAACGATGAGTCTAGCAAATAATCTAACCGGTAAACTTTGGAATAATTTTATGCCAAGAAGCGTAGAGATTAGAAATAGGGTAGGAGAACATTTTATTTCCCTTCAAGTATATCCACTTGAGAATTATATTGCTTTTAAGCCAAAACTTGAATTTATGAAATACGCACTTTTGGAAGTATCGCGGTATAGTGCGATTCTCGTGGGTATAGTAGAATTTACGTTTAAAGCGGGACTATGCGACATTTTTGATTACAAAGGTGCTGGTGGCGACCCCAGTATTTTTCAATATATTTATGCCAATTGGTTACCTAAACCTGAGTATCGTCTCGATAATCGTCTTCATTTTGAAGTTTTAGGAGCCAACTACAAGAACAACGATTCCAATTCCGAAGAAGAAATTTGGATTCCTATAAAACAACTATGAATCAAACACAAAAAGCACCTTGGTATTATCTATTACTATTGATACTAGCCGGGGAAAGTGTTTTCATAATTCCATTTGTGCTTCCCCGTGTATTCAGGCCTACTGTACTGGATGTATTTACCTTGGATAATACACAGCTTGGATTATGCTTTTCTGTGTATGGTTTTGTTGCCTTGATTTCTTATCTTTTTGGTGGGCTCTTAGCAGATAAGTATCCTCCGAGAAAACTGATTGCAGTTGCACTCTGGACGACCGCACTTGGAGGATTGGTATACGCTACCTTTCCGAGCTATCTTGTTCTTAAAGCATTGTATGGCTACTGGGGCTTTACCACAATTTTTTTATTCTGGGCAGCCATGATAAAAGCGACTCGCGTTTGGGGAGGGGCAAACTCACAAGGTAGGGCCTTTGGGTTTTTGGATGGTGGCCGTGGTTTGGTAGGTGCTTTGTTCGGAACCATGGGTATCCTTATTTTTTCCATTTTTATCACGTCTGAAATTACCGAGGCTACGATGACAGAAAGCAGAGCTGCATTTAGATATGTAATTTTGGTATCCTCAGGTATTGTGGTGGTGGTTGGCTTTTTAGTTTGGTTTTTTATGAGGATGGATAAAGCGTCGGAGAAGGCCATTATTTTAGATAAAATTACTGTTTCTCAAATCAAGGAAGTGCTGAAACTGCCTGCGGTTAGTTTGTTAATGGTCATCATTCTCTGTGCCTATGTAGGATATAAAATCACCGATATATTTTCGCTCTACGCTCAAGACGTAATGTTGTATGACCAAGTACAGTCAGCTCAAGTAGGAACTTTTTTATTATTCATACGCCCAATAATAGGTGTGGTTATAGGTGTTTTGGCAGACCGCTCACAAACTACCTATTGGTTGTTGGTTAGTTTTATTCTTTCTTTCTTTGGTGCTTTATTATTTGCAACAGGAATGATTTCCGACTCGTCCACGGCCTTGTTTTTTATATCCACCTTAGTGGTAGCAACCGGAGTTTATGCGGCACGTTCCTTATATTTCGCAGTTATGGAGCGTGGCAAGATTCCATTAGTATTAACAGGTACGGCTGTGGGACTTATTTCCATAGTTGGATATACGCCGGATATTTTTGCAGGACCCGCCATGGGTTATTTACTGGATGCTAATCCCGGTGCTATAGGTCATCAGTATGTTTTTGGAATGCTGGCCATATTTTCTTTGGTAGGCGGTATAGCGGCTTGGTATTATTATAAATTATACAGGAAGTAGTTCACTACCTTATGAAGAAGCACTTACCCTTAGTGCTTTCTGTTATCATCGTAATTATTGTGGGTTGAGTCTATGGTGGTCATCCATCTTATCTGATACCTTTGATTTTGGTTTTTAAAGGAGAAGCCTTGGAGTTGAAAAATATGCTTCGAGCTGTTATGGGAATTTATATAGGAATTGGAATATTTTGGATACGGAGCAGGTACAAAGCTAAACTTTAGTATGCGGCTACGTGGAGTAACGTGCTGTTTATGGAAGGTGTCTCTTTTGAAAGAATTATAAGTATACAGTTTGATGGGGTTTCCATGCAATTTACTCCTGCACTTATCTCGGAGATATTATTTTTTTGCTGGGGACTTTATAATTTGAAAAGGTATTCCATTTTAGAAAAATAGTAAAACCCTTTTTAATTTTCTATGTAGGAGGGTGTAATCTAAAAACGACTATAATGCGTAAAATAAGCTGTCTTTTTCTCTTTTTGTTCGCCATCGTTTTGTTCTCCTCCCATGAGTGATTTATTAAAACAGACGCTCATTTTTTAAAATCTAATTCAGTCACATAGCTTTATATTTGCTAAACGGAACTTTTAATACTGGTGAGAATGCAATCACTGCCACCGTATTATAAATCCGAAAGTTATCGGCCCTAATTAGCTGATGGAACCAAGCGAAGGTCAATTTATAATAAAAGATAAAACTACATATTTGTATTTTGCCACAGGTAATGCTGGAACCTATGTGGTAGGGATACCCATATTGCTAAGGATTTTAGAAATGGATGCGAAGGCTTTTATAGCCTATTTAGTGCATAAAGGTCTAAAACATGCTATTGCCAAGCGAAAGGCATTAAAAAATTAGAATACGGGAGCTAAGGAGCGCTATTCTAAACATGTGAAAGCTTTGCTTCAAGTAGGAGGAGAAAGCTTCATCGATTTTATGAAGTCTTTAGGGTATCCTATTGAATTTGTGCCTATGAACAATCCGTTTCAGATTAGCCTAGGAGATGCAGTTGGCTTTAAATTGCTTCGAAATGGAAAGCTTCTGGCCAATCATATTGTGCACTATAGTACAGCCGTTCCAGGCCAAGATGCATATGAAAATGAAAATTCTACTAGAACAAACGAAAACATACTTGTATCCATAAAGCCTTCATTAAAAGGAAAATGGTACGTAGCCACAATTGATATGGAGAAAAAAAAGATGAAGATATGAATCATGAATCTAATTGGGCAACATTGACCTTTGAGATTAAATAAACGTTAGCATTTATTCTCAAAGGGAATTTAGGCTCCGATAAATTGTATTATTGCGCTATGCAAATACAAAATTCCGGATTGTTCCAACGTATTCAAAAAGTGATAGGCAAGTTGGATATTTTAGAAATTCCTAAAGAACGAATACTAGTACTTCAGAGCCTGATTGATTTTATTCAAGATAAAAAAGATGCTCATGTAAATATCAACCTCAATTTTATCTGCACCCATAACTCACGCCGTAGTCATTTAACTCAAATATGGGCTCAGACTATGGCCGCATATTTTAAGATAGAAAATGTATTTTGCTATTCCGGAGGAACAGAGGCAACTGCCTTATTTCCAAAAGTAATTGACGTATTAAGTACAATAGGTTTTGAAATTACCAATCTTACAGAAGGAAATAATCCTGTATATAGTATCAAATTATCGGATGATTTGCATCCTATAATAAGTTTTTCAAAAACATACGACAACCCTTTTAATCCAAAAGCAAACTTTGCCGCGATTATGACCTGTGGTCATGCAGATGAAAACTGTCCGTTTATTCCTGGAGCAGAGAAAAGAATTCCACTTACTTTTGAGGACCCTAAGGCATTTGATAATACCCCTTTACAGACCGAAAAATATCTGGAGCGGAGTGTGCAGATTGCTACTGAATTAAGTTACGTATTTTCTAAAATTCAATAATTGAAAGAGTACAAGGAATTGCTTGGGGAGTCTATAGGGACGTTTATACTTGTTTTTTTTGGCTGTGGTTCTGTGGCTGTTGCTGTTTTGTTTAATGCTTTCTCTAGTCTTTTGGAAGTTGCACTTATATGGGGTTTAGGTGTCGCTATTGCTATTTATACAACGAGAAATATATGTCCTGCACATTTGAACCCTGCGGTAAGTTTAGCCATGTGTATTTCAAAGAAACTAGGGTGGAAGAAACTGCCGTTTTATATACTAGCACAGTTTTTAGGAGCCTTTTTAGCGGGATTACTGCTATTTGTCATATTTGAAAATGCAATACAAACGTTTGAGGAAGTTCATGAAATTACACGAGGATCGGATGCGTCCATAAAATCGGCCATGATGTTTGGAGAGTATTTTCCCAACCCTAGTTTTGAGAATTTCATGGAAGTATCTGCAGCGCTAGCTTGTATCATGGAGGGTCTGGGGACGTTTCTCCTCGTGTTCGTGATATTACGCGTTACGGAGAAACCGGAGCAAATAAATAATACCACACCACTGGTTATTGGTTTAACTGTTACTGTGATTATATGTATTGTAGCACCATTTACACAAGCGGGTCTTAATCCTGCCCGTGATTTTGGACCTAGAATGGTAGCTTTTTTTACTGGATGGGGAAGTGCTGCTTTTCCTAAAGTAACCTATAGCTTTCTAACCGTTTATATTTTATCACCATTGCTAGGAGGAATAGTTGCCGCATATAGCCATAAATTGATAAAAGGAGGTAATTAAAAGTCCAACTTCTTCTTTCGAAGTTCAAAGTTTTGTCCCAAATAAACTTTACGCACCATTTCATCGGCCGCAAGATCCTCCGGAATACCAGACTTTAAGATTCCGCCTTCAAACATTAGATAAGAACGTTCCGTAATGGCAAGTGTTTCCTGTACATTATGATCAGTAATCAAGATGCCAATATTCTTGTCTTTTAGTTGCGCAACAATACGTTGTATGTCTTCCACCGCAACAGGATCAACTCCTGCAAAGGGTTCATCCAACAGAATAAATTTTGGATCGGTTGCCAAGGCACGCGCGATTTCTGTCCTTCTTCGTTCCCCTCCTGATAATAAATCACCACGACTCTTTCTGATGTGACCAAGACCGAATTCCTCTATCAGGGATTCCATCTTCATATGCTGTTCTTTCTTACTTAGTTTGGTTAATTGCAGTACACTAAGGATATTTTTTTCAATACTCAATTTTCTGAAGACTGATGCTTCCTGAGCCAAATAGCCAATGCCGTTTTGGGCTCGTTTGTACATAGGAAATTTAGTAATCTCCATGTCGTCTAAATAGATAGCACCTCTATTAGGTTTAATAAGACCAACAATCATGTAAAATGATGTCGTTTTTCCAGCTCCGTTTGGTCCTAGAAGGCCAACAATTTCACCTTGGTTTACTTCCAACGATATACCTTTGACCACTCTTCGGCCTCGGTAAGATTTCATTATGTTCTCGGCTCTAAGCTTCATCTTTTCAAATCTAAACCTTATTCATAGGTACGAAAAGGTTTTATCGTTTATTTAACCTTCCTTATTTTCCAGTTCTTCCCAATACTCATAAGCACGTCTTAGATGGGGAATGACGATTGTACCGCCTACTAGCGTTGCAATACCTAAGGTTTCCATAAGCTCTTCCTTGGTAACACCTTCTTTATGGGAACTTTCTAGGTGATATTTTACACAATCATCACATCGCAGAACAGTAGATGCGACCAAACCTAAAAGCTCTTTGGTTTTTACATCTAATGCACCCTTAGAGAAAGCATTCGTGTCTAAGTTAAATATGCGCTTTATGACCTTGTTGTTATCTGCTAAAAGCTTATCGTTCATCTTCGCCCGATAGGCATTAAATTCATCAATTTGGTTTGACATCTTTTTTTACTTTTTCTGCTTTTGCTTTTGCAGTTTTGGCGTTGTCCGCTGCTTTCCGCGCACTTTTTGCTTCGTTCTTTAACACCCGTTTAGAAATGTAAATACTTACCTGATATAAAATTAAAACGGGAATGGCTACAATAATCTGGCTTGTAACATCAGGAGGTGTTATTACGGCTGATAGGATTAAAACGATTACCAGTGCAATTTTACGGTATTTTTTCATTATTTCCGGAGTAACCAAACCAACTTTGGTAAGGAAATAGATGACAATAGGTAGTTCAAATAAAATACCACAAGCGATTACAGATGTCCTAATAGTTGAAATATATGAAGCTAAATCAAATTCGTTGGTTACTTCTGAGCTCACCTGATAGGTGCCTAAAAAATTGATAGACAAAGGCGCTACAACGTAGTATCCAAAGAGTACGCCTAAGAAAAATAAGAAGGAAGCTACAAGAATAAAACCTCTTGAATTCTTTCGTTCTTTCTCATAAAGTCCGGGACTAATAAATTTCCAGACTTCGTATAGTACATAAGGAAAGCCTACGATGAAACCAGCCCAAATAGAAGTCCAAATATGGGCAGAAAACTGACCTGACATTAACCTACTTTGTATCGTGAAGGGTAATTTATCTGCACAAAAAGCCGAATCAAAACCTAAAAAAGTAGCGATTTCACAAAAGAGACGATAGGTCGGAAAATCCATTTTCTTTGGACCAAAAATAATGGTATCGAAAATAAAGTCTTTCATTAAAAATGCTACAGAACCAATAATTACTATAGCTAAGGTAGACCGTATTAAATGCCACCTCAATTCTTCCAAATGATCCAAAAAGGACATCTCGTTCGGTGGTGTAGTAGTTTTGTCGCCCATTATAAAATACCTTCGTTTATGAGATTATGTAAATGAATTACACCTTTGTATGCACTATCTTCAATAGCTAATAATTGAGAGATTCCTTTTTGTTGCATGACTTCCAAGGCTTTTATGGCCAGCGTATCGGTATTGACAGTTTTTGGGTCGGCACTCATAATATCGGCTGCCGTTAACCCCTTAATATTATCGTGTATGTTCAGCATTCTTCTGATATCCCCATCCGTAATAATACCAATAATTTTTTCCTTGTCTAATACTGCGGTAACACCGAGCATCTTTTCAGATATTTCCACGATGACTTGTTTCACCTCAGTATCTAGTTGTACCTGGGGCACTTGGTTGTTTTTTATAATATCTGCAACCCTCAAATAGAGTTTTTTACCTAAAGCTCCTCCAGGGTGGTATTTTGCAAAATCTGCACTACTAAAACCTTTCAGTTCCAATAATACGATTGCCATAGCGTCTCCCATGACCAATTGTGCGGTTGTGCTTGTGGTAGGAGCCAACCCGTTAGGACAGGCTTCTTCTTTGACAAAGGTATTCAAGAGAAAATCTGCCTGTTTGGCTAAGAAAGAATCTGGATTTCCTGTCATGGCGATTAATTTGTTGTTCCCTCGTTTTAGAAGAGGAATCAACATTTTAATTTCCGGGGTACTACCGCTTTTAGAGATACAGATAACAACATCATTATCCTGTACGGTGCCCAAATCACCATGTATTGCATCTGCAGCGTGCATAAAAATAGCAGGTGTTCCAGTAGAGTTTAAGGTCGCAACAATTTTTGATGCGATGATGGCACTCTTACCAATACCCGAAATTACAACACGACCTTTGGAGGTAATAATACAATTGATTGCATTAGCAAAATCCTCGTTAACTAAAGTCAAAAGGTGCGTGATTGCATCTCGCTCTATTTCAATAGTCTTTTTTGCTAAACCAATAATAGTACTCGCAGATGTCAAGGTATTATTCAATTTTATGGATTGTATTCCTAAAAGATTGTCTTATCTTTAATATTACAAAATTACATAAACTTAATGTTATAGGATATGTATCCCTTAATAATTTGGTCTGCTATTTTATTTTAACTACCATGTAATTTACTTATATAATTTTTTTGCGAAAAATTGAAAAACGTGATAGACGAGAAAGCTTTGGACGAGGTTAATTTACATGCCTCTTTAAAAAAATATTTTGGTTTTTCCCAATTCAAGGGACTTCAAGAGGAAGTTATTAAACAAATTTTACAAAATAAAAATTGTTTTGTAATCATGCCCACAGGAGGTGGTAAATCACTTTGTTATCAACTGCCTGCATTGATGAAGCCTGGAACGGCTATCGTGGTTTCTCCTTTGATAGCACTAATGAAAAATCAGGTCGATGCCATAAGAGGTGTTTCTTCCGAGCATGGCATTGCCCATGTATTAAATTCTTCTTTAAACAAGACAGAAATAAAACAGGTAAAGCAAGATATAACCGATGGGATAACTAAGCTTTTGTATGTTGCGCCAGAATCTTTAACCAAAGAGGAAAATGTGGAATTTCTGCGGTCCGTAGAGGTGTCTTTTGTAGCGGTAGATGAAGCGCATTGTATCTCTGAATGGGGACACGACTTTAGACCGGAATATAGAAATCTTAGGTCCATTGTGGCACGTTTGGGAGATGATATCTCTATTATAGGGCTCACAGCTACCGCGACACCTAAAGTACAGGAGGACATTGTTAAAAACTTAGGCATTAACGATGCCATACTTTTTAAAGCTTCGTTTAATAGGCCCAATCTATATTATGAGGTACGCACAAAGACTGAGAATGTAGAAGCAGATATTATCCGGTTTGTAAAGCAGAATACCGGAAAGTCAGGAATCATCTATTGTTTGAGCCGGAAAAAAGTACAGGAACTAGCCCAAATTCTTCAAGTTAATGGCATAAGTGCAGTACCCTACCATGCCGGTTTTGATGCTAAAACGAGATCCAAGTATCAGGATATGTTCTTAATGGAAGATGTTGATGTCGTTGTGGCTACAATTGCATTTGGCATGGGCATTGATAAACCGGATGTGCGTTTTGTAATACACCATGATATACCTAAAAGTATAGAAAGCTACTACCAAGAGACCGGAAGGGCTGGAAGGGATGGTGGAGAAGGTCATTGCTTAGCTTTTTATTCTTATAAGGACATAGAAAAACTTGAAAAATTCATGTCTGGTAAGCCTGTAGCTGAGCAGGAAATAGGAAATGCGCTATTGCAAGAAGTTGTAGCCTACGCTGAAACTTCTATGTCTCGCCGCAGATTTATGTTACACTACTTCGGTGAAGAATTCGATGAAGTTGATGGCGCTGGCGCTAATATGGACGATAATACGCGCAACCCAAAACAAAAGGAAGAAGCACAGGAGGATGTTTTAAAGTTGCTAAAGGTGGTTCAAGGTACTAGTGAAAAATTCAAATCTAAAGAAATTGTATGTACGCTTCGTGGTACGAGTAATGCCATAATATCATCACATAAAACCAACGAAAAAAAGTTTTTCGGTATAGGAGCGGACAAGGATAAAAGCCATTGGATGGCTTTGGTACGGCAAGTTTTGGTTGCTGGACTTCTAAAGAAAGAAATAGAACAATATGGTGTAATTCACTTTACTGACAAAGGGATGGAATTCTTAAAAAGCCCAAAGTCCTTCATGATGACCAAAGATCATGTATACAATGCAGAAAACGATAATGCAATTGTAGGCGCGGCTAAAACTGGTGGTGTTTCTGATGTTAGGCTTTTGAAGCAATTAAAGGATTTGAGAAAGGCACAGGCAAAGAAGTTGGGAGTGCCTCCTTTTGTGGTTTTTCAAGATCCGTCCTTAGAGGATATGGCTTTGAAATATCCGATTACGATAGATGAATTGCTTAATGTGCATGGAGTAGGAGAAGGGAAAGCAAAGAAATATGGCAAACCTTTTCTACAATTTATATCCGATTATGTTTTTGAAAACGAAATCATTAGACCCGATGATTTAGTAGTCAAAAGTACTGGGGCAAATTCTGGCCTTAAATTATATATCATTCAAAATGTAGATCGTAAACTTCCACTAAGTGATATTGCTTCGGCAAAAGGTATTGAAATTAATGCGCTCTTAAAGGAAATGGAGCAAATTGTATTTAGTGGAACCAAGCTTAATTTGGCCTATTGGATTGATGAAGTTTTGGATGAAGACCAACAAGAAGAAATTCATGAATACTTTTTAGAAGCGGAGACGGATGATTTGGAAGTCGCAATGAACGAATTTGATGGTGACTATGAAGATGAAGAACTACGCTTATACCGACTAAAATTTATTAGTGAGGTGGCCAATTAGGACTACTTAAATCATGAATACCCAATCGTTTTTCAATGTCTTAAAAAAAGGAATCCTATTTTCATGATAGTTGCATTAAGGATATAAATTTTACCTCCAAGGGCGATTCAAATTTATTTATCTTTCCTAAAGAGAATCCGATATAACAAACGAATTTCGTAATTCTTCAGCTATACCTCCCTCAATTCTTAACATAGGATTTTTGGATTTCAGGTCTTTTATACCAGTAGCGGTAATTTTAGTATTCCATAGATAAATTTCCCTTAGGCCGTCCATTTTATTAAAAACAGCAATACTGCCATCGCTGATTGCGGTGCTGTATATCTTCAGCGTCTTTAATTTTGATAATAGGTTTAGCGCTTCTATTTCTGTATCGGTGATAGGTGTTTTATCTAGTTCTAGCCACTCTAGGTTCGCACAAGAGCCGATGAAGTTCATCTCGTCCTGGCCAATCGGAAGTCCGCTTATATCCAATTGAACAATATTCTGACTAACAAAATTTAGGCCAGTCACTTGTTTAGCGACGTAGCGAGGTGATTTGTACACATTAACGCTTAGCGCATTAGCATCGCCTGCAATACGCTTTATGGTTACGTAATCGGTATTGAGGCGTTGTAAAGTGCTATCGGCCACTTCTGGTAGTTTAGCCCACTTTTCCCTTGTATCTGGTTGCATCAAGCCTTCGACTAAACCTTTTAATTGTTCTGAGCTCTGTAAATGCACCAATCTCAGCGTATCGGAGGCACCTAGAGCAATCCAACGTTCAAGGATTTCTATTTCCTGCTCATTTAAAGCTTGTTTGTCTTCGGGGGGCATGTGCTCTTCGTCTTCTATGGGAAGGTGCACCCTTCTTATCATCTCGCTTTCTTCGGGATTGCCGGGTTGTATCGTATTACCTACTTCCCCACCAGCCAGAAGTGCATCAAGTGAAGTCATCAATAATCCACCTTTTGTTTTATTGGGATTATGGCAGGAAACGCATTTATTTTCTAGAATTCGCCCCACCACGTCTTTATACAGTAAGGGGTTTTCTGGGATTTTATTCGCTCTTTTTTCCGAAGGAAGTGCCAAGAAATTTTCCCCGTGGGTGACCATTCCGCCATAGTGTCCTGTGGCGAAAATTAAACCTATCAAGGTTACTTGAAGTATTTTGTAAAAAATTGGCTTATTAAAATTACTTTCCACCAAGCCGTACCAAACGGCTGCTAAAAGTGCCAATCCTCCTCCCATCCATTGGTGCCAAAACAGGAGATCTCCTTTTGGTGCCATTTCCTTCCCCAAGAAAAATCCCGAAATCGCAGTCAATAAGGATAATAATACTGCGATGGTCAATAGTTGCTTCGGAACTTTCCTTCCTGTTAATCCTAAAAAGGCACAGAGTAAAAGTAAGACAATGGGAAAATGTAATACCAAAGGATGCCAACGACCCACCCAGGCGATTAGTCGGGGTAACTTAATATAGGTATCGAATAGTAGACAAAACAGGAGAAACAGGGACAGTCCAAAAACGGCATAGTCTACCCATCTATTTTGAGAAGGTTTTGTCATATTTATGCTAAAAGATCGTTGATTACATTGCCCGCTACATCGGTTAGGCGAAAGCGGCGACCTTGATACTTATACGTAAGTTTTTCATGATCAAGACCCATCTGGTGCATTAGCGTGGCATGGAAATCGTTTATGTGGACAGGGTTTTCTACCACATTATATCCGAATTCATCAGTTTGGCCATAGTTGAGTCCTGGTTTGATACCTCCTCCCGCCATCCAAATACTAAATGCTTTTGGGTGGTGGTCGCGGCCATAATTTTCAGGATCAAATTTTCCTTGGGCGTAATTGCCCCTTCCGAATTCTCCTCCCCAAACTACTAAAGTGTCCTCTAGCATACCCCGTTGTTTTAAATCTAGTACTAAGGCGGCAGAGGCCTGGTCTACATCTTTGGCCTGACCGGCCATTTCATTATGTAGGTTGCCATGTTGGTCCCAGCCCTGATGGTACAATTGTATGAAGCGCACCCCGTTTTCAGCGAGTCTACGGGCTTGTAGGGCATTTGCTGCGTATGTCCCAGGTACTTGGCAGTCTTCGCCATAGAGGTCGATAATTGATTGTGGTTCTTTAGAAATATCCATAACATCGGGTACCGACATTTGCATACGGTAGGCCATTTCATATTGTGCAATCCGTGATTCGATTTCGTCATCGCCCGTTTCTACGTGGTGCATCTTGTTTAATGAGGCCACATGGTCCAATAAATGCCTTTTATCAGATCTTGAGATTCCATCTGGATCGTTTAGATATAGCACGGGGTCTTTTCCTGAGCGCAATAAAACACCCTGGTGCTTAGAATCTAAAAATCCACTTGACCATAGCTTGGAATATAGTCCTTGACTATTGCCCTTTCCTCGTGAGGTTAACACCACAAAAGAAGGCAGGTTTTTATTTTCACTACCCAACCCGTAGCTCAGCCATGAACCCATACTAGGTCTCCCGGCTATTTGGCTACCGGTTTGAAAAAAAGTAATCGCAGGATCATGGTTTATGGCTTCTGTATGCATACTGCGTACTACAGTAATGTCATCTGCGATTTTGGCAATGTGCGGAAAGAAGTCGCTGATCCAGGTCTGACTCTCCCCATGTTTTTTAAATCCGATTTTTGGCGGCATTAACGGAAACTTATCTTGATTGGCCGTCATGCCTGTCAATCGTTGCCCATTGCGAATTGACTCAGGCAAATCTTCGCCCATGCGTTTTCTCAAAATAGGTTTATAATCGAAGGTTTCGAGCTGCGAGGGTGCTCCGGCCTGAAATAAATAAATAATTCGTTTTGCCTTGGGTGCGAAATGTGCAACGCCCAAATCTCCTTTCGAGGCCAAACTTGGTCCCGAACCCTTGAATAAATCGGGTATCAGTAAGGACCCCAGGGCCAAGGAACCAATACCTACACTTAATTGCGAAAAGAAGTGCCTTCTGTTGGACTTTAAGGGGTTTTCAGATGCGTCTTTATTTTCTTCCATTTTGTAAATTCTTATAGGGCTATTTAAATACTATACACAATATTGTTTCTTACTATTACCTGGCATACGTTGGAATTTTTTAATTTCCATAGAACCCTTTTTCTACTGCTACACCCGGGCACCCTTAGGCAGCGTTCAGGATAACATGTGTAGGGTTTATATAACAACAATAATATCCTCCTTGGTTTTTTCTTTATTGTTTTTTTCTACGTACTGATTTTTATTCTTTAGTAATTGTTTCATCCAAATTGTAGATTATTTGTGTTGTTAGCATAAGAGCTGCGGTCTTGGCCGGATTAACGTTAAGTTGCTCATATTCGCCTAGGGCGGTCAATTTCTTGGCGTTTTCCAAATCGTTTTCATATAACTTAACCGCATCATAATAGTAGTCATTTAAGGTCAATAGCTCTTCTTTTCTGGGTGAACGGATTAAAATTCGCCGAAAAAGATTTGTTACTATGTTGGGGTCGTCACCTCCTTTTTCTTGAAGAGTTCGCTGTGCCAATACGCGAGCAGCTTCCAAAACCTGTATGTCGTTTTGTAGGGCCAATGCCTGCAAAGGTGTATTGGTCTTTTGCCTACGCACCTCACAAAAATCTCGAGTAGGCGCATCAAAAATAGTCATTGAAGGCGGTGGCAGTGTACGTTTCCAAAAAGTGTATAGTGAACGCCTGTAGAGGTCTTCACCATCGTCTTGCACGTATTTTGTTAAAACACCCCTGTTTTCACCAGCATTGGTTTCTTCCCATAGGCCCGGCGGTTGATAGGGTTTTACGCTTGGGCCGCCTAGCTCCGTATTCAAAAGTCCGCTGGTGGCAAGAATATAATCCCTAATCATTTCGCCGCTCATTCTAAAGCGTGGCGCGCGCGCCAAAAATCTATTTTCCGGATCGGCCTTTTTGAGATCAGGACGCATTTGTGATCTTTGCTGGTATGTGGCTGAAAGCATTATTTTTCTCAGCAAGTGGTGAATATCCCAATTGTGTTCCATAAAATCTGCAGCAAGCCAATCTAGTAATTGCGGATGTGTGGGTAGACTTCCTTGCACGCCAAAATCTTCTGCAGTCTCTACCAAACCTCTACCAAATAACATTCCCCAGATGCGGTTGACAAAAACCCTTGCGGTCAAGGGGTTATCTTTGCTGACTACCCATTTGGCTAAACCTAAGCGATTTCGCTCCAAGTCTTCTGAAAAAGGATAAATGATATACGGTGTATTGGGAACTACGGAATCGGTAGGCTGGTCGTATTCCCCGCGATTTCTTATAAACGTTGTTTTTGGTGCTGAATCGTTCATAATCATCACGTTTACCTCTTGACCTTTTTTTAAATTCACAAAGTCGAGTATGCCCTCAGTTTCTTCTGAGGTTAAGGTCAAAAACGGTGGGTCGGCAAAGAACTTTTGGTTTTTGGCCTGTACGGCATCCATTTGTAAACCTTTTTCATTAACCTGATTAAAAAACGCGAAGAACTCAAAGTAATTGGCTTGTGAAATGGCATCATATTTATGGTCGTGACAACGCGCACATTCTAAGGTTAATCCTAAGATTCCTTTTCCAAGGGTATTTGTTCTATCAAGTACATAATTGGTGCGATATTCTTCTTGAATTACGCCACCTTCTTGCGTTATGGGGTGATTTCGATTAAAGCCTGTTGCTAAAATCTGTTCTTTGGTAGCATTAGGTAGCAAATCACCTGCCAACTGCCAAGTTAAAAACTCGTCGTAGGGCAAATTCTTGTTGAAAGCATGGATTACCCAATCGCGCCAAGGCCACATAGTTCGGTAACTATCGTCTTGGTATCCATGCGAATCAGCATAGCGAGCGAGATCTAGCCAAGATTGTGTCATGCGTTCTCCATAGGCGGGAGAAGATAAAAATCGGTCAATCGCTTTTGGGATAATTTCTTCGGAGGAAAGAGTTAATAAAGCCTTGATGTCCTCAAGGTTAGGAGGAAGTCCAGTTAAGTCAAGACTTATTCTCCTGACCAAAGTTTCCTTGGTTGCTTTTTCGGAAGGTTCTATATTCTTTTCCTGAAGCTTTTTTAAAATAAAGCCATCGATTTCGTTTTGTCTCCAGTTACTCGTTATCAGGTCTGAAGTTTGTAGTTCAGGGATTTTCTTTTTCTTTGGGGAAAGATAGGCCCAGTGCTTTTGGAATTTGGCACCCTGCTCAATCCACTTCTCGATTAATCGCTTTTCATAAGAATTTAGACTGAGTTTAGAATCGGACGGAGGCATGATTTCTTTAGGATCCTCCGTAATCATATGCCAGTAGGCTTTACTTTGCTTAGAATTACCCGCAATAAAGGCATACTCGCCAGGACTCTCTTTTAATTCCTTAAAAGCGGTTTCTTCCAAATCTAGTCGCAGTCCGGCCTTTCTCTTATTCGCGTCCGGTCCGTGACACGTGTAGCAATTATCAGAAAGTATGGGTTTAATATGGAAATTATAATCCACCGTTTCCGGAAGCTCCAAACTGGCGTAGGTGTTCTCTGAGTATTTAAAAAAATCCGAGGTAAAAAAATAAACTAAGGATATAAGAAAGCCAAGAACGGCCATTAGGATAATTTTTTGTTTCATTTCTTTCAAATCAATGGATGAAATAAGTTGCGTGTTACTCTAAAGGTACATTACTAACTAAAAGTAAAGTTATAATTTCATTGAACCCACTACTTTAAACACTTACTATGATACTATTTTTGCTTTACTAGTACAATTCTGTATAAAACCAAGAAGTTTCGTGAACACCGGAACCAATTTAAAACAGTTCGTTTGTTACTCCTATTGTGGGCTAGGAAATTTCGCTTTTTCAGTAGCACCTTAGATTCAATGTCTTAATGCTTGCCTACACCGCCTTGGATGAAGTTGCCCATTAAACAATATCACCCACGGTCCTTTAACAACTATGGATATGGCAGTAGTGTTCAAAGTAGCTTTCGCGCCAATAGGAAATGTAAGATGTTGGTCTATGTGCCCGAAGCTCCTCCCGTATATTGTAGGAATTCCTAAGGGTTTTATTCTATCCATAAGTACTTATTTTAGTGTAAACGAATTGGGTTTGCTTGTACGGTCGCACCCAGCACCTACACCAAAAATAATTTCAGAAGCCTTTTTAAAAGTTTCCCCTTAAATACGGTGTGTAACCATACGGTCTATTCTGTAGCTTGCTTCTTCAATATTTTCTATACAAACAATTTTACCCGTAAAATCAATCTCATGTGGTGTACCGATTAAGGCATTAATTAATGTTAGGCTTCCACCGCTTAATTGTCCGTTAGCTATCCTTTTATGAATAGGATATCTTTCGTATTCAGGATTGGTTGTTAGGGTTTTTTCCAAAATTGCATTAGTTAAGCTATGCGTAGGCGTTGTATGCTCCAGAATGCCCTTGAATGCTTTTCTACTGTAGCGGTCTTCTTTAGTACTACCTACAGGACCGAGGAAATAGATTAGGCCGGTTTTTTTGTGTATTTCATTTAATAACGCGGTTATATCGCTAAAACCTATTAAAGCTTTGGGGTTTCTTTTTATAGTTTTATAATTTATCAAATGCAGTATTCGTGTACACCCATATCCACCGCGAATACAAAGAATACCGTTTATTTTTTTGTCGGCAAACATTTCGTTGATGTCTGCCGCCCATTCTTCATCAGTGTTGCTAAAGTAGCCATGGGGTTTGGAAACTCTTTTGATAGGATAGGGTTTGTATCCCATCTGTTTTAAGGTCTGTTTCAAAGTTTTAGTTGTGAAACTATAACCAGGGGCAATTAGACCAATGGTAGCTCCTTTCTTTAAGGCTTTAGGGAGTTAATGGTTCTACTATTTTATGTAGCGACTCTTGACACGCATACCTAGAAGTAGGTAGAAATGCAGTAAATGAAATTCCTAATAGTCTGTTAAAAAAGTTACAACGTGTCTGATTCATAGCTGTTAATTAATCAAAATTATAAAATAGGAAAAAATTAAAATTAAAAAATGTTTAACATTTTTTAAAAAAAATTAAACAAATATTATGATAAACGCTGCTCATTTACATCTACTTTTATCGAAATTTAAAAACAATATTATGAAAATGATTAAAATTATGTTTGTATCAGCAGCCTTATTTGCTGGGACTTTAGTGCAGGCTCAAAACATTGTAGGTGTTGCTGCCGCTAATGAAAACTTTACCACGTTAGTTGCTGCTGTAAAGGCTGCAGACTTGGTTGAAACATTGAGTAGTGAAGGGCCTTTTACTGTTTTTGCTCCGGTAAACGATGCGTTTGCTGCCTTACCAGATGGTACGGTTGCTGGTTTGTTAAAACCAGAAAGTAAAGCTGCATTAACAGGGATTCTTACATACCATGTGGTATCCGGAAAATTTGAGGCAGCGGCTGTTATCGATGCTATTAAAGCTAACGATGGTGCTTTTGAAGTAACCACCGTGCAGGGAGGTACGCTTGTTTTATCTTTGGCTGATGGTAATGTAATGGTAGCCGATGAAAACGGAAACATGGCCACTGTAGTTATAGCAGATGTAGCTGCAACTAATGGTGTTATACATGCTATCGATACGGTAGTTATGCCAAAATAAAGTGCAGTTCTACATAATCCTAAAATTCCCAGTTTTCAATTGAAAACTGGGAATTTTAAGCTTACGTAATAAGCGTAAACTACGGAATACTTGTACCGCTATCCACCGTTTTGTTTCTTCTCAATTGTCGTTGTATTTTCTTAATAGCGGATTCTATGGATTTCTCCGGTTCAATAATATTATATTCACCCCAAAAGTCAGGATCTGCAAAACCAATGGCCTCATCACTTAGTATTATGGAAGATTTAATCCGTTCCTTCGCGTTCAGTTGAACGTTTGTTAGATTTTTTTTCCAATCTGTAACTGCCATTTCACAACTCATGGAATACACCGAATTAAAAAGTTTGTTATCCCAGTCTATTTTAAATTCCAGGAGCACATTGCTGTAACCGTAGTACCATTTGCCATCTTTTTCTCTATAATCTACGCGATAGGCTACCTCGGTAGGCCAAACATTAGCATTTCTGGGCTTTTTCCTAACAAACATTTGGGCAGCCATTTTCCTATTGGTGATATTTAAGGCATAGATAGCACTAGTAAGAATTTTATTTTCGGCATCTATGTATAATTTGCCGGTGTAAAATGGATCTATTATTTCAGCTTTTTGTTGAAAATTAATAATGTAAATAAGTTTGTCATTTACTCTAGTAGAACTATCAAAGGTAAAGTCGTAGTAGTTAATAGTCTCATTAGTAAATATATAGTCTGGATATTTTACCATATCCACGAATAGTGTGTTGAAAGGTCCACCTTGTAATTTAAGTGCTAGTGTATCCAATTTATTGTAGTCGGTGCTCTTTCGTGCTTTGTAAAGTTTAAGTTCGTCACGTTTATAGGAAGAATAGGAGGCTTTGTAAATATTTACCACCGCTTCAGACAGACTAACATTTTTATTCCGCTTTTTTATAGTTTCCCTGTAAAAGGCAGTCATTACTGTGGGGTCGTTCATATAATTTTCACCCTTTTTCCTCAGTGTTTCCCTAACCAAAGTCTTTGCATCTTTTGGGATACTCAACTGGACTTCTGAAAGTTCCATGGCAGATTCTGTCATCAGTATTTTATGGTCCTTAGCCTTAAATTTACTCAATGGTAATCTTAAAGTTTTGTAGCCTAAATATGAAATAATGATATTTTTGTCTAGGCTTTTCTTAGGTACCTTTAATAAAAATTCTCCATCCGTATTGGTTACTGTACTAACGTTTGTTCCCTCTAGGGTAAGTGATGCAAAAACTAAGGGTTTCTTTGAATTAGTATCTAGTATTTCTCCTGAGTAGGCTTTAAAACTAGTCTCTTGACTAATTAAATGAGTACTCATACTCACCATCAACAACACCGATAAAAATATCGGGAAAATGAAGGCTTTTTTCGGGAATAGGTTTCTATTATTTTTCATTTCGATTATTGCATAATTTTAAGATATAATATAATAATTTATCGCTGTGTAGCGTAATTATAAATCATAAATTATATCTTTTTCTTGTTAATTTTTTCTTTAAAGAACTACCTAACTTTAATGATGTTAACTGCTTATTAAATTGCCTCTCACGATTGTATTAGATTTCCTTAGTTTTAGCAATCTAAGTCGGTTATTCTGTGCTTGGTTTGTAAGCTAAACTGCTTGACTGATGCGTAAGATTACTTTTTTAAAAATTAACTTTCAGGTAGCTAAAACGATAAGCATAAGGACTCTGCCGTTACTCAAGTATACTTATTTTCATTAGCTTTTTTTCTAAGCTGTTCTGAATTGTTAGCGGTAATTGTTAGAATTGTGAGGTACACTTTCTAATGCTCTTCGTATTCCATATCAAACTTTCGTTAATCATTTTTAGGCTGTAATTAGTACTTACCGATTGTTTAAAAATAGTATCAGTAAAATCGTACTTTGATACAAGCTGACGGTTTTGTACTAAGCGTGGTTCAAACTTTAGCGCTATATAAAACTTCAAACTTAACTTTCTGATTCATTGGTTTTTGTGGAATCAGCTACCAATCTGTTAATTTGCTGAAGCTCTTCCGTTGTTAGGTCTCTCCATTTGCCTGAGGGGAGATCTAAATGAACGTTCATGATTCGGATGCGCTTCAACTTTTTTACCCTGTACTCCAAATGCTCGCACATACGTCTTATTTGACGGTTGAGACCCTGTGTTAAAATAATACGGAACTGGTAGGTGCTTACTTGGCTTACCTCGCAGTTTCTTGTCACGGTATCCAATATTGGGACCCCATTTCTCATTTTGTTTAAAAAGTCGGGTCTAATTTGTTTATCTACGGTTACGAGATACTCTTTTTCATGATTATTTCTTGCTCTAAGGATTTTGTTGACAATATCCCCGTCGTTGGTCAAAAATATCAAACCTTCACTCGGCTTATCTAATCTTCCGATAGGGAAAATGCGTTTAGGATAATTTATAAAATCAATAATATTATCTTTTTCTACCTTGCTGTCTGTGGTGCATACAATCCCAACCGGCTTATTAAAAGCAAGATAAACAGGTTTTTCTTTTGGTGCAGTAACCGCTTCTCCGTCTACTTTTACGGCATCACCGTCTACCACTTTTGTTCCCATTTCAGGAACCTTGCCATTTATGGTAACTCTGCCTTGGGCTATAAGTTTGTCTGCTGCCCTCCTTGAACAATAGCCTACTTCGCTTAAATATTTATTTATCCTCGTCTGTTTTACTGTATCTGCCATAGCTTTGTTACGGATACCCGATATTAGTTGTTACGCTCTATTTCTAATGTATGTATTTCCCTTCCTTAGGGATGCTAAAAACGGAATTCCGATGCCATCGTACCCGTAAACATTATCATTAAAGACCCTGTTTTTGTTTGCCAAAATTATTGCTGTCAACAAAAAATCTACATGATTTTTACTATCAATTATATAAGCACAAGCTGTTAAAGTGCCATAAGCAAAACCCGCCTTATTATATATTTTTATATGGTCTGGAACGGTTTCCTGGGTGTCTCTATAAAAGAAAAATTCACAATAACCATCATAATATTCAGTAGAATTATATCCCGCATTTCGAGGTAGTGTGTACATGGATTTCAATAAAAAGGTGTGTTGATCTTCCGAAAGGTCAAAACGTTTTGTGGGGTCGAACTCGTTCGGAAAGATGACTCTTTTTAAAACCTCGTGCTGACTAGTAATCGGATAATAATTCTTTAGACTAAAATCAAAGGGGTCATTTACATGGGCGTCATTTTCGTAATATCCAATTCCTTTTTTAACTCGCTTTAGTTGAAGTAGTTTTGCAGTTGTATTTATACTAGGCACAGAAATACCGGTTGTACTATCGTTTAAATATAGGATAAGCGGTTTGGTTTTTAAATCAATTGAATGATGGCCTAGTCTGTGAGAAATACGAACGGGTCCTATTCCTTTGTCCGTCAAACTCTTATTAATAGCATCTTGTGCTAATAGCTCTAGCATGCGGTTATTGGCCAGGTTATCGCTTACCGCGAATACTTCCGAAATATCTTGCGCAATGCTAAATTCTATTGAATCTCCCTCTATATAATTTTTTGTGTTTTTGTTGATGCTATCAGTCTGGTTCAAACGTTCGAGCACTAGCACGGCAATTGGAAATTTAACGGTGCACACAGGATAAAAACAGTGTCCTTGATCTAGTTGAAAATCAAAGTCAGTAAAGACAATGCTATTGTTGCGCCGATCTATCTGCGTGTATCGTATTTGTACCTCGTATTGGTCCAGACTATCCATGACCCTACTTATGGTTTGGTTTCTGGATGCCAAGGCTTGCTTTAAAACTGAACTACTGTTTTGCTGGGAGCAAGAGCTCAAAACGGAGACTAAAAGGAAAAGAATAGTTGCTTTCATGTGTGACACATATTAATTTGAAGCATTGGTTTTTACTATTTCATTCTAAGCACCTAATACTTGGGTTTAGTTATCTGTGTATACTTCTCCACGATGCGGTTTTAAGGTATCTCGTACCGTAATCATGTCTTTCTCGTTTACCACCATGTAGGCCAAACTGTGCATTTCGTTTAGTTGCTCGTGCCCCGTGATATCTAAAGGAAGCTTTTCCATCGTAATAAATTCCTTTAAGTGCTTTTCGTGGTGTTCAGCCGTTCTAAAGCCTTCTGGCCCTCTAAAATCCCAAATCAATTTTATTTTTCTATCCAAAATTTAATATTTTAGGTTCAAAATTAAGCTTTTCGACTTAAATCCAAGGGATACAATAGTATTCTGCGAGATTGGTTTCTAAACTATCTTGCTTATTTTGTATCTGAAGGAGATTTAGAACAATAAATCCTTCTAAAAATTTCTTATTGCCCTAAAATTGTGTTAAGTAAAAGGAGCTAGAGTTGCAAGGGATTTTCTAATTGTTATTTTTGCCAAATGTTTTGTTTAATAACCTTTAGGAAAAGGCATTTCGCCTTAAGTATAACTACGTTGACCTTAATATGTATTTTTCTGAGTTCCTGTAGTTCTTATTTTAAAAAAAAGGAAAACATAGTACCTCTAGCTAGGGTAGGGGAAAACTTTTTATATGGGGAGGATATTGCTGTATACATTACAAATGGAATGTCCGAGTCAGATAGCGCATCTTTCGTTAACAATTATATTAATACATGGGCATCTAAACAGTTGCTTTTGTCCAAGGCTAAGATAAACTTACAAGAGGATAAATTACAAAAATTTGATGCCTTAGTAGCAGACTACAGAACGGACCTATATACCCGGGCATACAAGGAAGCGTTAGTTTTAAAAGGTTCGGATTCTTTAATTTCCAAGGACCAACTGGCTAATTTTTATGCAGAAGAAAAAGAGAATTTTAAATTAAAGGAGCGGATTTTAAGAATTCGTTTTGTTGCCTTGCCAAAGAATTTTTTAAATAAGGGTGAAGTTAGTAAACGTTTAAAAAACTTCGAAAAGGAAGATGTTTCGTATTTGGATTCGATAGGGGTACAGTTTACAAAATTACATTTTAACGATTCTATTTGGGTGAGAGCATCTAGAGTAGCAGCCGAAATACCGCCCATAGGCTTTGAAAATCAGGATAGGTACTTAAAAAAATCACAATTTTTTGAATTGGAGGATTCAATCGGGGTATATTTGGGAATGATAGAGGAAGTAAAAGATATAAACGAAATAGCTCCTATGTCTTTTGTTGTACCTACCATAAAACAAGTGTTATTGAATCGCAGAAAAATAAACTACCTGCGTAAACTTGAAATAGAAATTATAGATGAAGCAATTAAGGATAAGGAATTTGAGGTGTATACCAAGGATTAGAAAGTTGATTTGTACCGGTATATTGAGTATATGTTCGGTTATAGTGTTTGGCCAGCAGACCGTTCCAGAAGTGCCAGATAATCAAGTAGAGCCAGAAGAAATTGTAGCTGAGGCAGAGATTACCAAGAAAAAGGACACGGTTAATAATTTTAAGAGAATAAAGTTGGATGGTATTTCTGCCGTTGTAGGCGATTATGTGATTTTGGATTCTGATGTTGCGAAAACACTGATTGATCTTAAGAGTCAAGGCGCCGCTACAGATGATATTACGCATTGTGGACTTTTAGGTAAGCTGATGGAAGACCGTTTATATGCGCACCAAGCGGTTCAAGATAGTATTTTGGTTTCGGACGATATGGTAAATGCCCAAAGTGAAGCGCAATTGCAATCTTTGGTTCAGCAAATAGGGTCTATGCCTAAGGTGTTGAAGTATTACAAAAAGCTGGACGAAGTGAGTTTTAGGGAAGAGCTGTACAAGATTAATAAGCTGAGGATGTTGTCTGAGAAAATGCAGCAAGAAATTATAATGGATATTGAAATTACCCCGGAAGAGGTACGGCAGTTTTTTAGTAATATTCCTGACGACGAACGCCCAGTTCTTGGTGCTGAATTGGAGATTGCGCAAATCGTGAAAACCCCTAAGCCATCTGACGAAGAGAACCAAAAAGTAGTAGACAAGCTCAACCAAATAAAAGCGGATATTGAGGATAATGATGCTAGTTTTAATGTTAAAGCAATTTTGTATTCTCAGGATCCTGGATCAAAATCTAAAGGTGGATTTTATAGTATTACCAAAGAAACAGGCTTTGATAAAACATTTAAGGATGTAGCCTTTAGCCTTAGAGAAGGTCAAGTTTCAGAACCTTTTAAGACCCCCTTCGGTTATCATATTATTTTTATAGAAAAAATACGGGGACAAGAATTGGATTTGCGTCATATCTTAATATCTCCCGAAATTTCAGACGCTGTTGCTGAAGAGGCAAAATCGGAATTGGATAGTATTCGCCAAAAAATCATGAATGAAGAATTTACCTTTGCAGAGGCGGCTTTAAATTTTTCAGATGAAAAGGAAACAAAATATGATGGGGGTGTACTTCGTAATCCCGAAGATTTTGGAGCCCGTTTTGAGCTTACCAAAATGGATCCTTCTTTGTATAATCAGGTTCGTAACTTAAAAGACAATGAGATATCCTATCCCACTTTAGAAGAAGATCAACGTGGAGGTCCACCAAAGTATAAAATTTTAAAAGTTACCAATAGGTATGATGAGCATAAAGCAGATTTTGCGCAGGACTATATTAAAATTCAGCAATTGGCCCTTACACAAAAGCAGTTTAACGCAATAAAAGAATGGATGGCAGAACACATAGCAGATACTTATGTTAGCGTAAACGACGCAAATAGGGATTGCGATTTTGCTAATAAATGGGTAAAGGATTAATATATGTCAGACGTTGCTGCTATACAAAACCTAGTAGAAAAACATTTAGCGCTTAAGAAGGAAATAGCTAAGGCCATTGTTGGCCAAGATACCGTAATAGATCAGATTCTATTGTCTATTTATACAGGCGGACATTCATTATTAATTGGTGTTCCCGGTTTGGCAAAAACCTTAATGGTAAATACCATTGCACATGCGCTTGGGTTAGATTTTAAACGCATACAGTTTACGCCAGATTTGATGCCTAGTGATATTTTAGGGAGCGAAGTCTTGGACCAGAATAGAAATTTCAAATTTATTAAAGGGCCTATTTTTTCTAATATTGTTTTGGCAGACGAAATAAATAGAACACCGCCCAAGACGCAAGCAGCCCTTTTGGAGGCCATGCAGGAGCAATCAGTGACCATTGCCGGTCATCAACATAAATTAGAATTACCCTATTTTGTTCTCGCAACCCAGAACCCTATAGAACAAGAAGGGACCTATCCATTGCCTGAGGCGCAGCTAGATCGTTTTATGTTTGCTATCGAACTGCAGTATCCCACTATCGAAGAAGAGATTCAAATTGTAAAAAATACAACATCAACAAACAAGGTCAATATAAAACCACAGTTTACAGCGAATGAAATATTAGCTGTCCAAGAGTTGGTAAGGCGTATTCCAGTTCCGGATAATGTAGTGGAATATGCTGTAAAATTAGTAAATAATACAAGGCCTAATTTAGCTACAGCATCAGATTTTATTAAACAATATCTAGATTGGGGTGCAGGTCCTAGGGCGTCTCAGAATTTAATTTTGGGAGCGAAGGCAAACGCTGCAATACATGGTAAATATTCCCCGGATATAGAAGATGTACAGGCAGTGGTTAAAGGAATCCTAAAACATCGAATTATTAAAAATTACAAGGCTGAGGCCGAGGGGATTTCTGAGGAGGATATCATAGACCGATTGTTGTAGTTCCCTTTTCTGTTAGTTTTTTAGGTTCCTCATAAAGAACTATGGCTTTATTTGATGTTTAGCCTTCTGTTAACCTAAATATCTTCCATTTAGCTAAAAACATCGAAAGCAGCATTTAAAGTTTTAATTACGGCTCATATTTTCTTAAATTTACTAAACGATTTAACCTTAAAATAAATACAGGATGGCATTCGATATCGATATGATTAAAGGGGTGTACGCCAATATGGCGGACCGAGTGGATAAGGCCCGGGAAATTGTGGGAAAACCACTTACTCTTTCGGAGAAAATACTATACTCACATTTGTGGGAAGGTACACCAACCAAGGCTTTTTCAAGAGGAAAGGACTATGTAGATTTTAATCCCGATCGTATTGCTTTGCAGGATGCTACAGCGCAAATGGCACTTTTACAGTTTATGCAAGCTGGAAAGAAACAGGTCGCTGTCCCAACAACGGTGCATTGTGATCACTTGATACAGGCAAAAAATGGAGCAACTGCAGATTTAAAATTTGCAAATTCTACTAGTGCCGAGGTTTTTAATTTTCTAGAGTCCGTTTCTAATAAATATGGAATTGGTTTTTGGAAACCAGGAGCAGGAATTATACATCAAGTTGTTTTGGAGAATTATGCCTTTCCTGGCGGTATGATGATTGGTACGGATTCCCATACAGTAAACGCTGGCGGGTTAGGAATGGTAGCCATTGGTGTTGGTGGTGCGGATGCAGTGGATGTGATGGCCGGAATGGCTTGGGAATTAAAATTCCCAAAATTAATTGGGGTACGATTGACTGGAACAATTTCTGGTTGGACTGCTCCAAAGGATGTTATTTTAAAAGTAGCTGAGATACTAACTGTTAAAGGGGGTACTGGAGCTATTGTAGAATATTTTGGACCTGGCGCTATTTCATTGTCTTGTACCGGTAAAGGAACTATTTGTAATATGGGTGCGGAGATAGGAGCAACGACCTCTACTTTTGGTTATGACGAGTCCATGGAAAGATACCTTCGTGCTACGGACAGATCTGATGTTGCAGATGCAGCAAACGAAGTAAAGGAACACCTTACTGCCGATGCCGAGGTGTATGCAAACCCAGAAAACTATTTTGATCAAGTTATAGATATTGACCTTTCTAAATTGGGTCCATTATTGAACGGACCTTTTACGCCGGATTTATCTACGCCAGTAGGTAGTGATATGACCGAAAAGGCAACGAAAAATGATTGGCCCATACAAGTTGAATGGGGACTTATTGGTTCATGCACCAATTCTTCTTACGAGGATTTGTCAAGAGCGTCCTCGATTGCGCAACAGGCATTGGATAAAGGTTTAAAAATGAAGTCGGAATTGGGTATTAATCCAGGTTCCGAGCAAGTTCGTTTTACAGCGGAAAGAGATGGTATTCTAAATGTTTTTGAAAAATTGGATGCTAAGATTTTCACTAACGCTTGCGGACCTTGTATTGGACAATGGGCTAGGTATAGCAATCCCAAGAACGCACCAAAGAATAGTATTGTGCATTCATTCAACAGGAACTTTGCCAAGCGAGCAGATGGCAACCCTAACACGCACGCTTTTGTAGCGTCACCAGAAATAACAGCTGCCATTGCTATAGCCGGTCGTTTAGATTTTAATCCGATTACCGATTCGTTGATTAACGAAAATGGTCAAGAAGTACGGTTTGATGAACCAACAGGTTGGGAACTTCCACCAAACGGTTTTGAAGTTCAGGATGCTGGTTTCCTTGCCCCTGAGGCCGATGGTTCTGGAGTTCAGGTCGTGGTTGCTGGAGATTCTGAAAGACTGCAGGTGTTGGAGCCCTTCTTGCCCATACAAAACGAAGAGCTGCAGGGTGTAAAGCTATTGATAAAGGCTTTTGGTAAATGTACTACCGATCATATTTCAATGGCAGGACCATGGTTGCGTTTTAGAGGACATTTAGATAATATTGCGAATAATACGCTCATTGGTGCGGTAAATGCCTTTAACAAAAAGACAAACTTTGTAAAAAACCAAGCAACAGGCGAATTCGAAGGGGTGCCAGATACACAGAGAGCATATAAAGCAGCAGGTATAAAAACTATTGTTATTGGTGACCATAATTACGGTGAAGGTTCTTCTAGAGAGCATGCAGCTATGCAGCCAAGACACTTGGGAGTTGCAGCGGTACTTGTAAAGTCTTTTGCTCGTATACATGAAACAAACTTGAAAAAGCAAGGAATGTTAGGCTTAACCTTTGCTAAGGAAAGTGATTACGATTTAATAAAAGAAGACGATACTTTTAATTTTATTAATATAGCTGATTTTGCGCCGGACAAACCGTTAATCATTGAAGTGGTTCATGCAGATGGCTCCAAAGACACTGTAGTAGCAAATCATACTTATAACAAAGCACAAATCGGATGGTATAGAGAGGGTTCTGCGCTCAATGTGATCAAAAGAGAAAATGCAGTATAATAACTTGTAAATAGTTAGTGGAAACTCCCGATTATCCTTGGGAGTTTTTTAGTTTTAAGGTTACTCCATATAAAATGAAAAGACAAACAGTTTATACTTTATTTGTAATTGCAATTATTCTTTCCTTTTTTGTAACTCCATTAGGAGATTTTAGTAAATTAATGCTAAATCGAATATTCTCTGCGGCACCTACGGTTATTACACAAGAAAATAGAGGAGGGATAAGCAGTTATGACTGGGGGTTAAAAGATGCGAATTGGGAGTTTTTCAGTTTTAAGAAATCTAAGGGTAAGGTTGTTTTTATTACATTTTGGGCATCATGGCATTTACCTTCCAAAGCACAATTAAAAGATATACAACTACTTTATGATACATATAAGGGTAACGTAGACTTTTACGTTATTACCAATGAAGAGCGTGCTCCGGTGGAACTATTTATGATGAAAAACGACTACACTTTTCCAGTTACGTATCAAATCGTAGGAAATCTTAGTCCGCTGACCCTATTAAAACCACCAGGGTCTTATATTATTGATAAGAATGGTGATATTGTGGTACATCAGAATGCAATAGCAGATTGGCGCAATGATAAGGTAGACGAACTATTTGCAGAACTGATCGCGCAATAATGAGTTATGAGTCAAGTCACTACCCTTACTTTTTTTAGATATGCTTCCTTTATGAATAAGGTGTGGGCCTTTGGGATGATGCAATTTGCCCACAAGCCTTTAGCCAAGCAAAAAGGATTACTCCATTATAAGCTTATGGGCAGTGGTAAGGATGGTTTTAATCCCTTTGCAGATTGGTCCGTATACGCGTTGCTACAAGTTTGGGAAAGTGAGGAGGCTGCGAATCGATTTTTTGATACATCTACGTTGTATCAACGCTATGTCAGTAAAACAACACAGCAATGGGTTATCTTCTTAAGAAGTATAAAAGCAAAAGGAACCTGGGCTGGTGTAACCCCTTTCGTTCCAAGTAGTGAAATTAATTCCTCTAATCCTTATATTGCGGTAATTACAAGAGCTACAATTAAACCTAAAATGCTCCGTACATTTTGGAAGTATGTACCCATATCACAAGCGCCTTTAAAAGACAATAAGGGCTTATTATTTACGAAAGGTATTGGCGAAGTGCCATTTCTGCAAATGGCAACGTTTAGCTTATGGAAGGATAAACAATCCCTTATGGATTTTGCCTATAAGAGCAGGGAACATGCTGAGGCGATTGCCAAAACAAGAAGTTTGGATTGGTATAACGAGGAACTGTTTTCTAGATTTGAGCCATATCGTTCAAAAGGAACGTGGGATGGAGTACCTTCGTTACCGTTCTAAGGAAATAAAAAATAAAAGAAGAGAAAGAAAATGAACTGTGCTAGGTATAAGTGTACTGACAATAGTTTGTTGCCCCTTATTCCAAGAAGCTTCACGATAACCTGAAACGCAATTCCTAAAGCAAACCAAGTGATATAATTTTCCATAGTTGGAAGACCCCCAGCAAAGGTCCAATAATCAAATATAGGAGCCGTATGTTCCATAAGAAAATCTAGCAGTACCATAAGACCGGCCGCTCCAATAATCTTTGTTACCATATGCCATTTTGTATAGTCCATAATACTGGCAGTGATAAAGGTTAGTATAGCCCAATAAGCGCCAATTAAATATGGTACGCCGTCTAATTTTGGACCAAAATTTCTGCCATAAGCATACTCCCCAAATAGTATTTGATAGGTTACACCGAGCCATTCTGCAAAAATACCACCTGCAAAAAAGATAAGGAAAGCGATACTTTTCTTGAACGTATCAATAGGAAAGAATACCAAAAAAATAAGTAATGATATAATAAGGTTTAGTGGTGTTTTTTCTACAAACCAATCTGCCTCCCCTAAAGCAGCGCCTATCATTGCCGAAATATGAAACAGCCAAATGATAGCGATACTAACGATCAGTTTATTTTCCTTTAGTGTTTTAAGCATCTTTTGCGATGTTTGGGGCTAAGTCTTCAATGATTTTCGCAGACAAAAGGCATAGCGGGATTCCTCCGCCAGGATGTACCGACCCTCCACAAAAATATAGATTTTCAATACGCTTGGAGAAATTTGGATGCCTAAGGAACGCTGCGAATTTGTTGTTGCTTGCTGCACCGTATAATGCCCCACGATAAGAGCTAGTGGCATTTTCTATACCCACCGGATCTAGTATGTGTTCCGTAGTAATGTGTTTTTCTATATCGGTTCTTAAGACCCTATTAATTTTTGAAATAATATTTATTCTAGCGGCTTCCTTTAATGTCTCCCAGTCCTGTCCATAATTCCCGGGCGCGTTAATCATAACAAACCAGTTTTCGTGCCCTTTAGGGGCGTCCGAATGGCTTTCTTTAGAAGTAATATTGATGTAAATGGTAGGGTCTTCGTAAAGTGTCCTTTTTTCAAAAATATGTTCAAATTCTTCTGGGTAGGAGTCACTGAAAAGGATGTTATGTAAATCTAGATTAGGAAACTCCTTATTTATGCCCCAGTAAAAGATAAGGGCGGAACTGGAACGTTCCTGTGTTAATGTCTTTTTTGGTTCAGGTTGGTCTTTTAGTAATTTTTTGTAGGTAGGGTAGACATCCATGTTGGTAACCACTAAATCTGATTGGTACTCCCTTAGAGACGAAGTGGCTCCAATAGCTTTTTTATTCTTTACGGTGATACGTTCGATTGTTTCATTGAATTTAAAAACAACACCTTGGTCTAGCGCAAGTTGGTATAGGCTTTGACTTATTTGATGCATACCACCTTCCGGAAAAAAAGTTCCATAATGCATTTCCAAATGGGGTATCATGGACATGATACCAGGGGTTTTATACGGCGTGGATCCATTATAGGTGGCGTATCTATTGAATAGCTGTACTAGTTTTGGATTTTCAAAGTGAGCCTCGTTGGTGCTGTTTAATGAACTTTCAATATCCAAACTGGCCACGCTGAGTATTGATTTTAGCGTTTGTTTGGAGAGATAAGTACTCGCTTTATGCAATGATTTTTCTAAAAAAAGAGACGCCGTGAGCTCGTATTTTTTTTTATTTTTTTTTAGGTATTTTTCAATATTTACAGCTGGCTCGGCAAAACTAATGGATGCTTGTTTTATGAAAACATCCAAATCGCTAGTTACACTAAACTCATGTCCATCTTCCCAAAAGTAATTACAGATAGTCTTTTTACGATGGTAGCTAAAGTAGTCGGTTGGTCGCTTATGGAAGAGTTCAAAAAGTTCATCTACAAAATGTGGCATGGTAAAAAGGGAGGGGCCAAGGTCAAAACGGTAACCATCTTGTTCCATTGCGTGTAATTTACCACCAGCGTAGTGATTAGATTCTACAACGGTTACTTCGTAGCCTTTTTTACATAAACGCAATGCCGAAGCAATGCCTCCAATGCCGGCTCCTATCACTAAGGCTTTAGGCATAGTTACTTTTTAAAGTACTTAAAAGGGACAAACAGCATACCAAAACACTCGCCATCGCCTTTCCCTAAGTGTTTGTGGTGCATTTTGTGTGCACGTCGTACACCTTTAGCATACCAGTTATTAGCATTTCTAAAGATTTTAAAGCGTTGGTGTATGAAAATATCATGTACCAAGAAATAGGCAATCCCATAGGCTAATATTCCAAAACCAAGGGGGTAGCCATACCAAATTATATTACCACCTACATAGAATAGCGACATGCTTATGATGGCATAGAATATAAAAAATGCATCGTTCCGTTCGAACCAAGAATCGTGGTCTTTACGATGGTGATCTTTATGTACGGACCATAAAAATCCGTGCATAACATACTTGTGTGTAAGCCATGCCATAAACTCCATGAAGGAAAAAGTTCCAAAAAAAATGATAATCCAAAGTGCTATTTTCATCTAAACGAGCTTCATTTTATATTTAACATACGACCTAGCGAGCAGTCCAAACTTTTGATAATTAGGAACCCTTATACGCGCATTCTTAATATCTAGCGAAGGCGTATTCTGTAATTTCTGAAGTAATTTGTAGTAGTATTTGTATGCTGTATACACTCCAAATTTAGCTTCGGCAGGTAATGCCATAATACCTTCATATCCAAGTTGGAAGTCGGCCTTTATTTCATCTACAATGCGTTTTTTAGACTCTTCATCCAATTCCGTAAGGTTTGTGTTGGGGAAATAAGATCGGTTTAAATCTTCAAAATCTGCCTTTACATCCCGTAAGAAATTTACTTTTTGAAAAGCAGAACCTAGTGCCATGGCAGATTCCTTTAATCTTTCATAAGCTTCATTATCACCTTTAACAAACACCTTTAAACACATGAGTCCTACAACGTCGGCAGAACCGTAGATGTAATCTTTATATTCTTGTTCTGTTTTATATATGTTTTTAGTAAGATCCATGCGCATACTTTTCATAAACGATGCTACTAAATGGATAGGGATGTCGTATTTATGGAAGGTATGTTGAAAGGAATTTAGAATAGGGTTTAAGCTTATTTTATCCGCAATAGAAGCGGTAAGTTCCTGTTCGAATTTATTAAACAATTTTTCTTTATCGTAATCATGGAAAGTGTCTACGATTTCATCGGCAAAACGCACAAAACCATAAATATTATAGATATCCTCTCGTATGGAGTTGGACAGCATTTTGGTAGCCAGAGCGAACGAAGTGCTGTACTTCTCAGTTACAAGTTTGCTGCACTGGTAGGATACCATATCAAAAGTAGCTTTCATAGCGGTGGACTAATTTTCTTTTGTTATTAATTCTGACACCAATTTTCCTGAAATTAAAGAAGGTGGAACCCCTGGACCTGGAACTGTTAGCTGCCCAGTAAAGAAAAGGTTTTTAACCTTTTTACTCTTTAAATTAGGCCTTAGAAACGCCGTTTGCGTTAGGGTATTGGCCATACCGTAAGCGTTTCCTTTGTAGGAGTTGTATCGTTCAATAAAATCATTGACACAGAATGATTCTTTGAATATAATATTATTTCTAATCTTTTGCCCTGTTCTTTTCTCGAATCTATTTAAAATAATATCAAGGTATTCTGCTCTTAATTCTTCGGTGTCCTTAAGGTCTGGAGCTATTGGAACTAGGAAAAACCCAGTTTCACAATTTTCTGGTGCCATGCTGCTATCTGTTATTGACGGAAAATTAGCATAGAATAATGGGTCTGTAGGCCATTTCGGCTCGTCATATATTTCTTCTGCATGCAATTCAAAATCCGTATCAAAGAATAGATTGTGGTGCTCTACATTTATTAGTCTTTTATCAAAACCTATGTAAAACAGTAGTGAAGAAGGAGCAAAGGTCTTTTTGCTCCAGTAGTCTTCGGTATATTGTCTATGTTTGATGTCTAACAAGGTTTCAGAGTGGTGGTAATCCGCACCACTAAGTACCACATCAGATTTTATTTCTGTACCGTCGCTTACAATACCGATAGTCTTTCCGTTTTCTACTAAAATTTTAGACACTGCTTGATTCGTATGAATATGAACGCCTAGCTCTTTTGCCAGGGTTTCCATACCTTTTATAATTTCATACATACCACCTCTTGGGTGCCAGGTACCTAGACCAAAGTCTGCAAAATTCATGAAGTTATAGAAAGATGGGGTATTGCTAGGTTTTGCACCTAAGAATAAAACAGGAAATTCTAAAGTGGAAATTAATTTTGGGTTTTTGAACTTCTTACGTACTTGTGAGCTAATAGTCTTAAAGAATTGGTCCACTTTTAGCACGGTCTCTTTGGTAACTAGCTCTAACGGCGATAGTCCAGGTCTAAGTACTACTTTGTTAATAGCAATGTCATAATTTTCTTGTGCGTTGGCTATGAATTTTCGGAGCTGTACAGAACTACCTTTTTCGATTCGTTCAAATTCCTCGCAGATTTTATCCATGCTATCCCCAATGGTAATAATATCATCAGAAAAGAAAATTTTGTAGGCCGGACTTAGTTTATCTAGGGTGTAAAATTCGGCAGTTTTTCTGCCAAAATCAGCAAAAAACTTATCGAATATGTCTGGCATCCAATACCAACTCGGCCCCATATCAAATGTAAAACCCTGTTTGGTGAATTTTGATGCTCTACCTCCAACTGCAGCGTTTTTCTCGTACATCGTTACATTAAACCCTTCTTTTGCAAGATAACATGCGGCGGATAAGGATGAGAAACCAGAACCTATTATACTAACTTTTTTGCCCATAAATTTAATAGCAGATTTTATTGATTATAAACGGCTAACAACCTGATCTATAGAATGAAAGGTTTTTACAAAACTAGGTAGCTTGGTTTCATCCAAATGCTGCACCTGCCTTCCTAAAATCCAGAGGTTAGGATTGTTATAATCAGACACTAAATGTTTAAAGTCTTCGATGTATTTATCAATACGATCTTTTTCAGGTACAACCGTAAAATAGGAAAGAAAGTAAATGTTGTCAAAATACTTCATTAAATCCATAAGGTTTTCCATTGGTATGGTCTGTCCTAAATAAATACTTTTATAGCCTCTAAGTATAATTTCGTAGTTGAGATAAAGAAGGCCTATCTCGTGAATTTCGTTTTCAGGGAGGTAAACCACAAAAACCTTGTCGGTTTTAGTCGGTTTCAAATGCTGTAATTTTTCCGTATTTACGAGAATTTTCTGTTTAATAAGACCCGTAATAAAATGCTCATGTGCAGGACTAATGGTGTCTGTTTGCCAGAGCAAGCCAAGCTCATTTAGTAATGGGATAAATGTTTCTTTAAAAACTTCCCTAAATGATTTTTCATTAATTAAACTGTTATAAGTACTAAAGAAAATATTTTGATCAAAATTCATCATAGCCAGCTTAAAAGCGTTCATGGCATGATTTTTAAAACTACTTTTTGCAACGATTTCTCTTACAACTAATGATATATCACCTTCAGGTATTTTTGCTATTTTGGATATTTTATGTCCGCTGTGATAGAGGAGCGTAATGTTTAATAATTTTTGAAGACTCGCTAGGGTGTAGGTTCTAATATTGGTGTCGGTACGCTCAGGGCTCAATAGATTATATCTTTTTTCCCAAATTCTTATGGTATGCGCTTTAATCCCAGAAAGGTTTTCTAAATCGCGGATACTAAAATTCTTTTTTATATTGTTCATTTAATTATCAAAAGCCTTAAACAAAGTTACACTTTAAACGGATAGCGCTTTCAAAAAGCCAAGTTAAAATTTTAAATAAAAAGAAAAAAGCCGGGCGTTTACCCGGCTATGTGCCCACGACTAGATTCGAACTAGCACGTCCTTACGAACACTACCCCCTCAAGGTAGCATGTCTACCAATTTCACCACGTGGGCCAAAATATATTCTAGCCTGTAAAGATAGAAAGCTATTGTTTAATTCAAAGTAATTTTTGGAATATATGTTTAAGGAAGAAAATTTGTTTAAGGATATGTAAGGTAAATGATATCAGCGGTTCACTATATTGCTGTAAGTGGCTCTTTTTGCACCTTTGTGACTTTGGCCTATGGTTTGGTTAATGACGCACGTACGCTGTAGGGGTGCTTTTTTTTATATGTTTAAATTTTCGATTAAAATTAGATATAGAACCAAAACCCGATTTTTCGGCTATTTCTAAGATGCTTAGGTCCTTGTTGGATACTAGCAACTGGCAGGCATGTTCTATTCGCAATTCAATTAAAAATTGAAAGAATGTCTTGTTCGTACGTTGCTTAAAGAACCGACAAAAGGCATTTGGCGTCATAAATGCAAGGTTGGCTACGGTAATTAATTTTATGTCCCGCTCAAAATTATGCATCACGTAATCTAGCACCTCTTGTAATCGTTTCCCTTCATTAGCATTAAGTGCTTTTGGATGAACGAAACCTGTTAACATCGTAATTTTGTCTTCAGAAATCCTTTTAAGTAATTCTAGGAATGAAATAAACCGGGAAAATTTATCCGCGAAAGGGAGGGCTTTCATAATTTGCCGGGCTGCAAGGTTTTTAGCTGATACTCTGTAACCTGTATTCGGTTTATTAAAAAACGATGCGGTTTGTTCCAAATCCGGAATGGTAAAAAAATCGGAGCCAAAGCTATTTGGGGTGAAGAAAAGAGAAATCATGTGCGATACTTCGTCGTTGCTTGTGCTTTGAAAAAGATGCGGTATTTTTCCATCGATGACTATTAAATCCCCTGTCGTATAAGAATGTATGCTATCTCCTATAATAAGTTTTCCCTGTCCTTTGACCAACAAGCTTATCTGTATTTCTTCATGTTGATGAAGCTTGTCAAAAAACACAAGTTCCTTGTTTTCTTGAACAATCAATGCACCGGCTACCGGTTTGGGTATTTGAAATGGATATATTTTCAAAATGTGTTTAATTTACCTTGCAGTTTGTAAAATAAGTTAAAACAGGTTAATATAGTCTAATTTACGGTTAAAATTGATGAATAAAGTCTTTTTTATCCTGCCGTACCTTTGTATGAACCTAAAACAGTAAGCATGAGTATTCAGTGGAAAGGCGTAATGCCAGCGGTAACAACAAAATTTAAGGAAGACGACACCTTGGACATGGAAATGTTCGAAGTAAATATAAAAGCACAACTAGATGCCGGAGTTTCAGGCATTATCCTTGGGGGTACTTTAGGCGAGGCTAGTACCTTAACTGGCGAAGAGAAAAAGCAGCTAATTATAGAAACCGTGCAACTGGTTGATGGAGCTGTTCCTGTTATTATTAATATAGCAGAGCAAACAACCAAAGGAGCAATTGAAGCAGCTCGCGTTGCCAAAGAGTGTGGTGCTAGAGGTTTAATGGTATTACCTCCCATGCGATATAAGGCCAATGACTATGAAACCATTACCTATTTTAAAGCGATTGCGGATAGTACTGATTTACCTATAATGATTTACAATAATCCTGTGGATTACGGAATTGAGGTAACCTTGGATATGTTCGAAGAGATGCTGGAATGTAAAAATATTGAAGCCGTAAAGGAGTCAACAAGGGATATCTCCAACGTTACTAGAATCAAAGCACGTTTTGGAAATCGATTAAAAGTACTTACCGGTGTAGATACCTTGGGTATGGAAAGTATCCTAATGGGCGCAGATGGTTGGGTTGCTGGGTTGGTATGTGCTTTCCCAGCGGAGACTTGTGCAGTTTATGAATTGGTAAAAGCAGGTAGAATAAATGAAGCTTTGGAAATTTATAGATGGTTCCTGCCTATATTGGAATTAGATATTAATCCACAATTAGTACAGAATATTAAAATGGCCGAGGTAGCTACAGGAATTGGAACCGAACGCGTTAGAGCACCCAGGTTACCTTTGGTAGGAGCAGAGCGTGAAAGAGTGGCGAAAGTTATAAGTGATGGTTTGGCTCATAGGCCCAAGTTGCCTGCTTATAAATAACTGAGCATGGAACAGTATGGCGCAAAAACATACACATAAACAAAGTAGAGAAATAAGAAACAACTGTGCTATTCGTTTTAATGGGTTGTTTCTTATTTTTGATTAAAATTCGAAAGTCCATAATGGGCATTTAATTAAATAAAGGTGATGCCATCCGATATAATAAAATCTATATCTACCGGTTTAGTATTTTTAATTGAAATAAAATAAAAAGACATAAATGATATCAGGAGCTAATTACATAGGAACGAAACTCTCAAAAAAGGGAGATAAGCAATTCAATACCTTTAATCCTAAACTTAATATCCCTACCGAGTGGACGTTCCAAGAGGCAAATGAAGAAGAAATAAATGATGCAGCTAGCTTGGCCAAAACGGCTTTTACTATATATCGCGAATTTTCAGGGAAGCGTAAGGCCACATTTCTACGTGCTATTGCCGAGGAAATCGAAAATTTAGGAGATGAACTGATTCAGGTGTACACACAGGAATCTGGTTTACCAGAGGGTCGTGCTATTGGCGAAAGAGGCAGAACTATGGGCCAATTGAGAGCCTTTGCGGCTTTATTAGAAGAAGGTTCTTGGGTAGAAGCAAGTATTGATCCGGCACAACCGAATCGTCAACCGATGCCAAAAGTTGATCTTCGTAAAATGTTATGTCCCGTTGGCCCCATTGTAGTTTTTGGGTCCAGTAACTTTCCATTGGCTTTTTCAACTGCTGGTGGTGACACTGCCAGTGCCTTTGCATCTGGATGTCCTGTAATCGTTAAAAGCCACCCCATGCACGCTGGTACTGGTGAGCTTGTAGCATCAGCTATTATTAAGGCAGCAGCAAAAACAGAAATGCCCAACGGTGTGTTTTCTAATTTAAATAGCAGCGGTATAGAAGTGGGTCAGCATTTAGTTACACACCCTGCCGTTAAAGGAGTAGGTTTCACAGGAAGTATAAAAGGAGGTACTGCCTTATATCGCTTGGCAAATGAAAGACCGGATCCCATACCGGTTTTTGCAGAAATGGGTAGTGTTAACCCTATCGTTGTTTTCCCTTCTGCTTTAACGGAGAAAGGGGACGAATGGGCAAAGCAGTATGCAGGTTCTATTATGTTGGGAGCTGGTCAGTTTTGCACAAATCCAGGACTTATATTAGGAATAAAGAGTACTTCATTAGACGGATTTATAGCAACTCTAGGAGCCGAGATTGGCACATTGGAACCGATATGTATGTTGCATCCCAATATTCATAGTAACTACGAGAAAGCGAAGCAAGAACTTTCTGCCCAAACTTCCGTGGATACCGTGGCTGACTATAATACGGTGGTAGCACCAAATATGGCGCAACAGCGTGTATTGACCGTTAACGGTACCAATTTCTTGAAAAACACAAAATTACATCAAGAGGTGTTCGGTCCTTTTTCTATTATCGTTCGTTGTTCGGACGCTAGTGAAATGGAAGCTATACTCGCCAAGTTAGAGGGGCAACTTACAGGGACTGTGCTAGGCAATGAGAATGAACTCAAAAAGTATAAAACCATTGTAGATACGCTCCAGGACAAAGTAGGACGTATTATTTTTAATGGTGTGCCAACAGGGGTGGAAGTTTGTCCCTCTATGCAGCACGGAGGTCCATTTCCGGCGGCAACGGATAGCAGGTTTACTTCCGTAGGAACAGGAGCTATAAGGCGATGGGTACGACCTGTAAGTTTTCAGAACTGGCCAAACGAATGGCTGCCTGAAGCCTTACAGAACAAAAATCCGTTAGGGATAACTAGAGTAGTGGATGGATCACATACGAGCAATGCGCTATAAGCTAAATTAAATCAGATACTGTAAAATAAGACAGACATGCACAAGGGTATTTTTAGTTCAGTTACCGTATTCCTCATCGTAGTGCTCACAATGGGTAGAATGGGACTTGCCCAAGAAAGCAGTGCCAAACAATTGGAAGCTGTTATAGATGAGGTATCCACTTTTAAATTATATGATTATTTAGATTACCCCTTAGGAAGGCATCAGGCAGAATTAGAAAAGAAGCATGCCGATTTTGCGCTGTCGCAATTAAAGGTCTTGGAACAGATAGCTATTTCCGGGTTGACAGAAACGGAGCAGATTTCATATGAGCTCTTGCGTTTCAGGCTACAAAATAGGGTAGATGAATACAAGTATGAGATGCATTTGAACCCCATACAGGCAGATCAGGGCTTTCACCTTAATCTGAATTATAGCATCAAGCCCATACTTAGCTATGAAGACGCAAAACGGTATTTAAATCTTTTGAACGCGGTGCCTGAGTTTGTAAGGGAACATCTTGTATTGATTCGTGAAGGAATTAAAAAGGGAATCTCACAGCCACAGGTTATTTTTAAAGGATATGAATCTACTTATGATGTCCATATTATGGATGATGTAACTCAAAGTGCTTTTTTTGAGCCTTTTAAAAGTTTACCAGCTACGTTTAGCAAAGCACAGTCTGATTCTATTTTGACGGCTGCGCAGTTAGCTATCCAAAAGAATGTAGTTCCTTCCTTCAAAACAATAAAAAAATTCTTTGAAACAGAATACATCCCCAAAACAAGAACGGCTTTAGGTGTATCCGAAACCCAGAATGGACGCGCCTTTTATCAGAATAGAATCAATTATTACACGACTACGACGGAATACACAGCAGACGACATCCACAATATCGGACTCGCGGAAGTGGCTCGGATAAAGTCGGAAATGAAAAAAATCATTAAAAAAGTCAGTTTTGAGGGGAGTTTTGATGATTTTTTGACTTTTTTACGCACCGATGAACAATTTTACGCAAAAACAGGAAAGGAATTATTAATGAATGCAAGGGATATTGCTAAGCGCATTGATGCAGAGCTACCAAAGTTTTTTAATACACTACCGCGAAGACCGTATGGAGTTATAAAAGTGCCTGATGCGATAGCACCCAAATACACAGGAGGGCGCTATTCCGGTCCTTCGTCCGATACCCAACCCGGCTTCTATCTGGTGAATACCTATAAATTAAACAGTAGACCGCTGTATACACTGCCATCCCTCACGGCCCATGAGGCGGTTCCTGGCCACCATCTACAGGGAAGTTTAAACAGGGAACTGGGCGATAGTATTCCAAAGTTTAGAAAGAATACCTATTTATCCGCCTACGGAGAAGGTTGGGCTTTGTATACCGAGTTTCTAGGAAATGAACTAGGTATTTACACCACGCCTTATGAGGAGTTTGGGAAATACACCTACGAAATGTGGCGCGCCTGTAGATTGGTTGTAGATACGGGCATCCATTCAAAAGGTTGGACACGGGATGAAGTCGTTAGCTTTATGCTTGAAAACACCGCGCTTTCCGAACACGAAGTGAATACGGAAACTGACCGCTATATTGCATGGCCCGGACAAGCTATTTCCTATAAGATGGGCGAAATTAAAATAAGGGAACTACGCAAACGTGCGGAAGTCGAATTGGGACAAAACTTCAATATCAGGGATTTCCATGATATTGTATTGGAAGAGGGTACGGTAACCTTGCCTATTTTGGAAAAACGAGTAACTGCCTATATCAAAAGGAATAAATAGTTTAGTTAAATGCCTAAAAGTACATTTGTTTGTATAGATGCCCATACCTGCGGTAATCCTGTGCGCGTTATAAAACATGGCGGTCCTGATTTAATAGGTGCCAACATGAGCGAAAAGCGACAACATTTTTTAAGGGAATACGATTGGATACGAAAAGGATTGATGTTCGAACCACGTGGGCATGATATGATGAGTGGTAGTATTTTTTACCCACCGGCTAACCCCGATAATGATTTTGGAATATTATTTATAGAAACAAGTGGTTGCTTGCCTATGTGTGGTCATGGAACTATTGGTGCTATAACCATTGGCATAGAAGAAGGATTGATTATCCCTAAAATTCCCGGAGAAGTACGTATGGAAACTCCGGCCGGACTTGTGAAAATAACCTATCAACAAAAGGGAGATAAAGTAGATTGGGTGCGACTAACCAACGTAAAATCTTATTTAGCTGAAACTAATTTAACCATTGTATCTTCCGATTTGGGAGAACTTATTTTTGATGTTTCCTATGGTGGAAATTTCTATGCTATTGTAGACCCACAGGAAAATTTTTCAGGTATTCAGGATTTTACGGCGAGTAATTTGATACAGTTCAGTCAAGAATTGCGGTCAAAAATCAATGAAAAATATCCTGGTAAATTCGTACATCCAGAGGACGATACCATAAGGGATGTAAGCCACATGCTTTGGACGGGAGCTACGATTTCTCCAGATGCCACGGCTAGAAATGCTGTTTTTTATGGAGATAAAGCTATAGATCGTTCTCCTTGCGGTACAGGGACATCGGCAAGGATGGCGCAATGGTATGGAAAAGGAAAGCTCAAAAAGGGCGATAAGTTTATACATGAAAGTTTTATAGGCTCAAAATTTATTGGCAGGCTAGATGCTGAGACAGACCTCATGGGAGTACCTGCCATTATACCCAGTATACAGGGTTGGGCTAAGATTTATGGTCAGAATACAATAACAATAGATGATAACGACCCATACGCACATGGGTTTCAGGTGATATAAGTATGGGAAAGAACATTGTAATTATAGGCGGTGGTATCGTGGGACTTTGTTCAGCGTATTTTTTAAAAAAAGAGGGTCATGAAGTTACGGTAATAGACAAGTCAGATATTACATCCGGAGCGTCTTTTGTGAATGCTGGTTATTTAACGCCAAGTCACGTAATTCCTTTAGCATCACCAGGAATGATAGCGCAAGGAATTAAAATGATGTTCAATTCCGCGAGTCCTTTTTATATGAAACCCCGATTGGACTGGGATTTCATGAAATGGTCATGGTATTTTCATAAGTCTTCAACAAAACAAAAGGTAGAGAGAGCGATTCCAGTAATTAAGGATATTAATATTATAAGTAGGGAACTTTATGCCGATATAAAAGCTTCTGGTGACTTGGGAAATTTTCAATTGGAACGGAAGGGTTTATTGATGCTTTACAAAACAGAAGCCTCTTATGAACATGAAATGGAGGTAGCAAAAAAAGCAAGTTTTCTAGGATTGGAAGTAAGCGAGCTAAACAAAAATGAACTGGATAAGATAGAACCTAACATTCAGATAGATGCAAAAGGAGCTATCCATTATGAATGCGATGGCCATACCACACCAACGGAGTTTATGCCCAAAATGGTCGACTACTTAAAACGCGTGGGTGTCCTAATAAAGACCAATGAAGCGGTATTGGATATGGATGTTGCAAATGGAAAAATAAGTAAAGTAATTACAGATAAGAATTCCTACCAACCAGAAGCCGTGGTTATGGCAGCGGGTTCATGGAGCGGAGAGCTTGCCAAAAAACTCAATATAAAATTATCCCTCCAAGCAGGAAAAGGCTATCGTATTAATTTGGAAAGGGATACTGGTATTGGTATGCCCGCAATTCTTATGGAAGCGAAAATGGCGGTTACGCCTATGGAAGGATTTACCCGTTTTGCAGGAACTATGGAGTTTACAGGAATTAATGATGTTGTAAGGAAGGAACGCGTTATGGCTATCGCCAATGGTGCCAAAACATTCTATCCTGATTTAGAAATTAAGCAAGAAGAGATTAACAGTGCCAAAACCGGAATGCGCCCTGTATCCCCAGACGGAATGCCCTATATTGGTAAATCCAAGGATTATCATAACCTTGTTTTCGCCACAGGCCATGCTATGATGGGCTGGAGTCTTGGTCCGGCAACAGGAAAGCTAGTTTCTGAAATTATAGACGATAAGGAGACCACGATGTGTATTGATGCGTTTAGACCGGAACGTAGTTTTAATAGATAGATTTTGGAAAGAGAAGATTAAGCCCTAGTGCAGTATTTACTAGGTTCTATAGCAAGTAGCATGGGTATCTTTTTTTAATTTGTATAAATTTACCGATCTTCACGAAGGTCGATTTACCCTTATCAATAAATAAAACGATATTAAAACCCTTTAGACGATGAACTCCGCATAATTAAAATAAGCATTAAACAGTTTTGAAATGGCTATTTTAATTAGTACATATTACACTTGACGTTAGGTAGTTGGGTCTGGCTGTTTAATCATTAAAAAAAAACATGAAAGGAATAATACTAGCAGGAGGTTCGGGTACGAGGCTACATCCTTGTACCTTAGCAGTGAGTAAACAGTTAATGCCTATTTATGATAAACCCATGATCTATTACCCACTATCTACATTATTGGAGGCAGGAATATGGGAAATTCTCATCATTTCTACGCCGCACGATCTTCCTATGTTTGAAAAATTATTGGGTGATGGCAGAAAATATGGTTGCGTTTTTGAATACGCCGTACAGGAAGAACCTAATGGGCTAGCCGAGGCTTTTATTATAGGAGAAGGGTTTATTGGAAAAGAAAAAGTAGCACTTATTTTAGGTGATAATATTTTTTACGGCTCAGGATTAGTAAAAATGCTTCAAGCTAATAATGAACCAGACGGTGCTATTATTTATGCTTATCATGTGAATGATCCGGAACGTTACGGCGTGGTCGATTTTGATGATGATTATAATGTGATTTCCATAGAAGAAAAACCTTTAAAGCCAAAATCAAATTATGCGGTTCCGGGTATCTATTTTTATGATAACGATGTGGTAGAAATTGCCAAGAATACCAAGCCAAGTGCTAGAGGTGAAATTGAAATAACTGACGTAAACAAAACATATTTGGAACGCGGAAAGTTAAAAGTGAGTATTTTGGATCCGGGTACGGCGTGGTTAGATACGGGTACGTTCAACTCCTTAATGCAAGCATCGCAGTTTGTACAGGTAATTGAGGAAAGGCAAGGTTTGAAAATTGGTGCTATTGAGTCCGCTGCATATAAAATGGGCTATATCACCAGAAGTCAGTTTAAAAAACTTACTGCGCCCTTTATCAAAAGTGGCTACAGTAACAAATTAATGGAACTCAGGTAGATTATGAAAGCAGAGGCTACAATGATAGAAGGGTGTTATGTTTTAGAGCCCAATATATTTGAAGACAAGAGAGGTTATTTTTTTGAAAGCTTTAATCAACAAAAGTTTGAGGATATTATTGGTACCGCAATAAATTTTATTCAAGATAACCAGTCTAAATCATCCAAAGGGGTGCTAAGAGGATTACATTATCAAAAAGGAACTTTTGCTCAAGCAAAGCTAGTTCGGGTATTGGAAGGTGAAGTGTTGGATGTCGTTGTAGATCTTAGAAAAGATAAAACGACTTATAAAAACGTATTTGTAACTACCCTTTCCCAAAAAAACAACAAACAGCTTTTCATCCCTAGGGGATGCGCCCATGGGTTTCTCACATTAAGCGATTCGGCTACCTTTTTCTATAAATGTGATAATTTGTACCATAAAGAAGCAGAGGCGGGTATCCGATATGATGATCCTGAATTTGCTATAGATTGGAAGCTGCCAGATAGTGAGCTTATCATCTCTGAAAAGGATATTTTGCTTCCTTTTTTCAATCAAACAGAAAAAACAGCCCTATAAGTTTTAAGCGTATGATTAATGTATTGGTTACAGGTGCAAACGGGCAATTAGGTTCCGCCATAAAATCTATTGCGAACACTGAAGGGCTTATTTCCTTTACGTATTGCACATCTTCACAATTGAATATTACGGATGCAGATGCAATTTTGGAAAATTTTAGAAGCTATGACTATGACTATTGTATAAATTGTGCGGCCTATACCAATGTGGATGCAGCAGAGGAATATTTTGCTCAAGCAAACGCGATAAATGGTCTTGGGGTCAAATATTTGGCTACAGCATGCAAGGAGAGTCGAACTAAACTTATACATATTTCGACTGATTTTGTCTTTTCTGGAAAACATAGTCTACCCTATACTGAATTTGATACGCCCGAACCTGCAAGTGCCTATGGGCTTTCTAAATATCGGGGAGAACAAGAAATCAGTAAGCATTTGTCCGATTATTATATCATAAGGACGTCATGGTTATACTCGGAGTTTGGACATAATTTTATGAAGTCTATGCTCAAATTAGGTAAGGAAAGAGCGCATCTCTCCGTTGTTTTTGACCAAATTGGAAGCCCTACGTATGCAGTTGATTTAGCTCGATTTATTCTTCAATTGATACAAAAAAATACGGATGCATTTGGCATATATCACTATAGTAATGAAGGAGTTGCGAGTTGGTACGATTTTGCTAAAGCTATATTTGAAGAAGCCGATATACGCATTGCCTTAAGTCCGATTAGGACTGCGGAGTATCCGTTGCCGGCAAAACGACCAAGTTACAGTGTTATGGACAAGGCCAAAGTGAAAGCCAGTTTTAATCTACAGATTCCACATTGGCGGGATAGCCTTATCGAGGCCGTGAAAAATAATGCTTTACTCTAGGTAAAAGCTCATAATTACAATAGCCCATCAATAGAGCTAAAAACCTTAGTGGAAGCACTTGAACTAAAGTGAAAACTAATTTTCATTTGCATACAGGCTTCGAACAAGCAAGCGGACTAAGGGGGATAAATATTCAAAATAAATTGTATAAAAATAGTAGTAACAGGTGGCCTTGGCTTTATAGGGGGGCACACGGTGGTTGAATTATAAATTTAAGGTTTTGATGTCGTAATTATTGATAATCTATGTAACTCTTCGGAGGACGTTTTAGAAGGAATACAAAAGATAACCAGTAAAGAAGTCAATTTTGAGAAATTAAATCTTCGAGACAAGTCTCAAGTGGCCGAGTTCTTCCAAAAATATAATGATATTCAGGGTGTATCCATTTTGCAGCGTATAAGGCAGTAGGAGAAAGCGTAGCTAACCCTTTGGCTTATTATGAGATAATGTAAGTAGTCTGGTATATTTACTACAAGAACTGACCAATAGGGGGAAATCGAATTTTATATTCAGTTCTTCCTGTACGGTTTACGGCCAAGCGGATATCGTACCCATCACGGAGGATTCCTCAGTAAAACCTGCGGAGTCGCCGTATGGAAATACAAAACAAATCGGAGAGGAAATTTTACAGGATGTATATAAAGTAAATCCCCATGTAAATGCGATTGCTATGCGTTATTTTATAGGGGTGCACATTCTTCTTCAGAGATAGGAGAGTTGCCATTGGGAGTACCACAGAATTTGGTGCCTTATATTACCCAAACAGGCGTTTGTCTAAGGGATTGTCTAAGTGTTTTTTGAGAAGATTATGATACGGAGGACGGTACCTGTATACGTGATTATATTCATGTAGGTGATTTGGTGAAAGCCTATGTGGTTGCCTTACAAAGATTGTTAGGAGACAAGAATGATGCTAATTTTGAAGTTTTAATCTTGGTACGGGTACTGGTAGTTCTGTATTGGAGGTTAGTAGAAGTTATGAACGCATTTCTGGTAATAAGCTCAACCATAAAATAGTAGATAGACGACCCGGAGATGTAACTATGGCCTATGCAGATACCTCAAAAGCAAATGCTATTCTTGGCTGGACAGCAGAAACGACTTTAGAGGACACCATGAAATCTGCTTGGGATTGGGAGTGTAAAATTAGAAACTACGAGGAGTTAGTTTCTTAATAAGTATAGGAATAAAAACTTATATAAGTAGACCAATGCGCGTCTGTTTAGCGAAATTAGGCTTAAACACGCTGCACGTATTTAAGCCTAATTTTTTATGTTTTAGAATTTAATACCTCATAGGTTTTTATCCGGGTAGTTTATTAACTATTTAACAACACCCTAAGTTCCTCTGTGGTTACAGGTTTACTAATAAAACCATCTACCAGTCTATTCCGCAGCACTGCTTTTTTTTCTTTGGCACTAGTAGTAGTAGATAAAACATGAATACTGATGGTGTATTTCTTCTTCATTAGTTGTTTCTCGAATAGTTTTAGAAATTCCGTTCCTGTTAGTACTGGCATGTGAAGGTCTAACAATACTAAAATTTTACAGGTTCCATCTACACAGGTAAAGGTGTTCAAGTAATCTAGCGCATCATAACCCGAGGCAAAAGACATAAAATGCTCATTGCCTAAATATTCCTTAATTATTTTTTTAACGCTAAAGCGTAGTATCGGATCATCGTCTATCAGGATGGTGTTTGTAATTTTCATTTTGTAATCCTCCTAAGGACATTAAATAGTAAGAAAAATAAATTAAAGCACAAATATAAGAAATTTCCTACAAAATAGTTTTAATTTGTGATTATTTAACGATTTTATTACCAATGTATTTTTTTGATAACACTCGTAAAGTTTGCGGTTACGTCTTATAAGGCTATATTATTTTTAGCCCTTTGTGTACAATTGTAGTTGGAAAATGGTTTTTTCGTTGCTTAAGGAGGATTTTTCTCGTTTGATACGCTTTTACTAAAGCCTTAGCAGTGATGTTTAAAGCAACGAGTTTAAGTTTCAGAAATGGCACTGTTTAAGAAATTAACCATCTTAGTATCTCACTACTTGTTAATTTTTCCATCATTCCCTATATCTTACTTTATGTAATCTTAACTGCATTCTGAAAATAGCTATCTGATTAGTTATAGACTATTGTAATACTCGTGGTACTTAAAGACAAGAATATAACGGTAAGATTACAAAGAGAACTTTAATATTCACCATCTTCATCGCCACCATTACGCTGCCTTCCTTTATTACCCTGCTTTTTCTGATTTATGCGGTAAACAAATGAAAGTGTTATTTGTCGTTCACGCCATTGGAATTCACTTTCTGAGGTAAAAAATGGGGTCTGTGTCAACGATATTCTTTTTCTTGAATTTAAAAGGTCACTAACATTTAATGCGAGTGTGCCTTTGTCGTTAAGAATATCCTTGCTAAACGCCAAATTCAATGAAAATATACCTTCATTTTCAGTTTGTGCATTATTGGTAGGACCACGGTAGAAGGCATTGGTCTGCCAGTCTATTTTTCCCGGTAAGCTTACTTTAGCGCTAAATCTTGAAAACCAGCTTGTATTTTTGGCACCAAAATCAACACCGTTGAAAGCTCCATCTGAATTGAATTGAAAGAAATTAAAACTACCGTTTAAACGCAGCCATTTCTTTGGATTGTATAATAATCCCAATTCAGCGCCCACACGTTCGTTGGTAGAAAGGTTGATGGGTATAGAACGAATGATGACAATACCATCAGTTGTAACTTGCCCTGTTTCTTCTTGTACCCTTTCAAAAGAGTTAGTTTCTTTTTGATAATATATAGAGGTGGTCAAGGTTAGTTTTTCCCACCGCTTCAAATACCCTAAATCAAAAGCATTGGCAAAGGCTGGATTTAGATCTGGATTCCCTTGAAATATATTTGTTCTACTAGATCTAGAAGGAAACGGGTTTATAAAATAACCTCTAGGCCGGTTGATGCGTCGGTTATACCCGAGCGTTAGATTTTCATTTTCTGCAAGCTCATAAATTAGGTTTAATGTGGGGAAGAGTCCCAAATAATTTTTGTCAAAATTTAAATCTATTCCCTCACCGATAGCTTCTTCCAAAGTTTGTATGTCTACACCGCTAACTTCACCCTTAAGTTGGGTATTCTCTAATCTAAGGCCAAGTAAAAAGGAAAAAAATCCAAATTTATTTCCATATTGTGAATAGAGTGCATTCACGTTCTGGTTAAACAAAAATCGATTCGTAAGCCCTAAATTGGGAACAAATACGCTAGAATCTAAATTAAACTCTTCCAGACTAAAATCAGTATCCGATTGTTCCCAATTACCTCTGTACCCTGCCTCAAATTGTGCATCACCCATTGGAAGCACATAATCTATTTGTGTCAAATATTCATTTTGAAATTCTAATTCTCGTATATTTTCGTTTGCAATAAGATTCGTGTTAGGAAAGGTGTTATTTTCTAATATGGTTATTGGCTTTAATTCTTCGTTATAAGAAAGCTGCAGGTCTACGGTAAGCTTATGTCCTTCTGTATTAAAATCATTGATGTAATTAAGCGAGAATTGGGCGCTTTTTTCCTCTTCTTGCTCATCTTCTATTCGCAAGGTTCTGCTGTCGATTTCAGTGCCTATAAATCTTGTGGTACTGTTATCGGTCATGTCTTCTCCATCATTGGTTCTGCCAAAGGCACTTGCGGTCAACGAAGAGGTTTCCGTTAGGAAGTATTCAATTCCTAAATTTAAATTGAAGCCACTATTCTTTCTGTTGATATCGCGGTCTTCGATAATTCGATTAAAGGCACCACTCTGGTAGGTATTATCAAAAAATCCATTTCCTGGCGGCTCCCTATAAGAGTATCCTAACGTACTAAAGATATTATACTTCTCTTTTCTCAAATTAAGATTGGATGTAAAAGAAGCTGCGTTGGGATAACCTACTGTGGTATTAATGGTACCGTTAAAACCACGAGTTTTTTCTTTCTTTAATACAATATTCAAAATACCCGCGGTACCCTCGGCATCATAGCGCGCGGAAGGACTTGTAATCACTTCTACCTTTTCTATGGCATCTGCCGGCAGTTGTCTCAACGCATCTGTGGAGCCAAAACCTGCTAATGCCGAAGGCCTACCATTGATTAAAATCCTCACATTACCATTGCCTCGCAGTGCTACAGCGCCATCGACATCAACAGTTACAGATGGTATATTGTCCAAGGCATCACTTATGGTTGCACCGCTATTGGTAAGATCTTTACCGACATTGTAAATTTTCTTATCCAGTCGTACTTCAACGGTTGTCTTTTCGCCTATAACTTCCACAGCCTCTAATTGTGTGGCATCTATGGAAAGTCGGATAGTACCTAAATCAATAGATTTAACTACATCTTGATTGTTTAGGATGTAAGATTGGTACGAGATATACTCTACCCTCAAATTATACTTTCCGGGTGCGGCCGCAACCTTAAATTTTCCATTTATACCTGTAATACCTCCTGTGACCTTATCAGGTGTCTCAACACTTTGCACGACCAAAGTAGCATATTCTAGCGGTTCGTTGGTCTCTTGATCTAATACTGTTCCAGTAATGTAGATATCTCTTTGAGCAGAGGCCGTTGTAGTAAAAAGTAAAAATAAGCTTGTAAAGAGAAAAAAACATTTTAACATTAGATAATCAAATTTTCAGGTTCATATTAGCTACGTAAAAATCATATTTAACTTGCATGTAGACATTAATTTTCTTTGAACGACAAGAGTTATGTCGCTAACGGCCTTAAAGAAATGTTAATAGGAAAAAATGAAGGAGAGTTCATTATCATACTTACTTTCTTGGAATGTGTGTATTACACAAATCAAAAGCAGTATTTGCTTGACGGAAGAACATTTAATTCCTTATTTTGGTCAAATAATAAATAATCCAATAAGATGCACAACCTAAAAGGGCAACTATCCGTAACTTCTTTATTCCTTCTATTTTTTATTTTGGGAAACATCGCCTGTAAGGATGGTTCAGGAAAGGCGAATCCTAGTCAAAAAGAGATGGAGCCTGTTATTAGTGCCGACAAGGTTAGCGATGCAAAGTTTGGCGGACTCGCTCTATATACATTGCGAGATGACATGGGTGTGGATACTAAAGGGACGCTAAAAGCTGTTGCCGCTGCTGGGTATAAATATATAGAGGCAGCAGGTTATAAAAATGGAGAATTTTATAATATGGCTCCGGAAGCTTTTGATTCCTTGCTAACTGAGTTAAACCTTGATGCTGTAAGCACACACCAGGGCGCTGTAACCTTTGAAAATGCAGATGCCATGATGGCCGATGTAAAAGCTGCCGGATTTGAATATTTTGTTGTTCCGGTTCCTCCTATGGGCCTGTTCAAATTTGACCAAAAAACGAGGATGTTGAGCATGACGGGAGGAGCAAAAAACTTAGCAGAAATTTTGGATACCTTGGGTGCAAAGGCCAAAGCGGCAGGACTTAAATTACTATACCACAATCACGATTTTGAATTTGTAAAAGATGCAGATGGTATCGTTCCCATAGATTACCTATTAGAAAACTGTGACCCAGAATTAGTGAATTTTCAAATGGACCTCTATTGGGTTACTAAAGCCGGTGCGGACCCTTTAGCTTATTTTGAAAACTATCCAGGTCGTTTTATAATATGGCATGTAAAGGATATGGACAAACAGGGAAGGTTTGCCCCGGTCGGAAAGGGAACAATAGATTTCGAAAAAATCCTTGCTGAAAAGGAAAAATCAGGGATGCGTTATTATATGGTTGAACAGGATATGACTTTTGACGGTCTTAAACCTTTAGAGGCTATAAAAATTAGCCATAAAGGCCTAGACCAATTTGGTTTTGATTGATTTAGAGCCTCTGTTGTCATACTTGTATTGGGGTAGTGCATCGAATATTAGCCCAACTTATCCTTAAAAAAGTTGATTGTTCGGTTCCAAGCTAATTCTGCGGCCTCACGGTCATATCTTGGTGTGGTATCATTATGAAACCCATGATTGGCATGTTCATAGATATAGGCAGTATGTTCTTTATCATGTTTTTTTAAGGCTTCCTCATATGCCGGCCATCCCTCGTTAACGCGTTTGTCAAGTTCCCCAAAATGCAATAGTAAGGGTGCGCTTATATCGATTATGTTTTCTGTTGGTTGTCCGCCATAAAATGGAACCGAAGCTTTTAAATCAGGTATTTTTATGGCCATCATATTGGAAATCCATCCGCCGAAACAGAAACCTACCACACCAACGTTCCCAGTGCAGTCAGGATGATTTCTTAGGTGTTCAAACGCAGCGATAAAATCTTCCAACATTTCGTTTCGATCGCGTTTGCGCTGTAATTCGCGTCCTTCGTCATCGGTACCAGGATAACCTCCCAACGGAGTCAAAGCATCGGGTGCCAAAGAAATGAAACCAGCAAGTGCAGCGCGCCTTCCAACATCTTGGATGTGTGGGTTTAAACCACGGTTTTCATGAACAATGATGATACCAGGCAGTTTTTCAAAACTAGCTGCAGGTTTGGAAAGCAAGCCTTTTATGGTGCCTCCGCCTTTCGGAGATTCATAGGTGATAAACTCGGAGTTTAAGCGTGCGTCATCCTGTGGGACTTGTATTTTCTTCATATAATCAGGAGAGATAAAACCAAGTAAGGAACCTACTGTAATGCCTCCCACGGCGTAAGTAGAGAGTTTGTCCAAAAATAAACGTCGGGGAAGCCTGTTATGTGCGTAATCGTCATAGAGGTCAAATACTTCTTGTTTAATGTCTGCTTTTTTTAATTTCCCCATGTTGTATTAATTTAAGACTTGTTGCATAAAACGTTCTTTGTAAGCCCTACCTATTGGAAGGTTCTTGTGATCGTCCAAACGGACTTGGTTTCCAATGATTTTTTCAATTTTTGATATGTTTAGGATATACGATTTGTGGATGCGAATAAATAATCGGTTATCCAATGTCTCCTCCCAAAACCGCAACGGCTCTTGAGAAAGGTGCTTTTTTTCTGTTGTAAATACTTCGGTATAGTCAGCGTCGGAATGTATAAAACGGATATCGGACACGTCTATTTTTATCAGCTCATAACCAGATTTTATAAAGATAACATCAGATGTTGAACTTACTTTGATAGGTTTTAGATTTTTGAGCTTTTCCGAAGAAGTTATTTTGACTTTGGAAACTGCTTGGACAAATCGCTCAAATGAGAAGGGTTTTAATAAATAGTCCGTTACGTCGTACTCATAACTTTCCAAAGCATAGTCCGGAAAGGCTGTCGTTAGTATAACATGTGGCTTTTTAGAAAGCATTTTTAAAAAGTCGATACCCGATATTTTTGGTAAATGAATATCCAGAAAAATTAGGTCTATATCCGATGTCTTTAAGAATTCCATAGCCTGTAGTGCATCTGCGAAAGCGCCCCCTAACTCCATATTTCCGATATCAGAAATATATTTTTTAAGTACCCGCTGCGCAGGTGGCTGGTCTTCTATAATGATGCAGCGAATCATTCTAAACTAGATTTTAGGTTCATCTTTAAATGTACGGAATATAGATGATTGACATCGGTTATCCGTAAAGTATGCGCATCGGGATACAGTAATTGCAGGCGTTTTTTTACATTTTTAAGACCAATGCCATTATTGAGTTTATCCGTATTTGTAAGGGGTCGAAATGAATTTTCACATTTAAAATCCAACTGCCCGTTAACATCTAATCTTATGTGGATATCGATACGGATATCCTCGGATTGACTAGCGGTACTGTGTTTAAAAGCGTTTTCTATAAATACGTTTAAAATTAGAGGCGCAATGAGATATCCAGAGGGTATGTGTGGTGCTTCAAAAGTAACCTTTCCGCGATCCTCTATCTGGAGTTCATTTAGTTGGGTAAAGTTCTTTAAGTGCTCTATTTCTTTACCCAGCCCTACAAAATCTTCCTTGCAATCATACAACATATAGCGCAGTACGGAGGAAAGTTCTAGAATAATGGAAGGTGTTTTAGGTGATTGTTCAATAGCGTACGAGTACAGATTGTTCAAGTTATTAAAAAGAAAATGAGGGTTAATCTGCGATTTTAAGAACTGAAGTTCACTCTCTTTTACCGAGGAACGTAATTCTTCCACCTCGCGTTGTTTTGTAGATGCGTCCCATGCGAACTTAAAGCCAGCTAAAATGGTAATTACAGGCAATACATCTAAAAGGCTATAAACCACTCCTGGAAAATATTTGCCTCGTGTATCGGGATAATAAATGCGTTCTAGCACCAGTTCCTCGACCGCAATGATTAAGAAGACCATAATAGCAACGTAAAGAAAAAAAAGCAGGTATTTTTTTTGGTAGAAATAGCGAGGAAGTAGCGCATAGTTGATAATAAGGGCTCCCAATGCATAGTTTAAAAAAGCCACTATCTTATATTCATGTATTTGGGGTTGGTTTCTATCGAAAGAAAAGAAAAGGAAAAGTACTATGTGCAGCACTATCTGGAATATAACCTCTTTACTAGTACTTGTTAAAAAAAATACTTTTCTGGACATGGTATAAAAGTACCATTTTAAGATATGGAATGGCAAAACAAAACCCTTACCAACGCTTTTAGCCGTGTGAACGTATGCTAGTATTCTTTATGTCGTTCACAAGCCAGCCAAAGTCGTTTACAGAAAAGAAAAAGCTATATTTTTGCTAGTGCGCATCTTTGTACGTCAAAGCAGACTAATTTTCCCATCATGCAACAACGTTTTAGTAGTTTATATATCGGTATGCTCTTGGTTGTAATTCAAAGTGTAAATGGACAAAATAGTATCACCACTATTAGTGGTAAAGTCAACGATGCAGCCGGTGCTCCTATAGAGTTTGCGACTGTTTTATTAGGTGATTTAATTACTCAGAAACCTATTTCGGGAACGACCACATTAATGAACGGAACCTTTGTAATGGAAACGGACGCACCCAGTTTTTATATCGAGTTCAGCTTTATGGGGTATACCACAAAGCGTATCAACAACCCTAGTATAGAAAATGGCGTACTAGATTTAGGCACCGTAATCTTGGCCGAAGATGCCGAACAATTAGATGAGGTAGTCGTGGAAGGCGAAGTTTCCCAAACGGTTTTTAAGTTGGACAAACGTGTTTTTAATGTGGGGGCAGATTTAAGCAGTACTGGTGCAAGTGCCTTGGAGGTACTGAACAATGTGCCATCGGTTACAGTAAACATAGAAGGTCAAGTAAGCTTACGCGGCAGTCAAGGGGTACAAATGCTGATTAATGGAAAGCCATCGGTTATTGCTAACGAACAAGGGAACGCCCTGGGAACGCTAACCGCGGACATGATTGATCGGATTGAGGTCATTACCAATCCATCGGCCAAGTACGATGCGGAAGGCACTTCGGGCATTATCAATATCGTGTTAAAAAAGGACGAGCGAAGAGGGGTAAACGGGTCCGTGACGCTAAATATGGGAATACCCAACAACCACAGTTTGGGTTTTAGTCTGAATAAACGTACGGAGAAATTCAATATATTCAGTCAGTTAGGTGTTGGACGGAGGACCTTTCCTAGCGACAACGAGAGCGAGAATAGAAACCTCTTGGACGACACTTATGTCAACAGTTTTGGCAAGAGTGATAAGAACGAAACTTTTTTTAACCTTATCCTTGGAACGGATTACCACATTAATGATTTGAATGTAATAACCCTCTCCGGAAACTTTGCCTACGAGTGGGAAAAGGAAAACGCTACGGCATTGTTTAGCTCCTTTGATGGCGGAGATTTGTTGACCGATGCATTTAAACGAAGGGAATTGACCACCGCTACCAATCCTAAATATTCTTACGAGCTGCAATATAAAAAGGATTTTAAGGGCAATGAAGATCAATCATTACTTTTGAGCGCAACGGGAAACCTTTTTGCCAAGGACCAAGTATCCGACTTTACGAATACGACAACATTTGGTTCTGCAGCGGATTTGTTGCAGCGCGCACGGACAGATTTCGGTCAGGCCGATTATATCTTTAAGGCGGATTACACCCATCCGTGGGCGGACAAATACACCATAGAAACCGGAGCGCAATACCAAATAAACGATGTGGAAAGTGATTTTGGCATCAGCGAATTTGACGGTGCTTCCTTTGTGGAAGATCCCGTGCTGACTAATATTTTTGAATGGAAGCAAAAGGTATTGGGCGTTTACGGAACGGCGGCGTACGAAAGGGACAGATGGGGATTAAAACTGGGCGTACGCTTTGAGGATACGAATGTGGCTACACTTTTACAGACCACCGATGAACCTAACAACCAGCGGTACAACAACTTTTTTCCTAGCGGATTTGCCTCCTATAAAGCAAACGATGATCTGTCCTTTCAGGCAGGGTACTCCAAGCGGATATTCCGACCTCGATTATGGGATTTGAATCCGTTTTTCAATATCCGGAACAATTTTAATATCCGAACTGGTAACCCTGATTTGCAGCCAGAATTTACCGATAGTTTTGAGATTACTAGTATTTATAGACTAGGCAGGGTGTCCATGAACTTTGGTATTTTCTACCGACATACCACCGAGGTAGTAGAAAGGGTAGTGGCCTTTGAAAACAATATCAGTATCTCCAGACCCGAGAACATTGGTAGCAACAATACTATAGGCGTAGAGTTCAATGCCAAATATACCCCTACGAATTGGTTGTCGTTTACCAACGATTTTAATTTTAATCAGTTCGCGCGCGATGGTGATTTTGAAGGCACTTCTTTTGATTTTACAGGCCAACAATGGTCTACCCGGTTAATGAGTAAAATAAAACTCCCTGCGGATATCGATTTGGAATTTATTGGTAATTACGAGTCTGGTTTCCGTACTTTGCAACAAGAAATTACCGAGGTCATTTTCATGGATTTTGGCGCGCGCAAAAAGATACTAAAAGGTAAGGCCATATTGAACCTTAGTATCCGCGATGTTTTTGCTTCGCGGATTAGGGAAAGCCAAACCATACAACCCGACTTCTACCTCAGAAATTTTAGCCAACAAGGTCGCTTTGTGACTTTTGGTGTTAGTTTTGGTTTTGGTAAAGGCGAGGCGATGGAATTTTCTGGGCAGAAACGGTTTTAGAAATAGTCCACTAGGCCAAAAAATACATTAGAACTACATGCCTAGGAATTTCGTATTTTTCTTTGTGATTATTAAAAGTTTAATGCTTGAGTTCTTTTATCTTTATGAAACAAGTATCACTTTTTTAAGAATAAGTATTTATCTTGGTGCTTGTGAAGTTTATAAAATGAAGTGTGATAAAGTGCTTATTTTATAACTATTTGCCAGGAGATTTAGGCTTAGTTGTGCAGCTGCATACCCACCAGCGTTTTAATTCAGAGCATTATTAAATGTATATTTTTCTTAGGTACTAAAAAGCATCTATTACTACATGCAAAACATAATCCCGGAAATAAAATTATATGGCGCCGATGGCTGCAACAAGACTAACTACTACAAATTGGTCTTGGATGAAATTCGATTGCCGCACACATTTTTAGATGTAGAAGCAAATGAAGAATACCCTTATGCTTTGCGTGGGCTTTATGAGAACTGAAAACTAAATTTTCCAACGATTACGATAGGGAAAAAGAAACTGTGAAACCCTTATAAAGAGGAAATCATAAAATGGATGAATATATTAATACCCAGTAGATTACCTATCCTAAATAATAAAGAAAATCGGCGTTTCACCTTAGATATTAATGGCGAGATAGCCCAGGTTGATTATCGATTAAAAGAAGGAAAAATATATCTGGCACATTCTGAAGTGCCTTATAACTTGAGAGGCCAAGGAATTGAAAAAGTCTTGGTAGAGAAGACTTTTGAGAAATTAACAAAAGAGAACTATCTTGCAGTAGCAGTCTGCTCCTCTGTAAAAGCGATTAAAAATAGAAGTAATCATTGGAGTACTATTATCGAGTAATAATAAAAGAAAAGCACCATATTTTGATATTAAAATTAAACATAAAAGATACCTTTTCTAAAGAGTTACCTGCAGACCCAGTATTTAAAAATGCAAGGCGACAGGTTACAAAGGCTTGTTTTTCATATCTAACACCAAAAAAACCATCTAACCCCAGTTTGATTCATAAATCGCCAGAAATGATGGATGCCATTGGTTTGGATGAATCTGTAGCTACTCAGGATTTTTTGAATATTTTTTCCGGAGCCGAAATTTTGCCGAATACGAAGCCCTATGCCATGTGTTATGGCGGACACCAATTCGGGAATTGGGCTGGTCAGTTGGGCGATGGTCGTGCCATAAACTTGGCTGAGGTTGAGCACAACGGTAAACAGTGGGCATTGCAATTAAAAGGTGCAGGAGAAACGCCTTATTCAAGAACAGCCGACGGTTTGGCGGTTTTGAGGTCTTCCATACGGGAGTACCTTTGTAGTGAAGCGATGTTTCATTTGGGAGTACCAACGACTAGAGCCTTGTCTTTAGTATTAAGTGGAGATACCGTGTTGCGGGATATGATGTATGATGGCAATCCTGATTATGAAAAGGGAGCTATCGTTTGCCGTGTTGCGCCTTCTTTTTTACGCTTTGGAAACTATGAGCTGCTGGCTGCTAGACAGGATGTTGAAACCTTAAAAACATTAGTAGATTATACAATTAAACATTATTTTTCACATTTGGGAGCCCCTTCAAAAGAGGCATATGTTTCATTCTTTAAAGAGGTTGCCGTAAAAAGTATGGAAATGGTCATCCATTGGCAACGGGTTGGTTTCGTGCATGGTGTGATGAATACTGATAATATGTCTATTTTAGGATTAACTATAGACTACGGGCCATATGGCTGGTTAGAGGATTACGATTTCGGATGGACACCGAACACCACCGATAGGGCAAATCGTCGTTATCGCTATGGAACACAACCACAAATCGTACTTTGGAATCTATTGAAGTTGGCGAATGCCCTCTATCCACTTATTGAAGAAGCGGAACCCTTGCAAAAGATTCTGGCGGAATATCAGGAGGATGTGGAGAATGGCTATTTAGCAATGATGAAATCCAAACTAGGCCTGGTTGAAGTGGATAGTAATGACGGATTGCTCATTGAAACACTAGAAGCCGTATTGCAACGCTCTGAGACCGATATGGCCATTTTTTTTAGAACGCTATCTAAGTTCGATAGTACTGGAGGTGGTTTAGAAATGGTGGCCGATGCGTTTTACAAACCAGATGAAATCCAAGGTGAAATCCAAAAGGATTGGATGGCTTGGTTTTCAATGTACGCTGCACGCCTAAAGCTTGAAACCCAAAGCAATGACCAACGTGCTAAAACAATGAATACTATAAACCCTAAATATGTATTACGTAATTATATGGCACAATTGGCCATAGATGATGCCGATAAGGGAGATTATAAACTGTTGGATGAATTGTTTCAACTGCTCAAAAAGCCCTATGGAGAGCAACCTCACAATGAAAAATGGTTCGCCAAACGTCCCGATTGGGCAAGAAACAAGGTGGGCTGTTCCATGCTCTCGTGTAGTTCGTAATACTGGCTTAGAAAGCGATTTTTTTAATTTTAGAATAAACAAAAAGAAGAAGAAATACGCATGAGTAACGCAATTTTAAACCATATTAAAAACATCCCTAATGGCTATTCTGAGGGAACATATAATAGCTGAACATACGGAATAACAAAAGGAATTTCCATTATTGGAAATTCCTTTAAAATATATAGTGAGGAGCTTGGTGGTAAGGATTTCGTAAACCTTAACTATTATGTTACAAGCGATAATAATCTATTAAAGCCTTGCGAAATGCCAGAACACAAGGTGGTGGACTTTCTAATAAAATATAGTCTTAAATTAGTTTAGAGGTATCGGTTAAACGCCAGCCTTGTTTTATAAAACGAATAGCTCTGCCCATGAAATATAGCATGAAGCACTGCAGATTCTTATAATGCTTATGCACCGTTAGGTACACTCTTAATTTTTGGATAGATGGTATAATTACAGATTTATTATAAATCATTATTTGTTAAAAAACACGTATCTTTTATCCTAAAATAAGTAAAGCTATATGGCCAAGGAGTTCAACCCTAAGTATCCGTCCATGGACGATTTAAGAAGTAAGGCCATGCACCGAATCCCAAAGTTCGCCTTTGAATATTTAGATGGGGGTTGTAATGAGGATGTGAGCCTGGTTAGAAATACATCGGAGATTAGGGAGGTGCAGTTACAGCCAAGATACTTAAGGAACCAAGGTGTTAGTTCTACCAAAACTACCGTGATGGGCATGGAGTTTGATGCGCCTTTTGGTATTGCGCCAGTAGGACTTCAAGGGTTGATGTGGCCCAATTCCCCTGAAATATTGGCGAAATCGGCCTTTAAAAATAATATACCATTTATACTGAGTACGGTGACCACCATGAGCATAGAGCGCGCCAGCGAACTCACGGAGGGTAACGCGTGGTTTCAATTGTACAATCCTGCGGAGGATTCCCTCCGGGACGATATCATCAATAGGGCAGCGGCTGCGGAATGTCCTGTACTCGTGCTCCTTTGTGATGTGCCCACTTTTGGCTATCGTCCAAGGGATATCAGAAACGGACTGGCCTTACCGCCTAAAATGTCTATTACAAATATTTTACAGATTATGGGAAAACCTACTTGGGCGTATAATACGCTAAAATATGGTCAGCCCACATTTGAGACGCTAAAACCATATACTCCCGAAGGGTTGAATCTAAAACAACTGGGCCAATTTATGGACAAGACCTTTTCTGGTCGCTTGAATGAAGAGCGGATCAAGCCAATCAGGGATAAATGGAAGGGGAAATTAGTCCTTAAAGGTGTCGCTTCTGAACAGGATACAAAAGATGCCATTCGATTAGGTTTTGATGGTATTATAGTTTCTAACCATGGGGGCAGGCAATTGGATGCCGCGCAGTCAACCATCAATTCTCTTTCGGAAATAAGGGCGAAATATAGCAATCAAATAGAAATTATGATGGACAGTGGACTACGTTCCGGGCCAGATATAGCTCGTGCCATGGCCAGTGGTGCAAAATTCACCTTCATGGGCCGTTCTTTTCTCTATGGATGTGGAGCTTTGGGCGACCAAGGTGGTGACCATACCATAAGCATGTTAAAAACGCAGTTCAAACAGGTGATGGACCAATTGTGCTGTGAACGAGTGGAAGATTTACCAAAACACTTGATAAAAATCTAATTAAGAAATAGCTGTTATGTTTTACGAAATAACCTGCAGTCCCAACGAAATCTAACAGCTCTTCAATTTTATGTTTGGAAACTAATTATATATGAGGTCTAGTGAAAACAATGTTGTTTTTAAATCTGTAAATATGTACTTTTTAACCCCCTTTGTAGGTATTAATAATTAGTAAAAGTAGTAACCTTACGCGTAACATATAGAAAAGTTAAGTTTTGTAATATAAATATAGTTAAATGAAAAAAGTAGTGACTTTCGGAGAGATTATGCTTCGTTTATCCCCCCCAGGATTTTTAAGATTTTCCCAGACCAATAGTTTTGATGTTGTTTATGGCGGCGGCGAGTCTAATGTTGCTGTTTCTTTAGCTAATTATGGCGTTCCAGTAGAATTTGTAACCCGGTTGCCCAAGAACGATATCGGCGAATGTGCTTTAATGGAAATGCGAAAGCGCAATGTTGGCACCGAACATATCATATATGGAGGCAATCGCTTGGGTGTCTACTTTTTAGAGACAGGCGCAGTGAGTCGCGGCAGTAAGGTCGTCTATGATCGCGCATATTCGGCAATTGCTGAAATCGAGGTAGGAATGATCGATTGGAAATCAGTTTTTGAAGGCGTGGAATGGTTCCATTGGACAGGTATTACACCAGCAATTTCACAAGGAGCTGCAGATGCGTGTTTGGAAGCGGTTAAAGTAGCTAGCGAAATGGGAGTAACTGTCTCTACCGATTTAAACTACCGAGCCAAACTCTGGAACTATGGTGGGGACAGGGAAGCTATTATGACCGAATTAACGTCCTATTGTGATATTGTTTTGGGCAATGAAGAGGATGCTGAAAAGCATTTTGGAATAAAGCCCGAAGGGTTGGATATTACCACCCAAGGCGAACACGTAAAAGCAGAGGCCTTTTTATCTGTTTGCCAACAGATGATGAAGAAGTTTCCCAAAGCCAAAAAAGTAATCACTACCCTAAGAGGTTCTATATCCGCGTCTCATAATTCGTGGGCAGGTGTGCTGTACGATGGTGAGACCATGTTTCAATCGCCCCAGTACCAAATTACCGATATCGTAGACCGCGTAGGAGGAGGCGATTCCTTTATGGGTGGCTTAATATATGGTCTGTTAAAATATCCGGAGGATGATCAAAATGCATTGAATTTTGCTGTTGCTGCATCCTGTTTAAAGCACACCATAATGGGCGATGCCAATTTGGTAACGGTTAGTGAAGTAGAAAAATTAATGGATGGCGACGCATCCGGCCGTGTGGCTAGATAAATCGTGACTTATAAAATATAAAAGAGTATGGCTCAATATTCAAGAATAGAAGTAGCGACCGTGATGAAAAAAACCGGCATGGTGCCGTTGTTCTATCATTCGGATATCGCATTAGGAAAGAAGGTGTTACAAGCTTGTTATGATGGTGGCGCGCGTTTGATGGAATTTACCGCACGCGGCGATTTCGCTTTTGAGGTATTTTCGGAACTCAATAAATACGCCATAGCAGAACTGCCAGGAATGATTCTCGGCGTAGGTTCCATAACCGATGCAGGAGCGGCAAGTATGTTCATGCAGATGGGGGCGAACTTTATCGTAACTCCATCTTTGAGAGAAGATATAGTCATGGTATGTAACCGTAGAAAAGTGCTATGGTCGCCCGGCTGTGGTTCCTTGACTGAAATCAACAAAGCGGAGGAACTAGGCTGTGAAATTATTAAATTGTTTCCGGGTTCTACCTATGGTCCTGAATTCGTAAAGGCCATTAGAGGCCCACAACCCTGGACAAATATTATGCCAACGGGTGGTGTAACTACAGAGGAGTCCAATCTTAAAGGGTGGTTTGATGCAGGCGTCACCTGCGTGGGTATGGGTTCGCAATTAATAAGCAAAGAGGTATTGGTAAATAAGGATTTTGATGGTCTTAAAAAAAAGGTACAGGAAACCTTAGACTTGATTAATAAATTACGCAAATAAAACCAACGGATGAAGTTATTTATCACAGAAGATTTCTTGTTACAGGGCGAATTTGCTAAGAAACTGTACCATGAACATGCTAAGGTTTTGCCTATCATAGATTACCATAATCATTTGTCTCCAGCCGAGATTTCCACGAACAGGGTATTTGAGAATATAAGTCAGGTCTGGTTGGCTGGGGATCATTACAAATGGAGGGCCATGCGCGCTTTAGGGATTCATGAGGACTATATTACCGGAAAGGCGTCGGACAAGGAAAAGTTCTTAAAATGGGCGGAAACCGTTCCCTATACCGTTAGAAATCCATTGTACCATTGGACACATATGGAGCTGCAGCGCTATTTTGGAATCGATGAACTGTTATCGCCAGCAAATGCGGAAGTCATCTACGAACGTACTTCAGAACAACTGCAGTCTTCCTCGCACCATACGGTCGGACTTTTACAAGGTCAAAAAGTAGATTATTTATGTACTACGGATGATCCAACAGATAATTTAGAACATCACGCCAGAATAAAAAAGCAGGGTACAAGCCCAAAAGTATACCCTACCTTTAGACCGGATAAGGCTTTTGCCGTGGAGGATGGAGTGAGCTATACCGTTTATCTCAAAAAATTTGAATCGGTTACCAATAGCAGTATTGACACCTATGACGCATTATGTTCCAGTTTGGAGCAACGTATCAATTTTTTTCATGAGAACGGTGGTCGCTTGGCAGATCACGGTCTGGAACAGTTGTATTATTTTGATACTAACGAATACGACTGCAAGACTATTTTTTCCAAAGTAATGGAAGGTAAAACAATAACAACGGAGGAAGTAAATTTCTTTAAGTCCAGAACGCTCTTGTTCCTAGCTAGGGAATACCATAAAAGAGGATGGACGCAACAATTCCATTTGGGAGCTATAAGGAATAATAATAAGCGATTGTTGACCAACTTAGGGCCGGATACAGGTTTTGATTCTATGGGTGATTTTTCGCAGGCAAAGGCCTTGAGTGGTTTTTTAAACGATTTGGACAGTACAGACCAATTGGCGAAAACGGTACTTTATAATCTGAATCCGGCAGATAATGAAGTGTTCGCTACCATGGCGGGAAACTTTAACGATGGTAGTATAAAAGGGAAGGTGCAATTTGGTTCTGGATGGTGGTATCTAGATCAAAAGGACGGTATGGAAAAGCAGATGAACACACTTTCAAATATGGGATTGTTGAGTTGTTTTGTTGGTATGCTAACAGATTCCAGAAGTTTCCTTTCTTTTCCAAGACATGAATATTTCAGACGTATCCTGTGTAATCTTATCGGAAAAGATGTTGAAGCTGGAGAACTTCCGGCTGATGAAAAATGGTTGGGTAAAATAGTGAGCGACATCTCTTACCATAATGCCAAAGAATATTTCGAGTTATAGGGGTTTATAAGTTCGCTGTCCTATCTTTTTATGAATATGGGAGTAAGGAAGCGGTCTAAAAAGCATATTTGATTGTCACAGCGAGCGTCAATATAAAAAATTAACAACTGGTTGGATTGAAGAATTTGAATTGAATGCTTGGCTTATAATAAGGGTTTTAAGCTAAGCTCAAAACAAATAATGCTATGAAATTGTAGTATACTTTTGACCGAATGTATTATAAAATCACCTCAATGGTAGTATTCGGCTGAAAAGGTTTCACTTGAACAAATATAGGTGTATTGCAAATATTTTAATTTCATACTATGAAAACGATTAGCTGGGGTATAATTGGCTGTGGTGATGTAGCTGAGATGAAAAGTGGACCAGCATTCCAAAAAATACCTAATTCTGAACTTTTAGCCGTAATGCGTCGTAATGGGGATAAGGTCAGGGACTTTACAAAAAGACATAAAGTTCCTATGTGGTCAACCAATGCCGAAGAGCTTATTCAGAACCCTGATATAAATTCCCTCTATATTGCTACACCGCCATCTAGTCATTTAGTTTATACATTAAAGGCTTTAGAAGCTGGAAAAAATGTATATCTAGAAAAACCGATTGCGTTGAATACCGAAGAAGCACAACGTATTTGCGATGCCGTAAAGAGAAGTAGAGGGAAGTTAACAGTAGCGCATTATCGTAGAAAGTTGCCTGCTTTTATAAAGGTCAAGGAATTGCTGGATACCGGATCCGTAGGAAACATACTGCACGCAGATTTACGTATACTTCAGCCTAAAAACACTGATATTATTGTCCATAGTGATGAGGATTGGCGGCTAGACCCAAAGGTTTCTGGAGGTGGTTATTTTTATGATATTGGTCCACATCAAATCGATTTAATGTATTTTTTTTTTGGTGATATCGATTCAGTTTCCGGTTTTTCTAAATGTCAACCCGAAAAGGAATTAGTAGAAACGGTCGTAAACGGAATCATCGCTTTTAAGAACGGAGTCCAGTTCCGTGGTATATGGAACTTTGATGTAGTTAAGGAACAGAAAACCGATTCATGTATCATTTACGGAACTGAAGGTAGTATTGAGTTCTCTTTTTATGGTGATAAGATGCGATGGACCAAGAACGGAAAAGAACGACTTTTCAATTTTGAACATCCACAACATATTCAACAACCCATGATTGAAGCTACGGTAGCTTATTTCTTGGGCGCAGCTGAAAATCCATGTTCCGCTGAAGATGGTCTTTTGGTCATGGATACCTTGGAAAAACTGAGTGGGAGGATTTAGTGATGGTCTTTATACTTTGATATTTGTCAAACTCAAATCCGAATATTTTCATTCGCGGTTTCCCTGCTACTTCTCAACAATAGCTGCGTTGTTAAATTTGAAACAATAGAAGCCACACCACCTATAACCCAAACTGCCGTGGTAACCAGAGGCTCAATTCTGGAAAGTAAGTAACTAAAAATAGCGCAAAAATCATAGCAATAAACAAGGGAAGCAAAGGCTTTACTACTTTTTCTATTGTCGTTTTAGCAATTCCTACCCCAACGAACAATACCGAACCTACGGGCGGTGTGCAAAGTCCAATACAGAGATTTAATACCATAATTATTCCAAAATGAACGGGATCCAAACCTAAAGCGGTAACTACGGGCAGAAATATAGGCGTAAAAATTAGGACGGCCGGAGTCATGTCCATAAAAATCCCAACAAAGAGCAGGAGTAAATTGATAATCAAAAGAATGATAATCGGGTTATCGCTCAACGCCAAAAGTCCCGAACTAATTTCCTGTGGAATATTTTCATAGCTCAGGGCCCAAGACATGCTCATAGATGCACCTATCAATAGCATAACAATAGCTGTTGTAGCTGCTGAAACCAAAAGTATCTGAGGCATTTTTGGGAAGGTAATTTCACGGTATATCATTCCTAATAAGAAACTGTAGAGCACGGCAATTGCAGACGCTTCGGTAGCAGTAAAAATACCAGTAACGATACCTCCAATCACGACCACCAGCATGAATAGGCTAGGTACAGCATCAATAAAAGTTTTAAAAATTTCTTTTAATGTACTGCGCTTGCCCACTTTATATCCTTTTTTCTTCGCCCAAAACGAGGCGACAATCATTAGGAAAAGTCCTGTCAGAATACCAGGTATGTAACCAGCTAAAAATAAAGCAGCAATGGAAGCACCGCCACTTGCCAAGGAATATACGATAAGTACATTACTGGGTGGAATAATGAGACCGGTGGTTGCTGCTGTGATATTTACAGCGGCTCCAAATTCTCGGGAATAACCTTCTTTTTCCATTTCAGGCCCTAAAATACTCCCCATGGCCGACGCTGCTGCCATGGCAGACCCTGCAATGGCACCCATAAGCATGGACGAAATAATATTTATGAGCGCCAGTCCGCCCGGCAAGGAACCGACCAATGTTTTTGCAAACGCAATAAGTCGGTGGGCGATGCCTCCCTTGTTCATTAGCTCCCCCGAAAGGATAAAGAGCGGAATGGCTAGCAGCGCAAAGCTGTCCAGTCCCGTTCCTATGCGTTGCGAGACCGTTGTCATGGCTGGGATTACGGGGATACTGACCAACAGGGTGAGCAGGGAAGAAATTGCAATACTCCATGCAACTGGAGTACCTATGGCTAAAAGGCAAATAAAACTAATCACCAGAACTAAAATTGGTACGTATTCCATAGGGTTAGTCTTTTAGGATGTCGGAAATTTTATAATAGATAATGAGCAAGCCACTGATAGGAATGACCACATAAACTAAGGATAAGGGGACTTGTAAGGCAGGAGAGTTTTGGTCTAACACATGTGTAATATAAACCAACCGCAGGCCGCCAACGACTAGCGCACCCAAGGCGAAAAGGATAATCAAAAGCCTAACGATGAATAATAGTTTTTTTTGGGTCTGCTCGTTCAATCGTCTTGGGAGAACATCTATAGCCACATGCATATTTTGTCCAGAGACATAAGCCGCTCCCAAGATTCCCACCCATATCATAAGGTATCGTGCCAGTTCGTCTGTAAAAGAACTGGGTGATCCCAGTATAAACCGACTGGCGACTTGCCAAAGTACGTTCAACACCATGGCCGTCATGATGATTACCAAGAAGTTGGCCAGTAGTTTATCAATTTTCACTCTTAGATTCATATGTTGTACTTTAGAATGGGTTTATTCTGTGGCTTGGATGTCCTTTATCATTTGATAAAACTCGGGATCCTCTTTGTACTTATCAAATGAATCTTTGATTTTATCAGCGAAAAGAGTCTTGTCAGGATATATAATTTGAACACCTGCTTTCTTGACTGCTTTCAAAGCTTCGTTCTCCGCTTCTAGCCATAATTTTCGTTGATAAACGACTGAATTGTCTACCGCTTGTTTTAACCAACCTTGTTCTTTTTCCGATAGTTCGTACCAAAGGTGAGTGCCTGCAAGCAAGACATCTGGAAGTACGGTATGTTCATCAAGTGTATAAAATTTGGCCACTTCATAATGTCTGGAAAGGTAAAAACTTGGTGGGTTATTTTCGGCACCGTCCACGACCCCTTGTTGCAGTGCGGTGTATAGTTCACCCCAAGAAATAGGTGTTGGGGAGCCGCCAAGGCCGCTGACCATATCCATTGCGGTAACACTTTCCATTACCCGAATTTTCTGCCCTATCAGGTCTTCAGGGGTGTTTACGGGTTTGTCGACGGTATAAAAACTACGACTACCAGCATCATAATAACCCAAGCCTTTGAGCCAGTATTTTTCTCCTCCGTTTAATAATTCTTGTCCTAAAGGGCCATCCAATATCTTAAAGGAGTGTTCCCTGTCCCTAAACAAAAAAGGAAGTCCCAAGACCTTCATTTTGGGGGCAAAATTCTCCAATACACCAACTGAAACCTTAGTCATGTCCAAACTACCTATTTGCAACAACTCCAAACATTGTCGTTCTGTACCCAGTTGCTGACTCGGGTAAATTTCAAGATTTAATTTTCCTTTAGAGAGTTGTGCTAAATCTTCGCCCATTTTTACCATGGCCTTATGAACAGAATGACTCATATCCAATCCATGGCCTAGACGAATGGTTTTAGACCCTTCTGCCTCAGCGCAAGAATATAAGATACCGGCTATAAAAACAAGCGTAAAAAAGTTTTTGAAATACATTTTGCTAAGCATTTTAGTTTGTTATTGATTTTCTTATTCCAAGTTCCAAACCTCTTAGCTCAGCAAGACCTCGTAAACGTCCAATACCCGAATAGCCAGGATTGGTCTTTTTGTGAAGGTCGTCCAACATTTTATGACCGTGATCAGGTCTCATGGGCATTCTGAAGTCTTTGCGGCCAGCTAACTTGCGATTTTCTTGTTCCATGACCAAGGCTTTTACAACGCCATACATATCTACATCTCCCTCTAGATGGTTAGCTTCGTGAAAGTTACCCTTGGCATCTCGTAGGGTACTGCGTAAATGTATGAAATGGATACGGCTACCTAAACGAGAAACCATACTAGGTAAATCATTATCTGGTCTTACCCCAAAAGATCCCGTACAAAATGTTAGTCCGTTATTGGGACTATCCACAGCGGCATAGAGTTCTAAGATATCTTTTTCCGTACTCACTACCCGTGGTAATCCTAAAATTGGATAGGGAGGATCATCTGGGTGGATGCACATTAAAACTCCGGCTTCCTCCGCCGCAGGAATAATGTGACTTAAAAACGCGAACAGGTGTTTTTTAAGTTCTGCTGGTCCCACCTTGTCATACGTAGATAAGATTGCATTGAAATCCTTCACCGAATAGCCTTCTTCCGCACCCGGAAGTCCTGCGATGATATTGTTGGAAAGTTGTTGTTTTTCGGCATCAGTTAAATTCTTAAAATACCTTTTAGCCCTTTGTTGCTGTTTCTCTGTATAGGTAGTTGAAGCTCTCGGTCTTTTTAATAAGAATAGTTCAAATGCCGCAAAAGCGGCTGCTTCAAATCGCAATGCGGTAGAACCGTCTTCCAGCTTATACGCTAGATTGGTACGTGTCCAGTCTAATACGGGCATAAAGTTATAACACACAATGTCTATTCCGCAACTACCCAAATTGGTTAGGGTGTGTTTGTAGTTTTCAATATAGTTGAGATATCCTTTGGCCTGTGTTTTTATAGCTTCGTGAATAGGAACACTTTCTACTACCGACCATGTGAGTCCAGCATTTTCAATTTCCCTTTTTCGTTTCGTGATTTCGGATACCGGCCAAACTTCTCCATTGGGAATATGATGCAAGGCAGAAACTATACCCGTAGCTCCTGCTTGTTTTATGTCAAACAATGATACGGGGTCTTTAGGCCCGTACCAACGCCAAGTCTGTTCTAAAGTCATACGCATCTGATGTTCTAATTTTTTAGTTATGTCTGTTACCGAACTTGGTTTATTTTAGCACGTAATAGTAGTTTTAGTTCCGCGATTTTTTCTGGATGTTCATTTGCAATATTTCGTTTTTCTTTTTCGTCCGATTCATAGTCGTATAGTTCCATGTATTCATTATCATGTGCAATAAGTCGATACCTAGGAACACGTATGCTTTGCGCGTTCTGTAGATAGGATACGGCTGCATGTCCAGATTGCAAAGGATTTTCTAACATAGCAATTAAGGAGCTGCCTTGACTAAATTCAGCTTTGGGAAGTCCTGTTAAATCACATAACGTGGGAAAGATATCTAAGGTTTCTACAATACCCGTGGCTTTTTTTCCAGGTTGTTCCATTGTCGGCGTATAGATAATTAAAGGCGATTTTAAGGCAACGTCAAAAAGGTTATGTTTCCCCCAAATACCGTGTTCCCCCAAATTCCAGCCGTGGTCTCCCCAAAGCACTACAATAGTATTTTTATTGGCTCCCGTTTCTTTCAATTTTTTTAGGATACGGCCCACTTGTGCATCCGCATAGCTTACACAAGCAGCATAATATTTTCGTAATTCCAAGGCAAAATCAGTATCGTTAAATACATCTTTCTCCCATAGATTATACTGCATCATTTCGCCGGACGGATGCCACGTACTTTTTCCTTGGGGTTTGTTTGGGTATGGATTTTCTGGAAAAACGGAGTCTTCATAAAGATCCAGATATTTTTTTGGGCTTCCAAAGGGTAAATGTGGTTTTATAATGCCTACGGCAAGAAAAAATGGGTTATCAGAGGTCGTTGTTAAGGTTTCCAATTCTATTAAGGCTTGTTCTATAATAAGGTCGTCTGGATAGGTATCGCCTTTATCGGCTCTCGCTTCATAAACGTCCATTGTGCCTTTTTCTTTACTTCGTATGCTACCATTTGCCAAACCGTGCATAGCGCCACGGGGATGTTGCCAAGGGCCAACAGGCATTAGGTTGCGATGCCACGCGTTTGGAATTTCAATTACTTGTTCATCGTTCCAATCTGCTCCGCCCAATCCTCCAGGGTGATGCGATACTTTGCCTACCGAAACAGTGGTATAACCATGTTTTTTGAACCATTCCGGCATAGTTGGGCGTTGATTAGTATGGGCTTTGGTGATGAGTGTGGCACGCTGGAAAAGGGCATCGTTACGAGCAGGTCCGTAGGTCCCAGTCAATAAGGTATACCTAGAAGGTCCACAGCTAGGAGCGTTGACAAAATGATTAAGAAAAGGACGTCCTTTTTTGGCTAGTTGGTCAATGTTAGGAGAATGTATATGCTCAGCGCCAAAGGAAGCCAACTCAGGGCGCAGGTCATCGATACAAATTAAAAGAATATTTTTTGGTTTCTCTGATTGTGCATTAGCATTTACTCCTATTATGAGTAGGGATATTATAAAGATGAAACTCCTATTTTTCATGTTGTCTTATAAATCAATAACCGTTACGCCAAATGTATTTATTTCATCCGAAACCCGCTGGGAAGCTTCTTTTTTAAATTTAGTACAGGGGTTTTATGCCCCCATTTGGCAAAGGCCATAGCAAAGGTGCTACAAAGTATTCCTACGGCTCCTACCAAAATAACTACTCTTTTACTCGTCAAATTTTAGAGTGAAGGTATACAATACAGTATCATCATTACCTTAATTCAAAATTTAAATCAGTCAATAGGCTACCCAAACAATAAGGTAAAATTGGTGTAATAGCGTTAATTTCAAAAGCTTTAAAATTAGTAAACACGCTAAATATAGGTATCTTATCTTATATAGCTTATTTGGTTTTAAATACCCCTGCTTTTTGTACTAAAGATACTAGTTATGATGAATATACCAAAAGGGCTTCCATTAAGAATTCACTACGCATTTTGTACTACTAAAATACATGTTTAAGATGTACTCTAGTTAAGCAGCACTTTTCAGGCTTGTAAGTATGCTGAAGGTAAGTAAGTGTATCTAGAAGCTAAGTATTTATTTGCGAGTCTTATAAGATGCAATGGTATTTGGAGTAAATGGAAGAATTTATTGTAATATTTGAATCTAGCTTTAAAATCATTTGTTATTATAACGTTTTTTATATTCCAAAGGCGTTCTTTTTGTAATGGTTTTAAATTGCCTATTAAAGTTGGATAGTGTTCGAAATCCACTTTCGTAACATGCTTGGGAGGCATTCTTTTTTTGATCTAGAAGTAATTTGCACGCATGACCTATCCTTATTTCGCTTACGAATTCAGAAAAGGTTTTATTGGCGTGAGTTTTAAAGTATCTGCTGAATGAAGTGGGGGTCATGTTGATTAAGGAGGCGAGTTCTAAAATGGTGAGTTTCCGATAAAAATTCTTCATTACGTGTGCATAAACTCTGTTCATTCTTAGGGTATCTCCTTCTCGGAGTGTATTCGTGTAGCCAGAACTTGCTAGCAGCTTTATATTATGTGTTTGAGATAGATTATTTAGAATATGCAAGAGTCCAAGTACGGCATCAAAACCTTCAAGGAACGGTAGCTGCAATATCATTTGTGCTATAGTATTTATTGAATTATTGGTGACATCAAAACCGCGTAAGCTTTTTTTGAATAATTGCCGAATCTTAATTCCTTCCTCTTTATTTAAGAGGGAATCGCTGATAAAATTTTCATGAAAATACACTACAATACCTTCAGCTTCAGTATCTTTTTTAGAAGTGTTTTTTTCTAAATCACTTCTCCAAAGATGGGGTAGGTTGGGCCCAAGAAAAGTAATATCTCCCTCCTTAAATGGTTTCACATGGTCGCCAATGAATCGAGTCCCTTTTCCTTTCAACACCATAAATAATTGATATTCTGGATGAAAGTGCCAATTAGGATCAAAAAAGGGTTGTTTTAACTCTTGGACAACAAAGGAATGAGCTATAGGAATAGGCGATTTTTGTAATGCAGATTTCAAAATAAAAGTATTTAGATTTTTTTAGTAGTAGCGCTAAACCTGAAAAAGAATACTAACTTATCAATTAACTAGTTAAAATTAAAATAATATGATATAATAAAGTCGGTATTAGGTATAAAAAAGTCTTTTTTCAATTTTTTTTACTCCTAATTTTAATCAACTTTTATACATAGGATAATGGATATTATTTTTAAAAGATTCACGTTTCTCCCTTTTGTAGTTATTTTTTTAATGGGTTGTACAGCCGATAGTAAAAAAAAATTCGTGGATAATCAGCCACGTAGGATTGAAATACTATTCCTAGGTCACTCGCAAGAGCATCATAATTCAAAGGCCTATTTCCCGCTATTGACAGCAGCATTAACAAACGAGGGTATCAATATTACCTACACCGAAAATGTCAATGACCTTAATACAAAAAACCTTGATTTATATGATGGACTCATAGTTTATGCTAATCACGAAAGTATTGCTCCAAATCAGGAAAAGGCGTTACTTAATTTTGTGTCCGAAGGAAATGCTTTTATACCCATACATTCCGCCAGCTTTTGTTTTAAGAACGCAGCAGAATATATCAATTTAGTAGGTGCCCAGTTTATGGAACATGGTACTGGAACCTTCAATGCCACAATCGTAGCTAAGGAACACCCTACGATGTTGGGATTGGAAGAGTTTTCAACTTGGGATGAAACTTATGTGCACGACAAAATTGCGGATGATATTACAGTGTTAATGGAACGGGTGGAAGCAGAACACCGTGAACCGTGGACATGGGTTAAAAAATATGGTAAAGGAAAAGTTTTTTATACCGCTTATGGTCATGATGAACGTACTTGGAACAAACCAGAATTTCAACAATTGATTAAAAATGGGATTTTATGGGCAGTAGATGTAAATACTAAAAAAAATTGGGAAGCATTTTCCAAGGATATTCCAAAATTGACATATGAAGAGCGAGAAGGTATTCCTAATTATGAAAAGCGGGACCCAGCATTAAAATACCAAATACCTTTATTGCCAGAACAATCTGCAAAATTGATTCAGGTACCGGCGGGTTTTGACCTTCAACTTTTTGCTTCAGAACCGGATATCATTAACCCTATTGCTATGAACTGGGATGCGAAAGGACGCCTTTGGGTAATAGAAACCGTGGATTACCCCAATACGGTAAGGGATGATAAAGGTTTGGGAGACGATAAAGTGAAAATACTTGAGGATACCAATGGAGACGGAAGGGCTGACAAGGTTACTGTATTTGCTGAGAACCTGAATATTCCCACCAGTTTTGTGTTTTACGATGCCGGTATTATCGTTTCCCAGGCCCCACATTTTCTATTTTTGAAGGATACCAATGGAGACGACAAAGCAGATGTTAGAGAAGTTATTATGGATGGCTGGGGAGTTTTTGATACGCATGCTGGGCCATCTAATCTTCAAAATGGAATTGATAACAATATTTATGGTGTGGTCGGCTATTCAGGATTTAAAGGGAATATCTATGGTCAAGATTTAGAATTTAACCAGAATATGTACCGGTTTAACCCCCATAAAAAAATCTTTGAGGTTTTAATAAATACGAGTAACAACACTTGGGGCTTGGGTATAACAGAAGATAATTCTTTGTTTGCTTCAACAGCGAATAATACCCATAGTGTCTTCTTAGGTATTCCTAATAAAATTATGGCAGGTGTAACAGGGATTCCGGCTCAAGGTAGCTTAAAAATAGATGGACATTATGATATGCAGCCTATCACTAAAAACTATAGACAAGTAGATGTTTTTGGAGGTTTTACCGCTGCCGCTGGACATCATTTCTATACCGCTCGCAAGTACCCTAGTTCTTACTGGAACAAAGTTGCTTTCGTCTGTGAACCTACTGGTGGTCTTGTACATATCGCTACTATAATAAAGAAGGGTGCCGGTTATATGGAAGAAGATGGAGGTAACCTATTTGCGAGTTCTGATGAATGGGTATCTCCCGTAGAAGCCAAGGTAGGGCCAGATGGTAATGTGTGGGTGGCAGATTGGTACAACTTTATCATCCAACACAATCCCACTCCAAGAATGGATAGAGGCGGCTTTGATGCTGAAAATGGAAAGGGTAATGCGTATGTTAATCCCTTACGAGACAAGTCAAGAGGACGTATTTGGCGTGTGGTTCCTAAGCAATCAACTGAAGAGCACATGTTTACTTTAGATAAGGGAGACCCAGAAACATTGCTAGCTGCGCTATCAAATGAGAATATGTTTTGGAGAATGACTGGTCAACGGCTGTTGATAGAAAGGGCCAATACGGATGTGCTGAAATCGTTATTTAAATTGGCAAATGATTCAAAAGTAGATGAAATGGGTTTAAATCCTGCGGCTTTGCACGCCTTTTGGACCATAGCGGGATTAGTGCATTTGCAAACCGATATAGAAGCTTATAAAGTTATTCAAGGGGGCCTTTACCACCCTTCTGGTGCTGTTCGTAAAGCGGCGATTCAAATACTTCCTAAAAATAAAACTACGGATGCAGCTATAATTGATTCCAAAGTTTTATCCGATACCAATCCATCCGTGTTATTAGCGGCACTACTTTTTGTTGCAGAAAGACCAGCATCTAAAAAAGTGGGTAAAATTATATATGGACTAAGTCAAGATGAGCGTGTTACAAAAGACAGTTGGCTCTCAAAAGGACTGTATGCAGCTGCTAGTAGCCATGCTGATGGATTTATGAAGGAGTATGTCAAAGCTAATCCAGCTTTTGATATAGATGCCGCTATCAGTGGGCAAAGACAAGCTATGGACTATAACGATAACAATTGGAAAACGATGGAATTACCCCAATACATAGAAGATGCAGGTCTGGATATCAACGGAGTTATATGGTTTCGTAAAAATTTTAACGTCAACAATAGTGGTGGTTCGGCTTATGTCTCCTTAGGACGTATAGATGAATCTGACGTAGTGTATATCAATGGAAAACAAATTGGTGTTACCGAAAAAGATGCTCAAAGCTTTAGATCGTATAAGGTACCAAAAGGAGTATTAAAAAGTAATGGAAACACCATTGTGGTTCGAGTAGAGGATGCCAATGGTAAAGGGGGTTTTCATGGAAAGCCAGAGTGGATGCATATACGTTCTGGCGGTAAAAATGTCGGGCTTTCTGGGAGTTGGAAATATGAAGTAGAAACTGACTTTTCTCAAAGTGTACGTAATTCGTTTGGTGGTACTTCGATGGATGATATGTTTGCCAAAAACTATATGAATAATCAATTTGTATTAAAAAAAAGGGTGGAAACTCCAAACGAAAAAGCAACTTTGATTACCATTAAGACCGTTAAGAATGAAATGAAATATAATATTACCGAGTTTACGGTACAGGCAGGAAAACCTGTAGAACTGGTACTTGATAATGTAGATTTTATGCAGCATAATATAGTTATTGTAAAGCCTGGTACAAAAGAGATAGTAGGAATTGCAGCAGATCAAATGGCTATGGATTCTAATGGTGTGGAACAAGATTACATTCCAAAAATAGAAGAAGTGCTCTTTGCCTCTGCTTTGGTTGATCCCGAGCAAAAAGTGACTTTAAAATTTATTGCGCCCAGCGAACCAGGGACGTATCCATTTATCTGTACCTTCCCTGGTCATTGGCAAATTATGCAGGGGGTTATGAAAGTTATGGTGTCTAATTAAGTTTAAAAACGTAAAATATATGCCTGAAAACTTAAAATATGGTGTAAGTACGTGGCTATGGGAATCCCCTTTTATTACTACTTCAGTTTCACTATTTCCTATGATTAAAAAAATGGGATTTGATATCGTTGAGATTCCTGTGGAAGACCCTGCTCTTATTAATGGCGAAATAGTTAAAAAGGCATTAATAGCGCATGGTTTAAAAGCAACCATTTGCGGTGTATTTGGACCCACTAAGGATTTGACTTCTAATGATGTTTCTATTCATGAAAATTGCTTCCGTTATGTAGAGCAATGTTTTGAACTCTGTAATTTATTGGGCGTTGATTTTTTAGCTGGACCCATCTATTCTGCTGTAGGTAAAGCTCGAATGATACCGCAAGACCAACGGAAAGTGGAATGGGAATTGGCCGTTACTAATGTTCGTAAAGTTTGTGAAATAGGAAAGGCTTCTGGGCAATATATAGCGCTAGAACCATTAAATCGTTTTGAATCGGATTTGGTCAATACTGCTGCCGATGTTATGCGGCTAATAACGGATATCAACCACGAAAATGCAATGGTTGTACTAGACGGTTTTCACATGACCATAGAGGAAAAAAATATCCGACAGGCGATAAATAGGGTAGGCGATAAACTCATTCATATTCAGGTTTCTGAAAATCACAGGGGAATTCCCGGTACTGGATTGACCCCTTGGAACGAGTTTAAATTGGGTTTACAAGACATTGATTACAAAGGCGCTATGGTTATCGAAAGTTTTACACCAGAAATCAAGGAACTGGCCGGCGCGGTCTGTATTTGGAAGCATTTGGCACCCAGTCAGGATGAATTTGCCTTGGAAGGGTTGCGGTTTTTAAAAAAAATATTCAATTCGTAATCATACCAACATGAACATATCAATAAAGCGGCGCACCTAACTTTAAAAAATAGGAACTAATAAAGATATAATGAGAAAAATAGTAATTCTACTACTAGGGCTTACCTGTCTAATCGCCTGCAAACAAAAAAAAGAAAAAGAGATGGCTTCGGCTGATTTTAAGGCCCCCAGTTTCTATATCGAACAGACCGATACTGAAATAAAGGTTTTTGCCGATGGCGGATCAGCTGTCGTAGTTACTCAAAATACGCTACCAGATTTCCGTCCATATATCCATCCTATTCTAGCGCCTGGTACAGCGGTGGAACTTACTCAGTTTAGTCCAGGGCATCACAAACATCAGACCGGCCTTTACTGGGGTTTTACCCGGGTAAACGGGACAGGAGCATCTGCCGATGAATTAAAAAAGTGGTTCTATGACCTAGAAAAGCCAAAGGAAATTCAGAAAAAGATAGGGCTAGACTTTTTCCATAACCCCGACGGAGACCATTGGCAAAAAGTATCTTCCGAAGTGTTGGTTGCCAAGGGAAAAGAAGTGCAATGGAAAACCGTCTACACTATGTTGGACAGAGACAAAAACCCAATACTAAAAGAGACCCAAACGTGGACTTTTACCCAGAAAGACAATAAATATTTCTTAAGCTTAGAGTGGCAAGGCGAAGCTTTGACCGACTTTACGGTCAATGAATTTGATTACGGCGGACTGTTTCTTAGAATGCCCTGGGAGAAAGGGATAAAAGGAGAGGTAGTGAATGCCGCACGCCAAAGAAATGAAAAAGCAAACGGGCAAAGAGCAATGTGGGCCGATGCTGGAATGGAAATCGATGGCCTTGAAGAGTGGGGGCACATCGCGATTTTGGACCATACGGGAAACACAGGCTATCCACAACCTTGGCGTGTAGACGGACAGTTGGGTATGGGTCCGGTATTGGCAAAATTAGGAGATTGGCAGATAAAAAAAGGAGAGACAAAAATTTTTAAACATCAGATTGTAGCCTATACTGGGGAATTGGACGAAACAAAACTGAACGATCTTTGGGGTGAGTATGTGGGCGATAAAGGGATATACAATACGATTTCACTATGGGAGCTTGCCAAACAGGAAGGTCGGGATGCAAAATTTATGAGCCCTAAGGAGGCCGTGGAGGCGATGACAATTAAAGAAGGGTTTACCGTGAATGCCTTTGCCTCTGAACCTATGATTACCCAGCCCATGGCCTTTTGTTGGGACAACAGGGGAAGGATGTGGATTGCTGAAAACAGGGACTATGAGTCCAGACAAAAAGGATTTTCCGGTTCCGGTGACAGTAGAATCCTTATACTTGAAGATACAGACCACGATGGCGTAGCGGACAGTAAAAAAATATTTATGGAAGGCATCCCTTTTCCTGCGGCCATCGCGGTGGGGCATGGTGGCGTATTTATAGGCGCCCCACCTAACCTCCTTTTTGTCCCCGATAAAAATGGGGATGACAAGGCTGATGAAAATGAAACAAAGGTTTTGTTGACCGGTTGGGGCATACGTGATCGGCACGAGACGATTAATAGTTTCCTTTGGGGTCCTGACGGTTGGCTTTATGGCCTTGAGGGATTTGCGACACCTTCAAAAATTCGTATACCTAAGGCTGGAGAAGGTCGACTTTATAAGCATAGGGATGAGTTTCCAAAAGATTTATTGGAAGCCGATGGTGTAGATGTAAATGGAGGCGTTTGGAGGTATCATCCAATAAAGGATCGCTTTGAGGTAGTCGCGCATGGTTTTAGTAATCCTTGGGGCATCGATTATGATGCTAAGGGACAATTGTTTATTTCTGCCTGCGTCATCCCACATATGTTTCATGTAATACCTGGTGGTATTTACCACAGGCAGGGCGGTCAGCATTTCAACCCTTATGTATACGAGGATATCAAGACCATAGTAGACCACAGGCACCGTTCGGCGCATGGCGGCGCGCGTATCTATCAATCGGATGCTTTTCCTGCTGAACATCAAGGGCGACTCTTTATGTCGAATATCCATGAACATGCTGTACTTTCTGATATTTTGACACCGAACGGCTCTGGTTTTACCGCCAGCCATGGGGAAGATTTTATGATGGCTAACAATGCCCAATGGATAGGATTCAGTATGGAGGTAGGGCCGGCAGGGGACCTTTATGTGCTCGACTGGCATGATGCGGAAATATGTGGTGATGCCGTTGTCAATAAGGATACGGGCAGGATATATCGAATGATGCCCGAAAAATCGGAGGCCGAAAACTGGTCCGGACGGTTTGATGACCTCAATATAAAAAGCGATATGGAACTAGTGGGACTGCAGCTGAGTAAAAGTAATTGGCATGCGCAACGGGCGCGTGTGATATTGCAATACCGTGCCTCTAAAAACGCTTTAGAGCGCGCCGCCATAAATCGGTTGAACGATTTGCTAGCCAATACTAAAAATGAAGATACCCGCCTCAGGGCATTATGGTCCCTATGGATAACCGACAATATAAGTACGGAAAAACTAGTAGGTTTATTGGACGATACCGATGAATACGTGCGCTCTTGGGCCATTCAGTTTTTGGTAGAGGATGAAAAACCATCGTCAACAGCCGTCCAAAAGTTAGCCACTTTGGCAAAAAAGGAATCCTCGCCCGTTGTCCGCCGTTACTTGGCAGGAGCTTTACAGCGCATGAACGGGAAAGATCGCTGGGATATCGCATCGGCCTTGGTAAAATACAAGGAGGATGCCAATGACCCGAATATTCCACTGATGCTCTGGTTTGGCATAGAGCCTTTGGTAGCCAAACAGCCGGAAAAAGCTATAGCCTTGGCAAAGCAATGTAAAATACCATCGTTGGTTCAAAAAATAGCAAGACGCTTGGTCGATGGAAATCAAATGGAACAATTGATTGCGGCCATCGGCGATAAATCTGGCGTACAAAAGGATCTTTTAAACGGTTTATTGGCAGGAATGGAGGGGAATTCAGAATTAAAAGAACCATCGAATTGGGCAAGAAGCTACAAGCGTTTGCAATCAGATGAGGAACTTTCGGCCATTGCCGATGAAGTCGCCCAAAATTTTGGGAATGCCGAAGTGGCCAAAAAATTATTGACCATACTAAACAATCCGGAAGCAAATCTTGCCGAGAAGAACAACGCGATCCAGAGGTTGGCTAACAAACAAAATTCTGAATTACAGAAAATCGTCCCAAAATTATTAGAAGATAAAGAATTACGATTAGAGGCTATCAAGGCGATAGCGGCCTATGATAGTCAAGATTTGGGAAGGGCCTTGTTCCAAAAATATAGCAGTCTTGCCGCAGCCGAAAAGGAAGAGGCCATATTGACTATGGCCTCTAGGCCTACTTATGGTCAGTTTTTAGGCGATGCTCTTAAAAATGGTACCATACCAAAATCAGATATTCCCGCACACGCAGTATTGCAATTGAGAGCTGTATTGGGTAACGGATTTGTGGAAATCTGGGGACCTATCGACGACATATCGCAGACACTACAGCAGGAATACAGGAAATACTCCACATTGCTGACCGATGCCGCCCTCTCTAAGGCAAATCTGTCAAACGGTAAGGAAATCTATGAGCGTACTTGCGCGGCCTGCCATATATTACATGAAGAAGGCGGCGAGATTGGCCCTGACCTTACGGGGTCTAACCGTACCAATACTACCTATTTGATGAGCAATATCCTAAATCCGAGCGGAGATGTGCAGGACGATTATAAATTAGTGGTTGTCACAACACAGGATGGTCGAACCTACAGCGGAAATATTATTGGCGAAAACGATAGGAACATCACCTTGCGCGTGGTAGGCCAGGCTCCTATTAACATCAACAAATCACAGATACGTACCAGAGATATTTCTGAAAAATCGATGATGCCCGAAGGTTTGCTGAACAATCTGAACGATCAGGAAGTATTGGATTTGATAGGCTATTTGAAAAAATTGGAACCGTCAGTATAACTTGTAAATAAACTGCTAATTATGAATACCAAAATAATAAGAATTGCCATTGTAGGCCTAGGCTTCGGAGCTGAGTTCATCCCTATTTATCAAAAACACCCCAACGCCAATCTGGTCGCTATTTGCCAACGTAACGAAGCAAAATTGAACGAACTAGCGGACGTATTTGGTATCGAGAAGAGATATACTTCTTATGAAGAATTGCTAGAGGATGATGCTATTGATGCAGTACATATCAATACGCCCATTCCCAATCATGGTATTCAATCTATAAAAGCATTAAAGGCGGGAAAGCATGTCGCCTGTACCGTACCAATGGCGACTACGGTGGAAGAATGTCAAGAAATCGTCCGTTTGACCGAGGAAACAGGAGTAACGTATATGATGATGGAAACAGTCGTCTACGCTAGAGAATTCCTATTTATGAAAGAACTCTATGATAATGGCGACCTTGGTAAAGTTCAATTTTTAAAAGCCAGTCATCAACAAGATATGGATGGTTGGCCCAACTATTGGCCTGGTCTACCGCCTATGCATTATGCAACGCATTGTGTTGGCCCTGTTTTGGGACTAACAAGAGGCGAAGCGGAGTATGTTTCCTGTTTTGGCTCGGGAACGATTCGTCAGGAATTAATAAAGGAATATAATTCTCCCTATGCGGTGGAGACCACGCATATCAAATTTCGGAATTCAGATTTGAGCGCACAAGTGTATCGTTCCTTGTTTGATGTAGCGCGTCAATACCGGGAGAGTTTTGAAGTTTATGGTTCTAAAAAATCAGTAGAATGGCCATTAATGGAAGGTAAACCCTTGGTAATCCATACTGCCAAAAAACCAGAGACCGAAATTCCAGAGGAAGTTCAGAGTCCAGATTTTGCAAAATTACTACCCAAAGAGATTCAGCATTTTACGACCGAAGGTGTTTATGATGATGAAGAGCACCAACACCTTTCTTTTACGCAAGGTGCTGGTCATGGAGGCTCACATCCGCATTTGGTGCATGAATTTGTCAATGCTTTAGTTCAAAAAATCGCTCCTTACCCAAATGCCAAACAATCTGCCAACATAACTTGTGTTGGTATATTGGCACATGAATCAGCTTTAAATGGAGGTGAAATCATGCAACTTCCAGAATTCACGTTCACAAATTTATAATTTAGTCACACATTAAATCAAACACTCCATAGAGTTCTTAGGAATATTTCTAAGCTAATGCCTTGATGTAATGAAATTCAGATAGCATAAATTTAGGTACTATATCAACAACTATAGCTTTTTAACCCTTACCGGTTTTAACTGAATATAGCCAAGAGCATCTAATAGCTTAATGATTAAATAAGTAATATCAATCTCATACCATTTTACACCAAAATTTGCTCGACTTGCATGTTTGTGATGATTATTATGATACCCTTCTCCCATCATCAAAAAATCAAAACGAAAGAGGTTTTTACTGGTGTTTTTCATCTTATAATTAACATAGCCATAGATATGTCCAAACCAGTTAATTATCACGCCATGAATAGGCGCCATTAGTAAAGTTACTGGTAATAATAACCATTGCCACGAAGCTGTTGTGAAGTAAACAAAGAATAAAATGTAAAATATAATCCAAAGCAACCTAGAAAACCGAGAGCTAGCGAACGAGTCAAATTTTGTCCATTGCGGAACGTTTTTGGTGAAACGCGAATCAATTTGAACTCGTTGCTTATTAATGTCTTGATAGATTGTTTTTGTTTTCCACATCATCGCAAATAAGTTGGCATCGTGAGAAGGAGAATGCGGGTCGTCTTTTGTATCTGTGTAGGCATGATGCATGCGATGCATAATTCCATAACCATAAGCGCTTAAATAACTTGCGCCTTGAAAAACCCAAGTCAAAATAAAGGCAAGACGTTCCATACCTTTAGACATGGTAAAAACCTGATGCGCAGCATACCGATGCAAAAAGAAAGACTGAAAAAACAAGCCTCCATACCAGAGTACTAAAACGAAAATAACAATAACCATAACTTTTTTTACAAAGTTAAATCGATGTTATAAGCGAAACAATGAACCTAAATCAATAAAATGAGTCTCATAACCGTTTTCTAATTCTGCTTAAAGCCTGCGCAGTAACACCAATATAGGAACTGATGTATTTTAGCGGAATTACTTTTAAGAGTTCTGGTCTTTCTTTAAATAGCTTTACATAGCGTTGCTCTGCTGTAAGATGCAATAGGTCCTGTTCTCGCTTAGATTTGAGTAAGAAGAGGCGTTCTGCCGTTAACCTGCCAATAAGATTTCCAATTTGCGTTGTGTTATAGACGGCTTGCAAGTCGCTATAGCTTATACTTAAAATGCTAATTTCTGTAAGCGCTTGTAATTGATATGCAGAAGGTTTCTGTGTTAAGAAAGAATCATACGCACTAATAAACTGGTTCTTAAAACTAAAGCCAAAAGTGATTTCTTTTTCTGGGTCTTCCTTAGGAATATATAAGCGTACAACCCCATATTCAATAAAAGAAATTGCATTTTCTATCTCATTCAGTTTTAAAAAAACAGTTTTTTTTGCAATAACACGTTGCCGTAATTTTGAAGTAAAAAAATCCCAATCTCGGTCAGAAATAGTCGCTATTTGATCTAAGTAAGTTTTTATTTGTTTCAAATCAGTTAATCGTAATGATTAGGTGTACAAAGATAATTATTCATAGGTGCTCTGTTGTGATTGCTGAGAATTTAATCGCCTTGGACACAAAGTACTTTTTTTATGCTTGTGTCAAATAGTGGTACCTATTTGAAGGGGTAAGCGACTTCCCTAGGAGGTTTGAACTTTTTGCGCTTAAATCAATCAAAGTGAAGTGCTTATTAATCATGCTTGCTATAATTCTTGTAATTACCCATGCAGGTGTTTACATGCGGTTACTATATCAAAATATATTTAATTAAAGCGCATGGAAATCGCTACAGATAAAAACTATTTGATTATTTATTCATCCATAGCATGGGGGTTCGTGCTTCCAGAAATGTTGCTACGAAACGATTGTTAGCATCGAATGTGATTATGTTGTTTTTTTAATTTGTACGTTCTACAAATTCTTCAAAGCGTGTCTTATTCCATTTTTTTGAATAGCAGTAATGTTTAGGGTAACCATTTCCGTTAATCCAGTCAATTGATTTAAATCTGATTCCCAAATGGCAGTTTCGCTTAAAATAGCGTTTACCAAAGTGAATATATTTATTTTATTTTTTAAATACTGCTCCCATTTTTCCGCAAAATAGGCAATGACTTTTGGGTCGTCATTTAGATTTATTTGCTCCCCATTGTATTCTCCTTTGTGAAAAAGTAGGAGTGCCGATAGCCCGAACACGATACGTTTCGGAAGCTCTTCTTCACTCTTAAGATAATCTTTCAGCGCAGGTAGTAAACGCGCTACGAATTTAGAGGTGCTATTTAGCGAAATACTTATTAAATGATGTTGCAACAGTGGATTTCTAAATCGATTTAGAACATCTGCCACGAATTGATGTTTTACCGCATCTGGAATATCAAGGGTAGGTGCTGCTTCCTCCATTAATAATTTTTTCACGTAGCTGTTAACAATATTGTCGTCCATAGCCTCTTTTACGAATCGCATTCCTGCTAAATAAGCGACAGGAACCATAGCTGTGTGTGCTCCATTCAATATACGTACTTTCATTTTACGATACTGCGCCAAGTCATTTACGAAAGTTACGTTTAGCGTAGTTTTACTAAATGGAAGTTCTTTTTGAACCAATTGCGGACCCTGAATCACCCAGCTGTGATAGTATTCCCCTGCAACCATGAGCTGGTCGGAGTATCCTGTCGCAGTTTGTATCTCATCTTTACGATCAGTTGGGTAGCCAGAAACAATACGATCTACTAGTGTACTACAGAAATAATTGGCTGTTTCTATCCAATGTTTAAAGGCATCTCCCAGTTGCCAATGTTCACTATTTTTTAAGATAATCTCTTTGAGAACTGTCCCGTTATCCTCAATTAATTCAAGCGGTAATAGTATGCAGCCTTTAGTGCTGTCACCATGAAAATGCTGAAACCGGTGGTACAACCATATGGTTAGTTTTGCCGGAAATTCTTTTGGTGGATTATCATTAAAAGCATCTTCTGGGTTGAACCGTATGCCTACTTCGGTAGTATTGGAAGTGATATATCGAATACTAGGTTCACGCGCCAATGCTAAATAGTTTTCCCATTCCGTATAAGGGTTGATTACTGCTGTTACACAGCTTACTATTTTTTTTTCGGCCACTAAGCTTCCGTTTTTGATACCGTCCAAAATCACGGTAAACAAACCGTCCTGAGATTTTAAAAGTTGGTAGTCGCCCCGTTTCGTTGGTTTTACGATTACTACGCCCCCGTTAAAATCGGTTTGTTCGTTCATTATTTGTATCATCCAGTCTACGAAGGCGCGTAGAAAGTTTCCTCCCCCAAACTGCATTACCTTCAATGGCAATGTTTTGTGAATAGCCGTTGTTGTTCTGTTTAGTTGCTTCATTTTCTCTATAATGAAATACCCCGTTTCCAAGGAATAAAATCATCTTGTCCTAATCGTACCGCAGCAGGGCTAATGGTTCCGTTGGCGACTTGTATGAGATATTCTAGTAATTCGGCTCCTTTTGCTTCTATGGTGTCATCACCGGTTATGATACCGCCCGTATTAAAGTCTATAATATCTTTCATGCGATCGCTCAGCGTGTTGTTACTAGATATTTTGATAACGGGTGCTATAGGATTCCCCGTCGGCGTACCTAAGCCAGTAGTGAAACAAATAAGGGTACACCCAGAACCTGCGAGGCCTGTCGTACTTTCAACATCATTACCGGGAGTACACAGTAAATTTAGTCCTTTTTTGGATATGGGTTCTGCATAGTCCAAAACATCTGTTATTGGACTAGTACCCCCTTTTTTTGCTGCCCCTGCAGATTTCATGGCATCCGTAATGAGACCGTCCTTAATATTCCCAGGGGAAGGATTGTTTTCAAACCCCGAACCTAAAGCTACTGCCTTTGCCGAATAGGCACGCATTAACTGTTCGAATTTTTCGGCCTTTTCCCTAGTATCACAACGGTTTATTAATTCTTGTTCTACTCCGTTTAGTTCTGGAAATTCTGATAAAACCGTAGTTCCGCCCAAGGCTACCAATAGGTCAGAGGCATATCCCAACGCAGGATTGGCAGAAATTCCAGAAAAACCGTCCGAGCCCCCGCATTCCAATCCTAATGTCAAATGGCTCAAGGGAGCTGGTTTACGTTCTGTTTTATTAGCGGCTATTAATCCCAAAAAGGTCTTCTTAACGGCTTCTTCAATAAAGTGTCTTTCGCTTTTACTTTTCTGCTGCTCTAACACCACTAAGGGTTTTGTGAAATTGGAATCCCGTTTTGCAATGGCCGCCTCCAATAGCTTGTATTGTGCATTTTGGCAGCCTAAACTAAGAATGGTTGCCCCAGCCGTATTGGGATTCGTAATATAACCTGCCAATAGATTACAAAGCGTTTCCGAATCTTGTCGAATGCCGCCACAGCCACCATCATGGTTTAGGAATTTAATACCGTCTATATTATGAAAGGTTCTGTTCTGTTTGATTTCCTCCGGTGTTCTTAAAATGTCTGAAGCCAGTAGGGTCTCGTCAGATGCACCGTTTTTATATTGGTTCACCAAGCTTTTTGTATCCACTATAAAATCACTGGTGGTTGCATAGCCTAAAGCATCTAGAAGTGTAGACTTTATAACATCTACGTTTCTATTTTCACAAAAAACCAAAGGAATCACCAACCAATTATTACTAGTACCTACACTACCATCGTGTCTGTGGTAGCCGTTGAACGTACGGTTTTTAAAAGCATCTATATTTGGAGCCTCCCAAGACAATTTTTCATTTCTAATCTTATAATCTGAAGATGCATGCATTATATTCTTCGTAGTAAGTGTTTCTCCTTGAAGAATCGACTGGGTAGCCTTACCTACCAAACTACCGTACATGATGATTTTATCTCCTGCAGTAAAACTTTTTATTGCAAATTTATGCTTTGCTTTAGTAGTTGCTAGCAATTGAAAATTACTATTTAAATGGACAATAGAAGTACCTTTAGGCAAATCTGCTAAGGCGACCAGTACATTATCTTTAGGATGTATTTCTAGAAACTGTTTTGACATAAATTCGTATTACTTTATAAACGTTTCGGTAACCCCTATTTCTTCCTTTGTGAGAATAGGCTGAAAATATATTTATCTAAAACGCTAAACTAATTGTTCCTCAAGATTAAAAACCTTTTGTCAATTTACCAAAAGATTAGTATAAATTAAAACTCGGTATCGTCGCATCGGTACTTATTGAGGCTTTTTTGAATATTTATTTGCTGTCGTTTCGAATCCCAAGCAATAATAGTTTCGATATATTGTAGCCTTAACACAGGCTTTTTTTAATGACCGTAATCAAGCCATAAATAATTATTTATTTTTTATCAGTACGCTTTGCAAGAATCCAAAGATGCGTATAAGATGCAGAAGAATTAGTATAGTTGTCTTCTTTTAATATTCAGCAATCATCAGGACGAAAGTCAAATCAATTAAGCGAGTATTTACCCTTAATTTAAGTCCGGCTAAAATAATATGGACGCTTTGTAGATATTTAAAATCAAATCATAACGCCTGATATATTGCCATAAAAGAAAAAACCTTGCAAAACATACGATTAGTAAGGTTTTGGTCTTTAGTGGTAACCTGGCTGGGGCTCAAAATATTTATGTAACTATATAATATAGTGTAAGTTAAAATCTATATTCTAAAGTATGCACCGAAGAATGATACAGGTTGTATTTATTTTTAATAGCAACCTGTATGGACCCATTTGGCACCAAATAATACTCGTACTATAAATATCGGATTCCTATTTTATTATTTTTCTAAAATGGCCATCAATCGATAGTTAAGATATAATTTATCTCTAATCACCTTCACCGATTTTAGAAAATCTTCTTTTTTAAGATTTCTTAAGTAATTGCACACTGTTTTAAGTTTTCCTAAGCCTTTATCTATGGAATACTGCCTTTTGGTATTCCGTAATCTGAATAGAATTCCTTGGAGTTCTTTGGGATATGTTTGCGGTAATTTCTACTTTATTTCGGCATAGGTTCCATGATGGTAATGATACTTTGGCGAGGGAGTCCTTATTCTGATGTTGTTTCAATCATGCCGAGCATATCCAAACTTTCCAATATTACTTTTTGGTAACCAATCCTAGTTTTTAATAATAGGTTGCTTTATTAACCATGATATATTCACTTAGATAGATGACACCATATCCAATGATTTTCTAATTTGAGATAGAGTAGGAGTAATATACGACCCGTTCTTCCACTCACATCGGCGAAAGGATGAATTGCTTCAAATGAATAGTGCATAAAAGCTATTTCTATGATAGGGTTTAGCTTATTGTGCTTGTTAATGAATTTCACAAGTCGGCTAACTTATTCCTAATGATAACTCCTCTTGTCCTTGGTGAATATATGGTTTCCCCTTTGCTATTAAATATAAGTAGTTGCTCGAGTGGTCATGATTCTAGAAGTATTTTGTTTTATTCCTTTTACAAAATCATTGTAAAGGTTGGTCGTTATCAACGGTTTATTTCAATGATGTTTTAATCTATGCATAGTGCTTCTTTTTAACATATCACTTCTTTTGTCGAAGTGTTATCAAATCTTTCATCAGTGACCACTGGCAGATATAAATCGTCGTATGTGTTATGAATGTTTTCTATTTCGGAACATGCTTTTGCTTCTTAAAAAAAGAGTGTCTAGAAAAAGTATAGGGTTTGGTTGATTGGTAATGGCTTCATGTAATTTTGAAAATTTCTTGCTGGCCGTTATGGTTTTTTGAGAACAGCAATAGTTTCCAATTCCTGTTTTGTAGGTAATAAAAGAACATCATTTTAGTGATTATATTTGTTAATTGTATACGTTGGATAAGGAGTAGAATTTCACTTATAGGAATCGCAACAGTAGATACAGTAAAAAGTTATACTCGTTTTATGTTTAGGTATAACAGTTACTCTCGTTGGTTTATTAAAAAATACGTTTTTCTTTTATAAGAGCAGCCTCTAAATTTAGTTCTGTCGCATTTGCTAAAAATGAAAAGATTTTTATACTTTTCAAGTCACAAAATAGATACAAAACCATTGTGCTTCATTAAAAGATATAATGAAAATATTAAAATTACTTTTTGGAATTTGGGTGCTAGTACTTTTTTCATGTACTAGTGCTCCCGAACAACTAGTATCAAATTTAGAACTAGGTGATAATGCTTTTTGGATAGAAGATGGTATAGCACTTCCGAAAAGCGATTCTATTTTCTATTTAAATCACCCTTCACCACTTTTTAGAAAGGAGTTCAAAATAGCTAAAAGCATTAAATCTGCTTCTTTACATATAACAGCTGCTGGTTATTACAAAGTATCTATAAATGGAAATGGTATTGAGAAAAATGTACTTGATCCCGCATGGACAGACTTTAGTAAACGAATATATTATTCTGAATATGATGTTACTTCCCTTATTCAAGATGGTGACAATTGCATGGGGGTGTCACTTGGTAACGGTTTTTATAATCCTTTGCCAATGAGAAAATGGGGAGCAAGAAACCTGAGGGAGGACCTTACAGTTGGCAAACCGCTCTTTATCACAAAACTTTATATCAACTACGAAAATGGAGAATCAGAAGAGATTGTCTCTGATAATTCTTGGAAATATGCTTTAGGCCCAATTATAAAAAACAGTGTCTACATAGGAGTTGCCTATAACGCAAATAATGAATTAGACGGATGGGACAAAGCTGGGTTTGATGATTCGAAATGGCAAGCAGCTACTATTGGAAATCCTCCTGGCGGTAAACTCCAAAAGGCATTTTTTCCTCCTGTTGAAATAACCCAAGAAATAACTCCTGTCAGTATTTCTTCTCCTGATAAAGGCATTTGGATGGTTGATATGGGTGTCAATTTCACAGGTACTTATAAAATTAAATTATCTGGAAATGTAGGCGACACCATTACCTTTAAGTTTGGTGAACGCGTTTATGAGAATGGAAGAGTAAACCCTATGACCACGGTGGCAGGTCAAATTAAGAGAAAGGGAGTTGGCGGTCCTGGCTCTCCAGACATCGCATGGCAGACGGATAGCTATATCATAGGTAATAAAAAGGAGCAATGGTTCAGTCCTGATTTTACCTACCACACATATCGATATATGGAGATAACAGGTTTGAAAGAAAAGCCTAAAACTGATCACGTTCAGGGGCTTTTTATGCATACTAATGTCACCAATGAAAATAGCTTTTCCAGTTCATCGGAATTACTAAATTCGATTCAGGATGCTTCAGAACGGACATTTTTGGCAAATTTGGTAAGTGTTCAATCAGATTGTCCCGCCAGAGAAAAATTTGCCTATGGTGGTGATTTAAATGCTACAAGTGAAGCCTTTATTTATAATTTCGATATGCAATCCTTCTATCGTAAAACCATCTATGATTGGGTAGATGCTATGAAAGATTCAAGTTTTGTAGATACTGCACCATTTACAGGTATAGCATATTGTGGCATTAGTTGGGAATCAGCGTATTTGACCACGCAATATAATCTATACCTCTACTATAATGATATCGAAATCATCAAGGAACTTTATGATTTAAATAACCAATGGATGGATAAAGTAGCAACGATTCATCCTGAAGGAATTGTTGATGAAGGTTTAAGTGATCATGAATCACTGGAGCCCGTTCCTGTGCAACTCACTGGTACTAGTCATTATTTGCAATGTGCTCGTATCATGAAGACCTTTGCCGGCGTAATGGGCAAAGAGGTAGATATAAAAAAATATGAAGCGTTGGCTGATAAATTAAAAAATCAGATAAGAGGTGAATTTTGGGACAAACAATTCATGGGCAAAATTAATCGACAAACGCTATTTTCGACTTTACTCTATCACAAGATTATACCGAAAGATGATATTCCTGCGGCAATGGATTCATTACTAATGGCAATTAAAAAGGGACCATCAGAACATTTTAATACCGGTATTTTTGGCACTAAGTATGTGTTAGAAACCTTAGCTGAAAACGGTGCTCCAAATGCAGTTTTTGATATCGTGAATAGCACAACATATCCAGGTTGGGGCTTTATGATTAATCAAGGAGCAACTTCAATATGGGAAACATGGAAAGAGAGCGATAATACATATTCGAATAACCATCCAATGTTCGGGACAGTTTCAGAGTGGTATTATCGATGGTTAGCTGGTGTAAGACCTGATCCAGATTATCCAGGATTTAAAGAGTTTTTTATAACACCCACTACGCCTAAAGGGCTTCAATTTGTGAACTGCACTTATAATTCCCCATATGGAGCAATCGTATCTAATTGGAAAAAGATATCATCCAAGAGTTATATCTATGAAATAAAGATTCCTAATGATACCAAGGCCAATATAACGTTGCCAGTGTACCAATCACAAATATTGGTAATTAGTAATGAAGAGGGAATAATCCAATCTAGTAGGATTGATGGTGTGCAGACTGGGCAATTTTCTTTACAAGAAGGAGACTACGTGATTACAGTAACGTCTGAACAGGAATAGCTACTGATGTACAACTTGGAATCAGCTTCAGAATTCCCTAGTTATACGAATGGCCAAGTGTTATCAACGGATATGACTATTGAAAAAAATAATGAAAGCCAAAATGTATATGAAATCGCATCACCCTTTGGGTCGCTAAACTTCGTATTCGAGGCTGTTATTAAAATTTAAATATGGAATGAGTTAGGACACATTTTCTGCGAATAAAAACAAAATTAAAAGTAATAATAAAGAATTTTTTTATGTTCCCAATAAGCCTTGTGGTGCCCTTGGCAGATTAATGTACTTGCATCTAGGTTAATTTTTTCCAAACTAGTTTTCCAGTATTTTTAGATTTTTATAAAACCGACTATGACTCACAATATTAAGCGCTTATTCAAACAAATGAATGATTTTACTAAGGAGGATACAATCGCTTGTCTTTGAAAGCAGATCAATGCTAATTGTAGAAAATGAATCGTGAACGAATGGGAACAGCTGGTAGAATACCCGAGACTTCCCAAGAAAAAATTGTAACGTTGTTTCAAAAACTACGAAGAAAATAAGCAGTTGCCATAAAGAGATAATTTCTACCTATTCAGAATTGTTAGTTCTATTCTCAATCGTTTAAATAAAGGAGAGTTAAATATTGTCTTTACAGTATTAGATGAATTCTAATTTATTGCAAAAAATAAAAAATTAGGTGTTCCAAATCGAAAGTAAGATTCGCCCTATTTCGATTTCACTTTACGATTATCTATCGCAACACTATAAAATCGAAACAGGAACTACACGCAATTAAGTAATGGTATAGTTGAGGGGTTGTATCTTTTTCTTTTCAAAAGCCATAAATAGGAGCAAATTGCGTGAAAATTTATTGAGGAATTATAAAACAATATTAGAGGTGTGAGATTCGGTTTTACTACTATTTGTATCCCTTTAAAGCCATACTTATATGGCCCTGAAAATAATTATAGAATTCCCACCTAGATTACTCAATAGGAAAGCTATAGTTTCTGCCTCGTTTTTTTATACTAAGGACAATATTGGTTCAATAATTCAATTTGAATTGTTTCTGGAATAAATGAATTTGTTTAAACCTAACGGAGGATAATGATGCTCCATAATCAAAATACATAATTCTCATAAAGTGTTAGTTTTTTCTTCTGTTGAGATTTTCGATGTTCTCGTAAGAGCAATAAATTTTGAGAAGGTTACCGATATGGTTGTAAATTACTAATCACTGGGTGTAAGGCACAGTTCCGGTCCCATCAACAGAATATCCCCATTTTTTGATATAGCTCATCCCTAGAAGAAATTCATCTCCGGTTTCTTTTAATCGAGAGGTCAATTGTTTTTCTAAATCATCTTGAAGTGTTATGAATTCATCAGTGCCTATTAGATTACTCTTTTGATAGGGATCGTTAATATTGTCAAATAACAACCAGGGGCCGTTCAAATCTCTGGCGTAGGTATACTGTTTCGTTTTTATAGCCCTATACTCTCGTCCTCCATGTTTAACGCTATTCCATTGACCAAAAGGTTGTACGCAGGTTAATAGTGCAGCATCACCTACTTGCTCTTTTCCTTCCAAATAAGGACGGTAGTTGATTCCTTCAACCGTCTCTGGAATGGATATGTTACACAGACCTAAAATAGTTGGCAATATATCCTCAGAATTCATTAGAGCATCTTTTGTTCCGGTAGCTATTTTTAGTTCTTTTGGAATGTAATATAACATAGGGACACGTGCTGACTCCTCATAGGGCTGCTGTTTTTTATACGCTCCATGAGAACCTAAAAGGTCGCCATGGTCGGCTGTAAAGAGAATAATGGTGTTATCTAATTGACCGTTTTCTTTCAAATTTTCGATGATTTTTCCAATCATATCGTCTAAAGCCGCGATATGGGCATAGTAGCCAGCAAGGTCTTTTTTGACCTGCTTTTTCATATTGTCTGGAACATTGTCTCGAAGAATGATTTTATTTGGATTAAAGCGCTTTCTATATCCTTCTGGAGCGGTATGGTATGGTGCATGGGGAGTGCCATAAGAGACCACCATTAAGAAAGGATTTTCAGAAGAGTTTTTGTCCTTTATATAATCGATGGCAGCATCCGTCTGTTCAAAAGTATCATAACCCTCCCATATTTTTTTTTCTGTGTCGTCATTGTCATAATAGACAGATTTATTATAGTCATGCGTACACTCATTGCCCTTCCAGTACTCAAAGCCTTGTCTTCTTTTGCCAGGTGCTACGTTCTGTAGTCGTCCATGCCCATCTAAGTGCCACTTACCAATATACCCAGTGTCATAACCTTCCTTTGCGAATATCTTCGCCATGGTCACAGCATTAGTATCCAATTGCACATCGTTCATAAATACACCATGTGTCAATGGACGCTGCCCGGTTAAAAGTGATGCCCTAAAGGGTGAACAAACGGGCATACCCGAAACAGCATTTTGAAAATTTACACTTTTGGCCGCTAGGCTATCTAGATTAGGGGTGCTTACATTTGGGTCCCCAGCATAACCTGTTGCCTGTGCGCGCCATTGGTCGGTTAAGAGTATCAAAACATTTGGAGGCGATTCTTCTAATGTGGCTGTAAATTTTTCCTTTTTTGAATTACAGGATACACTAACGCTCAGTATGGTAACAATAAGAATTAAATGTTTAAGATAGGTCATATACAATGGTTTTTAGGTTGAGCTCATAATTTACCGCATGTGAAAAATAGGTGTTAATTATATCGAAACGGAACTATCATGCGTATTGGTTTTCATGTAGGCCGATAATGTTTTATAAATCAGGGTAAACGAAATCGTATTTTTTTCTTAGGACTCAACCTATGCATATCCAAAATAAAACTCACATCTCATTATCAAAAAAAATACTGTAATTATGAACCCCATGGTTATTTATCACCTTTTCAAGCTAAGGCCAAATCAGGTTATGACTTTCAGTATACTCTTTAATTTTATGAAAAAAAACCTTCATTTTTGAATCCTTTTCGAATCCTTTGTTATTTGACTATAATCAGGCCTTCAGGAGCGTCTACCTCTGTTTTTATACTGCCGTTGGAACTCTTTTGGTGACTAACTTTCAATACGCCATATTTGGTAGGAAAGCTTCCTTTCGCCCATTCAAGATCACCTAAATTGGGTTTAATTTTTACTTTTGTTCCTCCGTCCAATACATGAATTCCTAGCACATGTTGACTCAACCAAGAAGTAGGGCCACTTGCCCAACCATGACAAAGGCTATGTCGATAGCCTACATAGCAGTATTCACCAAAATCCCCATGAATATCAAAATTGGAAGAAGGAATCATTTCATCAATACGTCCACTATTAGCAACATCAAGTACATCAAAATCTTCCCAAAAAGTGGTTGCTCCTAAATCGAGCATTCCACCCCAATAATCGCGTATTACTCGAAGTCCGCCATCATAATCCTTTGCTTTGGCCATAGCTTCTAAAATGTAGTATCCGTAGAAAGTGGACATACGCTGCACGCCATCTTTGGTCAAAACTTGGGTATTGACTTTTTCTGCATCCAGCAAATCAGCCAACACCATCAAAGCAGCTGCTTGCTTGGTGGTGTTATCTTTCGGCTTATGTTTTTTGAGTCGTTCGGCTATCTTTGCGTATTTTGTTTCAAGGTCATTCTTCCCTAGAATTACCATCATCTCGGCTCCCGCCTTAAAGGTCATGACCATCATAGCTTGCAGGCCTGCATGAATGGCTTCGGGTTTTTCACTAGTCGGCCAATCCAAAAATCTATTCCCGTTCAAAATTTCTTTGTTTTTATCATTAATGAACGTACTCAATTGTTCTAATAGTCCAATCATGTAGGTTTCCTGTTCTTTTAAATAAGACTCGTCTCCGTGATAATCATAAATATTCTTGTGAATGAGCAACCACCACATCGAATACGAACTGATACCGTTCATCCATTGCGGAAGAGGATGCTGGTCACGCGCTAAATCGAGACTTTTATGTACAATGTCGTGGTTTCCGAAAACGGTATTAATGGTCATAACCTCAGGGTGCATATCACCTACCCAAACTAACCGATCGCGTTTAACACCATCCCATAAATAATTCTGCATATTAAGATGTACGGTATAGGCTCCGGTCATCCAGATTTTGTTTAAGCGTTCATCATTGCTTTCAAAACTTCCCAAGTAGGGAATATCACGATAAACAAAAGCTGCATCTATCGATTTTATTGGCGCAATTTCATCAGCTTCTACCACATCAACGCGTAGAAAGCGAAAACCGGTTTCACCTACTTCAACACTTCCCAGCCAGGGGACTTCAATAATAAAATCGCGTAATGAATGTTCATTGGTAGCATTTTGTTTTCCTCCAATATTGGACATCGCCTCCCCAACCGATTCCCCAAAACGCAGTCGTAATTTCAAGGGAGTTTTACTTTTACGAATTCCCATCGATATTTTCACACCACCTTGAATCTCCTTACCGTAATCTAATAGAATTCCTGGTTTTTTATTTTCAGTGCTTACAAAACGAAATAAGTTTTTATCATTTACGGCAACTTGTCCATTTCCCTTTTTGAGTAGCGTTTTGGCATTTTTAATGTAGGTTTCCGAATCGTCGGACTGCCAAACGATACGGTGTGGCGTAAGATATGTTTTAACCATTTCAGATGGACTTGACTTACCTGCAATCTCATCTCCAAAAGCAGGGGGGAGTTGGAGTTGTCCGTATGTAAATTGAATAAAAAATATGAGATAAAAAGTCCGAACTATTTTTTTCATTTTCTATAGTAAATTACGCTATTTAATTAAACTTTTTTAATGGGCTAATTTTATAAAAATAAGGTTTGAGGTGAGTTTAAGTGTCCTGCACAATACTGCTATTTTAAAATAATTAAAGACTCAAAACTGGAAACACGATATAAAACCATATAGTACAGGATACTTTTAGATACAAAGGCCGTTATCTTGCTTTTAACTAATTACTCCTTTTTAAATCACCAAAGTGGAACACCTATGAGCACTAAACTTAGTATTGTTCTTATTGTATTTTTAACAGTTAACTTTTTCTCTGCTCAAAAAAAGAATTCTAATCAACTTTCAATCCAGGAACTTAGGGTAGAGTACCATAAAAATCCTGAGGGAATTGATGTGATGCAACCTCGATTCAGTTGGATTTTAAATGGGGAAGGGCGAAATAGGTCGCAATCTGCCTATCAAATTATCGTGGCTTCTTCCGAAGTAAAACTAACAAATAATCAAGGTGATATTTGGAATAGTGGCAAAGTAAATTCCAAAGCTACCAATCAAATCGAATACAGCGGAAGTTCATTAGAATCAGACACCAAATATTATTGGAAAGCAAAAATATGGGACGAGTCTGGGAATGCATCTGAATGGAGCGCACCTGCACATTGGTCAATGGGACTTCTAAATTTTTCAAATTGGAAAGGGATTTTCATAGGCCATGATGTGGGGTACAACAAAGTAGATAAATACGATAGTCTTTATCTCCCGCCTGCCAGATATCTGCGCAAGTCTTTCACGTTAGAGAAGAAAATAAAAAAGGCGACGGCCTACACCACGGCATTAGGTCTTTATGAATTACGCTTGAACGGAAAGAAAGTCGGGGACGACTATTTTCTGCCGGGATGGACAAATTATAACAAACGCTTATACTATCAAACTTTTGATATTACTAAAAGCTTAACAGAAGGCGAGAACGTAATAGGAGCGGTCATTTCCGATGGCTGGTACGCAGGTTATATTGGTTACGCCCTTCTAGTACGTTTGGATAAGGTGCGCGAATTCTATGGGGTGAACCCCTCGTTTATGGGACAACTACAAATCGACTATGAGGACGGTACTACTGAAATCATTGCTTCTGATCGTTCTTGGAAATCAAACGAAGGCGCCATACGAGAAGCGGATATTATTATGGGCGAAACCTATGACGCCCGATTGGAAAATTCAGGTTGGGACACTCCCGATTATGATGACAGCGAATGGAAGAGTCCTAAAGTATATACGTATCCCAATGGAAAATTACAGGCACATCCTGGTACGAAAGTTAAAAATACAGAGGTTCTAAAACCTATTGCCATGACAGAGCCAAGTCCTGGCACCTATGTTTTTAACCTTGGGAAGAATATTGCCGGTATTGCAGAACTAAAAGTCAAGGGGCCAAAGGGAACAAGAGTACAGCTTCGATTTGGCGAAATCTTAAAACGTGATGGTCAAATACAGACCGAAAACCTTCGGAAAGCAAGAGCAACCGATGCTTATACCTTAAAAGGGGAAGGCATTGAAATTTGGCAACCAAAGTTCACCTATCATGGTTTTCAATATGTGGAGGTTACGGGGTATCCTGGAAAACCTAGCGTGGATGCTATTACCGGAATAGTTTTAAGTTCCATTGAAACTGATGCCAGTACGTTTACTGCTTCCAATCCGATGAACAACACGCTATTTGAAAATATTAAGACGACACAAAGTGCAAACTTTTTTGAAATTCCGACCGACTGTCCGCAACGCGATGAACGTTTGGGTTGGACGGGTGATGCGCAGGTGTATGTGCGCTCCGCCTCCTATAATTCAGATGTAGCTGCTTTTATGACCAAATTCTTGGTTGATTTAGACGATGCGCAACGTTGGTACGGCGCCTATCCTAATTTTGCGCCTTTTCCATATTCACGTCCCAATCAATATGCTCCGGCTTGGATGGATGCGGGAATTATAATTCCGTATAACATGTACAAAGTTTATAACGATACACGTGTTTTAGAATATATGTATGAAGGTATGGAAAAGTTTATGGACTTTCAAGAGGATGCTAGTACCGATTATTTGCGACCCGGTGGGGGAAATAATTGGGGAGATTGGCTTGCGGTTAACGAGGAAACCAGTCATGATTTTATCGGAGCCTCTTTTTACGGTTACGATGCAAAGCTCATGGGAGCGATGGCCAAAGCGTTAGGAAAAACCGAAGACGCTACCAAGTACAGGAAACTATTTGAAAACATTAAAAAAGCCTTTGCTGAAAAGTATATTTTAGCGGACGGTCGTACCTCAGAAGACACACAGACAACATATGCCTTAGCGCTATACTTCGACTTATATCCCGATGATTTGGCAAAAAAAGGAGCGGCACGTTTGGCTAAAAAAATAGAGAAAAACGGATTCAAATTCGCAACTGGCTTTCTTGGAACGAAGCATGTCATGTTGGCCTTATCAAAATATGGCTATGATGATATCTCCTATAAAATTTTCCAACAGACCGAATACCCTAGTTGGGGATATTCTGTAGAAAATGGAAGCACTTCTATTTGGGAACGATGGAATAGTTATACTAAGGATGATGCGGCAAATTCCGATATCAACGCGGCCATGAATTCCTTTAGTCATTATGCTTTTGGTTCGGTTGCCGAATGGATGTTTCAACATGCCGTCGGCATTGATACCCAAGATTCGGGATATAGAAACATTATAATAAAACCTGCTATCAGCAAAGAAATGGATTTTATAAACGGGAGTTATAAAAGTATCAACGGCACCATAGCATCTGCTTGGAATTGGAAGGATAATATGGTACTCATGAATATCGAAATTCCCGTAAATACGAAAGCCAAAGTACATATTCCAACGGGAAAAGTTTCGGACATTAGAGAAGGGAATAAAAGTATTTCAAAAATTCCTTCTATTACTATTTTGGAATCCAACGAAAAAGAAACCATTCTTGAAATTGGTTCCGGAACATATTCTTTTAGTGCTAAGTTAGAAAGGTAATTATATCAGTAGTTAGTTATTAATTATTTGTTTTATGTCCCATAGGACCTGTTCATTGTAGTAATAAAGTTACTGATAACCCTATTTTTACTTTGAGACAGTTTTATAATGAAGCAGAACTCGTTAAAATATTCACTGATATTGAAATCGCTTAACTATAATCAGGTTGTTTGTATCTAAAATCCCAACTGAAGAGTCATGGTATGGAAGTTTGTAAGTTCGCTCAGGTCTTGCTTTCCATCCGGTTTTTTGCGGAAGGTATTAGCATTGAGCCTTTAGTCTTTCCCTCTTGGACGCTGCCAACCACGTTCTTATCTGTGTATATTATCCCTTATATCGGCTGGACTACCTTATCTCTAGGATAACAAGTAGATGGTCTTCACTATCGCACAGTAGAGTGATATTGTACATTTTATTGAAAGGTTCTATATACTACGAGCCATCACGAAGCCAATAAAACTAACTAGCTTACCCCATACATTATCATGTGGAAGAAAATGTTAGGAGGACTTATTTTATATAAGAACTCATGTTCTAAAACCTTCGAAAATTTTCTTATACTTGATGGTTTTTCGTTCTTCAAAAATTGAAGGTACCGCCAAATATGTTTAGATATAATTAAAAAAATTATGCTATATCACTTAAACTTTACGTGTTGAAATCTATCTTTATACAGTATAGAACAGGATACCCATACAGGAAAATTTCACTAAGATTGTGTACGAAATTACCTAACTTTTTGACAAAGCTCAAAAATAGGGTTGATTGCTAGTAGTGAAATTCTTGTTCTTAAAGGTAAAACCTCTTTAATGTTACGTGTAATATTATATCCTAAAATTGAAAAGTGATGTTTTATGGAAGATTTTAATTGGATATTACAACTATTGGGAAGGTTTCATCCGCTATTGGTTCATTTTCCGATTGGTCTCTTGGTCGTTGCTTTCTTTTTTGAACTGTTGAGCATTGGCGGAAAACGAAAAGGTCTGAGGCAGGGAACGCATTGGATGCTCTACTTGGGTACCCTGTTCGCAATACTGTCTGCTCTGTTAGGATGGTTGTTGCGCACACAGGAGGATTATACAGGAGAACTGGTAGATAACCATCAGTACACAGGAATCGCTACTGCGGTTTTTGCACTCGTTACTACACTTTTGCTACTGCAGACGCTAAAGGGAAAATTACCTAATTTCTGGGCTTATAGAGTTTCGCTTACTATAACGGTAATATTATTGTCGATTGCAGGCCATTTGGGCTCTTCTTTGACCCACGGCGAAGATTATCTGACCAATGTCCTGCCGGGTAATCAAGATTCTTATGACAATACAAAAGGTTTGGCCTTGTTGACGGATTTAAAGGCTTCGGATTCTATTACACTTGCCCAACAGGATCATTTGAATTTAGAGGTGAGGGCCATTTTTGCCCATAACTGCTATCAATGCCATAATGAGAACAAGCAAAAAGGAGGACTTGTTTTAGATAGTAAGGAAGGGGTTTTCAAAGGAGGCGAGTCCGGCATGGCGGTAGTTGCAGGAATGATTAACGAAAGTGAATTGTATAGGCGGATAACGTTGTCCCCAAACGACGATGAGGTTATGCCAAAAAAAGGGAAGGTGCTAAAAGACAGTGAGATTTCCTTGGTCAAGTTGTGGATAGAAAATGGCGCACATTGGTCGTATAAAGCGGTTAAAATATTTCCCGAGGCGGAGATGGCGCTTGTAAAACCAGAGCTGCCACAGTCAGAGAAATCCCAACCCGTAGATAAATTGATAGATGCATATTTTGAAACGCAAGGTCTTGATTGGTCTTCTGCGGTGGAGGATCGAATTTTTATTAGGCGTGCTTATATGGATGTTATAGGTCTGTTGCCCGAACCTGAGGCTATTGTAGTATTTCAACAGAATAGGGATACCGACAAAAAGGAAAAACTTATAGATATGCTCTTGGCCGACACGCATAATTATACCCAACATTGGATCAGCTTTTGGAACGACCTCCTGCGGAACGATTATAGCGGTACCGGATTTATTACTGGAGGCAGAAAACAGATTACGGATTGGCTCTACAAGGTCTTGGAAGAAAACAAACCGTACGACGAAATTGTAGCTGAATTGGTCAATCCCGTTAAAGGTTCCGAAGGTTTCATAAAAGGAATAGAATGGCGAGGCGTTGTTAATGCCAGCCAGCGCACCGAAATGCAGGCCGCCCAGAATATCGGGCAGTCACTCATGGGGGCGAACGTAAAATGTGCCTCTTGCCATAATAGTTTTGTGAGTAACATGACCTTAGATCAAGCCTATGGTTTTGCGACTATTTTTGCTGAGGAGGCGTTAGAACTGAACCGTTGCGATAAACCCATCGGTAAAATGGCCAAAGTAAACTTTCTGTATCCTGAATTGGGCAGTATAGCGGGCGATAACGTGCAAGAGCGTTTATTTAACCTTTCTAAGCTGATGGTAAAGCGCGAAAATGGCCGTCTGTACCGTACTATTACCAATCGGTTTTGGGACCGTTTAATGGGTAGGGGCATCATAGTACCCTTGGATGAAATGGACAATGTGCCTTGGAGCGGCGAGCTGCTGGATTGGCTAGCTTCTGATTTTATAGAATCGGGCCATGACCTCAAACATTTGATCAAGCGCATTATGATGTCGAACACCTATCAATTGCCTACCGTGAAATATGGGAATAAAGAAGAGCTAAAATCAGAGTATGTATTTGAAGGACCTGTGGTAAGGCGTTTGAGTGCTGAGCAGTTTTCTGATGCAGTAAGCCAAGTTATCTCTCCGGTATATCATTCGGTAGCATATAATCCTACAGACGAGAAATTACCCATAAAACGAATATGGCATCCGGAAATAAAGTTTGACCGAAGTGTGCTTCCAGAACCAGGGAAACGTTATTTCAGGAAAACCATCACGCTTCCCACAACAGCTATACAAGATGCCAACCTTTTGATTTCGGTAGATCATTCCTATGTGCTTTATCTGAACGGAACCAAAGTATTAGAAGGTTCCAATTGGGAAAAAGTGGGCAAACTGAATGCAACTAAATTTTTGAAACCAGGAGAAAATCTTATCGCGATAGCCGGCACCAATGAAGGAAGTATTGCCAACCCTGCCGGACTATTGTTTTCTATGAAAGTTGCTTATGACAATGGAGCTATTTCACAAATCGATTCCGATACTAGTTGGAAGAGTACCGCCGATATTCCCGATTCCAATTGGGCTTCTAAGGATTATAAGGATACCGAATGGAACACTGTCCGGAATTATGGTACTTCCAATTGGGGCAGATTAATTAATTTTAGCTTTGAAGACCAAAATGGGTCTTTTGCAAGGGCAAGTCTCGTAAAGCAGCATCCGTTTATGAAAGCACTGGGAAGACCTAGTCGTGAAAACGTGACCACGTCCAGGGATGATCAGGCTACCTTGTTACAGGCCTTGGAATTGACCAACGGCAAATTTTTTAACGGAGTTTTGGCGGAAGGGGCAACCCTTTGGATAGATCGTTATGGGAACGATAGTAAGAAATTAGTGGAGCGGTTATACCAAAAATCCTTGGGTAGAAATCCCTCGGAAGAGGAACGGGAAATCTTGTTGAGCGTCTTGGGCGACAAACCAAAACCAGAAGACGTACAGGATGTATTTTGGTCGACTCTGATGTTGCCCGAATTTCAGTTTATTAACTAGTTTGTTGTAAAATAATTTATAGTGATTTAGAAAAAATAGTATAGTAGTCTTAAGGATTAAATTTTTATTGGACTCTCACATCTAGCGCAGTCGAGATGTTTTGATTAGGCGCTCATTGTTTTAACCTGAGCGTAGGCATTGAGGAAAGTAGAAATGCAGTTTACGGGTAATACAAGATTTCGTCCAAGCTTTAAGAAGCGTTGCTTAGGAGCTTGAAAAAGTATAATAATTTAGCTCTTTTAAATAGCGAACTAGAGAACGAATATAGTGGCAAGCGAATGTAAAAAAGTAAAAGTAATGGACAAGCAAAATACAAGACGGGAATTTATTAAAAAAATGTCGGCTGCAAGTTTGGGAGCTTCCACGGCCACAATTCCATTAACCAGTTTCTTAAGTTCCTGCACGCCAGAAGTTGCGAAACTAGCTTCCACGGCAGACACCGTGATTCTTCTTTGGATGGCGGGTGGTATGGCACACACAGAAACCTTTGATCCTAAGGCCTACGTGCCTTATGAAAAAGGGGTGGAAAGTAAAAGAGTGCTCAGTACCTTCCCTAAAATACCTACGGTAGTAGACGGACTCGATTTCTCTAAGGGACTGGAGTCTATTGCCGGAGTAATGGATAAGGGCGCTATTATCCGTTCCTATAAATCCGCCGACTTGGGACATATTTTGCATACAAGACATCAATACCATTGGCATACTTGCTACGAACCGCCACAATCGGTTCAGGCGCCACATATCGGCGCATGGATTGCAAAGGAATTGGGACCTTCCAATCCTGTGATTCCACCTTTTATCAGTATGGGGCAACGTTTCACGGTGGGGGAAGCTGAAGAGTTGAAAGCGTTTCATTCTGCAGGATTCTTGGGATCCGAGTTCGGTCCGTTTCTGATTCCCGACCCCTCGGGCGGACTCGAAAGTGTGCGTCCGCCCCAAGGCATGTCGCTAAAAAGATTCGAGGCGCGCTATAAGTTGTACAAAGAGTTGGCCAATAAGAATAAGCTCATGGAAGAAGGGAGTGATTACCAGCGGGAGTCGCTTATGCGTTCCATGGAGCAGTCGTACCGTTTGTTGAATTCCCCCGAGGCAAAGGTATTCGATTTGTCACAAGAACCCAAAGAAGTCTATGATACCTATAATACTGGCAGATTTGGTCTAGGTTGTTTATTAGCAAAGCGGTTGGCCATGAATGGTGGACGGTTTATCAGCGTTTCAACTGAATATGAACCATTTTTAGGTTGGGATACCCACGAAAATGGCCATACTAGAGCCAAGAAAATGAAGGAATTGATTGATAGACCCATCGCCCAACTGATAAAAGATTTGGAAGAAAGCGGCCATTTGGACAGAACCTTGATTGTTTTAGCCAGCGAATTCAGTCGCGACGCCATAATGGAAGGGAGACCTGGTGAACAAGTACAAGACCAAGTGAACCAACCGGATATTATAGAGGATGAAAAGTTCTACGGTATGCACCGCCATTTTACCGATGGCAGCTCCATATTGATGTGGGGCGGCGGTGTCGAGAAAGGTTTGGTTTACGGGAAAACAGCCGATGAGCGGCCTTGTTCTTCCATAGAAAATCCCGTGGTCATCGATCAGGTACATCAATCCATATACCACGCATTGGGTATTCATCCCCAAACGGAGTATACCATTGAAGGGCGACCTTTTTACACTACGCCCGATGGCCACGGAGAACCTATTTTAGATTTGTTCGGTAAACCATTTAATAAGGCTACGAAAACAAATTAGATATATCTGTAAAGGTTCCTAGTACGGCAGAAAAAAACGTTTAAAGCAAAAGTAATTTTCGCTTTAAAAGTTTTTATAGTAAGGGCGGTTTAATCCGAAAATCATTACTTCTTCATCAAATAAAAATCAAGAACTGTTTAAACTTCGCTATAAAAGAGAACCGTATGGAATTAGTAAAAACCAATAGAAGAAATTTCTCACAAACCATTACTAAGGCAAGTGCAGGGGTTATTTTAGTGCCCCATTTCAATATCAATAGTTCCAGACCCAAATTATCCGATACGATTACCGGTCATGGCAATTTTAAATATAAATTCCATAAAGAATGGGGCAGCCTAGACCCTACCAAAACGCCTGTGAACAATTGCCATGAAATGGTTGTGGATTCCCAAGGAAGCTTGGTAATGGTTGGTGATGACGTCCATAATAATATTTTGATTTACGACAAGTCCGGAAAACTATTAGACAGTTGGGGCATTCGCTATAAAGGTAATCATGGACTCACCCTTTGGAACGATGGCGAACAGGATTTTCTTTTTATTTGCGATACAGACGGTGTTATGATAAAAACAACCTTGGATGGCCGGGAACTGATGATAATCGGGTATCCTTCTGATTACGGGGCGTACTAAAAATTTGTATTAGTATTTTTAATAGAGATACATATCAGAGGATAGCTAAGATTTTAAATAAAATACGAATCATAACGCTAAAAGGATTTTATTTTTTATAATAAGTATTTGAGCGTGAAACAATTTATAATTATACGATTAACCGTTTTAGTGTGTTAAACAATAAATCAAAAAACTAATTTACTTTTCTAATCTCTAAAAATTTCCTTTTTAATGAATAAACTAAAATTAGTAGTTCTATTTTTTTTGGTGCTTGGCTGTTCTACTGCCAAAGATCAGCCTTTGGTAAATGCACATGCACATAATGATTATGAACATAGAAGCCCTCTTTTTGGAGCTCTTGAAAATAAGTTTATATCCGTAGAGGTGGATGTCCATCTAATTGATGATAATCTATATGTATCGCATGACACACCAATTTCTAAAGACCTCACAAAAACTTTGGAAGCACTTTATTTAAAACCTTTATTAAATAGAGTTGATAAAAACAAAGGAGAAGTATATACTGGATATGAAGGTTATTTTTATTTGATGATTGATATCAAAACAGAAGCTGCGCCTTCTTACAGTGTATTAAAGAACATCTTAAAAGATTATCATTCAATAATTTCTTCAGTAGTTAATGGCGTTGAAGAAAAAGGCAAACCGATTAAAATAGTTGTGACAGGTATGAAGGGTAGACCTTTTCGCAAGATATTGGACGATGAACCTAAGTTAGTTTCAATTGATGGCAGATTAGCTGAATTAGGAAAAGGGATTTCAAAAGAAATAATGCCTTTCATAAGTGAAAATTATAACAATCACTTATCCTTTTCTGGTGAAGGTAAACCATCAAAGAAAGATTTGAATACGATAGCAAGAATCGTAGGTGCGACTCATAGTGAAGGAAAAATGTTAAGATTTTGGGCTTCTAAAGATAATCCCCAAGTATGGGAGTTTTTATTGAGAAACAACGTTGATTTAATCAATACAGATAGTTTGGTTCAATTCAGGAAATATATAAGAAATAGAACTAATTAGGAAGGGTGAAGGTTCAATTTACCGCCTTTATTTTCTTTTTTAATATATGTATCCTTAACCGCAAACGAATCAATGACCTGCTTGTTCTTCTCTTTTTTCGATTAATTAGATTGTCGGGAGTTCTATCTTAAATCATCTACGCCAAGAGGTTTTTTATGCCTTCGCCCTTCTTTTAGTCGATTGCACCAGAGAGTATCTAGGAAACCCTAGTACAATACTAGAGACACGGCAGATAATCAAACAAAATTCCTTCTTTTAATGGGGTAGGACAATTGTAATCTCTTCTCTTATTCCATATAAAATACTTCTTTCAGAGTAAGAAACACCGGCGAATTGTCCGGATTTGTTTCCATAAGGTCTGCCATGTAGGCCCACCATTTTTTGACTATGTGATTTTCTGCCAAATCTTGGGAAGAGGCATCGCCAGATAGTTTTTGAAAGGCAAAAAGTGTGTGGGTCTCTTCGTCTAAAAAAATCGAATATTCGCTTACACCAGACTCTTTGAGCAGCAATTTTAACTCGGGCCACAACTCCTTATGCCTTTTGGTGTAGGCTTCCTCTTGACCAGGATTTAATTTCATTTTAAAGGCTAATCGTTGCATATTAAATTTTTTTACGCGGTGGCCATTGCCGGCTCTTTGTTACAGTGATAATTTTCAAAAAAACTCCTATTGTCCTCTCAAATTAATATTTTCTACGTTTGCGCTTTCTCATCTTATTGGCCTGAGCATCATCCTTGAATTTTTCCTTTTCAGGGTTCCACTCTAGAGGCCTGCCAAGTTCGTAAGCAATATTGGCCACGTTGCAGATGGTGGCAGATCTGTGACCGGTTTCCACGCTGCAAATAGGTTCCTTTCTGGTTTTTATGGTATCTAGCCAATTTTGGTAGTGGTTGCCTTGGTCTTTAAAAAGTTCCTTGGGGACGCCGCTGTTAGGTACAAGAATGTTGGTGGGAGTGGTTTCAATAAAACCCCTGCTCACATCCATAGTGCCTTCCGTACCAATAAAACGAACGGCCCATTTCCTACCAAAATCCTCATGAACCATTTCAATACCGTTTTCATAGAACATCCGTAAGCCCCGAACGGCCTTGGAGTCTTTTGGGGGAATAAAAGATACCGGGCCCGTCTTGTCCATTCCTAAACACCATTGAGCGATATCGAACATGTGGGTGCCCCAATCGGACAAGATGCCACCGCCAGTTTCTTTGAAATCGCGCCAAGCGGGATAGCTTTTGACCACTTCAGGGGCAATGGTATTGTGATAACTAAGTAGAGGAGCGGGTCCGCACCAAAGGTTCCAGTCCACACCTTCCGGTGTAGGTTCTGCCGGCAAGTCGTAGGCACGATAAGGGTCTCCTACATTAACCAAGACTTTAGTAATGTCGCCCAACTTTCCTGTACTTACAATTTCATGGGCCTTCCTAAACCGGTCCCAAGAGCGTTGCATACTGCCAACTTGTAGCACCCTTTCGTATTTTTCCTTGGCGTCTACCATTTTTCTACCATCATCTATGGTGTTAGTCATGGGTTTTTCACAATAGACATCCTTGCCGGCTTTCATGGCGTGGATGGATTGTATGGCGTGCCAATGATCTGGTGTTGCGATCACTACAGCATCTATACCTTCTTGCTCTAAAAGTTCCTTATAATTTAAATAAGTAGTGACTCCGTTATATTTTGATACTCGTCTTTTTTCTGCGTAAGAACTTTCTATTACTCCTTTAAACCAATCTCGCTTAGCAGTCCAAACATCACTACCTGCCACTATTTGTACGTTGGTGTTCGAAACAAATCGTTCTCCTAAAATACCGCCTTGTTTTCCCAAGCCTATATATCCCAAGTTTATTTTATCACTTGGGGCTACAAAACCTTGGCCCATAACGCGCCTAGGTATAATGGATATTAAACCGGCAGCCAAGGCTGTTTTTTTGATGAAGGTTCGTCTAGAATTTTGCTCTCGGTTTTCTGCTTTGTGACCTTTGTATTTTTTCATTGTTTGTATGTTATTAAGCAATTGTTATTTGTATTAATGTTTTTTCAATAGTTTTAAAAACAAGGAAATATGCATCTCTATAAGAGCTCTTTTTTATTTTTTAATTCTCTCAGATTTCCAATAAACCTCTATTTTAATACTGACCAATAAAAAAGAACCTATGCCAAAATTCTACCAGTTATTTAAAGTGGCAAGTAGGTGGTCGGTACCAATATTGTGTATCCACCCACCATTCCCCTGTCTTGCTGGAAAATCATTAAGGATTTCCATGTTTTGGTAACTGCGGGTGTGTATGCTGTCTTATCTAGAAGACCATCATTGATTCCCCAAGCCAGGGTAAAGGTGTAAAAACCACTTCCACTCACCTTAGCATGGTTAAAAGATGCTGGTGAAAGAAAGCTAGTACGCCATAGACCATCTTTATGTTGTAGTTCCTTAATTTTCAAAGCCATTTCTTTAAATAGCCTCAAATTAAAATCACGGTGTCTGTATTCTTTGGGCATGTCATCGATAACAAGGGCTGAACTGCCAAGAACCCATCCATTGTCACATGACCAAAATATCTTATTATCTTCTTTCAAATTTTTTATATTTCCTTCCCACTGATGGCGGGTGTCCCGTGAAAAAATATGCTCCTCTTTTTTGTAAAGAAGGTCGTAGATTTCTATATATAGTGTGAGTACGGAATCCAAGCATCTCATATCTCCTGTATGGTTTTACATATAATGTTAGCATCGGTGGAGCCATAAAAAGGGTATGTCAACACCACCATAGATCTTTTTTGATTCGTCTTTATTGGTACCATATCTCTATTTGTTTGGCTCGTACAAATACTTTTGAACAAAAGTTTTTGTAGTTTCTAAATCAACATCGTTCTTGTCTCTCTCGTTCATATCTAAATATCCATAAGAAACAGTAACATCATCAGCGTGATAAAATCGATTATGTGTTTTCCATAGATTTCGGCGGCCAAAATTTTTTAATTCGGCAAAAGAAATCTGCTTTTTTACCGTCACGTGTGCCCTTGCATTACCTGTAAGGTAAGCACTGTTGGTCCAATCTGTTTGGGAAACTGGAAAGATATCATGTGCCTCTTGCCATTCCATTCCATTGCACGCACCATGGCTTTTTCGATGTTGGTTTTATTCAATTGTTTTGGTGTTAACCAAGCTGAACACTATGGCCATTATCATTTATCTTCTAGCTTTATTTTTCTTCATTGAAATTAAGATTAGATAAAGTTCATAGTTCTATTTTTAATTTCTCAATATAAAGGCTGAGGTCAAGTATATGTTTCTTAAAATGAATTAATAACTACTTTAATTTCATGCTTACCTGGGTCTAATTGTACGGAACCGAAAGCTGAATTCACTTTTTTACCGTTATGCATGAGTTCCTCTCCAGGTGCGGGAGCGATTTCAAATTCAGCCACCATATTCGCAGGAATTTCAATGGTGTATACTTGTAACCTTTTATTTTTGAACTCATAATCCCCTTTAATGGTTCCTTTTATAGTGGGTACTTCAATGCTACTATTTTTCAGGTCGCTCATTTGTGGTTTTATGGCCGCAATACTAAAACCAGGAGTTTTGGGTTGAATACCCCAAAGTCCACGTGGTATGGCATTAGCAGGTACGGCGCCCCAAGCATGGTTCCAATCGAGATTATTCTTGTATTTCAAATCCCAAGCTTCCAACGTAATGGTAGAACCAATTCGAATCATATTATACCAACTTCGGTCGCTCGTATCTGTCAAAAGGTCTAAGGCATAATCGGCAGCTCCTGCATTATAAAGGCCATCCATCAAATACTGAGAACCATAAACGCTACATGCCATTCCGCGTGATTTTACATGTTCAACTACAGATGCGATATGCTCGTCAGGAACCATATTGAAAGCCAGCGGAAGCATGTTGGCGTGTAATGCCGCATGGTCGGTGCCAATGCCGTCAATATAAACGCCTCTTTCGAAGTCGAATAGTTGCTCGTTTACAGCTTTTTTGGCTTTTAAGGCACGAAGTTTGAAACCCATAGATTCTTGGGTTTTGCCCAATACTTCCGCAAATTCAGCCATGATGTTCATGTTCTGATAGTAAAATGCATTTACTACCGTGTTGTACTCTTTAAAAACATAACCATCACGTTCGCCCTTGTTACTAGGGTCACCGCCCCAACCAGCAGATGGCCAATCGACAATATCCCTAAAAGTCTCTTTCATTTTCTTAGGAAAACCCAAATTCGCCATTAACTCGGGAGTCATCTTCGTAGAAGTTATCAACCCATTTTCATTGGCTAATTCGTAAAGTGTCTTATATTTTAATTGCTCGTAATATTTTTCCACTAGTTCGGTATTGCCGGTGTACATATAATCGGCGTAAAACATTAATGCTACATGTTGTTGCCACTCCGTTGGCCAAGTGGGGTGTTCCATAAAATATTCTATAGTTTGGCGCGCAATGGCATATTCGCGATCTGTTGTATAATGGCTCAATTGGTTCAAATAGGCATCGGCTTCATAAGGAATTCGTTCTCGGTCACCGTCAACGTAGAGGCCATTAAAGGTGGTAGCTTTAATCGAATATTTACATAAATCCCAGACTTGGTTTAGAATATCATTCGAGCTTTTAAAACTACTAGCATCTTCTTCCCAATAGCTGAAATGTGCCAGTTGTTTGAAATTGTCTGCCGTGATTGGTTCTTGCGCACCTTCTATCTCGGCATAACGAAAAGGCATCAAAACTGGGAACCCTTCCGGTAGTGGTAATGCCTTTCCTAACAAGGTGTTTCGCTGATTCACTTTTATGGGAAGTTGGTATTCCGTTTGTCCCGGTTTCACGAGAACCTCAATTTCTTGATATCGTATATGGCTTTTTTTTAAAGGCTCTCTGTTTATATTTTCACCTTCCAGTTGTTCTCCAATCCGGAAGGTCAAGGTATGTGCTGTTTTCGTATTGTAGGTAAAGTCTATAGTTGCGAATGCAGATTTCCCAAAATCTATAAAATAAAAATCACCTCTGTTCTCAAAGGCAACCGGTGATATTTGCTCAACTTGAAAACTATTGGCAGTAGTGATGTTTTTTTCAGTACTCCCCATGGTATAGGCTTGGGAATCTGAGTATCGCGACAACCGATTGTCTTGGTCCCAAATGCGAACTTTCCAATAATAAGTTTCTCCAGTTTTTAGTGCAATTCCAGCGTGTTCGATTTCAGAGGAAGCATTCGTTCGTATTTGTCCACTATCCCAAACATCACCAATATTATTCGTGCTATATTCTTTGGATGACGCAACCAATAGTTGATACGCTGACTGCGAAACAGCACCATCAGGAACCACCCAGCCAAACTCGGGATTAGGGTCGATTATCGAAACATCTTTTGTATTCCGTATCCATTCTACAACCAAGTCACTAGGTCCTTCAGAATACTCATCTGAAAGTTGGAGAATCATTCGGTTTGTTTTTCCTCGGAATGCTTTTAGCTTTTTATAAAATTTAGAATCCTTAGCAAGATTATTGATTTCTTTTGGGTCATCTTTTAGATGATAGAGTTCCTCAACGGATTGGTCATTTACGTACCGAAAATACTTCCAGTCCTTAGTGCGAAGACCTTCGCTTGGGGGAATATTTTTGAATTCCCAAATATGTTCGATGAAAGCAGTATCCCTTTGGATGGACTTGGTATTTCCGGAAACCAACGGTATTAAACTCTTACCTTGCCAACCTTTTGGTTGTTGTACGCCTGCTAAATCTAAAATCGTTGCCGGTACATCAACGTTCATGGCCATTTCACGGCTATCTCGTTGCTTCTTCACCCTTGGGTCAAACACAATCAACGGTACCCTTACTGAATTATCGTAGAGCAGCCATTTACCCGATAGTTGTCTTTCCCCAAGAAAATACCCATTATCACCCATTAAAATAATGACTGTATTTTTATCCAATCCTTTTTTCTTGAGCTGTTCTCTGATTTTTGTAATTTCTCGATCAATGCCCGAAAGCATTCGATAATACCCCTTAATACTATGTTGGTATTTTTCGGGTGTATCATATCGCCAGTACCATCGCTTTCTGTTAAATCCGTCACGGACAAGATTCGGTTGTGCTTCAAAATATTTATCCTCTCCAAGGTCTGGACCTGGCATAGTTATGTTTTGTAATAAGGTATCCGACTCCGGTTGCCAAAAATATTGGTCCTCCGCAGAATCATGTGCGTGCGGAGCACTAAAACTAAGTGAAAGACAAAAGGGTTCGTCGGCTTTCGCATCAGCAATAAAATTCATCGCTTTTTGACCTGTGTATCGGGTCAAGTGTACCGTGTCTTTTCCTAAGGTTTTATAATAATAACCGCGTCTATCTTTGTATTTATTGTTACGGTCGTACGATTCATATTCGTCAAATTGTGTCTCTAAATCATCATAGCGAACACCGTATTTGCCGTAAAACCCAGTTTTGTATCCATTATTCTTTAAAATTGTTGGGTAGGAATTCACCATATATGACTCTCGAATATTACCGGTCTGAAAGTTGAAATTATGTTTACGTTCATAAAGTCCGGTCAAGATGGTAGCTCTACTTGCCGCGCAGATTGGTGTGGTTACCATGGCATTTTCAAAATAAGTGCCCTCCTTGGCCAGTTTGTCCATTTCTGGGGTAGAAATTAGGCCGTTACCTGCATAACCAAGAGCACTGTACCTTTGATCATCGGTTAAGATGAAAATAATATTGGGTTTTTGTGTTTGTTTTTGAGGAGATTTCTGGGCTTTAAGTGGGTGTATGGATACACAAAAAAGGACTACTAAAAAAATTCTCATATTTACACATTTGTTAGTTAACAGGTTGGATTCAATTAGCCTTTTATTCCATAAGATGAAAGTATAAATCAATTGAAAAATACACAATCAAACATAGGTTTTAGCTTGAAATAACCCATCCTGTGCTGTCCTGAAAAATGGCTGCTACTGGCAAATTATTTGGGTCTCCCTATTTGGCTGCGGCGGTTCGCTTGATAATGAAATTATAGAACGGATATCCATCAATCCGAATAGGAGTAGTTTAGGAAGTTGCAAAATACCCTGGGCCAATGCCGTTGATTTGTATATTAGGCTTTGCCTCCTTGGTTACCATATTTTGTGTCAACATCTTGAGTCCACCTTTGGCTCCCATTTCAATATAAAGTGCGTCCTTATGAGACATTGTGTACGAAGGGCCATCTACCTCTACTGAAATGCCATTGCCCACATTGATGCTACCTAATTTGCGACTTTTTAGAAAGTATTCGGTACTAAGGAGGGCAATTTTAGCTAGTTTCAGCGGCCCATGGGGCACTGCAGAACCTGTAATATGGTGATTGTAATATGTATAACTGAGATTAATTTTTCCATTTTACATGAGATCGTCAAGGAGGAATTCATCTCTTAGCTTGGTAGTATCATATTTTTAACTACTGCATTACAGGATGTATATCTTGTTTTATACGATAGCGCCATTTTTGAGGTTTTTTAAATTATGTTTAAAACGTTTCTTTGACAATTTATAAATTACAATAATTATACGTAGTTTTTTGATTAAAAACTTCACCCTGTATTATCTTGCATTATCCAGTAACCATATTATCTAGAAGAGAAATTAGGTGCGCTTCAGAATAGATTTCAGATAATTTAATCGTTGTTAATGATAACAATATTTTTTTGAGAAACCTCATAAGATAAATGTCCTGTAGAGCCTTTGCCTAATATTGTATGCCGCTCTTTGGGTAGCTGAGCCCTATGGTTTTCAATTACATCAGCATAGTCTTGATTTTCAATTTTATTGTGCCATTCGTTCGGGTCGTTTAAGTGGTCATAAAACTCTTCGGAACCATCATTATATTGAATGAAACGATAATGTTCTGACACTATGGCGTAATTACCTGGGCCAAAACTAGTTCTCGCGTAATGAGTCCAAGGAACATCAAGCTGTTGTAACAAAGGAACTAATGAGTTTCCTTCGTGGCTTGTGTCAGGTTCGAGCTTGCTTAGTTCTAAAAGTGTTGGATAAATATCTAAAAGTTGAACTGGTCTATTAGATACTTTTCCTTTGGTAATGCCTGGCCCCATTAGTATCATTGGTACTCTAGTTCCATCTTCCCATAAACTCCGTTTCGCATGGCGTTCTTTTTCACCGATATGAAATCCGTGATCACTGAACAAAACCACATAGGTATTTTTTCCATAGTCCCCCTTATCCAGTGCTTTAAGAACCCTTCCGACTTGTTCATCTACAAAGCTTACACAGGCCAAATATGACTGTACAATGGGCTTCCATTCATCATTTTCTGTTACCCATTCATGGGTAGGAGAAACATGTTTTTCTCGGGTAATATCTTTTCCATATGAAGAAATATCATTTAAATCATCCGCAATGGTCTTCGGTAATTCCAAGGATTCTAAAGGATATAAATCAAACCATTTTTTAGGTACGAATTGTGGAACATGTGGCCGATAGAAACCGACCCCCATCCAAAAGGGTTGCTCTTGTTTTTCTGCCAATTTTACTTCGGCCCAAGTGGCGATTTTATAGTCCGGCATCTGCTCGTCCCGTTGCGGATATGCACCCCAATCCCAAAGAGGATGGCCGGGATAGGCACTTATTTTTGCGTCTGGCATAGGACCAAACCCTCCAAACTGACCTGCGTAATTAGGTATATGGGCTTCGTTGATTCCTTTCCCATTATGAAATAGCTTTCCGGCCGCAAATACGTTATAACCCTCTAGTTGAAAGCGCTTGGGCATTACCTTATTCTTTCTTGCTATGGGTGACTCAGAAATATCGGGGTTTAAAAAGTAAATTCCAGTTGTGCTAGGATAAAGAGAAGTCATTAAACTGGCACGACTTGGATTGCAGGCAGGAGCTTGACACTGGGCATTGCTGAATAGAACACCACGGTTGGCAAGTTCATCTATATTAGGTGTTTTAGCCTGTGGATGACCACCTAAAACACCTATCCAGTCATTAAGGTCGTCCACGGCAATTAACAACACATTTGGTCTTTCTGTCGTTTCAGCACTTTTCTTCTTTTTACTTTCGTTACAGCTCAATAAAAATCCTATTAATGCTATTAATATAATTTTTGCTTTCATATAAGTATCTCTAATAGATGTTTTCTTTTCTAAAAACTAACTGCTCAACAACGTTACAAGTTAAGAGATTACGGTTGGTAGATAGTTAAGTATATTATGCTCAGAAGAAAATTTTTATAATTTGAAATCAAATTATAGCAGGGTAGTGCAGGATGCTTTTCAAATCAATTGTAACTAATATTAAACTAGAAGAGTTGTTAACTTCTGTTGAGTTAGTTTATAAAGGGATGAATATTTAATTATCATCCCTTTATTTAAATTCTCAATTAATAGTTTTCCAACTTCTACTTTTCCCCGATTCGATAACCGCCTCACATACCTTCTGTGTTACCAAGGCATCTTCGAAAGTAGGTGAACAGGGTTCACCGGTTTCTAAACTTTTAAGAAAATCAGCGACATGGTGTACGAAGGAATGTTCGTAACCTATGCTTAGCCCTGGCACCCACCATTTGTCCATATATGGTTGGTCACCATCCGTAACATGTATAGAGCGCCAGCCACGTACTATGGAATCGTCATTGTGGTCAAAATATTCAAGTCGGTTCAAGTCATGTAAATCCCATCGGATAGAGGCATTTTCGCCATTGATTTCAAAGGTGTATTGGGCTTTATGACCTCTTGCATAACGGGTAGACTCAAAAACTCCCAAAGACCCGTTGTCGAAATGACAGTGGAAGATACAGGCATCATCAATATCCACCTTTTGGACTTTTCCACTGGCTTGATGAACCCGTTCTTTGATAAAGGTCTCCGTCATAGCAGAAACATCTTCGATAGAGCCGTTGAGCCAGATAGCGGTATCTATACAGTGCGCCAAAAGATCTCCGGTTACGCCCGATCCGGCTGCAGCAGCATCTAAACGCCATAGTCCTTCGCCTCCTTGAGGTAGTTCTGGGCTAATGGTCCAATCTTGTAAAAAATTAGCACGGTAATGAAAAATACGACCTAGTTTCCCAGAATCAATGATTTGTTTTGCTAAGGTAACGGCCGGGATACGACGGTAGTTGTACCATACCGTATTTTTTACACCTGTCTTTTTTATGATTTCTACCATTTTTTCTCCCTCTTCCAAAGTGCGTGAAAGTGGTTTTTCACAAAGAATCATTTTACCCGCATTTGCTGCGGCAATAGCAATTTCGGCATGCATATTATTTGGTGTGCAAATATCAACAGCATCGATATCATCTCGGGCAATAAGGGTTTTCCAATCGGTTTCCCAAGATTTATAGCCCCATTGCTCGGCAAAGGTCTTGACCTTGCTTTCTGTGCGGGAACAAACTGCCTGTAATACGGGTCGATATTCCAAGTCAGGAAAAAAGTTAGAAACACGGTTATATCCGTTAGAATGTGTCCTTCCCATAAATCCACATCCTATTAATCCAATTCTAAGTTCTTTTTTATTTGCCATAATTTCGTTTATTTTACTTTTACAATATGAATTATTGGTTCTAGTACCAGTAACTCTCAGATTCTTTTAATGGCTCCTAGCTCCAACCGTGTTGCTCACGAACCTTAATCATTGTGGCTAAAATATCGTTCCATGTTTGCTGTTGGGTCAATACAGAATTGTCGAACATGCAACCGTCCCAACAAATGTGTTCAAACGCTTTAGTAAGTATGCTATTTTCATCGCGTAGCCAAAAACCAGCATCATTGGCAACGTCAAGTTTACCGTTGGGGTCGGTCGCCAGACAATGTCTGCCCGTTTTATCGTGGGACCCTATGCCGTATGAGGTTCCGTCATTTTGTGCCACATGAAAATCGATGGTCCAGGGGCGAAGTGCCGCTGTCAATTTTCTCAGTCCTGCGGTCAAGGCTTTACGATCATTCCAATCGAAGCCTTCTGGTAGTATGCGGTCTTCGGGTGCATTGTAGCCCAATAAATAAAGTAAGGTGTGTGACATATCTGCCTGAAAACCGATGTTAGGTCGGTCTACCGCTTCAAGGGTCTCTACCATGGCTTTCCAACTGTGCATACCGCCCCAGCATATTTCGCCTTCAGCGGCCAGTTTCTCATCGTATTCTGCAGCTACATCACAGGCTTCCCTAAAGGTCTGGGCTATTAAATTGGTATTGTTCACAGGATTTTTTGACCATTCTTCAGGGCTAGATGCAGAGTCGATACGAATCACTCCGTAAGTCCTGACACCGTGTTCCCTCAAGACTTTTCCGAAACGGCAGGATTTCTTGACCATTTCAACAAAGGTCTTGCGGTCGTCGGAACTGCCTAAAGTAGGACCGCCCCATATAGGAGCTACCAAACTACCCACGTTTAAGCCTAGGTTGGCTATTTTATCGGCAATTTTTTTTATTTCATCATCCGAACTGTAAATGTTGATGTGGGGATCTAAAAGCCCTAAATCTACTCCATCGAATTTAACCCCATTTACTTCTGCTGCTGCGGTCATTTCGAGCATTTTGTCAAAAGATATAGGGAGTTCGGAGTCAGGTCCTTTCCCTACTATTCCAGGCCAAGTGGCGTTGTGCAATTTTGGAAAACTATTCGTCTGCATATTATCGTTGATTTTAAGAGATTGCTTTCAAATATTTACTGTAAAACATTCTCTGAGTTAATATAATTTTAATCAAAGCTTAAGATCGGGATTTTTAGGACCAAAATGTTTTAACATGACAATGGGGTCCGTATTACTCTGGTTCACAACTGTAACCCCCTCTTTTGCTGCCTTTTCGGTTACAAAGTACTCATCATGTGTTAATTGGCCGTACCGTATCAAGGAAGGTGTTTCAATATCCCAAACACCCATTTTACCATGCCCTTGCATCATGATCATACCGTAACAGGCGCTATCTTTAATAGTTACGGTCTGGCCCGGTAGTACCGTCAGCTCTTTAGCACTAAAGGCATTGGAACGGTAACAGATCCATTTATCGATATAGCCCTTAGCTTTCATTTCATCTAGGGGAGCTACAGGTATCGGGTTCATGAAGCGCGTCTCCAACATGTTGGGGTCAGTGTTTAGTTCCCAGTCTATAACCTCCATCAATTGGTCAAAGTCGCCCATACGGTTTTCCGGTGTGCCATTCCATAGGAGATTTTCAGGAATGATCGCCTCGTTTACTAAAGACTGATACATTGCAAACACATCGGAGGCTTTTTGGGGTTCGTACGTACACATACTTCCAGGCGCATGAAGCATTCCCGGGGGTACGTCCCAACCAGTACCGGGCTCCAAACGAAAGGCCGATGAATAATTGGTAATCTTATTATCGCCTTTGGTAAAGTTGACCAAACACTCACGAATTTGCTCTTTGGTGGTTCCGGGGGTTATTCCGAAAAAAGTATAGGGAAAATCCCCGCCATGGTTATTTAGTTGTGGCGGAAAATAATAGGCTTCTGGCTTTCCTTTTTGTCCGATTTTAGCGGCATGTTCGTCATTGTGATGAATATGATGGGGTAGGGGACCCATGTTGTCAAAAAATTTCGAGTACATGGGCCAGCTTTGGTATTCGTTCCAAAGCCGGTCGCCGATGATTTTGCCTTTGAGCTCTTCAACTACGTCTTTTAGAAGTATCTGTACCTCTTTACCGCTGTCTTTCAAGACAACAGGACTAAGGCCTTCGTTCTTTCCGGTCAAAGGGCCGTTTTGTGCAGGGGTGGTGGAAGCGAACCAACGCTCGTCGATGCCGCCGCGTTCGCCACCGAGAACATAATAGTCATCAGGATGTAGTTTGATGCGTCTCCCCGGTACGCAAAAGGATCTTGGAACCCAAGTTGGTGCAAGTCGCAAGATGCCTTTACCTTGCTCTACGGCGTTTTCTGCTAGTGTTTTCCCCATTGTATTATTTGTTTTTGATATCCAATAGGCTCAATAACCATTTTTCTTTTGGCTAGGATTTTGGTCTTGCCCCATTTGGGATATTTGTTATTGTTTAGTTAGTTCGTATTATTTTCCACATCTGTTTATTACTTTGGCGTGTTACAATTTTATCATGGAAACTCGGTTGTAATTTTTTTTAATTGAAACCATCATACGGGTATCAAAATGTTGTAATCTTGTTTTTTTCCAAGACTTCTAATTCTACGCGATAGGTTCTTTTTTCTCCAGGTTCCAACATGATTAAGGTATTTTCTTTTCTAGCGTTTGACTGACCTATAGGCGGATTGGTTGCTGGTTCTAGTGCAGTTACATATTCATTCTTTCCCCAATGCTGCCAGTTAATCAACCAAGGCAACTGTTTTTTAGGAAAATTCAAAAATACCCCCAACTTAAGATTTTCATTATAGATACCGCAATGCGCATTGCCCTTTTCATCGGCCTGTATGTCTATGAACGCGATATCTTCTCCCGTTCCGGAATGGGCAGCTAAAACATCGGGGCACGTTTTGAAATCGGTACCGTCTTTAAAAATTTTTGCAGGCGAATCTGGTGTTGGCGAATTCCATTTACCTTTCCATAATAACTTGGTGCCCTTGTCTACCAATGGCCAACCGAAGTTGATATGGTAAAGCAGCATATGCGGACTAGCAGTATTACTGCGATTTACCACTTCATCATTGATGATGATTTTAGATTCGCCTAATTTTCCGGAAATAGTGCGTCTTAGTTCTAAAACTGGTCCAAAAACCTGTGTCTCTTTTATAATGCCCGTGATACTCATTTCCAGTTTACCTTCAGCCGGATTGGGTTGAATAATAGAAATAATTTCGGCAGGCGTATTGCTGATAAGCCCGTGAAGCCCGCGCTCCCCGTAGCCATCCTTTTCTGGGCCACCCACGTGCGATAGTCCACAAGTAGTTACCAGTCCCCCACTAAAATTACGAATCCATTGCATGCCGGAATCGGAAAAGCGGGCTGGAGGCGAAACGCCCATATGGCTCAACCAAGCCAAACTGTAGGCATTATAAAAAGCATCAGCAATATCCATGGCACGGTCTATAACTACCTTGTAACGAAGTCCGGTTCCTGTATTTATCCAAGCAATTCGTGTACCCTTGGCTAATCCGTTATCCAAAATAGACGTTTCAATACCACCTATCTGTGTGGTGTTTGAAAACTTATTTGAGCCATTTTTTATAAATTTTTTTTGCTCCATGAAATTGATGGTTGATTTATGGATAATGTCAAATAGTATTAATTCCGTTTAATTTGTTGTTGGTATTTACTAGTATTAAAGATAAAAGAACTGATTTCAATTTTCATAAAGAGACGCGTGATTTACTGCTTTTTAAAAGGTTTATGTAATCTATAGATTTTTCAACCTAATATTTCTATATTCGATTTTCATGGGCGGTCCAACATGTACTTGTACGCCCAAATGTCCTTTGAGTTTTCTGTTTATCATATCGTTATCCGTTACATCGCTCATTAGAATATCATTTACATAGTGTTGAAGTCGGTTGCCGTTGATGACCAAATGAACTTCGTTCCAATCTTCACTTTTTATTTTTGTTTTCAGGGAATCGGATACCCCAAGGCTACCGGTAATTATTCTGCTTTGCCAGCAGTTTTTTAGTACGTTGGACTTTAGCGATCCCGGAGCCTCGGGTTTATCTTGACTATTGATGATCACTTTTTCACCTCGATAGGCCAAGGTCGCCCTTTTTCTCTCCTCGTAGTTTTGTCCTGTGTATCTGATTTTCCCGTCTATATCGGCTTGATAGCCTCTTAAAGCATTGGGGATGCTATCAATGACCTCACTTCGGTAATTGATTCCGCTGTTGCCGGCCTCGGTAATCCTGAATTCAAGTTTTAGTTCGAAATCATCGGGTTGGTCTCCTTGCCAAACCATGAAAGTGTTTGATTTTAAAAGAGTTTCAGGGGTTACCTCACCCACTAAATTACCATTTTCTACTCGCCAATAGTTAGAGTCACCTTTCCATTCGGACAGGGTTTTCCCGTCAAAAATTTGTTTAAAATCATCAGCTTCCAAAATTGTTTCCACTGTTTTCTGGGCAGTGTCGTTGGTCTTTTCTTCCTTGCAGGAAGCTATGCCTGTTACTATGAAAAGTACTACCGGCATAGCGATAAAAATACGTTTTAGTTTCATGTTGAAATCTTTAGTTTAGTTGTTGTAATATATATATAGGCCGTCTTTCCCAGCCATAATTATATCTTTTTTTCCGGAAACATTAATGTCGATTACGGTAAAAAACACACCTGTACCCTTACCTTCCCCATAAGTGCCATAATCAATCACTTGTTTACTGAATGCAGATCCGGTCCATTTAAAATAATAGATTCCTGTTGGGTCATTTCCACCAGGATCTTTACCGTTATGGGCGCGGTATCTTTTTCCCGTGACCAACTCTTTAGTACCATCATTGTCTATATCTTCCCACTCCATGCTATGGTATTGAGAATTAAAAGGGTCAATAGGGTGTTTTATCCAATTAGATTCTTTTACTTGCTGGTACCAATCCAGACCATAATCATGTCCTTGGCCTACGATTAGGTCGTTCTTTCCATCTTGATTGACATCTGCCACGACGATAGGAATACTTGCCGTACCTAATTCAAATTCTTGATGAAGCGTCCAGTCTTCTTTAAAAGGTTGTTTGGGTGCTTCGGCCCAACCTTTTCGGATTATAAAATCTCCCCTTCCATCACCGTTGATATCCCCAAAGCCCAATCCATGACCATGCTTTCCAGTTATGGTGTAGTTTTGAAACTCACCGGTTCCTTTCCCTTGGTCGTCAAGAATCAGTTGGTAAACGACCAATGGATTATTGGGAGTGTTGGGTATTATTTCTATTGAGCCATCACCGTCAATATCCCAGCTTCGGATAGTTTCAATATTGCCAGCCATAGCGATGAGGTGTATTTTCCATTCAGAGTTATCGCCAGGGTTTTCTTTCCAAATCAATTCTTTACCGAACCATCCTCCAGTAATAAAATCCATATGACCGTCTCCGTTCACATCTAAAGGTATGGTAGAAAAATCATCATAGTACTCTCCATAGCGTTTGGCCGAACCAATATAATGTCGGTTTTTGAAATCAGGCCCCACATACCAATAAGCACCAGAGATAATATCTAGCACATTGTCATTGTTTACATCAAAAACCCCAACTGACTCATAACTTTCCGATGCAATTTTGGTTTTTACAAAATTTAGTGGCGATTGAAATTCTGCCTTTATTGTTTCACTTTTTTGGGCTAGAATAAACTGCCCCAAAAACAGGAAACCAAAAAGACCTACACCTAAATTTCTCATATACCCATACTGAACCTGATGTATATGTTTAAAGAATTTGGCTATTAAAAACCTGTTCCCAGTAAGGCCGTATGAATAATTGAAATTAGGTATGTGCATTCTAGAAAGTACATATTTATATTGTATGGCCAAGGATTCTAATCACCCGCTTGGCCTTCCGAGGTTTTGTAAATAGGATTATCGGAATTCCCCCCTGAAATCATATAGCCTAATAGATCTTTGACTTCTTCCTCGTTCAATCGATTGATTGTTCCAGGAGGCATTAAGGACATGGTTGACATTTTTGTGCCGATTACCTCATTTTTAGGAATACTTCGAATCACATCGGGAGCGTATGGGTTTTGGGAAATCCTATAGGTGTCATCTTCCTCGCTAATCAATCTTCCTACTACGGAATTTCCACCTTTAAGTGAAAAAACTGTGGAGTTGTACTGATCTGAGATGACCTCATTCGGGTTTATGATAGACTTTAGCATATCTTCAGGCGAAAAACGATTACCTATCTGCGATAGCTCAGGTCCAATATTCTGTCCTTCGCCTCCCATGGCGTGGCACGTTATGCAATTGGTCGCCAAGAACATATTTCGGCCCTGTTCGTAATTTCTATTGCCAAGACCGTTGGCCAAGAGCGGTGCAATGTCTTCTTCCTTCCAATTTTTTCGCGGCCCTTTGGGTTGAATGGCGTTGCTTACTAAATCGTTACCTGAACTACTTAGTAAAGTATCGCCTGACATTTTATTATAAAAATCAAGCTTATTTTTAGAAACCTTAGCTAAAGCATTTTTTCTTGCCTTATCTACGAAACCTATATAACTTCTTCCTGCTTTGTATGAAAATGCTTTGTAAAACCAGTTGAAATATCGCTCATGTAATTCTGGTGACCACCCGTTTGTAGCATCGCTTAAAACGTTTCCGTAATAGGTGCTTTGGGCCGGCGGCATGTTTTTGAGCGTTTCTGCGATTGCCATACCATATTGTGGGTTTCTTAATATGAGATCGGCTGCTTCTGTAGCGGTATTACTCATTACATCTGTATTTTCGCCTTGGGGCGTTTCTAACATGGCAATGGTCTTTGCTACTACTAAGGGTTCGCTAACATACACCAATGTTTTGCTTAACAACTGGTTCAATACATCAGTTTTAGTGGGATAATGGGAAGCAAGGTAATTACCTACAATTTTTTCTGTTGTTAAACTTGGCCTACCTAAACGTGAAAGTGCTAATTCGATGGCTCGAACCAAGTCTACCTGCTGTCCCGTATTAAGACTTTCAAAATTGATGTTGGTTAGGGTTTTTATTAGGTTTGCCTGTTGATCTTTGTTTCCTTGACGGGCCATTGCAATCGCTGCTTGAATTTTTTTTATAGCATCTTTTTCTTCATATACTTTTGCTTGCCACATGGAAACTGGTTGGTGTTCTAATGCAATACGAGCTGCATATTGTATAAAGCGATCTTCGCTATCGAGATGGTGCCAAGCTGCTTCAACACCTCCTTTTTTTGACCCTGTGTGAAAAGTCTCAAGTTCTTTTCTAATCTTATTTCCATCCGTTTGTTCCAACGCGATAGTTTCGGTGGGAATATTTTTTTCATCTCCAGCATAAAACACGCGATAAAGATCAGAATCAAGCCTGCGGCCACCGGTCATAAAGTACATGGCACCGTCTGGACCAATAACGCCATCTGTAAGTGGTAATGGTATGCCAGATAAAAATTCCTCTTTCGTACCGGTATAGGATGAACCTTTTGTTTCTAGTTCCATTGCGTAGATAATTCCAAAACTCCAATCAAAAGCAAAAACACTGCGTTTGTATTTTTCAGGAAACTTTGCGTTCATACCATAAATAACGTTGGTAGGCGAACCTTGACCAATATCCATTACAGCTGGAAGATTATCTGGATAAGCTGGGGACCATTTTCCATTACCAGTACGCCAGCCAAATTCAGACCCGCTGGTGACATGACAAATTCTTGTAGGTCGGTACCAAGGCATGCCTAAATCCCACTCCATATCTGAATCATAAACGAACATGTCGCCAAGTTCGTTAAATGCTAAGTCAAATGGATTGCGAAAGCCGGCTGAGACCAGTTCCCAATTTTTCCCTTCAGGATCAGTGTTTGCTACCCAACCTCCTGGTGCTCCTCGATCATTGGCATGCCCGCGAGGATCTTTGATTTGGTAGAGGAGGTTATCATCTTTCCAGTTATTTGGCAAACGATAGCTATCCATTTCGGGCAGATCTGTATGGTTTCCTGCAATAATGTATAATGATTTACCATCTGGAGACGGTACAATACTGTGTGGCCCATGTTCTCCAGCCCCGTTTAATAATTTTAGTAACGTTATGCTGTCGTATTGATCATCATTATTTGTGTCTTGTAGGCGGTAAAGTCCACTAGTTTTTTCGAACTCTTCGTTACCACGATGGTTCACCATAACATAGAGGCTGTTAAAAGCATATAACAGGCCTTGTGCATAACCCATTTGAATGACTGAATCGGCTACTTGCTCCTCTGTTTGTATCTTGAGTTTTTCTATGTTGGGCGTAAGGTTTTCAGAGCCAATCGGTGCAATCTCCATACGGTATAGTGTTCCGTACTGGTCTGAAGTAATCAAACGGCCTTTGTCATCAAAGGTCATTGCTACCCAAGAACCTTTATCGTTTTCGGCCGGACTATATAAGTGCTCTGCCTCAAAGCCAGGTTGTAATTTCAACTTTGTCAATTTAGGATTTGTTGACTGTGCAGCGCTAAGGTCAGCTTCATTTTGTTCACCACATGAAATGGTCAGCACAAGGCTGACCATTATCAAAATATATTTTCTCATAAGCATATTTTGTTTTTAATTATATCGATAATGCTACTATTCTATAATGTTCTAAAAATTAGGATTAAATTCTGATTCGCCTGCGGGCAATGCATAACGCTCCCTAATATTGGTAAAAGCATTTCCCGCAGCTTCTACCCCTACTGGGAAATAATAAGCATTAGGATTGTTTATGACCCTATCACCAAATTCTGTCATGACCTGAATAGCTTGTCCTGTTCTTACTAAATCAAACCAACGCTTGTTCTCGAAAGCCAGTTCTACTCGTCTTTCCCTAAAAATCGCATCCCCTAGATCTCCAGTATGTGCTCCTAATCCTGCCCGGGTTCTAACTTGAGTAAGATAAGGGAGTGCCTCACCGCCTTTACCTTGCTCTTCTAAGGCTTCAGCCAAAAATAATAAAACTTCTGAATATCGATACACAGGAAAGTTCATACCATGGTTGTTATGCAAGGCATGTGGCTCTACAAACTTCTTGATAATAGGATAAACCCCATCGTTCCAAAAACTTTCCCTGGTCAAAACATACATGATAGAGGCATCCTCTCTTAAATCACCCTCTTCATAGGCTTCAATAATGTCTGGGGTTGGAATATTATTTCCCTGCCCGTTAATAGGTTGCGCATCGGGTGTGCCGAATAGTAATGCAAGTTCATCTGCCTCTATGGGACGGGGAAGAAAATTATACATGAAATTTCCCTGAACTCCTTCTGCACCCTCTCTATACTGCACTTCAAAGACGGACTCCATGTTGTTCTTATTATCGCTATTGCCGGTAAAGGCATCCTCATAATTAGGCATTAGCATATATTCTCCGCTGCCCACTACAGACTTCAACAATGCTTCAGCAGCCTCCCATTCTTCTAGCACCATATGAACATTTGCCAAAAGTGTTTGTGCTGCTCCCGAAGTTACCCTACCAGGTTGTTGGTCTGATTTAAGTGGTAATAAGGGAATAGCTGCCAGCGCGTCAGCTACGATTTGTCCGTAAAGAACGTCTTCTGAAGTAAGGGGCAAGGCGGCTCCTTCTCGGTCTAACACAGGTTCTAAATGCATGGGCACCGACTCATATAATTGAACTAGGTCAAAATAGGCAAATGCCCTTAAAAAAAGTGCCTGACCTTTTACATTGGCTTTTACGGCAGCGTCTATTTCGGCATCGTCTATCGTTACCAAAATTTGATTTGACCTTGCAATGATGGCATATAAAGTCCTGTAGTAGTTCGTAACATTTCCATTGGGTGTAATACCGCCTTGGGTAATCATCGAATGATCGGCAATATCTTGATTTGTTTCTGTCGCTCCAAAAGCCGTGTTTCTTGCAAAATAGGTGTTGTCCGCACTCATTTCGGTCATAAACGGTTTCGTTGAATTGTAGAGTGACCTCAAGGGTTCGTAATTAGCATTTACCGCTTGTGTAAAATCATCTTCCGTATTAAAGAAGGTCGGTACACTTAAAGAATCTTCGGGAAAGACGTTTAGTTCGTCTTCACAGCTCATTGCAATAAAGCAGATAAGACCAAGAAATAAGATTATTTTTTTCATTTTTAAGTATTTAAGTTTTATGCTTTCGATTAAAAGTTAAGGTTTACACCAATATTGATAATACGTGGTATCGGATACCCTGAGAGATCTACTCCGGGCGCTAAATTTCCTCCATCGCCTTGTCCGTTATTTTGAACGCTTATTTCTGGGTTTGGTCCCCCCCAGTATTTTGTAAATATGTGTACGTTTTGAATAGAACCATAGATACGTGCCGATTTAAAATATTTCTCCAATCCTGGTAGTGTATATCCTAAGGTAATATTTCTAATATTGAAAAAAGAGGCATCTGCAACAAAACGATCGTTTACCCAATCCCTTTCTATACCGGTAACTCTACCTCCACCTACTGTGGTGCCATAAAAACCATCCCCAGGATTTTCTACAGACCTAAAACGATTTTCTACATCTTTCAAAAGATTAAAAACCCCATCTAGGTTGGTAGTACTGAACAAGTGGCGTACCAAAACCTCGTTACCTTGTGATCCTGTAGCGATGACTGAAAAATCCCAGTTGTCGTAGGTAATCCTATTGGTGATACCATATGTAAAGTCAGGAAACGGATTACCCGTGATTGCTCGATCATCATCAAGACCTCCTCGGGTTATTACGCCATCGCCATTAACATCTATAAGTTTGATACTACCAACCGTAGAACGGCCGGGTACTTGTGGCGAACTATCCAAATCTGCTTGATTTAAATAATTGCCGTCCGATAAATGCCCATAAAATTGAGCAAAAGGCTGCCCTACTTGTGTTATATGTAAATTACCGGGTCCAAATACCTGGTCTATGCCCTCGGCCAATGCTACCACTTCATTTCTATTGAACGAAATGTTGGCATTCGTGGTCCATTTGAATCTTCCTGTGGTGTTTACCGTATTCAATGAAAATTCATGACCCCAGAAACGAAGTTCTCCAATGTTATCACTAAAGTTGGAAAAACCGGATTCTCTAGGCACTTGAATGTTGAACAATAGATTGGTCGTATTCTTAGTGTAATAATCATAGATAAAAGATACCCTATCCTTAAAAAGGCTTAAATCGAGACCAATATCAAATTGTTCGGTTGTTTCCCATCCTAAATTAGGGTTGGATAATGAGTTTACTGCTGACCCTGGTGCAAATGTATCACCAAAGACCGCGGGAACGTTGTTATCAACTAAAGCATATTGGGTATAGTTACCAATATTTTGATTACCGGTAACGCCCCAACTTCCGCGTATTTTCAATAGCGAAATAGCTTCTGCATTTTCCAAAAACGATTCATCGGAAGCTATCCAACCACCTGAAACGGAAGGGAAGGTACCCCATCTGTTTTCAGAACCAAATCTGGAAGAACCATCGGTACGTATCGATCCAGTTAACAAGTACTTTCCTTTGTAGTTGTATGTTAATCCGGCAACTCCAGAAACCAACGTGCTTTCTTGTACTTCATCAAAAGTACCTCCCCGATCGATATTTATAGCACCTTGTATAACCGGCAATCTATCGTCTGGAAAATCGGTAGCTCGAATTCTGGTTCTATCTATTCTGAATTGTTGGTATGAAAAAACACCTAAAACGGAGAAATTATGATTTCCAATAGAGTTAGTATAGGTAGCGATATTTTCATTTAACCAATTAAATTCATCTCTATTGTTCCAAATAGCTTCGTTGTTCGTAGGTATGGGGCGGTTGATTCTATTAGTAGCATTCGTTGGACTAAAGAATTCGGTGTTCCTTTGGTAGAACTCGGCATTTATGCTAGATTTAATACTCAGCCCTTTAATAGGTTTCCAATCGACATAAGCATTGGAAACTAAATTAAGGTCTCTGTCCTCATTTTTTATTCGCTCCGCCGAATTCAACCAGTTGGCGTAAGCGAATATGTTTCCAGTATCTGCCGGAAACCTATTAAATTCAGTCCTAGTCCCATCAGCATTGTTGATAGGCATTATAGGCCATGTGTGCAAGGCGTTGAACAAGATACCTGTTCCTCTACTACCATCAGTTGCTGGGTCATTTCTTACAACCCAACTAGGGGCAATATTTACGCCTATCTCTACTTTGTCGTTCGGGTTAAAGGCCATATTGGCCCGTAAGGTAACTTGCTGAAAGTCACTTCCTAAAACTACACCATCTTGGTTTGTTAAACCGGCAACGAGTGAAGCACGAAATTTTTCCGAACCGCCAGATACCGACAGGTTATATATGGATATTGGTGCTGTACGAAGCATGGCATCATACCAATCGTTCGTTTGACCTTCATATTGCGATGGGTTTTGAAAAATATCTGGAACCGGGTCACCCTGATCCTGATAGTATTCTTGTTTAAACTGGGCAAATTCAACAGCATCCATCATTTCTACTCTACCACGTTGTGGAACACTTTGGAGACCTGTAGACATGTTGAAGCTCACGTTGGTCTTGCCTATCTTACCCTGTTTCGTGGTAATCAATACGACCCCGTTGGCAGCCCTAGAACCGTACAAAGAAGTAGATGCTGCATCTTTTAGGACGGTTAAAGTTTCAATTTCTGCTGGATTTATGTTATTTAGATTACCTGCAATTGGAAATCCATCCACTACATATAACGGTTCGCTACCGCCTGAAACCGATAATTGCCCCCTTATACGGATGTTCAGACCCTCACCAGGCGTACCTGTGGTCTGGTTAATTTGAACACCTGCCAGTTGTCCTTGTAGTTTTTGACCAACTTGCGTTACCGGAATATCAGACAGCTCGGTAAGGTTTACTGTCTGTACAGATCCCGTAACCTCTCTTTTAATTTGTGTACCATAACCTACAAGGATTACTTCATCAAGCGATGTGGCATCTTCGGTCATACTTGCATCTACTTGGTTTTGCCCTTTTATTGTGATTTCCTGTGTGGTAAAACCAATATAAGAAAATACCAAGGTTGCATTTGAGTTTGCTACAATACTATAGTTACCATCAAAATCCGTTACGGCACCTTGTGTCGTGCCTTTGACTAAAACGTTTACCCCTGGTAGCGCTTGACCATCTTCTATGGAAGTTACAGTACCTGTCACAGTAGCATCTTGTGCATGGGTGCTAAAACTCCATAAAAAGACTAAAACCAAGAGAAATCTCGGAGAAATCATATTTAATTTTTTTTTCATAATCTGGAATTATTAATTAGTTAGTTCTGCGGTATTCTTAATTGTTTAACTTACATATTAAGAACATCATAAAATTATTGTAAGATTATTGATTGGGCATCCTGTACAATACTGTGCTGTCCTGTACTATCCTGTTAAAATTGATTTTTAGAACAGAATAATAATGTTTCAGTAGCCGGCAACACTCGTGTTAATTTTTTTAAAAGTCAGCTTTGATACGCGTTTTTTGTTATTAAAACCACCTAAAGCACTTTGCTTAATTAATAAAAAAGTTGTTAAATGGGATTTCCCTAATTTCTTTGCCCGGAATAACTTAAAGCCAATATCTTTTTTCCATGTTTGTGCTTAGCCAATCCATTAACTTTTCAAAGAGCTTGTCTATTAGATTAGTATTCGTAGAGCTTATGTCATTTTTTCAAAAGGGTATTGTTCAATAGTATAGAGGCGCAATCATTCATGCCAATCAAAAATCAACTTATAATATCCATCTTGTATTGCTGAATGTGAAGTGAGGGGATAGGATTCATATGGTCTGTTATAACTTACATTAAAAGAATAATGCTAATAGCATGTCTTTTTAGGGTACGAGTTTTGAACGTTTTCACAGTCAGTAATTAAAGGCTTAATACGTTCTCGATCAAGAGAATTAGTTTGGGCAATGGTTTTTGAATCGTAACCTGCACCCTCTAAAATAGTAAGATGAATATCCGTGTAGTCTATTGGGATATCTACCCATTGAACTTCTTTGATTTTTCCTTTCCAACGAACTATAAGTGGCAACCGTATACCACCTTCTGTCAAACAAGCTTTACCACCTAAAAATGGACCATTGTCACTGCCATCTCCTCTTGGTTTTATTTTTGAATCGATTCCTCCGTTATCCGCCATAAATACGGCCAATGTATTTTCTTCCAATCCTATTTCTTTTACTTACTCAAGTATTTTGCCTAAAAAGCAATCCATACTTTTTATCATGGAGGCAGATACCGGGTCTTTGTGGTCGTTCCAACCTTTGTAAGTTTTATGCCCAAAATAGGCTAGCTCATCCTCTTTTCCTTGATAAGGAGAATGAACAACAAAGTTTAAAAAATAGAGAAAAGAAGGGGGTATCTTTTGTTTTAAATTTTTATTAATGAAATTGAGCGCCTTAACCGTCAAGTCATCCATTAGATACACTTGTTTCGTTTTTTGACCTGAGTGGCCTATTGTAGAAGATTCCTGCGGTATCTTGGGGAATCTGTTCTTGGCCTTATTGTCCCATCATTCTTTCCAATTATAATATGCCGATTTACCGGCATCGAACAAGGCTAAAGGTTTAAAGCTTTAGTCGGCCGGTTGGTATCCCTCGGTACCGAAACCACCGATATGCTACTTACTGATAAATACAGAATGATAGTCTTTTAAAGCTTCGGCAATAGAAAGTTCGTCTCTGCTCGTATCATAAGTTGCTGCTGAAGGTACGGTAGAGTTGGATGTGCCATTAATCAAAGCTTGTTTGATTAGAATATTGTTTTTAACTCCGGAATATCGTGCGCACAATTGCCCTCAGGAATAGTCATGTTTTGGTTGTAAGAAGTTTTAGGTGGCATTGCGGTCGTGAACCCCAATCTGCTCGGGTACTTTCCTGTCATAATGCCAGCAAGGTTGGGAGAGCATAATTGATTTGCATAGGCTTGGAAGAATGCAACCCCTTCCGGAATCAATTGATGTATGTTCGGTGTTTCATAAAACATCACCTAAGTTTTGCGCAGAAAACTTGGGAGCATAGGCCCTACTGTCCATAATACCGTAATCCTCCACTAAAACAAAAATGATGTTTGGCCTTATTGGCTGCTTTATTTCGGTATTGATTTTTCTTTTTCAGATTTACCTATTATAAAAACAAGCGTGAAGGGCATAGGAGGATAATTATTGACCGAACTTTCATGTTTACGGAGCATAATTTGGAAACTAGTTAGTGTGCTTTGAAAGGTTTGCATAGTAGAAAACCGCAAGCATAATTAAAAAATGAAACCTCGAAATAGCCAATGAGTATACCTCCACGGCGATTAAGATTAACTAATTTTTGAATATAGGAATGCCTTTCAATAACCATTTTACTGTATGCTGATTGAAAGTGGACACAGTCGCGCAATCTACTTTTTAAAACTTAAAAGGATACAAGTGCAACATGGAAGAAATATGTATTGTTATGAAAATTCGGAACAGCTTAGATAGAATTTCTATCGATAAAATTGAAAGGGTTCTTGATTTTCCCCTTCTCTTTATTCATAATCATATGAGCTGCGTTTTCACCCATTGCTTTAAAATCAGTTGAGATACAAGTAATACCTAATAGTTGTTTCAAAGGAGTGTCATTATAAGAAATAACGCCAATATCATCGCCCAATATGAACTCTTGATTGCGAATTTGATTGACTAGATTAACCAAGTCAGATTCACTAATGGTTATAAATAAATCGCCTTTTCTTAGAATAATATCATCGTAAAGTTCTTCTAAAACTTCGAAATCTATACGGTGTTCGATACAAAATTTTCGAAACCCATGGAGTATTCTTTTAGGATAAGGATATACTGAACTTTCTGGATATGCTATAATTAATTTATCATATTTCGAAATTTTTGCGAGACCTTTTTGCAGGGCATCGTAGATATCATTTTCAAAATCTTGGTATATTTCGATAAGTGCATTGTTTACTTCAGGAATACGGTTATCCATTACTACCAATCTATCCCTTGGTATTTTTTTTATTGCTTTAAGCACATTTGGGGTAATGCTGACATGCTTTAATTTATCTGTCTTAAAATGGGGCATAATTACATAATAATCATAAGCTCCCATATTTTTATCAAGTAGATTGAGGAAAAGCTCTTCTTCACAATGGTAAATATGAAGATCGGTATGTGATGTTCCTATAAAACTATTGACGAATGAATTATAGATTCGCATCTTGTAGGAACTTAATTTATTAATCAAGAAGAGAATATTTACTTTAGAAATCAATTTGGTACGCGCAATATAATACCCTTTTCCTCTTATGGATAGGATGACTTTCCGTTCTTTTAAAATATTATATGCCTTTTCAACCGTATCTCTTGAGAGAAGATATTCCTCACTAAATAGATTTATAGATGGTATCTTATCATCCATTTTTAAGTTTCCAGAGGAGATATTATGAATAATACCGTCTACAATTTGCTTGTATTTTGGCACCCTTGAATCCTCGTTTATTTTTATGAAATTAAATATATCCATTTAGTAGTATCTTCACTTTTTTACAATTTATATTTTAAATACAAAACTATTGTGGTGTACATATGATACAATGAAGAAGTCAAATGTAAACAATTTTATTTTTGACATGAACGGTACAGTACAGGACAGAAAGCATTTCTACATCAGCTAATTTAGCTACCAAACACAATAATCCTTAAAATGGAAAAGACCATACAGAAGTTTAAATATGTTGATTATCTATGGGACGAACAAAAAGCTACATCCCTCGGTGACGATCAGGTGGCCCTGTTTCTTTATCGTTCAAATATACTCGGAGCAGACCTTAGAATTACGAATTATGGAGGTGGAAATACAAGCTGCAGGACTGTTGAGAAAGATCCATTAACGAATGAAGATGTTGAGGTAATGTGGATCAAAGGTTCTGGTGGAGATATTGGAACTTTAAATAGAGCAGGTATAGCAGGAATCTACACAGGTAGATTACGTGATTTAAAAAATGTTTACGGAGGTTTAGAAGATGAAGATAGAATGGTTGGTCTATTCAATCATTGTATTTATGATTTAGATAGTAAAGCACCTTCTATTGATACTCCCTTGCACGGTTTATTACCATTCGCTCATATAGATCACTTACATCCAGACGCTTTAATTGCGGTTGCAGCTGCAAAAGATAGTCAGCAAGTAACTAAGGAAATCTGGGGAGAATCAATGGGCTGGGTGCCTTGGCAACGGCCTGGTTTCGATTTAGGTCTTCAGATAGAAAAATGTTTAGTAGATAACCCAGGTATTAGAGGAATTGTTTTAGGTTCTCACGGTCTATTTACTTGGGGTGATACTTCTTATGACTGTTATATGAATAGTCTTGAAGTTATTGAAATGGCTTCTGAATTCATTGAAACTAAAATTAAAGAAAAAGGGAGTGTTTTTGGTGGTCAAAAAATTAACAGCGTACCAAAAGAAAAGCGGCTAGACAAAGCTGCACAACTAATGCCCTTATTAAGAGGCTTATGTTCTTCTGAAAATAGAATGATTGGTCATTTTTCAGATACTGATGTTGTTCTTGAATTTATAAACAGTAATGATTTAACAAGATTGGCGCCAATGGGAACATCTTGTCCAGATCATTTTTTGAGAACTAAAATTCAGCCTCTAGTTTTAACTTTAGGTGAAAATGAAGATTTATCTGATTCAGACGCCATCTTCAAAAAATTAGAACCAGCTTTTGAAGCTTATAGACAGGAATATGCAGATTACTATAACACGTGTAAAAAGGATAACAGTCCGGCTATGCGTGACGCAAACCCTGTAATTATAATTTATCCTGGAGTTGGTATGTTTAGTTTTGCGAAAAACAAACAAACTACACGGGTAGCGAATGAATTTTACATTAATGCTATTAATGTAATGCGCGGTGCAGAAGCAATTACCTCTTACACATCGTTACCAAGACAAGAAGCTTTTGATATCGAGTACTGGTTGCTAGAAGAAGCAAAATTATCCCGTATGCCAAAAGAACAACCATTATCTCGTAAAGTTGCATTTATAACTGGTGCGGGTGGTGGAATCGGTAAGGCCATTGCAGATAAACTAGCGGCTGAAGGAGCTAATGTAGTTTTAACAGATATAAATGAACAAAGTTTAATTGAAGCTAACGCAACCTACAAAAGGGATGTGGCAACCTATGTGACTTGTGATGTTACCGATACCATTTCTATTGCAGCTGCCTTTAAGAAAGCATGTGTAACATTTGGGGGTGTAGATATTATTGTTCACAGTGCCGGTTTGGCGATTTCAAAACCATTGGAGGATACAACCGATCATGACTGGAATATTTTACAAAATATTTTAGTGAAAGGACAGTTTGATTTGGCAAAACAAGCTGCAGCAACTATGCGTAAACAAGGCTTAGGAGGTAATTATATAGCTATCGCAAGCAAAAATGGTTTGGTTGCAGGGCCAAACAATGTTGCCTATGGCACGGCAAAAGCGGCACAACAACATATGGTACGTTTGTTAGCTGCGGAATTAGGTAAAGATAAAATTAGAGTAAACACAGTAAACCCAGACGGTGTAATTATAGGAAGTAAGATTTGGGAAGGTGATTGGGCAGCAGGCAGAGCAAAAGCAAACGGGATCACAGTTGATGAGTTGCCTGCATTTTATGCAAAAAGAAATTTATTGAATGAAATCATTACCCCAGAGGATATTGCAAATGGTGTATTTACATTAGTAGGTATTCTTGATAAATCAACAGGGAATATAATTAATGTAGATGGCGGAATGGCCAATGCATTTGTACGATAGTTTGTTTGAGTTAGTTTTCTTAAGCTTCCATGGACTTTTGTCCATGGAAGCTTATTTTTAAAAAATGAAAAGCTTCTTTATGAGAATAGATAAAAGCCAACTTAGCGATATAAATAAAATACAGGTACAAGGTCACAACGCACGATTTGCTTTTTTGGCTGATACGCTATTGGAACAAGGTAAGGACGTAAATACCATCGTTCAAAAACTACAGGATTTTCAGGTAGCCATACCAAGTTGGGCCTTGGGTGCGGGAGGAACCCGTTTTGGGCGTTTCGGGTTTCAAGGCGAACCATCTAATTTAGAACAAAAAATAGATGATGTTGGCTTAATTCATTCACTAACGCAAACTTCTGGAGCCATATCATTACATATTCCATGGGATGTTCCGAATGATTATTCAGCAATCAAAGAACTGGCTGTCTCACATAATATTCTTTTTGACGCTGTCAATTCCAATACATTCCAAGACCAAAAGAACGCAGCGCAAAGCTATAAATTTGGTTCATTGAGCAATACAAGCAAAGCTGTTCGTGAACAGGCCATTGCGCACAATATTGATGTTATTAAAATTGGAGATAAGTTGGGATCCAAGAGCTTGACAGTTTGGCTGGCGGATGGGGCTAATTTCCCTGGACAAAGTAATTTTCAATCTGCCTTACAAAACACACAAGAGAGTTTAAAGGATATTTATAGAGGACTTCCTGATGATTGGAAACTTTTCATTGAATACAAACCATACGAACCTAATTTTTATAGTACTGTAATACAAGATTGGGGCACCTCTTTTATGTTAGCCAACGAATGTGGAGAAAAAGCATATACCCTTGTAGATTTGGGGCACCACTTGCCCAATACCAATATCGAACAAATCGTTTCTACCCTTATGTCAAAAGGTAAACTAGGAGGGTTCCATTTCAACGATAGTAAATATGGTGATGATGATTTAACCGTAGGGAGTGTAAAGCCATACGCGCTGTTTTTGATTTTCAACGCCTTGGTATATGGGATGGAAAATAATCCTCAGAATCCGTATCCGGCTTGGATGATCGATGCTAGTCATAATCTCAAAGATCCTTTGGAAGATTTAATACAATCCTTGGAGGCCATACAAGAAGCTTATGCAAGAGCGCTGCTTATTGATCAAAAAGTATTGACTGAAGCACAACAGAACCATGATATTGTAAAGTGCCAAGAGATTCTTCAAGATGCCTTTCGTACTGATGTTAGGCCATTATTGGAAAAGGCACGCTTGAATCGAGGTGGAGCCTTGAACCCTATTAGTGCATATCGCTCCTTACATGTGAGAAAAAATCTGGTCAATGAAAGAGGTGCTAATTCCGTAGCCTCAGGACTATAACTTGATTAATATGAAAATAAAGGTGACAGCAGTATTCGATATAGGCCGTACCAACAAGAAATTCTTTCTTTTTGATACAAATTTTCAAGAGGTACATCGTGAATATTCTCGTTTTGAAGAAATCACGGATGAGGACGGATATCCGACAGAAAATTTAGTTGCTCTAGAAAACTGGGCGAAAAAGATATTTGACGAAATGCTGAATTCCAACAAATTTGAAATCGAGGCTTTAAATTTCTCTTGTTATGGGGCTAGTTTAGTTCATATTGACGAGCAAGGAAAACCACTTACACCTCTTTATAATTATATGAAGCCGATAGCGGATGAAATTTATGAGTCTTTCTACGATAGTTATGGGCCAGAAAACGAACTCTCTAGAGTAACAGGGTCTCCCAAATTAGGCATGCTAAATACCGGAATGCATTTGTATTGGCTAAAACATACGAAGCCAGAAGTTTTTAAGAAGGTTAAATATTCGCTTCACCTTCCGCAGTACCTAAGTTATCTCTTTACGGGAATTCCGGTAAGTGAATACACTAGTATCGGGTGTCACACCTTGCTTTGGGATTTTGAAAAGAAGGATTTCCACTCATGGGTGTATAATGAGGGCATAGATGATAAGTTGCCATCTATTGCTTGCGCTAAAGATACCATACCAGTTAATTATAAAGGGAATATTATCCAAATTGGAACTGGCATTCATGATAGCTCTTCCGCACTATTGCCTTATATCCGAAGCATAACTAAAGAATTTTTACTTGTTTCTACTGGTACTTGGAGTATTTCAATTAATCCGTTTAATAAAGGCATGTTGACCACAGAAGATATTAGAAAAGATTCATTTTTTAACATGCGGGTAGACGGAAGTCCGGTAAAGGTTTCCAGTCTTTTTTTAGGGAATGAGTATAAAATTCAAATTAAGGCACTTTCTGAATTGTTCAACGTGCCCGAGGATTATCATAAAACCGTAAAATTCAATCAAGCTATTATATTTGAAATTAATAAAGATTTTGTGTATATGTTTAAGTGGCATAGCATTGCTTCCGTAAATATGCCGGAAGAGATAAAAATCACCTATGATAAATTTGAGCATGCCTATCACCAATTGATGTTAGAATTGGTATTATTACAAGAGAAAAGTATAAGATCCGCTATAGGTGATGTGAAAATCAAGAAATTGTATGTGGATGGAGGATTTAGTGATAACGAAGTCTATATTCAGTTACTTTCCCAATACTTAAGTAACATGAAACTTAGCACCACGGATTCTTCTTTAGGTTCGGCTTTGGGAGCTGCCATTGTTATTTCTGATATAACCTTGGAACCTAAATTTCTGAAGAAAAATTACGCTTGTAAAAAACACATTTCCCTAATATCAAAATAAACTATTCATATGGCCAAGGAATTCAACCCCGATTACCCATCTATGGACGATTTAAGAAACAAGGCAATGCTTCGTATCCCGAGGTTTGCATTCGAGTATTTAGACGGTGGTTGTAATGAAGATGTAAGTGTTGTTCGTAATACGGCTGAAATTAGAGAAGTACAGTTACAGCCAAGATACTTAAGGAATAAAGGGATAAGTTCTACAAAAACCACGGTAATGGGTATGGAGTTTGATGCTCCTTTTGGCATCGCACCAGTAGGGCTACAGGGTTTAATGTGGCCTAATTCTCCAGAGATTTTGGCAAAGGCGGCTCATAAAAACAAGATACCCTTTATATTGAGTACTGTTACTACGATGCACATAGAGCGCGCCAGCGAATTGACAGAAGGTAATGCTTGGTTTCAATTATATAACCCAGCGGAAGATTCTTTGCGGGACGATATTTTAAATAGGGCAGAGGCGGCGCAATGCCCGGTGCTTGTGCTACTTTGCGACGTGCCCACTTTTGGTTATCGCCCAAGGGATATACGTAATGGTTTGGCGCTACCACCAAAAATGTCTATTACTAACATACTCCAAATAATGGGTAAACCAACTTGGGCTTTTAATACCCTAAAATATGGGCAGCCTACTTTTGAGACCTTAAAGCCATATACTCCTGAGGGGCTTAATTTAAAGCAACTTGGACAATTTATGGACAAGACTTTTTCGGGTCGTTTAAATGAAGAACGGATAAAACCTATTCGTGACAAATGGAAAGGAAAATTAGTTTTAAAAGGAGTAGCATCAGAACAGGATGCCCAAGATGCTATTCGCTTAGGTTTTGACGGAATAATTGTTTCCAATCATGGAGGCAGACAATTAGATGCTGCTCAATCTACAATAAGCTCACTTCCTGGGATAGCTGCTAAATACGGAGATCAAATAGAAGTAATGATGGATAGCGGACTACGTTCCGGACCTGACATTGCCCGTGCTATGAGTAGCGGTGCTAAGTTCACATTTATGGGACGTTCCTTCCTTTACGGATGCGGTGCTTTGGGCAATAAAGGGGGTGATCATACTATAAGTATGTTAAAGACCCAATTCAAACAGGTCATGGACCAGTTGTGTTGCGAACGGGTAGAAGATTTACCAAAACACCTGATACCAAACGAATCAAAATAGGCTTGTCCAATTTTCACTGAATTATGTTCAGGAGAAGTTGAACCTGACAGGTCTACAATTAAAACCAACCAATTATGAGCCAAGCACATCTAGAGGAAGAAGTGATAGAAGGGATTGCCGGTGGAGAATTTGAAAGAGAACCTATTCCAGGGTCCAAACTAAAAGGCTGGAAAAGCTTTTTAGGGATGTATGCAGGAGAACATGCTGCAGGTACGGAATTTATGATTGGCCCTTTGTTTTTGACAGCCGGTGTAAGTGCATTTGACCTCATCGTTGGACTTCTAATAGGAAACCTTTTAGCGATATTAAGTTGGCGCTTTTTGACTGCAAAAATCGCAGTCGAAAATCGTTTGACTTTATATTATCAACTTGAGAAAATTTGTGGTAAAAAGCTAGTAATCGGCTATAATTTGGCCAATGGAATACTCTTTTGTTTCTTGGCAGGTTCCATGATTACTGTTTCTGCAACGGCTGTTGGTATTCCTTTTGATATGGAAATGCCCAAGTTAACGGATACCATGCCTAATGGGATGACCTGGGTAGTCATTGTAATTCTGATAGGGACGGTGATTTCGCTGATTGCATCCAAAGGCTACGATACTGTCTCCAAGGCAGCAAACTGGATGTCGCCGATTATTGTTATAGCTTTTATCGCTTGCGGTATTGTAGCTTTAGGGCAGCTTGGAGTAAAAAGCTTCTCGGATTTTTGGAATATTTGGGGGAAAGGTTCAGATCCTTTTCCGGGACAATTAAAATATACGTTTTGGCATGTTGTTATATGGTCTTGGTTTGCTAATGCGGCAATGCACATAGGAATGTCTGATTTATCGGTATTCAGATTTGCAAAAAAAGCTAATTCTGGATGGACAAGTGCTGCAGGAATGTATGTTGGGCATTATATGGCTTGGATAGCAGCAGCGCTGTTATATGCTGTTTATTTAAAATCTCCAGAGGCACAGACATTTCTGTCGAACGGCGAAGCCCCGCCCGTAGCACCGGGACCTCTTGCGAATAATGCTATTGGAATATTCGGAATTATAGCAGTGGTATTAGCAGGTTGGACTACGGCCAATCCTACCATATATCGAGCAGGTTTGGCATTTCAAGCTATTATACCAAAAGTATCGACCTTTTGGGTAACCATCATAGCAGGAACAATAGCTACAATAGCTGGGCTCTTTCCTGCATTTGCTATGAAGTTATTGGGGTTTGTAGCCCTGTATGGATTTATTTTGGCACCCTTTGGTGCAATCATCGTGTTTGAGCATTTTTTCCATAAGCAGGCTGGAATAGTTAAAAACTATGCTGAGGTAGCCAATATTAAATTTAACAAATCAGTATTCTTTGCTTGGGCAATAAGTTTTGGACTATTTTATTTTATATCCATTCAGTTCGATGTGTTCTTGTCCTTTGTGACTTTGCCGGCTTGGTTGTTGTGTGGTCTGTTATTTTTGATTTTTAGTAAGAAGTTTCAAAAAAAATAAAGGAATGCTCTTTAAAAGATAATCAACCAAACAGTTGGATAATGAGTTAAATGAAAAAGAAATATAACTTAATTAAGATTGTTTCTTAATCAAAATTCACACAGGAACTACTTTTGTCTGTTAAAGTGGGGCAGACGTACTTTTTAATAAATGTATCACGTTAATTCCGCATATTCATTCCATAACTTGAATTCCAATACGCACGAGGTGCTGTTCCAGTTTTTTTCTTAAAAATTGTATTGAAGTAATATTCATTTTGAAAACAAAGAGAGGGCGCAATTTGTTTTATTGGATTAATGGTTCGTGACAACAGATGTTTATCCTCATTGATTCTGAGTTGTAGCTGATATTGTGCATACGTAACAACCAACCCAATAGTGCACTAAGAATAGCCAATATTGCTCCTAAATATATCATTAAATGAATGCCTTCCCGAAGACCTGGTCGTTTTCCATTTAGGGTTAATACTTCCTTAAACAGGGCTACTACAAGTATACCAATTGGAAAATGTACGAGCAACGCAGTCTGCCTATAAATTGAAATACCCAATTAAAATCTTCGATATTGATTATGGTATATTGTTTTTTGTTGAAATCTAAACGTAGGAACTATCTCAAAGCATAATTTCATGTAAAAAAATCATTTTAAGGCATTCACAAGGTTCGACAAGCGTTCTTTTAATCCGTTATATTTACATTTAATTCTTTAGGATAACCAACCAAGTTTCCTTTAACTATTGCTGTGTTGTCGAGTTTTATTCAGATTTCAAATTTTGAACGATAGAAGTATTTAATTACTTAGGCATAATCAGTTTTAATTTCTGGTTTTTATTTTCAGGATAAAGTGCTTTTTTATTGTTCATTTCTTCAGATAAAACCTTCATCATGATTTTGAGCTGTTCGGGGTTTTTATCTGCAAGATTATGGATTTCAAGTGGGTCTTGTTTTAAGTGAAATAGTTGATAACGTGGCTGGCTAGCCACTTGGTAGTGGTAAATAATTTTCCAGTCTGATTGTACCAAACTTGTAAAATAATTGGTACGGTGACTATGTGGGAAATGGTTTAGAAAAATCTCATCACGCTTTTCATCTTGCAGACCATTCAGCTGATCTTTAAGGTCAAAGCCATCAACAATATAATTCATAGGCGGTTTTACATTTGCTATCCGACACAATGTAGAAAAAAGGTCTATAATATTACCTTGTTGTTGTTGAACCGCTTTAGGTGTAATAGGTGTTTTTACCTGTGCGGGAGCTTCATTATTTTGGGAAACCCAAGATGCTATAAATGGCACCCGCATACCACCTTCCCAGTGATTCCCTTTTTTACCTTTCAATGGCGAAGAACTGCTGTAGTCATTTTCAATTGGCAGTGGTGCATCCGATCCATTATCTCCAAGGAACAATAGCAGGGTGTTTTCTCCTAGTGCTAAATCATTCACATGTTGTAAAATATCTCCTAATGATTTATCAATACCCTCAATTAATGTAGCATAGGCCTGAGCTTTTTCAGACTTTCCTGAGGTTTTATAGTGATGCTCAAAGCGAGGGTCTGAATAAAAAGGTGCATGTACAGCGTAATGGGCCATATTTAGAAAGAAGGGCTTACCTTCCTTTTTGGCTTGTGATATAGCTATATTGGCTTCCAGCGTTAATGCTTCTGTTAAAAAGATATTTTTACCGTGGTATTTTTCCAAACCAGGTACAGCCCTTTTTTTATTTCCGCCTGTATGTCCAAAACCTTCTGTGCCAAGATAGCTTCCTGGCTGTCCAATGGAGCTACCTGCAATGTTGACATCAAAACCCAAATTGAGAGGGTTTTCCCCCTCGCTGTTGAAGGGGCCAAAATGTGCTTTGCCAACATGAATTGTTTTATAGCCTGCTTGCTGTAAGATTCGCGGAAGTGTTACAGATTCTTTGGTAAGTCCTTTCCAATTCCAGTTTGATGGTCCAAACGCGGTACGATTATTTTCTTCAGATTTAATCCAATTGGTCACCCCATGGCGGGCAGAATTCTGCCCGGTTAAAATTGAAGTTCGTGAAGGTGAACAAACCGAGTGGGCATAAAAATTTGTAAAGCGAATCCCTTGCGCTGCAAGTTTTTGCATATTCGGTGTTTTGTAATAGTCATTCAATGGATATTTTACCAAATTACCATTTGTATCTGTCAAAAAAGGAACTGAAGTATCCATAAGGCCCATATCGTCCACTAGAAAAATAATAATATTTGGAGGACTATTTTCTTTAGTTTGCGAAATACAAGAGTAAAGACAAAACAATGACAGCAAAGCAATAAATGAAAATTCAATTTTTAATCTAATGTTGGTTTTCATTTTTTTTTATCATTAGGATACTGCTTTATAGCATATAGCGCCAAGGTTGGTCTAAGGTTCGTTGCAGTGATTTAAACTAGAGAAAAATCAACCTAATTTAAAGATAGCTTTTTAAGCATGATTTCTGTTTATGAAGTTTGCAAGTAATAAAATTTAAATTTTATAGGTAGTGGTTAAGTTGGTTTCTACATCCCCACCTTATAGTAAACAAATCGGTTGAGAGTTATAATGTCGTCAATACACAACAATGCAAACCATACCCTGCATTCTGCGAAAAGCTACATTTTGGAAAATTAGCTTGGCTAGCCTTTTTTATTGACGGTGAAACAACAAAATTAAATCTTAGGTAGCGGCATAAAGAAGCTGTGTGTTTTGTGAGCTTTATTCAAAAGCATAGGCACTAATCAAGACGATTTTAGGATATATTAAATCAATTCATATGACTACCAAAAAAAAACCTTGCTAATCATAAGATTAGCAAGGTTTTGGTTCCGGATGGTCTCCAATTAACTGACCCGGCTGGGGTTGGGACCTATGGCTTCGAAGCGAATCAGAGTCGACACTTTACTAATTTTCACTTCTCGTGTTGACGATTTGTGAACTTGCTTATTATTAAATTATGTTAAAGTAACTTTCATGAGGTAAATATAAAGATTTTCTAAGTTTATGATTATCCAATTTGGAATTATTTAAAATGGCAAGTATCCAATCTTAACTCAAAAGGATGTAATTAATAGAATTCCCCTGGGCTCTGCCACGGGTGTTGTGTAGGGATAATTACATTTGTAGATTTGAGCGAACACATTCAGAAGAGTCATAACAAAAGCTTGCTTTTGTGTCATTTTGTTTGTCCTATAAATACAGGAAAAAGGTATTGATTTCAGAGGTTTCGTCCACTTTCAAGGATGTCTGCCTGAAAATAGAGAAGCGGTACGAAATCCACTTTTTGGAGATCGGTCTGGATGACGATTATGTTTATTTTTTGGAGGTATCTATACTGTGCTATTGGTTCAGATTCAGAAAAAATAAAACATTGGATGGACGACTTTAAGGAAACTAGGAAGGTTAGCTGTGATAAGAAAACCTTTGAAAATATAGTAAAGGTTTGCTTTCCGATAGTATTACCAATGCCCATACGCTGAAATTGATAAAAGAAATTTATGAGGCCGAAAACTATTTATTGGATTCGCACGGAGCCGTGTCTTTGGCCGTCGCTGATGTTTTAAGGGACAAATTGGAATCTAAAAAACTAGTTTGTTTGGCAACGGCTCACCCTGCAAAATTTCCTAAAGTCATACAAAGGGCCTTGGACGAAAACCAAGTACTAACCGAAGCAGCTTTTCATCATTCTATTGAAATCGAAAAAAAGATGCTGTGAAAAAGTGTACCTATGCGATTATTCTCATTTGGAAGAAGCTTTGATAAATGCAATGTAAAGTAATTGGGGTTTAACAAAAGGAGCTATAACGTAATATGATTCAGTATACCGTATTAAATGATCAAAATGTCAGAGCCATTATGGCGACTTATAATTTAGGCGAATTACTTTCTTTTAAAATACTAAGTGGGCGTTCTGAAAACACAAACTATTTAGTAATTACGGAAATCGGAAAATATGTACTGACCATTTGTGAGCAAAAATCAGCAGAAACAACTATAGAATTAGCTGATTTACTTGAGTATTTGGACCATCCCAACTTTTCTACTTTAAAGATTATTCTCAATGTTACTAATAAAACCGTAGGACTTTAGAAAAGTAAACCTGTAATGGTAAAAGAGTTTCTTGAAGATGAAATTATTGAGAATTTACCAAATAATTTAATAGAATTCCTTGGTCAAGAATTAGGTAAATTACAGAAGATAGAAGCACCGGAATACCTTCCTAAATCGATTGTTTACGACAAAGAGCATTTTTATGAAGTTGAAGAATATACTGTTAATTTTCAGTTTCATTTATGGTTATATGAAGTCCGTTATTAAATTGAAAAACATATAGGTCAGGACTTGCCCAAAGTTCTAATTCAAAGCGATTTATTTTACAGTAATATAGTTGTAAGTGATGATGAATGCAGCGCAACACTAGTGGATTTTGAGGAAGCGACCTACTACTATCGTGTCTTTGATATGGAAATGACTATTATTGGCATTTGTGCTAAAGAAGAAATAATAGATTTGGCAAAGGTAAACTCATTGCTGAAAGGTTATGCGGAAGAAATTAATATGACTAATATGGAATAGGATTGTTTAAAGGCGTTCACAATATAAGCCGCTGCTGGGATGGTATTTTGGAGGCACAAAATTTTCAACTACACTAATCCGGATTCAAAAATGAAGGATTACTATTTCGCTTTAAAAAAATTGGCAAATTACGCTTGGGCTATCTCCAATGATTGTTTTAAAGAATTTATCCGCTTAAATGAAACTTTCTAAACCTTAGGGGGGTAGTTTTTTTCTGCAACTTAAACTTTCTATTGAAATTAGAGATATTGATAAATCCAGATTTTATTGAAATTTCGGAAATAGAGAAATCATTGTTCGCAAGTATTAATTTGCAAGAATGTTCAATACGTAGTTCAATTAAAAAGCTAAAATAAGTTTTATTAGTACGCTGTTTAAAATACTTGCAAAACGACTGCGGAGTCATGTTGGCGACATTAGCGATTTCATTCAAACTAATATTATGTTGAAAATTATTCATAGTATGTTCAAATACATCACTCATTCTTTTACCTTGGTCGTTGCTATAGCTTTTTTTATAGACGAAAGAGGATAATAGTTTTGTTTTTGATTTACTGATAAGCTGTAAGATTTCAAAAAGGATAATAAAACGATTAAGTTTGGATGCATTATTAAACTTTAAGAATAATTTTTTTAAGGCGGTATTGTTAGAAATGATTCGGATACCATACGCACTTTGCTTAAAAAAGGTATTCAAGGAGGCAAACTCGTTTAATTCAAAAAAACCTTTCCCGAAAGAATCTTTGTTAAAAAATATTGATAACATATGAGATTTCTCTTGTTCTGAGCCATCACTGTTAAATACATGGGGTAGATTTCTTCCGATAATTAAAACGTCGTATGTTTTGAAGTCGTTTACAGAATCTCCAATGACCAAGGTGCCAATACCATTTAAGATTAAACTCAACTGTATTTCTTCATGCTGATGTAGTCTTCTATAGAAATTATCTTCATAATATTCTTGATACACTATGGCAGCGTGCTCAGGCTTAGATATTTTAAAAGGTAAAACTTTCATTTCATGAAAATAAGTAAATATTATGCATTAACTAAAAAAAAATAAACTGAATGATTAATATAGTACTAAAAATGGATAAATACCCATTACTATGGTGGCCTACTATTAAGTACATTTACATTTTAAAACTATAATTATTATGAGTATTCATTGGAAAGGCGTTATGCCAGCAGTTACTACCAAATTTACAGATGATGATCAATTAGACTTAGTCAATTTTGAAGTTAACATAAAGGCGCAGATGGATGCTGGAGTTACTGGAATTATTCTTGGCGGTACTTTAGGAGAAGCAAGCACACTTACAGATGACGAGAAAAGCATATTGGTGCGAAAAACTGTTGAGTTGGTTAACGGGAAGCTTCCTGTCATAATGAATGTGGCAGAGCAGACTACTGTTAAAGCAATTGAAGCTGCACGTAGGGCTAAAGAAGACGGTGCATCTGGATTAATGATGTTGCCTCCAATGCGTTATAAGGCAGATGACAGGGAGACGGTAACTTACTTTAAAAAAGTAGCCAATAGTACGACATTACCTATCATGATTTATAATAATCCTGTTGATTATGGTATTGAAGTAACTATTGATATGTTCGAAGAATTGATTGAATGTGAAAATATCCAAGCTGTTAAAGAATCTACACGTGATTTATCTAATATTTCTAGAATGAAATCTCGATTTGGAGATCGTATTAAAATATTTGGAGGCGTTGATACTTTAGCTTTAGAAGGTTTGCAAATGGGAGCTGATGGATGGGTTGCAGGATTAGTATGTGCATTTCCAGAAGAAACAGTAGCTATTTACAAATTACAAAAAGTGGGAAGGATAGAAGAAGCAATTTTAATTTACCGTTGGTTTTTACCAATATTAGAGCTTGATATTACAGCTAAACTTGTACAAAATATTAAACTAGCGGAAGTAGCTACAGGTATAGGCACAGAAAATGTGCGTGAACCTCGTTTACCTTTAATTGGAGAGGAGCGTAAACGTATATTAAATATAATTTCTGAAGGTTTAAAACATAGACCTACGTTGCCAGATTATAAGAATTTATAAGAATGGTCTTTTGTAAATATTAATATTTTCCAAATAGTGATGTTTAAGAATTAAAAAGGATAAAATGATTACAGGGAAAAATTACATAGGAAACAAATTATCGGGAAATGGTAGTAAAACTCATAAAACAGTTAATCCAAAATTAAATATTGAGAATACAACTGCTTTTGTTGAAGCAACATCTGAAGAACTTGAAGAGGCTATTGCATTAGCTTCTGACGCTTTTAAAATATATAAAAATAAAACAGGTAAAGAAAGAGCAACCTTTTTAAATGCAATTGCAGATGAAATTCTTGCCCTTGGTGATGACTTATTAAAAATGTATTGTTCAGAGTCTGGTTTGCCAGAAGGAAGAGCAACGGGTGAGCGCGGTAGAACTATGTCTCAATTACAATCTTTTGCCAACATGATTGAAACAGAAGATTGGAGACTTAATGTAATTGACGAAGCCATTCCTGAAAGACAACCAATGCCAAAGTCAGATATCAGAAGAACATCAATTCCTTTAGGTCCAGTTGTTGTTTTTGCAGCTAGTAATTTTCCATTAGCATTTTCAACGGCAGGAGGTGATACAGCAAGTGCATTAGCAGCAGGTTGTCCTGTTATTGTTAAATCGCATGCTATGCATTCTGGTATAGGAGAATTAGTTGCTTCTGCAATTATAAAGGCTGCAGGAAAAACAGGAATGCCAAATGGCGTATTCTCTAATATTACAGGTAGAGGTAGAACTGTTGGGCAAGCATTGGTAAAACATCATAAGATTAAAGCGGTTGGATTTACAGGAAGTATTTCTGGAGGTAGAGCCTTATTTGATATAGGAAATCAACGAACTGAACCAATTCCAGTTTTTGCTGAAATGGGAAGTATTAATCCTGTTGTAATAACACCAAATGCGATTGTAGCTAGAGCTGAAGAAATAGCTACAACTTATGCAGGTTCGATTACATTAGGCTCTGGGCAATTTTGTACTAAGCCGGGTTTGATGTTAACTGTAGACAGCGATAAAACACAAGCATTTGTAGCTGATTTGGCTGCAAAAACAGTTGCCATTGACGCACAATGTATGTTAAATCCAAGTATCAAAAGTAGTTTTGTAGCGAACGGAAATCTTGTATCAAGTCAAGAAGGTGTATCAGTTGTTGGTCGTGTTGATGGCGATGTAGATACGAATTTTGCGCCTTCTCAAATTAATACAGTTTCTGGGAAAGACTTTTTAACTAATCCTAAAATGCATACCGAAGTGTTCGGTCCGTTTGCAATGGTGGTTAAAAGTAAGGATGAAGCTGAGTTAATTCATGTAATCAATAGTTTAGAAGGACAATTAACGGGAACGATTATCGCTGAAGAAAGTGATATTAAAAATCTTGATGGGATAATAGATGCACTTCAAAGTAGAGTGGGTAGAATTATTTTTAATGGTGTGCCGACTGGTGTAGAAGTTACAGGAGCGATGACACATGGTGGACCTTATCCAGCTTCTTCTGACTCTCGATTTACTTCGGTAGGCTTAGGAGCCATTAAAAGATGGATACGGCCATTTAGCTATCAAGATTGGCCTAAAGAATTATTGCCTGACGGGCTTAAGGGTTGATTTAAAACAGATGAATATATTTTGATTAGAGTAATTTCAAATTACATATTCGCTTAAATTTAAAGGCGAACGCTTATTTTTTAACATAAGGAAGATATTGGAAAAATAAGTATGTTATTTACCTACGGGAATCCCCGTATACCTTAATCATAATGATTGATTTGGTATGCGGGGATTTTTTTTAGATGAAATTTTTTAACATGCACATTAGGTAAAACGAATTAAAAAGAACTGAAAATGAAAATTCAAAAGACAAGATTTCCGGTTATAATACTAAGTTTTTCAGTGCTGTTTCCCTGTAATTAGGTTGCGATGAAGAAAAAAGAAAAAGCAGCAAAAGAAGTTTCAAGTAGTTCCCCCGAAAGCCCAATGATTTCATTTTGGTCTGAACGAGACGGTAATCCTGAGGTTTATACCATGCGATTTGATGGGGCTGATTTAAAACGCTTAACTACAAATGAAAAAGCAGAAGACTCTTATCCTGTTTTTTCGCCAGAGGGTTCGAAGATTGTATTTGAATCCAATAGCGCTGGAAATTTTGATATACATACGATTAACCCTGACGAATCTAATCAACAAAGATTAACAGATACCCAAGCCGATGAATTATCTTCCTCTTGGTCACCCGACAGTTTAAAAATCACCTTTGTCTCACGGAGAGATGGGGTACAAGAGATTTATGTTATGGATGCGGATGAGTCAAATCAAACGCAACTAACAGATAACCATTTCCCAGATGAAGTCCCATATTTTTCAACTGACGGCAAATTTATTGCAACAGAATCAGGTAAAGGAAAAAACAGGCAAATCTATTTAATGAATGCAGGCGGGTCTGACCATAAACCATCAACAAATTTGGATTCTTACCAAGGCTACCCAACATGGTCGGCAGATGGGTCAAAAATATTTTTTGATTCTAGTAAAGATGGTGGCGGTATCTATAGTATAAATACTGATGGTTTAGATTTAAAGAAAGTAACAGATAAAGGGTTTTGTAGTTTTATTAATCACGCCCCAGATGGTTCGAAAATTCTATTTTCGGGAACAAAAAAAAGGAGGGCTTTATACAATGAATTCTGATGGTAGTAAAATGACGTTTCAAACCAATAGAGGATTAAAACCACCAGTAGGTACTGAAGAAGGAGAAGAAGTCCGATTAAATTATGTTATTTATATGATGAATGCCGATGGTTCTAATCAAACCTAAATTACAGATTATAAAGATAATGATGAAAACCCTTTTGTATCACCAAATGGTAAACAGGTAGTATTTCAATCATATATAAATGACGGTTTAGCAGTGTTAACTGTAAATACAGACGGAACTAATAAAAAAGTATTAACCGATGCAACACCGCCTAATGGTTCACCAGCTTGGTCTGGCGATGGAAAGAAGATTGCCTATGATTCTATGAAAGACGGCAATTTTGAAATATTTACAATGAATATAAACGGTACAGAAAAAAAGTAATTAATATTAACTAATAAAGAAATAGAAAACTCTGGTGCTTGTTGGACGCAGTATTAATAAATATATAATATAATGAAACTATTTAAGAATTTTTTAAAGATATCGATTTTAGCTGTTTTGTTTTTAACTGTGACTTGTAAAAATAATGCCGAAACGAAGAGTATAAATGAAGAACATACAAATCATAATAAAAAGTCTAAACCTCTTAATATGGTTTTTATTCCTGCAGGTGTATTTACGATGGGCGATAGTTCTGGCCAAGATATGGAAAAACCTGTCCATGAAGTAGAATTGGATGCATTTTATATGGATACCCACGAAATTACTTTAGATGATTATGGGAAATTTGTAGATGCCACAAATTACGTTACAGATGCTGAAAAAAATGGAGGTAGTATTATATATGATGGGAAAGATTTTGTGAAAACAGAAGGGATTAATTGGAGATTTGACGGAAGCGGAAACCAACATACCGAAGAAGAAAAAAAACAACCCGTAACACATTTAAGTTGGAATGATGCCAATGCGTATTCCAATTGGATAGGAAAGCGTTTGCCAACAGAAGCGGAATGGGAATATGCAGCAAGAGGCGGAGAAAAAGGATATAAATATGCTTGGGGAAATGATTTATTGGGGAAGGAAGTAGTAGCCAATATCTCTGATGAAAATTATATAAAACTTGTAGAATGGCCACATTTTGAAAGCTATGATGATGGTTACACAATGGCTTCTCCAGTAGGTTCCTTTGCACCCAATTCTTTTGGCCTGTATGATATGGCTGGGAATGCTTGGGAATGGTGCGCCGACTACTTTGATGAAAATTACTATAGTAAAAGCCCTAAAAAAAATCCTATTAATAACGAACCTAATGAGCGAAGAGTAATGCGTGGAAATTCATGGGACGGCAGACCAGGAATGATGCGTGCTTCAAGACGTACTAGTGATATACAATCTAATAGTTATACAGATACTGGTTTTCGATGTGTTAAAGATGCAGAGTGAATTTTCAATCAATTATTAACAAAGGAACTATGAATAACTATAAAAAAATACTTGTTTTAGCTTTTACAGGGTTAATTTTTAATTCCTGTGCAATAGCACAAGAAGAAACTAAAGAAAAAGTCAATCAAGAGGTCGTTAATAAAATTAAAAAGGAAGCTCAGGAGAATTCTAAAGCACTAGATAATCTAAATTACATTGCCGATGTACATGGACCTCGTATTACGGGTTCACCGCAATATTATGAAGCAGCCAAATGGGCAAAAAACCGTATGCAAAAATGGGGTTTAGATGCTAAACTAGATGATTATGAAAATAACTTAAGAGGTTGGCACTATGAATCTTATTCAGTACAAATGACAGCCCCTTCTTTTATGACCATTAACGCTTTACCGTATATATGGAGCGGTAGTACTAGTGGAGTGATTGAAAGTGAAATAGTGTTAATTAATCCTAATGATATTGATGAACTAAAAAAATATATAGGAAAATTAAAAGGGAAAATCATATTATCACCTGAAAACGAAGATGTTAAAGATGTTGATTTTAAACTATTTTCTGATGCACAGTTAGAAAAAGCTTCAAAAAGCACTTTAGCAAATGACCATGAAGGCTTAGATAATAGCGGTATTCCTCCATTTGCTGAAATGTTAAAAAGACGTTCGGAAGAAGGTGGTGAAAGTGAAGATGATATTATTCATAAGTTTTTAATTGAACAAGGAGTTGAAGCAGTAGTTACAGCCAGCCGCCATGGTTTAGGTATTGTAAGTGCAAACACCTTACCGTATAATGCCATTGGAGATATAAAACCAGTTGCTCATTTTTCTATTGCTAAAGATCAGCATTCAAGGTTATTAAGGCTTATAGAAAAAGGGTATACGCCAAAATTAAAGCTACATTTAAAAACAAAATTTAATACCGAAGCCAAATATCATGTAAATATTTTGGCAGATTTTAAAGGTGAAGACCCAGCTTTAAAAGATGAAATTGTTATGGTTGGTGCGCATTTCGATTCTAAGGTTGGTGGCACGGGTGCTGCTGATAACGGTGCAGGCTCTGCAACTATTATGGAAGCGGTTCGTATTTTAAAAGCTATTGGTATAAAGCCAAGAAGAACAATTCGTATTGCACTTTGGGATGGTGAAGAAGAAGGTCTTAAAGGGTCTTTGGGGTATCTAAAAAAATATGTTGGAGATATTTTAAAAGGAACTACCAAAGAACAACAATCAAAAATATCGGTGTATTTCAATATGGATCAAAACGGACATGATTTGCGTGGTATTTTTGCACAAGGAAACACAAAAATTCGCCCCATTTTTGATGCTTATTTAAAGCCATTTCATGAATATGGAGCAAATACAACTACCATTCAAAATGCATGTTGTACAGACCATTTAGGGTTTGATGCTTTAGGTATTCCAGCTTTCGAATGGATATACGATCCGCTTTACTATTTCAGCCATCAATTGCATGTAAGCACAGACATGTCAGATTTGGTAAAGGAAGATTCTATGAAACGCAACGCTGCTATCGTGGCTGGGTTTATTTACCATGCCGCTATGCGCGACGAAATGTTACCAAGAAAATGACCTAAATAACAAAATTAATAATTATGTATTCAAAAACTCTATTAATCAGCAAAGCTTTTACATTAGCTTTAATTGGCAGTTTGTTAGTTAGTTGTATTGACGCAAAGGAAGAAAAACAAACTACGGTAATAGCCGATGTTAAAACGGAAATAACTGAAATTGAAACAGCTTCAAATTCTAAAATTCTGTTTACGAGCACACGTGACGGTAACGCAGAAATTTACACCATGAATATCGATGGTTCTGATCAAAAACGAATTACTAATAACGCTAATTATGATGGTGATGCTACATGGTCTCCAGATGGTGAAAAAATAGTATTTAGTTCTGATAGGGATGGTAATCCAGAAATTTATATTATGGATGTTGATGGTAGTAATATAAAGCGAATTACTGATAGTGAGGGAGAAGACAACTCGCCTGAGTGGTCACCAGATGGTTCTATGATTGCTTTTAATACGAGTCGTTTTGGTAACAGAAGTAGTGAGATTTTACGCAGAAACATAGAAGGTGGAGAAACTTGGGGCTTAAACCCAACACGATTAACTTTTGCAGTAGAAACACATTCTGCAAGCGCCAATAATTTTATTTCTTGGTCACCAGACGGCTTACAAATCGCCTTTGAATCTGATAGAGATAGAGATGATCCAGAAATTTATTTAATTAATGCTGTTGATGGTTCAAACATGCAACGGCTAACTTTTACAAGAGCTTTAGATGAGGTGCCTTCATGGTCTCCAGACAGTAAACAGATTTTATACTCTACAGACATTGTTGGTGAACCTCATAATGGTAATTATGAAATCTATATTATGAATCGTGATGGTTCTGATAAAAAAAGATTGACCAACAGCCCAAATTCAGATACAAACCCATCAATGTCTAAAGACAAAAAACATATTGTATTTGAATCGTATAGAGGTGGTCATCCAGAGTTATACAGAATGAATTCCAATGGTTCTAATGTAATTAAACTAACAAATTATAAAGGTGGACAACCTAATGGTGAAAGAGAATTTCCAAACGGAAATTTGGACCCTGTATGTTCTCCATTTTAGATTTTATAACACTATATTTTTATGAAAGTATATAAAGAACATTTAGAGAAAGCAGTAATTGTAGCAAGAAAATCCGGTGCTATACTTCTTGATTTGATACCAAAAAACCATAACCTTAATTCAGAAGAAAGATATAAACTAATGGCTGAGGTAGATCTTAAAGTTCATGATTGTATTTTTAATGACCTAAATGTTGACTTTACAGATTATAAATACGTTTCTGCATACACAAAGAATCAATTTTTTTATAAGGATAAACCATTATGGGTTATTGATCCAGTTGTTGGGCTAGGTAATTTTTCGCACGGCGATCCGCATTTTGCAATTTCCATAGCACTTATGATTAATGGCGTAACAGTAGCAGCACTTGTTTACAATCCAGTTTTTAATGAGTTATTTACAGCTATTAAAAATAATGGAGCTTTTTTAAATCAAAAGCGTATTCATGTGTCAAAGACTACTAGCTTGAAACATGCGCTACTTTCTACTAGATTCCCATATAACATTCGTGAAGGAAAGGTGACAAACCTTGGTCTATTCAATCACTTAATTATGAAAGCAGAAAGTGTATTGAATAAGGCTACGGCAACACTCGATCTTGCGTATGTTGCTTCAGGTCAATATGACGGCTTTTGGGCTTTAGAAATGAATCCTTGGGATTTAACAGCAGGAATACTCTTAATCAAAGAAGCGGGTGGAAAGGTTACAACATTTACAGGTGAAAATCATGTAGCAGAATCTGTAGAGATTCTAGCAACTAATGGAAGCATTCATCAAGAAACACTAAAAAGTATAGCTTCAATTACTACTAAAGTAAAAAAAAATTAAAAGTTAAATCATGCCATTATGAAATGTTATTTAATAAAAAGGTCTCAAATAATTAATAGAACTACGGTAGTTATAGCTGTATTGTTTTTTACACTTTTACCAGGAAAAATAGTAGCTCAAGAATTACAAAAAACAGTATTAACAAATTGTAATATTATTGACTGCACAGGTGCGGAGCTTCAGAAGGATATGACCGTGATTCTTAATGGAAATAAGATTTCCGAAATCAAAAAAGGAAAGTACACGGCAGTTAGTAACAATAAAAATACCCAAATATTAGATTTGGAAGGCGCCTATGTTGTGCCAGGTCTTTGGAATATGCATACTCATTTAGCAGCATTGTTACCAGATCCTAAAAATATTCAAGCTAATGAATCTGTAATTTCTGCATCCATTCGTGCAGGGTTGAATGCAATGGACGGATTACGTCATGGTTTCACTAGTGTGCGTTCAGTAGGAGAACGCGATTATATAGATGTTGAATGGAGAACTGTTTTTGACCAAGGGTTTTTTATGGGACCTCGAATTTTTGCTAGTGGCGATTTTGTTTCCCCAACTGCAGGCCACAGAGGTTATGTAGAAAAAGGAGCAGATGGCGTGGCAGAAATGAGAAAGTTAGTAAGACAACGTGTTCAAAAAGGAGTTGATCTTATAAAAATTTTTAGTGTAGAAATGTTACAAGATGAATTAGAGGCCGCTATAGAAACAGCTCATAGTTTAGGAAGACATGTTACTACACACACAAGAGAACCAGATATTTATAGAGCTGTAAAAGCAGGGATAGATTGTATTGAGCATGGTTATGGTATTACCGATGAAACGATTGAATTAATGGCGAAGAAGGGTACTTTTTATGATCCAACTATCATCTGTAACTTAAGTGATGAATATATAAAAGAGCGTGAGTATAGATTGAAAACGTTAGGCTATGCAGAAGACGAAAAAATATCTTATTATAGAACACTTATTAACTATGCCGATGAGCGATCTCCTGCTCATGCAATGCATCAACGACGAGCTTTAAAGAAGGCGGTAGATGTAGGAGTAAAAGTAGTATTAGGTTCAGATTCTATGCCTATTGGCGAAATGGGAGTTTTGGAAATGGAGCAATTTGTACTTTCTGGAGTTAGCGAAATGAATACACTTATTGCAGCTACACGTAATTGTGCAGATTTACTGGGAGTACTGGATAAATTAGGCACAGTTGAAGAAGGGAAATTAGCAGACTTACTAATTGTTGCTAAAAATCCATTAGAAAACATTTCTTATATCCGAGAGGTAAAGATGGTTTTTAAAGAAGGCATTTCCGTAGACCTTAATCAACCAAGTGGCACAGCTTCTTATTGGGATTATTTTAGTACCACAGATTTAAAAAAAGGATTTTTAAAAGAAGCGGAAAATGCTGCAGGCTTCCAGCGAGGTAAAACCAAAGAATAGTTTTTATGTGGGTTTAATTGCTTAAATAATTAAATCATAAATATAAGGGTATCAAAATTTCAAGATTTAGAAAAATGGTAGCAATAAGTATTTGTATGTTTTTGTTGCTGTTCTCCTGGAAAGAAAAAAAATCACAACAAGAGAGCGAATCACAGATAATTATAAAAAAAGAGAAAGAGTATTCAAAAATAGTATTTTAAACCGTGAGAGATGTAAATGCCGAGATTTACTCAATGAATACTAATGGTGCTCAGTAAACAAGATTAACAAATAATCCTTCATTTGATGAAGCCGCAGCTTGGTCACTAAAAGGTGACAAAATAGTATTTCAATCAGATTGTGATGGTAACCCTGAAATTTACTTTATGAATCTAGATAGCAGTCATACGCAACGTATAACCAATAATCTGGATTTTGACGTGGCACCTCGTTGGACTCCTAATGTTGAAATTATGTTTGTCTCCGTACGAAATAATGCCAGTGGGGTTTATATAATTAATACTAATGGCACAAATCTTAATTTAATATCTCCAGAAGATTTTTTAGGAGGTTCACGAAGTTCATCACCCGATGGAAAAAGTGCTGTTGTAGAATATGAAACTGAACCGAAATGGACAGAAGAAACCGAATATTTAAGACGTGGTCAAATATTTATTATTCATGCCAATGATAACGCTTCAATTCAAGTAACAAATATATAGATGCATATAATGAATATGCAGCTTGGTCTAAAGATCGTAACAAAGTTATTTTTGATTCCAATGCCATTCCAGGAAATCTGCCTGCAAATATAACAGTAGTAAACATTGATGGTACTGGAGGGAAAAATTTGACTAATAGCAAAGGTTATAACGAGTTTGGGTTCCGGTCGCACAATCTCATTAGCCCCGCTATGATTATGACAGTAGGTTTTGCTTCTACCCGCCCAGGACTAGACACTTTTGATTTTGGCTTTCGATATTGTTTTAGCTGGCTGTTTCGTGCGATTTGTATTGGAAATCTATTGAAAAAAAGCGAATACGCATGCAGCCATAGCTGCAATTGTATGCGTTGATGCACTGCGGATTTGATTGGGTTTATTTGTTCCCGAACGTTTAGCAGGATTGGATACATTGCTCGCGCCACTATTAACGGCCATATTATTTATAATAATTGCCCTTCTCAACCAACAAATATCTCCTCCCAAGCAAGATGCTTTTAAAAAATAGCCCTTCAAATTAAGGGCTGATTTCAGGAGAATTCTAAGCTGTTTCCACACACTTAATTTGTTGATAAATAGTATGGAAGCTAATAAATGAATTTTACCTAGATATATTGCTGATATATCGATAATAAATTCTATGTTAAAGCTTTATCTTTGACGATAAGATGTAAGTCAAGACTCTTAGTAAACATAGATCTAAGTAACTGAGCAGGTTTCTTAACATAATCAGACAATCTAATCCGTTAAAAATTTATCAACACCAATGATTCAAAAAATAACTAAATCGCCTAAAAGTCTTGCCGATAGGGCCTATTATATTCTTGAAGAAATGATTGTCACTCTTAAATTGGCACCAGGTAGTTTAATCTCGGAGGCTAAATTGAGTAAGGAAATAGATATTGGTCGCACCCCCCTAAGAGAAGCACTACAAAGGCTTACGCAGGAAAGGTTGGTTTCTGTATTGCCTCGACGTGGAATGATTATTACTGAGGTAAATATTATGGATCAACTGGAAATAGTAAAGCTGCGACGGGTAGTAGATCGTTTGATAGTAGCCAATGCAACGAAATGGTTAATACCTGAACAGAATCAACAATTATATGAGCTGGCTGATGCCATAATTGAGGCCGCTAAAGAAGATGATTCTTTGAGATTCATTCATTTAGATGGAGAGTTTGATCAAATTGTACAAATAGCGTCACGTAATTATTTCGCATCTCAGGTAGCAGAAACGACACATGCTCATTGTCGCAGATTTTGGTATATGAACCGGGCAGCTAGCGATTTGGTTCGTTCCGCTGAGCTGCATGCGAATATAATGAAAGCTACGGCTGAAGGCAACCAAAAAAAGGCCGAAATAGCTTCAGATTTACTCAGTGATTACATAGATGAATTTACTAGATCTACGATAGATTTATAAAGTATAGTGATTTGGTTCTGTTGGAGCTACGTTTGCAAAAGCTAAACATTTATATTTATCATCAACAAAAGAAATGTTTAAAGGCAATTGTTTTCAAAGCTATCATATTGCAAGCTGTCTATTTTAAACTTAGAATTAGTCTTAGCTATAAATATTTTGAAGAACTCCTACCTATCATAAGTGTTAAAGTGGACCATGCTACTATTCAGCACTGGGTATTCATATTTGCACCCCTTGCTGGACAACAATTCAGAATGCGAAAAAAATCAGTTAAAAAAAGATGGAGAATGGATGAAATTTATAGCAAGGTAAAAGGTTAGGGGTGATATTTATATAGCGCTGTAGACAAATTATGGAATACTGTAGACTTCTTATTACCCAAAAGAAGACAACGCATATCCGCATAAAAGTTTTTAATAAAAGTCATAGAAAGTAATGTAAAGCCAGAACGTATAAAACTTGATAGGAGCGGGACGAATACAGCAGCGATAAAACTATATAATCGGAGAAATTATTCAAATATAAAAAATCGGCAAAGCAAGTATTTTAACAATATAGTAGAGCAAGACCATTGAATGATAAAGTGGCGTATAATGCTAAGTATAGGATTTAAAGAATATGAATCCGCAAAAAGAACTATAGCAGGAATAGAAGTGGTTAGAATGATAAAGAAAAGCCAACTGTTTAATCCTAAACATTGAACTTGCAAATAATTTATATCATTGGCTTCTTAAAAAATGATTAAGTCTAAAACCTTAATGCTTTTTTAGTAGGTGCAACAAAACTGTAATACTCCCTAATTTTAGGACAACAAGTTAAGTTGTGATTTAATCCTGTCAAGAATGAAGAAGTCAAGAAGAAAAGTGAGTGAATCGTTCTAGGTTAACGTGGCTATTGTGGCGTTAAAGGAGTTGAGCAGCCTGCATGAGTGCGCAGTCAAATTCGAACTATATCCTACACAAATATCATTTTGGGAACTGGAGTTTTTGGAAAATGTAGATTTGGCCTTCGGGTCCAAACCTGAAAGAGAAGATTTCGATTCCGGGACCGGGCCGCTTTAAAATAAAATCGCTCATTTACAGGTCAGCAACGGTTTCTTAAAGAAAGCCTTGGGTAAATGAGTACTACCGAAAGAAAACAAAAGGGAGTAAGGTCCTATCCAAGGTTAAGTCTTATCCAACAATGCACGTTGCTTAAGAACCATCGCAACGGTCTTTATTATTGGCTCAGAAGCGAGAGCCTGCTGAACCTAAGGCTTATCAAGGCAATGGATTTGTACTTTTTGGATGACCTCTACTATGCGGCGGAACGGAACATCGATTATCTGAACCTTGACCTTGGGTATCGTGTAAATGATAAAACATTTATATAAGCTTATAGTCCTGCAGACCATCTATAGAAAGACCAGGACCACGATCTAGTATTCTAATAGCTATAAGCAACCATATCTGCTAAAGAACCTGAAAATAGAACGCCCTGACTAGTTATGGAATATAGGTGTCACTTATATTCCAATTTTGTGGGGATTTATGTACATGATGCCATAATCTATGTACGCAGTAGAAAAACACTTAATAACAGTAGTTCAAATTGAATCGACAAAGCGTGGTGCATAGAACTCTTTGGTGACACTATTGTCAAATAGGGGGCGCCTCAGATACACAACTCTAATCAGGGATTACAAAGCACTTGTGTCTATTATATTGATGTACTCAAAGAACATACTATCCAAATATCAATATATAGTAAGGGAAGGGACCCAGACAAGATTCATATAGAACGTTTCTGCAAGTCCATCAACTATGAAAAGATATATCAGAATGTTCCAAAAGGGGATTAGGACCTCTATTAAATGGTAAAGGAGTATATCTAGTTTTAAAATACAAAAAGAAGACATACCGAAATAGGAAAAGTGACACCCGATCAAATTTATAACACTAAAAAAGGGCATCGTAATCAATAATAACTGTCTAAAAGATGTTTAGTAGCATGGCCTAAGGTTAGCTTAATAAGCAGAACAGGTATTATTCACATATTGACTACCCAAGATATTGGAGGCCCAATGAAGCAAACTATAAAAGATGCAGCCATTAGTTTAGTACATGAATAGCCTCAAAATTAAAAGACTCTTGATATTTATAGGATAGCCTGTAAAGATTATACCAATTTTTAAAAACAGGTTCACTTAAAGGAAAACGAATTGGCTATTTCAAAAGTCCGTTAGGAAATCATAAAAGAATAAACAAAATAATGGAGGAAGCTGTTAAATAGTTTTAAGAACAAGGAGCTGAAATAATTGAAATATTAGATTATGAAGTTGGTGATATTTCTTTTGAAGTTTTATTGTGGCTATTTCGGATTGATAGTCTGAACAAGTTTTATTAGAAATAACCTGCAATTTTGAACAGTGAAGAAATCATAAAATGACTCCTAGGTACGCTAACGGCCTTCAAAATAAATTATGAATACCATAAAATATCTATTCTAAATTAGTATTTCTATAAAAAGAAATAGGTGATTTTTTACATTTTACATTTCTCTCACAAGCTTTTGTAAAAGTAAAAATATATTATTACCCTTACAATGTTGTTACGGTACATCAATCGTATATTTCTGATATATCAGATGTATATTGTATTCAAACTAATTTATATTATGATATGAAAATATTTTCTACCAGGTCACCTCCTGTGAGTGGACTAGCAGAAAAAGTTAATCAAATTTTTGAAGAAATGATTGAAACATTAAAGTTGCAGCCAGGAACTATAATTTCGGAATCCGACTTACAAGAGAGACTAGAAATAGGACGAACACCTTTAAGACGAGCACTCAAAAGGCTAGCACAAAAAAGATTGGTTACCATTCTTCCTAGAAGAGGAACGCTTATTAGTAAGGTTGATATTCAAGCACAGCTGGAAATTGTAAAGTTGAGAAAAGTAGTAGATAAACTAATTGTAGGCGAAGCGACAAAGCGACTAACCTTAAATCAAGCTTTGCGATTGGGCGAAATAGCCGAAGAAATCGTAGTTGCCGCTGAGCGTGATAATATTTTAGAATTTATTCGGTTGGACAATGAATTTGACCAAATGCTTCAAGTAGCGTCACGTAATTTTTTTGCATCTCATGTAGTGGAAACTACACATGCACATTGCCGCCGTTTTTGATTTATCTATAGGATTGACAGTGATTTGGCTGATTCTGCAATCCTACATGTTAACATGGTGAAGGCCATCGCTAGAGGTGATATGGCTGAAGCTGTGAAAGCTTCCGATTTACTGAGTGATTATATAAAAAGATTTACTAAACCAATAATTAATAACTAAAATAAATGCCAACAAAAAAAAATAATTAATAACTAACTTTTTAAAATTATGAAATTATGAAAAATTTAAATGTTTATCTTTTGCGCAATAGGTACCGTGATAAGTCTTTATCCTTTATTATTAAGATAATCTTTTTTATGCTACTGACCAATAGCGCTTTCGCGCAATCTCAAGGAACTTTAACTGGAGTTGTCTTAGATGGTCAAACTCAAGAACCGCTAGTAGGAGTAACAATTTATATTGATGAACTAAACGTATATGCCATAACTGATTTTGATGGTAAGTATTCCATAACAAGCATATCAAGCGGCACATACAAGGTAACTTGTAGTTATATAGGCTATAAAAATATAATACAACAAATTACCGTTGATGGTCAACAACTGACACTTGATTTTAATATGAAAGTCGATGTACTATCTCTAGATGCGGTTGTAGTTACCGGCGTAGCTTCTAAAAATTCAAAGGCAGTTGCAGCTGTAGCCGTTGCACGTGTTAATGTAGACGATTTAACAGATAAAGTCAACTACAATGGTGTGGATGACTTACTAACTGGTAAGGTCGCTGGGGTATCAGTCCAAAAATCTGGAGGTGGATTTGGTTCAGGATCAAGATTTGTAGTTCGTGCTGGTGCGGGAATCAATGGAAATGGACAGCCATTAATTTTTATTGATGGCGTAAGGTTGGAAAATAACTCATCTACAGGCACTGGTGGAAGCGGTAGAGGTTCTGGGGGTATATCTTCTTTGGTGGGCCTAAACAATGAAGATATTGCCAATATAGAAGTTATTAAAGGTCCTGCAGGCTCTGCCTCATATGGAACAGGTGCCGCTAATGGAGTCATTTTAATTACAACTAAAAGAGGTGCCGCAGGCGGGTTGGAAGTTAATTATAGAAGCACAGTTGGTTTTCATGACGTCGGAAATGTTTTAGATGAAAGAAATTATAGAAATCATGAATTCCTTAGAAGTGACGTTTTTCAAACGGGTGCAATTTTTAAAAATAGTTTAAATGTATCTGGTGGTAACGATGTTTTCAGAGCTTTTTTCTCAATAGATAGAAACGAAGAGGAAGGTATAACTCCAGATAACAGTATAGAACAAACGAGTACCCGTTTTAATATAGATTTTAATCCGTCTTCAAAGTTTAGTTTAAAAGGAAGTACGCAATATAGTAGTACAGATATATTATTGCCTCAAAGAGGTCGTGGAGATGGGGAATTTGGATCTGTAAGTTTTAATCCAGCTAATTACAATCCTGATTTTGACCCAACAAGACCGTCATTTTGGGATACATCTTCAGATGATAATAAAATAAATAATTTTACGGCTTCTTTTCAAGGAAAATATATCCCTTTTGCAGAAAGTGGAAGTGCTTTAAAAGGTCTATCAGCTGCTTTTACTGCAGGGGTGACAAGTAGAAATGAAAATGGCAAATTTGTTCAAAAACGTACGAGCGAAGCTATTGAAGGAGTGGATAATCCTGGAACAGTAATTGTGGCCAATGATGAATCTAGTAGTTTAACTTTTACTAATAATATTGATTATAGTTATGATTTCGGTAAATTCTCAGGTTTAATATCGGTAGGATCGCAAATTTTTAGCCAGCGTTCTACTGGGAACTATATTGCAGGAGAAGATATCCCTCCAGGATTTAGCACATTAAATGCTGCAAATACAATTTTTCCACCGACTGAAACTGCTTTTAATTCAAAATCTGCTGGAATCTTTGCTTCAACCGAATTATCTTATGACGATATCTTTTACTCAACTTTCATGATTAGAAGAGATTATTCAAGTGTTTTAGGTAACCTAGCACCAAGCATATCATATCCTGCGGGAAGTTTTCTAATTAGATGGGATAAATTTGATTTTATGCCAGAAATATTCAGCTTTCTTAAAACCCGGGTTGCTTATGGTGAATCAGGAACATTACCTGACGTTACTGCAGGTATTCCTTTTCTTTATGCTCCAGGAGCATCCCAGTATGGCGTAGGTCTTGATGTGACTTCACTTGGAAATCCGCTTTTAGAACCCGAAAGAATTCAGCAATTCGAGGTAGGCTTAGAAGCTGAAGTTGGAAACTTTGGTTTAGAACTAACGTATTATACCAACAAAGCCAAAAAATCTTTAGTACCAAGACCTCCATTATCATCAACAGGTTTGGCTAATTTTGCACCATTTGTAAATGTTGGTTCTGTGGAAGGTTCTGGTGTAGAACTTACATTGAGTACGAGTTTTGGTGGTGAGGCCTTAGGTGGATGGAGAGCAGGCTTTACCTTATTAGGAGCATATCAAGAAAACACCGTTACAAATTTAGGCTTTGATGGCCAGATACAAGGTGGACCTGGTGGAGGAACTCAAGTTTTTAGAACTGGTTTTCCTAGAGGCGCATATGTTAATTCAGTAACCTTGGGAGCATTGTTTTCAGATGGTACGAACATACAACAAATAGAAGGTTTGCCAAATGAGGGAGAAGTTGTACCTGTAGGAGCACTTTATGATTTCCAAAATAGTGATGGCGATGTATTTATTGGAGTAAACGACCCAGCATATACAGCGAGTTTTAGTACAAATATAAGCGTAGGAGACTTTAGTTTTTATGCGCTATTAACAGCTAAAACTGGATTTGAAGTCTATAATGAACAAACGATTGATCAAATATTTTTTGGACTAGATACTGATTATTTTAATGGTACTGGAACAAATTATTTGGCATTTGACAGATTGTACCAGCAGTTGGGATATGGAGACTTTGGTACAGGAGATGCTGTCTTAACACCTGGCACACCCGCTTATACAGATGCTGCTAATCAATTCGCATCTTTATCCCCTTTTAATGATGCTAATGGCATTCAAACAGCTGATTTTTTAAGACTTCAAGAGATAAGTTTAAGTTATAATTTAAAAAAATTGGCTAGTAAATCAAAATTTATCAAGGCTCTTAATATTGGAGTTACAGCATCCAATGTTTTAACCTGGTATAAACGTACAGCAAGCAGACATACAGTGACATCGATAGATACTGGCGAGGAAATAGAACGTTGGATATCTGGCTATTCTGGCTTAGATTCTCAAGCTAATGCAGGTGCATTTACAAGTAGTCCTTCAACGGGAGTACAATCTGGACAACTTCCTCCAAGTAGAACGTTTAGCTCATTTGTAACCTTAAAATTCTAGTAGAATGAAATTAAATCTAACAATTATGAAAAACATAAAACTAATTATTTGTTTTGTTTCGATCTTAGGTTTTTCCTTAACATCGTGTGAGAGTTATGTACAAGATATAGATCCACTTTTGAACCAAGTGGAAGGAGATGATTTGAATAATGAAACCAGTTTGCAACTACTCGTAAAAGGAGCTAAAGGCCAAATGGGAAGTACTGGTGATCAAGGAGAAGGGATTGAACGTATAATTTGGCGAGTTGCGGGCTTTTCTGACGAAATGATTCTAGGAGCATTTGGTTCTGCGGCTGATCATATAACATTTGTTCAGGATTTACCAGGGAACCTTACTTTTTATGAAGAGGATTGGAATAATTATCAGCTTTTACGTTTTCTAGGAGACGATTTAGTGCGTAGAGTAGGATTTATTGATGCCAACGGAGGTTTCACTAATGAAGAAATAAAAGGAAATGCCTTGTGGTGGGGTAACTTTTTAGGAGGTTTATCACGTATGTATTTAGCTGACCATTGGGGTGCAAGAGCGACAGTTGGGGACTCACCAGGTGCGTCAATTACAACTAGCGAGCAACTAGCAAATGGTGAAATAGGTTCCTTTTTTAGCCCAAATGAGTTACGAGCACTAGCCCGCGATAAATTTAATGCATTGGTTGGCATAGACCCAGGTGATGTTCCAAACCCAGAGAAATTAGCATGGTCCTTAATTGCAAGAACATATTTATTTGATGGTTTGTATACGGAAGCAAAATCTGCTGCTGAGCAAGGGTTACAACAAGGAGATGAAGCGTTCAGTATAATACATACGCCTATTAACCCGAATCAAATGTGGTTACAATCTGGCAGGACTAATGATGATGGGGAATTTATTTTTAGCCCACATCCAAGATTTATTCAATATGTATTAGATGATAGAAAAGAAGGTGAAATTATTTCTGAATTAAACCAAGAGAATTTAGATAATGGTATTGCTTCAAGATCTCTTCGAGGTTTAGAATCTAATAGTGGTGAACCTGGAAATGCTGCAACTAATAATCCAAGAATCGGTTTACTTAATCAGAATGAACGTTTACCATTATGGGAAAAAGAGATTACCACAGCTTCAGTTTCAGGAATCAATGGGGCCACACAGTGGTCAGAGTTTGCTACTGGGGCTAATGCCACCCAAGATATATACACAAGTGCGGATAGCCCTTTTTATATTATTGATTGGAGAGAAATGGAATTAATTTTAGCGGAAGTCGCTATTAGAGATGAAGATAACATCACTGGACTTACACATATTAATAATGTACGTACTTTTCATGGTTTAGATGCTTATACTGAAACCCAAATGGTTGCTTATGATAATTCTAAAGGAGGGGCAAGTGCAGTAGGCATCGGTGTAAAAGCTACCTTATCGGCTACAATAAATTATACAGGCCCTTTAGGTTTATTGATTGAAGAAAGAGATAAGACTTTATTTTTAAAAGGCACACGCATAGTGGATCAGGCTAGATTTGATCTTTGGCATTTAGAAGGAAATGTTTTTAAATTTTATATGCCAATTCCTAGAAGTGAAACAGATATTAATCCAAATATCCCGAATTAATATATAAAATTATGGCATATCTAAATCTAGATATGTATCACTTAAAATTTAATGCCAAGCGCATATAGTATAGACACGCCTCCTTAGGTAGCAAAATATTTATATTTGAGTTAGTTTAAGTTTAGTGTTTGATTTGCAAACGTAAAAGGAGGTGTGTTTTTTAATTCATGGGAACATTTTATATACTGTTAATTACTAAACGATTACGGTAAGTAAACAGAAAGAATTATGGATAATTATCATATATTTCCCAACAAACTGAAGAGCAAAATGTTTAGAAAAAGTAATTGGTATTTATGGCCATTGTTAGTTTTGACCGTGGGTCTTTTTTCCTGTAAGTGGGATAATGGTGGCAAGAATATCGTCATGAAAAATTCGCATAATGCCGGTGAAAAACATTCTTTTCAGAAAGGATACTTTTCTATGAAAGAGCATTTGGAAAAAGAAAGTGAAGACAAAATTGATTTTCAAATTTTTCCTGCGGCACAAATTGCTACAGAAAAAGAGGCTATTGAGATGGTGAAATTAGGGGTAATTGCTTCCTCGCCAGTTAATGTAGGTGCGCTGGCATCTTTCGTTCCAGAAGTCGATTTATTTAATTTCCCTTTTCTTTTTAGAGACACAGAGCACTTTTATAATGTCGTAGACGGACCAGTAGGCAAGCAAATTGCTAAAAAAATTGAAGCTAAACTAGATTGTATCGTTTTAGGATGGTGGTTTGGAGGGGGTAGAAATGTTTGGAATAAAGAACGCCCTATTCATAAACCTGAAGACCTTCAAGGATTAAAAATTCGTGTAATTGGAAGTTCAATAATTTTAGACGGGTTTAATTCCTTTGGCGCCCAAGCTACTAACATGTCATTCAATCAATTGTATTCAGCCGTTTCGACAAAAGTAATCGATGGTGGAGAATGTGACAACACGGATCTTCTTGATATGAAATTCTACGAAGTAACAAAGTATATTTCCAAGACAGAACATTTATTTCCAGCGATAGCATTAATTTTTAGCAAAAAACAATATAATAAACTACCTCCGGATATTCAAAAAGAAATTTTGGAAGCAGGGCGTATTTCCGTCGCAGTTCAGCGCCAATCAATGAATCAAAAAACAAAAGAAGCAGTGGCTGAACTTGAAGAGCATGGAATGATTTTTAATGATGTGAATAAGAAGCCATTTCAGAATCTTGCTAAAAAACTCTATATACAATATGCAGAGAAAGTTGGTGGCATGCAATTAATTGAACAAATAATAAATCAATAGTTCTTACTATGAAAGTAAATACATCATCTATTGAAATAGATATAAAGAATTTGTGGAAATACCCGCTAGAGTTGATACTTTGTTTAATGCTTAGTGGTATTGTTATAGTAACTTTCCTACAAGTTGTGTTTCGTTTTTTTCAACTACCTCTAGGATGGACAGAAGAATTGGCCACCTATTTATTTATGTGGGTTTCAGGACTTTCCGTAGGTTATGCTTTTAAAACGAAATCTCATTTCGCACTTCGTTTCGTGGTAGATTGCTTTGGTTCAAAAGCACAACGAATGGTGTCTATATTGGTTTCGACAATAATGGTTATCTTTTTGGTATTGTTTACATGGAAATCTATAGAATTTACTATTGGCGCCTCAGATTCTACTGGCCCTGGTACAGGTTTGTCATTGTCAGTACCTTATTCTTCGTCAATTTTCGCAGGTTTTATAATGCTATACTATGTGATAAAAAATTGGTTTGATGAAACCATAAATACACAATTAATAAGGAAAGATATTAAATAATATGTGGTGGATTGTAGTAATTGTATTGATTTTAGCATTGCTTTTAGCAGTGCCTGTAGGCATGGCTTTAGCAATTACGGCCTTAACTGCTATGCTTCTATTGCCTAATGATATTCTAATTATGATGCCGCAGAAGTTTTTGTCACAATTTGAATCTTTCCCCTTAATAGCGATTCCTTTGTTTGTGCTCGCCGGCCAGCTTATGGCACAAGGAGGGTTGGCAAAACGGATTGTTGATTTGGCCATGGTTTTTGTTGGAAGAATTTATGGAGGTTTAGGATTGGTTGTAGTATTATCAACAATGTTAATGTCCGGTATATCGGGATCCCCTAGTGCAAATACAGCGGCAATTGGCTCTGTTGCTTTACCTGGGATGAAAAGAATGAAATACCCTCCGGAATTTGCAACGGCACTTTTAGCTGCTGCAGGTGGGGTATCTACTTTAGTACCACCGGCAATAGATTTAATTATCATTGGTGTTATCGCGAATATTTCTATCGGAGGGTTATTTGCGGCAGGAGTTGTACCGGCCATTTTTAATGGTTCGGCTATTATGGCCTTGGCGTATTATTATGCCCGTAAAATGAAATTGCCATTAGCGAATAAAATGCTATTGAAAGAAAAGCTTCATGTTATAAAAGAAGGTTTTTTACCTGTATTAATGGTAGTAATAATATTGGGTGGTATATACGGAGGCGTTTTTACGGCCACGGAAGCCGCATCGGTAGCTGTCGTTTATGGTTTAATTGTATCGGCTTTTGTGTATAGAACATTAAAAGCAAAAAACTTACCAAAAATATTATTGGATACCTGCGCTCTCACCGGTGTAATAATGCTTGTGTTGGGAATGGCCTCCATGTTTTCTTTTGTATTGACTTTTGAGAGAATACCCCATGTAATGGCAGAATGGATTACAACCTACGCGGATAGTCCTTTGGTGTTTCTTTTGTTCGTGCACATTATTTTTCTAGTTTTAGGAATGGTAATGGATGCCTTACCCCCAATTATTGTTTTATTGCCCATTTTGGTTCCTATAGGAGTTACATTGGGTATTGATCCAATGCACTTAGGAATTATGATAGCTGCCAATGTAGGTATAGGAATGATATCACCACCCATGGGTATTTGTCTTTTTGTAGCTTGTGGTGTAAATAACGTTCCTATAGAGAAAGTCGTAAAACCGTTATTACCATTTTTATTGGTTTTAATATTTACCCTTGTAATAATTACGCTTGTACCAGATATCACTTTGTTTTTACCTAGGTTGATGGAGTCATTCTAAAACTAAAAAATAAATTAAATATATCAATAGAAAATAAATTATGGAATATAGGACTTTAGGGCGTACAGGTGTAAATGTATCTTCATTGGTTTTAGGCACGGATAACTTTATGGATCCCTCTCCAGCAGCCGAATGTGAACGTATATTATTAAAAGCGTTAGATGCCGGTATTAATATGGTAGATACAGGAGATGTATATGCGGACGGGGAAGGCGAACGTATTATTGGTAAAATCTTAAAAGAGACAGGTAGGCGAGATCAAGTAATTATTGGTACAAAAGTAGACCATGGACAACGCAGACCTGGTTTCACACTAGAAGAATACAAACCAGAATTAGGTCCAAATCAACACGGACATACACGATTAAATATTATTCGGGCCTGTGAAAATTCATTGAAAAGATTGGGGACAGATTATATTGATTTATATCAATTACATCGTCAGTCTCCTAACATCCCTATGGATGAAATTTTACGCGCTTTAGATGATTTAGTAACATCTGGTAAGGTACGTTATATAGGTTGCTCGACACATCCTGCGTGGGCTGTTGTAGAATCTATCATGTTGAGTGAAATGAAAAATTATGTTCGTTTTGTATCTGAACAACCTCCATATAATTTATTAGATCGTCGTATTGAAAATGAATTAGTGCCAGTTTGTCAAAAATTTGGAGTCGGATTAATTACTTGGGCACCAATGGCCATGGGCGTATTAGCGGGTCGTTATACCAACGCTAATAAATTTCCTGAAGGTTCTCGTGCAGCACTTCGAGGAGGATTTTATGCCGATAGAGTTACAAAACGAGGTATTGAAGTAGGTATTGAATTCACCAAAATAGCAAATGAATTAGGATTAACACCAGCTCAATTAGCGGTTTTATGGTGCAAAGACCAACCTGGCATTACGGCGCCACTTATAGGCCCACGAACTGTTGAGCAATTAGAACCTCTATTACCAATTCTCGAAATGAAACTTACAGATGAAACAAGAGCTGCTTGTGATGCGCTCGTGCCTCCAGGAAGTACAGTAGCAAACTTCCATAATACGGCAGATTGGATGATAGGTCAAATAGCAGATAGTTAATATAAACTAATTATTGAAAAATGAAAATTACCAAAATTGAAACTATTGCTTATGGAATTCCTGTAAAAGGTTTTGCTGATGCCTATACAAGTTTTACAAGATCAGATGCTATTTTAGTAAAAATATATACAGATGAAGGGTATGTTGGTATTGGAGAAGCTTGCGCTTGGGAACCTGAATTTTATGGAGAAACACGAGAATCAATTGAATCCACAATATTAAATTACGCAGCTCCAAAAATAATAGGTGAAGATCCATTTAATATAGGTCATATTATGAGAATTCTGGACCTCAACTTAGCACGTATCACATGTGTTAAAGAAGGAATAGATTTAGCGTTACATGATTTATTAGGGAAAATTTTAAATGTGCCCGTTTATAAATTATTAGGTGGAAAATTTAGAGATAAAATTGAAATAGGGTCCGAAATTGGAATTAAGTCACCTCAAGAAATGGCGGATAATGCTTTACGTGTTTTAGAGGAAGGCATTAGGGTTATTAAGATTAAGGGGTCTGATAATATGAGATTAGATGTTGACCGAATAAAAACGGTTCGTGCTGCTGTAGGTGATGATGTAGAATTACGTCTAGATCCCAATGCAGCATGGGATACCATAGGTTCTATACGTGTAATGAGAGCTGTAGAAGATTGTAATTTACAATTATTAGAACAGCCTATTCCTAATTGGGACTTAAAGGGAATGGCTCATATTCGTAGTAAAATTGGAGTTCCTGTAATGGCAGATGAGAGTATCTGGACACCGCAAGACGCCGTGAAAATTCATGATTATGGAGCTGCAGATTTACTGAATCTCAAAATAGCAAAAACCTGTGGATTGTATTTGGGAAAAAAAGTAGAGGCTGTAGCCGAAGCGTTAGGACTTCCTTGTATTGCTGGAACTGAACTAGAACCAGGCATTTCAGCAGTTGCAAAAATTCATTTAGCTGCATCCATGAAGATACATCCAATAGCCAGTGAATTTACAGAACTTACCCAGGTCGATGGCAGTATTCTAAAACAACCGCTTAAAGTTGTTGATGGCTGTTTAGAAGTTCCCGAAGGACCAGGATTTGGAGTAGAAATTGATGAAGATGCATTAGAGAAATATAGAATTAAATGAATAGTAAATTGAATACAGAACAAGTAATAGTTATTACAGGCTCATCAACTGGCTTGGGGGCTTCCCTAATTAAACACTATGCAAAGCAGGGATTCAAAGTAGTTATCAATTACATCAATGAAGAGCATGCTTTTAAACTCTACGACGAGATAGCAAAGCAATTTGGCAAAGACAAAGTTTTAAAGTTTAAAGCTAATGTTTCCAAAAGATCTGAAGTGAAAGCTATGTTTGATGGCGTTATTAATGAGTTTGGAAGCGTGGACATACTAATTAATTGTGCGGGTATAAATAGAGATAGTCTTTTTATCGATATGACAGATGATTTATGGGATGAGGTAGTAAATACGCATCTAAAAGGACACTTTATAAGTAGTCAGGAATTTGTTTTTCATAGTCTGGATAATAAAGAGGGTCTCATAATCAATTTAGGTGCCGCAGCTGGTCAGATAGGAAGAAAGAACGGAGCTAACTTTTGTGCTGCCAAGGGTGGCGTATTTGCACTTACAAAAGCTATGGCCTTGGAGCTTGCACCAAGAATTAGGGTTAATTGCCTGGTACCAAATGCCATTAAAACAAAAGAGGTTATAGAAAGATACGACTTGTCAAACAAAGTAGGTCTTGCCAAAGAATTATCAACCATGCCAATGGCCCGTCTTGGTGAATATGAGGATGTCCATCAGATGATGGATAGCATCATAGGTGCGAAATTTACCACGGGTTCTACTTTTTATGTAAATGGAGGACAATATATGCATTAAATAAAATATATTTAGATGATAAACCACCAACTTAAAAAATACAGGATACTCATATTATTGACCATTTTGGTCTCAATTGGATTTCAGTCTCAAGCACAGAAGGACCTTGAAAGTATCCTGCCTATGCGAAATCGCGTGCAGCTGATGGATGGTTTTTGGAAGTGGAAGCTTGAGCATGTTTTACCAGCGGTCATGCGAGAGCAAGGGGTTGACCTCTGGATTATCCGCAGTAATGAAGCAGATCTTTATTATAATAATGAAGGACCTATTTTCACCTCGTTATTGCCTACCAATTTTGAAGGAATGACCTATGCCAGCAGTTATGCGGGTCCGGGTTCTCAACAATTACCATCATTTCTGATGTTCCACGATACGGGTGCAGGGCTTGAGTATTTAGAGCCCGAGAATTATGATCAGATTACCACTTTGGTAAGAAAATTTTCGCCCTCCAAGATTGCTATTGGTGAATACAACAATGAGGCAATGCTCAAGGCTCTTGGTAAACACAAAAATAAATCCATTGACTCTTGGACATTAGGTGTTCGGTGGTTAGAAACCATGTCAACTGATCAAATCCTAATCTACCGACATGTTCAAAGTGTGGCCAATGATATTATTGCAGAAGGTTTTACCAATGCAGCAGTAATCCCGGGAATCACTACCACCGATGATTTAAACTGGTGGTTTCGACACAGATATCTGGAAGCTGAACTAGAAATCGAAAATCATCCATCTGTTGTCGTCAAACGGCGACCTGCCAATATCAGCAAATACAAGTATATCGATGGTTCTGAAAAATTTAGGAATGGGTGCACCAGCAACGGAATCAGTGTAACCATTCAGCCTGGTGATGTAATCAGCTTAGATTCAGATATCATGTTGATTGGTTTGGTCACGGATTCTCATCAGCATGCTTATGTACTTCAAAAGGGAGAATCAGAAGTTCCGCAGGAGCTTAAAAATGCCTTGAATACAGTCAATAAAATGCAAGACCTTTTTGCAGCTGAATTTAAGTTTGGAAGAACGGGTAAAGAGATTGTTGCAGCCTCAGACAAGATTAAAAGGTTACCTGGAGTTATCGAATCAGAATTAGGATTTCATCCACCACCCATGTTTATAAGACGATATTTAAAGGGAGGCTACATGTTTTCTCATAAAACCTATGTGGCTGGGATGACTTCCGGACCAGGGTATTATCCCACCTCCATTGTTACCAACAATCACAAACTTTTTTATAATACCATGTATGCCTTTGAGCCACATACGTCTATTGCGGTACCCGGTTGGGGGGAGCACGGTCTTGAGATTGGAATTGGGCAGATTGCGGTATTTGAAGAAGATGGGTTACGGTATCTGGATAGACCTCAGGAGACTAAATGGCATGTGATTAAATGATTATGGGAAAGGAAAAAGTAGAAATATGAGGTATTCAATAAAAGCATTTCAATTAATTCTGATAGGATTACTTCTTTATAGTTGTAGCCCGCAAGAAGAAACAGGTACCCATAAATCGTCGGTTAAAACAACCAATGATTATAATGATTTGGTGAGTTTTTTTGAGGAATTACGTGATTTCCAAATTGCTCCATTAAATGAAGGCGTTCCTGACTATTCTAAAGCTGCCATGGATCAGAAGTCATTGAATCTTTCGGATTATCAAACGAAGCTTTATGCCATAGATACCACTGGCTGGTCGGTATCAGAAAAAATAGATTACTATCTGGTATGGGCTGAGATGAATGCTGTTGAATTTCACCTGACCAAATACAAACCCTGGGCGACTGATCCTGGATTTTACTCCTTTCGATTGACAGACGCAGGTTCTTCCATGAATCTGGATGGCATCATGCCACCACTGTTCCGTTATAAGCTTCCTTTGACTGATGATGAAGTCTCAGAATTTAGAGGGTCTTTAAAATTAGTTCCGAAAATTATGCAACAGGCAAGGGTTAATCTGACTCATTCGGCAGCTGATTTTGCTGATTTTGCGATCAAAAATATGGCAGCGGAGGCCACTAGGTTTGAACGGATGGCGGAAGATCTTCAGGAGTATCATCCTGAATTAGTTTCCGTTGCTCAAGCTGCTGCTCAGGCCATGAAAGACTACCAACAATGGATAGTTGATAACAAAGCAACCATGACCGGTCAAGCGGGGTCAGGAAAAGAAAATTATAGTTGGTGGATGCATAATGTACAACTTTCACCCTGGGGTTGGGAAGAAAACAACTTCATTATTCAGAGGGAATATGACCGTGCAATCACCTTCCTCAAATTAGAGGAACAACGAAATCGCAAACTTCCTCCACTTGAAGTGGCTATGACGGAAAGGGCTTATGAAAAGAGCTTGCGTCAGGCCTTGCATTATGTGGTTAAGTTTTTAGACGAAAATGAAATTATGACTATTGACGATTGGATCAACCCAGCTGATTATTACTCAGATGATTCTGAGTCGGTACCGGCACTTTCTGAATTGAGTGATGAAGCAGATGAAAAATTCTTCCCTGAAAATTCTAATGTAGACTTAAAGTATAGACAAAGGGAGATACTGCCAGGTGAAAACCATGAATATGTTGGCCACATGTTAGACTATCAGCGTCAGAGTCAACTCGATCTTAGCTATATACGAAGAGCCGAACGTAAGTTTAACATGGGTTCTATGCGTCTCGAAGGCTGGGCTGTTTGGATGGAAGAATGCCTGATGCAAGCTGGAATACTTGATGAGCGCCCACATAAAGGACGTGAAATGGTATACCTGATGTATACCTCTCATATGAGTCTATCAATTCCCGATATGAAGATGCATGCAAATGAGATTGACCTTGCTGAAGCCAGAAAGCTTTGTGCTGAAATAATGCCGAGAGGATGGACACAGGAAGAGGAAGACGTCGTTTGGTTTGAGATGCAATCGAATTTAAGAAATCCCGGTGGATTTCATAGCAATGTGGTTACTGGTAAGGCCTATTTTATGAAGCTTTTTAAAGAATATGCGGTACTTAAAGGAGACGATTTCGTTATTAAAGACTTTATGGATGAATTTCTTTCCTATGGGATTATTCCAATGCCATTGATAAGATGGGGAATGACAGGTAATAGCGACGAACTAAATAAAATAAAAGAGTTGTATAAATAAAAATCATTACAAGTCAAGTTTATGAATTTTAAATAGAGGTAGTACGAACGACATAATGATAGCCCAATCTAAATTTATCAAAGTAAGCCTTGTTGTTAGCGCATTAGCAATACTACCACTAGGTTCTATCGATATGTCGAATAAAAAATCAGTAAGATAATATGGTATTAAAACAACAATTATGGATAAAGTAGTAATAACATTAATAATTATATTATGCTTCGGAGCGGTTCATGCTCAGAAGCCCGTTGTAACTGATGAATTTGATCGATTTCTGGTAACAAAGCAGACGAAAGTAGGTGATGTGATTGGTCAGATTGAATTGGTTGAGCCAAATCCCAATCCCACGTCTTGGTCTCTTGTTAAACCAATACCGGGTGGAGATCGAAGGAATTATCTAAAGGAAGGTCAAAGTGATGCCACTAAAATTGTAGAAATTGATGCCAATACTGCAGAGATCAAACTTAAAAAGAAGCCACTTATAAATCCAGGACATTACTATGCCGAAGTTCGAGCTACAAACGTCGATGGTTTTATGGAACAGGTGCTCATTATTATCGTCAAAGAGGAAAAGCCAAAACTGGAAGATGCACTCCGTATATTTACTCAGAAAAGAGAGGCTGGTGGCATGAAGTTCTATGCAACAGAAACTGTAGATAAAGAAAAGATTGATTACGCTGCCAATATCTCTAGGGCGTTGTTATTAAAAGATAGGCAAGGTTCTGGTTTAATAACAGAGCAAATGAAGAAAACGAACGCTGGGATGACACTATTCAAAACCTTTGAAGAAAGAAATACTGCCATTGGTTTTTACATGTATCAAAGTGAAGTAGGAGTCCAGACACAGGATCTGGAGGATGAAGAGATTATTCCTAGCTACATCCGTCTTGGAGGACCTAGAGATCTTAGACGTGATGCTTCAGCGGAAGAGATCACACATATGATTCATCGTGGTGGTATTATGAAGGTTTACCCTGGCGTTCAAAAACGTCTTGAAGCCGCTACAAAAGTAGCTGTTGAGCGTGGTTTTTATCAACCGCAGGATGGGTTGCCAATAGAAGATTATGCCGATGAGTACTTAGCTTTTGGGGTCGACATTAATTATGGTGTGCTTAGCCATCGATCTTTTGAAGGCAAACGACTAACCCCAGAAAATCTTCAGGAAATGGATTCTGAATTATACGATATTCTTCATTTTTTATTTCCAAATCGTGTTGAGTTTTTTAAGGCTATGGGATGGTAACTAAAAGAACTAATCAAGGAAAAAGTTTAAATCTATTTTAAAAAACAGTTTGCTATTAAAAATACAGGTGATAATTGACCAGATTTTAACCTTGTTAAGTAGTACTTGAAAGAACGATTTCCTAGAACCAATGAAGTGAAGTACGTGATAATCGACACTTACTTATAGAAATTGATGAAGACCTTAGTCTCTCATTTAGGCAATCTCTATAGATTTAGATTCACAATTTAAAAGAATTGAGAGAGAAAAATATAATATCCATATTATTAGTGAATGGCATAAAAATTACAAACAGAATTTTGGTTTTCGAAAACCATTGTTACGATTGGGGATATCAATCTCAGGTCTCATTGATATAGAAGTATATTATAAAAAATTTTAATTATGAAAAAACACGATTTAAAATCATCACTTATCATTTTAATAGCCTTAACCATTCAAGTTCATGCTCAAAACAAAGCTGAACTACCATCTATGCAAGAACTAGAAAAGATGGGTATGGAAGACTGGAAAAATCAGATAAGAAGGGAGAAGTTCGATATGATTCTTCCAAAAATAATGAAAGAAAATGGAGTTGATATGTGGATACATGTCATGCGAAGTGGCCTTGAAGATTCCTTTGGTTCGGAAGACCTAGGTTCTTCTTCAGGATTAATTGTTTTCACTGATACGGGTAACGGTAAAATAGAACGTTCGGTTTTAGGTAGAAGATGGGGAGCGACCCAGAGAATAATGCAAGAAGGGGTTTATGTGACCCCTGAAAGTACTGGCGTGTATGATTTAATTTATCCTTCTGTATTCGTCACAGAATACCTCGCTGATCCTATGACTGAATATGACTTCCGTTTCAAAGGACTTCGGGAATTTATTGATGCAAGAAACCCTAAGGTAATTGCAGTAAACTATCGGGAAAGCTTGGGTCCCTGGGAAACTAATCAAAATGTAAACGATGGAATTTCTCGTACAGATTATATGCTTTTGTTACAAGAACTTGGCGATAAATATGCACAACGACTAATTTCTTCAGAATACCTCATGATGTACTATCAGATTAGTCCAGTTCCCAGCGAAGTAGAATTGCTTAAGAAAATGAGAGCCGACGAAATGATTTTGGTAAAGCAAGTTTTTGATGGTATTAAACCAGGCATAACTAAAGTTTCCGATTTGGGTAAAACAGAGCACTTAGAAGTTGATATTACCGCTTTTAGAAGAATGAATACAGGGTTGTCTCAGCGTGGAAGAAGTGCTGGTTGGGAAGACGCGGTGGTTAAGGGTGGTGACCTAATTGCTGCGCCTAGCCAAGGTAAGTTTGCTTATGTACTTAAAGAAGGTGAGAAACGACCTCCAGCAGATATTAAGCGTATTTGGCAGGAATACTTAGACGTTGAGAACGTGCTTTATGAAACCATAAGAGCTGGTCGTACGCCTAGAGAAATCGTAAAAGATTATACCCAAAAGCTAGTAGAAAAAAACATTATTGTGGTTGGCCCTCAGCTGCATATGTTTCAACCGAAAAATAATTTCCCTACTTACTCTGCTGGTCATGACGCTACCAAAACCCTTATTTCTATTGATTTACACGGTAAGGGAATGGGAGCAACGGCCAATAAGCACGACATTTATTTAGGACCTAGAATAGGTTCTTACGGACCAGAATGGGTATTAGATATTCCACTATCAGAAAACCATCACTTTGTATTGGAGTATTTCTTTTATATGCCATCCAAGGCATCAAAGGGACAAGACCAGTATTTACTTTTTTGGAATCACGAACAGGCCATTGCTACAAAGACCGGCGTGGAATTATTATTTCCAGCACAGAAAGAATTGATACTCATAAAATAATTAAAAACACGAGCATGCGTAAAGTTAAAATAATAATCATTTTACTAATAAGTTGTTTTGTACAACCTGTATGTGCTCAATATTCGCAATCAAAAGCCAATCATGAGCTATTAAATTTGATAAGAAGTGAGAAATTCAGGTTAATACTTCCAGGAGCCATGCGAGACAACAACGTTGATATGTGGATTCATGCCATGCGAAGAGGAGACCATGATGCATTTAATATTGATTTTGGTGTAGATATGGGGTTTGTAATTTTTACAGACCACGGTGACCGCATTGAAAAAGTGGTAGTTGGTATAGAATGCTGTGCTAAAATTGCAGATGAATCGCTTTATGATGCTATCATGGGTAATATTGATTTAGCAAAATATATATCGGAAAGAGACCCTAAAAAGATTGCCATAAATATGTCAAGCTTACTTACCCATGGAGATGGACTTTCACATACTAATTATGTTGAGTTGGTTAAAGAAATTGGAGATAAATATGCAAATAGGTTGGTTTCTTCGGAAAATGTGATCACCGATTTTAGGGTGCGTAGAATACAACCAGAAATTAGAACTTTTGCTAATATTTGTGAATTACAGCGCCAGGTTATGGAAACTGCCCTGACAAATATTGTTCCTGGAACAACAACTATTAATGATGTTTATTGGTGGTCGGAAGATCAATTATTAAAAAATGGTATTGCAGCCTCGTATTACGGTGGACGAACACCTAGAGTTTTACACTCTGAGGTTTCCAAACCTTCAGAGTATAAAAGTTACGATTATAAATTTCAACCTGGGGACCTCATATCTTGGGATTGGGAAGTAGTCCATCTCAATATGGGAACTGATTATAAACGAAACGTTTATATACTGCGTGATGGTGAAACGGAGGTCCCAGCAAGTGTGCAGCATGCATGGGAAAGGGGATTGAAAGCTAGGGAAATTATTCGAAACGAAATTGTGGTTGGCCACACAGCTGGAGAGACAATGAAAGCTGTAGTCGCTGCACTGGAAAAGGCTGGTTACGTTTATACGCCTTTTGAAGATACACCTAGAGATCTTGAAATTATTGATGCGCTAAAAGGCGATAAAAAATCTGGTTTCTCAGTAGATTTCCATTGCGTAGGAAATACAGGAAATAGTGAAGTTGCTGTTGGCCCAGCATTTGCACCTTTCCGTCCTTATCGCTCACACTTTAAAATTCAGCCAAATCATTTATTTTCCTTTGAATATATGGTACACACCTATGTGCCAGAATGGGGAAAAAGGATTTCTATTAATTTTGAAGATAATCATATAGTCACTCAGAATGGAGTTGAATGGTTATATCCACCAAATAAGAAAATTCTTTTAGTAAATCATAAATAATAGACAGATAAATGAAGATTTTAATAAATATACTTTCAGTATTACTTTTAATTTGCTCATTGGCTCAGGCTAAAGAAATTGAGAATAGGAGTTATTACAGTACACCTTCAGACTATGCACAATTAGTTGTTTTGTTAGCGGAATTTAGGGAATTTCAAAAAATGAAATTGGAGGCTGGCGTTCCAGATTATTCACCGGCTTCAGTAAAAGATAAAAGTTTGGGTATTACTAGTTTTCAACAGCGTTTAAAAACCATAGATACAACGTACTGGTCAGTTACTGAAATGGTTGATTATCACCTTGTTCGTGCTGAAATGAATGGTATGGAATTTCAATACCGTGTAGTGAGACCATGGTCAAGGGATCCAAGTTTTTATTTACAGACGCAGCAAGGAAGCGGACCAACACGTTATGGTTATCTTAAAGTGAGTGATTTTCCAGTTGCCAAATCTGATTTGGTAGATTTTAAGATAAAACTGAAGGCTATTCCCAAAATATTTGAGCAAGCCAAACAAAACCTTACTGAAGGCGCAGCAGATTTTGCAACACTAGCACTTCAGCATTTAAATGAAGAGCTTAGTTATTATAATGAAATTTATAATTCGGTGGCTAGTAATCATCCATCATTAAAAAAAGATGCACAAAACGCCATTGAGGCGGTAAAAGACTATGGTATATGGTTGGAGAAAAATAAAATTTTAATGACCGCTAAGGCAGGCGTTGGTAAAGAAAATTATGGTTGGTTAATGAAGCATGTTTACTTGTTTCCTTACTCATGGGACCAAATCAAGATGATTGTAGAGTTAGAAGATAATCGAGTTAGAACCTTTCAGCGTTTATTGGAAAACAAGAATAGGGATATTCCTCCAATTATGCCGGTGCAGAGCAAAACAGCTTATAAGGCTAGCGTAAAAGAAGCGCTGGACTACATCATAAAATTTCTTAAAGATCAGGAAATTTTTACTATGGAAGATTATTTAACTATAGATAATTATTTTGGTAGCTGGCATGATTTTGATAAACCATGGCCAGAAAAGCATGACTATTTTTTTAATTTTTCCCACCGGGATCCTGTTATGGAAGAAACACATGAAATGGTTGGTCATCATTTTGATGATCTCAGGGCAGATAGAAACCCTCACCCTATTAGAGGAGGCATACCACCGTTTAAGATATCTACAGCTAGACACGAAGGTTTTGCTTTTGCATTAGAAGAGCTTATGATGTATGCAGGTTACCTTGACGAAAGATCGCCACACGCTAAAGAAATTGCATATGAACAAGCTGCTTTTCGAACTGTAAGAGCCTTGTCTGATGTTTATATGCATAGCCTAGATTGGACCTTGGAAGATGCTGTGAATTATTGTGTGGCTAATGCGCCTCACGGCGAGCTATTAGCAGATAGTCATCACCTTTGGTATGAAATGGCTACTACATTGCGTGGGGTAGGACATCATATGCTCATGGTGGTGGGGAAGGTGCAGTTTATGAAACTATTTCGGGACAGATCTAATCAACTTGGTGATGCTTTTGTATTGAAGGATTTTATGGATGAATTTATTTCTAGTGGTTCAATTCCATTTGCATTGACTAGATGGGAAATTACAGGTTATGATGATGAAATAAAAATGCTAGTTTTAGAGAAACAGCAAAACGATTAAGAACTTTAAACGAAATATAATAGTTCATGGTAGATTCAAATAATATCTTGTACACAGACTCCCTTCCTGCTGGAACACATTGGTCACTTACAATGAAAAGAGGGCATACGCTGCGGTTAATTGATGATGAAGGAGGAGCCAATGTAGGCATGCTTTTTTATAATCCTTATAATTTATTGGAACGTATTAATATTCCAGATACTTTAAAATGTCAGCATACTTTTAAATTAACCAAAGGCAATTGTCTTTACTCAGACATGGGACATATTTTTTGTTCCATAATCGAAGATACTTTTGGCTGGCATGATGGCGTTTGTGGAAATACCAATCAAGCTATGGTCGCTAGCAAGTGGGGAGCTAAATCTTATCAGGAATTTCGAAATGACTGGCGACAAAATGGTAATGATTCGTTTCTTGTAGAGTTAGCAAAATATGGTCTTGGTACAAAAGATATGGCAGCAAACCTTAATTTTTTCAGTAAGATTGCTGTAGATAATCATGGTAACATGTCTTATGATACTTCTATTACCAAAGCTGGTTCAGCTATTGATCTCAGGTTTGAGATGGATACCTTGGTTGTTTTTCATACATGCCCACATCCATTAAATCCTGTAGATGAATATCCAAAGCATCCCGTGACGTATCAGATACTAAAAGCAGATTCTGTCCAAGATGATGATTTCTGCAAGAATTCTTGTGTTGAAAATCAGCATGGATTCATGAATAATTATTTATACAACTTACAAAACTAAAAGGGAATGATTTTTAAAAGCACATTATTAATTGAAAAGGCAACGTTTCGAGAAATAGTCCTTGCGGGAAATTATTTTATAAAGAAATTAAATAAAGGGCAGACTATTAGAATTTTGGATTTGGAAGGTAATCAGGCAGCTGACACCTTATTTTTTAGTGCAGAAGATCCATCAGAGCGTTATAGCGCGGTAGATACCATTCGTAATCAAAAAAATGTATACTTAACAAAAGGTACTGTTTTAATGTCTAATGGATGCAAACCATTGCTAGAAATTGTTGCCGATACTTGCGGGAGGCATGATACATTAGGCGGTGCTTGTGCTACAGAGTCGAATACGGTGCGCTATGGTTTGGAAAAAAAAAGTATGCATGCCTGTAGAAATAGTTGGATGTTGGCAGTAAGTGAAAACAAGGAGTTTGGATTAACAAAAAGAGATATTACGCATAATATTAATTTTTTCATGAATGTACCCATTACTAAAGAAGGTAAACTCACTTTTGAAGATGGTATTAGTGATGCAGGTAAATATGTAGAATTGGAAGCTAAAATGGATGTTATTGTGCTCATTTCTAATTGTCCCCAGTTGAATAATCCTTGTAATGATTTCAACCCAACCCCAATTGAAGTGATTATTTGGTAAAAAAAATATAAATGTTTAAAAAGGTATTAATTGCCAATAGAGGTGCTATTGCAGTGCGTATTATTAGGACTTTAAAGAAGCTCGGTGTAAAAGCCGTAGTAGTTTTTTCTGAAGAAGACAGAAATAGTCTTCATGTTGATTTGGCAGATGAATCTTATCTTCTTGGGAGTGGCCCAGCGAGAGCTACATATCTTGATCAGCAAAAGTTAATAGCCATTGCTAAAAGTTCGGGTGCTGGTGCTATTCACCCGGGATATGGTTTTCTTAGCGAAAATACAGAATTTGCTGAATTGTGTAAAACGGAAGGCATAGTGTTTTTAGGTCCTACTCCCGAGCAAATGAGGGTATTTGGACTAAAGCATGAAGCTAGAGCTCTTGCAACAAAGGCAAAGGTTCCTTTACTTCCTGGAACAGCATTACTTACTTCCCTTGAAGAAGCGAAAATGCTAGCTGACCAAATAGGTTACCCCATTATATTAAAAAGCACGGCTGGCGGAGGTGGTATCGGCATGGAAATTTGCCATTCAGCCCAAGAACTTCACGATAACTATGAAAAAGTAAAAAGCCAAGGAAAGAACAGTTTTTCTAATGCAGGCGTATTTCTCGAAAAATTCGTAGCCAGAGCAAGGCACATTGAAGTACAGGTTTTTGGGGATGGAAAAGGAAAAGTAATAGCATTGGGTGAGCGAGATTGTTCGGCACAGCGTAGAAATCAAAAGGTGGTTGAAGAGGCACCTGCAACTAATCTTTCGGAAACTGTAAGGTTGCAATTATATGCCACAGCAGTGCAGTTGGCTTCCTCGGTAAACTATCAAAATGCAGGTACAGTTGAGTTTATCTTTGATCAATCGGATGAAAAATTTTATTTTCTCGAGATGAACACCCGACTGCAAGTAGAGCATGGAGTTACAGAATACATATTTGGAATGGACTTGGTAGAATGGATGGTCCAACTTGGAGCAGGAACGTTGCCTTCTCTAGAAAAATTAGAAAAGATGCATGGTTCAAAAGGTCATGCGCTTCAGGTTAGAATATATGCGGAGTCACCAGGAAAGAATTTTCAACCGAGTGCAGGATTACTTACTAATGTGCAATTTCCAACTATAGAGAATGGACGAATTGATACTTGGGTGGAATCAGGAATAGAGGTGCCAAGTTATTATGATCCTTTAATCGCAAAAGTAATTGTACATGCAAAAGATCGTGCAACTGCCATTGTTCAATTACAAAATGTATTGCGTGATACTACGCTTTATGGTATTGAAACCAATATAGATTATTTAAAAACTATTCTAGCCGAAGATATTTTCCAAAAAGGAAAGATTTACACCCAGTATCTCAATAAGTTTAAATATAGTCCTAATACTATCGATATCATTAAACCTGGAACGTTTACTACCATTCAGGATTACCCCGGTAGGACTGGATATTGGAATGTAGGTGTACCACCATCCGGGCCTTATGATAGTTTAAGTTTTAGATTGGGTAATGAATTGTTAGGTAATCCTGAGGATACGGCTGGACTTGAAATAACTGCAAATGGGCCTACATTAAAATTTAATGTAGCTACTCAAATCGTTTTAACGGGTGCAGAAATAAATGCCAGTTTAGATGGTAAAAAAATAGCATGTTGGACAACGACTCAAATTTCTCCGGGACAAATATTAAAATTAGGTCAAGTAGCCCCTTTTGGTATGCGTGCTTATTGTTTAATTAAGTCTGGTATTAATTGCCCAGAATATTTGGGATCGAAATCTACCTTTACGCTTGGACAATTTGGAGGCCATGCTGGAAGGCAACTACAAATAGGAGACGTACTAAAAATTAAACCAGAAGAACAAATTCTTCTAGAAACAACAATCTCGCCAAAAGATCGTCCCCAAATTTTAAATCAATGGAAATTGAGGGTAATTTATGGACCTCACGGAGCTCCTGATTTTTTCACAAAAGAAGATATTGAAACCTTTTTTAAAAACACCTGGGAAGTCCACTATAATTCCAGCAGAACAGGTGTTCGATTGATTGGGCCAAAACCAGAATGGGCAAGAACTGATGGCGGTGAGGCGGGTATGCACCCTTCAAATATACATGATAATGCGTATGCTATTGGAACTGTAGATTTTACTGGGGATATGCCAGTAATCCTCGGTCCCGATGGACCATCTTTGGGTGGTTTTGTTTGTCCAGCTACTGTTATACAAGCAGATTTATGGAAGCTTGGACAGTTAAAGGCAGGCGACAAGATTAGGTTTGTGCCCGTTGCTATTGAAGATGCGGTAGACGTTTTTATGGAACAGGCGGAACAGATTAAACTATTTAAAATTAAAGAGAAAGAACTTTCGGTAAAAGCTCCTGAGTCACCTATTCTAGAAAAGATTGATAAACAAACGTATGGTGTAGAAATTGGTTATCGAGTTTGTGGAGATGCTTTTGTTTTAATTGAATATGGTCCTATGGTATTAGATATTAATCTAAGATTTAGGGTTCATGCGATGATGCTTACGTTAGAAAAGACATCTTTTGAAGGAATTCTAGAGCTTACACCTGGCATTAGATCACTTCAGGTGCACTATAATCCATTAAAAATTTCAGTTAAAAAATTACTCGATTTTCTTAAAGAAGCAGAGTCTTCACTTAAAAACCTTGATCAGATTAAGGTGCCTGCAAGAATTGTTCATTTACCAATAAGCTGGAATGATACCGTATGCCAGATGGCTGTAGAAAAATATATTCAGTCTGTTCGTAAAGATGCACCTTGGTGTCCAGACAATATTGAATTTATAAGACGTATTAATGGATTAGATTCTGTTGATAAAGTTAAACGTATTGTTTTCGAAGCTAGTTATTTGGTTATGGGGTTAGGTGATGTCTACTTGGGTGCACCAGTAGCTACGCCAATTGATCCGAGACATCGTTTAGTAACAACTAAGTACAACCCGGCTAGAACCTGGACAGCAGAAAACTCGGTAGGAATTGGAGGTTCTTATTTATGTGTATATGGGATGGAAGGGCCAGGGGGCTATCAATTTATTGGGAGAACACTACAGATGTGGAATCGTTACCATCAAACCAAAGATTTTAAATTGCCTTGGTTATTAAGATTTTTCGATCAAATACGGTTCTATGAAGTTTCTAATGAAGAGTTAAGTATTATTCGAAGAGATTTTCCTAAAGGAAACTATAAGCTCAAAGTAGAAGATATTGAATTTTCTCTGGCAGAGCATCAAGAGTTTCTATCTAAAATTGATGATGAGGTTAAGGTGTTTCAGCAATCTAGAAATCATGCTTTTGATCAGGAATTGGAAAGATGGGTAGAAAGTGGTCAAATTAATTTTGTAACCAACAAAAACGATATACAGCAGGGAGAGGAAGAGCAACTTGCTGAAAACGAATTTGCTATACAGGGTCCCATTTCAGCGAGTATATTGAAAATAGAAATAAGCATAGGACAAACTGTGCTTGTAGGGGATGCTCTTATGACATTAGAATCCATGAAGATGGAATTTCATATACTCGCAGAAGAACCAGGAATTATAAAAAAAATACTTAAACAACCAGGAGAGGACGTAAAAGTAGGACAAGACATTTTGATTCTAGAAAAACATAAATAAAATGGAAAATAATGTATTAATAAATGCGCTTTTGTTAGGGTATCGCGAAGGTAGTGTAACACCTGAAGTAGTTGTAAAACAAATCCAAGAAGCCATTAAAAATTACGAAGACTACAATATTTGGACCTATTGTCTAAATGAACAGGAGATTAAACCTTATCTAGAAAGGCTAAAAGATTGTTCTATAGATGAACTACCGCTTTATGGAATTCCGTTTGCAATAAAAGACAATATAGATCTTAAAGGGATACCAACTACGGCAGGTTGTGAATCATTTGCCAGAATTCCAGAAAAATCTGCAACCGTAGTAGATTTGTTAATTAAAGCAGGGGCTATCCCAATTGGAAAAACCAATTTAGACCAATTTGCAACTGGTCTTGTTGGAACGCGTTCGCCAGAAAAATGGGGTGCATGCAGAAATGCTTTTAATAAGGACTATATTTCTGGTGGCTCAAGTGCTGGCTCAGGTCTAGCGGTTTCTTTAGGCCTCGTTAGTTTTTCATTGGGTACCGATACAGCTGGCTCCGGGCGTATCCCAGCAGCATTGAATAACATAGTCGGGTTAAAACCAAGTAAAGGTTTGATTAGTACACATGGTGTTGTACCTGCTTGTCGTAGTTTGGACTGCGTAAGTATTTTTGCTTCTACGCCTCATGACGTTGCGAAAGTTTTTGATGTCGTATCTGTACCAGATTCTAAAGATGAGTACAGTCGCCACTTTCCATTTGCTATTAATCATCAAATCTTTGGAAATTTAAAAGACATGCCAGTAATTGGAGTTCTTGCAAAGAACCAGATGGAAACATTTGGCGATGAGGATACGATTAATCAATATGAAGCAGCTGTTGCTACGTTGCAAAAGTTTGGTGTTAGGACAAAAGTTATTGATTTTACTGCCTTTATCAGTGCAGCCAAATTACTCTATGAAGGTCCGTGGGTTGCAGAGCGTTATATAGCAACGTCAGACTACCTCAACGATATGCTTGATGTTACAAAAACTATTATTTCACAAGGAGCTAACTATAACGCTATAGATGCTTTTAATTCTGAGTATCTACTAAAAAAATATAAAGTCGCAGCCGATATAGAATTAAATTATGTTGATATGATAATTACACCATCAGCACCAGGTCATTATAGTCTGGCGGAAATTGAATCCGAGCCAATAAAAAAGAATTCGCAGCTCGGGTATTATACAAATTTCATGAATCTTTTAGATTATTCTGCTGTTGCTGTTCCTTCAAGTTTTAATAATGTAGGATTACCGTTTGGAGTTACTTTTTTTGCTGACAAATTCCAAGACAAAAATTTATTATCATTTGCGCAGTATTATCAAAAGAATAGTGGGTTGACGCTTGGTGCAACACATACAATCTTTCCTGAATATGCTCTGGAGAAAGGAAATAATGGGCGGGTAAATATTGTTGTTTGTGGAGCGCATTTAAATGGCTTTCCGCTTAATTGGCAGCTTACTGAAAGAGGTGGTTTTTTGGTGAAAAAGACCAAAACGGCGGCATGTTATCGATTTTATGCACTTGCTGGTGGCCCACCACACCGTCCTGGTTTAATTAGGGATGTTTCAGGTGATTCAATTGATGTTGAAGTTTGGTCGCTACCAGTTGAATATTTAGGTTCATTTGTAGCAAATATACCTGTACCATTGGGTATTGGAAAAATTGAGTTAATTGACAACAGCTGGGAGACTAGTTTTATTTGTGAGTCTTACGCTATTCCAGAAGCACTTGATATAACGCATCTTAAGAGTTGGGAATCTTATATTGACGGTTTAAACAATTAAATCAGATATTTTATACTTCTTTTTTAGAGAATTAAATTATTTCCATGTTTTGATTCAAAAACTATTATGTGCAATATTGCAGGTGCCATTGTCCAGTCCAGGACCTTTGTAAATAAAAACGATTATAAAACAGAAGTTTTAAAAGAAGGAAATAAAGTGCCTTGGGTTTGTGAAGTTAAAATACGAGAATTCGAGACAAAATTTGGATATAATTGGAAAAATGCTTTCAAGAAAAATACCATCGCAAGACTCCCTGAGATAACTACTAATGACCAATATCCTGTAGTCAATATAACTTGGCTGGATTGTATAGTATATACCAAGTGGGTATCTAAAAAAAACAGGATTAAATTTCACGTTACCTACCGAAGCAAAATGGGAATATACTGCAATAGGAAAGGATGAGTGCACATAGCCTTGGGGTAACAGGTTACCTTATGGTACTAGAGCAAATTATGCTGACGAAAGTTTTAATAAATATTTTTTTGGTCCAGAGGAAGCACTAGTACATTTTGGAGTAGATGACGGTTACCCTATTACTTCACCAATAGGTGTTTTTCTATAAGGAAAATCGCCAATAGGGGCATTAGATTTGGTTGGTAATGTTAGATAATGGGTGTATAATTATATTAAGGATGAGGTTTCAAACTCTATATATTTAGAAGAAAATAATATTAAATTAATGAAAGGCGGATTGTGGTCAGCTTCAGCAGGAAGATTTAATTCTAAACCCAATGAAATAAACATGGGGCATAATATTCGATCAGACGCTAGACAAGCTTTTGAGCACGATAATTCAGATGACCATTCTGTTTTTAGAATTGCCATATTCTACACAAAAAGACCAATGTAATAATGAAAATAAAATCAACATATTTTTATAATAAAAAGGTCTTGGCTTTTTTCTTGTACCTAATGTTTCCTTTTGTATTGATTGCACAACCTAGTGTTGAATCATTAATTGAAAACGTTCATTTTCGCCAAATTGGGCCTACCCGACAAGGGGGTCGTGTTGTGGCCTTCGCGGTTTCCCCCCAAAATCCTTTTCTGTTTTATGTCGCAGCCGGCCCCGGGGGTATCTGGAAAACTGAAAATAACGGTAATACCTTTTACACGGTTTTTGATAATGAAGATATTGCATCGGTCGGTGATTTGGCAATCGCTCCTTCTAATGATAATATCGTTTGGGTAGGTAGTGGCGAAGCCAACCTAAGAAATAGTACCTACTATGGCAATGGCGTGTACAAATCTACTGATGGGGCAAAAACTTGGCAGCATATGGGACTTCCTGAATCGCACCACATTGGTAGGGTTCTGATTCATCCCACCAACCCTGATATTGTTTACGTAGCGGCGCAAGGACACTATTATTCCGAAAACCCTGAACGAGGCATTTATAAAACTATTGATGGAGGAAAAACTTGGACAAAATCATTAGCGGTAAACATTGATGGGCGAGATATTGGTGCGACCGAAATTAAAATGGATACTAATAATCCTGACGTGTTGTATGCAGTTACCTATGACCGTTTGCGTACACCTTGGTCGTTTAAAACAGGAGGTACAGGTAGTGCGATATACAAATCAGTTGATGCTGGAAAATCTTGGAAAAAATTAACTACTGGATTGCCAAATACGAACTTAGGGAAGATTGGATTCGATATTTTTCATAAGAACCCGAAAGTTTTATATGCCACTATAGATGAGCAACAAGATAATACTAGTACCCATGTTATTTATAGAAGTGACAATGCTGGAACATCATGGAAACAAGTGAGCGCAGCTACTGAGAGTATTGGTAATCGTTCCAATTATTATGGACAGATTATTATTGATCCAAATGATGATCAGCATATTTATGTACTGAGTGAGTTAGTACAGGAATCTTATGACGGCGGTAAAACTTGGAAACAATACATACAGTATGGAGGAGACAATCATGTGCTTTGGATAAACCCAAAAAATTCGAAACACATGATGATGGGCTATGACTATGGAATGGCTATTACCTATGATACAGGTAAGAACTGGTATCACCCAGACGAATTGCCTATGGGTCAATTTTATGCTATTGGCGTGGATATGGAGTATCCTTATAACGTTTATGGTGGTACTCAGGATTTTGGTTCATGGAAAGGACCCAGTACAAAAAAGGGGCGTTTTCCTATTCGTTTTGAAGACTGGGAACATGTAAATGGCGGAGATGGTTTTTATAATATAGTTGACCCAACGGATAGTAGGTGGTTGTATTCGAGCTCGCAATTCGGACATATTACCCGCATTAACCAAAAAACTGGCGCAAGAAAAACCATTGTTGGAGATGATACCCAGAACCTTCGTTTTAATTGGAATACTCCTATATTGATTTCACCACATAATAGTAAAACCTTATATGTTGGAGCGCAAAAAGTAATACGCTCTGCAGATAGAGGTGATACTTGGCAAGATATTAGTCTAGATTTAACAGAATTCGACATAAACAAAAAAGGCTTTGGACCTTTTGTTTATGGCACATTGACAACACTAGATGAATCCCCAGTTAAAGAAGGTGTTATTTGGGCTGGTACAGATAATGGCAATGTTCATATTACAACTGACGGTGGTAAAAACTGGAAAAAAATAAAAATCATTGGTAATCCAGAATATTGGGTTACTCGTGTATCCACATCACATCATCATGCAGGGACAGCTTATGTTACGTATTCGGGTTTACGGAGAGATGATTTCAGACCTTTTATTTATAAAACTACTAATTATGGAAAAACATGGATTTCTATTTCATCGAATTTACCCAATGAATCTATCAATGTTATCAAAGAAGATTCTAAAAACCCAAATCTTTTATTTATAGGAACAGATAAAGCGGTGTATGCTAGTTTTAACAGTGGTAAATTTTGGTCTAAAATGGAGAATAATATGCCAACGATTGCTGTGCATGATTTGGTGATTCACCCTCGTGAAAATGATTTGATTGTGGGTACGCATGGCCGAAGTATTTTTATTGCTGATATTTCTCCTTTACAAGAACTGACACCTGAAGTTTTAAATGAGGAAGTTCATTTATTTGACATTGAAGCCAAAGTTCAATGGAGGATGACAAGTCAAGCTTCGGTAAGTGCACAGAATTTTACTGGAGAGAATGAGCCGTTTGGAGTTATGATAAATTATTATTTAAAAACTCCAATTAAAGGAGAAGTGAAACTAACAATTTATGATGGCGATAAGTCAATTAATGAACTAATAGGAACAAATAATACAGGTGTCAATTGTGTGCAATGGGGAATGACTAAACGCATGCTAAGAACCTTAGAAGAAATAGAAGTATGGAAAGAAGAACAAAAAATGTTGACCGAAGAAGAAGAGTTTTTCGATTATTATGATACGGTTGAAATTTTTCCTGAAGAAGGCGAAGAGGTAGATAGATACGGGCGGTCAATGCGGACTCGTGTTCATTTTAAACCAGGGCTTACAGATATAGATTTTAAATATACACGGGTAAAACCAGGGGAGTACAAGGTGGTATTATCTGCTAATGGAATAACATTCAGTAGGAATGTAACAATCTTAGAGGATAAGTGGTACGATGAGTAACCCTATTCAAAATACGAGCGCACTAAATGAAGGAAATTGAAAACACCTCATAGTATATAAAATGAATAGAATTAAGGAAGCAAGCGCCATAGAGTTTGCGATTTTCGTAAGTATTTTTGGTGTGGGGAAATTAATTCTCCCCCCTTTCTTAGGTTTTAATGCTGGAAATGATTGTTGGTTAGTTACTCTTGAGTTTTTAATTTCAGCGGTCATAACCCCAATATTAGCTGTCTTGGCACATGCCAGAACTCAATGGACCATTGGGGCTCATCGCTGTTTATATTGGGCATAATGTTGGCTTTTCATAAAAATAAAGAAAATGAGATTTATAAAAAAAATAGTTTTAGTAGTAATTGTTTTGCTCTTGGTAGGATTTGTTTTTTTAAAAATAATCATTCCAGATGAGTTTAAAAGTCAAGAGAACCCAGCATCAAATTCTCCGTTAGATATGTTCGATAAATCTGCAGTTATTTTTTATGCCATTACTATCTATGGTACTAATGGTGTACCTGCCGAAAAACTAAAACATGCCGCAGAAGTTACAGCGCAATGGCTCGATAATAATCAAGATGGGCAAATCGATGATAAAAATCTACAAAAAGCCTTAATTAAAAATAAAGCAGTGGTCATTATGTCTCAAGATGGATTTTCGATGTTACCGATGCTACAGATTATGTCAAAATTTTCGGGACATGCACTTCAAGATTTATCGGCAGAAGAAACCAACAATCCAAGTAGGAGGGATGCTTCACAAGAAGAAATTCATCATATTATCATGAATGCGGGATTTCAGAAAATGTTGCCCAAAACGTTTAGCGACCAAGAAAGTGATGGCAGCAAACTCTATAAGATTTGGAAGTATGCGAATGACAATGGTTTTTATGCCTACGATGACCCAACCTGTGATGATGCTTGTAAAACTACCGAATTCGTTTATTTGGCAACTGCCGCTTATTTAGATTCTCAAGCTGATTTATTTTCAGATGAAATGCGTGTAAAAACAAGAATGGAGCTAAAAGAAAAATTACCAGGAATACTAGAACTATTTGAATCCAACGCCTATATATATCCCATCCATATATGGCCTGATGGAAATTATAAACATGCAAAAAATATCAAGTATTTCGGACTAAAATAATTTAATAACCTTTAAATTAAGAGGGATGAAAAATAGCATAAGCAATAAAATACTCGTTTTAGCATTACTTTTAGTTACAAGTTGTGGCTTAAAAAAAGTGAAAGTATCTAAAGTAACAACTAACACTACGTCAGGAATAGAAAATATTTTTAATCAAGAATTGGGTATAGAAACAGTACCGGAAATTTTAGGGAAGGAGTATACCAAAAACTTTGAAAGATATACCAAGGTGCTTGCACCAAATGGCAAACCCATTCATATCGTTATTCAAGATGATATTACCGATGGGCAAGCTGTGCGCTGTCGAGGTATTTTAGAGCATTTTTTAAAAGATTACCCAGGCTCTAAATATGGCAATGATAAAAGTGCTATTGCCAATAAAATGGCAGAAAATAATGCTGTATTAGCTTTAATGAATGGGCAGGATGATGGTAAAACTGAGGTTAGGGTAAACGCGCAATCTTTATTTAAAAATGAAATTCAGGTAGAAGGACATTCTTGGTATACCAATCAAAATTATGAACATAGAGATGCCGCTTACGAAGAGATTTTACATTTTGTACATGATAATGGTATTGGTGTTGATGGTCCGAATACAATGCCTGGAGCTGCTCCTGAACTTCAAAAAGAAATACGGGCCGCACAAGTAAACGGTCTAGCCAATAAATTATGGGCAGATAACGAAAGAGCAAAAGATTGGATCGAAGAACTTGCTGAAGAAAATAGCTTATCTCAAGAATACTTGGCAGCTGTAATTGATGTTTACTATGGTTTATGGGGAGCTTTTGACGAAAATGCAGGAATGGGTGGTTTGTATGTTGCTAAAGTTAGGGATGCTATAAAAACCAAAGATGCAATGGCTTATGAATTGATGAACAATAAATTTTTTCATCCGTATATAACCTATAATGCAAGAATTGATAGTGAATTTAAGGGTGTTTTCTCCTTAAAATTTGATGAATCTATACCCTATACACATCACGCCAGATATTTAAAAGATATTACTTTATTAGGAAATAATGATACGAATGTTCTAGTAAACCAACTGGATAATGATATTACCGGTAACGAAGGAATCAATACCGTTTTTTTTCCTGGTAATTCCTACGAATATGAAATTCTAACAAAAGCTGGGATGACTACCGTAAAAGATAATACCCAGACTCGAAACGGACAAAATACATTGCGAAATATCGAGAAACTACAATTTGCAGATAAATCTGTTGATTTATAATAGTTAATGAGCTTTGTTAGTTTTTTTGCTAATCCAAAAAGTTTAAACGAGTTTAATTAGAAAAACTAAAAACATGAAATTTTCAAAACAAATTAGAAATATAAGCTATGTTTCCCTTGTAGTGCTCTTTACTACATTTGGTTGTAAAAATGCAAAGACAGATACTTCAAAAGAAGAAGTTGAAATAGAAGAAATTAGTGAAGAAGAAGATAAAATAGGAGGTTTTTTGCCTAAAACATCATTTACCGATGAAACAGTAGATCTTGAAGATTCTACAGTTGTCATAACGGATTTTGATGTAAAAGGCTTCCCGAAAAAAATGGAAACCTACGGAACGTTATTTGTAATGATGGACGGCGTTCCTGATGAATTTGTAAAAGAAGTAGCACTTACATTCCATCAAATGTTCCCACAAGATTCATTATTAGACCTAAAACAACAACAACAAGTATTAAGTACTATGCTTCAATACAAAAGTTTGATACCTGTATTAAAAGGAAGATATGAATCTCTTGGAGACGATTTTGAGCAAAGCATGGAGACTTTATCAAATGACTATAGTATATGCGATATTATTATGTACAAAGATGGTACAGGTAGGCAAACCATGGAAGTTGTTGAACACCTGCTACATTATGTAACAAGTATAGGTTTACATTTAAATTTGCCAAAAGAATGGAGTTTTACCGATGCCGACTCTGAAGTAACAAAAGTTATGAATAAAGCTGTTGAGTTAGGCTTATATGATATTAGTGGCTATGGAGATATGAGGGATGAAAAAGAAGTGTATCAACGTATAATTGTTCAAGAATTCTCGTATTGGTTAATCAGTACGTATTGGGATTTGCAAGAGCCGTACGGTAATTTGGAAGAGGAAGAGTGGAATATTGATAATAAAAAAAAATTATTAGAAAAGTTGCCTGATGGATATAATTTGGTAGAAACTACGGTAAATAAATTTATGAAATCGCCATCAATGGAATCGCTTGAGAAATTTAGAAAATATAATTAATAAAGCTTCGGTGAATTGGTAAATTCACAGATATTTATTTTATTTCCTTTTCAGGATTTGTAACAGCTTTAAATCATCAAGAAAAACTTTAACCTTCGGAGAAGAACATATCATTTCATATGATTACCTAAAAATAAAAAAATCTTGCTAATCATAAGATTAGCAAGGTTTTGGTCTCGGATGGTCTCCGATTAAGTGACCTGGCCGGGGTTTTATATTTGCACTTAGTGACCACCTAAGGCAATCATAGTCCTGATTTAGTGCTAACTATTTATATATTATCCTTGTGTTAGGTATAGTTCGCTATCTTATTGGTTGAGAAGATGTTGTGAAGAAATTGGATAGCTGCGATAAGTTATAACCACAAAAGATTTTCCTCCCAGTTCTCCGGGAATCCCATTTCTTGTTTATCCACAAAATCATTCTCTTTAAATAAGATTTTTAATTTCTCCTTTTGACTATGACCAGGAGATACTTTATTAAGAACATATAGTAAACATGAAATCAGATAATACATAGAACGTGGGTCCGCTGGTGGACTTACAAAGTTTGAATTTGGTTTCCCTAGTATTTTTGGTGGTAAGTGAAGTTTTCTGTTCCATAAGCGACTATGGTGAGCAATAATATTTCGCGTTGTATTGAATGCTAACAACCAACTTTTTAAAAAATTGCTATTAGGTAAATCAAATTCGGAAGCAATCCTGTTCTTACAAACTATATCATTTCTAAGATTACTATATATTTTAGACAAACAGCCAAAAGATACAACCTCTAATGTTTTGTAAGCTGGCGGTCTATTTGTTGATCCATATTTTTCATAATGTTTTTCCACAAAAACTTCTTTTGTTCTTAAAAGTTCTTTATCAATTTCTCTTACTGATTCATTGAAAAAATCTTTGGAGTGAAAACTTTTTAAGTCTTCGAACCACCATTGTCCGAGTTCTATCGATGGATAATAGACGAGTTTGGTTCTCAATGCTATTTCAACACGCTCTATTATATCAAATAATAAAAGTTTTAATTTTCTATCAAACGTATATAGGTTTATTACATCTGTAAAATTTGTACCCTCTTTAAATTTATGGTTTTGTTTGTCCGTTTGAAATTCCCACCAATATCCTTGAAGCCTAAAATAGCTAATGTTTTTAAGATATTGTTTTGCGATGTCATCGTCGTTGATTATTAAACCACGGTTTCTTAAACGTGCAATTTGTTCATCTAGATTTATTATTTTTTTTGGGTACTCTGTCTTTTTCAATTTAATATAAAAAAAAGACCCGCCTGGGTGCGCTGAGAGGAAGCGTGGCGAGTTCTGTTACATCAAAGATATAGTAAAGTGGATAAGATTTTAAAAACAATTCATTCGAATTATCTATGAAAAAGTATTCTAAAATAGAGAATTATTATAGAGGGTTATTTAGCGCGAAGTAAATTTCACACTTCTTAAGTCCCTTTTAATAGATTTATTTTTTAGGTATTAAAAATTAGTTATGAATAATTGTTGCAACTTTGACTCTACCACTTGGAGTGTATCTAACTTTTTGGGCAGAATTAAAAACCATTCTAGAGCTGATGTTTTCAATTTCTTTTTTAAGCTTTCCAACTTGATTTTTAATAACTGAAACGATGTACCATATAAACATAGGTATGCATAAGTAAGGAAATAGACCACCATGGTTCGCTACTAATGCACTAATGCCTAATTCAGTCATTTCTCTTTCTATATTTACTAATCTATTGTTTTTAGATTTTTCAGTTAAGTTAAGAACGTAATCGGAAACTTTTTTATAAGCCTTATCCTTCTTGTACTCTTTTTTAAGTAACATGTAGTTTGTAATAGTAATATCATCAATGGAATAAATCAAACTATTTATCGAGTCATCTAGAATATTAAATAATATTTTATCATTTTTATGTTCGATTCCATTTATATTTTCCGATCTAAGGTCATCTCGCAACTTATAAAATTTATACTTAAGACCTTGCTTTATGGTTTCGGAAATTACTTGTTCATAATACAAATGCCATAATCCAAGAACAACGAATATTACAAATACATATGTCATACGTCTTTTTTACTTGATGATAGTTCTCTACTAGATAGATGGTTTTGCAATTCCGTCTTTTTCTCGGATATCCTATCTATCTCAAATTGGTGTATCTTTTTTAAGTATTTAACCCTAAATGTTGAAATTAAGACTATTGCAACGAACAACGCCCATCCTAATATACTAAAATTCTCCAATAGTTGTATTACATTTTCGATGAACGGTAGTATTTCACCACCCGGTATTTTCATTACTGAGATTACAATAATTAATCCAAAAACCATGTAAAAAAGTTGACCTTTATCAAAAGCTTTTGATAATAATTTTAAAATTACAAAATTAAAATTTGGAGTGTAGGGGTTGTGCTCTTCTTTTTTCTTACCTCTAGACATTCATAATTTATTTTTTGATTTATTCGAGTGCTAAAAATAAATTAATTATTTAAACTTTAAGCCTTTGTAAAAAGTTCTTTATAAATAAATAGTTTTTTTAGCCCTGCTAACTGATGATTAAAAGTCCAAGTATTAATTTTCTTTAATTCTAGTCTACAAACCCGAATACTTTAAGTGTTACCGCTATAAATGCTATTATTAAGGCTGATGTAAACAACCACCTTCAAAACTTGGTATTTAAGAACCAAAACCTAGAGTCGTCATTATATTGTCTGAATAGCATTGTGTAAGTATAGTTTTTTTAAAACATGGGTCCATATGATTATTTAACACTATCAGATGAAGAGCAATAGAAAGAACTCTGGGACAATGGTAAGCATTTAGAGAATATGGTTCTTATAGATACTAAATACTCGCTTTACGCCCTCCATATGTTCTTTGTAGAGGTAGAGGTTTCAAAAAAAAGTAAAATAATAGAAAAAAAAGAATTCAAGACAGGAGAGTTATTGAATAAGTAATCCATTTAGAATCATACTTGCTTACAATGCATTTAAACATTCTATATTTAGTATAAAATTTATTTACACTTAGTATAATTATACTAAGTGCAAACTACAAATATATTCTATTCAGTCTGTTGTCATTTTAACGCAACAAAGACAAACTATAACAAGCAATAATATCTATGATTTAAACTATCTATTTAACTAATTGATAACCAGGGTTATGTGATAATAATTTGTTGAGAAGCGGTTGTGAAGAAAGGGTCTAAAACTAAGTAAGCCACTGATTATCAGTGGGTTAGTAGTGACCTGGCCGGGGCTCGAACCCGGGACAGTAACTTCTTTATATCCAACCTTTTGCCAAATTGTCAACTTTTTAGGGATCCGAATTGTATGCCTTTTTATTTTTATAATAATACAATATACGCTGTCCTGTCCGTTATAGTATAAATAAAATGGACACATTTTTTTATGAGTAGAACTGTAATAATAAATAAACTATTTAGTAATGAACCAGAATTTAAATCATTACATACATTTCTGTTAAAATGCAGTGATCAGCAGTTTGATGAAATTATCGCCTCCACTATTGCTAAAAAAGAGTCCGCTCCATTACTACAATTAAAAATACGTAAACAAAACTTAGTTAACCTTTCAAAGTTAAAGCATCTACAGGAAAAAATACCAGAACCAACAAAACTAAAGTCAAAGTCAGCTGTTGGTCAAACATTCCAAGATAAGTCAATATATACTGCGTTAGACCTTTATAACTTAAATATCGCGGAAGTCCCGAAATTATTAAATCCATTTTTTCAAAAAGTAGGTATTGCTGCTTTAGTAGGTACTTCTGATTCTGGAAAATCTACTTTTCTTAGACAACTTAGTCTCGCTATAGTTTTGAAGCAAGAAACTTTTTTAGGTTTTGAATTGGAATGTAAGTATAATAGTGTCATTTATGTAAGCACAGAGGATGATTCGCATACTGTAAGCTATTCTATTAGGAAACAAATAAACCATCTAAAGAATGAAAAGAGCAAACTGGATGTAAAACTACTTAGCAAACTTAGTTTTATGTTCGACTCAGATAATCTATTAAAGAACTTAGAGAAGAAGCTTATAAAGCAACCTGTAGATTTAGTGATCATAGATGCATTTGCTGATGTATTCACTAAGGAAATTAATGCCAATACTCAGGTAAGACAATTTCTAAATGGATATGATCAATTAGCCAAGAAATATGGTTTTTTGATTCTTTTTTTACACCATACAGGAAAAAGAACAAATTCTAAAATACCCTCAAAGGATAATATAATAGGTTCTCAGGCATTTGAGGCTAAAATGAGGTCCGTTATAGAGCTTAAGCCTCAGAACAATAATCCCAATAGAAAGGATTTATGGGTATTAAAAGCAAATTTTCTGGAACTAAAACACAAAAACAAAAGTTACATACTTGACTTTGGAAAAGATTTACTTTTCTCTTATACAGGTAATAGGGGTACATCAACAGAAAGTAAAACTACCAATCCAAAACTGATTAATAAAGTAAGAGAACTTAGTAATAAGGGTATGTCAGTAAGGAAAATTGAAGAGGAATTGAAAGGTACCGAGTATGAAATTGGAAAATCTACTGTCAATAAAATTTTACAAGACTACAAGGGCTAAGACTTTTCTGTGCCAATTAAAGCATACTCTATTAGCTAATTTGAAATTTAACACCTATTACTTTAAATTCATCTATTTTTTGTTCTACTTTAATTTTCTTTTCAATATAATTTGATAAAATTATAGTACGAACTGTTTCATCAAACATTCCAATTTTTCGAGTAACCTCCTGATAATTAAAAGATTTTATAGTTAAGCCTTGCTTTTTATATGAATCATCATCAATACCAGGATGATAAGCTAAAATAGTTTTGTTTTCTAATTCTTCAGGTTTTAATGGTGTATTGTCAAATAACACCCATTTGTTTTTAAATTCTTCACCTAAATCATCATTTTTAACCATAGTTGCAAATACATTTTCTGAATATACACCAGGTTTAACTTTTAACCATTTTAAAGATTTTGAATCTTTATGTAGAATGAATTTTGAATATGCTTGTTTAGCCTCATATGCCGGTATATATTCTTTAAATTTAAGTTCAGCAGGCACTTCATCTTCAGCAATTACTTCCGATTTTGTTTGTAGCTGATTAAAGTATTCTTCTGCTTCTGCTCTAAATACATCAAATGATTTAGCTAAATCATTAAGATTTTTCATCTGAACTTCAAAGACAACCATACCAATATAATTATCTACTTTTCCAATGCCTTCAACATTGTTCAACTCTAATAATAACCTGTTCTTTTTTACATTTGAAAATGCTTCTCCCTTAATCTCAATAACGTAAATTATTTTATTATAGAAGAAGATGAAATCAGGAAAATACTTATGCGTACCATACTTAAAATGGATATTACGCTCGTTTCTTAACCAAAAAGGTTCTGCTTTATCAGGTTCTTGTTCGATTAGATAATTTACATAATCTGCTAACTGCTTTTCTGGAAATGAATCAAACTTGTCATAATCGTAAGCTGAATTTTCATAACCATAGAAATAATATCCATTCTTAATAAGCGCAACTAACTCATCCTTATCTTTTATTTTTCTTGAATCGTTGTTTTTGTCTTTAGTACGAATTTTAATCTTTTCTGTTTTAAACTCGTTCTGTAATAACCAGGTATTTGATTCTGAATCTAATGTATCAAGGTCAAGTTCAAAATACTCATTCTCAACATAATGTATATAGAAGTATGTAAAACTGTCTTTAAATCTATTTATAGCCAATTTATAATCTACATCATCTAAATTATAGAAATAAAAACCTACATCATTTAATAGTTTACCGTACTGTTGGAATGTTGTATATGTTTTAGGAACATCCGGTATTGCTTGTAATTCCTTTAATACTCTACCATATACTTCTTTCATATCTTTTTCAGATATTTCTAAGGTATCATAATTCCAATCTTGGTCTTCTCCTAATTTATGAAATATATTTTCATCTGTAAATAGGTCAATTTCGGTAAAGAAACTATTTGGTGTATATTTTAAAAAGCTCTTGTTTGCTGAATCTATTTCTCTATTAAATGAATTAGATATTAAAAAGTCTTTAATAATCTTATCATAATTCGTAATAACATCTTGAATATTAGCACCTTGCTTACGTTTAAAATCTATAGTGATTTTAGGTATTTGAATACCTTTTAGCTTTTCTGATTTAATTTTATTCTCAATAACTTCTTCTGCACCTCTTTCCATTGCAAAAGTTTTGTCATTTAAACCAAATTCTTGTTGAATCTGTAATACTACCTCTTCAAAAGAAGCTCCTTTGTCACAAATAATATGTAATTTTTCTGTATGTGTTAATAGGTCATTATTTTGAACATCGTCATAATCTCTTTGAAGTTTATTAAGTCTTACACCACGACCTACAATTTGTTTTACAGACGTTTTAAATTCTGAAGGTGTGTCGTTAATAATAACCATTGAATAAATATTGGGCATATCTATTCCTTCATTTAGCATATCAATAAAAATTACAATTTCTACATTATTCTTTTTAATATCATCAAATTGCTTTTTAACAAATTTATCTGATTTAGAATGTAGTAATATTGAAGTCTGCGCAACTTTATTAATTTCCTTTAGTAATACTGAAATATCTGAATTGTAATCCTTTTCAAACATATCCAGAATTAGATTTGTAGTTTCGGTATCTTCAGCTTTTGCCTTTTCTAAAATAACTTCTATAATATCAATATCTGTTGCTAAAACATTTTTAATATAAGTCTCAACCTTTTCTGCAAATACAATTTCATTTTTTACTTTAACAAAACCAATAGGCTTTAAGTCTCTACATATAACATCGCTATTTAGTGCTTTCTTTTTTACTAAATGCACTAAAAAGAATGTGTGCAGTTTATATTTTTCTATATCTGATAATTCTGTTTTTTTACCTCTTTTTTTAGATTCTTGTCCTGGCAACGCCAAAACACGTACTTTTTTACCATACTTATCTTCTAAAAACCTTTTAATATCATACTTATATACTATAGTTTGATTTTTCTTTTTCTGGTTTCTTTCAGTCTCTACCGCTGTTGCTGTAAACTCAATAACTGCTAGAGGATGAAACTCATTAATTACTTTTTTTGCTTTCGTACTTTGAGCATGATGTGCTTCATCTGTTATTATAACTAAATCATTTTGAGCTAAAAATTCTAATAAGCTAATTGTATTACCTTCTTTATCTTTCCAATCAGAACCTTCCCATTGCTTTTTAGTTTGAGTAGCATTTGTACCAAATTTATCTATGTTAAATACAAATATATTAGCATCTGTATCCGTCGCAAATAAGTCTTTAGTGTCTTTATAATTATCACCTGTAATCAAATTAAATTTAAAAGGTACTTCATCATGCCAGACTGTTTCAGCTGTACCCTTTGTAAAATTACGAATTGTTTTTTTATAGATTTCTGTTGATGATGGTGTTACAATTAGAAAGTTTTTGACATTATGGTATTTATTTAAGTAATAAACTGTAGCTCCCATTAGCATAGTTTTACCAGAACCAGTTGCCATTTCATAGCCAATAAAAGGTGCTAACTTACCCGTTTCTTTATCTACCTTTTCTAGTAATGGTTTTATGTGTAAATACTCTTTTCTTCTTAAAACATTATTTTGGATTGATACTGGTGACCTACAAACATCTATTGCTTGAGCATATATAGAATGAAGTGTGTAGATAGCTTCTTTTTGGTAATATCTAAATTGGTATTTAGTAACACCTTCTGCTAAATCTTTAAAAAAGGATGCTTCTGGTGTAAGATTGCCAAATATATCTCCAGCACTTGTATCAATTCTACCTTTTATATCTTCTAATTTAGAATGTAAAGTTTTTCTAAACTCTTGGTAATATGGTTTAATTACTGGCATATTCTATCTTTCTAATTCTGAAAATATTGCGTGAGGTACTTTTATAATAGCCAAATCTGATGGGATTGTATCTTGTGCTATGTCAATACCTTTGTTACTATAAATAACTAATGATTGAAAATCTGGTTGCTTTCTTAAAGTACTGTAGATGGTTTTAACATCCTCGTTTGTAATTGTTAAATTACTTTCTTGTGGTGTTGCTAAAAAGGCTAAACCATATACAGCTTTATTTGAAGAACCTGACAATTTACCAACTGTTGGTTTATTTGCTTGATCTTGGAATATTTGAGCAGGAAATACATTTATATCTTGCACAACGAAATCATACGATTGTAGTAAAGACTCTTGAATAAACTGCTTACCTAAAGACCAATTAAATTCTCCTTTTTTAGTTTCTTCATCTATACTAATAATAGATTCTCCTAAATGATAATATTTAAAAGAGCCACCACCTTTCCAATTTATAGATTTAGATATTCCTGATTGTTCTGTACCTATAACAATATCCGACAAACGAGGCAATATATGAGTATCAGCGTGGTTACCAAGCTCAACACCAACCCATCTTCTGTTCATTTTATGAGCTACCGCAAAAGTACTACCACTTCCACCAAAACAATCTAAAATTATGTCACCTTCTTCTGTAACTAAACTCAATATTCTATACAATAATTCTTCTGGTTTCTTTGATGTAGGGAATGAAACTCCTCCTTCGTTTTGAGTGTTTTGAAAATCAATATCATCCCAAAAATCACAAAGTAATATTGATACATCATCTCTTAACTTATTATTATAAAAGACCTTATTAACACTTGATGAAAGTGGTGAAAGTTGTCTTCCATTATAAAACATAGATTCATTACTTTCATTTTCATTTATAATTAAAACTTTATCTTTAAGTTGTTTTGATTTATTCTTTATTTCTTCATTTTTAAAAGATTGAGTCTGACAAATCACACCTTTATTTAACATTATAAACTTATAGTGTGTTTTATTTGATAAATCTATATCCTTTAGAGATTGACCTGATTCGAGAATACTTTGTTCAATTAAGAACTCTTTCAAAGAAGAAACTGTTTTATTTGCTTTATCAACTATATAATTGAAATGTGTGTCCCATCTCTCTTTTCTTTTATATTGTGGATTAATATTTATACGGTCTGAGTTTTTATAAAAAAGAATGGTATCTTTTTGCTTTAGAATAGTTTTGTCTTTATGAGCTGTTTTAGGACCACTTGGTGTTGACGATTTGACTGAAATTGAATTTACAAATCTGTCTCTACCAAAGATTTCATCCATCAATACTTTTAAATAAAAAACTTCATTATCATCAACGTGTATAAAAATACAACCATCATCTTTTAGTAAATGTTTTAAGATTAACAATCTATCTCGCATTAAAGTTAACCATTCTGAATGAGCTAAATTATCATCATAATGGTCAAAAGCCGCACCTGTGTTATATGGTGGGTCTATGTAAATACATTTGACTTTTTCATTATCTGGTAACTTGTCAAAATGTTTTTTTAACGTATTTAATGCTAAAAGGTTATCCCCTTTAATTAAGATATTTTCTATATCTGTTGTATCTTCTTCGTTCAAAATTTCTTTAATAGTATATTCCGAATCTGTACTAGGTAAAGATCCTTCTTTATCTTGCTCCACAGCTTTAAAACCTTTTTGAAACACTAAAGGTCTTGCTTCTTTAACACGTATGTCATCTCTATTTACCCAATATGGTTTATTACCTTTTCCTTCTTCTTCATTTAGTTCATAGAATAAGGCTTCATCTTTATTAATCCAATTAATACGAGGTGCAGAAATATCATTTGCTGATTTAATGCTATTCTCGTCAAGATTTACTATTGCTTTTTGTTTATTAAACCATTCCAGACTTAATGAACCTTTATATTTTTTAGCCATAATTTAATTTGCTTTTATACCAGAACATAATTGTCTTTGCCAACAGTTGGTACAAGTCGTTGGTGGGCAAGATTTCTGTAATTTATTTTCTCTTATATCGTTAGCAGAAGTAATGATGCGTTCTTTTATTTCATTAATTTTTGAGTTGTCTAAACGCTGTGTGTGTTTTGAGTTTTTATCTTCATCTAAATTAAATATCTGAAGTCGGTCTGCTGTTTTACCTGTTAGTTCCTTATAACCAAGCGCATACATAGATAGCTGCTCCATTGTAATATCTTGGTCTTGTGATTCTTTTTTACTTTTAAAGTCAATTATAGTAGTACTTTCATTACCATCTAAATCAATTCTCTTGATTAAATCCATTCTACCATTTACCATAATGCCATCGCCTAAATCTATTTGAATTTCTTGTTCAGCATATTCTATATTATCAAATTCTTTATGGTTTTCTTCCAGGTATGCTTTTGCTACATTATTTGTTGTTTTTTTTATGTTTTCTAAAACAATATTAGTAGCATAAGGTATGTGTACATGACTTTCTACTAACTCATCTATATTAATACTTGAAACATCCTCACCGCTTAAATGTCTGCGATGCATTTCCATTAGAACATTGTGTATGGAATTACCATATCCCATACGTTCTGTAATTGGTGAAACGAAACCGTATAAACTAATTAGTTTAAAACGATAAGGACAATCAAAGAATGCCTTTAAAACAGAAAAGTTTAATTGTATTGCACCAGCTTCTTTTTTAGTTGTAGGTGTTAAATTTGCTAAATGTGAATAATCAGGATTTTTATCTGAAATGATATATTCCGAATTACTTATTTCTTTTGCAAATAGAGATTCTTTTTGATATAGTCTATTTTCTTTACTTCTCGTTATAAAAAGGTACTTTTGAGAACGGGTAATTGCAACATAAAACAAACGTCTCTCAGCTTCTTCACTTACTTCTAATCTATGTTGGTCTTTAATCCAGTCTCGCTCAATAAAATGCCATATTTGTTTGCCTCCTGGTCTTTTAATGGGCAAGTAGTTTTTATTTAAACCGGGCACAAAGACAATAGGAAACTCTAAACCTTTAGATTGAAAAATAGTAGTTAATTGAACAGCATTAGGCGTTTTATAGCTATTGTTTAACCATCCTTCTGGATAATAACCATCTGCCGAATAGTTTAAAAAATTTAAAAACCCTTTTAGTTTATATATTGGTTTATCTTTAAAATGAATTGTTGCAAAATCATTGATTATTTGAGAAAACATACCAAGATTATAATAGATAACTTCATTAATTTCATTGCCGACAAAGCCTGCATGGTCTTTATCTACAAAAACCTCTTCTGATAACTTCGCTTTTTCAATAAACGTCCAAAATATTTCCTGGATATTGAACGTACTAAAGTACATTTTTGGTTTTGGCTTCTTTTTACCGATTGCTTCAATAGCTAAATCTAAATTCTCGCTTTCTATGTTATCTGATACAGCTTCCCAATATGCTTTTAATGTATCTTCTTCAATATCATTGTTTAAGTATTGGTAAATTGCTTTAGATGCTTTAATCTCTGGTCTTTCAAATAGGTTATTTACACCACTTACAACAAATGGTATATTATGTTCTGCTAACTTCTCCATTATCGAGACAGCTTTTTTCCAGGTTCTTAATAAAATTGCACAATCTGAATAATCTAAACCTCTTAATGCTCCTTTATTTTTGTCTTGGAATTCTTTACCTCTTAATTTCAGAATTGTTTCTGCTATAAACTGATTTTCACTTTCAACATCTTCATATTGATTATAAATTATATCACCATCTTTAAATCGCTGGTGACCTTTAGCATTCATTATTTTAGGCAAGCGTTTTGTATTGTTTGTAATACACTTTAATGCAGAATCAATAATACCTTTTGATGATCTAAAATTATCTTCTAATTTTATATAACTAACATCCTTATAACGTTCTTTAAATTGCTGAATATATTTAATATCAGATAAACGCCATTCATATAATGTTTGGTCATCATCACCAACTACACATATATTGCAGTTTGATTTTGATAATTCTTCTATTAGGTTTTCTTGAACTGGGTTTACATCCTGGTATTCATCAACCACTAAATATTTAAGATTACTTAAAATATTATCTTGAAAATCTTTATTTGACTTTAGGTTTTTTATAACCTCGGTCATAATCATTGTAAAGTCAAAATATGAATGTCGGTGAAGTGTTTCTTCATAACTATTAACAGCATCTTCCCATTCATCTGGTAACACAACTCCTTCATTTAATTCTGCTTCTCTAAATAATGACATAATTGCAAGAAAACGACCTGTGTCTTTATATCTGTCCATACCAACAGAAGCCATTCCAATAAAATTATAATACTTATCCACAAACAGTTTTTGTTTAATATCATCTAATATGGAATATTTTTGATACTTAAATATGTTATCCTGGATAGCTTGTAAACACCAAGAGTGAATTGTACCAATATACATATCAGCAAGCCCTTTTATATCGCCAAGTTGTTCCCGGCATAACTTTAATACTCTTGTTTTAAGTTCTGTAGCTGCTTTTTCTGTGTAAGTAAAAGCAATAACGTTTTTTGGCTCAACATTATCTTGTTTGAGTATTTCTACTAAACGTTGGCTTATTACTTGTGTTTTGCCAGCACCCGCACAAGCAATAATTTGTAGATTATCCTTAATAGTATTTATAGCAATTTCTTGCTCTTTGGTGTATTGCATCTAAAAGAAAAGTATTCGAATTACATATCTTATAAAAATACAGAAAGGCATTTCAAAGACTGCCTTTCTGAATAATTTTAGTTAACATACTTCCAAACAAATCGTCTACTTTGTCCACGTTCGCCTCTACAGCACTTGGATATACAGGTTTTAGACAATCCTGTTAGTTTAGATGCCTCAGAAACAGAAACATACTTGGCTAATAAAACGCCATTTAAATTAAACTGCAGTACTTCCTTCCTTCTAGCATCCTTTTCAGGTTTGAAGGGTTCATTATAGCCATAACTCCAAAAGTACCCAGCAAACCTTTTATTTATACTTAAACAAGCCCTAGATAAGTGCTGTTTGGTGGTGTTTACTTCTTTTGCAGCATTATCTAAGCATTGAAACGTGTTCTTCAATCTACCAGTGAACAAATCATACTGATATACTGTTTTTTTAAATCCTCCTCCTGTATCAGAATTGTAACCCTTTTCAATTGATTGGTATTCCATTATGTACTGTTTTTCTTTTTGCGCTAATTCATTAGTTGAATTTGCCGTATCAATCAGTTCCCAGGTGAAGGCTTCAGGACCATAGGTGCTAATGGCATTGTGAAACTTATTTGGTTCCCCTCTATTAGCTCTTTTTGTATGATCTTTTTGACGCTCATTTAGAGAGTCGGAGGTTGCCCCTACATAAGAATGACCATTTTTAGTATTTGTTACTTTGTATATTATTCCTTTCATCATTTTTAATTTTTGAAAGGTTGGTTGGGTCAGAAGTTTTTGCAAACCTTGGAAATCTTATTCTATACTAAATATTCATCTCATAAAAACAACTTACCTAACCTACCTTAGTTACCTTTTTACTTTTTTATTACTACCAGATATTTATTAAGACCATCCACCTTCATGGTTTGAAATCCTTTTGATTTAATAAGTTTACCAAAACTTATAGCATTCAAACTCAAATAAGTGTTAGCTCTAGCCTTTATGTAGCTTATTATTTCGGAAGCATTCATTTTTGAGATGGTCTCACTTTCGTTAGCCGTTGGCTTTCTGAAGTACTTATCAAAGTATTCCTCCTCAATATCGGTCTGTTTGAACTGCTCATTGTTTGCCTCTATCTTAATAATATCTTCTATGTCAAAAAAGTGTTTAAAACCCTGTTTTAATAATGACATAGCTTGAGCATAAACATTATCCATGTTTACCTTTCTTAAATAATCTATATCCAAGGACTCAAACACTAAGAACCTTCTATTTCCAGTGACATCTATTAAAATATCTTTATGGTTGGAACTCCCAACGAAAGAAGCTCTTCTAACGTAATTTTCAGTAAAATAGCCATAAGCCCTGCGTTCACTAACCGTGTCCTTTGTAATTAATTCTTTAAATGCCTCAACCTGATTTTTGGTGTAGGATGCCAATTCGTCCATATTAATTAATATACGCTCCGAGAGTAAGATGTTAGAATCTTTATTGTCAGGTTTAATCTTCCCTGAATAGCAGTATTCCTTTAATTTGGATGGAACTAAATTGGTCAGCCAAGTAGTCTTACCTGAACCTTGTTTTCCTGTAAGTATTAATACTGAATGATTCGTTGATCCCACCTCAATGGCACAAGCTACAAATGCAACCATCCATTTTTTAAACGCCCATTGAAATAATTCATCATCGGTGGTTTTCACCATTTTAGACAGTTTTTGGATGTAATCTGTATGACCATCCCATTGTGGTAAGTTTTGAAAATATTCCTTAAAGGGGTCAAATTTGGGTACATAATCAGATAATAACAAGCTTTTTAGACCTTGTACAGACGTACTTATACCGTTGTTCTTTAATTCCCTGTATATAGAGTTTAGCTTGTAATCTTGAAGCAACTTGAACTCCTTATTTCCATTGATATCTTTATAAAGGGTTCTACCTAATACGTCATTATATTTAAATATATATTTTTCGTTTAGAAATTTTTCTATTTCCATAATTGTAATTTTAAAATAACTTCTTCGCTCTCCTATTCATCTTCGTTTGGTTCCATTCTGCCGAGAGTAATTGCCTCGATTTTACCCATAGGTATATTATCGAGTGTTAGTGTTTCAAATCCTTTACTTCACTAAATCGGAATAAATAATTATTTTGACTATTTCATATAACTTGATTTATCGTTTCTAGTCTGTTGACGATAAAATCAGTGGTATTCTGAAATTGTTATGGAAAGAATACTGCGCATAATTGCAGTTAATCATAAGTAGTAAATATACAAAAAATAAACGAAAAAAGCAAGTAAAATCGTAATTATTTTGTAACTAATAACATGACAATCAATAACTTAAAAGATTATTATGTGTCATTAAAAAAATTATTTTTTCATACTAAAAAGAGAATTAGGAAGACATAAATTAGCCCTCCTAATTCTACTAAATGAGCTCAAAATCATTTTCAGTGGTTCTTTGATAAAGCAGGAACCGTCTCAAAAGCTTGGTTATCCAAAATACAGCATGACTGCTTAATATCTATAGCTATTCGATAACTTCGTGCAGAATATCAAAATGATGGTAATTGTACGCTTTACCCATAATGATAAACACTGTTTTCAGTTCCATTGTCACCTTAACCTCGTCCACCCACAAAATTGTTCCTAAGCTAAACCCTTCTAAGTCCTTTGTTACAGATACTTTAAAAGGGGTTATAAGCAGTTTTAAAAGGTTGTTCCAGGTAACTATGTAAAGTTCGTTAGGGGAGCTGTATTTCAATATTTCAGCCAATTGTTTATCTGTCATATCTTTATTTTGTAGATGCTATTCACAACCTTTAAAATTTGGAAAAGATGCAAATGGCTATAATATAATTATGACAAGAGCCAATTGGAAGTTCCATTTTGAATGGAATTCCCTAGGTTATTCACTAACTCGTACGCATTTACATTGCGTTCAAAATTGCTATCTATGTAGGAACTCTTGTTTGCTTCGGTGAACATATTGTACAGATTCCATAGGTTTACGGAACCATCTGGACTCCTTCCAAAATTGGGGCAGCCATAATAGTTCTTAATCACATTGTTTATTTGGCTATCATTCAAGGCTATTGGGAATACCGTTTTTTGTTCTGTTTTATCCAAATGTTGGTACATGCGTAGTTTCCCGATAAAATGTGCAAACTGCCTTTCAGATAGTTTGTACTTGCTCATGTCTACCATTATACCCAAATGTTGCTCCGTGTTATAGTTAGAAAACAATGGCCCCATCTGGTGTTCTAAGTCAAGAATAGAACCAATCCGCACTTCATTTGAAAAACCATCCGTACTGATGCAGAGGTTAGTGCATACGCTATTTTTAAACCCAATGAAGATTTTGAATTTTTCTAGGGATTTCCCACTATACAAGTTCTCTTGATTGTAAGCCCTTACACCTCCAATACTTAAATTAAGCTCATTGCCATTGACCGTATGCTTCATTCCTGGCACTTCAATAATGAAAGCACAGCGTTCATAGTAAATGGTTTTCTCATGTGCCAAAAGTTCCTTAGCTGGTTTCCCTACTGCTGATGGTATTCTACCCTTCACCACATGACTAATCCTAACTTTAGGTACTGCAATCCCCATATCAGGAAAAAGACGCGTCATCGCTTCTTGAGCTTGGTTAATAAATTGGTAGTGGGAAATAGTAGTTTCGTTGTCTTTTGAAAAAACTGGAATAATGCAATCATTTTTTAGGTGTTCCAAAGAGACCTCTTGTGTATTGGCTTCAATAAATGGACTGGTTGAATTATTCATAGGCTCTGCGACATCTTCTATCATAGAATACGGATTGTGATTAGTTATTAGTTCCATGTTCTTTTGTTTTTAATGGGTTAATAATTTCCTTTTTGGATACTACTTGGCTGTGAATTGCTTCCAATTCAGCCTTACGATTAATGATTATAGGGTGTGTCAGTTCTTTTAATCCAATATACTTTTGGTACAAATGTCTTAACCCCTCTATGGTTGTGCAAACTTCTATTTCTTTTCTAGCTTGGTCTACCGACAATCCTTGATTGCACCATTGCATCAACTTTCTACCCGTAGATGCATTTATAACAAACTCAGGTTTTCCAGAAAATAATTCCGTTCTGTCCTTAGATGCCTTTGCCAAATGATTTTCATTTATCAGCTCGAAGTTTGCTGTCAGTTCATACTCGAAACCTTCACGTGTAATGGCTTTTAAACCATGTTTGACCACCTTTGTCTTCCCATTTGAAGTAGAGTCCATGGAATAGTCAACTTTACGCCTTACCGTAGTAACTACATGACATTTTGCATGTAAAATGGCATCAATAAATGCTTGATGCCTTGGTGTAACTTTAGCCCAGTCTTGGAACCTTCCTCCTAATTGTTCATGTATCTGTAGGCAACCACCTTTACCTTGCCACTCATGGGTAATACTATCGATGATTATGACCTCCATAGAAGCCTTTTCACATGTTTTAAGGGCATTTATATACTGTTCTGGAGTATAGGGCTCATTCAAGGGCAATACGTTAAAACTGCCAAGATGAGCGTAAAGGTTTGCGCTGTTATTTTCTGTATCAATAATAGCAATCTTAGACCAATCATTGGTTATGCCATAAGCTAAAAGCAATGCGGAATAGGTTTTACCAAATCCACTAGCTCCACTGAGTCCAAGCCTTAATTTTACTTGGTTTCTTTGTGCTTGTTGTAATTTCATAATGTTTTTTATTTAGGTTTATAATTAAAAATATGAGGCTTGGTCATCTGCTTTGGAACAAAAAAAGACCCCTAAAAAGAGGTCCTTTGTTCTTGTAGATGCAAAACGGTAATTATACCGCTAGTGCCTTATCTATTACATTATTATTGACTATACTTTCTTCCTCACCAATATATTCGTTTCGGTGGGTTAGATTTATGATTTCACCAGTGCTTGGAATGGCATATTCATAAGGCTCAACATTCACTTTTTTGATTCCTCCAGGAAGGGTAGTTCCTTTAAGGCTTTCACAGGTCATAATATCAAAAGTGCAGGGTACCTTGGCAGTCTTTGCCGTTAAATAGGTTTTGCCACTTTCTTTACTTTTGACAGCTTCAACTCCTCCTTGAACCACAAGTGCGTGGAATTCTGACCCATCTTTTCTTTGATAGGTTTTGTAATCTACAATCGTAACCATAGTTCTAAAATTTTAAAGATTAAATAATACGGGGGGTATCCCCAAAACCATAAAAGGGTGGGGGTTGAAGTCTATGTTAGGGCGTTCTCACTTTCAAAAAAGAGTTGAAAAAAATATCTTGGGAAAATTTTTAAACATGAAAAGAGAGATGAAATATTAAAATTTGACTAGCAAATTTTGTATTCTTTCCCAAAAACTTAGGTTTCGAACTAGTTTTTTTATTTGAATATCATTGACCATTTTCTCCATAGCATCTACAGACTTAAAATCAATTAGAATCCCTTTATCAAATGTTAGATGCAAAGTATGTTCGTAACTGGGTAAATAATTATCGTAATCGTAGGTAAGAACCTCTCCATGAGGCACAGCTATTACCCCAGAAAACCAGTTTGCAAAAACTTTCTGTTGACCAGGGAATAAGTATTCCATTCCTACTTCTATAATGGTTCTAGATGCTTTATCTACCTTATTCCCCTCTAAACATACTAAATAGAGTTGGTCATGCTCTAGCTTCCATGTTCCTCTATAGCCCCGCCAACAAGCCGTTGTTCTGAAATTGAAATTTTGCACTTTAGATAACTTATTTAGATACGGTTCTAATGGAGTGGAGTCCATACCATGCTGTTCATCATTAATTATTATTATCTCTCTTATTTGTGCGGTCATGGTTTGTTATTTTAGTTGATTAATTTTTAAAAGCTTTAATATGAATAACTTAAAATTTGAAGATGTACCAACGGCTATGGAAACAGTTATAGAAAAACTATCACTGATTCAGCAAGAACTGGAGGATATCAAAAAGAATTTTTAGCCGAATGAGCCTCAGAAGTTAATGACTAGGCAAGAAACAGTAAATTATTTCAAGGTAAATATGTCTACTCTCCACAACTGGACGAAAAAGGACCAGCTACTTGCCCATGGCATTGGTGGTAGGGTTTACTATAAAAGGAGTGAAATTCAAGCTAGATTAATTAGGATAAATTGAAATGAACACAATCTATGTTAATACTATTGTTCTTGAGTTTATGCAGGAATTTTATTGTTAATAGCCTAACTTCAGGAATTTTAAATAAGATTAACACATCGATTTTATACGATTATCTTAGCATTAGAATGTATTTTACATTTATAAAAGCAGGTAGGCAAACATTTAAGAAAATACTAAACCAAATTAATGACAAGTAAACTTAATCTTAGTTTGGGGTTTTCTAGAAACCCATTTTCAAAATTTTCTGCAGAAGAAGAAATAGAATTTCATAATGAGATTTTTTATGAACCTACTTTTTATCAAACTTTATTAGATGATTTGAAATCTGGCACAAGTAGATTTATTCTAGGTCAAAGGGGGCACGGCAAATCTTCAATAATTCATAAATTAAAAACAGATTTAGAAAAAGAGCAAGTTTTAACTATAATTATCGACCGATTTGATGAAGTATCATTGACTGATAATAAAATTGAATTATTAAATTTAATTTTGCAGGAATTTGTAACTAAATATGTCCTGTTTTTAGATAAAAACAAAGTTTATTTAAAAATGCTAAACAAAGAAGATAAAGAAGCTTTGTGTTTATTAGTTAAACTTTTTTTTCAACCAATAACTAAAACCGAATACGAAACAAGATTTGATAATATTAATAGTATAAAAACAAAAAATTGGTTCATAAATTTATATAATCGGGTTGTTAAACCAACTAATTCATTGATTGGTACTGGGATTTTAATAACATCAAAACTAATTGCAGATTCGTTAAACCTGAATAGTGTTGAAACCAAAACTGCTTATATTGAATATCTGTCTGAAATGGATAATATCAATATTTCAGCAAGTCATCAAGAACAAGAACTTAAAAATAGTAAACGTCACCTGAAAGAACTTCTAAATAAATTAAATTTAATAACGAAAAAAACTTACTATAAATCTTCTGTTGTACTATTCGACAAAGTGGATGAATTTCAAGAGTTAAATCAAGAAATAGGTAAAATAGCAAGTTTTACAGAAAGTATTTTAACAGATACCGAGCTGTTATTACAAAATGACATTGCAATAGCATTTAGTTTATGGTCAGAAGTAAAACCAATCCTAGCTAAAAAAGTGCGCTTCGATAAATTTAAAGAAATAGATATTAGTTGGAGGAAAAATGATATGGAGCCATTAATTGATAAACGAATTTCACATTTTTCAGGAAATACAAGAAGCTTTTCAAGCTTATTCCTTCTCGAGGCTGATAAAGATAATGTTATTAATATTTCAAATAAATCACCAAGGGATTTAATTTCATGTTTATCCGATATCTACGATTATCAAACCTCTAATAGCGATTCTTCAATCTTTGAAACTGAATCTGTGTCAAAAGGGTTAATAAAATTTGCCAATAGATATGATTATTTATCAATGTACCCATCAAGGACAGGTAAAAATAAAGATGTTATTAGTATGATAAATTTAATTTTACGAACAAGGAAAATTAATATTACAATTTTAGATTTTAACACAACTTTTAATCAAAAAACAAGATGGAGTACAGGGAAAGTAGAATCTATGGTAAAATACAAATTGGTAGAAGAGGATTCAAAATTAGGTCCAAAAAACGAAAAAATTTTTAACGTTTTAGACCCAAAATTAATGCATCTAATTAAAAGAGGTATTACCAGTTTAGAAAATAACTAGATGCAACAACGTATTCTCGGTAAAGCTCTAGTTCAGTTCTCAGAAGGAACTATTTCTTCATCAACCTTTTCATCTCCTCACTAACTCTTTTCTGCACAACCTTCCCATAATACTCTTGGGTTATTTTTATACTTGAGTGTCCTAGCAATTCACTCACAATCTCCATAGGTACGTCATTATAAAGGAGCACAGTAGATGCAAATGTCTTTCTTGCCATATGATGACTTATTCGCTTCTTTATGCCAACAACGGCAGCAATTTCCTTTAAGTAGGAGTTGATTTTCTGGTTGCTGAATTTTGGTAATGCAGAATGTTTATCATCCTTGTACTTATCTAAAATTGTCTTAGCTTTAGGTAAAAGGGGTACAGAAATCATCTTTCCTGTTTTCTTGCGTTTCATTTGAATCCATTCATTGCCATCAAAGCCTTTTATGATGTGTTCTCTTTGTAAGATAGACATTTCATGATACGCCAATCCCGTATAACAACAGAAGATAAAGAGGTCTTTGACTACTTGTAATCTAGGTTGAATAATTTCATAGTTTTCAAGGGTATCTAATTCTTCCACAGTAAGAAAAATAACGCCTTTTATGACCCTTCTTGGCTTATGAAGCACAAAAGGGTCTTTATCTAAATATCCCTCACCAACAGCCGTTAAAATAGGTTTTCTGAAGCGTTGTATGGTCTTGTTTACAGTAACCTGACGCTGTTTCTTCTCTGTTTTCAAATAGAACTCAAAGTCGTCTAAGAATTGTATAGTTAGCTTACTGAAGGGTATATCTTGCTTCTTATACTGCCATCTAATAAAGGATTCTGCCTGTATGCAAGCATAATAATATTTCTTCCAGGTGGCTAGTTCTATGTCGATGCCAATTAAATTATTCTTTTTTTCAAGGAACTTCTTAAAGTAGGCTATCAAAAAGGTTTCCTGACGGCTAGGTTCACCTAAATAATGTTTAAATATATCTTCAACGGTAAATTCAATTTCGGAAAGCTGTAGTTTTAAGTATTCCTTTTTGATATTTCCCTCAATAATCTGTAATTGAGTATTTAGTTGCTGACTTGCTATTGATTTTGAAATTGAGACTTGTTTTTTAGCATTCCAGTTATCAGGATTTACAAATAAGCCTGTAGAAAATGCTTTTCTTTTAGATTTGAATGTAAGTCTGCATGAGATAGCACATAGACCTTGCTTATTAATTTTCGCTTTGAGTATTACGAAACGAATAGATAATTTGTTTGGGTTCATAACCAATTGATTTTAATGTTAAACAATTGGCATACAATTCAAATTTCAAAAATGGTAACCTCGAGAATAATAATGGTAACCTTAATGGTAACCTTTTTCATTCTTTAAACTTGACAAGTTGACTTTTAGGAGGAATTTGCTAAAACACCTTTAAAACTAGTAGGGGTAGGGTTTTAAACGAAAAAATCCAATCTAAATAAATAGATTGGATTTCATTAAAGTGACCTGGCCGGGGCTCGAACCCGGGACCCTCTCCTTAAAAGGGAGATGCTCTACCAACTGAGCTACCAGGTCAAAAACAAATCAGGATATTTCCCTCATTGCGGGTGCAAATATAAGAGGATTCATTTACTATACAAGTGCATTTTAAGAGAATTTTTTTTTTTTTTGAAATCGATTAAAATTAGTTCAATTTTACACAAAACAAACACGTGAAAATAGTATTGGTAGGGTATATGGGTAGTGGAAAAACTACGATAGGAAAGTTAGTAGCTAAACGCTTGAAAATTAAATTTTTAGATCTGGACGGGTATATCGAAAAAGCAGAAGAACAAACCATAGCGCAGTTATTTTTGGAGAAGGGTGAGCTGTATTTTAGAAAAAAAGAATTTTTTTATTTGAATGAAATTTTAAGTTCTGATTCAAATTTTTTGTTGTCCACTGGTGGTGGAACACCATGTTATGGTGCAAATATGGAGGCAATAACTCATAAAACAGCAAATAGTGTTTATCTGAAGGTTTCTTTAGATGAACTAGTAAGGAGACTTTCTACAGAGAAGGCTCAACGGCCACTAATCAGGGATATAGCAAATGCCGAATTACCAGAATTTATTGGGAAACATCTTTTTGAGCGGAGTTTTTACTACAACCAAGCCAATATTACCATTTCTTATAACGAAACTACTCCCGAAGAATTAGCTAACGAATTAGTGAAGCGGTTAGTTTAAAAACACCCGATCATTTTTCGATTCAAACAACACATTTACATGTTCTTGCAAAGAAGTGGATAATGAAATTCCTTTATAATCTGCTTTTACAGGATATTTTTTATGGTTTCGGTTTACCAGAACGGCTGTTTTGAGCTGTTTTAATGGTGTTCTCAAAAAATGATGCACGCCATAGATAAGAGTTGTGCCTGAGTTTAGCACATCGTCTACCAGTACTATAGACTTGTTTTTGAAATCATTCTCCGAAATAGAAGTGCTAACACCACTTTTTAGTGGGTTGCTCTTATCCATCATTACCTTGCACAATGTTATTTCTGCATTAGTAATCTTACGAAGTACAGCGATTATCTTTTTTGCAAACTTGGTGCCTCCTCCATCTATTCCTGCAATGATGATTTGTTTCTCATCTACATTAGCTTCATAAATCTGGTAGGCGATACGTTTTGTCTTGAACTGTATCTGGTCATGGGAAAGAATAAGTTGTTCCATTAGTCTAATACTTTAAGTTTTAAATATAACGTGTGTTTTACCTATGCGTCTTTATCTATTTCTGAATCGGTTGGCTTGTCTGTTTCATTTGGTTTTTCCGACGTTATTGGCTCATCTAAATAGTCATCTATTTCTCTACGGTCTTTTTTTGTAGGTCTTCCAGCACCCTTTTTTCGATAGTATTCCTTTGAGTATTTTAATAGCTCATTGTGCTCAAAGGCCTCTTTTGGGGTAGTGTCTTTTCTGTACATGTCTACCAGTTTTGCCCCTACACGACTTGGTGGAATATCTAGTACCTTAAATTGATAGTTGATTTGATTCTTTCGCACGATTATAGCATCCGTCGGAAAAACTTCCCTGCCTGGCTTTGCAACGTGTTCGTTTATTTTAACATGCCCTTTTTTACAGGCATTTGTGGCAATATTCCGTGTTTTAAAGTAACGTGTACTCCACAAGTATTTATCTATCCGCATTACAAATAAAAATCTTTGTTAAGGTTCTAAGCAAAAATAGGGGAAAATTGTATCTTGCGCGCTTAATAATTAAAATGATGAAATTAAAAAATATCTGTTTAGTTGTATGGTTGGCAGCTGCAGCGTGGTCTTGTGGAGATGATGATGAAGGACCCCAAGCACAGGTGATACCTCCAAGGTTGTTAAGCGAGGTTGCTGTTGACAATGATACGGAAATAGTAGCTTTTTTAAAGAGTCATTTTTATAACTATGAGGAATTCCAAAGTCCTCCAGCAGATTTTGACTTTAGAATAAGATTCGATACTATATCCGGTGATAACTCGGATAAAATTTCCATTTTTGATAGTAGTCAACTTAATGCAGTCGAGTTTGGTTCGGAAACTATTACGGTAACATCTGCAGACGTGGGCGTAGTATCCGGTGATGAAGTTGTAAATAGTAAATTATATTATTTAGTAGTTAGGCAAGGGGTGTCGGAGTCAGTACCTACTATTGGAGATAACTCTATTTTAAGATATGAGGGTTCTTTATTAAACGGACAAGTATTTGATTCTCAAGTTAGCCAACCTGTAAAATTTAATCTGTCTCAGGTTGTTCGTGGCTTTGGTAACGGGATGGAATATTTTAAAACAGGAAGTGCTGTAATAGAAAATGGAGATGGAACGTTTACTTATGAAGACTATGGTATTGGCGCTATTTTTATGCCTTCTGAGCTAGCATACTTTAATACTCCTACGAGTAATTTAATTCCAATTTATGCTCCTTTGGTTTTCAAGATAGATGCGTACTCGTTTGAGCCTAACACCGATACAGATCAGGATGGTATTCCTTCAATTTTGGAAGATCTTAATATGGACGGAAATCTCAACAACGACAATACAGATAGTGCGGATGAAGTACAAGCAACTATTGTTAACTATCGTGATGCTGACGATGACAATGATGGCATTCCAACCATAGAGGAAATAAACTTGAATGCAGATGGTACATTTTTATCCTTTAAAGATACCGATGGTGATGGGATTTCTGACCATTTGGATATTGATTCATAGCTATTTCCTATGAATTTATTGATGTTAGAATTATTTCCAAATATTTAATACATAGGTTTTAGAATCTAAAATAAGATACTGTAATCTCTAATTTTCATAGATTCAGGTTACGAATAAGGCCATTTGACACTCATTTTTTTTTGAAATAACAATTTGGTTTAAATAATCTTATAGTAGCATGTTACTTTATATATTTATTATTACAAATTTCATTAAAAGACAGCAAAAAAGAGCCCTTTAAGTTTATTCTTAAAGGGCTCTTTTTTGCTGTCTTTAGTGCTGCACTAAAGTTTTAGGGACAAGCTCAATATGATTTGGTCAGGTCTGGTATCTACTCGGTCGTCGTTAAGGGTAAGTTGGGTACTATCTATGAAATTCAATTCGTTCTCGCTAAAACCTCTTTCGTAACGTACATCTAAACCAAATTTCCCGAAACTTACTCCTGCACCTATGTTTAGGCCAACGGTAAAATCATTTTCAATGTTATCGATAGTTACCCCATCAAACTTACTATTCAAAATATATTGGAACGCCGGGCCTGCAAATATGCTTAAAGGGCCTATAACTTTAATACCTACTAAAACAGGAACATCCAATTTGTTTATTCTTAAGTCTCCTTCATCGTAGTCGGATGTGGTGCTGGTATATACCAATTCAGGCCTTATATATATCTTATTTCCTAATTTGCCAAAAACACCTACATGGTAGCCCACATTTCTGTCAGGACTTTGCACCGCGTTTTCTGCGGAATCAAAGAAATCCCCATTACCGGCGTAGTTTATACCACCCTTAATGCCAAATCCAGAACCATTTTGTGCTAAACCAAAAAATCCTGACAGCACTACTGCTGTAATTAAAACTATTTTTTTCATAATCATTTTGTTTTGATGAGAAAACGGTAATCAATAACAATACCAAACATCCCATTTCTCGCTATAACATCAGAACGCAAAGCCTTATGCTTTATTGTTTTATGCCAATATGGACTAGCGAGCGGTATATTATTTAATCGATTAAGATATAGATTTACCCCTTTTAGATATTTGCTTTTTATTAAGTTTTGGGGACTTTGAGTTCGTTATATTTGTATCCTTATTCATAAGCTTTTGAAATTTACTTTACACAAGACCGATCCACTTAGCAAAGCAAGGGCAGGAACCATTAAAACAGACCATGGTTCCATACAAACGCCTATTTTCATGCCTGTGGGTACCGTTGCTTCCGTAAAGGGAGTACACCAAAAAGAACTACGGGAAGAAATTAAACCTGATATTATTTTAGGCAATACCTATCATTTGTTCCTAAGGCCCAAGACGCATATATTAAAACAAGCCGGGGGTCTGCATAAGTTTATGGGATGGGAAAAGAATATCTTAACGGACAGTGGAGGATACCAAGTGTATTCCCTATCTGCAAATAGAAAAATAAAGGAGGAAGGCGTAAAGTTTAAATCCCATATAGATGGTTCTACCCATATGTTTACCCCGGAGAATGTAATGGAAATACAGCGGGTCATTGGTGCGGATATTATTATGGCCTTTGATGAATGTACCCCATATCCTTGCGATTACAACTACGCAAAACGATCTATGCATATGACGCATCGCTGGTTGGATAGATGTATCAATCATCTCGAAAAAACACCTTTGGAATATGATTATGCTCAGACTTTTTTCCCGATTGTGCAGGGATCAACGTATACCGATTTAAGGCGTCAGTCCGCCGAATATATTGCCAATTCAGGTGCAGAAGGAAACGCAATCGGTGGCCTTTCTGTAGGAGAACCAGCGGATGAGTTGTATGCAATGACCGAGGTGGTTTGCGAAATATTACCAGAGGATAAACCCAGATATTTAATGGGGGTAGGGACACCGATAAATATTTTAGAAAATATTGCCCTTGGGGTAGATATGTTTGATTGCGTTATGCCGACCAGAAATGCTAGAAATGGAATGTTGTTTACGGCTCATGGCTCCATCAATATAAAGAATAAGAAGTGGGAAGATGATTTTTCTATATTGGATGAAATGGGAACTACTTTTGTCGATCGTGAGTATAGCAAGGCGTATTTGAGACATTTGTTCGCAGCTAATGAATATTTAGGAAAACAAATTGCTACGATACATAATCTAGGATTTTATCTTTGGTTGGTACGCGAGGCCAGAAAGCATATTTTGGCAGGTGATTTTAGAGAATGGAAAGATCGGATGGTAAAACAAATGGATAAAAGGCTCTAATGCTTTCGATAATTGATAAATACATATTAAAGCGGTATTTGGCCACATTTTCTTTGATGTTGCTCCTCTTCATTCCCATTGGTATTATGGTGAACTTGGCAGAGCAGATAGGCAAAATGATTGATAATGAAGCCCCACTAAACGAAATCTTGACGTATTATCTCAACTTCACCATTTACATTGGTAATCTGCTATTTCCTATTTTTCTTTTTTTATCGGTAATCTTCTTTACCTCTAAACTCGCCAATAACACTGAAATTGTAGCTATTTTAAGCTCTGGTGTTTCTTATGGTAGGTTTTTACGTCCTTACTTAATTGGAGCATCTATGATAGCGGTATTGATGTTCTTTATGACCATGTTCATCGTACCTAATGCCAGTCTTGGCTTTAATGAATTTAAGTTCAAATACCTTAAAAAGGGAAAGAAAGACCGTATCACCAATAATATTTTCAATCAGTTGAATGAAACTGATTTTATTTATGTGAGTAGTTTTGATCCAGCCCGGCAGTTGGGAAACAATTTCACGTTTGAACGTTTTGATGAAAAGAATGAACTTAAATTTAAAATTTCCGCAGCAAATATTAGATGGGTAGAAAAAGATAGTACCTATAGATTAACTTCCTATAGTAAACGAACGGTTAAAGGAGATAGTGCATTTATTGAAAGTAAAAGGCGCCTTGATACTCTGTTTCCTTTCAAAATCAACGACCTTACGCAGGTATCCTATGTAGCAGAAACGAAGAATCTTTATGAATTAGACGAGTTCATCAAAAGCCAAAAAAGAAAAGGGGCATCCAACATTAATACTTATGTTCTTGTAAAATACAAAAGGTGGGCCTTGCCATTAACGGCTTTTATTTTAACCATTATTGCTGTTGCTGTATCCTCGGTAAAAAGACGCGGAGGAATGGGGATTAACCTAGCGTTCGGAATTTTAGTGGCCTTCGTGTTTGTATTTTTTGATAAAGTTTTTGGTACCCTTGCAGAGCAATCAGGATTTCCTCCTTTGTTGGCTGTAATTATCCCTAATGTTGTTTTTGGCGTTTTGGCTTTTTACTTGCTACAGAATGCAAAAAGATAGATTAAGCAATCTCATCCATCTCCAAATTATAGTTTTTATTTATGGTTTTACGGCGATTCTTGGAAAACTAATTTCTATAGACTCCTTACCGCTGGTCTGGTATCGTATGGGATTGGCCTCCCTATTCATTCTCGTATACATTCGTTTTTCAAAATTCACACTGCGCGTAAATACGAAGACCTTATTGTGGTTCACTTTTGCGGGCATTATAGTAGCCTTACATTGGGTTACTTTTTTTTTGGCGATTAAGGCATCTACAGTTTCCGTAGCCCTAGCCATGATGTCCACTGGAGCATTGTTTACTGCTATTATAGAGCCAATAGTGTACAACCGTAAAATAGTTGGGTATGAATTGCTATTAGGATTATTAGTCATTTTAGGGCTATATCTTATTTTTCGTGTAGAGTCTAACTATGTTTATGGTATGATAATCGCTTTAATTTCTTCCTTTTTGGCCGCTGTTTTTTCGATTGTAAACGCACAGTTGGTGAAGAAGAATAGACCATCTGTAATATCGTTCTATGAGCTAGTAATCGGAACTTTATTCTTAACCCTGTTGCTTTCAGTTACAGGAGGTTTTACTTTTGAATTTTTTAGATTAGAAGTTTCTGATTGGTGGTATCTAATTGTTTTGTCACTAGTATGTACGTCATACGCCTTCATCGCATCTGTAAAAATTATGCGGGTGCTTACCGCCTATACGGTTATGTTAACCAATAATTTGGAACCCGTATACGGCATATTGTTGGCATTGGTGTTTTTCGGCTCGGAGGAAAAAATGAATTCTCTTTTTTATGTGGGTGCACTGATTATATTCGCTACAGTAATTACAAACGGTATTTTAAAACATAGGGCTAGTAAAAAGCAGTCTTCACCTAAAGGTTAGGCTTTAAAGTTTTATCTTTGAACTCACAACTAACTAAATTTTTTTTTGAACTATGGAATATTTGGATTTTGAACTTCCTATAAAGGAGCTGGAAGACCAATTGGACAAGTGTATGATTATTGGTAAAGAGAGTGATGTTGATGTTACCGAAACCTGCAAACAGATAGAGAAAAAATTAACGGAAACTAGAAAGGACATTTATAAGAATCTTACGGCTTGGCAGCGTGTTCAACTTTCAAGACACCCAAACAGACCATATACCTTAGACTATATCAAAGCTATTTGTGGAGATACTTTTTTGGAGCTTCACGGTGATCGTACCGTAAAAGATGACAAAGCTATGATTGGTGGGCTTGGAAAAATAGGAGACCAGTCTTTTATGTTTGTTGGGCAGCAAAAAGGATATAATACAAAGACAAGGCAATATAGAAATTTTGGTATGGCAAATCCTGAAGGGTATCGTAAAGCGCTTCGTTTGATGAGGTCGGCCGAAAAATTTAATGTTCCTGTAATTTGTTTGGTAGATACGCCAGGAGCATATCCAGGAATTGAAGCGGAAGAGCGAGGACAGGGAGAAGCTATTGCTAGGAATATTTTGGAAATGACAAGGCTTAAAGTACCAATTATTGTCGCTATTATAGGCGAAGGTGCTTCAGGTGGTGCATTGGGGATTGGCGTTGGGGATAAAGTACTGATGTTGGAAAATACATGGTACTCGGTTATATCACCAGAATCTTGCTCCTCTATCTTATGGAGAAGTTGGGAATATAAGGAAATCGCTGCATCTGCCTTAAAATTAACCGCTACCGATATGAAGAAACTAAAGTTAATAGATGAAATTGTTAGGGAACCTGCAGGAGGTGCGCACGCGAACAGGGATAAAACTTTCGATATTCTGAAAAATAAAATAGTTTCCCATTATGGTGAACTTCAAAAGTTATCACCAAAAGAATTAGTAAAACAGCGTATGGATAAATACGAACAGATGGGTGTTTTCAATGGTTGATAGACCATTTTTGTAACCTCAAGAAAATCCAGAATTTTTAAACTCTGGATTTTTTTTGTTATCAACATAAAATTGTAACTTATTAACAGACAACGTTAGTGATTTGTGAACATCCTAAAAAGGAATTCCACTGTTAGCTAAATGTTAATTGCATATTTTCGTATCCATGGAAAACACGAAACCCTTAGTTGGTCGTAAGATCGATAAATCTACTATCATAAGCCTTGAAAGAGGTAAAATACCGCCACAAGCCGTTGATTTGGAGGAAGTTGTGATTGGTGCGATGATGATAGATAAAAAAGGGGTCGATGAGGTTATCGATATTTTGCATCCAGATGTATTTTATAAGGACGCACACAGATTCATCTATGAAGCAATCTTCATTTTATTCGAAGAGTCTCAGCCGGTAGATTTACTAACGGTTTCTTCTCAATTGAAGAAAGCAGGTAAGTTGGAGGCGGCAGGAGGTGATTTTTACTTGATTAAACTGACACAAAAAGTGGCTTCTTCGGCGCATATTGAGTTTCACGCTCGTATTATCCTCCAAAAGTTCATTCAGCGTAGTTTGATTAAAATTTCTAACGAAATTATAGAGGAGGCATACGATGAGAGTACTGATGTCTTTGACCTTTTGGATGCTGCGGAATCCAAGTTGTACGATGTTACTCAGGGTAATCTAAAGCGCTCTGCTGAAACAGCTCAGAATTTGGTGATACAAGCCAAGAAAAGAATTGAAGAAATTGCCAACAAGGAAGGGTTGAGTGGTGTACCCTCCGGTTTTGATAAAGTGGATAAACTTACCTCTGGTTGGCAGCCAAGTGATTTAATTATCATCGCAGCGCGTCCCGGTATGGGTAAAACGGCATTAACCTTATCTATGGCAAAAAACATGGCGGTAAATCACAATATACCGGTAGCATTTTTCTCCTGTGAGATGTCCTCAGTACAATTGATTACACGTTTGATATCCTCCGAAACAGGGTTGTCCTCCGAAAAGCTGCGTACAGGTAAACTCGAAAAACATGAGTGGGAACAGTTGAATGTAAAAGTAAAAGCTTTAGAAAAGGCACCTTTGTTCATAGATGATACACCATCACTTTCTATATTTGACCTTAGGGCAAAAGCTAGACGACTGGCATCCCAACACGGTATTAAAATGATTGTTATCGATTACTTACAATTGATGACGGCCGGAGGTTCCCAAAAAGGAGGAAACAGGGAACAGGAAATTTCTACGATTTCCCGTAACCTAAAAGCATTGGCTAAGGAACTAAATGTTCCCGTAATCGCATTGTCACAGCTTTCAAGGGCTGTAGAAACACGTGGAGGTAGTAAACGTCCGTTATTATCAGATCTTAGGGAATCTGGTGCAATTGAGCAAGATGCCGATATTGTAGCATTTATTTACAGACCTGAATATTATAAGATAGATGAGTGGGACGATGAAGAAAGAAGCCCTACCCAAGGCCAGGGAGAGTTGATTGTGGCCAAGCACAGGAACGGTGGTTTGGATAGTATTAGATTGAAGTTTATCGGAAACCTAGGTAAGTTTGATAATCTTGATGATTTTGACTCACCTTTCGAATTTCAGTCTAAAATGAATGAAAACGAGGAAAATCCTTTTGCGACTAAAAGTTTACCCACGACAAAAGAAGCGTTTGGCAGTAATATGAATCAAGGTTTAGATTCTGAGGAGGATAACGATGTACCTTTTTAGTGTGCTGAGTTTCTTTCAAAAGGGAATTCTTTGCGATACTTGCTTTTTTGATTTTTAGCTGAATTTAAAGCGCAGATTCAAATATGACTAAGGGCAAATTTGTATACAGTTTTGCAAATTCTTTAACTGTTCACAAAATACAACTCGGAGGTTTTTCTTCTATCTTTGAAATGACTGAATAATATAAAGCGCATGCCAAAAAGTCTTTTCTCTTTTTTATTGTTTCTATTTTCGTTGCAGATCTCAGCATCCTCCATTCTAATACCTATGGATGCCGATTACCAGAAAAATCATTTAAAGGCATACGGAATCACCTATTGGGTGCTTGCCAAACAGCAAAAAGTACAATGGCTTTTAAACTATAGGGGCGGTTCTTTCTTGATGCCCGATGGAGAAAGCATCCGGAAAGAATGTCAAATAAGAGGCGTTTCGTTTGAAATTGTATCTGATAGTCAAGCGAATGCTATTTTGGATGAGATCAGTAGTCCATCTAAAAACCAAGACGCCGTTATTTTGGAGAAAGCACCTAAGATTGCCGTGTACTCGCCACAAGGAAACCAGCCGTGGGATGATGCCGTTACGATGGTATTGACTTATGCTGAGATACCATATGTCACTATTTATGATGAAGAGGTATTAAATGATAAACTGGCTTTATACGACTGGTTGCATTTGCATCATGAGGATTTTACAGGTCAATATGGAAAATTTTATGGAGCATATAGGGCAACACCATGGTATATTGATGGGAAGGCAGCGTCAGAAAAACTGGCAAAGAAATTAGGCTATGATAAAGTGTCTCAAGAAAAGGGAGCCGTTGCTTTAAAAATACGAAATTACGTTATAGGTGGCGGATTTATGTTCGCCATGTGCTCTGCAACAGATAGTTTTGATATTGCCCTTGCAGCGGATGGTGTGGATATTTGCGAACCGATGTTCGATGGGGATGCCTCAGACCCTAACTACCAAGCTGGTTTGAGCTTTAGTAAGACTTTTGCTTTTACAGATTTTGTATTGGAGCGTAGTCCTATGAAATATGAGTTTTCTTCAATAGATATGACCAAAAAAAGAGGAAACGTTCCCAAGGAGTCTGATTATTTTTCGTTGATGGATTTTTCTGCAAAATGGGATGCTGTGCCTACTATGCTGTGCCAAAATCATACCTCTTTGGTAAAGGGTTTTATGGGGCAGACCACCGCCTTCAATAAATCACAAATTAAACCTACCGTGCTAGTTCTTGGAGAAAACAAACTAAACGGAGAAGCCAGATATATACATGGAATAAATGGAAAAGGATTTTTTACCTTTTACGGAGGTCATGATCCAGAAGATTACCAGCATAGGGTAGGAGATCCCAAAACAGAATTGGAGTTACATCCAACCTCGCCGGGATATCGATTAATTTTGAACAACGTGCTTTTCCCAGCAGCGCGCAAGAAAAAGCAGAAAACTTAGTCTGTTTTGGAATCTGTTTGAGAGGCGTAGGTGCTTTCAAAAATTTTATCAGCATTGGCCGACTCAAACCCATCTCTTCGTTGTATTCTAGAAACCTCTGATTGTACCAAATGTTTAAATTCCGGTAAGGGTAGTCGTTCTGCAAATTCTACATAGCTTCCCGGAATCTCCATTGTTTTACCGTTCATAAATGTGGCCTCTATCATTTTAGCTATAGAGCTACTTTGTCTAAGAAGTCCATCGGCACTTTGTTTGATAATACCGCCAGAGTTGTTTAGTTTTATGCCAATACCTACTAAGAATTCGTTAAACGTTTCCATGGTGTTATATCCTTCTTTAAGCTCATGCACACTAATCGTATAGTGGTTTAAATAGTAGCGGTTGTAAATTACCCAAGCGGCATACTCACTATCAGTGGCAAGCGTTTGGTAGTCTGCGATACTTGGTAGTTCCCATAACGATTTATAAAAAAAGTCACCCACTGCCTCGGGGTCGTTCAAATCTAAATTGGAAACTAGATCGGAAGTAACTTTAGCTGTGTATTTAGTGATAAGTGCTTTAGTGCTTCTTGATAAGTCTTCAACCCTAAGTTCACTTATGAATATACGTGGATACTTTGGGGATGGTGGTGAATACCAATAGGCATTTAATTTTTTGCCTTCAAAAAAATAATAATCACGTTTTTTATACCCATAGTGAAGGAAAATATTTTCTAAAGAGGCTATACCTAAATGAGGAACGCCCAAGGTCCTAAAAGCAATATGGTCGTTTACTATTTCATCTTCTGAGGCTATAATTCCGCCTTCCAATAAGGCATTGGACACTTTCTGTACATCTGAAACACTTTTTTTATAAGGTTCGAATAATAGGGTCATTAATTGATCTAAGGCAGAATTCTGATTAAATTTCATAACTATGATATTAAATAATAATTGTGGGGGAAAATATAACGTTTAGTCTACTTAAGGTTTCAAATAACGAAGTCACTTTAGGATTTGATTTTGACTGAATGAAGTTATTCCAATTGTGATATAAGTTTTTCCAAAACTACTTCTACTCCAAAATCATCATTAGATGCGGTTTGGTATTTTGAAATATTTTTTACATTAAGATGTGCATTTTCCATTGCAAAACTAAAATCGGACAAGGCAAGCATTTCTAAGTCATTATTATAGTCACCAAATACGAGTACTTCATCTGTATTGATGTGATGCGCCTTCATAACTTTTTCTAATGCAAACCCTTTATGTGCATTAACACTGGAAATATCAACCCAGTTTGTTCCTGATATTTTCACTTTAAGTTCTTGTTCTAGCGACTTTACATGTGGATAAATAAAATGTTCCGAACTTTCAAAATGATAGATAGCTATTTTGATGATTTCTGTGGTAACATTTTCCAAGGTATCAACCACATCGAACTCGGTATAGTATTCTCTTAATTTGTCTACAAAAACAGAAGACTTTCCAGTTATGTAAGCCGTTTGCTTTCCGCAAAGTACAGGATGCATTTCGGGAAACCCACCCAATATTTCTAAAGTCCTTTTAATATGGGTAGTGGGTAATGGTGTAGATAGTAATTCCTTTTCTTGCTGCATTACAAACCCCCCATTTTCCGCAATGACTACAATATCGTTTTTGATTGGATGTAGTTTATCAATTATACTATTATATTGTCTTCCACTGGCAGCAACAAAGAGGATACCTTTGGATTTTAGTATTTCAAAAACTTTAAAAAAACGGTCACTAACTTCGTGATTAGAGTTGAGTAGTGTACCATCCATGTCAGATACTACCATCTTTATTTTGGATAAATCCATTTATTGCATAATTTTGAATGTAAAGGTATTTTAATGAAAAGGATTCTCGATACGGTTACACGAATTTTTGCTTTTATTTAATAGTATCAGGCCGATCAATGGTAAGGCTAAAACACCTTTAGCTAAAGTATTCTGTCTGTACTTTTGGATACACTCAGGGTTAGTATAGTCAACCCCTTATTTTAATTCACTTTACGTATCGGTTTATAAATAACAACCTTATGAAATGGTATCAAAAAACGTTTAGGCTTCCTACTTTTTCCAGAGGATTCCACCTCATTACCGATTTAATTGTTACGGAGTGTCCAGAAATTTCAAAAATTGAAATAGGGATATGTCAGGTTTTTATTAAACATACATCGGCAAGTCTTACAATAAACGAGAATGCCGATTCAACGGTTCGTGCAGATTTTGAAAGTCATATGAATAGGATGGTGCCTGAAAACGCACCTCATTATACACACACGTATGAGGGGCCTGATGATATGCCCGCCCATATTAAGGCCTCCCTGTTAGGTGCTTCAGTACAAATTCCAATAACTCATGGAAGATTAAATTTAGGAGTATGGCAAGGAGTATATATGTGTGAGCATAGAGATCATGCCTTAGGAAGGGACTTGGTTTTAACCATATCTGGAACTTTAATAGAGAGGGTTTGTTAGTATAGCTGTGCCATTAAATAATATTTTCAGTAAAAAAAGGTACAAGTATGACATAAAAAAATCCGATTCATATGAATCGGATTTTTTAAGTGAGATGTATATATGTTTAATTTATTTTACCTGGTCTACAACGGCTTTAAAAGCATCAGGGTGATTCATGGCTAGGTCTGCAAGAACTTTTCTATTAAGCTCTATATTTTTAGCTTTCACTTTACCCATAAATTGAGAGTAGGACATTCCGTGTAATCTGGCTCCCGCATTGATACGTGTAATCCATAGCGCACGAAAGGTTCTTTTTTTGTTTCTTCGGTCCCTGTAAGCATATAACATTGCTTTTTCAACTGCGTTTTTTGCAACTGTCCAAACATTTTTACGTCTTCCAAAGTACCCTTTGGCTTGCTTCATCACCTTTTTTCTTCTGGCTCTGGAAGCTACTGCATTTACTGATCTTGGCATTTTTCTAAATTTTTTGTAGTAGGCGTCCTATGTTTTTTATTTTGGAACTTTTATAGCCTAACTCCATGGTTAATAATTTTACCTTTTTAAAGGGCTAAGTTACTTTAAACGTAACTGCTCTTTAATACTGTTAACATCTGCTTGATGAACCAAACCATCATGCGTTAGCCTAAGCTTACGCTTTTTAGATTTCTTTGTAAGAATGTGGCTCTTAAAAGCGTGCTTTCTTTTAATTTTACCTGAACCTGTAAGCTTAAATCGCTTTTTGGCACTGGATTTTGTTTTCTGTTTAGGCATTTTCTCCTATTTAATTAATTAATCTCACTATATGCTAAACTTATTTCAGCAATTAACTGGCATCAGTTCAACTTTTTCAATCTAAACGCTGCTTACAATGAGCAAGCAGCGTTTATAATTTTATAAACTATACGGTATCTGAGCGATACCTATATACTATTTGCCTTTGGTTTTTGGGGCTAAGAACATAGTCATTCTCTTTCCTTCAAGTTTTGGCATTTGTTCCACCTTTCCTAATTCCTCTAACTCTGAAGCTAGCTTCAAAAGTAAGATTTCTCCTTGATCCTTGTAAACGATAGACCGCCCTTTGAAAAAGACATATGCTTTTAGTTTCGCTCCTTCTTTCAGAAACTTTTCGGCATGTTTCTTTTTAAACTCGTAATCATGGTCATCTGTATTGGGACCAAATCGTATCTCTTTTACAACCACCTTAGAGGCTTTTGCCTTCATGGCCTTATCTCTCTTTTTCTGTTCGTATAAGAATTTTTTATAATCTATTATCTTACAAACAGGGGGTTTCGCTTTTGGTGAAATTTCCACCAAATCCAATTCTAATTCTTTGGATAAATCCAAAGCTTTTCTTATCGGGTATACACCAACCTCCACATTGTCGCCAACCAACCTCACTTCTGGAGCAAGTATTTTTTCATTGATATTGTGGGGATTCTTATTTTCTCTTCTAGGTTGAGGCCTAAATCTCTTACGTATTGCTATGACTCGTATTTTTTAATTAAACATTACTTAAATCCTTTTCCATTTTACCTACTTAGTTCAAAGAGGTGAGATTTGGTTTGCAACAAATCTAGGTAAGGCACTTTCAAAACGATTTTAAGGTACTATTTATTTCCGTATTAACCAAGTCTGTAAACGCTGTTATCGTTATTGCTCCTAGGTCTTTACCTCCGTGCTTTCGAACGGAAATAGTATTTTCCTTTTCATCCGTATCACCAACAATAAGCATAAATGGCACTTTGCTCATCTCTGCCTCTCGTATTTTCTTGCCAATAGTTTCACTTCTACTATCCAAGAGGGCGCGAATTTCGTTATTTTCTAGGGATTTTAAAACTTTTTCAGCATATTTTTCATGTTTCTCGCTTACAGGCAAAATTATAGCCTGTTCTGGCGTTAGCCATAAAGGAAAATTTCCTCCGGTATGCTCAAGTAACAGGGCAATAAAACGCTCCATACTGCCAAACGGTGCTCTGTGTATCATTACAGGTCTGTGAAGTTCGTTGTCACTGCCCTTGTACGTTAGGTCAAACCTTTCTGGAAGGTTATAATCCACTTGGATAGTGCCCAATTGCCATTTCCTTCCTAAAGCGTCTTTGACCATAAAGTCTAGTTTTGGTCCATAAAATGCTGCTTCTCCCTTTTCTATAACATAATTAAGTCCCTTTTCCTCTGCAGCATTGAGAATTGCTTGCTCTGCTTTTTCCCAGTTTTCAACAGAACCGATATATTTATCTGGATCATCTAAATCTCTTAGTGATACTTGGGCAGTATAGTTTTCAAACCCTAAGGATTCTAATACATATAAGGATAGGTCAATTACATCTTTGAATTCCTGATCTAATTGCTCTGGCATACAGAAAATATGGGCGTCGTCTTGTGTAAAGCCTCTTACCCTCGTTAAACCATGAAGTTCGCCGCTTTGTTCATATCTATAAACGGTGCCAAATTCGGCATAACGTTTTGGTAAATCTTTATAGCTAAAAGGTTTGGCGTTGTATATTTCACAATGATGAGGACAATTCATTGGTTTTAGCAAAAACTCTTCGTCTTCCTTTGGCGTCTTTATTGGTTGAAAGCTGTCTTCGCCGTATTTAGCATAATGGCCAGAGGTTACATACAGTTCTTTTTGTCCTATATGCGGAGTGATAACCATTTCGTAACCTGCTTTTTTTTGAGCTTTTTTAAGGAATTGTTCTAATCGCTCTCTTAGGGCTGCACCTTTTGGTAGCCATAAAGGAAGCCCTTGCCCTACTTTTTGTGAAAAAGTAAATAATTCCAGCTCTTTACCTAATTTTCTATGATCCCGCTTTTTTGCTTCTTCCAAAAGCTCAAGGTATGCAGTAAGTTCCTTCTGCTTTGGAAATGATATTCCGTAAATACGTGTCAGTTGTGGATTTTTCTCGTTTCCCCTCCAATACGCACCTGCTACATTTAGAATTTTAATGGCTTTAACGATTCCTGTATTAGGAATGTGCCCTCCTCTGCATAAATCGGTGAAGCTATCATGGTCGCAAAAGGTGATTGTTCCATCATCCAGATTTTCTATAAGCTCTACTTTATATTCGTTTCCTTGGTCCTTGTAGAACTTAAGGGCATCTGATTTAGATACGGAACGCATCTTATAATCATGCTTACCTCTTGCAATTTCTATGGCCTTTTGTTCGATTTTTTGAAAATCCTTTTCTGAGATACTTCCCTCTGGTAAATCTACATCATAGTAGAAACCATTTTCAATTGCGGGTCCTATAGTTAACTTTACTCCAGGGTATAGCTCCTCTAAAGCCTGTGCTATAATATGTGAGGTTGAATGCCAAAATGCAGTCTTACCTTCTTGGTCGTTCCAGGTAAATAATACCAAAGCACCATTTTCCGTTAATGGGGTAGTGGTCTCCACAATGGTGTCTTCGAACTTGGCGGAGATTATGTTTCTGGCAAGGCCCTGGCTTATGCTGTTCGCGACATCCATTGGAGTGGCTCCCTTTTCAAATTCCTTGGTGGAGCCATCTGGTAATGTAATTTCAATCATCGTATCATATATATATAAGGTGCGCAAATATAATGTGTTGCTTTAAGGTCTACAATTTTATACAGCGCTGTTTTCGTAATCTTTATCCTAAGAAGCTATAGGTTGATTAATGTAGTATAAGTAGTTTTGGATACACTTTGGTGTTCGGGAGCGCTCCTTTCCATAATGACTTTGTCAATTCATTCATATTTTGTAAGTTTAATACTCTTTTTTAAACAAGTAATATTCTGTAAATATCTATTCTATAAGGTGTTAAAGCCTGGGTCTAAAAAACCTTCAAAAAAGTTTGTTTTTTATTGTTGTTGGTATGAAAAAGGATGTTACATTTGCACCCCGCAAACGAGCTATGTTTATAGTGAGTGAGGGGTAAGTTCTTTAAAAGTTGTGTTGTACGGTTAATTTTCTCGACCGTTTGAAAAGAAGTTTTATTTTTTTTCAAAAAAGCTTGTCGGGATAAAAAACAGTTGTATATTTGCAGCCGCTTAGGGAAATACCTTAAGCAAAAAGAAGCGTTCTGAGGGAGTTTACTTGGGACAATTAGGAGTTCATTGAAATATTGTGGAGAATCGAAGTGAGTAGAAAAGGATTGGTCCTTTTTGAAAATTTCGGACAAGAATTATAAAGAATTAGATCGAGAGAATCGGGGCCGGGGACGGACATTGGAATTGTTGGGACGAATATTTACAAAACAACGATGAAGAGTTTGATCCTGGCTCAGGATGAACGCTAGCGGCAGGCCTAACACATGCAAGTCGAGGGGTAACATAGTAGCTTGCTACTGATGACGACCGGCGCACGGGTGCGCACCGCGTATGGAACCTACCTTTTACAGGGGAATAGCCTTTGGAAACGAAGATTAATGCCCCATAGTATCTTAATACAGCATTGTATTTTGATTAAAGCCTTCGGGCGGTAGAAGATGGCCATGCGTCCCATTAGTTTGTTGGTAAGGTAATGGCTTACCAAGACTACGATGGGTAGGGGCCCTGAGAGGGGGATCCCCCACACTGGTACTGAGACACGGACCAGACTCCTACGGGAGGCAGCAGTGAGGAATATTGGACAATGGAGGAGACTCTGATCCAGCCATGCCGCGTGCAGGAAGAATGCCCTATGGGTAGTAAACTGCTTTTATACAGGAAGAAAAAGAGCTACGTGTAGCTTATTGACGGTACTGTAAGAATAAGGACCGGCTAACTCCGTGCCAGCAGCCGCGGTAATACGGAGGGTCCGAGCGTTATCCGGAATTATTGGGTTTAAAGGGTCCGTAGGCGGGCGATTAAGTCAGTGGTGAAAGTCTGCAGCTCAACTGTAGAATTGCCTTTGATACTGGTCGTCTTGAGTTATAGTGAAGTTGCCGGAATATGTAGTGTAGCGGTGAAATGCATAGATATTACATAGAACACCGATTGCGAAGGCAGGTGACTAACTATATACTGACGCTGATGGACGAAAGCGTGGGGAGCGAACAGGATTAGATACCCTGGTAGTCCACGCCGTAAACGATGGATACTAGCTGTCCGGAACCTTGAGTTCTGGGCGGCCAAGCGAAAGTGATAAGTATCCCACCTGGGGAGTACGTTCGCAAGAATGAAACTCAAAGGAATTGACGGGGGCCCGCACAAGCGGTGGAGCATGTGGTTTAATTCGATGATACGCGAGGAACCTTACCAGGGCTTAAATGCATTTTGACAGGGGTAGAGATACCTTTTCCTTCGGGCAATTTGCAAGGTGCTGCATGGTTGTCGTCAGCTCGTGCCGTGAGGTGTCAGGTTAAGTCCTATAACGAGCGCAACCCCTACTGTTAGTTGCCAGCATGTCATGATGGGGACTCTAACGGGACTGCCGGTGCAAACCGTGAGGAAGGTGGGGATGACGTCAAATCATCACGGCCCTTACGTCCTGGGCCACACACGTGCTACAATGGCAGGTACAGAGAGCAGCCATGTCGCAAGGCAGAGCGAATCTACAAAACCTGTCACAGTTCGGATCGGGGTCTGCAACTCGACCCCGTGAAGCTGGAATCGCTAGTAATCGGATATCAGCCATGATCCGGTGAATACGTTCCCGGGCCTTGTACACACCGCCCGTCAAGCCATGGAAGCCGGGAGTGCCTGAAGTCCGTCACCGTAAGGAGCGGCCTAGGGCAAGATTGGTAACTAGGGCTAAGTCGTAACAAGGTAGCCGTACCGGAAGGTGCGGCTGGAACACCTCCTTTCTAGAGATTGTCCTTTTAAGGACAGTCCCTGACGGTTTTGAGATAAGTTCTCGGTCCCGTTTTTTCGATTTATTATTTTATATTCTTTGTCTAATTATTCTTCCACAATTATGATATATAGTAAATGCTGTATGGTTTCCTTCGGGAGGCTTTAGAGTAGGGACAGTCCCATAGCTCAGCTGGTTAGAGCGCTACACTGATAATGTAGAGGTCGGCAGTTCGAGTCTGCCTGGGACTACAGAAGCCCAAGGGTTTGTAGAAGAATCTGGGCAACGTTCATTGAGATTAAAGTATTGGAAATTTTAGAAGTTGGGAGAAGAGGGTTTGATAACTCATAACTCATCACTAATAACTCATCACTAAAAGAAATGGGGGATTAGCTCAGCTGGCTAGAGCGCCTGCCTTGCACGCAGGAGGTCATCGGTTCGACTCCGATATTCTCCACTAGGCAATACTGGGTGATAATTTAATTATCTCCGAGTTTTGTATGGGAAGTCATTAATTTAATTGTTGTTGGCAACCCACCAAACGTTCATTGACATATTGGAACAGGATATATAACATTAGTGTTGTATATACCTAAAAAGAAAGAAACACGAATCTTAATTACGTACGCAAGTACGTAATGATAGTAAAGAGTACGAATATATAATAAGTAAGCAATAAGAAGGTTTGGCGACAAGCTGGAAAAGGGCGTATGGGGAATGCCTA
>NZ_JHZC01000004.1 GCF_000621125.1 Maribacter antarcticus DSM 21422
ACTGTAACTCCTGATACGCCTTCTTCTCCTGGATCTTGAATACCATCTTCATCTTCATCTAAGAAAACGGTATCTCCTAGTGATGCTACAGGTGGATTAAATACCCCACAAGAACCATCTTCCGCAGTTGAAATTCCTTCTATAATAAACATTATATCCGGATCATTAGGATTTGGGTTTGTAACAAATTTATCCTTGGTGCTAATACCCATACCAACTTCAGTTGGTTGAGAACATGACGTATGACTATCAAAAGAAACACCATTTACAGTGAATTTTGAATTGGTTCCAAATCTATCAGCCGCTTGTATAAGAATGTAATCACCAAATGAGTGTGTACCACTATACTTTGTATTACTATACCCATCAGTCTCAAACTTAATATTAGCAGGACTTACAGGACCTACATAACGCAAGTAAAATGCACTAACATGATCGTGATCACCATGTGATTGGCATACATCACAATCCTCAGGAGGTGGAGGTGTCGTAGGATTATAAATACCAGCGTCTACCGTTGAGTTGTATACGTTAGGCGCTAAATCTATACATGCGGTTCTACCATTTGGACCTGCATCTGAATCGTTAGTATCATTACCACCTTGATTAGCGGGTGATACTATAAAATTAGTAGGTGTTATAAACTCTACTATATAATTAATGTTAGGGTCTAAATCGGAAAATAAATAATTTCCGCTAGAATTAGTTGTAGTTGTACCCACCTGAGTACCACCACAGTTTAGTAAGTTAACTATAACGCCTGATACACCATTTTCACCGGCATTTTGAATACCATTTTGGTTTGCATCTAGGAAAACAGTATCACCTAATGATGTTGATGCTGGTGTTGGTGGAGTAAATATCCCACAAGAACCATCCTCAGCTGTTGAAATTCCTTCTATGATAAACATTATATCCTTATCATTAGGATTTGGGTTTGTAACAAATTTATCCTTGGTGCTAATACCCATACCAACTTCAGTTGGTTGAGAACATGACGTATGACTATCAAAGGAAACACCATTTACAGTGAATTTTGAATTGGTTCCAAATCTATCAGCCGCTTGTATAAGAATGTAATCACCAAATGAGTGCGTACCACTATACTTTGTATTACTGTAACCACCAGTCTCAAACTTAATACTAGCAGGACTAGGGCCTACATAACGCAAGTAAAAAGCACTAACATGATCATGGTCACCATGTGATTGACAAACGTCACAATCTTCAGGAGGATTAGGACCCCCACCAGATCCAAAGGTATATTCTGGATTCCCACCAGAACAGTCAATTGTCCATTGTTTAATTTTTGTATCATCATCCGTGTTCCAAATTTCCCACGTTTCGCCATCAGCAACATTTTTAGTTACCGATTTTCCAGAAGCAATAGTTGTTTTATTACCCCACTTATCCTTTCCTAAGTACCTCCATAAAACTCTATTCTTATTGCTTTCATTAACAAATGTTGCAGTACAACCATTAATTGGAGGATTAGAACCTGTGTCACCACACCATCCATCTTCTGCAGTTGCAATGTCTTCAATTATAAACATTATAACCTGGTCATTAGGATTTGGATTTGTAACAAATTTATCGTTGGTGCTAATACCCATGCCAACTTCAGTTGGTTTTGAACACGACGTATGACTATCAAACTTAACACCGTTAACAGTGAATTCTGAATTTGTTCCAAATCTATCCTCTGCCTCTATAAATATGATGTCATTAAATGAGTGCGTACCACTATACGTAGTATTACTGTAACCATCTGTTTTAAACTGAATGCTTGCTGGACTTATAGGACCAACATAACGCAGTTTCCATCCGCTAACATGATCATGTTTACCATGTGATTGACAAACATCACAATTTGGAGGGTTAGAATAATCATCTTTAGCACCTACTTGATTAATTTTTGAAATTTTCTTTGGTGTGGAAGATTTGGAATAATAATCTCCATTTTCAAGTAATGGTCCAATCATTTTATTGGCAGAAACATCAGAAGTCTCTATAAAATTACCAAACAATAAGGATGAGAAACTTGAATGATTCAAGCTTTCAAAAAAGTTTTCTGTGTTTTTAGTCTTCTTATCGTTGCCTAAAACTTGTAATGGAAGAGAAATAAATAACATCAGTACAAAAACTAAAAAACTGTAAAAAATGTAATTTTTTTTCATTTTGAGGTTTATTTTGTTAGTTTTTTAAAGTGTGAAATAAATATATTTGTTAAAATATTCTTAACAAATAGAAAAAAATTCGATAACATGTTAAAAATTATCGGTTAGTAACATACTTAAATTGCAAAATGTAGGAATATACGTAGTAATAAAAAAAATATTAGTTTCGTTGTACTGCACGATTTATCGATTAAGTGTAATTCGATGTTGATAAAAAAATCACCTACTACTTAGAATAAGGAACCCTAAAGTACTTTGCTAATTGTATAATTAATCTTAAACTAATTTACTGTTGTTCATTTATGAGGCAGCTAACGTTTTGGATTGCAGGACTTATTTTTGGATTTAAATGTTCAGGGGAGTATCAATATTTTACACGGACATACGCAATAAAATAAGGCCTAATTTGATTTTTGATAGTATGTTAGCGCTAAATATTTCCGTTTATTCGATAGGTTTTTTTAGCGGTACACGGTATAATACGGTTACTAATATCTATTTTTACAACGTATATAAACCCTGTTTTCGATTGCAATATTTTCCCTTATATATCAAGTGTTGCGTAGAAAAATAATTTTACCTGCCGCATTGGAATTGTATATAGGCTAAATTTTTAATAGATACGTTAAAGTCATCTTCAATCATTCCTCGGATATTCAGTTAAATTGTTGTCTACCTTGATATCATATACAACAGGTTACCACGGGTTAGCCTTTTTGTAGTACTTAGGTTTAGGTTTTTAATGGATTTTCGATTATCTATTCAGGTAGTTTTGAGTTTATAGGTGATTAGGTAAATCTCCATTTCAGAGATGCATCCCCAGAAAATGTTTTGCTAGACCTAAAACAAATAGCAGTTGATTTTCAATTTAGCTTTAGCGTAGGTTTTAATTACACTTTTGGTTTTCCTTTAATAGCACCATTAACCTTCAGATTATAAGAATGCATCTTAAATGAATTAGGTGCTGTAGGATTTGATGTGTCTTGAAAAGAATCTAGGAATGTATAAATAATTTCAGATAATAAGATGTGGGGAATAAAAAGGCATTCACTAAGGTTAATTTAGAATTTATAACCTATTAAAAAGAATCAGTTTTTTAGTTATCGTACAAATGAGGGAAAAAAGCCCTTGAATTATTTTCAAACAATCCCTAAGACCTATCTTTGTAAAAAGACCCATACTCATGGAATTAAAACTTACCAGACCCATTTGTTTTTTTGATTTAGAAACAACCGGTACTAATGTAGCCAAAGATCGTATAGTAGAAATTGCCATACTTAAGGTTTTTCCTAATGGCAATAAGGAAAGCAAAACATGGCTCGTTAATCCTGAAATGATTATACCTGATGAAGTAATAGTAATTCATGGTATTTCCAACGAAAAGGTGGCCAACGAACCCACCTTCAATGACCTTTCAAAGGAAATTTACACAATGATAAAGGATGCCGATTTGGGTGGATTTAATTCTGACCGATTCGATATTCCATTGCTAGCTGAGGAGCTTTTACGTGTTGGAATCGATTTTGACATGAAGCATACCGTCTCTGTAGATGTCCAAACCATTTTTCATAAAATGGAAAAACGTACCCTAGGAGCTGCGTATAAATTTTATTGCGATAAGGATTTGACTGATGCTCATAGTGCAGCTGCGGATACCAATGCTACCTACGAGGTCTTGCTTTCACAGTTGGACAGGTACCCCGAACTGGAAAATAATATTAAGAAATTATCGGAATTTTCAAGAAGGAAGCAATCGGTAGATTTTGCGGGGTTTATAGCCTTGGATGAGCATGGCGATGAAATCTTTTCCTTCGGAAAACACAAAGGAAAGAAAGTACACGATGTTCTGGAAAAAGAACCTGGATATTTTGGGTGGATGCTTAATGCTGATTTCCCCTTGTACACTAAAAAAGTATTGACACAGATTAAACTTAGCAAGCTAAACACTAAACTGAGTTAGATGAGGCTTCTTATGCACAAAGCTTATGCTATTCACGAGTTCTTAATTAAATTATTAAAAGTAAAGTAATACAAGACCTTTTTGCACCCACTTTTGCTGCAGAGTGTCAAAAAAATAAAAATTATAGAACCTTGGTTTTCGGCCTCTGAGAATGGTTGGATTTCGTTATTGTATCCGAGGGAAATTAAAAAGGTTTGATACCCTCAATTAGTATCTAAATATCCAAAAAGTAAAAAAGATAGATGAAAATTATTTGTATAGGTAGAAATTATACCGATCATATTGCAGAACTCAAAAATGAAAAACCTACGGAACCCGTTGTGTTTATAAAACCGGACTCTTCACTACTACCTAAAGAACAGGATTTTTATATTCCGGAGTTTTCTAATGATGTCCATTATGAAGTGGAAGTTTTGTTCAAAATCAAAAAAGTAGGGAAGCATATAAAGGCTTCTTTTGCACATACCTATTATGATGAAATTGGTTTGGGAATTGATTTTACAGCACGGGACTTACAAACTACCTTAAAGGAAAAGGGTTTACCATGGGAAAAGGCCAAGGGTTTTGATGGTGCGGCTGTTATTGGGGAATGGTTGCCTAAAACCAATTTTAAAGACTTGAACGACCTGAGTTTCGATCTAAAAAAGAATAACGAGATTGTGCAATCTGGAAATACAGGTCTTATGCTCTGGAAAGTAGATGAGCTCATTGCTTACGTGTCTACCTTTTTTATGTTGAAGAAAGGAGACGTGCTTTTTACGGGTACGCCTGCAGGTGTTGGGAAAGTAGCGGCAAATGACTATCTTTCGGGTAGTTTGGAAAACAAGGAACTTTTTAACGTAAGAATTAAATAATGATTTATAGTCTTGATAAAATTAATGAGATGGCAGAGGGGGATCAGGATTTCATAAATTCTGTAGTTTCTGTTTTTCTTGAAGAAGTTCCAGAAGATTTGTTGGCTTTGAAAAAGGCCTTAGCGGAGGATGATTATCAACAGGTGTATCAGTTGGCACATAAAATAAAGCCTAATGTAGATTTGTTAGGAATGGAGCAAACCCGTGCTGCTGCTTTGGAGATGGAGACACTTGGTAAAAGCGAATCTAATATGGAAGAAATCAAACGAATCTTCCCATTACTTAGCGCAGATATCCATCAGGTGGTTTCTGAGTTGAAGAATGATTTTGACTGCTAATGCTAGCAGAAATAATTACAATCGGTGATGAGATTCTCATTGGACAGATAGTGGATACAAATTCTGCCTTTATCGCTAAAGAACTCAATAAAATAGGTGTTTCTGTTTATCAGATTACTTCGGTTCAAGACGAAAAAGAGCACATCCTTCATGCTTTAGCTAATGCAAAATCGAAGGTTGATATTGTTATCGTTACCGGGGGCCTAGGGCCTACCAAGGATGATATTACCAAACATACTTTTTGTAGGTTCTTTAATGATGTATTGGTTGAAAATAAAAATGTTCTAGCGCATGTAGAAATGCTTTTTGCTAAGTATATATCAACTCCGATATCTGATTTAAATCGAAAGCAAGCGCTTTTGCCTAGTAAAGCAAAAGTACTACATAATGCACATGGCACTGCTCCTGGAATGTGGATTCATGAGGATGGTACAACTTTTATTTCCTTGCCTGGTGTCCCTTTTGAGATGAAAAACTTGATGAAGGTGGAAGTATTGCCCAAATTGGTGGCGTTTTATGAACGACCCCATATTATTCATAGAACTATTGTTACTTATGGATTAGGAGAAAGTGCCATTGCGCAGAAAATTGAAGCCTGGGAGGATGAATTGCCTCCGTTTGTCAAACTAGCCTATTTGCCCAATTTAGGAAAGGTAAGGTTGCGAATGACTGCAAAGGGAGCTGATTATGACGTTTTAAAGGCGGCCATAGAAGCAGAGCATAAAAAATTACTTCCGCTCCTAGGAGCTATTGTATATGGCACGGAAGATGAAGAAACTATAGAGGAGGTAGTAGCCAAACTACTAAAAGCGAAGGGTCTAACCGTAGCAAGTGCAGAGAGCTTTACAGGAGGTAAGATTGCATCACTGCTCACGGCTATTCCAGGAGCATCTGCCTACTTTAAAGGCAGTGTTATAAGCTACGCGACAGAAACTAAAATAAAGGTGCTAAATGTGCCAGAAAAAATAATAGACCAGTACTCCGTAGTAAGTGAGCAGGTGGCTGTGGCTATGGCTTCTGGAGTACAAGAGCTATTGAAAACCGATTTTGCCATTGCTACAACGGGTAATGCAGGTCCTTCCAAGGGAGACTCAGATGCTGCTGTGGGAGTTGTCTGTATCGCTATAGCTTCGCCAAAAGGTGTATTTGTAGAAAAATTTCAAATGGGTACGCATAGAGAACGTATTGTTCAAAAGTCTGTAAATAAGGCCTTTGAACTGCTTCAAAAAGAAATTTCAAAAATGTGAAGTAGAATGTTGGCTGTAAGATAAAAATGATATAAATTTGCATCCTGTTTAAAAGAAAAATTCGACACAATGTCTAAAGTTTGTGAGATTACCGGAAAGAGAGCAATGTTCGGAAATAACGTTTCCTTCTCAATTAATAAGACCAGAAGAAGATTTGATGTAAATCTTTCTAAAAAGAAATTTTACATTCCTGAAGAGGACCGTTGGGTTACTTTGAAAGTTTCCGCAAGAGCTTTAAAGAGCATCAACAAGAAGGGTATTTCAGCTGTGTTGAAAGAAGCAAAAGCTAAAGGGTTAGTAAAATAATCCCGAAAATTATAGATTACGATGGCAAAAAAAGGCAACAGAATACAAGTTATTTTAGAATGTACCGAGCACAAAGAATCGGGACAAGCTGGGACGTCTAGGTATATTACTACCAAGAATAAGAAGAACACTCCAGAAAGGATGGAAATTAAAAAGTTCAATCCTATCCTAAAAAGGATGACAGTTCATAAAGAAATTAAATAAATTAATTTCCGAGCTTACTGAAACGATTTCAGGATAAGTACGAAATTGACAATAAAAGATAATTAGTCATGGCAAAGAAGACCGTAGCAAGTTTACAGACAAGCTCCAAAAGATTAACAAAAGCGATTAAGATGGTAAAGTCACCAAAAAGTGGTGCTTACGTATTTGTTGAGTCGGTTATGGCTCCAGATATGGTAGATGCTTGGATTGCAAAGAAATAATACATCGGTATTAAAACTTAAAAAGCCTCTTTCTTTCGAAAGGGGCTTTTTAAGTTTTATATTTGATTAATTATTCAATACTAAAATGAGTTTATTTAAAAAGATATTTTCTTCCCAGAAGAAGGAAAGTTTGGATAAAGGACTAGAAAAGACTAAAACAAGCTTCTTTTCTAAACTAGGTAAGGCGGTTGCAGGAAAGTCTAAGGTAGATGACGATGTACTGGATAACCTGGAAGAAGTCCTTGTTTCATCAGATGTTGGCGTGGACACGACCTTGAAAATTATAGCGCGAATTGAAGCTCGAGTTACCAAAGATAAATATATGGGTACGGACGAGCTTAATGAAATCTTACGGGAAGAAATAGCAGGTCTACTATCCGAAACCCATACCGGTGATGCTACGGAGATTCACATTCCAAAGGGTAAAAAGCCTTATGTGATTATGGTAGTAGGGGTTAACGGAGCCGGTAAAACAACGACTATAGGTAAGTTAGCTTTTCAATTAAAAAAGCAGGGCTATAAGGTGGTTTTAGGAGCTGCGGACACCTTTAGGGCAGCGGCTATAGATCAGTTACAAGTTTGGGCAGATCGCGTTGGCGTACCTATTGTTAAACAACAAATGGGCAGTGACCCAGCTTCGGTCGCTTTTGACACCCTTAGTTCAGCCGTAACCCAAGATGCGGATGTGGTTATTATAGATACAGCCGGACGCTTACACAACAAAGTAAACCTCATGAATGAGCTTACGAAAGTAAAGAGGGTAATGCAAAAGGTAGTAGAAGGTACACCACACGAGGTATTATTGGTGTTGGATGGTTCTACGGGGCAAAATGCCTTTGAACAGGCAAAGCAATTTACCAAAGCTACCGAAGTGACAGCTTTAGCGGTTACAAAATTAGACGGGACCGCAAAAGGTGGTGTCGTTATAGGAATCTCCGACCAATTTCAGATTCCTGTTAAATACATCGGAGTAGGGGAAGATTTAGAAGATTTACAAGTATTTAATAAGTATGAATTTGTAGATTCTTTTTTTACAATAAAAGGTTGAAAACGTCACATTTATTTTTAATTTTTTGTGTTTACGCAAGTTCTTGGGGGCAACTGGAGCACCCTAAAGCAAGTCCATTTGCCAGAATAGTACAGCATATTGGTCTATCTTCTATTATTATAGAATATTCTAGACCTGCTGTAAAGGGAAGGGTCATCTTTGGAGAAGGTTCTGCCGGCATACCGGGTTTGGTTCCTTATAACCGTATTTGGCGTGTTGGGGCAAATGAGTCTACCAAAATCACTTTTGATACAGATGTTACGGTTATAGGAAATCCTATTTCAAAAGGGACCTACGCGCTGTACGCTTTTCTATCAAAAGAAGAATGGCAAATTGTTTTTCATAAAAACACGACACATTGGGGAGATGGAAGAACAGCATATGACCCTTCTGAAGATGCATTACGGGTGACTGTTATACCTTCTAAAGTCTTAACTTTTCAAGAGAATTTTATGATCTCCTTTGATGAAATCACTCACGATACCGCTGCTATGAATTGGCAGTGGGCCCATACCAAAATTACGGTCCCCATTGCGGTGGATACAAAAGGTGTTATGGATAAGCAGATTCAGGAAAGGCTGGAGAATGCCCCTACGCCACAGACCTATTATGAAATAGCTCGCTATTATCAGGAACAGGGTATCAAAACTTCCCAAGCCTTAGAATACGTAAATAAAGCCTTGGCTATAGGTGGGGAGACCTATTATTTTTACCGTATAAAATCTTTGTTGCAGGCGGAATTGGAGTTGTATACAGCTGCTGTTTTATCTGCAGCAAAGTCTATGGAAATTGCAAAAACCCTTGGAAAAGACGAGTTTGTACGAATGAATCAGAGAAAGATTAGGGTTTGGGAAAAAATAGAAAAGTCTAAAAGGGAATAGCGATGAGAAAGGTGTTGGCAGTGCTGTTTTGTGTTTCAATGGCTTGTTGTAACCAAGGCTCAAAGGAAACGTTTGAGAAGCTTCGTATTTGGGAGCCTTATGATGATGCAGCAGACGTAGCCGCAAATACCAATCATGAAATCAAACGCATGCGGTATCGTTTAATACAATCTAAGGTGTTGGATAAAAATGATGTATTTCTTCCATTGTATGATGAAGTTTCTGTAATGACCGAGGAGACCTATAAAGCCTTAAAACCATTGATTTTAGAGCAAAATATTTTTTCTCTTCAAAAAGGTATAAAGGATGGCTTGTTGACCTATGAGCATTTGGTGCTGTTTTATTTGTATCGCATCTATGAATATGAACTGGATAACAAAAAAACCCTAAACACAATACTAGCGCTAAACCAAAATGTCCTTGATGAAGCGAGAGCTTTGGACGTACTGATTAAAAATGGAGCCACACCCGAGTCTACACACCCTATTTACGGAATGCCTATTTTATTAAAAGATAATATAAACACTATAGGAATGAATACCACTGCAGGTGCCATAGCCCTTATGGACAATGTGGTGGATGACGCTTTTATCGTTGCCCAATTAAAGCAAAAAGGTGCTTTGATACTTGGTAAGGTCAACTTGAGTGAATGGGCCTATTTTTTATGCTCTGGATGTCCGGTAGGTTATAGTGCCGTTGGTGGCCAGACCATGAATCCATATGGAAGAGGTGTGTTTGAAACGGGCGGCTCCAGTTCTGGAAGTGGTACCTCGGTAGCGGCTAATTATGCAGTTGCAGCTGTAGGAACAGAAACTTCAGGTTCTATCTTATCGCCAAGTAGCCAAAATTCAGTGGTGGGCCTAAAACCTACTATTGGTTTGTTGAGTCGCTCTGGAATTGTTCCAATTTCTAGCACTTTGGATACACCCGGACCTATGACCAAAAATATAATAGACAATGCTATTTTGTTGTCTGCAATGATGGGTTATGATATGGAAGATGTTAGGTCAGTCAATGACCAATTCCCTGGCATATTGTCCGCTGGTCTTCATCCTATAGACTTCAAGGAAATACGCCTTGGTGCTTTTTCCACATTAATGGAAAGCGATTCCGTCTATAAGGCTACTGTAGAAAGTATGCGCTCCTTGGGGGCCGAAATCATCGAATTTATACCTCCAGAAGTTACCATGGACGGATTTTCGAGCATTCTGAATATAGACATGCGGAATGATTTGCCTAATTATCTTGAAAAAAACACCGATTCAGGAGAGGTTAAGATTAGGGGTATTGCCGATGCCGTCACTTTTAATTCTACTGACTCGCTACTTCACATTCCATACGGACAAGCTTTGTTCCACGGTATTCTGGTAGATAGCACAAGTGTAAAAGATTTGGAGGAGATAAAGCAGCGGTTGGAAAATAGCGGACGGACGTTCTTTGATACTGTAATGGACACGAAGGATTTGGATGCTGTGCTATCCATTAATAACTACCATGCTGGTTATGCTGCTGTCGCCAAATATCCAGCGTTGACGGTGCCAATGGGATATAAAAATTCTGGAGAACCTATAAGCCTTACCTTTATCGCTAAACAATTTAAAGAAGTCGAATTATTAAGGTTGGGAGCGGCTTATGAAAAGACCTTTAGGAAGAGGGAAATGCCCATGGGGTATCGATAGAATATGAATCTACCCTTAGCAATCTCAATTTGTGGTTTGGTAAGTACATTAGTGTAATTTTAGTATTACCTAATCAATTACTGAATTTATCAATTCCCACAACTCATTATCAAAACTTGAAGGTCCAAGGGTGGCTACTCCAGTAGCTTCTCCCATTCTCACTATGACTAAGTTTTGACTAGGAACGATATATAGTTTCTGGTCGTTTTTTCCTAGTCCCGCATATAAGTCTTCAGGAGCATTGGGCATAAGTGTCGTCTCAAAAATAACCTGGGATTGCGGTATCATAGCACTTTCTTTACCGTTTAACCACCATAGATAACCATAGGATTTATTTAAGGGTTGAGAAGTATTTTTCATACCTTCTAGAAAACGGGTATCTCCAAGTATCGCTGTTTTATCCCAGACCCCATCGTTCAGGTTTAAGAGTCCAAACCGCGCCATACTGCGTGCAGTACTCCAATACACATTATTGGATTCATTGGTTGAGAGCCACTGGCCGGTCATTCCAATCCGGTCCCTTAATTTAGAATTAAAATAGATCGGGAAATCGGTATTGGAAGCATTGGTAATCACATCTTGCAATAAGGTATAGGGCGCGTTATGGTAAGACCAGCGTGTTCCTGCATCTGCTATATAGGTAAGGCAATCAGGTGTTTTGCAATCTCCTTGGGTATCATCCATTCCAGTAGTCATGCTCAATTGGTTCCAAACGGTAATCAAACCCTCTTTTTCTGTGGTGAGTGATGTCCAACCTTCACCCAGGTAATCGGAACTTTTATCCGTCAATGCTAAAAAGCCTTCCTCTTGAGCGATTCCTGTGGTAAATGAGGTCAATGTTTTTCCTGCCGATGCCCAATACCATGGGGAGTCCTGGGTAAAATCCGTTCCATACCATTCTACGACTATTCTCCCGTTTTTTAGCACTATAAAAGCTTTCGTGTTTTTTTCTTCTAAGAACGTATATAATGCTTGCGAAGTAACCTCGTTCCATTTTAGTTCTGTCATGGGTATAGTTTCCCATTTGGCGGAATTTAAGGGTGGAAAATACAGGTTTTCGGCTATTTCTTCCGTAATTATATCATCTTGGATTGTAGGATCAGCATCTGTAGAACAGGCTATAGATAACAGCCCTATAATCAAAAAAAACACACGTGTTTTATTTTTCATAACTATGGTTTTAGTGTTGGACACCGACTTGCCTGAATGGTTTAACGTATATATCAAAGAAATCGTGTGAAAGAGGACTTGTTCGGTAGTCATATTGTATTTTTGCACCTCCTTAAACGGTAATCCGTTCCCATAAAAAAAGCTATGCGTACAAAATCACTTAAGAAGAACAAAATCAACGTAGTAACGCTAGGGTGTAGCAAAAATGTCTACGATTCTGAAGTACTGATGGGCCAGTTGAAAGCCAACAATAAAGATGTGGTGCATGAGGAGAAAGGCAATGTGGTTGTAATCAATACCTGTGGGTTTATTGCTAATGCAAAGGAAGAGAGCATAAATACGATTTTGGAATATGTACAGAAGAAGGAAGCTGGCACTGTAGATAAGGTTTTTGTTACCGGTTGTCTGAGTGAGCGATATAAGCCAGATTTACAGAAGGAGATTCCAAATGTAGATGAATACTTTGGTACCAGTGAACTACCTAGCCTTTTAAAAGCATTAGGAGCAGATTATAAGCATGAGCTTATTGGGGAGCGTTTGACTACAACGCCTAAGAATTATGCTTATCTGAAAATTGCGGAGGGCTGTGATCGGCCATGTTCTTTTTGTGCTATCCCCTTAATGCGGGGTAAACATAAGAGCAAGCCAATAGAAAATTTGGTTACAGAAGCTGAAAAGTTAGCAGCAAAGGGAGTTAAAGAATTGGTTTTAATCGCACAAGACCTTACCTATTACGGATTAGATCTTTACAAAAAACGGAATCTTGCCGAACTGCTTAATGAATTGGTTAAGGTAGATGGTATAGAATGGATACGTTTGCACTACGCCTTCCCTACAGGATTTCCGATGGATGTACTAGATGTGATGAACCGTGAGCCCAAGGTCTGTAATTATCTAGACATTCCTTTACAGCATATAGCGGATAGTATTCTTAAAAGTATGCGACGTGGAACAACACAAGCAAAGACTACAAAGCTGTTGCAAGACTTTAGGGCGGCCGTTCCTAACATGACAATTCGTACCACCTTAATTGTTGGATACCCTGGAGAGACAGAGGAAGATTTCCAGACCTTGAAACAGTGGGTAGAGGAAATGCGGTTTGAGCGTTTGGGCTGTTTTACCTATAGTCATGAGGAAAATACCCATGCTTATAATTTGGAGGACAATGTTCCTGAGGATGTAAAACAGGATCGCGCCAATGAGATTATGGAGATACAATCCCAAATTTCATGGGAGCTAAACCAACAGAAAATAGGACAGACCTTCCGTTGTATTATAGATCGTAAAGAGGGTAACTATTTTGTAGGTAGGACAGAATTTGATTCTCCTGATGTAGACAATGAGGTTTTAATCGATGCCGCAAAGCATTACGTAAAACAAGGTGAGTTCGTGGATATTAAAATCACGGAAGCAGCAGATTTTGATTTGTACGGTGAACCTGTTTAACATTTATCAACCTATTGCCAAGAATAAAATATCTTAAGAATACAACTTAGATAAGACAATTCAGAGCTCCTTTTCTACATGAAACTTTAGTATTACATGTTTGAGTATGTTTTTTTTAGAAGTAAGTATCGATTTATATTTCAAGTTAATTTTTCGTTTAATTTCATACTTTTTTCCTGTAAAAACCAGCTGTTTTAGGATAGTTGTCTAAACCATTTGCTATGATATGCATTAAACTCATGGGATAATTTTAAAAGCTCAAGTCAGTAAATTTTAACCGTTTTGAATTCACTTCTGTCTTCTAAGAATTATCGTTTCCGTAATTAAAATTTAAAGTAATTTAGATTTTTGCTTTTTGAAAACTATTGATTTCTTCTAACGTCTAATTGATTATCCCTTCTCTTTCATCATTTTTAAGGTAGCGCCACCTAATACCAAAATTATAAGTCCCATAATACTCCATAACCACCACTTGTTTTCAAAAAGAGGAGCTTGTATGACAGTAGTAGGCTTGTCAATATTTTCTGCTTTTCCAAGTGTAAGGGAAGTACTATTTTCAGGCAGCTCAAAACCAGTTTGTTGCAAATCATACTTAGGAGCATAAGCCCTAGGATTACCATAGGCCAAATAGTACTTGGCCGGTTCGGCAAAACGTCCTATCAATTCATAGGAATATCCTTTTAGATATACGGATTCAATTTTTAAGGAAGGATTGTCATAATGCTGTATGCTGATGCGAACCTTGCCTAGCATAGTGTTTTTAAATGAAAAACCTTTTTTTTCTAATGAAGTTAAGGTGCCTGTAAATAAATTCTGGTAACTGTATTTCCATCCCTTCTCGGTTTTTGCGCTATCAATTACATAAGAAACAGAAATGGGCCTATAAAAGTCATAATCGTCTTTTATATTCACTTTCAAATAGGTGGTAGGGAAACGGCCTTTTAGGTCTATATCAATTTGGGTGGTTTTTCCTTTTTGGGTTATGTTGCTGTCCTCCGTATTATAATCGACATATGTTGCAGGAACGTTCTTGTTCAAGCGTATACTTGAGGATTTTAGTTGGGGAATATCGTCAGTTTTTATATGGATTCTGTAATAGGTGTAATCAGCATCTGAAAAAGTAAGGTCTGTAAACGTATAGTTAGTCTGCCCGTTTTGGATAGACAGTATCCTGTAGTCTTCCAAAATAGTAAACCATTGTTTTTGATTATGACTTCCTTCTAGCGTAACATTCCAATCAAAATTTTCATTTTCAAAAGAAAGCTTCATCTTATTAATAGGTTTATTAACTGGAACCGCATAGGTGTAAAAATAACCGCTACCATTTGAAGTACTGTTGATTAGCTCAAATTCTAGTACTGACTCGATACCCGTTGGACCAGAGGAACGCAATACATAAGGTACCTCTATCGTATCCTTTTCCGTAGTCCCGTAAATACGGATATCAGAGAAATCGTCCTTTATGTCATCAAAGACCGATGTTGGAAGTTTTACCGTATGCCAAGTATCACTTATCGCACTGAGTGGCATTTGCACCTTGTATTCTGTCAGTTGGGCTAAAAGGGCCAAAGGGCAAAGTAGTAAGAATAGATATATAGATTTACGCTTCATTTTCGTCTGTAATTTTATATTTGTATTTGTTGTATAAGAAAGAGATAATCAAAAGTAATAGCCCTAAGGATACAAATACAATAGTTTTTGAAATCCCATTAAGCGATGCAATATCGTAAAAGAACAGTTTTACCAAGGTAAGACCAAAAAGCATAATCGCGGAAATACGCAGATACTTCTTGTTCTTCCAAATACCAAGTATAATTAAGAGTAAGGCATATACGCCCCAAAGGATACTCATCCCTAGTTTATAAGATTGGTCAGATTCCGCAATAGCCATCCAATTGATAAGTTCACTACTTACTATCCATAAAATACTGGTGTGTATTAGTAGCTCAAATGGTATTTTGAAATTGATGTGCAGAAAATCTTGCTGTATCAATTTATAAATGGAGACAACCAACAAACCAAAAAAGGTAAATGGCACATAGCGTATCCATATATTGTAATTAGTGATATTATAATACGCGTTCAAAGTACCGCTGAGGTAACTGTCCCTAAGCTCACTAAGGGTGTAAAGTCCGCCGGTTAGAAATACCAATCCAACCATAATGGCTAATACCAAAGTGATAATCCCTAGCGCTCTATTTTTTAGTTTCACATTATTTACAAGGCTCAAAAGGCTCATAAAAAATAAACTATAGTTAATAAGCCAAATACTTTGGAAATCCTTTAAATCATAGTTATGGTTAGTTATATCGTAGCCATCCGCATCCTGAATCGCTATTTCCGATGCCCAGAACAACTTATAAAAGTAATATTCCAGTTCCAAATAGAACACACTGTACAGTACAAATAGTAGGATGCTTGGTATAACAAATACCATGATCTTGGAGATAAAATTTTTCTTGCTATTGGCCGGAACTAAAGCATACTTATTTTGAATCCAATTAATGAAGCTAAAAGCAATCAGAAACAGTAGACCTGTTAAAAAGGTACTATTCAAAATAGGTGTCATAGAGGTGTAATCATCATGATAATACCCTGAATTGTAGCTGTTACCCCAGTCTTGGGTTAAGCTTAAGAAAGCCAAAACCAGTAACGGGTAGGACATATATTCGTATGCCTTTACCTGTTTAGACCTGCCAATCCAGAACAATAAAGTAGCCTCTGCCGTCCATAATAGCGTAACCCAATTCCCATCTAATTGCACAGGTATGGCAATAGTGATAAAGGTAAGCACCAAACTAGCAGCCAAATAAAATATGTTTTTGTCTGCAAGTTTATTTTTGTAGATGAATGCAGTTACCCCGAAATGTACAATGGCATTGGCTAGTGTAAATAGCCCTAAGAGGTGTTGTCCTGTTTCATGTTCTTCGAGTAAACTAAATCCTAAAGCATAAAAAATAAAAGAATTTAGTAAGAGCATAAATACATCCGACACCTTTAATTTTTCTGATTTAATTAATTTATAACCTAAGAACGTCGCATAAAATATGATGAAAAATAATACCAGGAAGAGCAGCGCCAGTTGATAATGTTCTTCTGAACGATAGGAGAATACCCGCCAGACTAGATAGCTTAACCATGTAAAAGCGAACGATACATAATACAGTGCCTTCCAATACTTTTTAAGCGAAATGAAAAGAATACCAAGGTTAATGATAGCGATATAACTAAATAGAATTGTTACGTTTCCTGAATCGTTGCTCAATAAAAAGGGTACGGCATAGGCACTCACCAGTCCTATATGGGCAATTATTTGCTTGTTGTAGTTTAGGGATGCAACGACTCCAAAAACGGTAATCAATAACATGAGTCCAAATGCGAAAATTTGAGGAAAGAGCTCGTAAAAACTATAACCCGCAAAGGTTATAAAGTACATGATGGCTAAAGCTCCACTAACCAAGACAGCACTATAACTGGTGTATTTAACTTTTAGCTTTATACCGAAACCTATAAGTCCTAATCCAAGGGCATAACCTAGAATAATTCGGGTCAGCGGACTGATAAGATTGTTTTCTATGGAATATTTAGCACCGATGACCACACCAATAATGGTAATAAGAATACCAATTTTATTAATAAGGTTTTCACCAATAAATTTCTCAATGTCTGATTTTCCTTTTTTAGGGATAGCAGCCTGTTTTTGAGCTGGAATAGGTTCTTCTTTTTCAATTGGACTAGCAGTAAAATCAACTGGCTTTTCTATTTCTACTGTAATCTCTTTTGGTTGATTCTCTTGGCTTATGGCTTCAATGGGTGTATCTACTTCTTCTAACGGGCTATTTCGTAATTTTAAAACATCCTTCTTTAGTTCATTAACTTCTGCATTAAAGCCCTCTAGTCTTTTTAATAATAGCTCTATTTTTTCTAAAAGCTTACCTAAATGTTCTTGATTGTTCGCCATACCAGTCTGGTTTTACATCGTTCATCCATGCGGTTCCCAATGGATACTAAAACGACACAACCTCAAATTTGTTGGCAAGATAAGCGGGTTTTTGATAGGGATAACTCACTGAACCCCTTGTAATAGACAATTAGTAATTACATATGTACTAAAACCCTACCGTTCAAAATACAAGTAGATATATACGGCAGCACCAAAATTGGTAGCATCCGTAGAAGCCAAACGCCATCCATCCTTTGCATATTCATCCAGTGTTTTTTGTATTTCCGCTTTTGATGAATTAGCAATATGCTTTGTGTCTAGCGTAATTTTACTGTAATAAATAAGGGTTTCAACTTTGTATTCTTTCATTTAGATTGCATTTTAATTCACCATGAATAATGCATTGGCAAAAAATAGTTTTCCATTCTCCCAAAAGCCCCTAAATAGTGGGTTGTCTACCATGTAAATAATTTTTCCACGGCCCATATTTTGTGTACCAAATACTAAACTATTATTGATTTGTTTTATGGCTTCGCTACCAGCAAACCCAGATATGGGTGTGTTTTGACCTTCGGTAAAATATACAGCAGAGCCACCATCCAAATAGTCATAGCTTCGGTTTCCGAGTTTTAGGGTAAAATAGCTATTCTCATATCCATAGGCCAAAGGGTTGGTAGGGTCAACAGTAGTCTTAAAAATAGCACCTGTAATGGAAAATTTTATACGTTCTCGTTCGGAAACATCAAAAGATTGCAGATTTATAGTGGTATCTTTTTCTATTTCTTTTTTCTTTATTTTAAAGCTTTTGTCGGTTGCCAGCGCATCAATCGCACCGCCCATGGCAATGAGTTTACCGCCTGCACTTACCCAATCGGTTATTTTTTTGGTCATATCCTCTTTGAGGAAACCGCCGTATCCACGTCCGTCCGGTAGGATAAGCACGTCGTATTTTGAAAGCTCAATGCGGTTAAAGTAGCTTTCGTCCAAAACAGCAATAGGATATTCTAATTGTTGCTCAAAAAAGTGCCATATTTCACCAAAACGTAGTGTAGAAGTTGGGTCTCCGGCCAATACAGCGATTTTAGTATCGGGAATCATATCTACATACCTAGATCCAAAATCCTTTCCACTATCAACAAATCCAGTGGTGGCGATACCTAAATCGATTTCTGGATGATTGTTTAACACTGATTTAAGTGTCCCCACGAAGTCTTTATGATTTTTATTATCAGCCAGGGTAATAATCAAACTTCCTCTTTTGTAAGAAGCGCCATCAACCGAAAAAGGCTTGTGTGCTGTACGTACTCTAATCTCATTATTTAGTAGTGCCGCTAAGAATTTAGCATCGGTAAGGCTGTTCCAATCGCTAACATAAGCATAGTTGGTTGCGTTTATTTTATCTGCAGAAGTTAAGCTTGCGACCATCTTCTTGTTCTGACTCACGTTATTTTCTGATGCAATGGCATCAAGACCATAAGCATAGGGCAAAGACCAAGCCGTAATATCGTAAGTAACGGAATCGCTAAGCTTTGCTTTTGGCTCAAAAAGCACTTTTACTAACGTGCCTTTGGATTGGTTGGTAGAAACTACCATACTGTTTTCTGATACCTTTATGCTGCCTGTTTTACCAGTAGCGTAATCGAAACCCTTAGCGGAGCTACTGGTGCCAAATCCATATTCAATCTCGTGCTGTTCAAGTAATCTGCGCAAGGTGTTTAACTTGTCACTATTGCCATTTAGGACATAGCTTTTGTACTTAAAGTTTTTGTTTTGATAGAACTTCTTGAATTCGTCATTTAATTTCTGTGCATTTTTACTAGCTACTTCTACAGTAGAAAGTCCAGTAGTATAGTGGTGGGCTATACGGTCTTTTAGGGTAAGGGTGTCGCCAATACTAGTTATGATTCCGAGTCCGGCACGGCCGCTACCACCCTGCTCATAAGTCATACCTATACTGCCATTATAGGTAGGGTAGGTGTCCCCATAACTGGGGTATAGTAAATCGAATACTTCCTTAGTAAAATAGAACCATCCGTTTTTATCAAAATATTTGGCGTGGTTCTTTCCGATGGTCTTTTGGAAGTCGCGCTGAAAATCGGTAATCACTTCGTGATAAGGCTCTGCTGCGGGTGCAAAATAATACGGATTATCCACACCTTGTTCATGAAAATCTACATGTACATGAGGCAGCCATTTATTGAATTCTTTTAAGCGTTGCTGACTTTCTACTTGCGTCAACCATGCCCAATCGCGATTTAAATCGAACATGTAATGATTACTTCTTCCGCTCCACCAGCCCTCATGATGTTCCTTAGAATTTGAATCTACATTGTTTGGTGTATTTTTATACTGGTTGTACCAATTTACATAACGATCACGACCATCAGGATTAATACATGGGTCAATTATAACCACAGTATTCTCTAAATAATCACTTTTTTTGGTTAATAGATCGTAAATCGTCTGCATGGAAGCTTCCGTACTCACGCTCTCGTTTCCGTGAACATTATAACTCAACCAAACAATAGCTTTATCCGGTTCTCCAGCCCCTTTAGTGTTTTTTAAATGTTCCTTTCTGATATTTTCTAGCTGCCCCATATTGGAGGTTGATGAAACATAGGCTAATACCAAGCGTCTGCGTTCATTTGTCATTCCATAATCCTTCAAAACCATTCGATTTGGTTCCTGTGCTGCTAAATATTCATAATAATCTAATACTTGATGGTGTCGCGTAAACTGACTACCTAATTCATAACCCAAAAAATCCGAAGGGGATTTTAATTGTGAAATAGCTAGTAATGGTAAGAGGAAAAGCAGTGTGGGTAGAAATTTCTTCATATAATCCTTTTTATATAAGGTAGCTTCAAATCTAATAAATTATTGTTGAATTATAGTTGTGGAGTTTTCCTTTTTGTTCATAGACCTAAAATCTCAATTTTCATCTAATTAACGTACTTTTATGAACTCAAATAACACAGCATTTTATATTTATTTTCATTTTTGTGCACATATGGATATCGATTGTTTGCCTTTTAGAAGCATAGGTTATTTTTCAAAGCTCATTTGCGATTATATTTCGCAGGACGGCCAGCTAGCCCCTTTTTATAATCGGTTTCCGAATTTGGAAAATTTTCGAGATCAAATAGTGGAGAAAAAGGCTAGTTTTCCATTGGAGAACAGACAGGTATTGCAGACTGCATTGATGCATCAATATGCAAATTATACGGTCTCTAAAAGTACGCAACAGCACATAGCCGCAGTAACCGACGAAAATACATTTACTGTAGTTACTGGTCATCAACTGAACCTATTCACCGGTCCGCTCTACTTTCTTTATAAAATTATCTCTACCATTAACCTTTGTGAGACGCTCAAAAAAAAATATCCGGAACAGCATTTTGTACCCGTATATTGGATGGCCACAGAAGACCATGACTTTGAGGAAATAAATTACTTTAATTTCAAAGGAAAAAAAATACAATGGAACAAGGATGCCTCCGGCGCTGTAGGGCATTTGACTACGGACGGATTAGAGGAGGTACTCACAACATATGTGAATCTGTTAGGAACTAATATCAACGCCAAAACCTTAAATGAACTTTTTGAGGCAGCCTATTTGAAGCACAAGAATTTAACGGAAGCTACGAGGTATCTGGCCAATGAATTGTTTGGAGCTTATGGTTTAGTTATTGTGGATGGAGACGATGCCAGTCTAAAAAGTTTGCTGATACCCTTCGCCAAAAAAGATATACTGAACCAAACGGCTCATAAAGCGGTCTCCGAAACCATAGTAAAATTGCAGGGGTTGGAAACCGACTATGGCGTGCAGGTGAATCCTAGGGAAATTAATTACTTTTATTTGACTAATGGCTTGCGTGAACGAATTATAGAGCGCGGTGGTATGTATTTTGTGAATGATACCAATATCAAATTTTCTAAAGAAGCATTATTGGAAGAGCTACAAGCGCATCCAGAACGATTTTCACCTAACGTAATCGCTAGGCCTTTATATCAAGAAGTTATATTACCAAACCTTTGTTATATAGGGGGAGGCGGAGAGTTGGCTTATTGGCTGGAATTAAAATCAGCCTTTGAGACCATGAAAGTACCCTTCCCTATGCTATTGCTTAGAAATTCAGCTTTGGTTATCACTCAAAAACAAAAGAAAAAATTACAAAAACTTAACATTTCTTTGGAGGAGGTTTTCTTAAAACAAAATACGCTGATTAACAAAAAAGTACGTCAAATTTCTAATATAGATATTGATTTTACACCCCAGAGAAAACAGTTGGGAGAACAGTTTAAATCGCTGTACGAAGTAGCCGAACAAACAGATAAATCATTTTTAGGAGCAGTAAAGGCTCAAGAAGTGAAGCAGAAAAAAGGACTGGACCATCTGGAAAAGCGCTTATTGAAAGCGCAGAAGCATAAATTGGAAGATCATGTAAGCCGCTTAGCAGAATTGCAGAACGAGCTCTTTCCTGGAAAATCGCTCCAAGAACGTAACCTTAATTTTTCTGAACTGTATTTGGAATATGGGGAGGCGCTAATACCTATGTTGTTCAAAGCTTTGAATCCGTTAAAGCAAGAATTCGTAGTCCTCACCGCGGAATAGGGATTTCTTATTTTTTTTATTAACCATAATAAAATGCTATTCCCCTCTTGGTAAGTGCTAGGGGTGAGTAGCCTAGTGAGTTTGTTATTTAAATTTTGCTTTCTATTCCTGGTTGTTTTATCATGATAGCCTGATGCGCAATAACATATCTTGTCGAAGTTTCTTGTTAGGCAATCGGTGTATCAAATACTGGGTAGATAAATGAATCTCTATCTGTTTTCTTATGATGAATTTGCTCATCTATTTGTATACAAGCTGTAAAGAAGTGTATTTTTGGACTGAGCCCACTAACAACAAAACAAAATGCACGACATAGATATAGAGATGGTTGAAATGACTTTAGATGTGGTCAAATATGCCATTAATCGAATCACCAAAACTAACCCTGAACTAGGCAAACCGAAAACGGAGGCAGAACTCCGTGCTTTGGTGGGCGAAACCGTCACGAATAGTGGAATAGGAGGGGAGAAGGCCTTTGAGTTGTTTCGTGATGTTTTGGTCAAGGCCACGGTGCCCATAGACCATCCTAGGCATCTGGCCTTTGTCCCTGCCGCCCCCACTAGAGCTGCAATTTTATTCGATTTGGTAACTTCTGCATCCAGTATTCATGGCGCTTATTGGATGGAAGGGGCTGGTGGTATTTTTTGCGAGAATGAGGCTATGCAATGGTTAGTATCGCTCACGGGTATGCCAAAGCCTGCTTTTGGAGTGTTTACAAGTGGAGGTACCGCAGCCAATCTTTCTGCTTTGGTGGCTGCTCGTGAGAAATGGAGAAAAGACCCTAAGAATAAAAATATAAAGGGCTTGATGATTACTTCCATTGGTGCTCATTCCTCAATCAAGGCTATGGCAAAGGTTATAGATGTAGATGTTCTTTTGGTGGAAACCGAGGATGCAATGTCCGGTGCTGGATTACAGTCTGTGATTAATGGACTGGATGCTAGTGAAATAGCTAGGGTATTTGTCGTTGTAGCAACAGGAGGAACTACCAACGCAGGAATCATAGATGACTTATCGGGAGTGGCGGAAGTATGTGAACAAGCACGATTGTGGTTTCATGTAGATGCCGCCTATGGTGGTGGTGCTTTGGCGGCGAAATCCGTTCGACATTTGTTCAACGGTATCGAGCGAGCAGACAGTGTCACTATTGACCCCCACAAGTGGTTGTTTTCTCCTTATGATTGTGGCGCAGTACTCTATAAGAATCCTGAGGAGGCAAAAGAAGCACATTCCCAAGAAGGTTCTTATTTGGAAATATTTAAGGATGAAGGAGCACACGGGTTTAACCCCTCTGATTATCAAATACAATTGACACGCCGTTTACGAGGCTTGCCGCTCTGGTATTCTCTGGCTACCCATGGCACTGAAAAATATGCATGGGCGGTGGAAGAAGGAATAAAGTTGGCCAATACTGCCGGTAAATTGATTGCAGCCCACCCTTTGCTAGAATTAGTTCGGGAGCCCAGTTTGTCCTGTGTACTATATCGGCGTAAAGGTTGGGAGCCAGATGACTATCGCAATTGGACCTATAAAAACCACGAAGCTGGTTTCGCTTTGGTAACTCCAACAAAGTGGAAAACTGCAGATGGCTATGAAACTGTAAGCCGTTTCTGTTTTATTAATCCAGATACTACGGAAACCGATATTAGGGATATTTTGAATAGTATGGAATAGAACTGTGCCTTTGTAAGATTAATGTTTAAGGAACTAGAAATTCCCCATCCCACTTATCATCGTCTTTAGAAAAGCGAACCCTAAGATGATTGGGCCGTTTTAGTTTTAGGTATTCTATCTTAAAGGGCTCTATCTCAACTATGCAGAAATGGTTTCCTTCGTTTAGGTATTCGACTGTGTCTGGACTTTTTAAACTGCTTCCAGGTGCTTGTTGGGTAATATAATCCTTTCTGCTATTGGGCTGTATTCCGTTCCAATATGTTTTTAATACATCTTCATCACTCACTATCCTGGCTTTACCTTCAATTTTTAGTTGGAGCATTAGTTTAGGATGATAGAACAACAAACTGACTTTGGAATTCTCGGTAATGTGTATAATTTTTTTGGAGCGCCTGTCCGTATAGAAAATTAACTTTAAATCTTGAGTTATTTTACGTAGTACTACAGTGCGTAGTCTTGCCATCTTATCTAAGCCTACCGTAGCTAGGGTGAAATAACGGAAAGGATGCCCTTTTTTTACGAGAGATTTTTGCAGTTCGTCCTTGGCTTCGTCCAAAAATTGTTGTGTCATTTGAAAAGTATTTAAATAAAAATATTATTAAAGGTAGGGTAAATTTAGACTTGGTTGTTATATACTAAATACTGTGAAAAAGAATTTTGAATTATTCATGTGATAATTCGTTTTTGGTTGGTTTTTGATTTTGAAGAAAAAGCTTGGGGTGGTTCCCAAGCTTTTTGCTTTAATGATACCTTTTAAATTCTTTATTTAAGAGTACTATACCTACTCCTTCTGATTTACTTCATCTACATAGGATTACCATTGAACATCAGAAATGGTTTATCTACCATATTTAGAAGTGACATTTTAGAGGTGTATTTACTTTTGGAAAGTATTTCACTATCAGCACTATTTTTACCAATAAAATAACTCATATCAGAAAAAAAATTCAAAGGAATGTCAAAAAAACTTACTTTAATATTCATCTTATTAACCAGTTGATGTATAACAGATAACTTAGATAGAATTTTAGAAGATATCCAATCCGTTGACGCTTCAGAGGCGAAAGGTGAGGACAACATGCCATTAGATTTTATAAGTTTAACAATTCCTAAGAATTTTGATTTTTCTACACAACAGTATATAACCGTAGTGATAAATGATAGCAAACCCTATGTTAGGTATGATGTCTATTCGTATAATCATAAGCTGATTGAAGGAGAAATTAGTACCTGCGAAAATTAAAAAGGGGAACTGGTGACAAGACCGGAGTATCGCACAGATATACTAAACCAGTTACTATTTTCTGGCGTAACAGTTGGTGGGAAGTTGGAGCATCAAATCGTATTACCTTCTTATTATACCCAACTTTTCATTCGTAGTAAAACCAATAAACAGTATGGTTCCGATGTAGTGGATATTACGAATGGAAAAGCCGAATATACTTGTGCGAGAACAATAAATAAAACTGGAAAAGTAGCTGTTGCGGATTATTTGTACTGTGTAAACGGAAATGCGGAACTTTTTCAGGTAGATTCTTTAGACGGCACGTATACCGCCATTTCCGAAATACCCATGGGAAGTTATTCTGCATTGGTAGCTCAAGAAAATAAATTATTATATAGTATAGGGAAAAGTAATCCGTATCCTTTGATGAAATATTCTATTGCAGATAATGAATGGAATACGGTTGCGAATTTAGGGATGGGCGGCCCTCGTTTGGATTATTGCGGAATAGATGGACTCCTTTATTTTACAAATGGGGATGTTTTGTACACCATAGATTCTTGGAGTGGTAAATTCTTGTCTAGTTGGAAGATTAAAGGATTGGACAACAAAGGCGGAGGCGATTCGGCTTTTATTAAGGAGGGTGTATTGTTTATGTGTAATTTTTCCGGGCTATACCAACTTACTTTAGGTGTAGATGGAGATTATTTAGCGGATAGAATAAGTGCCGATAACCTTCCTTTTAAACCAACGTCTATGGCTTTTGATTCCAATCAGAAACTTTGGTTGGCAAATAGTGCCTCTAGCTCTGATTTGATTATAATGGACACACAAACCGGCGGTTGGGAATATAGATATGGTGTTAGTGCCAACAATAATTCGGATTTAGGACGTACGATAAACGATTTAGCTACGTTCAGAGTTTTTGATAAAAACCAAGAACCCATAGATACAGATGGTGATGGTATTTTAGATGGTGACGATAATTTCCCAGACGATGCAGAAAAGGCTTTTGAAGTGTTCACGCCAAGTAACTACGGATTTGGCACGGTAGCTTTTGAGGATTTATGGCCTTATTCCGGTGACTATGATTTTAATGATGTAGCTGTAAATTATAAAGTAATTGCGGCACAAAATGCGGCAAATGGAATGGTTCAGGTAGCCTTTAATAGTACGGTTAAATCTAATGGACCTAGTTTTGTGAATGCCTTCGCAATAGGGTTCGAAAAATTGTCACCTTCAAAAATAGCATATGTAAGCGGACAGGTGTTGGGACAAAACGATATAAAATTAGATGCTAACGGTACAGAGGCCAATCAAAAAAATACCGTTGTGGTTTTATGACGATAATAATGCGGTGCTGAAGAAACCCATGATCATCTCTATTAAGCTAACGGAGCCTATTACTGCCGCAGCGCTTGGAATTCCGCCTTTTAATCCTTTTCTTATTATTCATAAAAATAGGGAAAAGGAAATTCATTTACCCTTTGCTCGTGCGACTTCTTTAGCGAGTAAAGAGATTTTAGTAGCTGCTACAAACCAAGATGTAGATGGTAATTATGTAACCGAGCAAGGCCTGCCTTGGGCCATAAATATTGTGCACGATTTTAAAGTACCCAAAGAAAAAATATCAATCAACAAAGCCTATAATTTTATTGTAGCTTGGGCTATATTTGGTGGAAAATCCAACGCAGATTAGTATAAGGATGGTAAAGGAAATAGAAATTTGGAATTATTGAAAGAATAGAGGTGTTACTTATTTTTAGGTTCCAAAGTATAGTATTTGTTTTAAAACAGCTTAGGTAGTACTTGAATTCAAGAACTAAAAAAGACGGAAATTCATCTGTCTTTTTTAGTTTAACTTGTTATTTCACCTTGTAATCCAATCGCATCCCAATAGCGGCTGTTTTATTTTTTGATGAGGTATTAAAAGAATCACTCCAAGAATAATCTTCCCCAGAGTTTTGTCCAGTAATTTGAAATACGCCCATTTTTGCCGAAATCAAATCACCCAGTGCGCTACTCGAATTTTATGCAATACTTTCTGCTCTAAGGCGCGCATCCTCGGTTGCCTTTGAAATCATTTCTATTTTTAAATCTGCTAATTTAGCGCAGTAATATCTTGGTGGATAAGAATTAAACTAAACTGCTTATATTCAGTAATACGGGGATTTCCCTTGCAACTCCTTCTATGGACGTAATATTTTGGGATTTTATTTTTATGGTTTGTGTCGATTGATAGCCCCGGAACGGACTGCCTATGAAATTTCCATTTTCGTAGTGCTTATCCCGTTGCTCGTTAGTCTGTGCGCTATTAAAGATGATATTGCTTTCATCGATACCTTTGCATACTAAGTAGGAACGCACAAAATCCTTATCGCTATTCAACTATTCAAAAGCAGCTTTAAGGTTGCCGTTATTTGCAGAAAAATGCCCTTCTCATACAATAAGGTCAGATGTGAAGTTTTCGTTACCCAAACCTGTAACGGATATGATTTGTGGAGGGTTTGCCCTATTTTTATGGGCATTATCTGAAAAATAGGCTGCAATCACACTTGAGACGCCAAAAATTATTGCTGAGATATGTTTTATACTAGCGTTGTTGATTTTAAAAGATAAATATACCTAAAAGATACTTTAACAAAACGCTCAAATTCCTATTTTTGCCCATGGACAATAATGTACTCATTTTAGATTTTGGTTCCCAGTATACACAACTCATCGCTAGGCGCGTGCGCGAACTCAATATTTTTTGTGAAATTAAACCGTACAACAAAGTACCTAGCGACTTGGATAGCTATAAGGCGGTGATTTTATCAGGCTCCCCATTTTCGGTGCGAGCAGAAGATGCTCCGCACCCGGACCTTTCTAATATTAGAGGTAAAAAACCGCTATTAGGTGTCTGTTATGGAGCACAATATTTAGCGCATTTCAGCGGGGGTAGTGTTGAGAAGTCCAATACGCGTGAATACGGTAGGGCCAATCTCTCTTCCGTTGAATCCGAACATTCTTTTTTAAAGGGGATAACTATCGGCAGCCAAGTGTGGATGAGCCATGCTGATACAATTAAAAAACTTCCAGAGAACGCCAAACTTCTTGCTAGTACTCATGATGTAGAGAATGCAGCTTTTAAATTTGATGGCGAGGAAACCTATGGCATACAATTTCACCCAGAAGTATACCACTCTACCGACGGGAAACAAGTATTAGAAAATTTCCTTGTACATATTGCGGGGGTTGCTCAAACATGGACGCCGGATGCCTTTGTGGACGCTACGGTAAATAATCTAAAAGAAAAAATAGGAAACGATAAAGTAATACTCGGTTTATCCGGTGGTGTAGATTCTACCGTTGCAGCAGTTTTGCTGCACAAAGCCATTGGGAAGAACCTCCACTGTATCTTCGTAAATAACGGTCTTTTGCGTAAGAACGAGTTTGAGGATGTGTTGAAACAGTATGAGGGTATGGGTCTAAACGTAAAAGGCGTAGATGCTTCGGCACGTTTTTTGGATGCCTTAGCAGGAGAGAGCGATCCCGAGGCGAAGCGAAAGATTATTGGACGCGTTTTTATCGAGGTTTTTGATGACGAGTCTCACCTTGTGGAAGATGCTAAATGGCTGGCTCAGGGCACTATTTATCCAGACGTTATAGAGTCGGTTTCTGCAACGGGAGGTCCATCGGCTACTATTAAAAGTCACCATAATGTGGGCGGTTTGCCAGATTTTATGAAATTAAAGGTGGTAGAGCCTTTAAGAATGTTATTCAAGGACGAAGTAAGGCGTGTAGGTAAAAGTATGGAGGTAGGCGATGAGCGATTGGGCCGGCATCCTTTTCCAGGTCCTGGATTAGCGATTCGTATTTTAGGGGATATCACTAGGGAGAAAGTTGCTATTTTACAGGAGGTGGACCATATCTTTATTCAAGGATTACGAGATTGGGGATTATATGATAAAGTTTGGCAAGCCGGAGCCATGCTGTTGCCTGTAAACAGTGTAGGGGTCATGGGTGACGAGCGTACTTATGAAAAATGTGTAGCTTTACGAGCGGTGGAAAGTACAGATGGGATGACTGCAGATTGGGTGAATCTGCCCTATGAGTTTTTACAAAAAACATCAAATGATATTATCAATAAAGTCCCTGGAGTGAATCGTGTCGTATATGATATAAGCTCCAAACCGCCAGCAACCATAGAATGGGAATAAAATGAAATATAGTTTAAAAACACTTCTTGTAACCGTAGCGCTTTGTATAGTAACAAGTGTCAATCTTTTGGCGCAAAAATTCATGACCCATGCAGTTAAGAAAGGGGAAACCTTACTAAGCGTAGCAGCAAAGTACGGAGTTTCTACCCAGAGTATCCTTCAATACAATAAGGAGATAAAGGACGGGTCTACCTTGGCCATAAATACTATTTTGGTAGTTCCTCAAGCTAAGGTTAAAACGCCTGTAACCACATCTCGTGTTAATGATTTGATTTCAAATGTGATGCAGGATTCCGTTATAAAACGAGAACCTATTGGGTATACCAAACACAAAGTAAGAAAAAGAGAAACACTTTATGGTATTGCTAAGCGCTACGAGGTAACGGAAGAGGACATAAAAAAATACAACAAACAATTATATGCCTCCCAACTAAAAAAGAAAATGGAAATCCGTATTCCAAAGTATAAAAAACTAGTTGAAAAGGAAAATACTATTGATCCTGATGCTTATGAAAAATACACCGTAGTACCCAAGGAAACAAGGTGGAGTATTGCCCACAAGTATGGAATTACCATCGACAGTATGCTTGTGTTAAACCCTGCGCTTTCTCAAAGCACGAATTACTTAGCAGAAGGTTACGAGCTCCTAATGCCTAAAATTGCAGGTAGCACAGTAGATGGGCAACAGACGCAGTTATACACATCATATACTGTTCCGCCCAAAATGAACTTTTATAGATTGGAACAGGATTTTGGCGTGAAATCTGACGAAATAGTGCGTTTGAATCCTGAGATTACCGAAAGAGGAGGATTAAAGGAAGGCATGATTATACGTATTCCTGAAACAGAATTAGATGCTGGTGAAATAAACACGGATAATTATATTTTTTACGAGGTAAAACCCAAACAGAACGAGTTTAGACTGACCCGAAAGTTTGGAATGTCTTGGGCAGATTTGATACGCTTGAATCCCGAGCTAAAAAGCGGATTAAAAGCTGGAATGATATTAAAACTACCAAAGGAACAGGGAGGTGACTTTGAGGTGAGAAATGCCCTTATTTTGGATAATGTGAATCTTTTGGATAGTGTAAATACGGCTATCCGTCCAAAAGTAATGTTTATGCTACCATTTAGATTGGATAAGCTTGACCTTAGCGACAAAGAATCTGTGACTTGGACTATAGAAAATAGGAATAGCTTAAAGTATAGCTTGGGACTGTATTCAGGGGCACTTGTAGCACTAGATTCCTTGGCAGCACTAGGTATTTCTGTTGATGTCAAGACCTTTGACAATCAATTGAGCATTACTAAAACTAAAGAGATTTTAGTAAAGGAAAGACTTTCTGAATACAATGCCATATTTGGTCCTTTGGATGAATTGTCATTAAAGGAAGTCGCGGTACAGGCATCTAATTATAATGTTCCTGTAGTGGCTCCCGTGAAAGCAAAAAGTGATATCAGTCTTAACAATGTATTTTTCTCTTATACAGATGATGATTTACTTAGAAAACACATGATTGACTATGTGAAAAGTAATTTTACGGATGAGAATATTATCATTATTGCTGATGATAAAAGTAAGCTGTCTCAGGAACTACTCGTTCATAATTTTCCCGATGCCAAAGTGTTGAAAGTGAAGGAGGAAGAGAAAAATATAGGTATAAATCGAGAAAAACTCGGAGGTTTGTTTAGCGAGACCCAAGAAAACTGGGTATTTGTAGAATCTGATAATTTTAAGTTAATCTCTAGTGTCGTTTCCATTTTAAACGCATTTCATAATTCACTTTTAGATGTTGAGGAAAGCACGGAGAAACTAAGATTAAGGATGTTTACTACAAATCATAATAATGCATTTGAAGATGATGTGATTTCAAGTACACATTTATCAAATCTTAACTTTACCTACCCATCTGTGTATAGAGAGGTTTCCAGTAATTCTTTTGTAGCACGATATCATAAAAAATTTGGTGCGGAGCCTGATAAATATGCAGTGCGTGGTTTCGATGTGACCTATGATGTGCTCCTTAAACTGGCTTATAATAATAACCTAATGGATGTTGCAAAATTTATTGGTACAACGGAGTATAATGGTAATAAGTTCGATTATGCAAAAGATGCCAGCTCAGGCTACTTTAATCAAGCTTCTTATATCATGTCCTATGACGATATGAGAATAAAACAACTACAATAGTATGACAGCTAAAATAACGTACAATGGCGAATTAAGAACTTCATGTGTTCATGTGAAATCGGGCGATTCTTTCGTTACCGATGCCCCAACGGATAATAATGGTTTGGGACAGGCCTTTTCTCCTACGGATACTGTGGCCACAGGATTGGCAAGCTGTATGCTTACCATGATGGGGATAAAAGCTAAAAATTTAGAAATAGACATTAAAAATGCTACCGCTGCGGTTACTAAGCACATGGCATCCGGACCACGAAGAATTTCTAAAATAGAAGTGGTGTTCAACCTTCCTTCAAAAATTTCTGAAAAAAGCAGAAAAATATTAGTGCATACCGCGAATACTTGCCCGGTACATTATAGTCTCCACCCTGATATAGAAAAAGTAATTTCTTTTCAGTGGGAGCTATAAGGTATACTATTATCTTTTTAGTCTTTGGGTTAATGGGTTTTCAATCGAATCAGGACTATGAAACTATTTTATGGAGTTCCGACACTCGTCTTTCCTGGGGTGATTTTCAAGGAAATGTGACTATAAATTCAAGAGCTGCAGCAATTACAACCAGCGAAATTACCTACCGTTTTTCTATTTCTGGCACCAAGGAAAAAATGGAAGTTTATTTTAAATTTGGAACTTTTTTTATCCGACCAAGTCATGGTATCAAACCCAATTATCTGACGAGGTAATTTTGGGTCATGAGCAACTCCATTTTGATATCTCCGAACTCTATGCAAGAGAGATGAAAATACGCTTGGACGATGAGCTATTCACCCATGGGAATATAAAAGCAAAAGTAAAATCCATTTATCGAGAAATAAATAAGGAGTTGGACGATTTTCAGAATCTATACGATGCCGAAACTAACTTTTCGAGAGATTTAGATAAGCAGGAAGAATGGATGTTGAAAATAACGAAGGCCTTACAAGAACCTTGATTGTATTCGCGCCAAGCTACCGTTTTTGTTTCAAATCTATTTGAAAAGACTCAGAAAAACAGCCCTAGCACTTTATTTCCTTGTTTTGATTTCCTTTGTCAACTTTCGGATTTTAAATATGTTCAGTAAAATCATAGGAAAAAAGAAAAGTGGTAAAAATATCATAAAATCTATCCCATTTTTAACTGTTGAATAAACACAGGCAACAATCATCACAATCAATAGACCAACAAGGGTTGAAGTTCCTTTTTTGAGAGTTATCTCTTCAGTGCGTAATGCTGCACTACTTATCATTTCACTACTTGTTTTTTTACGCTAGCACAAACTTTTTAAGTTCAAGCTTATTAGCCAAAGGTGTTAAATACAAATATCAAACTCATATACAAGCTTGCCACAGAAGTAGGGGTTTACCTATAAAAGTACAAGTTCAAGTAGAAACTTGAAATCAAATAGGGTTGCCAATCTAAAACTTCTGAAAACAATAGAAATCTATAACGGCAAGCAAACCTTAAACTACCCTCTAAAAACTACCCACTAATTTACACATCACAAATAGTTACCCCTTGTTGTAGCGCAGCTATTTTATTTTCCCAACTAGGAACAAACTCCTGAGCCACATGACCCGTATACCCAGTTTCCAAAATAGCTTTCATAATAGCCGGATAAAATAACTCTTGGGTATCATCTATTTCGTTTCTTCCTGGGTTGCCTCCAGTATGGTAGTTTCCAAAATACGTATGATACTCCTTTATGTTCCTTGTAATGTCGACTTCCATGATTTGCATGTGGTATATGTCGTACAATAGTTTAAAGTTATCCGAGCCAATGGTTTCACAGAGCAAAACACCCCATTGGGTGTTATCGCATAGGTAATCCTTGTGGGATACGTTGTTGGTTAACAGTTCCATTTGTATTACCACTCCATATTACTCGGCCATGGGCATAAGTTGTTTTAAGCCTTGAGCACAATTTCGTAGGCCCACTAGGTCATCCATCCCATTCCTATTTCCGCTAAAGCAAATGAGATTGGTATACCCCGCGGCTGCTACTTTGGGAATCATTTCGGTGTAATTTTTAACTAGTAGCCGGTGGTACTGCGGGTCACTCCATCCTTCGGTAAGGCTAATCTCAGCGGCCCAACACATGGATGTATATGATATCTTTTTAGTAACGGCCAGTCTTCGGGTCCTACCAGATCGATGGCCTTGAAATCTTGTTCATTTAGGTTTTTAAGAAAGGCTTCTAACGGAATACTATTGTAGCACCAATAGCATGCGCTATGGTTTATATTGTGTTTTAATGTTGTAGTAGCGGTAATTTTCTGTTCTTTGGCATGTAGTGTACTAGAAACTAAGCGTCCAACGGAGGCAACCGTGGAAGTACTTAAAAATTTACGTCTTTGCATAGTTTAGTATTTTAATCAATTCTGATTATAATTTTTTTAGATTTAAAAAATGGAATTAAAACCTGATAGACGCGCATTAATTGAGTTGGCGCATTATAAAATGCCTTTTGGTAAGTACAAGGGGTGGTATCTGATAGATTTGCCCGAACCTTATTTAATATGGTTTAGGCAAAAGGGATTCCCAACTGGGAAATTAGGAGAAATGCTGAAATCTGTATTAGAAATCAAGATAAACGAGTTGGAATCATTGGTTAAAAGAATTCAAAAAGATTTTCCTAAGGAAATCAAGTAAGTTCTAAAGTCAATTTGTAACTTTGTCTCCCGTAACACAGAAAATAAACATGCCACAGACCAAATACATCTTCGTTACGGGAGGAGTTACTTCATCTCTTGGAAAAGGAATCATTGCGGCCTCTTTAGCGAAACTATTGCAGGCCCGAGGATATCGGACTACAATTCAAAAATTGGATCCCTATATTAACGTAGACCCTGGCACTCTTAATCCATACGAACACGGCGAGTGTTATGTTACGGATGATGGTGCTGAGACTGATTTAGATCTTGGCCATTACGAGCGTTTTCTTAACGTAAATACCTCTCAAGCCAATAATGTAACCACGGGTAAAATTTACCAAAGTGTTATAGATAAGGAACGACGGGGCGAGTTCCTTGGTAAAACGGTGCAGGTTGTACCACATATTACCAACGAGATTAAGGAACGCGTTCAGCTTTTAGGCAACAGTGGTGATTACGATATTGTTATTACCGAGATTGGAGGTACTGTTGGTGATATTGAATCCTTACCTTATATAGAAGCGGTACGACAAATGTTATGGGAAATGGGCGATAACAATGCTATTGTTATACATTTAACATTGGTGCCCTATCTTTCAGCCGCTGGTGAACTAAAGACGAAGCCAACCCAACATTCCGTTAAAACCTTAATGGAAAGCGGTATTAAAGCCGATATTTTAGTCTGTAGAACGGAGCACGAAATTTCAGATGAGATTAAGGATAAACTAGCACTTTTTTGTAATGTACGAAGGGAAGCGGTCATACAAAGTATTGATGCGTCTACCATATATGACGTACCTATATTAATGCAAGAAGAGGGCTTGGATACTGTAACGCTCAGTAAATTGAATCTCCCCGATGAAATAGAACCAGATTTAACCCAATGGAAAGAATTTCTAAAGCGACATAAAAATCCCAATGGCGAAATAACTATTGGTTTGGTGGGTAAATATGTTGAATTACAAGATTCCTATAAATCTATTTTAGAATCTTTTATACATGCTGGTGCGCGTAACGAGGTAAAGGTGAAAGTACAATCCATACATTCAGAATACATAAATGACCAAAACTACCAAGCTAAACTTCAAGGTTTGGACGGTATTCTAGTAGCGCCGGGTTTTGGGGAACGTGGGATAGAAGGTAAGATACAAGCCGTACGTTTTGCAAGGGAAACAGGAATTCCCTTTTTAGGTATTTGTTTAGGGATGCAAATGGCGGTCATAGAATACGCCAGAAATGTTCTTGGTTTGGAGGATGCGAGTTCTACAGAAATGGATGAGAACACCGCTAACCCGGTTATTAGTTTAATGGAGGAGCAAAAGACGATAACCAATAAAGGAGGCACCATGCGTTTAGGAGCTTGGGACTGTGAGTTGATGGCAAATAGTTTGGTTCAGAAAGTATATGGTGGAGTAACTGAAATTAAAGAACGCCACAGGCATAGGTACGAGTTTAATAATACGTATAAGGAACAACTGGCAAACGCAGGGCTAATAGCTTCAGGGATTAATAGCGAAACCAACTTGGTGGAAATTGTGGAGCTAAAGGAGCATCCTTGGTTTATAGGCGTGCAGTACCACCCAGAATACAAGAGTACTGTTGCAAAACCACATCCTTTGTTCGTTGCTTTTGTTCAAGCAGCCTTGGTGCACAAAAAGGCATAAACTAATGCCACTATGGCATATACTCCGTATTTGGGCATATATTTGCGCTTACGAAAATAGGTTTAAGAGTATAAACCGGAAGATTACCTTAATTAACGAGATATTTTTTTAGATGGAAGAAAAGAAAATGGATGTCAAATCTATAATTGGTTTTGTGCTAATTTTTGGAATACTCATCTTTATGTTTTATCAAAACCGACCAACACCGGAGGAGATAGCAGAGAAAGAAGCGCAACAGGAACAGCTTGATGCTTCCGAAGTAGCTGCAGCGACAACGACGGTAGCGCCAGTGCAGAATGAAACACCGATGCTGGATGTGACTGACTCAACAGCCGTAGCCAGTTACAAAAGTCAGATTGGAGCGTTTGGATTTACTGCGCCAACCGCGGGAACTACAGTCTTGGAAAATGAAGTACTGTATTTAAAGATAAATCATAAAGGAGGACACATCGTAGAGGCGAAAATGAAGAATTTTGTGACTTACGATTCTATTCCTGTGTATTTAATTAAAGATGGTAATGCTTCTTTTGGACTTTCTTTTTCTACTACGGATAATCGTGTTTTGAATACCAAGGATTTATACTTTGAACCTTCTATGACTAGCTCTGGAAACAATCAAGTACTTTCTTTAAAAGCAAAGACGGCTAACAATCAGTATTTAGAATACCGATATGAAATAAAACCAGATGATTATTTGGTCGATTTTACCATTAGGAGTCAAGGCTTGGATAGGGTGATTTCCGATGGTAAACCAGTTTCCTTAGATTGGAGTTTAAAGGCGATAAGACATTCTAAAAGTATTGTTTATGAGAATAGATATACGAGGTTAACATACAATCACGAGGACGATAAGATAAGTAAGCTTTCCGAAGGAAGTGATGATGAAGAATTGGAGGAAGATATCAAATGGATTTCTTACCGACAGCATTTTTTTAGTACTATTTTAGCTGCCGACGAGCCATTTAAAACTGGAGATTTTACTTCTAAAAACTTGGTTGAAGAAGAAAGCAAAACTTTTGGTTTTACAAAAGAATATGCTTCTATTTTGCCTTTAGAGGTAAAAGGAGGGGAGCTCTCTAAAAATATGCACTGGTATTTTGGTCCTACAGATATAGAAGTGCTTTCAGAATATGAGGATTTGGGTCTTGTGGATTCCATCCCTTTTGGATGGGGAATTTTTGGTTGGATCAATCGATATGTATTTACACCGTTTTATTCCTTTTTAGGTGGCATGTTACCTGCCGGAATCGCTATTATAATCATGACTATTTTGGTGCGTTTGGCTATGTCTCCCGTAACGTATAAATCGTATTTGTCACAGGCAAAGATGAAGGTGTTAAAACCAGAAATCACGGAGCTGGGCGAGAAGCTCAAGGATAACGCCATGAAAAAGCAACAGGAAACCATGAAGTTGTATGGCAAAGCCGGGGTGAGTCCCATGAGTGGTTGTGTGCCGGCATTCCTGCAAATGCCAATATTCTATGCCCTGTTTATGTTTTTCCCAACATCATTCGCATTACGACAAAAACCATTTTTGTGGGCAGATGATTTATCCTCTTTTGATACGGTATTAGAATTACCTTTCACCATTCCTTATTACGGCGATCACGTGAGTCTGTTTCCCATATTAGCCTCTATTGCCATTTTCTTTTATATGATGATGACCACAGGGCAAAATATGCCAACACAGCCTGGTATGCCTAACATGAAATTCATCATGTATTTAATGCCTTTTATGATGTTGTTCTTCTTTAACAACTATGCGAGTGGATTAAGTTTGTATTATTTTGTGTCCAATATGATTACGATTGGTATTATGTTAGTCATCAAGAATTTTATCTTGGATAATGATAAAATACACGCACAGATACAGGAGAATAAAAAGAAACCCAAGAAAGAAAATAAGTTTCAGCGAAAAATGCGCGAAGTGATGGAGCAAGCGGAGACGAAGAAAAAGAAATAAGCTCAGGCTGTTTATTTGGAAATAATCATAATTACGAGGATAACTAAACTTGTTATTTCGTTGCTTTATTGTTCAGAATGCACCACTCATAAAGAAAGCCATTGGTCTTAATTTCTATATTAAGGTAGTAAATTGTCTCGCATTATCCGCAGAGTAGTCTTGAATAAAAGGAGATACTTACATCTTTTAGTTTAATGTAATAACAAACAGAAAAAGCCGCTACAAATTGTAGCGGCTTTTACCATTAATTAAGGTTTGGTTTGATAAGATTTGGGGTCGTAAATATGGCCCTTATTTCCACTTAAAAAAAAATTGAGTTGTAAAGTGCTTGTATTTGTATGCTAACCTATCTACTTCTGTTGTATAAAATTATGTGTAACTAAAAAAAGCCTCTCCACAAATGAAGAGGCTTTTAAAAATGAATCTGAGATGCACTATATTTTACTTAGTGTGATGGGTTTAAGATATCCACTATTTCTTGAGTCTGTAATACCTTGTCAACAATATGAACAATACCGTTGCTAGCAATTACATCTGCTGTAGTTACATTAGCATCTATAGTAGACTTATCGCGTATTTGAACACCGTGTCCAAGTATCGCGAATAAAGATTCGCCTTGTACCGTTACTATCTCTTGGTGATTCGATAAGTCCGTAGACGCGACTGCTGCTCCAGATACAACATGGTAGGTCAATACCCTAGCTAATAAGGCCTTTTCCTGAGCTGTATCAAAATCTGCAAGGCTATGGTAATCAGTGCCTAAGGCATCTAGTAAATCAGTAAAAGCCGCGTTTGATGGAGCAAAAACTGTAAACGGACCATTTCCGCTCAACGCCTCTACCAATCCGGCATCGGCTTGTACTAAAGCAGCTACCAATAAGCTAAGGTCGGCAACACTTTGTGCAGTTTCAACGATATTCGGTACCGGTGGGTTTAAAATGTCCAATACCTCTTGTGGCAATAATACTTTGTTGATTACATGTACTACACCGTTACTTGCTGCAACATCTGCAAGAACAACGGTTGCATTGTTTTCCGTAGCATCTTCTATATGAACTGTACCATTCTTAATATTGACACCTACATTCTCTCCTTGGAAGGTACCAATATTTTGACCATCCATTAAATCTGTAGAGAATGCTGCAGTACCTGCAACCACATGGTAGGTTAACACTTTAACCAATAATTCCTTTTCAGCTTCTGTATCAAAATCTGCAAGGCTATGGAAATCATTACCTAAAGCGTTCAATAGGTCAACAAAAGCTGCATTTGTAGGAGCGAATACTGTGAAAGGACCGTCACCACTTAAGGTTTCAACTAATCCTGCATCAGCTTGTCCTAAGGCATTAACCAATAGGCTAAGGTCATCGGTGGCTACAGCTATCTCAACAATGGTTTTCAAGCTCATTTGAGCAAGAAGATCTAATGCTTCTTGCGGAAGTAATACTTTATTTATAATATGTACTACGCCATTGCTAGCTTTTACATCTGCAGTAGTTACGGTAGCATTTGTTTCTGTTGCGTCTACGATGTGCACGGTACCATCTTTAATGTTGATGCCAACATTTTCACTTTGAAAGGTCTCAATGTTTTGACCATTGCTTAAATCGGTAGAAAAAGCAGCCGTACCAGCAACGACATGATAGGTCAATACTTTAACTAATAAAGCTTTTTCTGCTTCGGTATCAAAATCAGCAAGACTATTGAAGTCATCTCCCAATACTCCTAATAGTGCAACAAAAGCTGCGTTAGTGGGTGCAAAAACGGTAAACGGCCCGTCTGTTCCTAGGGTTTCTACCAAGCTAGCATTAGCTTGTACCAAAGCTTCTACTAAAAGACTTAGGTCATCGGTTTCAACTGCGATTTCAACAATTGTCTTTAAGCTCATTTCGGTAAGAAGGTCCAATACTTCTTGGGGAAGCAATACTTTGTCTATAATGTGCACCACTCCGTTACTAGCCTTAACATCAGCAGCAATTACGTTGGCGTTTGTTTCTGTAGCGTCAACAATTTGTACACTACCATCAACAATACGAATACCAACTTTTTCCGTTTGGAAGGTTTCAATGCTTTGACCATCACTCAAATCTGGAGAGAAGGCAGCTGTACCAGCAACTACGTGATAGGTCAATACTTTAACTAATAATGCTTTTTCAGCTTCGGTATCAAAATCAGAAAGGCTATTAAAATCCTCACCTAAAGTTTCTAAAAGACTTACAAATGCAGCGTTGGTTGGAGCGAATACCGTAAAAGGACCATCGCCGTTCAATGTTTCTACCAATCCTGCATCAGCCTGAATTAAAGCGGCTACTAGCAAACTTAAATTGTCGGTTGCAACAGCCGTGTCTACTATATTCTTAAGCGAAATACTTGCTACGAAGTCAATTGCGGATTGTGGTAATAAAACTTTATCTATCGTGTGTGCTACTCCGTTGGAGGCCATGATATCTGTTCCGGTAATATTTGCATCTGTTTGCGAAGCATCTCCGATAACAAAGGTATCACCAGAAGCAATAACTTCTAAATTATTTTCTGCGAGTGCCGTTGGAACCATACCCGCTGCTAAATCGGCTGCATTTACCTGAGCAGCAATAACATGGTACAATAATATATCTCTTAATAAGGCAATTTCAGCTTCTTCATCAAAATCGTCCAAACTATTGTAGTCATCACCTAAAACTGCTAATAGTGCAATAAAGGCATCATCTGTAGGGGCAAAAACTGTAAATGGGCCTTCAGAGGATAGTGTTTCTGCCAATCCTGCTTTGATGACCGCAGCTTCTAAAACTGAAAGTGCTTCGGTAGCTACTACCAAGTCTACGAGTGTTCCAACCTCATTAATCATTTCACCATTATTCAAAGCATCTATAATCGCTTGTGGTAACAATACTCTATCTATAACATGAACAACGCCATTGTTTGTTACTACATCTGCAATAATTACTTCCGCCGCTTGTACGTCTTCGGCTTGTTTGTCTTTTATGAACACCCCGCCTTGAAGGCTAACGCTTACTTCCTCTCCTTGGAAGGTTGCAATCGTTTGTCCTTCGGTTAAATCTGTAGATTTTGCTTCAACACCAGCAACTACATGATACGTTAGTATGGTCGTAAGTATTGCTCTTTCCTCATCTGTGTCAAAATCTTCTAAGGATTCAAATCCGTCCAAAGATTGTAGTAAGGCTGCAAATGCAGCATTCGTCGGTGCGAAAACGGTAAAAGGGCCCGCACCACTTAACGTGCCTATAAGGTCTGTTCCTTCCGAATTATCGGCAGTAGACAAAGCGGATACTAAGGAGGAGAGTGCTTCCTCGGCGATAGCTGTTTCTACAATGTTCTTTTCTTCTAGGGATTTGGCAGTGTCATTGTTGTCGTTATTGTCACAAGACCACGCAACAAAAACAACCGCCAAGAGCGTTAGTAAACTTTTAATAGATACTACTTTTTTCATAATGTGTGTTTTAGGTAAATTGTTTAACTTATTAATAATAAAATAGAACTAGTAAATGGAATTATAATTAAAGCATTGTTCAACATCTTATAGTTTTTGTGGAGTCATCATCCTTTAAATGTCAATAAATACTCATTAGTTAAAATAATTCAATCTTTTTGTTCATTTATAAATAAGAGATGTATCAAAATGAGATTGGTTGCTTTTGTTTATTAAATATTTATAAAAGTTTAACAAAATTTACACAATAAGGGCAATCATTAAAAATTTTGCATAAAAAAAGCCGCTGTTAAAGCGGCTTTTTCTTTTTGAACTAAAACTTAAATTTTAGTTGTTGTTCGTCGTATTGGGAATCATTACTTTATTTATTGCATGTATAACGCCGTTAGTACCTTGAACGTCGACAGCGATAATGCCAATATCCGTATTTCCTGTACCGTCTTGGATATCTCCAATGTTATCTCCCGTTCCAGGTAATGTTATTGTGATATCGTCATTTTCAAGCGTTGTAGCTACTGTTTCTCCATCTGGAGTTAACGCTTCAGAACGCACATTTGCCCCAGCTACTACATGGTGAAGTAATACTTGGGTAAGTGTCTCTTCTGCTGGGACTGCATCCAATGCGGCAAAAGCAGCGTTGGTTGGAGCAAAGACAGTAAAAGCAGGATTTATACCATCTTCATTTTCCCCTTCTGTACGTGAAAGTATTCCGGCAAAATCAGTAGCAGGTGTTAATGTTGTCAATGCATTTACTAGCGTAGAGAAGTTAGGATTTGCTACTGCATGGTTAACAACGTTTGGAAGTCCAATAACTCCGTCTACTACGTGAACAACGCCGTTGCTAGCTTTAATATCTGCTGTTGCAACTGCTGCTCCAGAATTCATTAAACCACCATTAAGTATTACACCGTCAGCCGTATTTATAAACATACTAAGCGCAGTTGCATCGGGTCCTGCTGTAGCTGAGGTAGAAACGTAACCAGTAGTCAAGTCCGCAGCGAAATTAGCACCGCCAACAACATGATTCAATAAAACTTGAGTCAAGACATCAACAGGAACATCCGCTAGGGTAGCAAATTCGTTTGCTTCTAAGAAGGCAGCGAAAGCATCATCTGTAGGAGCAAATACTGTAAACGGTCCTGCACCTCTTAATACAGTTGGTAAATCTCCATCAGCAGCTACTAAAGCCGCTACTAAATTACTTAACGCAGGAGTTGCAATGGCAATATCTGTAATTGTGCTTAACAATACGCCTTCTAGCGCATCTACAATTGATTGTGGAAGTAATACTTTATCCACTGCATGGATAACGGCATTACTGGCAACGATATCAGCAATGGCAACTGTTGCTGGTTGAGCTATATCCCCATCTAAAAAAGAAACGGTAGTACCGTCAATGTTTACAACCAAATCTTCTCCTTGTAGGGTAGCAATAACTTGTTCGTTACTCAAATCACCAGCGCCTACAGCTGCTCCACTTACTACATGATACTGTAGAATAGTCGCTAAAACCGTTTGTAACTCTGGTGTACTGAAATCATCCAAAGAATCAAAACCATCCAATCTTCCTAACAATTCATCAAAAGCGGCATTTGTAGGTGCGAAAATTGTAAAAGGACCATCTCCGGAAAGTATGGTTGCAAAATCGGTGTCAGGAGTTGCGCTGGTTAAAGCGGTAGCTAACGAACTTAAAGCAGGGTTTAAAGTAACAAAGTTTACAGCATTAGGTAATCCGATTACTGCATCCACAATATGTACAGTTCCATTTGTAGCTATACGGTTAGGGGCTACAACGGTTGAGCCGTTTACTTTTACTCCATCCGAAGTATCTACAAATAGACTTAAATTTCTATCTCCAGTACCAGAGGCTAGCGAAGATAAATCGTATCCTGTAGTTAAGGCGCCAGAAAGAAGATTACCGCTTACGACATGATTTAATAAAACCTGGGTGAGCACATCATTTGGAACAGCATCTAAGTCAGCAAAACCATTAGCGGATAGAAAGGCTTCAAAGGCAGCATCATTTGGTGCGAAGACCGTAAAAGGTCCTGGACCTTGTAATGTTTCAACTAGATTAACTTTAGTGATAGCAGCAACCAAATTACTTAGCTCGTCAGTCCCGGAAGCCAGTCCAATAATATCTAGAGCAGGAACTTGCGGTGGGTTATCATCATCGTTGTCACAAGAGATTGCAAAAACGAGCAAAAATGCGAATAAAGTAGGCTTTAAAATTCTTAATAAGTTCTTCATAAGTAAATGATTTAAATTAAATTGTTTAATAGTTTAGGTAAAAATTTAAACACATTTAGTTAAAGTGTTTAAAGGTTTGTTAAATTTCGTTCCAAGGTTAAAATGCAAATAATACTGAGTTTACGTCGTTTTATATTTAATTGTTGAAACTATTTAACCTTACTTTTACCTAGATGCCTCTTTCTTTATAAGGTTGCTTTTGTTTACTTAATTTTTTGAAAAGTTTAACATAATGAATTGAAAATATCAAGGCCTGTTAATTTAAAGCATCCAAGTTCTATAAAGTTTGGTCTCTTCTATTTCCTCTACATATAGGGTGTCGTTTACATCTATTAATATGCATTATATCCTAGGTGTAATTTTGTATTTTTGTAGCGACAAACAGGGTATATGAAAAAAGTAGTGATAGGATTGTCAGGAGGTGTAGATTCTAGCGTAGCCGCTTACTTATTAAAGGAACAGGGTTATGAAGTTATAGGTCTTTTTATGAAGAACTGGCACGACGACTCTGTAACCATTTCCGAGGAGTGTCCTTGGTTGGAAGATAGTAACGATGCCCTTATCGTGGCGGAGAAATTAGGTATTCCCTTTCAAACAGTAGATTTAAGTGTAGAGTATAAGGAACGAATTGTAGACTATATGTTCCGCGAGTATAAAATGGGTCGCACGCCTAACCCTGATGTCTTGTGCAACCGAGAAATCAAATTTGATGTTTTTATGAAAATTGCATTACAGCTGGGAGCTGATTTTGTGGCTACCGGACATTATTGTAGAAAAGGTGTTTTGGAAGATAAAGATGGAATTAAAAGATATCAACTTTTGGCAGGAAAGGACGGTAACAAGGATCAGTCGTATTTTTTATGTCAGTTGTCCCAAGCACAATTATCTAAAACGGTATTTCCTATTGGTGAATTAACAAAGCCTAAGGTCCGAGAGATAGCTACCAAGATGGGTTTGGTTACAGCAGACAAGAAGGATTCCCAAGGTCTTTGTTTTATTGGAAAAGTGCGCCTACCAGATTTTCTGCAACAACAATTAAAACCCAAGACTGGTAAAATTGTTCAGGTACCAGCTACTGTTGCGGCATACCAACGTGCGGTACCAACCTTTTCCAATAGGGCAGAAGAGTTGGCTTTTTATGCGGAAAAGGTAAATTATCACTTGGAAGATGGAAGGGTAGTGGGAGAACACCAAGGCGCCCATTATTTTACCAAGGGGCAGCGCAAAGGTTTACATGTAGGTGGAACTAAAGAGCCGTTGTTTGTGATTGAAACCGATGTAAAGGAAAATATTATTTATACTGGCGAAGGCAAGGCGCATCCCGGATTATATAGGCGTACTTTGTTCGTCAACGATGCCGAACTGCACTGGGTGCGTCCAGACTTGAGTTTGGTTATAGCTGGAGAACTTCGGGTTCTAGCTCGAATACGATACCGACAAGAATTGCAAAAAGCTATACTATATAAAGTAGCAGGGGGTATGTATGTCGATTTTGAAGTGGCGCAATCCGCTATTCAGGAAGGTCAGTTTGTAGCTTGGTATCTAGATGATGAGTTAATAGGTTCCGGAGTTATTTCCTAAAACAAACAATCTTATTGTTTTTGTGTAACTATAAAATCCAAGAGTGATGTCCAATAGAATAACTGAACTTTTTAGTATTGAATATCCAATCATACAAGCGGGAATGATATGGGCCAGTGGCTGGCATTTGGCATCTGCGGTTTCCAACGCAGGTGGTTTGGGTATCATAGGTGCAGGAAGCATGTATCCTGACGTGCTTAGGGAACACATTCAAAAATGTAAACTAGCTACAGATAAGCCTTTTGCAGTTAATGTTCCTATGCTCTATCCTGATATTGAAAAATTGATAGACATTATCGTTAATCAAGGGGTTAAGATTGTCTTCACATCCGCAGGGAATCCCAAAACATGGACTTCGTATCTAAAAGAAAATGGAATTATAGTCGTGCATGTGGTTAGCAGTGTTGCCTTTGCCTTAAAAGCCGAAGCTGCTGGCGTAGATGCAGTGGTAGCGGAAGGTTTTGAAGCAGGGGGACATAATGGAAGAGATGAGACCACTAGCTTGGTGTTGATCCCCTCCGTAAAAGAACACATTAAAATTCCGTTGATTGCCGCTGGTGGCATTGGAACTGGCGAAGCTATGCTCGCTGCGATGGTTTTAGGCGCTGATGCCGTACAGATTGGAAGCCGGTTTGTAGCGAGCACTGAAGCTTCCTCGCATGCCCTTTTCAAAACAAAAGTAGTGGAAGCTAAGGAGGGAGACACCCAACTTACGCTAAAAGAATTGGCACCTGTGCGTCTGTTGAAAAATAAGTTTTACGAGGATGTGCAAAACGGATATGCCAATAGGTATTCTCCCGAACAGTTGAAACAATTGCTAGGTCGTGCCCGAGCCAAAAAAGGAATGTTCGAGGGTGATATGGAAGAAGGAGAATTAGAAATTGGCCAGGTTTCTGCACTTATTCATGATATTAAACCTGCTGTCAGTATTATTCAAGAACTCATGGCTGACTTTAAAAAAGCTATTGCTGGTATCGAGGATTTAGGGCGGTTTTAAAAAAGTGAGACTAAAAGATTGCTTTTGTGCGTTTAGTTTTACTTACTGTTCCTTGATTCTTTTAATATTTAGCCTGCTTGTGCTTCGCTAGGTAATAAGGGCTATTTCAGTATCGGTTTACAGGAAAGAGGAGCATTTATACTAATTTTGAAATCATAATTGCTATAAATAGTATATTTGAGCAAAATGTATACGATGATGAAAAATATTTCCCTAAGCTGTTTGATGCCCTTTGTAGTTGTCTTAGTAATGAGCCTTAGTACTACTTATGCGCAAGATGCCGATTCTTTAGAAGGCACTTGGAACATGACTGTATCGTATGAAGGAAAAGAACTTCCTTCTTGGTTGGAAATCAGCCATTCTGGTAGAAATACTTTGATCGGTAGGTTTACCTACGCTATGGGAAGTGCCCGGCCCATAGCCGAAGTGCAACAATTTGATGATGTGTTTTACTTTTCGATTCCACCCCAGTGGGAGGAAGGAGCTTCCGATATGGAATTTAGAGGTAAAAAAGAAGGAGAAGGTTTAAAGGGTACCATGATTTATACGGATGGTAAAAGCTATGATTGGACCGCAACCAGAGCGCCTATACTTGTGGTAAATGATAATCCTAAATGGGGTAAAGCACAAAAACTTTTTAACGGGAAGGATTTAGCGGGATGGAACCCTGAGAAGGAAAACCAATGGACGATAACGGGCGGAATCTTAACAAGCGCTAAAGCGGGTGTGAATTTGGTAACGAAAGAAAAATTCACTGATTTTAAATTGCAGGCAGAATTTAGATATCCGGAAGGCAGCAATAGCGGTCTTTATCTTAGAGGACGCTATGAGGTGCAGATAGCCGATAACAAAGGGGCAGAAGCTTCCTCTATTTTGTTTGGAGGCGTTTACGGTCTTCTTACACCCAACCAAATGGTAGCTAAAGGAGCAGGGGAATGGCAAACCTATGCTATCACTTTGATTGGCAGAAAAGTAACAATTGTGGCCAATGGTAAAACAATCATTTCCGAACAGAACATACCGGGAATGACTGGGGGTGCCTTGGATAATGATGAAGCTGCGCCAGGCCCAATTATGATACAAGGAGATCATGGTCCTGTAGAATTTAGAAAATTGGAGATTATGCCAATCGCTAATTAACACCCTATTCTTTAGTAGTTATTCTGGCCACTACGCCTAGCGCTTTTTCTTTTTCGTCTTGGTTTACGTGCAGTTCTACATTGCCTAACATGGAGGAAGCGAAACCAGCGAGTCGCGCAGATTCTCCTTCGTCTTTAATAATCGGTGCGATGCCAAGTTCCTGTAATTCTAACGCGATACGTTTTCCAATTAATGCGTTGCCACTGTATACTTTTATGTAGTTCGATTCCATTTTATTTACCTTATGATAGCGTTTAACTCGGCAAGGAAATTATTGAAGCTTTGCAAGGTATTGCTTAAAACCGTTATTTGTTCCTGCGCCTCTTTCCAATCTTTTTGTTCAATCGCTTCCCGAACGCCCGGAAGTGTCTTTACCCCATATCCGGTATAAAATCCAGGAGCATATATTTGATGTTTGAACCAAGGTCTTCTTGGCAAACCCTTTTCTGCCGTTAGCATACGCTCTGCACCAATCAATTTTTGATTTAATTCCTCTTGTTTCGCTTTTGAAATTTGAATACCGTTGGTTAAGGAAAGCATCTTTATTGTAGTATTTAATGAAGCTAGTTCATTTTGTACGGGAGCAAAGTTGAGGTATGGAACATCCTTCTTAGCTGCGGGTTCATTGAATTCCTTTTGTGGGTCTGATGCCAAAACGAACGCATTGCTTTTTACCAGCTTATTATGTTTTTCAACTGCCTTTCGCATTTGGTCAGCGTCTGTTTTAATTTCTTCCCAATATCCTGACACGGTGGTATACCATTCCTTAAAATCGAAGGGAAGTACGTCCGCGTTAGCCAACCGAAGGGTAATTCTTCCGGCGGTGTTTGCCAAGGCAACACCATAGGCAAAGTTTGGGTCTTTAAAACGCTTGTAGTGCGGATAGGTGTCGTAAATGGTGTGGTATTCACCGCCGCCATTTTCTCCACCAAATCCTAAATTTAAGGACGCGATGCCCGCATGCTGTATAAAAGGAGTATAATCGGAACCAGAACCAAGGGCATACAGACTAAAGGTGTCTTCGCCACCGCTAACCATTTGCTTCGCAATCTTCCGTTCTTTTATGGATACCCCTGTTTGTGGGTCTTTCACCGTGCCGGCAACTTCTTTTACCATCGCCTGAAGGGAGTGTGAACCTCCGGCTCCCAGAAACCCTCGGCCGTTTCCATCGGTATTGATATAGGCCACTACTTTTTGTTGCAACTCTTTTTTATGGTCTTCGACCCATTCTGTAGACCCTATTAGACCTGGTTCTTCAGCGTCCCATGCGCAGTAGACCACCGTGCGTTTCGGTTTTTGACCATTTTTTGCTAGTTCGCCAACTACCCTTGCTTCTTCCATTAGCGCTACCATTCCGCTAACAGGATCATTTGCTCCATGTACCCAAGCATCGTGGTGGTTTCCGCGCATTACCCATTGATCCGGAAAATCTGTTCCTTTCATTGTAGCTATTACATTGTGCGCCGGTACCAATTTCCAATCAAAAGTCAGTTTCAAATGCACTTTTGCTGGGCCTGGGCCAATGTGATAAGTAATGGGCAATCCGCCGCGCCATGAAGTAGGTGCGACAGGACCTTCCAAAGCTGCTAACAAAGGCTGTGCGTCTTCGTAAGAAATAGGGAGTACTGGAATCTTTGTAATCGTAGGAGCGTCTTTTCTGTCTAAACGTTTTGCATCTTTCGTGGCAGCATAGCCGGGAGTCAAAACATCACCTGGATAGGTAGGCATATCCATTACCGAACCACGTTGCACTCCAGTCTTGTTCTTATAGGCACCCTTCGGGTATACATCGCCTTGTCCGTAACCATCATCCTGTGGGTCAGAATAAATGATACAACCGATAGCACCATTTTCGGCCGCTAGTTTCGGTTTTATTCCGCGCCAAGACCCTTGATATTTTGCAATTACTATTTTACCTTTTACACTAATACCTAGTTTTTCTAGTTCTTCATAGTCTTTTGGAATCCCATAATTTACAAATACTAGTTCTGCGGTAACGTCACCATCTATGGAAAATGCATTATAGCTGGGCAGTAGGGCATCGCCTTGTGCGGTAAATGGGTCACCATCTACAGGAACAGCGGTGAGTTTTGCTTTATACGGAGTAGGACCTAAAAGCTCCAGCACACGTTCTATAGGATAAGGAAACAGGATATCATAGGTTTCTATCTTGGCATCATAACCCCAAGATTTGAATTGCTTTTGAATCCATTTGGCGTTATCCTCCCCATACTTGGTACCTACCCAATGCGGTTCAGCCGCCATCCGTTGCATCCAATTGTCCAAGTTCGTTGCATTCAGATTCTTTTCGAAGGCCGATTCTAATTTTAATTGTTCCGAAGCGTTATCAGTACTAAATCCGATAACTGAGTTTTGTGCCGATAAAAAGCTAAAAAAGAATAGAAAGAGAAATAAGCTAATAGTGTTCCGTAGCATGTAAAAATATTTTTATTGAAGGTAGTGATTATTTTGATTTTTTACTCCAATTATAGCGGTTCAAAATCACATAGTGAGATTTTAGGAATTACCTATTCATCGCTACAAAGGGGAGCTGTTTTTACTTCCGTATGCTAACCTGTTGCGATACTGTGTAGCGCATCAACTAACATGTCAACATCCTTCTTAGTTATGAAAATTGCAAAAGACAAGCGCACTGCATTTAGTCCAAATTTGGACATGGGTCTAGAATCGATACCGAAGGTATTAAACAGCGTGTCTTTTACCTCTTGTACATTTTTCCCCTTTATTTCTAGAACTTGTATTCCCGCAGATAGGTAGTCATTAGAAGGTGTTTTTAGGATGATGTCTTTGCTTTCTTTTATTTTTTCCAGGAAATAATGTTTTAGTTCGTAAGTCCTATTATGGATTACATCACCACCAATTGCATTTCTGTAATCCATAGCCGCACCTAAGGCTAAGAGTTCAGGAAGATTTCTGGTGTTATAGTTTTCTAGACGTCTAATACTTTTATCTTCGTAACCACGGGCGACTATTAAAGGTTTAAGTAGGGATTGTTTTTCTTGCTTTGCATAAAAAATACCAATACCCTTTGGGGCAAAAAGCCATTTGTGTGCGCTTACCGTATAAAAATCGCAGTCTATCTCTCTTAAATTAGTTTGTACCATGCCTGCTCCCTGCGCACCATCTACGGCAACTAAAACCCCGTTTTCGTGTGCCATATCACAAATTTCCTTCATAGGAAGCATCATGCCATTCGTGTTGACTATGTGGCAGAGGGAGATGACTTTCGTTTTAGAGGTAATTGCGTTTCTAAAAACAGAAACAATAGCTTCTTTGGTTTTTGGGAGAATGGGCAGTATTGGGCGGATTAGTTTTATGCCTTTTTCGGCTTGCCAAACGGTCCAAGGTGCTACGGCACTGGTATGCTCATGGTCTGCTAGTATCACTTCATCGTCTATATGTAGTTCCAAACTACGGGCAATGAGATTCATGCCTTCTGTAGTATTATGGATAAGTGCTATTTCTTCTTCAGAAACAGAAAAAAGGGCTGCTACTTTTTTTCTAGTTGTTTCTTTTTCAGCATCCCAACCTCCCCACATATATTTAGAAGGGAAATCGTCCAGGGTGTTTCTAAAGGCGTTGGTCGCTTCCCGAATTGGTAGCGGGCAAGCTCCCAAAGAGGCATTGTTAAAATAGTGCACTCCTTTTGCGAATTTAAACTGAGCGGCTACGGTTTCCCAATATGCTTCTGTTTTTTTATCCGGAAATTGTTTAAGGTGGTTTATGGATGTTCTTAACGATTCGGAACTATTTGCCCAACTGTGTAATGGAAGCGTTACGGTTCCTGCAACGCCAGCTCCTAAATTTTTAAGAAATTTTCTTCGGTTTTTTTCCATGTTATTAAAGATAAATATTTACGTCTAAATCCCTTCTGGTGTTTAGCACTTAAATTAGGTAGTACGCAAGCTTAGTTTGGTCTTGATGAGATTAGAATTCCCTTTAGCTATAAGTTTGCTTTTATCACTGTTCCAGACAAGGCATTCTGCATTCATGATTTGCCTTCCCTTTTTTGTGATATTGGTTTCTGCGATAATTTGATCACCTTCTTTTGCCGGACTAAAATAATCTACATTTAAATTTACGGTGGTGAAGGCATGGGTGTTATCTAATGAATACACAGCTGCACCAATGGCATCATCAATAATGGCAGCAGTTATGCCTCCATGTAGAATATGCATAGGATTGGTCATTTCTTTACGTATTGTATGTAAAAATTCTAATTTGCCTTCCGCAGCACTTTGTAAAGAAGGGTTCAACCATTGCATTAATGGAGAAATGGAATCGGAAGAGTCCTTGCCTATTTTGGAGGAAAAAAACGCCAGTATTTTGTTCATATTCTTATCGGTTTTTGAAGGTAGTAAATTTAAAGTATCAAGCATAAAAATACATTATTGGAAAGGGTTTTACAACAGATAGCGATTTGATTTTTTAGCTTATTTTACTCCGTATTGTTTGACTTGTTGCTTTAGACGGTAAATCCGACAACTGTTCAAATTAAATTCAGCAACCAGAACGTACTAACCCTTGTAAATAAATCAATTTTGAGACGTGTTTTATCATCCTATTAGGCTTGCGGTGTGGTTAAAACTTCCTTTAAAATGATATACCATCCCCAGTATCAAGTATCTCACATCTACATATTTCATTTTCGACATTTCAGTCCAAATAATCAACACTTGGGTACCTCGTATTATGTTAGGCTCTTGGTCTGTCCCATTTTTGCTTCATCAATTAATACTACATAACGATGAAAACAGTACAGATAATACTTTTATTTCTTTTGACGACCCTTGTAAATGCACAGCAAAGAATATCTGGTAGCGTGACCGATACAAAGAACAATCCTATTGCCGGCGCCAATGTATATTTGGAAGGAACCTATGATGGCGCATCTACAGACATAAATGGCGCTTTTCAATTTGAGACGATGGAAACCGGTACTCAGAATTTGATTGTTTCTATGATGTCCTATGATGTTGCCATGCAATCTGGCGATGTCTCCTATTTGAAGGATTTGCGGATTGTGCTTAAGGAAGCAATAAACCAATTGAATGGCGTTACGCTAACAGCAGGTAGTTTTACGGCAGGCGATAATTCAAAGGCCTCTGTTTTAAAACCCTTGGATATTGTTACTACTGCTGGAGCTGCGGGTGATTTTGTAGCGGCTTTACAAACCTTACCGGGAACAGCTGCGGTAAATGAGGATGGACGACTTTTCGTGCGTGGTGGTAGTGCGGAAGAAACCCAAGTTTTTATAGACGGTCAACGCGTTTTTCAACCTTTTAATGCCACGGCTAACAATGTCCCTACACGCGGTCGGTTTTCTCCTTTTTTGTTCAAGGGTATTACGTTTAGCACTGGGGGGTATTCCGCAGAATATGGTCAGGGACTGTCTAGTGTGCTATTATTAAATACGACAGATATTCCAGATCAAGAAAAAACGGATATTTCTATTATGAGTGTTGGTGGTGGCGTTGGGCATACAGAAATTTGGGGCAATAGCTCTTTGAGCTTCAATACCTCTTATATCAATTTAGCACCATACGAAAGTTTAATTCCATCCAATCAGGGTATACAATGGAATAGGCCCTTCGAATCTATATCAGGAGAGGCTGTTTTTAGAAATAGAGGAGAGAAAAGCATGTTTAAACTATACAGCGGGTTTAACCATTCCGTTTTGGATATTGACCAGGAAGATATCAACTTTGACGATTTCGTGCGGTTTAGGTTAAAGAATAACAATCTTTATTTCAATAGTACGTACAAACACTTTTTAGAGGATGACTGGACCATTACCAGTGGAGCCAGCCTTTCAATTGACACCAACGATATAGGGATTTTGGAAAATACGATTGCAACGAATGAGACGGCATCGCATTTAAAAGTAAAGGTGAACAAGAATTTTAGCAACCGGTTTCAATTACAATTTGGAACCGAATATTTTATGACCGATTATACCGATACGTTTAGTGCTCCAAATAGTGATGGCCTGGATTCGGGTTTTAATGATAATCTGTTTGGGGCTTATGCAGAGGCAGATGTGTTTTTTAGCAACTCTTTTGCCATGAAGCTTGGTGTACGAGCAGAGCACAGCAGCATATTAAATGCTACATCAGTAGCTCCACGGTTGTCATTGGCCTATAAAAGTGGTGAAAAGGGTCAGTTTTCATTGGCCTATGGCGACTTTTATCAGAATCCAGTAACCGAATACCTAAAGTTTCAACCCAATTTGGAAACCGAAAAAACAGCACACTATATCTTTAACTATCAGTATCTTGATAACGGAAAGACGTTTAGAGCAGAGGCATATTACAAGGATTACGACGGTTTAGTAAAATTCAACACGGTTATGCCACAATTTAATTCTGAATATACGAATGGTGGTGATGGCTATGCGGCCGGACTTGATGTTTTTTGGAGAGACAACAAAAGCATTAAAAATTTAGATTATTGGATATCCTATTCCTATCTGGATACCCAGCGTAACTATCGAAATTTTAGGGAAAGCGCAACCCCTAATTTTGCGCCAAAAAACAGCGCATCCATCGTGGGGAAGTATTTTATTACGGATTTGCGTTCTCAAGTGGGTCTGTCCTACAATTATGGCTCTGGACGGCCCTATGATAATCCAAATACGGATGCGTTTTTAGCGGAACGCACCAAATCCTTCAATAACCTAAGCCTGAACTGGGCCTACTTGATTTCGCCACAAAAGATACTTTACCTTTCGGTTAACAATGCTTTAGGTTTCAATAATGTAAACGGCTACCAATATGCAGATGCACCTAATATGAATGGTACATTTGACCGAAGGGCTATCCTCCCTACTGCTGACACCTTTTTCTTTGTAGGCTTCTTTTGGACCATTAGCCAGGATAAGAAAAGCAATCAATTGAATAATTTGTAGGTCTAAAATTCTCTGTTTTACATATCGGTAATCCTAGACATCTCTACCAGCGCTATACGCTTTAAGAGAAAGCAGGGGTTAGCAAAGAGGTGCTGTAAAGGTGATTTTGAACTTTATTCTAATAATCAGGGTTTTTCTGGCCAGATTGTTTCAAATCGTACACAAACGATTAGCATTTCTTCGGTCGGTTGTGCTCCGCTTTTTCCCAAAAAGCTTTCAAAAAAGGCCCAATGTGCTTTCTTCCATTTTTTAAGTGATTCAATAGTTGTTTCCATATCCAATACGGCATACTCTTTGGAAATTTTATTATACGGAATGGTATGAACACTTATATTTTCTGTTATCGCTTTTGTTTTTCCATCAAAATCCGTTTTACTTTGTTTTATTCCGACTTTTGGTAAAGCAACATTATAATGCTTATACAAACTCAACAGTCCTGAAAAAGTTTTCTTTTTTCTGTTTAATGTACATTTCGTCAGTCGATTGGCATCTTCTCTATTATTATAAAAAAAACTCGGACTCTGGGATTTCTTCGTCTTTATATTCTAGGTTTGATGCTAGATAGTTGTTCCACATTTCATGAACAGATTTGTCAATTCTGTTAACAGTATCGGTTTCCAATTACGTTTCCTTGTGTACACCTATTTCTGTTTTGGTTTTCGATTCTGTGTTATACCTGAATAAAATCAAAACTAAAGCACATGCTGTACACTTCATAGGTTTCTATACTCATGTTGATGGCCAATTCACAAACCAAATGATGTGTTTTGACTAGTAATCGTTGTTATGTGCTTGCTTACGTTATAAATATAGGTTGAATTTTGTGCATATGCAGTCGTTGTGTTTATCGCTGTGGTCTATACTCAGCTGCGGTAGCTTACCACTAAAAATCAAATAGAAGTTCGTGATGCTTGAAGTATTGATACGCTCTTGGTCCTAAATAGTGATGTGAAGGCAATCAAAATAACAATAATAACGTGTGTACTTTATCTAGCGGGGTTTATGAAATATTTACCTGTTTTGTGTAGTAAATTCTGGTGAATTTTTCTGAAGAATTTTATCATTTGGTTTAAGCTTGGGCGTGATATTGGCAACCGATTTGGGTATGAGTATTGCGTGGAACGAGTTATAATTTCATGCACAGCGTAAACTTTTTTGTTACTTTTTAGTTTCTAATCTACTATTAATGGTAGCCTGTAGCCCGATAGCTATAAGGTGATTTGAATCCATTTGCACGACTTTGTCTGCATAGTCCTTAGCCTTTACTAAACTATCTTGAGCAAGATAAATCTCAGCTTTTAGGATGAACGGACTGGTAAATGAAGGGTCGTTAAGCGTTTCATCTAATTCTGTGGAAAGGGAAAGGGCTTTTTTCGTATTTCCAAGTTCCAATGCTAACGTAGCTGAGTAACTTATATAAAATCCCAATTTCATTTGAGCATCTGTGGCCAACGTATTTAAGGAGTCTAGCGCAACTTTTGCACCATAATTATGGTGTAAATACTCTATATATTCAGCTTTAAAATAATTATCTTTTGGAAATTTTCTTGAAATTATTCCAAAGTTCCTTTCAGCTAACCGGTTTCTCTTTTTTGTAAAGATTTCTGAATTTTTAATTCCTTGGTCTCTGTTATTGGCTGCTTCAAGACTAAGTAGATTTACATCCAGTAATAGACGTTCATATTCGCCGGTTTGATTTTTTTTTAATTCTAGTTCGTTCAATAGTTCGGTACGCTCCTCTAGGCTTCTTGTTATTCTACCTACTAAACTCTTACCTAGCATCCAATCCGGATCTAATTCAACCGCTTTTCTAAAAGCTTCTTCAGATTCTGTCCACCGGCCATTATCCAATATTTCTTCAAAGCCCTTAAAAAAATAAGACCTAGCTGTCTCGTTTTGTGTCCCATAGTCAAATGATGTAGCGAATGGCTTTGTATGGCAAGCAGACACCAATACTAAAAGGCAGCACAGAATGAGGTATTTATTGGAAGCTTGCTTTTGGCTGCGAATTGTTCTAGGGAATTTAATCATTGGTTTGATGGCTATTCTTAATAAAGGCTAATTTTCCTTGTATAAAGCGAACGGGGCGTTTAGGCTTATGGTCGCTTACTTTTGGGTGGTTATGCCGTTTATAAATATACTATATATTAGGAGATTAAGACGACGCGCGTAGCGCTTTTATCCTGTCTTTAACGAGGAAGGTACTACTAAGAGTAAGGCGAAATATTTAGTATTGTTTTCCCAAAGTTACCGGATTAAAATCTCTTTCTTGAGGATCGTTCTATGGTATCGCCACCGCTACTTTGGAATTTTTACCCGTCTATTGAATGGTCCTATTTCCTAGCTGAACGATATCTCTGCCTGCAATCGGCTTGAACGTTTGCAATATAAAAAGTAGCAGATTAGTATTCGCTATATACTTCTTTGCTGTATGTTAAACTTTTTATTATAAATCTTTTGCAAAACAAAGGCTGTCAGGAATATCCTTTAGTGTGCCATATTTCTCAATTGGATAGTACCCATTTCTTTGATAAAGGTTACTTGCTTCAGGTTGCTTAGAACCTGTAAAGAGTATACATCTAAAACGGTCTAGTTTTCTAGACCAGTCTTCTAATTCAGAGAGAATTTTTTCTCCAATTCTTTGGCCTCTAACTTCAGGGGAAACATACATTCTTTTGATTTCCATGCAACTAGAATCATACATGGAGACAGCCCCACAACCAATAGATTTTCCGTCTTTTAAAGCTAAAACGACATATTTTAAATCGGTAATAGAATTGAATTGAGAAAGAGAATGCGTATTTCCATCTCTTTTTGCAAGATCAGAATTCAATAATTGGACTAGCTTTTTAAATTCTAGATTTTCTGAGTTGGTTCTTATTAGTTCAATCATGTTTTTTAAATAAAGTACAAACTTTAATAGTAGAATAGTAGCTAATTGTTGGCTTTAAACGTACTAAGTTATAAGAAGGTTGAAGCGGGTTATAGCTCTTCTATTTATTGTTATCTCTAATAATCAGCGTGTTATTTTTGAGAATAAAAGGGCGAGGTTGATTTGTTCCAATTTAAGCAGTAGCAAAAATAAACACTGCCAATTTTATTCTATCCTCATCTATTTTTCAAATGAATACATAGTGCTAAACCGTCTTCCAAACACGTTCAATCAAGGCTTTGGTTGCTTTTATGCCTTCTGTTGCGCTCATGCCTTCGCCTTCATACTCAATACCAATATGGCCGTCAAAATCGGACTCTTTTACTATTTTAAGTAGTTTAGGGAAGTCTACAACGGTATCGTTTCCTTCGGCATCAAAATCATAAGCCTTTGCACTTACCCCCTTGGCGAAAGGCAGCCATTCTTTTAAGCCTTCATCGGGTGGGTATATGTTGGTACAGTTCTGGGATTCACTTGTGCCGCCCCATTCGGCATTTAGGCACCAATTACCAAAATCTGGTAGCGTACCTAAATAAGGGCTATCTACTTGCTTTATTATACCTGCCATGTACATGGCATTTGAAGTGTGTAGGCCGTGGTTTTCTAGAAGTACATTTATATTTTCTTTAGCGGCGTATTCTGTTAGTTGGCCTAGCCCATCTACCAATGCGGTTTCCAGTTCATCTGGGGCACCGTCTCCAAAAGCGTTTACGCGAATAGAGTGGCACCCTAGTATTTTTGCCGCGTTGATCCATTTGTAATGATCTTCTACCGATTTTTTTCTTTTACCGGTATCCGAATCTCCTAATTTTTCTTCTTCATCTACCATAATCAATAAGCTGCGAACGCCATTTTCTTCTGCCTTCATTCTCATGATAGACCAAAAAGTCTCATCTGTAGCCTGCTCTTTATAAAATGAATTCACGTATTCTACAGCGTTGATGTCAAATGTATTTTTTGCTATAGCAGCAAAATTCTCTGCATCCAAATCCCCACCAAAAAACGCCTTGTTTAGTGACCATTGGGCAAGGGAAATTTTTAAGTCTTTTTCAAGTACCGTCTTTGCATTTGCAAAAATAAATTCATTTGAAAATCCAAGAGCAAGGACTCCCAAGCTCGTTTTTCTGATAAAGTTTCTTCTTGTGTTCATAGTGCTAATATCGTTAATTTATGGAAGTATCTTTGCCATACCACTTCGCAATGGTGTTCTCAGCAGGTTTAAAACGAGGTGAAAAGTCCAAATCAGTTTTTGCTCTTTCTGCCGTACTACGATTATTCCATTCCCAAATATAAATACCAGAAAGCCAAGGTTGATGCCAGGTTTTTTTAAAAAGTGCTTCGTAGGCCAATTGCTGCGTTCTATCAGATTTTTTCTTCGTCAACGGACTTAACATTGAGCTCCACTCCCAAGGTTTAATCGTTGCCTGACTTTCGCTTTTATACCCTACCTCTGTAAATAAAATAGGCTTTTGATATTTTTTGTGCAACAACTGCATATCCTTGAGGTGTTTGTCCCATCCTTTTTCAATGTTTTCCAAATTAGGACTTGAATTTTTGGTTAAGGGAAAATAGGCTTGAATACCAATATGGTCCAATTCGTTCCAAAAAGGAACATGTTCATATTCATCGTACCAATTTGCGGCGTAGGTGAGTTCTCCTTTATAAATTTTACGAATATCCAGAATAAGTTGGAACCATTTTTCTGGCTGTACTTTTATAGAAGTCCTGAGCTCTGTACCAATACAGAACAATTCGGTCCTGGTCTCTGCGGCCATTCTTGCATACCGAAGCATATTTATTCGATACGATTCAAACCATTTGTCCCATTCGCTGGCCGTATCTAAGGTAATATTCGAACGCCAACCACTGCTCATCCAAAGATGTGGCTTTAGGTGTACTTTTAGTCCTTTTTGATGAATGGTATTGATAGTGTTGATGAAACTAGAGTCTCTTCTGCCATACCGGTCTGGAAAGTCTGGTATATTTATAACTTTTGTTTTTTCATCTTCTTGGTAGAGAAACGGGATGATGGCGACCCATTCTACATTTGCTTTAATAAGATTATTAATTGCCTCTGTATTATCCTCAGACCACCCAAAGACGCTCATACCGCGTTGTTTCTTATCGATTTTATATAAATTATTTACTATCCCGTTCGTATTCATTACAGAACTATCCCACTGATAATCGTTCAGCTCATATGAATTAGCATATATAAGGGTTTTAAAACCTATTAGGGCTATGAAAATAGGCAATACAAAACGATAGCCAAACTGCTTGAAAAATGTATGTTTTCCTTTGTCTCGGTATACGATAACAAAGTGTTGTATGGCTAAGAGGAGTAAATAACAAAGAATAAAAACAAGATGAAAACCTATAAGGAATTTACGGTTTAAAGCGATATCAAAAAAAAACTGCGCACTTTCCCAAAAGTTGCGATCACCGCTGGTAAATAGGATGGTAATTGTGACACCTGTAATCAACCATAGGAGTACATATAAGCATAAGAAATGCTTGGTTTTACGCATTATTTTGTTCTCTTTATTTTCATAGCCTTAGCCACTGCAATTGCCCGTGGGTCCTGTTTTTCTAACTCCTCAATAATTCTAGGATGATCTTCTTCTCTACCTTGCGATAGTTTTTTTGTTGCTTGTATATCCGTAATTTGTATTTGAAACCCAACAACTCCTTTTACTTGACGCATTGTTTTAGGAGAGAGCTTATCAATTGAAATGGGGCATTCTGAATTTTGTTCGTACTTATCTACCAGTTTATGCATGGAGGCTATAACCGCCTGCTCCTCTATTATTCTAAGTGTTCCGTATACGTGCACTGCTATGTAGTTCCAAGTGGGGACTTCCTCGGCCTGGTACCAGGAGGAGGAAACGTAGCTATGTGGTCCATTAAAAATACACAACACTTCCGACGTATCTGAAAAAGATTGCCATTGCGGATTTGCTTTCGCGATATGACTAATAATAATATCTTCGCCGTTTTCGTCTGTATCCAGCTCTAATGGAATATGTGTAGCCCAAGGTTTTCCATCGACCTGATTCACCAAAATGCCAAAACTGTTCTGACGGATGAATTCCTTAATCTCTTTAATGTCTTCGTTTTTATACTGGTTAGGTGTATACATGTACTTATTGGCGTATTAGAATCGTGGTAACGGGTAAATGGTCCGATATATGTTTTCCATTAGGTAACCGCTCATCAATGTGTTGATACTTGTTGGTAGCAAATCTCTTGGTAAAAATATAATCGATACGTTTTTCCATAGGGGCATTTACATTAAAACCATTAAACGTTCCTTTTGGACCTTCTAGCGGTGTTTGCGAAATCTCTAGCGCATCGTTTAACTTGTTTTGCAGCAAACGGATGGGTTTTTCTATTGGGGTTAAATTAAAATCGCCCAGTAGCACTACTGGGAAGTCAGCGGTATTTAAAGCTGCTATTTTTTCAAGGATAAGTGTTGCGGAATTCTTCCTAGCTTCAATACCAATATGGTCAAAATGGGTGTTGAATACCCAAATTTTTAATTTACTTGCCGTGTCTTCAAAAAGGCCATAGGTGCAAATACGCTCCATAGACGCATCCCATCCAACGGATATTTTATCTGGTGTTTTTGAAAGCCAAAAGGTATTGGATTGCAAGAGTTTAAATGTATTGGGATTGTACAGAATAGGGGAGTACTCGCCTTTTTTCTTCCCGTCATCGCGCCCAACACCAATGTAGGTGTAGTTTTCCAGCGCATTATCAAGATACATGAGTTGCCGGTGGAGCACTTCTTGCATGCCAATAAATTCCGGATTATGTTTCTTGAGCAAGGCCACCATCGCGGTTTTACGATCGTTCCAATTGTTTACCGTATCGCTTACATTATCGTATTTGATGTTATAGGACATTACATTGAACTCCTGCGAGAACGAATGTGGTGCCAAGCATAATAGACAAAAGGAAAGTACAAGGAGCTTTTTCATCACAGGGTGTTTTACAAATTCTAAGGTTGCTAAAGTTAGGGATTATACTGAAGTACAACATGGAGACCAAAGGTTATTTGTACCAGTACCATAAACTACTTCCTTTTGTGAGTATAAATTAAAAAACATATTTGAATGGATTTTGAGAAGTAGACGAGCATAAGTAATGAGGTATCAACGAAGGACCTGTTGCAGCCTACGTTTTCTTTAATCATTCAATTAAAAGTTGCTGGTTTCCTGTGTAGTTTTCAATATTCTAAAATAGGATTTCCATTTTCACATAGTACACTGCTTGGTGGAGTAGTAAAAGCACAATCACTTATAATTCCCCATTTTTTATTAAAATATTGTTGTGCAGCTGTATGCTCTTGTATTTTTTGAAGAAAAAGTTGGGTATCAATAGTTGTTGCATAGGCTATATAACCAATTGGTCCTCCACAGGCTTTACTTCCGTAGCTGGTAAACGTCCATACAGTAGCATCAGTGCATAGTATGCTTGATGCTAAATCTCTAATTTCAGATAGTTGCTGAATTAAGTGCTGAGATTCTTCTTCTTGCGTCATTTCATCATCGCTACAAGAAAAATAGATACCGATTAACAAAAAGATGCTGATACATTTTAAGGTTCTCATAATCATAGTTTACAGAAAGACGTGCAATTAAGGTTTTGATTACGTCAAATTACACACATCAAATATAAGAGGTATTTCAGGTTTAAAGAGACAGTGCTGCCCTTCATATTACAATAATTACTACGTCCAATTTATAGACTAAATTTAAACAAAAAGAGTTTATTGACCACTATCTATTACTTTAGGAGCCCGCTACTGGTAACAGGGAATTTTCTAATTATGGAGTTTTTGAAAAGGGTTTGGCATTTTAAGAGGATTCTTGGCACTATACTTTTTTAGCTAATAGCTCATTTTCTGATAAAAGGTACTTAAACGATTATCTAACCCGGATTAAAATAAAATAAATTTTGGAATATTTTTTTTGTTAAACTACTTAAAATTAAATTATTATATATCTTTTCACAAATAAATTTGGAAAGGTTATTCCTATAGTTTTTTTAGTATTGCTTACTGCTTGCAGTACCGATGAAATCAATAATGAAATTGCAGTTGAAACTGATGCAGAAACACGCGACAATCCAGAAGCACCTGAAATGCCTATCGAAGAACCAGAAGCACCAGAAGCACCGGTTACCGGTGCAATTTCATTTGATGCTAATTTTGTATTGAACGAGGACCGTACCTTTACTAATCTTGTAGTACCAGCTGCGTAGTACAATAAATTTATTTCGGGTGATCAGGAGGTACAGCTTATTTCCTCTAAGGTGTATGAATATTTAGCCGATGCGTTTGATTTTATGATTATCCTATTCTGTAGAGACCAGCCAACCCGACGGTCTTTTTTTCGATAGGGCATCATCCGTAACTAACAAAATTGAAGGTTTGGGAGGGAGTGTTTTCACAACTTGGGATTCTATGGTTCTGAAGGGAGATTAAAAATCATTATTTACATGCCACGAGCTGAATATATAAGAAACGAACCTTTTTTATATGAAATCGCACATACACGGGCTCATAAGAATTTTATTTCTACTACGGTCGTCGGCCATTGGAGTTATGCAGGCGTTCTGGGGCAATTAGGCGGTTTTGACGCATTAGTGAATTTAGTAGGTAATTCGTACCAAGGCAGCTTAAACGGTAGGGATGGGTTCGGTCCTTTTACCAACGGTGGAAATGGTATTCCTTACGGAAACCTTGAACGTTACTTAATGAGATTAATCGATACAGATGCCCTAGAACTACTACAGGTAGTAGTAAACCCTGAGGCTGGAAACTCTTTTGGTTAGTTCACGGCAGATGCCATAGAAACATGTATATCACAGGAGATACTGGCAGAAAATGGCACTAGGATACCACCCTTCTATCAAAATTTCAAAAAAGAATTTAGAGCACTTACTATTGTTATTTCAAAGGAAAAATTGCAGGCGGAACAGCTAGAAGATATCCATATCAATCTTGATAACTTTTCACGAGCGGCAGCACCAGATTCATCATGGGGAAGCCTTAATAATTTTTGGACGGCTACTCAGGGTAAACCTTTGTTTATGTTCCATGTCCTGCCTTAGTATATTAAATAACCTTAGTAATTAATAGAAAGTATTTAGCTACTCTTTTTCGGAATCTTCCTCTTTTCGCATTTCTATATATCTAGATACCAAACGCACGCCCAATCTTGCAAAAAGGATGATGGCAATGACCATTATGATATTAAATCCGTTCAATATATTTTTTATTCAAGTTAGGGTTTTAGCTTTATATGTAATACATATTTCAGCTACTTTAACTTCTAGTGAAATTTTAGAAATAATTTTATCCTAGTTATTTGCTTTTCTTCTCTCGGGACCCTTTGGGGACGGGTATTTTGAGCTGTGTTGGCTTATGATTTGACCGGTATTGGTGTGCAGCCAACTAGGGTTAAAATACCAACAAGAATAATGGTTAACTTTAAAAATAAGTTATCCATCTTACTTTTTTTAAGTGATGTGATAATAAGGATTTACCTATAGCCATACCTTTATTCCTGTTTCAAGAAATCTAGTACCAAACCATTTTCATCAGACTCCATTTCCGCTGTCCAGCTGTCAATGTACCACCTGCCTTTTTCCAAATGAAGCTGTATGCTGTTCAATCCTCTGATATTGGATGCTATTTCTGGATTGGTTCTTATTTCAAAGGCGCTCCATACTTGAGCCATATTGCCATAATGAGTTGTCTTTCGCTCAAGTTCCTTTTCATAAAAATCTTCTTTAGGTGCCAATCCCATGGGGATGTATTCCACCTCTAGGGCATGCGAATTTGCATTACCATTCGCGTCCAAACGTGTTATTAGGGCATTGGGCGAATGAATGTGCTTATCCCTTTCAAACTGCCAAGGGTCATTGCTTGCACCCGAAATCACATCATAATAGGCATTTATAATCGCGTCTATGGATTTTACGTCACCAGCATATTTTTGATGGGTAGTTTGCCCAAAAGTTGAAGCACAAACCACAAAGGCAATAAGCATAAGTGAATTTTTCATAATTCTAATTTTTATTTAATTCGGTTTCTATTAAACCCATCAGGTCCTTGATTTCTTGGTCAACACTTTCTCTACGAGTGATAACATCTTGAGTAAAGGTCAATTTCATTCCCAGCAGATTTCTGATTCTCCTGTCTTCTAAAATCTGATTATAATTATTAAGTAATTCATTATCAATATTTACATCGTGTATGTTATATTTTACCAAGGGAATAAAATTAATCTCGTTTTCTAATATAGCATCAATACGAATTTGATGTACGTTCAAACGGTCTTCAAGTATATCATTAAGTTTGTTCAGACTAAATTCTAAATCTGTAAACTTTTCATTTATTATTTTGTCTTTTATTAAGCTTAGTTTATTGGTGTTTTTTAAATTATTATAAGCATTAAATGTAGGCTGGTTGCTTTGTAAGTCCCAAACTGCAGTATTGAAAAGTGAATCTGTAATTATTACCAAGGTATTATTGTTCTTCTGAGTATTTATACCAAGGATATTTATCAACTTAACTTTAAGCGTTTCTTCTTCTAAAATAAGTAATTCTGATTGTTTGGATGAAATGTATAAGTTCTCTAAAAGACGTTCTAAAATAGCTTTTTCCTCAATTTTGTCCTTTCTGTTTTCATTCCAGTTATTAATCTGAAGTGCAATCAAAATCCCAATAACCACGAGAATGATTTCGCCAATGGCGTATTTAAAGTATTTTGAGGTGTTGCCTGTTTCCATGAGGTTATATCTTATTTTTCTAAAGAGTTGTATCATAGTTCTAATCTTTTCTCCTCTTAGGAGGGTTTAGGAGTGGGTGTTTTTGGTTTTACATTCTCAATCTGTATTTTAAGATTCTCTAAAACAAAAGAAAGATTATCTTTCACATCCGCATCGGAGCACCTGATCACGGTTACCGCTAAAGATGCTAATAGGGTTTGCCTTTTCTTATCCTTGTCTTCTTGGCCTTTTTCAAAATGAATACTTCCATCTACTTCTATGGCTAATTTAAGGTCTTTACAATAAAAATCTACAATGTATCGGTCAATTGGAATTTGTCTGCTGAACCTCACACACAGCTTTTTACCTTTGAATTCTTGCCAAAGGGCAATTTCACCGATGGTCATAGTGTTCCTCAGCTTTTTTGCTAGGTCAATTAGTGCTGGGTTGTAGGGAATAATCTTTCTCCTCATAGCACCCACCCCTTAGTCCCCTCCCAAGAGGGGAAGATTACGTTTTTGTTTATGAACTTTAGGTGAATCAAAATCCCAATCATCACTAGCACAATTTCGCTAATGGCTTAAAGTAGGTACTTTGAAAACTTGTTCTCTGTTGCTAATCGCTGTCTTCTCTTTCTAAAGAATTTTATCATAATCACTAGCTTTTCATCTCTTGGGAGGGGTTAGGAGTGGGTTTTTCTTGGTGAATTTCAAATTTTATTATCATTAGATACTAATGTTGACTTTCGGTAATTTTTTTTATTTTTTATTAATCATAGCACCCACCCCTTAGTGCCCTCCCAAGGGGGGAGGAACACCTTTTTGTTTGTGAACTTTAGGTCAATCAAAATCCCAATCACCACTAGCATAATTTCGCCAATGGCGTATTTGCCTATTTTGTTTTTTATAATTTTCTTTGACAAATATGTCTAAAAAATTTAATCATTCCTTTTTGCTTGTTATAAGACTTCTAATCTCTGTAATTTTTTGCAATGCTTTTTCCATCGCATGTATTTGACCCGCTCTATTATCATTAAATAATTTAAAAAGGACAAGGGTAGAAGGTTTTTCAAAAAAAGCTTTAGAATCTATTGGCACAGCATAATCCATCCAATTAAAATCTGAAAATTCTTGTTTGACAATTGGAATCCAATCTGTGTTAAATGATTTTTCAATATCTGATATGGTTTCATAGGTATTAAAGAGTGTTTGGTCATAATATTCAATTAATGCCAATTGTAATTGATTGTCTCTAATGTTTTCAATGCCTTTAGATTTTAAAACCTCAAAGGCGCTGGACTGAGATTGGAATCGTTGAAAATTTATGATGTCACCCATCATATAGTTTAGGCTATCGTTGTAAACGCCTTTAGAGACCTGATCGAGTAAACGGACTGTTGATGCATTGGCCAGTTTTGATTTATTAAGTTCACTAGCAAGTAAAGTTGAATCTTGAAGCAGGTTGTTATCAATAAGCGCAATGATTTCCGATTCAAATTGTCTATTCTTTATAGTTTCGTTCCAATTACTTATTTGTAAAGCAATAAGAATACCGATAACTACGAGTACAATTTCACCAATAGCATATTTAAGATATTTAGTTGTTTTACCTTCTGAAAGTAGGTTTTTTCGAATGTTACGGAAGAATTTTATCATTAAGCTATGTCTGTTTTTATAAATTCATATGCTAAGTACGGAAAAGTTTATATTTTTTATGGGTACTAGGTTTTTTCAACAAACCACATATCTATCTCTCCTTTTCCTTTTGCGTTTATCTTACCTCTGTAGTCGAACCTGAACGCAGGGTTGTCCTTGACAAGTTCACAGGTATATTGAGAGATGTTAACTTTACCTACTGCGCCACTACTTTCCTAGATAATGTTAGTTCCTGTTACTCTTCGTACTTCTCGAACCAAGCTAGTATGGCTGCAATTTTAGCAATAAGATTACTTGGTCTGTTCGCAATGCCATGCGATGCACCAGGAATGCGGACCATAGCTGTTTCTACTCCTTCTAATTTTAAGGCGGTATAGAACTGTTCCGATTCTGCGATGGGTGTTCGGTAATCTTCTTCGCCAGTTAATAGCATGGTTGGCGTGGTAACGTTGGCTACATAATTTAACGGAGAACGTTTAAAATAGCTTTCCGGATCTTCCCAAGGCTTTTTTCCAAACCAATATTTGGAGAAGAATGCAGCACCATCTGCATAGAGCACAAAACTAGCCCAGTTGATAACGGGTTTGGCTACCACAGCAGCTCTAAATCGGTCTGTTTTACCAACAATCCATGCGGTAAGCACACCGCCACCACTGCCGCCGGTTACAAAAAGATTGTCCGAATCAATATATCCTTTTTCTATAACCGCATCTACACCGCTCATAAGATCGTCATAATCGTGGTTGGGATAATCGTGATGAATTAGATTTCCAAAATCCTGTCCGTAACTTGTGCTTCCCCTTGGGTTGGCGTATAATACTACATAGCCGGCTGCTGCAAAGGCTTGTATTTCTGCAGAATATACAGAACCATAGCTGGAGAACGGTCCACCGTGAATCTCAAGAATAAAAGGATATTTTTTTGAGGAGTCAAAATTAGGTGGGGTGACCACCCAACCTTGTATATCTATTTGGTCATAGGAAGATTTCCACCAGAGTTGTTCTACATTTCCTAAGTTTTTTGCAGAAAAGAGGTCGTCGTTTACAAGAGTTAGTCGTTTACTTCCTTTTTTGGTATGTACACCCAAATCTGCTGGGTGCGCTGTAGTTCCAAGGGTGTACGCTATGGCTCCCGTTTTTGATACAGTAAAGGTTCCGGCATTGTATGGCCTGCCTAAAGATAGTCCGCCTACATTGCCTACTTGGTCATTGATTTTTCCAGAAAGGGACATGTGTGCAATTTTTGTTTCTCCTTTATCGTCATACTGAAAGAAAAGTCCTTTTCCATCATTGGCCCACTGTATATTAGAAATGTTACGGTCAAAATCCGCTGATAAAAGCGTTGCAGTTCCATCGGAAATAGCACGTACATATAATTGGTTCTGCTGGTAACCGAGTAATTTATCATCAAGACCTATGTAGGCCATTTTGCTACCATCAGGTGAAATTTTTGGGGAATCGTCCGGACCGTAGCGGTCTGTAAGTGCGTTTATAGCGTTGTCCCCTAGCGTGAGCTCATAAATCTCACTATCATTGGGTTCAAAGGCTTCATCCGGATTAAAATTAGCCGAAAAATAGAGTTTTCTGCCGTCTTTGGACCATTCCGCTGCACCATGGTCAAAATCGGTAGAAGTCAATTGTTTGGGCGTACCGCCATCTATGGATAAGGTAAAAAGTTGTGTGTTTCCTCCTTTTATATAGCCTTGGCCATCTCCTCTATAATTAAGTTTGTCAATATAGGTCGGTGGTGTATTCCATTTCGCGCCTTCCGGTTTGGTAGGCATCTTTATGATCGATTCGTTTGGTTTAGGAACGAACATGGTAAAAGCCAAATAGCGATCGTCTGGAGACCAACTTACGGCTCCTGGTGCTTTTGGGGAATTGGTCAAGGGTGCAATTTCCTTGGAATCCATCCACATGACAAAAAGTTTCATACGGGCATCTTGTCGGTTGGATTTAAAGATGATTTTATCGCCCTGATGCGACCAGCGTGGGTAAAAGTCGTTTTGGTTACCTGTTGTAATTGGTCTATTTTTGGAACCATCAGAATTAACAAGCCAGATATTAGACAGGTTTCTATCAGTCATGATATCCTTAAAATTACGGACGTATAGGATTTGGTTCCCATCGGGCGAAATTTGAGGGTCGGAGACATACTCCATATTAAAAATGTCTGTTAGTTCCAGATTCGTTTTGGTTTGACCAAATACTAAAGGGGTAACAAGAAGGAATATAAAGAGTACTAGTAGTCGCATACAGATGGTTTTTATGGATTATTTTGATGTGGAATGAAGATAGTGATTAACTTTAAACTAGTTTAGAAATTGACCGAAATACAGGTCTACGAAACAGCAACACAAATGAAAGTTTTATTTATAGGAGGTACGGGAAATATTAGTTCAGCATCTAGTCGTTTGGCAGTTGAAAAGGGTATGGAACTGTATGTGCTCAATCGCGGAAATTCCAAAGTCACGATAAAAGGGGCAAATAGCATTATAGGGGACATCACCAAGCTAGAAACCTTAACAGAACTACAGGGTCATGAGTGGGATGTGGTCGTCAATTGGATAGCGTTTACACCGGAAGATATTGAGCGCGATTTAGAATTGTTCACTGGTAAAACAAAGCAGTATATTTTTATTAGCTCAGCTTCCTGCTATCAAACGCCATTGAGCTATCCCGTAATTACGGAATCCACTCCGGTCTGTAATAATCTTTGGGACTATTCCCATAATAAGATTCTGTGTGAGCAGCGTTTGCAAAAAGCCTATAGCGAAGACCGTTTTCCAATGACCATCGTACGTCCTTCATTGACCTACGATACTGTAATTCCCGTGGCTATTGGTGGGTTTGACAAGTACAATATTGTAGACCGAATTAAGAAAGGAAAAGAAATTATAATACATGGAGATGGCACCTCTTTATGGACCGTTACCCATGCCGATGATTTTGCAAAAGGTTTTGTGGGCTTATTTGGATTGACGCAGGCCGTTGGTCATCCCTTCCACATCACCTCTGATGAGGTCCTTAGCTGGAACATGATTTATAAAATACTAGCAGATGCTATTGGCAGAGAAGCCAATATAGTGCATATAGCCTCCGATTTTATATGTAAGATAGCCCCTTCGTTTACGGGAACGCTCTTGGCAGATAAAGCAGAAAGTGTGTTGTTCGATAATACCAAGATTAAAACATTTGTATCGGGATTCAAGGCTACGATACCCTTTGCAGAAGGGATAAAGAGAACTTTAAGTTGGTTGGAGGAAAACCCGGAAAAACAAAATATTGATGTAGAAACCGAAGCTGAAATGGAATCAGTGTTAAAAGCATATCACGGCTTAGGATAGACTTACACTAAAATAATGTTTGGATATGCTAGTATGGAGACGAGGTTAGCTTTTTAATTGTTCTAAGAGTAGCCCATAATCGTATTGTAAATCGGCATGTAGCAATCCTATTTTCTTCTCTATAAATAACAATTGCCGCTCGTAAAGATTCAGTAAGGTAGCGTTTCGGTAGATAGAGGGTTTAGACTCCTTTAGCTTCTCGCAGAAATACAAAAGTAGTTCTACTTCGGTTTCCTTCTTTCCAGAATAGCGGATGTATTTCTTTAGGTTCCTAAGAATTTTACGAACACTTTTTTTGATGTAAAAATAGCTGTTGGTATTTATTTCGGAAAACCATAGGTCTACTTCCGTTTTTACGGTTTCCAAATAACCTGTCTCATCATCCGATTCGAACAAGAGATAGGTAAGCAATTCCTTGTTCTCTTTTTTGAATTTGGATAGGCGCAGACACAACTGCAATAGTTCTTCGGGGTTTCTGTGTTGCAGTTCTTTTTTGATCTGTACTACGGTGGCGGCTTTCATGGTATAAAAATAGGGTAAAAGAGGGAATACAATCAGTATTTGCTTTTTTGGTTTGGACCTAATCCTTAGGTCTAGCTCGTTTCGTGGCTACTACTTTTACCTTCCGCTCGCTTTTACTTGGTTTATAGAATAGAAGTAAAAAAGCAAGGAACTTGTGGTTTCTGTATACTTAGAAGGGCTAAACTAGTTTACAGTTGCTTCATTAGAATAGGATTTCCCAATACGAATAAACTTGTGGTTTTGTACTTCTTTACTATCTGAATCTTTAAAACTTTCGTAGGCTCTTTTTATCTAAGAACATTCCAAAATTTTAATGGGTTTATTTTTCTTATTGGTTATCCAACCCGGGAACAACGCGCCACCGAATAGCCGTACAAAGGATTAGTACGTCCAAGTCCATCTAAAATTAGCTTGCCATAATACCAACCTAAACAACACGTCTACGGATTTTCTGGACAGGGGCATTTCTTTTTTAAACTGATAAAAAAAATCATAGATCATAGAGGCATAGTATGCCATAGGTTTCTAAGTAAGGTAGTCCAATTTCCCATCTGATGTTCCTAAAAGCAGGTCTAAAAATTCAAATTTTGGGGTACAGCCGTCCCAGGCGTATCCACCTTTGTCCTTGGCTAAAATTCAGATGTTGACATCCGGTTTAATCTTCATCCATTTATCCTTTTGTTCCCAGCTAATACCTGTAATTTCCGTTTTAATATACTCGTTTGTATTGTGAACAAACGTATAGACACTGGGTCTTTCGGTTGACCGTTTTGGCATACTGTTTTTTTAATTGGTACTAGTACATTGTTCCAATGTTTGGTTATATATGATAGGGAATCTATTCGTACAAACATAGGATTTGAAATAAGTAGTAAATTAGTTTCGTGAGCCATTTTCGAAAACAGTTGGATAGCATCATTGATGATATCCCTATTAAATTTCTAAGTTAATTATTCCTTGAACAGCCTTTAATTCTTTATATTTTGGAGAGGCGTATTCATCCAATAATCATCAAAATTATCAGGTTTTAACATGGGTTGGTCTTTAAAAATAGGCCGTCGCTTTTCCATAAATAGATTGCCTACTGGACTTTTTACATTTGGTTTTACTTCTTGAACAAAAAATTCTCGAAATTGATCGTAATCTCTAGAAGTCCATTCGTTAATTACATTACCTTCCTTATCTTGTATATTAGATATTTTTAGGTTGATGTCATAAACCCCTTGTTTTGAGTTTTCCTTTAGCGAAAAGAACATTTCATTTAAATCTTTCGGTTTCATTTTAGGATATAAATATACCTGTTCTGCGTTAGTGGAAAGTATATAAACATCAATTCTAGAAAAATCGATTTTTTTGCCTTTGTACATCAGGACGTAATTATCGCTGTTGTAAACATCAGGTAATCTAGATGGTTTATCTGGTAATAAAGATGGTCTATCTGGCAATAAAGATGGTTTATTAAAATACACTTCAAATCGCTTTTTTTGATAATTTAATAATAAGGTATCTACTACGAACTTAGGAGGGTCCCAGAGCTGAAAAGTATTATGCAAAGAGATATAATTCAGGTGCATCTTGTCATTTTTAGGGCGATATTCCGTGATTATTTCAAAAATCAATGGGTTATCCATTTTATATTTGTTCACCATACCATTTGGCAATTTTTTTGTGAGGTCGTAAATCGCATACTCCATCTTATGGATAGCAAAATTTATTTTTGAAATATATAACACGCCAAATGCACTGTAGTTTGAAAGTAGTTTCTCGAACACAATAGTGTAAAAGGCTTCTTCATCGAAATACGTATCAGACTCTTTTTTTAACTTATGTTCAGAAAGCATATCAGATTGAAGGCGATGTATAAAAGAGTAAGAATCGATATCGTAATTACGAAGCGCATCGTGAACCCTTAAAATAGTAAATTCATTACCGCCATAAGGAGCTAAAAAAGCTTTGTCGATAACCTTACGACCTTTTTTAGATTGATAATCGTACGCCCCCAATGCCAGAGTATCTCGCTTAAAATCAGTATTCTCACGATAATCAAATATTTTAACCTTTGTTGAAACAGAGTCAGTAGTATCAAAACCTTCATCAAATACCTCTAATATTGCCTCATTAAGGTTTACATACTGTAAACTGTCTAATTGGTAATCTCGATAATAACCTACCGTAGAAAAAGGTTCAACAGGATAATTTTCAGGAATTGACCTCAGGGCTCTTCGTACTATTTGTCTTGCCGTGAGTCTCTTTGTTCTTTTCGATTTGGCTGTTACTATAGCCTCCTCTAATTTTAATATTGCCGGTTGTAGTTTAACATCATTCAACTCGTAGACCAAAAAATCTTGAATTAAAATTTCTTTTGTCTGATATCCCATAGAGGATATTTCTATGATATCGCCATACTCTTTATACTTCAAAGGAATTTTAAAACTTCCATCTGTATTTGAAATAATTCCTAAAGCTCGATCCTTTATTCGAATACTGGCAAAGGCGATAGGTTCTTGTGTTTTGGCATCTATTAGCTTACCAATAATATACTCAGGCTGCTGGGATAAAATTGACGTTGAAACCAGAAGTAGCAAAAGAAATAACAAATGAGTTGGAAATCTTTTTCGCATATTCAGAAAGTTTTTAGATTGATGTACTTTTTGTTGTTTAAAGTAAAATTTAAAGGATTTTTCGACCTCATAAAAATACGCAAACCTTAAAATTTTAGACATCTCGGAGTAAGGTCCATTTGCTCAAACTACCTGGGATTCATGAAAACCCAAAAATTTAGGGGCGTAAGCCCCTAAACTATTTAAATAAGTAAAAAAATTTCGTTTCCCATTTTATTAGCTCAGAACATATATGTTTTGAGTTATGTTTGCCAGCATCTAAATAAGGCTAATCCCAGTAATACTTGAGTGTACGCCTACAATCTTGGTGCCCCAGTTTAATCTTGCGGTTGAACTAAGAGCGGTGTTTTTCCATCGGTAATAATTACCTTGCTATTTGCAGATTTGGAAAGCTCCCTAAATGCCTCAATACTTCTAATTTGAATAATTTCAGGAGTTAATCCCTCAGCTAAAATTAACTGTGCATCACGCTCTCCTTCAGATTCTATAATCTTTCGTTCTGCTTCTAGTTTTGCCTGCTCTATCACAAACACCAGTCGCATGGCATCTTGTTCGGCTTGCAATTTTTGTTCTATAGAATTAGCCAAACCACTTGGTAGTCGAATACTTTTCATCAAAACGGCAATAAGCTCAATACCATCAGCTTGCTTCTTGAGGTTTTCTTCCATTTTAATTTTGATTTCTTCCTCTATCACTGCGCGCATACCAGAATGCATATCCTTGGCAAAAAATTTGGCACAAACGTCAGAAGATGCTGATCGAAATACACTTGTAATTACATCTTCATATTCCTGCCCTAAATTTTCCAATACGGAAGGAATCTTATTTTGTTCTAAACGATACAAAATGGATATTTCAGAATCAACACTTAGCCCTTCCTTACTAGGTAATCTAAGTACAAGTTTTATGTTATTGGTTTTTGTTGATTCCTTTATGACTTTACTTGTGAACGGATTGTAAACCATCGTGCCTTGGGTCACTATCTTGTCCGAAAATTTACCTAATCTTTGAACCACACCTGCTTCTCCAGGTCGGATTACGGCACAGCTACAAAATAGAAATACTACGGCACTTATTGTTATGATATTTTTCATCTTTTTCAATTTTTTTATAATTATGTCTATGCTTCCTTTTTTTAATTTGTTTGAGTTCAAGGCGCCCCTGTTCACCGTACCCATCTAATTAAGGAGATTAAAAGTGGTTTACTATTCAAAATGACTAAAAGAATTGGCCTATTTATGTGTGAGTGAAGTTATGCAGTCATAAAACTCAAAATGGCGAAGTTGATCATGAAGCTCTGCAAGCGTATCTATTGTTAAACGAAATTTTATAGCAACGGCATCAATATAATCAAAGCTCAGTATTTGAGCCTCAATTTTTGTCGGGGGTACTTGGAGCATATGTATCTTTTTCATAGGATCGCCATTGTTCATGAATATTCAATTTCTTTTTTATAAATTTAGGAAGTAAAACCTATATATTATTATTTATATTGTTTATATTTTACATAAACATTTATTATATATTTAAACTGTATTGGGAAGTTCTGTTGTTTCTTATCACTAAGTAGAACTAGCTTTTAGCTAGGCATAAAATAAACTGGCACTTTAGTACTTGTTGTTTTTAGTTCTGTATAGGTTACTACATGTGCGTATCAAGTTTCAGCCTTAGGTGGTAAGAAAGAATGCATCGCTTGTTGGGTTTTGGCCATAGGTTTAACCTACTTTTCTTTTTGCTTTTTTAGCTCTGTTAACTATTTTTTTTGTGGATTTTAGATGCTGTTTCCAAAGCTGTTGGAATGGGAGTAACCTATCGGTAAATCAGGGCAATGGAAGATAATTATGCTAGCTATACGTTGAGCGGGAACCGCTTTAATTATATTCCCTTCTTGCGTACCGAGCAAATCGGTTACCCTTAAGGAACTTGTAACCCTTTTTTGTTGGGGTAACACGTTCTAGTTTGTAGGATATAATTATTATTTAGAATACTAACCCAGAACCTACGAGGACATCATAAGTAGTAAGCTTCTTAAGAGGGCAGGTTTTGATGGGTATGCACTGTTGTTGCTTCTACTAGTAAATAATACTATCCAATATCCGATCTAGGTTGCGCTCCATCATGCCATATTTTCCGTCCACAAAGTATATGGCTTCCATTTCCTTACGTAGGGCAATAAGCTCCATGTGGCTATAATTGAAGCGCTGTACGGTTCTGTTTATTTTCTCCAAGCGTTCCTCTTCTGCATCCAAAGAAAACTCTGTATAGATTTTTTTAAAGGTACTGCCGTCTGCGTTACGTTTGATCATATCCAGTTCATCCTTAGCTTCATTGTCATCTGCATTAGCACAGAGTAATAAGATGTAGGTCTCCAATTCTTTTTTAGTCCAAGCGCTGTTCGTTGTTTTCATAATTAGATTTTTTTTAAGGTTTAAGTTACTGCTCATATCGTTACTGAAATAGCATAGTAAATAATCACTACTAACAGCATAACCAGCCCTAAGGCTAAATATCGCAACGATCGGTTTACGTATTTAAATTTTAGTGCTGCTATTTTAGAGATGATAAATATTTGCTGTCCTAACTGGTCGAACAGTTCTTCTTGACTTAAGCTTATTCTGTAGAAAGTTCTTGAAAATTCTTTGATGGTTCCAAATTTGGTAATCACATCGCCAAAAAAAAAGACGTTTTTATCGTAGTTTCCTTCGATACGGGGCATAAAACAACGAATACTGAAATAGATGGAGGTTGTTATACATAAAAACCAAGCGCCCAGTAGCACAAACATTACTACTTGGGTGGATTCGGCAAGCAAGACAGATTGAACCTGCGGAAAGATAAAGTTCAACAGGATACCATAAAATGAAAGAATTAGACCAGCTTTTACTTCAGACGCCCTTATGAGGTCCAAAACGTAGTTGATGCTGCCCCAATAATGATCCACCAACTCTTCGGCATGCCCTGGGGATTCTTCCACCTTCTGTATAGGTGCGGAGTATTCTTGGCCTGCTTGCGGCTGTGGTGCTTTTGGTTGGGGTTCTTTTTCTTGTTCTTGCATGATGGTGGTTTCCTTACTATGGGTTAAGGTCTATTTTTAGTATTCCGTTGCGAGTCTCTTATACTATTCTTGCACGTTATAGATCATAAGGGGTTGCAACTTGTTTTTCATGGAAACGCTTCCCAGTGGTTCACATTTAAAAGCTTCTTTCACCTGTTCATGACAGCTTTCACAAATAATAATCTGATTTTCTTTGGCTGCATCTTGTAATCGTGCGGCGGTATTCACAGTATCCCCAATTACGGTATAATCCAAGCGTTTGAGTTTGGCTGACCCTATATTTCCTGATATCATTTCACCACTTTTAATACCTATAGAAACTTTCGGTTTAAAATTTTCCATTCCTGTAACCGCGGGGAAACTATTTACCTCATTACGAATGGCTAGGGCGGCATCTATAGCACGGTCTAAATGATAATCTCCTTTAAACACAGCCATTACTGCATCACCAATGAATTTGTCAATAATCCCATCGTGGTCCATTATTTCTTTGACCATGGCATCAAAATACGTATTTAGTAGGGTTACAATTACATCTGGTGATGTAGTTTCGCTAATTTTTGTAAAACCACAAACATCCACAAAAACCACCGTAGCCTCAATATTTTCATTGGCTGTAATTTTGGATTCATTCGCCTGACCGCTCATAAAGTTGAGCACATTCTCATCCACATACATTTTAAGGATATTATTTTCTTTAATGGCCTGTATGGTATTCTTTATTTCCCTGGCATGTTTTAAGGTTTTCTCCATGGTTAGGGTAAGGTCTTCAAAATTAATAGGCTTGGTAATGAAATCAAATGCACCTCGGTTCATGGCTACCCGTATGTTTTCCATATCACCATAAGCAGAAACGATAACAGCCTTAATTAGCGGACTACTTTCATGTAGTTTTGAAAGCAAGGTAAGGCCATCCATTTCTGGCATGTTTATATCACTCAAAACAATATCAACCTCAGGGTCCAAAGCAATTTTTTCTAAGGCGTCTCTTCCATTTATGGCAAAAAGAAATTCATATTCCTTTTTTCGAATTTGTTTTCTAAATTTTTGTTTGATGAGTACTTCCAAATCGGTCTCATCGTCCACCACCATAATTTTTGCCATTATACGATATCTTTAAGTTTGGATTTTAACTCATTAAAGTCCAACGGTTTTGTTAAGAAGTCATCTGCGCCAAGCTCTTTAGCAGTACTTCTATTTTCCTCATCTCCATACGCAGTAACCATCATAACCACTGGTGGGGGAGCCACATAGTTCTCTTTTATCTTCTTTAAAAGCTCCAATCCGCTCATGCCAGGCATATTTATATCAGAAAGAATTAGAACGGCTTCTTGCTCCATACTAGCCATTTTTTTCAAAGCTTCTTCTCCTGAAAAAGCAAATACGAAATCAAGTTCTTCTTTTTTTATCTCTTTTCTAAAGCGTTGCTGAAACAATACTTTTACATCCTGCTCATCGTCTACTACTAATATTTTCATATGCCTTCTTGATTTTTCGGTTTTTAATTTCGATTTTTTAGACCATTTTTTATACCTCTGGTAGGGTTATGGTAAACGTTGTTCCTTGGCCTTGCTTCGTCTCTAGCAGCAATTCGCCACCGTGGGTCTTAATAATATCATAACTGAGCGACAATCCCAAACCAGTACCTTGGCCAGAAGGTTTTGTGGTAAAGAAGGGTTGAAATATTTTGTCCTTAACCTTATCTGGTACGCCATTCCCATTATCACGAATGTATACATGAACTGTATTCTTGATTCTTTTGGTAGTTACCCAAATAGTTGGCTTAAAGGGGCTATTTTCCTTGATTTTTTCTATATTGTTTTTCTCGATTACGGCATGAAATGCGTTGGTTATGAGGTTTAGGATGACCCTGCCCACGTCTTGCGGAACAATAGTTATGTCGCCAATAGTTTTGTCGAAATCTGTGTTTAACGTCGCATTAAAAGACTTGTCCTTTGCTCGCAATCCGTGGTAGGCCAAGCGCAAATACTCATCTGCAATGGCATTGATATTGCTAGGTTCCTTTTCACTGGTACTGTTGCGACTGTGCTGTAACATCCCTTTTACAATGGCATCTGCCCGCCTACCATGGTGGTTTATTTTTTGCTGATTATCCCTAATATCTTTTGATAAGGCTAGAACCTCCTCGTAATCTTCTTTTTCCAACTCTTCTTGCATTTCATCAATAAGCTCTGTATTTACCTCAGAAAAATTATTGACGAAGTTCAAGGGGTTTTGTATTTCGTGAGCAATACCCGCCGTAAGTTCACCAAGGGATGCCATCTTTTCTGATTGTATCAATTGAGATTGAGTCGCCTTTAACTGATCTATTTTGTTCTTAAGTTGCGAGGTGCGATGCGTTACGCTTTCTTCTAAAATCCGATTTTCTTTTTTTAACCAACGCGAACGGTAGGCAACAAAGGACGAAATGGCACTGCCAAAAAGGATAGCAAATAGAAGGTAGGCCCACCAGGTTTGCCACCATGGAGGATTAATGCTAAATACAAAACGAGCTGGTACAGACCACTGCTTATTAAACCCTCTGGCCGCAGTTTTAAATGTATATTGTCCTGGTTTTAAATTGTAATAGTTTTTGGTTTTGCTTGAAGTAGCTGCATAGGTCCAATCTTCATCTTCTCCATCAAGTATAAACCGATAGGTTAATTGGTCTCGGTTAAACAGATCTCCGCTACCATAACTAAAACTTAAACTGTTTTGGTTGTAGGGAAGCTCAAGACCAGATGGTATAGCATAGGGGAGTGTAATAGAATCCCACTCCATTTGGTTGGTAACGGCATAAGACAAAACGCTATTGATTAAAGAATCTACTTGTTTGTTATTATCAAAACCAGGGTCTTCATCCATTACGAACATGCTGGTAATTCGAACACTACTCACTGTCGTATCCGCTATTGGAGCTGCATTCATGACCATTAGCCTAAATTCATTGGAGGTGTTTCCAACACCGGTCCAAAACTGGCCATTTTTAAGAAATTTGGCGGAACCTTCCAGATAGTCGGTTGACTTAAAACCTAGACCCTCGTTAAAAGTATAGAACCCTTTGTTTGTCGTTTTTGCAGATGCTTTGTCTATCGGGATAAGGCCATCTACACTGGCGGCATATATGGTATCTCCTCGTTCAATAAAATCATACATTTCTGCAGGCAGCAGCCCGTTTCCTTCTTTTAAATTAGTGAGTGTATTATCCTCGAGATTGAGAATAGCAATACCATTTAGGGTAGCGACCCATAGCTCCCCTTCTTTTGAAAAGTATGCTACGTGTGCACTGTTATCACAAAGGCCTTGTTCTTCTCTAAGATAACTAAGGGTATTCGTCTTTAAATTTACCTTGGCCAAACCATTTTGTAAAGGGACCCATAGTATTTCCTTGTCGTAAACAAGGAGTGATTGAGAAGCAGCTTTTAAAATATTAGGATTGGTCTTGGATATCAATTTTTTTAAGGTATTACTTTCAATATTATAGGTAAACAAACCATCTCGGGTGTATAATAAAAAAGTATGATTGTCTTTAACAGCAAAACCCCGTATTACAAAAGGTGATTTTATATTACTAGCGTATTGGGTAATCCTATTTTTTTGCCGATCAACAATAGAAAAGCCAGACGTTGCGTCTATAAAGTAGATGTCCTTTGAAATCTCTTTAACATAAAGAATAGTGTTTTGAATCGTACTATGCAGTAGTTCATGACTTAGGGCTTTTATGGTGCTTTTCTTAGGGTCAATTATATTAATACCTTTTGTAGTACCTAGCCATAATTCTCCTCTAGAGTCTTCTTCGATGTCCCAAACTTGATCATCCACTAAGCCTCTGGCTTCATCAAAATATTCTGTTTTTAGGGTAAAATCATTCGCTATGACTACCCCTTTATCTGTTGTGGCAATCCAAAGGGAGCCATCTTTTCTCTTTAAGGGTCTTGTTAACCTACGGTTACCTGACAGTTTACTATTAAGGCCAATCGTTTTATACGTATTCCTATTTTTACTTAAAACAAACACCTCTTCATTACCAAATGCCCAAAAATTGCCTTGGTTATCTTCTTCTAGCGCTCGGCCTTTAATGTTATAGCCATTTTCTGCATCAAGTACCTTTATCTTCTTGTCTTTAAGGGATAGTTGTAAAAGGCTGGAAGAAACCGAGTTGTTAGTCAAAGAAGAATCGGGTAGGCACAACCAAATGGTACCAGATTGATCCTCTTTAATATCAGAAATATAGGTGTTTAAATCATAATTGGTATTACCTGATAGTGTTTTAAGTTCCTTTCTTTCTTTGTCTAACACCGCAATACCATCTATAAAACCTAACCACAAGTTGTCTTTACTGTCTTCAAAAAGCCTCCATGATTTATTAGTGCCTTCATTGACTAATTTTTGTAAACTTTTAATTTCAGAATCCATCCTGTAAAATCCGTTTTCGAAGGCAGACATATAAATCGTACCCGTATGGTCACAAAGAATGTCAAGTGGTGCAAAGCTATCTGCAACGGTAATGGTAAACTCCATATCATCCTTAAAATCTAACACCCAAATCAGTCCCTGTGTTGGGTTCACCATCCAGAGTCTACCTTGTTTGTCAAACGTCATTTTATAGACTCCAGTATAGTCATAGGTAAAAGCGTTTTCGCCATCATAGTGGGTTAAAGCGGCGGTTGAAGCACCTATCCAAATAGCACCATCCTGTGTTTCCAAAAAAGAGGTGATATCATTACTATTTAAACCCTCATTGGTTGAAAGTTGCATCAGGTTAGCATTGGTGCCGTCCATAATACCGGGGGGTTTCATTTTGGTAATCGTGGGCTTTTTTAGGGTAGATTTTACAATCGTAAAAGGAACCGAATCGAATTTTAATGCTACCGTAGGAAAATTATCCCAATCCAGATCGTACTCCTTCATAGGGTTCTTCAGGGGTTTGAAGGTATTTAAGGTAAAAGGTTTTGTGGGCAGGGCATCCACATCTAAATCATAACTTACCGGCGTTGTTAGGGTATCTGAAGTGATGGTTTCCCACTCAAAAGGTTCTGGTACTGTAAATACAAGTGGTATGGTCTCAGGTATCTTATAATCCCCAACCGTAGTTTCTGCTTCAGACTTGCTTACTTTATGACAAGAAAGTAGCAATAGGCCACAAAAAAGGCCTGTAAGAAGAATGTGGTATCGCATTAAGGGTAGTTTATTCATGTTCACTTAGTGGTTTGGAATAGCATCTGGCAATTGAATTATAAACGTAGTTCCTGTACTTTCTTCGGATGTTACCTCAATTTCACCCCCATGTGCCTTTATAATATCATAGCTCATGCTTAAGCCTAAACCTGTGCCTTCGCCAGTAGGTTTTGTGCTAAAAAAAGGTTGAAATATTTTCTCCTTAACGGCCTTTGGCATACCATTACCATTATCGGTCACTGTAATAAGAACAGTATTTTTATTCTTTTTGGTACTAATGCCAACAGTTGGTTCAAAACCTTCAATTTGTTCGGTTGTCTTTTTTTGTACTGCATAAAATGCGTTGGTCAATAGATTTAGAATAACCCGGCCCATATCTTGTGGCACTAGCGTCACGGTTTTTAGTGCTGCATCAAAATCGGTAATTAACGTTGCGTTAAAAGACTTGTCTTTTGCTCGCAACCCATGGTAGGCCAATCGTAAATATTCATCGGCAAGGGCATTAATATCCGTAAGTTCTTTTTTACCTGTGCTGCTACGGCTGTGCTGTAACATCCCTTTTACAATATTATCCGCGCGTTTGCCATGCAACATAATCTTATCCTCATTACCGATAATATCCTTGGCAAGGGCTTTCACTTCCTCCAAATTTCCATTTTCGATTTCTTCTTCCATTTCGGACAGGAGTTCCTTATTTACTTCTGAAAAATTATTGACGAAGTTCAACGGATTTTGAATTTCATGGGCAATACCCGCCGTTAGTTCTCCTAGGGACGCCATTTTCTCAGATTGAATCAGTCGGGATTGGGTATTTTTTAATTCAGTGAACGCATGCATTAATTCATCTTTTTGTTTTGTTATTTCTGCCGTTCTTTCCGCAACAATTACTTCCAATTTTTCTTTTTGTGCCGATATGAATTTGTTACGCTCTTCTTCTGCCAGTGTTTTTTTTCTTTCTGTTTTAAGGGCTTTATTCTGTTTGTTTGATCTTATCAGCATGGCAATCATCCAGGTCAGGGCAAAGACAAAAGCAAAGTCTAGGTAATTCTCTATTGTTTCATAAAGGGGTAAATAAATGATTTCAACCAGATCTTCTATAATATTTATAATTATTAATGGAAGAACGGCTATGAGTGTAGTTCGCATGCGCTCAAGTACCGGAAGCCTAAAAATAAGATATCCAACTCCCAGTATCAATACATGCCATATCCAATTTGTAACCATCGTTATGGGAAGTGTTTTTTCTACTATAAAAAGAATGGTTATACCAATCATGGCCCATAAAAGGTATTTATCCCAAAGGGTATTGGGAGAAAGCAAACGTAGGTTTTTACGGATGTGCCAAACTATAAACAGTAGTACCAAGGGTTCTAAAATCATAACTATTTGAAATGCTGATTAAATATCGCCAATTAAATTTAATTCTTTAAAATAAAAGATAATCCCTTTTATTGAACATTATATATGCTTAAGAATTTTTAATAAAATTATAGCATTGTTAATTGAATACTAAACGTTGTTCCTTCTCCCTCTTCGGTTGCTACTTTTAATGTGCCTCCATGACTTTTTGTAATAATATCATAACTCATACTTAGGCCAAGACCCGTACCTTGCCCTGTTGGTTTGGTGGTAAAAAAGGGCTGAAATATTTTTTTCTTTACCGATTCTGGTATGCCATTGCCATTGTCTGTTACTTTTATTTCTATAGTATTCTTGTTCTTTTTGGTTGCTATTGACACTAGAGGCTTATAGTCCGTATCTCCTGAATCTTTAGCAGCTTTAGCTTTCTCATTTACGGCATAAAAAGCATTGGTGACGAGGTTTAAAACCACGCGCCCGATATCCTGTGGGATGATAGTGATTGTTTTAATACTGTCATCAAAATCAGTTTCCATATCTGAGTTAAATGATTTATCCTTGGCACGTAACCCATGATAAGCCAATCTTAAATACTCGTCTGCTAGCAAATTGATGTTGGTAGGTTCTTTTTTGCCATTGCTGGTCTGGCTGTGTTGGAGCATCCCTTTTACAATAGAATCGGCACGCTTGCCATGAAACATTATTTTTTTCTCGTTTTCATCAATATCGTCAGCGAGACTTTTTACTTCCTTTAAATTACCATTGTTTAGTTCTTCTTTCATTTCTTCAATAAGCTCGGAGTTTACTTCAGCAAAATTATTGACGAAATTCAACGGGTTTTGAATTTCGTGGGCTATCCCTGCGGTGAGCTCACCCAAACTCGCCATTTTCTCAGATTGGATGAGTTGGGATTGGGTCGCTTTTAATTGGTTTATATTATTTTTTAACTCAATCGTTCTTTGTGTAACACGTTCTTCTAAGACCTTATTTTCATTCTTCAACTTTTTAGCCCTAAAAACGATATAGGCTCTCAATATACTTGCCGTAACTACACCAAATAGCAGATAGGCCCACCACGTTTGCCACCAAGGAGCTGAAATGGTGATGGATAAGGTTTTTCCATCTTCGTTCCATATACCATAGGCATTAGAGGCTCTTATGGTAAATTCGTAGGTGCCTGGATCTAGGTTGGTATACGAGGCAAAGTTGCGGTTGTCATAGATCCAGTCTTTATCGTAGCCAATGAGTTTGTGGGCATATTGATTTTTTTCTGCATTTGCAAAGTGTAAGGCCGAGAATTCAAAACTTAAATTGTTCTCTTCGTGTGAGAACTCAAGAATAGTGGTGTTCAATAAACTTTTAGTTAGCGGACTTTTTGCTCCCATATCCAGTATCGATTTATTTGAAATCAACACATTCGAAATGAGCAATGCGGGGGGGGTATTGTTTGCGGTAATGCTATTAAAGATGGTTAGACCGTGATTGCCGCCAAAGTAAAAGGTGCCATCAGCACTGCGTGCTGCCCCCAAGGGAATAAAAATATCTCCGCCTATACCATCAGATGCATTATAGTTTATAAAGGTTACTTTACCTAAGGTCTCGTTGGTTACCATTTGTGAAATTCCGTTTTGTGAGGCAATCCACATTTCGCCGTTATCGCCTTCTAAAATTGCCTCTGTAAGGTTGGTCGCAAGGCCATCTGCTTCCGTAAACACAGTAATTTTACCAGAATCGGGGTCTAGTCTATTAATGCCCTCTGTTGTAGCTAACCAAAGTACCCCTTTGCTATCTTCTAAGATGTCTGTAATGACATTGCTGCTTATCGAATTCTCATTTTCTGCGTCATAATTATAGTAGGTTACTTTATTAGTTAAGGGATTTATTTTATTTAGTCCTTGACCACTTGCACCCACCCAAATATATTTTTCACCAATTTCAATATCAGATATATTGTTTCCACCTATGATAATACCACTCTGGTTATCGGTAATTTGTTTTTCAAAAGAGCTGGTCTGGTTCTCATCTTTGGGTTTAATTAGCGCTATGCCATATAGGGAAATTTGGTCTGGTGCAGCTTCATTCCATTTTTCATAGGCATGGCTATCATCGGCCTTGTAACGTAAAACATAGGCCCCAGGTTCTAGGGTTATGGGTGTTATTGCAATTCTATTCTTGGCACTGCCGCCTGCATAAAAGGACCTCTCATAATTACCAAAATTCCAGATGGTATCTTTTTGGGTATTCTCGATCCATCCATAATCTACCATATTTCCCGTAGCACCTTCCCCAACGGATAGTATCCAATACGTACCCTTTGTTTTTATTTTTATAGGCAGAGATCGGTCTTCAAAATCCCTGACTTTATCAATAAGCCCCATACTTTGGTCAGAGGTAGAAAGTTTTTCTAATTTTTCAACTAAATTCTTGGGATAGGTCATTGTACTTTTACTCATCAACCGCTGGAAGTTGCCCGTTGATGGGTCAAAAATGTTCAATCCATTATTGGTGCCGACCCAAAATTTATCTTGGTGGTCTTTTTTGATTATGCGAACTTGATTGTTAGAAATGGAATTACTATTTTTTGCTTTATAATTGTACCGGTTAATCTCTTGGTAATTTTTATCCAGTTCAATAAGCCCATCGCCCCAAGTACCTAACCAAAGGGTGCCATCAGTATCTTCTGCAATACTTCGTACAGATCCGCCAAAAAAATCATCGACTACATCAAAAGTAACTTTTTCAAAACTCTGTTGCTTGGGGTCAAAAATATTCAATCCTCCACCTCTTGATCCTGCATACATTGTTCCAGGTCTTACTTTTGAAGCAAGAAGTCCAAAGACCCCGTTGGGGCTTATACTCAGTGCATCCCCTTCACGATGTGAAAAATAGGAAAAGGGCTTGTTCACGGGGTCGTATTTTAATAAGCCACCTTCAATAGACCCAAACCAAAAAATACCACTGCGATCTATAATGAAACGTGTCATGGTAATATCCCACATAAATTCTTGCATTTTCATTTTTCCATCAATGGTGACTTTCGTATATGTATCTGTGGTTCCATTAAATTTTAATATTCCCCTAAAATTATTGGCAACCCATATATTTCCGTCTTGATCAGGTGAAATACCGTTCATACTCTTCCAAATGGAATTACTACTTTCTTTATATTCAATAAGGTTTTTTAAAAAACCAGTTTTGGGATTAAATTTGTGTACCCCTTTGTGGGTTGTCAACCAAAGTATATTATTGGTGTCTGAGTATAATGAGGTAATAAAATTATTAGGATTTGAGAAGTCAAATTCTCCCCAGGTATCTGAATGTACCGGCTTAAACGTTTTTTCATCTTTGCCCATGTGCATTAAGCCATGTACTGATGACCCAAACCAAATTCCACCTTGGGCATCTTCGGTTATTGCAATACCAAAACCCGTGTGAATTGGGTTGGTTTCATTAACTATTTCGTAATCTGCAAGGCTCCACTGGTCCGTATCAGGATTATAAAGAAGCAACTCCATTGTTGTAGTTGCAGCCCAAATACGTTGTTGAGAATCTATGAAGAGTTTCAACACCTCAACACTGCCTGATGGTACATTGAATAGTTCGGCGAACGGATAATTGATAAATTCATTGTTACCACGGTCAAACCTAGATACACCAAAGGCTGTCCCTATCCAAATATCATGGCTGTCATCTTCCGCAAGGCTCCATACTTTATTGTTAAGCAAACTAGTGGGTTTCGTGGGAATATGCTTATAGGTCTCAAACCGATATCCGTCATATTTTTGCAGGCCATTGCTAGTTGCAAGCCACAGTAGCCCATAACTATCTTGCATAACATCTGCCACAGTTGGGGAAGCAAGACCATCGCCAATCGTTAAATAGGTGGGATTAATCTGTTGCTCCTGTACTTGAGCAAAACAAAATGAAGAAATGAAACAAATAAAAGCACTAATGAATGTGGTATGTATTCTCATCTTATTTTAATTATATTATTGCTTACTGCTGCCTGTCTAAAGGGGGCAGCGTAATACTAAATTCGGTTCCTTCACCATTTTTGGTGCTTACGTTCAATTCTCCTCCATGCCCTTTGGTTACAATATCGTAGCTCATACTTAGACCAAGCCCTGTGCCTTGTCCGGTAGGTTTGGTCGTAAAAAAGGGCTGGAATATTTTATCTATGACTTTATTTGGAATTCCGTTTCCATTATCGGAGACTATAATTTCTACGCTGTTCTTGTTCTTTTTGGTTGCTATTGACACTAGAGGCTTATAGGTTGTATCTCCAGAAACTTTGGCAGCGATAGCTTTTTCATTTACGGTATAAAACGCATTAGTGACCAAGTTTAAAACTACGCGCCCGATATCCTGAGGGATGATAGTGATGGTTTTAATACTATCATCAAAATCAGCTTTCATATCTGCATTAAACGATTTGTCTTTAGCTCTTAAACCATGATAGGCCAATCGCAGGTATTCATCTGCCAAGGCATTTATATCTGTTGGTTCCTTTTTTCCTGTACTGCTTCTAGAATGTTGCAGCATACCTTTTACAATACTATCGGCACGGTTACCATGGTGGTTTATTATTTCAAGATTCTGTACCACATCAGTCATAATAGCTTTCACTTCCTCCATATCGCCATTTTCTAGTTCCTCTAGCATTTCTTCCAAGAGTTCTTTGCTTACCTCAGAGAAATTATTAACGAAGTTTAAGGGGTTCTGTATTTCATGCGCAATACCAGCAGTAAGTTCTCCAAGCGATGCCATTTTTTCGGATTGGATTAATTGGGTTTGTGTAAGCAGTAATTCGGATAAGGCTTCTTCCGCACTTTTTTTGGCAGCTTGTAATTTCAGTAAATCAAATTCGGCCTTTTCGGCATTAGCTTCTGCCAGTTTTAAATCGTTAAAACGGGTGTACGTTTGTTCAAAAACAGTGGTAAAGCGTTTAAAAATATCATAAGCTTCAGGGATTTTTTCAAACGTAATAAAGAGAAGATAGCCTTTATTAAACTTACACAAATGGTTGATTTGATAGCTAGGCAGCTGCATGCCTCCTTGTTTAATTTCTTCAAAAGATGGACCTAAACTCGGAATCGTTCGCATATAAGCATAGTGGCTTTCTAAATTTTTGTCACCCAACTCTTGAACGAGAAAGGAATCGTCACTTTCAAAAAAGGTATACATTTCTAGAAAGGAAGCCTCTTTTTTAAACTCAAGTGTAAAAACTTCTTGCATATTACCTTGCGTGCTCATCCAACTTTGCGCTGTTGTATTATCATCACTTAAAAGATTATAACCACAACTCCATGAAGGAATTCCTAAGGCTTGTATTTCAGAAAATAGGACTTTAGCGGCTTGGTGTAACTCATCACTATGTTGCATCGCCATGGTTCTAGAACGCACTTTTTCTAAAGCCATTTCAATTTGAGCTTCTCTGGCCTGTGCTTCTGCTTTTTCGAGGTCGAGAAAGCGGGTATATGCTTGGTCAAAAACCCTCGCGAAACGTTTAAATATATCAATTTCACGATCTGATAAAACCTTTCCTTCAAAATCATTGACACTGAAAACTGCATTATGAACTACTACTGTAGAAACGGTATATGATGGACTGTCAAAGATCATTTGCTTTATATCTTCTGGTAACGATATAAATTCTGGCACATTATCAATCACATAGCTGTAAAAAAAGTCTTTTTCTTCTTTTGTATAGTGACCAACAAAAAAATCTAATTGTTTTTCACGCATATTACTAATATCTCTAGATATCTGATTATTGAAATATGGGAGATGATAATTGGTGATGACCAAACCTTCTTTATTTTCTCCGCACACAAAAGCATTTAAGTCTTTAGAGCCGTCTATGTATATACCGATGCCAACAGCGGTGGCAGGAATTTGAAGTTCTTTTAATTTTTCGAAAATAATGGCAACCACTTCTTTAAGTTCATGGCTCTTATGCATTGCCAAAGAACGTGAACGAACTTTTTCTAAAGTAGCTTCTATTTGAGCCTCCCTAGTTTGTGCTTCTGCTTTTTGAAGATCAAGGAAGCGTGTATAGGTTTGCTCGAAAACTTTGGCGAAACGTTTGAAAATATCATGTGCATCTGGAACAAAATCTAAAGTAATAAACAATAGATATCCATATTTGAAAAAGGTGGCGTGGTCTATCTGTCTCTCAGGAAATGAACCGCCATTGGCTTTCAATTCCCTGAGTGCTTTTCCCATCACGGGAAGGGTGCACAAATAGTCATAATGAGAGGCACAAGCATCACCTTCAAATTCTTTGATATACAATGATTCCCCTCTCTTCCCAGCTTCATAATATTCTAAGAATACATTTTCTCTTGGGGTACAGTAAACAGGCATGGTGCCCTGTGCCGAGCTAAACCATTCCGTTGCGTCATTTTCCCCATAGATATTAAAGGCACATCCTCTAGTTCTAATTCCTAAGGCTCTTACTTGTTGGTCTAACAGAAAGGAAGCTTCTTGTAACTCATCACTATGTTGCATGGCCATGGTTCTAGAGCGCACTTTTTCTAATGCCAATTCTATTTGTACTTCTCGCGCCTGTTTCTCTGCTTTTTGTAAATCTAAAAACCGACGATGCGCTAAATCAAAAGCGTCTGCAAAGCGCTCTAAAATTGCAAGGTCTTCTTTTGGTGGTTTTTTGACGACTCCGGGCAGACTATACCCAATTTCACCGTGTGTGGTGCGTGCCATAATAAAAGTTAATCCACCAATACGTCTGATATCGTCATTACTCGGTGCTTGAGGATCGATATGTTGAAAATCACCAAGCGTAATCATTTTTTCTACATAGTCTATAGCTGCATCGACAGCCATTGGGTAAATAACAACAGGGTCATCACTTTTTTCCCAATTTGCTAACAATGGGATGTCACCGTGGATATGCCTTGGTAACTCCATCACAAAACCAATTTTGGTACCGTCACCAGAAGTCATGGCTTTCTGATATGTTTTAGGTAACCACATCATGTGCCAGAAATAGTGTGCTTCGTGACCCAATTTGATAAACTCATTGCGCATGGTTACTACAATGTCTAATAAGTCTGAGGTTTGTTGCATCGCAACAGCCTGTGCGCGAATACGTTCTAAAGCGCCTTCAACTTCGAGTTCACGGTTTTTTTGTTCCAGTTCATAGGTACGGCGCTTTATGGCATCTTTTAAGGCCAAGTTTTCTTGGCTTATCTTTTTAAAGGCAAAGGTTTCGCCCTGCACGGTCTTATTGTCCGGATAGGATCCGTGCTGATGTAGTATTTGCCATTGGCCACTTTGCTGTTGCAATAACGAGGAAAGCCTTATTTTGCCATAAAAGGCCCACGTATCTCCTGTCTGTACATAAATGTCGCCGTATTCATGAACCATCACATAGGGTGCATAAACCATATAGTCTAGTACCCTGTCCCTAAATTCTGCTCCACCGGTAAGTTGGTGTACTACCTTTTTTGAATAGGCCCAAACCTGCTCCTTGCTGGTCCAGATTTCCTCTTCTGTGGTGCCTATGTTGTGATAATTGTCCGCCAAATAGCCCGCCCATGTACTCAAATCGCCTATGAGGTAGCTTTTCCAATAGGTACTCAGCGCTTGTTTTATGTCTTCTTTGATTTTGGTGGTCAGTTTCATTGATTTACTTAATTAACGAGAGCGCTATTGTTACCAGGTAATTTACCTGTTTCATCTAAAATGCCGCTCATTTTTAAATGCGTGATTATAGGTTTCTTGGCCATTCTTACTAAAGAGACATGGTCAAAAGCCATAATGTCTGTTGGGTTTTGGCTTCCTCCGGTGGTTCCTAAAATCATATAATCGCGCTTATTTCTAGTGCGATGGGAATACGAATGTTCATGGCCATTAATGACGGTGTACGCTCTATTCGCTAAAAGGTTTTCCAGTTTACCAAGGCCTTTATCATCTTCACGTTTCCACAGGGGTTTGTGCATGAGAACAAATGTCCATTTTACGTTTGGATACCGTTCTAGCGCATCCCTAAAATAGTCTAATTGGTCATTGCTCATGCCACCAACTTTCCGTTCTTTCATCGTATAGTATTCAGTTTCTTCATAAACTCCTTCCACTTCTCCAGAAATAATTTTAAGTGCCTTAGCCCGGGCCTCATATATTTGCTTCATACGCTGTTCCTCATAATCTTCTGAATCCATCATCAAAAAGAGTACGTCTTCATATACAAAATGATAGTACCGGCGTCCAAAACGTTGTTCCCAAAACGCACGCATTACTGGATTGCTGAGGTCATGATTACCGCCCAAATAAAAGAAGGGCATAGTTAGTTTTGCGGTTCGTGCATCAAAGGAATCCCATTCGGTTGCTAGTTGCACGGTATCTTCAGTACCCCCATCTATTAGGTCGCCCACGCTTATTACAAAGGTGGGATCTAACCGATTTAATTGAGAAATGGCTGTGCTATGCACTCCTTCTCGTTCGCCTCCGGTGAGGTCTGAAATAATGGCAAAAGTGAAATCCGTTTCTTCCAATTCAAAAACAGCACTAGTCCATGGCGTGGGTCCAGAAGCAATATCATGCTCAAATACAGGCAGGTTCTTAAGAGGCTTATTTTGCTTGCAATTGGTAAAAAGGACGATACTAACGATAGCTATTATAAACCGTAATTTCATAAACAATAAGTAGTTACAATTAATTTGATAGTTCTAAGTTTTGTGAGACTCGTGAGGTTAACCGGTATGCGCACTAGCATCAGTTTTTAATTGGCCCAGAAGGTACTTTACCATATAAAACATTACCCGCAGCTTCATACTTATCTCCTTTTACCCAAAACGGTGTTTCAGGGTCGTTGGCGATCAACCGACCAGATAGCACATAGCCTTGATAGAATTTTAATAAATAATCATAATCTAGACTATCTGCCTCGTCCCCTGCTTGGTGGTAGTATTTGTTGATTTCATCATCAAAGGCATCAAAACCAGTAGAATAGGTAGGCGCGGGAACTCCCCTGCTAGCAAAACTGACATTATCGCTACGGTCAAAGAGGCCTTGTTCTGGAGCTGGGTCATCAATCGCCTTGAGTCCAAACGTAGCGGCTCCTTCAACAATATGTTTTTTGGCCGTTGTTCTGCTTAATCCAATGACGGTTGCCAAGCTTGTATTATTGTAGCCGGCACCATCGGTATTGAATCCATATACGATTTGCTTTAATGGAAATATAGGGTGCTTCACATAGTATTGGCTACCCAACAATCCTTTTTCTTCTCCTGTAAAAAGGATGAATACCGCAGACCGTTTTGTACGGTACTTTCCAATATTTTCTGCCATGCTTAAAACGGCAGTGGTTCCTATAGCATTATCACGAGCTCCATTGTAGATGGTATCTCCTGTTGCATCTGGCTCGCCTATACCAACGTGATCATAGTGGGCGGAATACATGATGTATTCTTTTTTAAGTTCTGGGTCTGTCCCTTCTAAAACGCCTACTACGTTCTGTGTTACCAAGGTTTCCTCTTTTTTTCCATCGGTTTCGATGGTATAAGATAGGCTAGCTTTATCCAATGCCTCTAATTTCTCTAAAGTTGTATTTACCCAAAGATGAATAAATTCGTTTTCTGAGTTTTCAGCCTCGTTCGCATCCGGAATCTGAACACTTTCTCCCATGAAGTGTGACATGCGCGACCACAATGCCTCTTCTAGCAATGTCAGCTCTACAAGACCGATAGCTCCATTTTTTATAGCTAATGCCTGCTTGTCTTTATGAGCTCCGTAAACAGCTCTGGCTTCAGAAGACGCTAGCGTACCGCCTCGAACTACAATTAATTTACCTTTAACATCTTTTCCTTTGTAATCGGCTTCGCCTCCATAACCAAGATACATGGCGTCCCCAGAAAGTGCAGTTGCTTTTGCCTTCACCGCCACAATGTGTGGATAGTTATCGCCATTCATAGCTACCTGAAGCAAGCTCGGCGGGGCTGTTTGTAACAGGTTGAATGTTTGATAGTATGAATTGGTTTCAGGATTTGGCTTTACGCCATAGCTGCGTAAGGCATTGGCTAAATAACTAGCCGCTATTTTATTTTCCGCAGTACCCGTACCGCGCCCTTTTAATAGGTCATCTGCTATAAAATAGATATGGCCTTCAATTTTATTTTTGTTTACAGTCTCGGCTGCTTTTTCGGCATCTGTCTGTGCGAAACTAGTGCTTATAATTGCTAATAAGATTAGGGTTAAATAGTGTTTCATCGTAGTCATTCTTATCATTTTTAAATAGTTATAGTCAATTGTATGGTAATGCTATGTAAAAAACAGCTTTGTATGATTAGCTCTTAGCATATGGTTTTATGTTAGTTTTAAATTCTTAAACAAACGCTTTACGATATCACTCCGTTTTTGAAAATACCTCACCCATAAGTTCAAACTGGTTGATTTTGCCATCAGCATTGAGTTCAAAATGCACGCTTAATTTTTCAAGGAAACGCGAATCTTTATTGGTCATAAACGTGTTAAAATGCCAATGTTCTAAATCATAGCTAATGAAATCGTTTAAATTGACCCGTAGTTTAGTATCCACAAGCGATATTTTTCCCGTCCCTAACATTTTGTTGGTATAACTACCGGCATACCCTTCTAAAGGTAGGCTAGGTTTGCTGCCGTTTACGCGTTCCGATATTTTCTTTTTTGATGCTTCGATATTTTTTTTCTTGAAACCGTCGTACAGATTAAAAACCTCGGTATGCCAATCGCGACTATCATCGTTAAAACCATATAAGTCTAAGGCCTTGTAAAGAATAGCATGGCGTAACTCAGCATGATCTAGGTTTGCAAAAACATAAACTGCCACATTTTTATCATGCATGATACCGGCAATGGCAACCAAGCCGAAGAGACTTCCTGTATGAAAATCGAGCTTATGGCCTTTGTAATCTTGTTGAAACCAGCCCATACTATAGGTGTTCCAATTCGGTTTGGTCAGTGCATTTGTTGGATACGTGCCACTAGAACCTAGAAAGGACTGAGGCTCAAAAAGGTACTTAAAGGTCTTTGGGCTTACCAAGGTATCCGACTTATGAACACCATCATTTACTAAAAAGGTCAAATATTTTGAAATGTCATTGGCGGAGGAACAAATCATTCCTGCGGGGCCTATTTGGTCTGAGAAACCATAATCAACTTTAACAAGGCCATCTTCGGGGTCATTCGCATATGGCGTAACATAATTCCCTACCTTAAAAATAGCACTAGCCAAAGCTTGTGTTCTGGTCATTTCTAAAGGGTCAAAAATCCGTTCGGTAACAAATTCATTCCAAGGTTTTCCGCTTGCTGCCGCAATAACTTCACCAGCAACTGTATACATAATGTTTTGATAGGTGAAACCGCCCCGCAGCGGATAGGTTTTTTTTGCAAACTGAAATCGTTTAATAGTTTCTTTGGTAGACAGACTGTCCAAGGTCCACAAAGCATCGGCATTACCGATACCTAAATTATGGGTCAACAAATCTTTAACACGGGCATCGGCAGTGATATACGGGTCAGACAGTTTAAAGTAGGGGAGATGGTCCACCACTTTATCATCCCACTTTAGTTTACCATCATCGACTAGCATACCCATGGCAATGGCCACGACAGCTTTGGTGGTCGAAGCCATATTGAATAGGGTGTTCCCGTCTACGGGTTCTTTGGTCTCTAAATTTTTAACTCCGTAGGTTTTTTGAAAAACCACTTCACCGTCTTTGACCACGATAGCAGCGAGTCCAGGGACTTTCCAATCGCTCATGCCCTGAACAATCATGGCATCGAGTTTGTTGTTGTTTGCTTTTTGTTGAGCGCTCAAAAAGTGGTTAAACCCAAATGTAAGGAGGAGTAAAAAGAGAAATTTATATTTTTTCATAATAGGATTAATTAGATTTCAAAAAGGAATTTACCAGCGAATACGTAGCTTCTATAAGCGTTGACCTAGTTTCTGCCTCTCCGGAATTCATAAAAATAGCGATGGTTAAAGGTCTTTCTTTATCTCGAACGACTATGGTTCTGGTCCCATTCCAACTTCCGGTATGGAGGGCGATATCCTCCGTTACAAACCAGCCTATGGCATACTGTTCTTCTTTGCCTTTTAAAAATTCAAACGGATATTTTGCTTCTTCAGGTAAGGCCATTGAACTGGGTTCGAACAGCAGCTGATGTAGGGTATCTGATACAATACTTTTGTTTCGTAAGGCTTGATCATAAGCAAAATAATCTGTTACACTGGTGTAAACCGCTCCATCACCCAAAACGCCGTTCATGAAAAAACCATCGACGTTCTTCCAATTCCCTAAACTGTCTTTTTTATAGCAGAAGGCACGTTCTTTAATATCAATAGGATGCGCGAAAGAGTAAAAGTTGGTGTTTTTCATACCCGTTTTTTCGAAAACAGCTTTCTTGGCATAGGTGGCAAAATCTTCACCGCTTAATTTTTCGGTCAAAAGGGCTAAAACTAAGTAAGCGGTATTGGAGTATTCCCATTTTTCTCCAGGATTAAAATGCGGCGCAGGATTCGTAGACAACCAATCCAAAATATCCTTGTTTTCAACAATTTTACTACGATCCCATTCCTTCATAAATACCCCTTCATAATCGGCTATTCCAGACGTATGGTTAATGAGCTGGGTAACCGTAATATTTTTAAAAACGGCATAGGGCCAGAACTTGTAAACGGTATCGTTGAGAGCTAATAAATTCTTATCTACTAATGTCAAAAGACTTAAATCAGTAAATTGCTTACTTACTGAAGCCATACGCATATTGGTACTTTTGGTAATAGGTGCTTTGGTTTCCAAATCGCGAAGGCCGTAGCCTTTGCCTATCAGTATTTCACCATCGTAGGACACTAGGAGTGCTGCACCGGGTGCATCCAACTTAATATGTGCATTAAATAGGGAATCAACTTGCGCTTTGAGTTGTGCTCGTGTCTGGTTTTGATTTGTTTCTTTTTTGTCATTTTGCTCTTTGCAGGAAACAATTAAAAGGGAAAACAAGATGATGTAATACTTTTTCATTTCTTTATTATAAACTGTTACTTTCATTTTTTTCTAAAACTCGAATCAAGTTACCTCCTAAAATTTTATTGATATCTTCTGTACTGTACCCCTTTTCAACTAAGGCGTTTGTTATTATAGGGTAGGTAGTCACATCGTCCAAACCAATTGGTGCTGAGGGAATACCATCAAAATCAGAGCCCAGTCCAACATAATCTACACCTACTAAATCTATGACATGGACTATATGTTGCATAAGCTGTTCAAGGGTAGGCCTAAAGGATTGAACCTTATCTGTATATTTAGCAAACAGTAGTTCTTCTGCAACATATATATTGATGCCTGAGGCAAGGAGTGAATCGTTTTCTGATCTGTGATTCAATAAAAATACGTCTCGTTTCTCTTCATATTCTGGGCTTATAAAACCGGAATAGAAATTAATCTGTACTACCCCTCCATTTTTGGCTATGGCCTTGATTTGGTCATCTTTTAGATTCCTGGGAACGGGACAAATAGCATGTACCGAACTATGGGAAGCGATTACGGGCTTGGTCGTTGTTGCTATGACATCCCAAAACGTTTGTTCACCCACATGACTTATGTCTACCATCATCCCCAATGTGTTCATGCGATTAACGATTTGTTTTCCAAATCCTGATAAACCCTTCCTTCCCTCTGAGTTTAAAGCCCCTCCTTCAAGAGCGGTTTCATCAGCCGCGCTTGTGGCCCATGAGGTGGAGTTGTTCCAAGTTAGGGTCATATAGCGCGTGCCGCGTGCGAATAATGAATCAAGCTTAGCTAAATCATTCTCTATCATATGCCCACCTTCAACTCCAAAAAATGCTGCAATTTTATGCTCATTAACAGCTTCCATCATTTCCTTAGAATTTGCCACTTCTATTATTTTATCAGGATTTCTATTCGCAATGGCATTCAGAGAATCCATTTCTACTAAGGCGTATTTGAACGGGTTAGTTTGGTTTCCATCACACCAAACCGAAAAAAATTGCACATCTACGCCCCCTTGTTTTAGTCGGTCGAGGTCAGCATGGGTAATACCCGTTAAATCTTGATCTAAGATGACTCCTTTTTCCATGGTCTGCAGAAGCACATCATTATGGGAGTCCACCAAAATAGCTTGATTATGGATGTCTTGAAAAGAAAGCGTTTCTTCTTTTTTTTCGGGGGGAGACTTGCAAGAGAAAAGCGTGATAAATAGTATAATTGATAATATTCTCATAGTTTGATTGCTATTGTTTCTTTAATATAAAATGTCCATAAATCTGGTCGGTACTTAATTTTCCATCTTTTATTGAAACGGTGGTGTTGCCATCCATCCAGGTATGATTTCCAACATAAGTGCTCAGGGTATCAACTTTCCCACTTTCATTAAACTCAATCGTAATGGCATTGGCAATGGCTTTTACTTTTACATTTTGGGATTTTCCTCTCGTCTGGCCTGAATAGATTCCTTCAATTTCTTTTGGGTCAAAGTCCAGAGTGATGGCTAGGTACTTTTGCTTTTCCAATAGTTTCCACATGATATTATCTATAAAAAAACTACCGCCATGGGGTCCTGTGGTATTAACCAAAGAGATCAGGTGCAAATCTTCCGCTGGAAAATATTTTGTTTCCGACAGGAATCCCGGAATACCACCTCCGTGGCTGATTTCTTGATTTCCGTAATTGAAGTAATTTGTGAGCCCCATAGCATACCGCACCGGAGTACCATCATTTAAGGTTTTTGGTGTAATCAGCTGCTGGTATTGCACTTTGGAAAGTAGTTTGCCGCTGTGTATGGCCGTCATCCACAGCAATAAATCTTCGGTGGTGCTGCACAAAGAACCTGCCGCATAGGGCCAAGTATGGTTCAAGTATTGCTTTTTTTGTAGGCCTTTGGGGGAATAATCATAGCCATAGGCTTTGTTTTTGACAACCTTACTTGTAGAGCAATAATAGGTGTTTTGCATTCCCAAGGGTTCAAAAACGGTTTCTTTTAAATACGCTTCATACGTCTTTCCCGTTACTTTTTCGATGATAAGCCCCAAGAAAAAATAGGCCGAATTATTGTAAATAAGTGCTTCGCCCGGTTCAAATAAAAAGTCTTTGGTTTCCAATATCCGTACTAGCGAGTCTCGAGGTAATTCTTGTGGTATAAGCCCTCCGAATTCTTCGATTTCGGTATAGCTAGCAATACCCGAGGTATGGTTGAGCAATTGATTTATGGTAATCGTTCTTCCTTTTGTATCAAACTTTAGGTATTGCGTGAAATCATCTTCTAAAGTCAGTTTCCCTGCTCCCACAAGTTTAAGGATTGCAACAGCGGTAAATTGCTTGGTTACCGAGCCAATTTCAAAATGGGCATTCTCAGGCATAGGCACCTCCAACTCTAAACTGGCTAGCCCGTAGGATTTTTTTAACAACGTCTTGCCTTTCTGATGTATCAGAATTGTCCCGCCTGCTATTTTAGCGCTGTCAAGGCTCGCTTTAAAAAGGGAGTCAGAATACATTTCTAGGTTAGATAGATTTGTATTTGTTATGGGATTCTCATTTTTACAGCTTGCCACTAGGGTAAGTACTAGTAGGATTAATAGGGCCGATTTTTTCATTGTTCTACTAGATTATTATGTACTAGTTATTTTGCTTCCAGCCTGGCCCTCGGACCACTTTACCAGGTAATGCGCCAGTATGCTCCCCATCTTTCAGTACTTGTTCTCCATTTACAAGAACATGTACCATGCCTTCTGCAAATTGATGCGGTTTATCAAAAGTGGCTTTGTCTATAATGGTTTCGGAATTAAAAATGGCAACATCCGCAAAGTTGCCTATAGCAAGTGTGCCTCTATTTTTGATTTTAAGATTGCTGGCTGGAAGTCCACTTAGTTTGTAGACGGCTTCTTCAAGCGAAATCACTTTTTCTTCCCGTACATATTTACCCAATAGGCGTGCTACATTGCCATAAGATCTCGGGTGAGGACTAGCATTGGTGAAAGGTTTAACAGGTGCAATCGATGCGCCATCAGAACCAAAACTCATATAAGGAAGTGCAATCTGCTTTTTTACATTCTCTTCAGACATTAGAAAATATACGGTGCCCACTCTACTGCTATCTTGCACCACGAGGTCAATTGCTGTTTCTTCAGGACTAGTGCCGCGCATAGTGGCCACCTCAGCCAAGGTCTTACCGGTCAGGTATCGTAAACTATCGCTCCTAAAATCATTCAGGATTAATTTGTCGGCACTTCCGGCGGCAAAATAAAGGTTTTCCCAACCATCACCTTTAGCTTTCATTTCTTCAATGACTTTTTCGCGAATGGCTGGGTCTTGCAAACGCTCAGCCCACTTTCCATACCCGCCTTCTTGTACCCATGGTGGCATGGAAGCGTCTAAGCCAGTTGCCCCTGCGGTATAATTGTACATATCTGTGGTGATTTTTAATCCGGCAGTGCGAGCAGAATCAATCTTGGCAATGGCAGCTTCCCATTTGCTCCAATTGTCTTTTCCACCAGCTTTTAAATGATAGATTTCTGCAGGAATATTCGCTTCATTTGCAATTTGAAGTAATTCATCAATTGCCTCTAACCAGTAATCGCCTTCACTGCGCATATGTGAAATGTACATACCATTATGAGCAGAGGCCACTTTACAGAGTTCAATGAGTTCTTGGGTATCTGCATAAAACGCAGGTGCATAAATCAATGACGAACCAATACCCATAGCACCTTCTTCCATGGCGGTTTTGGCAAGGGCTTTCATATTTTTTAGTTCTTCTGGAGTAGGAGCTCGGTTTGCTTCTCCTAGTTCATGGACTCTCAATGTGGTTGCCCCAACGAAAGAGGCTACATTGGTAGAAACACCTTTTCGTTCCAGAAATTCGAGATATTCCCCTAAGGTGGTCCATTCAATGTCGTATTTGATATCTTTTTGAGTGCGTTGTTGTTCTTCACGCATTTTTTCATTTAGGGGCCCCATAGACCAGCCTTCTCCCATAACCTCTAAAGTGACCCCTTGTCGAATATCACTTTGAGATTTTCCGTCAACAATCAACGATTCGGTAGCCCAACTCAACATGTTTATGAATCCAGGCGCAACTACCAAACCGGAGGCGTCTATTTCTTGTACGCCTTTTGCATGCTCTAATTTTCCGATAGCGGCAATGGTATCTGCATTAATGCCAAGGTCGCCTAGATACATCGGTTGGCCAGAACCATCTGTTATCTGGCCGTTTTTAATTAAGATGTCATATGTTTCTGGAGAAGAACACCCTATTAGAATATTTAATAATAGTACAGATAGCATTTGATGAATCGGTTTCATTTTATTTGGTTTTAGCATCTTAAAATTAACTAAATTAAATGATATTCAATAGGTTGTATTTTCTAATTAAACATTTAGATTCATACGTGCTAGAGACATTCGATTATGTTCATCAACAACAAAACCCGAAAGTATCTTTCGGGTTTTGCAATCTTTAGTCAGATTGGTTCATAGCTAAATCAAATAATAACTGACCGGTTGCCTCTTTAATTAGGAGGCTAGAGCCGTTAAGATTTTTATGAAACACCTATATCTATATGCTATCATTATTTGTAGGAGAGTCCTTTTTTTAAAAATGAATTTCTCAAAGCTCCTAGACGTTTACTTATTTCACGAGACAAGTAGGATTTATAAAAAAGCCTTTCCCAAAACGTATTGTATTCCTTATTCTATGATTAAAAAGGCAGGCCAACCACAACAATTTTGATTGGGTTTTTACTTAAAAACACTAAAAATATAAACCTGTTTTTTATTGCCATGCATTCCCCCGAATTATGCCGACCTACCTATTTTATTTTATAACTTTTTTTTGGAAGGTGGCGTTAATGTATAGCCCTGTGAGGTCATGGCACTAAGCACATCGTAATAGTATCTTAAGACTACAATTTTTCCATTTTGGACCATACTTGCGGTATGATAATTAATCGGAAATGAGTTGCCTGTTTCCTTATCGGTTACTGTATTCACCCCCCATGCGAGTACCCATTCACCTTCATTCCAATTATTTACAACTTTTACGGGAAGGTATAGTTCATTAGAAATTACATGTTTGAACGTCGCAGTACTATTAGTGTAATATTCTTTGTGTTGTGTAACATTTAAAGAATCTATTCCATCACCTAGTCCATAAATTATTGCCGTATCGGCTAATTGGGAATTCATGGTAGTAACATCTCCCATTTGCAGTGCATTAATATATTTTTGAACTATTTGCTGCGCGGTTGCTGCATTGTCAAATTCTAAGGTAACCTCGGATTCTTGTGCTCCGATACCTATCGGAATTAGAAAAAGAGTGCAAAGGCCAACTACTATTTTTTTTAATGTTCTCATACATTTTGGTTTTGTTGGTTCTTACTTAAATTTAATAGCGTGATTAGCTACCTCTTACAAAAAAATCGATTTTAAATGAGATATTTAGCTAGGTAGGGACGAATGGGTCTTTTTTTTGTCCGAAGGCATAGTTATATTGATTCAAGGTGTGTCAGGTAGGTTTAGAATCGTCCTTTGAAATTAATTAGTGGCGTATAGGTGGGAATTTGCTTAAGCATCAAAAAAACTAAATGACTGTGTTTAATTTGGTTGATGCGTTTGTTTATTTATATCAAAAACCACTTCTGTTTTAGGTAATGGCATACTAGTTTTACTAGCGCTTGTCATCAACTAGATTTGATGTTCCACTACATTTACAGCTTAAGGCTATTTTACTGAATAACCTTTGAGGAAAGTTTATCTTCTATTAGTATACCATCTTTTTTATAAACATGATAGGAATGATTTTCTTTATCTAATGAGATGGACGTATGCACATCTCCGTTTATAAAGTGTATCGCAGATTTGTCATCACAGGCATACCCTTCCGATAGTTTTTCCAATAAGATGTTTTCATGATAGAGCGGACGTCTGGTAGGTTCTGAATTGTAATGTGGACAATGACTTTTAGCAATAAACCCCATTCCCGATACAATACTTAAATATGCTGGTCTTGAATCTGTTGTGCCACCATTGAACCAGCATAAAGATCCCGCGCTACCGCCGCCCAGTATTGTTCCTTTATCATAGGCATTTTTAAGCGCAACATCTATTCCTTGCGCTTTCCAAATGGCCAGCATATTTAGCGTATTACCGCCCCCTACGACGATTGCATCCATACGCGATATAATCTCAGAAAATGTTTCTTTATGTTCATAGGAATTTACCCAGACCTTCAATACATGTGGCATTACGTTTATATGCTTACAAACTTCGTAAAACCGTATACAATACTCTTTGTCATCTCCGCTTGCAGTAGGTATAAAACAAATGTTGGGTCTGGATTTTCCAGTGGCTTCCGCCATATATTTTAGAAAAGGCACCGTGTGTCTTCCACTACCGTAAATGAATAATTGTTTCTTCATTCTTACAAATTAATTATTCTTTTCAACATATTTGGATTATGTGAATAAATAACACATTTATAGGGGATAGGATTGTGTAAACTATTTAAAAGCAAGAGTCTACTGAGCGCAAAAAACATACAAATGGTTGTTGCAAATCATTAGGTTTTTTGATAGGAAATAACGTATATTTAATAAAATTCATTTACTGGTTGGACCTTAATTTTAAAAATGGTTGATTTCCATCTAAAACTTATATTCTTAGGACTTTTCTCCTGTTTTATTTATACGTACAGCTATGGCCAACTTATAGATAATAACAGGGTTAACCCCTACCAAAAGGTGTTTATTGAGACAGACAATTTTGGGGATTCTTATTTAGAATACTTAGCGCAAGGTTTGGATACCGTTGAAAACGATTCTGTACACTTTTCGATACTCAATGACCTTGCCTATTACTGGCATACTAGAAATCTTAACACGGCTTTGGACTTTACTAGAAAAGGACTCCAATTAACAAAGGTAAAAGAGAATGTCTTATGGGAAGGTAGATTTCAGATGACCCAAGGCGCTATTCTTTTGCGTATGGAAAAACTAGATAGTGCCCAAACCGTACTTCAACTGGCAAAGACTAAGGTTTTAGAATCTGATTTACCCTTTTTAAATACACAATTAGGATATGTTTACGAGCGTAGGGGACAACTGGATAAGGCGGCAGATTATGCCATGACATCGCTTACCTTGGGTGAAAAACTTAACGATAATAAGGCCAAAGCCATGGCCTATAGCGATTTAAGTAATCTTTTCTGGAAACAATCTAAGTTTACACCGGGCTTAGAGTACGCACTTAAGTCCTTAGAATTTTTTAATAGTTGGGGTATTACCGATTTAGATTATGGCTTTACGCTATATATCGCCGGTAATAATTACTTGGCGTTAAAAGATTACGAAAAGGCACTCGATTACTACATGCAATCCATTGTAGTAGGAGAACGGTATGGTTTTTACAATAATTTAAGTGATGTGTATATTTCACTGGTGGACCTTTATTCTTTTTTAGGTGAATTTGATAACGCGAAGGAAGCAGGTCAGAATGCTGTTAAATATGCAGCTCTACTGGAAAATAATTTTATGGTGATGCGATCTTGGTTGTCCGTAGGCAAAATGCATAATGCAAAAAACAACTATAAGGACGCTGTTAATGCACTTGAGCGATGTTTAGAAGTGGCGACCAATAAATTTGGAGATGCCTATTATTTGAGTCTGGCGTACAAGGAATTGGGAATGGCTTATGCAGGTATTAACCAATATAAAAAGGCGTACGAAGCGTTTTCGGAGTATGATACACTAAACGATGAAGTGTTTACGGCCGAGGCCGATCATCGTATTTCCGAATTGCGTACAGAGTTTGACGTAGCACAGAAGGAGAGTATCATAATGGTACAAGAAAGCCTAATTAAAAAACAGGAAATACGTCAAAAATTAGGTATTGTTATCTCCATTCTTCTAGCATTATTATTGTTGCTTGCCTACAAGGCCATTTCTAATAACAATAAAAAGAATAAGCTACTCCAGAAGCAAAATACCGAAAAGGAATTCCTGCTTAAGGAAATTCACCATCGCGTAAAGAACAATCTAGAAATAGTTTCTAGTTTACTTTCATTACAATCGGCTCAAATTGAAGATCCTAATGTGCTAAACGCCATGGAGCAAAGTCAGCAGCGGGTTCACAGTATGGGAATGATACATCAAAAACTGTATTTGGGCGAAAATATGGCTACTATTGAAATGAAGGATTATTTTTCTAATCTATCTGATTATATTATTAATACCTATGGAAAAGATAGCCATGTAGCCATGGCTTTGGAAATGGAAAAATTTGAGCTGGATGTTGATATGGCCATACCTATTGGCTTAATAGTTAACGAATTGATTACAAATTCGTTAAAATATGCATTTCCCGATGATAGAAAAGGAAACATACAATTGTCTTTAAAGGAGAAGAATGATTTAATTACCTTGGAAGTAATAGATAATGGGGTTGGGATGCAGTTGTCCAAAGAAGCTGTAGGGACAGGATTTGGAACCAAATTGGTTGCATTATTGGTCAAACAATTGGACGGGAAGATGGAATTGCACACCACACAAGGAACGTCCGTGTTTATCACTTTTAAAGCTTCAAAAGCGGCATAATGGAAAAGAATAAAATACGCATATTGATTGTTGAGGATGATATGATTATTGGTGCTAATGTATCTCTTTTGCTTACGAATCTTGGTTATGACGTAACCGGATTGGTGCCAAGGGGAGAAGAAGCCGTGGTGCATGTGCGTGAAAACCCACCTCACATTCTGCTATTGGATATAAATTTAAAAGGGAATTTAAATGGTATAGATACCGCTAAGGCGATACAAAAACATGCCGATATTCCTATCATATACCTAACGGCAAATAGTGACAACGCTACATTTGAGTTGGCTAAAGAAACGCGTCCCAAGGCATTCATCACAAAACCTTTTAATAAATTAAATTTAGAACGTACGCTGGAACTCGTAGTTCAAAATCTTGGAGAAGTTAGTAAAAGTGATGAGCCGACCGAATTTGAGGTACTCCACGATCGTATTTTTGTCAGACATAAAGGAAGGATGGTAAAACTACTTTTTGAGGATATTTTGTATGTGGAAGCGGACCGTAACTATTGTAAAATAGTGGAAATTAACAAGGAGTATACCTTGTCCAGTAGCCTTAAAACGGTATCCGAAAGTTTACCTGATACTCAATTCATTAAAGTACACCGCAGTTATATGGTAAACATTTTTAAGTTAGATGTGCTGGCGGAAGATCACTTGGAAATCAATCGAAAGTGGATTCCTTTGAGCAAGTCTCATAAAAAACTGCTAATGAAACGGTTGCGCACCATCTAATTTTCACTTGCCCCTTTTTTACCACTCAAAAGTGTTTACGTGTAATTGCAATTAGTGTTCCATATACAATTGTGTGACACCTCTTATGGTTTTAACGATTTGTATTAGTTGAACCTGTTCCGTTGTTTTTTCCCCTATTTTGATTGCGATTGTTTTTCCCCCTAAAATTTGAATTCCCTGATCTATTACTATTTCCAGCGTTTCTTTGGTTTCGAGGTTTTTGTGCAGGCCTGTCGTCCTTTTCTTCATCGATGCCTTCATCCACAAATTGATGCTGCGGCATACGAGGGACTTCCTGTCGTATTAATTTTTCAATATCCCTTAGGTAAGGGCGTTCCTCTTTATCACAAAAAGAAAGTGCAATACCACTAGCGCTGGCGCGTCCTGTTCTTCCGATTCGGTGTACGTAGGTTTCAGAAACATTTGGAAGGTCATAATTAACCACCAGTGAAAGTTCTTCTACATCAATACCACGAGCGGCGATATCTGTAGCTACCAAAACCTTTAATTTGCCTTCTTTAAAAGCACCTAAGGCCTTTTGGCGTGCCACTTGTGATTTATTACCATGAATAGCGGCGGATTGTATGCCAGCTTGGTCCAATTTTTTAACGATTTTATTTGCTCCATGCTTGGTGCGTGAAAAAACCAAAACAGAATCACTAGGCCGTTGCTCCAATAAATGCACCAGAAGTTTTGGCTTATTTCCCTTGCTTACAAAGTAAACGCCCTGTTCAACTTTTTCTGCAGTAGCCTGCTCTGGTTTAATGGTAACTCGCTCAAAATCTCCTAACATTTTTCTAGATAACTCAACAATACTTTTTGGCATCGTTGCCGAAAAAAAGAGCGATTGGCGTTTGGGTGGTAGTTTGGCAATTATTTTTTTTATATCATGAATAAAGCCCATGTCCAACATTTGGTCCGCTTCATCTAAAACTACAAATTCTAAATCCCTGAATGTTATAAATCCTTGGTTCATAAGGTCTAAGAGTCGGCCAGGAGTGGCTATTATAATATCAACTCCAGCGCGCAGGGCATTCACTTGTTTTCCTTGTTTTACACCCCCGAATATAACCGTGTTTTTCAAGCCTGTATGTCTACCGTACGCTGTAAAACTCTCTCCTATTTGGATGGCAAGTTCCCGTGTTGGGGTGACTACTAAAGCTTTTACTTTACGCTTATTTTGACTTAGCGAAATAGCCTCGTACAAGTGGTGTAAAATAGGAATGCCAAATGCGGCCGTTTTCCCAGTACCTGTTTGAGCCACACCCAAGAGGTCTTTCCCTGTCAATAAGATTGGAATTGCTTGTTCTTGAATAGGAGTAGGATGTGTATAGCCCTCTGTTTCTAGGGCTTTAAGAATAGGTTCGGCAAGGCCGAGTTCTTTAAATGTCATAATTTCAAATAAGCTGTAAAGCTACGGCTAATATAACGACTGGCAATAAAACAATTTTGACCTAAAGTTTTATCCTGAAGGCAATGGACTACCAATTAATTAGACTTTACATCGCATATGGTACCCTACACAACATTAATAGAGTAAAACAGGTAGTGATATGTACTTTCGACAATACAAACTAATATTAAATAGATATGTTTCAAAAGCTGTTGCTTTATATCGGAACTTTTGTTTCTGTAACCACTATGGTTTATGGACAGGATACCTTTGCTGATGATTTTGAATCGGTAACATATAGTGCGAATACGGGTTTAATGAATTTTTCTAGCGATTGGACGGAAATAGGGGAGCCAACAACAGATCCAGATGGCGGTAGAATTCGTATTAGGTCCAATCAACTTCGATTTAAGAATTTGGATAACAGAGCTATCGAGAGAACTTTAGATTTATCAACTGCCATCAGTGCAACGCTTACCTTGGATTATAATAGAACCTCAGGTTCGAAAAGTGTAGATGTGCAAATGTTCAACGGGATTACGTATACAACGGTTGGAACACTCTCTGACGGAAGCGATATATCATATGCATTGAAATCTTATGAGATGTCATCAAATACCGCTATACGTTTTGTGTCTACAGGCGGAGCAGATTGGATAGGTAGTGATAAAATTTTTGTTGATAATATCGTTTTTTCCATTCAATTTCCTGATGTACCCCCAGTGGTCACTGCGACTGGAAATCAAATCTATTGTCCAGGCTCAGCGGTATCCATCGCTCAGACCATTAGTATTACAGATTCAGATGATTTGAGCACCTCAGCAGTGTACGCACAGGTTTCTAGCGGCTATGTGAATGGTGAGGATATTCTTAACCTTACGGGAAGCCATCCTAATATAACTGCAAATTGGGATGCTACAGAAGGGAAACTTAGTTTAAATGGCCCAGCACTTTACACAGAATTTGAGGCAGCAATTTTAGCAATTGAATTTTCTAGTAGCTCACCAAATCCTTCTGGAACCAGACAGTTTTCTATTACCATAGGCGAACCTAATTTTTTGCCTGCCACACAGCATTATTATGAATTTGTCTCTGATCCAGGTATTAGCTGGACTGATGCGGAAGCTGCAGCTGCAGCAAGAATGTATTTTGGATTACAAGGGTACTTAGTGACGCTTACTTCTCAGGAAGAAGCCGATTTTTCGGGAGCCCAGGCCAGTGGTTTTGGCTGGATAGGTGCTACGGATGCGTCGGTTGAAAACGAGTGGAGATGGGTAACAGGACCCGAAGCGGGTACTCAGTTTTGGCAAGGTTTGTCTAATGGCACCGAATTGACATTTGCCAATTGGAATGGCGGTGAACCTAATAATGCAGGTGGCGAAGATTATGCCCATATCGCTGCCGCTTCGGTAATTCGTGGTGGTGCCCCAGTAGGTGCGTGGAATGATTTGCCTAATAATGGTGGCGGAGGTGCCTATGCCTCTCAAGGCTATGTGGTAGAATATGGGGGTATGGTAGGGGATCCCATATTAAATATTACGGCGACTACGGCAATTACCATGGACAATGAGGCTCCTACTTGGGTAACCACTTTAGGTACCTTGGATGAAAATTATGAATGTGCCACAGATGTCCCCGGACTCCCGGTTTGTGTAGGCTTAAACACTACTTATTTTAATGAAAACCAATATTCATGGGGTTTTGGGCTTCAAAATTCTACGGCAACACAAATAGACAATTGGGAAGTGCGTATTCTAAATGCGGATTACCAGTTGAATGTTTCTCAGTTAAGCAATCAGGCTGCCTTTAGCTATTCGGAAGTAGATAATGGCGATGGCACTTACAATCTTATTGTTACAGGCACAAATCCCATAGCTGCCTGGAGCGGTATTCCTGGCGGAAACATACAATGGTCGGGAGTGAATTTTAGCTTTAATCCTGATTCGGATGGAATTATAATTTTTTGTGGGACTCCATCTTTTACACCTCCCGTGGCAACTGACAATTGTAGTGGTTTTACCGTAACCGAGTTGAGTGATGTTATTACTGTAAACAACAGTCCAAATGATTTTGTGCGGGTAATTACCTATGAAGCTGAAGATGCTAGAGGTAATACTAGTGTACCCTTTATTAAAACAATTACGGTAAACGACGTTACCGCACCTACAGCATCTAATCCCACGGGTATCAATGTGAATTGTACTTCGGATATTCCCGTTCCTGATATTTTGATGGTTACCGATGAAGCAGACAACTGTGCAGGTAATCTTACCGTGAGCCATGTTGGAGATATAACGGATGGTGGTACGAACCCAGAAACCATTATTAGAACATATCGTATAACGGATGATGTGAATAATAGTACCGATGTTACCCAGACAATAACCGTCACCAATTTAGGTATATCTACACAGCCGGCCCCAACGGTAAGCGTTATAACTGGTGCTACTGCGAATTTGTCCGTTGTTGCATCCAATGCCAATACGTTTCAATGGCAGTTAAGTAGCAACGGTGGTAGTACCTTTGCCAATCTTTCCAACGGTAGTGACTATTCGGGAGCACAAAGTAATATGCTTGTTTTGAACGGTTCCGGTATAACTACCGCTAAAAATGGATATCAATACCGAGTTCTGGTTTCCAACTCAGCATCTTCATGTCCGCCAATAGCTTCTAACAATAGCGTCTTAATCATTACATCAGGTATAATCATTACCAATAAAAGAATTACCTACCAGGTAAAGCAGAACTAAATTTAAGTTGCGCTTTAAATAAGATTTCAGATGTTAGACGTGAGATTTAAGGCATCATAAGAAAAAACCTCGACTATATTCTACCTTAAGCTACACAGCTGAATCTTGATATCGTTTAAAAAGAGAATTATAGTATTGATGCTATGCCATTTTTTAAATAGATGCTAGCGTGTATTATCTAAAAATTTTATAAACCAGCCACAGCTGCTTCGGCACAACGTTCGCCATCCATGGCAGCGGATACGATGCCTCCCGCATAGCCACCGCCTTCCCCACAAGGGAAAAGTCCTTTTATCTGTGGATGCTCTAATTGCTCGTTCCTAGGAATGGTTACAGGTGATGAAGTACGGGATTCTACACCTACAATATTTGCCTCCGAAGTATAATAGCCGTGCATTTTTTTACCGAATTCCGCAAAGCCTTGTCGCAACCTACTGCCAATTAATTTAGGTAGTAAAGAGTGCATTGGTGCGGAATTGAGACCAGGCTGGTAGCTGGTTGGGTTGAGGTCACTAGAAAGGGTGCCTGCTACAAAATCGGTCATTCGTTGTGCTGGTGCAGTTTGCGTTCTTCCGCCTGAAGTAAAAGCTAATCGTTCTAAACTCTTCTGGTATTCCAGACCTTTTAAAGAACCAAATTTATCGAACTTAGGAATATCCTCGTCCACGTTTATTTCTACCACAATACCCGAATTGGCATATAGGTTATTTCTTTTGGAGGGCGACATGCCGTTTACCACCACTTCCCCTTGAGCCGTAGCTGCAGGAACTATGAATCCGCCCGGACACATACAAAAGGAATATACGCCTCTATTTTTTACCTGATGCACCAAGCTATATGCTGCTGCCGGTAATAAGGCATCGCGATCTCCGGAACAATGGTACTGAATAGAATCAATGATGTGTTGTGGGTGTTCCACCCGAACACCCATGGCAAACGATTTTGCTTTTAAGGCAATATCCTTCTTGTGGAGCAATTCAAAAATATCACGGGCGGAGTGTCCCGTTGCCAAAATCACCCGTTGCGTTTCCATTTCTTTAGTATTATCCAATACAATGGATTTCAACCGGTTGTTAGCAATAATAAAATCGGTTACTTTGGTATTAAAATGAATTTCGCCACCGTGTGCTATAATAGCTTCGCGAATATTCTGAACGATTTTTGGAAGTTTGTTGGTGCCAATGTGTGGGTGTGCATCCACAAGTATTTGTTCGGTTGCGCCATGGTGTACCAAACTCTCAAAAACACGACGTACGTCGCCCCGTTTTAAGCTTCTGGTATATAATTTTCCGTCTGAATAGGTTCCTGCGCCACCTTCCCCAAAACAGTAGTTACTTTCTCCGTTTACAATATGGTCTTGATTAATAGCCTTGAGGTCACGTCTGCGTTCCTTTACATCTTTACCTCGTTCCAAAACAATAGGCTTATACCCTAATTCCAAACAGCGAAGCGCTGCCCACATCCCTGCAGGACCAAATCCGATAATATGAACCGGTTTGGCATTGGAAACGTTCTTGTAATCAAAGACATAACTTTCTTTTGGAGCATCTTCCCCAATAAAAACGGCCAATTTGTAGTTGAAAATGATTTCCGGTTTTCTGGCATCAATCGATTTGCGAAGTATTTTTAAGGTAAATGGCCGGGCTCCCAATCCTAAAAATTGGGCAGTTCTTTTTTTGAGGCTCCCTTCTTGGGCTTCCTCTATTAATGATAGGCGTAACTGAAGGTTTTTAATCACGGTACAAAATTACCGCAATTCGGTCTTTAAAATCAACAACTCGGTGCTTCTTTTTTCTGTTTCCTGCATGGTAGCCTCAAATTTGACTTTAATAATACTAAAAATCAACAACAATGAAAAAACTTATTCTGATTTTATCCTTAGTAATAACGACTACAGCAATCGCACAAGACGCTTATAGCAAGGGAATGCAAGCGGCCTTTTCGCATTGGAAGGGAGGCAATAGTACAGAAGCCTCTAATATATTTGAACGGATTAGCGCTGCCGAACTGGATAATTGGTTGCCTTATTACTATGTGGCTCAAATAAATACGATAGCCTCTTTTGGCGAGCAGGACGCTGAAAAACTAAAGCTGCAGCTAAACAAGGCACAAGACTTTATAGCTTTAGCGGGGGCCAGTTCGCCTAATAACCCAGAAATTATAGTCCTCCAGGCTATGGTACATACTGCATGGATAGCTTTTGACGGCGCGGCTTATGGGATGACGCTTTCTGGAAAGGTAGCGGTGCTATATGCAAAAGCACTTCAATTGGCTCCTGAAAACCCTAGGGTAGTATTTTCAAAAGCGGAATGGGATATGGGGTCGGCCAAGTATTTTGGTAAGGATACGTCACCCTATTGTTCAGATGTGGTACGCTCGTTGGAACTTTTTGCTACCTTTAAACCAGAAAGTAAGTTCCATCCTACTTGGGGCAAAGAAAGGGCAGAGCAAGTATTAGCAGCGTGTAACTAAACGTATTTCATTATAAAAACAAGCTTAGGTATAGCCCATTACGATGGTATCTAAAGTAGGGTGGTTACAACTTTTTTAAATCAAAATCAGTGAACGAACGGAGAAAAATAGGGAATATAAAAAATGTCATAAAAATAAGTCTGTACATCACAGCTGGGGTATCCCTTTTGAACATTATTTTGGCGCTTAACCGCGGTATTGACTGGGTGGAGGAACTCCAAGGTGTTGGTGTAACCTTCATCTACGCTTTTGTGATTACAGCAGCAATTGAATACTATAACGAATTTCTTTCCAGCAGATTTAGTTGGTCTGAGCAGATGCAAAAACGATTATGGTATGGCGTTATTGGGTCTATAGTATTAACAGTGCTATCATTTGGATTTGCAAGAATGTTGGTGGAGGTTGCGATTTACGGGAGTACATTCAAAGAATTTATTGAAAATGAAAACCTAGCCAGTTATATTTTCACTCTAGTTATTTCCATTTTGGTATCTGCAATTTCGCATGCCTTTTATTTTTATAAAGCCTTACAGGATACGAATGTCAAAAAGCAGAAAATTATTGCGGGTACGGCATCCGCAAAGTTCGATGCACTAAAAAACCAGTTAGACCCACACTTTCTTTTCAATAGTCTAAATGTACTTACCAGCTTAATAGATGAAGACCCCTATCAAGCACAAAAGTTTACGACCTCACTTTCTAAGGTATACAGGTATGTGCTGGAGCAAAAGAACAAAGACTTGGTATCCGTTGATGAGGAACTGCAATTCGCAAAAACCTATGTTCGGTTGTTAAAAATGCGTTTTGAGGATAGTATTATTTTTGATGTGCCGGATGTGGTAAAAAATCCCGAAGGCAAAATTGTTCCTTTGTCCTTGCAGTTGTTGTTGGAGAATGCTGTAAAACACAATATTGTAACGTCTAAAAAGCCCTTGCATATTAAGGTGGAGGAAATCGATGATATGCTGGTAGTCAGTAATAACCTCCAAGAAAAACAAGTGGTAAATAAGAGCACCGGTGTTGGGTTGCAAAATATAACACAACGGTACGATATTCTGACGGAAAGAGAAGTAGTCATAGAAAAAACAAGCGACCATTTTAAGGTGTATTTACCTATGCTTTCCAAAAAAGTATCGGTTGTAGAGACGCAAAAGTCACATATAGAGGATAAGCGCTATGAGAAGGCCAAAGAGCGCGTACAAGCCATTAAGAGTTTCTATGGGAATTTGGCTTCCTATGTTATTGTCATACCTATATTGGTTTTTATCAATTGGCGTACCACTAGTTTTCCTTGGTCTATTTTCCCGGCGCTAGGTTGGGGTTTTGGTTTGTTAGGCCACGGGTTGCAAGCTTTTGGTTACAACCCTCTTTTTGGAAGGTCTTGGGAAGAACGGAAGCTTAAAGAATATATGGAGGACGATGGCTTTTAGCATTAATTCTTGCTTTATGGTTTTGGAGATAGGTCCAAAGCAACAACTCAGTCTTAAAAAATTACAATTGGGTATTTCATTTTTTAACTCACAGGCTTTAATTCGCAAATTTGAGGTAACAAAAAGGATTAAAATAAAAACCTAAAAGAAGCAAAAATGGAAAATCAAGATGTAAGTACAAACAGCAAGTATCTAAGAGCAAAAGAAAAAGTAGAAGCTATAAAGGGGTTTTACGGGAATCTTTTGGCATATAGTATCGTAATCCCCATACTGGCCTTTATAAACTATAATACCACAAGTTTTGCATGGTTTTTATTCCCAGCATTAGGGTGGGGTTTTGGACTTACAATGCACGGTTTTGGTGCATACGGGTATAATCCTTTTTTTGGTAAAGATTGGGAAGAGCGCAAAATTCAGGAGTTTATGGAAAATTCATAATTATTAAAAATAATAGGATGCAAAACACTGAACAAAAAAATAAATATTCAAGAGCAAGAGATAGGGTAGACACACTTAAAAAATTCTATGCTAAAATCATGTCAGGGTTACTTGCAATTGGAATTACCGGAGGTATTAATTATTACCTTAACGAGTGGGAATATCCATGGTTTTTATGGGTAGTCTTTGGAGTAAGTATCGGTATATTCTTTAGGGCGATTAAAATTTTCAACCTGAACCCTTTTATGGGAAAGGACTGGGAAAAACGCAAGATTCAGGAATTTATTAAAAAAGATGAAAATCAGGAAACATGGAAGTAAAAGAGATGAACAAAACAGATAAGATGATCCGTGCTAAAAAGCTGGTACAAGAGCTAAAAGGCTTTTATATACACCTTTTAGTATTTATAGTGGTAAACATCTTTATTAGTTCAGCAACCGTTATCTCTAAGGTAAATGAGGGCGAAAGTCTTGGGGAGGCACTCTTTAGTTTTGGGTCGTTCACAACAGCTACCTTTTGGGGTATTGGTCTTGCGTTCCACGCAGCCAAAGTATATAATTTTAGCCCGTTTTTTAGTAAGAATTGGGAAGAGAACCAAATTCAAAAATATATTGAAAAGGATAAACAAGAAGAGGAGAAATATAGATAGCTATAATGTTGAACCAACTCAAAATATAACGGTATGAAATCTAAGAAAATGTCCAAATACGAGCGCGCGCAACTAAAAGTAAACTCCATCCGTGGTTTTTATAACCATGCAACGGTTTTCGTGATTGTAAATAGCTTACTATACCTGTTGCGAGATAGATTCAGCATTATACTATTGAACCAAGATGTACTCGGTAACCATGATTTCTCACATTGGATAGACTGGAATGTATTTGGGACCACAATTATATGGGGCATCGTACTTACTGTGCATGGTATAAAGGTGCTTGGTAATTTTTCTATATTCAAACAGGACTGGGAGAAACGCCAAATCCGAAAATATATGGACCAAGAATAATGGAGCAAACATTAACAGTACTAATATATGTACATGCCAGTTTTGGAGCAATGGCTTTGTTCTTTGGGTCTATGGCCCTAATGGTAAAGAAAGGGTCGCGGTGGCACAAACGCTGCGGCAGTATATTTTATTACAGTATGCTGGCATCTGCGCTTATATCGCTGGTCGTGGCCGTTCTCCCCGGGCATTACAATCCATTTCTATTTTCCATTGGTATCTTTACCGTGTATTTATTATTGTCTGGATATAGGGCGCTAAGTTTTAGGGAAAAAGTACTTTCATTGAAGCTAGATAAAGCGATATCTTTAACTGTTATTGGGGTAGGTGCCGCAATGGTTCTGGGGCCAATCGTGTTCGGAGGTATAGTGAATATCGTCCTCTTTGTCTTTGGGGCTGCCGCAGCCGTATTTGGTATTAGAGATTTAAAGATGTTTAAAAAACCGCAAACTTTGAAAGGACAATGGTTAAAGATACATCTAGGTAAGATGACAGGAGCTTATATTGCTTCGGTTTCTGCTTTTTTAGTAGTAAACGATTTTTTGCCTAGTTTGTTAAACTGGTTTTTGCCAACTATCTTGGGAAGCTTATATATTACCTATTGGATGTTCAAAATTAAAAAGAAAAACGCTTCGACCAAAATCATATAATATGAAAGTAATTATAATAGAAGACGAAAAGCCAGCGGCTAGACGATTGAATAGAATGTTGAACGAATTTAATGTTGAGGTGTCCACCATGCTACATTCTGTAGAGGAAGCTATTGATTGGTTTCAAAATAATGAACATCCAGACCTTATTTTTTTGGATATTCAACTTTCTGACGGACTCTCTTTTGAAATTTTTGATGTTGTAGAAGTGCATAGTGCCATTATTTTTACCACTGCTTTTGACGAATATGCTTTACAAGCTTTTAAGTTGAATAGTATTGATTATTTATTAAAGCCCATAGACGATGAAGAATTGGAAAGTGCGGTCCAAAAATTTAAGTCGCGCTTTAACCTAGCTCCAACCTCGCAAAAATTAGCGCTTGATTTTGAGGACATCAAAAAGTTATTGACCAATCCTTTAGAACGGGAATACAAAAAAAGATTTACTGCTAGGGTAGGGCAGCATCTTAAAATAATAAATGCGGATGAGGTGGAGTGTTTTTATAGTGAAAACAAAGGTACCTATGCCGCAACATTAGATGGTAGGAATTACCTGCTAGATACTACCTTGGAAAATTTAGAAAATGAGTTAGAACCAAAACTTTTCTTTCGCACCAGTCGAAAATTTTATGTGAATATCAACCACATAAAAGATATCGTATCCTACACAAATTCAAGACTTCAAATTAAGCTAAATAAGTTTTCGGAGCAAGAAATAATCGTAAGTAGGGAGCGCGTAAAAGACTTTAAGTTATGGTTGGAATAAATTATTATAAAATACTGATTATTATATAATTATATATATAGATAGATTTTATCTATGACTATTAAATCATTTTTTTTCTTCGTTTTTTTCTACGCGGTTTTCATCAAAGGAAGAGGGTAATAACTTAGGTATAAGTTTAATAAAAATAGGTAGTAAGACAGCACCGCCTGGTAGAATAAAAATAGCTAAAGATGGGATGCTTTTAAAAATATCTATAAGTTGATTCTGTACTTTTTTCTTCTCTTCTTTTGTTAAATCACGTAGCGTAGATTTGGTTAAAAGAGCTACGAGTTCCGCACTCTCCGATAGTTCTTTTTGAAGCCGTTTGCTGTTTCGTAAAATAAGTTTGTTGACCACCTTACTCATGCTGTCGTAGAACTGTATTGCAAGATTATTATCTTTTAGAAAAGGAACTATCTTGGCATTTTTTTTAAAAAATTCGGCAACATCCTCTAACGACGTGGCGATTGTTTCAACGCTACAATCCATATCCTTTCCGATACCAAAAATGAATCCCGACTCTTTATAATCCAAGGAATGGTCTTCCCAAACAGTAAGGCAAGCCATGTCTAATAAATAGGCATTTTCGCAATTTGGACGTTTTTTTAATAATTGTTCCCTGTAGGAGCCATCAAAGGATTGCGTGTCTGGATTAATGAACGAAAGGCTTGAACCAAAAAGCTCAGCTAGTTTTTCGTCCTTTTTATTTTTTTCTTTTGAGTTTAACGCATGATAGGTAACATGTATAGCTAAATATTCTAGGTTGTAGGCATAGGTTTTAATACCAACGGAATCACTCAAATAACGTTTGAAAAGTAAAATATCAATAAATAAAAGAGAATTGGTAATAATGCTATTAAAAGTTTTGCTAATTACATTATCCTCCAAATACACACGAGAATCAATAAGTTTTTCCAATTTTGATGTGGTTGTTTTTCCACTCAGGAGCTTCCCTAGAAATGAGAGATGGGCTACCCGTAAATTATCGTAGAAGGTAAAAAGATTTTCCAGAAAACTTTCAAAATTATTATCTCGTTCTAATCGGTAGGTGTAATAAAGCGCTGTGAACAAATTTATCTTGGCTTTCTCATCTTCGGATAAAGTATGTTCCGAAACGATAAATGGCAGCACTTCTGTGTTTATGCCGTACACAAAACCCGTTCGTTTCAAATCGAAATACAGCAAGGGAAAGTCGGTATACCTATCCTCATGTTTTTCAATGACCGATTCAAATTTTGGTATCCAACCGCCAGCCGATGGATTCATGTTACCTATTCTTTTTAATCATAGTGCAAAATTACTCTAAAATGAGCATATACCATAGGTTGGTTTGTAAAGCTTTACGCTTATGAGCGTAGTTACGGTCTCGTGTACTTTAACTTTTGTTTAACATTAGAGATTGAACCTCATTATTTTAGTGTCGTAGGTAAGGGTGATTCTAATCTTAAAATAAAGGATAATGAAAAAATCAAAATTACTTATGGGCCTTGGGGCTATTGCAATTGTAGCTACCGTTTTGGTCGCTGCCGATCATATAGATGCGCCGGGTTCTATGGGCACTTCTGCGGACATTGCAGACTTTTATGCTTTTGAACCTACTACAGGTTCCGATAATACCGTATTTGCGGTGGACCTACAATCTAATGTTTTACCGGATTTGGCATACGGTACGTTTGATGAAAATGTACTTACCGAAATCAACATTGATGTTAACGATGATCTTGTAGAGGATTTGGTCATACAGGCCATAGCTAGAAACGGGAAAATGTATTTCTTTGGTCCAGTCGCTCCAAGTACTACTGGTACTAGCGGTTCGATTATGGTAAATGCACCATTAGGTTCCGTGGATATTTCTGGAGCTACCGCTACCGTTGAAACTACAGAAAATGGCGTTTCCCTCTTTGCAGGGCCTAGACAAGACGCTTTTTATTTTGATTTTTTCCAGTTCAATGCTGTTATTGGCGGAATGGCTCCAGAAGGATTTAAACCTGCCGGTGACCCTAACTCAACTTCAGACGACGACACAACAGCAGTAGATACTTTTGACGGAGCTAACACCATGTCTATAGTAATAGAAATTCCAAACAGTCTTTTAGGAGAAACTAGCGCAGTAAACGTATTAGGGCTTCCCGTTTATAAAACTTGGGTAACTACAAACGTAAAACAATAATAACTTTAAAAATTAAGAGAATATGAAAGTATATACAATTAAATATGTGTTTGCGCTTTGCGCACTGTTGGTTTTCGCCGCGTGTAGCGATGATGATGATCAAATGATAGTAATTATAGAACCTACTTGTACAGACGGTATAATGAACGGTGCTGAAACAGGTGTAGATTGTGGGGGTTCTTGCGGTCCATGTGAAACTACGGTAACACCGCCGGAATTGCCAGAATTCTCTGGTATATATGCACAAGCAGATTTTTTGGGAAGACCTGGTATCAATACGGTATTAAGTGCTGATGGAAGTACTAAGGACATGCATAATATGGCTATTCCCTCCGAGATGGGAGCTATGTTTCAGGCTACATTTGAAGCACGGTTAGAGCAATATCATGATGTTTACGCAGGCTTATTGGGAGCTGATCCTATGGCAGTGAATTTTGAACCGAATATTTTAGGTGATATTTTAAACGGTCCTGAGAATGACGGGTTTACAAATAATCCGGTTTCTGCAACAGTTCTAACAACTGTCCTTGCATCAGATGTGTTGGAGGTTGCACCAAATCTACCAACCACATATTTCAATGGAGGCTCTGGTGCCCCTAATTATGAAGGTGCGATAGGATTGACTGGAAGAACCCCGCAAGATGATGTTATTGATGTTTCCTTGATACTTTTTTTCGGTGGTGGCGACGGTGCCCGTTTTAGCGGTCAAGATACGGATATGGACGGTACTTCAGATTTACCAAGATTAACATCGGATGGTGTAGCTCTCACAGCTGCGATATCAACAACGTTCCCTTACTTGGGAGCTCCTGAATAAGGCTATGAAAGTCCATAATGGACATTTAATTAAAAGAACAAAGGAGTGTGGTGCTCACATTCCTTTGTTTTTAATTCAGATTTCAATAAAAAACAAAAACAATGAAAACCGTAACGCTAGTATTTTTCCTTGTACTTCTTCTTTCCTGCTCTTCAAAACCTGAGGATTATGTTGGAAATCAAGAAGATTACAACGTCTTTTTAACTGTTGAACCACCAAAACCAAGTTCAAAATATTTTGAGCTTTGGAACACAAAAATAAGACCGGATAGTATACAGCTTACCAGTTTTGCAATCGTGGGTGGAGAATATACTAGGTATTTTAAAGAAACAGGTGATATCGCCTACTTGAAAAAGGCAGAACAAAGTTTGAAGAAAGCAGTAGCTATTGCCGCTATTGGTAAAGAAACGTATTTACGTGCTTTAGCTAGGAATTATATTTCTCAGCATCGATTTAAAGAGGCATTGCTGCTTGCAAATGAAGCAAAGGCGCTAGGTGGAGGAGTAAATGACTCTAATAGCTTATTGTTTGATGTGCACATGGAGTTAGGTAATTATCAACTTGCCGAAACATATTTAGACAGTATTAAAAATCTATCGGATTTTGGGTATTTGATTCGTTTGTCAAAATGGAACGATTATAAAGGTGATTTAGATACAACTATTGTATTTATGGAGAAGGCAAAAGCAAAAGCGATTGCGTCAAAACATAAGGAATTAATACTATGGAGTTATACCAATTTGGCCGATTATTATGGTCACGCTGGACGAATTGAAGAATCTTATCAATATTTTTTAAGCGCCCTACAGCTAGACCCTAATAATGCGTACGCCAAAAAGGGCATTGCTTGGATTATTTTTTCCCATGATAAAAATCCTAAAGAGGCGCTGCGTATTTTGGATTCGGTCACAGCTACGTACAAAGCACCTGATTATTATCTTTTGAAGGCTAAAATTGCTGATTATATGGGTGATGAACGTACCAGATTGAACAATCTTGATACGTATTTTGCTTCGGTAAAAAACGCATTCTATGGTGATATGTATAATGGGTATAATGTATCCTTATTTTTAGAGGAAACCGAACAATATGAAAAAGCCATACAACTTTCGTTGAGGGAAGTTGCGAATAGACCTACACCTGAGTCTTACAGCTGGTTGGGGTATAGTTATTTTAAGAATGGTGAAAAAGAAAAAGCAAAGAACATTATGGATGCACATGTTTATGGTAAAACCTTTGAACCGGTTCTATGCTATCAGGCTGCAGCCGTCTACAGCGCTAATGGTGAATTAGAAAAAGTTCAAAAACTTAAAAGGGATTTAGTGGATGCGATCTATGAATTGGGTCCAAATATGGAGAACACCATCAAGTCTTTATAAAGGCATTAAAATTTTCATTTTCGGTATGGTTAGGTTGGTTGTCTTTTGTTCGGCACCGTAGTTTAACAGCTACGGTGCCTTTTTTTATATGCAGTTCATCGAATATTTGGTTTTTATTAAGACCTGTATAGATGAAAAGTATATATTTAACGATGAAATGCAATTGAAATTTATTTTATAAGCTTTTTAGAGCTTTTGAAATAGTAAAATGAATTTAACCGAAACCAAACTTTTAATCTACTGTTATGGAATATCTACTTTTTTTTGTTTGGGTTACCGCTATGGCTTTAATGATTGGTAAAAGTATTTTGGCATACCGCTCCTTACAGCGAACTATCAACGGAAAAAATAGAGCTTTTAAGTAAATTTCCGAAGTAATACCGGTAGTAACAGTAAGTCTAAAATAAGCGCTGCTACCAAGGTGACACTTATTATTATCCCTATCGTTATACTGGGTTGGTGTATGGAGAATAACATGACCATAAATCCAAAAAATAGAATAATCGTAGTAATGACCAAGGCCCTGCCGGTTTGGGTAAATGTTTTTTCCAATGCTTCTTCTTTTGATAATCCTTGTGTGATACCTAGTTTATATTTTCCAAGAAAATGAATGGTGTCGTCCACGGCAATACCGAATACAATAGCAAAAACGACAGATAGTCCAGCTTCTAATGGGATTCCTAAAAAGCCAAGGATACTCCCAGCAAATAACATGGGTAGTAGATTTGGAACCAAGGAAATTAGAAACATCTTAAAGTCCTTGAAGACTAGGACCATGATGATACCTATGATAATAAGTCCGTATAGTAGCCCCTCTAGGAGGCTTTTACGTATGTATTCGGAATTTTTATCCAATAGCATACTTTTTCCAGTTACTTTTACAGTCATTTTGGTAGTATCGGTTGCAGTATTGGCAAAGGTTTCTATATGCGCATAGAGCCTCTTGAGACTATCCGTACCTACATCCTGTAGTTTGGCATTTATTCTTGCTTTGTCTTTGTTGGAGTTTACGAATTTTCTCAATTGTTTTCTGGCTAACTTATTTACATCTTTCTGGTACTTTATAAAGGTAGCTTCATCATCTGGTAAGCGCAGGTAGTCCGACTTGTTTAAATTATTTGCCTTATGGATTATTTTGTAAGGCAAATTCGGCGATTGCAGGTTACCAATAGTTTTAATTTGACTTAAATGATGCGTTAATTTTTCAATTTCTAATGCCACGCTATAGTCGGTTACTTTGTAGCCATTTTTGGCTAAAATAGCTATTTCTAGCGGTCTAAATCCCGCATAGTTTTCCTGAAAAAAATTAAAATCAGCCGCTATTTTACTTTCATTGGGCAGGGTTTGTTTAAACTCGTGGTTCGTAGTAATACGGCTTACCCCATAAATGCATAACAGCGTAAATATTACGGTACCCATGATGATGGTATTTGGATTATTTTTGGTGACCGTGTTCATCCCTAATAAATAAGCTACCCATTTTTTAGAAACGCTTTTTTGTCCTAAGAGCTGTTTTTTGGGCATACTTATTAAAAGTGCACCTGTAAAACAGATAACTGTAATATAGGCAACCATAACACCCATTGCCGCATTGATTCCAAACTCTCGTATACTCACAAGCCTAGAGGATAATAGTGTTACAAACCCTATCGCCGTAGTAACAGAGGTTAATAAGGTAGTAAGCCCTACTTCTTTAAGGGATGATAGTAATGCAGCATATTTGTCTTTTCCACCCTGTATTTTACGAATAAAGCTATCGGTAAGGTGAATTACATCGGAGGTACCTACAATGAGCATTAGTACGGGATAAAATGCTGCCATAGCGTTTAATTCCTTCCCAAGTACAGCTAATAAACCTAAGAATAGAAGCAGGGAAAGTCCTATGGAAGTTACTGAAATAAGAACTACAGGAAGGCTTCGATAAACCAATAACAGAATGATAAATACAAGAATCGATGCAATAATTGTAGTTTTTAGCACCTCGCTTTTTTGCATGTCTACAATTGCTTCGTAAAAAAAAGCCCTACCTAAAATATGGTAATCGTTTAAATTATTTTCTTTAAGTGAAGCCCTTACTTCGTTTAGTAATACCTTAGACTGCGTATCATCAAGATTGTCTTTGGTGCTAAGGGCAAGTACTAAAGAGCTCGCCTTGGTATCAATTAAAACATTCACAAATAACTCGTCTTCTTGTATCTTGTTCCAGTCTTTTTGATATTGTGTAGAATCGGCTATATGAATAATAGGCAAGGCGGTGTATCCAAATGAGGTCTTTAAGGGATAGGATAGGCTAGTGAGGGAATTTTGTTCCGTAACAAAGGAAAAGGTTTTGCTTTCTTCAGAAAATGAATGGAAACGGTCTAGAAAGTCTTTTTCAAAAACACCTGTCTCATTTTCGACGGCCACAAGCAAAAAATTATCATCCGTGCCAAATTCGGCAACAAACGCGTTGTAAAATGTCAAGTCAGGATCTTCTTCCGGAAAAAACTGACTAAAATCAAAGGAAAATTTTAAATTGGGAACTACGGAGATGGATAGGATGCCTAAAACCAAAAATAGGGCAATACTTATTTTTCTTAGAAAAGATAGGGTTTTCATACTCCGATATCTGCGTTTGGTATATTAATATTTATAGTATCGCAAATTAATAAAACTAACACAGTTTTACCACTATAATGGGCAGTAAGACCTCTGAAGTTATTACATTGTACTAATGAATAAAACGTGTGGTGTACTCGGTATTTTATATTTCTTTATGGGCCTCGTAATTTTAAGTGCTCAAAAAAAAACCAAAAAAGTAAAGGATTCCACCAGGAACGCACAAATAACGGCACTTCCTGTAGTTTTTTTCCTTCCAGAAACAGGTTTTGGGTATGGTGGACTAGGGCTTTCTACATTTAGGCTCAAAGATGAGCCAGTAGCATCTAGGCCAAGTACGGTTCAGTTGGGATTAACGTTTACGAGTAAAAAACAACTCCTTTTCTTTATGCCCTATGAGATTTATTTGGATAATGAAAGATGGCGCTTTATTGGAGAACTCGGATACTATCAATATTTCTATAATTTTTATGGGAGGGGAATAAATACCGAAGAGGAAGATTTAGAAACCTTTGATGCCGATTTTGCTAGATTTCGTTTTTCGGCCTTACGAGAAATATTCCCTAGCATTTCTGTAGGTCTAGGTTATGAATTTAATGGTTATAATGTTGTTAATGTAGCTCCTGGAGGAGTACTGGATAATTCTGATGAAATAGGTAAGGAGGGTGGTACTGTGTCCAATGTAGGACTTATCGCTTTTTATGACCAGCGGGATAATATTTTTTTCCCGACAAAGGGTTTTTTTATTCAAGCTAGCGCTTTCACTTCTATGGAATTCTTAGGTAGTGATTTTTCATATCAAAAGGTAGAGGTGGACGCTAGGTACTACCAGAAACTCAAAGGAAATCATATTTTAGCAAGTAATTTATTTTTAGGGACCAGAAGTAAGAATGCCCCTTTCTTAGACTTAAGTTTGCTTGGCACCAAACGCACACGGGGTCATAACAACAGGCGCTATCAAGACAACGTGGAACTAAGTGCTGCCTTGGAATATCGTTTTCCGATTAAAGGCAGATTTGGTGGAGTGCTATTTGGTTCAACCGCAACGGTTTCATCAACACTATCAGATACATTTAGATCATCTTATAAGAATGCTGTAGGGACCGGCTTACGTTATATACTCAACAAAAAAGAAGGCACCAGAATACGAGTCGATTACGGGGTTTCGTCAGAAGGGGGTCAATTTTACTTTACGATAAACGAAGCATTTTAGAGGAGCATTATAACACGATAAAATTATCAAGGTCCAGCGTCCAATCGTAGTTTTTATAGGTAATATCGATATTCTTTGTAGTCGGTATTAAACCTTGTTCTTTTAATATGCTCTTTACGCCGCTCTTCCCATCAAAATCTCCACGAAACCAACTGAACAAGGCCGTAACGGCAACTTCCTTTTTTTCTTCCGAATATACGGTAGTGCGCTTAAGGTAGGTAGAAGTTCCTTTTTCAAATTGCTCATTCAATCTTTTCCAATCGTAAATAGCTACAGGAGGACAGTCTTTTGCACCACAGTTTAAAGCAAAATGTACGCGATAGTCTCGTTTGTCTACCCGTAATCTTCGTTCAAATTTGTTGGGAAACCATTTGCGTATCATACCTAGTCCATATTTCCATTGCGATTTTCTGATGATACCATGTTCTATTTTAGCAAAGGAAACGGTTTCCCCAGCGATAGTAATTTGTTCTTCTTTGAAAAAACTACCACGGTCATCGTATAGTTCAGGTTGCTCCTTAAGAAGTACTTGGATATAGGCATTATATATATTCACCCAAAAGGCCAACCTTTTGGCATCTGTGTCCAATGCGTTATCTAATTCTAGACTGCTAGTAGTCGCTAACAGTTTCTGAATATCCTTGGTGTTTTCATTTTCTTTTAGACGTTCTAAAAAAGTTTCGGAAATTTTATTGTAGTCAGTCTGATTTTTATTGATGGTTTGCGCTTCTATTGGGTTTTTACAAGAAAGGAAAATCAAAGTAACCATATATAAAACGGAGTAGGTATATTTCATAATGTTAGTATTCTTTGTCCATAGTTACGTAAAATATTTCCTATGGTTTTCTAAGTAGGTCGCAAAAGTGCTATTAACTTTCAGCCCCATGGTTTTATTTCTATTTTTAAAACCTTTACACTTTGTTTTGCGTAGATTTAGCAAAGGCCTGGTCTATACCAATGTAAAGAAAATCTAAAGTAGGATTAGTGCTTGATAAAATATAAGGTGTATGATTAGTATTATTATTCCTGCCCACAATGAGCGGGATAATTTAGTAGAATTACTTAATTATGTCGCATCAATTCAGGATATAGATCAGGCAGAAATTATTATCGCTTTATCACCGGAAAGTTCATTTAATAAGGGTGATGTGTTGTATCCTCAGGTACGAGTGCTAAGGTGTGCTCAAAAGGGTAGAGGGGTACAAATGAACGAGGCATCTAGACTTGCTTTGGGTACTATTTTAGTTTTTTTACATGCCGACGTTAGACCTCCTAGTACATTTATATCCGATATCAATAAGACAACAAATGCCAAATATGATGCTGGTTTTTTTTCTTATAAATTCGATAGCGAAAGTTTTTGGTTAAAAATTAATGCCTCATTTACTGACAAGGATGGTATTTTTACTGGCGGTGGAGATCAATGTCTTTTTATTCGTAAAACTATTTTTGAACGCTTGGGCGGGTTTAATGAAACTCAGCTATTGATGGAAGATTTTGAATTTTTTAAACGGATGAAGCGCGCTCGGGTTCCGTATACTATTGTTAAAAGCAATCTCATAGTATCAGCACGCAAGTATGAGTATAATTCTTATCTTAGGGTGAATTTATCTAATTTTTTGTTGGTGATTCTTTTTAATATAGGATACCCTAGTACTACATTAAAAGCGATTCATGATAAATTGATTCGGACAGTATAGTATGGATGCAATAATAAACGGAATACAACAAATAGGAATAGGCGTAGCCGATACGAAGACTGTATTTAACTGGTATCGAGAATATTTAGGGTTTGATATACTTTTGTTTAGTGACGAAGCAACCGCAACCCTTATGGCTAAATACACCAAGGGTAAAGCCCAAAGGAGGGATGCATATTTATCTTTGAATATGCGCGGTGGTGGCGGTTTGGAAATCTGGCAGTTTAAAAATCGTATTCCGATTCCACCCAAAAATGACACTTTACTAGGAGATTTGGGCATCAATGCTATGGTCCTACGAAGCAATAGCATAAGCAACACGCATACAATTCTTTTAGAGCAGGAACTGACATTCCTAACTGATATTATGATTTCCACTCCCAAAAGGGAGTTTTTTTATTTTAATGACCCTTGGGGTAATCTGGTACAAGTAGTACAGGATAACTATGCCTTTTGTAATACACCTACTGCTTCAGGAGGTGTAATGGGTGGTGTTATCGGAGTCTCAGATATGGACACGTCGCTACATTTTTACGCTACGCTATTAGGATATGACAAAATAATTATAGACGAAATAGTAGCGCTTCCATTATCTTTAGAAACTGAAACTACAGGAAAGTTTAGAAGAGTATTACTACAACATGGTAGACCTATGTTTGGCGGATTTGGGGAGCTATTGGGGCCGACGGAATTAGAACTGATACAATCTTTGGATAGGGTGCCCACTAAAATATATGAAAACAGGTTGTGGGGAGATTTAGGATACATACATATTTGTTTTGATGTTAATGGTATGGAAGTTCTACGAAAGAAAGCTGCTGAAATAGGTCATGAATTTACTGTAGATAGTGCAAATAGCTTTGATATGGGAGATGCTGCCGGACATTTTAGCTATGTGGAGGATCCGGACGGAACACTTATAGAGTTTGTAGAAACCCATAGAGTTCCTATACTTAAAGCCTTAGGCCTATTTTTAAATCTAAAAAAACGTAATCCAGAAAAAGCCTTACCGAAATGGTTGGTAAAGACCTTAAAATTACACCGGATAAAAGGAAATCTCTAAGGCGTTTATTTAGGAGGCGGCAACTACACCTAAGGTATATAGTTGTTCCAAATTAGGACCTTCACTACCACCGGAAGGTTCCAAGGTTATTCCAAAAGCTTCTGAGTCATTGACATTGTCAAGTGCAAAAACCTTGTTGTCATCTTCATAAAAAGTATCTAAAAGCCCAATACTCGTGGGTGTTAGGGTAGGGGATAGTTTTAGTGACCATACTTGGTACACAAAGCCGTCTGGTGGTTCCGGTAATCCCTTCGCATCTATAAACACTTTTTCCTGTTGTTTGTTCCAATATACTTTTGCATAAGAATCTGGCGCAACGGTTTGTCCGGCTAAAGGCACAACATCTATATTTTTGTCCCTGATGGTGTTTAAAAGGGTTTTGGCTTTTTCAAGCGAAGTGTCGGAAGTTGCAATTTGTTCCTCTAAAAACATATTTTCCTTGCTGACCACCTCTAATTCTGATTTCAGTTCTTGGTTTTGATTGTAGGTCAAAAACAGCCCTATCGCAAGGAGAACCGATGCAGCCCAGCCAAAATACATAGGCCAAACAGATTTTTCTTTTTCTAAAGTAAGTACTTTTGGCTCTTTTGGAATATTGATTTTGTCCTTCACTTCAGAAAAAGGATAAGGTTGTATGTTTGAACTTCTTTTTGAAAGTTCTAGAATTGAAGCCTCAATAGCGATAATTTCATCATTTATTTTTGGATACTGCTTCGCGTAGGCGCTTACTTCCAGATTTTCTTTTTCCGAAAGTACACCTGCAACGTAAATTTCCAGTATGCCTGATGCTATGTATTTCTTTATATCTATCACTTTTGTTCCATATTTACCCTTAATTGAGAAATACAACTTCTATTTCTGGTTTTTACTGTTCCTACAGGTATATCCAGTTCTTCCGCAGCTTCTTTTTGTGTATAGCCCCTAAAATAAAGTAGTTCTATAATTTGTACACATTTCTCCTTTAGATTTTTTACCAATTTCTTTAATCCTATGGCATCCGCAGTAGTTTGCTCCTCATCAGGTCTTTCCAGAATACCTACGAAGTAATCTGCAGAAAAGTTCTTTCTTTCATTTTTATACGATTTACTACGAATTTCATCGATGGCTGCATTTCTTGCAATATTCAGTATCCATGTGAAAAACCGTCCCTTTGAAGAATTATAACTATCGGAATTATGCCAAATTTTAATAAAAACATCCTGGCAAATCTCTTGTGACCTACCCTCATTCTTGACAATAGTATGGATTACTCCACATATGTTTTTGGAATACATACTGTAGAGCTGCTCAAAAGCCAAAGTGTCCTTTTTTTTAAACTGCTCCACTAAACTATCAAGCGTCATAAAAATTTTTATTAGAAGTCAAAAGTAGAAAAAGCCGCTTCAAGAAGCGGCTTTTTTAGATTATATTTTATGGAATTACTGTATTATTCCAGTACAGCTTACTCGTGCACCGGCAGCACCACTGGGCTGAGAGGTAAAATCATCCACGCCTTGGTGAACGATTACTGCTTTACCAACGATATTTTTATTTTCATCATCACACCCTATACACCATTGGTCTGTTGAAAATGGTACCGTGGCGTTTCCTTTAGCATCAGCTGTAAAATTACCTATATCGCCTTTATGATAGCCTTCTGCGGCTTCCCATTTACCATGTGGCTCATTGGTAGGGTTCCAATGCCCACCAGTAGACTTTCCGTCGTCGGAGGAACAATCTGCCGTTTGATGTATATGTATGGCGTGCTCCCCAGGCGTAAGGCCGGTTAACATAGCGCTCATTGTTACCGTGCCGTCGTCATCCGTAAAAGTTACTTCTCCTTTAACGTAGCTATCACTTTTAGGTTCCATCATAAACGTAATACGCTCTGCCATCACTTCTTCTATTACCTCTTCCGTAACTGCTTCTACTTCCGAAGCGGCATCTGTTGCTTCTTTCTTTGCTTCTTTACAACTGAACATTACCACTAACGCAATGGCTGCCAGTTCAAATTTGATTATCTTTTTCATTTTTCTTGTTTTAGGTTTTCGTGTTAAAATTAAGAAAATATACGGGCGTATCGGTACTCATATCAAAATGATTTTAACAATACCCTGTTGTCCCGTATGTCTCTTTTATGATTTTCCGTAAAGTATAAGCGATTTGTCAATTTTGATTTGCGTGTTCTTACAGCGGGCAATAGCGTAAATAATACCGCTCTTTTTTCCAACCGTAAGAGACTCAAAAATTTTGTGCATCAGAATCACATAGCAGTACAGCTTTTAGATTTTCTAGTATCTCTATTCCCTATTTAGATGTATCCTCAAAAAAATGAAGCTTGAAATAGGCGTTCGGGAAAACATACAGCTCCTTTTGGCAGCGTTTTCTGAACATTATAGAATGATGGTCTTTACGTTTTTGAATAGCATCATAAAATGAAATTTCTTTTGTGCCATAAGAAGCGATTGATTTTTATTATGAAACAGTCGTATGATTTCTTCGGTATCAAAAGGGAATAATAACGTCCTATAATTACAATTTAAAAAACTGGACTTTCCATTATCCTAGTAGTTTTGTAATGATTTGAACGTTATTACGCAAGGTTTTGTGCACCGGGCATTTATCCGCTATTTGTAATAGTCGTGCTTTTTGGTTTTTGTCCAAATTTCCTGAGAGCGTAATTTCTCTATGAAATGTATCTAGTTTAGCGCTATCTGTTTCGCAATTTTCACAGTCCTGTGCATGGGATTTGCTGTAAGAAGTATGCACCTCCACGTTTTCCACGTTCCAATCTTTCCGTTTGGCATACATTTGAAGCGTCATTGCGGTACAAGCAGATAATCCAGCAGAGACAAGCTCATAGGGCGAAGGGCCATAATCGTTTCCTCCAAAAGCTATAGGTTCGTCCGCAGTTAAAAAATGACTTCCTACTTTCATGGCCGTTGTAAATCCATCGGACGCATCTAAACTTGCCACAACTTGATGTTTTGTCTTTAAATCTTCGTTCTCACTACTGCTGACATAACGTTGCGACCAGGCTGCAATTAGTTGCCCAGCGTACAGGGAATCTTGCTTTTTCATTAAAAGATGGTCAGCACCATCCAAGGATACGAAGCTTTTGGGGTGATGTGCTGCTACATATAGTTCCTCGGCATTCTTAATACCAACGGTATCGTCTTGTGGTGAATGCAGAATCAACACAGGTTTGCGCAGATTTTTAACAACGGTTACTAAGGATTTAGTTTCTAGATCGTCCAGAAACTGTTTTTTGATAGTAAAATCTCTACCGCTTAGATTAACTACTGCCTTACCGCTAGTATTAATTTCTACAATGGTGCTTTTGAACAAATGCTGCACATGTACCGGATTTGAAGGTGCTCCAATAGTAGCCACCGCTTTTATAGTTGCTATTTCCGCTGCTGCAAAAAGTGCTGCTGCGCCACCAAGGGAATGGCCCACAAGCAGGGTAGGCGCTTTGTACGTTTCTTCTAGGAAACTGGCAGCTGCAATAAGGTCCGAAACATTACCGGAAAAATTGGTGTCCTCAAAATCACCTTCGCTTTCACCAAGCCCTGTGAAATCGAAACGTAATACCGCGAAACCATTAGCGGTTAAGGCTCTCGATATATTTTTTACCGCCAACAAATTCTTGTTACAGGTAAAGCAATGGGCAAAAACAGCAAAGTTATGTGGATGCCTATCTGCAGGCATTTCTAAGCGACCTGCCAATGTTTCGCCTTCCTTGTTCCGAAATGTAATTTTTTGGAGATTCATTTATTTTTTGTTTGGTGTCTTAATTTTGTCGCTAAAGGTTGAAATTCCTTTCCTTAACCTTGGTGTGATTGGAGGTAAATTTTGTGTTTTTCAACACAACAGCAACGTATCTAGCGAAGTCTATCTTCAAATGATGCATAAATCGGTAGTTCTTTGATACCTTGTGCCTTTTGAAATTCGACCAGATTTTAGTCCACACGATAAACATACTGATACCACGCAGTTTTCACAACACTACATAAAGGATTTTATTTAATTTTTGGAAATGTATTCTGTACATATCCGGAACATTTTCAGTACCGACTTCTGAAGACTGGTTTATGCGGTATGGAGACCTGTTACGTTTTGTATCGTTGGCTGCTCAGTTTATTTTATAACGTCTAAAAAAATCAGAATTTGAGCGTTTGTGCAATAGTGACATTGGGGTAAAAGAGAAATTTACTACGGTTGATGAATATGGTATAGTTCACGATTCTATTTCATGGCCATCTCTCGTAACAAGATGAATAGGCAGGATTAGTTAAAGCTATACTGATTTGGTTTTTTACCCTATAAAAAAGGCGATAGCAAGCGCACTGCTTTTTCCCAAAGATGTATGTACCTTGGTCTGGATAGCCAATCGTTAGCATCAATTTTTGTAGATTCTTGTAAATCGTTTAGAAAAGCTGTTTCCAATTGCCTAGTAATTTCTTTTCCGTAGATCAGGGCATTGATTTCAAAATTAAACTCAAAACTACGGTAATCCATATTTGCAGAACCGATGATGGCCAAGTCATCATCTACCACCATGGTTTTAGCGTGAATAAAGCCTTTGTTGTATAAAAATATCTCTACGCCATATTTTAAAAGTTCAGTGTAATACGAGTGGGCTGCTGCATTTACCAATTTAGAATCCGAAACACAGGGAACTAACAGTTGCACTTTCAATCCGCCTTGTGCGGCAATTATTAAAACGTCTATTAGGCTTTCCCTAGGGATAAAATAGGGAGTGGTAATTAATATCTTTTTTTTGGCGGTACCGATGGCTTCCAACAGGGAGTAAAAAATAACGGGTAAATCGGAATCGGGACCAGAAGGTGCCAATTGTACGATTTCTCTACCAATTTCAGTGCCGATGATAGGTTCAGGAAAATAGTCTGTATGGTATGCCACTGTATTTAGGCTACAAAAATTCCAATCGCATAAAAAGAGGTGTTGTAAATAGGACGTAGCCGGACCGTTTAACATCAAATGGGTATCGCGCCAGAAGAGGTCGTCCTTTGCTAGACTATCGTTACGGTAGCGGTCGCTGATATTTATGCCACCTACAAAACTTATTTTCCCGTCTACTACTATAATTTTTCTGTGGTTTCTATAATTTAGTCTACTCGCAAGGGCAAGTACTTTTATTTTATAAAAAGGCGCCGTTTGCACGCCTGCGGCTTCTAGATTTTTTATAAAACTCTCGCTTAACGCATTACTACCGAAATCATCGTACATAAAACGGACCTCAACACCATGTTTCGCTTTTTGTATTAAAATATCAGTTATAGATTTTCCGGTAGTATCATCTTCGTAAATATAATATTCAAGATGAATGTGATGCTCCGCTGCTTCTAAGGCCTCTAGGACTTTTGGGAATTTTTCTTCCCCGTTCAATAGCAGTTTTACAGCATTATTCGCCGTTAAAGGACTGCTGGCAGATTTTCGTATAAACGCCGCCAAATTATGGTTGACCTCAGGAATCAATCCAGCGTTTAGAACGGTATCAGAGTAAGCGAACGTGCGGTTTCTTAACTCCTTTCGCACGTGGTCATCTTGAATCAATTTTTTACTGTAGAGCTTACGTTTTCGGTAATTGGTTCCGAATGAAAAGTAAAATAACATCCCAAGAAAGGGAACAAATATTATGAACAGAATATAGGCCAAGGCCTTGATACCACTACGCGTATCGTACAATACCCTAAGGATAAGCAAAAGCAATGCAACGAGGTACAAAATTTCAAAAAGTAGTATCCAGTTCATTCGTAGCCTTTCGCTATGTTTATTATTCTAGGGTCTCTTTGTTCATTTCTTAATTAAGGACACTATGTTCCGTGCCAAACATTATCTTCCTCCAGGAGGACAGTGTAGTTTTAAGAAGTTTGTATATAAGGTGGTCAAATGTTCTGTAGTTCCTTCTCCTTCTCTTATGCCATGTGTTCGGTTTGGATAAGGCATAAATTGAAATTGCTTGTTGTGTTTTATTAATTCATTTAACAATAGTTCTGCATTTTGATAATGCACATTGTCATCTCCAGTACCATGGATATAAAGTAAATTTCCTTCTAAATTTTTGGCATAGGTAATCGGAGAGCCTTCAATAAAATCTTCCCTATTTTCTTGGGGTAGGCCCATATAGCGTTCTTGATAAATGTTATCATAGGTTAATTGATTGGCAACTGCAGCGAGTGAAATTCCCGTTTTGTAAATCTCAGGATATCTAAACATCAAATTCAATGTGGCAGATCCTCCTCCGCTATGGCCCCAAACTGCTACTCGCGCTGCATCTACAAAATCCCATTTCAAAATTTCTTTAGCAGCCATAGCCTGATCATTTATATTGATGACTCCAATTTTTCTGTAAATAGACTTTCGCCATGCGCGCCCTTTTGGAGCAGGCGTACCTCTATTATCTAGAGAAATATAGAGATAGCCATCTTTGGCCATATTCCCTTTATAATTCCGATTTCTACTTACATTATAGATGTCTTTTACCGTGGTGCCAGCGGGTTCAGAATACACATAAAACACCACAGGATATTTTTTATTTGGGTCGAAATTTGTTGGTTTTACCATCCATCCGTCCATTTCAATATTATCTTCGGTGGTTATGGTAAAAAATTCGGTAGTTGGTTTTTCCTCTATTTTTTTTAAGTTAGCAACAATGCTTTCTTCTTCGGTTAACGCTTTGTGATTGGCAACGCTAATAAACTCTTTTGTTCTTGGTGTATAATGGTTTGAAAAGGTATGTTCTGCATAGCTACCATTAGAAGAAAAAGAATAATCGTGGCTTCCTTTTAAGCTCTCGGGACTTAATAATTCGGTTTTTCCTTTTCCATTTAATTTCGTTCTATACAAATACTTTTGCGTGGCATTATTTGGGGAAGCTAAATAATACACATATCCTTTTTTAGAATCGATGTGTTTTAAATCGATAACATCGTATTCGCCTTTAGTGATAAGTACCTCTGGTTTTCCTTCCAAAGAAACTTGGTATACGTGCCTCCAACCATCTTTTTCTGATGCCCAAAGAATGCTATTATTTTTTTTTAAAAAGCTAAAATTATTGGTGTAGTCAATGGCACGAGAATTGCCTACAGTAAATAAATCAACCCAAGCTTCGTCCGATTCGCTATAAATGCTATTTGTGGTACCTTTTAAAGCATCTGCGATGTATAAGGTACTCTTGTTTTGTTTTCTATTTAATTGCTGGATCAAGAGCTTGTTAGTGCTTGGAATAAATTCCATTCTTACTAAGTAATTTTGAGAGGCATCACCAGGAACATTCATCCATGTAGTTTTGTTGTCAGAAAGGCTTACGACACCCACCCTGCACGCTGAAGGTTTCTCGCCAACTTTTGGATATTCTAAGGGTACTAATTGAGAATATATTGAGTCTGTATTATTAATCATATAAAACTTTTTAATTTCGCTAGCATCTATCTGCCAATAGGCAATAGATGTACTGTCTGGACTCCAACGAAACCCATCTCTACAAGAAAATTCTTCCTCATATGCCCAATCAAAAGTTGCATTTATTAAGGAACCCGTACCTTTGGTAGTTAAAGCTTGGATCTCACCACTTTCATAGGATTCACTATATAAATTGTTTTTAGAAACATAAGCTATTTTAGTTCCATCGGGAGAGAATTTTGCAAACATTAAAGAGGAAGGTGGTAGGCTTTTACCAAGTTGGGTGAGCGTATTCGTTTTAAAGTTAAAAACCCAATAATCACCTCTGGTATTAAGTCTCCAAACTTTTTTAGTATTGGTAAACAATAGCACTTTTTGTTGGTCTATTGAAAATACAAAATGTGCGACTGCTATAGGTTCAATTTTCCCTGCTGGGGTAAGTTGTTTTTTTGAAATGACTGTTTTTACATCGTGGTTGGGTAGGATATAGGTAACCAATTGGTTTTTTTCTAATTTAAAATAAGAATTTCCATCGTTTGTCCAGTTTACCTGTGCTTTTCCATTAAAACTAAAAGAAAAAAAACAGATAAATACGAGAATTTTAAAGCTGTTTAAATTAATAGATAGAGACTTTTTTACGTTTTTCATCTGTTGGTACTTATGGTTTATTATTGTTTTTTAAAATCTATTTCAACTACAAATTAATCCCTCCATCTTTCGCGTTTTATGAAGGCTAACGACCCCTGTATAAAACGAGTGTGGCGTTTTGGCTTGTTATTGCTTATTTCATGTTAAAATTTGTTCTATAAATATAGGCTGAATTTTAGGATTAGGCAGCCACGTATGTAGCTTTTAGCCAGCCTACGTTGTGGGAGGTGAGACCGATAAGAAGGCAAAGGATTAAATATCGTGTTCCCACAGGCTTCGGATTGAAACCCCTTTTTTGAGGATTGTTCTTTCGTATTACAACCGCTCCTTGGAAATTTATACGTGGTGTTTCGGGTGGTTCTATTTAAAAGTGGAACCAAATGTCTTCTGGTAACTGACCCAAAAATGTTTATGTATAGTTATGTGTTTTATAAACGTAACTAAGCAATTTAGAACTAGCAATAAATCACATATGGTGTTATCAACTCAAATTCTTGCTGCTGAATATTCGGTAACATTGTAACACAAACAATTTTAAAGTTGTTCAATGCCTATAAACATAATATTTAGTGCAACGGGGTATACGCGTGAATTCTGAAAAAGGGAAAGAGTAAAAAAGGTAGCTTTGATAGCAGTCGCGCACAAGTTGCTCAAATAAAGTTTTGCTGTAGCCAAATCCAGCAGGCCATATGATGAGACTTACGTTTCGGTAATGCGAGTGAAGTAATTGAAAATCATAAATAAAAAAGCAAAAAAAATCTAATTTTAGAATCTATGAGCCTAGCATAATTAGGTCTCAGATTAAGGAAGAATTTATTTGTTGTTTACCTCAGTTCTTCGTTAGCACTTTATTGCTTAATGACTATAATCCATTCCTTTCTTACTGTTTTCAACTGAATTTAACCATGTAATTAAATCCGTCTTTAACGCCTTTGTTACTTCAGGAAATTGCTCAATAATATTTTTTTCTTCTGATTTGTCATTTAGTAAATCGTAAAGTTCAAACGCTGTCAAGTTTTTATCCCCAATTAATTTGTATTGATGGGTAACCCATGATACTTTTGATTCATATATAAACCCAATAGGTTTTATTCTTTCCTTTTCATCACCTTTTAAGGCACCCAAAATACTTGTACCATCAATAGGCCTATCAGCAGGGTATTCTTTATCTAGAATGTCAAGTATTGTTGGCAGATAGTCTGAAGTGACAGCAGGAAAATCAATTCTTCTACCCCCTTCTAAATGATTCTTCCAAATAACAAAAGCAGGTACTCTAACGCCTCCTTCATATAGACTCCTTTTGCGTTCTCTAAAAATGCCAGCACTACCAGGCGTTGCTCTCTCCGGACCATTATCACTACAAAAGAAAATTATAGTTTCTTCTTGAATATCTAACGCTTCTAGTTTTTTCCACAATCTACCAATTTGTTCATCCATTGCAGTAATAGTGCCGTAATACAATTGCTTTTCGAGGTCCAAATCTTTATAAAAACTACGATGAATACCATCACTAACCACAGGTAAATGTGGCGTATGAAACCATATTGTTGAAAAGAATGGTTTCTCTTCTTTTAGCGAATTTTCAATGAATGGAATAACCCTATCCGTTATGATACGAGAATCGTCACCTTCTAAATTAGTTATTTCTTTTTGATTTTCCCCCACCCAATATGCTGTTTTATATGCCTTGGTTGAGTCACTATCTTTAATACCCCTCCATCCAAATCTTTTACTTTCTCCTTTAATAAAATGAGTAGGATATACCATGGGGTCGTACGTAGGTACTTTTGATTCGGTGCTAAAAAAATGGTCATAACCATGTTCAGTTGGAATTGTATATTCTTTATCGTATTCTCGCCTTCCGCCTCTATTAGCATCTAGTTCTGATTTTGTAAGGGTTCCTAAGTGCCATTTGCCAAAATGACTAGTCATATACCCTTCTTTTTTCAAGAGTTCAGGAATTGTGATTTCTTCATCTTTCATATGCCCCTTATTAGCATTCGGAATATTCATTCTAAGAGGGTTTCTTCCCGTAATTAAACTAGCTCTTGTTGGAGAGCAAACAGCGGAAGCCGAATAAAATCTATCGAAAATGACCCCATTTGATGCTAGTAAATCTAAATTAGGCGTTTTTATTTCATCATTCCCGTTAAAACCAACATCATACCAACCTTGGTCATCAGTCATAATTAATATGATATTTGGTTTTTGAATGAGGTTGTCTTGCACAGGATCGTTGCAGGAAGATAATCCCAGTGTAGCAATAAAGAATAGTTTTGATATTTTTTTTATATTCATAATGTTTTTTTTTACTAAATGCTAACGACTTAAAACAGTATAGGAATAAACTAGCATTTGCTGTTCGCTTTGCACATAGCGAATTCATTTTATTTTGATTTATTTTTGTCCAAAGTACAATCTCAAAGATTGTGCAGCTACATAAATAAACATAGCCCTTGTTCTATAAACACAAGTCTGCGTTAAATATAGCTTTTGGTAACAGCCTTTTCTAAGTAATGTTTAGGTTATCAATTCGATTTCCGATGCTAAAGTCCTTCATTTCTTTTTCGAGTTTAGCAAAGTCCTCTTTTTGTACACCTTTCATTATTTTTTAATCCAGTAATGAAGCTTGCTTTTACTTAATCCGTGGGCGGTGGAAAACGCCTTTTGAATTTGATTGGATGTTTCATACTTGTCTATCCACTTGACCCTTGTACTTCTTCTTGTCATTGTTCTGTATATTTGAACAACAAAGCGAATGGCTTAAGGTATCAAAGTAAAGATGTACTTGCTCGGAGGGATACGTTTTGTGAGCAGTCTAAATGCAACTAAAATATAAACGTATTCCGAAACTTCAGATTTAGAAAACATATAAACTGAAAGACCTACAAAGCACAGTGGGACTGCTATATATGCCATAAAAGGAGGTAGCCCAAATTTCGTCAGCTTTCTGTTCGTCATTTTAAATTGAAGTTTGAAATATTCTTTCATTGGCATTCTTTTTAAATTTTTTATAAGGTTCAGCTGCTTATTAAGCAGCGCAGAAATCTGACATATTTCTAGCTACACAAAGCAAAAAATATCACTTTTATTGCGTTGCAAAACTTCAAAAATTTTCCAATTCAATGATTAATATAGACCGTGTCGTAAACCACAAAGCCCGTATTAATTATTGGCTTTGTTGGTACTTCGGTTTTACGTTCTGCTTGGTTATCAGTAGACTAAAAATTCTGAAAAACGTTCAGTTTTGAGCGAATTCCATTCTTCTTTTATGATGCTATAGTAAACATCAGTTCTGCTTTCTCCATTTGGAGCGACGTAGTTATTTCTAAAAACACCTTCTTTCTGAGCACCTAAATTTTCTATTGCTTTTTGTGAACTTAGGTTTTCTTTATCGGTCCTAAATTGGATTCTTCTAAATCCAATATTTTCAAAACCAAACTGTAATAATTCGTACTTGCAAGCTTTGTTTAATCCTGTGCCTTGAAAATCTGTTCCCAACCATGTCCAGCCAATTTCACATTTTTTGTTTGCGGTATGCACATTTCCGTATCTCGTACAACCTGCAACTTTATTATTTTGCTTGTCGATAATTAAAAAAGGATAACAAAGACGGTTGTTTTTGTCTTTAATCGTTTTTGCTATATAGTTTTTAAAACCCTGTTCGTTATTCACGTTCATTCCCATAAACTTCCAAATTTTTTTATCGAAGATTATTTCTTTGAGTTCTTCATTTCTTTCATTCTCAAAGGGGAGCAGTAAAACCCTATCGTTTTCAAGTTGAATATTTGATTTTAGAATTTTTATTTTCATTTTTTAGGTTTGTTGCAAACGGGTTGTTTGCGGTTTTGCTTTGTAAATTAAGTTTTTATAATTTAATGAATTTTATCATTGGTCAGCTGTCGGTTATAACAAAGCAGCACGCTTAGACTTTAGTCAATTGCATGTTTAAGCAATAAATTATATGCTTTGTACTTTGGCTAGTTGTTATTATTCAATTCAGGTTTTTCTAATGCTATCATTTTTTCGAGTTCGTTTTGCAAAGTGGTATGCGCTCGCAGTTGCCAGTTTGATTAAAAAAAATGGTTGTCTACTATACTTTCAAATTGCTCGTTTTCAAGTAGTGCCTTATTTTCTGGAGATTTAAATTTTGATAGTCCCGTCTCATATCCAGAATATAGATTGTCCATTCTGTGAGAGTTAAAATTCTGAAGTAAAAATAGCGTAACGTTATCAACACCAACGTGTTTGAATAATAATATTTTACGTGTTAAAGTTATTCATTTAGTACATGCAAAACCAATTAGAAAATCTTTTAGGATTTTCGTACGCAGGCAAGAACTAGCAATTAATTTTGTGCGGTTTTGGGCGCTAGCCACTGTCTCTCCTAAATAGGTACAGTCAGTTCATATTATTCTCCCTTAATTCCTTCTTGTTAAATAGTCTAAATCAGACATGCATAATTTTCATAAATCATTATCATTTAACTGATTTCATCTCATGGAGAAGTGTTTTAACAGCTGTTTTGCCAATATTTTCAACATAATGATTTGTTGTTTTGTCCACCCAAAAAACCGTTCCGGTTACTTCATTATAATCAACGGGTGGGCATTCTCTGGATAGACTCTTATATCTCCACCTGAAACTACTTATTCTGTTTTGGCAGTATGGTTATGCAAATTATCTTTTTCTCCTGGCTTAAGAGTATACTCTACAATTCTTACGTATTCATTTTCCAACAGTATTTTATAATTATCTGGGGAGACTTTGACAACGTCTATATCTGTAGTATCAGCAGTCAATGACACTTTATTGTTCACTGTATCAATGGATGTATTTAGATTAATATCCTTTGCCTTTGCCTTTGTGTTTTCATTGCAGCCTATTGCAATATAGCCGATAGCGATTAGAGAAATTAATTTGGTCATATCCCTAATTTAGTCATTTAGTTTTAGTCAAGTTTCGTAATACAATCCAATAACGGTCTATTGAAGTCCCACTGCTGTTCGTAGTTAGAAATCTTCAAACGCAACGAGAATTTAAATCGTATTCTTGGCTTGTACCGCAGGTTTAGTGGAAAATGCGCTGGAATACATTCTTACATAGTACTAAAGACAATTTAATTAATTCTCTTAATGATTCTACCAGAATACACCTTTGTAAGCATTTGATTAGCGTATGCTATTTCACCAGAAACAAAAACAAAATTAATCCCTTCAGATTTTAAAGTACTGTTTTCGAATGTGGCTTTGTCTTTAATAGAATCGAGATTGAATAACACGAGGTCAGCATAATAACCCTCTTTAATTTGTCCAATTTTGTTTAAATTCAAGTTCTGTGCTGCTTTCAAAGTCATTTTGTTGATTTTAGCTTCAAGAGATTGTCCTGTATCCATATTTAAATACTTTGGATAAGAACCCCATCCCCTTGGATGTCCATCTGGAGATCCATCTGAACATAAATTTGTGAAAGGCCAATTCAGTATGGATTTAATATCTTCCAAATCCATTGATTTTGCTATAATTCTTTCTCCTGGTTGTTTTTGAGAAATTTTTATGAGTTCAATATAAGTAGTTACTGGGTCTTCATTGCGGAGTTTGGCTATTTCGGCCAACGTTAAATTCTCATATTCAGGCTTTGCATCAAAAGTGCTAATGATCATGCCCTCAGGAGTTGTTAATTCTGTCAGTGCAAATTCGGCAGTTTCTCGACTTTCGAAATTCCTTTCAGGGAACAATACCGTCATAGAAGATTGCCAATATTGATATGGATAGATGTCGGCAGAAACAGCAATACCTGTTGTTCTAGCACTATCAAGTTTTCTCAATATTTCAGGCGATTTTCCCCAAAGGCCTTTTCTAGCAAGTTTAAAATGTGAAATTTGAACAGGAATATCAGCCTCTCTACCTATAGTTAAAATCTCATCAATACTTTGATTTAAATAAATGTCTTCGCTTCTCATGTGACTAATGTAACGCCCGCCATATGTTGAAGTAATTTTTGCAAGTTCAAGAACCTCGCTGGTGCTCGAGTAAATTCCTGGGTCATATTCTAAACCTGTGCCTAGGCCTAGCGAACCATTTTTTAAATCCGTTTCCAACAACGCTTTCATTTGTTCAATTTCAGCTTGGGTAGCCTCACGTTTAAAGTCGTTACCCATAACAGTATTTCTTAGGGTATTATGACCTGTATAGGACCCCATATTTACGGACCAAGGCGTTTTGATAATTGAATCAAAAAATTCTATTAGAGGTAGTTCAGAGCTTCAGTCTTGACCAATAATAACTGTTGTAATACCTTGACTAATTGCCGATTCTTTTGTTCTTAGACTATCCCAATCATGATGACTGTGTGTGTCTATGAAGCCAGGGCTCAAAATTAATCCTTCAGCATTAATTACAGAATCTGTTTTTAATGTTTTTAATTCCCCAATATCAATAATGATATTACTTTCTATACGAACCGATCCCATTATTCTATTTGAGCCTGTTCCATTAATTATAGTCGCATTTTTAATAAGAAGGGTTCTTGGCAACTCAGTTTTGCAATGAATACATAATAACCCTAGAATTGGGATGAATAGCAACCTTATAAGTATTGTAATTTTCATAGATTATTAATTAGACGAAAATTATCTCTAACGTTTTGTGTATGGTTAGTTACGTTGTTTATGTCACTAATCTAGTAAATACATGATACATTATGTTTTGCCTAGTTATGTATTCTCTTTTCAAATTTTATTTTTCTAATTCCATGGTCAGTATCCCATTGTTTAACTTCTATAAAACCAAATTTCTTATATAATTTAGTAGCTGGGCCATTCGCAAGTCCAGTTTCAACCACAAATAGATTCGAATCAAATGTGTTGAAAACAAATTCAATTAATTTTCTAGCAATTCCACGTCTAAATTTTTTTGGATGCACTACCAAGCTATTGATGTTTGTACATTTATCGTTAAATGTAATTTCAATAATGCCTGCTAATTCAGTATTTTCTAGATATCCGAAGAACATATTATCACTTGTTAAATAACTTTCAAGGGGTCTTTTAAGCGGTGGGAAATCAGTTGCATCTAATAATTTAGCTTCAACTGCATACGATAATTGAAAAACAGCATGTATTTGAATTGATATGTTTAACTCGCTATTTTGTAGCTTTTCAATCATTTTTTAGTATTTTATTATAAATATGCTGTGAATGCTTAGTTGCATTGGCTAGCAACTAAATTAGTAAACGAAAATGAACCAGAGGAAAATCTGTAGGATTTTCCGAGTAGACACAGAACTAGTAATTGCCTATACATGTTATTAGCGTTTCGTTATTTCTCCTTCTAATTCTTTAATAAGTTTACGAATACCCAGAATCGCTTGCATATACAAATCTATAGACCAGTCTACTAAATCAGTGTAATATGAATTGGTATTAATATATTTATGGTTATTAAAAAGAGCTTCATAATCATCTGGAATAAGGATTGTTTGCTGTCCAATACCATTCGATTGAATTGTATTGCTATAAAATAGTTCTGTTATTAAATGAACAAGGGCATCGCCATATATGCTTTTCTAATTTCCATTTATATTGAATTTGAGTAGCTCAAAATTTACCTCGTAAAGATTAATTAATTGAGTTCTTAATAAGTCTGAAGTAATTAAATTAAAACTTACCGCCTTTAGAGTGGAATAGCCAGAAGATTCCAATTGCACGGGATATATGTAGCTTAAATTTTGAAAATGGTAGTATAATAAATCGCAAACAGGTAATTTATCTTTTAATTGTTTTTATAACAATATGTCCAGATTTCAAGGCTCTATTATTTTGTTCAATTGCTGATTCAAAAAATACTATGTTGTTCTCAAGATTAGATTAGATTTCAATTCAATTAGAATCTTGTTTTCTTCGAATCTTGCTTTTCTTTTGTCATTCCAAATATTAATTGCTAAAACAATTAATATTCCAATAACAACGAGTACAATCTCACCAATGGCATAAAGAAAATAATTACTCACTTTATTTTCTCTTATCATATCTTATCTAATTTTTAAAGAATTTTATCATTTGTTTAATGGTTGGTCATAATGAAGGCTAAAACGGTCAGTATAAGAAGCGTTATCAACCAGTAGGATAGCAATGATTTTTATATTTTGTTCTCTGCTGGCTTTCATATTTTGTTTTCTTACCCGTAGTGTTTATCCACCGACCATAGCATTTAACCCATAGTATTTGAATATTTTCATCTTGTCTAGCTAAATCAGGTTCATCCATGGTTCCTTTTTCATAAAATTGATTCAGTTTTTCGTATTATTTTTTCTATAATAGTGTGAAAAGGTAAAATGTTTACAATGGTTTTTTGCCTTTTAGAGCAGCGATAACTTTGACAGATTCATGAATATTATTTGACATTTACTACTTTTATTAAGGAATACGAATATTCATATTCATAACTATTGCAGTAAGAAGTTTAATATTTTTTCATTTTAATTTATATTTATTAGATATACTTTTTAATGATTGTTACTAATTCCAAAAGGATTTTCAATTGAATGCATAGGTTTTGTAAACCATTTAGGACCTTCCTCTGTCATGTAGATATGATCTTCTAACCGAATTCCAAATTTATCTGGAACACAAATCATGGGTTCATTACTAAAAGTCATTCCTGATGTTAAAACTGTTTTGTCGTTTCTAACAATATATGGCCATTCATGAATCCCTAATCCAATTCCATGACCTGTTCTGTGTGGTAAGCCGGGTAATTTATAATCAGGTCCTAAATCATGAGACTCTAATATAACTCTTGATGCATCATCAACATCAGCACATGTATTACCTAGCTGTGCTGCAACAAAAGCTGCTTGTTGTGTTTCTTTTTCGATGTTCCAAATATAAGTTTGTTCTTCGTTTGCTTTTCCGAAAACATAGGTTCTTGTAATGTCAGAAATATAATCATGTATCATACAACCTGTATCAACTAAAACTACTTCGTTTTCTTCCAAATCTTTGGGTGATTTTACACCGTGCGGAAAAGATGAATCTACTCCGAATAATACAATACAGAAATACGATCCAGATTGAATCCCATATTTCACATGAGCATCATGAATAAAATTAGTAACTTCTTTTGCAGAAATTCCTGCATGTAAAATTCTTGCCGTTGCTTTCTGAACTTCTAATGTAATGTTCATTGCATGTTGTATGATAGTAATTTCTGCATCAGACTTAATCATTCTACAACCTGCCGTAATAGGTTTCGCATTGACGAATTGATATGAATTTTGACAATTTCTAATTCCGTCAAAAACAAAAAATGGCGTTGCTTCATCAATGGAAATAACTCCAGATTCAATTCCATTTTCTTTCAAAAGCGTTACCAATAGTTCATATGGAGATTCATGTTCTTCCCAACCATGAACAACTCCTTCCAATTGCATATAGTCGAAAATAGTTCCTTTTTCAAACGCAGGAGCAATATAAATTAGTTTTCCATTTGGAAATAATAAAGCACCAACCATTCTCTCACTTGCATTCCACTTCATTCCTGTAAAGTAGAATAAATTTGTACCAGAATGTAAATATAACCCTGGTACATTTTGATCTTTCATCAATTGACAAGCCTTATCAATTCTTTGTTGAAATTCTTGTTTTTGTATTGGCTTAACTAAATGTGCTATGGGTTCAATAGCCTCCAATTCTGCTTTTATGGTTGATCCTCCTATTCCTATCATTATTATTGTTATTTAATTATTTATTAATTTCTTTAGGCATCACTGCTGTTAAGCAGATATTACATCTTTGGTGGTTAAAAAACAAACCTTAAGCCTATAGTCAATTCCTTGTTCAGGGATATATATATATATATTAGGTTCACAAGTTAAAACCATTCCAGCGCTAAAAGGATAAGCATAGACCAACAGCATGTAGGTCTAATCCAAGGTAATGAGCTATCAAATTATTTGCCTTTTGTTATTTCTTCCTTTTAATTCGACTTCTAAAAATTGTATTAAATCATCTATTTCATCTCCAAATTCTTGTCGAGGTTTAATCGTTGAATAAGTGAGACTTAACTTAAGAGCTAGCAAGTTTCTTGTTTTTTGATTATTTAAAATTAAGCTATAGTTGTTTTGTGATTCATTATCAATATTGATACTAGGGTCAATTGATTTTAACATTCTAACAAAATTTAAATCATTAACAATAATATCATCGATTCGCATTTGTTGTAGTATTAAGCGATCAGTTACTAAACTAGGTAAATTGGTAAGCGTTCGTTCTAAATTGGTAAAACTCTCACGTATACTGCGACTTTTTACAATTGCTATTTTACCAGTATTTTTTATATCTGAATACGAATTTATTACTGGCAATATTGGATTAGAATTCCACATTATGTCGTAAAACAATTAGTCAGAAATAGTATTTACATTAAGCTTACCCTTGTTAGAACTTTTTCCTAATGCAAATAGAAGTGCGTCCCTCTTTTGCTTTTCTTTAAAAATCTCAATATCAGATTGCTCCTTGGCAGAATTTAGACTTTCTAAAAGGTTACATACTATGCCTATTTCTTCTTTATCAATTTTTTGTTTTGCATTCCAATTGTTGATTTGCAATGCAATCAAAACACCAATAACCACGAGCACTATTTTACCAATTGCGTAAAGTAAATACTTGCTTATCTTATTTTCAGTTAGCATTTTTTTCGAATTTTTCTTTTAATCTTTATCATTCTAAAAGCCAAATTTAAAAATTTTGAGGTCTTTGAAAATACATAGATACCTCTAGAAAATCCTATAATAGTTATGTTTTATATACAGTGTTAGTAATAGTACTTTTCAGCTTGTTGTTCAATTCTATTATATATGTTTTTCGTTCAATCAATTGATTTAAATCAGCCTCAAAAGTTCTGGTTTTCTTTAAGTTTGGAAATGAAATCTTATTTTTTGCAATAGAATTTGAAATCAAAAGATTAAAATAATTATAAGTTAAAATCATCTTTTGTAGGAAATCTGTTTTTTTTATTTTGAAACCTAATTTTTCTGCTGTCCTTACATTTATTATATAGCTTGTCCCACAAATTTTTAAGTTAGTTTTTTTCGTGTCCTCGTACTTTTCGATTAGACATAAAACTCCTTGTAAATACTTTTGGATTATAAAATTGGTTCTTTGCTTTCCATTCATTTTTCTATCAATAACGAAAAAATAGTCCAACAAAGTTCCTCCGTGTATAGTAATAATTTCATTTTTAGGTTGTTCAGCAATGAAAAGAGATGAGTAATAAAATAATTTTCCGTTTTTTTTTAAAGCTGGTGTATCAAAGAATGGCGCGATTATAGACAAAACAATCGGAAAAGTTAGCATTCCAATTATATAAGTTCCAGTTTTCCACGACAAAAATAAGGATGTGAGTATTATTGTTAATGCAGATAACGCAATGATTATTTGGATTTGATTCCGCTCGTTCTTATTCTTATTATAAAATCTATGTTTCAATACTTCGTTGTTTTTGGGTAGTATTGCTAATTAATGGATATAAGCAATTTACCAAAAAAGAAGGTATAACCTACCCGATATTAATGTGTATAAGTAATTATTTGATATCTTGGTGATAACAATGAACCAAGCTGCATATCACAGATTTTGAAAATATAAGAACGCTATTAAAAATAATAAGATATAGCGAAAACACGAGTATTTCCTATACAGGACTGCTGGTTACTTTTGCTAAATACATAGGGTTTGAGCATGAAATACATCGGTTAGATGCTAAATTCTTATTACAGAAAATAAGGGAACTTATAGTCGATAAAAAGTACGCATATACAAGTCAAAAACAAGTACTTAGTGCAGTTTTGCTCTGCATGAACTAAAGGGATAATACACAATTAGATTTAGACACGCTAAGACCCAGAAAACCGTAACGCGTGCTGCCGCAAATACTTTTGCTGCAAGAAGTAAAACGTATACTTTCCGTTACCGAGAATATAAAGCATAGGGCTATGTTGACCACCGTGTATGCTCTAGGTTTAAGAAGTGTCGAACTACGTGTACTAAAGATTACCCATTTAGATGAGGACCGTAACGGAGTATTTATACAAAATGCAAAGGGCAAACGTTATAGGGTACTGCCTTTTTCAGAATCATTAAAAAATGTATTACGGGGCTATTATAAGAGGAATAGGCCCAAAACCTATCTTTTTGAAGGTAGGAACGGCCAATATGCTTCCGAAAGTCTTAGAGCCGTATTCAAATCGGCCCTTAAAAGGGTAGTTATAAAGAAGAGGGTAACCTTGCACAGCCGTAGGCATGCGCACGCGACACACCTATCGGAATCGGGTACAGATTTCGGTAGTATTCAAGAACTATTGGGCCATAATATCATCAAGACTACAATGCGCTACACGCATGTGTCTAACAAGCACCTTCTTAATGCTAAGAGTCCACTCGATTTTTTAGGCGATTTTTAAACAAATACAATAGGCTATTGTAAACGTCTGATGTTGTCTTCTTTACACAAATACTATTTTTTACTATGGTATTTAAGGATTAAACCATTCGTTGTACCGCCTTTTTACAGGGTTAAATTGCCATTTTAAAAATTAAAGTAGGGTCAGCGCAAACAAGATTGTTTTAAGATATTAAGAATAGACAGTTGTTCTATAATTAATCAAACGATACCACATTATGTATGCGAGTATGAAATTTAGATGAAAGATGAAAAATAGTTCCCTACTACTTTTTTTAATGATTACATGTGCTTTTGGATATACCCAAAAAACTACCAATGCAGGTAAGCACCTAGGTGCTGGTTTAGCGATAGGCGCGGTAGGAGGTTATGCCGCTCATAAAGTATTTAAGAGTAGGGGTTGGACATGGGTCGGAGCAGCAGGTAGCAGTCTTGCCGCTAGCTTAGCAAAGGAAGCGTACAATCAATCTAGAGGCGCAGTATGGGAAAACGATGACATCATCTATACCGCTATAGGTGGTATTATTTCTGGTTTGGTACTAGATATGATTTTAGATAGTAGACGGGGTAGTGGCAAACGTTGTGGGTGCTCTCCTTTAGCAATAAACATAAATACGGTTGATACCGATTTTACCGCTGATTTTGAAAACGGTTCTGGTGACATTGTAGCAGCCATACAGGCCGGTTATTTTATTAAGGACGGTTTATAACAAGCCTCTTGCTTTAATTTCTAAATATTTATTTATCGTATTTATGGTCAGTTCTTCTGGTTTGGTGAGGATCGTCTGTATCCCATACCGTTGTAGTTCTTTTTGCATTAGTTTTTTATCAAAGGAAAACTTTTCGGCAATGGTTTTATGGTAAATGGCCTGCAGGTCTTCGGCATCGGTGGCAATTAGTTTTTCCAGTTCAGAATTTTCAAAAAATATGACCACTAATACGTGTTTTTTTGCCAATCCTAAAAAATACGGTACTTGTCTTTTTAAGGCAGATATATGCTCAAAATTGGTATATAACAAAAGCAAACTCCTTTGATTTATCTTTCGCTTTACATGCCCGTATAAAGCACCAAAATCGGAGTCTGTGAACTCGGTGTCTGTATGGTAAAGCGTTTCTAGAATATTATTGAGATAGGTAGGTTTTTGAACCGCAGGCAAGTAGGTTTCAATTTGTTTTGAGAACGTGACCAAACCTGTCTTATCGTGCCGTTTTAAAGCCACATTACTAAAGGCTAAGGCGCTATTAATAGCGTAATCCAGTAATTTAAGTCCATTAAAGGGCATTTTCATGACCCTGCCCGTGTCTATAATAGAATAAACAGGCTGCGATTTTTCATCTTGGTATTGGTTTACCATCAACAGGTGCTGCTTTGCCGTAGCTTTCCAGTTTAGTGTACGGATATCGTCTCCGGGTATATATTCTTTGATTTGTTCAAATTCTTGGGTATGGCCTAGTTTCCGTATTTTTTTAAGGCCGATGTTAGACAAGCGATTATTCATAGCCAAAAAATCGTACTGCTGCATTTGAATGACTGACGGGTACACGGGTACCATCTGATCTTTTTGGAATACAAAGCGACGTTTTATAATGCGCAGGGGAGAGGAGGCATATACGTTTAGGTTTCCAAAAATATATTCGCCTCTATCAACAGGCCGTACCGTATATTCAAAAACTTGTTTCTCGCCTTTAATCCCCTTGGTGTTGTATTCAAAATCCCTTTTCTGGAATTGCTGAGGTAGCTCATCTATAAAGCTGATGTTTGTTTTAAAAGGATAATTGGTATGGAATTGTATACTAATGGGATTTAAATCGCTGTTGGATAATTTTTTGGGTAATACTCTTTTAGCCTCCATTCCTTTGCTGGTTCCGTAAAGCAGAAAAACATCAAACAAAAAAGCGGCTACCAGCACCAAGATCAATACCCAAGCGATAGGATATAACCACTTTAACCAGAACGCTAGTATAAAGCAGGCACTGAGCAGCGCCAAGTACCTAAAAAAGGTGTTATGTATGTAGAACGATTTTAAAAACTGCATCTATCTAGGTATTTCTACACTTTCGGTAATCACCTGCACTACGCTTTCGGTCGTCATACCCTCCATTTCGCGTTCCGGAGTTAAAATCACCCTATGGTTAAGAACGGGAACCAACACCTTCTTAACATCTTCTGGAGTCACAAAATCCCTACCGTTAATGGCAGCTAATGCCTTGGCACTGTTCAATGCAGCAATGGAAGCCCTGGGGGATCCCCCAAGATATAAATGCGGATGATTTCTGGTTTTTGTAATGATATCTGCAATGTACTGGAATATTTTTTCCGCTACCACAATTTCCTGAATCTGACTTTTGAAACCTAAAAGTGCTTTAGGAGTAAGCACATTCTTTATCTCTTTTAGTGGCAGATTCCCTTTGCGTTTGTGGTGCGTTTTTAATATCAATACTTCTTCTGCTACGCTAGGGTACTCTACTTTTACCTTAAATAGAAAACGGTCTAATTGTGCTTCAGGTAGGGCATAGGTGCCTTCTTGTTCAATAGGGTTTTGCGTGGCTAAGACCATAAAAGGTACTGCCATTGGGTAGGTAGTACCATCCATGGTAACTTGACGCTCTTCCATGGTCTCAAACATAGCAGCCTGCGTTTTTGCTGGTGCCCGATTTATTTCATCAATCAATATAATGTTAGAGAAAATAGGACCTTTTTTAAACGCGAACTCAGAAGATTTTACATTAAAAATACTGGTGCCAAGAATATCGCTCGGCATTAAATCTGGTGTAAACTGTATGCGGCTAAAATTGGTTTTTAAGGTCTTAGCGAATAGTTTTGCAGTGATGGTCTTTGCAACACCGGGCACTCCTTCTATGAGCACATGGCCATCTACCAGAAGGGAAACAATTAAAAGCTCTATAAAGTTCTCTTGGCCTATAATAACCTTTGCCAGTTCTACTTTTATATCGCCTACTGCTTTTTGAAGCCCTTCTAAAGGAATCCTATTGTTGAAATCAAGGTCGTTGGATTGTGGTTCGTTATTTTCCATCAGCTTTAGCTTTAAATTTTTGAATTAAGGTATTTAGTTTTAGTAGGTCGGCATCCGATAGTTGTTCGCTGTTTCTAATGTGTTCCATAAAAGAGAAAACACGGCTTACAAATTTTAAGGAATGACCACTACGTTGGGCCAGATGGCTATAGAAATCATCTTCTTTAGTAATGCTTCCCAAATAATAGCGTGTACGTATCCAATCTAAAAAGTAATTTATTTTATGCTCGGCAATGGTCTTTTGGTCGCTTTGTACATAATACATATCTGAGATGGTACGCGTAAAATCTAACGTTCTATTGGTAAGCGGTGCTATCACAGGAATTGCACGTTGTTTCCGTTTTCCTTCAAAAATCACATAAATTAGTGCACCGATTAAAGCAATATAGTACGCCCATTTAAGCTCCTTGGTATTTAGGAAAATGTACATGGGCGAGCTGTAGAACGATTTTCCGTTTTTGTAATGATTATCTACATAAATAGGTCTAGTACCATCTAGATAGGATAGGAGACCGGCGGTATAGTCCTTGTTTTTTCCAGTAAGCATAAAATAGTTGGTAAATGCTTCTGGAAATGTGGATAGAATGATTTTGCCATCCCCAAATGGTTGTGCTATTAGAGTTATTTGCAGCTGGAGCGCTTCTTCGTTCAAGATAGCTACTTGACCTAGGACCGTACTTTTTACCGTATCTATTTCGCTAAAATATGGAGTAGCGGTATCCCTATCAAAGGTAACGGAATCACTTATTTGAAACCTTGGGTTTACAAGGGCATATGTTTGTTTCTGACTTGTTTCAAATCCGCTATAAAAAGTATCCGTATCAAGGCCCAGTGTATCCTTTAATTTTTCTTCAAAGTTTTTAGATGCTATAAATAACGTGTTGCCTTTGTGCGTCCAATCCAACAGGGTATTAAGTTCTTCTTGATTAAATTGTATATCATTGTTAACAAAGAAGTAGGTGCCAGACAAGGTATTGTTTGCACCTATAAATTCAAAAGGAGGTGCATAGACCTGTGTCAGCTGATCAGGAAAAACAGCTTCTATTACAGTGTTGAAGATATACGTCCCGTAGGGAATTTTATGGGTAGCCACATAGGACGGAAACCAATTAATTTCCTTGGGTTTATTATACTCCAAGAGCATAAATGCGGATAGTGTTAGTACCGCAATAATCATATATATGGTACTCTTTTTACCCATTCATCAATAATTTTTTTAACGAAAGGAAGTTGGCTTCCGCTTTCTTATATTTTGTCTTGTCTATTGGAAATTCTCCATACCAAAAGTAGTTATATAGTCGGGTGCTTGTAGCGAATGGTTCCACGAGCTCTTGCTTTTGTAACTCCAGTTTATAATCTTCGTTTGTTTTTTGCAATTCCCAAACAATCAATTCTTTTTCGCTCATGAGTTGTAGTATGTAGAGGTAATAATACCGCACGGCCAAACGATAGTCTTTATGTCCAATAGCATTTTCAATCAGCTGTTGTATATCTTCGTTTTTAATGATATGCTCCTCTTCGGATAGCGCAACGATAGCCTGATTTTTTTTCGCATGCATGACTGCCCTAGTATTTACACCAATGAAAAATTTGATAAGAATAAATAAAAAAACGGCCAAAAGCACATAAGGGATTAGGTGTAAAAAAGTACCAAAGGCACCGGCTGCTTTTTCTACCCCAAAGAGCCACTCAAAAAATTTAATAAAAATAGTGGCTATCCAGTTTTTGAAAGCAATCCACCAGTCTGGTGCTACAGATATTGCTTCTTCGTAATCAAAATCTGGATTATTCCTAAAGTGTTCTAGTTGGCTTTCTTCAATTTGTATCGGTCTAAGCTCAGTAGTGTCCTTTTTAATCATAGCAATGCTGTCCTGGGCCCAAAGGGGAGCCCAGCAGGTACATAGCAAACCAATTATTAACGGGTTTCGCATCGTTAGTTTTCGCGTATTTGACCTAGGTTATCTATACGCTCGTAGGTACCTGTAAAATTCTTTTTTTCGTTGAGGTTAAAGTAAATAAAGACGCCTGCGATAATACTTATAAGGTTCAATAAAAATTGAGCTAGTGTGCTAATGACGTTCAATAGAATGTAAATTGGGTCTTTGAACATATCCATCATCCCTTCTGCATCTATTTCTCCAGAAAATATACCCATTCTTAACCATTGGTATATGACTGTTGGTATTGCAAAAACATAGGTAGCTATCCCTACAATAATACCAATTACAAATATAGTAGCAAAGGTCATCCACCACTCCTCTTTTACTAAGGCAAAACTATAGCTGTACGCATCTGATGCCCCCATTCTATTATATGCCAAAACGGAGAATGAGAGAGATAGGGGAACATATAGATAGATTCCTGGAATGATACAAAAAATAAAGCCCAACCCTACAGAAAGACCAACCATGATGCCTAACCCAATAAAACTCCAAAAACTGTCATACACCTCTTTTTGTATGGTTTCTATATCAATAGTTCCTTTACCATTGGCATAGGATTTTATATAATGTAGCACGGTAGATTGAGACATGGTGTATACGGCAACCAAGGATAGTATATAAACAAAGCTTACTACAGCAGTTGTGGCCAGATTTGTAGCGTTCATATCAGAATTGAACACCATTACATTAAGGGAGTCACCTGCAACGTATAAATACAGCACCAATGAAACTACCATTGCCGCCAAAAACGGACCTACAATTTTAAAGAAGATAGTAAAGAATGGTTTGAACTCGTTACGAAAAAAGGCAAAGGTATCTGATAGTATTTCCCCTAGTTCCCGTTGTTTTTTAAATTCAATATAATTGCTTTTCATATTGCTTTTTGATTTTTATGTAGTTGGTATGGATACATAACATAGTAGAATATAATTAGAGCAAGGGAACCTGTAATAATTACTATCGCAAGCCAGTCGGGCATTTCTGTATGTCTAGTGACAAAACCTTCTAGAAAACCAGCTATGATAAAGAAAGGTACAGTACTCAATATGATTTTAAGTCCGTTTTTAACACCTCTTTTAAACGATTCTAATCGGGTATAGGTGCCTGGAAATAACATACCGTTGGCCAATACAAGTCCCGCACTTCCTGCAATAATAATAACCGATATTTCAATAGTACCATGAATCCAAATGGTGCGCATGGATTCCCATAACAGCCCTTTCTCATAAAAGAAATATTGAAAACTACCTAACATAATTCCGTTCTGTAGCATAATCATTAGCGTGCCAATACCAAGCAAAAAACCGTACACAAAAGCCATAAGTGCCACACGTATATTGTTAATGGTAATGCCAAGGAACATATTAAATTCCCCTATTTTTTTATACACCGCCATGGGGTCGCCCTTTTCTATATTCTCCAAGGTCATATTCACATAGCCGTCTCCAAGAATAGAGCGTACAAAATCACCTTCATTGGCAGCGGAAAAAGCACCCACAAATGTAAAGAAAGTGAAGACCAAAAAAGCGATGAGCAGTTCCCTATGGTGTTGTTTGAACATCATTGGAAATTCTGTTTTCCAGAAACTTATAATTCTGTTTTTGGATTCGCGTTTGGTCCTGTAAATCTTTTGATGCGCTTGGGAAGCTAAGGCATTTAAATAACGTTCCGTGTTGCTTGTAGGATAAAAGGTCTTTGCGTAGCTTAAATGATCTGTAATTTCAATGTATAAATCAGACAATACATTTGGAGCTATATCCGTTTTGTTAACCAATACGCTTTCAAAAGTTGACCATTTGTCCTTATTTTGTTTTACAAAAGCGGCCTCGCGCATTAACTTTATAGTTTATATCAAAGAAACAAAAGAATGGAACAATTTCAAATAGAAACAGCCCAAAATATAAGCATAGATCAAAATACAGCACACTTGGGTGATCGTATATTGGCTTTCATTATAGATACGCTAATCATTGTTATCTATTATGTGCTTATGATATGGCTTCTTTTGGCGTTACACGTTAACGCTGGTGATCAGTGGGCTATTTTTATGGTTGCAGGGGTACCAGCTTTTCTATACTATTTAGTGCTGGAGACCTTAATGGAAGGAAAAACTATAGGAAAGTATTTAATGCAACTGAGGGTAGTAAAGCTAGATGGCTCCAAGCCTGATTTTTTTAGTTATTTTATACGATGGATTCTGAGGATTGTAGATATTTCCGTAAGTTCGGGAGGTGTGGCAATATTTACTATTTTAATGCGAGGCAAAGGACAACGTGTGGGAGATATAGCAGCAGGTACGACCATAATAAGCGAAAAAAGGCGTGTTTTTTTAAAAGACATCCTGCTTAGAGAGCTGCCACAGGATTATGTGCCACAATTTTCTCAGGTTACCGTATTTACGGATACCGAAATGGGTACTATAAAAGATCTTTATGATAAGGCAAAACGCAACGGTAATTACAACGTAATCTTATCTTTGAGCACAAGAATCAAAAAAGTCACACAGATAACGAGTGATAAGCAACCGACTGACTTTGTGGATATCGTTATAAAAGATTACTGTTATTATACTCAACAACGTTAGCTTATGTTTTATTTGGTCATTGATATTTTAGGAACCATTGCCTTTGCGATATCAGGCGTTTTGGTAGCGATGGAAAAAAAATTAGACCTCTTTGGGGTGTTGATTATTGCTTTCGTAACTGCGATTGGTGGAGGAACGCTTCGAGATTTACTTATAGGAAATACGCCTGTAAATTGGATGACTACCCCGGTGTATCTCATTACTATTTCTGCGACTTTTTTTGTTGCTATTATCTTTGTAAACCAGCTAAGGTATTTTAGAAAATCCTTATTTCTTTTTGATACGATTGGTATTGGACTGTACACCATGGTAGGAGTAGAGAAGGGCTTAAATGCCGGACTATCTCCTGTAATATGTATTATTTTAGGAACTATCACGGCCAGTTTTGGTGGTGTTATCCGAGATATTCTTTGTAACGAGATTCCTGTAATTTTCAGGAAAGAAGTATATGCTACCATTTGTATCTTAGGCGGGATTATTTATTTTGTCCTCATTCAGTTTCCTTTCGATACTACGTATGCTTATGTGGCCGCTATACTTTCGATTATTGTAATGCGTTTGTTGGCCGTTCGTTTTAAAATTTCCTTACCCAATATTTATAAGGATTAAGGTTATGGTTTCTTGTGAAGTGAAAAGTAGCGCACTTCAACCCAACATTTATTCAACCACCACCGCATCTTGTATATAGGTGTTCTGTTGCGGCCAGTCTCCCTTGCCAACAGGTTGCGTGTTTATTTTGTCAACTACATCCATTCCTTCCACAACCTTGCCAAAAGGGGTAAAGTCACCATCCAAATGATAAGAGCCAGGGTTTGTGGTGACAATAAAAAATTCGAACGGAGATGCCAACATATGCGGATTGTTGATTTCGCTGCTTGGCATAGAAATGGTTCCTCTATCGTGTTTGTGGCCTTTGCGCGTATCTGGCGGTAATAGATATCGGCCAATGGCACTACGTTTTTTTGCGGTCTTCGTGTCATCCGAGTTTCCACCTTGAATAATAAAATTTTTGACCACCCTATAGAATTGTGTGTCCTTAAAATAACCGTTCTTGGTCAGGTAGATGAAATTGGCTTTGTGGTAGGGAACATTATCGTACAGTTCCACCACAAACGAACCAAATCTCGTAGTAATCTTAACTTTATCGTCCTTTAGGTTTTGCTGATATTCAAAAAAGAAATCGATGGCGTTTTCTTCTGTAAGTTTAAACGCTTCTTCCTTTTCTTCCTCATTTTCGGTGATTTCCGTTTTTGTAGTATCTATTGCAGTTGAGACAGTTGTTTTCGCAGCTTTTATATTCTTAGGACTATCTTTGCATCCTATCAATAGTACTACTACCGCAGCAAGGGGTAGCCAAATTTTTTTTAAACACATGAATTTCAACATTTTTGAACAACGGATATCAAAAATAGAGAATCTGCCACTACCGGGGGAGGCTTCGCATCATAAAATGGTTCCAGAGTTCAGGATTAATGAACTCCTAGAAGCCAAATTGAATAAAGAAACGCCCAGAAAGGCAGCTGTCATGGCCTTGTTTTATCCAAATGAACAGGAAGAAACACACCTGTTGTTCATTTTAAGAAAAACCTATAAAGGCGTGCATAGCAATCAAGTTGCTTTTCCTGGTGGTAAAGCAGAAAAGGAGGATGCAAATTCAATGGTGACCGCATTAAGGGAAACGCATGAGGAAGTAGGGGTGCATCCTGATGACATTCAGGTACTAAAAGAATTAACTGAAGTTTTTATTCCTCCTAGTAATTTTGATGTACAACCTTTTATTGGTCTCTATAAAAAACCCAAACCTTTTGTAATTCAGGAATCGGAGGTCGCCGACCTTTTAGAGGTTTCGCTTGCTCATTTTTTATTGGATGAGAGCGTAACCACAAAAAAAATAACAACGTCCTATGCTACAAATGTTGATGTACCTGCCTTTAAATTAAACGGTTACATTGTATGGGGAGCAACGGCCATGATGTTAAACGAGATTAAGGTGCTTTTAAAACAAGTGTTATAAACCATATTTCTTATTTTAGCAGTTATGGGATTTTTCAGTAAGAACCCTTTTGGGCATAATTTGTTTATTAAAAAGTGGTTGATTAGAATTTTAGCGGTTCTAAGTCATCAGCGCTACAAACGTTTTAATAAATTGGAGATAGAAGGTTCCGATATAATTCGCAACCTACCTGCGCACAATGTGCTTTTTGTAAGTAACCATCAAACGTATTTTGCAGATGTTGTGGCGATGTTTCATGTGTTCAATGCCAGTTTAAGTGGGCGCGAAAACTCCATTAAGAACCTTGGCTATATTTGGCAACCAAAATTAAATATGTATTACGTAGCCGCTGCTGAAACAATGGGTAAAAGTTTGTTGACAAAGGTTATGGCATACGCAGGTTCTGTTAGTGTAGAGCGAACTTGGCGTGCACAAGGTAAGGATGTTAACAGACAGGTAAAGATGAGTGATATTTCCAATATTGGAAAGGCTTTGGACGATGGGTGGGTAATTACCTTTCCGCAAGGGACTACCACACCTTGGAAACCAATAAGAAAAGGAACTGTGCACATCATAAAAAAATACAAACCTATAGTGGTGCCTGTAGTAATCGATGGGTTTAGGCGTTCTTTTGATAAGCAGGGATTGCGGGTAAAAAAGAAAGGAATTCTGCAGTCTATGGTAATCAAAGAACCGTTGGATATCGATTATGAAAATGAAACTACAGCATCTATTATTGAAAAATTAGAGTACGCTATAGAGCAACACCCATCTTTCCTAAAAGTAATTTCTAAAAAAGAGCTCTTAGCCTACGAGGAGGAAAACAAAGAACGTAAGTGGCGTAAGACAAATAATTCTTAAAAATCCAACTGTTTTAATTCGGCATAGTTTTTATTCAGTTTCCTTAAAAGGAGGCCGTAGAGTAAAAAGTAAACAAAACCCATTAGTACGGTCAACAAAACACCTGTAATACCTATGGTTAGTATCAGGGTGATTTTTAGCTTATCTGGCGATATGTTTTGAAGACTATCCTTGAGTTCTGGGACTATATGGGTTATGTCATCGTTTAAATAAACTCCGATAATCATAATGATAATAGTAACCATTATCATAGAGAGTGAAAACAGTACATAGTACTTTACTGTTTTTCTTGTCTTTAGGATTTTCTTCATTAAGTTTTTTGAATCATCTAAAACAGATATCTCCTTATATCTTCTGTAAAACTGAAAAATAAAGTAGATGGCGACGGTATAAATCACCAAGGAGAGGGCAAAAATATAGTTGGTAACTCCTATGTCGTCATAAATCTGCAGTGCCTCTTCCATAGGAGGTACAAATAATAAAAGTTGCGGTAGCGTAAACTCTAAAATACTGATGATTACAATCCATTTTACGATAGAGGAAGATTTTTTCCAAATCATTTTATGGATATCTTCGTAGCTCAATTTAGGCAACTCCGCATCCTTTTTCTGCCAGTCTCTTTTTAATAATTCCAGTTCATCCATCATAACTCAAGGATTCAAAATGGTTCTTAATTTTGTTTTGATACGGTTCATCTTAACCCGGGCGTTTACTTCTGTTATCCCTAGCGTTTCCGATATTTCCGTGTAATTTTTTTCTTCTAAGTATAGGAATACCAGTGCCTTGTCTACATCTCCCAATTGGCGTACTGCTTTGTACATTAATTTTAATTGCTGTTCTTCGGTTTCATCATATTCATCAGCTTTAATCTTAAAAATTACCGATTCATAATCTTGAGTGTCAATGCGTTTTTTAGATTTTCTATATAAGGTGATAGCCGTATTTAGAGCCACGCGGTACATCCAAGTACTAAATTTCGCTTCTCCCCTAAATTTAGGATAAGCTTTCCATAGTTGAATCGTTATTTCTTGAAACAAATCGTTGTGAGAGTCGCGGTCATCTGTATAAAGCGTACAAACTTTATGGACAATATTTTGGTTGTCCTGCAGCTCGGTCACAAATTTATGTTCCAGTTCCTTGTTCAATATGGGTTGTTGGTTATTGTTTCATTAGTGTGTAGTGGGTTTACTTTGTTACACCTATTTCTAGTTTTTTATATAAAAAAATCAAGCTCAAACACTTCACTAAATTTGGTATTGCCCTTGAATTTACTTTTAAAGGTACTATAGAAATTACTATTTAATTCCTGTAATCTAATGCTGGTGCTCGATCTCCTAATAGTGGTATGTATTTGAAATCAGCTCCTCTTTTTTCTTGGAACTCTTTTTTTGCTTCGGAAACTAAGGTATTATTACCAAATAGCTCAATAGCGGTTAATGTCAATGTTTTGGCGGCTACCATCATTCCTTTGTTGCCTATGCTTGTTCCTCCGGCTGCAACTGCTTGCCAACTATGAGCAGGTGTTCCTGGTACCCAAGTGGCAGCACCCATACCAACTGTGGGGACAGTAAAGCTAACATCACCAACATCGGTAGAGCCGTAAGCTCTTGCTTCGGTCCTATAAGGTTGCACATTTTTTGCCATAGCTAAATCTGCTTTTTCTTGACCTAAGCTTTGAGCAATTTTATCTGCGAATATTTTTTCCTCAGCGGAATATTCAATACCCCCAATTTTGGACAAGTTATCGTGCATTAATTTTTGAAGTGTGAGGTTTGGTAGTAATTCGTGCGTACCACCAATCATTTCATAGTCCATTGTTGTGCCGGTTCCTAACGCTGCGCCTTCTGCTGCTTTTACCATACGGTCAAAAATATCTATTACAACATCCCTTGTGTTATGACGTGCATAATAGTAGACTTCAGCAAAATCAGGAACCACGTTAGGCGCTTTTCCACCATCGGTAATTACATAATGTATACGTGCTTCCTGTGGGATGTGTTCTCGCATCATATTTACCATTGTATTCATGGCTTCTACACCGTCTAGCGCAGAACGTCCTTTTTCTGGAGAACCGGCAGCATGAGCAGAAACTCCATAAAATCTAAATTTTGCCGATTTATTAGCTAGCGCAGCTCCCGCACTAGCTGTATTTTGAGAACTAGGATGCCAGTGTAATGCGATATCCACATCATTAAAAAGTCCTTCTCTAACCATAAACACTTTTCCTGACCCACCCTCTTCTGCAGGGGTACCATAAAATCGAATAGTACCTTGTTCCTTATTTGTGGCCAACCAATCTTTGGAAGCGATGGCCGCGGCCGCGGATGCAGTACCGAATAAATGATGTCCGCAAGCATGGCCTGATGCTTTTCCTGCAGATTTTTTTTCACTAACCGCCTCTTGAGAAAGTCCTGGAAGTGCATCGTACTCTCCCATAATGGCAATAATCGGTGTTCCACTTCCGTATTCTGCAATAAATGCCGTAGGTATTCCTGCAACCCCTTTGGTTATCTTAAATCCCGCATCGGACAGTGTTTTTTGTAATAGTGCCGAGCTTTTTTCCTCTTGATAACCCATTTCTGCCAAATTCCATATTTCTTGGGCAATGTTTCCATACTGTTCACTTTTTGACTCTAATTGTTTTAAAATAGGGGCAGAGCTGTCCTGCCCTTTAATTGTTGAAAAGAAAATAGAAAGCACTAAGGTTAGAAGATAAGATTTTCGCATCGTTATATTGATTTTTAGTAATTCTTTAAAAGTACTAAAAAGTATGTATTCTGGTCTAAAAGAAATGGGATTGTTTAAGTATGCTAGCTAGATTTAAATTATGAATATACCATGTTCTACTTTTCCGAGAATTGTAATAATTGGTGGGTGCTTTGATGGCGTTCCGCTCGCCCAAGAATTAAGTAAAAAGGACGTGCAGGTAGTGTTGTTGGACAAGAATAATTATCATTGCTTTCAGCCGCTACTTTATTAAGTTTCTACGGGCGGGCTAGAACCAGACTCCATTGCCTATCCGCTACGGAAAGTATTGATTGGCTATGATAATTTCTTTTTTAGATTGGCCGAGGTGCAGGAAATAGCTGCAGAAAAGAAGTGATTAAATACTGCTATAGGTTCATTATCCTATGATTATTTAATACTGGCAACGGGTTCTTAGACCAATTTTTATGGGAATACCCAGTTAGAGAAAAATGCCATGGCTATGAAGACTATCCCACAATCTTTAAACTTGCGTAGTTTAATTGAGGAGAATTTTGAACAGGCCTTGCTTACAGATGATTACCATGCACGGGATGCGTTAATGAACTTCGTTATCGTTGGCGGTGGATCAACCGGGGTAGAATTGGTGGGTGCCTTGGCAGACATTAAAAAGGGAATATTACCAAAGGACTATCCAGATTTGGACACCCGAAGGGCCACTATTAATCTCATTCCAAGTGGTGATCGAATTTTAGATGCCATGAGCGAAGTGGCCTCCAGAAAAGCAGAGAATTTCTTAGAAAAGTTAAGTGTGCAAGTTTGGAAGAATGTGCAAGTTACTAGTTATGACGGTAAAACGGTGACCACAAATTCCGATTTAAGTTTTACGTCGGTTACCGTAGTATGGGCTGCTGTGGTTATGGGTGCAACCATAAAAGGACTAGATGCCAAAGACTTATTGGCTTGTGGTAATCGCTTGCAAGTAAATGAATACAATCAGGTGCTAGATCATCCAGAAATCTTGGCCATAGGCGATATCGCCTGCATGTAGAGCGATAAACACCCAAATGGTCATCCTATGATGGCGCAACCGGCCATACAGCAAGGCAGGTAATTAGGGGAGCATCTGGTTCGTTTGATAGCACAAAAACCGCTGCGCCCTTTTGCATATAAAGACAGAGGTAGTATGGTAACTGCAGGCAGAAATAAGGCAGTCTGTGATTTGGAATATCTAAAATTCCAAGGGGTATTCGCATGGTTTGTTTGGGTGTTTGTGCATTTGTTTTGTCTTATTGGTTTTAGGAAGAGGGTAGTGGTTTTTGTGAACTGGGTATATAACTATATGAAGTTTGATCGGGAGGCGCGATTGATTATTCGTTCGTATAATAGAGATTATTCATAGTTTAAAGATTAACTGTATTACAAAATACAAGATAACTTAGCTGTCTTATTTTCGTGGATGAAATTTATTCATAACAGAAGCCAAATGACTACGGTCTACATGCATATATATCTCTGTTGTTGTAATACTTTCATGGCCAAGCATTTGTTGTATCGCCCTAAGATCCGCTCCGTTTTCCAATAAGTGTGTAGCGAAGGAATGTCTAAACGTGTGTGGGCTTATATTCTTTTTCAAACCTATTTTTTCTGCTAGATTCTTAACAATGGTAAAAATCATGGCGCGGGTGAGTTGTTTGCCACGTCTATTTAGGAATAGCGTGTCCTGAAAATCGTCTTTTATGTTCAGGTGAACGCGTATCTCTTTCCTATAAATATCTATATATTTTTTATTGATTCGGCTTATTGGAACAAAACGCTGTTTATCTCCTTTACCGGTTACTTTTATAAAGTCCTCCTCAAAATAAAGGTCGGATAGTTTTATTCCAGTTAGTTCGGACACCCTAAGGCCACAGCCATAAAGGGTTTCTAATATGGCTCTGTTGCGCTCGCCCTCCGCCTTACTCAGGTCAATAGCGGCAATAAGCTGGTTTATTTCGTTTTCGGAAAGTGTATCGGGTAGTTTTCTTCCAATTTTTGGGGATTCTATTAAATCCATTGGATTATCAGCCCTGTAATCTTCAAAGACTAAATAATTAAAAAAACTCTTTAGACCAGAAATGATTCGGGCTTGCGATCTTGGGTTTACCACTTTTGCTGCTTCATAAATAAATTGCTGAATAGTGCTTTGTGCTATGGTAATGGGCAAGTAGTCGATTTTATGTTCGTTTAGAAAACGAACTAATTTTTCAATATCTAAAACGTAGTTTTGAATGGAATTGTCAGACAAGCCCCTTTCTAATTTTAGGTAATGGATGTAATCTTTTTTGGCCTGTTCCCAGTTCATGACATAAAGATACGCCTTAGGAATATAACGCTTATTTTATGCTTACCACGTATGCTTTGAAGGGTCTGATTAAAATTCATTGGTTTTTAGAATATGAGGTAGAAGAATATCTTTCACTTTATTTACGTCCTACAGTGAAAATCACCATAAACAATTAGGAAATGAATAGTCATAGCACAAATATATCGGATGCTTTTACAACAAAAAGCCCTTTAAGTGCGTTTTAAACCAATAGCATTTTAACGATACTAGAATTGCGATACTATGAGATTTATTCTACTTACTTTATTTAGCACCCTTTTTGGATTCAGCGCTCAAGCGCAAAATGTCGACCGAACTAATTTTAGGGCCGGTTTAAATGCAGGTATGGTAACTGGTGATTTTTCAGAAGCCTATAGCTTAGTGCTTGGAGTAGACCTGTATCAGCACTGGGGCGTTTCTAAAGAATTAGATGTAGGGGTAACCACTGGGTTTTCAAATGCTTTTGGTGAAAAGCAAGAAATATCTGCTGGCGGCGTAGTCATAGAAACCGAATTTGACAACCTACAGTTTATCCCGGTTGCAGGGTCAGTTAGGATATACCCCACTACAGGTTTCAAAATTGGGGGCGACGTGGGCTATGCTATTGGCATAAATGAAGGAAACGAAGGAGGTTTTTATTATCGGCCTAGTATGGGAATAGATCTCAATGGAGGAACTACAGAACTGAATATATCCTATTTGGCTGTCAACGGAGATGTTACCTACAGCAGTGTGTTATTTGGCCTATTGTTTTTGTTTTAAATAAATAAGGCGATTTTTAAACCATTTAAGAGTTTTATATCACAAAATTTTTGAAAAGCGAAAGCTACGGTTTTTGCTTTTTTTATACCCCCGTTTTATCCTTACTTTTACCATATGAAGCTAATTATTATTAACGGACCTAATTTAAATCTTTTAGGAAAGCGAGAGCCAGAAATGTATGGTAAACAAACTTTTGAAGATTATTTTTCAACGCTTCAGTTTAAGTTTAAGGACGTGCAACTAGAGTATTTTCAGTCTAATATAGAAGGAGATTTAATAACTAAGTTACAAGAAGTGGGTTTTAGCTACGATGGCATTATTCTAAATGCGGCTGCGTATACCCATACCTCTGTAGGTATAGGTGACGCTGTTAAGGCAATCAAGACTCTAGTAGTAGAAGTACATATTTCCAATACACACAAGCGAGAGGAATTTAGACATATTTCCTATATATCTTCAGGTGCTAAAGGAGTAATATTGGGTTTTGGTCTACAAAGTTATGATTTAGCTATTCAAAGTTTTCTGTAGTATGTATGTATGTAAAGTGGATGGAATCTAACTTTCTGCTGGCTTCAAATATTTCTGTTCCACATAAAATGTAGCAAACGGCAACAAGGAAGCGATGCCAAAAATAATAAACCGTTTGATTCCCCACTTTTTATTGATGCAAATGAGCAATGCTAAGGCCATAAAGGTAATAAAAAGTACACCATGGGCATAACCAACAATTTTATTTGGGCCTGGGATTTCCGCCCAATATTTTAAGGGCATGGTAATTCCAAACAAAGCTAAATACGAGATTCCCTCTAAAATTGCAGTCACTCTAAATAATTTCAACATATTCCTTTATTTAAAATTGTAAACTACTGGTATCGTGTCGGTTTTATCTTCTAATAAAGTTGGTAGTAAAGCGCTTTCCAAAAACGTGTAGTACTTAAAAGTCTTTGGAAAGTACTTTAATATAGTATGCCCTCAAAGAAAGGATTTATACTGTTTGTTACAGATGAATTACTTCATCATATGCATCTGCCACGGCTTCCATTACTGCTTCACTCATGGTTGGGTGTGGATGCACAGTCTTTAATACTTCATGGCCGGTAGTTTCCAATTTACGGGCTAGAACTGCTTCAGCTATCATATCTGTAACTCCTGCACCTATCATATGACATCCTAGCCACTCACCATATTTTGCATCGAAGATGACCTTTACAAAGCCATCAGATGTTCCTGAGGCTTGTGCTTTTCCACTCGCAGAAAACGGAAATTTACCCACTTTGATATCCAAACCTTGTTCTCTAGCCTGTTTTTCTGTAAGTCCTACGGATGCAATTTCAGGACTACAATACGTACATCCCGGTATGTTTCCGTAATCCAAGGCTTCCGTATGCATTCCTGCTATTTTTTCAACACATAAAATACCTTCGGCAGAGGCTACGTGCGCCAATGCTTGCCCTGGCGTGACATCTCCAATGGCATAATACCCTGGAATATTGGTCTGATAAAAGTCATTGACCAAAACCTTGTCCCTGTCAATGGCAATACCAACATCTTCTAGTCCTATATTTTCAATATTTGTTTTAATTCCTACTGCCGAAAGCACAATATCTGCTTCCAATACTTCCTCTCCTTTGGCAGTTTTCACGGTAACTTTAACACCATCTCCTGAAGTGTCTACTCCTGTAACTTCGGCAGAGGTCATTATTTTTACACCTGCTTTTTTAAAGCTACGCTCCAATTGTTTCGAGATGTCCTCGTCTTCAACAGGTACGATGTTTGGTTGGTATTCTACTACGGTAACGTCCGTACCCATAGCATTATAAAAATAGGCGAATTCAATACCGATGGCACCGCTTCCTACAACAATTAATTTTTTAGGTTGTTCTTTAAGCGTCATTGCCGCTCTGTATCCAATAATTTTTTCACCGTCTTGTGGTAAGCTAGGAAGTTCTCTGCTTCGAGCTCCAGTAGCGATAATGATATGGTTCCCACTATATTCGGTTTCGGTACCGTCTTCAGCCTTTACAGATACTTTCTTTCCGGGTTTTAATGTGCCGAATCCGTTAAGAACTTCAATCTTGTTTTTCTTCATTAAGAACTGTACACCCTTACTCATTCCTCCGGCAACGTTACGGCTCCTTTTTACTACAGCATCAAAATCTTTATCTACGCCTTCGGCTTTTAGTCCATAATCTGCCGCATGCTTCAGGTATTCAAACACTTGCGCAGATTTTATTAAAGCTTTGGTAGGGATACACCCCCAGTTCAAACAAACGCCGCCAAGGCTTTCCTTTTCTATGATTGCGGTTTTTAGTCCTAGTTGCGATGCTCTAATGGCAGTAACATAACCACCTGGCCCACTACCCAAAACAATAACGTCGAAAGTGCTCATATTTTTAATTTTTTAATGTTAAAGCCCAAGTCCTTTTGGGAGCGCTGCAAAAATACAAAACCAAGTTTGAAGGACAACAATCTGGGTTAAATTTAAAAGCAAAGTAATGTGATTTTTATTATGGACTACTAGGCTTGAATTTTCTTCGATTAAACCCTTTGGTATCGCCTTTAGGGATAGAAAGTGAAACCCACTCCGTTCCCTTGCGCATTTTACCTATCAGCACTAGTTGCCCCACGTGACTTGCATAGTGCGCCAACTGGCGGTTCACTGCTTCAATAATCGTATGTTCTTCGTTTCGTATTTTGATTATAGTATCGAAATTAGAACTGTTTATTTGATGTAAAGCAGCAAATAAACAGTTCCATCCCGTGTTCCAAGAGGCTATTAGTTCTGCTTTATTCTTATGCGGCTGTGTAAACTCGTTTTCTCGCTTGCGCCACTCTTTTTCGCCATCTTCAGTTAAAAAGTTAGTCCACCTGCTGTGCATATTACCAGCCAAATGTTTTACGATAAGCGCAATAGAATTATCAGATTCATTTAAGGACCATTGAATATCTTCTTCGGATAACTGACTTAGGGTCTTGTCGCCCATGGCTTTGTACCGTTCAAATTCAAAACGCGCACTTTCTATGAAACTTCCCCATGGATACATACCATCCTAAATTTAATTTATTTGCTAGGAATAAACTTTAAGGCTACTCCATTAATACAATGTCGCTCTCCTGTAGTTTCTGAGGGACCGTCTTCAAATACATGGCCTAGGTGACCGCCGCAAGTCGCACAATGTTCCTCGGTTCTTTTATAGCCTATTTTATAATCTACGTCATAGGTCACATTACCTTCAATTTCTTTATCAAAACTAGGCCAACCCGTACCAGAATCAAACTTATGTTCACTTTTGAAAACAGGGGTGTCACAACCTGCACATACATAAGTGCCTTCTTTTTTGATAGCTAACAATGCGCTAGTAAAAGGATTTTCAGTAGCTGCCTTTCTAAGCACGTAGAATTCCGCATCTGTGAGTTGCTTTTTCCATTCAGCCTCCGTTTTTGTAATTGGAAACTCCTTTTTTACTTCGGTTTGTGTGTTAGATGTTTCTTTTTCTTGGGAGATTCCTTTACAGCTCGTAGCTAAAATAATTAGGGTAATTAAAAGAGAATATTTCATAGCTTTTTAATGTTAGTCTTTTTTTTTTAGTGCTTTCAAAGATACAGCACTTAGCATAAAAATCCTGTTACTGTTTTCTTAAAGATTAAGAGCGCTATCAAGAAAAACACCCCGTCAAAAACTGATGGGGTGTTGTGTTTTGTGTCTTTAAGTGTAAACTAATTTGCTTTAAATCTTTGAATGTTTTCTTCCACAATATTTAGACTCCCCATAACTGACTGAATACTGCTTTTATCCAGCTTACCTTCTGTAAGGTCTGCAGGTAGTACAGCTATTCTAAAAACTTGATTGTCCGTATCACCGGGTTGTAAGGTGGTCAAGTCAAAGTTTGATTCCAAAAATAAATTTACATCCAAGAAGGTATAATCAAAGTTGTACTGCAATAATCCTTGATCTAATATTCTTGTTTGTGGCATTAATCTCCAGATGTCCACTGCTTCACCATTCCCGTCTTCTGTTTGATCCCATAATAAGTATACCAGTACAATATCGGATTCGAAAACTTCAACCGTTTGTGGGAACTCATATAAAATGGCAAAATCATTTTCAAAGGTAAAAGAACCTTCGATGTCAAGTACTTGTCCTAGAGTATTTACACCGTTAACGCCATCAACACCATCACGGCCATCAAAACCATCTAGGCCATCAAAGCCGTCAAAACCTGAAGGTCCTTGTGTGCCTGTGCAAGACAGAAAAAATAATGTTATTAAACTACCCAGTACTACATTGAATTTTCTCATAATATGTTGATTTTTTTGGTTTCTTACTATTACTTAATTTTTAATCTTTCCAAAAAGCGTTCCACTTTTTAATTTTCGCCAAATTAATTGGGGTTGGTTTGCTACACCCCAAGTAAAACAGCTATATTCCCTAAGTTATTGCAAAGTTGATTAGATTTACTTTAAAAATATAAGATACCTATGTCTAAAGTTATCGTGCATTCCTTGTTTACAGATTTTGATATCGACCTCTTCAAGGGCGGAAAACACTACCGTTTATATGACAAATTAGGATCGCATCCTATAGAGTTAAATGGCGTAAAAGGAACCTATTTTGCCGTTTGGGCTCCGTCAGCAAAAGTGATTTCTGTTATTGGGGATTTTAACGCATGGAATCAAGAAACGCATGCACTGAATGTACGCTGGGATTCTAGTGGTATCTGGGAAGGATTCATCCCTAATATAGGACATGGAGAAAAGTATAAGTATAAAATAAAGTCCCACAATCAGGATATTTGGACAGAGAAGGCGGACCCTTTTGCTAAACTTTGCGAGCATCCACCAAAAACAGCATCGCTAGTCTGGTCTAAGGAGTATGATTGGAAGGATATAGATTGGATGGGCTATAGAAAGGAAAAGAATTGTTTGGATAGGCCTTATTCCGTGTATGAGGTGCATTTAGGTTCTTGGAAGCGAAATGCCGAAGGAAATTTTTTAACCTATAAAGAATTAGCTGTAGATTTGGTTGATTACATAAAGGAAATGGGCTATACCCATGTAGAATTTATGCCCATAATGGAATATCCATATGATCCATCATGGGGCTACCAGCTTACAGGATATTTTGCACCAACATCAAGATTTGGTACCCCAGAAGATTTTAAATCTTTAGTAGATGCCTTTCATCAAAATGATATTGGAGTGATTTTAGACTGGGTACCGTCCCATTTTCCTGAAGACGCTCATGGACTTGGGTTTTTCGATGGCTCCAACTTATACGAGCACCCGGATAGGAGAAAAGGATATCATCAAGACTGGAAAAGCCTAATTTTCAACTACGGCAGAAATGAAGTTCGGGCCTTTTTAATAAGTAACGCTTTGTTCTGGTTAGAACAGTTTCATGTAGATGGTTTGCGTGTTGATGCCGTGGCGTCTATGTTGTATTTGGATTATTCTCGCGAAGATGGCGAGTGGGAACCTAATGAACACGGCAACAATGAAAACCTTGACGCTATTTCTTTTATTCGAGAGCTTAACCAAGAAGTCTATTCCAGTTTTGACGGTGTACAGACCATTGCAGAAGAATCTACTGCTTTTTCAGGAGTCTCCAAATCGGTTGACCATGGTGGTTTAGGATTTGGGATGAAATGGATGATGGGTTGGATGCACGATACTTTGGAGTATTTTCAAAAAGAACCAATTTATCGTAAGCACCATCAAAATGATTTGACGTTTAGCATGACCTATGCATTTACAGAGAATTTTATGCTCCCTTTTTCCCATGATGAGGTAGTTTATGGTAAACAATCCTTGGTATACAGAATGCCAGGAGATGAGTGGCAACGTTTTGCAAATTTGAGATTGTTGTTCGGCTATATGTTTACCCATCCCGGAACTAAATTAATGTTTATGGGTGGTGAGTTTGGACAAACGGCGGAATGGAACTTCCAACAAGGTTTGGATTGGCACTTGCTTGACTATGAAGGGCATGCGGGGGTACAACAATTCGTGAAGGATTTAAACCATACTTATAAGAACTATCCTGCCCTGTATGAGAAACAGTTTAGTCAGGAAGGTTTTGAATGGATAGATTATGGAGATCATGAAAACTCTGTACTTACCTACGTTAGAAGAGGCCATGATGAAAAAAACGACCTGATTATTGCTTGTAATTTTACACCTATTCTCAGGAAAAACTATAGGATTGGAAATCCTAAAAAAGGAGAATTAAATGAAATATTGAACAGCGATGCTACCAAGTATGGGGGTTCAGGAAATGAAAACCTTAACATTAAGTCTTCTACAAAGGAGTGGCATGGTTATAAAAAATCGGTAGAAATAACGATTCCTCCGTTAGGAATGGTCATTTTAAAGTAACTTTAGGTACCCAAAACGTTATAGTTTGCGATTGCTCGGTTTATATTTTGTAATTCCGAGTGAAAGCATTTTTTTGATTTTTATTTAAATTTTTTAGATTAATGATTACAAATACAGAATTAGAATATAAGGGTAACCTGTACCCCAACCATATAGTCGATTTTAAACAGGATACAAATAAAATATACCTTACTACGAAGAACGGGGTAGTGTTAGAAATTACTGTATTAAGAGGCAGTCTTATTCGCTTTAGGTATGCCACAAATCATGTTTTTGAACCCGATTTTTCCTATGCTATCGACCCTGAGGCAAATATGGGTTACAGCAAATTAGAAGTGGTGGAGAATGATACAGAGTATATCATTGAAACCGCCCGTGTACATGTCTTGGTTGATAAGAAATCATTACGTACCCAAATCTCAGATTTGGAAGGGAATATAATTAATGAGGATGAGATTGGTTTTCACTGGGAAGAGAACTATGAATACGGTGGTAATACTGTAAAAATGAGCAAAATCACCCAAACTGGTGAGAGTTTCTACGGAATGGGAGATAAAGCCAGTCATAGTAATCTCAAAGGTAAGCGGATTGAAAATTGGGTAACGGACCAATATGCGTATGGAAAGGACCAAGACCCATTGTATAAAGCTATTCCGTTTTATACAGGTTTACACAAGGGGAAGGCGTACGGTCTCTTTTTTGATAACAGTTTTAAGACCCATTTCGATTTTGCTCATGAGCGTAGAAATACGACCAGTTTTTGGGCAGATGGAGGAGATATGAATTATTATTTCTTTTATGGGCCAGAGATGTCAAAAGTAGTTTCTGCATATTCTAATTTAACTGGAACGCCAGAACTACCGCCCATGTGGGCGTTGGGATACCATCAGTCTAAGTGGAGCTACTACCCTGAGAGTAACGTGAAAGAAATTGCCAAAGGATTCAGAGATCAACAAATTCCTTGTGACGCCATTTATTTGGATATTGATTATATGGATGGATTTCGATGCTTTACCTGGGATAAAAAACTTTTTCCTGATCCAAAGCGAATGATCAAGGAATTGGAGGCTGATGGCTTTAAGACTGTAGTCATGATAGATCCAGGAATTAAGATAGATAGGGAATACTGGATTTATAAGGAAGCATTAGAGAAAGGATATTTCTGTAGAAGGGGAGACGGTCCTTTAATGACAGGAAAAGTATGGCCTGGGGAATGTCATTTTCCTGATTTTACAAATCCTGAAGTTCGGGAATGGTGGGCTGATTTGTACAAGGAATTTATGTCCGATTTGGGGGTTCATGCCGTGTGGAACGATATGAACGAACCGGCCGTAATGGAAGTGCCCGGCAAAACAGCCCCTTTAGACACCAGACATAATTATGACGGTCACCCTTGTACGCATAGGAAAGCACATAATGTTTATGGGATGCAAATGGTGCGTGCAACCTATGAAGGCGTTAAGAAATATGTATATCCTAAAAGGCCTTTCGTTATCACTAGGGCAGCGTATGCTGGAACACAGCGGTATTCCTCTACGTGGACAGGAGATAATGTAGCTACTTGGGAGCATTTATGGGTTGCGAACGTGCAGGTGCAACGCATGTGTATGAGTGGTTATTCCTTTGTAGGCTCCGATATTGGCGGCTTTGCAGAACAGCCAAACGGCGAACTTTTTGCACGATGGGTGCAATTGGGTATTTTTCATCCTTTCTGTAGGGTGCATTCCAGTGGCGACCATGGGGATCAAGAACCTTGGTCCTTTGGTACTGAGATTACAGATATCGTACGTAAGTTTATCGAGATTCGGTATCAGTTGCTACCTTATCTGTATACTATGTTCTATAAGTACAGCAAAGAACAACGACCCATGTTGCAGTCTTTAGTACTTTTTGATCAAGAAGACGCACAGACCCATTTTAGAACGGACGAGTTTATATTCGGGGAACAAATATTGGTCTGCCCCATACAGGAACCAAATGCACAGGGAAGAAGAATGTACATCCCTAGGGGGAGATGGTATGATTATTGGACTGATGAGGTAAGTGAGGGAGGAAAAGAACGTTGGATTAAAGCAGATTTGGATACAGTTCCACTATTTATAAAAGAGGGGGCCATAATACCTAAATATCCCATTCAACAGTACGTGGGAGAACTAGAAATTACGGAATTGATTTTAGATACCTACTATAAAATAGGAACGGAATCTTCCGAGGTTTATGAGGACGCTCAGGATGGTTACGATTATAAAAAAGGGAGATACTCCCTCCGTAACTTTAAGTTGACTGGAAAGGAAAACTCCATCACGGTTCAACAGTTTAAGGATGGTAGCTTTATTACCGAATATGAAACACTAAAGTTTAATCTTCACGGACTTCCCTTCAAGATTCATAAAATTGAAGTAGATAATGAGGAGATTGATATAAACTCGGTAAAGCCAAATGGAAACCTCAGTCTTTATATAGAAAAGAATTTTACGGTTTTACACATTACGGGAAAATAATATTTTTATATTTTTCCAATACTAAATAGTATAGCTATGAAAAAAATAGTATTAATTACGGCCCTTTTTATAGGCGTTTCGGCATGTAAAGTAAATCCTTTTACAGGGCAAAAAACACTTAATTTTTATCCTAACAGCCAAATTTTCCCAACAGCATTTGCGCAGTACGACCAATTTCTTGGGAAAAATAAAGTGCTGACTGGAACAGCCGAAGCACGCATGATTACTAGGACAGGACAGCGTATATCTGCAGCTGCGGAGCGTTGGCTAACGGCAAATGGGTATCCTGGCTATTTGAGCGATTACAAATGGGAGTATAATTTGGTGGATAATGAAGCAGTAAACGCTTGGTGTATGCCCGGAGGTAAGATTGTTTTTTATACAGGAATTCTTCCTATCACTCAGACTGAAACTGGTGTAGCCGTTGTAATGGGACATGAAGTAGCCCACGCTTTGGCAGATCATGGAGCGCAACGTATGAGTGCAGGTGCTTTGCAACAGGTTGGAGCTGTTGCCGGTAATGTGGCTATAAAAAATTCTCAGAAAAGAGAAATGTTTAACCAAGCCTACGGCATTGGTTCGCAAGTTGGACTTATGCTACCTTTTAGTCGTGGTCATGAAACAGAGGCAGATCGTATTGGATTACAGATTATGGCCATTGCTGGTTATGATCCGTACCAAGCGTCTGAATTATGGAAACGAATGAAAGCCAACAGTGGGGGAGAGGCGCCACCAGAATTTATGAGTACGCACCCTTCAAATGATACAAGAATCAATAATTTAGCTGTTTGGGCACCCGAAGCAGCTGCGGAAGCTGCTAAATTTGGAGTAACTGCATTTAAGTAAAAACGAATACCAGTTTTATTGTATATTGGAAACCGTTCTTGGTCCAAAGGCGGCTTTTATATTTTACCATGATTAAAACCATACCAGTTAAAGGAAGTAAAAAATTATTGAACGCATGGGCCTTTTACGATTGGGCCAATTCTGTTTATGCCCTTACTATAGCTTCCTCTATTTTCCCTATTTTTTATTCAGCCCTCTTTACAACCGATGAAGCCCTGGTAACTGCTTTTGGCTTTGAGATGAAGCCCACAGTGCTTATTGAAATAGTAACGGCATTCACATTTTTAGTTGTTGCGGTTTTATCTCCTATTCTCTCTGGCGTTGCAGATTATGTAGGGAACAAGAAGAGTTTTATGAAATTCTTTTGCTATGTGGGCGGCACGGGCTGTATTGGTTTGTATTGGTTCAGTTTGGACCATATTCATTTGAGTATTCTTTTTTACTTTATGGGTTTACTTGGGTATTGGGGAAGTCTAGTCTTTTATAATTCTTATTTGCCAGATATCGCTTTTGAGGAACAGCAAGACAACATTAGTGCCAAGGGTTTCTCTATGGGTTATATTGGGAGTGTTTTCCTTTTACTCGTTAACTTGGCGATGGTTATGAATCCGCAATGGTTTGGGTTTGATATTGGTACTACGGAGGCAGAATCGAACGCTGCCAAGTTTGAGGCTATGAAAATCTCCTTTATAACTGTTGGATTGTGGTGGATGCTATTTAGCCAGTACACCTTCTATGTATTACCAAACGGCATAGGTGCGGGGCACAAAGTGACCAAAGATGTCGTTTTTAACGGATTTCGAGAATTACGATTGGTTTGGCAGCAATTAAAGCTCAATTTACCATTAAAGCGCTACTTAACTGCATTTTTTGTATTCAGTATGGCAGTGCAGACCATCATGCTGATGGCCGTTTATTTTGGCGAAAAGGAAATTTCTTGGGCTACGGATAGTGAAAAAACTACAGGGCTAATTATTAGTATTCTAGTCATTCAGTTAGTTGCCGTTGTCGGTGCTATAATTACGTCAAGGGCATCTGCTAAGTTTGGGAATATAAAAACCTTGATTTTTGTTAATTTTATTTGGTTGTGCCTTTGTTTTTATGCTTATTTCATGAAAACGCCTATGCAGTTTTATATTGCTGCCGGGTTTGTAGGACTGGTTATGGGTGGGGTGCAAGCTTTGGCACGTTCTACCTATTCTAAGTATTTGCCAGAAACAGATGATACGACCTCCTACTTCAGCTTTTATGATGTTGCCGAAAAGATAGGTATTGTTATAGGGATGGTCATTTTTGCAGTGGTAGACCATGTAAGTAGTATGCGGTATGCGATACTATTTTTATTCTTATTCTTTTTGGTAGGAATTTTATTATTACTAAGGGTGCCGAATAAAAAGTCCCTTTAAAAAAGGGACTCTTCCTGTTACTGATTGTTCACTATTTTGATATTAATCTTTTGAAATATCTCCGGATCCGGCTGTTTTGGTGTCGAGCTTTTCTGGATTGCCTCTGTAGGTAATATCTCCAGAACCAGAAACCCTAGCATTTAGTATTTTATTAGCTGTTACTTTGATGTCTGCGGACCCAGAAACGGTGGCCTCTACATTATCAGCCACTAAATCAAAGGCTTTGATATCCCCACTTCCAGAAATAGTTGCTGAAAAATCGGTAGTATTTCCGCTTAAGGTAATATCGCCAGATCCGGACATGCTAGCACTGACGGCACTGGCTTCTACATTCAAAGTAATATCACCAGAACCGGACATTACCGTCTCTAATTTTTCTGTCTTGATTGTTGTTTTAGCCACAATATCGCCCGATCCGGATAATGAAATACCGCTAATTTTTTTTATTGGCACGGTAATATAGATTCCGTTCTTCCAATCAGAAGGTTTAAGGTTTACATTATTTTCCGTTTTTATGTACAGCTTGCCGTTTTTAACCTCGGTAGTGATATACTCCAAAAGGTTGGATTCCCCCTCTAGGATTAGTTGCCCTTCTTTTCCATCTACCAAACTCACATCGAACCATCCGGAAACCGCTATTTCATCATAGTCATCGGTAGATCTTTCTATGCTTACTTTATCTCCGTTACCTTTAACTTTTTTACCCCATTGTGATGAGCAGGATACTGCGATTGCCAATATTAGGGTTAATACGATTCCTTTTTTCATTTTGTTTATGCTTAGATTGATATAATTAGTATTATTTTTTGGTGAAGCTAATACCTCCGTAATCGCTATTTAATAGTACTTTATTGCCACTATTAGCGCTACCATAATAGCCTTCATAATGCTTGTTGGAGGATTTTTCAGTACTACTGTTAATCTCAAAATCATCTTTACCACTTACTCCAGAATAACTGGTGGTAATGTCAAAATCAAAATGATAGTTGGCATTATAGCCGATTTTTACACCCGTATAATCTGTTCGTATAGAAACATTTCCTGCATCCTCGGCAAGTTCCTCTATTCGTATGGAACCATAATCAGAATCTAGGTTTACATTCCCGTGAATAGTACCGAGTTTTATTGTAATATAATCCCCGGTTCCACTAATATTTATTACCTCTCCTACGGCTATTTTTCCATAGTCGCTGGTATACTCTAGGTTTTCCATTTGCTCAATAGTTGCGTTGGTGTAATCAGTATTTACGATTAAATTACCTGCTTTTTCAATGGTAAAGCTAGAATAGTCGGCTCGGATTTCGCCGCTATTTATATAACCGATGGTCGACTTTGAGGTATAATCAAAATTTAGCTGATTATTCCTACCATGTAGTTCGCCAATTTCCAACCTTCCATAATCGCAATTTATTTTCGCATGTCCGTCTATTCGATCTAGGATAATGTTTCCGTAATCGTTGTCTAAGTTTACACTATTCTTTATGGGAACTTTTATCGAGTAGTTAATTTGCATATTCACATTGTTGTTCTTACCCCAGTTCCATCCCCAACTGCTTTTTTGTTCACCGTAGGTCGTCTTCGCGGAAACCATACTGTTGCTTGCGTCAAAGTCTACCGAAATTCCATCCAGTTTGCTTTGCACCTTTTCTTCATTGTCGCCGCTAGTCTTTATATGCACTTCGATAACAATTCGGTCTTCGTTCCAAGAGGTTATATTAAGATTGCCATAGTTATTGTCTACTTTTAATAAGGCATCCGCATACACGTTAAATTCCTTTTTTATGGTTTTCTCTTTCGTGTATTTACCGTCAAGTATATCGTTGTTGGCTAACAAAAAGATAGGGCTTAGCACCCATATTATAAATGTATATTTATAGAGTATAGTTCGCATCATTATAGTTTTTTATAGTTTCTATTTGTTCAAGCACATCGTGTAATAAATCAATTCTCGTTTGAAAATTTATGATCATGGCGCTAAGTAGTAATTTGCTGTTACCACCATTCAGTAATTCTTTTTCTAAACGGCCATAAGCAGTTTTCAAATTTTTTAGCTGTAACATGGTATCGAAAATAATTTTTTGAGTTTCTGGACTACTTTCCGCCTGTAATTCTTTCAGCTGGTCTTCAATAAGACTAGCAAAATAAAACTGGCTGTTGGCTACCTCTGGGGATACCTTGGCTACCTGCTGTTCTATAGAAGGGTTTTGGTTAAAGAACCCAATGCTTACGGCAATAAGGACTGCTACAGATGCCGCAATGGATACCCCTTTCCACCAAGCTATTTTTTTGATAGGTGATGTAGCACCCTTATTTCCAAGATTCATTTTTTCCAAAAATCGGTCTTCATGTCCGTATTCAGGTGCTTGTGTATCAAAAGAACCTTTTAGGTTTTCGAATAACTGTTCGATGTTGTCTTTCTCCATCAGTGGGTGATTTCTATTTTCTTTCTTAAACTTTCCTTTGCTCTGGATATAGTAGTGCGGCAATTAGCATAACTTATATTCATAATTTCACTTATTTCTTCATAGTCGAATCCTTCAATTAAATGTAAGGTCAAAGAAACTCTGTAATTATCTTTTAAGCGGTTCATGGTCTCCATCACTTTTTGAGCCTTTTGATTTACAAACACATGATTCGAAGTAATTCCGTCATTATCTTCGACCTTATAAATTATATCATCTAAAGCAACTTCATTTTTTTTTCGTTGCTTTTTGTAATGATAAATACTGTTGTTTATTACAATTCGTTTTAACCAGGCGCCAAAGCTTACTTCTGCTTTAAATGTGTGCAATTTCGTAAACGCGTTTAAAAACGATTCTTGCATCACATCTTCTGCTTCCGCGCTATCTTTTACAATACGTACGGCCGTGTTATACATGGCCTTGTAGTACCTGTTGTAAACTTCTAGCTGTGCACGTTGGTTTCCGTTTATGCACGATTGCAATAATGCATCAATATGTACTTCTTTTTGGCTCAAAAAAGTGATTGGTTTGTCTTATAGAGGGAGGAAGTTACGGATTGTTACAGTTTGAGATAAAAGAATTCAATTTAATTCAAAAAGCACTGGGGTATTAATAATTGTCTTTGGATAGGTTTGATTTTAGTTCGATGTTGGCATGAGAATTGAATTGCAGAGGTAGGGCAGCATCCTTATGTGTATCATATGCGGCATTTAAGGAGTTGCACGATGTTTAAAACGAATTGTAAAACTAATTTTTCTGTCACACACGTGACAGAATGACCGATATATAAATATGGGAGATTCTAAATTTTCAAACTTTGACAACATGTCCTTACAGGGTATAGACGATGAAGCGGAGTTGATTCCCTTGCTCACGGCAGAGGACGAAGAACAAATGAATGGAGAAATATTACCTGAAACCTTACCTATACTTCCCTTGCGGAATACGGTGTTGTTTCCGGGCGTTGTAATACCAATTACGGCAGGCAGGGATTCCTCTATCCAATTAATAAAGGACGCCAATAGCGGAAATAAAGTGATTGGGGTAGTCTCGCAAAAAGATGAGGAGACTGAAAACCCAGAGATAAAGGATATCAACACGCTAGGAACCGTTGCCCGTATTTTGCGGGTCCTACAGATGCCTGATGGTAATACTACGGTAATTATCCAAGGTAAAAAGCGTTTTGAAATTGCCGAGGTACTTACGCAAAAACCTTATTTTACAGCAACCATTCGAGAAACAGCAGAACTTAGGCCCGATACCAACAATGTAGAGTTTTTGGCTATAATTGAATCTATTAAGGATTTGGCCTTGAAGATTATTAAAGACAACCCAAACATTCCAAGTGAGGCCTCTTTTGCTATTAAAAATATTCAGAGTGATTCTTTTTTAATCAATTTCGTATCCTCCAATCTTAACTTGGACGTGAAGGCAAAGCAGGAATTATTGGAGATTGGTAATCTCCAAGATCGTGCCTTGGCGACCTTGAAATATATGAATGTAGAGATGCAGAAGCTGGAGTTGAAAAACGATATACAGTCCAAGGTACGCAGCGATTTGGACCAGCAACAGCGAGAATATTTTTTGCATCAACAAATGAAGACCATTCAAGAGGAGCTGGGCGGTGTTTCCCATGATGATGAGTTGGATGAAATGCGTACCAAGGCCAAGAAGAAGAAATGGGACAAAATAGTAAAAGAACATTTTACGAAGGAATTGGCAAAAATGCAGCGCATGAATCCGCAAGTAGCGGAATATTCTATACAGCGCAACTATCTAGACCTTCTTATAGAGCTGCCATGGAACGAATTTTCAAAGGATAAATTCGATTTAAAACGTGCCGAACGCATCTTAGATCGAGACCATTACGGTCTGGAAGATGTGAAACGTAGAATAATAGAATATTTGGCTGTATTAAAACTGCGGAACGATATGAAGTCTCCCATACTTTGCCTTTATGGCCCTCCGGGAGTTGGAAAAACATCTTTGGGTAAATCCGTTGCGGAAGCATTGGGTAGGGAATACGTTCGCATTTCTTTAGGTGGATTACGAGATGAGGCCGAAATACGTGGCCATCGTAAAACCTACATAGGTGCTATGCCAGGAAGAATTATTCAAAGTCTAAAAAAAGCAGGAACTTCAAATCCGGTTTTTATTTTGGATGAGATAGATAAGCTATCCAACAGTCATCAGGGCGACCCATCTTCTGCCATGTTGGAGGTGTTGGATCCTGAGCAGAACAGCGAGTTTCATGATAATTTCTTGGAAATGGGCTATGACCTATCTAAAGTGATGTTCATTGCTACCGCTAACAATTTGGGAACCATACAGCCCGCTTTGCGAGACCGTATGGAAATCATAAACGTAAGTGGCTATACCATTGAGGAAAAAGTGGAAATTGCAAAGAAGCATTTACTGCCAAAACAATTAAAGGAGCATGGATTGGATGCTAGCCATTTAAAAATCGGCAAACCACAATTAGAGAAGATTGTGGAGGGCTACACAAGGGAATCTGGTGTACGTTCTTTAGAAAAGCAACTTGCCAAAATGGTACGATACGCTGCAAAGTCTATTGCAATTGAGGAGGAATATGATATCAAAGTAAGTAATGCGGTAATCATTAAAGTCTTGGGCGCCCCAAAAATGGAGCGCGATAAGTACGAGAACAATGAAGTAGCAGGAGTAGTTACAGGCTTGGCTTGGACTAGCGTAGGTGGCGATATTCTGTTTATAGAATCTATTTTGTCCAAAGGAAAAGGTACCTTGACAATAACGGGCAACCTTGGTAAGGTGATGAAAGAATCTGCCACAATAGCGATGGAATATATAAAATCCAATGCAGAACGCTTTGGCTTGGATGCCGAGATGTTTGAAAAGTACAATGTGCATATTCATGTGCCAGAAGGTGCAACGCCAAAAGATGGTCCAAGTGCAGGTATAACGATGTTAACATCCTTAATCTCTTTATTTACTCAGAGGAGGGTGAAGAAAAGCTTGGCTATGACAGGTGAAATTACGCTTAGGGGAAAGGTGCTGCCTGTGGGTGGAATCAAGGAGAAAATATTGGCTGCAAAACGTGCCAGAATAAAGGAGATTATCCTTTGTGCTGATAATGAGCGCGATATCAAAGAGATTAAGGCAGATTACATCAAGGGCCTTACCTTCCATTACGTGAAAGATATGCATGAGGTCATAGCTATTGCCTTGACAAACACAAAAGTGAAGAACGCAAAGAAGCTTTAAGAATAAATTGATAAACATTAGAGGCCATTCAACTCTATCGCTTATTTTTAAAAAGTCTGAACTAAATTCAGTAGCAATGAAAAAGATAACTATTGCAATAGACGGATTTTCATCCACAGGTAAAAGCACTTTGGCCAAGCAATTAGCAAGGGCCTTAGGTTATGTATATGTGGATACTGGTGCCATGTATAGGGCCATTACTTTATTCGCCATGAATAAAGGTTTTATTGGAGCTAATTTTGAAAATAGGGATGGTTTGGTAGCAGCGCTATCGAAGATTCAATTGCGATTTGTTTTTAATGAAGATTTAGGTTTTTCGGAAATGTACCTCAATGATAAAAATGTAGAGGCCGAAATCCGAAAGATGGAAGTGTCTAGGAATGTAAGTCATATTGCAGAAATAGAACAAGTGCGCATTAAGCTGGTAGCATTGCAGAAAAAGATGGGAGAGAAGAAGGGTATTGTGATGGATGGTCGTGATATTGGGTCTGTGGTTTTTCCGGAGGCTGAGCTGAAAATATTTATGACAGCATCGCCAGAAAAAAGAGCATATCGGCGGTATAAAGAGTTGTTGGATAGGGGGGAGAAAATCAGATATGAAGAGGTATTGGAGAATGTGGAAAAAAGAGATTATATCGATTCGCACCGCGAGTTTTCCCCGTTAATGAAGTCGTCTGGTGCCATTGAATTTGATAATAGTGATATGGGTCTCAAAGAGCAGTTTGAGCGGATGCATAATTTTGCCCTTCGGGTAATAGAAAAGCAAGTATAGGAAGGCTTTTAGGTATAAGAAAGTCAGAAGACTACACTTAAAAAATGCCACTGATGTATCAGTGGCATTTTTTAAGTGTAGTCTTTTGTCTAACTTATGGATTTGGAATAACCAAAATCTGGTCTGGATGTATGACATCCGGATTCTTGAGAATGTTGGTGTTCGCCTCAAAAATTTGCTTGTATTTCATACCGTCGCCATAATAGTGCTTCGCTATTTTACTCAAGGACTCACCACCAGTTACTGTATGTCTATGATATACAGTTTCATCCGCTACGGTAATGTTTGCTTTTATGTCTGAAGCACTTTCGCCTCCTAAAGATTTAATTTTGTCCCAAATTAAATCTTTTTCATAAGGTGTATTTGCTTCACCTTTTATTTTAAGAACGTTTCCTTCTTCGGTAACGTTTCCATTTTTAATTTCTAATTGCTCACCAAGATCTAAAACACCTTGGTATTTTTCTTTAACACTCATATTCGTATATTTAATGGTTAATATTGTCTACGAAAGATACTAATTATTGTAATAATTGAACCATAAAAAAAACATTGTTGTTTTGTGAACTGCCAGATAACATTAATTGAAATCTAGGATTAGTACCTATGATTACCTAGCCGATAATCAGGAGAATTCCATAGATGTAAATATAAAATTTAGGTACTAAAGAAAATTAAAACCTAAACGTTTTTGGGTACCAGCTTTTATTAAACTTAATTTTTTTAACGCTTATATACTTGTATTTAAATATCCAATTTGGAGCTTAGTTATAACTCGTAATTTTAATATCATCAAAATAAACAGTTCCCGTAGAGTTTCCTGCCAAAATTAGAAATAAGTTGATCGTATCAACCGTTTCAACATAGTAAGGTGTCTCTACAGTGTATGTTGTAAAAGGTGACGTCCCATTTATGGTTGTCGTTCCTTGGGTGGTATTAAAGAAAACCATATCGGTATCTGAGTCACCCCTCATAGCAATGGATATTCCGTCATTGGTCACGTTCTCCAACCTGACGCTTACCTCCATGGTCAGCCTTGATCCTTGATTAAGGCCTTCTGGTGAGAATCTGTATCTCCAAAAAGAAAATGCAGAAGGTTCCTTAGCGCTAATTTTTAAACTAGAGCCCGGTGTTGAAAAAATGGTTGAATTTATTTCACTTGAATGGGTGCTGTTTGTAGTATTTGAATATTCCCAATTAGTATCAGTGCTATTGATGGAGTCATTGAAGATAACCGTAGGATTCACTTTAGCGAAAGCCCAACTTGGTATAGGGGTGCTGGAATCCAATAACTCATCCAAATAATAAGCTCTTTTTTCTGGGGTATCCTTGGAGTATAGTCCAAATAGCAGTCCATTAATCATCATTGTTTTATAATCACCATTGGGGAGTAGTGTATTGTTGTGCCCGCGTTCTAAAGCGGCATGCCCTAGTTCATGAAACATTAAAATTTCCCTGTCAGCGTCGTTCCGTTCAGACCAGCATTCTGGTCTTCTACTAATTTGAACAGTTCTATTCCTTGGGTCGCCCCATCCGCATTAAAAATTTAAGGTGTCCGAGATTACTAAGTTTATAGAACCGGGGACAATACCAACATTTCTCGCGGCTGCCTCCGATGCAAACCTATTGATGTACTCTTCGTAGTTGGCGTTAGGACGCGTTCTAACAATTGGTTCACTATCATCAATAGTGGTATCGTCGGTAGCTGTGTCATTAGTGCAGGCAACTAGATAAAAAAGTATACTTGCTAAAAACAAATATCGATAGTTCATAGTTAGTCAATTTTAAGGTTGTTTTCCAAAATTTGGAACAATAAGCAGTTTTACTTAAGCCTATAGTTTGTCCTTTTACATCCCTAAACAAGATACTGATTTAAAGAATTTGTCTTTGTTAAACATTTATAAAATTGACGTTAAATTAGTGTTAATGAATGCGTCGCATAGCCTTATAATTGTTGACTATTTGTTGGCCTTTGGTCCGCGTTACCATGGTAACATCCTTTTGTACCTATTGATTTACTTCCGGGTAAATGGAGTTCATATTTCTCCATTTACGACGCGGTTGGAGCGATACCAGAAAAGATACAACAAGGGCTAACCAAAAAAGCGCCTATGAGCGTGTTTAAGATTTTGCTTTTTGCTTTAACCAAAAGAAACAAAGGCATATTGGCGGATAGATTTTTGGCATCCAAAATATTTGCTATTATTATTATGTGCTGTTGTCATTTTAGCAGGCGAAGTTCTCAATTTCTAAGGGCACATTATGCCAAAGGGATAGCCTGTGATTATCTTGGTAGCTGTAGTAGTTTTGAGGTCTTGTTTTTTGTGGTATCCTCTAATAAATGAGTAAATACCACATCTTGTTGCGAACAAACATAAATAGTGTTTGTAATATAGGATATAAGTTGTATTTTTGCACCCCTTTTTCACGGCGAAGCTAAGAGCGAAAAAGGGATTAAAAAGAAAAATATAACAACTTCTACAATAGCCGTTTAGCTCTTGCAATATTGTAGAATACAAATTTATAATCAGCAAATGGCTGAAGAAAAAAAACCAGCTGAAGCGGTAGAAACTGTAACAGCAACTCCAGAAACTGCGGAAGTAGTTCAAGAAACAAAAGAACAGGTTCCTGTTCAAGACCCTCAAGAATTTTTAGAAAACTTTAATTGGGAGAAATACGAGCAAGGAATTGAGCGTGTTGACGATTCTAAACTTAAAGAATTCGAGGAATTAGTAGCACAGAACTTTGTAGATACTGCCGATGAGGAAGTAGTTACGGGAACAGTAGTTTATATTACGGATAGAGAGGCGATTATTGATATTAACGCAAAATCTGAAGGAGTTATTTCCTTGAACGAATTTCGTTATAATCCCGATTTAAAAGTAGGGGATAAAGTAGAGGTACTCATAGATATCCGTGAGGATAAAAGTGGGCAACTCGTACTTTCACACAGAAAGGCTCGTACTATTATGGCTTGGGATCGTGTAAATGCGGCTCATGACAATGAGGAAATCGTTAGTGGTTTTGTAAAGTGCAGAACTAAAGGGGGTATGATTGTTGATGTTTTTGGAATTGAGGCATTCTTGCCAGGCTCACAAATTGATGTGAAGCCTATTCGCGATTACGACCAGTATGTAAATAAAACAATGGAATTCAAGGTGGTGAAAATCAACCATGAATTTAAAAACGTTGTTGTTTCGCACAAAGCGCTTATTGAAGCTGATATTGAGGAGCAGAAAAAAGAAATCATTAGTCAACTAGAAAAAGGACAAGTATTAGAAGGTGTTGTTAAAAACATCACTTCTTATGGTGTCTTTATAGATCTTGGTGGTGTTGATGGTTTGGTTCACATTACAGACCTTTCTTGGAGTAGAATTAATCATCCGAACGAGGTGGTAGAGCTAGACCAGAAATTAAACGTTGTTATTCTTGATTTTGATGAGAACAAATCTAGAATACAATTAGGTCTTAAGCAATTAGAGAAGCATCCTTGGGAAGCCCTTAGTGATGAAATTAAAATTGGTGACAAAGTTAAAGGTAAAGTAGTAGTTATAGCTGATTACGGTGCATTTATCGAAGTTGTTGAAGGTGTTGAAGGATTGATACACGTTTCTGAAATGTCTTGGTCTACGCATTTACGTTCCGCTCAGGATTTCGTTAAAGTTGGTGACCAGGTAGAAGCGGTTGTATTGACTCTTGATCGTGAAGACCGTAAGATGTCTTTAGGTATCAAGCAATTGACGCCAGACCCTTGGACTGATATTACAACAAAATACCCTGTAGCTTCAAAGCACAGCGGTATCGTTAGAAACTTCACTAATTTTGGTGTGTTTGTAGAATTAGAAGAAGGTATCGACGGTTTGATTTATATCTCTGACCTTTCTTGGACGAAAAAAGTGAAGCATCCATCTGAGTTTACCAATGTTGGTGATACTTTAGAAGTGGAAGTTCTGGAGTTGGATGTTAATGGTCGTAAGCTTAGCTTAGGTCACAAACAAACAACGGAAAACCCATGGGATAAGTACGAGAAGGAATTTGCCTTAGGTACTGTTCACACAGCATCCATTACTGAAATTGTAGATAAAGGAGCAACGATAGACTTTAACGAGGATATTACAGCCTTTATTCCACAACGTCATTTAGAGAAAGAAGATGGTAAGAAACTAACGAAAGGCGATGAAGCAGAATTCAAGATTATTGAGTTCAATAAAGACTTTAAGCGTGTGGTAGCTAGTCATACTGCTATCTTTAGGGAAGAAGAGCAACGTAACGTAAAAGCAGCTGTCAAAAGACAAGCAGCAAGTACGGACGAAGCTAAGACAACTCTAGGTGATGCGAACGATGCGTTGCAAGAATTAAAAGAAAAAATGGAAGCTGAGTCTAAAAAGAAGTAAGCTTTTATTTATAATGCAATCATATTAAAAACCCTTGACTATTTAGTCAAGGGTTTTTTGTTTGAATTTTATACGAACTGTTTGATTATGGTAAAATTCAATAGTAGGCTAGGCGATAATTTTTTATTTAAAGAATTTTATGCTTGCTTCAAGTATCAAATTCAAAAAGATAGCCAACACGTTCCTGTTGAGACAATAAAATCTTAAGAAGTTTCGTATTGTTATTCGACCACTTCTATATCATATAGTCCGTTCACGGGTCTTCCGTCATTGGTAATCCCTTCTACTTTTACCAAATATGCACCGGTAGTATCCCCAGTAAAAAAATCGACAGTCGATTTTCCTTGATTGTTGAAGGTCAGTTCTGGTTTCCAGTATAGTGTAGTGCGGTAATCGGGTTTTTCTGGGTCTTCTTTACTATAGTCCGGGATGTAGAATTCCCTTGTTTTATAGAAACCAGGTATTTTGAACCTTGCAATTCCTGGATATTCTTCTACAACCAATCGGTCTATGCCAATATATGGGTTGGTATACACTCCTATAACGCCATTAGCTCCTCGACTTCCCCAAAAGGCAGTGTCCGAACCATAAACTACATCTATAAAAGTGACGTCCATGGCTCTTAGTATTCGAAGAAATTCAAAATCAGATTGTACACCGTCTATAAGAACCAATGGGTCCGAGCCTGCCATGACAGATGATTGCCCCATGCCAATAATCCTGATTTCTTGTCTCGGATATGAACCGCTAACTATAATTCCGGGCATTCTCTGTATTAGATCTAATGCACTCAATGCCTTGCTTCCTGAAATGTCCTCTGTGTAAACACGCCTAGAGAACAGGCTTCTGGTTAATGCGGATGTAGGATTTGATTCAAGAGATATTTGGGTTCTTGTTTTTTTCTTTTCGGTTATGATGACTTCATCCAACTGGGTCACTTTTGTAGGGTCGTATTTAAAATCGTTGACCTTTTTCCGGTATTCCTCCTTCAGGTATTCTTGACTAAGTTCAACAGTACTGCGGTCGGTACGCTCGGTCTTTTTAAGTTTTGAGGCTAGCTTTTCGTTCTGTTCGTTCAAAAAGACAGAAAAATTTTTTCGTTTGTACTCGAATTTTGGTACGGAATCGTAGGCCTCTACCGTAGCGTCTAGGCTGCCGTTGAAATAAAAAGGCCCAAAAACGAATTCTCCCTGAGTATTGGTCTCCTTTTTGGAATTGATAAGCTCGGGTCCGAACAGGTTTAATGTGGTAACGGTCTGTTTGGTCTGGAACGGGCTTTTGAACTTGGTGGTTCTACCGGACACCATAATGCCTTTTTCAGGGGCATATTCCGGAATCTTACTAACGTTTTTGGAAAGCATGTCTTTCCAAATAAATCGTCTCCAGCCATGGGTTAGCATCAGCGCGTCCAATAAGAATTTACGTTGCTTGGAATCCTCTGCAAAGAAAAAATCTGGGTTCTCTACACTGCCACCTAAATCAGAATCCAGCAGTAGCCAGCTTCTTATGTTGTTAGATGCTCCTTTACTACTGTTCTTAGAAACGACACCCATGGAGAAATCCCCTTTCAAGGGCTCACCCTCTTCATCGGTCAAGGCCATACTTAGATTCACCTTGTCACGAAGACCAAAGGTCTTTGTGGGTGCAGAAATGGTCAAACGAGCATCGTTTTCGGGGTTGTCTATAAAAACGAGGCGTTCGCTTATGGGCTCGCCATCACCGGAAAAGAGGGTAAACTGCGCGACCCCGTCTTGAAGTTCTTCTGTGTATATTTTGGTGGCATAGGACGCATTGTCCTGGGAGCTACCGATTCTTTTGAATATAAGGTCACCCCTCAAATGGCCCACCAACAAAGTGCCTTCAAGGCCATTCTCTGTTGTGCTTGCCACTTGCACCAAAACATGGTCCTCCCGGTTCTTAAGACTTAATATACAACCAGATGCTAATGCCTCGGGCAATGGGAATTTCTGTTCTGTTCCCTTAAAAATGACACTTGCATAATACTGCTCCCCCTGTAAAGGGACAAAACCGACACTTCCTAGACCGAATTCAAAACTCTCGAAAGGTGCTACAATCTCGTCTTTTGAATTTTTGATATGGCCTTTTAGTGCTACCCCGTTACCTTTTGCATCAAGTACTTCGAGCCCCATGGTACCAGGTAAGCCCTTAACAAGATGGCCTCCTTCGGGAAAGAATTTGATATCCGGTTTGCCGAATATGGCCTTATCGGTATTCCGTTCAAAACCACGAAGGGCCTTTGCCAGCGGAACCTGTTCCGCGCTCAGTCCAGTGCGTATTTCCTGAACGAAAATAGGGATGCTTTTCTCAAAAACGACTGGATCGGCATCATTGAGCATGTACTTGGTATAGGAACGCAGGGTATACTCCCCTTGTGCGATGTTATCATCGATTTGTATATCTCCGGAGGCGCCGATGTCATCCACGAACAGTTTCCGTTGCACGATTACACTGTCTTGCGCATTAACCAGTTCCACATATACCACCTTGCTATTATCAGAGCGGTCATGCAAAATACCGTCTACAAGGTAGGTCTTAAACCAAATGGTCTCCCCATTGGTATAGAAATCCTTATCCGTATGCAGGTATGTTTTTTCGGGTGCCAGGTTACGGCTGTAGTCCACAAGTATCGCCTTTACTTTTTGCAGAAGCAGGTATTCTTGGGAAAGCTTTGAAAAGGAAAGAATAGAGAAAGCTACAACCAATCCTAGTATTGAATATACGCCTATTTTTTTCATAGTAATCTTTTTTGTTATTCCACCACCGCTATATCATATAGCCCATTAACGGGTCTTCCGTCATTGGTAATCCCTTCTACTTTTACCAAAAACTCTCCGGTAGTATCCCCGGTAAAAAAATCAATGGTCGATTTTCCTTCGTTGTTGAAGGTCAGTTCCGGTTTCCAGTATAGGGTAGTGCGGTAATCGGGTTTTTCCGGGTCTTCCTTGACATAGTCCGGGGTATAAAACTCCCTTGTTTTATAGAAACCGGGTATTTTAAACATGGCAATTCCTGGATATTCTTCTGGGACTATTCTATCTGTGTCAATATCGGGGTTGGTGTACACGGCGATAACACCGTTAGCACCTCGACTTCCCCATAGGGCAGTGTCGGAACCAAAAACATAATCTATAAAACTGACCTCTATGGCTCTTAAGGGTTGAAGCGTTACTAAGCTAGTAGCTATGCCGTCCATAAGAATTAATGGGTCGTTGCCAGCCACGAAAGAAAATCTACTAGCCTGAACGTTCTGTCTCGGATATACACCTGTAACTATAAGCCCAGGCATTCTCTGCAATAGATCCATTGCACTCAATGCCTCGCTTCCTGAAATGTCCTCTGTGTAAACACGCCTAGAGAATAGGCTCCTGGTTAATGCGGATGTAGGATTTGCTTCAAGAGATATTTGGGTTCTTGTCTTTTTCTTTTCGGTTATGATGACTTCATCCAATTGGGTTACTTTAGTAGGATCATATTTAAAATCATTGACTTTTTTCCTGTATTCCTCTTTTAGATATTCCTGACTAAGTTCAACGGTACTGCGGTCGGTACGCTCGGTCTTTTTTAGTTTTGAGGCTAGCTTTTGGTTCTGTTCGTTTAAAAAGATAGAAAAATCTTTTCGTTTGTACTCAAATTTTGGTTCGGAATCGTAGGCCTCTACCGTAGCGTCTAGGCTGCCGTTGAAATAAAAAGGCCCAAAAACGAATTCTCCCTGAGTATTGGTCTCCTTTTTGGAATTGATAAGCTCGGGACCGAACAGGTTTAAAGTGGCTACGGTCTGTTTGGTCTGGAAAGGGCTTTTGAACTTGGTGGTTCTACCGGTCACCATAATGCCTTTTTCAGGAGCATATTCTGGAATTTTGCTTACGTTTTTGGAAAGCATGTCTTTCCAAATAAATCGTCTCCAGCCATGGGTAAGCATCAGGGCATCCAATAAGAATTTACGTTGCTTGGAATCCTCTGCAAAGAAAAAATCTGGGTTCTCTACACTGCCACCAAAATCAGAATCCAACAACAGCCAGCTCCTTATATTATTAGAAGCTCCTTTACTACCGTTCTTAGAAACGACACCCATGGAGAAATCCCCTTTCAAGGGCTCACCCTCTTCATCGGTCAAGGCCATACTTAGATTCACCTTGTCACGAAGACCAAAGGTCTTTGTGGGTGCAGAAATGGTCAAACGAGTATCGTTTTCTGGATTGTCTATAAAAACAAGTCGTTCGCTTATAGGCTCGCCATCACCGGAAAAGAGGGTAAACTGCGCGACCCCGTCTTGAAGTTCTTCTGTGTATATTTTGGTGGCATAGGACGCATTGTCCTGGGAGCTACCGATTCTTTTGAATATAAGGTCACCTCTTAAATGGCCCACCAACAAGGTACCTTCAAGGCCGTTCTCGGTTGTGCTCGCCACCTGCACCAGCACATGGTCGTCCCGGTTCTTGAGGCTTAATATATAACCAGATGCTAAGGCCTCGGGTAATGGGAATTTCTGTTCGGTTCCCTTAAAAATGACACTTGCATAATACTGCTCTCCCGGTAAAGGGACAAAACCGACACTTCCAAGGCCGAATTCAAAACTCTCGAAAGGTGCTACAATCTCGTCCTTCGAATTTTTGATATAGCCTTTTAGCGCTACCCCGTTGCCTTTGGTATCAAGTACTTCGAGCCCCATGGTACCAGGTAAGCCCTTAACAAGATGGCCTCCTTCGGGAAAGAATTTGATATCTGGTTTACCGAACATGGCATTGTCTGTATTCCGTTCAAAACCACGAAGGGCCTTTGCTAGGGGAACTTGTTCCGCGCTCAGTCCAGTGCGTATTTCCTGAACAAAAATGGGGATGCTTTTCTCGAAAACTACCGGATTCGCCTCATTGAGCATGTACTTGGTATAGGAACGCAGGGTATACTCCCCTTGTGCGATATTATCATCGATTTGTATATCTCCGGAGGCGCCGATGTCATCCACGAACAGTTTGCGTTGCACGATTACACTGTCCTGAGCGTTAACCAGTTCTACATACACCACCTTGCTATTATCGGAACCGTCATGCGAAATACCATCTACAAGATAGGTCTTAAACCAAATGGTCTCCCCGTTGGTATAGAAATCCTTATCCGTATGCAGGTATGTTTTTTCGGGCGCCAGGTTACGGCTGTAGTCCACAAGTATCGCCTTTACTTTTTGCAGAAGCAGGTATTCTTGGGAAAGCTTTGAAAAGGAAAGAATAGAAAGAACGATTATCAATCCAAATACGATAGGTATACTTACTTTTTTCATAGTAATACTTTTATGTGTGTGTTTAAACTAAGAAAAAATAGCAATATTTTCACTATTTTTAACAAATATTTAGTTAAATCCCTAAGTATTGAGGATACCGCAACAAGGAGATATGGTGTTGTTATTCGGAAAAGGAATAGGATATCTGTTTTGTATGCTAAATCTATTTTTCAATGGGGTAAGGCTAGCACTTCATTATTAAAAAGTATCTAAATTATAGCTTAGGCATAAGGTATACCTATTATAAAAGTAACATAGGCTCATTTTAGACAAGGTAAACTGTGTTGAACTGCAGATTCTTTAGGATTGGAGCAGTATTCTTAGCTTGAGAAAACACAAAAATGTTATTCACTCGTGCTTTAGCTAGAATTCCCTATTTTTGTGGAGCTAAATGCGTGATGGACTATTATGGGTCAAAAAGTATTACTATCCTCAAAAGAAATCAACATCATTCTACATCGTTTGGCTTGCCAATTGCTTGAGAACCATCAAGATTTTAAAAATACAGTATTAATAGGCCTGCAGCCGCGCGGAATATTTGTGGCGCAGCGCTTGTATAAGATTTTACAGGAGGAATATGGCGTTAAGCATATAGATGTTGGGGTGCTGGATATTACCTTTTATCGTGATGATTTTAGAAGGGGAGACAAACCTTTAGAGGCTACCAAGACCAAAATCGATTTTCTCATTGAGGATAAGAATGTAGTCTTGATAGACGATGTGCTCTATACCGGGCGTAGTATTAACGCAGCCTTAACCGCACTGCAATCCTTTGGAAGACCCTCCGAAGTAGAATTGTTAGCCTTGATTGATCGCAGATTTAGTAGACACTTACCCATACAGCCCAACTATAGAGGCAGACAGGTAGATGCTATTGATGGAGAAAAGGTAAAAGTGATGTGGAAAGAGAATGAAGGTGAGGATGTAATATATTTGATTAATAGATAGAAAATGAGCGAACTGAGTGTACATCACTTATTGGGAATTAAATACCTGAAGGAGTCAGACATTCAACTTATTTTTGAAACTGCAGATCATTTCAAGGAAGTCATTAATCGTTCTATTAAAAAAGTACCTTCCTTACGTGATATTACCATTGCTAATGTTTTTTTTGAAAACAGTACACGTACCAGGTTGTCCTTTGAGCTTGCTGAAAAACGACTCTCCGCAGATGTTATTAATTTTTCAGCTAGTCAGTCCTCAGTAAAAAAAGGGGAAACACTCATCGATACGGTTAATAATATTTTATCCATGAAAGTGGATATGGTAGTTATGCGCCATCCCAATCCCGGAGCGGGAATTTTCCTCTCTAAACACGTTAAGGCATCTATCATAAATGCAGGTGACGGAGCCCATGAACATCCCACCCAAGCACTTTTGGATTCGTATTCGATTAGGGAGAGACTTGGTGATGTTGCAGGTAAAAATATAGTTATTGTTGGGGATATATTACACTCTCGTGTGGCACTCTCCAATATATTTGCGTTAAAACTTCAGGGTGCCCATGTAAAGGTCTGTGGCCCCAAAACATTGCTTCCCAAACATATAGAATCTTTAGGAGTAGGCGTGGAGACCAACTTAAGAAAAGCCTTGGAATGGTGTGATGTTGCCAATATGTTACGCATACAGAACGAGCGCTTGGATATCAGTTACTTTCCTACAACTCGGGAGTACACACAACAATTTGGAGTTAATAAAAAGTTGTTGGACAGTTTGGACAAGGAAATCGTAATCATGCACCCTGGGCCAATAAACAGGGGTGTGGAGATAACCAGCGATGTGGCAGATTCTAAGCAATCGATAATTCTAAACCAGGTGGAAAACGGTGTAGCCATCCGTATGGCCGTGATTTATTTGTTGGCTTCCAAGATTAAACAATAGCCCTATGATTTTTGATAAAGACGGAACTACATCCATTGTATACCAAGAAAAAATTTCCATCGCTACTTTTTTAGAAAATCTGAACCAGGCCTATGCAAAGGTTAAGCATGATAATTTGATTGTAAATCTATTTTCTTTTGAAACACTTACCGCTAGCGATGTCCTAGAATTTTTGGAGCTATCTAAGAACCATAAAGAAAACGGAAAATCGTTCGTTATTGTAACAAACAAAGTTTCTTATGACGAAGTGCCGGATAAAATCATGGTAACCCCAACCCTGCAAGAGGCCAAGGATATTATTGAAATGGAGGAAATAGAAAGGGACCTTGGACTGTGAAGTTGACCATACTCGGTTGTTATGCCGCTACACCCAGAACCCTTACAAACCCAACCTCTCAAGTACTGGAAATCAAAAATCATATGTTTTTGATAGATTGCGGGGAAGGTACACAAGTGCAATTACGTAAGCATAAAATCAAGTTTTCCAGAATTAACCATATTTTTATTTCTCATCTACACGGTGATCATTTCTTTGGCCTGCCCGGACTAATTTCTACGTTTCGATTGTTGGGAAGAGATAAAGAGATGCATGTATATGGTCCAAAAGGGATAAAGGAAGCCATTACCTTACTATTGAAACTAGGAGATTCATGGACCAATTATCCGTTGTATTTTCATGAGCTAACTTCTAAGGAAAGTATCCTTGTTTATGAAGATGAAAAAGTAAGCGTAAAAACCATACCATTAGAGCACAGAGTGTATACCAATGGCTATTTATTTCGTGAAAAAATTGGGAAACGAAAGTTGGATATCAATGCGGTAAACGAATATAAAATTGATAAAGTCTATTTTCAAAATATAAAAAATGGAAAGGATGTGGTCTTGGATAATGGCAAAACGATAGAAAACAAACTGCTATCAATTGACCCATCAAAACCAAAGTCTTATGCCTTTTGCAGTGATACTGCCTACAAACCTGATATTATTCCCATTATAGCTGGAGTAGATGTACTGTACCACGAAGCAACATTCTTAGAGTCGGAAGCTCCTTTGGCTAAAAAAACCAAACACGCTACGGCAACCGAAGCCGCCAAGATTGCCAAAGACGCAAAGGTGGGTACCTTGGTATTGGGACATTATTCTACCAGATACAAATCTATTTCCCTTTTTAAGGAGGAGGCCCAACAGGTTTTTGAGAATACTGAATTGGGGGATGATGGTAAGTGTTTTGAGTTTTAAGCTATAATAGGATTCTTTTTTCTAATTAAATTTTTCCTAAAAGCAAAATTCTTGCTTTACAATGTCCCATCTTTTCCTCAACTTTGATTATCTTGTTATTTAAGGGTGTTATATGCAGAAAGATCTAGGTAATTATAGAAAATCTTACGAAAAAAGTGAACTGATAGAGGAGCGTGTGTCGGATAATCCAATGCAATTGTTCCAGACTTGGTTTTATGAAACCGAACAATCGGATAGCGTAGAGGAGCCAAATGCTATGACTGTCTCTACTGCTGGTTTAGACGGCTACCCAAAAAGCCGGGTGGTACTCTTAAAAAAGTACACCGATGAGGGTTTTATATTTTATACTAATTATGATAGCGAAAAGGGAAGGGCTATTGCCACAAACCCGAAGGTCTGTATTTCATTTTTTTGGCCTGGCTTAGAACGCCAAATTATTATAAAAGGCAAGGCTGAGAAAATAGCAGAAAATCTTTCTGATGGTTATTTTGAATCTAGACCAGATGGCAGTAAGCTAGGAGCCATGGCCTCTGATCAAAGCTCGGTAATTCCTTCTAGAGGAGTTTTAGAGTCTAAGCTAAAAGAGCTAGAGCTAGCTTATGAGGGTAAGGAAATTCAAAGGCCAAAAAATTGGGGTGGGTACATCGTAAAGCCGGTTTCGATAGAATTTTGGCAAGGAAGACCCAATAGGTTGCACGATAGAATACGCTATAGCCTTCAGCCGGATTTTGATTGGAAAATAGAGCGACTTGCACCTTAAAGTAAGAAATCAATGAAGAATTTACTTTTAATGCGTCATGGAAAATCGTCATGGGAACTCGACGTAAGTGATGAGGACCGGGCTTTGTTACAGAGGGGCATTAGCGATGTGAAATTAGTAGGCGAAGCGCTTAGCCAAAATGGTGTGCAGTTGGATTTTGCCTTTTCGAGTTCAGCAAACAGGGCATTACACACTGCTATGATTTGTTTACGTCAACTTAGGTTTCCGTTGGATAACTTCAAAGTAATTCCTGAGTTATATGATTTTTCTGGAAATTATGTGCTAGAATTTGTAAAAAGCCTACCGGATGAGCTGAATACTATTTTAGTTTTTGGACATAACCATGCTTTTACCCATATTGCCAATTCATTAGGGAGCACCCATATAGAAAACGTGCCAACCGGCGGATTCGTTCACCTGCAATTTAATGAGCAATCTTGGACTTCTATTTCCAAGGGAACAACTATAGGAACCATTTTTCCAAAGCAGTTAAAAAAATGATGAAAAGTAAAAATCAATATATAAACAGAGAAATAAGCTGGCTTAAATTTAATGAACGGGTCCTACAAGAGAGTGCAGATAAAAATGTGCCTTTAATAGAACGATTACGTTTTGCCGGAATTTTCTCTAATAATTTAGATGAGTTTTTTATGGTGCGTTATGCAACCGTAAAACGTATTGTGGAGGCAGGTAAGAAGGGGAAAAGTGTTTTGGGCGGAGAAGTGGCCAAGGACCTATTGGAAGAAATTACTAAAATTGTAATAAAACAACAGGCCAAAAGTATTGAAATCATACGAGAAATTGAAAAGCAGCTAGAAGAACAGAATGTTTTTCTGATTACAGAAACAGAGCTTTCCGAGACGCAGCAGAAATTTGTAAAAACGTATTTTCTGCAAAATGTTAGTCCGCAACTAACGACCATTATTCTTAGTGATTTAGCTGAATTTCCAACATTAAAAGATACCGCAGCTTATTTAGCTGTAAGAATGTTGCTGAAACGGGACGATCGTACTCGAGAAACATCAAGGAGAATAGAAAAAAGATATGCACTTATTGAGATTCCAAAAGGAATAGAGCGTTTTGTGGTCTTGCCTAGAGAAGGAAATAAGGACTACGTTATCATGCTTGACGATGTGATTCGTTTTTGTATGGATAGCATCTTTACGATGTTCGATTATAGTTCCATATCGGCCCATATGATAAAAATCACAAGGGATGCTGAGCTGGACATAGATAATGACCTAAGTAAGAGTTTTATAGAAAAAATTTATTCCAGTGTAGAGGGGCGTAAAATTAGTAATCCAGTACGCTTTGTTTACGATAAAAAAATAGGGAAAGATACCTTGCAGTTCTTAAAGGAAAAGATGAATGTCGAGGATACCGACAGTATTATCCCTGGTGGTAGGTATCATAATAAGAGAGATTATCTTAGTTTTCCAAGTTTGGGCAGGAAAGATTTGTTATACAAAAAAATAGTTCCATTACCGGTAAAAGGACTGAGTCTTGAGGGAAGCTTATTGGAGAAAATCAGCGAAAAAGATTACTTGCAGTACACCCCGTACCACACCTTTGCCTACGTTTTGAAATTTTTAAGGGAAGCTGCCTTAGACCCTAAGGTGAAGACTATCAAAATTACCGTGTATAGGCTAGCAAATGATTCCCAAGTAGCAGCTTGCTTGTCTAATGCTGTTAAAAATGGGAAGCAGGTTACTTTGCAGATAGAGCTTAGGGCACGGTTTGACGAGCATGCCAATATACGGTATGCAGAAGAGCTCCAGGCAGAAGGCGTTAAGTTGATATTTGGTGTTCCGGGCTTAAAAGTACATAGTAAAATCTGTTTGATAGAGCGTGAGGAAGCTGGTCAAATGAAACGATATGGTTTTATAAGCACCGGTAATTTTAATGAATCTACAGCTAAAATATATACGGACTATACCTTGTTTACAGCTAATGAGCCTATTTTAAAGGAATTAAACAAGGTGTTTGATTTCTTTGAAACCACTTTTAAAATAAACAAATACAAGCATTTAATAGTATCTCCACATTACACAACTAAAGTATTTAAAGAATTAATAGATAAAGAGATAGAAAATGCTCAAGCGGGTAAAGAAGCGTTTATCAAAATAAAGATGAATAGTTTTACCTCTTACGCTATGGTTGATCGATTATATAAAGCGAGTAATGCTGGGGTAAAAATTCAATTAATTGTTAGGGGTATTTGTTGCCTTATTCCAGGTGTAACAGGAATGAGTGAGAATATTGAAGCTATTAGTGTTATCGATAAGTTCTTAGAACACCCAAGAATGTTCATTTTTTGTAATGACGGGGATACTAGTGTTTATATTTCATCAGCTGACTTTATGACTCGTAATTTAGAGAATAGGGTAGAGGTGGGTTGTCCTATTTACGACGCCGATATAAAGCAAGAACTTTTGGATACTTTTGAAATATCTTGGGCAGACAATGTAAAGGCACGTCTTTTTAATGAAGCACAGGATAATGCGTATCGTAAGAACGATAAAGAAAAAGTACGTTCCCAATTTGCTGTGTATGATTATTATCTTGATAAATTGAAAGACTAAAATTATTGACTCTTGAAAATAAGAAAGTTTGCGGCAATTGATATCGGCTCAAACGCCATTCGTTTGCTCACGCATAACGTGATAGAGGAACGTGGAAAAAAAACACAGTTTCGTAAAAATTCCTTAATAAGAGTACCGGTGCGCTTAGGCGAGGATTCATTCACGGTAGGAGAAATTTCAGAACTCAATATTGACCGCATGGTGAAGGCCATGAAGGCGTTTAAACTTCTTATGGAAGTTGCAGGAGTTGAAAAATATAGGGCCTGTGCCACGTCGGCCATGCGCGAGGCAAACAATGGTAATGAAGTACTAGCAACGATTGCCACTGAATCTGGTATTCAGGTAGAGGTGATAGATGGCAAACAGGAAGCTGCTATTATAGCGTCTACCGACCTCAAGGATATTATTAGGCAAGACCAATCATATTTGTATATAGATGTAGGTGGTGGTAGCACGGAATTTACCTTATTTACGGACGGAAAAATAAAACTATCCAAGTCCTTTAAGTTGGGTACGGTGCGCTTACTAAATGGTTTGGTAGGGGACCGAATTTGGAAAAAATTACAGGAATGGATTACCGTCAACGTTAAGAATTTTCCTAAATTATCCATTATTGGTTCTGGTGGAAACATCAATAAACTTCATAAAATGTCGGGGCGCAAGGAAGGCGAACCTGTATCCTACCTTTGGTTGAATGCACAATACCATTTTTTAGAAAGTCTGAGTTACGAAGAGCGCGTATCTGAATTAGGTTTAAACCCAGATAGAGCAGATGTTATCATTCCCGCTACACGTATTTTTCTTTCTGCCGCAAAGTGGAGTGGGGTTAAAAAAATACATGTACCTAAAATTGGATTGTCGGATGGTATCATTAAAAACCTGTATTATACTGAGCATAATCCTTAACCGTGAATCGTTTCCTTTGTTCCTAAGCCTTTCATGATTTGAGCTTCGTACTGTAAAAGTTCATCCCATTTTTGGTTTACCTCCTTTAAATCTCCGTATTTACGTGCAAATTTCAGGAACATGGTGTAGTGTCCCGCTTCGCTAATCATCAATTTTCGGTAGAATTCTGCTAGGTTTTTATCTTCCAATTCTTCTGAAAGTAATCGGAAACGTTCGCAGCTTCTGGCTTCAATTAATGCAGCGTATAATAGCCTATGTACAAGTTGTGTCGTTCGGCTTCCGCCTTTTGGAAAGAATTTTATCAATTCCAGTACGTATTCATCCTTGCGATCCCTTCCCAAGGTTTGTCCTCTTTCCCGGATCAAATCGTGAACCATTTTAAAATGTCCCATTTCCTCTCTAGACAAAGCGACCATTTCTTCAATAAGTTCTGGATATTCAGGAAAAGATACAATGAGCGATATTGCGGTACTCGCAGCTTTTTGCTCACAATAGGCATGATCTGTTAAAATTTCATCAATATTTTTTGCTACAATATTCACCCATCTTGGGTCTGTAGGTAGTTTTAGGCCTAGCATAGTTTTTAGTTTTATATAAAAGAACTGTTTCTTGCCAACATAAAGCGTTCTTTACACCGCAAAAATAAGGCTAAATGGCTTTTAATAATTAATTTTGAGAAAAGCAATTTACAAATTAGAAGTAATGCGGAAAAGTGAAGCGATTTACAAAGTTTTAGGAGACAATGCGAATAAAGAAGCATTGGATTGGTTAAAGGAAAGAACGAACAAGCTAGAGATTTCAAAATCGGCAAGGGATTTATTCATGACGTATAGTCTATTGGCATCCAAGTTTGATAAAAAACAAAAGGTAAACTATACTGAAACGACCAACGAAACCAGTTCTTACTTTAAATCTCACGGAGCAGATATACTTCAGATGTCAAGAATATACTTGCTTACGAAAGTGTTGGAGGTGAATCCTGAATTTTACACTCGGGAAGTAGCGAAGATTATTGAGGTGGCTGACACAACAGAACTGGAAACTTTTTTAAGGTATTTAACAATATTACCGCAATCGGAAAGTTTTAAATCTTCAGCTGTAGAGGCCTTACGAACCAATATATCAATCATATTTGATGCTATTACGTTGAATAACCCCTATCCTGCCTTATTTTTTAACGACCAACAATGGAACCAAATGTACCTGAAAGCGGCTTTTATGGAGCGGGATTTAGGAATGATTGAGTCCGTAGAGGAAAGAGCGAATGCTGATTTAGCCCGAATTATTTCGGATTATGCGCATGAGCGTTGGGCGGCCTCAAGAACCATCGACCCTATGTTCTGGAGACCTGTTTCTAAATTCTTGGACGATACCTTGCTTTCGGATATGAAACAGTTGTTGACCAGTGAGAATCCTATAGAGAACAAGGCAGGTGCATTGTGTTGTTATTTTTCAGAAGATGATAGCGCATCGGCATTACTAGAGCAGCACACAGAGTTGAAGCAGCAAATAGCTTCTAATAAAATAACTTGGAATACTTTAAAAAACTAGACTATGAGCGATAAGATGATGATTATAGACCCTCATGTACATATGAGTGCACGTACGACGGATGATTATGAGGCTATGGCTACAGCGGGTGTTGTGGCTGTCATAGAGCCCTCTTTTTGGCTGGGGCAACCTAGGACCCAAGTGGGTTCCTTTCAAGATTATTTTAGTAGTTTGGTAGGTTGGGAACCGTTTAGGGCTGCTCAATTTGGAATTAAGCATTATTGTACGATTGGGCTAAATTCAAAAGAAGCAAATAACGAAGCTCTGGCGGAACAGGTAATAGAACTTTTACCACTCTATTTGCATAAAGAAAATGTAGTAGCTATTGGCGAGATTGGTTACGACGATCAGACTCCAGCCGAGGACAAGTTTTTTAGAATGCAGTTGGAGATGGCCAAGGAACTGAATATGACGGTTCAGGTTCATACGCCACACCGAGATAAAAAAGCGGGTACAATCAAAAGTATGGAGGTCTGTATCGAACATGGCTTGGACCCGTCAAATGTAATTATAGATCACAACAATGAAGAAACAGTTAAAGCTGTTTTAGATAGAGGTTTTATAGCAGCATTTACGATTTATCCTAAAACTAAAATGGGTAACGAGCGCATGGTAGAGGTCGTCCGTAAATTTGGCAGTGACAATATTATCGTAGACAGTTCAGCAGACTGGGGTGTTAGTGATCCTATGGCAGTACCTAAGACCGCTGGATTAATGTTACAAAGAGGTATTGCTAAGGCTGACGTAGTAAAAACATGCTACCAAAATGCTTTGGATGCTTTTGGTAAGAATGGGAGAATGAAAGAAGAGCACTGGTTGAATCCCAACGGTATTAATCAATCTCAATTGTTTAACGATAATAGCGTGCTTCGCGGACAGGTGCCTAGAATAGACGAAAATAAAATCACCTAATATGTCTAATAAACTGATGGGGCTGCTTCGTTTGTGCAGACCTGCTAATTTACCAACGGCAGCCGCCGATATTTTGGCAGGTGTTGCCATATCCTGCTTTTTTAGTGGAATAGCTTCCATTGATTTTTTTCTTGTAGATACTGGAACTATTGTACTATTGGTTTTTGCATCGGTTTTTTTATACGCCGGAGGTGTGGTTTTAAACGATGTTTTCGATGCTAAATTAGATGGCGTGGAGCGCCCGGAGAGACCAATTCCAAAGGGCGTGGTTTCTATAAAGGAAGCAGCTGCCCTTGGTGCTATTCTCATGCTTTTAGGATGTGCTTTGGCCGTATTGGTCTCTGATATATCGGGTTACATTGCCATCATCTTGGCGGCGACTATTTATATGTACGATGCAGTGGCAAAATCACATTCCTTCTTTGGGCCTATGGTCATGGGGCTTTGCAGAGGATTAAATCTTTTATTAGGAATATCGATTTTGGGCGAACTACCTATTATATGGATTGCGATTATTCCTGTATTATACATTTTTGCTATTACCTTGATTAGCAGGGGAGAAGTCCATGGAGATAATAAAAAGCATATTATTATGGCGGCGGTTATGTATGCGGTTGTACTTATTTTGATTGCGACGGGTGTCGCCATACACAGTACCAATTTACCCATTGCAGCTCCGTTTTTATTGCTTTTCGCTATTTTAATCTACAAGCCATTGGTAAAAGCCTATTCTGACAATTCTCCAGCGTATATCAAAAAAGCGGTGATGGCTGGTGTACTATCCTTAGTAGTCATGGATGCCTGTTGGGTAGTAGGTTTCTCCAATTGGTATATTGGGTTAGGGGTTTTATTGCTTCTGCCCGTATCTTTAATGCTCTCTAAACTTTTTGCCGTTACTTAAGAATTATGCAATTATCTTCTATAAAACAGACGTTTTCAGTTCCTTATGAATACCAATTGCATTTTACGCATGGTGTTTTTCATATCGATAATTCCTTATTATCAGATATAATTAGGGAGTACAAACCGAATGAAGCCGTAAAGGTGCTTTTTGTTATTGACAAGGGTGTTGCCGATGTGCATCCTAGTATACTGTCACAAATTGAAGCCTACTGCGCCGCGCACCACAAGCAATTGAAGCATACAAAAAGTATGGTGTTGCATGGTGGTGAGCAATCCAAAAATAGTTCAGAAGCTATAGATGCTGTGCTAAAAGGTATAAATGAAAATGCTATTTGTAGGCATTCTTTCGTTATAGCCATTGGAGGTGGAGCGCTTATTGATATGACCGGATATGCTGCTGCAATTGCACATAGAGGGGTAAAATTAATTCGTATTCCCACTACGGTACTTTCACAGAACGATGCTGCCGTAGGCGTGAAAAATAGTGTAAATAGCTTCGATAAAAAGAATTTTCTTGGCACCTTCGCACCACCTTTCGCTATTATAAACGATAGCGATTTTTTGAAGACTTTGGAGCAGCGGGATTGGATTGCTGGAGTGGCCGAAGCTATAAAAGTGGCGCTCATCAAGGATAACGAGTTTTTTGAGTACATCGCAGAACATGCGGTTGATTTGAAGAACAGGGATATGGAGGTCATGCACCATGTCATTTATAAATGTGCGGAAATGCACATGCACCATATTTCTCAAGGTGGGGATCCATTTGAATCCGGCTCCTCAAGACCATTGGATTTTGGACATTGGGCAGCACACAAAATGGAATATATGACCAACTATAGCTTGCGTCATGGAGAGGCCGTTGCAAAAGGTATTGCTTTGGATCTTACGTATGCACACTTGGTTGGACTGATAACGGAACGTGATTTACAGCATATTTTAGGGGTAATGCTGGCTATTGGTTTTGATTTGTCCCTTCCTTTAAACTCCAATGCTGAAACAGAGGAGCTCCTGCGTGGAATCGAAGAGTTTAGAGAGCATCTCGGCGGCGAATTGACTATTACGCTTATCTCTGGAATAGGTAAAAAATACGATGTACATACCATAGATATGACACTGATGTCCCAAGCCATTGCCAAATTAAATAAGTACGCCACCGTAAACTAGTAATCAAATGTTTATTGACAATACATACCATCTTTCCTATTGCACCAATATACATCCGGGGCAGGATTGGGAAAATACCTTTGAAAGCTTAAAGCAACATGTGCCCTCTATTAAGGCAGCCGTCTCTGATTCGGCTTCTTTTGGTTTAGGATTACGATTGTCCAATACCGCTAGCGAAGAACTTGAAAAAGGGCAAAATATGGCCTTATTTCAATATTGGTTAGAAGAACATGATGTGTATATATTTACTATGAACGGCTTTCCTTACGGTAATTTTCATGATGAACGTGTAAAGGATAATGTACATGCGCCGGATTGGACAACTGAAAACCGCTTACGATACACGATTCGGCTTTTTAATCAGTTAGCGATTTTGCTTCCAGACGGACTTTCTGGTGGGATTTCCACATCGCCTATTAGCTATAAATATTGGCATACCACCGATGTGGATAAAAATAAAGCCTTTCGAAAAGGTGCTGAACACATGGTCCGTGTTGCAAAACATTTATACGATGTAGAAAACAACACAGGCAAATACCTTCATCTGGATATAGAGCCAGAACCGGACGGATTGCTTGAAAATAGTGATGAGGTTTTATCATTTTATTCTGAGTATCTAGTACCTATTGGTGTTGAAATGCTCCAAGATTTATTAGGTAAAGATGCTGTCGAAGTGGAAGCACTAATTAAACGATATATTACGGTCTGTTATGATATCTGCCATTTTTCACTAGCCTACGAAGAGCCCGAAGATACTTTTTCTAAATTCAAGAAGGCAAACATCAAGACCGGTAAAATACAGGTCAGTGCCGCTTTGAAGATTTTATTTAACGGGGTTAATGACGAAGCGGTTTGGAACTTACTTTCCCAATTTAACGAACCTACATATCTACATCAAGTAACCGAGAAAAAGGGGAATGGTGTGCATACGTATAACGATTTACCTATCGTACTAGAAAATAAGGGTGATTTTACCGAGTTGCGCGCACATTTTCATGTGCCTATCTTTTTGGAGAAGTTTGGCGCGTTACATTCTACACAAGATCATATATTAAAGACCTTGGCGTATTTGAAGAAAGATGTCATATCGGAGCACTTGGAAATCGAGACTTATACTTGGGACGTCTTGCCAGCTGATTTAAAGGAAGACGTGACCCAATCCATTATCCGGGAACTGAATTGGTTAAAAGATCGCATGTAATATGAAGAAAACTGTTGTAATAAATGTTGTGGGACTCACGAAACGACTCATTGGTGAGCATACCCCTTTTATTAAATCCTTTTTGGAAAAAGGACAAGCTACGTACATAAAACCAGTATTACCTGCGGTAACCTGTTCGGCACAATCCACCTATTTGACAGGGAAATGGCCTTCGGAACATGGTATTGTTGGGAATGGATGGTATTTTAAGGAAGAATGTGAGGTCAAGTTTTGGCGTCAATCCAACCATTTGGTGCAACAGCCCAAAATATGGGATGCCCTAAAAATGAAAGATGCTAGTTTTACCTGTGCCAATCATTTTTGGTGGTATAATATGTATTCCACCGCAGATTATAGCATTACGCCAAGGCCTAATTATTTAGCGGACGGTCGTAAAATTCCAGATATTTATTCCCAACCGGCCACCCTTAGGGATACCGTGCAAGGTTCTTTGGGACAGTTTCCCTTATTCGAGTTTTGGGGTCCAAAAACAACAATCAATTCTTCGCAATGGATAGCGAATGCAGCCATACAGACAGACGAGCTTCATGACCCTACATTGACCCTTATTTATTTGCCTCATCTAGATTATAACCTACAGCGCTGCGGGTTAGATTTTAGTGTTATTTCGAAGGATTTAAACGAGATTGATGGCGTGGTACAGCAGCTCGTAAAACATTATGAAAAATCGGGGGCTAATATTACACTTCTGTCCGAGTACGGAATTACAAATGTAAACAGGCCGGTACATCTCAATAGGGTGCTGCGCAAAAACGGGTATTTAAGTATTCGAGTAGAAAGAGGTCTGGAGCTGTTGGACCCTGGTGTTAGTGATGCCTTTGCGGTGGCAGACCATCAAATAGCGCATATTTACGTTAAAAATAAAGCACATCTGGCCGATATCAAGAAATTAGTCAGTCAACAAGAAGGGGTAGAGCAAGTCTTATCTGGGGATGAGATTGATAAGAAACACTTACAGCACGAACGTTGTGGGGATTTGGTGGTGGTGGCCGATAGTGATTCTTGGTTTACTTATTATTTCTGGTTGGACGATACCAAGGCGCCCGATTATGCGCGTATGGTAGATATTCATAAAAAGCCTGGCTATGATCCTGTAGAAATGATGACTGATCCTAAGGATAAACTGGTGATGGCAAAAGTGGTTGGGAAACTCCTGAAAAAGAAATTAGGTTTTAGAACCGTCATGAACATTATTCCAATAGATGCTAGCTTGATAAAAGGATCGCATGGTAGAATTCCCGACGATATAGCGGATTATCCACTACTAATCAGCAATACTAACGCGGCAATTAAAGAGGGTATTATTGAAGCTGTGGATGTCTATCAAATTATTGAAAATCAGGTTACAAATTAAATTGGGATGAACACGTTATTTAAGATAATCGGTTTTTTGTTTACGGGATTATTTGCTGTCGGAGCCGCGCTACAGTATAATGACACAGATTCCTTAGTTTGGATTATTATTTATATTGCTGCAGCCTCTATTTCTCTTCTTTTTGCCTTGGATAAGCTAACTATTCTAGTTCCTTTATTTGCTGGAATAGCTTGTTCTATAGGTTTTTTATATCTGTATCCTACTAATTTTCAAGGATTTGATTTAGATGATGGTGATATCAAATCAGTGGAGTTAGGCAGGGAAGCTTTTGGATTGTTGATTATCGCCTTGGTCTGTTTTCTTTATGCCATTAGGTTAAGGCTAAAATCAAAGGTCTAAGTCGAACTCTTTTCGCAGTAGGTCAATCGCTGGATTTTTTTCGCGTAATTTTTCGTATTTCTCTTCTGGTGTAAATGCGAATTTTTTAGCACTTTTTTCGTTAACTGAAATTTGAAGTTGTATGAAGTGATTATGGAGTTTCGCTCTCAAATACTCCATCAATTCATAATTTTCACGCTCTATTTCCTTTTTCATTGTATCGTTGGGCATTTCAATACAAATGATAACATCATCCTTTAGTTTAGGAATATCTACACTTAAGTTAGAGGCCAATATTTTTTGACCCTTGGCGTCTATTTGGTTAACAAAATCGTTCCAATGTTGGAGCAAGGTCTCTAGGGTAAATGGAGTTTTGGGTAGGGCATCTTCGTCTATAACAACTTCTATTTTATTTAGCTCGTGTTGCTTTTTTGCCTTTAAGCTAGATATGGATAGGCCAGATACTCGTTTTGCCGGAATATTTATATTTAAGTTACCGCCATGGGAGTTTTCAGCTTCTTTTGGTGCTGAATTTTCTTCTGGTTGGGGAATGGTTGTAGCTTCTTTTTCAGCGGCTATAATTGGTTCGGATTTTACTTCTTCTGGTACTACTTCTTTTACCTGAATAGTTGAACTAGGTTCCGCAACCTGTTTTTCGGCAGCAGGTACGTGAGTCTTTTGATTTGTGGCAACTGCTTTTGGAGGGGTTGGAATATTTTGATAAAAAGCCGAAGGAGCAATAAAGTCGATGGTCTTATGCTGAAGTGCTAGAGATTCAGGATTTTTTTTTTCTCCATCAAAATCGATAGAGGCAAGTTTCATTAGTGTAAGCTCCACCAGCAATCGCTGGTTTTTACTTGTTTTATAGTTGAGGTCACACTCATTAGCCAAATCCAAGGCTCGTAACAAAAAACTGGAAGAGGTACGTTGCGACTGCTCTCTATAGCTCTTCTGTGCGGCTTCCCCTACTTCTAAGAGCGCTATCGTCTCCGGATGCTGACAGACCATCAAATCCCTAAAGTGAGATGCGAGTCCTGATATAAAATGGTGCCCATCAAAACCAAGCGCCAAGGTTTCGTTGAAAAGCATAAGTGCCTGAGGAATGTTGTGTTGTAGGATAAAATCTGTAACCTTAAAATAGGTGTCGTAGTCGAGCACATTCAAGTTTTCGGTAACTGCTTTTCTGGTCAATTCTTTTCCAGAAAAACTTACAACACGGTCAAAAATGGAAAGAGCGTCGCGCATAGCGCCATCCGCTTTCTGTGCAATGATATGCAAGGCGTCTTCCTCAGCATTTATACCTTGGCTCTCCGCAATATACTTCAAGTATTCTGCGGCATCCTTTACCGTTATCCGTTTAAAATCAAATATTTGACAGCGCGATAGAATGGTAGGGATAATTTTATGCTTTTCCGTAGTCGCCAAAATAAAAATGGCATGTTTTGGAGGCTCCTCCAAGGTTTTTAGAAATGCATTGAATGCATTTGTAGATAGCATATGTACTTCATCAATAATATAGACCTTATATTTACCTACTTGGGGTGGAATACGGACTTGATCAATCAATTCTCGTATTTGGTCTACTCCGTTGTTGGACGCTGCATCCAACTCAAAAATATTGAAAGCAAAATCCTCATCAGGACTTTCGGTACCATCAGAATTTATTTGCTTGGCTAATATTCTAGCGCAGGTTGTTTTTCCAACACCTCTCGGGCCACAAAATAAAAGAGCCTGCGCCAAGTGGTCATTATTGATTGCATTTTGAAGTGTATTTGTAATGGATTGTTGCCCAACAACATCCTTGAATGTCTGGGGTCTGTACTTCCGTGCCGATACAATAAATGGTTCCAAATTTGGTGAATTAAACGCCGTTACAAATATAAAAATAGGAGGGTATTCTTTATCGAAATTAAAAGACAGATCATCTTTAGTTATCAACAATTGCAGTACATTTGCCCATAGCAGGCCACCTTATCGCTTCCTGCTGAACTTGTTTCAGTAGGAAGAGGAAAGTCCGGACACCATAATGCAGTATAGCGGGTAACGCCCGTCCGCCGTCAGGTGAGGACAAGTGCAACAGAAAGCAAGTACAGTTCGGCTGTAGTGAAACCAGGTAAACTCTATACGGTGAAACGTCATGTAAACCGGTGTCCCGATAGCAATCGGGAAAGGGCTGCACGCCCGAGCCGAAGGGTAGGCGGTTAGAGCCTTTGGGCAACCACTGGCCTAGATAAATGATAAGGCGTCTCTGAACCTAGTTCAGAGTAAACAGAATCCGGCTTACGGCCTGCTTTTTTATTCAGATAGTGAGATTTAGATTTGTGGTATCGAATTAACCCTCAGAGAATGCGAAGGGTCTTTTCTTTCTTAATGTTTATTTTTTTACTTCATAACCCATAGTTACGCAATCGAATCTTCCGATGTAGGCAGGGTAATCCTGACTGAAACAACTGTAGTTTCTTCCTAGCTTTTCATATCAATTTGCAAAGCCTATTTTAATATTTCCTCAAGCGGAAGTCGGTTGTATGACTTATCTGCCTAGGTTGAAGTTTATGCTATCAAAATAATTTCAATTTTATACATTAAAATAATTAATGGTTTTCATCAAAAACATAAATAATAATAAATGAATTAAAATATTCAAATTTACACCGCAAACAAATTCATCCAACTATGAAAACTGATGTATTACGTGAAAAGTCTCAGAAAACTTTAAATAACAAAGCGGTAAAGATAGCTGTAGCCAAAGGAGACGGGATAGGTCCTGAAATTATGGACGCTACTTTAAAAATCTTAAATGCTGCCGGTGCGAATATAGAGCCTGAGTATGTAGAACTTGGGGAACAAGTATATCTTTCTGGTAATTCTACGGGAATTGCGAAAGAGACTTGGGAGGTTATCAATAGGAATAAACTGATATTAAAAGCACCCATCACCACACCTCAAGGTAAAGGATATAAAAGCCTAAATGTCACGCTTAGAAAATCCCTTGGTTTATTTGCCAATGTTAGGCCAGTAAGTGCTTTATACCCTTATGTGCAAACCCATTTTCCTAATATGGATGTTGTGGTCATCAGAGAAAACGAGGAAGATTTATATGCGGGTATAGAGCATCAACAAACTCAGGATGTGGTACAATGCTTAAAATTGATTACCAGACCAGGCTGTGAAAAAATTGTACGTTATGCTTTTGAATACGCCAGAGTTTATGGTCGTAAAAAAGTGACTTGTATGGTCAAGGATAATATTATGAAACTTACTGACGGTCTCTTTCATCAGGTTTTTGATGAAATTGCTTCGGAGTATCCAGAAATAACGAGCGATGCTCAAATTATTGATATTGGTGCAGCACGTTTAGCGGCTAATCCAGAAAATTATGATGTTGTGGTTACTTCTAACTTGTATGGAGATATCATTTCTGATATTGTTGCGGAAATCGCAGGTTCTGTAGGAATGGCAGGTTCTGCGAATATTGGCACTAACGTGGCCATGTTCGAAGCAATTCACGGGTCTGCTCCAGACATTTCGGGTAAGAATATGGCAAATCCGTCTGGGTTAATAAACGCCTCTATTTCCATGCTTGCTCATGTGGGTCAAGCACCGATTGGTGATAAAATAAAGAATGCTTGGTTGGCTACTATCGAAGCCGGATACCACACTGCGGATATTTATAATGAAAAAAATAGTAAGAAAAAGGTAACGACCTCCGAGTTTGCAGATGCCGTTATTGCTAAGTTGGGTCAAACACCTCATAAACTTCCTACAAGCAATATGGCCGAGGGGACAGGTACCATAACAATTCCAACTTATAAGAGAAGAGTAGAAAAGAAAATATTATTGGGTGTGGATATTTTTATAGATTGGAAAGGGTCTGACCCAGAGGAAATAGGGCAAGCATTATCCAGCTTGGATGCTTTTAAATTAAAGCTCAAAATGATTACCAATAGAGGTGTTAAAGTATTTCCAAGTGGTATGAAAGAGACCTACTGTACGGATCATTGGAGGTGTAGGTTCGTTTCAAAAGATACCCAAGTAGATGCACAACCTGTCTACTCCCCTGTTGATTATGATCAAGTAGTGGCCTTATTATCCAAATTGTACGATGAGGGTTTTGATGTGATTAAAACAGAAAACCTCTACGAATTTGATGGTAAAAGAGCTTTTTCCTTAGGACAGGGAGAATAAAAGTATGCCTATAAAGTTTTAGTTTGTTAGTGTTAGTTAAAAATCCACGTGGAGACGTGGATTTTTTGTTGCTTTAGATTTGATAAGAAGAACCTTTGTCTTTGCTCATTGTACAATTATGTCAAACCATAGGTGGAGTTAAAAACTATTTTGGGCCACTTTTCCGTTTACACCCTTAAAAAAAGCTTCGTATATTTTAAAATCAGCTTCTTGGTCGGTGGTAGGGGAATGGGGTTGCGAAACTTTTATTTGTTTCTTTCCGTAATCGAAAGCTACCATGACTACAGGCACTTTTGCTGCTCTTGCGATAAAATAAAATCCGGTTTTCCATTGACTTACTTTTTTTCGCGTACCTTCTGGGGAGAGGGAAAGTCTAAACTTGTCCTTTTCGCTAAAGACCTTTGTAATGGCAGACACGGTATCATTTGTTTTACTTCGGTCTATAGGTGTCCCTCCTGTCCATTTAAAAAACCAACCGAACGGCGAATCAAAAAGGCTTTTCTTTCCTATGTAATTAATTTCCTCTTTCCATACATTACGTACGAGTATGCCCAATAAAAAATCCCACCAACTTGTATGTGGCACTACAATGATGACACACTTCTTAACATGAGAGGGAAAATCGCCAACTAGGGACCATTTTAGCACTTTAAAGTATATAAATTTAGCTACGCTATGCATGCAGTATGTTTTATTATAAGCTTTGGTGTGCTCATATTTTTATAACGAAGGGGACCCTATATTTTTTTATAAATCGATGTAAGCTTTTCTGGAGTGATAACAGCTCTCCAGTTTTGTCCTAAGGCGTTTTCCCATAAGGGCTCCATTCCCAAAGCTATAGCAACCATTTTGTCAAATTCGCAGTCTGTAAGGTGCTGGCAAATGCCTGTTGGCAAGGTAATCTCATGTTTTTCTATCATTTTGTTAAAAAGCCTAACGCCATCAGGGTAAAACTCTTGCAGATGTTGAAATACCAAACAATTACCAATACCATGTTTTACACCTAAAAGAAACCCTAACCCGTAACTGAGTGCATGGGCTACTCCTACTTGCGAGTAGGCTATACTCATACCTCCATGCCAAGAAGCCATCATCAATTTATCTCTAGATTCACCTTCTGGGATATCGCTAAGGAAAACCTCTTTACAAAGTTCCAACGCTTTTTCACCATAACTTTGGCTAAAAGCATTTAGAAAAGTGCCCTCTAGTGATTCTATACAATGAATAAAACAATCCATTCCTGTATAAAACCATTGTTCTTTTGAGACGCCTTTGGTTAGTTCAGGGTCTAGTATTACTTGGTCGAACGTCGTGAAATCAGAATTTATACCTAGTTTTTTATCGGGACCTAAAAGGACTGTGGTTCTGGATACTTCTGCTCCTGTTCCGCTTATTGTGGGTATACCAACATGGTAAATTGCTTTTTTATGTACCATATCCCATCCCTGATACGCTGCCGCGCTGCCCTCGTTGGTCAAAAGGATTGCCACGGCCTTGGAAAGGTCTAAAAGAGTGCCGCCACCGATACCTACTATGCCAGAAGGTAGTTCTTGGAAGTTATCCTTAATCATGGTTACTAGGGCATCTACCTGAAATGTGCTAGGTTCTTCATCTGCAGAAACGAAAATAAGTTGATCGCAGAATATAGTAGGAATGCGTTGTGCAAGTTCGGCTCCTTCAAAAACGTCATCTACCAGATATACAACAGGAGCCTCTGAGTGTTTTCTTTTAGGCATTAATATATCCCCCAATTGGTCAAAGCTTCCCTTACCAAAAACTACCCGGGGAACCATGGGGAAATTACGGTACTTTTCTGATGATTTAGTAGGTATGTTCTTCAATCTTCTTTCTTTTTTAATCTCCATTATAATACGTTATAGATAAGCTAGTACGTCTGTTAACTTCTGAACAGTGATGTATCCAGAATTCTTTTTTGGGGCACGTACTTCCTCATGTTTCCATGTAGTATGAAAAGGTACGTGAACTGCACTAGCACCAATATTTACCAAAGGTAATACGTCCGATTTTAAAGAATTGCCTATCATCAAAAATTCATTCGGAGAAATTTCTAGATGTTCTAGCAGGTCTTTGTAATTCTTTTCCTTCTTATCGCTCAATACTTCTACGTGATGAAAATAATCAGATAGGTTAGAACGGTCCAGTTTACGTTCTTGGTCTAGCAGGTCACCTTTGGTAAGGACAATCAATCGATACTTGCCCTTTAATTGCTCCAGTACGGCTTCTACATCTTCCAAAATATCCACAGGATGGGCAATCATCTGTTTTCCGATATCTAATAGTTTTAGTAGTGTTGCCTGTGGAATTTCATTGTTAGATAGCTCCAACGCCGACTCTATCATGGATAGCATAAAACCCTTAATGCCATACCCGTATAGCGCTAGGTTTTTCATCTCCATTTTAAACAGCTCCTGATCTATCTTATTTTTGGTTTCATAAGGCTCCAAAAGTGTTGCAAATTGTTCTTCTGCCTCTCTGAAATAGGTTTCGTTTACCCAAAGGGTGTCATCTGCATCGAAACCGATTACTTTTATTTCTTTAAAAGCTATCTCCATGCCGCTTGCGCTTTTTCCAAATCTTCTGGGGTATCTATTTCTATTCCGGAAACGGAAGTCTCTACCATTTTTATTTTTTTTCCGTATTCGAGATATCTTATCGCTTCTATTTTTTCGGTAGCCTCTAATGTAAGCATTGGCAATCGTTGGAAATCCATTAAAGCACTTTTTCGGAAGGCATAAATACCTTTATGTTTATAGTAGATTGTACCAACATCCTTTGCTCTGCAGAAAGGAATTGGTGAACGTGAGAAGTATAATGCAAAGTTCCTATTATCCACAATCACTTTTACGGTGTTTGGGTTGTTTATTTCGTCCTTATCTGTAATTTGAACCATCAATGATGCCAAATCGATTTCCTTAGCGACATCGCTCTTAAACACCTCCATTACGCCAGCTAGGCTTTCACGATCCGTAAAGGGTTCGTCTCCTTGTACGTTTACGATAATATCTACGTCCATCTGCGTTACTGCTTCTGCAATACGATCACTACCGCAATCATGTTCCTTTTTGCTCATTATAGCCAAACCACCTGCTTTGGTTATGGTTTCGAAGATAATAGCACTGTCCGTTACTACGTACACATTATCAAAAAGTCCTGTTTTTACAGCTGCTTCGTAGGTACGTACGATGACCGGTTTTCCAGAAAGGTCTTGCATGAGTTTTGCAGGAAATCTAGAGGCCGCATACCGGGCAGGAATCATGGCGATAATTTTCACTTTTCTTGAGGATTATGTTTTGTTATAATTGCGAAAGTACTTTTTGTTTTCATATTTGCGTACCATATTTTAGTTAACTAATACTGATTTGCCCAATTTTAGAACTTCAAATAGGCGTTTTAGGTGTGCATGCTCCTTTCAGGCCTTAGCTTTCTGTATATTCTAAAAATAATCACCAAAATAATAATTACTAAAACAGCTGCCAATATCGGTGCAAATATAGACGCAGCAGTTACGACAATTGCTGTTCCTGTTTCTACGGTGGCTAACACAGGATTTGCTAATCCGCCTGTGGTTGCTGTTGAGGCTAGTCTTCCTGTAGCTCCAGCACCTTTAATAGCAGTAGCGGTACCGCCACCTGCTATGATTGCCAATGACCAGGTTATTATCGGGTCTAATCCGGCAACTGTAGATACCATTATTGCAGTACCCGCAATGGCCGCTAAAGGTATCGCGATACTGTCCAATAGATTATCGACCCAAGGAATAAAATAGCCAAAAATTTCTGTACCTGTAGCTACACCCAAGGTGAGTAATGCCGCTAGACTGCCAATCCATTGCCAACTATCGTTCAGCTCCCATGTACCAAAGTAGGCAGCGAGGCTAAGCGCAAAAAGTGGAAGGAATACTCGGAACCCAACGGATGCCGCCAAGCCAATTCCTAAAAATATACTCGACATGGTTTCCGTTGTCATTTTCTGTTTTGATATTTAAGGTTCTCAGTGTAGCAGGTGGATGTAAAAAAATATACTGTTTCTAATGCGAAACCTACGCTAATACTAAAATAGCCTTTTCCTATTCAACAAAAAAATCGTTCTTAAAGCCAATCAAATATAATTTTCGTTTGGCACGGGTCACTGCAGTATAGAGCCATCTTAAATACTCTTTATCTATGCCGTTGGGTAGATAAGGCTGCTCTACAAATACCGTGTCCCATTGTCCACCTTGTGACTTGTGGCAAGTAATGGCATAAGAAAACTTAACTTGAAGACCATTGAAATATTTGTTGTTTTTTACGCCCAAAAACTTTTTGTACTTGGATGTTTCGTGCGCATAATCCTTCATTACCTCTTGGTAAAGACGGTTGCCCTCCTCGTAAGAAAGCGAAGGAGATTCTGCTTTTATGGTATCCAATAGTAAAACCGTTTCAAAAGGCGTCATATTGGGATAATCTACCATTTGTACTTTTACTTCGGCAAACTTGAATCCGTAAATTTCCTTAAAGTTGAAAATTTCAAGAATTTCAATAATATCTCCATTGGCAATAAATCCAGCCTCTGAATTGGGTGTGAGCCAGAAATAGTTATTTTTTACTACCATCATAAAATCCCCTGCCGCCAAATCATTCTCTAAAAACAGGATGCGTTCTCTGATATTAAGGTTGTAGAGATTCGCTCTTTTGTTGGATCTAACGATGAAAGCGGTTTCTTCTTTTCCATTTTGTGAGTAGGACTCGTCTATGGCCTCTTGGATTTCGTACCCATCAATTAGCCTAATAATATCGGTGTAAGGAAGTACATCAAACTTAAAACTTTCGAAAAATTCGCCTTGTAGCTGTTCCCTTAGTAGGGTGGCATTGACCAAAATTCCAGAATCCTCGGCTTGCCGCATTACCTCGTCCAACTCTAAACCAATGACTTCCTTGTTATAATTTAAGGAAATAATACTGGCATCTAAAGCAGGACTTAAGCTTAAATGAACAGGCGGTAATTGAGCGGTATCACCAATCAATAATAGCTTACAATTGTGACCAGAATAGACGAACATCATTAAATCGTCTAACAGGGAGCCATTGTCAAATAATTTAGAGTCCGTAGCTCTATCCGGAATCATGGAAGCCTCATCTACGATAAACAGCGTGTCACGATGTTTGTTGGGTGCCAAAACAAATTGAATACTGCCACCTCCTTGTTTTTTTGGGAAATATATTTTTCTATGGATAGTAAACGCTTGTGTTTTGGAATAGTTAGACATTACCTTGGCCGCCCGCCCGGTAGGAGCCATTAAAACAGATTTCATACGCGACTTCCACAAACTGTTTACTACAGTGCCAATTAGCGTGGTCTTTCCAGTACCAGCAAAGCCTTTTAGTAGGAAAACTTCATCTTTTTCCTTAGATAATACAAAGAATGCCAACTTTTCTAAGGCTATCTGTTGTTTTAACGTTGGCTCATGTGGGAACTTGGTAATTAACTCCTTATAATACGTGGATGGTGTAAGTGCTTTCATGCAAGGACAAAGATAAAGATGATTTTTTGGGCAAAAACTTTTCTCATTAAAAAAAAATTGTAGATTTGTTGTAACCACTAAATTAAAATAACACTTAACGAAATGAAGACCATTATTCAAATAGTACTTTGGATTTCTTGTATTGGTTTGGGATACCTTATTTACAATTCGGTTACCGGACCTATTGAATTTAAAAAAGTTAAAGTAGAACGATTTGGCAAAGTCGTTGCCAAGTTGAAGGATATTAGGAATACTCAAGAGGCCTATAAAACTGTCAACGGTAAGTATGCTAAGGATTTCAAAAGCCTTATCAAATTCATCGATACTGGTAGTTATGTAATAACGCAACAACGTGATTCTTCTTTTATGGAGTTTGATAAAACGTACCAGATTGATATGTTAAATGAAGTAAAAATTATAGATACTTTAGCATTTGTATCTGTACGTGATTCTTTGTTTAAAAAGGATACAAGATTCAAGAATCTCATGGAAATTCCAGGAGCACCTAATGGAGAAAAGATTACCATGGATGCTGGCTTTATTGAAAAGAGCGGGTACCGTGCTCCAGTATTTATAGCAAAGGTTGCTAAAAGTATTTTACTAAGTGATCAGCCGAAAGATTTGGTTTCACGAGAAAATTCACAAATGAGTGTAGAAGAGGTAAATGGACCTGATATTACGGTTGGTTCTATGGATGAAGTAAGTACAAGTGGTAACTGGCCACCAGTATATGATAGAAAAGAGAAAAAATAATAGCTCGGATATAGCCGATAAAAATTTTCAGAAATTGTCCATTCAAGTTAGCTTGAATGGACTTTCTTTTTGTGTGGCGGATACCGTGTCGCATAAAATTCGCTATTCTGATATGATACTTTTTCCAGAAGAGTTAAATATTATAGCAGTACAGTCCCAATTAGAACAGCTATTTAAAAAGCATGAACTGCACCAAAAGCAGTTTGATGAGGTTACCGTAATACATAGAAACACCTTGTTTTGTCTTGTTCCCAAAGCACTGTTTGATTCAAATTCACTTTCCGAATACCTAAAATTCAATACCCGAGTATTCCAAACAGATACCTTAGCTTACGATGAGGTAGAAAACCAAGATATGATTACCGTTTATGTTCCTTATGCCAATATTAATAACTATGTATATGATATTTTTGGTGAGTTCACTTTTTTGCATAACGGCACCATTATCATACAATCATTATTAAATGGATATGGAAACACTAAAGAGGCGATTTGCTATGCGCATGTAAGTAAAAAACAGTTGGATATTTGCGTTATTGCACAAAAAAGGCTTTTGCTCTATAATAGCTTTCTATATGAGACTAAGGAAGATTTCGCCTACTACCTTTTATTTGTACTAGAGCAGTTAGAGCTGGACAGTGATCGAGTACCTGTAAAGTTATTTGGAGCAATAGAGGAAGATGATGCAATTTATGACCTTTGCCAAAATTACATAAAAAACATACTCATTTTTACACCCTCCTCTCCCCAGCATTTGCAGTTGGGCGACCCAGAAGCTGAACGAATCGACTTTACAGTTTTAAACACCCTATAATGCGCATAATATCTGGTAAACATAAAGGAAGACATCTTATTGCTCCAAAGAACTTACCTGTACGACCTACCAAAGACATGGCGAAAGAGGCGCTTTTTAATATCTTGAATAATCAGTATTATTTTGCTGATATTAAGGTGCTAGATCTTTTTGCAGGAACCGGTAATATCAGCTATGAGTTTGCCTCTAGAGGAGTAGATGCTATAACGGCAGTTGATATGAATATGGGTTGTATTACGTATATAAACAAAGTAAATGCTCAATTAGAACTTGGAATTCAAACGATACAAAACGATGTCTTTTCGTTTTTATCTAAAAATACAAGGCAATTTGATATTATTTTTGCTGATCCATTTTATGATATGGATGAGACTGATTTTGCTAAAATTCCTGAGTTGGTCTTTGCTAGCAACATGCTCTTAGCAGACGGTGTTTTGGTTATAGAGCATTCTAAGCGTATGAATCTTGATTATCTGCCAAATTTTCAGAATTCTCGCAAGTATGGGGGGAGTGTTTTTAGTTTTTTTGGGGATTGATAATAGCGATAAGCATATACTTTCTTTCCATCACGGGACTTTCTTTATCTTCCATTTTGTAAAAATTTCTAAACTTGGACTTAGATTAAAGGGCATTGATTTATCCTGAATAAATCGCCTCATATCTTTTGGTTGAATCTGTCTAGAGTTGATTATTAACGCAACTATAATCTCGCTCAATTATACGATAGGTTTTGTAAAAATCGGAATTTTTCAAACTTTAACTATGCCGCGTTTTGAGCGTTGTTTAATTTACAGATATAGGCTACAAAGAGTGTTTATTTTAGCTAAAACGGTAGCTTTTGCTAATCACCCCTCCAAGCGAATATTTTACTTTAAAAAGTACTATGTTTTGTTTATTTAATCAGTAACCTATTGGAATTGTTTGTTTTACGAACTATAGGGTCATTAACTTAAGCTGAAGAAATCAAATATAATCAATTACACCCCAGTGGGTGCACTGGGGTGTAGGTGAAATGTAAGTATCGTAAAACTTATTCCTGCATGGTATGATACACATTTTGTACATCATCATCTTCTTCAATCTTTTCCAATAGTTTTTCAACGTCTGCAGCTTCTTCTCCAGAGAGTTTCTTTGTTATCTGCGGAATACGCTCAAAGCCAGAGGATAAAATTTCTAGTTCACGGTTTTCTAGTTCTTTTTGTATGTTACCAAAACTCTCAAAGGGAGCATAAATAAGAATGCCATCATCGTCTACAAAAACTTCTTCGGCACCAAAATCTATCATCTCTAATTCTAGTTCTTCGGGATCAATACCCTCTGCAGGGATTCTAAAATTACAGGTATGGTCAAACATAAACTCTACTGATCCAGACGTGCCCAAACTCCCATTACACTTACTAAAATAGCTACGGACATTGGCTACGGTTCTTGTATTGTTGTCCGTTGCGGTTTCTACTAAAATAGCAATACCATGAGGTGCATATCCTTCAAAAAGTACTTCTTTATAATCTCCAAGGCTTTTGTCACTAGCTCTCTTAATGGCTCGTTCTACATTATCCTTTGGCATATTAACGGCCTTCGAATTTTGGATAACCGCTCGTAATCTCGAATTGGAATCTGGATCAGGCCCACCTTCTTTTACTGCCATTACAATGTCCTTACCTATTCGGGTAAAGGCTTTGGACATGGCCGACCATCTTTTCATTTTACGCGCTTTCCTAAACTCAAAAGCTCTTCCCATAGTACTATTTTTAGTTATGCTCTAAATTCAATAAAATTTGAGTCGATAGTTTTAGTCGCTCTCTACAATATCCTCAATACTTCTGGCTAGAACAAAATCCTTTTCAGTTACGCCATTGGCATCGTGGGTATTTAACCTGATATTTACTGTTTTGTAAACATTACTCCAATCTGGATGATGTCCTTGGGCCTCACATTCGAATGCTATACGCGTCATAACGGAGAAAGCTTCTTTAAAATCCTTGAATTCAAAGGTTGTTTCTATGGCGCCGTCTACATATTCCCAGCCGTCAAGTTGACTTAGGTAATCTTGTATTTGTTTGTCTGTAAATTTTTCCATGGTATTGGTTTTAAAGAATTTATATTAATTTAAAACGTGATTTTCTATAATCTCTTGGTATGTAAACTGCAGGTTTTTTGGCAGTTTATTCGCTTTTGGTAGCACGGCCAAATAGCGGTCTTCATTTGTGGTATACACTCTTTTTAGTACCGGGTTAAAATTTCCTACTCGATCCATAACTTCTTTTATAAAATCTTCGTGGTGTACTAAATCGGTGCTGCCCAAATGATAAATACCTGTTTGGTTTCTGTTGATAAGATAATGAATTTGCTGTGTTAGTTTATCATCACTACTTACATTTAGAATTAAATTTGGAAAAACCTCTATCGGTTCATTGTTTAGGGTTTGGTTTTTCATTTCTTTTATTCTTGGTGAGCCGTTTCCAAAAACCATAGGTATACGAAGAATACCTGCTTTATTCTTTGGCAACCGGAGTAACATATTTTCAATCTTTATCTTTAACCGTCCAAAAACGCTCTCCGATAGTGTTTTATCCGTTTCGTACGAAGGATATTTGCTGTACGCGTCAAATACATTAGCAGAGGATAAGAAATATAAGCTGCACTCATGGTCCGTTATATACTCCGATAGGTGTTGGTGTGCGATTACTTGCGCCGCAAAATTTCCTCGTAATGCCGATATAATGACCTGTGGCCTAACTTTTTCTAAAAGATGGAAGATGTCGTCATCTTCAAGGTCATACCTGAAAAATTGTTTATTAGATGCGAAAGGCTTGGTGGCATGGCAGTAGGTGCCATAGGTGTCAAAGTAGTTGCATAGCTCCTTGTATATGGCATTGCCAAGGAATCCGCTACCTCCAAGTATGAGTATTTTTTTATTTTCCAAATTAGAATATAGATAATTCGGTCAGTGTCGTTAAATGTTCGAGGGCAGCCATTCCTCTGGCAGAATTCCCTTTTTTATTAAGTGCAGGAGACCATGTTGCTACACAAAAATTATTAGGTAAAAGCGCTACAATACCACCACCTACACCACTTTTTCCCGGTAGGCCAACCTCAAAAGCAAACTCGCCTGCCTCGTCATAAAAACCACAAGTAAGCATGAGGGCATTGATTCTTTTTATTTGATTGATATTTAGGTATGTTTTATTTCTTTTGCATTTGCCTCTATTTATAAAAAGATAAAATGTATCGCAAAGCTGTACACAATTCATGTGTAAAGAACATTGGTGAAAGTAAAAATCCAAAACGTCTTCCACATCGTTAGTAAGGTTTCCGTAGGATTTTAGCAAATTGGCTGCCGCGAAGTTCTTAAACCCGGTCTTCCTTTCAGATTTAGCCACCTTCTCATCGTAGGATATCGATGGGTCATTGGCAAGGTCCCTTATAAATGATAAAAAATCTGCTTTGGGGTTTTCTAACTCCGAGACCAGAATATCTGCAATCACAATTGCCCCTGCATTTATAAGAGGATTTCTTGGAATTCCGTCTTCGAGTTCTAAAAGGGATAAATGGTTAAATGGGTCGCCTGAAGGTTCTACATCTACACGTTTCCAGACAGCTTCATTTATGCATCGCATAGCCAATGAAAGGCTTAGCACTTTAGAGATACTCTGTATAGAAAAACGTTCTGTACAATCTCCTACAGCATATTTATTTTTTTGGATATCCAAAAGATGAATACCAAATTTAGAGTTGCTTACAGCAGCCAATTCTGGTATATAGGAAGCTACATTACCAGTATTTGGAAGTTTTAAAACATCTCGGTGAATAGTGTCTAAGTGTTGTTGAAAATCTTGCATTATACCTTATAGAAAGGAAGTTTTACTATGGTTGCTGGAATAGCTTTTTTTCGTACTTGAATTTGGATTTTACTACCTACTTGGGAAAGAATCGCAGGAACATAACCCAAACCGATACCCTTGCCCATCGAAGGCGACATCGTACCGGACGTAACGACACCTATTTTTTTCCCTTGTCCGTCCACAATATCATAATCGTGTCTTGGTATACCTCTTTCGTCCAATTCAAAAGCAACCAGTTTACGTTCAGGGCCATGTGCTTTTTCTTTGGCCAAGGCCTCACTGTTTATAAAGTCTTTTGTGAATTTAGTAATCCACCCCAGTCCGGCTTCTAGTGGGGAGGTAGTATCGTTTATATCGTTGCCGTACAGACAATACCCCATTTCTAAACGCAGGGTATCTCTTGCTGCCAAGCCAATGGGCTTAATACCAAAATTTGCACCTGCTACAAAAACCTTATCCCAAATCTGCTTTGCTTCGGAGTTCTTGCAATAAATTTCAAAACCACCAGATCCCGTGTATCCTGTAGCAGAAATAATAACGTGGTCTACACCTGCAAAATCGGCCACTTCAAAATTGTAAAACTTTATATTGGATAGGTCTACCGAGGTAATAGATTGCATAGCTTCAATGGCTTTTGGGCCTTGAATGGCCAAAAGTGAATACTCTTCAGAAATATTTTGCATTTCTGCACCTATTGCTTCGTTGTAGGTGCTTATGTGTGCCCAATCTTTTTCTATATTGGAAGCATTTACCACGAGTAAATACTGCTCATCCTTTAGTCTGTAGATAATAAGGTCGTCTACAATACCTCCTGTTTCATTAGGCAAACAACTGTATTGCGCCTTACCAATAACGAGTTTGGAGGCATCGTTAGAACTTACTTTTTGGATAAGTTCCAATGCTTTTGGTCCGCTAATCAAAAATTCTCCCATGTGGGACACATCAAAAACGCCCACCCCAGCTCTTACGGTTTCGTGTTCTGCAGTAACGCCTTCATACGAAACAGGCATATTGTAACCTGCAAAGGGAACCATTTTGGCGCCTAGGGACTCATGTATTTGAGATAGAGCTGTATTTTTCATCCTCAGAAATTTATCTATTGCAAATTTATAGAATTAATTAGGGAAACCCCTAGTGCCAGTTCTTATGTTTTATATAATTTTTTGACGTTCTTTAAATCGATGATTAGAACAAAGGGGTAATTTTAATTTTTAAAATGAAAGCGATGCTAAGGAATACTTTATTTACTACACTAGGAATTTTACTCGTAATTCAACTCAACGGTCAGGATACGCCGGCCGATTATCTGTCTGCCGATTTTCATAAAGAACGTCGCGAAAAGGTACGCGAAATGATGTCTCCCAATAGCGTGTTGGTGTTTTTTGCCAATCCTGAAAGAAATAGGGCCAACGATGTAGATTATATCTACCACCAAGACCCGGATTTTTATTACCTCACAGGATATAGGGAGCCCAATGCCGTGCTACTTGTTTTTTCCGATAGTCAGCAAAACACGGCGGGAGAAACCTACAACGATCTCATATATGTGCAGGAACGGGACGCGAAGGCAGAACAATGGGACGGCAAGCGCTTGGGCGTAGAAGGGACAAAGGAAAAATTAGGTTTCACTATGGCGTTTAATGGTGATGAATTTTCAACTACTATGGTTGATTTTCCTTCTTTTGATACCGTTTCATTTTTTGATTTTGAGAACGATTATAGGGATAAACGGGGAGCGGCCGATTTGTATGACCTGATTAAAACCTTTAAGGAAAAGGCCAATTATCCGGCGGACTATGATGCCAAGAAACAGGAATTGTATTCCATGATTACCTCTACACCTATTGAAAATAGTGCCAATGTAGCGCAGATTCTGGGACGTTATTTGAATAATTATGCCAATTTAGAGGAGGATGAATTGTTGAAAGGCTTTGTAAGTGCTGCGGACGAAGCCGTGCGTAAGGAAATACGTGAAAAAGTGCTCATTGTTCAAAAAACCAACAACTTGGATTCTTCCATGATTTCCGAAATTATGAATACGCTAAGGGAGACCAAAACGGAAGAGGAACTCGTTTTGTTAAAAAAAGCAATCGAGATTTCTGCGGTGGGGCAAATCGAGGTAATGAAGGCCATGCATCCCAACATGTCCGAAACCGAAATACAAGGGGTGCATGAATATGTTTACAGAAAATATGGAGCAGCACATGAGGGGTATCCCGCTATAGTTGGGGGCGGTAACAATGGTTGTATCTTACATTATATCGAAAATAATAAACCGGAGGTAGGCAACGATTTGGTGCTGATGGATTTAGGAGCGGAATATCACGGGTATACTGCCGATGTAACCCGAACCATTCCTGCGGATGGTAGTTTTTCTAAAGAACAAAAGGTTATTTATGATATTGTTTATGATGCACAGGAAGCCGGTATAGCTGTTAGTGTGGTCGGAGCTTCTTTCCAATCGCCTGGCAACGCGGCCAGTGAGGTAGTGGCCAAAGGTTTGTTAAAACTTGGAATTATAAAGGAAAGGAGCCAAGCAAAAACTTATTTCCCCCATGGAACTTCCCATTATTTAGGCTTAGATGTGCACGATAAAGGCACTTACGGGCCGTTTAAACCAAATACGGTAATTACTGTGGAGCCCGGTATCTATATTCCAGAAGGTAGCGATTGTGACAAAAAGTGGTGGGGCATTGCGGTGAGGATAGAGGATGACATTCTTATTACCGAAAATGGCCCCGTAAATTTATCTGCCATAGCCCCTAGGACAACTAAAGCCATTGAAGCTATGATGAAACAGAACAGTCCTTTAGATGATTTTGTACTGCCCAATTTGGATTAACGATTCAATAAATAGGTTTTTAGTTCATGATAGCTTTTAATGGAAATTGATATTTTTTCTTTGTCCATTACTTTCTGGATTTGAATAGGAATATCCAGTTTTTGCCCAATTGTCTCCTCTACAATATCCAAAAACTTGACGGGATGCGCGGTTTCTAGAAAAACACCATAAACATCTGGATGGTTTTTCTGATATGTTTTAAGGCCTAAATAACCAATAGCACCATGTGGGTCTGCAATGTAGGCGCTCTTTTTATAAATATCTAAAAGAGCCTTTCTCGTTTCTGTATCGGTATAGGAGAAGGAGGAGAGCTGTTTTCCCAGTTTTGTGAAATCGTCTTGGAAGAGATGCCGTATCCGGATAAAATTACTTGGGTCTCCTACGTCCATAGCATTTGAAATAGTGGCTCTTGAAGGCTTGGGATCATATGAACCCGTTTTCATAAATTGTGGTACGGTATCGTTTGCATTAGTAGCGGCTATAAAGTGAGCTACGGGCATTCCTAATCGTTGTGCAACCATTCCCGCGCAGATGTTTCCAAAATTTCCGCTAGGAACGGAAAAAACGATATCCTGTATCGGCGTCTTTTTTTCTTCTGCCGCAATGCGCAGCTGCTTGTAGGCGAACAAAAAGTAAAATAATTGTGGTAGCCATCTTGCCACGTTGATGGAGTTTGCCGAAGTCAATTGCATATTTTGTATCAGCTCATTGTCTAGAAAAGCTGTTTTTACCATGGTTTGGCAATCGTCAAAAGTTCCATCAACCTTCAAAGCGGTAATGTTTTGTCCTAAGGTAGTCAACTGCCGTTCTTGAATATCACTCACTTTACCGCTAGGGTATAGGATGACCACTTTCACACCTTTTACCCCTAAAAAACCATTAGCAACTGCGCCTCCAGTATCTCCGGAAGTAGCCACAAGGACGGTTACTTCATTTTCTTCATTTTTGGAAAAATAACTTAAGCAATTGGCCATAAAACGAGCGCCCACATCCTTGAAGGCCATAGTGGGTCCGTGAAACAGTTCCAAGGTGGCTATGTTTTTCTCTATCTCTACCAATGGAAATTCAAAATCAAGCACGTTTGTAAGAATCTCTTTTAGTTTTTCGTTAGGGATTTCGTCAGATACAAATTGATGAATGGCATTAAAGGCAATTTCCTGATTGGAAATCTGGGTTATACCGGCAAAGAACGAAGCAGGGAGAAGTGTTATTTTCTCAGGAAAATAAAGACCACGGTCTGGCGCAATTCCCTTTATTACGGCATCTTTGAAAGATACCTTAGGAGCTTCTTGGTTTAGGCTATAAAAATTCATGGGCTTGCATCCTTAGTTTTGTTACTTCTTGTTTTGTAGTTGTTTAATACCACTTGTATTAATCTTGGATATGTGTACGTCAAAGTCAATTCCTATTTTTTTATATACCTCTTTCATGGCCTTACCCACTATTTTTGCGGCATGTTCACCTTTGCTAAAAGAAAAAATAGAAGGGCCAGAACCAGAAATACCGCAACCCAAGGCACCGTTTTCTATTGCGGCGGTCTTGATTGCATCAAAACCCGGGATTAAAATAGATCGTATGGGTTCTACAATATGGTCTTCCAAAGATCTACTAATTAAATCGTAATCGGATGTGAACAGACCCGCAATCAAACCACCGAGGTTACCCCATTGCTTGATTCCATCTTCTAAGCTTATGGTGGTTTTTAAGATTTTTCTAGAGTCGGAAGTTTTTACTTCTATCTGTGGATGTATAACTGTTGCGTAAAGATTCTTTGGAGAAGGGATTGGAATAACATCTAAAGGAGAATAGCTACGAACCAAACTAAAGCCTCCAAAAAGAGCTGGGGCAACATTATCCGCATGTGCTACACCACTAGCCAAACGTTCGCCTTCCATGGCGAATTTCACCAGCTCCAAGGTCGAGAACGGGGTATCCAATAATTTATTCATTGCCCAAACTGCACCTGCAGAACTTGCCGCACTACTTCCTATTCCGCTTCCAGCCTTTATTTTCTTATAAATTTCTATTTCAAAACCCCCATCGTAATCGCTTAGAGCTAAGAGTGCTAATCCAGCTACTCCCGCTACGTTTAGGTGCGTTTCCATGGGTAGTTGTTGTCCTTCAAGCTTCGTGATTCTAATACCTTTCTCCTGGGTTTTTCTAACCACCATTTCGTCTCCAATAGTGTCTAATGCAACCCCGAGGACATCAAATCCGCAAGATATATTGGCTATTGTAGCTGGGCAAAAGACTCTAATTTCGTTCATACAAAGTTTTCTGTTGTTTTAATTTTCTGTTCTTTAAAGCGATAACCAAATTAGAATTTATACAAACGCTACACTATAGAGACTTGGAACCCTTATTTTAAAAGTTGCCAATCCGAATAATATCTGCAAAGATACCGGATGCTGTAACATCTGCTCCAGCACCTGCTCCTTTTACAATCAAGGGTTGTGTTGGGTACCTGTCCGTGAAGAATAACACAATATTATCACTTCCTTCCAAATTGTAAAAGTCGTGACCTTTGGGGATTTCCTGTAATCCAACACTTGCTTTTCCATTTTCAAATTGTGCTACATACTTGAGCTTGGTGTCCTTCTCCGTCGCTTGGCTATATATTTTTTGAAAATCTTCTTCGTATTTTTTTAAAGAAGCAAAAAAAGTTTCATTAGAATCAGTAGCTAGGCTTTCTTTAGGAAGAAAAGAATTGTTGCCAATATCCTCAATCTCCAATTGATTTCCGCTCTCACGAGCCAGAATCAATATTTTACGCATGACATCTACACCGCTTAGGTCAATTTTTGGATCTGGTTCTGTATAGCCTTCGTTCTTTGCTTGCATTACTACATCATGAAACGTAGTTGTATTGTTGAAATTATTGAACACAAAATTTAGGCTGCCTGATAATACAGCTTGAATTTTTTGGATTTTATCTCCTGAAGCAACAAGATGTTTTAGGGTGTCTATAATCGGTAAGCCTGCCCCTACGTTGGTTTCAAAAAGAAAGGGAGCATTATAGGTACGTGCTAATTGCTTTAACTCAAGATAGTTTGAATATTGAGAAGAACATGCAATTTTATTACAAGTTACCACCGATATACTGTTTGCTAAATACGCTTTATAGGTCTGGGAAACTGCTTCGTTGGCGGTGTTATCCACAAAAATACTATTACGTAAATTTAATCTGTTCACAGTTTTAAAAAATTCTTCTTTATCGGCCTTGACTCCTTCTGTTAAAAGTGAAACCCAATTTTTTAGGGGAATGCCATTATCGTCAAAAGTCATGGTTCTGGAATTTGAAATGCCTACGACCCTAACATTTAATTTTAGGTTATCTTTTAGATACTTTTTTTGCTTCTGTACTTGACCTAAAAATTTGGAGCCCACATTACCAACGCCCATAACAAAAAGGTTCAGCTGCTTTATGTTCTCCTCAAAAAATTCTTCATGTAAGGCATTCAGCGCTTTCTTTACATCCTTCTCATCAACAACACAAGAGATGTTACGCTCCGAGGCACCTTGTGCAATAACTCTGATATTAATATTATTTTTCCCAAGGGTACTGAACATTTTACCGCTCAATCCTTGATGATTTTTCATATTATCACCTATCAAAGCAACTATGGCTAGTGATGTCTCGGGAACTACCTTATTGATATGCCCGCGCTCTATTAGATATGCGAAGGCTTCGTTTACAGCTTCCACTGCAGCAGCAACATCCTCTGCGGAAATACCGATACAAATGGAATGTTCCGAGGAAGCTTGTGTTATAAGCACGACGCTGATATTGGCCTGGGAAAGAACTTCAAAAAATTGTTTGGATATACCGGTAATACCAACCATACCTGGTCCTTCAAGGGATAGTAATGCTATATGTTCTATGTGACTTATACCACGAACCGTTTTCCCTTTCTCGTTTTTGGATTTAGTAATCAAGGTGCCATACTCAGCTGGACTAAAGGTATTTTTAATACGTATGGATATGCCTTTGGCCAGAACAGGTTGTATGGTTGGTGGGTACAGTACTTTCGCCCCAAAATGGGAAAGCTCCATTGCTTCTTCGTAGGAGATGTGGGCAATAGGTTTGGCTTGTTTTACCATTTTTGGGTTTGCCGTATACATACCACTAACATCAGTCCAAATCTCTAAGACCTCTGCATTTAATGCAGCTGCATATAATGCAGCCGTGTAGTCAGACCCACCTCTTCCTAGTGTAGTTGCATCTCCATCTTCAGATCTAGCAATAAACCCAGGACAGATAACCACCTTGTGATTTGAGGTGTTAAAATAATCGATACAGTTTCTATTCGTTTTCTTTAAATTAATGGTTGTTCTACCATGTGTCATTCCCGTAACAATGAGTTCCCTACTATCTTTATACCCGCAATTAATTCCTTGGCTTTCAAAATATTCACTTATAATATAGGAGGAAAGTAATTCTCCGTAGGATACTATTTTATCCGAAAGCTTTTTAGTGATTTCACCAATGGAAAAAGCACCGTCTAAGAGTGTTTCTAGAACATTGAGTTCTTTTTTTACGTTACTTAATACCTTGCTTTGGTCTGTAACAGGGAGTAAAATTTTAATAGCTTCTAAGTGTCGGTTTTCGATTTGTTTTAGAATACTTTTATAAGAGTTGTCTTGGTTTTTCGCCAGAGTACCCGCATTTATAAGTTCATCCGTAACGCCACCGAATGCCGAAACAACAATGATGATTTTATCAGTATACCCATCGATGATATTTTTTATTTTGCCAATGTTTTCAGGACTTGCAACAGATGTGCCGCCAAACTTTAATACTTGCATACGAGGTAATTATTAACTTTTTATAAATTAAAATTATGATGGTGTAGGAGACGTAGAATACTAGTTTTTAACCCCTAAGGGTAAAGCATGCCTCAAGAGTAACTATCATTTTAATTGCTGTTAAACGAGGAACTGTTGAGCGGAAATCAGTACTAATCATACTATTTGATAAGGGTCAAAAGTAGTACATTTGATTTTCTAAACAAATGATTCCACAATTTTTTACCGAATCGTTATTTTTACCTTAATAAAACTACGGAATGAAGCTTTTTAGTGCGGAACAAATATATGCTGCTGATAAATTCACAATAGAGAAACAAAAGATTACAACCGATGAGTTGATGGAACGATCTGCCGTTCAAATTTTTAAATGGATGCACCTGAGAATGCAAGGGGCTCCTGTAAAAATTCATTTGTTTTGCGGTATTGGTAATAATGGCGGCGACGGGATTGCTCTGGCACGTCACCTTCAAGAGCATGGCTACAATATTGTGGTATATGTGGTTAACTATAGTACCAAACGTTCAAAGGATTTCTTAATTAATTTAGACAGGCTCAAGGACCGAAAAATATGGCCAAACTTCATGGATTCGGATTGTGAATTTCCCGAGATAGGCGTAGATGATATTATTGTAGATGCTATTTTTGGTATAGGGTTGAATAGGGCACCTGCCGATTGGGTAGGAAAACTTATAGCGCACCTTCACACCTCAAAAGCCTTTATACTGTCGGTGGATATTCCGTCTGGCATGTATTCGGATAGGGTTCCCAAAGAGAAGGATGCCGTAGTAAAGGCCAATTTTGTATTGAGTTTTCAGACACCAAAATTGGTGTTCTTTCTGCCTGAAACTGGAATTTTTGTGGACCAGTGGGAAGTTTTGGATATAGGCTTAGATGTTGAGTTTTTAACCAAAGAAGAAACTGATTATACGCTTATCGGTAAAAATGAGGTGCTTCCAATGTATATTCCTAGGCGTAAGTTTTCGCATAAAGGAACATATGGTCATGCATTAATTATAGGGGGTAGCTATGGCAAAATTGGTGCTGTTAAATTAGCCAGTATGGCTGCGTTAAAAATTGGTAGTGGCTTGGTAACTTCTTACGTGCCTACCTGCGGATATGATATTTTACAAACGGCATTGCCAGAAGCTATGGTATTGACAGAAGGAAAAACCACTATCTCTAAAATAGATTTCGATATTACACCCACGGTAATTGGTCTTGGTATGGGAATGGGTATTGCACCGGAAACCATAAAAGGGTTTGCTGCCTTTTTAAAGACGAATACGTTACCCTTAGTTATTGATGCGGATGGTCTAAATATTCTCGCGTTGCAGAGGGAATTGTGCTCCTATCTACCTAAGCAAAGCGTGCTAACCCCGCATCCGGGAGAACTAGAAAGACTGATTGGAAAATGGAAGGATGACTTTGATAAGCTAGATAAAGTAAAAGCTTTTTCCACAGAATTTGATTGTATTGTAATTATTAAAGGGTCACATACCATAACTGTTTACCAAGATAAGGGGTTCGTGAATACCACAGGAAACCCAGGAATGGCAACTGCGGGTTGTGGAGATGTGCTTACCGGAATCGTTACTGGATTAATTGCCCAGGGTTACGAGCCTGTGCATGCTGCTATATTTGGCGTATACCTCCACGGTAAGTCTGCCGACTTACGAATTGAGTTTACGGGGTATCAGTCTTTAATAGCCTCGGATGTGTCAGAAGGTTTGGCAGCTGCCTATTTAGACCTTTTTAAAATGCCAGATGCTGTTCAGCAAACAGAAAGCGAAACTCCTGAATAGTGTTTAGAAAGAACGTTGTTATTAAAGAATCTAACAAGACTAAAAGGAAAATTTATTTTCTTTTTAGTCTTGTTTTTATCCACCTTAACGCATTGTCATATTCAATGAAGAATTTCATTGGCTTCTTGTAGAACAGCTTTTCAATTTTAAAATTGTGCATATCTATTTCCTTCACAGAAACAATAGCAAAAGCTTTAAGGTTATCTAATTCTTTGAGGTAATTATAAATAGTAGGGTCTACAGCATAGGAATTTTTGCGTAAACTTATAAAACCAAAGTTTTTGTTCTTAAAATGTATTTCTGAAATCCCAATAATCTGGTAGGCACGCTCAAGTGTTAACGTTGCTCCTTCATCGAAGATGGAAACCATATAATTCTCGTACACCTGTACTTTGCCAATTTCTAACTGGTATTCCCTAACGATTACTTTTTTTTTCGTTGATTCAACGCCCATTTCGTATATATTATAGTGTCTGATACGAATGTAGATGTATACAGTTAGTGAAAATAAAATATTAGATTAAAGGTCCAAATATCGTTCGTACTGCCTATGGTTATAAACTTTGTGTTTTAATTCTTACTCGTCCTACAAATTGGCACAATAAAAAAAAGCCCCTAGGGGCTTTTTTTGTTTTCTACCCAATTAAGACAGATTTACTCTGTTTTAGAAGATTTCTCTGCTTTTTTGATTTCGATGGTCAATTCTTCTGTTTTTTTGTCCAAATCCATAAAGATGCTATCACCTTCTTGAAGTTTCGAATTTACGATTTCCTCTGCCAAAGCATCTTCAATGTATTTTTGAATAGCTCTGTTCAAAGGTCTCGCACCATACTTTTTGTCAAATCCTTTTTCTGCGATGTAGTCTTTTGCATCATCTGTAAGACTGAGGTCATAACCAATATCATTGATTCTTTTAAAGAGTTTTGAAAGCTCAATATCAATGATTTGATGTATATGTTCTCTCTCCAAAGCATTGAAGACAATGACGTCATCTATTCTATTTAAGAATTCGGGAGCAAATGCTTTCTTAAGTGCATTTTCAATAACACCTTTTTGGTGTGTACTTTCTTGTTCCTTTCTAGCGCCTGTACCAAAACCTACACCTTGTCCAAAATCTTTTAATTGTCTCGCTCCAATATTGGAGGTCATTATAATAATTGTATTTCTAAAATCGATTTTCCTTCCCAAACTATCGGTTAGGAAACCATCATCAAGAACTTGCAAAAGCATGTTGAACACATCTGGATGGGCTTTTTCTACCTCGTCCAATAGAATTACGGAGTAGGGCTTTCTGCGCACCTTCTCGGTAAGCTGACCACCTTCTTCATAACCTACATATCCTGGAGGTGCTCCTACCAATCTAGAAATAGCGAATTTCTCCATGTACTCGCTCATATCAATACGTATAAGCGCATCTTCGGAGTCAAAAAGTTCTTTGGCCAATACTTTAGCCAATTGTGTTTTACCAACCCCTGTTTGGCCTAAGAAAATAAAGGAGCCAATAGGTTTGTTCGGGTCTTTTAGACCGGCTCTGTTTCTTTGTATGGCTTTAGAGACCTTAGCAACAGCTTCGTCCTGTCCAATTACATTGGATTTTATCAGATTTGGAAGCTCTGCAAGTTTGTTACTTTCTTTTTGGGCAATTCTGTTCACCGGTATGCCACTCATCATAGAAACTACGTCCGCAACATTGTCTTCGGAAACGGTTTCTTTGTTCAATTTACTATCGTCTTCCCATCGTTCTTGGGCAATGGCCAATTCTTTTTCTAGACTTTTTTCATCGTCCCTTAGCTTGGCAGCCTCCTCATATTTTTGCTTTTTTACAACGGAATTTTTCAATTTCCTTACGTCCTCTAGTTTCTTTTCTAGTTCTAATATTTGTTTTGGCACATCCATATTAACGATATGTACCCGAGATCCAGCTTCATCTAAAGCGTCTATTGCTTTGTCCGGAAGAAACCTGTCCGTCATATAACGGCTAGTTAGTTTTACGCAAGCTTCTATAGCTGCATTAGTATAACTAACATTATGATGCTCTTCGTATTTACTTTTGATGTTGTGAAGGATTTCTATAGTTTCGGCTATAGTAGTAGGCTCTACTATTACTTTTTGGAAACGTCTCTCTAGTGCACCATCTTTTTCTATATACTGTCTGTATTCATCTAAAGTTGTAGCTCCAATACATTGAATCTCTCCACGAGCCAATGCAGGTTTGAACATGTTGGAGGCATCTAAACTGCCGGTTGCTCCACCAGCACCTACTATAGTGTGTATCTCATCAATAAAAAGAATAACTTCATCATTCTTTTCTAGTTCGTTCATCACCGCCTTCATCCGTTCTTCGAACTGGCCTCTGTATTTTGTTCCAGCTACTAGGGAGGCTAAATCCAGCGTTACGACTCTTTTGTTATAAAGTATACGCGACACCTTTTTTTCTATAATGCGAAGTGCAAGCCCTTCTGCAATAGCACTTTTACCTACACCAGGCTCTCCTATAAGTAGCGGATTATTCTTTTTTCTTCTACTTAAAATTTGTGAAACCCTTTCGATTTCCTTTTCTCTACCAACAACAGGGTCCAACTTATTTTCCTCTGCCATTTGGGTAAGATCTCTACCAAAATTGTCTAAGACAGGTGTTTTAGACTTCTTTGCGCCTTTTTGACCTGAGTTTGCTCCAAAGGTATTTTCTTTTCCTTCTTGGGGCTCACTAGAGTCACTTGAAAAAGATTCTGCGGTAGGACCGTCAACTATATCGTCATCACTAGTTAGCATAAATTTAAATTGTTCTTTTACTCCATCGTAATCTACTTGTAACTTATGAAGTAGTTTCGTCGTTGGGTCATTTTCATTTCTTAAAATACAAAGTAATAGGTGAGCTGTGTTGATAGAGGAGCTTTGAAAAAGCTTAGCCTCTAAAAATGTAGTTTTAAGTGCACGCTCTGCCTGCCTTGTAAGATGAAGGTTTTTTTTGTCTTTTTGTACTCCGCTAGCATTCGGGTTAGATGGACTAAGGATCTCTACCTTTCTACGCAAGTGATCTAAATCCACTTCCAACGCATCCAGAATGCTAATAGCCTTTCCGTTTCCGTCGCGAAGTAAACCTAACATCAAGTGCTCTGTTCCAATGAAATCATGACCAAGCCGTAATGCTTCTTCTTTGCTGTAGGCAATTACATCCTTTACCCTAGGTGAAAAATTATCATCCATAAAATATATTATCAGGTATAAAATTAATAAATCTCATTCAAACGGAAGCAATTACCGTTCCTATAATCGTTAAAGTTTTACAAAATGACTAAAAAGTAAGTCTTTTTATACAATTGGCATGTTCTACAGGATAATATGTTATCCTTTTTACGTGTTAATAAATTATTTGAATAAATACTTTCGCTTGTTCTTTGAAAGGCTTGATTTTACGTATATTGCCACGGTTTTTTATTAATTAAATACAACAAGAATCTCAAATGGCGGACCGTGAAAAATTGATTCCTATAAATATTGAAGATGAAATGAAATCTGCCTACATTGACTATTCAATGTCGGTCATAGTGTCACGAGCCCTGCCGGATGTCAGGGACGGATTAAAACCGGTTCATAGGCGCGTGCTCTACGGAATGCATGACTTAGGAGTTAGGAGCGGTAGCGCACACAAAAAATCTGCCCGTATTGTTGGTGAGGTTTTGGGTAAGTATCATCCGCACGGAGACACTTCTGTATACGACGCTATGGTACGTATGGCCCAAGAATGGAGTCTTAGGTATATGTTGATAGATGGCCAAGGTAACTTTGGTTCTATTGATGGGGATAGTCCTGCTGCGATGCGTTATACCGAAGCGCGTATGCGTAAAATTGCTGATGACATGTTGGCGGATATAGATAAGGATACTGTAGATCATCAATTAAACTTTGATGATTCTTTAAAGGAACCAAAAGTTTTGCCAGCAAGAATACCTAACCTTTTAGTAAATGGCGCTTCTGGTATTGCGGTAGGAATGGCAACAAATATGCCTCCCCACAACCTTACTGAAGTTGTCGATGGTACTATAGCTTATATCGAAAACAACGATATAGAAATCGATGAATTGATAACTCATATAAAAGCACCTGATTTTCCAACAGGAGGTATTATCTACGGCTATGATGGGGTAAAAGAAGCATTTCATACGGGTCGTGGAAGGGTAATGATGCGTGCAAAGGCTACATTTGAAGAGGTTCAAGGTAGAGAGTGCATCATTGTTCATGAAATTCCGTACCAAGTGAATAAGGCCGACATGATTAAAAAAACGGCCGATCTTGTAAATGACAAAAGAATAGAGGGTATTTCAACAATCAGAGATGAATCTGATAGGAACGGAATGCGTATCGTTTATATCTTGAAGAGGGACGCAATACCAAATATCGTCCTTAATACATTATACAAATACACAGCACTACAAACTTCGTTTAGTGTAAATAATATTGCTTTAGTAAATGGAAGACCCCAATTACTAAACGTAAAAGAGATGATTCATTACTTCGTAGAGCACCGTCATGAAGTTGTTGTGCGTCGTACTAAATTTGAGCTTAAGAAAGCTGAAGATCGTGCCCACATATTAGAGGGTTTAATCATTGCGTCTGATAACATCGATGAGGTTATCGCTATTATAAGAGCTTCTTCCAATGCAGATGAGGCGCGGGAGAACCTCATGGAGCGCTTCAAGCTTACAGAAATTCAGGCCAAGGCTATTGTGGAAATGCGTTTGCGTCAACTTACAGGACTGGAGCAGAATAAACTAAGGACAGAGTACGATGAAATCATTTCGACCATTGTAGACTTAAAGGATATATTAGAGAACAAGGACCGAAGGATGCAAATCATAAAGGATGAGCTTTTAGAGGTAAAGGAAAAATATGGTGATGAACGCCGTTCAGAAATCAATTTTGCCGGTGGTGACCTAAGTATGGAAGACATGATTCCTAATGAGCAAGTGGTTATCACTATTTCAAGCGCTGGATATATTAAAAGGACACCTTTAACAGAATATAAAACTCAAAATAGGGGAGGAGTTGGCCAAAAGGCGTCTTCTACCCGGAATGAGGATTTTTTAGAACACCTGTTTGTTGGAACCAACCACCAGTACATGCTATTTTTTACCCAAAAAGGCAAATGTTTCTGGATGCGGGTCTTTGAAATCCCAGAGGGAAGTAGAACATCGAAAGGAAGAGCCATACAGAACCTTATCAACATAGAACAGGATGATATGGTAAAAGCTTTTATATGCACACAAGACCTTAAGGACGAAGAATATGTGAATAGCCATTATGTTATTATGGCAACTAAAAAGGGAACTGTTAAGAAGACCTCTTTAGAGCAATATTCAAGACCAAGACAAAATGGAATTAATGCTATCACCATTAAAGATGGTGATGAATTGCTTGAAGCAAAGTTAACAACCGGAACCAGTCAGATTTTCCTCGGTTTAAAATCTGGAAAAGCTATTCGATTCGAAGAAAGTAAAACCAGACCTATGGGTAGGAATGCTTCTGGGGTTCGAGGTATCAGATTAGCAAATGATTCTGATGAGGTTATTGGAATGGTGTCCGTACATAATTTTGAAGATGAACTTTTGGTCGTTTCCGAGAATGGTTATGGTAAACGATCTAGCATTGAGGATTATAGAATTACCAATAGAGGAGGAAAAGGTGTTAAGACCATCAGTGTAACGGAAAAGACCGGAAAATTGGTTGCGATAAAGAACGTGACAGATTCTGACGACTTAATGATTATCAATAAATCGGGAATAGCGATTCGTATGAGTGTTGAAGATTTGCGGGTAATGGGAAGAGCAACACAAGGGGTGAAACTTATTAATATAAAGGGTAACGATTCTATTGCTGCTGTTGCAAAGGTTATGAAGGATGATGAAGATTTAGATGAGGACGCAATAAATGAGATGGAAGTTAAGCCCGAAGAAGATGGCACGGCAATTGATAAAACTGATACCGATGGTACCGAATCATAAATTTTTAAACACTAATAATTAATTCAATACAAATGAAACGTAAGATTTTAATCGTAGCGGCCTTCTCCTTTACAATTATGGGAATGGCCCAAAAAAATGAGATAAAGGCAGCTGAAAAGGCTATAAAAGGAGGTGATATTGCATCAGCTAAAATTGCACTAGAGGCTGCGGAAGGAACAATTTCTGAAGCTGATGAAAAGTTACAAGCCCAATATTACTTTACTAAAGGTAAAATTTACAACGATTTGGCCAAGAAAGGTGATGAAAGTGCTTACGAGCAAGCTGTGGCCTCATTCAAAAAAATTTTGGAATTGGAAACGGCGACTGGTAAACAGAAGTACACAAGTGAAACTAACCAATACATAGTAGGCATTACTGCCGATTTGGTGAACGGAGCTGTGTCCGATAATAATAATAAGAAATTTAAAGAAGGAGCCGATAAGTTGTATATGAGCTATAAAATTAGCCCAATGGATACTATTTATCTTTACTATGCAGCCAGCAGTGCGGTAAATGGAGGTTTGTATGATGATGCGTTAAAGTATTACATCGAGTTACAGGAAGTTGGGTATGATGGCAGTGCTGTAGTGTATAAGGCCAAGAACATTGATACTGGCGAAATGGAACCAATGCAAAAGAGCCAAAGAGATTTGATGGTAAAGTCCGGAACTTACTCTGACCCTTTAGATGAGAAAGAACCTTCTAAAAAAGGAGAAATTGTTAAAAATATAGCTTTAATTTACTCGCAATTAGGACAGGACGATAAGGCATTACGTGCTTACCAAGCAGCAAGGGAAAGCGATCCAGAAGATGTCAATCTTATTTTAAACGAAGCGAACCTTTACTTTAAACAGGGTGATAAGGCCAAGTTTAAATCACTCATGGCAGAGGCGATAGCTATTGCGCCGGACAATGCCGATCTTTATTACAATGTTGGCGTAATCAGTAGTGAAGAAGGAAATATAGAAGAAGCTCGAGAGAATTATAAAAAAGCTCTTGAAAAAAATCCAGGATATACGAATGCGTTCTTAAACCTTTCAACTACGTATGTGAACGAGGGTAATAGTTTTATTGACGAAATGAATTCTTTAGGTAATTCTCGTGCGGATATCGCTAAGTACGAGGAACTCAAAGCAAAGAAAGATGGGCTATTCCAAACAGGAGCTCAGACGTTGGAGGATGCCTTAAAAACGAATCCAGATAACCAAGGAATATTAACACAGTTAAAAAATATATACGGTGCTATGGGAGATAATGATAACTTTATGAGAGTAAAGAAGTTGTTAGGGGAATGATAGTGTACTATAGATTGAATAAAAAAGGCTTCCATTGGAAGCCTTTTTTTATATCACCTTCTTAATGACCCTTAGGGTATGGGTATAGTTTCTTAGGTCATTGTTGAAAATACCAGTATGGTCTAGCCTGTCTATTCTTACAACACCGTTAACATGAATTATGTAGTTGTTTTCCATGATGATGCCAACGTGGTTTATGATGCCATTAGAATTATCAAAAAAGGCCAAGTCTCCGGCTTCACTTTCTTCCACAAAGCTTAAAGGAGTACCTTGTGTTGCTTGTTTTTCTGCACTTCTTAATAAATGATGTCCGTTTATCTTATACACAATTTGGGCCAAACCAGGAGCATCAATTCCAAACGGAGTTTTTCCTCCCCAAAGTTCAGGAGCGTTTAAATAGAGCAGTGCCGTTTTAATCAAATGCTCCTTATGCTGTTGGGAAGCTATCAAATTCCCCTCAAATTTTAGTATATCTTTTTTTTGATTAATAGCAGAACCTAAGAGCACGGGCATAAGCATCGAGTTTTCTTGTTCTATGTAAGAAATCAAGTCTGCTGCATATTGCTTGGGAGTGTCTTCAATGGTGTCATATTCTTCTTTTGTAATAAAATCTAATTGTCTATTAAGAACCCATCCTTCGTGATTATCAAAAGCTATTCTGATTTTTGACCAGTGTTTTCTAGATTCCAAAACCTTGAAATGCTCCCCATAAAGTAATTGGGTAACCATTTCACCTGCCTCTTCCGTAACGGCTCTAACTGGGACTATGCTTATGGGACAAATACCGTACTGCATGGCTTGTTTTCCGGTAATTATATTCGTTCTATAACTATGGCAGAAGCTCCACCACCACCGTTACAAATTGCCGCCGCCCCTAATTTTGCGTTTTTCTGCTCTAGCACGTTCAACAGGGTAACTATGATTCTGGCTCCCGAGCATCCCAAAGGATGTCCCAAAGAAACCGCTCCACCGTTTACATTCACGTTTTTATCACTCAACCCCAGAAGTTTCATATTCGCTAGCCCAACGACCGAAAAGGCTTCGTTAAATTCGAAGAAGTCTATTTCTTCTAATGTTTTTCCTGCTTTGCTTAGGGCCTTGGGAAGCGCCTTTGCGGGAGCCGTGGTAAACCATTTAGGTTCTTGGGCAGCATCTGCATAACCAGTTATTTTGGCCAAAGGTGTAATATTGAGTTCCTTGGCCCTGTCTAGGCTCATAAGTACAAGTGCCGCTGCACCATCATTTATGGTAGAGGCATTCGCAGCTGTAACAGTACCTTCTTTGGTAAATGCAGCTCTTAATTTTGGAATTTTTTCTAGTACTACATTTTTATACTCTTCGTCCTCTGATACTAAAATGGGTTCTCCTCGTCTTTGTCGAACAGAAACAGGAACAATTTCATTTTTAAAACTTCCATTTTCCCATGCTTGCGCAGCTCTCTGATAAGATTGAATGGCATACTGGTCCTGAGCTTCCCTTGAGAATTCATATTTTTCTGCACAGGCATCCGCACTAACACCCATGGCTTGTTCGTCATAAACATCTACTAAGCCGTCTTTTTGCATACCGTCTACCATGGCAGTAGGTCCGAACTTATTGCCAATACGCATATGAACATAGTGAGGAATCAGGCTCATGTTTTCCATACCACCTGCGACTACTACAGAAGCGTCTCCAAGAGCAATAGCTTGTGCGGCTTGGATTACAGCCTTCATTCCAGAGGCACATACTTTATTGATGGTTGTACATGGAACGGTATCTGGTATGCCCGCAAAGAGCGCTGCTTGCCTAGCTGGAGCCTGTCCGGTTCCGGCCTGTACCACGTTACCCATAAATACTTCATCGACCAGTTTTGGATCCAACCCAATTTTTTCTAAAGACCCGCTAATGGCAGCAGCACCTAATTTTGGGGCAGGCACAGTGGATAAAGATCCCATGAAACTACCTATAGGTGTACGTACCGCAGAAACAATAACAACCTCTTTCATTTTTGAACACGTTTATGTGTTGCGAAATTAGTAAATTCTTAGGCAACCTTATGGTAATACCTTTGATTCCTTATAATGACGTTATAATTTTCTATTTTTGAACTATATAAATGAAACCTAGACCTTTTGGACAATCTATATAAAAAACAGTCACACATATATAAGTTCTTCCTTTATATGGTATCTGTGGGCTTTATTGTTTTCTTCTTTCCGAAAGGTGGTAAATTCAAATACGAGTTCCAAAAAGGAAAGCCCTGGCAATTCGAAAATTTATATGCACCGTTTGATTTTTCCATCCAAAAAACAGAAGATGACCTAGCTAAGGAAAAGCAAAAAATTAAAGATAATCAAACTACCTACTTTAGGTATAATGAACAAACAGTCCAGAATGTTTACAATTCGTTCGATTCAAAGTTTAGTTCACAATGGCAGGAAAGTAGCTTAAAACAAAATCAGAAGAATAGATTAAAAAGGTCTGCAACAGCTATTCTAGATTTTGTTTATAAAAACGGTATTCTTGATCCTTTGGAAACTAGGCCTAAGGGGAATTCTATTTTTCTAGTAGTTAACAACGAGGCAAGAAAAGTGTCTGGTTCTGATTTTTATCGGATTAACGAAGTGGAGGAAGTAATAGAAAAGATACTTTCCAAACGGAGATTATCGATGTTTAATGATGAATTTAAGGCATTGTTTTTTGACTTGGTGACACCGAATGTTACCTTGGATAAAGAACTGACTAGAAAAACCTTAGAGGATGCACTTTCAAAAATATCGTATACCAGGGGAACCGTAGACGAAGGAAAGTTAATTATTGCCAAAGGTGAAGTGGTTGAGGTAGATAATTTAAAGATACTAGAGTCATTAAAATCTGAATATGAGTCCGACCTCTGGACCGACTCCAATTCTTATTACATACTTGTTGGCTATACAGTGTTGGTTGCACTAGTACTTTTAATGTTATTTCTATTCCTTAAAAAGTACCGAAAAGAGGTGTATGATAATAACACAAAAGTAACCTTTATTTTTTTCAATATCTTACTGTTGGTATTTGTAACGACCTTGGTTATTAACTATAATGAAGCTTTGGTATTTGTAGTTCCTTTATGCATTCTCCCGTTAATTTTAAAAACCTTTTTTGATGCACGTTTGGGACTCTTTGTACATGTATTAACTGTATTAATTCTGGGTTTTGTGGTTCCCAATAGTTTCGAATATATATTTTTACAAATTATAACAGGTATCGTAACTATTCTTACAGTTTCCGAGCTTTATAAGAGAGCGAATCTGTTTGTATCGGTTGGGCAGATTACGTTGATTTACATTGTAGCATATTTAGCCTTCCATACCATTCATGAGGGTAATTTGAACAATATCGAGTGGTTCACCCTTAGTTTATTTTTGTTGAACGGGATGATTACACTTTTTGTTCAGCCGTTAATCTATATTTATGAAAAGATTTTCGGTTTGGTTTCCGATGTTTCTTTATTGGAGCTGTCCGATACGAATTCAAAATTATTGAAAGAACTATCCAATAAGGCTCCAGGAACGTTTAATCACTCCTTACAGGTTGCTAATTTGGCAGAAGCCGCTGCTAACGGAATTGGTGCCAATGCTATGCTCGTTAGGGTAGGTGCGCTCTATCACGATATTGGAAAAATGGAAAACCCTACCTATTTTACCGAAAATCAAATTACCAATGTAAACCCCCATGATGAAATATCACCGAAAGAAAGTGCGCGTATAATACTTGATCATGTAATTAAAGGTATCGAATTAGCTAGAAAAAATAACATTCCTGATAGGGTTGTAGATTTTATTCGCTCGCACCATGGTACCTCCTTGGTTTATTACTTTTATAAGAGACAATTGGAGCTAGATAATGATGCAAATGAAAGTGATTTTAGATATGCTGGCCCGTTACCATTTTCTAAAGAAACAGCTATACTTATGATGGCCGATTCGGTAGAGGCAGCTTCAAAGAGTTTAAAGAATCCTACATTTTTAATTATCGATGAGTTTGTGGAAAAAATTATTGTGGGTCAAATGAAATCTGATCAATTTGTAAACGCAGATATCACGTTTAGGGAGATAGAGACCATAAAAAAAATCTTTAAGCTCAAGCTTACAAATATTTATCATTTAAGGGTGGAATATCCGGAATAGGATTATTAATTTGAAGTATTATATGTTGGATTTGTTTAGGCTTTTAGCTACAATACAACCAATTATCTATAATTATTTATACCATTGGACGAATTTTAAAATAAAATCTAAGGTGAAATATTGGTCCTTTGATTTAAGGAATTACATAGCATGCTGATTTTCAAGTCTATTTAAGTTATATGTTAATAGGTTTGAAAAAGAGAATCAAAAATTTATTAAAAATCCATCAAAATAGTTGTTTTATTGTATAGTAAAAATGTACATTTGCAACCGCTAACAAGCGAAGTTCATACAATTAACTAGGAGAGGTGCCTGAGTGGCCGAAAGGAACGGTTTGCTAAATCGTCGTACCCCAAAAGGGTACCCAGGGTTCGAATCCCTGTCTCTCCGCAAAGGTCTGTGTGAGAAGACAGATTTTTTAAGATAACCGTTTTCGGGGTGTAGCGTAGCCCGGTTATCGCGCCGCGTTTGGGACGCGGAGGTCGCAGGTTCGAATCCTGCCACCCCGACAAAAAGGGTGTCATTTGACACCGAAACACAGCTAATCTTATGAAAATCAGTGATTTTTATTGATATCATAAGATTAGCTTTATTATCAAATCAAAGGTTACCTAAATTATTACCAAGATTTTTACTACATTGGTAACTCCCCAGATTAGACTTTCGTAATGATTTGACTCTCGTAAACAAATCTATTATTAATTTAAACCGAGAGTTTATGCAGACTTCAAAGATTTTTAGCATTTATTTTTGGTTGAGTATGGCCAAGAAAAAAGATGATTTCGCCCTTATTTATGCACGAATTTCGGTTGATGGTAAACGTGCGAAAATCAGTTTAAAATGTAATACCTCGGTGAATGTTTGGGATGCTTCCAGTGAAAGAATCACGGGCACTACCAGAAGGGCATAACTACTCAATAGTTATTTAGACGAGGTCTACAAGCAAATAATTGAAGCGCATAAAATTGCTTTCCGAAGGAAAGATGATAACGGCACAGGCCATAAAAGCCCGTTATTTAGGACAAGACGAACAGTATAAGAGTTTGAAGGAACTGATTTCCAATCACAATACAAATATGGATTTCTTATTGGAATATGGTACTATGAAAACTAGTATTCTACTGAGCGGTATCTGCACAAGTTTTTAAATGACAACTTTAAGACCCCCGACATCTACTTAAAACAATTGAACTATCGATTTATAGTAGATTTCGAACAGTATATTTTAAGATATCGACCAGAGAAAATTAGAAAGGCCTGTTCCAATAACGGGCCTATAAAATATTTTGAACGCCTAATAAAAATAACCAAGCTAGCCTTAAAACTAGAACGGTTGGAAAAAGACCCGTTCAAGTATTTTTAAACTCAACTATTTAAAGCATGATAGAAGTTATTTAAACGAACGTGAATTGGAACTAGTTGAGGAAACGACGTTCAAAGCTGAAGGTTGTGAAAAAGTAAAAAACATTTTTCCATTCTCATACTTTACAGGGCTAATTTATATGTATGTTAAGGGGTTACTTACTAAATAATTCGTGCTTGTTATAAATCAAAGCCATTGGTTACATACCAAAAGAGCAAAAAAAGATAAAATGGTGAAAACTCCTTTACTACTGAAATCAAAAGTTATTATTGAAAAGTATAAAGAGCTTATGCTTATGGAAGGTAATGGTAAATTACTTCCAGTTTTCAGTAACCAAAAGGTGAACAGTTATTTGAAGGTAATTATCCATTCCTTTAGAATTCATAAGAACATTACTTTCCATTCTGCCTGTCATATTTTTGCGACATAAGTAGCACTTTCATGGTGTACTTATAAGCACCATGTCTGGGAGTCCAATATCACCTATATAATGACTAAATAGGGATGTATCTGACTGCGATTATCTATCTGTTGCATAGAAACGTCGCAGGAGGGTCGATGGGCGAAACCTTAAATGCAAGTGACACTATAATCTCTGCTCGGAATATGGCCGTTAAGTCAAGTAATAGAACAAAAGAACTCATACCTCATTCCGATAGGGTATCTCAATATGCCAGTTATGGATTTACCCATATCCTGAAAATCACAATGCCCTTATAAAACAAAGTAGGAGTAGAAAAGATAATCCTTGGGACAATGCGGTGGCAGAATCATTTTTTAACAGTTTAAAGGTAGAATGGTTATACAAACATAACTATGAACTTAGATTGGAAGCAGAGCTATCTGTCTTAAAATGGATAGAAAATTGGCACAACAGAAGAAGAATGCACCCTTCATTGGGGTATAAAACCATAGAAGAATTTGAAAACGATATATATAATCAACAAATAGTAGCATGACTCTTATCTAATTGTCCATTTTTTTGTTGCAAGTCTAAACTTATTTTATTTAAAGTATAAAAAGGCTATTGATACGCCCTAAAAATTATACTATTGACTTAAAAAAATATGTCATCGTGTCTAAAGTTTATTACTAGAACACAGTGTAATAGTCACTTTTATGATTTCTGGAATTGAACTTTGTATAACAAAGGGTAAAAAAGCATATACATTTAATAAAATATCATGGGTTTGACTAGTAAAATTCAAATAGATTTGTAAGTATTCAGCCAAGCTTACCAACCCTTTAATGGGTTACTCAAATAAAAAAAATCGATTTACATGTGCTTTTGGTCATCTTGCCTAGTATGTTGGAAACCAAGGTTTTCGCCCAGCAAGAAGTAAGCCGTGTGGTTAGAAGCGATACTACCAAGTTAGTACATAAGACTTTGGTTGTTGCAGAAGGAACAAGAAATGAAGTAATCAAGGATGTTGATGGAAACCGCCAAATCCAACTTTTGTGTGGAGAAGGCCATGCCTATGACAGTACACTAGGGCAAATGGTGGAACAAAAGGGGATTACCAATTTTAGTTCGGTTTTAGAAGCTTATTTAAATCGGAGACACATAGGGCTGCCTGATTTACAAGTAGGGCTGTTTTCAAGACCTGAGGTAATACCCGCACGTTTTGTTTATCTAACAGTTGATAGTATATGGAATAGGGATAATTACTATTCTGTCTTAAATAGTTTGGAAGCTACCTCGAACACAAACCATGTTCGCAGATATATAGATAACGATACCTCTTGGTCTAAACCATGAGTATTGCAAGGCTTCTTCAAGCCCTAGTAATTACAATATGGATAATTGGAAATATTCAATACCATTGTTTTAGTAGTAGTTGAGTGAGTTAGTCATGGAATTACCCAGGGAAACTTGGGTGATTTCATTTTAAAATTTAGCTGTTTGTGCATTGTAGATTGCCTTTATAGATTCTTAGCATAATTGATACAAATACCAAATTGCATCACTTAGCTTTACATAATATGATACTGTAATAAATTAGGAATAATTTCATGTTACGATACTTTTTTTTGTACCTAATTGAAGTTTTGGTTAATGCGCTAGGGAAGAAGGTTAGCCAATTGCCAAAGAAAGCGGTTCCGTTGTATAAGAAGGTCGATATGTTCGATAAATTAATGTTAAGAAACCATTGGAACGAAGGGGTTATAATGCAACATGTAATTTTCCACCGGTAGGCTTGGTTCGGCCAATCATGAGTTCACAGGCCGATTGTTTGGATTCAACTTCAGAGATGCTTGCGGCCTATCCCTATAAGTATGTTATTACCAAAGATTGAAAGGGTAGGTATATTACAAATCAAATTTTTGATGCAATACTCAAACTGGAAAAAGTTACGGGAGTTGAAGGTCTAATGGCATAAGTTTTAACCAAAACGGATAAACCTAATTGGCACGAAAAGGTTTTTTTGTATGATGAATGGCATCTATCGCTAAACCCGAAAGTACCTATGGATGGTTTGACATGGCGGGTGGTGTTTGGGGATGGACGGCCGATTGGTATCAACCCGATATGGTCAATACAACACCAATGAAAGCGTATGGTGAAAAATATAAAGCAATGCGTGGCGGTTCTAATTTTAATAACCATTCCTTTATTTGCACTTCGCAACGCTACTATCTTTCACCGGTAGATTTAAGGGCCAATCCGGTAGGGTTCCGATGTGTTAAAAATGTTTTTACAAATTAAATTTCATATAATGCAAGCGATGTCTAAATTCAACATACGGATGAAAGAAATAGGAATTATATTTTTTTGTTTGGTTATCACATCATGTTCGGATTCTGAAAAAAAGAATCTAAGTGTTGACTTAGCACCTGCCACTATTTTGTACTCACCATCCCTCAAAGAGGATACTCAGGAAATTGCCAACATCATATTAAAAGAAGAAATAGTAAAAAGAACGGGTATTACTTTGGAGAAAGAAAGTTCTTGGGAAAATAGAACAGTTTTGGCGCTGGTGCTGTCTAAGGATAGTGAATTGTTTGGTTCAGCAGTTCCTAAACGCGCAGAAACTAATCCTGAATATCAAAAGGAAGGGTATCGATTGGTTCATGAAACTAAAGATGGGATGGATATTCTTTGGATTATAGGTGCCGATAAAAGGGGGCTTTTATATGGAATTGGTAAATTGCTGCGTACCGCTACCATGGGTAATGGTACGATTGAGCTACCCAACACTGTTGACATTTCAGAATCTCCGGAATACGCCATAAGAGGCCATCAATTTGGATACCGAAATACGGCAAATTCATGGGATTCGTGGACCGTTGACCAGTTTGATCAGCATTTTAGGGAACAAGTACTTTTTGGTGCCAACAGTTTTGAGAACATTCCGTTTCAAGATGCTACTTCAAGTGTGCACTTTAAAGTGCATCCTCAGAAAATGGAAGTTGAATTAAGTAAAATTTGCGATAAATATGACGCGGATTACTGGGTGTGGACTCCCGCTCCACGTAATCTTACCCTGAAAAATGCACATCTGAAAGGTCTCGCCACTCAGGAAGCCTTTTATCAACGCTGTCCTAGATTGGACGGGGTTTTCGTTCCTGGAGGAGACCCAGGGGAAAACCATCCATCGGTACTAATCCCCTATTTAGAGGATTTATCTGTGCTTTTAAAAAAATACCATCCCAATGCCGGTATTTGGGTATCCCTTCAAGGCTTTAACGAAGAAAAGATAGCCTATTTTTTTAAGTACCTAGAAAATAATAGTCCAGATTGGCTAAAGGGTATGGTCTATGGGCCTAGTAGTCCTCCTATAAAGCTTGAAAGGGAACTTTTGCCTAAAAAATACATGCATCGTTTTTATCCTGATATTACCCACACGGTACGTTGCGACTATCCGGTTGAAAAATGGGATCAAGCTTTTGCTTTGACCTTAGGTAGGGAACCTTGCAATCCATTACCAATGCAATACGCGAAAATTTTTAATAAACATGCAATGTATACGGATGGATTTATTTCATATTCCGATGGTTCACATGACGATGTAAACAAAGTGGTCTGGAATCAATTAGGGTGGAATTCTAAAAGGAACGTTGAGGAGGTTATGTTTGAATATGGCAGATTCTTTTTTGGTTCCAAAGTGGCCGAGGAATCTGCGGAAGCTATCCTAGCCTTGGAGGAAAACTGGGTTGGTCCTTTATTGAGCAATGAACAAGTCCCAAAAACACTGAAACTATGGAAAAAATTGGAAGTGGAAAATCCGCTGCTGGCAGATAATTGGAGATGGCAACAGCTGGTAATGCGTGCCTATTATGATGCCTATACTCAAGACCGCCTCACCTATGAAAAAAAGCTCGAAACGGATGCCTATTCTATTTTAGCAGAAGCAGAAACACTAGGAGCCGATATGGCCATGCATCAGGCATTGGAGTTAATTCAGAAGGCGGACAAGGAGTTTGTCTCCCAGGAATTAAAGCAAAAGGTTTTTGAGTATGCAGATGCGCTTTTTAAATCTGTAGGAGCACAAACTAGTGTAGGAAAATATCAGGCAAGTGGGGCTGAGCGTGGAGCCATTCTAGATTTTATCGATTATCCTCTGAATAATAGATGGTGGTTGGAAGATGAGTTTAAGAAGCTAAATGAAACGAAATCGGAGAAGGATAAATTGGTAAAACTTGAGTTTATTAGAACTTATGAATATCCGGGCGAAGGAAGTTTTTATGATAATATTTCAAGTGCCGATGCACAACATGTAACTTCAGAGACTCAAGATGCTATAGACTATTTATGGGAAAATAATGGCCTTAGTAGAAAACGGCTATCTACCCAATTATTTCAGTTTACACCCACTTTGGAATATGATACGTTAGACCCTAACGCCAATTATCTCATTCGGGTTACAGGTTATGGCGAAGCACTTTTACGTGCCAATGGTGAGCGATTGAAACCGACCAAATATGAAAAGGGATTTGAGGAATTCAAAGAGTTTCCGCTCTCAAAGGATTTGATCAAAGACGGTAAACTTAAAATTACATTTGATCAACCGGACGAAGAACATTTAAACTGGAGAAAACAATCCCGAGTTACTGATGTTTGGGTATTAAGACAATAATTGCCTTTACAGCTCAATTACAAAAATTTGTTTGGCAGTCTCGCCTTTTTCGTTGGTTAGGGTGCGATTGAAAGCTATTTTATGGCCGTCATGTGACCAAACCAAATTACTTGGTGGGTCGGGTGAAGGGGCGGTTAATATGGATTCTTGGTTTTTTCCAATTTCTTTGTATACCACAGCATCCTTCCATACGTAACAGATGTGATATTTGCTTGGATGCCATCTAACTCCACTTTGAACATCGGTGCTATGAAACGTCTGTTGTATGGGTTTTCCTCCGTTAGGCGAAACCGTAAAGACTTGTTTTACTTTATTTTCGTCATACGCTAAGAACGCCAGTAAACTACCGTCATATGAGGAGCGTACTATTCCTTCACAGCCGGGATATTTAGTGGTATCGGTATGTGTTAATCTACGTTGGGTCGTGCCCTTAGGTGGCGCAGGCAGCCTAGTTTCGGTTCCTTTAATAGGATATTTGATATTAGGGATGGTAATATCTTCGGGAATATCAACGATATAAACTTCGTCGATATTTTTTCCTTCATTGTTCTTAATGCTTCCAATAAAGGCCCTAGCTCTTTGTTGACTGCCATCAGACTTTTTATACCCTGTATTTCCGACCCAACTATCGCCTGTGGCACGGCTAATTTCATCACTATTCGGAATTGGATTTGGCACCACCGATACCACCAATGCACTAAACCACTCGCCTGAGAAATTCTCTCCCTGATTCGCATCTACGACGGTCACTTTTTGACCTTTTTTTGATACGCCAATTGTTCTTAAATTATAATGGATACCGGTGGAGTCTTCCAATTTTTTCATCAAGGCATCATTATAGGTGAAACCAATCCATGCACCATCACCACTCCATTCATGCCTATGCGTACCGCCTCTAAGAGCCCCAAGCGTAAAGGGAAAAGAAATATCCCGCGCATCCATAAAAATAGGTTCGCTAGGAGAGGAGTCTTCAACAATTACCCCGGTTCTTCGCCATTGCTCATATGGAGCATCCGCAGAACAATTCAAAAGACCGTGAATAAAAGCGACCTTATTTTCGGTAGGACTATAACTTACGGCGCCTACACCAGGCCCGTATTTAGTGTTCGTTGGAAGCGCATACAAAACCACCGTCTCACCAGTTTGGATATTTACTTTTTCAATTATTCCATTTGCGCTTATGCTATCTCGGTGGGTTCGCGTGTCATAAACAAGCCATTTATCATCCGGCGAAAAATTATCATTATTGTCCAAATCGTGATTATAGGAGAAATCATCTGTAATTTGATTTTCCTCTTTAAATTGTTTGCACTCACAGGCACTTAATAGCATTGTCATACTGGTAATTAAAGGTAATATATACCAATTAGGCCCCTTGAATTCTAAAAATATGCCGGCCAATCTATACATCTGGTTTAGTTAGGGTGTATTATGTGCTCCATTGGTTCACTAATTATGCCCAAATACCTACCCATCCAATACGGTAACAACCAAATATCACCTGCCGAATATTCTTGACCTCCATCATTTCCAATTTTATCCAATCTAAACATATTTGCATTATGCCGTTGCACGGGCCTTTCATCGGCAGGTAAAACTTCCGATATTGTTTGCTCTCTAAAGTTTGGGGAAATGAAATGAATATCTTTCCGATGACTATTTTTAATATCCCAGGTGACCAAGTCCATGGGATGTTCCCTGAGATACCATGCGGCTTCTTCGAGGTCGAATTCCGGTGTTCCCGTGAGTGCAGTCATGATATTCCAGGCACCCTCTTTTTCAGGTCGTTCAATATCCCAATGATCAATTATAGCCTCTTTATATTTGGCTTTTAAACTGTCGTTAAAGGCGTATCTGTACAAGCCCCAATATCCAACAAAATACATTTCATCGTCAGAATGGTTCCAAGATTCGGATAACATCTTACTCCAGTCATCTGAACCTTCGGGAGCAGGTGCAATATCTTTCATGGGCCACATTAGGTTGTCAAGATACCCATGATTTTCCATAAGATCAAAAGCTTTCTCTTTATATTTTTCTTTACCGGTAAAATGATAAGCGGTTTGAAGCATGGCGATGATATTAGATGAGTTTATTTTCCTATCACCTACCATTCTTGGCCTGGCATTTACATATTCAGGGTTCCATTTACCCCAAGTGGTCGGTTTTCCATCAAAATCTATCATATACATGTCATTGCGGACCACATGGCTCATTAAGGTATCTATTAGGGTTATGGCGCGGTCTTTCAAATCATTATCCATTAATTCTGCCATCACCCCGTATGCAAATATATGACCAATTGCTTCATCGCTACTTGTGGTCGCTTTCCAGTCCCATTCGGAATCTTCTGAATGTTGCCATCTATCTGGATCATTTAAAACATCAATATACCCACTTCGCTCAAACGACCGCGAAGGAAATCCGGGAATAGGGTTTATACTGAACAACCGTTCCATGGCGTCCATCGATTCCCTACAATTTTGCAATGCATCTTCGGATTTAGTAACGGAATAGCGAAAAACTTCCCCCGCTAAATACATGGTGGTCCAAAGACCGTCATTGTCAGAATCTGATAATCGCCCAGAATCAATATTTCCATTATCGAGATCGGTTAGACTGGCGTTGAACCCCAATCTAATATGCCTGTTCCGTACTTGTTGTTCGTAATAATTAGCTTTGTCAAACAAAGTCATCTCCTCAAAAACTAGTTTTCCAAGTCCCGTATCCGTTAGTACCAAAACAGAGCCGTCATCCCCTTTTGAAATTTGTTTTACATGGTTTCCTGGCAGCCAACGTTTGCCATAATAATAATCAAATTTACCATCCTCCTTAAGTTTAAATGCTCCTTGGGCCGATCCGAACCAAAGCTCGCCGTCAAGGACTTTTATTGTCGTGAGTTCATTTACTGGCAATTTATCATGCAGCACGCCTATTTGCTTTCCAGTTTGGGAGTCTATCTCTAAATAACCATTATTTCTTCCGATGACGAGTTTGTTTTCTGACACGGTAAAGCAGGTCATTTCTTGGTCGTTGTAAAAGGTTTTGAATGTTTTGTTTACAGTGTTAAAGCTATAAATACTGTGCTGCCCTAAAATGAAAAATACGTTTTGTGATTCATCATACTGTATATCAATCACGCTATCCTCGGAAATGGCAATTTGCCATGGCTCCTTATCTTTTGAAAGAAATTCCAATGAATTTCCATCACTGATCAAAAAATTGAAATCGGTTCCAGTGGCGAGAATATTGGCCTTTGGTAAAGTATGTGGAATAAAAAGGCTTCCTGCCCAAGCATTACTAAATACGGCGGTATCATCCAGATAAACGAATTGATTTTTATAAAGTGTTAGATTAGAAATCTTTTTGTTGGTGAGCGGTCTATAGGTTCTGTCCTGAATCAGTTTGCCGGGGTAAAGAAACTGTCCGTCATGGGCGCTTAACAGTCCATTTGAAGATATGGTCTGGATAACGTTGTTCCGGTCCATGAAGCTTTTTGTTAAGGAAACGGATTCTTGAGTCACAAAATATTTGATGCTATAATTCTGTGTATAGGGTATATCTTTATAAACAGGCATCGCCATAACCGCATCTTTTTCGCTGGTAGGATTAGTACAAGCAATACATACCAAGAATAATAGGGACATACAGCATTGGTTTCGTTTTTTCATAGGATAATGGTCGTTTTGAATTCTTGTTTTAATTCTCGCTTTGGCACAGGTATGGCAATCGTTAAGCAAAACAAAATAAACATTTTTCAATAATCTAAACTTCTTATATGTTAGATGGTTTGCATGGTATTTTGCCCTGAAAGGCTTTTGCGGTTAAAGTTTTATCATTTTAAGACAGCATTCTATAGGTTGGGAGGCTAAAACAAATAAAGTGAAACGTTTTATATTCGTTTACGAAGTATGCAAATAGGGAAAATAGAAGCAGAAATTATATACACAACACTTGATTATACTTGTGATAGGTGGTTATATGCGATGAAAAATATCTGAACGCTATTTTAAATGAATTTTGAACCTTTCTTATTTGATGGTATTTTCCAAAACAATGACCGACGGACTTTCTGTTAGCCATTTTTTACTCAGTCCCGTAGTGTCGCCTTTTGCCAAGAAGTAAACAAAAGACCCTAAAGCAATATCAACATCCCCGTCACCATCTACATCGCCAACATCCATAACAATCCATCTTCCTTTTGTGGCTTGGGGAAAAGAACTGGCTTCAAACATTAGGTTGCCTTTATTCTCTAGATAAACAAAGCTTTCTTCTGGATATTGAACATAATCCGGAAAAAATGAAATGGAGGCAATATCCAAATCACCATCAAGGTCATAATCTCTGGGAATGGCTTTATACGCGCCATTTTGTTGATAAAAATAGGCCTGGGTGAAATTGAGATTTCTGTCATTTAGAAAGATATAAATACCATGGTAATTCTTTAAAATTGGTGTTTTGTCCGCATTATCACCACATACATATAGGATATCATCATAACCGTCATTATTAAAATCGGCCAATTCTATATACTGGCTTCCGTTAAGTGGTGAAAATGTTAGCAAACTCTTTTCCGAGAATGTGCTATCGCCATTGTTTTCATAATAAAAAACTCCTTCTTGGCCTTGAGCCATTAACACAAAAATATCGTTAAGGCCATCATTGTTATAGTCTTTTATAATGGCGGTAATGGCACCAGGCTTATTTCTTAATTCTTTTGCAACGTATTTGTTGGAACCTTGATTTTCATACCAAACCAACTTACCCGTTAGATTACCATATTCACATGCAATAATATCATCTTTTCCATCATTGTTCAAATCGCCATAAGCCATAGCAACAGGTCGCTGTAGCTTATTTAGAATAGGGGTAGAGCCTATTTGATTTTGCGCAAGGGCATTAGGTAAGATCTTTTGTACCATGCCGTTGGACAGGTCATTGGGGAACATATTTTTACCAATGGTTGTCAGATAAACAGTATCTGAATTTTCATAATAATGAATTGGTGTATTATTGAGGGCTATATTTTTTTTCAAATTGAGATTAGGATCGATAAAAGTCAAGACATTGTTGTTTTGTTTGCTATCACTAAAAACGATGCCTTTATTCTGTTCGAGTATTTTAACCATTGTAGTTAAGGGAGGGCGATGTGTAACAGAAACCTCTTTATAGTCGAAATGCTTTAGGCCTATTTCTATTTCATGACTTCTTTGGCGTATTGGAAAACTATCAATGGCATTTTCTAAATAATAATCTACTAACTTCATCCAATCTGCTCTAGCTATAAGAGGTTCTTCCGGAAAGATATTCGCATTTTTAATTATCGCTCTGTTTTCAGGAGATCCAAAAATGCTATCTGGCTGTTTTCCGCCGTTGTATATACCCAATCTGTTGCCCATTGCCGGAAGTATGTCGGCCTCCCAAATAGTTTTGGATAGATCGGAGGGAGGGGTAAAAGCATGGCATTGCGCACAATGAATCTTGGCTAATTCCATTCCGGAAAGGCCTGAGGCCGGTACATCTTCTACCGCAGGCTTTTTTGGTTCATTTTTTCCTGTACATGAAAAAAATAGACAAATAAATAGACACACTGGAATAAGTTTCTTCATTTATCCAAACTTTGATTATACCAACCACAAACGTAGGTATAATCCTTTATTTTATCCCATAAAGTGGTCCATAAGCTTTGCATGCCCTATAATCTTGTCCCTCTTTATCGGAGCCAAAAGACGACCATAATGCCGGTCTAAAAACAGCACTTTCATCTACATTATGCATATTCACAGGGATTCTTAGCATGGAAGCCAAAGAAATGAGATCGGCACCGATATGACCATAGCTTATGGCACCATGATTGGCACCCCAATTTGCCATAACGGTATATACATCTTTAAAAGCACCTTTGCCCGTGGTAATGGGCGCAAACCAAGTAGTAGGCCAAGTAGGGTTGGTTCTTTCGTCCAAGGTTTTATGTACGTCCTCCTCCAAAACTACGGTCCAACCTTCTGCTATTTGTAGTACCGGCCCAACACCTTTGACCAAGTTAATACGGCACATGGTAACTGGCATTTCTCCATCGGTCTTAAACTGGGAAGAATAGCCTCCGCCTCTAAAGTATTCCTTAACGGCTTGTGGCCATAAGGTTGCATCCAAACACTTTTGGGCTTCTCCTTCGGTAATTTCCCAAAAGGGTTTCATTATAGGCCGTCCGGCTGCAGTTTGTTGCTGAGCAGTGGCATCTAATGTGGTAGACCCTGAATTGATCAAATGGATAATACCGTGCTTTGCCTTTCCTTTCAGCTCCTTTCCGGTTACCCTCCTTACAGATTCTGGGCTCCAATAGGTTCTCACATCTGAGAAAATTTGGGCCGTATTGGTCAGCAAATGTCCAAGAAGCATGGATACGCCATTTAAACTGTCATTTTCCGTGGCCACCATAAAGGCTTGTCGTATGCCGTTCCAATCAAAAGAGGAGTTTAATATGGCTTCGGGGAAATCTCCATTGGGCATATGGTCTGTCCATTGACGTTGCCCTTGAAAACCTGCGGCAATAGCATTTCTTCCAAAAGCTTCCTCACCATAGCCCATTTCCTTTAATTTCGGATTTCCGACCATAAGGTCACGGATGATCAAGGTCATCTTAACGACCGTTTCCCACTCCCATTCCTTTCTCTTTTTATCTCCTTTTAGCTCATCTATGTTGTAATCTTTTCCCTCTTTGCAATTTTCATAGGTCCATTTCAAGGCTTTTTGGTATTCTTCGCGGTCATAGATTTGTTCTTCGATTCTTCTTGTAACCTCGGTTTGGTCCACAAATTCGGTTCGCATACCTAAATAATCGTGAAAGAAATTTTGGTCTACCATAGAGCCTACAATACCCATGGAGGAATATCCTAGCGACAGATACGACTTGCCTTTCATTTGGGCAACCGCCAGACCTGCTTTTACAAAGCGGAGTATTTTTTCTTTCACGTCTTCGTGAATCTCAGTATCTCCGGTATCTTGTACTTCACGACCGTAGATGCTGAACGCGGGCAATCCTTTTTGGGCGTACCCTGCCAAGGCCGCTGCAAGATAAACGGCACCAGGCCGCTCGGTTCCATTAAAGCCCCAAATGGCCTTTATGGTATTTGGATTAGCGTCCATGACCTCTGTGCCATAACACCAGGCGGGTGTAACGGTCAAAGAGACTGAAACGCCTTCACGTTCAAATTTATCGGCACACAGAGCGGCTTCTGCGACTCCACCGATATTGGTGTCGGCTAGTACACATTCGACTTTTTCGCCACTCGGAAATCTTAAATTTTCTTCTATGAGCTTCGCTGCATTTTTTGCCATTTCCATGCATTGTGCTTCAAGGGATTCTCTAACTCCTCTTTCACGACCATCGATTACCGGTCTAATACCTACTTTTGGCAATCTGCCTATTAATCTGTTGCTCATTTTTCAGCTGTTTTATTTTTTATTTGAATCAGATTTTTCATGACCCCAAACATTTCTATTTTAGTTCCTTCAATGCCAAAAGCATCATGTAATTTTTTATAGAGAGCGTATAGTTTATTATAAGTTTGAACATTTTCTGCGATTGGTTCGTATACCTTTTCCAATATTTTACAACTTCTATCCTGTAGCGTTTTAAAGGAAATAGGCTTGCCTTCTGCTATACAAGCTGCATGGGCACCAATTATCGCTGCACCTAATGCGACTGTTTCGTTAGAAGCGGCAATCTTCATCGGTTTGTTGATGACATCTGCATAAATTTGCATAAAAAAGGCATTCTTGTGGGTGATTCCACCGCAATTTACAATCTCATGGATTACAACACCTTGCCTTTCCATGTCCTCTACGATTGTTCTTGCACCGAAGGCCGTACTTTCTATTAGCGCTCTATAGATTTCATAATCCTTGGTTTGCAGACTTTGGCCTAGAAGAAGACCAGATAACATAGGGTCTGAAAGGATCGAGCGATTGCCATTATTCCAATCCAGCACGATTAATCCACTTGAACCTACCTTTAATTTTTCAGCTTCTTGGGTAAGTTCACGATGCGATTGTTTGTTTTTTAGCACGACCTTGATAAACCAGTCGAGTATGTCACCAACGGCACTTTGACCAGCTTCTACACCATAATATCCCGGCAAAACAGATTCTGCCGCGACACTAGCCACTCCTTGAATGTCTGATTTACCTGAATGTAGATTAGCCAAAACGAGGTCACAGGTCGAGGTTCCGATAATTTTGACTAGACTTCCATCCTTTATTCCAGAGCCGATCGCCCCCGCATGGGCATCTAAAATCCCCATGGCAACAGGAATTCCCTCTGGCATTCCAAACTCCTCCGCCCATTTTTTAGATAAGGTACCGCACGTTTCTGCTACAGAAAAGGTCTGTTCAGGTAAGGTTTGTAAAATTCTTAATAGATCTGGATGCAATTTTTTTATAAATTCTTTATCGGGGAAACCGCCCCACTCTTCATTGTAGAGTCCCTTATGACCAGCTGCGCAGATATTGCGTTTTACGGTTAGGGCATCGGTACATCCAGTTAATATTGCTGGTATAAAATCACTAAACTCTAACCAAGTGTAGGCGGCATCAAAGACCTCCTTGTCCGTATTTCTGCATTTTAGGATTTTGGCCCAAAACCATTCGGACGAATATGCGCCTCCAATTTTATCAAGATACAGAGGCCGGTTTTCAATACTGGTTTTTGTAATGAATTCGGCCTCGGCGTGCGAACAGTGGTCTTTCCACATCCAAGCATAAGCATTGACGTTGTTCCGAAATTCGTTCAAGTCCGATAATGGTATCATCTCCTTGGTAACAGGCAAAGGGGTAGATCCTGTAGCATCTACACCAATTCCGGAAACAGAGCTCATTTCTATACCTAAAGCTTTGTTTTGTAACATAGTATTTTTTAATGCCTTTTTCATTGAAATGACATAATCTGCCGGTTTTTGCCGAGCCAATAAACTATTATCTTTCGATAGGAAAACACCATTTTCTCCCTCTTCGTAAGTTTGCTCTACCGTATTCAGTACTTTTCCGGTTCTCAGATGCATGGTTAAGACCCTAACGGACGTAGAGCCAAAATCTAGTCCTATAACGATCTTGTTTTGTGTCATCAATAATAAATATTACAAAAATTTAAAAATAGTAGCTGTTGGAATATGAACTGAATACACAAATTTAAATCGAAAAAAATATAGCTAAGGTTAAAATAACATCTGTTTGCAATAAAATACTTTCATAGCCTCTTTGAAGAAAATAATATATTTGAGATGCGCGTTTTTTTGTTTTTTTAATACGCCAATCAAGGGCTCATTCCCCCCTTATTGTGAATACAAAACGTCACATGCGAACTAGCTTTTTAAGCAGCATCACAAGTACTTGCACGGAAGTAAAAATATGTTGGTTTATGGACAAACAACCCTAACTTAAAAATTTTGAAAAAAAAGTTATGCGCTCTTCAAGGAATCGTTACGGTGCTCAATACTCCGTTTACAAGTAATGACAAAATAGACATGGCCGCACTACGTAACCATGTGAAAGAGGCAATAAATGCTGGTGTTTCAGGCTTTTTGGTCCCTGCCATGGCGGCAGAGGTTTATAAACTGTCAGAAGTGGAGCGAATGGACATGGTGGCTACTGTGCTTGAGACGGTCGCAGGTCGGGTACCGGTGATTGCCGGAGCGGGGGAAACCGATCTTTTAAAAAGTAAAAAGCTTTTAAAAGGCTATATTGGTTTGGGGTGTGAGAATGTGTTGTTTCAAATTCCGTTTGAGAACGAAAAACAGTTTAGAAAACACTTTATGGAATTGGCCGAACTCGAACCTGAAATGATTATGTTGCAGGATTGGGATGCCACTGGATATGGTTTACTGGATGAATTGATTTGCGATTTGTTCACAAATGTAGAAGCTTTTCGATGTCTTAAAATTGAATCCGTTCCCGCAGGCATAAAGTATTCACGAATTTTAGAATTGACCGAAGGCCGTTTGAATATAAGTGGTGGTTGGGCGGTAACTCAAATGCTGGAAGGTTTGCGTCGCGGCGTACACGCTTTTATGCCCACAGGAATGCATTATAGCTATACATCTATTTATAATTATTATGTGAATGGAAATTTTGAAGAGGCTGAAAAGTTATTTGCGCAAATACTCCCTATATTGGCATTCTCAAATCAACATTTAGATATATCAATTCATTTCTTTAAACGACTATTGTACCGCCAAGGTATTTACCCAACCGCAAATGTGCGAAAGCCGAGCTTACCTTTTGATTTTATACATCAAGAAATAGCAGAGAGGCATATTGATACCATAATGGAAATTGAGGCTAATTTAAAATCATCCATGAATCAGCAGTGTTCACCAAGAACCGATACAGGAATCAAAATAAGTAATCCATGTTAAGAACTTTTCTACCCATTATTTTACTCATTGTCACTATTTTCCAATTAAGCGCCCAGAGTGGGGAGCCCACTATTTTAATACAACCCTATTTGCAGGATGCTACTCCAAACTCAATAAAAATAGCATGGGAGACATCGTTTGGTGAGGAAAGCTTGGTGGAATATGGTACTACTCCAAAATTAGAAAAAAAGGCCAAGGGTGTTGCCTTTGACATAAACTTTAGTAGTGCTCGAATCCACGAGGTTAAAATTGAGGGTTTAGAACGGTTTACGGATTATTACTATCGCGTGAGAACGGGTAAGGCAGTATCGGATATCTTTCAATTTAAAACGCCTCCTTTTGCTAGCGATCACCAGTCTTTTAATATAGTGGCCATGAGCGATATGCAAATCGATCACAATAATCCTGACAAATGGTCTGAGGTAGTTAACGATGGGCTGCTGCAATATCTTAAAAAAGAGATGAAGGGAAAACTTCCTGATAATTTGGCATTGGTGTTACTCCCTGGCGATTTGGTAGAGAACGGAACAAACTATGGGCAATGGAGGAACGATTTTTTTAACCCTGCCGAGAAGTTGTTCAGTCAGGTTCCTGTGTATCCAGTATTAGGGAATCATGAGAAAAATTCAATATTTTACTTTAAATATTTTAGCCTTCCGGAAAACGGAACTCCCGCCTATGCGGAACATTGGTGGTATAAAGACTATGGGAATACAAGAGTTATCGGTTTGAATTCGAACGAAGGCTATAGAGATCTTAAAGAACAATATGACTGGTTGGAGCAAGTTTTGGATGCTACGGCCAAAAAGCAGGATATTGATTTTGTATTTGCCCAATTACATCATCCTCATAAATCGGAACTTTGGATTCCGGGTGAAGAAGAGAGTTCAGGTAAAGTCGTACAACTTTTAGAAAAGTTCAGTACTAAAAGTGGTAAACCAAGTATTCACTTTTTTGGACATACCCACGGCTATTCTAGAGGTCAGTCAAAAGACCATAAGCACCTTTGGATTAATGTGGCATCCGCTGGTGGGGCGATAGATAATTGGGGCGAATTCGAAGGCAGGGATTATGATGAATTCACCGTTACGCAGGACGAGCATGGTTTTGTAATGGTGGAGGTAGATGCCGACCCCCTTGATCCAAAATTCACCATCAAACGCATAAGCCGAGGGAACGTAAATGTTGCGCGTGATAATGAAATGACGGATAGTATTACCATTTGGAAAAGAGATCGAAAACCGCAAATACCAGAAACCGTCTACCCAAAAAACCAAGCTGTCGATACCATGGGAGTCCTACTCAAAGCAGGTAAATTTAATAGTAGTGCCACCGGTGCTTTTCATGCAGCATCCCATTGGCAGGTATCCATATTCAAAGATTTTTCGTCCCTTGAATTTGAAAGTTGGAAACAATTCGAAAATTGGTATTATGTAGAGAATCGACAAAAAAATGATGACCTGACAGATGAAAGGACCGAGCGTTTAGATGACAAAACTATTTTTTTCTGGAGAGTTCGGTATCGTGACCAAAACTTAAACTGGAGCGACTGGTCTGAAGTGGCTACATTTAGAACAAAAGAAAGATAAAACAATACGTGCCTTAAACAAAAAACGCTCCACATTGTTGGCTTCTAAATTATAATCGCGACCATAATTTTTAATCGGAACGGGGTTATAACCAATAACGAAGCTTGTCATGAATTGGCGACCAAGCACCTTTTTGAAAAAGTAGATTTTGAGGTGGCCCTAAGATATTATCTCTGCGCATGTAAGTTTTTGCTTCTGGTAGTAAGAAGCAGCTTAGATACACTGAATAATCGCAAAGGTTAGGTAGCTATTCTGTTCAGCAATTGTAAGTTTGAGAGCTTTGGATCATTATGAATTAGAGCTTGTTTTGAAATTATAAAATCTAGTTTTTAATTTACTTGGTAGATCAGAAAGTGATTAACGGACGCTTAATCTTTTGGTAGGTGCTCCAGTAGAAAACGTTTTAGATTGCCACCCATAATTGCTCTAATCTCAATTTCGGAAAACCCTTCGTCAATAAGTTTTTGGACAATTAAAGGCAATCCGGTTACATCAATAGGCGTTGTGGCCGCTCCTTCAAAATCCGAACCTAGGGCAACATATGCTATCCCAACGAGGTCGCGTATATATTTCATCGCATCCACGATATCTTTGACCTCTCCTGCAATGGCGCCTTTGAAAAAACCGACACCTATAAGACCATTAGATGCGCTAATTCGTTTGATTTGTTCGTCCGATAAATTACGAGGGCTATCCTTGGTTCCTTTTACGCCCGTATGCGATACCACCGTGGGTTTTGTGCTAAGATTCAGTATTTCATCGATCATTTTAGGGGAGACATGGGCCAGGTCGATAATCATGTTCAGTCGATTCATTTCTTTGATTACCTGGTGACCGAAATCTGTCAATCCTTTCCCTGATATTCCATGGGCCGATCCTCCTAGTTCATTATCAAAAAAATGCGTTGGAGCCATCATCCTTACGCCCTCATTATAGAGGTTTTGCACATTTTCCAATTTCCCTTCTAGGCAATGTGCCCCCTCAATACCCAAAAATCCACCAATAACCTTGGTATCGTCCTTCCTTAAGTTGATTAGTTGTTTAAGGTCACTTTGGGATGTTACCACAATAAATTTCCCATCGTACTTTTCGGAATACTTATGTAAAGCCCTGGCTTGAAATTCGGCCCGTTTATATAAGCTAAACCATTTGTCGGGCGCTCTTCCCTGTAAAAAATTTAATAGGGTAATCATATCAAAAGTGTCTTCACTATTTTCACGAAAGTTCTGACCTTTTGGAGATTTTGTAACGATAGTAAATGCCTGTAAGGCCATATTTGCTTCCTGCATCCTAGGAAAATCAAAATGGGCAAAGTCCACCCTTTTAGTTATATCACGGTCCCAAAGCAAGGCGTCGCAATGTAGGTCGCTAATGAAATCAAGTGAATCGTAAAGTCTTTTAGCCTCTGGAGTTACTCGTATGGTATTGGTATATTGAACTAGGTTCGTTTCTTTCTCTAATAGGGTGGGTACGATTAAAATGGCTACTAGGTAAATCAAGAGTAGCGAAGCTAAAATATAAGGTAATTTTTTTTTCATCGAAAGGCGTTTTTTAAGTATATAATTGAGGTTTTAATTGGCTTTATTTTTTTCGAGGAGGAAAGCATCGGCAAAGCATGCTAAAGTAAAATGTATTGCAATCACTAATATAGAAAAACGACAAAACCTTTAGTTAGCTGATAGTATTATGGAACAGTATTCAGAAATCACAGGCAAATTTGTTAGCTACTTTGATTGAAGCGAATTTATTAGTAAAACGCTGTTTTAAAAAGTTGCTTTGCAACGAATTTAAAGCAGCTAGTTGAACTAATCCCGCTTTTTTAACGGGATATACAGGTTTAATACCTCGTAAGCTTGCTTCGAAAATTGAAAAAGCTATTTTCCTTTTAATGCATCGTGGTCTTGCCCCGAGGTTTTTTACTAAAAGAACATCACTCCAAATCTTTAATCACTTCGATCAGCGTTTTATAAATTAAGGGACCTGTCTCCGGGCCAAGCGAATTTGATTCGCCATAGGTATCACCTTCAGCATTGTATAGATATGGTTTGCCGGTATCCCACTCGCTTTTGGGAATGATGTAGCCGATTTCGTCATTTGAAAGGCCTAAGTAAAATTTGTACTTGTCTTTTATAAAATTTTGAATCGGTGGGGTTTCCAAGGGTTGGATATCGAATTCACGACCTTCTGGGGCCTCTACACCTCCAAATATGATTTCTGGATAAATTTCCCCTGGGATACTTAAAAATAATGCGGGGCCAATCCTAATGGCACCGACTTCCGTTCTTGTTTTAAAGTATTCGGGCATGCCTAATTTGATTAGGCCAATACCGCTTGCAATCTTAAAAGTAGTGTTGTCCAAGTCTGGAAATATCGTTTTTGCCCGTACCGAAATATTTGAAGTTGTCAAGGTATCCCCATTCTTTCGTAGCGCTTCCAATGACATCATGGCAATTTGGTCACCGAGCGCCTTGGTTTTTTTAAAGGTAGGTTCGGCGTATTCGACCCCTGTAAATGGATTCGGAATAGAAATAGACGGGTGGGGTGCCATCAACCCACCAATTACTCCTGTAAAGTAAATAGCAACGCCGCCCAATCCGTCTTCCATCTTTTCTGTACCGTTATAAACCCCACTTTCTAAAGCCTCTCGCACATAATGTGGAAAATCGGAACTGATCAACAGGTTTTGGCTCCACAAGGTTTCTGGATGATTAGACCAGTTGATTAATGTGCCTAGGGTCTTATCGTTTTCGGCATCTAAAACTTGCATCAAGTGAATACCAGGAGCTTTTACAATTGGTTTTCTTGTATCCTTCATAAGGGAAGCATCTTTTCCGGAAAGGTCTTCCGCAAATACCAATTTCGCAGGCTTTAGGTTTTTTGCTGCCTCAATTACCGCTGCGACTGTTTGCTGTTTTACATACTCCATTATTTCAGGGTTTACTCCAGAATTGAACATATTTTCGCCCCAAATACCTACCAAATCATTGCTTTCATGCGTGTGGGTGGAGGAAAGTAGGGTGTAGTCAATGCCTAAATCCTCGGGAATGCGGTTTCTGATATCGATCACATCGCCATGTAAAAAGCCAATGGCATCCATAGAAATCATTGCGATACGGCTTTTTCCATCGTCCAAGACCATGACCCTTGACCATACGTCATCATGAACCCCTTGTGCTGGTTTGGCATTACTCATGCCCGCAATCCAAAAAGCATCAAATTCTCCATTATTATTGTTGTCATTAAAGGTGTCGCCATCGTCTTTGTTGTATTTGTTATCTCCGTTAGCATCGTTCCAAGTATCAATGATTGTTGGTGTAATCGGTCTCTTTGCAAACCCAGCTTGCATAAGCTCCGCGTTTTTGTTCTTCCACTTTATATCGATGGCATAGCCAGGGTGTCTATCGCGCCAATTATAGATAAATAGGACACTAATACTAAGGATAACAAGTAGGATTATAATCCCGAATACTTTAAATAATTTTTTCATGTTATTTCAATTTATAATCTAGAATTAGTGAGTTCATTGGCTAATCTATATTTAAGTTCCATCAAATAATCGCCCATGCTGGGTCCATACCAGCCCATTAATCGTGGTTCATAGTTACCATAATAATAATATTTTTGGGGAACTATGTAGCCTAGATACTGTCCGTTAAAACTGGTCAGGGCAGAATTGTAGCCTTCCAGTTGCAAGGCGTTTTTTAGGTCTATACCATATTCCCCGCTTAGCTCGTAGGGCATTGTTATCCAAACTAAATTATTCAATCTAAGTCCCTGTAGATTAATAGATTTCATTTCGGGTATTAATTTGCTGCTCAGGAACGGGGAAATTCTTCGACTATCTGATACATAAAACGCTTGCAATTTCGGAATTTCTATATCAACTGTGGTAGATGCCATGGTAACAACGGAATCATATGTCATCCTTTTAAGGAGTACCTTGGCCGAATCTGCCAAGGTTTCGCCTACGTATCTGGCCCTGTCAAATTTTTCGCCCTCACCTTTGTGGGAGTGGCTGCCTACCGTCCCAGCAAAGAATAGGGCCAAATCTATGTTAGCGTCCTCCAAGCTTCTTTGAAAATAGCCCGGATAATCGCCGCTGTAAGTGTCGTTCCAGGCCCCAATAGTTGTTGCATGTGCGGCAAAAATTCCGATAACCGCTTTTTTCCCGTTCTTCTGCTCAAAAGACACAAGATTAAGTCTATCATTAAGTCTACCGGTTTCCCCAATAATACGATTGCGAACTAGATTGGGTGTTCTAATATTACCCGATGAAAAGCTTGCCGGTTGTTTATCTTTTCTTGCGTTAAGTATAAGTTGTGTGAACTTAGTACTAAGCCATGTTACAACCTCTGGCTGAAACGCACCGCCAAAACTTTTTCCTACAAAACCAGGAGTGCAGTTCCCTATACTGGAATGGGTATGGGTGGCCCCAAAAAAAAGCTGTTCCCTTGTAATTTCGGATTTTAAATTAGCTTCTACTTGGACAACTACGGATTCGGGTATTGAAACCATATCGGCGCTGATAAAAATGAGTTCCTTACCATTTACGGCTATTGCAATGGCCTTGGCAAAAATAGAATCATGTATCCCAATAGCTATTTTTCCATCTCCAAAACCTGCCAATTTAATGGCATTAAATTGGCCTTTTGAAGTATCGGGGGAGCTCTGTACATTACTTGGGGTAATATTTATACTAGCGAAACCTGCCGAAAGTTGGCCTTTGACTTCTGTCATATTCTTGACAACGGTATCCATTTTTTTGATGGTGTTCTTGTAATAGGAAGTCTCAAAATAAGGGGTGGTGTCAATAGTACTTGTGGAAAAAAAGAACAACAGCACTAGCAGGAGCCCCAACACCCCAAGCGTTCGAAGTAATCTCCTATGCCACTTTTTTGTTTTCATCTATTTGAGTTTTTTTGGGTCTATAACTACATATTTAACGGTCTTCCGATTCCAGGTATAGACAATATGTACCTTGTCATCTTTGTCTTGTATTACCGTAGGATAGGAATACTCTTCGCCTTCCTCATCGGTTGTTTCGGTCAAGGGTTCTAAGTCAAGTACACGATCCCACTTTTTACCATCTATGGAAAGGGCGATACTGAGCGGAACCCTATCTCCCCAGTCGTTGCCCGTAGGGTTGTAGACCAACAATTGCCGACCATCTTGTAAGCTTACCGCATCGACGCCCGAATTGGGATTGGGAAGTGATGTAGCCGACATTTTGCTCCATGTATTACCGTTATCTTCCGACCAATTTTCTGCTACTACACTATTTTCGGTACGACTTAACAATTGTAGTTTCCCATTCCCATAATTTAAGATGGCCGGTTGTATGGCACCGAATTTTTCCGGATCGTTTAGCGGCTCGGTTTTACTCCAGGTTTCACCGTTATCAATACTTTGTTCTATATGAATGGTCCATTCCCCTGATGTGGTTTCGTTGCTCGAAGGCGAGATAATCGTACCGTTATCCAATTGAATGGGCTGGTTTTTTATGGGGCCCAAAATACCATCCGGAAGCATTATGGGTTGCGACCAAGTTTTGCCATCATCGGCAGAGGTCATATAAAGTCCCCACCATTCCTGTGGACTAGGACCAACCTTATAGAATAAATGTAACGGTTTTCCTTTGGGTTTATAGAGCACTGGATTCCAGCAGGGATTGCGTGTTCCATCTTCTTGTAACCCGTTCACCACTTCTTCAGGTGTGGACCAAAATCCATTCGTATTTCTGGATAACCAAATGCCCACATCCTTGTTTTTTTCCTTTGTGCCGCCAAACCATGAGGCCACCACAACGCCATTGCTTATCTCTACAGTTGAGGCATGGCATTCGGGAGTCAATGCATCTGCTATTTCATAGATGAATTCTTGGGTCGAAACAGCAGGGTGATTAAGCGGCTTTACTTCGGGTAAATTTGTCAATTGTCCTTTGCATGAATAGGTAGATGCTAAAAGGGCACATAAAACTAAAGATCTCATAGGTTTTGTTTAGGTTCAAACGAATAAAATTAGGTTGTAGGTTAGCTGTCCGATTAAAGTCCTTATAATTTTGGAATATTTTTTTCAAAAAATGCATCCATATAATATTGGCAGTACGCATTTACTTTTTTCGAAGCATCCATCGTATGTGGCCATCCTTCGAGTTTATGATAATCGGAAACCGCCCCGTTCTTTTTAAGGGTTTTATGCAAAATATCTGATTGTCGATATGGGACTAGTTCATCTAAAGTACCCTGAAAAGTGAGGGTTGGGGGCACATTTTTTGAGATGGAGAATAATGGAGAGGCATTTTTATATAGTTCAGGAGCCTCATCATAGGTCTTTCCTATTAAATATTGGACAGAGGAGGCGTTAATTGCTGTTTCATCTGTTAGATTGGAAGGGCCATAAAAGTTCACTACAGCCTGTACGTCAGCAGAAACTCCATTTTCGTCTACATCTTCTGGGGTGTTGGTATAAGCGCTCATCATCACTAAATGCCCACCTGCTGAACCACCAATCATAGCCACCTTATTTCGGTCGATGTGGTATTCTCCAGCATTAGATTTTAGCCACCGTACCGCATCTTCAACGTCATAGAGTTGGGCGGGGTATTTTGCGATATCGGTTAACCTATATTGCACGGTAGCAGTAATATATCTTTTTTTGGCGTAACTGATTAGATAAACCAGATAATCGTGTTTGTTCCCTTTTTTCCAAGCACCGCCATGTACAAAAATCAGTAAAGGAGCATCGGCCTTTATATCCTTAGAATGGTAAATATCCAATTTAAGATCTAGAGAATCTGTGGTTTTGTAGATGACATCCTTATACTCCTTTATCTCTTCCGGTACGGGGAAATCCGTTTCGATTAACTTTAACGCACCTGTAGTATAGGCAATCTTTAAGGTTGTATTGTTGGAGTATCCCTCGGGTGCTATAGATACATCATGCACGGTTGTCTTACATGCGATTAAACAGGAAGTTAAGAAAAGGATAACGATACTATTTTTTATCATGTTTATAATTTTTTATTGTTTCACACCTAAAGATTTTCTGGTCAATATGATTACTGTGGCCGACACATACATTAAAAGACCATAAACTGCAGGCACTATTGAAAATTCAGCATTGTTTAAAGCGATGGTTGCCAAGGTAATAGCCAAGGTGCCATTTTGTATTCCAGTCTCTATGGAAATACTTATTGCCTGTTTCCGATTTAATTTGAAAAGTACGGCCAATAAAAAACCAATAGTCATGGTACAAATATTGAGTATTATGGCCGGTAGACCTGCTTCCCTCAAATAGCTCATAAAAACAGCTCGAATACTATATGTAATGCCTATTACTACTAAAATAAAAATGATTGCAGAGGCCACCTTTACAGGTTTTTCCATTCGGGATGCAAATTTGTCAAATTTATGTTTTACCCACATGCCTACCGTTACAGGTATGAGGACAATTATCGTCAATTGCTTAATCATGGTCAACGCATCTACGTTTACCACCTGACTTTGGTTTGAAAACTCATGTACCGCAAATTGAACAATCAGGGGTATTGTGAAAATCGTCAATACGCTAGCAACGGCCGTTAGGGAAACGGATAGAGCTAAATCGCCCTTGGCTAAGAAAGTCAGCATATTTGATGTAGGGCCACCAGGGCATGCGGCCAAAAGCATAACGCCAATAGCTATGGTTGGTGAAAGCTGCAAAGACGTTGCAATGGTATACCCTATTAAGGGCAAGATTATAATCTGGCAGCAAAGGCCTATGATAATTGCCTTTGGAAAAACAAATACTCTTTTGAAATCACCTAAAGTCAAGGATAGCCCCATGCCGAACATTATTATGATTAAGGATATGGCGAGTATGATTCCTGTGGTAGAATCCATAATTTAAATTTTTAATTTAAGCTGTGTTGCTTACAAATAAACCCATTTTTGAAACATGGTGCCAATGCTATCTTATACATTATGCATTAAATATTATCAAGGAACGTGTTATTTCGATTTCTCGAACCGCTCCATTATTTCTAGCCAATTGGTAAAGATGATACCCTCATCCTTAAAAAACTGAATCAGGTCGGGGTCAGAGAATATTTGTGCCTCCCAAGAGCGTTGTTGCCATGAGCCTGTTATAGTTTTAAGGTTTTCGGTCAATACCGAGGGATGAAAGATGATTTCGGTCAGCCCTGAGTCTAAGCCTTGAATGAGTTTCTTGAAACTGGCAATCTTTTCCTCATACGTGTCGGCTTTTGGAGCTGATGTAAAATAGTCTAATTGGGGTAAGGTATATGCTTTGGTCATTTGTACAACCTCCTCCGTCATAGGATAGCCTTTACTTCTGAAATCGACTAATACTTTAGGTTTGGTTATGTCTATAATATTTGCAGGAATACCGTATTCTTGAGCCACTTTCATATATACCTTAACATAACTGGGGTCGCCGAACAAGGTACCCATATGCGTGTCAATATGATCTGGTCGATGACCCCAGGCTATGGATTGTTCGATTTGCGCTCGTATTTCTTTTTCGACCTCGGCCGCTGACGCGTGTTGCACAACTTGCATAACGGAGTGCCACATTTTTTTATCCTCATCCAACAAGCCTTGTACTTCGTCAAGAGGGGTTACCGGCCCCCAGCGGTAGGTCTTCCATTCGCTGGTCAGGGTCAAGTGTAGGCCAATATCCATTTTTGGGTTGTTTTTGGCCCATAAAATAAATTCTTCGGCGTTCGGGCAGGGAATCATTACGGCGGCAGATTGTATGACCCCGTCGAGCAACTGCTTTTCGACCGCCATATTTGCCTCGGGAGACATTCCAATATCATCTGCATGGAGCATAATGACTTTCTTTCCGGCCGGCCAGCCCAGTTTTTCGGCCCAGTTGTTCGGAGCTTCAATTGTTGCTTCCTTCTGTTCGGAACTATGGGCTTGTTCATTCTCGCTTTTTTTCTTTTCGCCACAACCTCCTAAGAAAAGGGATAAACAGAGTACAATCGCTACTTTAGGCACATATGTTTTTTTCATTTTTGATAGTTTATAAATGTTTGTTAAACCATTGAAGCCCATCGCTGTAGATAATATCGAGGGGTGTATCTTTATGTTTGGCATTATACCATATAATTTTTTTGGGTTGCTCGGCCGCATGAAAAAGCAGCTTACTCATCGCCGGAGGCACAACTTCGTCATTTTTTGCATTAAGCATCAAAAAAGGTCGAGGAGAAATTTGCTTCACAAAATTTAGGGGCTCTATAATGCTCACGAAGTCTTTCGCTTCTGAAGAAAGCGCATTTTCTTCGTACAGTAGGTTCAACTGACCACCGGCCAAGGCAATCACGGGAACCTTTACCCTGTTTTCGACCCCGCAAAAAACCGTACCTAGAATACCACCAAGACTAATACCGTAATAACCGATTCTTTTGTGATCTAGTTCCTTTTGGGTTTCTATAAAGTCGACCGCACGACGGAGGTCAAAAACGGTCTGGGCGATGACATTGCGTGTCCAATATTTATAGTCTCCCGTTAAATCGAAATCATAAACGTCGTTCTCTCGATCGCCATGGTCACTAATGTCGATTCGCAATACGGCATAGCCATTTTTTAGAAAAAGATTATTTCCGTATTCCACATAATCCACCGCTTTGTGATCCCCGAGGCCGTGCATTAAAATAATTACGGGCAGGGGTTTTTTACCTTTTTTTGGAAGGCTCAAAAGTCCGGTCACTCTTTTGTCGTGAATGCTGTTGTATGCAACCGAAAACAATTGGAACGCAGTAGTATCGATGACCGTCTGCACGGAGTCTTTTAAAGGAATGGCCCTGTCATATCCATAATAGGAAGTTACCGGCAGACTTTCGTTGGTGTCGTTCGCAAGCTTGAAGGCGGCAAAGCCCGTTAAAAGCAGGGCACTTATGACAATGCCCCAATTCCTTATTTTTTTAGAGGACTTCATCATCGTCAGCTAGATACATTCTGGTACTCTTGGTATAGGTGCCACCATTTTTATCCGCATATTCCAAATCAATATAAAAAGCTTTGTAGCCTTTCTTTGGGAAGGAAATTTTTTGTGTCGTTTCTTTTCCTTGGGCAGGAGTTATTTTGATGGATTTCCATTCCTCGTCCCTGAAATCTCGATCATCGGAATCTGAGGACCATAAATAGGCATTTTTAAAATCCTCTGAATTTGAAGCTACGAAAAGCGTGGCTGAATTTTTATTGGTACTTAGCTCATAATTCATATTTGCATAAGGCTTCTTAGCCAAAGTTTGGCCCCAAAATCCGCTCAATGCCTTTAAAGCACTTTCGCCACCATCAAGATCATGACCGGCATTGGGCGTGTAGTGAATGTAGTTCTCCCCAGGGATATCCTTGATATAATTTTTGATGGCATCAACGGGCCAGTATTCGTCGTTCGTGCCAATAAATATGAGTTTGGGCATCGTCAGTTTTTCTCTATACGAATAGGGGTCAATCATTTGTGTAAGCGCATTGCCATCGGGTGAATTTACCGTCTGGGGAATTTCCAACTTAATGTAGTCGTTGATTTGCTCGCTATACTCGTTCCATGCCGTGAGATGGTAGTCCAAACTTACGGGCATATTCAGTACATCGATGACCATGGGGCCTATGGCCTCTACCCTTTTATCGCTTGCGCCTACCAGCCAAGTGGTCCATCCCCGTTTAGAGGCTCCTGTAACCGTAAACCTTGAAATGTCCTTGTTTAGACTTTGTTTTGAAAATTCCTGTACGGCATCCATGCCGCGAACGGCACTTTTTACCATAGGGAAAAGTAGCGGCCAAGTAAGGTCTTTATCCTGTTTATAATTATGCAGTGTAAAGGATATTAACTGGTCTTCTACAAGATCTCCGTCGTACAAGGGCTGCATAGGCACCTGTCTTAGCACCGAAACGATGGCTCTGTTCTTTTCGGCCATCTTTGCCATGGGACCCGATTCACTGCCGTTCTTTTCCTTATCCTTCCAATTGGGCATGCTATCTTTTAAGCTACCTCCCGTAATAAACAATAAGCCTCCGTCATAGGCGATTTCTTTAGGCACGAAAATGGTTAATTGATGTTTCCAGGTGTGTTCTCGCCATTTTTGTGAGGTCAATAGAAGATCATAGGCCATTACCTCGTCCACTTCAAAAGAATCTTTCACAACCCATGCATAGGAATCATCGGGAGTTTTTAAATAGCTTTCCAAAGCGGTTTCGGGGCTTACCTTGACTTTTTCGACCACCGCGGTCTCTACTTTCTTTTCGGGATTTTCACGGCATGAAACCAAAAAAACAATGGCTGCGGCAAGGGAAATCTTAAATATTGTTTTCATATGTATTTATAAATTGATTTGTTTAGTATTTAGAGTTTGGGTCAGCTCCGAAAAGTAATTTTGGTAAGCTATTGGCAAGAACGATGATTTCATAAACTCCTGAATTATTGATTTAAAGATATTTAGAAAATAATGTAAACTGCTATTTTTAACTCTTTTGCTTTTTTACCTGGGTTTACGAAGTAGACTCAGGGTTTGATTTTTTTAGGCTCTATTTTTTTTGTTATATTGAAATCTGCTAGCTGGGCAGGCTGGTTTGAAATTAATTTTTTTAATTTTAATACTTTGTGCCTCATACCCCTAGATAGTTCATTGTGGCTTGGGATGGTTCTTTATCATATCCATAAGTTCCGACACCAGAATTTCCCCTGTCATTTCTCCTAGGCTTGTACGACTTATATAATCATATCTTTCAAAACTGTTGAAGTCTTCCTTGGTCAGCATGTAGCCGAAAGCATCATTGGTAAGCCCAAAGAGAAAAGGATGCTCTGTTGGCATCTTTCTTTTTAAATAATAGCCAATGTTGGGCAAGGCCTCTCCGGGAATGGTCAAAATTTGTGCAGTACCTATATTCAGAAGATTGAGTGTGGTACTAATGGAACCTTCCTCAGAAGAACCCATTCTTAAGGGGGAATGCTTTAAAATGAAACGCATCACTTCTGAATCAATGGGAAAAGCCACTTTCTTATGGGCACATAGGATGGTCGGATTTTCTTGAATCGGGGCATCTGCAACTATACGTAACGCCTCATCTGCTAATAGGTTACCAATTCTTTGGCATTCTTCCCAATCTCTAGCTTCTTTTCCATCGTCAAGTCTGTTATCTGCAGTTACCATTCCGCCTTGGGCGCCATTCATAAAGATTGCCATGCCGCCCGTTTTCTCTTCAATCCGATCATATAGCGGACCGACCATATCTGGACTTAAGATTTTTCGTTCACTCCCAATTACTTCAGGGTGGATGGCATAGTTAACTAAAGTGACTAAAGGTTTGTCTTTATTCTTTCCTGAAGTGCCAATGGCTTGAATGACTCCGCATCGGGGATCATATAATTGAGGAGCGTAATAATTATAGGCGATTTTACCCTCTGCCTTACCGACTGCTATTTTTAGCTTAGCAGGTTCCCGATTTTTGAAAGCTTCGTTTACGGCATCCGCGATTTGTTGGGTACACCATTCCAAATATTCAAGATCTGCGCCATGGTTTCCGTTTTCATCGGGAAAGGCATAGGCATCTGGAGCACTATGGGTATGGGTGGCACCTATAAGAATATTATTGAACGGAATATCGGTTATCAATGCTCTCGATGTATTGCCTAAAGCGGCTGGCCAGCCCAAATTATCAATGTTAACTATAGCTATTTTTTCACCATCGTTTACTAAGACCATGGCTCGAACATACAAGTTTCCTTTGTTAGTAAGGACTGGTTTAGGAGTTCCTATGCCGCCAGAAATCGCAATTAGCGGATTTGGAGTCAACATCCGTTTTGCAGATCCGACCAATAATTCTTGAGAATTTATACTAGCAGAAAATAAGAGGAATATGATTATAGAAATTGTAAGAGTTGATTTAAAATTGCCTTGCCAATAAAAATTCTGTCTTGTCATAAATAAATATGTTAAAAAATATAATTTTTAGCTACGTTTTGTAAACTCTAAGAATATTAACAGTTATATACAAAATTATATTTAAAAAACTAAATAAAGGGTTAAGATATAATGTAAAATGGATAATATTCCTGAATTATATTTAAGGATTTAACTATAATTTTGTTAAAAATGCGACAAAATTGCTCTAGATTAACAAAATGTTAACTTTAAGTTATGAAAAATAAAATTGATTTAAGGCTTGCATTATTTTCTAAATTTGATGACTTGGGTTGTATAAATTTTAACGTGAATGTTATGATTAAAAAGAATAAACGGGTATCAATAGGGTTATGGGCTATTTTGCTAATAGGGTTAAGCTCCTGTACTTCGGATGATGATTCAGGGAACAATAATTTTCCACTTTCTGCTGTCATATTTAATAGTGCAGACGGTAAAAAAGTGGCTTTTCAGGGCCTGACTCACAGTGCCAATAGTTGGTTGTGGAATTTTGGGGATGGAAATACGAGCACGGTGCAGAACCCTGTTCATATTTATGACGAGGGGGGGTACTACATTGCAACCTTAACAGCTACAGATAAAGATGGCCTTACTGAAACTTCTCAAGTAAATTTGGCGCTTGCGCTAACCCCATATTCCTTACTTACCGGTGACAATACGGCAGACGGCTATCAAGGTAAGACTTGGAAACTTTCGGGTGCTCACTCAGAGTTCGATTACTTTGCCAATGCAGATGCAGACCTTTCTCCTGTTGCTGGGACCCCAGTCCCCTTATCGGCTGGTATATTTGGCGCAGGTCTGGGTATGGGAGAAGTTTATGAAGATGAATTCACCTTCTATTTTGATGGCAGTTATGAACATGATGTAAAGTCCGATGGAGCTTCGCTTGGGGGTATAGTCTACCAATTCGCAACTACAGGAGGAGCTGGTATCGTAAATCCTAGTGGTGCGGATTTTGGTCTTTGCACAGGAATATACACACCAGAGGAAAATGCGACATTTACTTATGTGGAAGAGGAGGATTTTGCGGTTTCCTCGGTATATGGACCTGGTGGTTCCTTGACCTTTAACGGTGTGAGTACATTAGATTTTTCGGGGACTGAATTCGTAGGTTTTTTGGACTTCCAGAGAAAAGTAATCATTCAGGATATTTCGGATAACTCTATGCGGCTTATGATGTTTATGGCGGCAGGTCAGGACCCATCAATAATCGGTATCAATACAAATGTTTTGATACTTACTTTCGAAGTTGTTCAATAGATACATCATCAAGTAATCAATCAAAAACAACCAGCAATAAAACTACTCTATGAATACTGATTTTAAAAATATGCATCGAAGATTTTTTTCACTGCTCTGTATGATTTTGCTAGTAGGCACTTCTGTGGTCATGGGGCAATCCGCACAACTCAACGTTTTAGGTAATGTGACCTCTTCGGAGGATGGTTTGCCACTACCTGGAGTTAGTATCATATTAAAGGGAACGTCAAAAGGGGTGACAACCGATTTTGATGGAAATTACAGTATAGAAGTCCCTAAAGGAGATGCTATCTTGATTTTTTCATATTTGGGCTTTGAGGAACAAGAGATTTCGGTTGATAACCGTTCAACGGTAAATGTATCAATGTTAGAGGATGCCGAAGCTTTGGACGAGGTAATTGTTACTGCTTTGGGAATAAAGCGTGAGCAAAAATCCCTAGGATATTCTGTAGAGACAGTGAAAGGGGAAGAATTTACCAGGGTTGTCAACGAAAACGTTTTAAACGGAATTTCCGGTAAAGTATCCGGTGTAACCATCAATTCTACCGGTGGAACAGGTTCCTCTGTAAGCATGGTCATTAGGGGCGCCAATTCTCTGAGTTCAGATAATCAACCTTTATTTGTGGTAGACGGTGTGCCTATCGTCAGTAGCACTAATAATACCGGCGGTTTCGGAGATCGTGTTCGGGTAGATTATGGTAATGCCATTTCTGACATTGATCCTGAAAGTATTGCAAACGTTACCATATTAAAGGGGCCAAGTGCGGCAGCACTTTATGGCTCTAGGGCAGGCAACGGGGTCGTTCTGATAACCACCAAAACTGCAGATAAAAATCAAAAGATGAAGGTTACTTTTACCAATAATACGGTATCGGATATCCCTACTCGATTTTTGAACATCCAATCTCAATTTGCGTCAGGGTTTTTCTCTTTTCGCCCCGAAGATGTAGGAGGCGGTATTTTGCCAACTGTTTCCGCCGCAGATGGCACAGGGTCTGGTCCCGAATTGGATAGGGGATATTGGGCGCCCCAATGGGAAGCTCCCTTGGATGCCAATGGGCAGCCTATTCCAACGGAACTCAAATCGTATCCCAACAATGTAGGAAGGTTTGTAAGGTCTGGTTTAACTACGACCAATAGCTTAGCGGTAACTGGTAGTTCCGATGCAATAAATTACAGACTGGGAATTTCAAATATGGCACATACGGGTATTATACCCAATTCTGACTTAAACCGAAACAGCTATTCCTTATCGGCATCCTCAAGTTTAAATGATAAATTGACAATAAGCACCAATGTAAGCCTTAACAATTCTTGGGCAGATAATCGTCCTGTTGGTAACAGGGGAGCGAACCCCTTGCAGTGGGCTTACGCCACACCGGCAAATATAGACATCAGGAGATTAGAGGATTATTGGGTTCCCGGAAAAGAAGGGTTAGAAGTAAGAAGTTTAGCTTCTAATTTTGAAAACCCTTATTTTTTGGCGAACGAGGTAAATAATAGTTTTGACAGATATCGAATCTTTGGTAATGTAATGGCGGAGTGGGAAGTTTCCCCTTCATTCACACTTATGGGAAGGTATAATCTAAATAAATACGACGAGACAAGGGAGACAAAAATGGCTCCAGGATATACAAGAGAACCGAATAACGGTGCCTATGGTATTTCGGCCAATACTGGATTGGAGCGCAATATAGATTTCTTAGCTACGTATAGAAAGGATTTTGGAAAGCTGGATTTTTCAGTTTCGGGAGGAGGGAATTTAATGTATCAAAAAGATCTTGTGATTAGCAACTCGTCATTAAACGGAACAGGTTTGGTGGTGCCAAATCTTTTTACGGTAGGTAATATAAGTCCAAATTCCCTTAATTATTCGAGTGCTTCAAGGGAAAAGTCCATCCAAAGTCTATATGGACTGGCCAATTTTGGTTGGAATGATATGCTATATCTTGATTTGACGGCAAGAAATGACTGGTCCAGTACCTTGCCCGTAGAAAATAGATCTTATTTTTATCCATCGGCATCTTTGAGCTTTTTGTTAAGCGAAGTAATTAAGGTCCAAAAAATAGATCTTTTAAAACTGCGGGCAGGTTGGGCGCAAGTGGGGAACGACACCAATCCGTATCGGCTAGATCAGGCACTTTCTAATTCAGGACAGTGGGGAGATGCCATACAATTAAATCTTCCGGGAAATTTATTGACTTCGGGACTTGAACCGGAGCGCTCTACTTCCATTGAATTTGGTATGGATTTAACTGCATTTGCTAATCGATTTAGATTTGAAGGAACCTATTATACCCAAGATAACAGAAACCAAATTATTCAAAATATTCCGTTGGCGGCTTCTTCAGGATTCAGCAGTACAAATATTAATGCTGGTTTAATACAAAGTGAAGGTATTGAGTTGTTGCTAGGATTTACACCTATACAAACCAAGAATTGGCAATGGGATTTGGATTTTAATTTTACCAGAAATGTGTCCACCATTATTGAGCTATCCGAAGGTGTCGATTTCATCGAATTTTGGAGCGACAACAAAAGCAGATCTCTTGGATTTGCTAAGAATTTGGCTACCGGTGAAGACGGTTTGGTGGGGAATATTTATGCTCCAAAAATAAGACGTGTCACGGATGCTAGTTCTCCTTATTTTGGATATCCGCTTATTGGTAGGGGACTGGATGCCGAATGGTTGCCTGAAGAGGAGTTGAGCAAAGTGGGTAATTATAATCCAGATTTTGTAATGGGTTTACAAACCCGACTATCGTTTAAAAATTTATCGTTAAACATGACTTTTGATTGGCGTTCTGGAGGGCAATACATGTCCCAGACCCATCGGTACATGTCAGAGAGTGTGCTTACACAGACTTGGTTGGATAATTTGGTTAATCCTGGGGAGTTAGGTCCAGGTCAGGAACTAAGGGATTGGGTAATTGAAAATGAAGATGAATTATTACTAGCGGAAACCTTTAGACCTGTAGGTGGCCCCACGCCTGAGTACGGAGGGTTTCCAGAAGATTTTAGCGGTATTACCGTTAACGATGGTACCTTTGCGCCGGGCGTGGTTGGATCCCACGATGAAAATGGAAATTTTATTTTAGAAAATGAGAACTTAGGTGGTGAGGGAACTGTTTTTCTGCCCTACGTAGTTAGTTTTCCTTGGCAGTTTGGAACACCCAATATGTTCGATGCGGATTATATAAAATTACGTGAGATTGCCTTAACATATAGCCTACCTGCTAAACTTTTAAAAAGGACTGGTTTGACTAATATAAACATTTCTATATTTAGTAGGAATTTAATGCTTTGGACAAAGGACTCCGATTTTGGTATTGACCCTGAAAGGGCATTTCAGTTAGAAGCATCCTCTGGAAATAGAGGGTCCCAGTTTAAGCAGGGAATAGAACGCTATAATGTAAATCCTTGGGTAGTACCTATAGGATTTAAATTAGGAATTACATTTTAAAAAAAAATTAATTATGAATAGGATAAAAAATAGCTTTATAATATGTGTTATAAGCTTGGTGTTTTTTGCATCATGCGAAAATTTGGAAGAGTTAAACATTAACCCCAACCAAGTTGACCCAGCCGTTGTAGACCCGAATTTATTGATGCCCACAATTATTACAGGTGTGGCTCAAAATGTGTTGTCCCTTGGCTTTGGGGATATTGCCGGGGTAATGCAGCACACGCAGAAAGATGGATGGTCCAGTGGGCATAATGATTATAATTGGAATGTTAACAATAAAAGCTGGAGGGGCTACTATGATGTTTTAAGAAACAACGATCTTTTTTATGAAAAGTCCGTTGAAGGTGATCTTGAGTTTCAGCAGGGGGTAGGCCTTATAATAAAATCCTATACTTTTGGGTTGATTACAGACTTATGGGGGGATGCACCTTATTCAGAGTCCCTTCTGGGGGATGAGGGTCCCGAGTTCTATCAACCCGCTTATGATGCCCAACAGGATATTTATATCGGCATTTTATCGGATTTGGAAAAGGCCAATTCGCTACTGTCTAAGAATACGTATGAAGGAATAATACCATCCCAGGATGTCCTTTATGATGGCAATGCGGCGAAGTGGAGAAAATTCGGAAATTCCTTAGCCTTACGGTATTATATGCGGTTGTCAGCCAAAGATCCAGGTATGGCCGAGGCCGGTATTCGGAAAATCATCTCAGACCCTGAAAGATATCCTTTGATTATAAATTCCTCAGATGATGCCAAGGTAGATTATCCAGGCGATACTCCTGGAAATTCGTGGCCTACTAACACGGTTTTTGATATAACTGAAAACGGGGCTTATTTTAGGCTTAAAATGTGTGCTACCTTAGTAGAAGCACTACAGTCATTGAATGATCCTAGACTGAGTGTTTGGGCCAACAAAATAGCAATTCCATTGGTTTTAGATTCAAATGCGCCGGATGAGACCGATGAGATTGTAGACGGCAATAGGCGTGTTTCGCAAAAAATCGTTGATGATTATATCGCGTCCTGGCAAACCCCTATTGATTATGATGTTGCGTATGTGGGCATTCCGCCATCTACTTTTGCAGCTGGCGCCTACAATTTGAATCCTAATTTGGAGCAGGGTGTATTTAATCCGCACGCCTCCCAGCTTAACGACAGATATAAGAACGCTCAAGGGCCCCTATTGTCCTCTCGTTTGATATCTGCAGCAGAAGTTCATTTTATTCTTGCCGAAGCAGCATTGTATGGCTGGGCTCCCGGATCACCAGAGTCTTTTTATAATGAAGGTATACGACAATCACTAAATTCATGGGCTGTTGGCGATTCTTACGATGATTATATTGCCGGTGCACCTTATTCGGGGCTTGAGGATATTATGTTGCAGAAATGGATAGCCAGTTGGACGGCTGCCGCCGAATCATGGTTTGATTATAGAAGAACCGGTCTGCCCGATTTTCAGACAGGCGTATCAGCCATAAGGCCAGCATTGCCCCTGCGTTTTTACTATCACTTTAACGATGAGATTTCCGTTAATACGGAGAATGCGGAAGCGGCAATTGATAAATTGGAAGCCACTCAATTCAAAGGAGAAGACATAACTAACAATAGTGCATGGTCTAAAATGTGGTTGTTGCAAGGTACAGATAAACCCTATTGACCTTTTAGGGCAAGGCGTCTTAAAAAGAAGTTTTTTGAGGGATACAACTGCTTATGCTTATAAGGGATTGTCTTGAAATAGTCAGGTTATTTCGTCACAGGCCATAGGGGCATTGACTATGCATACTGTTTCTCAGCTGTAGCGAAGAGATTCTAAGGTAAAAATAAGATAAGTTATCCATAATATTTTAGAGGTTTAAGGCGAGGTTGCGGCCTTAATTTGATAAAGCACAAATAGTAGATGTATGAAATTGCCGTTGAGAGGTATAATTCCACCTATGGTAACTCCATTATTGGAAAGTAAAACGTTGGATAGTATTGGTTTAAAAAATCTCATTGAACACCTTTTGATGGGTGGGGTACATGGAATTTTTTTATTGGGTACTAATGGCGAAGGGCCAAGTTTGGGGCTAGGTTTGAAAAAGCAACTAATTAGAGAAGCCTGTAAAATCATAAACCATAGGGTGCCAGTTTTGGTAGGCATAACGGACACCTCTTTTGAAACAACTTTGGAAATAGCTAATTATGCCCAAAAAGCGGGTGCGGATGCCGTTGTCGTGGCTCCGCCTTTTTATTTTCCACTGTCGGAAGATGAGATAACCAACTATTTTAGGGAACTGGCTCCTCTTCTGCCATTGCCTTTTTTACTTTACAACATACCGAGTTGCACCAAATTAAATCTGTCGGTAACTACGATAAAAAAGGCTAAAGATTTTGGGGCCATTGGTGTAAAAGATAGCTCGGGAGATAGGGAATCATTACATGCTATTTTAAAAGAGTTTAAGGACAGCCCTACGTTTTCTATAATTGTAGGGGATGAACTTTTACTAGCAGATACTATTATTAGTGGTGCCCATGGCGGCGTTCCAGGGGGAGCGAACTTTATTCCCAAGTTATTTGTATCATTATACAATGCTTGTTTAAATAAAGATCAACACTGTATAAATGAACTCAGCAACAAGGTCATAACAATAGATAAAATAATCTACAATGTGGATAATTCGCCCACCAGGAGCATAAAGGCTATAAAGTGTGCGCTGTCCGTCATGGGTATTTGTTTTGGTCATATAGCCCAACCACTTCGCCAATTAGATACAGCACAACGTACTAAAATAAAAGACAGCTTGACTAAATTCAATGTGGCATTCACTACAATGTTATAAAAACTTGAAAGTATGGTCCAAATGGAAAAATCAAGCATACAAAAGTTTATCGTTCTTATACTGATACTCTTACTTATTTTGTTGGCTACCGTTTTCCATTTTCAGGTCCATTTCGAAAATGCGCTAACGCTGCAGAAAGAATTAGATTATGATGTAAAAATCAGTTTGTGGCGTATTCTTTTTGAACCAATTATAGGGCCCTTATTATATCTAAACAGGTCTCTTTATGTTTTAAAGGAACTGCCTTTGACATTGTTATGGGTTTTAATTTTTTATACTGCCTATAGCTTGTTTGTGATTTTCAAAACCCCACGGAATGGAAAAAATACTATTCTTGGAAAGCTTGCGAATCTTCCCCTTGTTTTGGGTGTTTTCTTTGCCATTTTCATTTTGGTACTATTTATTCCCTTGCCAAACAATACCATAGTGAACAATTCAAAAGATTCAATTTTGGTAACCACCCATGCGCATACCGAATTTAGTCATGATGGCTTGACCTCTCAAGAAAATTTGTGGAAATGGCACAAAAGAAACGGGTTTGACGCTTTTTTTATTACCGATCATGCCAATCACCAAAAGAGTCTGCAATTCGCCCAAGATCAAAAAAAAGGAAAATTTCCTAGCATTCCTTTAGTAATGGTTGGGCAAGAACATTCCGGCACCAACCATATGAGCCTGTTGGGACTCAACGGTAAATTCGACACCAAGGGAATGACCGATAAGGCGGTAATCGATTCGGTTCATAAATATGGCGGGGCCGTTATAATAAACCATTGGTTCGATGGTAAAGGAAAAGCGAAAGAACTGTATGAAGTGTTAGGGGCCGATGGGTTTGAGATTGAAAATACGGGCAAGAATCTCTATTATGATAGGGAGACCTTTGAACAGCTCAAGACGTTTTGCGTAAAAAACGGATTAACGATGATAGGTGGCCTAGATTTTCACGGTTATGGTAGAGTATGTACCTTGTATAATGCTTTAAAAATTCCGAATTGGGATAGCTTAAATACTGTTTCGAAACAACAATCAATATTGGACATTTTTAAAAACGGTCCCCAAGAAAAAATTAAAGTCCTTTTGTACAAGGATCGACCTTTTTATCCAAAGACCTATTTATTTCTCAGGCCTTTTAGTACTGTTGTTAATTATTTTAGAACATTGCATTTATCACAAGTAGTGTCATGGGTCTTTTGGTTATTGGTTTTTCAATTTACGGGGAGGTCTATTAAAAGAGACCTTGTTCCTCCAAAAACAGGGCTTGTTATGGTAGCTTTGAGCGGTGCCATTTTTATGTTGGTGCTCGCCATTATATATCACTTTAGGGGAGAGGTAGTCAAAGGGTATAGTACAGTATATTCAGAATATAGCTTGCTTCTAGGACCAATAGGACTGGTACTCCTGCTATATGCTTTGGCGATTGCATATTTTCGATTCTCTCGGCCAAAAAGACCATAAGGCCCTAATGAGAAAGAAGATTTTTAAGGTTTCACTTTGGCTAATAGCTATACTGTTGGTAGGCGCCTATTTTTATTTGTTTCTGCCCGTTTGGGGCGTTCCCTTTAATACGCAGCGACATGGCAAGCCTCCTTTTACCCCTGCCTGGGCCTTGGAATGCTGGCTGTGGGAAGATGATGTAAATACCTCGGAATACGTAGATGAGCTGCTGGCCGGTTATAGGGAATACGATATTCCTGTTCGCACCATTTTGTTGGACAGTCCATGGTCGCTTCGTTACAATGATTTTGAAATTGATACGCTGCGTTATAGAAATCCAGATACTTGGTTCAATAATTTGGAAGATGATGGTTATCGCGTGGTACTTTGGATGACCGCTATGGTCAATAGTTTTAACAAGGATGCAAGGATCAAGGAAAATACGGAATGGTATCAGCAAGTTTATGACAAAGGTTTTTTGACAGCACCTTCTAAACCAATAAAATGGTGGAAGGGAAAAGGTGGCTTCATAGATTATTCGAATGCCGATGCGATGAAATGGTGGCATGGTCTTCAACAGCAGGTTTTTGACTTAGGCATTGATGGTTGGAAATTGGACGGAACGGCCACCTTAGTTGGACAGCAATGGGGTCATATACCATTTTTTTATAGAAAAACAGCATCAGGTTTAATGTCGACACACAATTATATGGATCGTTATTATAGCTACGAATATCAATACGGGCTGACCCAAAATAAAGAATTTGTGACCCTTTCCAGAGCTATGAATCGTGGTTATCATCCAGAAGGTTTTGCACCTATTGATGCTTCGCCGGTAAACTGGGTAGGTGACCAAGAGCATAAATGGGTAACCGATAAAATGCGCAATCAAAATAAGGATTCTAATAAGGATATTGCATTAGAAGGCATACAAGGATTTGAATCTGCCATAGAGAATGTCCTAAAAAGTGCAGATTTTGGTTATAGTATTATTGGTTCTGATATTGGTGGTTTTTCAAGAAGCACTATCCCAGCTCGCCTTTATATTCGGTGGGCTCAATTCTCAACATTCTGTGGGCTTTTTTTAAACGGGGGCCACGGTGAAAGACGTTTATGGATAAGATTGACCCAAGACATGGAAGTCATTCGAAAATATGCCTGGTTTCATACAGCGTTGGTTCCTTATATGTATCACTATGTGGTAACCGCGCATGAAGGCGGTAGAAGATTGCAGACCACTTTAAGCAAAGGGAAGGATCACTATATGTTCGGCGATGATTTTCTCATTGCCCCAATATATTTAGATTCTAAAAATCGCAAAGTGTCTTTGCCAAAAGGAAAATGGCGGTATTTTTTTGAGGATAATTACTTGCTTGAAGGTTCTATAACATTCGAGAAGGAATTTGCACTCGAAGAATTTCCAGTTTTCGTCAAAGAAGGGGCTATCATACCATTGAAGGTAAAAAGGGGGTATACAAACCTAGGGGATGGTAATTCAGACGGCTTTATAACTTTTTTGATATTTCCGGATAATCAAAATACCTTCAAATACTACCATACGAGTATTTCTCATGAAACTGAGATTTCTTATCTAAAAAAGTATAATGAGCTTAAAATAAGCTTTAAAGGGACAAGAATTCCTTATACCCTCAGAATACATTCCGTAAAAAAACCGAATAAAGTGTTGCGTAATGGTAAGCTGGTATCCCCAATGTATTGGAATTATGACGTAAGCCACGAGAAGATTATCATTAAATCCCATCTCGAAAATTGGTCTGAAAGCCATACTGTTCAATTCTAGAAAACAAATGAATTTCAAAAAACAAGTAATAGGAATTTTGTTAGTAGCCATGTCACTAGCTACGGCATGGGCAATCAGAGGACAATTTGGTCACGAACAGGGTGCTGCTTGGGCGGGCGCTATCGGTGCCTTAGCCTTGGTTTTGGTCTCCAATAGAAAAGATTGGTACTCCAAAATACCGATTATAGCCTTGGCATCCGCGATAGGCTGGGGCGCTGGGGGTATGATAAGTTATGGCATGGTAGTGGGGTATGGTAGAGTAGATAATTTCATTAATGTTTTTTACGGTCTTAGCATGCTTTTCGTCATTGGTGCGCTGTTTGGATTACTGGGCGGTGGGTTGGTGGGCCTAGTTCTGGATTCAACAAAAAAAAACAAGGTTGATTGGGGGGCTTTGGTCTCGGAAATGGTAGCAGGCGGCTTACTGACCTATTTTTTTCTAATCGAACAAATCGGGTTTAAGATGACCCCACCCAGATCTGAAGCTTGGGCCCTAATTTTAGGAGCCGGTCTGGCCATGCTATTGCACATGGCTCGCAAAAAAAGAAATTCGGCTATACGGGTCGCTATTTTTTCTGCTCTTGGTGGTGGCTTTGGTTTTGGTTTCGGAAACTTTTTACAAATTGTAGGCAATGTATTCGAAGTTCCATTCAATATGTGGAATGTTATGGAATACAGCATAGGATTCTTTGGCGGTATAGGTATGTCCTACGGCGTATTTTCATCTTCTTGGCCTCTGGATCAAGCGGCAAAAACCAAAACTTGGGTCAATAGAGTTGCCCTGTTCGTACTCTTGGTTTTCGTTCCCTTAATCGTATATCGAGAGTCGTTGACCTACGATCATTTGGTAAGGCGTTTGGGAGAAATTCCAAACATAGAACAGATAGCTTTAGTAAGTACGACCTTCGTCGCAATTGCCCTAGTGATGATGGCAGTACTGCTAATTTATAAGTTAAAGGACAATATGTATGGGAAGAAGGATGTACGGCTATTTCTCTTTGTCTATTTTAGCGTGTACATTTTGATAAGTTATGCTGTTTCAGGGCTGTTTGCCGAGAAAGTGGAGCTGAACCATCACTTTTACATCCTAAACATTATTTTGATTTTTATATGGTCCCCAAAGGCAGAAATTTCATGGACCCAACAAGTTACAGGTCGCTTAGATAGCAAAAAATGGTTTGTTTGTGTATTGGCAATCCTTTTGTTTTTAGCCCTTATTTCGCTAATAGCGATCAGTATACACGTAGAACTTCCCAATAGTCGTAACCGGTTTGAAATAGAGTAGATGGAATTAAAATAGATATTTTCAGCTTGAGTTCGTAGCAGGGTTTCAATCATGAAAGATGGTAAGGCTACCTAAAATTCTTGCGATAGTCAGAAGGTGTTTTCCCCATGTTTGCCTTAAAGTAATGATTGAAATTTGCTAAATTATTATAACCACTTTCAAAACAAATTTGGGTTATCTGTTTATCCGTTTCTGCTAATAACTTTGCCGCAATACCCACGCGTACGTTTTTTACGTACTCCATAAAAGAAAGACCTGTCTTCTTTTTGAAAAATCTACAGAAAGAACTTGGCGCCATATTCAAAACTGACGAGGCATCCTCGAGTCGTATGCCTTCTTGAATATTTTGAAAAACATATTCATAAACTTTGTTGATTTTCTCTCTGTTTTTTGAAAATACAGAGGATAGGTTCATAGGATTGGAAAGGCTTTCCCTATCCTCAATTTTTAGTAGGTTATTAAATACTTTTAATAAGCCTATATAATATTCTAGCCCTTTACTTTCTGAAAGTTCAATTAAAATCTGCCTTATTTCAGAATTGTCTTCAATTTTAAATCTAATACCCGTGTTCGCATTTTTAAGAAGTTCAACAACTTTTTGAAGTTCGGGCATTCTAAAAAAATCTGAGTCAATTATATTTTCAGAGAAATGGGTTACGATACAGGTGGAGACTTCATTTTTTTCAGAATCCAAGAGTTCCCAACAATGGGGAAGCTCTGGCCCCAATAAAACCAAATCATCTTTTTCAAAACCAGAAATATTGTCTCCAACAATTCGCCGCCCTATACCGGAACAGATGTAGTTGAGTTCAAAATTCTTATGGGAATGAATTCTTGCATTCGAGGACAGTGGTAATTTCCTCGAAATAAAGGAATGGTTATCTGGAACAAAAATTTTTTCAAAAACAAATTCCATATTCTAAATATATTACCTCTTTTACTCAATATTACATAATATTTTTCACATATTAGGTTAATATACTATGTGTTTTATGTAAAATAAGTGTGGTACACCGAAAGTATTTCAATTTACTTTGTAAAGAACCAAATAAAAATTATGAGTATAGATTTAAGAGGAATCATACCACCAATGATTACGCCTCTGACCGCAACAGGTGAACTAGACGAGAAAGGATTAGAACGACTTATTGAGCATTTGATTTCAGGTGGTGTTCATGGAATATTTCTTTTAGGCTCCAACGGTGAAGCTCCTAGTTTTACCTATGAATTTCGTAAGGAACTCATAAGCAAAGCCTGTACTTTAATAGCTAAAAGAGTGCCGGTCTTAGTTGGTATAACGGATACTTCGTTCAAAGGTTCAATAGATATAACCGAGCATTCAAGAAGAGCAGGCGCCGATGCCGTCGTAATTGCCCCACCTTATTATTTTCCAATTTCCCAAATTGAAATGATTGATTACCTTGAGACCTTGGTGCCTAAATTGAACTTGCCGTTTATTATATATAACATGCCAAGTTGTACCAAATTACATCTTTCTATGGACGTTGTTAGCCGCGCCAAAGAATTGGGGGCTATTGGTATTAAGGACAGTTCGGGCAATCTAGAATATTTAATAGATTTGATTGAAGAATTTAAAGATTCACCTGAGTTTTCCATTATTGTAGGTACGGAATCTTACCTGTCGGAGACCATAAGAAAAGGCGGACATGGTGCGGTTGCAGGAGGTGCCAATTTTATGCCCGGCTTGTTTGTGGAACTTTATGACGCTTCTATGCAAAACAACAGGTTGATAATTTCCGAACTTGAGCAGAAGGTGAAGTATATTTACGAAACAATATATAGTGTGGGAAAGTACCAATCACGAATTACCAAAGGAATAAAAGGTGCATTATCCGTTATGGGCATTTGTGATGATCACATGGCAATGCCTTTACGTAAATTGGATGCTGAAGGTAGGGCGAAGATTGCAACATATATTGCCATGTTAGTAAGGAGTCCTATAAAATAAAATACATAAAGACCATGAACTACCAGCTTGGGACATTAGATACAATCATTTTGGTTATTTATGGTTTGGTCATGCTCATTATGGGAATTTACTTTTTACGAAAGACAAAGACCTCCGAAGAATTTATGGTTGCTGGCATGGGCATTCCAGCTTGGGCAGCTGGTATTGCCGTAATGAGCGCCTATACCAGTAGTATATCTTACATTGCCGTTCCTGGCAAGGCATTTGACGATAATTGGCATCCTTTGATTTTTGCCTTAACCACAATTCCGGTAACCTGGTTCGTGGCGCAGTATGTCATTCCACTTTATCGTAAGAATAAAATAATCTCCGTCTATAAGTACCTTGAAGAAAGAATAGGTGATTGGGGAAGGGTTTATGCGTCTTTTTCATTTGTGCTTTTCATGATAGGAAGAACAGCGGTTATCTTATATCTTTCCTCTTTGTTGTTGACTTCTTTTATCGATGTCGATATTAAAATGCTGATTTTAATAATTGGAGCACTTACCGTTGCATATACGTTGATGGGAGGTATGGAAGCGGTTATTTGGACCGATGTTCTGCAATCAATTATTATGATTGGCGGGTTGCTCTTCAGTGCCTATATCTTAACAGTCAATATCTTTTCTGAGCCCGACTTTTTAATAGAGAATGCAATTGATGCCAATAAGTTTAGTTTGGGCGACACTTCCTTTTCGTTGAGCAGCCGTACCGTCTGGGTAATGATCATATATGGGGTTACGGAGAATATTAGAAACTTAATGGCCGATCAAAACTACACCCAAAAATATAGTTCGGTTGCTACGGAGAAAAAAGCAAAAAAGGCATTGTGGATAGCCATGCTCATTTACTTGCCATTAACGGCTATCTTCTTATACATTGGTACCGCAATGTTCGCATTTTATTCGGGTGCAGGGCATGTTTTAGATTCTCCTATAACGAAAGGCGATGAGGTTTTTCCGTATTTCATTGCTACCGAACTACCTGTGGGGCTAAAAGGGCTGATTATTGCCGCTATTCTTGCAGCATCTATGAGTACCGTTGATTCCGCATTGAATTCTTCGGCTACAGTCTTATATCTTGATTATTACAAAAGGTACTTTAGACCCAATGCTTCTGAAAAAAGTAGTATTCGTTTTCTAAGGTGGACAACCGTTGTTTGGGGTATGTTTGGAATTGCCTTTGCGTTGCTATTGATCAATACGGAAAGTGCCTTGGACATTTGGTGGCAAATATCAGGAATATTCGGTGGTGGTATCTTAGGGCTTTTCCTTTTAGCAATTTTCAATGCAAAAATAAAACCTTGGCAGGGAATAGTTTCCGTAATTTTTAGTGTTTTTATAATAATATGGGGTACGTTTTTAAGAGATTTATCGCCAGAGTATAGCTGGTTAGAATGTACTATTGACCCTATAATCATCGGCGCTCTTGCTACCGCCGGATTAATTTTGTTAGCCTTGGTATTTGTGGCCATCAATAAGAATAAGAAATAAGTAATTCTAGCGATTATATAAATGAAAATAAATTGGGGGGTGCTGGGTGCCGCTACTATTGCTGTTGAGCAGGTGATACCCGTTATGTTGCAAAGTGAGTATTCTCATGTAATGGCCATTGCATCTCGAAATTCAAAAAAGGCAAATAGCGTTGCGGAGCAATTCAATATTCCAAAACCCTGCAATAGTTATGAAGCCCTTTTAAAAGACGAAGAAATTCAAACGGATACTTTTCCCCTTGCTATTTTAGAAGGTGAAGAGGTGCCTGTGTAATTAAAGGGTGTTATAAACAATAGCGTTGTTATCGAGAAAATACATGCAAGAAATGCATTGAGAAAACGAATAGATTTTTAGAGCTACGCTTTTCGATTAGTAACATTAATATGACATGAAAGAGAAGGTTCTGATCGAAGGATAGCATAGTTTTATAATATAAATAAATGAGAGGATGAAAACTAAAAACAATCTAGTATTCTTAGGTATGACATTGGTATTAAGTTTTGTCGTGAATGCCCAGGATACGGAGCATCATGGCCATAGTCATTATGCCGAGCATGATTCAGTGTATGCCCATAAACTGATTTTTCCGTCGCGTACACCAGATCGAATAATAGCCAATCTTACGGTTGACCCCGCTCATAGTTTTGGTGTGAATTGGAGAACAGATCAACAGGTTAATACGGGTGTCGTAGAAGTTGCCGTCGCAACCGACGGGCCAGAATTCTTGTTTCGTGAAGTGCAAGAGATTCAGGCGGTTTCCCAAAAATTCGAAAATCAAAATAGAAAGGAACCCTTGGTTAAGGCTACGTACCACTCTGCAGTAATTGGCAATCTTCAACCGAACACTACCTATGTATACCGTGTAGGGAACGGCCTTGAACATGATGCGTATTGGAGCGAGTGGTTTCAGTTTACGACCGCTAGAACCGATATGGTAGAACCTTTTAGTTTTATCTATTTCGGCGATGCCCAAAATAATGTAAAATCATTGTGGTCTAGAGTTATTCGAAATTCATACAGACAATTTCCGGAAGTAGATTTTATGCTACATGCAGGTGATTTAATCAATGATAGGGACGCGAACTTAGAATGGGGTGAATGGTTTCATGCCGGCAGTTTTATTCATGCTACTGTACCAAGTATAATGACACCCGGCAACCACGAATATAGGGATGGGGTATTGTCTTCTTTATGGAGGCCCCAATTTACCTTGCCTGAAAACGGCCCGATTGATGAATTAAAGGAAACCTGCTATGCTATAGACTATCAAGACATGAAATTAATCTCTATAGACGCCGAAGGTTTTGATGAAAGTATAGAAGCTCGTGAGGCTCAAGTAAAATGGTTGGACTCTGTTTTAAAGTCGAACACAAAAAAATGGACGACCATCACCATGCATTATCCCATTTATTCAACTGCTAAAGGGAGGGACAATAAAGAGCTTAGGGAAGCTCTAAAACCTTTAATGGATAAATATGATGTCGATTTGGTTTTGCAGGGCCATGACCATACCTATGCAAGGGGTTATGTGAAGAACGAGGGGAAAGGTTTGACAGTTGTAAAAGATGCCGGAACTATTTACGCAGTTTCTGTTAGTGGACCAAAAATGTACGAATCTCAAAACCAAAAATGGATGGTTAGAAGAGGAGAGCATACTCAATTATTCCAGATAATAACAGTTTCGGAGAACAGCATAAAATATGGTGCTTACACTTCTATAGGAACACTTTACGATGCTTTTGAACTTGTAAAGAAAAATGGAAAAAAGAAGCTGATAAACAAAGTGCCCAAAAATGCAGTCAGATTGAAAAAAGATTTTGTTAAGCCGGAGTAAACTTTTTGCAGGCTACTTGCAAAATTTTCCCTCGCTGTTTCATTTTGGGTCACACCTACGATGCGTATCTTTTGAAAGGTAGTTTATAGTGCCATCCACTTCTCTTATTCCTTCCATAATGGTATGAAGGTCTTGGGATATTTTTTTTATTTCAATAAATGATGTTTCTAGATTTGAATCAATCCTGTCTTAAATCTAATCATTTTATTGGCTTGACGGCGTATACGTATTGATTTTCAAAAAAGAATCCCTTGTACCTATAAATTTGGTGGTGGTTGTTCTTTGACAAATGAATTATCAAGCCATTTATGTAACTCTACTTTTACAAAGAGATTTAATCTTATAAATGCTTCTATTTTTGATAAATACCAAGCATGTTTGGCCTGAGTTTGTAATACTTTCACGATTAGGATGGTTATAAGTGCGGTCCAAATTTGTATCATCACCGCAGTATAGCTTGTCCCAATGAAAGATTTAATGTGTAGTTGCTCTTTGATGTCTCTAAAGAAGATATCAACCTCCCATAAGGCTACTCTACGGAGTTTTTTAGTATATTTTTCGTTGGTTTTATTGCCAGTAAGCTCAATGATTTCTTACTTTAGGCATGTTGGTGTCTCTGCTCTGGTAATACAAATTCTTTAATGGTGTTGCACTTTATATTAGATTTATGTTTAACCACAAAATACACTTGGTTGCTTTCCCAAACATTTATGAGAGCAAAGTCATTAGAAAATCTATCCGCAACAATAACAATCCCTTTAGATAGTGGGATGTCGTAAGCACGGTTATTATTCGCTTTTTTTCCTACAGTAACATTCACATAAGTGGGTAAATACCCATCATAATCAAGTAATGTGTACATTTTTACGGCTCCCTTTTTCGTTTTGTATTTCGCCCAATCAAAGAGAGACAAACAAAGACTTATTGTTGTTGCGCCTAACAAAAGTATTTTTGATTTAATTTTAAATTTAGTACGTTTCATTTGGGCCTGCTGTCCTAAACTTTCAATTAGAATGTAATAATAATATCTAAAGAGCTCCCAACTTCTGTACTTGTTTTGGTAGCTTAATGTAGATTTTGATGGGGCTTTTAGCAAATTGACAAAGGAACATCGATACTAAATGTGAGCAGCTGTCAAAACCCTTTTGATGCTTATCAGTTTTACCCAAGTTTACAAGTTTCTTGAATTTTGAACTATCCAAGATGTAGATTATTTGAGAAAACAAAGTTATATTTATTATCAGATAAAGGTGCTTTTTGTCTTGCACCACAAAGGTAACTTTGAGGAATAAATTTTTTTTCTTTTTTAATCGTTTAAGACGCTATTGGTTATAGATTGGTTTCTTTTGCCGTTTGGTACGTTTGGAAGGAACTTTTACGGTATAGGTACTGTAGAAACCTCCAAATCGACTTTCCTTTTTATAGTCTGGTAACCCCTTGTCTTATTGTTTTACTTTGGTGCCATTCACTGCTCTTGGTTTTAGCTTGAGGTTAACTATACCATCCCAAAAAAGAAAATCCAATCATTTTCATGATTGGATTTTTTGATTTAAGAATCGGTATCTCTAATCTTTGTTTTAGTCATTACTTTCTCAACTAAGAGAATTAGCCAATTACATCTGTTGTTCCTGGCGTAGGAATTGGATAGCGACCGTCTGCATCAGGCATCGTTGGTGGTGTAGAATCCCAATTTAAATCTTTAGGAACCAAAAGTTTTTCAGATTTCATTGCTTCTTCCCAAGTAATTACTTTCCCGGAATAGGTTGCCATTCTTCCTAAGATAGCGGTCATGGTACTTTTTGCTCCATTTTCTGCATCGCTAATGACTTCATTATTCCGTATGGATGCAAAAAGTCTATCATGTTCTACTTGATAAGGGTTTGGGTCGTTTTTTCCGCGGTGTTCAAAGACGGTATTCCCTTCAAGATCAACGATACTAGCCGTACCTGCATCTTTCATATCTATGCGCCCTTTGGTTCCCTGAAAATTCTCTCCCACTTTAGACCATGTTCCTGGCTGATGACGACATTGACTTGAAATTACAGCACCACTTGGATACGTGAATTCAACAAAATGATGGTCAAATATTTCTCCATGATCTATTCCGGTACGTATTTGTCGTCCACCCATGCCTTGAGCAGAAATAGGATATTCCCCCAAGAACCAATTGGCAACATCTATGTTGTGAATGTGCTGCTCTAAAATGTGATCGCCACATAGCCAATTGAAATAGTACCAATTACGCATTTGGTATTCCATTTCAGTCTGGCCGGGTTTTCTGGGACGTACCCAAACGCCACCGCTGTTCCAATAGACTTGCCCTGATGTTATTTTCCCAACGGTGTTCTCTTTTATTTTTTCTGCAATCGCCAGATAGTTATCTTGGTAATGACGTTGGAGGCCAACCACCACGTTTAATTTTTTCTCTTTTGCCACTTTTGCCATCTTCAATACTTTACGAATCCCAGGAACATCTGTGGCCATGGGTTTCTCCATAAAAATATGTTTACCAGCGTTTACGGCATATTCAAAATGGTGAGGCCGGAATCCTGGCGGGGTTGCAAGGATTACCACATCAGCTTGATCAATGGCTTTTTTATAGGCATCAAAGCCTACATACTTATGTTTGTCTTTTACATTTATTTTACCAGTTCCTTCGTAGGCTTTCTGTAGGTTGGTAAAGCTCTTGTCTAATTGATCTTGAAAAGCATCTGCCATCGCAACCAATTCTATATTTTCATCTGCCTTTAGTGCTTGGTTGGCTGCTCCTGTACCTCGGCCACCGCAACCCACAACAGCAATCTTCAACTTTTTATCATTAAAAACGTTTGCCATAGCACTCATTTCCATACCAGGTAATAACATTCCTGCCGTCAGTAATGCACTACTTTTAACGAAACCTCGTCTGGTTGGTTTTGATACATCCCATTTTAATTTTTCTAATTCCCCCATGTTTTTCAGTTTTTATAGTTTTATAATTGTTGGTTCCAGTATTTTTTCATTTTGGCTGGTGTTGGCGTAGCTGCCTGGCGTACGAGTCTAAACCCAACGAAAGGGGCATCCGTATTCCACCATTTACTCTTTGGGAATTGAGGATCGCGCATCTTCCATCGTTCTTTAGAAGGAGTTCTGTCGGCACTCCTTAAAGCCTCGGCATTATCATCATAAGAACCACCACGTGCGATTCTAGGATATTCGGTTGTTGCAACTTCCCAAGGGTTCATGCTTATTTGCTCTCTTTTTTGATAGGCTTCGGGTAGGTATTGGTCTAGTGTCCATTCCGCAACATTACCATGCATATCATGTAATCCCCAGGCATTTGGTTTTTTTTGACCCACATTATGGTACGTATCATTACTGTTCTTATAGTGCCACGCATAGTCGTCCAATGCGGTTATATCATCTCCAAAATGATAGGCGGTACTGCTTCCGGCCCTTGCGGCATATTCCCATTCTGCCTCTGTGGGCAAGCGATAAAAATAACCTGTTTTAGCGGACAGCCACACGCAAAAGGCAGACGCTGCATGATGGGTTACATTCCCAACAGGCAACCCGGCTCCGGTACCCATTCCCAAACTCATATCTACATAAGGCATAGTTGCTCCGGCTAATGCATCTATGGCTATATTAACATCTGAACCCTTTGATGTATTGGTGAATCTATCAATATTCCTATTTACGAACAGGTTGTAGAGTTCCCAAGTTACTTCATACTTAGACATCCAAAACGCATCGATTAGCACTTCGTGAGCGGGACCTTCATCGGTTTCTCTGTTTGTTTCGGATTCTAGACTACCCATGGCAAACGTTCCTTCCGATATAGAAACCATATCAATCGTGACACCTGATCCTGTAAGCTTTTGTTGGTAGTTATTACCTTCCTTTTCTTGTGAAAAACTAGAAATGAATCCTAAAAGAAATAGGAGCAGGAGTGAGGTATTTCTATACTTCATTCCCTAAATATAGATTATTTCTACCTGAAACTACTCAGTTTTAGACCAAAGTGGGTACTTGTATGGCTGTTTGTATTGAAAATGTCAATTATGTATCGATACGAGTCAATTATGTATCATACCTACTATTATTTTCCATATTGTAGCGGGCTCTGGTAATTTAAATAGAACCTATTCAGACCAAACTCTTTACCGATAAGCTTTATACAATACAACCAATCCATCAGCATAGTTGTCCACATTAACTACAAAACCAGTGGAAGTAAAACTACTTACTCTTGCAGTAGTAGTCCCCAGATTATCCCCATTTTGATTGGTATATCTAATTCCAACACAGTGTGCATTAGAAGCAAACCTAGAAATATCATTAATAGAATTCCCACTACCACCAACATAAATACTTTGTTGTATAAGGGAACCACTATCGTTTCTAGAAAAACCATTGGACGTGCCGAATGTGTTGGCAATAGTAGCACTATTGTTTCCAACCCCATTGTCAGTATTTATACTTAGACTTTCAATATTTGCATGGGCAACAAAGCTTGCGCTAGAAGGACCAAACGGAATACCAGTTATAGGAATATCTCCTGTGCCGTTTATGATAAAAACACCTAGGTAAACATCGCTCGTTGTGGCTTCCATTTTAACCCAATTGGTGCCATCGTAAACATAAACTGTTTGCGTATCATTTGCATAAGCCAATGCACCAGTGTTTGCATCTGCTATGCTTAGAATTTGTGTTTCTGAGGCAGCAGGTAGGGTAAATACTGAATTGCCATCTAACTGTGCACGACTAGAGGTCGAAATAAAAAAACAAATTATAAATAGAGAACGTATCATTTATTATGCTTGTTGGGTATGAATAATCAGGTCCTTAAAAAAAAGGATGTAACATTCATGTTTTCGGGTAATCGGGATTAGAACCAATACTGAGTTTATCAACTTACTACCTATGGTGATGATAAAGATAGGTGATAATTCCAAATGTTGACCTCCCTACTGTTTAATATGTCTGTGAGGAAACTTTTCATTAACGAGTTCGCAACCGGCACCCTTATTGGACACGATGTTCTCTTTGATTTTATATCAATCAAATAAAATCTGCTAAAAATATAGGGTAAGAGCAGCGTATACTTACACTTTAGGGTATACATGTATACGCTGGTTTTAGTAGAAGTAGAAGTGCTCAAGCGCGATTTACAGTATTTAAAACTGACGATTTCAGTATCTTGCTATACGAAATTTATGAACTGCGGTTATCCACGAAATAAGAAAAACCGTTCCTTAAGATCTTCAATGGCAGTAGCCTTGTTTGTAGTAATATATTTTAAAGCTTCGTCGGTGAATTCTTGGCCTTTGTCCGTTAGGGAAATAATTTGGTTTGATGTATGAATAAGGTTGTTCTTGGCGGCAAGTTCTAATACGGTTTTCGCGCGCACTTTCTGCCAGTTGATATGCTCCCGAAGGTGGTTTACGTGGCGTTCCTCCTCTTCTGTATGGTTTTGTAGGTGTAGCAAGAATATCAAAAGGGAGACTTCTACGCGTTGCCGCCGTTCCCTAAAAAATCCGTGTAACACCCCTTGTTTTGGCGAAAACAGATAAACGAATAAAAACAGCATACCTAAAACGGTGGTCATAGAGCCTGCAATGGAAGCGTCCAGAATATTTGCCATCCAGTAACCAGCTATGGCAGCTATGATACCGAACAAACAGCTTAACAACAGCATCCTTTTTAAATCGTCCGTAAGTAAATAAGCAGTTGCAGCGGGTGCTATTATGAGTGCGACGACCAAAACGGCACCCACAGCATCAAAAGCACCCACTATGGTGACTGAGGAAACCGTCATAAGTCCGTAATGTAATATCACCGGCGAAAATCCTAGGGTCGTAGCCAAGCCTTTGTCAAACGTACTCAATTTCAACTCTTTAAAGAATAAGAATAACAATACTACGGAAATCAGTAAAATAGTACCAATGACCCATAGCGATTTAGGTCCCATATCGGTTCCGGAGATGAAGAGTCGGTCAAAGGGGGCAAATGCTAATTCGCCCAGGAGTACGGCATCGATATCTAAATGAACATCATTGGCATTTTTTGAGATTAGAATAACCCCGATGCTAAACAACGCCGGAAAAACCAATCCAATAGCCGTATCTTTTTTGACCAAACCTGTTTTTTGAATGAATTCTACGAGTACCACGGTAATGACACCAGTAAGTGCTGCGAGTAAAATAAGTAAGGGCGAATTCAAGTCTTGTGTGATGAAAAAACCCAACACGATACCTGGAAGTATGGCATGACTAATGGCATCACTTATCATGGCCATTTTGCGGAGTACTAAAAAAGTACCTGGCAAAGCACAGGCAACGGCTACCAGTGCTGCAATTAGTTGTATTTCTATTTGCGCGTTAGTCATTTTCTTTTCCTATTTGGTTGAAAATAGATTTCGCTTCCACATAGCCTTTTTCCGTCATGGCCCAGTCGTTACCTTGAATTTGTATGAACTGTTTCTCTTCTAATTTGGTTAATGTTTTTCTAGTAAAGCCTTGAAAATTATTAAGGATACGAATGGTATGCGGATGCGATACATTTTCATGGTTCTTAGCAATGTGGTACATAAAGGTCAGGGTCTTTTTAAGGTGGATTTCCCTACGGTTTTTTCTAAAGCGAATTTCTCTAAATAATAATCCGCGGCTAGGTGAAAATATGAAGGAAATAACTACAAAAGTCGCTGCCACCAAAACGATAACAGGTCCTGTTGATAGGTTGTTCTGACTGGCGCTAATCGCAGTTCCAAAAACCCCTGAAAATGCTCCAAAAACCGAAGCTAAAACAACCATCACGCCCAGGCTATTGGTCCACTGCCGGGCAGCAGCAGCAGGAGCAAGTAACATAGCACTCATAAGTACTACTCCTACGGTTTGTAGGCCCAATACGATAGCTAGTACGATAAAAGTAGTGATTAAAATATCTAAAAAACGGGTGTTGAAGCCCAAGGTTTTGGTGTAATCGACATCAAATAGTAAGAGTTTAAGCTCTTTCCAAAATAAAAGGAGTACCAATAGACTAATACCCGTAACAATCGCCATAATCCACACATCTTTCTCTACCAAGGTTGCGGCTTGACCAAAAAGGTATTTATCAAGTCCCGCTTGGTTCGCATTTGGCATTTTTTGAATAAAGGTGAGTAGTAGCATTCCAAAACCAAAAAATAGAGAAAGAATAAGCCCTAGGGCTGTATCACTTTTTAAACGTGTACGCTTTACAATACCCTTAATCCAAAAGGTACCCACAAGACCACTAACAAGTGCGCCGATTAAAATATAGTTTGCATCCTTAACTCCGGTAATTAAAAAGGCAATCGCTATTCCTGGAAGCGCAGCATGTGAAATAGCGTCTCCCAAAAGACTTTGTTTACGGAGCACAGCAAAACTGCCCAACATGCCACAAATAGCACCCAAAATGGCAGTACCAAGTGTAATGGTACGCAAGGTATAGTCCGTGAAAAAATCGATTAGTTCCATGCCTATTGATTAACAGCTACTTTATAATTTATCCCGTAGGTTTTGGTAAGATTGTCATCATTGAAAATCTCCATTACAGGGCCTGATGCTATTCCCTTTACATTAAGAAAGGTGACCCAATCAAAATATTCAGGAACTGTTTGTAAATCATGGTGCACAACGATTAATGTTTTTCCTGCTTGACGTAACTCTTTAAGTATATTAATTATGGCTTTTTCTGTGGTAGCATCCACGCCTTGAAAAGGTTCGTCCATCAGGTAAATTTCTGCATTTTGCACCAAGGCACGGGCAAGAAAAATACGTTGTTGCTGTCCGCCACTTAATTGGCTTATTTGGCGACTTTTAAACTCCAACATCCCTACTTTTTCCAAGGCTTCCAAGGATACTTTCTTTTCTTTTTGTCCAGGACGTTTGATCCAGCCTAGATTTCCGTAGGTACCCATCATGACAACATCGAGGGCGGTCGTGGGAAAATCCCAGTCTACACTCCCTTTTTGGGGCACATAGGCTACCTTATCTACTTGTTTTTTGTAAGGTTTACCAAAGACTTGTACCGTGCCGGCAATGGGCTTTATAATCCCTAAAATTGATTTAATCAACGTAGATTTTCCGGCTCCGTTCGGCCCAACAATCGCCATTAGGACGCCTTCAGGAATCACAAGGTCAATATCCCACAAGACCGGTTTGTAATCGTAGGCTACGGTAAGGTCATCTATTTGTATTGCAGGAAGGTTATTGTTCATGGTGTTCTAAATTAAAATACAAATACAAGCTTCTATCTAGATGTAGTTAATGCATCCAGTTTCAAATTGATTACTTCGTTACGTTACCGTTTATACAAAACTCAGCCAATTATTACCCGCCTCGCAAGGGCGTTTATTTTTTCACTAGGTACGACCAACTGCCTCAGTCAAATCCTTTTTGATTACAAATTACTTTAACGCCTCCACAATCGTATCCACGTTATACCGGAACATGCCTAAATACGTACCTTCGTCCGTGCCTGTATTTCCTAGCGCATCAGAATATAGCGTTCCCCCAATTTCGACTTCAAAACCTTTAGACAGTACGGCTTGTTTTAAGGCTTCAATAGTGCGTTTGGGTACGCTGGTTTCGACGAAAATAGCGCGTACTTTTTTATCAATAATGAGTTTAGCTAGATTTTGGACATCTTGCACCCCTGCTTCGGTGGCAGTACTTAGGCCTTGTAGACCAACGACCTCAAAACCGTAGGCTTCTCCAAAATAATTGAAGGCGTCGTGGGCGGTAACTAAGACTTTTTTTTCATCAGGAAGTGTCGCTATGGTTTTTAATATCTCTTCTTCAAGGGCATCTAACTGTTCCAAATAAAACGACTTATTCTTTTCGAAAAAGGCAGAATTATTAGGGTCTAGTCTACTTAATTCTGACGTAAGGTAAATCGTAAGTTGCTTCCAATACTCAATATTGAACCAAATATGCGGATCAAAGCTGGAGGCGAAATATTCGGACCCTATCAACTTGTTTTTGTCCAGTACTTCGGCCAAGGCTATCGTATTGGTGTTTCTACCCATTTTCTCAAATACATCTACCAGCTTCCCTTCTAAATGAAGACCGCTATAAAAGACAACATCCGCATTTGTGAGTTTAGAAACATCGCCCTCACTTGCCTTATATAGATGTGGATCTACTCCAGTTCCCATGAGTCCTTGCACGTTTACAGAATCTCTGCCAATATTCCTGACCAGATCTGTAATCATTGAGGTCGTGGTCACGATATTTAGTTTCCCATCTGTGGATTTTTTTACGTCATTACAACGTACAAAAAGGACGGTAATAAATAGTATGGTTATAATTTTTTTCATTTTATTAGGTAGGATTTTTTTGAAGATCAAACGTTTAGTTTTCAATGTAGATGTTATCTGTGGCTGTTTTGGATAGCAATACTTCCTTTTTATCCGCCAAAACCGTCATGCTTTGATCAAAGGATTCAATATTTATAACTTTAATCGTCGTGTCCAATCCAATTTTTTGCTTTGCCACAAATTGTAAAAAAGCCGAAGAGTTATCATTGAAACCTTTACAAATACCGTAATCACCTGTCTTAAGCTGGGAAAGTTTCTTTTTGGGATATTCGGGTAGGTTCCCTTTGGCATCTGGTATTGGATCACCGTGCGGGTCATATTCAGGTCGGCCTAAAAAGGCATCCAATTCTTCTACCAGTTTTGGAGATTTAATATGCTCTAGTTGTTCGGCAACATCATGTACTTCGTCCCAATTAAAATTAAGTCGTTCTACCAAGAAATACTCCCACAAGCGGTGCTTTCGAATGATAAGTAAAGCATGATTTCTGCCGGTATCCGTTAATTTTACGCCATAATATTTCTGATAATCCACTAATTCTTTATCCGCTAAGCGCTTGATCATTTCCGTGACTGATGCTGCTTTGGTATTCAATTTTTCAGAAAGACTGCTTGTAGAGATACCGCCTTCTTCTTCTTCCTGTAAATGAAATATAGCCTTTAAGTAGTTTTCTTCTGATTGTGTAAACATAATTTTCAAATAAAATGTAAAGATACATTTTATCCTTTAATAATAAAGTATTAGGTTTGCCTAAATATTAATTATATTTATTCAAAATTATAGAAAATGATGTCTAGAAAAATAGCTTTTTTAATTTTACTTTTGCCGCTTTTAGGTGTTTTCGGTCAAACTGAAAGTGCAACTATTAAAGGTACAATTTTATCAGGAGATGAGACGGTGCCTTTTGCCTCCGTATATGTGAAAAATGGTTCTCAAGGTGCAACATCGGATAAACGAGGGATCTATACATTGAAAGTACCAGCAGGAACACACAGCATTCAGGTAAGTTCACAAGGTTATAGAAGCATGGTAAAGGAAATTACTGTGACTAACAATCAAACCTTGACGCTTGATTTTGAGTTGCTGGAAGATGCATTAGGTTTGGAAGAAGTAGTAGTGAGCGCAACCCGTAATCGAGTCGAACGCAGAAATGCTCCTGTAGTAGTGTCTACCATACAGCCCAGATTATTAAATGCAACACAGTCTTTGACTTTGGCAGACGGACTTAACTATGCACCGGGAGTACGAGTAGAGACCAATTGCCAAAACTGTGGCTTTACGCAGGTGCGCCTGAATGGACTTTCTGGGGGTTACACGCAAGTATTATTAAATAGCAGACCCGTATTTACATCTTTATTAGGAGTTTATGGGTTGGAGCAAATACCTACCAATATTATAGAACGTGTGGAGGTGGTGCGCAGCGGTGGATCTGCTTTGTACGGTTCTAATGCAATTGCTGGTACGGTCAACGTGATTACGAAAGACCCAATTTTAAATACATGGGAGGTAGGAACCAACCTAGCATTGATCAACGGCGAAGCTGCCGACCGGATGTTAAGTTTCAATACTTCTGTTGTGGCAGACGACCTGAATAGCGGGGCAACCTTTTTTGGCACCTACCGCAATCGCGAAGCTTGGGACGCCAACGATGATGGGTTTACCGAACTGGTGGAGATAGTTAATAATACCGTTGGTACAAAAGCCTTTGTGCGCCCCAACGACCGCAGTAAAATATCCGTGAACCTTACCGCTATACGAGAGTACCGCCGTGGAGGGAATAAGCTTGATTTGGCGCCACAATTTACCGATATTACCGAGGAACTAGATCATGATACCTTTATCGGAGGTGTGGATTATGAACTAAATAGTAAGGATAATATGAGTCAGTTTCAGGCATATACTTCGGCATCTTACACTAATAGGGACAGTTATTACGGCGGTCTTGGTGGCGAACGCACGCGACAAGACAGTATTTCGGCTAATAATGCATTTGGTACTACCCGAGATTTAGCTTGGGTAAACGGTGTGCAGTTCACTAAAGCGTTTAAGAATACCGACGTGCTTACTGTGGGCACAGAATTTAATCATACCGAAACCAAGGATCAGATAGCAGGTTACAACCGCCTTATAGACCAGAGTGTAAATGCCTTAGGAGGTTATGTGCAGTACGAATGGAAGCCGAGTGAAAGATTTACTGCGCTCGTTGGCACCCGAGTAGATAATGTGAAGGTAGATGGCGATTATTCTATTGGGGGAATCAGCCGAGGTGTGGATATTAACCAGACGGCATTTTCCCCTAGGTTTACGGTTCTGTATGAACTTTTGGATGATTTGAAATTCCGTGGTGGTTATGCTAGAGGTTTTCGAGCGCCACAGGCATTCAACGAAGATTTGCATATTTCTAGCGTGGGTGGAGAACCACAATTTGTTATCCTATCCAACGACTTAAATACCGAGTATTCCAATGCTTACACGGGCTCGTTTAATTATTCTAAAAATATTGATTTAGTACAATTAGATTTTTTACTAGAAGGATTTTTTACCACTTTGGAAGATCCATTTACGCTTGTAAGTACAGGTGCGGTATTGGATAACGGTTCTATCTTGGAGGAAGTCAGAAATGGGGAAGGTGCCCGTGTATATGGAACTAACTTTGAATTTGGTGTATCGCCAGATCCAGCATGGCGGTTTCAGTTGGGAGGTACTTTGCAAAAGGCAGAATATGACGAACCTCAAATACTGTTCGAGTCCGATGGTACCCTTGGAGAATCAGATATCGTTATAGATGAATTCGTTAGAAACCCTAACGTTTATGGCTACTTAAATACGTCCTGGATTCCTACGGAACTTTTTAATATAGATATTACTGGAACCTATACTGGCGGCATGACGGTACCACTTGTTATAAGCGATACCGGATTTTTACAATTGAACGAGGTAGATTCTTTCTTTGATTTGAATATAAAGCTAGAATCACATGTAGATTTTAACGATGATTTTATGGTCACGTTCTCCGCGGGAGTAAAAAATATATTCAATAGCTATCAGGATGATTTTGATAGTGGCCCAACAAGGGATTCGGATTATGTGTATGGCCCTATTGCTCCAAGGACTTTTTTCTTTGGCGTCAAATTCGGGAAATTGCATTAAAAAAAATAAGTTTGAGTTTAGTTAAAAAGAACCGTCGATGGTCAAGTGATAGGACTGGTAATTCAAAAGCGATGATTAGTGGCGGTTCTTTTAAAAAAAAGTATAATTTTGACTTTTTTACGTAATTAGCACAGTAAATTGATGAATATGTCAAAATATATGGTCTTAGTACTTGCGCAGCTTATGGTGTTTACAAAGCTATGCGCGCAAGATAGGTCCATCAATTGGTTAAGCTTTGAGCAATTGGAAGATTCCTTAGTGGTAAAGCCCAAAAAGGTGTATATCGATTTTTATGCCAAATGGTGCGCTTACTGTAAAAAAATGGATGAAACGGCCTATAAAGACCCTCAAATTATCAAAACTTTGAATACCGAATACTATGCCGTAAAAATGGATGCAGAAACTACTGATGCTATTACTTTTGATGGTCAAATTTTTGTAAACAAACAGGTTCATAAAAAGCGTAATCCTGTACATGAAATTCCATTGCTACTGGCCTCAAGGGATAAATTTCCCTTTTCGCTACCGGCTATAGTGGTGTTGGATGAGTCGTTTCAAATTACAGGTCGCTATTTTGAATATCTCTCGCCTAAGCGAATGATTTCTGTTTTGAAGACACCCTTATAAATTGACTAATCCTTACTGAGTAAATACAGGGTAATCGCTTCATATGTTTTTTGGATTCTTGAGCAAGTGCATTTTTGACCGATTGGATACCAGTAACTTTTGGCTTTTTAGGTATCATTTTATTTAAAGAAGCTATTATATGCGTATTTGGAAACTATATCCATAGGTAAATCTTTAAGAGTATATGATGATGATTTAGTAACGACTACAAAAGGGAGTCTCCTTAGCTTTTTAAGTGAGTTGAGTATTAAAATTCATCAAGATTTTAGTTTAGAAATACGTGAGGTAGGTGAACCTTACCTAGCTGATTAAACCTTCGATTTAAAAAAATCTTTTTGTAGAGATTTGGCTTTGATGCAGATTCAATTGTTACGGCACTCTGGTATGGTAGCTCGTTTTGTGAACGGCTATTTTTATGTAGATGTGGAGATGCCTACGTATGAACTTCACGCCTGGACTGAAGTGTTTCTTTCTGGTGCTGGTTGGATAGGGAATGACCTTAGTAACGGGATACGAACCTCACATATGGACTTCCCCATATGCACAAGTGTCAGTTACCAAAATACCATGCCCGTTTCAGGGTCTGTGCGAGAAGATGCGTCTTCTGTTCTTAGTACTAAATTAGAAATTAAGCAAGTTTAATGTAGGTTTCAATTTTTAACAGTGTCCCCATTACCTTAAACTGCTTCAGCAGTTGGTATAACCTAGGAATTATCGTAAATTGAAATTTCATTTAAGGAGCAAAATACATGAAATATTCTAGGTTCATTTTTGGGTTGATGGTGGTGGTTTTAATGGCCTGTAATTCTAACGAAAAGAAAAAAGATACACCAGAAAGCTTAGCAAGCAGTCAAAGTCCAAAAGTAGTAACTGCCGATATAGAGGAAGGTATAAAAGCGAACATTGCCAAAAAAGTAAAGGAAGATGGTGGCTATTTTAATATGAATGCCGACGGAAAGGAACTCCGCCTTCAATTGGTTCGTGTGCATACTGAGTACCTTTCCAACTTGGGTCCAGGGCGCCATTTCGCATGTGTAGATCTTGCCGATGTAAGTGGTGATGTTTATGATGTTGATTTTTTCTTGGAAGGAGACCCGGGCAATATGAACGTTACCGAGACCACGCTTCATAAACTTAACGGAAAGCCGTTTTATACTTGGAAACAGCGCGATAATAAAACATGGTACAAGTTGCCCGTGCAAGATGCATCTAAAGATTTGTTAGGTGTAGTGGAAGGACAAGACCGTTTTGAATTCAGCTATGAAGTTACCTTGCCAGAAATGAGCGATTCCACAAAAATGTGGATTCCGGTTCCCCAGTCCGACCGTTTTCAAACCATAGAACTAGTTTCCATGGAAGCTCCTGTCGCCCATGAGACCTTAGAGGATAAACACAATAAAAATAAGGTGTTACACATGCGTTTTTCTCCAGAACATAGCGGAAAAATTGTAAAACTTGTTTACGATGTGCAGCGACAAGAGAAACAGGCTTATGAAGACGAAACCTCGCCCAATGATTATCTAGGCGCCAGTTTATTGATGCCCATTGGCGATAGGTTCCGGATACTTTCAGATTCTATTATCGGGAGCAAGCGTAAAGAAGGAACCATAATGCAGACCAGGGCCTTATACGATTATATTATAGATAATATGCGTTATATGAAATCCGGCACCTACGGCACAGGAGACGCGGTTTATGCTTGTGATGCGCTTACAGGCAATTGTACGGAGTTCCATTCCTTGTTCATTTCCTTGGCGCGATCTGCTGGAATCCCATCGCGATTCGCTGTTGGGGCATCTATACCTTCCGATCGTGATGAAGGCGGAATTTCTGGCTATCATTGCTGGGCAGAGTTTTATGCTGAAGGAAAGTGGTGGCCTGTAGATATTAGTGAGGCAAATAAATACTCGGCCTTGGCTACCTATTATTTTGGCAGGCATCCGGCAAATAGAATCGAGTTTACTAAGGGAAGGGATTTGGTACTCGAACCTGGTCCAAGTTCGGGACCTATTAACTTTTTGGCCTATCCGGTCATGGAGCAGGGAAACAAAGCTCTTTATCCAGAAACGATTTTTACATTTCAAAGGAAAAAAGAAAACGAAGATTTAAAAAATAAAGTCAGTTTGCGCTAACCATATTTGTTTGAATCTTCGTTTCTTTAATTTGAATTTTTCCAATCTAGGAAAAAATATTAGCCATAAGACCCACCCGAGTCATGGCATTATGATTTATTTTATTCCTGCGCTAGCTCTATAAACTAAATTAGAGACTTACGTATTATACAGGGCTTAAAGCAAATCAATTATTGTGGATGTTCATTACCACCAACAGAATCTTTTTCTTCACTTTGTGGATGCTCATCTCCATCAGCAGGATGCTCTTCTTTCGCGGCAGCATCTTCCGTTGGGTGTTCCTCACTTTTTGGATGCTCTTCTTGTTGTTCCGTAGTTTCGGCTTTTTTCTGCTCTCTACATGAGGTCAATGATGTTGCAGCAATAAAGCTGAATACCATCATAAACAAAAATACACGCTTCAATTCTTTCATTTGGTTCATTTTATTTAAATTTATTAGTTGATGTTTTTGGAACGATTCCATTCCAATGGGGTCTGTTTTGAAATAAATCAGTCAAGTTATTACATCACAGACTCTTAATAAGTAAATATAAGAAAATTTATGGCAAACCTGGCGTTAAAACACCTATGGATTTGGGATTCATTTTTATTGATGATTCCCTTAAATTTAGTTTTGCTTTAGCACGAACACTCTTTTTTAAAGCAGGAACTCAATCTATTTCTCTAAAAATCCATAATATTATAGCTTGATATAAAAATGGACTGCGATACATGAAAATTCTACATACCTCGGACTGGCATATAGGCAAGCAATTACATAAATATGATTTGGCTGATGACCTAAATCTATTTTTTGATTGGTTGATACCTTATATAAAGACCGAAGTGATAGATGTGCTCTTGGTCTCGGGCGATATTTTTGATCAGGCTAACCCATCACAATCAGCCTTTAAGCAGTATTACGATGTCTTGCGGCAATTGGTGCAACTGGATTGTAAGCTCATCATCACGGGAGGTAATCACGACTCCGCAGCAGTACTGAACGCACCAAAGGAGTTATTGAATGCGTTTGATATTACGGTAATCGGTGGTGCCACAGAAACACTATCAGAACTGTTTGTTGACGTAGAAAAAAATGGAGAACGATTGGTAGTGGCCGCTGTTCCTTTTTTGAAAGATCGTGACATCCGAAAATCGGTTGCTGGGGAAACCTACGCAACAAAAATCGAACAGATAAAAGCTGGCCTTCAAATCTATTTCTCCACTATTAATACCCATTATCAAAATCATTACTCTGATGGTTTTTTTGTGGTGATGGGGCATTTGTTTGTGCAGGGTAGCTCCGTTTCCGAAAGCGAACGTGATATTCAAATCGGGAATCAAGCTGGGGTAGAGGCGTCTATGTTTCAAGGCATACCAGACTATGTGGCATTAGGTCATATTCATAAACCACAAGCCATATCGGAAGAGGAACACATCCATTATTGCGGTTCGCCAATTTCGCTTAGTTTTTCTGAAAAAGAAGACGAGAAGCAGGTAAATGTGATAACGTTAAAAGATAATCAATTGCAGCGCTTAGAAATTGTACCGATTCCAAAACCAAGGAACTTAGTGGCCTTTGAAGGCAGTTTAGAGGAGGTACAGCAACAAATGATAAGGTATGATCAGGAAACGCCCCTGTTGTCGCTTGCTGAAATTATCGTAAACGAGGAAACCGAAAGTCTGGAAAGGCGACAAGCATTCGAAGCTTTTGTTAGCGAACAGCCTAATGCGCGTTTACAGATTGTAAAGTCCCGACTTAGTTTTAGCACTAAAATACGTGGCGCAAGCGATGCCTTTGCTGTGGGTACGGATGTGGCCGATGTAACGCCTATGCAAATGTTCGAAAAAAAATTGGAGTTGCAGGTAGAATTAGAAAATACAGAGGAACTTAAAGCGGCATTTAGAGATATTTTACAAGAATTGAATTTGTAGGAAATGAAGATTTTAAAAATACGATTTCAAAATATCCATTCGTTAAAAGGGGAACACGAAATTGATTTTGCATCCGGCATCTTGGCCGAAGCAGGACTCTTTGCCATAACTGGCCCTACAGGTTCTGGAAAATCCACTTTGTTGGATGTTATTACTTTGGCGCTTTACAATCGTATTGCCCGTGTAGATCGCCCTGTTACCAATACCGTTTTGGAAGATGATGGTGGTATTATGACGCGTAACATGTCTAGCTGTTATGCTGAGGTAGACTATGCCGTAAACGGAAAAGCCTATCGCAGCCATTGGTCCATTGAACGGAACCGAAATAATAATCTGAACAATAGAAAACAGGAATTGGTAGACGTAGCTACTGGAACTATTTTGGAAACGGGTACTAAAACACCCGATAAAAATCAGGAGATTATCCGGTTGAGCTATGAGCAATTTGTAAAGGCCATGGTGCTTTCGCAGGGTGAGTTTAGTAAATTATTGCAGGCACCACGTAACGAACGTAATAAATTACTGGAAGATATAACAGGTGCAAAATCGTACCGAAATATTGGGATGGCGGTTTTTCAACGTTTCGCTGCCATTAGGGAGAAAGTAAAAATGAAGAATGCCACATTGGAGGGTATTTCTTTTTTATCTAAAGAGGAAATTACACAAAAATCTTCCGAATTAAAAGATTTGGAAATTTCCAAACCTTTGGTGCTTAAGAGATATGAAGCACATCGAGAAAAAATTCACAAACGAAAACAACTAAATGCTGCCCTAACAGACAAAGAAAAGATAGAAAAAAATATAAATGAGCTTAGGGGGTCTTTTACCGCTTTTGAAGCTGATAATTTAAGCTTGGCAAAGCACACTCAATTAGTCAAGTATGCCCCATACCTTGCCAGTCTTGACCTTGCGAAAAAGGAAGTAGAAAAATCAGAAGTACTTCTGGGTAAAAAGGAAGAATCTAAAATACTATGGAACCAAAAGTTAAAAGTAGCAATTGAAACTACAACCAAACTGGTAAATAGTACAGTAAAACAGGAGGATATCATAGATAAACTAGAATGGTTTAGGCGAAATATCACCCAATTACAAGCCGTTGAATCTTCTTCACTTGAAGTCTCTAAGCTGCACCAAAATCAGGTGTTAGTAGATTTTAAAAAGCTAGAAGACCTAGGGTTTTCTATAGCGGATGCTATAACGGTTGAAGACCATATAACCCTAGTAGTTGAGGTGCACGGTGTAATTCAAAAAATTATTGACGCCGCGGGAGTTGTTTCGGTACAAGAATTGGATGACACCTTAGTTATAGAACGCAAACGCCTAGAAAGAGCACTAGAACTGGTGAATCTAAAAAAGGATTGGCATCAACACGAGGTATTTATTGTTTTGGAAAAAGAAACTTTAGTAACCAATCAAAATAAATTAAAAAAAAATAAAGAAACACTTCGTAAAATAGTTTCTGATATTATTGTTTTAGAGCAAGAAGTAGGCGCGCTCAAAACTACCCTAGAACACCAACAAAAACATCTAAGTTTAGCGGAGCATAGGACGCAATTGGTGACAGATAAACCCTGTCCATTGTGTGGAGCTATAGATCACCCTTATGCTACTACTGCGCCATATTTTGATATGAATAAGGAACTGCTTCGAACCAAAGAAGCGCTGCTAAAAGAAAAGTCTAATAGTAAAGTTACTTTAGAATCGAACACTAAATTTATAGTGAAGGATTGTGAGCGTATCTTGAAAGTGATAGCGGTAAAAACAACAGCAACAGATACCTTAGAAGGCGCTTTAAAAATCCTAGCAAATAAAATACAATGGAACTATAAGGATTCGGAAATTGCTCTAATTGAAAAAGGGAAGAGCTTACGGCATAAAATCAGTAACCTAGAAAGCGCTAAACGAGCGTTTTTAGGAGATGAGGTTTTAAAAAGTATACGGCAAGCATCACTAGATTGGCAAAAAAATAGCAAGGTATATGAGGAGGCTAAAGCGGCGCGTAAAAAGCAATATACTGGTTCTAACATTGATACGGAAACCAGTAAATTAAGTAATCTGATTTCAGATGCTTTTGCGAATCTAAAAGCCGTACATAAGCAATTAGCAGAAGTTGTGACAGATTTAAAAACTGGTAATGAGCAACTTAAGCTGCAAAACTTAGAATTAATGGCTGTATTGAAAAAAGAAGGTTTACAACATATTACGGAGTTAAGAACGGCATTGCTTGCCGAAGAAACGGCCGCCGCGTACCGTGCAAAGAAAAGTGAACTAGACCTTGCTAACCTTATCTTGATGGAAAAAAAACAGCTAAGCACAGTGCAATTGGAAGCACTCTTGGCAAATGATAATTTGGAGATTGACTTAGTAACTTTGGAGGCACAGTTTGTTTTGGAAGAAGAACAATGGTCGATTTTAGGGGAGAATATAGGGAAGATTTCACAGCTTTTGGAGAATGATACTATTACCAGAGAGCGGTACACCAAGGAGCAAACGGTATTGGAAAATCTAAAGAAAGACCAGCTACTTTGGAAGACCATGAACGATTTAATTGGGGATTCCTATGGGAATAAATTCTCTAATTTTGTACAGGATTTAACTTTGGAACAACTTATCGGTTATGCCAATAAACGCCTATCTGAATTTACGGATCGCTACGTGCTGGACATTCCTACCGCAGCTGAGGCAGAGAAGAGCGATACGCTTAAGATATTTGACACCTATATGGGCAACGCCCGTAGGTCGGTCAAAACCCTTTCTGGGGGAGAGACCTTTTTGGTCAGTTTGGCAATGGCGTTTGCTTTGTCGGATATCGCATCTAGAAACGTAAAAATAGAATCCCTCTTTATAGACGAAGGTTTTGGAACACTAGATCCTGAAACACTAGATCAAGCCATAACTATTTTGGAAAAAATGCAGAATGAAGGCGACCGCTCCGTTGGCGTTATTTCCCATGTAGGCGCACTGAAAGAACGCATTACCACACAGGTACAGTTGGAAAAAAGTAGTTTGGGACATTCGCAGATTCGTGTGGTGCAGTAGCCTTGCCTTAATCTTTGAAAAGTCATCATTTAGGTTAAGGAAGACCTTTTGGAATACATTCAATAGAAGCACCTTAGAGCATTTAAATCGGATTGTTCTATCAATATTTCATCAAGAAGTTCATTGAAAAACAACAGCGCTCCTTCAATAGTAAATGGTAACTGGCTAACTGTTTTGTTCAAGAGTTGAGAATTTCCTCAATGACTTAAAGTTCCTGTACGAGCGAATTAATTAGGATTCGAGATTCGTGCAATGGTATTGAAATACAGGTGGGCGCTGGCTCAAATTTATCTTCGTTTGCTACAAATAAATTATCATAATAGGCAATACCTTCCATGAGGTTGTTGCCAAAGATAATGAGTTATTTTCTTCGCTTTTCCGTGGGGTTTCTTTTATGCTCCTCAATTTGTTCTTTATAATACTGTAAATAGATTTGTAATTCTTTTACGAACATATTGGGGCGATCCGTAGGGCTCATAACATTCGTTCTGCCGTTCACATCATCAATCATATCTGCAAGGGAAGTAATCTTGGAGAAATAGGCCATGTTTGGCCCAGGGCAAATAGAAACACCATCACCTTCTACTTTGGTATCCAAGTTATAGGCCAATAGCGCTGCCGTTACCAATCCTACACAGGTACACGATTTTTCGGTAATCTTATTATACTGGTACTCGAATTCCGATTTTGATAGCTCTTGAGATTCTAGTTCTTTTAATTTGGCAGCTTGATATTGTCTGGATGCGGTGCACAGCCCTTTTTCTTTAAAATCTTTGTTAAGGGCCACAAATTTCTTGGGGCAGGTACTACCAGGTTTCCCATTGGCAATGCGTTTTGCCTTTTCTACATCCTTGGTATTGCCTTTAAGGCTATGCAAAGGGATTCCTAGAGGGGGTGTATTGCTTAAATAGAGATCCTCTTCTTTGGTGTTTGCACTAATTTTTCTAAAGTTCCCTTATCTACTGTAGTAGCTTCAGGGACTAAAAGAAAGGTAGAACCCCAGCCTATCGAATCCACACCATATTTATTGATACGAAATTCGTGCTCCTCTGCTGTTCCAACACCTCCTTGAGCGCCTAGCTTTAACGGGAGCGTAGTTGACAGGCAAGGTGCGTTCTTTGTTCTTTAGAGCAGCTGACAATACTTCAAAGACAGATTGGATGAGCTCCTCGCGATTTTCTTTGAATTGTTGCAAAATAGGGCCCATGAAAAAACCGTCTGTTGCAAAAGCATGACCACCACAATTTAAACCGGATGCTACACGGTATTCAGGCACCCAGATTCCTTTTTATGCTAAAAACTTACCCTGTATAAGTGCGGAACGGTAATCACTTACTTTATTATACCTGTAGTATTGGAGCTGGCACTTCAATTTTTTTTCCATAACAGAAATTCCTATAACCTAAAAGTTCTTTGTGGATACCCATTCGAATATTGCCCTTTTAGGATGGGTTTATGTGGCGCTAACAACAGGATGATATTTATCACATTTTTTGAACAGCAATAACCGTAATTTTAGAGTATTAATTTAAAATGCACCAAGACGAAAAAACGAGTTCCAGTTACCGAAATAATGACTAAAAACGTTCTTACGTTAAGTATTAAGGATGATTTACAGGATGCAGAATAACTGTTCAAAAAAAATAAAATTCGGCACGTACCCATAACAGCGAGAAAAAAGATATTAGGTATGCTCAGTTATACTGATTTGATGCGTATTAGTTTTGCGGATGCTGTTGGGGAGGATGAGCGTGATGTGGACAGTATTATTTACAATATGTTTTCTATTGAGCAAGTAATGGCAAAGGACATTATTTCTATTGCCTCAAAGACGACCATACAAGAAGCTACTGAATTTTTGTCTAAGAAAGAATTTCATGCACTTCCAGTGGTTGAGAATGATGAATTGGTTGGTGTTTTTACTACGACGGATTTGATTACGTATTTGTTGGCGCAGTATTAGAGCCAGTTTCAGTTATTAAATATGGATGCTTAAAAAGGAATTTTATAGTATTAGGCTAGCAATTAATATCGTTTCTTTTTAAGCATCCTTGTTTCTCAATTATAATCGTTTACCTCTTAAGGTATTCCTACCACTTTTTCGTACGTTGCTTGTAAGTCGAGTGAATCGTTCATGGTTTTTTGCAATTCCATAAGGTCTTTAAAAAGGGAGCTTACGTTTTCTTTATACTTTGGATGCGTTGCCAAATCGTTGATTTCATTTGGATCTTGCTTCATATCAAACAAGAGTACTTTATCAATTTTCGGATATACTAGCAATTTGAAGCCATCCTTCCGTATCATTCGCTGCAAGTTCATGTAGGCACCGTAGACTCCGTTGTAATTTCCTTTTGTATTTTTTCCAGACAATAGATTCTTAAAACTTTCAAACTGTACATAATCTGGTTTTTTAACATCTGCTAAATCTAGGCTGGTCGCCATAATATCCTGAAGATAAATGTCTTGGGTTATGCGTTGTCCTTTGGGCACATCCGGACCCATAACAATTAAGGGAACGCGTATACTGTGATCAAACAAGCTTTGCTTCCCTAGTAACCCATGCTGTCCAACAGAAAGTCCATGATCTGCTCCAAAAAAGATATAGGTATTGTCCATCTTACCGGAGGCTTCAAGCGCATCTAGGATTTTTCCTATCTGCTCATCTAAGTGTGAGATAATGGCATAATATTCCTGACGGTGTTTTTTAACGGCATATTCCGTTCTTGGATAAGGCGCTAGGGCCTCATCCCGTAGGGTGGGCTGATTTCCAATGGCATCTTTCCAAGGATACTCCGGCAAAAAACTTTCAGGCACTGCAATGGAATCCAAGGGATACATATCTAGAAATCGCTGAGGTGCTTGTCTAGGGTCGTGCGGCGCATTAAAAGCTAGGTACATAAAAAAGGGGTTATCTTTATTATTAGCCTCTTTTAAGAAATCCAAGGCATCGTTGCGCACTACTTCGCTCCAATGAGTGCCGCCTTCCCAAAAACCGCCTTGTAGGGTATCTGCGGGTGACCATTCAGTATCATTCTCATCTGTAGGACGGGCATATTCCATGGGTAGATAGTCGTTCCAATCGGTCATGTCGCCAGATTCTGTCTCCCATTTTTTGAAGGCAGCAGAAAGTTGACCTCTTCGGTCTGGTGGCATACCGGGACGAATATGTTCGGTACGGGAAAAAATAACATCGGCAGGAGCTTGTACATGCCATTTCCCTGTCATGTAGGTGTCATAGCCTTGTTGCTCCAATAATTTAGGCCATGTTTCTTTCAGTGCCACGGTGTCCTTTGCGTTCCATAAGGTCTCTTTTTCTTTAGCGTTCCAAAGATAAGCACCTGAAATAATCATAGATCTAGAGGCAACACAAATCGCTCCGTGCCAACCGCCCATATTATAAGCGTGCGTAAATGAAGTCCCGGAATTGACCATATGGTCTAGGTTAGGCGTATATATTTCATCTTGGCCCAAAGCACGGACCGAGGCAAAGGTTTGATCGTCTGTATACAGAAATACGATATTGGGTTTTGTAGGTGCTTCTATAGCCAAAGGTTTTTGGTTCTGTTTACACGAAAGTAGGCACAAGGACAGTAGAAAGAGAATGCTGGTGAAACCGCTAAGACGAATCATGGTAAGCTATTTATAAGGTTATCCTGCAAAATAAGCATTATCCCTATGTTCTCCAGACGATTACCAAGGAGATAAGGTATTTCTTATTGCTATCGGTTTCTAAGCTGTTGTTCTCGTTGTATTTGGATGAGCACAATAGGATACGTTTTGGATTAGTCAAGGTTTTAGGATTGAGTATGCATAGGAAACGGTGCTGGAGAAACAGATAAACGACCAAGACAACGGAACCTACGAACTGTTTGTGCGGATAGGATTTTAAAGGGGATAACAAATAAACAATTATAATATAATTAAAAGACCCTCAGGAATAAGGGTCTTTTTTTCTGACTTTTTCCAACCGTTCTTCTCAGTTGCATAGTTGATTTTTCAAAATTATAAACCCGATTTTTTAAGAATAACTCCTCGAAATAAAATCTAATTTTTAATGAACTTTTATAGAAACAGTCCCCTATAAAAATAGGTTGGGTAATTTTATCCATGCTATTATTTCAAATACCAGCAGTGAAAATAAACACACATATCTGAAATAAAAAAAGCAGCTCGTAAGGGCTGCTTTCTAGAAACTTTAAAAGTTAGTTTATTACTTTGCGGCTAAAGCAGTGTCACTGTAGGTAACCCTGTAAATAGCGTCACCATAATCATCTGATATCAACATAGACCCATCTTTTAGCCAAAGTATATCTACGGGCCTACCAGAGGCTTCTTGCGCTTCTTCGTTCAGCCAACCATCAATAAAAGGTTTGCTATCACTAGCTTCTCCGTTTTCCACATTAACCATCATAATGCGGTATCCAACTTTTTTGCTTCTATTCCAAGAACCATGTTCTGCTATAAATGCCTTTCCTTGGTATTCTTTTGGGAACATAGAACCGGTGTAAAACTTAATGGCTAACGGGGCAACGTGTGCTCCCAATTGTAATGCGGGGGGAACAAAGCCCGAACATGGGTGCTCATCCCCAAACTCAGGGTCCTTTATGATTCCGCCATGACAAAAAGGATAGCCAAAGTGTTGACCGGCCTCGGTTACGTGATTTAATTCACAAGGTGGAATATCATCTCCTAGCATATCGCGGCCATTATCAGTAAACCACATATCTCCAGATTCTGGATGCCAAGTAAAACCAACACTATTTCGAACTCCCTTTGCATAAATTTCTCTATTGCTACCATCTGGGTCCATGCGGGTAATCGTTGCAAAACGCTCATCCTCATCGGTACGGTTACAGATATTACAGGGTGCACCTACGGGAACATATAATTTATCATCTGGACCAAAGGCGATGTACTTCCAACCGTGATGAAATTCCGTTGGATAATCGTCATAAACCAATTCCTTTATTGGGGTGCCTTTTAAGTTATCTTCAATAGCAGGATATTTCCATAAACTGCCCACTTGCGCCACATAAAGATCCCCGTTTCTTGCAGCTATACCGTTAGGTACTTGCATAGTATCCAAGACCATAACCTTATCTGCCACATAATCCCCATTGGTATCCTGTATAGCATATACGGTATTTTCATTTCTGGTGCCAACGAATAAGGTTCCGTTGTCGCCCATGGCCATGGACCGTGCACCATCTACGCCTCTTGCGAACACTTTTATTTCAAAACCATCAGGCAAAGTGAGTTCCAATAGCGCCAAATCGGTACTGTCTAGGATTGCTTCTTCTTTTACCACTTCGGTTTCAGCCTTATTGGTTTGTTTGCAGGATAGGATAGTAAAGACTAATGCAGTTGCAAAGCCCAAACGTAAGAAATTGCTATTCTTTTTCATGCTCATTTATTTTTCACGAAGATACACAACAACTGCTAAGATTGTATACTATAACTAGTATGCGAATTCCTTTGATGCGAAAACATGAGGCCTCGTCATCTATGGTGTCGGTAAGGACTGCAGTTTAGTGGACCACGAGCGCTGTTTTACGCCAAATGTGGGCGCAATGCTATACTTAAACTGGGTAAGTTACTTTCTGTCGCTATAGGTTCTCAGGATACTATCACCTGAGGGCTTGCCGTAGCAAAACAGCAATGTCTTTGTAGGGGACCACCACTTACATGCTTACCTAAGCGGAGGCTATGATTTTATCTTGAGCAAGAATGTTGATGCGAAGCCCTTGGCCATATTACTGTACTAGGAGTCCTTACCGGTATCGATGAAACTCAAGGGAATCCTTAAAGTAATGCAAATAGGCTTTACCTAAGAGTTTGCAAATAGTAGTGCCGTACGGAATATTGATAACGGGACGCATGAGATTATGATGAATCTTAAGTTATAAACTATTCATGTAGATTATTTTTATTATTGCGTTTAGGTTGCTTAAAAAACCCACAGGAATGAGGGTCTTTTTTTTGACTTTTCCCAACCGTACTTCTTAGTTTAATAGTCATTTTTCTAAAATTAAGAATTCGAGGTTTTTGAGAAGCTATCCTTTTAGATATTAGGGCGAAGGCACATTTACATCTCCTGCAGTTTTTGAAGCCAAATGGTATTATGATTTCTGAACCTTTTTCAAAAGTCAATTAGGTAAACCCTCAGGTGGCCCTAAAAAAGAGGAAATACTTTTTCCTTAACCGAAATGTATACTGAATTCAAAGATTTGAAGTTTATTTTTTTGAAGAAATGATAGTGTATTTAAGAGAAGGGGAATACAATTAAGGCGAAGCATCGGTCATACGGTTTGTTGGACTACTGGGCTGATTAAGCTATCTGTATTGTTAAAAAATTATAAATTGGAACTAGTGTGACCGTTGTTACAGATAGGGTCTTTATTATAGTTTAATATTATCGAAGTATTTAAAACGAAAAGAAAAAAATATGATGGATAATTAAAATCTAGAACAAGAACAAATTATTAATATGCCAAGAATCAGATATAAGCACCAGATTTTGAAGCGCTAACTACCAATGCAAAATTGAAAAGTCTGAGTTTACAAAGTACAAATGGATAGTGACGTTTTAATATCCTGCTGATTTTATGCCTGTGTGTATGACTGAAATGAGTGGATTTGCCACACGTAAAAATGAGTTCGATGCGTTGAATACTGAATTATTGCATTTAAGCATCGATAACGTTCATGCCCATTTAGGTTGGGTACAAAATGGACCAGAAAATGCAGGGGTTTACTTCGATTTTCCAATCATTGCAAACCTTGATATGAAAGTCTCTAAATTATGCGGCATGCGGCAACCTAATGAAAGTAAGATAGCTGCCGTAAGAGCAGTATTTTTATTGATTCAAATACAAAAATACGGTTGGTGTCCTACTATCTATTAAATGTTTGGTAGGAATATGGACGAGATACTTAGAGCCTTAGATGCTTTGCAAACTTCGGATAAGTATAATGGTGCTGCGCCTTTAGGCTGGAAAAGGGGAGATAAGGTAATAGTCTCACCTCCTAAAACATTGGACGAGCTTAATGCGAGATTAGAAGGTGATTCCCTTGAAAAAGTGGATTGGTATCTCGCAAAAAAATCTATTAAAATGTATGCTTTCCGTTCCGAGACATAAAAATCGGAACGGAAAGCATATATTTTTTATTCCACAAAATATGAAATTCTTTACCCAATGCGATAAATATCATGGCGTGGAACAAAGACGACAAAATTAAAACATGGTTGGGGTCTATTATTATTCTATAATAGCCTTATTAACATACCGTTGAGCAAGCTCTGGTATTTTAATAAGGATATCTCTACGGATAAACCTATCTTTGTAATTAAGTTATTGAAGAGCAGCTGAATCTAGTATTATTTCAAGCGAAATAAAGGAAATTAAGGTATTTGACCTTAGTGATAACGTAACTAATTTTAAATAAGATAAAATGGAAAATTCAAGTCTATCTAATATTGGATTAAATAAGGAAAGTATTAAGGAAACAGCAAATCATTTAAATGATTTGCTGTCCAATTATCAATTATTTTACATGAACCTCAGAGGATTTCATTGGAATATAAAAGGCAAGAAATTTTTTGAGCTACATCTGAAATTTGAAGAGCTTTATAATGATGCTTTAATAAAGGTGGATGAGATTGCGGAGCGGGTTTTGACATTAAGTGGCACTCCTATTCACACGTTCTCAAAATATATGGACCATTCAGAAATCAAAGCCACAGAAAATGTAGTTGATGGAGATATAGCCGTTGATGCTATTCTTGATAACTTATCAATTCTACTTAAAAAAGAAAGAGCAATCCTTAGCATTGCCGCAGAAGCCAATGACGAGGGTACGGTTTCCCAAATGGGCGATTATATAGTGGAACAAGAAAAATTGGTATGGATGTTATCTGCCTACAAGGATTAGATTGGTCATATGTTTTACGATTATTAAAAAATAAAATGGGTAAAACACACGAACAATTTCTAATAATGCCTAGTAAATAGGAATTTGATGATACTATCAAATTCCAAAAATTTAAAAAGCTCAATGCTGTAAGTATTAAGTTATTTTAAGTAAGGTGAAATTACTTAGTATTAAGGAAATTAATTTGAAAGTAAAAGATAGAAGGTTCAATGTCCTAAAGTTATGTTTTTGCTTAATTCTATTCATAATATCAAATAAAAGGGCGCGCGCGCCCTTTTATTAATTAAAACGCATACTGCATAAAAGTAGATAAATTACGTCCCGTATCATTGCTGCAAACCCTTCCAAAATCTGCCTGATTATTAAAGTTAAAATTGAGGGGGTCAATATAGGTCTTATCAAACATATTTAATGCAGTGATACCAAGTGTCAAATTTTTGAAGGGAATTACGCCTAAACGTAAATCCAAAACTAGGTGTTACTTGCTCTTCGAATGGAGGCGAAATATTATCCTGCTTGGAAGTCAAGGTGTAATTGGCGTTTATCCAGAATTTTTCTTTTTCATAATCAGGTGTTAAGCGTCTCGTTAATAGAGGTGCCAATGGGAGTAATTCGTTTAGGTTTTGATTTTATGGTATACATAGGCTAAATATGTAGTAAAATTAAAGTCGTTCAAAAAATCTATCCTGGCGTAATTTCAAATCCTGTTTTGTAGGTTTTGTTCCTATTTTAGAACCTTTTAATTTCATAGGCGCTACGGTAGGCAGGAATTTTTTGGTCTAATTTCTATCTATCAAGCCTACGATATAGTTTTCGTAGAAGTAATAATAAAAGGGAGTTGTAAAGTTAAACACGTCCGAGTTGGTATTTGACAAGGGTAAGTTTTCTTTAAAACCAACTTCAAATTGATTGTTTACTTTGGTGTCTAAATTGGGATTTCCAATATATTCAAAAGCATCTTGCCCTATGTTAAAAATGATTGATAACCCGCGCAATCATATTTACCGAACAAACGCCACTACTAGTGCTAAGAGTAACACGGAAAGAACCAAAACGAGTGGTCTACGTGTTGATAGATATGGCAGGTGAATTGGAGAGTACTGCGTATGCTAGTTTAGGTATGGAAGAAAAATTAATAGAGGCAGTTACTGAGTTTAGGGGAGTACCGATAGCGCAAGAAACGGTAATCACCTTAGTCCATACTTTTATTGAAGAGCATATATGTTTTGTTAGATAATTTTATGAAGGCTGTATTGATAGTTGGTATAAACTACCGCTTAAGGGCATAGAGTATACTATGACTCTTCTTTAAAAGTTTTTGTTTTTCATCCCAAAATAACTACCGTTTGTCCAATAAAACACAATTAATGTAGTGGGTTTCCGTTTCTTGAAATTGTAAAAGGCTAGCATATCTCTATCCCTTACTTTTTAACTTTCCCAGTAGTATTCTTTTAAAACACCTCAGTTTTTATCGATAATCGGTAAAAACATCAAAAACCTATGAATTTTTGTTAAGTATTCGGAATGGACCTTTTCGCAACTTTGAGGTCTAAACCCAAAATCTTAATATCATGAGGAATACCTTACATCAAAAAGTCTCTATGGGATGCCTTACAGTGCTATGCTGTATTGGATTAAACGCGCAACGAACAGCCTTTGTATCCTTAGAAAAACACAAAATGGATGCGACCGTAAAACGAATGGAAAATTTCAAGGATATGAAATCCATGGGGTATACAGAAAAAGAAATCTACCAAGACTTAGGTAATGCCCACTTTCTATCTGAAAATTACGAACATGCACTTTTTTGGTATGATCGGTTAATTGATTCAAGTGATGATGGAGTGTTGGAACCCTCTTACCAGAAACGTTATGACCATGCGGTTTCGAAACTTGGTAGGATTGGCAGTACTGAAGAAGAAACAGATGAAAACTGGACGGAGCTTGTACGTGCTGATTATCATATGACCCAAGCCTCCCCAAAAATGGGCTCAGTATCTTTTCGGAAAAGATTTAAATCTTTGAATCTCGTTCCTGAAAGGGAAAAACTAGCTGTGAAGGAGCAGATGTACTATAAAAATGCTACAACTGACAAAAATAAACTAGACTACGAAACTCCAGTTTCATTAACCAAAGACGGGAACACGGCTTATTACAGCAGAACGGTATATGTAAAGCCCAGCACTGGAATATTTTCCAAAAAAGAACTGGTACATAAAATTTACCGTGCAGACAAGGAACAGGGAGAGTGGAAAAGTATTCGGGAACTCGCCCTATGTCCGAATGAATTTTCAGCTGTGCACCCGGCCGTTTCGCCAGATGGGAAGCGTCTTTTCTTCGCTTCCAATATGCCAGGTACTTTTGGTGATTTTGATATATATGTATCTAGTCTAGGGAGTAACGGTAGTATTGGTGTAGCCGAAAATTTAGGCAAAAAAGTAAATACTGTGCGTAATGATATGTATCCCAAGGTAATGGAAGGGAATACCTTGGTCTTTGCCTCAGAGGGGCATCAGGGCTACGGTGGTTTGGATATGTATTCCGTTCAGGTAGCCAGTAATAGTCTTGGTTTGGCCATTAACATGGGGAGTTCTATCAATAGTTCGAAAGATGATTTTGCCCTTCAGTTGGCACCTCAAAAAGGAATGGCCTACGTCGTCTCCAACCGCGGAAGTAAAACTAAATCTGCTCACAAGATTGGGTATACCTTTGTTGGTGAAAAAAGGAATTCCAACGAAACCGATTTCCGTTTATTAGAAGCTATGAATACTGCCGAACAAGCGAAATATTCAACTTCCATATTTGAAGACGAGTAGACCTAAACTGATCTTAGCGCAAGGAATACCCACCCTTTACAATGCGTACGTAATTGAACCCGTGGCAGCAGTTCTTATTTCCTATTTAGGAGGATATGAACTTTTGTAAGACATCATTTCACTTAAAACATAAAAAATATTCAAATGGACTTTACAAATAAAATTGCCCTAAGAATAGCTCTTTTTTTAATTCTGGCTTCACTAGTAGGAAGCTTATCGGTACATGGTCAAGAGACCAAAACGGAGGTCGCTACCTCTGGGGCATACCATAATCAAGTTTTTTTTAATCGATTTCTTATTAACCCTACCTTTTCTTTGGTGCGGGAGAATAAATCCTATTTAAATATTCTACACAGAAACCAATACGCTACGTTCGATGATAACAGTCAGAATTACTTTTTAGGCTTTAGTAATAAGCTAAATGACCATACCGCCTTAGGTATCGGGGTGTATAGTCAATCGTCTGGTGTAATACAGGAGTTTGGTTTTAATGCGAATTATGCCACCTCGGTAAACTTAGGTGCAAATAGCAAGCTTGCATTTGGCACCAATATCACGTATGTGAATAAAGGTGTGGATAAAAACAGGGTAGTAATATCGGGACAAGACCCTGCAATTTCAGATGCTCGTAAGGAAAGTAAAATTGCCATACAGCCTGGTATTAATCTATCTCTAGGAAATTTTGATTTTGGACTTTATGCTGAAGACTTATTTCGTTACAATCAGACTACAGATTTGTTTATTACAAATTTATCTCTAAAAAGTGTGAAGGCATCCGTGCAATATACTCACGAGTTTAAAGCGGGAAGAGGACTTTTCCATAACGCTAGATTAATGCCTTTAACACAAGTAGGTCAGAATCTGGACGGGAGTTTATATTACCTAGGTTCTTTAGTTTTGGATTTGCCAAGTTATGGTTGGTTGCAGACCACTATAGACCAAGAATATGGAATGTCTGCCGGAGTGGGTTTTAATTTGAGTAAAACGATGTCTCTTGGGTATCTAATGGAAAAGGATCTCTCGCAGCAAGAAGCCAATTTAGGGTGGAACCACGAGTTGTCTTTGGCCTATACCTTTAAAGATGATAACAGTATGGCTAATAGTTATGTAGACAGTTCTAATGATGCTAAAATAGAACGTATTGTGCGTAACTATGAAGAGCAAATATCCGATTTGTTGGTAGAAAAAAATAAGGAGGAAAAGAAAGCCAAGTTTAACGAGAAAATAGCTGAAGGGACAACGGACGAAAACACCTTGGCTTACCAGAATAAGCTTATTCTAGATGAGCTTATGATACGGCAAGATTCTATAGAAGCTTCTCGCATTTCAGCTTTTGAAGAGCGATTTGAAACCATTGTGCGGCTTTTGCGTACTGATATCAAAGACAATATAAAATCTAGCCTACATGATTTTAGCACAGAAGAGCACAGTTATTTTGCCAGTACTAACGTTGCTGATGATAGAGAAAACAAATACCGTGACTTTACTACAAGTGAATATTCAGAATTGCCGGTAAAGGTATTGGGTGATGCTGATGCTATTGGGGTTAAATCTGGGTATTATGTAATAGCCAACGTATATAAGAATAAAAAGTACTTAAATGCCTTTGTGAAGAGTTTAGAGAAAAAGGGATTGCAGCCTAAACAATTTTATAATAAAGAAAATGGGTTGTATTATGTGTATTTGGCTGACTATGATGCCAAGCAACAAGCGCAAAGTGCGTCTATTTCCAATCTGGGAGGAAAGTATACTGATGAAAAATGGATTATGCAGGTGGATCGCTCTACAGCGACAGCGTCCAATGTATATGAAGATGATGAGGCGTATTATAGCAGGGAAGATTAGTATAAGGTGAATAAGAATGTATTTGGTTGATTATTATTTATATGTTTTAGTGAATCGTCAATAAGAGGAGGGAAGGTATCCGGGGGGATAGCCAGAACCTCCTTTTTTTTGGAATGACGTGTACTTTTGCTAATAAAAAAGAGCCGTTTAGGGTATGTTTACCGATGAAAGGTTAGGGATTGGTGTATTTAAACGAAAATAGCTACAAATACAACTAAGATATTTTGTTATTATTTATATTTAAATTGTCAAATAAGCTTAAGAAATTAATGTTAATCCCAAATCCCCCCAGAGTATGCGAAATTTTTACTTATCCCTCTTCATTCAAAAAAGCACAGGAATTTACCTGTTTAAAGTTGCACTTCCCAATGTGATAAATAAACAGAAATCTGTTTTAAGTGCGTACGTCTTCCTATACTGTCCAGGCACTAAAATACGGCTCGGATAAGGATACTTTTTCTTGATTTTAGTTAATTATTGAACATACAATCTAATTATTGGGTTTGTTCCAGTTAAGGTGGTTTTATAAACACTGAGAAAGGTCTATTGGAGGATGTCAGGTTCTAAATTCTGATGTGTCTGATAGGTCCGTATAGCTGCTATTCTCTTGAAAAATAATTATAACTACCTGAACTTAATATACTACTAACCATTGCCGTCGTATTCAATGTGAATGGGCTGCATACTACCCCTGTATTATGAAAACTCAAAAATTAAAGATTATCGTCATAGAAAAAAATGAAGTTTTAAGTAAGGCTTACCAAGGTTATTTAGATGGGTTTACTGACTATGTGTTAGCAGGAACCTACACAGATGTGCAGAAAGCTCTAAAAGACTTTAAAAATATAAAGCCTGATATTATTTTTTCAGAGGTAGGCTTAAAAGGAATAAATGGGATAGATGCCATCCGCATGTTTCGAAAAAAAGACAAGAATGTTCAAATCATAATGATAAGTACGCTCAATGATTTTAATATTATTAAAAAGGCATTTAAACAAGGTGCCAATGGGTATCTTACCAAACCTATGAGTGCTGATAAGCTAGATCATGCGCTTACCAGTATAAAACGGGAAGGAGCAGCAATGAGTAATGATATCGTTAAACAGGTAGTGGCTAACTTTCATAAAAAATCCTTTAATTTCTTTTCAGAACGAGAGAATCAGATTGTAGACTACTTATTCAATGGAGCAACCTACAAAGTAATTGCCAACAAGTTGTTTGTAACCACCAGTACCGTTAATTTTCATATTCAGAATATCTATTTTAAATTGGATGTGAACTCTAAATCCGAGGCGCTGACGAAGTTGGAAAGAATGTAGCGAGGATGTTGTGCGCTTGCTTTTATAATTTTCAGACTTAGAGTTTTCCTCCTAAGCAGTGGACCCTAGGTTCGTAGTGGTCGAGATGATGCAGTTGCATGGGAGGTATAGATTTTGTGTGCAGTGTTTGAATTAAGGCTCGTATTTTACCTCTCACACAAGGTTCAAGTTCACCGATAATTATTGTTGTGTCGGCCTCTTTTTAGAGGAGAATCTGTTAGTATTATCAATAATTTTATTTAATTTATTTTTTTTTAGAATGAGTCTCGATTTTTATATGGCGGCGCTGCGATAGCAAAATGAGCGAGTTGATGCGTTGATAATACAGGTGTCCTTTTGCTTGAGTTCCTTTCCTTTCTAGTAAGTACTTCAGAAACTATGTATGAACTCATGCTTTCCTCCTCTTTTGTACGAAAGCCTTTTCGGTGAAGCTTTTTACATAAGAAAAATATATAAAGAATTGATAAATAGTATTTTATATATATTAAAATGATTTTTTTAAATTAATTTCCTAGAAATACGATGCTTATTGTTTCAGGTACAGTCCTTTTAAGCTATTTTTAAAAAATTGAATTTTTTTTGGTAAATAGTTAAAATACGTACATGTATTATTTAGGTTTGGATATAGGAAGTTCTTCGATTAAGGTAGCTTTAGTTCATGCAGAAACGGGAAAGAGTTTAGGTGTAGTACAAGAACCGAAAACCGAAATGTCTATGTTGGCGCTGAAAAATGGCTGGGCAGAACAAGATCCTGAAGATTGGTGGAGGCATGTTTGCGCTGGAATTTTGAGAATTAAATCCGAAAATAATCTTGCCGATACTGATATTAGTGGTATTGGTATTTCCTATCAAATGCATGGTTTGGTCTTAGTGGATGACGATGGAATTGTGTTGCGAAATTCTATTATCTGGTGCGATAGTCGGGCAGTAGAAATTGGAGAACAGGCTTTTGAGGCTATTGGAGAAGATAAATGTACCAAACATTTGCTCAACTCCCCTGCTAACTTTACAGCATCCAAGCTAAAATGGGTAAAGGAAAACGAGCCAGAAATTTATGAGCGGATATACAAATTTATGCTACCAGGGGATTACATCGCATACCGATTATCAGGGACTATAAATACAACAGTATCAGGATTGTCTGAAGGTATATTTTGGGATTTTAAGGAAGATGCTATTGCTGAGGTACTGATGCACCACTATGGCTTTGATGATAGTAAGGTGCCGGACATTGTGCCCACTTTTTCGGAACAAAGTACTGTGAACGAACAAGGAGCCTCTGAGAGTGGATTGCAAACGGGAACTCCTATTTTGTACAGGGCTGGCGATCAACCCAATAATGCCTTATCGCTCAATGTATTTAACCCTGGTGAAGTTGCTGCTACAGGGGGCACATCGGGTGTTATTTATGCAGTAACGGATAGCCTTTCCGTAAAGGAATATGCTAGAATAAATAATTTCGCCCATGTCAATTATCAGTCTGGTAAAAAGCTTCGAATTGGAAAATTACTCTGTATCAATGGGGCCGGGATTCAGTACAGGTGGTTACTTAACAACTTGGACGTAACCTCCTATGAAGAAATGAACGATTTGGCGGCATCCGTTTCGGTTGGTTCCGATGGCGTTTGCGTTATTCCTTTGGGTAACGGAGCCGAGCGCATGTTAAATAATAAAGATATTGGCACGAGAATGGTCAATATCAATTTGAACAATCACACAAAAGCACACTTGTGCAGGGCCGCTTTGGAGGGCATCGCTTTTTCTTTTGTCTATGGAATGGAAATTTTAAAGTCGGATGGTAGTATTGTAAATGTACTACGAGCGGGGAACGACAACCTCTTCCGTTCAGAAATATTTTCAAATACGGTGGCTACGCTAATTTCGCACGACATAGAAATATATAATACAACAGGAGCCATTGGAGCAGCAAGGGCGGCAGACCTCCATAAAGGAGATTTTGAGGTTTTCGGTAAGCGAATTATGGAAAATGATTATGTGATGACCTATAGGCCTTCCAAAGACAAGGAAGCATACTTACAGGCATATGAAACATGGAAAAAGGAATTAGAAATACTATTAAAAACAACATAAGATGGCAGTATTAGGAGATAAGGAATACTTCAAAGGTATTGGAGAAATTAAGTTTGAGGGAAAAGAATCTGACAACCCGTTGGCCTTTAAATATTACAATCCGGAGCAAGTTGTTGGAGGGAAGACCATGCGCGATCATTTTAAATTCGCAATAGCGTATTGGCATACCTTCTGCGGACAAGGTTCTGACCCTTTTGGTCCTGGAACTCAAAGTTTTGAATGGGACAAATCATCAGACCCTATTCAAGCGGCAAAAGATAAAGCGGATGCTGCTTTTGAATTTATAAGTAAAATGGGTTTTGATTACTTCTGTTTTCATGATTTTGACTTGATTCAGGAGGGGGCGACCTTTGCAGAATCTGAAAAGCGTTTGGCCACTATTACGGATTATATCAAAGAAAAGAAAACCGCTTCTGGCATTAAATTACTTTGGGGAACGGCCAATTGTTTTTCCAATCCTAGGTATATGAACGGTGCTGCTACCAACCCTGATTTTAATGTGGTAGCAAGAGCTGGAGGACAGATAAAACTGGCCTTGGATGCTACCATTGCCTTAGATGGCGAGAATTACGTTTTTTGGGGCGGACGCGAAGGGTACATGTCCCTTTTGAATACCGATATGGGTAGGGAGCTAGACCATATGGGTCAATTCTTAAACATGGCTAGGGATTATGCTAGAGCGCAGGGATTCAAAGGAAATTTCTTTATAGAGCCCAAACCGATGGAGCCAAGTAAGCATCAGTATGATTTTGATACCGCTACTGCTATTGGTTTTTTAAAGGAGTACGGGCTAGACAAAGATTTTAAAATTAATATAGAAGTAAACCATGCAACATTGGCGCAACACACTTTTCAACACGAAATTGCGGTTGCCGGAAAAGCAGGAATGTTAGGGAGCTTGGATGCCAATCGGGGCGATTACCAAAACGGATGGGATACCGATCAGTTCCCCAACAATATTCTAGAAACCACCGAAGCCATGCTGGTTTTCTTGGAAGCTGGCGGACTGCAAGGTGGGGGTGTTAATTTTGACGCTAAAATACGTAGGAATTCAACTGACTTGGATGATGTGTTCCATGCGCACATAGGTGGAGCGGATAATTTTGCCAGAGGCTTGCTAACAGCGGATAAAATCATTTCATCTTCCGCATATACCAGCCTCAGGGAAAAACGATACAGTTCTTTTGATTCTGGAAAGGGAAAGGCTTTTGAGGAAGGAAAACTGGACCTGAAGGAGCTGTACGACATTGCTTCAGCAAATGGCGAATTGGAGCTACAAAGTGGTAAGCAGGAGTTGTTTGAGAATATCGTGAATCAGTATATATAATATATCTTTTTTTATGTAGTTGGCGAAGGGTTTCAGTTTTAGACAAATCCTTTAGCTCTATTCTTTTTACATGAATTCAAATTGAAGGCCCTATCAATTTTGATGGCCTCCTTAAAAAAAACTAAATTAAATAGTAGTAATATAGTGCTTTATGAAAAAAGCCACCCTAAAGGATATTGCTGCTCATTTTTCAGATTCTATTTCTACGGCTTCAAAAGCAATCAATGGGAGTCAGGAGATAAGTGCGGCGTGAAAAGAAAAAATTCAGCAATACGCCAAGGAAAAACACTATAAGCCTAATAGACTCGCATAAAACCTATTAAATAAAAGCAATAAAACCATAGGGGTAATTGTACCTAATATACTTAACTATTTTTTCGTACAAGTACTCTATGGAATTGAGAAAGTAGCGAACGAGAAAGGCTATAATATTATTAGCTGTATTAGTGACGAGTCTTTTGAAAAGGAGTCCAAGACTTTAGAGTTCTTAGATTCCGGTGCTGTAGACGGGCTCATAGTTTCCCTTTCCCAGGAGACTCAAGAAAAACAGCGGGTAGAAGCTTTAATCGATATTGTAGACAATTATATTCCTATAGTTTTGTTCGATCGCGTGTCCGAACTTGTTGCATGCGATAAAATAGTAGTAGACGATTTTGAGGCTGGTTACAAAGCTACTAAGTATTTCTTGGGTACCGGTTGTAGCACCATCGCTTTGATTTCTCCTATTTCTAAGTCCAGCGTGGGAAAACTAAGATTTGAAGGCTATAATAAAGCACTCGGAGAAAAGAACCTCCCTTTTGATAAAAATTTAGTTGTAAACTTAGGTAAGAGCGACGATTTAGATATACTCATGTCCTTATTATTAAATCACGCATCCATAGATGCAATATTGGTCTTAGACGAAATCACGGCAGTTAAAGTACTCCAGATTGTAAAAACACGTGGGTATCGTGTGCCCGATGCTATATCGATTATCGGCTTTACTAACGACCAGTTGTCAGAAGTTGTAACTCCAAGGTTAACAATGGTTAGTCAACATGGAAAATATATTGGAGAGTCCGCCGCAAAACAATTAATCAAACGAATAGAAACCCCTTAGGAGATTCAGTCTAAATTTGAGACCAAAGTTGTAAAAACAAGTCTTGTAGTTCGAAAATCAACAAAAGCGTTATCCTAAATCCTATCTGGGTGTGGATGTATCCAAGGTGTTCTGTACTCCCGAGTCAATAGCTGTGTTGCTTCTTCATCATCAACGACCGTTCTAGTTTTTGGGTCATAAACCAGCGGACGCCCTAAATCCATAGACAAATTCGCCAAAATACAGCTCGCTGAGGAAATATGCCCCTCTTCAATATCAGCAATAGGCCGGGAATTGTTTTGTATGGCATCAAGGAAATCAATCATATGTCCACGGTTAGCAGGCGCCGCATGCAGTTCGTTGTCTTTTTCAATAAGATCTTCGGGATATTTTTCCTTTTCGTATACGACATCAAAATGTATAGGTGTTCCGGTTCCGTTAGGCATAAAATCGGCTTGCATGGGACTTCCTTTTAAAACTCCTTTATCACCATAAATTATAAAAGCCCACGGATATTCTTCATCCACAGGACTACCCCAAGATCGGTGCTGCCATATACAATTGAGTTCAGGATATTCAAAAACGGCCGACTGGGTATCCGGAGTGTTGGATTTACCGCCTTTCTGGACATAAATACCCCCTTGGGAGCTAATACGCTCTGGCCAGCCCAAATCTAGCATCCACCGTACGGTATCTAGCATGTGCACGCCCATATCGCCCATCATACCGTTACCATATTCCCTAAAGGTCCGCCACCATCTTTTGTGTGGAATTCCGTCATAGGGTCGTAAAGGAGCCGGGCCGGTCCACATATCGTAATCTAGAAAGTCTGGGACTGGTTGTTCGGGCGGGTTGCCGTCTGCACGCATGTGGTAGTAGCAACACATTTCTACATGTGCAATGTTACCCAGTAGGCCCACGTCTACGATTTCCTTTTTTACATCAATCAAATGCGGTGTACTTTTACGTTGCGTACCCACTTGCACCACGCGGTCGTATTTTCGGGCTGCCGCGACCATGGCTTCGCCTTCCATCACATCTACACTCGTAGGTTTTTGTACATATACATGGGCGCCTGATTTTAGGGCACTAATACATTGGAGGGCATGCCAATGGTCTGGAGACCCGATGAGCACAATATCCAAATTGTTCGTTTCCAGCATTTTTCTGTAATCAGTATATAGCTTGGGTTTTTTGCCAGATTTTTGTCGTTGCGCTACCAATTCAGCTGCTGTTGCCAAATGATTTTGGTCAACATCACAGATGGCAATAACGTCCACATTTGCCACTTGTATGAGTTTAAAAAGGTCACTTTTACCGTACCATCCGGCACCAATGAGTCCAACCCGTTTAGGTTTTTCATTTTTAAAATATTCAAAACCATAGCTGCCAAAAGAGGATAATACTATTGACGCTGAGGTACCTTTTATAAAATATCTTCGGTTCATTATTGCTTCTATATATCGTACGCCATACTTAGAAAAACATTCTAATTAAGCACTTAAGGTACGCAATGATTTTTGGTTGATAAAATGATTCATTTTCATGGTAGCAGAAAGGGATATTACTTAAATGGTTATATTTAGGAGCGAATTCCAATGCTTGTTCTATGAAAATCAAACTATTCCTTTTATCTATTTTTAGTTTTACTCAATTCTCCTATGCTGATATTTCATTACCTCAAATTTTTGGTAGCGATATGGTACTCCAAAGGGTATCGGAAGTCTATTTATATGGATGGGCTGCTCCAGGCGAAACGTTTACCATAGGTACAAGTTGGGATGGGAAAACGGTAGAAGTCAAAACCGGAATCAATGCAAAGTGGAGGGTAAAAGTAACTACTCCGCAAGCCGGTGGTCCCTACGAAATAGCCTTTACTGGTAAGGGCAATAGCATTGTGCTGAAAAACGTGCTTATCGGTGAAGTTTGGCTATGTTCGGGACAATCCAATATGGAGTGGAGTGCCAATAGTGGAATAGATAATAAGAAAGAAGAGATAAAAAACGCAGATAACCCTAATATTCGGTTTTTTACGGTCGATAAAAGGACTTCGGCTACGCCACAAGATGATGTATCGGGGAGCTGGGAAGTCAGCACACCAAATACAATGGCGAACTTTAGTGCAGTTGCCTATTTCTTTGCTAGAAGGGTTCACCAGGAATTGAATATTCCAATAGGATTGATTGATGCCTCTTGGGGTGCTTCATGCGCAGAAGTTTGGACACCAGCGTACGTATTTGAAGAAAATCAGGGGCTATTGGAATCCCACAAATTAATTCAACAGAACCCATGGGTTCCGACGGAGCGTTCTACCTTATACAATGCTATGATTGCGCCTATCACTACCTTTAATATCTCTGGTGTTTTATGGTATCAAGGAGAATCTAATACCGCAAATGGCGAAAATTATAAGGAGCTATTTACCAAAATGATTACTTCTTGGCGCAAGGAATGGAACACAGATTTCCCTTTTTACTATGTACAAATCGCCCCTTACACCTATGGTAAACTTTTTGAGGGAGCAGTGGTACGCGATCAACAAAGGCAATCGCTATCCCTTAAAAACACGGGTATGGTCGTTACGAGTGATATTTGCACTACAGACGATATACATCCACAGAACAAACAAGACGTAGGACTCCGTTTGGGGAACATAGCGTTGAAAGAACATTTTAAAGTGTTGGATGTTGAAGTTCATGGTCCTTTGTACAAGAATATCGAAATCAAAAATAAGGAGCTTATGGTTTATTTTGACCATGCGGACGGACTCTATCTAAAGGATAAAAATGATACGTTTTTTGAGGTTGCCGGAGCCGATGGGATATATCATACCGCAAAAGCAAAAATTAAGAACGGCGGCGTTGTATTAAGAACTAAAGATGTAGATGTACCTATATCCGTTAGATATGCATGGGATAATATTGCGATACCAAATTTATTCAATGCTGCCCAATTACCTGCCTCTACATTTAAAAGTAATTGATATATTGCTTCACTATAATAGCGCATTGGATACCATTAAAAAGACAAAAGACGTACGACTTTTTTCGGTTTAAGTTTTATGGTTTAGATATTTTATAGGTACTCTTATTTTAGGTGTTTGTTTTTGGTCTAATTTATTGTTTTTACGACGTGTTAGCACATCTGTTACGACCTGAACCTTCTCCCATATTGCAGATAACTGAAAACGGGCTTAATAGAACTTGTATAAGGTCTATTGAAAAACAAAGTTATACGATAGTGATAATAGTGGGCTATTCAATATAGAAAGTTCAAAGGCACCTAGTGGGCTGTTTCCGAATACTTCTCCATTTTCACCGCCGTTGCGTTGTGTATAATAAATACTGTAGGGATTTCTTCTGCCGTAGAGATTATAAACGGTGAACGTCCAATCCCCCTGCCATCTTTGTGATTTCCTTTTCACACCTTTCACATTCCAAGAAAAATCTAGTCGGTGGTACGTGGGCAAACGTGCATTGTTCCGCTCTAGAAACAATGGGGTTTGTATTCCTTCGACTGTTACTATTCCGTTGGCAGCTGTATAGGGTCTACCCGTTTGGGCCGTGAAATTGAAACTCCATGTATTATAGGTGTCCGATTCGAAATTTATCGTTCCGTTAAACACATGTGGCCTATCGAAGTCGGAATTGTACCATTCGTTATTATTGATTCGATCGCCAATCTTTTCAATTTGAGAACGCAGCAGGCTTCTGGACCATGTGTAATTAAGCCATCCGTTGATGTTCCCTGTAGATTTTTTTAGACTGAGCTCTACTCCGTAAGCTTTTCCCTCGCCCTGAACCACATCACGCCCTATCGTCTCCCCCAGAAAGAAATCCGCTCCGGGTTTGTAGGTCAATGTGTTCGCCACATTCCTATAGTATCCTTCCAACGACACTTCGATTTTGTTGTTCATGAAGTTTTTGTAGAGCCCGATACCGTAACTGTCGCTTACTTGAGGTAGTATGCCTGGGCCCGACGTTTTCCATCTCGAAGTGGGCACCGGAGTAGTACTGTTATAGATATTCTGGAGATATTGGTTTAGCCGAGCATAACTTGCTTTCATAGAAATTATTTCCCCTAGTTGTAGGTTAAGACCCAACCTTGGCTCCAGATTGTTGTAGGTCTTTACGCCTGCACCTTTTTCAAAATCGGTGGTTGCCAACAGTTCACCGCTAAAGTCGTCGAACACGTTCTGCGTAAATGGCCCTACCAATACAAAATGGTTAAAGCGAAGACCTCCCGAAAGTGTAAGATTTTTTAAAGGTGTCCAATTGACATTGCCATAACCAGAAAATTCATAGCTAGTTTCTTTGTTTAGGAATACAGGCAATACGTTGGTGGCCGAACCGGGATCTAATTGCCCCGGATTTATGGTATATCGATTGGCCTGCGCCCCTGTATAATAATCCAAGTTTTCGCTAGTTTCTTTTGAATATTCCGAAATAAAACTCAGGTAGTTGATTTTTGATTGGTAGGTTACCTCGTTATCGCTGTCCTGCTCAGGGAAAATAATCTTTGGGGTATAAGCACTGGCGACGACTATCGCCTTCAAGTTCGAGTTGTCCTCAAAGGCATGCGACCAATTTAACGTACCGTTCAAGGTACTGAAATCATATTGGTTATTCTCCGCGTTAATATTTTGTATCGAGGTGACCAGATCCAGTTGGTAAAAATCTTTGGAGTAGAACCCCGTGAAAGTAATCTGATCATTCTCTGTAGGGAGGTAGAGGAGTTTTACAGTGCTATCGTAAAATCTGGCCTTTGTGTTTTTCAACCTTTCCGCAAAGATTGGAAGGAGGAAATCGCTGACCCCCACTCGGACGCCTGCAAGAAGCATGAGTTTATCCTTTATCAAAGGAGTCTCGATATTGAGGCGGCTAGATACGAGGCCAATTCCCCCAGTGAGCTTGAATTTATCCACATAGGGATTTTTGACCTTGATATCGAGCACGGAGGTAGATCTACCGCCATAGCGTGAGGGTATGTTCGCCCGATATAGCTCTGAAGCGGATATGGCATCTGGCGTAAAGACGGAAAAAAGCCCGAACAGATGGGTTGGATTAAAAACAGGGGCATAATCGTAGAGGATAAGATTTTGGTCTAGTGATCCCCCACGAATGGATAGGCCGTTACTTATCTCTCCGGCGTTGTTCACACCTGGGAGAAGCGTCATGGCGCGTAATACATCATATTCGCCTACGGCCGTAGGAATCATTTTCAATTCTCTTTCTGTTAGACTTACCACGCCCATTTGGGGTACTACCAAGTTTTCATTTCGCTGCTTCGCTCTTACGATTACTTCGGAAAGTTCCTCTTGTTTTTCCGTCAAGGCTACCTCAAGGAAAACATCTTTATCGAGTACAACTTCGCGGAATTCCGTTCTATAACCGATGTAGGTAATGGTTATTTGATAGTTGTCCTCAGGAAGGGTGATTGAAAAGCCACCTTGATTATTAGATAGGCCACCGCACTGACAGGGCGAGATAGCGACTTCCGTGTTTTGCAAGGGCTGTCCGGTTGTCCTTTCAATTATGTTGACAGAGAGTTTTTTGGTTTGTGAATTTGCCATACCCATGACCAAAAACATGGTAAAACAAATGTAATGTAGCCCTTTTTTCGTAACAATGTTTTCCATCTAAATATGGGTATTCTCAAATTTTATATTCTAATTATCTATCCAACCAATGGGTTCAAAACCGGTCCTAAATCTACTTTCAATGCATGGCGCGGAAGATATAATTTCTAGAAGCGGAATTGGAGGAGTAGTTTCAAAACTAAACTGTGGCAATGGGTCGATTTCATCTTCCAAGATGTCCGTTCGTTCGATAAAAATGGTTGCGTTTGAATTGGATGCGGCCGTGAATCGCCCTAAAACTATTTCGTTGTCATCGCTTGGGTTGAATAAATTACCGATTACAGCGGCAGGTGGAGGGGCATCAAAATTCCCATTATTGTCAACAATATCCTTCAACCTTCGGTAATATTGATAGGCATCGAAAGATAAAGAAACCTGTTCCAAGGAAACTAGAATATTTTCATTGGTATATAATGGGACTTTTGCGGCAGGATAATCATTAACAGAAAATCCATTTATGAATTCGTCGTCTAAAATTTCGACAGACTCGTTGGAACGGATAGTCCAGCATCCTGTTTCGCAGCCATACGTATAATATGCGGCTCTAGGGGAAATTCCCGGTTCAGGAGCTGGATTAGATTGACATTCTCCATTTCTGAAAATACCATTGTCACATATTTTACATAAAATTAAATTCTCAAAGGAACGAAAACGCCAGAGATAGTAATTTTTGTCTTCTGCGGGCTCATCGAAGCTTACAGCTATAGCATGGCCAGGAACGAACTTTCCTGAATCCTCCCTAAATAGTAAATCTTTTTCAAACGTTGCAGAAATATCTGAAATTAGAACCGATGGAATCACTTTTTCAGGAAGGGACTGGTATCGGGTTCCATCCGACAGGACTACGTTTAACTGCCATGTAGACCCGGGAGTAACTAAGAAATCAGTTGGAGGAACATACACATCGCTTTGTTCCTGTAGGTCGACTATTTCACCAGAATCCAGATTTTCGAAGGTCACTTGGGCTCCTTCTTGAAAAAGATTCCTATAGATTCCAAATTCGGCACTGGTGCGATTTATGACCACGGAAGAAGCACTAGGCGCGGAGGATGCAAACCCTTCTATGATTATTAGTTCATCAATAAATTGAAACTCAGGTGGAACGGGGTCGATGCAGGATACAGAAAGTAATAATCCGTATAAAGTGGTTGTAAATATTTTTGATTTATCAATAAGATATGTAACCATTGTTTTTGAAAAATTACATATTTTGTTAGTCGGTGTTTAGAATTAAATAGGTTTAAACTTTATATGGCCAAAGCTAAATTCACTTAAATATAAGAATTTTTGTTTTATAATTATGAATATAACCCTGAAGACAAGAAAGTAGACTTTCGAACACGAGCCTTGCTTGATATGTGACCTAAGAACTTTTAGTGTAAGAGGGCCTTAAAATAATTAAATCGATACAAAGCTACAGTGCTACATCTCTTATTCTAACAGGCTCTAATACGCCGATGCTGGTCTTGCACGAGAAAAAACAGCATTCTAATCGTGAGCTCAAGTATCCACCAATATAAAAGCCATAAGGTCTCTCTTTTTCTCTACCATGTGGTTTGTGTAACAAAACACCGGCGTTTTGTCTTGAGTCCAAAAGTTGATAGGATTTTAAAAAGGGCCTGCTTGGATATTGAGGATAGTTATGATATTCATTTTTTAGAAATCGGGTATGATCTAGATTATATTCATTTTCTTCTTTAGAGCGCTTCCACCTAAAGTCCAACTAAAATAGCGCGTACTTTAAAAAGTATTACTCCAAGGGAGATATTTGCACAAGCTCTAGGGGGGGAGCAAGACAGCGATTTTTTGTGGAGCCTTATGGGATATGGATTATTATATCAATACGGTTGGTCGGCATAGTAATAAAAAGGCGATTGCTCCATATGTCAAAAACCAAAGCAAAAAGGAAGAATTTGAGATTTTGTATAAAACTAATCACTTGAAACGATTCTAATAATGCCTCGTGTGCTTGGTATGAGGATTATTTGCATTGTTTTGTTCGGACGAAGGTTGGTATGATGTTAGTACTATTTTGTTACTTTCTATGCTTTTTGTGTAACTGAGCACTAATTCGTTGGTCGTTGGTATAAAAAGTAGGTTTTATTTTGAGTTAAAGTATTAACTTGTAGAAAAAAATATTTTTCATGCAAATAAAAGAATCTTCGGAAGTTTTTGATGTTATAATTGTCGGCTCTGGTGCCGGTGGTGGTATGGCCACCAAACAGTTGGCAGATGCCGGATTAAATGTTGCTGTAGTTGAAGCGGGTCCATTTTTTGACCCAGCAGACCCTAAAACCATGACTCAGATGAAACAGCCTTATGACTCTCCAAGAAGGGGAGCGGGAACTGATAGGGCTTTTGGAGAGTGGGATATGTCCTATGGCGACTGGGAAGTTAAAGGAGAGCCCTATACTGTGGAAGCGGGAACCACTTTTAAGTGGTGGCGCTCCAGAATGTTAGGCGGCCGAACCAATCACTGGGGTCGTATTTCCTTACGTTTTGGCCCAAAAGATTTCAAAGGTAAAACAAGAGATGGCCATGGCGAAGATTGGCCGATAGGATATGATGATGTAAAACCGTACTACGATAAGGTAGATAAATTGATTGGGGTTTTTGGCACCAACGAAGGATTAGAGAATGATCCCGATGGTTTTTTCTTGCCTCCACCAAAACCTAGATTACATGAACTTTTTTATACAAAAGGGGCAAAGAAATCAGGCATTCCCGTAATTCCGGGACGACTTTCTATGTTGACCAAACGAATCAATAATGACCGTGGTATCTGTTTTTATTGTGGACAATGCGGACGTTCTTGTTCTGTATATGCAGATTTTTCAGCTGGTAGTTGTTTGATTTTTCCGGCACAAAAGAGTGTTGGACAGGTAAAGTTATTTGTGAATGCAATGGTGCGGGAAGTAACAACGAATGAAGAAGGAAGGGCTACAGGTGTTTCTTATATCAGCAAGGAAGATAGAAAAGAATATAAATTAAAGGCTAAAGTGGTTGTTTTAGCGGCATCTGCATGCAGCTCGGCACGTATCCTTTTGAATAGTAAAAGCAAGCAACACCCTAACGGACTCGGAAACAGTAGTAATCTCATCGGTAAATACCTACATGATTCGACGGGTAGTAGTGGTATGGCCTTCGTTCCAGATCTTATGAATAGGGATGTTTCTTACAATGAAGATGGTGTTGGAGGTATGCATGTGTATAGTCCGTGGTGGGGAGATAATAGTAAATTAGATTTCCCTAGGGGGTATCATATCGAAGTATGGGGTGGCATGGGGCAACCTAATTATGGCTTTGGCTTTGATCAAGGTGCTTTTAATAAATTAGTGGGACTTCCCACAGGTGGCTATGGGGAAAAGCTACGTGATGAGGTAAAATCATATTACGGCGCAATTGTTGGTTTTGGTGGTAGAGGTGAAGGTTTAGCTGTAAAAGATAATTACTGTGAAATAGACCCGACTACTGTTGATGATTTTGGCATACCTGTACTTAAGTTTAACTATAGATGGTCTGATGTAGAAGTGAGACAGGCTAAGCATATGCAGGATTCTTTTGAAGAGATTACGCACAATATGGGGGGTATTTATTTAAATAGACCAGGAGCAGATAAGAATCACGGTCTACATCCACCCGGAGAGATTATTCATGAAGTAGGAACGACCCGCATGGGCGACGACCCTACAACCTCTGTAACGAATAAATTCAATAGGTTACATGATGTAGATAACGTATTTATAGTGGATGCCGGCCCGTTTGTGTCTCAAGCGGATAAAAACTGTACATGGACTATATTGGCCTTATCGTGGAGAGCAAGTGATTATATTATTGAACAATTGAAACAGCAAAATATCTAGAGTATGGCAATGGATAGAAGAAAGAGTATACAAACTATGATTTTAGGTGCAGGAGCTTCGGCTTTGGCCTTTCATGGATGTAAAACAGAGGATAAGACGGCCGATGAGGCCTTAACCCTTGTAGAGGACATCAATTATTTTGGTAGGACACCAGATGAATTGGAGCGAATTGAAAAATTAAATGCGGAGCAACTTTTCAACGCACATGAGATGGAGACCATTGCGGTTTTGAGTACCGTTATTCTACCTGCAAAAGAACCACACGGTGGGCCAATAGAAGCAGAAGTTCCAGAATTCATAGAGTTTATTGGTAAGGATATGCCTGACATGAAAAATACCCTGCTAGGCGGATTAATGTGGATGGACCATAAGAGTAATTCGGAATTTGGAACCGAGTTTAAGACGGCCACTTTAGAACAGCAAAAACAAATTTGTGATCAAATTTGTAATCATGATGATGATGTACCCTTAGACGAGCAAGCCCTTGAAATTCAATTTTTTGCTTTAATTCGGAATTTGGTGGTCACTGGATACTACACCTCTAAAGTAGGCATAGCCGATTTAGGGTATAAGGGAAACATGCCCAATGTATGGGACGGCGTGCCCCAAGAAGTATTAGATAAGCATGGTGTTGAATACGATCCGGAATGGATTGCGAAATGTATAGATCAAAGTACTAGGAATACAGTAGCTACTTGGGATGAAAAAGGAAATCTACTTACCTAGGATATGCTCTAATTAACAAATTATATACCTGGTAAATATGAAAAAAGCACTTCTGGTCCTTGCTTTCCTTATGGTGGGCAATATAGTTATAGGTCAGGAAATAGGCCTGCAATTATACAGTTTGCGAAATCAGTTTAAAACAGATGTTCCTGGCACCTTAGATTTAATTCAGTCATGGGGCATCACCAATATTGAAGGTGGTGATTCCTACGGCGTACCTTTAGCTGAGTTCAAAAAAATGTTGAAGGATAGGGATTTAAAAATGAGAAGTATTCAAGGCGGATACATGGACTTAAAGAGCAATGTGGAAAAGGTCATAAAAGACGCCAAAGATTACGATGTATCTTATGTTATGTGTGCTTGGATAGACCATGAAGGAGGTAGATTTGATTTTGAAAAGGCGAAAGAAGCTACCGAAGTGTTTAATAAAGCAGGTAAACGTTTACAGGAAGAAGGGATAACCTTGGTGTATCATGCCCACGGCTATGAGTTTAAGAATTATGAAGACGGTTCCTTGTTTGATTACATGGCGAAAAATGCGGAGCACTTTGGATTCGAAATGGATGTCTATTGGGTACAACATGGTGGAGGAAATCCTATGATATTGTTGAACAAATATACCGATAAGTTCAAGTTGATGCATTTAAAGGATATGGAACATGGAATGGTAGGGAACGTTTCGGGACATTCAGATGTAGAAACCAACGTAACCCTAGGTACCGGTCAAATAGACATGGACGGACTTATAAAAAGAGCAAAGGAACTAGGGATAGAATATATGTTTATAGAGGATGAGTCGTCCCGTGTTGTGGAACAAGTTCCCCAAAGTGTAACATATTTTGAAAGTATAATGGACTGATTTCGAAGAACTACTTATTCTTAGTTCTTTACTTGAATATGATACAAGTTCAAATTTATAAGAACTTAGGTTTTGACCTTATAGACAAGTGTAATGCAAGGTTATAATACAAAAAGAGTAGTGCAAAGTTAGTTTTCGTTGTAATTTTTGCTCTGGTATTTTGAAATAGCTTGCTTGACTCAAAGTAAGGTTTATGGGTTCTAATATGTAAGAAGAGCGCGTTGATACCAAATAGGGAAGTACCCCCGACCGATAGAAGCTTCACTTCTATTTTCATACTTCTTTATAGTAATGAATATTTTATAAATTTATGATTTTGCTCTGGCCTACTTTTCAGCATTAACATCAGAATAGCTTATATTTATACAGCAAAGCAAAGGGTCACTTTAAGACAGGTTGCCGTGTTTGGTAGTTGTACGAATTCCCCTTTATAGAAAAATAGGGACACTGCGAATGATTCTTAGTTGTTAACTCCTCTGTATTAATTTGTAGTACTACTTTTATGGTAATCACCTTAAAAATGAAGTTAAATCTTAGTTTGTTCCTGCTTATGGTAGGAGTTCTTTTAAGCTGTGCTGAAAAGAACGAGCCTCAAGAAATCACACCGAAAATAAAACAGCCCAATATCATTTGGCTGGTAGCTGAAGACCAATCTCCGGAATGGTTTCCCATGTATGGGGATAGTACCATTTTATTACCCAATTTAGAAAGTTTATCAAATGATGCAGTAATCTTTGACAATGCCGTTTCGCCGGTTCCAGTATGTGCACCAGCGCGTAGTGCTTTGATTACGGGCATGTACCCTTCCACTTTGGGTACCCATAACATGCGCACCTATACCGCTTGGCGAGAAATAAACCAACCCTTATTAGATAGTCTACCAAGTTATTCTCCGGTTGTTCCGGATGGCGTAAAAATGTTTACCGAATATCTTCGGAAAGAAGGTTATGACACAATCAATGGCCCTAAGGAAGATTATAATTTTGCTAAGACGGATGCCGCTTGGGATGAAAGTGGTAATGAGCGGCACTGGCGTAAAAGGAAGGAAGAGCAGCCCTTCTTTGCTGTCTTTAATTTTTCTGTTTGTCATGAGTCGCAAATTTGGAAACGGGGTAAGGACACTCTTTTTGTCGATCCTACAACTATTTCAATACCACCTTATTTTCCCGATACTAAAACAGTACGGCAAGACATGGCAGTTAATTATAGTAACCTTAAAAGATTAGACGATCAAGTCGGAGAAATTTTGGACAACATAAAAGAAGATGGCCTCTATGAAAATAGTATAATTTTCTTTTACGGCGATCACGGCGGACCCTTCCCTAGGCATAAACGGGCATTGTATGATACTGGTTTGAAAGTTCCGTTGGTGATTAAATTTCCAAAAAGTAAAAATGCAGGAAGTAGGGATAATCGCTTAATTAGTTTTATTGATTACGCGCCCACGGTACTTTCCTTAGCAAGTATTAAACCGCCCAAAGTCATGCAAGGGAAGGCACAATTTGGTTTTTTTGAGGCGGATATAAAACCAGAATATACCTTTCACAGCGCTGATCGTTTTGATGAAATTTATGATCGCTTACGAGCGGTGAGGTCAGGTAGATACAAATACATAAAAAGTTTTAATACGAATCTTAGCCATGCGTTACCTGTTGCTTATCGAGAGCAAATGCCCATGATGGCAGAGCTTCGACAGCTTTATAATACAGGGAAATTAAACAATGATCAAGCACGTTGGCTTAGCCCGACTAAACCCGAAGAAGAACTATACGATTTACAAAACGATCCTTACGAACTGCAAAATTTGGCTACGAAACCAGAACTTAAGGACACATTAGATCACTATCGCACCGTATTGCGAAATTGGATAAAAGAGACCAAAGATTTAGGTGAATTCGAAGAAAGAGAGCTGATGACACGTTGGTTATTAGCTGGAAAACCACTACAACTTGCGCCAATACAAATGGAGGAAACGAATCGAGGTATTGAGCTAAGTTCTATAAAATCAGATGCTACTTTAGTTTGGAAACAGCACCAAGATTCTATTTGGAACATCTATACAGGACCTATCCCGAAAACCATTTCTTTTGAAGCGAAGGCGGAACGTATTGGTTATTTAGATAGTGTTATTCTTGAGTATAGGGTAAAGTAAAAACTTGTTTTTTTGTCTAGGTCTTTTTGATTTAAAATTATGTAGGTATAAAAAATACGGAGCACAAAGAAGCATGTGACCATTACAAAATATCCTAATGTCCCATAACTAAGTACGCTAGGATGTCCTCAATAGGGATAAATTGCCAATCTAGTGAAAGAAGTTTTTAACAAAGCAGGAAAGTGGTAACCGATGAATCTTCTCGTGTTGTTGAACAGATGCCTAAAAATTGAGAATCTTGGAAAAACTTGGATTAAAAAAGTTCAACTAAAAAATAAAAGCTTCTGTTTCCAAAGAATAGAAGCTTTTTTATGAATTCGTATAAAGTGACGGTATTCAGAGTAAGACAAACTAGTAAAGGGTATTGCCTTCTTTCTATTCTTTAATTGCCAAACCTACCATAGAATCTGCCGTACCATAGTATAAAAACCATTTTTCTTTAAAGTAGACTAAGCCTTCAATAAAAGTGGTTCCAGCCTTATATTGTCCGCTTATTTCATGGGGTAGGCTAGGACATATAAAAGGAGTCTCCAATCGGGCAATCATTCTTGTAGGGTCGTTTTTATCGAATAATACTTGCCCACCGCAATAGGTGCCTTGAGGAACTTTGGATGTTGCACCCTCACCACTTAGATTTTTGCCGTTGTACAAGAGCAGTATACCATTTTTGGTGTAAATTGCTGGAGGTCCAGGTTCGGTCAAGTGGCTATCAAATTCGTTCACGGTAGGCGTAAAGGAGTGTAGTAATTCTCCGTTTTCCTTTAAAGTGGGTTCCCAATCTGTCCCGTTAGAAGAAACCGCAAGATTCACGAAAAGTTCGCCCCAATACATCAGGTACTTTCCATTTATTTTTTTGGCAATCAATCTTCCATTCACCAATTCTGTTACCATAGAGCCAGACTTGCTCCAAACATCCAGAAACTTTCCGTCGTGGGCCTCTTCAAAAACAGGACCTTGCTTGGTCCAATTTTTTAAATCCTTGGAGGTAGCGCTTGATAAACGAGCAACATCGGTATTCCAACTTGTATAGAGCATGATGTATTCTCCATCCGGTGTCTCAACAATCCTTGGGTCTTCTATTCCTCCAGGTTGGTCCCATTGCGAAAATGCGTCGTTATCTGGATATAGGACAGGTTGGGGATGCTTTGTAAAGCTTATTCCATCTGTACTATAAGCTAAGCCAATTCTTGATGTTCTTCCACCAAGAATAGCTTTAGGGTTGTCTTCTGCCCGAAATAGTACAAATACGGTATCGTTACGTACCACGGCACCGGGATTAAACACATCGGCTTTTTGCCATTTCACTACTGTATTACTCACTGGGTCATTGAAAACATAGGAAGAATCTGCTGTCATAATAGGATTAACAGCTGTTTTATTAAAATCTAACATCCATACCCCATCAGCAGTATCCTGCGAAATTATAGGAATTGGTTTTGTGTCCTTACAGGAAGTTACGAGGTATAAGAAGGGGAGTAGGATAGTTATAAATTGTTTCATTCGGGTTTAATTTTATGCATTAAGTTGGGTATAAAAATAGCATAGAAACGGACTATTGGATGCTTCGTGCAGAAACCATGGATTATAAAAGAATACATACTGTTGTCTTTGGCTTAATATCCTTTAAAGGCAGCTAGTGACTATTAGGGTGTATGTATTGGTGTGTTGCGCACGCTGCTTGTTTTGTAGCGCAAAGTCAATTTCAAAAAATACTGTTCCGTTACTACTCAATTCGCTTAAATAAGAGAAGGCGAACATCCATAGCTCTTTTTCCTGGAATCTGAAGGGCTTTTAACACCAAGGGGTTTCTTCCTTTTGTAAGATTAATAGTTCCGAGTTTTTTAGGTTTAAAGTCTTTCACGTAAGATTCTATTCTAGGGCTGCGGTCATTTTCCATACCGGTCAATGGTGGGTCATGGGCTTCTGTTAATTCGGTAATTAAAGAGTTTTCTCCGTGGTTTAGCTGAACCGTCACCCTCTCATCGTCATTTGCCAAAGTGTAAAATAGACTTACTTCAAAAGTGCCGCTTTCTAATACATCAATATCCCAAGTTATAGAGTCCTTACTACTGGTCCAATGTGTAAAGAAAGTATCATTAGGGTGTATACTACTTCGCTTTATAGTTCCATGAGCAGTGCCGTCACGAGCGGGTATTTGCGTGTAGCTGTATGCTGGATGTCCGAGGGTAAAAGGCCGTTTATCATTTACTGATACCATAGGATTTGTGTTGGCTAACCAGTGGGATTTTGCGCGTTCTAGAGAATCTTTGATTTTGGGATGCTTATTGGAGATATCTAATGTTTGTCCCAAATCTTTAATCATATCATATAAGCGTCCCTGTTCATCTAGCCGATACTGTTGCGTCCTAACGCTTGTGCTTCCTTTCCAGTGATTGAAAATAAATCTATTCTGTAGGGTACTAGCGTCGTTCAATAGTAGTTTTGATAAATCTATTCCATCCAACGGTTTTTTAGTATTAGCCGTAATCCCGATTAAACTTGCTATTGTTGGTAGAATATCTATTGCGCTAGCAATCTGCCTTACGTTCTTGCCAGCCTTAAACGTATTTTTCCATTGTATGTGAAAAGGTGTGCGCACCCCTCCCTCATCTGTAGACCCTTTTCTACCGCGCATGCCACCATTCCACCGCCAGCCATTTGGACCATTATCGGACATGAAAATAATAATCGTATTTTCCTCTAGTCCCAATTCCTTTAGCTGCTTTGTGATGCGCCCCACGTTAAAATCAATATTCTCTACCATGGCCAATGCTGCTTTGGTAAAATTTATATTTTCATTCTCGTCACCCTGATATCTTTTTTCCAAGGTTTTATCCTTGAAATTGTTCCAATAGGCGTCGGGCACTTGCATAGGGCTATGTGGGGTGTTGTATGGGAGGTAAAGGAAAAACGGACCTTCTTTTTCTTTCTCTATAAACTGAAGCCCTTTATTCGTTAAATCATCAACCAAAAACCCCTTACCCTTAACGATGGCTCCATTGTGCTCTAACATAGGATCAAAGTAATTGCCCCAATGACCAGATGTAAAGCCATAAAAATCATCAAAACCTCTGGAATTTGGATGATAGGGGGGCTGCATGCCGTTATGCCACTTTCCATAAGCCGCAGTAGCGTATCCTTCTTTTTTTAAAACATCAGCTAAGGTAGTTTCATCAAGATTCAATCGCTCGCCTCCGCTAGAGGTGCTGTGCACCCCTAAACGTGTATAGTGCCTTCCTGTAAGTAGCTCCGCTCTTGTAGGGGAACAGACAGGTTGTACAAAGAAGTTTTCAAAAGAAACGCCGTTCGTTGCTAAGCTATCGATATTTGGGGTGTGAAGATTGGTGTTTCCATTATAACTGAGGTCTCCCCAACCTTGATCATCCGCTACGATGAGAACGATATTCGGGGGTAGACCTTTTTTAGTTTCTAGTAAAGAATTAACCGATGAACCTTTCTTTTTAGTATCTCCACAGGAAATCGTTAGTATTAGGAGTACTGCTATAAGAGAAGAATATTGTTTCATAGTTTTTGGTTAAATTGCTGCTATGGTATTTCTTTGCTAGTGTGGTTTTTAACTAGCCCACCAGGCGTTGTTTTTTTAATCTTAAACTTTCTAATATTGATTTGTCTAAAAATAAACATTAAAAAGTCTTTTCGGCCTTCCATTTATTTAATAATGACGTTTGTATTTGTACTCCTAAGCTCTTGTAAGAATGAGAATAGCAACAGTAAGGAAATTGGCCCAGCAATTACGAAGCAAGCAAGACAAGACACGATTACAGAGACAGCGGTGTTAGATGAGGTGCTGCAGACGAAACCCGCACCGGTATCTTTGGAATCACTTGCTGATTCTACATTTATTCGCTTGGCCGATTATAGTGATGGTTTTGGGTATGACATGCGTTATGCCACAGAGAATAATTTTCTGAAAGAAAAAGTCTACGATTGTGCCGAGTGTTATACCCGCGTAAAGACTGCGAAAGCCTTACTAGCTGCAAATACCGATTTCAAGAAAAAAGGGGTTAAAATTAAATTTTTTGATTGTTACCGGCCCAATTCGGTCCAGTATAAGATGTGGAAAATTGTTCCAAATCCACAATATGTCGCAAACCCTGTAAAAGGTTCGATTCATAATAAAGGTGGTGCTGTAGATATTACTTTGGCAACATTGGATGGGGAGGAACTAGACATGGGAACCGACTTTGATTTCTTTGGTAAACGCGCCTATCACGATATGACCGATTTACCGAAGGAGATACTGGATAACCGAAAACTGCTTAAGGAAACCATGGAAAAGCATGGCTTTTGGTCTATACGAACGGAGTGGTGGCATTACAATCTTTCCACAGCATCTAATGATTCAGTAGCTAATTTTAAATGGGACTGTAACTAAACTGTATATTTATGAATCGTATTTTATTACTATTTCTTGTTGTTTTTGTTGGTCAGGTCTGCGCTCAAGATAGCATTATACCTTTATGGCCTAAAAATCGTATCCCAAACCGCATAGCTTCGGAGGAAGTAGAAGAGCATAAACACAATGGTATATTACGAATTAGTACCGTACAAGAGCCAAGTATAGAAGTGTATCTGCCTTCAAAATCAAATGCTACGGGAGAAGCTGTGCTTATTTTTCCTGGAGGTGGTTACGGAATTCTTGCCTATGACTGGGAAGGTACTGATATTGCCAAATTTCTTAATGGAAAAGGTATAGCAGGTATTGTAGTAAAATATAGATTGCCCTCAGATATTTCTCAAAAAAACAAACACGAAGTACCACTTATCGATGCACAGCGCGCCATGCGTTTGGTGCGGAGTAATGCTGCTCGTTTTCATTTAGACACCAAAAAGATAGGGATATTGGGTTTTTCGGCGGGTGGACATCTAGCAAGTACTTTAGGAACGCAGTTTGGGAAGAAGGTATACGACCCTTTTGATGCTATAGATAACGAAAATGCACGTCCCGATTTTATGGCCTTGGGTTATCCTGTAATTACCTTTGGGGATAAGACACACCGTGGAAGTAAAATGAATTTGATAGGGGACAAGCCTACCCAAGAAATGGTAGATAGGTACTCGAGCGAAAAGAACGTAACCGAGCACACACCTCCCACTTTTTTGTTCCATGCTAGTGATGATACCGGGGTTCCTGTTGAAAATAGTTTATTGTTTTACAGTGCCTTAAACGAGAAAGGGGTTTCGGCTACCTTATTCGTTTATCCAAACGGGGGTCACGGATTTTCATTGGCCCTTAAAGACCCTTTTTTAAAGGGTTGGTCCGATCAGCTGGTACAATGGATCAGCAACCTGAATTAATGGAATTATTATTTCAAAAAGATAGACGTATTTCTTATTGACTTTTATATTTTTGCACTCCTATTTTAAAGCCAGCATTCGTTTCGGTTCTATCAGAAATTAGGAATTTTTTTATTTTAATTTGGAATTTTTCGGGATGTAGCGCAGTCCGGTAGCGCACTCGGCTGGGGGTCGAGTGGTCGCAGGTTCAAATCCTGTCATCCCGACATAGCTAAAAAGTGAACTTTCTACATGGTTCACTTTTTTATTTTTAAGAATATCCAGCATATAGATTACTAGCGAATTACTTTTAGTGCAGGTATTCGGTTCATACTCCGAAAAGTCTTTTAGATGAAATATCTTTAATTCTAAAGGTCTTTTTTAGATATAATGAACCTCCTTTCTCTCAAATTTGATTTAAATTTTTGATAGCATTATAAATCAGGTATCTTTGATTTTAAGATATAGCGGAATATATTCAATTAATCCTGCAAAACGTAACCATAAGTAAAAATGAACAAGGAATTAGATCAACTAGCGGCCGATAATATTAGGGCATTGGCCATTTCAATGGTAGAAAAAGCGAATTCTGGACATCCTGGAGGACCCATGGGAGGCGCCGATTATATGCATATTTTATATTCGGAATTTTTTAATTTTGATCCATCGGATATGCAATGGTCTTTTCGCGATCGATTTTTTATGGATGCAGGCCATTTGTCTTCTTTGATGTATTCGCAGTATTATTTACTTGGGAATTATAAAAAGGAGGACGTTGCTAGTTTTAGACAATGGGGTTCCATAACTCCTGGACATCCGGAAGTGGATGTGGCAAGGGGAATAGAAAATACTTCAGGTCCATTGGGACAAGGTCATACCATGGGAGTTGGTGCTGCAATAGCTGCCAAATTTCTACAAGCCCGTTTTGGCGATTGGATGAACCATAAGATTTATGGCTTTATTTCTGATGGTGGCGTACAGGAGGAAATATCACAAGGAGCGGGTAGAATCGCTGGACATTTAGGATTGAATAATTTTATCATGTTCTACGATTCCAACGATGTGCAATTATCTTCTAAGACGGCCGAGGTTACTTCGGAAGATACCGCCATGAAGTATGAAGCATGGGGATGGAAAGTGGTTACGATTGATGGTCACGACCATGAACAGATAAGGAAAGCACTTAAAGATGCCAATGCGGAAACAGAAAAGCCTACCCTAATTATTGGTGAAACCATAATGGGGAAAGGCTGTGTTACTGCAGACGGTTCTATGTACGAAGGGTATACGGAACTTCACGGTAAACCTATTGGGGATACCGGCGCGGATTACGATAAAACCATGGAAAACCTTGGGGCTGATGTTTCTAATCCTTTTGATATATATGGGAAGGTTGCTGTTTTTTATGGGGATATCTTATCCAACAAAATCAAAGAGGCAGCAGAAAAGAAAAAGGAGATAGCTGCATGGAGAAGCTCTAATGGGACATTGGCTACTAAACTAGATTGCTTTCTTTCTGGGAAATTACCCGAACTGGATTTTGAGTCTATTTTACAAAAAGAAGGTTTGGCTACCAGAGCAGCCTCCTCAGCGGTGTTAGGCCACTTAGCAGAGAATGTGGAGAATATGATTGTTTCTTCCGCAGATTTATCCAACAGTGATAAAACAGATGGTTTCTTAAAGAAAACCACGATACTCAAAAAAGGAGATTTTTCAGGTGCTTTCCTGCAAGCAGGTGTTGCCGAATTGACCATGGCTACGATTGCAAACGGAATTGCACTGCACGGAGGTATTATCCCGGTTGTAGCTACGTTCTTCGTATTTTCTGATTATATGAAACCTGCCATTCGTTTAAGCTGTATTCAAGAGCTTCCGGTGAAGTTCGTTTGGACACATGATGCGTTTAGGGTAGGTGAGGACGGTCCTACGCACCAGCCTGTAGAACAAGAAGCACAAATACGATTATTAGAAAAATTAAAGAACCATAGCCATGAACAAAGTTTCGTTGCTTTGCGGCCTGCAGATTCTATGGAAACTAATGTGGCGTGGAAAATGGCTATGGAAAACAGCAAGACTCCAACAGGACTAATTCTTTCTAGGCAAGGCATTAAAGATATTCCTGCGAAATCTGGCCATAGATATAAAGAAGCTTTAGGTGCAGAAAAAGGAGGGTATTTGGTACAAGAAGTCACTGATCCGGACGTGGTCTTAATCGCCAACGGTTCCGAAGTAGCTACCTTGGTAGAAGCGGCAAAACTGTTGGAGAGCAAGGAAGGATTAAAAGTGAACATTGCCTCTATTCCATCAGAAGGAATCTTTAGACAACAGTCTAAAGAGTATCAGCAAAAAGTTATTCCAACCAATAAACCTATTTTCGGACTTACAGCAGGTTTGCCGGTTAATCTAGAGGGCTTGGCGGGACCAAATGGGAAAGTGTTTGGTTTGGAGCATTTTGGCTACTCCGCACCAGCAAAAGTACTAGACGAGAAATTTGGTTTTACCGGAGAACAAGTGTTTAAGCAAGTAGTCGATTTTTTAAAATAACGAATTAATTTAAAATATAGCAAATGAAATTTTTTATAGATACAGCAAATTTAGCAGATATAACAGAAGCGCAAGATATGGGTGTTTTGGACGGGGTAACCACCAATCCTTCCCTAATGGCGAAAGAAGGTATTACTGGAGCGGACAATATTATAGAGCACTACAAGAAAATATGCAATGCCGTGGATGGTCATGTGAGTGCAGAGGTTATTTCAACCGATTTTGAAGGTATGGTTGCCGAAGGAGAAAAACTGGCGGCCTTGAATCCACAAATCGTGGTAAAACTTCCTATGATTGCCGATGGTGTAAAAGCCTGTAAGTATTTTTCAGACAAAGGAATAAAGACCAACGTAACCTTGGTGTTCTCTGCTGGTCAGGCATTGTTAGCTGCTAAGGCAGGTGCAACGTATGTTTCTCCGTTTATTGGAAGATTGGATGATATTTCAACAGATGGCCTAGGTCTTATCGCAGATATTCGTCTTATTTATGATAACTACGGTTATGAAACCGAAATATTGGCAGCATCCATACGTCACGTAATGCATATTATTGACTGTGCAAAAATTGGTGCCGATGTAATGACTGGACCCCTATCTGCTATAAAAGGATTGTTGAAGCATCCATTAACAGATAGTGGTTTAGCTAAATTCTTAGAGGATTATAAGAAGGGGAACTAAAAAAGTTGTCTAAATTTTAAAGTATTATAATGCATCTACCATTAGTTTTTGGTAGCTGCATTTTTTGTTTTTTTAATAATTTGATTTGCGCTATTCATTTAACGAATTTGGGAGATTCGGGAACCGAGTTTATCCAAATGTAAACTTAGTTGCCCTTTGCCCTAAATATTTAGTATTATCATTGAGCCATACTTATAGTTTAGGTCAAAAATGTAGCTACTATTACACAAACAGTGAAATAGTGAAAACAACAAGCGCTGCAAAAACACCAATTAGGAGTGCTCCTCTAGTGTAAAGCTTATACCCTGTCTTTACATTCATTCCTGTAAGTTGGGTCACTACCCAAAACGAACTGTCATTCGCATGTGGTACTACCAATCCGCCTGCACCAATAGCAATTACGACAAGCGCTTTTAATATTTCGGAGTCAAAACCCATACTGGCCATTAACGGCGCCATTATAGAAGCTGTAGTTATTAAAGCAACGGTAGAAGATCCTTGAGCAGTTTTAATAGCGGCACTCAATAGAAATGGAAGCCAAATACCAATGGTTATACCTTCAAACATGTGGGCCATAGCATCTCCTATACCGGAGTATTGAAGGATTTTTCCAAAAATACCACCAGCTCCTGTTATCAATAGTATAGTCGATGCACTTTGTAGTGCTTTCCCTGTCCATCCAGCTTCGGAAAGCATAGCTAAATCAAACTTTTTTGGTAGTGTAAAAGCCAATAATACTCCAATAATCAATGCGATTAGTGGGGAACCAACAAAGGAGATTAGCGTTATCAAAAAACTATTTTCAGACATGTCAGTCGCAAAGAATAATATTAACGACTTGCTAATGATGAGCAAGATGGGCACAACAATGGGCAAAAAAGATTTAAAGGTGCTAGGTGCCGTTTTTACTTTTTCAATAATATCCTCTTCTGTGAGTTCTGGATTGGGGTCTATGTAGGTTTTACCTGCTACTCTTTTCGCATAAATAATCGCAACAACTAGTGAAAGGGCGCTTACAACAATCCCCAAAATCATGACCAAACCTATATCTGCATCTAAAATACCAGCTGCGGCAATAGGTCCTGGGGTTGGAGGCACCATTACATGGGTAAGCATAAGGCCAAGAATTAAGGCGATACTGGTTCCTGCAATGGATAATTTTGCTTTTTTTGATAGCGATTTGTTCAAGGGATTTAAAATAATAAAACCGCTATCGGCAAAAACAGGGATAGAAACGATATAGCCAAGAATTCCCATAGCGGCATGTACGTTCTTTTTTCCAATGATGCGTAGCACTAATTCTGCCATTTTGTAAGCAGCCCCTGTCTGTTCTAAAAAAGCTCCGATAAGGACTCCGAGTAAAATTACAAGTCCTATCTTACCTAACGTTCCGCCAAAACCTTCTTCAATAGAAGTAATTAGCAGATTTAATGGCATCCCACTGGTGATACCAAAAAATATAGAGGCAGTCAAGAGCGCTAAAAAAGGATGAACATTCAATTTAGCCGTTAGCAACACGATGATTAAAACACTTACTATCAATAAAACTAAAAGCATATCCTAAATTTTTAGTGTATAACTAAATATTGTTAATTTAATCCATCAAAACCTAGAGATGGAATAGTGTCTACATTAGCTTTCCCACCTAAAAGTCCAAAAGCTTCATGCACTGTTTTAACCGGTAGCTTACAGGTATTGTCCCTACAGACATAAATATACGTGCCATCTTCCGAATACCTGCTTTCAAAAAGCGCAAGCTCACTTTCAACCGTGCTGCCTACCAATAAAATGTTGGGAATATATTCTTTGCTCATGGCTGTTACAAGATTTTTTGCATCGGTTCCTACAATAGCCACTTCGTAAAAGGGATAGGTGGTCTGCAATAAAAGGCTATTCCATTTTGCATAGGAATAAGGGGTTTCCGACGTCAACTTTATCATGGAAGTTAGCATTGTTTTCGCCTTTTTCTGAGCGACTTTATCATACTTAATATGACCTAATAACAATAGGTTTTGCGCCATGATAGCGTTAGGGGAGGGGATTACGCCATCATCAGTCTTTATGATTTTTGCTATAAGCTTATTTCCTTGATTGTAGGTGTACATCCCAGAGGCTGGGTCATCGAATTTTTCTTGGGCAGTTTCAGTAAGTACTTCCGCTAATTTTAGAAATTCAATGTCAAGCGATGCACTGTAAAGGTTCAGTGCCGCATTAGCCAAAAGACTGTAATCTTCTAGGAATCCAGGTATATGTTTACTATCTTTTTTATATGAATGTCCAAGTTCGCCATTGGTGTATCCTTGAGAACGCAAGGTATTGAGGATGTCAGTTGCTGCGTCTAAATAGGCGGGTGTTCCCAAAGCTGTGTAAGCATCCACATACCCATTTATTAAGAGTGCATTCCAAGATGTCAGAATTTTATCATCGGTACGAGGTCGTATTCTTTTGGCTCTTGCAGTAAGTAATTTTTCGTGCCATTTAGTTTTCAGGGTATGTAGCTCGGATAGTGGAATCGAGTTTTCAATTGAAAATACCTCGTCATCCAAAGATTTGCTAAGTACATAGCTCTCTTCCTCCCATACATTTTCTTTTTGTATCGTATAGTACTTAGAAAATAGGGTAAAGTCCTCCTGTATAATTTTTTTTAATTCAGTTTCTGTCCATACATAAAATTTACCTTCTTTTCCTTCACTTTGTGCATCTAGCGCGGCATAGTAGGCACCTTTGGGATTTTTCATTTCCCGTTCTAAAAATGAAATGGTCCCTAAGATTATATTTTTATAAGAAGGCTTATGGAATATTTTATAGGCCTTTGCATATAGACTTATGGCCTGTGCGTTGTCGTATAACATTTTTTCAAAATGGGGAACTTTCCATTGGCTATCTGTGCTATATCTGTAGAAACCACCGGCCACATGGTCGTAAAGTCCGCCCATGGCCATTTTGTCCAATGTAAGTTCCACTTGTTTTAAGGTTTCTGAATCATTGGTCAACAGGGCATAGTCCAATAAAAAATCAAGATTTACGGGCAACATAAATTTCTCCTCCCTTTTATCCCCCCCCCAAACGGTATCCCAATTTGGTTTCCAGTTTTTTAAACTTTCGGTAAGCAATTTTTTATCTAAGAGTTCAAAATCTGTTGAAGGAGTGATGAGGTTCATTTCCTGTACACCTTCCGCCACCATATCCGAGTATGTTTTGGCTTTCTTGGGGTCTTCCTTATATAGTTTACTTATTTCCGTTAGTACTTGTTCCCATTGTTCTTTGGTATGGTATGTTCCGCCATACAAGGGTTTGCCATTCGGTAGGGTAATGACATTTAAGGGCCAACCGCCATTGCCTTGCATTAATTGTACTGCCGTCATATAAATCTGGTCTATATCGGGCCGTTCTTCACGGTCTACCTTAATACTTATAAAGTTTTCGTTCATAAGTTTGGCAATAGAGTCGTTTTCAAATGTTTCTTCCTCCATTACATGGCACCAATGGCATGAAGAGTAGCCAATACTGATTACTACCAGTTTGTCCTTTTCTTTTGCTTCATCTAAAGCGGCTTGACTCCAAGGTCTCCAATCTACTGGGTTATGGGCATGTTGCAGTAAATATGGACTCGTTTCGTTTATTAATGCATTTGTATATTGATGTTGCTCGCTAGTATTTTGAGTAGATTCCTTACATGAGCCTACTATTAAAATACTGACTAGAAAGCTAAATAATTGAATTGAATTCTTTTTAAGCGCAAGATTCATAGTAAAAGGTATTTGTTTTCAGATTGATAGGCTACGGTAATTGGCAAAGCGCTTTTAGGATAAAAAAAGTGAAAAAACTAAAGTACACATTTTAGAAAATAGCAAAGCGTGTTTTCGTGATAATTGGTATCTTTTGGCCTGAAACAGTATAAATATGTGTCCATCAAAATATTTCTTTGTTATTGCAAGCCTAATTTCTCTTGCTTCTTGTCGAGAAAAAGAAGTCAATTTGACGAACTCCGAACCAACAAAACCTAATATTATCTATATCCTTGCGGATGATCTTGGGTACGGAGAGTTGGGTGTTTTTGGTCAAGATAAGATTGAAACACCACATATAGATGCTTTGGCCAATCAAGGTATGTTATTCACGCAGCATTACACCAGTGCACCCGTATGTGCTCCAGCTCGGTATATGTTTTTAACCGGTAAGCATTCTGGTAACGCATATATTCGAGGAAATCACGAATGGCGAGAACGTGGTGATGTTTGGGATTATAGGGAGATGGCAAAAGATTCTACCTTAGAGGGGCAATATCCAATGCCCAAAGAAACTGTAACTCTAGGGCATCGGTTGCAGAATGCAGGGTATACCACAGGTATGGTAGGTAAATGGGGCTTGGGCGCACCACATACGCATTCGGTTCCCAACGATATGGGTTTCGATTTTTTCTACGGTTATAATGGTCAGCGGCAGGCACATACGTATTACCCCTTGCATTTGTATAAAAATAAGGACCGCGTACACTTAAAGAACGATACCATTGCTCCGCACACACCTTTTTCTATGGAATTGGATTCCTTGGACCCTGCTAGTTACGCAAAGTTCACCCAACCGGATTATGCGCCAGACCTCATGTTCAAAGAAATAAGCACTTTTGTAGCAGCTCAGCAAAAAAATCCCTTCTTTCTATATTGGGCCACGCCAATTCCTCATGTAGCCATTCAGGCACCTCAAAAATGGGTAGATTATTATATTGAAAAATTTGGTAACGAATCGCCCTACTTGGCAAATAGAGGCAACGGATATTTTCCACATAGGAATCCTAGGGCTGGGTATGCCGCTATGATTTCTTACTTGGATGAAAATATAGGAAAACTAGTGCAACAGCTTAAAGACCAAGGACTTTATGAAAACACATTGATCGTATTTACCTCGGATAACGGACCTTCTTTTGCGGGTGGGACCCAGCCAGAGTGGTTTAATAGTGCAGGTCCTTTTAAAGAAAATTTTGGAAAGGGTAAGGGCTTTGTCTATGAAGGTGGTATCCGAGTCCCCACGTTTTTTACATGGCCTTCTAAAATTAAATCAGGTACAAAAAGCGACCTACCCTCTGTACATTACGATATGTTGGCCACGTTTGGCGCCATTACAGGGTATGACATTCCAGAGGATACTAACGGTATTAATCTTTTACCAACCTTATTAGGTGAAACCAATCAAAAAAAGCATGAGTTTCTGTATTGGGAATTTCCTGAATATGGTGGACAAATAGCTATTAGAATGGGCGATTGGAAAGTAGTACGGCAACATTTAAAAGATACCCAAGCCCCTACTTTAGAATTATACAATTTAGTCAAAGACCCTACGGAAAGCAACAATGTAGCTAGCGAACACCCAGACATTCTTAAAAACGCTACATTGATTTTTGAACAAGAACACACAAAATCGGAATTTGAACGCTTTCAGATTCCCCCATTGGAACAGGGATTATTAAGTGAAACAAAGTAAATTTGAGTTTTAAATAGCAGTTCAATGAAATTAAATTTGATTACAAAAATAATATTTACCGCAACACTTCTGTTGACGCTATTTTCCTGTAAGGAAGAGGCAAAAACAGTGGAGAAGGTAATCGAAAAACCTAAGGTGCTAGCACAGAAGCTGACTCCCTTAGTGATTAATCAGCCGGAAAATACCACAGCTCCTGAAGGGATGGTTTGGGTGCCTGGGGGCGCCTTTTTACAAGGGGCCGTGCCACAAGATAAAATGGCCATGGACCACGAAAAACCAGCAATTGAAGTCGCTATTGATGGTTTTTTTATGGATGTTACGGAGGTAACCAATGCCCAATTCGCAAAGTTCGTAAAAGAAACGGGTTATATTACTACTTCTGAAAGAAAAATTGATTGGGAGGAAATGAAAAAGCAGGTTCCAGAAGGTACACCAAAACCCCATGATTCTATTTTACAGCCCGGATCACTGACCTTTAAAAAGACCAAAAGCTCGGTTCCTAATCTGTATGATTTTTCTCAATGGTGGAAATGGACCATAGGGGCAAGCTGGCAACATCCAAACGGACCTGAAAGTAATATTAAAGGAAAAGATACGTATCCTGTGGTTCAGGTATCCTTTGAGGATGCCATGGCCTATTGCGAGTGGTCTGGAAAACGCTTACCTACCGAAGCCGAATGGGAATTGGCAGCGCGAGCAGGTAATTACGGTACTACCTATTTTTGGGGAGATGAGGCTACCTTGCTTAAGGAACAAGCGAATACTTGGGAAGGCGAGTTTCCGGTGGTAAATACCAAGTTGGATGGTTTTGAACTTAGGGCGCCTGTAAAAACGTATCCGGCAAATGACTATGGTTTATATGATATGGCCGGAAATGTTTGGGAGTGGACCAGCGATTGGTATAATACCAACTATTACGAAGATGCAGCTAGCCAGAATCGTGTCAGACAAAACCCGCAGGGAGCAGGAACACCTTACACGGCAAATAATCCCTATGCTAAGGAAAAAATCATTAAAGGAGGCTCTTTTTTATGTAGTGCTTCCTACTGCGCCAGCTATAGAGTATCTGCTAAAATGGGCTCAAGTACAGATTCATCTCTGGAACATACCGGATTTAGGACCGTAGTTACAGTAGATATACTTAGGTAGCCATAAGAACTATGGATTTTAACTAAAAAATTAAAAACTTTTAATAATTTGACTGTAAGGTTTTGCTTCAAAATCCTACTTTTGTATTATATAATTTGATTGAAATTTAATACTATGTCTGACACGATAGAACGATTAAAAACATTAATAATAGGTTCAGGACCTGCGGGATATACAGCTGCCATTTACGCTGCACGAGCAGATCTAAAACCTGTAATGTATACAGGAATGGAACCTGGAGGACAACTAACGACAACTACCGAGGTGGATAACTTCCCAGGATATCCTGACGGGGTAGATGGTCCAACTATGATGGTACAGTTACAACAACAGGCAGAGCGTTTTGGAACCGATGTGCGCATAGGTATGGTTACTGCATGTGAATTGAGCACAGAAGTGGGTGGCATTCATAAAGTCACAGTAGATAACGGTGCTATTATAGAAGCGGAAACGATAATTATTTCTACAGGGGCAACTGCTAAGTATTTGGGGATTCCTAGTGAACAAAAACTCCGTGGCGGAGGCGTTTCGGCCTGTGCCGTTTGCGACGGGTTTTTTTATAAAAACCAAGATGTTGCTATTGTTGGGGCAGGGGATACCGCTGCCGAAGAAGCCTCTTATCTTGCCAATATTTGCAACAAGGTAACGATGTTGGTTAGAAAAGACCACATGAGAGCTTCAAAAGCAATGCAACATCGTGTACACAGCCTTAAAAATATAGAGGTAAAATACAATACCGAAGTAGATGAAGTACTCGGGGAACAAGTTGTAGAAGGTTTACGTATGACAAACAACGAGACAGGAATAAAAGAGGATATTGAGATTACGGGCCTTTTTATTGCCATAGGCCATAAACCGAATACGGATATCTTCAGAGGTCAGTTAGATATGGATGAAACAGGATACTTAATCACCAAAGGAAAATCTACCAAAACCAACCTTCCGGGGGTTTTTGCCTCCGGTGATGCTCAGGATAAAGAGTACCGCCAAGCGGTTACAGCTGCAGGTACTGGCTGTATGGCAGCATTGGATGCAGAGCGCTATTTAGCGTCTATAGGTTCTGTTGCAGAAGCAATTGCAGACAATTATAGTATTTAGTCCAGTTATCAGAAACAAAAAAAACGACTACATGCTGTTTTTTTGTTTCTGATATCTATTTAATTAACGCGAGCATAATTTTCCGAAAAAGTGCGATTTCCTTCTTCGTCCCAGCTAATTTGGCTGTATGTATCGTTCGATAGCATAAGTTCAAACGAAAATACCCGCATGGTATCTAAGGCTCTCATCATCTGATAATCTCCATATTCTATAGTCTCTATTAATTGGTTACCGTCTAATTTATAAGAACCGTACCCAAAGCGTCCAATAGTATCTTGTGGAGAATATCTTGACCACATAATTTTTCCACCGGTGTATACTTTTACTTGTCGATAGTTAGTATGTGGTAGCACCGTATCTGTAATGGCTTCTCCATCATAATTATAAAAGCTTTGAAGCTCCCATGTACCTTCTATAGAATGCATTGTGTCTGTTTTGTTAGCAGAAAATTCTGTTGCCGAAACCAAAATCAACATTAAAAAGATTAGTCCTAGTAATTTTTTCATGGCGTTTTATGTTTTAGTATTTATTAATACCATAAAATTTACAAAAATATAGTGATATATTCGTAAAAATGTAATGTAAATTTTAATTAATATTCCGAATAAAATATAATTATTTTAAATATTCTCATTTAGAACTTTGGTCAGCTTTAGAATATCTTTTTTGGTATGTACAGCCGATATCACTATTCTACTCATAATATTGGCATTTTGGTTTGGATAGTTGAAATGGGTTACGATAATCTTATGTTGAAACAAGGTATCGGTTAGTTTTTGGTTTTGATAGGAAAATGTAGGGTGTCCTTTCATGTAAGTGAAAACCTTTAATTTTTTGGTTTCTTGTAAGAATAGTCTAAGATTTTCCTCTAATAGAGTTCTTCGTTTTTGATAAATTCCTTGCGCATCTATAAAAGTTGCTACGCCTGCAGGACTAGCGGGACTGGCGCCTCCAAAGAACGTAGAATTTTCCATAACGGTAATGTGTTTTTTAGTCCCAAAAACCGCACCTGCTTGTATACCAAATCCCTTTCCCAAAGAACAGCACATAAATAGTTGTTTCGCACCTAATTTTTGAAGGTCCTTAAAAACACCAATTCCATTTTCACCAACAACACCGATACCATGGGAATCATCCACAACCAGAATAATTTCGGATAAGGGTAAGCTTTTGAGTAACGTAAACTGCGGATAATTAATTCCTGAAAAATCGATACTATCTAGGAATAGGACCGGAATTGAAGAGTTCTTGGATGCTAAATGTTTGGTAATGCCTTCATAAAGATTTGTATACCTATCATAGTTTTTTGCCTTTTTAGTAAATAGGGCGGAATGCGTGTTAGGTGCATAGAATAGTTTATGTTTTTTATGTTCTAGGAACTGTGCTAAAAACTGACCTGCCAAGTAGCCGGAGGACATAGTAAGACAAGCTTCGCTTCCAACCAAATTTGCTAAAACCAGTTCTGCTTTTTCAAATACCGTAAAGCGAACGTTAGATTTTCGAGAAGCCCCATAGTTGGTACCGTAGCGCTTGAGATTTTCGATAAAAATATTCTGATAGGGTTTGAAATCCTGCAAACCTAAATAGGCGGTACCTCCAAAATAGGTATAGGTAATACTATCTATATCAATGGTGCGGCTGGGAAAGGAATCTATAAAATGAGTCATTAAAAAAGTGATACTCCGGTTCCGGGAAGTTCTGGAAATACTACGGTCCCATTTTTAAGAATGTGTACACCGGTTGCAATATCTTCTTTGAGAAGCATCGCTCCATCCATATCTACATAATCCAATTGTGGAAGTAATTGTGCAATGGCAGAGATGCCCACGGTTGATTCTGTCATACAGCCAATCATTACTTTAAGACCCAGTTTCTTTCCTTCTTTAATCATGCGTAAGGCGGGGGTGAGTCCGCCACATTTGGTCAGTTTTATATTAATACCATTAAAATGGAGTGCACATTTTTCGACATCGGTTTCTACAATACAACTTTCATCAGCTATGACAGGCAAGACGCTCTGGTGCATCACTTTTTCCATGCCTTCCCAATCATCTGCCTTTAAAGGTTGTTCCAAAAATTCCACACCTAAATCCTTTAATAAAGGTGCATTTTTGATAGTTTCGGCCGCCGTCCATGCACAATTAGCATCGATGCGAAATACTGCATTGGTATGTTTTCTAAGTTCGCGTACGATAGCCACGTCATCATCTGTCCCCAATTTTACTTTATAAATAGGCCATGGTGTTTCTTGCATTTTTTCTACCATTTTTTCTATTGGAGCAATGCCTATAGTGTAGTTTGTGGTTGGGTAGTGGCGTGTGTTGGTGCCCCAAATTTCATATAAGGGCTTGTTGTTCAGTTTTCCGTAGAGATCGTGTGCTGCAAGGTCTAGAGCACAAATAGCGAAATTACTTAATCCTTTAGAAACTAAAAACCTATGAAATACTTCGGGTGTGTTGAAATTATAATTCTCAAGAAAGGATAGATTGGTTACGATTTCCGTCATCATACTTTCTACGCTAATATTGTAATAGGCATTGGAGGTTGCCTCTCCATAACCGGTCTGTCCATTAAGCGTAAGACCAATAATTAGACTATTTTGAAAATCATGGGATTCTCTGCTGATGCTAAAGGTATGCTTTAAGGGGAGAACGTATTTTTTTAGGCTTATTTTCATACCCTAAATATAAATATTAGCCAGATACTTTTAAACCAAATCCCGAGGAAAAATCCCTTGGGTTTTGGTTTTGTTGTTAATCGATGGACAAACAGGCTTAATATTTGTTAACATTACCAGAAACCGATTTGTTCTTGGTTACTTCGGCATCGCCTGAGTAGGAGATATTTCCTCCGCTACTGGCATCTGCCGTCAATGACTTGGATACATTAATATTAATGTATGCTCCACTGCTGGCCTCTGCTCGGCACTCGATAGTCATTAAGTTTTTGGCTCTAACGTTGGCTCCACTACTCCCATCAACATACACATCCATAGCACTGCCAGAAATGTCAATATTAGCACCGCTACTGGCATCTATTTCTAATTTATTGGCGTCGGTATCGGCATTTATACGGGCGCCACTGCTAGCATCTATAATAAGGGTAGTTGCAGTTATTTTGTTTTGTGCGGTTAAGTGCGCGCCACTAGAGCTCAATAAACCAGTAATCTCAGGTAAGGAAACATATACTTTTTTGGTGGCGCGCCCAATGTTCTCAATGGCGTGTATTTTTAATTTTCCATTTTTTATTTCTGTTCCGATAAGGTCAATAATATTTTCATCGGCTTCTACTGATATGCTGAAGTCGGTCGCTTGGGTTACATACACCTCAAGTCCTTCTGACGCATGTACCCCGGTAAAGTCCGCTGTAATTTCACGGTTTTCCGCTACGACTGTTCCATTTCCTTTTTTACCCGTTCCAAAATCCCCTATGTTGATGTCAAACCCACAGGACGATAAAAACAGGGCTAAGGCCAATGCGATGCTAATTCTTACTAGTGTTGTCATGATTGTTATTTTTTACCTTGTCCCAAAGTTTCCGAGTTTTCAAGGTTTGATTAATGATTAGTTAAATTGTTTTAAGGTATTTTACTTCGTTTCTATATCGTAAAACTCCCCATTTTTGAACGATACTGCGATTTAAACTTACCCAACCGTTAAATTATGGTCGTGAGCTGTTAGAATTCTCTTTGTCATCGGACTTTATCTTGATTCCGTTTTCATCCACCTTTATTTTAAACGATTCCCCATTATCCTTTACATCGATGTCTATACCATCTTCATTGATAATTATTTTACCTTTTTCTCCATTGTCGTTGATATTAATATCAATCCCGTTTTCATTAATTTGGATACGGTTTTCGTCTGAATCTTCGTCTTCCATATCCTCAGGGCAATCCAAACAAACGAGCGTTCCATCAGATGTCATTTTCCAAGTATGGTCATTTAGTTCGTCCGAGGAACGATTCGTATCGGCACGCATAACCCAACTTCGGCCTTTTCCTTTATCGTATTTCAGTAGGGTACCTACCGGAACTAAAAGGTTTACCCGTATTTCTTGATCATTAAACTTACTGTCTCCACTTGCAGTTAAGTAGTTTTTAAGGTTTATGGTATTTCCTTCTATAGCGTAATCATAAGCAATAGCTTCTGCCGTTGCCTTGGCTTTTTTAAAGGAACCACCGTTTGCCTCTTTGCGGACTTCCATACGGAAAATGGAATCCTTTGATTTTGATAATCGAAAGCGAACATCTTCCGAAGCCAAAATCTTTTCTCCGTTATCATCATGTGTGATAATCATATTGCCCATGTGCATTACATTGTTTCTGTCGTAATCTGCGGCAATTAGATTAATCTGTAAGGTGTCCTTCGGATTTTCAATATACAATTCACTTTCACGAGTAGTACTACCCGAATAGGCATGTGATGCGGCCTCACGAATTCCAAAAACGATAAGCATAATAACCGATAGAAGCCACATCCCTAATAGACTAAACTTTGCGATACGCCCAATAGATTTTAAATTACCTACCAGTATCTTAAGTCCTAAATAGAGTAAGAAGAAAAACGGTATTCCAATAGCAAAAAAGGCCAATAGCGATACTACCCATATAGGGAGATTACTAGAGTTTACCAGATGATAGAAATCTATTCCGGGAACGTGGAACATATCCAATATACCAACGGATAGTAGTCCAATGAACAATCCTATCAAGGTAGATGCACCAATGATAATAAGTAGGATGCCAATAAACTTCCCAAAAATCTTGAAGAAAAATAGAATGATATCTCCAAGCGTATCAAAAAACGTTTTGCCTCCTTTTTTGACGGTATCACCTACTTTTTCATAGTCGACACTTTTTACGCGATCCGCAACGTCATCAAAACCCTCTTTTACTTTACGTTCTATATTGCTAATGTTTACATCCTGTCCTCGCATATCCAATTTTTGCGCGGTACTGCTAGCTTCAGGGATAAGAATCCAGAGCAGGCCATAGATCAATATGAATCCACCAGTAGACCCAATGGTCAACACTATCCAAAGAATACGTACCCAAAGGGGGTCTATGCCAATATAATGTGCTAAACCAGAGGAAACCCCGGCAACATATTTATGCTCCGTATCTCGGTATAGTTTTTTCGACTTTTTAGTGGCATTGGTAGCGCTTTTCGCTTTTGGCTCATCTTCAAAAATATCCTCGTCTACCATATAATCTTCTGGCTGTCCCATAATGGCAATGACAGCATCGACTTCTTTCTCGGTAACGACTTGTCTTTGGTTGTCTAATTTTTCATTGAATAGTTCTGCGATTCTCGCCTCTATATCGGCAAGTATTTCGTCGCTTCCTGGTGTATTGGCGAAGGAACGCTTTACCGATTCCAAATACCTTCGCATTTTATTATACGCAATCTCATCTATATGAAAGAGTGTATTTGCTAGATTAATATTTACTGTCTTGTTCATTTGTTGATGTTTTTACCCTGAACTTGTTTCAGGTCGTAGTTTTAAGATTGTCGATAATGCTATTTGTTCTTTGTTACCAAATTGGTCGCTTTTCGCAACTCATCCCAAGTAGTGTCTAGTTCTTTTAAAAATAGTTTTCCTGTTTCAGTAAGGGTATAGTACTTGCGTGGCGGTCCAGAAGTCGATTCCTCCCAACGGTAATTAAGAAGCCCCGCATTCTTTAACCGTGTTAATAGGGGATAAATAGTGCCTTCTACCACTAGCATTTTGGCGTCTTTTAATGTGCCAAGTATCTCGGAGGCATACTTGTCCTGTCCGTTAAGGATAGACAAAATGCAATATTCCAAAACACCTTTTCGCATTTGCGCTTTTGTGTTTTCTACATTCATAATTTGTTTTTGCTTTGTATGCAGTCCCTTTTTACTGGGGGGTTTTTTCAATTTTTCTGTAATCGTCTGCATGGTTAACTGTTCGTTTCTTAACCCTAAACTCGTTTCGGTATTTCTTGAAACAACTACTAAAATAAGTTCAAGCTTTGTTTATTGATGAATAAACTCCAAAGGATGTGATGAGTATCCTGTTTGATTATTGTTTGTATTGATGATTGTAACTTAATTCTCGTTTTACTTTCCATACTAAATTTTCTTTGACCCATACGTGAGTGAATTTCGCAATATCCCCTCGTTGGTAGCAGTTGTCTTTATCTAATGATTCAAAGCGATGGATGCCGTGTTGAATAGCGCCGTATAGCTCGCCATTCTTATATAGTGGATACACCTCTAAGCTGTTTGCTATTAAAATCCTTTTAGAAGGCTGCATTTCAGTTGTAATGCGTTGTGCACAATTTTCTTTCATCGGATTTAAAAAAGCGTCTCTACCTTCCGTAAGACCACCTTTATCATGGTAAAATTCAAAGTCTTCTGTAAAGATTTCTTCCAGTACGTTGGTGTTACAAGAGTTGAAAGCAACATTAAATAGCAAGCTATCTTTTTGTGCCAATAACAGGTGCAATTCTGAATTCACTTCCACCTGTCCAAAGGCTAAGCTGGCAAACAAAGCAACAATGCCAGCTACAATGATCTTTAGTAAGGTTATCATTATTTAATAAATTTTATAGTTACTGGATATTCAAAAGTTTCTCCTTCGTTTGTTTTTATAGTAGCTAAAATGGTGTAGACGACATTTACCATAAATAAAGCTCCTTGTAATAGTCCCGATATTCCTAAGGGAAGTAGCCAAGTACCAAATTTGAAATCGTCACTATCAAAATGAATGTTCAAGTTGTTGTAATCACTTAGGCTATGAAGGCCAAAAAGGTTAACGTCAAAGATGTTAGGAAAAAAACCGATAAAAAATGGAATGCTTATAATCCCTGCGATAATTGAATAAAGTAACAGGCTAATCTGAAAATTAAGTGCCTGCTTGCCATTATAGTCTACAAATTCATATTCTTTTTTGTTGGCCGTCCATAAAACCAAAGGGATTATAAAATTTCCGAATGGGAAAATGAATTTCGAAAAGGTACTCGCATGGATAATAGCGGATAGAGTACGCTCGTGTTTTGATAGTGTTTCGGTCATGTCTTGTTCTGTGTTGATGATTGATGTGGGTTACTAGGTTTAGACTATTTGTATTGATTACCTAATAACTTACTATGCAAATATATGGTTAAAAGAAGGTACTATGCAAAACAAAGTACTAAATATTAACAATTAATTAACATTTAAGTATTCGATTATTTTCAATACTTTTATCTAAATATTAAGGGGAATGGCAGTATCTACGGGCAAATTAAACTTATTTACCTTCTTTAAATTACCTGCGGCGTGGTGGTGTGGAGTTCGATTAAAATTTATTGATAAAACTAAAGCTGTAGTCACCGTAACCCATGGTTGGCGCAACCAGAACCCGTTTAAATCTATGTTTTGGGCCGTGCAAGGTATGGCAGCAGAGCTATCTACTGGTGTTCTAATGATAGATCAAATAGAAGATAGTGGACGTAAAATCTCCATGCTTGTAGCTAATAATAATGCTAATTTTTCAAAAAAAGCAAAAGGTAGAATTACGTTTACATGCGAGGATGGTCATGTAATAAAGAATGCGCTGGACAAAACTATTGCAACCGGCGAAGGACAAACTATTTGGATGAAATCTGTTGGGGTTAATGAAGATGGGGTAGTGGTATCGACTTTTAATTTTGAGTGGACGCTACGTTTAAAACAATAGTTCAGTTTTCATCTAAATGCCTAGGTTTTGACAGCAGAGTCAAAGCCCTACCAATACTACTTTGCATTCCATACCGTTCTATGTATCGTTATTTTCTCTGGGTTTATCAAAAAAAATTTTACCAGTACCTAGTTAGTCATTACATTGCATTAAAAACTAAGAGTTGCGTAAACACCCATGTGTTTTGTATTCGAACCCGAAAAAGTTATGAGAAAAATTTTAATTCCCTTAATGTTACTGCTTTTTGTTAATTGCGCTTCTGACGACAGCCAAAAAGATTTTGCCGAAGCAAACGAAAATGAAATTCTGGAGTATATAAGTGCCCAAGGTTTGGTAGCACAAAAAAGTGCCTCTGGATTGTATTATGTAATAAACAATGAAGGATCAGCTAATAAGCCCCTATCCAGTTCTAATGTTACCGTCGCCTATAGGGGTTATTTCACCGATGGCAAGGTTTTTGACGAAAGTAATGCTGATGGTATTTCTTTTAATTTGAACCAGGTAATTCCTGGTTGGACTGAAGGGCTTACCTATTTTGGTGAAGGTGGAAACGGTGTTTTGTTGATTCCTTCTCGGTTGGGTTATGGGGATAGTGGACGAGGAAGTATCCCTGGTGGTGCCGTTTTAATATTTAACGTAGCACTTAGATCTATAAACTAATAGCTATTAGAACCCTTTCTTCTTTTGGTCTCTACTAAAGGTTGATGGTTTAGCGTTTATTTTGTCAGGCCGTTTTTGAAGTAACCTGATGTAGTAGTATGCAGTGGAGTTATGTTTTTCCTAGTGTCGAGACTATTTAATTACGTTATTAAACCCTAGTGTTATTATAAAATACCCTGTTTGTGATTCCGCCAAAAAGTGTAGTATAGCTATTCGGAATTTACAGGTTACGCCGATAGAAATAATGCTAGCTGTAACAAATTCGAATTTTCATCAACTAACTGATAGTAATCATCAAGTAAACAGATTTCCACCTACGCGGGTTAAAAAAAGCACTTATTATGAACGCACACGAAATAGATTATCAAATTTTTGGAGAAGAAATGCAATACGTTGAAATTGAACTGGACCCACAAGAAGCTGTTGTGGCCGAAGCAGGCAGTTTTATGATGATGGATTCCGATATTCAAATGAACACTATTTTTGGAGACGGTTCTAATCAGGAGAAAGGGGTATTGGGTAAATTATTTTCTGCAGGAAAACGAATGTTAACTGGCGAAAGTCTTTTTATGACGGCTTTTCTAAACATGGGGCAAGGAAAGAAACAAGTCAGTTTTGCATCTCCCTATCCAGGCAAAATACTACCAATTGACCTATCCGAAAAGAATGGAAAATTTATCTGCCAGAAAGATGCATTTCTTTGCGCTGCAAAAGGGGTGTCTATTGGTGTGGAATTTTCTAAAAAATTAGGAAGGGGACTTTTTGGAGGAGAAGGTTTTATTATGCAGAAATTGGAGGGAGATGGTATGGCTTTTGTACATGCAGGCGGAACCCTTGCCAAAAAAGAACTCGCTTCTGGTGAAGTCTTAAAAGTGGATACCGGTTGTATTGTAGGTTTTTCGCAAACCGTGGATTATGATATAGAATTCGTAGGAGGAATCAAGAATACTATTTTTGGTGGGGAGGGTTTGTTCTTTGCTACGCTCCGTGGTCCGGGAACAGTTTACATTCAATCCTTACCTTTTAGCAGGCTGGCAAGTCGTGTTCTAGCCTCTATTCCACGTGGTGGAAAAGATAAAGGAGAAGGAAGTCTTTTGGGGGGGTTAGGAGATATTATTGGTGGGGACCGTAGATTTTAAATCGTAAGTTCAAGGGTGGTATGAATATAAAACAAACGTTTTGTAACGACGCAATCTACTTATTTAGAGAGATATAGGTCATTTATATTATTAATTAACTTTAAAAAATTTCTTCATGTCTTGGCAAGACGACCTATTTCAATTTTTTGTCCTATTGACAATCCCAACGCTATAACCTTACATTTCTATCTTCTAATGTCTATCATTTATTTATTATGAACTTCAAAAATCAAATCACTTTTCTAAAAGAACTACAAAAGAATAATAATAAAGACTGGATGGACGCCAACCGAAAATGGTACATCGAAGTCCGGAATGATTTTATTGGCTGGTTAGATGGGATAAATACAAAAATAGCTGTCCTTGATAATGAATATTACGATACACCAGGTAAAAAGGGAATCAACCGAATCAATAACAACTTGATGTTTCACCCCAACAAACCCATTTACAAAGACCATTTTGGCGGGGGATTGGATAAGCGTCCCAATACAGGTGATTTTTATATAGAAATTGGTATCGAACGCTGTATGTTTGCTGGCGGGCTTTGGCGACCGGATTCAAAGCGCTTACGCAGCATTCGCGATGCTATTGACTATGATGGCCAAGAACTGAAGAAAATCCTAGATAAAAAATCCTTTAAACAAACCTTTGGCGGATTATGGGAAGATGCAAAGCTCACCAATTCTCCAAAAGGGTTTACAAATAATCATCCTCATATCAATTTGCTACGAAACAAAACCTTTGCTGTCGCCACCGATTTTTCAACTAAAGAAATTTTTGCAGCTGATTTTGATAAAAAAGTCATAAAAATCTATAACGAAATGCTTCCTTTTAGACGCTATCTAAATCAGGCAGTTACGGTTTAATTCTGCTAAACACTTCTACCTATGTTATGTTGCTACTAGGTAAATTCTTTATTACGCTATACTGGGTATAGCGGTCATTTCATTTGCTTCTTTTGTATAATCCACAGTATCGACTTTAAATCCAAAGAGATTAAAAAATTCGGTCGTATATCCTTCTAAATCTCCTATTTCGGGCAGCGTTTCCGTTGTTGCCTGTTGCCATAACTCAGCTACTTGTTCCTGAACGCTCGCCTTCATTTCCCAATCATCAATACGTATTCTTCCTTCTTTGTCCGTTGGTATGCCGTCAAGGTATAATCGCTCATTAAAAAGGCGATGTATTTGCTCAATGCATCCCTCTTGTAAGCCCTCGGCTTTCATCACCTTGTATAACAGAGAAATGTATAACGGAATTACAGGAATAGCGGAACTTGATTGTGTTACTAGTGCCTTATTGACGGATACATAAGCTTTTCCATTTATATCTTTAAGTGCGTCTGTAATAGTAAAAGCCATTTTTTCTAAGTCATCTTTCGCTCTACCAATAGTTCCTTTACGATAAACCGCTTCTGTTAGTTTAGGGCCAATATAAGAATAGGCAAGGGTCTTAAAATTTTCAGAAAGTAAATCTGCTTTCATCAACGCATTAATCCAAAGTTGCCAATCATCACCCCCCATTACGGTGACGGTGTTTTCAATATCTTCTTCCGTCCCGGGCTCAATTGTAATTTCCTTGACTTCTCCTGTATGAAAATCTACAGTTTTGTTAGTATATGAGTCTCCAATAGGTTTAAGTGTAGATTTGTAACGTACACCGTTCTCAGGGTGTGTTCTGACTGGGGAAGCAAGGCTGTAGATAACTAAGTCTATTTGCCCGAGGTCTTGTTTGATTAGTGCTATTGTTTCTTGTTTGATTTCATTTGAAAATGCATCTCCATTAATACTTTTAGCATACAAATTTTTTTTATGTGCTTCTGTTTCAAAGGCAGCAGTATTGTACCAGCCAGAGGAGGCCGTTTTGCCTACAGCTGGTGGTTTTTCAAAAAACACCCCAATAGTCGCAGCATTACTCCCAAAGGCACTTGTTATTCTAGACGCTAAGCCAAAACCTGTAGATGCGCCAATGACCAAAACTTTTTTAGGACCAACAACGGTTCCTTTCGATTTTATGTATGCGATTTGATTTTTTACATTTTCCGCACAGCCAACCGGATGGGCAGTTGTACAGATAAATCCACGGGTTCTAGGTTCTATAATCATATAATGTATTATTTTATTTACAAATCAAAGATTGGTAATTTATGTTTTAGAGATAGTTTAAACGCCATTTTTCCATTTGAAAATGAACTATCAATTCAATTGGTTTGATGACTTTATCAATCGAGCACTTAAATCTGGGTCTTTCATGTCCTTATCCAAAGGAAACATGGGTCTTTTTATATTTTCGTAACCTAAGCGTTCCAAGTCTTGATCTACGCCCCCAGGTGTTAATGCCATAATCCAATCGCCACGCATCTCGTATAACTCAGGAACCAAGTAGCCTATTTTTACAACTACAATATCAGACTCACGAGGATTTAAGTCCAAATCTGTAAAATCTGCTTCTTGGTGATAGGGTTTACGTTTGTCGGTCACGATGACGCTGATACTTCCAATTTTTACGACAACTTCTACTTTAGCATCACGGTCACCTTCTCTAATAGCGGTAACGGTTCCTTCTAATTTGAGCGGAGGAGCAAAGCGGTCATCTACCTGAGCACCAGCCATGGCAGATACTTTTCCGCCCAAACCTACTTTTAATGCCGCGGCTATGAGTTCAGGTCCGGGAATAGACGCATAGATTAATGACGGTCCCGTTTCCGATTTAAATTCAGGTCGGTTTAATAGTTCCCTTAACGTCCAAGTGACATCTCCGGCACCACCGGCGGTAGGGTTGTCTCCCATGTCACTAATTATGTATGGAGTTGCTTCACTCGCTAGTGCCAGTTGCAAACTTTCATCCAAGGTGGCTACTGGAGCCACAAACTCAAATTCTTTCCTGACATCCCAATAGGCTTTTGCCAAATTTTCGGCAGCTTTAGTGACTTGTTCTTTGTCATCTCCTGTGACCACTACCACACCGTGGTTACGAGCTTCGTCTGCCCAAGGGTATCCCATCCAAATGGCGGCATCTATGACACCTTCTAGTTGTTCTATCGCTGGAATCTTTGCATATAAGCTTTTTCCGGGTTCAATTCGTGTACTGGTTTTTTCACCGGGTAATAGTATGGGAACAGGAACCCATGCTTTGAATTTAGGTTTGCCCTTACCGCTTTCCAGACGATCAAGCATATTCGTTATTGCTCGAGCTTTTGATTCTAAGGCATCTTCATGGGGTGCCATTCGGTAACAGGTTATAAGATCTGAATGTTCTGCCAGTGTTTTAGTCACGTTACCATGCAAATCCATTGAAGTCGAAATCAAAACATCCGTACCAATGACCTCGCGAACGCGTTTAATTAAATTGCCTTCCGCATCTTGAAGTCCCACAACACTCATTGCGCCGTGAAGATCAAAAAAGAGACCGTCATAGGGTCCATTTTCTTTTAACATTTTCAATGTCTTTTTAACCATGGATTCGTAGGCTTCGCGGGTCACAATACCTCCAGGTAATGATTTCCCCAATAGTGTAGGTACCCATTCCGCTCTTTTACGGATAGCTGTTCCTGCATTAAAAAAAGGATAACGACTAAAAATAGAATCTCCGATTCTCGCATGGAAAGCCTCTTCATGCGTCTGCGCAGGGGAAAAGGTACTAGATTCTATTCCAATGCCTGCAATTGCTATTCTTGGTAATCTAGTTTCTTCGGTTTTGTCAGTTTTGGATTTGCATCCTAGAAGCATACATCCAACAAAAATTATACTTAAAATGGTCTTTTTCAAAATAGGATTATTTAGGAGATATATGTGTTTATATCTGGTTTTTGCACTTAGAACTTATATTAATTCGTTAAATATAAGGTCAATTTTAGGATTAGAAAAGGTAGCCGGTTTCCATTTTTTAAGTTTACTTACGATATGGCCTTAAAAATGTTAAAAGTGGTAATTTATGGTATCAAAAAAATTAGCTTATGATACTATTGTTATTGGTTCTGGAATCGGTGGAGTTTGGGGTGAATTTAGTGTTCTAGAAGTTTATTTTTTCTCCCACTTCACCGGACTCACATCATCATGATTTAAAAGCCTAAGCGCGTCACGGTCTATGCGCATGACCAACTTACATTCAGGGTCTGGACAAACGACTCGGGCATCGGTTTCCATCCAATCGGCAGGGTGGTTTTTTCTTTGTTTGGTGGGTAAGAGTGGAATAGTAGATTGGAGTGCGTACAAACAAAAATCCGATTCTTCTGGCATCGATAATTTCCCACCTTTTAAGTAAAATTCATCTCCAATAACCATATTACAGGTGCAATTCCCTTCTATTTTCTCTACTATAACGGTTAAGTCATAGAGTTCAAATTGGTCGTCTCTTAATTCTTCAGCCTTCTTCATTATTTTTTAGTTTTGTTCTTCCCCAGCCAAAAAGTAGGGTGATTAATGCCATGACTAATAGACCCCAAGACATGAAATTATAAAGACCCACTTCTAGTGGACTCACCTGTGGGATTCCAAATTCTTCCCCGGTATTCGTCATGTTAGCCATTAAGATTACAGGAATAAAATAAGGTAGCACAAAGGGAAATATACATGCAATCAAACTTAATAAGTTAGCCCGTCTTATTACCGATACGCCTGACCGTTCTCCTGTTTTTTTAGTAAAATCGGTAACCATTAAAATAGCCACAATACTGTGTGTCGTCAATAATACAGCAATACTCATGACGCCAGCTATCCAACCTTCTGCATGTTTCTCTGTGTTGGCACGCGTGGCGGCAAAGTCCACCAGTTTGTCCATGAGTCCGCTTGCTTTTAGCGTCGCAACCAATCCCATTAATAATATGGTAAATATACTCAAACCCACAGCGCGGTTTATACCATCGATTATGAAACTCTTGGCAGCAAAGTTCTCCAAATCCAAAGAAAGAACTTCTGAAAGAGGTAATAGTCCCAAAATAAGACCAAGAAGTGTTCCGAATAATAATCCGAATAGGAGCCCATGTAAGAGGTGTTTTCCTTTTAAGAAAAGATAAATCACAAAAGCCGGAATTAGAAGCATGGGGAGCCCTTTTGGGTTGCTCAAAGAGCTAGCTTTACTAATGCCTTCCGCGGAATCAGAGCTATAGGCAACGATAAAATAAGCAACAAGGGCCAAAAATGCAGCTGGCAGCACATATTTTAATCTACTCTTGATGGTAGCTCCGATTTCAGCATCTTGACTTAAGGCGCTGGCAATGGTGGTATCGGAGATAGGCGCAATAAAATCTCCAAACGTAGCACCACCGATAATGGCACCCGCCAAAGCTGGTAAGTGTGCTCCAAGTATTCCGCCAGACGGGTAGAGCAGGGGACTACAGATTAAAATAGTAGCAAAACTAGAACCGGTAGAAAGGGATACTATACAACAGATAATAAAAGTTGCGATTACAAAGCCTGTACCCGAAAGCTGTACCTGGTTCGAAAGCCAAATTAGCGCTTCTACAAATCCTGTCAAGGTCATTAAAATCCCGATGATAGAGGCCAAAATCCAAGCAGTAATCATAATCATCACGATTTTTTGTGACATTCCTGAGATGACGGCTTCGGAAAAGGCAGTTCTATCTTTACAAAGAATTAGACCTAGACCAAGTGCAAGAATTAATACGGGCCAGAATCCGCGTTCATCCGGAGCTCCGGAAAGTGCTATGGTAATTACTCCGGTAACAAATAGAAAAAATGGGAAAAGAACGCCTAAAGTACCCCCGTAAAATTCGAGTTTTGGGAGCTGTTTCGATGTATCTTCGAGTTTCAAAATCAGTCTTCGTTGAGGTTGTATTTCATGATAGCGCCATGTTTACCAGTTTTGTCGCGTTCCAAATCGTAAAATGGTCCGTTTGGACCTTTGCTTTGCGAAACTATTGTTCCAATCTTGCTTAGATCGCCACTATCCAAATGAAACTTGGCAAGCTTTTGTAAACTTTCCAAATGCTTGCGATTTCGTGCACCGACAATCACTCCTCCCACCATAGGTTTCTGGAGAATATACTTGCATGCGACTTCTGTAATGCCTACCTCATATTTGTTAGCAATTTCCCGTAGCATTTGCAATGCCTGTTGAAACAATTTATACCCACCAAATTCGTCAATGATTAACCTGTATTTGGTTAAGGAACGATTTTCATAGGGTTGAATTGGGTCGGGTGCACCCAAATAGCGGTCACTTAGAAATCCACCGGCAACGGTGCCATAACACAGATAAGGAATGTTATTCTTTCTTGCCAACGGAGTCATGTCGGTTTCCACACGCTGATCAAGCACAGAATATTGCACTTGGTTAGCCGCAATATCAACCCCAGCATCAAGCATTTCCTGAATACGCTGGGTATCGAAATTGGTAATGCCCAACAACCGTATTTTTCCACTTTTCTGCAACTCAGAAAGGTGCACTGCGGTTTCCAAATACTTGGGAAACTGATAATCCCACCAAGCGAATTGCACTAAATCTAACTGTTCTACACCCAATCGTTTGAGGGAACGGTCAATAATAGCTGTGGTTTGCTCCTTTGTCAAAGTCGCCAATGCGCTATAATCTGGTACGTATTTAGTGTGGATTTGAATTGGAGGCAAGTCTCCGGCTCGGAATTCACTATGATATTTTTTTATAAACGTACCAATGAGTTCTTCTACACCTGTATAAATATCCGCACAGTCAAAGGTGGTAATTCCTGCGTTCACAAAATGGCGCATATCTTCCAAAGCCTGTTCTTCAGCTATACTTCCATGACCACCGGCCAAATGCCATCCTCCTTTGATGACGCTGGAAATAGAGTATCCAGGTTGTAATTCTATTCTTTCCATAAATTATTGAAGCTTGGTATTTTTGAATATAGGATAAAATTCGTCAATAGGAATAGGTCCTGCTTTCATCACAGTGTCCATAAACAATTTTAAGTTGAAGTTATTTCCCAAACGCTCTTTCTCGGTTTTTAGTAATTTTGTGAATTGTGTTCCGCCCAAATAGTAAGATGTCAATTGCATAGGAGAGTTCATAATGCGCCCCCAAAGGCTTTTAGCGAATTGTGGAGCCAATAAGGAAGTTTCGGTAGAGAATTTTAGGACGTGTTCCTGATTCCATTCAGTACAATGCACTTTTACTGAGGTATACGCTCTGTTTGCATTTTCGAGACGTTTACGTAGATGTGCTAAATAGGTTAGGGAATTTCCTGATTCCCATCCGGCATCGAGCACTACTTTTTCCGCGAAGGTAGCCCAGCCTTCGATGTATATTCCGTACGGAAATAACATACGAATCGGATGCGGCGTTTCTCGACTAATTTTCAATTGCATGTAATGCCCAGGATACAATTCATGAATAACAATCATACGATTGAAAGGCTTATTAAATGATGCCCAGAAATCGATTTGTTCCTGTATCGGGAGCGTTTCGGGAATAGATGGTAAATTCAACGTGGTCACAGGATTGGGGTCAAAAGGTGGAGCACTTGCTACCCATCCGATACGCGCTGCAGCACCAGCGCTTTCAGATGCGGTTTGTATGTTTAAGGTATTGTTCTTAGGTAATGTAGCGATGTCCTTTTCTTTAATGAATTTAATAGCTGAGTTTGCTAATTGTTTCCAAAATTGAAGATAGTCCGTAGCACTGATAGGGGCATCTTTTTCCATATCCGATAAGGCCAAATTGATAATTTCCAAATCGTTTTTTGGAAGTGCTTTGTCAGGATAGGTTTCGGTAATATATTTTCTAGAGACTTCATTCATCAGACCTTTTACGGTCTGGATTTCGGCCAATGCCATTTCGGCTAATTTTTTTGAAGTAAGATTACTATCGGTATAAAGTGACAATCTGCGGTCATATTCTTGCTCCCCTAGAATAGAAACCGATTCTAGCGTATTTTTTTTAAGCGTAGAGGTACTAAATTTTTTTAGTTCTTCTACACTTTGTATCGCTATTGTTAGCTTTAAATAAAGGCCTTTACAGGTTTTTGATAGTCCGTTTGATTGTAGTTGTTTCTCTAAATCCTTTTGAAGAAAATCACTTAAACTCCCCAAATCTTCCAAACCTTTTTCTAAATCAATTTTTGATACTTGCTTTAGATTCGATTGTGCGGCTTTGGCTAGTTCTGTTATTGCTGTAAGTCGGTCGCAAATCAATATCGATTTCTCGGAACTAAGAAGATAATCAGCCTTGAAAACTGATATAATTGCTTTTTTAATCAATTTGGAATACAACCGAAGTGAAGTAGTATGTTCACTTAGTGTTTTCCATTTGTCTACTTCTGACTGTGCCTTCACTCTTAAAAGTCGTCCATCAATTGGGTCAATATTTGAGTTCGTAGCGGATAATTCTGTTAGTATTCTCTCGTTAAAGCCCAACCATTTGATAATCGTTCCGTTAGAACGATCTTCATACTGGAAAACCGATGGCCGCATACCTAAATTAAGGGCTTTTGAAGGGTGAAACTTCTTCCATTCCAAAATATAATCTTCTCCTAAATCCTGTGAAAAAAGGCCGAAAGGAGTTAAAATGAGAAGTAGCCAAATACCGGTAAAGGTTTTCATATTAAAGCAAGTTTTGGTCTTAAATGAGAAAGATACTAATTAATGGGGGAATTATATCTTAGGAGTTTTTAACTTTGTACTGTGAAGAACGAACGAATAAAGAATATTGAAAAAGTTGAGTTGTCAGATAATTGGTACACTTTAAACAACTACAATTTTGAATATCAAAAAGAAGACGGTACTTGGGAAACCCAACGTAGGGAATCCTATGATTGTGGCGATGGTGCTGCCATTCTGCTGTACAATCGGGAGAGGAAAACCGTAGTGCTTACACGGCAATTTCGGATGCCAACCTACGTTAACGGTAATGATAATGGTATGATGGTTGAGGTATGCGCTGGCCTTTTAGACGGACTATCGCCCGAGGAATGTATAAAAAAAGAAGCCTTAGAAGAAACAGGTTACAAACTAAATGCTGTTCAGCAGGTGATGGTTACTTTTATGTGTCCTGGTTCCGTTACACAGAAACTATATCTTTTTCTGGGGGAATATGACACGCATATGAAGGTAGAAGAAGGCGGTGGTGTTGAAGATGAAACTGAGAATATTGAAGTTTTGGAGTGTACCTTTACAGAGGCACTGGATATGGTTTCTAGCGGTGGTATAAAAGATGCCAAGAGTGTTATGCTGTTGCAGCATGCTGCATTAACGGGTATTTTTTAAGGGTAATTCATGGTGTTATTTTAGCTACTTTTTTACGACCAACAGGCTATGCAGAAGTTACAAAAAATTGGACTAGGCGGTGGGTGCTATTGGTGCACCGAGGCAGTTTTTCAATCCCTAAAGGGTGTGTATAATGTAGAACAGGGATTCATTGCCTCTACTGGGGTTAATTCATCCTTTTCGGAGGCAGTAATAGTTCACTTTTATGAGGATAGTATTAGTTTGAAGGATATTATTGCTGTTCATTTGCACACTCACAATAGCACTTCTCAACATTCCATGCGCAGCAAGTACCGTTCTGCTGTTTATATATTTTCAGATGAAGATGCCGGACTCATATCTGGTTTATTAGAAGCGATACAAGGCGATTTTGTTGAACCCCTTATTACACAAGTACTTTGGTTCAACACTTTTAAACCCTCTGATAGTCAATTCCATAATTATTACTTTACAGACACGGAGCGGCCGTTTTGTAAAACCCATATTCAGCCGAAACTACAGTTGTTATTAGATACCTTTTCAGCACACGTTAAAAAAGGTACTTTGGCTACACCGGTAAATAAAGTTCTTGCCCAATAGGGAATAGAAGCATAAATGAGCATAAAGTGTAATGGAATAGGGAATTTCTAAAACATTATAGTGCAATCATAGACAATCCACGGGCTATTTAATACGTATCTCTAATATTCTCAAAAATCTGTTGCATTCGTAATCTTACTTCTGATAAAGGTTGTCTAAAATGGTTGTTCATAAAACTAAATATAACCGTCTTGCCAGATTTTGTCAATAAATAACCACTCAAGCAATAGTTATTGCTTAAACTCCCAGATTTGGCATAGAGGTATGGTTCGTACTCACTACCATACGAATTCTCTAAAGTTCCGGATACGCCTCCTGATGGAAAAATTTTAAAAAGTCGCTCTTTCGGCAGTTCTTCATAAAGGCGTTCTAAGACATGCACCATAGACTGGGGTGTAAATAAATTGTAACGGGACAATCCAGACCCATCTACCCACCTGGGTTGTTGCGGTACGTTTGGTAGTAAATTTTCCAAGGTATTCCTTATCGCCAGTTTACTGTTTAGGGTATCCGTGGTTTCAGATGCAGAAAGAAGCAGTAATTGTTCGGCAATAAAATTATCACTTTTATGCATCAATCTGACGTAGAGGGAATCGGCTTTTATACCATGCAATATTTTTTTCTTTCCAATAGGCATTTGTAGGGTAACTTTTATTTTCTGGTTCAATTCCTTTTCCAGTAGGTTTTTAAGGATAGTATTTCCAGTTTTAAAGGGTACTTCCAAGGTGTCTGTCCTAGTGGCATCAAAATAAAACAGGTTACGATGCATTTCGCGGTTGGTATTATTTGAAACGTGCACCACACTATCATTAAAATACTCAGGTAAAATTTGTGCTCCTACTTTATTGGAAATTAGTACCACATTACCGTACATTGGAAAGCCGCTTCTTTCTGGGGAGTAATAGTACTCATAATCGTCCCAGGACCAACCAGGCCCAAAGCTGGAATCTTGAAAATTACCGGTATGTAAGGCAATATTTTTATGCTGTTGAAGAAAATAAAAAGCCGTACTATCCTTTAAATAAGGATGTAGAAAAGAGGGGTCTCCTGTGCCTTCAACGTACAAGGTGTCGTTTTGCTTAAGGTATCGTAATGCTGGGATTTTATCCGGGAGGGTATTTAAGGCTGTATATAAGGTAAAAATCTTAGTATTGCTTGCAGGGGTAAAGTACTTGTCACTATTTCGACTAAACAGGGTGTCCTTGCTATTGCCATCTAGAAACAAAACACCTGTAAACTGGTTATCATAAAAGGTTGAGGATAGCGTATTGTCTATATTTTTTAAAACCATTTTTTTGGTTGACGAACAACTTATCAACCCGGTTATAAGACAACAACTCAGGAGCACTTTTTTCATTTAGTTATGGAAGGTAAATTTGTTAAGAGGTTCAAGCTTACTCAGATTTAACATTTCTAAGTTTATTTTAACGTGTCAATTATAATATTATATCTTATTTTATGTTTAAATTTACGTAACAACTAATTAATAAACAAGGTACTACAATGGCAAAACCAATGCTTGAGTACAGCAAGACAGTGCTGAAAAAAGTTAGTTTCGATGTAAAATTATTTTGCAAAGAACTAAAAAAAGCCCTTCAACTTTTACTACCTGAAGAGGTAGAAGAATTGAGACTCTGGTTACACAAGTTCATAACGGACAAACCAGAATTACAAAACAGTTTAACGTATTTAAAAGTATAACAAAAAGCCACTTCAAAGTGGCTTTTTTATTTGTTTAATGGACTAATAATTTTCACGTCCTGAAATGTGATTGCCCCTTTTACAATACTGGTTATGACTTCCCTTAATGCTTCTGTTATCTGAATCTTTAGCTCATTTTTATGAAATATAATACTTACCTCACGTGCTGGTGAGGGTTCTTTAAAGTATTTAATGTTTTTTTTGTTTTCGGGACTAAGTTCCATACTGTTTAAATAGGGGAGAAGTGTCATCCCCAATCCCTCATTGGCAAGGTTTACCAAGGTTTCGAAGCTTCCACTTTGTAATTTAAAATGTTCATCTCCCAGTTTTTTCGGCGTTTTACAGAGGTTTAATACGCCGTCCCTAAAACAATGGCCATCCTGTAATAGTAATATATCAGAAACGTCCAGGTCTTCTACCGTTAATTCCTTAATTCCGCTTAACCGGTGCTCAGAAGTAATGTACCCTACAAAGGGCTCGTAATATAAAGGTCTTTCTTTAATATATTCAATTTCTAAGGGCGTAGCGGCAATGGCCGCATCTAAATGACCATCCTGGATATTTTTTATCAGGTTTTCCGTGCTTTGTTCCTTTATGATAAGATTTACTTTAGGATATTTAGTAATGAAGGTTTTTAAGAACATAGGCAACAATGTGGGCATAACCGTTGGAATAATACCCAAAGTGAAATCCCCACCTATATATCCCTTGTCTTGATCTACGATATCTTTTATACGCCCAGCTTCGTTTACAATGTTTTTAGCTTGTGCCACAATTTTTTTTCCAACTTCTGTAATGGAGATGGGTTTTTTGCTTCTGTCAAATAATAAGACGTCTAGCTCGTCTTCCAGCTTTTGTACCTGCATACTTAGCGTAGGCTGAGTAACAAAGCTTTTTTCCGCAGCCAGTGTGAAATTTCGATATTCGGCAACCGCCAGTACATATTGTAATTGTGTAATAGTCATAAGGGTAATTTTACGTTACAAAATTAAATAAACTACCAGTTAAACTTATTATAATCGTCAGGTTTATTTGATTTTATTATAGTGATAGGTGCCTTGATAGGATTTTTAGAACCTAGTAATCTAATGTTTGAACACATAAAAAAAGCTCCTACATAAGGAGCTTTTTATTGAGGATGCGTTTGCGTATTTAGAACCGAATTCTGAACTCTAAATCTTCATCGGCTACTTTAAATTTGGCAGAAGCAAAACTTGGAGGGCCAAAATCAGTTCCACCAGATGTCGCGTAATTTTCTTTGGGCATACCGTTTGCCTCGAAATCCATTCTTTTGTTTTGGTTGGTATCATGTAAGAGCATTACCGCAAAATTTCCTTTCTCCACATTTTCAAACGTCAGTGTAACTTCTCCTTTGGTCGCATCTAGTTGTTGGTTCATTATACCAGGACCTTTCATAAAAGTTTGTTCTGTATGTAAGGCTCCCATAACAGTACCTTCATTCGAGAGTACATTTTCTATAACCACAGTTATGGTTACACCTTCTTTGTCTTGTGCGGTTGCTACTAAACTGCTAAATACTAATCCTAAAATAAGTCCAATTGTTTTCATACTATTTGTTGTTTATATGTTTATCGTTGGAACAAATCTGCAACAAAACCATATGGAAATAAAAATGAAACTACCCAACTGTTGAATTTTGAGAGTCAACTGTTTTAGGCCTTTGATGCGATACTGTAGTGGCTATGCAATAAGCGTTAGTGGAGTAACCAACAACGATTATGATTTTAAATATCCCGTAAATACTTCTTAAAATCTATGTTAGTATTAAACAAGTAAGCGAAACACCTCCGGCATTCAGTTTTAAGCTTGATAATATTTTAGAAGGTTAACTATGGTTTTAAGATAGTAGACGAGTATTTAAAATAACACCGGTTTTGTCAATCAACCAATTCTATAGACGCTATTAGTAATTTGAATGCTTGTGGCTTTTTATTGCCAATTAAAAACTGTAGTTCTTCTATGGTATCGTGATTAAAATTAGGTAGGTCCAATTCTCTGCCGCGAAAGGTAGGGTAGAAGTCTTTCAATCTGAATTCAAGGGTTTGCCAGTCACCACTAGTTTTAAATGTTTTAATATAACTGTAGTATTGTCTGCGCTTATCTTTTATCCGAAATTGGTAGGGATTACCATCACCTTTTAAGCGGATACGGATAGTATTGTTAGAATTTACAGGGAGAGTCTTTATATCATACCGTATTGAAGAGAAGCCACCATTATTTTCTAAAGACACTTCTCCTGAGAATTTTCCGTAACCTTCATCGGTCAAGTCAAATGTTCCAGACGAACGGCCACCCATAACCACGTCATCTACCACATACCAGTTTACGGTGCTAGGATTCTCTTTAAAATCGACTATTATTTGTGCTGTCATACTATTAATTATTAAAAAGAAGGGGAATATATATTTTAGTTGACTCTCCATTTCACATAAGCTGTTGTCATTAATTTTGCAGGATAATAGGATATTCATTGCCAGTTACTCCTCATCCTTTACAAAAACCATACAATGCTGCCACGGTAGGTTATCGATATTCTCTTGCAGTACCATGCCCAAGGCCTTCATTTCTTTAATCGCTTGGGCTTCGGTCATTTTGTGTAACTTCTTTATAGGCACATTTTGGTCCTCGCCCCTGTATTCTATCAAATATAATTTGCCGTTAGGTCGCATTGCTTTTTTGATGGAGGATAGCATTTCGTAAGGAAAATTCATTTCGTGGTAGACATCTACAATGAGCACTTTATCGACTGACTTAGGTGCTAAGTTGATACTCTTTTCGCTTCCTTTTATCAATTCCACATTACGGAAATTATCACCTACTTTTTTATCCCTCATCGCGATCAACATTTCATCCTGTATATCAACAGCATAAATGGTGCCGGCTGTTGCCATGGATGCCATCTTAAACACATGGTAACCAGAACCTGCCCCGATATCGGCAATATCGTCTGTTTTAGAGATACTCATATTTACTAAAAGGGACGTCGTATTTTCTTCTTTTTCACGCTCATCCCTTTCCAACCAAGACATACCTTGATAGCCCATAACATGAGATATTTCGCGATTCATATACCATTTTCCAATGCCGTTGGAATCACCATTTTTAAACGTATATCGGCTTTCTTGGGCGTAATTTAAGCCAGAATAAAACAAAACAAAAAGAGGAAGGATTTGCATTAGTGTTCTAATCATTTTTGAACTTTTTTACTTTGGTTAACTTAAGAGCTAAAGTTAGGGGTTTAAGTCCTTACCTTTCCTTAACAAAACTTTAAAATTAACTTAGACCATATCATTTTTCTTAGGGAATAAAGTAATTGTGCAGGACTTATTTTTTAAAGGTTACAGTTTTTGGCAAAGCACGGCTTGTATCTGTTTTTCTAGAACATCAGATTAGCTTTGATTACCTGAAACTTGAAAAATCGACCCGTTTTATTGAATTAAATATAAAATTATAGCTTTAGATTTTATAATCCTCAAAAAATAGGGTGTGCCGAAAAATCATGCTAGTTTATCGTACCTTTTGCGAAATAAATCCAACAAACTATCATGAAACAAAAAACCTTCACGCTATTTTTTTTATGTGCCTTGTTCGTTACGGCAAGTTGCCTTTCACAAAAGAAAGTATCCAAAAAACAAATTGAAAAATTAAAGTTAGAAGCTGCTGCCATTGTTGAAGCCAATAAAAAGCAGTCTCAGGTAATGGTTGATAAAATTTTTAGTTTTGCCGAGCTGGGGTTTCAGGAGGTAGAATCATCTAAATACCTTACTGGAATTTTAGAAGAAAACGGTTTTGAGATTGAAAATTCAATATCTGGTATTCCAACAGCTTGGTTTGCCACGTGGAGCAATGGAGAAGGACCTACTATAGCCTTAGGTAGTGATGTAGATTGCATACCAAAAGCCTCACAGTACCCAGGGGTCGCCTACCACAAACCTATAGTAGATGGCGCACCCGGGCATGGTGAAGGACACAATTCAGGTATTCCCATGAATATTTCTGCTGCGTTTGCTGTAAAGCAAATTATGGAGCGTGAAAATATTGGTGGTACCCTGCTTGTTTGGCCAGGCATTGCAGAAGAACTGGTTGCAGCTAAGGCTTGGTATGTACGAGATGGGCTATTTGATGATATAGACATGTGTATTTTCACCCATGTAAGTAACAATCTTAGTGTTTCTTATGGTCCCACACGAGGTACTGGATTAATCTCAGTAGAATATTCTTTTGATGGAGAATCTGCCCACTCTGCTGGATCTCCATGGCGCGGAAAAAGTGCCTTGGATGCAGCTGAATTAATGAATATAGCTTGGAACTATAAAAGGGAGCATTTACATCCCTTAAGACGGTCTCATTCTATTTTTACAGACGCTGGTGACCAACCTAATGTAGTGCCTTCCAAAGCGGCAATATGGTTTTATTTCAGGGATATAAAATATGAGGGAATTATGGATATGTACAACGAGGCAAATAAAATGGCCGAGGGTGCTGCAATGATGACGGGTACCACTGTAAAACATAAGATACTAGGTGCTGCATGGCCCAGACATTACAACAAGGTAATTGCGGAAACTATGTATGAGAATATTAAGCAAGTAGGACTACCCACTTGGTCTGAAGCTGACCAGGCTTTAGCCAAAGCGGTACAAACGGAGGTAAATTCAGAAAAAATAGAAGGATTGAGCACGGAGCTTTCCCCTTTGGGATTGCCAGTAATTGAGCCAATAAGCGGAGGTTCTGACGATATTGGTGATATTTCTTGGAAAGTGCCAACGGTAACCATGCGTTTTCCATCTAATATTCCAGGCTTACAAGGACATCATTGGAGCAATGCTATCTCCATGGCTACACCTATTGCCCACAAAGGAGTAGTAGCCGGAGCCAAAGCAGAGGCCATGACTATTTTGGATTTCCTATTGAAACCAGAGCTGTTAACGGGAGCTTGGGATTATTTTACAAACGAACAAACCAAAGAAACTAAATTTATTCCTATGATTTCTGAAAGTGATATGCCTCCCATTTATCTAAATGCGGACAAGCAAGGACAGTTTAGGACACAATTAGAGCAGTTTTATTATGATGAAACCAAATACGACACCTATTTGGAGCAATTAGGAGTTGAGTATCCTACTTTGAAAAAGTAGATTCTACTCTAGCTGATTTTATAACAACCCTGCATACATTTCGTATGACAGGGTTGCTTTTTTAGCGCCATTAATTTTTAACGTGGAGTTATTAAAATCTAAGTATGAATTACGGACTATAATATTACCTGCATTTAAGTATGATAATTGTATGTAGTACATTAGTTTAGCAATATTAATAATACATATTAAGAGTATCTTTTAACGAATTATAATATGCCCTCAAAAAAGATAGTACCTGTTGCAACTTGCGGAGTAACAAAGTGTGTGCAGATGTTAGATAGTAAATGGAAGCCCATTATTCTATTTCAAATATCAAAAGGTGCTAACCGATTTACGAAGTTACTAACTGTGGTTGAAGGTATTAATCGACAGATGCTGAGTAAGCAGTTAAAATCTCTAGAGAAATTGGGAATTTTGGAACGGTCTACCTTTGCAGAAATTCCACCTAGGGTAGAATATACTATAACGCCACTAGGGAAATCTTTACTTTCTGTTGTGCAGGCTATGAAGCGTTGGGGAGATAAACAGACCAGTATTACCAAGGTGAACATAAAAGTGGACTCCAAAGCTGATACGCAACAAACTGCGTTATTTGATTAATCCCAGCGCATACTTGGCCTTTAGCATCTATAAATCGGTGAGTTAAAACTACACCAATTTTTTTTCTAATAATGCCATATAGAATCCGTCAAATCCGCTTTTAGAGGCATAGATTTTCTTCTCGCTGATAAGTGTGAAGTCAGTTCCTTCTTCACTGGATAAAAACGATTTTACCTGATCGATATTCTCCTGCGGTAGAATAGAACAAGTAGCGTATACCATTTTACCGCCTGGCTTTAAGATTTTGCTATAGCTCCCTAAAATTTCTCGTTGAATTTTGGTAATCTTCTCTAAAAATTCTGGCTGCATCTTCCACTTGGTATCAGGATTTCGTCTGATTACTCCTAATCCGGTACAGGGCGCATCTATAAGCACTCTATCTGCACTTCCGTATAGCTTCTTAAATACCTTGGTAGAATCAATCTCCCTAGGTTCTATATTGTGCGCACCGTTTCTTTTGGCACGGCGCTTTAATTCTTTTAGTTTGGAACCGTAGATGTCCATAGCAATTAACTGTCCTTTGTTTTCCATTAAGGCGGCAAGGTGTAATGATTTTCCTCCAGCTCCCGCGCAGGTATCTACCACCCGTTGTCCGGGTTTTACGTCTAGCATGGCGGCTACTAATTGGGAAGAGGCATCCTGCACCTCAAAGTATCCTTTTTTGAAACATTCGGTTACAAAAACATTAGCTCTTTCTGGTAAGCGCAGTGCAGAATCATACCCTTTAATAGCTTCGGTAACAATACCTTCATCCAAGAGAGCTTTTCTCAATTCTTCTCTAGTTGTCTTTAATGTGTTGGTTCTAAGGATAACTTGTGCGGGTTCGTTTAGTTTTGCTATTTCTGCCGTCCATAATTTTTCACCAAGCGATTTTTCACAAAGTTCATCTATCCAATCGGGTACCGCTTCACGGTATTTTCTGATTTTAGAAAGCTCATCGAACTTCCCCTTAATACGACGTTCCGGAGTAGGTTCTATTTGTTTCCAATCTGGTAAAGCAACACCTTTAAGTACGGCCCAAACAGCCCACATACGAAATAAATCCGGTCTACTAAAAGGCTCTTTTACATCTGCAATTTCAGTGTAGAGACGCTTGTAGCGCACCATTTCATAGGTAGTCTCTGCTATAAAACCTCTATCTCTAGCACCCCAGCGCTTATCAAAACGCAATACTTTTTGAACCACCTTGTCGGCATATTCTTTTTCATTGAATATTAAATTCAAAGCATCTATTACGGCAAATACAAGGTTCCTGTGGAGTTTCATTTTAAAAAATTAAGTTCGCAAAGGTATTGTTTTAGAAGTGATTCCCTTTATTTTTGATAAACTTTAATGAAGATGCGCCACTTTAGCTTTTTAATCGTTTTTATACTACTCGTTTCCTGCTCGCAGAAAGAAAAACAAATATTGTTTACGAGTGTAGGCGTTCAAAATTTGTATACAGATTCCCTAAGCATCCGTGCCATAGAAATTATGGAAAATAGCCTTGCATTTGCTGCAAATAAAGGAACTTTTGGTTCAATAGATTTAACCACAGGAAAAGTAAGAAGTAATATTCAAAAATACCATACCAGTATTCCTGAATTTCGAGCCGTAGCGCATACGTCGACCGATTTTTTTATGCTTTCCGTAGCCAATCCTGCGTTGCTATATAAAACGGGTGATCAAGGGAATATGGAACTCGTCTATAAAGAAGAAGATGATGCCGTTTTTTACGATGCCATGACCTTTTGGAATGATAGCGAGGGCATTGCTATAGGAGATACTATGGATGGATGTATAAGTATTATCATTACCCGTGATGGAGGAAACACTTGGGTTAAATTACCATGTTCCAATGTACCTGAAGGCATTGAAGGCGAAGGAGCTTTTGCAGCCAGTAACACCAATATTGCTGTGGTTGGGGATAACACATGGATTGCGACCACAAAACGTGTGTTATTTTCTCCAGATAAAGGAAGTACTTGGGAAGTCCAAGCTACACCCATTAGAACCCTAGAACCGACGGAGGGAATCTATGCTATAGATTTTTATGATGAAAATTTAGGTGTAGCTATAGGAGGGGATTATAGCAGTCCAGAAGGGAACAATGCCAATAAGGCAATAACCTTGGATGGAGGTAAAACTTGGGAGCTAATGGCGGAGAGTTCTTTGCCCAACTATAAGAGCTGTATCCAATTTGTGCCAGGAACGAAAGGACAAGGAATTGTAGCGCTTGGATTTACGGGAATTGCCTATTCTAGTAATCAAGGGAATTCTTGGAAACAGTTATCAGACGAATCGTTTTTTACACTTCGCTTTCAGAATGATACTATTGCATATGCCGCAGGTAGGAATAGGATTGCTAAGTTAATTTTTAGGTAGTTTGTATTCGATTATAGGAATGGTCACGATAATCGATTTATAAGTAAGCTATCATGCATTATGGAGCACTGAAAAATAAGTATAACCCTGTGACCTTAAAGTATAAACTTCCAATATAGCCAAGAACAACATGGTATGGCCTAAATGTTTTTCTAAGAAGTGACTTTCGTTAAAACTCATCCTTGGGATACCAATCTAATTGTACGACTTCTATTTCTGGGTTACCTTTATTTACCAACGCTTTAAATTTAGTTACATCACTTACATCAGGTTTCCCTTTATAATGGTATGGATATATCTGTTTTGGTTTAAATTCTAGCACTGCATCCGCAGCACTTTCTGGCGTCATCGTATACGGTAGATTCATACAAATAAATGCTTTGTCTATATTCTTTAGGGCTCTCATTTCTGGAATATCCTCAGTATCCCCAGAAAAATAGAGTCGTTTTCCTCCTATATTTAGAACGTAACCGTTTCCCCTGCCTTTCTCATGAAAATTTAACGCTTCTTCCCGCAGGTTATACATAGGTATTGCATCTACGTTTATGCCGAAACGTTCTTTAGATTCTCCGTTATTGAGCACATCTAACCGAGGCGTAAAAGCACTCGGAATTCTATCGGCTACAACTTGTGGAACCATGATTTTTGCTTTGGAAGTATCCAGTGCTTCAAGTGTTTCCAAGCTAAAATGGTCCCTGTGTATGTCGGTTATCAATATTAAATCGGGTTGTTTTTGACCTTCAAAGGTAGATGCGCCACCCACAGGGTCAATATATATGGTTATGTTGTTCCATTCCAATATTGCCGTAGCGTGTTCGATAGAGATGATTTTAATTTCATCATCAGAATTTTCAGTTTGCTTCTTATCGATAGAAATTTCGGTATCCGTGGTTTCCTTGTCATCGGACATGGTAGCTTTTGATTTTTCTTTACATCCTATTATTAGAAGATGGCCAATTAATACGAACACTATTTTTTTCATAATTTCTTATATCTACTTTTATAAACGTCAAAGCTGTCTGCCTAAGGAAGAGTTAACACAAACTCAAAACACAAATACCACGTACTATCAACAAACCTTGTACGCTAAACAGTATATGGCGAATATTTTGTATTCTTCTTTATCTTAAATATAACTCCATTTTAATATCACTTCGCGCATAAGGTAGATTTTTTTCCAAAACTACATCTTTGAAGCCAAATTTACGATAGATGTGGAGTGCCGTTGGAAGTTTTGTACTAGAATATAAGGTAATCGCGTTCCAATGATTACTTTTTGCAAAGTCTATGGCAAACGATAAGAGTTGTTGACCAATCCTTAAGCCTTGATAGTTTGAATCAACCGCCATTTTTCCTAGTTCAAAATGTTTGTTCTTATAGGGTAATAATGAAAAGCAACCAACGATAGCGCCACCATATTCGGCCATAAAAATATGGCCGCCATTACCTATAATTGAATTTTCACAATCACTTAAAAGAACTTTATCCTTTTCTTCAACATAGAAGTACTGTTCCAACCATACGATATTTAAGTTTTTAAAATCGGTTGCATATTTGGACTCAAATGGAATTATTTTTAAAGACATTTTCCTAAATAATGGTAGTTGGTCTATAAAGTTAGGCCTTTCAACGAATTAAGGGGTAGCTGATTCCAGTTTTTTTAACATAAAAAATCTAAAAATTGATTATGTGCGTATATAGAAAGATAGAAGTATTAATTTTTATCAAAACCACAAAAACAACTTAATAGTTCATTATGACTGAAACAAAAAATAACAATGGGTTAAAGGTATTGGCCGCATTACTAGGTGTAGTGCTATTAGGTACTATTATTTATACCGTAAGTCTTTATCAGGACAAGAAAAAGACCGAAAAAGACCTTATTTCTGAAAAGGAATTGGTGGTAAATGATTTGAATAGCTTAAAATCGGAATACGACAAGGCTATCTTGGAAAGCAATGCAACTAATGAGGAATTAGTTTCTGCTAGGGATAATATTGCGAGATATATTGATTCTGTTAAAACTATGAAAGCTGATATTTCATCTTTAGGCAGATATAGAAGACAAGTTGGTGTATTAAAAGCAGAAAGGGAGAAATTAATAAAGCAGGTAGATTCTTTGACAAGGTCTAACACCATGATTGCTATGCAGAGGGACAGTACGTACGTTGAATTGGAAAAGCAAACCGTCTTTAACGATTCTTTAGTAGTGCAAAATACGAGCTTGGCGCAGGCTGTGGAAAGAGGATCAGCATTGAATCTTTCTAAGATAAATGTTGATGCTGTCAAGGAACGTAATAGCGGAAAACTATCATCTACCACAAGAGCGAGATCTACAGATAAGTTTAAAATTTGCTTTACGATAGCGGATAATGTTATTGCAGAAGCTGGTGATCGCAAGTTTTATTTGGAAGCTTTAGACCCACAAGGTAATGTTATTGGAAAAAGTATGTCTATGACGAATGATAATGGCGCTTCTATAACGTTTAGCAAGAGTACTAACTTCTACTTCGAAAACAAATCTTTAGATATTTGTGATTACTTGAATAAACCAGCTGGAGATTTTCAAAAAGGACAGTACATGGTTAACGTTTACGATGATAACTTGAAATTATTAGGAACCTCACAGTTCACTCTAAAATAGGAAACACTAATCATATCTATAAAAAAAAGGGAGACTCCGAAAGGGGGCTCCCTTTTTACTTTTAAGCATTTTGTAGGGGTAGCTACTTTTATTTAAGGCTTCCTACCATTTGTTCAGGTTTCACCCACTCGTCATATTGATCTGCCGTTACATATCCCAAATTAATAGCTTCCTCTTTAAGGGTAGTGCCATTTTCATGAGCTGTATTTGCAATCTCTGCAGCTTTATAATACCCGATTTTGGTGTTTAAAGCAGTTACCAGCATCAAAGAATTATTCAATAATTGTTTAATTACTTGATGATTTGGTTCAATACCTACAGCACAATTAGTATCAAAACTTTTACAAGCATCGCCAAGCAGTTGGGCAGATTGTAAAATATTAGCCGCCATCATAGGTTTAAATACGTTAAGTTCATAATGCCCTTGGGTGCCACCAATAGTTATGGCAACATCGTTGCCCATAACCTGAGCGCAAACCATTGTCAAAGCCTCGCACTGGGTAGGGTTCACTTTTCCAGGCATAATAGAACTTCCAGGTTCATTTGCCGGGATAGTAATCTCACCAATACCCGACCGCGGTCCGGAAGCCATCATGCGAATATCGTTCGCAATTTTATTTAAGGAAACCGCCAATTGCTTCAAAGCTCCATGACTTTCCACAATAGCATCATGCGCAGCTAAGGCTTCAAACTTATTTTCTGCCGTTATAAAAGGGAGTCCGGAAAAATCGGCAATATATTTTGCTACAAGTACGTCATAACCCTTTGGGGTATTTAGGCCCGTTCCAACTGCTGTACCACCTAGTGCCAGTTCTTGTAAATGTGGTAAGGTGTTTTTTAATGCTCTAAGTCCATGGTCTAGTTGGGAAACATAGCCGGAAAACTCTTGGCCCAAAGTTAGGGGAGTAGCATCCATTAGATGCGTACGCCCTATTTTTACCACTGCGTTGAATTCTTTCACTTTACCATGTAAGGTGTTTCTTAGTTGGGTAATTCCTGGAATGGTAACATCATTAAGCTTCTTGTATGCGGCAATATGCATCCCAGTAGGAAAAGTATCGTTTGAGGATTGGGACTTGTTAACATCATCGTTGGGCTGAATCGTTTTTTCGCCTTCGCCTATTTTATGCCCAGCTATTTCATGAGCACGATTGGCAACTACCTCGTTCACGTTCATGTTACTTTGGGTGCCTGACCCAGTTTGCCAAATAACTAAAGGGAATTGATCATCATGTTTTCCCTCTAAAATTTCATCGCATACCTGAGCTATTAAATCTCTCTTTTCCACTGCCAGAACGCCAAGCTCACAATTGGTATAGGCCGCTGCTTTTTTTAAGTAAGCAAAGCCATAAACAATGTCCAACGGCATAGATGCAGCAGCTCCTATTTTAAAATTATTTCTTGAGCGCTCTGTTTGAGCCCCCCAATATTTAGCACTAGGAACCTTTACGTCCCCCATGGTATCCTTTTCTATTCTATATTCCATATGGTAGTTTATTTTGAATATTATTTATAACAACGGTGACCCAACCTACCTATCTAATAGGCTTTAAGTATGTTTTTTCTTTAAATTAGCTTCTCTTCACAAATTTAAGGCATAGCAGTCTAGCTAAAAATAAAGCTTCAAATTATATTTTGTTCTTTGATTAATGTAAAATCATAATTAATTTTAATTATTGCTTGTAAAAAATAATACGATTATGGTATCTTTGCATTAGATAAGAAAGGAACTATGTTTGAATTTGACCAATATTTAGGATTTTTAGCTTTTTTAACCATTTTAACAATAGGTTTTTGGTTAATGATATTTTTGTTGGTATTTGTTGTACCTTATTGGTTAGGAGGTAATATTATAGAACTTTTGAAAGAAAAACGCGAGGCTAAAAAAGCCAAACGAGAAGCATAAAAAAAGAAGCCGTTTCGGCTTCTTTTTTGTTATTACCTTAAATATTTAGTTATTATTTACACTTTCTAACCGCTACTCAGTTCAATAAATCCGGACTTTGGCCTCAATAAAAATTATTTATTTCTTTTTAAACCTTAAAATTGAGGTAAGTCATTTAATTTTTTTACCCCCCTTTATTGTAAAAAATAAAATAAGTTACTTGCATTAAACAGAATAGCGTTATCTGTTACTACTTTAAGGTAACAAGGGTACTATTTTCTTATGAACATAAGAAGAACAAAAAAAATTGCTGGATGTATCTAAATGCCATATTTCTTTTTTGTTTTTTAAGTGAAATCACCAAATGGAAGCTTCACAATTTGGTTTAATTCTTATTTTTCTTCCGTTTTTTCTTTTTATTTTTTTTGATGGTTTTATTTACGCCATCTTTCATTAAATCTAGAAAACCTTGGTATTTTTCTGGTGGTAAACTCATTTTTAGTTCCTCATCTTGCCGATCCGAAATGTTTTTAAATGTTTCCGACATTTTTTCTGGGGGGAGTTTTAGAATTTGCGCCTCAATTCTTTCTTGTACATATTTTTTAAGTATAGAGCTAACTACAGCCGATTCAAAATCGTTTAAAACAAGGGCTTCTGTTATCGATGGCATTTGGTCCTCCACAATTTCTTCCGATGTTTTTGGTTTTGGTGCCTCTGGAGTGTGTTGTGCCCTAGGAATAGCACTGCGCTGTCTTCCCATGCCATTTCCTCTCATACCATTTCCTCTCATGCCATTTCCTCCCATTCCTCTGTTAAATTGAGCATAAGAGTCTGTTCCCAACATAATAAGAACCAACAATATAACTCCTTTAAAAAAGCTCGGTCTGTTTTTTGATTTCATAGTGTAAACTTAAACTTTAGTGTAATTAGCAAGCATTTAATTATCATTAACATCCCAATAGGTTTTTCCTTTGCTATTTTACTTTAAGAGCGTATTTATAGTATCTGCCGGTCTTCCTATCACAGCTTTTCGGTTGGAAATTACTATAGGTCTTTCGATTAGTTTAGGATGCGCTTGCATGATATCCAGAATTTCTTCATCAGACAATAGTTTTCCTCGAAATTTTTCTTTCCAAACGGCTTCGTTTTTTCTTACCAGTAGCTCTGGTGATATGCCTAAGCATGCAATAATTTCTCTTAACTCTTCTTTTGTTGGAATATCTTCTAAATATCTTATGACTTCAAATTCTTTGCCAGAATTTTCAAGGAGTTCCAATCCCTCTCTAGATTTTCTACATCTTGGATTATGATATATCTTAATCATTTAGTTACAGATTTCTTATTTGGTCTAAAATAACGAAAAATAAACGTTTAGCTTTAAAAACTACTATTTACTCTTCATCTTTTTGTCCCATCATCATTAGATATGCTTTTAAAAAACGGTCTATATCTCCATCCATAACCGCATCTACACTACCTGTTTCCTCAGCTGTTCTTACATCTTTTACTAATTTGTAAGGATGCATCACATAGTTTCTGATTTGAGAACCCCACTCAATTTTCATTTTTGAGGATTCTATTTCCTGTCTTGCCTCCATCTTCTTACGCAGTTCTATTTCGTAGAGTTGCGATTTTAACATCTTCATAGCGGTAGCTCTATTCTCGTGCTGACTTCGGGAATCCGAACAGGAAATCTGTATGCCACTGGGGTGGTGCGTCAACTGTACCTTTGTTTCGACCTTATTTACATTTTGTCCACCTGCACCACTAGAGCGCGCAGTTGTAATGGTAATATCAGCAGGATTCACATCTACTTCTATGCTATCATCAACTAAAGGATACACATAAACAGATACAAAGGAAGTGTGCCTTTTTGCATTACTATCAAAAGGGGATATTCGAACCAACCTGTGTACACCATTTTCTCCTTTTAACCAGCCAAAAGCAAATTCTCCGTCAATTTCTAAGGTTACCGTTTTAATGCCGGCGACATCACCCTCTTGGTAATTTAGTTCCCGCACCTTGTATCCGTTCTTTTCGGCCCACATCATATACATACGCATAAGCATAGCAGCCCAGTCACAGCTTTCTGTACCTCCCGCTCCAGCCGTAATCTGGAGTACTGCAGGGAGTTCATCGCCTTCTTCGGAAAGCATGTTTTTGAACTCCATTCTTTCAAGAACACTTAACGCTTTGTTGTGCTGTGCTTGCACCTCGGCTTCGGATACGTCTCCCTCTTGCAGAAATTCTATGAGAACTTCTAAATCGTTTACTAGGTCGCTGGCCGCATTGAAATCATCTACCCATTGTTTCTTGGATTGAATGAATTTCATGTGCGCTTGCGCCTCTTGGGGGTTATTCCAAAAATCAGGAGCTAACGTTTTTTCCTGTTCGTTCTCTATTTCAACAAGTTTGGCATCAATGTCAAAGATACCTCCTCAACGCGCCAAGGCGATCTATAAGACCTTTATAATGGTCCGTGGTAATAATCATTCTGTTCTATTTTGTGGTAAAAATAATGTTCTTTTAAGCAATAGTAATTGCTCTTGACTTCTTTTATGATTTAATAGCATTTTTAAAAATGCTATTTCCTTTATTTTCTATATTTTTAGGAGCTAAACCACTTTAAGAATGAAAAATTACACCTTGCTTGTATTAGGCTTGTTTGCCTATCAGTTATCTACTGCGCAGTTTTCAGAAAAAAAAGCTGATTTTCAGAAATATGAAGGTCTTTTTGATTTCTACTACGACGCCATGAATGATAAAATTTTCTTGGAGGTCGATAAATTAGACCATGATTTTCTATATGTGTATTCCTTAAGTAGTGGTATAGGTAGCAATGATATAGGATTAGATAGAGGGCAATTAGGTAACGAGCAAGTTGTCTATTTTAAAAAAGCTGGAAACAAACTGCTTTTAGTACAGCCAAATTTAAAATTTAGGGCATTGACTGCTAATGCCTTGGAAAAAAAATCCATAGAACAGGCTTTTGCAAAGTCTATTTTGGGAGGCTTTAAGATTGAAGAAGAAAAAAACGGAACATACATAATTGAAATTACTGATTTTTTAATGCAGGATGCTCACGGTGTTTCGAGAAGATTAAAACGTGCAAAACAAGGGTCTTACAGTATGGACCGTTCAAAAAGTGCTTTTGCACTGGAACGCACTAAAGCCTTCCCTAAAAATATAGAATTTGATATGACCATGACTTTTAAGGGTGAAGCCTCGGGTAGTTATATTCGCTCGGTAACTCCAAATTCAGACTTGATAACTGTCGCACAGCATGCTTCCTTTATAGAACTTCCTGATAATGGGTATGAAAAAAGGATTTTTGACCCCAGAAGCGGTTCTTATCCATTTTCTTATTATGACTATGCAACACCAGTAGAAGACCCTATTTTAAAGCGTTTTATAACACGTCACAGGTTAGAGAAGAAAAATCCCAATGCAGAAATTAGCGAAGCTGTTGAACCTATTGTCTACTATTTGGATAACGGTACGCCAGAGCCTGTAAGGTCTGCACTATTAGAAGGTGGCAGTTGGTGGAACGAGGCATTTGAAGCTATTGGCTACAAGGATGCCTTTCAATTAAAAATGCTTCCGGACGATGCGGACCCTTTAGATGTTCGTTACAATGTAATTCAATGGGTGCACCGATCTACAAGAGGCTGGAGTTATGGGAGTAGCATTACAGATCCAAGAACAGGAGAAATAATAAAGGGCCATGTAAGTTTGGGAAGTCTAAGAATCCGCCAAGATTTTTTAATTGCACAAGCTTTAATGAACAAACCTTTTGCCGAGCGCGACGATAATAATCAACCTATGTTAGATCTTGCCATTGCCAGGATACGGCAGCTTTCTGCACATGAAATTGGACATACCATTGGCTTTGCGCATAATTATGCTGCTAGCACTAATAATAGGGCATCGGTTATGGATTATCCGCATCCGCAGTTTTCGGTAGAGAGAGGCGCAATAGATTTCTCAAATGCCTACGCAACCGGAATGGGAGATTGGGATAAGGTTACGGTGGCCTATTCTTATGCTGATTTTGAAGAGGGAGCTAATGAACGGGAGGAATTGAACAAAATTTTGAAGTCAGCACAAGATGAAGGGTTACGGTATATAACCGATCAAGATGCACGTCCGCAAGGTAGCGCTCATGTTCTGGCTCATTTGTGGGATAATGGTACAGATGTAAGCAAAGAGCTTACCCAAATGCTAAAAGTGCGTAAAACTGCTATTGATAATTTTTCTATTGATAATATTAGGACCAACGAACCCAATTCTGTTTTGGAGGATGTATTTGTTCCGCTCTACTTCTTTCACAGGTACCAGACGGAGGGTGTCGCCAAAATCATTGGCGGTTTGGAGTATAACTATGCGGTGAAGGGAGATGGACAAAACGTTGTGACTACAGTCGGAAGAAAAATGCAGGAAGATGCTCTTAAAGCTATTTTAAAAACCTTGGATGCTGAGGAAATTGCTATTCCAAAAGATAAACTGAGTCTTTTCCCGCCTCGGGCATTTGGTTACGGTAGAACACGGGAATCCATCAATGGAAAAACCGGCGTATCTTTTGATGCCCTGTCGGCTGCGGAAACAGCTGCGGATATGACGCTGGGCTTCTTGCTTCATCCAGAGCGCGCTTCTAGGTTGATACAGCAAAAGTATTTGGATTCTAAGAATTTAGGCCTAGATGAGGTTTTAAATGACGTGGTAGCAAATACCTTAAATAAAAAGCACAGTGATGATTATTTAAGCGGTGCACAACAAAACATCAATTTTAGGGTGTTGTTTCATATTATGAACCTAGCGGCTGCCAAACAGGTGCACCCTCAGGTAAACGCTATCGCAAATCACCAACTAAAAAAGCTGGCTACCAGCTTTGGTGTGTCAAACGATATTATGAAATCCGAAATGGGCAGACGTATAAAGAATTTCTATGAGCATCCAGATAAATTCGAAGTACTACCAACACCGGTGCTCCCTGATGGTTCGCCAATTGGGATGGATTGTTTTCATTAAAAGTGTACTACTCAAATTTAATATAATTCTTGATTACCGATTAAATGAAAATAAATCTTATAAGTGATACCGTAACAAAACCAACCCCTGGTATGTTAGACGCGATGATGAATGCGAAAGTGGGCGACGATGTTTTTAAGGAAGATCCGTCAGTAAATGTTTTGGAAGAACAAGTGGCTGAGATGTTCGGTATGGAGTCGGCCTTATTTTTCCCAAGTGGCACTATGACTAATCAAACGGCTATAAAATTGCATACCCAGCCTGGAGATCAGTTGATATGCGATAAGTACGCGCATGTTTATAATTACGAAGGAGGTGGTGTCAGTTTTAATAGCGGGGTGTCTTGCAGGTTGGTAGATGGCAGTAGGGGCATGATGACAGCCGAGCAAGTAATTGCTGCTATTAATCCTCCGGATTTTTATCATAGTCCTTTATCTACTTTGGTCTGCATAGAAAATACCACGAACAAGGGTGGTGGTGCCTGTTGGGATTTTGAAGAATTGAAAAAAATTAAAACCGTTTGTGATGACCATCATCTAGCCTATCATTTAGATGGTGCCAGATTATGGAACGCACTAGTTGCAAAGCAGGAAGAGGCCCAGCAATATGGGAAGCTTTTTGATACTATCAGTGTATGTCTTAGCAAGGGGTTGGGCTGTCCCGTAGGTTCTGTGTTGGTAGGTAGTAAAGAAATGGTGACAAAGGCAATACGAGTGCGCAAAGTATTAGGGGGTGGTATGCGCCAAGCAGGGTTTTTAGCCGCAGCAGCTACTTATGCCTTGGGACACCATATAGAAAGACTCTCTGACGATCATAGGAAAGCGAAAGAAATAGGTTCGTTGCTTTCCGATGTAAACTATATTAAGAAAGTAGAGCCTATAGAAACGAATATCGTCATTTTTGAGATTGATGAAAACTATTATAGTAGTGAAGTATTTACCACTATGCTGTTACAAAAGGATATACACATTATCAGTATGGGGCAAGGCAAGTTACGTATGGTAACCCATTTGGATTATACCGATGCGATGCATGATTGTCTGTTGCACATCTTACCAAAATTATGATGTGCTACTTTTAACGATTATATGGTTTTGAAGTCTGTTATTCAGGTTTTTAATCCCATTTTCCATACCAGCCTCCGAACTGTACAAGCCGCTCTTTCCTATTAGCTTCCCCTGTTGATTTTTAAGTTCAAATAAAAACTGACCGTTAAAATTTGTTTTACGCTCAAAACGTTTCGACAAGGAAGGAGGACCCGATAAACTTCCTATGGTTTCTTTTAAGGATGTTTCTTCAGCAAAAAGGATACTTTTTAAAAGTACTTTTCCAGTTTCCGATTTTACAAAAAATTTATAATTATCTGATTTAGTCTTTTTAATTTCAATCATTTAGCCACTTTTTATTAAAGGTAAGAAAACTTTTGTTTTGATAGGATTAGAACAGAATCAACAATGAGAGTGATTTTTCAAAAGTGAGAAATCATAATGGGTACATTTTAGATAACTTAAATAGCAACCCATATTAAAAAAGGATGAGATGATTTTACGTTTATAATAGTTTCGATTGTAAGGGACGTACTATTTACCTGAAAACTAAGAGCAAAAAAACACTACGTGCCTTGACCATGTCTGAGGTTTACGTTAGTCCACCGGTTACACTTAACTTAAAACCTGTTGGAGAGAAAGTGATCGTAGTTCTAGAAAAGTCGGGTAAGGCGATAGGGGGCTACGAGTGTGATTAGGTGTTACGTTTATTCAAAAATAATACGCTGTAAATCGAAGAATAGAGCTTAGGTTTGTTACTAATTAATCCCACTAAGGGTCTCTCAAATAAAAAAGGTTTTCCATAAATAAAACGCCTTTTGTTTTAATTGTATTTATTGATGATTTTTAAATGATACCGAACATTACCGTTCATAGCATACTCGGAATATTCATCAAGTGATTCTCCATTGCCGTTCCATACTTAAAGTAGGGAACATACTCCTTTTTTATTATGTTGTGCCACAACCTCCTTATTATGCTTCATTGAATGCGCTTGTATCGAACAAATCATTCTTTAGCAGCATACAAGGCAGGCACCAATTACTACCTATAAAATATATCAAGATATTCTTATCCTGTTATTTTACAAGTTTCTTTACAGCTTCAAGATTGTATTGCCAATCGTTTTTAGAAAATATATCGCTGCTCGCTTGTGCAGATAGTAGCAAGGGAAGTACGAAGAGTAAGAATAACTTTTTCATCTACGTAAAATTTACTGGATACCTGTTTTTCAAGTATTGATGTCGGTTATAATTGTCCATGTTTTAGTCAAATACCCATTATGGGCTTTCATTAAGCTAAATTTCAGTCCACCTTATTTAAACAATGAATCCATACCCGGAATATTGGGCATCCCTTCTTTAGCAACCGCGGCAAGTTCAGCTTCATTAACTGATGTCGCATTCTGTATCGCTTTATTTAATGTTTCAATTAGAAAACCCTCCAATTGTTTTTTGTCTTCAAGTAAGGTATCCGAAATATTAATTTTTTTAATCTCGCGGTTAGCGGTAATCGATATTTCTATGCCTCCATCTTTAGATATTTCATTTATATGAACGGCATCCAACCTTTTTTTGGTTGCTTCTACTTTCTTTTGGGTCTCTTTAAGTTTGCCCATCATTCCCATCATATCTCCGAACATACGTTGTCGTTTTTAAGTGTTTATTGTGTAAAAGTACTAAATACGTTGTAGTACACAGCGCTATTAAATCGAGATTAGTGTCAAGCTTACAATGGAATAAGTATTATTTTTGCAGCTATTAAAAAATTCAAAGTAGAACTAAATGGCCAAGAATATTCCTCCAATTGCAAAAAAAATAGCTAAGGAATTAGTAACCCATGGAGATGTTAGGGTTGATAATTATTATTGGTTGAATGATAGGGAAGACGATGAGGTACTTTCATATCTGAACAAGGAAAACGCATATTATGGAGCATTAACTGCGCATACAAAAACGTTTCAAGCAGAACTCTTTAAAGAAATGAAAGCACGAATTAAAGAGGATGATTCCTCTGTTCCTTACAAATCTAACGGATACTGGTATAAAACGCGATATGAAATAGGAATGGAGTATCCTGTATATTCCAGATGTAAGGAAACGTTAGTGGCTTTTGAGGAAACTATTTTTGATGGAAATGAAATGGCCAAAGGACATGATTATTTTAAGCTAGGAGGAATAGCTGTAAGTCCTGATAATGAAATAGCAGCGTATGGTGTGGACACAGTTTCTAGACGGCAGTATACCTTACGTATCAAAAACTTGAAATCTGGTTACGTTTACGAGGAGGAAATTGAGAATACCACTGGCGGTGGGGTTTGGGCCAATGATAATAAAACACTATTTTACACAAAAAAAGACCCGGTTACGCTTAGGTCTGATAAAATTTATAGACATGTTTTAGGAACGTCGTCAGCCGAGGATGTTTTGGTCTTTGCAGAAAAGGACGATACGTTCAGCACCTTTGTGTATCGAACCAAATCAAAAAAATATTTAGTTATTGGCTCCTTTAGCACCTTAACCTCTGAGTTTCAAATATTATCAACGGATGACCCAACGGGTAAGTTTAAGATTTTTTCTCCGAGACAACGAGGACTAGAATATACCATTTTCCATTATGAAAACGGGTTTTATGTTTTAACGAATAAGGACGGCGCTACCAATTTTAAACTGATGAAAGTGGGCGAGGAGGAAACTGGCTCCGATTATTGGCAGGAGTTTATTCCCCACAGGGATTCCGTTTTATTAGAGGATATCGACATTTTTAAGGAATATTATGTGCTATCCGAGCGTGAAAATGGATTGAACAGCATAAAAATCGTCAAGTGGGACAGTACCTTATCCTATTTTTTACCCTTTAAAAGCGAGACATATACCGCCTATGTAGATACGAATCCTGATTTTGATACAGAAGTTCTTCGATACGGTTATAATTCGCTCATAACCCCTAGTTCAGTTATAGATTTTAATATGCGTACCAAGGGTCAAGAGATATTGAAGGAGCAAGAAGTATTGGGTGACCAATTCAAAAAGGAAAATTATACCGAAGAGCGTTTGTGGGCAACCGCCAGAGACGGTGCTAAGATTCCTATATCATTAGTGTACCATAAGAGTACTGTTTTAAATGCCGATACGCCTTTGTTGCAATATGCATATGGTTCTTACGGTGCTACTATTGATCCTTATTTTTCAACTGTTCGTTTGAGTTTATTAGATCGAGGTTTTGTGTACGCCATAGCACATATTCGTGGTGGTGAATATTTAGGAAGACCATGGTACGAAGACGGTAAGCTGTTAAACAAAAAAAACACATTCACCGATTTTATCGATTGCTCCAAGTTTCTGATAGCACAGAAGTTGACCAGCTGCAAACATTTATACGCAAGTGGTGGTTCGGCAGGAGGATTGTTAATGGGAGCTATTGTAAATATGGAGCCCTTGTTATACAACGGTATTATTGCAGCAGTGCCGTTTGTAGATGTTGTTACTACCATGTTAGATGATTCTATTCCCTTAACTACCGGCGAATATGACGAATGGGGAAATCCAAATGAAGTACTTTATTATAAGTACATGAAGTCTTATTCTCCCTACGATAATGTGGTGGCGCAACCCTATCCTAATATGTTGGTCACTACAGGCTTACACGATTCCCAAGTACAATATTTTGAACCTGCCAAATGGGTTTCCAAACTTCGGGATATGAAAACTAATGACACCTTGCTTTTGCTGGATATCAACATGGAAGCAGGTCATGGTGGGGCTTCAGGAAGGTTTGAGGCATTAAGGGAGGTTGCGAAAGAGTTTGCTTTTCTGTTAGATTTAGAAGGGAAAATCTTATAGTTGAAAAAAAATAGTAGCTTTGCACCGGAAGTTTTAGCACGCAAAATGATTACTTGGAACAATAAACACAAGGATTTCCCTTATGAAAAATAAGATAAAGGCTTACAACAATATCTTGGAACTGATAGGAAATACACCATTGGTTAAATTAAACAGAGTAACGAAAGGTTTTACTGGTAATTTTTACGCAAAGGTAGAGGCATTTAACCCTGGACATTCTGCTAAAGATCGTATCGCCATCCATATTATAGAAGAAGCGGAACGAAAAGGTATTTTAACAGAAGGTAGTACTATCATAGAGACGACCTCTGGGAATACCGGATTTAGCATTGCGATGGCGAGTATTATAAAAGGATACGACTGTATTTTGGCCGTGAGTTCAAAATCATCAAAGGATAAGATAGATATTCTGCGTTCCATGGGTGCAAAGGTATATGTTTGTCCAGCCCATGTAAGTGCAGATGATCCACGATCTTATTATGAGGTTGCTAAACGGTTACACAAAGAAACCAAAGGGTCTATCTATATCAACCAATATTTTAATCAACTGAATATAGAGGCACACTACAAGTCTACCGGACCTGAAATCTGGGATCAGACTGGTGGTCAGATTACACATTTAGTCGCTTGCAGTGGAACTGGGGGAACTATTTCTGGAACGGCACGTTTTTTAAAGGAGCAAAATCCAAATATCAAAGTTATTGGTGTCGATGCTTTTGGCTCGGCATTAAAAAAATACCACGAAACAGGAAAGTTAGATGAAAAAGAAATATATCCTTACAGAATAGAAGGTCTAGGAAAAAACTTGATTCCAGGGGCTACGGATTTTAATATCATTGACGAGTATATAAAAGTTACCGATAGTGAAAGCGCCCATACGGCTAGGGAGGTCTCTAGAACTGAAGGGATGTTCGTTGGTTATACCAGTGGTGCTGCAATGCAAGCCCTAAAACAGTTGAACGAAAGAAAGGAATTTGACGTAAACAGTAATGTGGTTGTTATATTTCCGGATCATGGGTCAAGATATATGAGTAAGATATATAGTGATCAGTGGATGGAAGATCAAGGGTTCATGGAAACTAATGCCGTTACCGAAACACAGGAAATACAGTATGTAAAGTAATAGACAAGGAAATCAATTAAAAAAGTGGGCGTTTTGTCCACTTTTTTTGTTCCTACAATTAAGTTATGAATCCTTCTTAAAAATATTTACTTTTGTAATAAGAACAAAAACTAGGCAATGAGAGATTTATTTGATAGAATTTTAGAAAATAAAGGCCCCTTAGGTAAATGGGCTTCACAAGCAGAAGGGTATTTTGTTTTCCCAAAATTGGAAGGTCCTATTTCTAACAGAATGATGTTTCAGGGAAAAGAAGTTATTACCTGGAGTATAAATGACTACTTAGGTCTTGCAAATTTACCTGAAGTTAAAAAGGTAGATGGCGACACAGCAGCTGAGTATGGCTCAGCATACCCTATGGGAGCTAGGATGATGAGCGGCCATACAGAATTTCATGAGCAGTTGGAGCAGGAGTGTGCCGAATTCGTAAACAAAGAATCGTCTTATTTATTGAATTTCGGGTATCAAGGTATTATGTCTACAATAGACGCCTTGGTATCCAAGGATGATATTATTGTATACGATGTAGACTGCCATGCCTGTATTATTGACGGTGTTCGTTTGCACATGGGTAAGCGTTTTACATTCAAGCACAACGATATAGAAAGTTTGGAATTGAACTTAGAGCGAGCTGTGAAAATGGCAGACCAAACAGGTGGTGGTATTTTAGTGATTTCCGAAGGCGTTTTTGGAATGCGTGGACAGCAAGGGAAACTAAAAGAGATTGTTGCGCTCAAGAAAAAGTATAATTTCAGATTTTTGGTAGATGATGCTCATGGTTTTGGAACCTTAGGGGAATCTGGTGCTGGAGCAGGGGAGGAACAGGGCATACAGGATGATATTGACGTTTATTTTGCAACTTTTGCTAAATCAATGGCCAGTATCGGTGCATTTGTAGCTGCTGATAAAGAAATCATCGATTACTTAAAATATAACCTACGATCGCAAATGTTTGCGAAGTCCTTACCTATGGTTTACGTAAAAGGAGCACTTAAACGCTTAGATATGTTACGTACACAGCCAGAGCTTAAGGCAAAGCTTTGGGAGAACGTAAATGCCTTACAAAACGGACTTAAAGAAAAAGGATTTGATATCGGTACGACTACAAGTTGCGTAACCCCGGTATATTTAAACGGAAGTATACCAGAAGCGATGGCATTGGTAAGGGATTTGCGCGAGAATTATGGTATTTTCTGTTCAATTGTTGTGTATCCTGTAATACCAAAAGGATTGATATTGCTACGTATGATTCCTACAGCAACCCATACTATGGAAGACATTAGGGAAACCTTGGTGGCCTTTTCGGGAATTAGGGAGCGATTAGAAAATGGCACGTATAAACGACTTTCTGCTGCTGTCGCTGCAGCAATGGGGGAGTAGTTAAATAATAAAACTTTAAAAAAGCCTAATCAACAGTTTGTTGATTAGGCTTTTTTTTGATTTTAAACGAGAGGTTAAATAGCATGGTGTTTTGAAATAAAAACCAAGTAGTGTTATAAATTCTTCCTGTAGGTTCGTCTCCTTTTGTAAATAACAGGGTCAAAGTTTTTCCATAGCTTATGAATAGCCGTATTATCTGCCAGTTCAGGCGTGCGATAACACATTTCTATTTTTTTTTCCCGGAAAGTTTTACTGTATTCATTAAAAAGGATAGCGGTAACCCCCTTATTGTGGTAGTTAGGATGAACGCCAATAAGATAAAAAATAACGTCTTTGCTGTGTTTTCTAGCCTTTAAAAAATGGAAAATTCCGAAAGGGAATAATTTTCCATTAGCTTTTTGTAGCGCTTTGGAAAAAGAGGGCATTACAATCGCAAAGGCAACCAAGGTATCTTCTTGGTCTACGACGAACTTTATGTACTCAGGATTTATAAAGCTGATGTATTTCTTTTTAAAATACGCTTTTTGAATATCTGTAATGGGTACAAATGAGGAAAGTGAAACGTAGGATTCATTAAAGAGGTCAAACATCCTATCGGCCCATGGCATTACGTCCTTTGTTTTTGTAAAGTTTAAGGGCCTAAGTTTGTATCTTTTTTTTATGAGTTCCTGAGCACGGGAAAAAAATTTTGGATCAGCATTTTTTTCAGGAAACTTATTCTCTAAATATTCTTTTTCAGTTGCAAAACCAAACTGCTCTAGATGATCTTTGTAATATGGATGATTATACCAGGTTATCATTGTGCCAATATGGTCAAAACCTTCTACTAGCACGCCTACTTTGTCCAAATTGGAAAAACCTACTGGGCCTTCCATATATGCTAAGTTATTTTTTGAGCCAATCTCCGCAACCTTTTCTAGTAAGGCTTTGGATACGTTTTCATCATCTATGAAATCGAACCAACCAAAGCGCATTTTTTTTACGTTCTGTTGATTTGTTTCTAAATGATTGATGATGGCTGCAACTCTTCCTACTATTTTATTGTCTTTGTAGGCCAAGAAAAATTGAGCATCTGCATCTTCGAAAACCGGATTTTTGGATTTGTCAAAAGTTTCTATTTCATCTTTTATAATAGGCGGTACCCAATAGGCATTGTCCTTGTAAAGAGAAAATGGAAATGTTACGAATTTTTTAAGATTCTTTGGCGTGGTAGCCTCTATGATTGAAATCATCTATTAGCTTTATAACTACCAATATTAGGAATATATATTAGTATTTAAAAGAATAAAAGTGAGAGTATGATAGATGTGAGTCCTAAAACTCTATTTCTCCATTAACCTCTTTTTTCTTCTTTTGTGCTTTTTTGAGTTTGCGTAGCTGTTTTTTAGATGGGCCAAGATTTACATCCTCTGCTCCACTGCCTTTTCTTTCTCCTTTTTTCTTTTTCTCCTTCTTCATAGCGTCCTTTTTAATCTCCCCGCCATTTTCGTCTGCCGCTTGGTCTTCAATAGGTACTAACGTGTCTTTGTGAAAATCAAACCGGTAGGAACCGCCCATACTTATAAAAACACGAGAAGGTGTATTTTTGAAACTGGCACCTAGGTTCATATCTACCTGAAGTCTTTCATTCATTAGGTAGGCAATACCACTTCGCAGCAGTACATCTGAATAACGGTCGCTTTGTATTCCTTGATGCTCTGCAAAAACACTCCATTTTGGGTTTTTAAAGGCATGGGAGATGGAGATAAGATAGCTAAGTTCAGGAAACTCGGTGCCAATTCTGTCGTAAGCGGTATTAGTAATCAAGACCATTCTTGGGGTCAATCTACTTTGTGTAGCAATCATGGCGCGTGGAGAAATCTGTGCTTCGCCTGGATACCATGGATTGTCTCCTAATATAAAATTTGCTCCCGCATAAACAGATACTGCTGGCAAAAGATTCTTTAATTGAAATTTGTTATTTGCCCGCCAACTGTATAGGTTAGGCTTGTTTCGTTCTGGATTTTTAAATGGATCGTAAACTAAAAATTTTAGTCCAAGCCTGTTCCTTTGAAAATTTGTTCGGGTTTCGCTGATATCAAAATTATCGAATAGGATGTCTTGGTTTTGGAAGGTGCCTTCATAATTTAGCTCTAAGGTTTCAAAAAGGAGTCCATAACGCAAGGAAATATCGCTTCCCCAAATATCTGATTGTGTATTCAAAAGCCCATGGTCTTGCTGCTCATAAAAAAGACCCATTTCTAGTTGAACTACGTTTTTACCAACAGCGTATGCGCTTACGGAAAGTCCTGGGCGGTTAGAATTTATAACATCGGTATATTGTCCTGATACGGATAGTGCTGCCAGAAAAAGCAGTAACGAAAACTTTCCTGTAATTCTTTTGATATAAGCGGGAATTCCCATGAATACGACTTTATAATTATTTTAATACTTTACAATCTAGTATTACAACGTGATAATTGTATTTTTGATATATAAGTATTTAATTAAATGGCTTTTTTAAAAATAATTTTATTTATCCTTTTAGGATATTATCTGCTGAAACTGTTGGCAAAACTTTTTGTACCTAAAATCATCCATTACGCAGCAAAGAAAACTGAATCGCATTTTAGACAGGCGTTTGAAGGTTTTGAGCAACAGCAAAGACCACAAGGGGAGCAGGCAGGTGATGTAGCTAAGAATAAAAAATCTACGAAACGCAAAATGGATAGTGAAAAAGTAGGCGAGTATATAGACTTTGAAGAAATAGACTAGTTATCTTTGAGTAACCAACGACCTCCTAGCAAATGAAGAAAGGATTAAGATTCTTTTTTACCCACTTTTTTGTAACCGTATTTTTTATCGTAGTTGCACTGGCTTATTTCCACCCTGTACTACAGGGAAAAGTGATTTATCAGCACGATATTGCCCAATATACGGGCATGGCAAAGGAACAAAATGATTTCCGCAAGCAGAACGATACAGAACCCTATTGGACCAATAGTGCATTTGGGGGAATGCCAACCTACCAGTTAGGTGCCAATTATCCCCATAATTATGTTAAACAATTAGATCGGTTAATACGGACATTGCCTAGGCCGGCAGACTATCTATTTCTATACTTTTTAGGGTTTTATATACTACTGTGTTGTTTAAAAGTAAATTATAAACTCGCCGTAGTTGGAGCGCTAGCTTTTGGTTTTTCTACCTATTTAATTATTATTCTTGGCGCAGGACACAATGCTAAAGCACATGCTTTGGGGTATCTACCTATGGTTTTAGGTGGAATTGTGCTGGTCTTTAGGAAAAAATATATTTGGGGATTTCTACTTACGGCACTCGCTATGGCACTGGAAATTGTAGCCAACCATTACCAAATGACGTATTATTTTATGCTATTGGTTTTGGTCTTAGGTGTTGTGTATTTAATTGATGCTATAAAGAAGAAGGGGTTAAAGCACTATTTCACTTCTGTAGGATTATTATTATTAGCAGTAGGTCTTGGTATTGCGGTCAATGCAACAGGATTGTTAGCTACTAAGGAATATGCAGATTGGAGTACAAGAGGAAAAAGTGAACTGACTATAAACCCTGACGGGTCCATAAAGGAAAACACAGGTGGATTAAGCAAGGAGTATATAACCCAGTGGAGCTATGGTATTTCAGAATCCTTGAATTTATTTGTGCCCAGATTGTTCGGTGGTGCAAGTCAGGAAAATTTAGGGGAAGATTCCAAATCATTTAATTATTTGGTAGATAAGGGCTTGCCAAAGTCAAGCGCTTTGGATTTTGTTTCAAGTGTCCCGCTTTATTGGGGGCAACAGCCTATAACCTCGGGTCCAGCTTATATTGGCGCAGTAGTATTCTTTTTGTTTATTCTAGGTCTTTTCTTGGTGCGTGGCAAGCATAGGTGGTGGTTGTTCTTTGGGTCGTTGCTTTCCTTGGTATTGTCTTGGGGAAAGAACTTTAGTATCCTTACGTATTTTATGATTGATTATTTTCCGCTCTATGATAAATTCAGGGCCGTATCATCAATACAGATAGTATTAGAATTGTGTGTCCCCATATTAGCCATTCTGGCCCTCAAGAAAATAGTATCTTCCAAGGTTGATGTCAAGGATAAACTTGGGGGTGTAAAGATAGCTGCCGGAGTTGTTCTTGGATTAGGCGCTTTATTATTTTTGTTTAAGGGAATGTTTGATTTTATAGGCCCTGCCGATGACCGCTTGCGCATGACAGGTTTAGAAGAATTACCAGAAATGCTGCGGTTGGATAGAAAAGCAGTGTATACGAGTGACTTGTTACGTTCTTTAGGTTACGTAGTGGTTACAGCAGTTTTACTTTGGTTTTTTATAAAAGAAAAATTAAAGGTTAACTTGCTAATTGTAGCTGTTGGGGCATTAATCGTATTCGACTTGGTAGGTGTAAACCTTAGGTATGTTAATGCCGATAGTTTTGTTTCCAAACGAAAAATGTTACAGCCCTTTAAAGCTACGGCAGCTGATAAAGTGATATTAAATGATGAGGGTGTTTTCCGTGTTTTTGACCAGACAGATGGTTTTGATTCTGCAAAAACAGCCTACTTTCATAAGAGTATCACGGGATATCATGCCGCCAAGCCTGCAGGAATGCAAGACTTGTTCGATTATCATGTATACAACGGAAACCTATCCGTCTTTAACATGCTTAATGTAAAATACGTGGTACGGCAAGATGAGGAAGGAACTAGCTTTCCTGTAGAAAATCCTAATGCGAATGGGAATGCGTGGTTTGTTAAGCAACTCAAACAAGTAAACTCTGCTGATGAAGAAATACGCGCCTTAGATAGTTTAAGGACGGGTTATACGGCAGTAGTAAATTCAACAGTATTCAAAAATATCAATAGGTTTGATTATCAGGTAGATTCTACGGCTTCTATTTCACTTGTGGACTATTCTCCGAATCATCTTACCTATGAATCACAGAACCCAAATACTGGAGTAGCCGTATTCTCGGAAATGTATTATGCGAATGGCTGGAATGCTTACATTGATGGTAAACCTCTAAATCATTTTAAGGTAAACTATGTGCTACGAGCTTTGAAGATTCCTGAAGGAAATCATAGGGTAGAATTTAAGTTTGAGCCCAAAGTAGTGCAGCTAGGTAGCCAGATAAGTTTGGCAAGTACGATGCTATTGGGGCTTATTTTACTAGGAGGTATAGGCTTCTCTTTTTGGAAAGCTAGAAAGGAGGAAACCGATTAATGAAGAAGGTGCTTGTTATCACTTACTATTGGCCACCTGCGGGCGGTCCTGGAGTACAACGTTGGTTGAAGTTCGTAAAGTACCTTAGGGATTTTGATATTGAACCTGTAGTGTATGTACCCGAAAATCCACAATATCCCATGACGGACGCCTCGTTTCTAAGCGAAGTTCCAAAGGATATTACCACATACAAGCAGCCTATTTTTGAGCCGTATCGCTTTGCTAGTTTCCTTTCCAGAAAAAAAACCAAGCGTATGAGTTCAGGAATTATTCAGGCAACAAATCAGTCCCTAACCGAGATGTTACTATTATGGATTCGTGGTAATTTCTTTATTCCGGATGCACGGAAATATTGGGTTAGACCATCTGTTGAATACCTGCATGATATTTTACAAAAAGAAAAAATTGACACCATTATTACTACAGGTCCTCCGCACAGCGTACATCTAATTGGTCACTTTTTAAAGCAGCACAACAAAGTACAATGGATTGCCGATTTTAGGGATCCATGGACATCTATCGGTTATCATAAGAAATTAAAATTAACCTTCCTTGCTAAAAACAAGCATAAGGAGTTAGAGCAATTGGTATTGACTAACGCCGATAAGCTCATAGTTACCAGTGAGACTACTAAGAAGGAGTTCCGGAAGATAAGTAGCAAACCTATAAAAGTTATTACCAATGGCTATGATCAGGAAAAGCCTGAACAAGCGGAATTGGATAAAAAGTTTACTATTTCCCACATAGGTTCCATGCTAAGTGGCAGAAATCCAGAGAACCTCTGGCAAGTACTAGTAGAATTAATACATGAGAACGCCACTTTTGAAGATGCACTGAGGATACAGTTTATAGGAGTTCTTAGCAAGGATATTCTGGGTCGTTTAAAAGCGTATGGTTTAGAAGGATATTTGGATGTAATAGGTTATGTAAATCACGATGAAGCCATTGCCTATCAACAAAAATCTCAAGTCTTGCTTTTAGCCGAAATCGACTCATCCGAAACCAAGGGAATAATTCCTGGTAAGTTGTTTGAATACATGGCATCTGGTAGGCCTATTTTAGGTGTTGGACCAAAAGATTGGGAAGTGGCAACTATGGTAGCACGCACCAAAACGGGTGCTATATTTGAATATACTTCGCATGCTGATCTTAAAAATGTACTTTTAAACTGGTTTCAGCAATATGAAAGACAAGATTTAAAAGTGTCTTCCATGCATGTTGAAAACTATAGTAGGCGTGAACTAACACGACAATTAGCGGAATACATCTAATGGGTATTGTATTTAAACAGTCTTTAAATAACACCATAGTTACCTACATTGGTTTTGCTATAGGTGCTGTGAATACCTTGTTTTTATATACGAATTTTATGCAGGCAGACCATTACGGTCTGGTGCAAGTAGTCCTATCAATAGCTGCGGTTTTAATGCCTCTTCTTGCGTTTGGAGTGCCTAATACCTTGGTTAAGTTTTACAGCAGTTTTAGGTCGGATAAGGACCAAGAAGGTTTTTTAACCATGATGCTATTGCTGCCTTTACTTTTGATACTGCCCGTTGCACTGCTCAGTTATATTTCCAATGAAGCAATTGGAACCTTATTATCCCGCAAGAATCCTATAGTACGGGATTATGTTTGGCATATCTTTTTGGCTGGTATGGCCATGGCCTATTTTGAAGTGTTTTATGCATGGGCGCGGATTCGTATGAAGTCCGTTTTTGGTAATTTTTTAAAAGAGGTTTTCTGTAGGTTGGGTCAATCCGTTTTATTGGTCTTGTTATATTTTGATTATATAGGGATTGAAGATTTTATAAATGCCTTGATAGGTTTTTACCTATTGCGGATGCTCATCATGAAATTATATGCATACACGCTTAGAATGCCAAAAGTGCAGTTTTCCTTTCCTGATAATTGGTGGGATATCGTCAAATATAGTGCGCTTATTATCTTAGGGGGTTCTACCGCTATTGTGCTGATGGAGGTCGATAAGGTCATGCTTAATAATTTTTTGGAATTGAAAAATATCGCCTACTACTCGGTAGCTGGTTTCATTGCATCTACTATAGCAGTACCATCAAGGGCGATGCACCAGATTACCTATCCGATGACCGCCGAGTATTTGAACAGAAATGATACGGTCTCGCTTAAACAATTATATCAAAAAAGCTCCTTAACCTTGTTTATCGTTGCTGGTCTCTTGTTTTTGCTGATTATTATAAACCTAGAAGATTTATACCAGCTTTTACCCGAAGAGTATACAGGTGGATTTATGATTGTATTTTGGATTGGGCTTGCCAAGGTATACGATGCGCTATTAGGGAATAATAATTCCATACTTTACAACTCTGATTACTATCGCTCCATTCTCTTTTTGGGCGTTTTACTGGCCGCACTGGCTGTTGGGTTTAATCTATGGTTGATTCCTGCGTACGGTATCAAAGGAGCTGCAATTGCTAGTTTTTCTGCATTTTTCATTTATAATTCTCTTAAATTATATTACGTAAAATCTAAGTTTTATATTTCTCCATTTACGTCGGAAACTCTTAAAGTACTCGCCTTATTGTTAATCGTTGGCGTGCTATTCTACAGCTTTCAATTTGAATTTCATCCGATTGTCAATATACTCTTAAAAAGCTTTTTGATTACCGTAATGTATGTAGGCATACTTTACCGATTCAAAATTTCTGAAGATGTATACGGTGTACTTTCCAAGTTCTTAAAGAAATAAGATGGAAATTATAGCCACCCATATCGCCAAGGAACAGAAGAAGCCCCTACGGTTACAGGAATATGGTGTTCGTATTTTTGATCTAATTTCTACAAAATCTGCCTTAAAAAAAGCATTGAAAAAGGAATTGATTTTGGTAGATGGTGTTACTGGTTGCACAGCTACTTTTATTAACGGCGGAGAACGCATCGAACTAAAACAAGTCGTAGAAAAAAAGATAATAAGACAGGTACGATTAGATGTACAAGTGCTTTACGAAGACGACCATCTGGCCATTATCCAAAAACCAGCAGGTATAACTGTCAGTGGTAACCGATTTTTCACCCTTGCGAATGCCTTAGCACAAAACCTAAAAAAAAGTACTGCTTTTGATGCGGTTAACCCCAAACCTATTCATCGATTGGATTATCCTACTACCGGTGCACTTCTGGTGGGGAAGACAAGTTTGGCGATTATTCATTTGAATACCTTGTTCGAAAAAAAACAGATACAGAAAGTCTATTATGCAGTTGCCATAGGTGTTATGAAAAAAAACGGAAGTGTAGTGGTTCCGATAGATGGTAAGGAGTCTATGTCCGACTACGAAGTAGAACAAACGATAGTTTCTGAGCGTTTTGGGTATCTAAACCTGGTAAAACTGCTGCCAAAAACTGGAAGAAGGCATCAGCTACGAAAACATTTAGCTTTGATAGGGAATCCAATCCTAGGAGATGTAGACTATATAAAAGAAGGTTTAGTATTAAAAGGAAAGGGACTTTACTTACATGCCTATTCTCTCCAATTTATGCATCCTAATATAAAAACTAATGTATATGTGCAGAGCGAGTTGCCCAAAAAATTTCTAAAGTTGTTTCCTACCATGTAGTACTTTGATATTTTAGTACTAGTATTACCAATAATTTAATGGAAACAATAAAGACGCTTGGGTAAGTGGAATCTTAAGATTTGTCTAAAATCTATCGCCTTTCCTAGGGAGAGGACTAGGGGGGAGCCGACAAAAAAAGCCCCGTAATGGATTTATCCATTACGGGGCTAAACAACTAACCAACCTAAAAACTACCTTTGATTCCCTAAACTTGTTTCAGGGTCTATATATTACTGTCTTCTGCTATTACTACTTTTTCTTGTTTTAGCAGACCTTGAGGAACCTCTAGCAGGAGCTTTTTTTACCGTTCTTGAACTATTACTTCTACTCACAGTACTTCTAGTTCTTGTCGGAGCTTTGCGCACTGTTCTAGTAGTAGCACTTCTTTGGGTTCTAGCTTGACTGCTTCGCGTGCCTCTCACTGTCGGCTTTTTATACGTAGTACTAGTTCTGGAAACTGTTTTACTTCTCGGGGTTTTTGTAACCTCTCTTTTGGTTACAGTTCTCCTTTGATTGCCTCTTACTGCATTATTATTACCACGCATAATGGTTGTTGAACTTCGTGTTGCGGATGTGGTTCTGTTTGCCACCCCACTGTTTCTATTCGTACGACTCGTATTATTAGACGCTATGGTGCTATTATTACGCAACCTGTTAGTACGTTTTGTTACCGTATTATTACTTCTATGCCCATTGCTTCTTTTCGCAACGTTTCTATTGGCTCTTTGTGCATTGTTCCTGACAGCTACGCGTCTGTCATTTCTGTACACTGTAGCTCTTTCACGTCTTGCGTTATTGTATCTATGTTCCCTACCAACTTGGGCATATGCTCTTCTAAAGTTGTTTCTATAAGGCCTGTGCCATGTATATCTAACGGGGTTATAAAACCTTCTGTATGGTGTATTCCATACATTAAAGAAACCTATCGCCGGTCTGGCGAACCATCGGTGAAATGGACGGTAGATGTAGCGTCTATTTTGTATATTGATAAAACCATTATAGTGACTAAAAGCACCTTGGTTATAAAAGATATTCATACCCCCGATTCTATTTACAAAACCGTTATTAAAGTTCAGATTAACAGCACCTATCTGGTTTACACGACCGTAAAAATCATAGAAGATAGGAACGTTTTCGACTTGGACAACTGCTCCGAAATCATCAAATTGGACAAAAGGGTTATAATCGAATCCTGAATTGAAGGTTACGCCTACGTTGCCTATTTGGGCGCCAGCACCTATATTTAATCTGTTATCTACATAAAAATCAAATTCACCATCAGGGTAAACTGAGAAGGTTACTCCATTTTCAACAAAGATGAATGAGTTTACAGCGTTAAGGTTGACGTTAGCAACCTTAAATTCAGCTGTTGCGGCTTTGGCCATTGCTGTTCCAAAAAGTACCGCTGCAAAAATAAGTACGAACTTTTTCATAATATAAGGATTAAAGACCTGCCACTTGGCAAGTGTATTCAGGAAGTAACTATTTACTTTCCATTTAGCTAATTGCAAACGCCGTGCCAAAAAATAGAAGAGTTATTTATAATTCTGATAATCAGAGTATTAGAATAAATAAATCATGTATTTTAGTGTAGGTTCCAAATGTTTTTTCTAGAATAGCACACTTGGTTTTATGTTATTTAACAGGATATTCGTCGCCTTCTCCCCATTCCGACCAAGCCCCATCATAAAGGAAAAGCTCATTTTCTAGGACCAAATTGGCTACCAAAAGAAGAATACATACAGTAATACCCGAACCGCAAGAAAACACCAGTGGATAATCACCTACAAATGCATCCTTAAAAGTAGTTTTCAGTTCTTGTTGAGGGAGGAATTTACCGTCTTTTAAAAGTTTTGTAAAGGGTAGATTTACGGACTTTGGGACATGTCTTCTTTTTAGATGCATTCTTGGTTTTGCACCTTTACCCAAAAATCAATCTTCACTTCTAGCATCGATAACGAGATGTTTTCCTAAACAGATATTATCAAGTATTGCTGAAGCATTTTTTAAACGCGTTGGGTCAAATTTTGATTTAAAATTACCTAAAGGATAGTTTTGTGCATATGCTAAAGTGCAGCCTCCCCCATGTTTTATCCATTCTGAAAGTCCGCCGTCCAAAACGGCTATCGCAGCATGTCCCATGGTTTTGAAGAGAAACCAAGCCCCGGGACTAGAGTAGATTCCCTTTGTATCCTAAATAATAATGGTATTAGCATTGATGCCTAAATTTCTGCAGGTTACTTCAAATTGTTTAGTAGAAGGCATATTGCTATGCAAATTGGCTTGTATGTATAAAAATGTATTTTCAAATCCATAAACCGAGCACCATTAATAATTGCTTGCGTACCGGTTTCTGAGTCCTCGGTTACTACAGGAATACTAGCATCTAAAACCACCATGTTTGGGTTATCGATGTTCTCTTTTAACCACGAAACTGCTACTAACTGTTTATCCATTACAACTTTTCCTTCAAATACTTCGCTGTAAAAGATATTGTACTCTTCGCTACTTTTTCGGGCGTTCCTTCTGCGAGAAGCTGGCCTCCGTTTTCACCTCCGCCAGGGCCAAGGTCAATAATGTAATCTGCACATTTTATCAGTTCTACGTTGTGCTCAATAACTACGACGCTATGTCCTTTTTTGATGAGTGCATTGAACGACTTTAATAGTTTTTGAATATCGTGAAAATGGAGACCGGTAGTCGGCTCATCAAAAATGAATAGCGCTTTGTCCTTTGTTGTTCCCTTTACCAAGAACGATGCAAGTTTAATACGTTGCGCTTCGCCACCGGAAAGGGTAGAGGAGGATTGCCCCAAGGTTACGTAGCCTAAACCGACGTCTTGTAAAGGTTTTAATTTGGATACGATTTTTGTTTGCACCCCAGCTTCAAAAAAAGCAATGGCGTCATCTATGGTCATGGTTAGGATGTCATCTATGTTGGCGTTGTTGAAGGTTACTTCCAAGACATCCTTTTTAAAACGCTTGCCGCCACAGGTATCGCATTCCAAATGCACATCGGCCATGAACTGCATTTCTACTGTAATTTCGCCTTCGCCTTTGCATTTTTCGCAACGACCGCCATCTACGTTAAAAGAAAAATGTTTGGCCTGGTAATTTCTAATTTTACTTAGTTTCTGGTTAGCGTATAAATTACGTATATCGTCATAGGCCTTTATATAGGTTACAGGATTAGAGCGCGAAGACCGTCCGATGGGATTTTGATCTACGAATTCTACATGCTTAATATGTTGATACTTCCCAGAGACCGAGCTAAACTGTCCGGCTTTTTCACCATAGCCGCCTACTTCTTTCAATATAATAGGATATAAAAGCTTTTTGACCAAGGTGCTTTTACCACTTCCGGAAACCCCTGTAACCACGGTAAGCATATCCAAAGGAAAAGTCACATTGATATTTCTTAGGTTATTCTCCCTACATCCTATAATCTGAATGTGGTTCTTGGAAGTACGCCGTTCTTTAGGAACTTTAATTTCCATGGTGCCGTTTAGGTAGCTTGCGGTAAGTGAGCTAGAAAGTAATATATCGCTCAATGTACCTTGTGCAACTACTTTGCCACCGTGAGTACCTGCTTCTGGACCAATATCAATTACCTCGTCTGCAGCTTTCATGATATCCTCATCGTGCTCAACTACAATAACGGTATTCCCCAGATTCCGAAGTGAAATTAACACGTCTATTAAATTTTCTGTATCCTTAGGATGCAGGCCAATACTAGGTTCGTCCAAAATATACATGGAGCCTACCAAGCTGCTGCCTAAAGAGGTCGCTAGGTTAATACGCTGACTCTCCCCCCCGGATAGCGTATTAGATTTTCGATTTAAGGTTAGGTAATTAAGCCCTACGTTATCTAGGAATCCCAAACGGGTATTTATTTCTGTTAACAATCTAGACGCAATAATAGCGTCGTTTTTACCCAACTCTAACTGTCCGAAATAGGCAATCAATTTTTCTATCGACACACCCACCAGTTCCGAAATGGACTTATCACCCACTTTTACATAGTCAGTTTCTGATCGTAATCGTTTTCCGTTACAGGTATTACATTTTGTTTTACCTCTGTATCTCGATAGCATCACCCTATTTTGAATCTTATAGCTCTTTTCCTCAAGGCCAGCAAAGAATTTATGTAGTCCTATAAAATGTGCATTACCGTCCCAAACTAGTTGTTGTTGTTTCTCGGTAAGTTCAAACCATGGCTTGTGAATGGGAAAATCGAATTTATAAGCCGAATTAACCAATTGGTCCCTGTACCAGCCCATACTATCGCCACGCCAAGGAAAAACAGCGTTTTCATAAATGGATAAGGCAGTATTAGGAACCACTAAATCTTCGTCTATACCGATAACATCACCGTAACCTTCACATTTTGGGCATGCGCCATAAGGATTGTTAAAACTAAATAAGTGTACGTTAGGTTCTAAGAAAAGCATACCATCCAGTTCAAAAGTATTACTGAATAGGGTTTGCTCTGCATCTACAAGGGTTTCAATAATACATTTTCCTTTTCCTTCAAAAAAAGCAGTATCTATGGCATTGGCAAGTCTATTGTAAAAATCTTCATCATCTTTTGTTATGATTCGATCTATAACCAAATAAAACTCCTTTCCGATAGTGTCGGGAGCCTGTTCTATTCTTAGTACGGTACCGTCATATTTAATACGCGCATACCCTTGTTTAGAAAACAACTCCAAAGACTTCTTTGTATCACGATCCTCACGTATTGTAATTGGTGCCAAGAGTAACAATTTGGTATTATCAGCAAAGGTCTTCACATGCTCTATAACATCGGTAACCGTATCTTTCTTTACTTGCTTTCCAGAAATAGGAGAAAATGTTTTTCCGATACGCGCATACAACAATTTAATATAGTCATAGATTTCTGTTGTAGTCCCTACGGTAGATCTTGGATTGGTAGAATTTACTTTCTGCTCAATTGCAATAGCTGGAGCTATACCTTTAATATAGTCTACCTTAGGCTTATCAAGTTTGCCTAAAAACTGTCTGGCGTAGGAAGAAAGGCTTTCTACATACCGTCGCTGCCCCTCTGCATAAAGCGTGTCAAACGCCAAGCTAGACTTGCCGGAACCAGAAAGACCCGTAATTACAACAAGCTTGTTTCTTGGGATAACAACATCGATATCCTTAAGATTGTGCAGTTTGGCACCTTTTATAATAATATTTTCCTTGGGGTTTACTTCTGCTATATTGGGCATACATTTAAATAAGAATGCAAAGATACAATATGCGCTATTTAATACGAGCCCATAACATATCCATGTTGCAGTTCATCGAATATTTTCACATAATTTTTAGAATATCTATTTTTTACTATCTTTGAATCTAACTAAAAATTGATTCGCCTATACTGCATCTTTACTTTGTAACGTAATAATTTAACCAAAAACAACCCTTTCTACTAAGAATTGGGGTTCGTTTAACTCGCAAAAGTAAAGCTATGGAAGTGCAAATCGAAGATTCCCAACTAGTCAGTCATTATATACAAGGAGACGAAAGAGCTATGGCAGTTCTTATCAATCGTCATAATTCCCGTCTTACTGGATTTATATATTCCAAGGTAAGCGATAGGGAGTTGACAGAGGATATTTTTCAGGATACCTTTATAAAGGTAATCCGTACCTTAAAACGAGGAGCTTATAACGAAGAAGGAAAATTTATACCTTGGGTTATGCGCATAGCACACAACCTTATTATAGATCACTTTAGGAAGAATAATAGAATGCCTATGTTCAATGCGACCGAAAGTTATAATATTTTTGCTATGATGAACGATGATTGCTTAAATGCTGAAAAGCAATTGATCAAGAATCAAATTGATTCGGATTTGTATAATCTAATAAAAGAGCTTCCTGAAGATCAGCAAGAAGTCTTGCATATGAGGTTATATAAGGATATGAGCTTTAAAGAAATCTCTAACAATACTGGAGTGAGTATTAATACGGCACTGGGTAGAATGCGATACGCGTTAATCAACTTAAGAAAGCTAGTTGAAGCCAATAGTATTGTTTTAACGAATTAATGTACCATAGGTCGGGAGGATCTACTATTTTTATTGTTATTCCGTTTTGCTATTGAACCAAAATGAAAAGTCTTATGGAGAAAATTTACATTAAGAAAAAAGACAAGTGCACTTTAGTAACTGCTAAGCCGGAAACAGTCGAGTTTTTATTGGCTTTTTCTAAATCCTTAAGAATAACTGAAGCAAAAGGGATAAAGTTCGAAAGTAACTTAAACTAAAAGCACTCATCTATATATAAAATAGCCCTAAGGAACCTATCCTTGGGGCTTTCTTTTTTTTGGTACTGATTGTAAGTGACCCTAATGACGGGATTTATCACGTTAGGACAAGGCTTGTCTTAGGTTTCCCACACAACTATATATATACCTGTTTATTGCATAAAAAATAAATATTCGTTGTTTCACATCATAAAAAGCGTGTTTGACAACATACTTTTTTACACAGGGTAGCTTTTCTCTAGTTTTATCTCAGATTAAATAACTAACGAAGAAATACTAACAGATTCCCAAATCGTTCAACCTTAAAGAAAGTAACTCGTATGGAACTACAAATTGATGATTCAGAATTAGTAAGAGATTATATCAGTGGTGATGAAAAAGCACTTTCTGTATTGATAAACAGGCACAACCAAAGAATAACCAGCTTTATCTATTCTAAGGTATTGGACAGGGATATTACCGAAGATATCTTTCAGGATACGTTTATTAAGGTAATTAAAACACTTAAAAAAGGTCGCTACAGTGAGGAAGGTAAATTTCTTCCTTGGGTTATGCGAATATCACATAATTTAATTATTGACCATTTTAGAAAGAATAAGAGAATGCCTATGTTCGAAGGCAATGATGACTTTAATATATTCTCCGTTATTGGCGATGATAAGTTAAATGCTGAAAAACAACTTATTAAAGACCAAATTGATACAGACTTACGTAGTTTGATTGAAGAGCTTCCAGATGACCAAAGAGAAGTTTTGTTAATGCGTATTTATAAGGATATGAGTTTTAAGGAAATATCTGAAAACACAGGAGTTAGTATTAATACGGCCTTAGGTAGAATGCGATATGCACTAATTAATATGAGAAAAATAATAGAAAAAAATAATATTGTTCTCACTAATTAAATCGCGTAAATATTAGCCAAAACAATATTTCTTTTCTTGTTGCGTTATTTTAGTGTACCAATACTAGAAATATGGAAAAAATTTACTCTAATTACCAAGAACAAACCAGTTTTGATAAAGTGTGTCCTAAAACCATCAATTTTTTGTTGAGTTTTTCACAGGCTCTTTATGAAATCGAATATAAAAATTTAAGATTCGAGACTTTCTTAAACTAATAAAAAGACCCGCTATTTGCGGGTCTTTTTATTTTTAAAATACGCATCTAATACTTTTTTTCTTCCAATAGTTTTGGTAATCGTGTCCTTTTCTAAATCCCAGCCTCTTGCAGGGGAGTATTCCCTTCCGTACCAAATAATTTGTAAGTGTAAATCGTTCCATATTTCTAGAGGAAATAATCGCTTTGCATCCTTTTCGGTCTGTACTACGTTTTTACCGGTGGTAAAGCCCCAACGGTACATAAGTCTGTGAATATGAGTATCTACAGGAAAAGCGGGTATTCCAAAAGCTTGTGAAACCACGACACTGGCGGTTTTATGACCAACCGCAGGAAATTCTTCTAATAAAGCTAATTCTTTAGGAACAATACCATTATATTTTTCTACCAGCATTTTTGATAGTCCGTAAATACCTTTGGACTTCATTGGTGATAGACCAACGGGTCGGATAATAGCCCGTATTTCTTCTACTGAAAGTTTTACCATATCGTAAGGATTATCTGCTTTGGCGAATAGTAAAGGCGTAATTTTATTTACGCGCACATCTGTACTCTGCGCGGATAAAAGCACCGCAATAAGCAAGGTATACGGGTCTTTGTGATCTAATGGAATTGGAATTTCTGGATATAGCTCCTGTAAGGTTGAAATTGTAAAGGCTACTTTTTCGGCTTTCGTCATTTATTGTTTAGTTTTACAGAACAAAGATTAAACGTAATTATTATATAAATATACTATGAACACATTAAACGTTGGGGATACCGTTCCTTCATTTTCCGCACACGACCAAGATGGCAATACTATAAATTTATCTGATTATTCCGGTAAAAATTTAGTTGTTTTTTTCTATCCTCGTGCAAATACTCCGGGTTGTACTGCAGAAGCCTGTAACTTAAGGGATAATTATAAAGCGCTCCAGGATGCCGGATACGAGTTGCTTGGTGTAAGTGAAGATTCACAAAAAAAACAATCTAATTTTAAAAATAAGTATGAATTTCCGTTTCCTTTATTGTCAGATGAAGACCATACTGTAATCAACGCTTTTGGTGTTTGGGGCCCTAAGAAATTTATGGGTAAGGAGTTTGATGGTATCCACAGAAAAACTTTCGTAGTTAATGGGGAAGGCAAGGTCTCTAAAGTGATAGATAAAGTAAAAACTAAAGAGCACGCAGCGCAGTTGTTGGAATCTTAAAATATAAAGCCCCTTTACTTAAGGGGCTTTATAGTATAGTTAACCTAACTATTTATTTCTCTAGAAGTACTTTTTTGGTAAATAGCTTTTTATCTTTTATAATTTCTGCGATTCCTTCAGGTAACATTTTCTCCCAGCCTTCTTCATCCTTTATAATTCTCTTAAGAACTTCACGGGAGAAAATATGCATAATTTCGGGGTCGTAATCTATAATGTCCATCACCTTCCCGTTATACTTAAAAAACTTGTAAAGTTCTTTCATTCTTGGATGAACCTTCACATTATTACTGGTCATAACCTGTCCAGTATCTGAATTTTTCATCGGGTATAGATACACTTGTAAATCCTTAAAGAATAGTTTTCCAAAGGCTTCCAAAATGCCACCGCTTAGATGACGGTAGTATTTTTCATCAAATATATCTACCAAGTTATTCACACCCATAGTGAGTCCAATTCTATTCTTAGTGAAATTATTAAAATACTCTACTAACTTGTAGTACTCTTGGAATTTTGAAATCATTACGGTATGACCTAGGGAGCAAAGTAGCTCTGCACGGTCCATAAAATCCTGTTCATCTATCTCGCCAGATGCTTTTAGATTTGATAAGGTTATTTCAAAAATAACGATAGTATTATCCTGGTCCACCCCTGGATCTCTGATAAATATATCATGTGATTTTTGAAACATGTCCATGTTGACCTTGGTTACGGGCCTAAAACTTCCACGTAATGCTAAAATATTTTTTTTGTAAAGAATTGCCGCTGGTAATAAGTTATTACCATCAGGCCCGAACATAACGGCATCCGTCATATCGTTTCTGATCAACTGCAAGCTCATTAGCCTGTTATCTACATCTTTAAAGTTAGGTCCAGAAAAGTTGATCATATCTACTTCCAAAATATCTTTATCAATATGATCGTAGAGATATTTCAGTATTTTTCTAGGTTTGTGATGCTTGTAAAAAGCACCGTATATTAAGTTTACACCTAATATGCCTAAGGTTTCTTGCTGTAATCTAGCTTCGTTCTGTTTAAAACGAATGTGTAGTATAATTTCGTCAAATTCTTTTTGGTTGGGGTCTAATTGGTACCGTATCCCAATCCAACCATGTCCCTTATATCGTTTAGAAAAATCAATAGTAGCAACCGTATTAGAATAGGAGAAAAACAACCTGTCTGGATGCGTTTCTCTACTAATTCGTTCCTCCATAAGTTTCATCTCATAAGCTAGCATTGTTTTTAAACGCGCCTGAGTGACATATCTCCCATCTTTCTCTGTACCATAAATAGCGTCGCTAAAATCCTTATCATAAGCGCTCATTGCTTTTGCGATGGTTCCCGATGCGCCACCAGAACGGAAAAAATGACGTGCAGTTTCTTGGCCTGCTCCTATTTCTGCAAAAGTTCCGTAGATATCCGGATTGAGATTTATCCGTAACGTTTTAGCCTTTATAGATGGAATATTCTCGAAGGCGGATTCTCTTTTAACAACTGATGACATGTGATTTAATTTGCTTTAACAAAGTTATAAAGATCATACTATCTAACGGTTAAACAGTTCAAAAATTTGAAATTAGTTTTGTACAGTCCTTTTTTGTGATATTTAAAACAATGCTTTTTACAAAGAATGGTGAATGCTTCTGCTTTTTGAGTTGTAAGTTGTACGAATAAAGCCCTAGCTTTGTAATTGAACTATGGCTTTAAAAATTACATTTTTAGGAACAGGAACGTCTCAGGGCGTACCGGTAATAGGCAGTAATCATCCTGTTTGTTTAAGTGATGACTCTAAGGATAAAAGGCTAAGGGTCTCCATTCTTGTCTCTTGGGACGATTGTAATTTTGTTATAGATTGTGGTCCGGATTTTAGACAGCAAATGCTTACTAACAAGGTGGCTGCCTTGGAAGCCATTTTATTTACCCACGAACATTCAGATCACACGGCTGGTATAGATGATATACGTCCGTTTTTCTTCAAGCAGGGCGATATTCCTATCTACGCTCACAAAAAGGTTGTTAAAGCTTTGAAAAAGAGGTTTAGTTATATTTTTGATGAAAAAAATAGGTATCCAGGAGCGCCGGCTGTCGAAATCAATTATGTAAAAAGGGGCGTCGATTTTACCCTTGGTGGCAAAACGATAATCCCAGTGCAAGCATTACACAACAGACTAAAGGTTTTTGGCTATCGCATAGATGACTTCACCTACTTAACCGATGTGAAATCTATATCCGATAAGGAGGTAGAAAAAATAATGGGGACGAAAATTTTGGTAGTAAATGCCTTGCGTAAAGAGCCGCATCATTCACATTTTAACCTAGAGGAAGCGTTGGCCTTTGTAGCCAGAATAAAACCTGAAAAAGCATATTTTACTCATATTAGCCACGTAATGGGCTTCCATGCCGAAGTGGAAAAAGGCCTTCCTGAAAACGTGCACTTGGCCTATGATAATCTTACGGTTGAAATTTGATATATAAAACTGCATTTTATTCCCAGTAATAACAGTAAAATACAGTAAACATAAAAAAACACTAACAACTTTGAATTTTATCGCATATGAAAAACCAAATTTTTCTTTACCTGTTTCTTTTTGCCGCATTGGTATGTATGTATCTTTTTGTGAGTAGTGGTAATATGGCGAAGGCCAATATGGCATCTATTGTTAAATTGAAGGAAGAAGTAAGCACACTGGAAGGTTCTTTGCAGCAATCTGAGTTAAATCTTTTGGAAATGCAGTATTTTTCCTTAGAAAACAATGACGACGCGCTAGCGTATTACGAGCATTTAAAATTAGAAAATCCCACACGGTACATATCCGATAAATTGTTGGAGACAAATGAAACCAAGGGGGATAATCCACTTATCCCTTATGAAGGCATGGAGAATGACTTTAAGATTAATAAAATTGAAATCTTAAACCATAAATGGATATTAGCCGATTTTTCCGACGGAAAGCACTGGGGCGAGCTCCTTATCGCATATGAACTTAAGGATGATATGGATGTAGATTTTAAGCTAATAAATCATTTGCTGTATACTAGGAGCAATTAGATTTTATTTACCAACCATTTCTTTAAGGAGTAGAAATTTTGTGGTGCAACGCCATGGCCTACTGGAAATTCCTCGAACACATGATTAATTTTTAGTTTTTTAAGAAGTTCCGGTGCTCTTTGTGCCCATTCTAAGGGGATCACTTGATCTACTTTCCCGTGGGAAGCGTATATGTTAAGGTTGGCGTAGTTTCCTGTCTCATAACCAGCTACCAATATGCTTTCATTTATATATCCGCTAAGGGCAATAACGTTTTTAATTTTATCGGGGTAGGAGAGGGCAACGGCATAACTTAATATGGTGCCTTGGCTAAAACCCAATAAGGAAACGGAATCTATATCTAGATGATAATTGGCACAGGCTTCTTCTATAAAGTGTGTAATTTTATCTCTGGATGCTGTCGCCTCGGTGTCATCGCTCCATTTTCCTTTTTCGGCATCAAAATTAATGGCATACCATGCATAGCCATAAGGTTCTAAGGGATAAGGTGCCCGAACGGAAATAATACAAAGTTCTTCAGGTAATTCCGCTGCGAAAGAAAAGAGGTCATCCTCATTACTTCCATAACCATGCAGCATAAACAACACGGGGGCTTTTTTATCTGTTAGCGAAGAAGGTCTAATAATATGTTGTAAAGAAAGTGGAGCTGTAGTCATGTATCTAAGGAATAAAAGTAAACCATTTTTGAAAATAAGGGCCTAAAACAGGTACAGACTGTTCTTTGTTGCTAAGGGCACCCATAAAACCGTAGAACCAGAGTACAAGGTAAAAAATATAAAGGCCATAAAAAGCATATACATTACCCCATTGGTTATTTAAAAGACCAAATCCAATAAATATTACATGTAAGCCAAAAGCTTGTCTGGTATGGAATCGGGCAAACCTATGTTTAGGTTCTGCATTCATGCTAAGTGCAATCAAAGAACCTAAAATGGTGATATAGGCAACAATTGCAATCATTTTTCCAGGTACGGTTTCATTTTTATCCATTCATTAATCGTTTAGCACCAATTGGTTATTGGCTATAGTACCTATTACTTTTCCCATAAGCATTTTGCCTAAAAACATGCTATTTTTAGAGGAGCTTACAATAGTTGAGGTTGAGAATTGATACGCAGTCACTGGTTCAAAAAGGGTTAATGACGCCGCTTTACCTTCTTGAAGTTGCGGTGTTTCCATACCAAAAGTTTCCCTTCCTTTGGTTAAAAGTTCAATGGCTGCTTCTATGTCAATTACAGTAAGTAACGCTCCAAATGCACTTTCAAGTCCAATAGTTCCGTATGTGGCATTATCAAATTCAACTTGTTTCAATTCTATGTTTAATGGTGTATGGTCGGAGGTTACAAAATCGATAGTACCGTTTTTAATACCCTTGATTAATTCCTTGCTATCCTCTTTGGTTCTCAGCGGAGGAAGTGTTTTAAAATTAGTATCAAACTCCCGTAGGTTGGTATCGTTAAAGATTAAATTATGAATAGCAACGCTACAGGTTAGCTTCAGGCCTTTCTTTTTTGCAGCTGCAATAAGGTTCACCGAATTCTTAGTGCTAATAGTGGGTATATGTAATTTACCTCCGGTATATTCTAAAATAAAAAGGTCACGAGCAACTTGAAGTTCTTCTGCAAGTGCAGGAATTCCCTTTAATCCCAGTTGGGTACTTTCCTCCCCTTCATTAACGACTCCCTTACCTGCGATTTTGGTATCCAAAGGAAACGAACAAACGGTAGCATTAAAACCTTGAGCGTATTGCAAAGCTATTTTTAAAAGATTTGGATTGGAAACCGCATGTTTATAATCATAAAACCCTACTGCACCGGAGTTTTTCATATCGTACAGTTCAGCCAAGCATTTACTTTCTCCCTTAACGGTGAGGTTGCCCAAGGGGTGCAACCCTGTAAGATGATTTTTGGCTGCGTTCTTTAAAAACACAATATCAGAACTGCTGTCAGGCACGGGATAGCTACTTGGGTTTAATACCACATCTGTGAATCCGCTTTTTGCAGCACAAAGGAGTCCGTTGGTGATTGTTTCTCGTTCCTCATACCCTGGTTCGCCAAAGCTAACCCCCGTATCAAACCAACCTATGCTAACATGTAAGTTCTTATATGCAACTACCTTGGTTTTTGGAGGTGGTGCAATGGTAATAGCAATTTTTTCTATTATCCCTTTGTTGATTAGGATATCCCTCTTCTTTAAATGTAGCTCGGTGTTGTTCGAGTTTATTATTTTGGCGGATTTTAAGAGTATTTTCATTTGCCTTATAGGTTGTTTACAAACTATTTTATTTCAATAATCTTTGGAGTACGGTTTCTAAGAAAACAAATAGCAATGCTAAAATAGCGAACCATTTCCAAAACTCGTTTATACTGTTTGTCTTTTGGGCTTTTTCAAAAAAGCTCGGAACGGTTTCATAGACACGATTCGTCGGTATATTTTTTAGGCTTAAGTAGGACAATATGCTCTCGGCTCTGTTGTAGTTGAAGCTTATGTTTTTTAGTAGTACACCATTATTCTCTATTTTGAATGTTCCATCTGTGGTAGGATTCTCCATAAAGGTTAGGGCTACCTTTTTTGGCAGTAAGCGTTGCTGCGGAATAAACACTTCCGTTCCTTTAACCAAGGTTAGAATGTTATCTTTGGATAGAGATATGGGAATCTCAACGGTAATAGGCTCGCCCAAGATATTATACAGCTGTGGTAACTTTAAACTGTTTACGCCCATATTGTAAAATGTGGGCACTATTAAAGGAGAACTCTTAAAGTTTGAATTATCCTGTGATAAACTGGCAGTAAAAAAATAGGCATTTTCTATACCTATCAAAAATGGAGCGTTGTTCTGTAATCCCAATACAGTTGGGTTTGTTGTCCTTATTGAGAAGTAGCTATTTACTTTTGGATATTGAAAATTAGCTACTCTTTTTTCAAAGACATTTTTGTATATCGGATGGTCAAATATTACATTGGCAACGGCAATTTCCTGATTTATTTTAGTGGTGTACCGTGTGTTAAAATACGCTGTAGCAAGCTGGTTGTAGCTTTCAATATCAATATTCGGAGCTGGAATTAAGATGATATTACCTCCGTTTTCGGTGTAGGATTTTATCGCCGTGGTAAGGCCTGTGGGAATCGTTTCCAATTCGTTGAGCACAATAAGGTTATAATTTGCTACGGTGGCGTAGTTCAGTTGTGCTAAACTACTCGTTGAAAACGAAAACTCCGGATTCGTAAATATTTTGGAGAGATAGCTTACATCCGAAGCACCAATGGCAAGCACTTTCAGTTTTTCAGGCGTATTTATATTAAAGTAGAATTGGTTATCGTAGGAGAGACCGTTATCTGACAGTACCACCTTGCCTATAATAGACGTGTTTGAGTCGATAGAAAAACGAACAGATGCCTTTTGGTTTTGGTTGAATTTAGCAGCTGTCTTTGCAATTAGTTTATCCCCATTGTATAATGATATGGCGGTGGTTTCCAAGGGATAACTGGAAGAAAGATTGGCGGTAAGTTCTGAATTATCGGTATCTATTGTGCTTAGATAAATAGAATCTATAGCGACGTTGGTTGGGGAGAGTAAAGGCTGTTGTACATAGTGAATGTTTGCTTCTAAAAGACTGTCGGTTGGGATTGGCCCCATACGGGTCTGGAAATCGGAAATTAGGATGGTGTTCTTACTGGTACCAGTTTTGTTTTTAAAATACGTTTCTGCTGCCAGAATAATTTCCTTAATAGTCAATTGGTTAGCGCTAATATGCAGTTGAAGCAGTTCGTTTTTAATTTCGGGTATCGCTACATTGGTAAACACTTTGTCGTTGGTAAATAAAGTGAAGCGTTCTTCTTGCGGTACGTTTTTAATAAAATCCTGTACCATACTTTGCAGGAGTGTGCCACTTTGTGTCTTGGCTTGCATACTAAAGGAATTGTCCAGATAAAATATGTTCTCCTTCTCCTGTAATGCAATGGCATCTGCTTTAAAAGGTTGAGCAAAAGCTATTACTAGCGCTGCAATAAGACCTAACCTAGTAAAGAGGAGCAACCATTTTTTAATAGAACTGCTCTTTCTGGATTCTGAAACTACTTTTTTAAGCAGTTTTACGTTGGTAAAGGGTGTTTTCTTAAACCTTCTAAGCTGAAAAAGATGAATAATAATTGGAATGACTAGAAGTAGTAGTGCCCAAAGAAGTTCTGGATATTTAAACTGCATTCCTGTTTTTGCTTATGCAAAGATACCTATTTTGAAGGTACCAGCTTTCGCCTTGACTAGTAAATATTTTGTCATTAATAAAATGGAGGGGCGCAGTTTTTTAACAGAAAAAAAAGTAATCTATCGCAGCTACTTTTCCTAGCGTACACAAGTAGTTACGTATTTTTTGTTGTTCATATTCATTAGCCACGGTAATGATGCTTTGAAAATTGATTAGGTTTTCCAACTCTTGATATGGCTGCATGATAGTGCTGTAAATTTCCTTGCCTATTTTATTGTGGTTATCACAAACCCAAGTAAAATCTATATTTTCCTTTTGGAGTATTTGGGCGATTTGCTTCCCTTTTTTACCCGCTCCCCAGAGGCTCAATGGTCTTTCCGTTTCCCGATTGAGTTTCAAAAAGTAATGTAGTTTAATATCCAAAAAATAGTTTTGGGCATAATGTGCGCTGGTGCGGGAGGTGCGGGAATCGTAATCGCGCCATAAAAGAAGCACCTTGTTACAAGGAATAATTTTTAGACCTGAAGCATAAAACCTAAAAGTAAGGTCATAATCTTCAGGGTAGCGTTCGGAATCAAAAGCACCACAGGCATCAAAATCGGTTTTATGAACCATCCAACAAGGGGAGGGCACCACGCATTCTTTATATAATTCGGAGAAATTACTGCCTTTAGCGGTTAAACCGTTTAGCCAGTTTGCATAGCGCTCATACCCATTACTAATGCCATGCTCAGCAAAGTAAGTAACCTGTCCAACGGATAAAAAGCCCATTCCACATTGAATCAAATCCTTAGTCATCTGTATAATTCGTATAGGAGTCATGATATCATCGGAATCCATTCTGGTGATTAGGCTACCCTTACTTTTAACATAGGCTGTTCTTAAAGCCTGTATAATTCCGTTTCCATGGTTGGGATAAGTTTTTATTCGTGTATCCTTCTTGGTGTAAAGCGTAACAATTTCTAAGCTATTGTCAGTAGAATTGTCGTCTATGGCTATAACTTCCCAATTGGTATATGTTTGGTCCATAATGGAATCTAAACATTCCTTTAGGTATGCCGATGTGTTTTTATAGGGAATAAGAATGCTGACTAATGGCTGGCTCATTATAAACGCGATGCATATGAAAAAGCAAACTACTATGGATTGTAGAAGTATCCAATCTTTAGGGTTGTTTATTTAATTAAATTGATAGTTAGTAAGTTTTAAATTCTTTTTTAATATTCTTAAACAAAAATGATTTGAACTGAGTTAATATCCGGAACCTTTAATTTGTTTGGTATTGATCAACAACTGAAAACACCTAAGTCTTTTAGTATCGATTGTAATTTGCATTTAGGTATAATTTAGTTTTACATGGAATATGAATTTATATCGACGAATAGGTTCGGTCGTACTACTTTAACTAAGGACTATTGATTAAATTAATTTTAAATTAAATTAATGAAAAGGTTATAATAGGTAGAAAAAGCTTTCTATATTTGCACCCGCATTCAGATAATAGCTGATGAGACACTTGGAGAAATGGCAGAGTGGTCGAATGCACTAGTCTTGAAAACTAGCGAGGGTCACACCTCCGGGGGTTCGAATCCCTCTTTCTCCGCTTAGGAATTACCAAATTCCGCTAAAAGCCCGTAAACAATATGTTTTCGGGCTTTTTTGATTATTACAAAAACCATCTAAAACTATCTAAAACCATCCAATACCAAATGATTCGGTGCGTGATTTGGTGCGTAAATTTTCAAACTAAAATACGCAACGAATTAACTGTTAAATACTGACATACAATTACTTATAGGTTATTCGTGTTCTTGTATTTTGTATCTTTAATTGGAACAAAAACTACGCACCGATGCAAAATAGATTCTCAGTTCTTTTTTATCCTAGAGGTAACGACATAGACAAAAGTGGGCATGCACCTATTTATCTAAGAATTACAGTAGATGGAAACCCTGGTTCTATCATACGCAAAGGGGTATCCGCGCGTATCCAAGGTTAGAATGCGGTCATGTATCTCTAAGGCCCGTTGTACTAATTCTTCTTCAGTTTCAGTTTTTGTAACTGTTGTTGGGGTCGGTTTTTCTTTACAATTGTAAAGAAAAACTACAGTTAAAAGAAAAAAGGTTACTATTCTTAATAACTTCTTCATGGTATTAGTTTGTTATTAAAATGATACTAAACAGATGGTAGTTACTAAATTTCAGAGCGTTCCCTAGAGGAGAATACACCTATCGGAATAAGCACGGTAACTATTGTATATTGATAAAAATGATTATTCTGATAGCGTCACAGTTCTGCTCACTTTGTTAAAAGGTCCGGGAATATAGTCTCCTTTAGCGTCTATTAAGGCCAAATCTATCGATACCTCTCCCATAGGCAAGCCCTTAATGATTTGTGGTGCCCATTCGGTTATGATAAACTCTTGACCATTAATAGTAGCACGTACCTTATTACCTTCTTCGGAAAGTGTGGTGTTAAGTACAAAGAAATCTAATAAGAGATTTTCTGTATCCTTTCCTTTATAGGTTCCCTTTGGGCGACTATAGATTAAAGTAGGTGCCGATATGTCCATTCCTACGGTATCCTCTGGGTTAGTACCGACACTAAGTTTTTTAACGACGACCGAGTTTGGGTTCTTTACGGACTCATGGTAGGACCGGCTCAAGAAAGCAACCAAGTGGTGTACACCTTCGGGTAGTTCTTTTTTAAAATCGGGTTCGTAGTGCGCCGAATAAGGTTGATTGTTCAGAATAAAATGAATGTGTTGCCCTTTACCGGAGTTTGCTAGTGCCTCTGTATTGGGTCCTGTTGTTTGTGCACCCAGTTCATAATTGTCCACGGTAAAGGAAAAATCCGTTTCTCCGCCCCCTTTTATTTCTCCGCTTGCTGGTTGTTTCATTCCCAAAGCAGCATTTAAATAGGCAGGGGAACCCTCCAACTTTTCTAAGGTAATGGATGGTGCCTTTGACGTTTCCATGACCTCTTCCACTTGGGTTTCGGTTTGGGTGGTTGCGTTTTTTTTCTGGTCTTTACAACCAATGATTCCTACTGCCATTGCTAGGTAAATTGTGCTTTTCAATGTTCTCATTTTTCGAGTTTTAAAATTAATATTTGATTTAAGAATGCTATTCATAGGTATTTGCGAAAGTCCATACGGATTGATGGCCAGAATTGATAATGACCAAATCTCCAAATGCCTTCACACTTTCATCCGCTCGATTCAAGGTGCAAAGCAGTTTGTGAATATGGCTTTGCTCTTGTTCTGGATGTAACATCAGCTTGATGTCGATATCTCCGCTGCGTACCGTAAGGGTATCACCTACCTTTTTTAACAAGGGGCAGCCCAAATGACGCATTTCCTGTGCAATACGATTATAATCAGCTTGATTACAGGCCAATTCGATGCTAGAAATCCCTTTAAAGAGCTTTTCCGGTGCATATGTTTTCTTTAAAAATAGGTCTCTAGCATAGTTTTCATGTTCTGAACCATGCAGACTTGTCAGGAATTCTGGATTGTAAAATGCGTACCAACTTTGCATATTGGTTTTCGGTCCTTTTGTATAAAATGCTTTGAACCAAACGTCCTCTGTTGCTGCTAAGGGTTGCACAATGGTTTCTGAAAAAGCTAAATAAGGAGTGTCTTCCTTTTTAAGTTTGGGCGCTATACTATCATTAAATGATTCTTTATGGTGGGTTAGGCAAAAACCAATACCACTTTTACCTTTGGCTGCTCCGTAGGCATTATCAGGCCCTAGAATTTCGACGTAGTGATGATGTCCTCTTAAATAGCTTGTGGTCGTATTTTCAGTTATGGGATGAAAATTTGGCAAACCCTCATCGATTGCCGCATAAGATTCCATCCATTGAGATGCTTTTAAAAATTGGGAATAAGAAATACTATCCAGCGTTATATACAAATGATTGAACAATATATCTGATGTTTCTTGTTCGAATAGCATATCAATCTTCTGGTAATCAATAGTAGGGGTAGGGGATTCGCCAGTATTTTGTTTGCATGACAACAAGACTAGTTGCAGAATACATAAGAGATAAAGGATTGTGGTTTTCATTAGTTTATATCGTTTAATACATAGCGTTTAGGATTCAATTCCTATAGTTTCTACTTTTTTACTTCTGTTGTAAAATACAGCTAGCCATAGCAGCTGAACCATATATAAAAACGGTTCTGCTATACTAGTATTTGGATGATTATAAATGGTCCAAATGAAGAGTGTTGCGGCCGTTAAGAAAAAAATAAAGTGAGCGGTTCTAAATCCTGTATCTAGAATACTATGAAACAATACCGAGAGCAATAGTAGCAGATGTGCCGTATTTGATAATACATAAAACGTTTCAAAACCTTTACCTAATAGCGCAGCGCTATCTGTTATTGGTTCAAAAGAAAAGAATCCATGAAGGCTATATGTTACACCATAGAAAACAATAAATAATTCTGGTAATGCTGCTAATTTCATACCAAATAGGACTATTTTGGTAAACGAACCATAATAAAGCAAGCACCCATAGAAAAAGAATGCAAATTTATAAACCCATAGATTATTATAATTATTTTTAATTATGGTATTTAGGGAATCAGATACCCATATTGATTCATTCGTCGCCATAAAATAGGTGCACACTAAGAAAACAGCAAGTACAAGTGCTGCAAGCGTATTATATTTTATTAAATCGCTATTCTTAAGTCTGTTTACCTCTAGATTTTTCATGGCTATGTTCGTTTGTGTTGCATCATACATCGTCTTCAAAATATGCCTAAATTTTAAAATGGTTTTAAAAAAGTAATCTTGCTAATGAACTGGGTAGTCTGTTGTACTGGGTCAAAAACATTCGTTTGCGTATCGTTACATACCAGATAAATACAGGACAAGGGCATGTATTCCCAACTAAATCGTGCGTTTACCCGTCATCCCGTTAAGGTATACTTCGGCAGTACTACCAAAACCTCCTGTTTGACGTACGACTACCCCAGGAATCTGTTTAATGATATCGCTAGTATTGGTATTCCTGACACGAAACTGTTCCGTCTCTAAAACTGAAACATTGACCGTACCTTCCCGAACTTTTTGTGATTTGGATTTGCCAATTACGGTAACCTCGGACAAAGCCGCAGTTGCCTCTTTACGTATTATTTCTAGTCGTATCTGCTGATTCGTCATTAGAGAGACCCTCTTACCTAGGGTTTGGAAACCGATGGAAGAGAATTTCAAGGTATATTGTTTTTCTACTGCTAGGCTAAAACCAAAGTACCCTGAAACATCTGTGCTGGTATAGTTCCCATCTGGATTCAATTGAACCGTAATGTCTTGCAAGGGATTTCCGCTTTCGTCCATAACATTTCCTGAGATTTCTGTTTTCTGGGCATGTAAAACTTTCGCAATTATCAGAGATGTAGTTAGTATAAGAATGGTTTTAATGTTCATTAATTTTATTGAAATCAGTTGGTGCAAATTCCCTGTAGCAATATTGGCTGCAGGTTAACTTCATAAGCATTTAAAAAATTATCTTGTGTTGAGTCATACATATGTGCGCTCATTCGTATAACCTCTTTGCTAATATATGCACCTAAATAAGTGCTCTCTTTTAGACGGATAATCTGCCGTGCCAAATGATTTGCAAGCAGGAATTGCGTTTTACCTTTTGCACTAAGTGACCGAGTAGTTTTAGATTTTAGATTTGTATTACTAGGGACCGAGTTGTTTTTCTCGGATTGCAATAAGGGTAATATCGAATTATGTAAAAATCCGTTGTAGTAGGGGTTGTCTATGGTACCGACGAAATGAATTTCAGATATATTTCTCCGCTGCAGTACCCTAATTATGTCTCCTTGCGTTGTTTTGTCCCAATTAAAAAACATACCTACGGACGTATAGAAATAGGAATTTCCTTTAAACCTCTTCCGAATTTGGGGTTCGATAAATTCGCTTGGACACACCAAGAACAATCTGTTTCCTTCAATTTCCCAATCCCTGCTCATATTGTTATCATTTTATAGTGGACATAAAAATGAAAAAGATTCACTCCAAATTCGTTGCGGTTGAAAGTCTTATTTATAATGATATATGCTACTTTGACCTCTACGTTGTTAGGTGCTATAAGGAAATAATCACCACTAATAATGGCGTTAATTACTCCTAAAATCTTTCTAGTCTTAACTCCTCCTTTTCTGCATTTTTGTAAATGTTTCAGCTTTTGTATACGTATAGTTTAAAGTTTGATGATGACTGTTTTTGGTTAAATAATGCTATGTTTTTCATCCGACGAAACATAAAAACGTAAAGCTCCGACCCCAAGAACCACTAATCCTGAACATAACAGTATCACCAATACGGAAGACTGGGATTGGTTGTTAATTGGTGTGTAAGTAAACTCCGGTAATTGACCATAATCCTCGGAACTGAAAGCTTGGTTGTTGTACAGCATTGGTAAAAAATGGTCGCGCCATTCCCCTGCGAAGACAATCACCCGATTGCGATATCCTTCATAAGATTCGCTGCCATTATCTGCCAGTTGATTCATAGATCTCTGCACTAAAATAGCTGGAGAAAGCCATGTAAAATGATCAAGTAACTGCTGTTGTTTTTGCAATTGATTTTCGTACTTGGACAAAACTGGTTCCAACTCTTTTTTAATCAAATTCTGAGATGCCATGTAGCTGTGCCAAAACGAACGCTCCTGTGTAGTATCGTTGACCGCATATTCAGGATGGTTTCTGAGGTAATTGTCCAAGATTACATCTTGGCGTTCCGTGGCCTCGGCCTTAATGGTTCGCATCTCATTAACCATTAAAGCGCGCGAGGGTATGGGATATAGGGTACTGCCCAATTGATTTAGTATAGAGGGAATCAATAGTACAAAAACCACCCATAAGCCCAATAGGGCGACTGCATTCTTTGCCGAGCTTTCTGCCCATAGGTTCACGGCAAAGGCGAGCGCAAACCAGAAGAGCACATAGGTCAAGCTAATGCCCAAAAAACTAAGAATTGCGCTAAAATTGTTCGATACAGGAACTTGATTCGCTAAAAACACCAATAGTACCGTAGCTGTTGTAATTGCTGCTAGCCAGAAGAATCTGAGTGCTAATTTTTGCATTAGCCATTTATATAATAAAATAGGCTGTGCCGCCAATAGCCGAAGTGAGCCGCTTTCCCGTTCCGAGGAAAGTACATCATAGGAGAAAGCTATAATCAACAGGGGCAAAAGAAAAATGATGACAAAAGCAAGGTCAAAACTGCCAAAAAGTAATTGTACTGGACTGGTCATTTCAGAAAAATTAAGGGCAAGGTCGTCACCCCTAACTGTCGGCTTAACAAAATGTGTAAACATATCGCTCTGCCCCGTGGCCAAAAACGAAAGTTCGGATGGCGGTTTACTCGCCACTCTCGGATGATAATTACCTACCGCCATGGGCGTATTTGGAATAGTCCAAGGACGGGCAGTTACTGTGAGGCCATGTTCCACCGAATCCAATAGTTTCAACATATTTTGGTCAGACGTTCGTATCTCGGCAGTCACCTTTTCAATATCCGCCTTCCTTTTTTGTGTCTTCTGCTGCCCATTATAGGTAGCAAAACCAAATAGCATTATTAATATGCCTATTAATACCTGTATCCATTTGCTGCGAAAAAGTAGTATCGATTCGTATTTGAAGTTATATCGTAACATCGTTGTTTTTTTTAGTAGTAAAGAATAACAGACCAAAGGAAAAAACAGCCCACAGTCCTAATATGCCGAAGTTGGAACGGTTGTTTTTCAGTATTTGGCCAAGCTCAGGAGGATTGTAGTCGAATGGTGGCAATTCTTGCCAAAACGCTGCGGTGGCCTTGTAGCCAATTTCTCCATATCTAGTGTTTTGAGCCGTATTGTTGTTCAAGAACTCTTGGGTGGCGATTCGATAATTTTCTGCCGCATCGGAAAAATCCCAATGCGTGGCATAGTCTGTCTGGGCGATGGCCATACTCAGAAAACGAGCTGGAAGAAATGGCGATAGCAAGGCCAAACTACGATAAGTTCCCGATTGGTTTTCATATTGTTCCTTGAGGTAGTTGTAATGCTTAAAATACACCTCGGCCTCGTGTTCTTCCCCTTTTTGTGCCAGATATGCGCTAAAATTGAAAGGGAGTTGTTGAAGACTATCTACTTCATATTCTGCTAAGACTTGTTCTTCCAACAATTTTGCCTCCTTGCTCCAAGGATTGTGTCCGTCAATACCTGCATCTTTATCCTTTAGCACATTTGCGGCAAATTCTTGCCGTGTAGGGTAGGGGTGCCTAGCCTCGGCAATATTACTCGCCGCCTTGGGAGCAGCCAAACAGGCAATAATCCAAAGAGAGAGGGAAATAACCAAAGAGATTCCAGAACGTTTGGTCCATTGGGAAACCCAGAGTACCAAATTGGTAAAAACAGCATAATAGAGTAGGTATACCAAGCCCAATACGAGTAATGAATTCCATTGAAACACCCCATAATCTTGTAGGTTGGACAATACGAGCCCCGCCAACAGCAAGAGCACCACCGTTATGGTCAAAACCGGTAAAAATAAGGCTGTCCATTTGCCCAAAACAATCTTCCAACCTTTGGCTCCTGAACTTTTTATCAAGGCATGTGTTCCTAGTTCCCGTTCTTTGGTAAACGCATTGTAACCCAATAAAACAATAAGTAAGGGTATGATGAAGAGTAAAATGAAATCGGGTGTTAAATCTCCAAAGCGAGCTAGTCCGGTCTGGTCGGTCGCTGCGCTGAACTGTGCCTCGTTTCGTTTGTGCGCTTCCAAAAAGATTGATGTGCCTACATATTTATCCACTCCCTGATCTACCAATGATAAGGGATATTTTGGTTTAAAAGCATAGGTACCATAATGTGCTGCCGAATGGGGGTTCTTTTCGCCCTGATTATCCCATACCTCACGTTCGCTGACCTTGGCAGCGGCATAATCGGCATTGGTTTTTTGATACTGTTGGCTGCTGATCCAAACGGCGATGCCTAAAAGCAGGAGCACAATTAACAAACTGGTGCGAACCCTACCGTCCCTGAACAATTCCTTTAGTTCCTTGTTGATGGTTTTCCGTATCATGAGGCGATTGTTTTGTATTCCATCGTATCTAAATAGGCCTTTTCTAATTGGGAAAGTGAGATTGCATCTGCCACAAACTGTTGTTTCAGTTGTCCATCTTTCATAATACCGATGTGGGTGGCGACTTCCTTGGCACGGAAAAGGTCGTGTGTGGCCATTAGGGTAGCCACTCCTTTTGCTCTCAGTTTTTGGAGCAAATGGCCAAACTCATTACTCGCTTTTGGATCTAGGCCAGAGGTAGGCTCGTCAAGCAGTAGTACCTTGGCATCCTTTGCGAGTGCTATTGCAATACCTACCTTTTGGCGCATGCCCTTTGAGAAACTACTAATCCTTTTATGAAAAGCATCAGATTGGAGTCCTGCTTCCTCTAAAAATTCCTCCAATTGTGTTTTATTCAAATTTTTACCCCCAATTCCAGAGAAATAATCCAGATTTTCTACTGCGCTCAGGCTTGGGTACAACATCAGATTTTCTGGGATATAGGCTAAAAATCTCTTGGTTTCCAAAAGGTTTTCCTGAACGTCCAATTGATTGATAAAGGCACTTCCCGAGCTAGGTTGGATAAAACCTAATAACAAGTTAATCGTAGTAGTTTTTCCAGCACCGTTTGCACCCAAAAGGCAATAGATTTCACCTTCTTTTACCCGCAGTTCTAAGTGGTCCAAAGCGGTAAAGTCACCGTACTTTTTCGTGAGATTGTTTGTGATAATCATGTCGTTTCTTGTTTTAATGTGCGTTGGCAAGGCCGGAGGGAATAGGCCAATTATCCTCTTTAGGCCACTTTTCCACGTTCCATTTGCTTAGTTCGTTTTCGGTAAGCAAACAACCTTCTAATTGTTTAATTATAGCTTCTTTGTCAATGTATTGACCAATAAAGACCAGTTCTACCTTTCTGTCCCCGAAAGGAATTTCCCATTCTGATTCTATCATTTTTTGATTATCAACGAAAGCGGCATAATTGATACGCTCCTTGAAGGGCATGGATGCCCACCAAACTCCAGCTGGATCTGTCTTTAGCGATTCACCTGCAGAACTCCAGATTAGTGCCTCGTTAGGTCGTGTAGCAATCCAGAAAAGGCCTTTGCTGCGTATAATTGAAGTTGGAAACTGAGCCTTAGTAAAGTTTAGAAAGCGTTCTTGGTGAAAAGGCTTTTTACTGCGGAAGACGAACGGACCGATTCCGTATTCCTCTGTTTCGGAGAGATGCTCGTTTTCTAGTTCGCGGATCCAACCTGCAGAATTTTCAGCCTCTTCAAAATCGAAAAGATTGGTGTTCAACAGCTCCAGTAAGGGTACTTTGGAGTTTGTGGAAGGGAGTATTCGCGCCCCGGGGTTTAATTTGTGAAGGATATCGTATAGATTGCGTAGTTCTTCCTCGGTTACCAGATTAGCCTTATTCAATAGGAGTACATTGGCAAATTCTACTTGATCGGTCAGCAAGTTTACAATAGTCCGGTCGTCACCCTCAATATCGCTCAGTTTCCGGTCTACTAGGTATTCTGGACTAGAAAAATCCTTTAAAAAATTAAAGGCATCCACTACCGTAACCATGGTATCGACATAGCTAAAACGGCTTAGGTCAATGCTACCGTCCTCACTTTCAAAACTAAAGGTCTGTGCCACGGGAATAGGTTCCGAAATGCCAGTACTTTCAATCAACAGGTAATCGAACCGATTTTTTTTGGCCAATTTTTCAACTTCGACCATTAGATTTTCCCGCAGTGTGCAGCAGATACAACCGTTTGACATTTCTACTAGCCGTTCCTCGGTTCTAGAAAGAGTATTTTCATTTTTTACAATTTGGGCGTCAATATTGACCTCGCTCATATCGTTAACGATTACAGGCACTTTTAGGCCCTCTTTATTATGTAGTATATGATTGAGCAGGGTTGTCTTGCCCGCGCCCAAAAAACTGCTCAACACGGTTACTGGTAATTTCTTCATTATGAATTATTAAAATGTGAGAGAAGGGTTTGCGGGAAAAATGTAGATTTTCCCACTAATTCTTGAAGAATAAACACGGACTACCAAATACATATCTACATTACTATTTAATGATATGTACGACGAACGCATCATCAATAGCATAAAAGCTTTGAGCTGTTAAAATATGGTATTTCTTAATTTATAAGCCGTAGTTATCCCACCAGTAACTGTGGTGGAGGCTTATTGTATACAGAGGTGGGTGAAACTATTTTCGCAAGTGGGCTGTTGTATGAACGGAACACGATAGCGGTACTAGGGACAAAAACAACGTTTATGCCAACCGGTGTAGCGTCCTGTAGATATACATTAAACTGATGTGAATTTGCAGTAATATAACATTGTTCGCAAGAGACTGGAACGTCGTCGTCAGATATATGTTCGAAAGCATGCAAATCTGCAACCCTTGGTAAAAGGAAGACAACCAAAAACAGTAAGGCAGTAAAATAGTTACGTATTGGCCTTTGCATTATTTATTATTACAGATAGTATAAAATTAATCATTTTATGTTGATTAAAATCGTACGATAGCATAATTTTTTAGAAACCTGTCGTATTTTAAGAATTAAAATAGACCTGATTATCGCAAATACTTTTACTTTATTTTTCTCCAGAACCTCTACTATAGCTTAGAATTAAATACTGTTGAATAAATAATATACCTACGAAATACGTACTTATTTGCGCTGTTATCTTATCAGTTATTTCCTGTAAACAAAACCCAGCAGAAACTGCTGAGCATAAAGAAATGGTGGCAACTCATGCTGCTATCGAAATGGCTCATGAAAAAATGACCGCGGAACATGATGCAATGTAAAGATAACCACGAAGAAATGATAGCTGCTCATGCTGCCATTGAAAATGATTCATTACACCTTGAAATAGAAAAACAACATAGTGCTTTACTTGCAAAACACCAAGGGCTTATGGATTTACATACTGCCCTTTTGGACAAATATTCTGAACTAGAAACTAAGCACGCTGCTGGTGAGGTTACAATGTATGAAATGAAAGAAGAACACATGGCGATGACTTCAGAACATGAAAACATGGAAAAAGAACATCAAACCTTACTTTCTGAACATGAAATAATTGCTGAGGAAGATAAGAATATGATGATGGAAGATGCTGAGAAAGCTATGGAGAATTAACTTGATATTTCAATAAATCTCAGTCAAAGGGCCATTACGGCCCTTTTTTATTTTTAAGATATACTGATATTCTATTCAACAAAAATCAGAATTAAAAGTTAGCTCCCGAACCTTGAAAAACTCATTCGAACCCTCGGAGTTAACATTTTGAATATGTTAAAGTTTGAAAAATATATAAATGGTTTTTAAAGTTTTACTTGTAGCAAAAATTTCTAACTCCGTTTTAAGGTAAAAACATTTTTATCTTTAAATTTACAGTTAAATAACTGTAGTTCAAGTAGTTGAAAATTAGATGCGTAGTTTGGTGCTTAATTTTCATTTACTTGAACTCAATATGCTGACAATCAATATACTTTAAAATAATGGATAGTTCCTCTTTCTCCGCTGAAAAGCCCTGTAAACATTTTGTTTACAGGGCTTTTTTTTGTTTTGGATATTTACGTTATCCAAGTATGGGTCTGTTTTACGTTGCTTGTTTGAAAACCCACCTTTATTTGAACTTTAGTTTTAGCTAAGTTCTTTATTATTTACAGTAGTTGATTTATTTAATAACTTATCTGAAACCTTATATGTGGCTGAATACTGAAGGTTAGGTTGTTGTTTTTTGAATTCAGAAAATGCCTTTTTATACCATTTTGAATCCGTCGCTTTTTTCCTAAAGTCTTCATTTATTTTTATATCAATGGAGTTCCCTTCAAAACGAGGTTCAATTCCATATATTCCAATTCCTAACTTCTCGATTCGCTCTAAGACTATTTCAAAATCTGATTCGGAAAAATAGCCTTTAGAATCACCTTCAAATCCATCATTAAGGTTTTCTAAGTTTAGAAAGATATTTTTTTCAATAAATTCTGTTTTTTCCATAATATGTATTAGTAACAATTAGATATGATTATTGATGATAAAACATTTAACTGGTAAAGTTAAGTAATCCTTTATTTGAATTTGATATTTTAAATTCATCTAGGGGCATCGAATGGATTCGAATCATTAAAAAGACTATTACGGTTTCCTGCCTCGCCATTAACCCACAATGCCGTAAACTTTTATTTATTTGAACTTTTATTCATGAATTTTTTATTGAGAATAAATAACAACGTACTATCTAGTTTTTGGGTATTTTTAAAGCGATATGAGCGACTTAATCGGCTGTTACCGTTGGTTGTTTGTGAAAAAAAATAAATACTTTAGAGAGCTGTCTTGTTGTTAATAATTATAGCTTGGAGTTTAACTGACTTACAAGACCAGTAGTGCTGTTCTATTTGGAATTACAACTTCCCATTCAGATAAACAAATATCCATAACTGATTTAGTTTTATCTCATCCCTTTTACATGCGGGAAGATGCAAAATAGCCAAAGAGTTAAAATTAGATTTTATTCCATCAGGTATCTAGGGTGTCAAAAGGATAAAACCCATCAAGTGGTCACCATAATAGTGCATATTTATAGAAAAAGAAATGGTGGAGAATAGCACAATACATGCTATAAAAAGAGGAAATTAATTTATGAAAAGTAATTTTCATTTACTCTAAAACTAATATTTATTTTAAGATAGAGGCCCTTTTTTCACTCATCATTAACTTCAAATAACTTTAGGATTATATTTATTTTGCTTTCAAACCTCAAGAAATACAATCGAACCCCCAGAGTTTTTTATTTTTAAATATTAAATTTTGTGCAAACAAATCATTTCTAACAACAAATATTTTTTTATTCAATTTGAGGTCTGAAATTTTAGTTACAAATACAATAGTAAGCATATAGGATATACTTTTATCCAATTAAATACGCTGTAGATTCGTTCTGTGTTTTTTTAAAAGTTTAAATAATTGACGATTACAAAAATTATAAATATGAAATAGTTCCTATTTTTCTGCTGAAAATTCTTTGAAAGGCATCATAAAACCTGTAAATCTTTGCTTTATAGGTTTTATGATTTTAAGTAATACCATATAACACGATTTAGTACTAAAGGAAAAGGGACTTATTCGGTGTCACTTCAAAATCAAAATCAACTGACATCGCATGAAGTTTAAGTTGTTAAACTTAAATGTATTATCTTTAGTTATTGTTAGTTTTATTTGATTATAATGAAGTTATGGTTAATAATTTTTTATTTTTTTACAACGAAGTTCCTTTTTTTGAACCAAGTTTTCTGATATTTTTATAGTATACCAAACCCAACCATGACAGACAACATTAGGCGTCTTTACAGACACATGGACGAACCTACAAGGGAGGAAGCCTTAGCCTGCCTTCAAAAAGAGTTTAGTGTTAAAAATAGGAAGTTCGTAAAGAATGCATGGATTATCGGTGGGCGAATACCTGAGGCTTATCAGAGCAGAATTGTAGATTTGTTACAAAACTTAGTAAGAAAGCAAGCAACAAAAGATATCTGATGCTTATGACTACTTCATTGCTTTTCACCTATTTTTAAATCGAGTCATTCAGTTTTCGTCCAAAATTTTCTGGTTAATCTGTTTTTTTTAATCTCACTACAAAACACAATCATTCCATAAGGAAATATAATTCGTTCCTAAATAAATACGTATAATCTAGAAGTAGTCATTAGTTTGGTTTATGGACTTCTTAGAATACTCGCACAAAAAGCATTTACTTATCAAGTTTTAAGACGGCAAATTTTCCTTTATTCCATCCATGTACAAGCAAGTACAACTGTTTTAATCCATTTTTAGTTTCAATAAAATGAGGCCATACCTGATGAATGTTTGTTAATGTAGGAATATCTAAATCTCCTGGGATAATAGTAGATACTAGTTTTTCACCGGTATGCACGTAGATAGGAGCAGACTTCTGATCACCAATGGCACTCAAAGCATTTAGGAAATAATGCTCTGTTTTGTAGGAGACGTTACAAACTAAGCTATTTGCTGGAATATCATTGAAGGTTTCCACAAACTTGCCCTTTTTGGTGAATTTCACCACTTGACCTGCCGCACGATTGGCAACAAGGATGTGCTTGTTGTGGGCATAAATACCATGTGCGGTCTGAAATTGACCAGGATTATCTCCCTTTCCGCCCCATGCCAATTCACCCCAATTCCAAGCACCACCTTTTTCCTTTATGGTCATCACAAAATCTCCTTTAGAATACCCATGGGTTACATAAAGCGTACCTTTTAGGTAGGTTACATCGGTTACGCCAAAATTACTATCGGCAGAAGAAAAGAACGCATTGGCTGCAGCAAACTTGAATTCGCTTCCAGTTGGTTTTAAAATCTCACTTACAATCTTACCATCCAGGGTGAGTACAAGTACTCTTTTTCCTTCTTGTGTTACGGCAAGGTGCTTTTTGCCTTTATGAATAAAGAATACGATTCCATGTATATTATCCTTTAGCCGCTCATCGCTTCCCAAGGTCTTCCATTGCTTAAGATCAGGACTAATGGAACAGAGACCATACCCAGGAATTCCCGTATAAACGATTCCAGTTTCAGGATCTTCATTAAAGCCTCCGTGCATGCCAGGTTCAAATTCATGCGCTTCTTCAGGAAAAGCCTCGGTTAATTCCTTATCCCATAAAAATACAAACGCTCCTTGGCCCGTTACAAGCTTTACCTGTTTAGACCTTTGATTCGTTGTTGTTTGTTCTACCTGATGATTATGGGTAACAGAAGAATTCTCATGCTCATGGTGTGTGTAATCTTGATTTTCATGGGTATGCTGTGCTATTGATGTAGTTGAAAATAGAAGAAAACAAACGAATGAACTTATCGCAATTGATGATTTTTTTGACATGGTAGGTCGATTTTATTTTCACAAAAGATAGTCATTCCTTCTTTATATATTAAGATGGCTTAAAATTTTACTTTTAAAAGTAAAAGACCATTCCATTTTTTGAGATAGGCTACTAATTGACAAGGGAATCATATTGAATTTTATATTGTTCTTGACATAAAACCGAATCCTAATCTAAATTATGGAATAATTCAATCACGTATTTCAGCTATTTTTTGAGGAATAATACGTCATTTAAAGAGACGTATTTGGGATTAAATGAACTGGCAGATGTGATATTATTGCAACAGAAGCTACTATTTCACTGCGCTTAATGCCATTGATGGTATTGTCAAACTATTAATTCTTGCGTTTTGTAGAGCACAGTGCTTATTGGTCCAGGTATATACCTAATAAGGAATATGGGTTCATACGCTGTTGTTAGATTGTTTCCACTCCTAAAAACAAAGTATTGGTAGTTCTATCTATCGATTGCTAGCCAAGGATGTTATTAGTGAGGTAGCAAGAATCCTGAAAAATAGGTGTGAACTGAATATACCTGATTAGCAAAATTTCAAAGCTATTTATGGAAAGAAAACCACTGATAGATACCGCGTTCTAATATAATTTAAGACAAATGATTCATACAACTTTTTAAGCTAAAAAAGCAAAGCTGCCGTTTGTACCCTGTATACATAGCATAGCCATATAAGAATTTATGATTAACAGGGTAGTGATTTAAAGTAGGCTACAAAGGAATTTCTCTAGATAGTACTTTCATTATGAAAAAGACTGTTAGCGAGATTATGTAACAAACTATTGCTACGGAAGTGTCTTGATGCTCAACACGGTTTTTTAACTTTATATATATTGCTTTCATTTGAAATCATTTTTTATAAAATTATTTTAAATATCATTACAGGTTAGTAGAAAATCGGCAAAGGAGTGCAATCTAGGATGAATAGTAGCTTAGGTATTAGCAGTCTGAAATGGTTGCATTCTAACGAATTTATTTTCTTACGAAGAACATGGTTGTTTATGTAAAGCTAACTAACAGATTTTTGAATTAATTTTTTGGTGGCCTTTATTCCTTCTTCATTACTTAAATAGCCTTCCTTTGCTTGAAGGTTAAATAGTCCTCTTTCGTAATCAATGCTAACAATTCTGTTTAAACCTGGATTTTTTGATGATAGCAAAGATTCGTTTCAAATCTATTTCGTTTAAATTTCCGTTTTCATCACACTTATGGGTCTTGCACTCGCACCTTTTGGGTAGGGCATCAACTTTGCTATGCCTAGATATATATCATACTTTTCTAAACAGGTGGTGTTCCTATAACCATTAATATTCATGGTCTCGGGTTTGGTAGGATTAATACAGAAATCACCAAAATCAGAAAGTACACCTGCCCCTGGGTGATTGACATCTTTCATTATTACTGCCAGCCATTTTCCATTGCATGAATGCCCAACATGGTTTTCTACAATGATATTTATTTCGTGTTCATTTCCTTACTGTATCCTTCCAAGGCAGCGTTGGCTTCTTCTTCTGCAGTACCTGTTTGTTCTATACTTCCCAAATTGAAACAGAAGTAAAGTCCAATATTTTGGCCGCATCAGCGAATTTGCAGTAACTTTCTACCGCTATATCTCTTTTTGCTTTGTCAAGATTTATAATATTTTTATCATCGACCATAATTACGTTTTTCATCACTCCCAAGTCCTCTATACGCATTTTTAATTCCTTAAAAAGGAGGTATCATTAAGTTTATCCGCAAAAAACATGGATATATATTCTACAATGTTTACCCCAAATTCATTTTTTCCCCGTTCCGGAAATTTGATGGTATCGTGCTTACCTGGAAAGAATTTCCAAGCCAAAGAGAATTGAGCAAAGGAAATCGAATGTGCATCTAATTAATTCCTCTAACAATCACAGTTTTTAAGTCTTCTATTAATCAGCCATGGGAATACACTTTAGATATGTAATACCTGTATGTACTATTTTAAACTATATTGATAGGGATTGCTTCCTGGAGTTTCCTTTTTAACCTTTGGCAACCTTTCAAACATTCCTGAAGCTAGTATTTTCTTTTGAAACCGGCTGCGGTCCAAACTCTTCATAAGAATAGTCTGATGCAAGTTATGAAGCTGTGGCATGGTGAATTCATTGGGCAATAAATTATATGTTAACTGCTCTCGTTGTACATCTTCTTTTAGTCTCCTTCTGGCCGTATCTAAAATAGCACCATGGTCCAGCCCTACATCCGGCAAATCATCAAAACTGAACCATTGGGCAGCTTCATCAAAATCTCCGGGTTTAGGATTTGTATCATCTATAGCAACAAGAGAATAATAGGCCAGGGTTACAAAGCGATTGTTTATCCAATAATCTGCCCGCCATGGAATTTTTTTTATATCAAAGAACGCTTTAAATTCCTTGGTAAATTTGCGGTCTTTGTGACCAATAACATCCAGAAATTTAAAATGAGGTTTTTTCAAACTCGTACGTTCTTCTAAAATACGGGTTACGGCATCTCCTGTTGATTCATCAATTTTAATGTATCCCCCGGGCAGCATCCATTTATTACCGAGTTTAAGTAAAAGGCATTTCAATTTTGCATCTTGGTACCCAATTATAACAAGGTCAATGGAGAGATTTGGCAGGAAATAATCTTCACCGTGTTCAAGAAATTTTTGTAATTCCATAAAGTAAAAATACTAATTTGTGTCCATTTGTCACAATAAAAATTATATTTGTGGCGGATAGACACAATTATGAACTTATGAAAAATAAATTAAAGGTACTGTTAAAGGCTATTGGAGTCCTTTTGTTACTATTGGTACTTGCTGGCTTTCTTGGTTATTTTTACTTTAACTCAACTTTTATTGATTTTGAAGACGAGTATGCTGAAAAATATGATTTTCCTGAGCTTACAAAGGATAACTATACATTCTTGGACCGCAATGGGAATGGCGAGTTGGATGATTATGAAGACGACCGCCTATCTGTGAGTACTCGGGTTTCTGATGTCCTTTCCCTAATGACACAGGAAGAAAAGATACATTTGTTAAAGGGTTCGGGTCTTGCTTCTGCAATGGGTAGCGGAGTAGAAGGGGCAGGAATTCCTGGAGCTGTGGGAACGATTGTACCCACTCCAAGACTTGGAATTCCAACTATTTACCTATCCGACGGTCCGGCTGGTCTACGAATACAGCCCACTAGGGAAGGGGAGGACAGAACGTATTATTGCACGGCTTTTCCAATAGCCACCTTACTCGCATCTACTTGGAACGAGGAACTAGTATATGATGTTGGAAATGCAATGGGCAACGAGGCTTTACAATACGGTATCGATGTTATTTTAGGTCCCGGAGCAAATATTCATCGGCATCCTTTATGTGGTAGGAATTTTGAATATTTTTCTGAGGATCCATTATTAACCGGGTTTATGGGTGCTGCTATTGTGAACGGCATAGAATCCAATGGCGTAGGAACTTCAGTGAAGCATTTTGTGGCCAACAATCAGGAAACCAAACGAAATTCAAATGATGTACTAGTTTCCGAACGAGCGATGCGTGAAATTTATTTAAAGGGTTTTGAAATCGTAGTTGAAAAAGCACAGCCCTGGACCATTATGTCTTCCTATAATAAAGTGAATGGCACCTATACATCAGAAAGCAAATATTTGCTTACCGATGTTTTGAGGGGTGATTGGGGTTTTGAGGGCTTGGTCATGACCGATTGGTTTGGCGGTAAAGATGCCGTAGCGCAAATAAATGCGGGGAACGATTTGTTGGAACCGGGAACTAAAAAACAATGGGACGCTTTAATAGCAGGAGCCGAAGATAAAAGCTTGTCCAAAGCTGCTATTGATATATCTGCTGGTAGAATTCTAACCCTGATCTTTAATACAAAAAAGATGCAGGACTACAGGTTTGAAAATAATCCAGATTTGGTAGCTCATGCGAATACAACCCGTAAATCTGCATCTGAGGGTATGGTGCTGCTTAAGAACGATAATACGCTCCCGCTTAGTAATACCAAAAATATAGCGCTATTGGGAACTACCTCCTATGCCTTTATTGCTGGTGGAACGGGTTCCGGAGATGTAAACGAAGCCTACACGGTTTCTCTTGAACAAGGGCTGACCAATGCAGGGTTTGAAATCAATAAAGTGGCTAAGCGTATTTTTGAGGTCCAAAAGGCAGCAAATAAGGAAGCTTATATAGCGCCAGAGGGAATTGATGCCATGTTCACTCCGTTTGTGCCACCCGCTATAGCATATACTACTGAACAATTAATGGAAATTACCGCAACATCAGATGTGGGTATTTTTACCATAGGGAGAAATGCAGGTGAGGGCGGCGATCGTTTGGAATTGGATGACTTTTTACTAACCACACTTGAGCAAGAGACAATCACCGCTATAAGTACTGCTTTTCAGCAAGCCGATAAAAAATTTATTGTGGTATTGAACATTGGTGGTGTTATAGAGACTCAATCTTGGAAAACCAAACCAGATGCTATATTGTTGGCGTGGCAGGGAGGTCAGGAAGGTGGTAATTCCGTGGTCGATATCTTGAGCGGTAAGGTAAACCCGAGTGGTAAATTACCCATGACCTTCCCTATTGATTTGAACGACCATGCCTCCAACGCTAATTTTCCTTTAGATGGGGAAGGTCTGTCGTTGGTTGGATTGATGACTGGGCTTATAGCACCACCAGATGAGAAACCAGCGACTGAAAAGCTTCGTAATAAAGATTATACTGTCTATGACGAAGGTATTTATGTAGGTTATCGGCATTTTGATAAAGCTAAAACAGAGGTATCCTATCCTTTCGGATATGGACTATCATATACAAATTTTGAATATTCAAATAGTACTGTCATTGTAGAAAATGATACTATAAACGTGTCTTTAACCGTAAAAAATAGTGGAAATTTGGCAGGAAAGGAAATAGTCCAAGTATATACTGAAAAGCTAGCTTCTAGCATTGACAGGCCGGCACAAGAGCTTAGGTCCTTTGCGAAAACAAGAAATCTAAAAGCTGGTGCCACCGATAGTATTTCGATACGTATTCCGGTAAGGGAATTACAGTATTGGGATGAAAAACAGAATAATTGGGCACTAGAAAAAGGAGTTTATCTAATAAATGTAGGCGCTTCTTCTAGAGATATCAGATTAGCAGGAAAGGTTGAAATTTAAGGGAAGGAAACTACGCTAGAATTAGGGTATTCATTTTAGATTATCAATAGTAGTAGACTAATATCTAGATAGACATAACTATTTGGGGATAAGTGGATATGCTATTGAGAACATATCAAAGGATATCTCGCTTTACTAAAATGGATATCCGATTGCGAAATTAAAAGTAAGATTATCGCTTCCACCATCAAAAAAAGGCACCCTGCCTCGCTCGCCTTCAGGGAGATAAGGAGTGCGCCAAGGCGATGCCAAATCAAATCGTATCACAAAGCTTTGGATATCGACCCGAAGGCCAAAACCAACACCTACACCTAATTCTTTAGCCCAATCAGAACTGAATTTACCCTGCGACGAAAACTGTTCGTTAAACACTTGGCTTTCTTCGGACTCATCTTCAGAAATTTCTATTGCATTGGTAAGCCAAACGTTGCCGACATCAATAAATAGGGCTCCTTTTAGATATGACACTAAAGGAAAACGGTATTCTAGATTCCCTTCCAAACGCATGTTTCCCGATTGGTCGAAAAACGAGGAAGTCCTATCGGCATTAGAACTAAAGGTGCCAGGACCCAAGGAACGTATTTGAAAGGCGCGAACACTGTAAGGGCCTCCAGAGAAAAATTGTTTTACAAATGGTAAGGTTGTAGAATTTCCATAAGGAATACCCAATCCTGCATATAATCGACTAACAAGGGTCTGCTCTTTTCCCCATTTATAATAATATCGAAAATCTATATCCGCTTTAGCGTATTGCGCATACTCTAACCCTAAAACAGTATTTTTTCCGCCATCAAAAAGGGTTAAGGCGTTACCAGCCATATCCAAACTTGAAGAGATGAAAATCGGATGTTTTTTATCTTCATCTACCATTTCATTATAGGTAAAGGTATAGTTAATGCCTGCTATGAATTGCTGCTCAAAACTTCTACGTAAAAAGGGATTGTTGTTTAGAATACCCTCAAATTCATCAGTAGTATTCGAAAGATTTACATAGACCAAACTAATCGGATTCAGTTCGTGATATGCAAAACGATTAGCCTGCCACGTGTAACCAAAATAAGTATTAAAAGAGTTCAGGGTATATAATTCACTTCGTTTTAGGATATCCGCCCCCAGACTTATCTTTGTTTTTGGCACCGCATATTTAAATCGGTTGGTAGAGAAGGGGACAAGCCGTGGAATGGTCACATCTGCCTTTATACCACCGGCAATACTGCTAAGATTAGCATCTCTGCCGCCAGATAGTTGTGTTTCATATGCGAAATTAGCCGATATGCTCAAGGTCTCACCACCTTTATTAAGGTTTCGATTGCTGTAGGTAACCCCAATGCCGGGTCCTGAAAAACCATTAGACTTCGTTACTGCTTGTAATTCGGTTCGTAAAGACCTTTTTGTCAAAGGAGAAAGAAAAATATCGGCGTTGAGCGAACGCTGACCACTAACTAAAACAGTATCAGACTCGTTAAAACGAATATTAACGAATTTATAGCTTCCTAATGAAGATAGTCGATTGCTTGTTAATCTAGCCTGTTCGGCATTGTACTTTACCCCTTTTTTAAATAGGATATAAGGCTCCAGTTTTTTCGCCTTAAAGTATTCTTCTCTTTGGATAAAATGAATCCCATTTACTAGTTCTGTATGGGGATTGCTTAGGATACTATCCCCTTCTATAGAATAATTGGGATAAACAGTAATGGAATCAATGACATAAGGAAGCATTGCTTTCTCCGGAATGTTCTTTTTTAACCGTAAAATAAAATCATACTTTCTACTATCGTAGCGATTGGTATCTGCTTCGAAAATCAAGAAATCGGGAGTAAAATTATAGTATCCATTACGCTTCAATGTTCTATCGATTCGCTCTCTTTCAAATTTCAGTAACTGAAGGTCAAAACGGGTGCCAGGTATAATTTCTGTTTCGGTCAGTGCATTTGATATTTCGGTGTAGATAGCGAGGGAATCGTTATCCAATTCCAGTTTTTCCATCATATAGGGTTGTGGTAGTTCAACATTATAATTGATACCACCAAACTTGGCAGTACTATCTACTTTGGAGGAGACTTTGCTATAAAAGAATCCGCGATTATCCAATCGGTTCAGCATCAGTTCTTCCACTCGCTGTGGATTTACGCTGGAAAGATATACGGGCTCTTCACCAAATTTCTTGTTAAACCACTTAGTTAAGAACCCTTGTCTTTTTCTTTGAGCTTTATAATGATAGTACAGGCCTAATCGCATTCCTAAAAACGTGGTATTGGCTTCTGGCCTCAAAAGGGTTTCTAGTTCTTCTTTTATTTTTTTACTATTTTCTACTGGCTTGTCAAAAGTTATGTCTATTGCTGACCGCGTAAACAAGGTTTCGTTCTCCGGAATGAATTTACTTACACTACAGGAATGTAGAAATACAATAGTGAGCCATTGTAATGCGATTCGGTATGTAGATTTTGAACTCAAAGTTTAGTTATTCTTAGCTTCTGGTTGTTCACTCTTATTTTTGTTATTCGGAATATTTTCAGTTTTCGGTTTAGTACTATTTTTTAAAGGATTAAATAATTGACTAAATTTATTAAACTCACGATTAAAAATCAAAGCTACACCAGTAACAATCAATTGGCCGTCGATTATATTTTCATAACTACTTTTGCGAAAACCCTTTAGTCGATACTTACCATCTTTTGTAAGAAGGTATTCAAGGCTTACATTGCCAATAATAGGCGTTTCCTCTTGGCCTGGCTGTGCACTTCCTTCTACGTATACGGCGCTTCCTGCTGTAACAATGAGACGGTCGTTAAATAACTTTTTCTTAGCATTGATGTTTATTTGGGTGCGGTCTTGAGGATTATCGCCTTGGTAATCTGTAAAGCTGTCCAAGTCAAAATCTATTTCAAATCCTGAATTACCGAATACTTTATCAGAAAAGGCATTTAGTTCACTGGATAGTACTTTGTTGACATTATCCCTGGCAATTGCTGCGGTGCCACCAGAACTGCCATCGCTACCAGAATCAGGATAAAAACGATTTAGAGCCAGTAAGGAGAAAACCTGTTTGTTCAGCTCTGCTTCCTGTTGGTTTAATTGTTGTAGCCTACTGTAAACCGACCCACCCAAGGCGCCTTGCTCGGCCTCTGGCATGTCTAGACCGAATGATAATTTTGGTTCTAAAATTTCCCCATCCACATTAAGGTAGACCAAAAAAGGGAGCACTTGTCTGTATTTGCCTGATACGGTTTTATCTTGACCAGAGGTTACACTAGACATTAACGGAGACGCAGAGGTTTTTAACTGGTAGATGGCCGTAACGTCCAACTTTGCATCCATGGGGTCGCCTTGCCAAGTAATCGTGCTTCCAGGATTAATTTCGAATCTTCGTTTGACCAAGTTATAGAGGTTTGTCTCGTAATGCCCAGATTTTAGTTCGTATCGCCCAGAGAGATTTATTCGGCCGTTTGGCTCCATATTTAATGCAAGAGCCGCCTGTCCTTTAACTGCTAAATTATCTCCAGTACGTTTGTCAATAATCACATTAAAAGTTGCATCATCAGCGATTTCTACGACAGCCCTAACATCTATTCCTTGAAAAAAAGAAGGGGCTTCCTCTTGGGTTTTTCGTGTTAATATAGCGTCGGCGTTTTTTCGGTCTACAAAAATAACAACGCCATCGCGTTCTTCAATGTCTAGTTGCGACTCTGGTACTACGTAGGTAACATCCGTAACCTCTCTAACTTTCAGTTTCCCATTTACTTTAGGAAGTTTCAGGTTACCCTTGACCCGAACATCGGCATCTAGGCTGGCTGTACCATAGAAAAGGGCATTGTCTTCCTTAGTGGAATTCAAGACTCGGAATGCTTTGGCAGAAAGTGTTAAATCAAAAGATGGGTTAAATACATTCTTGGTCAATATGGAACCCTCAAGGGTAAAGGTATTTCCATTGAAGTCTGATATCTTGAAGCTATCAAAAAATACACCTTTGGGATTTATTTCTATAGTTTCATTTGAAATTTTAAATGCAGAGTTAAAAGTAGCTACATTGAAATCAGTTTCATTAAAATTGAATCTACCCCTATATTCAGGATTATTAGTGCTGCCTGAAAGACTAATTTTTCCTGAAATAAAACCATGCGAATTTTTAATCGCTCCATCGGATAATCCTTCTATAAAGCTTAAGTCTACACGATTTAAGTCAAGGTCTAAGTTTAGTTTTGCACCGGTTTCCGCAGTGGTATAATCACCTACTACATCTAAATCTACCCCACCATCTTTTACTGCAAGATTAAGGTCGTAAGCAGCGTTATTCTTTGATTGGGCATTCAAAGTCAGATTTCCTAAAGTATTCTTTAGCACCTCAAATTGCTTTATATTAAAATCAGCGACGATTCCTTTTGCATTAAAGGGGTTCTCAAGAACAAAATCCCCATTTACTATACCCGTAGCAAGAGCCTCATCAGGATTCAACAAACTAAGGAAAGTCTGTAGTTTAAAATTATTGAATGTAACACCTAAGTGTTCCTTCTCAATACCTGATACAGTATTGCTAAAAGCCAATTCTTGTGTATTTCTACGCAACTTTACATTATTGAGAGCGATTAAATTCTGAGCGATTTTAATTTCGTTATCTTCAGGTATAGCCCATTCTTTTTTATTGAAAATAAGGTTGGAGGGCTTAATTTGAATATGTGTAGTATCACTTTGCAAGGTTAACTCAGAAGCGATATGCGCTGCTACTTCATTACCGTCTAATGAACTGAAATCCAAGAGCAGCTTCTTGTTTTTTAGCTTACCGGTAACATAGGTTTTTTTAATATTAATAGGGTCCAAAAGGAAGGAGGAAAGCCCTGCGGCAAAACTAAGGTTTGTGGCGTCTCCTTTTACCAAAACCATAAGACTGTCGATTGAGCCACCGCTATATGTTGCAGAAGGAACACGTAGTGTAGCATTCAATACCTTCGTAGTCTCATCGAAATCAGCTCTTACCAAAACTGAATCAAGTTGGTCGACATCCCTAAAGAAAACTTCGGTCAAAATAGGAAAAGGATATAGTTTCAAATCCATTTTCAATTTCACGGAATCTGCAGCCGAAATCATTTGCGTACTTTTATTAAAATAGTTTTTGAATTGATTTGTCAAAGCAGATGCTATACGTTTTGGTGAAGCATTAGATTTTAAAAAACCAACTAAAAAATCACTATCAATGGTAATATCCGTACTAATCGTATCTATTTTAGTAGCTAGATTGATGTTGCCCATTTGATACTGCTGATTGTCATACACGGCAATCCCCTTATTAATCTTGGCATTTAAGCTGTAAGCAGAAGGGTTACCGAAAAAGATAACACTTAATTGAAGCCCCGTTTTAATTTTTTCTTCGGTCTGGCCCAAAGCGTATAGGTCAGCACCAATCAGATTTAGATTGAGTCCGACTTTTGACGCTATGGAATCTAGTTCAATAGATGCACTTGTGGTGAAATTTAAATTCTTGTCTTTAAACTCCAAATTAATGGCACCTTCTCCATTCTTTATTTTTCCTTGAAGTTCAAGATTTGAAAAATCATAGCCCTGAATAATCAATTGACTAAAATCGGTAGATATTGCTGCATCTAAGGTGTTTAGATTCTTGCCCCCGCCAGATAAATCCATCTTAAACGATAGTGCGCCCAATTGATCATCATTTAGTAATTTATCTAATTGAAGCCTATCGACCATTAGATTCCCATCGAAACGGATTTGATTCTTGTTTCTGTAATTTCCACTTAACTGCACCTTTCCTTCGGGAATCTCTAGTTGTGCATCGGCATTTATGGCCTTCAAATCTCCATCAACCTTGGCATCCAATAAAATGGTTTGTGGTATGGAAATCCCTAGTTCCGCTTCTGCTATAAATGCTAGGATGTCTTCCCGTATAGAAATCGCCTTAATAGTATTAAAATCAAAAGAAAGGGAGTCTTTTTGTGCGATATTGTTCAGCCGCCCTTCAGCCATTAAGGAGGTGTTTTTTCCCCAATTCAGTTGCATGCCATTTACTTGAACTGAATCTAAGGTACCGTTAGCGTTAATATTTCCGGTAAAAGGATGTTTTGTCAGTGTATTGAGATACGGATTTTCTGCCAGTTCTGGTTGAAAAAAGAATACATCTTGGATAGCTAATTCTAAATCAAGAATTAGAACATCTACAACAGTGCTCATCGGTGCACTTATAAGTTTGCTTACAGAAGGATATTTTAATTCCATTGACCCATTAACATGACTTAAATTTGTTCTAATATTTAAGTTTGATATATACGCGTAAGTATCAGTTATAGCGGTATTTATATATATATTTTGCAATTTAAATCCACTTCGTTCCAGAAAAGAAAAACTATCTAATTCTAGATGTACGTTTTCTGGTTGATATGTTATAGTATTGGCCGTTAAATTCAATTGGGAAATAGCTACCGAATTGGAATCAAATTTTCCTTTCAGTGCCTTTGTTTTACCGGATGTATAATTGATGCTGTTGTTTTCAAGCTTTACTTTATTAGCTTCTAGCACAAAGGCTGGCCATTTAAAAGGTGATGTGGTGGCTGCTGTAATAGAAGTATTTTTTTTAAAGGCTGGACTTGGAAGTTGTAGGGTTACACTTGAATTTTTTAGCGTCATGAAATCAATCCCAATTTCCTTTTTTGAAAGATCAGCTTTTGGTAGTTTTAACTGAAAATCACCCAGAACTACATTTGCTGTAATCGCATCTGGAATTGAATTATAATTGGCGGTGGCATTCGAGATAATAAAGTTATCAACGGATATATAGGGTAGTTGAGTCTCTGTGGCGTCTGCTGCGGTCTTAAACGACTTCGTCTGTTTGTATAGAATGTTGCTGTTGGCCAGTTCCAAGTCATCAAGTTCAAATCGCATGGCCTGCAAATCGATTTTATCTGCTGCAAGATGCAACATACCCAGTTGTAGCTGACTCTCAATACCTATAAATCCATCGGAGTATGTTATATGAAAATCTGAGAGGTCTACAGAACCAATATTGATTTGCATAGGTTCGATTTCCGTTGATGAAGCAACTGAATCTTGAGAAACAAAAGCATCTATTAAAAAATCAAAATTAAATTTATCGGCACCTTCCTTACGAATTACATTTGCTCTGAGCCCATCCCAGGTAACCGACTTTAAATTAATTTCATTGCCGAACAATATCGGCGATATGGGAAGATTGACCTCTAAGCTTTTTGCATACAACAAGGTGTCTTTTTCTATATCCTCTAGGTATAAACCCTCCAAGAACAAATTACCCGAAAACGTTATAAAAAGTCTGTCTATTTCTACTTTGGTATTGGTTTTACTGGAAACATACCCGGTTAACTCGGATACGATAAGTTGCTGACCCCAAGGACTCCGAACAAAAAGCACGAGTACGATAAAAAGCAGCAAGAGTACCCCTACAACTCTGGCAACAACTCTTAACCATTTATATTCTCGTTTCTTCTTTTCCACCAAAGAGTAAAGATCATTAATTTAATTAGTATCGATGAGCTCTTGGTCATTTTAAATTGACTTATGTGAATAAATCAATAGAAATAAGTTCCATTTAGGGATGTCTATCAAGTTATTTTCAAAAGTAGGTTTAGACACACCCTAAATTATTCCTGTAGACAAGCGTATTAATTTTAAAAATAAGGTTAACGTTTTGTTTATCCATATGATCATAATGTACCGTGGTAAAGACATTATAATTGAATATGGTTTTGCACGTAAGAAGGGTTTCTTTCATGGATATATCCCAACGTGCTATTTTATTAGTTTGGAAGAATATGACCGTACAGTTGCATTGACCGTATACCTTAGAATCGTATAAAGCCAAAGTTGTCCTGTTTTCCAAAGAGTTCAATCTAAGGCCAAAGTTATCATTAGCGCTAAGTTTTTAACAACACTATTTTATAGGTACCTTTCCTAATTATAAGTCTTAAATACTAAGGATTGTATTTCGGTTGATACGTAGTATGGATGCATGCCTAGCGAATTAAATTTAGTTCGTATTGCTTTCGAAATACAGTAATACTTTATTTCTTAGTAAGCGGACGAAATATTTGAAATAGAAATCAATTAAGCTACTATGATAGAAACCAACGCAATGAATTGGAAAAACATTTCGATATCTAACCTTTTACTACTTTTTTTTATGCTTGGTTGTTCGCCAAAAGCAAAGAAACAGGTGGCGGAAAGTCCACAAGATAAACCATCTTACGAACCTGTAATAATGGCATATTATGTTCCGGAGCCTAATTATGAGCCAGAGAAGATACCTGTTGAAAAGCTTACCCACATCATTTATTCTTTTACCAATGTAGTTGATGGGGAAATGAAATTCAGAAATCCAGAGGCAGCTGGACCAAAGCTAGAAGCGCTTGTGAAGCAAAAAGATCGTAATCTAGATTTAAAGGTTATGATTGCTTGCGGTGGATGGGGAGCAGACGGATTTTCGGATATGGCACTCACCGAAGAGGGGCGTTCTAAATTTATTGCTAGTGCCTCAGAATTTATAGTAAAATACAAGCTAGACGGCTTGGACATGGATTGGGAATATCCTGGAATATCAGGTGCGGGTACAATGGCTCGAGATGTAGATACTAATAATTTTACTGCACTTATGAAAGGGCTTCGTGAAATGTTGGACACTTTTGATACACCCAAAGTCTTAACGTTCGCGTCTGCAGGTTGGAAACGGTACTATGATTTTATTGAATTAAATGAGGTAATGAAATACGCTGATTTCACTAATGTTATGACCTATGATTTGGTCTCTGGTGTGTCTGAATATACGGGGCATCATACCGCCTTAGGGGCCGTTTCTATTGATGAAATTAAAGGTACACCGTTTCATAAACATTTGGATAGTCTCTATCAAAACGGTAGAAATACCGACCGGGACCCGCGTTCAACAGAAAAAATAGTGGACTTCCTGATTAGAGAATCTGTTGATCCAAAACAGATTGTAATTGGGGGTGCATTCTACGGAAGAGTTTGGAAAGGAGTTATACCGGAGAATAATGGCTTGTACCAACGAAGCGGAGGCATGCATATTGGCTGGTTGGCCTACAATCAAATTAGAAAATCCTATGAAGGCGACTCTAATTTTAAGCGTTATTGGGATGAAAAAGCCGAAGCGCCCTACATGTATAATGCCTTAGACAGTCTAATGGTTTCTTATGACGATACGGTCTCTGTAGCCAGAAAAACCAAGTATGCCATGGAAAAAGGACTTGGTGGTATTATGTTTTGGGAATTGGGCAACGATACCAAAGAAGAAGGCAGCCTACTCGATGCAATTTATACCGCTGCACAAGAGTAACCTTAGCGTAAAGGTATCTTGTTACCTTTTATTAAATGCTATGGAAAGTTGAAAATAACGAGAGGAATTTCTTTGCTTTTAGTATCATGAGTATAATTACATGATTAAAAGGAATTATAAATATTACTAACATTCAATTTTAAAATGAGAAACATATTCTATTTTGTCGTATTCCTTCTGTCTTTTCAGATGAGTACAGGCCAATCAAACACAACGGCATATGATATTGTGATATATGGGGGTACCTCCGCCGGAGTTACTGCTGCCATTCAAGCCAGTAGAATGGGGAAATCGGTCGTGCTTATAGAGCCTACATCACGTATTGGAGGGCTTACAACAGGTGGACTGGGGCAGACCGATATAGGGAACAAGCAAGCCATAGGCGGACTCTCTCGCGAGTTTTATGAGAATATTAAAACATACTACGATAACCCGAAGAATTGGAAGTGGCAAAGTAAATCTGAGTATCGCGATGGGGGGCAGACAATGACGAAGGAGAATGAAACTACGATGTGGACTTTCGAGCCCTCGGCGGCACTTGCTGTTTTTAAACAAATGATGGAGAAAGAGAATATAAAACTGGTCTATAATGAACGCTTAAATAGAAAAAACGGAGTTCAGAAAACTGGAAATAAGATTAGTTCCATAGAAATGCAAAGCGGGAGAACCTTTACTGGGGATGTGTTTATAGATGCCACTTATGAAGGCGACCTTATGGCAACGGCCGGTGTGTCCTATACGCGTGGTCGGGAGAGTAACGAACAGTATGGGGAAACCTTAAATGGTGTTCAAGCAAATAGGATAAACACTACCCTAACAGGTACCGTATCTAGAAATAGTCTTTACCATAACTTTCTTCCAAGGGTAGACCCCTATGTAATAAAAGGAGATGTGGAAAGTGGTTTGTTGCCGAATATTGTTGCTAGCCCGGGCATAGCAGGGGAGGGAGATAATAAAATACAGGCCTATTGTTTTAGAATGTGCCTAACCGACGCTCCTGAGAATCGAGTTCCTTTCAAAAAACCTAAAGTGTATAATGAATTGGATTATGAACTTCTATTTCGGAATTTTGAAGCCCGAACGGGAGCGATACGCGATATGTATTTTTATGGAAATTCGTTACTCCCTTGGATTAATGCGGGTATGCCAAACCGGAAAACGGATACGAATAATAAATTTGGTTTTTCTACCGATTACATTGGTAAGAACTATGAGTATCCAGAAGCTAGCTACGCCGAACGTGATAAAATTATTACAGATCACAGGAACTACCAGATGGGCCTTATGTGGAGCTTAGCAAATCACCCAAGAATACCTAAGGAGGTCAGGGACGAAGCTTCAAGATGGGGTACCGCAAAAGACGAGTTTGAAAGACCCGATGGATGGCAGCAGCAGTTGTATATAAGAGAGGCGAGACGTATGATAGGTGCTTATGTAATGACCCAGCACAACTGCGAAGGACTTCATATTCCGGACGACCCTGTTGGATTAGGGGCTTATGGGATGGATAGCCATCATGTGCAGCGCTATGTAGGTGCCAACGGCTATGTACAGAACGAGGGTAATGTTGAAGCCCATGGTTTCAATCCATATCCTATAAGTTATAAGTCTTTAGTGCCAAAAAAAGAAGAGTGTGAAAACCTTATTGTTCCCGTTTGTTTAAGTGCTTCCCATATTGGTTTCGGATCTATTCGTATGGAACCTGTATTCATGGTCTTAGGTCAATCTGCGGCTGTTGCCGCCTCTTTGGCAATTGATAATAATGCCGCCGTCCAAGATGTTCCCTATCAAAAATTGAAAACGGTGTTGTTAGCTAATCGACAACGTTTAAAATAGGGTGTTTACCTGCGAAGGTGTATACTGCATCCGTAACTATTGCACTACACTATATGTTAAAAACACCAGGGAATTGGAGATTAACTGAATTACGGATAGATAAAATTTATGGTAGAACTTAAAATTATGGCTACTTGTGCAAAAAAAAAACGCTGCAGTGTAGGCTGATGGGATATAAACCAGTATTAATTTTAAGCCTAGTTCTATTAATATTTCTTGAGACATCGGCACAAGCGCAAGTGCCTATACCGACGCTAGCGCAATTGCAATTGCAATGGCAAAATGCAGAATTGGCTGCCTTAATAAGTATAGATTTACACGTATTTGACGGTAAGCCATACCTTCAACTCGAAAATCGAATCACTGCAATTGAAGATTATAATATTTTTAATCCTCAGGGGTACGACATGGACCAATAGATTAGGTCACTAAAGGATGGGAGATTTAAAGTAGCCATTCTAACGGTGAGTCGCGAGACCGGGTTCTTTTTTTATCAAAGTTCGGTTACGCCTTATTCAATGAAAGCCTTGGATTGGCAAGATGGAAAAAGAGATATTCTTCGAGATTTTAAGGCATCATGTTAAAAATACGGCATACTTCCCGGCGTTTATATCGGAACGCGATGGAATTCTTTTTATGGTGTATACGACTTCAAAGTAAATGGTGAAAACGAGTTTGCTTGGAACAGGCAAAAGCATTACAATAGGATGATAGAAAACGTAGTGGCCGAAATTTTTACTAAGTATGGGGTATGGTTCATGGTCTGGTTTGATGGCGGTGCACACGGACCTGAGGAAGGAGGACCAGATGTCCTTTCTATCTTTGAGCAGCACCAACCCAATAGCCTTTTTTATCATTATCTACAAAGAGCTGATATGAGATGGGGCGGAAGTGAAACAGGAACAGTATCATATCCATCTTGGGGTACTTTTCCATATATGGCTACTGGAGCAGGGGAGTCGGCAAAAAAAGTAATAAGCGCCAATAACTATCAATTATTGAAGACCGGAGATCCAAATCGCATCTATTATATGCCTGCAATGAGCAATGCACCATTGCGGGGTAACCAAGGCCATGATTGGTTTTGGTCGCCTAATCGAGAGGAGGTGCTTTATCCGCTAAACACATTAGTTTCCATGTACTACAATTCCGTAGGCCACAATACTTCACTTATTTTAGGGGTTACACAAAATTCTAGAGGATTGCTACCAAAAGCCGATGTAGCCCGGTTAAAAGAATTTGGGGATGCAATCACCTTACGTTTTCCAATCCAGTAGCTAGTATCTCTGGTACCGGTAACAAAATTGACCTTAAACTCAAAAAGAACCAAGTCATAAACCAAGTAGTGATTATGGAAGATATTGCTAAAGGGGAGCGAACCAGAAAATTTAGACTAGAGGTAAAAACTGATAAAGGCTGGCAAACACTGTTTCAAGGGTCCTGCATTGGGCATAAGTTCATCCAAGCTTTCGAGGATATTGAAGTCTCCAGGGTTTGCCTTTGTATAAAAGAAGCAATTGGAGAACCTACAATCAAGAATTTTGAGATATTTAGAATAGAAGATTATGCTAATGCAAAAAAGCTTTAAGTGAACTATTAAATTTATTAGGTAATTCACTCAATATCATATATGTATAATCATTATTCTAAATTGGAATAGTACTAAAATTAGGTGCTATTAAAGATAATGTTATAAGCTCTAATTCATGCTTATGTAATGCCTATTAAAAGATTACGTGACTCCTTTGGTCTATGGACTACTTGGAGCGTTCCCACCCAGATACATCATGGGAAGGATAGTTAGTTCTTAAACTTAGCTTTACTTTAATTCCAGTTCGCCTATCTTTTGGGTTTCTTGTCAAGAATTTCCTTGTAAGCGGTAATCATTTTTGCCAATTTCTCGGGATAGGCTTGTGCCACATTGTTTTGTTGACCAAGGTCATCATTAAGGTTATAGAGTTGGTAAATGATGTCATTTCCAAGTTCAATATTTACAGATGTATTTACCCTTTTACCTTTGTAAGGTGGTATCATTACCCAATTCCCTTTTCTAAATGCGGTTCTGGAAGTGGCCTCTAGAATAAGTTCTTTCCTTCCGGTCTTGCTTTTACCTAAAAAGGTAGCCAAAAGGTCTTCGCTATCCTGTCCTTTTTGATTGCTACCCGCGAAGTTGGCTATAGAACTAAGGAGGTCCAGCTGCGATACCAATGCGTCGGAAACTCCTGGCAGTATGGTCCCTTTCCAATAGGTGATAAAGGGCACTCGTGTACCTGCTTCGAATAAACTGTATTTTCCGCCTCTCAGAGGTCCGGCGGGGATATGGTCTCCCAGTTTTTCTACGGAATCGTCATGATAGCCATCGTTTACAACTGGTCCATTATCACTACTAAATACGATTAAAGTATTTTCTAATAGGCCTTCTTGTCTTAAAGTTTTTATAAACTCGCCCACACACCAATCTGCTTCTACGATAACGTCACCACGGGGACCCATGCCAGAAGATCCAACAAATCTTGGGTGCGGTGTGCGCGGAACATGCGGCTGTTGTAAGGCATAATACAAGAAAAAAGGCTCGTTTTTATTACTTTTCACATACTGCTGTGCTTTTTGTAAAAAATGGTCTGCCATATCCTCATCTATCCATTTGGCGGTTTCCCCACCCTTCATGTATCCGATACGGGAAATACCGTTTATGATACTGTTATCATGCCCGTGGGAAGGTTTCATTTTTAAGAGTTCAGGATTTTCTTTCCCAGTAGATTGCCCTTCAAAATTTTGTTGATAGCTAATTTCTATGGGGTCGTTGGGGTCTAAATTATCGACTTTTCCATTCTCTATATATACCGTGGGTACTCGATCTTGTGTGGCTGCCATAATGTAACTATGGTCAAAACCCACTTCGTTGGGACCTGGGCTTATATGTTGGTTCCAATCTACGTTTCCTCTTCCTAAGCCTAAATGCCACTTACCTACGATACCCGTTTTATATCCTTTTGCTTTTAGTAATTTGGGGATGGTTAATTGCGCTGTATCAATAATTAACGATGCGGTACCGGGTAAAATTTTAGCGCTTTTATTTCGCCATGGATAGGTGCCTGTTAGCAAGGCATAACGACTAGGGGTACAGGTAGCGGAGGCAGCATACCCATTAGTGAAGCGCATCCCATCATGGGCCAGTTTATCAAGGTTTGGTGTTTTCAATGTTGTAGCACCGTATGCGCCAAGTTCTCCGTAGCCTAAATCATCGGCATATATAATAATGATATTCGGTTGGGTAGGAGCTGTTTTCTCTACTCTGGATGACTGCTTGCATGCGCTGAGCAGCAGAACGCACAAAACACTATATATTGTAATAGGTTGGAAAATTGTCATAGGGATAGCATGGTATGTTAATCGCGTATCGAATATAAACAAATTAGCAGGTCTCCTAAGAAAAATACCGAGCACTTGTTTAAAAGTAAGGATGGTTTTTTAGTTTTTGAGTATGTTCGGGTAAAAGAAATCTAGGGTTGTAAATCAATACTTTCCTTGTTACTCATTACGTTTTATCAGGGTTCTGGTATGTTGTTGCTTTTTTGTTGATAACAAATGCATGGGCTTCTTGTGTGCTAGTGGTTGAAGCCCCTATTTTTGCCGACTTTACAAGCGCATGAAAAAACTAGAAATAGGGGACAAGGTGTATAACGCAAAACAAAACGGATTTGCCGATTTTATACGCTATTCCTTTTCTGAAGTCGTAACACTTACTAAAACTTTGGCCGTACTCAAAAACGGCGTAAAACTCTTTAATGAACCACGAATTTCCTATATCACAGAAGATGTGGGCTATTCCGTTTCTAGGCAAAGAGGCTTGCACTGGCATTTGGTATCTTTGGAGGCGATTCGAAAAGCCCAAATCGAAAATGAAAAAATTGCTGCCTACGAGTGGTTCGAGGTTAAAGAGTTTAGCTTAGAAGAAAAGAAATTCATCTACAAACAGTTTACAAAGTTAGCAAGCAAAAAGATTTAAGCATTTTAAGTGGGTGGTTTCTACAGGGTAAATATTTTGGTTGAGGTGCTCGCTAAGTAGAAATGAGTCTCTACTTCAAAATATTGTTTAGTAGTAAAATACTAAACAAAACCTAGGCTCTATATACTACTAGTTTTGAAATGATGGAGGAATGGCAGAGTGGACTAATGTAGCAAATCTCCGGATTTGTGAAGTGTAAGCTTTCGAGGGTTCGAATCCCTCCTCCCTCCGAAATAAAAAGCCCCATGGTACTCGTGAGGCTTTTTTTAAAGCATTTTTTATTGGTATACCACCATGAAGTTATTATTTCAAATTATTATTTTAATTATCTAAAATATAGCTAGTTAATATTATTTTTTTATGATTGATGTTATAGTTTTGTTTCGCTATGAAATAAGACCGGCTACTCAACGGGATAAATCCCATTCCAAACGGTTATTTTTGCAGTATGGAAGAATGGTATCATTACCCTTTACTTGTTTTGGTTGGCTTTGTGGTAGGATTTATAAATACAGTGGCTGGTGGCGGTTCTTTGCTAGCGCTTCCTTTCTTGATTTTTATAGGACTGCCATCAAATATAGCAAACGGAACCAATCGTGTTGCTGTTGTAGTGCAAACGGCAATGGCTACAGTAGGGTTTAAAAGCAAAGGAGTTGCTACTTTTCCGTTTAATGTGTATTTAGGAATTGCAGCCTTTTTTGGTTCTATAATCGGTGCCTATATCGCAGTAGATATTACCGGCGAGGTCTTCAACCGAATTTTGGCTATGGTCATGATTGCCGTGGTGTTTATTATAATTTTCAGCCCTAAAATGAGCATCGTTCATCTTGAGGAGCGCCTTACCGGAAAATACCTTTGGTTGGGTATTATCGCTTTTTTCTTTTTTGGAATTTATGGTGGATTCATTAATGCGGGACTCGGATTCTTAATGATGCTGTTCTTGCATTATGTGAACCGAATGTCTTTGGTTCGCTCCAATGCTACCAAAGTAGCGGTGGTTTTTTTATTCATGATTTCTGCCCTAGCTGTTTTTGCCCTCAACGATAAAGTCAATTGGAAAATAGGTCTCATTTTGGCCATAGGTAACGGAAGTGGCGCTTGGTTTGCTAGCCGGTTTTCGGTAAAAAAAGGAGACGGATTCATTAAAATTTTTTTAGTAGTCATGGTGGTAATTATGGCTGTAAAGCTTTGGTTTTTTAATTAATCGTATGCGGTTTAAGCGGTAAACAAGTAAACTCTTAAGGGATGAGTATTGACGTTTATACCTTTAGTATTTAAGTCAAAAAATGAGATAGCTTAAACTTATTTTTAAACCTAAACTTGAGCCTGAACTTGTTTTTGAATTTAAATTTGTGTTGTAACTTTGAAAGTGGCTATTATAGATAGTTACGACAGCTTAAAACATACACATAAATGCCAGGATTTGAATTATTTGGGGAAGCAGAAAAAGCACAAGTGCAAGATGTATTGGATTCCGGTGTGTTGATGCGTTACGGATTTGACGGAATGCGAAAGGGCCATTGGAAAGCAAAAGAGTTGGAAAAAGCAGTAGCAGAACGTATGCAGACCAACTATGCACAATTACTAAGCAGTGGTACAGCTGCCCTCACAGTAGCTTTGCAAGCTGCAGGAATTGGAGCAGGGGACGAGGTAATCATGCCTACGTTCACCTTTGTAGCGAGTTTTGAATCTATCTTGGCTATTGGCGCTATTCCTGTTTTGGTAGATATTGATGATACGTTGACCTTGAATCCTGTTGCAGTAGAGAGCGCTATCACTACTAAGACTAAAGTAGTGATGCCTGTACATATGTGCGGATCTATGGCAGATTTATCAGCTTTGAAAGCAATTTGCACAAAGCATAATTTATTGTTGCTAGAGGATGCTTGCCAGGCAATTGGTGGAACATACGAAGGAAAGCCCTTGGGTAGTTATGGAGACTTAGGCTGTTTTTCTTTTGATTTTGTAAAAACAATTACTTGTGGGGAGGGTGGTGCCATGATAACCAACAACGAAGCGTATTTCAAAAATGCCGATCACTATTCTGACCATGGACATGACCACTTTGGAAATGACAGGGGAGCGGAAAGCCATCCGTTTTTGGGGTATAATTATAGAATTTCTGAACTCAATGCAGCAGTCGGTTGTGCTCAAGTACAGCGATTGGACGAATTTATAACCATTCAAAAGAAACATTATACCGTATTGCGCGAAGCATTGACCGATATCGAGGGCGTAACCTTTAGACGTGTACCAGAAGGTGGTGTTGAGAATTATTCCTTTCTGAACTTCTTTTTACCAACGGAGGAACTAGCCCGAAAAGCACATAAGGCCCTCGGAGAAGCTGGTTTGGACGTTTGTTTTTATTGGTACGATAACAACTGGCACTATTACCGAAAATGGGAACATTTAATCAACTTGAAGACATTAGCTAAGTTTCCACAAGAAATTATTGAGGGGCTTCCGGATTACAGCAAAGCAGATTTTTCAAAGTCAGATGTATGGATGGGGAGGACGATATCCTCTTTGGTGAAACTAAGCTGGACAAAGGAAGGGGTAGCGAGTAGGGCTAAAGCAATGTCGCATGTTATTACCGGAGTGTTAGCCGAGTAATTTAATACGAAACGTAATCCACAATTTCCAATCCGTAACCTACAATACCTACTCTTTTGGACTGCTGACTATTGGTCAGTAACCTCATTTTGGTAATACCAAGGTCATGTAGTATTTGTGCCCCAATACCAAAATCACGTGAATCCATCTCTATTTTGGGTGCTTTGTGTATGTCTTGTTTTTGTAGTTCTTTAAGTTCTTCTAGCCGTGATAGTAGGTTTAGCGATTTTGAATCTTGGTTGATAAAAACAATCGCTCCTTTTCCTTCTTGATTTATCGCTTTGAACATATTCTCCAATTTCTCATCGGGACTGTTGGTTAGCGTACCTAGAATATCATTGTTTACCAAGGTAGAATTAATGCGCGTAAGCACTTCATCTTCCTTGCTCCATATCCCTTTTGTCAGAGCAATATGCACGCGATTGTTTGTCGTTTGCTTGTAAGCTCGCAACCTAAATTTACCAAAACGAGTCGTAATTTCGAAATCGGTTTCTTTGTCTATCAGGCTATCGTGCTCCATTCTATAGGCTATCAAATCCTCAATGGAAACAATCTTTAAATCGAACTTTTTAGCTACCTCAATAAGTTGTGGTAAACGGGCCATGGATCCATCTTCATTCATGATTTCCACAATAATACCAGCTGGCTGTAATCCTGCTAAACGTGCAAAATCTATTGCTGCCTCGGTATGCCCTGTGCGCCTTAGAACACCACCTTCTTTTGCTACCAAAGGAAAAATGTGTCCTGGTCTTGCTAAATCGTGCGGTTTGGTGTCAATTTCTGTAAGAGCTAAAACGGTCTTAGCTCTGTCTGAAGCTGAAATTCCTGTAGTAACCCCTTTACCTCTTAAATCTACAGATACTGTAAATGCAGTTTCCATAGGGTCTGTGTTGTTACTTACCATCATATGGAGTCCAAGTTCTTTGCATCTACCTTCTGTCAGCGGAGCACAAATAAGCCCTTTTCCGTGTGTAGCCATAAAGTTTACGGTCTCCGGTGTTGCGAGTTCAGCAGCGGCTAAAAAATCTCCTTCGTTCTCTCGGTTTTCATCGTCAACAACAATGATGACCTTCCCTTTTTGAATATCGGCAATGGCATCTCTTATGGTATCTAATTGTATGTTATGTTGCATTTTTGTTGTCATCAACTTTCTTTTTCTTAAATTTTTTGAATATTATTTGGAAAAAATCTGTGATGACACCAAAGTTCATCATTCCCTTATCTTCTGTAGCTCGTTTTGTAAACCAAATACCTAAGGGTAACATAATCAATGTAGCTAACCAAGCCCCTAAAATAGGATTTATATTTCCTTCCTTCGCATAATTTCCTGCGAATACTCCAATAAAATAGTATACTAAAAACAATGCAATAGCAATGACCATAGGCAGTCCTAGTCCTCCCTTTCGAATAATCGCACCTAATGGAGCGCCTACAAAAAAGAGAATGATACAGGAAAAGGCCAATGCATATTTGCTATGAAGCGATAAGATATGAAGGTTATAATTTTTATATCTATTTTCCATCTCCTCCTTTTTACCTCTTATGGAACCTAAAATACCTGTGATATCATTTTTTGCATTATTCATCACCTGAATTCTTTGCCATTCCGGAAATATATGAAGGATATCTGCCTTTATGGAATCTTGCTTTACGGGGTCTTCCATAATCGCTTTTATTTTACCAGCTAGTATAGAGTCCTTCTTTAGTCTGGCTTCATTTTTAACGGTGGTAGTGTCCTTTGTTTCTAAAGGCACAAAAAGACCAGTTCTAGCATTTATATTTTTGGAGAAGGCCCGTACAATCCTAAAATTATCTTTTTTTATGGAATCTATATCCAAGGTAAGCCTTAAGATATTTTTCATTTTGGCCGTACTGATATCGCGCTCTTCATCCAAATCCACATTATTAAATTCGGACAAATCAATATTCATGATTAACGTATCAAAATCTGCCTGTGCAAACGGAAATTTTAGTTTGTTTTTGTTGTTTTTGCTTATTACGTCTTTGTAATAATGCCCTTCTTTAAGGATTAGTTGCAGTATGTCGGAATTTTCATTACTTTTTAATTCTCCTGTTTTCGCCTTTATTACCGTGGTATTAGTGTTGTTCTTGCCTTTTTGATGGATAATCACATTTCGTAGAAAGCGATCGTTATCACCATATTTTTCATCAACCTTAATATTCATATCCGCGCCTTCAAAATCGCTAAATACACCTTCAGCAACAGCAACTGCGGGTTTTATCTTTGCGATATTTCGTCTAAGGTTGAATATTTTTCGTTGAGAGAGCGGAATAACATTATTAGCAAAAAAGAAAGTAACACCGCCAAGTATAGTTACAAAGATGATTAAGCTTACCATGGCACGCTGCAAGGAAATCCCAGAAGCTTTCATGGCAGCAAACTCGTAGTTTTCTGCCAATGTTCCAAAGGTGAGTATAGAGGAGAGTAACACGGTTAAGGGAAGTACCTTTTCTGTAAGGTCTGGTATTAAATAAAAAAGGAACTTACCTATAATGAAAATATCAAGACCTTTTCCAGCCAAATCGTCTATAAAAAGCCAAATCGTTTGAAATATGAAAATGAACATCAATATTACAAACGAACTGACAAAATTAAAAACGAACCTTGATAGTATATACCGGTCTAGAATTCTCAATTGTTCTAATTTCTAATGATGTAGTAGTCTTTATCCTCGTACTTTGATGCATCAAAAGTAAATAAGGTTTTTGATAAAGGTTGATTCGTTTTAAAAGAATTAACAGTAATAGTAGTTTTAGTTCCGTTTTTCCCTGTTTCAATAAGCTTATAGATATGCTTTGTTTCTCTATCTATACCTAATAACCTAGACTTTATTTCAGTATCTGAATCGATAGGGATTAGTTTTACATACTGGATTTTTCTTCCTTGTACGTTTTGCAATATGTCCATCGCATAATTGTGTCCCGTTCTATAAAACGTAAGCATTTTTGAAGGTGACATGGAATTTTCATCTTCAGATAAATCTTCTATGGTCACTTCTTCATTTTCAGGTACGATGGTATAGACTTTTCTGCCGTCATACAATTGCTGTGAACCCAGATAGTTAAAAATATACTTTTCTCCAGCTAAGGTAACATCGCCGCGTGTTTCTTGATTAATACCCGCTTCTGTGTTATTTAGGTCAAATTTAAAGTCCACAAAGATATTATCATAGCTTTTGACTTTGGCATATACTTGGTCCAATAAAGCTTTTGCCTTTGTGGATTTTTGTGCATGGGAAATGCTAGCAACTAATAAAAACGCAAATACTATTCCTAATTTTTTCATCAATCTAAATCTATTTTTCTAACTATAAATACTTGAAGCTACTATGCTATCTTTTGTATTATTTTTGCCTTGGTAAATGTTATCTCACCTGAGATGCTTATTCGCTATCTAATAATAGTTGTAGCCCTACAAGGTCTGGAACCAGTACTTGCCTTGCCTTGCTGCCTTCAAAGGGGCCAACTATACCAGCTGCTTCCAGCTGATCAACAATACGGCCTGCGCGGTTGTAACCAAGCTTCAATTTTCTTTGTATCAAAGAAGCAGAGCCCTGTTGCGCAATCACAATGACTTCTGCTGCTTCACGAAACTTTGCATCCCGTTCGGAAATATTATTATCAACACTCGTGCCAGAATCCTCGCCTACATATTCCGGTAGTTCGTATGCTTCTGGATACGCACGTTGGCTACCTATATATTCGGTAATTTTAGCTACTTCTGGCGTGTCAACGAAAGCGCATTGTATGCGTGTAACTTCGTTACCTTGGGTAAATAGCATATCCCCACGGCCTATAAGTTGGTCCGCACCTTGGGCATCAAGAATGGTTCTAGAATCTATTTTTGAAGTTACCCTAAATGCCAATCTTGCTGGGAAGTTGGCTTTTATAATTCCTGTAATTACATTTACTGATGGCCGTTGCGTTGCAATTATCAAGTGAATGCCTATTGCCCTGGCGAGTTGTGCGAGTCTGGCAACTGGAGTTTCCACTTCTTTTCCAGCAGTCATAATCAAATCTGCAAACTCATCGATAACCAAAACGATATAAGGTAGGAACTTATGTCCGTCATTCGGATTCAGTTTTCTAGCCTTAAATTTTGTATTGTATTCTTTTAAATTACGTACCATGGCCAATTTTAGTAACTCATAGCGATTGTCCATTTCAATACACAGTGAATTAAGAGTGTGAATTACTTTTGTATTGTCGGTAATAATGGCCTCTGCCGAATCTGGTAGTTTGGCGAGGAAATGACGTTCTATCTTATTGTATAATGTAAGTTCTACCTTTTTTGGATCTACCAAAATAAACTTAACTTCAGCAGGATGTTTTTTATACAAGAGCGATGTTAATACAGCATTTAAACCAACAGACTTACCTTGTCCAGTAGCACCAGCCATAAGCAAGTGTGGCATTTTGGCTAAATCTACCACAAAGGTTTCGTTGCTAATTGTCTTTCCAAAGGCAATAGGCAGTTCCATCTCGGCGTTTTGAAATTTTTTGGAGGCTATTACCGAACGCATAGAAACGATACTTGCATTTTTATTAGGCACCTCTATACCAATGGTTCCTTTCCCCGGTATTGGAGCAATAATCCGTATCCCTAATGCTGCTAAGGATAGCGCAATGTCGTCTTCTAAGTTTTTTATTTTGGAAATACGAACCCCTGCTTCTGGGACAATTTCGTATAAGGTTACCGTTGGGCCTATGGTAGCTTTGATTTGGGCAATACCAATTTTATAATTTTTTAGGGTATCAACAATTTTGTCTTTGTTTTCTTCAAGCTCTTCTTGGTTTATGGTAATGCCGCCCGTTACCCCGTGTGGGTCCAAGAGTTCTATGGTCGGAAATTTGTAGTTGCCTAATTCTAAGGTGGGATCAAATTCTCCAAAATCGTCTACTAGTTTATTTGCGAGTACATCTAATTCTTCCTGCTCCTCCACAACGTGCTCCACTTCCATATTTAAGGTTGGCTCCTCTTCCTCTGATTCTGTGGGAATCGTAATTTCAAAATCGTTAGCAATGGGTTTTTTTTCTAAATGTGGAATTTCTGCTTTATGGGTATAGGTGTCAATAATTACCGGTTCCTCGTCCAAACCAAGTGGTAGTGTATCTTCCGTTGTGGACTTTGTTTTGCGTGATGACTTAAACTCTGACGATAAGGCTTCCTGTTTTGATTTAAAAAATGATGCAACACCTTCTGGTGTAAGTTTAAACAAGCGAACGGTTATAAAAACAAGACCAAAAACCAAGAGTAGGAGTACGCCAATTTTTCCAGCATAGTCCTGTAGAAAATCATTTATTTCATAGCCTATCAAACCTCCCAGAAGCGGACTTTCTGTAGCAAAAAAACCAAGAGTGACCGAAATCCATATAATGAATATAAGTCCCCATATCCATTTTTTAAGGAGCCCCTTCTTATCCAAACCCAAAAACATGTAGATACCACTTAAACAAAGCAAAATAGGAAAAATCAAAGCTGAAATCCCAAAGCCTTTATAAACAAAAAAGTGACTTACACTAGCACCAAATTTATTTAATAGGTTATTTGCTTGTTCGTTACGATTCTTGAATTCCGTTAACATGCTTTGGTCCTCTTGCCATGTAAAATAAAAGGAGATGAACGAGAAGAACAGGGCAATGCTAAAAAGCGCCAAGAGACTGCCCAATATAATCTTGTTCTGTTTAGACAAGAGTAAGGGTTTTTTGTTTTTAGTAGGTGTGGGCTTTCTTTTGGGTGCCTTCTTTGCCATGAAACGATTTATTCTTGGGGCTAAATTACAAATTTACGGTCTAAGCCGTCTGAATTGTGGGTTTAAAAAATCTTGGGAAAATATATGATGCAGCCAATAATACTGGCTACTATGGAAACTAGCATCACAGCCCCAGCGGAAATATCCTTTATAAAACCTATTTTTTTATCAAATTCTGGTTGTACAAAATCACATAATTTTTCTACAGCGGTATTCATACCTTCGGTTCCCAAAACAAGGGCTATGGCAAAAAGTTGCATAATCCATTCTGTTGTGCTGATATCAAAATAAAAACCGGCAGCAGTCATAATCAACCCTAGACAAACCTGAATTTTAATACTCGCTTCCGTACGTATCAAAAGTATGGCCCCGCGAATTGCGAAGCCAACACTTTTTATTCTATTCAATAGAAAGGACTCTTTGGGCATAATGAAATAGGACTTTCTAGGCCATTAAGGCTTCCAATACAGCTTTATAGTTTGGTTCGTCAACGATTTCAGATACCTGCTCTGAATACAAAATACTTCCTTTTTCATCTATGACCACAACGGCTCTGGAATGCAAAGGCGCCAATGGGCCATCCGTAAAATTAAGGTTATACGCTTTTCCAAAATTACCATCTTTGAAATCTGAAAGCATTATAATATTTTCAATTCCTTCTGCACCACAAAAACGCGCTTGTGCAAAGGGTAAGTCTTTGGATATACAAAGCACAATGGTATTATCTAATCCCGCAGCTTCCGTATTAAATTGCCTTACAGATTGTGCACAAGTACCGGTATCAACACTTGGGAAGATATTAAGTACTACTCTAGAGCCTTTGTAATCGGAAAGTTTTACGGTAGCCAAATCGTTTGTAGTCAATTGAAATTCTGGAGCTTTACTTCCTGATGCAGGTAGTGTACCCAATGTATGTATAGCATTTCCTTTTAATGTAATTGAAGCCATTTTGTTGTCTTTATGAATTATGTTGTGAAATTAAAAAATAATAGATTGAAATATAGGGGTTTTTGGAAGTAAATAATCAATTTAGTATTCTTTTAGGAGTTGCTTTGTTCTAGCCCCTTTGAAATAAAAAATCATGATGTACGAAATAGGATGCAACCTAAAAGTATGACCGCTATACATCCTGAAGTGCTTTATAGTGAACACGAATAAATGGTATTATTTTTACGCTTCGCTAGCCTTGCTGGTTAATTGCTTGATTTTAATTCCTAATCCTGCAAAAATCAACGTCATAATCGGACTTAACCAATTAAAAATAGCAAAAATAAAATAATCCGATACGCTAACACCCAAAACGCCACTATGATATGCACCACAAGTATTCCAAGGAATCAGAACAGAGGTGACCGTACCAGAATCCTCTAGGGTTCGACTTAGATTTTCTGGAGCCAAACCTCTGTCAGCATAAGCTTTCGCAAACATTTTTCCTGGCACTACAATAGCCAGGTATTGGTCGGAAGCCGTCACGTTTAAGGCCAAACAGCTTGCAACTGTACTTGAAAAGAGTCCAAACGTAGTTTTTGCCATACTTAAAAGAGAGGCGCTGATACGGGCTAACGCACCGATACCATCCATAATACCCCCAAACACCATAGCGCAGACAATAAGCCAAATGGTACCTAACATACCTGCCATGCCTTTAGCTGTGAACAAGTCGCTTAATGCTTCATTGTCCGTGGGAATAGTCGTATTTACAGTAATTGCCTTCAGTATGCCCTTATAACCCGATTCAAAAGTAAGTTCCTTTGCATTGGTGATCCCAGCCACGATATCTGGCTGAAAAAATAATGCAAAAGCCCCACCAAGAAGTGTTCCAATGAGCAGTGCCGCTAAGGGAGGTGTTTTTTTGATTATTAAAAAGATAACGATAAGCGGAACTATAAATAGCCATCCGCTAATATTAAAACTTGCTTCTATCGATTTTAAAATACCATCTATATCCGCAGTTCCAGAAGTTTCAAGATTCAATCCGATAACGATAAAAACGGTCAGAGTAATCAATATCGTAGGAATCGTGGTTATGGTCATATATTTGATATGACTAAAGAGTTCGCCGCCTGCCATGGCTGGTGCCAAGTTGGTGGTATCACTCAAAGGCGATAATTTATCTCCAAAATATGCACCGGAAAGGACAGCACCTGCTGTCATTCCCAATGAAATGCCTAATGCATCTCCAATGCCTATTAATGCAATACCTACAGTGGCCGATGTTGTCCAGCTGCTTCCGGTTGCAATAGAGATAATGGCGCAAATAATAACACAGGCCGCAAGAAATATAGTAGGATTCAAGATTTGGAGTCCGTAATAAATCATGGCGGGGATAATACCGCTTATCAACCATGTCCCCGCAAGCGCTCCTACCATTAAAAGGATAAGTAATGCTCCCGTAGTGGATTTTACGTTTTCGGCAACTTCCGCAATCATTGTTTTGTAGGAAACCTTATTGCTAAATCCTACGATTGAAGCTACAGCGCCACCCAATAATAATACAAACTGATTGGACCCGCTTAACGCATCATCCCCAAAAACATAAACGTTATACGCCAACATTACCACGAGAACTATAACGGGAATTAGTGCTTCCCAGATACTTAGCTCTTTGTTTTCGACAATATTTTCGTTCTGTCGGTGTTTATTCGGGTTTTTCTTGGCCATCTATTATTGGTTTGGTTTCCCGTAATATTACAACTTATGCCACGGTTGTGCAAACCTTATTACAATGGGTTATTGGCTAATTAAAGTCTTGCTTCCTAGAATTTCTAGTTGTTCCATACATTGCTTCATCTGCTCATAGGTTCTTTGGATATCATTGTCCAACCCTATGGAAAAACGAATTAATCCGTCGCCCAGTCCCATTTCTTTCTGTTCTTCTTCAGGAATTTCAGAGGAAGTTGAACTCCCGGGCGCGCTAAATAATGTTTTGTAGAATCCTAAACTCACGGCCAAATACCCTAATTTATTGTCTTGCATCAATTCCATGAGGGCATTTGCATTTTCCAAAGAACCAACATCTAGCGAGATAAGACCTCCAAATCCATATTGAGGAATCATTTGGTCTTTCATTTTTAAATGTCCAGGATGGGAGGAAAGTCCGGGATAAATGACCTTTAATCCGTCAGCTTCAAATTTTTCTGCAAGAAAAAGCGCATTTTCGCTGTGTTTTTGTATTCTTATATGCAGGGTGCGCATATTTTTAAGGATTGATGCTCCTCGTTGACTATCCAACGTGCTACCCAAAAGCATTCCTGCGCCATTGTTTACATCTTTTAGACCCAGACAAAAATCAGTCGTGCCACAAACAACCCCAGCAACACAATCGCTGGTTCCGTTGATGAACTTGGTAAGGCTATGGATAACAATAGTTGCTCCTAAGGATGCGGGACGGATAGTTAAGGGCGAAAAGGTATTATCTACTACTAATGGAATTTCGTTTTTATGGGAAATCTTTGCCAAAGCCGAAATATCAGCAACTTCCAATAATGGATTACTCACGCTTTCGCAATAAATCATTTTAGTTTTTGGCGTGATGGCCTTTGCAACAGCGTCCATATCCGTAATGTCCACAAAAGAAGTTTCGATATTGAACTTTTTAAGGAAGTTTTTCATAAAAGCATAAGTGCCCCCATAAATCGTCCTGCTGCTCACAATATGGTCACCTGCATTACACAGTTGCAGGATTACGGCCGTAATGGCACCCATTCCACTTGCGGTAACGTTTGCGGCCTCGGTACCTTCCAATGCTGCAAGTGCTTCTCCTAAATATAGGTTGGAAGGGGTAGAATGCCTACTATAAAGATAACAGCCTTCGGTATTTCCTTCAAAGGTATCGAACATGGTTTTGGCCGATAGAAAGGTATATGTAGAGGAATCTGAAATAGAGGGGTTAACACCACCATACTCTCCAAAATGTTGTAAATCCTGTAAATCGTTCGCTGCTTTCTTACTCATAATAGTATATTTTGCAAGCAAACTTATAGTATTAGTGATTAATTGTCAATGGTAATTGATTAATACAGAATATAAAACTATATTTATAGTAATTTTAGAAAATATAACGGATATATTGTGCGTTGTATTCATTTAAAAGAACCCTATTCTTTATGAAGCTAGATGCAATTGACTTGAAACTATTATGCCTTTTGCAACAAGATTGTAAAAAGACTACCAAGGAATATGCTCATCAACTTGGACTTTCTACCACTGCTGTTTATGAACGTATTAAGCGTTTAGAAAAGTCAGGGACCATTAAAAGCTATGTAGCCTTGGTAGGTAAAGTTGAAGTGGATAAAACTTTTATTGTGTTTTGCCATATAAAACTGGTACAACATACAAGGGAGAATATCAAACAATTTGAGCGCGAAGTTTTAAAACTTGAGGAGGTAGTGGAGTGTCATCATTTGAGTGGAGATTATGATTATCTATTAAAAATAGTGGTTAGGGATATGGGCGATTATCGAAACTTTATGGTCTCCAAACTTACAGCGATTAACCATATAGGAAGCACACAAAGTTCGTTTACCATAAAAGAGGTAAAGCATTCTACAGCAATCCCGCTTTAAAAACAGAAAATAGTATTAATTTTGTAGTAATTTGAAAATATAGAAGATATGAATGAATATGACGTAGCCATTATAGGCTCTGGACCTGGAGGATATGTTGCCGCAATCCGTTGTGCCCAGTTGGGAATGAAGACCGTAATAATAGAAAAATATCCTACCCTAGGAGGTACTTGTTTGAATGTTGGTTGTATACCTTCTAAAGCCTTATTGGATTCATCGCACCACTATGAAGATGCCGTAAAACATTTTGAAGAACACGGTATTGAAATTCCGGGTGAAATAAAAATAAATCTAGAAAAAATGATAGGTCGCAAGCAGGCCGTCGTAGATCAGACCACCAAGGGTATTGAGTTCTTGATGGATAAAAACAAAATAGAAGTACGCCAAGGTTTAGGCAGTTTTAAGGATGCCACACACGTTAATATCACAAAAGATGATGGTAGCACGGATACTATAGAAGCGAAACATGTTATTATCGCAACAGGTTCCAAACCTTCTACATTACCATTTATTACCGTGGATAAGGAACGCATTATCACATCAACCGATGCATTAAAATTAAAGGAGATTCCAAAGCACATGATTATTGTCGGTGGCGGTGTCATTGGACTAGAGTTGGGTCAGGTGTATAAAAGATTGGGTGCAGAAGTTACGGTAGTAGAATATATGGATCGTATTATACCCGTTATGGATGCGGCACTTTCTAAGGAACTTATGAAAGTATTGAAAAAGCAAAAGGTAAAATTTGCCCTGTCCCATAAAGTAAAATCTGTAGTGCGTAGCGGCGATAAAATAACCGTAAAGGCGGACGATAAAAAAGGTAACGAAGTTATTTTTGAAGGTGATTATTGCTTGGTATCGGTGGGTAGAAGCCCCTTTACTAAAGGACTTAATCTAGAAGCGGCGGGCGTGAATTTGGACGATCGTGGCAGGGTTGCAGTAGATGGACATTTAAAAACGAATGTGGATAACATTTACGCCATTGGAGATGTTGTTAAAGGAGCTATGTTGGCCCACAAAGCTGAAGAGGAGGGAACCTTAGTAGCAGAGCAATTGGCAGGTCAGAAACCGCATATAGACTACAATTTAATACCTAATGTAGTATATACTTGGCCAGAGGTTGCATCCGTAGGCAAAACCGAAGAAGAGTTGAAAGAAGCGGGCGTTGCATACAAAGTTGGACAATTCCCCATGCGAGCTTTAGGTCGTGCCAGGGCGAGTACCGATATAGATGGATTTGTGAAAATATTGGCCGATAAAACTACGGATGAAGTATTGGGTGCACATATGATAGGTGCTAGATGTGCAGATTTAATTACCGAAGCGGTTACCGCTATGGAGTTCCGTGCATCCGCGGAGGATATTGCGCGCATGAGTCATGCACACCCAACCTACGCCGAGGCAGTTAAAGAAGCAGCTTTGGCCGCGACGGGTGATCGTGCTTTGCATATTTAAAGTAATACCTACCGCAAATTTGATGTAACGGTAGTGTCACAACAAAAAAAAGCAGCCTTTTCGAGGCTGCTTTTTTTTGTTTTCAAACGCTGTTTGAAAAAATATCTACTTGTTATGACTCCCATCACAATGCGGAGGATTGCTTGTTTTTTTACAAGTACATAAAAAAGCAGCCTTATCTTCTTCAACACTAAAACCCAAAGAAGGTGGCTTGTTATGTGCTCTGTGCGCACCATCACAAAAAGGTTGATTTTCACTATGACTACAGGTGCACCATGCATATTTTCTGTCTTTTTCTAAATCTACTTGAATAGGGGAATATTTTACATCGCTCATATATTACATTTTTTTACAATGTAAGCGAAAGAACCGAAAACGGGAACGGTAGGATTCAATTTTTAATCAGTCCAAATAGCTTGGCTAATTTTAAGGAAAAGTTCCGAAGCAGACTGAAGCCGTATAATAGAGCATACTCTATTCTTTTTCTGAAAACATTTAAATAGGTATAGATAGACAGCTTGATATCAGCCTTATTATCCTCATATCGTAAAGCTAAATAAGAGCAGGCTACAATGAACAAAATAGCACCAGGAACCAGAATAATCGGGCCCATGGAATGATGAAAGAACCCGTAGAGCCCTAAACCTGTAAAACTACCATACAGTATTACAAAATGAATGACGTAGATAGATAATGTACTTTGCCCTAGTCGCAATACAGTTTTGTTAGTAAGAAACTTTCTTGCCAACATAAAAAGAGCACATACCAAAAGGACATCGCCAAGTCTAATAAACAGGTAGTTGTTGAAAAATATAGCTTCAAAGAGTTTTATGTCAGTGTAGTGAGCGAGTGCCAGAAAAGCATCGGAAGAATAGAAAATTAATAACAAACCTGTACTGACACAAATTCCTATGGCAACAGGATATAAATAGGAACTTTTCTTGTATCGATAAAATAGTACCGCGGCGAAACTCCCAAAAGTGGCATATCCAAACCATGGTAAAATAGTAAATACAGAACCATTTGCCTTGGTAAAGTAATTGGCAATCCATTGGGGTAGTAGGTGAAAGTTAGCAAATTTGTACCACGGTTCAAATACAAATAAGGCAATTGTAGTACCAACTAGAATAGCAGGCAGCAACCATTTTTTTAGAGTACCAGATAAAATATAAATCCCAATAATGCCTAGTATGGATAGTCCAATACAGTGCAATACGTCCACTAGATAAAAAGAATCGTAGACTTCGGCCTTAAAAAGTCCAAAAAGATTCAAACGAAGTAAATAGCCAATAATCAATAACTCAAAACCGCGTCTAATTCCTTTTATGACCCTTGGATTGTCCCAGCCATTTTTGGGTGCTTTAATCAACAAATAGGTGAATATGAAACCAGAAACGGTAAAGAATACAGGTGCGGTGATACCTCTAAAATATTTCCAAATGGTAAAAAGTATGTTGCTATCGTCTCGGAACGCATTATCCAAAAGGCCATCTATAAAGTGCCCTTGAAGCATCATAAGGATTGCCCATGCACGTATGGCATCAACAAAATATAACCTTGTATTTTTTGCGATTACGTTGGTCATTTTATAGCTATATACTTCAATACGAGTCGGTTTGGACGTTTTTCGAGGTAAAATTAGATAAAATACTGGCAATTCAATAGTATTTGGGGTATTTTCGTCATCGAAAAAAATTAACTAGATGTCATATATATTAGGATTTGCAGGTAGTAATTCATCAACTTCCATAAATTATAAATTGGTACGTTATACGGCCTCTTTAGTAACCCAACAGGAACTTCGGTTATTGAATCTTTCCAACTATCCTTTTCCTGTGTATAGTGAGGATTACGAAAAGGAGCATGGCTTTTCAAACGCTCTGGTAGCGTTTAAGGAAGACATACAAAAGGCTTCTGGTATTATCATATCCGTTAACGAGCACAACGGTAATCCATCGGCTTATTTTAAAAATTTAATCGATTGGTTGTCTAGAGTGGATATCGATTTTATCAGGCATCAAAAAGTGTTTTTAATGGCTACATCAGGTGGAAAACGTGGAGCCCAGAGCTCCCTGGAAGTAAGTGAGAAATTGCTTTTACGCTTTGGTGCATTGGTCACAGATACCTTTTCATTACCCAGTTTTTCGGATAATTTTGATATGGAGAAAGGTATTTTAGATACGGAATTGGCTTCAGAACATTCAAAAAAGGTGCAAGCTTTCTTAGATGCAATACGCTAGTAGTTGAGAAAAACTGTTTGTTATACCGTTTTCGATATTCAAAATTTTAAGAATAATCTTTTAGAGTGGTCGCGCCAATACGATGAGGTTGCGTGGTTGGATAGTAATGGGCATACCGGCGCATATAGCTCTTTTGACGGACTCTTGGCCGTAGATGGATTAACGGGAATCTCTACCGATGCCCGGCACGGATTTTCTAATTTGGCAGAATATCAATCTCAAGTAAATGATTGGATTTTTGGCTATCTCTCCTACGACCTTAAAAACGATACCGAGTTCTTGTCCTCCGAAAACTTAGATGGTTTAGAATTTCCTGATCTTTATTTTTTTCAACCCAAAAAAATAATAAGGATACAAGGGAATGAAGTCGATTTTATTTATTTGAATATGGTAGCCGATGCCATTTCGGGTGATTATGACGTGCTATCCAAAGGAACATTACAACAAGATAAGAGTATGGCCACTGATGGTGATGTCCACGTTAAAATGCGAATTTTTAAGGATGAGTATTTTTCTAAGGTCAACCAAATGTTGGGTCATATTCATCAAGGCGATATTTATGAGGCTAATTTTTGTCAGGAATTTTATGCTGAAGATTTAAAGATTGATGCGGTAAAAACATACAAAAAACTCAATGCCATTTCCAAACCGCCTTTTGCCACGTATCTAAAATTATTCGACAAGTATTTAATGTGTGCCAGTCCGGAGCGGTACCTGAAGAAAATAGGTTCAAAAATAATTTCTCAACCCATTAAAGGAACTGCGCCACGTTCTAAGGACAAGGAAATCGACACTCGTTTAATCCAAGCATTACAAACTGATGAAAAAGAGCGATCGGAAAATATAATGATTGTGGACTTGGTACGCAACGACCTCTCTAAAAGTGCGTTAAGGGGTAGTGTAGTGGTAGAAGAATTATGTGAAGTCTATTCTTTTGAACAAGTGCATCAAATGATTTCCACGGTATCGGCAATAGTTCCAACCGATAAAAATGTTGTTTCATTGGTAAAGGAAAATTTTCCCATGGGCAGTATGACAGGAGCCCCAAAAGTCTCTGCCATGAAAATTATAGAGGACTTGGAATCTTTTAAGCGCGGCCTGTATAGTGGGGCAGTAGGTTATTTTACGCCCAAAGCCGATTTTGATTTTAACGTGGTAATCCGCAGTATTCTTTACAATGAAACCAAGAAATATGTGTCTTACGCTGTAGGTAGTGCCATTACGGCCAAGTCTGTTCCCGAGAAGGAATATCAGGAGTGTTTATTAAAGGCGAAGGCCATGCGTCAGGTGTTGGAGGAGTAGGTTTTGAGGATTGCTGTAATCCTAGTTCGGAGTTATTAGTTATAGGTTTTTGGACTTTAAGAATTGTTCAAATGCTAAACCAAACATAAATTCAAGTCAAATAAATTATCGTGTCGCAATAACTTTCGCTCATGGCTTAAATCGAAAGGTTCGCTCATCGCAAAGGTGCACAACGATTACTTTTTACTTCCAACGAAACAAGTACATACTGTCTCTTGTATCAAATTTCAATTCTCACGGTCCAATTCTCATGTCTAACATCTTTTAAAAATCCTACCTTTGCCTAATGCTTACTGATTTTAAATCTCATATCGCTTCAAATTTTTCTTCGTTGTTGAAAGATAGGGTGTTAGTTGCTTGTAGTGGAGGATTAGATAGTGTGGTATTAACGCATCTTTGTCACGCTATTGAGATGGATATTGCCATTGCACATTGTAATTTTAAACTACGTGGTTTGGAAAGTGATGCTGATCAGGTATCTGTAGAGCATTTGGCTAAGCAACTAGGTAAAGTATTTTTGAATACCCATTTTGATACGCTTGGCCATGTAAAACAAGAAAAGGTTTCCGTGCAAATGGCAGCGCGAGAATTGAGGTACACCTGGTTTCATGGGCTTATGAAAACAAATGGTTTTACCAAAGTCCTTACGGCGCATCATTTGGATGATAATTTGGAAACGTTTTTAATCAATCTCTCTAGAGGTACCGGAATAGATGGACTCACGGGAATACCCGAACATACAGAGACCATTGCACGTCCGCTCTTAAAGTACTCCAGAGCAGAGCTTTTGGCTTACGCAAAATCAAATGGCTTAGAATGGCGAGAGGATGCCAGTAATGCAGATGCAAAGTATTTAAGGAACAAAATCCGTTTAGAATTGGTACCTGTGCTTAAAGAACTCCACCCTAATTTTTTGGAAAATTTTAAAAAGAGCACTACGTATTTGAATCAGTCGGCTGCTATCGCCAAAAATCAACTGGCAGAGCTTCAAAAAGCGTTGTTCGTGCAAGAAAATGGATTATCGAAAATATCCATTTCGAAGTTGAAAAAGTTGCATCCCTTAGATGGTTATTTGTACGGACTCTTTCAGGAATTCGGCTTTAACGAATGGGGAAATCTCAGGGATTTGTTGGATGCTATGAGTGGAAAATGCATCGAATCCAAAACACACATCTTGTCCAAGGATCGGGGTTTTCTATGGCTTTCTCCATCAGACATAGAAAGAGGCGAAGCGGACACCTATGCCATATCACAAAACGACAATAGTGTTATATTACCTATTGGGTTGGAATTTTTAGACGTACCCGAAAGAAATGAAAACACATCAGCTATAATTTATGTTGATAAAAATGCGTTAAAATATCCGTTACTGGTAAGGAAATGGAAGAAAGGCGACTATTTTTACCCCTTGGGTTTACAAGGAAAAAAGAAATTGGCAAAATTCTTTAAGGATGAAAAAGTTCCCGTAGCCCTAAAAGACAGGCAATGGTTCTTATGTTCTGGCGAGGATATTGTATGGGTTATAGGAAAAAGGGCAGATGAACGTTTTAAAGTGCAGCCCAACACAAAAGCTATTTTAAGAATTGAAGTGAAATTATGAGAATAGTACTACTATCTTTTTTGTTTTTTGTTTTACCGTTTTTTGGGATAGCCCAGGATGATGAAACCCCTGTAGTTTGGGAAACCAATGTGCAGCAAATTTCCGATACCGAGTACGAATTGATTGTAAAAGGTCAAATTTTTGAAGGTTGGCATGTGTATTCCCAGTTTACTTCGGAAGGTGGATCCCTGCCTAGTGAATTTAATTATAAAGAAGTAGGCAAGGATTACCAGCTTATTGGCGAATCTCAAGAAAGTAAAACCATTACTGAATTCAGTGATATTTTTCAGATAGACGAAACCTTTTTTAAGAAGGAAGCTATTTTTACACAACGGATAAAACTCTTAAATACCGATGTTTCCCATATAAAAGTCAATTTGTTTTATCAGATCTGTAAAAAGGTTTGTATTCCTGCCGATATTGATTTTGTTTTTTCTTTGAACGGTGAACCTGTAGTAAATGAAACGGTAGCGATAGACGAGCGCAGTAAGGAACTTTCTGCAGGTTTAAAATTAGACCTAAAGAACAAGGAGTTACTCACTCAGGGACAGGAAAATATTAGCGCAAGTACCAGTTTATGGGTTATTTTTGCATTGGGATTTTTAGGCGGACTCATTGCCCTTTTAACCCCTTGTGTGTTTCCAATGATTCCATTAACGGTATCGTTCTTTACCAAACAATCGCAGACGAAGTCCAAAGGTATCGGCAATGCCCTGTTATATGGATTTTTTATAGTGCTGATATACTTTTTGTTAAGTCTGCCCTTTCATTTGTTTGATTCCGTAGATTCACAAATATTGAATACCATAGCCACTAATATATGGCTGAATCTTGCTTTCTTCGCCATATTCGTATTCTTTGCTTTCTCCTTTTTTGGATATTATGAATTGACATTGCCCAGTTCATGGGCCAATAAGATGGATGCTGCCTCTTCAAAGGTGGGTGGTGCTTTGGGTATATTTTTTATGGCCGTAACGCTTGCTATCGTTTCCTTTTCCTGTACAGGGCCTATATTAGGCGGCCTGTTGGGCGGTACGACTTTAGCAGAAGGTGATGTGGCTATTAACCTTACAGCGGGTATGACCGGTTTTGGTGTTGCGCTGGCCTTGCCATTTGCCTTGTTCGCCTTGTTCCCGGCTTGGTTAAATTCCCTACCAAAATCTGGTGGTTGGATGACTACTGTAAAAGTAGTTCTCGGATTTTTAGAGTTAGGACTTGCCCTAAAATTCCTTTCTAATGCCGATTTAGTTGGCCATTGGGACATTCTTAAAAGAGAGATATTCCTAGGTATTTGGATCTTACTAGGATTACTTATGACTCTCTATTTATTTGGTGTTTTACGTTTCCCACATGACGGGCCAAAGGCAAAATTAAGCATGGGTAGAAAAATTACAGGTATCCTAAGTGCAGCTTTTAGCCTATATCTGATTCTTGGTGTGAGTACTATAACCAACCTTAAATTGCTGAGTGGTTTTCCACCACCTGAATTCTATAGTGTTTTTGAACAGGAAAGCGATTGCCCACTGGGTATAGATTGCTTTAAGGACTTTGAAACCGGCTTGGCGTATGCCAAAGAAAAAAACAAACCCATTTTATTGGATTTTACTGGATGGGCCTGTGTCAATTGCAGAAAAATGGAGGAGAACGTGTGGAGCGAACTGGATATCTTTCCAATCTTAAAGAACGACTATGTGCTAATTTCCCTTTATGTGGATGATCGAGAAGAACTCCCAAAGACTGAGCAATTCGATTTTCAATATGATTCGGGTCGTGTAAAACGCATAGAAAATATTGCACAGAAATGGGGTACCTTTCAGGATATTAATTTTAATGCGGTTTCTCAACCATTTTATGTGCTGCTTTCTCCGGACTTGGAAGTACTCAATACCTCAATTCAAAATAGCGATGCGGATACGTATCGGTTATGGCTTTTAGAAGGGCTAAATAATTTTAATAAGTAACTTTAGGAATAAGGTAACGGCAATAATTCGTTACTAAATTACAGAGCTATAGGTTTTTTTTAATAGAAATAATTATACCTTGAGTTCAAAATCCGCCAAGAACAGATATGAGAATTTTAAAGAAAACCGGACTTCTTTTACTGGTGTTAGTAGTGATACTAGTTATTACCGGGACCATCTTCGTTCAAACCCTTAAACCAGATTATTCGGGTACTAAAACACTGGTACAACTAGAGAATGAGGTACAAGTGTATTACGATGCCTATGGTATTCCCCATATTTACGGCACTACAGAGAAAGATGCGTTTAGAGCATTAGGCTACGTGCATGCCCAAGACCGACTTTGGCAAATGGAGCTACTGCGAAGGATCGGCAGTGGCGGACTCTCAGAAGTATTTGGAACCGATTTGTTGGGGACGGATAAATTTTTTCTTGCGCTAGGAATTGATGACGCTTCTATGGTAACCGTTTCCAAATTGGACCCGAATAAAGAAGCTGTACAGGTGGCACAAGCCTATTTGGATGGTGTTAATCAATTTATAGCCGAAGGGCCAACACCTGTGGAATTTTACTTGACAGGTATTGATAAATCCGACTTTACATTAAAAGACATGTACAATACGATGGGCTATATGGCCTTTAGTTTTGCTATGGCACATAAAACGGATCCTTTTCTTACCAATATTAAGGACAAGTTGGGTAAGGAATATCTAGTAGATTTGGGAATAGACTCAAGTCCGGATTCGGAATGGATAAAAAATTATCCGCCCACAGCGTCCGATTCTGTTCAAAATACAGTCACCGCTTTGGTTTCCAATGCGCTTGGTAAATTAAACCTTCCACTCTTTGAAGGCAGTAATAGCTGGGTTTTAGCATCGGAAAAAACTAAAAATGGAAAAGTAATTTTCACTAACGATCCACACATTGGGTTTGCGCAACCATCGGTTTGGTATGAAGCGCATATAGAAACGCCTACCTATTCCAAATACGGATACCACATGGCAGGTATTCCTTTTCCTGTTTTAGGGCATGACCGAAATTTAGCCTACGGAATGACGATGTTCGAGAATGACGATGTAGATTTTTATTTTGAAGAGAATAATCCTTCCAATGATGATGAATACAAAACGGCAACAGGTTGGGCATCCTACGAAATCATTAATAAGACCATAAAAGTAAAAGATACTGATGACGTTTCTTTTACTTTTAAAAAATCAGTTCACGGGCCTCTACTAAACGGTATCGCAGACCAAGTTACTGGAGAGCGTCCTATTGCCATGTCTTGGGTATACACCCAAATGGAAAACGAGGTAATAGATGCCTTTTATGGAATCAGTCAAGCTACTGATTTAGAAGAATTTTACGCAGCTTTACCCAAAATTCATGCCCCCGGCCTAAATATGATGTACGGTGATGCTGAAGGAAATGTAGGTTGGTTCGCGAGTGCACAGCTTTATGAAATACCGGATAGCGTGAATACAAAATTGGTTTTTGAACCGAACACAGGTTTACCACTAGATAAAAAATTATTAGATTTTTCTCAAAATCCGCAGGCTGTGAATCCGCCTTGGAACTATGTGTATTCTGCTAACAACCAGCCCGATTCTATCGCTGGAATGTTGTACCCAGGGTACTATTTGCCAGAAAATAGGGGCAAACGTATTGTGAACTTAGTAGCACCGAAGAATGACTGGGATATAGACAGTGTGAGTGACATGATGTTAGATATTACTTCCGCTGTAAATCCATCCATAGCTAGTGATTTAGTCAAGCAGATAGATGCTTCGCTTTTAACGCAGGAACAGCTTAAAGTATTGGACGAGATTAATACATGGGAAGGTGACTATTCTTTGGGAAGTATCGCTGCAACGGTGTATACGAGATGGGAATATTATTTTTTAGAAAACACCTTTAAGGACGAACTGGGCGGTACTTTATTTGAGCAGTTTTTAAGTACACACCTGCACAAGCGCTTGATTGCGCCCATGGCATGCCACACGAATTCCGTTTGGTTTGATAATGTAAATACCCCCGAAACTACCGAAACAGCTAAAATTATAGTACAGGATGCCTTTTTAAAGGCCGTTTCCTCTTTGGAGAAGGATTTTGGTAGCGATAGTTCCAAATGGACATGGGATAAGGTACATACCTTGGAACATCCGCACCCAATCGGACAAGTAGAAGCCTTGAGATCATTCCTTAATGTGGGCCCTTTTCCGGTACATGGTACTAAGGAGGTCATTAACAATATGGCCTTTAGTTTTGATGCTACAGGAACCTATAAGACTACTTCTGGTCCATCTACCCGCAGGGTGATTGATTTTTCCGATGTGGAAAATAGCGTAAGCATCCTACCAACCGGACAATCTGGGAATCCTTTCAGTAAACATTATAAAGATCAGGCTCAAATGTTCATCGATGGTAAATTCCGTAAAATGATGATGAACAAAGAAGAAATCCAAAACTCCTCAGAAATCCTTATTTTTAGTCCAAAGGAATAAAAATGCTTACAAAGGTGTATGGGAGTGCCGTATTTGGAGTAGAGGCGACTACGATAACAGTAGAGGTAAATATAGATAAGGGTATAGGCTATCATCTCGTAGGCCTTCCGGACAATGCAATTAAGGAAAGTAACTACAGGATTGCGGCGGCACTGCAGAATAACGGGTATAAAATACCAGGTAAAAAAATCACCATAAATATGGCCCCAGCGGACCTCCGTAAAGAGGGTTCTGCGTATGACCTTACCTTGGCATTGGGTATTTTGGCCGCATCCAGTCAGATACAATCGGAGGAAATAGCGAAATACATCATCATGGGAGAACTATCCCTAGACGGTAGTTTGCAACCGATCAAAGGTGCCTTGCCCATAGCCATAAAAGCACAGGAAGAAGGTTTTGTAGGTTTTATTCTCCCTAGTCAAAATGCAAAGGAAGCGGCAATTGTAGGCGATTTAAAGGTATATGGTGTAGATAATATCAAACAGGTGTTGGAGTTTTTTGATAAGGGAACACCTTTGGAAGAAACGATTATAGATACCCGTGCGGAATTTTATAAAAGCTTGGATTTTCCAGAATTTGATTTTTCAGATGTAAGGGGCCAAGAAAGTATTAAACGCTGTATGGAAATTGCTGCGGCTGGCGGTCATAATGTTATTCTTATCGGACCTCCAGGTGCTGGTAAAACAATGTTAGCAAAACGACTCCCCTCTATTCTACCCCCAATGACCCTACATGAGGCATTGGAAACAACAAAAATTCATAGCGTTGTGGGTAAAATTAAAAATATGGGATTGATGAATCAGCGACCTTTTCGCAGTCCACATCACACTATTTCAGATGTCGCCTTGGTCGGTGGCGGTTCCTATCCGCAGCCCGGAGAAATATCACTATCTCACAACGGCGTGCTATTTTTAGATGAATTACCCGAATTTAAAAGAGGGGTGTTGGAGGTGTTGCGCCAACCCTTGGAAGATCGAGAAGTAACGATTTCCAGAGCGCGATTTACTGTAACCTACCCAAGTAGTTTTATGTTAGTCGCCAGTATGAACCCTAGCCCTGGTGGTTATTTTAACGACCCTGATGCTCCAGTAACGTCTTCACCTGCCGAGATGCAACGCTATTTAAGCAAGATTTCAGGGCCGTTGTTGGACCGAATAGATATTCATATAGAAGTAACCCCAGTACCTTTTGAAAAGCTTTCTGAAGACAGAAAAGGGGAAAGTAGTGTAGACATACGAAAGCGTGTTACGGCAGGTAGAGAAATTCAGACGCAACGCTTTGAAGGACTCGAAAACGTGCACTATAATGCCCAAATGAATACCAAACAGATTCGAGAATATTGCGTATTGGATGAGGCTTCAAAAGCATTGCTTAAAAATGCCATGGAGCGTCTCAACCTTTCTGCTCGTGCTTACGATCGTATCTTGAAAGTAGCACGTACCATTGCAGATTTAGCTAATGAAGAAAAGTTGGATGGGAATCATATTGGTGAAGCCATCCAGTACAGGAGCCTAGATAGAGAAGGATGGCTGGGGTAAGTTTTTGTTCCATGGTTGAGATAAAATTAGGTATTACTCGTGTGGGAACCCGTTGCAAACTGTCGCCAGCTGGGGCTGGGTAAAATAAAATATGAAATATGATAAAAAAAGTAATGTTTGTTTTGGTCTTTTTGATAATGGCCTCTTGCAAAAACGAGACGAAAAATATTGGTTATGAAATACAAGGAACCGTTGAAGGTTTCAATGATAGTATCTGCGAGATTTTTCAATTTGATTATGAATCCGTCTATTTAAAGGATTCTGTTGTTATCAAAGACGGGAAGTTCAAATTCACAGGAACTATTGATATGCCCAGAAGCACACTACTTAAAATAAAAGGTATGCCCGGAAAGGTGTTTTTCTGGTTGGAGAACACCCAAACAAGCGTTACAATAAACAATGACGATTTAAATAAAGCAATAATCGTAGGGGGCGAAGCTCAGCGAATGTTGAATGTGCACAAATTAAAAAAACGCCCAATTAATAATAAAATAGATAGCCTTAGCAAGGTTATAATGACAGGGAGGGAGAGAGGAAATTTGACGGATCAGGAAACGGATACCCTTTACTCCCGAATGCGGGCATTAAATGAAGAACGTTTTGAGATTACCAAAACATTTATAAGGGATTTTCCTAATACCTTAGAAAGTGCCAGAACCCTAAATGAATCTAGAGCTAGATTGGACAAGGAAGTGTTCGCGGAACTTTTTGCATTGATGAACGATAGGACCCAGGCATCGATTTATGGAAAAGAATTAGGTCGGTATTTGAAACTGAACATAGACCCACAAATAGGAGACACGTATGTTGACTTTGAACTGAATAACGTAAAGGGACAAAAAACTAAAGTTTCTGACCTAAGGAAAAAATATACGTTGATTGAATTTTGGGCATCTTGGTGTGTCCCTTGCAGAGAGTCAAATCCTGCCCTTAAAAAAGTATATGAAAAGTTTCACGAAAAAGGATTTAACATTATTGGGGTCTCTATGGATCGTACGAAGGAAAACTGGTTAAAAGCAATTACGGAGGATAGTTTACTCTGGGATCATATTTCGATGGAAAAAGGGTCTCGAAGTGATGTGGCTACAATTTATAATATCAAGGGAATCCCGGACAATATCCTTATAGATGATGAGGGTATAATAATTGGAAGAAGCCTTGTGGTTGAGGACTTGGAGGCTAAACTTGAACTAGAATTCAATGAAAAATAAGCAAAAATAATTATTCTAATTACAAGTAAATGAACCTAAATAATTTTGTTGATTTTTAAAAAAACTCTTTCCATTCTACAAACAACCTGATGCTGAGGATTGTGATGCTACTCGTTTACATTGCCGATTACCTCGATAGCGGCCCTTTACAACGGGGGCTGTCCTGCGTATTATTCTAACAACTCCCATTCTTCTTCGCTTGCCTTTGATTTTTGATATTCCATGACCATCAACCAAGAATTATCTCGTTTTATGAGTAAGGCTTCAAAATGAATGAATTGCCTTGGATTTTCTTTAGCACTGCCATCGTTGGATTGGAAGGTGAAAATTCCTGTTTCATGGGCAGTAGTTTCGTCACCAATACGCTGTGAGAAACGAAAGATTACACTATTCTGTGTCCTTCCTGCTTTGGTATCAATAAAATCCTGCTTCCAGTTCGCCAGCGCTTTGGTAATTGATATTGATGCTTTATTTTCTCCCGTTGTAAATACAACAACCGCATCTTCATGGTACGTAGCTTTATAGCCTTCAAAGTCACCCTCATGTACAGTTCTTGAAACCTCGGCCCAAAAAGCATCCAATGCTGCGAGCCGTACCGAATCATTTTGGGTTTCCATGTTACCCACCATAGTGCCAGCCGGGGTATTAGCATAGGTGGAAGCGACGCTTAGCATAAGAACTAGGCTAAGAAATAGTTGAATTTTTTTCATGTGTATGGTTTATTTTGAATAGGTATACTCTTTTTGGTTCAGGCTGTCAGATTCTTATTCCTTTCTTAAAAATTGGTGTCCGCTTCTTTTAGATCTAGTGTTTTAATCCAGATATTCCTGTAAAGCACATCATGCCCTTCTGCCTGTAGTTTTATACCCCCTGGGGTATTTGTAAGCTTTCCTCCACCATCCAGACCAGAATTTATGCCACCCCAAACTTTATCGATAGCTACATTGTTATGTGCTTTCTGGCCGTTAAAATAAAGGGTGACCCTAGCCTTTTCTGATCGAACACCATTTTTAAACCGTGCAGCACGAAAAGTAATATCGAAGGCATTCCATTTTCCAATGCCGTTATAGGCATGGTATGGAGATTCAGATTCATTGATTACGGCTCCCATGCCATGTTTGGTTCTGTCTCCGTCCAATATTTGAATTTCATATCGGTTTTGTAGGTAAACACCACTATTACCTCCTTCTTTGACCACCAAAAATTCAATATGAAGTCTAAAATCACGGTATTTGGTTTTGGTCACTATATCTGCTGCTCCGTATTTCCCCCCAGCAGCAGACGGGTCATTGGTGTTGACCACAGTTCCGTTAGTCACAGGGTCTTTTTCTATTTGCCATTTTAAAGGTAATTCAGCAGCCAATCTTGGACCTTCCCAATAGGTCCATTTTTTATCCAACAGGTCTTTGGAGCCATCAAAAAGAACTTCGGCGTTTTTGGGTGCCTTAGTGCCAACACCTATCTTTCTAGTTTCCTGACCACTTAGGCCCCCAATCATAAATAATATTACTATTATGCTTGCGGAATGTATTGCCTTTGTTAAATCTTTTTTCATTGTATCGTTTTTTGTCCAATGTTTCTAAAAAGTTAGTCATTAATAATGGTTACTTTTTCAAGGTACTAAATTATCTTTTACGGCTTACTATTAAACGATTTAGGACTGATATGTATAGTGCCACATTGTAGCGTTATAATTGCTTTAATGCAGTTGAACTAGGAAAGATTGACTTAAAATATCGTAGTAAAGCTTTATCATGCTAGTAATAAACAACGTAGAGGTAGTGGTTGGTCTTTTTAATAAAGCACATGATAAATGATACACATTTAAGCTATTAATAAGTGTTTGAATGGAGTAGCAGTAGCGCTGATGCTATATTTCAGACGCAAGGATTACGGTGTATAGGAATTTATAGTGGGCAGTAACAGGACTGAAAAATTGAAAGGAAAGGAACAGACGACTGACCCTATAAACCCTAATGTGATTAATGATGACTTTATTGAATTCTTTTATTACCTTGAAACCGTAAAGTACTATGGATGGATACTGTTTAACTTAAACCAACGATAGTCCCCTAATCAATTGAAATACCTAATATCATGAAAAAGCATGTCTTATTTTTTCTTCTGTTTGCGATTACTAGTACCCTTGTTGCCCAGAGTAAACTCATGGAGAGCCTGCCTATGAAAAGTGCACTGTTGAATACGGAGGTTAACTATTCGATTTATTTACCAGATGGCTATGAAGACTCTGAACGTTATTACCCGGTGGTGTATCTACTAAATGGGTATACGGGTGACGAAACCAGTTGGATTGAAGCAGGTGGGATGCAACGTATCGTAGACCATGCAATTGAAGCGGGAAACATACAAGAAATGGTGATTGTTATGCCTGATGGGGATGACAGACTTTATATGAACAGAACAGATGACACCTATCCCTTTGAAGATATGTTTATGAAAGAGTTATTGCCATTTATAGAGAGTAATTACCGTATTCGCAAAGGAAAACGATATACAGGAATCAGTGGCTTATCTATGGGAGGAGCTGGTTCCTTAAAACTTGCTTTAAAGTATGACAAACAGTTTGGCGCTTGCGCCGCATTTAGTTCTGCTGTATTTACCGAGGAATCGGTGACTACTTCCGATCCAGAATCTATGAATGGGTATGTATCTAAGGCTATGCCCGATATGGTTGGGACTAAAGGTAAAAATAGACTCAATAAAAGCTATGAAGACTACGACGTACTTCATCTTGTTAAAACCAAAGATCCGGCCCTGTTAAAAACAGTAAAAATATATTTTGACTGCGGGGATGATGATTTTCTTACCCTAGGAAATGCTCAATTGCATAAAGAACTTATAACACGCCAAATACCACACGAATATAGGGTGCGCGACGGGGCGCATACGTGGCCTTTTTGGCGTGAGTCTTTGCCTGTAGGGTTAAAGTTTATTAGTGATTCTTTTTGGAAATAGGTTTTCTTTTTTTCTTTTTTTGAGATAAAACCGCAGTGTATTTTATATAGAAAAATAGCCCTGAGTCTAAAAATAGTATGAACTTATTCTGTTATGAATTTTATATAATGTTCATACCTGTTAAAAATCTCATTTACGTAATTAAAGGGTTCTTGACCGTTCACATAGCCATACTTTATTTCCTTCTTATTGTAGTTTTGAGGATAGGTAAGGGCTAGAATCATTTCATTAACGTTATCATCCCAAATAGTTGATTTTAAACCATTTAATCTTGCTAATTTTTGGGCATCTTTAACGTGAAAATAACCGCAATTATAAGAGGCTAGGGTGAATTTAATCCGCTGTTCTCTGTCCGTAATATCTGAGTACGCGTCATATAGTTGTTTTAAGTACCTTACCCCGCCTTTAATATTTTCTTCTGAGTTTAGCCTGTCTTTAACGCCCATGTCTTTAACGCCCATGTCTTTTGCGGTACCTGGCATCATCTGCATTAACCCTTTTGCACCTGACCATGAACTTGCTTCATTTTTAAACCGTGATTCCTGATAAATTATAGCTGCTATTAGACGCCAGTCCCAATTAATTAGCTCAGCATTAGTTTTAATTAAATTGTCATATTGACTTATTTCATTAGTGTTAACACTATAAAAATCGCTTTTAACTCGTTTTTTAAACCTTCTCTTATTCTTAAAATATTTATTATAAATAATATTGTATTCTGGGTTTTTACGGTACTGTTTAATCCATGAATTTGTAGCATTCAGTAATTCAGGTGAATTAGGCCTAACAGCCCAAGCAATTCTTTGTGAAAAACTTACGGGAACGTTAGTATCTAGAATTGGAAAATAGGATGCATTAATAGAGGCAAGGTTTTTATCAGCAATCGTATATTTGATTTTATTGTCAACAACCATTTTAATGATTTCAGCTGTAGATAAATTTCCTTTTAATGTGTCAATAACAATTTCTCCTCCCATTTCTTTTGAGAGGTTGGTAAGTCTTTCAAAGTAGGATGTTTTTTTTCGAACAGAAACCGTATCACCAATTAGTTCTAGCGGATTTTGTATGATGCTTTTATTAATGTTATCCAAGGTCATTTTACGCCAATGCTTAGGTTTTTTTTGAACTAATACCTGCTCCGTCAAGTAGAGATAGTCGGTGAAGGAGGCCACTTTTTTTCTTTCATCTGTAATGGCTAAACCATACGCGATAAGGTCTGCTTTACCTTTTGCTAAATTGGTTAAAAGCATATCAAGGTCGCTAGAGATTTTTATTTCTAACTCTAGATTAAGATGTTTCGCAAGCCGCTGTAACAACTCATATTCATACCCCATTGGCTTGCCTCGGTATAAAAAATAACTGGTACCGCTATACGCAATAAGCACTTTTAGCTTGCCATCTTTTTTAATTTCGGCAAGGTCTTTTATAAATGGAGCGTTGGCTGTTGATTTTAGAACAACGTTGTCGGGTTTGCAATTGCTTAATAGAGCCAGAAACAAAAAGCCTAAAAAAATGATGCGCTTACTTTTCAAAGGAAGCAGCATGTTTCTTGTATTGTTAACTATTAGTGTAATCTCCTCAATAGCAAATCCGACATAATTGAAGAGCTCATCAGCATCAGCTTGTTTTTTGCGAGGTTTCCTAAAGAAGTTAATCATATGATGCAAGGGTTGGTAGTTTCCTTGTCAAGATAAGCAAATATTTAATTACTAATTTTTAACTTTAAAATTAAGGAGTTTGATTTTATTTAAAGAATCTGTTACCTATGATAAGTACGTGTGAAAGTGTTACATTCTGGAGGTAATCGTACCTTATTTGACTTTCGAAGTTTTAACAAAGGGCACTGTTTCGGATTAAACGCATGTTATTCTTGCTGTGGTTAAACAATCATTATCTGTCAAATAACTAATTGTAAATAAAATGAACAAGAATAATCTTGTTTTACATTTTGCTTAAAAGGAATATAATATGAAAGTAACCCAAATACCATACCTAGTTATAATATCAATTTTATGCTTATCAGGGTGCTCTAATTTTGAATTAGATGCTCTAGAAGATGAAACAGAGGTGAAAAGCACTGCCTAGGATGCAACATCTTTGGAAAAGCTAAGGGTTCCTATTGTTTTAACTTCGAAAAAAAATAAATAGTACAATTGAAATGCCAAATTCAATTGATTTTAGTGCGTACGGTAGCAGAATCAGTATATATTCAGGGTTAATTATTCCTTAACAATACTATCCATTTCTGTAGGTAACAATTCTTTTGCTACAGGAGTTATAATCAGGTCTGCACTCATGGCGGGATTACCATCTATTAGAATAACAATGGTATAGGTTCCTGAGCCAAGGTCTTCACCAAAAATTCCTTTTTCATCATCGTAATTCCAACGTTGTAACCAAAAATTTTTACCTGCCCCTACTTCCATATTGTGATTATTTACAACTATCCCATCCTTATACCAGCGCCAACCGAAAGAGGATAAGGATGCCTTATCGTTAATCTGTAAATAGGTATAATAAGCACCTTCTTTTGGGTTTTCCACATTTACCTTCATCCCAGGTGGCGTCATATTGGTACGGAAGACTGCATATAAATCAGTAATATTTTCTGAAAAAGTATTACTTGGGTCAATTGCCTGTCCGTTGGCTTCTACTTTTGTAGCAAAAATTAAACCTCTTGGCGGTTCCTCTACTGTATTTGAAGGCCAATGTAAAGATGCCCAATAAAGTATTCCGGAGCAGAGCAGTACAAAAAGGGTTATCAACAGAAATTTAATATTTTTGTTTGTCAGTATGGAAGAGGAAGTTCTAATCTTTCCTTTTCCTTGCATATCTGTAGGTAAGGGAATGGATAATTTTTTATTTGATATGGCATATAATGTAAGCTCTCTTTCAATATTTTTAAAATTGAAATCACCAATGTTAACCGTTTTTATTTCGGGATAGTTTTTTATCTGAAAATAAACATCAGAACTAATTAAAATAGAATTGCCAACACCCACAGATTCAATACGCGAAGCAATGTTAACCCCCTCTCCATAGACATCACCTTGCTCAATAATTATATCGCCCGAATGAATACCAATTTTAAAAGCTCCATCAAAATCTCTTCTTGCGACTTTTTGTATCTCTATGGCGCAATTCACGGCATCTACCGCACTAGAGAAGGTGGTTAGCACACCATCACCCATCTCCTTAATCCATTGTCCATTATGTTTTTGAACTAATGGTTTTTGAATTTCCTTGCTTATGCGAACCAACTCCATGGTTTTTTGGAAATCTTTCCCCATTAAACTGCTATAACCTACAATATCGGTGAACATTATAGCAGCAAGTTGACGTATCTCTGACATAGGACTTAAACAATCTTAATTAGGGAAAATATAATACATTCTTTTGCATTATGTTTTTAAAACAGACTCAGCCGCCTTAGTTTGTGGAGTAGTTTAAATATGATAAGCATGCTTTATATATACCTACAAGTTAATGATTTATATTGATACGCTTATGCTTTCCTAATTAAGGACCTCGTAGGAAGTGGTATATTCATACTATGGTAGTTTTATGAAAACCTAATCTTAAAAATAATGTCCACCAGTATAGAACTTGAAGGTGAATCTAAGTGAAATACTTAATATATTTTGCAAGCAATACACGAAAAATTTTTGATTAGGGGTAAGTAATTTCAATGGTACTAGGGTGTATAAATTTCATTCACTTTTAGCCATACCAACACGAATATTTATTGATATTTTAATTAAGTTGTTTGATTAACTGGTATGTAAACTCAATAATCTCTTTGTAATTTTCCTTCCCTATTTTTTCATCAATACCGTGAAAACGAGTCATGGAGTCTGGTGCAAGCCGGATGGGATAAAAACGATATACATCATCTGAGACCTCATAGAAATAACGGGCATCCGTGCCACCACCAACAAGTCCAGGTACCACTACAGATTCTGGGAATACCGAGCGAATCGTTTTTTCTAAGGATTTATAGGCTTCTGAATCAATTCTTGAAACGGGGGAAGGGTTGGTGAGAAACCCAACAGGTTCTACTTTAATTTTAGTGCTTATCGTTTTTTTTATATGCTCTTTTACGGATGCAATAGTTTCACCAGGTAAAATTCTAAAATTTATGGTTGCCTCTGCTACCGTAGGGATTACATTATTCTTTACACCACCGTCAATTATAGTAGCCGCTGTTGTGGTATGTGCGTTTAATGCTTCAAGAATTGGTTTTTTGAATAACCAAGGATTTGCAAAAGCGACTTTTTTTAGAAATGGCAGTTCCGCACCCATGTAGTCTAGTTGATAATTTATGGGTTCAACAAGGGTATAGGGTAATTGATTAGCTTCAAGGTCTACAATGGCCTGTGCAAGCATACCAATTGTATTTTCTTTTGGCGGGGCCGAACTGTGTCCGCCTTGGGTTTCAACAATCAATCTAAAAGAGGCAAATCCCTTTTCAGCTAAGTTGACAATTGCTACGGTTTTATCTATTCCAGGGACTAAACCATCCGCCAAAAAGCCGCCTTCATCCAAAGTCATTGATGCTTTAACCCCTCTTTCTTTTAACAATTGCGCAATTTTGGCTGCACCATTTGCACCACCAACTTCCTCATCATGTCCAAAAGCAAGGTAAATAGTTTGAGAAGGCACAAAGGATTCCTTTAACAATAGCTCTACGGATTCTAGCAGTGCCATTAAGGTGCCCTTATCATCTAATGTTCCTCTGCCGATAATATCCGTATTGGTAATCTTGCCTTCAAAAGGGCCAGCTTCCCAATCCGATAAGGTGGGCTGATCAACAGGCACAACATCTTGGTGTGACATTAAGATGATAGGCTTTTTATCCTTATTAGCACCTTTCCAGGTATAGAGCAAACTATAGTCACTTATTTTTTCAAGGGTAAGTTTTTCATGAACTAATGGAAACGTTTCTGATAGAAATCGATGAAAACCATAAAATACCGTAGAATCTGGGATTGCATCTTCACTATACGAGATGGTTGGATATTGAATGGCTTTGGATAAATTGCTGTACACGCCATTGGGAATAGTTATCTTTTGTAGTGGTTCCGAAGCTACTTGTTTTGAGCTTAGCGATACGGTATTGAATAATAGAATAGCGACAAGAACTCCCGTAATAGCTAAAAGCGCGTAAATAATTTTTTTCATCCGTGGTTGGTTTGTAAACTAAAGTGAGTAGAAGCGTAATTACTTTTATTCACTTTAGAATTTGTATAATTGGTTAATAACTGTATTAAAGTTTGTACAAGAGTGATTATTATAACATAGTTAGGTTAACTACGCATGACCTTTCTAAGTCCTTTATCAAAAAGTTTCATATCCTCCATAGTACCCGTACTAATTCTTGCCCATTCGTAAAATGGGGGAAATGGTCTTCCAATGAGGACGTTTTCTTTTTCCATTTCCCTCATCATTTCATCAATAAGTCTACCTGTTTTAAAAAAAACAAAATTGGTATGTGATTCTATATATTCCAGACCTAAGTCGTTAAGGGTGTTGTAAATGGCATTTTTAGCTTCTACATTTTTAGCAATACTGAATTTGTAGAATTCATCGTCTACTAAAGCTTCTTTTGCTGCTTCTATTGCTAGGACGTTTGTAAACGCCATGATGTTTTTCTGTAGCCTTTTAGCAATATCGGGCCGCGCTACTAAATAGCCAATTCGTAGCCCAGCCATACCGTAGACTTTAGAAAATGTTTTGGAAACAATAACATTCATATTTTCCTTTACCAGTTCTACCATAGACGGGTAATCGGGCTCCGTAATAAAATCGTAGTAGGCTTCATCACTAAAAACCATGGTTTTCGTACTTGCCGATATGCAAAAATCTTTGAGCTTTTTCTTATCCAATAAGGTACCTGTTGGATTATTAGGGTTACAAATGAAAATCAAATTGGTTTTGGAATTGATTCTTCTTTCCATTTCTTCAAGGTCGTGCCCCATTTTGGAATCTACCGGAACACGATGTACATAAGCACCAAAATTCTCGGCATAGGTCATCATGGATTGAAATGTTGGGTCTGCCGCTATAATTTCCCCGCCGTCCATGCCATAGGTAAGACCTACAGCCTTTAGACCTTCCGTAGAACCACCTGTAACCACGATATGCTTGGTAGAAACGCCTTCCTTTTCGGCTATTTGCTCCAATAACGGTTTGAACACCATAGATGGATATCTGCAGGCAGTATCAAAAGCGCTGGTTATCCTTTTTCGCACTGCTTTAGAAGGGCCATAAGGGTTTTCGTTGGAATTTAGTTTAGCAACAGTGTTTAGCGAAGGAGTTGTGCTTATCGATATGTCCATAGCCATAGTGCTTAAACCTCCTAAAAAAGTAAAACTGCTAGAAAGTCCGGCAGTTTTTAACCATTGTCTTCTGTCTATATTTTTCATAGTCTCTACAATTTTGGTTTAAGATACGAAAATCTAGAAAAGATTAATACGTGAATATTTTGTGGTAGTTGGGATAATTCAAAAAACTACTTACTGCTTATGCATAAACAAAAAAAGCTATTGGAATTTCCAGTAGCTTTTCGCCATTCTCTTTGCTCTAAATTCCTTCTTCGGTACGTACTTAAGTTACCTTGTAAAGAACTAGAAAAGTAGGTAATTAAAGATTCTGGGTCTATTGTTATACTTGTAATTCTTTGTTATTTTCGTCTGTACTCTTTTCGTTGGTTGGGCTAAATACATCCTTTAAGATGTAGGCAGTTACTATTGTAAGTCCCGCCGTTAAAGTTGTGGTAGAATATTCCCATCCCAACAAATGCATTAATCCACCGCCTATAATGGTAAGCACACCTATCACCATGGCAAAATTCCAAATAATTTCTATCAAGCTGTTTCTGGCTTTTCTGTCTTCATCCATAAAATAAGCTGTGCCTTCCATAGCGAACCAAGTTATAAATGTAATTGCTGTACCTATTTGAAAGATTAGGGTGTATGGGAAATCCATTATTCTAAGCAACCCGTTGGTAGTCCAAAAAAGCACCAAAATGATTTTAATATAGGCTACCGGTTTTTTATTCTCCTTTTTACCAAATCGAACCGCATATAGTATTCCTAACGCCAAAAAGGAAGTAAAAAGTACACCTGCGGCATAGGGCCAGTCTAGCATACGCATCACCATACCTGTTAATAGAGCAACAAGGGATACGCGTAAGGGTGTTTTTAGTAATTTTCTATTGGGTTCCATAAGTGTTTGTATTTAGATCATCTTTATGTTGGCTTTAAGACCTTCCATAATTCCTATAATGTTCTTTACTGTCTCGTTGAGATAGTATCTAACAAGGATGTGTGGAATACGGATTGTGGTGAAGCCATTTTTAAAGGAATGCATGGCTTGTTCCAAGTTATTGATGGCCTGTTCTTCAGTCAGTTTATCGTACTCCGAGTCTATTTCTATATTTAGCTTAACGCGAGATATAGCGATGTCAACGGATTTGTGGCCATCCCACCATTCCAACATTGCTTTTACCCCGGCTTCTTTAAGTCCATAGTAAAGCTGGATGGCTTCTAGCGGTGTATCGTTTTTAACAATCAAGGCTTTCATACGTTTGTGGTGATCAAAACAAAGCTCTACACCAAGACTATCCATTGCATTTTTATGGTCTATGTAGCCTAATTCTTTTTTACATTCTAGACAAATCATTAAGTAGGTTAAATTTAGGTTTGGGGACTACTATAACCATAGATTTTCAGGATTAGTATGATTGATCGATGTATGGTACCCAACTTTTAGACGAACTACATTTTTTTAGATGAACGGCACGCCAACATGTTAAAATTGTGGCGAAAATGACCTTAACCGTTTTCTTTATTTTCACATTTTGCGTCTATATTTACAAAAACTCGACTAGGTATGTTCAAAAACAGTGGACCAGGTGTTCTAATCGCTGCTGCCTTCATTGGCCCAGGCACAGTAACAGCTTGCACGCTTGCAGGTGTTGGTTTTGGATACGCATTATTGTGGGCTATGATTTTATCTATAGTAGCTACCATAGTATTGCAGGGAATGGCGGCTAGGTTAGGGGTGGTTACCCAGCAAGGTCTTGCCGATGTTATCAAACAACAGTTAAAGACAAAATGGATGCGGATTTGTGTGGTTGGTATTATTCTAGCTGCCATTGTAGTAGGTAATGCCGCCTATGAGGCCGGTAATCTTGGTGGCGCAGTATTGGGAATGCAAGCCCTATTTGGAAACGAATTTAGTGGGGCTTATCCTTATATCATAGGTTCATTAGCATTTCTCTTACTGTATCTGGGTAATTACAAGGTCTTGGAAAAGGTTTTTGTTGCTTTGGTTTTAGTGATGAGTTTTTCTTTTATTTTAACCGCGTTGCTCACGGGTCCAAATCTGTTAGCTGTCTTAGAGGGGCTCTTTATTCCCAAAGTACCAGAAGACGGTATACTTACCATAATTGCATTGGTAGGTACTACCGTGGTACCCTATAACTTGTTTTTACATGCCTCTTTGGTCAGTGAAAAATGGAAAACCATTGACGGACTTCCAGCAGCTAAAAGAGATACAGTCGTTGCCATTGTGCTTGGCGGTTTTGTATCTATCTGTATTATCATATCTGCAGCTGCCATCACCAATTCGGAAGTTGCCAACGTTATGGATATGGCCAAGGCTCTGGAGCCGCTTTATGGAGCAAGCGCTAGGTATTTTATGGGTGCGGGACTTTTTGCAGCGGGAGTTACTTCGGCTATTACTGCTCCATTGGCAGCTGCCTATGTAGCCAATAGTTGTTTTGGTTGGAAAGCCAGTATGACCGATTTTAGGTTTAGAGCTGTATGGATATTCATCTTAGGTCTGGGTATTTTCTTTTTGTCCTTTAATATCAAGCCTATAGAAATCATCAAATTTGCGCAGATAGCGAATGGTATTTTACTTCCTGTGATAGCAATTTTCTTATTGTGGGTCGTAAATAGAAGTGCTGTTATGGGTACATATAAGAATACTAATTTTCAGAATGCACTTGGAATACTCATTATAGCCTTAGCTATAATTTTGGGTGCTAAAAGTATTTTTAAGGTGTTGACTAGTTTCTAAAAAATTGATGCTTGTTTAAGGTTTCCGTTGTTTCATGTTCAAGGTTCTCGTACGTAATAAATAGGTTGTGAAAAGTAAAGAATTAGGTAATCTGTTACGGGTCTTTGCAATGAGCGAAATATAATTTTACGTGATGAAGCATAACTAAAGCGACGTAGCAATCTTATTAATAAAGCTTTTTGGCGAAATGATAATAATCTCGGGCTATTATCTATTTTGATTTAATACTAGAACATGAACTTGAGTATGGACATAGATATAAATTGTGACATGGGAGAAGGAATTGGAAATGAAGCCGAACTACTTCCTCATGTCTCCTCTTGTAATATAGCCTGCGGAGGACACGCAGGTGATAAGGCTACTATGAAGCATGTGGTTCTACTAGCTAAAAAGTATCAAGTAAAAATAGGGGCGCATCCTTCCTATCCTGATGTTGCTAATTTTGGAAGGGTTTCTATGGACTTAAGTCCAAAAGAATTAATTGAAACTATTCGCTTGCAAGTAGCAAAATTGGTTTTGATTTGTAATCAAGAGAATATCAAACTACATCATATCAAAGCCCATGGAGCATTATATAATGATATTGCAAAAGGAGGTGCTCTTACAAAAGCATTTCTAGAAGCCTTAGAGCCTTATAAATCAAAAGTGTTTCTTTATGTTCCTGCGGCATCCGTTTTTACACAAATTGCCATCAATAAAGGTTTTAAGATTAAGAGAGAGGCATTTGGCGATAGAAACTACAATAAGGACCTAAGCCTTGTTTCAAGAAAAAAGTCGAATGCAATGATTGTAGAACCCCAACGTGTCTTGGAGCATTTACTCCGTATGGTTACTGATTATAAGGTTTTTACTGTTTCTGAAACCTTGGAAGAGATGCAGGCAGATACTTATTGTATTCATGGAGACACCCCTAATGCTTTGCAAATATTAACGTATCTTTCAGCACAATTACCAAAGTAAAACAACACGCTATACTATTGGAAATCCCTCAAATTCGTACAAAACCTTTTGGAGTTCACGCAGTTTTGGTTGAATGGCCAGTGGAGGTTAGCGAACTAATCTTAAACAAAATTTTACAGTTTGAGAGTTTTTTGAAAATTCAATGTTTAGAAGGTGCTAATTGGGAATACGTTTCTGCATATAACTCTCTTTTAGTGGTCAATACAAAAATGACTATTGATTATGTTTCGTTTAGTAAAGAGTTGCAACATTGGTATGCAAGCATGGGAGAAGCAAAACCCTATAAACGCTATTTATGGCGCCTTCCTGTATCCTACGACCCGGGATTTGGAATAGATTTAGATGATATATCGGTTCAATTGAAAATAGAAATATCGGAGCTTATAAGATTGCATACCAGTCATGTATATACTATTTATGGGATAGGTTTTTTGCCAGGATTTATGTATTTAGGAGGATTGCCAGAGGTTTTGGAAATATCTCGTAAGGCTACTCCACGTTTAAAGGTTGAAAAGGGAGCTGTAGGAATCGCCGGTAAACAGACCGGTGTGTATCCACAGGAGTCCCCAGGCGGATGGAACATTGTAGGAAATTGTCCTGTACCTATCTTTGATGCTACTAAGAAAGAACCTTGCTTTGTTTCGGTAGGCGACCAAATTCAGTTTTATAAGGTGTCGCGAGCAAAATATGATTTGCATAAAATAGAGGTTGAGGTAGGGATTTACCAACCTGAAAAAATACAAATCGATGCTTAAAATACTAAAGTCAGGGTTTTATACCTCTGTTCAGGATTTGGGGAGGTTTCATTACCGTAACAAGGGAGTACCTGTCTCTGGTGTAATGGATGAATTATCGGTTTTTAAGGCCAATGCGTTATTAGAAAATGAAATTACCGATGCTGTATTGGAAATTACGATGACAGGACCAACCTTATTTTTTCAGGAGGAAACCCATATTGTATTGTCAGGTGCGGAAATGTCGGCTACACTTAACAACCTGCCCATTGTAAATTATAAAGTATATCAAATAGATATTGGTGATATACTGTCCTATGGTAAGTTAGAAGCTGGTTTTAGAGGTTATTTAGCTATTAAAAGTGGTTTTAGACCAAAGGTAATGTATGGTAGTTCTTCGTTCTTTAAGCCAATAACCTATGGCAACAGATTGATGGATGGTGATATGGTCCCTTTTAAATATAAGGAAATATTCAAACCAAAAATTTCAGAAATAAAAGTAGATTCCTTTTTGGGCGAAACTATTTTGAAGGTCCACAAAGCACCAGAATTTGATATGCTCACCGAAATTCAGCTACAAGTACTGTTTTCTAAGGATTTTACAGTGGCCAAGGAAAATAATAGGATGGCGTATCAGCTAAATGAAATGCTAGAAGGCCATAGCCATAGTATGCTCACTTCTGCAACTTTACCTGGAACCGTACAATTTACTCCCGCTGGAAAACTCATTATTTTGATGAAAGACGGACAAACCACAGGAGGGTACCCAAGGATTTTACAATTAACAGATAAGGCAATAGCCATTTTAGCCCAGAAAAGGCAAGGCGCTACCATCTGTTTTAAATTGGTTTAATCCAATTTTTGATACACTTCCTCAAATGGCACTCTAAATCGTGGCCCGTAGATTCCTGTTTCTTCTCTTATGCCACAGGCAACTACCATATTTATTTCTGCGCCTGTTGGTAGCTTTAAAATCGACTTTACCATTTTTGTATCGCTACCTTCCATCGGGCAGGTATCATAGCCAATTGCAGCCATACTAGTCATAAAGTTTTGAGCTGCTAGGCCGGCACTTTTGTGTGCTACAATCCGCATATCTGAGTTACGAACTTGTCTGTATATAGGTTTAAAAAATCCGATACATTGGAACACAACATACTTCAACGCACCAAGAATACCTAGAAAATCGATATAGATTGACGGTATTAGTTTTTGATAATAGTTCAGGGCAAAAGTTTCTCTTTTGGTATATTCGGCCTTTTCTTTAGTTCCATATTGCAATTTCAGGAAAGCAACGTTAGCTTTCGCCCGCTTACGCCATAAATCTTTTCTAGCCACGATTACAACCAATTGTTGTGCGGTTTTGGCCGCATTCTGACCTAAACAGGCGGTGGTCATTTTCTTTAAAAGTGTTGGATTGGTAATTTGATAGAATTCCCACAGTTGTAGGTTACTGCTCGTAGGTGCTAATACCGCATTGGCAATACATTGTTTTACTTTTTCATCGTCTAGTGCAAGGTCAGATTTGAATATGCGTACAGATCTTCTAAATTGTATGGCTTCGGTTACCTTTTTTTCCATGATTATTGAGATGGGACTATTCATGCGAAAATAACCAATATGTGTTCTTATTCTTTATTCGCTAGATAATTTTATGTACTATTGTTTTATGAAAGTTTATAAAAATAGAATCAATAGGGTCATTATTATTTCGGATACGGAATGACATAGCTTTTTAATTGATTTAAAAAACGGGTGTCAGATTTGATTGACACCCGTTTTTTTATGCTTTAAACATGAAATTTAAAGGATATGATTTTTATTGAATATGATATAAATTGAATTGTTATATATCTGATTATTAGTAGTTTGAATTGATTTTAATAAAATTGAATTTGAACTAGTGTTTCATGTTTTAATTATAAGGGAATTTAAACTTTTATCTTTGATAAAGAGTGAGAAACGAAGCAGACAAGAATAGAAATATGGAATTGAACAAACACAGTAAAAACGTAACACAAGACCCAACGCAGCCAGCAGCACAAGCAATGCTTTATGCTATCGGTTTAACGGAGGAGGACCTGAAGAAACCATTGATAGGAATAGGTAGTACAGGATATGAAGGAAACCCTTGCAATATGCACCTTAATGATTTGGCGCAAGAGGTAAAAACCGGTATAAATGATGGTGGGTTGATAGGGCTTGTTTTTAATACTATTGGAGTAAGTGACGGTATTTCAATGGGTACTTACGGTATGCGTTATTCATTACCATCAAGAGATATTATTGCAGATTCTATGGAAACGGTGGTGCAGGCTATGAATTATGATGGCTTGGTAACTGTTGTTGGCTGTGATAAAAATATGCCAGGAGCCCTTATGGCTATGATTCGTTTAGATAGGCCATCAATTATGGTATATGGGGGAACAATTGCTTCTGGTTGCTTCAAGGACAAAAAGTTAGATGTAGTATCTGCTTTTGAGGCTTGGGGAGAGAAAGTAGCAGGTACAATGAGTGAAGAAGATTATAAGGGAGTGATACAAAACGCCTGCCCAGGTGCAGGTGCTTGTGGTGGTATGTATACAGCAAATACAATGGCTTCTGCAATTGAAGCGTTAGGTATGTCAATGCCCTATAATTCATCTAATCCTGCAATAGGTAAAGAAAAACAGTTTGATGCCATTAATTCTGGAAAAGCGATTCGAAACCTTTTAGAAAATGATATTAAACCAAGTGATATTATTACCCGTAAATCAATGGAAAATGCGGTTCGCCTGTTGACTTTATTAGGAGGTTCTACGAATGCGGTACTTCACTTTTTAGCAATAGCAAAAGCTGCTGATGTTGACTTTAAATTGGATGATTTTCAAAAAATAAGTGATACAACTCCATTTTTAGCAGATTTAAAACCAAGTGGTAAATTCTTAATGGAAGACTTACACCGCGTTGGAGGAACTCCCGCAGTAATGAAGTTTATGCTTGAGAATGGTATGTTGCATAGTGATTGTTTAACCATAACAGGTAAAACCATTGCAGAGAATTTGGCAGAAGTACCAGGTCTAGTTGAACATCAACAGGTTATCAAGCCATTGAGTGATCCAATTAAGGCTACTGGACATCTGAGAATTTTGTACGGTAATCTTGCTACAGAAGGAGCTGTAGCTAAAATTACAGGAAAAGAAGGCACATATTTTTCAGGGCCAGCGAAAGTTTATGAAGGTGAATTTTTAGCCAATGACGGTATAGCAAGAGGTGAGGTTAAAAAAGGAAACGTAGTTGTTATACGTTACGAAGGGCCCAAAGGAGGTCCGGGAATGCCCGAAATGCTTAAACCAACCGCAGCGATTATGGGTGCAGGACTAGGAAAGGAAGTTGCCTTGATCACAGATGGTCGTTTCTCTGGCGGAACCCATGGTTTTGTGGTGGGTCATGTATGTCCTGAGGCTCAAGAAGGTGGCTTAATAGGTCTTGTAGAAGACGGCGATATCATAACAATAGATGCTGATAAAAATCAAATTTCAGTAAATTTAACGGATGCCGAAATAGCATCTAGAAGAAAAAACTGGAAGCAACCAGACTTGAAAGTAACACGGGGAAGTTTATATAAATTCGCAAGAACTGTCTCGTCTGCTTCAACAGGGTGTGTAACAGATGAATTCTAATCATTAGTCATTACCGAGTGGGGCTGCGGTATTTTATGTCAATAAGTTATTAGGGACTTTAGACCCATTCAATACTTTAATCGAAGTTGAATTATGCAAATAGTAAAAGAAAAAAAAACGGCAACGAAGACTAAAAAGACGATAACAATATCTGGTGCGGAAGCCATTATCCATTGTTTATTGGCAGAGGGTGTGGATTTATTATATGGCTACCCAGGTGGTGCCATTATGCCCGTTTATGATGAGTTGTACAAGTTTCAAGACAAATTAACCCATATATTGGTGCGTCACGAGCAAGGAGCTACGCATGCTGCTCAAGGGTATGCTCGAGTATCCGGTAGGGTAGGTGTAGCCATGGCCACTTCTGGGCCAGGAGCTACAAACTTGGTAACCGGTTTAGCTGATGCACAAATAGATTCTACGCCATTGGTCTGTATTACAGGGCAAGTGCCAAGGCATTTATTAGGATCTGATGCCTTTCAGGAAACCGATATTATCGGAATATCTACACCTGTTACCAAATGGAACTATCAGATTACTACAGCCGCTGAGATTCCAGAAATTATGGCGAAAGCCTTCTATATTGCCAAATCGGGTCGTCCAGGCCCTGTGTTGGTAGATATCACAAAAAACGCTCAGTTCGAGGAATTTGAATTTTCTTATGAAAAATGTACCGGTGTACGGAGTTATAATCCCACACCTAAGCCTAGTGAGGAAGCCATTGCTGCTGCTGCCAAACTTATTAATTCGGCCAAAAAACCATTTATCGTTTGGGGGCAAGGGGTTATTCTAGGGAAAGCGGAAGAACAACTGAAGGCCTTAGTCGAAAAAGCAGGGGTTCCTGCAGCATGGACTATAATGGGCGCTTCAGCATTGGATACCGCACATCCACTCAATGTTGGTATGGTGGGCATGCACGGGAACTATGGTCCAAACTTGTTGACAAACGAGTGCGATCTACTCATTGCCATTGGTATGCGATTTGATGATAGAGTTACTGGCAGGTTAGAGGATTATGCCACTCAAGCCAAAGTGATTCACTTTGAAATTGATCCAGCAGAAATTCATAAGAATGTACATGCAGATGTTGCCGTTTTAGGAGATGCAAAAGAGTCTTTAGAACTTATACTTCCTCTTGTTCACGCAAATTCCCATGAGGCGTGGCACAATGTATTCAAGGAAAAATATCAAATCGAATTCGATACGGTCATTAAAAACGATATTCACCCTACTAAAGAGGGTTTGACCATGGGTGAGGTGATTGAAGAAATCAATATCGCATCAGGTCATAATGCGGTCATCGTTACCGATGTGGGACAACATCAGATGATAGGTTGCAGGTATGCTAAGTTTAATCAGTCTAAAAGTAATATCACTTCTGGCGGATTAGGAACGATGGGCTTTGCCCTTCCGGCCGCCATAGGTGCTAAAATGGGTGCCATGGACCGTGAAGTTGTGGCGGTTATAGGCGATGGTGGTTATCAAATGACGATACAGGAATTAGGTGTTATTTTTCAACACAAGGTTCCCGTGAAAATTGTAGTCTTGAATAATGACCACTTGGGCATGGTGCGGCAATGGCAAGAGCTTTTCTTTGAGAAGCGCTATGCATCAACAGTGATGGTGAATCCTGATTTTGTAAAAATAGCGGAAGGGTATCACATAGAAGCAAAAAGGGTAAGTGAACGTAAAGATTTAAAGGAAACGGTACAGAAAATGATGGCTTCAAAAGAACCTTACTTTCTTGAAGTAAAGGTAGAAAAGGAAGCCAATGTCTTTCCTATGATTCCTTCAGGTGCTTCGGTTTCTGAAATCAGGTTGCAGTAGGTAGGGGTTTATGTTCTCTGATTTGTCAGTTCGCGCGGAGTCGCGAATTGGTATTTAGGTCACATCATTATTTGGGTGTTTAAACAACTTAAAAGAGATAGAAGAAAAAATTTAATGGAAGACGCTAACATACTAAATATACCTAGTATCCATCCGGAGATAGAACGTAAATCAAAAGAAATAGGGTTTACAATGCCGTCGGATGTCTATATAGGCACGTTCTTAAAAACCTTGGTTTCTAGTAAGCCAGCGGGACGTTTTTTAGAGTTAGGAACGGGTATTGGCCTGTCTCTTTCTTGGATGATAGATGGGATGGATTCAAATTCCACTTTGATTACGGTTGATAATGACCACGAGCTGATTGATATAGCAAAACAGTATTTTGGAACGGATACAAGAATAGAAATTGTTTGTGAAGACGGAACAAGCTGGATTAAGAACTATGCAGGGAAAATCTTTGATTTAATTTTTGCAGACGCTTTGCCAGGAAAATATAGTGCAATAGAAGAAGCACTGGATTTGATTAGCGTTGGAGGATTTTATATTATAGATGATATGATAGCGCAGCCCAATTGGCCAGAAGGACATGATAAGAGCGTTGATAGATTAGTTTCCTATTTGGAACGTAGAACAGATTTTAATTTGACTAAGATGAATTGGTCAACAGGATTGATTGTTGCGGTAAAAATAAAGTAAGAATAATGTCATCCTAACTACAGTAAAATAGTTTTATAATCAGGTAGTTAGGGCTGATACTAGGAAAATTAGAGAATGGAAAAAAAATGGTTTACCATGTCGGTATATTCAGAAAACAACGTTGGATTATTGAATAGAATATCTGGAATATTCTTAAAGCGACATATTAATATAGAGAGTTTAAATGTGTCAAAATCAGAGATTGATAATGTTTCGAAATTTACCATAGTAATATACACTACGGATGAATGGGTACAGAACATTGTAGGTCAAATAGAAAAGCAGATAGAGGTCATAAAAGCATTCTATCATACGGATGATGAAACTATTTATCAAGAATCTGCTTTGTTTAAAATAGCCTCAGACCTACTTTTCGATGAACGTCAGATTCAGAATATTATTAAGGATAGTAATTCCCAGATCGTTACGGTGGCTCGTGATTTTTTTGTGCTTGCTAAAAGCGGTAGAAGAAATGAAATAGATGAGATGTATGAGAAATTCAAGCACTTTGGTATCATGCAGTTCGTACGTTCTGGTCGCATAGCCGTCTCAAAGGAAGAAATGCAGATATCAGCCTTATTGAAAGAATTTCAACAGTAATACATATAAATTAATTAGTAACACTAAAGCTGAATTATTTCGGCATAAAAATTAAAACAGCATACAAAATGGCAAATTATTTTAACACACTATCCCTAAGAGATCAATTGACCCAGCTAGGTAAATGTAGGTTTATGGAGTCCTCAGAATTCTCTGATGGTGTAACTTCCTTAAAAGGAAAGAAAATAGTCATCATTGGCTGTGGTGCTCAAGGTTTGAACCAAGGTTTAAACATGAGGGATTCTGGTTTGGATATTTCCTATACACTTCGCGATGCAGCCATTAAAGAAAAACGACAGTCGTTTATAAATGCCTCTGAAAACGGATTTACCGTCGGAACCTATAATGAACTGATTCCAAGTGCAGATTTGGTCATCAATCTTACGCCAGATAAACAGCATACCGCTGTAGTGACCGCTGTAATACCTTTAATGAAGAAGGGTGCAACATTATCTTACTCTCATGGGTTTAATATTGTTGAAGAGGGCACGCAGGTTCGTAAAGATTTGACGGTGATTATGGTAGCACCAAAGAGCCCTGGTTCTGAGGTTAGGGAAGAATACAAACGAGGTTTTGGAGTACCCACTCTAATTGCGGTACACCCAGAAAATGATCCAGAGGGTAAGGGATTAGCACAGGCAAAAGCATATGCGGCTGGTACTGGTGGGCATAAAGCTGGTGTATTGGAATCGTCTTTTGTTGCCGAGGTTAAATCTGATTTAATGGGAGAGCAGACTATTCTTTGTGGTTTGTTACAAACAGGATCTATCCTTTGTTTTGATAAAATGATAGAAAAAGGAATGGATGCTGGTTACGCTTCTAAATTGATTCAATATGGATGGGAAACCATTACGGAGGGCATGAAATACGGTGGTATTACGCATATGATGGACCGTCTTTCAAACCCTTCAAAAATTAAGGCATTTGAACTATCCGAAGAATTAAAAAATATTATGCGTCCGTTATTTCAAAAGCATATGGACGATATCATGACGGGTCACTTTTCTAAAACCATGATGGAAGATTGGGCTAAGGATGATAAAAACTTATTAACGTGGAGAGCGGCTACAGGTGAAACTGCTTTTGAAAAAACTCATGCTGGGAGTCAGGAAATTTCAGAACAAGAGTTTTATGATAATGGAGTTTTAATGGTAGCTATGGTAAGGGCTGGTGTAGAGTTAGCCTTTGAGGCCATGACAGAATCTGGTATTATTGCAGAATCTGCCTATTACGAATCATTACATGAAACACCATTAATAGCAAATACCATTGCGAGAAAGAAATTATTTGAAATGAACCGTGTTATTTCAGATACGGCTGAATATGGTTGTTATCTCTTTGATCACGCATGTAAGCCACTTTTGACTGACTTTATGAAGCATATTGATACAGATGTCATTGGCAATAATTATTCAGAAGGAATGGATAATCATATTGATAATGCACAGTTAATAGCAATTAATAAAGCGTTACGTGAGCATCCGGTAGAAATCGTAGGAACTCGTTTACGGGAATCTATGACCGCTATGAAACCAATCGTATAACCTTTAAAATCTAAACCAGGCTTTCCTATTGTCCGGTTAAGAATAATTAAAAGGAAATTTCAGTATGAAAACTAGATTTCTATTCAGTTATTCTTAACCGGACAATTTTGGTTTTAAAATAGTAGGTAATAAACAGAGTGCTGACTAAAACTTATAAGCTATCATAATCTATGGGAAAACCTAATAAAAAAGTACCCATCTCCTATTTTCCTAAATTGGATGATATACATAGTGCTGCTAAAATAATTTCTGAGATTTCAGAAATAACCCCATTGACTCTTAGTATTCGACTTGCAAAAGAATTTGACTGTACTGTTCAGTTAAAAAGAGAAGACCTACAACGGGTACGCTCCTATAAAATTAGAGGGGCTTTTAATAAAATAAGTTCGCTGACTGCATCAGAAATTAAAAATGGAGTCATATGCGCAAGTGCAGGTAATCATGCTCAAGGATTCGCCTTTGCTTGTCATCATTTAAAAATCAAGGGTACGGTTTACATGCCATCGGTAACACCAAAGCAAAAAGTGGAGCAAACGCGCTTATTTGGCGGTGATTGGGTAGATGTGGTTTTGGAGGGTGATAGCTTCGATGATGCCTCTCAAGCAGCGCAAGTTCATGGAGCTAAAACAGGAAAGATTTTTGTTCATCCCTTTAATGACCCGAAAATTATTGAAGGTCAGGCTACCGTTGGGTTAGAATTAATGAAACAAACTAAAAATCCAATAGATTATCTTTTTGTTTGCGTTGGTGGTGGTGGTTTGGCATCTGGTCTTATTAGTGTTTTTAGTCAGCTGTCGCCAAACACTAAAATTATTGGTGTAGAACCAAAAGGAGCACCCTCTATGAAATCTTCAATGGAGAAGGGAAAAATATTTGCTTTGGACCATATTAACAAGTTCATTGATGGAGCGGCTGTAAAGCGGGTAGGGGAGTTAACATTTCCCATCTGTAATAACTTTTTAGATGATATGATTACGGTAGATGAAGGTAAGGTTTGCCAAATTATTCTTGATTTGTATAACAGAGATGCGATTGTAGTTGAACCGGCAGGAGCGATGACTATTGCCGCCTTAGATCAATATAAGGACGAGATAATAGGCAAGAATGTAGTGTGTATAATTGGAGGTAGTAATAATGATATCGCAAGGACAGCAGAAATCAAAGAACGTGCTTTACTATATGGCAAACTAAAACACTATTTTATTATTAGGTTTCCACAAAGACCAGGAGCCTTAAAGCAGTTTGTGGTAGATATTCTAGGTCCTAAAGATGATATTACTCATTTTGAATATACAAAGAAGTCTAGCCGCGAGAATGCACCTGCGGTGGTAGGAATTGAATTGAAAAGCCCAGAAGACTTAGCACCATTGATTCAGCGAATGAAAGCAAATAATTTCTATGGTGATTATATAAATGACAAGCCAGACTTATTTGAGTATTTGGTTTAGCTTTCATTATATAATAAAAGAACAATCTAACTATTTGGAAAAACGAATAAATTAAAATATCTTAAGCGCAAAAATGCTATGAAAATACCTGAAGAATTTCAAATACATGAGGCTTTACATCAAAAGCACTATTTAGTAAATGGAGAATTAAAAGAATGGAAAGGGGAAACCACAGAAGTGTTTTCAACAATTTCTTCTACAGAAGATTATAAACCTACCTTGTTAGGAAGTATACCTGATTTACAGGAAGCAGAAGCATTAGAGGCTTTGGACGCTGCTTTGGGCGCATATGGCAAGGGTCAAGGAGTTTGGCCCACCATGCAGGTAAAAGATCGTATTGAATGTATGGAGGTTTTTGTTAGCAAAATGAAGACCAAAAGGACAGAAATTATAAAATTGCTAATGTGGGAAATTGGTAAATCTCTGCCCGATTCTGAAAAGGAATTTGATCGTACGGTTGATTATATTGTGGATACGATAGAGGATTACAAGCAGCTAGATAGGGATGCTGCCAAATTTCAAAAACAGGATGGCGTTTATGCCCATATTAAACGAGGACCGCTTGGCGTGGTCTTATGTCTTGGACCATATAATTACCCATTGAACGAGACGTTTGCCTTATTGATTCCCGCAATTATCATGGGAAATACTGCGATTTTTAAGCCGGCAAAGCATGGGGTATTATTAATTACACCACTTTTGGAAGCATTTCAATCTAGTTTTCCAAAAGGGGTAGTCAACATTATATTCGGAAGAGGTCGCGCAGTCGCAGCACCGATAATGAAAACCGGAAAGGTAGATGTGCTCGCCTTGATTGGGAACAGTAAATCTGCTAATGCGTTACAGGAGCAACACCCAAAAAGTAATCGTTTGAGATTGGTACTGGGCTTGGAGGCTAAAAATCCAGCAATCATTTTACCAGATGCAGATATGGATTTGACCATAAACGAATGTATTGCAGGAACACTTTCCTTTAATGGACAACGTTGTACTGCCCTTAAAGTGGTCTATGTACATGAAGATATTCAAAAGAAATTCAATGCACGTTTTGCTGAAGCGGTAGACAGTTTAAAGTTCGGTAACCCTTGGGATGACGGGGTGAAATTAACCCCATTACCCGAGCCCCAAAAGCCAGCATATATTCAAGAACTAATAGATGATGCCCTTTCGAAAGGTGCTAAAATACTGAATAAAAAAGGCGGACAACATTTTGATAATTATATCTGGCCAGCTGTTTTGTATCCGGTCACAAAAGATATGCGCGTGTACCAAGAGGAACAGTTTGGTCCTATAATCCCTATACTTCCCTTTGTGGATATTGAGGAGCCTTTAGATGATATGGCTGAAAGTAATTATGGGCAGCAGGTGAGTCTTTTTGGTAAGGACGTTTATGCTTTAGCGCCGTTAATTGATACTTTGGTAAATCTTGTTTGTAGAGTGAACTTGAACAGTTCCTGTCAAAGAGGACCAGATGTGTATCCGTTTACAGGGAGGAAGGATTCTGCCCAGGCTACATTGAGTGTGCATGATGCACTGCGTTCTTTCTCAATTAGGACTTTTGTGGCCTTTAAGGATAACGACCTTAATACAGAAGTCATAAAACAACTGTTGGAAACCAAACTCTCTAATTTTGTGAGCACGGATTATATTCTTTAAGTTTTTAGGTTCGGGCATGGCTTTTTAGCTTTGCCCTTGCCTCTTTGATAATGTCGCTCAATTTCTGATGTAATTCATTTGGGTTAAACGGTTTAGAAATTAGTCCGTTCATTTTATTATCCATTATTTCATTTTTTATATCAGCACTTGTTGATGCAGAAAGTGCATATATGGGGATATTCCTATTTAGGGATTGGGAAGATTCCTTTATTAATTTACACGATGTAAACCCATTCATAACTGGCATTTGTAAATCCATTAATACAAGGTCGTAGCTGTTTTGTTTAGCCATTTCAAATGCAATCTCTCCATTTTCGGCAATATCGAAGTCAACATGCCATTTAGAGAGGAATTTTTTAATGACCATAATGTTTACTTTGTTGTCTTCGGCAACTAGTATTTTTGCACCAACTAGGTCGGGAGCATCCTTCCCTTCTAGCATACCGTGCTCGTTATTAGAAGTTAAGGTTGACTCTGTTGTTCCTTTATTTAGTTGTAATAAAAAACTAAAAGTAGAGCCTTTACCTTCTTCACTATCAACATGTAATGTGCTTCCCATTAATTCTAGTAATTGCCTGCAAATAGCTAATCCTAGTCCAGTACCCCCATATATTCTAGTCGTATCTGAATTTGCCTGGGCAAAGGATTGGAATATTCTTTCTTGCTTTTCTGACGGGATTCCTATTCCGGTATCCCTTACAAAAATCTCTAAAAGACAGGTTTCTTCGGTTTCTGCCGCCATTTCAAGATCAAGAGTTACCCTGCCTTTTTCTGTAAACTTTAAAGCGTTGCTAACCAAGTTGTTAAGTATCTGTGAAATACGAACAGAATCTCCCATTAGCACATCTGGCAAAACGTTATCTTTTTTGATAGCGAACCGTATATTCTTTGCTTTGGCCCGATTATTAAAAATACCTTGTATGCCGTTAAGCAAATGGGTAACACTAAATTCTACCTTTTCTAAGTCTAAAGAACCCGAGGAAATTTTATTGAAATCCAAAATATCGTTTACAAGTCCTAATAAATGTTCTGATGAATATTTTAAGGTCTGAAGATTTTCTAATTGTTCTGGTTTGGGGTTTTCTAATAGCATTAAATGACTAATACCTATTACCGCATTTAAAGGGGTCCGTATTTCATGAGACATTGTTGATAAAAACTCATCCTTGGCCCGGTTAGCTAAGGTCGCTTTATCTTTTGCATTAAGCAGTTCAATTTCTGTCTTTTTTAAGTCCGAAATATCTACAATAGTTCCAATATAGCCTTGGATTGTGCCAGTTTTATCGATAATCCCTTTGACAGAAACATCCACCCATTTAGTTTCCTTGTGTGCTGTTTGCACCCGTAAAACATTACTTTGAATATTTAGATTTAGTTGCTCTAAATCAATCAAATTTATAATATGTTCCCCATCTAGGGTATAGCTCTTTTCATAAAAAGGCTTACCTATACATTCGGCAACTGTATAACCAGAAAGTTTTTCCCAAGCGGGGTTAAGATACTTCCAATTACCTTCAAGGTCTATTTCAAAAATCACATCCTTAATGTTTTCCGCAACTTTAGACAATCTACTAGAAACTGCGTCAATTCTGGAAATTAGTCGCTTATTTGCTAAAAAAAGCTCTTGAGAGCTCTTTTCTAGGACGTTTTCGGTTTGCTTAAGATCCTTGTCAAAGGCTACATAGGCTTCGTTGATTTGTTCCAAAAATGGAGTTAATTTGTCTAACTGGTTGTTAGTCAAATTAGTTTTCTTTAGTTGTCTATTTAGTAATCGATGGTATCGTTTCATTCTGCAAGGGTCGTAATAGTCATGGTTTGGTTGTGCAGTTCACAAGGTGAAAATTCATCGAAAGGGGCAATTTCACCATAGGAATAGAATCCTGTGGTGAAAATTCCCTCACCAAGCTGTTCGTTAACTGCCTCTATCTCTTCTTCCACAAGTTGTTTTAAGACTAACCTGCGACCTACACAGCTAATTAGAAAAGCTAATTGCTGTTCATCATCCATACTCTCTCTGCATGTTATGGCGGATTCCTCCGCCCCTTTTATGATGCGGTCTATGTTGGCTTTCATCAACCGAACATAAGAGCCTTCCGGAATGTTGCCCGCAAATGTTAAACTATTATTTTTTTCATCTATACCAAGGATGGTTCTAACCACAGGTGTACCTTGGTTTTTATCACGCATACTTAACGGAAACAGTAATCCTGAGCCTGGAAGGTCTTTGGCTTTATCACCTAGATAAGATTTATAAAGCTCCAGTGCTGGTTTGCCATCCAATTCATACAGCACATTTTTATTGGATTTTGTCACTAATCTTTCTATTCCAAAACTGTCCCAACCACCTTTGGATGCAAAACCAACTTTTAAACCCGCGCCATAAAGCCCTAAGGCTACTACTTTTCTAGATGCCATTTCGTTATTGTAGACAATAAACGTATTATTGAAATCGGCCCCATCCCCTGCTAAACCTCCTGTTATACTTACGTATTTATTCAGGTTGTCATATAATCCGCTAACTAATTCTGCCCCATTGACTTCCAGACCATCACTTAGGACAAAAATATGTCTAAGGTCTTTCTGATGAAGGGACTCACTAATGGTCTTTCCGGTTTTATAACTATCCATTTCATGATCTCCGAGATCTGTATGTACAAGCTTTAATTTGGTGCTCTCAAACTTTACTGCTGTTAACGCTACGGTACCGTCCAATACTTCGTTACCTAGTATTTCGCCAGCAGTAGAGCAACCAATAGCTAAAGTATTTGGAAATTGAAGATGAAGGTTTTTTATAAAATTCTTTGGATTGGTAAATTGTGGAGAGATAAAAATAAAGAATATATCTGGTATAAAATTCATAGCCAGATTATTTAGGTCTTCAACGCTGGTATACTGTTGTTGATGTATTTTCATAAAATTAATTAAATAAGATAACTCTTACATAACGTAAAATCACATGTATTTGGTATGAAAGCGAATTAAAAAAAGGTGTTGATTCCCTGCTTTTTAGCAACATTTAGCTACTAAACATTGTTATTATATACTGACTTTGCTTGTCTAGGAAGATTTTGCGGTTTGGAATTAGTTTCGTTTTATGACGGTTATATTGTTCTTATATCAAGAATACTGAAGCATTAAATCAATAAAATTATTACTGCTGTACCACTTCATGTTCTAAGGAAAAAGATTTAAATACGGAGATTATTCAGCAATTAATGCGGACGAAACGCTCCAATTTCGTGAGCACGGATTATATTTTATAATAACCATATACAAGACATTAAAAAGCATCGGAATAGTACTTCGATGTTTTTTAATATGGTATTTTATCTTAATTTTTTATAAAAAACGCATAATCTGTTAATTTAGAATATATATTGGATAATACTGTACCTAAGATTTAAATATCTCAACATAACTTTGTTCCGATAATTATAAGGTCAATTTATAAATAAACGGGTGGCCTTATATAACAAAACGGTTATGAAAACTAATCCATCAAATAAGAAAGCCTTGCTGGCATTGGCCATAGGAGGTTTTGGTATTGGCCTTACAGAGTTTGTAATTATGGGTATCCTAACAGAGGTATCTAGCTCATTGGATATCACAATTTCAGAAGCGGGTCACTTTATTGCTGCATATGCCTTAGGTGTGGTGGTAGGAGCTCCTATTTTGACAAGCTTAGGTTCAAAAGTTTCAGCTAAAAGAATGCTATTCATGTTAATGATTTGGTTCACGGTATTCAATACGCTATCGGGATTGGCAACTGGGTATAGTAGTTTATTATTTCTAAGGTTTTTATCTGGAATTCCACATGGTGCCTTTTTTGGTATTGGTGCTGTTGTTGCTACCAAACTATCAAAGCCAGGGAAGTCTGCACAAGCTATTTCTATTATGTTTTCGGGTCTTACTATAGCAAATGTTTTAGGAGTGCCTTTAGGGACATATCTTGGACAACAGTTTAGTTGGAGTGCTTCTTTTTTTCTTGTAGGTGCAGTAGGTCTTTTAGCACTTTCTAGTATCTTACTTTGGATGCCACATATAGAAACTCAGAATAAAGAAAAGAAAGTACCTAGTCAAAATGGATTTAAAAACATGGAGTTTTGGGCATTAATTGCCTTAACGACCATTGGAACGGGTGGCTTTTTTGCATGGTATAGTTATATTGCACCACTGATAACTAATATTGCCGGGTTATCTGATAATTTTGTAGGCTATGCCATGATGCTTGCCGGATTAGGAATGGTAGTAGGTAATTTTATTGGTGCTAAAATGGCAGAACTTTTTTCGCCGTTAAAAGCAGTTATTCTTAGTCTGTCCTTAATGGTTATTATTTTACTTATAAACATGGTTATTGCTACTAACCCTTATTTATTAATGGTGTTGACTTTTGTAATAGGTGTTGTTTCCTTTACAGTGGCAACGCCCATACAAGTGGCTATTATCAATACGTCTAAAGGTTCTGAAATGCTAGCTTCTTCCATGAATCAAAGTGCTTTTAACATGGGAAATGCTTCTGGAGCTTACTTGGCTGGACTACCCATCGCGTTTGGTTACGGAATTATATATTCTAGTTTGGTAGGTGCTATGTTAGCTTCTTTTGGAGTTCTTATAGCTTTAACTATTTTTATAATAAGAAAGCAAAAGGAGGTAAACTATCGCAAAATGGTAATGCACTTGTAATAAAAATATCAAATACTAAAATCGAAATTAAAAGAACTTATTTTATAGGTTCTTTTTTTGTATAACATTGTGTTCTTTAGTAATAAGCATTATTTTTAAAGAATTAACAATTTGTTCAACGCTATGAGTAATGCAGTTCATCGATACTTTAATATAAAATATTGCGTTTTAACGATACCTAAATCTTTTTAATTGTGCATCGGATTAAATTATTTATTGGCAGCGCTGCTATTGTACTTACAGTTTATATACTAACAGTTTCTTCAGTTGATTCAGGTAATAATAACATTAGTAATTCTGTTCAGTCTCCAAATAAATCTTTGGCAGATGTACAAGAATCACGGGTATATAATTTTCATAAAAAATTATTATTCAATGCTTTAAATTCTTATTTTGAACAAGCAATAAAAGCTGGAGATATCGTTGGCGCTGGTGTAAGCATCGTACAAGGAGATTCAATTTTGATTTCTAATGGATTTGGAAAACGGAGTGTCGATAAAAATACTGCTGTTGATGGTGAGACCGTATTTCGACTAGGGTCCTTGTCCAAGGGTTTTGGAGGTGTTTTGGCTGCTAGCTTACAGTCAGAAGGTAAATTAAGTTTCGATGATCAGATAGTGAAGTACTTACCTGATTTTAGCTTTGGCGATGAAAATAATACCAAAAGTGTAAAATTTGAACATATCCTTTCTCATACCTCGGGAACGCCTTATCACAGTTTCACCAATTTGGTAGAGGCGGGCATATCCATAGAAAAAATCGCCCATCGGTTCGATGAGGTCGCACCAATTAGTATCCCAGGTCAACTATACAGCTACCAGAACGCTATGTTTGCGATAGGGCAAGAAGTAATGCGGAAGGCTGCCTGTGCCGATGTTAGAACATTATTGACTGATAGGTTTTTTAAGCCTTTGGATATGTCGCACATCTCTATGGACCATACAGATTTGCTTAAAGAAAAAAATGTGGCCTTGCCGCATAGAAGAAATGGCAAAAGTTGGAGGACTACACCGTTAACCGACAAATACTACAACGCAGTATTGGCGGGGGGAATCAATGCAAGTTCAGTAGATATGGCCAAATGGATGCGGTTTTTACTTGGTCATAATCCCGATGTATTAGAATCGATTTCCATGAAGCAGGCTTTTGAGCCATTTATAACCTTTAAGAATAAAAATAAATATTACCAGCGTTGGGATGGCCACGTTAAATCCTCCTACGGTTTTGGATGGCGTATTCATGAATACCAAAAAGCAGATGCTGCTGACGTTGAAACCGTTTGGCACCATGGCGGTAGTGTAAATAACTACAGAAACGAGATTGCGGTATACCCAGCATCCGATTTAGGAATCTGTGTATTACTGAATGGTAATTCTAAATTAGCCAGAAACGTAATCCCAGATTTGCACGCTATCGTACAAAAAATTTATGAACAAAAAACAGGTGTCGCAGCAGCTAAAAAAGGATAGCTATTGGTCCCCATTTGTTTAATCTGACCATCCTTGTTGGTTACTTCTATAGAAGTACTAGGTAACTTCCATTGGCCAATAGAACCCTCTCCTCATAGTTTCAGCTATTGTGTTAAATAGATTCATTTACTTGTGTATGGGTACATTTAACCGTTTAAGCTTTGCGAGGGTAATGCTATATTTTGGATAACAGAAGTTTGTTGAGGAACATGGAAATGAAAAAAATTCGGAAATCAAAAAAACCGTGGCCAACCAAAGCAGCTATGGAACAGGTGTATGCTCTTAACCTATGGGGCAGTAATACAGCGGCGTTTTATTCGGGTGTGGGTTCCCATAATCCCGATCTTATAAATCCCTACTTAGAAGTACTCACTTCGTTTTTGAACTCTTTTAGAGCTCCTCTTGTCGTTTGTGATTTAGGCTGTGGGGATTTTAATATAGGTAAAGAATTGGTAAGGCATACCAAGAACTATATTGCGGTGGATATCGTTCCAGCACTGATCGTGCATAACAAAGAAAAATTCAACCAAGAACGTTTAGAATTCCAGTGTTTGGATATTGCAGGGGAAGATTTGCCTTCCGGAGATTGTGCGGTACTAAGGCAGGTGTTACAGCATTTGTCCAATACTGAAGTATTTGCAGTGCTGCGAAAGCTTACGGATTTTAAATATGTGGTTCTAACAGAACATTTGCCCGAAGGGGATTTTATACCAAATAAAGACATTATTTCAGGGCAGGGAATCAGGCTAAAAAAACAAAGTGGTATCAACCTAACTACGCCACCGTTTAACTTTAAGGTGCTATTTGAAAAACAACTAGTGTCAGTTCCTTTAAAGGACGAAAAAGGAGTAATTGTTACTACGCTTTATAACCTCTTTTAAATAGCTTGGTATTGCTAAATCCTATCACTCTTGGATTCTTTGTGAAACACCTATCTTATAGGTTGAATTTAACCGTAATAGCTGTTTCACAAAGTTTCTATCCAAAAGAAATATAATTACTTACGTTATGCCTACTGCTTCAAAGTTTTAATCAAACGAAAAGCTTTCGGTTTCTTTGAACGGGGAAACGTTTAATTTTTCTATAGTTCCCCTATATACTTTCCATTTGTCGCTAAAGAATGTATTGGTTTTCTCTAAAGCACTTTTTAGTTCAGTCTCCGCATACCGAATAAGGTCACGTTCAGTTTTCGTGATACCCGTTTTTCGGGTATTGGTATAATAGCTAGCGGTTCTAATGCGCTGCATTACCGTGATTTCAGGATTTCGGGTAATGCCTTGGCGTTTGTCTACGGTTCCTAAATAAAGGGCGACAACAGAATCTACCTCTTTTACAATAGCTTTTGATGCCCTTATCTGGTCTGTGTACTTTTTTTCGTCCAGTTCTTTAAGGTCTTTTCTATATTTTTCAGCCACTATTTTGCTTTCTACCAATTGCTTAACGGCATCCGCAGCCGTCTGGCTCATCTTTTCTATATTTTTTCCAGTAGTGTACACCTCATTAATAGCGGCAATATTTATAGGTAATCTAGGGTCAGATTTTACCGTAATCATTGCCTCCTCCGTTACATCCCCAAAACTCATTTTTATGATATAGGTTCCCGGTTTAACGTCCATTCCTCCAGCTTCTTTTTTGTTCTTGGAAATAGTACGTGAAGGTCGGTTTGGTCCTTTTTCGTCCATTTCCCAATAAATTCTATGGAACCCTGCTTTTTCAGGCGTTTTATATTTTAGAGTTCGTATTAATCGTGTTCCATCATAAATATCAAATTGTACGGAATCCTTTTTCTGTACTCCGGTCATTTTTTCTTTTGCTTCCTCCATTGATTCGGGAGTTGCCGTATCGGTATCTTTCTCTTCATTTTCGGTATCATCAGCTTTCTTGTCGGGCCCTTTCTTCTTCCCTTCCTTCAAAAAGTAGGTAATCATAGCACCTTCTTTTTTGTTTTCTGCGTTGTACATCGCATCTCCTCCAAACCGACTTCCAGTTGGTTGCTGATAAGCTGCCTGGTATGCCGTAGGCGGATTAAAAAGTTTTGCATCTGCTTGTAGGATTGATCTGTTAGAAGCAAGAGCCCTTAAGGGACGAATATCATCCATAACCCAAGCCGCGCGGCCAAAGGTGCCAATAACCAAGTCATGCTCTCTAGGGTGAATTACTAAATCCTTGGTAGATACCGTAGGGAAGCCTTCAGTCCATTTTTGCCAATTTGCAGCAGCATCAAAAGAGATGTAGAGTCCGTCATCGGTACCTAAGAACAATAAGTTAGGGTTTTCTAAATCTTCTACAATGCTTAGGGCGTAGCTTTGTACATCGCTCCCATCTACAATACGTTCCCATGTTTTTCCATAGTTTTTAGTACGGTAGGCATATGGCGTGTAATTGAACCTTCGGTAGTCGTTGGCAATTAAAAGCGCTTCCCCTTTGTTTTTATTAGATGCTTTTATCTGTGGAATCCAGCTTCCGGCGGGCAGTCCTTTTATATTCTGTGTAACCTCGATCCAGGTCGTGCCGCCATTCTGTGTATAATGTACTTTACCATCATCGGTTCCTACCCATAGCATATCCTTTTCTAGAGGAGAAGGTTCAATAACCAGAATGGTCGTATGGTTTTCAGCTCCCGTAGCATCCATACTTAATCCACCACTTTCGCTTTGTTTTTGCTTTTCTGGGTCGTTGGTGGTTAAATCCGGAGAAATAATGCTCCAAGTAAGACCTTTATCTGAAGTTTTGTGTACAAACTGACTCCCAAAATAGACACTGCTATTATCAAACGGGTCTTGCCCAATGGCGGAGTTCCAGTTAAAACGAAGCTTTGTATCTGCATCCGGTGGGGTAGGGCGTACCGTATAGTTGTTTCCTGTTATATGGTCATAACGCGATACACTTCCCTGTTGGCTCATGGTATAGCCAAACTGAGAGTCGTCCAAATCCGGTACCACATCAAAACCATCGCCAAAACTTATTTCTTGCCAGTAGCTATTGCGTATTCCCTGATCCCGCCACACATAGGCCGGACCTCTCCAAGAACCGTTATCTTGCATACCACCATACACATTGTATGGAAACTCATTATCTACATTAATGTGGTAAAACTGTGCAGCTGGAATATTACCTACAAAACGCCATGATTTTCCACCGTCTCTGGTAATATTCATTCCGCCATCATTCCCGTCCATCATAAACTGTCCGTTTTCTGGATGTATCCACCATGCGTGATGGTCTGGATGCACGCCATTATTAGCTCTGTAGGCCGGCATAAGCTCTTTAAAGTTCTTGCCGCCATCTTCGGATACGTTTATGTAGGTAAATACGGAATATACCCTATTTTCATTTTGTGGGTCTACGTATATTTCGGAGTAGTAAAATGGTCTGTTGCCAATGTCAGATTTGTTATTAATCATGTTCCATTTAAAACCGCCATCTTCTGATTTGTACAATGCATTTTTCTTTGCCTCTACCAAAGCATAAACAATATCAGGCTTTCCAGGAGCAATGGCAATTCCTATACGACCAAGATTTCCTTCCGGAAGGCCGTCCTCTTCCGTAATTTGTTTCCAGTTTTTTCCACCGTCATGGGTCATGTACATACCACTCCCTTTTCCGCCAGACTTAAAGAACCAAGGGTCTCTTTTATGTTCCCACATGGCGACAATCAGCTTGTTCGGATTCGTAGGATCCATTACCATATCTGCTACGCCAGTCTTATTGTTAACGAATAAAATTTGTTCCCACGTTTCGCCACCGTTCGTAGTTTTGTATACGCCACGCTCCTCATGCTCGCCCCAAGGGGAACCTATGGCGCCAACATAAACAGTGTTGGGGTCTGTTGGGTCAATTTTTATCCGATGAATATGTCGTGTTTTTTCCAAGCCCATGGATTTCCAAGATTTACCTCCGTCTAACGAACGATATACCCCATATCCACCATTAAGACTGTTCCTAGGATTTCCTTCTCCCGTGCCCACCCATATTACGGAGGGATTGGATTGTTGAATGGCCACAGCTCCTATAGATGCAGTTAGTTCCTTGTCAAAAATTGGGTCCCATTTGATACCGCCAGATGTAGATTTCCATAGTCCACCGGAGGCAGTCCCTACATACATGATTTCAGGATTGGAATGTACGGCATCTATGGCCGTAACACGACCACTCATACCGCCAGGTCCAATATTTCTAGGTTTTAGGTCTTGCATTAATTTCATATCAAAATTCTGTGCAAGTGCAGTACTAATGCAAAAAAGGAATAATAGGGAGTTTAAAACGTATTTCATTAATGTAATGTGTTAGTTGATTTTTAAGATTACCAAGTGTTAATTATCAGTTATGAATATTTTTTTTAATTCTGAGTGCTTTCCTAATTAACACCTATAGCAGCACAAGTAAAGCATATAATTGGACTGGAAAGGCCCATTTGTTACTCGTTGTTTAATTCTTTTGGACAGCCAGAAAAAAAAGAGCTGTAAGCGTATTTGCCGGTAGTAGTTTTTTGGTCATTTTTGGTACGTTAATTAGTCGCCTAAATATAGGAAAAAGCAAAGGTGTATTTCTTAAAAGGGTGTTAACTATGGTTTGATAAACTAGCTATTTTATCGAAAACAATAATTATCCAACGCCGCTATATTCTTAAGTATTCAATTTAAGCCGTAACAAAGAAGCAAAACCTGCGTCTTATGTATAGATCAATCAAATCAAAACCAATGAAAAATCAATTGTCTCAAAAACTCCAGCTTTTCATTACAGCTATAATAACCTTAACTATATTCGGTCATATTGCTTGGGATTATTTTCATGGTGGTATACCCACCCACTATATCTTACAAAGTAAAGATATGCCAGGTATTCCTAATTGGTGGGGTGCTATTGTTTTGCCCATCTTTACGTACTTCTTATTATTTCGTATTTCTAAACGCCTTGATCAGCCAGATAACAAGGAATCACTAAAGTTAATTAGTTTACGATTGTTAACTGGACTATTATTCGCCATAAGTATTTCGGTGACTTTTTTAAACGGAATTGAAGTTACGGATTACATAATGGGTCTAATTTTCATACTAGCCTTTATGTTCCCTTTATTCAAATCAGAATACCTTTTGGGTTGGGTGCTAGGTGCCGCATTTACTTTTGGAGCTATCATTCCTATTGTATTTGGTAGTATGCTATGTTTGGTATTTTTTATAATATATCAAGTGGTTGGTGGTATTAAAAAAGCACTGAGACCAAAAACCAACTAGAATTTACTTTTTAGTAAAAATCCCAAACAGTTCCTTCCCCTGTCTAGGGGGTATAGAGTTATAACAAGACTCGAAGGTTACCGTTTTAAAGTAGGGGTTCAGATAGCTAAGGTAAAGCGCTTTATTTCCTCCAAACGGACGCTTTTCCAGATTGTAAGTAATCGGAAAATCGAACCAAAGGCCAACTAATTTTCCTGTAGGTTTTAATAGTGATGCCATATGTTTTGCATACGCAGTTCTATTTTTATCACTCGGAATAAAGGAGCAAAAAAAGGTTTGTTCTATGATCAGGTCATACGATTCTTTATGCTCAAAGAAATTCCCATGCAGTAATTGATTTTCAGGGAAATTAGGATTTCGTTTTTTAAAGTTTTTTAAAGGGACTTCGGAAATATCAATAACAACAACATTTTTAAAACTCTGTTCCCATAAGTATTGTGCCTCATACGCGTTGCCAGCTCCAGGAACTAAAATTTTTATGGACTTGTCAGTTAATTGGTCTATATAGTTCTTTAAAGGGGTAGAAGGATACCCAATATCCCAACCTGTGTTTTGGTTTACATATCGTTCTGTCCAGTAGTCTTTTTCTTTTTGGGTATTCACATGCTATTTTATTAAAGAGACATAAAGATAGTTCTTCCTCTTAAGACATTTGGTTTTTACGTCAAAGGCTTGATTGGTCTGTTTAGATTTCTTCATCATTGTACCCACCCCATAATCCCCATCAGGGAGGGGATATTTTGATGCTTTAACACTTAAATCACGTCAACGGCAGCAAGGTTTATATATATATATAAGTTTGAGTTTGAGTTTGAGTTGAACTTGTTTTTACCTTTGTATTAATCAACCAATTCCCTATCTTCCTACCATTTAATTTATCAGCCAAAACGAGAAATGAAAAATTATTTACTAACGACGTTTTCCTTTTTATTTATAGCCCTATTAAGTGCCCAAGGGCATCCGCAATGGGCTAGATATCCAGCTATATCGCCAGATGGTGCCACTATTGCCTTTACGTATAAAGGGGATATTTATAGTGTTCCAGCTGATGGAGGTGTAGCGCGGCAGCTTACCTTTCATACGGCTCATGATTATGGAGTGGTTTGGAGTACTGACGGAAAGTCGTTGGCTTTCGCCTCAAATCGATTTGGAAATTTTGATGTTTTCACTATGGATGCGAAAGGTGGAACAGCGAAGCGATTGACCTTCCATAGTACAGATGAAATGCCTTATTCGTTTTCTGCAGATAATACAGGTGTTTTATTTGGAGCGGCTCGACAAGATGAAGTTACGCATAGACAATACCCTATTAGCAGGCAACCAGAATTGTATAGCGTTCCGCTAACAGGGGGTAGGGTAGACCAAATTCTCACGGTTCCTGCAGAAGATGTGCAGCTAAGTAAAAATGGTGCCGAAATGCTGTATCATGATAAAAAAGGTTTTGAGGATACGTTTAGAAAGCACCATGTTTCTGCCATTACTAGGGATGTTTGGAAATACAATATGGAAACTGGGAAACATACTATGCTTACCACTTTTAAAGGAGAGGATAGAAATCCAGTATACACTACTAACGAGAAAAGTGTTTTTTACCTGAGTGAATCTAGCGGGTCTTATAATATTCACAAACTCAATTTGGATATGCCTTCTCAAACGGAACAACTGACCACATTTAAAACGCATCCCATTCGTTTTCTGAGTATTGGTAACAGTACTATGGCCTTTAGCTATGACGGCGAATTGTATACCTACACGGAAGGAAGCGAACCACAAAAAGTGGACATTACTATACGCACGCAAAACGCTGAAAATACCGTGGAATATGTTTCTATTAACGGTGGGGTACGTGAGATGGATATTGCCCCTAATGGTAAGGAGATTGCATTTATAAGTCGGGGTGAGGTTTTCGTCACGTCTGTCGATGGGTCACTAACAAAACGCCTTACCAATACCCCAGAGCAGGAACGATTCGTAAAATTTATGCCAGATGGTAAGTCGGTGGCTTATGCAAGTGAGCGTGGTGGAAAATGGGCAATTTATAAGTCGTATAAAGTCAGAAAAGAAGAGCCTTATTTTTTTGCAGCTACTCTGATTAAAGAGGATACCCTACTGGCTAAAAGTGCAGATGTATACTTGCCAGAGTTTTCTCCAGATGGAGAATCTATGGCATACATAGAGGGGCGTAGAACTTTAAAAATTAAAAATTTAAAAACAAATAGTGAAACAACCTTATTAACACCAAACGAATTACATCACTTTTCCGACGGGGATAAATATTATCAATGGAGTCCTGACAGTAAGTGGTTGTTGGTAGACTGGGGCGTAAGCCTTAGTAATAACGAAATTTTATTGATTTCCGCCGATGGAAAAACGCGTATGAACCTAACCGAGAGCGGTTATGCAGACATTACTCCAAAATGGGTAAATGAAGGAAAGCAGTTGATTTGGTTTGCCAATCGTGAGGGATTAAAAAGCTATGCCACCAGTGGGAGAACTGAATATGATGTGTACAGTATGTTTTTAACGAAAGATGGTTGGGATAAATTTAATATGTCTAAAGAGGAGTATGACTTACTTAAATTGATTGAGGAAGGTGATAAAAAGGATGATGAAACCACCGATGAAATAGCTGATAAAAAGAAAAAGAAGAAAGAAGCAGAGGAGAAAGAGAAAAAAGTGGAACCTTTAAAATTTAATCTTGAAAATGTGTGGGAGCGTAAAGCCCGTCTCACTATTCACTCTTCTAAATTAGCTGATGCAGTCTTATCTAAAGATGGAGAAAAACTATATTATTTGACCCGTTTTGAGAAGGGCCTTAATTTATGGGAAACGGAGATAAGAACTAAAAGCACTAAAATGTTGATAGCGCTAGGTGCGAAAACGGGGAGCTTGTCTTGGGATAAGAAACAGGAGAACTTGTTTTTACTATCCGATGGTAAAATTTCTAAAATTGATACGAAAGCGGGGAAAAGTAAGCCGGTTAAGCTTAAGGCTGAAATGATATTGGATGCTGACGCGGAACGGCAATATATGTTTGATCATGTTTGGTTGCGTACCAATGGTATTTTCTATCGTTCCGATTTTCACGGTATTGATTGGAAAGCAATGCGAACCGAATATCAGAAGTATTTACCCCATATTGGAAATTCTTATGAGTTTGCCGAACTATTATCCGAGTTATTGGGCGAGCTAAATGTGTCCCACGCTGGAGGAAGGTTCAATGATGATATCCCGAACGGAGATGAAACCGCTTCTCTAGGAATTTTTATGGATTATGAATTTAAAAGTAATGGTATTAAGATTGCCGAAATTCTTAAAGACGGGCCATTAGATAAGGCAGGATTCAATTTAAAGCCCAGTATGATTATCGAAAAAATAAACGGGGAAACGATAGTTCCAACAAGAGATATTGCCAGTTATTTAAACCGAAAAAAAGGAGCATTTATGCTTTTAGATATAGTAGATGCCGCTGGCAAAAGAAAGCAGATTACGGTGAAGCCGATTAGCCTCGGCGACGAAGGTAGATTGTTATATAAACGTTGGGTGAAACAAAACGAAGACGAGGTAGCTAAAACCAGTAATGGAAAATTAGGCTATGTGCATATACCGGGAATGAGCGATGGTCCTTACCGAAACATATACGATCGTATGATGGGTAAGTTTATCGATAAAGAAGCAGTGATTGTTGATACGCGGTTTAACGGTGGTGGTGATTTGGTAGCAGATTTGGCTATGTTCTTTACAGGAATTCCCTTTTTGTCCTATGAAACCGAGGATAGGAAAGTAGGTGGCGAGCCAACGTCTAGATGGACAAAACCGACCTTGGCTATGTTCAACGAATCGATGTACAGCGATGGTTCTTGTTTTGCGAGTGGATATGTAGATTTAAAAATAGGAAAGACGGTAGGAATGCCGGTTCCAGGTACGTGTAGTTTTGCTGGTTGGGAACGTTTACCCAATGGAGGTCGTTGGGGCGTGGTGCCTGTAAGCGCCAAGAATAAGGCGGGGGAGTGGATGGAGAATAACGAGACCAATCCAGATATTCTAGTAAAAAACCAACCAGAAATTATTTCAAAAGGTCGGGACGAGCAGTTAGAGCGTTCTATTAAAGTGCTTTTAAAGGAGGTGGAATAATTTATGGTGTATGTTTGATTATTTAGATTTCTTCAACCTAGAATTCAATGTTTTTTTGAATTGCTACCCATGGGAGTTACAACGTAGTATTTGTAACATAGGAATGTAGCAAGCAGTTACTATATTATTTAATATGCGGATATTGGTACAAGTGCTTTTATCAAATTATTAGCTATGATTAAAAAAATGAGAAACTACCTGAAATCATTTAATATACTTTCGAATGAAGACATTGATGTATTCGAAAGTAACGTAATTCGTAAAACGTTAAAGAAAGGCGATTATTTTATCCAAGAGGGCAGAACTTCTAAAGAAGTAGCCTTTTTAGTTTCTGGGTTATTTAGGTCATTTTATTACTCCTCTTCGGAAGAGGAAGTAACCTATTGTTTTACTTTTTCCAATTCTTTTGTTAGTGCTTATTCTTCCTTTTTATCGCAAACCAAAACGGTAGAAAATATTCAAGCTTTGACAGATATTGAGTTGTTTACTATTTCAAGAGATGAAATTTTAAAATTAGAGGAATCAAGCACAAATTGGCTTCGATTTTTCAAATTCATTGCGGAACAAGAATATATAAAAATGGAGAAAAGAATCTTCATACTACAAAAAGAAAGCGCCGAGAAACGCCACGAAGATTCACTTACTAACCAACCTGAATATCTACAATTAATCCCTTTAAACTATTTATCCTCTTATTTAGGGATTACCCAGCGCCATTTAAGTCGCATTAGAAAGGCGATATCGAATTAGACAAATGTCCTTTCTAAGGAGTTGCATCCTGCCGTTCTTTGTGAAGAAATAAAGAACAAATTATGAAACAAGTTTTAATTATTAACGGACATCCCGACAAGCAGAGTTATAATTATGCACTATCAGAAGCGTATTTAAAAGGGGCTAGTAAGACGGATGCAATCTTGACTCAAATTAACATTGCAGACTTGGATTTTAATCCTAATCTGAAGTTTGGGTACAGAAAAAGAACAGAACTAGAACCCGATTTACTTGAGGCTATAGAAAAAATAAAAAAAGCAGACCATATTGTCTGGGTATTTCCAATGTGGTGGTATGGTTATCCCGCATTAATGAAAGGGTTTATTGACCGTACATTTTTACCAGGAATAACCTTTCAACCTATCGAAGGAAAGCCAATGCCAAAAAAATTATTGAAAGGAAAAACAGCAAGAATTATTATAACAGCTGATACCCCTAAATGGTATGATTCCTTATTTATGAAAAGCCCAGCGATCAATCAATTCAAAACAGGAACTTTAGAATTTTGTGGAATCAGCCCTGTTAAGGTGACCTATATTTCGCCTATTAAGGGTTCAAATGCTTATTATAAAGAGAATTGGTTAGGGAAAATTGCGCTGTTAGGTGAAAAATTAAAATAACCACTATCAACAGTGTTTAAAAAACATAGGGTAGTTTGTGCTTAATTCAAAGGTCCGAACTTCTTTATGATTCCACCAAATTTTAAGTGTGGCATTAAAACAAAAATTAAATCATCTAGAATAAAAAGGTTTACACTATGGAATAAAAAATGACATTAAAAATTGGTGGAGTCTCTGCCATTATAGCGGCTTTTATTTACATCTCCGCTTTCAGCGTCTATGGATTGGTATTTTTATGATTCGCAAACCATATATGGTGGTTAATGGGCAGAAATCAGACTATTGAAAAAAAAGATTTACCACCACCGTATAAATTAATTACTAGTTTTAACATACTTAAGAATCCCGAATCATCGGGACTTGTGGACTTTTTTAGTTTGTGTTTTATTTAGTAGCTTTAGAACTTACCCAGAGTAACTAATCTTGTACGACAGCCACAAGTGAACATCACACAAACTTTAAACAGTATGATGAAAATTAAAACAGCACTATTTTTACTGTTATTTGGAGTAAACCTGCAAGTCTGTATCTCTCAAGACATTGATTTTTAAACACTTGATAATTATTTTATTGAGCATGTTGATAACGGAAAAATAGCTGGTGCAATCACTTTGATTGCAAAGAAGGACGAAATTCTACATTTAAAATCTTACGGATACAGTGCTATTGAAAGCGCTGTTTCAATAAACACTGAAACACTAATTCCGATTGCTTCCATGACAAAGATTATGACTACAATCGCTATCCTACAACTTTATGAGAAAGGTGCGTTTTTGTTGGATGATTTAATTGAGAACTATATTCCGGAATTCAAGAAAGTAAAAGTTCTGACCAGGCCTGACTCTTCCTCTTCCGAAGCGTTGACAATAAAACCTACAATTCGTGACTTCTTACGTCATACTTCTGGGATAGTTTATAGTGATGGAGAGAGTTACACCGACAAACTATATCTAAAGGCAGGTTTTACACAATGGAATAAACCTCTTGAAGACTTTATATCCGCAATAACCGAAATTCCTCTTGCGTTCCAACCAAATAAAAAATGGAATTATGGGTACTCTCATGATGTTTTGGGCTTTTTAGTTGAAAAAGTGACTGGAACACCTTTGAACCAGTATTTCAAAAGCACTATTTTCAACCCTTTAAACATGAAAAACACAGATTTTTATGTTCCCAAAAACAAATCGAATAAGCTTTCAAACGTATACATATACGAAAAAGGTAAATTGATTATTGAAGACCATCGAGATTCTTCAATTTATAATACACTCCCAAACGCAATATCGGGAGGTGTCGGATGGAGGAGTCCTTACGGAGGAGTGGTTACATCAATCGATGATTTTTATATCTTGGCAAAGATGTTACGTAACTTTGGGAGTTATAATAATACTGTGATTTTTAAGCTCGAAACGATACGATTAATGATTGCAAATCAAATTGGAGATTTGGACGCTTATGGAAATAAATATGGATTAGGGGGTTGGTGTTGAAATAACGGACAACGGCAATACAAAAGAGATATTTTGGACTGGTGGTCCATATAATTCCTACTTTTGGATTGATTATGAAAAAGAAATAATTGGAATCATGTATACAAACACAGCTCCGCTCGGACATTTAGGAATGATGGATACCTATAAAAAATTAACAGAAGATGCATTAAATAACTAAACAGCGGCGGCTAACATGTTGTATAAGTAATGGCAGGAACGTGTTAACTTTTAAGTCTTATAGCCCATTCAAATTGAGGAGCAACTTGAGTCGGTAAATGCCACGAAATTTATCACTATTCTCTCAGCTTACCCTTACCTGCAAGCTAAAAAATCTAGCCTAATAGTTAAAATATTAAATGAAAATTAAGGTATATATAAAGCAGGCTTATCCGTTTTATTATGAAGACTTTAAAAAAGTTTTCATACTTCTTTGTGGTGTAGCCATCATAAGCTTTCTGTTTACCTATTTGTTTGAGCCATTTAATGTGAACCAAGCTGAGCACAAAATAAGTAGTTTGTGGATTCTAATAGTGCATGCATTTATCCCGATACCGACGGCTCTGGGCTATCTTTTTTTACTCAATAAAACCGTAAAGGATACGAGTCGTTGGACACTTGGTAAGGAATTTTTAAATCTAGCACTTCTGCTCTTTTTAATTGGTCTCACCAGTTTTTTCCTTCGGGATTTCATTTATACGAATCCCGATAACTGGTCATTTCGCTATTTCTGGGAGGAAATTCGGAACACTTTTTTGGTAGGTAGCTTAATTTTAATAATCATTTTACCTCTAAACCTTGAGCGATTATTGTACCGGCACTTTAACTTTTTGAAACAAATAGCGACTCCGTCATCAATCATAAAGAGTAGCAATTCCATTCAAATAAACACACCCATACTCGGAGAGCAATTTGAAATAAACATGGGGACATTTCTTTTTGCAAAAGTAGAGGGTAACTATATCGAAATTGTCTATAGCAGTGTGACCGGATTTGGAAAATTGTTAAAGCGAATGACTTTAAAAGAATTTGAAGAACAGTTAAACCCCTTTCCTTATGTGTTTAAAGTGCATCGCTCTTACTTGGTAAATCTGCAGAGTATCGAATCCATTTCGGGCAATGCTCAAGGATATGCGCTTCGCTTAAAAAACTTTTCTGAAGGTACTATTACAGTATCTCGATCCAATATTCAAGAATTTAATCGTGTGCTAACTAATTGCAATAAAAAGTAGGTTTGTATTTCGTCACTTTGGGTTGTCATTTGTCACTTAGCCTAATCCATCATTGACATTGTTTTTATATTTGCTATCAAAAAAATAATGTCAATGGATACTACAACAAGAAGATATGATTTAGATTGGTTACGTGTTATTGCCATTTTAGCCGTTTATTTCCATCACCTAGGTATGCCTTTTAATGGCGACGGTTTTCACATTATGAATTCTGAATCTAGTAAATTATTGGACGACATTATGGTCTACTTTGAACAATTTAGACTACCCTTACTCTTTTTAATATCTGGTACTGGAACCGTACTTGCTTTTTCTAAAAGGACTTGGAAGCAATTTTCTAAAGAGCGCACCGGCAGACTTCTAATTCCACTCATTTTTGGTATACTATTCATTGTACCACCACAAACATATTTTCAATACATCAATGAATATAGCTCTTACTGGCAGCTATACACGAGCGGTCGATTTGAAACAAACCACCTTTGGTTTATAGAAAATCTTTATGTTATTTCTTTACTTGTGATTCCGCTAATTATTTTTCTTAAATCCCAAAAGTCTAAAGGTTTTAAAACTTGGTTTGAAAGAATATCTTCTCATAAAATGGGGCTATTGTTAGGGGGATTACCCTTAATAATTTTAACAGTAGTACTTAAAAGGTATTACCCGACTGGCTCATCTTCTCTAACCAATTTTTCGGAAACGTTCTTCTATACCTACTTCTTTATTACAGGAATTTTATTTGCGAGCTCACAACTGTTTTGGGAAAACCTAAAAAAATACAGACGCTTTCACCTTGTTACTTTTATAATTAGTACACTATTGTTCTATAGTTATTACGTCGTACCTAACGATTTTATTGAACCCTATTTAAGCTCTTCTGTTCGTTGGGATATTTGGTATGGCTTATGTTGTTTGTTGGGATGGTGCTTTGTTTTGACCTTGTTGGGATATGGACAAGTTTACCTCAATAAACCTAGTCTTTGGCTCAAAAGGATGAACGAGGCTATTTATCCATTTTATATATTACATCAGACGGTTATAGTGATTTTTGGATACTATATTATTCAACTAAATGTAAATATTCCAGTTAAAATGACACTGCTTTTTTTGAGCTCATTTTTTGTCATTGTACTTTTATATCGTTTTTTAATTTATCCTTTTAAAGTTACTCGAGTGCTCTTTGGAATGAAAAAGAAGAATGAAAAATACAAAAACATCACAGATATTAGAACCGAAAAATTAGTCTAATCATAAAATTCATTGTCAATGGTTTGTACTATTGCAAATCACAATTAAAAAAGCCAGCAGGTAACACCGTGTAAAATTAATTGTTGGGTTTTATTAATTTACGAAAGTCCTTATGGATTTTCTTGGGTAGTTTTTATTTGCTAAATTATTCGCTTAAAACACCCAACTCACTTTATACAAACCCCTTACGTGTAATTTAAAAAAACAAGTATTGCATAGTAAAACAATCTTTTTAGCAGGCGTAATTGGTGTAATTTTATTCGTAAGTAGCTGTGTTATCGGTGGGCTTTTAATCGATAATTATAGCATAACTCGTCAATATATTAGCGAAACTTTTGCAATAGATACTGAATATGGAATAGTATTAAGAGTCTTTGGGCATATTCCAAGTGGAATTTTATTTATAATTTTTAGCATTCTTGGATACAAGTATTTTCCTTCTTCTAATTTAACTAAAATAGGGTTTTATGGACTTGGTCTATTCTATGGTGTCGGAACCATTGTGGTTTCAATATTCCCATGCGATAGTGGTTGTAATACCGAATTTATCGACCCAAGTATTTCACAAGTGATTCATAATTTAGCAGCTTTATTAATATATACTTTTGTACCTATCAGTATTATCCTAACTGGTATTGGATTAAAGAAATTCTCAAATTATAGAAGCCTTTCAATTATAGCTTTAGTTCTAGGAGTACTAAGTATGCTGTTTGTTTATGTCTTGATTTCTGAACTCAATCCAGAATTTGGAGGTCTTTATCAACGAATTATTGAATCTTTGATTTTAATTTGGATAATTGCTTGTGCTTTAAAAATAAAAAGAACAGCAGGTAACAAAGAACTGAGGTAAAAATAACTCTTTTCTACTTTAATTTGAAACACTTGCAGTCTAGGCGCTTGGATTCATAAAGCTGATTCTTACAGCTTTTTAAATTGATTTATCTCTATCTATTTAGGCAAAACAAAAACCTAACTTTCATCATAAGGCCTACCAGATTTTGCGATAGCAAAACACTGCTTGAGTAGCCTGTTCGAAACCGATTTCAAAAGCTATTAGGCCCACTGAATTTTTTAGTATCCAGAAATATAAGGTAGGAAAACCAACTAGAATATATTCAAAAAGTCCCTTTGTCGTGTAACTTCCTACTTAGGAATTACAAAGCGCCATTTACATCGTACAAAAAAGTCGATATCGAATGAGACAAATGTCCTTTCTAAGAAATTTCACTCTACCGTTCTTTGTGAAAAAATAAAAACATACTAAAAGTAAAAATAGTACTATTATAATAAAAATTTAAATAACTAATTTTAAGGAGTATTAAAAATAGGCGGCGATGAAATTAAAAATTAGTGTGTCACTTCTTATTTTAGGCACCCAAACTATTTTTTGGGGTCAAAACCTTGAGATTAAACCCTACGAATTTATTTCAAAAGCTCAGGATACCGTACAAGCAGAATTAGGGACTTATACCGTTATAGAAGACCGAGCAAATGGAGGAAAAGATTCTATCCAACTTTCTTTCGTTCGATTTAAAAGCACCAATCCAAATCCGAAAAGCCCCATCATATATCTGTCGGGTGGACCTGGCGGTTCAGGTACTGGAACTGCCAGAGGTGGAAGGTTTGAACTTTTTATGAAACTTCGCGAAGTAGCCGATGTAATTGCCTTTGACCAACGTGGTACTGGAAGGTCTGAAAAACTTCCAAATTGTCCTTACACCGCAGAATTTGAACTTTCTAAACCAACGTACAAAAAAGAATACATCGTCAAAACAACAGCTAACATTTCGAAATGCTTGGACTATTGGAACGCAAAAAATATAAACCTAAAGGCATACAATACTTCCGAAAGCGCAAAAGACTTGGATGCTTTGCGAAAAGCTTTACATACTGATAAAATTTCACTTTGGGGAATTAGCTATGGTTCACATCTCGCATTTGAATATATCAGGTTGTTCGAGAAAAACATAGACAAAATGGTACTTGCAAGTTTGGAAGGCTCAAATCAAACAATAAAATTACCAAAGGACACAGAAAATTTCGTTTTCCAAATTGCAGAAAACGCAGAAGATAATTATGGTTCTGAAATTAAATATAAAGACCTGAAATCAAAAATTATAGCTGTTCACAAAAGACTTAAAGAAAACCCTGTTACAAGTTCATATAAAAACAGGAGTGGCGTATATGACACCGTTGGTATTTCTAACTTCGAATTACAATCAGCAATTGCGACGTTCTATCTTAAAAATCCAACGGATAGTAAAAAATTACCAAAAATATATACCCAAATGTATACTGGTAACTTTTCAGAAATAGCGTCGGATGTTATGGTAATGAAAAAATATATTTTCAACCGGATTAGCCCAATGGCTTTTGCTATGGATATGCAAAGTGGTATTTCAGATGAACGCCGTAAAAAAGTTAGCGAACAAATCGATACATCCATTTTAGGAAGTTCGATAAACTTCTTACTCTTCGAATGGATGATGCATATTAATTTTCCACAACTGCCCAACGAATTTAGAGAAATGGCAGACAACCAAGTTGATGCCTTGCTTTTGAGCGGAACATTAGACGGTCGAACGTATGTAAATACGGGAATAGAAGTAGCGGAAAAATTTAAAAACGGGCAACATGTGATTATTGTAAATGCTGGACACGATTTGTATATGGAATCACCTCTGATAGGCGATTTAGTAGTAGACTTTTTAAAAGGTAAGGATTTAAACTTAAAAACAATAGTCTTAGCACCAACAGCATCAGAATAAAACGGTGCCTAATAACTAAGAAGCATATAGCGCTCGGATGGGCTAGCGGTATATACTTAATTACCTGTAAGTTAAAAAAATAATGCGAATGAAATACGATTACATTATTACGGGTTCAGGCTGTGCAGGATTACGTCTACTTTATAGCATTCTAAAAGACCCCGTTTTACAAACTAAAAAAGTCCTGGTACTAGATAAAGCAGAAAAAAAGACAAATGACAGGATTTGGTGTTATTGGGAAAAAGGTAAAGGACTGTTTGAGCCCATAGTACCTCATGAATGGAAAGAACTTCAATTTTTAACTTCAGATCTAACGAAGCGGTTCAAATTAGAACACTATAGTTACAAGATGATTAAAGGCATCGATTTCTATACTCTTGTTTTAAACTTTAGCAAAGCGTTTGAAAACGTAAGGTTTAAATATGAAAATGTGAAGCAAATTCAAATCGAAAATGATATTGCTTTTGTAGAAACTGAAGTAGGCAGATACGCCGGTGAGTATGTTTTTAATTCTACGAACCTTTTTAATCCTGAAATAAATACGCAGAATTCTCTCTTACAACATTTTGAAGGCTGGGTAATTAGAACAAAAAAACCATCTTTTAATACTGAAATAGGAACGCTAATGGACTTTAGACTACGCCAAGAGCATGGTGCAACATTCATGTACGTTCTTCCGACTACGGCAAGAGAAGCACTCGTAGAGTACACCTTGTTTAGCGAAAAAGTACTAGACAAGAAACACTATAAAGTAGCATTAGAAAACTATATAAAAGACCATCTGAAAATAGAGGCGTATGAAATTATACACAAAGAGCTTAGGGTTATACGAATGTCTTTGGCTAATTTTTCAAGAAGTTCGAATTCTGAAAAAAGGAGTATCAATATCGGAACCGCTGGCGGATTTACAAAAGCAAGTAGCGGTTATACGTTTCAGTTTATTCAAAAAAATACGAAGAAAATTATAAATAATTTACGAAAAGGCAACCCTCCAAATCCAACGATTACTTTTCGAGACAAAATGTTTCAATGGTACGACCGAACTTTATTAGAAGTACTTATTTCTGGAAAGATGACAGGAAAAGAAATATGCTCAATAATGTTTAAAAAGATTTCTCCAGAGAAAATTTTAGCCTTTTTGGGGAATGAAAGTAGTTTTAAAGACGATATTAAAATAATGAACAGCTTACCGAAAGCACCTTTTCTGGCAGCTGGACTTAAACAACTAAAGTAAGTTACAAGCCAAATAAGCCATTAGGCAACAAAGAACTGCGTTCAAAAAAAACGCGTTTCTTTATTGATTTAGGACACTACTATTTTAGGCTCATAGAATCACTTTGTTTGAGCAGCGGATGCGAGACGACTATCAATACCTGTTTGTAAGGCTTAACCCTATTTATGGTTCACTCATATAGACCTCTTTGAAAGCGCTCTTACATTTACGGGTATTGAATAAAAAAAAGACCAACAAGTTCTTTAGCGTTCTAAGACTAATAAGTAGCATCAAAAATAAATAACTGAGGTAAAATATAACTCTTTTCTTCATTAATTAAAGACACTAGTATTTTTGGCCCATAGATGTACTTTAATAATTCTTTGAGCTTTTCTATTGATAATTTTCAACTACTTTAATCGAAGTACAGACACGTAATTTTCATTATAAGGCCTGCTTGATTTGGCTATGGCAAAACATTGTTTGAGCAACTTGTTCGAGACTGCTATTAAGGAAAGTTTCTTGCTCTTGGTAGCCGTTTGTTTCTTTAAATAACAGTCTAATAATCTAAATAGCTGTAAACATTCGCTCTGTATTTCCGTAAATGCTTTGTAAAGAGAGACTTCGTTTATTTTGGCGTATCCACAAATGGCCTTGGCATCGCTCTTGTCCGTTTTCACCTTGGCCAATTTCATCTGTATAAAAAGCTTCTCAGATAGTGGGTTTACAACAGACACTATAACTTCGTTTTTGTAAAAAAACTGCGCCAGACGCCAATGATCATAACCGGTAGCTTCCATCAATACAAGACTATTGGCAGCGAATTGTTTCAATAGCTTCTTGAATCCCGTTTTATCATTCTTAAGTTATACATGACCACTTTTACTGCGAAAGCAATCAAAGACATCTTTACTTATATCGACTCTGAAAGTTTCATTATATTTCTTCAGAAGAACTGATTTATGAAAGAACCAGCTACTTGACTCACAACCACTTGAAAACGACATCTAAAGTCTCACAGAACTGAACGTGGTTTACGTAGTAAAAGAGCGCTAATTATCAATGTTGTCTAAGTCTAAATCTTCACCGTATATACTAACCTTATACTCTCTTTTGTTCTTTCTGATGTATATCCTAAAAATTAGGGGATCAAACTTAAGACGTGCTTAAGTAATAGCGATTTGAATTAAAACCCAAACCGCTATTTTTTTATTTTGCGAATTCCTATCGTAAAGTTACCGGTTCAAAATACGCAACTAATCTTATACAAGAACGGTAGGCACAATGTAACAAAGCCTCGTTTTTTTCGTCTTCATTATAAACCAATCTAAAAATTAAATGTTAAAAACAGCACCTATAATTAAAGAAGCGTGGAAAACAATAATTTTATTTTTAACCCTTCTCACTGCGTTAAGTTCAATAGCATATTATGCAATTTTAAAATTAAATCCAACTAGTATTTATGTTGGTGCATTGATGATATCGCCAGCTTTAGCAGCATTCATTACCATAAAAATAAAGAAACGACCTATTTCAAGTTTACCTTGGAGTCTAAAAGATTTGAAATATTTAAAACGCTCATACGTCACTCCTATATTGTATGTTTCAATTGCGTATGTGTTAATTTGGTTATTTGGTTTTGGAAATCTCATAAATACAGAAACAATTGCACAATGGAGTGATGAATTAGGTATTGCTGAGTCTAATCAAACACTCGTAATACCAGTAATGATTTTTCTACTACTAACTGTTGGTGTAATCAAAAACTTAGGTTCTACATTAGGTGAAGAAATCGGATGGCGTGGCTTTTTAATATTTGAATTGAGAAAAGTAATGTCTTTTAAGTCACTAGCCATTGTAAGTGGACTAATTTGGGCAATTTATCATTTTCCTATAATTAATTTAATGTACGGAAGCGGTGAAAATCTTTTGTTACATATTAGTGCTTTTACACTAATGATACTTGGTATGTCTGTAATTTTGGCTTATTTCACTTTTAAATCGAACAGTTTGTGGCCAGCAGCTGTCTACCATTCTGTTCACAATATTTACATTCAAAAAATATGCACTCCTTTAACCATTTCTAATAATAACAGTACATTCTGGATAGATGAATACGGATTTATGATTCCGATTGTAACAACTATTTTTGCTATTTACTTTTGGAGAAAAGCTAAAAAAGAAAATTTATAAAATAAAACACATTGCCCAACAAAGAACTCTTATGAAAAGGCTTAGTCCAGTTCTCTACAGTTAATTAATATGTTCTTTTTTGCTTGAAACCACCTTTTTTTATTTTAATATAACGTGCTCCCACCCCTATATATGATAGACCTTTTGGACTTCATAAGCATCTGTATAATTATCATAGGCCCGTTCACTAGCTGAGGTTTGTGAACGCTGTTTAAAAACGATCACCATATTTATTTTGTGATATAGGCTTTTCTGATTTCTAGTGAGCTTTGTTATTGTTAGGTGCAAATCAATATGTAGGATACAATTCCTAACTCTACTTTCTAACGCTCAACAAGCAGCACAAAGCGCATTAGCAAAAACTACGAAATAAGCACTAAATATAAAACCTAAACCGAGTGAATCTAGTATGTACTGTAAAGTCTCTTAAAAATGAAATGGTTTTAGTAAGCGGTGTGCTTTTATTAACGCGAATACAGCAAAAACATCTAAAACAAATACCTTATATTTTTAGTTATATTAAAGTCTAAGGATATCATTTTAAAAGTAGTTGAGCTAAGAAAATTAGGGCTAATGATTCTTTTCATCAGCCCTAATTAACATGACGAATCAACTCAACTATTCTTTAATGAATTGGAGGTCAATAATTAATTTGATTGTATCACTTACAACAATACTGCCCGCCTCTGTGATTGCATCCCAAGTAAGGTTGAAGTCTTTTCTATTGATGGCGCCTGTGACTTCAAAACCTGCCTTCGTCTGACCATAAGGATCTACCGCGGTGCCGTTAAAACCAATATCTAAAGAAACCTCCTTAGTGATGTCTCTAATCGTTAAATCTCCAACTAGCGTACTGCCATCGAATGACTTAGAGCTAAAGTTTAATTGTGGATAGGCTTCAGTATTAAAGAAATCGTCTGATTTTAAGTGGGCATCTCTATCACTGTTTTTTGTATTGATAGAATTTGTTTGTGCTGTAAAACTGATTTCTGAATCATTAAAGTTTTCAGTTTCAGTTTCAATGGTTGCATTGAAATCTTCAAAGTGACCTGTAACCGTTGAAATCATCATATGTTTTACTTTAAAGCCGATTACTGAATGCGTAGGGTCAATGTTCCATTTTGTTTTTACTAGTGTTTTCATTTTATGTATTATTTAAAAATTATTATTATTATTTGATTTACTTTTTTTATTGTCGAAACTATTGTAAACTATATTTCTATTTGCTCTATTTTGTGCGCTACCTGTTTAATGATTTCCTCCTGTTTAAACAGCAATTGATCTAGGGAAATAAGCGCTACATCTGTAATACCTAAAAAGGATAAAAAGTGAATAATGTATTTTGAAGAGAAATCTATAGCACTTCCAATGGCCGTTCCATCACTAGAGACGACCACAAACGCTTTCTTGCCTTTTAACAATCCTACGGGTCCATTTTCTGTAAACTTAAATGTCAGTCCAACTCTAGCAATCAAATCAAAGTAAGCTTTTAGAGCAGCAGGTATTGAAAAGTTATAGATGGGTGCACCGATTATAATGTAATCGGCTTTCATTAACTCATTAACCAACGTGTCAGAAAGACGCAACGTTTCTTGCTGTTCTAGAGTTCTTTCTTCCTTTGCGAAAAATGCATTTAGAAGACTTTCATCGAGAAAAGGTAATTCGGAATAGGCAACGTCTCTTTCTATGACTTCTAAATGCGAACTTTGAGATTGAATTTTGGCGCTAATTTCAGTAACGTATTTTCTGCTAATGGAATCCGTACGATTGCTGCTCGAGTTAATTTTTAATAGGTTCATCTTGTTTTATTTTAGATTTAATTATTTTGGTAACCACCATAATATTTTACGGGTGACCAACTAGGGATGACATCTGGCAGTTTAGGATTCATAGATTGATAGTCTTCGTCTCCGTATACAACCGTGCCGCCAACAACGGTAAGCACTGCTTTTAAATTGTTGATTTGTTTTTCTGGTATCGTGAAATAATCTTGTGACAGCACGGTGAAATCGGCATACATTCCTTTTTCTAAAGTTCCTTTTACGTCTTCCTCTTTTGATACCCAAGCACTCCCTTTTGTATAGAGATACAAGGCGTCTTCACGAGACAACAGGTTTGATGCTTCACTTAATTGTAAACCGCCCACTGTTTTACCAGAGATTAACCAATACAATGCTGGCCAAGGATTATAACTTGCCACACGCGTACCATCTGTACCCGCACCAAGAGGAATCCCCATTGCCATTATTTTCTTAACTGGTGGTGCGTGCTTCGCTTTATCTGCACCATAACGTTCTACGAAAAATTCACCGGCATATGCCATACGTGCTTGAATTGCAATACCACCATTCAGTGCTTTAATCCGTTTTAATTCTTTTTCTGTAACGGTTTCTGCATGGTCAAACATCCATCTTTCAGTGGCTAGTTTTCCATTGGTTTCTCTATTGACGTCTTCAATAACATCCAGCATATTGGCAATAGTTTCCCCATAGGTGGCGTGTATTCTGAAGGGCCAGTTGCTATCTACGTGAAGGCGAATGATTTTTTTAAAATCTTCTCTCCAAGTGGGTCTGTCTTCTAAAAAGGGTTGTGCTGCTAAAAAGTTTTCAAAATCTCCTGCACTCCAGGCTAAAAATTCACCTCCGCCTTCTAACTCATAACCGTGATCTAAATGAATTTCTCCATTGTGACCTACTTTATTCGTCGCCATCCAGTCTTGGAACTCCGCATATTCAGCCCCTTTATTTTGTGGAAATAAATAATAGGAGAGCCGTATTGGCATTTCGCCTGCATCGGCTAATAATTTAGTGCCCGTGTAATCTTTAGGAAATTTATGTCCGCCACCACCTGCGTCAATGCCACTAGTGATTCCTAGACTATTTAACTCCCTATAAAACTGTTTTGTAGAGTTTACTATTTCATCATCAGACAAAGCGGGTAACGCCCCAATGCGTGCGTACAAAATACTTGGGTTAGGTTCAGCTAATAAAACGCCTGTTAATTTTCCGTTTGCTTTCTTTTCAAAGGTGCTTCCCGTTGGTGCTTTCGTATTTTTATCGATTCCTAAAACAGCTAATCCTGCTTGATTTAACCAAGCTCTACTATATAAGTACAAAACATAAGTCGGGACATTTCCTGTAGCGTCGTTAATTTCTTGTGGTGTAGGGAAGCGTTTTTCTTCAAATTGAAATGGGCTCCATCCGCCTATGACTCTCACCCATTGTCCTTTCGGTGTTCTTGCTGCTTGCTCTTCTAGCATTTTTAGGGCACGTTTTAAAGTTTTAACACCATCCCAGCGTAGTTCGGCATTAAAGAACCGGCCGCCCCTAGTTAGGTGCAAATGAGAATCATTTAACCCAGGTATTACTGTTCTACTATTGGCATCAATGATTTTGGTGTTTTCATTTTTTAGTTTCAGAATTTCTTCTGTTGTTCCTGTTGCTAAAACTTTCCCATCCTTTACAGCGATGGCCTCTGTGATTGTATGGTCAAGATCCATAACGGCCACCTTTGCATTGGTAACAATTAGGTCTGCGCTCTCCAAATTGCTTTTAGTTTCTTGCTTACAAGACACGAATGCTAAAGCAAAAATAAAAAGTAGTATAAACTGTTTCATGTTCTCTGTTTTTTAAAAACGCTCTACCTCATTAGAAGTAGAGCGCTTTGCTATTAATTAATTAGTGTTTTTTATCTCCACTTTCTTTATCCCATGCTCTAATAGTTGAGATGTAATCGATACCTAAACCATAAGCACCACCATATCTTTTAGCTAAATTGGTAACGTCTACATATTTATCTGCTCTTGCCCAGTCTCTATGTAACTCTAATAAGTACTGCATAGACGTAATTGGTACAACACCAGCCTGAATCATACGCGCTATAGCCATGTCGTGTGCTTCTTTAGATACACCTCCACTAGCGTCTGTAATTACATACACTTCATAGCCGTCTTCTAAAGCAGATAAAGCAGGAAGTGTGACACATATTTCTGTCCAAAGACCGGCAAGTACAATACGCTTTTTACCTGTTTTTTTAACGGCTGCCACAATTCTTTTGTCCTCCCAAGAATTCATGGTCGTTCTGTCAATGTGTTGAGACGCATCACCATAATATTCAGTGATTTCTTGAAATAATGGGCCACTAAACGAGCGTTCTGCAACCGTAGTTATAATCGTTGGTACTTCAAATAATTTTGAAGTTGCAGCAACTAAACCTGTATTATTTCGAAGTGTTTGAATATCTATGGATTGCACTGCGAAAGCCATTTGACCTTCATGGTCAATTAAAATAAGCGCGTGGTCATCTGGGTCTAATAAAGAACTGGCCGCTAAATTTGGATCATTGTTTGGGTTTTGAGCAAAAACGTTCATTGTTAATGCTAGCATAAATACGAATGTTAATTTTACTGTGTTCATAATTTTAATGTTTAATGTTTAATTTGTGTCAATATTGACGGGTACTACTATTTATTTATAATTAAGCGTTTACTCATTCATTGGAACTTCCATTAAAAGGAGCTCTGCATCACTATCAGCTTTGATATCTAATTCTGTGACATCCCACACACCAAAACCATCTCTTTTATTTAAAGGTTGCTTATTGATGGTAGCGTTGCCTTTAAGCACAAAGACGTACACTCCATTTTTTTCTGGATGGTTTAATTGATACGTCAGTTCTTTTCCTTCAGAAAGGTTGGTCATAGTAAACCAAGCGTCTTGATGTACCCAAACGCCATCATCCTCTGGGCTTGGCGATAACACTTGTTGTAATTGATTATTTCTATCTTGAACATTAAGTGCGATTTGATCGTAGCGTGGTGCTACATTTTTCACTTTAGGAAGCACCCATATTTGTAGAAATTCAACTTCTTTTTCTAAATTTCTATTGTATTCAGAATGTGTCATGCCTTTACCGGCACTTAATACTTGAATATCTCCGGATTTTATAACGGCGACGTTACCCATACTGTCTTTATGTTCTAAATCGCCTTCCATTGGAATCGAAATAATTTCCATATTTTGATGCGCATGGGTTCCGAAGCCCCTACCTGCTGCAACGACATCATCATTTAATACGCGCAATACACCAAAGTTCATGCGTTCTGGATTGTGATAATTAGCAAAACTGAAGCTGTGTTTTGATTGCAACCAACCGTGGTTAGCATCACCTCTTGTGTCTGCTTTGTGAAGTACTGTGTTCATAGTTTTATATTCTTTATTAGGTAAATGATTATAACCGAGGTTTTCATTTTCAGTTTTAGACTGTGCTTCAGCTTTATTAGTATTGGCTAAAGTCCCTATCCCTAAAATTGATAGTGAAGTTCCTTCGATTGTCTTTTTTAAAAATTCTTTACGTTTCATTAGTATGTCATTTGGTTTACTATAAGCTAATCTTGTGCCAATCAATTAAAGTATTGAAAACCAGTATTTTATATTTTACATGCCAAAAAAAAACGTTCTCATAAAATAGAAATTTCTATTATATGAGAATTTTTTAGTTATTTTTACAGTGTAATACCAAAGGAAATGAATGAAGACAAGCAAGATGTGTTAGTGAAAGAATGGTTAGTTGAAACATTACCCTACGAAGTCATATGGATGACTGAAGACGGTAATATTGTGTATGCAAACACTAAATTCTGTGAGCGCTTAGGGTATAAGAAGTCAGAGCTTCTAAGGCTTTCTATATTCGATATTAATTCTACAGTAACCACAGAAAGCTGGAAAAATCATTGGGAAATCGTAAAAAAAGAGAACGTTCATAATTTTAAAGGAACTCATAAAAACAAGCAGGGTAAATTTTATGAAGTTGAAGTTAATGCGCAGTTTTTCTCAAATAATGGAAAAAATATCGTCTGTGCCATAGTTAATGACATTAGCCAGTCTAGTTTCTATGAAAATTTAATGGAAAGTACGCAAACCATTGCCCAAGTGGGTGGGTGGAAATTAAACCTACAAGACGGGTCACTCATAGCAACTACGGCCGCCTTAAAAATATTTAATACGCAAGACACAGATGATTTAACACCAGCCAACATCCTACATTATTTTAAGGATGCCGAAAAATTAAAAATATTATTAAGAGATGTTATGAGAAAAGCATCTTCGTATGATGAGATATTAGAAACTAAAGAAAATCCACCGCGCTATATTAGAGCTTTTGCCAAGCCCGTGTTAAAAGGGAAAAAGGTATATAAAATAATAGGAGTATACCAGGATGTTACATTGCAAAAGACCAAGGAAAACGCCTTGCAATTGTACAAAGAAATAATTGACAATGCTGAGGACATGATTTATGTCTACAACCGAAATGGAACTATTATACACTATAGTAATTCTGTAATAAAACAGTTAGGGTTTAGTAAAAAGAAATTAGATAGTTCTAGCATATTCAATTTAGATTCAGCTGTAACACCAGAATGGTGGGCTTCTCATTTTGACGAAATTGTAACAAAAGGCTCTTTGCGGTTTGAATGGTTAGGCATCCGCAAAGATGGCACAAAGTTTCCTGTAGATATTACAGCAAACCATTTGAGATACAACAATGAAGATTATAATTGTGCGATTGTTAGAGATGTCACAGAACGTAAAATTCGTGATTTAAAACTCTACGATGCCCTAGAAGAAATTAAATTATTGAAAGAACGTCTTGAAAATGAAAATGAATACCTACAAGAAGAAATAAGCAATAAATTGTATGCCGATAATATCATATGTGGTAGTGACGCTTATGCCAAGGTTTTAGAACAAGTCCATCAAGTCGCACCAACAGAAACTACGGTTTTAATTACAGGTGAATCTGGAACAGGTAAGGAGTTAATAGCAAGAGCCTTACACACCAATAGCTTAAGAAAAGATAGACCTCTAATAAAAATTAATTGTGCAACCTTACCTAAAGAGTTAATAGAGAGCGAATTATTCGGACATAAAAAAGGTGCTTTTACGGGAGCAGTAGCAGATAAGATTGGAAAATTTGCTTTAGCGGATGGCGGCACCATCTTTTTAGATGAAATAGGAGAGATGCCCATTGATTTGCAATCAAAACTTTTACGCGTATTACAAGAAGGAGAGTTTGATGAATTGGGAGGCTCGAAAACGATAAAAGTAGATGTTCGGGTTATAGCAGCTACCAATAGACGCCTTGAGGACATGATAAAAGAAGGAACTTTTAGAGAGGATTTGTATTATCGATTAAATGTTTTCCCAATATATAATATACCCTTACGCGCCAGAAAAGAAGATATCCCTTTGTTAGCGCAATTCTTTTTAGAAAAATATTCGGCTAAAGCTGGCAGAGCCTTTAAACGCTTATCAAAAAAAACCATCACCGCTTTAATGGCCTACAGTTTTCCGGGAAACATTAGAGAATTAGAAAATCTAATTGAACGTGCTGTTATTTTGGAAAGCGGCACAACACTGAACCCAGGACGTTGGATGCCAAAAACTGATGCTTTAACTCATACGGATGATTTTAAATCATTTGAAGCGTTGCAACGCGATTATATTATTGACGTTTTAAACTATACTAATTGGCGTGTTAGCGGACATAAAGGAGCCGCCACTATTCTTAATATGAAAGATAAAACGCTTTTTGCCAAAATGAAACGTTTAGGTATTGAGAAACAAATTTCACTAAAAAAAGTCGTCCACCGGTAACTAAATAATTTGGATTAATTGTGCATATAAACCATTGGGCAACACAGTATATAATTGGTTGCCTGTTCTGACCTACCTTCGAATACTAAGCTGGCATTTAATATGAATCTGCAACTATTATTTAAGGACGTAACATCAACATATAAATGAATCATAAACCTTTATTAGATTACATAAATAAATATATCAACTTAACTGTTGAAGAGGAAACAATTTTGATTTCTAAAGTAGTTCTTAGAAATTATCTTAAAGATCAATACATCTCACAACAAGGTGATATTTGTAAAAGTGCCAATTTTATTATTTCGGGATGTACAAAAACATTTCATGTAGATATGGCAGGTCAAGAACATATCGTGATGTTCTCCGTTGAAGATTGGTGGACATCTGATTTGGGAAGTTTTATATCTCAAACTCCCGCAGACTTTAACGTTCAATGCATAGAGAATACTCAACTTATTCAATTCACTTACGATAATCTTGAAGCGTTATACACAGCGCTTCCTAAGCTCGAGCGCCTTTTTAGAAAGATAATAGAACGTGCTTTTATAGCGTCACAAAAAAGAATTATTAGAAATTTTAGTCTTACAGCGAAAGAACGTTATCTAATTTTCAAGGAGGCATATTCAGAAATTGAACAACGCGTGCCTCAATATATGATTGCTTCGTATTTAGGTATTACCAAAGAGTTTTTAAGTAAGATTAAAAGTCAAATCATTCACAACCAATAAATGTTAATCTAGTTTAACATCATTTCATAATCTACTTCATTTTCTAAAGTTTTAATGTTTGGCACATTTGTACCATACTATTTAAAACAAAAAAAGATGAATACATTATTAGAAAAAATTAGCACAATTAACGACATGATTCTTCAGGGAAAAGCTTTAGAAGCTTTTGATCAATTCTATGATGATGCTATTGTAATGCAAGAAAATGACAATCCGGTTGTTGAAGGAAAAGCCGCAAATAGAAAACGGGAAGAAGATTTCTTTGAAGCCATTACAGAATTTAGAGGAGCTCAGCCTTTAAAAGTAACCATTGGAGAAAATACGACCATGGTAGAGTGGCATTTTGATTATACGCATAAAGATTGGGGGATTAAAAATTACACCCAAGTTGCTGTTCAAGACTGGAAAGACGGAAAAATAATAAAAGAGAAATTTTACTACGGAGCATAATTTAAAGTATAGACAATTTAAAAATAATAAAAATGAAAAATTCAATTAAAAACATAGTTAAATTAGTAATCGTAGCATTTATGATATTTTCTTTTACAACAGTAGAAGGTGAGAAAAAAGACATTAAAGTAGATAACAGTACGATTGTTTGGAAAGGTTATAAAGTAACTGGTTCTCATGCAGGTGTCATTTCAATTAAATCTGGACACCTTAATTTTACAAAAGAAAAATTGACTGGAGGACGTTTTGAAATAGATATGTCAACTATTTCAGTTACCGATTTAGAAGGTGAATACAAAGGACAATTAGAAGGTCATCTAAAATCTAATGATTTCTTTGGGGTTGAAAAGTTTCCGACCGCAACATTGCTCTTTACTCAAGTAAAATCACTTGGAAAAAATTCTTATGACGTAGCAGGAGACCTAACGATTAAAGGGAAAACAGAAAGGGTTTCATTTAATATTTCCGTTTACGGAAGCAAAGCCAGTGTGGCATTAAAAATAGATAGAACAAAATTCGATGTAAAATATGGCTCTACAAGTTTCTTTGATGGATTAAAAGATAAAGCGATTTATGATGAGTTTGACTTAGTTGCAGATTTAGAGTTTTAATAAAATTACTTAATCACAGCAAGACTTCAATTACATTAATGTTAGAAAAACTGCTGCCTAACAACATATATAAGTAGCAGTATCAGCGCAAGCCCTTTGGTTTGCGCTTTTTTCATTATTTTTCCTTTAGGAAATGTATAGCTATGTGAGCTATTTCTTCCCATATACAAACACGTTAAGCGCAAACATAAGCAACAGAAATTGAATGCATACATTTTTAATTTACTTCAAGAAATACCACAATATAGGATGACTCCATGTGTAGACGCTAGCGCAAAAACTATTAGAAAAAGAATTGCACTTAAATGAACTATGTCTATGCTGCTTCTAGTGGGCTAATTCTTATTTTTATTTTCCTGATTCTTAGAAGAGAACGTAAAAGTAATGCAGATTATCTGTTAATAGGAATCAATATTTTAATAGGGTGCTTTATGCTGGCTGATGTTTTCATTCAATGGAAACTAACTTCTGAAACTATTATATTTCAAAATGGCATTCCTCTACTCCTTTTTCCAACCTTTGTTTGGTATTTATTACAGTTTACCCATAACAATAGAAAAACTCGTCGCGTCTGGTATTTACTCTTTTCCCCTGCCCTTGTGTTCTTGGTTCTGAGTGTTATAGACCATTATGTGCTATTGAACTATGACAATCAACAATTAATATCGGACCATTTCAATGCTCCAACTATTTGGTATCAGCTCATTTTCAAAGCCTCTCAGCTTTTATTTATTGGAATACTCATCTGGCTGCTGAGTGTCTTAAATAAGTTTGATGAAAGACTCAAGGCCTCTTATTCTGCTATTGAGACTGTAAATTTACGCTGGCCAAAACATTTTACATGGTCTATTTATCTTTTCTTATAATCACCTTCGTCCTATTTCTCAGTCAAAACTTAGGCCTTTTGCCCATAGGAATCAATCAAATTTTCGGAATAGTATATGGCATTTTGGTCTGTTCCGTATTTTACTTGAACTATCAAGGAATCCAACACTACACCCAATCACCAGTATATCCTTCAAAAGAAAATGATGCTACAGCTCGCACTGCTGTAGCGGTTGCAAAGCAGCATGTAAATAATGACGCAACTAATACGCGTCTACTTAATAAAGAGGAAAAAGTGCTGGAGACTGAAATAATTTCTCTTATTGAAAGAGAAAATCTTTATTTAGAACCCACAAGTAATTTAGAGAATTTAGCCACACGACTAGGAAAGAGCAGGCATCAAATTTCAAAAATAATTAACGTAAAAGAAGATTGGTCTTTTTATGATTTAATTAATGGGTATCGCGTCAAGCATCTTCAAAAAATGCTGTATGACCCGAAAAATAGCCGGTTCACAATTCTTTCTTTAGGGCTTGAAAGCGGGTTTAACTCGAAGGCTACATTAAACCGTATTTTTAAAAACACCACAGGCTTAACCCTAGAGAATACCTAAACACGAAGTCTCAATCTATCGCATAGTGCTACAAATAAGTCTCATTGGATAGCATGAGTCGACCAGTTATAGTTTTCAAAATAAATTTGCATTAAATATTAATTTGAAAACTTATTTATATGAAAACCTTTAAACTTTTAGTATTCGTCTTTTTAATTGTATCCCAAACAACATCTTTAGCTCAAGAGTGGAAGACCGACAGAAAAATCAATGTTTTATTTGGCTTAACACAGCCCTTGCTTGTTGATGGATTCAATATTGAGGGAAATTACATCCACAATCGGCTAATTTTTGATTATTCTCATGGTGTATCATTAGATTTCTCTGGGAGTAGTACTACAACAGAATTGGAAATGCAAGGAGTCACAGTTCACATGCCTTGGACAACAGGATTTGGTGTAGGTTACCGACTAAACGAATGGCTTAATATTCGCGTTGAACCTAATTGGCATAGATTCGAATTCTATTATGAAGGAGAAAGTCAAACCAGTTTGAATGAAATAGACTCTTACAATACCTTTAGCTTAGGATTGGGACTATATGGTAATTTCCAGCCTTTTAAAAATAGTACTTCTTTTATAAAAGGTATTATGGTTACACCAAGTATACGCTTTTGGCCTACAGTTTCCTCATCATTAGACGGTGATTCCTTCACTTACAATAATAAAAACACGGGTGCTATGGAAACAATTGAAGTACTAGATTCTGATGTTGCATTCACCCCTTTTATTTTTAACGTAAGTATCGGATATTCTTTTGACCTTAAAAAGAAGAAATAATACCGGTAAGCATAATTGGGAATTAAGAATCAACAAACGTTTAAATTAGAGTCCTTAGTTGAGTATGCAATAAGGACTCTAATTGAGCGCTTCAAAAAGTACCCGAACCAAGGCATACATGCGTTAAGAAGAAAACCAATATTTTTTGGGATGTTTCACTTTGACCTTAGCTTTTAAAATATAAAAATGGCAACTAAAAATAAACGCCAGTGGCGAACATTATTTATCGTTGATGGCGCTTTATTTTGAAATGAAATAGTGTAACAATTAATACATAATTACTAAACGGAAAGTTAAGTATTACAAAATCTGCCACTAACCATACATCAAAGGTTAGGACGTGACATTTGGTCAATCTAACAATGACAATGCAATATTTATAGCATCGGTCGATTCTTTTTTATCAGGACGAATTTTAGAAACAACGCGAATACCATTGTATATGGTATAAAAAAGAGTTGCAAGGGATTTTAAATCTAGCGTTGTATTTAATTGACCACTTTCTTGACCTTTTCTAAGATAATTATAGAATACCTTTTCAAAATCTCGTTTGTTTTTTTCTAAAATTATTAAAAGACTTTTGTCGTTTGGAATAAGCTCTGTTGTACTATTTACAACAAAGCAACCTTTGTTATCTTCATCTAGTATGTCATTTTGAATAGACGTATGAAAAAGTTCTGAGAATCCAATCTTTACATCCGGTCGAGTTTCAAAAAAATGCATGACTCCTTCAAGATTTGTCTTCCGGTAAAGCGCAAACGACTTTTTAAAAAGTTGGTTTTTGTCTCCAAAAGTATCATAAAGACTTGCTCTATTAATACCCAAATGGCTAACTAAATCTTGGACAGAAGTTGCTGAATAGCCTTGTTTCCAAAACAAATTCATTGCTTTGGTCAAGACTTCATTTTCATCAAATAACTTTACTCTTGGCATACGAAAATATTTGTGGAAGCATTAAAGACTTCCACAAATATAATCTATTGGAACATTCATTCCAAATATTGCTAAAAAAATTAACTCAACAGTGGATTAATAATTATTCCACCATCTATATTGTACTCACTACCTGTAATGAAAGAAGCGTCATCAGATGCTAAAAACGAAACCAATTTAGCAATATCTTCAGGTTGACCAAATCTCTTCAGCGGAATACGATTTTGCAACGCTTCTGCAAATCCATTTAATTGTTCTTCTTCCATGCCTGTTTTACTATAAATTGGTGTTGAAACTGGGCCTGGATTTACAGAATTGACACGAATTTTTCTCGGTGCTAGTTCTGTTGCAGCAGTTCGAGTATAGGAATTTAAAGCGGCTTTAGAAGCGGCATAAACTGCCGTATTTGGCATTCCTGTATAAGCATTTATAGAACCTAGATTAATTATTGATGCACCGTCATTTAGTATTGGCAGAAACTTTTCAGTTGTAAAGAAGGCACCTTTAAAATTAATCCCCATTTGATGGTCAAACATTTCTTCAGTTATTTGTCCGATTGGAGCAGCTTGAAAAATACCAGCATTTACGAATAGAACGTCAACTTTTCCAAATTCTTTTTTTACTTGTTCAACCAAATCTTCGATTGCTAAAATGCTTTCTACGTCTGCAACAATTCCTTTTACACCTAGTTCTTGAGCTGCCTTTTCAACTTTTTCCGAATTTCTTCCTGTGATTACAACAGTTGCACCTTCACTTTTTAATTCTTTGGCAGAAGCATAACCAATTCCACTATTACCACCTGTAACAACGGCAATTTTTCCATTTAATTTACTCATCTTTTCTATTTTTAATTTGTTAATTATATTAGAACGTTCGTTCTGTTATACAAACATACGAATACTAGAATGATTATTCCAAATAAAATATTGAATTTTTTTAAAAAATATTAAAACATGTGCTCACAGAGAACTCCAGCAAAAAATGATAGAATTTATATGATAGTACTTTGAGTCTTCCTTTACCATTTTAATCCGTATTCCACATCAGCCAATACTTGTTGTAATAGTTTGTTTCAAACTGCCATTAATGCTCATTTTGCCCTCTTTCAATTTGCGACCAAACTACGGAGGTGAAAAGTAACTCCTTCCTACACTGGCATCGGATACCAAGTTTTTAGCCTCATAGATTTAAGTAACAGCAGGGTCCTTAATGTACTAAGACCAATTAGCCGCATTAGAAAGGAATTTACTTTTTGGACATTTGTCCTATAACAAGCGTCAATAGCGTCTTAATTTTGCTCATGTTAATTTAAGAAACAAAAAAAGATGAGTACTACTATTTTAATTATAGGCGGAACTGGTTTGATAGGAAAAACCATTCATAATATGCTTTCCAAAAGAGATTCACAGTTAAAAATACTAATTGGAACACGAAAAAAAGACTCAATACCAAATCACATCCAGTTAGATGTAAATGACTTTGAATCATTTGAATCATTGAAAAAACATGCTATAACTATAATTATCGTTTGCACAAAAGACGCAAATAATCATGTTATGAATTACGCTATAAAACATAAAATTGATTATACCGATATTACAAAACCTTCAAATGAGTTATTAAAGGCTCATGAGAGCATTAAAAATAATTTAATAGATAGTAAAATTGTGTTTAGTTCGGGTTGGATGGGAGGCATTGCACCATCATTACTCTATTCTACCGGTGTATTGGCAAAAGACATACAAAGTGTTAAAATGATGGTGTACTACTCTACTAAAGATAAAGCAGGCAGTAGTTCAGCAGATTTTATGGCTCATAATGTGAGTAAACCATTTTTCTTTTATCAAAATAATTTAGCTAAGAAAACAAAACATTTTTTAGATGGAGAGGATACTAAATTTGACTTTGATAATCAAAAAAGAACAGTATCTGACTTTGATATTCCAGATTTGTATATTTTTAATCAAATAGAACACATTCCAAATGTAAGAGCCAAAATGATATTTGATTCTAAAATAGTTACAGCCATATTGCCATTCATGCAAAAAATAGGATTTTTTAAAATGTTAAACTTTAGAGAAAAGAAATGGATTTTTGGTGGTAGTGGAAATGGTGATATTTCATCATTTGAAATTATATATACTGACAATGGGTCAAAAGAAAAGAAAATAGTTTTGAAATGTGAAGCGGGTCAATCAGAACTTACTGCTTTTTCAACAGTGCTTCATGTTGAAAAAATGCTAGAAAATTCAAGCCAAAAGGGTATTTATTTTAGTCACCAGTTGCATGAACCTAAGAAATTTATTGATGCACTAACTTCAAATAAATCAATAGTAGTTCACTAGTTTATGATGAGATATATTTTAATTATTTAAGGTTGTCTAAAAAAAGACAGGCGTAATTTTATATGTAAATAAAACCGAAACTTAGTGCTTTTCCCTTGCACTAAGTTCTTTAAATTAGCGTTTGGTAACCCTATAAAATGAACCATAGCTACTATTTAAAATCTAATAAAGAACATAACCATATTCAATTGAAAATTGGGGCTGCCGCTTTCGTTTTGAATTTGATGGTTTTAGTAGTATCATTTTGGAGGGGTTATTACTTTTTTATTTTTCTTTCAATACGTGTAACTGGTTCTATAATTGCCCCCTTTTTTGATATTCCAGCCCTTAAAAAAATGGTAAATTGATTTACTATTCTTCTCTTTTTATTACCGAAAAAGAGCAAAAAGGAATCATCAAAATTCATGGCGGTTCATTGTTTGATTATGTTTTTGTGTTAGACAAAACATTAAGTGGAAAGCAGAGAACCAATTTTATACTTCAAAAGTATTTAGAAGGACTTTTGAATTTAATAGATGTCTGTGAAAAAGATGGTAATACGCTAGTCAAAATTAAGGGAACGACCTATATTTTAAATGAACGAACGGCTAATAAAATTGGATTCAATAGCATCAAAACTGACATTATTCAAAACTAATCTTGACATACAATTATGTAAATGTCTTGATCTCAAATTCTATTGCGAAAAGAAAAATATCATTCCCAAAAATGAATACTATTAAAACGTTTGAAAGTACCATAGTGGCAGTAATTAAACGAAGAGCATTCATGGAAGGATAGAATGATAAATTAAAAAAGACTATTGCTAAAAAGGAATAACAATAATAAGGGTGAAGTACCTTACCGAAAAGTCACTCTATGTTAACAAAGCCCGCCAAACATAAAATTTGGCGGTTTGAATAAAATCAACCTTAAAATTGTAAGTTTGACTAAGGGCTAAACCGAAAAGCAAGAGCGGTTCAGTCCCCTACTTTTCATATACGAACCGTTATCTAGAATTATGAAATACACCTATCTATTTAGTATCGCCTTATTATTAGTTTCTCTTAACGCTACTGATGTTAGTGGTCAAACGTATGCCCGAAATGGTCTTGTTGCTTCAAGCAGTAAAATAGCATCAGAAGTAGGAATCGATATCTTAAAAAAAGGAGGTAATGCTATTGATGCTTCTGTTGCAACTGCCTTTGTATTAGCTGTAACACATCCATCGGCTGGAAATATTGGCGGAGGTGGATTTCTAGTGTTTATGGATGCTACAGGAAGTGCAACCACCATCGATTTTCGGGAAAAAGCACCTCTAAAAGCATCTCCAGAGATGTTTCTTGATAAAGCCGGAAACCTTGCAAAGGGGCTTAATCATACTGGAAGAGAAACAACAATCAATCACATTGGGGCAAAGTCCATAGGGGTTCCTGGTACCGTAGCGGGTCTGTATCTTGCTCATCAAAAATATGGCAGTCTACCTTGGGCAGATTTGGTTCAGCCGGCCATTGAAATAGCAGAAGACGGTTTTCTTCTAACTTGGAGTTTATTTGAACGAGAAACTAATTTTGAGGCCAATTCACCTATTCCATTTTTAAAAGCGTACTTCAGAAAGGACGGTGGTGAGCTCACACAGTTTGGAGAACTTTGGAAACAACCTGAGTTGGCTAATACGCTATCAGAAATTAGAGATCATGGTAAGGATGGTTTTTACAAAGGGGTGGTCGCAAAAGAAATAGTAAAATTCATGAAGGAGAATGGTGGTATCATAAGCCTTAAAGACCTTAAGCGTTATACAGCCGTAGAAAGGAAACCTCTAAAAGGAACTTATAAAGACTACGACATCTACTCCATGGCACCACCAAGCTCAGGAGGTGTTGCCCTTATTGAAATGATGAATCTCATGGAATTAGCAGACCTAGATGCCATCGAATTCAACTCTACCGCCTATGTTCATCTGCTAGCCGAAGTCATGCGGAGAGCTTTTGCAGATAGAGCAGAACATTTGGGGGATGCAGATTTTAATGAAGATATTCCCTTAGATAAGCTTACTTCTAAAGCATTTGCTAAAATGAGATTTGAAAATATTGATATGGCTAAGGCATCTGTGAGCGACGCTACTAAATTTGGACAGCTATATGATGGGAGTAGTACCACGCATTTTTCTGTGGCTGATGCATACGGCAATGCGGTATCATTAACCTACACTCTAGAAAATAGCTATGGCTCAGGCATGGGTTCAGATAAGCTGGGTTTTATATTTAACAATGAAATGGGTGATTTTAATCCCGTGCCTGGCAACACTTCTACCACGGGCCAAATTGGAACAAATCCGAACCTCATCCAACCTGAAAAAAGGATGCTTTCAAGCATGACACCTACTATCGTGGCGAAAGATGGCAAGCCGTATCTTATCATTGGTAGTCCAGGAGGACGAACCATTATTAACACCGTTTTCCAAACTGTGTTAAATGTTATAGACTATGATATGCAAGTTGATAAGGCTATTGAAGCCATGAAAATTCATCATTCTTGGTTGCCGGATAGCATAATGTATGAAAGAGATTTATTATCTCCTGATACTAGAAAAGCACTAGAAGCTATGAATCATAAGTTAATCCCTGTAAATAGATTGGGTGCGTTGATGGGAATTCAAATCGATGTAAAAAACAATATCATGATAGGAGCTTCCGATTCTTCAAGTCCGGACGGGGCTGCGATAGGATATTAACTATTTCTAACCACCCCAGACTGCATTCAAACGTAATTTAGCGCAACGTTTTACTTCATTGCAAAGAACTAAGATTCTTTAGAAAAATACGATAGTATGTGTTGCCCCAGAATACCTCTGGTTAATGGTATCGTTAGGGTCTTTTGTAAATAACCCCATCTTTCATAACAAAAGGAACTTCTTTCATAGCGGAAATATCTTTTAATGGGTTGCCCTTTACGGCGATAATATCAGCCAGGTATCCTTTCTCTAGTTTTCCTAATTGGTTAAGATGGAAGGTTTTTGCATTTCCAGCCGTTGCCGATTTAAGCACTTCCAAGGGCTGCATACCATAGGCTACCATAAGTTCCATTTCTCGGTAGTTTTCTCCGTGTGGAAAAACACCTACATCACCTCCAAAAACAACGTTCACACCAGAATCTAAGGCTAGTTGAAAAGACTTTTTTTTATTCTTGATGCGTTCAGGATCAGAGTCAATTCCCTTTTTCCAACCACCATATCGGGTAATGGCATCGCCTGCCGCCAAAGTAGGGCAGTAGCCTATGCCTTTTTCTTTCATTAATTTAAAAATCTCTAACGTACCTCCATCGCCATGTTCAATAGTCTCTACGCCAGCGGCTATAGCTCTTTTCATGCCTTCTGGGGTACTCGCGTGGGCCACTACATATTTGCCTGCACTACTAGCGGTTGCTACCATAGCATCCAGCTCTTGTTGTAAAAAGGTTGGTTGGGAGTCGGCACCTGGTGTCCATCGATAGTCAGCGTATACCTTAATCAAATCTACACCATTGCCCATTTGTCTTCGAACGGTTTCAATAAGAGGTGCTTCTCCGCTGGCCGGTTCTGCACCCAAAGGAACAGTTACCGCGTCATGAAAACCCTTTGGGCCGTAGGCGCCCGTAGCCACGATTGCTGGCCCAGCCACTAATAATCTAGGACCAGGGATGATACCATTATCTATGGTTTTCTTTAAATATACATCGGTGTAACCCGCTCCTTCAGCACCTAAGTCACGCATGGTAGTGATTCCCGCTTGTAAGGATTTTTGGGCATGTACCGTTCCTCTAATGGCACGCTCTACGGGTGATTCTTTAAGCACTTGATCGTTCCATGAGGTTTCGTTGTACGGGTGTAGTAACAAATGGGAGTGCCCTTCGATAATACCAGGCATCAACGTTGTCCCGTCAAGGCGAAGGGTCTTGGTATTCTTAGGTACTTTTAAACCCGATAAAGGGCCAGCATATGTAATGCTGTTATGCTCTACAAGAACTACCCAATTTGTATGTAGCTCGCTACCGTCGAACACGTGTTCTGGTTGCAGTACCGTTTGGGCATTACTAAGTTGGAAAACCAAAAATGCCCCTACTAAAAGTAATTTGTTCATGTGCTGCTTTAATTGTTATCGTTGGCTAAAGATTCTAGTTGTTTGTTCAGGTTGTTGATTTCCCAAACGGCACCTTCTTTAATGACCATGCGTATGTTCTGAGTCTGAGAAATATCATCAAGAGGATTTCCGTTTAAAATAACGATGTCTGCTATATTGTTCGCTTTCAACTGTCCATAATCAGTATCCTTTTTTAGGAATCGGGCGCCATTATAGGCTGAGGTTTTTAGCGCTTCCAAAGGAGATATTCCTGTTTTGACCAACTGCTCCAGTTCTTTATGTAATGAAATGCCGGGATAGGTATACGAATTAAAAGCACCACTGTCAGAACCTGCTAAAAGTCCAACACCGGAATCATGAAGAGATTTTGTGAGTACACCAAAAAACTGTTGTAGCGCCTTGCGGTCCCTTGTTTGTTCTTCACTCGCATTTAATGCACGTTGTATCCTTCCTGCGTAGGTTTTTACAATATCAGTATCCATGTATTTTAAATAGGCATCGTTTTGGTGGTTTGTTTCGTCCAGATAGCTCAACGTTTCCCCAATGTGTAGCGTGGGTACAACATAAACATCATGATTCTTTAGATTTGCAAAGGTTTTTTGAGCTACACTATCCGTATAACCAGCCATCAGTAAAGGCATGGCATCCCAAAAACCGATTTCTTTGCGGACTAACTGTGATGTAATAGCTGCTTCATTGGCAGCGCAGCCCTTCATGATGTAATATAAATGCTCAACCGCATCTACTCCCGCAGAAATAGTTGCATCCAAGGTAACGGTAAAGGGCATGTGTCCAGACGTAATTAAACCACGTTCCTCGGCTGCTTTAATGGTATTCAGATAGTTTTCTCCCGTAATACGGCTATCGTACAATTTCACAAAATCAACTTGTAAACTTTGAAGTGAATCCAAGGCTATAGCGATATCACTCTTGTTAGTGACCTCCAAAGAACCAGCCCACGTGCCATTTGGTCCGTCTATCTTTGGTCCAGATGTGAATATGGTGGGTCCAATGAGGTCACCAGATGCTATACTGTCCCGCCATGCCATTACAGCAGCAGTTAAATCTCCGCCTGCGTCCCGTACCGTAGTTATACCATTGGTAATATATAATTTAAGAAAATCCCTATTGGCTTTTAGTAGTGAATCTCCACCTCTAAAATGAACATGATTATCCCAAAAACCAGGTAAGATATACTGGTCGGTTACATCGATTACTTTGGTCGCAGCTATATGTTCAGCATCGTTTGGAATCACGAGTTTTTCAATTATTCCATCCTTTATAAAAATATCTTTAACACTAACAATGCCGGTTTCAAGGTCAATAACATTTCCGTTTTTTAAAATGACATCATAAGCGATAGCGTGGTCCTCTTTGCAGCTAAAAAAAGACATTATCACGAAAAGCATACTCATACAAAAAAAAGAAAAACGACCCATAAATTCAGCTAAAAGTTAGACCGGAAAGGTAAAAAAAATTACCGATTTATAATTCTTCTAATGCCTATAAAAATTAGAATAAATGCGGAATAACCTATAAAGAAAGGGATAATATACTGATCAAGGCCTAGCACCAGCATAACACCAATAATCAGTAACTGGAAACCTAGTCCAAAGGTAGATACTGCTGTCATTAACCATCCTGGAAGATGACTACCATCCGCTGCTTTGCCGTCCAAAGAATAAATGATACGGTCAAATACCCCGTATAGAACCGTGTATAGCGAAAATAAGATATTCACATTACGTTGACTTTCACCCTTAAGTGCCTTTGGTGTCATCGTCTCAAATACTCTACTCGTAGTATCGCCTTGGTGTTTATTTCTTAGGATTACATAGTAATAGTTATACAAGGTGCCTTGGAGTTGTATGCCAAAAAATGCCAGTAAAGTTAACCATATAGAGCCTTCAGTTACGTACCAGATGGTTATTAATATCAGTAGGTTTAGAATGATGTCGGAAACTGAATCTAGGTATCTACCGGTATGTGATGGGGTGTTTTTTACCCGTGCCAATTCGCCATCGGCAGCATCCAGAACAGATTTTAATACTAAGAAGAACAAGGTAGACCAATAATATTGGTTCAAAAGACACGCAATAGCTATTAACCCGGCTATTACAAACATAATAGTTACGTGGATAGGTGTAAAAGAGGTGTGTTTAAGGGTTTTTGCAATAACTTTTGCAATAGGTCTACCGTAATCCGATAAATCCAAGAATTGATGTTCCTTGGGTAATTTTGACATGCGATTTGTACCTGACCGGAAAACCAATAACGGAAACACGCTAGCTTGGTACACCTTTCAAATACGCGGCAAAAATAAGACTAATTTTACAACTTGCTAACATTGAAATCCGAATGATTTTTGGTCATATGTTCGGAAGTTTGGACTCGGTTGGTTTTTATTGTTTTACACAAAATTTAAGTTGTAAGGTATAAACTGTTGCTAATTGTATTTCCAATGTGTAGTTTTAAACCTTGTTTACTAATTATTATGAAGTTGCCTCGCATGAAAAAGAGTTTTTCTTTTGTTATCCTATGTATCGTATTTATGGTTTTTTCCTGCACCAGCAAGAGAGAAGGAACTCCCAAGGTTTTGGTATTTTCTAAAACAATGGGTTTTAAGCATGCATCTATTCCATTAGGAATTGAAGCTATACATCAGCTCGGAACCGAACATGGATTTGTTGTTGATACGACCAAGAATGCAAACCTATTTACGGAAGAAAATTTAAAACAGTATTCGGCCATTATTTTTATGAGTACCACGGGTAACGTTTTAAACCATTATCAAGAGGCCGCTTTCGAAAGGTATATTCAAGCTGGTGGTGGCTTTGTTGGCGTCCATGCCGCTGCAGATACCGAGTATGATTGGGGTTGGTATACGAAACTGGTAGGAGCACAATTTTTGAGCCACCCAAATGGAACACCCGAGGCTGATTTTCTTATTCAGGACAATAGCTTTATTGCTACGAAACATTTTACCGAAAAGGTTTGGCACAGACCAGATGAAATTTACAACTACAAAAACATCAATCCAGACCTAAACGTTTTAATGACCGTGGATGAGTCTACCTATGAAGGTGGTGAAAATGGGGAAAATCATCCGTTTGCATGGTACCATCAGTTTGATGGTGGACGGGCGTTTTATACTGGCGCAGGTCATACGGATGAAAGTTATACCGAAACTATTTTCTTGAATCATCTACTAGGTGGAATTCAATATGCCATAGGTGAAAATGAAAAGCTCGACTATGCTAAGGCTTCCTCTCAAATACCACCGGAAATAGACCGTTTTTCAAAAATCACCTTATCTGAAGGAGAATTATTTGAGCCCACAGAAATGACTATTCTTCCGAATAGCGATGTGCTTATCGCACAGCGTAGGGGAGAGGTTGTGCTTTATAACGACGCTACTAAGCAGATTATCGAGGTGGCTAAATTAGACGTGTATCACAAAACATTGAATACGCCGGGCGTTAATGCAGAAGAGGGGCTCATGGGCATACAGAAAGACCCTAATTACGCAACAAACAATTGGGTTTATCTATATTATGCGCCCACTGGAGAAGCTGAGATAAACCGTTTATCCCGTTTTACATTTACCGAAGGTGTTTTCGATATGGCATCAGAACAGGTGATTTTAGATGTTGAAAGTCAGCGCGAAATCTGTTGTCATACGGGTGGTTCTATTGCATTTGGACCAGATAATATGTTGTATTTATCGACAGGTGATAATTCAACTCCGTTTAACGAAAAAGGGGCTAAGTATGTACATAGTGGCTATGCGCCTTTGAACGATTTACCGGGTCATCAGCAGTATGATGCGAGAAGATCTTCTGGAAACACGAATGATCTTAGGGGTAAAATTCTGAGGATAAAAGTAAATGAAGATGGCGGTTATGATATACCAGAAGGAAATTTATTCGCTGTAGGTACGGACAAGACAAGGCCGGAAATTTATACCATGGGACATCGTAATCCATACCGTATATCCGTTGATAGCAAGCGAGGGTATGTGTATTGGGGAGATGTTGGACCAGACGCAAGGGCAGATAGTTTAGCTACAAGAGGTCCTAGAGGGTATGACGAAATGAATCAGGCGCGGGAAGCGGGTAACTTTGGATGGCCATTATTTATTGGTGATAATAAGCCATACCGTGCTTATAATTACGAGACAGGCGAGTCTGGGGATGCTTTTGACCCTGAAAAACCGATAAACAATTCCAAGTACAATACGGGTTTAACAGCGTTACCAAAGGCGATGCCTGCATATGCGTTCTATCCTTACGCAGCGTCTCAGGATTACCCCCAGCTAGGGACAGGTGGTAGAAACGCAATGGCGGGTCCTACCTACTATTCCGATTTGTACCAAGGTGACGAAAAGCTACCGAGCTACTATGATGGGAAAGTTATTATCTACGATTGGATGCGTGGCTGGATGAAGGCAATTCATTTAAACGAAGATGGTAGCTATACTAAAATGGAGCCCTTTGCGTCGGATATCGATTTAAATAGTTTAATAGATATAGAAGTAGGCCCTAACGGTAAAATTTACTTGCTTGAATATGGGAGTGGTTGGTTTGCTAAAAATGCTGATTCTGGTTTAGGTTTTATTCAATATAATGGTGGTAATAGACCTCCGTTGATAGATAATTTAATCGTAGACACTACCTCTGGCCAACTACCACTAGCTGTAACCGCTACTGTTACGGCAAGGGATCGTGAAAAAGATGCTTTGACTTATACATGGAATTTAGGTGACGGGGACACCAAAGAAACCACAATACCAGAAATTTCGTATACCTATACCAATGCGGGGGACTATAAGATTAGCGTGGAAATTAAGGATACTGCGGGCGAGTCTGCAAAAAGTAATGTGGTCACTGTTGTTGCTGGTAATTCTAGGCCGGAAGTAACTATTGATATTACGGGTGTAAATTCTTCTTTCTTTATTCCTGGGCAAGACGTTCAATATGCAGTAAGCGTTACGGACATAGATGGTGACGGCGTTGTTAATGAAGATAATATTTTTGTGAGTGTAGATTATTTGGAAGGAATGGACAAAGTGGCCATGTCATTAGGACATCAACAAGTGTCTGCTGCAGTAACGGGAAAAGCGCTTACGCAGTCCATGGATTGTAAAACCTGTCATAAAGAATTAGAAGCTTCAATAGGACCAAATTATATGGACATCGCTAAGAAATATATGGAGCAAAAAGATGCCATAACCTACTTAAAAAAGAAAATTGTTGCTGGTGGTACTGGGGTTTGGGGTGAGATTATGATGCCTGCACATCCTGATGTTACTTCGGATGAATCCAGACAAATAGCCATGTATATTCAATCCTTGGTTGCTGATAAGACAAAGAAACTATCATTGCCGGTAAAGGGGAGGCTACGACCCGAGACTAAAAATCCTGGAGAAATGATGGTAATTACAGCTAGCTATACAGATGAAGGTGCCGAAGGTGTAATACCGCTAACAGGTGTTAAATCGGTAGCATTGTCTAGTAACACTATTGGATTTTCAGAAGCTACTAAAACCATGGATATGGCGGCCGTTACCTATGGTGGACAAGATTTACTATTGCTTGCAGGTGAAAAAGGATGGTTTGAAATTGAATCCGTAGACCTTACAGGAGTTAATATGATTGTACTGGGTGCCGGATGGCAAGAAGCACCAAAAGTGGTGTACAACTTTGATGTCCGTTTGGATACCCCTGATGGTGAAATTATTGGAAAGGGGTCATTAGCGGTTCAATCTCCGGATACCCAAGGTGGGGCAATAGTTATGCCTTTAACTGCAAAATCAAATGGGAAGCACAAACTATATGTAACAGGAGCTGTAGAAGCGGGTGGCAAACCGTCTATGCTAGCTATTGTAAATGCAACATTTAATTAATCTATTTCTTTTTTTAGATAGTAAAGCCCGTTTTCAAACGGGCTTTTTATATTCTTAAGTTTTTTGGATAGGTGCTGTTTTAACATACTAATTCTTGATTATGCTAAATCGTGCTGAATATTTTAATGACTTCAAAATTGTTATTAGTCGAATTTTATTTATGTTCATTGTATTTTGTTGTTATTTTAAATGGCATAATTCAGGTTCACTATAGCTATGAAACTTAATATATATATAAGAAAGAAGGATTTTTTAAGGGGAGTTATCGTATTTCTTTTTATCACTCTACTAAGCAGTACTTATTATTCTTGCAAGGAAAATCCTTCCGTTTCGGAAAAAGTGATCGCACAAGCAGATCTAACCGGTATTCCCGATATTATTGATTTTACTTTTGATGTAAAACCAATACTGTCCGACCGTTGTTTTATATGTCACGGTCCTGATAAAAATGCGATTGAGGCAGGACTTTCGTTACATAAGGCTGAAGATGCTTATGCCGCTTTGGGAGAGTTGAAAGACCGATTTGCCATTGTCCCGAACAAACCTGAAGAAAGTGAGCTAGTTCATCGTTTATATTCAGAAGATCCCAATATCCTAATGCCTCCTCCAGAGTCTAATTTAGTACTGACCTCAAAAGAAAAAGCTATTTTAGAAAAATGGATTGCACAAGGAGCTGAATATAAGGAGCATTGGGCGTTCATTCCTCCAGTAAAGTCTGCTGTGCTACATACAAAGGTTACAGACTGGGGTATCAATGAAATAGACAATTTTGTATTGGATAAATTGCAATTGAACGCACTTACTCCATCACCTGTAGCTTCTAAGGAAAAGTTGATGCGCAGGGCTTCTTTCGATTTAACTGGACTTCCTCCCACACCAGAACAGGTTCAGGAATTTGTGAACGATACTTCGGAAGATGCTTATGAGCGTATGATTGATACCTTATTAGGCACCAAGGACTATGCAGAACACATGGCTACGGAATGGATGGATATTTCGCGCTATGCGGATACCCATGGCTATCAAGATGATTTTGAACGTACCATGTGGCCTTGGAGAGATTGGGTAATCCATGCATTTGATAAAAATATGCCCTATAATGAATTTGTGACCTATCAATTGGCCGGTGACCTTATGCCAGACGTAGATTTAGAAAAAATAGTAGCTACAGGCTTTAATCGCAACCATAAAATAACATTTGAAGGCGGGACTATACCAGAGGAGTACCATATAGAATATGTTGAAGATCGGCTACAAACTTTTGGAACCACTTTTTTAGGACTTACCGTGGAATGTGCTAGGTGCCATGATCATAAATACGATCCCGTTAGTCAAAAAGAACATTTTGAGCTCTTTAGTTTTTTCAACAATAATAAAGAAAAATTAACAATTCCTTTACCGGGAACTACTCCGGAACCTTATGTTACCATTACGGAAAAGGATACGGAAGGTGTCTTAAGTTTTGTGAACATGCAAAATTCACGCAAAAAAGAACTGGATTTAATGGTGATGTACGAAAGGGAAGAAATGAAGCCAGCCTTTATTTTAAACCGAGGTGCTTACGATCAACCTACCGATGCCGTATTTCCAGATACCCCAAATTCTGTATTGTCATTTCCTGAGAGTTACCCAAGAAATAGATTGGGCCTTTCTAAATGGTTGTTTAATGAAGAGAATCCTTTAACGGCCAGAGTCACTGTAAATAGGCTATGGCAGCGTATGTTTGGTACCGGTTTGGTAAGTTCTTCCTATGATTTTGGAAACCAAGGAGCATTACCTACACATCCTGCGTTATTGGACTTTTTGGCTATCAAACTGAGAGATGAAGGATGGAATACTAAAGCAATGTTGAAGTATATGGCGCTGTCCGAAACGTATAAACAAAGTACTGTCACGACACCTGAACTTTTGGAACAGGATCCTGAAAATAAATTATTGGCACGCGCTTCACGACTACGACTAACCGCTGAAATGATACGGGATCAGGCATTGGCCATTAGTGGGCTGCTGGTAAAAGAAGTAGGCGGACCAAGTGTAAAGCCATATCAGCCAGCGGGTATCTGGGAGGAGACCACGGGCGGTGGCGGTGGTAGCACTTCAAGCTATGTGCAAGGTACAGGAGCCGATTTATACCGAAAAAGTTTATATACGTTTTGGAAAAGAACAGTACCACCGCCTAGCATGATGACTTTTGATTCAGCCTCTAGGGACTTATGTTCTGTAAAGCGCCAGGAAACGAATACCCCGTTGCAGGCCTTGGTATTGTTGAATGACCCACAAATGGTAGAGGCTGCAAGGGCGCTAGCGACCACCACGGTTAAGAAGTATCCCGAAAATATTGAAAAACAATTAGGGTATGTATTTCAGAAAGCGACCTCCAGATTACCGGATGCGGAGGAAGCGACTATGCTTTTGGAGCATTACAAGGATATGCGTACCAAAATGGATAATGGTGTATTTACCGCGTCAGAATATATGGGCATAGGAGAATTTAAGTCGGACACAGGCGTTCCTGAAAAGGACTTAGCATCCTTGGCATTGGTTGCACACACCGTACTTAATTTGGATGAAACAATTACAAGAGGATAGCTATGAGTGAAAAGAAAATTTTAGAAGATCGTTCACTTTTTTTAAATAGAAGATCTTTTTTGGGAAAAGCGGCCTTAGGTGCCGGCTCTGTTGCATTGGCTTCCTTATTGGGGAACCAGTTTTTTAGTAAGGATAAAAACGGTATCCTTACTAAGGATAATGACTTCGGCGGTAACAATGGTGTTATGAATGCGCTGCATCACGCCTCAAAAGCCAAAAGGGTTATTTATCTGTTTCAAAGTGGTGGCCCTTCACAATTGGAATTATTTGACTATAAACCTACATTGATTAAACGTAGAGGAGAGGAATTACCCGACTCTATTAGGCAGGGACAACGGCTAACGGGAATGACTGCGGATCAGTCTAGTTTTCCCTTAGCAGGTTCTGTCTTCGATTTTAAACAGTACGGACAGAACGGAACGTATATAAGTGATTTACTGCCCTATACGGCAAAAATGGTAGATGATTTATGTATTGTGAAATCGATGTATACGGAAGCGATTAATCATGACCCAGCGGTAACCTTCTTTCAGACAGGTTCACAGCAACCAGGTCGCCCAAGTATGGGGTCTTGGTTGAGTTACGGATTAGGTAGCGAGAATAAAAACTTGCCTGCCTTTAGTGTGCTTTTATCGAGAGGATCTGGAAGACCAAGTGGTCAGCCTTTATATACAAGATTGTGGGGTAATGGATTTTTACATTCGTTGCATCAAGGGGTTCAATTTAGGGCAGCAAAAGATCCGGTGCTGTATTTGAACGATCCCAAAGGAGTCACAAAAGAGGGAAAAAGAGCTATTTTGGATAAACTGGCCGAAATGAATGATAAGCAATTCCAAGATTTCGGAAACCCAGAGATACAGAGTAGAATAGCCCAGTACGAAATGGCCTATAAAATGCAAACTTCGGTTCCCGATGTAATGAAAACAGACGACGAGCCCGATTATATTTATAAAATGTATGGGGCCGATGCTAAAATCCCAGGCACGTATGCTGCGAATTGCCTTTTGGCAAGAAGGTTGGCAGAGCAGGATGTGCGATTTATACAATTATACCATATGGGTTGGGATCAGCACGATAACCTTCCGGGAGCGATAGAAAAACAGGCTAAGGATGTAGATCAAGCATCCGCAGCCTTGGTCGCTGATTTAAAGCAACGGGGTCTTTTGGAAGATACACTCGTTATTTGGGGTGGGGAGTTTGGTAGAACTAATTATTCTCAGGGTATTCTAACGGATACCTCTTATGGGCGTGACCACCACCCAAGATGTTTTACGATGTGGATGGCCGGCGGTGGCATAAAACCGGGAGTCGTTTATGGGGAGACCGATGAATTTGGATACAATGTTGTAAAAGACCCTGTGCATGTGCATGATTTTCAAGCCACAATGCTTCATTTACTGGGTATAGACCATGAAAAATTGACCTATAAACACCAAGGTAGAAGGTTCCGATTGACGGATGTGGAAGGTCACGTACTTAACGATATATTAACCTAATGGAAAGAAGAAAATTTGTTAGGAACAGCAGTATCCTTTCAGCAGGGATAGTTTGTGGAATTGCTCATCCCAATGTTTTTAGCAACTATAAAGATGCTATTATTGGACATAATTCTCATCAATATAAAATCGATTTACAATGGGGTGCTTTAAATTCTAATTTTTACCCCGTCAACGATTGTCATGAAATGGTTCAGGATTCTAAGGGTAGAATATTACTACTTACCAACCATACGAAAAACAATGTTATTGTATATGATCGTTCTGGAAAGCTTTTAGAGGTTTGGGGAACCGACTATCCCGGTGCACACGGACTTACCTTAAACGTAGAGAATGGGGAAGACGTGCTTTATATTGCAGATAATAATCGGCATGAAGTGATTAAAACCAATATCAAAGGACAGGTACTTCAGGTATTTCCCTATCCAAAGGAATCCGGAAAATATAAAACCAAGGAAAGCTATGTTCCTACAGAAACTGCAATCGCTCCTAATGGAGATGTCTATATTACCGATGGTTACGGGGAGCAACACATAATGCATTACAATGCCAACGGAGAACTTTTAAATATATTTGGAGGGCGGGGAGAAGAAGACCATCAGTTTAACAATGCACACGGTATTTGTTTAGATACTAGGGATGCTGCAAATCCAACATTATTGATTACCGCTAGGCAGCAGAATAAATTAAAACGCTTCAGTCTTTCTGGAGAATATTTAAGTACTATTGATTTGCCGGGAGCCTTTATTTGTAGGCCCGTAATACATGGAAAAGATATTTATTTGGCGACGATTTGGTCGGGAGATGGATCGGAAGGAACTGGTTTTATTAGTATCCTTAACGAACAAAATGAACTGATATCGGCACCCGGTGGATGCAATCCTGTGTATGAAGACGGCAAACTAAATCCCATGCACCAGAGTTTAAAGGTATTTCATCATCCGCATGATGTTTGTGTTGATGGCGATGAAAATTTATACGTTGCACAGTGGAATTCAGGAAAAACCTATCCTATTAAATTATACCGTGTATAATGCGTAGTACATTCTTTCTTATTTTAGGTTGCTGTGTCATTTTTACATCTTGTAAGGAAAAAGAAATTGTTGTCTATGCTGCCGCTGAGATCTTTGAGCTTGCCGATCCTAAAATTGAGGTAGACTCGCTCCTGTTCAATACTTCAGCTAAGGTAGCTGCCGTTTTTAATATGGAGGGAACAGAGATTAGATACACCATAGATGGAAGTGAAGTAACAGCTAATGCACTTTTATATCAAAGCCCCTTAACCGTAAACGAACCAACCGAGATTAGCTTTCGTGCTTTTCATTCAGACTATGTACCAAGCAAAGTGGTTCGTATGCGTTTATTGAAGGTGAAAAAAGACGTGTCTACAGCAAAAGTAAGCCTTACGCCCCAAGCTGATTCTAATTATCGTGGTCCTGGAGCCAAGGGCTTGGTTGATTTACAAAAAGGAACAACACAATTTAGAGCTGGTACCCATTGGATGGGTTTTCAAGGTGATCAAATTAGAATCTTGTTAGACTTTGAAAACGAAACTTCTATTTCTAAACTGATTGTAAGCTCCTTAAACGACCATGGCTCTTGGGTTTTTCTTCCAAAGAGCATTCGTGTATTTACAGACAGAAAAGAGCAAATAGGAAGGATGTCGATACCACTGCCAACAGCAGTTGAACCAAAAAGTATATCCCTATTGGATGTTCCTGTGATTGCCGGGTCGTATAAAAGCATAGAAGTACATATTGATTTATTGGAAACGATTCCACAATGGCACCAAGGAAAAGGCACCGCCCCCTTCTTTTTTATCGATGAAATTTTAGTAGAATAATATGACGTATTTATTTATAAATATTGGTAATTTTCATCCTGTTTTGGTTCACATGCCCATCGGGATTTTGATGTTTGCCTTTGTTCTTGAAATATACCAACGTGTAAAACCAGCTGAAAATTTAGGGAACAGTATTAAATTGGCCCTTGGTTTTGGTGTGCTAAGTGCCCTAGCGGCTATAGGAACAGGACTTTTATTGGAGGAAAGCGGCGCCTATGATGAAGAGTTACTCTTTCGGCATAAATGGATGGCAATCTCACTTACGCTAGTATCCATAGTTATTTTCTTTGCCAAAGAAGCTAAAAAACCACTTCTAGCCAAATTGTATTTTCCATTATTCATCGCAGTAAATATCATGTTGGTTTTGGCTGGGCATTGGGGTGGAAGTATGACGCACGGGGAAGATTTTTTAACCAAAGCTAGCTCCTCAGATAAAAAGAGTATCGAGAATGTAGACGAGGCTATCGTATACCGGGATATTGTGCGGCCCATTCTGGATGCTAAATGTGTGAGTTGCCATAATGCTAAGAAGGCAGAAGGGAACTTGTTAATGACATCTCAGATGGCACTTCTTGCCGGAGGGGACACTGGAAATCCTTTGGATTCGGTTTTGGATTTAGGGAAGCCCTTAATGGCACACCGTGTGGCTTTGCCTTTGGAAGATGAGGAACATATGCCACCTAAGGGAAAAGTACAATTAACACCCAACGAAATTGCATTATTGAATTGGTGGATGGAAAATAAAAACTGTTTTGAGTGCAAAACGACAGATTTGGACCGAAATAAAAAAATACAAGCCTATTTAAACGACTTGGAAGCCGATACTTCTACCAGATCCTTGTTGGCTAAATCCTTAGAGCCCCCTTCCGCCAAGTGGTTGGCTGAAGTCGCTGCCACTGGAACTTCTATCTACCCGCTAAAGGAGGGTAGCCCATTGTATATCGTTTATTTGGCAAATAAAACAGCATTGAGCGAAGCATTCTTTGACGTGCTGGGTACCTATTCCGAAAATATTGTGGAACTAAATTTAGGAAATTCGAATTTTAACGATACATTGGTTTCAAGCCTTGGGGCGTTTGAAAACCTTACCAAATTACAACTACAGAATACTGCCATAACAGATAAGGGATTCCAAGCAGTAGCAAAATTAGATAATTTAGAATCCTTAAACCTGTATGGAACTTCAATTACTGACGCAGCTTTGGAAGATATTAAAGCCCTGTCAAAACTGACCGACCTATACCTATGGCGGACCGAAATTACCGATGAAGCAATGCGTGCTTATGCGGTTTTAAACCCTAGCACCACCATTCATAGTATAGATATGGATATGTTCAGTGCTACGGAGTTATTACCACCTACCATTGTGGCGGCCAATTACTTTATAAAAGATACTGTTACCGTCGAAATAAGCTACCCTTTTGATGATACGGCTATTTATTATACCTTGGATGGTAGCGAGCCAGATACCACTTCAGTCAGGTACTCCACACCAATTATAGTTTCCAATACCGCCAACCTTAAAGCGGTAACGGCGAAAGAAGGCTGGGGCATAAGTGAAACTGCCTTGGCGTATTTTAAGAAAAGTACTATTGATTATAATGGTATAGTACTAAATAAACGGCCGGCTGAAAAGTTTACTGGTGCCGGTGGAGGTATGCTAGGCGATTTACAACGAGGTTCCACTAATTTTGTAGACGGAAAGTGGCTTGGGTATGAAGGGTCACATTTTAATGCTACGTTTGAACTGGACAAAGTACAAGAAATAAGCTCCGTTTCCGTTGGGGCTTTATCCGCACCTGGGAGTTGGATATTTTTCCCTACCGGTTTCATTATATCCGTTTCGCAAGATGGTAAGCGATTTACGAGATTGCATAAAGAAAGCCTTCGACCACAAAAACCTGATTCAAGTATTTCGCTCAAATTTTTTGATATCGAGTTTGTTAAAACAACGGCAAAATACGTTCGCGTAGAAGTGAAGAGTATCCTTAAGAATCCTACTTGGCATCAAGACCCTGGAGGTAATAGTTGGTTGTTTGTAGATGAGATTGTGATTAATTAAGCGTGTTTCACATAAAAGAGTACCAGTCTTCCAGCTCCATAGAAGACGGGGTGCTAGCTATGTCCGAGATACTGCGGGTAGTTTTACTAATAAAATCTTTAGAATAAGCGTTTTCTTCCTAACAAGGAGGGATTAAGGGAAGCGTTAATTTTTGTTGTCTGTTTGAATTAAGGCACGAGTTTCACACAGCCCTTAGTCCCCTTTTTCTAGAGTTGAAACTAGGCTGTTTTATTTTTGTTTAAAGCGTATATATTTCCCATATTATAGCAGGCGTTGAGATAACATTAGGCAGCCTCATACACTGTAAAGGGAGCTGTAGATTTGAGTTGTCTACTTAAAGTATGCTAGCATCTATTTGTAATAAAGCGGTTATGATGCAGATGAGATGGTATTTAATTGGGTGTGTTATTGCGCTTCTGTTCGCACTATTTTTTTTCTAATAGTTACTTTTTCTTTCTTGTAGTAACCTCAGAGTGTTAATCAAGCTTTTTCATTTCAACCCAAAAAGGAAATATGTTTTTTGAATCTATGGCGTAGAACGGAATTAAATCACAATCCATTTGAGAAAAATATACGTTTTTCATCTCAATAGTATCCACCCCCTCTTTTTTATTTACCATTTGCTTAACCAAGGTATTCGCCTCTAAATACATTTTACCATTTGCCTTTACTGGTTTTATAAATTTAAATAGTATATCATAGTGCCCTTCGGCAATACTAACGTTCCACTTGCCATAAACTTCTTCTTGGGCCCAAATTCCGCGTTGGCCTCCTGCATCATTTCTGTTCAAAATAACAGGGTTTTCGGCTGCACTTCCAATACCAATCCGAGGCTGGTTAATGAGGTTTTCAGAAGCTATTAAATCATGGTAAGTTTCATCTAGTTCTTCTTTGAGATTGGTGGCGATAATTTCGTTCTCTACTATTATATTTTTTTGCTCGTAAGGGTCTTTGTCAAGATTAAATAGTTCAAAATCCTTAATAGGTGCATTATAATTTGTGTTACCTACTAGTTTATAACTTCCTTTTAATAAGGTCATGTTATAATAAAGTTCGGGGTAACGCCTTGTCCAATAGAAAAATAATGATCTGTTAGTCCACTCCTCTTTTTTACCCATAATAAGGGGCACCAAACTTTTACCATCAATGAGCGTTTCCTTAGGCAATTCAACATTACAAATTTGCGCTACTGTTGGTAAGATATCAATATGAGCAGCTCTTGTTTCCACATCGGTATTTTTTTCAAACTCCGAAGGATATCTTATATAAAAGGGTACCCGAACCCCTCCTTGGTGCACGTCACCTTTACGGCCTCGCATACCTCCTACGTATCTGGTTTGCTGCGGGCCATTATCTGTCATGAAAATAATCAAGGTGTTATCAGCAATCGCTAAATCATCCAATTTTTTAAGGAGTTTCCCAACATTGTCATCTATGTTAGTTACCATGGCATACACTTTTCTGGCATCTTCCTTATCCTTTTCCGTCATCGGTTTATGGGGTCTGGGGTCATTCTCAAAGCCAGTAGCTGGATCAATATCCTTGTAGTATTCATAGTACTTTTCAGGAACCTGTAGCGGCGTATGTGGCGCGTTAAAAGAGAGGTAACACAAAAAGGGTGCATCTTTATTCTTGTCTATAAAATTCAAAGCCTGCTCCGTAAAAATATCTGAGCAATACCCTGTGTAGGCCTCTTTTTTATTGTTGTGCCAAAGAACAGGGTCAAAATAACTTTTATCGCCTTTAAAATAGGTGGTAATATCACCAACCTGGCCCATTCCTCCAGAAAGATGTATCACCGATTCATCAAATCCCTGATCAGTTGGTCTGCTGGGGTAATTATCGCCTAAATGCCATTTACCAAAAATCCCACTTTTATAATCTGCTTGTTTAAGCATTTCGGCAATGGTAACTTCATTTGATGCCATTATGGCGCCACCGTTATACGTATCTCTTATACCTGTGCGCAACGAATAGCGACCAGTCATTAGGCTTGCGCGGGTTGGGGCACAGACAGGGGATACGAAAAAGTTGTTGAAACGAGTACTCTCTGTCGCAAATCCATCAATATTTGGTGTGCGTACATGTGGATTTCCTGTGATACCAAGATCTCCGTAACCCTGGTCATCGGTCATGATTATAATCACATTCGGCCGGGGTTTTTGCTGTGCAAAACTTACCACAGAATAGCATAAGAAACACGATAATGTTATTAAAAATAGCGATTTTATTTTCATGTTTTGATTTAATTTATCTTGTTTTTACCCCGTGTGTAAAGTAACTAATTGGTGTGTCTATTTTTTCTAGTAGCATCATAAACTTCTAAAAGTTTACATGCAACTATATCTCTTTCACATCAATATAAAAATTAGAATCTACTTCAAAAGTTGCATCCCTTTGGTACTTGGCTGCTCTTTTCCATGCTGTCGTAGGGTTAATCCAGACTGCCTTGTCATTCATGAATACGCGTATGGGCATATGTAAGCCATCAACTACATTGGTATACCTGTACTTTAGTTTTTTTCCATCGATGGTGTATTCTAAAATGGGTATCATAGTAGTTCTTAAATACTGGTCAAAGAATTTATCTAGTTTCAAATTTGTCTTTTTGGCAATATAATTTTCTATCTGTGCCGTGGTGACCGTTTGGTGGTAAAAATCTTTGTTTAATCCTCGTAGGACTTGACGCCATTTTTCATCATCATTTACCAACTGTCGGATGGTATGCAATAGGTTGGAACCTTTGTAGTACATATCTCCAGAGCCTTCAGAATTCACATTATACGTACCAATAACAGGTCTGTCATTTTTTATATTTTGCCGTAATCCTTGAACGTAGGCTTCGGAAGCTTCTTTACCATAATGGTAATCTAGGAATAGGTTTTCCGAATAGGAGGTAAAGCCTTCGTGTACCCACATATCTGCAATATCGGTATACGTGATGTTATTCGCGAACCATTCGTGTCCGGATTCGTGAATCAGCAGAAAATCGAACTTCAGTCCCCATCCGGTGCCGGACAAATCCTTGCCCAAATAGCCTTTTTTCCATTGATTACCGTAGGTTATGGAACTTTGATGTTCCATACCCAAATAAGGGACTTGTACCAGTTTAAAACTGTCTTCGTAAAAGGGGTAAGGACCAAACCAGTGTTCAAAAGCAGCCATCATTTTAGGTGCGTCCTTAAAGTGTTCTTTTGCTTTTTCTAGGTCGTCCCGAAGCACCCAATAATCCATATCGAGGATTCCTTTTTCTCCATTGTATTTTTCTCCAAAATGGACATAATCCGCTATGTTTACGTTTACGCCATAATTATTTATAGGGTTGGATACAAACCAATGCGAGGTGTTTGTTACCGTGTCTAGTTTACGCAGCCTACCGTTTGCTACATTGGTTAGCCCTCTAGGTACTTTTACGCTAATAAGCATACTATCTACTTCGTCGTACATGTGATCCTTGTTGGGCCACCAGACACTGGCGCCCAAACCTTGGCATGATGTGGCAACAAAGTGTTTGCCGTTGTCATCCCTTTTCCAGGAAAAGCCGCCGTCCCAAGGGGCACGTATCGCTTCCTTTGGATTTCCTGAATAATGCACCACAACTTCATTAAAATCTCCGGCCTTCTGTTGCTTGATCAGTGTTACAAAATGTGCATTGCCGTTGGACTTGACCGATAAAGGCAGACCATCCTGAGTTACTTTTTCAATTTTCAGGGGTGGTTGCAAGTCTACTTGTAATACTTGTTGACTTTCCAACACCCGATAGCGAATGGTGTTTTTACCGGCAATATACTTTTCATCTGGTTGTATCTCAATATCTAAATGATAGTAATTTAGGTCCCACCAAGCGCGTTCTGGAGTAATACTGCCTCTAAGCGTATCTTGTTCCGTGAACGCTCTTTTTTCTTGTTGTAACTGGGCGTTTATGCTACTGGATAAAAACAGTAGGGGTAAGAGAATAAATAGTATTGATTTGTTCATAGTATCGATGCTCATGTTGATATACTACCTGGCTTATAATTACGTAGTTAATTAGGTGTTATCTAAATATAGCATTTGGAAACACAACCTGACTCTCAAACCCATCCGCTCCAACAGAAGAAACGCCAAAGAAGTAGTTATCTATGACAATTCCTTTTAAGGTAAAATCGGTCACATCGCCTACATATCTGCTGTTGTCCCAAGTAGGGGAAGTGGTGTCTCGCCAATAAATTTTATAACCCGTTGCACCAGCTACTTTACTCCATTTAAATTTGGCTGAGGGTTCTACAATACCACCAATTTCTACTTTTTTGGGCGCCGGTGGTGCCCATGCCAAGGATGCCATATTAATAGCATTGACGGCTGTTAATTTGGCTGCATAGTCAAAATCTACATGCTCCAGTACATCGCCATAGGCAATACCATCTTCCATTCGAATATCTTGGTGTTGTTGTGTGTAATTTTCGTGCGCTTCCATAATACGAATACCTGCAAAGCCGGCATCGTTAAATGGCCTGTGGTGTCCTCCACGCCCAAAGCGGTCCAAACGGTAAATCATCATGGGATTCATGTCCGGCATGTAGGTTTTAGTCGTTTTGTGCACGTATCGGGCTAATTGTCTAGAAATACCATCCACTTCACCACCATAAAAGCGTCTGGCATTGCGTTCTTTTTCAGTTTCTGTTGGAGGTACGGGCTCGGAAAAAATCCTAAAATCCGTGCTGCTGGTAATGCCGTCCACCCCGGTTATATTTCCAATCATATCATTATTAAAAATCCCAATGATTTCCCAGCCTTGTTCTTTGGCATAGGCAGCAACACCACCACCACCAAAAAGACCTTGCTCTTCTCCGGAAAGTCCCATGTAGATAATACTATTCTCAAACGTGTATTTGGATAAGACTCGCGCGGCCTCTATCGCCCCCGCCATGCCACTAGCATTGTCGTTAGCACCAGGTGAATCGTCCGTATAATTCGTAGGGTCGCTCACACGAGAATCAATATCCCCACTCATAATGATAAAGCGATTGGGGTATGTACTGCCGCGCTGAATCGCCAAAACATTCACGACTTCCACATCTTTTACAATACGTGGATTTACTCCTTTTTTGACCAAATCTTTTTGGTATATAACGTCCAAACAATTGTTACAGGTTGCAGCTATTTTTTCAAATTCAGATTTTATCCACCGCCTTGCTGCCCCTATGCCACGAGTTTGGGACACCGTGTCGCTAAGCGTATGTCTAGTTCCAAAATTAGCTAATTTGGTAATATCATTTTCTATGCGTTCCGAAGAGACCGCGTCGATAATATCATACATACGTTGGTCAGTTTGCCCAGTCATGGGAAAGACAGAAAGTACTAAAACAACTAGTAGTATTTTTTTCATTTTCTTTTTATTTGATAATACAATATATTAAAATTAATCATTTTTATGACCGGATAACTGCCATAATCCGAATAGTGGACCTAGGGCCAAAACAAGGAAGGTATATTGCGGTGCTATCGCCTGACTAAAGGTAGCCAATAGTTGAATACTCCCAATCGTAATGGCAAATCCTATACAGTTGACCAAGGTTAATCCAGTCCCTTTTAATTGGGCCGGTGCTGCCGTGGCTACAAGCTTAGAAAATTGCGGGGAATCTGCCGTTACCGCCATACCCCACAAACACCATCCGCCTAAGAAAAGAAGGGAGTTTGATTGAAAAAAAAGAGGAGAAGCAAGACAGCATATCCCTGAAACGAAGAGGGCTACAAACGCTACTGTCTTACTGCCGTATTTTTGAGAAAGTACTCCGCCAAGGGCACAAGAAATGGCTCCTAAAGTAATTATGATTCCTGTCCATAACGGAACGGAAATCTCTGCGCCCGATAGGCTGTTATAACTCTGAATTGCAAAAGGGGTAAAAGCCCAAAAAGCATAGAGTTCCCACATATGTCCAAAATACCCAAATGCTGCTTTTCTAAAATTTGGTATCTTAAACAGTCCAAAGCCTGCCGATAGCCGTAAGTGCGAACTCTTTTTTCTAAAGGGCCCATTGGGAACTAAAAAGAATAGAAAAGCTCCACCCAGTAGTGTTAGTATGGAAGTGGTACCAATAATAATATTTGGATTTTCGTTCAAATGTGACCCTTTTAACACAAAAGGGAATGCGGTGCCTAGCACAAGTGCACCTACCAAAAGTCCCAACGCTTTCCCTAAACCTTTTTCGTAATAGTCTGCGGCAATTTTCATGCCTACCGGATAAATTCCCGCTAGGAAGAATCCTGTGCCAAATCGCGCGAGTATTAAGCCCTTAGTGGTCATAACATCGGATAACAGATACAGGTTACACGATGCCGCTAGTAGTGCACAAATAAAAAATACGTTAGAAGGGGAGACTCGGTCAGCTACCATCAATAGTGCAAAAACTAAAGTCCCGGTTATGAACCCAAACTGCACCGAGGAAATGACATAACCTACGAGTTCAACACCTAAACCTGTTTTAAGCAGGAGTTTATCAATTATAGCATTCCCAGCAAACCATGGAGATGTGCAGGCAAACTGTGCTAGGATAATCGTGGGAAGGATGTATTTTTTTTGTGCCAAATGCGTATTATCGAACGAAGGTTACGTTGGAGATTTTCTCGTTTTCAACCTCATAAATAGCTACGGCGCTAAACGTATTGCCATTTGCTGTCACAAACTCCTCATCAATTACGATATTGCCAATAACAATTCTATTTTTTATGTCTGCATGGAGGTCTGGTGTATTCTTAAAATAATTCCCGTATCCTTTCCGCATATCCTTTTGACCTTGTGTCCTTATATCTTCCGGAAAATTGTATACCCCTATGTCCTCGGAATACGTTTTTAAGAACCCGTCTATATCCCTAGCATTATAGGCATCCAATTGTTGTTGCACAATGGTTTCTGGGTTCGAAACGTTGGTATCTTTAAAAATAAAGGTCATGCTTGAGATAGTACCATTAATCACCTCATAAAGCGCCACTTGCATCTTAATTTTACCATTTCCGGTTACCCTTTCTTGGTCTATAACCTTGTTGCCTATCGTAATACGTTTCACTACTTCTACAGTGTATCCCTTTTTGTCAGGCGAAAGGTTACTGTACTTCTTCCGCATTTTTTCGTGGCCTACATAAAGTGTATCGGCTGGAAAATTACGAACGACCACAGCTTCCGAATAGCAGTTAACGAAAGCGTCTAAATCTCTCTCGTTATACGACTCTACTTGTTTTTGAACAATTTTAGCAGGTGCTGGTTCTGCTACTAAAGCTAATTTTTTCTGGTCAGGACTTACCGCAATACGGGTCATGTTATGCAGTTCCAAGGGTCCAAATTGATGAAATAAATCCCAAATTCCTGTGGTATCCGCTTTTACCTGAGCAATAATTCTATCTGTACTTGAAATTATAGTGTTTTGCGATAGCCAAGCCATATCCTCCCTACCGTTCCAGATATAGTTGATTGTTTTTGTTGCTCCGGAAACAGGGTTGAGCGATTTTATTTCCAATGTTTTGTTTTGCTTACTTATATAACTTATCAAATTTGTTCCCGGAATGGTATGCAGTGATCGACCCACATTTTTTTGTACCGTATTCGTTGTACCTTCTTGTAAATTGGCTACCACCAAATCCATCCGGTTTTCTACTAGAACGGTACACACTATAATATGGTCATTGTACCACACATGATAGCCTACTTTCAAATCTTTTAGAAGCTCTTTTGATATTCCAGTTTGTACATCATACTGATACAGTCTTTGTAAGCCATTTGAGTCCAATCGAATAGCTGATACGGCTTCTTTTTTAGGGATTTTTAAAGGAGAGTATTCACTTCCTTGGGTTGTATTAGAAATCCAAGTTGTGGTACCCTTAGCTATATCATACAGCGCAATATCCGTTTGATTGTTTCTAGTGGAGGAAAACAAAATAGTTTCGTTGTCGAAAAAGGAGGGTTGATTATCATACCCTTCATTGTTTGAAATATTCAAAGGTGCAGAAAGGCGAATAGTATCGGCATTCTTTGTTACATCTATCAAATAAATCTCTGTGGACTGTTGTGAAACAGCTTGCAAGGAGAAAATAAATAATCCAACCCAAAAAGGAAAATATTTCATCGTTCAATATATATGTGCTCAGTAACCGTGTTCTAGCGTTTTTCCGCAAAGCGTGCTAGAATATCTCGGACGTTTTTGATATTGTCTACAAAATATTTAGCCTGTGTTTTTTGTCTACCCACTTTTACTGTGACAGAATCGTCTGGTAATTCTTGAAACATAAACTCGTCTGTCCAATCATCACCTATAGCAAACACAAAATCATAGTCTTGTTCTGCATACACCCGCATAGCAGCTCTGCCTTTGTTTACGTTGCTGCTCTTTATTTCCATAACCTTGTTACCGTTCAAAACACTGAGGTCATCATTTGCTATCAAACTTGTCAATACTGTATTTAGTTCTACAGCACGTTTCTGACCAAAGTCCGGGTCGGTATTCCGGTAATGCCACGCTAGAGAGTAGTTTTTTTCTTCTATAAAACTACCTGGCGTGCGGTCTACAAAAGATTCCAATACAGGCATTATTTTAGCCATCCAATCTTTTTTAACATTTTCCAACATATGAAAATCTTCTCCATTTTGGGAAAGCCATACCCCATGCTCCACAATCATATTGTATTTTTTAGGAAGGAACCATTTGGTAAATGTCTCTTTATCCCTGCCGCTTATGAGATACATATCGGTGTTAGGTTGGGATGATATATCATCTAGTAATTGGTACAATGCCGTATCCGGACTCGCTTTTTGGGGATCGTTATGAAAGCCTGCTAGCGTACCGTCATAGTCCAAGAATACCAGTCGCCTTTTTGCTTTTATATAGTCCTGCATTACGGTATTCATAAGGTCAACAGACAGCCTACATGACACATACACATCCTCTTTTACTTTCTGGTTGACCAGGGAGGTCATAAAGTCGTTTGCCCATCTTTCTACATTATAGCGCTCCAATCTTTTTTGCAGTATGCCATTACGTTCCTGCTGTTCTTCTTTAGGCATGTTTATAGCCTGGAATAGGGTATCTGCTATTTGCTCAAAATTATTTGGATTAATAAGGAGTGATTCATTCATTTCGTTGGCAGAACCGGCCATTTCACTCAATATAAGCACGCCTGTTTTGTCCGTTCGGGTAGCTATGTATTCTTTGGCAACTAAGTTCATCCCGTCGCGTATGGGCGTTAACCAAGCAATATCACAGGACGTGTAGAGATCTATTAGATTTTCAAAAGGCATAGACCTGTAGAAATACCAAATAGGTGTCCAGCTTACCGTAGACAATTCTCCATTTATGCGACCTACCAATTCATCTATTTCTTTTTTAAGGAGCTTATATTGGGGAACGTTGGAGCGGGAGGGAACCGCTAGAATAATCAAACGTACTTTTTCTTTGTATTCTGGATACTTATTTAAAAAGTACTCATAAGCTTTTAATCGTTTGGCAATTCCTTTTGAATAGTCCAATCGATCTATAGATAAAAAGAACTTGGCATCGGGAGCCGATTCTTTATGGGTATCCAGTCGTTTTTGAAGCTCCGATTTCTCGGATTCATTCCGTTGTGAATGTTCTTTTGCCGCCTCACTGAATTTTTTATAATCGATTCCCATGGGAAAAGAATCTACTTTAATCACTCTATCCTCTAGGTAGATATCATTAAAACTGACTTCTAAGCCCAGTAATCTTCGTACCGAACTTAAGAAATGCCGTTCATAGTCATACGTATGAAATCCTATAAGGTCCGATCCTAATAAGCCTTGTAATATTTCACGCCGCCACGGAAGTGTTCTAAATATTTCATAGGATGGGAAGGGAATATGTAAAAAGAAGCCGATGGAAATATTAGGTCGTTTCTCGCGTACCAGTTGCGGCACTAACATTAATTGATAATCATGCACCCAAATAGTATCATTTTCATCCGCCTTTTCTAAGATGGCATCTGCAAATTTTTGATTTACTGCCTTGTAGGTTTCCCAATAGGAGAGTTCAAACTCTGAGTATTCTAAAAAGTAATGAAACAAAGGCCAAATGGTTCTGTTGCTAAAACCGAAATAAAATCCGTCTACTTCATCTTTCGTCAATTTTACTTTAGAGGAACCATGCTCCGCTAGCGCCTTGTCAATTTTTGGAGCTAATTCCTCAGGGATTTCCTCATCTGTGAGTCCGCTCCACCCGATCCATAAGCTGTCTCCACCAGAGTGAACAGATTTCATTCCCGTTGCCAAACCACCTACACTTGGTATCGCGGTGATGTCTCCATTACTAATTTGCAATTGTACGGGCAGTCTATTTGAGATTATGATAGTTTTAGCCATAAATAGCGGATTTTGTTTTGTTTTAAACTTAATTTCTCTCAATTTCGGGAAAAAGAAGGGCAATAGCAATTGAAAGACTGTATGAATCAAGATTTTTACGGAAACCGCATTTTGATCTCTATTTTTTGCTATCAGCCTAATTGCGATTATAAAATGGCTGCCAATAGTGAAATAGCAACCCCGAAACGAAATAGAAAAAATACATGGATAATTTAGATTACGGAATTATAGGAAATTGTAGAAGTGCGGCCTTGGTGTCCAAAACTGGCTCCATAGATTGGTGCTGTTTACCAGAGTTTGACTCTTCCTCAGTTTTTGCAAAATTGTTAGATGATACCAAAGGTGGCAGCTTTGAGGTTCAGGTAGATGATTCCTATGTCATTAAACAAAGCTATAAGAAACATACCGCAATTTTAGTTACACGATTTACTTCTGATGATGCTATTTTTGAAATACGGGATTTTATGCCTAGATATCGTAAAGAAGATGGGTATAATTCGCCTCCAGAGCTGGTTCGGTTTTTTAAGCATATTTCAGGAAAACCTGTTTTTAAGGTGCACTATAATCCTAAGTTGGAATACGCCAAGGGTAAAACGGACACCTATGTAAAGAAGAATTTTATAGTAAGCCTTACGCATGGCGAAAAGTTTGACACTTGTTTTTTATACACTTCTTTTAATAAGAATGCTGTTATGGAAGGAAAGGAGATAGCATTAGAAAAGGATGGTTACTTTTTAATGGGCTATAATGAGAAGATGTTTCAGCCCTCTGTGCGAAAAATGTATACCGAGTTAGAACGTACTAAGGTATATTGGCTTAATTGGAGTAATAAAACACCTAACTACAAAAAATACAATGCGGAAATAAGTAGAAGCGCCATAACCCTTAAGCTCTTAAGTTACGACAAGACAGGTGCTGTATTAGCCGCCGCCACTACATCCTTGCCCGAGACTATTGGTGAAGTGCGCAACTGGGATTATCGCTTTTGTTGGATTCGGGATGCTTCCATGGCTATTAAAGTTATCGGTGATCTTGGTCATAGGAATGTGGCCAAACGTTACCTACAATTTATTGTGGATTTAATTCCGGATAAGGATGAAAAACTGCAAATTATGTATGGTATCAATAAAGAAAAGAAATTAACCGAAGTTACCTTAGAACACCTCGCTGGGTATAAAGGTTCGGCTCCTGTTCGCGTAGGAAATGCAGCGTACAAACAAAAGCAGAATGATATTTATGGTATTCTAATGGATGTTATCTATGAACAGTTGTCCAAATATCATAACGATACTGAAAATGGGGAAGAACTCTGGGGGATTACAAAAGGTATCGTTTGGATTGTTTCCAACCACTGGAAAGAAGCGGATAAAGGTATTTGGGAATTTAGGGCTGAAAACAGACACTTTACCTTTTCTAAGGTACTTTGCTGGGTTGCTATTGAAAGGGCTATTAAGATAGCACGGATATTCAAGAAAACTGCAAAAATTGAAAAGTGGACGGCTTTGGAACAGGAAATAAAAAGGGATATTCATGAAAATGCATGGAACCCAGATGTAAACGCGTTTACCCAATCTTATGGCAGTCCAGATATGGATGCTTCTGTCTTATTGATGGAGTCTTACGGATTTATCCACGCCAAAGACCCGAAATTTGTAAGTACTGTAAAAGCCATTGAGAAGGAGCTAAGCAATGACGGTTTGCTATATAGATATAAAAACGAAGATGATTTTGGGTTGCCTTCCTCTTCGTTTACTATTTGTACATTTTGGTTTATTAATAGCCTGTTTAAAATAGGGGAAGAGGAAAAAGCGATGAAGCAATTCGACAAACTTTTATCGTATAGTAATCATTTAGGTCTCTTTAGTGAAGATATTGATTTTAAGACAAAAAGATTACTAGGAAATTTTCCACAAGCCTATTCGCATTTGGCGCTAATAGAGTGTGCGGTGCTCTTTTCTACTAAGGAAATTGAGGAGCAAGTTTTGGAGTCCATTAGCTAAACGGTAATCGCTAAACGACAGATTTTAGCAAGGAGATTTTCAAAATGAGTCTCCTTGGTAAACGGATTCATAACCGTAACCCTAAGGTAGTGTACGCCTCTTAATTTAGTCTGTACGATATAAAATTCGCCATCTTCTAACAAGGCTTGTCGAATAGCTTGATTTTGTCCGTTTTGGGCTTCACTAGATAAGGTAGTGTCTACATATTTGAAACACACAATGTTGGACATTGGGGCTACCGCGAGTTCAAATTGTGGATGTTGTTGTATGATTTGAGCAAACTGTTCTCCCATATCAAAGAGATGCGTTACATAGGCATTAAAAACGTCTTCGCCATAAAGTTTTAACATCGTAAACCAATGAATACTCATCATTGTCTTGGTACATTCAAAGGTTTTTTTGCCAGAATTACACCAATCTTCTAGTTCAGATTCCGTTAATAGGTAATCTGCCTTTTGACTGAACGTTAGGTTTGTGTGTGCACTTTTTTTATAAAGTAATGCCGTTGTAAGAGCTGGCATCATCATCATTTTATGTCCATCTATCACTACAGAATCCGCTTGATCAATACCTTTTAAAAGGGTCTTATATTTAGGAGAAAAAATAGCGGCCCCTCCATGGGCACCATCTACATGAAACCAGAGTTGTTTGCTTTTTGCGAAATCAGCGATTTCCTGTAAGTTATCGAACATTCCTGTAGACGTACTTGGGGCACTCCCTATAATTGCAAAGATATAGATACCTGAATCTTGAGCTTGTTTGTATTTTTCTTCTAAAAGTGAGGTGTCCATCCTGAAATCCTTCGTGGCAGGAATTTTTATAATACCCTGTTCCCCAAGTCCCATAATTTTTGCAGCACGGTCCACACAGTAATGTGCTTCTTCACTTACGATGATACCTAGTCGTTGTTGGGTGCCTTCGTTCCAAATATCGGTTTTTACGTTTACTTTCCGGGCAGTAAGTAGTGCGGTTAGATTTGCTAAAGTACCTCCAGAGGTAAGAACCCCCCCAGAAGTCATATCAAAACCGATTTTCTTACAGAGTACATCGGTAACTACGCGCTCTATGGCAGAAGGGGACATGCCCATTTCGTAAACAGCCATGCCATTGTTCAATAGGGAACTTATCATGCCTGTCAGCGCAGTCATTGGAGCTGTGGGCGTAACTTGATGTCCTATGTAATGTGGATGATGTATGTAGGTAGTCCTTTTGGTGATTTCTGAGAATAATTGATTTTCATCCCCTTTCTCGAGAAAGGCTTTCCAAAAGGCTAGCTCTTTATCAGGTTCGTTCCAGTGAATTGCATTGCCAGAATTCTGTTGTAGTTTATCTTCAAGATGGTCTGCGAGTTGGTCTATGAGTTCATGACCTTTCTTTCTGAAAATTTCAGTATCGTAAACGGTATGCAATAGGGATTTATCCATTCGCTAAAATTAAGTGCTTACAGCAATATGAACAAATAAAAACCACTTATAAATAGCAGCGGTGGGAATAATTATGTGCTACTATCGATTTAAGGCATTGGAGCTGCTAATTACTTTCTCCCCAGCAGCGGTAACTTTTAAATGACTAGCGGCGGCATACTGTATGCCCATACGCTCGACCTTGGACTTCATAGCGGCATGTTTCTTCGCCTCTAGAATCGTATTTTTTAGGTTTTGAGCTTCTTTGAGGTAGGTGTCAATAGCTAGATAATAGATAGTGAAAGGTGCTGGACGACTAATATTCATTTCCTTTTTAAGTCTTTCCTTATCTTTTGCTAGCGCCTTAAAGTCAGTATAATATTGAATTATATCATTTAAAGTTTGGTCATAGTCTTGTAAATTTAAATTTTTATACTCCTGAAAGCTTATACCGTACAACGGAGCTGAGTGTTTTTTAATACTGTGAACGAGCATTCCTTTATTATAGAGTAATAACTTATCTTTTTCTTTGTACTCTGCCAGCGCTTTTATTAAAAGTCTAGCATCAATTTCTTGTAATCGGGGGCCAAGGATATCGCTAGATGCTATAAACTTCTTAATAGGTTCCCTAGCTTTAAAGTAAAGCTCCGCTCCTTTTTCAAAATCATCATCGGTGTAAGATTGCAACTTATAGTATTCGGACAGCTGTTTTAGGGGCGCTAGTAGTTCTTTATAGGATGAAATCAAGCTTGGCGCCAAAGCATCTAGCTCTTCAATAGCAGGCTCCTGATTAACAATGTCCGTAAGCATCACAATGGCCCGACTTTCAATAAGTGATGGGATAAAATAGCTGTCTTGGTATTCTAAAGGTCTACCCGTTTTATCATTGATGAGATCAAAAAGGGTAGCGTAGGTGCCTTTTACGCGTGGTGTAACATCATTCCAAACAGCAATATAGGCATTGTACTTATAAATATAGGCTTGGTTTTTGTCTGCTACAGCGATAGCATTTGTATTCGTTGAAGCTTTTTTATTGGAACTTGTATTTGCTTCATCTTTACAAGATTGAAAGGTTGTGGTAACTAGGATTAGTAATAATAAAGTATGTAAACGCTTCATGATAATAGGTTAGATTTTCTTTTTTTAAATAGTAGTTGAAGTAGAACCCAAATACCGCGATTTCTGTTACGCTTGAGATAAAAATAAAAACCGCTCTTTTTGGGAGCGGTTTTTCTTCTGTTTAAAAACAAAAGTATCATTTGAGTTAGTCAAATGTGTATCCATTATCCGCAGCTACTTTATCCGCAATTTGAATACGTAATGCAATAACATTGGGGTTGTTTGTATATTTCGTAAAACGTTTTAAGCCCATAAGCATCATGCGCTGCTCATCACCCTCTGTAAAAGAAACGATAGCCTCTTTTCCTTTTTGGATTACGATTTCTGTGGCTCTATATAAATAAAGCTTGGACATCGCAATTTGTGTGTCCTGTGCTTTTTCACCAAATCTTTTTGCGTTCTTTTCAGTTCTTAAAATTGCTGATTCTGCTAAGTACGCCTGTATCAAAATATCGGATGCAGCCATCATCAACTGTTGGTGCTCCTCTAATTTAGCGCCAAATTTTTGTACGGCACTACCAGCAACCATTAGGAATACTTTTTTCACCCTTTTTAATAGGTCTTTTTCTTCTGCAAAAAGTTCTGAGAAATCTGGTGTGTCAAAAGAAGGTATTCCCATTAATTCCTCGCCTACAGCCGTTGCAGGTCCTAAAAGGTCTACATGGCCTTTCATGGCTTTTTTAACCAACATTCCTACCGCCAACATACGGTTGATTTCATTTGTTCCTTCATATATTCTTGCGATTCTAGCATCTCTCCAAGCAGATTCCATTGGCGTATCGGCACTAAAGCCCATACCACCAAATATCTGAACGCCTTCATCTGTAGTTTGCTGCACATGTTCAGAAACAGCAACTTTTAAGATGGAACATTCAATGGCGTATTCTTCAACACCTTTCAATTCTGCTTCTTGGTGCGTGTTGCCATCTGCTAAACGCATGGCAATACGATCTTCTATATTTTTGGCTGCACGATATGAGGCCGACTCATCCACATAAACATTGGTTGTCATATCGGCAATCTTTGCTTTAATGGCGCCAAAATTCATGATTGGGGTTTTGAACTGTATACGCTCATTCGCATACTTAGTCGCTTCGTCTACAATTCTGCGTTGTGCGTCCAAACAAGCAGCAGCCAATTTAATACGACCTACGTTTAACGCATTCATGGCAATTTTAAAACCACTTCCACGCTCGGAAAGCATATTCTCCACGGGTACTTTTGTTTCACTAAAAAATACCTGACGCGTAGAGGAGGAGTGTATTCCTAATTTCTTTTCTTCATCTCCTAACGAGATACCATTACTTGCATCGTTTTCTACGATAAATCCGGTAATATTCTTATCATCTTCAATTCGTGCAAAAACAATAAATACACTACAGAAACCAGCGTTAGAAATCCACATTTTTTGCCCCGAAATATTATAATGTTTGCCATCTTCCGACAATACGGCTTTCGTCTTGCCCGAATTTGCATCGGAGCCTGCTCCTGGCTCTGTTAAGCAATAGGCTCCAAACCATTCGCCAGATGCCAATTTAGGCACGTATTTTTGTTTTTGTTCTTCTGTACCATATAGCGTTATTGGCATGGTGCCAATGCCTGTATGTGCCCCAAAAGCTGTGCTAAACGATCCTGTGGCTCCCGAGATATAATCACACACCAGCATGGTAGATACGAAACCCATACCCATACCACCATAAGATTCTGGCACGGCTACACTTAGTAAACCTAGTTCCCCTGCTTTTCGCATGGTTTCTTCGGTAAACGCATAGTCTTTTTGTTCAAAACGTTCCCAATGCGCCCATAGCTCTCTATCCACGAACTCCTTCGTGCTCTCCCGCATCATTTTTTGTTCTTCGCTTAAATCTTCTAAGGTAAAAACGTCTTCGCATTTGGTTTCCTTAACCAGGAACTGTCCGCCGCGTAATATTTCTTTTTTTAGTGTCTCTGTACTCATATTATAGTGGTATTAAGTAAAACATATTAAGTACAAAGCGATTCCTTAGAAAGCTCAGTACGTAAGCTTTAGTGTTTAATTTAAAAATTCAAATATTCCAGCAGCACCCTGCCCTGTTCCAACGCACATGGTTACCATTCCGTATTGGCCCTGCATATCTCTTTTACGCATCTCATCAAAAAGTTGAACTGATAATTTTGCTCCAGTACATCCTAATGGATGGCCAAGGGCAATGGCCCCGCCGTTTACATTTACGATATCTTGGTTAAGACCTAGTTCACGAACAACGGCTAATGACTGAGAAGCAAAAGCTTCATTCAATTCAATTAAATTAATGTCTTCTTGCTTTAAGCTAGCCTGCTTAAGCACTTTTGGTATTGCGGCAATGGGTCCTATGCCCATAATTCTTGGAGGAACACCAGCAGCAGCATAATTCACGAGTCGCGCAATAGGCTCAAGATTAAGCTCTTTTACCATGTCTTCGCTCATGATCAAAACAAAAGCAGCACCATCACTCATTTGGGATGAGTTACCGGCAGTAACACTTCCGCCTGCGGCAAATACAGGTCTTAGTTTGTTTAGTATTTGAGTAGAAGTTCCTTTTCTAGGACCTTCATCTTTCGTTACTGTATATTTTTTAGTAGCCTTCTTTCCATCTGCACCAATATAGGTTTGTTCCACTTCAATAGGCACTATCTGATCTTGAAAACGGTCTTCAGCCTGAGCACGTAAGGCTTTCATATGAGAATTATAGGCAAATTCGTCTTGATCTTCACGAGAGACATTGTACTCATTAGCAACAGCCTCAGCTGTGTTTCCCATGCCCCAATAATAATCTTCATGGCCAGCTTTAACCACATCATAATTTAATTCTGTTTTATAGCCTGTCATTGGTACAGAACTCATACTTTCTGCTCCACCCGCTATAATACAGTCGGCCATTCCAGATTGAATTTTAGCGGTAGCCATGCCAATAGTTTCAATACCTGATGAGCAAAAACGGTTTACCGTTACACCAGGAACATCTACAATATCTAATCCCATTAAGGAGATAAGACGTGCCATATTCAACCCCTGTGAACCTTCTGGCATTGCATTACCTACCATAACATCATCAATTCGTTTTTTATCGAAATCAGGCAGTTCTTTCATCATATATTCGATGGTTTCTGCTGCTAACTCATCTGTCCGTTTAAAACGGAAGACACCTTTGGGAGCTTTACCTACTGCCGTTCTGTATGCTTTAACTATATATGCTGTTTTCATGTTTACTTATGCTTTTCGCTATCCGCTTTTGGCTTTTAGCATTTGTATCTATATTTTTTGATAGGCTAAAAGCTCCTTTAATTTCTAAGGGGTTTTCCAGTTTTCAACATATGCTGAATTCTTTCCAAGGTTTTTCTTTCTGTACAAAGTGACAGAAATGCTTCTCTTTCAATATCCAACAGGTACTGCTCAGAAACTAGTGTTGGTTCAGATAAATCACCACCTGCCATTACGTACGCTAACTTGTTAGCAATCTTCTTATCGTGCTCGCTAATGTAATGACTAGCTTCCATAGCGTCTGTTCCTACTAAGAACATTCCTAAAGCCTGCTTACCAAGAACTTTCACATCATTTCTTGCAGTTGGTTGCGTGTAGCCCGATTCCGCCATCAATTTTGCGTGCGCCTTAGCGGTAGCTATTTGGCGGTCTTTATTCACAACAACACTATCTTTTCCTTTCTGTAAAATACCCATATCAAAAGCTTCATAGGCCGATGTAGATACTTTTGCCATACCTATCGTTAGAAAGTACTCTTGCAAAATATTTAATTCTACATCACCTTTTCTAAATGTGTCCGATGCCCTTAGTGCTAGTTCTTTAGAACCACCACCACCAGGAATAACACCTACACCAAATTCTACAAGTCCCATATAGGTTTCTGCAGCAGCAACTACCTTGTCCGCATGAAGCGATAGTTCACAACCACCACCTAATGCCATTCCGTGTGGTGCAGCAATTGTTGGGATAGAGGAATAGCGCATCCGCATCATGGTGTCTTGGAACATTTTAATAGCCATATTCAGCTCATCATACTCTTGCTCAACGGCCATCATGAATATCATGCCAATATTAGCGCCTACAGAGAAGTTAGCAGCTTGGTTACCAACAACCAGTCCTTGGAAATCTTTTTCGGCTAAATCAATCGCTTTGTTCAAACCTGCTAAAACATCACCACCAATGGTGTTCATTTTAGATTGGAATTCTACGTTTATAATGCCATCACCTATATCTTCAACAACAACCCCTGCGTTTTTAAATACTTCCTTGGATTTTCTGATGTTGTCCAAAATAATAAACGCATCCTGACCTGGTATTTTTATCATTTCTTTGGACGGAATATCATAAAAATAGCTTGCACCATCTTTAATAGTATAGAAAGCGGTAACCCCTGCCGTTTTCATTTCAGACACCCATTTGGCAGCTTCTTGATTCTCTGAACCGATGAACTCTAAACCTGCATCAAGACCTATGGCATCCCATATTTGAAAAGGCCCGTGTTCCCAGCCAAAACCGGCTTTCATGGCATCATCAATCTTATATAATTCGTCTGTTATTTCAGGAATTCGGTGAGATACATAGGCGAACAGTTGTCCGAAACTCTTTCTGTAAAAATCACCAGCCTTATCTTTTCCTCCCGCTAAAACGGAGAACCTATCGACTACGTTGTCTATGGTCTTGGTCAACTCTAGTGTGGCGAACTTGGCGCTTTTTTTGGCCCTGTAGTCCATGGTATCCAAATCCAAGGTTAGAATTTCAGTTTTACCTTTAGCGTCTTTCGATTTTTTATAAAATCCTTGTCCTGTTTTGCTTCCCAACCATTTGTTTTCCATCATGGTGCCAATAAAATCGGGTAGTGCAAATAATCCGTGACGCTCATCATCCTTGCAGTTATCTGAAATACCGGTTGCAACATGCACGAGCGTATCCAAACCAACAACATCAACGGTTCTAAAAGTGGCCGATTTAGGTCTGCCGATTACCGGCCCGGTTAGTTTGTCCACTTCTTCTACGGTCATTCCCATTTCCTTTACGGCATGGAAAAGACTTTGGATGCTGAAAATACCGATACGGTTACCTATAAAGGCAGGTGTATCTTTAGCAACAACAGATGTTTTTCCTAAGAACTGTTCACCGTATCCGTTCAAGAAATCTAAAACTTCAGGTGAAGTTTTTGGTCCAGGGATTATTTCAAAAAGTTTTAAATATCTAGCGGGGTTAAAAAAGTGTGTCCCACAGAAGTGCTTCTGGAAATCATCGCTTCTTCCTTCACTCATGAACTTAATGGGGATACCTGAGGTATTGGACGTAATTAAGGTGCCTGGAGTCCTATATTTTTCAAGGTTTTCGAAAACCATTTTTTTGATATCCAAACGCTCAACGACAACCTCAATAATCCAGTCTACCGTGCTCACCTTTGCAATATCATCTTCCAAATTGCCTGTCGTAATTCTACTGGCAAACTTTTGATGGTAAATAGGAGCGGGTTTCGATTTTAAGGAAGCTGTCAAGGAATCGTTAACCATTCGGTTTCTGACCATCTTATCTTCTAACGTAAGCCCTTTAGCCTTTTCCTTATCGTTTAATTCTCTGGGTACAATGTCTAATAATAAAACGTCTACCCCTATATTGGCAAAGTGGCAAGCGATACCGCTTCCCATGATTCCAGAGCCAATTACTGCTACTTTTTTAATGTGCTTGTTCATGTAATTTACCCAAATATTAATGATTAGTTGTATTCTTTATATATATATTTTTATCTGTAATGAGCTTGTTTATGGTTTCCGTAACTTCAAAAAAATGATTTAGTTTTTCTTCGTCTACTTGTTGTTTTACCACTTCGTTAAACCGCATTACTACATCTTTAGAATCTTTTCTTTTATCCAATCCAAAATCGGTCAAATGAATTAGGACACCGCGCCCGTCGGCAGGATTAGGTTTGCGCTCTATGAGACCTTTATCCTCCATACTTTTTAATATTCTAGAGAGACTTGTGGCTTCCATTCCCATTTTTGGCCCTAAGGCTGTAGAAGGGGTACCCGTCTTAGGATCAATACTCAACATTGTAAACCCTATAGCCATTGTGGTTCCAAAGCTTTTTGCCTCTTCATTATACATTTTTGCTACTGCTTGCCAGGTTGCACGAAGTGCATAGTCAATGGTGGTTTCCTTCATAGAATTATAAGTTGGTTGTCAAATATAATAAAAATTTATTATGCATGCATAATAAATTAGTTGAAATACGAGTAAAAACGTATGGAATAAGCATGTTATAAATTGACGTTTTTTCTTTTTTTAAGTTCTTGGCTGATAGCGGAAGAAAATAATAGCGGTATAATTGTTAACGGTCCTAAGATAGCCGGTACTAATAGTGGTAGCCAATTGCTTTCTTCTTCTTCTGAAATTTGAAATAATGACATGCCAATGGCAACTATCATGAGCACGAGAATAGCTATCGCTGCACCCAACGAAAGTTTATTCCATTTTTTAAGTTGGGCTTCTGTCTTGGTTTGTAAAAAACTCATCCGTATTACTTAGTCATCATTACCTATATTCAATACCATTTGTTTTTGATTTCCATAGCCATTCAAAACTAAACTATCTTGATAAATCTCAAGAATGCCATAGGAACTAATCATAGTGTCTACCATTCCAAATAGGGTGATGTAATGTACACCGTTTTTAAAAATATAGTCCCCAGAATGATTATGTCCATTTATAAAAGCTACTACATTTGAGCTATTTTCTATCAGGCTAATAATCTCGTAATCATTCCATAAGTTATGTATATCTCCTTTAGGCCTTACGGGCAAATGTGAAAAGAGTATGACTTTTTGATCTAATGTTTTAGCACTATCCAATTGCTTTTCAAGCCACTTTTGTTGTTCCATGCCTATTGCACTGTTCCAACGATACTGATTGGATTTCTCCATGGTGTTTTCATAATATGAATCTATCTGATTGGTATCGTAATTATGTAATGAATTTGAAAAATAGGAATAATCAGTAGCATCTAACACAATAAATCTCCAGCCGTTTTTCACATATGAATAATAATAATTAGGCATTGATAACTTTTCAAGTAAATTTTTCATTCGAGTTGTGTCAATAGAAAAATCATGGTTTCCTAGTAATTGATAATTTTCGATACCTGGTTTAAGTTTTTGGTAAATGGGCATTATAGCGTCATAACTCGCCCATTCAACGTCGATAATATCTCCGAGGTTTTGAACAAAATCTATATTTTCATAATTAAAGGTGTCAATTGCTTCTTCCAGTTTCAATAAGGATTCGCTATAGTATCTGTTCCCTTTGGTTGGTTTATCGGCATATTGTGGGTCTGCCACTAGTCCAATTTTCAAAATAGGCTCTGTTTTGGAGCAAGAACTAAGAGCTATTAGTATTGTTATCAGAACGAGCCAGTACTTCATTTTACGGTTATTGGGTTGATTGTGTTCTTGGATAAACGTGTTACCATTAAAAAGCAGTTTTGTTTCGAAAGGAGATAAGTCACGCTAAGGCCCAATGCTTATACTTGACCTGACACTTTATTCTCTAATACGTCATCAAACTTTAAAAATTTTGTGCACTACTAAAAATGCAAAAAATTTTTATGTTAATTTATAAATTTATCGGGAAAACTATAACTCTTTTTTTTGTTTTCGGTAGCCAATGTAGTTTTAAGTCCAATAAAGAATGGGGGTACCAGCAATGAAATGTTAACTCTTTTGGTTCTTTAAGACCTAAAATAATTACTTGTCGTCACTAACGAACAAAAATACAATAGCATCAAAAAATGGTTCTGCTTTGGAATAGCTCATTTGCTTGGTACTGCCTCTTAAAATTAATACCCTTTATCACGGGCATAAATCTCATTGTACAAGGGCATATACTTTTCCTTTACAATCTTACGCCGTAATTTCATAGTAGGCGTAAGGTGTCCGTCATCAATGGTCCACACATCTGGTGTTAGTTTAAACTGCTTTACTTTTTCCCATTTTGCAAAATCGGTATTTGCCAGTGCTACTTCTTCCTGAAAACGCGCCAATACTTTTTCATTAAGTACGATATCTGAATTTTCACTTACGGTAATATTATGACGTTCTGCCCAAGCATATAAAAACTCAAAATTTGGTTGTATCAAAGCTGCTGGCATTTTCTCCCCTTCGCCTACGACCATAATCTGTTCTATAAATCTGGATTGCTTAAAGCGATTTTCTAATAATTGAGGAGCCACATATTTACCCCCCGATGTCTTGAACATCTCTTTTTTACGATCTGTGATCTTTAAGAACCCGTCAGCGTCTATTATTCCTATGTCGCCTGTATGAAAATAACCGTCTTTTAATACCTCTGCTGTTTTTACGGGTTCTTTGTAATAGCCTAGCATTATATTGGGGCCTTTACAAAGAATTTCGCCGTCACTGGCAATTTTTATTTCTACATCATTTAGCACCCTACCAACACATCCAATACGCCATCCGCCACCTTTTACTTGATTTACGGAGATTACAGGAGACGTTTCCGTAAGGCCGTACCCTTCCATAACTGGAATATTTGCAGCACCAAAAATACGACCCAATCGTTGCTGCAAGGCTGCACTTCCACAAACCATGGTATCCAAATTCCCACCTAAGCCTTCTTTCCACTTGCTAAAAATCAACTTACGTGCCAGGGCCAATTTCTTTTCATACCACCATCCGTTCTGCCCGTAAGGTTCAAACTTTAGACCCAGGTCCACAGCCCAGAAAAAGAGATTTTTCTTGATACCGGTTAGTGCACTGCCTTTTGTAATAATAGAGTCGTACACTTTTTCTAAAAGCCTTGGTACAACGGTCATCACATTGGGCTTCACTTCTTTTAGGTTCTCACTAATTTTTTCTAAGCTCTCTGCAAAATAAATATTGATACCGCAATATTGGTATAGATACAGAATCATGCGTTCAAAGATATGGCAAACAGGGAGGAAGCTTAATGCGCTTGCTCCGGCTTCAAAAGGGACTCGTTCTTTACTTGCAATTACGTTAGACACAATATTATCATGAGAAAGCATTACGCCTTTTGGTCGTCCGGTTGTTCCTGAGGTATAAATCAAGGTGGCTAAATCTCCAGGTAGTACGGCTGCTTTTCTAGCTTCCAGTTCGGGTTGATTACTTTCATCTGCTCCTTTATCCAAAACGGTGGTCCAGCTCTTGCAGCTGTCTAAGTCATCAAAAGAGAACACCTCTTTTATATTTTTTAATTTTGAATTTATCGATAGTACTTTCTCTAGTACTTCAGAACAGGATACAAAGCAATAGGTAGCCTCAGAATGGTTTAAAACATATTCATAATCATCTTCCGATATGGTGGGATATATAGGTACGTTTTGCGCACCTGTTTGTAAAATACCAATATCGCAAATATTCCATTCCGTTCTGTTGTTCATGGAGATAATGGCAATTTTATCATTTGGTTGAACCCCTAATCGCAAAAGTCCACGACTTAGTGCATTGGCTTTATCTAAGTATTCCCGCGTAGAAGTGGCTATCCATTCACCATTTTTTTTGCTCACCAGAGCGTTGTCTAAGTTGAAATTTTCCAACTGATAATACGGAAAATCGAAAAGGCGGGTAACTTTTTGCATAATGAGTTTCTTTTAAATCTTTGCAAAATAGGGAAAGAACAGCAATATTTAAAACGAGATTCATAATTAAATGCGTAATATTTTTAAAAATCCTAATGGGAGGTATAAATCGTGCTAATGGATAACCATATAAATACGGTATGAATTCCGCTTCCTCTAATTTTGAAAGGCAAATGTTATTGATGTCAATAGCCATGTCATACAGCTAAGAAGCGATAGCCTCTTTTAATTTTTCTGTAATTTTAGAGTCCAAGACGAAAATAGATACAAATGAAAAAAGTCATAGTACTGTGTTTGGTGTTAGTAGCCTTTATTTCCTGCGGTGAGCAGAAATCTAAGAATGAAAAAACAGTTAAAATTCCTGTGTATGCCTGGACAGGTGGTCCTGGGGACGCAAGCGACCAAGAGTTGTCTGAGCGATTTCTGGCGTATAAGGAAAAGGGTATAGACGGACTCCTATATAATGGCGGGCACGACCCGGAGACCTACAAAAGAGTAGGGGCTTTAGTCAAAACGGCAGGTATGGAGTTCCATGCTTGGATACCTACTATGGTGCAAGGGGAAAACCCAAAAATTTCCAAGGACTTGTATGCGCATAACCGCAATGGGGACTCTGCTTTTGATAAACCTGCTTATGTAGACTATTACAAGTTTCTTTGCCCCAATAAGGAGGGAACCTACGATTTTCTGTCTAATTTATACGGTTCGGTTGCTGCTGTAGCGGAAATAGATGGTATCCATTTGGATTATATCCGGTTTCCCGATGTCATCTTAGCAGAGGGTTTGTGGGATAAATATGGATTAGTAATGGATCAAGAGTATCCAGAATATGATTATTGCTATTGTGATAAATGTACATCTGATTTTGAGGAGCAAACTGGGATTGATATTAATAATGTAGCGGATGCTTCAGCGGTTCAAGAATGGAAACAGTTTCGGTATGATTTGATTACCAATATGGTAGGGCGTTTGGCTAAAGTGGTCCGTGAGAAGGAAAAAGTAATAAATGCTGCTGTATTTCCAGGACCTACTATAGCTAAAGCGAAAGTGCGACAAGAATGGAATACATGGGATTTGGATGCAGTGTTCCCTATGAATTATAACGATTTCTATCTAAAAGGACCAGAGTGGATAGGTGAAGTGGTTAAGGAAGAGGTGGCCTCCGTAAATGGACTTAAACCTATATATAGCGGATTGTTTATTTGCCCCAACCCAGAAAATAAGTCGAAAGAAAACGACCCTGAGAATCATGGCCTGTTACCATCAGAAATTGAAACGGCTATCCGAGCTTCCATGGAAAACGGAGCAACTGGGATTTGTCTTTTTACCCCGGAACGAATGAAGCCTGAGCACTGGGACGCATTTGAGAAGGCTATTTATACGGATTATACCAAGGAATAGCATCGCATTATAGCAGGGTAAGGCAGTTTTTTCTTATTAGGAAGTAACTGACTATCTAAAGTTCAAAAAAGCGTTACACGGATTGTTTCCCCTATTCTACACTAAAAGTGGTCGTGCTTTTTACTGGAACACCTTCACGTGTAATACCTTCCAAGGTTATTTTATAGTCTCCTAGGATATCTCCTGTATAAAAGGAGATAGCGGCCTTTCGTTCATTATTTAGTTGAATATAGGGTTGCCAATGCAATGTTGTTCTACTGTCTACCTCTTTGTTTTCTGGTGTGCCAGTTCCATATTTAGGTTCGTAAAATTTTCTAGCGTACGCATACCCGGGGTGTTCAAAATTGAGTGAACCACCTATTCTTTTTGCTTTTCCTGAGGATTCTGTACCATTTTTAGTATACACCGCAATGACTCCATTAGCTCCTCTAGAACCGTAGATGGCCGCTCTTGGGCCTTTTAGTACATCAATAAAAGCTACATTGTAGGGTAACATTTGTACCAAAATATCGCTTCCCACTTGCGCCCCATTTAATAGAACCAAGGCAGAACCAGCACCTTCTGTACTACTAAATGCATCACCTAGACTTGAAGATGCTCTTAGGTAGACAGAAGAACCTCTTACGGTAAGTCCAGGTACTCTTCCCCTTAAAGCGTCTAAAAGATTTGTAAACCCCATCTCTGTAAAACCTTCAAAATCGACAGTTTGCGAAGGTGTTTTATAGAGAACTACCTTTCTTTTAATTGCATACTTATCTAGCTTCTTCTCTTTTTTAACGGCTATAAAAGCTTCATCTAGTTGTATCATTTTATCGGCATATAAAAATGAACGCGTGGTTTGCTGCGCTTTTTCATACCCAGTTGTGAATCTTGCCATCGTTTTGGATGCACTACTTACAGGAGGCGAGGGTATTGAATCGAATATGATTTTGTAATTCAGCGTTGGGTTTCTTTTCTTTTTTGGATAATACACAGTAGCACTTAGCAAGACGGTGGTCGTATCAGTAAAATTTAAATTATTAAAACTAAAAGCACCATCCTCAGTTGTTTTTGCTCTGTCTTGTATCATTTCCGTGGTGCTATTCGCTGTTAACGAAACGCTGCCTGTAAGGGGTTCAGTAGTATTTATAGCATCGACTACTTTTCCTGAAAGGGTAATTCCTGTTTCTGGAAGGAAGTAGTTGGCTGATTGCACCAATTCATCTTCCAACGCATATTGCCGCCATCCTTGTGTCCGCATTAGAATATCTAGATGTTGTCGTCTGTTCGCATCATTAGAATAGAAATAGTACCCAGGTTGTTCTATTTCACCCTGTAGCGCTGAGCTTAACAATACGTAGGTTTTAATATCAATAGTATGATGGGGTTCTGGCAGTACTACGGTATTCGTGACTGATAAAGACATGTCTATCAATTCTTCCTTAAGGGCTATGGCGTCCATTGTAATTTCCATCGATACCAATTCTTTTTTATCATAAACAGATTTCGAGTTTCTAATGTTGATTATTGGCTCAATAGCATCATTTTCATGAAATAGAAGTCGCGCTGCAAGAGGTTGGTTCTCTGGGTTCAGCAAGGTCAACTCTAAAACGCCTTCGTCCAAGATATCCTTGGCTAGTTTTACAACGGTTGTATGTTCTTGTTTATTTGCATTGACCGCTAGCTTAAAACGTGTTTTAACACCTTGTTTACCAATTAGTTGATACGACTTAAGTTTGATATCTGAAGTTGCCCTTAGCTCTATTTTGTAAAATTCAGGTTGATTGGAAACGGTCATTAATACACCACTGTTCATGGTTTTTGGTAGTATAAAGCGTTCGTCAGCACCCATATATCGTATAACTGCGCTATAGGATCTGTCTGGCTTAGGAATAAAATGGAACAACCCCATCCCTAAATGCATCGATTTAAATGTAGTGATAGTATTTCCTAGATCATCTGTTATTTTGCCTGATATAGTACTACCATACCCATTGGAATCTATTGCCTTGAAGGAAACGGGGTTTAAAAATCCGGCTATCAAATGCCCACCTTCGGGAAAGAATTGAACATCTATGTTGGTGCTGTCTTTTGTTTGTTCCGTATCCGTTCCATTCGCTGCAGCGGACAACGCATTGACGAAAATCGCTTTTGAAAAATAATTAGACTCCCCAGAATTACGCATGTAATTGGTGTAGGCTCTAATGGTATATTGACCGTTTACTGAGGTTTGAAGAAGTTTAAAATCTCCCGCAACGGAACCATTTGAAGTTTTAAGTGTTCTTTTGGCTATACGTTGTCCGTTTGGTCCAATTAAGTCCACATATACTATTTCACTCGGAGCGGTAGACGCATTGGTCATGCCATTCATTAAATAAGCCTTGAACCAAATATCTTCACCAGCGGCGTAGTAACTCTTGTCTAAATGGAGGTATATTTTTTCGGTCGCTACTGCTGTGGGTTGCTGCGAACCGTTTTCTTGTCCAACTAAACCCGTTGACATTGGAAATAACAAGAAAAGGAGTAGGCGTAATATAGTACTGCCTTTTGCCTTTTGTGATGGCTCAGATGTCGCTGTAGTTTGTTCCATTTCTCTTAAAAATATGGAAGAATAGGGTAGGAATACGAGCGAAAAATTAAGCTTAACAAAAATTTAGCAGTAGGTAAAACAAGGGTAGCTTTGAATTTATAGCGCAAGCTACGGTTAGGACAGCCTTGTTTTTATACAGGTGAATTGCCCGTTATGACGGGACTCCTGTTCGTAAACACATCCCTTATTTTTAAAAAAAATAGCGGCACCACGAGTGTACATAGCGCGTAAAGACACATAAACCCATACCCCAGCAACACTTAACGATGCTTCAAAACCCATTCTTTCGCATTTATAAAAGCGGCTAACCAAGGCGAAACGGCATCCGTCCTATCTGTAGGGTAGTGCGCCCAGTTCCATGGGAAGGTAGAACGCTCTATATGTGGCATGGTAACTAAATGCCTTCCTGTCGCATCACAAAGCATAGCGGTATTAAAGTCGCTCCCATTAGGATTTGCCGGATAGGTCTCATAACCATACTTAGCAACGATATCATACTTATCTTCCGTATTTGGAAGGTTAAACTTCCCTTCGCCATGGGATACCCATACCCCTAAGGTAGTGCCAGCTAAACTGGATAACATGACCGAATTATTCTCTTGAATTTTTACCGATGTAAAGATACTCTCATGCTTTTGAGAATCGTTATAGGTCAGCTTTCCATGGGTTTCATGGGTTGGATTGATGAGGTCTAACTCCATAAACAACTGGCAACCATTACAAATACCTACAGATAATGTATCCGGTCGCGCAAAGAAATCAGTAATCACTTTATTCGCTTTTTCGTTGTATTTGATAGCGCCTGCCCATCCTTTGGCACTTCCTAAAACATCGGAGTTCGAGAAGCCTCCTACGGCACCTAAGAACTGAATATCCTCCAAGGTTTCACGGCCTGATATGATATCTGTCATGTGTACGTCCTTTACATCAAAACCAGCGAGGTACATGGCGTTTGCCATTTCACGTTCGGAGTTGCTTCCTTTTTCACGAAGGATGGCTGCTTTGGGTTTGGCTGCGCCGTTCGAAGTATTATTTGGTAGGGTTCCATTAAAATCGGTCGGGAATACATATTTTAAAGGCTGCACCTTGTAGTTATCAAAGCGGTCTTTTGCAAGACCGTTTGCGGTTTGTTTGGTATCCAATAGAAACGAAGTTTTAAACCAAGTATCCCGAAGCGATGCGACATTCAGTCCCATTTCCATACCAGCATTCTTAATACGCAATGTAGGTTCTGAGCTTACGCTTCCAATTTTTTTGACATCTATTTTAGCATCAACCAGTAGTTGTTCGATTACATTATCTTTCAACTGAAATACAATACCGATATTTTCTGAAAACAGCAGTTTGATGGTATCCGATTCCCCTAAACTTGTCAGATCTAAATCAGCGCCTAAATCGGTATCGGCAAAACATAATTCTAAGAGGGTAGTAATCAATCCCCCTGAGGCAACATCATGTCCTGCAAGTACTTGCCCTTCTTTTATTAAGCGTTGCATCAAATCGAAGACCGACTTAAAATAGGCATCATTTTTAATTGTTGGGGCTTCGGTACCAATCGCATTTCGTACTTGTGCAAAAGAAGAACCGCCTAGCTTATAGGCATCTCTTGATAGATTGATATAGTAAATGTCTCCACCGTCTTTTTGTAATACCGGTTCTACAACTTTCGTGATGTCGTTACAATTTCCGGCAGCAGAAATAACTACGGTACCGGGCGCAATAACATCCCCGTCTTTATATTTTTGTTTCATGGAAAGGGAATCCTTTCCTGTAGGCACGTTGATGCCTAGCGCGATAGAAAAATCCGATATCGCTTGCACGGCTTGGTATAGTCTGGCATCTTCCCCTTCGTTCTTGCACGGCCACATCCAGTTGGCAGATAGCGAGACCGATTTTAATCCGTCTTTCATGGGTGCCCAGATGATATTCGTTAAGGCCTCTGCGATACTATTTTTACTCCCCGCGGCTGGGTCAATAAGTCCGGAAATAGGGGAGTGGCCAATACTCGTGGCAATCCCTTCCTTTCCTTTAAAATCTAGCGCCATAACGCCCACATTATTCAAAGGCAACTGCAAGGGGCCTGCACATTGTTGTTTGGCGACCTTACCACCCACACATCTATCTACTTTATTGGTGAGCCAATCCTTACAACCAACTGCCTCTAGTTGCAGTACCTGTTCCAAATAGTCATGGAAAAATTCCAATTCGTACTCTGGTGCCTTATACGTTCTTTTGATGGTGGTGTCTGTCAATATCGTTTTTGGAGAGCTTCCAAAGATATCTGTAAGGTGCACATCCATCGGTTTTTCTCCTGTGGTGGCCGATGCAAAGGTAAAACGGTCATCACCGGTAACGGCACCTACTTCGTACATTGGGGAGCGCTCCCGATCTGCAATTCGCTTAAGTAGGGCAACATCGTCTTTACCGATCACCAAGCCCATACGCTCTTGGGATTCATTTCCAATAATCTCTTTGGCCGATAGGGTTGGATCGCCCACGGGGAGTTTATCCAAGTCTATGTTACCGCCTGTTTCTTCTACCAGTTCCGAGAGGCAGTTGAGGTGTCCGCCTGCCCCATGATCGTGAATGGAGACAATCGTATTGATCTCGCTTTCTACCATACCACGAATGGCATTTGCGGCTCGTTTTTGCATTTCGGGGTTGGAGCGTTGAATAGCGTTTAGCTCAATAGACGCACTAAATTCGCCTGTATCTGCACTAGATACTGCTGCACCACCCATGCCAATGCGGTAGTTGTCCCCGCCAAGAATCACAATTTTATCGCCTGTTTCTGGTGTGTCTTTTAGGGCCTGCTCTGCTTTTCCGTAGCCAATACCACCCGCTTGCATGATTACTTTATCGTAACCAAGTCTTCTTGTGCTTCCGGTATCGTCTGGACTAGCATCGTTTGCCTCATCGTGCTCAAAGGTCAATACCGAACCGGTAATTAAAGGCTGACCGAATTTATTTCCAAAATCCGATGCGCCGTTGGAGGCCTTTATTAAAATATCCATGGGGGTTTGGTAGCGCCAGGGTCGCTCTGCCATGCCATTCTCCCAAGGCCTGTCTTTTTCTAATCTAGAAAGTGCGGTCATATACACCGCTGTTCCTGCAGAAGGTAAGGAGCCCTTACCACCCGCCAAACGATCACGTATTTCGCCACCAGCACCCGTTGCTGCCCCATTAAAAGGTTCTACGGTAGTTGGGAAGTTGTGTGTTTCTGCTTTGATGGAAATAACCGAATTAAACTCCGATTCTTGATAAAAATCCGGTTTATCTGCTGTTTTTGGCGCGAATTGCACCACTTTAGGTCCTTTTACAAAAGCAACGTTGTCCTTGTAAGCCGATACAATAGCGTTGTGGTTTTCTAAAGAGGTCTTTTTTATAAGTTTAAATAAGGAAGACGGCATTTCTTTTCCATCTATGATAAAGGTACCGTTGAATATTTTGTGTCTGCAGTGCTCCGAGTTGACCTGACTAAAACCAAAGACTTCAGAATCGGTTAGTGGTCTGCCCATTTTTTCGGATAGCTTGTTTAGGTAGTCCACCTCCTCATCGCTTAGTGCCAATCCCTCTTGTTGGTTGTAGGCGGCAATATCATCAATGTTTAGAATCGCTTCTGGCTGCACCGCTACTTTAAAAATGTCTTGGTGCAGTTGCTCATACTTCTGAAAAAGCATGGGGTCAAAGGTGGTGTCTTCTGCTGAGGTGGCCTTAAACTCCTCTATGCGGATAATCCCAGTAATCCCCATGTTCTGGGTGATTTCCGTAGCATTCGTACTCCAAGGGGTCACCATAGCGGCACGGGGGCCAATAAAAAAAGCGTCTACTGACGCCGCTGCTATTTTAAGGTTGTTGCCAAACAACCAGCTTAGTTTGTCTATGTCTGTTGGGTTGATTTCTTGAGCAGTTTGGACGGCAAAAACTTTGGTTGCGATATCCCCGAAGAAATGAATCATATATGCTTAGGTATTGAGCGGGTTAGGAAAACGCAAATTTACGATTTAATGTGTGATTTTTTTACTGTGCGAAGAACAGTTTTCAACCACCTGTGTTGATAGTGTATGCGGTAATCGCTATTTAAATGCGCAGAGGCTTGCCTTTACATTTTAAGATGGTGCTTTTACGAAGGTCTTATGGGTTTGCCCTACACTAGTTTCCTGTACTAAAAAGGGGGCTAGGAAGCGCTAAGGGCTGCGTAGTGTACTTCTTCTGAAACACCTGCTACATTCCCTTGGTATTCCTTTCCGCGCAGTCGCGCTACGGGGTAGGCGGTGAGTTCCCCATCTGGCAATGGCGCTATTAGGTCTTGAATACCTTTCTTAGCTGTGGCATCTGCAATGGGGTGCAGCCATGCAGCTTCCAAACCGTTCTGTAGTACACATGGCATCCGTGGTGCTTTTAGCTTCGGGTTGTTATGAATGTGCTGCATTAGGGTATTTGCGGTGGTAGTCACGATTGAAAAGCTACGCAATAGCCCCTTGGTCTCCGGATTTCGCCATTCGCTCCACAGCCCCGCTAGTGCTAAGGGACGGCGTTCGCTGCGATGCACAAAATAGGGAAATGTTTTCCCCGCTTTGTGGTGATGCTCGTAGAACCCATCTACATAAATAATACACCTGTGGTCTTGGGCGGCAGCTCTAAACGCAGGTTTCTCAAAAATCGTCTCTCCTCGGGCATTCAGTGTCGCGTTCCATAGTTTTTTTTGCTGTGCGGTGTCTTTGGTCCAATGCGGCACAAGGCCCCAGGTAGCGACTTCTGGAAAATAGGGCGAACGGTCGGTATAGATGAATAGTTCTGGATGGGTAAAACCGGACGCATGGTGCAGGGGCAAATCGGTTAGCGGTGCCAGGCGTTCGCGGATATCTTCCATGGCCTGTAGGTCTTGATTTTTCTCCGCTCTTTTAAGCTGTGTTTCTAAACTTGTTTTGATGTCGTAGCACATGGGTTTTTGCTTGGGGTAGCTGCTGCTACGTTATAAAGTGAGAAGATACGACATCTTGGGTTTTGGGCAACGTGTAAGCAAAATTCTAAAGATTTTGGGAGGTTATACGCCTGCCCAAAGCATTGAATTTGGCGTAAAATAAGCCTGAGGTACCGGTTTTGTGGTAAGGTATTTTTACTCCCTTTCCGTTTGCTATTTTTACGATTCTAAAGGCCACCTGCGCACTACGTTGCAGTGCTAATGCCATAACGTAGTGTCCGTTTAATTTACATACATTATTACAGGTTGCGAGATTTTAATTCTTTCTCTAATACCACAGTTTTTTTTTCCATTTTTAATAAAAGGATAGGTCAAGAGTACTGGGAAAAACGTAAAAAATTCAAAACCATTTTTTACTGCGCTAAAAATAGTAATTCCTATACATAGCCCAATAATAGTTGCATTTACGGTCTTGTTGTATTGTATTTTCTTTTTTCTTCCAATAATTGCTCGTTATTTAAAGCTGCGAATACAGTATGTTCGATTGTCTAAAGTTAGTTAACGATGAATTTATGATTTTTTTTCAAAATGTTTTAAAACGTCTCGGCTATGGTTAGTACGGGATTTCAGAGAACTGAACTTTCGGACTTGCACTTAGCCAAATTTTTAATTTTTTCTTTATTTCAGTAAACACGCAAAATTCAAAATTTTGCGGACTTAATTCAAGGCACTTCACTTTGGGTTAAGCACCAAAACCCTTATTAAATATAGCCATTGTTGGCATTTCGTTATTTTATTCAGCTTCTTCAAACTCAATTATATTAAAACTTTCTTTATTGTCAAATTTTGTCTTCCAAGTTTGTTTGGTTAGTCTTCCATCATTAATCCCTTTAATTATCATTTCAGCCCAAGCATCTTGATATAGGTAATCCTTATGAGCTTCATCATAATGACAATAATTGATATTCGTATCAAATGGGTCGTCAATATCATTTCCGCTTGCTGGTCTAATTTTAAAGCAGCAATACAGGCATTTATGGTCAAAATGATTAATTGTAAAATCTATTTCTGAATTAATTTTGACAAGTACATCTCCTGGTTTTATTTTTCCTGGATTTATTGCTTCCTTTTTCACTACTTTATCTTTAATAATAGCAGTAACTTTTTCATAGTTGGCTCTATCCGCTTCTGAAAGGGAATTCCAGTTTACAAATTCGACAGCTAAATCACTTCTATTAGTGTTAGATATTTTTGGAACTTGTATTAGTTTAATACTGTATTCCTGAGTGTTAAATATTTCATCAGTCAATGAAGTCCTATAATTATCAATAAATGCCTTCAATTCCTTAACCTCTTTTGATAGTAATTTCTTACTTGCTTCAATTTGTGATTTTTTCCTTAATCTCGAAAACTGAATTGAAAAAGACAAACTTTCATTCAAGGCATAATCTTCACCAAAAAAATCAATTAAAGTGTTTTCATAATTATATAGAAATGCTTGGCATTCACCAAAAATCATTACTCCAATTTCATCTCTATCAATATGTCTGTGTTCAATTTTATTCCGAAGCTTAATAAAAAAACTTAAGTTTGATTTTATAGGATTATCAAGACTTCCATATTTCGTGATACAAGTTTTAAGTTCCCAAGACTTTTTCTCTCCATCAATTGTTTGATATCGACCATTTGAGTTTTTGTGAAAATACCTCTCTCCAATTGTATGATTAAAATGTGCGTGAAATAGGCGAGTCCAAGCAATTATCATTTGTGTAATAAATCCTTCAACTCGAAAAGGTGTTCTCGGTTTATTGTAAATTTCAACCGCTAATAAAGCAGCTTCAATTGAGCTTTCAAGCGTGGACTTAGTTTTGCCTTTTCTTAAACTCATTCAGTTATTTTTTATTCTTTTTAATAGACTGTTTTACAAGGCTTAATATGTATTCCAAATTTTCATCATCTTTGATTTGTATTTCAAAATCTCCATTTCCCCAATGTCCAGTTGTTGAAACATCTCTTGTAATTCCTTTTGTGTCGTCAAGTTCTCCTTTACTTATATTAATCCACATTTTCAATGCTTTTTTCTGTGGTAAAATGTCAATTACATTTCTACCAGCAACAAAGGCGATATATTTCTTTTTTGGCTTGATTTCAAGATTGTCTAAATTCTGAATTGCACTTTTAAATTTCTCGTAGAGTTCTTTTATTTCTTCACTTACATTTTTTAAATGCTCTTGTTCTGAATAGACTTTTATTTCTTTAGCAACATTGTCAATCGTTTTATCTGCTTTGGAAATTATTTTAATACTTTCTTGTGCCCCAGCCTTTTGAATTTGTTCGTAAGAGACTGTTGTATTTTCAAATCTTTTAACTTCCCATAATTCAATTGGTAAATCTTTGAAATTTATTGCTTCTCTTTGGTAGTTAGTAAATGCAGGTGAAACAAATAACACTCTCGATTGCGACCAATCTACGTCAGTCCGTTTTAATGTTTTGTCGAGATTTTCATTAAATTCTAAAATGAAGTCCGCTTTATTATTTAGCATTAAAGACAAGTAAGCGTAACCTTGGTCAATTACACTAAAATTTTTATCCCGTTTGTATTCGATAATCACGAAGGCGTTTGCTTCTTTATCAAAAGCAAGAGTGTCAATTCGAAAATTATTTAGGGCAAATTCAGATTTTACAAATTCAAGTCCGAAAATTGTTTTCAAATTATTTTCCGTTAATTCTTGGATTTCCTTTTCAAGTCGAAATGGCTTTTCTTTTATGTACTCTAATTTCTTTTCTATTTTGTATAATGCCATTTAGTTCTCGTTTTTTTTAATGAATGCCAACAAAGGGCTAACAGTACCTTTTCATTCAATTCATCAAAAATGAGTACTATTTATTATACGACTAAAATAAAAAATAAAAAGATTACATGTTACAGATATCCGTAATGGGCACAAAAAAATAAAGGGTGACGCTTAGCAGCGGTCATTCTACGCAAAACAAAAGAGCTAGGTCAATACCCTATCGGTCTCACAAGACCCGAAGGTAATGCGCTTCAAAATACGCATAGGAGCACTAGGGGGTAGCCTAAGCCTACACTAGTAGCTACTGCCGAGGGTGAATAGCGCTTTGGTCTGCTGATTTACGCACCGCTGTATATAGACTCTTATGTTGTTTAGTGTGAGAGGCGCATCGTCAGCTTTGCAACTTACCGGCGTCTAATTGATTATCTTCTGTGATTATTTCACTTTCAGTTCATCAATTTCCTTTGAAACTTCAGCTAATTTTTCTCTTATCGGTTTGATATATGTAAGTTTTTCACATTTAAGAACTCTCAGTAAATTTTCTTAAATTTTATTTATCGGATTTTGAGAATCACTAATCTTGTCCTTTAATTTTTTAATATCACTCTTAAACGAGTTATTTGAATAAGTTAGATTTTGAATTTTATCAATTTACTTTTTTAAAGCGTCATATGCTTTTAAAATATCTTCGAAATATTCCTTACCAGCAATTCTTGCATTTGGATGATATGCATCAATATAAATTCTATCTGCTTTTGCTATTGCATGACAAGTGCCAAAAATGTTCATTTGGTTTAAACCTAAGTCATTTTTAAAAAAACGATAAGTATTTCCAAAAATTACTACATCTGGATTAAACTCGACAATTTGATTGATTAATAATTCTTTAGATTTTAAGAAATGTTCATTTAACTCTGATTCAACAGATTTTGAGCCGCCACCAACTTTTTTAATGTTTATGTAAGCGATTTGCTTTAATACGTTAATAATACTCGGCTCATCTTTTGGATAAGGCATGTTTTCCCATTCTGTTTGATTTAAAATCCCATTTGTGACATAAATGATATTGCTAAAGGTTTTTTCCCAACCTTTTCGGATACCATATTCTGTTTTTAAATTATTTATGGCATCTCTTAAATCATATGATTCCTCTTCTCCTGTGCTATTTGCATCTTTTAAAATCCATAATATTTTAGGTTCAGCTTTTTCATAATCCTTTTCGCTTACAATACCGTCAAAAATTGGTGGTTTTCCAAAATGCTCTCCAATCCTTTCAATTTCTTTATCAAAGTTTTTCATTAGTAGTTAAGTTTTTTAAAATTACTTACAACGACAGGCTAACAGTACCTTTTCATTCGCTTTATCGAAAATGGGCACTATGTTATTGTCAACTAAAATAAAAAAACAAAAGAACTACCTGTTACGGATATCCGTAATGGGCACAAAAAAATTAGGGGTGACGCTTAGCAGCGGTCATCGTACGTACAAGAAATGAGCTAGGGTAATACGCTAGCGGTCATACGAGTACGGAAGGCAATGCGCTTCAAAATACGCATAGGAGCACTACGGGGAGCCTACGTCTACATTAGAAGCTAGTGCATAAGGTGAATAGCACGCTGGTCTGCTGCTTTAGGAACTGCCGTATATGCTGGTGCGCTTGTAAAGGTGAAAGCACCAAGCGAAGCGCTCATAGGTAGGGTAGTGCGAGCGGCGCACCGTGGGTTTTAACGCTCACGGCCGTCTGCTCGATTAGCGGCTGGCTTTAGTGCTCTTCCGTTTTTCTAATCATAAAATCTACAAAACGTTCTCCGCTCGGGTCTTGGTCATAGCCATGATAAACTTTGTTTGGTATGCCTATACTATCGCCCCATTTCTTTAATATTCGGGCGTGAAAGGAATGGTGGTTTAAGATATTGGACTGGGTAGGTTCTACCACTGGTGTTTGGGGGTTGGAAACCCAAAATTCAGGGTCGTCCGCACTCATCATAGCCAACATATCTACTTTTTGTCTATATGCTTCTACTCGGTCTGAATAAAACTCGTTCAATGAATCCATACCGTAAAATGAATTAAATCTTGGAATCATATCAGGATCTTGTTGAAAATACCATTGCCAAGTAAAATTATAATCTTTAAAAATATCCGTGACATAACGTTCCAAATCATAAGAAGCCTGGGTCGCTTTAACGGCAATGCCCTTTACGCGGGTAGATTCCTTAAAAACGGGATCAGGATTTGAGGGGTCGTTCATATCATCTGAAAATGCCAACCATGCTGCAGTGCCACCTCCCGCAGAACTTCCGCAAAGTACAATATTGTTTTTGTCTATATTTAGAGCGTTGCTCATATACCTAATGTATTGTAGACAACGTTTGCTGTCGTTTAGGGGTTTAAGCACCCCGTCTGTATCTCCCTCAAAGGTTAAAAGCCGGTAATTAATGGATGCGAAGGCTATTTTATTGGTTAGCAAAGTTCTTATTTCGGTGGGAAAATCCCAACTTCCGTTCCACATAACAGCATATGGATTTTCTTTTTTCCCACCCAAAAATCCTCCTCCGTGTATATATATGACCAACGGTGTTGGTACGGCAGAATTAGGAATGAAAATGTCAAAAGTATTTTTTGGATATGATCCATAAGAAATATCTTTTGAAAATTTAACATCCATTCCATTCAATTCAATTGGAGAGGGACTGTACTCCAAGGTGGTATTTTCAATCTCTTGCCCGTTAATAGCGTCATTTGTATTGCAGGAGTGCAACAACAATAAAGGAATTAAAATAGTTAATAATTTATAGTTCATTTGTGTTAGTTTATCATTTTAGACAATTTGATTGCTAAATAGTTTAACGCCTTTTATATTTAGTTTTATAAACTACGTTTGCCTTTTGATATTTTTTGTAGTACCAATTTTTATTTTCTATGTTTAGTTTTTAATAGTGCTTCCTTATTCAGCTTGCCGTTAACGGGCGTTTTTGCAGCAACGCCATTTGGATTAAAAATAATGAATCGATTGGGATTTAGGGCGTAGCTAAAGTGCTTTTCTCCGTTTTATCTGAATGGGGATGCGGCATCTGGAATAAAAGGAAGTCTGGCTTAGGGGCCAATATTTCCTGTAACAGGGACACCCCTTTTTAGCCTGTCTTTCAATACTTTTATGTCAAGAATGGACACAAGTCTTTTGAGATTGTAGCATACCATTATAAAATAGCTAAAGACTTTAATGTAAAAACTTACGTTACAAGACCTTATACTTCTTAAGACAAAGGAACTGTAGAAAATAGCATAGGTGCCATAAGAAGGTTTTTTCCAAAGAAAACAGACCTGAGAGAAACCGCAGACCAAAGAATATAAGAAGTAGAAAAATTGCTAGATTAGAAACCCATTAGAAAATTTAATTATAGTAACCCTATTGAAGTCCTAAAAGATAAGTGTGTTACCCTTATGGGTTGAACTCTGCAAATTTTAAAACAATGAAAAAAAAATTATTAGGTAGTGGCTTCATCAAACTATTGTATCTGGGATTCATAGGGCTTATCTTATATTTTATAGGGTCTCAGGCTTTCTCATGGGATAGTCAAAAAGACGAATTACAGGGGCATACGATTGACATCCCGCAGCAAAAAGATAAGCGCATGAACGTGTTGTTTTTGATGGCCGATCAATTTCGGGGTGACTACATGGGTGTTGCGGGAGCAGATTTTGTTATAACGCCTCATATTGATAAGCTGGCAACTGAGGGGGTTTCGTTCAATAATGGCTATGTTTCCGTTCCATCTTGCTTACCGGCAAGAGCGAGTATTTTGACAGGAATGAGCCCTTGGGGCCATGGACAGCTAGGATATACAGAGATTCCTGAATATCCTTATGAACTACCAAAAATATTTAACAAGGCAGGCTATTTTACTAAAGCTATAGGTAAAAACCATTTCCATCCTATGCGAAATACACATGGTTATCAATCCGTCGAGTTGGAAGAAGGATGGTACACTGAAACAAAACCCAATGAAGAACAAAGTGATTATGTCAATTGGTTTAGAAGTGAATTGCCAGAAAAGGATATAAACGCCACAGGGCTTGGATATGTTGATCATAGAGGAGAAAAAACCTTTCCCTTTGAAGAGAAATATCATCCTACCCATTGGACAGCGCAGAGAGCAATAGAATTTCTAAAAACACAAGATACAAATCAGCCGTGGTTATTAAAGGTGTCTTTTCAAAGACCACACCCTCCCTTTGATCCGCCCGAACGCTGGATGAAAGCGTATAAAAACGTTAACATTCCGCTTCCAAAAGTGGGCAAATGGTCAACTAAAAAATATGGCAACATGATTGGTTCATTGACAGAAACGCCCAATGCCACGTCAGGGAATTTTCCGATGGAAGAAATCATTGCTGCCAAACGTACGTACTGTGCCGCTATTTCATTTGTTGATGAACAAATAGGAAGAGTATTGGAAACCTTACGCGCAAGAGGTGAACTTGAAAACACCATTATTCTTTTTACCTCAGATCATGGAGATATGATGGGTGATCAACATATGTGGCGCAAATGCAGGCCTTATGAAGGGTCTTCACGAATACCTATGATTGTTCGCTGGCCTGAAAATGGCTCTATGGACTTTGCTAGAGGGCAATTGCGCGATGAGCTAGTAGAATTGAGAGACGTATTACCAACTTTTCTGGACGCCACAGGAATAAATAAACCAAACGTAATGGATGGAATGAGTATGTTGAATATCTTACGCGAAGACGCTTGGAGAAGATATTTAGATTTGGAACATGCGCAAATTTACGAGAAAGATAATGCCTGGACAGCTCTTACGGACGGTCGGTATAAATATATTTATTATACCTTAACAGGGCAACAACAATTATTTGATTTGAAGAATGATCCCAGCGAGTTATATGACTTAGCCTCTACTAAAATCCGCAATCATAACGGTGAATTATTAAATAAGTGGAGGAAAAGAATGATTGACCATCTTAAGGTTAGAGGAGACGAATGGGTTCGTAACGGGGACTTGGTTGTCCAGGATCAATCCATATATTATGGTAAAAATCATCCAAATCCAGGTTATCCAAGATGATATCAGTAGTATGATTGTACTTTTTTCTTAATCCAACGAAAAATGTGTTTTTTATTCAGCTTGCTGTTAACGGGCGTTTTTGCAGCCACGCCATTTGGATTAAAAATAATGAATCGATTGGGATTTAGGGCGTAGCTAAAGTACTTTTCTCCGTTTTATCTGAATGGGGATGTGGCATCTAGAATAAAAGGAAGTCTGGCTTAAGGGTCAATATTTCCTCTAACAGGGACACCCCTTTTTAGCCTGTCTTTCAATACTTTTATGTCAAGAATGGACACAAGTCTTTTGAGATTGTAGCATACCATTAACATTGAAGCGCGGTACAGTCCTTACATTCTCTGCGGTCTTGGCTATTATTTTTATACCGTATTAACCGCTTTATTTAGTTTGTTTTTATTGATTCAATAAGGATACTGTTGCTTCTTTCATTTTTTAGAGGTAAGGCAAAATGGATATAACTAATTCCGTTAATCGTCTTGTTTTTAAGGGGTATTTTAGTATCTAATTTTTTATTATTGATGAATATCGTACAATAGCCAGTGTTAGAATTATTAACATTTGCCCATTCCAGTTTTACGTCATACCAAGTACCTATGGGTAGAAAATCTTGGGGAATTTCTATATTGAACATGGCATACTGATTTGCAACGGTATCTATTGGGTTAAACCATCTATCGTTCAAGCTAATTTGCATCCCTTTAAAGTCTTTATTTAATTTTATTTTTACCTGAACCGCTCCGCGTTGCTTAGCTGGAAAATTAAATAAAGCACCACTATTTTGGGCTACTAGTGTGGTATCCCTTTCCGCTTTTAAAAGCATGGTATTACCGAAAGGTTGATCAGGATGAGGGATTAAAAAAGCACCTGGTTTTCTGTTATAGGTGCAGTGCCCTTTTATCCCTTTAATGTACTTGTGATAAGACCATTTAGTAAGACCATTAGAAAAATCGTCATGGTATTCGGTCTCATACAACCAATTGATATCCAATTTAATTAGTGTCCTAAAATTTGGATGTTGCCCAAGGGATACGATAACCTTATTATTCCCAATATCAATAATTTCACTTTGTTGGACACTTCTATCATTACTTCCACGTTTCCCATATCGCGTAGCCATTAAACTATCGTTTCGCAAAGGATTTAAATACACTTCCCGGAAACCTTTCCATGTTTTACCATCATCATCAGAAACGGCTGCATGTAGTGCATCTCTATTGGTAAAGACATCTTCCCAATAGTCACTTTCGTGTTCAAGTTCTGGTAAGGGAGTGGTATTAGACCAAATTAACAAAATGCTTCCATTTCTGAGCCTTTGCAGCGTTGGCATTGTGATGGTTCCATAGAACCTTGAAGGAGTAGCCTTTGACCATGATTCACCGCCATCTGATGAATAGGACTCATAATGAGTATCTTGGGCAGTACGTATTAGCATCCATAACCGACCATCCTTCAATTCAATTATGGAAGGTTCTACTGCGCCATGATTCCATCTTTGTCCTTTGTGAAATCCTTTTGCTTGATGTTGTGGTACATTAACCTGATTTGATTTTTTCCAACTGAAGCCATGATCATCTGAATAATATGTTCCGCAACCATTCCTGTATTTTGTATGAAACCCAACTACTGCTCGATCACCGTTTTTAATAAATACAACAGGCTTTAACATAATAGCCCCGTTGGTATCGATTAAATTTTGTTCCCATTTACCATCAATTCCACCACTGGAACGCGCCGAATACACGCTGTCAATTCCTTTAAAAAAAAGCCGAATATACTCTCCTGTTTTGGGGCTTCTTTTTCCGTAAAGGTTTCCGTTTGCCACAGTTACGGTATCCCAACGCTGTCCGTTATCTTTGCTTGAAATGTACATGTTTTTGCCATAGTGCCTTATTTCTCCATCTTCAAGTAAGACAAGACCAGTGTAGGCATTTTGTGGTGGTGTGCCGATACTCAATGGAGGTTCAATTCCAGCACGCTGCTGAACGCAAGATGAAAGTGAACATATGGAACTTATTATAATGAAAAAGATATTTTTCATAGGGTAGCTAAGGCCCAATCTACGTTTTCGTAGGGCGATTTAAAAGTATATAATTTCGTTTAACTAAATAGCCAAAGCTTTGGCGGCGTTTATGGACTGCTTTGCTGTTTCAAAATAGCTACCAAGTGACGTATGACATATAGATGATGTTGTGTTTAGTTCTTTTCCATTGCTTTTATCTTTCTAGGGTGCGGGGTGCCATTCTCTGCATAAAATTGTAACTCCTCCATAATATCTCCTACAAACTTCCCAAACCCTATTCTAAGAAGGGGCCATAAGAGCAGTCCAAGAGGTTTGATATTTGAACGGAATTTCCAAGTCATTTCAGATTGATCATCACCGATTTCACGTAACGAAAAATCCAGCGTGTTGAATTTAACAGGGAAAAAGAAAGGAGTATTGACAAAATCAATCTGAACGGTAGCAGTTTTATTATTTTCATCATACGCCAAGAACTTTTCCGAAGCTTTCATACCTTTTTGGTTAGGACTTAGTTCACATACCCGTCCATCTGAATGGGCACCATCAAATGCCGCACCATTAGCCTGAGCATAGGAATGCGGCACTGAAGCCATCCATTTGTGCCCATCGTTAAATCCATGTGCGAATATGCCCCAGACCTTATCTGTACTTGCCTTCACTTTTTTGGTTTTTGTAAATTGTATCATAATTATTTGCGTTTATATTTTCTTCTTTCGATTAAATACAGCAAAAAATGATGTGTGAAAGCGTTAAGATAAAAGTATTTTTTTAGAATATTAATTAAACACAACAAAGGGTAAACAGTACTTTTTCACTCGCTTTATTGAAAATAAGTACTACGTACGATGCTATTAGAATAAAAAAACAAAAGAACGACACGTTACAGCTATCCGTAAGGGGTATAGATACAGGGTAACGTTTAGCAGTATATCTATTTTGTTTTTACCAATCGCCGCATAGCGACCCATTGCCGTAGCATATCTTTCGCATCTTGGGCAGGGTAGCCTAAAACACTTTTTCCTGCTGCTATATCACCAATAACCCCAGAGCCGGCACCAACCACTGCACCAGAATGTATGGTGGTATGGTCTTTTATAGAGGCACTGCCACCAATAATAACACCGTCCCCCAAAGTAACAGATCCTGCGAGACCGCTATGCCCTGCCATAATACAAGAACGGCCCATCACACTGTTGTGGGCAACTTGTACCAGGTTATCGATTTTGCAACCATCACCAACAATGGTGGAACCAAATTTAGCCCTGTCTACACAAGAGTTGGCACCGATTTCAACATAATGACCAATAATCACATTCCCGATCTGAGGAATCTTAGTCAGTCCACGACCATCCTCACTTGGTCTGTATCCGAAGCCATCTGCACCAATACTTACATTGGTATGAAAAATACAGTGGCTACCAATGATACAGCGCTCGCGTATTACGGTCCCTGACCAAACAATAGTATTGTCACCGATACGGGTTTCATCGAACACACAAACATTGGGGTACAATCTAACGCCATTTCCTAATTCAACATGGTTACCTACATAACAATTTGGACCGATTTTACAGCCTTCTCCAATTGTTGCACTTTCGTGTATGACGGCAGTAGGATGGATATCTGTTTCAAATACTGGTGGTGGCGGACTAAAAAGCTCCAATATTTTGGCCATCGCTAAATCAACATTTTTGACTTTGATAAACGCACGATTTTCGCCAAGGGCGACAGTAGGGGTAGCGCTTACCAATGCAGCACATGCTTTTGAAGCTTCCCAATACTTTGCGTATTTAGGGCTCCCAATAAAGGTGATCTGCGTATCATTCGCTTTTTGAATTTCACCAGCTCCTTCGATTTTTTGGTTGGTGGACCCTATTAATTCTCCTTTTAGAATGGTATTGATTTCGGTAATCGTGTACGATGCCATGTAATAGTTTTAGTTGTTTCGTAATTTGTTTGTAGTAAAAAAGTGCAAGCTATCTTCTTCTTTGCAATTTAATATGTTATCAGGTGGAATGCAATGGCTATTTAAAAATTATTAGTCCAGATTTTAGTCATGCCGCATATAAAAATGGTAGCACCTATTACTTGTTTCCTGTGGCTATTTGTATTCGTAGCCAAATCCTGTATTGGGAATCTTTATATGCATACTATTAGTAAATAACAGGGCAGAATGTCTTTTGAGTGACGTTGGTGCGGCTTCTGTGTATGATGTCAATTCAGCATTTGCCGGTACTATTGAGCGTGTTGAAGTGAGGGCGTTTGGATGTTTGTTAGAAGATGTTTTAGGTCTAGTTGACGAAACTGAAGTCACGAAGTACCACCGTTATACATGGCAAAAATTAATTAATGATTGTACCATTTCTGAGGTTAAATATTGCCCTAGTTTTTCTGATATTTTAGCTGAATTAAATATAGCTTAAAACGTACACTTCTGACTATATAACTGTTTATAGCGGTGCTGTTTAAATGGAGCAACCGTGGTAAAAAAGGCAGTGTAATCACTTATCCACCAATCTTTGATTGCAAAGGGTAAGGGTACTCTTTCGTAGAACTGCCCATGAAATAAATTCGTGAGCAGCAACAGCCAATATAATATTGATTATAAATCACATCATTTATTTTTAAGAATGCCTCTCCTTTTTTTAAATTGATTTGTACAAATTTGGTTACGCTTTTCCTTTATAAAAGTGATGTCTTTCAAAATTTATAGTTTGGAGGCTTCGATATTCCGTTAATTACGAGGTATATTAGGACTATGATTGCGTTGTGGAATCTTTATTAGGATTTTACAGCCTTGAGATGAAGCCGCATAAAAACAGGAATTTTCAAGCACGTAGTAGGGGAGTTATGATGTATACATGTTGTGATTATTTTTTTGATAAAGACGGTGTAAAAGCTAGCGTTCTGCTTGTGTTTAAATTGTGTAGAGAAAACTATTGGGTATAGTTCCAAAGTGCCCCACGTGTAGCTAAAATTTATCTACGCAGGACTTAGAAGTCCAAATTCCATAGGAATTTTACCGGACGGCATTACGAATTGGCTTTAAATGTAAAACGGGTATAAAATGATTGTTAAGGCATACATACATTGAGCCGCTATTCTATTGGTCAGTGCACAAAGAAAAGAGTTTGAAGAATTGCCAAATAAAACCTCTTTAGCTCCCTCTTGAAGAAAACTAATTGCATTTTGTTGCGTAGGATTTGTTGTTTGGAGATTTCCTGCGTACGCTCATAATTATAAACCCCAATGGAAAGAGAGGAATTCAAACTTAATTCATCTGGTAAGGTAATTGTCTTCATTGCGTTTTAATTCTTAGCGGGATATAGGCACTGGAACGGCCATTTATATTTTATGACTTCTCCCATTCTGTATGAAAAATACCTTCACGATCCAATCGCTCATAGGTATGAGAACCAAAGTAATCTCGTTGTGCTTGTATAAGATTCAACGGTAATCTAGCCGAAGTATACGCATCAAAATACGTAAGTGAATTGGACAGTCCAGGCAAGGGAATACCATTCGTTGCTCCATAGGCGACGACTATTCTTGCAGCCTGCACCGTGCGCTGTACTTTTTCTACAAAAGTTGGCGAGAGTAGGAGGTTGGGCAAGTCTTTATCCGCTTTAAAGGCTTCTGTAATATCCGCCAAGAGTCCTGCTCGTATGATACATCCTGCACGCCAGATTTTAGCAATGACGGCGATGTCTAGCTCGTAACCGTATTCCTTGGAGGCATCCGCTAATTGATGTAGTCCTTGCGCATAGGTAATAATAAAGGAAAAGTAAAGGGCTTGCTCCGTTAGTTTTTCTAGCTGCTCCTTGTCCATATGAGTTACCTTGGGTCGATTATAGAGTTCGTCAGCAGTAATACGTTCCTTTTTTAGCGCAGAAATCTCTCGCATACTTACCGCAATATCGATAGAGGGTATGGGAATACCCAAATCCATCGCATTCTGACTCGTCCATTTTCCAGTACCCTTTTGTTTGGCCTTATCCAGAATTTGATCTACTAATCTGCCATCCGTCAGGTCGTCTTCCTGTTCAAATATTTCAGAAGTTATCTCTACCAAAAAGGATTGTAGACGTCCTTGGTTCCATTTGGCATAGGCAGTATGTAGCTCGTCATTGGAAAAATCACCTCCTTTTTTGAGTACGTCATAGATTTCGGATGTCAGCTGCATTAATCCGTATTCAATGCCATTATGTACCATTTTCACATAGTTGCCGGCCGATTTAGGCCCCAAATACGCTACACAGGGATCTCCGTTGTATTTGGCTGAAACAGCCTCAAAAATTGGTTTTACATGTTGATACGCTTCTTTATTGCCACCAGGCATAATACTGGGGCCACGCCTAGCTCCTTTGGCTCCCCCTGAAACTCCAGCTCCAAAGAAATTAATCCCCTTGTCTTTTAAGTAAGCATCGCGCCTATCGGTATCAGTATAAAAGGAATTACCACCATCTATAATGATATCACCATCCTCCAAATGGGGCAGCAGGTTTTCGATAACGATATCCACAACCTTACCAGAAGGGACTAAAAGCATAATTTTTCTAGGTGTTGAAAGGGCTGTGGTAAAATCTTTTATATCTGTTGAAGCATTAACCTTAGCCGTATCTCCTCCTTCTGTTATCAGTGCGTTTACCTTTTCAGTATCAATGTCGTTCCCAAAAGCGGTGAATCCATTATCGGCTACATTTAGAATAAAGTTACGTCCCATAACTCCTAATCCTACTAATCCAAAATCGTATTTATTCTCCATATCTAGTTTGTTCCATGACAATGGAAATTTCTGTATTTTACAGAAAAGTTCCATTAGTTTAGATTCTTATCAATCAAAAATAAACGAAAATATCCATTTGCATCCGTAACTTGCCCTAAACTCGTTGTGAAAGCCTTTTCTTTTCAATACTTTTATATATTAATCTTTAAATACCTTATGAATAAAACAGAAAATCAAATGCTTGTTATTTTTGGAGCATCTGGAGATTTAACGGCAAGAAAACTAGTGCCTGCCCTTTTTAATCTTTACGTGGCCAAACAATTACCGGAGCATTTTATAGTGCTAGGCGCGAGCAGAAGCAACATGACTGATGCTGAATTTCGGAGTAAGGTGGTGCTGGAAAGCACCTATTTAAAGGATAGGCTTAAAGATCTGAAGCCAGAATATATAGATGCTTTTGCCAGTAAATTCTTCTATGAAGATTTAGGAGGTGCATACGATTTGGATTACGCTCCCTTGCGCAAACGTGTTGGAGATCTTAACGATTCTAATGGCACAGAAGGAAATATCATGTATTATCTTTCTACGCCGCCTACTTTGTACGAGACCATCGCAAAAAATTTAGCCGAAGCAGGGTTAAGCACTCAGAACAACGGTTGGAAACGAATGATTGTGGAAAAACCTTTTGGCTACGACTTGGAAACTGCAAAAGCGCTGAATAAGGGCTTGCAAACCCATTTTAAGGAGCATCAGATATATCGAATAGATCATTATTTAGGTAAGGAAACCGTACAGAACCTTCTGGTAACCCGTTTTGCCAACAGTATTTTTGAACCGTTGTGGAATAGGAACTACATTCATCATGTAGAAATTACGAATGCAGAAAGCGTAGGGGTCGAAAAAAGAGGAGGCTACTACGATAGCTCTGGTGCTTTGCGCGATATGTTCCAGAACCATTTGTTACAGATTGTTTCCTTGATTGTGATGGAACCACCCATTGGTGACCAACCAGAGGAAATACGTAATGAAAAGGTAAAGGCTTTAAAATCGCTTCGGATTATGAAAGATTATAAAACCTTGCATGACCATACCATACGAGCTCAATACGTGGGAGCAGAAATTAATGGAGAAACCATGAAAGGGTATCGGGAAGAGGACGGAGTAGCAAAAGATTCCCTAACCGAAACCTATGCCGCCATTAAATTCTTTGTAGATAATTGGCGCTGGAAAGATGTTCCTTTTTACGTGAGAACGGCGAAAAGGATGCCAACCAAAGTTACCGAGGTTGTGATTCACTTTAAATCGCCGCACCATCAGATATTTCAAGACACCGGAATGCACAATAAGGACAATAAGTTGATTATTCGTATTCAGCCCGATGAGGGGATTTTGGTGAAGTTTGGGGTAAAAGTACCTGGGCAGGGCTTTAAGGTAGAGCGGGCAAATCTTGATTTCTACTATTCTAGCTTGACAGAGACCCATGTAATGCAAGCCTATGAGCGCTTATTATTGGATGCTATGCAAGGTGATGCCACGTTATATGCCCGTGCAGACGAAGTAGAGGCGGCTTGGGAGTTTGTAAATCCTATTTTGGACTATTGGAAAAACGGAAAGGATGTATGCATGTACGGGTATGCATCTGGAGTTTGGGGCCCCGAAAATGCGGATGAGTTAATCGATGGAATTGGTTTTTGGAGAAATCCTGGACCTAACTTGACCGACGATCCTGGTTTTTGTGTGCTTACTTAACGCGTTAGAATGTACATTACAATTAAAAAACTATGAAAACTAAGATATATAAAGATAAACAAGAAGTTGCTCAACGCTTTGCTTCCTATTTTGCCAATCTGGTAAACGATTATGGGACATTTCATGTAGCGCTGTCTGGCGGTAGTACCCCTAAACTTATTTTTGATGTGCTGGCCGACCAGTATGGCGATACAATTGATTGGTCTCAAATCCATTTTTATTGGGGAGACGAGCGTTGTGTTTTGCCAACGGACGAGCAGAGCAATTTTAAAATGACCCAAGACCATTTATTCTCAAAAATAAAGGTGCAGAAAGAAAATATACACCGCGTGCTTGGTGAAAACCAGCCTACGGGCGAAGCGATGCGCTATGCAAATCTGTTAGAAATTAATTTGGATAGGGTAGCTAATATTCCTCAATTCGATTTAGTGCTTCTAGGTATGGGTGATGACGGACATACCGCTTCTATCTTTCCGCATGAGATGGAATTATGGAATTCGGAAGACCACTGTGTGGTCGCCACCCATCCAGATTCTGGTCAAAAACGGGTATCGATTAACGGCAAGGTCATAAACAGGGCAAAAGAGGTCATCTTTTTGGTAACCGGCGATACCAAGGCAGAAAAGGTTAAAGAAATACACCAACAAGAAAGCGACTATAAAAAATACCCTGCTTCTTTGGTGCAACCGGAGACAGGAAAGCTCACTTGGTTTTTGGATGCATCTGCAGCGGCATTACTTTAGGTCTAGCTGTATGTTTTCATCCTTGAGGAAGTCGGAATATTCCTTAATCTTAAAGTTTTTAGCGTCGTATTTAGAATCTCGATGAAACGCAGATAGCTTGCGTTCTTTGCTTCGGGCAAAGCGGCGCATTCCTTCGTTGTCTTTAATAATGAGTCCAGGTATTTTTAGGTTTTTTCCTTTTTCATCTTTTGCCACCATAGTAAAATAGGAGGAGTTACAATGCCTTTTTTCCCCGGTAATTATATTTTCCGCTTCTACGCGTACTCCAACGACCATGGATGTTCTTCCAGTGTAGTTAATGGAAGCTTTTAGCGTAAGTAAATCGCCCACATCTACCGGATTAAGAAAATCTACACGATTTACAGATGCGGTAACACAGTAGCTTTGTGAGTGCTTGCTAGAACAGGCAAATGCAATTTGATCCATTAAGTTTAGAATGTATCCACCATGTACTTTTCCTCCAAAGTTGGAGTGTGTGGGTCGCATAAGTTCCGTTATGGAGACTTTAGAATCGTTTGCGTTTTTATATTTTACCATTAGTTTCTAAAATGTGGGGACCGCTCCTGTTTAACATCGGTTACAAAGTACTTCGTATCCCCAAGCCAAATGAAGGTAGCGTAGCGCTCCGTGTAACTCACTTTTACATACTGCCCTTGGTATTCTTGTAGTTTTTCAATGACCTTAGCGTCTTTATCCAAAACGGAGAAAGAAAAAATTTGTGCTCCAGATATTCCCTGGCTAATTTCTCCCTCCCAAGTTTTTATAAGAACCCCTTTGTGGCTTACCTTAATAAGTTCACCAGAGCGTACGCCCTCGCTATACGGTACAAAATAGATAAATGCGTAGTAAAGTGCCATTAACGCCAATACACTGGCTATGAATAGGAATAGTATTTTTTTCATGTTTTATTTTTAATTGAGAAGTTTCAAAATTAATCTTCTTTTGCTTTCTTCAGTAGTTTTTGAGGTATCGATTTTTTAGCCTTGGCCCCCATTTGTTTTAGTTTTTCTATGCGAGTAACAATATTTCCTTGCCCATGGGTTAGTTTATTCATAGCACCGCTATATTCTGATTTTGCTTCATCTAATTTTTTTCCCACCTTGTCAAGGTCGGTTACAAAGCCTTCAAATTTATCGTACAGGGCACCGGCTTGTCTTGCAATTTCAATGGCGTTGCGTTGTTGTTTTTCATTATTCCACATACTATCGATGGTACGTAGGGTAGCGAGTAGGGTAGCAGGGGTCACAATAACAATATTCTGCTCAAAAGCTTTGTTGTACAAGGAATTATCTTGATTGATGGCCACGGCAAAAGCAGGTTCTATGGGTATAAAGAGTAGCACAAAGTCCGGACTTTCCATAGCATACAAATCTTCATATTTTTTTGCAGATAACTGTTCTACATGCCTTCGAAGCGAATTAATATGATCCTTTAGATGTTTTGGTTTGAATTCCTCCTCGCTATTTACATAACGCTCATAATCTGTGAGTGAAACTTTGGAATCTACTACCATTTTTTTACCGTCTGGTAGGTTGATGATGACATCGGGTAACACGCGAGAACCGTCTTCCCGTTGAAAGCTTTGTTGAACGGAATATTCTCGGTCTTTCTCTAAGCCCGATTTTTCAAGAACCCGTTCCAATACCAGTTCGCCCCAATTTCCCTGCATTTTGCTATCGCCCTTCAACGCCTTGGTTAGGTTTTTAGCTTCTTGTGTAATTTTAATATTCTGATTTTGAAGATGTAATAGCTGTTCCTTTAAAGCGGAATGTATGCTGATGTTTTCCTTTTGGCCATCCTCTACTCTTTTCTCGAATAATTGTATTTTTTCCTGTAGGGGACTCAATATCTGCTTGATATTCCTTTGATTTTGTTCCGTAAACTTAGCGCTGTTTTGGTCTAGTATTTTATTGGCGAGGTTTTCAAACTCTTTTGTGAATTTTTCTTGTAGCTGGGTAGTTTCCTGTTTTTGTTCGGTATTTAAGCGGTTTAAATTATCGTTGATGCCTTCCAAGCGCACAATTTTTTGACCTAATAATTCTTTTTCTAACTGTGCTTGTTTGAGTTCCGCACCGGTTGTTGCTAGTCGGTTTTTGAAGTCTTGTGTTGCTGTATTCCATTGCTGCTCGCGCTCCTTCCAAATAGCCTTAATGGAACTGGTCTTTAGCTTTTGCAGGTATGTCCCTAACAGTACGCCTAAACCAATGGAAAGTAATGCGATGATTAAATAAATAAATTCAGTATTCATGAAATATATTGATAGGATAAAGATAGGGGTTTTGCATTTTGTGGGGTCTAAGTTATGTAATGGGTAGTGTGTTTTATATTTCCCTCTTCATAAGGAGGGACTGTGGGAGGTATTGGTCTGGCTATTGGCGTGGTTTCAACAATGGTATGAGTTTCATACACCCCTTAATCCCCTCTTTAAAGAGGGGGAACGCTCCATTATACTATGAGTTTCAAATTTAAACTACAATACCTTTCCATATCCTAGGGTAGGAGCTACTGTTATGAAATAAACGGAACATAATTCGAAGCTATGGCAATAAGGATTGAGGTAACGGCAACGAACTAAGTTATTTCTTCACCTTAAAAGAACCTGTTAAAGCGTCAAATATAATCATATCTGCAGGGAAAAGCTGTTCAAAAGAACCGCTTTCGATAAGTTCGCAAGGCTGTCCGAAGGGATTTTCAATGCCATCCAAAATTAATATCTTATCACACAGCTGAATGGCTAAATCTATTTCGTGTGTGGTAAATAGCACTGTTTTTTGATAGGTTTTAGCCAGTTGCTTTAGGAGCTTTAAAATCTGTACTTTGTGATAGAGGTCTAGATGCGTGGTAGGTTCATCCAATAGAATTAAAGGGGTGTCCTGAGCCATAGCACGAGCTATAAGTACACGTTGTAACTGACCGTCACTCAACTCATGACATTTTTTATGTTGTAGGTCTTTTAAATCCAGTTGCTGTAAACAGTTTTCAATCTGTCTTTTGTCTTGTTGCGTAAGGGTTCCCAACCAATTTGTATACGGTAAGCGCCCTAAGGCAATCAACTCTAGCACTGTTAGGTTCTTTGAAGCGATAGGTTCAGTAAGTACGACACTAATTTGGGAAGCTAATGCTAGCGTTTTGTAAGATGATAGCTCTTTACCGTTAATTTTAATCGTTCCCGATAGTTTTGGCTGCACTTTCCCCAGTGTGCGCAATAACGTAGATTTCCCTATACCGTTTACACCAACAATAGCACAAAGTCCTCCAGCGTTTAAATCAAAATTAATATGCGCTGCTATTACTGCAGATTTATATCCAATGGCTAGTTCCTTTACAGCGATGGTAGGTGGGGTTTTTTTCATATCAAAAAATCATTTTTCGTTTTCTGATTAAGAGCCAAATCACTACCGGCGCACCTACGATGGAGGTAATTGCATTAATGGGAAGTACGCTTGCCGAGTTGGGTAATTGCGCGATGGTATCGCAGAGTAGCATTAAAATGGCACCATAAAGAAAAACAGCAGGTAATAAAATACGGTGCTCCATAGTTTTAAATAATTGCCGGGTTAAATGGGGAACAGCAAGCCCTACAAAAGCAATGGGGCCGGCAAAAGCGGTGATGCCACCTGCCAAGAGTCCAGTTGCTATAATAATCATTAATCGAGATTTTTTTAAGGCTACCCCCAAACTTTTGGCGTAATTCTCACCCAATAAAAAGGCATTCAAGTTTTTTAGTGATAAGGTACTAATCAGAAGTCCGATAAAAACGATGCTCGTTAATAAGAGCACTTGTGACCATGATAAACTACCCACTGATCCATAAGACCAAAATATAAAGCGTTGTAATTGTTCCGCATCGGAAAAATAGGCCAATACGCTCACGATTGCTGCGGTGATACTGCCGAACATAAGTCCGATAATCAGTAGCGCCATGGTGTCCTTTATTCGGTTGGCGACTAACATCACAACCGCCAACACCAAAAAGCTTCCTAAGCTTGAGGCAATAGCCAAGGAGACGTCGTTTATCAACTCAAACGCTGCGAAACCTGATAATACCGAACCGCCCATAAGTAGCAGTGCCGCGCCAAGACTTGCACCTGAACTTATCCCCAAGACAAACGGACCAGCCAATGGATTTCGGAACAAGGTTTGCATCAAAAGTCCACTTACCGCTAAGCCACCGCCTACTAACATAGCCGTAATAGCTTTAGGCAAGCGATACTCCAAAATAATGTACTTCCAAGAAGGGGTGCCAATTTCTCCTCCAAACAAAGCCTTTAAGGTAGCTTGGAACGGGATAGCTACACTTCCTGAACTTATATTCAATAGTATCGCCAACAGCAGCGCAACAAAAAGTGCTATGAACCAAATGCTATATGACGTGCTGCGGTTGTTCATTTTAGGGGTTTAAAAAAGAAGGGGGTGTATTCTGGCAACAATTCCGGATGGAAAATGCGCACTAAATCCTTAAGAATCATATCAGGTCTTTGAGGCCCTAATTCGTAAAAAAGCAGCCCTCCTGTAGGTCCGGTTGTGGCGGAAAAGGTGTATATATTTTGATTTTTAAACGCTATAAATTCTTTGTAGTGTGTATTTGATGTCGACATTTCTTCATACCCTTTAAACTGGGAGGGAGAAATCCAAAATTGGGCTGCTTGGCCTTTTTCCAAGACCGATTCCAAACTAAGGGAGAGGCTTCCTGTTCCTTTGGTGTCGGACCAAAGGTAGTGTGCATTGGCATCTGTTATAAATTGAGCAGCCCAACTTTCTCCGGCGGGTAGGTACCAAATATCTTTGTATAAAGCGCCACTAAGTACCGTTGGTTTTTTACTTGCTTGCACCGCTAATTTTTTTATCTTTTTGTAATCGGCTTCAATTTCATTGAATAGCTGTTCGGCTCGTTTTTGCTTGTTTAAAAGCACACCAAAAAACTTTATCCATTCTGCTTTTCCTAAAGGGGTTTTCTCCGTCCAATCTCCATTAAATAAAACGGGTATGCCTGATTTTTGTAGTAGCTCATACGCGGCATTGTTACTGTCCATCGCAAAACCGACGATAGCATCAGGCTGCATTTCGAGAACCATTTCGGTATTTAAGATTTCATTATTCCCCAACTCCTTAATTTTACCCTCTGAAATCAATTGCCTAGCGGGCATGGAAGAAATGTACTGGGTATCTGGAAACCCTGTCAACCTATCCAACCCACCTAAGGCTTCCAAAGCTGGAATATGGGTTGTGGAAGTAACTACGAGGTTTTCTACCGGAGTGCCTATTATGGCATCATAGTTTCCTTTAGGAGGAGGGTTTGCTTCCAAATCTTTCTTGGGAACAAAAGCATAGGTAAAACTTTGGTTTGCATTGGGCCAAGGGTTGGTAACGGTAACTATGGGGAAATCTCCGTCATTATCAATTGCAAAGCCTAGTGCATGTGATACAATGGTGGTCTGCTGTTCCCCTGTATTTCTAACTAGAGGCTTTTTATCACTTTTACACGAAACGGAGACGAGCAGATAACTGAAGCAAATAACAAGGGTAAAACGTTTCAATTGGGTCGTATTAGGGCAAGGAAAATCCTCAAGTTCAATTGCAAAGTAACAAAAGTCATTTTTCATGGATTGTGCATACGGTAATTTTGTTTAAAATAAATAATATGCGAAGCGATTCTACGGCTCTTATGTTTAGTATCGATAACGTTATTTTGTTGCAGTTTGTAGTAGGGTTTAACTATTTAGCCTTTAAAATGAGTAAGAAAAAGGAAGATAGCGTAGTGAATTAGGTTACTTTTGTATTGGATTTAGGTTCGCATAAGATGGTTTTATGTGATTAAAAGGGAATCCGGTAAATCAAATCACGAGATACGACTTTAGAAGTATACATTTTTACTTCAATTTAAAATCAGAACTCGTAATAGGATAATTCCGGAGCTGTTCCCGCAACTGTAAGTATATACTGATATTTATTGGTATCCCATTCTCAGAATGGGTTGTCCTTTCTTCATGCCACTGTCCCGAAAGGGATGGGAAGGTTAGGGAACAAAATACAAGCCAGGAGACCTGCCAGATTCATAATAAAAAACGATAAACCTTCGGGATAAAGGTTTACGGGTATGAAAAAACGCAGGTACACCATATTGTTACTATTGTCCGTAGTGTGGCAAGCAGCCGCCCAAGATTTGCCTATGCAAAAATTGGACGAGGTTGTTGTGTCCGATATGCGTCTAAAACGATATGCGGACGGGCATAAGCTTACCGTGCTTCAAGACAGTATAATTAAACGCAATGGGCTTTTTCTTACCGCTTTGCTCAGTTTTAATTCCAATATCTACTTTAAGGAAAATGGTTTGGGCATGGTAGCGTCCCCAGCGTTTCGCGGAACCAATGCTTCACATACCGCCGTAGTTTGGAACGGCATCAATATCAATTCCCAATTGAACGGGCAGGTAGATTTTAATACGGTAAATCCTTTTAATTATAGTTCTGTAGCTATTCGAAGCGGTGGTGGTAGCGTGCAGTTTGGTACCGGGGCCATTGGCGGGTCGGTGCATTTGAACAACGATTTAAGCTTTGAAAAGCATCTAGACCACCAAGTGTTTATAGGGTATGGAAGTTTTGATACGCGCAGCATCAACTACAACAACAGCTTTGGCACCGGCAGATGGTCTAGCAGTATTGGTGTAAATTATAATAGTTCCGATAACGACTACCGCTATTTGGAAACCGATGAACGGAATGTCAATGGCGCCTTTGAGCATATTAATATAAATGCGAATGCAGGTTATATCCTCAACGATAAAAACGTAATTCGTTTATACCACCAGCGTTTTATTGGCGACCGAAACCTATCTGGTAATCTGGTAGCTCCGGGTCGCAGTAGGTATGAAGACCTCCAGAACCGAACCCAATTGGAGTGGTCCAATTTTGGAAGAAATACGATTAATAGGTTAAAAGTGGCCCATTTACACGAAGCGTTCAAGTACTACGAAAATAAGGATTCCGATACGTTTTCGGACGGACGAGTCACTACATTTCTTGCCCGTTACACTACGGATGTAAAATTGTCGGATGCTTTTCGGCTTAATTCTTTTTTGGAATATAACAACTTTAGTGCCAATGGCAGCAGTTTTGGCACACCACAACGAAACGATTTAGCGCTAACCGCCGTTTTGAAACATACCATAAATACGAAGGCACGATACAACCTTAGCGCACGACAAGATGTTTCTTCGGATTTTTCTGCACCCTTGGTTTTTGCTTGGGCCGGAAGTTATGATTTTAGTACATGGTATCAGTTGCAATTGAATGCTTCCCGTAATTTTCGCATGCCCACGTTCAATGATTTGTATTGGCAGCCCGGTGGTAATTTGGACTTAGAACCGGAAAACTCCTATCAGTTGGATTTGGGGCATCAAGTTCAAGTTGGTAAACTATCCTTCAATCTAAATACCTATTATATCGAAACAAAAGATATGATTCGTTGGTTGCCCAACACTAGCGGATTTTGGGCACCAACCAATGTAGATGCTGTTCAAATTTATGGTGCGGAGGCAGAGCTGGCCTTTAAAACACCCATCGGAAAAGAACAAGAAATCGAGTTTAGAACCAATTACGCGTACACAGTCTCCGAAGATAAGGCAAGTCAAGAGCAGCTTATCTATGTTCCATTTCATAGGGCCAATGCATCCCTTGCCTATAGCTTTGGCGATCTAGGTCTGTTTTATCAACAGCTGTACAACGGATCTGTTTCAATTATCGGAGGGGAATTGGAAGGGTATCAGGTGGCGAATACCGGACTTACCTACACCTTAAAAACCCAGAGCAGTTTGCAATACCGTTTTGGCTTAACGGTGAACAATCTTTTTAATACGTATTACGAAAATATCGCCTTACGACCGATGCCTAACAGAAATATTCAAACCCAAGTAGTTTTAAATTTTTAGATATGAGAATAAATAAATTAGTGATGATTGCGGCAGTGGCCGGAGTCCTTTTTACCGGATGTACCGATGATGACACGCCAGCTGCTTTGCCAGGTGTGGGTGTTTCCTTGGTTCAAGAATCTGTAGGGGAGGACGTAGGTACGGTTTCCTTGTTATTTAACACTATGAATACCTTTGATACCGATGTAGAATTGATTTATGAGCTAAGCGGGACAGCAACCGCTGATACAGATTATACTGCACTCCAAGGTACTTTGGTCTTAGAAGCCGGAGCTAATTCCGTTAACCAAAACCTATTTATTATTGACGATGCCGAGGTAGAAACAGATGAAGAGTTAATTGTTACCCTTACGTCTGTTAATGGTGAAACGGAATTTATTTCTAGCAATAGTTCAGCAACCTTAACAATTACTGATAATGATTCCTTTGCCTATGAAAATGGAATTTTAGTGCTGCACGAGGGTAATTTCTTTGGCGGAAATGCTTCGGTTTCTTATATAACTGAAGATTTGTCTACCACCACAAACAATATATTTAGTGGCGTAAATGATGCTGCTTTAGGTGATGTTGGTCAAAGTATGGGGTTCAACGGTGACCTTGCCTATATCGTCGTTAACAATTCACAGAAAATTGAAGTAGTCAATCGATTTACATTTGAGTTGGTAGGTACTATTGATACTGGACTTTTGAATCCGCGTAATATTGCTTTTACAAAAGGAAAGGGGTATGTGACCAACTGGGGAGATGGTACCGATGCTACCGATGATTTTGTGGCGCTTATCAATTTAGAAAGTTTTACAGTGGAGGATACCTATTCGGTTCCTGAAGGCCCAGAAGCTATTGTAGCCACGGAGGACTATATTTACGTTGCCCATCAAGGAGGGTTTGGTCAGAATAATATCGTTACTGTTATAAACGCCAATACCAATACCTTGGACAGCTCGATTACAGTGGCGGATAGACCAAACTCCATGCAGTTAATAGATGGTGCTTTATGGGTGCTCTCCGGGGGTAATCCTTCTTGGACAGGCAATGAAACTGCTGGGCAGTTGGATAAAATCGATACTGTAACAAATAGTATTGAAACCACCTTTGCCTTTACACAAACAGAACACCCAGGAAACCTTTCGGTAGATGGTGCTAATTTATATTATTTGATGAGCGGAAACGTGTTTAACATGAATGTATCCGACACCGAATTACCTGCAACTGGTGTTGTTAATGGCGTTAGTTTTTATGATATGACCGTAAACAACGGAAAATTATACGGGGTAGATGCAAAGGATTTTGCAAGTAACGGTTCTTTGGAAATTTATGACCTTGGCTCCAACACCTTGGACGTTTCCTTAGAAGTTTCTATTATTCCAGGTGCGATTTACTTTAATGGTGGGTTTGAGTTTTAATTAGGCTTTAATTTCGGTAATAAAAAAAGGAGCATGGTTTACATGCTCCTTTTTTTATATAATTCATTCAGGTATCAATAATGCGTATCATCTATCATTCGGTCGCTTAAAGGACCGAACATTTTTGAGCTACTTATAATATTTGCAGGTGTTTTAACCGTAAAGTCTCGTTTGCCCGTACCAGCGGTTATTTCTTGTATGGCCCTTGCTAATAGGGGTTCATTTAGGTCGCCTAAAGTTCCTAAATTTTCTAAATCTTCCTTCAATTGAACGTCAGGAACTAGACCATCCGTAAAGTCTGAAAAACCTTCTGCGTTTTCGTTACGTCCTAATAAGGGTTGTATGGCCCATTGTACCTCTGGGTTTATCTTATTTATTCTTGAAGGCGTATATAAATATGAGTTTTCACGGTCGTCTACTAGTGTAGTGGAAAATTCGTTTTTTCCTCGGGTTACATCCCCAATTTGTATCACATCCATATAAGGTTCTAGAGAATTAATTAATAACTCACTGGCGGAAGCAGAGCTGGCAGAGGTAAGTACATACAATTTGCTTAACCCTAGCGAGTTTATAGTTTGGTTTCCCACTTTATCAGTAAAGTAAACTTCCAACCTGTCCTTACTAAACTCAGTCTGTAACTTCTCATTGTATCGTTTTCTTAGAAATAGATCTTCCGTATTGGTGCCGTAAATTATACTAGCCAATAAGCGTGTGGTATTTACAGACCCTCCAGGGTTGTACCTGAGGTCCATAACAAGATTTGTAATACCTGCCGATTTTAGTGCTTCAATGGCAGCATAGAGCTCGTCATCGTACTCGTTTGTAAACTGGTTGTACATAAGGTACCCAATATTCTCCCCATTTATTTCAAATGATTTTGAAATAAAAACGGGGTTTTCGGATAAGGCCTCTTCTTTGGTAAGTGATACTTCTTTTCCGTTAGCAGCTACCTCACCATCAACAAATTCTGCCATATTTAGGGTATACATGTTGTTTTGGCCAAAAAGCAATGCTCTATAGTTGTCAATGTTTAGCACTTGTCCGTCAACTCCAGTAAATAGTTCTCCTCTTTGGATATCCACCGTAGTTGCATTTGAACCGGGAATAATATAGCGTACAAATCCAAAAATATTCTGGCTATCCTGAAACCTGACCAAGCCAAATTCCAAACCATTGCTTCTAGAAATTCCGGAAAGCGATTGTGTAAGTACGGTATAATCTTCGTTGTAAAAACTAAAGCGATCTTGAATAAATTGTAACTTATTTTCAAAGAAGGCAGCGGGATTGTCTTCGGAATCTAAAAACGCAGTGTATTCCAAGCGTCCTGCATTTGTATTGGTAAAACGGTCGTCTGCCAAATCCTCTACCTCTGCTTGCCAAAAGTACCAGAAATTCATTGCTTTCCACATAAAATCCTGAACCTCTACTCCTGCGTCAGGGCTTGGATTCACGGTCCCAGGGATATTCAAGTCACTATCCTTGGAGCAGGAAATAACCATTAAGAATACGAGTCCTACGATAACATTTAATCTTTTCATATATGGTAAATTTTATGTACCTAATTCCTAATGATAATAACAATTAAGATATGATATACCCTAACGTGTATTAAACTATTTTGCTTAACAGGTAGTACTTAATTCGAAAATAGAGTGCCAAACAACTCTAATCAGTCATGTTTTCTGAGCAGAACTTATGTGTTATTAAACTTCACATGTATCTATTCTCGTCAAATCGAATAATAGTTCAACATAGTATATGTTGAAACAAGGGATGAAAAAAGCTATTTAAAATTCTTTTCACCCATTTTTTTGATATCCATCTTTATCAAACCATCCATAACGGATAGGTTATTTGTCGGCTTGAATTCATAGGAAGTCATAAAGGAATGAGCGACTATGGCTGGCTGTAGATTAGTTTTAGCACTTTCTCCTGCTATTTTACTAAGGGCTAAGGCTAGTAGCGGTTCTGTGGGTTCGCCCAACACACCTAAATTACTTATGTCCTCTAACAATTCGTATGTTGGTAATAACCCTCCCGTGTAGTCCGAAAACCCGTCTGCATTTTCATTTCTACCCAGTAGTGGCTGAATTCCCCATTGATTGTTTGGGTTAATGTTCCCTTCTCTTTCTTCCTCATAGAAAAAACTGTTCTCTGCATCATCCACAAAAGTGATGGAAAACTCATTCTTACCAGTCGTATTTTCACCTATCTGAACTACTTCTACATATGGTGCTAATCCATTAATAACTAATTCACTTGCTGAAGCCGTCCTGTCCGTGGTGAGTACATAAACGCGAGTTAAATTCAAGGAATTTAATGGGGAACCATCAAGGGTTGAACTAGAAAAATTTGTTTCACCATCTCCAGGGTCAAAGGTTGACTGTATCTTATCGTTATATCTGGCTTTTAGAAAAATTTCTTCGGTATTTGTGCCGTAGACAGCACTAGCTATTTGAACTGCACTACTTACTCTTCCGCCCCCATTGTATCTAAAGTCAAGAACTAATTCGTTAATCCCTTCCGAGCTGAAAGAACCAAAAACACTATTCAATTCTTCATCGAAAGTGGCCAGGAAGCCGTTGTACATCAAGTAACCCACCTTTACACCACTTTGCTCTATAACTTTAGAAACTAAAATAGGGTTTTCAGGAAAGTCCTCAACTTTGGTTAGGGATACCTCAATACCATTGTCCGAAATACTCCCATTAGAAATTTCAGCCATACTTAAAGTGTACGTATTGCTGTCGCCAAATAATAATTCTCTAAAATTAGTTCTATTTAGAGTTTGTCCGTCTACGCCAATAAAAACATCTCCTCTTTTAATTTCCTTTTCGGACGCGTCGGAATTTAGAGCTATATAGGTTACCACACCGTAAACATCATTGCTGCCTTCGAAAAGGTACAATTGAAATTCAAGGCCATTACTTCTAGAAACTCCTTGAAGACTATTCACAAGGTCTTTATAGTTCTCTACTGCCACAGAAAACCTATCTACAGCAGTATTTTCACCCACGATACGTTCATGGTTGTTGCAAATACCGTAGAAGAAGGCTGCGGGATCTTCTTCTGACGCTAGAAACTCAACATAACTATCCTCGGTGTCGAAGCGCGTATCTGCTAAGTCTGTTACATCACTCTGCCAGAAGTAAAAAGCATTCATAGCTCCCCACATAAAATCTTGGGCTGGATAATCAATTCTAAGTTTTGCCTCCTCAACGGGTTCTTGCTCTTGCGTTTCTTCTTCTATAACTGAATCGTCATCATTTTTTTTACAGGAATTAAAAACTATGGCTAAGCCAAGGAACAATAAAAAATACGTTTTCATAACTACTTTTTTCATAGACAATTTAAGAAATTTAATATCAATAACTATTCCAAAAACAAGGTGATTAGTTTGTTCATGTAATTTCAATCTTTTTACTATGTACGTCAAATTCTCATTTAGGGATGTTAAATTTACCTTTATATGAAGTAGAAAAAAATTAATTGTAACAAAATTCGTTCAACTTCGTCTTCTTTTTGTAAACTATTAACACATGTTTACAAACAACCAACAACGCATGAAACAATCGGAATTTTTAAATGTGGTACTGCCTTTTAAGGATAAGTTGTACCGATTGGCTAAACGACTTTTAGTATCTAGTGAGGAAGCAGAAGATGCTACACAGGAGATTTTAATGAAGTTATGGTCTAAGAAAAATAAGATAGAAGGGTATAAAAGTGCGGAGGCTTTTGCTATGACTATGACTAAGAATTATTGTTTAGATCGTTTAAAGTCCAAACAGGCTAGCAACTTAAAGCTCGTGCACAGTAACTATAGTGACGATAGTAGTTCTTTACAACGACAAGTAGAAGCAAGGGACAGTATAGATTGGGTACAGCGAATTATGGAGGAGTTGCCAGAGCAACAAAAACTGGTGTTACAATTGCGGGATGTGGAACAGTATGACTATGAAGAGATTGAAGCCTTGTTAGATATGAAACCCACAGCAATACGAGTGGCATTGTCAAGAGCAAGAAAAACGATAAGAGAAAAATTAACAGAAAAACACAGGTATGGAATTGGATAACATAGAAAAACTTTTGAAAAAGTATTTTGAGGCTACCGCTACGGTGGCGGAGGAAGAAACCTTACGAATGTATTTTTTAAGTGATGATGTCGCACCTCACCTAAATCAGTATACGCCAATGTTTCAATATTTCTCCAAAGCTAAGGAAGAGCGCTATACCAAAAAGTTGCCATTACCGACCAAAAGAAATATATACAGATGGGCATCGGTAGCTGCAGTAGCCCTTTTTATGGTAGGCGTTTACTTCAATACTAGAACTAGCGCAGTAGCCGGAAGCTTAGAAGAAGAATACACGGCAGCCGAAATCGCTTCCGCACAGGAGGCGTTTACCTTATTGGCGATGAACTTTAATAAAGGCACAGAGCAATTATACCACTTGGAAGAATTTGAAAAAAGCACTAAAAAATTTTTAATTAAATAATATTAAACGAATATGAAAAAGATATTAATAATAGCAGTAATGATAGTTGCACCTTATTTCATGCAAGCGCAGGATATTTTTGAGAAATATGAGGATGATGATAAGGTTACTTTTGTAGCTATGCAACCAAAGATGTTTCAGATGTTAGCAAAAATGAGTGTAAACTCAGACGATTCAGAAGCACGAGAGTTCTTTGATCTTGTAAATAGCATTACCAGTTTTAAAGTAATTACTACAGAAGACGCATCAATTACAAAAGATGTAGGTAGTTGGGTTTCCAACCGCTTAAAAACATCCTCTTTTGAGGAACTTATGCGAATCAGAGATGGTGGTTCTAATGTAAATTTTTACGTGAAAGAAGGCAAAGATTCCGATCACGTAAAGGAACTCTTAATGTTCGTAACTGGAATGAAAAATATGGATATAGACCTTAACGGTAGGAAAATGGAAACGGTTCTGCTTTCCTTGACAGGAGATATCAATTTAAAATCAGTTTCCAAATTAACAGATAAAATGGACCTTCCTGGTGGCGATCAGTTGGGTAAGGCATCAAAAAAGAATAATTAAAATAAGTATTATATATTGTGAGGCAACGCATTAAAGCTTCGCGTTAAAACAAGAATATCAATTCATCAATCTCTAAATCATTCCTCCAGAAAAAATAAGGAGGACTTAAAACAACAATCATGAAAAAAGTAACAGTAGTAATTGTAATCGCATTAGTATCTTCATTTGGTTTTTCACAATCTATTTTCGACAAGTACGAGGACATGGATAATGTAGGGTCGGTAATCATAAACAAAGGTCTCATAGAATTAGCGTCAAATCTAGGCGCTATGAGCGATGATGCGGACGCAAAAGAGTTTATGGAGGTAGCTAGTGGTCTTAGCGGTATAAAGGTTTTTATGACCGAGGATACTTCGGTATCGGCAGATATGACGAAAACCGTTAAGAAATATCTAAAATCTTCTAAATTAGAGGAGTTGATGCGGGTAAAGGACAAAGACGTAAATGTAAAGTTCTACATAAGGGACGGTAAAAAGAAAGATCACGTTAGCGAGCTATTGATGTTCGTTTCTGGATTAGAAAATACCAAAATTGGTGACCACGGTAGAACGTTGGAAACGGTATTGGTAAGTCTTACAGGGGATATCGATTTGAATAAGATAGCTACGCTTACTAATAAAATGAACTTACCCAAGGAATTGAACCAGGCTGGTAAATAATCATAATTCTAAAAAAATTTCCATACGAATGAGGTACACCTTGTTCGTATGGATTTCTGCTTAGCACCACTTAAAATAGAAGCTTATGAAAAGAATAATAAGAAGTTTAGTAGTTCTGGTAGCCATAGTACTTTCATCCTGCTCGTCTACCCAGAGTCTGCAAGAATATTATATAGACAGCACCGAAAATCCAAATTTTTTAGCTTTTGATATTCCGACGAGTATCCTTAATCTGGATGCTGTAGAACTAAGCGAAGACCAAACAATTGCTTACGAATCTCTTAAAAAATTAAATGTACTCGCATTTAAAAAAACGGTTGATAATGTAACTGCTTATAAGGCCGAGAGAACCAAGGTAAAGGCGATACTTGCCAACGATGACTACGAGGAGCTTATGAAAATGAATACGGAATTTGGCCGTGCTAGTATCCGGTTTAAGGGAGCGGATGACGCTATTGACGAAGTAATTATTTTTGGTGATAATAAAGAGAAGGGCTTTGCCTTAGTGCGCGTATTGGGAAAGAATATGAATCCCGCACATTTTGCTCAACTAGTACAAGCCTTGGAAAAATCGGACTTTAATGGAGAAGGACTTGGAGATTTAGGAGACTTTTTTAGAGAATAGCATTTCTATTTTAACCCAATAAAAACCTATTGCAAATCAAACGCAATAGGTTTTTCTGTTTTAACCGGTATCTTACTTTGTATTAAATGTGACCTTTTGTTTATATTAGTATTATAGCTTGTAGAACAACTAACACTAAAAATTGAGAAGACAATTATGGTGAATTTATGAGTAAAACGCTGTCTTGAAAAGTTGCTTTGCAACGAATTTAAAGCAGCTAGTGGAACTAATCCCGCTTTTTTAGCCGGATATACAGGTTTAATACCTCGTAAGCTTGCTACGAAAGCTGAAAAAGCAATTTCCTTTTTAGTGCCTCGTGGGCTTGTCCCGAGGTTTTTTACCGAGGGAAATGATTTTGGACTTGGTAGAAAGTTATGGTGTACCCTTATTGAAAGCAATTCTAATTTACCTTATTTTTTCTTGGATAATTACAAAGAGTACCAAAGCTGCTAGAAAGATGATAGCTAAAGGGGGCATATAACGAGTCTCTCCAAAAGCTTTTGGCCAATCTAGTTTCTTGAGGTTTACAGATTTTCTTGCTTATTATAGTGATTTCCACACTTGGGGTAGAAAGAATCAGTTTAGCAGCAGTTATTGCAGCAATTGGTTTAGCGCTGTAGGGTTCCTTACTCACATGAGGTACAAATCAACAAATAGAAACCTTGTTTCTTTACATTAAAAAAGACCACAATCTTGTGGTCTTTTTTTTGTTATGGCGATAGGTTCGCTACCTAAGCTAAATCAGATACTTAAATTCCTGTATAGTTACTAGGGGTTATCTTTTTTAACTCTGTCTTTATACTATCTGAAACAGCTAAAGTATCTATGAAGTTTCCGATAGATTGTCGGTTAATTTTTTCGTTAGTTCGTGTAAGTCCCTTAAGTGCCTCGTAAGGATTAGGGTAGCCTTCACGTCTTAAAATCGTTTGGATAGCTTCCGCAACTACGGCCCAATTGTTCTCTAGGTCCTGCTCAAACTTTTCCCTGTTCAACAGTAATTTGTTCAATCCTTTTAAAGTGGATTGAAAAGCAATTATCGTGTGTCCAAAGGGCATACCGACATTTCTGAGTACTGTACTATCGGTTAAATCCCTTTGTAATCTAGATACCGGTAACTTCGCAGATAGATGTTCAAAAATGGCATTAGCCATTCCTATATTTCCTTCTGAATTTTCGAAATCTATAGGATTTACCTTGTGTGGCATCGCAGACGAGCCTACTTCTCCAGCTTTTATTTTTTGTTTAAAATAGTCCATGGAAACATAGGACCAGAAATCTCGATTTAGATCTAATATTATGGTATTTATACGTTTTAGGGTATCAAAAAGTGCTGCCATGTGGTCATAGTGCTCAATCTGCGTGGTTGGGAAGGAATGTTGTAATCCTAATTTTTCCTGAACGAAACTACTACCGAATGCTTTCCAATCAATGTTAGGGTAGGCTACTTTGTGGGCATTGAAATTTCCTGTAGCCCCACCAAATTTAGAAGCACTTGGAATGTCGTTCAAAAGATTAAACTGTTCTTTTAAACGGATTACAAAAACAGCGATTTCCTTTCCAAGTCGGGTAGGGGAAGCAGGCTGACCATGCGTCCGTGCTAACATGGGTATGTTGGCCCATTCTTTGGCGAGTTCCTCCAACTTTTCCAATACCTGAAAATACTGTGGAACATAAACAACGTTCATTGCCTCTTTTATAGAAAGCGGAATGGCTGTATTGTTAATGTCTTGGGAGGTTAATCCAAAATGTATAAATTCTTTAAAAGAAGCAAGACCAAGCGTATCAAAGGCCTTTTTGATAAAATATTCTACTGCTTTAACATCATGGTTGGTCGTTTTCTCTATGTCTTTTATGGCTTGGGCGTCCTTGGTGTCAAAATTAGAATAGATTTCCCTTAGCGCTGTAAATTTTGAGTGATCAAAGGTGGAAAGCTGGGGTAAGGGAATTTCGCATAATGCAATAAAGTACTCAATCTCTACCTGTACTCTATATTTTATAAGTGCTTCTTCTGAAAAGAAAGGCGCTAGGCTAGCCACTTTGTTTCTGTAGCGACCGTCAATAGGGGAGATGGCATTTAATTCGTTCAGGGACATACTAATAGGATTGGTTTGTGTTAAAGCATGCAAAGATACTTATTACGAACGCAGTTTAAACGCATGGGGCAGAAGAGTTTGTAAAATTGCATTCTGTTGTTCATGCTGTTTTAATGCGCTTATTTTTTTTAACGTCATTCTGGCACGCGCTGTATAGGCAGCACTCCCAGTAGCATAATTTTGTTCTAAGGTGAGTTGAAGTGCTGGATGTATCCAATCAAATGTTTGCCCTATAAAAGTAAGGCGGCCATCGAATATGCTTTGGCGGCTACGTTATAATCTCTGATAACCCAACCAAAACAAGTAGCTGTTATTCTTTCTAAATGCGCTTTTGTTATGTAGTGTTGGCTTTTATTTAGTGTTTTAGAATAGTAGGCGGTTATAAGAAGTTCGCAAATTTTTGCTATGGGTCCGACTGTCGAATTTTGGTATGCTTTTTTTAAAAGGGTAGTGAAATTATCTAAATAAGGAAACAGGTAGTTTATATCTTTTCGCATCACACCTTGTAGAACCCAGCTGGCGCGGCCGCTTATAAAATCATGAACTTTGGAGATGATGCCATGTAGCGGAGCGATTAAGTTAGGTTCGTTTAGGACGATTGTCGCCATTTTAATTCGTTTTTACCGCGTATGGACTATATATTCAAGTTTGGTGTATACTTCCTTTTCTGTGTTTTACGGTGTTGAAGGGTCTTGTCTAAAGAGGAGTTTACGACCTATGTTGATTGTTTTGATTTAAATAAATATTCACCAACAAACTGCTTTGTAATACTGTCCTATAACAGGTAAGTTTTGAGTTTTATAAACTTTTTAAATTTTCTGATTTAGTAATACCTCAACCAATTTAGGAACACCAATAGCTGCAGCTGAAGCCAGTATTGTTAAGTTTTTTCTGTTATGTTCTGAAATGGATGGTTTTGGGTCAATAAAATAAATGGGAACATTATCTGCAACAAAATCGATTAGGCTGGCTGCCGGATATACCTGCATAGACGTTCCAATAATGATAAGGATATCTGCTGTTCTAGTGATTTCAATCGCTTGGTCTAGTAATGGGACCGCTTCTCCAAACCATACGATATGTGGCCTCATTTGATATCCACTTTTACATACATCTCCTTGTACGATATCTTTTGTCCATGGAACTATCTCATTCTCGGAAGCCGTACTGCGGGCTTTTAAGAGTTCTCCGTGAAGATGTAAAACCGATTCACTCCCCGCCCTTTCGTGAAGATCGTCTACATTTTGGGTTACGATACTAACCTTGAATTTTTCTTCTAAGTTCACAAGCGCTTGATGAGCGGCATTGGGTGCTACACGCAACAATTGCTTTCGCCTTTGGTTATAAAATTCCAATACCAATGTGGGGTTATTGGCAAAACCTTCAGGCGTAGCTACTTCCATGACGTCGTGTCCTTCCCACAGTCCGTCTGCATCCCGAAAGGTTTTTAGGCCACTTTCTGCACTTATTCCTGCGCCTGTTAAAATTACGACGTGCTTCATTTTATCTAATTTCTTCTAGAAATATACTTTTTATTATCTTGGTTTCATCGAAGAAACACAGCTTTTGACCTATTTAGAGGGTTTTATTTCAGAAGAATGTCGGGAGCGCTTTATTTCAGTACTAAATAAGCGTACCAAATACATTACTGGAGTCTTGGAAGATGTTTTTCAAATGCACAATACCAGTGCCGTCATCCGGAGTTGTGATATTTTCGGTGTACAAAAGGCGCATTTGATACAAAACCGCAATACTAACCAACTAGCTAAGAACCTTGCGATGGGGGCATAGCAATGGGTAGAGGCATATCGACACAAGAACACAACTGATTGCATTAAGGTACTCAAAAACAAAGGATACCAGATTATAGCGACAGCGCCCCACAACGATTCCGTTTTGTTGCAAGATTTTAAAATCAAGGATAAAGTGGCCCTGTTTTTTGGAACGAAACGTGACGGTTTAACCACAGCTGTTTTAGAGCAGGCAGACCGTTTTTTAGCTACCTATGAAAGGCTTTACAGAAAGCTTGAATATTTCTGTTGCCGCCGCAATCATTCTACACGAGTTAAGCTATACATTAATTCGGAAAGATGCACCATGGCAACTTACAAAATCCGAAAAACTGGAAAAATGTTTGGAGTGGTCCAAGAAATCTATCAAAAGTATTGACAATATATTGCAACGTTATAGCAATATAACTTAGGTCCTAATGGTATACCACTACAGATTGCTAAACCGTACTATTAAAGTAGGTTTATGAGACTATTAATTGGTCTTTACTGTAAACTCTAGTCTACGTATTCTTTCAATTCCAATAGAGCGATATCAAAGTCATTATCTAACATTATTTTTCCGTTTGTTACAATCACTTCAGTATCGGAATAGGTATCGAATAAAGTGGTGCCGTCACCAAAGAATCCTTTAACCGAGAGCGACTTTTTACCTTTTGGTAAGTCTAGACCAACCACTACTTTGTCCTTGTAGTTGTCCTTGATGTAAGTTCTACTGAAGACATAAGGCTTTTTTGATAAGCGTTCGTGTTTTCCAGCACCTATTGCAAGGTGGTTGTTTCTAAATGTCCCTAGTTTTTGCCAGTGCGCAAGCGTTTTTTTGGTTTGCGGTAAACTATCTAATTCTTCCCAGTTCATAAAAGAACGTAATGTCGCGTCTCCCTGGGTACTATCTATGACAAGGTTTCTGGCGGTTTCGTCACCGTAGTAAACTTGTGATGCACCAGGAGTTAATAAAAGCACGTTTGCAGCTCTTATAGGGTCTTTTCGCTCTTGATCAAAAGGTTGGCCATCATCATGCGAGGTGAGGTAGTTGACTACACTTTTGTTCTTCAATTTCGTATGCAGTAGTTTGCTGTATTTTGTAAATATTTTATCATAGCCGTTTAGGGCATCGTTCTTTAATTCAAAATTGATAAGGCTATGAAATCCATGGTCAAAATAGTCCACTTTTTTATCACCAAAATCAAACTTCCGCCCTCCTGAAATCCCGTAATTATAAACTTCACCAACCATATAGAATGGCGTATCATCCAAGGTGTGCTTCGGATTTTTTTTCTTCCATATCTTAAAAGAATAGGATGCCTCCTTATATAGTTCAGCCCAAGCATTTTCGTTTACATGCTTTACGGTGTCTACTCTAAACCCGTCAACTCCAAATTCGTTTACGTAATCCGTCAACCACTTAATAATATAGAATCTTGGAGCCCTAGGATATCCCGTTCTGTCAAAAAATAGCTGTAATTCGTCTAGTTCTGCGCTTAGTCTTCCTTCTTTTTTCCATTTTGCCAATAAGGCGTCCGGAAGTTTTACGGCTTCATTGGAAGCTGTAAGAATATCTGGAAGGTTGTCAACAAGGGTACAGTTTGTGGTATTTTCATAGGTAGCATAGGCACATGTGGGGTCTGTAATTACCCACTCTTTAGGCCAAACAGGGTCTTTTGCAGTTACGGGTCCTGTATGGTTTAAAACCACGTCCAACAACACCCTTATTCCTTTTTTATGTGCACTTTGTACTAATACACCTAAGTCCTCTTTTGTACCAAAATTTGGGTCTATAGCGGTCCAATCGCTGGCCCAATAGCCATGATAGCCGTAGGTGTTTCCAGTAGCTTCGTCGGTATCGCCATGTATTTGCTCAACCACGGGTGTAAACCAAATGGCATTTATACCTAAATCACTGAAATAACCCTCTTCTATTTTTTTTGTAATGCCTTGAATATCGCCACCCATAAAACCTCTTAGTTTACCTGTAGGGTTGCCGCGTTCAAAGTTCATATCGTTGTTTGGGTTTCCGTTGTTGAATCTGTCCGTCAATAGAAAATAGATGTTTGCACCGTCCCACACAAATGGCACCTGTTTTTTAACTTCCACGATACTATCCCTTACAACCATAGTCAAAGTAGACTGCTCTTTTTTTTCGGACTTACAAGAAGCTATGAGTGAAATTAAGGTAAGTAAGGTAATTAGGTATTTCATAAACATTCTATTTGTTTTAAAATTATAAAATACAAATGGGAATGAAAAATTTTATTTTCTGCGGTTCAATACTTTGAACTCCTCGTAGCAACTACTTATGGCATCTAGAATTTGAAGGTCGTTTGCGGTGATAATAAAGGACTTGGAGTAGTTACAGTTGTTTAAAATATCCTGAATATCAACTTTCTCTAACTGTAGAAATTCAGTTAAAGTTTCGCGGTCAAATTTTGAGGCCAATAGATTTCGGATTTCTTCATCCTCTTTCATTTGACGTAACTTTCGCATTTGGGTAGGTTTTTTACCAAAAAGATTACGAAGCAGGTCTGCAGGATTCAGTATAGCGCCAAGTACTTTTGTAACGGCACTTGGATTTTTGTTCCCCCCTTCATAAGCGACGGATAAGCCAGATATGCTGTATTGATACGCATTGTTTATCGGAAGGTTCTTTACGTCTATTTCTAGATAGCCTGTAAGCTGGTAAGGTCTCACGATTACTTCTTCCAAGGCATAGGCAAGCTCTGTTAGGGCAATTTTAGTCTCCTCGAATTTGAACATATCGTTCGTTACTCGAATCTTTTGAGATTTAAAGCCAAGAAAAGAAAGGTAAAGTGTATCGTTTACAGCGGCCGCAATAGAAAATTCTCCCTTTTCATTGGTGATGGTGCCAATAACTTGGTTCAGGTTAACCACGTGAACACTTTCCATACGGACATCGGTCTGGGCGTTTACGACAACTGCACGAATATCTATGTTTTCTGGCGTTGCTTGTGAAACAGCCAAAAATGATATAAAACAGAAAAAAAAAACTAATTGTTTACCCATAAAAATCCTACGCTATGTGTTACAAGCTACAAACAAACCAAAAAAAATACGCCGAAGCGTATTTTTTAATATACAATTAACTAAAAGAAGTCACCTTTCCTTTTCTGGCTTCTTCTTTTTCCAGAGTTAGGGCTTTCAGATTTGCTTCTTTCCCTGCTTCTTCCTTTGCTTGCACCACGATCATCATCTCTGCGACTACCACCGCTTCTCTTTCCTTTGAATCCGCCGCTGCCACCAAAACTGCTACCACCGCTTCTGCGTTTGCCACCTCCGCCACCACCAGGGCTTTTAGAAACCTCTACATTTACAAAACGACCATCTACTTTGAATTCTGTAAATGTTCCTAATATTTTCTCGGTAACTTCAGTATCTGTATTGAAAAAGGAAAAACTTTCTTTTACATCTACTTTGAATACATCGTCTTGACCAAGACCAGCTGTGTCCCTAAGGAAATCTTTTAAAGACATCCAATCATAGCCATCTTTCTCACCAATATTAATGAAATAACGTACAGATCCACTTGTTGGTGTTTCGCCACCTCTTCTACCATCACTTCTTTCACTTCGTTCTCCTCTATCTCTACCGCTGTCAGAAGAGTTTAAGTCCTTTGACTTGTTATAATAGGTAGAGAATCTTGTGAATTCGGCAGATATTAATTTTTTTATAAGTTCTTCGCGATCTATTCCTTCTAATATATCATTGATAGCGGGTAAATAGCTGTCAATATTTGAATTAGTTTCTGTATCCTTTATTTTATTTGCTAAGTGATGTAATTGAATACCACAAATTTCGGATCCAGAAGGAACTTTTTTCAATTCAAATTTCTGATTGATTTTATTCTCAATAGCCTTAATCTTACGTTGTTCGCTACGTGTAATAAGAACCATAGAAATACCAGTTTTACCAGCTCTACCAGTTCTACCGCTTCGGTGCGTATAGGTTTCGATTTCATCAGGTAATTGGTAATTTATGACGTGAGTAATGTCATCAACATCAATACCTCGTGCAGCTACATCGGTAGCAACTAACATTTGAATTTGCCTCTTACGAAAAGAATTCATCACCAAATCACGTTGGTTCTGACTCAAATCTCCATGTAGAGCTCCGGCATTGTAGCCGTCCTCAATCAAGTTTTCAGCAACTTTTTGCGTATCACGTTTCGTTCTACAGAAAATAACTGAAAATATATCTGGATTGGTATCTGCTAATCTTTTCAAAGCAGGATAACGATCTCTACCACCAACAACATAATACTCATGTTGTACTGTTGATGCTCCAGAATTTTTAGCACCTACAGTAATCTCTTGTGGTGAATGCATGAATTTTTTTGCAATAACCGAAACTTCCTTAGGCATCGTTGCGGAGAATAACCATGTAGATTTTTCATTAGGCGTGTTTGAAAGAATATCTTTAATATCTTCCATAAAGCCCATATTCAGCATTTCATCTGCCTCATCAAGGATACAATAATCAATCTTGGAAATATCTACAAGACGTCTACTGATCATATCTTTCATTCTTCCTGGTGTTGCAACAATAATTTGCGCACCTCTCTTAATTTGTCTTGCTTGGTCAGTGATACTAGCACCACCATATATGGCTACTACATTGATATTGCGTTCGTATTTAGCATACGCTTGCATTTCTTTGGTAATCTGTAAACACAACTCACGCGTTGGAGAAAGAATTAATCCTTGGGTGGTTCTGCTATTGCCGTCTATTTTTTGAATTAATGGAAATCCAAAAGCTGCCGTTTTACCGGTACCTGTTTGTGCAAGAGCCACTAAATCGGTCTCACCTTCTAATAAAATTGGGATGGCTTTTTCCTGTACTTCGGATGGAGTTTCAAAACCTAAATCCGCAACAGCATCTAATAAGGACTTTTGGAGTCCTAGTGCTTCAAACTTTGTCATAATATGTTATACTTAATCGCAAATAAGAATGTTGCTTAGAGCGATTATCGTTTATAACCTATTAGACTCAATGCAACACATGCTATACCAGCGGCGTTAATTTGGCGGCAAAGGTACTGCTAATAAACGAGATGGTATAATTTATTGTAACTAGCCTTTTTAAAGGAGCAAAGCTATAGCCATATAGCAACATGATAACTCCTGTAATTCCAGATAAAATCATGAGTATAGTGAAGGTTTTTGAAGCTTGGGGTTATCCTGTATAATAACACAGGCTGCACAAAATACTATACTAATTTAAAAGAAAAGCATAGCTAAATCAAATTTTTTGGTTGCAACATCATATTCATTTTCTAAAACTTCCACTCCTTTTACGCCTGTAATTTCACCCATTTCGCTGCCTAGGTTCTGCAACTAGTTTGCTTCAGCTATTAGTATAGCGCTTAATAAAGTTTCTGTTTTCTCCAGAGCGTATTTTTCAATATTCTTTAATTTACAGAATTTATTTTGTGTTGGATAATTGGTTTTTGTCACCCCGCACCTTCCTGCTTTGCATTAATGCGGAGAGGTCATCGAGTCTACTTTCTTTGATGCTCTTAGATTGGCTGCAATAGGAGTAGTTGATAATTCGGTTATGAGTAATCGCCATCTCTTCCCCATAGTTCGACGTTTACCATTTGGGCTATGGTCATTAAGGCAGTAAAAAAGGCGATAAGAACCCCGCCAATAGCTTTTGCCCTTTCGGAGGCTACCGATACCGCAACTGAATCTTTTTTTTTAGATGTTCGTATTTGTTTTGTTTAGGAACGCTATGAGTTTAGTGAATGCCTTTGCTCTATGACTCATTTTATTTTTTGTTGCTAAGGGCAGCTCTGCGAAGGTACGATCATGACCGGCAGGTTTAAATATTGGGTCATACCCAAAGCCGTTTTCGCCTTTCTTTTTTTTAGTAATGACCCCTTCAGCGGAGCCTTCAAACAATAATGTCTCTCCCTCTATATTTAGTGCAATATATGTGCTAAAGTGTGCTGCTCTATTTTTCTTATCTAACAAGTTTTCTAGTAACTTTTTCACATTGGCATCTGCACCGGATTCCGCACCGGCATAACGGGCTGTATAAATACCTGGCTCGCCATTAAGTGCGTCTACGAAAAGGCCTGTGTCATCTGCAAAGCAGGGTAGATTGTAATTGTTGGTAACATAGTCCGCTTTTAGTTTTGCATTTCCTTGAAGCGTATCCGCAGTTTCCGGTATTGCTTCTGTACAACCAATATCTTGTAAGGATATCAATTGAATATGGTCTGGGACTAAGGCTTGTATTTCTTTTAACTTATTCTGATTATGGGTAGCGAATACGAGTTTCATTGAAAATAATTTAGGGTCTGTTTTAAGATGCTAACAGCATCAAAAATAGTAATTTTATAAAATGGAATTAAAAATACCCCCAGTTATTGTCTTTTTGGTTTTTATTTTGGGGATGTGCCTTCTAAGCACTTTTCTGCCTTTTGGTTTTTTTGATTTCTTTGGAAGATTACCTTTAGCTAAGATACTTGTAGGATTGGCTGCGGGTATCGGTGTGGTGAGTCTTATTCAGTTTTTTGTGGCAAAAACTACCGTGAATCCTAATACGCCAGAGAAAGCCTCTAGATTGATTTCAAATGGCTTGTATACCTTCTCCAGGAATCCAATGTATCTTGCGATGTTATTACTCCTTCTTGCTGTGGGACTTTATTTTGGCAATGCATTCAACACATTGATAGCTGCCGGATTTGTCAGCTATATGAACCGTTTTCAAATTGGTCCAGAAGAGCGCGTCTTATTGAGTAAATTTGGTAAAAAGTATACGGAATACCTAAAGAAGACCAGAAGGTGGTTTTAGAACTTGAGTATATTGATTCTTATGCGTGTCGTTTAAAATATTACTTATTTAGCTTATTTTTTAATATATTAGCATAATAGTTAATTATTATGATAGCAATTATTACAGGAGATATCATTAATTCGGAAAACCATTTAGCGACGGAATGGATGGGGGATTTAAAAACTTACTTTAATCGATTTGGGCCCGCACCAATGCACTGGGAAATATATAGAGGGGACGAGTTTCAGCTGAAGGTTACTAGTGAGCGTGTCTTACTATCGGCAATCCAAATAAAGGCCTTGCTAAAATCGGTGAAAGGATTGGATGTTAGAATGGGTATAGGTATCGGTCTGGAGACCTATGTTGGAACAGGTGTTAGTGAGTCTAATGGTTCTGCACACCAACGATCTGGTAGAAAATTTGAATCTCTAAAAGAAAGTAAAGTAAATCTGAGTATCGCAACAGGCAGCGAATCACATGACTTTACCCTAAATCTTATGCTGCGTTTGGCCCTGGATTTTATGAACAGTTGGAGTGTCGTCTCTGCAGAGATTGCCCTCATGGTACTGGACAACCCGGAAGCTTCCCAAAAGGAAATCGCCCAAAAACTAGGCATAAAACAATCTGCCGTTAGCCAACGAATAAAAAGAGCGCGATTGGATTTGGTCTTAGACCTCTTGGCTTATTATCAGCAAGTAATCGGAGAAGTATAGCGTATGTTGATTTTCGTAAAATTAGTATTGGCTCATTTAATTGGAGATTTTATGCTACAGCCTTTAACGTGGGTAGTTCATAAGGAGGCAAATAAGATAAGGTCAAAATACCTTTACCTTCACGTATTCCTACATTTCGCGCTGTATGCTCTTGTTTTATGGGACCTAAGTCTTTGGAAAATACCAGTCATCTTAGCGCTATCCCATTTAATGATAGACCTGTCAAAACTCTATGCCAACCCATGGTTTAAGAACAAGAGCATTCCTTTTTTTTTAGATCAATTTCTACATGTTATTATCTTATACGTTTGTTCCTATTATACAGCGTTACCAGAACACTTTATTTCTCTGCTCGAAAATTTAAATTGGCCCTTGGTCTTGGCCGTGGTGTTCGTGACTTTCCCATCTGCAATTATTATGGGAATGCTTCTAGAACCGATGTCAGGCCAAATAAATATAGACCATAAATCACTTCCTAATGCAGGTAAATATATCGGTATTATAGAGCGTTTATTTGTACTTGTATTTATAGTAATGGGTAGGTGGGATGCTATTGGTCTCTTGATTACGGCAAAATCCGTATTCCGTTTTAACGACTTAAAGGAAAGCAATAGTAGAAAGCTCACGGAGTACATATTAATTGGCACGCTAGTAAGCTTTGGGCTTGCTATACTTGCAGGATTATGGTATCTGAATTATATTGAACCAATCGGCTGACTTTTTTTGAATTATTTAAAGAGGACAGCTATTATTTTTGAATTTTAACCAATGGCGGTATTTTTTGTTTTATTTGATGTTTAAGATATGGTCAAAGGGATATAATTTTTATTTTTGACTAATATTTAAGTTTTAGTTTAGAAATCAAGAAAAAGCATTTTTTTGATATTAAGGGATAATAGAATAATGATAGCAACAGGAAGAAAATACGTTTTTGATTTCGATAGTACCCTAACAAGGGTAGAAGCCCTTGATGTGCTAGCAGAACTTACGCTTCAAGGAAAATCGAATAAGGACGAAATTATAGCCGAAATCCAAAAAATTACCAACCTTGGTATAGACGGAGATATTTCGTTTACCGAGTCCTTGGAAAGTAGGATCAAGTTATTAAATGCTCATAAAAATGATTTGGAACATTTGGTTAGCGCGCTACGACAGAAAATTTCAAAATCAATAGCCTCAAACAAAGATTTTTTCGAGAAATATGCAGATGATATTTATGTGATTTCCTGCGGATTTAAAGAGTTTATAGACCCTATAGTAAAAGAATACAATATTCCTTCGGATAGAGTGTACGCAAATACGTTCAAGTTTGATGACGCAGGTAATATTGTAGGTTTTGATGAGGCCAATGTACTTTCACAACATAACGGAAAAATACAATGCCTGAAGGACATGAAGCTAGAAGGAGAGGTACAGGTAATAGGAGACGGTTATAGCGATTATGTCATGCGAGAGGCAGGAATCGCAGACAAGTTTTTTGCCTATACGGAGAATATACACAGGGATAAGGCCGCCGACAATGCGGATCACATAACCCCTAATTTAGATGAATTTTTATACCTAAACGATTTGCCAAGAAATATATCTTACCCCAAGAACAGAATCAAAGTACTTTTATTAGAAAATGTGCATACCGCCGCATTCGAGAATCTATCCGAAGATGGGTTCTCGGTAGAGTTGGTCAAACATAGTTTAGCAGAGGAGGAACTTATAGAAAAAATAAAAGGTGTACATGTACTGGGTATACGATCAAAGACCCAAGTAAGCCAAATAGTGCTCGATGCTGCCGATAAACTATTGGTTGTGGGTGCATTTTGTATCGGTACTACTCAAATTGAATTAGAATATGCCAAGAAAAAAGGTGTTGTGGTCTTTAATGCGCCTTATAGCAACACGCGTTCCGTGGTAGAATTGGCCATTGGCGAAATCATTATGTTAATGAGAAGTGTATTCGCCAGAAGTTCTGAATTACATAAAGGCCAGTGGCAAAAAACGGCAGTTGGATCTCGGGAGGTTCGTGGTAAGAATTTAGGTATTGTAGGTTATGGGAATATTGGCAAGCAACTATCGGTTTTAGCAGAGGCAATTGGTATGCATGTTTATTACTACGATGTAGAGGATAGTTTGGCGCTTGGAAATGCTAAAAAGTGTGATACCTTGGAAGATTTGTTGATTATTTCTGATGTGGTTACGCTACATATTGATGATAATCAGGCCAATAAAAACTTTATTGGGGAACGGGAAATCAACCAGATGAAAAAGGGCGCTATGTTAGTGAATCTTTCTAGAGGATTTGTGGTAGATATCAATGCCTTAGCAGCAGCTTTAGAGAGCGGTCAGATAGCAGGTGCAGCAGTAGACGTATATCCAGAGGAACCGAGAAGCAATGGTGATTTTATAACCAAATTACAAGGGTTTCCCAACGTGATATTAACACCGCATGTTGGTGGTAGTACGGAGGAGGCGCAACGGGATATTGCAGATTTTGTGCCCAATAAAATAATGGGTTATATCAATTCTGGAAACACAGTAGATGCTGTTAACTTCCCTAATATTCGCCTTCCAAAACAAAATAAGTCGCACCGGTTTCTTCACATCCATAAAAACGTACCTGGAATTATGGCAAAAATCAATAAAGTGTTGGCCGAGTATGAGTTGAATATTTCTAGTCAGTACTTATCCACAGACAATGAGGTCGGCTACGTTATTACAGATTTGGATAAAGAGTATAATAAGGACGTGATTAAAGCGCTCAGAAAGGTCGATAAAACGATTAAGTTTAGGGTGCTTTATTAGTCTTTGTGCAAAAAAATAAAATCAGACTTTTATTGTGTCTGATTACCTTTAGCGCTAAAACTTGCTTTTCACAACCATTAATAGGCAGCTTACCACTGATAATTTATTAGTAGTGCTGCACTCATTAAAATTGTAGGAAATATTATTTCAATTTTTTAATATTCTGTTTTTTGTTTTGTAGTAAACAAATTAGCAAATATCACCTATTGGTAGTTGCGATTATTGTGTTAACCTTGGATATACAATCTATCACACAATATTCTTTACAAAAACAAACAGGTACTACTTTGCTCATAAAGATAGCAGTAAAACAGCAAATGTTAGCCCTGAGAGTGCTAACTAATTTCTATGAGTGTCGCTTGTTGAAATGTCATTATGCGACATGAAACTTGGCCTAGAACGCTTGTATGTCACAAACCTTGCGCTTCAAGAAGGAGACTCTAGATTAAAACCTTTAGAAGACCCATAAATTCAGAAAATTTTTGATAAACTAGATACAGATATAAATTATATGTACACTAGTTTAAAGAACTCGGACAGTCTAGAAATAGTCTCTTTTGATAGTTTTCCGAGTATTGTGGGTAGGTTTATATCCGCGATGGATACCTACTGTATTACAATTTCAAAATAGTCAGAAGATGATATTAGAACATTAATGATGGTAGAATTGGGACGTGCTACATTATCTATTTTGATGCTTATAGTAGAAATTATTTTTATCATAAATCCCGCAATAAATAAAAATAAGCTTTCAGAACAAGAAATTAAAGGAAATCTCTTGGCATTAGTCCCATGCATTCAACTCGCATATAAAAAATATTATGGGTTTACAACATGTTTTGAAAATCGGGAAAACCATGATTCATAAACAGGAGCTTATAGACTGTGGAATGGATGAACTTAATAATTTGGAACAAGTCTCTAAAAATATGATCAATTCCTTGGAGTCCCCTGAAGATTTACACGGCAAAACAAAACCCGTTTAATTTTTCATTTTCAATTTCCAGAAATAGATGTAACGACAACAAAAATAATTAATTATTGATGATGGTAAGGCTCATTCTTTAGAATCGTAAACGCCCGGTAAACCTGTTCTACTGTAAAAAGCCGTACCATTTGGTGCGAAAATGTCATTTTGGACAGACTTATTTTACCTGATGCCTTTTCGTAAACGGAGGCGCTAAAGCCATAAGGTCCTCCGATTACAAACACAAGTTGTTTAATACTGGAATTCATTTTCTTTTGTAAGTAAGATGAAAATTCGATTGAACTGAATTGTTTCCCGTTCTCATCCAATAACACAAGAACATCCGCAGGGGTAAGCTGTTTTAGGATAAGTTCTCCTTCTTTCTCTTTTTGCTGATTTTCAGAAAGGTTTTTGGTTTTTTTTAAATCAGGAATAACCGCTAAAACAAATTTGACATAATATCCCAAACGTTTTTCATACATGTTTATGAGGTGCTGCAGTTCTGTACTATCTGTTTTGCCAATCGCCAATAGTTTTATCGTCATGTTTTGTTTACATAATAATCAGCTAAGTATCTGATTATTTTTTATTTATATAGCTTGGTATTGTCTTTAGTCAATTAAATGTCTATCATAGGCTTTCAAAAGTAAATCAATTTCCCAAAATGGATTCGTATTTTAGCACAAGGCAATAAAAGTATATGATTTCAGAAGCGCAATTTAAGAAAGAGATTACAGGGATTATTAGCAATGCTGTACGAGAGGATGTAGGCGATGGAGACCATAGTTCTCTGGCTTGCATTCCTAAAGAAGCCATTGGAAAAGCAAAACTTTTGGTCAAAGATAAAGGTATTCTGGCAGGGGTTGAATTCGCTAAGGAAGTTTTTGCTTATGTAGACAAGAACTTAAACGTTGAAACTCTTATTGAAGATGGTAGTGAGGTCAAATACGGCGATATCGCCTTTTATGTGTCTGGTAGCTCCCAAAGTATCTTAAAGGCAGAACGGCTTGTTCTCAATGCTATGCAGAGGATGAGTGCAATTGCTACTAAGACTAATTTTTTTGTTGGGTTATTGGAAGGTACAGGTACCAAAATTTTAGATACTAGAAAAACGACGCCTGGTATTCGAGCCTTAGAAAAATGGGCCGTAAAAATTGGTGGTGGCGAAAACCACAGATTTGCGCTTTTCGATATGATTATGCTTAAGGATAATCACATAGATTTTGCTGGAGGTGTTACTGAGGCCATAGTCAAAACGAAAAATTATTTAAGAAAAACAGGAAAAGATTTAAAGATTATAGTGGAAGCTAGAAGCCTAACTGAAATCAAGGAAATCTTAGACACCGAAGGTGTTTACCGTATTCTCATAGATAATTTTAATTATGAAGATACACTAGAAGCGGTGCGCTTGATTGGGGATACCTGTTTAACAGAGTCTTCCGGAGGAATCAATGAAGATACTATTCGCCAGTATGCGGAGTGTGGTGTGGATTATATTTCATCGGGTGCGTTAACGCATTCGGTCTATAACCTGGATTTAAGCCTAAAAGCTGTATAAATGTCTTTTGAAATTGAAGAACGTTTAGAAAAAATACCCGTTGTAAACTGGTTTGTCCGGTTGCTTAAAGAAATTAAGCTTCCTGGTTTTAAGGGGCTCTCTATTTATGACCTATCAGAGATGTATGTGGTTGGTATTCTTCAAGGTACGCTTTCTACGAGGGCTAGTGCCATTGCATTCAGTTTGTTCATGGCCTTATTTCCCTTATTGATATTCATGGTTACCTTGGTGCCTTATTTGTTTGAATATGTAAGCATTCAAAATGCTGATTTTGAAGGTCAGTTTCAGTTGTTCTTGGAGTCCTTTTTACCTACGGCAACCGGGGAATATTTTGGGGAGGTATTTCAACAGATAAAAGACCAGAAGCGTGGAGGCTTGTTATCATCGGCCTTTATCTTATCCATATTTTTAGTGGCTAATGGGGTAAATGCTATTTTTGGAGGGTTTGAAACTTCCTATCACATTGAGCTTACTCGTAATTTTTTCAGGCAGTATCTTTTTGCGCTGATGGTGGGTCTTATTTTGGCTATCTTGATTATACTTGGTTTTGTTATGTTTATATATTTTGAAGTGTATGTACTCGTGTATTTGGACGAGTTTCAGGCAAGGCTCGGTGGCTATGTTATGGAAGATGGTGATAGAACGGGAGTGCAAGTGGCTAAGGTGTTATTTTTTGTGGTACTCTCTTATTTTACAACAGCTACATTATATTATTTTGGAACCAGAGAAGGAAAACAAGCCCATTTTTTTTCCGTTGGAGCGTTAATGACTACGATACTGTTCGTGGTCACTTCGTATCTTTTTGGCGTATATGTTGATAAATTTGCACGCTATAACGAGTTGTATGGTGCTTTAGGTGGACTATTGATTTTGATGGTCTACATTTGGCTCAACTCGAATATATTATTGCTAGGCTTTGAACTTAACGCATCATTGAATTCCTTAAGAAAATTCACTAAAAAAGAAGAATGAGATATCCCTCGAAAATAGTTGTGCTATTATGTTTAATTTGCTTTGGTCATGCGATGGTGGGCCAGTCGGTCTTTGATAAATGGAAAACCATTGATGACCGTACCGGTAATCCAAAAGGTATCATCAATATATATGAAAAAGATGGATTGATGTTCGGTTATGTAGAAAAAATATTGGAACCGGGAAAGGAAAATTCTAAATGTACAAAATGTGAAGATGAGTTAAAAGATGTACCTGTTGTTGGTATGGAAATAATAACGGCAGCACAAAAAGATGAGGAAGGAGAATGGAAGGGAAAACGTTTGTTCGATCCTGAACAGGCTATGACTTTTCGTTGCAAAATATGGTTAAATCCTGAAAACCCAAATGAGTTAAAAGTTAGGGGTTACCTCGCTTTTATATATCGAACACAGACATGGCTTCGCGTGCAAGACAACTAGTATGGCACATTTTATAAACCTTGTACTGCCTATTCCTCTGGAAAGGAATTTCACCTACAGTGTTACGACACAGGAGGCTGCCCTACTTAAGCCAGGTATGCGCGTATCTGTTCCTTTCGGAAAATCTAAGATTTATACGGGTATCGTTCTTAACGTTCATACAAACGCTCCAGAGGCTTATGAAGCTAAGGAAATACATCAGATATTGGACGATGTGCCAATCGTTACTGAGATTCAGCTAAAGCATTGGCAATGGATAGCTGACTATTATATGTGTACTTTGGGCGAAGTAGTACGTAGTGCTTTACCTAACGCATTTCTTTTGGAAAGTGAAACCTTGGTGCTGCGGAACACGGAAACAGAGGTGAATGAACAGGATTTAAAGGATGACGAGTTTTTGGTATACGAAGCCTTACAGCATCAGTCTGTATTGAAGGTACATGAAGTAGCGGCCATCGTAGACCGCAAGAATATTTTGCCGATTTTAAATCGACTTCTAGAAAAAAACGTCATCAAATTAAAGGAGCAGGTTTTTGAACAATACAAGCCCAAGTTGGTCAAATACATTCGTTTGGGAACTTCGTATATGTCTGACGATGCTTTGGAAACACTTTTGGATTCTTTGACTTTAGCGCCCAAACAGAGTCAGGTGGTGCTGGCCTTGTTTCAATTACAAGCAATAACTAAAAAACCAATAGCTTCGGTAGAGTTGGAGCAAGCGAGCAATAGCTCCAAAGCGGTTATAAAGTCCTTGGTGCAGAAGGAAATTTTGGAAGAATATACCATACGTGTAGATAGGGTTGATTTTGATGCTACCCAAGAGGTATCAAATGCCAAGGAATTGAACGAATATCAAGAACAGGCGCTTAATAATATCCGAAAGGCCTTTGATGAAAATAAGGTTACCTTATTGAAAGGAGTAACGTCTTCAGGAAAAACTGAAGTATATGTAAAGCTTATTGAGGCATGTTTAGAACAGAAAAAACAGGTACTGTATCTACTACCAGAAATTGCTTTAACCACCCAGCTCATATCAAGATTACAGGAGTATTTTGGAGAAAAAATTGCTATTTACCATTCCAAATACAACGTACAGGAGCGCGTAGAGGTTTGGAATAATGTTTTGTTAGCAAAGCATAAGGCACAAATTGTCATTGGTGCTAGGTCGGCCCTATTTTTGCCCTTTTCGGATTTGGGTTTATTGCTGGTAGACGAGGAGCACGAAAGTTCCTTTAAGCAATTTGACCCAGCACCGAGATATCACGCGAGGGACGCTGCGATTGTACTTGGCAGCCTTCATGCCTCTAAAATTTTATTAGGTTCTGCCACACCTAGTGTTGAAACCTACCATAATGTGAAGATGGGTAAGTATGGATATGCTGAGATTACAAGAAGATATGGTAATGTATCTATGCCCGATATAGAACTTGTCGATATTAAGGAGGCACAACGAAAACGACGTATGAAAGGTCATTTTTCCGAACGCTTATTGGAAGAAATGAACGATGCTTTGGAAGCTGGTGAGCAGATTATCCTGTTTCAGAACAGAAGAGGCTACGCTCCAGTTTTGGAGTGCCTTACCTGCGGTCATACGCCACAGTGTCCTAACTGCGATGTAAGTCTTACCTATCATCAATTTCGGAAACAGTTGCGTTGCCATTACTGCGGGCATCATTCCGCCCTACCGGAAAGTTGCTTTGCCTGCGGTAGTGCCGACTTGGATACCAAGGGCTTTGGAACACAACAGGTTGAGCAAGAGGTTATAAAGCTTTTCCCTGAGGCCAAAGTAGATCGGATGGATTTGGACACCACACGAGGAAAACATGCCTATGAAAAAATCATTACTCGTTTTGAACAACAAGAACTGGATATCCTGATTGGAACGCAAATGCTTACCAAGGGGCTCGACTTTAGGAACGTGAGCCTTGTAGGCGTAATGAATGCCGATTCACTCTTGAATTTTCCAGATTACAGGGCGCATGAACGAAGCTTTCAGTTATTGACCCAAGTAGCAGGAAGGTCAGGGCGCACCAAGAAAAGGGGAAAGGTGATTATACAGACGTATAATCCCTACCATCAAATTTTAAAACAAGTGACTACAGAAGAATACGAACGTATGTTTGCGGAACAGGTGTATGAGCGCGAGCAGTTTAAGTATCCGCCTGCGAACAGAATTATTAAGATAACCTTTAAGCACAAAAATTATAATGTACTTAACGAGGCAGCAGACTGGTTTTGTAGCGCCTTAAAAACTAACTTTGGTGGCAATGTATTGGGGCCAGAATATCCGCCAGTAGCTCGGATTCGCAATCAATATCTAAAGCATGTATTGGTAAAGATGGATAAAAAGGAGTCGGCAGTAAGAACCAAACAGAATATCAAAAGAATAGAGAAGTCCTTTAACGCTATAGCTATGTACAGAAGTGTTAGGGTAATTTATAATGTGGATCATATATAAAAAAGAAACCGCCAATAGGCGGTTTCTTTTTTATGAAATTATAGGTCATATAATACTTACACCTTACTAAGGGCTTCAGCCAACTCTGTCTTTTTATTTCTACTTAAAGGAATGGAACGTCCACTAACTTCTACGTTTTTACTGTTGAATTTTTCAACTTTTTCCAAATTTACAATATAGGACTTGTGAATACGCAAAAATTTATCTTCGGGAAGTTGTTTTTCAAAAGACTTCATTGTTGATAAGATTACGATATTTGCTTCATCAGTCACCAATTTAATATAATCTCCTAAGGCTTCTATCCACTTGATATCGTTCAAGATAACCTTTCTTTTCTTTAGATTACTCTTTACAAAGATGTGCTCTTCGTCTTCTAAAACTCTGTGCTCCTGCTCGAATTTTACTACCGCTCTTTTCACGGAGGCATCAAAGCGTGCCATAGTAATCGGTTTATGTAAATAATCCGTTACGTCATATTCAAAAGCTCTAAGAGCATAATCGGGTTTACCGGTAATTAAAATTACCTGAGGACTTTTGTCTAGGGACTCGAGTAGGTCAAATCCTGTAATAATAGGCATTTCAACATCAAGAAAGATAAGGTCTATCTCGTTGTTTTTAATACCGTTCTTAGCTTCAATAGCATTACTATACTCGGCTACCATGGCTAAGTTGGGATGGTTGTTCACCAACTTTGCGACGGCCATCCTTTGCATGGACGAGTCGTCAACGATAATACTTCGTAACTTCATAAGGGCTGATTTGTGGGGTTAAATCATCGACAAAGAACTGTAAAAACACGACACACTGCAACAAAAGATGTAAACAATGTGGTGTAATTTGTGTATTTGGCAACGATAATAGATTAAGATTTGGTTTGTTCAATTTATATATTCTTCCTATCTATAACGAAGATTTTTTAGTTTTCTTATACTTATTTTAAAATAATGGCTATTTTTGCACTCTTTAAAACAAAATTTATATATATGAACCATTACGAAACTGTTTTCATTTTGAATCCCGTTCTATCTGATGTACAGATAGAGGAAACAGTTAAGAAATTCGAGGATTTCTTAATTAAGAATGGAGCCAAAATGGTCTCCAAAGAAAATTGGGGCCTAAAGAAATTGGCTTATCCCATCCAAAACAAAAAAAGTGGTTTTTACCACTTGTTTGAATTCACCGACCTTGGTCAGGTAGTATTACCTTACGAGCAAGAGTTTAGGAGAGATGAACGTGTAATGCGATTTTTGACCGTTAAATTGGACAAACATGCAATATCATGGGCAGAAAGAAGAAGAACAAGAAATAAAACCGCTAAAGCTTAAGTACTATGTCAACATTACAACAACAGGCAAAAGGAAAGAAAGATGGGGAAATCAGGTATTTAACTCCATTAAATATTGAAACCAACACCAAAAAGAAATATTGTAGGTTTAAAAAATCCGGAATCAAATATGTTGATTACAAGGATGCAGACTTTCTTATGAAATTGGTAAACGAGCAAGGTAAATTATTACCTAGAAGGCTTACGGGAACTTCTTTGAAGTTTCAAAGAAAAGTAGCGCAAGCTGTAAAAAGAGCGCGTCACTTGGCTTTAATGCCATACGTTGGTGATTTATTAAAATAAAAGAAAAGAATCATGGAGCTTATATTAAAAGAAGACGTACAAAACTTAGGTTTTAAAGACGACGTAGTAAGTGTGAAGAACGGATATGGTAGAAATTACCTCATTCCTAACGGGTTGGCGGCTATGGCTACCTCCTCAGCTAAAAAAGTATTGGCAGAGAACCTGAAGCAAAGAGCACACAAAGAGAAGAAAGTAGTCGATGCAGCTAGCAAAGTAGCCGATTCCCTTAAAGGATTGGAATTAAAGATTGGCGCAAAAACGGGTGCTGGAGATAAACTTTTTGGATCTGTAACTGTTTCTGATTTGGCAGCTGCCATTGCGAAGCAAGGACACGATATTGATAAGAAGTTTATCAACATATTAGGGGGTTCTGTTAAAAGAACAGGCCCTTACAATGCACAAATTAGACTGCATAGAGAGGTGGTTGTAGACTTCCCTTTTGAGGTAGTAGCTGAAAAGAAGTAATTTTCAATATTTTGAACATATAAGCCTTTCAGTTAACTGGAGGGCTTATTTTTTTTGATATACTTATGAAGTACATCCGACTTACAAAAGAACAATTGGAGGAGTTACAGTCAGAATTTATTAATTTTTTGGCTACACAATCTATTACAGGGGAGGAGTGGACTAAAATCAAACAGGATACACCAGAAGTTGCCGAGGATGAATTAGATGTCTTCAGTGATCTTATCTGGGAAGGCGTGCTGAACAAGGTTGCCTATTTAGAGAATATCTCTGATCAGCAGATGCATCTGTTCCAGTTGACTGATAAGGAAATGAAGCTCATCGCTGTAAAGGTCATGAATCCAAAGATTGACTTAACAACTAAAATAGGCTTCGACTGGTTCAAGAAAAACTGGCAGTCAGACTTTGTTGAATACATGACAGCTTCTAAAGCTTATACAGAGGAAAAAAATCTAGATAAGTTTCAGTTGATAAAACAAGGTTCGGTAATTACTAAAGGGGAATTGTACCAGTGGTTTCAATCTATGATTGAAGCTCCTAAGACTCCTTAGCACCGAAAGAATCCCTTTTTTACTCTTTAAAAAACAATAACTATTCTACAATTTATTCGCATATCCTAACTGGTTAAACAGCGAGCTAGAAACAAAACCGCTCCTATTTTGGTAGGGACTAATGGGAGAACTATCTTTGTTAATATCATCTAGAGAAACCGCTTCATCGGTAGTTGAGTTGAGTCGAACTACTTTGGGGTGTTAAAACAAATACATGGCACAGAAACCATCGATACCCAAAGGAACACGTGATTTTACTCCACAAGAAATAAGCAAGCGGAACTATATTTTTGACGTTGTAAAAAAGCATTTCCAAACGTTTGGTTATCTGCCTATAGAAACGCCTTCATTTGAAAACGCTGATACCTTATTAGGTAAATATGGGGAAGAAGGTGACCGGCTTATTTTTAAAATATTGAATTCAGGTGACTTTTTAAGTAAGGTAGATGATGTCACGTATAGTTTAAAAAAATCAGGTTCATTAGCTCCTAAAATTTCTGAAAAAGCCTTGCGTTACGATTTAACAGTGCCCTTTGCTAGATATGTTGTTATGCACCAAAATGAAATCGATTTTCCTTTTAAACGTTATCAGATTCAGCCCGTATGGCGAGCCGATAGGCCACAAAAAGGAAGGTTTAGGGAATTTTTCCAGTGTGATGCGGATGTGGTAGGCTCTAACAGCCTTCTACAAGAAGTAGAATTGGTACAATTGTATGATGCTGTTTTTACAGATTTAAAATTAACCGGAGCTACCATAAAATTGAATAACCGCAAGATTTTAGCAGGAATCGCCGAAGTCATTGGTGCCAAACACTTGTTGGTAGATTTTACAGTGGCACTGGATAAGCTGGACAAGATAGGTGAAGAAGGCGTAAAAAAGGAAATGCGGGAAAAGGGTATTTCCGATACTGCTATTGAAAAGGCCGCTCCTCTTTTTACTCTAAATGGTAGCAATTCGCAACAATTGGAGCAGTTGAAAGCATTGCTCCAAAACTCTGAAGTAGGCACTAAAGGGGTGGCTGAACTGCGCTACATTATAGAAAGTATTTCCGAACTAGAAGTACAATCGGCACGTTTGACTATAGATGTTACCCTGGCAAGAGGTCTAAATTATTATACAGGAGCCATTTTTGAAGTCAGTGCCCCAGATGGTGTTTCTATGGGTTCTATTGGAGGTGGCGGACGCTATGATGACCTTACCGGTATTTTTGGATTAAAGGATGTAAGCGGCGTGGGCATATCATTTGGTCTAGATCGCATTTATTTGGTGATGGAAGAGCTCGACCTTTTCCCCAAATCCTTGGAAAAGTCCTTGGATGTGCTTTTTTTGAATTTCGGGGAACAGGAGGCACTAGCTTCCTTAAAATTAGTTACCGAATTAAGAAAAGCGGGAATAAAGAGTGATGTTTATCCTTCCAACGCTAAAATACAGAAGCAGTTTAAATACGCGAATAATAGAAATGTACCTTTTGTAGTGCTTTTAGGCGACCAAGAATTAAAAGACACTTCTTTTGTGGTCAAGCATATGGAAAGTGGTGAGCAGAAAACGTACGCTATGAGCGCTATGGGCGATTTTATTTCAAGTTTATAATCTTTCTTTTATTGATTTGATTACATTTTGGTAATAGGAAAGCTCGTGTGGTACATACTTTTGTGCCGTTTCATTTCCTTGTATTTGCTTTTCAAAATTCAATATTGGCATAAGTTTTAAGTCCTCCACTTCGCTTTCCTGCTTTTTGAGTAGATGTAATGGCAAAGAAAGCTCACAAAGGAAGGTATGCTGAAATTCGCAATCTACCAAGTGCTCATGGTGTTTCTGAACTGATTTAAAAACGCCTATTTTTTCAAGTAGTTCTTTTTTACATGTTAATCCAATTTCTTCTTCTATTTCGCGCATGGCCGAGACTTCCAATTGCTCTGCTGCACCAATATGTCCCGCTACGGATGCACCCCAAAGTAGGGGATGGGTTCCTTTGTGTCTGCTTCGTTGTTGTAATAATAATTCTCCTTCCGAAGTATAAAACCAGATGTGTACCGTAGCATGAAAAAGTCCTAAACGATGTGCTTTGGACTTCATTGCTGTAGTTCCGGTTGGGTTACCATCTGTATCTAAAATGTCTAGGAGTTCATCCATATTAAAAAAAATGCCCTTTCACAAAAAAAGAGCATAAATTAATTTTATTCAAAATAACTAAAGGTTTCCCCCTCTTTTATAGTCAATAGTGTTTCGTATATCAATCGGATAACATTTTCCACATCATCTTTGTGAACGGTTTCTACAGTGGTATGCATATAACGTAATGGAAGTGATATTAATGCCGAGGCTACACCACCATTACTGTAAGCAAATGCATCTGTATCTGTTCCTGTAGCTCTAGAGGCTGCCATTCGCTGAAAAGGAATCTTATTAGCTTCTGCAGTTTCTAAAATACGTTCTCTAAGGTTATTTTGAACCGCTGGCGCATATGAAATTACGGGCCCAGCACCCATTTCTGTATGTCCTTGCGTTTTCTTTTCTATCATAGGCGTTGTGGTATCATGACATACATCTGTTATAATAGCAACATTAGGCTTTATAGTTTGAGTAATCATCTCAGCCCCACGCAATCCTATTTCCTCTTGCACTGAGTTTGTAATGTAAAGGCCAAAAGGTAAGGTGATATTATTTTCATGAAGCAGTCTTGCAACTTCTGCAATCATAAAACCGCCAGCCCTATTATCTATAGCTCTGCATACAAATTTATTTTTGTTAAGTACTTGAAATTCGTCTGGGTACGTAATTACACAACCAACATGAACTCCCATTTTCTCTACTTCCTCTTTGTCTTTGGCTCCTATATCTATAAAAATATTATCCAATTTGGGTGCTTCTTCTTTAGGGCCTTTTCTGGTATGAATGGCTGGCCAGCCAAAAACACCTTTTACAATCCCATTTTTAGTATGAATGTTTACCCATTTAGAAGGTGCAATCTGATGATCACTACCACCATTACGAATCACATAAAGCAAACCATTGTCCGTGACATAGTTCACATACCATGATATTTCATCGGAGTGTCCCTCTATGACCACTTTATATTTGGCGTCTGGGTTTATTACCCCTACAGCCGTCCCATAAGTATCAGTGATAAAAGTATCTACATACGGTTTTAAGTACTCCATCCATATTTTCTGCCCTTCCCACTCATAACCGGTAGGCGCAGCATTATTCAAGTATTTTTCAAAAAAATCGAGTGATTTTTTAGTGATGATATCTTTTTTAGCCATGTCTAGTTTATTTACTTACAAACTTAACAATATTCGCTTGTTTTTGAATGCTATACTTCTCTATTTATCGTTAATTTTGACATGACATTTGTAGTAGGTATACCATGATGCAACAATTTATTTTATTGTTTTTATTCACTTTAGGAATTCTAAAAGTAGCGGCTCAGGTACCAGAGCAGGTATTGGATTCTGTATCTGAAAAACTAATTATTATTTCTGGAGATTCTGTCTTTAGGAGTTCTATTGATTTGCAGGAAGCATTTGTATTTGGAAAATTGAAGTTTACTTCCTATAATGACAAATTACGTTATTATATTCTGAGAAGAAAGACACACAAAGTATATCCCTATGCCAAATTGGCCGCAGAGCGTTTGGTTGAATTAAACGACAGTCTAAAAGGAATTAAAAAATCAAGAAAACGTAAAAAGTACACTAGAAAAGTACAGAAGTATATTGAAGGTGAGTTTTCCGAAGAGCTTAAAAAATTAACTCGTACAGAGGGGCAGATATTGGTGAAACTCATTTATAGGCAAACGGGAACTACTTCATTTGGCTTGGTTAAAGAGCTTAGAAATGGATGGCGTGCATTTTGGTACAATACTACGGCCAAGATGTTTAAAATTAGTATCAAGGAAGAGTTTTATCCAGATATTATTGAAGAGGACTATCTTATAGAAGACATTCTGCAACGTGCGTTTTCTGCTGGAAAACTGGAACGACAAGAAAGCGTGTTGGATTATAATTATGCTGACTTATCTAATAAATGGAAAAAGCCTAGTAAGGACGTTAAAAAGAACTAAGTCTGTTTGTTCTTTTTCCCGAATAGCGATTCCATAATTGTAGCAATCCCTTTAAAGCCCATTCCAATGGCGGTAATTGCCAGTAAAATTCCAAGAATAAGTACCGGCCAATAAAGCGGGTGTCCTTCGTTTTTAAACGCTTGCCATATCACTAGAGGAGCCAAAAACATAAGCATGACCGTGTAGGCCAATCTTTTAAGCCCTTTAACTAAAATATCTTTATCTGTTCTCATGTTATGATTAAGTTGTAGTAACGCTTAATTTTTATTCAATGGTAATACGTTCCTTATATTCTTGCACAACCGCGAAATACCCCAGCGCAAAATTATCGGCACGTTCAACATTAGCTACATCGGTAATATTTGTAATGTTTCCCCTAACCGTTCCTACGGGAGTTTGAAAAGGTCCTTGGCTGGCTCCAGATTGAACGATAAGCTGGTCCATATAGCTATAAAACGTTTCGTCCGCGCCAAGAATACTAATATTCAAAGTTGTTCCTGTTTCAATATCATCATAAAAATAAGAGAACTCAAATCGTTGACCCGGATAAAATTCATCCTCAGATACTAGGTATTCGTTAAAGTCAAAATCGAAAATATAAAAGTCAGCTTGGTTCGGGGTATCTGTAAAAGAAACGATTATTTCTGTTTCCTCTCCTGAAAATAAGACCCCGTCTCCTTGGATAATGCTGTCAAAGGGAACTGCCGGTACAAATCTAGTGCTAGCGGAATATAACTCTTCTTTATAATTTATGGTCAATGTAAGTGCTCCCGAGGTGAAAAAATCGGTGTTCTTGGAGCTCTGATAGACACCAAGTTCAATTTCGTTAAAAACAACAATATTTGGGTCTAACGGGTCGGTACCTTGATAATCCAAATTCTCTATGAATATTTCATCTACTTGTACCGCTTGGTTTTGTTCAAAAAAGGAACTGCTTAGCCCTACCTTAATGGTCGCCGTAGTTATACTTTTACTAGTATCCAAGCGAATAATGGCATCTACTGTTAAGCGTGGTGGTTCTGTATCTAGGTCGACCTCAATCACATCTTCGCATCCGATAAAACTAAAAATGATGGCAAATAGGTATATATATTTTTGCATCGTCTTAAAATTTAAAATTATAGGTAACCGCAGGTACAACACCAAAAATAGCAGTTCTAACGGCTTCATTTGAACCAGTATCTTGATTTCTTCTGAAATTGATAGAGGCCGCATTTTTTCTATTGTATAGGTTATAAATACTGAATATCCATTCCCCTTTCATTTTCCTAGTTTTATTCTTTTTTGGTGTTAAGGTAGCAGATACATCTATTCTATTGTAATCTGGAAGACGCTGTTCGTTTCTTAGACCGTAATAGGGGACTGTTAAGCCTTGAAATTCAAACTGTCCAATAGGAAAGTTAGTGGGTTGCCCTGTTTGGTAGACAAAATTACTATTAATACTCCATTTTTCACTCAGTTCGTAGCTCGCAAAAAGCGAAACGTCATGCGGTTTGTCAAACGGTGTATTATACCATTCACCAAAGTTGATACCCGTTTCTGTAGTTCCTATTCCGTTACTTGTCACAGCTTGCCTGCCAGGAGTACGTTGTTCAGATTTGGATAGGGTATAGGCCAACCAACCCTGTAATCTACCTTCATTTTTTCGAAACAATATCTCCAGACCATAAGCTCTGGCTTCTCCGTTTAAAATAACTTGTTCGATAGCATCATTAGCAATTAGGTTTGCTCCGTCTATATAATCTATTCTATTTTGGACGTCCTTATAAAAAATTTCGGTTTCAAAAGAATAAGCTCCATCAGCAATATCCTTAAAATAACCTAGGGCATACTGATCCAACAATTGCGGTTTTATAAAAGGTCCGCTGGGGGCCCATACATCTAAAGGAGTGGGAGAGTTGGTATTGGAAAGTAGGTGCAGGTACTGTGCCAAATGCGTATAGCTTGCTTTTACTGAACTATTGGAGTTTAGCGTGTACGACATAGAAAGCCGAGGCTCAAAGTTGTTAAACGTTGCGAGACTGCCACCTCTACCAAGATTTATAACCGCAATGGGGTTTGCTTCTTGGTAAATAGACAAAACAGGGTCAAAACGGACAGGGTTGTCATTTTCATAGACGTTCAGTTCCTCTTGTCCTAGTCTTATGAAATTGCTGAAGCGAAGCCCATATCCCAAACTCAGATTATCGGTAACCCTATGCTCAAAATCAATATACGCTGCGAATTCATTGGCATATTTTTGAGTTAGTTGATCTTCAATAATCCCTGAAGTATCATTGCTAGGCTCAATCTTTCCAGGGTTAAACTGATAGTAAATGTTATTGACACCGTAATTAATTTGTAGCTTATCGTTTAGGTAATGTTTTAAATCATATTTCACATTGAAATTCTGAATCCCCGAGTTCCAATTGAATCCTACAAAATCTAACTTAAGTCCGTAATAGTAATCGGAATATATTAAGGAAAGGTTGGAGAATAATTTATCGGAGAATAAATGGTTCCACCTGAAGTTACCTACCGCATTACCATAGGTATTCACAAAGCTTTCGGTGATTCCGAATACGTCCCTTCCAAAATAACCTGAGAGGAAAACACTATTTTTATCATTGATTTTATAGTTAAGTTTCGTATTCAAATCATAGAAGTAGGCGGTGTTGTCCAAATCGAATAGCGGAAGGAACAAATGTGCATAAGAACCTCGGCCACCGATAAGAAATGCTGCTTTATCCTTTACAATGGGCCCCTCTATTAAAAGCCTACTTGCTACGGCACCGATACCGCCGTTTACCTTTAATTCTTTACTGTTCCCTTCTTTTTGAAAAATATCCAGAACAGAGGATACCCTACCGCCATAGCGTGCGGGAATACCTCCTTTATATAACTTTATATCTTTTATAGCATCCGGATTGAATACGGAAAAGAATCCGAAGAGGTGAGAGGAATTAAAAATGATGGCTTCATCCAAAAGAATTAGGTTTTGGTCAACAGAACCTCCTCTAACGTTAAAACCAGATGCTCCTTCACCAGCATTCGTGACTCCAGGCAATAATAGAATTGACTTGATAATGTCAGCTTCACCAAGAATAACGGGAATTTTTTTAATAGTTTCTACAGACAAGGTATTCACGCTCATTTGAGGCTTTCTTATGTCCATTTTTTCTATATTCTGCGTAACAACAACTTCCTCTAGTTGTTCCGTAGCCTCCTTAAGCTTAAAATCTATTTTTGTATTTGTATTTAGATTTATGCTACTCACCACTTCTTCAAAGCCTAAATAACTTACCAGCAGCTCATACTCGCCTTCTGGAAGTGTGATGGAATAAAAACCATATTCATTGGTCACCACCCCTGTTCTCAAAGATGGAAAGGCAACGGTTACCCCAATTAAGGTTTCGTTGCTACTTTCTTCTATAATTATGCCGCTAAGGGTGTATTTATTTTGTGAAAATGAATGTATCGAGAAAAATAAAAATAGTAGGGACGACACGAAAGTGGCCTGCTTCATAAAAACTTTTTTTTAAAAATAAACAGAAATAAAATAGCGCTGGAAACCTTAACATTTTTTCGTCAAAAAAGGCCCTCAAATTTGAAGGCCTTTTTATATACTTCTAGAAGGTGGTGTTAAATCGTGTCCAAAATAGAATTGAACGTCACGCTTGGGCGCATAGCCTTAGCTGCTAACTCGGCGTTTGGTTTGTAATATCCACCAATATCTTGTGCAGACCCTTGAGCTTTTAACAATTCGTCTAAAATCTGTTCTTCTTTACCTTGTATTTCAGAAAATACCTTCATGAAAATAGTTTTGAGTTCTACATCTTCATTTTGTTCGGCTAAAGCTTCTGCCCAGTACATTGCCAAGTAAAAATGGCTGCCTCGGGTATCCAATTCATTAACCTTTCTAGAGGGTGACTTATCATTCAATAAAAATTTTTCCGTGGCGCTATCTAATGAATCACCTAAAATTTTAGCTTTTACATTATCGTTCTTTTCTCCAAAGAACTCTAAGGAAACGCCTAAGGCTAAAAATTCACCTAAAGAATCCCATCGTAAATGACCTTGCTCTAAAAATTGTTCTGCATGTTTAGGTGCCGAGCCTCCAGCTCCTGTTTCAAATAAGCCTCCGCCATTCATTAAGGGGACAATAGAAAGCATTTTGGCACTGGTGCCAACTTCTAAAATTGGGAATAAATCCGTTAAATAATCTCGTAATACGTTACCTGAGACAGAAATGGTATCCTTACCCGCCTTCATGCGTTCCAGCGTAAACTGGGTAGCTTCAATAGGGGATAGGATGCATATATCTAATCCTTCGGTATCATATTGTGGTAGGTACGTATTTACTTTTTTAATGATTTCTACATCATGTGCCCTAGTCTTATCTAACCAAAAAATGGTTGGGTCTTGAGTTGCCTTTGCCCTAGAAACAGCTAGCTTTACCCAATCTTGGATGGGAGCATCCTTTACTTGGCACATACGCCAGATATCACCGTTTTCTGCGGAATGTTCTACTAGTGTTTCTCCCGTTTTTATATTCTCAATTCTAACGACACCATCTTCCTTTATCTCAAAAGTTTTGTCGTGTGAACCATATTCTTCAGCTTTTTGTGCCATAAGACCAACATTAGGCACCGTACCCATTGTAGTAGGGTCAAATGCACCATGTTTTTTACAAAAATTTATAGTTTCGCTATAAATCCCTGCATAACTGCTGTCTGGTATGACTGCCTTTGTGTCTTGGGCTTTTCCTTCTGCGTTCCACATCTGTCCAGAATTACGAATCATAGCTGGCATAGAAGCATCAATGATAATGTCGCTAGGGACATGTAAGTTTGTAATTCCTTTATCGGAATTCACCATCGCCAATGCTGGTCTATCCGCTAAAACACTCGCAATGTCGTGTTCTATAACTGATTTTTCGCTTTGAGGGAGTTTCTCTAGTTTGCTATACAGGTTTTCAAGACCATAATTAGGGTTGATACCTAATTCAGTAAAAATAGCCGCGTACTTTTCAAATATGGGTGCTAAAAAAGTAACAACCACATGACCAAAAATAATGGGATCAGAAACCTTCATCATAGTGGCTTTCATGTGAACGGAGAAAAGCACTTCTTTCTCTTTGGCATCTGACACTTGTTCCGATAGAAAAGTCAATAGCGCTTTTTTACTTAGTACAGTAGCATCGATAATTTCTCCTGCTTGCAGGGAAATTTTATCTTTTAGTATGGTTACTGCGTTATTGGTCGTCGTAAGTGTGATTTTCACATCTGTTGCACTTTGTAGTGTTACGGACTTTTCATTGGACTTAAAATCACCGTGGTCCATAGTAGCTACATGTGTCTTAGAATCTGTACTCCAAGCACCCATTTTGTGAGGGTTCTTTTTGGCGTAATTTTTAACGGCACGCGGGGCGCGTCTGTCCGAATTTCCTTCCCGAAGGACAGGGTTTACCGCGCTTCCTTTTATTTTATCGTATTTCAACTTTATTTCCTTTTCAGCGTCAGAAATAGGTTCTTCTGGGTAGCTGGGCAACTTATAACCTTTGGCTTGTAATTCTTTTATGGCGTCTTTTAACTGTGGAACAGATGCACTTATATTAGGGAGTTTAATGATATTTGCCTCCGGCATCTTGGCCATCTGACCTAGTTCATCCAAATCATTATTGATTTGCTGACCTTTATTCAAGTATTCTGGAAATGTAGCGGCTATCCTGCCTGCTAAAGAAATATCTTTGATTTCTATCTCAATCCCCGAAGTTTTTGTGAAAGCCTTTACTATTGGTAAAAAAGATTCGGTAGCCAAAGCTGGCGCCTCATCTGTTTTGGTATAAAAAATCTTGGACATGCGTGTTGGTTTTAATTCAAGCGATTCAAAGATACAAAATTATCTAGGCTTGTTAAATAGGAATTGGCGGAATATTCTTGCATTTTGTACAGGTAGAATAACAAAAGCCATATCATCGTACAAGTACATTGATATGGCTTTTTAGAAGTCGTTTACGGATTTTGTTTGTTTCAATCTTAAATTAAAACGGCAACCATTGATTGCGTCCGCATAACTAATTCAACGTTTGATATGCGATTCATCTTTTGATTGGATAACCAAAAGAATACTTTGCATTACTTCTTGTTGTCTTAACATAGTACAATAATTGAATATATGTCCAAAATATCAAAAAAAGGCGACAGCCTTTTTAGCTAAAATGCATACGATAGTGTAATTGCTTTTGAGAACAATATATTACACTACTCATGTAACAACAATATAAGAACGTAACCTTTATAGTTTTAAAGATTAAATCAATAGTAAATACTGATTGCTTTCTCTACAACATTCCTAAGATACCAAATTATACGCAAATTCGCTGTATTTTTATTTAATTAAAAATCAATTGGTTATGAACATAGGTTATAAACAAATGTTTATAAAAAAAGCACCAACTGTTAAGTTGGTGCTTTTTACTTAATGGAATTTGGCTTTTAAGACCTTACTTCCTTTATTCTTGCTTTCTTTCCTGTCAACTCTCTAAAGTAGTAGATACGAGCTCTACGTACTTTACCTTTTTTGTTGATTTCTATTTTTTGTAAAGCTGGCAGGTTCACTGGGAATATACGTTCCACACCTACCGTCCCAGACATTTTACGAATAGTAAATGTTTCTGTTGCTCCAGAACCTCTTCTTTGTATCACAACACCCTTAAAAAACTGAGTACGTGTTTTTTCACCTTCCTTAATTTCATAATACACAGTAATAGTGTCTCCTGCGGAAAATTTTGGGAATTCTTTTTTGGTTACAAATTCGTCCTGAACAAATTTAATTAATGATTCCATTTTATCTTTTAATATCGGAATTTAGATTAAAACAACGTTCACGATTATCGTCAGAGGTTAATTTAATAGGGTGCAAAAATAATTCTAAAATTAGAATCTACAAGTATTTTTTATATATTTTTCTTTTTTACTTTAAACGATGGACTATTCCAAGAGGTCTGGCCGTAATTTTTCTGTTCGTTCCTGGGCCTGATCCTCTCTCCAGGTCTCTATTTTCCCAAAATGACCGCTCAAAAGTATCTCGGGAACTTTCATACCCTTGTATTCTGCGGGTCTTGTGTAAACGGGTGGCGCTAATAATCCATCTTGAAAACTATCGGTGAGGGCAGAGGTTTCATTATTAAGTACGCCGGGTATCAATCTAATAATAGTATCACATAAAACTGCTGCTCCTAATTCTCCACCGGAAAGCACATAATCACCAATAGATATTTCTCTTGTAATAAAGGCATCCCGTACACGTTGGTCTACGCCCTTATAATGCCCGCAAAGTATGATTATATTTTTCAGTAAAGACAAGCTGTTTGAGGCTTGCTGGTTTAAGGTCTCGCCATCTGGGGTCATGTAGATGATTTCGTCATACTCCCGTTCCGATTTCAGCTTGGAGATACACTTGTCTATAGGTTCTATCATCATCACCATTCCGGCTCCACCACCAAATTGATAATCATCTACTTGGTTGTAGCTTTTGTCAGTATAGTCTCTAATATTATGAAAATGGACTTCTACCAAGCCTTTTTCAATGGCTCTTTTTAATATAGAGGCGTCAAACGGACTTTTTAATAGTTCTGGGAGTACAGTGATAATATCTATTCTCATAGTTGTTTTTAGCCTTGTTTATTTGGCCAGTCAAAAGTAATGAAAACAATGAACATCTTTTTCTCAACCTAATTTTTCATGTAAATAATGGGCTGGATTGTCAGTTGCCGTTTCCAAGCTCAGGCCTTTGTGCTTATTATTGCGACCGTATGCTTTGGCTGTCTCCAATAAACGCTTAGCGAGGCCTGCATTGCGGTATGTTTCAATTACGTATAAGTCGTTAAGTATAAGTGCGGCTTTAAGTGAGACGGATGAAAAGAAGGGTTACCGTTGGATAAATCTTACTGGGACCTGTTTTACATAAGCTGAAAAATAATAGCATCTTTTTTTACAAACCTATTTTTTATAAAATCAGATGCTGCCGTCTCGTTTGAAGTTTGTCTGTAAAAAACCCGATATGCATTAAAGAGCGGTGCAATATCATTGAGTTCGACTTCAGTAGCTTGTTTTATCGTCACCACAGGATATAAAAAAACTCCCAAAAAGGGAGTTTTAGTATTATTTAATTTTTTTCTGTTTGTTTCTTTCGTCTTGTAATTGTCTGCTAATTTTTTGCTCTCGCTCCAAAGCTCTTCGGCGGTGGTCTTCATATTCTAGCTCTAGCTCAAAGAGGTTTTGTTTCGCTTCTTGTGTAAGAATATTACTATTCCTAAACCTGTATATGAAAAGGCCTAAAAACAAAAAAAGTGCCCCGATAATTACCCATAAAATTACATTGTAGGTGCCTTTTGATACTGAGGTGCCAAGCAGTGACATGTTGTCTTTTTCCTCACTAACGGCGGTTAAAGTTATTGTTGTTTCCTCTAATTTTTTGTTTAACGATGTTATCGTAGTTTCATGTTCGGATATCGTAGACTTTAATTCTGATGTCTTTCTGAATATTGCGACTAAGGAGTCTAGTACATTTTTTCTAAGCTTATATAAGTTGGTTTCTTTTACTACCTCGTAGCGTACTCCATCCGCACGGTAATTACCTGATTTTTTAAAAACATAATCAAATTGATTGCTTATGGGGCCTTCGTCAAGTGATAGTTTATCTGCGGCTTCCGTTTCTTGGGCATAATTAAAAGTAACAGCAAGTAAGGCTGTCAAGAGACAAAGTGGTATAGGTATTTTCATTAGTATTGGCGTTAAAATTTGATTTAGATATAACTAAAGTAATTTATTAATATCAATTAGGGAAAAATAAGCAAAGCTTCCATTAGGTTTATACCTGTGTAAAAGCTTTAGTATTGAGATGTTTCTCGCTGTTGTTTTTTAATAATAAGTGTATCTCCTTACTTTAGAGATGTATTTTGCCAAGCGTATTACTTGATGGGAGTAGCCATATTCATTATCGTACCAAATATAAAGTATCAAATTTTCTCCATTGTCTGAGACAATGGTCGCTTTGCTATCGTAAATGGCAGGCGCAGAAGTACCCACAATATCTGATGATACCAACTCCTTACTTAACGAATACTGTATTTGTTCTACTAAATCCCCCTCAAGGGCATATTTTTTTAATATCGTATTTACGCCTTCTAAAGAAGTTTTATTTGTTAAGTCAAGATTAAGTATTGCCAATGATCCATTAGGTACAGGAACTCTAATAGCGTTAGAGCTTAATTTTCCTTTTAAGGAAGGTAATGCTTTGGCCACCGCCTCTCCCGCACCAGTTTCCGTAAGTACCATGTTTAAACCTGCAGCTCTACCTCTTCTGAATTTATCATGCATATTATCTACCAGATTTTGGTCATTCGTATAGGCATGTATCGTCTCTAAATGTCCTTTTTTGATTCCTAAAGAATCTTCTATCACTTTAAGTATTGGAGTAATTGCATTTGTGGTACATGACGCAGCAGAACATATTTTAGTGGTATTCGGATCATAATCCATATGGTTTACACCATGCACAATATTAGGTATTCCCTTGCCTGGGGCTGTCAACAATACCTTTGACACACCTTTGGCAATTAAATGCCTGGAGAGCGCGGTTTTATCTCTAAACGCGCCTGTATTGTCAATTATCAATGCCTCGGCTATACCGTAGGCGGTGTAATCTATTTCCTCAGGATTACTTGCATGAATAAGATGTACCGTGGTACCATTTATAATAAGTGCATTATTTTGAAAGTCGGCCCGCACAGTTCCTGAAAAAGTACCATGAACCGAATCTGTTCGCAATAGGCTGGCTCTTTTTTCTAAAACATCATCATCTGCTGCACCCCTAACAACAATGGCTCTGAGTCTTAGCTGATTACCCTTGCCTGTTTTGGACATGAGCTCTCTTGCTAACAAACGGCCAATCCTACCAAAACCGTAAAGGACTACGTCTTTTGATTTTATACCTGCCGTGTCTGATGCATCTTTCAATTTTTCAATAACAAACGCCTTAACATTGTTAAAGTGATTGTCGTCTGCATGATACTCATAAGTTAGTTTACCGATGTCTAATTTGGATGGAGGAAGCTTAATGTCGCTTATGGCTCTTAATAATTCAACAGAATCAAAGATAGAAATAGGTTTTTGAACAAATTCCCCCGCATACTCATGTAAGTGGATAATATCACTCACGTTCTTGTCTATAGCCTGATTTTTAAATAGGACGATTTCTATAGATTTGTCATACCAAAGATCACTGACAATTTTAATGAATTCGGTAGTGGCCTTTCTTCGGTCTGCTTGAAAAGCTAATTCTTTTTCGTAGGAAATATTAAGTGACATAGTTGGTTTTAGGTTGTTTTGCCTTATGCAAAACTACATATTTCAAGCGTTTTCGAAGCTTTATTTCATAAAAAAAGCACCTTGTTAAAGGGTGCTTTATGCGTCTGTTTTGTTTATTGAAAGATGAGTCGCTCTCGTTCTCCTTCCTCACTTATCATAGTAATAACTGTTTTTCCGTATCTTGAAATAGCACCAAAGGCTGTTTTTGCGTCATCTATATCCCTAATCTCTTTGTCATCGATTTGCAAAATAACCTTGCCCTTTAGGCCGTAACCTCTATATCTTTCTGGTACTCCAGTTATTTTAACACCCTTCTTAGTCTTAAAATTTTTCTTGTCGGAATCGGTAAGATTTGTAACTTCCAATCCCATTTCAGGAACGATTATGGTTTGTCTTTTTTTAAGAACTACGGCTATTTCTAGCATTTCATCTGCTCTTTCTATCACCATTTGTACGGTATCCTTAGGGCGTTTTGTAGAAAGATATCCGGTTAAATCAGGAAATTTATGTACATCAATATTATCTACTTTTTTTATGATATCCCCAATTTGTAGTTCTGCATCGTATGCCCCGGACTCTGCCTCTATAGTTTCAATGTAAACACCGTCTATATTATTAATACCACGTTCTACCGCATCTGGGGTATCAACTGGCGCTGGGCTTATCCCAATAAATCCCTTTTGAACATTTCCGTACTCCATAATATCGTCAACTACTTTTTTGGCAATGTTACTTGGTACAGCGAAGGAATAGCCTACATAAGAACCGGTCTGTGAGGAAATTGCAGTATTGATACCGATAAGGTCCCCATTTGTATTAACTAAAGCACCACCCGAGTTGCCCGGGTTTACCGCAGCATCTGTCTGTATAAAGGATTGGTTTGTTCTTGTGTCTAAACTTCTAGCTTTTGCACTAACAATACCTGCTGTTACGGTAGAGGTTAGATTAAAAGGATTACCCACAGCCAAAACCCATTCTCCAATTTTTGCATTATCAGAATCGCCAAAGGATAAATAAGGCAGTTTATCATCGGTTTCGATTTTTATCAATGCAATGTCCGAGTTTGGGTCCGCACCTATAAGTTTTGCTTCGTATGTTTTGTTGTTGTTAAGCGTTACCTGTAGTTGGGTGGCACGTGAAATAACGTGATTATTGGTTACAATATAACCGTCCTGAGAAATGATAACCCCCGATCCGGTACCTACCCGTGGTGTAACGGTTCCCTCAGAACCATAAAAGAAATCGAACATGGAAGTGGGTACTTTGCCTAAGGTGACATTTTTTACATGCACCACTGCGTTTACTGTAGTTTCAGCTGCATTTGTAAAATCTACTTCGTTTATACCAGCGCCTTTGGCAGATGTTGGGGTGTAACTAGTATTGGTTACTGAACCACTTTCCTTCTCATGTACAATGGCATAATTCGTTTTTTCAAAAAGGAGTTTATAAGCTCCCAAAGTAATTGCCCCAGCAAAAACCGAAACTAACAAAAGGCTTCCTATTTTTTTCATGTCCTATAAATTTGTTCTATTCAATGTAAAATTAGTTGATTTTATGTCTCATAATTAGCCTTTAACGACATTTTAACTGCCAAAAAACCCTTAATAAAATCTTATATTTGTGCTTAATTCCGCAGCTAATGAAAATTAACTTTTATAAGTATCAAGGTACAGGAAACGACTTTGTGATCATCGATAATCGTCAAGGAGTGTTCCCAGCAAAAGATACGCAATTGATAGCGTATTTATGTGATAGAAGATTTGGAGTTGGTGCTGATGGACTGATATTGCTAGAAACGGATGCGCAGTCAGATTTTAAGATGGTGTATTATAATTCGGACGGTAATGAAAGTACCATGTGTGGGAATGGAGGACGCTGCATTGTGTCCTTTGCTCATTTTTTAGGCATGATTGGAAACGAAACTAAATTTCGTGCTATTGACGGTTTGCATTATGCAACTATTAAAGGAGCTATCGTGTATCTTAAAATGCAGGATGTAGAAGAAATAAAATCCAAGCCCGATGCCGTGTTTATAAACACAGGTTCTCCCCATCATGTGCAAATGGTTTCTGAACTTTCCCGGTTTAATGTGGTAAAGGAAGGCGCTAAACTACGATATGGACTTTATGGAAAAAAGGGCAGTAACATTAACTTTGTAGAACAGGATGAAGGTGGTGCGTTTTTTGTGCGCACTTATGAAAGGGGTGTAGAGGATGAGACGCTATCCTGTGGCACAGGAGTTACTGCAGTTGCTCTCGCAATGCATTCGCAAGGAACAACCAAGAGGTTAAAAATAACGGTAAAGGTCTTGGGTGGCGCATTAGAAGTCACTTTTGTTCCCAAAGACAACGGTTATGAACAAATCTATTTAATCGGTGAGGCTAAACAGGTCTTTAAAGGGGAGGTGCAATGGAACTTTTAAAAGGTAAAAATCTATTTTTAAGAGCCTTGGAAAAGGAAGATTTGCAGTTTCTATACGACATAGAGAATAATACCCATGTTTGGGAGATAAGCGGTACGGTAACTCCTTACTCGAGAAGTGTGCTTGAATTTTATTTGGAGAATGCCCATAGGGATATATATGAAGTAAAACAGCTGCGTTTGGTTATTTGTAGTCCTGAGGGGATTACCTTAGGCTTGATTGATTTATTTGATTTTGACCCAAAACATAAGCGTGCCGGTGTTGGTATCGTTATAGTAAAGGAAGCTGACAGAAACAAGGGAATTGGGGCAGAGGCTTTGGAGCTACTTTCTAACTATGCCTTTACAATACTAGAACTAAAGCAGCTCTATGCTAATATTCTAGAGGAAAATAAAAGAGGAATCCATCTTTTCCAAAAATTAGGCTTTTTAAAAGTCGGAGTAAAAAAAGATTGGATTAGCAGTAATGGCCGGTATAAGAATGAAGTTTTATTTCAAAAAATCAATAACTAATGAATATCAAAAGAATTTTACTAACCTTGGTTTTGTTAGGCCTTTTAGTGGGTGGGATTTTTGCCTATATGGTTTACGGTGCTTTTTTTACACCGAATACGGCATTTAAGAATGCCGAAGTTTTTGTTTTTATCCGTACAGATACCACTTTTTCCGAGGTAAAGAGAAGCCTTGAACCCTTAATAAAGGACATAGATGCGTTTGAATCTGCCGCCAATAAAAAGGGCTACTCCCAAAATATTAAGGCGGGTAGGTATCGTATAGGGAAGGGGATGAACAATAATGAGATTATCAATAGCCTTAGAGTGGGGAATGTGCCGGTAAAAGTCGCTTTCAATAATCAGGAAACTTTGGCTGATCTTGCCGGTAGAATTTCAGTCCAAATCGAAGCGGACAGCACAAGCTTGCTTAATGCGTTTAATAATAAAGAGTTTCTATCCGAGCATCAGATAGATTTGGAAAATAGTTTGGCCTTATACGTTCCCAATAGTTATGAGTTCTTTTGGAATACCGATGCAGAGGCGTTTAGGTCTAGAATGTTAAAAGAATACAATCGTTTCTGGAGCGCTACGCGAAAAGAAAAGGCCAAAGCGCTAGGATTAAGCCCTAATGAGGTGGTAACCTTGGCGTCTATCGTGCATAAAGAAACCGCTAAGATAGATGAGCGCCCTAAAGTTGCAGGACTATATTTGAACCGTTTGAGGACGGGAATGCTACTTCAGGCAGATCCTACTGTGATTTACGCAATAAAGAGAGAGACGGGTAATTTTGATACTATTATTAAACGAGTGCTTTATAAAGATTTGGAATTAGCGTCCCCATACAATACATACAAAAATTCAGGATTACCTCCGGGGCCGATTACTATGCCTGATATTAGCGCAGTTGATGCGGTTTTAAGCCCAGAAAAGCATGACTACTTTTATATGGTTGCCAATGTAGAAAATTTTGGATACCACATGTTCGCTAAAAATTTGGCGCAGCACGGCAGAAATAAAGTACAGTATATTCGATGGATAAATGCCCAAAAAATAGTAAGATAGGCTAATGGTCCGAATTTCCATACATGTCAGTTATTCCTAAGCAGTTTTAACATAACATTGCCTAAACAAGTTACTTTACCGTCTAACTTTGCCATCGAAAATTTAAGCTAGCCCATTGCTGTAAGTCTTAAGAAATTTACCGTATGAAAAGATGGATAATGATTGTTTGTCCTCTTATTTTGATGTTTATTTTGTCTGGTTTTGGATTTAGTTCTTTTAAGGTAGCTGTTCCTGACTTACTTAAAGTAAAAAAACCGACTTCGGTTTTGTTTCCCAAAGGCAAAGCCACTATAATTGAAATTAAATTTATGCCTCCCTTTGCGGGAACAGATTTTACTGGTTTTAAAGAGGCCTTGGCCTTTAAAGAATCGAAAGGAGATTACTTTGCAGTAAATACCTTTGGATATTTAGGTAAATACCAGTTTGGCACGAGCACCTTAGAGCTAATGGGCGTTTATAGCGACCAGCAGTTTTTAGGGAACCCTGTTTTACAGGAGAAAGTATTCCAAATTAACATTGCTAGAAACAAATGGATTCTAAGACGAGATATCAAAAGGTTCGTTGGTAAACGAATTAGAGGTATTGAAATTACAGAATCAGGTATGTTAGCAGCTGCACATTTAGCCGGTGCAGGTAATGTTAAACGTTATTTGCGTTCTTTTGGTAAAAAGGATGTAATGGATGATTATGGCACCCATATAACCTGTTACATAAACGAATTTTCTGGATATGATATTTCCAGTGTTGAAGCGGTAAAAAACCCTAAAATATAAAGCTTACTATATCTATGAAAATGACAAGCCCTAGCACTTTGTGTTAAAGTTTTTTATGCTTGAATTATAAAAATAGCAGGGCGCTTATGCAGGTCTACATTTTCATTCTTCCATGCTGCTGCTTTCCGTGTACTTATGAATTCAGTACTTAAGGTCAGGTCACAAGCTACACATACATTTGTATTTCCGGACAGTGCTTTGTGTAGTTCCTCAAGAAGCTTGTTATTTCGATAAGGAGTTTCTATGAATATTTGTGATTGCTGCTCTTCCCTAGATTTTTTCTCTAGGCGCTTTATTTCTTTTCTTCGATCCATTGAGTCAATGGGTAAATAACCGTTAAATGCAAAATTCTGACCGTTTAGTCCGCTTGCCATTAAAGCTAGCACGATGGAGGAAGGGCCTACCAACGGGACTACCTGTATGTGTTTTTGATGCGCCAATTGAACTACTGCGGCACCTGGGTCTGCGATGCCTGGACAGCCTGCTTCAGACAAAATACCTATATCATGACCCGCAAGGCAGGGTTCCAGAAAACTAGGAATTTCGGTTGCTTCTGTAAATTTGTTTAGTGTAAATAAGTGTAGGGATGGCTGAGATTTTCTTGGACTCATTTTTTTGATAAAATGTCTCGCTGTTTTTTCGTTCTCCACCACATAATGGTCTATACTTTCTATAGCCTTTTTGATAGAAATAGGAAGTACTTCCAGTGGCGGGCTATCACCTAGGGTGGTTGGAATTAAATATAATTTTCCTTTCTTATTCATTTCTTTGCTCATAAGCTAGGTGTTAAAGTAGTTTTGCTTTGTGTTTACAGGCCGCCTCAATTATTTGGAACACCTTTTCAAATCCATCTTCTCCACCGTAATAGGGGTCTGGAACTTCGTGGTCACTTCTATCGGTTTCACTTAGCAATAAGCGTACTTTATTTTGTTGCGTTAGATTGCTAGCTAGGTTTATAATGGAGTTGTAATTTTCCTTATCCATAGCGTAAATGACATCAAATCTATCAAAATCCCTTGTATTGAATTTTCTACAGATTTGGTTGCTGATATCTATACCCTTACTTTTTGCAACGTCAATAGATCTAGGGTCAGGAGATTGGCCTATGTGGTAACCACCAGTTCCAGCGGAATCAACAAAGACATCTTCAGGATTAACTATGCATTTAAGAATACCTTCGGCTAATGGAGACCTACAGATATTTCCTAGGCATACCATTAACACTTTTGTCTTCATAGAGGTGTTATGATAATTTCTTTGTGAGGTCTTCGATGTACTTCCGGAACTGTTTATCGGTCTCAGCTAAGTTATCAACGGTTTTGCAGGCATGAAGTACGGTAGCATGATCTCGTTTGCCAATTTGTGAACCAATACTTGCCAACGAAGCCTTAGTGAATTTTTTTGCAAAGAACATAGCCAATTGTCTCGCCTGTACAATATGTCTTTTTCTTGTCTTGGACTGTAAGGTGGCCACATCCATCTCAAAGTAATCGGAAACTACTTTCTGTATGTAGTCGATAGATACTTCTCGTTTGGTATTCTTTACGAACTTCTCTACCACTTGCTGCGCAAGCTCTAGGGTCACTTCGCGTTTATTAAGCGTAGACTGTGCTATTAATGATATAATGGCACCTTCCAATTCCCTTATGTTTGTCTTGATGTGTTTAGCAACATACTCGATAATTTCTTTTGGCATTTCTACGCCGTCCCTGTAAAGTTTGTTGTTGAGTATGGATATACGAGTTTCATAATCCGGTGTTTGTAACTCTGCGGAAAGCCCCCATTTGAAACGGGATAACAAACGTTGTTCAATGTCCTGCATGTCTACAGGTGCTTTGTCAGAAGTTAGAATTACCTGTTTTCCATTTTGATGTAAGTGGTTAAAAATATGAAAAAAGACATCTTGAGTACCAGATTTACCTGATAGGAATTGTACGTCATCTATGATAAGCACATCTATTAACTGGTAGAAGTGAATAAAATCGTTACGTGTGTTTTTCTTAACAGATTCTATATACTGTTGCGTAAATTTTTCTGCAGAAATATAAAGAACGGTTCGCTCTGGATATTTATCCTTTATTTCGACACCAATAGCATGGGCCAAGTGTGTTTTTCCAAGACCAACCCCTCCAAAAATCAATAGGGGGTTAAATGATGTGCCTCCTGGTTTATTGGCAACAGCCATACCGGCAGAACGGGCTAATCTATTAGAATCGCCTTCAAGAAAATTATCAAAATTATAGTTGGGATTCAGCTGTGATTCTATCTTGATATTTCTAATCCCAGGGATGACAAAAGGATTTCGTAATTCCGGATTTTTTGATTTGATAGGAACGTCCATTTCTTGTGGTGCCATGTTTCCCCTGTTGGAACTAGGAATTTTTTCAGTAAACGGTTCTTTATTTCCATAGGTATTCTCCATACGGATAATATAAACCAGTTTTGCTGATTCTCCCAACTCTTTGGTAAGGGCAACTTTTAAAAGTCTAACGTAATGCTCTTCTAACCATTCGTAGAAAAATTTACTTGGAACTTGTATGCTTAAAGAATTTTCGGTGAGCTTAACGGGTTTGATAGGCTCAAACCAAGTCTTAAATGCCTGCGGTTGGATATTATCTTGGATAAATACCAAACAGTTTTTCCATACTGAATTTGCAGTAACATTCATAGTAAAAAAGCCCTCGTTTAATGGTTAGTAATAAAGATTAAACAACAAATAGTAACCTATTGTTTTATCATCATGCGGTCGACAAATATGTGAACAAATAAGCTAAAAAAAAAATCAATCTCTATTGAATTTAATCTTTTTTTTTCGCATGTTCGTTTGCGGGTTCGGGGATATTTTAAATATATACTTTTTTACTTTATAAAATGTGTGCAAACGAAATTACTTTTAGAGTTAGATACGGAGAAACAGATCAAATGGGTGTTGTCTATCATGGGAACTATGCCCAATATTTAGAAATGGGTAGAATATCGTGGTTGCGCTCTTTCGACCTCTCCTATAAGGAAATGGAAGAGAGCGGGGTTATATTGCCGGTCATAAGCTTACAGGTAAACTATAAAAAATCTGCACTGTTCGATGACGTGCTCACGCTGAAAACATATTTAAAAAAAACACCTTCCGTTAGGATAGAATTTGAATATACACTGATGAACCAAAATAATGAAATCTTGGCAGAAGCCAACACCGTTTTGGTGTTCATGGATGTTAATAAGAAAAGGCCTATAAAATGTCCCGATTATATTCTTAAAAAATTAAAATAAATAGATCGGTAATGTGATAGAAGAAGTTGATTCGTGCCAAAGCTATTTCGAAACAGTTATTTTATGGTATGCCGTTAGTTCTTTCTGAATCCTTTTTAGTTCTTTTCTACGGACCGCTATTATTATTTTACAATTCATATGGAGCTCCTGAGAAATTAGATTTAGTTGATTTTTCTTTATAAAACGCATTACGGTATCCATTTCTGCATACTCAAAGCTAACGGTTAGCTCTTCCTTGATTATTTTCTCTGTTATTCTTGAATTTTCTAAGGTTAATTGAGCTGTTCCCTTATACGCACTTATCAATCCCCCTACACCTAATTTGGTGCCACCAAAAATACGAACTACGGCAATGAGTATGTTGGTAACGTTAAAGGATTGTATTTGTCCATAAATAGGCATTCCAGCTGAATTGTTTGGTTCTCCATCGTCATTTGCCCGGTAAGAATAGTTTTCGACACCTAGTTGCCATGCATAGCAAACATGGTTAGCCGTTGGGTATGCTTTTCTTAATTCATCAATCAAAGGTTTTACCTCTGCATCATCGGTAATAGGAAATGCATATCCATAGAACTTACTTTTGCGTTCCTTTAAAAGAATATCGCTAACGGGTTTTGATATGGTTTTGTACGTGTCTGTTGGTTCCATGGTTAAAAATTATAGGACTAAAACAATACTTATAACTGCAAGACCAATACCGAACCAATTTTTTGTACTTAACTTCTCTTGAAATAGCACGATACCGAGAACGGTAGATAGTATTACAATACCCACATTGTTGGCCGTGAATAAAGAAGCAGTGCTCAGGCCATTGTAACCTAAGGCGAGCAAAAGAAAATAGATAGAGAAAAAATTAGGTATCCCTAGGGCTATTCCACCTAAAACATTTCTAGGATTAAGCTTTAGTGGTTGTTTAAAAGATGTAAACCCTACGAAAAGTAAACCCGCGCAACCAGCAAAAAAGAATAGTACTGCCGAGAACAATGCAAATTCAGTCTCGGGTACATGAGCTTCCTGAAAATATTTAATAGCTGAATCTATGATACCAGACCCCAAGAAAACTAAAAAGGGGAGGAGCAGCATTGATATCTTAAAATCACCTGAAGATTGTTTCATTGAAGAAAGATATACCGCTAAAATGGCAATGGCAATACCTAATAGTTTAATAGCATCTATTTGTTCATTGTAAAGCACAACACCTAAAATGGCCGGGAGCACAAAAGACATTTTAGTAGCTACGGAAGCCACGGAAACCCCTAGTTTTTGTGATGTGGCGGCCATTAGATTAAACACCAAAATAAAAAGTACCCCCAAGGCCATAGCGCCCCAAAACCAGCTTTTTTCAGGTAGACTGGTAATAGTAAGTTCGCCTTTGTAAAAGAAGAGGCCAACCAAACAGGCTACTACATAATTGGTAATAATGGCGTAGAGGGTTTGCACATGGTAGCGAACAAAAAGTTTAAAGACTACGAAAATGAAACTAGAGCAAAGAATGCTCAGTGCTAGGTATTGCATTTACAGCTTCGTTTTTAAGTCCGTAACATCCTCCGACCCAACGATAAGATGCCAGGTGTGCATACCAATAGATGCCGCTACATCCGTATTTTCCTTTGTATCGTCAACAAAATAGGTTTCGTTTGCTACTAAATCATTTTGGTTTAGCACAAAATCGAAAATTTCAGTACTGGGTTTTCGCATATGTATTTCGTGAGAAAGGTAAAATTGTTCAAAACACGCTTTAAATCGGTCCCATCGTTCCTTACCCATTGCTTCTTGCACATGATGTATATGAAGCTCATTTGTATTGCTTAATAGAAAAAGTCGGTAGTTATCCTCTAATTTTAAGTTTTCTAGAAAGCTGAGGCGCGATTCTGGAAAATCCTTTAGAATACAATTCCAGGCGATAGTTATTTCGGGCAGGCTTGCATTAGGAACCATACTATTCAATTGAGAAAGAAAATCTTCAGAGGTCATTTTTCCAACCTCATATATTTTTGCGAGGGTGTCCATCTCTGGAGTTAATTCTGGATAACCAAATAATGCAAGTTGTTTGTATATAGCAGGTTTATCTAAGTCGATAAAAATATCCCCAAAGTCAAATACGATGTTTTTAATCATGTTGTAAAATTATTAAGTCGTCTTGTTCTATTTTTTTTGATGTTACCTTAGTTCCATTTATACTAGGTGCCTTAATTCCTACTTTAAATAAGGATGGCCCTTTAAAAATTCGCGCTTCGTTCCACAGGTTTTTATCTATGAAGGATTGTAATGTCCTTGTTCCTCCTTCTATAAGAATACTCTGTATGTTTAGAAGGTATAATTGACTGCAGATGGCTTCGGCACTAGGTTGCAACTGATCTAATACTATATAATCTATACCGTTAACGAATTGAGAGGTGTCCTTTACGCTTGTAAATACGATTGTTTTCTGTTTTTTATCTAGTACTTGGTAGGTTGGGGGTACTTTAAGATTTTTGTCAATAACAACTCTGATGGGTGATTTACCGGACCACAAACGAACGTCTAGTTTGGGGTTGTCTTCCAAGACCGTTGTGGTACCTACCAAAATAGCTTGCTCCTCACTACGCCACTTATGAACTATTTGTCTCGATAATTTGCCAGTTATCCAATACGGTTCGGGCTCTGTATTTCGTAGCTTTTTTTCAGGAGCGATGAAACCATCTGCAGTTTCTGCCCATTTCAAGATAATATAAGGACGTTTATTATTGTGAAACGTTAAAAACCGCTTGTGGTGTTCCCTACACTCTTTTTCCAAGATGCCTATAAGCACATTACAACCCGCGTCTTTCAATTTCTGAATCCCTTTTCCGGCTACTTTTTCATGTGGGTCAAGAAGACCTACCACAACCCTTTGTATGTTATGTTCTGTAATCATATCGGCACAAGGAGGCGTCTTTCCAAAGTGTGAACAAGGTTCTAGGCTTACGTATAAAGTTGATTGTGGTAATACTTCTTTTCTCTTTACCGATGCAATAGCGTTAACCTCGGCATGGGCACCACCAAACGGACTCGTATAACCCTCTCCGATAATCAGATTATTGTGAACAATTACCGCGCCTACCATTGGGTTTGGTGCCGTTGTTCCTAGTCCATTTTTGGCCAGTTGTATACAGCGACGCATAAATTTTTCATCCAAAATACCTTGACTCATTTTTACATCGGTCACTGTTTGTATCTTTTTATTTTTCCTATGCCTTAGGGTTTACGATTTTACACATTTCACCTATCTTCACACCCCAAAAATAATACTTTAAAATCTATAAAAACGGATACTGTGGAAACTGCTGTAATAAGAGAAATCACGAAATCTGATAATGCCGATATCGCTCGTGTCATCAGAAAGGTGTTGGTAGAACTTGGTGTGCCAAAAGTAGGAACGGCCTATGCAGATACTGCCTTGGATTATATGTTCGAGAATTACGATGTGCCTAAAGCCACCTATTTTATAGTAGAACAGAATGGAGAGATTCTTGGATGTGCAGGAGTAGCTCTGTTGGAAAACTATGATGGCAACTGCTGCGAGCTGCAAAAAATGTATTTTCTAGAGGCTGCTAGAGGCAAGGGTATAGGAAGTCAAATGATAGCGACTTGCCTAGCTCAAGCAAAGGCGTTTGGTTTTGAACAGTGTTATCTAGAAACCATGCCCTATATGGCAGCTGCCCAAAAACTATATAAAAAATCTGGCTTCAACTATATTGACGCCCCTATGGGAAATACAGGACACTTTTCATGTCCCGTTTGGATGCTAAAAACACTCTAATGATGCTTTTAAAGGAGATTAAGATTGTTTTTCATACTGAACTAGATAGGCACTACGGCGCTCAAGAAGTTGCTAGTTTCTTTTACTTATTGATAGATTATTTCCTTGGATTAGAGAAATTCGTCTTGGCTCTTCAACCAGAGCTTGTGATAGGTAAGGAAAGCGAAGCACTTTTGTTTAATGCAATTACTCAATTAAAACAAGATATTCCCATTCAATATATTATCGGTGAGACGGGATTTATGGACCTGATATTTAAGGTATCTCCAAGTGTTCTTATTCCGAGACCGGAGACCGAAGATTTAGTACGATGGATAGTAGCCGACAATCAGGGGAAACCTAGTCAATATTTAAGTATTTTAGATATTGGAACAGGAAGCGGTTGCATTTCCATCAGTTTGGCTAAAGGCTTAGAGGGGTGTAAGATGAAGGCTATGGATATTTCTTCGGATGCCTTGGAGCTAGCAAAAGCCAACGCTGTATCTAATGGAGTGAAAATAGACTTTTTACAACATGATATTTTAAAAGGCGAACCAGAGCTAGAGGCTTCAGTATCCTTTGATATTATAGTGTCTAACCCGCCTTATGTGAGGGAGTTAGAAAAAAAAGAGATGCAGGCAAATGTGCTGAACCACGAACCTAAAATAGCACTTTTTATACCGGATGAAGACCCATTGCTTTTCTATAAAGCTATTGCCTCATTTGCAGCGCAGCACTTGGTAAAGAATGGCAGTCTCTATCTAGAAATAAATCAATATTTGGGAGCTGAAACGGTAGCGTTGCTTCAGTCTTATCCTTTTAAAGCAGTAGAATTGAGAAAAGATATTTTTGGAAACGATCGCATGATTAAGGCAGTTAGAAGTATTTAGTTGTAGTATGTAGCAGGAGTTGTATTGATTTTATTTTTGAGCTAGAAGTTGAGCATGATGCTTGAACTTTACCAAAGTAAATAGATTAAATTATAAAAAAAGCTAATGAAAGCAATTGTAGTTTTTTGCGGAAGTAGTGAAGGGAATGATACTGAATTTGCTCAAGATGCGTATGATTTAGGTGGCACGCTAGCTAAACAGCACATCGACCTCATATATGGAGGGGCCAAAATCGGCATTATGGGAAAAGTAGCGCAAGGGTCTTTGGATAACCAAGGTACCGTTATTGGCGTTATTCCAGAGTTTCTTAAGCGGAAGGAAGTGTATCACGACGGACTTTCTGAACTTATTATCACTCAAAACATGCACGACCGTAAATTAAGGATGCACAAGCTTAGTGATGGTATTCTCATGTTGCCAGGTGGATTTGGAACCCTAGAGGAGTTTTTTGAGATGCTTACTTGGGCACAGCTAGGACTTCATCCATACCCCATTGCGGTTTTAAACACCAATGGTTTTTATGATGAGCTGCTGCAGATGCTTAAAAAGATGGTGAAAAAGGGTTTTGTGAGAAAGGAAAATTTAGATGCTATTTTGGTTGATGAACATATTGATATCTTATTGGATAAAATGAAGGCTTTTAAACCCCTTTCTATACCACAATGGATGACAAAAGAACAGATATAATGAGTATTGAGAACAACATAACGACTCTTCGAGACGAACTTCGAGAACATAATTATAATTATTATGTACTAGACAATCCCAGCATTTCCGATTTTGAGTTCGATATGAAATTGAAGGAACTACAGGCTTTGGAAGCCCAAAATCCGGAATTTTATGACCCTAGTTCGCCCACAATTCGTGTGGGTGGTGTGGTGACGAAGAGCTTTGATACTATTGTTCATGAACATCGTATGTATTCTCTAGATAATTCTTATTCTAAGGAGGATTTGGAAGATTGGGAGAAACGCATACAACGGAATCTCGGAGATGCTCCAGTGTCGTATACTTGTGAGTTAAAATATGATGGCGCTTCTATCAGTATTACCTACGAAAATGGGAAATTGGTCCGTGCTGTAACGCGAGGCGATGGTTTTCAAGGAGATGCTGTAACGACCAATATAAAAACTATAAAATCGGTTCCCTTGCAGTTAAAGGGTGATTATCCGGCTAAGTTTGATATCCGAGGAGAAATTGTTCTGCCTTTTGACGGTTTTCAAAAAATGAACGAGGAGCGGGCAGCAAATGGGGAAGAACCGTATATGAACCCAAGAAATACAGCATCCGGCAGTTTAAAGTTGCAGGACAGCAGTGCAGTGGCGCAACGACCGTTGGAGTGTCTCTTATATAGTATTGTTGGAAATAACATTGGAATTGCCTCCCAATACGAAATGTTGGAAAAGGCACGCGAATGGGGCTTTAAAGTGCCTACCGTAGCAAAATTATGCCATAGTACTGCAGCCGTGATGGAATTTGTGGAAGAATGGGACGTTGCGCGACATCAATTGCCTTACGAAACCGATGGGGTAGTAGTGAAAGTCAATAGTTTGCAGCATCAAGATGAACTAGGGTTTACGGCAAAAGCCCCCCGTTGGGCCATGGCTTATAAATTTAAGGCAGAGCAGGTTTTTACGGTGCTGAATGAAATCACCTACCAAGTAGGGCGCACAGGTGCCATTACACCCGTAGCAAATCTAGAACCGGTATTATTGGCAGGAACTACAGTAAAAAGAGCCTCCTTGCATAACGCCGATCAAATTGCCAAATTAGACATCCGCGAAGGGGATACTGTTTTCGTGGAAAAGGGAGGGGAAATTATTCCCAAGATTATCGGTATTGATGATACCAAACGCCCTGCGGATTCTAAGGAAACGAAATATAGTACTGAATGCCCAGAATGTCATACCCCTTTAGAACGTGCCGAAGGGGATGCCAAACATTACTGCCCTAACGAATATGGTTGTCCGCCGCAGATTACGGGGCGTATTCAACATTTTATTTCTCGTAAGGCGATGGACATAGAGGGTCTTGGCGGAGAAACGGTAGAATTGTTATTTAAAGAAGGCTTGATAAAAGACTATGCCGACTTATATGATTTGACTAAGGCGCAAATTCTACCTTTGGAACGTATGGCGGAGAAGTCTGCTGATAATTTAATCAAAGGTGTTGGGGAATCTGTTGCCATTCCTTTTGAGCGGGTTATGTTTGCCTTGGGCATTCGTTTTGTTGGTGAGACCGTGGCCAAAAAACTTGCAAAGGCTTATAAAAATATAAATGCGATGGCCGTTGCGACTAAAGAGGAGCTCGTGGCGGTTGATGAAATAGGGGAGCGGATTGCAGAAAGCGTGGTGGCTTTTTTTAGTAATGAAAAGAATCAAAATACTATTGAACGCCTCAAGGAAAAAGGAGTTCAGTTTTCCTTATCGGTAGAAAAATTGGAGAGCCAGACAGATATCCTCAAAGGAAAAACCCTTGTGGTGTCTGGTGTTTTTGAATTGGTAAGTAGGGACCAACTTAAAAAGTTGATTGAAGATAATGGGGGCAAGGTAGGTTCTTCCATCTCCTCCAAGACCAGTTACCTAGTCGCTGGTGATAAAATGGGACCTAGCAAACGTACCAAGGCCGAAAATCTGAATGTTCCTATTATTACAGAACAGGAGTTTTTGGGAATGGTGTAATACTCACTGGTTTTAAAACCTTCGAAAAAAAGAAGTTCTGAAGACCCGTCTTGTATAAAAATTAAATCTATTCTATTTAGGTTTGTTGTAGTTAGTTAAAAATTACAAATAAACGATTAAGACACTAAGCTGAAAAAAATAACACTATGGATTACTTTATCATCGCATCAATACTTGTTTTCATATCGGCCATATTTGGTTATATCAATGTTCGATTCCTAAAGTTACCTAACACCATTGGGTTAATGCTTATTACAATTGTCTTTACCTTGGCGGTATTTGGTATTAGTTATTTTGATGATACCTTACTGACTGCTGAGAAATATATTATAAGTCAAATTGATTTTAGGACTGTTCTGCTGGACGTAATGCTGAGTTTTCTACTTTTCGCAGGAGCCTTACATACCAATTTTGAACAGTTAAAAGTCCAGCGGTGGCCAATTTTTGTCTTTTCTACCTTAGGGGTTCTGGTATCTACCTTTTTAGTGGGAACTTTTATGTTTTATATTTTACAATTGTTTGGGCTAGAGGTGAATTTTATTTACTGCTTGCTTTTTGGTTCTTTGATTTCTCCAACAGATCCTATCGCAGTACTTGGAATTTTAAAACAAGCCGGAGCTCCTAAAAATTTGGAAACTAAAATTGTAGGAGAGTCATTGTTTAATGACGGAGTAGGAGTAGTCGTATTTTTAACTATTTTTCAATTGGCTTCTTCAAGCACTGGGGAGATTGACCCATTTGCCATTTTAGAACTTTTTGGTGTAGAGGTTATCGGCGGTATTTTATTAGGGTTATTGATAGGTTGGATTACGTACAGATTAATGCGCTCCATAGATGATTATGACATTGAAGTAATTATTACCCTTGCTGCCGTAATGATGGGTACCGTAGTGGCTCAAAAATTTCACCTTTCTGCCCCATTGGCTATGGTAACGGCCGGCCTGGTCGTAGGTAATGATACCGTGCGGCACTCGGCTATGTCCAATACTACGGAGATTTATGTAGACAAATTTTGGGAGTTGTTAGATATTTTACTGAACACCTTATTGTTTGTATTGATAGGGATGGAGATGCTGGTCATATCCTTTGAGTTTAATTATGTGATTGCAGGGCTTGTTGCTATACCCGTCGTATTGGTCTGTCGGTATTTATCGCTCTTATTGCCAATTAAATTCTTTGAGAAAAAATTGGATTTTGTTCCTAAAACTAACCTTGTTATGACTTGGGGTGGTCTACGCGGTGGTATCTCTATTGCCTTGGCATTAGGATTAACCCAAGACATGCATCGAGACCTCTTTTTGGTCATCACGTATGTTGTAGTTGTCTTTTCTATTATAGTACAAGGTCTTACCGTTGGTAAACTAGTAAAAAAAGTTGCCGGACATGCTGCCTAAAGACTATCCCGAATTTGAACAGACTTTGTCTCAGTCAATTCCTCCTGCAAATTGGCCTTTAGCTCTGCAGTCTATTTGGTTTGATGCCAAAGGTGATTGGGAAGCTTCTCATAATATTGCCCAAGACATGCATGACACCATGGGCAGTTGGTTACATGCTTATTTACATAGAAAGGAAGGCGACCGTTTTAATGCTGGCTATTGGTACCGCCAAGCGGGCAAGACCTATCCAGAAATTTCTTTGAAGGAAGAGCTAAAGCTTATTGTGAAGTTTATTTTGGGGAATGCGTAAGGGTTTATTATCGCTTTTACTCTAGTCTGTCAACGAAATGTTTATCAGTTATCCTTTCTATTTTGCAAAAGCATTCTTATTTGGTGTTCAGAATCAAGGATAAAATAAAAACCTGCTAGTGAGTTTAGTAGGGTTAATTTTTTCTAGTTCAAAAGGATTAATTCCCTTTACTTAGTAAAAAACTACCATCACCTGTAAAGTTAGTTACCTGAATAGTCACGGTTTATATTCCAGAAACTCCTGAGGAGGTAACACCACCTGTGGTATCGGGTTCAGTACCGCCATCGATAGTGCGATTTAATACGATACTTCCTTCAGAATCTTCAACGGTAATTTGAAATGTCCCTACCGTAGCAGTTATAATGTCTGTATTGTAGTCTGCCGTACTAAGGTTGTTGTTCCAAATAAAGGAACGCGAATCAGAACCTTCAACACCTGTAAAACTGGCATCAATAGCGCCGTTAAAATCTGAACGGTCTCCCACTAGGACTGTACCGTTAACGGTTACAGCTACAGAGCGGTCGTCATCTTTGTCACATGCCACACAAAAGAGGACTGTAACTAAAAGTGCTGCTATTTTTCACAATATTTATTATGATGTAACGGCATAAAAGAAAAATATTTTATAACTATTTTTTATGTGTTCTTTTAATTTTTGTTGTGGAGTCGTTTTTATTTAAGAAAAACGAGTTTGTTTTATTGCTACGTATCGGTACCTAGGCGAGACCTATCCAGAAATTTCCTTGAGGGAAGAGCTAAGAGAGATTGTGGAGTTTATTTTGGCAAATGCGTGATGTATTGTTGTTATCATTTTTGACGTGTTGGTTTTTACCCCAAAGTGTATTTGTTATTAGCACTGAAAAATGTAGGTTTAATCAAGCTCTTTTATTCTGATATTTCTAAAAGAAACCTTTCCAGGGTGATCTTGAAAACAGATATAGCCTTTTGTAAATCTTCCAAAGTCATGCCACCTCGCATCGCCTAAATATTCATAATCTTCTGATTTGCTAAATTTACTATTCTCATACATTCCTTCCCATTTGGGTCCTTGAAGCGGAAATGAATTAATTAAAACACTATTTAACACTACTTCTCCTAAATTAGATTTGTAATCAATTTTTATATGATATGAATTCCATTCGTCCGCTGGCTTTGCTGCATCCAAAACAGTTGGGGCAGACAAATCGTATAAAGCCCCAATATAATGTTTGCGGGCCTCTAAATCTTCCATAATATTATTTAGCTCAATTTCACCGCCTAGTACCTTTTCAGGAGCATCATAAATTGCATGATCTAAAATTTGAATTTCTTGTCCTGTTTGATAGGGATATTTATATTTTTCGTCTTCCCTAACACCCCATAAAAAACCACTATTGCCACCAGGCATAATTTTCCAATCAAATTGAATTTCAAAATTACCATACACGTTGTTAGACAATAAACTTGCATCGCCTTCTCCTGATTCCATATCGGATACACCATTGAAAATTAGCATTCCATTTTCAACAATCCAACCTTTTTTAGACCCATTATTCTGAAAAATATGCCAACCTTCTAATGAATTATCTACGATTAAAGGTTTCCATTCAGAATTAGGTGGTGCACAATTTAATAGCGCAATCAAAATTATCAAGGAGCACAATATATTTTTCATACGTAGTAAAATTAAGATGGCATAGTTCTAGGTAATTCTTACTGTAGCTCGGTTATGGTTGTTTTTTAAATTTTACCTAAGCTATTTTGACCTTCGTTTATGCAAATTACAATTATTTCAAGTTTTTTATTTTGTAAAACCAATTTTTTCTGTGTCTTTTTTATCAATAAATTTTTTAATACGCAGTACCAAGATTGAATTCAATGCAATATTCAATTACATTAAACGCGCGGTACTGTAGTTTGAGTCCATACGTTAAAAATAAAGGATAACAAGTTCTTAACAGGTATCATTATGCATCCTTAGCGTATTCACCAAGTTTGGTTACTAAGGGAGAATTCTCCCCTACTTATTTTCTATTATTAAGCGGACTGCTACATATCAACCTACATGATAAAGATGGTGTGTCTATTTAATGCCTGACATTGTTTTGGGTAAGAAGAAAAGAATCACTCAGCAATTTTTTTGGCGTGGAAATTACAGTTGTTCGTGAGGTTTTGTTTGGGGGAGTGAGTAGAGTGTTCTGGGTAATGGTTATAATATATCCTGTTACACTAAAATTTGTGTGGGGCAGAATAAAATTTATGATTAAGGAAGCTCTATACGGGTATAACAATCCTTTGCTTAACACTTACTCACTAAAATATCTTTTTATTGTCGAAAGTAATATATCCTTCATAATCGGTTTTGAAATATAGTCGTTACATCCTACTGAGATTGCTTTTTCCCTATCCCCTGAAAGCCCGTAAGCAGTCTGAGCTATTATAATCACATCTGAATTAAATTTGCGTATGTGCTGCGTTGCTTCGTATCCGCTGTAAATAGGCATCTTTACATCCATCAATATTAAATCTATATCAGGATTAGCGCGGCAAAGCTCAACTGCTTCAAGTCCAGTTCTTGCATGAATCATTTCTTGACTTATTTCCTTGAGTATTAAACTTAGAAGAAAATGGGATGACTCATCGTCTTCGGCAATTAGTATTTTTATATTTTTACCTTGTAAGTGTAGCGTTATATTTTCAGTAATATTCATTATTTCAGTTGCTTATTTAATAACAAGGTCATACGGAATAGTAAAATAAAAAGTGGAGCCCTGCCCTTTTCTACTTTTCACCCATAATTCCCCTCCTAGCATTTCAATAAAAGCCTTAGAAATAGCCAACCCTAAACCGGCGCCTTCTAAAGCATACTTGTCTGTAATATCTTCTTGTATAAAACGTTCAAAGATTGCTCCCTGCCTGTCCTTGTCAATGCCTATACCTGTGTCTTTTACATAAAACTCAAGGTTTTTAGCTGTTTGTTTATACCCAAAAGATATGGAACCGCCTTCGGTAAACTTAATTGAATTTTTTACAAGATTTGTTAAAACAGCTATTAATTTTTCTTTATCAGTATGTATTACGCTTGTTTTAGCTGGTAGTGCGTTTTTGAAGGAAAACTGAACCCCTTTGGCCTCCACCTCTGGTTTAAAGAACGTGTAAACATATTTGATTTGTTCATTAATATTCACTTCGGTTTTGTGCAATTCCATTGATCCCGATTCTATTTTTGAAATACTCATAATACTATTAATAATATTGAGCATACGGGTTCCGCTCTGTTCTATGATTTTAATATAATTTGCTTGCTGTTCTCCTGTAAGATTAGGTTCTTTAAGCAAACTTGAAAAACCAAGAATTCCATTCATGGGCGTCCTAATTTCGTGGCTCATATTGGCCAAAAATGCAGATTTTAAGCGGTCGCTTTCCTCGGCGTGTTCTTTAGCTTCGATCAATTCTGATTCTGCTTGTTTACGTTTAGTTATGTCTTGAAAAATTCCTACCAATTTCACAGGTTTACCGTTAATTAATGTTACGTCGCAGGTCGTTCGAACATGGATAAGATTCCCTTTAGTCGTGTACGTTTCCAATTCTAAATCGTAACCCTTACCTGTTTCCGTAGCTAGATTTATGGATTCTGAAATAATTTGACGAAATTGCGGAAGAAAACAGGAGATACCTGCTTCTAACGTTGGGTTAAAGTGTTGAGGAGAAGTTTCATAGATACGATATGTTTCGGCAGTCCAATATAGTTCGCCAGTTATTACATCCAGTTCCCATCCTCCTAGTTTCCCAATTTTTTGTGAGACTTCTAATAATTGAGTGCTTTGCCGTAAATTTAAATACATCTTTTCACGCTCTGTAATATCATGTATTATGCCAATAAGATGCTTTTTACCAGTACCATCAATATACCGTGACTTGCTCGTAGAAAGTATTTTCGTTTGCCCACTTGAAACTGTGCGCGATTCTACAACATTCCTTTCCTTCCCAGTCCTTAATACATCACTATCAATTTTTAAATAACTTTCTAACTCTTTAGGCATAACTTCTTCAGCAAACCTTTTTCCAAGTATACTGTTTTTATCTAGTTCCAAGAGCTTACAAAAGGCGTCATTAACGAGGACATGTCTGCCCTGATTGTCCTTTACAAAAACAGGATTTCCAATATTATTGATGATATTATCAAGGTAATTCTCACTTATTTCAGCCTTTTCTTTAGCTTCGATTAATTCTGATTCTGCTTTCTTACGATCAGATAGGTCAATGTCTATACAATACATCTCGGGGTCACCACTATAAGTTTCCATGTATACATGACTTGAGAATACAGCTATAGAAGAACCATCTTTGCGCTTAAGTTTTAGCTCGCTTGAAGGAATAGGTATTTTCGTAACAAACATTTCCTTAATTTCAGCACTCACATAATTTTTAGCTTCTTCGGGGATTATTAAGTCCGTAAGTTTATTACCAAGGGCTTCTTTTACTGAAAAGCCATAAAACGTTTCGGAAGCGTTATTCCAATATATCGTTTTTTCATTTTTATCATATCCTTGGACAGCTACATTTGGTAAATCTTGTAATAATGTCCTCAACATAGTATCACTAGCTTTTAGCGCTTGTTCGGTTTCTTTTAGTTTGCTTATATCTGTGTTAATTCCTACATACCCGATTATTTTACCATCAACATTGTACATAGGTGAAGCAGTCCCAAATACCCAGCTTACTTTTCCTGCGGTACTTTTTATTCTGTATTCATGACCCCATTTCCCTTTGGATACTATTGTCTTATTCCAATTTTGAAAAACGTTTTCGGCGTCTTCTTCATGTAGGGATTTAGCCCAACCATTACCCATTGCTTCTTCTTGGGTTAAACCTGCTGTTTCACACCAACTTTGATTTGCAAAAATATACTTACCATTTTCATCTGTTTGATAAACACCAACGGGAGATTCTTGTATCAGAATACGATATTTTTCTTCACTTTTTAACAAGTCTAATTCTGCCTTTTTACGCTCGGTAATATTCATGATTCCGGCAATTGCCCCTTCATAATTTCCCGAACTATCCGTTATTGGTGAAGCCGCTAAGGATGTTATAATTCGACTACCATTTTTGCATATGAATTCAAAGTCGTGCTGTTCTTTTAATCCTGCTTGGCGTCGCTCTAGGTATTGATTGGCAAGCTTGATACCTGGCTCATCCATGAAATCAAAAACCGTTTTCCCTAGCATCTCCTCAGAAGAATATCCTAACATGCTGGCCATACTGGGGTTGACAAAACTAGTCGTATTGTCCTTGTCAATTACCCAAATCCCTTCTTGCGCAAGATTAATTAGTTTTTGGTATTTTTCTTCAGCTTGTTTGCGTTCAGATAGGTCCATGTCTATGCAATACAGCTCAGGCTCACCATTCGGAGTTTGTACGTATACATAACTTGAAAATACATTTATTAAAGAACCATCTTTGCACCTAAGTTCCGCCTCGCTTGAAGCCATAGGTGTTTTTGTTCTCAACATTTCCTTTATTTCAGCATTGACAAAAGACTGTGCTTCTTCAGGGACTATTAAGTCTGTAAGATTACTGCCAATTGCTTCTTCGGCTTTATAACCATAAAACGTTTCGGCCGCTTTATTCCAATATATCGTATTTCTATTTTTATCATACCCCTTTACAGCCAATTTAGGGTTGTCTTGGAATAGCATCTTCCATTTCGCATCAATATCCTTCCGCCTTTGCGCTGCCTCTTTTCGCTCAGTAACATCAACAACTGTAAGCATGTATTCTTTCTTCTTTTCTAGAAAAACACCTTCTATATGCACAAAAATAACTGGTTTTTTATTTGCCACAAGCCGCACTTCGCAGCCTTGTTTGGTTTTAGTTTCTAAAATAGTTTCTAAAAAATCTAAAAAAGTGTTACGGTTTTCCGGTACAATAAATAATTTAAAGTTACTGTTGATTAATTTTGAACGTTCCTTATGAAGAATGGTAGCTCCACTAAAATTTAGTTCCAAGATTTTACCGGCGCTGTTAATTGTAAAATATCCGGAAGGGGCAAAATCGTAAAGTGTAGTATACTTTTCTGCATCGGCTTCTGCTTTTTCTTTGGCTATTTGCAGTTCTTCGTTCTGTAATTCTAATTCTATTTGGTGTATTTCAAGTTCATGTACGAGATTACTAGTCTCTGCTTCACTTCTAAGCGCAGTAGATGGTGCTGCAGTTGCATCTCTTTCTAATAAATGCCTTTTTTTTAATAGTTGTTCCGCTTTTTGGCGCAATAAATCAACCTCCCCCGTATTTGTTTTGGGATTTTTCATAGGACAGTAATATTTTCACCAATAGTAATAATTCCTGTTAACTCACCTTTTTAATTTAAGGTTCTTTTATCTAAAGCTTCTAATTTTTTTGAATGTAAGCGTAGTGGTGTAAGGTAGGTATAAAAAAGAGCTCGTTTGATACTGCCACAAAACAATATTAAATAGTAATTCAAGCAAAATCTCCCAAGAATGTTTTAGCTGTTCATACAGCGCTATTATTTAATACCAAGGGCGATTGAGAATTTAAAAGAGTGTTGCCTAGCATATACACAACACAGTGTTCTAGGGTGGCAATACCTTTAAAATGTGTATAAAATGCACTTTGTTCCCTGTTACGCGCTACTAAATCTGAATCTAAAAGCGATACCAAGGCTATAAAGTAGGTATTTGAGGAGTCTGTTTTTAGTAATTGGGCCATAATACTACGAATTACACAGTGATGGAAATGCCATCGGCAACAATATGTTCAGAATCAAAATAAAAGTCGATACGCCCTAAACGAACCCCAAAACAACCTACTTGGTTGACAAGGATATCCCTGCCATCTGCATTAGTGATAACACTTGGTTTGTCTAAGAACGTATGGGTATGACCTCCGATAATCAAATCGGTATATTTGGTTTTGGCAGCAAGAGTCATATCATCTGGCTGCTGACTATTCTTGTATTGGTATCCTAGATGTGACAAGCAAATGACTAAATCGCAGTGCTCTTCGTCTTTTAGCTTACGCTCCAAATCCGCTGCGATTTCATAAGGTTCTAAATATTCTGTCTCTTTATACAGGTCTTTGGAAACAAGTCCGGACAGCTTAATACCTAGTCCATAGATTCCAATTTTTATTCCGTCTTGGAGATAGGTTTGGTATGGTTTTGTAAACCCGTCAAGAATGGTATTGCTAAAGTCGTAATTGGAAGACACAAAATCGAACTTTCCATAAGGAAGTTGCGCTAGTAGCCCGTCTACACCGTTGTCAAAATCATGATTTCCAAGGGTGGCGGCATCATAGTTAAGCATGGTCATCAGCTTCATTTCGAGCTCACCTCCGTAAAAATTAAAATATGGGGTGCCTTGAAAAATATCACCGGCATCGACTAATAAAGTGTTAGGATTTTCTTCTCGTATACGATTCACGAGTCCCGCTCTTCTGGCTAAGCCGCCAAGTCCGGGAAAACTGGAATGTCCCTTAGGAAAAGCATCGATATGACTGTGAACATCATTAGTGTGCAAAATGGTGATGTGTTTTTTTTGGTTCCCAGTACAGGAATTCAGACTCAAACCACCTGCACCAATAAATGATGCAGAAGCAAGGGTATTCTGTATAAAATTTCTTCGTTTCATTTATATAAAAATTAAATGCCCCACATGGGTTTTGCTAGCTTAATCCATTTTGTAATAACGGTCATCGATTTTAGGAGAAAGGGTATCCACCTTTGTAAAGTAATCGATTATTGCGTTTCGTATTTTGTAATCTAGCGTGGTAAACGAAACTCCATTTTTAAAAAATACCATATCATCTCCACCATCTACCAGATAGTCGGAAGTAGCTACATGATATATGGTGTTTTCGTCCAATGGTTTACCCTGAATACTAATACTATGTACGGTATCGTTTGTGTTCAATATGATCTGAATACCGGCCACTGGATGTGCTCGATTCGATTTTACAAGGTAATCAACCAATTCCAACACCGATGTGCCTTTTAGCGCAACTACCGCTATATTATTTTCAAAAGGCATTACTTCATAAGCTGTTCTAGCAGACACATTACCTTTCGAAATACTTGCACGTATGCCACCATGGTTCATCAATACAAAATCAATATCCTTGCCCGTGCGTATTTTATAGATTGGATTTGTTTCCGATAGCATAAGGTCTGCCATAAGGTTTCCTTCAGTGGTGTTGTATGTTCCGTCCGATTTAGATATTGTGTACGGCGCATAGGCCAAAGCACTGTCCAAGATAAGGTTTATTCGTTCCCGATAAGGGCGTACAAATGTTGCTATATGTGCTTCCGAAGTAGCGGTAGAATCTATAGCGAGCTCCTTTGCTTCTATGTTCTTTAAGCTAGTTGGGCGCTGTTGACAGGAAGTAAAATTTATGATTGTTATAAATATAACAAAATGTTGAATATTTAAAATTCTAAAGTGTTTTAACTTCGCCATAGAGTTAAAGGGATATTATTTACATTTGTATAAATGTAAAAATACATGTTTTTAAAAGGAATTAAGGACAAGTTTAAACAGAAATCTGGACGTAAGTTCATCAAGAAGACCATGCAAAAATCGCCTCCTACGAGTACTCGAAAACAGGGTGTAAATAAAGTGGGTTGTATCGTAGATTTGGACAAATTTGATAGAGCGGATGTGTTTTATGAGTTTTTGGATGCGTTTAAATTACAGCCTAATGCTGTGAAAATAATTGGTTATAAAAATTATTACGATAAGAACTCGCCCTATTCCAATCCTGTTTTCTCTGATAAGGATTTAGGTTGGAACGGAGACATAAAAAACAGTTACGCATTGGAATTTTTAAACAGGGAATATGACGTGTTGGTAAATTACTATGACGAGAGTAATCTGTTACTGAATTTAATGTCGATTAAAACAAGAGCTCGATTAAAGGTAGGTTTTAAGCAAGTGGGTCCAGAGTTTAATGATTTAATGTTAGATACGCCCATATCAAACTTTAAAATTTTTAAATCTGAATTGAAAAAATATTTAGGCGTGATTAAAGAATTATGATTATGGAACAATTAAGGGGTACTGGTGTTGCTTTGGTTACGCCGTTTAAGGAAGATGGTACAATTGATGTGCAAGCCCTATCCGCTATCGTTGCGCATTGTAAAAAAGGCAAGGTAGATTATCTGGTAGGGTTGGGGACCACTGCGGAGTCCGTTACCCTATCCAAGGAAGAAAAACAAACGGTTTTAGATACTATTGTAGTAGCCAATAACGGAGAATTACCTCTGGTGGTAGGTGTGGGTGGTAACCATACCATGGCCGTAGTAAACGAAGTTAAGACCCTTGATCTTTCAGATTTTTGTGCCGTACTTTCCGTATCACCGTATTATAACAGGCCTACCCAGGAGGGTATTTATCAACATTTTAAGGCCCTATCTCAAGCATCGCCTTTACCTATAATAGTATATAATGTTCCTGGAAGAACAGGAAGCAATATGCTGCCTGCCACTACGCTGAGGTTGGCAAAGGAATTCAATAATATTGTCGCAATAAAGGAAGCTTGCGGCAATATGGTCCAGGTGTTTCAACTACTTCAAAACAAACCCTCGGATTTTATGGTGCTTTCGGGTGATGACCTTACAGCGCTACCTACCATTTTAGCAGGTGGTGATGGCGTAATTTCTGTTATTGGACAGGGATTGCCACAAGAATTTTCAGAAATGGTACGGTTGGGGCTAGGGGGTAATGCTAAAGAAGCCTATCGGTATCATTATTTAATGCAAGAGGGAATGCGCCTTATTTTTGAGGAAGGTAATCCAGCTGGAATCAAGGCTATTTTGGAGCTTTTGAGCTTAGGGAGTGCTGAAGTCAGATTACCACTTATAGCGGCATCAACCGGGCTTAAAAAGAAAATTGGATTGTTCATGTATTCGGTTTCTAAAATTTTAGCCTAGTTTATCACGTTAAAACTCAACTAAAAACAGCATTTTGGCAACAGAATAAAGTTATTTTTGATAGCTTAAAAATGTTTTTTAAATCCGTTAAGAATCACTAATTTTGTCAAATATTTTTTAGCATGAAGCGATTTTTTATTTTTATGGTTTTACTAGCTGCCTTTCAATCTTGTAGCGAATATCAAAAGGTGCTCAAAAACGAGGACGTGAAGCCAAAGTACGATATGGCTGAAAAATTATACGAGGAGGGTGAATTTAAGCATTCCAACAGATTGTTAGAGCAAATTGCTCCAAAATATATCGGTAAGCCGCAAGGGGAGCGCGTGATGTTCTTTTTGGCGAATAGTTATTATGAGATGGAGGATTATAATACAGCAGGATATCAGTTCGAACGTTTTATAAAATCCTACCCTAAAAGTGATAAAAGTACCGAAGCTGCTTATTTAGGCGCTAAAAGCTACTATCAGTTATCTCCAAATTATTCGTTAGATCAGTCAGATACTGATAAAGCTTTACTTAAATTGCAAAATTTTATCAACGCCTTTTCGGAGTCTGAGTATTTTGCAGAATCAAATGCCATGGCGCAGGAATTGACCACAAAAAAAGAGCGTAAAGCTTATGAAATTCTAAAGCAGTACAACAAGTTGGGGCAGTTTAACTACGATATGATAAAATCGGCTGTAGCCGCAAGTAACAACTTTGTTTCCGATTTTCCGGGTTCGATTTATCGAGAGGAAGCTTTATTTGTGAAAGCAGATGCGCTTACTCATATGGCAATGAACAGTTTTCGAAGTTTACAAAAAGAACGACTAGAGAGCGCTAAAGAAGCTATTATGTCGTTTAATAAGCAGTATCCGAATACTAACTTTGAGAAAGAGATAACTAATTTGGCGGATAAAGTAGAAAACGGATTAGGACAATACACAGCAGAATCAAAATAAATAGTTTCCATTATGAACATGAACGATTTAAAAAACTCGAAAGCTGCCGTATCTACGGTAACTATTAATAAAAACGAGTTCGATAGTAAAACCGACAATATTTATGAAGCGATTTCCATTGCCGCAAAGCGTGCAGTGCAAATCAATTCAGAAATCAAAAAAGAGTTGTTGGAGAAGTTAGAAGAGTTCGCAACCTACAGCGATAGTCTAGAAGAAGTTTTTGAGAATAAGGAACAGATAGAGGTTTCCAAATTCTACGAAAAATTACCAAAACCACATGCCATGGCAGTAGAGGAGTGGTTGATGGATAGAATATACCACAGAAACACAGAGAAAGACGCATAAGGATTATGTTAGGCGGTAAAAACATCCTTTTAGGCATTACCGGAGGGATTGCCGCATATAAAATTACATTCCTTGTTCGTTTATTGATAAAAGCTGGCGCTAACGTTAAGATTGTTCTTACAGATAGCGCCAGTTCTTTTGTTTCTCCCCTAACCTTAGCAACACTTTCTAAGAATCCAGTAATCTCCGATTTTATAAGGTCCGACGCAAACATTACGGACTGGAACAATCACGTAGCTTTGGGGTTATGGGCAGACCTTATGGTTATTGCTCCCGCAACAGCTAACACCATGTCCAAAATGGTAAGTGGAAATTGTGATAATTTATTATTGGCTACCTATCTTTCTGCCAAGTGCCCTGTTTTTTTTGCCCCAGCAATGGATTTGGATATGTACAAACATCCAAGTACCGTATCTACGTTAAAAACCTTAGCCTCTTATGGTAATCATATGGTTCCAGCAACCGCAGGGGAATTGGCAAGTGGCTTGCATGGTGAAGGCCGTATGGCAGAGCCAGAGGATATAATCAGTTTTATAAACCAGCAATTAAGAATCGGGCTTCCACTTCAGGATAAAAAAGTATTGATTACCGCTGGACCAACCTACGAAGCTATAGATCCTGTGCGATTTATTGGAAATCATTCTTCCGGACTTATGGGTTTTGAGCTTGCCAAATGTGCAGCAAGACTGGGAGCCAATGTGGTTCTTGTTTCCGGACCTACTAAATACAACGTTGAACACGACAACATCACCTTGATAAGCATAGTTTCTGCCCAAGAAATGTACGAAAGCACGCATGAGCATTATGCTGATGCCGAAATAGTGATCTGTGCTGCTGCGGTTGCCGATTATACGCCAAAAGTTATCGCATCCCAAAAGATAAAAAAGTCTGATGGCACCCTACAAATCGATCTGGTGAAGACAAAGGATATCCTTTTCTCCTTAGGGCAGGCCAAGAAAGACCAGTATCTTGTTGGTTTTGCTTTGGAGACCGAAAATGAAGTGGAAAATGCGAAAGGAAAGCTAAAAAGAAAGAACTTGGACGCCATTGTACTTAATTCGCTAAACGATAATGGAGCAGGTTTTGGCGGGACCACCAATAAAATAAGTTTTTTAGATACCAATTCTACAATACAAACGTTTGAATTAAAAACCAAGGCAGCCGTTGCTGAGGATATTTTTTATGAAATCATCAAAAGACGCTATGCGTAAGCTTTTATTTTTCTTTGGCCTTTGTGTTGTTTGTACTGCCTTGAATGGTCAGGAATTGAATGCAACCATCACTGTTAATGCAGATCAGGTTTCCCAAACAAACCAACAGATTTTTAAAACCTTAGAACGTTCCTTGACCGATTTTGTGAACAAAACAAAATGGACGAATAGGGTGTATAAGGAGAATGAGCGGGTAAACACCCAAATGTTCATTACTATATCGGAGTACGAGTCCGATCGCTTTAGCGGTACCATTCAAATTCAGTCTTCCAGACCAGTTTTTAATGCCTCGTATGAAAGTACGGTATTTAATTATAAGGATAACCAATTCAATTTTCAATATATAGAATTTCAACCTTTGGTATTCAACGAGAATGTTTTTGAATCTAACCTCGTGGCAGTCGTTGCGTATTATGCTTATATTATTTTAGGATTGGATGCAGATACTTTTGCCTTGGAAGGTGGTACCAATCAGTTCAGAAAAGCACAACAGATAACAACGCAAGCACAGGGAAGTAATTTTGCAGGTTGGAATCAGTCTACTTCAAACAATAGAACACGATTTGATTTTATAAGCGATATATTATCCAACACCTACAAGGAATATCGTGTAGCCATGTACAATTACCATCGCAAAGGCTTGGATATCTTAGGGGATAATAATAGTACCGGAAAACAGGTGATTGCAGGAACAATCAATCTCTTTCAGATTATGGTCAACAGAAGGCCAAATGCCTTTTTGGTTCAGACGTTTTTTGATGCAAAATCAGAGGAAATTCAGAATATATTCTCAGATGGACCTAAAGTAGATATCGTGAAGTTAAAGGAAACCTTGAACAAGGTAGCGCCTTTTTACTCTGGTACATGGAACGATATTAGTTACTAGGCCCTTTTTTCACTTCAGAATATAGAGTACCTTTACGCCACTAAAGTATTAAAGTGTGCTATCTAACCTTTTGATTGAAAATTACGCGTTAATAGACAGCTTAGAAGTTGATTTAGCTTCTGGTTTTACGGTAATTACCGGGGAAACCGGAGCAGGAAAATCTATTTTGCTAGGTGGACTTTCTTTGGTGCTTGGTAAGCGTGCAGACCTTAATTCTTTGCGTAATAAGGATCAAAAATGTATCGTAGAAGCCTACTTTTTAATAAAGGATTACGGTCTTCAACCTTTCTTTGATGCTAATGATTTGGATTATGAAGAAACAACCATAATACGAAGAGAAATCTTGCCTAGTGGTAAATCAAGAGCGTTCATTAACGATACACCTGTAAAGCTAGATATCCTTTCTCGGTTGGGAGATCAACTGATAGATGTGCACTCGCAGCACCAGACAATGCAATTGACAGAGAACGATTTTCAGTTCAAATTGATTGATGCTCTCGCTACTAATAAAGTTAGACTTTCTAACTATACAAATACCCTAAAATCTTATTCTGCTGTTAAAAAAGAGTTGAACGACTTAACGGAATTTCAGCACAACGCTACCAAAGAACAAGACTATAATACTTTTTTATTGACAGAATTGGAAGCTGCTCCGCTAAAGGAAGGAATTCTGGAAGAACTGGAAACCCAGTACGAACAATTGAATAACGTTGAGTTGATTAAGGAGGAGCTATCCAAAGGGGATCAGCTTTTGAACGATGATGAAATCGGGGTACTCTCCTTAATGACTGAAGCGCGATCGTCACTTTTAAAATTAGCAGGTTTTGGAACCCAGTATGCAAGCCTACATGAAAGAATACAATCGGTTTTTATAGAATTAGATGATGTAAATACAGAATTACAGGCTTTCCAGGAGGCTGTTGAGTCAGATCCTGGATTATTAGAAGAGGTAAATACAAAATTACAACTCCTTTATAATTTACAAAAAAAGCACGGGGTTTCGGAGATTTCCGAGTTGATTGCAATCAGGAATCAACTTTCAGATAGCCTTTTTGAAACTGCGAATGTGGACCAGAAAATAGTTTTAAAGACTAAGGAACTGCAAGAGCTGGAATCTTCGTTGGAAGAGCGAGGCGCACTGCTGCGCGAAAAACGAAACGGGGTAATACCACGATTAAAAAAGCAATTGGAAGCTGATTTGTCCCTTTTGGGAATGCCCAGTGCTTCTTTTCAAATATCTTTAAACCCTACGGATAGCTTTAAGGCGAACGGGATGGATGAACTCTCTTTCTTGTTTACAGCGAACAAAGGTAGCTCGTATGGAGTACTTAAAAAAGTCGCTTCTGGGGGGGAATTGTCACGTATTATGCTGGTTATCAAAGCGATTTTGGCTAAGTACGAAAAGTTACCTACCATCATGTTCGACGAAATTGATACCGGAGTGTCTGGAGAAATTTCTAATCGTATGGCAGATATTATGAGAGATATGAGTGCAGAAATGCAGGTTTTCTCCATTACACACCTTCCACAAGTGGCATCAAAAGGGCATCATCACTTTAAGGTGTATAAGACAGAAGAGAACGAAGGAACACGTACCAATATGAAAAAACTGGTGTATGATCAGCGCGTGATAGAAATTGCCCAAATGCTTGGAGGCAAAGAACTTTCAGACTCTGCAATGGCCCATGCTAAGGAGCTATTGAACTAATTACACATATTTTAAATATCTTTGATTCATAAATCTAAAATTTTAGTAGTATCAGCATGGCATATAATTTATTAAAGGGTAAAAAAGGAATCATATTTGGGGCATTGGATGAAAACTCTATCGCTTGGAAAACAGCAATGAGTGTTCACGCAGAAGGGGGTACTTTTGTATTAACAAATGCACCTATTGCCATGAGAATGGGACAGATAAAGGAACTGGCAGAGAAAACAGGATCTCAAATAATTCCTGCGGATGCTACTAGTGTTGAGGATTTGGAGAATTTGGTGTCCCAAGCTCAAGAGATTCTTGGTGGTAAGCTAGATTTTGTTTTACATTCTATTGGAATGTCAGTAAACGTAAGAAAAGGAAGGGCGTATACCGATGAAAAATATGATTTCACGGCAAAAGGTTGGGATGTTTCCGCATTGTCCTTTCATAAAGTAATGCAATCGCTTTACAAGTCAGATGCCATGAATGAGTGGGGTAGTATTGTAGCGCTTACCTACATGGCCGCGCAACGTGTATTTCCGGATTACAATGATATGGCCGATAATAAGGCGTATTTGGAATCGGTAGCGCGTAGTTTCGGGTATTTCTTTGGAAAAGAAAAAAGGGTTCGGGTGAACACTATTTCTCAATCACCGACGCCTACAACGGCAGGACAAGGCGTAAAAGGATTTGACAGCTTTATTAGCTATGCTGAAAAGATGTCTCCTCTTGGGAATGCCTCTGCGCAAGATTGTGCCGACTACACGATTACCTTATTTTCTGACTTAACACGTAAAGTAACTATGCAAAACCTTTTCCATGACGGTGGTTTTTCCAATACGGGTGTAAGTCAAGAAGTGATAGAGAAGTTTTAGTACTTTCTAGTACGAAAAATATAATAATTAGGGACTTCAATAATTGATATAAAAGTAAAAATGAAACGATCTTTTTCTTTTATTATACCTGTTTATAATAGGCCTAACGAAATAAGGGAGCTGTTAGAGAGTCTTACTGGTCAGACCTATACCGGAGAATTTGAGGTAGTTATTGTAGAGGATGGCTCTACGGTTTCTTCGGTAGATGTGATTTCAGCGTACAAATATGCCTTGGATATTTCTTATTATGAAAAATCCAATTCCGGTCCAGGAGATTCCAGAAACTATGGCATGCGCTTGGCAAAAGGCAACTATTTTATTGTATTGGATTCTGACTGTATTTTACCCCCAGAATATTTGGAACAGGCGGAGAAGAGTTTAGAAAACGATTTTGTGCATTGTTATGGAGGCCCGGATGCTGCACACGATTCTTTCTCAGATATTCAAAAGGCCATTAATTATACCATGACCTCTTTTTTGACAACTGGGGGCATACGTGGCGGGAAAAAAGCGGTTGATAAATTTCAGCCAAGAAGCTTTAATATGGGCATATCTAAAGAAGCTTTTGAGACTGTTGGTGGGTACGGAAACATCCATCCTGGGGAAGACCCAGATTTAACCATTCGTATTTGGAATAAAGGGTATAACACCAAATTAATTTCCGAAGCCTTTGTATACCATAAGAGACGTATTGATTGGCGTACCTTTTATGTGCAAGTAAATAAGTTTGGAATGGTACGACCTATTTTGAACAAATGGCATCCTGAAACAGTAAAGCTCACCTATTGGTTTCCAAGTATTTTTTGCTTGGGGCTAATTACAGCTGCAGTACTTGCAGCTTTTAGTATTTTATGGCCTATTGCTTGCTACGGTGTTTATTATCTATTACTTTTTCTGCATGCGTTTTTGAAAACTAAAAGCCTAAAGGTTGCCCTATTGGCAGTATTTGCTGCGATAGTTCAGTTTGTTGGTTATGGCTATGGTTTTTTAAAATCTACTATATTCACTACATTTAAAAAGAGTGCACCTCAAGACATATTTCCTAACTTATTTTTTAAAACTAATTCTTGATTTTGATTATAGAGCGTATAAAAACCGGATTAAAGAAGCGAAAAGTAAAGGTATTCTTGCTTTTCCTGGTATTTTCTGGCCTCGCTTGGCTCATTAACAACTTATCACAATCATTTGTAAGTAATACTACGTTTATGTTGGAGTATGTAAATACACCACAGGAGCTTTTGTTAAATAAAAAACCAAGGGCGACTATAAATGTTAGATTAAAAGCGGTGGGCTTTCAATTCGTAGGTTTCGAAATACGGAAACGCAAGGTGCAAATAGACCTTTCTAAGGTTAACGTAAAGGACAATCGGTATTATGTCTTACCAAAGGTTTACCGGAGGCAAATTGAAAACCAACTGCCTAATAGTATGGAAGTATTAGAACTGGAGAATGATACCTTGTTTATAGATTTCATAGTTCTGGTAGCGAAAAAAGTTCATGTTATTCCAAGAACTACTATTGATTTGGCTAATAATTATATGTTAGACGGACCCATAATTGTTGCCCCATCAATGGTTACTATCAGAGGCCCAAAAAGTGAAGTGGATAGTATAACGTCTATTAGGACTTCTTTTTTGGACATAGAAAATATCACGGACGACTTTTCTCAGGAACATGCTTTGGTACTGCATAGGGAATTGACAAAGTCAACGGTAACGCCTTCTTCGGTAACTATTTCAGGAAAGGTGTTTCGTTTTTCCGAAAAGGTAGTTTCGGCACCTATAACGATGATTAATGTTCCGGACAGTATTAAGGTGCGTATGTTTCCCGATCATGTTAAAGTGCTCTGTCAAGGCACTATTAAGGCTTTGAAATCCTTGGATATATCAGATTTTAAGATTAATGCTGACTATGAACAAATAGAAAAGGCAGCTGATAACAGATTGCCATTGCGTATGGAAGATTTCCCAGAAAACCTTAGCAACGCTACCTTATTGATTAAAGAAGTGGAATTTATATTGAGACGGGAATGATGATTGTAGGACTTACTGGTGGTATAGGTAGTGGTAAATCAATAGTCGGAAAGCTATTAGAAGATATGGGTGTGCCTGTTTACAATTCCGACATACAGGCGAAACGGTTAATGCATACTTCTAAAGTATTGCGAAGAAAAATAGTCCAGTTGTTAGGTGCAGAATCTTTTTTGAATGGCACACTTAATAGAGCTTTTATTGCTAAAAAAGTTTTTAATGACAAAAATCTTTTGCAAAAGCTTAATGCTATTGTGCACCCTGCGGTACGGAAGCATTTTTTAAGATGGTCGAAAAAACAGGACCATCCTTTTGTAGTCCAAGAGACGGCTTTGTTGTTCGAGAATACTATGCAGGAATTTTATAATAAAATTATTTTGGTTACCGCACCGAAGGATATTCGTGTAGAACGGATAACTGCAAGAGACGGGAGTACCAAGCAACAAGTTTTGGAACGAATGGGTAATCAGTTGGGGGATAATATTAAAATACCTTTGGCCGACTACGTGGTAGCGAATGTAGATTTGGATGAAACTACAATAAAAGTTGCCGAAATCAACATGGCTCTCCTTGCATATTGCTAGCTTCTCAATGATTTTAACATTTATGTTAAGCTTAGGTTAAATCCGCTATTTCCCTTATACTAAATCTGTAATTTTAACAATTAATGAATAAGAAGTTATTTGTGCTCTTGGTTATTCTTATGAGCTCATCCCTCATTGGATTGATAGTTGTCCAAAGTTTTTGGATCAACAAATCGGTTGAAGACAGGGAGGAACAGTTTTCGAATATGGTGTCTGAGGCATTAAATAGTGTTACTGATAAAATTAGCGAAAGAGAGACCAAGAATTATTTTGACAGGTATCTTCATGCTAGGGATAGTGTTGGAGAATTGGTAGATACACAGTTCACCAACTTCTTTTTCATAGATAGGGATGTAAATTCGAATGAAATATTACTTTACGAACACGGCATACTAGAAGAGGACTATAGTATTTCCTCAACGTTCTTTGATAATCCGGATGGTAGCGATACCATAATAAGAAATTACACAAGTAAGCGTAGAACTTCAATTTTTAAGGAGGACTTTTCTTTAGACGGTAAAGGATTTAGGTTGACGCCGCAACAACGGGTCGAAAAAATTGGTGGACTATCCGAATTTGATAAGTTGGCATTAAAAGAATTATTCAGCTCCAAAGCGAAAAGTGTTCCTATCCATGTAAGGGTCTCTGCTCAAGAGATAGAACTGCTCATGCAACGAGAGCTTGAAAATAGAGGTATAGAAATTACTTTTGAATACGGGGTGTATAGCAACGGTTTGCCTACTAAAGTAAAGTCTAAAAAATTTAAGTATTCGGAAAAAAATATTTACAGGGCACATATGTTTACGGATATGGAAGGGAGTTCCAATTTTGACCTATTGGTTTCTTTTCCGGAAAAGAAGCGGTTTTTGGTTAGTTCAATTCTAGGCATGGCATTGTTGAGCTTGTTGTTTACGCTAATTATAGTGATTGCTTATTCTGGTGCAATTTATCAGTTGATAAAACAAAAGCAGATATCTGAAATAAAAACAGATTTCATAAACAATATGACACATGAGTTCAAAACCCCTATAGCAACGATAAATTTGGCTGTAGAGGCTATAAGAAACCCTAAGATAATAGGAGATCATGAAAAGGTACATCGATACCTTACTATGATTAGGGAGGAGAACAAAAGAATGCACGCCCAAGTAGAAAATGTCTTACGAATTTCTAAATTAGAAAAGAATCAGTTGGATATAAGTAAGGATAGGGTAGATGTTCACGACTTAATAGAAGATGCTATTACGCATGTAGATTTGATTGCCAAAGATAGGGGAGGATATATTCAGACGCATTTAAAATCTGAGCGTTCCGAAGTGCTAGCTAATGAAATGCACTTTACAAATGTTATCGTGAATATGCTGGATAATGCCATAAAATATTCTCAAGACGCACCAAAAATAGATATATATACTGAAAAAGCAAAGAATTATATTATTATCAGGGTAGAAGACCAAGGGTCTGGAATGAGCAAACCGGTGCTGAAAAAAGTTTTTGAAAAGTTTTACAGGGAACACACTGGAGATGTACACAACGTAAAGGGTCATGGCCTAGGCTTGGCTTATGTAAAGAAAATAGTAGACGATCACCAAGGGGAGGTCTATGTGGAAAGTGAAAAGGGAAAAGGAAGCACTTTCTTTGTTAAACTACCTTTAATTTAAAAATAGTATGGAAACAATAAATAAGAAAATACTTTTAGTAGAGGACGATCCAAATTTTGGAATAGTGCTTAAGGATTATTTGTCCATGAATGACTTTGATGTTACGTTGGCAAAGAACGGAATGGAGGGTTTTGAAAAATTTAAAAAGGATAATTATGACATCTGTATTTTAGATGTGATGATGCCATATAAAGATGGGTTTACCTTGGCTAGGGAGATTCGAGAAAAGAACGAGAACGTTCCTATCGTATTTCTTACGGCCAAAACCATGAAGGAAGATGTGCTTAAAGGCTATAAGGCAGGTGCTGACGATTATTTGAATAAACCTTTTGATTCTGAAGTGCTTTTAATGAAACTTAAAGCCATTCTACAGCGAAAGGCATCCAATAGTTTAGCGGATAGTAAGAAGTTTGAATTTACTATAGGAGGCTTTCACTTAAATTCTAAACTAAGGTTTTTAAAATACAAAGACACCGATTCTATTAAGCTATCTCCAAAAGAGAATGAACTATTGCGTATGTTGGCGTTGCACGAGAATGATTTGATGCCAAGAGAATTGGCTTTGACTAAAATTTGGAGAGACGACAATTATTTTACGTCCAGAAGTATGGATGTTTATATCGCAAAACTACGGAAGTATTTAAAGGTAGATGATACAGTAGAGATATTAAATATTCACGGGGAAGGTTTTCGTTTGGTCATAAAGACAGAAACGGAATAGTTCTCTTTTAAATGTGTTTGTTCTATGGGTTTCAGCATAGTTAAATATGCTTTTGAAATCTAAATGGATAATTCTTTTTTGGACACGGTATTCAAAAAGGTATCTTTTTGGCGAATTAATAATTATTTTCTGGGAGCTACCTTTTTAATGAACTCAGTTATTATTTCTACAGGGGTTTTGATGATGCTTATGCAAATTGCGTTTTTTGGCTCTTCTAAGGTATCAAATTGAGATTGAAGAAGCCCTGTAGGCATAAAATGTTCTTTCCGCTTTGCAAGGCGTTTGCTAATAGCTTTCATACTGCCTTGCAAATATAAAAACTCAGAATTATTATCTAAGTTCTTTTGAAGCTGAATCCTGTAATTCTCTTTTAATGCAGAACATACGATTATAGCTCCCTTTTCTTGATTTTCTATAGCAATTTTGTTAAGAAGCTTAAGCCAGCCCATGCGGTCGGTATCGGTTAGTGCTTCGCCTCTAGACATTTTGCTTAGATTCGACTGGGGATGGTAATCGTCACCGTCAAAGAACTGATAGCCTAAACGTTTTGCCAGTAGGCTACCAACAGTAGATTTACCACTGCCTGAAACACCCATGACATATATAATTCGAGGTTTATTCACTTATAAGTTTCTGTGCTGCCGCCGCAACGGTTTCTAATTTTTGGATAGAACTACTTTTGGCATCTAACCAAATAGTGTCCTCATTTCTTTTGAACCAAGTTAGTTGTCTTTTAGCAAATCGTCGTGTATTTTTTTTCATTTCGGCTATTGCTGTTTCCAAGTCCCAATTGCCCTCTAAATAATTAAAGAGTTCTTTGTAGCCTACGGTCCTTAGCGCATTCAAGTCTTTATAGGCTATCAGGGAACGTATCTCTTCCAAAAAACCTTCTGACATCATGATATCCACTCTTCGGTTGATATTGTCATATATCTTTTCCCGCTCTGCCTGTAAGCCGATGGTTAAGGTCGTAAAGTTTCTTTCTTTTTTTGGTTTTCCTAAAAAGCTGCTATAGGGTTTTCCAGTACCAATACAAATCTCCAAGGCCCGTATCAACCTATGTGGATTGTTTAAATCAACCGTTTTGTAATAGGCTTGGTCAAGATTTTGCAGTTTTTTTTGAAGCTGTTCTAACCCTTGTACTTGAAGCTCTAGGTTAAGCTGTTCCCGTATCTGTGGGTCTACACCTGGAAATTCATTTAAGCCTTTGGTTACGGCATCAACATATAAGCCGCTACCGCCCACCATGACGACAACTTCACGATCGTTGAAAATAGTATCGAGTAGTTGAATTGCCTCCTTTTCAAAATCCCCAACAGAATAGGGTTCTGAGATGCTCTTATGTTGTATAAAGTGATGTTTTGTAGCGGCCAGTTCCTTTTTGCTAGGGACTGCGGTACCAATAGACATTTCCTTGAAAAATTGTCGGGAATCTGCAGATATGATTACTGTTCGGTAGTGCTCTGCTAACGAAATTGCTAGTTTTGTCTTCCCTATGGCTGTTGGCCCTACTATGGAAATAAGCACCCTACTCATTTAAAATATTACCGCAGTTATAACAATGGCTTGCATCATCCCTATGTGCGTCTGTAGAGCAATATGGACAGTGTTGAGTATTTAGATGTATTACTTGATTGTTTGGTGAAGTAGTGCTTTTCTTGATTTTTTCTTCATCCTTGCCTTGCCCCGCAGCAAATTCTGCAGTAACGATACCTGTAGGAACCGCAATAATGCCATAACCCATAATCATAATAATTGTGGCAATAAACTGGCCTAGATTGGTTTGTGGTGCAATATCCCCATAACCTACAGTAGTCAGGGTCACAATAGTCCAGTAGATACTTCTTGGTATACTGGTAAAGCCGGCTTCTTTACTTTCTACCAAATACATAATAGTACCCATCATTACGGATAGAATGAGCACCACATAAATAAACACGACAATCTTTGTTTTGCTAGCTTTCATTGCCTGTTGTAACTGGGAGGCTTCACCAATAAACTTCACTAATTTTAAAATTCTAAAAACACGAAGCATCCTAAATATTCTAAACGCGAGTAATACTTGTGAACCGGCAAATAGATAAGATAAGTACAGCGGAATGGTAGAGATGAAATCGATAATACCATAAAAACTAAATATGTATTTAAATGGTCTTTTAATAGAAATGATACGTGCAATATATTCTATCGTAAAAAATATAGTCACTATCCATTCTAAAAATAGGAGTTCCTTGTGATATTTTAAATCGATATACTCAACACTCTCCAACATAATTAGGATAACACTGAGAATGATAAGAATGATGAGTATTAAATCAAACCACTTACCAGTAACGGTGTCCGCTTCATAAATAATTTCATGAAGTTTATTTTTCCAATTGGATTTTGATTTTCCCCCTTTTGAATTCACGTGTTGATAGGAATTGTTTTTAATATGCGTTTCTTTCTGAGATAGGCTTCTATGATGAAATTAGCATTTACCGTACCGTTCATAGGTGTTATCAAAGTTTCTAAGATAGGCATATTATTTATTTGATGGTTAAGGTCGTAATAGCCTAAACCTACAAGGGAACCTTTTTTAATCAAAATAACGCTGTTTTCGCCTATTTCCCGTCCTTTATCTATCAAGAGGATATCTTTTCCCTTCAAGGTGTATTTTGATAATGCTTCTAACAAGCGTTTATTGTAAGTCTCTGGTGCTTCTTTTTGGATGCAAGCTCCGTTGCATTCACCATCTGAATAAGCTGCACAGTTGGTTCTGGCTTCGCTTATACCATTAAGTTTATTGCAGAGTTTATATTCCTTGGTTATTTTATGCAAATGGTTTTTGGCACTAAAAACCCCATTAAAAACTCCATTGGGGTGTTTGCAATCGGATACCGGTACCGCTCTTAACACTATATAACCAGACTCGTTGATTGTGGAGCAAAGGGTATGGGAAAACATACGCTTTTTAGGTGAGGAATTATATTTAGGTTTATTCTTAAGCAATTCTTGGTGTTCCTTTAAAAGCGCAACTAATTCACTTCCGGTACGTTCAAAAGTTACTTTTTTGGTTTCCTTTATCAGTTTTCTAGAACGGTCCCCACTTTTGGTAAATAGCTGATTTACACGCTTTTTGATATCCGTAGTTTTACTTAAATAAATAATGTCCCCATCCTTATTATGCGTGTAAAATAAACCAGTTTTGCTGGGCATGTTCTTAACGATATCCAATTGTTTTTCGGAAAGCTCGCCATGTGCCTCTTTGCGAATAACGTCTTGTATGATTGTCTTTTCACTATCCTTAGCTAGCAGTAATTTAAAAAGTTTTACGGTAGCAAGCGCATCGCCATTGGCTCTGTGCCGATCAGTAACCGGAATCCCCAAGGAGCGCACTAATTTGCCCAAACTATAGGATTCAGCGTCGGGAAGCAGGTTTTTCGATAGGTCTACGGTGCATAAGGTTTTTCTTTCAAAATTGTATCCTAATCGTCTAAATTCTGTTCTTAGAATACGATAATCAAACTGCGCATTATGCGCTACGATAACAGTGTCTTGCGTAATTTCTACAATACGTTTTGCTACCTCATGGAATTTTGGTGCAGTACGCAGCATTTTATTATTGATGCCCGTAAGATTAACTACAAAGGGCTGGATGTCTTTTTCTGGATTGACTAAACTGATAAAACTGTCCACGACATCATGTCCATCAAATTTGTGAATGGCAATCTCCGTGATACCTTCTTCATTATACTTTCCTCCCGTGGTCTCTATATCTAAAACTGCGTACATCTTCCTTTTAAGTATTATTAGCTGTCTGAGTTTGGCTTGTAAGTTTTAGGGTTCTAGTTTCGTGCTCCAAAGATACTACTTCCTATACGCACCATAGTGCTTCCTTCTTCTATACCGATTTCGTAATCCCCGCTCATTCCCATGGAAAGGATTTCTATAGTGGGTAATTCTACCTTTAGGTTCTCAAAAAGTGCTTTTAGCGTCTTGAATTCTCGTCGTATTTGGTCCTTGTCGTCTGTAAAGGTGGCCATTCCCATAAGTCCAGCAACTTTTATATGCTCTAAATGGATGAACTCTGGATTTTGAGTTAAGGCGTTTAGTTCTTCTTCATTAAAACCAAATTTGGTGTCTTCTTCTGCAATATGTATTTGCAGCAAACAAGAAATTATACGGTCGTGTTTTTTGGCCTGTTTGTCAATTTCTTTTAGCAACTTTAAGCTATCAACTCCATGGATGATCGCCACATATTCGGCCATGTACTTGACTTTGTTTCGTTGCACGTGGCCAATCATGTGCCATTGGATATCATTAGGAAGTTCTTCCCATTTTTGGGTCATTTCCTGTATTTTGTTCTCTCCAAAAATACGTTGTCCGACATCGTATGCTTCCTGAAGGTCGGAAACAGGTTTGGTCTTAGATACCGCAACGAGGCTCACTTCTTGCGGAATAAATTTACGTATACTCGTTAATTTTTTTTGTATCGACATGTAATAAATGTATCTATTAAATTTAAGGTATTCAAAGTTCGTAAATGGCGATGCCACTTCTTAGTTTCGGTTCTATGTACGTACTTTTTGGAGGCATAACCAAACCATCATCGGCAATTTGTTTTAATTCCGAAATACCAATGGGAAGCATATTGAAGCCTACGGTGTAACGTCCGGCATCAATTTCATTTTTCATCCGGATGCCATTGTGCTTTCCATAGCCATAGGCGATTCGTTTGTCATTTCGTAAATCGGAGATGCCCAAGATAGGCTCTAGAACGGTTTTATAAAGTATTTGGGTATCCAGCGCGCTTAAGGTATCAGTAAAAGTGTAGGCTGTTTTTCTTAGGTATAAGGAATAGAATTCGCCGTCCAGATACATGCAAAAATGATGTTTTTTGGTAGGCTTGTAAAGCATATTTCCTTGGTTTTCTATTCTGAAATACGCATCCAATCCAATTAAAAATTCTTCCTTACTTAAACCGTTCAGGTCTTTGACCATACGGTTGAATTCATAGATGCGTATTTGAGATTCTGGAATAAGGTAGCTCATGAAATAATCCGTCGGCACTTCTTCTGGCGCATTAGCGGATGGAAACATATTAGACAACAAATGGGAAGAAGCACTTCTATGATGCCCATCGGCAATGTAGAGCTTATTTACTGTTGCAAATTGATGCTGTATACTTTCGGTTATCTTTTTATCCGAAATAACCCAAAGGGTATGTGTTACCCTGTCCGGTGTTGTAAAGTGGTGGGTGGGTGTTTTTTCTTTTTCCGTATTGAGTAGTGCATTTATTTCCGCCGTGTCGGTATAGGTCATTAAAACAGGCTCTGCATTGAATTTTACTGTTTTCAAATAGCTTGCAAACATGGTTTCCCTGCGTTTAATAGTATCCTCGTGTTTTTTGATAAGGTTGTTCTTGTAATCTGTTACTGATGTAGCGCAAAAAAGCCCACAACATACCAAATCGTCCTGTTCAATTTGATACAGATAAAAGCTGGAATCAGTATCTTTCTTTAAGATATCATCTTCCAAAAACTCAAGATACCGATTGCGTACCATTGAAAATCTTTTACTACCCGACACGTGCTTGTCAAATTTATACCCTGGGTTGATGATGTGCAGAAATGAAAACGGGTTAAATTCTAAATTGGCGTTCAATTCCTTTTTAGAGTAGGATTGATAAGAGCGAGAGATAACAAAGGGCGCTTTATCCTGTGTTGGTCTAATAGCCTTGAAGGGTTTAACTGTTGCCATTTATCCTGTTAAAAACTGTTTAGAAACTGTTTCCGCCTTTCTATTTTCGCTGTAGTCATAAAACCCTTCGCCGGACTTAATACCTAGCTTGCCTGCGGTAACCATATTCACCACTAGGGGAGAAGGAGCGTATTTTGGATTTTTAAATCCGTTGTATAATACATTCATTATAGAAAGACAAACGTCCAAACCAATAAAATCTGCCAACTGTAAAGGTCCCATAGGATGTGCCATTCCTAGTTTCATTATAGTGTCTATTTCTTCAACTCCGGCTACGCCATGATGAAGCGTTTCTATAGCTTCGTTAATCATTGGCATTAAAATACGGTTGGCTACAAATCCAGGATAATCATTGACTTCTGTTGGTGTCTTTCCCAATGTCTTTGAAAGAGCCATAATGGTTCTTGTGGTTTCAGCAGAAGTACTATAACCTCGTATAATTTCAACCAATTGCATTATAGGCACGGGGTTCATAAAGTGCATTCCAATTACCTTTTCGGGTCGGGAAGTTTCTGCGGCTATCTGGGTGATTGATATGGAAGACGTATTGGTGGCTAAAATTGTTTTTGGGGGACAAATGATGTCCAAGTCCTTAAATATTTTAAGTTTAAGGTTGATATTTTCAGTAGCAGCTTCCACTACAAGGTCGACCTCTGCCACACCTTCTTTTAAATCAGAACACAAAGTTATTTGAGCTAATGTATTTGTTTTGTCCGTTTCTGTTATTTTTTCTTTTGCGACCATTCGGTCCAAATTTTTGGAAATGGTAGCAATACCCTTATCCAAGCTTTCTTCGGAAATATCTATCAACCGGACATTAAAGCCTGTTTGTGCAAAAACGTGTGCGATACCATTGCCCATAGTACCTGCACCTATTACCGCTATATTTTTCATTAGTTTAATATTTTATTATCGTCAAAAGAAGCAATGATTTGTAACGCTACTTTTAAGGCTTCGGTACCTTGCTTTAGAGAGACTACAGGAGTAGTACCATTATTTATGGAATCTGCAAAGCTTTCCAATTCGTCCAAAATGGCATTGTTGGTTGCAATGGAAGGATTTTCAAAATATATTTGTTTTTTTACCCCTTCGGCATTTTGTAATATCATATCAAAATCACCTGGGTTTTTGGGTGCATCCTTCATTTTGACTACTTCTACCTTCTTTTCTAAAAAATCGACAGATATGTATGCATCTTTCTGGAAAAAACGGGATTTACGCATGTTCTTTAAGGAAATTCTACTGGCCGTTAGATTGGCCACACAGCCATTTTCAAATTCTAGTCGCGCATTGGCAATATCGGGAGATTGACTAATTACAGACACACCGCTGGCATTTATCTTTTTTACTTTAGAGTTTACTACGCTAAGAATAGCATCTATATCATGAATCATAAGGTCTAGCACCACAGGAACATCCGTTCCTCTAGGATTAAATTCAGCCAAACGATGTGTTTCTATAAACATGGGTTCATGTATCGCATTTTTTACCGCAGTAAAAGCAGGATTAAACCGCTCTACATGTCCCACTTGTCCTATTACACCAAATTTTACTTCCAGCTCTAAAAGTTCCTCAGCCTCTTCTAAGGTGTTGGTAATCGGTTTTTCTATAAAAATATGCTTCCCGCTTTCCATAGCCTTTTTGGCACACTCGTAATGGGAAAGGGTGGGCGTAACGATGTCTACTACATCTACGGCAGCAATTAATTCATTAATGTTGTTAAAATAGGTATAACCGAATTCTGCACTAACTTTCTTACCGTTGATAAGGTCCGCGTCGTAGAATCCTACCAACTCATATTTATCAGATTCTTGGAGTAAGCGTAAATGGATTTTCCCAAGATGACCTGCTCCTAAAACACCCGCTTTTAGCATGATTTTTGTTTTTATCAAAAATACGCATTGTTTAGAAGTTTAGTAGAATACCCCTGCCAAAATCCCACTTTTTTTACACGTTTATTTTATTGTGTTTCTTTCGTAAAGGGAACTTTACTACATTTGAATTCCAAATAAACCACCATTGAAAGACACCTTAAAACACAGGGGAATGCGCAACCAATTAGCGCAAGTATTGATAGACAAGGGAATAACAGATGCAATGGTCCTAGATGCCATCCGAGACATCCCTAGGCACTTGTTTATGGATAGCAGTTTTGAAGGACATGCCTACCAAGATAAGGCATTTCCTATCGCTGCTAATCAAACCATTTCCCAACCCTATACCGTTGCCTTTCAAACCCAATTATTGGAATTGAAACCCAATATGACCGTATTGGAAATAGGCACTGGTAGTGGGTATCAAACAGCCGTTTTGTTAAAATGTAGGTCAAAAGTATTTACCATAGAAAGACAATTGGAACTTTTTAAAAAAACAAATCTGTTTTTTAAGAAAATGGGCTACAGACCTAAGAAAATTATTTTTGGAGATGGATATAAAGGCCTGCCAGAGGACGCTCCCTTTGACCGTATAATCGTAACTGCAGGTGCTCCGGAAGTACCTAAGGCTTTACTTTCCCAACTAAAAGTAGGAGGTAGGTTGGTTATTCCTGTAGGTTTTGAAGAACAAATTATGACCCTTTACATAAGGACTAGCGAAAAGGAATTTAAAAAAAGAGAATTTGGTTCCTTTAAATTTGTTCCCTTGTTGGAAGATAAAAATTAGTTGCTAATTCCATTAGTTCTTGCAAAAGTTCAAAATTAGATAGGTGCATAATTTAAAGCTGCTACCCTTTAGCGGACTTGTGAAAAGGAAGCTTAAAATGTTTAAAAATTGTTTAGTAGTGTAGTTGGAAAATTTAGATTTCTAATTATTAAAACTCTTTTTAATTCTGGCCAGGTCACGCTTATTGTCATTGTCTTTCATCGTCTCTCTTTTATCGTAGAGTTTTTTACCCTTTGCCAATGCGATTTGGATTTTGGCAAAACCACGGTCATTTATAAAGAGTGTTAGCGGCACAATGGTAAGGCCAGAGGTTGTTACCTCTTTAAATAATTTTTTTAATTCTCTTTTTTGTAACAACAATTTTCTTTGAGCCTTAGGTTTGTGGTTGTAGTGAGATGCATGAGAGTATTCATCAATCTGCATATTGATAACAAAAAGCTCTCCACGGTCATTAAATTCACAAAAGCTCTCAGAAATAGAAGCCCTACCGGATCTAAGAGATTTGATTTCTGTGCCACCCAAAACGATACCAGCCGTATATTTATCCAACAGTTCATATTCGAACCGTGCTTTTTTGTTTTTTATGTTAATGTTCTTTTGCATACACTGCAAAAATAAGCACAATTAAATAATCAGCTTAACTTTTAAAAAGAATTAAAGTGCTTCATTTGTAATGAACCTTATCAGTTTACGAATAAGTATTAAAATAAAAGTGATGAATAGATGGTATTGGATAGTGGCACTATTACTTGTAACAGCATGTAATGCAGAAATAAAAGAACCTACCGCACAAGAAATTATAGATAAAAGCATTGCGGCAAGTGGTGGGGAGAATTATATCACAAATGATATCTCTTTTCGTTTTCGGGATATTGCTTACAGCGCGGAAGGCCCAGTGAATAAAAGAATTCTAAAAAGAAGCTTTGTTAAGGATAGTATCAGGATAACTGATGTGAAATCTCCTTCGGGGTTACAACGTGCAGTAAACGATAGTCTTGTAGTACTATCTGATTCAGTGGCGAATGTTTATGCCAATTCTATAAACTCCGTACATTATTTTGCATATCTGCCTTACGGACTTAATGATGCAGCAGTAAATAAAAAGTATTTAGGCAAAGTGAAAATCCATTCAACAGCGTATCACAAAGTTGAAGTGAGCTTTGATAAAAGCGGAGGGGGTGAAGACTACGATGACATTTATGTGTACTGGTTCGATTCAAAAACATACAAGCCCACCTATTTAGCCTATGAATTCCACATAAATGGAGGCGGTCAACGCTTTAGAAAAGCATTTAATGAAAGAGTCGTGGGTGGTATCCGCTTCGTGGATTATCAGAATTATAAAAACGCGCAGTTAAATCATCAAATTCAGAGTATAGACGAACTTTATAATCTGGGAGCCTTAGAACTACTTTCCGAAATAAAATTAGAAGACATAAGCGTTATTCCGGGCAATTACAATTAAATACTAATTTAGAATCAGTAGCCACACCATTAACAAGTTTCACAATAAAAAGTGTGCCATTCTCATTATCATCTAAGGCCTCGTACTTCTCATCATCCAATAACATATTAACCATTTGTGGTGTCGTATTGCTATGCCCCACTATCAACACATTTTTATTTAGGTTTTCTATTTTCAACTGTTCCATATCTAATGTTCTAGGGTCATAATATTGAACATCTATATTGTTTTTTACGGATAAAGGGGCCGCGGTCATTGCCGTTCTGGCATAGTCGGTAGAATAGATGGCATCTATATTAGCATCTATTAATATTTCCGCCCAATGCATGGCACGTCCCAGTCCTTTTTGGTTTAATTCTGGGTCGGCATCGTCCGGATTACTTCGCAGCTTTTCTGCATGCCTTATGAGATAAAAAGTTGTAGTTACGTTATCGGCCTTAACTATGGTTGCAGGTCGTTCTTCCTTACAGGATTGTAAAAAAATAAATCCAGTAAGGAGAATTAGTTTTAGAAACTTCATTTTTGTACTATTGTTTGCTATTTATAGAACTAAAAATACTCGAAAATAGTGCGTTCAGTACGCTATTTTTTGTTTTTTTGCATATGAAAAATTTTTGCGGGGCATTTCTTATCGGTTTTGTAGTTTTTGGTGTGCGTGCACAAACCGCACCTTTACCAAACGATTTTAGGCAACAGAATATTACAGAATACAATTCCAGCCTTGTAAATCCAGCGTATGCGTTGGACCGTAATAATGCCCCCTCCGCAGCCCTATGGGCAAGATGGCAGTGGCAGACTTACGATGCCGATCCAACCTCGATTTTCTTTAATTATACCCATAAGCTAAACGAAGAATCCGCGGTAGGTGGTGCATTTTTTCAAAATAATACGGGAATTTTCTTGAATACAGGAGCTGCTATCAACTATGCGTATGCTATTGATTTTAGTTCTAATGTGCGACTTGGAATAGGCTTAAACTTTTTTGCCTTTCAACAGAAATTGGCAGATGAGCGGCTTTTCCAGCCTAATCCCATACAAAGATTACCCGAGAACGATATGGTATTGCAGTTGGCACCAGGTTTAAATTTGCGGGTAGACAAATTTAACATTGGTTTTGTATCAGAAAACATGTTTGATTATAATCTGAGCACCAATGAGCGTAATACGAGCCCTACGGATAGAATGTTTTTCGGACTCGCTAGTTATGATATCCCAATGGAAATTTTAAACTCAGATGGTAATTCCTATTTGCGCCCTGCGGTTTATTTTAAATCGATTCCTGGGTTTGATACGCAATACGGATTTAACGCTATTTTAAGCTCCCAAAAATTTTGGGCACAAGCAGGTTATAATTCGTTTTACGGTATTTCTGCAGGTGCAGGCGGACGCTTCCTAAAACGTTTTTCCATAGGCGCCTTGGTCGAGTTTGGTACCAGTCCAGAATTGAAAGGTGTGGACCCTACTTTTGAACTGGTTACCTCTTACAGGTTTGGAAGTTTGGAAAAGGCACAGCCGCCCGAAGAGCAACTAATAGCAGAACAAAAAGAGAAAGAAAAAGCGCTTGAGGAAGAGTTAAAAATGTCCGAAGAACTTACGTCAAAAAAAGATGAAAAGGCTAAAGAACGCTCGAATAAGATAAGAGCTAAACAGTATAGGGATTCGGTTCGCCAGTCGGGTAAATATACCGATGGCGCCGTGAAGGAATCTAAAAGAGACCTTAGACGTAAAGCTGACTCTATTAACAGGGCCAATCAGGCCTTGGTCTTTCGGAAAATGGTTGCCCAGAAAAGGCAAAAGAGACAAGATTCCATAAACGTTATTGAAAAAGCTCGTGAAGAGGCTATTGCCTTGAATGTGCAGCGACAACAGGATTCCTTAAACCAGATTGCCAATACTAAGGCCGAAGCAGAACGCTTGGTACTGAAGAACGAAGTTGTAATACCAAAACCGGGCGAACGCTATGAGGAAGTAACTAAACAAGGAAATCTAGAACCAGGCTACTATTTAATCGCCAATGTTTTCGGAACAAAGCGCTATTTTGATGCCTTTATGGGAGATATGAAAAAGAGGGGGATTTCCGCAGGTTCTTTCTACAGGGAGACCAATAAGTACAACTATGTCTATCTTGGTCGATACACTTCTATAGCCGACGCAAGAAAGGCTAGAGAGTCCAAACTTGACGGTAAGTACCAAGAAAAAACATGGATTTTTAGAGTTACTGGTGAATAGTATTTCCTAACAAGTTTAACTATGTCGATTTCATTTGTAGCAGCGGATTTTTAAGGAACCCTAGTTACTGGGAAGTATTACAACTTCGCTGTAATTGCAATGTGTATAACCGGAATAGTATTAAAAACTCTGTTTTAATTCCTTCGAGTGCCTTATTTTTGTGAGACACTTATTACACTGACCATGAATAAAGTTGAACACTACGCTCAGCTCATACTAGATAATGTTGTTTTCTTCGCCCCAAGGATATTGGCAGCAATCTTCGTTTTATGGATAGGTTTCAAGCTGCTTAAAAAATTGGACCTTTTATTGTCCAAGAACTTAGAGCGACTGCGTATTTCCGATACCATGCGGCCGTTTACCATTTTGTTGTTGGTTCCTGTACTAAAGATTATTTTAGTTTGGATAGCAGTCTCCATTCTTGGCGTACAGCTATCCGAATTGGTTATGGTGGTAGCCGCTATGAGTTTTGCGATAGGACTCCTTCTGCAAGGACGTTTGGGTAATTTTGCTTCCGGTATTTTAATGCTTTGTCTAAAATGCTATAAGGCCCACAATTGGATTCAGATTGATAATAAATTTGGAAAGCTAGAGGGAATTGGAATTTTCAATACCCTATTGGCAACCCCGAAAAATAAGACACTTAGTGTTCCAAATACAAAAATAAAGGACAGCCTAGTAACCCGTTTTTCTAAAAATGGTTTGGTTCGTTTAGAGCTGAATACTCATATTCCATATGCTGAATATTTTTCCAAAGTACGGGGTATGATAACTACAGTACGCGCCAATACTCCCGTAACGATTAATGGTTTAGCAACAGAAATAGGAATCAAAAACTTTTATAGTCATAATATCACACTAGCTATTCGCCCTTATGTTTTATCTGATAATTAATGGGAAGGTACTTTTGAAGTCCATAAGGCTATTAAACAGGTCTTTCATGAAAATAACATGAGCGTGACGTATTTTGAAGGAATTGAGCTGGGAAGCATCGAGAAACAAGTCCCCAATTAAAAAAACAATTATATGAAAAGTCCAAATTGGCAAACCGCCATAGAATTCGAAGATATTACGTACAAAAAGTGCGATGGGGTTGCCCGTATTGCATTCAACAGGCCCAATGTGCGCAATGCCTTTAGACCGAGCACTACTAGCGAACTTATAAAAGCTTTTTTTGATGCCCAAGAGGATACTTCTATTGGTGTGGTATTGTTATCTGGCGAAGGGCCATCGACTAAAGACGGAATTTGGTCTTTTTGCAGTGGAGGCGATCAAAAGGCTAGGGGAGAGAAAGGATATGTTGGTACAGACGGTCAACATCGTTTAAATATATTGGAAGTACAGCGGATGATTCGTTTTATGCCGAAAGTAGTTATTGCCGTTGTTCCGGGGTGGGCGGTTGGTGGTGGACATAGTTTGCACGTCGTCTGTGATATGACCTTGGCCAGCAAAGAACATGCTATTTTTAAGCAGACCGATGCCGATGTAGCCAGTTTTGACGGTGGCTACGGATCTGCATATTTGGCAAAAATGGTAGGACAGAAAAAAGCGCGGGAGATTTTCTTTTTGGGTCGAAACTATTCCGCACAGGATGCTTTTGAAATGGGGATGGTGAATGCCGTTGTCCCGCACGACGATTTGGAAGACACCGCTTTTGAATGGGCACAGGAGATACTGGAGAAATCTCCAACGGCAATCAAAATGCTAAAGTTTTCTATGAATTTAACGGATGACGGTATGGTAGGGCAGCAAGTATTTGCAGGAGAGGCCACTCGTTTAGCCTATATGACCGAGGAAGCTAAAGAAGGTAGAAATGCCTTTTTAGAGAAGCGGAAGCCTGATTTTGGTAAGGATACATGGCTGCCTTAGGTTTACGCCGAAAAGAAGGAAAGTCGATACGATTAATGAGATTTTAGGGTTGTAGTGCCCGTTTTAGAACAGCAGAATGTAAAACAGAACATAAACGATGAAGGATAGTATTTTAATTAAGAATACAACTATTGTAAACGAAGGAAAAGCATTTGTTGCAGATGTACTTTTGGCTAACGGATGTATTCAACAAATCGGGAATATTGATGGTGAACCAAACCACAACATAATAGATGGAACGGGTAAACACCTATTCCCAGGAATCATTGACGGTCAAGTCCACTTTAGAGACCCAGGACTAACGCACAAGGGAGATTTATATACTGAAAGTAAAGCAGCTATTGCAGGTGGAGTTACTTCTTTTATTGATATGCCAAATACAGTTCCCAATATTTTAACCGTTGAAAGCCTAAAGGAAAAGTATGAAATTGCCTCAAAAAAATCCTTGGCCAATTATTCGTTCTTCCTTGGTGTAAATGGAGATAATATTGACGAGGTTTCAAAAATGGACACCAGCCAGTTTATAGGCGTTTCTGATGACGGGTTGTATTTTACCAAAAAGGGAAATCTACTTGCGGACAATCCAGAGACAATGGAAAAGCTATTTGCTAATTGTAAATCCATTATTGCCATTCATTCTGAAAAAGAGGAGATAGTAGAAGCCAACGAAGAGGCTTTTAGAGAAAAATATGGCGATGCTATTCCTGCAAAGTTTCATCCAATAATTAGAAGTACGGAAGGCTGTTATGAAGCAACCAAACGAGCTATTGAATTGGCAAAAAAACACAGTGCTAGATTACATATTCTACATTTAACCACGGAAGCTGAAACACACTTATTTCAGAACGATATTCCGCTGCAAGAGAAAAAAATAACCACTGAAGTTTCCGTACATCACCTCTGGTTTTCAGACAAAGACTATGAACGATTAGGGATGCTGATTAAATGGAATCCGGCCATAAAAACAGAACAGGATAAACAAGGCTTGTTAAAAGCACTACTTGATGATAGAATAGATATTATAACCACCGACCACGCACCGCATACGATAGAAGAAAAACAAAAGCCCTATTTTCAATCGATGTCAGGGGCTCCAATGGTGCAGCACACGCTAAATTGTATGCTGGAGTTTTATAAAAAAGGTCACATTTCATTGGAGAAAATAGTCGAAAAAATGTGCCACAATCCAGCTATTCTCTATAGGATGACGAAAAGAGGATTTATACGGGAAGGGTATTATGCAGACTTGACCTTGGTGGATTTGAATAGCGAGTGGGTCGTTGCTAAAGACAACCTACTTTATAAATGCGGTTGGTCACCATTGGAGGGCACAAGATTTCAAACAAAAATCGAACAAACATTTGTGAACGGAAATTTAGTGCTTGATAATGGAGTTTGGAATGAAACCATAAGAGGTATGGCATTGGATTTTACAAAAGAAAATGAACATTAAAAGTACCAATCTGTCATGTTCAAGGGTAGAAATTTAGTAATAGCCACAAAACATGAAAAGGAGAAAGTAATCGCACCACTCTTGGAAAGAGCGTTAGGGGTCATTTGCTTTGTGCAGGAAGGTTTCGATACGGATACTCTTGGTACTTTTACAGGAGAGATTGAAAGAGAAGAAGACCCTATATCCACTGCAAGACAAAAATGTTTAACAGCAATGGAACTCAGTAATTGTGATTTAGGAATAGCAAGTGAAGGTTCCTTTGGGGCTCACCCATCAATATTTTTTGCAAGTGCGGATGATGAGTTTTTAATATTTATTGATAAAAAAAACAACCTAGAGATTATTGCTAGAGAACTGAGTATGGAAACCAATTTTAATGGTAAAGAAATTGAAACAGAAAAGGAGCTGTTTGACTTTGCCGAATCAGTAAAATTTCCTTCTCACGGACTCATACTGCGTAAATCAAAAAATGACAATAGTGTTATAATCAAAGGGATAACCGATACCATAAAATTAAAAGAAGCTTTCCAAAAACTGATTGACAAGTCCAATACGGTTTACGCGGAAACCGATATGAGAGCATTGCATAATCCAAGCCGGATGACAGTAATCGAAAATGCGACGAAAAAATTGGTTGATCAGATAAACTCTTGTTGTCCCCAATGCAATGTTCCAGGTTTTGGAGTTACAGCAATAAACAAAGGGTTGGCATGTAGTTTGTGTGGCTCACCCACCAACGCTACTTTGAGTTTTATTTGTAAATGCCAAAAATGTGATTTCAAAAGAGAAGATATATATCCTCATAAAAAAACAACTGAAGATCCAATGTATTGCGACTATTGTAATCCGTAATTATTCTAAAAAAACTGAAATGATAAACCGACAATAGAACGGAAAAAATGATAGGAATTACTAAGAATTCGTAAGGCCGGTAAGGCTTAATAGTTAACAGTAGTTTACTGTAACTAAAGGAAAAGGCTTCTTAAACTAAAAAGAGTCCAATCTGTGAAGACTAGACTCTTTTACGAGAACACTATATGAAAATGAAAAATTTTAATTCGTTTTTGTTACACTGTAAATATAGGGTAGGAGTTCAGGTTTGAGAAAGAATTGTTGTGAACCTAGGGTATTTTGTGGTGTAGGGGATAAAGCGTAGTATTTACCGTTAAAAAGAGGGGCAATATAAGCTTAAACTAAGAATCGGGTAGGAATCAGACAAGAGGTTATCTAGGTACTGCTGCTTTCAAGCTGGGGTAATTAAATAACTCAAATTTTGTTGTTTTTCAGGCTATTAGCTAAATAAATAGTGTCTCCTGATTCTCCTAGTTAACTGATGCACAAATTTCACTTAAAAATTTATTGATATCAAATTCAGGGTCTTCAGCCAGGCCGGTACGAACCACGACTAGGTCTTTTGACGGGATTACAAAAACATACTGACCTTGAAATCCGTTAGCAGAATACATATCTCTAGGCACATCCGGAAACTTACCGCCAGAATTTAACCAGAAATGCGCTCCGTACACGCCATCAGAATGTGCGGTAGGAGTTGTTATATAATCGACCCAATCTTCGGAAAACAACCGTTCTCCGTTCCACATACCTTTGTTTAGATACAAAAGCCCAAATTTTGCCCAGTCTCGTGTATTAGCCCATCCATAGGAAGACCCCACAAAATTTCCGTCCATATCCGTCTCTAATAGCATGGAGTGCATCCCTATTTTATCAATTAAATTGGTATAGGGAAAATCTAGATAGTCTTGGTGTGTTTGAAACTGGTCGCGCAGTATGCCGGACAATAGATTGCTTGTTCCAGAGGAATAATTCCATATTTCAGTAGGTATAGCAATCGATTTTTTCTTGGCTTGTACTAATGTCATATCCGAATCTAGAAATAGCATTTGTGTAACATCTGAAATCTTGGTGTAGTCCTCTTCCCAAGCCAACCCGCTCTGCATTCGCAATAAATGGTCTAGGGTGATGCCGATTTTAGTGTTTTTCATTCGTATGTCATTGGCAAAGGGTCGATAATCCATAGAGATTTTCTCTTGGTGTTCCAAAATACCATACAGCGTAGCCAAAACACTTTTGGTCATAGACCATCCTAAAATCGGGGTTTCCTTTGTAAAACCTGCACTATAGTTTTCTAATATAATTTCATTCTTGTACGCAATGAGAACCGTTCGGGTTTTCTGAGTTTCGTAATTGGCAAAAGCGTTGCTTACTGCTTGGTTAACTTGGTCATAATTAATATTCCCAAAAACGGTGTCTTTTATCCCTGCGTTTCCAAAGGGGAAAGGTCTTTTATTAAGTAATGTACTTCGTTTTGGTAGCAGTAGTTTTTGTGATTTATCGTAGTCTTTAGTAATCAATACACAACCCAAACCCTCCCGGTAAATACTTTCCCGAGGCATAAGTCCATAAACGGAACTAATTATAGAAGTGCTATTGACCGCTTCCAAACTAGCCAGTTTTACCAAAGGCATATCATTATCCTTTTCCTGAATATCGGTCAATGCTCTGTTGGCAATAAAATGGTTGGAAGCCGTGTTTTTAGCGGAATAACCAGAGATGAGATTTAGTTTAGGGTAGTTCTTCCAAGCTATAAAACCTATAAGTGCTACTATAATCGGGAGAAGGAACTTTATCTTTTTCAATGTATTTTAAATTATCATTTTTGTAAATTTAACAAAAAATGTAATCATGTCTAACATCGGATTAATCATTGAAGAACGCGGTAGGGCTATTGGCGATTTTTTAGTAGGTAGATTAATTCCGTTTCATAAGAAACGCATGATAGCTCCGTTTATATTTATCAATTACATGAGCCTACCATATTGGGTCCAAAAACCTTCATGAATGCGGACCAGCATCTACACACAGGTCTTTCTACCCTTACCTATATGTTGGAAGGAGAATTGATGCACGAGGATAGTATTGGAATGAAACAGGTGATACAACCATTGTCTATAGACTGAATGGTTGCGGGTAAAGGTGTTTACCATACGTAACGGACTCCGAAACATCTTAGGGATGGAGCTAGGTTCACGGTGTCTGGCTATCAAATTTGGGTAGTCCTACCTAAACATCTAGAAGATATTTATCCCGAATTTTGTCATATTGAAGTAAAGGATTTACCCACTTGGCAAGATGGGACTGCGAGTTGTACCTTGGTCGCAGGAAGAGGCTTTGGTAGAAAATCTCCAGTTCCTGTACGTTCACCCTTGTTTATAGTTGAATTAAAAACCAAAGAACGCTATGCCCTTAATAGCTTAGATAACCTAAAAGGAGAAATTGGTATTTGTATTGTTGAAGGGAGCATAAAAGCATGTGGTGAAATCGTAAAAAAGGAAAACATTATGGTTAGTAAAGTTACCGATACGTGCAAGACCGTTGTGGAAGCCAATACACATACATTACTTTTTGGGGGCGAACCGTTTCTAGAAGAACGGTATATCCACTGAAATTTTGTCTTCCATAACAAAGAAAAAATAGAAAAGGCCAAGGTTGAGTAGAAAGAGAAAACTTTTCCGATGATGCCAGACGATTCTAGTTACGTAGCCTTGTCAAGATTATACCTTTTCCCAAGTTCTATTTGGCCCTAATTTAAAACTGCCCAAATGGTTAAAATTACATTCATTCGGTAAAATCAAGGATAAGAAAGAACTTTCGTCCTTGGATCGATACAAATGATAGGTCTTGCCTACTATGGGTTCAAAACCAAACTTGGCACTGTAGACTAAATTGTTCAGCTCAAAATCGTTCATTAAGCGTTTATACTCCTCCTGTATCGCCTCATATTGGGCTTTAAATTGGTTATTTGCACTTACAATATTGGTATTTTTCCAAGAAGTAACATCTGGTGGTGTGATTTTTGGTGCGGCAACACTGCTAGAATAAGGCAGTAGTTTTCCGTTATAGGACTGGGTCTCCTCGTCAAAAACAATGTAATCTGGTTTTTTTTCTTTTTCCATAGCCTTGCAAAATTAATCAAAACACATGAATTTTCGAACAGAAAACGATAATAGGGGAGTGCGAAACGTTAAAACGACATGTTTTAAATAGTTTTGAAAAAAATGTATCTTTTCAACATCGGAAATATATAAATCAAAAAATTTAAAGGTCGATATATAACCTAAACGTATAGTATGCGCAACCTGTTTTTAATCACATTAGCGATTTGCTTGTGTTTTTCTTGCAAGCAATTCGTTGAACAAGAAGACCCGTATCATTGGATACCCTTAATGGTAACCGCTACTGCTTATAATTTTACCCTAGAACAAACATCCTATGAGCATTCTAAAATTATGGCGTGGGGAGATTCCATTAAGCCAGGTGTTAAGTGAATTGCAGTTTCCAGAGATCTTTTAAAAAATGGATTGAATTACAATACCTTGGTCAAAATTGATACTTTTAATGGTGTTTACATCGTAAAGGATAAAATGCATCCAAGATGGCAGAATCGGATAGACATTTATAGGGATGAAAATGTAAAAAAGGCTAAAGATTGGGGCAGAAGAAAAATAGAAATAACCTAAGGAGTAAGAAAGTGCTCTTTATATACAGTTGAAAAATGAGAATACTAGCACTGTTTGCGATTAGTGTTTTGATCCTATCGTCTTGTAAATCGGCCATACGCATTATAGATAAACCTATAGTATATGATCAGGAGCGCAAACTTTTAACGCTTGAGTATCTTGAACAGCGCTATGGTATTAAAGCCAATAGTCCTAAAATAACACCAAAAATGATTGTCTTGCATTGGACTGTTATTCCAACGCTTCAAAAATCGTTCGAGGCTTTTGAGAATGCTACGCTGCCTAATTGGAGACCTGATATAAAAACTGTCAGTGGTTTAAATGTGTCCTCTCAATTTATGGTAGATCGTGATGGTACTGTTTATAGACTTTTACCAGAAACGATTATGGCAAGGCATGTCATTGGTTTAAATCATTGTGCTATTGGCGTGGAGAATGTGGGAGGAGATATTGGGCAACCCTTAACTAAAGCCCAGTTAAAATCGAATATTTGGTTGGTGCGTTATTTGTCAAACAAATATGATATTGATTATTTGATAGGTCATTATGAATATACGTTGTTCGAAAATCATCCGCTTTGGTTAGAGAAAGATAGTGGCTACCGTACAGTAAAAACAGACCCTGGAGCCGATTTTATGGAAAAGGTAAGAAAAGCAGTCGATGATTTAAATTTCAAACTATTACCAAAATCATAGCATCATCCTAAACACGGCTTTTGATAGGATTATATTATTTTTACATCACACTACAAATTAACGACCATAATGAAATATTTAAGACTCTTTATTACTTTTTTTATTCCTTTTTTTGGAATAACTCAGTCACAGGATATAACCACTGAGTTATACGATACCTATGAGACCTATAAGGAGGAGTCCTTGAATAAAAGAAGAATAAAGCATGCTGAAATTGCTCCTTTGATTACCAAAGCTAATATAAATTCAAAATTTAAGGTCACTAAAGTGGGTACTTCTATCGCTGGAAAAAGCTTGTCTTTGATTAGTCTGGGCACAGGAGAAACGAGTGTTTTTCTTTGGTCACAAATGCACGGTGATGAGCCTACGGCAACACAGGCTATTTTTGACATATTAAATTTCTTTGATAGTGCTGATTTTAAACAAGAGAAGGAAGCTATATTGGAAAACCTTACGATTCATTTTCTTCCTATGCTAAATCCGGATGGAGCGGAATTATTTCAAAGAAGAAATTTGTTGGGTGTTGATATAAATAGGGACGCCTTGCGTTTGCAATCACCAGAAAGTCGAACATTGAAAAGGGTACGTGATAGCCTAGAGGCCGATTTCGGCTTTAATCTTCACGACCAAAGCACTTACTACAATGCAGAACGAACAGATAAACCTGCTACGATATCCTATTTAGCACCAGCCTATAATTATGAGAAGGACATTAACGAGGTTCGCGCTAACGCCATGAAGATTATTGTGTTTATGAACACTATACTGCAGCAGTATGCACCAGGACAAGTAGGTAGGTATAATGATGATTTTGAACCCAGAGCATTTGGGGATAATATTCAGAAATGGGGGACAAGTACTATTTTAATAGAATCTGGCGGATATTTAAATGATACAGAGAAACAAGAAATCAGAAAACTTAATTATGTATCCATTCTCTCCGCTATCTACACCATAGCCAAACAAAATTATACTGATATCCCCATTTCAGAATATGAAAAAATACCGGAAAACGATAGAAAGTTGTTTGATTTAAAAATCTTAGGTGCAACATACGAGCTCCTTGGAAACACCTATACAATCGACTTAGGTATTAATCAAATGGAAGTGGATTATGAAGACCATAATACCTTTTGGTATAGTAGTCGCGTTTTCGATCAGGGTGACTTATCTACTTATTACGGTTACGAAACCTTAGATGCCAGTGCTCATACTATTAAGCAGGCTAAAGTATATCCGCAGGTATTGAATGCGATGTCAGCAGCGAAAGAACTTAATCCTTTAGAAGTATTAAGGAACAGCTATGGCTACCTTAGAGTGGCCAATATTCCTGCTACAGCTTTGAATTCACCAGTTCCATTTCATATGATAGGAAAAGCCTATAAAGTTCCAGAATTGAGAATTCAACCTGGAGTAAATCCAACCTTTTTCCTAGAGAAAAATGGAGTTTTGGAATATGCAGTAATTAACGGCTTCCTAATCGATTTAAAACAAAAAACACCTATGATACCGAATGCGATGATTTATAGATAAAAATTTTGGCAACCAAATTGTAATGTCATTTGATAACCGTAGCGTACTCAGATAACCAACTTAGTAAACAAGGTAGCTTTGAGGGTAGAAAAGAGTAGTAATACTAAGTTCTTTTAAGGTGTTGAAAGCAAACTTAGGGCACTATTTCTAATAATTTCATAGAATATATCCATTATTTTCAGTTTTTAGAGCTTGTATTATTGTTTTTAGGATGTGTGTTAATTTTATGAGGAGTTATTAATAAAAAAACTAAAAAGCCGAAAAACCTACTCTATAGACCGTATAATTTTAAAACATGACATCCGGTAATTAGTATTAATTTCTCAAAATTTGTCATAAAAAAAGGGAAGCAATTGCTTCCCTTTTTTTTTAGTCTACTTACGATAAAGTCTCTAAATCCAAAAGGGCAAATAATTTGTCCAAATTAGGAAGGATAACAATTTTTGTTCTTGGCCATATTCTCTTTGGAATCGTTTTCAGCCAAAGGCAAGTAGCTACTTCTTCCAGCAGCAATTAATTGTGTTGAGTTTACATCGTACTGCTTTTGTAGCTACAGAACGATGGAGGTAGCACGCTTTAGCCTCAGGTCTCAGTCATCGATTAGTAGGCGTGTTTATGGTTCTAGCGCCAGTATGGTCTGCTACCATAACTTCCATGTTTGGTTCGGATTTAATGACCTCAGCCAATTTTCTAAGGATTTTCTCCGCTTTGTTATTTATTTTATAGTGTACGGTGTTAAACAGTAGTTCATCGGAAATGTTAAGCATCACTGCTGTTGTCAATATTCAGATCCCCAACATCGCTAAACAGCGAGTCGATTATCTTTTTTAAGGCGTTTATCTTGGAGTGGAACCCTGCAGCGCGTGCCTCTATTTTGGCGAACTTAACTTTCAGTTCTTCCTTTGCTACCTGCGTCTTGGTTAGTGTACTCTTGGTCTGAGATAAATTATCTTCCAAGGTTGCCTATTTCTTTTTGGATATACATGAAGCGAAAAGGGCTATAGAAACTTTTCCTACTATTGCTTTATTTTTCATTTTATCGTTATTTAAGATTTATATGAATGTTTTCAAACCCTTTTACTGAAACAATTGACGAACCGATGTTTTAATCTCTTGTGTTTCCTAAAAATCGCTCCGTTTTCAGCTATGAATAATTAGTTTCTAGCTAGTTGAAACGTAAATATTTGGAATAAAAAAAGAGGCCGACCGGCCTCTTTTTTAAATCGTAAGTTTTCTCCTATTCACATCCTCCAGTAAAGCCTTTGGCGTTAAATTTCGTTTGTACCGCACCTTCTCTTGTGCTTGTTTTTACTTGTATAGCTAGGTTATTTTCCCCACTACCATCCCGTTTTGGGCTGCAATATTCAAATAGGTAAAAACTGTTGGCCCTTTCAGATACCTTATCCGAAATAGCGTTAAAGGTATCTTCTAATTCCTCCTTATTAGCGGCAAATACGGTGGCTGTTTTTCCAATATCGGACAACACTTGTGTGTCTATCTCGCTACCTAAACCTATACTAAAGAAGGAAATATTTGCATTGGCTTCGTTTACTTTTTTTAGCGCTGCTGTCTCTGTAAAACGAGATGCTTGATCCGTACCATCTGTAAAAATAACAACCGCGGCTGCTCCAATATTGTCTCTGGCCGTAGTCGATTTTATAAGATCGGAGGCAATATCAGTAACTTTGATTACTGCCCCGTATAAATCGGTGGAAGGGTCGGAACTTATATCAACCGTAATACCTTCTATAGAAGCAATAAGTTCTGCCCTGGAAGAAGTGAGCTCGTTTAACAAGTGTAATTTGTCTTCACCATCAAACCAATAAATAGCCATTTGATTCGATTCCTGAGCTATTTCTGGCATCACATTAGTTACAAAACTGGCGCTTGCTATTTTTAATTCTTCAAGACTGCTGTCCAAAACACTATTACTCAAATCTAAAACCAATAAGGTGCTATTGTTGAAAACTTGAGAATTAGGCGATATACGTGCAAAGGACTCAGAGGTAGATATGGTATTGAAACAATCATCGTTCCTTCCTTGTTCGTAAATCGTAAACTGATCTGCAGTTAATCCTGGAACGGGATTGCCATTGGTATCAGAAACTTTAAAGAAAATGGACACCTTTCCAGGAGCCGTTGTAAATTGGTCTTGTATGGATAGCAATAATTCGCCGTCATCTAGACCTAAACATTCGTCTACAGGCTTACCCTCTCCAAGACCTTCGCCTAGATTCAAGTTAAAATCAATATCATCATCCGCGTTTCCACAAGAAACAAGAAGGGAAACAAGCAAAAGGGAAGTAAAAGTTCTAAAGAACGATTTCATAATCATATATTTTCTATTCAATAAAATTAACGTAGTTTCCGCTGATAAATTATCGGTAGTTTTCTTTATTGTGTTAAACAATGTTAAAGACAAGAAGCTGATTATGTTGTTTTCTATTTTGAAGTACAGTTAATACATCCATTTAATTAAAAACAGTTGAAAAAAACAGTATTATTACTTCCAATACTTTTTTTGGTTACTGGGGTATCGTCCCAAAAGAAAAATGACCAATTTAAGTTAAATATAAAACAAGCAACCGGGCCAATAGCTATAGATGGTGTAGGCGATGATGCTGCTTGGAGCGCTACCGATGTGGCTAAGGACTTTTTTATGGTGCTGCCAATGGATGATGGGCCAGCTGAAAATACTTCTGAAATACGAATGGCCTATGACGATAAGAACATCTATCTACTAGCTATTTTTTACAATGAACAAAAAGGTAAAAATTTTGTAGAATCACTTCGAAGAGATTTTGCTTTTGGAAAGAATGACAACTTTTTATTGTTCATAGATTCATTTAATAACCAGACTACGGGTTTTTCATTTGGCAGCAATGCTGCAGGTGCCCAATGGGATGGTACCATGTTCGCTGGTGGAAGAATAGACCTTAATTGGGATACCAAATGGATTTCGGAAGTTACCCGAAATGATGAAAAATGGGTTTTTGAGATGGCACTGCCGTTTAAATCGATTCGATATGAAGCTGGGGTAACAGAATGGGGTATTAATTTTAGCCGGCTTGATTTAAAATCGAGTGAAAAATCTAGCTGGACCCCAATACCTAGGCAGTTTCCTACCTCATCATTGGCCTACACCGGTACTTTGGTCTGGGATAAACCGCCACCTCCACCCGGAATCAACTATTCCATTATTCCCTATGTATTGAGTAACGTATCCGAAGACTTAGAAAATAACGAGAGTTCTGAATATGAGGTAAAAGCGGGTGGTGATGTAAAATTCAGCCTTACTTCATCTTTAAATCTTGATTTGACAATAAATCCTGATTTTTCACAAGTGGAGGTTGATAGGCAAGTCACTAATTTAGATCGTTTTGAACTATTTTTTCCTGAGCGGAGACAGTTCTTTTTGGAGAACAGTGATCTATTTGCCAATTTTGGATATGATAATATTCGTCCCTTTTTCTCTCGTAGGATAGGACTTGGGGTGCCCATACAGGCAGGGGCACGTATAAGTGGTAATTTAAACGAAAATTGGCGTGTAGGCCTATTGAACATGCAAACGGCTAGTATAAATGCATCAGGACTCCCAAGCCAGAACTTTGGCGTTCTTTCACTACAAAGAAAGGTGTTTAAACGCTCTAATATTGGTCTGATGTTCGTGAATAAACAGTCCCTTAACTATCCAACCGAAAATGATTCGGTACAAGCACTGTATCCTAAATTCAATAGAAATCTAGGCATAGAATATAATTTAGCATCATCCAACAACCTTTGGAACGGGAAGGCCTTTTTTTTAAAGTCTTTTGGCTCAGGGCAGAAAGGCAATGGCGTTACACAGGCTGCCAATATAGAGTATAACAGTAGAAAATGGAATTGGGGCTTTCAACAGGAATGGGTCGCTGAGGATTATACCGCAGAAGTGGGTTTTGTTCCTCGGACTGGGTATGTTAGTTTTGGCTCCTCCGCAGGTCATATTTTTTTTCCAAAAAAAAGTAAACTGGTAAGCCACGGACCAGTATTGAACGTTAAGTACTTTTTTAATGAATCCTTTAAACAAACCGACCGCACTAACTTTTTAGCATATAATTTCAACTTTATAAACAGGAGTAATTTATTCTTCTTTATTTCGGATGATTACGTGGAACTACTTTCACCTTTTGACCCCACAAGATTAGGTAAAGAAGAGCTGGAGACAGGTACGAAGCATAGCTGGAATGCTTTTGGTTGGGAATTTAATTCTAGACCACAGAGCCTTTTTACCTATAATTTTTCGGGTAGGCTTGGTGGGTATTACTTGGATGGTAACCGCACAAGCTTATCCACGGAGTTAGGATATCGATTTCAGCCCTATGTAAGCTTAAGCGCAAATGTGAATTATAATCATATTAATCTACCAGAACCTTGGAACAAATCGCAGTTTTGGCTGGTTGGATCTGAATTGGATATCACATTTACCAACAAAGTATTTTTTTCCAATCTCTTCCAATACAATGAGCAAACGGGGAACCTCAATGTGAATTCTAGATTCCAATGGCGCTACAGTCCTGCATCAGACCTATTCTTGGTGTATACGAACAACTATTTTATAGAGCCTTATGAAAGTCGCAACTGGGGGATTACCTTGAAATTCACGTACTGGTTGAATAAGTAAGGATTTTAAGTATAAAGTTGAGTTGAAAAAAGAAGACATCAATCAAAAATTAATAACTTGTGAACTATGACGCACGAGTTCAAAAAAGTAATAGAAGGATTTAGAACGAATAAACAAAAAGGAGTTAGTTCTGTACTAGCTACGGTTGTGGCACTGGACGGATCCTCTTACAGGCGACCAGGTGTACGTATGCTTATTTGCGAAAACGGAACCTTGATAGGAGCCGTAAGTGGCGGTTGTGTAGAGAAGGAAGTGTTATTTCAAGCAGCTAGCGTATTTCAAACCAGAGCGCCCAAAATGATGACTTACGATGGGCGGTTTCGCTTGGGCTGTGAAGGCATTCTATTTATTTTATTAGAGCCTTTTAATGTAAAAGAAAGTACGCTGCAAACCTTGCAATATGCGTTTGAAGATAGAATTGATTTTACGATACATTCTCAATACAAAAAGGAGTATGGCGTATTTGAAGGCTTAGGTTCTTATATCAGTATTAACGATTTAAATCTTCCAATACAGGCTAATTTTAAATTTAGTTCCAAAATGGAACGTTTTAAGCAAAACATGAAGCCGGTATATAAATTGGTGATTATTGGGGGTGAGCATGATGCCGTAAAACTATCCTATTTAGCAATTGGCCTTGGGTGGGAGGTAATTGTTGCAACCATACCAGAAGAAGATAAAGTTAAGGCTGACTTTCAAGGAATTCACGAACTATGGAATGCAGCGCCTAATGCGTTGCCCATAAATCAAATAGATGCCCAGACAGCGGTAGTGCTTATGACCCATAGTTATGTAAAGGATTTAAAATACTTGAAGGTTCTAAAAGATACAAACCCTATGTATTTTGGATTGTTAGGCCCTACCAAACGACGGGAGAAGTTATTTGGGGAGTATATGGAGTTATATCCCGAAGATGATTTCGAGTTTTTTGATATGATTCATGGTCCGGCCGGACTCAATATAGGTGCTGAAGCTCCTGAGGAAATTGCAGTTGCTATTCTTTCTGAAATACTGGCTGTTATTCGAAATCAGCAACCCATGATGTTACGGGACAAAAAGCAAGGAATCCACAATTGAATAGTACAGGAAACATAGCTGTTTTAATCATGGCTGCTGGGGAGTCTTCTCGTATGAAAGGCATCAAGCAGATACTACCTTGGAAAGGAAGTACCTTGTTGGTTCATACCCTGAAAACCCTATTAAGAGTTCAGAAAGAACATTTGTTTATGGTCTTGGGTGCAAATTCAGAACTCATTAAGACTGAATCAGAGCTAGCTTCTAAGCCAGTAACGCTCCTTAAAAATGAACGTTGGCAAAACGGACTTGGGAGCAGTATATCCTTTGGAATTGATTATGTGTTAAAACAGCAACATCGATTCGATGGTATATTAATATGTTTGGCAGACCAGCCTTTGCTAACTAGCGCATATTATACAGAAATGTTAGCACTATTTAAAATGAGTAGTGTGCCCATTGTAGCGACTAAATATCCAAATAAATCGGGTGTTCCTGCGATTTTCAGCAGAGAACTAGCTAGAGAATTAATACATTTAGATCAAGATTACGGAGCACGATACCTTATGTCAAAATATAAAGATAAAATGATAGTTTTGGATGCCGGCGGACAGATTGTAGATATCGACACTCCGGAAACATATACCGCACTATACCAAAAGCATAACAAGAACTAAAAATGAATAAGAATAGCTTTTTAAAAAATAGTCTTCTTGGCGCAATAATTCTCATTTTAGTTGTACCATCAGTAGTGGCACAAGAGATGAGTTTTGAGAAGTATAACCCTAGGTCAACACTGGTGGTACCTGGCAAGGAGATTACTAGTGCGAAGTTTAGGTTTATAGATATACATAGCCATCAACGAGATATGTCTGTTGAAAAACTAACAACGTTACTCAAAGACATGGAGGCTCTGAACGAAGGCATCATGGTAAACCTTAGTGGTGGTTCAGGGGCCAGTTTGAAAGAAAAGGTCGATAATATAGAAAAAAGCTTCTCTAATCGTTTTGCAGTTTTTGCAAACGTAGATTTTGAAAGGGTAGGCACGGATGATTGGGGCGTTAAAGCGGCCTTGCAATTGGAACAAGATTTCAAAAATGGAGCAAGGGGACTCAAAATATTCAAAAGTCTTGGACTACGCTATAAAGATATAAATGGAAATAGGGTCGCCATTGATGACAAACGCTTAGATCCAGTCTGGGCAAAATGCGGAGAACTTGGCATTCCTGTTCTTATTCATGCAGCTGACCCGAAGTCTTTTTGGGATGATATGGATAGTAGTAATGAAAGATGGCTCGAGTTAAAGACACGACCTAGGAGAAAAAGGTCTGCTACGAATCCTGCACCCTGGGAGCAAATCATACAAGAACAACACAATGTGTTCAAAAAGCATCCAAAAACCAATTTCATTAATGCGCATATGGGTTGGTATGCTAATAATCTGGGGAAACTTGGCGAGCTTATGAATGAAATGCCTAATATGTATGTAGGAATCGCCGCTGTTATTGCCGAACTGGGACGTCAGCCACAAAACGCCAGAGCATTTTTTATAAGATACCAAGACCGAATCCTATTTGGTAAGGATAGCTGGAAACCAGAAGAATTTTCGACCTATTTCAGGGTGTTAGAGAGTAATGACGAGTACTTTCCCTACTATAAAAAGTACCATGCATTTTGGTCTATGTATGGCTTAAACCTACCCGATGAGGTACTCAAGAAAGTATACTATAAAAACGCACTTAGATTAGTACCAGGTCTTGATGCTTCGCTTTTCGAATAACTGGGTTAGTCACTTTTTTTATGGAGTGGCCTAGTATCTATAAATTTTTCCACATCCTGAAAAATACCACACGAGATTTCTGGTTTTATAAGAGACTGGGTCTTTTTTTTTTTGGTCAATGCTTCTATTTCTTGATTTAGGAATTGCATAAGATAAATTTAGCAGTATAACGTACTATATTTAAGCATGTTGTACGCAAATATTGAAATCAGTTTAGATTTTATGTGATTTTTGTATCCACAGTGACACATATTAAGAAAATCAAAGTATCTAGTGACCAGTGAGACAGAATTCATAAAATGAATACAAGAGCATCAAAGCTTGCTTATAAAGGTTGCCTCCGTATACACGAATACGACATTAGATAGAGAAGATCTTTTTCAGGAAATTGTGCATCAGTTGTGAAACTGTTTTGATTCCTTTAGCCGAGAATCAAAAATTATGACTTGGATGTACCGTGTAGGTATGAACACTGCCATTAGCTATCTAAAACAAATCAAAAAAAACCTTCACTAGCTCCTTTATCGGAAGTTTTTGTAATACGAGCGGATAAAGAGGATAACATGTATGAAGAACCTTTGGCACTGTTACATACCTACATTCAGAATTTAAATACGTTAGAAAAGGGACTTATGCTTCTGGTACTGGAAGGGAAAAGTTATGTCGAAATAGCAGAGATAACGGAATTATCAGCTTCTAAGGTGGGGACTAGAATCTCCCGAATTAAAAAAAAATTAAAAGATAATATTATAAAAAACTAGGATTATGGAACTGGAAGAACTGCAACTCGCTTGGACCCAGATGGGCAAGGAACTAGAGACACAAAAGAAACTTACAAACAACATAATAATGGAGATGACACGTACCAAATATAAAAATAAGTTTAAAAAAATTAGTATGTACGAAAAGGCTGGGACGGTTGTATGTTTTGGGGTAGCCCTACTTATTTTAATTAATTTCAAAAAATTGGATACGTGGTATCTTCAGGCATGTGGTACACTTTGTTTAGGTTTCCTAATTATAATGCCCATATTAGTACTTTCTGCTTATAAAAAATTCAAGATTTCGATATTTTTAAGGGAACATATAAGGATAACTTATTACGTTATACAAAGTCAAAAACTCGATTATTGTGCCTACAGCAGATGAGCATTGCACTATCATTTATACTGATGTTTTTTATTCCAACAACTACTAAAATTTTTGATGATAAAGATGTGTTCTTAATACTTTTAAAAGGAGCGCAATGGATAGGTTTTTTGATAGTCTTTGTAGCGGCGTTGTTTTTCTCTAGATGGGGCTATAAAAGTTATCAGAAGATTACGGATGCTGCGGCTTTACTTTTAGAGGATATAAAATTGGACTTTTCTATTCAGTCAATTTTTTCTTAATATAGTTCAAAATCAGCATCCAGTTCATTTTTAATAGGAGGGAAGCTGTGGGAACATTATCGTCAGCAATAGCGGAAATAATAGCTTCATGCTGGTTATCCGACTTATTATAGAATGAATCGTTTGACATAAATGCGCGCTCGTAAAAGAACATTCTTGTTTTTAAATCATGAAGTAATTGAAGCGCCAACTCGTTCTCAAAACCTTGGGTTAGTAATCTATGGAACTCCATATCGGCCTGTATTCTAGCAATAGCGTTTTCCGCATTTTCAAATACTTCTTGTTGTTTTTTTAAATTGATGATATCTGTCTCGTTGAACTCCCTATTTTCGATAGCCATGACTTCCAAGCTGGCCACGAGGTCGTATAAATCTTCCGCTTCCTTTACATCTAATTCTGCAATAATAAAACCTCGGTTGGGTACTGCTTTTATAATATGTGCTTGCTGTAGTTGCGCTAAGGCTTCTCGTATAGGCGTAACGCTCAGGTTCAAGGCTCTTGACACCCCTGCTAGGTTTATGGTTTTCCCAAGGTCCAACGTACCTTTTGTCATTTCTTTTAGGAGATAGTCGCGCACTTGATCCCGCAAATTTATTTTTTTAGCCATGTGCTAAAGATAGTAAATCGTATACGATTTACTAAAGACTACGTATTATCTTTATAGTCACCAGAGAAAATAATCAAGAACCTCCAGTAAACGAATGAAATGCTGTAGATGTAAGTGATTTGTAGATATCATTCTGGTAGGTTTTTCCTGATGTTGGTTTTTGATTGTTGATGAATAGAATGTTGATGTGTAGGCTAGTGAATGTGTAGGGTTAGTGAATGTGTTGCCTGATTTTGGGTAATTATACTCTTTTGCTATTCCTAACCGCAGAAAAAAAGGAATGTCTTCTGGAATCGGTTGGGGAGTATCTATTAAAAATTCTTTTAGCGTTCGTTTTTAAATGATTTATCTTAATGATTAGTTTTAGTTTGAAAGACGAGGTAGTACGTTTTTTGGTAAAGCACAATGTATAAAAAGGGACTTTAATGCGTAATACGTACCGAGGGAATATTTAAAACATAGAAAAAATGACTCAAAATTAAATAGTTGTATATAATTTTTCATATTTATTCCGTGGAGACTACAGCTGTTTATATTGAAATATGTAGACTTTGCACATTACTTTTAAGCGCATTACTCAATAAATCAGAATAAAGCTAATGAAAGGGTAGCCCAACTTAAATCGTTTTATTGGGTATAACAAAACTTAAAAATTGGATATATGTGCCAATACCAAAGGATAATACCTCAAAATCCAAATACATAATGTATCTTTGTTACCGTTAAAAAGGGATGCAGAATATTCTCGCAATGACATTAAAGATTACCAAATAGTATAGACTCAACTATTTATTTGTCATTATCTACAAGTCACTAGTTTACTTCGTTTTCCCTGATAACAAAGGATATTTAAAAATTTAAAATTACGAATGGCAAAATCGCAACAAACATTTAACAAAACAGAAAAAGAAAAAAAGCGTTTAAAGAAGCGCGAAGAAAAGAGAAAGAAAATGCTAGCCAGAAAGGCGGATTCGAAAGAAAACGGAACTTCCGGGATTCCCATGGCTTATGTAGATTTCAATGGAAACCTGGTGGATACCCCACCGGACCCATCTATGAAAGTAGAGATAGAAGCAGAGGACATTGTGTTGGGTATTCCTAAGAAAGAAGAAGGCGATGTAGAGGAGTTTGATCCAGTAAGAAGTGGTAAAGTATCTTTCTTTGATTCTTCGAAAGGATTTGGTTTTATTATCGATTCAGAAAATAATGAAAAATATTTCGTCCACGTAAGCGGACTTATTGACGAGATTTTTGAAAATGACAAAGTTTCTTACGAGTTGGAAAGAGGCATGAAGGGGATGAATGCTGTTCGTGTTAAGAAAATTGCTTAGCTGTTATTAGTTAACACCACATAGTATTATGGCCAAACGAAATACCCTTCTTATCGTATTGGCCTTTTTTGCGATTTATGTTATATGGGGAGCCACCTATTTATTGAATAAAATAGCGGTTAGCGAGTTGCCAGCTTTTATGCTGGCAGGTACGCGATTTGTTGTTGCTGGTTTATTAATATTCTTAATCTCGAAACTGTCCGGACGGTCCTTAAAGATTACTAAAAAGCAGTTTATAAACACTGTTATTGCCGGTTTTCTGTTCCTTACATTCGGAAACGGAGTAGTGGTCTGGGCACTCAAGTATGTAGATAGCGGATTTGCAGCATTAGAAATCTCCGCACAGCCTTTAGTGGTGCTACTGCTAATGCTTATTCTTCAAGGTAAGAAAATTCAGCCAATGTCTTTTGTTGGCGTTGGTTTGGGCGTTATCGGCATTTACTTGCTGGTTAGTCAACAACAGATTATCAACCAAGAAGGGGCAGTGTTTGGCATGGTGCTTATTTTTGTTTGTATGCTAAGTTGGGCCTATGGAAGTTTGTTCGTAGGTAAGGCAGATTTACCAGCCAATTACTTCGTAAATACGGGTTACCAAATGGTAACAGGTGGTATACTACTTTTTATAATTAGTCTGGTTTTAGGAGAACAGTGGATTTCTCCTTTAGAGTGGAGCACACCAGTGCAATGGTCCATGTTTCTGTTAGTCATTTTTGGTAGTATTGTAGCCTTCACCTCCTTTAATTATTTATTGCGCGTCGTTTCGCCAGAGAAAGTAGCAACCTCATCCTATGTAAATCCTATAATTGCGATGCTATTGGGCTGGTATTTTCTGGAAGAACAGGTTACAACACAGTCGGCCATAGCAGCTGTGGTATTACTTACAGGAGTTTATTTTATTAACACGAAAAAGAAACTAACTTTGTTTTCTAGATTTACGTCATCAAGAACTAAATCAAAACTTCAGTAACAGGCAACACAGCTCCTTCGGACATATCTTCTAGCGTAATTGTGTTCACACGAATGCGAATCAATCTTACAGTTGGAAAACCCACCGCTGCTGTCATTTTACGTATCTGTCTGAACTTGCCTTCCGTCAGAATAATATTTATCCAGGAAGTGGGTCTATGAGCTCCTATGCGTAGTTTTTGGTTTGGAGGGGGTAAGAACGCAGGTGTATCAACTTTTTTCACCAAACACGGCTTTGTGTTATACGTGCTGCCAAATACGCCTATGGAAACACCTTGTTGCAATTGTAGAACCCTTTCCTGCGTTATAGTGCCGTCTAGTTGAGCAATATATTCCTTTTCTATTCCGCTACCGTTAATTCTATTGCTAAGCTCGCCATCTGTAGTCAATAATAACAATCCTTCCGATTTTTCATCTAAGCGACCTACAGGCATAATACCATTTGGAAAGTCGAAGAACTCTGATAAGAAACGCTTTTTCCGTAATTGGCGCTCTTCCCCGGACGTAAATTGACTTAATACTCCAAAGGGTTTGTAAATTTTATAATGGTAATGCTTTTTTTTCATCGCTTGCCTTGTAAAGGTAGTGAAGCATATTGGTTGTTACTTTCACTCATGCATTTCACGTGGAAGATAAAAAAGGGAGGTTTTAGTGCACCTAAAGTACTTTGATTAGTCGTTAATTGAGATTAATCAGTGTTCGTTTCACTATTACAATAAAGTAAATAGACGCATCGCGAGTACCAAAAGTAATCTAGTTCCGTTGGGATAAGCTAAAACTGAAGATATAATTTCATTCAAATCAATGTTTATTCTCGCCTTAATGTGTCCTTTTATACATGTTGCACAAGTGGAGGTGAAATGGAACATGGAAGTACCTACAGAAATTCTATGGCAGGAGGTTACCGCGTTGGGAAACCTTATCGTAAGCTCTAGAGAAGGGCTGATTGGGATAGATGCGGAAACTGGTGAGATTTCTTGGAGCAAACGCGCTCATGGCAATTTGGATAGAGCGGCATTTGAATAACTTACTAATAGCCCATTCTTTGCAGTTACCACCAACAATACCTTACACCTTATAGACCAGTTCAGTGGTAAGGAAGTTTTCAATTCTGCACATGCCGGACAAAAAAAAATCGCAAGCTACTACCTATTGTATAACTCCGATGCAATTCTTGTTGCTGGCACAGACTGGGATAAGGAACCGTTACTAGTTTCAGTTAACATGTCTGATGGCAACTTGTCTTGGTCTATGAACGAAAAATTTGGAAGTATCATTACTGTAAATGAACTTGATAACCAAGAACTACTTTTAGTAACACTGTTCAACAACTACAAGCTAAATGCTGATTCTGGGGCTATTATTTGGAAGAATACGAATTCCAAGGAAAATGCCCAACTAGATAACCTAAGTGGGTTGGGTGCCTTAATAAAAGTTGCTGCGGAGAATGTAGCGCAAGAAATGGATTTTAAACTTAACTACTATCAACCACAAGAAGGGGATGTGTTTTATTTGGGAACGCAAAGGGAGGTACAAACAGGAGTGACTACAACGACTGGAACACCAAAAATAAAATACACAAGCCAGTATAATGCTTACCATACTAATGATGGTAGTTTAATTTGGAACACCCCACTAGAAGTTAAAGGTGCCTTGAGCCACGTTAGTTTTTTGGATAATGGACTACTTGTTTTACCCGACGACGGTAACCGTACTAAAATAAACGTATTTGATTACCAAACAAAAGAAGGCCTTTGGGGAAAGAAAGGTCGTGGTATTAAAATTAAAGGAGGAATATATGATTACTTGGATTGCGGCGATGGTATTCTGTTAGTTTCAAGAACAGATAATAATGATTTTTTGAATTTCCTAGACCCTAGTATAGGGGATATAACCTTTGAGAATCCTGTAAAGGTAGAAGGGACGGTAGTAGGTATAGTGCCACTTTATAATTCTATCTTGTATATTACGACAACATCAATGAATATTTTAGACCATAATACGGGTACGTTAAAGTGGGAAAATAGTATTCAAACTAGTCCAAGCCTTACTACTGAACATAATGGTAAAATATTCGCCTATGACTATAATTCTGGTTTGGTAAAAGTGGTAGATATAGCCACTGGGATACTTAGTGAGTTATCGAATGAAAATTTGGAATTTGACGGTAGAGAAATCCCGAAACAGCTAGAAATCCTTGAAGATGGTATTTTTTTGTATTCAGATCAGAATGTTGCTAAATACAACTTTATTGGACGGCTAAGTTTTCAGAAATACTATGTGGCTCCAAAAGAAGTAGGTTGGAAACGTGCCTTATTGTATGCAGCCTCGGTTAGGGCAGCGTATATCGGAGCAGTATCTTACTATGTTTCAGGAAGTATAGCTTCAGCAGAAGGAGATATACGCCAAAAAGACGCAGTTGCAGGCGAAATTACGTCTCAAATTGGTACTGCATATGGTGAACTAGGGAATGCAGCTTCTAGCTATGCTATGGAAGGTTTTAAGCGCGCAAATGCGAGACGTAAAGCCACAACTGAAGGAAGAAATTTTATGTTTATTATGTCAAAAAAAGAAAAGAATGTGGTTCTATTAAAAGTAAGTAAACATACAGGTGAAGTTGAGGGTGAAATAAACCTTGGAAAGGACCGTGAACCTATGTACGCCGTTGACGACATAACGGGCCAAGTATATTATCAAACATCAAAAACAGGGCTTATTTCTTATTTTGTGAATTAGTGTCTGTTTAATAAACCTTGAAAAGGAGCGTGAGCCTATTTACGCCGTTGCCGATGTCACTGGCCAAATATATTATCAAACATTAAAAACAGGGTGTGCCTCTTATTTTTTGAATTAGTGTTGGTTTAATATACAACAGAGTTAGCAAATGTTGTGACAATCAAACTAAATAATATGAGAAGCAAACTATTTTATGTGTTGTTATTAGGTGTGTTCATTTTCCTAAAACGTGCATACACAGGAAGATTTTAGTATTCCACCCGCGGTTAAAACAATTGATTAAGTAAATCGGGAGCTTACTTTTTCTAAAGTATCGGTGAATGGCCAGAACACTACATATTTAGTAGTAAAAAAGGAGAAACAGTTAACATCAAGACTCGAATCACATCCAAGCATAAAGGGGATTATTACCTTGGCTATATTGAACGAATATATTAGGGAATCAATGGATACGCCTCCATTTGTTGCAAAATTTTTAGCGGCTATAGATTCACTAAAAAATCTAAGCATACGTTTCAGGTTCCTATAACAGAAGGTATTTATTATATTACAATGGGAGGAAGCTTAGCGTACTCCTGTAAAAATACAATCGACAGACCTAGGTGTGATTCTAATCATGCATTCGCTGTTTTAAAAGTAGGGAACTCTGACCCGGAACGGAAAATTAAGGTTGAAAAAGTAAAAAGAGAGGGGAATATATTCTTAAAAAATACAGTAGTCAAATCGGGCCCCTTTGGCTATTTAAACAAAATAGAATGGTTTTTTGAAGGTCAAAAACTAGCGTATGATGATCAAGAAGAAATACCTATAACCGAATTTGGAACCTATAGGGCACTCATGGTGTTGCTAAAAGCAATATCCAAACGAAAGGCTGGGGTCAACAGAAACCTTTAGTTATTACTAGAGATATAGAAAGATGGAGAATAAATAGAAGGGTTGAAATCCAAATTTTAGCCAGATAATACTAGTTGCTACTTTATGATTATCCGAATTATAATTTATTAATAGCCGTCTAAAACGATTTAGACGGCTATTTAGTTTAAGAATGTTTAATTCTATTCACAAACCATTTTGTTACTCAGCTTCTACAGAAAGAACATCTGTGAGCTCCAAGTCTTCGTCCATGTCATTAGAAACCGGCACAGAATCCTTTAGGGCTGTAAATTTCTGCACGCGTTCCATTTCGTCTTCATCACCAGAAAAATAAGGAAATACGTCCATAATAGGAGATTCTGAGATGGCAGGTATGGTATATTCTCCTAGCGTATCTTTCATTATACCATTTGTATTATCGTAGGCTTCCTTTACATCATTGGCCTGTACCAATAAATATAAATTTGTTTTACGCTCCTTACCACTTTCCTCATCAAAGGCGATTAAGGATACTCTAGATTTAAACCATCTGTCAGAATTTTCGAAGGGATGTATTTCAGCGTAATTGGCTACTTTAATATTTGTAATTTTAATTTCATCACTATCGCTTAAATAAGCAGACATCTCTTGGGTAATTCTACTTTCGGCCTCGGTATAGGAAATGGCATCTACTAAAAAAGGTTCCGTCTTTACCTTTGCCACGCCTGACGCTTCATCAATTTTTCTATATTTCACCTTACATTCATACCACGTTGCACTCATAACTATCTATTTTTAAGAAACCAAATATAAGGGTTGATGATAGGGTAAAAAGTCAAACATGAGAATAGATATTCACAATTTTACGACGCTATTTATATTTCTTTTAGCATGAGGGAGTTAGTCTTTTTGTTGGAGTTTATTTATATTTTAGTCGATTCCATTTATAATACATAAGAAGATGTTATATGACCTAAAGATAGGAGGGAAGCCTTTAGCTTTATAGTTACCTTGAAGGGATTAACAAGCCATTTATACTGAGCCATGAAATAAGATAAAACAGTACTATTTAAAATTAACACGTAAATTTTTACTATTTTAAAGATTTGGATATATCTTTAAATGAAGCTATACCGGCTAATTTTTAATCATAAATCTGTAATGCTTAAGATGAAAACATATCCCAGTATATTCAATGATGTAATTGGTCCAGTTATGCGAGGGCCCTCTAGCTCGCATTGTGCAGCTTCTTTACGCATTGGCAGGATGTGTCTCGACTTAATGGATAGAGACATTGAAGATGTCTATATTGAGTTTGACCCCAACGGTTCTTTGGCGACGACTCACAAAGGTCAAGGGTCAGATATGGGTTTGTTTGGAGGCTTTATGGGATGGGAAGCAGATGAGAAACGACTACCAAATTATTTACAAGCAATTGATGAAGCTGGGATTAAAATTAAAATCGATATTCATCCTATTGGCGCCACACACCCCAATACCTATAAGCTCACGCTAAAGAACGCTAAAGAAACCCGAGAGGTAACCGCCATTTCTACTGGGGGAGGCATGATAGAAGTTATTGAAATCGATGGGGCAGCCGTTTCTATGGCAGGCGATTATTTTCAAACCTTGGTTTATTGCAAATCGCCCAATACTATTGTTAGCCATATCGGACAAGCCTTTGTTTGTGATGAGATTGTATTGCGCAATGGAAGGTCTTCGTTCATTGAAATCAAATCCAATCAATTTATTACAGCCGAACTAGAGGCGTCGCTACTAGAAATGGAAGAGGTGCTTTTTATTAAGAAAATAAAACCCGTACTGCCAATAATGGCACGTAAGAATATCAAAGTTCCTTTTATTACTTGCAATGAAATGCTTGACTATAATACCGACAAGCATCTTGAATTATGGGAGTTGGCCGTCGCCTATGAAAGTATGCGCGGTAATATTTCAGAGGAGCTTGTTTTTGAACATATGCGTTCCATTTTAAAAATAATGCGAAATGCCATTGAATTAGGGTTACAAGGAACAAAGTATGCCGATCGTATTCTAGGGCCTCAGTCGGTAACTTTTCAGGAACGGATGGACGGAAAAAAATTAGTAGAAGGGGATGTACTGAACCAGGTAATTCTATACACCTCCGCCATGATGGAAGTCAAAAGTTCTATGGGCGTTATTGTTGCGGCACCTACCGCAGGGTCTTGTGGAGCCTTGCCAGGTGCAATTATTGGTATCGGTAAAACATTGGAGCTTACAGAAGACGACATGGTAAAAGCAATGCTAGCTGCTGGAATTATCGGCGTTTTTATTGCAGCGCATGCCACTTTTGCCGCCGAAGTTGGGGGATGTATGGCCGAATGCGGATCCGGTTCGGGCATGGCAGCTGCAGGTATTGTTTCCTTAAAAAAAGGAACTTTAGATCAATCGCTTTCGGCAGCTTCGATGGCCTTGCAATCATGCTTGGGCATGATTTGCGATATGATTGCCGATCGGGTCGAAGCACCCTGTCTAAATAGAAATGTGATGGCGGCGACCAATGCAATTTCCTGCGCAAATATGGCCTTATCGGACTACAATCATTTGATTCCTTTAGACGAGGTTGTTGAAACTATGAAACGTGTAGGGGATGCCTTACCCAATGAGCTTTGTTGCACTGGCTTAGGAGGTCTTGCTATTACTAAAACGGCAAAGGAAATCGAAGCAAAATTAGCCAATGGGGAACGCACCAGTCATAAGACTTTTTTTAAGGTATGCTAATGCGGATTCACGCGCTTTTAACACCCATATAAACTATCTATGATTATAACACTGTGGATTGCATTAGCAGGTTTGGCCATTTGGTTTGCCATTGTGTTAAGTAAAGACTTTTTTGACCATAGAAATAAATTGGAGGAGAGTAGTTGGCTAAAAACTTCGATTATTGGTTTTGTAGTTAATTTTTTTGATGTCCTTGGCATTGGTGCATTTGCACCTCAAACAGCCCTTCTTAAGTTCACAAAGCAAACAACAGACAAGTATATTCCCGGAACCATGAACGTGGCGAATACGCTTCCGGTGTTATTTCAGGCATTGATTTTCATCACTATTATCGAAGTAGAACCAATAACCTTGGTGCTGATGTTCCTATCGGCCGCCTTGGGTGCCGTTTTTGGTGCAGGAGTAGTTGCAAAAATGTCAGAAAAAAAGATACGCCTAGTGATGGGTTTCGCGCTATTGATTACCGCGTTTTTTATGTTAGCTACTAGTATGGAATGGATACAAGGGGGGGGACAAGCTATTGGCCTCACAGGTGTAAAATTAGCCATTGCAGTACTTGCAAATTTTGGATTGGGCGCCTTAATGACAGCTGGTATTGGATTATACGCACCCTGTATGGCACTGGTATTTGCCTTGGGCATGTCGCCCGAGGTCGCTTTTCCAATTATGATGGGGTCTTGCGCTTTTTTGATGCCCCCAGCTTCGGTGCGGTTTATCCGTGAAAAAGCCTATAATAGAAAAGCGGCAGTTGCCATGGCAATCCCGGGAATTGTAGCGGTGGGCCTTGCCGCTTTTGTCGTTAAGTCCTTGCCCTTAGAAATACTTCGATGGATGGTAATCGGTGTGATTCTCTACACGTCGGGAGTGATGCTGCATGCTGGATTTACCAAAAAATAAACTTTCTGTGAATTGTTGGCCGAGCTATCCTTTTTTAAAATCGGACTCCATAAGTACCAAGAAATTGGGGTCAAGTACTAGCTTTTCAGGTATAAAGTCAACAGAAAAACGAATAGTATTTGATTTCTTATCTAGGTGTATTTTTTTAATACGCTGCTGTTCTTTTTGTGACCCATATACACCTACCTCTAGGGGCATTTTGAATACACTACCATCGGTCTGTACTTGATCAAGAACTATTGTGACTTCTTTCTTCTTCGAATCAAAACGCCATGTGCCCTTATATTTCAAAGTACCTGGTTCGTAGAGCCATTGTTGAAAAAAAGGGTTAAGATCTACACCGGAGACTTCTTCCATTTCTCTGCGAAAGTCATCCGTAGTAGCATTTACATCTTTGTATTTCTTGTAATACGATTTAATTCCTTTCCAGAAAACATCAGTACCTATCATGCCGCGTAACATGTGTAGTATCCAACTCCCTTTTTGATAGGTTTGTATAGAAACTACCTTTGACATATCTGTAAGATTATCATGGACAATGCGATACTTTGGATTTTTTAAATAAAAATTATCCACGGTTTTCTTACTTTTAATGAGTCCCTCCACAAAGGCGTCCTTTCCATAGTGATGCTCTATGAAGAGTAATGTAAAGTAGGTGGCGAAACCTTCACTCAACCACACATCGTCCCAATCGTATTCTGTCACAGAATTTCCAAACCATTGATGGGCTACTTCATGGATGACCACATTACGCCAGCGTTCATTTCTATCACCTACCACGGAGTTTTCGCTGTAAAGAATGGCAGAAGCAGCTTCCATACCGCCACTTACACTGTTGGATTGAATATTGGCTAATTTCTCATAGGAAAAAGGTCCAATACGGTCGCTATAAAATGCTAAGGCACTTTTCGTTGGAACGGCAAAATCATAAAACCCGGCATTCCTATCTTGTGGGTACACCCATGTTTCAATTGATTTTCCATCAAATTCATCCACATATTGTACGGCAAACTCGGCAACACCCAATACATACAGCCAAGTCGCTATGGGAACCGATTGCTTCCAGTGTGTAAGCCGCTCGCCATTCGGTAAATTGGTTTCCTCGACTTTTAAACCATTGGAAACAACCTGGTAATGGTCGGGCGCAGTAACTATAAATTCGCATGTGGCCTTGTCATAAGGATGATCAATAGTAGCCAACCAGTTCCTACCTTTGTTAGGCCAATTATCACTAAAAAAAGTGCGATCTCCATATTTATTATTTGCAATCTTAAGACCAGTAGCCGGCACACCTTTGTACATAACCGTGTAGCTACTGCGTTGTTCTAAAGTGGATGGTGTTGGGAGCTGAATAGTCAACACATCATTCTCATGGGTGTAGGCTAAGGTTTTCCCTTCTGAAATAACTTTGCTAACCACCATACCCCTATTTTCCTGTTTTTCCGAAGCCTTTATTAAATCAAGCCGTAAACGTGTTTCACCGGCTGCCAAGTAGCGTATGTCAATAGTCTCCTCGCAACTAATTTCATCGGTAATATCTGATACTTTTATATTAAACCTGTAGTTTACGGCATCTATATTTGGGTTTTTTGGGTACCTATCCGAAAATGGAAGTGCCATCAAGCTATACACGGGTAAAACAAGTAGAATTAGTAAAAGGCGGATTTGCATACGGTGGTGATTTAGGGTGTACTTCATATTCAGTTTTTAGTTTTTGAACGGTAGTTCGGTAGGTGGGTGAAATTCTATTAGTCCCTCTTCTTTGATAGTCTTTTCGATAGCTTCTATCGAAGAAGGAACAAAGGCACTTAAATTTTCAACCCCATCTTCAGTCACTAAGGCCATATCTTCAATTCGGATGTACAAGCGCTCCTCGGGTATCCATATCATGGGATCTATGGTGAATACCATGCCCGCTCTCAAAGGAACGCGGTGTACGACACCCACATCATGCACCGCCATACCCACGGGGTGTTGAAAATGACCCCTGAATTTCACCCCTTCCTGTACCGCTTTTAAGTAGTGTGGTTTGGTAAATGTTTTTCCCTTTAAATACTGTTTCATATCGGCAGCAGCAAAATCCAGTACTTCATCTGAGGTTATACCAGGTTTTACATACTTAAAAAGGGCATCTCTGTAGGCTTCAATATACGTATAGAGCGCTGTTTGAGATTTGTCGAATTTTCCGTTAACAGGCCATATTCGGGTAACATCGCTGGTGTAATACCGATAATCTGGCGCATAGTCCATCAAGACCAAATCACCGGTGTTTAAGATATCCGTTTTATGAAAATAGTGGCCCATATAGGCGTTAGTGCCTCCTCCTATAATAGAAGCATAGCCGTCGCCTCTGGCGCCATTTAAGTGGAAAACGTATTTGGCGGCAGCATCAAGCTGATATTCGTAAACCTCTGGTGCGGTAGAACGCATCGCTTCCATGATGCCCAACCCAGCAATTTGCGTGGCTTTTCGTATTAATACGATTTCTTCTTTACTTTTAATCAAACGCATCTCATCTAATATCGGAGAAAGGTCCCGAATTTCGAATTGCGGGAATTGCGAGTTTATTTTATTCACAAATAGGGACTCTTTCGTAGCACTGGCATCCCATGGGTCTGCCGCGGCACGTGCCTGACCGTATAAAAGCTCGTCTCGACTATCGTTTCCCGTTTCAGCCGGACTTAAAGGAGTATATAAAAAGGGGGCGTTCGCTTTGATTAAACCGGTCCGGAGTAAATCGGACGATAAGAACTCATATCCTTTCACTTTATCAACCCCAGTTAGTTTTTTTACCAGCGCTTCATCTTCAGCAGATAATATTTTTCCTTGCCCGTTTTCTCTTCCTTCATCTCGGTGCGGGAGGTACAAAACCGTCTGTTTGTTTTTTCCATTCAACAGAAGATAGGCATGATCGCTCTCTAATCCGGTAAGGTAGTAGAAGGTATTCGATTGACGAAAAACACTAAATCCAGCCCTTCCGCCAGTCCCTTGAATAAGTGCTATCGCATTGTTTCCTATCGCCTCAAATAGATTCGTTCGTCTTTCTGTAAAATTTTCAACTGAGAAATCTGTTTGGTAATGATGGTTGTCTTGAGAAAACAGAGGGGAGACGGAAAAAAGGAACAAGAACAGCACAAATATTCTAACGGTATTTATCATTGTAATAAATGTTTTAATTGAAAACTGGTTTTAATAAAAATTTGATGATTTACTAATATACTACAAAATGATTTTTTACATACGGCGGGATAAGAATAATACAGTATTTATAAAAACCTTAGAAAGAATCAAAAGCCAAGTTTGAATGGTCTTTTAATAGAATGTCCGCTATATGTGTTAATAAAACGAATGCCTTCCTAAGATAGCAATAGAAGCTTCCAGAATAAAATTTTCTTCCTATACTAGCAATTGTATTTATTCAAATGTATGGCGTTGCTCTTCTGTTGAAGATGCCCCTAGTAATTGGTTAAATGTACTTATACTATCAAAATTTTGGGTAATTGCTCCAGAGACCGCAATTCCAGAAATACCTGTTTCTAGTAGTTCAGTAACATCTTCTTTGGTTATGCCTCCAATACCAATAATTGGTGTTTTGGTATGTAAGGCTTCCAGTATTACGGTATAACCGTTTAAACCTAGAACCGGAGGCATATTATCTTTGCTTGTTGTGCCCCTAAATGGGCCTAAACTTATATAATCGACTTCTTTAATTAGTAAGGTTTCGCAATCTTGTACCGTATTTGCAGAACCACCAATGGTTTGCCAGGGGTATAGCTGTTTTCTGGCTGCAACAGGGCAGGAGTCTGTTGTCTCTAAGTGTACTCCATCTGCTTTAATCTCTTTCGCTATTTTGTAATGTTCGTTAATGATTAATCTGGTTTGATAGTGAGACGTGATTTCCCTAGCCTCCTTAGCTATCTTTAAAAATTTCTTTTCTGAAACATTTTTTAAACGGAATTGAACTAATTCTATTCCAGAAGTGCACGCTTTTTGAATATTCTCCAGATGCTCTTTAGCAGAGCTTCCTTGTGATAAATAATGTAGTTTAGGTATAATCATGTCTTCGTTTTTGGATATATTTTTGTTAGAGGCGGCGTCTTTCAAGTTTTTCGCTACTAAAAAAGTACTGATTAAAGCGGAAGATAAAACATAAGCGCTTCCTTTTTTTATATATCACTTATGAATAAATACAAGCATTTGTTTGTGGCTTCTTGAACCAAGGTTTTGTCATGTAATTTCTACCAAAATCAAACGATTCAATAAAGGTATTGATTAAGGTATTTAATACTTTAGGAAAATTATAATAAATGTATTCAGGATAAGATAAATTGGTAAATGATGAATACTCCTACTATAAGCCTAATATTTAGTGTGGCTATTATCAGATTCTCATTTCAGTAAACATTTAAAAAAAATGCTTCTAATTTACTTAGTTCTTTTTAACGCTATTGGTAATCCAACGGTTTGTAATAACCGTTCTTGGGCTTACGGTTAGCGTAATTTCATTGGATAGCGTCTGGTCGCAGACAAAAGAAGTACGTGTAATACTGGCACGGTACATAAAACCCTTTTTAGTAAGAGGTATAGAAAGTATGGTAAGGCTACTAGTTAATGCACCTGCATATTCAGTACCATCAATAATACCCGTATAGTTAGCACCACCATCGGTACTTTCTTGCCATTGGTACTGGTCGGCACCCGTTTCAGTTAAACTGAATGTAGCATCAGCACCACTAAACACATTTTGGCTAAGAGGTTGTAATGTTATTGTAGGTGCTGCACCAGGCTCCTTAAAATCGTAAACACTATTTGCATCTAAATCTGCTGGTGATGTATAGCCTCCTTGGCCTATTACGAGACCATTTAGATCAACTACTACGGGTGAATTTCCTAAAATTTGATCGCTATCAGGATCAGTAAAACCACCTTCTATCGCATCTGGACAGCCGTCTCCGTCTGAGTCTAGGTCTAGGCTGTTTGGAATGCCGTCGTTATCTATGTCGCAGGTTAAAGCTAATTCATATTCCAAAATAACAAGACCATTCCCTCCATTTCCTCCTCCGTTATTTCCTCCTACACCAATACCTGCGGTATAATCGGAGTCAGCGATATTGGGAGGTACTTGCAAATTTCCAGTTGTGGTAGAACCATTTGAGGTGCTTGGGCTAATATATCCTGAGCCACCACCGCCACCATGTTCATTATTCCCAGAAATATTACCTGATGCACCACCATAAAATCCACCACCACCAGCACCACCATTTTCAACTGCATCACCTCCGATAAGGAAGCTACCTATATTCCCATTAGTATTTGCAAGTCCTCCTGATGTTTGAGAACCTCCTTGTCCACCATTTACAGGATAACTACTTGCATCACCTCCTTTAGTTCCACCTCCTTCTCCTGCATATGACCCACCACTAGAATAGGCAGGCATGGTTCCTCCACCACCCGCTATAGCTATAATTTGATTTACATTGACGGATGAGGGATTAGATAATGAAACTAAACCCAATGCTGACATTCCACCACCCGAACCACAATTCCTTCCTGAAGCGATAATCAAACCAGCACCCCCATTACCATAAGTCGGACCTCCAGTCGAAGAATTTCCACCTTCTCCTACTGTTACAATTAGTTGAGTGGTTCCTCCAGGAAGAGCACTTATGGGGATTTCTATCTCAGTATAACCACCTGCTCCTCCAGTTCCTCTCAAATTTCTTTGGTCGCCTCTTCCACCAGCACCCCAAATTTTTGCTCTGACCAAATTTGCTCCAATAGGTATGATAGATATTTGATCCCCTCCTGTATAACTGTAAACTTGGTTTATTAGAGGATTACATTCTTCCGTATTTAAAATACCATCATTATCATCATCTAAATCACAAATATCTGAAACACCATCACTATCGGTATCTAAATATCCCGAAGTAACCGCATCACAACATACTACGATACTTGAGTCTTGACTACTGCCCACTGTTTGACCGCTTGCCGTTGCTACGATTGGAATTCCATCTGCATCTACACCACCTGTTAATTGATTATTATTAAGGTCAGTTATTGTAAATGTACCACCACCTTCTATCGCATCTGGACAGCCGTCTCCGTCTGAGTCTAGGTCTAGGCTGTTTGGAAAGCCGTCGTTGTCTAAATCAGTAGTACCTTCTTCCGTATCTAAAATACCATCATTGTCATCATCTAAATCACAAACATCTGCAATACCGTCATTATCTGTATCTAGATTACCAAAAGCTAAATCACACTGACAGATTACATCTTGTACAGTTAAGTCTTGACTACTGCCTATCGTTTGACTACTTGCCGTTGCTACGATTGGAATTCCATCTGCATCTACACCACCTGTTAATTGATTATTATTAAGGTCAGTTATTGTAAATGTACCACCACCTTCTATCGCATCTGGACAGCCGTCTCCGTCTGAGTCTAGGTCTAGGCTGTTTGGAAAGCCGTCGTTGTCTAAATCAGTAGTACCTTCTTCCGTATCTAAAATACCATCATTGTCATCATCTAAATCACAAATATCTGAAACACCATCACTATCGGTATCTAAATATCCCGAAGTAACCGCATCACACTGACAGATTACATCTTGTACAGTTAAGTCTTGACTACTGCCTATCGTTTGACCACTTGCCGTTGCTACGATTGGAATTCCATCTGCATCTACACCACCTGCTAATTGATTATTATTAAGGTCAGCATATGTAAATGTACTACCACCTTCTATCGCATCTATACAACCATCACCGTCTGAGTCTAGGTCTAAGCTGTTTGGTATGCCGTCGTTGTCGGTGTCTATTAAGCATGTAAAGTATAGGGCTTCTATTGCATTGATATCTGGGCCCGCAGTTCCTCCTGAACCGTTACTAACTGCAAAGAGTTTTACTGCATCAAAACTTAGTTGACCCATAGCAAAGGCGTTACCAAAGGCAGCATCAATATCTATCACATTCTGAGTTTGACCTACAAAGTAAAATCCTTGACCATCGATTGTAAAAGATTGTCCACTCCCATTTAGAAGTGCTAAAGTTGAAGCGTCAGGCCGCAGTCTGACTCCCATAGTTTCGGGACTACCTATTTCAAAAACTCTAAAATCATTTTGCGCATCACCAGAATTTGATAGGTATGCGTTTGTGAAACCTAAAGTTAAATAATCTCCTGCTGAACCTCCTAAAGAAACGTACCCACTACTTCCAGGTGGATTTGGTGCACTTGAAGCCCCTAGAGCCGATGTAGGATCATCTGCATTGTCACCCACAATTGGGTTGTCTGTGTATTCTATTACATTACCCGCATATAAGTTAGTTGTACATATATTCTCTCCCGTATCTAAAATACCATCATTGTCATCGTCTAAATCTGAGCCATTTAAAACACCATCACAATCACTATCTCCGTCTGCGATTACTTGAGTAACAGCGTCTCCGTTAGAGGCATAACAATCTACTGTTAGATTATAAAATGCAGCATAATAGGTACCCGCAGCTACCGCCGTAGCGTCACTTACCCTATTAATAGTAGTAGCAGGCAACCCTGTGTGCCATGTAAGTATTGTATTTGCAGGATCATTACTTGCTGTAATTGTGGTTAAGTCTATCGTCGTAATTGGGCATGTATTTGT
>NZ_JHZC01000005.1 GCF_000621125.1 Maribacter antarcticus DSM 21422
ATTTATAATATCCAACAACATTTTATTCACATCTGGGAATATTGCATTGTAGTCTTTATAAAAAGCATCTATTTTAAAAGAAAGCGAGTCTACCTTATTGCTTTGGTCTGTGTTAAGTGATTTCAATAATTGATAACCCTTATCTAAATTTTGAAAAGAATCTGCATCAGCAACATCAATTCTACACTTTTCACAATTGGCATAATTGGATTCATTGATGGTATCATAATACGATATTGGTATGTTGCGGTCAATAATATCAGTCAACCTGTTGTTCTTTTGTAAATAAAGTTCAATCTTTTGAGAGACATCCAATGTATCAACTTGTAAATCCTTTTGTATTTGTGCATATACTTGTTTTAAGAATTTATTTTCTTTTCTGTTTTCGTTCCAATTATTTATCGAGAGTGCTATTAAAATTCCGAGAACAACAAGGACAATCTCACCAATAGCATATTTCAAATATTTTCCTGTTTTATTTTTCTCCATAAGGTCGTAGCGTATTTTCCTAAAGAATTTTATCATTGTTTATTGGTTAGTCATAATGAAGCATAACGTTTGGTATATGGTTTGTTGCGTGTTTCAAGCAACTAATTTAGTAAATACAAACCAAATATAAAATCCGCGAGGATTTTCGTAAGTAGGCGAGAACCAAGCAATAAATTATATACGGTGTTGGCAACTGGCTTTTCATTTTTCCGTTTATTTCCAAATGGCATCATAATCTTTAATCAACGCTCTCATTAGCATTTCTCCATTTTTTCCAAGTCCTTTATTTTTTAACCCGAGGTCTTTTCTCATTTCAGCCATAATTTTGGTCATAGATTGTAAATGTAATTTTGAATCCATTTCTTCTCCCTCTTCTTGATTATACATTAATTGAAAATAGTCCGAAAATGCTTTAATTACTTTTGGTGAAGCATAAAGAACATATTTTTTATAAAACGTATATAATTCTTTCAGCATTTGGTCAGTTGAGTTCTTTTTATTCGTTTTAGAATTAGCGAATAAACCAATCATTAAATTCACATATTGCTGATAAATTTCACGTCTTTCTTTAGTTACTTCATTCGTTAATTCCTTTTTCTTTTCAATATTTTGCTTAATTAAATATCCAACTCCAGCACCAAATATTGGCAGAGTTATAGTTAGAATTGTGATTATTGTTTGTGGACTCATTTATATATAAACTTTATCTTCTCTTATCATTTGAATTGTATTCCAATCAACTTTTTTAAAGTGAACTTTCTCAGCACTTCTTTTGAATTCTGTTCCATTTTGATATTCTCCACAAAAGTAGATTCTGTCATTATAATTGTCAATTAGAAAATTTATAAAGTCTAAATCAGAATTGGTTTTTAGTTGGTAAGTTTTGTCGTCAATTACTTTTTTTAAGTTTGATGAGTTAAAAAAATGCTTGCCTAAAACTATTGATTTTATAGCCTCTTTTGGATAAAATAATTTTCTGTCGTGGTGACTTGGAATATCTTGGAAAGGACCTTTAATTGAATTAGGAACACCATAGTCTAATGTGAAAGTCATTAATCTCCATTCATCTTCGTAACTCCAATCTTTTCTTTTAACCGCTGTTGAATAAAGATATGGTATATCTGGTGAATTGAAACCATTTCCAAAAAAATCAATACTCTCTAATTTGTCAACGTATTGTACCGGAAAAAAAGCATAATTATTTAATTTTGGGTTTAAACCTTTTAGGTTGTTTTTTATTTCTTTCCAGTCTAACTCAATCATAAATCCATTTTCAGTCGAATAGTGAGCCCACATTAAGGTCTGCAATGAATTATTTGTTAAAGAAATTACTCCAGCATTTTTAGAAGCCATTTCAAAAAACTTCTGTTTTATGGTAACAAATCCATTTCCTTTTTCCTTTTCATAGTCTATGACCATTACTTTATCAAAACCATACTGTTTATAGAACTTTTCAAATACTTCCTTCGATAAATTTGTAAAATCCCATAAAAGACTTGAGCTGTCAATAGAGTCGTTTAGATGATACGGATGACTACAAAACAAATAGTTTTTTATTATCGCGTCAATACTATAATCTGTTTTACCATAGTATTTAAAAACTGATTCAGGTTGTTTTATTTCAGCAGGTAATTCAACGTCATAATTTCCATTAGTCAGTTTATATGTTCGGTCTCCGTATTTGTATTCACTCATTTTTTTCAGCTTGTTGCCAACGTACAGATATACGTATGAATACGGTTATTTCCATTTTAATAGTAGGACTAATCTAATGGATTTTTTATTGTCTTAAAAGTATTTGTGGCTACATGGGTGTAGATTTCTGTGGTTTTGCTAGAACTATGTCCTAAAAGTACCTGAATTTGACGCAGATCAACACCTGTTTCCAATAAATGTGTAGCAAAACTATGGCGGAGTATATGCGGAGATACACTTTTACGTATTCGTGCTTTTTTTGATGCCATTTTTACAATTCTTAAGACACTCTCGCCACTATATTTTCCTCCCTTTTGCCCTTCAAATAAATACACCTTTGGCCTGTATTCCTTAAAATATAGTCTTAAATCATCCAACGCAATTTTAGACAGTAATGTGTGCCTATCCTTATTGCCTTTGGCATTTTCTACACGGACTAGCATACGTTTGCTATCGATATCATTGATTTTTAAGTTTAAAAGTTCGCTCTTGCGCAAACCCGAACCATATAGAAGCTCAACAACACACTTATGTTTTATGTTGTTGGTGTTTTTAATAATTGCTATAACTTCCTCTTTGGAAATTACCTTTGGAAGCTTATACTCTTTGCGTGGACGTTCAATGTCATAAAATCTGTGGGGCATCCCAAGTACCACTTCATAATAAAACTTAATGGCATTGATAACTTGGTTAATATAGGAATTGGACAATTTCCTTTGTATCAGTGTCTGTAGGAACGCTCTAATATCACTCTCGTCAATGGTGTTCAACTCTTTCTCTTTAAAGTGATTGATACATTATCGACGGGATTAACCTCATAGAGCGCTTGAGCTTTAATATCTTCTGCTGATTGATGAATCAGAATGATAAATTGTCCAATATGATGGAAGAAAGCGAAATCATACCAATATATTTCCCATCCTCCTCTACGGGAGCCACACGCAACCCTGTCCGAACAAGCAATCTAGCAACATACCGCACATCCATCGTGGCGGGCACGCTAACGATAGGTTTGGTCATAATTTCAAAAACATTCACCTCCTCCGAGGTCCTTTCCTGAATAATTACCCCCTTAATGAAATCCTGTACAACTACAATTCCATAAGCGTCTTTTTCGTTACGTTTCTTAACAAGAAGGACGTCTACGCTTTCTTTTCGCATAAGCTCTACCGCTTCCTTGGTGGTTGCCATACCATCAATATAAATAATGTTTTTTGCCATGGCATCTCTAGCACTTTGATATTCTCTTTGATCTCTCATAATGTAACTATCTTATTGTTTTCTTTCAAAAATAATCATCTCGGGCCTGATCTTTAAAAATTTTCATCTGACTGCTCAATCCCACAGCGTGCTCTATAGGTAGAGCAAAAGCGATGCCCGTACTTGGCTTGTTAAAATCACCGGCAGTTTCAATGACTTTCAACAGTTTTTCCACTACATGTTCTTCGACCAAAAATACAAGAATATCCGTCTGGTTTTCAATACTTAGTCCAAAGAAGGACTTGGCTTCACGTACGCCAGTACCTCTACCCGGAATAATCGTGGCACCTGTTGCGCCTTCACTTTTCATTGCGTCCACCACCTTGTCGGTGATGTCTGGTTTTACAAAGGCGATAATCAGCTTAAATTTCATGGTTTTCTTATTTTGTTAAACAATTTTACTCTTAAATGCATGAATTGGGTATACCCCAATACTGAAATGATTGGGAACACGCTCGCGAATGCAATCAATCCAAAGCCATCAATTGCAGGGTTTCTTCCCGGCACTGCCGAAGATAAGCCTATGCCTAGCGCAGCTACCAAAGGTACGGTGACCGTAGAGGTGGTTACTCCTCCAGAATCATAGGCTAGCGCAATGAGTTTTTTTGGCGCAAAAATAGACTGGATGATTACCACAATATATCCTCCCATAATATATAAATATAAAGGCGTTCCAGTGACAATCCGAAAAGTGCCTAAAGCAAGTGCAAAAGCAACCCCCATTGCCACCGTAATCCTAAGCCCCCATTGGCTGATTGTACCTGTTGAGACCTCGTTTGCCTTCATGGCAACAGCGATAAGGGCCGGTTCGGCGATTGTAGTGGAAAAACCGATCAAGGCCGCAAAAATATAAATCCAGTAATACGATTTCCAATCAAGTTGTTCGCCGGCAGTAGTTCCTAAAAAGGAAGGGTCGGATAATTGGGTGGCCATAATCTCGCCAATGGGAAACAAGGCCTTCTCCAATCCCAAGAGAAAAAATGCGAGACCCAAAACTACATAGACCCCACCCAGGACTACCCGTTTCAGATGTGGTATGGGCTGTTTCAGCACAACTAGTTGAAAAAACACTATCAATATGAGAATAGGCGCCACATCTCGTAACGTATACAAGAGTATTTGAAAAAAATCCGTTAAAAAAGAAATCACGTACATCATATCTTAAAACCAAAATAAACCGTAGCCCATAACGAATATCATAGGTAAAAGGGATGCGAAGGCAATAAGCCCAAATCCGTCTACCAAAGGACTCCTGCCCTTGACCGTATTGGAAAGCCCAACCCCCAAAGCCGTTACGAGTGGAACCGTAATGGTTGAAGTAGTGACTCCTCCTGCATCGTAGGCCAAGCCTATAATTTCCGAGGGGGCCACGATAGTCATAAGCATAACAATAACATAACCACCAATGATTAAATAATAAACAGGCCAACCCTTAAGTATTCGTAACACACCGATTACAATAGCCAACCCTACCGAAAAAGCGACCGATAACCGCAATCCCATCGCATAATTATCGATCGTGTCCTGCCCATTATCTATTAATCCGGCCTGTGCTGATATCCTTCCAGCTTCTTTCGCTACTGCTATCAGTGCAGGTTCGGCAATCGTAGTAGAAAAACCAAGGGCAAATGAAAACAACATTAACCAAAAAAGGCTTCCTTTCTTGGCCAAAGCGTATGCCATAGCCTCTCCTATGGGAAATAATCCAATTTCCAGACCTTCAATGAACAGCGTTAACCCTAATATTACAAAAAAACTACCGAAAATTACCTCCCCTATATTGGGGAATGGTTGTTGAATAACCACCAGTTGAAAAAAAACAACGACCAATAGTATGGGAATCAAATCAATAATTGCAGAACCAAGTTTTTTTAGGACAACCATCAAACTACTTACTTTTAATTTAGCCAATACCCCTTTCAAATTAGTGAAAGTGGTTTATGATTTCGCTTTATTTTTTCAAGGTCTACCCTGCTTTGTGTTTCTTTTATTGAAACGTTTGCCCTAACTCAAAGAATTGAACAAATTATAACCAACAAGGCAATAACGATATAGTATATTAAACTAACCAGACAATATGTCCTTGAACCATTTTCTGTATTTTTCTGTTTAACAACAGAGAACATTAATATAAGGTTTCCTTTTTTAAATCTCTGCATTATTTTAATGGTTAATGAAAATATGTAATAAAGCGGTAAAACCCATTAATTTCCTAACCTTTTTACTCTTATAGTAGTGGAAGATATTATGTGAAAGGTGTTTCGGCTTCAGTCGAATCTATTTTTTTTAGGCTCAGATACTACTTCTAGTAAGGAATGCGATAAAACAAAGTGGCAGTAGCTGAATTAATTTTAGCCTAAAGTTTAAAGAGAACAGCAAGCCCTACAAAAATTACAATTGAATTGAACATCTTTTGTGTTCTGTTATAGAACATTTCAAAAAATCAATGTTTTTGGATTAATCTGGGCTCAAGCCAGTTCCAATAGGGTTTTAAGGATTAATCGATTGAATAAGCAAAATTCCTAATTGTTGTACCTAAATAAAAAAGACAGTTACAATAAAATGTAACTGTCTAATTATCATGTAGCGAGAGGGGGGCACGATCCCCCGACCTCCGGGTTATGAATCCGACGCTCTAACCAACTGAGCTACCTCGCCGTGTCTTATTTTAATATACACTTTCTAATAAAAAACTACGTCTAACATGAACAAACTAAAACAAAATTTCAAGGGTAACCTGTCGCTTACATAGTATTTCAAAACGGCTGCAAATATAAAGTTTATTTTACGATCACCTACAATAGTAGCTTAAAAAATAATACCCATTTTTAATTTTTTAATCATTTATAAATATATATATTGGGCAATATTAAGACGTTGGAAATGAATGATAAAATAAAATTTGAAATTGAATTTGTAATACAATCCTCGCCACAGATGCTGTATCAGTATTTGGCCACGCCTTCCGGCCTTTCGGAATGGTTTGCGGATAATGTAAACTCGCGAGGCGAGAAATTTATTTTTATATGGGATGGCGCTGAGGAAGAGGCGAAATTATTAAAACGCAAAACGGACGAGTTTGTACGTTTTTCGTGGGATGAAAATGATGACGATTCATTTTTTGAAATGAAAATAATTGTAGATGAAATTACAAAAGACGTTTCTTTGTTTATAACCGATTTTGCAGAAGATGACGAAGTAGAGGAGTCTAAAATGTTGTGGACAAATCAAGTTTCGGATTTAAAACAAGTACTCGGTTCCAAATAGATTACTAGGTATTTAGAGTATCTTTGAGCCTTATTTTATAAGGCTTTTTTATGGTGAATTTTAACGGTACGTTACTAAAAGAGGATGCTTACTTTTTAAACAGCGCAAATAGAGGGCTCCGCTATGGAGATTCACTTTTTGAAGCAATACGCGTTGTAAATGGAAGTGTATATTTCCTGGAAGAACACTACCTTAGGTTAATGTCGTCCATGCGTATCCTTCGTATGGAAATTCCAATGGAGTTTACCATGGAGTTTTTAGAGGCTGAGATATTAAGAGTAATAGCCGCGCTGGGAGTTAATAAAACATATCGCGTCCGCTTTGCAGTATTTAGGAATGATGGGGGACTTTATCTGCCAGAAACAAATAGCATTTCTTATTGTATAGAGGCAAAAGTGTTGGACCATCCGTTTTATACCATTTCAGATGCTCCTTATGAGGTAGAGTTATTCAAGGATTTTTTTGTAAACAAGGATATGCTATCCAATTTAAAAACCAATAACCGTATTTTGAATGTAGTGGGAAGCGTTTTCGCTAAAGAAAACGATTATCATAATTGTCTACTCATTAACGGCGATAAGATGGTTGTAGAGGCACTGAACGGCAACGTTTTTTTAGTGTCGGGAAAAACGATTAAAACGCCTCCTTTAAAAGATGGCTGTCTTAATGGGATTCTTAGAAAAAAAATAGTGGAACTTCTTCAAAAATCTCAGGTATATGAGTTTAAAGAGGAATCTATTTCTCCGTTTGAACTCCAAAAAGCGGATGAGATTTTTATTACAAATACCATTAGCGGTATTATACCCGTGTATAAATATCGTAAGAAAATATTCGAAAATACGACGAGTAAAGATTTGATTGGAAAGCTTAATGCAGTAGCAAGATTAACTGCTTAAATTAATTAAGGCTAGGGTTTTCCGGTGCGTTGGACCATAGAAGATAGTCGCCACCAAGCTCCATCATTTTTTCTTTCCAAAATGCAACAGAAGACTTTTTTATAATTTGGCTTTCGTATTGGTTAGCTACCACTATCCAAGAGTTAGAAGAAAGTTCTTCATCTAGCTGCGAAGAAGACCACCCAGAGTAGCCCAAAAAGAAACGAATATCATCTTCGGAGATTATTTTTTGATTTACTAAGGTAATTGTTTTTTCAAAATCTCCACCCCAATAGATGCCGTCAGAAATTTCTATACTATTTGCAATTAAATGAGGCACTTTATGAATAAAATAAAGGTTGTCTTGATCCACCGGACCCCCATTATATACTTGAAAAGGAATTAAAATTTCAGCAACAAGATCATTTATCTGATATTCTAATGGTTTGTTTAAAATAAAACCAACCGAACCCTCTTTATTGTGTTCTGCGAGCAACACCACAGACCTATTAAAGGAAACATCACCGGAGAGCGATGGTTCGGCAATAAGTAGTTTTCCTTTTCTAGGTATTAGCTTTAGCATTTGTAAAACAAATTAAGAGTACCTAAAATAATACATTTATTGTTAAAACTCAAAAATTAAGACACAAAAAAAGCGCTTTTTAAGCGCTTTTAAAATCTAATATCTGTATGAATTAGTTTACTGCACTACCTAAATCGGCGCCTGCTTTAAACTTAACAACATTCTTAGCTGCAATTTGGATAGTTTTTCCAGTTGATGGGTTTCTACCTTCTCTTGCATTTCTTCTTGATACGGACCAAGATCCGAAACCAACTAAAGAAACTCTGTCTCCTTTTTTCAAAGAACCTTCAACATTTCCTAAAAAAGACTCTAAAGACTTTTTAGCCGCTGCCTTTGTGATGCCAGCGTCTGCCGCCATTGCATCAATCAATTCTGTTTTGTTCATAATGTGATTAAGTTAATTGTTGTTAAAATAGTTTTAAAACGTTAAACAAATTTATATGGATTTACGACCAACACAAGTAAAACGGCTCTAAATCCCTTATTTTGTTGATAACTTGGAAGGTTTGTTGATAACGTAGGGCTTTTTTTACGATTCTCGCAGCCCTATCATACAGGGGCTTCACCGAAAAATAGCATTTTCGGGTAAATTTAGTCCGTTTAACACCGCTTCTGTTGCCATTCTTCGCTTACCCTGTAACTGAATTTCTAAAAGTTTTATAAATCCGCCTTCCGCAGCTACGCGCATTTCTTTCTTGTCAAAAACTAGTGTTCCCGGTCGCAGCTTGTGTTCCTCTCTTTCAAGTGTTACTTTGTAAATCTTTACAATTACTTCTTCTTTATGCATATACAAGGTACCCCATGCTGCCGGATACGGACTTAGGCCTCTAATATGGTCATATATTTTTTGTAGGGGAACACTCCAATCTATCTTACAGGTTTCCCTGTCTAGTTTATAGGCTAGCTTTAGATCAGTTGAATTTTTTTGTAGGCTGGTACTAAAATCACCTTCTTCGATACGTTTAACCGTTTTTAATACGGTAAGTGCTCCTAAGTCCATAAGCCGATCGTGTAACGTTCCGGCATCTTCATTGGGAGCAATAGGTAGTTCGTCTTGTAGGATGATAGCGCCGGTATCAATCTTTTCATCAATAAAAAATGTAGTTGCACCTGTTTTTGTTTCCCCGTTCATGATGGCCCAATTGATAGGCGCCGCACCGCGGTACTCCGGTAAGAGGGATGCATGTAAATTAAATGTGCCTAACTCCGGTAATTGCCAAACAACCTTGGGAAGCATCCTAAAAGCAACTACTATTTGTAAATTAGCCTCGAGTGACTTCAGTTCTTCTAAGAATTCGGGGTGCTTCAAATTCGTTGGTTGTAATATGGTTAGATTGTGCGCAATAGCGTACTCTTTTACCGCGGACTGATTTAATTTTCGTCCCCTTCCTGCGGGTCTGTCCGGAGCAGTAATGACCCCAACAATGGGATATCCTTTTTCGTAAAGTGTATTCAAAATACCCACAGCAAAATCAGGTGTTCCCATAAATACGATTCGTATGTCTGTCATAATTCTCTAGGATATGTGGTATTGGTTTTTAGTGTCTAATTTAATTTTTCCATCCTCCAATAACTCTTGTAAAGCTATTAAAACAGCATCACTTTCTAAATGTAATAGCTGCTGAATGGCTCTGGAGTTTCTAGGATTCGATGCCAATAGTGTTCTAATTTGTTGTTTGATGTTTTGTGATGTGATTTTAGAATTTTGTGGGCTAGTGCAAACATCACATATCCCGCACGGGCTTGAAGCTATTTCTCCAAAGTACGTCAATAACTGGTTACTCCTGCACATACGATTGTTATTCGTGTATGCTAATATTTGTTTTACCTGGCTTTCCTTTAGTTGATTTTGCTCCTTAATGGTTTTAGAAAATAGGTTGATGGTACTGTCATCTTCCCTTGGTACTAAAAAAGTAAGTTCCAAGTCGCTATGTGAGCCTTTAAAAGCTATAATTTCTTCGGATGCTAATTTTTCCAAACCTTTAATAACATTATTTTCACTGGTATTTAATTTTTTGGACAGCAGTAAAGTGTTTATTAAGGTTTCGAATTCAAAGATACCGCCATAGGTTCTCAAGACAATTTTAACCAAATCAGACAGGCTTGGATTTTGTGCTATATAATCGAAAAGGACATCCTTTTCTGCGATAAAATGTACCGTTACTTTTCTAGCAAAAGAGGTAGATAAGGCGAGTACGGAGTTTCTATCCAGTATCCTTAGTACATTATAGGTGAGCAATGAGTTTAAACCATACGTGGCGCAAAATTCGTTAAAGTTTAATCGAAACGTACTTCCAGAACTTTCCCCATAGGCGATTTGTAAGTAATTGTTTAGCTTATTGTATACGAATTTCACAAAAGAAACGTCCGGTAGAATATCTAAAAACTGCTTTTTTACCTGTTCTTGATCTGTTTTGTTCGTGATTAGAATAGCCTCGGCAGGGGCACCATCCCTTCCTGCTCTTCCCGCTTCCTGAAAATAATTTTCCAAACAGTCCGGTATTTGATAATGAATAACTAAAGCTACATCTGGCTTATCGATTCCCATACCAAAAGCATTGGTAGCTACCATTATTTTAGTTTTATTTTCCAACCATTGTTCCAACTTCTTTTTCTTCTCTTTTTCGGTTATTCCACCATGGTAATAAGTCGTGCTTATACCACAACTTATTAAATAACTAGAAATTTCTTCTGCTAGCCTTCGAGTTCTCACGTAAACGATACCACTAGTATTAAGCTTGCTGCAATGCTGTTTGAGTAGATACCTTTTGTCTTCTTCTTTAACTACTTTAAACGCAATATTTTTTCTGGAAAATGAATCTTTTTGTATCAGAGGTGCTATGAAGTCTAAAGTAGAAACAATATCAGCGGCTACTTTTGAAGTAGCGGTTGCTGTAAGCGCCATAAAAGGTACTTTTGGATGAAGTTCCCTTAATACCGAACATTTTAAATAGGCAGGTCTAAAATCATGACCCCATTGAGAAATACAGTGCGCCTCGTCTATGACCAACAGCGTTACGTTCATTTGCTGAATCCGCTCTTGTATTAGTTCCTGACCCAAGCGCTCTGGGGAAATATAAAGAAATTTATAGCCTCCGTAGACGCAATTATCCAGTTCATTGTTAAGCTCCTCAAATCTCATGCTACCAGTTAATCCTATCGCTTTAATTCCTAAGTCTTTAAGCTTAGAGACCTGATTTTGAATTAATGCGATTAAAGGAGAAACTACAATACATATTCCATCCTGTGCCATCGCAGGTACCTGAAAGCAAATTGACTTTCCTCCTCCAGTAGGTAAAAGGGCCAAAACGTCCCTACCTTCTAAAATAGCATTAATAATTTTTTCCTGCGAATCTTTAAAAGATGTAAAACCCCAGTACGTTTCAAGAATCTCAATGGGTGTGCTATTCACGAGACATATCTAAATGGTTCTTTATAAAAGCAAGTCTTTCCGTTACGGTTCCGAAGGGAACTTCGTTAGTTACATATCCAAGAGATGCGTAGGTATTTTTTAAATGTTCATGGATTTCAGTTGCCTGTAAATAGGTTTCCAATCTTTCATTATCCTGTACATAAATTGCTTCCCAAGGCGGAAGTAAAAATACACTGTCGTAATTATGGTTTTTGCAGGCATTAAGAAAGTCAGCCTCATAAGGTTGGTCAAAATAGTTCATATATGCGAGTACGTCTGGCATACCACGATCATAAAAGACCTGTGTTCTTTCTTGTTTTTGTCCGTCGTCGTACTGTTTTCTTCGACCTTCTAATAGTTGTTCATTAAACTGTTTTGAATCACTAACAAATGCAATGGGATTGCTGAACACGCTATCTGGATGCTGTTGGTTTTTAGCTTCCAATGTCATGCTACGTATAAATTCATGAAAACAGTAAAACCCTGAAGTCTCCAAGGCTTTTATGATAGCTGTTTTTCCGGTTCCGGGAGCGCCCGTTATTACGATTCGTTTACAATTCAAGTTATAGTTTTAGCTTCACCAAAAATAGGCAAACCTAGGATACCAAAAAACCAGATGTTTCCACTTATCTTTGTTTGAAAATGAACCAATGGCAGAAACTAGCCCAGCAGAGTTTTATAAACGATTAAAAGAGCAATTGGCGGAGACTACCGCTTGGCCTTCTGATTACCTTTATAAATTCATCGTTTTGACAGACTCGGATAACATTGCTCAAATACATAAGATATTTGACTATAGCGGTGCGGTAATAACTTCAAAAAAATCTAAAAAGGGAAAGTATACCAGTGTCTCTATTACGGTAAATCTTAAAAATCCTACCGAAGTAATAGAGAAATACAAAGAAGTGGGTGCCTTGGAGGGCGTAATATCTCTTTAAAATAGTATTTACGCTATAATTTTATTATTTTGCGTTCCGTATAAAAACACATCTTCAATAAATTTTAAGTAAAACTATCCAATTTGCAATTAGTAGAAAACCTCGAATACAATACAGAACGTCCACATTTAATAATACCGGAGTACGGGCGTCATTTTCAAAAAATGGTAGATCATGCGGTTTCAATAGCAGACCCTGTGGAACGAAACAATGTGGCTAACTCCATCATAAGCGTGATGGGGAATTTACAGCCCCATTTACGTGATGTGCCTGATTTTCAGCATAAGTTATGGGATCAGCTATTTATTATGTCTGATTTTAAATTGGATGTGGAGTCTCCTTTTCCAATAACCACAAAAGAGCAGTTGCAAGAACGCCCAGATGCTTTGGAATACCCGCAAAACTTTCCAAAATATCGTTTTTACGGTAACAATATCAAGCGTATGATAGATGTTGCAGTAGAGTGGGAAAAAGGAGATAAGCGTTCCGGTCTTGAGTATGCTATTGCCAATCACATGAAAAAATGCTACCTGAACTGGAACAAAGATGTGGTGGATGATTCCGCAATCTTTAAGCATTTGTTTGATCTTAGTGATGGAGCCATAGATTTAGCGGCAGAGGACGAAAGTCTTACCGATAGTGGTCAATTTCTAAAGAATAGGATTGCAAAAACCCCGCGGACCATCAACAATAATAACAAAAACAATCAAAGAAATAATAATCGCGGTAAAAAACGCTATTAATCGTCTACAGACTTTAGATGGGAACATTCAAGATAGAAGGAGGGCACCCACTATCAGGTGAAATAACACCACAAGGGGCAAAAAACGAAGCTTTACAGATTTTATGTGCAGTTTTATTGACAGAGGAAAAGGTTGCAATAACCAACATTCCAGACATTATAGATGTCAATAAACTTATTTCCTTATTAGAGGATTTAGGCGTAAAAATCCAGAAAAAGGGAAAAGGCAGTTATACATTTAAGGCAGATGATATAAATCTTGACTACCTGCAAAGCGACCAATTCAAACAAGATGGTAGGGGTTTAAGAGGTTCTATTATGTTGGTTGGGCCGCTACTTGCTCGCTTTGGTAAGGGATACATTCCAAAACCTGGCGGTGATAAAATTGGACGTAGAAGGTTAGATACCCATTTTGAAGGTTTTATAAAACTAGGTGCTAAATTTAGGTACAATAGAGAAGAATACTTTTACGGGGTAGAGGCCAAAAAGCTAAAAGGCACCTATATGTTATTGGATGAAGCATCTGTAACAGGGACCGCTAATATTGTAATGGCAGCAGTGCTTGCCGAAGGTCAAACTACCATATATAACGCAGCTTGCGAACCTTACCTACAACAATTGTGCAAAATGTTGAACCGTATGGGGGCTAAAATCTCTGGGGTAGGTTCTAATCTTTTGGTAATTGATGGTACAGAAAGTTTAGGTGGTACCGAACACAGGATGTTACCGGATATGATAGAGATAGGGAGTTGGATAGGCCTCGCTGCAATGACCAAAAGCGAACTCACTATAAAAAATGTAAGTTGGGATAATCTAGGTCAGATTCCTACTGTTTTTAGAAAATTGGGAATTACCCTTGAGCGTAAAGGAGATGATATTTATATTCCTGAGCATAAAAATGGCTATGAGATTCAAAACTATATCGATGGGTCTATATTAACCATTGCAGACGCGCCTTGGCCTGGGCTTACTCCGGATTTATTGAGCATTATTTTGGTAATTGCCACACAGGCAAGAGGTGAGCTTATTATCCATCAAAAAATGTTTGAAAGTAGGCTCTTCTTTGTAGATAAACTATTGGACATGGGTGCAAAGATTATTCTTTGTGACCCCCATAGAGCTGCGGTTATGGGACATGATTTTAAGTCAACATTGAAAGCAACGACCATGACTTCTCCTGATATTAGAGCAGGGGTTTCCTTATTGATAGCGGCACTATCCGCTAAAGGAACTTCAACGATTCATAATATTGAGCAGATTGATCGTGGCTATGAAAATATAGACGAGCGGTTGAGAGCTATTGGTGCTAAAATCACACGTGTGTAAATAAAGTCCAAATAAAAATGATACTCCAGAGTGCTGTTCGCGACCAGTTATATGAAACCAGTTCGGACAAGGTGTTTTCGTCAAAACGTACGTTTGAAACGGCATTATGCCTGGGTACAAATAGTAAAAAAGTAAGCATCCATACGAACAGAATTAGTACTACGCTTCCTGCAGTATATAGCGAGGATGTAAGGTATAACTGATATATCGCTAGTAGTGTTTGGCCAAGCATTAAGGGGATTACGATATAAGAAATGCGTTGCACATAGATACGGTGCCAGCGGATTAAATCATTCCTACTAAAGTATGTAAAGCTAGGGTAGATAACAAGTTGTACCATCCAAATTAGCACAAGTAATCCAAAATCGAAGCCTATTCTCAGCGTTTCTAGTATCATTTATTTATTAGTTTTTAGACACGGCATAGGCCCAATAAATGAGCAAAGGATGAATAACTATCAATCGAGTCCAAGAAACCCAATTAGGTACACAAAGTCCGCCTGCATCACAGGAGCCTATTTGAATAAAGTAAACGTGGGATGGGACTAAAAGTATGAGTAATACCATAATACCATAACACGCTGTTTTTCTATATTTCGGTAGTAAAATTAAAATTCCAAGCAACAGTTCCACAAGTCCAACAACATAATTGATAAAAATCGCTTTTGGAATATAATCTGGTATTAGACCCAGATAAAACGCAGGGTTTATAAAGTGGTATACGCCGGCTATACAATAGAATGCTGCTAGTAATATAACAAGGGACTTGTAAGTTAAGTTAATTTCCATTTATAATCAACGTGTACCTTTTTAAGAATAAGAAAGAACGGAATCCACCAGATAAAATCATTGGTAATGAGGGTGTATATAAATTCAAAAGGAACGATATCCTGTACGTAATTAAACAGAAAGCCTAGCGGTCCAAAAATTTTTCCAAGAAAACCAACAGCTACTATAGGCCAGTGGCGCATGGGGTCGTAGGAGGCCCACCAATAACCAACGCCGTACACACCAATAACCATACCCATTCCTTGCCAAACCAAGGGGTGGTTTAGGGGCTCCATACCAACGAATTCAAAAAACTGATTAGGAAAAAGAACAACCCATGCACCCCATAGAATGTTATAAATTGCGGCAAGTTTTAGTGTAATTTTCATGCTTTTTCTTCAAGTGTTCCATCAGGATATTTGGCAAACCTTCCTTTGTTTTTGTCATGCACGTGATCCGGGTAACGCCAAGGCCAACCACCAAACTGAGTCAATTTATATTCCTGCATTGCAGCTTGTATTTCGGCTTCCGTGTTCATGACAAACGGACCGTATTTAACAACCGGCTCATTAATAGGTTTTCCCTGCAGCATAAGAAGATGTGCCTGAGAATTTCCAGCAGTAATGGTAACTTCTTTCGAGGCATCCAATTTTATTCCATGATTGGGCAAAACGGCTGAGCCAGTAATTTCTATGGTGTCACCCTCATAAAAGTATAAGGTTCTAGTGACTTCAATATCCGATTTTGGCAAAGAGAATGTACCATTAGGTGCTATATGAATGTTCCAAATAGCGACACTGTTAGCTGCATTGGCTGCCCAGGAGTTAGGAGCAGGTTCAGGAGCTTTTTCCACACCATACTGTCCTGCAATAATTTTTAAACTCGCATTTTCAGTTTTTATAACCGGAATATCTTCATGCCAAAGCATTTTAAAATAGGGGTCGACGAATTTATTTGATGTAGGCAAGTTTAACCATATCTGAAAAAGTTCTAAAGGGTTTTCTTTCTCGGTATGTACTAAAGGGAACATTTCGCAGTGTTGTACACCTTTACCAGCGGTCATCCATTGTACATCCCCTTCTCCAAAACGTCCGGCAGCACCAAGGGAATCGGAATGATCACAAAACCCTTTGTTTACTATGGTAATCGTTTCAAAACCGCGATGTGGATGCGCTGGAAAGCCAGGAATCGTTTGTCCATGGTACATGCGCCAACCATCTTTTACCGTAAAGTCATTACCTAAATTTCGCCCTTCTAAAGAGGCATCTGGTGCCATATCTTGTTTCCCTTTTGGGTACTGATCCAAGTGGTATACACAAAATAAAAAAGGATCTTCTGTTTGCCATGGAAAACCTAACTTGAAAATTTCTTTTATCATGATACGGTGATTGGTTTGACGAAAAGTTTATTTCTTCAGTTTAAGAATAAGAGCTACAGCAACAAACGTATTATTTACATTACTTCTATTCTTATTGGCTAAATAATAATCCTAATATCTATCTTTTCGCGCTGTTCCTTTCCAATAATAGTAATTTGTTTAAATTTTAATTATCCTGATACTCGAATTCAAGAATTTCTTTTAGCTTTAATAAGTTTGAATTGTTTGGGTGTTCTTCCAAGCGCTTGTTTAATACTTCTTTTGCTTTATTGCAGTTTTCGAACTCACTTTCACATCTATACACATAGGCGGAAGCAAGTCGAAAATTTAAGTCATACTGGGTTGGAAAAATTTTAAGTGCTTTTATATTAAAGAATGGCCTAATTCTATTTTTTATTTTTCCACCATTGATTACCATTAGCTATTAATCTCAAGTATTCATATGCAACCTTAATTTAATTCTATTTTTTAAAAGCTATTTTGATATTCATTAATGGAGTTGAACACGATATAAGGTACAATTACACATGAAGCTAAAATAAGCCCAGCGTTTGTTCTGTTTTCTTTTCTTCTGTTTTAAAACCTTTTTTCGAATAACAGCTATTTCTTGTTTCGTAAGCTTCTTAACGTCTACTTTACCTAAAGCTGCCTTTACATACTCCTTTTTTAAGTTCAAAAATGATTAGTCAGGTCGGAATAAACTATGTCTCCTGAGCAATTTTTTGTTATTACGCAGGCTTGTAATCATACGTTGAATGCTACCTCATACTGCCACATTTTTACTGTCTAGTATTCAATTAAATTGGTTGTTAAATTAATATATAAGAAAGTGATTATAGATTAATGTTTAACAGTATTAATTTCTATCCAATATTCGTCTGGATCTTGCAGGTAAATTTGTCGCACCCCATCGGTTCTCAAGGTTACAGCATTTTCTTTTCCAGGCCAATCGGAGTAAGGAGTATCATTTTTTTCCAGATGGGCGATAACACCATCTAAGTCTTGGGTAGCCAAGCATAGATGCATGGACTTGTTCTTTTCAAAAGGGGCAAATTCTTTTTGAATAAGATGTATTTGAGAGCTACCATCAACCACAAACCAACGAAATCCCGGTTTTTTATCGGGGTGCGGTGTTTCCGTCAGTTGCAAGATAGTCCCATAAAATTCAGCACTCTTATCCACATCGTCTACCACGATGGCAAAGTGGTCAATTTTAAAATCGAAAGACTGGCCACTCACTATTACAGAAAAGAGACAAATCAAAACAATCGAATACAACTTTTTCATAGCTACATGTAGTTTTTAGCCTATTTGTTATCCAAGGCGTCTATCTGTTTTTGAATAGCATCTGCATCTGCATATTTACCATCACTGGCAGAGCGATTGGATTTAGACAAATCAAAGGCCTCTTTCATTAACTTTTTGTAATTCTCTTCTAACTTTTCTTTTTCTGTCTTCTTTTTAAATATTCCGAACATATCAATTTTTAGTTTTAATATTAATTTCCGTTAAGTGGCGGTGGGCCTTCTATCATAGGCTCATACACCTCGTCACCTTTTCTAGTTTTAAATTCTTCTTTTACTTCTTGTACCATTTTGGGGTTTTCAAATAAATCTACCATCGTCATCGCCATAGCTTTCGAAGCATAAACCATGCCTTTATGACCAATAGACATGCCGCCACAGGCTACTACCGCCCAAGAATGCCAAGGTGTATCCTTAGGGGCTACTGTCGCGCTTAAGTTAATATTGGGAACGTTCCAGCTCACATCGCCAACATCTGTTGAGCCACCGCCAGCATTTTTATCTGTTTCCCTTAGCGGATTAATTGAGCTATCCATACCAACTTCTGGCTTACCAGTCGCTTTTTGAATCGCCTTTCCGAATACAGTTTCCTCTTCGGTATATGCTATTGCTCCTAAAAGCTCTAAGTTTTTCTGCATAATAGCACCGCCAGTTCGGTTTATTAAGGTCTCATAAATTCCCGAAACTAGTGATATCTTATAGCTTACATCTGCCATAATAGCCGCTCCTTCGGCCATCTCTTTTACACGCTCGTACGTAGGTAACATTATTTTTCGTCTTGGGTCGCGAACACGAACCCATAGCTTTGCATAATCTGGAACAACGTTTACGACTTGTCCACCATCCTGTATATGATAATGTATTCTTGAAGTAGGTAAAATATGCTCTCTGTAGTAATTGATACCCGTAGTATACAATTCTAAGGCATCCGACGCACTTTTTCCGTTCCACGGGTCCATGGAAGCATGCGCTGCCTGTCCATTAAATTCAACTATAAAATCTATGAGCGAAAGTCCACTTTGTACATCGGCCTCGGTACTTGCTCCAGGATGCCAACTTACGTTTACATCAACATCGTCCCAAAGTCCAGCCTTCACCATCCATACTTTCGCAAAGTACTTTTCTTCTGCGGGCGTTCCTAGAAACTTCACGGTTCCTTTGATTTTTCCGGCATCCATAAGTTCCTTTATCGCTATTGCAGAGCCAAGGCTAGCGGTGCCAAAGAGGTTATGGCCACATCCATGACCGGCCGCTCCTGGGTTTAGTGCTTCCTTTATCGGCGAAGCTTTTTGAGAAATACCAGGAAGGGCATCAAACTCACCAAGAATGCTTATTACTGGAGAACCAGAGCCATAGGTTGCAGTAAACGCCGTTGGTATATCGGCAACACCGCGAGTTACCGTCATTCCATTTTTCTCCGCGTAGTTTGCGAGTATCTCGGCAGATCCAGTCTCATCGAAAGCAGTTTCCGCGAGAGCCCAAATAGAATCACTAATTTTTATAAGCTCATTTTTATGTTTTTCTACCGATGCTATAAGTGCTTTTTTATTCGTACTTATTTTTTGAGCGGATAAGGAAAAGCAAAAGACGAAAAGCAAAAAGGTTAGAATTGTTTTTTTCATGGGTATTCTTATTTAAGTTGGTGTTTTTTTAATCGAATTTAAAGATAATCAAACTTGGAGTAATACGGTTTCCAAATTTCAGTTATGTTGGTCCCAAACCGGCCTTCCTGGTAAGGTGTGTTTTGCTATTATTCGCTTACTTTCCTTTTTTGTTTTAGGACTCTTTTTATAAGTATATAAAGCATCGCTGGCGAATTTTCGCATCTTTGATATGGATACAATAGGTTGTGGGTAGTCTTTTCCTAATTCAAACCCTAAAAACTGTAGCTCCATTTGCGGTATTTCCCAGGGCTCATGAATATACTGATAAGGGAGAGCTGCTAGTTCTGGAACCCATTTTTTGATAAAAACGCCATTGGCATCGTGTTCCTTGCTATTTTTTATAGGATTATAAATACGAATCGTATTTACGCCAGTCTCGCCAGATTGCATGTTTAACTGCGGAAAATGAATACCTGGCTCAAAGTCCAAAAAGTTTTGGGCCAAATGTTCTGTGCAATCTTGCCAAGGTTGCCATAGCAGATGGGTAAAGAAGGAAGCCAGCATGGCTCGCAGTCTAAAATTAACGAACCCGGTGGTAACCAAACACCGCATAGCAGCATCTATAAGGGGAATTCCCGTTTGACCTTCTCGCCAGGCCTTCTGTAAATGGAGCTGCCTTGGTTTGTCTAGTTCGTGATACCCCTTGTTCACACTTCTAAACTCCATCTCACCCTCCATTTCAAATTTTTGGATAAAGTGTGCTTGCCAGCGCATGCGGGAAAGAAAGGAACTTAGGTTTCTTTTGTTGTTCACGCTTTTCTTGTGCCCTGCTGCATATTGGCATACCTGTCTGGCAGACAAGCACCCCCAAGCAAGGTATGGAGAAATCCTACTACTATGTTTACGAGATGTTGCAGGTTTCGAATAATTCGAATTATAACCCCAAATACGCTCATTTAAAAAAGAATCTAAGTATTTAACGGCATAAGATGTTCCTCCTTTTTGAATTTGAGAATCTAATTGAGTGTCCAGAGAAACCGTTTTAAAATGTGTTTCTGTAAATTTTTCGATAGTGGAAATAGGGTAGAAGCTCCCTAATTCCATTTGTGGTTTATCAATGTTGGTATTCACAAAAGCAACCCAGTCGTTTTTCCATTGCTTTCTATTCTTTATGCCTCTGAAAACACCATTTTGTATGCTTTCTTCCCAAGTGATTACATGTTCCCCACACCATTTCGAAACCGCTTTATCGCGGTCATACGTCATTTTCATCCCCGTTTCTTGGTAGGAAAAAATATGAGATATACTATCGTGGTCATTCAGCTTTTTGAATACAGATAAAATCTCCTCTGTAACGACAAGTATATTGGTGTCATAGGAAAGGAGCTGTCTTTGAAGATCGCCTAGGCTCTGCTTTATAAAATTAGTGTGCTTTTTACTGTAATGCGAATCATTAGCCCAAATAGGTTCAAAACTATAAAGTAATAGTATTTTTTCTTTAGTAGCAATAGCCTTTACCAAAGGCTCATGATCCAACAGTCTTAAATCCCTTTTGAACCAAACAACAACCATTAAGCTACAGCATCTTTATAGGTTTTAAGACAGCGTTCCCTAGCCATCTTATGGTCTACCATTTTTTCAGGATAGGTCAATTCCTGCAAATCCGGAACCCATGTATTGATATATTCTTTTTGTTTATCGAATTTATCTACTTGTGTCATGGGGTTAAATATTCGAAAATACGGAGCAGCATCTACGCCACTACCTGCCGCCCATTGCCAGTTACCCACATTGGCACTCATATCATAGTCCAATAGTTTTTCTGCAAAATAAGTTTCGCCCCAGCGCCAATCTATCAGTAAATGTTTGCAAAGGAAACTAGCGACGAGCATACGCACTCTGTTATGCATATAACCTGTTGCATTTAGCTCTCGCATTCCTGCATCTACCAATGCATATCCTGTCATTCCGTTTTTCCATTTTCCAAATTCGGCCTCATCGTTACGCCAATCTATTCGGTCATACTTAGGTCTAAATGCTTTTTCCTTAGTATGTGGAAAATGCCATAGAATCTGCATAAAAAATTCACGCCAAATAAGCTCGCTCCAAAATACCTCGTTTTCTTCAGCAATCGCTTTTTTCATCATCTCACGTACCGATACGGTGCCAAAGCGTAAATGAGGCCCTAAACGGGACGTCCCATTTTTTATGGCTGGAAAATTCCGAGTATCCTCATAATTATTAATGAGAGCAGGAGTTGCAGTGTAATCTGGAACCTTTATTTCTGATGTCTCAAATCCCATATTCGAAAGTGATACGTTTGGTAGGTTGGCATCTGCGATAAGATTATCCATGTACTCCCTTGTATCGTAGATACTAAGATGGTTCGCATTAAAAAGCGATTTCCATTTATTTTTAAAAGGGGTGTAGACCACGTATGGTTTCCCATCGTCCTTTACAACCTCGTCTTTTTCAAAAATGACTTGATCTTTATAAGTTTTGAAGGGGATATGATGTTTCTCAAAAAATGTTGCCATTTCGGTATCCCTTACCTTGGCATATGGCTCGTAATCATGGTTGGTATACACCCCTTGCACTTCATACGCTTTTGCCACTTCCCCGAATACGTCTATTGGCTTTCCATGAAATAGCCCTATCGAACTATCATAATTGCTTTGTAGTGTATCCCTCATTTTCTGAAGGGTTTCGTGAAGAAAAGTTACGCGAGCATCATCTTTAGGTAACTTATCCACTATTTCCGTATCAAAAATAAAAATAGGAAGTACTGGAAAATCACTTTTTAGGGCTTCCAAAAAGCCATAATTATCTTCCAAGCGTAAATCCCTTCGAAACCAAAAAACAGAAACCTTTTTACTCATATTATGAAATATTCAAGGTAGACATACCGCCATCAACACCAACAATTTGTCCAGTCATCCAGCTGCTATCATCGCTCAATAAAAATGCTGCAATGTTTGCAATATCCTCAGGTTTTCCAACTCTTTTTAGTGGGTGACGTTGCGACATCATTTCTACTTTTTTATCGTTACTTAATAAGCGACCAGCTAAAGGTGTATCTACCAAGGATGGGGCAACTACATTTACACGTATTTTAGGCGCATACTCCGCTGCCATGGATTTTGTAAAACCTTCTATTGCTCCTTTTGCTGCGGCAACACTGGTGTGAAAAGGCATTCCTGTTCCTACAGCAACAGTACTAAAAAATACCATACTTGCTCCTTCCGCCATTTTCCCAATTATAGTTTTAACCGTTTTCACCAAACTGAAAAAATTCAATTGCATATCCTGTTCAAAAGTATCTAAACTCATCATTTTAAATGGTTTTAGATTGATGCTTCCTGGGCAATATACAAATCCATGGAGTTCATCTGGCAACCTAGAGGTATCCAAAGTGTCAGTCGTTGCATCGAACGGAATATGTGTTACGTTGAGTCCGTCCAACCCCTCGGTGGTCCGCGATGCTACAAAAACGGTGTGATTATTATGTAATAAATGAACTAAGGAGTGACCAATACCATGGGTTCCTCCAATTAATAGTATGTTTTTACTCATGACTTAAAATGATTTAAAGTGAATTTCTTTTTCTGAACCTGGTATGCTACCAAAACGTTCAATTAACTGGTGCTCTCTGTACTCAAATATTTGACTCAACTGTTTCTTTACAATTATGGGGTGTGCTATTTGTCCGAATATGCCAAATGGAATTTTATAATCAATAATATCTTCCATTTCTACTCCGCCATCTACTTCATTGATAAAATGCTTGTGATGCCACAGCGCATAAGGCCCAAAACGTTGTTCGTCCACAAAATATTCGCCTTGCTTCACATGTGTGATTTCGGTGACCCATTTTGTGGTATATCCTGGAAGTGGGGAAACTTTATATTGAATGATTTGACCGGCGTACATAGGTTTGTCAGCACCCGATAGAATGGTAAATCCCATATGCTTAGGTGTAATTTCCTGCAAATTTTTAGGACTCGACAAAAAATCCCATGCTTGTTGCCTAGAAATTGGAAAAGATTGTTTGGCATGCAGTTGGTATAGTTTCATCCAGGTATTTTTAACAAAGATAGACGCATTATTGTTGAGTCAAAAATTTAATTCGTTAAACAAAATTAAAATGATTTATGTTTTGATGTATTGAGCTGTTTTTCATCGGTATTATCAATAGTTAAACTAATTTAAGCTTTCAAGGCATTGCTTATTTTGTAATTTAACACGCTATATAAAAGTACCTCATGAGAATTATACTAGGCATTTTTGTTCTGTTTATTACTAGGGCTACACTGGCGCAAGGACCCATAGCAGATCTTGGAGAGTTGCCGCAAGACGTTTCTGAAACTTCCGGACTCCTATTTTACAATAATCATATCATTACCCATAATGACTCTGGTGGTGCCGCAGCACTATTTGAAATAGACACGGTATCAAGAGAAATTACTCGAACCGTAACCATAACCAACGCCACCAATACAGATTGGGAGGCTATTAGCCAAGATGAGGATTATATTTATGTTGGGGATTTTGGAAATAATCTAGGAACACGACAAGACTTAACCATATACAGAGTAGCAAAGGCGGATTATTTGGATAATGATACCGCAACTGCAGAAGCTATTTCCTTTTCTTACGAAGATCAAACTGATTTTACAGATACAGGAAACAGTGATTGGGACGCAGAAGCTTTTTTTGTTTTGGAAGACGAGTTCATTATTCTTACCAAGCAATGGAAAAGTGAAGGCTCAATCGCCTATGCAGTGCCGAAAATGCTTGGTAGTCACATCGCAACAAGACGAGATGCTGTAGCAAATATAGGGCTTGTTACTGACGCAGATTATGACGCCACGGATGGTACCTTACTGGTGTTGGGCTATTCCAACTTTTTAATACCTTTCGCTAGAATATATTCCATAACAGCGACCACTATTTTTCCTGATGAATTTGCAGCAGTACTAATAGAAATAGGATTGGCGCAAGTAGAAGGCGTTACCAATGACGGATTGGGGAACTACTTTATTTCCTCTGAGCTCTTTACGAGACAATCGCCGAATATTACATCACTATCGCGACTTTTTAAATTTTCGAAAGGGGAAGAGGTGCAACCCGAGCCTGAACCTGCACCGGAAATAGAACCAAATCCTCTACCAAAGGAAGATGAGGAAGAACTCCTCATTTTCAATGCCTTAGGGACCGGTGAGATTCGATATGTTATCAACTCAGAAAACAATATAAACGGCACCCGAATTTATGATATAAATGGGAAAACCGTTTGGGAACACTTTGCCACAAACGTTGAAAAAGAAGGTGTTGTCTCACAGCATATTGCTGCCGCTATTTATTACTTCGTAGTTTATTTTGACAATTCTATGCGCTCCAAAGCATTTGCAGTATATTAAGCAGTAACCTAGCCAGTATTTCGTTTAGTAGAATAGAGCCATAATGTAATTTAAGAAAATGCGGCCTTTTCAATTCCTAGTCATTTATTTATGACTTTGTTAACAAGAGCAACATCTCTTTATATTTAGATTTGTTGACACTTAAAACAAAAACCATGAATAAAATAATCTTATTTTTATTAGCGATTGTAGCTTCATTTTCTTTAAAAGCTCAAATTAACACGCCTGCCGCTAGTCCGGCTTCAAAATTGATACAAACTGTTGGTTTAACGGAAGTTGTAATCGATTATTCAAGACCTTCTATGAAAGGAAGAAAAATATTCGGAGAGCTTGTGCCTTTTGATAAACTGTGGAGAACGGCAGCCAATGCGTACACGACTGTTAGTTTTGATTCAGATGTTACAATTGCAGGTAGCGATGTGAAAGCCGGTACATATTCCATTTTCACAAAGCCTGGTGCTAAAGCATGGGAAGTTTTCTTTTATACGGATACGGAAGGTAGTGGTACACCACGCAATTGGGAAGAAAGTAAAATTGCAGCCAAAGCAACCGTTCCTGTATGGCCAATAGATATGTCGGTAGAAACCTTCACAATTACAATAGATGATATCACAAATAATGGTGCCAATCTAGGAATTATATGGGAAAATACGTACGTAGCTATTCCTATAGGAGTGCTTACTGATGCTGCTGTTATGAAAAGTATTGATAGTGCGCTTGGTGGTCCTGGTGCAGGAGATTATTATGCTGCCGCAACCTATTTTTCTGCTGAAGGTAAAGATATTGGTAAAGCAAAAGAGTGGATGGATAAGGCAATGGCAATGACCGAAAAACCAGCCTTTTGGCAATTAAGACAACAATCTTTGATTTTAGCTAAAGCTGGAGACCAGAAAGGTGCTATCGCCATAGCTAAAAAATCTTTGGAAGCATCCAAAGAAGCTGGCAATGATGATTACGTTAAAATGAATATGGATTCCCTGAAAGAATGGGGAGCTATGTAAACTTCAGTTTGAATAAACTAATAGTTAGCCGACAGGCTTTATAGTTAGTAACACTAAATCGAGCGGATTCAATTAGCTATTTACCTTAGGGTTATAGTTTTTGTTTCCGCTCGATTATTTTTTGAAGGATTACTTTATTTTAATCGGCTAACGTACGTACCCCATCATCGATTTTTAGGTGATAGACTTCGGCATCTATTCCCGTTTCCTTTTTGTATGTAGCTAGTATAGCCTTACTATGTGTTTCCATTAGCGCTGTTTTTATTAGGTTTATAGTACATCCTCCAAAACCGCCCCCCATCATTCTAGACCCCATAACACCTCCAAGGTGTTGTCCTGTGCTTACCAGTAAATCTAATTCGTTCGTTGTTATTTCATACTCGGTAGACATAGCTTGATGTCCTTCTAGGAGAATAGCGCCACTCTGTTTAGCATCCCCTTTTTCTAAAGCATCCATCATCCGTATCACACGTGCATTCTCTGCCAAAATATATCCTGCACGTTTATAGTCCGTAGGGGAAACAAGGCCTTTTATTTTTTTCAAATCTTCAAAACTTATATCCCGTAAGGAATGCACATTATTTTTGAACTTGGTAACTTTTCCAACAACTAACTCACAGGAGTTTCGTCTTTTGTTGTATTCTGTATCTAGTGCCAAGTTATGCGTTATGTTACTATTAATGAGTACCCAACTATAGCCCTTAAAATTAATGGGCACATACTCATGGCTTAAATCTTTACAGTCTAAAAATAACGCGTTGCCCTTTTTACCAAACAGAACGGCATATTGATCCATAATACCGCAGTTAAGACCAATCTTATGCTCGGCCCTTTGAGCAATTAAAGCAATATCTTTTCTGGCTATTTCAAAATCACCTAGTTCGGCAAGGGCGTGAATGAATCCACAGCATAAGGCGGCGGAGGAAGAGAGTCCTGCACCAATAGGAATATCTCCCCCAAACACACAATCGAAACCTATGAGCGGATAATTTTTTTCGAAAAGAATTTCTAGAATTGCTTTAAAATACGTACCCCAAAAGGAAGTGAAAGGTTGGTGAGAACTATCCAACGCAAAGATAATTTGCTCAGGTTGCGTGAGGAACGTTTCAATTTTGATGCTGCTTGTATTATTTTTTTGAGCTGCAAAATAGATTCCTTTTTCTATAGATGCAGGTAAAACATAACCCAAATTATAATCTGTATGTTCCCCAATCAGATTCACACGACCTGGCGCTTTTACCAGAATGGGCTTGTTTTTATATTTTTTTATAAAGAAGGCTTTAACTTCAGATTTTATCATCGCGCATGTATGCTTAAATTTTTATAACAGAGGTCAGTATACAAAGTAAACTCTTATTTAAAAAAAGTCAACTTGCCTTAAGACCCCAAAGTGAACCCTCATGTAATAAAAATGATAGCTGCACGGCGTTTAAGTTAAAACTGCAGCTTAGTACTAACTATTGGTTTCTATGTTACTATTGGTTGCGGTCGCATGCTCGTTGATAATTACTAATTCATCGCTAAAGGTCTTCTTAGCATTCGATCAAATGCTTCAAAAATAAACGCAAAAGAGATTACCATTGCAGCTCCAATAAAATTCAACCATAAGTAGCCAAGTTTTTCCTCGCCTGCGGGATGTATATGTATTAGGTTATAGTACACTACACACACTAAAATCTGTGTTAAGACCGCTGCAAAGAATACGGCGTTACCTTTCACAAATTTAAAAAAGAAAGCCAATAGGAATATACCTAGTACATTTCCATAAAAGATACTACCTATGATATTGACAAGTTGGATAAGATTATCGAAAAGATTGGCCACATTCGCTATAGCAATCGCCACAATACCCCAGGCTAAGGTGAACCACTTGGAAGCCTTTACGTAGTGCTGATCAGTTTCTTCCTTGATATGATTTCGTTTGTATAGGTCCAAAGCTGTAATTGTGCCCAGCGCGTTTAGCTCCGAAGCCGTCGAAGACATTGCTGCTGATAAAATAACTGCTAGTAAAAGGCCGATGAGTCCTTTAGGAAGGTTATTTAGGATAAAGTGTATGAATACATAATCCTTATCATTCGTTTCCGCGGAGTTGTCCGCCTGTTTAATAATTGTTTTTGCTATCGCTCTGTTGGTGCTGTCTTTTCTGTTGATTCTGATAATTTGCGCCTTTGCCTCCTTAACAGCAGCATATTCTTTGATTTCTAAGGCCGCCGAAAAGTTGTTTTGTGCGATTCGTTTTTCTGCCTCTAAGGCTACTTGGCCTTCTTGTAACAATTTGTAATCATCTGCAAACTCTGATTCCATTACGGTTTGCGTTGCAGCCGGATTAAAGTTTAAAGGAGAGGGGTTATATTGATAGAAAACAAAAACCATTACGCCTACGAGAAGAATGAAAAATTGCATCGGGATTTTAAAGATACCGTTGAAGACCAGTCCCAATTGACTTTCTCTAACGGTCTTTCCAGACAAATACCGTTGTACCTGACTTTGGTCTGTGCCAAAATAGGCCAATGCTAAGAATAAACCACCTGTGATGCCACTCCAAAATGTGTACCTACTTTTGGTATCCATGCTAAAGTCTAGTATTTCCAATTTATTACTGGCTCCTGCAATCTTTAATGCCTTGCTGAATGAAATGTCCGCAGGTAAGTAGCCTAGAATAAAAAAGAAGGTGATGAACATCCCGGTCATAATAATGAGCATCTGTTGTTTTTGCGTAACACTTACCGCTTTTGTTCCACCGGATACGGTGTAGATAATTACTAAAGTTCCAATGATGACGTTAAGGGTTCTTAAATCCCACCCAAGCACAGCAGAAAGTATTATGGAAGGCGCAAAAATGGTGATACCCGCAGCAAGTCCTCTTTGAATTAAAAATAAAATTGCGGCCAAAGACCGTGTCTTTAAATCAAACCTTCCTTCTAGAAACTCATAGGCAGTGTACACCTTCATCTTATGGTACAGCGGAACAAATACCAAACAAATGATGATCATGGCCAAAGGCAGTCCAAAATAAAACTGTACAAAGCCCATACCATCATGAAAAGCTTGTCCTGGTGTAGAAAGAAAAGTAATGGCACTAGCTTGCGTAGCCATAACAGATAGCCCTATGGTCCACCACTGTGCTTCTTTGCCGCCCCTTACGTAATCGTTTACGTTTTTGCTTCCCCTGGTCTTCCAAACACCATAGACTACAATGAATAGTAATGTGCTACAAAGAATTGTCCAATCTAGTATTCCCATTTTAGGTAAATGATGACATTATATACGCAAAAACCAAGACGTAAATTAGATTTAATGCGAGCACTATAGAATACTCCTTTTTCCAAGTTTTGTTTTCATCCTGCTCTTCACTCATCCTTTTATCTTTTCTTTTTGTTCAAGGGTTTCTTTCCCTATAGATAACATATTCGAAAACAGTTTATATGCTCCTGGAACCCCAGCAGGTAATTCTCTAAAAAAGCTGAGTCCTGTGTAAATATAGTTTCCTTTTCCGTAAGGTGCCACAAGTAAACTTCCGTTTTTTTGGGTTTCCCCTTCGTCATTCATACTTAAAATAGGGGTAAACTCTGGGCCCCATTTGTCTGGAAAATAAAGACCTCGTTCCTGAACCCAGCCTTCAAAATCAGAAGGCGTAATCTTATTAGGAAAAGTAACTAGAGGATGATCAATGGCCAAAATACGTACTTCAGAATCCTCATTGGTTACTCTATCCCTTGAAATTTCTAATTCGTAAGGTGCAATGTTCTCAAATTGATTTCCCCACCTGTTAGCGGTATTGTATTGTACGATTACATTCCCACCTTGCTTCACATAATCAAGAATAAACCGTTGTTTGAATTTTAATTCCTCCAATACATTGTACGCCCTAATCCCAAGCACAATGGCGTCATATTTACGAAGAGAGTTATCCGTAATGTTTGCTGGATTAATAATATGAACAATATATCCCATTTGCTCTAAACTGGTGGGCATTTCATCTCCTGCACCCATAATATAACCAATATGTTCTCCTGCCTTTTTAATATCCAAACGAACCGTTTTTGCCTCGGACGGTAAGAGAATAGTTTGCATAGGAACATGGTCGTAATCGATGGTCACCAATTCCTTGGTTATCGTTTTTCCATTAACACGAACGATAGGAGAGATATAACTTTCATTTTCAATAGCAGGCGGACTCAAAGTGAAATAGATGGTTTGTTCATCTCCTTTTTTAGCTATACGGAAGGGTTTTGTGTCTTGGTCTACCTTCCAGGCTTGGTTAAAGCAGAACTGGACCGTTCCCGATAGATTGTCTGCATGAGCCTTAATAGTTACCGGTATTTCTTTTGGTGTATCATCGGAAAAGATAATCACCTTATCATCAAAACTTGCGGTGGCTTCAGGCACAATTTCAAAAGGCTGGTAAATTTCTCCTTTGTCCGGTTTGGCGTATTTATAAACTATTGGCATACTGATAGGGATAATTATACCATCAAGCTCCAGTTCAAATACTGCATGAAAAGCCTTTGGTGTTTCTGGTTTTCCAATCAGCTGCATGTCGGCCACTTCGTAGGTTCCCAAGCTTCCTTTTTCGATTAACCAGTAAGGGCTTGTATAATTAGTTTCCTGAGGTATTGTGAATTCGAATTTCTGTTTTACTACTATATTTTCTTCCAATCGAATAGGTTTCAACAGCCCATCTTTATTTGCTACTCGAACTGATTTTAAATTTATGTTTGCTGGACTTCTATTTACCATTTCGATATCAAGTGAAACTGATTCTCCTGGATTGGCATAAGCCGCCGTGGTAAAAGCCTCTAAATGTAGCCCAGAAACAGCGGTAATGATACTCTTTAACTCACTGCTCTTTAGTGCTTTCCAATGCTCATCCTTTACTTCTTGCAAAAGAGTATAAGCTTTAACCAATTGAGGTAAATGTATATGGGCTTGCTTAAAATTGAAATTTTTCTCTATTGGAATTAATAGCGCTGCAATTTTATCACCACCAGCAATCCTGTTCCATGACGTATCGATACCATCGAACAAATCAGTTTTAGTTTTAGGTAAGTCACCTTTAAGCAATTCTACATACTCCGGTTGACTACCTCTTGAGCTTAATCTCCCAAAGCCTTGGCATAAGTGCTGACTGCTAGCCAATGCTGCTATTTCATTGTTGGATAGGCCTAGGATTGGGTAATATGTCCCTACATCCATGTTTATCATGTTGGATTTGTCTGCTTTTTCAAATGCTTCTTCGCTTCCGTAAAACCACCAAGACGTATTGAAAAATAAGCGTCTGGGTTGCCAGATTTCCGTTTCATTCAAGCGGTCGGAAAAGGCAGTGGGATCGTTGGCAAGGTCAAACGCCTCCAAGCTTAGCATAGCAGACGAGGTGTGGTGGCCATGTGTGCTGCCAGGGCTCCTGTGGTCAAACCTATTGATAATCACATCGGGCTTAAATTCTCTTATTTTAGTCACTACATCCCCTAAAATTGCTTCTTTATTCCATATTTCTAGTGTTTCCTTAGGGTGTTTGGAGTAACCGAAATCATTGGCTCTGGTGAAAAATTGCTCGCCACCATCTATTCTTCTGGCAGCTAGTAATTCTTGCGTTCTAAGTACGCCTAGTAGTTCTCGTAGCTCCGGACCTATTAAATTTTGCCCACCATCGCCTCTTGTCAGCGAAAGATATCCTGTTCTGGCATGCACATTGTTAGATAAATAAGAAATTAAACGGGTGTTTTCATCATCGGGATGTGCTGCAATATAGAGCGCAGTGCCTAAAAAGTTAAGCTTTTGAACGGCGTGATAAATATCCGAAGGGGTACTTTTTTTTGGAGTTTGTGCTGTTAGTATGTTCAATAAAAAAAGGCTACAGCCCAAAAAGACCCAAATATGGCGCATGGTGTTGGTTTTAGTCTGATTCAAATATAACAAGATTAAAACTTGAGGTTAGGTTTTTACAACTTCTTTAACAAACTAAAGTTCTCCCGCAGTATCCATTTGATTGTCTTCTTGATAGGTAGCAATTAGCACAACCCCCTTTTGCAAAACTAGATTATTTGGATAGGTAAGGATTTCACCGTTCGTTTTTCTTAAATGTAGATGAAAGGCACGGATGTCTTCGATAACCAATACCTCTAATTCTGAACGTTCAGCGCCGGTAAGCTCTTTGTCCAAAATACGGATAGTGTTCCCTATTTTAAATGGAAAGGAGAAAAATATGATAACGCCAGCGGTTATATTACTTAAAATTGACCACTGGGCAAAAAGAGCGACCCCTATAACGGCAAAAACCGAAGAAAGAAGAACCCCAAGATCTTTATAATCTACACCCCACACAAGGGTTAACGCAGCCACAGCAGTTACGCTAAGAGCTATGGATATGTACTTAACAATAAGGTTAGTCCTAACAGGATTAAAGTCCCCCAGTTTACCCACTTTCCTGGCTGCGGCACTAAGGGCAACTTTAAGGATAAGGACTAAAACTAAAATTACGATACTCGATAGTAATTGGTTTTGGTGGGTGGTAATAAAATCTCTCATCAATTATAATCCTAAACTATCGCGCAAATATAAATCCTTATTCCCATTTTGTTTCCAATAAGGTGTTTTTAAACGGGCTATTTTAGTTCCTTTGGAGGTCAAGGTCTGTGCATTTACGCCATAACCACTTTTAGAGGAATCTGACCAGCTTTCAATTGAAAATGGGAAGACTGCTGTAAAGGTAATGGCTAATGTTCTGCTTAACCCTGGGTAGCTAATTTCATAAGTGCTAAGGCCGTTTTCTGTCGTCAGGTTAGCCTTTGCTTTGTATGCTCTTAAATCTTTATGTGTTAATCTTATAAATTCCAAAGACGGAATCATATTAAATTCCCCAATAGGCAACCCCATTGGGTCTATGCGAACCCTATTCCAAATTTCATCTTCTAAATTTGATTTATCTAAAATAATATCCTCATCTGCTTCGGTTTCAAAGTAGGAATGTGATCTAATTTGAAATTCTTTTCTGTTATTGAGTTGCGCATATACTTGACCACACCATTCCTGCGAGGAAAATGCAACTTTAATAGCATGCGTATTGTCATGCACAGGATAAAAACTACTGGTCATTATAGAATAGGGGTAAATACCTGTGAGATAGTTTTTTGTAGCGTTTAACTTTAATACTGGAATATTATCCGGATTGCTACCATCTGCCTTTACTTGTTTCGTATTTAAAAAAGGTTCAGTAACAAATATTTTCACAGCTTTCCCTTCCCTAATTTCGCCGTATCTGGCTTGTTCCAACGTATATGAGGTAATTTCTGCCTTACCTGTGTACCAATAGTCCTTAAACTCCTGGGATAGGCTTTTTTTTGGCTTTTTTGTTTCTGTCTCGCTTATGGCGGTCAGTTCTTTACTATTTGTTTCCAATTTTTCATTACAAGAAGTAAATAGGGCAGGTGCACTAGCCAATACTACTATAGCTAGTTTAAATGTCAACCATTTTTTAAACATAGTGTGTACTTTTTTCTTAAAATTAGGTAAAATCTAAGAATTTGCCATGCGCATTAACGTTTCATAGACCAATTGTGTAGGCAAACCAACGACATTGGTGTAAGATCCCTTGATTTCCTCAATACCTATAAGCCCTATCCATTCTTGGATTCCATAGGCACCCGCTTTGTCAAAAGGTTCGTATTTGGCAACATAATGCTTTATTTCCGAATCGGTTAATGCCTTGAACTTTACTTGGGTAATCTTATGCTTTGTAAATTGTGTTTCTGTTGTAGTAAAACAAACCGATGTAATTACCTCGTGCCAATCCCCAGAAAGGCTTTTTAACATTTCTTGTGCTTCCGGGGCTGATGCTGCCTTTGCTACTGAAAGGTTATTATGCCAAACCACAGTATCTGAGGTGATTAAAATCTCCTTCGGTTGTAAATCTTCTTTGAACGGCGTCGCTTTTAACGCGGCTAGATAGTTGGAGATTTCGGCACCTTTCAAAGTAACAGGATAAATTTCTTCAACAGGCTTTAGCCTAATTTCAAAATTCAGCTCCATTTCTTCAAAGAATTTTTTCCTCCTAGGGGAGCTAGAAGCTAAAATAATAGTGTGCTCGGCAAGTATATTCTGTAGCATCATCAGTCGTTTGTAGCACTAAAATGAGTCATCCAGTCTCCGCGTACTTTAAGCACTTGCTCTATAACATCCCGTACACAACCTGTGCCTCCAACCTTATGAGAAATGTAAGTGCTTACAGCTTTCACCTCCGGTACGGCGTCTTGCGGACAGGTAGCCAAGCCTACCACTTGCATTGGAGGAATATCTGGAATATCATCTCCCATATATAGGATATTCTTCAAATCGATTTTATGGATATCTAGGTAATCATTCAATGTTTCAATCTTAAAATGAGAACCCATATAGATGTCGGTAACCCCTAAACCCATTAATCGTTTTCGCACACCCTCGTTCGTTCCACCTGTAATAATACATACCTTATACCCCTTGGTAAGTGCAGTTTTTAATGCGTATCCGTCCTTTACATTCATTGTTCGTAGTAGTTCTCCTGAATTATCTACCAAAACACTACCGTCTGTAAAAACACCATCTACATCAAAAACAAATGTCGTTATATCCTTTAGAAATTTTTTGTAACTCTTATCCATTATTTGAATTTATTTAGTCTTTAAAAGTTTGAAATAGTAGTTAGGACTTATCTTTTTTAATCGGATAAGTAGCTTTAATACTATTGCTTAAAAGGGTGTATATTTCTCTATGCTTTTTTGATTTCAACTGGCTTAGGTGTGTATGTAAGGTTTGTAAATCACCTCTTCGAGCAGGTCCAGTTTGCGCTACAAAAGAATCTAAGAAATCAAGTTTTTCTACTGTTTCGTTAATTAAAGGTTTTAATAATGAAAAATCAAGCTGATTTTCTTTGCAAAGTTCCGCGCCAATCGTGTACATATAATTAGTGAAATTATTTACGAAGACAGCTGAAACATGTAGTGCTCTCCTTTTATCAGAAGCGATTGGCACAACATTGGAACTTATACTTGAGCCTAAACGATGCAGAAGTTTTAAGTCGTTTTCATTGGTCGCTTCAATACATAATGGAATCTTGAAAAAGTCCAATATTCTTCCTTTTGTAAAAGTCTGTATCGGATAAAACACACCCTGTCTTTCATGGGTTTCTAACATGGATATCCCAACTGCGCCAGAGGTATGTACGACCAAACCCGATGTTACTATTTTATCGCTTACCTCACGAATAGCGTCGTCTGTGACTGCAATAATATAAATGTCCGTAGGATCAAGTTTCTCTTCATAAGTTACCAAGGTCGTTCTATGCTTAAAAAATTCCATCCTATCTGCAGCTCGTCCCACAACTTGTAAGACTTCAACACCATCCGCAAGTAAAAAGGCTTCGAACAAGTTTTGAGCTACATTACCAGTACCAAGAATTGTTATGGATATCATGGCTCAAAAATACAAAGAAATACGGCATTGGTTTTATATTAAAATTAACAGTGTTGTTTAGTCTTTATATGAGTTTATCCAACCTTAAAACGCCAAAAAGAGCTTATTTTTGCAGACAAAAACCAATGTCCTTTGCCTATGACAGATTTGTTTAAAAAAATATTTTTTTCTACCCGTTTAATGGCCGTTCTTTTTATTGCCTTTGCAACTGCCATGGCCTTCGGTACTTTTATAGAAAGTTGGTACAGTACAGAAACAGCGCGTATCTGGATTTATAACGCCACATGGTTTGAAGTGATTATGGTATTTTTTGTCATAAACTTTACAGGCAATATTTTTAGGTATCGTCTGTTACGAAAAGAAAAATGGCCTGTTCTGTTGCTGCATGCCTCTTGGATATTGATTATAGTAGGTGCTTTTGTTACCCGCTACATAAGTTTTGAGGGAATGATGCCTATTCGAGAAGGAGAGACCGAAAAGGTGTTTTATTCCGACAAGACCTATTTTACAGCCCATATAGACGGTGAAATTGAAGGAGAACCTAGAAGAAAAATTCTGGAAGATAAGTTAATTGTTACTGCAGAGGATATACAGTCCAATCTGCCTTGGGATGCTGATTTTAACGGTCAATCGTTTACCGTAGCATATACTGGTTTTATTGAAGGAGCAAAAGAGGGACTTATCCCTGATGAAAATGGCAATCCCTATCTAAAGATAGTTGAAGCTGGTGATGGGCAACGCCACGAACATTACTTAGAGAACAATAAAATTACGAGTATCCATGGTGTTTTGTTTGCGCTTAACAAACCTACAGACGGTGCTATAAATATTATAACCAATGCTACTGGTTACCAAATAAAATCACCCTTTGAAGGTAGTTTTATGCGGATGGCAGATCAGTTTCAAGGCCAATTGATAAAGGACACCATACAGCCATTACAGCTACGTTCACTCTACAATACGGCAAATATGCAGTTCGTGATACCCGATTCTTTGGTACGAGGTACCTACGGTGTTGTTGAAATTTCGGAGAGCGAAAAAACAGAGGTAGACATGGATGCCATGATTATGACAGTTACCTCTAATGGAAAATCAAAAGAGGTAAAAGTTTTGGGAGGTAAAGGAAGTACTAAGTTCTCTGATAAGGTAACTATAGAAGGGCTGGACTTTTCTCTTCGATATGGTTCTAAAGTATACGAACTACCATTTGGTATACAATTGAACGACTTCATTGCGGAAAAATATCCAGGTACGGAAAGTGCTTACGCTTCTTTTATGAGTAGAATAACGGTAAAGGACGAACGTGCATTTGATTACGATGTTTATATGAACCACGTTTTAGACCACAAAGGGTATCGTTTCTTCCAATCTGGGTTTGATCCAGATGAAAAAGGCACCACATTGTCCGTTAACCACGACTTTTGGGGTACTTGGATTACCTATGTGGGTTATTTTCTTTTATACATGGGATTGATGGGTATTATGTTCTTCGGTAAAACCCGTTTTAAAGGCTTGGCCACTTCCTTGGAAAAAGTAAAGAAAAAGAAGAAAACAATAATAACTACACTGCTGCTACTTATTGTATGCTCGTTTCCAATGAGTGCACAAGAGCATTCTACCGGTGATGGCCATGGTCATTCGGATACAACTACGAGTACGAATGCGCCCACACAAAAACAAGTAGATTCCCTGATAAAGGCTACTATGGTAAGCAAGGAGCATGCTGATAAATTTGGAAAACTAGTCATACAGGATGAAGGTGGGCGTATGAAGCCTATCCATACTTTTTCTTCAGAGTTGTTGCGTAAATTAAGTCTAAAGAATAGCTTTTTGGGTCTTGATTCTGATCAAGTGATGCTGTCCATGATGATGAATCCCGCCATATGGTACAATGCCGAATTCATTGCGCTGGATAAAAAAGCGCAGAATGATAGTATTCGGAAAATCGTGGGTATACCCATGGGTAAAAAGTATGTAAAAGCGACCGATTTTTTTGACGATAAAGGAAATTATAAGCTACAACCCTTTCTTCGTGAAGCTACGGCAACAAATAATCCAAATAAATTTGAAAAGGATTTCAAGGATGCTAATATTCGATTAAGCCTTTTAAATCAAGCTTTGGGACAGCAAATCTTAAAGATTTTTCCATTATTGGACGATGAAAATAATAAGTGGGTTTCCGCGGTTGAATACAGAGGAGGGCAATATCAAATTTCAGATTCGTTATACGCGAATTTCGTCAAAAATGCAATGCCTTATTATTTAATGACCTTAGGAAAGGCACAACAAACCGGAGATTATACCGAAGCCGATAAATTGTTGGCGGCTTTTAATAAAAACCAACAAAACCACGGTAGCGAAGTGCTGCCTTCAGACTCTAGAATAGAGACAGAAGTATTGTATAACAAGCTAGATATTTTCAATAAACTTTATAAATATTATGCCGTTGTTGGGATTTTAATGTTCCTTATATTAATATTTCAAATTTTTAAAGATCGTGAACTTTGGAAAGTAGGAGTCTATTTTTTCAAAGGGGTCATAATTTTATTTTTTCTCTGGCATACCGCTGGTTTGATTCTAAGATGGTATATTTCGGGTCATGCTCCATGGAGTGATGCTTATGAAAGTATTTTATATGTTTCTTGGGCCACGATGGGAATGGGTCTGGCTTTTGGTAGAAAAAGTAATATGACTATTGCCGCCTCTGCCTTTGTAACTGCAATGCTGTTATGGATTGCACACCAAAGTTGGGTAGACCCTTCAATTGCTAATTTAGTTCCAGTTTTGGATAGCTATTGGCTTATGATTCACGTTGCCGTAATCGTAGGGAGTTATGGACCGCTTACCGTAGGTATGATTCTTGGTATCGTATGCCTTGTTTTAATGGTCCTTACCAATGCTAAAAACAGGGAGCGAATGGAAATTAACATTCGGGAGCTTACTATAATAAATGAATTGGCGCTTACAGTGGGCCTTATAATGCTTACCATCGGTAACTTCTTGGGCGGACAGTGGGCAAACGAAAGTTGGGGACGTTATTGGGGTTGGGATCCAAAAGAAACTTGGGCCTTGATATCTATTATGCTCTATGCCTTTGTAATTCACACGCGATTGGTGCCTGGACTTAGAAACAAGTGGACTTTCAATTTCTTAAGTGTTGTTACTTTCGGTAGTATTATGATGACCTATTTTGGTGTTAATTTTTACTTGGTAGGTCTTCATAGCTATGCTAGTGGGGCACAAGTAATCACGCCTACTTTTATCTACTATACAATCGCCGGAGTTCTGGCACTCGGGGGATTAAGTTACTGGAGGTATAAAGTATATTACGCTAAATAAAAGATTATTTTTTGTATTATTAAACTTAAAGAACTAGAAGTATGTCACTAAATAAACAAGGCTTAAACACAGTTTGTACCCATGTTGGGGAATTGGAAGATAAACAACACAAAGGCGCAGTTTCTCCATTGTATATGAGTACGTCTTACGCTTTTGATGATGTAGATGTGAAAAGATATCCCAGGTATTTTAATACCCCAAACCAAGAAGGGCTTTGCAAAAAAATAGCAGCGTTAGAACATGCAGAGTCTGCTCTTATATTTGGTAGTGGTATGGCTGCGGTAAGCACAGCGCTGATGGCCTTTCTTAGAGCTGGAGATCATGTAGTCTTACAACAGACCTTGTATGGCGGGACGTATAACTTAGTCACTGAGGAATTTTCAAAATACGGTATTGAATATACGTTTACACAAGGTTGGGAACCCAAAGATTTTGAAGCGAAAATTAAAGAAAATACAAAAGTAATATACGTAGAAACTCCTTCTAATCCCTTGCTTACGATTACAGATATTGCGGGTGTTTCGGCAATTGCGAAAAAGCACAATATTGTATCCATGATAGACAATACGTTCGCTAGTCCAGTGAACCAGAACCCAATCGATTTTGGTATTGATATTGTTATTCACAGCGCAACGAAGTACATGGGTGGTCATTCTGACATATGTGCAGGGGCTGTAGCTTCAAGCAAAGTGTATATGGACCGTATTTTTCAGCTTGCTAAAAATTTTGGAGGAAGTTTAAGCGATTATACGGTTTGGCTTTTAGAGCGTAGTATTAAAACCATGGGTATTCGCGTGCGGGCACAGAACGAAAATGCCTTAGCCATGGCTACCTATTTGTTTGGTCATGCCGATATAGATGCGGTGTATTACCCAGGTTTGCCTTCTCATAAAGATTATGAATTAGCAAAACGCCAAATGAGAGGGTTTGGTGGGATGCTTTCCTTCGAGCTTAAACCTTACGTAGATGCTTCAAAATTTCAAAAATCCCTTAAACTTATAAAATCCTCTATGAGTTTGGCAGGTGTGGAAAGCACGCTTTTGTCACCAACACAGACGTCTCATGCCTTAATGAGTGCTGAGGTTAGAGCAGAGCAGGGGATAAGGGACGGACTTATTCGTTTTTCTGTAGGTATAGAAGAAGTAGCTGATTTAATTGAAGATATAGAACAGGCAATAGCCGATGTTAAGGTTTCAACTTCAATAACAGCAAATTAATAGGTTTTATAATCTAACGACACCCAATTTAATCCGAGGAGGTATAATGATAAAATTAGATATACTAGTATTTGGTGCCCATCCAGATGATGCAGAGCTTGGCGCGGGCGGAACCATTGCAAAGGAAGTAGCTAACGGGAAAAAAGTTGGAATTATAGATTTAACACGTGGTGAACTAGGTACCCGTGGTTCTGCGGAGCTGCGAGATAAAGAAGCCAATGCAGCTGCTGCAATACTAAAGGTAACCGTTCGGGAAAACCTTGGCTTTAGAGATGGTTTCTTTATAAATGATGAAACACATCAATTGGAAATCATAAAAATGATTCGAAGATATCGACCAGACATCGTGTTGTGTAATGCCATTGAAGACCGCCATATCGATCATGGAAAAGGGAGTAAATTAGTAAGTGACGCATGTTTTCTAAGTGGACTAATAAAAATAGATACGCAACTTGATGGAAAAAATCAAGATCCGTGGAGACCTAAATTGGTCTATCACTATATTCAATGGAAAAATATAACACCAGATTTTGTGTTGGATATTAGTGGTTTTATGGATAAAAAAGTAGCTGCTATTTTAGCTTATGGCTCTCAGTTCCATGATCCAAATAGTAAAGAACCAGAAACGCCTATTAGTAGCAAAACCTTTATCGAAAGTGTAAAATACAGGGCTCAAGATATGGGCAGACTGGTAGGAAAGGATTATGCTGAGGGATTTACTGTAGAGCGATTAATAGCTATTGATCGTTTAAGTAGTATAATTTAAGCACTTCGCTTAAATTCTTTTTTAGCTTTAGGAATCGTAAAATAAAAACTAGACCCTTTATTTACAGTACTATCTGCCCAAATAATACCATTGTTCTTCTCTACCATTTCTTTACAGAGAGACAAACCTATACCTGTTCCTTTTTCATCATTAGTTCCGTATGTGGTATGCGTAGAATCTTTGTCGAAAATTTTTCCTAAAGTTTCTTCGTTCATACCTATACCAGTATCACGAATACATACTTCCCAGTACTGGGATTTTTGTATAGCACCAATGGTTATTATGCCTTTTTTAGATGTGAATTTGAGCGCATTGCTCAATAAATTCCTAATCACAATATCGATTTGATTGCTGTCGGAATAGGTGATAGTGTTAGGTGCTATTGTGTTAATAAGGGTAATAGATTTACAAGCGGCAATTTCGGAATGCAAGCCTATATTTTCTTCTACAATAAGCGCTAAAGATGTAATACCTGGAGAAGTTGTAGATCCGTTCATTTGAGTCTGACCCCAAGAAAGTAAATTATTTAAGGTAAATGCGATATTATCTATATCAGTTTTAAGTTTTGGAACAAAACCTAGAAATTCTTCTTTGCTCATTTCGCCTTCCTTAAAGAGTTTTATCAATCCTTGGAATGCTCCAATGGGTCCTCTTAAATCATGCCCAATAATCGAAAATAGCTTGTTCTTGGTTTGATTTACTTCTCTTAAGTGAACTTCACTTTGTTCTAAATCTGCCTGTTTAGACAATAATTTCTTATTTAGCTTTTTTTGTGTTTTTTCGTTTCTTCTCACAAGAAAGGTGATACACAGGAATATTAGGAGAACAATCAAAGATGCATAAACATATATCTTTTGCTTGGCTAAGGCCTTATTGTTTTCGAGGATAAGCTGTTCTTTCTGTTGGTCGTATTCAAATTTAGTTTTTAAAAGTGTTAAGCTTTTTTGATTATCGCTTCTAGACAAGGTATCGGACAATCGCTGGAACAACTCATGGAAATATAAAGATTTTTTATAATCTCCCTTATTTTTGTATATGACATATAAAATTTTAGCACAGTCCTTAGTCCCGGAAATATAGTCTAATTTTATGGATAGATTTAGAGCCTTGTTTGCATACACTTGCGAAATACTATCATTTTTGGCACCTAAACTCGCTTCTGCCATACCGTTTAATAGGGCGATTTCTGATCGGTCATCCTCAAGATTTATGTGTATAAGCTCGCTTTGTTTATACCAGTACAACGCCCAATCATAGTTTTGTTGTTTTAGATAGACCTTGCCTTTTATTTCATAGGCATAAGCTAACCAATCCATTATCTTTTCCTTTTCAAAAACACGGATACTACCGTTTACGTTAAACATGGCTACATCCAACTCACCCATATCGGCATAGACTGATGCCATATTGCTTAAGGTCTCAGCCATGAAAACTGGATTTCCGATTTCCGCGTTGATTTTTTTTACTTTTTTAAAAAACTTCATCGCCTGTTCAAAATCGTTTTGAGTAACATAAAGGTCTGCAATATTTTCATTTAGAATAGATTGCATATCCCTATTACCTATTACGTCCGCCAGTTCTATACCCTCTAGGTATAGTTTTAAAGCCTTAGCATAATCTCCTTTATACCCGTATTCGCCAGCCAAGTCGTTTGTTATCCACAATCTTAAAGATGAATCATCTATTTCGTTGGCTAGTTTATAAGCATTTTCTAAATTATGAATTCCTTTATCGTATTGTCCACTATCAGAATAATAATTACCCAGTTTCGTATACGCTCTAGACTGTCCAGATTTATAGTTCGATTTTTTACCTAATTGTAAGGCTTGATTAGCTAGGATATAAAGACTATCTGAGTTGTAGAAGCGCTGTTCTTCTGCTAATTCTAACAAAGTGTTGATATATGTGCTGTCTATTTCTGAAAAATTCTCTTGTGATTTTAACACAGTAATTTTCACTAGAATATCCTTCGTAGCATTGGTCTGACCAAATGAAGATGCGGTGTAACAAAATAGGATTAAAACGCAAAGTGTTTTTACTTTGGTTAGCGGACCCTTTGTAACGGAATAATAGACCTTACTAAACATTATCTTCTTTGGTTAACGAAACCTAAAACTAACAGATGTTTGAATGGAGAACTAAAATATGTTGTGAAATACCTATTTATGTGTGTTTCAGCTAATAAATCGTGTATTTTGTCGAAGATTATATTTTTTGGTTAAGAAATATAAGTGATTTAGATTATTGGTTTAATACATGATTAAAATAAAAGTTTTACATCAAGTTTTGGTTTTATCCGCAACAAAATGAATTGATAAAAGACAGCCTTGTTCCTGTTTACTCTTAATACTTATGTGACCTTTATTTTTCTTAATAAGTGCTTTACATAAAATAAGACCTAAACCAGTACCATGCTCATTATTAGTTCCTAAAGTAGTATAGTGCTCCGTATTATGGTTGATTTTATCCATAACCTCTTTAGACATCCCTATTCCAGTATCTTTTATATTTATCGTAGTCGTGTTGTTTTCCGTATACGAATCGATAAATAGCTTTCCATTTTCAGGCGTAAACTTAATAGCATTACTAAGTAAATTTCGAAAAATAACAATAAAATGATTGAAGTCGACCGTAAGCGTCAAATTATCAGGTACGTGATTTTTTACTGTGATATTTTTTTTTCCCAAAGCTTCTCTAAAGAAAGATTCACTTTCCAATAAAGCTTCTTTTACGGCTATACTTACCGGGTTAGTAACATCTCCTTTCATTTGGGTAAGTCCCCAGTTTAGTAAGTTATCTAAGGTAAAATGAATATGATCTACATCCTTTTTTAGCTTGGGGCCAAAAGTATAAAAGTTTTGAATTTCCGTATCTTTTTCCAATGCAGTTCCTAATAATTCCTTAAGGGAAAGAATAGGGCCTCTTAAATCATGGCCAACTATTGAAAAGAGTTTATCTTGATTCTTGTTGATAATATTAAGCTCTTCCTGTTTGTTGGAAAGGACCATGGTCTGTAAAGTTAGTTCTTTATTTAATTTCCTTTTAGTCCTATTCATATGAAAGATAAGGAAAGTCAGAACTATTGTGCCTAGTAGGCCCGTTGTAATCCATTGAACGTATTTCTTTTGATTAGCTACTTTTATCTGATTTTGGACTGTAATTTCTGCTCTGCTTTTTTCAAAGGATATTTTGGTCTTTAACATTGAGATGTCCCGTTTCTTTTTTTCCTTTTCTACAGAATAACTAATTTTTTGTGCTAACTCTAAATTGTGCAGTGATTCAGTAGCAAAACCTTTTTTCTTGTTTAGATGGTATAAGGCTTTATAACATTTTTCCATACCAGTTTTTAAAGAGAATGAGGTGTAGAGTTCTAAACTTTTAGTGTAATAATTTTCTGCTATTATGAGCTCATTCAGATTAAAATGTGACATGCCGGTAGCGTAGTAAAGGTCCGCTTCTCCTTTTTTGTCATTTATAGTTTTATGAACGGAATTTGCTTTATCAAAATATAATATTGCTTTTTTATATTCCTTTGTTTGGTTATATACTTCTCCTAGCGTAAGGTATGCGAAAGCTAAAACTTTTACAGCTTCTTGTTTTTCTGAAATTACCACGCTTTGGGTCAAATAATCAATTGCTTTTTCGTGTTCCTCTGTTTTTGAGTATAAATATCCCAAATTAACATATAAAAAAACCTTGGTGAGTTTTGACGTATCACTATTAAATTTGGCTTGCGCCTCAGTATAATAAATCAAGGCATCATCATAGTCCTGTAATAAGGAGAACATCGTTCCTAGATTGGTGTTCATCTGAATCACCATTTCTAAATCATTAATTTTTTCTGCTATTTCCAATGATTTGAGAAAATTTGTATAGGCAGCCGGGTATTCTGCTTTTATGTAATGTGCTTGGGCAATACCATTGTAAGCTTCAATGGCCAAAGAAGGATAATTACTTATAACTGAATTGTCTAAATTTTTATAGTAATAATAGATTGCTTTGTCAGAATTACCATTAAATAATTCATAATAACCAAAATTTAGAAATGATTGGACCTTACCTTTTTCATAATTTATTTTTTCGCTTAGATCTAAGGTTTTAATGGCTAAGAACTTAACAGTATCTGTTTGGGAGTATTTTAACCAATAGGCAAGCTCTAGTAAAAGATTTATATAGTGCTTATCTTCTGGCACAAAATCACTAGTATTCTTCAGTTCCTTTATTTCCTTTTTAAGCTGGTTCGCATTCCTCTTTTGCGAATAAGTAAAACCACTTAAGGCGATAAAAAGCAGCACTAAAACTCGATTTGCTATTTTATAATTGGGAGTCATGCTATGAATTAAATTGTAGTTGGTTTAGTTTAACGTTATGCTCATAAAAATGGGATTGTATAAATATTAATCAACCTACTATAATATTTGGGAATCTTACAACAAAAACACTTCCTTTTTCAAGCTCGCTCTCAACAGTTAACGTACCCTTGTTTTTTGTTATCATTTCCTTACATAAAACAAGACCCAATCCAGTACCCCGCTCATTATCGGTACCAAAGGTGCTATAGTGTTGGGAACTATCGAAAACACGACTTAACACTTCTTTAGACATGCCTATGCCGTTATCCTTTACGCTTATAAAAGTAGTATTATTTTCTTTATAGGTATTTAACCATATCTGTCCGTTTTGCGGAGTGAATTTTATAGCATTGCTAATAAGGTTTCTAAAAATGATATTAAAGTGGTTAGCATCCACAACCATAACTAGATTATCGACGAAAGATTTATGTACGGTGATAGCCTTCTTATCTAACACCTCTCTAAATAGTTCTTCTATTCTCAGTATATTCTGCTTTATCTCAATTTTAACGTGTTTAACGGGTTCTCCTTTCATTTGGGTAACCCCCCAATTCAATAAATTTTCTAGGGTAAAATGGATATGATCAACATCTTTTTTAAGTTTTGGGCCAAATCTATAAAAGTGTAGAACACCCTCTTCATTTTCTAACGCTAGGCCTAGTAATTGCTTTAAGGAAACAATAGGTCCTCTTAAATCGTGTCCTACAATTGAAAAGAGCTTATCTTGATTTTTATTTATAGTATTAAGCTCTTGCTGTTTTTTCGATAGCTCTGTGGTTTGAAGTGCCAATTCTTGATTTAGTCTTTTCTCCGACTTATTTGCCTGAAAAAACACTAGAGAGATAATAATCATACAAGCTAGTCCCAAACTAGTCCATTGTATATATTTCGTTTGTTTAGCAACTTCACCATCATTTTTGAGTTTTAAATTAACTTTATCTTCTTCAAATTCTATTTTTACTTTCAATACAGAAATGTCACGAGCGCTTTTTTCCTTATAAATAGAATCCGAATAACTTTCTGATAATTCTAAATAGTGAAGAGCCTTTTTAGTAATTTTTTTTTTCTTGAATAATTCATATAAAGCCCTGGATGTCTCTTCTATTCCAATTTTAAAATTAATCGATTTGTAGAGGTCCAAACTTAAGAAAAGAAATTCACCAGATGTTTTAAAATTATTAACGGCTAAATGAGAGATACCCAAGCTATAAAAGGATAATGCCTTGTTCATACTATTATTGGAAGATGAATAATAACTATTTGCCTTTTCAAAATAATAAAAGGCTTTGTCAAGGCTTTTGTTATGAAAATATACAGCTCCGTAAGTCAAGTATATTTCGCTTAATAACTCTGTCATTTTAGCTTTCTCAAGTATAGGTAAGCTTTCATCCAAAAGTTCTAATGCTTTATCATAATCTTTATTTTCCATATGCAAATACCCGAGGTTGGCAAGTATTCTTGCTTTGGAAATACTAGGTTCTGCATCACTAAAACCACTCAAAGCAAGTTCATAATATTTTAAAGCTTCATCGTAATCCTCTAGGTATGTAAAAAAAGCACCAAGATTTGAATTTAGTTTTCTAATTAAATCTTTGTTACCTGTCATTTCTGCTAATAATAAAGATTTTCGGTTATGTTTATAGGACTCTGGGATATTGCCCAATGTGAAGTAGGCTCTGCCCAATACATTGTAAATATTTGATCCTAGTTCTGAGGATGTTTTTAGATCTAGCGTTTTGAGAACTTGTTGATTATAATCAATTGATTGCTGAATATTTCCGTTGATGAGTTCGTATATTGCTAGATTGGAAAGTGCTTTAAACTTACCCATTTCATACTTAATAACTGTACTTAATTGTAACGCTTCTGTAGCAAAGAGGGCTATGCTATCTGTATTACTGTATTTGTAATTATTGCTTAGTGTATTTAATAATTTAATATAGGATGTGTCCCTAGGCGTAAAGCTAGTCCAGGCTTTCATATTGGAAAGCTCTTTCTTATAAAAATCAACACTATCAACTTGGGAGTAAAGATTTGTAACGCTTATAGAAAAGATGAAAAAAATAAATAGGATTTTTTTAATCAAGGTTTTCATAGGATGGTGTACTCCAAAAGAAAAGAGTAAAGAAATTTTCTAGGACTCCTAAAATAGTAAAAAAGTGATTATCAAAGTTAAGATTTCTATATTATTATAATGAAATGGATGTTTTTTTAATGGCTTATAGAAATAGTACTAATAGACGACAACATATGCTTCACATTTTATTTTATGGACTAGTTATTTTGGTGAACTAATCTGTTGTCATTCAGATTTATACTGTAAACTGTATGTAGCCTTTTTGAATAAAATTTTGTACACATATTAAATTACAGTGTAATTCGGTTTTTTATTTTGATAAGTATTTTAAAAAAATTATCTTTGCGCACGCTTACAAATGGTGGTTGTAGCTCAGCTGGTTAGAGCATCGGTTTGTGGTACCGAGGGTCGCCGGTTCGAACCCGGTCTTCCACCCTAAACAAGCTCAAGAATCCTAAGTTTTACTTAGGATTTTTTGGTTCTACTACTTTATAAAATATAGTATAAAAAATGCCCACTCTTAATTTGAGAGGGGCATTTTTAGTTCATTTCTTTTGCCTTTTATTCCACCAATATATCTACGGCAACTGGCTTTTCTCTGTTTGCTATTTCCCATGCAGTATGGAAAACAAGTCTAGTTCTATTCTCCAACAAGTCGTAGTTTATTTTATCCGGAGTATCTCCGGGCTTATGATAATCGTCATGCGTACCATTAAAATAGAAGATTATTGGAATGTTATTTTTTGCAAAATTGTAGTGATCACTTCGGTAATAAAAACGGTTAGGATCGCTTTCATCGTTGTACGCGTAATCCAATTCTATATTAGTGTATTTTGAATTTACAGCTTCCGATAGTTCATGTAGCTCTGTGCTTAACTTGTCCGAACCAATCAAATAAATGTAGTTTCTTTCGCCTTCCCTTTTCGGGTCAATTCTACCTATCATGTCGATATTTAAATTGGCAACTGTTTTTGATAATGGAAAAATAGGTTCCACATCGGTATAATACAAGGAACCTAATAAGCCTTTTTCTTCTCCTGTAACGTGCAGAAAGACAACCGAACGTTTGGGGCCGTCGCCAGCTTCTGACGCATTTTTAAAAGCCTCGGCAATTTCCAAAAGCGCTACAGTGCCAGAGCCGTCATCATCAGCACCGTTATTTATTTGACCATCGTCGTCTACGCCAATATGATCTAAATGCGAAGATATGACCACGTATTCATCTGGCTTTTCGGTTCCTTTAATGAAAGCAATTACATTTTCGGAATCTATTTCATCTGCATTGCCCGTAATAGCTGAGGATACAGTTTTACTTAGTGTTTTTGGCGTATTATCCTTTACTATATTAGGTAGAATAGCAGCTACCATAGCATCGCTTATAGTAGCGCTAAATCCTGTTTTCTGCAGACCTTTCACACTCATACTACCCGAAGAACTAGTTTTAGACCTGTTATAATAAGCCAAAACTCTGGGGAACAAATTAGGTGAATATAATAAAACTCCCTTCGCTCCCTTATCCATAGCAAATTGAATTCTCTTCATGGGATTGTTACCCCATTTAGAAGGTTTTTCAGTACCTGTTAAAAGGTAGGTGCCGTCGCTATTTGTAGGTTCACCATCTTTAATTAAAACCAGTTTGTTATTAATATCTATATTTTTAAAGTCAGAATACGCTCCTTCTTCTATGCCATAAGCAGCATATACAATCTCATTAAAATTAGCCCCAGCATCATTAAAACTTATAAAATCTTCCCCTAAGGTAAACGTTGTTCCATTAATCATTAGGGAACCTGTTGGCATTTGTGTTACTTCCAAAGGTACTTTTTGAAAATAATCTCCATTTTGTTTTGCTGCTCGAATATTCAAGTTTTCATATTCCGCTTTCAAATAGGCAATTGCTTTTTTCTGGCCTGGTTCTCCGGTTTCCCTGCCCTCGAACTCATCCGAGGCGTATATGTAAAGATGTTCTTTTAGCTCGGCCTCAGTAATAGATTCTGCATAAACCTCTGGGCTTGTTACTTGTTTAACTTCGGGAATAACGGTTTTTTTCGAAGAATTACAGGCCAGTAAAAGGCCTACGAGGGAAAGGGACAGTGTTTTATTCATTTCAGTAATCATAAAAATTTCTCAAAAATAAACAAAAGATATAAAGGGAATACAGTTCATTTGAAGATTACCTATTTATTTTGCCATAACCATATATTTTTTTGAAAAATAATAATGTAATTACCATTGCGTTAGGCTAATCTGGTCTAGTATATCAGGTGTACCAACTACTCTTTTAATAGTCTCGTAGAGAACTTGTGTCTCCTGGTTTTATTTTACTTTATTATGTTGTTCAGGAAACGCGAATAATATCCGTATTATAAAATTTCATTATTTTTAGCACGTTAACAAAGTATCTAGAAATTATGATAAAGGATTTAGCGGACGTACACGGCTTGGTTTCTGAGTTATTCAAATGGCCAACAACGGAAGAGGAGTGGGAACTCTATCGCTTGTCTAAGGAGCAAGTGCAACACTTTCATGAATTTGGTTATGTGTCCGGAATCAAACTTTTGGATAGTGACGTGATAGATCAATTAAAAAAGGAACTTGACCAACTCGTAAATCCCAAACATCCCGGTAATTCGTTATTTTACGAATTTCATAGTAACGAATCTGGAAACTCTGATAATATTTTATTTCACTCTTTAGGGCACTGGAGAATTACGGAGGGTTTTCATGATGTATTGTGGAACCCTGCTTTTGTAATGGCTGCGCACCAGCTATTGGAAAAGAAACCGGTGCGTTTTTGGCACGACCAACTATTTTATAAGCCGGCTGAGCATGGTGGGGTAGTGGCATGGCATCAAGACTATTCCTATTGGACGCGCACCATAGCCATGCAACATTTAACATGCTGGACAGGCCTGGATGATGCTACTGTTGAAAACGGATGCCTACAATACATTCCTAAAAGTCACAAGTGGGGTTTATTGAAAGCTCCTGAACTTACTGGTGACATGGAGGGACTTTTAAACTATCTTACCGATGAACAGAAAAAGGAATTTAATCCGGTTCCTATTGAATTAAAAAAGGGGTATGCATCTTTTCATCATCCTTTATTGGTTCATGGCTCCTATGAAAATAAATCTAATAGACCGCGCAGGGCATTTGTACTTAATGCCTTTGCGGATGGTACCGTAAGCAATACCAATGAGGAACTGTTGAAAGGGGTACCTCCTGTAAAGAAGGGCGAAAAAATGCAGGGTAAATTCTTTCCTTTGCTTTATTCCCAAGGGTGAGAATTACACCAAAGTTTAATTTGGGAAATGGTAAAGAGCATCTATTCTTTGGACTAGATTGCTTCTAGACTTTTGTACTTAACCTTAAAGGAAATAAATAATGGGTTTTAGAGCTATTTTATTAGGTCTATTATCTCAATTTCTATCTATCCAAGATGCCCTAGGTTAAAAATCATTCCAAAGCTTTAGCAATTGCAGCTTCTACCAAAGGTTCCATTACTTTATAGCCTGCTATGGTTGGGTGCACTTCGTCCTCCGCATATTTTTTAGGAAGACCGTTACGCGCATCTGCCATTGGAGTAAAATAATCTAAGTAAACATGACCCTTTTCCTTAGTATATGACTTTATGAGCTTATTGAGGGTAATAATTTTCTGAGCTGGCTCCAGGCCTGGTTTCCAAGGGTAATCATACACGGGCAGGATAGAGGACAGTATTACGTTGATACCATTGGCATGAGCTAACTCTGCCATGTTTTTAATATTACCAATAATCATTTCTATGGTTGAGGGGCCTGTGTTTCCTGCGAGATCATTAGTGCCAGCCAAAATCACTACTACTTTTGGATTTAAGTTAATAACATCTTGGCGAAAGCGAATTAGCATTTGGGGCGTAGTCTGGCCACCAATTCCTCTATTAATGTATGGTTTTTCTTTAAAAAATTCCGGCCTGGCGTTACTCCAACCTATGGTTATGGAGTTCCCCATAAATACCACCCTATTTTCATCTGGCACAGCTATATTTACTCGAGTATTCGCTTCTTGAAATTGCTTCAAATTTGCCCAGTCTTGGGAAACCACTTGCGCTTTCGTGTTTTGTATACCAAAAAGAGTAGTTATAAGTCCCATGAGTAAAAGTGTTTTTTGTATCATGTGTTTCGTTTTTATTTAAAATCCAAATTTCTTTTTTCCTCGGTGCTTAAGGGTAAACTGCTTTTTAATTTTTCTTTTGTGGGTCCCTGAACCGCAAGGTATGCCAAAAGGCAGCCAGCAATGACTAGTGGTAGCGCATTTCCAGTAGCGTAATAGGCAAAAAGAGCAACGAACGCAGGTACTTCTATAAGCGCATATTTAACAAATAATGCGGACTGAAATCGTTGTAATTTTTGATTAAACGAATTTGACTGGGGTATGCTTGCTACCATTTTTTTAAATAAAAACTGACTTCCAAAATAACCAAGTAACGCAACCACCGGCACGATGTATAGAAATGTCGCATTTGTTTTTAAATCGGTATTAAAACCGGTACCCTGTGCAATCGTAATAACTAAAAAAATGAAAAGCCCAGCAACTAGAGACAAGTGAAGAAGTTTCAGCGTCTTAAAATAAGATTTTATATCCATAATTTTCTTTAGCTTCCTAAGATACTATTTTTTGCTATTTTTTTCATTTGTAATCCTTTTCATTTTAAATACCTAAGGCATTAATCCAATATTTAATACATTTACACTTGCTATGAGAAGAATCACACTATTATTTTTAATCCTAGTTTTATTAATCACCAAATCTTACGCCCAGATAGAAAAGGATAAGGCACTTCACTTTTTAGGGGGTAATTTATATGGGCTGGTGGGTGCAGGTTTGGCATCTCAAATTTCTAAGGGTAATAGAGCATGGACTTTTGTAGGTTCTGTTGGAGGAAGCTTTCTTATTGGTTTGGCCAAGGAGGCTATAGATGAAAATCAGTATAACGGCTGGGACAATGCAGATTTACTAGCTACTGTTTTGGGTGGAGCCAGTGTTGGGGTTACTATAGATGTTTTTAAAAAAAGAAAAAAAAGAAAGCGAGATGAAATTTTCAGAAATGCCATTGGCCTTGAAAACAACATCCCACCTTTTGATTTATCAGTTTTGGAAAACAAGGTACCCTTGACGGTTTTGGGTATGTCAACTCGAGTACGTTCGACTATTCCCTAATATTTAGCACTTTTTCCGTTACTTAAGCTTTTAGAAATAAAATCTCGAATATCATCATTTGCATTCTTAAGATCTTCTCTTCGCAAGTACATCATATGGCCAGAGCGGTATCCCTTAAAGCTAAAACGATCTTTCATTCTTCCGCTTGGATCTACCTGCCACATGGTATATTTAGCGTTAAAATAAGTGGTGGCACCATCATAGTAGCCAGACTGCACCATTACGTTTAAATATGGATTTTGTGCCATAGCCTGTCTTAAGTCTTCTCTTGTGGTATCATTTTCATTATTCCAAGGCCTTACAGAGCCGAACATGTTATACTTAATATCGGTTTTGAAATTTAATTCTTCCTGTAAGTAATAATTAATGGCAGGTGTAAAACTGTGTAACCAAGAAGTTATTTCCGCATTGTAATCTGGTCGTGTACCAGCCTTTTGGCGATCTATTCCTAAGTATCTAGAGTCTAAACGTCCAACAGTATAAGCCCCTTTATCTTTCAGTAGGTTTTTCCAAAAGTAGGAGGTAGGCATCACCAAGTTTTGATTTAGTATCTCTTCTTTCGAAATTCCAGAGTAGTAGGCTACTTTCTTAGCAACATTATTTTTTTCTTCTTCAGATATAAAACCACCTTTTGCTATTGCAGGAATTAAGGTATTGATCGTGTATTCTTCGGATTCTGGAAGTACCTCCAATAAATCTTTTTGTTGTAATTCTGCAGGCAGTGCTTTATGGTGCCAGGCAGCAGCCGTATAGTATGGGAGGTTAATTGCCTGTGAAACAGGACCGTCTTCCCGTATCACTTTATAATCGGCAGGAGATACCATAATTACCCCGTTTAAATACATCCACTGTTGGTTTTGCAAGGCTAATGAAAGTCCCATAACCCTAGTGCCACCATAACTTTCGCCTATAATGTATTTGGGCGAACGCCAGCGGTTGTTACGAGTTACAAACGTGTTTAGCCACTCGGCTAAATATTTAATATCTGCATTGATACCAAAAAACTTAGAGCGATCTACTTCTTTTCCTGTTTCAGGAATGGTACGTGAATACCCCGTATTGGCTGGATTTACATAAACGATGTCAGTAACATCCAATACTGAAAATGGATTATCCTTAATTCCATAAGGTTGCACCGGGTAGCCTTCGTCATCAATTTTGAGCACTCTTGGTCCGGTATAAGCCAAATGCATCCAAACAGAAGCAGAACCTGGACCTCCATTAAATGAAATCAATAATGGTCTAGACGCACGGTCCTTAATATTGTTTCGAGTGTAATAGGTGTAGTGAAGGGCAGCTGTTGGCTCACCCTTTTCGTCCCAGACAGGTTGGGTTCCTGTTTGTGCTGTGTAATTAATAGCGGCGCCGTTTATGGTGACACTGTGTTGTGTAGTAATAACGGTATCTATGGGTAATTTCCTACTCTGTGAAATACCGCTAACCGTTGCCAAAAAGGCAAGAAGTAAGATGTAAGGTGTTCTCATGTTGTATTTTAAATTAGTCAGCTTTAAAAATACTGAAATATCAACATATTCTCCACTAAAGCAGTGCTTATTTCGGACCTAATAATTCTTATCTTTAATACTTTGCTACAAACCTTTTCTTACATGAAAAAAATTACAAGAAGAACCTTTACAACTAGCCTAGGCAAAGGCCTGGTAGCAAGTTCATTGTTAATTCCTACCTTTTCCTCGTTTAGTTCTAACAAACCAAGTGCTGATAAGTTGGGGGTAGCTCTCGTGGGACTTGGGAGCTATAGCACTTATCAGCTTGCACCTTCCTTGTTAGAAACTAAGCACTGTTATCTTTCTGCCATTGTTACTGGGACCAAGGAAAAGGAGCAAATTTGGAAAGAGAAATACGGTTTGTCTAGAGATTGTATGTACAACTATGAGAATTTTGATTCTATTATCAATAATCCCAAGATAGATGTGGTGTATGTTGTGTTACCTAATAGCATGCATGCAGATTTTTGTATTAGGGCTGCCAGAGCAGGAAAACACGTCATTTGTGAAAAACCCATGGCCATGAGTGTTGTGGAGTGTGATACAATCATTAAGGCCTGCAAGGATAATAAGGTAAAACTTAGTGTAGGATACAGGATGCAATCGGACCCTTATACCCATGAGGTTAAAAAGTACGTTCGTGAAAAGACTTTTGGAGAAGTCAATTTCGTAGCATCGGATGCTGCCTACATATCAGGTGGTAATCCCAACCAATGGCGTTTGAATAAAGCACTTTCCGGAGGTGGTGCCTTGATGAATATGGGGGTCTACTCCATACAGACATCGATTTATGGCGTAGGACAAAATCCCACATCCGTAAGTGCTCAAGAGTTTAGTACACGACCTGAGTATTTCAAGGATACGGATGAGACTATTACCGCTCAATTCGAATTTCCATCAGGCGAAATTGGTCAAATGATGACTTCCCATAATGCAAATGGTAATCGATTAAAAGTGCATTGTAACAAAGGGTGGTTTGAGTTAGATCCTGCCCATAGTTATGGGCCTATTAGTGGTCGAACATCTAAAGGTGCTGAAATTAAATTCCCTCATAAACGCCAACAAGCTTTGCAAATGGATGATTTTGCCAAACATATTTTACTCGGAACTAAAAATGTCGCGCCTGGCGAAATGGGTAAAAGGGATATGATTATTGTAGAAGCTATCTACCAATCGATTGCCCAAAATGGTAAAAAGCAACAATTAGATTTGGGAACTTTAGGTATTGTGTCCTGAAAGTTGTTGTATATTTTTGGTATTGGAATCATATAACTGCTAGAATTTTTCAAAAACGCCCAACCCAAATAGTGCAAAATCGTATTTTACGGGGTCTATAGCATCAAGTTTTCTGAGTGAATTATCCAACTCCGCTAGTGCCTTTCCGTCATTTTGTTTACGATTTAGGAGTTTTAATTTACGCGCAACATTACCGGAATGCACATCTAGTGGGCAGGATAGTTTAGCTGCAGGAATACCTTTCCATAGTCCAAAATCGACATGGGTACTAGCATCCCTAACCATCCAGCGTAAAAACATATTAATGCGCTTTGCTGCAGAACCTTTTAACGGGTCTGAAACATGTTTTGTAGTCCTTTGTTCGTGTGGAAGTTCAAAGAATACTTCTTTAAATTTAGAAATAGTTGGTTGTAAGGTTTGCTGGGCTTGGTGCTGGGTAAAAACGGCCTCTAAACCTTGGTGTTTGACATATAGATTATGTAGGCTTTTCATGAAATACTGTACATCTGTTTCATTGAATGTCCGGTGCACGAAACCAGTTAGTTTTTCCAAATCTGTCTCTGAGTGATTTAGCACAAAGTCATAGGGTGCATGATCCATTGCCTCCATTAAACGTTGGGCATTATTAATAATACTTTTGCGATTTCCCCAAGCAATAGTAGCCGTTAAAAAGGCGCTAATTTCAATGTCTTCCTTTTTATTGAATTGATGGGGTATTTTTATAGGGTCGCTTTCCAGAAAACTGGGATGGTTGTATTGTAGCACTTTGGCATCTAAAAATTCTTTTAGTTCACTTTTTTTCATTCCAAAGGTATGTCTAGTAATAAATAAATAAATACAGGTCCTACTAGTACTAAATTATGAGCTGCATGCAATAAAATACTCCATAAAAGCCCTAGGCTTGTTCTGGTGTAACCTAAAAAAACACCAGCCGAAAGCTGTGGGGATACTAATAGGGGTACAGCCCAGTATTGTTCGTTTAGCGTATCAAAATTAAAGATATGTAAGGTGCCAAATAGGATAATTGAGATATAATACGCGTATTTAAAATAGGTAGGGTTTTTAAAGACCGTTAATGGTGCCCTAAAAAGTAGTTCCTCTATGACTGGAGCCACAATTACAGCTAAAAAAAACAGCATTGCCGGCGAATATGTTTTAAAAAGTTCGCCAACGGCATGAGTACCAAAATCAATATTAAAAACGATAGAAATACTGTTTATTAGCAAACCTAGTATGATACTAAAAAAGACCGTAAGGGCAAGTAGCTTAAAAAAAAGAGTAGTACGCACTTGCTTGTTTATTTCAAGTTTCTGGTTAACAGGATACTGCAAAAATTCCCAAACCTGGTTTAGCATATCTTTAGAAGCGTTTATGCAGATACCGTAGCCTTATCCACTATTTTCCCATCTACCATGGTGAGTTTTCTGTCTGCCATTTCGGCAAGTTCCTTATTATGGGTAACAATCACGAAAGTCTGTCCAAAGTTCTCCCTTAGCTCAAAAAAAAGCTTGTGAAGATTATCGGCACTTTCGGAATCCAGATTACCACTAGGTTCATCTGCAAATATAATAGCCGGATTATTTATAAGTGCACGAGCAACTGCAACGCGTTGTTGTTCCCCACCAGAGAGTTCGGAGGGTTTATGATGGTGCCTGTGAGAAAGTCCTAAGAAATCTAAAAGCTCCTTTGCTCGTTTCTCAGCATCAGATTTGCTTATTTTTTTTATAAATGCAGGTAAGCAAACATTTTCAATGGCCGTAAACTCTGGTAATAACTGATGAAATTGAAAAATAAACCCGATATGTTCGTTTCTAAACTTAGCAAGGTTCTTGTCATTTAAGGTTGTGGTTTCCGTTCCATTTACCAGAAGCGTTCCTTCTTCTTTATTTGAAAGCTCATCTAGAGTGCCTAAAATTTGAAGTAGGGTCGTTTTTCCGGCACCAGATGCACCTACGATAGATACAATTTCCCCTTTTTTAATGTGAAGGTCCACGCCCTTTAGCACCTCTAGTTCTCCGTAGTATTTATGAATGTTGGAAGCCTTTATCATCATTTATTTTCTAGCTAGTAAAACTAAACAATGGGTAGGACATGACAAAATAAAGCCAGTATACAAGGTATTTAATTGGCACATAATAGTGACCAAGGTAAACAACTCGTAAGGGGAAACCTTTGGATACGTTTAATAGAGCTATTTTAAACTTTTACTAGTTGATTGTATTGAATTAATCTCTAAATTTGTTTAAAGTTTAATTCAATATCCTGAACAAAATAATATGTCCCCATATACAAATTTAGAAGAGTATAATTTAGAGATTACTGAGGAAGTTAAAAGCAGATATTCTTCTATTATAAGTGAAATCGGAGAGGATGTTTCTCGTGAAGGTTTAGTGAAAACGCCGGAAAGAGCAGCAAAGGCAATGTTGTTCCTCACACAAGGGTATAAACAAGATGCTGTTAAAATTTTAAAAGGAGCCATGTTCAAAGAGGATTATGATGATATGGTTATTATTAAAGACATTGAGTTGTACTCCCTTTGTGAACATCACATGTTGCCCTTTTTTGGTAAGGCACACATCGCGTACATACCTAATGGTCATATCGTTGGATTGAGCAAAATTCCACGTGTAGTGGATGTTTTTGCGCGCAGACTTCAAGTCCAAGAGCGCTTAACGCATGATATTTTAGAGTGTATAAACGATACCTTACAGCCAAAAGGCGTTGCTGTTGTTATAGAAGCCTCCCACATGTGTATGATGATGCGTGGCGTACAGAAACAAAATTCTGTAACCACCACTTCTGGATTTAGAGGGCAGTTTGAAAAGCAAGAAACAAGAAATGAGTTTTTAAAATTGATTAGCTCAAATCTATCTTAAGTGTTTAGTTGCCATTTCCAATTTTCAACAAACTAAAAATCAGGAGTCACTATTTTTTGGCATCTTTGCTGTAATCCTTTTTGCGGATTATTAATTTGGAAGTATGTTAGAAACTAAGGATAAAAAATATAGGCACCTATTTTTAGGATTATTGTTCGATGCTATAGGTATGTTTTCCTTTGTTGTTCCCTTTTTAGGAGACTTCTCTGATGTATTATGGGCGCCGCTGGCTGGTTGGCTTATGACAAGGATGTATAAAGGAAAAATTGGACGGGCAGCTGGTATGATTGCTTTTATAGAGGAGATTATTCCAGGCTTGGATATTATCCCAACCTTTACTATAATGTGGTTATACACGTATATTTTTAAAAAGAAAAAAGGAGAAAAGGCGAAAGAGCTATAGTATTTATATCCTAAGTTATTTATGGTTTTTTGTACCAATCACGCTCATTAAATAGGACCTATATCATAAATCAAAAGTTATACTTTTACTTGTAATGAGTAAGGAATCAAGTTTATTCTTAGATTAAAAATCTGAATTATGAAAACTCTTTGGGATGTTTTTAGTAACGCTATTGTTGGTAGCTTGCAGTGGACATGGAAGTCTATATTGTTCGAAGTACCTTGGTATACTAATTATTTTTGGGGTTTAATTTTGATTTCATTACTTATATGGGGATTGGAAATTTTATTTCCGTGGCGTAAGAATCAGTCTGTATTCAGAACTGATTTTTGGCTAGACGGGTTTTATATGTTTTTTAATTTTTTTGCATTTAGCATTGTCATAAGTGGTGTTTACGGGATTGTAGCAGCGCTATTTAATACTTTGGGCATACATATAGATTCGTTTTCCCTGCTACCCGTTTCTACACTACCTCAATGGTCACAGTTATTGATATTCTTTGTGCTATTGGATTTTGTACAATGGTGTACGCATATATTATTACACAAATATCCATTTTTATGGCAGTTTCATAAGATTCACCATAGTGTAAAGGAAATGGGCTTCGCCGCGCACCTTCGCTATCATTGGATGGAAAATATTTTTTATAAACCATTAAAGACGCTTGCAGTTATGATTTTGGGTGGTTTTGAACCAGAACAGGCATATATTGTTCATTTTATTGCTATTACCATAGGGCACATCAATCATTCTAATATAAAAATCTCATGGGGTCCTTTGAAATATGTGCTTAACAATCCGGTAATGCACCTTTATCACCATGCGTATGAATTACCACAAGGAAAATTTGGAGTGAATTTTGGAATTAGCCTAAGTTTTTGGGACTATATTTTTAAAACAGACTATATACCTGAGGAAAGTGGAAATGTTACCCTTGGTTTTAAAGGTGATGAAGAAATTCCAAGTGGATTTTGGAAACAAATAACCTTCGGTATAGGAAAATCCAAACCGAAGGATATCTGAAAAGTATAGTGAACCAATGTCTAGTAATGCGCTTACTATGTTAAGTGATGACTGGTTACTACAAAAAATACTATTCTACTCCTATGCTAAAACTCTGTGCAATATCAGTCTCGCCACCCGCGTCTGCTAATGTACCATCATTAGGTTTCTTAGGTTCGTGACGTAACGTTACTTGCAAGATTCCTGTTCCAGCATCACCGGTAGTTATTGTAAAGGATAATCCAACTGGATTGTTGTTTCCATCCACATCTACGTAGTCAAAGCCGGATAAGGCACCACTGACATTATAGAAAAATTGGTGCTCATCATCTTCTTCAGCTACTTCAAGCGTTATATCTTCCGCAGGGGATTCTGTTTCGTTCAATAACTCAATACTACCGGTATAAACCGTATTTGCTGATAAGGTGCCAGTCACGTTAATTTCTGGTGCATTAGGGCCATCACCATCCAAATCTTGAGAGCTTAAGGTAACTGTGTTTCCAGCAGCGGTAAGCGAAATGTTCATTGTAGTGATTACCTCTTCCTCATCTACCGCAACAGGGTTGTCATCATCGTTAGAACAGGAAAGTGTCATCAGTCCAAGGCTTAACAGTATTAATGTTGTTTTCATTTTTGTTTGTTTCTGTACTCGTTTAATTGTTTTCATTTGTTTCGGGTTTTAATTAATAATTATAGATAATACGTAAGCTTATATTCCTGCCAAGGTCGTCCACGAAATAACGTAGCCGGTTTAGGTACTCGCGATAGGAAGTATCTAATAAGTTGGTTATACGAAGACCAACATTCAAATCATTTTTATTACGAATAGAATAGGATGTTTCTGCATCCAGTGCCAATAAATGATAGGCTGGTGGAGGAGTATTGATAACCAGCTCTACTTCTTGTTGTTGTTCTGGAGAAAATACGTTAATGTTGGGTGGGAACCTTTTTTGCTCAAAAACATACCTGCTTTCTAATCCTAGAATAAGATTTTTCCAATTCGGATTTCGGTAAGAAATACTGTTGTTGAAGTTTGCAGGAGGTATGTTGATTAATGGAATATTGGCACTTATATCAGTGCCGCTTACCCAAGAAAAGTTATGGTCCGTTCTTATTTTTAAGCTCCAATTATTGTACACCGATGCATCTAAACCAATAAGCTGGGCATTAGTTTGCCTGTATGCCCACACAGGAAATGCACCTCTTATAGTAAATTCAACGGCAGTGGGTTCCAATACGATAAAATCGTTTATGGTATTTAAGTACGGAGCCAAAGTATAGCCCCATTTGGAACTATTTTTCTCCAATGATAGAGACACCTTATTGGCTGTTTCGCTCTTTAATCTTAAATCGCCTAGCTCTATCCTTGCTGCAGAATGGTGTAGGCCTTCACTAAAAAGTTCAGACGGATTTGGAGCCCGTTGTGCCAAAGCGTAATTAAAGCGGAGTTTTGTTTCCTTTCCAAATTGATATTCAAAACCTGCGGTAGCAGAAATATTATGAAAGTCAAAAATAGGATTGGTAAGTAGTTGCGTGCCTAAATCCTCTAAAATAATCGCGCTAAAATCTTCGTCATATCCACGCTCATCCCAACGGGATACTCGATAAAATTTTTTAGCATCGATCCGAGAAAAATCATATCTAATACCCATATCTAGCATTAGATTATCTTTTAATTTGTATTCAGCTACCCCAAACACTCCAAAATCATATTTGTTATAATCAGGAATTAACCTTCTAACACCGGTATCGGGATTTGCAAAATTAATTTGGTATCTACCAAGAAGACCCGTTTTTACTTCTAAACCGTCTTTTGAATCAAACCGAAAGTCGGTCGATATGGAGTGCGTTGTAAGACTTAGATCCAATGAGGCTTTATTGGCATCTGCGCCTACTCGCACATCATATTCCAACCTGCGATTTTCTTGAAAGTCGTACTGTACATTTAATTTACCCAAGCCTTCAAATCTCCTGTAATAATTCAGTTTTCCAAGATGATGGGTCACTTCCTGATTTGGCTGTTCTATTATGTAGCTAAAATCGTTTATACTATTAGGTTGCTGACTGTTTATAGATTGGATTAAATCGTCTACGTTCCCAATATGTGAGGCTCTTAAAATACCAATATCCGAATCAAAAAAGGAGTAATAGGCCTCATAGCCTTGAAGAAAGTCTCTTTTACCAATAGAAATGGATGCCCCTTTTTCTTGGATACCTGTATTTGTAAGTAAATAATTAGGTGTTTCTAGGTCACCCAATTGTTTAAATGATCCCTGTCCTTTGATATAAAATCCAGAATTATAGGATTTTGTTAAAGATGTAGTTATGTTCCCGCCACGACCATTAGAAAATAAATTGGTTTGGGTCTTTCCAAAGAGAGAATCTGTCCGTATAATGGGTAGTGGATTCATAATTATTACTCCACCAATAGCATCACCGCCATACTCCAAGGCAGCAGCTCCCTTTACCACACTAATATCCTGATTAGCATTGATATCAACATTTGGGGCATGCTCCTCACCCCATTCCATATCCTGCATACGAACGTTGTTATTCAATATTAGAACTCTACTTCCCATAAGTCCTTGGATTACCGGTTTCACAATATTTGCACCAGTATTTAAGGAAGATACCCCTGTTAAAGTCTTTAACGCATCACCTAGACTATTACCACTATACTTTTCTACTTCCTTAAGTGACAAACGTCCTTCTTGTGCAGACGATGTGTTATTGGCAATTGCTCCGGTAACCTTGACCTCATCAAGTTCCTCTAAATGGTGTTCGAGTAATATTTTTTTATACGTATCTCCGTTTATCGTTAGGGTTATAAATTCTGAAGTACATTCCGGATGGGAAACTTCCAGTTCCAAAATACCATCACACAGTTTCTCAAACCTAAACTTACCTTGGTTGTTTGATACTGTTTGCTTATTTTTTCCTGTAATGATGACTGTTGCACCTGTTAGGGGTGTGTTATTATGAAAATCTATGATTTCTCCTAAAAGGATAGACTTGCACTCCTGAGCTGTGCTTATGCTGCCCCACAGGCATACAAACAGCAGTATGACATTATATTTCATAATATGAATATTACGCTTAATTCAGGCAATCCGAAAATTGCCCCAAAATAGTTTGGAAGTAAGTACTAAATTGAATTTGGCGGAGGTCTGCCAAAGAAACTAAAACGTAAATAGGAAGATGCTAAAACAACAGGGTAAAGTCTCACCTGTTCTTTTGTCTCAAGGTTTGATGAAATTTTTGTGCTGGTGGGTAAAGGAGGTAATATAAGTTCAGAATGCTGATTTTCTATCCCCAACTCACAGATAGCACAATTTTCTATATCATCTGAAGTAGTACTATCTTGATGCGTATACACATGAAAAGAGGATACCTTGAATAACATCAAGGCAAACAGCAGAACTGTCACGCAATTAGAAAATAGTTTTTTCTTCAAGTCACGAAAATAATCAAAGGAATAGTATTTAATGTTAAAGAAAACCTAACTCTTATTATTAAATAAATACTTTAGCCCAATTCTTTCTAGCATTTTCTTCTCAAAAGCCCAAAAGAATCTAAACTGGCCAAAAAGCCAACCGTAAACAACCAATAACAATTGATAGAACGGGAATATAAGTATAATGCGTAATAGCCAATACAATGTTTGACCCCACCAAGCATCGGAAAAATTACTTAAGTCCATTCCAATCCAACTTAAAAAGGGTTTGGCTACATACACAGATGAGGAGCCTGTAATACCAAACACAACAAATATTACTAATAATTGCCAATCACTAGAAATACCCCAACGTTCCTTTAATCTCTTCATAGCTTTTTACAAGCCTCAAAAATACTTTTTATATGCGAGGAACAAAAGCGCCTAGGCGTTGATTATACTTGCGCTGGAAAAAAATAAAATAATTATACATTTTATAATTCACATCGTATCCATAATCAATTCCCTGTTGATAGTCTATCCGCATTAAATAAAGGTCGGGATTAAACCTGCTGGGTTGCATAACTCTCTGGTTCCATTCTAATACCATAAGTCTGTTTCTATTTTCTAAAAAGGTTTTAGAATAGTAACCTTCAGGCCTTGCAACCGAATTTAGCCACGTAAAAAAACCAGGGTCTATGATGGTTATTTCATACTCCACATCTTCGTTCGAAATGCTTACGGGCCCGTCTTCCTCTGAAGCAAAAGCCATTTTTTCCTCTTCAGATATTGAAAGGGCCTCTTTAGACGTTCCGCAGCCAGAAAGCCATACTAGGCTAGTACTACAAATAATAACAACAAATAGATTTCTAAAATTACGTTTCTTTTTCATACTGTTAAGATACAAAAAAAGCCGCTTGGGACTACAAACGGCTTCTAATACTAAAAGATTTTAATACTTATTTTCCAAACAAGCCTCCTAAAAGTCCACCAAGACCTCCTTTTTGCTTAGTACTTCCCATAACCATTCCGGCTACATCATCCAAGATACTTCCGTCTCCATCTGCGTCCAATAGGGTAGTGATTAAACTCTGATTTTCTTGAGGTTGTCCTCCTAACATACTACCTAACAATGTATTCATTCCACCAGCATCGCTAACGTTATTTTTGGAAGTCTGTTTTCCAATAAAGCCCATTACGATGGGTGCGGCTATTTTTAAAATTTGTGCGATAGAACCAGCATCTAGATTAAATTTTTGGCTAAGTGCATTTTCCACTTGTGGTTGTTTGCTTCCAAATACATGACCTAATATGCCTGCGCCGTCCTGCATAATAGAATCGTCTACACCACCTCCAAAAAGACTTCCTAGGTTATCTAAAATACCACCATTATGTTTTCCAGATAAAGCACTCATAAGACCTGTAGCACCATCAGGCGAAGAAATATTTTTTTTCATGGCGCCTAAAATTAACGGCATTGCCATACTAAGCACATCAGATGTTTTTTCTTCTGGCTGTCCTGTCTGACTAGCTACACCACTTATTAATTGTTTGCCCATTGGGCCGTTAAGTAAATCTAATAATCCTGACATAATAAAATATAGTTAATTTAATGTTTGGGACAATGTACAAAAAGAGTTTTAAAAAGAAAGACTACCAACTCTATTTTAAAAGTGTAATTATCTGATTGGCAAGTTCTAAACCAATACGGTCTTGTGCTTCTAAGGTGGCAGCACCGATATGCGGACTAAGAGAGATATTAGGATGCATCAAAATTCGTATTTCAGGACTAGGCTCGGATTCAAAAACATCCAATGCGGCAAAAGCAACCTTTTTGTTTTCTAAAGCATCTATTAAAGCAACTTCATCTAAAGTACCCCCTCTAGCTGCATTTAAGACACCTACACCATCCTTCATTTGTTCAAATTCTTGTGCTCCCAAAATATAGCCTTTTTGTGTTGGAACATGTATTGATATAAAATCAGAAGTTTTTAAAACTTCTGATTTACTATTGGATTTAAGGGCAAAGGACACCTCTTGTTCGTCAAAAAATCGCAAAGTTAACATACAATTTTCAATAGCCGGGTCAAAATAGACAACGTTCATTCCTACTCCTAAAGCAATTTTTGCAGTCGCCTGCCCGATTTTTCCAAATCCAATAATACCAAGGGTCTTACCCCTAAGTTCCGTTCCTGTGGAATATGCTTTCTTTAACTGCTTAAAGTTACTATCGCCATCTAAAGGCATATTTCTATTTGCATCGTAAAGAAAGCGCACGGCGCCGTACAAGTGGGCAAAAACCAATTCTGCTACAGATTCCGAAGAGGCCTCAGGTGTATTGATTATATGCAGCCCTTGTTTTTTAGCATAAGCTACTTCTATATTATCCATACCAACTCCTCCTCGGCCTATGATTTTTAAACCAGTACAACCGTCTATTACATCCTTGCCTACCTGCGTTGCGCTTCTTACCAAAAGACCCGTAATATCGTTCTCATTGATAAATTGTATCAATTGCTCTTGGGCCACATGAACGGTAACTACTTCAAAATTTGACTGTTCAAGTACTTCTCTTCCGGCTTGGGATATACCGTCGTTTGCTAATATTTTCATTTATGTTTAAACTTTTTAACCAATTGATGTATAGCTACTTATATCGAAAGGCATTGTCACTTTCTACTTTAAGGCAGACCTGCCGAAAGGCTTTCCTGATTTACCCTTTGCGTTCCATTTCACTCATTATATCTACTAAAACACCTACACTGTCAAGAGATAGAGCATTGTACATACTTGCTCTGTAACCGCCAACGGACCTATGCCCGTTTAGACCATTTATACCTGCTTCTTTTAATAAAGTTTCGAAAGTGTCTTTTAAACCTTTTACAGTAATACTAAATGTGGCATTCATTATAGAACGATCTGCCTTGTTAGCGTATCCATCAAAAACAGGATTCAAATCTATTTCCGAGTAGAGTAACCGTGCCTTGTTTTCATTTACTTTTTCTATAGCTTCTATACCTCCTAAGTTTTTCAGCCATTCCAGCGTAAGCATTGAAGTATATACAGGAAAAACAGCTGGTGTATTGAACATGCTGTCCTTGCTTATGTGTACTTGGTAATCGAGCATCGAAGGAATCTTTCGGGATACTTTACCCAGAATATCTTCTTTAACAACAACCAACGTAGTCCCAGCAGGACCCATGTTTTTTTGAGCACCGGCATAAATTAAGTCGAATTGAGAAAAGTCCAGTATTCTTGAAAAAATATCAGAACTCATATCGCAAACCAAGGGCGTCTCGGTAACAGGAAATTTTTTGAACTGCGTTCCAAAAATGGTATTGTTGGAGGTTAAATGTAGATAGTCCAACCCTTTTGGCACGCTATATCCTTTGGGGATGTAGTTAAAATTTTTATCCTTTGAAGATCCAACCTCTAAAACCTCTCCAAAAAGTTTAGCCTCTTTAATTGCATTATCGCTCCAAGTACCCGTATTCAAATACCCAGCCTTTTTATCTAAAAGATTGTAGGCAACCATTAAAAACTCCAAGCTGGCGCCACCATGAAGGAATAAAGCTTTATATCCTTTACCTTCTAAACCCAAAAGCTCTAATGCTAGGGATCTTGCTTTCTCCATAACTGCCACAAAGTCGGTACTTCGGTGAGATATTTCGATTAACGAAAGACCGGAACCGTTAAAATCCATAACTGCCTCCGAGGCTTTTAACAATACTTCTTGTGGCAATATACACGGCCCAGCACTAAAATTATGTTTTTTCATTTGTTTGCTTTTAATTTCTAGCCTCTCGGCTTTTTAGCTATGATTCACCGTAAAAATCCATTTCACTTTACAGGACTTACTACTGCTACGTATTGAAAATTAATATAATGAGGTAAAGGTCAGAAATTTCCAACTAACGTGTCTTGTAGAATTTAATTAATTCTAGGATGTTTTTAACAGGAATTCAACAGTATCCACACCATCTGCATAATCCCATAATTCCGGTGTTTGAGTTTTTCCAAAGGCTATTTCGTTTGGAAAGAAACCGTTGGAAACCACACACTGTATAGCTTCCTTATCAGCCGCTACTCTCTGTTTTACCAACTCATCGGTATCATACGTTTCATAAAAAACAGTAGCAATAGGGGAGGCATAACTTGCATCCTCTTTTAGCATAAGAAAGCCGTTATCTAGAATATTGAATTCACTCATGAGATAAACAGCCTTGTTATAATCATAATTATTAGCGTATTTATGCTGATTGATTATTTGGTTATGATGGAATTGAGCTGTAAAAAACGCATCAAAATTATATCCTTTAGGCACAAATAATTTGGAAACACTTCTGCATCCTAGTCCGTAATATCTAAATATATCCTCCCCTAAAGCCGCTAGTTCCAGTTCCGACTCTTTGCCGGTAAGAATAGCAACAGAATTCCTATTCTTGCGAATGATATTTGGTTTTTTTCCAAAATAATACTCAAAGTAGCGAGCGGTGTTATTACTACCTGTGGCTATAGCTGCATCAAAACTGGTTAAGCGTTCTTCGGTAAATTGTACACTATCTAAAAAATTTGGATTTAGAAACCCCAAATAATCAACAATCAAAGGCAACAATTGTTTGTCGTTACTTGATAGTTTTACAATTGCTGTATTTCCCGTAATTAATACAGCCAACAAATCATGAAACCCCACTAAAGGTATATTTCCGGCTAAAATTAGCGCTACACGTTTGGTTTGGTTCTTTGACATATCGTAGGTGGATAACCAGTGCTCAAGAGTATCCTTGGAAAGTGCCAAAGCCCATTGTTTTAAAGCAAATAGTAAATTCTCTTGGGTAAACCACCCGTTATGATGGTGAGCCGTTTCTATGGTATGGTTAAATTTGGAAAACCATTCCAAATGTTCCCCCTGCATACCTGTTTTATTTTTTATGGCAGCGCAGTATTCACCAAGAAATTCGCCAAGTTTAACAAAAGCTTCTAAATTAGATTTGTGTTCAGTCATTATATTTGTCAAAGGAAATTTTAGAGATTATCTTTACACAAAAGTAAGGATACTCCATAAAACATTTTTAATGAATGTTTTAGAATATTATGAAAAGGAATTCGTTGTAAAACGACACATGCTTAAAAGAAAATTATGGCGATTATAATAACAGATGAGTGCATAAACTGTGGGGCTTGTGAACCAGAATGCCCAAACACTGCAATTTACGAAGGAGCTGACGAGTGGAGGTATAGCGATGGCACCTCTCTAGAAGGCAATGTAGTTCTCCCCGATGGAAAATCGGTGAATGCCGATGAAGTTAAGGAGCCCATTAGTGATGAAGTTTATTATATATCCCCTGACAAGTGTACGGAATGTATAGGCTTCCATGAAGAGCCGCAATGCGCTGCTGTTTGTCCTGTGGATTGTTGCGTTCCGGATGATAGCCACGTAGAGACTGAAGAAGTGCTGCTTGGAAAACAAAAATTTATGCATCCAGAGGATTGATTTTGTTTATTTTGGAATATAAGAAAGCTGCCATAATAATTGGCAGCTTTTTTTTTGCTTACTAAACTGATAATAAGAGATTATTTAAGTGAAAAGCTAACACGAGCAAATAAGAATCGACCACCAATTCCAAATTGTTGTGCTCTTCTAGACCAATCAAAACGTCCGGAGCTTCTATTACCAAAAGCTTCGTTCGCTCTATCTGGGTAAATATCAAATAAATTGTTAGCCCCAATTGTAAACGTTAGGTCATCCGTAGCCTTATAGCCTATAGAGAGATCAGTCACCAACTTAGTGCCAAATACTTGCTGATTGGCAACAGTGGTCGTAGCTTCTGTAACTTCTCCAAAGTATACGTTTCTAAGGAAAACTATCAATTTGTTAGATGTTAAACTGTTAGAAAGATTGACTTTCGTCCTTGGTACAGCTTCTTCTAGGTAAACTCTACTATCTTCAGGGAAGTACGTATCTACTAGTCCTGCATTCTCTAGAACTTCGGATGCGTTAATTCCGCCCACTTGTCTTGTATTGGAAAATGTCCCTGCCAAATCAGATTTTAATCTCCAATTATCTCCTAAATCTGTTTTATGAGTAATTACAAGATCTACTCCCTTGGATTCCGTATCAATAGCATTTGCAAAGAATGAAGCTGCGGTTGCGTTTGCTTGGTTAAGCAGATTGTCCAGTTCCGTTCCAGTACCTGGTCCTTTAAATTGGCCTGTATATACAACCCTATCATTGATTTTGACAAAATATCCATCCAAGGTGACCGTTAAGTTAGCATCTGGAATTTTGGCTGCAAGGCCCATGCTTATGCTACTAGACGTTTCTTCTTTTAGTTGAGGAATCCCTAGCAATTGTGCTGCTCTACTGTCATTAGAAAAGGTGCCAACTTCTTGAGGGTTTCCATTCTGATCAAAAATTGTCGATGTAGAATTAAAATTTATTTGATGTAAAGATGGTGCTCTAAAACCTGTGTTCACTGCACCACGTATATTCACATTATCAGTCAACTTATAGCGTGTAGCAATTTTAAAATTGATAGTTGATCCAAAATCACTGTAGTTTTCAAATCTAGTCGCGAAACTTGCTAGAAATCTTTCCGTAAAATCCGCTTCTATATCAAGATATCCTGCAACACTGCTTCTTCCTCTAGATAGCTCATTACTAGGACTAAACCCCGGAAAAACCTGAGAACCACCTGGTCTGGAATTTCCAAAGAAATCTTGTGAAGCTTGCTGCGAAGCTAACGTGATAACTTGTCCATCCGCGGTATATTGAGAATAGGAGGCAGTTTCACCCGCTTCGATCTGATAATTCTCAACACGAAATTCTGATCCAAATGCTACATTCAACCCAGACATTGCATCACCAAAAAATTGACTTATATCTAAATTCGTCGTATTCTGCGAAAAAGAAAATCCACCTGCATCAAAAGTAGTTGGAGAGGAGCTCTGTTGAGAAGCATTAAATGTATTCCCAATAGTGTATTGGAAGGCGTTTTTACCATATGTATTACTGAAGTCTACATTCCAGTCCCCAATCATTCCTTTTATTCCTGCGGATAAAGATTGATCTTGGATTGCAGAATTAATCTCAGGTAAAAATCCGTTGATATAAGCAGGTGTATACGTTCTACTTTGATTTGGTAGTCTATAGAAACCGGCGGAATTACCTATTCTAGAACTAATTCCAGCAAATGAATATAATTCTGTGCCTCTGTCATCTAGAGGTAATGAAAAATTAGCGAAAAATCTTCCACCTCTTAAGGCTGATTGTCCAACCCTCATGTTGTAATCACTTCTTTGCTGTCCTCTTGCCGTTAATTCAGCGTCTGTAGTATCACCCGATAATATAGGCTGCAAATCAGCTTTGGTCGTTGCTCCATCCAAATTGATATTTGCTGCGTTGGCATATTGGATTACATCAGCAACATCATCATCCAATAAATTAGCTAAATTATATCCATCCGCAGTTGCAAAACGTTCAACGGTATTATAACCATTAAAGATATTCCCTTCCCATTCTTTCATACGACTGTAATCTTGACGTACATCAAAATCCCCTGAAAACGTAATATATCCTCCTTTGTCACCAAGTCCAATACCATAACTAGCGGCTATGTTGGTAGTTTCCCCATCGGAGCCACCTGTTTGCCCATTTGCATTTTTAGAAAAATTAGCTCCTGTTGTTACTGAGGCCGTAAGCTCGTCTACTGCAGTATTTAAAACGATATTAATCACCCCTGCAATTGCATCTGAACCGTATTGAGCTGCTGCTCCATCTCTAAGAACTTCTATCCGCTTTATTGCTGCAGCTGGAATCGCATTCAAATCTGTTCCTACACTTCCTCTACCAAACGTACCGTTTACATTTACTAAAGCGGAAGTATGTCTTCTCTTTCCATTTATCAGTACTAAAACTTGGTCAGGTCCTAAACCTCTTAACGAAGCTGGATCAATATGATCAGTTCCATCAGATATAGTTTGAGTATTTGAAGTAAATGAAGGCGCTACATAATTTAATATCTGATTCAAGTTTACTTGGGGTGCAACGCTATTCAATTCCTTAATATCGATAACATCAACAGGCACACTACTTTCAGTTGCCGTTCTATTGGGGTTACGCGAACCGATGACTACTGCTTCGGACAGTTCTAGACCCGCTAAAAGAGTTATTGACATTGGAGTGTTCTTCGCTGTAATTTCTTTTGTATTAAATCCAATGTAAGAAACGACTAGAATGCTACCCACTTTTACATTAATTTCAAAATTACCATCAAAATCTGTCGTGGTTCCTAACGTTGTTCCTTTCACCACAATAGAGGCGCCAGGGAGCGGTGTACCATTATCATCCAAAACTTTACCGGTAATTGATTGTTGACTTACGAATAGGTTTGAAAGGATAGGGTTAGTTATAGTTTCTGAAGTAATATTCACAGATTTAATCTTAGCTCTTTTTTTATGATAAAGTACATAATACTTATTCCCTAAATACTCAAAATCAAAACTTGTTTTACGTTCAAGTTTGTTGATTATCTTATCTAGTGCAGCGTATTCGTATTCTGCTGGATTTAAACTGGTAGTCTCAACCAATTTTGGGTTGTAGGTAAAAAACACTTCGTGTTTGGAGCTTATTTCTTTAAGAAACTCACTTAAAGTAATTTCTTTTTTTAAATTCTCTGAGGCTTGTAAACCAATACTACTTATAAAAAGTAGTACCGCTAGCAGCGTCTTAATTTGCTTTTTGGTTCTCATAGTACATAGTTTAAGTTAAATGTTCAAGTTAATTATTTAAGTTATTTTGGATTAATAGCGTATTGTCTTTGTGGATGATACGTGTATTGGTAGCTCGCTCAATTGCGTTAATACATATTTTTAAATTTTGATTGGGAACCCCACCTGTAATAAGAAGCTGTTGTAATTTTATATTTTCATACTCTACGTTAACACCGTAGGTATACTCAATATTCGTCATTATTTCTTTTAATGATATTTCGTTAAAAGTGTAAGTTCCATCACGCCAAAGCGCATAAGGAGTGGCAACCGTAACTTTGGTATGCACTAATTTTTCAGAACCTTGAGAGAAGGTAACCAACTCTCCAGGCACCATTTTTTTAACATCTCCATTGTTGAACTCCAAATGAATTGAACCCTCGTCTAAAACCACATTAGTTTTCTTTCTTCTAGTGTTTACATGAAACTGTGTGCCTAAAACTTCAACTTTAAGATCTTCTGTATGCACCCAAAATTTTGCGTTAGTAGAAGGAATAGATTTCACCTTAAAATAGGCTTCCCCTTTTAGTGTGATATTTCTTGGATCTGCATTGGCGTATCGTATTTCTGAATTTCCATTTAAAACAACAGAGGTGCCATCTGGTAGTTTTAAGTCTATAATTTCACCGAAATTAGTTTTGTGTACGTTGGTATTGGTATTTTGGTATAAGGTAAAACCAGACCAAGTAATCATAAAAAGCACAATCGCAGCGGTACTAAATGATGCAACTGCTTTTAATTTCCTTTTTACTGAAAACCTATAATTCGTAGCGGTTTCTTCTTGTAGCGTTCCGAGGACTTTGTTGAATTCTTGATCTATTTTATGGCTACTAGGGAATTGCTTGGTGAATTTAATCCCTATTATTACAGATTTTGCGGTCTCAATTGATTCTATATGTTGTGGATTCTTTTGTATAAGGGCGTTCCAGTATTCAATATCATTTTTATTTGTGCCTTTGGCCCAATTAATAAATGAGGTATCTTTTAAAAGTCTGCGGATGTAATCTTGATTTTTGTCTTTCATTCGTAAGGTATTCCATAGCTAAGAGGAATGCGAATGAATTATATACCCTACTTTTTTAATATTTCTTTAAGATATTTCTGATTTGTTGACTTTCGGTACCTTTTCTAAGCTTCAACATCGCTTTTTGTAGTGTATTAGAAACACTTTGATAGCTAATATCCATCACTTCAGAAATTTCAGAGGTGCTTAAGTCACTATAATATTTTAAATAAACAACTTCCTTTTCTCTTGATGAGAGCTTATTCAGTAGATTGTGGAGCGTATCAGAACATAAGAATTGTGATTCTTGTGTAATAGCCAATTCTTGTGGAGAAAAAGTTATATAATATTCAAGCAAATTAGAATCGTTTAAACTGGTTTTTAATCGCTGCTTCTGTAGTTGTTTGAATAGCGCCCTTTTGAACGAACTGAAAAGATATGACTTTAAGTTTTTTACATCCCCTAGACTATTTCTATTTTCAAATAAATAAACAAAAAAGCTCTGTAAACAATCTTCAGTTAATTGGGAGCTGTTTGATATTTTTAAACCATAAGCGTGTAATGTAGGATAGTATTTTTTAAACAGCGCCTTAAAAGCGTTGATTTCGCCCTTCTTGAAAAAATACCACAATGATTCTTCTGAGGTAATGTCCATTTTATTAAAAATATATCATATCGACAATATATTAATTATAAATTAGTAATATGTTAAAAAAACAATTCATTTTAACATTAATTATGATTTTATTCTTGTTAAACCCTTCATTGCAAGTAGGTTATTCTTATTAAAATTTGGATTGACAACAAGCCTTCATTCTTCCAGTAAAAACTATATTTGCATCGTTAAAAAAAATTCACTCATGAAAGCAGGTATCGTAGGATTGCCAAACGTAGGTAAATCGACCCTTTTTAATTGTTTGTCCAATGCAAAGGCGCAAAGCGCTAATTTTCCGTTCTGTACCATTGAGCCAAATATTGGAGTCGTAAACGTACCAGATGCTAGATTGCAAAAATTGGAATCATTCGTTGACCCTGAGCGGGTATTGCCGGCTACGGTTGAAATCGTAGATATTGCAGGATTGGTAAAAGGAGCCAGTAAGGGGGAAGGCTTAGGCAACCAGTTCTTAGGTAATATACGGGAGACTGATGCTATTCTGCACGTACTCCGATGTTTTGATGATGATAACATTGTTCATGTAGACGGTAACATTAACCCTATTCGAGACAAGGAAACCATTGACATGGAACTTCAGCTTAAAGATTTGGAGACGGTCGAAAAAAAGTTAGAAAAAGTTAAGAGAACCGCGAAAACGGGGAATAAAGAAGCTCAGAAAGAAGAAGGTGTTTTGCTCCTTATAAAGACGGGTCTAGAAGCTGGGAAATCTATAAGAGCTTTAGAGATTTCTAAAGAGGATAGAATAGAATTTGTAACGCCCTTACAGTTTATAACGGATAAACCCGTAATGTATATATGTAATGTTGATGAAGGGGCTGCTGTTTCTGGAAACGATTATGTAGAAAAGGTAAAAGCCGCCGTGGCCGATGAAAATGCGGAGGTGGTTGTTTTGGCCGTAGGTACGGAAGCTGATATCACAGAATTGGAAACCTACGAAGAGCGTCAAATGTTTCTAGAGGATTTAGGATTAGAGGAACCAGGGTCCGCAAAGTTGATTCGTGGTGCGTATAAACTATTAAAACTAGAAACCTATTTCACGGCAGGAGTTAAAGAAGTTCGTGCTTGGACTATTCCTATTGGTGCTACGGCACCGCAAGCAGCAGGTGTCATTCATACCGATTTTGAAAAAGGCTTTATTCGAGCCGAGGTTATTGCGTATAGCGATTATGTAGTCTATGGTAGCGAAGCTAAGGTAAAGGAAGCTGGCAAAATGAGGGTAGAAGGCAAGGACTACACCGTTAAAGATGGTGATGTGATGCATTTTAGGTTTAATGTCTAAGGGATTCTTCAGTATCTCTGTTTTATTGTAAACTTTTAAAAAGTTTACTCAATATTTAGAATGATTACACCAAAACTTGGCTTTATCATTCTAACTTTTATTCTTATATTTTTTTGATATAACGAAGCGGTTTTAATTCTTCAACTGGGCTCATAAATAAGCAAACGGTCTTTAGTGATTTTAAGCTCTTTTTCCAAGTGATTTATTTTTTGTAACATGTGGTTAAGAGCGTCTATTCCTTCTAAGTTTATACCTAATTCTTCTTGTAATCTGTTTATACGTTCTATTTCCTCAATATCCTGAGGGTAAACATACTTATGTGCTTCCACTAAGAGTACTTGTATAAAGCCATATTCTTGTAATGAGTCTATAAATGTAATCGATGTGCTTGTTTGTTTGCAATAGTGACTTACTAAAATTAGATTTTCTTCTTCCATCAGTTTCGTAATTGTGAGAGTTCTGTAAAAAGGATTTTCTCTTCATCGGAAAGGTTCGTCGGCATTTCAATTTTGTAAGTAACATAAAGATTACCAAAAATATTTTTTTTCTTGTAGACTGGCATCCCTTTCCCTTTTAGCTTCACCTTTATATCGTTCTGCGTTTCTGGTTTTAGCTTTAGTTTTACTTTTCCTGTTAGTGTTTTAATTTCTATTTCGCCACCGAGTAATGCAGTGTATAGGTCTACGATGTGGGTCATGTATAAATCGCTCCCTACACGCCGGAAAGCGGTGTCGTTCAAAACTTGAAACGTAAGGTATAAGTCTCCTTTGGGGCCGTCATTGACACCAGCTCCTCCATAACCACTAATTTTAATGGTTTGGCCATCTTCCACGCCAGCCGGAATGGTAATCCTAATTTTTTTAGCACCTAAATCCAAGGTTTGTTTCTGATCTGCTAATACATCTGAAAGTTTAAGATTCAGATGTGCATTCATATCTTGGCCTTTAAATTGTGCGCTGCTTCTGCCACCTGTGCTATAACCACTGCTACCGAACATGGATTCAAAAAAATCGGAAAAATCTTGATTTCTAGTATTTCCGCTCGATGAATAACCCCTTCCGTTACCATCAGAAGCCGAGCGCTGATTTCTTCTGGCTTCCTCAAAAGCATCCGCATGTTCCCAATCTTTACCGTAGCTATCATATTTTTTTCGCTTTTCCTTATCGCTAAGCACCTCGTTAGCTTCGTTTATTTGTTGAAACTTCCGTTGTGCTTCGGCATCATTGGGATTTAAATCTGGATGTAGCTTACGTGCCAGTTTTCGGTATGCCTTTTTTATATCGGCTTGGGAAGCTTTGGAATCAATTTCCAAAACATTATAATAATCTATAAAATTCATAGGTTTCAAAATCGTTTGGAAGGTAAACATCCTAACTTGATTTTACAATGATATGTATCAGGTTTTAGGTGGCTAATAACAGCAAATAATAAAAGTATCTAAAAAGAACGCTAGCCAATCAAAAGGCATAGCTATCAACAAAAACAGGAAATTCATTGTTAATTACTTTAGGCCATAGGGGTTTTTTCTTTTTCCGAGTCGTACTATCTTTAACAACACGTTTATAAACTATTTACTTTAATGTCCCAAGACACCAAATATACAGAGGATAATATACGCTCACTCGATTGGAAAGAACACATCCGATTGCGACCTGGCATGTATATTGGAAAACTTGGTGACGGTTCTTCTGCAGATGATGGTATCTATATCTTATTAAAAGAAACTATTGATAACTGTATCGATGAATTTGTAATGGGTGCCGGTAAGACTATTGAAATCCGAATTAAGGATGGCTTGGTTAAAGTCCGTGATTTTGGTCGGGGTATTCCATTGGGTAAAGTTGTTGATGTGGTTTCTAAAATGAATACCGGAGGTAAATACGATTCTCGAGCTTTTAAGAAGTCTGTAGGCTTAAATGGGGTAGGTACAAAAGCGGTAAATGCGCTTTCGAGCTTTTTTGAAGTACAATCTTCCAGAGATAACAAAATTAAAACAGCAGAGTTTAGTCAAGGTAATCTTTTAAAAGAGGAAGGGCCAAATGAATCTTCACAGCGAAAAGGAACCAAGGTGTCTTTTCGCCCTGATGAAGCTATTTTTAAAAATTATAAGTACCGTAATGAGTACGTAGAGCGTATGCTTAAAAACTACGTGTATCTTAATCCGGGTTTAACAATAGATTTTAACGGAGTAAAATTCTATTCAGAAAACGGGCTAAAAGACCTTCTAGAAGACAATAATAACACAGAAGACTTTTTATATCCAGTTATTCATTTAAAAGGCGATGATATTGAAATTGCTATTACCCATAGTAAAACCCAGTATAGTGAAGAATACCATTCGTTTGTAAATGGTCAGAATACAACCCAAGGGGGTACGCATCAAACAGCGTATCGTGAGGCTTTGGTAAAAACGATTCGTGAACACTATGGTAAGAATTATGACCCTTCGGATATTCGTAAATCTGTAATTTCTGCGATTGCTATTAAAGTAATGGAGCCTATTTTTGAAAGTCAAACGAAAACAAAATTGGGTTCTACTGATATGGGAGGTAAATTACCCACGGTACGCAGCTATATCAATGATTTTGTGGGTAAGTACCTCGATAATTACCTGCACAAGAATCCAGACACAAGGGAAGCCATACAGCGAAAAATCGTTCAAGCTGAACGCGAACGAAAAGAACTGTCAGGTATTCGTAAATTGGCCAAGGACAGGGCTAAGAAAGCAAACCTCCATAATAAGAAATTACGTGACTGCCGTATTCATTTAGGTGATACTAAGAAAGATAGAAACCTAGAAAGCACCCTTTTTATCACAGAAGGTGATTCTGCTTCTGGTTCTATTACAAAGTCTCGTGACGTTAATACACAAGCGGTTTTTAGTTTAAAAGGTAAGCCTTTGAATTCGTATGGGTTGTCTAAAAAGATAGTATATGAAAATGAAGAGTTTAACCTTTTACAAGCGGCCCTAAACATAGAGGAATCAATAGAAGATTTGCGATACAATAATATCGTAATTGCTACGGATGCTGATGTGGATGGAATGCATATACGATTATTGCTGATTACCTTCTTTTTACAGTTTTTTCCAGAATTGATAAAAGAGAACCACTTGTATATATTGCAAACCCCATTGTTTCGTGTGCGCAACAAAAAAGAAACTATTTATTGTTACAGCGACGAAGAGCGAAGAAATGCCATCCAAAAATTAACGGGTAAACCAGAAATTACGCGATTTAAAGGTTTGGGAGAAATCTCTCCGGATGAGTTCGTCCATTTTATAGGGGAGGATATTCGATTGGAACCTGTGATGCTTGATAAGGCTATGTCCATTGAAGAGCTACTGAGTTTCTACATGGGCAAAAACACACCTAATCGTCAAAAGTTTATTATTGAAAATCTTAAGGTTGAGATTGATTTAGTGGAAGAAGACCAATAAGTAAATATAAAAAACCAGAACAGATAGTAGTCCTTTATGGAAGAGAATGAAGAAGATTTGAATTTATCTGCTGATGATAAAAACCAATCGGAGAATGAGCAAGGCCTGAGTGAAAATCAAAATGCTAATTCTGAAAGTAAATCAGATAATATCTCTCAAGAGACCCCTATTATTCAGGAAGAGGAAGACAATACCTTAACCAAGGTTACAGGTATGTATAAAGATTGGTTTCTTGATTATGCCTCCTATGTAATTTTGGAGCGCGCCGTACCTGCAATAGAAGACGGGTTTAAGCCGGTTCAACGTCGTATTATGCACGCTCTTAAGGAATTGGATGATGGACGCTATAATAAAGTAGCGAATGTTGTTGGGCATACCATGCAGTATCACCCACATGGTGATGCAAGTATTGCTGATGCCATGGTGCAAATGGGTCAAAAAGATTTGTTGATTGATACACAAGGGAACTGGGGAAATATACTTACAGGCGATAGAGCTGCAGCATCACGGTATATTGAAGCGCGACTTTCAAAGTTTGCCTTAGATGTTGTTTTTAGCCCTAAGATTACAGAATGGCAACAATCTTATGATGGTAGAAAAAAAGAGCCAGTAAACCTTCCAGTGATGTTTCCTTTGCTCCTGGCACAGGGAGCTGAGGGTATTGCAGTAGGTCTTTCAACAAAAGTGCTTCCGCACAACTTTATCGAACTAATCGATTCCTCCATAAAGCACTTAAAAGGGCAACGCTTTAAAATTTATCCTGATTTTCCTACCTCTGGGATTATTGATATTAATAATTATAATGACGGACTGCGTGGCGGAAAAATAAGAGTACGCGCAAAAATAGCTACATTAAATAAGAATACATTAGTAATCAATGAGATACCTTACGGTACTAATACTTCTTCTTTAATAGAGTCTATATTAAAAGCGAACGAAAAAGGAAAGATTAAGGTTAAGAAAATTGAGGATAATACAGCTGCAGATGTTGAGATTTTAATTCATCTACCTTCCGGAATATCTCCGGATAAAACAATAGATGCGCTCTACGCCTTTACTGCTTGCGAGTCTTCTATTTCCCCATTAGGGTGTATTATTGAAGATAACAAGCCCTTGTTTATTGGTGTAACGGAAATGTTAAAGCGTTCTACGGAAGCTACGGTAGAATTGTTGCGTCAGGAGTTAGAAATTCAACTTTCAGAATTAGAAGCGCAATGGCACGCTGCCTCATTGGAACGGATTTTTATTGAGAATAGAATTTATCGCGATATTGAAGAAGAGGAAACTTGGGAGGGGGTAATAGCAGCTATCGATAAAGGTTTAGCACCTCATACAAAGCATCTTAGACGAGCCGTTACTGAGGAGGATATTTTACGTTTAACGGAAATTAAAATTAAGAAAATATCAAAATTTGATTTAGGTAAAGCGCAGCAGTATCTTGATACTTTAGAAGATAAGATTGCTGAGGTAAAGCATCATTTAGCAAATTTAATAGCTTGGGCTATCGCTTATTTTAATAGGTTGAAAGCGACCTATGGAAAGGATAGGGAGCGAAAATCTGAAATTCGAGTATTCGATGATATCGAGGCGACTAAAGTTGCAATCCGAAATACAAAGCTTTATGTAAACCGTGAAGAAGGTTTTGTGGGTACCTCCCTTAAACGTGACGAATATGTTACCGATTGCAGTGATATTGATGATATCATTGTGTTTACCAAAGAGGGTAAAATGCAGGTGAATAAGGTAGATTCTAAGATTTTTGTAGGGAAAAATATTATTTACGTTGCAGTGTTTAAGAAAAAGGATAAGCGTACCACTTATAATTTAATTTATAAGGATGGTAAAGGCGGCCCATCTTATATAAAGAGGTTTAATGTTATATCTACTACACGAGACAAATCTTATGATTTAACGGCAGGTAAGCCAAATTCAGATGTGATTTATTTTTCAGCTAATCCCAACGGAGAGGCAGAAGTAGTGACTGTAAACCTAAGGCAGGCTGGCAGTATAAAGAAACTGAAATGGGATATGGATTTTGCAGATGTCCGAATAAAGGGTCGTGTGTCCAAAGGAAATATTGTAACCAAATATACGGTTAAGCGTATAGAGCTGAAGGAAAAGGGAGTTTCTACATTAAAGCCAAGGAAAATTTGGTTCGACGATGTAGTCCGACGTCTAAATGTAGACGGTAGGGGAGAACTCATTGGAGAATTTAGAGGAGAAGATTTTTTGCTTATTATAAATCAAAAAGGGGTGGTCAAAACAATTTTACCGGTACTCACGTCGCATTTTGATGACGATATGATCGTGCTAGAAAAATGGAATCCTAACAAGCCGATTTCTGCCATTTATTGGGAAGGGGAAAAAGAACGATTTTATGTGAAACGGTTTCTTATCGAAAGCGAAAACAGAGAGGACCTGTTCATTTCCGAACATTCAAAATCCTATTTGGAACTCGTTTCTACGGATTGGAGACCCATGATAGAACTAGAGTTCCCAAAACCTAGGGGAAAAGACCCAAAAGAAAATCAACCTATTGCTGTAGAAGATTTTATATCGATTAAGGGGATAAAAGCTTTAGGGAATCAATTGACCTCAGAAAAGGTAAAAAACATCAATACATTAGATGCTTTACCATATGAAGAGGCTCCTGTGGAAGAAGCCAAGGATATGGAAGTGGTGGATGAAGAAAATGTGTCAGCAGGTAAATCTGATGCCCCAAAAGATAAAGATGTTAAGGACAGCACTTCCGAAAACAAAGCCGATACCGACGATGACGGAGAGGCGCAAATCACACTTTTCTAACGCATGCTATGAAAAATCTTTTTAAGGAATTCAAGAATTTTGCGGTAAAGGGTAATATGATAGATATGGCCATTGGTATTGTTATCGGTACCGCTTTCAACAATGTAGTGAATGCATTAGTAAAAAAAATCGTAATGACTCCACTATATGTATTAACAGATGGGGTAAACCTTGCTAATAAAAAATGATTCTAAGGGTTGCGATGAATGGTAGGGAAGAAGTAGCTATAGCACATGGAGAATTCTTAGAAGTAATGATAGATTTTGCTATAGTAGCCTTTACTATTTTCATAGTGCTTAAATTTGTTACCCGATTTAAGGACAAAGCTGAAGACCCTGACAACATCGAGATTAAAACGCCAGAGCAAATAGAATTGCGCTCTAATCTGGAAAAATTAATGACGAAGCAGAATCAAATTCTAAAAAAGTCAAAAGGAGCATAGCTTGTTTAGGGTTGATTGTATTATGTTTATTGTTTAATAACCAAAGGTTAAACAAGTTGTTGTTTAATTACATTAATAAGTATATTTAAAAAAAAATTGAGTTAGCGAAATGGATTTGACAAACCCTCTGGTGTATGGAGCACCTTGTTTTATAATTTTTATACTCCTAGAACTTACCTACAGTAAAAACCATGACGAACATCATGACCTGTATAATTGGAATGACCTATTTGCAAGTGGTTTTATGGGTGTTGGTTCCGCCATACTCGCAGCGCTTTTAAAAGTAGTATCGGCTATCGTTATTTTCACTTTTGTGTATGACTTCTTTAATCCTTTGGTCGATGGTGTTCGTACCCATATTTTAGGATATGAGTCCTTTGGATACGTTTGGTATGTCTGGTTGTTGTGTCAATTAGCGGATGATTTTACGTACTACTGGTTTCATAGGGCAAATCATCAGATTCGAATCTTATGGGCAGCACATATCGTACATCATTCTTCTGATAATTTTAATTTAGGTACGGCAGTTCGCAATGGCTGGTTTACCTTACTTTATAAGCCTTTTTTCTACATGTGGATGCCTGCACTTGGCTTTTCTCCAGAAATGGTTGTATTCTGTTTAGGGATTGAGGCATTATGGCAGTTTCAGTTGCACACAGTATTACTTCCTAAACTTGGTATTTTTGAGAAGTTCATGAACACGCATACCATGCATCAGGTTCATCACGCACAGAATGTAGAGTATTTGGATAAAAACCATGGTGGATTTTTGAATATTTTTGATAGAATGTTTGGAACATGGTTAGAGTTGGACGATTCTATTGATGTAAAATATGGCGTAATCCACGCACCTAGCTCAAATAATCCGATTGTAATCTTAACGCATGAGTTCAAGGATATTTGGAAGGATACCAAGAAGACTAATAAATTAGGGGATAAGTTGATGTATATCTTCGGTCCTCCAGGGTGGAGTCACGATGGTAGTACTATGACTGTGAAGCAGCAGCAGCGATTATTTAGAAAGCAAAAAAGCGAAAACCCTGATGTGACTTTTAGTAGACCAAATTAGTGGTGTTTGTGTTAGCTTGTGATGTTGTAATTTATAACGCCTAATCTGGGATTTGTGAGGTGCAGAAATCCATTAGGTACGCAGCGGAGCACTAAGTAAAATTCATAAGAGTTTTTAGGACAACATACACAATGCTTGGTTTGAATAAAAAAGTCGGTATTAATTATAGATGTTGTTGGCCTTTAGTTATCTTCAAAAATGGGATTACTACAATTCATTTTTAGTCAGCTATTTAATTATTTTGGATTCTAATTTGTCTATGTCTTTTATAGCAGTTTCATACCTATTAAGAAGTTCACCATACTTATTATACCTTAACGATAACGAATTCTCAAATCTTATAAATTCTTCAGATTGTTTGTTTTTTAACAAGTGATGATTTAAAGGCAGGGTTGGGTTTTTTAAATTCATAGATGTAACAGCAAAAATATCCTAGTTAACTGCTACTCGCTAGCGAAATTGACTGTGTAATTCTATAGCACTTATTGTACTGATAGATTGACTAGATTGATTTTGCTAAAATTTCATTTCGGGATATATGTCGATGTAAAATTCAAGCAATTGTGATTTCAGGTTCTTATCATTAATTAACTTTTCATTAGATACAATTTCAACATATATTAGTGTCTGCAGAATAAATTTATTGTTTGAGCTACACAAATTCCAACTGGGAAATCATGTATATAGCAAATCTTGATTGTAGCTGGTTAGTTGAAGTTTGTCTATTTCATTAATTAGCGCTAAAGATGATTCTTCATATATTTTAATAAATTCATTAAACCTTACTTTATCTTGATGTAAACCTGCAGCAAGATTGTTGTAAAAGATTAAAACTTCGTTTTATCTTTTACTTGTTTCCGCCAAACGCCACTGCTAACTGTACTAACCATCCCAATAACTACAAGTGAAATTACTACTACTGCATAAATAAGTTATTTACCGAATCGGTTCTCGCCTAGAAGTTCTTGTCTAATTTTTCTAAAGAATTTAATCATGGGTTAGTTGTAATAAAGGCTAACTCATAAATATGATCTATAAACACAATAACTCCTTTAAGATTGCTATCTAAAGCCCGTTCTAAGCTCAACATATGATCACCTATTCAATTAAACCCGAATTCAATCTTTCTCGACAGAACTCCTCTTGTTTTGCACTAACGAAATCACAGCAACCGCCACACAAAAGAAAATAGTAAAATATAGATATCCCTTTGGAATGGATGTGGCAGCATTATCAAATAACATCAAGTGCGATACATTGGCGGCATCTGCTAGGAGTACAAAACCTATGCGTATGATAAAAGAAAGAACTATAATCTTAATAGAAGGGAGTTTCTGTACAAGTGAGTTGATGGTGTCTACAAAAACATGATGATGAGCAGGGAAATCAAAGTTATAAGCAAGATAATTACTAAGGTATCGTAAGGGTATACGGTATTGCCACTTATCATCTTAACTGCCACGATAACAGAATCAAGAGATAACACCATATCTAAAATCCGCACCGAGTCAGTGCTTTTGAAAAGGTTCTGCTGCTTTCTTTCATGACTTCATGTACATCATGTAGCTTTTCTTCAACTTTCCCTTGGAGTGCTTTAGCAGCCTTGTACAATAGAAATAAGCCACTGGCAAATAAGAGTAAACCGTTAATGCTAACACTACCGGAAACCCAATCCGTATCTATCATCAAAAATAGTTTTTTTAGGGAAAACAGCAAGGTGTTGAAATCCATAATAACACTCGGATGAGCACTGCCACGGCAAGTCCACTATACATTCCTTTTTTTACTGTCCCTTTTGTAATTTTTCCGATGCAAATAAAACAATACTGTCAATATTTAAAAACGCTTTTAAAGGACTCGTGTGAACAAAGTTATCCATGTATTTGGAGTAGTGAAAATTCCAAAGATAATTAGTCAGTTTTATAAGCGGTAGCCGTTCTTACGTCCAACTCCTTATTAGGGTCCTTAACCGCTTTGTTGTATTTAAAGGTATATGAGCTGTCGGTAGTACTGGTAATTTTATAATGAATGGCAACTTTGCTTTGAACATCTTGAAGCACAAATTCACAATCATTAAACCATCTAATACTAGCGCTATCTATTTTTCCTTCGTAGAAGTCTACGCTGAAATCGGTTCCGCGAATAAACTTTCCCGTTTTCACGGAGTCTCCAACTTCATAGTTAAATATAAAACTCCCTGTCCTATAGGCTTTACAATTGCGTTCGGGCTGATAGCAAGAGGACAATCCAACAACAACCAAAAAGGTGAAAACTATATTTCTAATCATGCCTGCAAAATAGTGAAAATAGGGTTTGTTTTAATTCTTTTGGTGGTAATAATTTTACGTCACTACGCTTCCGGAGTGTAGGATGAAAAAGTGCCGTCTTCATAAAATACGATTACTTTTTCTACCTTCTTTTCTGTGGTTTCGATAGCTGGTTTATTTTGTATTTTTTGTTTTTTATTTATGGAAACGTGTGTTGCCATTCCTTTTGGAAAGTCTCCTTCACCGTATAAAAGCCAATACAAATCTACTTCAGGATAGGCATGAACAAGTTTTGTTACAAATTCTAAACTGGGCTTATTACGCCCTTTAAGCAAGTGGGAAATACTGGAGCGCTGCACCTGAATACTATCAGCAAACGAGGAGGCAGAAAGCTCGTAATGCTTTAAGATTTGTGCTATCCGAAGGCTAATTTTATCTGTATCCATAGGTGTTTACAAAACTACATAAATTTATAAAGCTAAAAACTAAAATATACTTAAATTAAACCTTATTTAAACTATTATTAACAAAGTAATACTTTATATAATAATATTTAAATAACTGATTTAAAGTAAAATACATTATTTTATTAATAGCTGTTGCGTTTTGTATACAAATTCTTCTCTAGGTGGTTAAAAACAAAGATAAAAAGAATAATTAAATGTTTACAAATGTAAATTTTAAGCGTTGTACTTTTGTAATTCTAGAAATTAATAGGCATGAAGGAGGAGTTAAAGTATACCGATTTTAAAGTGGTAGAAATACAGGGAAGGTATGTGACAAATGCGCATATTCAGAATTTTCTGAAACAATTACCAGCCTCATTCCATATGAACGTTTTGGGTGAATCGGTAAAGGGAAATCCTATTTATGGGTTAACAATTGGCACGGGACCCAAACGTATTTTCATGTGGTCACAGATGCATGGAAATGAATCGACGACCACTAAGGCGGTTTTGGATTTAATAAATTACCTAAGGTTAGAGTTGGGTGAAACTAAAAATATTCTTCAAAATTTTACGCTACAACTCATTCCTATTTTAAATCCTGACGGTGCAAAAGCATACACCAGAGTAAACGCAAATGGAATAGATTTGAATAGAGATGCTCAAAACCAATCACAACCAGAAAGTAAAATACTGAAATCTGTATATGTGAATTTTAAGCCAGATTATTGTTTTAATCTACATGATCAAAGAACCATATTCAATGTGGGACAAACTAAAAAACCAGCAACGGTTTCCTTTTTGGCTCCCGCTTTTGACGAAGAGCGTAATCTTTCGGATTCTCGAATTGCTAGTATGCAGCTTATAGCTGCAATGAATAGTTGCCTTCAAAAAGATATACCCGGACAAATAGGGAGATATAACGATGGATTTAATGCGAACTGTGTAGGAGACGCCTTTCAAATGTTGAAAACCCCTACCATATTGTTTGAAGCAGGTCATTTTCCAAAAGATTATGAACGTGAAATCACTCGGAGATATATTTTTACTGCGCTAATAGAAGCACTAGCTACCATTAGCCAGCAGAAGTTTGATACGTTTAGCGTAGAAGACTACCAAGCCATCCCAGAAAACCAAAAAATGTACTGCGATGTACTTATAGAAAATACACACGAGCTAGATGTGAATTTAATACAAGGTTCCAAAGCAGCTATACTTTTTCAAGAGCTATTACAAGAGGACGCTATTGCATTTAAACCTACTATGGATAAAAAAAATACCACAATAGCATCTCTTTTTGGTCATGAAATTAAAGATGCGGCCCTGTTAAAAGATAGATTATGGTTAGAGAAGTGCGGGATTACATCACTTTTCAACTAAATTTTATTCGTTTTTCCCATTCAAAACTAGCAAAAGCTTACATTTTCTTTAAAAAAAGCAGAGATTCTTTACATTTAATTTCATAATGTTTTAATTTTGTCAAAAAATAAGCAACCATGGGTAAAGTAAAGTTAGACGAAATAGACCACCAGATTCTTGATATGTTGATAGATAATACACGAACACCTTTCACAGACATTGCGAAAAAATTATTGATCTCTGCAGGAACCGTTCACGTTCGTGTAAAAAAGATGGAGGAGGCAGGCATCATTAAAGGGTCTTCCCTTACTTTAGATTATGTTAAATTAGGCTATGCATTTATAGCCTACGTTGGTATATTTTTAGAAAAAACACACCAGACCAAGTTTGTATTGGAACGGTTGAACCAAATTCCTAATGTGACCATTGCACATATTACTACAGGAAAGTTTAATATCTTTTGTAAGATAAGAGCTAAAGACACTACGCATGCTAAAAATATCATCTTTAAAATCGATGATATAGAAGGCATTAGTAGAACAGAAACCATGATTTCTTTAGAAGAAAGTTTTAACGATAAAAAAAGGTTGATGCATACTATTTTCAACGAATTATAGTAAATCAAACAAGTACAGCCTGAAGCCTAATTGTTATAGTGCAATTGGGCTTTTTTATTGACTTTCAATAAATTATGCCTTATGCGATTATCAGAACTTAAGGAAAACGAATTCAACCATTTTTATGCCACCTACCTTAACATGGTAAAAGATGAGGAGCTTTTAGAAGCCTTGGTAAAAAGTAGCGATTGGTTCGTTGACTATATAACAGCCCTTAAAAAAGAAAAGCTATCATATGCCTATGGTCCAAATAAATGGAGCATTGCAGAAGTACTGCTGCATATTATAGACACGGAGCGTATATTCCAATACCGAGCATTTCGTTTCTCCAGAAATGACCAAACCGCGTTACCTGGATTCGATCATGAAGCATACGTTAGGGAAAGTGAAAGTGAAAAACGTACTAAAGGAGATATTATAGCTGAATTTCTTACAGTGCGAGCCGCAACACTGGGTATATTCAGAGCTTTGCCAAATGAAAAACTAAAACGTATTGGAACGGCTAGTGATATGCCATGGAGCGTTGCCGCCCTTGGTTTTGTAATTAGCGGTCATCTAAAGCATCATGCGAAAATCCTTGAAGAAAGATATAGTTGATTATTCTAAATCAGAAAAAATTTCTATTTCCTCACTAAGGTCCATTTGTATCTCGGAATCTAAATCTTCGCTATCCATCACTTCCTCAGGAGTTTTTGTTTCTAGCTCTTTTTCAATGTTCTCCTCAAAATTAGCAATGAAATTAGATAGACTTTTACTGATTTTTACCAAATAAAGGGTATCTAACGTTCTTAGCGCTACCGCTTCAACAATGTCCCCGTGTTGGTTTTTAAAAGCAATAATGTCCTCATCCCCATAACCATGTGGGTAGGTGTCAATCAAAAGGTTGGCTAGTTCGTGGTCTAACTTCTTGTAGTCTATTAAACGTCTTAACATAACTAGATGGTTTTTAATTAGGTTGCTTAATTACATTACCTAAACTAGTTATTTTAAACCTTCTCTGAGCCAAAGAGTTGTGAAACACCTCTTTTTAGTATATGAAGGTTTTATTGCGCGTAGTATGCGAACGATTCATGTATTAATTCCGCAGGTACGGTAACATCTATTTGCGCCTCACCAATACTTTTGAGTAATACAAAATTGATGTTGCCATGAGAATTTTTCTTGTCATATCTCATGAGTTCTGCAATCTTGCTTATGTCTTCATGGGAGAATACTACGTTATCATAGTGACTTAAAAACGTAGCTTTAATTTCTTCCAAAGCAACTAGCGTAAGTCCGGTTAATTTATGAGACAAATATCCTTCTAAAATCATCCCAATAGCTATGGCCTCCCCATGCAGTAAGGTCGCTTGTTTTTCGCTTTCCAAGCGATAGGACTCTACCGCGTGCCCTAAAGTATGGCCAAAGTTTAAAATTTTTCGCAGCCCTTGTTCCGTTGGGTCTTGTAAGACCACGTTGTTCTTTATGACTATAGATGGCAGAATCTGTTGTTTAATCTCATCAAGGGAAGTTGTTGCTTTCAAAGTTACCCAATAGCTTTCGTCCCTTATGAGGCCATGCTTCAGCATTTCTGCAAAACCGCTAGTTACCTGGCGTTCTTCCAAGGTGTCTAGAAAATCGGTGATTACTAAAACCATAACTGGTTGGTTAATAACTCCAATTTGATTTTTTAAGGTACCTAAGTCTACACCGGTCTTACCACCAACGGAGGCATCCACCATAGATAATAGCGTAGTAGGTACATTTATAAAGTCAATTCCCCGTTTAAAGGTAGATGCTACAAAACCACCCAAATCCGTTAACACGCCCCCTCCCAAATTAATAATAAGGCTTTTGCGATCCGCACCCAACTCCGAGAGTGCTTCCCAAACACCAACACAAGTTTCTATGTTTTTATTTATTTCGCCAGATTCTATCTCTATAATTTCAAAATGATATGTCCCTGAGATTTCAGCCATAAACTGAGGCAAACATAGGTCATGGGTATTCTCGTCTACTACAATGTAGATAATTGAATAGTTAGCCTGCGCCAAATGCGTGTTCAGCGATGCATAGGCAACAGTATTAAAATGTACAGCGTACGCATCAGAAATAATAGATTCCATAAACATTGAGTTAAACAATAGCCTTTATAAAGCTAGGTTCTACTTACAAAATAAAGGATTTTTAATCTAAAGAATAGAATTTCTGTGATTATATTTGATAACAAAAATTATTGCTATTTATGGATGGAATTTTTGAGGATACCGCAACGGCATTTTCGTTAAAAACCGATTCGGAACTGGAAAGAGCCTATTTTCTTTTTAAGATGATTGCTAATCAACCATTGGTGAAAATGGGTTCACTAATGACGAATTTCGCCCTAAAGGCGAAGCTGCCTGTAGAAGGACTTATACGCGCTACAGTGTTCGATCATTTTTGTGGTGGTATTAATGAAGAGGATTGCCTGCCTGTGGTAGACCGTATGTTCGAGAAAAAGGTATGCTCTGTACTAGATTACTCAGTAGAAGGAAAACAAGAGGAAGACCCGTTTGATAACGCAACAAAAACAATTCTAAACATACTGGACTTTGTAAAGAAAAAAGATGCAATTCCTTTTGCAGTCTTCAAACCTACAGGATTCGGACGTTTTGCGCTTTATAAAAAAATAGGAGAGAAAAAGTCGCTTACAGCACAAGAAACTGCAGAATGGCAGCGCGTTGTCAATAGATTTGATACCGTGTGCAAAAAAGCTTATGATTTAGATGTATCCTTATTAATAGACGGTGAGGAAAGTTGGATGCAGGAGGCTGCAGATCAATTGGTGGAACAAATGATGGTTAAGTATAATAAGAAAAAAGCCATTGTGTTCAACACGCTACAAACGTATCGTTGGGATAGACTTCATTATTTAAAAGAGCTACACACGAAAGCACAGCAAGACGGGTTTAAGATTGGAATGAAGGTTGTTCGTGGCGCTTATATGGAAAAGGAAAACGAAAGGGCCAAGGAAAAAGGGTACCCTTCACCAATTTGTGAATCTAAATTAGCGACTGACAACAACTTTGACGATACTATTGCCTACATGGTAGATAACCTAGAGACTATCTCTATTTTTTCGGGCACCCATAATGAGCAAAGCTGCCTAAAGCTCATAGAATTAATGTCACAAAAAGGGGTTGATATAAACAATCAAAGCATTTGGTTTGGGCAGTTGTATGGGATGAGTGACCATATTTCTTTTAATCTTGCAGGTAAAGGCTACAATGTTGCCAAATATTTACCTTTTGGTCCCGTAAAAGACGTGATGCCCTATTTAATTCGTCGTGCGGAAGAAAACACATCGGTCGCTGGACAAACCACACGAGAATTATCCCTATTAAAGAAGGAGCGTAAAAGAAGAAAAATCTAGATTCAATACTTAATTCTATTTTCGAAATTACGTTGTTTTGCTTTTTTGCAATAGTCCTAATTTGATGCAGGCAAAATACTTTGTATGGTTGCCTTTCTTCGGCAATTTTTTACAGTGGCAATAACTTCTTTATTGTTAACAATACCTTCGACCAGATAAGTTTTACAAGGAACAGACTTTGTGTCACTATTACCAAAATTAACATCACCGCGGGTAAGTAAACTAACGATATCGGCGCTATCTATTTGTTTATTGAGTAATTGCGTACTAACTAAATCCGAATAGTACATTGGTTTAGAACGGATATCCTTTAAGGTTCTACAATTTGGGAAATAACAGAAATAAACACCCGTATCTTCTGTTTTTTTCTTAAAGAAAAAAGCTAAAAAAATGATACCAATAGAAATCCCAAACAAATAAAATCCCAAACGTTTTATAAATGGCATACTGCAAAAGTCTTTTTAAATCCTTGCAAAATTATGGTATTCTATCCGATACAAAAAGAAACTATCGCGCTAATCTAAAATATAAGGAAATTGATATCGCTGTACTGGAGATCAAACCATTCTCCAACGGACTTATTCGTTAAAATACCATGATACATATACAACCCGTTTCGCAAGCCTTTGTCAAAACGGAGCGAATTTTCTAATCCGCCGTCCTCACCAATCTTAAGTAGATAAGGCGTAAATATGTTGCTTATGGAAACGGTTGCCGTTTTTGGATATCTAGATGGGATATTTGGTACGCCGTAATGAATAACCCCGTATTTTTCAATTGTAGGCTTGTTATGTGTTGTAATTTCCGATGTCTCAAAACAACCTCCCGTATCTATACTCACATCTATAATAACAGCTCCTTTTTTCATGTGTTCAACCATGGTACTAGAGACTACCACGGGAGACCTGTCCTTACCACGTGTAGCACCTATAGCTACATCGCATCGTTTCAAAGCCTTTAATAGATTTTTTGGTTGTATGGTAGAGGTGTAGACCGTTTGTTTTAGGTTGGTCTGAATGTTCCGTAGCTTGGTAATGGAATTATCGAATATTTTAATATTTGCACCTAAGCCAATAGCAGACCTTGCAGCAAATTCACCCACGGTTCCTGCGCCAATAATGACCACTTCTACAGGTGGAACACCACTTATGTTACCAAACATGAGTCCGTTTCCCTTATTGCTAGTAGACATAAGCTCAGAAGCGATAAGTACAGAGGAAATTCCTGCAATTTCGCTTAAGGAACGAACAGCAGGAAATTTCCCGTCTTCATCCCTAATATATTCAAAGGCAATTGCTGTAAGACGTTTGCGTGCCAATTCTGCAAAATAGGATTTTTGCTGTGTTTTGATTTGTAAAGCAGAAATAACGGTAGTCTGTGGATTGATCATACCGATTTCTGTTAGGGTAGGGGGTTCAACTTTTAACAATAATGGGCAGCCAAATACTTTAGCAGTATCCTTCGTAATTTCCCCCCCAGCATTGGTGTAGTCCAAATCAGAAAAGTGAGCTCCTTTTCCGGCACCTGATTCAATGAGTACGCGATGCCCGTTGGAAGTAATCGCATTCACTGCATCTGGGGTAAGGCATATTCGTTTTTCCTGATATTGATTTTCCTTAGGCAGGCCTATAAAAAGCGCTCCTTTCTGCTTTAAAATTTCCAAGGTTTCTTCTTGTGGCAGTAATTGCTGTTTACTAAAAGGTGATGAAGGTTGATTCATAGGTATAAACTGACTAAATTCCAATAACAGGTGTTACGGTCAAATGTACAATTTTTAGCTAAAATCCCATATGCTTAATATGCGCTGGAAAAAGAATATTATTTATTGTTGAAATGTAGCAAATTTTGTAGTCGTAGTTGAAATTGCTTTGCGGCTTGTTCCAAATTTCGAGTAGATAATTTTCTATCCAACTCTTCTGCAATAGATTCTTGGTTCATGCCATCTAAATCATCTGCTGGAATATCTAAGTTACTAACTTGTTCTATTTCTTTATTTGATTTTAGTTCTTCAAGCTCAGCATCAATAGCTTCTAAATCTATCCCATGAACGTGTTTGTCATAAAGTTTTACTCTTATAAAGTAAACGAATGGTATTACCACCATACATACAGGAAGCAACCATAATGTGTTTTTCGTGTCTATTTGAAGATCAGAATCAAAAACGACTTCAAATAATTGAAAAGAGTACATAGCAATAGGTATCAAAATAATATGATACCACCAATCACGTGAGGTTAGAAACCAAAAAAGTAAAAGGTAAAGTGGAACTATTTTGCTCGCTAGAAACCATATAAATGTTGATGCGTCTTCGAATCCATTTGCACCAACAACCATCCCAAAAAACGAAGTAGTCCCGTCTTCGTTTATGGGAAAATAATCATAAATTTTATACAGGAATGGAGCTATTGCAATAAAAAATACAAGAATAGTTTCAAGTATAATTTTGTTTTTAGCTCTTTTTCTAACACCTTTTTTCATTTTATTACTTTATACACTAAAATCTTAACGATTTATCGCAAATAAAAGTATAAAAAAAGGGGAAGATTTACATCTTCCCCTTTTTAATTTTGGTATTGAAATATTATATTTTCTTTGTCAACTTTCTTTTATCAATACCTAGTTCCTGATTATCCACAGAAATGATTGGAGCCGTCAAAGCAATTAAAAAGATTCCTAATGCTAAAGAGGCTAATAATGTTTTTTGTTTTTTCATTTTTGAAGGGTTTTTTTAGTTAAAACTACTTATGTTCTTTATCAAATGTAAGAAATAAAGTACAACAAATATGTTTTTAAACGCATAAAATGTGCATTTTAACGTTTAAAACGTACATTTTAACGAAAAACAGGTTTTTCATCTAAAAAACACAATACAAAGTAAGTATTCACGTTGGCAAAGCTCTCATGAGCCTATCAACGTGACTACCTAGAATAAGAATAGTTAAATAGAATTAAAACATAATTCTTCTTTCCGTGGGATTCAATATTTCAATACGAATAATAACTGCTTCGGTTGGAATCAAATTTGGAATCTTTTCTGGCCATTCCATAAAAATCCAAGCTTTTGAATCTAGATAAACTTCCAATCCCATATCCATAGCCTCCATTTCATCTTTTAATCGATAAAAATCAAAATGGTAAGCCAATAGCGCTCCGTTAGTATCATGGTACTCGTTTACTATACCAAATGTTGGACTGCTCACCATATCCACACCTCCTAATTCGGCTACCAATGCTTTTGTCAGCGTCGTTTTACCTGCTCCCATGGGTGCGTAAAAAGCTAAGCATTTCGACGCTACAGTTGCTATGATTTGCTTTGCTATTTGGTTGATATCTTCTTCGGAGTATGCTATATTTTTCATTTGCACGAGCGCTGATGAATTATCTTAGGGTGAAATAACCAACTTTAAACTGAACTAAGGTCGTCTTAAATGGCTAATTGCTATATTATTTCGGTTCCAAAACTACAAAGGGAATAATCATTTCCTCTAAGGATACCCCCCCATGTTGGTATGTATTCCTATAATAACTTACATAGTGGTTATAGTTATTAGGATAGGCAAAGAACAAATCGTTTTTAGCAAATATATAGGAGCTACTCATGTTTATGGATGGCAAAAAAATACTTTTAGGATTTCTCGCCGCCAGCACGTCAGTATCTTTATAGCTTAGGCTTCTCCCTGTTTTGTATCTTAGGTTAGCACTGGTATCTCGATCACCGACCACTTTTGAGGGCGATTTTACGTTAATGGTACCATGATCTGTCGTGATGATAAGCTTCATTCCCATTTGTTGTGCTTGCTGAATAATTTCCAACAAAGGTGAATTCTTAAACCAACTTTGGGTTAATGAGCGGTACGCTTTATCGTTGGACGCCAATTCTTTTATAACCTCCATCTCAGTTTTAGAATGGGAGAGCATGTCTACGAAATTATAAACGATAACTGTAAGGTCATTATCCTTTTGTGTTTTAAAATTCTGGGATAAATACTTCCCTTGTTTTAAGCTACTTATTTTATGGTAACCCCAAGTAATATCTAACCCCAACCTTTTTAATTGCTCGCCTAGGAACTTATCTTCGTGTAAATTTTTGCCACCCTCCTCGGTGTCATTTTTCCACCACATTGGATATTTTTTTTCCATATCCAATGGTGTTAGTCCAGCAAAAATGGCATTACGGGCATATTGGGTGGCTGTGGGTAAAATACTAAAATAACTTTTTTCCTTCTGTTTCTTGTAAAAGGTATTTACCGTATCTTCGAAAGCGTACCATTGGTCGTACCTGAGGTTATCCACAACTACAAGTAGCGTTTTAGTGTCCTTTATTTCGGGAGTTATCCATTTTTTAAATAGTGTATGGGACATAACCGGAGCATCATAATCAGAAAACCAATCTTGATAGTTTTTATCTACAAACTTTCCAAACTGGTTGTTGGCCTCCGCTTTTTGGGATTCCAATATCTCGAACATTCCGCTATCCTCTATTTGCTCTAACTGTAATTCCCAGTAAATTAATTTTTTATACAACGCTGCCCATTCTTCAAAGGTATTAACCCTAGAGAGATCCATCGCAATTTTTCTGAACTCTTGCTGATAGTTGCTAGTCGTTTTTTCTGATACCAAACGGGAATGGTCTAAATTTTTCTTTAGAGATAGTAATATTTGGTTAGGATTCACAGGTTTAATAAGGTAGTCCGCTATTTTGGAACCAATAGCCTCTTCCATAATAAATTCTTCCTCACTCTTGGTTATCATTACCACAGGAATAGAAGCATTCATCACTTTTATTTCGTTCAAGGTTTCCAGTCCAGAGATGCCTGGCATGTTCTCATCCAAAAAAACAATATCCACATTGGTTTCCTCTAGTTGTTCTAGAGCCTCCCGACCGCTTTTGCAGGTTAGTACTTCATATCCTTTGGCCTCTAGAAAGAGGATATGGGGTTTTAACAAATCTATCTCGTCATCTACCCAAAGTATTTTTATTTTACCCATCCTGTCGTCAGTGCTTTTTATAGTATTAGTCTAGGCCTTACCGATTTTTATCGAACTATGAACCTAGCGCTATACTTGTTGTCACAATTCCATAACTTTGAATTTGATTCAAAAAAAAACTAGCATTGTCCAAATCAAATAAATTAAAAATATTCAATGACCCAATTTACGGATTTATTAGAATCCCGAACCCATTAGTATTTGACTTGATTGCCCACCCTCATTTTCAGCGACTTCGAAGAATATCTCAAATGGGACTTTCCTATCTAGTTTATCCTGGGGCACATCATACTCGATTTCATCATGCATTAGGATGTCTACATCTAATGCAAAAATCTGTCCAAGTACTACGTTTTAAAGGTGTTGCCGTTTCTGATGAAGAGGAGCAAGGCTTACTTTGTGCTATTCTTCTGCATGATATAGGGCACGGTCCTTTCTCTCATGCTATGGAACATAGCATTGTAGAAGGCGTAAGCCATGAATACATTTCTATTCAATTTATGCAGGAGCTAAATGTGCTATTTAACGGAAGTTTAACGGTTGCCTTATCTATTTTTACTGGTAAACACCCCAAAAGGTTTCTAAACCAATTGGTAAGCAGCCAGCTTGATATAGACCGTTTGGACTATTTAAAACGTGATAGTTTTTACACTGGAGTGGCCGAAGGGAATACCAATTCGGACCGACTTATCACCATGCTTAACGTTGTAGATAGGCAGTTAGTGGTAGAAGAAAAAGGTATTTATTCCGTAGAAAAATTTCTTATGGCAAGGCGGTTTATGTACTGGCAAGCATATTTGCATAAAACAGGCGTTGTTGCAGAACAATTACTGATAAGTATTTTAAAACGTGCTCGTTTTCTTATTTCTGATGGTGTTACTCTTCATGCAAGTAAATCCTTATTATACTTTTTAACTAAGGCTGTGGATAAGAAAAATTTTGACTCAAACACCCTAGGAATTTTTGCGAAATTAGATGATGTCGATATTCTATCAGCAGTTAAGGAGTGGCAGTATACAGCAGATTTTGTATTGTCTGAGCTTTGTAGAATGATAGTGCATCGCCGCTTGCTACACATCAAAATAAAGAAAGAACCCATATCGGAAAAACGATTTCAGGAAAGGTTTCAAGAAACTAAAAAGAAGTTTAAGCTTAATGATGAGGAGACCAGCTACTTTGTTTTTAAAGGAAAGTTGGAAAATAAAGCCTACGACCGTAACGAACAGAACATCAATATTTTGAAGAAAAATGGTAAAATCGTAGACGTTGCTAAGCTATCGGACCACTTAAACTTGAATGCTTTGTCCAAAACCGTAACCAAATATTATATCTGTTACCCTAAAGAAGCCGTTTAACTATTTTTCTTACTTTTGCACTCATGGTATTTACAGCTGGTCAAATTGCAGGCATTTTAGATGGTGAAGTACAGGGAAATCCAGAGGTAGCCGTTCATAAACTTGCAAAAATAGAAGAAGGAGAAATAGGTTCCTTAACATTTTTGGCCAACCCTAAGTACACATCGTTCATCTACAACACAAAGGCTTCAGTTACGCTAGTTAATAAGGACTTTGTGCCTGAGCAAGCCTTTTCAACTACATTAATAAAGGTGGAAGATGCCTACGAATCCTTTTCTAAATTACTCGAATATTACAATCAAACAAAAGGTAATAAGGTAGGTATAGAATCACCCGTCTTTAAGTCTGATACGGCTACGTACGGAGAAAACGTGTATTTGGGAGCATTTTCATATTTAGGAGACCAGGTAAGCTTAGGGAATAATGTAAAAATTTATCCTAATGTATATATCGGTGACAACGTTACTATTGGAGATGGTGTTACCGTCTTCGCAGGAGCAAAAATTTATTCGGAAACTGTAATTGGAAAGAATTGCGTAATCCATAGTGGTGCTATTCTTGGAGCAGATGGTTTTGGCTTTGCGCCAAATAACAAAGGAGAATTCACCAAGATTCCTCAAACGGGGAATGTGATTATAGAGGATAATGTAGACGTAGGTGCAGGCACTACCATTGATAGGGCTACCTTAGGGTCAACCATTTTAAGAACTGGGGTTAAATTGGATAATCAGATACAGATTGCTCATAATGTTGAAATTGGCGAGCATACCGTTATTGCAGCACAGACTGGGGTTGCAGGTTCTACAAAAATCGGAAAGCATTGTATGATAGGTGGGCAAGTAGGGATAGTTGGTCACATTATTATCGGTGATTATGTGAAGATTCAGGCCCAATCCGGAATAGGAAGAAATGTAAAGAATAATGAGGTGTTACAAGGGTCTCCCGCTTTAAATTATGGGGACTACAATAAGTCGTACGTTCACTTTAAGAATTTACCAAAAATAATTATTAGAATAGACAACCTTGAAAAAAAGGACAGATGATGAAGACAACAACAGATAAGCAACGTACTATAGGGAAGGCAGTTTCCCTCACAGGTGTTGGTTTGCATACAGGTGCCAACGTTACTCTTAAATTTTTGCCGGCCGGGGAAAACCATGGATATGCCTTTAAGCGAATTGATTTAGAGGGGCAACCCATCATAGAGGCAGATGCAAATTACGTCATCAACACACAACGAGGTACAAACTTGGAAAAAAGGGGTGTAAGAATACAGACTTCGGAGCATGTTTTGGCTGCTTTGGTGGGCTTAGAAATAGATAATGTTCTTATAGAGTTAGATGCTCCTGAGCCACCAATTATGGATGGTTCCTCTAAGTTTTTTGTAGCCGCGCTAGAAGCAGCAGGTATTGTTGAGCAAAAAGCTATGCGTGATGTGTTTGTCATTAAGGAAGTGATTTCCTTTAAAGATGAGGCTACTGGAAGCGAAATAACAGTAATTCCTTCAGATGAATACCAGGTGACCACTATGGTCGATTTTGGAACAAAAGTTCTGGGCACCCAAAACGCAACATTGGAGCGTCTACCTGATTTTAAGACTGAAATCGCCGATGCACGCACCTTTAGTTTTTTGCATGAATTGGCAATGTTATTGGAAAATGGTCTTATAAAAGGCGGCGATTTAAACAACGCCATTGTTTATGTAGATAAAGAGATTTCTGAAGCAACTATGAAGAAACTGGAGAAAGCTTTTAATAAAAAGAAGCTATCCGTAAAACCAAATGGTATTCTAGATAATCTTACGTTACACCAACCCAACGAGGCAGCTCGTCACAAGCTTTTAGATGTTATTGGTGACTTAGCTTTGGCAGGAACCAGAATACAGGGTAAGGTCATTGCTAACAAACCGGGGCATTTTGTAAATACTCAGTTTGCTAAAAAGCTTTCCAATATTATTAAATTGGAAAAGAGGAACAAGGTCCCCAAATACGATTTAAGCTTGCCCCCCTTTATGGATATCCATCAAATCATGGCAATGCTCCCACATAGACCTCCTTTTCTTTTGATAGATCGTATCATAGAACTCTCCAAGCAACATGTTGTTGGAATGAAAAACGTTACCATGAATGAGCCTTTCTTTACAGGGCATTTTCCCGGTGCACCAGTTATGCCAGGAGTACTACAAGTAGAAGCGATGGCCCAAACGGGAGGCATTTTGGTGCTGAGTACCGTACCTGATCCGGAAAATTACCTAACGCTATTTATGAAAATAGATAAAGTGAAATTTAAAAAACCGGTATTGCCAGGGGATACCTTAATTTTCCATTGTAGCCTAATTACTCCTATTAGAAGGGGAATATGTCATATGCAAGCGTATGCCTATGCCAATGATAAATTAGTAAGCGAAGCAGAGATGATGGCACAAATAGTTAAAAGAACATAGTATGAATCAGCCATTAGCTTATATACATCCCGGAGCAAAAATTTCAAAAAATGTTGTGGTGGAACCGTTTACTACAATTCACAATAACGTAATTATCGGTGATGGTACTTGGATAGGTTCCAACGTGACTATTATGGAAGGTGCACGAATTGGAAAGAATTGTAATATTTTTCCTGGAGCGGTAATCTCTGCACCACCGCAGGACCTTAAATATGAAGGAGAGGAAACAACGGTCGTCATTGGAAATAATACCACTATTCGCGAATGTGCTACCATTCATAAAGGCACATCGGATAGAATGAAGACGGTAATAGGTAAGAATTGCCTTATTATGGCGTATTGTCATATTGCCCATGACTGTTTTGTAGGTGATAATTGTATTTTCTCAAACAATTCTACCTTGGCAGGCCATGTTACTATTGGTGACAATGTTATCCTAGCAGGATTAGTTGCCGTGCATCAATTCGTATCTATTGGTCAACACGCTTTTGTTACCGGCGGGTCTTTGGTGCGTAAAGATGTTCCTCCTTATGTAAAGGCTGCTCGAGAACCTTTGTCATACGTTGGTATTAACTCTGTCGGGCTAAGAAGAAGGGGGTTTACGTCTGAAAAAATTAGACAGGTTCAAAATATTTATAGAATACTGTATCAAAGAAACTACAATAATTCTCAAGCGGTACAAATTATTGAAGCCGAGATGGAAGCTACTCCAGAGCGGGATGAAATCCTTCAGTTTATTAGGGATTCACAACGAGGAATTATGAAGGGCTATTTCAGTACGAATTAAATATCAAAACGGCTACCCCAAAAACCAAATAGGAAAATCAATATTTTAAATAAATTTAAATGGCATCTACATCCGATATTAGAAAAGGACTTTGTATAAGATATAATAACGATATCTATAAGGTTATTGATTTTCAACATGTGAAACCAGGCAAAGGACCAGCATTTGTACGAACAAAACTAAAAAGTGTTTCCTCCGGAAAAGTTTTGGACAATACATTCTCAGCAGGGCACAAAATTGAAGATGTGCGGGTAGAAACACGCTCTTATCAATATTTATATCCTGAGGGGGAGACCTATCACTTTATGAATACAGATGACTATAATCAAATCACGCTAGAAGAAAGTTCCTTAGACGCGCCCAATCTATTAAAAGAGGGGGAAGTGGTGAAAATTATGTTTAATACGGAGGACAGCTTGCCTTTATCTGTGGAAATGCCCGCAAGTGTGATTTTAGAGATCACGTATACGGAGCCTGGTGTGAAAGGAAATACAGCTACTAATGCAACTAAACCAGCAAAGGTTGAAACTGGAGCAGAGGTAAATGTGCCTTTGTTTATAAATGAAGGAGACAAAATTAAAATCGATACCTCAAACGGTTCCTATATGGAGCGCGTAAAAGAATAAACTTGAAATTTCCTACCACTTTTTCCTTAAAACAAATAGCTGATATAATTAGCTGTACCGCTGTGGGGCCTAATGACTTCCCTGTATTAGGCATGAACGAAATTCATGTGGTAACACCTGGTGATATTGTCTTTGTAGACCACCCAAAATACTATGAGAAGGCATTGCAATCAAAGGCTACTATTATTCTTATTGATAAGGAGGTCGATTGTCCAGAAGGCAAAGCTTTGCTGATTTCAGATGACCCCTTTCGCGATTTTAATACCTTAACAAATTACTTTAGACCTTTTGCAGCGGCAACTAATGTCATTGCCACATCAGCATACATTGGAAAGAATACAATTATTCAGCCCAATGTTTTTATTGGCAACAACGTAAGTATAGGTGATAATTGTACGATACATGCCAACGTTAGTATGTATGATAATTGTGTTATTGGTAATGGTGTAACTATACATTCCGGTAGTGTATTAGGCGGAGATGCCTTTTACTATAAGAATAGGCCTGCAGGGTTTGATAAATTGCTTTCTGGAGGGCGCGTTGTGATAGAGGATAATGTGGATATAGGAGCCTTATGCACGATTGATAAGGGGGTTACAGGCGATACTACAATAGGAGCAGGTACAAAGTTAGATAATCAGGTTCAGGTGGGCCATGACACGCTAATCGGTAAAAAATGCCTCATTGCTTCCCAAACAGGTATTGCGGGATGTGTAATTATAGAGGATGAGGTTACCATTTGGGGTCAGGTAGGTACTAATAGTGGTATTACGATAGGAAAAAAAGCGGTAATTATGGGTCAGACCGGAGTCACTAAATCAGTTGCAGGCGGAAAGAGCTATTTCGGTACTCCGATAGAAGAATCTAGAGAAAAATTGAAACAATTGGCTTACATAAAGAAAATTCCAGAACTAATTAAAAAGATTGATGATAAACTATCTTAATACTAAGCCCGCGTGGCATTCATAAAAGAACAGCCTTAATACTCCGAGGCTAGCTCGGAGTATTAAAATCTCAAGTATCGAGTAAATAAGAAGCAGAATGCTTTAGTATTCATTGACAAACGTATATTTTTGTAACACAAAATTAAAAATCGACAGCAGTATGAGTGTTTTAGTAAATAAGGATTCCAAAATAATTGTACAAGGATTTACTGGAAGTGAAGGTACTTTCCATGCAGAACAAATGATAGAATACGGAACCAATATCGTTGGAGGCGTAACTCCTGGTAAAGGTGGTCAAGAACATTTGGGAAGACCCGTTTTTAACACTGTATCCGAGGCTGTTGATAAGGTTGGGGCAGACACTACCATCATTTTCGTACCGCCTGCGTTTGCTGCAGATGCAATTATGGAAGCCGCTAATGCAGGCATTAAAGTAATTATTACGATTACAGAAGGTATTCCTATTGCCGATATGGTGACGGCTGCCAACTATATAAAAAACATGGATTGTAGGCTTATTGGCCCAAACTGTCCTGGTGTGATTACTCCGGGAGAAGCGAAAGTTGGAATTATGCCAGGTTTTGTCTTCAAGAAGGGAAATGTTGGAATTGTTTCCAAATCCGGAACGTTAACTTATGAGGCAGCGGATCAAGTAGTGCGCCAAGGCTTGGGAATAACCACTGCTATTGGTATCGGGGGAGATCCAATTATTGGAACTACCACCAAAGAAGCAGTTGAATTATTAATCAACGACTCAGAAACGGAGTGTGTTGTAATGATTGGTGAAATTGGCGGACAATTAGAAGCAGATGCTGCTTATTGGTATAAAGCTAGTGGCAGTAAAAAGCCAATTGTAGGTTTTATAGCCGGCGAAACTGCTCCTGCAGGAAGAACGATGGGACATGCAGGTGCAATTGTTGGAGGAACTGATGACACCGCACAGGCCAAAAAGAGAATTATGTCTGAATGTGGAATTCACGTAGTGGATTCTCCTGCAGAAATTGGCCTTAAGGTAAAAGAAGTAATGGCTTAATTCACTTTTTGTGTTAAAGTTTTTATAGTAAATGAAAATATTAAATCCATCGGTCTTATTTTTAGGTCGATGGATTTTTGTTTTACCGATAGCTATTTATGCTGTCTGTTAAAAATTAAGATAATTAGTTTAAGCTCCCTTATAACCCTAACCAATACACCAACTATCAAAAAGATTAAACAATGAAACTACTAGACGGAAAAAATGTTATTATTACAGGCGCAAGTCGAGGCATAGGGATGGGTATCGCTAAAGTATTTGCGGACCACGGAGCTAATGTTGCTTTCACTTATAGCTCTAGTGAGGCACCTGCATTGGCGTTAGAAAAAGAACTTACAGCTAAAGGAGTCAAGGCAAAAGCATATAAAAGCAACGCTGCAAATTTCAACGAAGCCGATACGCTAGTCAACGAAGTGTTAAAGGACTTTGACGGTGTAATTGACGTACTAATTAATAATGCAGGAATTACAAAGGATAATCTTTTGATGCGTATGTCAGAAGCTGATTTTGATACCGTTATAGACATCAACTTAAAATCGGTTTTTAATATGACAAAAGCGGTTCAACGAACACTTCTAAAACAAAGACGTGGATCTATAATTAATATGAGTAGCGTTGTGGGAGTGAAAGGTAATGCCGGACAAACCAATTATGCCGCTTCAAAGGCAGGTATGATAGGATTTACTAAATCAGTTGCTTTAGAATTAGGGTCTAGGAATATTCGCTGCAATGCTATAGCCCCTGGTTTTATAGAGACTGAAATGACAGATAAACTTGACGAGAAAATAGTTCAGGGTTGGAGAGATGGTATTCCATTAAAAAGAGGTGGTTCTGTTGAAGACATAGCGAATGCCTGTTTGTTCTTTGCATCGGATCTTTCTGCTTACGTTACGGGTCAAGTCCTTAATGTGGACGGTGGTATGTTAACATAAAAACACATTGACAAATCTATAGAAACTATGCTATATGTTACAACGGCTTATATTGCCGGTAAGGAAATAACAGCATCTTTAGGCATCGCACGTGGAAGTACAGTTAGGGCACGAAACATTGGCCATGACCTTTTTGCGGGCCTAAAAAATATTGTAGGTGGTGAAATTTCAGAATACACCGAATTATTGGCACAATCTAGAGAACAAGCTATTAAGCGTATGTTGGACGATGCCGAAGGTTTAGGTGCCCATGCCGTTGTAAATGTAAGGTTTACTACTTCTCAAGTGATGCAGGGCGCTGCCGAAATGTTGGCCTATGGTACAGCAGTTAAATTAAAATAGATAGGTTATGGAATATATTCCTGCGATACTTATTTATGGCGGTATTTTTTGTACGCTGATGTATCTTAATAAAAAACGGCTTGAGGATAAGAAAAAGGAGAACTATGAGAAGCGAGAGAACTAGCGTATGCATATAAACACGGTATTTTTTATAGTTGTAGCTGCGATTTTGTCTGTTGTCGTGGTATATTTTCAATACTATTTTAGGGGCAAGCATAAAGGAAGGCTTCGCATATTACTTTCCGTTTTGCGATATATTGGAATCTTTGGGATTTTACTGTTGCTTATAAATCCAAAATTTTCTAAGGTTAACTATATTTTACAAAAGCCAAATCTTGCACTACTTATAGACAATTCAAGTTCCATTCAGGATAGTGGAAAAAAGGTAAAAGATATAGTGTCGGCGCTTATAAATCATCCGGAGCTATCGGATAGGTTTGATATAACATCTTATCAATTTGGTAAAAGCTTACGGCCGTTGGACAGTCTTTCTTTTTTAGATGTACAAACGAATATTCAACAACCGTTAGCAACATTGGCTGATGTTTACGCTAGAAAAAATATGGCAGTGGTTCTTATTTCTGACGGAAATCAAAATATTGGTCGTGATTACACTTTTTCTAATAAGGTGAATTCTCCACCTATTTATACAATAACTGTGGGCGACACTACAGCATACGAAGACTTGAGTATTGGTCCTATAAACACGAACAAATACGCGTTCTTGAACAACAAATACCCTTTAGAGACTTATGTGTCTTATCAGGGACAGGGCACGGTTAAGGCAAAAGTAGCAGTTAAGGTAAACGGTGCCTCCGTGTATTCAGAAACCATAGGTCTATCCAGGGGTAATAATTTAAAAAATATTAAGACCCTTGTTACCGCAAGTAAGATTGGGGTCAAAAGTATCAGCGTAACGGTACAACCAGTACCTACCGAGCGCAACATTACTAACAATACACGCATAACATCCGTAGAGGTTATAGATGAAAAAACTACGGTTGCGTTAGTTTCTGATATTACTCATCCCGATTTAGGTACTCTAAAAAAGAGTATTGAAAGCAATAAACAAAGACAGGTGGTCATATTAAAACCCTCAGCAGGTTTAGAGGCTTTTGAGCAAGCGGATCTTTTTATTCTGTATCAACCCAATACAGGATTTAGAAAAGTTTTTAAATTTTTGGAACAGAAGCGGTCTAACGTACTCATCATTAGTGGTGTACACACAGATTTCAATTTTTTGAACGGTATCCAAGAAGATTTTAAAATCGAAAACGGTTATCCTCAGCAAGAATTTTTTGGGAATTTAAATAGTGGTTTTTCTAAATATGATATTACGGATTTTGATGTAAGTGATTTTCCACCGTTGGAAAGCGATGCAGGTCCGGTAACATTCAATCAAACTAATGAAACACTACTAGGTATAAGTATAAAAGGAGTTGATATGAAATCTCCTTTGTTAACTGTTTATGGTAAAAACACTATAAAAAAAGGACTTTTAATAGGGGAAGGCTTATGGAAATGGCGGGTACAGTCTTTTAGGAATACTGGAGATTTTTCAAATATGGATACGTTTTTAGGGAAATTGATTAGGTACCTATCCACCAACATCACAAAAAACCGGCTAAACATTACGTATAGCTTTAATTACGAAGGAAGTAATACGGCGTTCATTTCCGCTACCTATTTTGATGCAACCTATGTGTTTGATTCAAATGCTCTAATAGATATTTCGGTAAGGAATAAGGAAACAATGGCAGTAAATATGATGCCTATGGTTTTAAAAAACGCCTATTTTGAAGCGGACTTAACGAATTTAGCGCCTGGGGACTACGAATTTTCGGTAGAAGTCAAAGATGAAAACTATAAAGAAACAGGAGCATTTACCATCTCCAATTTTGACTTGGAAAAACAATTTGTTTCCAGCAATTATAAGAAGATGCAGAAGCTCGCCCAAAGCTCGGGAGGTATGCATACTTTTTCTTCGAATTTTGAACAAATAGCAACAGAATTAATTTCATCTAAAGCCTTTGTTCCTACCCAGAAAAGCATTGAAAATAGTGTATCTTTGATTGATTTTAAAATACTCTTAGGGCTTATCGTTATGGCTTTTTCACTTGAGTGGTTTATTAGAAAATATAACGGATTAATTTAAAAAGAATATGATGGACAAATTACCAAAAATAGCCTTACCGGCTATATTTATTTTTATCATTTTAGTTATTGGAATATCAAAATCAACTGTTACTATAGACTCAGGTCAGGCCGGGGTTTTGTATAAAACTTTTGGAGGTGGTGTAGTAACGGATCAGCCGCCAATGGGCGAGGGTTTTCATCTAGTAGCGCCATGGAATAGAGTAACTATTTATGAGGTACGACAACAAGAAGTGCTTGAAAGTATGAATGTATTGTCAAGTAATGGTTTGGATATCAAATTGGAAGCATCTGCATGGTTTGAACCAATACGTAATGATTTAGGTAAATTGCACCAAGAGAAGGGTACAGAGTATATCCAACGTGTATTACTACCTACAATTCGGTCAGCAGCAAGAAGTGTTGTTGGGCGTTATACACCAGAACAATTGTACTCGAGTAAAAGGGATGCAATCCAACAAGAGATTTTCGACGAAACTCAAAAAATAGTTGAAGGACAATACATTCAATTAAATGAAATACTGGTACGGGATGTTACATTACCCCCAACGATAAAGGAAGCAATAGAGCGTAAACTGAAGCAAGAGCAGGAGTCTTTAGAATATGAATTTAGATTAGTTACCGCTAAAAAAGAAGCTGAAAAAGTAACAATTGAAGCACAAGGTAAAGCAGATGCAAATAGAATTTTGAGCGCGTCATTGACCGATAAGATTCTTCAGGATAAAGGTATCGATGCTACGTTAGAATTAGCAAAATCGCCAAACTCTAAAGTAGTTATTGTAGGCAGTGGAGACTCTGGCTTACCATTGATTTTAGGAAACAACTAATAAACGTTTAGAATTATTTTGTTTCATTTTAAACTTTTGTTTTGTGAAATCGAAAATACCGTTTACTTTTACATAGTAATGCAAAATAGAACTATACATCATCATTTCCACACATACGCTTAGGCGAGGTAGGAATGTATTGTAGTAGTACAACATATTTAAAAACCCGTTTGAGCAATCAAACGGGTTTTGTTTTTCGACCTGTTTTGGTTGTTCAACATCAATAAAGACAAATGACAAGAATTAGAATTGCAATTCAGAAATCAGGAAGGTTGAACGAAGATTCCCTTCAAATACTTAAAGACTGTGGTATCTCTATAGATAATGGGAAAGATCAGCTAAAAGCGTCTAGTAGAAACTTTCCTATGGAAGTATTTTATTTACGTAACGGTGATATTCCGCAATACCTTAGAGATGGCGTGGTAGATATTGCCATCATAGGTGAAAATGTATTGATAGAGAAGGGAACGGATATTACTATTGTAGAAAAGTTGGGATTTTCTAAGTGTAAAGTATCTTTGGCCGTGCCAAAATCTTTTAAATACAACTCTGTGAAAGATTTTGAAGGAAAACGCATTGCCACATCCTATCCAAATACTGTAAAAAACTATTTGGCTAGAAAAGGAGTAAACGTAGACCTGCACATTATTAGTGGTTCTGTAGAAATTGCACCTAATATTGGTTTGGCGGATGGTATTTGCGACATTGTTTCTAGTGGTAGTACGTTGTTCAGGAATAATTTAAAGGAGGTGGAGGTAATGCTTAAAAGTGAAGCCGTTTTAGCAGTTTCCCCATCTATTTCTGAGGAACAAAAAGCAATACTACGTAAATTAAAATTTAGGATTCAATCGGTTTTAAGAGCACGGCAGTCAAAATATGTATTGTTGAATGCACCAAATGATAAGCTTAATGAGATTCTAGCGCTCTTACCAGGAATGAGAAGCCCCACGGTACTTCCGCTGGCAGATAAGGGATGGAGTTCTGTGCATACGGTAATTAACAAAGATACCTTTTGGGAAGTGATAGATGAATTAAAACAAGCTGGTGCAGAAGGTATTTTGGTTTGCCCAATTGAGAAGATGGTTTTGTAAGCCCTCTTGATTTTGATAAACGTTAGGACTAAAAGGAAAGCAAATGAAGAAAATATATAATCTAAAAAAAGAAGATTGGAAGGACGTTTTAAGACGACCTACACAGACTGTGGAAGCTATTGAAGGTTTGGTAAATGATATTTTTAAGGAAGTCGAGGCAGAAGGTGATGCTATTATTAAAAAATATACGCAACAGTTTGACAAGGTTTCATTAGATGATTTGTTGGTCACACCTGCAGAGATTGCAGAGGCTAAAAAGACAGTTTCGCCAGGTTTAAAGGCGGCGATTCAATTAGCAAAATCAAATATTGAATTATTCCATAAGGCACAAGTTACAGATAGGGTGGAGGTAGAAACTACAAACGGAGTTAGATGCTGGCAAGAAAAGCGTCCCATTCAAAAAGTAGGGTTATACATACCAGGAGGAACAGCCCCTTTATTTTCAACAATCCTTATGTTAGCCGTACCAGCAACAATAGCTGGTTGTAAAGAAATTGTACTTTGTTCACCACCAAATACCGAAGGTAAATTAGACCCTGCTATCCTGTATACCGCATCACTCTGTGGAGTAACTAAAATTATAAAAGTTGGTGGGATTCAGGCAATTGCAGGAATGACTTTTGGTACGAAAACAGTACCACAGGTTTACAAAATATTTGGGCCAGGAAATCAATATGTAACGGTAGCAAAGCAGCTTGCCACAAAGCATGGAGTTGCCATTGATATGCCTGCCGGACCAAGTGAATTGCTGGTCGTTGCAGATGATTCAGCGAATGCTGCTTTTGTAGCATCAGATTTATTGAGTCAGGCGGAACATGGAGTGGACAGTCAGGTCATTCTCGTGTCAACATCAAAAGATATGATAGCTAGCGTAGAACGTGAAGTTGCGTTACAATTAGAAGATTTACCTAGAAAGGAAATTGCACGTCAGGCAATTGCCAACAGCAAATTGATTTTTGTTGAAGATGACCAAACGGCTATTGATTTAATCAATGAATATGGTCCGGAGCATTATATTGTCTGTGTGTCTAACGAGGATTTTTATTTAGAAAACACGGTAAACGCAGGTTCTGTTTTTATTGGTAATTATACTCCAGAAAGCGCTGGAGATTATGCTTCTGGAACAAATCATACCTTACCCACAAACGGGTATGCGAAGCAATATAGTGGGGTGAATCTGGATAGTTTTATGAAGAGTATGACCTTTCAGAAGATTTCAGCAGAAGGTATTCAGCATATAGGAAATGCAATTGAGTTAATGGCAGAAGCTGAAGGTTTACAAGCGCATAAAAATGCAGTTACACTTCGTTTGAATAGTTTAAAATGAGTTTCAATCTAGAGAGCATAACACGAGAAAATGTAAAGGGCCTAAATCCTTATTCTTCTGCACGGGATGAGTATGTTTCAGATGGCTCTAAAATGGTATTCTTAGATGCCAATGAGAATCCGTTTGAGAATGGTGTAAACAGATACCCAGACCCTAAACAACGCAGTCTTAAATCTATTTTAGCCAAGCAGAAAGGTATAAAGGAAGAAAATATACTTCTAGGAAACGGTAGCGACGAAGTATTAGATTTGTTGTTCCGTGCCTTTTGTGAGCCTAGATTGGATAACGTTATCACGTTACCCCCTACGTATGGTATGTATCAAGTGTTATCAGGGATTAATACGATAGAAAACCGAACCGTTTTGTTGGATACTGATTTTCAGCCGAATGTAGATGCGATTTTAAACACTATGGATACCAATTCTAAAATGTTGTTTATCTGTTCGCCCAATAACCCCTCTGGCAATAGCATATCGAGCCAAAAAATTGAAATATTACTGGAAAACTTCAAAGGCTTGGTAGTCATAGACGAAGCTTATATTGATTTTTCATCTGAACAAAGTTGGGTGTCTCAATTATCCAAATATCCAAATTTAGTGATAACACAGACGTTGTCTAAGGCATATGGTATGGCTGGAATCAGGCTAGGAATCTGTATCGCTTCGGAACAGATAATAGCTGTTCTAAACAAAATAAAACCACCGTATAATATAAATGAATTGACGCAGCAAAGCGCAATGGAACGCGTATCCGACCAGAAATCTGTGCAAGAAGAAGTTGCTGTCATTCTTGGAGAACGTAAACTACTTATAGAAGCCTTATCGGAAATTTCCTTTATTTTAAAAATATATTCCTCAGATGCCAACTTTGTATTGGCTAAAGTGGATGATGCTTTAAAACGATACAATCAGTTGTTAGAGAAAGGAATCGTAGTTCGTAACCGAACAACGCAGCCCCTTTGTGAAAACACATTACGATTTACGATTGGAACTCCCGAAGAGAATACCCTTTTAAATACCGCATTAAAATCATTAGTATGAGTTACGTAAAACAAGAAAAAAATATTTCTTCTAGAGGTAAACGTGTCCTATTTATAGACCGTGATGGAACTATTATAAAGGAAACCGCAGAAGAACAAATAGACGCTTTTGAAAAAATGGTATTTTACCCTAAAGCATTCACGTTTTTAGGGAAAATTGCCAAGGAGTTAGATTATGAGTTGGTTATGATAACCAATCAAGATGGCTTGGGAACCGATGTATTTCCCGAGGATACCTTTTGGCCTGTACATAATTTCATTCTAAAGTCTTTTGAACAGGAAGGTGTTGTTTTTAAAAAGGTATTTCTGGACAGAACTTTTCCACATGAAAACGCAAATACTAGAAAACCAGGAATAGGTCTTCTAACCGAGTATTTTACTGATAGCTATGACCTTGAAAATTCCTTTGTAATTGGTGATCGATTGACCGACATAGAACTGGCTAAAAATCTTGGAGCAAAAGGAATTTTTATCAATGACGATACCCATCTAGGTACAGGTGAAATTACGGTTAAGCGAGAAGCCTTGGATAGTATTATTGGATTGGAAACCAATGATTGGGAAAAAATATATGAGTTTTTAAAACTTAAGGAACGAACCTCGGAAATAACAAGGAAAACCAACGAAACAGATATCTATATTAAGTTGAACTTAGACGGCACTGGTAAAAGCGATATTAAGACAGGGCTTGCATTTTTTGATCATATGCTAGACCAGTTAGCGCGTCATGGGCAAATGGACCTTACGATTAAGGTAAATGGTGATTTAGAGGTTGATGAACACCATACCATAGAAGATACTGGAATCGCACTGGGAGAAGTTTTTTATACTGTATTGGGAAATAAATTAGGTATTGAGCGCTATGGCTTCTGTTTGCCCATGGATGATTGTTTAGCTCAGGTAGCTATAGATTTTGGAGGACGTAACTGGTTGGTCTGGAAGTCCGATTTCAAACGTGAAAAAGTAGGCGACATGCCAACAGAAATGTTCCATCACTTTTTTAAATCCTTCACGGATGGTGCGAAGGCCAATCTAAATATAAAGGCAGAAGGTACTAACGAACATCATAAAATAGAAGCTATTTTTAAAGCCTTCGCTAAGGCTATAAAGATGTCTGTAAAACGAGATGTCGAAAAAATGGTTTTACCGAGTACTAAAGGAATGTTATAATAGTAAAAGACTTTAAGATTTGTTTTTACTCGGTACGCAGTACCTAATACTAAATTAATGAAAATAGTAATTATTAATTACGGAGCAGGAAACATCCAGAGTATCAAGTTCGCCATTAAAAGGTTGGGGCATACCGCTATTCTGAGTAATGATGTGGAAGAAATTCGAAATGCAGATAGAGTCATATTTCCAGGTGTTGGAGAGGCGAGTAGCGCCATGGCTAAACTTTGGGAAAGTGGTTTGCACGATTTGATTCCAAGCTTAAAACAGCCGGTACTAGGAATTTGCCTAGGTATGCAATTGATGTGTAATGCATCTGAAGAAGGTGGGACAGAGGGGTTAGGTATTTTTGATGTAAATGTGCTTAAGTTTGGTACTACTGTAAAAGTCCCACAAATAGGCTGGAATCAAATAACCAATTTAAAATCTCAATTGTTTAAAGGGATTAATGAAAAAGAGCATATTTATTTGGTACATAGTTTCTATGCGCCAGTTTGCGCAGAGACTATTGCTGAATGTGAGTATGGTTCAAGATACAGTGCTGCGTTACAAAAGGATAATTTTTATGCTACTCAGTTTCACCCAGAAAAAAGTAGTACGGTTGGTGAAAATATCTTATTCAATTTTTTAAAAATGTAATGGAAAATAATTTTTTCATCTCAAACGATAAACGTTTATTGAATGTATATGCCATAAAACATTTCATAGCTGATGAATATTGGAGTGATGGCAGAATCGTGGAAGATGTTGAAAAGACAATATTGAATTCCTATTGTTTTGGAATGTATACCCTAGAAAATGAACAGGTTGGTTTTGCAAGGGTGGTGACAGATTACATATATTTTGGATATTTTATGGATTTCATCATATTTACAAAGTTTCAAGGTAAAGGATATGGTAAAAAACTAGTAGCGCATATGCTTAAGGATGATGTTATAAAAAGCCTTAAAACAGTAGCCTTAAAAACCAAAGATGCCCATAGTTTTTACCAACGTTTTGGATTTAAAAAAATTGGAGATTCACCTATATGGATGAGCATAGATAAACAAAATTTACGTTAAAAAATGAGAATAATACCCGCCATAGATATCATAGACGGTAAATGTGTTCGACTCTCAAAAGGAGATTATGATACCAAGAAAATATATAACGAGCATCCTTTAGAAGTGGCCAAGGAGTTTGAAGCAAGCGGAATTCAGTTTTTACATTTAGTAGATTTGGATGGAGCAAAATCTAAACACATTATAAACCACAGGGTGCTTGAACAGATTGCCTCTCAGACCCAATTAAAAATTGATTTTGGGGGTGGTTTAAAGACAGATGAAGATTTACGTATCGCTTTTGAAAGTGGCGCAAGTCAGATTACTGGAGGCAGTATTGCAGTAAAGGACCCAGAAATATTTTTAGGTTGGATTGAAAAACATGGAGCTGATAGAATTATCTTAGGTGCCGATGCTTTGGATGAAAAAGTGGCGGTTTCCGGATGGCAAGAGGAGTCTAAAGAGGAACTAATTCCGTTTATTCAATCATATCAAGCCAAAGGTATTCAATATGTGATTTGTACCGATATTAGCAAGGACGGCATGTTAGAAGGACCTTCATTTGATTTATACCAAAAAATAATGACTAGAATAGCTGGTGAACAGCCACTTAAACTCATTGCATCTGGGGGAATAGCTACGTTTGATGAATTGCCCAAACTTGCCGAATTAGGTTGTGAAGGTACCATTATTGGTAAAGCAATCTATGAGAATAGAATTAGCCTAAAACAACTGGAAACGTACATTTTAAGCCATGGATAAAGAAGAGCAGCTTATTGAAGAATTGGTTAAAAATACACTTTATCGGATGGATGAAAGTACCCGTATGATTAATAGGAGCTTGGATGAATTAACCGATGAAGAAATCTGGCAAAAACCTAACGCTTCCCTAGCTAGTATAGCAAATTTGATTTTGCATTTGAGTGGAAATATTTCTCAATATATCATTTCGTCGCTTGGCGAAACAGAGGATAAACGAAATAGGGATGGGGAATTTATAGCAATAAGTGGACTCACAAAAATAGAGCTACTTCAAACACTGAATGCTACTGTTAATACGGCCAAACGGGTCATATTTGATGCTACAATAGATCAATTTTTGAAGATGAGGCAAGTTCAAGGTTTTTCCTTTTCGGGAGTAGGGGTCGTTTTACATGCTGTAGAACACTATTCCTATCACACCGGTCAAATTGCATTTTGGGTAAAGCAGTTGAAAAATAAAGATTTAGGATTTTATGAGGGAATGGATTTGAATACCAAAAATAATAAAGCATAATGCTCGCAAAAAGAATTATTCCCTGTTTGGATATAAAAGATGGTAGAACCGTAAAAGGTATCAATTTTGTTGATTTGCGAGACGCTGGCGATCCAGTAGAACTTGCAGAAATATATAGCAGAGAAGGTGCTGATGAGCTTGTTTTTTTAGATATTTCGGCAACGGAGCAAAAACGAAAAACCTTGGCGGACTTAGTCTACCGTATTGGCGAAAAAATAAATATTCCGTTTACCGTGGGTGGTGGTATTTCTTCGGTAAAAGACGTTGATATTCTATTACAGAATGGTGCAGATAAGGTTTCCGTTAATTCCTCGGCGGTTAAAAATCCGCGATTAATCAATGATTTAGTGGCTAAATTTGGATCGCAATGTATTGTTGTGGCGATTGATGCAAAACAAATTGATGGCAAATGGACGGTACACTTGGTAGGTGGAAAAGTGCCAACCGAGTTAGACCTTTTTGATTGGGCCAAGGAAGTGGAACGAAGGGGTGCTGGAGAAATACTATTTACCTCTATGGACAATGACGGTACCAAAGACGGATTTGCAAACGAAGCACTGGCTCGTTTATCTACCGAGCTTAACATTCCCATTATTGCATCAGGAGGTGCTGGAAATATGCAACATTTCACCGATACCTTTGTAAAAGGAAAAGCGGACGCAGCCTTGGCCGCCAGTGTTTTCCATTTTAAAGAAATTGAAATAAACGATTTAAAAAAGGAGTTACAAAAAGAAGGAATTCCGGTTAGATTATAAAATTATTGTTAATACAATATAGAATTGAGTCACAATATTTAAGGTAACTAATTTCGACTGCGCTCAGGCTTACAAGTAGCAGGAATTTTTAATTCAAAACCATGAAGAAAATAGGATTAATAGGCGGTATCACATGGCAATCCACACAATTGTATTATCAATTATTAAATACTAAAGTAGCCGAAACTTTGGGTAATCAACATTCATGCGAGTGTATTATTGAATCGGTTGATTTTGCAGAAATATCTAAAAAACAGGCTAATGGTGAATGGGATGTGTTACATGCTCAAATGACGGATATCGCGTTACGACTGCAAAACGCAGGTGCAGAAATCATTCTAATCTGTGCCAATACAATGCATCTTAGTGTTCCAACGATGAAAAGAAGTATCTCGATTCCTTTGTTACACATAGCGGAAGTAGCCGGTAAGGCAGTACAAAAAAAAGGATACCAAAAAGTGTTACTGCTAGGTACAAAATATACGATGGAATTGGATTTTTACAAAGACATCCTCAAAAATCAATTTGGCATTGAAATCTTAATACCTAATAAAGAGGATAGGGATGTGGTACATAAGGTAATATATTCCGAGCTCGCTAAGGGTGTTATAAAGGTTGAATCTAAGAAGTATTATTTAGAGATTATTAAAAAAGCCGAAAAAGAAGGTGCACAAGCTGTAATTTTAGGCTGCACCGAAATACCTTTATTAATTCGAAAAGAGGACTGTGATATTGCGGTTATCGATACGACCAAAGAACATGCTTATGCTGCTGTTAAGTTTGCTTTAGCCTAGTTAATTGTTAATATAACTAAAGGGTATTCTGAACCTGTTTCTGTGTCGTCCAATAAGAATCTGACTATGTGGTTGTGTTGCCAAAGAGCATTCTAAATGACGAGTAATAAATAAGTAATGAAACGTGATTTTGAGCCTGAGTAAAAGGGAATAGAACATGAAAGGCCTTAGACCGTGCTCATACGGACAAATAAAAAATTATAGAAAATGAATAAAAAAAATTGGGGTTTTAGCATACCGAACTGGGAAAAGATGACAAACGGATTAGTACCAGCCGTCATCCAAGACGCACGCACCAAAAACGTTTTGATGCTGGGCTACATGAACCAAGAAAGTTTAGAAAAAACCCAAGAAACGGGGAAAGTCACGTTTTTTAGTCGTTCCAAGCAACGCTTATGGACCAAAGGGGAAGAAAGTGGCAACTTTTTAAATGTGGTCAGTATTAAGAACGATTGTGATCAGGATTCCTTGCTCATTTCCGTAGACCCGGTAGGACCTGTATGCCATACGGGTAGTGATACTTGTTGGGCTGAAAAGAACGAATCGCAATTCGGCTACTTTTCGGAATTAGAGAATACTATTAAACTACGCCGTAACGCAGCCGATGGTGAAAAGTCATATGTGGCATCCCTATTCAACAAGGGCATCAATAAAATAGCCCAAAAAGTAGGGGAGGAGGCCGTGGAAACGGTAATTGAAGCTATGGACGATAACGATGAATTGTTCCTGTACGAAAGTGGCGATTTATTATTTCACTATATGATACTCTTGCAAGCAAAAGGATTTACGCTAAAGGATATTGAGTCGGAGTTGATCAAACGAAAGAAATAGTTTATAATTTGTAGCTGTTAATCTTTAGATGGTAAATTTTTAAAGGTTGAGTAAAAGAGGTTTGATGGCGCTTCGTTGTTAAAACTAATGGCAGTTAACCGCCCGTTGGTAACTACCGGCTAGCAACTACTCTCTGCACACTATTTTTTATCCTCCAAAAAACACCTCATGTAAGTACTCCCTGGTACGAACGTAAATCCGCCTGCGATAATGATGGCGCCAAAGTACAGCAAAATCATTTTCCGTTTATGGACTTTCACATTTCCTTTTTTTATCGCCAGATATGCTGTGGGAACCTCATAAATAGTTAGAAAACTAAAACTATGTATCCATCCAAAGTGATTCAAGAATTGTGGGCCTACGTCTGCGAGCATACAGAGTGTAACACAAGCCGTAAATAGCATTAACACCATATATACGCGTCCAAAACCTTTATGAATCGTGGTGCCTTTTTTAATAATTAGTACTAAGGTGCCTAAAATAAAACAGGGAACTACGGGCACTAGGTGAAGGTTCATAAGTGTATTGTATTCCGTACATAAATTTTTTAAGTTGATAAGTTTTATTAGGTACTAGTCCATTTTATCTGTTGTACTATTCCCTGTAATTGAGTTATTTAAAGTAGTTTTAAGCTTCTGTATGCGGTTTAAAAATAGCGTGATAATAATAAATCGAATGTTCATAAAGACCATGATTTAGACAAATCAGAGGTAATGAAAAGTGTCCAAAACAAATACAGGAATTTTTTCCTTGACAACATAGATTAATTGAGTGACTGTATTCAATAAAAACACTAATTCCCAGCGTTCCGCTTATTCCCTTGCAGCTTTAAACTCGCTCCCATCATACCATTTGGGAAAATTAGCTTCATTGGATAATTTCAATCCTACATTAAAAAAGAGTTGTAAATCTAGCTGGACGCCACTCAATTCAGTTATTTCTGGATTGTATTCATCAGAAGGTTGATGGTATTTATTGTTAATGTAATCATCCTTTAGGGCTTGTATTTCCTCAATAGATTTTGTGAAGCCTTCGTAAGACCCACCTGCATACAAGGCAGGAATACCAATTTTTGCAAAATTGAAATGATCCGATCTAAAGAAATACCCTTTTTCAGCTTCCGGGTCTGGAATGATGTATCTGTCTTGGGCAAGCGCTGCTTCTTTTGCATACATATCCATTTCAGATTGTCCATAACCCGTAATCGTTAAATCTTTCATTTTTTCTGGACTATCTAGGGCATCCATATTAATGTTTGCTATCGTTTTTGAAGGGGTATAAATAGGATTTTCAGCATAGTAAGCGGAACCTAACAAGCCTTGTTCTTCTCCGGTAACTGCTATGAATACCAAAGAGCGTTTTGTAGGACCGTTATTCTTGAATGCTTCTGCAATCGCTAACAAGCCAGCTGTTCCTGATGCATTATCCACGGAGCCATTATAAATTGAATCCCCATTAATTGTTTTTGCAATACCAAAATGGTCCCAATGTGCGGAATAGATGATCGTTTCATCTTTCCGTTCCGTACCGGGTATTAATGCTACTACATTTTTAGAAACATCTTTTTTAATTTCATTCTTTATGTCTACCGAAACCTTTAAGTCTAAAGCAATGGGTTTAAAGCCTTTTTCTCTGGATATCACTTTAAAATCTTGACCTTTCATAGTCGATGCTTCCATCATTTTTTGAGCACTCGCGCCACTTATCCAAGATTCTACATGTAGAAGTGGTAAATCACTTTCAATAGTTAATCTGGCACCAGTCCAACCAGATTCAATTACGTTCCAACCGTAAGAGGCTGGCTCCGTATCATGGATTATAATAAGCCCTTCTGCACCTTGTCGTGCCGCCTCTTCATACTTGTAGGTCCAACGACCATAATAGGTCATTTCATTCCCCTTGAACAAGGTGGAGTCACCAGATTTAAAACCAGGATCATTAATTAAAACGACCGCTGTTTTCCCTTTCCAATCGATGCCTTCGTAATCGTTCCACCCATATTCTGGAGCGACAATGCCATAGCCTGCAAAAACAAGCTCGGAATTCTCCAAACCAATATCAGTTACCGGTTTATTTGTAGTGGCTACAAAATCCTTTAGGTAGTCCAAATTGAAGCTGCCTTGAGTTCCCGAAATAAGCATATGCTCAGATGGGGCTCCAGTAATTTCTACCATGGGTACATCTTGAAAATAGCTATTTCCGTTTCCAGGTAAAAGACCTAGCTTTTTAAATTCATCTTTTAAATAGTTTACGGTAATAACTTCACCAGCTGTAAATGGTTTTCTCCCTAGAAAATCATCTGAAGCTAAACGCTGCATATGTTTGCCAATCGTAGTTTGGTCTACTTGTACCAAACGGGTAGTTTCTTTTTTGTTATCGGTACAACCAATACAAAGGATGATGATTAATAGCTTTACATAATTCTTCATAGTTGGTTTTTTAGTTAGATTATTACTGGCACGCGTTTATAAAACCCTTTAAATGGTAGATATCCTCTAATTGACCGAAAGTCGCTAATATTTGGAATACTTCAAATCTAAAGAATACTAGCTAGTTTCCATATTTCATATACCTATTAATCAATTAGCGTTAGGTTTTATTTTATATCCCAAAAAGTACCTTCTTTTGTTATTTGTTCCTCAAACCTTTCTACATCAGTTCGAAGTTCTGAAACTTTTCCTGGGTATTGTTTTGATACATCAATTCGCTCTCCTAAATCTTTTTCGACTTGAAACAATAAAGGCGTTTCTCTAGACGCAGTAAAGCCGTAATTATTTTTAGTTTGAGAACCGATACGAATATGTAATTTCCATTTGTCTTTTCGAATTGCTGAAGGCTGGTTATCGGAATAAGAATAGAAAAATTTAAATTTATCGAGCTTGCTTTTATAGTACTCAGGCATTAATAATGAACGAATATCTCTGCCGTCAATAGTGCTCTCTTTTGGTAATGCTACACCCGTTATTTTGAAAATTGTCGGCAATATATCTAAGGTACTAATAGGAGTTTGTTCATTTCTGTTTCCTTTAATTTTGGCAGGCCAACTAATAATTCCTGGTACTCGATGTCCTCCTTCCCAAGTAGAACCCTTACCGTCTTTAAATGGAGTGGCGTAACCAACTTGCAATCTCGTATCCCCATATCTAGTATCAGACTGATTACTAAATTTAACCCAAGGCCCGTTATCTGAAGCAAAAATCACAATTGTATTTTCTGTTAAGCCGGCATTTTCTAAAGTTTGCATAATAGCACCAATAGAAGCATCCAACTCTTCTATTACATCTCCAAGAACCCCATTACGAGACGTGCCTTTAAATTTGTCACTAACAAAAAGGCCAAGGTGTGGCATGTTATAAGCAACATACGCAAAGAATGGCTTCTTTTGGTTTTCTTTTATAAAGTCAATAGTCGCTTTTGTACATATACCAGTTAACGATTCTGAAATTTTTACATTATCAGGTAAGTCTTTTGCAATTAGTTCATAACCAGGAATTGGGTTTTTACCTAGAGGATTGCTTTTTATAAGCATTGAGGTACGGTAGTCGTGCGAAACATTTGTTCCAATCCATGTGTCAAATCCATGTGCAAGAGGCAGTGTTTCTTTAGAAAATTGATTGTTCTTGTTGGGTGAGCCCAGATGCCATTTCCCAAACAGCCCTGTTTTATAGCCTACAGATTTTAAGCCTTCAGCAAGGGTTACTTCTTTTTTATGGAGATGTTTCTTTGCATTAGGACCAATTACCCAAGAGCCTAATCCCGAGCGTCCAGGATAACGTCCTGTTATTAGGGAATAGCGCGACGCAGAACATGCTGGGGAGGTAACATAAAACTGCGTAAAATTAACCCCGCTCTCTTTTAGTTTTGTGATATTCGGCGTTTTTATGGTAGGGTTCCCGTTGTGTGCAAAATCTCCATATCCGCTATCATCAAGATAAAACAATAGCACATTGGGTTTTGTATCCTCTTTCTGTTCAGCATCGTTACATGCCCCTCCAACAAATAGAAGAATAACACTGAAAACTTTTAAATAATTTAATTTCATAATAGGTATGGAAGATGGTTAAAATTTAGAATGGGTGAAATTTATAAGTAGTACTAGTTAATTTTGATAATTTGGTATAATTAGCTGTGGTGGTTTACTTGACCGTAACTTCATCAACAAATAGCCAGGCATCTCCTGATCTAATATGCCATTCTGGTAATTGACCTCTATTTTTTGCTGAAATTTTAATAAAGGAAACATTTTGTTTTTCAAAGGCAGCTTCTATTCTTTTGATAATAGGATCTCTGCCCTTTATTGTTTCCAATTGTTCCGCGAATACAGTTGTATAGTCGGTTCCATTTTCTGAAATGGCAATCATAACCTCGGTGGGTAACATCACAGACGTGGCGGCAATGTGCTGAAAAAAGTTTAAACCAATATAGGATACCCCATTGACTTCACTTAAATCAATAGTTACCTCGAAATCTTTTTGAGGAAGTCCCTGCCAATTAGGGTCGTCGCCCCGGGAGTTAGCAAATGCATTATCGAATAAGGCGAAATCGCCACCACCGCTATAGCTCTGGTTATACATATTGGTATAGGCAATGGCGTAGGTATCGCTGGAGCCTGTAGAAAAGGTTTTTTTTAATGGAAACCCTATTGGCTTCCCATTTCTAAAAGTCTGCGCATATACATCTATGGGTGCCGTGTAGCGAATGGGTTCCCCATACAGACCAGAACTTAGGGTTGGAGCAGTACCATCCAAGGTATATCTGATGTCATGTATACCCAGCTCGTTTTGTAGTTCGAGCACGAATTCTTTTGTTGTTTTAGTATAGCTGACCTTATAATCGGGAGACAAGGAACTCTCGGCAAAAGTATAGTCTAATGCCGTTAACCTATCAAAATGGATAGCTATTTTTTTGATGAATTGCTGTTCGTTTTTCTGATTAGGGTTTGTCCACAATGCTTCGGATAAAGCCGATAGCCTTGGTAGCATCATATATTGAATATGACTCAGTGACTTAATCTGCTCGGTCCAAAGGTTTGCCTGCCCTCCTAGGATGTGATGTCTTTTATCAGCTGCAATATCCCCTGGAACAGGATTAAAATTATAAACTTTAAGTAGGCTATTATAACCGCCCCACGACGGTGGCTCAAATTCACTTTTACCTTGGTTATGGTCAAAATATAAGGGAGAACCTGGTGACATCACGACATCGTGACCAGCGTTTGCGGCTTCAATACCGCCTTCAAAACCTCTCCAAGACATAACCGTTGCTCTTTCCGGTAAACCACCTTCCATAATTTCATCCCAGCCTAATAATTTTTTGCCTTGGGCATGCACAAATTTTTCCATCCGTTTTACAAAATAACTTTGTAGTGCTTCGCCACTAACCAGATCTTCGTTCTGCATTCTTTTTTTACATTTTGTACAGCGCAGCCAAGCGTCCTTGCCAACTTCATCCCCACCAATATGCACGTATTTATTTGGAAACAGCGGTGTAACTTCCCTAATAATGTTTTGTAAAAATTCAAAGGTCGCATCGTTTCCTGCACAGTACACCCCAGAATTTTCGGTACCGTCACAACTCAATTCAGGATAACACTGCAATGCTGCTTCAGAATGTCCTGGCATTTCAATTTCGGGAATTACATCAATATATCGTTCAGCGGCGTAGGTAATTATTTCGGTGATATCGTCTTTGGTATAATATCCGCCATACACCTCGCCATCGCCATCTTCATATGTAGCCTCAAAGTCTTCCCATGGCTTCTTATCGGCCTTTACCTTTCGCCAAGCCCCTTTTTTAGTCAATTCGGGGTATTTGTCAATCTGAATTCTCCATCCAATGCCATCTGTCAAATGCCAATGAAACTTATTCATTTTATGCATGGCCAAAATATCGATGACTTGTTTAACAGAATCTGTTGCTAGGAAATGACGCGAAACATCCAACATCATACCGCGCCACCCAAACGCTGGAGCATCAGCTATACTTATAAAATTAAGTGCTGGTTTTTTGAGTATTGTTTTTGGTGTTAGTAACTGTTTTAAGGTTTGTACCCCATAAAAAACCCCATGGTAAGAGTTTCCACGGATTAAAACACCAGATGTAGACACCTCCAGTCCGTATGCCTCTTTACCCCCTTGTTCTTCGGATAAGATGAGTTGGATAGCATTCGTTTGCGATGCTGTTGCTATCTGTAGGTTTAGCTTAAATTTTTCAACTAAAAAGGTTTGGAGTGCTTCAGCGATTAACCGACCTTCTTTTGAATCTGCTACAACAATCTTGGTTTCCGTTGTTATTAAAAAAGTACCTTCTTGGTAACTAATTTTGTTGGGTTGGGGAATAATACTCATTTTTGGGATAGGCTCGTTTTTACAGGAGGCCACGGTAAGAATGGAAAAAAACAGAAATAGTTTAAAAAATTTCATGGCACCTTTAGAATTTCAGACGTTTATGTTATGCTCAGTTTTGTATGTATCCTATACTTTTTTTTGCAAGGAGCAAGCTATTAATTTATACCTCCTAGATAGTACAATCTTTTCGATTGTTTTGATTTTATCCCATGAAAAGCAACCGCAGAGGTCTACCGGTCTAAAAATACACAGACTTTCCAGTGTAACCAATAGCCGAATTACATAAAGCTGTTATTGACATCCCTGTAGTTTCTTTCCAATTGGGTATCATTAGTACGAATACCTCAATTTTCTTCTCTTGTATAGACACTACTCAGGGTTTTTAATTTTTTTATAAGTGTTTATTTCATTCCAAAGCATAATTACAAATCGGGTTCTTGTTTGACCTTCAGTTTGTTGTACTTTTAAAAAAAGAATTACAGATGCCGACCAACGAAAAATGTAGGAACTGCGAACACACGTTTGATTCTTCTTATGAGTACTGTCCTTATTGCGGGCAAGAAGCGATAGACAACCTCACCGTTGGGGTCCTGTTTAGTAATACAATAGAAAACTACTTCTCTATAGATGCTAGATTCTTTAGGAGTTTTGCAACCCTTATGCTGAAGCCGGGCGCATTGGCTCGGCGGTTTGTTGATGGGAAACGTTTAAAATACTTGCATCCTGCACAATTTTACCTTTTTATATCCGTCATCTTTTTCTTTATATTTTCTTTTACCGTTAGGGAAGCCGATACGAAAGTTTCCCAAGCAATCAAAAAAGGCCTTGAGCAGGAAAATAACTTGAACACACTACTGGTAAACGCAGACACACTTGATATCAATGAGGCCAAAAGGGTCCTGAAAAAAAATCAAATATTAATTGGTTTATCCGATGAAGAGCTAGTGGAATTAGATTCGGTAATGGGCTCAGGTCCACAGTTAGCGAACATAACCTTTGGATTTAAGCGCGAGTTGTTAGATTCGCTGATTACTGCAGGAGCGCCTTTAGATCATAAATTTGAGGCCATGGGTATGAAGGAGGATGCAAATGCATTTAGCCGCAGGTTTTATGAACAAATGTTGAAGTTTTATGAAAAACAAGGCGGTGGTATACTCCAGGTCTTATATGATACTATTCCCATCGCAATGTTTCTTCTTTTACCACTTTTTGCCTTGTTTCTGAAAATTTTTTACTGGAAACCGGCCACCTTTGCTCACCATTTGGTATTTAGCTTTTATTTTTTCACCTTTATATTTACTTCCTTTTGTGCCATTCTTTTGATCCATAAAGTATGGCAGATTCCCATAGCTATAGAAGTGCTCATCTGCTTCTCTTTTGTAATTTACCTAATGTTCGCACTGCGAAATTTTTATAGGAGTTCTTGGAAGGGTGCTTTTTTTAAGGCTTATATCATCTCATTTCTCTACATGCTCATAATCGTGCCCGTTGCCGCAACAGGCATTATTTTAGTGGCCTTTATGTTATATTAATTTTATATCGACCTGCCTTTTTAGATAAATTTCACCTAGAAGATAGCACTATTTATGTTTAGCATCGATGAAAATTTAGTTCAGCAAGTCGTTCAACCCTTCTTTAGCAAATAAGATGCGACCTACTTTAATATCCGACCAGCCCTTTTTTACTTTATAAGTAAACGTAGGTGAGTCTTTTACTAGTTTACAATCTATATAGTAGTTTGAAACGTTGTCGTTTGAAACGCTTTTCAGTTCCTGTATGTGGGTGGATATTAAAAAATAAGAATTTGGAAATTTGCTTAATCCGTTTATGGTTGTTTTACAAATTTCATAGGCATCTTCTACATTGGTACCGCTAAAGAGTTCATCGAAAATCGCAAAACATTGCTTTCCGTTCCCCGCGCTTTCAACTATGTTTTTCAGGTTCATCACCTCTGTCATAAAATGGCTATAACCGTTCAAAATGTCATCTCTTCGGTTGATTTTGACAGAAAAATGATTAAAAAATGGGATTTCTCCACAGGCTGCCGGTATTCCAATACCAATATGACCAAAATAGACACATAGGCCAACCGCTTTCAAAAAAGTGGACTTACCAGACATATTGGGTCCGTTTAAAACAATCACGTTACTTCCGTTCTCAAAATCGTTCTTTACCGGCTCTTTGATAAGCGGATGATAAAAATCGAATAATTTAATATGTTTTGTGCCTACCTGAGGATAGGTGAAATCGTTTTTCAGGATTCCCAAATTGATAGATAGATAAGCCTCGAATAGAAATAAATTCTCCCAGAAAAGAGGTATTGATTCTTTTTCCTTTAGGTCGTAAATAAGTTCCGTTAAGGCGATGATGTGCTTGTCCTTTAAACCCTTTTCTCTTATGATATAGGCATAGTTGTGAAGGTTGAATTTTGACAGGAACTGTAGTATTTGTTTAATGGTAGTCTGGTATTCCTCTGGAAATTGCTTTAAATCTAGTCTTGAAAAATACCTCGATTCCAAGCGATGAAAAAACAGAATTAACTGATTGAACTTACTTATATAACGCGTCTTTTCGTGCTTAGAAGCAAATACCTTGTATTTAAATTTCTTTTGGGATAAGTCCTCTATTTTTTCGTCATTCAGAAAAAAATGTACCTCGTTTAGGTATAAGACGGTATATGAATACTGCTTCAAGATGTTCTGGTTCGCCGTAAAACCCCTCAATATGTTTTGACGTTCGGTAATCATAGCTATCGAGGGTAAAGGTGTTTTTAAAAGGGCAAGAATCTTATTCCTAGCGAACATATTCAAAGAGTAGTCGAACAAAGGTAAAAGCTCCTTTTCTATATGTAAGTCTTTTAAATTATTCATGGATTTCTCTAAAAAGAGTTCGTCTTTATGTTTCTTAATTTATGTAATACCCTGTTTTTCAGCTACTGGTAGAAATTAAGGTAAAATAATTATTCGATCTTAATAAACTAACAATGTTGGGTAGGAATTAACATAAGTGGAACTGCTATTTGTTGAAAAACGAGCGCACTTAGTTCCCACTCGTCAACGACGAGTGGGACCTGGGGCTTTTGATAACACACCTATTTATTGTAAGCTGTGATTAGCTATCTTAAACCTACACAGGCACTCGTAGGTTTTATTTTGAGTATGCACCAGATGAATAAGTTAATTCATAACTATGCGTGTAGATTTCAAATACAATCCCAAACGGGTCTTCTACATAGCACATTTTAAATGGCTTTTCATTAGGAAAGTATTCTCTTATGGGCATTCTTTGTTTACCTCCATAGGACAAAATTTTGGCTATTAGCTCTTCAATATTTGGGTCCTGTACGCAAAAATGAAACAGACCGGTATTGAAAGGATTAAATTCAGGCGCTTCTTTTATTCCATTTGGAAATGAAAATAATTCAATTCCAATTCCGTCTGACGTTGCTAAATGAGCAATCTCAAATTCCGTCCAATCCTCTCCGAAAACGTCAATACACATTTGGCCAATTGCAGTTTCCTTTTCTTTTTTGACTTTAGATGGTTCCATAATGATGTACCAACCCATTACTTCTGAATAAAATTTTACAGCTTCTTTTATATTAGGAACTGTAATTCCAATATGTGAAAATGATTTTGGGTAATTTTTGATAGCTGACATACGTTATACTTTGAATTTCAAAATTAGTTTATATTTGCCTAATAAGCTATAACTTACCAAAAGGTAACATACGTACTAAAAAGGGTAAAATAATGATTATCAATACTATAAAATATTAATTTGAAGAAAAATAGTAGTTGTCCGTTACATTATACTATGAATTTAATAGGAACAAAATGGAAGCCTTTGGTTTTATTTCATCTATTGGATGGTTCTTTACGTTCGGGGGTTTTACAGAAGAAAGTTCCAGGTATATCTAACAAAATGTTTACACAAACCATAAGGGAATTAGAGAAAGATGGCCTTGTTTCAAGAAAAATATTTCCCGTTGTACCACCGAAGGTTGAATACAAACTAACCGATAGGGGAAATTCCCTTGAAAATATTTTAATAAGTTTAGATACATGGGGTTTGGAAGATTATAAAAATTAAATAAAACGCACAATGTTCCGCGTAATCTAAATTTGTGTATTAATCCAATTATCAATTTTTTCTTCTAATAATACCAAAGGCAAACTTCCAGAATTTAGCACTTGATTGTGAAACTCTGTAATGCTAAATTGATCACCTAGTTTGGTTTCGGCTTTTGTTCTTAATTCTCTAATTTTCAATTGACCAATTTTATAGGATAATGCTTGTCCTGGCGTCGCCATATAGCGTTCAATTTCAGCAATTACTGATGCTTCAGATTCTGCTTCGTTGTCTAATGAATATTGAATAGCGTGCTCACGTGTCCATCCTTTACTATGTATTCCAGTATCCACTACCAAACGAATAGCACGATGCATTTCCATACTTAGCATTCCAAAATATTGAATGGGGTCTTTGTAAAGCCCAAGTTCAGTGCCTAAAGATTCAGCATATAAAGCCCAGCCTTCCACAAAAACTCCCATGCTTTCTGGATGCAAAAATTCTGGTAATTCTTTATTTTCTTGTTGTAAGGATAATTGATAATGGTGTCCAGGAATGGCTTCATGTAGAAATAGTGCTTCATCTGAATATTTATTATATTTTTTTACATCAGGAATTGGCACATAAAAAATACCTGCACGTGAAGCATCTTTAGTTCCAGGAACATATTCAGCACTTGCCGAGGCTTCCCGAAATGCTTCTGTACGTTTCACCACAAAATCTGCTTTAGGTTTCAATTCAAAAACCTGGTTCAGAGTCCTATTAATTCGTTCCTTAATGCTATTAAAATTATCAATTACGTGTTGTGGTTCAGTAAAAGGCATTTGATCTGGACTGTTACGGACAAACTCAAAAAATGTTTTGATGTCTCCTTCAAAACCTATTTTATTTTTAGCATTTTCCATTTCAATTAAAATACGCGCTACTTCACTTTTTCCCAGTTCGTGAATGGCATCAGCTGTCATGGTTGTAGTGGTATGTAACTTTATAAGATAATTGTACGTTTCTTGTCCATTTGGTAAAGCTCCAATTCCTGCAGTTTCTCTACAAGCTGGCAAATACTCAGTAACTAAAAACTGCTTAAGGGCTGTATATTTTGGTTTCAATTTAGTAGTAATCATATTCCTATATGCAGCAGAAATTCGATTGCGCTCTTCTTCATTAATGCTTACAGGTATTGATACTATTGGCTTATAAAATAAATGATCATTAACTGGATTTGAAATGAATTCATCCAATTGAGAAATCATTTTTTTAGTAAGTACCGTTGGTAATACAATGTCTTTAGACATGCCTTCCTTCATCATTGAAATAGAAGTATCCAGAAAACTGAAGTAGTCATCTACTCTATTTAACCAATTGTCATAATCTTCAACGGTTTGAAAAGGCTGAACACTTTCTCCTGCTGCTAATTGAGCAACATATAAATGCAGTGACTGTATTTGAAATAATGGCATCAATTCAAAACTAGGTAAGTTATAAATTGGCGATGCCATGGTTACAATGTCATTATTTAAACCTTCTAACTTCACCTCACAATCCCATTGCATCACTTTCATACTCAAAAGGTCTGCTTCTGATAGTTCGGTACAATCAAATTCATTTAACCGATTCAAAAATTGAGTATAATTTTCTTTCAAGTCTTTTTGATAGTCGTCAGATATATAATTCGCTATAACATCATTATATGCGTAATTACCTCCTTTGGTGGCTTCAATTGGATTTATGCGATCCTTGAATTTATAATAATCGTCAAAAATTGTAGCAATTGATGCTGCTTCTGATGTATGCTCTTTTGAAGTTTCCTCATTGCATCCATAAACTAACACAAGAAGCATGATAAGAATTAGACGGTGTTTCATTCTTTTATTGATTAATTAGCTTTTGATAGCTATATTGATGTAACTTTTTTTATGTGGCAAAAATCCAAAGATTTCACGGCTTGATAAAAATACATAAACTATTGGATTAAGCCCTAAGCCCATATTTATTTATAGGGCCTGTTAGGCACAGTATCGTTTTAGTTATACCCCTTCTTTAATTGCTTTTCTACAATAGTAAACCCCAAAGACAAGAGTCACGGTTGCAAACATAATTCCATATTCGGCAAGCCAATATTCTTTTCCTCAAATTCTGTTATTAATGGCGGAAATATTTTATGAATACATATTATTTACTGCGTGAAAGAGTACTGCTGGCCATAAGCGTTTAGACTTAAACGTGAAATATGTCAGAATACATGACATGGATATAATAACAACAAAAAAGGTTTTCAATTCTAAGATTATATTTCCTCGATAAGCCAATATTATTCGCACATTCCAAGCTGCCAGAACCATATTACTAAAAATGCAAACTCCGAAAAAGAAAGAATTTTTCTTAATTCATAAATAAAAAGCCCTCACCATCCGATTTCTTCTGTTAAAGTAGTTGCCATTGACCTTATAACGCTCGTAGTTCCTAAGATGATAACAGCCATTATTACTACAAATATCATATTTAAGGTTCCAATTCCGACTACCCCGAGTTTTTTAGCCCAATCTAGAATCATTTCTTTAGTAGCTAAACTGTTAAATCCAAAAAGCCAGATTAATAAATAAGGGGTTACGACACATAATCCAGGAATTAAATAAGACAATCGGATATATTTCCAATTTCCCATATTCCATATTCCAATGTGGGGAAGAAATAGAACACCCCTTCAATTTTAGTGCTATTGTTACAGCTAAGGCAGGAATACACATAAGTCCGCCACTCTATGTACTCGAAGGATATAAATTAACGATTACATAATGAAATAGTTACCTTAAAGTAGTTGCAAAAATTAAAAAAATCGTTTTTCATGTATCTTTAGTTTGTAATGTTGTTTCTGAGATTTACTGTTGGTATGATTTCAAAGAAGACGAATAAACGTAACTCTCTGTTACAGGCTCTTTAGTGCAGATGGTTTACAAAGTTAAAATCACCTCTTTATATTAAAACCCAACGCAACGCAACACAACATTACGTATTGAGCGCATATCGAAACTAAATTCTATATTTACATAGCCTACTGATTAAAGACTTTTAGTTTTTTTTGGTGCGCTAAAGGTGGAAGGTATTGACTAAGATTATTTTACTGTTTGTAGGTACATCCAATACGCTTTTCTGAAAGGAATTTGAATCAAATTAAAGCCAGCATTTTTTAACCATACTATCTGATTCGTATAGTCCGTTGGTTTGTCAAAAGCTTCGTAATGTTCCATTAACCAAGTCCATTTTTTCTCATCTGGAAAGTTGTTGTTCACAAATTCTTTCCATTGGTGTAATAGCAGAGCATGATTAGGATTCGTTTTACTTATCATTAAATCGCTACAAGAAAACATTCCCCCTTTTTTCAAGGAAATATAAATATTCTTAAAAAGCGCTTGTTTTTCGTTTTCATCACAATGATGGAGGCTAAATCCGGCAACAATTAAATCATAACTACCTTCCTTAAACAAAAAATTTTTGAAGTAGGTATTGGCATATACCACATCATAGTTTTTGAACTGACTGCGACATAGGTTTATCATATCGGCAGATGCATCTACCAGCGTGAATTTTGCTTTTGGGAAACAGGGAATAAGTTGGGCAGTAACATTTCCATTACCGCAGCCAAGATCAAGAATTGATGTAGGCTTAAAATTATCAGGAAAGTGCTTGGTAAAACTTGAAATTAGCGACAAATAATGAGGTACACAGCCAATCATATCCTTGGTGTAGTTTTTCGAAAAATCGTTAAATTCTATAGCGATTGTTTCTCCTATATTCATAATCCTACTACTTTACATTTAAAAAGATTGTACCAATGATTGTAGGTTGGGCACAATATCATTCAAGAATGGGCAAATAGATGCTTACTTTTTTTTGGTTGTACGTTTCAACAAATGAGCAACTCAATAATATTGGTTCTTATTCAGATGGTCACTGGTCATCCAGAAATTAGGTTTAGCGAATTTATGTTTTCTACTCATTTATTTTTTTATCCTAGATTACTCATGCTAACACAGGCGTGATACTAAAATCAATTTAGCATAGGCTACTTGCGCTAGTTGGCATTGATTATGTAGAAGATACTAAATATAACTAGGTGATTACGGAAAGTGGCATATAGAGATAAAAAAATACGCCAGTGCAATTTTTTTATTTTCACATGCTTATTTCATACCTCCCTTCACCACCACACCACAAAAAACTTTTCATACTCGGTTTCGGATTTTTTTACCCAAACCATGGGAGCATTTTGTTTGAGTAGGCGCATATTTATATCGAGCATCGTTTCATAATGGGAAGTCCATGCTACATTTTCATGCGGTTGTATTACCCATTGAGATTTATAAGGAATGTAGAATGTGTAAGGTTTAAAAGCACTGGTTTGGAAGTCGGCCATTCGCAACCAATACCCAATAATACAATTGGGGTTTAATGGTCTTAGGTGCTTAATTTTGCTGTCGTAGGGTTCAAAAAGTTGTGCTTTATAGCATACTTGGTGTTCTATTTGTGTGTGGTCTATTTCCAAGGTTTCTAATGCGCTAACTCCCTCGGGTACATGTAGCAGGGGAAATTGAGCGTTCTCTATCTTTTCCATTTTAGTAAAGAACATATCCCTTCTGTTTGGCCCCATAAGTTGGTGTATGGGTTCGGATATATCGGGATTAATGATGTAAAACTTATAGGTCAGTTCTACATGAATAAGTTGTTGGGTCTCTGTTTTCCTAAGTATAAAATCTATTTCACCAATGGTCTGTTTCCCTTGCCGTATGGCCAGATTGTGCAGCAGTACATCATATTGTGGACAATGGTCTAGTACCTGCTTAAAAACGTGTTCCATCTGATGGCCCAAGCGTAGTTTTTGTGGAAATGGAGTAGGGGAGAAAGTGGTTATATCCACCTGTGGAAAATCGAATTGTTTCATCCCAAATTGGGAATTTATCCAAATAGGCGGCGTATTTAGAAAGCCTGTTACTTGATGTTTGAGGTGTTCTTTTGGCATTGCTGTACCAAATTACGAGAATTGTAGCACTGCTATAGCATATATAAGGATAAACTGTCCCTAAGAAATAGAGATTTTACTATATCCCTAGTTATGGACGAACAGCAAACAGTTTAAATTCAATTAATTACAAGAAATAACACTAAAAGTTTCACTAGCGATAGCATCTTCTTTGTTGACTGTTGAATTAAATAGCAGAAATTTATCGATTCCATGTCCGGAAGATTGTACGGATATTTCCATGAGGAAGGTACCTGGATTATCAAAACAACAAAGACATCATGCGCATTGTTGTCATATGTGGACGCCTACCATTTAAAGTCAAGATTATTTCCGCTCCTGTATATTTTAAACCAACCGTCTTTGCTCGCTCCTTCTCGGTTTGGAGTTTTACCAGTATTCTTAGAGTATACTGTACTTGTTCCAGTCCTGTTTTGACCATAAAAATCACTAGCATCGTTAAAGCGTAACCAAGTATTGTTATGCGCTGTGACATTATCGCCGATGGTTACCGAAGAATGCCAAAGAAACTGAAATGTGCCAGCGTTTTAATTTTTAGCTGGTAGATTGCAGTGTGGTTTCTTGTATTTCCTAGACTTTGTGACCCACACCATATAGCCAGAACTAGAATGACTTTCACTATCAGTTTCTAGCCTCCAATCTTCTGTAAATTTAGCTTTCTCAAGTTCTACCAGCAAAAGACCATCCTTTTCGTTGAATACAAAACTTGAGGTATCGGTACATGTTATTTCTTCCGTTGGAATTTCTGTTGTTGAACCTTCTATCTCCGCCGTTTAAAATTCGAATGCCATTTGATCGGTTGCATCCATGCTGTCAGCCTCTGCCAATACGATTAATTGATCTTCTGTACATGCATTAAAAAAACAAGGGCTACAAACAAAAAGGAAAGTCGAAAAAGCGATTTGTGTATTACAGTAGGTAGTCTTGAATTATTTGGATACCTTATATTAGGAAACGCAAGAGTGTAACAAAATATTGAAGCTCCATTTTATTATTCGGTGTACTACCCAATTTATGAACAACGAATTCTAGCTGATACCTATATGTTTTGAAAAGAGTCTAGAAACAACCTTAAACAACAACGTTAACATTTCCTAAATACGCAACGCATCCAAACGAAAAGTCTTAAATTTATAGCATGGCTATGAATACAAGAAAAGGATTCCGATTTGTTCCCTATGAAGCATCGGAAATCACTCCATTTGATAAACTTTTTGATATTTTTCAAGAACTGATAACCCATACGTCGGGCGATTTTGATGAGGCTATTGATTGGCTGCGCGAATTGGATAAGGAGTATGAGTTAACGGATGAGAATTATACTATAGATGATTTTATAGAAGATTTAAAGGCCAAAGGCTACATTCAGGAAGAGTTTGAAGATGGTGGAGGTAAAGGCGATGACGGAGAAGAAGGTGAAGGACCTGGTGGTAATGTCTCCATAACTGCGAAAATGGAACGGATTATCCGGCAACGCGCCCTAGACCAGATTTTTGGTAAGCTCAAACGCAGTGGTGCTGGAAATCATAAAACAGGCAAATCGGGACAAGGAGACGAGCATACAGGCGATTTTAGGGAATACCGCTATGGTGACGGACTGGAACATATTTCTATGACCGAGAGCCTTAAAAATGCACAAGTAAACCACGGTATTGGTAGTTTTCAACTGACAGAAGAAGATTTAGTGGTGGAAGACACCCAATACAAGGCGCAAATGAGCACGATTTTAATGATCGACATTAGCCATAGTATGATTCTTTACGGAGAAGACCGGATAACACCTGCTAAGAAAGTGGCAATGGCGCTTTCCGAATTAATAACGACACGTTACCCAAAAGATACCTTGGATATTTTGGTCTTCGGAAACGATGCATGGCCCATTCCTATCAAAGATTTACCTTATTTGAAAGTTGGTCCCTACCATACCAACACAGTAGCAGGATTACAATTGGCAATGGATATGCTACGCAGAAAACGGAATACAAACAAACAGATTTTTATGATTACTGACGGAAAGCCAAGTTGCTTGCGACTTCCCGATGGAACCTATTATAAAAATAGTGCTGGACTCGATGATTTTATTGTGGAAAAATGCTACAATATGGCTCGGCAAGCACGAAAATTACACATTCCTATTACTACATTTATGATTGCTCAAGACCCGTATTTGATGCAATTTATCCGTGAGTTTACCGAAGCAAACAAAGGGAAAGCTTTCTTTACCGGACTAAAAGGACTAGGAGAAATGATTTTTGAGGATTATGAGTCGAATAGAAGGAAAAAATTGAAGTAGAAAAAAGTTAAACATATAGCATCAACAAAAAAATTGAAATTGAAACATACAGAAATTAAAAATTTAGGTCAGTTAAAAATGGCCGGTTACCGTAGTAAAAGTATTAAAGACGAATTACGTGATAACCTAAGGGAGCGGTTAAGCACAGGAAAAGAGAGTTTTGAAGGGGTTTGGGGTTATGAAAACTCTGTTATTCCAGAATTGGAACGCGCTATTCTTTCTCGTCATAATATCAACTTATTGGGACTTCGTGGTCAAGCAAAAACTCGTTTAGCTCGTTTGATGGTGGAGTTATTGGATGAGTGGATTCCTGTAGTAGAAGGCTCGGAAATTAATGATGACCCATTGAAGCCCATGTCTCGTTTCGCAATGGAACTGATTAATGATAAAGGTGACGATACCCCCATCTCTTGGATGCATAAAAACGATAGGTTTTATGAAAAATTAGCAACACCAGACGTAACAGTGGCAGATTTAATAGGAGATGTAGACCCTATAAAAGCAGCTAATTTAAGACTTTCCTACGCGGATGATCGTGTTATTCACTTTGGTATGATACCACGAGCAAACAGATGTATTTTCGTTATTAACGAATTGCCCGATTTACAGGCTCGAATCCAGGTAGCACTTTTTAATATATTAGAAGAGGGTGATATTCAGATACGAGGATTCAAACTACGTTTACCCTTAGATATTCAATTCGTCTTTACAGCAAATCCAGAAGATTATACCAACAGAGGTAGTATTGTTACACCTTTGAAGGATAGGATTGGTTCTCAAATATTAACGCACTACCCAGAAGATATAGAAACGGCACGGAAGATAACCGAGCAGGAATCTAATTTGGATGGGAGACAAACAGATTCGGTTTACGTTCCAGATTTGGCGAAGGATTTACTGGAGCAAATCAGTTTTGAGGCACGTGACAGCGAGTATGTAGATGCTAAAAGTGGTGTAAGTGCGAGAACAAGTATTACCGCATTTCAAAACCTGTTGAGTACTGCAGAGCGAAGGGCTTTGTTAACCGGTGCAGATAAAACCATGGTGCGTTTAAGCGATTTCCTAGGTGTAATTCCTGCGATAACCGGAAAAATAGAGTTAGTATATGAAGGTGAACAAGAAGGCGCGGACGGGGTTGCAGGTATCTTGATAGATGATGCGGTAAAATCCCTATTTCCTGAGTATTTTCCAGAAATAAACAAGCTAGAGCGTAAAGATGCCGAAACACCTTATGATGAGCTACTACATTGGTTTTTTCAAGGCGAAGGTTTTGAACTACTAGATGATTTTACAGATGAAGAATATAAACGTACGTTGGATAGTATTCCTGCACTGAACGAACTGGTTGAAAAACACCAACCAGAGTTCCCTAAGGAAGATGTGTATTTTTTGAAGGAACTGGTATTATGGGGTCTGGTATCCTATAAAAAACTGAATAAAAACAGATTTGAAGACGGATATCAATTTAAAGATGTTTATGGAAGTTTTATAAATGACTTGTAGTACAGTACTTAAGCATTTTAAGTAACCAATACGAACGCTGTTACGAAGCCAGAAATGAGGGCTAAGTAATAGCGTTTTTTTTTACACTAGTTTAGCCTTTGATTTAGTGCTTGTAAAACCGTTGAAGCTTGGGTGTGGTTGTTTGTGTACCCAATTTACTCTCCCCAATTATCCACATGTTGGTTCATATCATCAAAATGATACGTGCCAACCAGTTGTTTTCTCTTAGCTATGGTGGTAACTGTTAGTAATAAGAGTAATAAATAGAGAAAAAGTATTCCTAGTCCCAATGGAATAAAAGTATCTGGCATTAAATAGTTTTCATATTCACTATAGCTCAAAAGGATAATTAGTGTATCAAAGAACTTATAGGCATATACGATACCGATTATATATAATGAATATTCTAAATTACGCATTGGAGGATCACTAAGTTCTTTTTCCCTAATTTTAAACCATAAGACATACAGGAAAACAAAATGAACAATAGATAGCACTGGAACAATAAAGTTATCTATTTTGAACAGATAGAACTTATTCGTATACAGTCCATAAAAACTAAATATATCTACAAATAATAAAACAAAAACAGACAAAAAAAGTGTCCATTTCCAAGGTAAAACGCCATAAAAAAATTTCATTCTAAGTGCTGGTTTAGGGAGATATGGGAAACCATATAATGTGACATAAACGTCTTTAACGCTTCTTTATTTCAATAAAATCGATGAACGGTCTTAATTAGCGTAAAATGTATAAAAAAGAATGGAATTCTGTTTTATACATAAGGTAATGCTATTCCAACCATGCTTCGGAAATTGCCTTTCCTGCGAAAAATAGTAATAGAACACCAATCAATACTACCATAATTAGCATAACCAGACCAGCAGCGCCGTGTATATCAAAAGCATCGCTCATAAAAAAAGAGTGACTCGTTTGTATTAAAATTCCAACCAAGGATACACGTAATACAGGTTTTGCTAATTTTTTTGAAATAGTAATAATAAGCATCCAGGGGTTCCTCCCCAAACTGCAATTGCAAATGCAGCCATTACCCAAACAGGTTGCGATTATAACAATTACCGTTCCTCCTGAGACATTTGTTCTAAGGTCGCTATAGGCATGTATGCCTGTCCTAGATAAGCAATCGCACCTTTGATATTCCATCCAAGGCCTAAAGCACTTACCATCCAAAACCAGGCAGGTGGTTTTATGTTTGTTGTGGTTGTCATGATTAATTGGTTTAAATTAGTAGTCTTAAAGTACAAAAAAGACAAGTAGATTTAGAATATATGATAGGTAATTGTTTCATATTCAATTAATTGTACCTGTTGTGTTAGTTGTTTTTATGCAAAAGAAACGCTTTTATTATATCGTACGATTACAATATTTAGGCTTCAGGTTTAGTGGATGGCAAAAGCAACCCGGACAACTAACTATTGAACGTATGCTGACAAAAACCTTAAAATTCATACTACCAGAAATTGCTTTTAAAATACTTGGAGCAGGCAGAACGGATGCTAAGGTATCTTCCTTGGACGGGGCTTTTGAGCTTTTTGTTATGGAAAAGGAACTTCCAGAGCTCACAAGCTTTATCGATCTATTCAACACGAATTTACCTTCAGATATTAAAGTGACGAAAATTACACCAACAACATCGGACTTCAATATTATCCAGCAAAGTAAAAGTAAGGAATATGTCTACCTGTTTTCTTATGGAACAAAAAACCATCCTTTTTGCGCGCCCTTCTTAACCAATATTATAACGCATCTAGATATCGCCTTAATGCAAGAGGCTGCAGCACTATTTTTGGGAACGCATAATTTCTCTTCTTACACGGCTAAATTACAGCCCAATACCAAAGTGATACGTACAATAACAAATTGCGAAATTGCACAAAATACATTGCTAAAGGCTAATTTTTTTCCTGAAGAGAGTTACGCTTTCACTGTAAAAGGAACGGGTTTTATGCGGTATCAAATACGAATGATGATGGGGGCTTTGTTTCAAGTAGGCAAGGGAGAATTATCCTTAGACACTATTAAAGAGTCGCTTACGCCAAACACCAATATAGTACTCACCACCGTAGCACCAGGGTCGGGATTACTATTAAACAAGCTTACTTTTGATTAGCCTAGCTATTCGGTTTTAAGATCTTTAAACCAAAAAATGCCCCTATGCGAAAAAAAAGAAAAATAGGATTCCCAAAGAAAAAGAAACACGTATCAAGGGTTTCTGCTAAAATGGGCAAAGCGCCAGGAACTGTTAACTATCTGGGTACAAAAGATAAAATAGCTAGTAAGGTATACATTACACTATATGATATCGATATTTTTGAAAAAGAAGAGACGACAGACATAGCCCGAATATTGGATATAAAAGCATCGGATAAAACTGCTTGGATAAATGTAATAGGAATTAACGATGAGCATTTTATAGAAGCATTGGGCACTAAATTTGGTCTAAACTCCTTAGTCTTGGAAGACGCAATAAACACCGAGCAAAGACCTAAAATAGACGAGTACGAAGACTATATTTTCGGAGTCTTCCGTATGTTATACCTCAACGCTAACGATGAAATTGTAGGCGAACACGTAGCCTTAGTACTTATGGAAAATACCGTATTGGCGTTTCAAGAGGTAGAAGACGATGTGTTTGAGGGGGTTCGAAACCGATTACAGGCAAAGGCCGGAAGAATCAGGAGTAGGGGGGCGGACTATTTATTCTTTGCCCTTTTAGATGCGATTATCGACAACTATTTTCTGGTATTGGAACATATAAATCAAAGAATTGAAATCTTGGAAGATGAGGTCTACAACCACCCAAAACCAATTGTGGCCCAGAATATTCAGGAATTAAAAAAGGAAATATTAAAAATTCGTAGATGGATTTTTCCGGTCAAAGAATTGATAAGTCGGCTTATAGATTCCGAAAGCCCGCTCATCACCAAGGATACGAAATTGTTTCTCAGAGATGCTATGGACCATACCTTAGAAATTAACGAAAGCCTACAGATATATAGGGAAATGTCGATGAGCCTTATGGAAATGTATATGAGCAATATGAGTAATAAAATGAACGAGGTCATGAAAGTATTAACGATTATGGCATCGATATTTATTCCCTTGACCTTTATTGCTGGTATTTATGGAATGAATTTTGATCACATGCCCGAGTTGCATACAGAAAATGGATACTACTATGTTTGGGGCGTTATGATTGTACTTTTCATAGGGATGATGGTCTACTTTAAAAAGAAAAATTGGTTGTGAGGACGCAGCTTATGGTTCTTTTATTATGTCTTTTTCGTTTTTACGTGTTGCCTGTTTCGTCTTACTTAAATCAGTAACCTAATCTTCAGCTTAGTTCTAGGCTGCTAAAAAGAGCGGTTACAGTTAATTTTCGTACTTTAAACCAACGCTTTTTTTTAGTAAACTGGACATACATTCTCACCGTAATTTTGATACGCTATTTAGGATTGAATATCCTGGTGTATTTTTTACAGGATTACCTCATGTTTAAGCCAGAGAAACTTCACAAAGATTTTCAGTTTTACTACGAACACCAAGAGATAGAAGAATATAATATGGAGACTAGGGACTTAGCCGTGATAAACGGACTCCGGTTTAAGGCTAAAAATCCTAAAGGGGTCGTCTTTTATTTAAAAGGAATTCTAAAAGTATTAAAGGGTGGGGCAAGTTTGCGGTAGACTTTACACGCCACGGTTATGATGTGGTTATGGTAGATTACCGTGGTTTTGGTAAAAGTATGGGCAGGCGAACGCAAAAAGCCATAAAGCGTGATTTACAGGTAGTATATAACAAATTAAGGAAGATGGTCGATGAGAAATACATTATCCTTTATGGGAGATCTCTTGGTTCTGGTTTTGCTGCCAAATTAGCCTCGATGAATAATCCTATGGATGTTGGTGCTGGATGCTCCGTATTACAGCTTAAGCAAAATTACAAAGCGATACTTACCATTTATGCCTTTACCGTTATTGATAAAGTTTCCCATGCCAACCTACAAATGGCTCAAATACGTCAACTGCCCCATACATATTATTCACGGTACGGATGATACGCTGATTCCCTACACTACAAGTACAAAATGATCTCGTATACGACCAAAAACGACCACTTTACATACGGTTATCGGCGGCGGACATAAAGATTTGAATACCTTTGAGGCCTATCACAAAATGTTACGTGAAATCATTACTTCCCGCCCAAAAGCAATAAATTTGGAAGGGTCTAGCATCCATGTAAAACACAGCTCACAAAAGAAACATGCGAAGACTTAAAAAGTTAGCTAAATTTCTTTTGGGTTTTTATATTCTAAGTACGCTTATGCGCTATTTCTTTCAGGAGAAACTCATTTTCCTTCCATCTCAGTTACCGCAAGATTACATGTACTCGTTTGAGTTACCGCACCAAGAATTCAATTTAAAAACAGAAGATGGTGCTGTTTTAAATGGATTACATTTTAAAAATTCTGAACCTAAAGGAGTAATCCTATATTTTCATGGAAATGCTGGTGATTTATCCCGTTGGGGAGAAATAGCACTTTACTTTGTTAAAAAACAGTACGATGTTGTTATTATGGATTATCGAACTTATGGTAAAAGCACAGGAAAATTGAGTCCAGAGGCCTTGTTCGATGATGCCCAATTGTTTTACAACTACACCTTGAAGCATTATGATGAACGTAAGCTTTCGCTTTACGGCAGATCGTTAGGAACGGGCATCGCTACTCAATTAGCAGCTGCGAATAATCCCAAACAATTGATACTGGAAACGCCTTTTTACAATTTGTTAGATGTGGCTAAAAGTATGTTTCCTATATTCCCTGTCACCTTATTCTTAAAATATACCTTTCCTTCTTTTGAATACATGCAGATGGTATCTTGTCCCATCACCATTTTTCATGGTACCAGCGATTCCGTTGTGCCTTATGAATCTGGGAACAAGCTATATGATACCATTCCACACGAGCGTAAAATATTTTTCACTGTAGATGATGGAGGTCATAATAATCTAGTTTCCTTTCCTCAGTATCATGAGGGAATTAAGACGGTTTTGCCGTAAGAAGTCGCTGTTTAAAACCGGTGTTGTTTAAGCGTAAATAACCCTTACCTACTAAAGTACGTATCAATCTAAAACGTTATGGTTTAAAAAGTGCTTGGTAGAAACTTTTATTAGAACCTCGCTTTTAAGCAAAAAGAATTCTGACTATTCATAATTGGACCTTAAATTACGGCAGGTTTAGTAGGCCTTATCCTTGGTTTATATCTTAATAGATTAGGTTTTACCACATACCCGACACCATAATTCAAGGGTGCCATGGCTCTTTATGTGTTTTTTGGTATATTTTGTAAATTATATTGTATTTCTTATGCGAAGAAATCAAAAATATTTCTTCGCGTAAGAAATATTTAAATGTAAGTGCAGTTCGTACCCTATGATTTACAGTATACACCTGTGTCTATGTTGTTATTGAACCCACTGTTTTAGCTCATTCTCTTTGGTTAACTTTATAAGTATAGCCTCTTTATAGGGTGATATAAAATCGTTGAGTAGTTTGTCTCTTGAGATATAGTTGCTATATTTTGTGATTCTCGAGGAATTATTTGGGTGAAAACGGATAATAAATTAAAAAAAATGAATTAAAATATTGTAAGTCAAAAAAATGGTATCATCTTTACCAACTAAATAGTATTATAAATTTAATTACATTACAATGAGTAAAGGAACAGTAAAATTTTTCAACGACACAAAAGGTTTTGGATTCATCACTGAAGAAGGAGTTGAAAAGGATCACTTTGTGCACATTTCAGGATTAGTAGACGAAATTCGCGAAGGCGATGAAGTTGAATTCGATCTTCAAGAAGGAAACAAAGGATTAAACGCAGTGAACGTAAAAGTTATCTAATACATATACTTTAAAGTTTAGCAAAACCCCATCGGTGACGATGGGGTTTTTTTGTATTCAAATTTCACTTCAAAAGATGTATTACGTGTCGCTTTGCGCTTAACGATAACATAATGCCTATAGTTAGTACTTCTCTAGTATTAAAGGCGTAATTTTGCGCCTTGTAAAAAAACGCTATGAAACGTATTGGTCAGTATAAGAAATTATTTGGTATCGATAAGGAAATCGACCTTAAGACACTCAAAACAACATATCGCAATTTGGTAAAGGAATGGCACCCAGATAAATTCCAAGAGGGAGATGCAAAACAAGAAGAAGCAGAGTTGCAAAGTCGTGCTATAATTGACGGATATCACTTTTTGGTCAGCATAGCTCCGGAAACGATTGAAGCAAACCTTGATGCCTATACAGAAACCATTACTAATTCTGGAATATCAGATTATATTCACGATGGACTAGTATTGGAAATCACATTTTTAGACGGTACAACATACGAGTATTTTGGAGTTACTAAACCTATTTATATTAAGATGGTCAACTCCCCTAAACTAAACCGTTTTGCCAAACGGACCATCTATTCAAAATATTTATACAGAAAGTCTAAACGGACACTTCAAGAGGCTTAACTTTATTAGGTTATTGGTTGCTTATTATTAATAGTTTTTCTCAACAGGGGGACTTTGCCTATACTGTATTTTATAATTTGGACAAAGACGGAACTACTTGGTTTTTATTCCTGACATTAGTTATGCTAGTTTAACTAAGTTTCGGAAGAGATGCTGCTATAAAAATATAAGGGCATTCGCAGGTACCTTTGTGGAGTTTCATCTGACTATCTTTGTTCTAAATTTATCTTATGTCAAAATCGTTTTCCGATTTAGGAATTAACCAGCAGTTGCTTCAAAGTCTTGCCGATTTGAATATTTCCGTTCCAACGGATATTCAAGAAAAAACCATTCCTATACTATTACAGAAAAAGGAGGATGTCGTTGCATTGGCAAAGACGGGAACGGGAAAGACCGCCGCTTTTGGCTTACCGCTGTTACAACTAATCGACACCAAAAATAACGAGGTACAGGCTTTAGTTTTGGCTCCTACGAGAGAATTGGGACAGCAGATTTATTCGAATTTAATCTCTTTCGCTATTTATAATCCGGCCATATCCATTGCTTCTGTTTGTGGTGGTATTCCTATAAAGCCACAAATAGAACGCTTGAAGGAAGCTACACATATTATCGTAGCAACCCCCGGTCGATTAATAGATTTAGTAAAACGTGAGGCTATTAGCATCAAAAAAATAAAGTATTTGGTTTTGGACGAGGCAGATGAAATGGTAAGCGCCCTTCAAAAAGACTTGGATACCTTAGCTACCGAAATCCCCAAATCTAGAAGGACTTTATTGTTTACCGCTACCATGCCAGGAACAGTAAAACAATTGGTACAGAATTATATGTCCAAACATGTGGTACATCTAGAAGCGGATATGGCACAAATGGGACATCAGGGCATAGACCATAAGTATGTGGTCGTAGAACCCATTGAAAAGTTGGAGGTATTGCTACATTTCTTAAACTCCAAAGAAGGGGATCGCGGTATTATTTTCTGCAAAACAAAAGCAGCTGTAAATAAACTGGCAAAAAAATTAGCCATCAACAAGTTTTCTTCCGGTGCTATTCATGGAAGCCTGAGTCAGGGAATCCGCGACCGCATTATGGGCCAATACCGAGAAGGCTTTATCGATATTCTGGTAGCGACCGATTTAGCAGCCCGTGGTATTGATGTAAAAGAGACTTCCTTTGTGGTCAACTACCATTTACCTGATACATACGAAGCCTATGTACATAGAAGCGGTAGAACGGCTAGGGCAGGAGCAACAGGACTTTCTTTAAGCATCATACAGAAAGAAGAACGCGTAGATATTCCTGAATTCGAAAAAGAACTGGGTCTTGTTTTCCATGAAGTTAAAAAGCAAGATGATGAGAATAGGGAAGAAACCAATTTGGTATTGTGGGCTAAAAAAATATTTAAAACCAAACCAAACCGTACTATTTCTGCTGACACAAAAGAAAAAATTAGAACCATATTTCATCACTTAACGAAAGAAGAATTGATGGAAAAGGTGCTGTCGGAGCATATAGGACAGCAAGGTGCTTTGAATACAAATGTTGAAACGCCTCTAAAAGACAAGGAGTAAAAAGTCAGAAAGTAAGAAGTATTACAGTAAAGAGTATCTTCCTTAGTTGCGAGGAGTAAAAAAAAGTAAAGTACAATAGGAGAATAATGGCGACGGGGCACAATCAACTAAATAGTTTCAGAATCAACAACTGTCTAGCACTTCTTGAAATTTAGATTTAAGCTTTAACTAGAAATAAAAACACCTATGGCCAATACTATCCGCAACCAATTGGATATTTTAGAAAAATTAAAAATAAGTGCATTGAACCCAATGCAAGTGGAAGCTATTAGCGTAATTGGAAAATCGGTCAACACGGTTTTGCTTTCGCCAACAGGTACCGGTAAAACCTTAGCTTTTCTACTGCCGCTTGTTGAAAGCTTGGATGCGACATCTACAGAAGTACAAGCGCTTATTTTAGTGCCTTCTCGCGAATTGGCCATACAGATTGAACAGGTAATTCGGACCATGGGCTCGGGTTTTAAGGTTAATGCGGTATATGGCGGCAGACCAATGTCCAAAGACAAAATAGAACTAAAACATACTCCGGCAATTTTAATTGGAACACCAGGAAGAATTCTGGACCACTTTGATGCAGACCGGTTCTCTAAAAATAGCATTAAAACTCTAGTTTTGGATGAGTTTGATAAATCCCTCGAAACAGGTTTTGAGGTAGAGATGAACGCTATCATAGGTGAATTGACCCAGTTAGATAAACGTATTCTAACATCTGCTACACAGGGGGTTAAAATTCCAAACTTTGTAGGCTTGGAAACGCCTAACATTATCAATTATTTAACTACAAAAAAGACCTCTCAGCTTACCATTAAAACAGTGCTTTCTCCAGATAAGGATAAAGGACAAATCTTGGTTAATCTGCTGCTTTATATTGGTAATGAACCTGGTATTATATTTTGCAACTTCAAGGATAGTATTGAAAAAGTAAGTGCCGTTCTGGATAAAAATGGCGTTAATTATTGCTGCTTTTCGGGTGGGATGGAGCAAAAAGACCGCGAACGTTCTTTAATTAAATTTAGAAACGGTACCTGTCAAGTACTCATTGCGACGGATTTGGCAGCAAGGGGAATCGATATCCCAGAAATGAAATATATCATTCATTACGAGCTCCCTAGAGCAGTAGTGGAGTTTACCCACAGAAACGGAAGAACTGCAAGAGTGAATGAAAAAGGAACAGCCTATGTACTACAGGGTGACACGGAACGCTTGCCCGATTTTATAAAAAAAGATACACCCATAGACATCTCTAAAAAATCACCTTACAAAGCTCCAATTTGGGAAACCCTTTTTATTTCAGGAGGGAGAAAGGATAAAATTTCTAAAGGTGATATCGCTGGTTTGTTCCTTAAACAAGGTGGTATCAACAAAGACCAATTGGGTATTATTGAACTTAAACAGGATTGTGCTTTTGTTGCCGTACCTCTTAAAATAGCAAAAGAGCTGGTAGAGAAACTAAATAATTCACGCTTAAAAAAGAAAAAAGTTAGGGTCACGATTTTGTAAATCTTTGTTTCTCTTTTTTTAACCCCACGTCTTCAAGCTACTGCTGCAGATCAAGATTAACCTTATTGATAGTAGTGTTCTGTATTCTAAACGCACGCGTTTATACATTTTAGATTGGCATACGCTACTTCAAAGACTATATACTACGCACTATTATTTATAATATTTTTCTATCTAACACTACTAAAACTACTTGTACATTCAACGAAACCCTTTATAGTATACCGTTCTATTGGTGGATGGCTTCCCATTCAATATGGCATGTCTTGTGGTCTCAACTACCAAAGTTGGCTCCCATGGCGAAATTGTAGCAGGTTGTAACCAGAGGGTTTGCGTTAGCTCACTATTGGCCAATTGTCCGTTTGTGGGGCTTATAAATGAGTAAATAGTTGAAATCACCAAACGATTTCCATCCCATAAAGTGGTAGACTTCGGTGCTGGCCACGAGCGACCAATATTGATTTCATTTTCAGTTATTACGCCATTCAACTCAAACCTATATCGGACGGGAGACTGTTTTTCTCTTGGCACAAATACCACACGTTCCACTTCTAAGTTGTCTGGTTGATGTAGGATTGAAATTTCAGCTCCCCAGCCGCTGCCAAGGGTTGGCATTCGTTCAGGTTTTATCCCTCTTCTAGGTGGTGTAGAAATTATTTCTTTGGTAGACCATGCGCCGGAAAAATTTGGATTTTCAAGTGCCTTGGAGCGTTTTTGGAGCGTTTCCCTATCAGACCTTGCATAGACCTGAACTGATTCTCCAGAACCTAAGGTAGGCGGGATATAGGGGTCAGATGCCTTACCCGAAATTCTTGGGTATTTGATGAGAGAAGCTTCATAATCTGCAATGATACTATCCATTACCGGAATTACCCATGGATAAAAATCCTTCATATCAAATTCCTCTCTTGGATCAACGTTCAAATCAAATAATCGGACTAAATTATCTGGATTCGGGTCTGGTTCTTCCGTGCTGTAGTAATACCAAAGTTTCCAATTTTCCCATTTGATGGCCATCGCATAGCCTTGCCTCGCTAAAAAAATAGCGCTTTCTCTGTTGGAGGTATTTTGGTTTCCTTTCAGGAAGTCCAGTTGATCAATTCCGTCAAATGCACGATCTGTTGGAATAGGGTCGGGTACACCTGCAGCTGTTGTAATCGTAGGAAAAATATCGACCTCATGCATTAGTTCGTTGGATATCTGTCCTGGTTTTATTTTTCCAGGCCACATGGCAACAAAAGGGGTACGTATTCCACCCTCCATAGCAGAATTATAATAGCCTCGCCATGGTCCTGCCGCGCCGCGCCATGGCCTTCTCATCTCTGCACCATTATCGGTACACCAAATTACCAATGTATTTTCTTCAATTCCTAATCGTTTTATTTCTGCCAATATAAGCCCCACGTTATGATCTACATCGGCCATAGCATCGGCTATATCTCCAGCGCCGGTAGACCCTACTTTATCTGGATGTGTAAGCGTCGGAAAATGTACTTGAGTCATGGGGTAATATAAAAAGAACGGATTCTTGTCCTTGGTATTTCGCTTCATGAAATCAATCCCTTTTTGAGCAGCTTCCCTGTCAATCGTTCGCCGTGTATCTAAATTATAAGGTTTTACTTTTTTGGAGGGTTGCCCTTTTTCTCCTTCCCAGATATAGGTTGTTTCATAAAGCTTAGGGTCAAACCCATCAAACATAGTGTTTTGAGCAGTGGTACTGGTTCCTGGTATACCCCACCATTCATCAAAACCTTGGTGAGTGGGTTCTCGTTTTCCTTCCCAATCAGGTCCACCAACATGCCATTTTCCAAATAAAGCAGTGGAATAGCCGGCTGTTTTCAAACGCTCGGCCATTGTCTCTTCATATAGGGTCATACCATTACCCGCTGCACCAGCGCCTGCACGTACGGCATATCTTCCGGTAAGAATTGCAATTCTGGACACCACACAGGAATATTCGACATTAAAGTTGTTCAACCGAATACCTTCGGTACCAATTCGGTCAATATTCGGAGTCGTAATACCCCTTGCACTACCATAGGCACTTACTTCTCCAATACCCAAATTATCAGGAAATATCAATACAATATTCGGTTGCTCTTGGCTAGTGCTTTCCAGTGTAATAAAAAAGAGGAGCGTAGAAACCACAATTTGTAGTAGATTTTTCATTGATGAAGATTTAATTAGGTTAACATGCTTTGTTTGGTTTTCGAAAATACAAAACTTATATGCATTTACTACAAATAGGGAATACGGAACAAATAACATTATAGGGTTTTTAATCTATTTCTTTAAGTTTGTTTGATGTATAAAATTTATATTTCTAAGGGATTTGTAATTTTTTGTAATAGAATGGGTTAAGAATTTTAATGTGTGGTAACTAAAGAAAAGAACCAGTAGTGAAGTTTTATACACATGCTGTAGTTCATATAAGTTGTTATTTGAAGCTATACTCAGGATAAAACACGCAGGATAGTCCGTATGCCATTTTTAAGAGGATACAGATTGATTTCTGATAAACGTTGTTGAAGTATTCCTAAAATTATAGTATCTTTTTAGTCCTAAAGTAACTACACAAACCATCCAATGAAAACAAGACTACACACCTTACTGCTGATACTCTTCATCTCTTCTAGTTTGTATGCACAACGAAACAAGAATAGCGCAGACCATCCAATTACAGAAAGCCTATACGAATCTATGGAGTATCGTATGATAGGACCTTTTCGCGGTGGAAGGTCTACAACAGTTTCTGGGGTGCCTAACGATATATTTACTTATTATATGGGAGCTACAGGCGGGGGCGTTTGGAAAACAACAGATGGAGGTACAACCTGGAAAAATATTTCCGATGGCTTTTTTAATACCACTGGTATCGGAGATATTACCCCTGCACCTTCAAATCCTAATATTATTTATGTGGGTACGGGAGAGTCGCCCGTTCGTGGAGTAAAGACTTCTCATGGAGACGGACTTTATAAATCCACTGATGCTGGTAAAACGTGGACCCATATGGGGCTAAAGGAAACTAGGCATATAAGTGATGTGTATGTGCATCCAAATAATCCAGATAAAGTCTATGTTGCGGCCCAAGGCAATCCATGGGGGCCTAATGAGGAACGTGGTGTCTATCTTTCAGAAGATGGAGGCGTGACTTGGGAGAAAATCCTTTATGTAAATCAGGATTCTGGAATTGTGGATATGACGGTTGATCCAAATAATCCCGATTTTATGATGGTTGCCACTTGGGAGTTCTGGCGTAAACCTTGGGTCGTGCACAGTGGCGGTCCGGGCAGTAAAATATACAAGACTACGGATGGTGGTAAGAATTGGAAGGAAATTAATAAAGGCCTACCTGAATTAAAGGGTAAAATGGGCGTTGATATTTCACCTGCGAATCCCAATATCGTTTATATCGCTATTGATGCGTTAGGAGACAAAGCAGGCGTCTATCGCTCAGAAGATGCTGGGGAGAGCTTTAAGCAAATGACCAACGACGCAACTACCTATGCGCGCTCTTGGTACTATATGCACATTATAGCTGACCCTAATGACGAAGATGAAGTTTGGGTCATGAATAGTTTTGCCATGAAATCTATAGATGGAGGAAAAACCTTTACAGGAATAAAAGGGAGCCACGTAGACCATCATGATTTATGGATTAATCCCAAGAATAGTGATATTATGGTTAATGCCAATGATGGCGGTGGATCTGTTACCTTTAATGGCGGCGAAACATGGTCTACCATGTACAACCAACCCACAGGCCAGTTTTATAGACTACTGACAGATAACGGACATCCATACCGAATTTACTCCGGCCAACAAGACAATAGCACTATTGCCATTGATAGCCGTGTGGTCGATAATGGTATAGGAGAAATGCATTGGGATGTCATGAGAGCAGGGGAATCTTCCACCGTAGCTGTAGACCCTGATAATCCTAGATTTGTTTATTCCACCTACTTTGCCAGTAATTTTGTGGAATGGGACCGCGATATTGATAATACACGTATGGTAATGCCATATCCAACTAGGGTTACTGGAGAACAACCTAAGAATTTAAAATACCGAGCCAATTGGAACGGACCCGTAATTGTTTCTCCCCATAACCCCCACGTAATTTATTATGGTTCGCAATATGTGATGAAGTCTACGGATAGGGGTACCACATGGGAAGAAATTAGCGAGGATTTAACACGGAACGACAAAGCACACCAAGGAAAAGGCGGAGAACCCGTTAGTAATGAGCAAATCACCGCTGAGAGCTATAACAATCTGTTTAATATTGAAGAGTCTCCTTTAAAAGAGGGAGTCATCTGGGTTGGTTCAGATGATGGCCTAGTTCATCTTACCCAAGATGGCGGAATAACATGGTCTAATGTTACACCAAAAGGACTCAAAGAAAGTATCATTAATGTGGTAGAACCTTCGCCACACGATTCGGCAACGGCATATATAGCGGTTATGGGGTTTAAAATGAACGACTTTACGCCCTATATTTTTAAAACAAGCGATTATGGTGTCACTTGGACAAAAATTGTGAACGGTATCCCTGGAGATACTTTTGCAAGAACTGTAAGAGAAGATCCAGATCGAAAAGGGCTGTTATATGCAGGTACCGAAACAGGCGTATTTGTTTCTTTTAATGATGGTACACAATGGCATCCGTTACAAAATAATTTACCAGAGGTACCTATTACCGATTTAAGGATAAAACGAAAAGATTTAGTTGTTGCTACTCAGGGTAGGGCATTATGGATATTAGATGACCTTACTCCATTACATCAAATATCGGATGCTATAGCAAAAGCGGAGTACTACCTATACAAGCCCAATGATGTACAAACAGAGCTATCGGTTGCTTATAGTATTGATGGGGGGTTTGGGAAGAATCCGCCTCAAGGGGTTCAGATTAACTACGTACTCAATAAAGAAATTTCAGAGAACACGCCAATTTCCTTAGAAATAATGAACAGTTCTGGAGAGGTAGTTCATTCTGAATTTAGCAACATGGCGATAGTGGGATGTGATAGCATACTAAAGCAACAATTGAGGAAAACCAAAGGTACGCATCGGTATGCTTGGAATATGAAAGTGGGTCGTTTTGATTGTCTGACCGAATTGTACACTACAAACCGAGATTTATCGGCGTATAACGCCGCTCCCGGTAATTATAAAGCACGGTTGAAGATTGGGGAATTTACACAAACCCAAGACTTTGATATTAAGATAGATTCACGAATTTCGAATAGTATTGAAAATGTGGCTTCGGCTTATGCGGAGCGAGATGCACTATCGAAATCTATTTATGAAGGAGCTACAGCAATGGCAAAAGGCGTACGAGATCTTCGGAAAATTAAACAACAATTAGATTTTATTTTAGAGGTTTCAGAAGATGATTCCATTAATAGTAAAGGATTTGTACTAAACGAAAGTATCGATGGTTGGATAGCAAAAATTTTACAAAAAGAAATGCGCACGTATCAAAGTAATTATATGTTTGAAGCTCGTCTTTTAATCAAGTTCAAAGACTTTTTGAATTCAATCGGAAAAGGAAATTTACCTGTTACACAAGGAACGCGGGATGTAAGTAAAGACTATTTACAACAATGGAGAATCTTAAAATCTAGGTTAGAGGTTATCAAAACCAAGGATGTTACCTCCTTTAATGAATTGCTAAAAGAAGCTGATTTACCCGTATTGTATTGGCCATAAACTAGGAGTAGTACAATAGCTACTTAATTTTTTTGTTTAATCTTGTGTTAAAAAGAATAAACAGCATGAAATACACAGTATATTTACACAAACTAAAACCTAATATTTATGAAAACTATTAAAGTATTAAGCCTTTTCGCATTTTCGGCCCTATTATTTGTGTCCTGTGGTGAAAAGAAAAAAGAAGTAAAAGAGGAAGCGACAGAAGCAGTTGAGGCGGTTGAAGCTGTAGTTGAGGAGGTAGCTCCTAATATTGTAGCTGTTGCTGCTGGGAATGATAATTTCACCACTTTGGTTGCTGCAGTGCAAGCAGCTGGCTTGGTTGAAACATTGAGCGGTACTGGTCCATTTACGGTATTTGCTCCAACCAACGATGCTTTTGCAAAATTACCTGCGGGAACAGTAGAGAGTCTGTTGACACCTGAAAGTAAAGATGCGTTGACCGGAATATTAACGTATCATGTAGTTGCCGGGAAATTTGAGGCAGCAGCGGTAATTGAGGCGATTAATGCTAATGACGGAAAGTTTACCGTAGAAACGGTACAAGGAGGCAGTATTGATTTGAGCCTAAAAGACGGTAATGTGATGTTGACAGATGCTAAAGGTGGCATGGCTACTGTAGTTATAGCAGATGTAGCAGCCTCCAACGGTGTAATTCACGCATTGGATACAGTTTTGATGCCAGAATAAAATTATGATTGAGAAAAGTAAAGCCATCACAATTTTGTGATGGCTTTTTTTTTAGATAACACAACACACTGTATTACAACTGAAAATTTACGACTATAGATAGCTTTGCAATACTTCGTTTTGCGATTTGTTACGTAATCTTCTAATAGCTTTTTCCCTTATTTGTCTAACTCTTTCTCTGGTTAAATCAAATAATTCCCCGATTTCACTAAGGCTTTTAGGATTGTGTTCTCCAAGTCCATAATACAGGCGAATTACTTCGCTTTCCCTGCTGGGAAGGGATTTTAATGCTTGGGTCATATCTGCGTTAAGTGATTCTCTCATTAATTCAGCATCGGGACTTGTTGAATCTTTTGACTGTATTACGGTATATAGGTTAGAAGATTCTCCTGTTTCAAAAGGTGCGTCCATGGATACATGCTTTCCCGAATTCTTTAGTGCCAATTTCACTTGGTCAGTGTTCATATCTAACTCTCCTGCAATTTCTAGTGCGTTTGGAGGTCTTTGATACACTTGCTCCAAAGAAGAGGTAGCTTTCTTTATTTTGCTTATTTCTCCAATCTTGTTCAATGGTAAGCGCACCATTCGCGATTGTTCGGATATCGCTTGCAGTATAGATTGACGAATCCACCATACGGCATATGAAATAAATTTAAACCCCCTTGTTTCATCAAAACGTTTGGCTGCTTTAACCAATCCAATATTTCCTTCATTGATTAAATCGGAAAGCCGCAGACCGCTTCCTTGATATTGTTTTGCTGTAGAAACTACAAAACGTAAGTTAGCGTTGACTAAACTGTTTAGGGCAATTTGATCTCCTTCACGAATTCTTCTGGTCAATTCTACTTCCTCTTCGGCGGTAATCAAATCAAGTTTTGATATTTCCTGAAAGTATTTTTCTAATGATTTAGTATCTCTATTGGTAATTTGCTTCGTGATTTTAAGTTGCCTCATATATCTCTTTAAGTTTAAAATTTCTATATACAATATAGTCTTTTTTAGGAGAAATCCTAATATCAGGCCTGTTATTATTAGCTGAGCTGCTTATATTAAGAATAAATAGATAGTTGATTCTTAAATTTCGATTAACGACGCATTATGTATTTTTTATTAACTTACTTTCGTCTTGAAATGCGAAATAACCCAAGTATAATTTTCACTGCAAGCCAAACGATGTAATTATGCTAATAGTAATTAAAAACAGTATAAAATTAAGACTGAATTTATAAATGTGAACATGGGAGGTATGGTTATATACTATTGGTAAACAAAAGTACTGCGGCTAATAAGGCCTGGTTGACTTTTGAAAATATAACATTTTCATTATCTTTAACCAAATTAACTTACAATCTTGAAAGACCTATTTCTGCTAAGCTATGGAATCACTAATCTTTTTTTATTCCTGCTAATTCAGCCCTGTTTTGCTAATACCCCACATTTTTTTCAGAGAGAACAACAAAAGGAAACTACAGCTACCAAAGCATATTATGATGCCGGTATTCTTCTATTAAAAAAGAATGAAAATGATAGTGCCTATACTAAATTCAAAAAAGGACACGAACTCGCAACTAAAGTTGATGCCCCCTATTTAATTGCCTTGGGCAACTACCATTTAGGGGCTTACTACTATCAAACAAAGGATATTCCGCAGGCCATTAGCTTTATAAATGATGCTTTAGTGGGTTTTGAGAATCAAAACAGAAAGACAGACGCTGCAAAATGTTATTATAAATTAGGTCATATTTATAAAAGTATTTCAGATTTTGAAAAGGCGCTATTCCATTATTTCATTGCCTTGAGAACTAATGAAGCAATGCAAAACAAAACAGCAACTAGTGAAAGTTTTACTTCAATAGGATCTGTTTATTTGCTCACTGGTGATTATAGCGAGGCTGAATCTAATTTTAATCAATCCTTAAAGATACAAGAAGAAAACAATGATATAATAGGATTAATAGGGAGCTATCGAAGTTTAGGCGCTTTAAATCAAAAGAGAGGGGATCGAGAGAAAGCACTGCGTTACTTTAATGCGGGACTTTTAAAAATAGATAGTTTGTCTTCTAATGATGTCTATATTCTAGGTACAAAAGCCATTTTATTAGGCAATACTGGTTCTACTCTAAATGCACAGGGCAAACATGAAGAATCATTAGAATTTTTGTTCAAAGCTTTAGCAATAAAAAAAGAGCTCAAAAGAAATGGAAGTACCGCCCATACCTGTAACGACATTGCTGAAACCTATATTAAAATGAATAACTACCCTCAGGCAAGAGCGTTTGCTTTAGAAGGTGCATTGTTAGCAAAAAACGTAAGTGTCAATAAAGAACGATGGTCGTATCATTTGCTGTCAAAATGCGATTATGCACTCCAAAATTACAAAAGTTCGGCAGATAATTTTAAAATCTATGACCAATTAAAAGATAGTGTATTTACCATACAGAAGGCAGCTCGGTTTAATGAATTACAAATACAATATGATACTGAAAAGCGTGATTATCAAATTAAAGAACAGGCAAGAGATATTGTATTTTTAGATACTCAGAACAAGCTAAAAAACCAACTCTTATGGTTTGGCGGTATTGGCCTCTTAGGCATATTTGGTTTCGTTTTAGTTTTTAAATCAAGACAAAAGGCAAGAAAAGATATTAAGTTACAAGAACATTTTACGGAAGCCTTAATTGAAGCTCAAGAAAATGAACGCACCCGTGTATCAAAAGACCTTCATGATAGTGTTGGGCAACAGTTGACTTTTATCAAAAAGAAAGCTCAAAATCTAGAACAACCAGAACTATCTGCTTTAGCCAACGCGGCTTTAGAGGAAGTACGGAGCATATCAAGAGACCTCTACCCAGCAACATTAAAGCAGCTGGGGTTAACGGCTAGTATTGAGCAACTTTTATTTGACTTGGACGGAGAGTCAGACCTGTTTTTCTCTGTAGAATTAGAGAACATCAATACTAATTTTAATGAGGCAGATACCTTAAACTTGTATCGATTCATACAAGAGTCTGTAACGAATGTCCTCAAGCATGCTGATGCGAAAACCTTGATTGTAAACATTTTTAAACGTAAAAATGTTGTTGAAGTATTGATAAAAGATAATGGGTGCGGATTTCATACCAACAAAGGGATATTACAAAATAGCCTCGGATTAAAAACCATGGCAGAACGCATACGTATTTTAAAAGGTAAACTATCCATTCAAAGTACCAGAGAACTAGGCACCACCATCTTGGTGAAAATCCCCATATAAATGAATAAGGCAATTAGCATTTTCGTAGCAGACGATCACCCTATGTTATTAAAGGGTTTGGTGGTTGAATTAAAAGAATACAATTACGAGGTCGTTGGTACCGCAGTAAATGGTGCACGTGCTTTAGAACAAATTATAGCGCTACACCCTACTATTGCACTTTTAGATATGGAAATGCCCATGCTAACTGGCCTTGAAGTCATAAAAAAGTACAAAGAAAAGTATACGCACACTAAATTTATTATGCTTACTTCTCACAAAGAGAAAGGCTTCATTCATCAGGCCAAGCTATTGAATATCATGGGCTATATTTTAAAAGATGAGCCTTTTCAAGAAGTACATAATTGCATTCAAAGTGTAGGCAGGGGTACGCCCTATTTTAGTTCGGTTTTTAATGATGTTTTAGACAATGAGATTTCTCCCGAATTACAAAAAATAAAACTATTATCACCTTCAGAGCGCACTATAGTGCGTTTGGTAGCGCAAGGCAAGGCTTCAAAAGAAATCGGAGAGCTGCTAAGTATTTCAAGCAGAACAGTAGAAAAACACCGTTCTAACATCAAAGGGAAGCTTAATCTGGCCTCAGAACAAGATGCGCTCTTCGTTTGGGCTAAAGAATTTATTGTGCTTCTTTCGAACCTATAACAATCTATTTACATCAGTACTATTTAGACTTCAACGGCTTACTTCTACAGTATTAAATGCTATTTCCTCTTAGCCTATTTTAGCTGAACTCTTTCTCAATATGCCCATAGGTTACGTACCCCTACGTAAAAATGAAGAATACTACGTATTTCTTGACTTTCATACATTGAATAGCTTGCACACGTTAGTTGATACGCATCAACGAGATAGTTAAAACCAAAAAAAAATAAACGGCTATTTAATGAAGACCATTACCATTCTTTTAACCAAATTAACGCCAAACTGGCAAATAATGCCAATTATACTATTTGCGCTCTTATTGAGTCTTTTATTTATTTCAGCATGCAACAAAGACAATCCTGCCCCAGAAGATTCAATTGTAATTGAACCAGTTGAAGACCCTGCTATTGTTGCAGCAGCTAATTTAACGGCTTTCAATACTACTGTTAAGGCACTTCCAGGCTTTGAGAATACTGAAAAAATTAACCTTGATACGCCAGAGGAGATTCCAGATTCAAAAACTGCTCCTGCAGAAATAGGTAATTATTTATGCACAACCACAAGTTATAAAGTAGCTCCTGGATATAGTGAAATGCTATTATTAAATCCAAATGAGGAGAAATTTTATCCTGGAGCCCTTATAACAGGAGCGTCTATTACAACAGGGGAGTATTTATCTATTGCTGGTAGCCGTAAGCCAATAACCATTAAGTATTCTCAATTTAATCTAGATGGTGATGTTAGTAGGCTTGTAGAAAACCCAACGAGTGCATCTGTAGCTGAAGCTATAAATGATATTTTAAGCGCACCTGTTATTGGAGCTACTGCAGCTGATTTGAGTTTTGGAATCGAAAATGTGTATTCAAGGGAACAACTTAGTGCGAGTATTGGCGCAAATTATAGTGGTGCATCGTATGATGTAAGTGGTCAATTTAATTTTGAATCTGACAAAGTTGAGAGTAAAATTGTAATCAAGTTTGTGCAAAAATATTTTAGTATAAGCATGAACGAAGTAACCCAACCAAGTGATTTATTTTCAGAGACCGATTTGCCTGATCCGGCAACATTCGGCACTACCTTACCCTATTATGTATCCGCTGTAAATTATGGTCGCATGGTTTTATTTACAGCGACTTCTAGCTATTCAAATACTGAAATGAAATTAGCATTTGAAGCTTCATACGATGATGGTGTATTTACAGAAGCGGGTGTTCAAGCAAGTGCTGAATATAAAAATATTATAAATAATTCCACCATTAAGGCTTATGTTAGAGGTGGTGCCGGCGATGGAGCAGTGCAAACCATTAATGGTATTGAAGGTCTTAAAGAATATATTTTAACTGGAGGTAACTATTCTAAAGATTCTCCTGGAGCACCTTTATCATATACTTTAAATAATATTTCTGATGGAGGTATAGCCGAAGTTGTATTGGAAACAGAATATACAGCAAGGGAATGCAATAAAATTAGATCAAGTTTTAAAATAACATTAGTAGAACTTGATTGTACTAATGTTACAAATGAAGGTAGTACACCTGAAATGTATGGATATATCGATATCGCTAGTGATAAAGATCATCTTGCTTATTTAAGTGCATTTGAAGCTCCTTTTGATTTCTTTAATATCCCTTCTTTAAATGACATAGGTTTATGGGGACCCTATACGGAAGATACGCAGCAACAAGCAACTGCCAGCAAATTAATAATTAACGAATCTGCGATAATCACTTTAGAGAATATCAGTAATGAAAGTTATATTTTCATTCGAGGGAATTTGTATGAAGCGGATGCTGGTGGCTTTTTGAATGCAGATCCTGATGATGATTTGGGGTACAAATCAAAAAAAATATATCTACCAGAGCTTGTGGCTGGTGCCACAAGTGTGGACCCTTTTAAATTAAAGTTTAATGGGGATGGGGATGCCGCAGATGCAATATTTACAATTGAGCCATTGGATTAAAAAAGACACCAACACTAGTATGTAAATCTTCGGGGGAACGATTTATATATTAGCTAAAGAGCCTTAGCATAGTAGCTAGGGCTTTTTTTATAAAACACAGGCTAAAAACTAAAACCCAAATCAACCAAAAAAAATAGAATATAAAAACTATAAAAACGATTAGTCTAACCATCATATTTACAATCTTTTGTCTAAATTTTTCACAGGTGCAAACTTAAGGAACAAGTCAAATTCGTTTTGGCTATGGCAGGCTTAGTCTCTATGAATTTGTTAAATACTATGTTTGAAGATACAGCGCGTAGTGGTGTCCTTAGTTTAGGATACAAGTATGGAATTAAAACTCGCTTTATAATTGGTGAAAATATTAGTTATGAAGAATTAAAAGTCACTACTAATTTTTCAAACATCTTAGGTTTAAGTGACCCTACTATAGATGAATTTTCTAATATCACCATCGCTATTGAGACGGACTATAGATACATTTTAAAACCAATTTTTAAAATATTCGGGTATTAGCTTAGCCTATTTTACAAATGGAAAATATCATACTAATCTCAGTTTTCAAGCGACTGCACTCAGTTTTCGGATAGGTAAAAAGTTTGCGACACTCGCAGAATTAGGATTTGGGTATAAAGGTATGGCTCAATTTGGAGCTTCTCACGTTAGTTTAAAAACATGACATGGTCATTAAACTAGATTCTTATTTTTATTAAAACTCGGTATAGAATTAAATTAGGATGTTAATCCCCGAGGGAAGATTATGTGATTTATTTAAAAGCATGGTCCATTCTGCAAAAAAGATATTATTGATACATTTCAGTTAAAAAAACCCAAAATACGGGGTATACGTATTTAAAAAAAGGCAAAAGAGTTTTAGCTATGAGAGCGGGACATTAGGCCCTCTTTCATTAAATGTATTACTATAAACCCCGTCAGGAAATTAAATAATTAAATGGTTTATTTTTTACTAGTAGCACGAACATCGGCCATTTGTACGTCTTTTTACCTAGTACTATACGAGCATAGCATCTTTCAATTCGGGGAGCTTTTTAACTTGTTCTAAATCATCTTCCTCACCTTAAAAACAAGAAAATAAAAAAATATATTCCCACAGAATCTAATCTGTCCGCTATGGTATACGCACCCATAGATCTTTCAGTACTCCATTTATATTATCATAGGTTTGCTTTACATCATTGGGTTATACCAAAACACACCTATTTTGTTTTACGTTCTTTACCGCTTTCTTCATCAAAGGCGATTAAAGAAACACAAGATTTAATAAAACGTAGTCTTAGCTAATTTTTAATGTCTTCATAAGCTAGTAATAGGTTTATTGGTCAGGTAGTTACTCCTTTTCATCCCAATCATTAGTATAAAGCAGCCTAAGATCGTATCTTTGCAGCCCTCCGAAAAAGATATGATGCTAGAAACTACTTTTGAAATACAAGAGCGCAAAACCGATAAAGAACTTTATAGTTACCAGCAGGGTGCCATTCAGAATATTTTCGAAAAATTTGATAACGAAAGAGACGATTATCATTTATTGTATCAGTTACCTACAGGAGGGGGGAAAACAGTTATATTTTCTGAAATTGTAAGGCAATACCTAAAGAATCATTCCAAAAAAGTATTGGTAATGACACACAGGGTAGAGTTGTGCAACCAGACTTCTAGCATGCTTACTAGTTTTGGTGTTGTGAACAAGGTCGTAAACAGTAAAGCAAATTTAGATGATCAAGAGCGTTACAGTTGTTACGTAGCTATGGTGGAAACACTAAATAATAGGCTCAACGACGGAAAATTAGATATTTCCGACGTGGGTTTGGTCATCATAGATGAGGCACATTACAATTCCTTTACCAAATTGTTCAAGTTTTTTGAGAACGCATTTTTATTAGGTGTAACTGCTACACCTTTAAGCTCCAATAAGGATTTACCTATGAACGGTAATTATGATGAACTCATTACCGGGGAATCGATAGAAAACCTTATTGAGAACGAATTCTTGGCAAAAGCAGAAGCTTTTCAATATGACATGGGTCTTACATCTTTAGAGGTAGGTTCTAACGGAGATTATACGGTGAAGTCCTCTTCAGATTTGTATACGAGTCCGTCCATGCTAAACAAGTTATTGGAGGCCTACAACAAACATTCAAAAGGTAAAAAAACATTAATTTTTAATAACGGTATAGAAACATCGATACAGGTGTTTTACACTTTTCAAAATGCAGGTTTGCCCATTATGCATTTGGACAATACGGCGACCAAAAAACAACGGAAACAAATATTAAAATGGTTTAAGGACACACCCAATGCCATTTTATCCTCGGTAAGTATACTGACTACAGGGTTTGATGAACCTACCATAGATACGATTATCTTAAATAGAGCTACAAAATCATTGACTCTTTACTATCAAATGATTGGTAGAGGATCTAGGATTCTAAATAACAAGTCTAAATTTACGATGATAGATTTAGGTAACAATATGTACCGGTTTGGACCATGGGGAGCCGATTTGGATTGGCAGGCTATCTTTAAATCTCCAAATTACTATATAGACCGTATCAAGGACGATGAAGAGATTGAAGGTGTTTTTAAACACGATCTTTCTGACGACGTAAAAGAAGAGTTTGCCAAATCTGAAAATACTTATTTTGATATCAAAGCTATCTATAGAGATGCCACCTTTGCAGGGGAATCATCGAAAGTAGTTTTAGAACAGTCGATTGCCCATCATGCTTACATTTGTATTGAAAATAGTGAAGATGTATATGATGCTATTGCTTTAGCAAAGTTATTGAAGTCGGATATTGACAATCGAATACAAGTCTATGCCAAATGTATTAGCAAAAGCACTTACAACTTCTTAAGTTGGCTCAAAGATGATTACCAGAAAAAATTGAACACTTACTTGCGTGAAAATTTTGATACCGTGTTCGAGGATATTTATGGGCATCCGCCGGAGGATTGATGTTGCACCTATGCCCCGTTTAACTGAACTGTGTTGATAAATCAAAGTACCAAGCGCAAGTGTTACTGTATGACTTAAACTCTAATATAGCAGGTACAAGTGAAATAGCCTTTTTTACACCAACTACCTACCTAGTTATCTCTTTTACTTTTTTTTGACTATTCCTTGTGTACTTTTTTCATTACCTCCTACTTTTTTATTTTTATTATATTTAATGTCATTCTGTGGCTGATATTTCAAAAACGGAAATTCACTTTTACAGATATTTACATTCTAAATTTCTTTAATCTCCATTAGATAAAGCGATACATTCCTTATTTTTACGAATATGAAAAAGGAAGTGAAAATTGCTATTGTTGGTGCGGGTGTAAGCGGACTAATTGCAGCCCAAGTACTCGAGTTCCGTGGATATTCCCCAAGCATCTACGAAGCTTCGGATAGGGCAGGAGGTCGGGTTAAGACCGACGTCGTTAACGGGTATCAGCTAGATCATGGTTTTCAAGTATTGCTAGATGCTTATCCTGTGGCACGAAATTATTTGGACTATACCGCTCTTGATTTAACTAAATTTTTACCTGGAGCAACCCTATTTAAAAATGGAAGGCAAGTCACCCTAGGAGATCCTTTGAGGAACCTTTCCCTTCTGTTACCAACATTATCTTCTGGTATTGGGACCTTTGGTGATAAATGGAAGATTTTTAAATTGAACCGTGAACTTAAAAATAAGGCTATAGAATCGATTTTTAGGGAGACAGAAATAAGCACATTAGACTATTTAAAAGTGAAAGGTTTTAGTGACGAAATCATAAAAGATTTTTTTCAACCATTTTTCAGTGGTATCTTTTTAGAACCCAATTTAGATACGTCATCTAGAATGTTCCAATTTGTGTATAAGATGTTTGGAACGGGCAGTGCCGTGCTTCCAAAAGCTGGTATCGAAGCCATCCCAAAGCAATTAGTATCCAAATTATCAAAAACGAACTTTGTATATAATACCAAAATTGAATCCTGTACTGATGGCAAATTAATTTTTAAAGATGGTTCCAAAGTGCTGGTAGATTACACTATTATTGCAACCGAAGCATCGCATTTGGTGCCCAATCTTAGGAACCAGGAGCAACCCTGGAAATCTTGTGAAACGCTTTATTTTACAACAAAAACAAAAATTATCAAAAAACCCTTGATTGGCTTAATAACAGATACTGACGCCTTAATAAATAATATTTTTTACCATTCTTCACTTCCAATGGTCAATAGTGGAGAGGAAAACTTACTTTCTATAACAGTGGTGAAATCACATCAAATGAGTGAAGAAGAACTTGTTAAAGCAGTACGTGCTGAACTAGCTTCTTTATGTTCTATAAATGATATTACTTTTTTAAAGCGGTATCATATCAAAAGAGCCTTACCAGAACTATCCAATATTCAATATGATATGGCACCCTCAGAAACTAGGTTAACCTCCAAAACATTTCTAGCAGGTGACCAACTTTTAAATGGTTCTTTGAATGCTGCAATGCTTAGTGGCGAACGTGCAGCAAATGCAGTTATTGAGGCAATTAATGAGTCCATTGTATCATAATTTTGATTAGTTTCGATTTGTATTAAAAAGCGTATTTGGCTAAAAACCTAATTTCATATAACTGGTATTATTAGCTTATGATATAAACCTGAATGGTTGTTGGTGAATTATTCTTACTTACAAATAAGGTTTGACCTTATACATCCAAAAAACCTAGAAGATATGTACAGAAGAACCTTTGTTAAAAATTCTGGATTATTATGGTCAGCCAGCATCTTACCAACGCTATTATTTTCATCTGCAGGAAAACCTAAATATAAAATGGGGCTTCAAGCGTTCACGATTAGGGATGCCTTGGCAAAAGACCTTGTAGGAAGTTTGAAGACGGTAAAAGCTTTAGGTTATGAAGATTTAGAACTTTATGGGTTTGATGCAGAAAAAGTGGCTTACTATGGCTATAAGGCCAAAGATTTTAAACAATTGTTAGATGACTTAGGCCTATCCTCTTCTAGTTGTCACTATGCCTTTACGGATTACGTAAATGCCTCTAATGACGATCTGGCTAAGTTCGTAGATAGTTGTATAACGGGCGCATTAACCTTGAAGAATAATTACATTACATGGCCTTGGATGGCACCGGAACATAGAACCCTAGAAACCTTTGAACGTTTACCGGAGCAATTAAATAGGATTGGCGAGCAAGTGAAACAAGCTGGCTTGGGCTTTGCCTATCATAATCACGATTTTGAATTTCATACTTATGGTGACACCACGGGGTTTGATACCATTATTAATGGAACAGATGCTTCGTTAGTAAAGATTCAGCTAGACTTATATTGGGCTGTGCATTCTGCAAAAAAAAGTCCCCAAGAGCTTATTGCCACGGCACCGGAACGTTTTGTGATGTGGCATATTAAGGATATGGACAAGCTAACACGGGATTATAGCGAATTAGGGAATGGCTCCATCGATTACAGTAAGATGCTTCCCAAATTGGATACGTCCGCATTGGAATTTTACTACTTGGAACAAGGTGGTAATTTCGCCCAAAATTCCATGCAAAGCGTAACTGACAGCGCCCATTTCTTTAAAAAGAATTTACAGAAATTTTTATAAATAGTTCCGCCTAATTATTTTAACCTGCCCTAATCACTGCGCTACCTTTTCTTTTTAATTTTCTCAATAAAAGAGCATAAAAATCGTAGTTTCGCGCCCATTACAAAATGGTCTGCAAATCGGATATATACCTGAGGTAATTCGCTTGTTTTTAACGACAAAAACCAGTTGGTTTCATTCCTAATACAAGTTATCAAATTTTAGTTTAATATTTTAGGAATGAATAAAAGTACATCGAAGAATAATTCTGAGAACGATATTGAAGGTGTTAAAAATACTATTGTTCTTTTAGAAACATTGGTCACTGATACCGATAAGATATTTGAGATACCAAAGGATTTAAGAATAGCATTGATTAAAGCGGCTGGACAGCTGTCAAGACCCAGCCGCGAAGAGTTCTCCAGACGTACAAAAGATGCTAAAAAAGCGGCCAAGCGAAAGCAAGCAGCCAGGGACAAAAGTGCTAGAAACGAGACCGGTATACGTTATGCGAGGGAGCATCCCATTTTTGAGGCTCCAAAATTATTAAGTGCGGCAGCGTTAGAACAAAAAGAAACCTTAAAACTAGAATCCCCGAGGGACTGTTACGTTTGCAAAATTAAATTTAATACTTTGCACCACTTTTATGATACCATGTGCCCGGAATGTGGTGATTTAAACTACCTAAAACGCTTCCAAACCGCTAATGTTAAAGGTCAGGTTGCTATAATTACGGGTTCTCGTTTAAAAATAGGATACCACATTACCCTTATGTTGTTGCGTGGTGGGGCAACCGTAATTGCTACCACAAGATTTCCTGTAGATTCCGCCTTGCGCTTTTCAAAAGAGGCCGATTTTATGGAATGGGGACATCGCTTGCACATTCATGGTTTGGATTTACGGCATATCCCCAGTGTAGAAATATTCTGTAACTATATGGAGCAGAATTATGATAATCTTGACATTCTCATTAATAATGCTGCTCAAACAGTTCGCCGACCTTCAGGGTTTTATGCCCACTTAATGGCCAATGAGGAAACACCTATGGAGAACTTACCCAAATTCGCAAGGGACCTATTGGCAAATCATAGCCGTTGTTTGGAAGAACTCCGAGGAGTTACGGCAGGCGTTTCTGCTAATAAAAATATGCCAGTATCTTGGCATGGGCCAGAGCCAGGTATTGGGCTTAGCGCTTCTGCCAAGCTTTCTCAAATTCCTTATAGTTTTGACGCAAGTTTAGTATCACAAGAAGTTTTTCCTGAAGGTGAGTTGGATGCCGATTTACAACAAGTAGACTTGCGTAAAACGAACAGTTGGCGTTTAAAATTGGGTGCTATTGAAACCACCGAAATGGTAGAGGTACAGTTGGTAAATTCGGTTGCTCCGTTTGTTTTGTGTAACCGCCTATCAGAACTCATGAAAAAGGAAAATACAGGCCAGAAGCATATCATTAACGTTTCTGCTATGGAGGGGAAGTTTCATCGCTTTTTTAAGGAGGCGCGACATCCACATACGAACATGGCGAAAGCTGCACTGAACATGTTGACCCATACGGCCGCAGGGGAATTAGCGAAATTTGGAATTTACATGAATGCGGTTGACACCGGTTGGGTAACGGACGAAGATCCTGCGGAACTCGCAAAAAAGAAACAAGAAGTTCATGATTTTCAACCACCATTAGATATTGTTGATGGAGCAGCTAGGGTTATGGACCCGTTATTCGATGGTATTAACACTGGAAAACATTGGTGCGGAAAGTTTCTAAAAGATTATTTTCCTATTTCGTGGTAGTAATAGCGTTTAACCTAAGAGCATTACTTTTAGTATATAAAAAGCTAACGACCGTATCAATTTTCCAAAGGTCTTAATTGGATGTTTACTTTATTCGAAACACTAGACTAACAGCCAGTAACTTATAAAATAGTGCCAGTAGCATACTAGCTTATATTCTGCAACTGCTATAGATTTTGAATTCTAATACGTATATATTGGCAAATTGGAAAGAGGTATACAATTCATCTAAGTTTCGTTTGTAAACCATCTGTTTTTTGGTAATTTTATAGGATACTAAAAGGTCTCAAATGAAAAAGTTATTAAGCTTATTGCTATTACTCTCAGTAAGTTCGGTAGTGATACCCCAAGATAGACTTACCGGTGAAACGTTTACTACACGTTCTGAAATCATCGCTCAAAATGGAATGGCGGCAACCAGTCAGCCATTAGCAACACAAGTTGCTTTAGATATATTAAAAAAAGGAGGTAGTGCGATGGATGCCGCTATTGCAGCCAACGCAATGCTTGGACTCGTAGAACCAGCCAGTTGCGGTATTGGTGGAGATATTTTTGCCATCGTTTGGAATGCGAAAGAAAAAAAATTATATGGTTTTAATGGGAGTGGACGGGCGCCCAAATCACTTAACATAGCTTATTTTATAGATAAGGGGATTAAGTACGTCCCGTTCTATGGGCCCTTGCCGGTTACGGTACCTGGTTGCGTAGATGGTTGGTTTGCCATGCATGAAAAATTTGGAAAACTGCCGATGCAGGAATTGCTACAGCCCGCTATTAATTATGGAACAAACGGTTTTCCAGTATCAGAAGTTATTGCCTACGAAATGGAATCCAATTATGAAGCGTTAAAAGACCAGCCTGGTTTTGAAGAAACATACATGATTAATGGACAGACCCCTAAAAAAGGAGAAGTATTCAAAAATCTGAATCTCGCGAATACCTATGAACTAATAGCCAAGAAAGGTAGGGATGCATTTTACAAAGGAAAAATTGCTCGGACTATTTCGGAGTATATGAAAAAGCATGGTGGATTTTTGTCCTATGAGGATTTTGTAGCGCATACATCCAATTGGATTGAACCTATTTCGGTGAACTATAGAGGCTACGATGTGTGGGAACTACCACCCAATGGGCAGGGGACCGCAGCATTACAAATGTTGAATATCTTGGAAGGTTATGACATCGCATCCATGGGTTTTGGAAGTTCTGATTATCTTCATGTACTTACGGAGGCTAAAAAACTGGCCTATGAAGATCGCGCTAAGTTCTACGCCGACCCTGACTTCAATGCGATTCCGTTAGAAAAATTACTATCCAAAACGTATGCATCAAAACAAGGTGAAGTGATTGATATGGCTTCAGCGGCAACTACCTATCCCGCGGGTGATTTTGAAATAGAGAGTGGTAATACAACTTATTTAACAGTTGCGGATAAAGATGGGAACATGGTGTCGTTGATACAGAGTATTTATTCGGAATTTGCCTCAGGTATGGTTCCGGACGGCCTTGGATTTGTGCTTCAAAACCGGGGGCAAATGTTTAATGTTCAGGATAAAGAACATGCGAATGCTTTAGAGCCGGGGAAAAGACCTTTTCACACTATTATTCCTGCTTTTATTACTAAAAAAGGGAAACCTTATATGAGTTTTGGATTAATGGGTGGTGCCGTACAGCCGCAAGGACATGCACAAATTATAGTTAATGTTATTGACTTTGGTATGAATTTACAAGAAGCAGGAGATGCTCCCCGCATGCGCCATAGCGGAAGCTCACAACCAACTGGATCAGTAATGACCAATGGTGGGACACTCAATCTTGAAAGTGGATTTGATTACAAAACTATTCGCGAGTTACGTAAAAAAGGACATCGTATCTCTTTTGCTGTTGGTATATACGGGGGTTACCAGGCTATTGGGGTTGATGTGGACAAAAAGGTATTTACAGGAGCATCGGAATCTAGAAAGGATGGTCAAGCAGCGGGGTACTAATGAAAAAAGCTTTATTTAATTGAACTATCCTACACTAGGCGCACAGGGTTATTTAGTTACATAAAACATCTAAAAATATCTTTTAATAGGGCACATCAAAACAGTGAAACACAATTTTGATTTTTTTTGTCATTCTTAGCACAAGAAGAATCTCATATTCTATTTCACCAAAATAGGCGAACCACTGCGAGAAGCGTGGTAAATGGCCTAAACAGAAGTGACTTAAGTTTTTGTACGCAACTCTAAAAAAGGTTTTTATTACTCGAACAAATCCTTCTTATCTAAATCTTTAATGGTCGATTTTCGAATGGAGAGGTAATATATCAGATGTATGAATAGAAATACAAACCAAATTCCTGCGGTTATAAAAATGACAGATATATCTTCATAATGCGATTGAAGACCAAAGACGAACCACAAAATGGATATGAGGTTATGAGAAAGAAAAGTAGCTAGATGAAATCGGAACCCAATATCATAAATGGGAAGATATTCGTACTCTTTCCATCCAAAGTAACGCCCATTAAACCACATTAAAATAGCATAAATAACAGCTGAAAAAACTACGGCAATAATTAAGTGTTTTGTTATGGAGGTGCTTAATCCGAATCTAAAGAGTAAGGTAAGTAGCAGTGTAGCTAGTGTAAATTTCATAAGGTTAGTAGTGATCAATGCTTTCATCTGGATTTATTTTTTTAATAGTGTAAGTATTTCGGTTGAGAAGAATAAACTGATATTTCTTTCAATAAATATTTGGAGCAATTGTGCCCCCATTGGGGTTAGAAAATAATACTTTCTATCCGGTCCCTTGTTGCCTTTTTTATTTTCAAAAGCTACAACGTCTATGTGCTGATACTTTCGCAAATTCCTATACAAACTTTGTTCTTCGCAATGAATAGTATGGTTAGATTTAAGTTCGATAAACTCCTTGATTTCGTCAACATATTTTTGTCCGTCCTTGAGCGCAAGAAAAATCCATAAGGTCAATTGTCCTTTTTTGTAAGTGTCTTCCCAAGAAGAGAGTAATTCTGGAAGTAAATCTTTAGTCATAATTAAATAGTATTATTTAACTTGTATAATACAAGTATACAATTTAAAGTTGAATATGCAAGTTTCGCTACTTTTTCTGTGCGTAATGTCCAAGCTTAACCTAAGATATTAAGCAAGGAATTTAAAAAGTCGTTTACCAATTACTCGGAAAGTGTATTATAATTTAACAACAACTTATGGCAGTTATGGGTAAATAAGTATTTATTTTTGTCCCACATCAATCTAAAAAAATTAAACAAAATAATGTACGGAAGCATAAAATCAATACTTATTATCGGATTACTATTATCAGTTGCAAATACGAGCGCCCAAGTAAGTGTATCCTTTTACGGTAATGTTAAAGATAATTTAGGCGAGCCTATTGGTGGCGCCTCCGTTTTCTTAGAAGGAACCGCTTTGGGAGCCCAGACTGATTTTGATGGTAACTATGAAATTAGAGGCGTAGTTCCCGGTTCTTATAATTTGATAGCCAGTTATTTGGGATATGGTTCACAAACACAATTTAATATCATTGTACGTTCCAAGGGTACGCCGAATTATAATTTTAGACTAGAAGTGGTAGCAGAACAATTAGACGAGGTAGTGCTTTCCAACGCGAATGTCATTACCAGGCCTAAAGAGACCCCTTTGTCAACCCAAACCTTATCGGCTGTTGAGATTGCGACTTATCCCGGAAGTAATAACGATGTGGTACAAGTGGCGCAAACCTTACCGGGTGTTTCTCCATCTATAGGCGGGTTTCGGAACGATTTAATTATTCGTGGTGGTGCGCCTAATGAAACCGTCTACTATTTAGATGGGATGGAAATACCTAACATCAACCACTTTGCCACACAAGGCAGTTCCGGTGGTCCAGTAGGCCTTATTAACGTGTCCTTTATTGACAATGTTACACTGTCTACTTCGGCTTTTAATGCGCGATATGATAATCCGTTATCCGGGGTGTTACAATTTCAACAACGCAACGGGAACGCCAGAAATTTTGCGGGTAACTTTAGACTAAGTGCTAGTGAGGCTGCGTTAACCTTGGAAGGACCTTTGTTCAAGAAAGAAGGAGAAGTTTCGAAGACTACATTTTTGGCATCTGTTCGAAGGAGTTATCTTCAATTTCTTTTTCAAGCTATCGGGTTGCCCATACGGCCCGATTATTGGGATTACCAGTACAAAATAAATCACGAGTTGGACGACTATAATACCTTAACATTTTTAGGTCTTGGCTCCATTGACGACTTTTCTGTTAGTCCACCAGAAGAATTTGACGAAGAACAACAGGCGCAGGTAGAGCAAACCCCTTTTATTAAGCAGCGTACCAATACAATGGGGGTTACATGGCGTAACCGATTTAAGGAAGGAAATGGCTATATGCTTACAACCTTGAGTAACAATACACTCTCCAATGATTTTACTCGATATTCTGATCCTGTAAATGAAGCGGGTGTCATTTTTGGTAATGATGCGCGTGAATCCGAAACCAAACTTCGCTATGAATTAACGCAGTTTTATGATGGATGGAAACTGAGCACGGGTCTAAATATGCAGCATTCCGATTACAGCAATGCCACAAACGATATTAGAAATAACCTTGTCTTTAACACGGAAATAGATTTTGTAAAGTATGGGGTTTTTGCCAATGTGACACAATCCTTTTTGAACGATAAGCTAGACTTATCCTTTGGTTTTCGGATGGATGATGACACGTTTACACAGAATGAAAGCTTGTTGAGTACTTTTTCGCCTAGGATGTCAGCCTCCTACGAGTTCGCGCCTGATTGGAGGGTAAATGGTTCCGTAGGCCGCTATTTTAAGATTCCGCCATATACGATTTTGGGTTTCAGAAATAATGCTGATGAGTTAATCAATCGAAATGCAGCGTACACGTTGAGCGACCATTTGGTATTGGGGCTGCAACACTATTTCGCACCCTCTTCCAGCATTTCTGTAGAGGGGTTCTATAAGCGATATGACGATTATCCAGTATCAGTTAGGGACGGTGTTTCCTTAGCCAATAAAGGTGGCGGTTTTGAGGTATTGGGTAGTGAACCTATCGAAACCGTAGGAAAGGGACGAAGCTATGGAGCTGAGCTACAGTTTCAACAAAAATTATCCAATAATTTTTATGGAATATTCGCCTACACTTGGTTTTATAGCGAGTTTACCGGTTTTGACACCAATACCTTTATTCCATCTGTATGGGACAGCAGGCACTTAGTTTCTTTCGTGGGTGGATATAAATTCAATAATAATTGGGAATTGAGTTCACGTTATCGTTTTGCGGGTCGCACACCTTTTGTGCCGGCTGATTTAGATGCTACTTTAACAAACTATCCAGAAGTAGTTCTAGATTATGATCGCTTAGGCGAAGATAAACTGGATATTTTTAGTTCCTTGGATGTTCGACTGGATAAAAAATGGAACTTTGAAAAGTTCGCTCTAAACCTATTTATTGAAGTACAAAATATCTTGGGGCAAAACAATCCTAGTCCACCAGACTACGGTTTAAATAGAGATGCGAGTGGTATGGTCGTGCAACCTAGAACCCTAGCTATTATAGAACAGGAAGCGGGATCAGTCATACCAGGTATTGGTATTGTAATCGATTTTTAATCTAAATAAACACGTTTAGTGCTTAAATTTCATATCGATTAAAACTAGTTCAAAGGGGTTTATAGTATTATAAATAAACAGTTTGAGCTATTCCGGATTATATTAGGCTGTTATAATGTTTAGTTTGGATTTGGTACTGAATTGTGCTTTACTACCCAATGGCTTAGTGGTCTTAGTGAATTTTTAAACCCTATTAATGTTACTTCATTAGTTTTTTTTAACCTTGAGGATATGAACAAGGTATTTTCCATCCTATTATCTGTTGTCATCCTGCTCCAAAGTTTTGGGATGCATGCAGACGATTTGGTTCAAATAGACGAGTTCATTACCCATGGCCAATTTCACAGCGCGCAATATGGAGATAACGCGATAGTGTTTATATCTAAACATTATGGGGAGCTAAAGGCTGCACACGAGGAAGAACATCAAGAGGAGAGGGAAGACCATGAGAGATTACCTTTTCAGCAGCAATCCCATACCATGTCCGTGATGGGTTTTACCTTAGGGTCAGTTATACCAGAATTTAGACCTTTCAATTTTTATTATAAGGCACCGCTGTCTTCCCTTCATTCAGACGGTATACTTCAGCCTCCGAGACTAGTATAATAGCCATACGAACATTCATTTTTTTAGTGCTGGACTATTTATAGGTTTAGTACTGTTCACATTGCTTATTATATGCCTCTATGTTATCCAATATTATTAATTTCAGTTTACGGAACAAGTTTCTAGTACTCTTGTTTACCATTTTTATTATTAGTTTTGGCTTATATGCCCTATCTCAGATTCCCATTGGTGGAGTACCCGATGTGACCAACAATCAAGTACAGGTCATCATTACGTCCAGAAATCTTGTCACCGAGGACACGGAGCAGTTCATTACGTATCCTGTGGAACTGCAAATGGCCAATCTTCTTGGTGTTACAGAGATAAGGTCTATCTCTAAATTTGGACTATCGGTGGTTACCATTGTTTTTGAGGACGATATGGGCACCTACTTACCTAGACAATTGATTGCTAAAAAAAATAAATCTGCCAGTGAAAAGATTCCGAAGGATTTGGCACACCAGAGATGGGACCTATTGCCACTGGCTTGGGCGAAATATACCAGTATATTCTTGATGTTGAACCTGAGTATAAAGACCAGTACAACGCAGAAGACTTGCGAACGATACAGGATTGGAGAGACAGCTACAAATGCTGCGTATTTCGCCTACAAAACTGGCAGAAAGAAGCATAAGCTCAATCGTTACGATTTTTACACCTATATCTGGTAGTATTACCAAAGTGAATGTGACCAAAGGGAGCTATGTTTCCCCAGCTACCTCTATTTTAGAGATTATAGACAATGAGCATGTACACCTAGAGCTCTCCGTTTTTGAAAAGGATATCATGGTCGTTAAAAAAGGACAAGAAATTGATTTTAAGATTCCTAAAGCCTCCGAAGAAATCTTTAAGGCCTATGTAAATGGTGGGTGCTGTCATGGAGGAAAATAGAACTATAAAAGTACACAGACATCTAAAAGACGAATCGGAAAACAATTTTCTCACAGGTATGTTCGTAGCTGTTGATATTATTACTAGTTACAAGTTTGAAAAAGCGATACCGAGTCAAGCTGTCGTATTCATAGAAGAAGCGTCTTTTGTGTTGGTATTGAAAAAAAAGGAGGGAGAGACCTTTTATTTTGTAGCCAAGAAGTAAGCATCAAAGCCAGTGGAACCGAGTATCTAGTCATTGAATCAGAAAATGGCTTTGGTATGGATACGGAGTTTTTGGTAAAAGGTGCTTCTGCGCTATTGGGAATTTAAATAAAAAACTAATGACTATGCTTACGTAGTACCACTTAACTAGCCATTGCTATACAGAATCAATGCCACACCAATCATAATTCCCGCTAAAGGCAAAAGTTTTTTACGTTTGTTCTGTTCTTTGAAAATGAAGCCACCAATAACTACGGCAATAAGTATCTGACTCCTTTTAATGGCAGATAGTAACATGATAAGGGCGTCTGGGTCTTGTAGTGCTTTAAAATAAAAGTAATCTGCAAACACTAGCAGTATACCCACTGCAGGAATGGACCACCGCCAAATAAAAGCTTTTCGTTTTTCAGCATAAGGAAACCAAGTAATTGTCAATAGCACCGTTAAGATGAGGACTGTGTACCAGCAAAACCAGAATTGTAAGGTTTGTGGGTTTAACTTTAGGGTTTGAATCAGGAATTTGTCATACAGTCCGCTTGAAGCACCTAAGAATGTCGCTCCAATGATTGCAAAAATCCATTTGTTGTTCTTAAAATTAATACCCTCCTTTTTACCGATACGGGAATATAGAAATACAGAAAAGAGTATTAGGAAAAACCCGACCCATTGCCAACCTGTTGGCTGTTCATTATAAATAAAAATAGCACCTATAAAGGTGAAAAACGGACCAGCGGACCGTATGGGCGTTACAATAGTTATGGGTAGGTGTTTCAGGGCTTGGTAAGCCAGCACCCAAGAACCTGCCATTAGCATTGACTTAATAAATATAAAACCATGATGCGACCATGGTATTCGGGTAATTGTAAGCCCGATAGAATCCATATATTCTGGCGAATAATAAGAGCCAAAAAATAGGGGTAGTAGTAGAAGAAAACCTGAAGAAATAGTACCAAGAAGTACCGGAAAGACCTCGTTTCCGCGGACGGCATGTTTTTTACATAAATTATGTAACCCCAAGAATAGTGCTGCCAAAAGGCCCAAATACATCCACATGGCCGCGAAGATAGTTTTTCAGTCAAATTCCTTGTGTATTTAGGAGTAGAAAAACTGTAGAAAGGTATTATTTTGTGAGCTTGAGGAGGAGGATATCCATCTCTAATTTAAATCTAGATATATTCCGAATAAATTACATTAACATCTAATAAAGTCCAACACCGCTATAGGTAAGGAAATTTATTTTTCGAATGCTAAAATAGACCCTTAGCTATTCGTTTCATCGGTCACAATTTTAGCACGTTCCATAAAGTAAGACTCAAAGCGCTCTAATTTGGGATGCAGTTTTTCTGCATAGAGAACGTACTGACATTTTAGAATACTTTGTGTTATTGAAATCAAGGCGCTACCGTCCGATTTTTGAGTTAAGAAATCTGCATCATCGACACTGAAAATTTTTAATTGTGAAGTACTAACTCCATTTAATAGGAATAATTTGTTCATTGTTTTTGGAGTTGAAATGAGAACATCTATTCCTTCGAAAATTTCTGATTTTTGGATATCGATATGAAGTTGCTCATACCCAACATAAACTCTAATGTTGCTATATTTAGTGAACCCTAAAAAAGCTTCATACAACTCCAGCGCTTTCGTTTTATTTTCTACGATTACAACTGCTCTTGGTGCGTTGCCTTCTGCCTTAAAACCTATTTTATGTAAGGTAGTAAGTATTAAGCTGGTTGTTTTTCCACCGTCTTTTCCTGCGATGCAATAGGTATTTAACCCACTTTTTACTATGGGAATAGCCTTTTTTTGAAAGGAAGTAGGTTCCATAATATTTAAACGTTCCAGTGCTTCTCGCAGTTCGGGATGTAATTTTTTAAAAGGCATAGGTCGTAACCATTGGTTTATTGCTGTTAATGCAATTCGATTATATCGTACAAAGATACTGCGCTAGTAGCGATGTAAAGCAATAACCACCAATTTTAGTCTCAAGTCTATATATTGATGGCTATTAGTGGATGCGTTTTAGTTTTTTTTCGCATAATTCTAAAATCTGTTTTCCAACGAAGAGTTTATACTACCCTTTTTTCCTCTATTAAATAGTTAGATTGGCTAAGAATGCAGAAACGAAGTATATCTAAAAAGATAAATAAAGTCAAAATAGCTACATTTTTACCTATTTTTAAAACAGAATAAAACAGAACGCCTTATGAAAAACATGTACCTATCCATTTGTCTTTTAGTATTCAGCGTACTAATAAACGCCCAAGAAGATGCTAGCATTCTTGAAAGAATGGAGGAGATTGCCATTATCGATCAAAAAGTCATGATGCCGATGCGCGATGGTATCCGTTTGGCTACAGATATTTATAGACCAAAAACAAATGAAAAAGTACCGATAATTTTTTCAAGAACACCTTATAATTTTAATTCTTGGGGAGATGGAGAGCAAAAAACCAGAACAGCCCAAAGAGCTTATGAGGCAGTAAAACGGGGTTATGCCTACGTAGTACAGAACGAGCGTGGACGTTATTTCTCGGAAGGGGAATGGGATATTTTAGGCGTTCCACTTACGGATGGTTATGATGCTTTTAGTTGGATGAAGGACCAACCGTGGTCTAATGGAAAAATAGGAACCTACGGCTGTTCTAGTACTGCAGAATGGCAAATGGCAGTCGCTGCCTTGGACCATCCTTCGCATGCCGCTATGGTCCCACAAGGCTTTGGAGCAGGTGTAGGCAGAGTAGGTGATATTATGGAGCAAGGTAACTGGTATAGGGGCGGAGCAGAACAACTGTTGTTTTTTTCGTGGTTATATGGAGTAGAGCACGATAAGTTTAAGCCAAGAATACCGGAAGGTGCAACACAAGAGGATTTAATTCGGATTTCTAGGTTTTATGACCTAGCGCCCGAAAACCCTCCTGTAGATATGGCCGAAGCATTAAAACATTTGCCTATTCAGGATATGTTAAAAAATATCAACGGAAAAAAAGAAATTTTTGACAAGATGGTGCGTCGCAAGCCTAATGACCCAGATTGGTTTACTGGCGGAATTTACCATGACGATATGGAGATTTCTATGCCAAGTTTCTGGTTTGCTTCCTGGTATGATGTCAGTATCACACCAAATCTGAGCCTTTTTAATCATGTACACAACAACGCCAAAGATTCCGAAGTACGGGACAATCAATATTTGGTGATTGCACCTACACTGCACTGCGCTTACACAAGGGCTACGGAAAATACTATTGTTGGGGAACGCAGCGTAGGAGATGCCCGTCTAAATTATGACGAGCAGATATATGCTTGGTGGGATTTGTGGTTAAAAGGAGAAACTAATGATTTTAAGGAAAAAACGCCTCGCGTACAATATTATACGATGGGTAGCAATAAATGGCACTCTGCCGAACAGTGGCCCCCAAAGGATAGTAAAATGACCACTTACTATTTAAACAGTGACGGAAACGCTAATACGCTAAATGGGAGCGGAACCCTTTCTACGAAGAAGCCTTTCAAAGACAAACCGGATACCATTATCTACAATCCTATGAACCCAGTTACCTCCTACGGTGGTAACGTTTGCTGTACAGGAAATGCTGTAAAAGGAGGTGCTTTTGACCAGCAGGTCATGGAAGAGCGTGATGATATTTTAGTTTACACTACGGATGTACTTAAAAAAGGTGTCGAAATTACTGGATTCATTGAGTCGACTTTATTTCTTTCTTCGGATGCAAAGGATACTGATGTCACTATTAAAATAATTGATGTATATCCCGACGGGCGCGCATATAATTTGGATGAAACCATACAACGTGTTAGGTACCGTGAAGGGTATGAAAAAGAAGTTTTTATGGAGGAAGGACAGGTCTACCAAGTAGATTTGACACCCATGGCTACCAGTAACTATTTTGAAAAGGGACATCGTATTCGTATTGAGGTTTCGAGTAGCAACTTTCCAAGATTTGCGAGGAACTTAAATACAGGTGGTAACAATTACGATGAAGCTGAGGGTGTTGTAGCGACGAACAAAATTCACCATTCTAAGGCATATCCATCGCAAATTAAATTACCAATGAAGAAATAAAAATGTATTTTACTGAGTAAATTACCCGTAAAATTAGGCGTTTTTAATACTTATCCGAAAGACACGTTTTTTCACTTTGAATGCGGTGTATAATGACCACTTGATTTAATAGTTAAATCAATATTTAGAGTTGGAACAAAAATAACCCCTATACCAAAACGATACCTAGTTTCACTAAAAGGGTATGTCTTAATGCGTGTTACAAAATAACGGTACCACCAATCATTTCATTATCACTTGGTTTCTCGAACCAAGTTTCCATAAAATCAAAATTGTCCTTGCTTACTTCAAACTCGAAGGTAGCTCCTTTTTCCTCATTTCTTTCTTGAACCCTTTTCCAACGTGTTTGTTTCGATACATCTAAAAAATGAAGTGTTATTGGATAATTATGCGTGGCAGCAAATTCTCTAAACTTCTCCCGATGCGCAAATTTTGACAAGCCTAAATCGAGTATAGCATCTGTCTTGGCGGTTTCTAGTTGTTGTATCAGATGCATTATAATTGTTTCTGAACGGTCTATTCGCTCTAGAAACCATTGCAATCCGTCTGCGGGCTTTTTATCCGGAAGAAATAAGGTGTTGTTCCAAGTATCGATAGAAAATAGTACGCCTTTTATTTTTTCCTTTAATTCGTTGGCATAGGTGGTTTTTCCAGAGCCTGTGTTTCCAATTATTAAGTGAATCATCTGTATTTTTTACTATTTTAAAATCTACGTCTTATTTTAACTAATAAACCCAAGCAACAGAAACCATCAATCAAACAAATCCGAAGATAAATACCGATCACCTCTATCGCATATAATTGAGACGATTATGCCTTTGTCTAACTTTTCAGCCAAACGCAATGCTACTGTGGTGGCACCACCACTACTCATTCCTGAGAAAATCCCTTCTTCTTTTGCTAAGCGCTTGGCCATGGCACGGGCATCCGCTTCGCTGACTTCCATAACACGGTCTACTTTTTTAGCATCAAATATTTTAGGAAGATATGCTTGTGGCCACTTACGAATACCGGGAATCTTGGAGCCGTCGGTAGGTTGTACACCCACAATTTGTATATTAGCATTTTGCTCCTTTAGATATGTAGAAGTACCCATAATCGTACCCGTTGTGCCCATAGAGCTTATAAAATGAGTTACGCTACCCTGGGTATCCCTCCAAATTTCAGGTCCTGTAGTTTTATAGTGCGCTTTCCAATTATCAGGATTAGCAAACTGATTTAACATAACGCATCCGTCGTTTATTACCTTAGCTTCCGCATAATCCCTTGCACCTTCTATACCAGTCTCAGATGGGGTAAGGGTGACTTTTGCACCATAAGCGCGCATGGTCTGCACACGCTCTTTAGTAGCGTTTTCCGGCATTACCAATTCTATATCCAAACCGTAGATTCCTGCAATCATTGCAAGGGCAATTCCTGTATTACCACTGGTAGCTTCAATGAGCTTATCACTTGTATTTATACTGCCGCTTTCGAGTCCGCTTTCAATCATATTTAATGCTGCACGGTCTTTCACACTACCCCCAGGGTTATGTCCCTCCATCTTAAAAAGCAGGGTAACATTCGGATTCGTATTTAAGATACGGGACGCGACCAAGGGTGTGTTTCCGATAAGGTCAATTAGATTTTTAGACATTGGGAAGGGTTTTTATTTTTATTTCTGGGGTATGAAAGACTGTGGAATTAGCAGGAACAGATGTTGTTAACCAAGCGTTTCCACCTATGATGCTATTGGCTCCAACGACTGTATTACCACCCAAAATAGTAGCGTTGGCATAAATGGTAACGTTTTCCTCAATAGTAGGATGCCGTTTGGTCTTTTGATGGTGCTTTGCAACAAAAAGTCCGCCAAGAGTTACACCTTGGTAAATCTTAACATGGTTTTTAATAATTGCCGTTTCTCCAATAACGACACCTGTACCATGATCTATGTGAAACGAATTGCCAATTTGTGCCCCTGGATTTATATCCACGCCAGTTTGTCTATGGGCGTATTCAGTCATTAATCTAGGAACCAAGGGAAAGCCAATAGCATACAGTTCGTGTGCCAGTCTATAAATAGCTATGGCATAAAAACCGGGATAGGCCATATATACTTCCTCTATTGATAGGGAAGCGGGGTCACAATTTACTGTTGCTTCGGCATCCATGTTTAAATTTTCTAAAATTTCAGGCAGCTTTCGCACATAATTCTCCCATACTTTTTTACAAGGTTTTTCGCTCTCCCAACAAGCAAGGTCTACCAATTTATCAAACTGTTTTTCTAATACCTTGAGATTCTCCGCAACTGGAGTTTCAATATCGAATAAGGTATAAAAAAGTGTGTCTGTAAAAGTTTCTGCTTGTTTTTTTAATCGAAATCTAAGATTTGGTTGTTTCTTATGTTCGTTGATTTTTTCTATGATATATCTATGTTCCATAGTATTGGCTTAGGGCTCAAAATTAACCATTAAATCAAAAGTGCTAGATAGCAAATGGTTAACTTTAGCTTAAAATAACAAGTCCTAAGTCGTATGTTACATCCTACAATTACCAAGAGTACCCTAGATTTTTTAAATGAACTTAAAAAGAATAATAATCGGGATTGGTTTACCGAGCAAAAAAAAACGTTTAAGACCCATGAATCTGAAATAAAATCCTTTTTGAATGCGGTAATGGAACTCATGCATGCGCACGATGAAATAGAAAAATTGAAAGTCTTTCGTATTTATAGGGATGTACGTTTTTCTAAGGATAAAACACCGTACAAATATAACTTTTCAGGCTCTATGTCGCGTGCCGGTAAGGAACGAAGGGGCGGTTATTATATACACATACAACCCAAAGGTAGTTTTATTGCCACCGGATTTTGGAGTCCAGAAAAAGAAGATCTCTTTAGAATACGAAAAGAATGGGAGGTAGATGCCTCGGATTTTCGTGATATTCTAAACGATAAAGGTTTTAAAAGTGTTTGGGGCGATTTGGCAGGTGAGGAGCTAAAAACAGCTCCCAAAGGTTTTGATAAAGAAGATTCTAATATTGACCTTATCCGAAAGAAACAGTTCATTTTTGTGAAAAACTTTACAGATGCACAGGTAACTTCACCTGATTTTGCACAATCCATTGATGCTGCTTTTAAGGGAATTCGTCCCTATTTCAATTTAATGAGCAACGTTCTTACTACCAATCTTAACGGAGAATCGCTATTGGAGTAAGGTAGCTTCCTCGAAGTACTGCATTTGATCTTGTAAGCGCTTTACCGCCATGCTCATCATTCTTTTGTTCAAGGCTGATGAATTCTTCCTATAGTCTTCGTATTCTTCTAAGGTAAATTGTCCTAAAATCATACCTTTTAAAGTGTTTCGATATTTTATATCCTTTTGTACTGCATTCGCTATGTAATCTAACCGCGCTTCTTTCTTAAGTTCATGGAACCGATTTTTAGCCTTTACAATATAGTTTTGAAAGGATACCAATAATAAATCGTTTTGTAATTTAAGGATAGGGCGTAAGGTTTGGTTCTGGAAATATTCCTGTTCGCTCATGTTGGGTAGTATTCTAGCGTTTGCAATAACAGGCCTTATTTCTGATAACTTCAAAGATCGCTCATTCATGTTTGCAGTTTTTTTTATAAAGATACCCAATCGATTAAGGTTCCCGTTTTATGTAGAAAGAAGTTTTAAAAGGGTTATAAACATTGGTGTTATTTTTGAGATTTTCTTAATAAAAAAAATCTCCATCCTTTACGGTATGAGAACTAAACGATTTTAATTTATGGTATTTCAGATTGATAATTATAAGCTCGCACAATTACTAAATCATCACAAACAGCTATTAATACGTTCCTTTTTGATAAATATGCAGGCTAAATAGGAAAAAGGTGATTACGAGATTGTTTTTAGTTCTAATTTTGACTTATCTAAATTAATTACTATGAAATTTCATACTAGAAAATTGGTTAAACCTGAAGACTTGAACTCGAATGGAACACTCTTTGGCGGTAAGGTTTTGGCTTGGATAGATGAGGAAGCCGCCCTGTACACTATAGTGCAACTTGAAAACGCAAAAATAGTCACCAAATATATTTCGGAAATTAATTTTATGAGTGCCGCAAAGCAAGGCGATGTCGTCGAAATTGGCATAGAAGTAGTTAAGTTTGGTAAAACATCCTTAACGTTAAACTGCGAAGTACGGAATAAGATGAACCATGAGACTATCGTTACCGTTGATAATATTATCATGGTAAACTTAGGCGAAAACGGCAAGCCTACACCTCATGGAAAAACAAAAGTAGAATTTGTGAAGGACCGTTTGGCATCTGCAGAATAAGTGCTGAGCCCTTATCCTTATGACATTATTTTGGACACAGCTTGTACTTCGTCTAAAACTCTAAGCAAATTACCGCTCCATAGTTTTTGTATTTCTTGTTCGGTATAACCACGTTTTACCAGTTCTAATGTTACATTAAAAGTTTCGGAAGCATCAGACCAACCTTCGATACCACCACCACCATCAAAATCCGAACTGATACCAACATGATCAATTCCCATCAGCTTTACCATATAATCGATATGATCAATAAAATCCGAAACCGTTACTCCTTCGGGAGCATCCGGGTTTTTGGTGACGATATCCTTTCCGATTAGGACCACTTTAGGATAATTCTCCATAAAAGTCCCTTTTTGAGCATCTGTCAAGCTACTAAGCTGTGATCTCTCAAACCATTCAAGACCAAGTGAATCAGCAACTTGTTCGTAAATTCCTTTCATAAAAGCTGCTCTAGCCTCGTGTTTTTCAGTATTCAAATACGAACTAAAGGCTACAGTCTGTACAACGCCTCCATTTTGTTTCATGAGCATTAGTTGTTCATCGTCCAAATTTCTACTGTGGTCGCACAAAGCACGGGCAGACGAGTGGGAAGCAATTATTGGTGCTTTAGACAGACCTATCATTTGCTTCATGGCCACTTTAGAAGGATGAGAAACATCAATCATGATACCAAGCCGGTTCATTTCCATAACAGCTTCCTTTCCTAAGTCACTTAAACCATTATGCAGCCAAACTGAATCCTTTTCGCCAGTGTTGGAATCGGAAAACTGGCTATGTCCATTATGGGAAAGCGAAATGTAACGCGCACCTAAATCACGATACTCTTCAAAGGCAGAAATATCTTCACCTATAGGGTACGCATTTTCTACACCAATCATTACTACTTTTTTACCGGAAGCTACAATACGACGAACATCGTCAGAGCTGTAGGCAAGTTCTATTTTATCTGGTGCATACTCCTCGCAAAACCTGTGAATTGCAGCAAATTTGTCCATTGCATTTTCTTTAGCTTTCGCATAACCTTCGGCATTTAGGGAATCCTGTCCGGTATACACAATCAACCAAGCAACATCCAACCCACCCTCTTCCATCTTTGGAAGATTAATCTGTGTATCTAGACGTTGGGTGTAATTTATCGAGTCCGTAAAATTTTTGGTATTTATATCATCGTGGGTGTCCAAGGTGATAGTGTTTTCATGAATTCGTATTGCGCGTTCTTCTATAGTTTCCATTAGTTTGGTTTTCTTCTCATTACAAGAAAATAGGGTTAGAGCGATAACGATGTAGCAAAATACTTTCATTTATGTTTTTTTTATACCTACAAATAAACTGTTTTCACAACAAAAAAGGAAGCTTAGCAAACATTTAATTGCTCAAGGCACTCTAATACTGGATTTTTAAGTCTAATTATAGAACAAAACTCTAGAAAACAAGGAATATTAACCTATGTCCAAACTAAAAACTAAAGATTTAATTTGTCAACTTTCTGATTTGGAAACATCCTTGAATGGTTTTTCTTTTGAAGAATTAAGCACACTAGAAGCCAAAACTTTAAAAAACTCCTTTAATCGATTTAAAACACAGCTAAATGATCAAATATTTGGTACTGATAAAATCAATGAAAAAGATTTTTTTACCAATGAAATTATTTCAGTGCCAACACCTAGCCAAGATAATAAGCTGATTGCCCATGTGAGCCATGAAATAAGAACACCGCTAAACGGTATCATTGGTTTTACAAATTTACTAAGGGAAGAAAACCTTACTGAAGGACAGTTTAAAAAAGTGGAGGCGATACAATCTGCCTCTTATAATCTCATGGAAATTATTAAAGAAGTCTTGGAATACTCTAAACTTACGGCTGGAATAGAGGATTTTGATTCGGTAGACTTTAATTTACACAGATTGCTTAAGGACGTTATGTTTCTATGTCAAACACTCATCGTTGATAAATCGGTCACCTTAAATATCGATATAAGTCCTGATGTTCCAAACATACTGATTGGCGATCCATCCAAGTTATCGCAAATATTACTTAACCTTTTAGGAAATGCAATCAAGTTTGTTGAAAAGGGTCAGATTAGCCTTTCAGTGGTCGTAACCGAACAAAAAAAGGGAACTCATATGTTACAGTTTTCGGTTAAGGATACTGGTATAGGCATTTCCAAAGAACAACTAGGTCATATTTTTGAAAGCTATAAACAGGCAGAAAAAGATACCTTTCAAAAGTATGGGGGATCTGGCCTAGGGTTAAGTATCGTAAAGGAAATTATTGAGAAGCAAGGTGGTTCGATTGCGGTAACCAGTATATTAGGTGCAGGAACAACCTTCAAATTTCTTATTCCCTTTCGCAAAGGAAATATTCAAAACATATCTAAGAATAAACCAAAATCTATTAGCACCCAAAAGGGTAAAGAGCTTCTAGGTGGTACTAAAATATTAGTTTTTGAGGATAACGAGCTTAACCAACATCTTATTAGCGAACAGCTAACTAAATGGAACTGTATTACCCATGTGACTGCAAACCCAAAAGAAGGTCTTTCTCTTTTAAATACAGAGGAAATAGATATTGTTCTTATGGATCTTAAAATGCCTAAAATGAGCGGATTCGAAATTTCTAAAAGCATACGCTCTTTACAAGACACTACGCTAAACCAGGTTCCTATCATTGCCTTTAGTGCAGATTTTACGGCACAAGACCAAGAATATTGTTATGAGTCCGGTATAAACGACTTTTTATTAAAACCATATACCTTAAACGAGCTGATGATCAAATTATTAAAAAGGAAAAAAGAGCGAAACCTTACACAGGCTAGTCTTAGGTTGTTAAAACAGGAGACCATCATCTCAATTAAACAAAAAAAGGAAACAGTTGAACTTAGCTCTCTACTACAGGAATGCGATGATGAAATAGAAATGCTAGAAGAGCTCGTACGTCTGTTTAAACAAAATATATATGAGTTCATTGGTGCGGTTAAAATTGCGATTAGTAATAAAAATTTTGAAGAAATCTATCACGCGTCCCATAAAATAAAGGCAGGATTAGCTCTTATGAACACCAATGATTTAAAAAGACTCATTGTAGGAATGGAGGACGGAGCAAAAAATACTGAACTAGCAAAAATTGAGCTACTATTTGCACAGTTTTTAGTGCAATACCCGCTAAAAGAGGCCCAAATAGATAAAGAATTGAAAAAATTAAAGAAACGATAAACATGAACGAAAGAACAATTCTTTTGGCCGATGATGATCAGCTTTTAGCCTCTTTACTAAACTTTAGGTTAGAAAAGGCTGGGTATATTGTAGATCATGTATTGGATGGGAAAGAGGTTAAAGAATACTTGTCCCATACTATGCCAGCTATAATTGTTAGCGATATCATGATGCCCTATTTTTCTGGTATAGAACTAATTAACTATGTTAGAAAGGAGCTGTTATCCCAAACTCCCATTATAATCATTTCATCTACTGGTAACGAAGAAAATGTTTTGAGCGCCATTGAATTGGGTGCGAATGACTTTATTTCAAAACCGGTAAGTCCTTCCGAGCTATTGGTTAGAATAGCAAGAGAAGTTAATAAAATCCATATTTGATTTTTATTCAGAAGACATATACGCTAAACGTCTTAATTAGCGCCCCAAAAATTCCAACAGATTTTTTATGGGCGCTATCGCTTTTTTTTGTCGCGTTAGCACTTATGTATGTTGTTTCAGTATTCTTTTTTAGGAATAGGATTTCTAGGCTTGGAAAACTTCTTTTGGCTAAAAGAAAGGTGTTTTATCCCATGATATGTGAATTCTTATTTTTTAAGGAAGACGGGGAAAAGAAAGAGAAAATAAACTACATAGATTTAAAGATTCACATACGCGAGCTTATAAAAAATCCTTTTGACAAAGAAGTACTTACGGCAGTACTTCTAGACCTTAAGAAGGATGTTACTGGGAAAACGAGAACCGAGGTATTTCGGGTTTATCAAGATTTAGAGCTTCATAAAGACGCCTATAAAAAGTTAAACAGCTGGCGCTGGGAAGTGGTTTCTAAAGGAATTTTTGAGCTTTCCCAAATGGAAGTACAAGATTCTTATAGTTTAATTACCAAGTTCATTAATGACAAAAGGTCTACCATAAGAAAACAAGCAGAAATAGCGACTGTAAGCCTTAATAAAGATGGTATTAATTATTTCTTAGATCATACTAGATATAAAATATCGGAGTGGCAACAATTAAAGTTACTCGATGTGGTTCGTAATAAAACAGACTATGTGCCACCACCATTTAGACTTTGGCTTACCTCTAAAAACAACCATGTTGTACTATTTGCCCTCAGGCTCATCAAATACTACAACCAAAACGATGCAAGCGCTTCCCTTATTCAATTGCTTAGGCATAAGGATAATCATATTAAAAAGGAGGCGATTTTCTGTGTTCGGGATTTTAATGTAACCAATGCCGTTCCGGTGCTTAAAACCATATTTTGGAAATGTACCACGGACGTTAAAATGTTTATTCTTGAGGCACTCTCGCAGCTAGGAACCGATGACGATATTAGCTTCCTAGAAGATATAGTAACTAAAGAAGTGGCTTTTACCGTAAAGGGAAAAGCCATAAGTACTTTAAATAAAATACATCCAGAGGGTGTACTTCCTATACAGGATATTGTTTCAACCGCGGACTATATACCTGATAAACAAACTCCTGAAGCTGCTATACCATATAATAAGGAAAATGACCTACATATCACAAAACAAGAAGAACAATCAAATTTAAAAGAGATTCCTGTGTCAGCCGAAATACTATCGAACAATGTAAAAGGTCATACTTTAAATTCCTTGGACATAGAACCTACTGAAATTTCGTTCTTGCCCATCGTAACAGAAGAGGTAGCTGGAATAGCACTAAAATCTAAAGAGGAGGTACCAAAGGACGAAAATGAATATCAGAGTTTTCTAGGCCTAAATGTTAATTTTGAAGAAGTTTACTCCGTATCTGCTGCTGAAGAATTTCACTTTGAATTTCTACCTATAGTTGCCGGAGAATTTCTTTTGAATGGAGAAGCGACACAATTACGGAATGAATTGCCGGTATGTTTTGAGGAAGTTATCGTGTTTGATAAAAAAAATACGGAACAGAAAAAAATAGAGCAGTGTTTACCCAATGAACTACTCGTGACCCCCGAGAAGGTAATAATTCCCTCAGATTTAGTATTGGAGACTAAAAAGGCTGTTAACGATGCAGAAGTTAGGTTGAATGTTCCTTTCAAGGAACCAAAAATCAGCTTTTCAGATGCAATAGCAACGGAGGACGTATCACATATAGCTGTTATCTATGATGTTTTAACTATTGAAAATGATACTAATCCAAAAGATAATATGTCGGAAATAGATTGGACCACTGCGGTTCAAATTGAAAACATAGTATATCAACAGGAAGCTAGTACCGAATATAAAAGAGAAAACGTGATGAAAAAAAAGGAATTGAATATTCCCAAACCCTTGTTTTATGATGATGCTAAACTCAATACTATAGTATTATTAGAGGCTATTGCCCAACTGGGAGACCATAGGGAAATACCATATTTGAAGATGTTATTAAAGCAGGAAGCCAATGCTATGGTGAAAACGAGTATAGAAGGATTAATAGCGGCTTTTTCTATATCAGATGATATATCTATATCTTTTGAACCTACCATCTCAAGCGAGCGGCAGAGTGTGTTTCATAGTCTTTTTGAAGTAAGCGACACCGAAGCAAAAATCATTTTACTCGATGAAATAGCAGAAGTGGGCGATGAGCAAGAAATACCATTATTGGAAAGCTTTGTTTTAGCTGAGGATGTACACTTAAAAAAAAGAGCAAAAAAAGCATTAGAAAAACTAATAACACGGCTTATGATTACCGGTAAAACAGCTCCTTTGGAAGTACCCACCCTAGCGGAGGAAACGGATACAATGTTTAGCCCCGATATCGATAATCTATTTACGGTAGACTTTGAATTGACACCTACAATAAAGAAAAATAATACAATAGCATATCAGCCTAGAGATAACATGGATGGCAACACCTTGTTTGATCGATTATGTGCCATGTCGACTAATCTATATAATAGGGAATAATAAATAGTGGCGCATTCGATATCGTCCTAGAATATATCAACATCGTTTTCTTTGTATTTACGTTGGTGCTATTTCTGTTGTTTATAGGAATGGGTTATTTTTCTGCTAGAAATTCTATTCATTACAAGAACAAAAATAATTTCGGTGAGATGGCCAACTTAATGGCATCGGACGTGTATTCCTATAATGAGTACATCAAGACCAAGGATGTTTTAATATTAATGCTTTGTGCCATAATTGAGCCTTTTGGTTATCACCCTTTTATGGTGTGGGCAGCTATTCGAGGTAATTATAGGAAACTGTTCAAGATAAAATCTGGATGGGGTACGCAAGTACGCAAAGGATTTGCTAAAGCAACTTAAATTATGCAAATAGAAAAGCATAATATACCGCAAAATAGTAGAATATTAAAGGATTATATTCCTCCGGTAATTACATTCTTTGTGGGTCTCATACTTTTATCTGTCTATCAAAATATAATACTTTATCTCACGGGTGTACTAGACAGCGTAGTGAACAAAAGTCTGTTCCTTAATAGTTTACATCATTTGGGTTATGCTGCAGTATGTTCCGTACTATTTGCGTTTTTATTTAATCTACTGGAAAATAAAAAATCGAATCTTGGTTTTAAGGTAATTCGTTTTATTTTCGCTGCCCTCCTTTTAATAGAGGGTCTCCTAATTACTTATTTTATTGGTAATTAGGAGCCATTGGGAGCTAATGGCCTATTCTGTAGCAATGCTGAACATATACAATTCAATATCCTAAATGCGTTTATAGCCATTTCGGTTACTTTGTTTACCTGCTATTTGTTATATCGATATACGGCTCCATTCTATAAAGTAATCAGTAGAATGTATCCGTTTACAATTATTTTATTCAGCATGTTTTTAGTGACTTTATATTACAATAGGAAGCCTATAAATGAAAACAAAACCTAACATCTTTTAGATGTTAGGTATACTGCTGTTTTTGATATAAACACTTATACGGGTAGCGAAGAATATCTATTGGCCAGAGCGTATACTCCAAATAGCAATTTGATTCCCTATTTTAATCTTACGACCGAAAAAACCTCATATTAAAATACTTATTGTAGAAGGACTTGGAACCCCCTTTATTAATGCAAAAGGAGCTTACAGCGGTATTATGCCTCGTTTAAAGAAAATGAGTGAATCATCTTTATACTGGCCAAATTTTTTAAGTAATACGGGAGAAAGTGAAGCGGCATTGGCGACAATTATCGGTTCCCTACCATTTGGCGAAACTGGCTTTACAAATATAGAGGGCTTTACCCATAGACATACTTTGTTTAGTATTTTAAAGCAAAACGGATATGAAACTTCCTTCAATTATGGTGGAAACAGTGCTTTAAATAGCTATGACCGATTTTTGGTAGAGGAAGGTGTAGATGAAATTTTAGATAAAACAGTTTTTGGAATAGCGTATAATTTGCAAAATGCCTGTGTAGCAGGAATTACCTTGGGCTATCCTGACGACGCATTGTTTCGGCGCTACTCCGAAGAAAATAACACAGTGAATGAAAGGCCGCAGTTAACCGTATTTAAAATCTTAAGTACCAAGACTCCTTATGCCATACCGAACTTTGGTAAATATGAAAAGAATGTTGATAAACTAATCAGTCATTCCACAAGCAACGAAAAGACCCAAAGGTTTATTTCACATAATGTAGAACTGTTTGCAAGTTATAGCTACGCAGATGAAGCTATTGCTCACTTTCTAAATGACGACAAGAAAACAAAGGCATACAAAAACACCATCTATATCATTACGGGAAGCCATCTCAATCGGAATATCCCATCGGAAAATACGTTGAAACGTTATCAAGTACCACTTTTGATGTACCGCCCGTTACTAAAATCTACATCGAAAATAACAAAACTTGCCTCACATACAGTTATCGCTCTGGCCATTATTTCATTGTTGGATAGGGCATATAGCTTAAAAGTACCAAAGACGGTAGCTTGGCTTGGGAATGGAGAACTGGTTTCGAACGGAAATGACTTTAACAAGGAGATTCCATTATTCAGGGGAGCGAATAACATTAAGGATTATGTGCATCATTCTTTTTTCCTAATGGATGGTGAGCTAATCGAGCTAAATGCTGACCTAAGCTTTACTGACAACGAGGTTCGGGATATAAAGATTGTTGATATCAAGAATCGCTTTAGCTATAGCAAATCAGTCAACCAATATGTGACGCAAAACGATAAAATAATTCCTAGTACATTATCATCTGTAGCCAACGATAAACGGGAATTTTCCAAAACTGAAGCAATCTAGTTACAAAGTGTTTTTAACGGTAAGGATTTTGACGATGCCTATAAAACGGCAAGAAAACTAGCTTTTGATACGGATTGGGACAGGTCACTATTACTATGTGAACATATCTTAGGTAAAATACCACGCCATGCGGATACGGAAATTTTAAAAGGCCGTATCTATTCTTGGAAAGAAGAATACGATAAGTCAGTGAAGACCTTAAAAGAGGTGGTTAGAAAATACCCGGAATATACAGATGGATATTGTGCGCTTATGGATAGCGATTTTTGGACTAATCCGCAGAAAGACATACGTTCGCTTATACAACAAATAGAATAGCATCAGTTAAATGATGCGTTACTTATTGAGAAAATACAACGTGCAAGCAAACACGAGTTCATGTTAGACAACCCAACAGTTAAACGAGACATGCATTGAAACTGACTCCACTATTCACAGCCGTTTTACTCCTGTTTTTCTTGACTAGCGTTACCGGTCAAGAGTATGCTTATACTGGAGATTTGGATGCTTCTTACTTTACCGCGAGGGATTTAGCTTTTGAAGGAAAGCGCAGTGATGCACGAGATATTTTGATAGGTGTAGTTACACGGTATCCAGAACATACAGATGTGCAGTGCCTTTTGGTAAAAATATATAGTTGGGATTAAGAATATGACCAAGCTAGAGCTCGATTTAATAGCATAACCAACAAGGAAAAACGAAATAAGGAAGTTTGGATAGGTGCGATAAAAAACCAGCAATATGCAGATAAGTTGCATATTGGCTTGGGCTTGGGCAATAAAGCATTGATTTATGTAAAAGAAGATATGGATATTCTTGCCCTCAAAGCTGAAATAGTAAAGCAGATAGGAGATGCACACCTCTTACAGAACAAATTGAAAGTAACAAAAATAGTAGAATAACGCAAGCAAGCTTTTACGATTTATACAGAAGGCGAAGTGTTCGATCAAGTTTTATATCCAATGTTCTATGGTGCTGTGGAATACAAAAAACAAACAAAATGGGGTGTTATTTTACAACGTATCAACTTTAATAGGTGTTTTAATATTAAAGGAGTACAAGCGGAAGTGGATGCCTATCCTAAAATTTATAAATCACTTAGTGGGTATTTTAATTATGGGTTTTCAACTTCAGAAATTTTTCCAAAACATAGAGTAGGGGCGGAAATGGTAAAAGAATTGCACAACGCCATGGAGGCATCCTTAGGCTTTAGACACTTATCTTTTGTAGCAGATCAAGCAATTATTCTCACAGGTAGTTTTGGATTATACAGCGGTAACTATTATGTCTCCATTAGGCCCTTTGTTGTGCCCGATGGAGTGAAAGGGCTTGGAGTATCCGATAGTCTTTTGGTACGGCGTTACCTTAAAGATGGGAATAACTATTTGGGAATGAACCTAGGCAAAGGATTTGATACTGAAATGAATCAGTTTATCGTAGACAAAGAACTATTGACGTAAACTTTATTATTTTTAGAATCGAAACGGTTACGTTTTGAAGATCAGTTTACGACGACAAAAAATAGCAATCAATACAAAGCGAATGTTGGTATAAAACGCCAAGAACTCGCCTTTAGTTCTGGTAAATTCTTTTTATCGGTTATCGAAGGGCTATCCTATCAGGTTAAATTTCAGATAAGGCAACCAAGATTCTTACCACAGGTTATCCATTATGGTCTATTCACCCTAACGGGTATGAGTACTAATGAAATCAGTTACCAACTCCAATCGATACGTTTACAACAAAAACTAAGGGGTACACCACAATTAATTGTACACAGCCTGTGTTTCTTTTATGTTTACTGTGTAATTGAGCATTACCCAAATCTAATTACTAATCAATAAAGAATCCATGCTTTACGACACCTACGGAGAGGAATATTTAGTGTTCCTTCAAGATTTGAACGAAATTTTAAGCTTTAACGAATTAGCGGAATTGGATTATATGTAATCCTTTTTCCAATTAACCCAAAACCTTTAAATATGGCCTATCAAAACCAAGACAACAATTCATATCAAAATTTTATTCAAGACTTAAACGACATCCTTGTGGATTTCAATATTAGCAAGCTATCGTATTCTTAGTTTAGTGTTCAGTTTTTATAAAGAAAAAGCACCTTCGAAAAGAAGGTGCTTTTTCTTTATAAAAACCTACGTGTTACCCTAAATAGGTCTTTAATAATTTACTTCTAGAATTATGTCTTAATTTACGAATGGCTTTTTCCCTTATTTGTCTTACGCGTTCTCGCGTAAGATCAAAGGTTTGACCTATTTCGGCTAAAGTCATAGACTGCTGGTCACCAATACCATAATAGAGTTTTACCACATCTGCTTCTCTAGGGGATAAGGTATCCAATGCTCTATTAATTTCAGTGTTTAATGATTGTTGCAGTAGTTGATTATCTGGTCTTGGTGATTCACCAGAACGCAACACGTCATAAAGATTTGAATCCTCTCCTTCACGCAATGGTGCATCCATAGAAACGTGTCTCCCTGAATTTTTTAAAGACTGTTTCACCTCGCTTACTGTCATTTCTAACTCAGTTGCTATTTCTTCAGCAGATGGTGGTCGCTCGTGTGCTTGTTCTAAATAAGAAAATGTCTTTTTTATCTTATTTATAGAGCCAATTTTATTCAAGGGTAGACGTACCACACGGGACTGTTCTGCCAATGCTTGTAAAATAGACTGTCGTATCCACCATACAGCATAAGAAATAAACTTGAAACCTCTAGTTTCATCAAAACGTTTGGCGGCTTTTACTAGTCCTAAATTACCTTCATTTATTAAATCGGGAAGCTTTAAGCCTTGGTTTTGATATTGTTTTGCCACGGATACCACGAACCTTAAGTTAGCAGTGGTTAATTTTTCCAATGCAATCTGGTCTCCCTTTCGTATACGTTGTGCTAATTCTACTTCTTCATTTGCGGTAATCAAATCTATTTTACTAATATCTTGCAGGTATTTGTCCAAGGACTTTGATTCACGATTCGTTACCTGCTTGATTATCTTTAGTTGCCTCATATATAGATGTGTGTATGTTAGTAATTCTACCAGAGAACATAATACATTATTATTGGCTCTTTTCCAAAAGGAACAAGACTTAATTATACATATTTTATGAGCTTTTAAGATTATTTTTAAGGAAGCTCTTGTTTTTTCGTGGCAAAGCTTATTTTTGAACTAAGCGTATATTATGAGTAAGAGAACCTTAAAAAACTACGTAGCAGAATTACCCAATGAGGAATTGAAGCTACAGCTCCTAGATTTGTATGAGCGTTTTCCGGATGTGAAAACCTATTACGACTTTATATTTAACCCGAAAGAGGATAAATTGGTGCAAGAGGCGAAGACTAAAATTTCTAGTGAGTATTTTCCGGTAAAACGTAAGCGTCCAAAAGCGAGGCGTTCCGTTGCTCAGAAATACATAAAGCATTTTTTAAAATTAGGAATGGAGCCTAGCTTGGTCGCTGATGTAATGTGTTTTAATCTAGAAATAGCACAAACCTTTGCTATGGAGCGCAATGTTCCAGATAGTTTTTATAAAAGCATGTCCAATTCCTTTTTAGAAATGACAGTTTATATTTCACAGCATGGACTTCTGGTTGATTTTAAGGAACGCATACTCAAGATTTATGAACATACACAAAACGAAACCTGGTCTTTTGAAGAGGATTTTTCAAGAGCCTTAGATATATTGGATTAATATGGCACTAGTACTCATTAGACAGGATGGTAAAATAGACCTTTGGAAAAACGCACTGCTAAAAGCGAATCCAGATTTACCTACATACAGCTATTTAGAGGAGCACCCTAAAGAGGATATAACTATGGCGCTTATTTGGAAGCACCCAGAAGGGAGTTTGTCCATATATCCGAACTTGAAATGTATAGCATCGGCAGGAGCAGGGGTAGACTATATTTTTGAAGATGAAACGATACCAAATGCCATTCCTATCACTAGGTTAGTAGACCCTTATTTGGCGGGTGACATGAGCGAACATGTATTGGCATCGATATTCGCAGAACTTAAAAATTTTAATACCTATAAAGTGCAACAAACCCAAGCAGTATGGAAACCTAAAAACTATAGGCGAATTACAGATGTTACTATAAGTATTATGGGCTTGGGAGAATTAGGTGCACTAACAGCCAAAGACCTGGTACAGTCAGGTTTTAAGGTTCAGGGCTGGTCTAGAAGTAAAAAATCTATTGCAGGAGTCACTACATTTTCTGGCAACAACGATTTAAACAAATTTTTAAGAACTTCAGATTTTTTGGTATGCTTGTTACCATTAACGCCAGAAACAAACGGAATTTTAAACACCGTCCTGTTTGAGCAACTTCCTAAAGGTGCTTATATTATAAATGTCGCTCGTGGTGGTCATTTGGTAGACAACGATTTACTGGCACAATTGGATAATGGACATCTTTCCGGCGCTTGCTTAGATGTATACCATCAAGAACCGTTAGCAGTTACACATCCTTTTTGGAAACAACCAAAAATTATCATGACTCCACATTATGCCAGTGTATCCGACACGAAATCGGTTATTCCACAAATTCTTGAAAACTATAAAAATCTACAGAATGGAAAAGAGCTGATGAACGTTGTAAGCAGGAAAAAGGGATACTGAGGGTTTACGCGTGATACGAACCTTAAATATGAAGCCCAAAACATCTAGCTCCTTACTTTTTTGCTCTCCAATATTTCGTTTACCCATAAAAATCTTTTAATTTTGTAAGGTTTTTGTTTATATATTCAATCTTAAACTTGTACCAACTTTTTGAAATCACCAAAAGATACTACTGAAAAGACCCTGTACGATTATCAAGAGGAAGACCTAAATACTATTTTTAAGTATTTAGAGGACAACCCAGATGGTTCAAACTTGTTGTACCAACTACCTACTGGTGGTGGCAAAACGGTGGTTTTTTCCGAGATTGCCAGGCGGTATATCGAAAAAACAAATAAAAAGGTAGTAGTTCTTACCCACCGTGTAGAATTGAGTGCACAGACTTCCAAAATGCTGCACGGATTTGGCGTAAACAATAAAATAATCAATAGCGAGGTAAAGGAGCTACGTGACCAGGACGAGTTTAAGTGTTTTGTGGCCATGGTAGAAACTCTTAACAATCGTTTGCAAGAAGAAAAGGTAGAAATCAATAATATTGGTTTGGTTATTATTGATGAAGCGCACTATAATTCTTTTCGGAAACTATTCAAGTATTTTGAAAATGCAGCTATTATAGGGGTAACCGCAACACCGCTAAGTTCCAATATTAAGCTTCCCATGAAGGACAACTATAAAAAGTTGATTGTTGGAGAAAGTATTGGTTCCCTGATCGGAAAAAAGTTCCTAGCTAAGGCAAACATGTATAATTACGATGTTAGCTTACAAAGTTTAAAATTGGGAATAAACGGCGATTACACAGTTAAGTCCTCAGATGAACTCTATGGGAACCATAGTATGTTGGGCAAACTGATATCTGCATATTCTGAGATAGCCTTGGGAACAAAAACATTGATATTTAATAATGGAATAAATACCTCTCGTTACGTATATGAGACCTTTAAAAAGGCAGGGTACAATATTCAACATTTAGACAATAAGAATACTGCCACAGAACGAAAGGAAATCCTAAAATGGTTCTCTGAAACTCCAGATGCTATATTAACCTCCGTAAGTATTCTTACTACAGGGTTTGACGAGCCCTCTGTCGAAACCATAATCCTTAACCGCGCTACCCGTTCCCTTACTTTATATTTTCAAATGATTGGTCGTGGCTCGCGCTATCTACCTCATAAAGAGCAATTTACTGTGGTTGATATGGGTAATAATGTTGCGCGTTTTGGAATGTGGAACGCAGCAGTAGACTGGCAGGAGATTTTTCATTTTCCAGATTTTTATCTGGAAAATATTAAGAACGACGAGGAAATAGAACGGGAATTTATTTATGAAATGCCGAAAGAACTGCGGAACGAATTTAATAAATCCGATCAGATTGAATTTGATATTAAGGCAGAGTACAAAAAAAGTTTTGCCAATGGTGAAAAATCCAAGCTGGTATTAGAACGAAGTATAGAGCAGCACGCCCAAATTTGCGTGGAAAATGCCGAAGATGTTTTTGATGCCCGTATTCTAGCCAAAAAACTAAAAGAAGAAATACAGTATCGTGTTCGTCAATATTCTTATTGTATTATGAACAACACCAAAAATTACAAGGAATGGTTGGAAGAGGACTACGAACGAAAATTACGTAGTAATATTTCCAAAAAGTTTGCTGCAAGAATGTGAACTGGGGAAGTTCAAGTTCAAAAATAAAGTGAGTAAATTTAAAGCAATGTTTTGCTGTTAACAAACTACCCACTGCGCTCTAACAACTATCCTCTTTTAAACTTGAAACCTTACAAACCAACCAACATCGACCCAATAAAAAAAAATAAACGTCATCAACTATTAATTATAGGATGGGGATGGCCGGAGCCAAACGCTACTGCTGCGGGGTTTCGGATGCTGCAGCTAGCAAACTACTTCTTAGAACGCAGTTACGAGGTGACCTTTGTGGCAACCACTGCGGAAAATGAATACAGCTTATCTCTTGTAACGTTAGGGATAAAAACCAAGCAGGTAGTTTTGAATAGCGATTCTTTCAATGACTTTATAGCTGATTTACAACCTAATATCGTCCTGTTCGATAGATTTCTTTCAGAAGAGCAATTTGGCTGGCGGGTCGCCAAACATGCTCCTGATGCCCTGCGTATTTTGGATACTGAAGATTTGCACTCCCTGCGTTACGTGCGTGAGTTGTGTTTCAAAACAAAGATTCCATTTACTGTCGATATTTGGCTACAAGACGATAAAACCAAACGCGAAATCGCGAGTATATATCGATGTGATATGTCACTCATAATTTCTGATTTCGAGATTAACTTGCTTAGGACTACTATAGGAATAAACGAAAGCCTCCTCTTGCATCTTCCTTTTATGCTAGCTAAAGACGATATCCCGATTAAAACACCGAGTTTTGAAGAACGAAGTGATTTTATTTTCATTGGAGGAGGAAAACACCTGCCGAACTTAGATGCAATAAAATATCTAAAAAAAGATATTTGGCCAAAAATAAAAACCAAGTTACCAAACGCAAAGTTGGAAATTTATGGTGCCTATCTGCCCCAACAAATACTGGAGTTTAATGATGCGGTAAGCGGGTTTAATGTGCTGGGAAAGGCAAGTAATGTCTCCGAGGTTTTACAGAATGCTAAGGTTTGTCTGGCGCCATTACGCTTTGGTGCGGGGATTAAAGGAAAGCTATTACATGCCATGCAGTTTGGTACGCCAAGTGTAACAACGAGCATTGGTGCAGAAGGTATGCATGGAGACTTAGATTGGAACGGAGTAATTGCTGACGAGGAAAGTGACTTTGTAACTGCCGCTGTTACTTTGTATTTAAATAGAACCCAATGGGAAAAAGCCCAACGAAATGGAAATGCCTTACTAAATTCTCGGTATCATAAAGCCTCTCTGGAGAATACGTTTGATTTCAAAATAAGTCAACTGCATAACCATCTTGAAAATCATAGAATACAAAATTTTATAGGAAGCTTGTTAGAACATCAGACGATGGCGAGTACCAAGTATATGAGTAAGTGGATTCAGGAAAAGAATAAAAAGTAACGAACTTATACATGTATTTTAGCAATGGAAAATAGAAATATACAGCCAGTATTAGGTACTGTATCTATTATTTAGCTTTTTAACTCCCGCTTTACAAGAACCTCTAAATAAGTCATCGTGTTTACCAAATATTTACGGTCACCCGATAATGTCGCCATCACCACGGAACCTTGAATTATCGTATACAATTGTTTTGCAAATTGTAAGGGCGATACCGGGAGTTTAAATTCGCCTTTATTGATTCCATTTTCTAAAACTAAAGCGATTTTTCCTTCAATTTCCTTTACAGTTTCCTTAGATGCTGCAGCCAACAAATTATTATTGTGTTGTGCATCTATTCCAATATTTAAAATAGGACAACCACCTATTTTTAAAGTGAATATATCATATTTTTTATAAAAATCGATGAGTTTAAAAAGCTTCTCAACAGCAGTTCCTTGCATTTCTAATACTATATCTATTGCATCTAACAGTAGCCTCCGATTATGCTCAAAAGCCGCTAAAGCCAAAGCTTCTTTGTTTTCGAAATTACCATAAATTGCACCTTTTGTTAAACCTGTAGCCTCGGTTAAATCACTCATACTTGTTCCGATATAACCGTGTTTGTTAAATATAGGTGCTACGGTCTCGATGATAAAACTGGAAGTTCTTTCGGCTTTTGTGGTCATTAGTCTAAAATTTATACAAAGATAAAAAATCTATACTGTACGGTATAAATTGTTGATAAAAAAGTTCTTAAAACTTTCATTCATACCAATACAAAAACGGGGTCGAAAATATCAAACTTATTAGGTTCAACATCTATCGACTCCGCTCTATTTTGCCAAAAATAAAACTATAATACCTCCATATTAACGTACCAAATCATTCTGGTTTCTATATACCAATGTATTGTCAAAAGCATCCAATAAAATAATACTATCCGTCTTAATCTCTCCACTTAGAAGGGATTTAGACATATTGTTAAGCACCTCCTTTTGTATGGTTCGCTTTACCGGTCTAGCGCCAAATTGGGGTTCATACCCTTTCTCTGCCAAGAAACTAATTGCTTCATCAGTTGCGTCTAAAGTAATGTTTTGTTTGTTCAACATCTTTTTTATTCCTTCTAATTGTAACTTTACAATTTCATGGATATTCTCCTTGGTTAGTGGTGTAAACATGATGATATCATCTATCCTGTTTAAGAACTCTGGGCGTATTGTTTTATTCAATAGCCCCATAACTTCAACTCTTGCATCTTCTGCGGCACTAATACTATCATTTGAATTTTCAAACTTTTCCAAGATAATATGGCTGCCCATATTACTGGTCATAATAATGATGGTATTCTTAAAATCAGCCAAACGACCTTTATTGTCTGTTAGCCTTCCTTCATCTAATACCTGTAGAAGGATATTAAAAGTATCTGGGTGTGCCTTTTCAATCTCGTCTAAAAGTACAACAGAGTAGGGGCGTCTGCGCACGGCTTCCGTTAACTGCCCGCCCTCGTCATACCCAACATATCCTGGAGGTGCACCTATTAATCTGCTAACCGAGTGCCGTTCTTGGTATTCACTCATATCTATTCTGGTCATGGCGTTTTCATCATCAAAGAGATACGCAGCCAAGGTCTTTGCCAATTCAGTTTTTCCCACTCCTGTAGTACCCAAGAACAAGAAGGAACCAATAGGTTTTTTCATATCCTGTAAACCGGCCCTACTTCTTCTAATAGCGTCGGATACCGCTTGTATAGCTTCATTTTGACCCACAACACGTTTGTGCAGTACATTCTCAAGGTTCAATAGTTTTTCCCGCTCGCTTTGAAGCATTTTCGTTACTGGAATACCTGTCCATTTGGCAACTACCTCGGCAATATCCTCGCTGGTAACCTCTTCTTTGATTAAGGTTCCTGCCTCCTGCTGTTTTGCCAATTCTTCCTGAAGCTTAACAAGTTTTTCCTGTGCCTCCTTAATTTTACCGTATCGTATTTCTGCTACCTTTCCGTAGTCTCCATTACGCTCCGCTCGTTCTGCATCTGCCTTGAAATTTTCAATATCTAATTTTGTCTTTTGGATATTATCCACCACAGTTTTTTCGCTCTCCCATTTTGCGAATATTTCATTTCGTTCGTCCTTTACATTAGCAAGATCTAAATTAAGTACCTTGAGTTTAGACTTATCATTCTCTCGCTTTATGGCCGCTATCTCAATCTCCAATTGCATAATTTTCCTATCCAATACGTCTAGTTCCTCTGGTTTAGAGTTGATTTCCATACGTAATTTGGAAGCGGCTTCGTCCATAAGATCAATAGCCTTATCTGGCAAGAATCTATTGGTGATATAGCGCTGTGAAAGTTCAACTGCGGCTATTACGGCTTCATCCTTTATACGGACTTTATGGTGTGCCTCATATTTTTCCTTGATTCCCCTAAGGATGGAAATAGCACTCTCCGTATCTGGCTCATCCACAATAATTTTTTGGAACCTCCTTTCCAAGGCTTTGTCCTTTTCAAAGTATTTTTGATACTCATCTAAAGTTGTTGCACCTATAGCCCTTAGTTCTCCCCTAGCTAAAGCAGGCTTAAGTATGTTTGCCGCATCCATAGCACCTTGGCCGCCACCTGCACCTACAAGCGTATGTATTTCATCTATAAACAAGATGATATCGCCATCAGCACTGATAACCTCTTTGATTACTGCCTTTAAACGCTCTTCAAATTCTCCTTTGTATTTGGCTCCTGCAATTAGAGCGCCCATGTCCAATGAATATATGGTCTTATTCTTTAAATTTTCTGGAATGTCGCCTTGTACGATACGATGCGCTAAACCTTCTGCAATGGCTGTTTTACCCACACCAGGCTCACCAACCAACATAGGATTATTCTTGGTTCTTCTAGATAGGATTTGAAGTACGCGCCTAATTTCTTCATCCCTACCTATTACTGGGTCTAATTTTCCGCTATCTGCTAACTCATTCAGATTTTTAGCATACTTATTTAAGGAATTATACGTTTCCTCAGCGCTTTGAGACGTAACCTTAGCGCCATTACGTAATTCTGAAATAGCTGCAAGTACATTTTTCTCCGAAACTCCTTGGTCCTTTAAAATGTGTGCAATCTTACTTTTAGATTTAAAAATGGACAAGAAGAGATGCTCTATGGAAACATATTCGTCTCCCATCCCTTTTGCTACAATACTGGCTTCATTCAAAGTCTTACTGGCTTCTCGGGAAAATTGTAATTCTCCTCCCTCAACTTTAGGAAACGTATTCATCTCCTTTTCTAAAATCTGATTAATCAGGTTAGGATTTAGCCCTAATTTTTTAAGCATAAACGGAATAGCATTTTCATCTACCTCTGTAATTGCTTTAAAAAGATGCTCATTCTCTATTTGCTGATGTCCCATGGTCTGGGCTATTACTTGAGCTTGTTGTATGGCCTCTTGTGATTTTATTGTGAAATTATTACCGATCATATCTATATATGTTTAGTTTCTTAGGTTATTTTTGTCTAATAATAAGCAACAATCTTACCAATAAGGGGTGAGCGACATAATGTCGGTAAAGCAACTAATGCACAAGACATTACGTCAGTATTGTAAGGATTTTTAGATTTGTTGACCAATAGAAAAAAGTATGGGATTATTTAATAATATGTTCGGAAGCAAGAATGAGGAAACTCCTAAACAAAGTAAAAAAATTGAATGGGTACCGCTAGCGTCTGTAGACCAATTAGATGATATTGCAGCTAAATCTGCAGGAAGACCACAAGTAATCTTTAAACATTCTACCAGCTGCGGCATAAGCCGTATGGTACTAAATATGTTTACCGGTTCTTACGCGCTAGAAGCTGAAAGCATAGATATGTATTTTTTGGACTTACTCGCGAATAGAAATGTATCCAATGCTGTAGCAGAGAAGTTTCAAGTGATGCACCAATCACCGCAAATGTTGATTATTAAAAATGGGGTAGTAGTGGCTCATGATTCCCATGGCGCTATAAATGAGCTGGAATTGGAGAAATACATATAGACCACCAAGTACTTAGGGCTATAAGACGTCCTCTGTAATGGCAACTAGTTTAGCGCTATTGCGCGGGTAGAAGCCTAATTTTTTAAAGCGTTGCAGTTCTCTCAACCGTTATAAATACTAAAGTCCACTATACTTTAAGATTCAAAGTATAGTGGACTTTAGTATTATCAACCAATGGTAGTTAATTAAATCGTTGTCTACCTAGGATGTTTTTAAGATTATTTTTTAAATTTTCCCCGGCATTATAAACCATTTGTTCGTTACTTGGAAATGGAACCCTTGCCAATTGTAATAATGAAAGCAAGTCGTTATCCAAAGCTCGTTTATCCCCGTCGTAGCTGGCATAACTATGTTCGAATATAAAATTACTAGCCAATGGATATTGGTTTAACTGCTGTTGTTTTCTTAAGTCTACAAAGTTCACAATTCCCGTTACTTGAGCACTTTTAAACTGTGTAAACTGATAAAAATCTGCACGAACTGTTTTAAAATTATCCGTTTTAATCTTGTTTCCAAGACTGTCTTTGACAACATTACCTCGTTGATCTTTAACATAGGTAAAGCCATCTTTGACCTGTCTTTCTTTTATAATTTGTTTCTCATTAATTTGCTCTGGAGAGATATTGATATCCTGAAAAGATACTTCCATTTGATAATCATAATCCAAATCGGTTAATTTGTTTGTATGATATTCTGTCCATAGGTTATTTAATCCATAAGTATTAAAATTTAATAATTCTTCTTCTAATCTTACTGGGATTACCTTATCCGTATTATTAAATATTTGCACGATTACATAATCTAATCCTTTCTGATATGCTTCGTCTGTCTTTTGTCTTACATCTCTATAATCCGGACTTATTTCTTGTAAATAAGTCAAATCATCATACGCTTGTCTAAAGTCTATTTTAGTTTTACCAGATGCCAGTAAGTTTGCAGCGTTGTTATACAAGTAACCAGATAAGGTTTCCTTAGCAGCTATTATTTGTGCATCATAATTTTTAAAACTGAACTGCGCCTCTCTGTTTTCATCTGTTATGCGTAAGGGTAACAAAGGCCGTATTTGTTGTTGCACGGACTTTAATTGCGCGTAGGTTTTAAAAATTGATTCATAGTTTGCTGGATTACCTTCTTTTTTTAGAAAATTGATATGCTGTAACTCACGTATTGTATTCTTTTTAAACGCGTCCTCTAGCATTACAATAAAAGGCTGATGGCTTTTTTTATCTTTATTATCCGCAATATTGGAAATAGCCTTAGTAATAGCTGTCCAGTAATTACCAGAATTTAAAGCTTCCTGTGTCCTTTTAACTCCACTACAGGAAAAGAAAATAACAAAAATACCGTAAAGTATAATTTTTTTCATGACGTTATATTTTAATGTTTGGTTTGGTATTTCAATCTCTGTGCCAAAAAGACACAAGACGATAACGCAAAAGAAATCGAATTAGTGTAAGTACTGCTTTTGTATATAACCTTGGGACATTTTAACAAGTTCATTTTTTGTCTATATTTCTTTTTGATTGTTAACTAGTTATTAATAAATAATAAAATTTATGAGTTAAATAATTCTAATGGAATCACAAGCTATTCGTATTTTTGTAGCTCAAAATAATAATAAAACGCTATGCAAAGGGATAATCGCATTTTTGAGTTAATCGAAGAAGAAAGACAGCGCCAGATTAATGGTGTAGAATTGATTGCTTCAGAAAATTTTACCAGTCCGCAAGTAATGGAAGCTTCAGGTTCGGTTTTGACTAATAAATATGCTGAAGGATACCCAGGTAAGCGTTATTATGGTGGTTGTGAAGTCGTTGATAAAGTAGAACAACTAGCTATTGATAGAGCTAAAGAGCTTTTTGGAGCTACCTATGCCAACGTTCAACCGCATTCAGGTTCCCAAGCAAATGTATCAGTTTATCATGCCTGTTTGAAACCCGGGGATACGATATTAGGTTTTGACCTTTCACATGGTGGCCATCTTACCCATGGTTCCCCAGTTAACTTTTCTGGAAGGCTTTACAACCCTGTTTTTTATGGGGTTGATGAAGCAACAGGTCTATTGAATTATGATAAAATTCAAGAAATAGCATTAAAAGAGCGTCCAAAATTGATTATCGCTGGAGCATCGGCATATTCTAGGGATATGGATTTTGAGCGTTTTCGTAAAATTGCAGATAGTGTTGATGCCTTGCTATTGGCTGATATTTCTCATCCATCCGGATTAATCGCAAAAGGAATATTAAGTGATCCTATCCCACATTGCCATATTGTTACAACAACAACACATAAGACATTGCGTGGTCCGCGTGGCGGCCTTATATTAATGGGTAAAGACTTCGATAACCCGTTTGGTATTACGCTAAAGAATGGAAAATTACGTAAAATGTCCGCTCTGTTGGACCTTGCGGTATTTCCTGGAAACCAAGGAGGACCTCTAGAGCATATTATTGCAGCGAAGGCGATTGCTTTTGGTGAAGCGTTAACGGAAGAGTTTTCTGAATATATGTGGCAGGTAAAGAAAAATGCCGATGCGATGGCGAAAGCCTTTGTAGATTTAGATTATCATATAATATCTGGAGGAACAGATAACCACATGATGCTTATAGACTTACGTAATAAAAATATTTCTGGTAAAGATGCGGAAAAGGTATTAGTACTTGCAGATATAACTGCGAATAAAAATATGGTTCCTTTTGATGATAAATCACCATTTGTTACCTCAGGAATTCGGTTTGGTACACCTGCCATCACTACTAGAGGTCTTTTAGAGGAAGACATGAAAACGATTGTTGGGTTAATAGATAGGGTCATCACTAATCCTGAAGACGCTACTATCATAGCTCATGTTAAAAAAGAAGTAAATACAATGATGCATACGAGACCCATATTTACTGGTGCTCCAGAGAAAGTATAACTATTATAATGTAACTAATCCTCCATCATATACAAATCAAGGTCGGCAGAAATATATGTATTTATATTAAGATCGTATATGAAAGCATCATCTTGTGATTCTAAATAGACACCCCAGAATTCGAAGTAGCTCTTGGGTGTTTTTTGTTTATTTTCGATAAGTGCACCGCTATCGCTTATACTGTCACTAACATTATCCTCGAAAACAGGTATGAAAATCTCATAGGGCTTTTCTGTAAGACCTATAGTCAAATATACATAGTGGTTGGCAATTTCATAAATAATTTCATCCAGTAATTCAGGAATACTGCGGTAGTGGATTTTCTTAATAATGATACTTGTATCGTTTAGGAACAAAGTAAGTTCCTCAATATCCAATTTTATATTGTTTTGTTCTGTTAGGATATCAAAACTCTCTTTCAATGGCGATATACCAGTGCTGTTAAACCCCCATCTGCTTTTGTTATGAAATTCCAACACTTCCAAAAGTTCCATCTGACAATTCATATCAATAGTCATTTCCAGCGTTCCATCACTAGACGTATAGCTCCTCAATGAGACTTCAGAAAAATAGTGTCTTTCTAAAGATTTTAGGTAAAGATCTAGACCTATGACACCAGAATTTTCATCTAATTTTGTTGGGGGTATCAACTCAAAATTCTCCATATGTTTTCAACTATCGGATATTAAATAATCAATTCCATCATAAAGGTATTGTTAATCGTTAATTTCAGACACTAGGATAGCCTTAGAAATGTGGAGGATATTCTATTTTTCTAAAGAATATCACCTATTTGACTCTAATAATGTAATAAAAACTTGTGTTTTGCCGATTTACTAAGAACTACCAGAAAAGTAACTGATCTAAGTGTCGAACCTTAATTTCGATTTTGATACAAGAATTAGGCAAATAAATAATCCTCGAGGTGGAGCCATCGAGGTATTCAACGGAAGAAAGTTGTAACATTTTATGAAAACTATCTGTTTTCAAACTTTCCTCTAAAACCTACGAGGCAGAGCTTCGGAGAATTCTAACTATTAAAGATATTTGTGAGATTAAAGAAAACCTCTTTTTCTAGCTTCTTCCATGAGTGCCAAATCATTTCCGTTCTTAACACCAAAAATAGATTTTAATTGACGCTTCCTAGCTTCTACCGTAGTGTTAGTAGAGGCTATTAATGGTGCGATATCACGTGTGTTTACACCTAGCGATAAGTGATATAAAATTTTAAGGTCTTGGTCATCCAATGCAATATCGTTTGACATTTTGCGCCTCATAGCGGCTAATGCTCCTGCTGTATAATAAGGTGGTCTATCGATGACGGTCTCTACCATAGCTTTTAACGAGAGCTCATCTATTTCAGATTTCACCATATATCCTTCGGGGTCTACCGTTTTAAAAATATTGTTGATTCTGTAGTTATCACTGAAGGAGGACATGAACACCAGTTTCGAACCCGGTACGAGCTGTCTTGCCAAGACTCCCAAATCCACACCACTTCTTGGATCTTTGGATTGCGGTGGGAATAACTGTATGTCCAATAAAATAATGTCATATCGTAACGAACGCGAAGAAAACTCTATTTTTTCCTTACCTATATCGTAGCTTTTTGCAATTTCAACCTTAACGTTAAAATTTTCAAACTCGGAATCCTCAAGGATGTATTTATAGCCTAGGGTGGTCATTTCATGATCATCTACCGCCAAAATCCTTATGGTTTGCATATTTTCCATTCGTATATTTTTTAATTAATGCCTAGCTCATTATTTTCCAAGACATCATTATTTGGTATTGTACTAAATTGTGCTGGTATAGTTAATTTCATAACGGTACCTCTATTAGGGGAGGTATCTATGGTCCAGGTCCCATTCATTTTTTTTACCCTAGATTTAATATTCCGAATACCAATTCCCTTTCTCTCCTTGTCAAAAACAAAACCTTTTCCGTCATCTCCAATGGTTACTAAAAACACATCAAAATCCATCTCAAAGTTAACAAAGAAATTAGAGCAACCAGAATGTTTTATGGCGTTTTGAAAATTTTCTTGGATAATACGGTATACATTAATCTTTATATCTCCAAGCAAGCCATCCCAATCTTTATCTTCGTTGTAATTGAATATAGTGTTCATTGGTTTGTCCTTCGCAGAATCCAAAAGCGCCTCTATAGAAGTTCCAAAGTTATTTGTTTTTTGATATGCGGTATGGCTTAACTCATGTGATATAGATCGGAGTTCACTTTCTATATTTTTCAAAGCAACAATAGCTCCAGACCTTTCTTGTATAGCGCCTGTATCTGCTTTTTTGTTTAGGCCAGTAAGCACCATTCTGGCGCCCAACATTTTCCCTAGAATCCCGTCATGCAGCTCTTCAGAAATTCTTTTTTGCTCCATACGCTTTACCTCATCTACCTTTTGCTTTTGTGCTAACATCAGGTTAAATATTTCCTGATTATTTGCTTGCTGTTGCTGTTGAAAAACTAATTTTTGGTTTTTAGATCGCTGATTTACTATAATGTATACGGCAATTACTAAAAAAAATAATCCTGCTACAACTGCTGCCCAGATTTGATTTTGCCTCGATAACAGCTCTTTTTCCTCAGAAAGAACTTCGTTTTCTGCAATGAATTCATCGGTCTCAAAACGAATTCTGGCAAACTTATTTCGCGTCTGTCGCTCTTCGTTTTGTAAGCGATGGTTTAAGGTGTAATAGGTTACGGCATGTTTCGATGCGTTTTTTGTATCAATTTTTGTTAAAAATTCAAGTGTTTCCAAAAGCTGTTCATTGTTACTGCTTTCGAGCGCAATTGTTCTTGATTTTGAAGCAGTAGAAATTGATGCTACAGTATCGTTTTTTAACCAATAATATTCTGCAAGGCTCATATAACAAGTAGCTGTAGAACTTTCTAGTCCAAGGCTATCCTTTATTCTAATGGATTCTTGAATTAAGTTTTTGACCCCAAAAGTATCTTTTAATTGAATTTTACTAAACGCAAGGTTGTTTAAGGCGATGGAATATAATTTGGCCTCTTTTATTTTAATGCTATCCGCACTTAAAATAGCTTCAAAATTATCAATAGCACTTGCAAAGTCTTTTTTACGCTGGTACACCACTCCTACGTTATTTTTGATACTTAATAGTAGACTTCCATTAGCATCTAGTTTTTTTGCATAAAAACTCGCTTCATTATAATATTCAATCGCTTTATCATAATCCCCTAGGTCTTTGGTTATGACTCCCAATAGATTATAACAGGCGGATAGTTGCTTAAAATTATGTAAGGGTTTTAAACGCTGAATCGCTAATATAGCATTGGCCTCGCTGCCCAGGTAATCTTTAACTACTTCTTGTTGGTTAGCCATATAAAGCAACAATCTACCGGAAAGCGAAGGATTATTTTTAGCCTCATATAGTTGTTGCGCTTGGGAATAAGCATAATACGCACTGTCCCGCACTGAAATTCGATGATAAAAAGCCCCAAGGTCCCAATACGCTTCTGCCAAGGCTATGGAGTCCTTGACTTGTTTTGATAATGCAATAGCGGTTCGGTTGGTTTGTCGGAATAAGATAGAATCCCCATATTGGTATATGGCATAAGAGAGTTTGGAGAAGGCCTTAGATTTTGCTGTATCTACTTTTATCTTTTCTGCATACTGTAGTCCTTTTATCAGCGCACCCAATCTTTCTGTAGGAGGAAAGTCGCTTCTACCTATGGTTAGGTAGATGGCCATGCTATCTACTTTCTCATCTTTAACTAGTTGGGTGTTTTGAGCATTGAGTACTGTTGGATAAAACATTCCCATTAGTAGTAGGGTGCATACACAGATTTTATTGTTTAAAGTGAGGTAGCTAGATAACATTAATTACAAGATAGCAAAAAGCCTTAAACTAAGTGTCTAAGGCTTTTTATTTTTGTAAGAAATATATTATTAAGCTAAATCTTTTGGTGGTGGACGATCCTGAGATCCAGTAGAACAATTACCACAGGCTAACATGGTATTTAAATCGCTCATGATGTCGAATTCATTTGCTGTTTTCTCTGCTACGTATGTTACTAAGCCAAATGCCATTAAAGCTACTACTACAATACTTAATAATTTTTTCATTTTATATTATTTTGGTTAAACATGCTCTGCTTTCTGTTACCAAAGTAATACGCTTCCTACACAATAGAAAGGAAACGAAAGTTCTTTAAGGAAATGACCAGAATCTGTGAGTAAACGGACGGGTTTTGAGAGTATTTGATTAATTAAGGTTGGAAACCGACTTTTTAGAGAGAATCTGTTTCAGAGTATCCATATTTTCACGGTAAGATTTTGAAAAGGGGAGTGGTTTAGCTACTGACTTTAAAGCGCAGTTGTTCTTACCAAAGTTGATACGGGATATATAGTCCGTATTAACAATATAACTTTGATGTATACGCACAAAGTTCTTGGGAAGCTTTTTTTCAAAGGTTTTTAGGGTCTTATACGCATTGTTTACAGTACCGTCTGCCATAAAAAACTCGGTAGTGTTATTATCTGCCTGTAAGTAAAGAATTTCCCGAGTGTCTAGAAAGTGAAAGTCATTATATGATTTAAGGCAAAGTGTTTCCGGAGCTTTTTCTTTTGGCGCCGTTTTTCTGAGCTTTAAAATCGACTTGCGAATATCAAATTCATTATAAGGCTGTAACCAATAATCAAAAAAATTATTCTTTATAGCTTCGTAGGCGTAATTCTTTGTTTTAGCTAGCCCTATAAAAATTGGAATCTGGGACATGTACTGGTGCAGTTCTATTACCATTTGTAACAGGGGTGCTGCTTGGTCATTTAAATGAACAAAAACAATATCTGGATTAAATTTAAGAACATTGTTTAAACCTTCGTTGGCAGTTTTTGAGAATCCTACACAATCAAAGTCCCCGTACTCTTCCAAAAATGACTGAAGCTGCAACTTGGAAACGGCATCTGAATCTATAATAGTATAAGAGTAGTCCAAAATAAAAATCTTATGTAAGCAATGTACCAATACTGTTTAAGAAATCATATTAGAATGTCCTTATAAAAATGGAGGTTTTTGTCTTAATCGACTTATTATTAAGTACTTTGAAAGAAAATACTTTCAATTTGGTTGGTAGAAACGAAGTGCTATTCCTTTTCTACAGCTTGGTAACTTCCAATATCTGGAGCTAAAGCCCGATCAGTTCCCAAAATATCTATCGGAACTTCTTTGGCAACCTCCAATCCTCCGTTAGCAATTGCCTCGGAATCCAATCCTATTCTAAAATCATTTCTTAGAGAGAAGAAGAAATCAGCATCAAGGTTTAGTAGGATACTCTTATATCTGACTTCATCCTTAAAATTGTACAGGGGATTGTCTGATAATTGCATGCTAAAGTCATTGAACTTTAGCATACAGTGCTCAAAGCTATAGTTAAACAGGGCTGTTTCATTAAATATCAAACTAAGTTCTAGTGGTGAATTACCGTCTATAATGCAATTGCGAAAATCTGCCTGTATCAAATCACTACTAAGGATATTCGTTTCAGAAACTAAAGTAAAATTGTCTATTGCTACCGCAGCGCTTGTTCGGAAGCCATTATTCCAAAAGTTAGCGATGGTGCAGTGAGTAAAACTATAGTTTCCTCCCAGATTACAATAAAGAGAAGCGCTACCTGAACCTCCTAGCACCAAGTTTTTAGCTTCAATAAATGCGGTTCTGGCCCAAAGGTTATGACTGGAATTATTGAATATACGACTGTTGTTTATAGTGAGCGTAGGGGATAGGAGTTGGTTATCTCCTTCTACAAAAAGTCCTATACTTCCATTTTTAATGGTTGCGTAGTTTATGCTATTGTCGCTGCTGCCGCTCGCAATCCAAAAAGACCCCCACTGCCCAGGAATATCAGAAAAAGATGGTTCTAGCCGATCGCCCTCAAAAACAACCTCTCCCTCCATCAATTCTGGGTCTTTGCTCAGTTCCCCATTAATGCTAATAGATGCCCCTTCTTGCACCAACAAGCCAGATTCCTTATGAAAGTGTACCCTGGCGCCGGAATCAATAATCAATTCTTTTGTCGCTGCCACCGCTGCGTAGCCATATATTACGTAAGGCTTCTCATTTGTAAACCTTAATTGGTCATCTGTTAATTGAAAACCTTCGACACGTATTTCGTTACCCTCTGCATCAACCGAGAAGCGAATGGTTTCCTTAGTACCATCGGTACTAGTTCGTGGATAAAGAAAAACAGCATCTTTTACTAAAGTTACCAAGCGTACTTCTTGTTGGTCTATTCCAGAATCAAATGCAAGTACATCTGTATATAAGATATTATTTTCTGGTCTTTCACCAATTTCCACAGTAGTTTCTATAAATATAAACATACTATCCCTGGCCTTTAGAGGTATGTTTTTGAAGTCTTTTCCAGCGTCGCCATCCACATTCAACCTATAAAAACTAGCAGGACCTTTCTCAAGTCTAATAGATGGAATAACGACATCGTCACGCGTTTCGTTATATACTTTAAGTGCATAGGTACTACTGCCAATAGTGTTGAAAACCGTATCTAAAAAAACGGTATCCCTAGAAAACGAAAGATTTCCCGCGCTTGGTGCATATTCAAAATTCTTACGACAGGAACTGCTCCAAAGCACTATTCCTAGTAGGATAACAACCATAAAAATAGGTTTACGCACAGTGGTAGTATTAGGTTGTAGTCCGATTACAAAAAAATATTTTCGATTCTTTCAGATATTCTCATGGGTCTAAAGTTCGCTTTGTTCAATAGGCACCATTCTGTACTAGAACGAACTAATAAGGTCTTTGTTCTATTATTACGTATTTCTACCACCCTAGTACATTTTGCACCTTTGCTATTCTTTATATATGTAGTTAATAAAATTTCGTCATTGAGTATGGCGGCAGTTTTGTATTCGATATGATGTGTCATCACCACCCAAACCACTTCTTCTTGAATATCTTTTGGTGCCATGGCTTGCCAATGCGCTTTAGAGATGTCCTGTATCCACTGTACATAGCGTACATTATTAACATGCTCGAGATCGTCTAAATCATCTTGGGTTACTATGCATTCCTTTTGGTAGCTATTCATCTTATTTCTTATGGAGTTCTACTTCAAAGAGGATATCCCAATCTTTTCCCGTAACAAAAAATGTTTTTCTGGTAGGGTGGTATGCAATCCCATTTAGTACGTTATCCGTAGCTACCCAATTTTCCGTTTTAGTTATTTTAGCACTTAATCCTCCAAAATTAACAACGCCTTCGATGGCGCCACTTTTCGCATCAATAATCATAACACTCGGTTTTTGATATACATTAGCATACAGCTTTCCATTTACGTACTCCAATTCATTAGCCTTGTTAAAGATTGATGAATTGGTAACTGTTTCTATATAACCTTCCTCCATCATGGTATCAGGATTTAAAAACCAAATTTTTTCAGTACCATCACTTTTAAAAAGCTTTTCCCCATCATTGGCAAGACCCCAACCTTTGGTACTTTCTCCGTATTGAAAATTATCTAGTTTTTTAAGCTCTTTTCTGTCGTATATGAATCCTTTTTTACTTTGCCATGTTAACTGGTATATTTTGTTGTTTAAAATCGTAATCCCTTCCCCAAAATATATTTTGTCCAAATCTATCTGCTGCAACACTTTTCCGGTGCTATAATCAGTTTTACGAAGAAAGGACCTACCATTTTTTCCTGTCCCTTCATAAAGGGTATCATTATAAAACTCCAATCCCTGGGTGTATGCTTTATTGTCGTGCGGAAATTCGTTAAGAATAGTATAGGTATAAATTTCTGGAGCCTTGGCTGCAAGAACTTTTAAATTTTTAGAAATTTCCACAGTCTTTGAGTCATATGTAATGGAGGCAATCAGCGTTTTATTGCCTAATTTAGGAATATCTAATTCTAGGATATTCCCATCTATTTTTAGCGTTGTTTCATCGATACGGTATACCACTTTTTGTATCTTTATATCAGTCAAATTCTTAATACTTACTCCGAGCTTATCTCCTTGTTGTAGCGTAGTTTTATTACCGTTTAATACGATATCAAATAAAGAAGATGGCTTCTGATTTCCACTTCCGCAAGATGCAATGAAGGCAAGAAAAACACCTGCACATAAAATTTTCAGATAACTCATGATACAAAAATTATAAAATGAAATTACAAAAGTAAGACATACAAACGGAAGCACTTATCCTCTTCTGTAGTAAACCTTCATTTTTGATAAAATTTAGATTCTAAAAGAATTGTGAAAGATTTAAAAGATTGTATATTTGCAACTGGCAAGTCCTACACGACCAGCTCCTTTAGAATCCCCCAGGGTGGGAACACAGCAAGGGTATATGGTTGTAGCGGTGCGATGTAGGTAGCTTGCCTTTTTTTTGTGCTTTAAAATTAGCTTTAGATAACACTCTTCGCTATACTAGATTTTAACTTGCCAATTATTTTAAGTACAACGAAACATCAGTACATTACTTCCAATGATATGTTTTAATTTAGAACAGAATGAAATCTAAAACTGTACTTATTACTGGTGGCTCTTCTGGAATTGGAAAAGCGATTGGTACATATTTAACGACAAAAGGACATATCGTTTATGGGACTACGCGAAATATTTCTAAGTATCCAGATTTTGTGGCGTTCTCCCTATTGGAGATGGATGTTAGAGAGCCTAAAAGTATCCTGTTAGCAGTTTCTGAGCTGATAAAAAAGGAAGGACGTTTAGATGTATTGATTAATAATGCAGGTGTAGGTATTACGGGCCCTTTAGAGGAGACACCGAATATCGAAATTCTAAAAGCATTTGACACTAATTTCAATGGCCCATTAAACGTAATTAAAACGGTATTACCGCAAATGCGTATTCAAAATAGTGGCCTGGTAATAAATATAACCTCGATTGCCGGCTACATGGGGCTACCTTATAGGGGAATATATTCAGCAACAAAAGGGGCGTTAGAAATAATAACGGAGAGCCTGCGACTGGAAACCCGAGAATTTGGAATTCAAGTTACCTGTATCGCTCCTGGAGATTTCGCGACAAATATAGCCTCTGGACGCTATCATGCGCCTGTTAAAGAAGGTTCTCCCTATCAAAAAGTTTATAGTAAAACCTTAACGACAATCGATAACCATGTGGAGGCAGGGGGCAACCCCTTGGAGGTAGCTAAACTGGTAGATGAAATAATGAATACAGAATACCCAAAAATACACTATAAAGTAGGGTCTTTTATGCAAAAATTCTCTGTAATATTAAAACGCATATTGCCTGATAAATGGTATGAGCAACTGTTATTAAACTATAGCAATTAAATAGGAATATGAAATTTCCAAAATTTTTATTCTTTGGATGCTTAAAATTTCGCATAAATATTGGAAAAAGCATCAACAATAAGGGCATCGTCCGTGATAATACATTTGTTCATTGGGTAAATGACTAACTTTTGAGTGGCTTCCTCAAAATTTTCTGACTTAAATTGTTTATCCATATCTAGTCCTGAACTCTCTATTATTCTTTTCCAGTTTGCTTTGTCCGTTTGAAAATTTATCCCAACAAAATCTAATTCAGGTTTCGATTTAGAAAGCTGAATTACTCTTTTAAAAATATTTTGGTAATGCGACTTATTCGTGCCCGTCCAAAAGTAGAAAACCGTTTTTTTACTTCTTGCTATTTCAGTCAAGGTTACGGACTCGTCGTTTACGGATAAAACGGGTATTGATGGTATTGGGTTATTGGGCTGTATGTTACGAATTCCTTCATAAAGTTCTTCTATTTCCTTTATGTGCATATTATTTCCCGAAACGGTTACAAAATCATCCAAGAACATTTTATTATTGCTAGGAGAATCGTGCTCCTTTAACAAATAATCGAATGCAACATTTCTAAAAAGATTGTCCCTAAGCTCTTTCTCTACTACTAAGCTATCAATCACATGTAATTTATGTATATTAAAATGTAGTTGTTTTTTTGTGCTGGCTGCACTGTCTTTACAGCTATGTTTGCACGTCATATAAGAAAGGTTACCAAGGTGGGATTTCATAAAATCGTAATAGGGTCTTAAGTAACTTAGCTCTGTATCGTTATAGCTTATATTTTGTCTATAACCATAAAAATTAGCGTCCATGTCATGAAGGCCATGTTCGCTAAGCTTTCTTTTATGCTCAAAGGGGTATATCTCCAAATACGTATAATACGTATAGTCAATACTTGCTTTCGCTATTCTAAACGCCTTTTCCGATAATTTGGACTCTTCATTTATTACGTTAAGAGTTTTGAGCTTATCCCTTCTAAGTTTATTTATCTTGTCTGTAAATTCAGTAGATTCTAAATTATAATATTCCTTACGAACCGTTTGTTCCTCTTCTTCTTGCGTTAAAAAAAGTTCTAATAAAAAATTATTAAGATTTTCATTACTTCCAGAAAAGACTAAGGACTCATCAAAATAAAGTGTATTCAAACGAACCATCAAACTATCACCTTGTTCCAGATAAACGTATTGGAATTCGGGGGCATGGTTAAAATGGTAAAGTCCGTCCTCAACGGAATTGAATTTAAAGGTAAATCTGTTTGTACCATCCAACCTGGCAGAGTCGATTACTTTAGTACCTTTTAATAGTACCACGTAGTCACTACTAGGATTAACAATTTCCCCTGCAAATAATACGTAATCCTTTTTTTCTATAGAAGTGCAGCCTGCTGCAAAAATTACAATTACAAGAAGTAAAAATTTCTTCATATAAAAACAGAATTATTCAAACCAAATTTAAGGAAGACCTATCTCCAATGCTGTTAATGATGCGTTAAATATTATAGGGGTTAATATATCAAGATAAGCAAACCTGATAGGCCGTAAGAATGTTAGCTTACCCGTATAAAATTAGCTATTTTTGCACCGATTTTAAAAATAAAGTTGTTATGTTATCTGTATCTAATTTATCGGTCCAATTCGGAAAAAGGGTGTTATTCGATGAAGTAAACGTTTCTTTTACACGAGGAAATTGCTATGGAATTATCGGTGCCAATGGTGCTGGAAAGTCAACCTTACTTAAAATTATGTCAGGTCAGATAGATCCTACCTCGGGGCATGTACATTTAGAACCTACCAAAAGGATGTCCATCTTGGAACAGAACCACAACTCGTCCGATACTTTTACCGTATTAGAAACCGTGGTCAAAGGAAACAAACCGCTTTACGAAATTAAGAAAGAAATCGATGCTCTTTATGCAGATTATGATGATAAAGACGCAGATAGAATAGGGGAACTGCAGGTACGGTTCGAGGAGATGAACGGTTGGAATGCGGAGAGTAACGCTGCATCATTATTATCCAATCTGGGAATTAATGCTGAACAGCATCTCACCCTTATGTCCGATATGGATTCAAAATTAAAGCTAAGGGTTTTATTGGCCCAAGCGCTTTTTGGAAACCCCGATGTGCTTATTATGGATGAGCCTACCAACGATTTGGATTATGAAACCATCAACTGGTTAGAACATTTCTTGGCAGACTACGAGAATACGGTAATCGTTGTTTCGCATGACCGTCACTTTTTGGATACCGTTTGTACTCATATAGGAGATATAGATTTTGGCAAACTGAACCTGTACTCTGGTAATTATACTTTTTGGTACGAAAGCAGCCAACTGGCGGCAAGGCAAAGAGCACAGCAGAATAAGAAATCTGAGGAAAAGGCAAAGGAACTCCAGGAATTTATCATGAGATTTAGTGCTAACGTGGCTAAAAGTAAACAAGCAACCTCTAGAAAGAAGATGTTGTCTAAATTAAAGATTGATGATATTAAACCTTCTAGCAGAAGATACCCGGCTATCATATTTGAAAGGGAGCGGGAAGCAGGAGACCAAATATTGAATGTTGACGGTCTTTCTGCAACGACTGCTGAAGGAGAGGTTTTATTTAACAATGTAAATATTAACCTTTCTAAGGGTGATAAGATTGCAATAATTTCGAGGGACTCAAGAGCTACAAGTGCTTTTTATGAAATCATAAACAGCAATAGAAAAGCGGACAAAGGTACTTTTCAATGGGGGGTAACGACAACGCAATCCTACCTTCCGGCCGATAATTCCCATTATTTTGAACAAAATATTAATTTAGTAGATTGGTTACGCCAATGGGCAACAACAGAAGAAGAACGCGAAGAAGTATATATCAGAGGCTTTTTGGGTAAGATGTTGTTCAGTGGTGAAGAAGCATTAAAAAAATGTACAGTGCTTTCTGGAGGAGAAAAAGTGCGATGTATGTTGAGCAGAATGATGATGCTAAGAGCTAATGTGCTTATGCTAGACGAACCAACCAACCACTTAGATCTTGAAAGTATTACTGCATTTAATAACTCTTTAAAGAATTTTAAAGGTACTGTTCTATTCACTACGCATGATCATGAATTTGCTCAAACCGTGGCAAATAGGATTATAGAATTAACTCCAAAAGGCAATATTGACCGCTATTCCACGTTTGATGAATACATGTCTGACAAGGCATTGAAGGAGCAGAGGGGCAAGATGTATGCAGTTCCAGTTTAGCATACACATCTAACCAAATACTTACATCATGAAAATCTGGACGCTTTTTGCCAGCGTACTGTTTGGCGCCACGATTCTCGGCTGCAGTACTTCCAACACTTCTCTTCAAGAGGGAGGGCGAGAATTATCACTCACTAATTACCAAGTACTAGTAAGCGGCGGCTCCGGTTTTTACGCACAAAATATAGTATCAGATTCGGATGGACTTTCCGTAACTAATAGTCCCAATATATTTCCAGGCGGTACAACAGCATCACTTGAATTTAGAGCTAGTTCTAAGATTACATTTTATCATAAAACTGATACCTGTGGAGGAACCGTATTATTTTATGATTTTGAGGATGGTTTGGAATTTGAATTACCTGTTTTTTTGGATTTATCTTCCTGTACACTAACTGTAACTGCTGTTACCCAGCAGGATGACATGGTTTTTCTTTCCTACTACCTAGATCGTAGCGGAAAGAATCAAGCATTTTTTGTAAGAAGTATTAATATAAACACCAAGAATTTTACCGATTTCGAATTAAATCAAAAGCCAACGCAGTTGGCAGTATCGAATAGCCGATTGTTCGTTCTAACGAGGGATGAGAGCCAAACAAGTGCCTATGCGCTTAAGATAATAGATATTGAGATAAACACAAAAATCCATGAAATAGATTTGGGTTTAGATGTTGGAACTATCTTCACTAAGACCAACGGAGATATTATTATAAGCTATCCCAATGCACATACAACTTTGGACAGCAACTCTTTAAACCCTTCATATACCAGATATAATTCAGGTTCCGAGCCGCACTTTTACAATGCGCAACATATTATTTTTGACGAATCTGGGAGAATGTATTATATAAGAAATACTGCGTTAGATTCTGAAACAGATGGCATTACAGCAACGCACGATTTTAATTCAAATAGTACCGTGCTGTATTATTTTGAAAATTTCTTAAACGAGGCACAGTTTAAGGTTGAGTTTGATATAGAAACCACAACAACCTTAAACTATGACGACGTTAATGACTTGATTTTGATAGGATACAAAAAAAATACAACTTCTGGCGGCGGTATTATAAGAATTACCCCTGCACCTAATTTAACTTTTGTTGATAATTTAGATTTAGAGGATATTCCGGCTCATATATTTCAGAACTGATTAAGGAAAAGAAAACGTTGGTACTATACCTTACGCATTAAAATACTTACTGTTCCAAATTGCTGGATTGAAGTTTTTACCTAAAGCAAAACCGTAGAAAATGACAACGGCAGCGATAGATTTAAACATAAAAAAATAAAGAATCCAAAACTCAACAGACGAATTTGACTTAGAAAATAAACCTTCAGGCACCATGAGGGTGACCAAAAAACTGATTGCAAACACTAAAACAGCTAAGTTTATAATATTTTTAAAAGGCCACATCAAGGCTTTTCTCAAGGGATGTAAATCATTTCCCCATTGGTGTATCAAATAAAAATAACCGTTACCAATAGGAGCGAATAATAAAGGGTCGTCTTTATCTTCTAGTTTAAAAAGTTTTGAAGGTGCAATTATCTTAAACCCTTTCAATTCTATTTTATGTTCTTTTTCTAGAGATTTTATTTTAGAAATGCCCTCAACTGGTATCTCACCTTTAAAATAACGCGAATCCAAAAACCGTAGACGATAATCTATACATATCTTTTTTATGTCGGTCACGTGAAAAATCTTTGAACTTTCCAATAAATCGAAATCAAAACTATTGGTTAACGCACCGCCACCATTGGCTATGCTTTTTTTGATTCGTAGATGTTGCTCATCTAAAGTATTGAGAATGGCGAATACCTCATTGAGCACCTGTTCTTCGCCGATGGGATTTTTAGCTTTTACCCGAGCTAGTTTCTCTTGAATATTAGTTTTTTGTAGGAACATATTTTCTTTTTTTTAGCAATGGTATCAAAGTTACCTAATAAATGATGTCAATGGAATTTTGTTTAATGTTTCGAAATGTTAATATTTTGTTAATATACTTATGTCCTTTATTTTTTATTATGTTGGATACCTCTTAAATTGTACATTGTCCATGTAATTGACCCTTTCACCGGATTTTAGAACAATTCGCCCCGAACATAATTACCTATATGAAAAAATGGACCTCCCCTATTTCTCTTTGCATACTATTGTTTGCACTAGTTCTAAAAGCTCAAGAACCTTCTACACCTATAATATTACCTATAGTTTCTAATTACGTAATGGATCCAGAAAAATCCATACTTACCAATGCGGAGACATCCGATAGACATAGCACTTTAATGTCGGCCTTGCGTGCTACTGATTTGGACAAAGTACTCGGATACAAGGGACAATTTACAGTTTTTGCCCCTTCAGACATGGCTTTTGAAAAGCTTTCAAAACTAACCACCAAAAGGTTAATGGACCCTAAGAATAAAAAGGAATTAAAAGCTATTCTCTCATGCCACATCGTAGCAGCCAAACTTTCGGCCTCTACTATTTTAAAATCGATGTGCAGAGGAGGTGGAAAGGCAAGTTTTACGACCATACTAGGAGAAAAAATTACTGCAACAATGAACGGCATTGATATCATACTTAGGGATAAGCATGGCAACAAAGCGAAAATAGTATTGGCAGATGCCAACCAGAGCAATGGGGTTATACACGAAGTAGACAGTGTTTTCTTGCCTATTGCTGCGTTATAACCACCACAACTTATAAACTATACTTATCTTAATTCTGCATTCAATTCGGTTTCGTAGCTTCTTTGTAGTTTAGACATTATCTTTTCAATTTGTTTGTCTGTTAATGTCTTATTTTGATCTTGTATGGTAAAACTAACTGCATAGGATTTTTTCCCTTCTGGCAGCTTTTCTCCCTTGTACACATCAAATAAACTAATATTCTTTAACAGTTTTCGCTCGTTTTTATAGGCAATATCATAAACCTGTTTAAATGTTACCGACTGGTCTAGCAACAAAGCAAAATCCCGCTTCACCTCTGGATATTTAGAGATTTCGCTGAATACAACTTCCTTCTTATTCATTACTTTTAAAATGACATCCCAATTAAAACTAGCAAACAAAATTTCCTGTTTGATATCAAACCTCTTTAAAATTGCTTTTTTGACCACCCCAAAAGATACTAAGGTCATTGGCCCCTTCGTCAATGACAGTCCTTCTGCAAATAAACCTGAGGTATCCGGTTGACTAGCACTATCCTTTATGCCCAACTTAGACAAGACGGTTTCTACAATAGATTTCATCTGAAAAAAGCCGGTAGTTTGGGTAATCCCTGTCCAACTGGGCTCCTGTTTGGCTCCGCTTAAAAGTATGCTCAGGTATTTTTCCTCTATTCGATTGTCACTTAACGTATAATATGTTTTACCAAATTCAAAAAGCTTTAGGTTTTGCCTTTTTCTATTGATGTTATACGCTGCAACTTCCAACGCCGAAAAAATAGAATTTTTTCTTAATATGGATAAATCTCCACTTAGCGGGTTAACCAGTGTTACTTCTTTTTTAGTAGATGAATTATCTTCCAACAAGGTATTGTACTCAGGAGTGGTTAAACTGTTTGTCAAAATCTCATAACAGCCCTTAGCTGCAAGTAAATTTCCGATGGCATGCTGCACTTTATAGTCCTCAAATGCACTTGCACTTGCCACAGAAGCGTTGAGTTTTTCACTAAACGCTACGTTATTATAGCCATATACCCTAAGAATTTCTTCAATGACATCTACTTGCCTTTGAACATCAACCCTGTAGGGTGGGACGGAAAGGCCCATTCCAGATTCTGTTACATTCTTTACCTTAATATCCAACGAGGCCAAAATAGATTTTATGGTATCCGTAGGAATTTCTTGCCCTATAAGTTTATTGATTTTTTCAAAAGCTAAGAACACTTCAGAATTCTCTTTCTTATTGGGATAAAGGTCAACAATGTCCGAGGTAATATCCCCTCCGGCGATTTCCCTTATTAATAACGCAGCCCGTTTTAAAGCGTATTCTACATTTTCTATATCGATACCTCTTTCAAATCGGAAGGAGGCATCCGTATTCAATCCATGTCTCTTTGCAGATTTTCTAATCGAAACAGGGTTAAAATAAGCACTCTCTAAAAAAATAGAGGTCGTATACTCCGTTACTCCGGAATTTAAACCACCAAATACCCCGGCAATACACATGGGTTTCTCTGCATCACAAATCATTAAATCTTCTTCGTGTAGCTCAAGCTCTAAACCGTCCAAGGTGGTAAACTTAGTTCCTTTTGGCAGGGTCTTGACAATAATCTTTGCCCCTTTAATCTTTGCTGCATCAAACGCGTGTAGGGGCTGTCCCAAATCATGAAGCACATAGTTGGTCGCATCTACTAAATTGTTCTTTGGCATAATACCGATAGCTCTTAACCTATTCTTTAACCAGTCTGGCGAAGGCTGCACTATCAAATTACTTAGGGTTACCCCGCAGTATCTGGGTGCCAATTGGTTATCCTCAATATCAACATCGATACGTAATGAACGACTGTCTACATGAAAATGACTTGTAGGCGGTGTAATTAGCTCTTTCGTAATCTCCCGCTGTAGTAGACCTGCCTTTAAGTCTCTTGCTACCCCAAAATGGCTCATGGCATCCGATCTGTTGGGTGTAAGTCCAATTTCAAAAACTTCATCGTTTTCTACTTCGAACAATGCTGCACAAGGTGTTCCAGCTTCAAGACTTTCTTCTAAAACCATGATGCCCTCGTGACTTTCACCAAGCCCTAATTCATCTTCCGCACAAATCATTCCATGACTTTCTTCTCCTCTTATCTTGCCTTTTTTAATAATCCATTCTTCCCCTTCAGCAGTATATAATTTTGTCCCTATGGTAGCCACAGGTACTTTTTGACCCTTAGCAACATTAGGGGCGCCACAAACTATTTGTAGGGGAATTTCTCCACCAATATCAACCGTTGTTAATTTTAACTTATCTGCGTTAGGATGCTTTTCACAGGTAAGCACGTGGCCAACCACAATACCTTTTAAACCACCCTTAACGGATTCAAATGGTGTGATTCCTTCAACTTCTAGACCTAAATCTGTTAAAAGTTCACCAGTATTTTGGGAATCCCAATCAATATGTATAAACTGCTTTAGCCAGTTGTAAGAAATTTTCATTTGTTAGTTTTATAACGCGTAAAGATAAAACAATGTCAGAACACATTCAATATAGAACTTGTTGATTTGCCCTTAAATTTTTTAGTCCTCTATTTATGTCGTTAATTCGTTTAAACTTAGTACACATATGAAGTATTCTATTTTTTGTTGTAGTTTTTTATTTTTGTTGTTGGCTTGTAAGCAATCCAAACCAGAAATACAACTCAATGAGGGCATATGGTTAGCGGAACTTACCACTTTGGATGATCAACAATTGCCCTTCAATTTTAAGCTCTACACAGCACCCGAAGGTGAATACATACTGGACATATTTAATGCGCAAGAGATTATTACTGTGGATGAAATTACAACCTTTAACGATTCCATTATCATTAAAGCCCCTGGTTTTAATGGTCGTATAGTCGGCACGTTTACTCCAAATAGTATTACCGGAAGGTTTATCATTGAAACTATGGATAGAAATATTGCGTTTAAAGCTGTTTTCGATACTCCGGTGCGGTTTAGGGATACTGCATCGCCCGAATTGAATATTTCAGGTATATGGGAAACCGAATTCAGTCCTAAAACAGAAGATCGATATATGGGTAAAGGTATATTTACCCAAAAAGAAGGAAATGTAATCGGAACGTTTAGAACGCCTACGGGGGATTACAGATTTCTTGAAGGTGTGGTTGACAAAGATTCTTTAAAACTATCCGCATTTGACGGTGCACATGTATTTTTATTTCTTGCTAAAGTTACGGACTCCTCGCTTACAGGAATGTTTTATTCAGGCAACCATTTTAAAGAACCTTTTACAGCGGTAAGGAACGAAACTTTTGAGCTCCCCAGTCCAGATTCACTTACTTTTATCAAAGAAGGGTATGATAAATTCGACTTCTCCTTTCCCGATATAAAAGGGAACATGGTATCCCTATCTGATAAAAAATTTGAGAATAAAGTGGTCATTGTACAACTGATGGGTACCTGGTGTCCTAATTGCTTGGACGAGACACGGTTTTTGGTAGCGCATATTGAAGAAAATAAACAAAATAACCTTCAAGTAGTAGGCCTAGCCTTTGAATATGCTAAAACGAAAGAAGCCGCCATTAATGGCATAGAGCGCTTAGCGGATAGGGTAGGAATAAATTACCCGGTTTTATTGGCGCAATATGGCACTTCAGATAAAGAACAGGCACAACAAAAACTACCCATGCTCAATCACGTGATGTCTTATCCGACAACCATTTTCATCGATAAAACCGGAGAGGTACGAAGAATTCATACTGGTTTCAACGGGCCGGCGACTGGAGATACCTACATATCGTTTAAAGCAGAGTTTAGCGACTATGTAGCAAAGTTATTACAAGAATAACAAGGGCTATATAATGGTAGATTTACCTAGTCCAATATTTTCGTCGTTCATTTTAAAACTACCATCTAACTCCATGATATTATCGGCAATAAAATCACCTACATAATTGGTTCCGTACTTGCTACTCCCCATAATGTCTGGGGTAACAATTTTTTTGGAGAATGATTTAAGAACAGCAGCCACAACAGCGTCTGATTCCTCACCCAGTTTAAAATGTTGTAAAAGCATAGCCGTACTTAGTATAGATGCTATTGGATTGGCAATGTTTTTGTCTTTTGCATAGGGGTAAGAGCCGTGAACAGGTTCAAACATAGCATAATCCGCACCAACAGAAGCAGAAGGCAAAAGACCTATAGAACCTGCAATTACGCTTCCCTGGTCAGAAAGAATATCCCCAAACATAATATCCGTCAAAATCACGTCGAACTGACTAGGATTCAGTATCATCTGCACGGCTGCATTATCAATGAAGAGGCATTCCAAAGTTACCTCCGGATAACTTTTGGCAATCGTATAAACCGTTCTTCTCCATAACCTAGACGTTTCTAGTACATTGGCCTTATCTACTAATGCAATTTTTTTTCGCCTTCCCTTAGCAGCTTTAAACGCCAAATGGGCTATCCTGCTAATTTCGCTTTCGGTGTAGGTACAGGTATCCGTTGCAGAGGTGTTGGCCTCATTTGTACTTTTATCACCGTAATAAATACCGCTAGACAATTCCCTATAAATTACCAAATCAGTATGCTGTATAACTTTTTTTGCCAGTGGTGATTGTTTCACCAAGGCTGGAAAAACTTTTACAGGTCTAATATTTGCAAAAAGCCCTAGTTCCTTTCTAAGTCTAAAAAGACCTTGTTCTGGCCATACTTTTGACGTGGGATTGACATCATATTCCGGTGAGCCAATTGCTCCAAAGAGAACAGCATCTGAGTCCTTACAAATCTGTAGTGTCTTTTCTGGTAAGGGATTTCCTGTTTTATCAATTGCCGTTGCGCCTACCAATGCCTTCCTAAAGGTAAAGCTATGTCCAAAAGTTTCCTCAACAGACCTTAGGCACTTAATGGATTCTGCCATTACTTCAGGGCCTATACCGTCACCTGCTAAAACAGCTATATTCAACTTCATAATTAACTAACGCTTTGAAGGTTCAAATTACTTGCTTCTACAATTTCATGAATGTCGCCATCTAAAATCTCCTTTTTCCTATCAGCAAACTTCAAAAACTCGTCATACACCAAATCCAATTGAATTTTAGTCAATTCGTAACCTACATTTTTTGCACGATAGGCTAAAGCAGCTCTTCCGCTTCTCGCAGTAAGTACGATAGAAGATTCTGTTACGCCTACATCGGCAGGGTCCATTATTTCATAGGTTTCCCTATTTTTTATAACACCGTCTTGGTGAATTCCGGAACTATGCGCAAAGGCATTAGCCCCTACGATAGCTTTGTTCGGTTGCACTAACATGCCCATTTTATTGGAAACCATTAAACTAGTATCGTAAAGCAATTTGCTGTTAATAGTGGTGTCTAAGTTAAGGCTTGGATGCTGTCTCAGTATCATCACAACTTCTTCCAAAGAGGTATTTCCAGCGCGCTCTCCAATACCATTGATAGTACATTCTATTTGACGTGCTCCATTAATCACACCTGCGATAGAGTTGGCCGTAGCAAGGCCCAAATCGTTATGGCAGTGACAAGAGAGAATAGCCTTTTCTATTCCCTTGACGTTTTCCTTTAAATATTTTATTTTAGCGCCATATTCCTCTGGAAGGCAATAACCGGTAGTATCTGGAATATTCAATACCGTTGCCCCTGCTTTTATAGCAGCTTCGCAAACCCGTGCTAAAAACTCATTATCCGTTCTTCCGGCATCTTCTGCATAAAATTCAACATCCTCTACAAAGGTTTTGGCATAACTAACGGCGTCTATTGCTCTTTCAATAATGGCATCACGGTTTGAGTTAAATTTAAATTTAATATGGGAATCCGAGGTACCTATACCGGTATGTATCCTTGGTTTAACTGCATATTTAAGTGCTTCCGCCGCTACTTCAATATCCTTTTTTACCGCTCTGGTGAGTCCGCATACCGTTGCATTCTTAACCAGCTTACCTATGGCTTCTACAGATTTAAAATCTCCTGGGCTAGAAATAGGAAATCCTGCTTCGATTATGTTTACACCAAGCTCATCTAAACGTGCTGCAATAACTAATTTTTGCTCCATGTCCAGTTTACAGCCAGGTACTTGTTCTCCGTCCCTAAGTGTCGTATCAAAAATTTGTACTATATCTTTGCTCATTATATTTACGTAGTTTTAACCAGTCAAACGAATATATGGCCATATACACAAAAGATATAAATTTTGTTGTGGATTTTACAACGTTAAGACACTTTTTTGGGTAACCAACAAACTCATTTTCAATTACTTAAACTGTTTTTTTTACGATGACAAATGCCCATAAAGACGCACTGTTCATATTAGTTAAGGCTTTATCAAAATCCGAAAAGCGGCAATTTAAACTTTACGTAGGCCGGCTTGGGGTAAATACCGATGCTAAATTCCTGGCCCTATTCAACTTATTGGATAAAATAAAGCGATACGACGAAAAGGTTATTTTAAGTAGCGTTAGCGTTAAAAAAGCCCAGCTTTCAAATTTAAAGGCACATTTATACCGTCAAATTTTAGTCAGTCTGCGTTTAAATCCAGTGAATCAGAATATTCGTGTTCAGATGCGGGAGCAACTAGATTTTGCTACTATCCTTTATCAAAAGGGATTGTACAAACAAAGCCTTAAAATTTTGGATAAGGCAAAATCAGTCGCTATTGAAAATGAAGAGAAGAATATCGCTTATGAAATAGTAGAGCTTGAAAAGATAATTGAGACACAGTACATCACCCGAAGTATTCCAGATAGAGCCGATGAATTGGCATTACAGGCCAAAGAATTATCTGGCCAAAATGTGATGACGAGCAAACTTTCCAATCTTTCCTTGCAGTTATACGGAATGATGCTAAAAGTAGGGTATGTACGAAGTGATGATGACTTAAAAGGAGTAAAAGAATACTTTACAAAACACCTACCTAAATATGACTTGGATACCCTAGGTTTTAGAGAAAAACTTTGGTTGTATAAGGCTTATTTATGGTACAGTTTTTTAATTCAGGATTTTCTTTCTTGCTATAAATATTCCAGTAAATGGGTAGACCTTTTCAATGAGAACAAGGAAATGATTTATCTGAATCCCGTTTTTTATCTTAAAGGAAATCATTATTTATTAGAATCTTTATTTTATGTTAAATATAGCTCTCAATTTAAAGTTACGCTTGAAGAGTTGGAGGTGATATTGAAGGACTCTAATTTTCCAAAAAACGACAATATCACATCGCTTGCATTTTTGTACTTGAACGCAAATAAGCTTAACCTTCATTTCTTGGATGGTACCTTTGAAAAGGGCTTGTACCTGGTGAAAATTGTAGAGTACGGTATCAACAAACACAAAGACCGGATAGATGCACATCATGTGATGGTATTGTATTATAAAATAGCCTGTCTGTATTTTGGCATAGGCGACAATAAAACCTGTATTGTCTACCTAAAAAAGATCATTGAGAACAAAAACCTTAAAATGCGGGAAGATCTTATGTGCTTCGCAAGAGTGCTGAGCCTTGTTGCGCACTACGAAGCTGGTATGGATTACCATTTGGAAATTCAGCTAAAAAGTACTTACAAATTCTTGTTGAAAATGAACGACATGCACGAAGTGCAAAAAGAAATGATAAAGTTCTTGAGAAGCCTTGGGGGTATTTATCCGAATGAGCTTAGGAGAGAATTCCAAAAACTACATACAGAACTTAAAAAGTATGAAGACCATCCTTATGAAAAACGTTCGTTCCTATATTTGGATATTATTTCTTGGCTAGAAAGCCATTTGGAGAACAAACCCGTTTCCCAAATTATACGTGAAAAGGCCTTGTTACATACGCGATAAGGCGTGACTTTAAAATGAAACGTTCTCACCTCTCGCATTTATTGGAAATTAACCTTGCCATGGTTTTTGTGGGCACTTCTGGGGCCTTAGGAAGATATGTAGACCTTCCTGTTCCTGTTACAATTGCCTCACGTGCGATTTTAGCCTTTTTGGCGTTACTTTTTTTTTGTAAATGGAAAGGAATATCCTTACGAATTAAGCCGGCGCACAGGGTCGTTGTCCTAGGCAGTAGTATCCTAATGGGCTTGCATTGGATTACCTACTTTTATGCGTTACAGTGGTCCAGCGTGGCTATTGGGATGCTCTCTTTGTTTACATACCCAGTACTTACTGCCTTTTTAGAACCCCTGCTTTTAAAAACACCGTTCCAGAAAATACATTTACTCTTAGGCGCTATGGTTTTAGCCGGTATCTATTTTTTAAGTCCGGAATTCAATTTTGAAGATTCTAACACCCTTGCGATAGCGATAGGTGTTTTCTCGGCACTGTGTTATGCGCTAAGGAACCTGATTTTGAAGGCTAGGGTAACCGAATACCATGGCTCTGCCTTAATGGTATATCAAACAGGAATTATTGGTGTTATATTACTGCCTGCATTTTTATATATTAATTTTAATAATGTTATAGGGCAATGGCAGGGCCTTGTAGCTTTGGCAGTAATTACCACGGCTATTGGGCATACCTTGTTTTTAATGACATTTAGGCATTTCAGTATTACTACCGTGAGTATTCTCAGTAGTATACAACCCGTTTACGGGATACTTATCGGAGCTATTTTCTTGAATGAAATTCCAGAATTAACTACCGTATTCGGTGGAATGTTGATTTTAGGATCTGTGGTCATTGAAAGTTTTAGGTCTTCACAAAAATAAAAGGTCCATATTCCAGACTAGTATTTGGTGTTCCCCTTCCCGTATATTGATTTATAATGCAGTCCCCTAATGTTTTAATGCCATCCTCTCTGGCCAACAGCCTTACTTTTTCTGGGTCAAAATTTTCGTTTAAGTACAAAAAATACCCGTTTTAATCATTATTAGTATAGATAAGTAGCTCCTTAACAGCCATTTGCTTTTCACGTATGGAACCTACATTACGATTTAAATTGTCCTTTATGCGGAACACTTTATTATATAAATCTCCTGTAATACCATTCATTTGCTGATTTAAAAATTGAGTTCTGGATTGTATTACGCTAGGAAACTACATGCCTCACAAATCTTTGGTGTTTCCTATAAATGCATTCATTTCTGCTGAAATATGACCTAACATTCCTAGCATAAATTTAGGCACAGGAATAGCCGTTGCCTGATTATCGTTTTTAATGGCATTTTAAAAAAGTATCTATAAAATTATTACTGCCACAGTTGGAAAGCAGTATGAGTACCAAAAAAGACAACATAAGTGATTTTATCCGGGTTTGTTTAGCCTTAAAATATATTAAAATCAGCTACATGCACCCCAAATCGGGTCCTTAGGTGGTGGAGCGACTACGGTTACGGTCTCTTTATTTACGGGATGTACAAATTGTAGCTTACGAGCATGAAGGTGAATGCTACCGTCCGGATTACTTCTATCAAAACCATATTTTAAATCCCCCTTTATAGGACTTCCGATACTTGATAGTTGAGATCTTATCTGATGGTGCCGGCCCGTTTTTAAATCGATTTCCAACAGGGCATAACGATCTAGTTTTTTTACTAGTCGATATTCTAGAATCGCTTTTTTACTTTCAGGCACTTCCTTTTTGTTGGCATAGGACTTGTTTTGTTTGGTATTTCGTTTGAGCCAATGCACAAGCGTATCCGATGTTTTTTCTGGTATATTTTTTACAATAGCCCAGTATGTTTTTTTAGCTTCTTTCTCTGCAAATAATTTATTGAGTCTTGGCAAGGCTTTTGAAGTCTTAGCAAAAAGTACGATGCCAGAAGTAGGCCTATCCAGCCGGTGTACAACGCCCAAATACACATTACCGGGCTTGTTGTATTTTTCCTTTATAAACTCCTTAACAACCTCACTCAAAGGCATATCCCCAGTCTTATCGCCCTGTACGATATCTCCTGGCCGTTTATTAACTATAATGACGTGATTATCTTCAAAAAGTACTTGAAGATTTTTACTGCTAGAATGTTGTTTTTTGGACAAGTTATTATTTAAGATTTATCTACGTATTATTTTCATACTTAGCCTGGATTTAATAGACTATATTTTAGTTTTTATAGGTTTGTTCGGTGTCTTTAATCTAAGGTGTAGCATCCGTCAAAAAAACTAAATCGATACTTTTTTCCAAACACGCCTATAAACAGAATCATTACAACACCAATCGTTACAGCGACATCAGCCATATTAAAAACGCCTATTTTTAAAAACCCCAGGGGAATCTGAAAAAAATCGGTTACCGAACCGTACACGATACGGTCTATTAAATTTCCAATACCACCCCCAATAACAAAAGCAAAAGCGATTACAGGCCATCTGCCAATTATTTTTTTGGTAAGTACCCGATAAAGTAAAACCATAAGAACAAGTACGGGTATAATTTGAAACAGTATAATTTTTACAATAGGAGGGAAGCTAGCCCCAAAGCCTAGCATAGCTCCAGTATTCTCAACGTTGGTAAGGATAAGGTGATCGGTTACTATTTCAATATAATCCTGACTTACTACGTTTTTGCGAACCACCTCTTTGGAGCTTTGGTCACAGCTAATATTCAATAATACCAAGGCCATACTATAAAATCAACATACAAAATCCTTTTGTTTCAAACCTTTTTTAAAATTAATATTGTTCCTCATTATTAGGAAAATCCATGCTTTTTACATCGGAAACATAGCTAGATATAGCCTTCCCCATTTCTTCATAGAGGTTCATATATCTTCTTAAAAACCTTGGATTAAATTCATGTGTCATTCCCAACAGGTCATGAATTACTAAAACCTGCCCGTCGGCATGTTTTCCGCCGCCAATACCAATAGTGGGTATGGTAAGGCTCTCGGAAACTTCTTTCGTAAGGTTCGCAGGTATCTTTTCCAAAACAATACCAAAACAACCTAGTTTTTCTAAAAGAAGTGCGTCTTCTTTCAATTTTTCTGCTTCAACTTCTTCTTTTGCCCTAACCGTATAGGTCCCAAATTTATAAATAGACTGTGGTGTAAGACCTAAATGCCCCATAACTGGTATACCTGCAGCTAAAATCCGCTTTACAGATTCCTTTATCTCTGCGCCACCTTCAACTTTTACAGCATGTGCGCCACTTTCTTTCATGATTCGTATGGCAGACCTTAGCGCTTCTTTAGGATCACTTTGGTAACTTCCAAATGGGAGATCTACCACCACCAAAGCTCGATCAATAGCCCTTATAACAGAGGATGCGTGATAAATCATTTGATCCAAGGTAATAGGTAAGGTGGTCTCATGGCCTGCCATAACGTTACTAGCGGAATCTCCTACCAAAATAACATCCACATTGGCAGCATCCACAATTTTAGCCATGGAATAGTCGTATGCGGTTAACATAGATATCTTTTCGCCGTTTCTCTTCATGTCCACCAAGGACTTTACGGTGACTCTTTTGTACTCTTTTTTTGCTATGGACATGTATTTGAATTTATTCGGAGTTAAAAATAAGGAGTTTTGATGACAATGAGGTGCAGTTAAGACAATGGCTTTATTTACTTTTTGTTCAATGGATTATTCTTACTTTTAGTTTTCAACTAAAAACAGTTTTCTAATGAAGTGCCTATGCATACTACTCTTCTTTTCTTTTAGTTACTTAGGGTCAGCACAAACCCCAGACGAAACAGTAAAAAACACTGTTGATTCCTTTTTTAAAGCCTTTCATGCCCGTGACGGAAAAGGCATGAATATGTTAATTCATGCAGATGCCCGTTTACAACGTACCGCTCCAAATGCCGAGGGAATACAATCGCTAAGAGCTCAAAATTTTCAAGATCTGATTGCTGGTATCGTTTCCATGCCAGATTCTACCGTGTTTGAAGAAAAGCTTTTAAGCTATGCGATACAGATAGATGGCCCTTTGGCGCACGTATGGACACCCTATGAATTTTGGTTGGATGCCGAACTACATCATTCTGGTGCGAACTCTATCCAACTTTTTCTTGATGAAGGGAATTGGAAAATCATTTATTTGGTAGATTCTCGAACGTCAGAAGGATTAAAAGAATAGATAGTCATGAGCGTTTATAACGGGTAAGGAGATTCTGTTGTTTTAACTAGCTATAAGCTAGTAATTTCTATTGTTTGGTTCTTTAGTTATTTCCACTTCCTTATAGTTTTTCAGATTACCAGAGTTCTTTGTATTCCACCAAATTATTCCCAAAACAAGTACTATTACCTTAGAGGGTTAATTTGACAAGGACACGTGTAGTACTAAAATATACTCCTAAAAGTAAATACAAACATAATAGCGGTACCAGTACAGCGCATAAAGACAATAGATAAAACTTGAACAAGCTATTGTGGTTTTATAAAACACCTATTAAATTAGTATTTTGATACCTAGAGTTTACAACATGACATTATTAGGTATAGGATCACGAATACATCACTCACAACACGGGAAAGGTGTTGTAACAAATATATCGTCCAAACAGTATTGGGTAACTTTTATAGAAAAAGGTATGGAAACCATAGACATAGCTGATGATTTTGAGGTCATTGAACGCTTGGAAGGTAAAGTGGATACCGTAAGTTTTTTTGACGTTGAACGTTCTTTAGTTAAGATATTGGAAAAGTGGAACGATACCCACGAGAAAGTAGCCCTAGCGGACAAATGGCGTGGAGGAAAATTAATTTTGGAACCGGGTGATGCCGTTGCCTATAAGGAAATTCCTATCGATACCTTCTTTCATAAAATAGTAATGGTACGCGACCGTATCCGTGTGATGGAACAAAAAATAAACAGCAGTAAAAACTTGGATGACCAAGAGAAGATAGACCTTCAGCAATACATTACCCGTATTTACGGCAGTTTGACTTCTTTTAATGTTTTATTTAAAAACAAAAACGATTATTCTGTGGGGCAACGCACATAACTGAGAATATCTATTCTAAAGCGCCACTATTTAGTAGGAATAACAAATTCCAGAACTACTTAACCTAATTAACTATCAAATGCCATACTACATTTAGTAAAATAAATGAACATATGGGCGCTTTTGCTGCTAGCAACAGCTCCCAATTTGTATTGGGGGTGTTTTGAACCTTAAAATTATGGAGTCCTAAAAATTTAATTTATCTTTTATGTCCTAACCGATATGAAGCTATATGTGCACTGAACACCAAATACCAAGAAGAACATTCATTAAGACAACAGCTAAAGCAATGGCAGCAATTCCCATGCTACCAGTACTAAAAACCCATAAACCCTCAAACAAAGCTCTTAAATTGGCTGAAAAACATAGAAAGGAGCTTATCGACGTATTGGAAAAACTGATACGGGTACAGAGTATCGAAGGAGAATCGGCCGCCAATGCACAAAAGGTGGTAAGCGACTACCTCTCAAAGCTACCCTACCGCATAGAAGAAAGCGAAGACCAACCAAGTCACTATGAAGAGCATCCTGAATATATGGCCCCTAGCCCAGCGGGTGATGGTCCATTTGTTAATATCGTAGGATGGCCAAAGAAGCAAGGAAGCCAACAATTTGCAATGTTCTCTCATATCGATACCCATTCGATAGAAGAAGGATGGTCCACCGACCCTTTTGAACCTAAGATAGTAGGTAATAAGCTATACGGTTTGGGAACATCCGATGATAAGGGTGGGGTAGCGGCCATGCTCGTTGCCGCCACTATTCTTTCCAAAACCGGAAAACAATTACCCGTTGTCATGAGCCTTCACGGTAAAGGTGGTGGCGGTCGTGGAAGTCTACCCGTTTTTGAACGGATACGAAAGACAAACCATAATATTGGAGCTGTACTTTATGTACACCCTGCCGAAACAGGTCGGGGAATGGAAGATATCAAAAATTCAGTACAAGGCATTGCCGACTTAAAACTAGAAATGACCGGATGGCGTGGAGAACCACTGGAAATTGGAAGTATCGACTCTGCGAAATGGAAGGATGGCGGAAGTGCAGTTGACCTTTGCTTAGCGTTATTGGAAACCTTGAGGAAGACAATCTATAAAGATGTTATGGTTAATATTGGGATTATAGAAGGCGGCGATCGCATTGGATCTGTCGCCGATAACGTCAGCGTCACTTTTCGGCTAAAGTTCAAGGAATCTAATACCTGGAGGGCACTTTTTGATGATTCAAATAAAGTAATTACCGAGTTTGTGAAGGCTCGGTCAACATCCGGACATTCATATACGGCAGAACTTAAAAGTGTTGGCTATATGACCAATCCGGGCGCTGTAGATTGGGAAGCATCAGAGAGTAAAATAATTCGAAACTCAATTACTGAAATTACGGGTAAAGCACCAACGGCATATCCTAATCATTATGCTGGCGACATTAGGTATCCTATACGCTTATTAGGTGTTCCAGCCTATGGTATTGGTTCTCTTGGTGGAAATTTTTATATGCCTAACGAATGGGTAGATATAGATGATTTAGTTAAACTGGTCGCAGTTCTCGTCGACACTATTGGTAATTGGCAAAAGGATTGATTCTGTGATGATTTTTGCATATAACTTGTTTCATAACGAATTAAGCTATGCGGCATAAAAGTAAAAAATCTAGCAAACCTTGTGTTTTTTGAACGTGAGTGTGCTTCGCCATCTTTGGCATTTATTTTTCTTTGCCAGCGCTACAATTCGCCTACGTTTTTAAAAGTACTCCGCCTTTAAAAGTTATAGTGTCTAAAAAAGAATAAGACTGAACGCTTTAGGTATTTTATAAAAACCATTGACACCTAATTAATCGTCAAGGTATTAACAGGTAGTATACGAGTTCACTAGCTTGTTCGTCCTAGGTTTTTGAGAAGGAAGATAGTTGGAACGTGGCATCGAAGAAGGAGCTGCACACATACCTTATTTGAGTATAGACAAGGTATTTGTACCTGCGTGTGAAATGGTATTGCACTCAAAAGGGAAAAGTGCAAAAGCATTATTTTTACACCGTATTACAGGTTGAGATTCACTAATAAAAAGAGATATTTAGTAGGCATATGATAAAATAAAACCGCTCCATTGCTCATTTTATAATTGCACAAAAAAATCACGCTCAATCTGTAAAAAAGAAGTCACTTATCAGTACTTTACGAGTTCTTGAAAACGAATAGGAAATTTATACAGACTGAAATTCTTGCTGGGATAAGCTCTTTCCTTGCGACTTTTTACATCATAATTGTAAACCCTGCTATTCTTTCAGAGACAGGTATGCCATTTTCAGCGGTCGTAACTTCTACCGTTCTTGTATGCGCTTTTGGTAGTATAATGATGGGGGTTTATGCTAAAAACCCATTTGTAATTGCACCAGGAATGGGTCTTAATGCCTTTTTTACCTATACAGCTGTTTTAGGCTTAGGACTTAGTTATGAAACTGCTCTTGGAGCCGTTTTTTGGGCGGGAGTGCTATTTTTAATATTAAGTATATTAAAGGTTCGAGACAAAATAGTACAATCTATTCCACATGCATTACGCTTCGCTATCGCCGCAGGCATAGGTCTTTTCATTTGTTTTATCGGTTTTCAAAATGCTGGTTTTATTGTCGATGATGCTGCAACCTTAGTTAGTCTAGGCTCTATAAAAGACCCCATGTGTCTTACTTTTTTAATTGGATTGGGAATAACCGCTGTTTTGGTCGCTAAAAAAGTGCCAGGCGCAATGATTATAGGTATTTTGTTGACCACCGTTTTGGCTTGGCCTATAGGAAGGTGGTGGGGAGACGCTTCTTTAATTAATTACGGAACACCAACACTAGTAAATTACACAGGAATCTTTTCGATGCCAAATTTCAGCCTGTTCCTCAAAGCGAATCTGGTGGGCTCCATTCAATATGCGTTCCTTCCCATAATTTTTGTGTTTGCCTTCACCGATTTATTTGATAGCCTTTCGACATTTGTTGGTCTTGCAGAGGCATCTGGCTATAAAGATGAGGAGGGAAATCCAAGAAATCTTAAAAAATCACTCTTTGTAGATGCGGTCACCACCATCTTTTCAGGCCTTGTTGGCAGTAGTTCTGGAACTGCATATATAGAATCCGCAGTAGGTATTCGCGAAGGTGGAAAAACAGGACTCACAGCAATCACAGCTGGAGTGTTATTCTTACCCTTTTTGTTTTTCTCTCCATTATTATCTGTAGTTCCTAGTATTGCCAGTTCCATTGCCTTGGTTTTGGTAGGCTCTTTTATGATGAAACCTTTAACCAAAATCAACTGGAGTATGCTAGATGAGGCCATACCTGTTTTTTTTACCATGATTCTAATGCCCTTAACATACAGCATTACTACCGGAATTATTTTTGGTTTCTTAAGCTGGACTTTACTTAAATTGTTTGCTGGTAAACGAAAAGAAGTAAATCCTGTACTCATTATAATTAATATATTCTCGCTCCTCTACTTATGGTTATAAAACAAATAGTGCTCGTTCTAATATTCCTTATTGTTTACACAGCAACAGGACAACGTATTGCTATTATGGGCGCTATGGATGAAGAAATAGAATTACTAAAAGAGGAATTAAAAAATAAAAAAGAGATACAGAAAAACGGCGTAACTTTTTTTACAGGAAAACTTAAAGGACAAAAAGTTGTGCTTTTAAAGGCGGGTATCGGCAAGGTGAACGCAGCCTATAGCACAGCCATTCTGATGACTAATTTTAAGTTAGACGCCCTGTTATTTACAGGCGTTGCTGGGGGCTTACATCCAGATATTGAGCCGGGAGATATTGTCATCTCCGATAAGCTCATACAATACGATTTTGGAGAACTGAAAGCGGGTTCATTTGAAACCTGGCCCACAAAAAATCTGGCCAAAAATAATAGAAATCCACTATATCTTACTGTAGACCAGGATTTATTAGCATTAAGTAAGAAGGTATCCGATCGTATTACCTTGAAACCGCTAAACGATAGAATTCCAAAATTCTTTGTAGGTGTTATTGCTACTGGAGATACCTTTATGAGCGACCCCAAAAAGGCAAAAGAATTATATACCAATTTCAAAGCGCTTGCCACTGAAATGGAAGGCGCCGCCGTTGCTCAGATATGCACCATGGCAGCAATACCTTACATTGTGATTAGAAGTTGTAGTGATAACGCAAATACCCAAGCACATGCAGATTATTTTAAGTTTATTACCGTTGCCGCTGTTAATTCTGCTCAAATGGTACTAGGAATATTGGAAAATTACGAACTAAAAAAATAGTTGTAGGTACCTAAATACTTTCCAACATAAAAGCAATATATAAACTACTAAAAGCAAAGACGATGAAGTCAAATTCAATTTATAAACTTTTCTCGCGGTATATCTTAGTGGTACTTCTTATATTCAGCAGTCACTCTTTTGCTCAAGAAAAAATGACCGACCAATCTAAAACAGAAAACAAAGAAATAGCCTTTTTACTTTTCGACAATTATGAAACCCTTGATGTATTCGGCCCTGTTGAAATTTTTGGCCGTCTGGCGGACAAATACACCTTAAAATTCTATTCGCTTGAAGGGGGGGTAATCAAAAATAGTCATAAGGTATCTGTTATGACAGAAAAGTTAACTACCGCTACTAAAAACTCCTATATATTCTTAATACCAGGTGGTATGGGAACACGAAAAGAAGTCAATAATGAGGTACTCATTAATTGGATTAAGGAAATTTCAAACTCCAGCGACTATGTATTGACTGTTTGTACCGGTAGTGCACTTTTGGCCAAGTCTGGGCTGTTAGATGATAAGCAGGCCACTTCCAATAAAAGGGCGTTTTCATGGGTGGTCACAAATGGGCCTAATGTAATTTGGGACAAGAAGGCACGTTGGAAAGTTGATGGAAAATACTATACCTCTTCGGGGGTCAGTGCCGGAATGGATATGGCATTAGGATTTTTGGCGGATAGACATGGAGTTGATTTCGCAAGTAACCTTGCCTTAGAGATTGAATATAATTGGATAAAGGATAAGGATAACGACACGTTTAAAGCCAAGTAAAAACTGCTATTCAAAATTCATCTAGCAAACTTCGATTGTAAAGACACTTAAACACCCCTAGGTTATAGGGCTACTACTATTTATACACAGTGCCTATCAAGAACCTGAACTCAAAGTAATATTGGAGGTAGCACGTATTCATATCTACTTTCCAGGCCGTGTCTAAAACACCGTCACGCTTTGTATTTTGGCGATTGCAATAATTTAAATGGTATTTTGTGTGATAATTTTATGGAATTGGATACCAATAGGGTGAACAAAAATTGTACTACTATGAAAACAGCATCTAAAAACCAGCGTATCCGAGAAAATCTAATAAAATGGTATCTATGTGAAGTACGCCTTTTTAAACGCATATTTGGTATAAAATAAAAGTACTACAATAGCTTTATATTTTATACGTATAAAATTCCCGAGTATGTTTATACTGGCTAGAAAAACAAAGACACAACGCCTTGAGATACTATTCATACCAATACAAAAAAGGGCCTAGAAAGCCCTCCCGAGAGTACCTTTAACCTTTCCATATTACACGGTATTGTATTGATACCATTCATGATCTTTAAGCACCATTTAATATAAAAAGAAGTAGGTAATTGTGTTACCTTTATCTCTGCGTTTATAGGTTGAATAACGCCACGCTATAACAGCTACTAGGTTTAGCTAAGCCGATCAAAAAAAACGTGAATACAAGTTTGAGAAATGAGTCATATCCGAATAAAAATGTTGCTAAAGAATTCTATGCCCTACTACGCATTAATAGGCCTTATGCTATTAGGGTGCACGTCTACCAAAAAAATTAAACAGAAGACAATTCTTTGGGGTGCTAATCAAAATTCTACACAAGTACATAGCAGTAGTGGAGATACAGCAACTGCTGCTGCTGCTGCGTATGAGTATGGTTTTGATTATCATAAATATATTAGCCTAAAACCAACGCTAACAACGCCAATCCTATCCATTGCTAAAGATTCATTGGCACATATCCATACTAATACAGCGGTAAGCAAAAGTACATCACCGGCTCTAGTAGAAAGTAAAAGTCTAGTAGCAGATAAGATAGTAGAAAATTATCTAAACAGCGAAAATAAGGAGCCTGGAGGTCATTGCCTTTCGGTAAGTAAAGGTCGTTTTGAACAGGCGTATAAACAGGTTCATGGTCATTTGCCTTATCAAGACCTTCCAGATAGTATGGCCTCAAAATTCCATACCCCTAAACAGGTGTTTAATTTGCTATACGTTTCCGCTTCTGAAAAACACCCGGAATGGCAAAGCCTTCCAGAAGAATATAGGGGTAAGGGCAATGCTGGTGCTATTGCTTATGCCGGTATGGGAACATTGGTTGATACGTCAGGAATTTGGAATGGCCAATTAAAACCCGGAGCACTCATACAAGTTTGGTGGCATAAAGCAGATTATGAAAAGGTAATGCTAGGTGCAAATGTCAAAAAACTAGATCCTTATGGACATTCGTTTATTTTTATAAGCTATGTGCGCAATAAAGACAATGAAATTACTGGGCTTAAAATAGCCGATCAAGGTTTTCAAAGTTACAGACCTTTAATCCCTAGAGATTATGAAGTGTGGTGGGCGGTGAACCTTAGTGTTTAGAGGACTAATATTTAGTAACCTAATAATTTAGAATTTTTAATGTAATTTCTTCTTACCTAATACGTTATAAATATGGAGCATGACTCCTAAATTTATAATCTATAAAATCCATGTTACTTTTTTCCCTACTATTTTATTTAGGCTTTACGACCGAAATGCCACCTAAAATAGACCAGCTGGCAGCCTATAGCCTTGTCGCTAAAAAGCTGCTGCCTATAGCGAAAACCAGAAGTTTTAAGGCAGGGACAACCGTTGAGTTTAAAATAGATTTAGATAGTATTGGTGATTCTTATGCCAACGCTAAAGTTGATGCCAAGGAACTTCGTTTGCGTTTAAAAGAAGGCCTACGGTCGGGTACTATTTCTTTTGACAACATCAAAACAGCTTTTACCAATCAATTAGTAGATAAGATTATACCACACTGGTATGGTACTCAATGGAGTTTTGGGGGCCATACAGCTATGCCTAACCAAGGTAAAATTGCATGCGGTTATTTTATATCAACCACCCTGCGCGATATGGGTATAAATATCAACCGGTATGAATTGGCTCAAAAATCACCTATTGACGAGGCTAAAATGATCAGTTGTGGCTCGGTAATTAACAAGGTTGTTGAGGATACCCCGGAAAAAGCATTCGAAGAGATTGATCAATTAACCAAAGAAGGACTCTATTTTATAGGTTTTGACGCGGGGCATGTGGGTTATCTTTTAAAACGTGAAGGCGAACTATTTTTAATCCATTCCAATTATCTATCTCCGGTATCAGTTTGTATGGAAACGCTCAAAGAATCACGAGTTTTCAAGAGTTTTACTAAATTTCATTTGGTAGCTATTTCTCATAACGATACCCTTTTACAACGGTGGTTAGACAATGGTACAGTGTTGTAACAGAGAACACCACACCCAAGGCACTTCTTTCTTATTATTTGAACCTATTCGCTAGATAGTTACTACATCTTCATATATTTTTTCTGTTGAAGTTTCTTCTCAAAAGGGAATGAAACCGGAGTGTGGGGTTCACGAATATCCTTAAAAAAACAAACATGTAATGCTACACGCATTAACTAACTCACGCTAGCAGGTCAGGCTCTGTGCGTGAAGTGGGATTTTACTTTGTTATTTATTTCCTAACGCATACCTCTGGCGCATTCAACTAGGTTCTAGATTTTGTATACTAGATGTTCAAATGAACTAAGAAGAAAACAATAAAATCTTTGAATTAAAATCGGACGTCCTATACAAATAAGCGCTGTTTCTTGTTTTAATTAATAATACGCTCTCTATTAAGGACTAGGCTTGTTAAAAAAATTATGGAGAAATAATAGAAATGTAGTATCTTAACCCTTGTAAATTTCTCCCAATTATGTATGTTTTGATAAATAAATAGCTCCTTTCGAGTAGTATTTATAAACATTCATCCTTAGCTATTAGTTTTTTTTTCGAATTACACTATGTTGACATCAATTGAATAGTCAAACTAAAACTTGATACCATCATAAAATGAGTCATTTAAAACCTTAAAAGATAAAACATCAAAATACTTTTTTTTATTCATAATGATAGTTGAAAAAGATACAGAAATAAGTGCTACAGATATCCTATTTATTTTAGAAAATATATGGGAAAAATCTAAACCAGAGTGGTTGCTGACGACGGAAGATGAGCGCAAGGAAACCTTGGTGTTTATTCAAAACCGACTTAAATCTGCCCACCCTTATGGATATGCTAAAATTTGGAAAACAGCCACTGGTGAACCTATAGGCATTCTTGGAGCATATAAAATTGAAGATAAAAGATATGAGACGTTTTTTATCTGTAGCCGACACATGGAGGAACATGCTATGAAACTGAGCTTTGAAATGCGAAAAATCCTTCTAGACTTATCCATTGAATATAAAGGTTGTGCCCTTGGCCAATATGCAGAGGCGCACCGTACAGACCAACGCTCGTGGTTTCGTTTTCTGGGATTTAGCTATAAACCCGAAGGTAATGTTGGAAACAGGCGGTATTTTGAATATGTGTCTCCCAACACATGATACGATAAAAATTTATGTGATACTTGAGTATTTATAACCTAAAATCTAAACGCTTACTATTTGATATTCAGTAATTAATCTATTATTAACCAAACTAAAAACTACAATTATGTGCAATGGAAACAATCCACCGGCAACACCGGTAAATCATTCAATTATTCTAAAAGTAAACACATCAGGTATTCCGGCACCGGAGAACCCACCAAACAATGTAGATGCCTATTGTTCTTTTGAAGGCCAGACGGGAGGAGTAACCAATGAAAATTTTGAAGTTTCGGTTGCCAATGGTGATACCGTAACCTGGAGCGGTGTACCAAACCCTGCAAATGCGAGTGATGTGATAAAAATTACCGAAATTGACTATGAAGCGGGTACCAATCTATTTGGAACTGCTGATTTGTCTCCCATCGGTGGTGCAGCTACGATTACAGGAACTATTGCAAATCTCACAACAACGGATGTTGAAACCTACACTATAAAATTTGAAGTATACAACAATAGTATTCTTAAATCTAGTGGTGGTACCAGTGTATACCAAATAGATCCAAAGCTTAAAATGAAACAAAAAGCAAAATAATGAAATGTAGAAAATTAGCCTATTGTTTTCTGATAGGCTCATTTTATTTTTTCAGCAATGTTATTCTTTCACAAGATCAACGAATTGCGGATAGTTTGGTGGTTATTTATAATGCAGATACCGCGCAGGGGTTAGAAAAATTGGACTTGCTTCATGCCTTGTCGTTTAATGAAATAAATAATTTTGATGTAGCATTAAAATATTCAGAAGAATTAATACACTTATCCAGACAAAGTAGCAATTATGAATACCTGAGTTATGGATATTTTCAAAAAGGATATGCCAAACAATATAGTGGAGATTTGGAGGATGCTTTGTCAGCCTATTTTCAAAGTGCTGATGTTGCTAAAAAAGAAAAAATAGTATCCAGTGAAGGTAGTGCCTATGCTGCTATCGCAGACATATATTCGATTTCCGATAATTTTGATAATGCAATGCTCTATTATCAAAGGGCAATAAAAACACTGAGAAAATCACCACAAAAAAGAGAAGACACAGTACTTTTAGCAACCTCTATATTGAATGCAGGCGATGAGTTGCTTATTCATAAAGTATATGATTCAGCCTTAGTTTATTTTAAAGAATCAGGAGAACTTTTTGAAGAAGTAGATTATACCGCAGGAAAAGCATTTAATTTGGGGAATATAGGCATGGTACACGCCTATACCGGTAAAAATGACCTTGCTGAAAATAACATTCACCAAGCAATTCGTATTTTAGAAAAATCTGAAAATTATTATCCCATTAGTGTGTATTTGATGGCGATGGCCGATATTTATGTAGAGAAAAAGGAACACCAAACTGCTATTGATTACGCCCAAAAGAGTCTTAGCTTGGCAAAAAAATATGGTTTAATAGAACAGCTTGCCGATGCCAATGAAAAATTAGCCAAGCTTTATGAGGGTGTTGGGGACCAAGTGACCTCGTATAGCCACTATAAAGACCATATTGCCTACCGGGATAGTTTACTTAATATTGAAAAAGTCCAACAATTGGCCAATCAACGTACCGACTTTGAGGTTTCTCAAAAGCAAGTAGAAGTCGAGCTATTAGAAACACAGAAAAGAAATCAGTTAATCGTCTTGGGTTTTATCGGATTGCTATTAGTAGCTTCCTTATGGTTTTACCGCACCATTTCAAAAGAGAAAAAAAAATCAGAAAAACTTTTGTTGAATATCTTACCAGAAGATACCGCCAAAGAACTAAAAGCAACTGGTGCGGTAAAAGCCAAAAAATACGATTCGGTAACGGTATTATTTACAGACTTTAAAGGTTTTACTAGGTATTCAGAAAAACTATTGCCAGAGGCCTTAGTAGAAACGATAAGTTTTTACTTTTCAAAATTTGACGCTATTATAGACAAGCATGGTTTAGAAAAAATTAAAACCATTGGCGATGCCTATATGTGTGCAGGTGGCTTACATGATACTGAAGAAGATCATGCCCAACGCATGGTCCATGCTGCATTTGAGATAGCTACTTTTGTAGAAGAAACAAAGAAAGATGTAGCGGCGAGTGAATTGACTTTTGATATCCGCATTGGAATCAATTCAGGCCCTGTAGTAGCTGGGGTAGTGGGTACCAAAAAATTCGCCTATGATATTTGGGGCGATACGGTAAATGTAGCCTCTCGGATGGAATCGATGTCTGAACCTGGAAAAATTAATGTGTCCAACAGTACCTTTGAGCTTATAAAATCCGATTTTGATTGTGACTATCGTGGAGAAATAGAAGCAAAGAATAGAGGAAAAATAAAGATGTACTTTGTTACCGGTGCTAAAAAGGAAGTGTTAGCGATGACTAATGGGTGCTAAAATAAAAAAAGGGTGTCTCCAAGAGACACCCTTTTTTTCTGTTATTAAACCATCGCTAGTGCTACTTTAAACTTTCCAATAGTTTTTCGGCAACCAACTCTGATGATGCAGGGTTCTGGCCTGTAATCAAATTACCATCTTGTATAGCATAGGCTTCCCAGTCTCCTTTTTTAGAATAGATTCCGCCATTGTTATTCAGCATATCCTCTACTAAAAACGGAACCACATCGGTAAGTTGTACCGCAGCTTCTTCCGTGTTCGTAAATCCGGTAACTTTTTTACCGTTTACTAAGGGTTTCCCATTGGTGTCCTTTACCTCTTTTAGTGCTGCCGGAGCATGACATACAAATGCTATAGGCTTGGCTTGACTATTAAAGGTTTCAATTAATTTTATGGATGTAGCATCATTTGCTAAATCCCATAAAGGTCCATGACCTCCAGGATAGAATACAGCATCAAAATCATCTGGATTCATATCTGCCAATACTTTAGTGTTAGCAATACGCTCCTTTGCTTCGGCATCCGCATTATACCTTTTTGTAGCGTCAGTTGCGGCATCTGGGCCATCACTGCTTGGGTCTATCGGTGCCGCGCCACCTTTTGGTGTTGCAATGGTAATATTGGCACCCTTGTCCAATAAAGTGTAATATGGACTGGCGAATTCTTCTACCCAAAATCCTGTTTTTTTACCGGTGTCTCCCAGTTTATCGTGCGATGTTAATACAAATAATACCTTCATTTTTTTACCTTTTTAAATTTCTGTTTTTTCTTCTGAAACGTTTTCAGAAGGTCTTTCTCCTTTGTTCTCTTCGTAGCGTAAAGCTATAAATATTGTTAACCTTGGTGTTAATAATTCTAATATAAGTTAGTACGCCATTTTTATAATTTTTTCAACTTTATCTGGGGATAAAGATTGATGCTCACCTAAGCCCAACCAACCACGATCGGTAAATCGTTTGGAAATGGTTTCGGCTGTTCCTTCGTAATTCTTAGTATAATCAGATAATTTAGTATCGATGCCTAATTCATGGAAAAACGCTTCGGTTTTTTCAATAGCAGCATACGCTTTATCATCTATACTGCCTTCTGTTATGTTCCAAACACGCTCGGCATACTGGGCTAATTTTTCTTTTTTAGCTTCAAAATTAAATTTGTAATGACTTGGAGTAATTACGGCTAAAGTACGTGCGTGATCTATACGGAATAATGCAGTTAACTCGTGTCCAATCGCATGTACAGCCCAATCTGTTGGTACACCTTTTTGTATTAATCCGTTTAAAGCCATTGTACAACTCCACATAAAATTAGAAGCCGCTTTATAATCTGTTGGGTCTTTTAATACTTTTGGGGCCACTTCTATAACTGTCTGCATAATGCTTTCAGAAAAACGATCTTGTAATAAAGCACCAATTGGATAGGTCATATATTGCTCCAAAACGTGTGTAAAGGCGTCCATAAGTCCATTTGCCAATTGGCGCTCTGGAATAGAGTGAACCACCTGCGGGTCTAAAATAGAAAATACAGGAAACAGCCCTGGTCCGCCCATCGCTAGTTTTTCTTTGGTTTCCTTTCTTGTTATTACGGACCCTGAATTCATTTCGGATCCTGTTGCTGGTAATGTTAACACGGTACCGAAAGGCATTCCTTTTTCGGTCTTCATATTTTTACTTAAAATATCCCAAGGCGTATCGCCTTTAAATAAAGCTGCAGCCGATAAAAATTTGGTACCATCTATTACAGAGCCGCCACCAACAGCTAATAAGTAGGTGATGTTTTCGTCTTTAATCACTTTTAAAGCCTCCATTAAAACAGCATACTCAGGGTTTGCAGGGATACCTCCAAACTCAATGACGTCTACGTTTGCCAAAGCTATTTTTACTTGGTCGTAAATGCCGTTTTTCTTTATGCTTCCGCCACCGTAAAGGAGTAATACTTTAGCATCATTAGGAATTTCGTTTTCTAATTTTTTTATAGTGTCCTTTCCAAAAATAATTTTGGTCGGATTTTTAAATTCAAAATTGTTCATCTTTTTTTCTTTTTTTAATCTTAATTTTTGTGATTTTCAGCAAATAGCTTACGCCATTACAGTCACTAAATGATGCATTGGTTTTCTCACTTTTGTTAAGTTTACTAACCAGTCATTATCTTCTTTTCTATACCCTATGGGCAATAAAACAGTACTTCTTAAGCCTTTTTCGCGTAGGCCTAAAATTTCGTCTACCTTGTCTACACTAAACCCTTCTATTGGTGTACAGTCCACTTTTTCGTAAGCTGCGCCAACCATGGCTGTACCCAACGCGATATAGGCTTGCTTAGCAGCATGATTAAAGTTTTCTTCTGCATCTTTCTGTGGATACGAGTTTAAAAGCATCTGACGGTACTTTTCCCAACCTTCGTTTTTAAATCCACGAATTTCGTTCGTTAAATCAAACATGTAGTTAATTCGGTCTACCGTATAGGTATCCCACGCTGCAAAAACGAGTAGGTGAGAGCAGTCCGTGATTACAGATTGGTTCCAAGCTACAGGTCTTATTTTTTCTTTTAGTTCCTGATTTTTAATTACAAAAATCTCGAAAGGCTGCAAACCACTTGATGTTGGTGCCAAACGAGCTGCTTCTAAAATACGTTCTATTTTTTCTTCAGCTACTTTTTCTGCATTCATTGCTTTAGCAGCATATCTCCAGTTTAGTTTATCTAATAATTCCATATATTCAATAGTGTATCTTAGTTTTATTTGTAATCATTATGTTATGACCTTTATACTGTTCCAAGCAGATAGATAGGCTTCTTCAATATGTACTTTATCTAATTTAAAAGATCCACGCTTTTCAGACATGATTAAAAAAGATAATGGATTTATTGCATAAGCATATAGTAGATAGTTGGACAAAGGCTTGATAATACCTTCTTTTTTGCCACACTCCCAAAGGTCCAATAAGGGCTGTAAATGCTTAATACCTTCTTGTAAACTAGGTTCATCAATCATTGGTGTATTGTCACATTGCGCTAAAAACATAGCATTTTCACATTCTTTAAGTTTAAAATCTGCAATACGCTTCCAAATGATTTTAAAACCTTCTTCTACAGGCATATTTTGGTTGTAGGTAGCAAACGCATATGTGGTATATTTTGCTTTTACTTCCATATAGGTTTGATTTACTAAATCTTGCTTATTTTCAAAATACAAATAAATAGTAGCAGGAGATACGTTTGCTATTTTTGCAATTTTACTCATTGGAGTGGCATGAAAACCATTATTGTTCACTAGCTCAATAGTTGCTTTTATGAGTGCATTACGTTTATCAATACTTTTTTGAAGTGGAGCCATTTTGTTTTTGATTCTTGTACAAAGATATATAAAAATGAACGTTCATTCTTTTATTTAGCAAAGATTTAGGAGTTTCATACCTAATAGCACGTCAACAATGCTATTGATAACAAAATAGTCTAGACATCAATACGATCTTGAATTTATAACAAATGGTTCGTACACCCCTTGTATCCCTTTGGCGGAGAAGACAAAGAGGTGTATGTGGCCTTTTGTAGGCGTACAGGTCTAAAAAGTACTATTGAATCTGGTGCTCAAAAGGACAAAATCAGTATTGCCTTTTAGCATCCCTATGTTTTATGCCTTTTCTTTACTGAAATTCAAGTCCAATACATTAAAATTATTAGCTGCCTTTACTAAAAGGGTAGAGCCAATAGTTTCAAACAACTGATTGTTTTTAAGGATAAACTCAGCTTGTTTTTCTATTTTAAAATTAGGGATACCTACTAAGGTTAAATCTGTAGTTTTAGAATGTTGCTTAATTATGGTGTAAAAAGATTCTTGTTCTACGGCATTATTGATAATTATAATTTCAACATTAACCCGTAAATCCTCCACAAGTTTAGAAATTTTTGAGTTGATTAAAGCCTTGTTTACATTGTTGTTATTTACAAACAAAACGCGAATATTTGTATTGTTCCATTTAGGGGATGCAATGATAAATCGCGCTATATTTAACATCATTTCAGCATTTTTACTATCGGTTTCCCGCCACCAAAGATCTACCGTATGGTAGTTGCCAAACTTTGTCTTTCTATCAAAATCCAAATACAATAAATTATAATCCAGATACAAGAGTGTTTGCGTCATTTCAGCATATTCTTCTGAACTTTCCAAACCTTTAGGCCAGCCCATCATTATCGTATTGGGTTCAACACCAGAAAACCCAAACGTTGTAGCTATGTTGGTAATCCCTTTATAAATATTATCCACTTTTATCTGCCGTGCAAAAATACCAAGGTCTTTAAAATTATCGTCTCTAATAACCTGTTCGGTTTTTTTAAATGGCCTATGATTATTTTTATCGAGAATCAATTTAAAATTGGTAACGATACCCGTGCGTCCAGAAATGGTTTTAGCCAGCTCCAATAAATAGGACTGATGGGTGCTTTGTCCACTAAACAGAATAACATTGGGGTTCCAATTGGAATCTATATTAACTACGCGGGCATCTATCCGTTTTAATCCTTTGTTCACCACATTTTCCCAAACACTTCGCCAAACATCGTTAGATTGTAATTGCACTTCTTTTTTCTGTAACCCAAAATATAAAGCCCCAATGACTGCCAGGGCAGCGAGCATAGCAAACATATCTAGCTTGAACATCACCGTAAAACAAGCAATAAAACCGAGGAGGCCAATCCAGCGTTTAATTTTAAATGTGGGTTGAAAGTCTGGATTTGCCCAACTTTCTAAGAAAAATGAAATATTAATAAAACCATATGCTGTTAAATAAAACATAGAAACCACACGTGCAATAATATCTAATTCACCAATCAAAATTCCGGCTTCGGCGATAATAAAAACCAATAGCATGGCATTTACGGGTTCCTTATTTTTTCCCTTACCAAAACCAAATAGTTTAGGTGTCACCTTATCAATAGACATGGCTTGTATTATTCTAGGTCCTCCTAAAATTCCTCCCAATGCAGAGGATAGGGTAGCACCCCAAATACCGGCGACCACTGCAGGCGCGAAAAGTGCTATTTTCATTAAGATATTATATTCTGTTTTTAGCACTTCAGAATCAACCGTTACCGCTAAAAATACAGCAAGGGCAAGGTAGATTAAAAGCCCCCCACCAATGGCAAATAAGGTGCCACTAGGAATAGATTTTTTAGGGTCTTTAAGATCACCACTCATAGCGATACCGGCGGTAAAACCGGTCACAGCAGGGAAAAATACAGCAAATACAACTTCTAAAGGCACGGCATCCATTGTAGAAAAAAGAGGAATACTATTTGGTGTAAATTCAGATGCCCCAAAAAAGACCGAAACCAGAGAAATAATAATAGCAGCTAGAATAATATACTGTGATTTTAGGGCTACAGAGGTGCTTATTAGTGCTAACAGCGTAAGTGCGATTAATGCTAAAGTGCCTGTTAATCGAAAATCATTAATGGACATACCAAAGCCAAAAAAAGCATTAAAGCTTTCTGCAAAACCAATTAAATATAAGGCAATTGAAAAGGCAGTTCCTATAGATAATGCGATACCTATAGAACCTCCGATTGGAATTCCCATGCTGCGTGATAGCACATGGTAAATACCACCAGCACCTATTTTTTTATCCGTAGCTACTGACGATACACTTAAACCTGTTGTAACTGCAATAAGGTGCGCGAGTACGATGATACCTATGGCTCCTATAAGTCCGGCATTACCAACAACCCAACCTAGGCGCATATACATGATAACCCCTACAATCGTTAAGATAGAAGGGGTGAAAACGCCACTAAAAGTTCCAAACTTTTGCATTTTTCCCATTAAAAAAATAGCTCTTTAATTTTGGTAAGGGAAAGTAACTATTCTTTTTGTAATTACAGGAGATTCAATCTAAATGAAGGACAATTAATGTTTTCCCTTTAAGACAACTAAAATCGCAAACCAAAGCGATTGGTATAGTTTAAATATTCCTAAAGAATAAATAGAAGTACTGGAGTGTGTTATCCGAGTTAGTATAGGTAAACATCATATCCATTGTAAAATGCTACGAAATGATTCGGTAAGAATACAGCAACTAGTTAGGGTATAAGTTCAGGACGCGGCTTTCTTCATAATAGCTTAAGCCTTTACGTGGAAACTTTGGTTATCGGCATTGTGCTAAAAGAAAATGGGCATGCGCTCGGTAATTTGTTTCCGCCATAAAAACCAATTATATTTAGGCCACTATTAAAAATACAAAAGCGAAACACATGGTTAAAATCGCCTATATCGGTGCAGGAAGCTTACAGTTTGGACCGATTATAGTACAAGACATTCTAATGAGCTCAACATTGTGTGAAAATGGTTTAGAAATCCATTTGATGGATATTGAAATAAGCCATTTAGATCATGTAATCAAGCACGGAGAATATGTCAAAGAAAAGTTGAACCGTCAAGCTAAAATCCTAGCAACAACAGACAGGAATGAGGCTATTAAAGACGCTGATTTCGTCATTTGCGCCCTTGAAAAAGACCGTAATGTATACTGGTCTCAAGATTTTCATATCCCTAGAAAATACGGTTTCAAACAAGTATACGGTGAAAATGGGGGCGTAGGATCGCTATTTCATGCCTTGCGCAATATCAAGGTGATTATGGATTTAGCGCGGGCAATGGAACGCTTATGTCCAAATGCCATGCTTTTGAATTTTTCCAATCCCGAACATAAAATATGTGAAGCGGTTACACGCTTGACCGCTATAAAAGCAATTGGATTATGCCATGGTGTTTTTATGGGTAGAGAACAACTGTCTGAATTATTGGATGTTCCCTTAAGCGATTTGCAAACCAAAGCCTGCGGTATGAATCACTTTACTTGGTTTCAAGAGATTGTTCAAAAATCTACAGGAGAAGATTTATATCCAAAATTGCGAGAGGTAGAAAAAAAAGGCGATTGGTTGGCCAAATGGCACGAACTGGCCTTAGGTAGAATTTTATTTAGACGGTTTGGACAATGGCCTTCGCCAGCTTCCAATCATTACGGAGAATATCTTCGTTGGGGAGAAGAATTTGTGATTCCGCAAGTGCAGTTTTTCTACGACCCTTATGAGGGTCATCCTTGGGAAAACAATCAAATCCCTGAAGGGGTATATACCGTTGATCGCGTGGATTATGAACGCGAATGGACCAAAGATTGGAATAAAAAACTTTTACCGGTAGGCAGTACCGAAGAAATTGAATTAGAAAATGAGGATGGTAGTTTTAAGAGCTCCGGCGAAATAGCCACCCAAATTATGGAAGCTGTAGTGAGTAACAAAAAACAATGGCTTGAAGCTGTGAATGTGCCTAATAAAGGGGCGATTCCAAATTTACCGAACGATTTGGTAGTCGAGCTTCCCGCCTATTGTGATGCAAGCGGTATTACGCCTGTTCCCATGGAACCCATTCCAGAAGGCATTGCGGCGACTATTAGATTGCATGCAAGCATTCACAAACTCTTAGTGGAAGCCTACGATGAGCAATCTAAAGACAAGTTAATACAAGCAATCTTAATTGAACCAACAGTAAACTCATATCGGAATGCTATAGATATGTGTATGGAGATGCTGACGTTGCAAAAAGAGGTGTTGCCTCCGCTCCATTAAATGCGTAGCGGCTGCCATAAACTAAAACGGTATACCTATGGGACTTGAATTCCTAGATTGGGCCGTGATTGCAGGCTATATGCTGGTATCTGTAGGCCTTGCCTTTTTTGTAGCAAAGCATAAATCAAATAATATCATAGATTTTTTTGTCGCTGGTCGCAACTTACCCTGGTGGCTTTTAGGTACTTCAATTGCTGCCACGTGGTTTGCTACAGATGCACCATTAGCGGTAACGGCATTGGTGCGTAGCAAGGGTATTTATGGTAATTGGCTTTGGTGGTATTTAGGTACCGGCATTATGATGATGGTGTTTTTCTATGCTAAATACTGGCGTAGGGCAGAAATATTAACCGATGCAGAAATGATAGAGCTACGCTATAGCGGTACATCTGCTTCGGTGCTTCGTGGATTTACAGCGGCGTTCTTTGGTATTTTCAAAAACTGTATTTCTTTAGGATGGGTAATTCTAGCCATGCTAAAATTTTCGAATGTTATGTTGGGTTGGAGCGCTGAATTTGCGCTTGGTATTACCTTAACTTTTGCGCTGGTTCATACCCTAACTTCAGGAATTAAGGGTGTTGTTATATTGGATATGTTACATTTTTCTGCCGGTACCATAAGTACGATTGTACTAGCTATTTTGATATTAGTTGAAGTAGGCGGGCCAACAGCGCTAGCCAGCCAAATTGCAGCAAGAACGGATGCACCAGAAGGCGTATTGGACATGTTCCCTGACTTTTCACATATCGGAGCTACAGAAATGATTTCATTTGTATGCCTCATAGGGGTATTATGGCTCGGGCAGGCCCAAGGGGACGGTTATATCGTGCAGCGGCTATTTTCTGCAAAGAATGAAAAACATGCAATCAAAGCATCGCTATGGTTCGCTGTAGCGGCCGTTGTAATTTTAACTTGGCCATGGATTGTGGTTGGCTTGGGGTCTATCGTTATTTTACCCATTTCCGAAGCTTCACCAGCCTTATTAGCAGACCCTGAACTGGTCTATCCTATGATGATAAATGCCGTACTGCCTGTTGGGCTTAAAGGGCTTCTGGTAGCGGCCTTTATGGCGGCTTTTATGTCTACAGTGGATACGCATTTGTGCTGGGGTGGCTCGTACATGGTCAATGATATTTACAAACGTTTTGTAAACACTAAAGCCAATGACAATCATTACCTCATGGTTTCTCGGTTGAGTATTGTGCTGCTATTATTACTATCAACCGCCGCTGCTTGGCAAATGGATAGTATTGCTGGGGCTTGGATATATATTATTGAAATTGTTTCAGGAATCGCCATCATTTTAATGCTACGTTGGTTTTGGTGGCGTATCAATGCCTGGTCAGAAATTACGAGTATGATTTCGGCTTTAGTTTTAGCCAACGGTTTTTTATGGATTAAATGGATTCATAACTTCGGATGGATTAGTGACTCCTTATATGAACAAGTACGTGGCTGGTACCAAGATGATGTTGCCCTAATCCGAGCAACGGTGATTCTGCTACTTTGTACATTAATAAGTCTTATCGTCACTTTTGCAACGAAGCCTGTAGCTAATGACAAACTACTTTCTTTTTATAAAAAAGTACGCCCAAAAGGATGGTGGGGGCCTATAGCGGCACAATTACCAGACCTTGTAGACACCAGTAGTTCGCGAGATTCTTGGCTAGGTTTTATTTTTGGCGTCATCTTTTTAAATAGTGTTTTATTTAGTGTAGGGCATTTGGTATTGGGCGGGTATACCATGGCACTAGTATTGCTTTCTATTGGCGGTATAAGCGGATGGGTGACCCTGAAATTAGTAGCAATGGCAAAAACTCAAGAAGCATAATGAACATTAGTTATTTTTCTAACGCTAGCGCAATGAGTCAAAAGGCGGCGGCTATTGTTTTGGAGGACCTAGACAAAAATCCTGAGCTATTACTTTGTGCCGCTACCGGAAGCTCCCCAAAAATGCTCTATCAACTTTTAGCCGAAGAAGGTCAAAAGCCATCGAGCTTTTTTCAAAAAACTCGGGTCATTCCTTTGGATGAATGGATTGGCTTAACCACTTCTAAAGGATCTTGCCATGCCTATATCCAAGAACAACTAGTAGTGCCTTTGCAAATCTCAAAAGACAGGTACTTTGGTTTTAATGCAGAAGCAGCTGATTTAGATAAGGAATGTGAGCGTATCCAAAAGTCACTTCAACAGGAAGGTCCTATTGACTTGTGTATTTTAGGTTTAGGAAAAAACGGACATTTAGGTTTTAATGAACCTGCTACCGAATTAAAATTACATTGTCATGTGGCTACCTTAGCTCCCCAATCGCAAGAACACGCTATGATTGGTAGTGCGCCAACAAAGCCTACAAAGGGCCTTACCTTGGGCATACAAGATATACTTGACGCTAAAAAGATACTATTACTGGTTTCTGGGGATGGTAAAGCGGAGGTAACAAAGCAATTGCTTTCTGGTAGTATTACAAATGACTGTCCTGCTACTTGGCTTTGGAGGCATAGCCATGTAGAATGTCTTATTGAGCATGATATTGTAAACACAGCTACTTAAAAGACTAATCAAAACTATTTCAATACCATTTCAACCCTTCTATTTTTCTTGCGGATGTTGGACCACAGGTATATTTGGCACTTCACTTTCTTTTCCCAACGGTACTTCTCGCTCAAAATTTCAGAGATACTAAATCTCTAATTTTAAACTGACTTCAGAGGTAGCAGAACACTTGTTATCGGAGCCCAACGTGGAGGGGAGTGAAATCAAAAAAGCAGCTTAGGTTTGAGATTCCGGAGTTCATTAGCACAAACAAACACGCCATAAATAAATGTATGTGCAATGGTATTTTACTATAGCTTTAAGTACACTACAGATATACGTAATTGGTTTTTTATTAAAATAGTGTATTCTTGGAAGTCTCATTTCTACACTAAGCTTTTCTTACTTTACAAACACTAGCCACTATGTTATGGTTCATATAAACAGCTATCAGAAGCTATTTGTGAAATGACACATGACGTCTTGAGATTATCTATCCATTTTCATTTAGTATAGCAGCAGCGACAAAAGATTCTTTAACTTTTTGGTTAGCAAGCTACGAATTAGAGGCTAAAACTGTTTAGCTGTATAGCCAGACTGTTATTGCTTTTATGATGTGTTGTTTGTTGGTTTTTATGCTAATTTCCTATTCACGAATTTTGTTTTAACAGTAGAGTGTTATTCGTTTCTTAAGCTTTTTAAGGGATTTGTAGTAGCAGCTTTTATTGATTCAAAACTAACTGTAAGCAGAGATATGCCAATTATTATTACCGTAGTTAGGCCAAATGCCCACCATGGCATATGTATTCTATATTCATATTCTTCTAACCATTTGATCATGAAATAGGAAGAAATTGGTGTTCCAATAACAACGCCAGCAAGGATCAATTTTAAAAAGTCTCGTGTTATAAGTGAGGTAATCGTAAAAACTGAGGCACCTAATACTTTTCTAATACCAATTTCTTTGGTTTTTTGTTCTGCTGTAAATAGGACCAGACCAAACAAGCCCAAGCAAGAAATTAAAATGGCCAAAATAGCAAAGTAGGTTGCTAATTTGTAAAATATAGATTCGCTCTTATAGAGTTTCTCATATTCCTGATCTATAAACCTATACTCAAAAGGAAAAGCTGGATTTAAAGTAATATGAAGCGCTTCTAAAGCTGCTAATGTTTCTTTTTCATTGCCCGTACTATATTTAACGAAGGCTATATTAAATTCTGAATACCCTTCACTTCTAATAATCATTGGGAAAATCGATTCTTTTAAAGAGCCAAAGTGAAAATCTTTAACTACACCTACAATGGTTCCTGAATTTCCCCAAAACGATAGGGGTTGCCCTATCGGATTTTCCATCTTCATGGTATTCATCGCCGTTTCATTAATAAGGTATTCAATGTTTTCAGGGTTATTATGAATAAGTTCTCTTCCCATAAGTAATTCAACACCATAGGTGCTAATAAAGTCAATACTTGCAACCATTCCTGTAAATAATGAATTATCATCAGCGCTCTTACTGCTCCAGATAACTTCTGGTGACGTACCATAGTCACCTAGAGGAATATGAGACGTTTTTGTAACTGATGTAACTCCAGGAATTTGTAGCATACCACTTTTAAAAGCATCAAAATTATTTTGCAAATCTTCTGACAGCGTGATTGCTAATAAATCTCCGCTATCGAAACCTATATTTTTATCTTGGACAAAATCAATTTGCTTTGAAATAATAATCATACTGCTAATAAAGACAACCGAAATGCTAAACTGAAACACCACCAACCCTTTTCTAATCCATTTGGTTCTGGAGCTGGTTTCAATTTTTTTCTTAAAAAGATCCGTAGAACTAAAGGAGGAAAGTAAGAATGCAGGGTAGCTTCCAGATAGAATTGCTGTTAAAAGTGTGATTATGAAAACCATTACCCATGTAGATAGCGGCAAATTTAATAGGTCTATATTTTTTTCTGTTATTTGATTAAATGCGGGTAGCGCAATGGCAATGAAGAGTACAGCAAAAAATAGACTTGAAAGAGAAAAAAGCATAGCTTCTCCTAAGAATTGGATAATTAAACTACTTTTACTTGCTCCTAGCACCTTTCTGACCCCTATTTCATTAGCTCTTTTCGTATAGCTGGCAGAGGCTAAATTCATGAAGTTAATGCTTGCAATTAGCATAATAAGCAAAGCTATTACCCCAAACAATCGTACATAGGTTATTTTTCCTTCCCCTTTTGTAATGTCTGCATAAAGATAACTGTCTGCGTACGCTTGAAATCGAATTTCTAGACCTAGTTCATAGTCCTCTAAAAATGATTTTAGTTTTTGTTCTAACTGACCAATATCTGTTCCTTCTACCAACTGAACGAAGGTATAGGTCCCTAGGTTCTTCCATTCATTCATCCACTCATTTTCAGCAAAAAGAGAATCAAAGGGTAAATAATAATCACTCTTCTCCGTGGAATCTTCACTGTTTAATTCAAAAACCATAGCTATTTCTAGCGCTTTTGAATTTTCGTAAGTGAGTGTTTGTCCTAGGGCAGCTTTTGAGTTTCCAAAGAACAATTCGGCCATTTCTTTTGAAATAGCTATGTGGTTTGGAGCTTTTAATGCCTTCGAAGCATTTCCTTCCAAAATCTGAAATGAAAACATTTTAAAATAATCTTCGCTTACAAACTTTCCATTTTGCTTTAAAACGGTATTCCCATTGGAGAAGGTACTGTTTCTACTATTGTTAGTCATAGCAGTAACGTTCTCAATCTCCGGAATTTTCATCTTTAACTCTTTATAGAGCAGCGATGGCGTGCCATAACCGAATGCAGTACCATCAGACGATGTAAGGTAAATAGAATAGAGTTGTTCTATGTTTGCATGATACGTATTAATACTATTTTCACTTGATATCCATAAATAGATGAGTAAAAAGCAAAATAACCCTGATGTCAAACCTAAAATATTGAGCAAGAATAAAACCTTATTAGCTATAATATTTCGCCACGCTATGCTGATATAGTTTTTGATCATACTAGGTATCTCTAATTTGTTCTATGTTACCTGAAAATTTCAAAACCAAAAATACGGGCACTATGATTTTCATAAGTTTGGTTTCACTAGAGACGCAGAATTTCAGCAAAGGTTACATCCAAGAATAAAGGTTCTGGGATATTTTACACGAGTTATTACGAATTACTTTTAACATCAATTGGAAGAAGCTGCGAGAGGATGCGTCAGGAAAATAGCAGCTCTATAGGATATAATGCCATCGCGCCAGCTATCTTGAGTATAGCTTTCGCTTTTGGGCTAAACCTAGAGCACAAAATAGGCTAAACTGTTCCCCGTTATGTAACTTAAGCTTTGGTTACGGCACAAAGCAAAAGCTCAAGTAGCCCTCTTATTTTTGAGCGGGTTGGTGGTCTGGCGTATGTACTAGATTTTTTTTATTCTTTAAAATTTCTTTTCAAAAGGTAATGGAATACGCTGCTGCCCGAAGCTACAATTGGAGTGAAGTGAGAATGTGAGTCATTTAAAACACCATTTTTCTAAATTTAGTTACAAAGACAATAGTATAGGTTCTACTGATTCTAATCAGAGGTGTAGTAAAATCAACAATTTATACATTGGATTCATTTTAGGTAGTTGACCTAAGAAGAGAGTTTATCCTTAAAATCGTTTATCACCCCACCCTTTAGTAACAACTCTATCTGCCTATCGCTAAGGCCATGCTTAGTGAGAATTTCCATAGTATTGTTCTTGTTTTTTACCCTAACCCTTATAAGGCCTTTATTCATTATATCTTCCCTTAGGTTTTTAAACTCGATTAAGGCCCCTTGTTCGATAGCGTCATAATTCTGTGGGTTTTCAAATTCTAAAGGAAGAATACCGAAATTTATCAGATTCTGCCATGCAATGCGTGCATAATCCTTGGCAATGACCGCCACTTGGCCTAAATATTTTGGTGCGATTGCAGCATGTTCCCTACTGCTGCCCTGTGCGTAGTTTTCCCCGGCCACAACGATATGACCTCCATATTTTTCTTTGGCAAGCACCGCCCGATCATAAAACTTTTCATCAATTACGGAGTAGGAAAATTTACTTATTTCAGGAATATTACTTCGAAAAGGAAGCACCTCCGCACCTGCTTTTAATATTTCATCTGTAGAGACATTGTCCCCCATTTTTAATAGTACGGGAACTTCGTATGCTGATTTTAGTGCGTTCATCTCTGGAAGAGATTTGATATTGGGTCCCTTTTTAAGTTTGATTTCCAGATTGTCCTTGGTCGGCGGCACCAACATATCTACATTGATAATTTCCTCATCTGGGAACTCATATTGCGGATATTCCATTCCGAACAGATTTTTAAGATCTCTAGGGTCTGTAATTTTCCCCATTAAAGCCGAGGCAGCAGCTGTTTCGGGACTACACAGATAGACCTGATCGTCCTTTGTTCCAGAGCGGTCTGGAAAATTGCGGGGCATCGTCCGTAGACTTATGGTGCCACTTGCCGGAGCCTGTCCCATACCAATGCAGCCCATACATCCAGACTGATGATAGCGCGCGCCTGCCTTTATCAGATTGGCAAAAGTTCCGTTCCCAATCATATTCTGAATAATCTGTCGGGAAGTAGGGTTGATATCGAAGGATACTTCTTGATGTACACTTCTATCCTTTACAAGAGCACCTGCCATCCAAAAGTCCCTCAGTCCTGGATTGGCGGAAGAACCGATGACCACTTGACTGATTTTTTTATTTTCCACATCGCGAACGGGGACAACATTTCCGGGGCTTGTGGGCAAAGCGATTAAAGGAACCAGTTCGTCCAGTAGAATTTCATGCTCCAAGTCATAAGAGCAACCTTCATCCGCTAAAATTTTGGTCCAATCGCCTTCCCTTCCCTGGGATTTCAGAAAGCGACGGGTTTCCCCATCACTTGGAAATACCGTTGCAGTAGCACCGAGTTCGGCACCCATGTTCGCTATAACATGCCTATCCATAGCACTCAAATACGTTAATCCACTCCCATAATACTCTATTATTTTACCAACACCCCCTTTAACACCAAAACGACGTAACATTTCAAGTATGACGTCTTTGGCGCTTACCCAATCGGGAAGTTTACCCGTCAGTTTCACGCCCATGATCTTTGGCATTTTTACAAAATAGGGTTGCCCGGCTATGGCAGCGGCCACATCCAATCCACCTGTGCCAATGGCAAGCATCCCCAAAGATCCAGCAGCACAACTATGACTATCGGAACCTACTAGGGACTTCCCCGGAATTCCAAAACGCTCCATATGAACGGGATGGCTTACCCCATTACCGGGCTTGCTGTACCATAGCCCGAATTTTTGAGCCGCAGAATATAAAAAAAGATGGTCGTCCGCATTTTTAAAATCGGTCTGTAATAAATTATGATCTACATATTGCACGGCCACTTCGGTCTTTGCCCTATCAAGACCCATCGCTTCCAGTTCCAACTGCACTAAAGTCCCTGTAGCATCTTGCAATAATGCCTGGTCTATCTTTAGACCAATTTCTGTTCCTGGCTTCGCTTTCCCGGTTATCAAATGAGATTGTATTAATTTTTGTGCAACGTTTAATAAGTTCATGTTTTTGATTTTAAAGACTACGTTTACGTAAAGTGCGCGACAGGTTTGTCAAGAGAAAGTATCACGGAATTAGGAATTCCGATACATTGAACTGCCCAAAACGAATTCTTGTTGTTGCTATAAGGTAAGAATAGTAAGGGAAGAAGTCCTGCTAAAAGTGAACTATTCTACTTATCGATGTAGTGAGCTGCAACTACTAATGAGAAGCATGCTAACAGTATTTCCTAAAAAGTAATTAATAGCTACTGGTCATCTGCAAGAGAAGAAGCATAGCTTTCGGTCGCCTTTTTAAGGTTTTCTGAAAGGGATTTCAACCAACTCATATGATTGGAAATCAAATAGGCTTCTTGAAGTCCATGCAGCGTTTCAGTGTCTAATTCGGTATTCCCTTGTCTGATATTTTCATCTCTCATATTTGATAATTGCTGGTATTTTCCCAACAACGTATCGTGTGCATGTTCAGCAGTTTCTTCAGTAACTTTTTTATTTGTTTTTGCATGGTCTAAGCTATCGTAAGACATCTGTAGTGTATTGGAGATTCTTTTGATAAGCACATTAAATTCTATGGAAACAGGGGTAGTTTTATGACTGACGATAAAATTACCGATGGACGCGATTGCCGAAATCATTGTCTGATTAAGGGTTACAATTTCATAAATCAACTGAAATTCTTTCTGTTTCGATTTTGGGTCTTGGGTCAATCGTTGGAAGGCAGCATTTAAATTACTGATGGCAAGAAATGCTTCTTTCCTTGCCACATTATAAGAGAGTTTATATTGCGATGTATCTTGATACAAGGCTTGTGTTGCTAAAAGATATTTTTTATTCATTTCTAAAGCTTTGAGAAGGACCTGTTTTAAGTTATTAGCTTCCCAAGTCGGTAAGAGTAGATAAGTAGCAACGACAGCAATAACGGATCCAATAATAGTATCGATGACGCGGTATTGAATCACTTCAAAGGCATTTGGATTAATGAAGGAATACACAAAGACGATACTAATGGTAATCAACGCGGCAGCAGACTTATAGTTCTGCTGAATTAATGAAAATGCCAATACCAAAGAAACAACAGCCAATACGGCATAGACCACTACATTTTGAGTAAGCAGCACAATACCAACAGCAACAGAAGCACCGATGAGTGTGCCAATGATACGATCTTTTGAACGCTCTTTGGTTAGACCATAGCTAGGTCGCATAATAACAACGATGGTAAGCAAAATCCAATAGGTGTTTTGGATCTCAAAAAGAAAGCCTAACAGGTATGCAAATACAATTGCTATGGCAAGGCGCAAAGAATGTCTAAACATCGTAGAATCCAAACTAAAATTTTGAACAAGGATATTCAGTCTGTATTCTTGGAGCGTTAAAAACTGACTCGAATCTTGTCTTTTTAAAGATAGTTTTGAGGCATCTTTGACATTCGCCATTACACGTCTAATAGCCCTTATTTCTTGAAGCAGTTGTTCTTGATAATCATATAGGTTTTTCAATACCAAAGCACCTTCACGCGCCTCAGGTAATGTGACGGAATCAATGTAATTTGTAATAGATGCATTGGCCTTTGATAATGCATCTATTAGCATATCTTTATTTGGTATTTTATCCTTTTGAATTAATAATTCGGATAAACGTATGAGATGGTTGCCCATGATTTTACTCAGTTTTTTGGAAGCTTTTAGAAATTCTTTCCGCTTCCCAAAAATGCCGTCGATTGTTTTGTAATCCAAATGCTTTGCTTCTATCAATTCGAAAATATTGATAGAAGAGATAAAAATTAAGAGCTGCTTTTCTTCATAATGCGTGCGTCCAGAACGCTTACGTTGGGTAAGCAGCGCTTCTCTAAGTGTTTCGTGCTTTTCGTTAATTTGATGTTGAAGGACGAAGGTTTGTTTGAGGAGTTCGTCACGCTTGGTTTTCTTTGTTAATAATTTGGCTCGTAATTTTAGATACCCACCAATAAGCAGAAGCGTATCTGACAATAGCTGGTTCTGATCTTTTTTAGGTGTAAGTATTTCAAAAATAAAGGATACAAGCAAATACCAAAGGCCACCAACGCCCATTAAGGCAATCTGAGCCAAAATCTCATGCGCTGTTTCTTTTTGAATGGCAAAAGCTATTACCATGGCCAACAAGCCAGAAAAGGACACCAAAGACGCTCTAAAACCATAAACCGAAATCAGCGACACAACAAACGTAATGAGGGTAAGTGCTACTAACAAAAGGGGTAGGTAAGGTTTTGAAAATAGGATTATGGCTGTAACAACCATCGTTAATCCAATACTGACCAAAATCGCATTGACCTTACGTTTGAAACTTCCTGGTATGTCACCCGGCACATTTAAAAAAGTACCAACGGCGACAGCTGGTGCATATTCAAAATATCCTAAAAAATACATTAAGGCAAAAGGCGCAGTAATTCCTACCCCAAGCCGAATTCCTCGATCAAAGCTGGAGCTTTTTAGAAATAATTCTAGTTGTTTGCGTATTTCTTTCAAGCGGTTTTATAATTTTATTTTAAAGTTAGGGTAATTGAGGTAAATTATAGTCTCGGTAGATTCTTTTAGTGCGTGTTTGATCATGAATACCGAAAGTATAAGCAAGGATAAGGTTGAATAAATAAAATCTGTAATTAAGTATAGTTTGAGCATATAAATAAGTGAGTGCATTAAAATTAATCTACCGTATTAATAAAATACGTAGCATTCATGAGCTCTCATAAAACAATATATCGTTAATAATTCTGGTTAACGTAAACTATTAAATTATACCCTCATTTATTATATAAAACAAAGGTCGTTTTCTTATTATTATATATTTTTCTTTAATATTATTTTGAAAGTACTTCCTTTATCTACTTCACTTTCTACAGTTATAGAACCACCTACTGCTTCTATTTGGGTTTTAGTCATAAAAAGCCCAACTCCCTTAGAATCTGGATGCCTATGGAATGTGTTATTTAATCCAAAAAGTTTAGGTCCATGTTTTTGTAAATCTATCCCTAATCCATTGTCTTTAGCAATAAGCATTATTTCATTGTTATTAACCGCTGTACAGAAATGAATCTCAGCAATACGATTAGGTGACCTATATCTAATGGAATTAGACAAGAGATTTAGCATAATACTTTCCATGTAAAGTTTTGGATATTCGATGTTAGGGGCTTCAGAAAAGTTGGAGGTCACTACTGCTTTTGAATCCAATATTTGAGTTTCTAAAATGACTAGTGTTTTATCAAAAACGAAATCAAAAATAATAGGATCATGTGTAATGTCTTTATTCCCTTGTATTTTTACCGTCTCAATTAATTCATTCAATGTTCCATTAAGATTATCTATAACTGTTTCTACTTTAGAGAATAGCATGGCCTTATCTTCTAAATCTGTACTTTCTTTATAGAAATTCTTTAATAGCAAAAGGTTACCAACAGGCGCTCTTAAATCATGAGATGCGATATGCGCAAAACTTGTAAGCTGTCTATTCTTGTTTTCTAAATGCTGGTTGACTTCCTCTAATTGTAATTTTTGTTTTAAAATTAATTCGGCACGACTTAGCAATTCTTTATTTACATCTATCAATTCATTAGAAAGATCATTCGCCTTTTTTTTGGCTGTTAAAAGTTCCTGCTCATATTTTTTTCTTTGAGAAATATTGAATACTGAAGACTGCGTAAATAAGTGAAGTCCCTCTTTATCTTTTATTTCTACTGAGTTAATGAGCACAGGGAATTTAGTACCATCTTTTTTTATAAAATTGAAATTTATTTCTTCTATAGTTCCGCTTAGCTTTAAGGCTACAGAATAAATATTTTCAAAATATATTTTCTCTCCCAGAGAAAGAAAATCTGTAAACTTTTTTTCGCCTATTAGTTCTTCTCGCGTATAGCCTGTTAGATTTAAAAACTTTTTATTGGAATCAACGATAGTACCATTAGGTAAGGAACAAAAATAACCACTAGGAAAGTTGTTATAAAGTTCTTTATAATCTGTATTAAAATTCATTAACTGTTCTGGTTTTATGATGAACTATGTTAAATATTGTTTCATTGCCTCAACGGTCTGATTAGGGTCACTAAGGTGAGGGCAATGCCCTGTGGTCTCTAATACTACAAGTTTACTATCAGCTATATTATCATGCACAAACTGTCCTACTTTAATGGACGCAATAGCGTCAGTATTAGATTGTATGATAAGGGTATCAGTAGTAAGTTTTTTAAGATCACTTCTATTATCTCCTAGAAAAGTGACTTTTGCAAAATGCCTTGCTATTTCAGGATTATTTTGGCAAAAGCTTTCTTCTAACTCCGCTGCTAATTCTGGTCTATCAGCATTGCCCATAATAACAGGCGCCATAGCACTAGACCAGCCTAAATAATTAGAATCTAGAGTTTCCATAAGATTGTCAATATCGTTTTGAGAAAATCCGCCAAAATAATCTTCACTGTTAATATATCGTGGAGATGGACAAATCATAATTAATTTTTTAAAAAGAGAAGGTCTTTTTATAGCAGTAAGCAGCCCTATCATAGCGCTCACTGAATGCCCAACTAAACAAATATCCTCTAAGTTTAAAGCGTCACATATTTCGATTATATCATCCGCATAACCATCAAGCGAACTATACTTGTCCAAGTCATATGAATTCTCATCCGATTTCCCTGAGCCTACAAGGTCAATAAGAATTATTTTGTACTCGTCTTTAAGTTGGGGAATAATAAATCTCCACATATTTTGATCACATCCATATCCATGAACCAAAAACATAGATTTGCTACCAGTGCCATGCATGGTAATATTGTTTCTGGCTATTATTTTTTTTAACATTCAGTTAGTTTGAGTATAAATATTATTTTTTTTATCTTGTATTAGCAACACTTTAAAATTTTTAACCCTATTTAATTATTGGTTTTACATTTTTTCAATTTACTATATTGATGAAAGCTAATTCTTAATTGAGGCTTAAGTATTTATAAAGGTATCGATGATGAGTAAAGTTAAACTATTAACGGTTTTTAAGAAATCAATGTGTTGAAGTATTCGAAAATTTCTCCTTTAGAAATTGTACTGCTTAACATACTATTAATGGTTGCGATAAAAAGGTAATGGAACAGGTATTATACGAGCCAACGGTAGGAGGGAAGGCACTGTGTGTGGAATGGAAATAAATTAAACAATATCAAAATATTTTCGGCTTTTAATCAAGTATATTCCTCTGAAATTCAGTAATTTGAAGTTATTCCCCCTTAGAAAGTAACACCAAGTTACATACAAACTAAGAACCATGCCATTATTTTTAGATTTACATGAGCTTCCAGATGGGATAACTGCAGCACATGTCGCAGAAATGCATCAAGCCGATTTAGATATTGAACATGAATACAATTGTCGTGGACTAACCTATTGGTGTGATGAAAAAAGAAAAACCGCATTTTGTTTAATAGAAGCACCTAGTAAGGATGCACTCATAAAATTACATGAAAATGCTCATGGTGCTATTCCCACGCGTATTATTGAAGTGAATGATACGATTGTCGAATCTTTTTTAGGGCGTATTGAAGACCCAGAAAAAGCTAAGAATATACGCCTCAATATAATAAACGACCCTGCATTTAAAACCCTAATGGTTGTTAAAATAAAACGGAAATCTTTAAGAACTAAAGAAGTAAGCACCTTAAACGCAGCTCTTCGAGGCTATATAACAACTATAAAAACAGTAACATCTCAACATAATGGTCGGCTTGTAAAACAAGAAGCGAATACCTTTTTACTGGCCTTTGATTCTGTAACAGATGCCATACAATGTGGCATAAAAATTCAAAACACGCACCATAAAGTTATTACACCAGACATAGAATTTAAAATAGGAATTAGTGCTGGTACACCTGTAACTGAAAAAGATGGAATTTTTGAAGAGACTATAAAAAGTTCAGATTATTTAAGTGATGTTGCTAAAGGCAATTTTTCTATTTCAACAGTAGTGAAAGACCTTTATGAAGGCGAAAACCAAAATAAACCGTTACTAAATGTAAATTCTATTACTGTATTAACAATGAAAGAGGAGACGTTCATGACGCTTTTAATGACCTATACCGAAAGTATATGGTCACAAACTACAATCGGTGTTAGTGATTTTGAAGAAAATTTAGGCTATAGCAAATCTAAATTATACAGAACCATGATGGATTTGATTGGCAAATCTCCCAATATGTTTTTAAGAGATTATCGCTTAAAAAAAGCATTGAATTTAATAGAAATACAAGACAGTAATATTTCTGAAATCGCCTATCAAACTGGGTTTAGTAGCCCTGCCTATTTTTCAAAATGTTTCCATAAAAAATATGGAATTTTACCTTCAGTCCTTTACAATTCAAAATAAATTATTGTTTTTCAGATAGTTACAGTATATTTTTATTTGGTCTAAAATTGTATTTATTTGGTCTAAATGTAGAATTTTAGAAAATTATTCTTTTCTAATTTTGTCGAGAACAAATTAAATGCATACAATTATGAAGATAAAATTTAGAGTAGTATTGTTAATGATTTTTGGAGTTTTAACCACAGGTTGCTCTCAAAATAACGACGAAGAACAAGAGATTAAAATTGATTTAGTTTCTACAGAATTTCCAGAGGCGAAGCAAGAAGTTCTGGAAACTTTTGGTGCAATTGCCCAAAGTATTAAAGATGGTGATTTAGATAAATTAATTTCCTTTCATGCCTATGGTTCAAAGTTTACTGAATTTAAAAATGGAGAACCAAGAAATGGCGGTGTAGCTAATGAAGCACACGAACGCAATGTTTTCGGTTCCGTTACTGAGGTAGTGAAGTTCGATGCAAAAGATTTACAAATTGCGGTGTATGGTGACGTAGCTAATTTAACCTTTCACTCTGATTTTCATCTCAAATTCGGAGAGGACCTTGTTGTGATAAACGACCAAATTACCTTGTTATTCGTTAACACAGCTACTGGGTGGAAGATGGTTCATGAACATCATTCACCATTAAAACTATAATCCGCTACTAAAAAATACTTTATGAAAAACGTAAAAGGTTTAAGCCCAGAAGTAATAAATTCCTTTAAGAATAAATTAGTCGGAAGCATTGTATTACCATCAGATACAACGTATAAAGAAACACGTAAAGTATACAATGCGATGATAGATAAACAACCAGGGGTATTTGCGATGTGCGAAAATACAGCTGACGTTATTGCTTCTGTAAACTTTGGAAGAGATAATGACCTATTGGTTGCCATAAGAGGCGGCGGACATAACGGGGCAGGTTTGGGTTTATGTAATGATGGCTTAGTCATTGATTTATCAGGTATCAAGTTTGTGGAAGTTGACACCCAAAACAATACCGTAAAAGTTGGAGGCGGAAACATTTGGAATGAAGTTGATAAGGCAACACATGAATTTGGTTTAGCTATCCCTTCTGGAATGGTTTCAACCACAGGTGTAGGCGGATTAACCCTTGGTGGTGGTATTGGTTATTTAACACGAAAATATGGCCTCACCATAGATAATTTATTAGAAGCAGATATGGTCTTAGCCGATGGTACTTTGGTAACCGTAAATGCCACCAACAATATAGACTTGTTTTGGGCTATAAGAGGTGGAGGTGGTAATTTTGGTGTGGTGACGTCATTTACTTTTCAGGCACACCCTGTTAAAATGGTTATGGGTGGGCCAACCTTATGGCCTATTGAAAAGGTTGAAGAAATTATGGCGTGGTATAATACATTTATACAAGAGACATCGGAAAATTTAAATGGATTTATAGCTACTATGGTTATTCCTGAATCCCCATTTCCAGCGCATTTGCATAATAAAAAATTCTGTGGTATTGTATGGTGTTATGTAGGAGACCCCGATAATTTTGAAGTGCTATTTAAGCCAGTATTAGCTCTTAATCCTGTTTTTGCACATGTAGGCGAAATGCCTTATCCGGCCATACAAAGCATGTTTGACGGACTCCTGCCACAGGGATTGCAATGGTATTGGAGAGCTGATTTTTTTAACGAATTAGGGCCAGAAGTCCGTGCAGGGCATTTAAAATTCGGTTCAAGTATTCCTACACCCTTATCGCAAATGCATTTATACCCACTTGGTGGTGCGGCGAGTAGAATTGGTGCAGAAGAAACCCCTTGGGCGTATAGAGATGCTAAGTATGCCGGAGTCTATATAGGAGTCGATCCAGACCCAAAGAACGCGACTAAAATCACCAATTGGTGTAAGTCATACTATGAAGCATTACATCCGTATGCAGCCGGTGGCGCATATTCAAATTTCATGATGGAAGAAGGTCAAGAGCGGGTTAAAGCCAGTTATAAACATAATTATAATAGATTGGTCAAGATTAAAAACACGTATGATCCGAATAATTTGTTTAGAGTAAATCAGAATATCAAACCTTAGTAAGCTTATGTTTTGGTTGTAATAGCAGCATGTTAATTCAAATTCCTAGAAAATATTCCAAAATATGGTGGCAGTAATACCAATTGAGGTAATACGCTCAAGGTTCTAAAGCTGCCAGAATTTTTGACGTTTCTCAAAAATCCACTTCGCATTTTTAGTATTTTAAGTCATCGTAACTACTTTGGTTGGGAACCTATCAAAATTACCTACAACTTATAGCTACTTTATATAAGGTCAGATTATGACTCATTTCTAAATCATAATGTCTTGCATTATGGCACTTTTCTTGGGTACGTCACAAAACAAAAGGTGTGTAAGACCTCTTATTTTTGAGCAGGTTTGCGCACAGGCGTAATTAGCGCTATATCTTCTTTGCTTTTTTCTATTTAAAAGCTCTCTTCTCAAAAGGTAATGGTACAGGTATTATGCGAGCTGACGGTAAAAGGTGAATGTAATGGAAAAATGAAACTCATTATATTTTTACTACTCTATCAAATTTTAATATCAGGTTAAATTAAAAAACACAGTAAAGTTAAATCTCAGAATTCTCCAACAAAAATTTATCTGCTTTTTAAGATAGTACACAAACGATTTAAATTTTGTTTTAAACATGCTTTGCATTAATAATCGCACATAATTCATTTAAAACATTTAAAAACAGAATAGTTTACGGTAATAAATATATAATACGAATACATACTTAGTTTTGTGCTCTAAATGTGAATTTAAAATAACTACAAATGGTTAAAATAGTATATGTAGGATTTGGTATTGTATCACAAGGATTAGCTAAAATTATTTTAAATGCTAATTCTTTATTACCAATACCTCAAAACACGGAGATACAAACGGTAGGAATCCTAGATACGATAAAAGGGAGTAAGATTGATGAGGATGGAATCGATATGCAGAAAGTGCTTACAAATGCTACTAAAGGAGATTATAGTTTGTTAACAGAAAACATACTTGACATTAATAAAGCAATACAAGAAATTAATGCGGATATCATAATTGAGGCTAGTTTTACAGATATAAAATCTGGGGAGCCAGCGATATCCCATATTGAATCTGCTTTAAATTCTAAAAAGCATGTTGTTACTACTAACAAGGGACCTTTTGCTGTGGCGTATAAACAAATTTACAGCTTGGCTAAAATAATGAAAAAAGTTGTGGCAATTGAAGGTACTGTAATGAGTGGTACACCAGTCATAAATGTTTTAAATAGCAGTCTTTTAGGTTCAGGTATCACTGGTGTAAGTGGTATTATGAACGGTACCTCTAATTATATTTTATCTAAAATGGAATTAGGAATGTCTTATAATGATGCACTTTCACAGGCACAAAAACTAGGATATGCAGAAGCTGACCCTACAAGTGATGTTGAAGGATTAGATACTTTGGCTAAGGTCATGATTTTGGCAAATGTTGTTTTTGATGTGCAATTAATTCAAGAAGATATTGAGGTTAAGGGAATGTCCAAAATCACCCTTTCAGATGTAAAAGAAGCTTCATCAAACAATAGGAGATGGAAATTAATTGGAAGCGTTTGGAAGGATAATAAAGGTATCGTTCATGGGGCAGTTTGTCCTAAACTAATTTCAATGAATGATTCATTATACGGTATTTCAGATGCTACTAATGCATTAAAAATCACCTCTAGTATTTTAGGAGATACTACGGTAATTGGGGCAGGAGCAGGGAAAATTGAAACCGGTTTTGCCTTATATAATGATATCATATCAATAGTTAACAGTTAAAACACAAAACATGGTGATAGATAAAAAAAATATAATTACGGTACCTGTTTATAATAGTTATACTGGAGAAGAAATCGGAACAGTACCGCAGTCAACGGAGCAAGATGTTATGAATGCACTTGACCTAGCAAAAAAAGGAGAGGCAATTGGTAAAAAAATGGCCGCTTCAGAAAGAATTTCAATTCTTAAAAAAGCCGTAACCATAATGGAGCGAGAATTTGATGCTTTATCGAATCTCATTGCAACGGAAGGTATTAAGACAATTATTCAGGCAAGAAAAGAAGTCACTAGAGCGGTGAATACGATGCAACTTTCTGCAGAAGAAGCAGGAAGGATAATTGGAGCAACAATTCCGTTTAACGCTGTTCCAGGTTCGGAAGATAGAGTTGGGTATGCAAACAAAGTTCCTATTGGTATTGTTGTTGCCATAACCCCATTTAATGATCCTTTAAATTTGGTTTGTCATAAGTTAGGACCTGCAATTGCAGCAGGCAATCCAGTTATATTAAAACCTAGTGATTATACCCCTTTAGTGGCCATTAAGTTTGGAGAAATTCTTTTTGAATCTGGTTTACCAAAAGAAATGCTCAGCATAATTACAGGCGCGCCAGAATACTTTGGTGACGGACTCATTAGTGATGATAGAATAAGATTGATAAGTTTTACTGGAGGCGTAGAAGCAGCAAAAATTATACAGAAAAAAGCAGGTCTAAAAAAAATAGTGATGGAGCTTGGTTCAAACGCACCTGTTATAGTGCTATCTGACGCTGATGTGGAAGATGCTGTTAAATCTTGTGTTTCAGGAGCATTCTTTGCAAGTGGCCAAAATTGTGTTGGTGTAAAACGAATTTTTGTAGAAGAGACTATTTACGATTCATTTTTAACTGATTTTTCTCAATTAACGTCTACTTTAAAAATTGGTTCACCATTATCAGAAGATATTGATATCGGCCCTATTATAAGTAAAGAATCAATGAATCAGATCGATCTGTTTGTTGCCGAAAGCACAGCGCATGGAGCAAAAATAATAAGAGGAGGAAAAACAATTGGAAATTGTTATGTACCAACCATTTTGGAGGCTGACTGCAAGAATGATATCGCCAATTGCAAAGAAGTTTTTGGACCTGTCGTAACTATTTCAAAAGTAAAAAACTTAGATCAAGCTATCGTATGTTGTAATAAATCACCTTTTGGTTTACATACCGCAATTTTCACAAATGATATTAATAATGCACACAAGGCAATTAACGAACTTGATTGTGCTGGTATAATGATTAATGATTCCACAGATTATAGAATAGATGCTATGCCTTTTGGTGGCGTTAAAAGCAGCGGAATAGGCAGAGAAGGCGTAAAGTACGCTATTGAAGCAATGTCTGAAACCAAAATTGCTTGTTTTAAATTAAAAAGGTAGGCACCATTTATGTTCTTTCAATTGTCATTACAGCGCAGAAGATTTAGTCATTTTTTTAATTGGTTTTTCTCCTTTATTCATGCTCTAAATAAATAGGAAACAATTGGTTTTGCGAAAAATCATAAATCAAAGAAGTTTCTAAGCTTTTTACATAATCTTTTGTAACATGATCCATTACAAAATCCCTTAAATGATTTTTATCTCTTACTGCAATGTAAAGTAGAAAATCTATTTGACCCGCTAAGTGGTAAATATTAACAACCTCAGATAACAAAGACATTGAATTTTTAAAATCTTCGACTTGATCTTTTGTGTTTTTAGTTAATTTTATGGCAACCATTGCTTCTATATTCGTACCAAGTTTTGAAGAATCTACAAAAGCATGAAACCCGAAGAATATTTTTTTTCGATGTAATTTCCGCATCCTTTCAGAGCAGGTAGATTCTGCAATACCAACTTCTGCAGCAATTTGCTTGTTAGATAGTCGAGCATTCTTCTGTAAGAGTCTAATTATTTGTTCGTCAGTTTTATCTAATTCGTTATTAGCATTATTTTTTCGAATAATATCCATGTTTATTATAATTTTGTTGTTTATATCAACGTTAAAGAATAATAATACAAAATTATCTTTAATTAAAGTAAATATGGTTGATAAACCTAAAAGTATCCTTTTATGATAGTATGTAAAACAGGACTAATGCGTTTCTAACCAGAAGATGCGTTGACAAAAACAGGCTAAGATAATGGAAGTGAAACCATATCTCATATTATATCAAATAGCCTGCAAAGGGCTATCCGGACTTGCACTAGTATAAATGTGCCATACTGTCTTGCGTTTAGCGGCATAAAACAATGGGCCTGGTAGCCCTCTTGTTTTTGGAGTGGCTAGTATCGCTGGCGTAATTGGGACTATGTCTCCTTTCTATTTTTCTTCTCAAAAACTTCTTTAAAAAAATATAATGGAATATCCTTTGCCCGAAGCTAGCGTGTCCTGAGCATAGTCGAAGGGATAGGAGCGAAGTGGGAATATGTATGGAATGGGATTATTCTTGCTTATTTATTTCTTCAAAAAAATAGTTGATTTCATTTCTAGTAGGTTTTGAAATACTTTTTAATACGGTCATATAATAATTTTTAAAAATAAAAGGTTGATGTTTAGAACTATCAAGCCATTCTTTTGTGATTCTAGTAAATTTAATGTTTCCCAATTTTTCTTTTAGCATATGTAAGCCTATAACTCCCTTTGCTGTTTCGAGATATTCTATGCCGTCTGCATATAATAGTGCTGGTTCTTGGTTAGGTTCATTATTTTTTTCTTTGGCATAAAAATCAGCTTTCTTTTTTAGAATCAGAGTATGAGCTTGCTTACCAAGTTTGCGTTCTACTACTTGAAGGGCTAAAGTCTCTGGAATAGCATTTACTAACATCTCTGCACCTTGTACATTAGCAACAATTCCTTGCTCTTGCATCCAGTGTTTAATAATTTGAGAAACCGTACTATGGTATACGTATGCTTTATCTTTAAGCGCAGCGGTATCTGCATACCAACCTTCTTTTTCTGATATGGAGATACTATTTGGGTAGGCATAAAAACGGTCACTATAATAATTGATTTCTGACAAGCGAACTTCTTTATACGGATACATTCCTAAGTTATTATTAACATATTGAATACCATCTGTTATAGCTTTCAGATATAAATCTATATTAAATTGATGTTTAGGGCTTGATAAAATAGTGACATCTATCCCATCCACAACGCTACTGCGAACTAAGTATCGGGCAGAAGCAATATGCCAATTAAATGAACTTGATGGAGTTATAGTATACCTTCGAGTTATGCGTCCATTTTCTTCCTTTTCTGAAATCAATGAACCAGGAGCTAGCGGGATTTGCCCCGCTACGGTACTGATGGTAATGGTTCCTGATACGGCTAACGCGTTCGAGTCAAAGTAATTTTGCGTACATGCAAGGTCGTCATTAATAACAGGCATTCTCGAATTGATTTTAGGGAGGCCTTGTTCTTCACGCTTTCGATTTTGAACTAGTTCTTTATCATCATCATACCCTATGCTCGGAATAAAATCAAAAATACTTCCAAAAGAACTGTTGTACGTTAAATCTGTTTGTGGCTCTCCACCTCCCTGTGATAAACCGATGTATTGTTTTTCGGCTTTGATCGAAATTTTAAGTGTATCCCCGGCGTGTAATCCTTTAGGAATTTTATAGGCTAAGACATCGTGATGTGTATCTTCAAGTACTTCGGAAATAATACCTCCATTAAACTTGATATTATGAATTGTAACTGCCTGCTTTCGGTTTAAATAGACGGTATCGATAGTTGCCGAAGTTGTATTAATACTTAAAATTTCTGAAGAAAAAATAGCTTTCCTTTGTAATGGAAACAAATCGAAAGTAGCATCCAAATTGATAATCTTAGGCTGCTGTATTTTTTTTAAGTAGCTATATTTCTTTTCATAGTCTGCGTTGTTCTTTTCCTTTATGGTGCTCAGCGTAAAATTCTCTTTCCCTATTGTTTGATTAGCAATAAATGATTGCAGGAGAAAGAAACCTGCAAGCGCAAGTACCGTTATAATTTTACCTAACCACGAGAGTTGATTATTATGTATTGATAATTTGTTATACCATTTTTTAGACACACCACGATTCCAAAATAATATGCCTAGAAGTATAAATACGGTAGCTAATAATGTCCACATTAAAAAATACCACTGTGCCGCTGTTTTCCAGATACCATATCCACTTACTTCAGAATAATCTTCTAGACCTGGTACTGCTGCAAAGGCAAAACGTGTCTGCTCTGCAAGCCCTAACTCAAACGCCATAATCATTGCAAAAAAGAGCCCTATACTTAGCACGTGTGTTAAAAAACGGTTTCCTGTTATTCCTGAAATAAAAAAAACTAAAGCAATCCAAAGCACATAGGTTAACCAGCCCCAATTATAGCCTAACGTATCATATATATATAAGTCTAGTTCTATTAATCCGGCTCCTCCTTTTACAATTTGTATTACTATGCCTATGACCATAAAACTCAAGGCTAGCACAAATGCTACAGCACTCATTGCACAAAATCGAGAGAGTTGCGTTACCCACACGGGAACTGGGAGTGTATCTGTAATACTATGGATTTTCACCGTTTTATCTTTAAAGAAAAGTTCTCCTGACCAAGCCATAATTAATATGATAATAAACACGCCAAATGAAAGTCTAAAATAGGTCATTGTAGAGGTGAGGGGAGCGGTCGCACCTATATAATAGCTCGCATTCCAAATGAGATTTTGTAGGATTGCCATCATTAAAATAACGCCTATAATAACTTTAAACGATGCTGGACGAACTACATTTTTAAACTCAAGAACAGCAAGAGACCAAAGCTTCTTTACGTAATCAAAACTAGTAAAGGACAAAGCTTGTTGCGTTAATTTATGGTGTACGAACCCTATTTTATTTTGAGGTTTCGAGTCTATTTTTTTAATCGATTTTTTTGGAGAACCAAAATCCTTGAACGTAAATTTAAGAACACTCAAAATAAGTAATACAGCCGCTATTGAAAACCAAATTAAACGATTTGCTCTAAAATTACCATCCAACGGAATATATGCTGTATTTCTTTCTAAACTTGTAAATGACAAATTCATTTCTTCAGTCGCAACAAATCCAAAAGGATCTCCTAAAGCAAGAAAATTTGTAATTCCACTTGCTTCTGAAGTGGTTTGCATTAATAAAAATGCAATGACTGTCGCTAGAATAGAAAGATATGCTACTGCCATTTTTTTTGAAAAAACTAGCGAAAAAAAGAACAAAGACGTTAGTAAAAATAGATTTGGTACTGTAAGAAAAATGAAACCGTGTATTAATTGACCCAAAGGCAAAGGTCCAAATTGATGCGCTTCTCCTATACCAGAATAAGGAACTAATACCATACCTACGATATAACCTGTTGCAAGTAGCACATTAAATAAAAAAGCAGATAAAAATCTTGCTAAATAAAAGTGTTTTTCATGTATAGGAAGTGTGTATAACCAATGTCCCGTTTTGTGCTGTATGTCTTTGTATAAAGCTGTACCTGTGACAATGGCAACAATAATGATCATCAGCATACCACCACTTGCTAAATTCTTATAGAACACAGATGGTGAATTGATAAAAAGATCTTCATTGATATAGTAATCAAAATTACCTTTGGTATACCAAATGCCTTGAAAGACCAACATTAGATAATAAAGCAACGTTGACCAATGGAAGAAACGCTGACGTATCTCGTAAAAAAGAATTTTTCCTATCATATCGTTATTTTTTATTCCTGGGTATACAATAGATTAAAGTATGCATCTTCTAGACTCGGCTGTTTTTGATAGAAAGCACTATCAGGGAGATTATTCGCCACTACGGTTACCATCATTTTACCCAAATGAAAGCGATTTGATATGACTTTATATTTTGTTTTATAAGATTCAAACTCTGAAATATTAATTTTTTTTTCCCAAACCTTTCCAGAGAGAGAGATCTCAATTTCGCTTGGTTTACCTGTTAGCAATACTTCCCCTTTTCCTATAATTGCCATATCATTACAAAGGGTACTCACATCTTCAACAATGTGCGTAGATAGTATTACTACTGCATTTTCTCCTAATTCTGCAAGAAGATTATAAAAACGATTGCGCTCCATTGGGTCTAGTCCTGCTGTGGGCTCATCTACAATGATAAGTTCTGGATTTGCTAATAGTGCTTGAGCAATGCCAAAACGCTGCTTCATACCCCCAGAATAACTATCTAGATTTTTTTTACGTACCTCATATAAATTTACTCTTTGTAATAAAGCGTCTACTTGATTTTTACGTTCACTTTGTTTTATAATACCTCGCATATCTGCGATGTGTAATAGAAGTTCTTGGGCCGATACGTTGGGATAGACGCCAAATTCTTGAGGTAAGTAGCCCAGTACTTTTCGCAATGCTGACGGGTTTTTCAAAATATCAATATCATTAAAAAAAATACTACCACTATCTGCATCTTGTAGTGTAGCGATGGTGCGCATTAAGGTAGATTTACCTGCCCCATTTTGTCCTAGTAGACCAAACATACCTTTGTGAATGGTGAGATTGATATTCTTTGCAGCGGCTACGCCATTACTATATGTTTTTGAAAAATTTTTTATTTCAAGTTTCATAATAAGTGAATTATATGGTGTTAGAAGATTCCACTTTCTTCAGCAAACAAGATGTTTTTAAGAGGTTTACGCTTTCGCGAAAGCAGAAACAGCACCATCAAAAACAACAAAGCATCAAAAGCAATAAACAGCACGTATTTTGAGAAAAATAGGTGCGTCATTAAGAGGCATAGCAGTAAGGGAACGAGCATAATACTGCCCAATAACCAAGTGCGTTTAAAAACTAAAAGTAAACCACATAGTAATTGAAAAAAACCAACAAAATAAAGATAACCCGCACCCTGTAAGAGCTCGTAAAAGGTAAAGAATGATTCATGTGCCTCAGAAGCATCTGCCCTAAAAACAGAAGGGTTATAGGGCAGGAACAGCTTCTCAATACCTGCGTAGATAAAGATAAAGGCTACTAAAAATCGAATGACATATGCCACTATGTTCATTGCTATAATTTAGCCGTTAAAGTAACACCATAGGTTTGAGGTAAACCAAAAGAGGCTGCGTTAAAGGTACCCACACCATAGCCATAGCTAAAATAGGTTACGTCTGCAATATTTTTACCCCATAGAAAAAAGTCTATATGTTTTGAGGTAATCCCAATACGACTATTTAGTAAACCATACGCATCTTGCGTTGCATCGTTAGCAAAGTTAAAAGAAAACTCAGATTTATAATTATAGTCTACACTAGCTTCTAAATTCAGTTTCTTATTCAGCGGTTTGATGTAATTTATATTAAGATTTCCATTAAATTCTGGTGACAATGGTAAGTTGCGCCCAGAAAGATCATTTTCTTCACCAGTCTGAAAATCTATGGGTGCATACGTAAGTATCTCCGTGTTTAAATATCCAAAATTCATATTAAAAGTTAGCCCTTTAGTCGCAGCCCACTTACTCTCTAACTCTAGTCCATAACTTCTAGATTCCCCTATATTATCTATTCCAATTATAAAACTTGTTAGATCTACAACCGTAAATACTTGTTGATTTTCGTAACTTATGTAAAATCCTGTTAGGTTTAGTTTAAGTCTATTTTCAAAAAGATTTGTTTTGATACCTGCTTCATAATTAAATGTAGTTTCTGGATCAAAAGGTGCATCAGCTGAATTGATAACAAACGTATTTATTCCTCCTGGCCTAAAACCTTTTGCCACATTTGCAAACACAAATACCTTATCGTTTGCTTGATAACTAAGCGCTATTTTGGGTGAAATGGCATTAAAATCAGCACTTTCAGAAAAACTAGATGCTGGAAATGCAGTTGTTGTATACGTTCTAGCAACAGAGGCATCAGCCTCTTCATAATCAAATCGAAGTCCACCTGTAAAGGTTAACTTATCGGTTATATCATAAGCCGCCTGGCCAAATAAAGCAACACCTTTTCGCTCTAAATCTGGTGAATCAATTTGGCTAAAGGGTGCAATGCTTTCAAAATCTGGAATAACTAAACCGATGTCGCTACCATTAATATTTGTGTCAATCCTTGTTTCATTGTTAAGATATGCAAACACACCTGTTGTCCAATTTAACTTTTTATCTCCATTGGAAGCGAGCCTTATTTCTTGTGAAAAATTAATATAATCACTCTCTTTTGATGCCGATTGAATATCGAGTGTTGAAAAATCAAATTCATCCAGACTAAATTGATCTGTAACTTGGTAGGCAGTAATAGCATTTAGTGAGAATGTATTAAAATTGTATTTAAGATTAAACGCTAGATTTTGAGTAACCGCAGTCTGTAATACATCGGTGTTAAAATTTACTTGATACGGGGTATTCTCTAAAATATCCTGAAACGTATTATCTGGAGAACCCGTTACAAAAGCATAGGCATTAGACTCTCTTCTTTGCACGTTATAGAGAAGCCCTAGTGTTAGTCTATCATTTGCAAAGTATTTCAATCTCAAGTTTGCGTCTACAGATTTTCTGTTTTGTAAATCTTTATTGTTAAACTCATTTTTCACAAATCCATCTCGTTCGATAATCGAACTGCTAGCTCTAAAGAATAATTTATCTTTTACAATGGGCGCGCCAAAACCAAAACCTATCTCCTTTGCATTAAGATTACCATACCCAAGTGTAGCGAATCCTGTGAGTTTATTTTGAGGTTTTTTTGAGGTGACTTTAATAACGCCTGCAAGCGCGTTACGACCATATAAGGTTCCTTGTGGTCCTCTTAAAATTTCTATTTTATCTACATCACTTAAGGATAATGGAAACGCTAAACTCGAGAAATATGGAACATCGTCTACATAGATTCCTACCGTAGGATTTACATCGATGGTAGAAATTCCACGCGTAGAGATGAGGGTAAAAATACCGGTACCTCCATCATCAAAAGTATTAAAGTTAGGTGCAATACTACTTAACTCACTAAGTTCCTTAATCTGTAATTGTGCTACTTCCTTTGCGGAGACCGCAGATACTGATGCTGCTGTTTTTTGAATATTCTGTAGACGACGATTAGCCGATACTATGACCTCATCTAATTCACCTGTCGTTTTTTGTAAAACATAATCTATATCATTTTTTTGATTCTTTTTAAGAAGTATTGATTCAGTGATACTTTTAAAACCTAAGTAGCTGATTTCAATAAAGTAACTGCTTCCCGAGATATTTTCAATTATGTACTCACCATTTTCATCGGTTGATGCACCTTTTCCTGTTTCTAAAAGAATGACGTTTGCTCCTACTATTGCATTTGATCCATCCGTCACTTTACCTGAGAGTGTTGTTTGTGCGTTTGTGATACTAAAACAGCAAACTGCCATTAAAAAAATCGTGGGGAAAAATAGTTTTTTCATATTAGTTGAAAGTGATTTTGTTATTTTTATTTAGACTTATTATAAATAATTATTTATTTTCACAAATGTATTATAGTTTTGTGATTTGTAGAAAATAAATAGAGACGGCAAACGGAACAAAAGAGACGAAAAAAGAAAAACAGATGCAAATACAAATTACAACAGAAGATTTCTATGAAATGGTTATCGAAAACAGCTATGGTAAATCGTTTTCTATTGATGAATGTGAAGTTCTTGAATTATCCCAAAGCACAGATTTTATTTTTGGAAAAGGTACCTACCGTGAGATAATTTTTAATGGCGTACATATTGGGTATGGCTTAATAGATATTAAAAATCCGACAGCCCTACATTTTAATTTAGAAGAAGAAGAAAGTATTGGGATGCATTTTATACTTAAGGGATCTATATTGACTTCCATTAAACAGTTTGGAAACCAATTAGAAATGCAAACAAACGAACATAGTATTTTTTACTCTAATGGTATTTCCGGGAAAGCAAACTGGAAAATAACCAATGGAATGGAACTGTTTGAAATTAATTTATCCAAGTCTTTTTTTGAAAGATATCAAACAGCTTTTAAAACTTCATTCCCAAAATTTAAGAAAGCTATTACGGAAGGTACTTCAGCTATCATATCTAAGCAGATGGGTAAAATATCACCTAAGATGCTATTTATCATCAAAGAGATAATTAACTGTCAACATAAAGGTATTTACAAGCGTTTGTTTCTTGAATCTAAAATTATTGAATTACTCATTTTACAAATAGAATCTTTAGAAAATCAACCTACAACAAAATCATTATTAATTAAACCTTCAGAAATTGAAAAAATACACTACGCAAAAGAAGTAATTATATCGCGGCTTAACAATCCGCTTTCGCTAACTAAATTGGCTAGAGAAATTCAAACAAATGAATGCACATTAAAAAAGGGGTTTAAAGAGGTTTACGGAACAACCGTTTTTAAATACATCAATGATTTAAAAATGAATGAAGCAAAGCAGTTACTCCTTGAGGGTAGTCTTTATATTACCGAAATAGCTGATCGTTGTGGTTATAAAAATGCCACACATTTTTCAGCAGCCTTTAAGAGGAAGTTTGGTCTTACTCCAAGTCTATTGAAATTGGGCAATCATGGCCTTTAAAACTAATACCGGAGCGACTTTTTTGGTTTTTATAAAAAATCACCTCTAAAAAAGAGGAGGGAAGTTTGTAATCCCAAATGCAAGCGTTGGTACATTATGTTTTAAAATAAACGCCATTAAGCCTTTATTTTCATAAAGCAATCTAACGGTTGGCTGTACGGTAATTTTACGTACACGAGAAAAAGGAAGTACCAGTCGGTAATTTTTTATTCGGTGAGCCGCTGCGCTTGACTTAAATTGAATACAATTGCTGCTATCCGATTATGCACTAGTATAATTGTGCTATACTGTCTTGCGTTATGCGGCATAAAAACTAAAGATTTAGAATCTTTAGTTTTTTGAGCGAGTTGCAGCGCTGACCTCTGGTTCAGCATAATAGCAAAAGGTCTACAAGACCAATAATTTTTTGATCGAGTTGCAGCGCTGGCATATCTACAAAATCTTCTTTGATTTTTTTCTTTCTAAAAACTTCTTCTTACAAGGCAATGGAACACGTATTATGCGAGCCGACGGTAGGAGGGAAGGCAGTGTGTGTGAAATGGGTTTACGATAGCGCTACTACTTTTAATTCTTTCTAACTTCTTGCCCTTTTACTGGCTCTCCTTGTTCTACAAGCGCATCACCTTCAAAGTAATTCAAAAATTGAGTAGGAAGTCCTAATCCTTCTAATACACCTGCTGTTCCTTGTAATTGATAATGTACGTGTGGCGCATCTGATGCACCGCTATTTCCAGCCTGGCCAACTTCTTGCCCCTTAACTACATTTTCTCCTATTGCAACTATAATCGAACCTTTTTTTAAGTGTGCCAGTATTGAAGTTTCGCCGTTTAAATGATCTATTGTAAGGTAATTACCCCCTGGTTGGTTTCTATTAACCGTACCTGGTTGGTTATCGTCAACAGTATTTACAACTGCTATAATTTTACCATCACCAGGTGCATTCAATCGTTTTCCAAAACAATAGTGGTTTTCATTTTGCTTAAAATCAACCGCATAATTTATCTTTCTTACTGTCCCATCAGGTAATACAGTATCTAACACCATAAGAAAATCAATAGCATAGCGCTCCCCTCCGCCGCGATTGATAAAATGGTGTGCACCTTCTCTATGCGTTTTTCCGCCATTAATTACATACCATTCGTCTTCAAAAGGTAATTCTAACGCTGTACTAGTTTGGTAATTTAAATAGATGTCTTCGTCTAGCCTACCTTCATCTCCTATTAAAACCTCTGAACAAGAGCTTAAAACGAAAACAGATACACTAAACAAAATATGCGTAAATAACTTTATATGTTTCATACGTGTTTAAAATTTAAAGGTAACACCAAGGTTAATCTGATGTTGTAATTCTCTATACGCGTTAGAAATTTGAATCCTATCGTAGTTAAAATTATAACGTGCTATTACATCAAACTGATTAGAGAGCGCGTAGGTATATGCCGCAGTCCACAGAAGACTTTGATACCGCTTTAGCGAATAAAAATTTTCTTCAAAAGTGGAAGTCCGCCACATTATAAATGGCAGGGTGAGTTTAGATGATAGGGATTGTTTTTTAGCTACCTGATACCTGAAACGAACAGCTACCCCTAGTTTTTGTTGAAAATCATATAGGTCCCATTGAAAATAAGAAGAGACATTGGTTTGCGCTTGTAAACCCAGATGTATGGTAAGCTTATCATGGTACAAAACGCGTTTTAAGGCCGAAATATTCAATACTACTTTAGAATAGCTGTCAACATTCAGCATTGGAATTACGTCTGATGTCAATTCTGAATTTAAATAATCCAACTGTATTTCAAATAGTTTTTCTCTTTTAGTAGTACGTGAATATTTTAATTGATAGTTTAACCCAGTATAGGAATAGCGAGAGACGGGAGCAAAAGGTAAATTTTTCAAAAAACCAGAAGTATAACCCGTTAAAAATTCAAATTGATTCTTTTGATCTGTATTTGTTTTATTTTGAGCCGTAAGATATAAACTAGATATGCCTAGAAACGCAAAAAGATATTTTTTCATTTTTATAAGTACAATTTAAATCTAAGGTATCGGAAAAGTAAGTTTCCAAAAGTAATAACTTGATAAACGTTGCATAGTTAATGATGAACGTAGAAAAACAGATTGACCCAAAAAAATATGCTTTCCTTTGTTTAAAATCATCAAAATGAACACTTCCAAAATAACAGTAATTGCGGGGCATGTCTTGTTCTGGTTATTCAATTATTGGTTTATGACTATGGGGTCAGAGTTTAACTGGAATGGTTTTACTACTACGTCTGGTAGTTTTGGGTATGCCTACACCTATGGACTTTTTTTTAATGCTGTTGTATTTTACGCACAAGTTTTTTGGTTATTCCCAATCGCACATAGAAACAAAAAAAGGCTAAATTTTTATGTGCTATCCAGTACGGTAATGCTACTAATTACAGCTGTAGAAACGTATTTTGATACCGTCTTACAGGGTAGTTACAATGTGCAAAATGAACCGTTGTTAGGCAGTATAAGCAGCAATTTTATAGTGCATATCATATATACCATAGCAGGCTTTTATTACAGTCTTACGTTTGAATTAAGAAAAACTAAAAAAGCAAACCAAAAACTATTAGAAGAATCCTATAAAACAGAACTAAAATACTTGAAGGCCCAATTAAACCCGCATTTCTTATTTAATGGAATCAATAGTGTCTACCATTTAATTGGAAAAAATAATGACTTAGCGAAAGAAACATTACTCCAATTCTCAGGATTATTGCGCTATCAATTATATGAAACTAGCGCCCATATTCTATTAGAAAAAGAATTAGATTATGTATTAAAATACATCAAAGTTGAAGCGACGCGTAGAGGTTCAGATATGGTACTAAATTATGAGGTTACCTCCGAGAATCCTACCCTAAAAATAGCCCCTTTGTTGTTGATTCCTTTTATTGAAAATGCCTTTAAACATTGTAGTAGCCATGTAGATAATACGGCGAATACAATCACTATACATATTAGAGAAGAAGAAGAGAAGCTTACGCTAAATGTAGTCAATAGCTATGATGAAATCCCTTATAAAAATGCAGTTAGCGGAATAGGGTTAAATAATGTACAAAAGCGATTATCCTTATTATATCCTGAAAAACATCAACTCCATATCAACAAGGAAAAAGCGATGCATCGTGTACAGCTTTCAATTCGCTTATAGCATACAAATATGAAACATCTCAACTGTCTAATTATCGATGATGAACCTATAGCTAGGGAGGCTATCGCAGACTATTGCAAAGAGATTTCATTTTTAAATGTTGTTGCCCTATGTAAAAATGTACTGCAAGCAAATACGTACCTAGAAAATAATCAAATCGATTTAATTTTTCTGGATATCAATATGCCCATACTATCAGGTATTGATTGGTTAAAAGGGCTGAAAAATTCTCCTTTCATTATTATGACTACCGCTTATGAAGAGTACGCTTTGGATAGTTTCAGCTACAACGTTTTAGACTATTTAGTTAAGCCAATTTCATTTGAGCGTTTTTCACTAGCCGTTAAAAAGGCCAACAACTATGGTGTAAATGAACGTGAAAAAGAAGTATTGTTTTTAAAAAGCGAAAAACAACTTAAAAAAGTGGCTTTAAATGATATTCTATTTGTAGAAGCCCTACAAAATTATATCAAAGTGGTAACCGTAACAGAAACTATAATTACACAGCTGTCTTTGAAAAATTTTAAAGCGCAATTACCAAAAGATGATTTTATTCAAACCCATAAATCATATATCATATCAAAATATAAAGTAGATAAAATCATAGGAAATAAAATTAGTATTGGCCCCTATGAAATTCCTATAAGTGTCCGCCTAAAAAAAATAGTGTTGCATAGTTTTTAAGTTTCTTTTTTTTTAAAAGTTACAAGTACCTCAGGTAGTTTAAGTATCCCTCAATAAGGTATTGCTATTTTACCTAATGTCGAAGTATAGGTCATTTCCTGCGCTATATTGTCTTGCGTTATACGGCATAAAAACAGAAGGTCTCTTTAGACCTTCTGTTTTTTGAGCGGGTTGGTGTATTGGCATATTTGGCACTCTATCTTCTTTAAATTTTTCTTCTAAAAACGCTCTCTGAAAAGGTAATGGAACACTTTTTACATGACGACGCAGGAGGGAAGTGTAATGTGTATCAAATGGTATTCTTTGCGGTTTCTATAATAATCCACTTATTAGTTTCTTATATTAAATCTTCCCAAACTGCATAATTATGATAGCCGAAGAAAGCATATATATCCCATTACTTAAAAATATCAAAGATATAGTAGCAATTTCTGAAAGTGATATACACTTAGTTATGGAAGCTTTCAAGCCTAAAAAGTTATCAAAAAAAGAAATCTTACTATTTAAAGGAGACCAATCTAATCACATGCGATTTATTGCTGATGGCTGTTTAAGGTCCTATTATATTAATGAAGAAGGACAAGAATACATACTTCAGTTTGGAATAAATAATTGGTGAATCAATGATTTGTATAGTTATTTAACAAAAACACCAGCCCAATACTTTATTCAAGCACTTAAGCCTACGACTGTTTTACAAATTCATAGAGATGAACCGGGCAAACTTTTTGATGCAGTACCAGCACTGGAACGGTTTTTTAGAATAAAAATCGAAAAAGCATATGTGGCGAACTTAAATCGCACAGTAAGGTCAATGAGTGAAACAGCCGAAACCCGTTATCTGAATTTTATAAAAAAACATAGTGATTTAGCGCAAAGCGTACCGCAATATATGGTCGCTTCTTATCTAGGCATAAGCCCCGAACATTTAAGTACTATTCGAAAAAATAGCCACCAATAACATTTCTTAACATACCTTAATTTTTTTATGATGAGATAATCGGAAGTTTGTACTGTTAACTAAAAATAGTACACATGAAAAATATCATTGCATTTACAGGGAGCACTAATCCTAACTCGATTAATGAGCTATTGCTCATCGCAACAATTAATAAATTACCTAAAGCTTCAGTGCATTTAGTTCCGTTAGCTGAGAAGAATATTCCTATCTACAGTCAAAAAATTGAAGAAGAAGGCATTCCAAACGCCATAAAAGAGCTTTTTAAATTATTTACAAAAGCGGATGGTTTTATTATAGCATCACCAGAACATAATGGACTTCCTTCTGCCTTTCTTAAAAATATTATTGACTGGCTATCTAGAGTAGACCAAAAGTTTTTTGGCGATAAACCAGTTATGCTAATGAGTACGTCACCAGGTGAATCTGGAGGTGCATCACATTTACAAACATTAGGTAAGCTTATGCCCTATTGGGCTGGTAATTTGACTAGTGCTTATTCTTTAGGAGCTTTTAATACCAAATTTAATATTGAAAATTTAACCATATCTGATGCCAAAGAGGATTCGAAATTAAATGAAGCCATACAGGCTTTTATAAAGTAATTAAAGTAATACCAACATAAAATTATAAATATAAACAAGGTAATAGCATTGGTCTTAGTAGCATTATAAATCCAATTATGAGGGTTGAATCTTTCTTAAGATACCTTAATTTTTTTATCTCAAAGAAGAGCAAACTTTGTAGTGCATTTATAAATAAACATGATGAAAAATTTAAAGTTCTTTATATTCCTGGCATGATACTGGTACTTATGGCACTGTTTTTTATTCAAAGACAACGAATAGACTATAAATAACTGAAGCTAACAATCACCGTTGGATTTCAATTGAAGTTACCATGTTTAATCGGCCTAAGAGAATTTTGGTAAAACACGCGAGAAAATAGAGGCAACCAAAGGAGCATTTATTTTTCGGCGAGATGATGCGGCTGCCTCGTTAGTAATCACGTGTATTACCGGACAAGGACAACACTGCATCTCGCTCCAAGCTAAAGATGTACTTTGGGTACATTTTCTTAATGCTCGGCCGTCTATAAGCCTTTTTAATACAACCTCCTTTTGTACAAATCACCACCCAAAACTAATGCAGCCGATATAATCAAAACATTTTTGATGATGTATTGCCCCTCTAAAGTTAAAAGTAGCGGATTACCATTCTGAAAGGTAACATCTGGCAAAAAAAACAGGGGCATAAACGTACCTACCATTTGCAAAAACAACAAGCCAATAGCAATTCTATATGTTTTTTTAAATAAGAAAAAGACACCAATACAAATTTCCCAATATCCAATAATATGTAACCAAACGTGAGGTTTGCCAAAGGGCATCCAAGAAACGGTTTCTTTTAATAAACCTTCGGCTGGCGATAAACCAAGAGGTTTTAATGCCCCAAACCAAACAAAAATAATCGCTAACGAAAACTGTAAAGCAGGTTTGCCGAACTTTCGCATCATTTTGCTTAGTGAATTATCTATTGCATTGAATGATTTTATGCTCATAAAAAGATGATGTTTTAATACAATTTACTCTAATAGCATTCCGTTAAAGTCTTCTATTTCCTTTGTGCTATTGACTATAGCATCAAGTTCTTTTGAAAGTGGCTTCAACTTTTCTTTTATTACTTTTAAAGTAGCATTGTCTTGCAGTTTAATTTTAAAGTTTGCATCGTACGCAATACTTGTTTCTGTAAAATCACTACGTTGGTGGGCACCACGACTTTCTTTACGAGCTATACCCCCTAAAATAGTAGCCTCTGCAGACATAATAGAGCCTTCTAAATCAAAAGCCAACATCAAATCTTCAAACCCTTCTGAATCTGGTCGTACATCTAGGTTTTTAAGAGATTCTTTTAGTTTATTGATTTTCATTAGTCCCTTTTGAAGTTTATCTTCACTTCTAACTACACCACAATATTCCCACATAATATTTCGTAATTCACGCTGCAAAGGTCGTGCAACTTCACTTCCATTTTTTATAAATGAATCTATTTTTTCATGTGCTTTTGCAATTACTTGACGAGATCGATATTGCACATCCATATCTAAAGAGCGTGTTGCCGCTGCTTTTCCTGCACGTTTTCCGAAAATGAGTATTTCTGCAAGCGAATTTCCACCCAATCTATTTGCACCGTGTAAACCACCTGTTACTTCTCCAGCAGCATACAGACCCTCGATATTAGTAGCATGGTCATCTGGTTCTACAACAATACCTCCCATAGAATAATGCGCTGTTGGCGAGACTTCCATCGGGGTGGTTGAAATATCAATCATTAATGTATCTAAAAACTGACGGTACATTCGTGGTAGTTTTTGAATAATAAATTCTTTTGATTGGTGGCTTATATCTAAATAAACACCCCCATTAGGTGTTGCTCTACCTTCGGTTATTTCCGTATAATTTGCCATAGCAACACGATCTCTTGTAGAAAGTTCAAGTCGTTTTGCATCGTAGTTTTTCATAAATCGTTCTCCATTGCCATTAACGAGATGACCCCCTTCCCCACGGACAGCTTCGGTTACTAAAGTTCCTGCAATTTCTTCAGGTATCACCATTCCTGTGGGATGAAATTGAACCAATTCCATATCTGTCAACGTACAACCAGCTTTAAGTCCAAGATAAAATCCATCACCAGTATTTTCGTTTCTTCGAGATGAACTTTTTCGCCAAATTCGTGTATGACCACCAGCGGCTAGTATCACAGAGTCTGCTAAATAAACAGTGCGTTCACCACTTTGAATATTAAAGGTCATTGCTCCAAAACAGGTCGCATTGTGTACTAATAATTCAGTTACATATTGCGAATCATGTATTGGAATTTCTAATTCTTTTGTTTTTTCAATAAGTGCCATAAGTATAGAGCGCCCAGTGTAATCTCCTGAATAGCACGTTCTACGATGCGTGTGTGCCCCAAAAAAGCGTTGATCTAGTTTTCCATTCTCTAATTTGGCTAAATTAGCACCCCATTTATCTATCTCAGTCACAAGTTCTGGTGCTTCTTTTGCCATAAGCTCAACCATTCTTGGTTCAGACAAGCCATACCCCTCAATCATCGTATCTGCAAAATGCTGTTTCCAAGAATCTTCTGGGTCTACATTTCCAAATGCAGCATTTATTCCTCCTGCAGCCAACACCGTATGCACATCTTCTTTTGTTCTTTTTCCTATTATGGTTACTTCAACTCCAGATTTTTTTGCTTCGATAGCTGCTCGTAAACCCGAACCACCACTCCCAATTACGAGCACATTAGAAATGTTTGTTTTGTGTTTTATTGTTGTTGCTGTTGTTGTCATTTTCATAGTATGTTATTTTTACACAAAAATAATCATACCGTTTTTTTTTTTCAATAACAGAAAACGATTACGCTAATAGGAAAAAACGATTGGTTTTATATAAATTGTTCCTTCTTTTGAACTGTGCGATTGATAATAAATTAGAATTTGTTGTTTGTAAGTAAACTTGATAACTCATTTACAAGTTGTTTAATAATGCGTTTCTTTTCAAAACCTCTTGTAGACACCAAATTCACATCTAATTCTAAGGTATTGTCCTTAAATGTATATATGTGATTTTTATGATTTTTTGACATGTACGTTGCCGCAATTTTTGGTAGAAACATAGTGCCGCCGTTCACATCGATAATGTTTTTTAAAGTTTCCAAATTCCCCTTTAAGTACTTGATATTGAATTTTCTTAAGGTTTCGGAGGATGGTGTTTCCAAATCCTTCATTTGACGAATTAAGAGGTCTCGTAAATCTTCATGTAATAGAATTTCATTAAAATTGATATCTGACAATGAAATCATATTACTTTGTTGATGGTCCAATTCTGTCGAATAAATGCATAACTCCTCTTTATATAATTTTTGCTCATAATAGCCGTGTGTTAAGGATGGATTAATCATAACGGCAGCATCTACTTGCTCATTTATTAAATAATCTTCAATACGACGATCGCTTAATTCTAAAATTTTTATTTCTAGTCTTGGATATTTTTCCGAGATCGTTTTTATAAAGATTGGGGTAATGTATGGCGATAAAATTTCAGTAATAGCCAAATTAATTTGCCCAGAAATTTCGTTTTTATGTGCCAGTGCCATTTGTATAAATTCTTTTTGTTGAAAACGGATTTCTTTTGCTTTTACAATAAGATCCAAGCCTTTTAATGTGGGTACAACGGGTTGGCGTGAACGGTCAAAAATTATGATGTCAAACTCTTTTTCTAAACGTTGTATTTCTTTACTTAGCGTGGATTGGGCAATATCACAAGCTATAGCTGCACGTTTAAAATTACGATACCTATCTACCGCTATTATATATTCTAATTGTCTAAAATTCATAATGAGAAAAATGTGGTATTTAAATTTAGTACAAATTTAACTATTTAGAACAATTCTAAATAGTTAAATTTGTATAACTATGAAAACAAATTCAGATTACTATGGTATCGACTCCTATTTTACGGATGAGCAATTATCAGTACGTGCGTCTACTCGAAAATGGGTCAATAAATATATAAAACCAACTATTGAATATTATAACCAATCTGCCAGTGCTTCAAAAGACTGGTCAAAACAATTGGCAGATATTGGTGCATACGGCTTAATCATCCCCGTAGAATATGGTGGTTTGGGTATGGATTATTTATCATACGGTTTAATGATGCAAGAATTGGAAAAAGGAGACACAGCAGTACGCGTTATGAGTTCTATCCAAACATCTTTAGTCATGTATGCCATTTGGCAGTTTGGTTCTTTACCACAAAAACAAAAGTATTTGCCGCTACTTGCATCAGGCGAGATGTTGGGCTCCTTTGGTTTAACTGAACCTAGTTTTGGTTCTAATGCCTCTGGTATGCATTGTAATTTCAAGGTCGTAGAGGACAAGATAATTATCAATGGTAGTAAGTTGTGGATAGGAAATGCATCTCACGCAGATATTGCCATCGTTTGGGCTAAAAATGAGGATAATAAAGTACAAGGAATTATTGTTGAAACAGCTAACATTACTAATTTTTCTACGTCAAAAATTGACAATAAGTGGTCATTCCGATCGTCTAATACAGGGGAGTTAATTTTCGATAATTCTGAGTTAAATAAAGTGCAATTACTTGAGAAAACCACATCAATTAAAGATGCTTATTCCTGTTTAAACATTGGCAGATATGCAGTGGCTTGGGGAAGTTTAGGCATCGCATTAGATTGTTATGAAACCGCGCTAAAATATGCTAATGAGCGTGTTCAATTTGGAAAACCCATCGCTAGCTTTCAATTAGTTCAAAAAAAACTTGCTGAAATGATTACCGAAATCACTAAAGCGCAATTACTCTGCTATCAACTAGGTGTGTTGATGAATAAACAAGAGGCCACATTTGAACAAATATCAATGGCAAAGCGCAATAATGTTGTTATGGCACAAAAAGTAGCTCAAGAGGCAAGGCAAATTCTTGGCGGTATGGGAATTACGGGTGATTATCCAATTATGCGACATATTATGAACTTAGAAACGCTCGTTACCTATCAAGGTACGCACGAGATTCATCTTCTAATTACAGGAAGAGATATTACAGGAATTAATGCCATTTAAATAAACTTTAAACACTAAATATGATCAGACTACTACTACTTACAGCAATGATACTTATCACATCTTTGTCTTTAAATGCTCAAGACAAAAATGAATTTTTAGATCGTGAATTTTGGAAATCAGACCCTAGTGTTTCCCTAATAAAAAAAACGATTGAAGATGGTCATGACCCCACACAAAAAGGGCCATCTTCATTCGATGGCGTTTCATATGCTATTCTAGATGATGCATCCTTAGCAAGTATAAAATATATGCTCACATTAGAAGGTAATCCTGTGACGAAACCCACCCACGGAGGTCTTAAATATTTGCACTGGGCGGCTTACAAAGGAAATATAGCCGTAATGAAGCATTTATTAGCATTAGGAGCAGATCCACACGCACGTACAGCACAAGGAACAAATATGTTACTGATAGCTGCCACTGGTGGTGTTCAAAAGACAGCAGTTTATGATTTAATTTTAAAACAAGGAATCTCTGCAGATTATACGAATAGGTCTGGAGCAAATGCTTTATTGCTGCTCTCCGGAACAAGTAGTAAAGACACAGCTATTTTAAACTATTTTATCGATAAAAAAATAGCGTTAAATACAAAAGACAATGAGGGGAATAATCTTTTTTTCTATGCTGCTAGAGGCGGTAACATAAATACGATGAAGTTTTGGAAGCAAAACGGAGTAGCGCATAATTATATCAATAAAAATGGAGAGAATGCTATATTATTTGCAAGCCAGGGTATGAAAAGGAAGGCATTACGATTAGACGTCTTTACATACTTATCAGAAGAATTATCCTTAGAAGTGGATCAAGTGAGTTGGGAAGGAAAAACACCTTTGCATTTTTCTGCTAAACGAGCTACCCCAGAACTTTTTGACTTTTTTGTAAGCGCAGGGGTTTCTCCCAACCAAGTTGATGCAGATGGTAACACAGCACTCATAAATGCCGCATCAGGATCTAAAGAAAATTTAGAAAAAATGCTTGATTTATCAAATACAATTAATCATCAAAATAAGGAAGGGAAATCTTCAATAACAATGGCTATTGAAGGGGGTAGAAAAGATAATTTTGACTTTTTGCGAAATAAAGGAGCTGATCTACATGGTATGGATAGCCTTGGAAATGACTTAATGTACTACGCTTTTATATCTTATAATTCCAAAAAAGAAGACCTAACCAAATATATCGTTACCCAACTAGAAATAGCTGGACTCGACGGCAAAAGTATTTACCATAATAAAAATACATTAGCGCACATTGCAATTAAGAAGCAAAGTGTTTTTCTATTAAAAAAGGCTATCGAATTAGGAGTCGATTTAAATTATAAAAATGATATACATATCAGTCCGCTTCACTTAGCTGCTATGAAAGCGACTAATACAGAGCTTATCACGGTGCTATTAAAGCAAGGTGCAGATAAAAACACAGTTACAGAATTTAATGAAAGTCCTTATGACCTAGCCATACAAAATGAATTATTGATGAACGAAAAAGTTGATGTAGCATTTTTAAAAATGGATTGATAAAACAGAAATAGGTAGGATAAGGGTATGTATCGTATTGCTGGAACACTACTATACATACCCCATTCTACACACATTTTATCGTCACTCCGCTGTCTTTTAGCAAAAAATATAGATGCGACCAAAGAAGCATTTATTTTTTGGTGAGCAGCTGCGGTTGTCTTATGATGAGGCATGTAAATGCTTGGCGTGTATTCCCTTTTATATAATTGCTACCGATATAGTCCTAACGGGGTATAACTGCAAGGATGCAAAATGGCGCTATTCGCTTATTTGCTATAAATGTGCTGCGTTATGCGGCACAAAAACTAAAGATTCTCAATCTTTAGTTTTTTGAGCAAGTTGCAGCGCTGGCATTGGGTACGGCATAAAATATTAAGGGCTTGCAGCCCTTAATATTTTTGAGCGGGTCGGCGCGCTGGCGTATTTGGCACTGCACTTTCTTTAAATATTTCTTCTAAATAGTTTCTTCTACAAGGGTAATAGAACAGGTATTATAAGAGCCGACGATAGGAGGGAAGTGTAATGTGTGTGGAATGGTATTTTACTAATAGTTTGTAATGATTCTTAAAACCGAAAAGTTAGGATAAGATTTTGTTTTCCTGCAAAAAAGAATAGCCAGTGGCTTATTGCTTTTGGTGGTGGGCTGGGGCGTTGGCATTTTTTAGCTATTTCCCATTAAAAATTGAATAGCTAAAAAATGTATCTTGCATATATAACTGTTCATTATGCGACTACTACATCTATTTGCTGTCTTGCTTCTCGGAATAACCTTAAGCGCTCAATCAACTATTAAGGAAATTTTAGATGCGCCTTTTGCATCCGATTTACTCGTTGCTGAAGATGGCAAAACGATTGCTTGGGTAGATAATACAGCTGGCGAACGCAATATCTTTATCGCTAATGGAAAAGATTTTTCATCGGTAAATCAGTTTACGAACTATGTTGGTGATGAAGGAATAGCGATTGGTAATCTGGAGTTTACGCCCAATGGGAATAGTCTAATTTTCGTACGTGGCAATACAAAGAATCGAAAAGGTGAGCCCGCTAACCCGGCCTTGCTTCGGCAAAATACAGAACAAGCTATATTTATTCAACCCTTGGAGGGTGATAGCAGTAATAGAATAGCGCTAGGCACCAAGCCGAGGCTTTCTCATGATGGATCTACTCTTGCTTTTATTAAGGGTGGTCAAATATTTACAGCATCGCTTTCAGATAGTATACCGCAACCTAAACAGTTGTTTAAGACGCGCGGTGGGCAGTCTGATATCAAATGGAGCCCCGATGACAGCCATATTGCATTTATAAGTTCGCGAGGAGACCATTCCTATATCGGTGTCTACGACATCACTAAAGAAAAGTTAGCCTTTATGGACCCCTCGGTTGATCGAGATTTTTCTCCGGAATGGAGTCCTGATGGTGAGATGATTGCATTCATTAGGAGTCCGAATGCGAAAGAGGTAGCCCCTTTTACGCCTCGTAAGATAGCGCATCCATGGAGTATTAGGTTGTTAGAAATCTCAAGTGCCAAGGCGCGTGAGATATGGAAAGCAGATGAGGGCATGGGCTCTGCCTACTTTGGACAGTTTCCAAGCGCAGCCATAGAGTGGGCAACAAAAGATCAACTTATTTTCCCTTGGGAGAAAAAAGGATGGATGCATTTATATGCGCTACAAATACAATCTGGTCAGGTCACTGAGCTCACATCAGGTGAGGGTATTGTTGAAGACTATCGGCTGACCAGAGACAGGAGCGCGCTGCTTTTTACCACTAATGTTGGAGATAAGCATAGACGACATATCGGTAAGATAGATTTGGAATCAAAAAAACAAGTCATGCTTACCAGTGGTGAAGGCGTAGAATTCAGTCCGCAAGAGACCAATACGGGTATTACTTTCCTTAAGACGTCGGCACAGCATATGTCAAGACCAGCAGTGCTTAAAAATGGAAATGTACAACTGATTGGTAAGCGCAGCAAGGTTTTTGACAATCATAAAATACCAGAGTTAGTAGAAATAAAGGCGACCGACGGAAAACCATTTATGGCTACCATCTGTTATCCCGATAACTACGATGCAACTAAAAAATATCCATCTGCTGTGTTCTTACATGGCGGCAGTCGCAGACAAATGCTACAAGCGTATCACTATAGCGGGTACTATAGTAATGCCTTTGCCTTGCAACAGTATTTTGCCAGCCAGGGCTATATTGCGATGATGATCAATTATCGTAGTGGCATTGGCTATGGTGTAGAATTCAGGGAGGCCGATAATTATGGCATTACAGGAGCAAGTGAGGTCTATGATCTGATAGGTGCTGGAGAATATCTGGCAACAAGAAGCGATGTAGACCCAAAACGTATTGCATTATGGGGCGGGAGCTATGGCGGCTATCTGACAGCACACGGTCTAGCTCAGAGAAGTGATCTTTTTGCCGTAGGCGTAGATATACACGGGGTTCATAATTGGAATACAGAATTACCCACATTCGCTGGGTGGTATGATCAAAACCACTACCCAGAAATAGCAGCCTTGGCATTTCAATCTTCTCCAGAAGCTTACCTCGATGGCTGGAAAAGTCCGGTGTTATTAATTCATGGCGATGATGATCGCAATGTGCCTTTTGCAGAATCTGTTGTGCTCTCAGAACAGTTACGAGATCGGGACGTTTATTTTGAACAATTGATATTTCCTGACGAGGTGCATGGATTTTTATTGCATGAGAATTGGGTGAGATGCCAAGAAGCAACTTTTGAATTTATCAATAGGTATATCGGGCGACCAAAAAAGTGAAGGTCAGGAAGACTTTTATATTTTTTGGCGTTGACAGGCAATAGCAAATTATTCGCTGATTTTTATTGTTTTTAAAGGTGCTCATGAATGCTATAAATTTGTGTTTAAAAAACAACCGAGCGCTTGACATCGGCTATTTTATGCTTCGACTGCGCTCAGCACAGGCGCCACGACAAATAACGTTGTTGTAAGGAATATAGAATATAAACCGACTACCAAAGCCATTTGACATAATGACTAAGTATAGAATGGTTAATCTGGTCTATAATGTACCGCGTTATGTAACTTTGCTTTGGTAAAAGCGAAGTTGTTTTCTTCAATTTTCTTTTATTTTTTTCTTTCTAAAAACTTCCTGAAAAGGTAATGGAATATTCTTTACCCAAGCGACGATAGGAGTGAAGTGGTAATGTATATGGAATGAGCTTATATCTCGATATTGCTTTGTTTAACACTTAAATTTTATTTACTATACGTTGTAAAAATTCGTACTTAATTTGAAAGTGAAAAATAAAACAAAAATTAAAGCAATCGATTTCTTTTGTGGAGGTGGCGGAATGAGCTTTGGAATGCAAAAATCTGGCATTCAGGTTTTAGCAGGAATAGACTATGAAGAGAATTGTAGAGCTACTTATGAAGCCAATATTAAGAAAGCAAAATTTATTAAAGCGGATGTTTTTGAATTAAAAGAAGAAGAATTAGAAAACACTCTTAATTTAAAACGTAATGATGATGAGTTATTACTAATTGGCTGCAGTCCTTGTCAATTTTGGAGTATAATAAACACCGATAAAAATAAGTCACAAAAATCCAAAAATCTACTTGTTGAGTTTGGACGATTCGTCAAATACTTTAATCCTGGTTATGTTGTAGTTGAAAACGTACCTGGAGTACTTCGTAAGAAGGGAGAAAGCGGATTAGAAACATTTATAAATTGGTTAGAGTCAAATAAATATACTGTTCATTTTAAAGTTCATAATACATCTGATTACGGGGTTCCTCAAAACAGAAAGCGGTTTACACTTATTGCAAATAGAATTACTGATAAAGAGTTGGTGCCTATTAAGTCAAAAAGGAAATTAACCGTTAGAGATGTTATTGGTGAGAAAAATGGATTCTCCAAAATAATGGCTGGTCATAAGGATATTACCGACTTTAATCATTCAGTCCCTAACGTAAGTGAATTAACTTTAAAGCGTTTGGAAAGAGTAGAAAAGGATGGTGGTAACCGTCTTAGTTTTAAAAATAATCCTACACTTCAGTTAAATTGTTTTATTGATCGAGATACATCTTTTAAAGATACTTTTGGAAGGCTATGGTGGGACAAACCTTCGCCTACAATTACTACAAAGTTTTTTAGTGTATCAAATGGCCGTTTTGTACACCCCGTAGAAAATAGAGCTTTGTCAATTAGAGAAGGTGCAACTTTACAATCTTTTCCTAAGACTTATAAATTTATAGGAACTAGTATGGGAAGTTTAGCTAGATTAATCGGTAATGCCGTTCCTCCAGAATATGCAAAAAGAGTAGGACAAGCAATTATTAAAAATCATATGAATGCAGTTTAGAACCAAAGCAAGAGCAGTTGATTTACTTGGAAAAGGTCAGATTGCAGATTTACCTACAGCTATTACCGAATTATGGAAAAATGGCTATGATGCATATGCGGATAATTTGACTGCCGAAATCTATTTAGATACTTACAAAGACATAAATACTCCATTGTTTGTTATGACTGATGATGGAAAAGGAATGTCAAGAAATGATATTTTTGAAAAATGGTTAGTACTTGGTACTGATTCAAAAAGTAGAGCTACACTTGAAGAAAGAGAAAGTGAAGAGACACTTTGGAAAAAACCTAGAATTAAAGCTGGTGAAAAAGGAATAGGAAGATTATCTGTAGCTTTTCTTGGGAATCCAATGTTAATGCTTAGCAAGAAACAAGGGCATCCTTTACAGGCATTGTTTTTTGATTGGAGATTATTAGAAAATTATAATCTTTACTTAGATGATGTAGACATACCTGTTGAAGAAATAGAAGATATTACTGATTTTCCTTTAAAGTTTAAAAAATTAAAAGTGTCTTTTCTTAATAATTTTGAGAAACAAAATGATTTAGATGGTAATCTTATTTGGGAAGACAAACAGCTTGAATTGAAAACTGAAATTGAAAACTCTGTAAATAAATCAGAAATCCCTGATTTTTTAACGGATAAATTTCTTGAAGATTTTTTAGATATTGAAAATAGTCATGGAACAAAGTTTATCATTTTTGAACCAATTGATCAATTAATTGATATTACTAAAGAAGATGATGATGGACTTGATGATAAACAATTTATTGCATCTAGTCTTGCAGGTTTTACAAATGAATTTGTGAAAAACAATAAAATTGTTAACACAGCAATTCCAATTTTTAAAGATGTTAATTCAGAGTATGATTTCTTAACAGTATTTGGACAATTTTTTACAGCTGATGATTTTGATTATGCTGATGTTGTAATAGATGGTGTTTTTGATGGACAGGGAGCTTTTAAAGGTACTTTAAAATTATATGACGAAGTAATAGAATATTCTTACTTGAACCCTAGGAAAAAACAAAGCAGAAGTTTCTATGGGAGTTTTCCAATTAAAGTTGGGGTTTCACAAGGTAAGGAAAGTGAATCTAAACTTGAATCTAATGCTTGGAAAAGAATCAGTGATAAAGTTCGAGCAAATGGCGGGTTGTATATTTACAGAGATAATTTTAGAGTTTTACCCTATGGAAGAACTGACTTTGATTTTTTAGGTTTTGAAAAAAGAAGAGCATTAAGAGCTAGTTCATATTTTTCACATAGAAGAATGTTTGGTTACATCGAACTTTCAAGAAATAGAAATAATAAATTAAATGATAAATCTAGTCGAGAGGGATTAATAAATAATTCTGCATATAGAACATTTAAAAACGATCTTGAATCGTTTTTCATTGAATTAGCTCAAGAATATTTAGGAACGGATGCAAAAGAATCCATTTTCCTAGATAAAAAAGAATTAATCAAGCAGGAAAGTGAAGCAATAAAGGCAGATAATAAAAGAGCTACTAAAGAAAAACAAGAATTTACAAGGTCATTAAAAGGGTATCCTGATAAATTTGAAAAATATCAAAATGAATATAAATCTGTTTTGGAACAATTAGAAGAAAAAACAAACGCTTCTAATGTGTTATATTCTGAAATGGAGAATTTATTGGATAGACTCCATACACTTGATATAGAATTTAAAAATTTAATACCAAAAGTACCAAAACGGTATAAAGCAACAGATACTCAGTTAGACAGGTTAGATAAATATGAAAGTAAGTTATTAAAGTTCAATGAAACAATAAAAATCGATAGTGCACAATTAATGATTAAAGTTCAAGAAAAACTTGAAGTCAAAGAATTGAAAATGGAGTTCACAAAAAACTATCAAAAATATAATGGTACACTTGAAAAGATTATTGCTGAAAATCGAACACAATTAAAAACACAATACGATAACCTGCTCAAAGATTTTTCTTTTCGCTCTAGAAGAATTGTTGATGAGTTGAATTTTGAGAAAGATAAAATTGTTAATTCTATAGATTCTAAAGAAGGGGTATTAATTGAAACAGATAAACTTAAATCTAAATTTGAGTTTCTTAGAGAACAAATTAATAAGGAAATTTCACCTTTAGTAGAACACTTAAGTAAATTAAGCTTTGATATTGATGAAGAATTAGTACAAGGAGCTTATAAAGCTGAATATGAAACCATAAAATATAAATGGGAACAAACTAGAGAAACTGCGCAATTGGGTGTTGCGGTTGAGATTATTGACCACGAATTCAACCAATTATATGCCAAAATAAATAGTTCATTAGAAAAACTTAGTAGTGATAATCTTTTTACAGACGTAGATTAATTTCAATTTTTAACTCAAAACTTTAAACAATTAGAGGATAAATATGAACTTCTTTCTCCACTATATAGAGTTGCTGGTGCAATACCTAAAGAGATTAGTGGTAAAAAAATATACGATTATCTGTTAAAATTCTTCGACAGGAGAATAAAAGACTATGATATTAAATTAGAGGCTACTTCAAATTTCAATGAGCATGAATTAACTATTAAAGAACCAATACTTCACACAGTTTATATAAACATAATAAACAACGCAATTTATTGGATGAGAAATAAAGATGAAAGGAAAATTTTATTGGATTATAATAAAATTAGCAATGAAATCATTATTTGCAATTCTGGATTGAAAATAGAAAATCACAGATTAGAAAAAATATTTGACATGTTTTACTCTAATAGACCTAATGGCAGAGGGATTGGTCTATATCTTTCAAAACAAAGTCTAAACGAAAACAATTTAGACATATATGCAACAAACAAAAAGGAATACAATCAGTTAAATGGGGCTTGCTTCGTTATAAAATCTTTGAACTAATTATGAGTTATGAAGCTAGAGCACAATCAATTTTAAAAGATTCTATTAAATCTGCTATATATATTGATGATAAAGCAAGGTCTTTTTTTCAAAAAGCCACGGAGAAACCAGAATTTGAGGAAGAACTGACTGTTAACCTTTATAATAACTTTAAAGAGAATGGAATTTCACTAGAAATTTTTAAATATTCACAGGGCGATGAAACCAATAATGATACACTTAAATTCATTACCGAAAACAGAGATTTTGTTATTTTGGATTGGAAATTACTTGGTGAATCTGGCGAAGAAGAATCTTTAAAAATTTTGAATGAAGTTGTTTCAGCAAAGCACATACATTTTGCAACTATTTATACTTCGAAAGATGATTTAGATGAAGTCCTACTTAATATTTTATCCTACTTTTCTGAAAAGGACAGAGACTATTATACTGATATTAAAGAAAATCTTGAGTTGGAAAATTTTTCAACTCAAATAATAACTTTACTAAACCAAATAAACTTAAATAGAAGCGATAGTCAGATAGTTAAAAAACTTAGAGGAGAGATATTTGGGATAAACAGGGAAATTCCAAAACAAATAAGTGCCATAACAGGAATTGAGGACTTGACTTGTTCTATGATAAAAGCTTCAATTGCATTATCTGACAAAGTAAAATCTGATACGGAACTGCAATGCCCAACATACGTTGACAATATAAATAAAATCGTAGTTATTAATAATACGATAGTTACTATTCTAAAAAAGTCAGACAACCAAGCAAAAGAATTATTAGAAAATTTTAAAAATCATATAATAAATGATATTGATAGCTTCAATCAACTATTAGGTATTGAATTGTACAATCACTTATACAGATCAAGTGCTATTACAAATGATTTATCTATATCCTTTCCTAAAGATGCATTAATTCATCATCGTAAAAAGTTGAAAGAAGATGATATAGGTTATTTTTTTAATTCATTTATGAATGAGATTTTAATGGAAAAATTATCTATGTCAATACGGAATCGTGAGTCTCTGTTGCTTGATGATAGTTTATTAAATGAATTTGAAGCAGAACTTGATGCTAATTATTCAGACATCAGTTCTTTACACAAAATGAATGTTTTTTATAATTCGTTTTATTTTGAAAAAGAGAATCAAATATTAAACTTTGGAGATGTATTTACAGTTGAGCCCAATGAAAATCATAAAAATAGCCCTAAATATCTAATTTGTCTGACTGCGTTATGTGATTGCTTGAGACCTCAAGATAAAATTAAAAGTAATTTTTATTTTGCAGAAGGTAGTAATATTGATGTAAACAAAGCTTTAGAATTGGGTGATACTGCTTTTATTAGCTTTCTTCCCAACAATATCACAATTAAATGGACTGAGATTGCCTCAGACGACCTTAAAAAAGCATATGGACCTGTATATGTAAAGCCATTACAGTATAAAGTTTTTGAGAAAGAGAACAAAATTGATTCTCACAATCAAATCAAAGTTCATTATTTAGATAAAATAGGGCAAACTAAAAGTGAAACATTAAATTACATTGGAACTATCCGTCCTAATTATGCTCAACGAATTGCAAATCATGCTTTTTCATATCCGGTTAGGGTTGGAGTTGATTTTGTAAAAATATAAAAGATGGCAACTCGTAATCTATGGTCAAAAGAAGAATTAATTCTTGCATTTAATTTATACTTGAAACTTCCTTTTGGTAAAATGCATACTGGCACACCAGAGATTATTGAGTTAGCTAGTTTATTAGGGCGCTCAGTTAACGCAATAAGTATTCGATTGACAAATTTTGCCTCTTGTGATTCCTATCATAAAAAAAGAGGAGTAAAAGGTATGATAGGTGGCATAAAACAATGTCAGCCAATTTGGGATGAATTTTTTGATAATCAAGAAGAATTAGTTTTTCTAAGTGAAAAAATACTAGCTAAAAAAGAGAATACTTCCATAGAAAAAAAATACAAAGAATTGCTTTATGACTTAAATCATTTAAAGGGAGAAACAATACTTCGTGCAGTTAAAACTAGAGTAAATCAGTCAGTATTTAGACAAATGGTTTTGGCTAACTATGGAACAAAATGCGCTATTTCTGGAATTGATATTCCAGAATTACTATTAGCAAGTCATATTATACCTTGGTCAAAAAATAAAAGAGAAAGATTAAATCCTGAAAATGGTATTTGTTTTTCGCCACTTTATGATAAAGCATTTGATAGAGGATTAATTGGTATTAATCAGAACTATCAAGTAATATTATCAAGTAATTTAAAAAAGAAAAAAGAGACTACCTTTTATCAAAAGCATTTTTTTCCTATCGAAAATTTTGAAATTTCAAAATCCATAAATTACTTGCCTCGAAAAGATTTTTTAGAATATCACTTAGATACAATCTTTAATAAAAAAGATTAGAAAACATCTTATTATCTATGCTTACTGTTTATGGCAAAGCATTAAAAGTTAATGAAATCAGAGCTTAATAAAGCTCAAACATAAGTTTCTCAAAAGGTAAATGGGAGGAAAGGTGTAGATTTTTTAATTAGAGATAATGAATTGTATTTAGAATTATATGATTGAACTACTTAAAGTTTAGCTTTAAATTATTATGTAAAATAGAATAGCGCGTTTCTACCCAGATGGAGCGGTGGCAAAGCGACCTCAGAAAACTTTGGTGAAACAATAGGCGAAATGAGCGGCCATATTCTAGACTCCAGTTTATAATGTTGATTGAACACTATAATCTTTCAAGAAATTCAAAGTTGTCTTAAGAGTTACAATGCTTTCTAGAATATAGCGATTGAGCCGTACATTGTTTCTAAAATTATCTGTAAGCCTAGATTTTTTTGTTTCGCCGCCGCATTATCTCGCTCAAAGTATACTTTGCCGTATCAAGAAAAAAAGAAAAGACAACAATTACTGGTTAACAATGTTGAAGTCTATTTGACATAATGTTAGGAACACCTAGAGAAAAACTTCAAACAAAAGATAGTGGTAACAAGTGCTCGGAAATTTTATTTTCGAAATTTTGAGCTGTTGTGGCAAGCTGCCGAGAATGCTGTGAAAAATTTACAGATACGTTCTACCTGCATTTCCATCAGCATCAACTCGCTCAAAACTTAAAAGATGCTCAATCTTCTACGTTTATGCCGTGGCGCTGGCCAAGCGGCTGCAAATTGTGTTTAAAAATAAATGCCATTTCGCATTTACTTTTAAAAAAGCAATCGAGCGTTTGCTAGCGGCAATTTTACATACGCTAGAAAATAGATACGACCAAAGAAGCATTTTATGCTATTCGGGAATGCACTAGTATAATTGTTCTATAATGTACCGCGTTATGCGGCACAAAAACTAAAGATTGAGAATCTTTAGTTTTTTGAGCGGGTTGCAGCGCTGGCATTGGGTACGGCATAAAATATTAAGGGCTTGCAGCCCTTAATGTTTTTGTGCGGGTTGGCGCGCTGGCTAAGTTGTTACCATCTTCCCGGGTCTTTTTCTTTCTAAAAAGTTTCTTCTATAATGTTAATGGAACACTTTTTATGCGACGACGTAGGAGGGAAGCATACTTTGTGTGGAATGGCATAACAGGAAAAAAAAATAAAAATATTTGGGTAATTCCAAAATAATAGTACCTTTGTAGTCGACTGGTCTAATACAAGCGGCATGAAAACAGAAACAATTGATAACATTTTAGAAATAGGAACAGATTTAATTCTTAAAAACGGATATAACAGTGTTGGTTTAAATAAGATATTAGAAACTGCTAATATTCCAAAGGGATCATTCTATTACTATTTTAAAAGTAAGGAAGATTTTGGTATTCAAGTGATTCAATTTTATTCTGAAAATTCATTGACCTTCTTAAACGGTTATCTAACAGACGCTTCTAAAGAACCTAAAGAAAGAATTATTTCTTTTTTTGAAGACATGCAAAAAGTCTATATCGATAAGGAATTTAAAGAAGGTTGTTTATTAGGTAATAGTAGTCTGGAATTATCAGATATGTCTGAAGCATTTAGTAATTCAGTTGCAAACGAATTAAATAAATGGCAAGATTGTTTTGAAAAATGTATTGAGGAAGGGCAAGATGCCAATAGTATTAAGAAAGAAGAGTCAGCAAAAGAAATGAGCGATTTTATTCTTACAACCTGGGAAGGTTCGTTATTACGTATGAAGTCAGCTAAAAACACGGATTCTATTGCAACGTTTATTAAATTTTTAAATAAATACATATTATAAAAAAATTTAATCTGTTAATAGTAGACTGGTCTAATAATAATTAATTTAATATTTAAAACAAAAACATGAAAACATTAGAAAACAAAACGGTGGTCATTATTGGTGGAAGCCAAGGAATTGGTTTAGAAACCGCAAAAGAAGCCATCGAGAAAGGGGCGAATGTAACCATCGCAAGTCGTTCCTTAGAAAAGCTAGAGAACGCCAAAAATTATTTGAATGGTACTGTTGCTATTTACCAATTGGATGGGAGTAAGGAAGATGAAGTAAAAACATTCTTTGATAAATTCGAGAAGGTAAACCATCTCGTAGTTTCATCTTCTGGGGGCTACGGAGGCGCTATTAAAGAATTAGATATGGAAGCTGCTAAAGGGTTATTTGATTCAAAACTTTGGGTACAAATGAATGCCGTGAAACACGCTAGTCCCAAAATGGGCCAAGGCGATTCCATTACTTTATTCTCTGGAATCGTAAGTAAAAAAGCAATCGTGGGACAAATGCCGTATACAGGAATAGGAGGAGCAGTAGAATCTTTAGGTAAGATGTTAGCATTAGAGTTAGCTCCTACACGTGTAAATGTTATTGCACCAGGATTTATTCATACCACCGCTTGGGATGCATACATGCCAGAAGAAGAACAAAAAGAATTCTTTACTGGTTTTGCAGAAACAGTACCAGTAAAACAGGTTGGCGTAGCTAAAGATGTTACAAAAGGCGTGCTTTTCTTTATGGAAAGTGATTATGTTACAGGAGCAGTTCTTGATATAGATGGAGGACAAAAATTAGTTTAATTAAATAGGGCAGCAGCAATGCTTCTGCCCATTTAAAATTAAAAATAGGAGAACATAAAACACAAATCAAATAACGGCTGAAATTAATGCCACAAAGAGCCTTATTTGAAACATTAAAAGAAGAAATAAATAAAAGGATAATTATGAAAATATTTAGCAAATTCAACCTGGGCAGCATCGAACTTCAGAACCGAGTGGTAATGGCACCCTTGACAAGATCAAGAGCAGAAAACAATATTCCAAATCAATTAATGAGCGATTACTACGGCCAACGAGCTTCGGCAGGATTGATCATTACGGAAGGGACAGCTCCATCGGCCAACGGTCTCGGTTACGCGCGCATACCCGGTATTTATAATGAGGCGCAAATAAAAGGGTGGAAAAATGTAACCAACCGTATACATGAAGAAGGAGGCAAGGTTTTCCTTCAACTGATGCATACTGGAAGGGTCTCCCATGCTGATAACATGGAAGAAGACTCAGAGGTGCTTGCCCCATCTGCCATAGCTCTAAACGGTGAGATGTATACTGACCAAAATGGTTTACAGCCTTATCCAGTGCCAAGAGAAATGACTAGGGAGGATATAATTCAAGCTCAAAATGAATATGTACAGGCTGCTAAGAATGCTATAAAAGCAGGATTTGATGGAGTAGAAGTACATGCAGCCAATGGCTATCTCATTGATCAATTTATTAACACGGCCTCCAATAAAAGAAGTGATAATTATGGAGGTTCTATAGAGAATCGCTCCCGATTTGCTTTGGAAGTTACCCAAAAAGTGAGTGCTGCCATCGGCTCAGAAAGAACTGGAATCAGAGTTTCTCCAAATGGCGCATTTAATGATATGGAAGCTTTTGATGATTTGGAAGAAGCGTATAAATATTTAGCACATGAATTAAGTCACCTCAAGCTTGCTTATCTACACATAGTTGAGATGGCTGCCTTGGGTGGACCTGATGTACCTCTTTCATTAAAATTAATGATTCGAGAAGCATTCGGTGGTCCTGTTATTCGTAGCGGGGGACTTGATAAAGAAACAGCCGAAGCTGCGCTCAATAATAATGAAGCAGAATTGGTAGCTTTTGGTAGGTCTTTAATCGCTAACCCTGATTTGGTTTATCGAATGGAAAACGATCTGTCTTTACAAGATCCGGATTTCGATACTTTTTATACCCCAGGAGCGAAAGGGTATACTGATTATCCTTTTGCAGCTGTAAATGTCACTTAAGAAATAAGGTTAACAATAATATTAATAATTAAAACAATTTAAAATAATGATAGTATCAGAGAAATTAAAAATTGAAAATAAAACAATTGAAAATGCAGATCCAATTTCAAGCAAGCATCTGCAAAATGCTAAAGATTCCATGGGGATGATTCCTAATATGTATGCTGGAATGGCAAATAATCCAGCGCTATTAGATGCTTATATAAAATCTTATCAATCGTTTCGAGAAAACTCAGGATTCAGTTCGCAAGAACAAGAAGTTGTATTTTTATCGATTGCATACGAAAACAACTGCGATTATTGTATGGCGGCACATAGTTTTGTAGCAGATAAAATGAGTAAGGTACCCACAGAGGTTACAGATGCTATTAGGAATGATACAGAAGTGCCAGATTCAAAATTAAAAGCATTAAGCAATTTTAGCAAACTAATGGTTTCAAAAAGAGGCCTGCCATCGGTTGAAGATGTTGACACCTTCTTAAATGCTGGCTATACTCAGGATCATATCTTAGGTGTTATTACAGGAATCGGTGTTAAAACAATGAGTAATTATTTTAATCATGTCATTAATACAACTGTAGATAGTGCCTTTAGCAGTAGGGTTTGGGCGAAATAGAACATTAAATCTTGAAGAGAGCTTAGCCATTTCAAAAACAATGGATTAATTCTATCTGAAAATGATTAAAGAACCAGTAAATACTGGATATTGAAAATGAACAGAAACACGTATAATAAACTTGGGCAGATGCATTGCTTCTGCCCAATTATTAATGAAATCATTAGGATAATACATATAAAACAGTTTAAAAATATTTAACTAAACATAATTATGAAACGATTTTTAAAATATTTTTTGATTGCAACCCTGCTCGTAATTTCATGGACTGTAGTTAGCTTTTTTTCTACGAAGAATGGTTGGATGCATGAATCCATCACCCAGCAAAAAACCTCTAAAGGTTATATACAGGCTGTTAAAGAAAAGATTGACGAACAATTTGTCGGCAATTTCGCCTTGGCTATAATGAATAATGGAGTTATAGAAAGTGAAGTATTTGACTCTAAAGGTAAAGTTGTTGATAGAAACACTGTATTCCAAGTAGCATCACTGAGTAAATGGGTCTCGGCTTTTGGAGTAATGAAATTGGTAGAGCAAGGTAAATTAGATTTGGATGCACCGGTTGGAAAATATTTAACGCGTTGGCAATTACCGCCTAGCGAATTTAATAATGATGACGTAACTATCCGAAGGTTAATGAGCCATACCGCAGGGTTAACTGATGGGCTAGGCTATTCAGGGTTTAAACCTGGAGTACCGGCTCAATCTATAGAAGCGTCATTAACTAAAGCGTCAGATGCCGATGAAGGTATAAGTGGATCCGTTCATGTAGGTATAGAACCAGGGAGTGCGTTTAACTATTCAGGAGGGGGATATACCCTTCTCCAACTTTTGGTGGAAGAAGTAAGTGGTCAATCGTTTGCCTCTTATATGAAAGAAACAATATTTGAACCTTTAAATATGAAGCATTCATCGTATAGCTGGGCAGATTCTTCTAGTTTCAAATTGGCAGAATTTTACAACAGTGATGGCACAAAGGCCATTCATTATCGCTATACTTCTCTTGCTGCAACATCGTTATATACGTCTCTATCTGATTTGGAAGTATTCTTTCAAGTATTTCTAAAGGGGAGTACTAATGAACAAATTGGCAGAAATGTATTGAAGCCTGAAACCATTAAAATGATGAGAGCCCCTGCAGCAAAAACAATGGGCATGGATATTTGGGGATTAGGTACGATCCTGTATACAACAACTGAGAATGGCGATTATGTTATTGGGCATGATGGACGAAGCACACCTCCAATAAATACGGCTGTTCGATTGAATCCTGAAACTGGTAATGGCATAATTATTCTTGAAACAGGGAATCCCATGTTAGCCACTACGTTAGCAGCTGAATGGGTATTTTGGAAAACAGGGAAAGTAGATCTTACCTTATTTACGATGCATAAAGATGATATGGTCTCTATGATAGGAAAAGGTTGGCTTGCTATTATCGCGTTGACAATAATCGTTGGTATCGTTAGGCGCCGGAAAAAGAAAGAAAAACTATAGATTAAAATAATTATAATAAATATATAAGCTATAAACGTTGTACAACATTATATGAAAATATGTTAATCATTAAATAAACAAATAAAGAGATGAAAATTAAAAATTCAAGAGTATTAATTACCGGAGGAAGTTCGGGTATTGGTAAAGAAACAGCAAAGCAATTTATTGCAAAAGGAGCAAAGGTCGTAATTACAGGTAGAGATGAAACTAAGCTAAAACAGATAGCAACAGAAATCGGAGCGATTCCATTGGCTTTTGATATCAGTGATCTAAAATCAATTCCTCAGAAGGCTAAAGAAGCTGTTACACTTTTAGGCGGAAAGATAGATACCCTAGTTAACAATGCTGGTATTGGAGTATTCCCAATTCTAGGAGAAATCACCGAAGCTGATTTATTAAATGTCTATAACACCAATGTATTTGGTTTGGCATTATTAACTCAAGAACTATTGCCAATGTTCAAAGCACAACAATCAGGAAACATTATCAATATTGGATCTACTGCAAGTTTAAAAGGTTTTGCAAGAGGTTCTGTATATGCAGCATCAAAATTTGCTGTAAGAGGAATGACGCAATCTTGGCAAGCTGAATTACGACCAGATAACATTAGAGTCTCATTAATCAATCCAAGTGAGGTGACAACCGCGTTTGCTGCTACCTCTAGAAAAGAGCGTAATGAGGAATCTAATAAATTGGGATCCGAAGACATTGCACAAACCATTCTTTCCGTTGTTGAAATGCGTGATAAAGGCTTTGTTCCAGAAGTAACCGTTTGGGCAACAAATCCATTTTAATGAATCTATTAGAAAAGTTAAAGGAAATAGGGGTAAGCGGAAAGTGTATGAAGTGGAATTAACTCATAAATCAAGGAAGTAACTCATTAATATTTTGACGATACATTTTCCCTACAGGAATTTTATGTTCATTTATATGAATTAAATTGCCCTCAATCAAAACGATTTTATTCTTTGCAATAATAAAGAACTTATGCACTTTTATGAATTGTTTTTTTGGTAATAGCTCCTCAATTGAAGAAAGTGTTTGATGTGTTAGTATCATTTTATCATTCAAATGGATTTTTACATAATTTCCATAAGCTTCGGTATACAAAATGTCATTTAGCTTCACTTGATAATGTTTCTTGTTATCCTTTAAAAAAATACTAGAATCATCGGTATTTCCGGATTTCCTAAGTAGACCACTAACTTTATTTATTGCAGCAATAAATCGTTGAAAACTAAAAGGCTTTAATAAATAATCATCAATATTTAATTCATAACCTTCCAAAGCAAATTCCTTGTATGCGGTTGTTACAATAATTCTAGGAGGAGTACTTAATGTTTTCAAAAAGTCAAACCCAGAAAGTTTAGGCATATTAATGTCTAGGAATATTAGGTCAATAGTGTTGTTGTTCAAATATTCTATAGCTTCAAAAGCATTAAAACAACTCTCTTGATGTGATAAACTAGGGATGTTACTCGCATAATCTTTTATATTATTATGTGAAGCTGTTTCATCGTCTACGATAATATACTTTATCATCTTTTATATAATTCTAGTGTTGCTAAATAGGTATTTCCATCAGTTTTGGCAGTGAAATTATGAGCATTAGGATATAATAATTGTAGTCGCTCATTCAAGTTTTTTAAACCAATACCTGGAGTTGTTGAAAGTTCTTCCGAATCAAAATTATTTTGAATAGAGAAAACAATTCCAGTTTCATATTCCTTTAATTCAATATTGATAAAAGCGTTATCTATAAGACTTTCTACCCCATGTTTAAAGGCATTTTGCAATAGAATTATGAATAGAAGAGGAGGGACTTTAGTTGCTGGGTTCTCTATACTTTCCTGAAAATCGATCTCAATTTTCTTATGATAACGTGCCGTTTGCAGTTCAATAAAATTTCTTAAATAGCTAGCTTCTTCTTCTAAGGTAACCATTTCTTCTTTTCCCTTATAAATGGTAAAACGCATCATATCAGATAACTTGAGCACATACTCTTGTGCAGTATCTGGATCACTCTTTATTAAAGAATATAAATTATTTAAAGTATTAAAGAAAAAATGAGGATTGATCTGATTTTTTAACAATGCCAATTCAGCTTTTATCCTTTTACTTTTTATAATTTGGATAATTTTCCATTGTTCAAAAAACCAAGAAAAAACAAGATAAAAAACGAATGCCCATACTATAAATATAAGTACATCAGCAAACCATAAATTATTATTAATTACCCAAAAGCTTGCTTTACTCTCATCTACTCGATTCGCCAGATTAATACCAAAAACAAGAAGTATAATAACGATTGTATAGCTTATATTTCTATAAAATCGATTGGTATTATTTCGTTTTAATTTTCCAGTTTCTAGTAAATAAAAGAAACTCATATAAAAAATTACGCCACTCGTAAGTAAAAGTAAATAGAAGAAAAGGGGGTTGTGTTTTCAACTCTTTCTTTTACATATTTTAATAAAAAAAACATAAAACATTGATTATTTAGAATAATTCTAAATAAATTCGTGTAATTTTTCACATATTTTTTGGAGCAATCAATAAATAATACCATTAAAAAACAAAATAGATGCACAAAGATTTTTCAGAATTAATTAAAGACTTTCAAAATACACTAAAAAATGTTTTTAATGAAAGATATGATATCGATCAATTTAGTAAGGAAAGAGGTATACCAGGGGTAGCTTTAAGAGATATCATGGCAAAATCTCCTTTGTCTGTAGGTATTCCTGAAAATTATGGAGGAAGAGGAATGAAAGTGAGCGAGTGTCTTAGCATATTATCAACAGCTTCTTATGAATCTTTATCTTTATCGTTAATTTTCGGTATTAATATTGCACTATTTTTAGAACCTGTAGCTAAATATGCAAATGATAGTGTAAAAGGAGATATTTTTAAACGATTCCTAGAAAAACAAAATATGGGAGGTTTAATGATAACTGAACAAAATTTTGGTAGTGATGCCTTAGGAATGCAAACCTATAATGAAAAAGTTGGAGATCATTATAATGTTAAAGGAACCAAGCACTGGCAAGGATTAACAGGAATGGCAGATTATTGGTTGATTACTTCTCGTGAAAAAAATGCCAATGGAAATTTAAATAGGGATATTGATTTTTTTATCTGTGATGTGCAACAACCCAACCAACAAATAGTAGTAGAAGAATATTACAATAACTTAGGGCTTTATATGATTCCTTATGGAAAAAATAAAGTAGATATTCAAGTACCTGCTCAATACAAGTTAGAACCTCATAGTTCTGGTGTTAAAATGATGCTAGATATTTTACATAGAAGTAGAATGCAGTTTCCAGGAATGGCTATGGGCTTTATAAAAAGAATGTTAGATGAGTCTATTAAATACTGTAATGAACGAATTGTAGGGCAAAAAAAATTAATTGATTTAGATCAAGTTAAATATCAAATTTCTACAATTCAAAGTGCTTTCACAGTAACTTCTGCAATGTGCTTTAAAAGTAGTCTTATAAGCGGTATAGATAATGATTTAGCCAGTAGTGGACTAGAAGCGAATACAATGAAAGCATTTGTAACAGATCTTATGCAACAAGCAGCACAAACCTTAACTCAATTATCAGGTGGTAAAGGTTATAAAATGGAAAGTATTGGAGGTAGAGGTATTATGGACAGTAGAGCTTTTCAAATATTTGAAGGCTCTAATGAAATGCTTTATACGCAAATTACAGAAATGATTTTCAAGTTAATGAAACGTAAAAAAGAGTTTAATATTTATAGCTTTTTAAAAGATTTTCATCTCACAACAAGATCCCATTCATATTTTAAAGAATATGTTGATTTTACTGTCGTTAATGACTTAAAACAAAGAAAAATGATTGATTTAGGAAAGATGTTTTCTAGAATTATAAGCATCGATTTTGCTTTGGAAATGCAAGAAAAAGGCTTTAGAGATGACTTAATTACTAATTGTATGCAGCTTATAAAACTTGATGTGTCAAAATTGATGAATTCATTTCATTCAAAAAACACAATAATAGAAATTGAAGATTACAATGAAAATAGCCATTGGTATAACTTCGTATAATTTAGAAAAAAATTATACGAAGAACTGAATTGAAATTACACACTTTACAGAATTCTAAAAAGGTTAGCTTTTTTTTGGCATTCGGCTTGTGTTCACAATAAAATATGGAAGCGTTGAAATATTCTGTTTAAAAAAATTACTGCGAAGCATACTAATTTTTAAAAAGCAATCGAGCGTTTGCGGGCGGCAATTTTATACTTCGATAAACTCAGCACAGGCGCTATGACCAATTATAGCTACAAACTTGAAACTCAAAATATTTCTTATAATAACGTATTTGAAAATTAGTATTGAACAACACCAAATACGAGATTCTACGGAATTTTAATTAATACTTGTTGACGAATTGTAAAACACCCCTAAACGAATGTTTATTGATCTTTCAAAGCCTTGTGGGATATTTTATATTTCGACTACGCTCAATATAAACTCCATAGAGAATTATAGCTATCATTTGATTTTTCTATAAAAAGCTTTTAATTATGAATCATCCACAGGATAATCCCTAATTAAAAATGTACTATAATGTACTGCGTTATGTTACTTTGCTTTGGTAAAAAGCTTGGTACAATAACAATCTTCTTTTATTTTTTTTTCTCAAATCTTACTTTAAAAATTTAATGAAACCCTTTAGGGTTCACGAGCTCTTATTTCTCAAATATAAGAGAGCGAGTAAATACGCTTTTTACGAAACGACGATAGGAGCGTAGTGAAATGTGTGTGAAATGATTGGCATTCTATGGTTAGTTTCTAATTTCTGTTAATTTAGCAGTTAACTGATTCTTTATAGCACTATCAGAAGTACTTAAAGCTGGTTGATTTGGACCCAAAAGGTTTGTGGTTTCCAAAGAATCACTGTTTAAATTAAATAATGCATCATTACCATTTTCAAATAATATATATTTATGTGAGGTATTCCTAATTGCGAAATCTACGGAACCATTATCGTTTCCATCTTCAATATAAATATAGTCTCTCTGATTAGTATTGGTTGTAGAAGTTAATAAATCTTTAAAACTATTACTGTCATTGATAGTAGAAGTATTAACACCAGCTATATCAGAAATGGTAGCAAATAAATCTGTAGTATTAATCAAGGCATCTTCAGTTTGATTAACTCTGGTAACTCCTTTTCCTGAAATAATCATAGGAACATTAATTCCTCCTTGATAAATAGTTCCCTTACCTCTTGAAAATCCTTGTAATACTTGATTTGGAGTTCCATTGTCTCCAATAAATATGATAATGGTATTGTCCTTTTCTTCCTGACTCATAGCGCTTAACAAACGCCCGTATTCACTATCCAATGCTTCAAGCATTGCCATATAATAAGGCAACGGATTGGCATCAATACTAGCTTGATCTGTTGGCAAAGTACCTTGAGAATGTAAACTTATTGGTGGTAAGTGAAAAGGCGGGTGTGGCGCATTATAAGCTAACCATAAAAACCATGGTTTTGTTTGATTATCTATCCAGTCTATAGCTAGGTCTGTTACTTTTGTAGTTACATAATCCGAAGAAGATTCGGTTTGCCCGTTTACAACCAAATTCCAATTCGAGTAGGATGGAAGGCCACCACCTAATGAACCTGCATAGTAATCAATTCCCATGTCATTAGGATGACTTGCGCTAGTAGATAAATGCCATTTTCCAATAACTGCGCTGCTATAAGCAGAATTTGTATTAGTGTCAATATATTTATGCAAAGATGTTTCAGAAGTAGAAAGTGCATCTCCAACTGCTACAACACCATTTCGAATGCCATATTTTCCTGTTAATATAGAAGCTCTCGTTGGCGAGCAAGTGGGACTAGACCATACATTATTAAAACGTACACCTGTGGTAATTAAATCTTGCATATTAGTCATTTGTGGTTTTACCGTTCCAATATCATAACCGGGAGAGGCGTCTACTCCCATATCATCAGCAATCACGAATAAAATGTTAGGAAGATCATTATTCCCTAGAATTTCTGGATTTGGTTCAATTTGTTCTTCTTCTGCAAATAATTCCTCAATATCACTACTACAAGAAGTAATGAGATAGGAAAACATGAATAAGAAAATAAAACGATAAAAACTTAAATTCATAATGTGATATTTTTATGGTATCTGTTATGCAGTGTTTGACTCTTAAAATAGCCTTTAGTTTAATTAATAAAGAAAAAATATTTAATCATGATTGTCAAACCCTTTATCTGATAGGGTTTGTTTGATTTTTTTAAAATTAAAGCCCACACTGCTTAAACTAAATGCATTTTAAATAGTCTTAGAATATAAATGCACCCAAGCTTATGACAACAATTATTTCAAAATTTCCAATTTTAATTGCTCTTATATTTATTACAATTTGTTCTTGCTCAAATAGTAATGACCAGATTGAAGACATGGTTGATATTATTCAAGAGGGAGAAGAACGAGAAATTGCTTGTAATTCAGTTGAAATTTTTGCAAACGAAACTACAAATGCTGTTTGTTTCGAAACAGTTGGTAATGTTCGAAAAGTATATACCAACAATTACCCAGCACATACTATTGGTCCATGGGGAGGTCCAAATACTATTGAAGCTCAAGATTTTGAATATTCCATGTGTCAATATCCAGAATTAACAACTGTCGTTACCGAAATAAAGGGAGATCCAAATTCACAATCTTGTGGTGCCGGTATTATTTTTGGTGTTTCTGATCAAGGGATAAACTATTCTCCTTTTGCAAGATTGTATTTTGTAAATCCGAATACGCAGGAAGAAAATTTAAACTGGCATATTGAGGCAGATTTTACTTTGATTATGGATCCTAACGGTGGACATGTAAATAGTGTTAGTAGATATCATTATCATAACATACCAACAAATTACTTTGCAAACGACCTGAATATTGATGGAGAATCACATTCTCCAATATTAGGATATGCGGCCGATGGATTCCCTATTTATTATAAGTATCTATATAGCGATGCCACAGGGAGTAATACAAGTATAACAGATTTTTCAAGCGGATATTCATTAAAATCAGGAACCCGCCCTGGAGATGGTGTAACAGCTCCTAATGGTTCTTATGATGGTACATATATAGAAGATTATGAATACACAGGTTCTAATTTAGACGAATGTGGAGGACGTTTTGGAGTTACTCCAGACTATCCAAATGGCACCTATTATTATGTGTTAACAGATAGTTGGCCATATATCCCTAGATGTTTTAAAGGGAAATATGTTGATGATTCATTTCAAGTTAGTCCAGGTTGCCCAGATTCAACAGCGGCTCAAGATTGTAGCCCAATTGAGGTTATTGCCAATGCAAATGTTTTTGAAGAATTAAAAGATGTCCTAGATTTAAACCTATATAATAAATTTAACACGTTAGATTTTGGAAGTCAATACGCCAAATCTAATATTACTAAAATCAAAATATATAAAGCTGATGGTTCGCTAGCTTACAAATCAGATTCCCCTCAAATTTTACACAATATTTCTTCTTTAAATGGGGGAGTGTGTTATATTCAAATTGATTTTACAAACGGGCAAGTTATAAAAAAAGTAACCATTTAATTTTACGTATATGAAGCCTTTTGTATTTATTGTTAGTGTTCTTCTATCTATTTTATTCCATGCAGATGGTATATCAGAAAGTTATGTTTACATGGATAACAACCATGTGGCTTTAAAATTTGAAATGGACCAAAATGTATTACAGCATTATCGCATAAATATGGAGTGTCCTAATGATAAAATGTTTAATCTATGTGTTGCCGACTATATTCTTTCTAACATAGATTTAAAAATTGACGAAAACAAGGTTGTTTTTGAGTTTGAAAGTTCGACCATATATAATGGTCATACTATCCTAAATTTTACATCTAAAAATAAATTCCACGAGGTTAAAATGGTTCAAATTAAGAACAATTGTTTTTATGACATAAACCCCAAATTTAAAAATAGAGTTAGAATATATATTATGAATTTCGAAAAGTCCTTTTTATTAACAAAAGGGAAAGATTCAATTTATTTAAAATAAATTTATTTTACTTTTCAAAAGAGGCTTATTTACAAATGCTATTCAAAATTATGGAACAAATGACGGGTTAAAATAGATTAGCCCTAAGGCTGATTTGTTTTAGCAGCGAGATGATGTGTTGGCAAAGTCGCAGACACCACTTAAAAGAAGTTGATGACCCTGTTGTGAGTTTTAATCAAATTTATAAGCATGAGGGATATTTTACACTCGAGAATAAGGGATCGCCTAAAAAGGCAATTTCTTTTTTCGCGAGCTAATGCGGCTAAGGGAATTATAGCTACTTGGTTTAAACTTTGGCACAAGGTTCCCGCAAATTGGCTTTTACATAATTAGTACCGATATAGTCCTAAAGGCCGATAGCTATAATTATGTAAAATAGCCTGCAAATAGGCTATTCGCTAATATGCTATAAAATGTTCTATAATATATATTATGTAAAATAGAACATATAGAAACCCCTATTACTTACCAATTCCAACACTACCACTCGCGGACTTTAAAAATCATCAATAAGAAAATTTTTGTATACGGCGCTCGTATCTACAAGACGACCACAATTGTAAAGATTGAATACCTCTAAATATGTTGTGCGAGATGATACCCTGGCACCGCATATCTATCTATTGCTTAAAATATTACATCTCGCCCACGTTACTAATCATACACCGGAAAATTTCGAAAAGCTCTCATATATTACGTAGCGTATCTACACATTTTGAAATGTGAACAAAAAGTTCTGTTGCACCTGTTTGGAAGATAAAAGCCCCAAATGGTTTAAAAGTTTAAATGATATACAGAGAAATTAGTATATACCCCAAATATTTTTTATATTAATTTTTTAATAAAACGTTCCCCATGTTTTTGCAACAAACGTTGTTTCATACACCAGAGTCACTCTCTGTTATATCTTTCATTGCTGATGTTTGGCCTTTGATGCTAATATCATTGTCATTTTCCGCTTTCGTATTCTTTTGTTGGTATTTTGGTTTTGCGCTCCAGAAACACAAGAAAAAACAAAACTTGTGGATAACGAAAAATGAAGGAGCGATTGAACAATACAAGGATTTACAACTACATCTAAAAGATTTTGGTCAGCAAATTTCTTGCTGTAAAAATTGCAGTGGTCACGAAATGCAGCTTTGGGGTTGCCAGCAAAAGCTTTTAGTGGTTCGCTGTAGGTCTTGTAAAATGAATTACACCTTTTCAAAGGAGCACAACCAACTGATTTTACAAATTCAATTGGTTAAAGAACTGTTAAGCACACTTATTTTCTACCGCAATGATACCCTAGGTAAACTATTAGCGCATAAATTAGGCATCGATATTACTAGTATTAATTATGAAACTATACCCCTAGAAATCATACATTTTGCAACAGCTAATGCGTATACAATCACACCGAAATCTGTTATGGATATATTAATCTTTGAATATGAAGTTGTTTTTCCAGAACAATCTGAACTCCTAGCATGCTAATTATTTTTAAAACAAAAAAAGGCCCATCAGTACTGATGGGCCTTTTTTTTTAAAGTTTAATCGCCTTATGCTATAACTTTTACGTCAACTGCGTTTAATCCTTTTTTTCCTTGGGTTAGTTCGAATTCAACTTGATCGCCTTCGCGAATCTCATCTACTAATCCTGAAATGTGAACAAAATGTTCATCGTTTGAACCTTCCTCTGTAATAAATCCGAAGCCTTTAGCATCGTTGAAGAATTTTACTGTTCCTGTACTCATAATGTGATATAATTTAATATTAATAAACACGTACATCGGTTCAAATATGATGCCACAAATTTTAACAGCACAAGGTTTGGAACTACTGCTCTAAAAAGCATCGGTCTACATTTTTTCGATTTTCAACTTTGGCTAGATTTAAATAACATTGGTCCACTTCAAATACACCTAATCATCTCCGTTTTTAGTTGCTTGGTATTCGGATTACGGGAACCATTCAGCTCTACTAGCGGTATCTTTTCTAATCGTATCCCTGTTCTTAAAAAGTGTGTCACATTCAAGTTTACTGATTTCTCATTTTCAAGTACACGTAGCACGTTGAAACCCCAAACTATAATTCAGTGTATATCTGTACTCTTTAGTGATATTATACCTTACCCCAATACCCACCATATAAACCGCAATAAAACTACTTTGGAAAATTTTACAACTACTATTGGCGGTCTTTCTAGGCGATGCGGGAATTCAGCACTTTGTGAATCCCATTTTTTACAAACTTTTCGTTCTTGCTTTTTTACCAGCCAAGACCCTATTCGTTTATGCATGTGGTGCGGTAGAATTACTTTTGGGTATTGTATTGCTTTTCCCACCAATACACCAAAAAAGCGGCCACGGGCAGTAGCATTCTTTTGTTGCGCTTCCTGCCTATTCCTATTTGGGATGTTTTTCAAGAAACACCGCCATAGGAAGCAAACAGACTGCTTTGATTCGTGTGTCTGTTCAATTTCTTTTTATCGGCTGGGCGTATCTTGTCAAGCGGTTTTCCAACTAGATCATGTGGCATGTAGGTAGCTGGTTTTGAGGTGAAAGGCAACTACACGACCAATTCCCAAGCGGTTATACGATACTGATAAGGTCCAAACATCATCTTTAATAGCATCTAGGCCTGATAAAGTACCGTTGAAATACTATTTTAGATTTGCTCATTTAGTACCTTGCATGGCGCCGAACCTTAATCAAACAACATGACAAAAATAATCCAACTTTCCGAAATCAAATCCCTGCTCAAAGATATCGATGTCGTGACCGCTATGGCAGAGGGTTTTAAACAGTATAGTAATGGAAATACGGTAGTACCACCGGTTGGAGAACTCCTTTTCAATAACCCTCCTGGTGATGTGCACATCAAATACGGCTACATTAAAAACACTGATTTTTATGTCATTAAGATTGCTTCTGGATTCTATGGGAATTCCCAATGGGGAATTCCGTCGAGTCAAGGTATGATGTTACTCTTTAACCAAAAAACAGGGGAATCTGTAGCTGTTTTACTTGATGAGGGGCATCTGACAGATATTAGAACCGCTGCCGCAGGTGCTGTTGCCGCAAAATTCTTTGCGCCAAAATCGGTAACCGGTATCGGTATTCTTGGAACAGGCATCCAAGCGAAATTGCAACTACAGTATTTGAAGGAGGTTACTACCTGTAAAAACGTTTGGGTCTGGGGAAGAAACCCGAGCCATGTACAGGAGTTCAAAGCAGTTTTTGATGGGGAGTATGACGTACAGATTGCTAAAACGCCTGCGGCGCTGGCGCAACAGGTGAACCTAATCGTCACCACGACCCCTACCGAAAAACCCCTATTACAATCGGAAGACATTTTACCTGGCACCCATATTACGGCCGTAGGCTCCGATACCTCCGATAAGCAAGAGCTAGATAGCGCTATTCTAAGCAAAGCAGACCTTGTAATCGCAGATAGTATACCGCAAAGCAGAAGTCGCGGGGAAATCTATCGTGCGGTCCTTAGCGGTGCAATTGCGGAACACAAAGTTTCGGAACTGGGCACCGCAATTCAAAATGTACCCCTACAACGTTCCAACGAACAACAGATATCCGTAGTAGACCTTACCGGTGTGGCGGTACAGGATATCATGATTACCACTGCAGTTTATGAGAAATATATAACTAAAATCGAAGGATGATTCAGTATGTAAGTAATAAGGGTGGCGGTAGCCCCGTAGATTTCGAGACTGCCATTCTTGATGGTTTCGCATGTGATGGTGGCTTATATGTACCCACCCGTTTACCGACCATTACGCACACGCAATTGCGCCAGTGGAAAAACCTAGCCTATGTAGACCTCGCCTTTGAGATATTATCCCTTTTTATTGATAGGGCTTGTATGACCGAAGCAGAACTTAGAGAACTACTACAAACGGCCTATGCACCTTTTGAAAAAGAAGCTATTATTCCAATACATCAATTGAAATGCCGTAAAAACCTGTTTATCATGGAACTATTCCATGGTCCTACCCTATCTTTTAAGGACGTCGGTCTTGCTTTTTTAGTAAATTTAGTCGACTTTTTCTTAAAACGACGGAAGGAATACAGAACGCTAATTGTCGCAACAACTGGCGATACGGGTCCGGCAACCGCCTATTTTACGGCCGGAAAGTCAAATTTATCTGCTTGGGTACTCTATCCTAAAGGGATGGTAACAGAAGCGCAAGAAAGGCAGATGACCACCTTACCCCATTCGAATATTCATCCTGTTGGCGTTTCTAACTGTCCCGATGGGGGTGATGATTTAGACTTGGTTATTGCACAACTGTATGCAAACAAATCGTTTAAGGATAAAGTGCAGCTCTCTAGCGTAAATTCTATCAACTGGGGCCGCATACTAATGCAAACGGTTCATTATTTCTACGGCTATTTAAAAACGGTAGATACCATTGGTGAGCACGTAGATATGGCTGTTCCGTCTGGTGGGTTTGGTAACCTGTGTGCGGGTGGTTTCGCTCGTAAAATGGGACTGCCTGTACACACCTTCGTTATTGCGAATAATACGAATGCCAGTTTACACCGTATTTTTTCGGAGGGTGTTTTTTCTAAAAATGCTATTTTTGAGACACCCTCCTCTGCCATAGATATATTAATTCCGTATAATTTCTGGCGCTATTTATACTTCTGTGTTGCTGGGGATGCGCACAAAATAAAAGAATGGTCAGCTGCCTTTTTGTCCAAAGGGTCGGTTCGTTTTGATGCAACAACCTATCAAGAATACACTAAAGGGTTTCTATCGGCCAGTATATCTGATGCCGCTACCCTACAGCTCATACAAGAAATCTACGCTAGCGATGGCTATTTGTTAGACCCTCATGGCGCTGTTGCCTTGGCTGCTGCAGACGCCGTAAAAGAAGCGCTCGGGGACCGGAAAATGATTTGCTTAGTGACCGCGCATCCTGCAAAATTCCCAGATGTTATTACACGTGCATTGCACACAGATAGCTTGCCAGAAGAAGGAAGGCATCACTCCATTGAAAAGGCAAAGAACAAGTGTGAAAAGGTGTATTTATGCTCTCATGACCATCTTGAAGAAGCCTTACTCGATATTATGAACGCAGATTGGGATATTGCCCATACAATCAAGGATTAATATGCCAAACTACGCTGATTTAAACCCCAGTGATATTAAGGAAATAATGCAGGTCTACGGAATATATCCTGTAGACTCCTACTCCATTTTAAGCGGTGGTTCCGAAAACACCAACTACTTAATTACGGCTAGTGCGCAAAAATATGTACTCACACTATGCGAGCAAAAAACGACACAGCAGGCTCGTGAACAGGTGGCTTTACTAGATTATTTGGCTGCCCATAATTTTGAAACTTCCCAAGTACTCCACACCAGTACCGATGAACCGATTTCACATTGGCAGCGGAAACCCGTAATCGTAAAGCGGTTTCTAGACGGGAACATCATGCCCCAACTGCCGGATACCATGCTAACGGAAGTAGGAAGACAAATGGGAAAATTGCATAGGCTAGACGCGCCAAACTACCTGCCCACTTCGATATCCTACGGGCGGGAATCATTCCAACAAGTACAGGAGTATATGCCAGATTCTGCGTTTGGAAAATGGCTGGATGGCATACATACGTACATAGGAGGCTATTGCTCGGAAGATTTGCCAAAATCCCTGATTCATTCCGATATTTTTTACAGTAATGTCATCGTAAGCACTGATCTAAAAACGGCCCGTATCATGGATTTTGAGGAAGCTGCGCAGTATTACCGCGTCTTTGACTTGGGCATGGCCATTGTTGGCCTTTGTGAAAATGAAAAAAAGATAGCTTTACAAAAGGCGCATGTGCTGTTAAGGGGCTATCAAAAACACACACAACTATCCGATATAGAGAAAGACGCATTACAAGCGTTTACCATCTATGCCGCAGCCTCTATGGCCTTTTGGCGCCATAAGAACTTCAATTATGTAAACCCAGATGCCAGCATGTACAATCATTATAGGCATCTTCAGGTCTTGGCAACGCATGTACAAAGCATCCCCAAGGATGCCTTTTTAAAAATTTTAGAGGTATAATATCCTGTACCGGTACTAAAGTGCACTGATAGACATCTTTACCATGCGTACCCGCGTATCGGTTTTAGTGACATCGGTCCATGCGAAATACAACATATCATCCACTTTTTCTAGTTGCGGGAATCCAGATTGGCGAGAGCCGTTCAGGGCCACTACCGTTGCCGTATTAGAGACCACCCCTGTTCTTGAAATCTTCGCCACGTTCAAGCTGGCTACTTTTTCTTTTATATCCATCCAACTCACAACAGCCGTTTCTTCATCTACCCATACCACATCTACCCTACCGATTGTCGTTCCTTCTGCAATCACGATAGGATTTTCAAAGTTTTCCCCTCCATCTTTAGAAAAGGCTACCTGTACCCTAGCAGTGTTTTGTGCAGCCGTAAACCAAGCAGCGACCAAATTATTTCCCATAGCAGCTGCCTTGGGGCCGTTTACAGGACATCCTTTTATTTTCCATCCATCGGCATAAATAGTTTTTGGGGCTGTCCACCTTCCATCGACCTGCCGTACAATGCTAATATCCCGAATTTCGTCTTCCAAGCGGTCGCGGTAGAGCACAACAGGACCATTATCAGTAATAGCTGCCGTGGTCTGGCAACAGTCGCAGGTACTTACATCCAATTCGTTTTCATGGCTTACCTCCCCATTTGCAGCTACCTCCGCTGCTCGAAGTGTCATAGCACCTCGTTCCCCTGCTTCGTTTTCCTCGGTATTCCTGCCGTCTAGCCAGGTCACAAAAAATGCCTCTTTATAGGGCAGCACCGTTACAAAACCATGTTCGGTTGGGGTACCGTCTGTGTGCAGCGCCTTATTTGTCTCCCAGTTGGTGCTTTCCTTTGCCTTTATGGTCATTTTCACGTCATAGGAATAGGTGCCTTTGGCGGACTTCTTCAATACATGTGACCAATAATTTCCGTTGTTTTCAGCAATCATAGGATAATCAGCCCAATTAACGAACCAATCACCACCCGCTACAACAGCTTGGGGTTCTTGCCATATGCCGTTCTCCAGCTCAGAAAAGAAAAGCGTAGTCAAAGAATCCCCTTTGGTTTCTACCCATGATACTAGGGTTCCGTCGGAATTGGTTGCTAAATGAGGTAAAGAACTCGAGGCTCCGGCCGGAGATGGCACCTCTTCTACTAGGCTAACTAAAACTTCCGGTTCAGGGCTTTTAGTCGCTTGTTTACAATTTGTTATACAAAAATAAAATAGTAAAATTAAATAAGGTTGATACCGCATTAGTCTAGGATTTTTAGTTGTTCAATTAGTTCTGGAGTGTTCCAATCCATGGCACCATCAAAGCGAAACACCTGCTCCCCTATTTCATTATAAATGAAGGTGACGGGTAGGGCATTTATTTGTTGTGCGCCGTAGGTTCCGTTATAGGTGATAAATTTAAAATCAAACCCACGAGCAGCTTTAAAGGTCTTTATTTTCTCAACCGACTCATCCGAGGCCAGTAAAAAAACATAGTTTTCCTGCTCCAAAATAGCTTGTAATTTGAGTAAATCGGGCATTTCCTCGATGCATGGGCGGCACCAGGTCGCCCAATAGTTCAAAAGCACCCGCTTTCCTTTATACTCAGCAAGCTCTATTGGATTGCCTTCCAAATCGGAATAGGAAGAGGGTACTGCGGGGTGTTCCGCTTCTATAACCAGATTCTCAGCGTCGCTTTTCTTTTCTTTCGGTAGCTCTTTACAACTAAAAAGTACTAGTCCGAAAAATATAAGCAGAGGTGTCTTGAACTTCATAGGCTATCGAATATGGCTTCCAGCGTTCATATCTATGGTAGTACCAGTGGCATGGTCCATTCCTCCGCTGCATAGTAATGCAATGAGTGGGGATAAATCTTCTGGTCTGGTAAGTTCGGTCAATGCGATCTCCTTAAGGATTTTTTCTTCTCCATGGCTTTCAATAAAGGTTTCGGCCATGCGAGTTCGTGTAAATCCTGGGGCGACTATAAATGCTTTTATATTTTGTTTACCAAAGGACCGCGCCACACTGCGGGCCAAGGAAGTGATTCCTCCTTTTGAAGCAGCATACCCGAGGAATTCCTGCGTTTCTCCCCGAAAAACCGCCCTGCTTCCGATATAAATAAAACGCCCGCCACCCTGCGCTATAAAATGATCCAGTCCCAACTTGGTGAGTAGGCCTACCGAATCTAAATTAATAGCCATCGTTCGTTTCCATACCTTTAGCCACGCTGCTGTATCCAAGCTCATTGGCTGTTCCAAGAACACCCCAGCGTTTAAAACGATGACATCCACTTGTCCAAAATAGGCCACCACAGTTTCAAAGAGTCGGATTACCTCATGCTCCTCTGATAAATCGGCTTGAAAAGCCTTGGAGCCATTTTGATGTTTTGCCACCAAAGCTTCTGCGGCGCTTTTATTGCTGTTGTAATGAACAGCTACCTTCGCTCCCATTTCCATCATATAATCTGCCACTGCCTTACCAATACCATCGGAAGCGCCCGTTAAGAGTATCGTTTTTCCTTCTACATCAATCTTGGTCATACCTTTATTTATTTTGAATCCATCCTAAAATACTTCACTGCTTGTTTACAATCCAGCTTTGGTCAGCCTACACATTTCCTTACTTATACACACAGGCGGCCCTATCTGCTTTAACATAATAGGATTTGTAGTTGGTAGCGGTTTCATCCATACAGCCGCAAAGGTCTAAAAGTTCAATGGACTTAAAATCTATGGGGTGTGTCTCCGCTTGTATGGCAATATACCCCTCGTTTAATTCTTTTCCCTGTTGATAAGCGCTTTCTAGATATCCTTCTATATTACCGCCACCAATGGTTGGGTTCTTGAATTCTAGCACCACCTGCCCTTCCATGATATGTTGCACAAGAGAATCGCCAAGTACCAAGGCCTCCACATCTACCCAACGGTCTCCAGGGTAGGTATCTGAATTTGAATTGATGCAATGCGGGGTAAACAAGCTGTCTCCCATAACGACATTAGTGCCAGGCGTACAGAGATTAGCCGTATTACGGGCCTTTGTACCCTCACCTCCCAAGAGCTGTAGTTCTAAGGAAATGGGGAAATCCTGTTGTAGCCCCACTGTTTTTGGATCTTGGCAGTGAAGCATTAGTCCGTTATTCCGAAATGCCCATCCCGGACCGTTTTTCATTTGCTCCCCAACAAATCTATACTTCGCCTTTAACTTGTAATGCGAGAACTTCTTTTTATAGTAGAGATGTCCAAAATTTCCGTTAAATGAATCTGTTTCTGCATACCGAACACTTAAGAGGCTATCAGCATAGACAAACCTATTCTTATGATTCTCACCAAGTTCATAACCTGCGAATTTTGGTGTCCAGTCTGCGTAGTTGGCCCCATCGAAAAGGGCTATCCAATCCTCCTTGTCCGGATCGGCATGGGTTTCTGCGCAGGAGGAACATAGGAGCAAGATTATACTAAGTGTTATAAAATGGAAATAGGTATAGGTACTAGCACTTTTTGATACACTCATATTACACTTGCTTTTGCAACCATTTATAAAAAAATAGGAATAGGGATACGGTCTTCTTTTTATGTGAACTACTATTCCTGTCTAAAAATACAAAATTGTCTAGAAGCCTTGGGACTCTAATCGGTATCATTTCTTGCCAATACTATGTTCCATAAACCCAAAGCGATTATAGGTCGTTTATTTTGTTCCGTTACGCCCCATAAAGTTTGCGCATAAAAAAACCGCCTAATTACAGGCGGTTTTTATTATATGAAGCTGTTAGAAGAACTACTTGATTTCCATCAATTCTAGCTCAAACGTAAGGTCTTGCCCTGCCAATGGATGATTAGCATCTACTACGATGTCGTTTTCATTCACTTCAGCAATACGCAGTTGTTTCTCAGAGCCATCTTCATTTGAAGCTACAAGTGCCATATCTACTTCTGGAGTCATGTCTTTTGGTAAGTGTTCTTTCGGTACCGTCTGGAAAAGCTCTTTCTGCTTTTCGCCATACGCATCCTTCTTGTCAATAAGAATCGTCTTTTTATCGGTAGGAGCCATATCTATAAGCCCTTTCTCAAAACCGGGAATCAAACTTCCTTGCCCTAATGTTACTTCAAGAGGTTCTCTTTGCAAGGAGCTATCAAACACCTGACCATCACTTAATTTACCCGTATAATGTACTAAAACTACATCACCTTCTTTTACTTTACCCATGTTGTTGTTTTCTATATTTCACTTTATCGAACTACAAAGGTATTGATCTTCATACAGAAAACCCAAAATCAAGCAGAAACCTTCTATTTTTAAGCCTTTTTTAACGAAAAACAGCATAAATACTCAATAATTTCGAACTTTAGGCACTATAGCTTCGCCACGATTAGGATATGCGTGGGAGATAACACGAAGTAGCTTATTCTTTTTTATCACTTTCAATAGCTGCAACAGTGCCTGCATATCGAATAGTATTGCGTTGATTACTATTGACCGAAACATTGGCGGACATATTGGGAAACAATTTTATGTTTACCTGATGCCGTTCCATTTTATCGGAAATTTCAAAGGCAATGTCATATCGGTTTTTGGCTTCGTTATACGTTTGACTATATGCTTTCGGTATGCCCTTAAATTCAATCCCTGCATTAGCCGTGCGTCTACCTCCAAATTGGCGTTCGCCGTAAAATGGTAGATTACCGGAGACGCTATCTCCGTACACTTTTATGAAATTGGAAATTCCAATCAGTTGAATAGCCCCTGAAGTACTGCCTGGAGGTAAAATTCCCGAATTGGCAACTGAATTAAAAGCTTGAGTTGTCATAGGGTACGCGGTATCTGCCCTAAATTGAAATGTTTTTTGTTCAACAAAGCTGATAAATGCAGCAACGGTTTCTGCGTTCTGGGACACCTTAGTCGCACTGCTACACCCTAAAAATAATCCAAAGGCAAGTACTATTACAATTCCTTTCATCAGCAGTAGTTTATACTTTAATTCAATTCTCAAAGTCATACTTTATTAGGCTTAATTTTCTTGTTGGAACCCGTCATCCGGTCCGTTGGGTTAAGATTTGATACCCCTTGTGCTGTATTAACGCATACAGCACTACCACTAAATATGTTAGGTGAAACTCTATTCATCAATTTCAACCACAAAAACCGTATCCGTTATGCCTATTTTTTCAAAAGTACCCGCATATATGTCTTTGTATAAGTTTCGCAACAAACGCTGTTTTTTCTTATCTGAAACCTGCATCGTGTCTATATATTGGCGCTCCATTTTAAAAAGGGTACGCTTTTTATTGACGGTACTTTTAAAGTTGGGTTCAAATCTTAGTATTAAGGGGGTATCTTCCTCCGGCAGCATGTTATATATAGCATCTATTTGCTGCACTTGCGCAACAGAAGTAGCCAGAAATCCAAAGATACAATAGACACAAAACAGAAGCTTTTTCATTTTGTTATAATACTGTTATATTGCAAAGTACTATTATTTATCTAACAACGTGGTTTACCTACTTCTTTACAACTAAAAAACTAAAAAATTTTACGAATACGAACTACGTTCCGACGTATAGGTGTGTATGGCTTCATCCAGCGCTTTGGTAGTGGAAAGTTGATAACGTATCTTGGAAATTCCTTGTTTTACATTCCATATTTTATGCTTTACGCTCGCTAATACCTCTAAATGTTCAGCTATCACTACGGTTAATTGCTGCAGCAGTATAGCCTTTGTCTCGTATTGGCCGTAGGTGTTGGGTTCATAGGTATAGGAATTTAGTTTTAGCCTAAGCTGCAACAAATCACTATAGCTTCTATTCATACGATACGTAAAGCGCGTAAAATCTGTTGGCACCTGTATTTGCTTTTGCGCTTTCATCTTCCGTTTGTTTATAGGACTCTTAAATCAGCAGATAAAGTAACACCTATTATTTCTATTCAAATATGATAAATATCACGTTATCAGCAATTAATGGTGTTTTTTTTAAATTAATCCTAAAATTTACGTTAAAATAGGTATCTCATTTCAGTAGAATTTCATACCTTTTACTAAACATAACAAGGTATGAATATCAATTTTGAATATGATAATGTGAAGGCCAGTAACCGTTTAGAAATTATGGCCGCCGAAAAACTAGAGAAGTTATTGGATAAGTTCGATTTTGTTGTCCGAGCCGATGTATTTTTTAAAACTGAGAATACGTCTTCTTCAGATACAGGAATGATTTGCAACATGCGGCTAAGTGCTCCTGGGCCAAGACTTTTCGCAGAGTCCAGCACCGCAAGCTTTGAAGCGTCCATAGCAGCAACAATTAAAGAACTAGACCGTCAATTACAACGTCGAAAGGCTAAAATGAAATCGCATTAGAACTCTAATACATTGCTAACATAGCAATTGAAATTAGCTAATTTTGGCTTACTGTTACTAGCGTAGCAGTAAGCCAAAATTATATGGTGTCGTTTTTCCCATTTTTACTAACCTTCTTTAAAAATGAAATATTTATTTTTCTGCTGCCTCTTCATCACTATTTCTTGTGGACTTCATGCCCAAGGTACACGAATACAAGAAGGTACCGTAGCGTTTTCCTTCGTTGAAAAAGACGTTTCGGGTACCCTTTCGGACTTTAGTTCTTCTTCCGTTATCGATTGGGATACTTTAGAAAATTCAGTCATCATAGGCCAAGTAGCATCGGAAACGATACGAACGGGTAATTTTATTCGTGATTTTTCTCTACGGAGAGCTACATATTTTGATGTGGATAACTACCCATTTATTACTTTTAAGAGCACCAAAATAGAGACTGTTGCGGAACAAATTACCGTATACGGGACACTCACCCTCAAAGGCATCTCCAAACCGATAATCATACTATTCCAAAAAGATGGTGACACCCTCACCGGGTCCACTACCCTATTTACTAGTGATTTTAATATCACCATCCTTAAAAAAGGTAGGGAATCTAATAAAGTCACCGTTTCGTTCGTGCTGAAGTTAGCATAAGGTTTTAGGCTGTTTGAGCATGCTTTCCCTATATGTACACATCGTAATATCCTTTTTATCTTCGGATTGCTTTTACTTCCGACTTATCCATTCAAATAGTCCACAGAAATTGTTTTTTTTAAGTTCATAATCTTTGTTTTTGTAGTATCCGATTTTAAAAATGATGTTTAACTTTGCATTTTTAAAATAAGTTATTATGTGGGTTTGGATTATTTTTATAGCGTGTGTTATTGTGTTTTTAGCAGTAGACCTTGGTGTTTTTAACAAGAAGGACCATGTAATAAAGTCTAAGGAAGCAGGTATATGGACAGCTATATGGGTGACAATTGCACTAGCTTTTAGTGGTGTAATTTATTGGTTATTTTCATCAGGACTAACCGAAAATCCAACCGGACTCACCCCTAATGATGCGGTCCTAAAATACATTACAGGTTATCTCATCGAACTTTCTCTAAGTATTGACAATGTTTTTGTAATCGCTGTCATTTTTACCTCCTTTAAAATTCCAGCTATCTACCAGCATAGAGTACTGTTTTGGGGTATTTTGGGAGCTATCGTATTTAGAGCCCTAATGATTCTTTTCGGAGTTGCCTTAATTACCAAGTTTGAATGGATTATCTATGTATTCGGTGTTTTCCTACTATTTACAGCCTATAAAATGTTAAAAGGCGATGAGAATGCCTTCAACCCTCAAAACTCTTTTGTATTTAAACAACTCAAAAAAATATACCCGATAACCACGACTATTCAAGGACACGATTTTTTTATCCGAAAAAAGGGCGTATTGGCCGCTACGCCGCTATTTGTTGCCTTGGTCGTCATTGAACTTACGGATATTCTTTTTGCACTGGACAGTATCCCGGCTATTTTAGCGATTACCGCTGACCCTTTCATCGTTTTCAGTTCTAATATTTTGGCGATTCTCGGTTTACGATCTATGTACTTCCTAATTTCTAGAATGTTACAGAAGTTTAGGTATATTAATTACAGCCTTGTGGTTATTCTCGCTTTTGTGGGTGTAAAAATGTTATTGGCACATCACATTAAGTTTCCAGAGTGGGTATCCCTATCTGTGATATCTATAGCACTGTTGACCGGTGTATTAGCATCTCTCTTTATTACCGATAAAACGGCAGACGAAACAAAAGAGAAATAATGAACTCCTTTTTTAGCTAATGCTTTGGTTTAATTGCGGTGAAAACCTTTACTAAGACCAAGGGTGCCAAGCGTAATTATAGCCCTCGCCCAATTTAGGATTTAAAAAAGAAAGCAAACAGCTTCCCTACCATCCAATTTCCTAGTGGAAAATATAAGGCAAAAAAGAGTGCCATACCCAACGCAAAAGTTCGTTCTCCAAAAAAGGCATCTAACAAATTATTAGGATAGGCAAAAGAAGTTCCTAAGGCGTACCCTCCAAACTCTAAAAATCCCATAGCTATTAATCCGTAAGCGTATTGTGTATGAAAGGGCAAACCGCGTAACAATAGGGAAATAGGAATCATATATAAGAGGTAGCAGGTAATCACTTGCCACCAAAAGGTAAATCGCGCTATTTCTACCTGAGCACCAAACCAATCCATTCCAAAACCCCAAATGAAGTAGACTGCGCAATACAAGGCTATCAAGCGTTTATCTGCTCGTAAACGAGGTAGTGCCCAAGCTATAAAATTACGCATGTATCCGTTTATTTTGCAGCAAGTTTTGTAGCGATGATGTCCAAGGCATTTTTCACCGTTAGCATTTCATCCATATCCTCGTTCTCCAAACGGATGTCAAATGCATCCTCTACATCCAATACTATATCTACCAAACTAGCCGAATTAATATTTAATTCTGTAATAAAGTTACTGTTCTCATGAACAGCTGTTATATTCACATCCTCAGGAAGATATATTTTAATAATATCTTTTAATTTTTCGTAGCGTTCTTCTTTTGTCATGATAACACCTATACTTTTAATTTATAATTTTTATTTACTTTTTTTTAACGGGAATAGACTTTTTTGACTTTTGCGAAAGAATTTAATCCAACGGTCTTAAAGGCAACAGCAACTATCAGTTTAAAAACTACACGTGAATCTATATGGGTTTCGTCCAAATCCTTACTTGATTACTCAATAGCGCTTTTTCAACAGCCACTGATTACCGTATTCTTTTACTCTCGCAGTAACACAAAAAAAAATAGCCTAATCTATATACTGCTTAAAAATAACACATGCATTCACATCACCAAAACCAAAACTTGCTTTTGCAATAACTTTAGGACGATAGGAAATCGTTGTCCGCGGGATTCTGGTTTCGGATATAATAGCAGTTATTTCTGGATGTGCATCCTCACAATTGACATTTCCAAAAACCACACCCTCTTTAAACTGCAAAACCGAAGCTACACATTCAATACTTCCTGCCGCTGCCAAACAATGACCAATCATGCCTTTAAATGAATTGATATAAGGAAAGTCTACTCCTTTTCGATTTAATGCTGCACTCCAATTTGCCACTTCAAGACTGTCTTTTGCAGTAGCTGTCAAATGTCCATTTATTACATCGATGTCGGTAGCTTCGATTCCTGCATTTTGTACTGCATTACGAATACAACGCTGAACCGCTATGCTGTTGGGTGCCGTCATAGAACCTTCACCCAATTGTCCGCCGCTATTAATCTCTCCGCCTAAAACCTCAGCATATATTTTTGCTCCGCGTTTCTCTGCACTTTCTAGCGATTCTAATACTAGGGCTCCTGCCCCACTCCCCACAACAAAACCGCTTGCCGATGCGCTCATGGGTCTGCTTGCTTCCGTAGGGTTGTCATTATATCCTCTAGGTAAAATTCGCATAGCGTCAAAACCGCCCCAAACATAGGGACCACTATCGCTGCAGCTCCCCACAAGCATAACTTCTGCCTTTCCGCTAGAAATACGCTCATGCCCCATTAAAACACCTTCTGTTCCTGTGGTGCAAGCAGCTGAGTTGGTTGATACCTGATTACCACAGCCCAAATTCCCTCCCAAATAAGCACTAATACCACTTGCCATGGTCTGCAGAACACTTGTACTACCCAGTCGCCTTACGTTTTGGCCATCGATCATCAAAATAGCTTCCCGGAACTTATCCACCCCCAAAATACCAGTGCCAAACAAGATGCCGTAATCCCATGAAGGTTCTGTACTGGTATTCGGTTCAAGACCTGCATCGGCCCAGGCATCCATACCTGAAATAACCCCATAAACGATACCGGAAGCGTTCAATCCTCGCAACTGCAAAGGGGTGAAGTAATTATTTAGAATATTATCTTTAACTAATGGATTAGCAGCTATTTGACATCCAAATTTAAGTCGCTCCAATTCTGATTGAAATCGAATTCCGCTTCTGCCCTGCGTAAGGGCATTGGTGAAGTCGTTGAGTCCCACACCATTGGGTGCACATACACCCAGACCGGTAATTACCACACGTCTATTCATCAGCATTAGTTGTTAACATTCCTGCCAGTATGCCTTTACAGACCATTTCGCCTTTGGCATCGTACATACGTACGTCACACTTTAGTTTTTGAAATCTAAAATAGATTTTCTTAGAAACTACACGTACTGTTTCATTTGGCAAAACCGGTTTTAGAAACTCCATTTGAGAACTGCTCATCCCTATTTTCATCTTATTCAGGTTTTTTTCACCTTTTAAAAGATAAATACCTAAGCAGACCAAACCTATCTGCGCACAACATTCTGTAAGCAACACCCCCGGCGTAACAGGATATTCCTTAAAATGCCCGGTATAGCAATCCATGGTGGCGTAAAAAGTAAAACGTCCCTCCGCCCCTTTATCATCAACGCCTAATAGCTCATCTACAAAGAGAAAAGGTTTGGCATAGGGAAGAAATTCTAGTATTTGCTCCTTGTTCATTGTTTCATGTTCTCACCGGAGACTAGACTTTAGTCACCCTCTAATTTTATAATAGTTGTTGTGCGCTATTTTAAGTATCCTCTTGGAAATAAATAAAGTACCTCAGCCGCATCATTGCTGGGGCTTTGTTTCAATACCTCTTTTACTGCTCAGTAAGACTACCTAATGGTGCTTACCACTCCAGCAGCACCCGTTGTGCAGAAAACCCCGGACCAAAACTCAATACCAAGCCCTGTTCCCCTGCCGAAATATCTTTCTCCATGAATCGCTCTAGCACATATAGCACCGTCGCACTGCTCATGTTCCCGTAAAGCTTCAGCACCGCTCTGGTATCATCAATATTCTTTCCTAAACTACCGAATAAGGCTTCTACCGTTTGCACTATTTTTTTTCCTCCTGGATGAAATATAAGATGATCCACTTTTGAGATATCACTTCCGTAGCGCTCTAAAAAAGGATGTACGATATTTTGAAAATGGCCTGCAATTGTTTCCGGTACCGCTGGGTCTAAAATCATTTTTAGACCATGATTTGTAAGATCAAACCCCATTAAATGGGCGGTATCCTTAAAGTGATACATCTCCTCTCCAAGTATTTTAGGTCCTTCTGCTGTTTCTTCTGAGGATAGTAATACACATGCCGCTCCATCACCAAAAATCGCAGCACTGACCATGTTTGCCATGGAAAAATCATTCAGTTGAAATGTTGCGGTGGGACTCTCTACCGCAACAATGGCTATTCTTTTGTCTGGATTAGACTTCAGAAAATTATGCGCGTAAATTAGTCCCGAAACACCGGCTGCACAACCCATTTCTGTTACTGGAAGCCTGACTACATCTTGCCGTAGGCCTAATTCATTAATTAAATAAGCATCCAATGACGGAATCATAATTCCCGTGCAACTTACCGTAATAATGTAATCCAATGATTCTGGAGTCCAGTTCGCTTTCGTAAGGGCATCTTGGAGCACGGTTGTCCCTAGTTTTTTACATTCTCGCGCATAAATAGTGTTTTTAGCTTCAAAAGATGTGGCCAAAAACACTTCTTCTGGGTCCATAATGCTATACCGTTTATCTACTGCGGCACCTTCAAAAATCTTAATGACCTTGCGCTTAAAACGCTCATCCTGATCTTGCAGCCATAACTCCACAAAAGGAAGTATTTCCTTAGTTTCTCTGCAATACTTTGGCAGTGTTTTGGTAACGGCTACTATTCTTGTTGTATTCATATATTGTTTTATCGCTTTTTACGCATCACCCATACATATCTAAAGGCCCATTTCCATGAAATACTATGGCCTAGATTGGGTAGGGATTTCGCGAATGTCTGTAATTCTGATTTGGAAAAACCCTTAGTAATTGATATTAATCCGTCTATTCTTGCGGTTTTGGTATGAATAAAAAGAAGACTAAACCCCTTAAAGAGTGTATAGGCCACCCTGCTTCGTTGTAGGTCATTAATAACGATACCCATAGTAGACAAGCGCTCAAACTGGCGAATAAACTTCAATATTCCTTCATTTTTAAAATGATGCATCGTTAGGGTGGTGGTCACAATATCACATTCGAAATCCGAAAAATCTGTTGTTAAAATATCTTTTTCATAATAGCTAATTTCAGGAAAATCAATCGAAGCCTTGCGTGCTAGGACCAGCGCATCTGCACTTAGGTCTACGCCTATTAATTGCACCTTTATTTTTTGCTTTCTAGCCTCCAAAGCCATGTTTCGGAGCATATTTCCATCGGCACAGCCCATATCTAAAATCGTATACGATTTTTTAGAAACCTCTTGTATCAATTTAAATACAGCGTCTACCGTAATTTTGTTTCCGCCTAAAATACGATTTACCCTAGTAATATCATTCAGAATAATTTCTAGCTCACTAATAGGTCCTTCATAGTTATCCATGAGCTCCATCTGCTCACTTCTTCGCGTCCAATCAATCATTATAAGATAGGTTTACCATGGGTTTTCGAAATTACGTAATTTAAGATTCCTTTGGAGCGGCCAGCTAGTTTTAAACCAGCATTCATCCATTTATCATCCAAAAGTAGCCGCTGTAATTTTCTCCCGAACCATAACCGATTCCTAAAGAAGGTATTCCATCTTTTGGTGTATTCGTGTTCCAACTTGTTGCGGTCTTTCTTCGGGTCGTTTAAAAATACATGCATCGCTTCTGAAGCTAATTTGGCACTATGTATCGCCATAGCCATCCCATTGCCGCAAAGCGGATGTATGAGTCCGGCGGTATCTCCACACATGATAATATGATTTACTACGGGCGCTTTTTTATCAAAAGAAATTTGGGCAATGGCCAAAGGTTTGTCGAATATAGGTTCGGATTCCTCAAAGAAATCTCTTAGATACGGATTTTTAGAGACCACGACACGATTAAAAGCATCGATATCCGTATACTTTTTAAACGTATCATAATGTGCAAGATAGCAGAAATTTACAGCTCCATTTTCTGTTTTGGATAGTCCGCCATATCCACCTTCAAAATTATGCAGGGCTACTAGGTTTTCTGCAAAATTGGGATGTTTATAATGTGCTTTCACGGCTAGCCAATCCTGCTTTTTAAAACTAAAGGCTCGTTTCAAGGTTTTATCTAAGCTTGATCGTTTTCCATATGCACCTATTACGGCGGTAGCATGGTAAGTATTGCCCTCGCTAGCTACGGTAAAGGTGTTAGCAGCGAACTGGATGTTGCCAACTTTGGCAAATATGAACTCCACCCCTTGGGATTTCGCTTTGTTATAAAGAAGCTCGTCAAAAAGAAACCTACTTATTCCTGTCCCCCCTAGCGAAAGCGTCGTTGTTATTTTATTTCCATTTGGAGTGCTGATCTCAAAATCTGTAATAGAAACCCCCCCTGCAGCAATAAGATCTACTCCTAAGTGCTCTAGGTATGGTCGTACCTCGTTTGACACATACTCTCCGCATACTTTATGATGTGGATATGCATTGGTTTCAAACAGCAATATACGATGTCCAAATCCTGATAAAGCTATAGCCGCTGTAAGCCCTGCAAGCCCACCCCCTACGATAATTACATCCTTTTTTTCCAACAAGGGTAAGATACGTCTTTCCAAAAAAAAATCCCTGTTTATACAGGGATTTTAATTTAGGAAATACAAAGAGTTATTAGTTCCCCGTTTCCTTCATTGCTTCTTGTTTTAACTCTGGGCTTGCAACTATGGCAAGCTCTACTCTTCTATTTTGAGTCTTACCTGCTGGAGTTGTGTTATCTCCAATAGGTTGCGCTTCACCATACCACTTCGTAGTAAACCTATTGGAACCTATGCCTTTCGTATTAAGGAATGCCACAACAGATTCTGCTCGTTGTTTAGACAAACTCATGTTATAGTCTTCTGCACCACTACTGTCCGTATGGCCTTCTACCAAAATATTGGAATTTGGATACTCCATAAATATACGGGCCAATTTATTTAAGGTTGCAGCCGAAGCCCCTTTAACGTCAGCTTTATTGCTATCGAAAAATACGCCGGCGTCTTGAGTAAAGGTTACATTGATACCCTCACCTACCCTTTTTACTTCTGCACCAGGAATTTCATTCTCTATACGCTCTGCTTGTCTGTCCATTCGGTTACCTATATAACCGCCAGCGGCCCCTCCAAGTGCGGCTCCAAGGATTGCGCCAAGTACCGTATTGTTGCCGTTGCCGACATTATTTCCGATGACACCACCTATAATGGCGCCACCCGCGGCACCAATACCGGCACCTTTTTGAGTTTTATTTGCATTTTTTATCGTACTACAGCTCATAATCATTGCAAAAGCCATAATGTATGCCGAACTTCTTACTAGTCTTGTTTTCATTTGTATATATGTATAAGTAGGTAAATTATTTTTTACTGAATTCGTAAACCACCGATACCGATGCACCGTCTACCATGACGTTGGAAGAAAGGCGCATGGCTTGTTCCGTTAAGTCTTCTATGGTTAAACGATAACCAACACCACCAGAAATATCCTTTAGCTTTTCATCAATAAACTTAAACTGAAGTTGACTGCTATTATTGTCTTCGCGCTCCACTACAGACCATCGGATAAAGCGGTCCCCACCATTACAAAGTGTGGAAGGAGAAATCGTATACCTTCCGGTACTATTGTTATCGCGAAAGAACCAATCACTGCCTTCTAAACAAATGTCTTCGACGTCATTGAAAAGTACTGCCTTAAAATTTCCTGTGTTGTTGGCAAAGGATACATCATTTAATATCCATGAGCCACTTAATATGTTGCGTTTTGCTCTTGCCTCCTTGGATACGGAGCAAGAAGAAAAAGTAATTGCACAAGTACTTAATAGCAAAATCATTTTTTTCATAAACTAAGTAGATTTGTTGTTAGCCTTATATACGGATTACATGCCCTGTTGGATGTGCCGTAGTAATAATTAAATATTGTTTGTCATGTAACCTAGGGCAAAAGCAAAAGTTGGGCTTGGCTCAAATAAAAATAAGGTTAACGCGATACCTTTAATACGCAATTAAAGCCAGTAGTTCTTTTTCAAATCTAGATTTCGCTAAGTAGTTTCGCTCCAACTCTGCGTTAAAAGGGATAGGTGTTTCTAGACTGCCTACACGCTTAACAGGCGCATCAAGATTTTCGAAACAGTTTTCCATTACACTTGCAGCGATATCACTTGCAATACCTCCAAATAGACTATCCTCTTGCAGTATGATAAGTTTACCTGTTTTTTTAACCGAAGTGTAAATACTTTCAATATCCAAAGGCTGCAAGGTCCTTAAATCTAAAAGGTCTGCTTGAATATTTGAATGCAGTGATAAAACTTCCAAAGCCCAATGAACGCCAGCCCCGTAACTCACTATACTTACTTGAGCACCCTGTTTTAATAGATTAGCCTTACCAAACGGGATGGTGTAGTTATTCGTTGGAACATCTTCATAAACACTTCGGTATAAGGCCTTATGTTCAAAAAAGAGGACCGGGTTAGGGTCGTCTATTGCGGTAGCTAAAAGTCCCTTGGCATCTGATGGAAAAGCGGGATACACTACTTTTAATCCTGGTGTTTTAGTAAACCATGCTTCGTTGGTCTGGGAGTGAAAAGGTCCGGCAGCAACACCGCCTCCACAGGGCATACGAATGACCACATCGGCATTTTCGCCCCATCGGTAATAACTCTTAGCCAAATAGTTCACTATAGGGTTAAACCCACTAGAGGCAAAATCGGCAAACTGCATTTCCATTACCGCCTTCATCCCGTTAATAGATAAGCCCATAGCGGCAGATACAATGGCAGATTCACAGATGGGTGTATTGCGAACCCGTTCCTTTCCAAAAGCTGCTACAAAACCATCGGTTATTTTAAATACTCCGCCATATTCCGCAACATCTTGACCCATAATCACTAGGTTGTCGTAGTGTTCCATCGCACCGCGTAATCCATCTGAAATAGCATCTACTAAACGAATATTTTTTTTATGTATAGAAGGTTTAACTTCTTTAAAATCAAATTTTTGATATACGGAACCTAATTCTTTACTTTCATTAAATATTATTGCTTCTTCATCAAAGGCTATTTTAAGACTCCCCTCTATCTCGGCACGTATCTCTTGTTTTAGCGTTACCCGTTCTGATTCTGATAGCACCCCAATCGAAAGTAAGTGCGCTTCAAAATTATCTAATGGATCTTTGGCCGCCCAAGTATCCATGATATCCTGAGGTACATACTTTGTGCCACTAGCTTCTTCATGACCCCGCATCCGAAAGGTTTTAAACTCCAAAAGCATTGGTCTTGGATTATTTCTAATATCCTTGCATAAGGTATCGATCTTGGTATATACTTCTAAAATATTATTCCCATCTATAATATGAGATTCCATGCCGTAACCGATGCCTTTATCCGCTATATCGGTACAACTAAACTGCTCGTTAGTTGGAGTAGAGAGTCCGTACCCGTTGTTTTCAACACAAAAGAGTACAGGTAAATTCCAAACGGAGGCTACGTTCAGTGCTTCATGAAAATCACCTTCACTGGTAGCTCCTTCTCCAGTGAATACAGCAGTTACGCACTTCTCCTTCTTAAGCTTGTGCGCTAAAGCAATACCATCGGCCACGCCCAACTGCGGTCCTAGATGAGAAATCATACCAATAATCTTGTAAGCCTGTGTACCAAAGTGAAAACTTCGATCCCTACCATTAGTAAAGCCGCTTGCCTTGCCCTGCCATTGTGCGAACAATCTGTGTAAAGGAATATCTCGAGTGGTAAAAACACCTAGGTTCCTGTGCATAGGGAGAATGTACTCCTCTTGCTGCATCGCACTAGTGACCCCAACCGAGATTGCTTCTTGCCCAATACCGCTAAACCATTTAGAGATTCTGCCTTGACGCAATAGAATGAGCATTTTTTCCTCTATCATTCTTGGCCTTAACAATGCCTTATATAGCGTTAACTGCATACTTTCTGCTACCTGAAACTGCTTGTAATCCATGCGTACGGCGGTGGTTTTATATATAAAGGTATAAATGTAACAAAAAACAGGATATCCCTGAATATTATAACACCATTGTAACTAAGCAATAAGTTGTAAATTTACCTAAACACAAAAAATAGATTATGAGTTTGGTACCCAGTGTAGATTTGTCGGATTTTATTTCAGGAGATCCCAAACGGAAGGAGAAATTTATTCAAGAGCTAGGAAAAGCCTTCGAAGACATAGGCTTTGTAGCCCTCAGTGGTCATTTTTTATCGGAAGCTTTGGTAGCAAATCTTTATGACGAAATAAAAAAGTTCTTTCAAATGCCTGAACAGGTAAAGGATACGTATGAAATAGCTGGTATTGGAGGACAGCGTGGCTACACGTCATTCGGAAAAGAACATGCAAAAGGGAGAAAAGAAGGCGATTTAAAAGAATTTTGGCATTTTGGCCAGTATGTGACCGATGACGCCAGACTCGCCAAAGAATATCCGGATAATGTGATGGTTTCTGAGCTGCCTAGGTTTAATGAAGTAGGCCAAGAAACCTATGAAATGTTGGAGAAGACCGCACGATACGTGCTGCGAGCCCTAGCACTTCATTTAGAATTGGAGGAAACTTATTTTGATGACTATATCGCTAATGGGAATTCAATCTTACGTCCCATTCATTATCCACCAATAATGTCGGAACCAAAAGATGCATTGCGAGCAGCTGCCCACGGGGATATTAACTTAATCACCTTGTTGATGGGTGCTCACGGAAAGGGTTTACAGGTTAAAAACAATCGTGGAGAATGGATAGATGCCATAGCACAGCCAGACCAACTGATGATTAATGTTGGGGATATGCTGTCTAGATTATCTAACAATAAACTAAAATCTACCATTCATCAAGTGGTTAATCCTCCCAAGGAATTATGGGGAAGTTCTAGGTATTCAGTGCCATTTTTCATGCATCCTATTAGTGAAATGCCCTTAAACTGTTTACATAACTGTATAGACGAGTCGCATCCAAAGGGGTTTGAGGATATTACAGCTGGGGAATTTTTACACGAGCGCTTAATTGAATTAGGACTGATCAAAGAATAGCCATGGACCTACAAGACCAGCTAAGAAATCTCTTCCCTGAGCATACACCGGAAGACACCCCGAAAGAACATATTGAAAAAAGTATTTGGATGCAAGATGACCCTATTATTTGTAAATACGAGAAGCGAAAGGGCAAACCTATTACCATTTTAGAGGGCTATACAGGTGCCGACGCAGATTTTAAAAAATTAGCAAAGGAGCTAAAGACAAAACTGAGTGTTGGCGGTAGTTTTAAAGATAGTAAAATCATTATCCAGGGCGATTACAGGGATAGAATAATGACTATTTTACAGGAAAAGGGATTTAAAGTGAAGCGCGTAGGTGGCTGATTGCTATTTCTTTACTTTCTTATGACGCCCGCTGTGGTTCTTTTTTTGTTAATTTTTTTTATTTATTTCACATAAAGCTTACATTTAACCCCCAAGATCCTAAACCAATCGGAAATGAGTTCCTTACTACACATCACTAACGGCGACAGTTTTACCAAACGGCTTGATAAATTAAATATTAAAGGAGACGTTATTACTTGGCGCGAAATGCTGTGCGAAGGAAAAACATTGAACACCGTGGGAAGCGAGTCTTTTTGGAAGACACGCTATGAGTTTCTTCACAAAAACTACAAGGTATCTAAGTCTTGGTTTATAGAAAAAACCTTGAAAGAATACCGCTCGCTTTGTAATCATAAGCAACAGGATGAAATAGTGCTTTGGTTCGAGTACGATCTTTTTTGTCAAGTAAATATGTTGGCGGTAATTAGCTGGTTGTTGGCTAACAGAAAGTATGCTCAAATTTCATTGGTATGTAGTGGAAAGGAAGATGATTCAGATAAAATGTATACCCTCAACGAGCTTTCTGATGCGCAATTAATGGACCTTTACAAGAATAAAAAAGTGTTATCGCAAGATGACATTGAGTATGCCGACTATGTGTGGCAGTTATATTGCAGTAATAATCCCATGCGTTTAGAGAACCTAACCGACTTTAAGGATTATCAGTTTGCATATTTGGGCGATGCAGTAAAAAGTCATTTGCAACGTTTCCCAAGTATTATAAATGGACTAAACGATATGGAAAATAATATTCTGAGTTTAGCGATAGATAAAAAGCCAAGTTCCAGAAAAGACCTCTTAAATACGATACTACAAAATCAGGGGAACTTAGGTTTTGGTGATACCCAATACGATAGGGCTATAACCCGACTCAAACCACTTTTTACGGCTTTCAATCCTGTTAGGCTTACGAAGAAAGGGAAAGGGATTTTAGATGGAAAAACCAGTTATTATTCTTGCATCCAGGACAATGATGTCTATTTAGGAGGTGCTCTAAAGTATAACTTCCTTTACAACACCAATACGAGCAGAATCCTAAAGCTCTAATTTTCTATGCAATTAAGCCCCTCCGAGCTTATCTTGAATGCAGATGGAAGTATGTACCATCTCAATCTTTTACCGCAAGAGATTGCCACTACCATTATTACAGTTGGTGATCCCGATCGTGTCTCCGATGTATCACAATATTTTGATGCTATAGAACTTCAAAAAGGAAAACGAGAGTTTTTAACACATACCGGTGTGTTGAACGGGAAAAGAATAAGTGTTATTTCCACAGGTATTGGAACGGATAACATCGATATTGTTTTAAATGAGCTCGATGCTTTGGTAAATATCGATTTTAAGACCAGAACGGTAAATAAAAATCATATACGATTAAAATTAGTGCGCATTGGTACCTCAGGAGCTATTCAGCCAGAAATCCCAATAGATTCTTTTCTCATGAGCAAATATGCTATTGGATTCGACGGACTTCTACATTTTTATAAGCACAATTTGGGTACCCACAAAAATATAGAAGATGCATTTATGGCGCACACACAATGGGCACTAGAAAAAGCACGCCCTTACATCGTAGATTTTGACGAAAATTTAGGAAAAGAACTACTAGATAATCGTATACGATTAGGTTTTACAGCAACGAATACAGGGTTTTATGGGCCTCAGGGTAGAGAATTGCGCATCGCGGCTAGTCAAGCTAGAGTCATGTCAAGAATGGCTAGTTTTTCGTTTGATGGGCTGCAAATAACAAATCTTGAAATGGAAACTTCGGGGATATACGCCTTGGCAAAACTATTAGGGCATCAGGCAGTTTCCTTAAATTGTATCTTAGCGAATAGGACTACTGGGGAATTTTCAAAAAATCCAGAAAAAGCCATCCAAGAGCTTATCCAACATACCCTAACTAAATTAACTTCCACGTGAAAACCGTAAAAATTACAGGAGTCCCTGAACATTTTAACCTTCCTTGGCACTTGGCAATCGAAGAAGGAGCCTTTGCAGCACGTGGAATAGACCTGCAATGGGAAGACATTCCAGAAGGAACAGGTAAAATGTGTCAACTTTTGGAGAACAAAGAAACCGATTTGGCCATAATCCTTACAGAGGGTATCATTAAAAGTATATCCGAAGGCAACCCGTCTAAAATCATTCAACAATATATTGCTTCTCCCCTTTTATGGGGAATTCATGTGGGTGCTAAAAGCCAATTTAAGAGCATCTCGGATTTAGCGCATGCCAAGACCGCAATAAGTCGTTTTGGAAGCGGTAGTCACTTAATGGCTTATATAAACGCCGAGAACAATGGTTGGAAGCGCAACGACCTTTCCTTTGAGGTTATTAATAATTTGGGAGGTGCTGTTAATGCACTTACGAAAGGAGAAGCAGATTATTTTATGTGGGAACATTTTACTACCAAACCCTTGGTAGACCGAGGAGTTTTTAGACGTTTGGGCGATTGCCCTACCCCATGGCCTTGTTTTATGTTGGTCGGCACCGATAGTTTTATTGAGGCAAATTCTAGTATCCTAAAACACATCTTAGCGGTCTTGGAAACATACACTTCTGAATTCAAATCGATTCCGAGTATAGACAGAACCTTAGCGAACCGCTATGAACAGCAGCTATCAGACATTCAGAAATGGATGTCCTTGACCGAATGGAGTGCCACACAGCTGTCCAAAACAAGTTTGGGAAAAATCCAGGAAACCTTGATGAAATTGGGTTTAATTGAAGAAAAACTACCGGCTAAACACTTTTTATACAATACTTTAGATTAGACATCTACGGAAAGCATCACATGTTTGTTAATTATTTTTTTGAAGGTACTATCTGATAATGGTTTATGTGCGAAGTCTACGATATGGGGGTTGTTGATTGCACGGTCTTTATCAACTTGATTGTCGCTAATAGTTACCAAAACAATCATCAGTTGTTTTTTGAGTTCCTTTGAAACCTGTTCCTCATACATTCTTAGAAATTCCCACCCATCTACAATCGGCATTCTGAGATCCAACATGACCATGCAAGGCAAAGCCAAACTGTCCTGACCCTTACTCAAAATAAAGTCCAATGCTTCTTGCCCGTTAATAGCAGCATTGACCTCAATCTCCATCTCTAACTTATTTATAAAAATAGAGTGGAGAAAATTACTTGCTTCGTCATCGTCTACCAGTAAAATGGATTTCAAAGAGCTAAACTTCTTCATGTAGTCTTTTTAATTTTTTATCGTAAGAAAATACATTATCAAAATTAATCAAAATATATAGAACAGTAACTTACCAATCAATAGTTTTATTGCCTAACCCTAATAAAATATGGTTTGTTTTTGAAAAATGCCGATTTCCAAACCAATACCCTCTGTTTGCGCTTAAAGGAGAAGGATGACCTGAAGTAAGAATATGGTGTTTGGTGTTGTCTATTAGTTTTACCTTCTTCTTGGCATAACCGCCCCATAGTAAAAACACCAATCCTTCTTTCTCATCCGATAGGGTTTTGATGATGGCATCCGTAAACGTTTCCCACCCCTTTTTTTGGTGGCTACCTGCCTCGTCCGCTCTTACAGTCAGTATAGCATTCAGTAATAAAACGCCTTGTTTGGCCCAGTGTTCCAGATTACTACTTTCCGGGTAGTGCTTGTCCACATCTGATTGTAATTCTTTAAAAATATTGATGAGCGATGGCGGATGTTTTATTCCGTCTTGCACCGAAAAACAGAGTCCGTTTGCTTGGTTTGGCCCATGATATGGGTCTTGGCCTAAAATAACGACTTTCGTATTCTCATAACTGCAAAAGTCAAAAGCGGCATAAATAGCCTCCTTTTTGGGGTAACACGTATTTTGGATGTATTCCTTGTTTACAAAAGCCGTTAGCTCCTGAAAATATGGTTTTTCAAATTCACCTTTTAGCTTAGAGTTCCAACTGTAATGCATATGTGGTCGTATTTTTTACAACGGCAATCAAAATTAGTTAAAAACTAATGAATATTTTACTGGGAAGTATTCTTGATATAAAAACCAGAAAAAATTAACTTCGTAACCGATGCAGACCTGGTTTTAGAATAATTATTAGTTTTATCAAGTAAAGTACAGATGGATTATGATTATGTAATCATAGGTAGTGGTTTTGGAGGTTCTGTTAGTGCTTTGCGACTATCAGAAAAAGGATACAAGGTTTTAGTGGTTGAAAAAGGAAAATGGTTCAAGGCCAAAGATTTCCCTAAGAGCAACTGGAACTTCAAAAAATGGTTATGGGTGCCATACCTGCGCTTTTTTGGTATTATGAAACTTTCCGTTTTTAAGCACATTGCTATTATTTCTGGTACTGGGGTTGGTGGCGGTTCTTTAGTGTATGCCAATACCTTACCAACACCCAAATCTGCTTTTTTCAAATCAGGGAGTTGGAATGAATTAAACGATTGGGAAAAAGAATTAAAGCCCTACTATACGCTGGCGTTAAGAATGCTAGGTGCAGCTAAAAACCCAAAATTATTTGATGGCGATTTGGGACTTAAGAAAATGGCAGAAAATTTAAATATCCAAGGAAAATTTTCTCCAACACGCGTCGCTATTTTCTTTGGAAAACCGAATCAAAAACAAAAAGACCCTTATTTCGGTGGCAAAGGTCCAAATCGCTCTGGTTGTACGTTTTGTGGCGCGTGTATGACGGGTTGCCGGCATAATGCCAAGAATACACTCGATAAAAACTACCTTTACCTAGCGCAAGCCAATGGTGCAGAAATAATGGCCGAAAATGAAGTATATGATGTTCGTCCTATTAGAAATAGTAACGGTTCTCAAGGGTATGAGGTTTTATTAAAAAGTAGTACAAAAATTTTCAGTAGACACCAAAAAATCAAAACAAAGGGGGTGATTTTCTCTGGAGGTGTTTTAGGAACGGTTAAATTACTGCTAAAGCTGAAAAACAAGTCCTTACCAAATTTATCTGAAAAACTCGGCGAGGACATCCGCAGTAACAACGAAACTTTGGTTAGTGTTACCGGGCTAGAAAAGGAGAAAAACTATTCAAAAGGTATAGCCATAGGGAGTATCCTTGATACCGATGAAAACAGTCATCTTGAAATTTGCCGATATGGAGAGGGTTCTGATGCATGGAAGCTAGCTCACCTGCCCTATGTAACAGGTTCCAATGTAATATCACGACTTTTTAAAATACTGCTGAAATTCCTGAAACATCCAGGGGAGTATTTCAAAATTTACTTTGTAAATGGTTGGGCAAAAAATACCGTTGTTTTACTGTTTATGCAAACCCTTGATAGCACCTTAAAGTTTAAAAGAAACGCTTTGGGACAGATGACTTCAAGCATAAGTACAGGTAAAGCTCCAACCCCATTTATTCCAGAATCTATCCAATTAGTAAAAGCATACCGTAAAGCGATAAACGGGGTTAGCACCTCATTTGCTTTAGAAACATTGGCAGGAATCCCGTCTACAGCTCATATCTTAGGCGGTGCCGTTATGGGAAAGGATGCTACCACTGGCGTCATTGATAAAAACAATAAAGTTTTTGGTTATGAACAACTATATGTTATTGATGGTGCTATGATTTCTGCGAACCCAGGGGTGAATCCATCACTCACAATAACTGCTATTGCAGAGCACGCAATGGATCAAATAGTGATGAAAAATGAACTGAGCTAAGTCTATAAAATAATAATAGTCAAGCTTAAACTCTTCATAGCATACAACCAAGCCTTTTAAAATGATTTAATCCTTTACCCGAAGCTATGAGCTGTTCGTTAGTGGTAAATCTATCTATGAACACCCTTTGCTTTGGGTCGTAAGTTCTCCATCCGTTCTCAATTAAGGTGTTTAGGGTAATTTCTTGGGCGGAAACTTTGATTCTATGACGCATCATATCCAATTTGTCCATTTTGGTTTTTTTGAAAGAGAACTGAGTTTCTGTATCATAGGAGGCCAACGAGACAATAGCATCCATTCCAGTTTCTTAGCATAGTGCAGCAATCTTCTTCCAGGTTTCCTCGCTTGACTGAGTACCAAAAAGAGTCGCTTCTTCTGTACTAGGATGTAAAATTTTAACCAGTTCAATTCGATTATCTTGAGCTAATTCATTAAAAAGCCCTGTTAAAGCAGCTTCCGTTCCTTTTTCAGCAAGCCAGTGTTCTTCCATGACTATTAATTGTTCCAATCGGTTAGAATACCCATTCGCAGCTGAAGAGGTACTACTGTTTACTATTCCTATTTTTTTGATTTGATTTGAGAAATCGACAGGTAATCGTGCTGTAAAACTAACAGTTAACTGTTTCGTTGTCGTGTAACTAAAACATAACATACATGAGGTTAACATAACGGAAACTTTAAAAGGTATTTCATAATTTAAGAACAGTATCGTTAACTAAATTACTTATACTATTTTTATAAAGATTACTAAAAAACAGCGTTTTAACCCTTATTATTGCATTAAAAGGTTTAAATTTTTGAATATACTTGGAGAGTGGTAATCCGTACTAAATTTGAATAGGCTGTAGCATCGAATTATTTCGAATTAGAAACCATTCAATTTCGCACAGAAAAATAGAACCCTTTCGTCTGCTGTTGGCGCTAGCAGGGGGAATCTACTCCTTAGATTTGTCTTTTTTCTCAGTCAAACCTATTTTTATTGGGTATTCCTATTCATCTTAGCTATCCAAAAAATACAGCGTCATAGTTGTACTAGCGTGCCAATTGTAGGTCCAGAACACGACCCTGTTGCACGAGATGACGTAAGACATTTACATAGCCTTAGGCAAAGCTATTATTGTAATTTGTATAAGACTTAATGCGAACTGTATTGCCTGTGCTAAATCTCCTTTTATTTCTTTGCTTATAGCCATGCTGTAGTGCGCTCTACCTGCTATTTTTGGATTGGAATTTGCCAGTTCATTTTCCCAAAGTGTTGCCGCACCACTCCAGTCCCCTGCTTGCGCCCTACGTTGTGCGATTTTGAAGTTATCTGTCCCGCGAACAAAATAATTCCTTGCAATACGGACGGACTTTGACGTCAAGCGTTGGGCATACGCAATTCCTAAATTTCTACTATACTCTTGAAGGGTTTCATTGCGATTCGCTATAGCTTTTAAAGCTTTCATTGGGTTGATTCCTCTACCGCTAATCATCATGTTTTTAGTATAAGAACATTCGTCTATAACCACCTTGGTATGTGGGTCGTAAATACGCCACCCATGCACTATATTGGTTGCCAGAGTAACTTCTTGGACAGGCCAATCAACGTAAATTCCAAGGCTCTTGGGTAGTTTCATGGTGGTAATTCTGAGATTTACCTATGTATCCATACCATAAAACGCCAAGGAGAATATGACATCTACTTGGTTTTCTTCGCACAAGCATTCTATTAGCTTTCAAGAAAGTGAAGCGGGCATAACAGCTAAACCTTTTTTCAATTCCTCAACACCTTCAATTGTCTTTGTTTTTTCAAAGTTTTTAATTAGAGAAAGTTCGGAAACAAAGGGATGAAATAGCAGCTTCCGCTCCTTGATTATCTAAGTTTAGCCCTTCTGCGGATAAAATTTTATCAATTTAATCTAAGGTTTCATTTCCTTTAGAAGGTACGCTGCTATCAATAATTCCAATACTCCGCACTTTCTAAGATAGGGGAACAACAGCTGACTTTGTAGCTTACATTGTTAAGCTATTTGTTACGCTACAAGACGAAACCAAGACAACGAATGCTGTGCAGGCTAAGAATTTGATTTTATTTTTCACAGGAAGTTTGATTATCTATAAATCAAATTATTGATTTATAGATAATTGCTTATTAAAAATAGTAGATATCGATTTATATTGTCTAAAACTATCTATTGGAAGAGCGCAGTGGATGTGTCAATTTTAATTTTTTAATTATTTACAGAGATGGCTCGCTCGAAAAGTTTGGTATTTATCCGCGACGTAAAACCTATCGTTATTTGCCACTGTTATTTTAGGTGCTAAAATTGACTTAAATAAACGCCTCATGACAGTTGTTTCAATAAACGGAAATTCTATAGGTATTACCAAATAACGATGCCTTTCAAATACCCCAATATCAACTCCAATCCTTACCTTTGCCCCCTAGCAAATAACAACGTGGCGAACATACAAAGCAAGACACTACAAGATTTAGAATTTCCAACAGTTTTACAGCAGGTTGCCTCCCGCTGCAACACGGAGTTGGGCAAACAGGCAGCCCTAGAAGTCATCCCATTTTCAGAAGAATCCCAAATGCGAAATGCGCTTGGCACAACTTCGGAATACCTTTCATCTTTTATTAGCGATAATAGAATTCCAAATCACGGCTTTGACACTATTAATTCAGAACTGCAATTACTGAAGATAGAAAATACCACCTTGGAGTTACAGGGCTTTAAACGTATCGCTACCATATGTGATTCCATTACTACCCATCATAAATTCTTCAAAAAATTCAAGGAATATTACCCGCTACTTAATGACTCCGTTGCCCAACTGGAATCTAACACTGAAATTCCGATATTGATTAATGGCGTAATAGACCGTTTTGGTGAGGTAAAAGACAACGCTTCAGACGCGCTTTTAAGTATCAGAAGGCAAATGAATCATGCACGCAGTAAAATCAGCCAGAGTTTTGGTTCTGCCTTGGCGACCTATCAAACATCTGACTATCTGGACGATATTCGGGAGTCGGTCGTAGAGAACCGCCGCGTACTTGCCGTAAAGGCTATGTACCGTAGAAAGGTCAAAGGCACTGTTATGGGCACTTCCAAAACCGGGAGCATTGTATATATAGAGCCGGAAGCCGCTTTACGATATAGCAGAGAGCTAAACAATTTAGAATTTGAAGAAAAGGAGGAAGTCCAACGCATCCTCAACAATCTTACGAATCAAATACGACCATTTAGAGCGCTTTTAAGGAAGTATCAGGATTATCTTACACAGATTGATGTTACGGCGGCAAAAGCAAAGCACGCGCAAGATATCAATGCTTTACTACCTAAATTAAACAAGAGCAACAGACTTTATTTGAGAGATGCCTACCATCCCTTGTTGTTTCTCAGCAATAAACGCAACAACCAGAAAACGTATCCACAGACCATTGAGCTGCACGATGAAAATAGAATCATTGTCATTTCCGGCCCTAACGCCGGTGGAAAAAGTATCACACTAAAAACCATTGGACTACTACAGTTGATGCTGCAAAGCGGTATGTTGATTCCTGTACACGAACGCAGCGAAGTCTGTTTTTTCGATAAAATATTAACAGATATTGGAGATAACCAATCTATTGAAAATCATTTAAGTACGTACAGTTACCGTCTTAAAAACATGAACCAATTTTTAAAACGTTGCAACAACCGTACGTTATTTTTAATTGATGAATTTGGTACCGGAAGTGATCCTGAATTAGGCGGTGCCTTAGCAGAAGCTTTTTTGGAAGTATTTTATGAGCGGGAGTCTTACGGCGTAATCACTACGCACTACGCGAATCTAAAAGCGTTGGCCAACGAACTGCCTAACATGAGCAATGCCAATATGTTGTTTGATGGCAGAACGCTAGAACCTACCTTTCAATTGATGTTGGGAGAAGCAGGGAGTTCCTTTACCTTCGAGGTGGCTCAAAAGAACGGCATCCCCTACTCGCTTATCAATAAGGCAAAGAAGAAAATAGAGCGTGGCAAAGTGCGTTTTGATGCTACTATAGCCAAGCTACAGAAAGAGCGTAGCAAAATGGCAGAGACCGGTTCTAGATTAAAAGAAGAAGAGTCAAAGGCACGAGAAGAAGCAGCACGCTTGGAAAAACTTAATGCCAAAGTAAAATCCAAGCTTGAAAACTACCAAGAGCTCTACGACCACGACCAACGCATGATTCAGCTGGGAAACAAAGTAAACGTTGCAGCTGATAAGTATTTTCAAGATAATAAAAAAAGACCCTTGGTATCAGAGCTCTTACGCCTCGTAGAAACCGAAAATAGTAAGCGAAAGAAAAAGAGCGCCAACCAGGCCAAGGTAGAGCGCAGTAAAAAGGCCCAAGTGGCAGAAGAAGTACAAAAGGAAGTCAAGGTTATACGTGAGAAAAAGCAAGTAGAAAAGAAAAAGGCCGTTAAAAAAGAAAAGAATAAGCCGCGACCCGTTTTTGAAATTGGAGACCGAGTTCGTATGATTGATGGAAAAGCCGTTGGTAGTATAGATAAGCTAGAAAAAGGCAAAGCGATAGTGAATTATGGCGTGTTTACGACCAATGTGAATGTAGATCAGTTAGAATTTGTAGGGAAATAAACCTCATAAACATGAAGAATAAATATAAAAAGAGCAGTACGATTTTTAGTGTTTTTTATATTTTTTTTATGTCGTGTAGTTCTGATAGCACTACAAATTAAGAAGTACAAAAGAATTTGACCCTTGGCGCCTTGGCTAATGATTTTGTAAGTAATGGAACTATCCTAGCAACAATAACCGCATTATCCCCCGGAGAATTAAATTTTACATTAAGAAACAGTCCTATTGATGGTGCTATTAGCGTAAATCCAAGTTCAGGTGATATTGTCGTAAATGATTCCTTTGCTTTTGATTTTGAAAGGATTACACAAATAACAAGTACGGTAGCTGTTTCCAATGGCTTGACTAATGAGAAGTGGTCAGTAACTATTACAATCAGAGATATTGATGATATTGCCTATTGGCTAACGGATCTAAAGAATCATATGAAAACGCTGGTACTGGGAGTTGGATTGGCGTAATGAAGGCTGAATATTTAGAATTAGCGAACCGTATACGTGCCGTTAGCAAGGTAGGCATCACAGACCTCCTTTATGAATAAGGTAATACTGTGGTTTCCTATGAAATGGATTTAAACTCTTTCTTAAATACGTCATAAACTTTAATGTAACGTCGAAGAGCTATCGTACCTTTACTTTGTGGAAATAGATAAAAAAATAATCCTGTTTGATGGCGTTTGTAATCTTTGCAATGGCTTTATTCAGTTTGTTATCAAGCGAGATAAAAAAGATGTGTTCCGCTATGCTTCTCTACAGAGTGACATTGGGCAACAACTAGTGTCTGAGCGTGGAATTGATACCAAAACCCTAGATTCGGTGGTCCTTATTGAGCCTGGAGTCGCCTTTTATATTAAATCAGACGCAGCATTACAAATCGCGAATCACTTAAAGGGTTATTCTAGTTTTTCTAGAATTTTATATTTGATTCCTAATAGTTTACGAGATATCGTATACGATATAATAGCACGCTATCGCTATGTTTGGTTTGGAAAAAAAGACGCTTGCATGATTCCTACGCCTGAATTGAAGGCTAGATTTTTAGATTAACTCATCCGTAGCGCTACTTCCCTCACTTCACCCTTCCCTTCTCCTAGTTGCGTTTAAGTTTGCCGTGACCTTAAACAAGAATAGTAAATTTTTTTTCGCCTTTATGTCCGATATTAACTTTTAGAAAGGATTGAGCAGAATACTACTCGGAAAAAAAGTGGTGGCTTGGTAAGCCATCTTAAACCCCCAAGAGGCCGATATGAAATCGTTTTCTTATCAAGTAAAGCATCCAAGGAGAAAAGAATAACATTATTACTAGCTAAGCGTTTTATAATAACTCATAAAATACTACTAACGAATATTTTATGAGTTATCGTATATGATTTATTTATTAAAACTAATTGTGTTTCGCACTGTGAAAAAGAACGGTTGTTCCATCTTTATGAATACTAAACCAGCACTCCTCCATTTTTTTGCTACATCACCAACGTGTTCAAAATCGACCTTACTGAGATATAGCAGCAACCACTTAATACTAGGTTTTTATTCAAAAGGATAAGATACACACTAAAAAATAACGAAGAGCGTAACTAACAATTTCTATTTTACTTCCTCATAATGGTCATCCCAATTTTTGGCTTTTGGGTCGTCATGCAGTTTTCCGACCGATTTGGCCACAATAGTAGCCACAGTAGCATCTCCTGTTACATTAACCACTGTTCTAAGCATATCTAAAGGTCTGTCCACCGCAAAAATTAAAGCCAAACCAATCGCATATTTATCCGGCGGGAACCCAACAGATTCCAATACAATAACCAACATGACCATACCTGCACCCGGTACGGCTGCTGTTCCGATAGAGGCTAAAAGTGCTGTGAATACAATGGTGAGTTGACCGCTTAACGGTAGGTCAAAGCTAAGTGCCTGTGCAATAAATACCGCTGCAATACCTTGATAAAGACTCGTTCCATCCATATTTACGGTAGCTCCAACAGGAAGTACAAAACTAGAGACTTCTTTATCTACTCCAATATGCTCTTCCACGCGTTCCATGGTCACAGGTAAGGTAGCCGCGCTTGAACTGGTTGAAAATGCAAGCAATTGTGCTGGACTTAGCTGCTTTAAAAACCAAAACGGATTCTTTTTTGCAATGACAGAAACCAGTATACAATAGAACACAATCATTAAAAGGAGACCTAAAACGACCACCCCTGCATATTTGAGTAAGGCTAACAAAATTTCAGGATCACTAGACGAAACCACTACATTTGCTAATAAAGCAAATACGGCAAAAGGAGCGGAAAGCATAATTAAATCTACCATCTTTAAAACGACATCATTAAGAGAATCGAAGAAATCCTTGAGGGGTTTTGCTCTCTTTTCTCCAATTAGTAGCATGGAGATACCAATAAAAATGGTGAAGAAAATAACCTGTAACATGAGTTGATTGTTGCCCAATGCCGCAACGGCATTATCCGGTACCATATCCTCTAAAAACTTTAAGGGGCCACTTTCTTTCTGGCGCGAAGCTTCTTCAAGTTTGGCAGTTACGCCCTCATCGTTGGCGTAGGTTGATGTCAATTTTTCAATCGTTTCTTCAGAAATACCAGTACCCGGCTCTATTACATTTACTAAAACAAGGCCTAAAATAATAGCGACCGTAGTTGTGCCCATATAAATTCCAATCGTACGAAGGCCTATATTTCTAAATTTTGAAATATCCTTTAAATCTGATATCCCTTTTATCAAGGACGCTAAAATAAGCGGTACGGCAATAAGCTTAAGGAGTTTGATAAAGATAGTGCCTAAGGGAGCAACCCAATTCAAAACAAATTCTTTACCCCAATCTAGATACGTCATGCCAAAACCAAAAACTAGCCCTAACACCATACCTATCATTATTTGCCAATGCAATTCAAGCTTCTTCATAAAAATAGTTGGTTTAGGCAAACAAGATACTATTTTGAATGGAAGGATGAAAGGGATGTGGGCAAACTGTGCTAAGTGGGTAGTAAAAAGTTAGCAGGAGGAAGTAAATTCTATGGACAGTGAAAAAGTAAGCTCTAAAATCGCTGACACCAAAAAAAACTGGGGTGCTGAAGGAGCGTTCTCACGATTTAGCAACTTATTTATGTATCGTAGTAGGATTCAACTTATTACTCCAGCCAAAATGGACCTCGGAAGAGCAAACCTAAAACCTGCCTGAACGGCCGGCATCTAAAACCGCAAACAAACACCATCCTCCTCACTATTTTGAAATTGACCCTCCCGATGCTAATCAGGCATGAATCAATTTATGTTACTTTACTTCAGCCCTTACCTAATTTTTTGAAGTTAAATAAATAGGGTTTAACCTTCTATTTGATTTGAAAAGTTGGGTCTACTCCGACTTAATTGTTCGATTTAGCAGCATATAATCTGCCAATACGAGCGCTGTCATTGCCTCAACAATGGGAACGGCTCGTGGCACTACACAAGGATCGTGTCTTCCTTTGCCTTGGGTTTGCACTTTGTTCCCCTCCTTATCTATCGTCTCGTAACCTTGAATAACTGTGGCTACTGGCTTAAAAGCAATGTTAAAGTAAATATCCATTCCATTACTTATACCACCCTGTATACCACCACTATAGTTAGTTTTTGTAGTACCATCTGAATTGAATTGGTCGTTGTGTGCACTGCCTTTCATTTTTACCCCTTCAAAGCCGCTACCATATTCAAAACCTTTTACAGCATTGATAGATAACATAGCCTTCCCTAATTCGGCGTGAAGCTTATCGAATACGGGTTCTCCTAAACCAACGGGTACATTTTTTGCTACACAGGTAATGATGCCACCAATGGTATCGCCTTCTTTTTTAATGGATTTGATATGTGCCTCCATTTTAGCGGCCATTTCGGGGTCTGGACAGCGTACAGGATTGGATTCGGTAAGGGATAAATCCAGTTCTCGATAGTCTTTTTCCAGTCTCAAATCGCCCACTTGGGTTACAAAGGCATTAATTTGTATTCCTTTTAAGAATTGCTTCGCGATGGCGCCTGCCACAACCCTACTAGCTGTTTCACGAGCAGAGCTACGTCCGCCTCCCCTATAATCCCTAAATCCGTATTTTTGGTCATACACATAGTCGGCATGTGATGGGCGGTAAGAATCTTTTATATGCCCATAATCCTTAGATTTCTGATTGGTGTTATGTATAGCAAAGCCAATGGGTGTACCCGTAGTCTTACCTTCAAAAATACCTGAGAAAAATTCTACTTCATCCGCTTCTTTCCGCTGTGTTACTATAGCCGACTGCCCGGGTTTACGCCTATCCAAATCTTGTTGAATCGCCAATAAATCAAGTGTAATTCCAGACGGACAACCATCTATTACCCCACCAATCGCATTTCCATGTGATTCTCCGAACGTGCTTACCCTAAAAAGATTCCCAAAAGTGTTTCCTGCCATACTTTAGTTAAATAAGTAGTTACAAATGTAATTTTTAAATGGTTTAAAGAAAAATTTACAGCTAGCTTAAACTTAAATTAACCTTTGCATGGTTTGATAAAGATTACTTAACCTTTAGATTAATATTAGATATTATCGCAGTTTAGGAATGAATATACCATAAGGTTTAATTTTACATACAAAACTATCCCTTGCGAAAAAGAAAACTTGAAATAGCGGTTATTTCTGATGTTCATTTGGGAACTCATGGATGTTATGCGGATAATCTACTTGCTTATTTAAGTAGTATAAGCCCTAAAACGCTAATCTTGAATGGAGATATTTTAGATACTTGGGACTTTAAAAAAAGTTATTTCCCTCCATCTCATCTAAATGTCATTAAAAAATTTATTTCAATGGCCTCTGAAGGAACGGTCGTTTACTACCTTACCGGGAACCATGATAACATACCCTCCTCGCTAAGGCGAACAGCTTTTAAAAATATAATCTTCTGCAAGAGACTAGTATTGAATTTGAATGGAAAGAAAACATGGTTTATTCATGGAGCTATTTTTGATCTTACATTAGTAGATGCTAAATGGATAGCTAAACTTGGAACTTTAGGATTTGCCTTACTACTGAGGGTAAACAAACTCGTGTACCGGATGCTAAAACGGAAAAAGCGGGATAACTATTTCCTTTCAGGGAAAGTTAAAGGGAATAAAGCATGGTCCAAGTATATTTCGGATTTTGAACATACCGTTACTGACCTTGCAGCCGATAATGGATATGATTGTGTTGTTTGTGGTCATATTAACGAACCTAAGAAAGAACATAGAGAAACACCGCAAGGCAATATTCTGTATTTAAATTCTGGGGATTGGGTAAAAAATCGCACAGCTTTGGAGTATTCCTTTAAAAGATGGAAATTATACCATAACAAAACTGACAAATTAGGTCCGTTTTTTGTAGACCCAGCATTAAAGCAATTGGACATCAACGCGATAATTAGTTCCATGAATTCAAAACCCCTAGCACCTATAAAGGGGGTGTAGCGTACTTTTCTTAACCAATCAAAACCTACTCTACTTTTAATGCTTCTCGTAATATACTTACGGGATGTTTGGCAATTCGTTTTGTACCGTCGAATATTTGGTGTCTACAACTAGTGCCATTAGCGGCGATAATTGTATCCGGACTAGACTTTTTCACTGCCGGGAATAGTTTTAAGCCTCCGATTTTCATACTTATTTCGTAGTGTTCTTTCTCGTACCCAAAGGAACCTGCCATACCACAGCATCCTGACGGAATTATAGTAACCTTATAATTTTTGGGAAGGTTTAGTACATCAAAAGTTACTTTTTGATTGCTCAAGGCTTTTTGGTGGCAATGATTATGAATTTTTATAACTTTTGCGGTTTCTGTAAACATAGCTGCATCCAGATGCCCCTTTTCTATCTCTTTTGCTAAAAACTCCTCTATCAAAAACGAGTGATTCGCGATACGTTGCGCGGAATCGCTATTTGTTGTTAGTCGTTTATATTCATCTCTAAAAGAAAGGATTGCAGAAGGTTCCAAGCCTAATATTGGCACCCCTTTTTCTGCAAATACTATCAATTCTTTACTGTTCTTTTCTGCTAGTGATTTAGCCTGCCTTAAAAAGCCCTTAGAAAGGTAGGTTCTACCACTTTCCGCATAATACAGTTCTACATCATATCCCAAATGCACTAATAAACCTATCGCGTCTTTACCCACTTCCACATCTAAGTAACGGGTAAACTCATCGATATATAAAATAACTTTTGATTTAGATACAATATATTGATTTTTATAATTTTGAAGTTCCTTATTAAAATTAAAACTATAAACTTTCGGAAGGCTTCTTTCTTGAGCAACTCCACTCGTTTTTTTAACTAAGCCACTTAAAAATTCAGAAGTATAAACCGCATTAGTTAGTGCAGAAACGGCACTTCCCAAACGATTGAGTTTGGTATTATAAGCAAAAAGTTTGCTGCGTAGCGGATATCCATTTTGCTCTTGGTACTGATATAGAAACTCTGCTTTTAGCGTCGCAATGTCCACATTACTCGGACACTCGCTAGCGCAGGCTTTACAGCTAATGCAAAGATCAAAAACCTCTTTTAGTTCCTCGCTATCAAAACCATTGGTAGCCTTTTGAGGATTGGTCAGGAATTCGCGCAGTGCATTGGCCCTGCCCCTAGTGGTATCCTTTTCGTTTTTGGTTACATGGTAACTAGGACACATACCCCCGGGCATGTTATGCGTTTTTCTGCAGTCTCCACTCCCATTGCATTTCTCTGCGGCCTTAAGGATACCTTCGCTATCGGAGAAATCCATCAAGGTTTTAATATCCGGTTCTTTTCTATCAATAGCATACCTAAAAGATTCGTCCATTGGGTAGGCATCTACTATTTTTCCTGGGTTTAAAATATTGTTTGGGTCAAAATAGGATTTAATCCGTCGTAATAGTTCATAATTTTTATCCCCAATCATAAGGGGAATAAACTCGGCACGCACAATTCCGTCGCCATGCTCCCCACTAAAAGAGCCTTTGTATTTCTTAGTCAACTTGGCAACGTCGGTGGTGATGTTCTTAAAAAGTGCTACATCATGAGATTTTTTTAGATTTAAAATAGGTCTTAAGTGAAGCTCCCCTGCTCCTGCGTGGGCATAATAGACCGCTTTTTGGTCGTAACCCTTCATTATTTGGGTAAACTCACCTATGAATTCCTTTAAGTCTTCTACTGCTACAGCAGTGTCCTCAATACAAGCAACGGCCTTCCTATCGCCTACGATATTACCCAGCAAACCCAATCCTGCTTTTCTAAGTTCTATGGCCTTGCCAATATCGGCACCAAAAAGTACCGGCTGTGCGTAGCTAAGTCCAGAATTTTCAATTGTCTTCGTGACTTTTAAAATACTTTCTTTCAACTCACTCTCGCTATGGGCACTGATTTGCAACATCAGAAGCGCCTCAGGATCTCCATCGACAAAAAAGCGATTTGCCATTTGCGCTCTATTATTTTTAGTACAGTCTAAAATCACCTTATCCATCATCTCGCATAATTGCAAGGGGTGTTTCATTACGGGCGCCACATCCAAAAGGCAATCTTCTAGCGATTTGTAGTGGGCAACAATCATCGCGGAAAGCGGAGGTGGCAAATCGTCTAATTGAAACGTGATTTCTGTAGTAAAAGCTAAAGTCCCTTCGCTTCCACACAGCAATTTTGCCAGATTAATGCTGTCCTCTTTACCACCAAAATGTACAGATTTCAATAGTTCGTCTACCGCATAACCCGTATTTCTACGATGGATTTCAGGCTTTGGAAATTCAGCAATTATTTCTTGCGCTATGGTATTATCTGATAACTCTTTATGTATTTTTTTATAAATTGATGCTTCAACTGATTCTTCTTTCAGTTTATTGGAATATGACAGCTCTGAAAGTGATTCGAAGTATGCAATACTTCCGTCCGAAAGTACTGTGTTCATTGCAACCACTTTATCTCGGGTAACCCCATATTGTATAGAAGTGGTGCCAGAAGAATTATTACCTACCATTCCACCCATCATGCATCTATTAGAGGTAGATGTGTTTGGGCCGAAAAAGAGTCCAAAAGGTTTTAGGTATTGATTTAGTTCATCCCTTATTACTCCCGGCTGAACGGTTACTTGCCTTTTTTCTTCATCCAAATGCAGGATTTTTGTGAAATGTTTGGAGACATCTACAACAATACCTTCTCCCACACATTGCCCCGCTAACGAGGTTCCTGCAGTTCTAGGAATCAAACCTATCTTATGGGTATTGGCAAACGCAACAAGTTTTTGAATATCGGCAACAGTTTTGGGAAAGGCCACAGCCATAGGCATTTTACGGTATACCGATGCATCGGTAGCATATAAGGTTTTTGACAATGTATCTATCTGCAATGTCCCTTCAAGCTCCTTAGATAATGGGAAAAGTATACTTTTATTCAAAGTGGCACAATTTTGGTTACAAAATTAAGTTTTATTGTGTGAGCTATCAATGAGAACGGCTCATTTTTTATTCATTAATTAAATCAGGAACATATGAAAATGTTAAAATCGTTTACGGTTATTATTTTATTAGCTGGGGTTTCTCTGAGTGCGCAAAGTATTTCGAATCATGCATTGGGTTTGAGATTAGGCGATAGCAACGGATTTGGTGCTGAAATCTCTTACCAAAAATCTCTTACCAATACAAATAGGGTAGAAGTTGATTTGGGTTGGCGAGACAGTAGAAATTTTAGTGCGTTTAAATTAGCAGGCCTTTACCAATGGGTAAGACCTATAGAAGGTGATTTTAATTGGTATTATGGCGTTGGTGGTGGACTTGGAAGTGCAGATTTTTCGAATATTCCTAATAATGATGTGGGGGGGCTGTTTATTTTCGGAGCGGGTAATATCGGTATTGAATATGATTTTGATATTCCGTTAATCATTTCTCTTGATTTTAGACCAGAAATTGGTTTGGTAGGTTACGACGGTTTTTCCGATACATTTGATTTTGATATTGGTTTAGGTGTACGCTACCAATTTTAAACGCAATATAACATAGATTTAAAAAGCTACTGCCCAAGGGCAGGTAGCTTTTTTTTATGCATTTATATACCTACTTTTGGCGTTTAAATTAATAATTTTATGAGAAATAGTTTATTACTATTAGCGGTTCTGATTATCACATTAAGCTGTAGTCAAAATCCAAAAAGTTACACAATCAACGGAGAATTGAGAGGAGAACTTGAAGAAGGTACTCAAGTCTTTCTAAAAAAAACAGGAGATAATGGTCAGCCTATTGAATTAGACACTGCCCTACTCGTTAACGGAACGTTTCAGTTTAAAGGAACTCGTAATACACCAGACCTGCATTATATTTTTGTTGAGGAATTACAAGGCTATACCGCTATTGTGTTAGAAAATGGAATTATTAACTTTAGCGCACAAAAAGATAGTTTGGGCTTTGCCACCGTAGATGGAACAATACAGAACGAAATTTTCTTCGATTATTTAGAACAATCTAGGGAGCTTTCACAACAAGCAAGGTCGATACAAGAGGATATGCAAAAGGCAAGCAATGTTGCTGGCGGAGACGCAACCATTGCGGCTCTTAATGACGAAATGCAAGAGCTACAAGAAGAATACAAGACCTACGAACTCGATTTTATCAAAAACAATCCAAATGCGTTAATTTCTGCATTACTGCTAGATAGGATAATTTCAATGAATACTGTTGAAATCGACGAAGTACAGGCAATGTTTGATGGACTTTCCCAAGAAATAAAGGACACGACTCCGGGTAAAAAGGTGATTGAATTGTTAGCGAAAAAAAAGATTTCTGAAGAAGCAAGCAAGAATACCGCAGTAGGCGAAAAAGCTCCAGCGTTTTCAGGCCCTAACCCAGATGGGGAAATAATTGCTCTAAATGATGTTATGGGAAAAGTTACCCTTATCGATTTTTGGGCTGCTTGGTGCAAACCATGTAGAGCCGAAAATCCAAATATAGTTTCTGTGTATGAAAAATACCATGACAAGGGGCTCAATGTTATAGGGGTTTCCTTAGACCGAACTGCCGACGCTTGGAAAAAGGCTATAGTAGACGACGGATTGAGTTGGAATCACATTTCCAATATCGCTTATTTTAATGATGAAATTGCAAAAATGTATAGTGTGAAGGCTATACCTGCTGCTTTTTTACTAGATGAAAATGGTGTAATCGTAGCCAAAAATCTTAGAGGACCAGAACTAGAAGCTAAGGTTTCAGAGCTTTTAGACTAACTCTTTTTTAAATTTAAAAGTCCCTAGCAACGCGTTGTTGCTAGGGACTTTTTTATGCACTATTGGGTTTTTTTAGAACGTGTTCTTGATATCCCTAAAAGATTCAGCTACTGTTGTGCTTCCGTTTTTGTTCACAGAACCAAAAATATTTACCATCGAATTCTCTCCTACAAATTCAATAATGGCTCCGTCATTGAGGTTAAGGTTTCCATAAATGGTGAGAGTACCTTCAACTCTAAGGTAGCGCCCGCATTTACATTCACCTCCTTTCGTTTATTGTTTCGACCTACCACAAAGGTACCATTCATCTCAAAAAGAGAATCGGTATTAAGGTTAGCATCATTTTTAACCGTCCAAGAACCACATAACAATAAAGAACCTGACACATTAAAATTATTAAATCTTTTTGCTCCTCTATAGGACAAATCTTGATTATTGTTCACGCTTAAATTAGAATTTCCACTGTATACAGATAAATCTGCACAACGGTTCACTAAGCTCGCATCTGGCCTATTTAGTTTAATAATTTGTAATCCTTCCTTACTGGAAGCCGCAAAGATATAACCGTCCTTTGAGGCCACATAATTAATAGAACCTTCTATTTGGATAACGCCAACAAGGCTGGTACTGTTTTGCTGCTCCTCTGAAAGGCAAAGACCAGCCCCACCGTTTGCCATAAGCAATACTTCTTGGTTTGTAGCTACGGCATTCGTTACTACGTCTACATCATCAACATTATCTGGGTTAAGCAGAATAGGGATATATTTTGCAAAAGAACCTGTATCGGAATTGTATACCCCAGCTCCGTTAGAACCTTCGGCAACGACAATATTTTCTCCTGAAAAATCTATAGTTCTTTTGGTGTTGTTACCAAAATCAGAATTAATTGGAATATCCCTTATAGAGTTTAAGTTCCCATCTAAAATACTAATTCCTTGGCTCGCATCTAAGACAGCAATTCTATTGTCCCTTACGGCAACAGAACGTAAATCCATAAATGGTGCTTCCTTAGTCGGTGTAAGATCTGCTTTATTATAAATTGAAACAAAGCCTTCACGACCGCTGGTAACCAGCACTTCATTGGAAGTTACAGCGATATCCGCGGCATTATGTCCTTCTTGAAACCCATAAAGGATTCCTGCATCCAAATTAATTCTTCCATTAGCCGTTTGTAGTTTGGCAACAAATGAGTTTGCAGTAGCTCTTACAGATTTTTCCGAGTCAACGCCACCAGCTAAATATATCTATTATCATATTTTATGGCATTACTATCCGCATTTACATAATAGAGCCTAGCGGTAACCCTTGGGTTATTAGGATTGCTAACGTTTATTACATCTATGCCTCCAACATAACCAGCTTCTGCGGTATTGTAGCAAACGTAGGCATGCACCCGATAAACATCTACATGCGGATCGGTTAGGCTATTTCCTCCGTTAAAAGAAGGTACATCTATTTGGGCAACTAAGGCAAGCGGATGATCGCCAGCTAAATCATTTTTACATGTCAAATAGGACTTACCAGCTATATTTTCTTCATCGTAAATAGCTAAAACTCCTGCTTTATCAAAAACAACACTATTTTCTAGAAGGGTTTCATTGGTTTCCATGATAAGATTGCTTTTTTCAACATCTTAGAAAAACGTAGTTTCATCGCTGCAAGAAGTATAAACTAAAACGAATAAAACTATAAGTAAAGGTAACTTTTTCGTGTTGCAACAAAGATTTGATATTAAGTCCAGTAAGAACGAAACACTATCTTTCAACACCTAAGAGTCTTGCCTTTTTCGATGAAGTACATACTTTACGTCAAAATTTAATCTAAAAAATAAGTCTTTTCCTATACGATTATATTTTCCCTGCCCTTGCCAGCACAAACAGAAGAACTATCGGCAAGGCTAATATGACCATCATAAAGGTATCCGTAACCAAAAGAGAAGGCATAAATATAATTGTACTTAAATAGCCACCAACGGCACCACCAAAATGAGCGGTATGTCCAATGTTTCCAAGTCTACTTTTCATACCATATATAGAATATAGCAAATATCCGATTCCTAAAATATATGCTGGTAACGGAATTGGGATGAACATAATACCTAATTGCATCTCTGGCTCCAATAAAATAGCGGCATAAAGAATACCCGTTACTGCGCCACTTGCGCCAACTGCACTATAATAGGGCTCGTCTTTATGAAAAAAAAGTGCTAGAAGACTGCCTCCTACAAGACTTACAAAATATATAATTAAGAATTTTATAGAACCAAACCCACCAATGACAACATCGGCAAAAAAGTAGAGCGTAAACATGTTAAAGAACAAATGAGAAATATCTACATGAAGAAAACCTGATGTTAACATGCGTTCTTTCTGTCCCGATTTTATGGCACCGATACCGAACTTGTATCGGTCAAAAAAATAAGTATCATTGAATCCCTTTAAGGAAACAATGACATTAGCAGCAATTATAGCCATAGTGGCTACACTTAGGTTGTTCATGTTTAAAGCTTATAATTCGCATCAAATATAGCTATATTTGTGCTTATAATTCAGCATATGCAGCTACTGGCGTTTATCTTACTATATCCCTTTTTATGGTTGATTTCCATCTTGCCACATCGCTTGTTTTACAGTTTTTCAGATGTAGTATTTTTCTTTGTTTATCATATTTTTGGTTATCGTAGAACGGTTGTAAGAAATAATTTAGAGCTTATCTTTCCTAAAAAAAAGACCAATGAAATTGATAGGCTAGAAAAAGATTTTTTTAAACATATGTGTGATATGTTTCTCGAAACTATCAAAACAATGTCCCTAAGCAAGGAACAGGTTCGTAAAAAATATAATGTTTTAAATATTGACGTTCTAAAGGCACTAGAAAAAGAGCGTAGCATTCTTATCGTTTGCTCTCATTATGCTAATTGGGAATGGAATGTGAGTATTAATAATTACGTAAATTCCAAAGGATACGCAGTCTATCAGAAAATCACCAATAAATATTTTGATACGTTTATACGTAAAGTGCGTGCAAGATGGAACACAACGCTTATAAACCAACGAGAGACCGTAAAAACGGTTGTCCGAGATAAAAGAGATGGTGTGACTGGAATTTTTGGTTTGGTAAGTGATCAGTCACCACAACGCCATCGAGCTCAATATTGGTCTGAGTTTATGGGTATAAAGGTTCCTGTGTTTAATGGAGCAGAAACGATGGCCAGAAAATTGGATTTGGCCGTTGTCTTCCTTAAGGTCAGCAAAGTGAAACGAGGGTATTACCAGGCTGAATTTATAACCATTGCAGAACGAGGGAGAGAAACTGAAGAAAATGAAATTACGGAGGCGTTTTTACGACTTACCGAGCGACAGATTAAAGAAAAACCCGAATATTATTTTTGGACTCATAAACGATGGAAGCACAGAGGCAAGCAACCCGCTCCCTTTGCCAAAACTACCTAGTGTCTAAGCGATATTTCTGTTACTTAGCGTAACCGTTTTAACTACAATTTCTTTACATTTAGAGTTGCTTTATTAAATACGTGATTATCTTAACTACTGATCTATGGAAATATTAGAAACGCTTTACAATGAAATTATTGGTTTTTTGGGTATCGCTAAGGCCTGGGAGATTTTCCAAACAGGAGATTTTAGCACATTTAGAACCTACGATGGTATTGTAGCGCTAATCTATCCTCTCATCCCCTTTCTGGTTTTACTCGAACTTACGTTGGGCCTTCTTTACAAAAAACCCCAAACCAAGGTCTACAAGGTTAATTTTCTTATTTATATTTTTAATCGTTTCGTTGGTCGTTTCATTTCAATAGCTATGGTTACGTGGATTATTGGTTTGTTACAGCCAATTGCACCATTTCAAACCAGTTTGAATTGGTATTGGTTTATCTATGGTTATATTGTTTGGGAGTTTGGCCATTTTTTATACCATTACTGGGGTCATAAAGTACGCTTGTTTTGGTGTTTGCATTCGACGCACCATGCTCCCGAGGATATGAACCTTTCCGTTACTTATGCCCATTTCTTTTTGGAGAGTCCTTATGCGGATACCATCAGAACCACTGTTTGCATTTTACTAGGGGTTCAACCAGAACTATTATTTTTAATCATGTTTGTTGATGGCACTTGGGGTGCATTTATCCATGTAGGTGAAAACGTAATAAAAGATGCGCGATTTGGCTTTATAGGTAAGTTTATATTAACACCATCACATCATAGAGTTCATCACGCTAAGAATCCCCTTTATATGGATACGAACTTTTGTAATCTCCTTAATATTTGGGATCGGGTATTTAGTACGTATCAAGAAGAGCAAAAAGAAATCAAGATTGAATATGGTATTACCCGAGAGATGGATTCTGGTAATTTTTTAGATGTTTATTTTGGTGAGATTGTTGCCTTGGCTAAAGACGTGGCAAAAGCACCAGGATTTATAAATAAGATAAAGTATATTTTTATGCCACCGGGTTGGCATCATCTTGGAACGCACGAGACGGCTAAAATCGTAAGGTCAAATTATTTCATGGATGAGAAATCCAAAGGCAAAGGCCTCAAGACCAATGTGGCGTAAACTCCGTAATCTTGCTTCACATAATCCTGGCAAACCAGTAGGTATTTAAATGCTACCCTATCGTGTTAAATTATGGGTTGCTTCCTGATTTTTTAGAAGCTTTTCATTAGCATAAATCTTACTAAAAAGATATAAAAACATAAACCCCATCGCTTTGAAAGCGATGGGGTTTCTATTTAGTTGTAGGATTGCTTAGCCTTCTGCTATCTCCTTTAGTTCCGAAATCATACGGTCAGCTAAAGCGTCTGCTTCCCTCTGACTCTTTGCTTCGGTATAAATACGTATAATCGGTTCTGTGTTGGATTTACGAAGATGTACCCAGTTCTCTGGAAAGTCAATCTTTACACCATCAACGGTGCTAATATCCTCGTTTTTATACTGCTTTTCTATCGTTTTTAAAATGGCATCTACATCTAGTTCCGGTGTCAGTTGAATTTTCTTTTTACTCATAAAATAACTGGGGTAACTAGCTCTGAGTTCGGCGACCGTACCTCCTTTTTCTGCCATCAGCATTAAAAACAAGGCGGTTCCTACTAAGGAATCCCTTCCGTAATGACTATCTGGATAAATGATACCACCATTTCCTTCTCCGCCAATGATTGCATTGTTTGCCTTCATTTTGGTTACTACGTTTACTTCGCCTACGGCTGAAGCTTCATATGTACCGCCATGTTTTTCGGTAATATCGCGTAACGCTCTTGACGAGGATAGATTAGATACCGTATTTCCTTTAGTTTTACCCAAGACATAATCGGCACAAGCAACCAAGGTATATTCTTCCCCAAACATTTCACCGTCATTGCTGATAAAAGCCAAGCGGTCTACATCTGGGTCTACAACAACTCCAAAGTCGGCTTCTTCTTTTAGCACCAAATCACAGATATCTCCCAGGTGTTCCTTTAAAGGTTCTGGATTGTGTGGAAAGTGTCCGGTTGGATCACAATATAATTCAACAACTTCAACCCCAAGTTCCCTTAATAATTTTGGTATGGCTATCCCTCCTGTAGAGTTAACACCGTCCACCACAACCTTAAATTTTGCTGCTCGTATAACATCGGCATCGACCAAGGAAAGGTTAAGCACTTCATCAATATGAATATCAATATAACTATCGTTTTTTATAATTTCACCCAAATCATCCACTTCAGAAAAATCAAAATCTTCCTGCTCGGCAATTTCTAAAATCTTGGCACCTTGAGCTGCGTCTAAAAATTCCCCTTTCTCGTTTAATAATTTAAGTGCGTTCCACTGTTTTGGATTATGACTAGCCGTTAATATGATACCACCATCCGCTTTTTCTAAAGGAACCGCAATTTCTACGGTGGGCGTGGTAGACAAATCTAAATCTATGACATCAATACCCAAACCTACTAAAGTAAATACCACCAAATTCTGTATCATTTCTCCAGAAATACGTGCATCCCGTCCAATGATAACTTTTAATTTGTCTTTCTTAGAATACGCTTTAAGCCAAATACCGTATGCAGCAGCAAATTTTACCGCATCAATTGGTGTCAAGTTATCACCAGGCTTCCCCCCTATAGTGCCTCGTATTCCAGAAATTGATTTAATCAGTGTCATAAATTCAGTATAAGTTTTTGCAAATATACACCGTCTATCGGCAATTGGGAGTGTAGCAATTCGTAATTTCGTTAGGAACAAATTTTTATCGGTCAATGAACTTTCTTGCTCATATTTACCTCTCTTTTGGCGATGCCGATATAACCCTAGGGAACTTCATCGCAGACAGTATTCGCGGAAATAAGTACAAACACCTACCGCCAAGAGTCATAAAAGGGATAGAATTACACCGGCAAATAGATACCTATACCGATGCCCATAAGATACCTAAGAAAAGTAGTAAAAGGCTCCACGCCAACTACAGTCATTACAGCAGGGTAATTGTAGATATTTATTACGATCATTTTTTAGCTAAGAACTGGGAGCGGTATTCTGATATTCCTTTAGCGGTGTTTGTGGATGATTTTTATGACCTTTTGGAAGATAATTATGCCATTTTACCCGATGGTGTTAAGCGCATGATGCCCCATATGATTGCGGATAACTGGATATTCAACTATTCAAAAATGGAAGGGATTGCCAATGTACTTAACGGTATGAACCGCAGGACAAAAAACAAATCAAAAATGAACTTGGCTATAGTGGACCTAGAGCAACATTATGATGATTTTGAAAAAGAGTTTACCTTGTTTTTTGAAGAATTGATTATCTTTTCCGAACAAAAATTTAAGTCGCTTTAACCTAAATGAACAAACAAACTACCCTTACATTATGATCAAAAGAATTATAATTGCCTTAGTTTTTCCTTTTTTATTTATCCATTGTAGGCAAGCGCCAACACCACCTACAGGTCTGGTCACTGAAAAAGCCATGGTGGTATCCGCACGTGAGGAAGCGTCTAAAATAGGCGTAGAAATTATGAAAAAAGGTGGCAATGCTTTTGATGCCATGGTAGCTACTGAGATGGCCTTAGTGGTTACGTATCCCTTTGCAGGAAATTTGGGGGGTGGCGGATTTATGGTATACCGCAAGGCCGATGGGGATGTAGGTGGGCTAGATTACAGGGAAAAAGCGCCATTAGCTGCTCACAGGGATATGTATTTGGATTCCATTGGTAACGTCATTCCTGGTAAAAGTACAGTTGGTGCAACAGCCATAGGTGTTCCGGGTACTGTTGCTGGGATTATAGCCGTACATAAAAAATTCGGTTCACTGCCCTTGGAAGAAATTATGGCCCCGGTGATTGCCCTAGCCGAAAAAGGGGTAGTCGTAACCGCCAACCAAGAAAAAAGACTAGCTAGCCAGCGTGATAAATTTATTGAGGTAAATAGTGACAGTACCAAATTTGCAACTGTATTTAAAGAAGGTGATGTAATCAGTTATCCTAACTTGGCCAACACCATGAGAAGAATTGCTGAAAACGGTAGGGACGGTTTTTATAAAGGAGAAACTGCTCAAAAACTAGCTGTATTTATTCAAGAAAATGGAGGTTATGTTACCGAGGAAGACCTAGAAAAGTACGAAGCTATTTGGCGGCAGCCCGTAATATTCGATTATAAGGATATCCGTATTATCTCTATGAGTCCTCCCAGCAGCGGGGGCGTTACTATGAACCAAATCTTTAAAATGATGGAACCCTATGAAATTTCGAAATTTGGACATAATTCAGAAAAAACAGTTCAACTTTTTACCGAGGCATCAAGACGGGCTTATGCGGATCGTAATTTCTACTTAGGCGATCCGGATTTTGTTGATATTCCCTTAGATGTCATCTTGAGTAAAGGATATTTAAACGATCGTATGGCCGACTTCTCTTTTGATAAAGCTACCAAATCGGAAGCCGTTTCCCATGGGTCAGTCGAAATTATAGAGAGTATGGAAACCACCCACTACTCCATTGTTGATGCAGAAGGCAATGCGGTTTCCGTAACGACCACTCTAAACGGGGCCTATGGTTCTAAGTTGTATTCCGATGAGTTGGGTTTTTTCCTAAATAACGAAATGGATGATTTTAGTTCCAAAATAGGAGTACCAAACATGTTCGGTCTTATCGGCGCCGAAGCCAACAGTATTGCTCCGGAAAAACGGATGCTGAGCAGTATGACACCGACCATAGTAGAACGAGACGGAAAACTTTGGCTTGTAGTTGGTACACCAGGTGGGTCAACGATAATTACCGCAGTGGCACAGACCATTTTAAATACATACGAGTTTAATATGAGTATGCAAGAAGCGGTAAATGCGCCCCGTTTTCACCACCAATGGTTGCCCGATATGGTCATTTTTGAGCCAGAAGGCTTTTCGGATGAACTAAAAGAACAAATGAAGGCAAAAGGATATATTATAAACGAGGATCGCACACCTATTATTGGTAAAGTGGATGCGATTAGAGTGCTTGCTGATGGAACCTTGGAAGGTGGCGCAGATAAGCGTGGGGATGATGCAGCAGTAGGGTACTAAATTCAAGTGTCAAGTATCAAATTCGGTTGACAAATCGACGTCTATCTAAGATATACCCAACTGATATATTTAAATTTCAAAAAATAAAATAAATATGGTACGAAAATTACTAAAAATACTGGGGATACTCTTTGTTGTTGTGCTTGTTGCGTTTATTACTATTTATGCAGTTTACAACGAAAAGCTTCCAGAAGGTAGGCCAGGTGCCGATGCTGACGCCTTGGCGCAGAAGATGCTTTCCACCCTTAATTACGATAAATTCAAGCAAACTCGATTTTTGGAATGGTCCTTTCAAGGTGGCGCACACCAATATAAATGGGATAAGGAGAAGCGAAACGTAGCTGTTTCGTGGGACGATTTTCTTGTCAATTTAGATTTGATTGCTCCAGAGTCTAGCTTGGTGTTTAAAAATGGAGAACGGCTCATGGACATAGAAAGTGAAGCCTTTATAGAAAAAGCAGTAGGCTATTTCAATAACGATTCGTTTTGGCTGGTTGCGCCGTATAAGGTCTTCGATTCTGGAGTAACCCGAAGTATCGTTCCTCTACCTGATGGCACGGACGGACTTTTAGTCACCTATACTACAGGTGGCAGTACACCTGGCGATTCTTATCTTTGGATGTTGCAGCCCAACGGTTTCCCAAAAAGTTTTAAAATGTGGGTAAACATCATACCTATTGGTGGTATAGAGGCCACTTGGGACGATTGGGACGAGATGGAAAGTGGGGTGTTTTTGCCTAAATCACATGAAATGGGACCTGTGAAGTTGCTGATGGGAGATATCCAAGGATATAATAGGAAGAGATGACAAACTCCATTAACCCATGTCTTCTCTAATGAAATAAAAATAGTAAGCGAAACACTATTTTAAATTGAGTAGAACCCTATAAGACAGACTTAATCCTCATAATTTTAAAACTCCGATAAGCCAAACTCGTTTAGCACTATTTCCCATTCTTTAGTTTCTTTAATATCCAAAATACGTTGCGATATCAACTGTTCCAAAGCGGTATGTGTTTTTGGTAACGCAAAGGCATAAAATTGAACATCGAATTTTAACGGAAGTAATTCTAAACTATTAAGACTAGAATCTTTTTGAATTTGGTATTTTAAAATGGGTGCATCATAAAGAAACGCTTCTATTTCCCGTTTTTTTAACCCTTGAAGCCCGTCGGTGGCACTATCATATGTTTTTATGTTTTTAAAAAAGTGTTCCGATAGGAACGTTTGTGTTCCGGAATTTGACACGGTTCCTACACGTCGCTCCTTAAACTCATTAAAACCCTCTGGATTGTTGGTAAGTTGATTTACCGTTAAACTTGATGCAATACTTGCCGTTAGGCCTGATATAAAAAGTAAGCCCCCGAACATCAACATAAGTGCTGAAATTTTACCAAGTTTTGTTTTAGGTGCTTTATCCCCATACCCCACGGTAGTTAGGGTTACAGCAGACCACCAAACCCCGTCCCATATACCTTTAGGACCATAACGAAAAGTCTCAGGGTTAGCCCTACGCTCTAACAGCCAACCTAATAGCCCAAAAATAAAAATGATAAAGACCAATACAAATAGCCCCCTCAAAAAGTTTAAATTAAAAAATCCTTTTAAAAAGTATATGAACTTCTTTAGAGAAGAAACCTCTGCAACCACAGCTGTAGCATTAGATGCAAAAAAAGAATGTGTGAACTCCATTTCCCTGCTGCGGTCACTGGTAATCGATAATGGATTAATGCTCAAATCTATTCCTCCCGTACGTAAGGAATCTAACATGTTAGAAAAATCCATTGGTACTAGTTTATATGCTAGTTCTAAATCTTCTGCTATTTGCCGCCACAACCACACGTTTAATCCCTGTAATTTTGGTCCGTCCTCTACTATAAATGGAGCTGCTGGTGTATAGGCAACCAGTAAAGTATCTCTGCTGACTTGACTTTGGGCTACAAAACTTACCAAACATATAATTAGAGAGAAAGCCTTCCGCATGTAGTATGAATTTATTTAGTAAAATTAAATATACGGTATTACCAATAAGAAAGGTAAGTATGGAAGCCAGAAAAAAGATACTTTTGAGCCATAAAGTAAAGCAATGGAAATAAAAATACTAGGGCAGGAAGATATAACAGAAGGGCTACAGGCACAACTATCGGAACTTTATCTCCAATTGAATTCCCAATTAAAACAAGTAGAGCTTAGTTCAATTTTAGAGGTACCCGAACAAATAGATATTGTAGCTTGTTTTGAAAAAAATGTATTAATCGGTATCGCTATGATGGCGAATTACAAAGTAGTATCAGGTCACAAAGGAATGATTGAAGATGTAGTGGTTTCTAAACAGCACCGAAGTAAAGGTATTGGAAGAAAACTAATGGCATTACTTTTACAACAGGCAAAAGTCAGGAAACTTAACGACGTACTGTTATTCAGTGGCCATCACAGAACAGCGGCCATAGCATTGTATAAGAGTCTAGGTTTTAACATAAAAACCAGTGGTTTATACGTTAAGAAATTAAACTAGAACTACTATACCTTTTTTACATGTTGTAACTGGTTTTTTAGCTCATCCATAGATTCCTGAAGCTGTCTTAACAACCCTGTATCTGTTGTAGCATCTACATTAAAGGTTATCTTACTACTCACCTCCCATATTTCCTGAATCTGAAAGGGTTTGATGTCATAAGGAGGATAGGTTTCGTTCAAGGAAACCAAGGTAATATTATTGGAATTGGGGCGTTTCTCAATTTTCTTTACCATAATAGAATCTTGCAGGACCACAACATACATCTTATTGGCACTCACATGGTCTATGTGTTCAATTGCTCTTGCCAAAACCCATTCTCCTGGATGCAAATTAGGCAACATACTGTCACCCTCTACCTGAAACCCTCTGTAGGTTGCGTTCCTAAATTCGGGTATAGGCAAATCAAAAGCAGGTAATTGTTGGTACCAACTGGTATCGGCTATATTTTGTGGATATCCTGCCGCTGCTTTTGCGTTTACAAGAACCATATTATCATTCTGCGCTGTATCTACGGTTACCACTTTTGGAATAACAGTAGTGTTAGAAGTTTCCAAATATTGCTGGTCGCTTTCCCCAAATAGCCAAAGTGGATTAATTTTAAACTGCTTTAAAAGTTCCGATACTACCTTACCCGAAAGTTTAGTTCGCCCCCTTTCTATATCTGCCGTGGTATTGGAGACACCCAAAAGTTTAGCAAATTCGGCCTGGGTATGACCTAAATCCCTTCTGATATCGGTAAATCTTTTTAAAGTCAACTCGTTTTCCATACTCAAAGATACACATTATGGATTATTTCCAAAATATTAATTGGAATATTTCCATATTTAGGATTATTTCCATAAATTTGGATTATATACAAAGATGTTTTTTAGTTTAAAAACCAAGTACTTATTACGAATTGATATAAAATCTAATTAAAAGCAAACCTATGGACCCAATTAACAAACCGGAACATTACGATTTCTTAGAAAAAGGTAGAAATGTAGTTTTAAGCACGGGGTATGATTATGTGGTGTGGAAAAGTAGGATTAAAAAGAATGCTATAAGCCTAAAGAGAAGAGTCCTATTATTTTATTTCTAAATATATAAAACTATGGAAACGATAGAAGAACCAGTGCCGAAGAATATGGAATATAAATCGAAAATCTTCAGTTATGACGGAAGTTTTAACGGGTTTTTGACAGCCGTTTTTATTGCTTTTGAATATAAATTGATTCATGTGGATATACAGCCTACAGGTCGCATACAAAACGGATTATTTACCGAAACCGAAACTATATTTACGAACATCGATAAAGCAAAACGTGTTTGGAATGGTATCAGAAATCGAAATTATACGGCAAGCAAGAATATTTATTTTGCATTTTTAAGCGAGCAGCGAGGAATAGAACCCCTCCTCTACAGCTATATTCGAAAATTAATGAATCATAATGAAAAGAGCACTGCGGGTTTTTCCAGTGATTGTTTTCTCCGAATCAATCAACTTGCACATAAAGTAGCAAAGAAAAAGAGGCATGTGGAAGCTAAATTGGACTTTCAACTTACCAGAGATGCTATTTATTTTGCCCAGATAGCACCCGATTTTAATGTACTGCCTTTACTCTCCAAACACTTCCGTTCCCAGTATGCCAATAAACCATGGATAATTTATGACACAAAGCGGAATTATGGACTGTACTACAATTTAAGTGGAGTTGAAGTCATTGGGCTAGATTTAACCGATTCGTTTTTAAATCAAATCATATCAAACGAGACCATTTTCAATGTAGAAATGGGAAACAGTTCTTTCGAAAACCTGAATATTAAATCTCATATCAGTTTAAAACTGTATCACTCATATGCTCCTAAACGAAATAGCAACTATATTTCGGAAAAACAGGCGAGTTAATCAGGATAAGTTTTAATAAGCGACGACACATTAGCCTTTGTACATCTAGACCTTGGTAGAAATAGAACGGTACGCTGCGATTGGTAAAAGTTGTACATACTAAACGGATTAAATAACAGAAATCGGTTATAAGTAAATGGTTGTTTTTGTAAATTTAAAAAACACGATAACCATGTAAAAAAGAGTTGTAACACGTACTCTCGTTTCCCTATTATTCCTTTCCTACTGGAATGATAAAAGTCCTGAAAACCTTATTCGTTTAAAAGATAAATTTGAAGCTGCCGTATCGGTATTTGAAAAGAAAAAAGAAACGGCAAACAAGAACGTAACTAAAGAACTCAAAACTTTAAAAGCGCTTAAAACTACCTTGGAGGTCCCAAAAAATGAAGATGAAGAATTCGCAAAGGTTTGTGGTGATTAGCGAAAAGTAAACAAGCGCATAAAAAATTAAACAAGAAATATGAAAATTTGAAACAGCATACCTCCAACCTCTTTAGTGTTTTAAGGACCCAAACCAATAGTCTAAGCAACGAAGCCATTGGAAAAACCCTAAACGGTGCTATTAAAAAAGCAAAAACCAAATATAACGGCACCTTAGCCAATACATGAAAAGCCATTGTAAAACTACAATTGCTACACGGTGACGCTTTAGAAGTCGTTAAAGCATTAGAAGTCCCTGCAGCATAGAATTCCTTTGGCAGTATCAATGACCAAATTAAAAACATAGCAGGTCGTGTAGACGATATTATACAAGAACTAAATGTTGCCCTTGAAGAGAATAAAAAATGCTATGAGAGGAAGACTACGGAGTTGGGAGAAGAGTCGTCTGTTTTCATTTGATACAACGAATTATAAATAGGGGGCTGACTATAAGGTCTAATACCCTATTTATAATTCAGCTTTCCACCTATAAACATAATAATCGCACGTACTGTAAAACAGAACATTGTAAGAAAGCCTAGCTGCAATAATTATGGATTGTATAATACTACGGGGCTATTTTTTTATCGATAAGGTATCTATCATTATACGTAAGTCACACTGGAGGTATGTGTGAATTTAACGAGTACGCAAACGCTCTAATAATCAAAAAAAGTTTGTAAGACGTTCAGTTAAGGACATTAGGAAGCTATAATGCTACCCACTTTATTGCCTTTTTTCATCCTAAAAAAAACGTACCTTACCCATTGTTATGCACGCATAGTAAACGCCCTCTTTTAAAACTTAAAAAAAATGACCAAGTATCCCCATATTTTTGAACCCTTAGACTTAGGATTTACCACCCTTAAAAATCGAATTCTAATGGGTTCCATGCATACAGGGTTAGAGGAGGAAAAAAATGGCTTGAAAAAAATAGCCGCCTACTACGTAGAACGTGCTAAAGGCGGCGTTGGTTTAATTATTTCTGGTGGGATTTCACCTAACGTTCAAGGTTGGACAGGACCTTTTTCGGCACGAATGAGCACAAAAAAGCACGCAGAACATCATAAAGTAATTACAGATGCGGTCCATATAGCAGGTGGTAAAATATGTATGCAAATTCTACACGCGGGCCGTTATGGATATCATCCTTTCGCGGTTGCGCCATCGGCTATAAAATCCCCAATTTCGCCTTTTAAACCTTTTAAACTAAAACAATCTGGTATTCAGCGTACGGTTCGTGATTTTATAAATTCTGCAAAACTAGCAAAACGATCAGGTTATGATGGGGTAGAAATTATGGGTTCAGAAGGCTATTTAATTAATCAATTTATCACCGAAAGAACCAATAAGCGCACTGATGATTACGGTGGAAGCTATAAAAACAGAATGCGTTTACCTATTCAACTCGTAAAGCAAACGCGTGAAGCAGTGGGTAGGGAGTTTATTATCATCTATCGTTTATCCATGTTGGATTTAGTAGAAAAAGGAAGTACCTGGGAGGAGGTAGTAGCTCTAGGAAAAGCAATTGAGAAAGCAGGTGCCACTATTATAAATACCGGAATTGGTTGGCACGAGGCACGCATACCCACCATTGCAACATCGGTTCCAAGAGCTGCATTTACATGGGTTACTAAAAAAATGAAAGAAGAACTTTCGATTCCCTTAGTGACGTCTAATAGGATAAATATGCCAGAAACTGCTGAAAGGGTATTGGCAGACGGTCACGCGGATATGGTCTCAATGGCCCGACCTTTTTTGGCTGATGCAGCATGGGTAAATAAAGCAGCAGCAAATAAAGCGGACGAAATAAATACCTGCATTGGTTGTAACCAAGCGTGTTTAGACCATGTTTTTAAACAAAAAGTAGCCAGTTGCTTGGTAAATCCAAGAGCATGCCATGAAACGGAACTCAATTATCTTCCTACGAAAAAAAAGAAAAATATTGCCGTTGTAGGAGCAGGTCCCGCAGGTTTAGCTGCGTCAACCATTGCGGCACAACGAGGACACGATGTTACACTTTTTGATGCCGATACAGAAATAGGCGGACAGTTTAATATGGCAAAGCAAATACCAGGCAAAGAGGAATTCTACGAAACCATTCGTTATTTTAAGAAGCAAATAGAACTGCATAGGGTAACCGTAAACTTAAATACCCGAGTAACTGCCGAAGAGTTAGAAAACGGCAATTTTGACGAGGTCATCATAGCCACTGGAATCAAACCAAGAGTCCTGAAAATTGAAGGTGTTGAAAATTCTAAAGTACTCAGCTATATTGATGTTTTAAAGTTAAAAAAACCAGTAGGTAAACGTGTGGCGGTTATTGGTGCTGGCGGAATTGGTTTTGATGTGTCAGAATATTTAACTCACGAAGGCGAAAGCACATCATTGAATATTGATACGTGGTTAAAAGAATGGGGAATTGATAAAACAATGGAAGCTAGAAGTGGCATAGAAGGTATAACCGCAGAAGTTCATCCATCACCAAGAGAAATTTTTATGTTCAAGCGTAGCAAGGGTAAGTTTGGTGGTAACCTAGGAAAAACTACAGGTTGGATTCATCGTTCTACATTGAAAAAGAAAAAAGTACAATTTATTAACGAAGTACAATATACTAAAATCGATGATGAAGGTTTGCATTATACTCAAAATGAAGAGGCAAAAGTACTCGCAGTAGATAACGTCATTATTTGTGCGGGCCAAGTCCCATTTGCAGCACTAGTAGCGCCATTAGAAGAAAAAGGTATAAAAGTACACGTAGTTGGTGGTGCAGATATTGCCGCAGAATTGGATGCAAAACGTGCTATAAATCAAGCCAGTAGAATAGCTGCTGAAATTTAAGGATGCTTTATTAAAAGGAAGTCATAATCCTATTGATTCCGATTCTAAAGAGATTACCTTCCATGCGATACCGGTTGTTCTAAAAGGGGATTAATGTATCCATTATCTGTTGCTTTATAATGGCTCAATTCAGATTACATCTTTAGAATAAAATTACTATTCTCCACTTCAATAGGAAAATAATTATCTAATTCAAAAAGTTGATAATTAATAAAAATTACTCAGATACTTTGAGAGGATAAAGATTTAGGGGGTTAAAATTCTACATATTTTAATTTAGCAGCACGTTCACGTCACCCCCAATCAATCTAACTTCTGCAATGGTTCTTATGATGATTTATAAGCAGTCATAACAAAATACTAGCCTTTGACAACATATAATTGGTTCAGAACCCTTGTAAGATTAGTTTTGATTTAGAACTTAAATTTCCCGCGTTATTACCACTAAGTATTTAAAATATCTCTTTGTTTGCCTTTGCACTAGTTTTGGGCATGCGGTGGTGAAGTTTGATGGATCACAATTATGCGACAACGAAGCTTCAATTGAAATGAAGGTATATCCCAACCCAATGCATGGAAGTCTGTTGACATTAATTTCTAGTAAACCAGCAGCAGGAGAAGTAGCTTTAGAAATAATGACAGCTGAAGGTCAATTAATCAGTCAACAACAGTTGACTGTTGATGCTGAACGGATGAATTATGAAATTGAAATTTTACAAGGAAAAAAATTAGCTGAAGGAACGTATTACCTGAGGGTAATTACTAAATACAATGCAGCAGTAATTCCGTTTATCGTGAAATAGAAAATTGATTATATCCAAATTTCTTAAGCGCCTTTTTCAGGAATGCTGAGAGCTTTTTTGAGATTAAAACTGAATTTGAATGTATTCATCGCATTTTTTACAACATTAATCGATGCGCGACGAATCGGGCATTTTAAAATTATGTCAATTATATTAACCACATAATCATGAAATACTTTTCTACTTTATTTTTTTGTTTTGCACTACTTACGAAATTCGCAATTGCAGGAGATGGATGTAATAACGGATTTGCAAGTACTGGAACTACAAGTACGAACAATGGTGCACTTCAATCTGAAATTTGGGTTGGCAATGATACACGAATATTAGGTGCACCAAACGATTCGGAAGCTGAGTTCGAGAGTGACGGTGACGAATATGTTATGGATTTTAATCAGACTTATAACGTGGGTGTTCAGTATGTCATTCGCTGGAGAAAGCAAGATGCAGGTGGAGACCCGGCAGTAATAGTTTTGTCTGAATCTGCAGATAATATTACATTTACGGATGTGTCTAGTTTTCCGACTACCGCTTTAACGGGTTTGATTGATGAAACAATAACCTCGGCTATTTCATTTAGGTACCTTCGTTTCCGATTAGAAGATGCATCCAGTAATGATGATTTTGAAATTGATGCTATTACAGTTTTGGAACCCATTTATGAAACAGATACTGACAACGACGGAATTGCAGATGTTATCGACATCGATGATGACAATGATGGTATTTTAGATGTGGAAGAATATAGTTGCGGTACTTTTACTAGCGTTGGTACCTCTTCAGGAAATCCTCAAGGGATTACAGTACAAACGTATAACTTTGGCACCTACCTATTTGCATCAGCTAATAACGGAAGTTATACCGCAGTAATCTCTAAGACAATGGATGGTTTGGAGATTGGTAGCACTTTTGATATTTCAGTAAATGATGTGGGGTCGACGACCAATATAAACCCTTCTGAAACGAGTCGTTTAAAAATAGAGGTCGGCAATACAATTTTATATAATAGCACCCTTGGTAGCTTTGTCAGTGCATACAGTAATTTTGGAGATATTAATTTTACTGGAACATCTACAGGAATCAATCCTATTTTTAAAATAACTTTAACTAAAAATAATAATACCTACAACCTTGATCCAAGAATAGGAACTTTTAACTATACAATTTGCGGTGTATTGGATACCGACAACGACGGCATACCAAACAGCTTAGACTTAGACTCAGACAATGACGGGATTCCTGACAACATAGAAGCACAAACTACTTCAGGATATACAGCACCTGCAACAGACAATGCAGCAACCTATGCTACAAATAACGGTTTAAACTCTGCTTATGTGTTTACGGGTGGTAACACGCCTATTGATACTGACGCAGACGGGACACCGGATTATTTAGATACGGACAGTGACAATGCGCAAACAGACGATACCGGAGAAGCAGGTGTTAGCCTAACAAATAATGATGCCGATAATGACGGTTTAGACGATGGTGTTGATACAGATAATAGCAGCTTTGGACCTGTAAATGCGGGTATCACCGATGTTATGGCAGCGTATAGCAATAACAGTGTAGACGTGGACTGGCGTATAGAATGTCCGAATGGTGG
>NZ_JHZC01000006.1 GCF_000621125.1 Maribacter antarcticus DSM 21422
GTAGCGCAATTGCATCAATTTCTGGAAGCCATAGTCTAGGTCAAACCAAAACATGGAATCTTGATGCTTCACAAATAGCTGGTGGTGGTTTCATAACCCTTATGGTAAAACATAGTACAGGTAATGATGTAGCTTTTGCTTCAGATGAAACAAATCTAGCACCAGAACTTATTATTACAACAGTAAGTTCTCAACTAAGGAGATTTAATTTGCTCAGTGTAACACCAAATCCCGCAAGTACTTCGACCACCTTAAGGTTCGAAGAACCAGTGGAATTAAGAATGATTCAAGTTTTTGATGTTATGGGTAGATTAATAACAACCTACGATGGTGTAAATGTATCAAATGGCGGAGCCTATGTGCTAGATATAAACTCGATTTCAGCAGGTACATATTTTATTCGTTCTTATGATAATGACGGCTTTTCATATCAAAAACAGATGGTTATAGAGAAATAGAACTTATGAAAAAAATAAAAGTGCCTTTTGAATTAATTTTTAAAGGGTACTTCCGTTACAAAAGAATCGAGTTTATAGTTGACAAAATACTAAGTCGTAAACCTATTAATCTGCTATGATTATCTCTAATAGACCTATTTGGTAAGGGGTGTTTATGGTAACATCCAAAGGTTTTATCAAATCCATAAATCTCATCTTATCAATACTGCCTACATTGATAAGTATTTGAATGAAGATTATATTGTTTTAGAGGATAATTCTAAGCGACCTGTATCTCGTGTTAGGCGTGCTGCATTTTTAGATAGTTTGAAATGAATGTTGAATTTAAAGGTAATATTATAAATTAAATATAAAATACTGATAATCAAATATTTAAATTTATTTTCCAATACAGAAATTAGAAAAGATATTCCCCAAAAGATCATCTGTAGAAACAGAACCTGTAATCTCGCCCAAATGATAAAGCGCTTCGCGAATATCTATAGCCATAAGGTCACTGGATAATTCTATATCCATCCCTTCTTTCACACGTTGTATTGACTCCAAGGCTTTTAGCAAGGCATCATAATGACGGTTATTGGTTATAATGGTGTCATTTTTCCCTAAGGCTCCCGCACTGGAAAGTGTTAAGAGCGTGTTTTTGAGTTCTTCGATACCTTGCCCTGTTTTGGCTGAAATTAATTGTAGTCTGGAATACCTATTTTGTAGCGTTGCTATGCGTTGCTGATTGACTTCATCTACCTTATTCGCTATCAATAAAATATTCTTGTCCTGATACTTTTCTTGTAGGGTCTTGATTTCGGCTTCTTTGTCGTTTGAGGCCTCGAACAGATAAATAACGAGTTGTGCCTGTTCAATTTTTTCAAAGGCCCTAGCAATTCCTATTTGTTCTACTTTATCGCTGGTTTCTCGCAGACCTGCCGTGTCTATAAATCTAAAATTAACACCTCCGATGGCTATTTGGTCTTCTATTGTATCTCTCGTGGTGCCGGGAATATCGCTCACAATGGCACGTTCTTCATTTAGAATAGCATTTAGTAAAGTGGATTTTCCTACATTGGGTTCGCCTACTATGGCAATAGGAATGCCATTTTTGATTACATTACCAAGAGCAAAGGAATCTATAAGGTCCTTAAGAACTTTAGTGATTTTTTGTAATAGTTGATTGAATTGCGTCCTGTCCGCAAATTCTACATCTTCCCCCGAAAAGTCGAGTTCTAACTCTATCAAAGAAGCAAAATTTAATAATTCTTGCCTAAGTTCATTAATTGTAGAGCTGAACCCACCGCGCATCTGCTGCATAGCTATTTGGTGAGCCGCCTCACTATCGCTTGCGATAAGATCTGCCACGGCTTCGGCCTGACTCAAATCCATTTTACCGTTTAAAAAAGCACGCATCGTAAATTCTCCTGCTGCTGCCATGCGACATCCTTGTCTTAAAAATAATTGAATAATTTGCTGCTGGATATAGGATGAACCGTGACAGGAAATTTCTATAACATCCTCACCGGTGTAGGAACGAGGATTTTTAAAAATGGAGACCAAGACCTCATCCAATAGGGTCTCGCCATCAACAATATGGCCTAAATGTATGGTGTGACTTTTTTGTTCTTTTAGTGTTTTAGTAGTAACGGGTTTAAAATGTTCGGAAACTAAGGTAATAGCCTTAGCTCCTGAAATTCTAATAACGGCAATGGCACCAGCACCTGAAGCTGTGGCCAAAGCAATAATAGTGTCGTTTTGAATCATGTGACAAAAGTAAATAATATTACCTTAGAAATGTCTTTGTTCCTTATGCCTACATCTTGTTATTTATGTACAAAAATTAAATACGATGGTTCGCTTAAATCAGAAAATAAAATAGGCACGAAATAGCTAAAATTGGCATTCGTTGCCTTACGTGTATTTGCAATAGCGACGAGTTTCTATGGTCAAACAACAGCATCTAGTCAAGGTTCTGTTTCTGTTGTGATTATCGAAAAGAAAAAAAAGAAATGAAGGACAAGGGTGATGCAGTAAATAAACAGCTTAAAAAAAAGAAAAAGGAAGCTAAAGGAAAGCTATCAAAGAGAAATTAAAAAGGAATATCGCCATTATGTTTAAAGACATTGCTAAGGATAAAAATCAGATAGAAAAGTTAGCGGCAAAATGGAACAGGCTAAGGGCTAGTTGACTCCTGTGGTCATCGGTAAAACCAATCGTAAACTTGGTAAATTGAATGTAAAGATTGTAAAGAGCCAAGAGAAGTTAGAAGAACTATTACAGGAATAATACGAGCTTTTGAACCATTGGTAGTGTAACATTTCCCTTTTTTTTAGACACATAAGTAGGTATTCATCTAAAAATCAATCGAAAAATGGAAATTATTAATCAAAACAGTGTTCTTAGAGAAGACCAAAGTGTATTGGTCATCGCACATTTAACTCAGTATTTGAATTATATTACAGGTATTGGAGGTTTATTAGTGCCTTTGGCACTTTGGCTTACTATGAAGGATACCGTAATAGGTATGGACGAACACGGTAAGTCTATTATCAATTTTCAGTTAAGTCTTATTTTGTACGTGATTATTGGTATTCCGGCTATCCTTTTATTCGGATTAGGAATTATCCTGCTGGTGTTTACCGGTATCCTCTCCCTAATTATGCCGCTGATAAACGCGGTTAGGGCAAGTAATGGAGAATCACCGAGTTATTTTGGAACGATACGATTTATATCCTAAAAAAAGCTATCAAGGTTAAAGGGAGCAAAACTTTGCTCTCTTTAACTTATATCAATTGGTTGTACTATCCCGTTATCCATTTAACATTACCGGCATAACAAGCATGGTTACGCTCTCTCCTTCATCTAGACCATCGATAGGCGTAAGGATACCTGCTCTATTGGGTAGGCTCATTTCCAGGGAAACTTCATCAGCTCCTAAATTATTAAGCATTTCTGTTAAAAATCGGGAGTTGAATCCTATTTGCATGTCATCACCTTGGTAAGCACAAGTTAAACGCTCTTCCGCTTTGTTTGAATAGTCTATATCCTCTGCAGAAATATTTAGTTCTGCACCTGCTATTTTTAAGCGAATCTGATGGGTTGTTTTATTTGAAAATATAGACACCCGACGCACGGAGCTCAAAAATTGATTTCGAGCTATTGATAGTTTATTAGGATTTTCCTTTGGAATTACTGCTTCGTAATTTGGGTATTTTCCATCGATTAACCTACATATCAATTCGGTATCGTCAAAGGTGAATTTTGCGTTACTCTCGTTATATTCTATAAGAACGTCAGATTCGCTTCCGGCCAATATACCTTTTAATAAGGTGAGCGGCTTTTTTGGCATAATGAACTCTGCAACTTCGGATGCACTAACATCTTCTCTTCTGTACTTCACCAATTTATGTGCGTCCGTTGCGACAAAGGTTAGATGCTCTGGGGAAAACTGAAAGAATACACCACTCATTACAGGCCTTAGGTCATCATTTCCTGCAGCGAAAATTGTCTTGGTGATTGCAGTAGCTAAAATGTCTCCCAAAAGTGAAGTGGAGCTAGGACTTGCCAACTCAACCGCCTTTGGAAATTCTGCACCGTCTGCATATGCCAGGGCATATTTTCCATGATTGCTGCTGATTTCAATCGTATTGTTGTCCGCAACCATAAATGTCAGGGGCTGCTCTGGAAAGGTTTTTAAGGTTTCCAACAATAAGCGAGCAGGAACGGCAATGATTCCTTCATTATCCGAATCTACATTAAGTACAGAACTCATTGTTGTTTCCAGATCAGACGCAGAAACGGTTAATTTATCCTTTTTAAGATCGAAAAGGAAATTATCCAAAATGGGTAGGGTGTTGCTATTATTGATGACTCCACCTAAAATCTGAAGTTGTTTTAACAAATACGTGCTAGATACTATAAATTTCATCTTTGTCTACTTTGAATTATATCTTTAAAATGTCTTCCTTAAAATAGTTTTAAGGTTCCAGTTTTGGGGGAATCCTCTGAAACAAAGATATTTGAATTGTAGTTTTATAGGAAACAAACTTATTAACAGCGATATTAAGCTGTGTTATGCACCCAAGCACCGCAATACCAACTTAATCTGATTTATTATTTCTATACGCCAAGTAGTTATCAACTATTTGATAGGCGATAATCCTATTAAAGTAAGGCAGGTCTATACAGATTTCGAATTTGATATTATTAAACTGCTTAGCGTCAAATGGCACCAGCAACTCAGTGATTAAGCAAAATCAATACTAATGCTGTCTCGGTACTCCAGACCTAACAATGTAGCGGCACCGCCAACCGTATTTAAGTTGCTTTTGTAAATAGCAAGCTCTATATATCCCGAGGAATTAAATAGGGCTAGCAAGTCGCCATCACCTTTGCGTTTGTTTTTTTCTAATTTAAAATCGATGATATCGCTGTAGCTATTATGAATTTGGGTTAGCTTTTGGTTTCGGGCCTGTAATATAAATGGCATTCCTTTTCGATGACCATCAAATAGATTTTTTCGAATATTGGTTACTACGTTACCATAGTTATCGATATAAATAACGCTTCCTATTATTTTTTTTCCATCGTCTGAAACCCTTGGTAAAAACTCTCGTAGGAGCTTTAGATTGGTAAAAGGTTTGCCCACCACCTCTAGAGTACCTCCACGAGCGATATGGCAGGCTACCTGAACAAATACGCTCATCACTGGAAAAGAGCCTTGAATACGGTCCGGAATATTTATCTGCACTACCTTCTCCGGACTTAATTCTGACGTAATCAGGCCTATGACTCCAGTATTAGCACTCACAAAGTAATGTCCGTCTACTAAAACCGCAATATGTTGATTTTCTGGAGTTGCTTCAGAATCTACACCAACAATATGTATGGTGCCACTAGGGAAATTATGATAGGAATTTTGAAGGATATACGCACACTCCTGAATGTTGAAAGGTGCAATACCGTGTGAAATATCAATAATGTTTGCATCTGGAAGCTCGGTATAGATAGAGCCCTTTAGCACCCCAACAAAATGGTCTTTAATTCCGAAATCGGTTGTTAAGGTAATAATCGCCATGCCACAATGTTGATATGTTTTTGCTTTGGCAAACTTAATTTTTACTTAAATTTGAGTAACAAAATTAAACAAAAAAACAGCCAGGCGAAATTAATCTTTGCTTAGTTGACATCTTACTAAAAATGACTATTTGAACGAGCTAATATTAGAACTTACCGAGATAAGTCCACGGGATTTTTTTGGACAGCAAAATGAACACATAGACCTCTTGAAAAAGTATTTTCCAAAGTTGAAAATAGTGGCTAGAGGCAACAAGATAAAGGTTTACGGAGACGAAGTACTTCTGGAAGAATTTGAAAAGCGTTTTGAAATGCTTGTTCAATATTTCGTAAAGTATAACAAGCTAGATGAAAATAGTATTGAGCGTGTTCTCATAGACGATGAAGATACATCAAAGAACCAAGCTTCTGCAAAGAGCGGTGAGACTTTGGTGCATGGAGTCAGTGGCAGACTAATAAAAGCCCAGACCGAAAATCAAAGACGTTTGGTTGATGCCTCAAAAAAGAACGATATGGTTTTTGCTATTGGCCCAGCGGGTACTGGTAAAACGTATACGGGAGTAGCCTTGGCTGTAAAAGCACTTAAAGAAAAGCAAGTGCGTAAAATCATCCTAACACGGCCTGCGGTAGAAGCAGGGGAGAATTTAGGATTTTTACCAGGTGATCTCAAGGAAAAGCTAGATCCTTATATGCAGCCGTTATATGATGCGTTACGGGATATGATTAGTCCTGAAAAACTGACGCATTACATAGAAACAGGGATTATAGAGGTGGCTCCCATGGCGTTTATGCGCGGGAGAACGCTTGACAATGCTTTTGTGATTTTGGACGAAGCTCAAAATACCACCCACGCACAGATGAAAATGTTCCTGACCCGTATGGGCAAGCATGCTAAATTTTTGATCACGGGAGATCCAGGACAGATAGATTTGCCACGCAGAACTATCTCGGGCTTAAAAGAAGCTTTGTTGGTTTTACAAAACGTACCGGGCATAGAAATAATTTACTTGGATGATAAAGATGTTATTAGGCACAAATTGGTGAAAGAAGTAATCGCTGCCTACAAGACTATTGAGCACCATAACTAGGGATTATAATTTTTTTGGGGAATACGCTATTCCTTTTGTTTAAAATGTACAAGGACCAATGAATACTATAATAGACACTAATTTTGATTTCCCTGGGCAGCAAAGTTTGTACAAGGGAAAAGTACGCGAAGTCTATGCGCTAGAAAATGATATTTTGATAATGATAGCTACTGATAGGCTTTCTGCCTTTGATGTAGTTATGCCAAAGGGAATACCGTTTAAAGGGCAAATTTTAAACCAGATTGCGACAAAAATGATGGCGGATACGGCGGATATCGTTCCAAATTGGTTAACAGCAGCTCCCGATCCAAATGTGGCAATAGGCCATGCTTGTGAGCCTTTTAAGGTTGAAATGGTCATTAGAGGGTACATGTCCGGTCATGCGGCACGTGAATATAAGGCTGGAAAAAGAATGCTTTGTGGTGTACCCATGCCAGAAGGAATGAAGGAGAACGATAAGTTTCCGAATCCCATAATCACTCCTGCCACTAAAGCTGAAATGGGGAATCATGACGAAGATATTTCAAAAGCAGATATCCTTAAACGCGGTATTGTTTCCAATGAGGACTATGAAGTGTTGGAAAATTATACCTGTGCACTTTTTAAAAGAGGAAGTGAAATTGCTGCTGTTAGAGGATTGATTTTAGTGGATACCAAATATGAATTTGGTAAAACGAAAGAGGGAAAAATCGTATTGATAGATGAAATACATACTCCAGATTCTTCCCGCTATTTTTATGCCGATGGCTACGAGGAGCGTCAGGAAAAAGGAGTCGTTCAGAAGCAGTTGTCCAAAGAGTTTGTAAGGCAATGGCTAATTAACAACGGTTTTCAAGGATTAGAAGGACAAACTGTTCCAGCAATGACAGATGAATATATAGTTTCCGTTTCCGATAGATATATAGAACTCTACGAGAAGATTACTGGTGAAAAATTTGTAAAAGGGGATACCAAGCATATACAAGAGCGTATTGAAAAAAACGTATTGGAATTCTTGAAGTAATTTAAGCTGAATTTGTTAGTTTTAGGTAATTAAAATTGGTCTTTTATGCCAACCATGTCTAGTCATGGATTATGGATTTTCACCATTATCAGAACTTACAAAGATATTTTGTTTTCCGACCATAACCCCCTTACCAATCAATACTTTTTTAAGGTCTTTGAGACTCGCCTTTAATAAGGCGATTAGATTTACTTTGGACTAAAGTTGTGAAGTACTCTGCATATTCGGAAAACGAATACAAAAGATTAAAGTGTCGTAAAAATCTTTACTAAAATATGCGTTTTAGCTCCTAAACTTAAGTAGGTTTTACTTCATAATTGGAAAAAACTCACGCAACTTATGTATTTAATGGTTATCTAATTAATAAAACTACAGAGCTCATTAAAAATATACGTTTGCCTTTTAGTATTTGGTTTCTTGCTTATATCATGTGATGATGAGGCTATCACTGCCGATAAAGGTGCGCTGAATAGTACTGATTAAAGTTCTGACGGTGCAGATAGTTTTTCTTCGGAATCTGGGAGTTCCACATCTCCAAGTGGTAATGGCGGTGAAGCAGGATTTGTGACGGCTGTAGAATGAAACGATTTGGATAACTGTACTTTTTGGAGGGACTTGTTAAAAACAGAAGAGTTTACAAACAAAGCAGACTACAAGAATTTTTATACTCTGAACAGGATTTCAGTTTTAGTAAAGGGGGGAGACTTGGATACCTATAAACGATACGTCTGTAAGATTGGAGAAGGATGGAGTGGTGGTATGGGAAGCTAAGCCAGATAATTTTGGAACAACATAATTATTTGTTGGAATACGTTAAGCTGTGTTTGCGCTATCCATGGAATAATATACCTTAGTTGTAGATGATAAAATGATGTCTACACCGGTAAAAATGTTCAATTAAGGCATCAACGAATATGTTTTAGGTGCTGTTGGTTCAGCTGGCACGAAAGTAGAATTGGCTTTTATTGTAGCTACAACAGGCTCCATGTTTGCCGCGTTAGAATTCTTAAAGAAAGAGTTGTTGAGTGTGATTTCAAAAGTAGCGCAGCAAGTTCCGAGTCTTGATATCATGACATCTAGCGTATTCCATAGAGATACCGAAGACGATTATATAGTTAAATACTCTGGATTCACAATGAATACGTGAACGACTCTGGAGTTTATAAAAGCGCACAGCGCTGATGGAGGAGGTGATTTTCCAGAAGGGTTCATACCGCTTTGAATATGGTCTTGAGCGAATTGCAATGGTCAAAAACAGCAAAAGGAAGGATAGCCTTCCTTACGTTGGATGTGCCACCGTACAACAATACGTATATTAAAGGGGAGCTACAAGAAGCAATTGTAGCCGCTGCTAAAAGAGATATAAAAATTATCCCGATTACGGCAAGTGGCATCGATATCGAAACAGACTATCTCATGCGCTCTTTTTTTATTATCACCAACGGCACCTTCGTTTTCATTACCAACGACAGTGGTATCGAAAACGAACATTTGGAAGCAAGCGTAGGGGCGTATCAAATAGATAAATTGAATTACCTCTTAGTCCGTTTGATTAGCAAATATTCTGAATAGGTTGTTTTAAGAGTGCACTAGCAATCACTTAAGTATACCCCAACGGCAAGACCACCCTCTGAGGTTTCCTTGTATTTAGAACTCATGTCTTTTGCTGTTTCCCACATGGTCTGTACAACCTTGTCGAAGGGCACTTTAGCTTCTTTTGGATCGGAACCTAAAGCAAGCTCTGCTGCGTGTATTGCCTTTATGGCGCCCATGGAATTCCGTTCTATACAGGGAATCTGAACCAAACCACCTATTGGATCACACGTAAGGCCTAAATGATGTTCCATAGCTATTTCCGCTGCCATCAATACTTGTTCTGGTGTTCCGCCAAGTAGCTCTGTCAAAGCACCTGCCGCCATTGCCGAGGAAACACCTATTTCTGCTTGGCACCCGCCCATAGCGGCTGAAATGGTGGCTCCTTTTTTAAAAAGGCTCCCTATCTCTCCGGCTACCAAAAGAAATTGTTTGATATGCTCCATAGTGCCACCGTGGTTCTCGATTACCATATAATACATCAATACAGATGGTATCACTCCAGCACTTCCATTTGTAGGTGCCGTAACCACACGGCCTAGGGCGGCGTTGACCTCGTTTACACTTAAAGCAAAACAGCTCACCCATTGCAGGATTTGCCGGAACTTTACTTCGGTCTGTCTGATGGTCATCAGCCATTCCTCAGGATTTTCATAGGATAGATTACCCTTTAAACCTTTATGAATGTCATAGGCTCTTCTTTTTACATTGAGTCCGCCTGGTAGCTTTCCTTCTGTGTGGCAGCCGGTATACATGCATTCCAACATGGTATCCCAAATGCGTTTTATTTCTTTGTCTATTTCCGAATCGGTTCTAAGGGAGCGTTCGTTTTCTAGTACTATTTCCGATATTTTTTTTTCTTCTTGTTCGCAAAACGCCAACAACTCCGTTCCTTTTTGAACCGGAAATGGAAAGGCATTAAAGGCGTCCTTTTTTTTCTTTGCATTTTTACGCTCTTCCACCACCACAAATCCGCCACCAATGGAATAGTAGGTCTTTGATTTTTTAATTCCCGATGTCAACTGGGCTTCAAATTTTAAGCCGTTGGCATGAAAAGGAAGAAATTTTCTATGGAAAATGATATTTACATCCGGGTCGAAAATAATTTTTTTCTCATTCCCTAATTTTAGGGTTTGATTATCCTTAACATATTGCACCAACGGATGAATATCCTCAATAGGGGTATATTCAGGGTCTGCTCCAGACAGACCTAGCATAACGGCATAATCCGTGGCATGGCCCTTACCTGTGAGAGATAAAGAACCGTACATGTTTACGGTAACAGATGTTATTTGGTCAAACAGTCCGTTTCGCTTTAATTCGGCCAGCCATCTTTCGGCCGCGCGCCAAGGTCCTAAGGTATGCGAGCTAGAAGGCCCAACCCCTATTTTTAGCATATCAAAAATACTGATACATTCTATTTGTAACATAATGGTTAAAAATTGTTACGCTAATGTACAGAGAAGTTTAATGGTTTATGACTTATATAGTTGGATAATACGAAAATAAACTCGCTTCTAATCGAAGGATTCCAAAGCAAATATTTTACTTGACTTAGTTTAAAGAATACGGTTCGAATTGAAGGTCAAATGTGTTTTTCTTATTGATGTAAAAAGCTACTGTAAATAACTATTTACGCTTGTTCTCTGCTTAATTGTCAAACTCAATGAACAAAGGCTTCAAAACAAATAATCTGTTGCGGCAGGAAAAAGCCCTAAACGTGCTTCCTCCTTTTTGGAAAACAGCTTTAAAACAATGGTGATAGCGATTCTTCCGTCTTGTGCTTTATTTTTTTCTTCTAGGGTACACACGTAAATGAAATCGATGTATTAAATCCTGTGGTTACCTAAAAATAACAAGGGCCTTGGTCTATGCCTGAAGATTCGATGGTGGTAGTTATTTTACGATAGTGTCGAAGGTTTCCCGTTCGCTATTTTAATTGGATTTTAGGTTTTACAACTTAGTATTGTTTTGGGAAATATCATCAGCTGTACAAGAAATAAACAAGAGTAGCCTCTGAAGTAGTGATGTAAATTGCTTCATAGCTGTGTGATGGTTTGAATTAAACGCTTCCCGATGTTATAAAGATTTATTTTTTAAAAATAGTTGCGTCGGGTTTTTATGGAAATCTAATTCCAATTCAGAATGATGTTTTACTAAGCTTACCTGTAATATGTCATAAAAAGTAAGTAAAACCTGCCAATTTTATTGGCTTTATACCCAGGAATTTTAATATGATGGTTTGAGTATGGAAGTAATGGGCTAAAGAGGAATCAAAAATGACATCCTGTCAGGTTGCTATCCCTTGGCATATTGTTTGCCAATTGATTAACGGTTTATAGAAATAAGCACTAATATTAAAAATACATACAATGAGTAAGATTATAGGTATAGATTTGGGTACTACAAACTCCTGTGTTTCAGTAATGGAAGGTAACGAGCCTGTAGTAATCCCTAATTCAGAAGGAAAAAGAACGACACCTTCGGTAATTGCTTTCGTAGAAGGTGGTGAGATAAAGGTAGGAGACCCGGCTAAAAGACAAGCCGTTACTAATCCGGTAAATACTATCTATTCTATTAAGCGATTCATGGGAAACAAGTTTTCTGAGTCTAGCACAGAGGCGAAGCGAGTACCCTACAAAGTAGTTAAAGGAGATAATAATACGCCAAGAGTAGATATCAACGGACGCATGTATTCTCCACAGGAATTATCGGCTATGATTCTTCAAAAAATGAAGAAAACCGCGGAGGACTATTTGGGGCAGGAAGTAACGAGAGCGGTTATTACCGTACCTGCCTATTTTAACGATGCCCAAAGACAAGCTACCAAGGAAGCTGGCGAAATTGCAGGACTCACCGTAGAACGTATTATTAACGAACCAACTGCCGCTTCTTTGGCATATGGAATGGATAAAAAAGATACGGATCAAAAAATTGTTGTTTTTGATTTTGGTGGTGGTACACATGATGTTTCCATTTTGGAATTAGGTGATGGCGTTTTTGAGGTGTTATCTACCGATGGGGATACGCACTTAGGTGGTGATGATGTAGATCAAAAAATTATTGATTGGTTGGCAGATGAGTTCAAAAAGGACGAAAGCATTGACTTACGTGATGATGCTATGGCATTACAGCGTTTGAGAGAAGCTGCTGAAAAGGCGAAGATAGAATTATCCTCTTCTGCTCAGACAGAAATTAATCTTCCTTATGTAACAGCAACATCTTCTGGGCCAAAGCACTTGGTACGCACCTTAACATTGGCTAAGTTTAATCAGCTAATTGACGATTTAGTAAAAAGAACTATAGCACCTTGCCAGACGGCATTGAAAGCTGCCGGATTATCTAAAAGTGATATCGATGAAATTATTCTAGTAGGTGGTTCTACAAGGATCCCAGCAGTACAAGAGGCTGTAGAGAAATTCTTTGGTAAGAAACCTTCAAAAGGCGTGAATCCGGATGAGGTTGTTGCCGTAGGTGCTGCCATACAAGGTGGTGTTTTAACAGGTGACGTTAAGGATGTATTGTTATTGGATGTAACCCCGTTATCTCTAGGGATTGAGACTATGGGAAGTGTGATGACAAAATTAATAGAGTCTAATACTACAATACCTACTAAAAAGTCTCAAGTATTCTCAACGGCTGCAGATAACCAGCCTTCTGTTGAGATTCATGTATTGCAAGGTGAGCGCCCTATGGCAAACGACAATAAGTCTATTGGACGTTTTCATTTAGACGGTATTCCACCATCAAAAAGAGGTACCCCTCAAATTGAAGTAACCTTTGATATTGATGCAAACGGAATCATTAAAGTTTCTGCAACGGACAAAGCAACGAACAAGACCCAAGATATTCGTATCGAAGCTTCTTCAGGATTGACCGAGGAAGAAATTAAGAAAATGAAGGCAGAAGCGGAAGCAAACGCAGAATCTGACAAGAAAGCGAAGGAAACAGCAGATAAGTTAAATGAAGCGGATGGCATGATTTTCCAGACCGAAAAGCAATTGGAAGAGTTTGGTGATAAATTATCGGATGATAAGAAAAAGCCTATCGAAGATGCTTTAACGGAGTTAAAAACGGCATACGAATCTAAAGATTTAGCCCTTATAACGCCAGCATTGGATAAAATTAACGAAGCTTGGAAAGTAGCTTCCGAAGAAATGTACAAAGCACAGGCAGACGCGCAAAAAGATGGTGGTGCTCCGCAAGGAGAACCTACGGCAGATGCAGCAGCTCCTGAGGGTGACACCGTTGAAGACGTAGACTTCGAAGAAGTTAAGTAGTATTCTTCATAATTTAAGTAGAAAAAAGGGCCGGATTTATCTGGCCCTTTTTTAGTTTGGCACATATTTTGTTTTTGATTATTACAATAAAAAGTACCTTTGTTACTATGCTTGACCAATGTTCTCGTTTTCTCCTACTAGTACTTATGAGTAATGCTTGGCACGCACATGCTCAAGAAATTGAATTATTTACATTACAAGATTTTGATTTAAACAATAATGTAAAGACCTGTTTGGTTAGTACCAGTTATGGTAAGGAAGAATTTGATTTTGATACCTTGGGGCGTTTGACCAAGGTAATTACCCGATTTAACGATACGGACTATGATTTGGTTTCCTATGTCTATAAAGACGGCGAGCTTATCGAAAAAAGGTCGGAATCCTATCGAGACAATACGTTTGACCCTAGTACTTCAATAGCACACGTTTACGAATTAGATACACTTGAACATAGGAAAGTAACGGAAAAAATAGTTTCTTATGAGAATGAATTTTTAGAGCAATATAGTTACGAGTACGATGCTAATGGGGATTTAGTTAAAATGACTCGTATCAATGATGAGGGCATAGATGAGACTTTGGTAGAATATATAAAGTATAAAGGGGAATACACTATTACCTATTTAATTAATGACGTTCCGCTAAAATCGATTCGGACATCAACACTCAAAAAAAAGAACGGGACTGTTCAAGAAGTGGTCTTAGTTAAGGAATTTTTACGAGGAGAAGTCAACAAAGCATTTGAAGAGGTTTTTGATACTTCAGGAAAACTAGTTGCAAAACAAGAATTTGAATATAAGGAGGCGGAGAAGACTTTTGCGCCTACAACGCGCACCACGTATAGCTATAACGAAAATGATCTGTTGGTAGAAGAAGTGGCAAAAGGAATAACTACTACGAGGAAAAAGACCTACATATATCAATATGATAATAAAGAAGACGGGAACTGGGTTAAGCAGATTATAGCACCAGAGAATTCTTACGTTACAAGGAAAATCACGTATTACGAGGTAGAAGTTAAAGAGAAGTAAGAGGGTGGTCGTTGGTTGTTATTTTGTTAAAGAGGGCAGTACTGTAGCCTGTATTAACTGTCTAAAAATTTGTCCTTTTAAGTTCTGGCCATTCTTCTCTAAGGATACCATAACAGCAAGAGTTTCTTCTGAATCCATTTTTTACGATATTGTTTTTTTTGAGAATTCCCTCAAGGCTAGCCCCTAGTTTTTCAACGGCCTTTCTTGATGCAATATTTCTTTCATCAATACGAAATTCTACCTTCTCGAACAATATTGTTTCAAAAGCGTACGTGAGCATTAATAATTTCATTTGATGGTTAAAACCTATTCCTCGTACTGTTGGGGAAATCCAGGTCCAACCAATATGTAGTACCTTATTACCGTTATCTATGTTCCCGAATCTGGTGCAGCCTACTACTTCGTTATTTATTTGATTGTAAATAACAAAAGGAATAGATTTTTGAAGAGCAGCCTCCTCTAAAGCCACGTGTATGTAGCTTTTTAATTTTTCAATCGTGGAAACATCACTGGGACCATAGGTGTGTAAATCTAGGTGTTGTGCAATGGGCCAAAGTACCTTCCAGTGAACACCTTGTAATGGTATCAGTTTGACCTTTGTATTTTCTAATATGGTACTCATAGCTATCAAGCTAAGGAGTTAATAATATTTTTTTTCACTTCGTGTCCGCCTTTAAATCGTATTACTTTTGCTGTTCCTTTAAATAGGTGTTTTGCTTTCTCTTCTTCCTCTAGTAAGCGTTCAGGCGTAAGATAAGCATCGTTGGTTCCTATAATTACTGAAACTTCTGTTTTATTCGTGATTAAATACTCAAAATTTTCGGGAGCAAGCTCCTTGGGTAAGCCGCCTGCATAGAGAATAAGTTTGTTGCAGTTTAATCTCTTTTGAGCTAACCATCGGGTCGCTATAGAAACCCCTTGGGAAAATCCAAAAATAATAAGGTTGCAGTGCTTTGGAATTGCTTCTGCATGAAGAACAGCATCAATATATTGAATTACATTTCCAGTTTCTTGACTTGTTTCCTCTTTGGTGAGCCAACTAGCACCCACATGCCGGTAGGTGTCGTTTAAATAATATTTAGATGGGGCTTGTGGTGCAATAATGTAGTTCTCGTCGGTATTCAGTTCGTTAAAATATTTTAAAAAATAGCGACTTAAATACCCAATACCATGAAATACAACCCAAACGTTTATAGTCCTAGAATTTAAGCTATTCAAGGTATTATACGTATTCTGGGTGGTGTAGGTTACTGCTTTTGTTTTGCTCTTCATTCGTGTTTAATTATAGTTGAAATCTAAAACTTAAATATAAGCTGAAGTAATGTTTAAGTTCAAAAATGGTATTCTATCTCTATACTACCTAATACAAATTACCCACCTTAATCCACATATAATTTAGATTCATAAGCATGTTGCTCTACTATTCCTTAATTTTACAAAAAAAAGATGAACGATCATAAAGAAAAGATCCTAAACATTTGTAACGCATCTTCCAAGAACACCTTAATGGAGACCTTAGAGATTGAATATGTGGATGTAGGTGCGGACTTTTTAGTGGGAAGAATGCCTGTTAACCCAAGGGTACATCAACCCGACGGTGTACTACATGGAGGCGCTATGGTAGCTCTTGCAGAAAGTGTAGGGAGTGCTGCTTCCTATATTTTTCTTGATGCTCAGCAATTCATAGTTCGAGGCATTGAGATATCCGCTAATCATGTTAAAAGTATCGTATCTGGTTACGTATTTGCAAAAGCAACCTTTATCCACAAGGGTAGGACTACGCAATTGTGGGATATTAAAATTACCAACGAAGCAGACCAGTTGATATCGGTATGCAAATTAACGACCATTGCATTACCAAGAGAATAATATGAGTGCCGAACTACTCGCCAGAGCCAAAAAGCATTTGGAAAAGGAGCTTCCCTTTGTTTTGTATAGTAAGCCAAGGGAGTTGATTTTAAATGCAATTTTTCAGGCTGATGATACCATACATAAGGTTACGGACTACACGGAACAAGGTTTTGTATTCGCTCCATTTTTAAATGATGAAAAGCCTATTCTCCTTAAAAGTGAAGATGTTTGTCAAGCGACGCTAGAACTGACATCACATAAAACTGCACATGTATATCAGGATACACCAGGCGATACTAATGAAGAAGCTCGTTATAGTGCCTTAGTAGAAAAAGCGATTTTAGAAATACGTGCGGGAAATTATAAAAAAATAGTACTCTCTAGAAATTTTAAAGCTCCGTTTTCGAAACCTATTTTCACTACGTTTCAAGAGCTCTTGAGCGCATATTCCAATGCCTTTTGCTACCTCTGGTATCATCCCAAAGTGGGTATGTGGTTAGGCGCTACGCCAGAAATTCTAATAAAGACAAGCGGCTTAAATTTTACGACTATGTCCTTGGCTGGCACACAGAATCAAACAGTAGGAGAGGCGTTCCCAAAATGGAAAACAAAGGAAATAACGGAGCAACAATTGGTTACAGATTATATTGCTGAGGTCCTTAAAACTAGGGCAAAGGAAGTCGACGTTGGTAATGTAGAAACTATAAAGGCTGGACATCTTTGGCATTTAAGGTCTAAAATAACAGGTAAATTTGCCCAAGGAATGTTAAAGGATTTAGTAACAGCATTACACCCTACACCTGCGGTTTGTGGTTTGCCTTTAGCAGATGTCAAACGTTTTATTCAGGAAAATGAGAAGTACCAACGTGCCTATTATTCAGGATTTTTGGGTGAACTGAACTACAAGGAAGAAAGAACAAGAAATAAGAATCGAAGAAACCAAGAAAATAGTGCATATAGATCGGTTGTGAGGACTTCGGAGCTTTTTGTAAACCTTAGGTGTATGCAAAAGGTAGGCGATTCGGTTATCATTTATATAGGCGGTGGAATTACAGCAGATTCTGACCCCAAAAAAGAATGGCAGGAAACCGAGAGCAAAGCGCAGACAATGTTGCGTTTACTTGCTACTTAAGGAAACAACTATTGGTTAAGTAAGCTGCAGGTTGTATTTTTGTACCGCATGAAATATTCGTCAATTCCATTAGCACAAACCGTAGTAGCCCAATGTAAACTAAACGGTATTACCAATATTATAATTTCTCCAGGTTCTAGAAATGCCCCGTTGACAATTTCCTTTTCGGAGGATTCTTTTTTCACCTGTTATAGTATTGTAGATGAACGTTGCGCTGCCTTTTTTGCCCTTGGTATAGCTCAGAACCTTAGGAAGCCTGTTGCAGTAATTTGCACATCAGGCAGTGCGTTATTGAATTATTATCCGGCGGTAGCTGAAGCGTTTTATAGCGAAATTCCACTAGTTGTTATTTCGGCTGATAGGCCATCTTATAAGATTGATGTTGGCGATGGGCAAACCATTCGCCAGGATAATGTATTTGATAGGCACATAGGGTATGCTGCCAACCTAAGACAAGATGTCTCGCATGCGACGGATAGAATTTTAAGATATACCCCAGATGGGTTCCAAGGTAGAAATGTACACAAACTACAAGAAGAAATTCAAGAATTCAATAATGAAGAACTCAATCGTTCGTTGCAGACAGCTCTGGAGTTTTCACTTCCGATTCATATAAACGTTCCGTTTGAGGAACCTTTGTATGATTTTGTAAAGGAAGCAACAGTGCATTCAAACAGCTCCATTTTCCTTAAAAAAAAAGACAAGGCCATTTCATTGAATAAGTTCAAAGAAATATGGCAAAGTGCCACACGGAAGATGGTGTTGGTTGGTGTGAATGAGCCTGACTGGGTAGAACAAGCCCTACTGGATAACTTAGCAAACGACCCTTCGGTTTTGGTATTAACGGAAACCACCTCAAACCTGCATCATTCTAATTTTTTTAATAGTATTGACACCTTAATTGCACCAATAGAGCTCTCCGAGAATAAAGCCGAGCTTTTTAAGGCCTTACAACCAGACGTGTTGCTTACGTTTGGTGGACTAATTGTTTCTAAGAAAATAAAGGCATTTTTACGTCAGTACGCCCCAAAACACCATTGGCATATTGGCGAGAAAAGAGCGAACGATACTTTTTTTTGTTTGGATACCCATCTGAAAACTTCAATCAATAGCGTTATTAGAGCATTTTATAAACCACATACGGGGTTAGAAAGCACTTATTTCGCCTATTGGAATGCGGTTAAAACAAAATACCTAGAGAAGGAGGTTTCCTATTTAAAACAGATTCCATTTTCAGATTTTTCCGTTTTTAAAACTACGCTTACAAGTATTCCAGAAAAGTATCAATTGCAGTTGGCCAATAGTTCTACAATACGCTATGCACAATTGTTCCATATAAAAGAGTCGGTTCACGTATTTTGTAACAGGGGCACAAGTGGGATAGATGGTAGTACTTCGACAGCTATAGGAGCATCCCAACACGAAAAAAATCCAACACTTTTGATTACTGGCGACCTGAGCTTCTTTTACGACAGTAATGCCCTTTGGAACGATTACATTAGGTCTGATTTTAGGATTATCCTCATCAATAATAACGGAGGAGGAATTTTTAGAATATTACCTGGGAAAGAGGATTCGGAAAATTTCGAGCGTTTTTTTGAAACCAAACATGAGCTAAATGCGTTTGCACTTTGCCAGATGTTTGGATTAGGATATCAAAAGGTTAATGATGCGAGCTCCTTAGAAGAGCAATTGTCTACATTTTACGAGGTATCCGACAAGCCAAAACTACTTGAGATTCAAACCCCTAGATTATTAAATGATAAAATTTTGATGAATTACTTTCATTTTATATCTTAGAGTCATATAATCCATTAATTAAAGACACTAAAGATTATGAGTAAACGTGATGATTTAATCGAAAAGTACGCAGCGGACATTAAGGATAAGTTCGGGGAAAGCGCTGACATGGAATTACTTACCAAAGTTGCTATTGGTTTAGGCCCTTCAATTTACAACTTGGATGCTTCTAAAGTTTCCGGTGGTGATGAAAAAGAATTAGAAACGGTAAAGAATAATTACCTTGTCAAAAAATTAGGTCTGGCTGATTCTCCAGCACTTATGGATGCGGTTAAAAGCGTATTGGATACCTATGGTTCTTCTAACAAGAACAAACATAGAGTGGTAGTTTACTATATGCTATGTAAGCATTTTAAAAAAGCTTCTATATACTAGTACATTATGTTTTAATAGTAAAAAAGCCGTTTCAAAAGAAACGGTTTTTTTTGGTTTAATCGATAGAATTCCCCTGCGTTCTGCTTCGGTGGTCAAGATAAAAATTTGAAAACCTGAGTTTTCATCAAACTAAAAAAAGGTTTTTTTCGCTTGATACCTCCATAGCTCTGCCTCGAGGTAATTCATTTTCTTATGGTTCAGTGTTGTGATACGAAAAGGGTTTAGTAAAGAACTTGAGCCTGAATAAAGTGGTCTTGCGGAATATAAAATGTAATTTTGTAAAATGATTGAGTTAGGTAAAAAAAATAGTTTAGAAATCCTTAGGGATACCAGTGTAGGACTTTTTTTAGGTGACGATGAAGGTAACGATGTTCTTTTGCCTAATAAATATGTTCCGGAAGGTTATGAAATAGGAAAGACTATTGAGGTGTTCTGTTATTTGGATTATGATGAAAGGCCTGTGGCTACAACACTAGAACCCTACATTATGTTAGGTGAATTCAGATTGTTGCAAGTAGCTGAAATAAATGAATTTGGTGCGTTTATGCAATGGGGACTAGAGAAACATCTTTTGGTACCCTTTAGAGAGCAGCGAGATAAAATGAAAGAAGGGCAATGGTATGTGGTGCATTGTTATTTAGACAGCCGCAGCGGAAGACTAGTTGCCTCTAATAAATTAGATAAATTTTTGAGCAACGAGAGTTTGCAGTTTAGGGAATGGGACGAAGTAGACTTGGTAGTCACAAGGCAAACCGATTTAGGTTGGGAGGTAATCGTAAATGAAAAACACAAAGGTTTGGTGTATTTTAATGAGGTATTCAAAACAATTAATATTGGCGATGTTCTGCCAGGTTGTGTAAAAACCATCAGAAAGGATAATAAAATAGACATTTCCTTACAACCTTTAGGGAGCAGGGTTTTGGAACCGGCAGCAAATAAGATTTATAATGTAATTAAGGAGCAAGGTGGCTTTTTAGGGTTACACGATAAATCAGGTCCTGAAGAAATAAGGGATATCATGCAGATGAGCAAGAAAACGTTTAAGAAAGGTTTGGGGACACTTTATAAGGCAAGAAAAATAAAGTTGGAAGATGATGGGATACGTTTAGCAGAAGATTAATATGTTGAATTATAAAATTCTTAATCGCTTGTATTTCAGTTTTATGACTAACAAATCATTCCCTTTTTGTTGGTGTACTACGCTCTTATGTTTATTTTTGCATATATACAGTAGAATTTAAAATATACTTTGAAATTTTACTTACATTTAACAAGTTTAGTTTTTAAATATTTCATAGATGCCGTTTATAGAGGAAAGCGATTTATTAGAACTCCACAAAGACATTGATAAGGCACAAATTATCAACGAACGTTTATTGGACCAGATAAAGTTCAAGAACAAGGAGCTTAAGACAAGTAAAATACAGCGGAATATTTTTGCAGGTATAACTACTTTCTTTTTAATCGGTGGCTTGGCATTTGGTTCTTTGGCAGCAGGTTGGAGTATGTCTAACAGCTATGAAAGGCAAAATAACAATCTATTGGTTTCCATCGATAGTCTGGATGCCATAAAGACTCGGATTGATAATTTAAAGGTTCAGAACGCCGAACTAAGTTTGGTAAAGGAATTTTATTTGGCCAAGGAGTTTTTAGAAAAGGAGAAGATTTATTCTGTACAGGTAAAGTCTTTTGTTGATAACAACATTACTTTGGCTTCCGAAGCCCTAACTAATACCTTGTTTGTAAAAACAAATCCTTTTTATTCCTACTCCTTAGGTAATTTTGAAACATTGGCTGAAGCGCAATCTTTCAGAAAGCAATTGGTCGATTTAGGTTTTGATGATGCATTTGTAGCTTCTTACAAAGAAGGAAAACGAATTCAAATAGAGAATCCTTACTAGTGACAGTCCTAAAAGTTTGGATAAATGCTGCCAGACCAAGAACACTTCCCTTATCCGTTTCAGGAATCCTTGTGGGTACTGCTATTGCAAGTATATATGGGGAAATAAATCATACGATTTTTTTTCTAGCAATCTTGACTACTATTGGTTTTCAAGTAACTTCTAATTTTGCCAATGATTATGGTGACGGTGTTAAGGGTACTGACAATGATAGTAGAATTGGCCCTAAAAGAGCTTTACAGAGCGGTTTATTGACTCGTAAGGCGTTAAAAAATGGCATAGTGCTTTCCTCCTTTATTAGCATGGTTCTTGTGGTTGGCTTATTATACGCTGCGTTCGGTAGCGACAATCTATTTTTATCTCTTTTGTTTTTGTTGTTGGGAGGGATAAGTATTTGGGCAGCAATCAAATACACTGTTGGGGAAACGGCTTATGGATACAGAGGTTTAGGTGATATTTTTGTATTTGTATTCTTTGGTTTGGTAGGTGTTTTAGGAAGTATGTTTCTATACATAAAAAGCATCCCATTGATTTCTTTACTTCCTGCAATAGGTATAGGTTTGTTGAGTGTTGGGGTCCTAAATTTAAATAACCTTAGGGATTTTGAATCAGATAAATTATCAGGTAAGAATACGGTGGTTGTGAAAATAGGTTTTGAAAGGGGTAAAAGGTACCACGCGGTGCTATTGATTTTGTCGTTTCTTTCTGTGTCCGGATTTATTTTTTCTGATTTTGTGAACTATATTCAATTGGTATGTCTTGTAGCTTTTGTTCCAATTTTTATTCATTTAGGATTTGTTATGAAAACTAAGAGTCCACAAGCACTAGATCCGGAACTTAAAAAGTTAGCTTTGAGTACATTTCTATTGGCAATCCTGTTTTACTTTAGTTATATTTATTTTTTGTAATTTTGAGTATAAACCATCTAAACCATAAATAACTTTGGAACAAGCTATTAAAATACTCATAGTTGAGGATAACGTCATTATCGCAGATGACATGCAGTCGATGTTGGAGGAGATTGGTTATGAAATAGTGGATAACGTTATCGTTTACGAACAAGCGGTAGAGGTATTGAAATCAAAGCAAGTAGATTTAGTTTTGATAGACATTATTTTAGCTTCTGATAAAACTGGGATAGATTTAGGTAAGCATATTCGAGAGAATTATGACATACCTTTTATATTTGTTACTTCAAACTCCGACAGGGCTACTGTTGAAAATGCTAAGACCGTAAAGCCTAACGGTTATCTAGTGAAACCTTTTGAACAGCAGGACTTATACACTTCTATAGAAATTGCATTGTCAAATTTTATTTACGGAAAACAAGATCTTAAGGATGCCAATACCGAGAATGGTGAATCGAACGATAATGTAGCAATGTCAAATTCTATTTTAAAGGATTCTATTTTTGTCAAAAAACAGCATCTTTACTACAGAATTCAGTTTGGTGACATTCATTTTATAAAGGCTGATAATGTATATTTAGAGGTAAATACTGCTGATAAGAAATTTTTGGTGAGGTCCCCTTTAAAAGACTATTTAGAAAAGCTACCCAAGAATAAATTCTATAGGGCGCATAAGTCGTATATTGTTAACGTAGATCATATTGATGCGATAAATTCAAAAGATATTATGATCAATAATAACCTTATTCCTATTTCCAAGGACTTTAAGGAATTTATTATATCCGCAATGAATTCTTAAATCCTTTGTAAAACTCTTTTGTCAAATATAAGAGGACGCCGATTCTAAATTATAATGTTGCTTTACTGTTTTAAGCTTCATGAGGTATGATTTACTTCTATAAATGGCTGAAACACGCTGTGTTAAAACAACAATAATGCTTATTTACACAACATTTTAAGAACTCTCGCCGGAGTATGCTATATTTTTATTTTGGCCGTATAACCTAATAGCGACTTGGCTAAATAAAAGGTTTTTAATATGTTTAAAATACTGATTATTAATGTTTTAGTCTTTTTTAGCGGGCGCATTAAAGGTGCTTTAAGTAGACTGTCGTAACAAGTGCTGCTCTTAGCGCATGTTTGAGGTGTTTTAAAAAGCGTAGTTCATTGTTTGTTTAAGGATTTGATCACAACAAAAAACTAGCAAAATCAAGTAATATCCTTATGTTTGAAGCAGGGTAGTACATCATATGAAAACATTTATTTATTTGAGGACAACAGCATTTATATTTGCTCTTATTTTTGTTTGTGCTTTGCACGCTCAAGACATCGTTTCTCAAGAACATGATTTTTTTAAGGAGTTCAAAGAACTACAGGGAGGTAAGGAGCGCTCTAAATTCTTCTTTGAAACCCAAAACAGGTACACTAATAATTCTGCTTATGATTGGCTAGATTCTGTTAATGTATATCTTAATACTTCAAAAAAAACCAACGATTCCATAGCCGTTATTGACTATCAACTTATTCAGTCCCAGATATATTATGATTTAGGGGACTATGAAAAAAGCTTAGCAATCACTAAAAGTTTATATGATGAGCTTAATCTTTTTGAGTTAGAAATTAAAACCATCATTCTAGAATTGATGGATACCAATTATTCCAAACTTGAACTTTATGAAAGACAGTTTGAAATCCGTAGTATGAAACGAGAATTGGGACTTACGGAGAATATCATGTTTTATGATATTTATTCCAATTTAGGACAATATCGTAAAGCTATGAAGGATTATATAGCGGAACAAAAAAGTTTAATTGAAGAGGGTGATTTTTATGCTAAAGCAAACTATAATTACAATGTAGGCAACTACCTTAGATTGGATAAGTCAGTCCCTACCGCCTTATCTTATTTTAAAAAGGCAAACGCTTTCATGGATGTTTACTTCAATGATATTTTATCAGATAGAACGGAACAAGAACTAGTAGCTGCCCACGTATTAAAAGGAAAAATTTTAGGAAATATTGGTAAATGTCATGTGTTAGACAAGGATTATAAAAAAGCCATTTCTTTTTTAGAAGAGAGTGTGGAGACCATAAATAAATACAACAAAGGCAAATTTTCTTCAGATTTAATTGAAAATTCTTTGGAGTTGGCGCAGTGCTACCTACAGTTAAATGATTTTGCAAAGGCTACTGACTATTTAAGTGAAATAGATACACCCAGAAAAGCAGCTAATATTCTAAAAAAAAATAGGCTTTATGCTGCATATTATGATAGAACCGGTGACTATAAGTCATCTTCTACTTACTTAAAATTAAACGTAAGAATAAGAGATTCAATAGAGGATAATGACTCTAAAATTATAAATCAACAACTCACTTCTGTACTGAATCAAAATTTGGAAAATTCCAGAAATATGCTGGAAAAACAGAAGTTGGCCTTGGAGAAATCTAGAATAGATATTATTGAAAAGGATAAGAGTATTAGTCTTGTTTTTATTTCATTGGTATTTACGCTACTTGGTTTTGCAGGCTTGGTATATGCATATCTAAAAAGTATAAAAAACCAAAGGCTTATCGCCGAGCAAAAGCATATTATCGAAAATGCGCTCGTAGAGAAAGATTCCTTACTTAAGGAGATACATCACCGTGTAAAAAATAATTTACAGATGGTCTCTAGTCTATTGAGTTTACAGACTAAAAATACGCGAAGTAAAGCAGCTATAGAGGCTTTGGAGGAAGGAAAGAGTAGGGTTAAGGCAATGGCATTAATTCATCAGAAGCTATACCAGAACGATGATTTGTCGGTTATAGAAATGCAAGGCTATATCGAAAGCCTTATCAATAGTGTGCAATCCGTATATAAAAAGGGGGGGCACAATATCAACATTACTATTGATGCAGAAGGGGTGGAGTTGGATATAGATCGTGCAATTCCGTTTGGATTAATTTTGAACGAGCTGGTTTCGAATTCTTTTAAATATGCATTTCCAAATGATGAGAATAACGGAAAAATATATATCCATATAAGAAAGCCTTCTGGTCAGGAAGGATTCTTTGAGTATACCGATAATGGTGTAGGATTACCGGAGGATACTGAAGAAAGGGCAAATTCTTCCATGGGCATACGTTTAATGAATAGGTTAGCAAATCAGTTGCAGACCAACTTAAATACCGATAGAACGGCCAATGGTGTTCGTTTTTGGTTTAATTTTAAATAAGGTTTATCGAACGACACTTTTTAATACTACGTTATGAAGCACCTTAGGAAAGAAACGTTTTAGGTAAACGGCGAACGTTTCTTTACCCCCTATATATACTTCAAACTTTTTCTTTTCTATTGCACGAATAATCTTTTTTGCACATGCAGCAACGGGCAAGCCTTTGGCTGTTGCCTCATCTTGTTTTTCTTGGGCGCTTCCGTCTGCGGTCAAAGCATTTTTGGCTACATCTGTTTGAATAAATCCCGGGCAGATAAGCGTAACGTCTACACCATCTTTTTCATGCTCCATACGTAACACATCAAAGAAGCCATGTAAGGCATGTTTTGCTCCACAATAACCGGAACGATAAGGTGATCCAAACTTCCCCATTAAACTGGTTATGGTAACAAATTGTCCTTGTTTGTTTTTTATAAAATGTGGAAGTAATGAATTGGTTAACTGAATTGTTCCCAGATAGTTAACATCTATCATCTTCTTAAATACTTGAAATTTTGTTTCAGCGATGAGAGAACGTTGGCTAATGCCTCCGTTATTGATTAAAATATCAATTTTACCGAACTTTGATATTGCTTTTTCGGTGATGTCTGGAAGTGCATCAAAATGGGAGAGATCTAGTGGCAGAACGACTACGTTTTCAGGAATATTACAATTGGATTTTACGCGTTCTAGCGCGTCCTCTCTTCGTGAAGATAATAAGAGTCGGTTTCCGTTTTTGCAAAGTTCGTAGGCCAAGGCCTCACCTATGCCTGAGGAGGCTCCTGTAATCCAAATAACTTTTTCTCCGATACTGCTCATAAATTTCTTTTAAACACTGAAAATATACTTAAATTTATATGTTTCTATGAAAGCAAGGTATAAAAAGTATGATTTAAATTTTAAGCGCCCCAGCGGCACTTCGCGTGGGGTTTTACGAACCAAGGAAACCTGGTTTTTGATTTTAGAGGAAGATGGACGTTTTGGAATTGGGGAGTGTGGACTTTTTAGAGGTCTAAGCCACGATGATGTGTCGGGTTACGAGGAGCAGCTTAACTGGTTGGTAGCCAATATTAACACTGATAAAAAAGCCTTGTTAACTGCTTTAAATCAATATCCGAGTATCCAGTTCGGATTAGAACAAGCAGCACTATCCCTTACATCGGAAAATCCATTTGAGCTTTTCCCTTCAGACTTTACGAAATCAGAACGTCCTACTGAAATAAATGGACTCATTTGGATGGGAGAACCGGGATATATGCACGAACAGATACAGCAAAAAATCGAAGAAGGTTTCCGTTGTATAAAAATGAAGATAGGTGCTATCGATTTTGATGCCGAGGTTAATTTATTAGAGTCTATCCGAAAGAAATTTGATAAAGATAAAATAGAACTCCGGGTAGATGCCAACGGTGCATTTTCACCTGACGCAGCATTAGGTAAACTAAAGCTACTGTCGCAATTGGATTTACATTCCATTGAACAGCCTATTAAACAAGGTCAGCAGGAGTATATGAAAACCTTATGTGAGAATACACCTTTGGCTATTGCTTTAGATGAAGAGCTCATTGGGGTAACTGATTTCACCGAGAAGGAAGAACTATTGAAAAGGATAAACCCACAGTATATTATTTTAAAACCCAGTTTGGTAGGCGGCTTCCAGGGCAGCGAGGAGTGGATAGCTATAGCGAAGAAGTATAATATAGGATGGTGGGTAACTAGTGCCTTGGAAAGTAATGTTGGGCTTAACGCTATTGCGCAATGGACAGCTACTTTGAATAATCCCTTACCCCAAGGTTTGGGAACAGGGGGGTTATTCACGAATAATTTTGATAGTCCGTTAACCGTGTCTAATGGAGGTATTTATTACGATAAGAACGCCTTATGGCAAGAACATTTAATTGAGGATTTATGTATTTAGAACAGGCGTATAAAGGATTGAGTGAAGGTTGGCGCTATTTAGTGGGTATAATTATCGTGTTTTTTGGCTGGCAGATAGTTGGGGCAATACCTCTTGTGACGGCATTGATAGCAAAAACAGGGTCATTGTCTATTTTGTTGACTGCAAATGAGGATATGGGTATACTATCTAGGGCTTTGGGTTCTAGCCTCTTTTTATTTTATATGTTGGTGATGTTTGCGATAGGGTTGCTATTCCTTTTTCTCTTTGTAAAATTTGCACACGAACAAACCATAACATCGCTTACCACCTCCAGAAAAAAAATAGATTGGTCTCGAGTTTTGTTTGCTTTTGTGCTATGGGCAGTTATAACGGTTCTTTTTATCTTTTTAGAAATATATTTATCTCCAGAGGATTACGAGTATAATTTTAATTTGGGTCCCTTTTTGATTCTAGCAGTAGTAGCGATACTTCTGATTCCAATACAGACCAGTATGGAGGAGTATTTTATTAGGGGCTATATGATGCAGGGTTTAGGTGTTACAGTCAAAAATAGATGGTTTCCTTTAGTGTTCACTTCCTTGTTATTCGGCTTAATGCATATTGCCAATCCAGAGGTTGAAAAAATAGGCTACGGAATTTTGATTTATTATATAGGTACAGGATTCTTTTTAGGTATCATTACCCTTATGGACGAAGGTTTGGAGTTGGCATTGGGCTTCCATGCCGCTAACAACCTAACTGCGGCTTTATTGGTCACAGCAGATTGGACTGCCTTCCAGACCAATTCCGTCTATCGGGATATTTCCGATCCTGTCCTAGGGTGGGATGTTTTAATTCCAATTTTTGTGGTCTTCCCCATACTTCTGTTTATTTTTTCTCAAATGTATAGGTGGAAAGATTGGAAAGAAAAACTCACAGGCAAGGTACTATCCAAAGAGGAGTTCAATGCAAAAAAATTAGAATAATTGAAGGAGAGAACCATACATCCGGAATTCCGATTGAACGGAGTCTCTTGCAATGCTGCGACCCTGCAGGAGTACGCGTATTGTTTTATAAAGGAGGGAGCGCCGTATGAAAAGCATATCGGAGATTTTCTTTTGGATTGGTTGTCGACATCACTTACGATAACGGTACAAACATCTGGTTCTACGGGAACACCAAAGCAGCTTGTTATCAAAAAGGAGCATATGGTCAATTCTGCTCTTGCAACAGGGATGTTTTTTGAATTAGAGCAAGGAAACACAGTACTATATTGCCTGTCTACGGAATTTATTGCTGGTAAAATGATGCTTGTTCGTGCCCTAATTTTAGGTTTGGATATAATTTGTGTAGCACCAGTATCAAACCCTTTGGAGGCTACTAACGCAAAATTTGATTTTGCCGCTATGGTACCGCTGCAACTAATAAATTCAATAGATAAAATACACCATATTAAAACGCTACTTGTTGGAGGAGCACCCTTTTTAGATGATTTAAAGGAATTGGTGCAAAATAAACCGACCAACATCTACGAAACCTATGGCATGACGGAGACGATAACCCACATTGCCTTAAAGCGTATAAATCATCTTAAAAATGTAGAAACTGACCAAGAGAGCAATGCCTTCAAAGTGCTACCAGAGGTAAGCATAACGATGGATAACCGCGATTGCTTAGTAATTAGCGCACCCAATATAAGCGATGCCGAAGTGGTAACCAACGACGTGGTACGTATGATTTCTGAAACGGAATTTGAGTGGTTGGGCCGTTATGATAACGTAATCAATTCGGGAGGTATAAAATTATTTCCTGAACGTATCGAAGCTAAATTGACTAAAATGGTAGCGCATCGATTTTTTGTGGCGGGACTACCAGATGAAAAATTAGGGCAAAAGTTAGTGCTCTTTGTTGAAGGAAAATCGGATATCGGAAATAGCTTGGAAACAATATCAGGTGCCACATTCCTCGATAAATTTGAAATTCCTAAGGACGTTATTTTCGTTCCGAATTTTAAGGAGACTAAAAACGGAAAAATCAACCGGAGGACTACCTTGCAAAGTGTTATAGGATAAGGGGGTTGAGTTGCTACAACTACTTTTATCGAGGCACTATGAATCAGATGAATTTTCGATATAGAAATCCGATAGTATCTTATCTAGCGAACACAATATTTTTGTATTTTCATGGCATAAATAAAATCGTCATGAAATACGTTTTACGCTTTTCTCTTATACTGCTGACAATCAGTCTTAATGCTCAACAAATACTACCCGAGCAAGATAGGGCTAGGGTAGTAGATGAAATATTGGGCGACCGTTTCAATAAGCTGTTACCCGAATTAATGGATACCGCCGGAATAGATATGTGGGTTCTTATTTCTAGGGAATACAACGAAGATCCTGTGTTGAAAACGATGTTGCCTGCTACCTGGTTAAGCGCCAGAAGACGGACTATTCTTCTATTCTATAGGGACAAAGCAAAAAATACGATTGAGAAATTAGCCGTGGCGCGTTACAATGTTGGAAATAATATAATTTCAGCATGGGATAAGGAAAAAGAACCAAATCAATGGAAACGCTTAATGCAGCTAATAGAAGAACGTAACCCAAATACCATAGGGCTTAATTTTTCAAAAGACCACAATATAGCAGACGGCTTGGATAAAACTGATTATGATGAGTTTATGGCTAACCTTCCAAAAAAAATGCATTCAAAAGTAGTCTCAGCCGAGCAATTGGCCGTGCGGTGGATAGAGACCCGAACAGAACGCGAAATGGTTATTTTTGATCAGTTAGTAGATATCACCCATGATATTATAGCTGAGGCATTTTCTGAAAAAGTAATTACACCGGGGGTTACTAGAACAACCGATGTGGTGTGGTGGATGCGCCAAAAAGTGACGGATATGGGATTAGAGACTTGGTTTCACCCTACCGTAGATGTGCAACGCACGAGCAATAAAAACGATGCAAATTTTTACTCTTTTGCTAGTAAGCCAGATGAGATGGTAATTATGCCGGGAGATTTATTACACTGCGATTTTGGGATTACGTATCTTAGATTAAATACAGATTGCCAAGAGTTGGCCTATGTTTTAAAGCCCGAGGAGATCAGCGCCCCAGATTTTCTTGTGAACGGATTAAAGGATGGTAATAGGGTGCAAGATTTCTTAACGACGAATATGATAAAGGGACGAACGGGAAATGAAATTTTAGCAAAAGCCTTATCCGAGTCGAAAGCAGCGGGATTAAGACCTTCTATTTATACACATCCATTAGGCGCTTATGGTCACTCTGCAGGTACAACAATTGGGATGTGGGATTCCCAAGAGGGTGTTATGAAAGATGATGGCGAGAACTATCCGTTAAATCCGAATACCGTGTATGCGATTGAATTGAATACTACCATTACAATTCCGGAATGGAAAAAGGACATCCGTATTATGTTAGAAGAGGCCGGATTTTATGGTAAGGAAGGCTTTAGGTACGTAAATGGAAGACAAACAGAATTGTTGTTGGTGCCAAGGGTAAAGGGGCACCAAGGGAATTGATGGTTTTTCAGAATGGAAGCTCCTCATACATCTTGAAATTATATTCCATGTAGGAAGGGAGTTAATGTAAGTCTTTAAGCTTGTAAAAGCACCTCCTTTTGCTAAAGAGAGATGTTTTTACCTGTTCCATGTTTAACTTATGCTCGATATTTAAAATCTACATACCATTTTTAACTACTTCTTGGTACAATATTTGTTACAAGTTTATATTATTATATTACTTTATATCTTCGATTGCAAGAATGAAATAAGTACCTGCTAGTATGCTGCATCTATTTTATTTATTAGATTAAATTTTGAAGTGTTAAACCATCCGATTTACAATCTTAGGACGATACGAAAAGTGTTACGTATCCGTAGAATAGGCTTGTGGATACATCATTAATAGTAAAGCTATTATTATAGCACTATTTATGGTTAATTAAGTGTTAAGAAAAGAAAATTTGTTCATATAATAGTGTATATTTAAGATAAGATGATAACATTAAAACCTTCAGCTATGAAAAAAAATATGTTTCTTTTAGTTTGCGCAATTGTCAGTTCTGTTTTTGTTTGGGGACAGGATGAGCGTATGATTTCTGGTACCGTTTCAGACGGTAATAGTCCTATTTCCAATGTGCAAATCGCTGTTCTAGAAAATGGAGAATCCGTTTTTTCTAATACCGATGGTAAATATACTATAGTCGCAGATACAGGAGATGTATTAACCTACACCTACATGGGCATGAAGACCATAACCATTCGTGTAGAGGATGTGACACGAATCTTGAATCCTATAATGATTCTTGATGTGAACGAATTGGACGAAGTTGTTGTTGAAAGCAGTAAACGACTCTCGCAAAAAAATATAGAGGAGCAATACACCGTTCGAGAAAATATAATCAAAACGGCCTACGGGTATATAGATGCGGAGCGATCATCAGGACGGATAGGGTTTATACAAGAAGACGATATTACTTTTGCAGCAGGAAATATCCTGAATTTAATCGCAACAGGAAGGTTACAGGGTGTACAAATTATAGATGGCGGTGTTTTCATCAGAGGAATTTCCTCCATCGAAAATCGCAGACCGGCTGTTTTTGATGTAGATGGACAAATATTTACACAAATTCCTATGTGGGTAGATTTAGGAAATATCAAGCGCATAGCAGTATTAAATAATTTGGCTATGACTACTCAGTATGGTACAATTGCTTCCGGAGGCGTTATCGTAATCAATACCTTAGCTGGGAATATAGCGAAAAAAGGAATTGTAGACCAAGCCAAACTGCGAAATAATTTCTATAAGGATGATGCCCTAGATAGTGAAGGAAGAAAAAATAATTGGCCCGCTTATAAGAAACAACTCTATGCCAGTACTTCTGTTGAAACTGCTCAAATTACATTTAAAGAACTTGCTGTCACGCACTCCAACTCCCCTTATTTCTTGTTGGACGCCCAAGCTTATTTTACGGAAGAGTGGGACAGGGCAGACCTAGGGGAAGAGATCATTGCAAATCACTTTACACCCTACACGGAAAACTCAGTATTGTTAAAGGCACTTTCCTATCAATACCAAGAACAAGGTCAGTACGAAAAGGCTAACGCTACCTATAAAGAGGTATTCTTGCTTCGCCCAAATTATGCACAGAGCTATCTAGATATGGCCCGGAGCTACCGAGAAATTGGTAGTACCATTAAATCGGCATCATTACATGCCAGGTACGGCTATTTACAGGAGCAAGGCTTTATGGAAATAGATACGGCAGGTCTTGGCTCCATCATGGATCGAGAGTTTAATAACTTACTTGCGCTGGAGAAAGATGCCGTTGTTGAAAAAGGGAAGCGAAATAAGTTGTTCGTGGCTAAGGAAGATTTTGAAGGGACAAGGGTTGTATTTGAATGGAACGACGGTGAGGCTGAATTCGAGTTACAGTTTGTGAATCCTGGAAAGCAGTACCATACTTGGAAACACAGTCTGGCGGATAACGCCGCGCTAATTGCTCGTGAGAAAAATTTTGGCTACAACACCATGGAACAACTAATAGATGGTTCTTTGCCCGGCAATTGGAGGGTAAACGTAACCTATCTTGGCAATAAGAGCTTAACGCCTTCCTATTTAAAAGCTACAGTGTACCATAATTACGGTACCCGTGCACAGCGCAAAGAGGTGAAGGTCTTTAAGATGAGCCTTAAAAATGTAAATCAGGAGCTGTTAACGCTTCGCAGTGCCATGGGCGTAGCCTCCAAGTAGTATACACATGTGTTAATTATTATTTTAAATGAATTTATGAATTAGAAAAAAATAAGGATATGGCAAAGAAAATTCTAACATTGATGCTGAGCTTTTTAGTAATGGGCCTAGCGATGGGGCAGGAGGAACGAACCATTAGCGGAAAGGTCTCCGATGGCAATAGGCCCATGGAGAACGTTACTGTTGAAATTTTGAATACAAATGCGGTGACCACCACGGATAAAGATGGGTTTTATCGTTTAGCCATAGCCACTGATGACGAACTGCAATTTTCCTATATGGGTATGAAGACCATGACCATACGGATAGAAGATGTTACGCGTATTTTAAATCCCGTTATGGTTCCTGAAGTAAACATACTGGACGAGGTTGTGGTGACCAAAAGTAGGCGTAAATCGCAGAAGGATTTAGAATTTGAATATCAAGTAGACCAAAATATTATTAGAACCGCCTTTGGTTACATACACGCCCAAAGTTCTTCCGGTACTGTTCGTGTTTTGAATGAAAGTAATATAATACCCGTTACACCCTGTGTACTAGACCTTTTACGTACACGTTTTCCTGGGCTTGCCGTATCAGGAGACTGTTTCGGCGGAGGTATGGTTACGAATAGGGGTACTTCTACACTTTTTGGCAGGAACTTAGTGGCTTGGGATGTAGATGGCATGATTTTGTCCAACCCTCCTATTTGGCTAGATGTAAATAATATACAGCGAATTGCAGTACTCTCTTCTTTAGTTACAGGAGTTAGATATGGCACATTGGGGTCAGGAGGTATCGTGGTAATCAATACCAAATCTGGAAACTCTTTTCGTGATGAGGTTGTAGACCGTGCTCGGCTGCGCAATAACTTCTACAAGGACGATTCTTTAGAAGATACCGATATTCGAAACAATTGGCCGGCTTATAAAACAGAACTCTATGCCAGCACTTCGCTAGAGAATGCCAACCAGAATTTCGAAAAGCTGGTGGAGAAATACACTAATTCTCCTTATTTCCTTTTGGATACACAGGCTTATTTTACGAAAGAGTGGGAGAGACCTGATCTTGGAGAAGAGATTATTGCAAATTATTTCGGTTTATATGATGAGAATCCTGTATTGCTAAAGGCGCTTGCTTATCAGTACCAAGAGCAAGGTCAATATGAAAAGGCTAACGCCACTTATAAAGAGGTATTCGTGCTCCGCCCAAGTTATGCACAGAGCTATCTAGATATGGCCCGGAGCTACCGAGAAATTGGCAGTACCATTAAATCGGCATCACTACATGCCAGGTACGGCTATTTACAGGAGCAAGGCTTTATGGAACTGGATACGGCAGGTCTTGGCTCCATTATGAATCGAGAGTTTAATAACTTACTTGCGTTGGAGAAAGATGCCGTTGTTGAAAAAGGAAATCGAAACAAGCTTTATGTGGCTAAGGAAGATTTTGAAGGGACAAGGGTCGTATTTGAATGGAACGATGGGGAGGCAGAATTTGAGCTGCAATTTGTAAACCCTGGCAAGCAGTATCATATCTGGAGACACAGTTGGGAGGATAATGCAGATATGATTACTCGCGAGAAGAACTTTGGCTATAACACTATGGAAGAATTCATAGACGGGTCCTTGCCCGGCATTTGGCAGGTAAACGTTACTTATTTAGGCAACAAGAGCATAACCCCTAGCTATCTAAAAGCTACAGTCTACCATAATTACGGTACCCGTGCCCAACGGAAAGAGGTAAAGGTTTTTAAAATGAGCCTTAAAAATGCGAACCAGGAGCTATTTAAAATAGCAAGTACTACTGCAATAGTTTCTAAATAGTTACTATGAATAAATTCCTTACTTGTATATTATTTTTTGGTTGTTATGCCTCGTTTGCGCAAATAGACTATCACGGGCAAATTTTAGATGCCAAAACCCAAGAGCCACTGCCCTATGTGAATATTGGTATCGTAGGTAAAGGCGTAGGTACGGTGACGGATGAAGAAGGGCTCTTTTCTTTAGTAATCGATACCTCTAAGTTTGAAGGGACAGATGTAATTCAAATATCCTCTTTAGGCTACGAAACCGTAGAGATTTCGGTGGGCCAACTTAGTACAAAAGGCGAAGAGTTTCCGAAAATTTTAATGCGTCCCTCAGATATTGTACTTGATGGAGTAGTACTCTCTAGTGATGCTTTAGTTCCCATTTCAGAATTTTTGGGCTATCGTAATTATGGGGAACAAAATTATGGCTATTGGAATAAAAACATAGCCTTGGGCGGAGAACTGTCAACTAAAATTAAAGCACGTCAAGGTCGAAGACAGCTGAATAGCTTAGAATTTGAGGTTTGGGAAAACCCATCTGATAGTGTCTTAATTCGTGTCAATATATATGATACTGGGGGTTCCCTTGGCAGGCCAGGTTTGAATTTAAATTCAAGTCAAAACAATATACTTTACACTTTACCTACGGGTAGAAACATCATTACTGTCGATTTGAATCCTTATGACCTTTATGTAGCAAATGATTTCTTCGTTTCTTTAGAATTACTTAATGTGTATGGTGATGAGAAATTAGGCTTGGTCCTTGCGGCTTCCGGTAGTGAAGGCGCTTCTTTCAGAAAATATGCGAGCCTAAGTGAATGGGAATTTCTGAGTGACCTTCACATGGCCTACTATTTGGAAACATCACCTTACGTTACACAGAAAAAAGCGAATAGATATGAGGCTAAGGTAGAGCGGGTACGTGCTAAGAAAGAAATACTTTCTGGTTTTGCTATTTTCCGTGGTAAAATGATATCCGATGTTACGGTGTATAACGAACGCACCAAAGAGACGGTGCAGACCGATGAAACTGGAAGATACATCATAGAAGCGGAGCGGAGGGACATCCTTTTGTTTTCTAAAAAAGGGTACAAAAAAATGTTTTTAGAAGTCCAAGATGAGAAATTTGCAAATGCTATTATGAGACTGAAAACTTCTGTTAGATAGTATGGGTACTACACTTGTAATACCCCCATATTAAAAGGTTTCTCTATCGGCGCGTGGTCTGCAGCTTCAATACCCATAGCTATCCATTTACGCGTATCCAATGGATCTATGACGCCGTCTGTCCATAACCTAGCAGCTGCATAGTAAGGAGAAACCTGATTGTCGTAACGCTGCTTTATTTTATCAAACAGTTCTTTTTCTTTTTCTTCTGTAATCGTTTCTCCTCGTTTTTTTAAGGAAGCTGTTTCTATTTGGAGTAAAACTTTTGCAGCGGAGTTTCCGCTCATAACTGCGAGTTCTGCGCTTGGCCACGCTACAATCAGTCTAGGGTCATAGGCCTTTCCACACATGGCATAATTACCCGCGCCGTAACTGTTACCAATAATGACGGTAAATTTAGGCACAACGGAGTTGCTTACCGCATTTACCATTTTGGCCCCATCTTTAATAATACCACCATGCTCACTTTTACTGCCCACCATGAATCCGGTCACATCCTGTAGAAACACCAATGGAATTTTTTTCTGATTGCAATTGGCAATAAAACGGGTAGCCTTGTCGGCTGAATCCGAATAAATAACCCCACCGAACTGCATTTCTCCTTTTTTTGTTTTGACTACTTTACGCTGATTTGCTACAATACCCACGGCCCAACCATCTATACGCGCATAACCGGTAAGGATACTTTGTCCGTAACCATCTTTATAGGCTTCAAATTCTGAATTGTCTACAAGTCTATTGATGATTTCCATCATGTCATATTGCGCTGTTCTAGCCCCTGGTAATATGCCGTAAATATCGTCAGGGTTTTGTTTTGGTTTTTCTGGCGTAGCCCGATTATAGCCTGCTTTGGTATAGTCGCCTATCTTATCCATAATGTTTTTGATGGTATCCAAAGCAGCGGCATCATCCTCGGCTTTATAATCGGTTACCCCGCTAATTTCACAGTGTGTGGTAGCACCACCAAGGGTTTCATTATCTATGCTCTCGCCAATCGCTGCTTTTACCAAGTAGCTACCTGCCAGAAAAATACTTCCTGTTTTATCAACAATGAGTGCTTCATCGCTCATGATGGGCAAATACGCACCACCAGCAACGCAACTACCCATAACAGCAGAAATTTGTGTAATGCCCATACTGCTCATCATGGCGTTGTTTCGAAAAATACGCCCAAAATGTTCTTTATCTGGAAATATTTCGTCTTGCATCGGTAAATATACCCCTGCACTATCTACCAAGTAGATAATCGGTAGGCGGTTCTCCATGGCAATTTCCTGTGCTCTCAAGTTCTTTTTGGCAGTGATGGGAAACCAAGCGCCTGCTTTTACCGTAGCATCATTGGCTACGACCAAGCACTGTTTTCCAGAAACATAACCCATTTTTATAACAACACCACCAGCTGGGCATCCGCCGTGTTCGGCATACATGTCATCCCCAACAAACGCGCCAATTTCTATACGTTCCGCTTTTGAATCCAAGAGATAGTCAATGCGTTCTCGTGCGGTCATTTTTCCCTTGGCATGTTGCTTTTCAATCTTAGCTTTTCCACCGCCCAGGGCCACCTTTGCCATCCTTTTACGTAGCTCTGAAAGCATTAATTTATTAGCATCCTCGTTTTGGTTGAACTTGATATCCATTACGTTACTTTCGATTTATCCCCTAAAGATAAGGAGTAAAATTGAGTACATTTGAATAAACCTAAATAGAAACAGGATTATGATTAGATGGGGAATAGTTGGGGCCGGTAATATTGCACACTCCTTTGCAAAGGACCTTGCATTGGTAGCTGATAATCGTTTATGCGCGGTTGCATCACGGAGTTTGAACAAGGCTTCTGAATTTGCTCAAACGTATGGTGCTGAGCATGCTTTTGGGAGCTATGAGGAATTGTTTAAAAGTGATGTGTTAGATGTAGTATATATCGCAACGCCGCACACTTCCCATGCCGATTTAAGCATAAGAGCCATGGATCATAATAAGCATGTACTATGTGAAAAACCTATGGGTATAAATAGTGCTGAGGTAAAATTGATGTTGGATAAAGCAAGTGAGAAAAAGGTCTTTTTAATGGAAGCCTTGTGGACTAGATTCAACCCCACAATAAAAAAAGTAAAGCAACTCATAGCTGATGGAGAGATTGGAACCGTTGCCTATCTAAAGGCCGATTTTGCTTTTTATGGATTGGATAGGGACGAGAGCGGACGTGTGTTGAATCCGCATTTAGCTGGAGGTTCCGTGTTGGATATTGGTATCTATCCTATGTTTCTTTCCTATCTGTTATTGGGAATGCCCAAAAAAATTACCGCACAAGCACAATTTTATAAAACAGGCGTAGAATCTCAAACTGCAATGATTTTTGAATATGAAAATGCCCAAGCCCTTCTTTTTAGCGGATTGGCATCCAATTCAGAAATGAAAGCTGAAATAGCGGGTAGTTCAGGAACTTTATTTATAAATCCAAGATGGCATGAAGCCTCTTCTTATGTGTTGGAAAAAGAGGGTAACTCTGAGCTTTTTACCTTAGAGAAAATAGGAAAAGGGTATACCTATGAAATAACCGAAGTGGCAAATTGTATAAACACAGGGCGGCTGGAGAGTACCTTATGGAGTCATCAAAATACTAGAGATTTATGTACGCTTTTGGATACCGTTCGAGAGAAGGCTGGGATTCGTTTTCCTTTTGAATTATAAAACCTTATAAAATATAGCTGGAATTTTTTATAAATTCCCGATATTTGAAGTTACCTCTAATCAAAACTAGAGAATATGGGAATGAATAAGAATACGGTACTGGCTTGGGCCACATTTATCATGATTTGTGTTGGCTGTGCCCTTATAGCGCTCGGTGCTTTTAGGTATGACGATGTTGCTGGTTGGGGTTTCGCTTCTGTTGGCATCGGTTTTTTTGCTATTGCTTGGGTTTTTAATGCACTTAAAGGGAGGGTGTGAACTATGTTTCAGATTGTTCCAGTATCAAACCTGTAACAATAGAACGTTGAAATCGTTGATTTCTGCTGATTTATTTTCAATAAAAAGTTTAGTACGAATACTATCTTCATTAAACAATTAAAACATGTCCGACGATAAAAAAGTCATTTTCTCCATGTCAGGAGTCACCAAGACATTCAAGACGGCTAATACGCCGGTTCTTAAAAATATATACCTCAGTTTTTTCTATGGTGCCAAAATTGGGATTCTAGGACTTAACGGTTCTGGTAAATCTACCCTGCTAAAGATAATTGCAGGAGTCGATAAAAATTTTCAGGGTGATGTTGTCTTTTCTCCTGGCTATAACGTTGGTTATTTGGAACAAGAGCCCCAATTAGACCCCGATAAAACCGTGTTAGAGGTGGTTAAAGAAGGGGTAGCTGAAACCGTTGCGATTTTAGACGAGTATAATAAAATCAACGATATGTTTGGTCTTCCCGAGGTATACGAGGATGCGGATAAGATGCAAAAGCTAATGGATAAGCAAGCTGTGCTTCAAGATAAGATTGATGCCTCTAACGCTTGGGAATTAGACACGAAACTAGAGATAGCCATGGATGCGCTTCGAACGCCAGAGTCCGATAAAAAAATTGGGATATTATCTGGTGGAGAAAAAAGGAGGGTAGCGCTGTGTAGATTATTGTTGCAAGAGCCAGAGATTTTATTATTGGACGAGCCTACCAACCACTTGGACGCCGAATCGGTGCACTGGTTGGAGCATCATTTAGCACAGTATAAAGGAACGGTGATAGCCGTAACGCATGATAGATATTTCTTGGATAATGTAGCCGGATGGATTTTGGAACTGGACAGGGGAGAAGGTATTCCTTGGAAAGGAAATTACTCCAGTTGGTTAGATCAGAAATCTAAACGTATGGCCCAAGAAAGCAAAACAGCGTCTAAAAGACAAAAAACCTTAGAACGTGAGTTGGATTGGGTGCGTCAAGGCGCTAAGGGCAGGCAGACCAAACAAAAGGCTCGTTTGAAGAACTACGATAAGTTGATGAGCCAAGACCAAAAGCAGCTGGACGAAAAGTTGGAAATATATATTCCTAACGGTCCGCGTTTGGGTACTAATGTTATAGAAGCAAAGGGGGTAAGCAAAGCTTTTGGCGATAAATTACTTTATGAAGATTTGAACTTTACCTTACCACAAGCCGGAATCGTTGGTGTAATTGGACCTAACGGTGCTGGTAAAACAACTATTTTTAGAATGGTAATGGGCGAGGAAGCTCCTGACAAGGGAGAGTTTATTGTTGGTGATACAGCCAAAATCGCTTACGTAGATCAAAGTCATTCCAATATAGATGCTGAAAAAACAATTTGGCAGAATTTCAGCGATGAGCAAGAAATGGTAATGATGGGTGGACGTCAAGTAAACTCTAGAGCCTATTTGAGTCGATTTAACTTCACGGGTAGTGAACAGAATAAAAAGGTGAACATGCTTTCTGGTGGGGAACGAAACCGGTTGCACTTGGCCATGACCTTAAAAGAGGAAGGCAACGTATTACTGCTAGATGAGCCTACCAACGATTTGGATGTAAATACCTTACGTGCATTAGAAGAAGGTTTGGAGAATTTTGCCGGTTGCGGTGTTGTTATTTCCCACGATAGATGGTTCTTAGATAGGGTCTGTACTCATATTTTAGCATTTGAAGGCGATTCGCAAGTCTATTTCTTTGAAGGTTCTTTCTCTGATTATGAAGAGAATAGGAAAAAACGACTTGGGGCTGATATTATGCCAAAACGTATTAAATACAAAAAGTTGATTCGGTAGTCGTTTTAACCCATACAATGCACTGTGATGCTGCCTCGGCGAACGTCTATTTGAGGCCAAGAAAACGTACGAAGTATCTGGGGTAGCGTATTTAATAATGCTGACTACTACCTATCGACTATTGTCGGGGTCGATTGTTTTTTCGGTACTGTTTAATCAATTGTCGCTTAAAGTCTTCTTCCGAACGAAGCAAAAGCAGTGTTTTTTTAGCGGACAGCACTTTTTTTATTTCTTTCAAATAGGAAAGGTTTAGCTTTTCTTCTTCTATTTTAAAATCTGTAAGTTGCTCCAATACCTTTATTGCTTGGGCTTCGGATAACTCCATGGCATCCTGCATTTTACTTCGTATTTGAGAGCGCTCTTTTTGGCGTAGGGACTGTCGCTTTTCCTCAAATTTATTATACACAGGCCAAAATTGCTGTGCTTCTTTGCTGGTCAATGCCAGCTGTTCGGTTATAAAGGCCACTTGTAAGGATTTTATTTTTTCCCTGTTCCCCCTTTGGCCGTAACCAACAGCGGTGCAAAGTATAACGAGTATAATAATCACTTTATTCATTTTCTTCTAAATTTAGTTTTTCAAAATCGTCTGTACGTTCATTGAGGTAGTCCACAATGTCTTCCTCGCTGAGTTCCGAACTTAAAAAATTAGTTATTTTCAAGTCCTCAATTGGCATTACTTCTGCTATTTCTAAAGAGGTGAGTCCAACATCGTTATGGTCAAAATAGTTTTCTATATCCGTATTGGCTATAGCATCCCAAGAAGGAATTTCTTGCCCTGTGTTCCAATTTAGACCTAAAACTAAAAGAACTAATGCAGCAATAGAAGCGGCTACCAAATAATAGGTTTTGTAGGGGTTTAATGGAACCACCTTAGTTTCCTTGTATTCTAATTTTTTCTGAATATTGGAATGCAAGTCTTCAAGGTAGCTTTCCGGCAATATAAAGCCATCTTCCTTGGGGACTTTTAGATTTTCTTCGCCCAGCCGCTTAGATAGGGTATCCGAGAACGTATCGAAATAGCTATCGGGTGTTTTAAAGGGATTATTTTTATCTGATGCTTTCATTCGTATACGCTGATAGTAAATTTTCTAAACTGTTTAATCTTCTTTTAAGTGTGCTTCTATTTTTTTCACTGCGAGATGGTAAGAGGCTTTTAAGCCTCCTACACTAGTTCCTAATATTTCTGATATTTCATCGTACTTTAATTCCTCAAAATATTTCATATTAAAAACTAGTTTCTGTTTTTCTGGTAAGGTGGCAATTGCTTTTTGTAACTGTAATTGAATTTCGTCACCTTCAAAATAAACGTCGGCCTGTAAATTTTTAACCAGTCGTTCTTGGTACTCCATATCGTTCAATCCCAACTTTCTTGACTTTTGTTTTAGAAAACTGAGTGATTCGTTTGTGGCAATGCGGTACATCCAAGAAAATAGTTTGCTCTCGCCTTTAAATCCGTCAATGTTACGGTATACTTTTATGAAGGTATTTTGCAATACATCATCTGTATCATTATGATGCAGTACAATCCTTCGAATATGCCAATACAAGTTCTTTTTGTAGGTGTTTACGAGGACCTCAAACGCTTGTGATTGTTTATCCTTATGCTGTAAATCTGCTATTAGTGCTTTTTCGGAAACCAAATATGCTGCCTTTACGAACTTGGACTACTAAATTACAAAAAGGTTTAATGGGATAAGACTTTTATGTAGTCGCTAGCGCTAAGCGTTCTCGCTTTTAGGGCTAGTGGGCTAATGACTGCATGTCTACCAACCTTTTGTAGCTGCCATTCTTTGCCAAAAGTTCGGTGTGGGAACCTTGTTCCACGATTTCGCCTTTCTGAAGTACGACAATAGTATCTGCGTTTTTAATGGTAGACAAACGGTGCGCTATTACGATAGAGGTTCGGTTTTTCATCATTTTTTCTAATGCATCCTGCACCAAGCGCTCGCTCTCTGTATCCAGAGCGGAAGTGGCCTCGTCTAAAATCATAATTGGCGGATTTTTAAGTACAGCACGCGCAATAGATAAGCGCTGTTTTTGACCTCCACTTAGCTTGTTGCCGCTATCGCCAATATTGGTATCATAGCCTTTGGGAAGTTCCATGATAAAATCATGGGCATTCGCTATTTTGGCCGCTTCGGTAATTTCGGTTAAACTAGCACCTTCTTTTCCTAGGCCGATATTATTCTGTACCGAATCATTGAACAGAATAGAATCTTGTGTTACAAGACCCAACATGCCCCTAAGTGATTTTTTGGATAGTTCTTTTATATTGATGTTATCTATTTTGATGTTTCCCTCGTTTACATCATAAAAACGAGTCACTAAATTGGCAATGGTACTCTTTCCACTACCAGATTGACCTACTAAAGCTACCGTTCCCCCCTTTGGAACAGTAAGGTTAAAATCTTTTAGAATATATTCATCTTCATATTTGAAGGAAATGTTTTCCAAGGTTATGTTATTTTCAAAGGCTAATTTTTTAATCGGATTTCTAATTTCTGCAATTAGATTTTTAGTTTCGAGTATTTCCAATACGCGTTCTGCAGCTGCATTTCCCTTTTTAACGCCGTAGGATGCCTTACTGATGGCTTTTGCCGGAGTTAGTATGTTGTAGGCCAGTCCCATATATGCGATAAAAGAAGAGGGGTCTAAGGTTTCATCGACCAAGACCATTTTCCCACCAAACCATAGTAAAACGCCTATGACCAATATGCCTAAAAATTCTCCTGTTGGAGAGGCAAGGTTTTGGCGATTCAATAAGGTATTGCTAAAATTAAAAAATCGTTTTGTAGAGGCGCTAAAGGTTTGGTAAAATCGCGATTCTGAATTAAAAGCTTTAATGACTCTCAGTCCGCTTAGCGTTTCTTCAATAACTGATAAAAATTCACCCTGTTCGCGCTGTACATCGTCTGATTTCTTTTTTAAGGATTTACCAATTCTAGAAATAATCATTCCCGCAACAGGAATAAAAATAAACACGAATAGGGTCAACTTACCACTGATGCCAAACATAATTAATATAGTGAACAGGATAGTAAGTGGTTCACGTACAATCAGCTCTAAAATAGAAAGGAATGAATGTTGTATCTCTAAAACATCAGATGATATTCTAGCGATAACATCTCCTTTTCTTTTTTCTGAATAGTATGAAATAGGTAGTTCCGTAATCTTACGGTACATACTGTTTCTAATGTCCTTTAATACGCCATTTCGTAAAAACGTAATAAAATACATGGCCAAATAGTTGGACAAGTTCTTTAACAAGAATAAAACTAAAATTAGACCTATAACAAGGACCAGTGCTTTCATTTTGTCTTGGCCCGCGTATTGTGTGACATGAAAACCTAAGTAATCTATAAAGTAATCTTTTACGGTGCTAATTCCTTCAAAAACAGGGACTTTTGTTACGGGTTCAGATTTTTCAAAAAGTACATTAAGCATAGGAATCAGAGCGGCAAAAGACAGCGCACTAAACAGCGCATAAAGCACGTTAAAAAAAATGTTTAGATATCCGTACCGCTTGTAAGGCTTCGCAAATCGAAGAATCTTCTTAAAATAATCCATTTACCCTAAATTAAGCTCGCTAAGGATGCTTTGCACTTTAGTATCTAATGCTGCATTTACTTTTTTGTAATCCGCAGCGGTGTCCAAGTTGGTGTTGGTGCTGATATAAAATTTTACCTTGGGTTCAGTTCCACTAGGTCTAGCTGCTATACGGGTACCGTCTTCGGTTTCGTAAATCAACACATTAGATTTTGGAATATCGATTTCTTTTTCTTCTCCTGTGAGTACATTTTTAGCAGTAGCAGTGTTATAATCTTCTATCCATTTAACCTTTGATCCGGCAACAGATACTACTGGATTTTCCTTGAAATCTTTCAGCATTTGCTTGATTTCTTCCGCACCGCTGATTCCTTTTTTCGTTATAGAAACCAGATGTTCCTTATAAAAACCATAATCCACATAACAGTCGATTAAATCCTTGTAAAACGAACTGCCGTTTGCTTTTGCTTGGGAGGCAATCTCACAAGCAAGTAGGGTGGAGGTCACGGCATCCTTGTCTCGCACAAAATCACCAACCATATACCCAAAACTTTCTTCTCCTCCGCCTATAAAATCGGACTCAGGGAAATCCTTTATCATTTTACCGATCCATTTAAATCCTGTTAGCGCTGTTTTAAATCCGACACCGTAGGCCTTCGCCATGGATTCCATCATTGGCGTAGAGACAATGGTAGTGGCAATAAATTCATTGCCATTAAACCCTTTTTGTTTTCTTTTTTCTAGAAGAAACTTCGTCATCAGTACCATGGCTTGGTTTCCGTTTACGATTTCCATCTTTCCGTCCAAGTTACGCACTGCAATACCTAGTCTGTCACTATCAGGGTCAGTTCCCACGACCATATCAGCTCCAATTTCTTCTGCTTTTTTAACGGCCATGGATAGTGCTTCTGATTCCTCTGGATTAGGTGATTTAACCGTTGGGAAATTTCCGTCTGGTTCCGCCTGTTCTGCGATAACGGTTACATTCTCATATCCTGAGCGTTTCAATACTTCAGGGATGGCTGTTATGGATGTTCCGTGTAAGGAAGTGAATACAATCTTAAAATCATCTTTGCCTTCGGCATTGAAATTTCCATTGGCTACAGAAGCTTCAATAAAAGCTTCATCTACTTCTTTGTCTATAATCTCGATGAGACTTTCATCTGCTTTGAATTTGATATCTTCAAAGGGTAATGCGTTAATTTCAGCAATTATTTTTTCATCTTGCGGTGGTACTATTTGCCCGCCATCTGTCCAATAAACCTTGTAGCCATTGTATTCTGGAGGATTGTGTGAAGCTGTAAGCACAATGCCTGCATGGCAATTTAGATATCGTACGGCAAAGGATAGGGCAGGAGTGGTTCGCAATTCCGAGAAGAGAAATACCTTAATTCCGTTAGCAGAAAATACTTCAGCTACTGTTCTTGCCAGCGTATCGCTGTTATGGCGACAATCAAAAGCGATAACCACCTTTATTTTTTCGCCTACATATACTTTATTCAGGTAATTGCTGAGTCCTTGGGTGCTTTTCCCAAGAGTATATTTATTGATTCTATTAGTTCCAAAACCCATAACGCCACGCATTCCTCCAGTACCAAATTCCATTTGTTTATAAAAACGGTCTTTAAGCTCGTCTGTATCTGTATCAATCAAATGCTGAATCTCTTTTTTTACGGCTGGGTCAAAAAAATCGGTCATCCAGCTTTTGGCGGTATCAAGGAAATTATCCATGTAATTTATGTTTTATTTATATTTTAAATTTACGAAGAAATATAATTTTAGGGGTGTTTAAAGTGCAATCTTGTCTGAAATAACATACCTTTTTTCTGTCTTTTTAGAGCGTATCATTAGTTCTCCTAAAAAGCCTGCCAAAAATAATTGAGTTCCAATGACCATAGATGTCAGTGCGATATAGAACTGCGGTCTATTGGTAATCAACCTTCCAAATGGATTGATAAAAAGTTTGTTTACGCCTAAATACATGGCAAAACTAAAACCGATGATAAACATAAGCACGCCAAGTGCGCCAAACAAGTGCATAGGCCTTTTTCCAAATTTGGTAACAAACCAGATGGTTATTAAATCCAAAAACCCGTTGATAAACCGCTCCATACCAAATTTTGTTCTTCCGTATTTTCTAGACTGGTGTTTTACCACTTTTTCTCCTATCTTATAGAAACCAGCATTTTTAGCCAGAACAGGAATGTAGCGATGCATCTCTCCAGATACTTCTATGGTCTTGATGACCGATTTTTTGTAGGCTTTAAGACCACAATTAAAATCGTGCAGTTGAACTCCAGATGTTTTACGCGCTGCCCAATTGAACAGTTTAGAAGGTAAATTTTTTAAAAGGATGGAGTCGTATCGTTTTTTCTTCCAACCTGAAATAAGGTCGTAGCCTTCTGTGTGAATTAATTCATAGAGTTCTGGTATTTCTTCTGGATTGTCCTGTAAATCGGCATCCATAGTGATGATAACATCGCCCTTAGCAGCTTTGAAACCAGCGTGAAGTGCTTGGGATTTTCCAAAATTTCTTGAAAACTGGATTCCTTTTACATTTGGGTTTTCTTTGGATAGTTTGGTTATTAATTCCCAAGAGGTATCGGTACTACCGTCGTCCACAAATAAAATCTCATAAGAAAAATGCTTGGATTGCATCACAGATACAATCCAAGCATGAAGCTCTTGGAGCGATTCTTCTTCATTAAGTAAAGGAATTACGATGGTTAGTTGCATTGGTAATGTCAATATTTCCCCTCAAAAGTACAAACTTAGTCTAGAACTTCTTGTTTTTTTAAAACCAAAGCAGGAATAAGAGAAAGTAAAAAGCCTAATACCACGCTGATGATAAGACCAAATAGTATCTGCATAGAAGTAGTCTGGAATTTTTTACCCATTTCCATTTGTTTATCGATTTGATCTACTGTCAATGCGGTAGTTTCCATAAGTTGGTCACGCTGGTATACCATTGCCTTGCTCATCATTTCTGGATCAATTACATTCGCCATAATTTGGTTGAAGACAATACCAATAATTCCGCCAATCAGACATACACCCACACCAATTTTAAGGCCTTGACCGAAAGACATAAAACCGTTGTTCTCTTTTTTAAACTGAATCATTGCAAATATCAAAGCTGCCAATGACAGTCCCAAACTAATAAGCATTACAGATGCACCTCCTTGGTAATGCATATCCATAGAATAAAGCATATATGCATAAATAACACTTACTCCCCCTAAAATAAGGCCATAAGTCAGTGCAAATTTTCCTGTTTTTGGTTGATTTTCTTCCATTTTTTGCGTTTTAAAGGTTGATTTAACGTATTAGTAGCGATAGGATGCTAATTGTTACAAGATAGGGTTTAAATTATTTTAATTAAATTTAGTATTAATAAATTGCGGATTTATAGAAAATAACTAAATTTGCCAACTTAAAATAAGTTCCCGTCGGAATGGGGGCGAAAAACGTTTAGTACCATGCAAAAAGGAATACACCCAGAAAATTATAGATTAGTTGCCTTCAAAGATATGTCCAACGAGGAAGTATTTTTAACGAAGTCAACTGCTGACGCTAAGGAAACATTAGAAGTAGATGGGGTTGAGTATCCATTAGTAAAATTGGAAATCTCAAGAACTTCTCACCCGTTCTATACAGGGAAATCTAAATTATTGGATACAGCAGGTCGTATTGATAAGTTTAAGAATAAGTACAAGAAGTTTGCTAAGCCAGCGCCGGAGGCAACGGAAGAGGTAAAAGAAGAAGAAGGAAAGTAAAATTCTTCTTATAAACGATATAGAACGCCCTTGATATTTTAATCATGGGCGTTCTTTGTTTTAACCAAAATTTCACCCCATTGACAAAAAAAATAGAATAGTGTATTTCGATTACTTAATTTTATAAAAATTCAATGTTTTATGAATTATGTCCTCTTCGATGGTCCTGAAAGGGAAAATTTGTTGCCCTTTACCTTTACAAGACCTGTTGGTGAAATTAGATTGGGGATACTCAGTATCCGAGAAAAATGGGAAGCCTATTTAAAAGCTTCTATTTCCTATGCAACACAAGACTATTTATCAGTAAAGTACCCGTTAACGACTGACCTCGAAAACATATTTATTAATGGCTCATTTCTGCCTGACACAGCACTTATTTTTGCGCTTGATTCATTGGAGCTAAATCAAGTACTGGTCTATAAGGAGCGATTGGTTGGGTATAGGTCTAAACATATTCAAAAAGAATCTGTTTTTGATGATTTTGAGCAAATAGTATTAAGCCATAGCCCATTAGAGATAGAATTCACCTGGGATATTTTTTCTAAAAACGGGGAGGCCTTGGAGGCCGATTTTGAATTTTTGACCAAGGGTAGAAAAAGTCAGCCAATATCCAAGACCAACAACCTTATTCATCCAGAACGTATTTTCTTGGAAGAAGGGGCCAAAGTAGAATACAGCATACTTAATGCCACCGACGGCCCAATTTATATTGGTAAAAATGCTGAAATCTGGGAAGGTAGCCTCATCCGTGGCGGACTCGCATTATGTGACTATGCGGTTATAAAAATGGGAGGAAAGCTGTATGGTCCAACGACAATTGGGCCGCATTCCAAAGTATGCGGCGAAGTAAGTAATTCGGTTATTTTTGGATATTCCAGTAAAGGTCATGAAGGTTATTTGGGAAATGCGGTATTAGGTGAGTGGTGTAATATTGGTGCAGACTCTAATAATTCCAATCTTAAGAATAATTATGCAAGGGTGCGCTTGTGGAACTATGCTACTGAAAAATTTGAGCAAACTGGACTTCAGTTTTGTGGACTTATGATGGGTGATCATAGCAAAACAGCCATTAATACGATGTTGAATACGGGTACCGTAGTAGGCGTAAATGTAAATGTATATACCCCAGGTTTTCCAAGAAATTTTATACCAAGTTTTAGTTGGGGTGGGGCTTCAGGTTTTTCTACCTATATGCCAGAAAAAGCTTATGAAGCTGCAGCGGTAATGATGGCAAGAAGAGGGGTGGTGTTTGATGAAGTTGAGGCAAATATTTTGAACCATGTTTTCGAAATAACTAAAAAGTGGCGAAAATATTGATAGCGTGTAATAGTTATAGTTTAGCGCTAATAGTAGCGAGGTTAAGCAAGTATGACATAGTCAAAAATTAAAGAAATAAAGTAAATATATCGTTCTTTAATCCTAAACTTGCCCTGCCAATTTCGTATTTCTAAGGTCTAGAATTGTCTTCGACGTTCATTCAAATATGTATCTTTGCGAGCCTGTATTTAAAACATCATGAGAAAGAAAGTAGCATTTTACACATTGGGCTGCAAGCTCAATTTTTCTGAAACCTCTACCATTGCCAGGGGATTTGTAAACGAAGGTTTTGATCGTGTAGATTTTTCGGAGTCAGCGGACATGTATGTTATTAATACCTGTTCTGTAACGGACAATGCGGATAAGAAATTTAAAACGGTAGTTAAACAAGCGCAAAAGGGTAATCCCCATGCATTTATAGCGGCAGTGGGTTGTTATGCGCAATTAAAGCCAGAAGAATTAGCTGCTGTTAATGGCGTAGATTTAGTTTTGGGTGCGACAGAAAAATTTAAGATTAGGGATTACATAAATGATCTTTCCAAAAATGATTTTGGCGAAGTACATTCCTGTGAAATTGAAGATGCCGACTTCTATGTGGGGAGTTATGCCATAGGCGATAGAACTCGTGCCTTTTTAAAGGTGCAGGACGGTTGCGATTATAAATGCACCTATTGTACGATTCCCTTGGCTAGGGGCATTTCTAGGAGCGATGCGTTGGAAAATGTATTAAAAAATGCTGCTGAAATCTCTGAACAAGGCATAAAAGAAATTGTTCTTACTGGGGTGAATATTGGCGATTATGGTAAAGGAGAGTTTGGAAACAAAAAACACGAGCATACCTTTTTAGATTTAATAAAGGCCTTGGATGCGGTTGCTGGTATTCATAGACTTCGCATATCTTCCATAGAGCCAAACTTGTTAAAAAATGAAACGATAGATTTTGTAGCGCAAAGCAATTCCTTTGTGCCACATTTTCACATTCCGCTCCAAAGTGGCAGCGATGCACTGCTAAAGTTAATGAAAAGGAGGTACATGACGGCTTTATATACAGAGCGGGTAGCACGCATAAGAGCTGTAATGCCTAGCTGTTGTATAGGTGTGGATGTTATTGTTGGATTTCCTGGGGAGACGGAGGAGCACTTTTTGGAAACATATCATTATTTAAATGAGTTAGCTATATCTTACCTGCATGTGTTTACCTATTCCGAACGTGATAATACGGAGGCTGCTGAAATGGGAGGCGCAGTTCCAAAACAGGTGCGAAACAAAAGAAGTAAAATGCTTAGAGGTCTATCTGTTAAAAAACGAAGGGCTTTTTATGAAAGTCAGATTGGAGAAACCTTAAGTGTCCTTTTTGAAGGGGAGAACAAGGAAGGGTACATTCACGGCTTTACAGAAAACTATGTCAAGGTGCGAGCTCCTTGGAACCCAGAGCTTATAAATACCATACATAAGATTACCTTAACCGGTATAGCTGACGATGGTTTGGTTACCATGGATTTTTCTACTGTTTTGAACGCAGAAATAAAGGCATAAAAAAACCTCTCAATTGAGAGGTTTTTTTATTAAATTCTGATACCTACTGGTAGCATTTCTTTGTACTGTCTGTTTCTACGAAGGAAACCCGCAATTTGAGGACTCGTGGGCACCACTCTTAAGTTGTTTTCCTGTAAGTGATGAAGCACAGCTTTAATAAAACTTTCATTAAAGCCTTCTTGAGTTATTTCTTCCGGGACTACAATTTTGGTTAAAAAAACCTTTCTTTCTTGAGAAGAATATTCGATTTTAGCCAAATGGCCATCAAAACTTGTCTCAAACTGGCGCAAGAAAGTATTGTCCTTAATTAGTACATCGTTCATATAGTTGATTTTAGTAGTGGTTCAAGACAAAAAAATTACGATGCTCTCAAATCGTAATCGTTAAAATAAATAGCATGTATTGATGTAAATCCTAAAAATTTGAATTATAATCTAACTCAATGTATAAAATTACTAATAAAATAGCTAATTTCCTAGTTTTTATAGCGTTTCATTACTATGTCTGTATCTAAAATTCATGTTTACTTTATGCCAGGAATGGCGGCCAACAGTTCTATTTTCGAAAACATTAGCTTGCCAATAGACCAGTTTGAAGTCCATTTTTTAGATTGGACTTTACCTACGAAGGATATGGACATAGCTGCATATGCAAAACAGCTCATAGGATTAATTCACCATAAAAATCCAGTTTTACTAGGGGTTTCTTTAGGCGGCATCGTAGTCCAGGAAATAGCGAAAATTATTCCTACACGAAAAGTAATTATTGTTTCGAGCGTTAAAAGCAAAAATGAACTTCCTAAGAGAATGTTATTTGCACGCTATACGAATATCCATAAAGTACTCCCAACTAGTTTGGTGAACAATGTAGAACTTTTGGCTAAATATGCTTTCGGCGAAACGGTTACTAAACGATTAGCACTTTACGAGAAGTACTTGTCCATTAGGGATAAGCATTATATTGATTGGTGTATTCATGAGCTAGTGAATTGGCAGCAAACAGAACCAAGCACGAGTTTGGTTCATATACAAGGGGATAAAGATGCTGTTTTTCCAATTGCGAATATTACCGACTGTATGAAGGTGAAAAATGGCACGCACACTATGATTATCCACAGGGCAAAATGGTTTAACGAACACCTACCTGCAATTATTTTGGATTAAGGCAGTTCTATTAATACCTTTGATTACAACTAATTTAATATGTATGAAAATTCTAAAAAATATTCTTATGCTTTTGGGCGTACTTTTGGTGGCTGGTTCGTTAATTTTTGCTGTAAATTCTGATGGAATTAATGGTACGGTAAATACTGCCATAGCGAACGACAGTATCGAAAAAAATGTAGCGAACGAGTATCATATTTCTTCCATAGATATACCGGAAGACTTAAATTTCGCCGGAGAATCAGTTCCGCAACAAGATCCGGAGATTATGGAGCGTGTAGATAGGGAGTTTTTAGTGAATACCTATTGGCAGTCAAATGCACTGTTGCTTATGAAGAGAGCACATAAATATTTCCCGGTGATAGAACCAATCTTAGCTAAAAATGGAATCCCTGATGATTTTAAATATTTGGCCGTTGCTGAAAGTGGCTTGACTAATGTGGTTTCTCCTGCCGGAGCTACAGGTTTTTGGCAGATTATGCGTGAAACAGGAAGAGAATATGGTCTGGAAGTCAATTCAAATGTAGACGAGCGTTATCACTTGGAAAAATCTACTGAGGTAGCCTGCAAGTATTTAAATAGATGGAAAAAGAAATATGGTACTTGGACGCTGACCGCTGCTGCATACAATGCAGGTCCAGGAGGAATAAACAAATACATGAGAACTCAGCAAGTAGATGATTATTATGACCTTTTGTTGGGGCAGGAGACTGGTAGGTATGTTTTTAGAATCATGGCTATTAAGGAAATCCTTTCCAATCCGGAGAAATATGGTTTCCATTTAGAAAAGGACGATATGTACAATGCAGTTCCTTCTTTTACCGTAGAGGTCGATAAACCGATAGCCAGTTTTGCCAATTTTTCTAAGAAATATGAAATAAACTATAAAATATTAAAAAGGCATAACCCTTGGCTAAGAGAGCCTCATTTAAATAATAATTCTAGAAGAGAATATACTATTGAGATTCCTAACAAAGGATATTACAGGGAGTCTAAATAAGCGCATAATTTTCGTAGCGCTTGGAAAGTAGTTGTTATGCTGTTTCTAAATTGGTAGTTTGAAAATAAAATCCCTTATGCTAAGGTGTTTAACGTAGCCTACGGGATTTTCCTTGCTTGGTATGATGAGCGCTATTCTTACCAATTGAATATTGCTAATTGCTTACAGCTGTTGTGAGTTTGTAGTTTAAAGCTTTTTCATTTGTTGTTGCATCATGCGTATCTGTTCAGTTAGCATGTTGTTCTTGTCTAATTTTTTAGCTTCCTTTAGTAACATGGTAGCTTCTCTTTTACGCCTTTTTTGCATAGCGATACCCGCTAAGCTAAGCTTTGCCATTGCTACATCATAATCCATTGTTAAGCCAAGTTTCAGCGCTTTCTTGAAATATTTTTCAGCTTGGGTCAAGTTTGTCTGTGAAAATATAATCCCGTGAAGATAGTTGTAGTATCCTTGCTGTTTTGGTGTCAAGGCACCTTCGGGGTTTTTGATTTTTCTTAACCAGTTTTGCGTGCCGGCCAGGTCTTGCTTTCGCATCCGTAGAAACGCTAACAAAATAATTTCATTCCTAAAATAAAGAAAGATAAAAATAGAAGAGAGTAGTAGTAAAAATATACCATTCCCTATTTCCCCTTCTACAAACTGATAAACAGCGTAGGCAATGATTGATCCCGCAATAACTAGTTTAATGTTTTTATTGAACATGAATATGTGCTTTGATACTATTGTTTTACTTATATTTTATCTAATTTTAGTGTATGCTGTTTAATAATAACAGAAAAAACATAAAAATTAAAGTAGCGCAAAATTAGGGAAAACCTAGGTTTTGTGTTGTAAAGAATTCTAAAAATATTTTTTTTGATAAGGCTTGTTAAAGAAAAAAGTCTTTGTATCTTTGCGCCCAGTTTACAGGTACTTCTGTAAAATATTAAACAATAGAAAAGGTTTTAAGAGATGCCCGGACAAAAAAGAACATACCAGCCCTCAAAGAGGAAGAGAAAAAATAAACATGGGTTCAGAGAGCGTATGTCTTCTGTTAATGGAAGAAAAGTTATTGCGAGAAGAAGAGCAAAAGGAAGAAAGAAGTTGACTGTTTCCTCAGAGCCAAGACATAAGAAATAAATGATTTTATTTTTTTAAAAATATATAAGGTGTTACTTTTTTAAAAGTAGCACTTTTTTTTTGCCCTTATCGGACTGAAAGTTATAACTTTCAGCAATTTAATTTATTCAAAATAGTAAACAAGAACATGCCGAAAAGAAAAGATTTAAACTCGATTTTAATTATTGGTTCTGGTCCTATTGTTATAGGCCAGGCTTGTGAATTTGATTATGCTGGATCACAGTCTTTGCGGTCTTTACGTGAAGACGGGATAGAAACTATTTTAATCAATAGTAATCCAGCAACGATTATGACCGACCCCTCCATGGCAGATCATATTTACCTAAAGCCGTTAAATACAAAATCGATTATAGAAATTTTAAAGGCACATCCGCAGATTGACGCGGTTTTACCTACTATGGGTGGTCAAACTGCTTTGAACTTATGTATTGAAGCTGATGAAAAAGGGATTTGGAAAGATTTTGATGTAGAGTTGATTGGTGTTGATATTGATGCAATTAATATCACAGAAGATCGTGAGAAGTTTCGTAAATTAATGCTTGAAATTGGCGTAGGCATGGCTCCACAAGCAACGGCTACCTCTTTTTTGAAAGGAAAGGAAATTGCGCAAGAATTTGGGTTTCCACTAGTGATTAGAGCTTCTTACACGCTAGGTGGAGCTGGAGCTTCTATTGTTTATGATCCAAAAGATTTCGATGAACTTTTAAGTATAGGATTAGAAATTTCTCCTATTCATGAAGTCATGATTGATAAGGCCATGATGGGCTGGAAGGAATATGAATTAGAGTTATTACGTGATTGTAATGATAATGTGGTGATTATTTGTGCCATAGAAAATATGGATCCCATGGGAATCCATACCGGGGATTCCATTACCGTAGCACCCGCTATGACTTTGTCTGATAAAACCTATCAGAAAATGCGCAATATGGCGATACATATGATGCGTAGTATTGGGGATTTTGAAGGTGGGTGTAATGTGCAGTTTGCTGTTAGTCCAGATGAAAAAGAAGATATTATTGCCATTGAGATAAACCCAAGGGTTTCTAGGTCCTCAGCATTAGCGTCTAAAGCCACTGGTTATCCTATCGCAAAAATAGCTACAAAATTAGCTATTGGTTATTCTTTGGACGAGTTACAGAACCAGATCACAAAATCTACTTCGGCACTTTTTGAACCTACTTTAGATTATGTTATCGTAAAAATTCCACGATGGAATTTTGATAAGTTTGAAGGTTCTGATAGAACCTTAGGTCTTCAAATGAAATCTGTTGGAGAAGTCATGGGAATAGGCCGTTCTTTTCAGGAAGCCTTACACAAGGCAACACAATCCTTGGAAATTAGCAGAAATGGCTTAGGTGCAGATGGCAAAGGATATAGGGATTATGACCAAATCATTAGTAAATTAACGATTCCAAGCTGGGATAGGGTCTTTGTTATTTATGATGCGATACAAATGGGTATTCCATTGAGTAGAATTCATGAAATTACTAAGATAGATATTTGGTTCTTAAAGCAATATGAAGAGCTATATCAACTTGAAAAAGAGATTTCAAAATACACCATCGCTAGTCTTTCTAAGGAACTATTATTAGAAGCCAAGCAAAAAGGTTTTGCTGATAGGCAAATTGCCCATATGTTAGATTGTTATGAGAGCGAAGTATATAACAAACGTACAGAACTGAATATTAATAGGGTTTACAAATTAGTGGATACCTGTGCGGCTGAGTTTAAGGCAATGACCCCTTATTATTATTCTACTTTTGAAGCAGAAATAGAAAAACCAGATGGTACCCGCTATGTAGAGAACGATAGTATCGTTTCTGATAAGAAAAAGATTGTAGTCTTAGGTTCTGGTCCTAATAGAATAGGGCAGGGGATAGAGTTTGACTATTGCTGTGTACATGGTGTTTTGGCAGCTGCAGAATGTGGTTACGAAACTATAATGATTAATTGCAATCCAGAAACTGTTTCTACAGATTTTGATACCGCTGATAAGTTGTACTTTGAGCCTGTGTTCTGGGAACATATTTATGATATTATCCGTCATGAAAAACCAGAAGGCGTTATTGTACAATTAGGTGGACAGACCGCTTTGAAATTGGCAGAAAAGCTTTCGAAATACGGTATTAAGATTATCGGAACTAGTTTCGAATCTTTGGATTTGGCAGAGGATAGAGGAAATTTTTCAGAACTATTGCTAGAGAATAATATCCCTTTTCCAGAATTTGGCATAGCAGAAACTGCTGAAGAAGCACTAGTACTTTCGGATAAGCTAGATTTTCCGCTATTAGTCCGGCCTTCATATGTATTGGGTGGACAAGGAATGAAAATTGTTATCAATAAGGAAGAGTTGGAGGAGCATGTGGTAGATTTGCTTCATAAAATTCCAAATAATAAACTCTTATTAGATCATTATCTAGATGGAGCAATTGAAGCAGAAGCAGATGCTATTTGTGACGGTAAAGATGTTTATATCATAGGAATTATGGAACATATAGAGCCATGCGGAATTCACTCTGGTGACTCTAATGCTACTTTACCTCCTTTCAATTTGGGCGAGTTTGTAATGCAGCAAATAAAAGATCACACAAAGAAGATTGCACTAGCACTCAATACTGTTGGTCTCATCAATATTCAATTCGCCATAAAGGATGATATGGTATATATTATAGAAGCGAATCCAAGAGCTTCACGTACGGTTCCCTTTATTGCCAAAGCCTATAAAGAACCGTATGTAAACTATGCAACCAAGGTAATGCTAGGGGAGAAGAAAGTGAAGGATTTTAATTTCAATCCGCAGTTAGAAGGTTTTGCCATTAAGCAGCCAGTTTTCTCTTTTAATAAATTTCCAAATGTAAATAAAAATTTAGGTCCAGAGATGAAGAGTACAGGTGAAAGTATACTTTTTATTGATAGCTTAAAGGATGATGACTTTTATAACCTTTATGCCCGTAGGAAGATGTATTTGAGTAAATAAGGTACAGCATAAATATTCGTAAATCCTCAATAGTCTGATGCTAAATCTGTACTATTGAGGATTTAGTATTTTTAACACGGACCTAATTTGATTATTATATTGGATTTTAAAATAAATGTTTACAACCTATTAATTTTAGCCTCCGTATTCATTGGTGTCACCTTTAGTTTGTTGCTGCTGTTTTCAAAACGTATCAACAAAAAAGCAAATCGATTTTTAGGATTGGCAGCTTTGGTTATCGTATTATGGAATATTTGGGTATTGAGCCACGATTTGGACTTTTTTAGATATGCTCCGAGATTTTTTCTAGTTCCTTTAAATTTTTCTCTTGCCTTAGGCCCATTACTATATTTCTATACCAAAAGTATTTCTGATATCAGTTTTACTTTTTCCAAAAACAATTGGTTTCATTTTATTCCAGTTTTATTTGAATGTTTGGTACATGTCATCATTTCTTTTGAAGCACTCGATAGAAGTATATTAGCGACTTCCACTAGTGCTTTTTTTAATTTGATTCCACTTATTCAATTACTAGCAATATGTTCGGTTATTCTGTATAGTAGGTTCGCCTTAAAAGAAATAAAAAAGTATCATATTTGGTTACAGGATAACTATAGTAATAGTTCAGAGTATAGTCTAGGCTGGCTTTATCGGTTACTATTTATTTTTGTGGTATTATGGTTTTTATGGATTCCTTATACCTTGGTCGACTATTTTATGTTCAACTTCCAACTGGGTATTCCTGATTATTATCCCATATACCTTCTCATGTCTGTCATAACTATATGGATTAGTGTCGAAGCCTATTTAAAACCCGAGGTAGTTTTGCTAGAACCAAAAACTCAGCCGGAAATGGACAAACAAGCTCCGACGGAAGATGTTATACAAAAGGCTAGTTGGCTTATAGCGCAAATGGAAAGTAACCAGTATTATTTGAATCCAGAACTAACTTTGGCTTCTTTAGCCATCAGTTTAAATATTCATCCGAATAGATTGTCAAAAATCATAAATGAAGGTATTAGAAAAAGTTTTTCAGATTTTATAAATGAGTATCGTACGAAAGCTATAGTAGCACGCTTGAATAATCCAAAATATGATCATATTACATTTTTGGGTATTTCCTTTGAATGTGGTTTTAACTCGAAAACGACTTTCAATAGGGTATTTAAAGAAGTAATGGGTGTAACGCCATTTGAATATAAAAAATCGCTCTCGTAGTACCCTAATCCACTATTTGACCAAGAAATTAGTGCCATATTATAGTTTGGCACGTTTGGTATCGCTTGCTTATATAGGTTTGTCTAATAATAATTCATCAATCAAAACACACTCCTATGAAAATCAACTTTAAACCTTACCTGGTATTGTTCTTTGTTTTAATTGCTTCTTGCAAAAATGAAGCTAAACTTTGGTCGCAGCAGTCCAATAAAATTGCTGCAATTCAATTTTCGACGCAAAATTTTTTCGATAAAGAAGCAGCGCTTACTTATGTTTCGAATCTGCATATAACGGAAGATGAAAATTTAAATATTCTATTTGATTTGGAAGAACCTCTTTTGAAGAGTCTACAAAATTTAGAACCGGAATGGTCTCAAGAGGAACTTTTAGAAAAAGGGAATTTTCAGTTTGAAATTTATGTAGATGATAATTTGGCTTATACTCAAAATTTGCAGTCAGGAGCGGGGACTGTCGCGTCTAAAACAAAACAATTAAGTTATCGTATTCCATTGATGCATCCAGAACGTATAGATTATTGGGGCTGGTATTTATGGCTTCGATTTATGAAGATGGCAGGCGGACAAGATAAGTTGTTTGCAGGGGAGCATCAATTAAAAATTAAAATAAGACCTTATCTAAAGTCATCCCACCTAAAAGTAGGATCAATTTTGGCAGAAGGTGAGATTCGCGTTTCTGTTTCAGAAATACCAGTACATCAAAATGAAATTGTTGTTCAGCCAATTAAGCCAAATAGTGGCTGGACAGCATCTAAATCAAATTACGACAGCACTAAAATTGAGGATCTAAATAAGAAAATTGCTCAGAGTAGATTTGAGGCAATCACCAGTATCGTAGTAATTAAGGAAGGAGAGTTGCTTTTAGAGGAATATTTTAATGATGCAAATCGTGATTCACTACACAATACACGTTCGGTAGGAAAATCATTTGCCTCTACCATGATGGGGATTGCAATTAATGAGGGCTATATTGAAAATGAAAACCTAAGCTTAACTGATTACTATGATCTTAAATCTTTTGATAATTATTCGGAATCAAAAACTAAAGTAACTTTAAAGTCCCTACTAACTATGAGTTCAGGCTTTGTCGGGGATGATGATGATTATGATTCCCCAGGAAATGAGGAAAACATGTACCCTACAGAAGATTGGGTGAAATTCACTTTAGACCTTCCTATGGATTCTAAAAAGGAAATAGGTAAGGATTATGACTACTTTACCGCGGGAGTAGTAGTTCTTGGGGATGTAATTCACAAATCCGTTCCTAAGGGATTGGTTGCTTATAGCGATGAGAAACTTTTTGCACCTTTAGGGATTGAAAAATACAAGTGGCAGTATACGCCAACAAATGTAGGTAATACCGCTGGTGGATTACAATTACGTTCTTTAGATTATGCCAAATTTGGCCAGCTCTATAAAAACAAGGGTACATGGAAAAACCAACAATTAATTCCTGAAGAATGGGTTGAAAAGAGTCTTTCAAAACTAGTTGCGCAACCTTATAACGAATCAAGTTTTTACGGTTATTTGTTTTGGAATCGAATATATACGGTTAACGGAAAGGATTACGAAGTTTCATTTTGTACGGGCTATGGAGGTAATAAAATTTTTATTTTCAAGGATATCCCTTTTGTAATTGTAATTACTGCCCAAGCATTCGGTTTGCCTTATGCCCATGCGCAAGTAGATACGATGATGGTAGAGTATATTTTACCTGCTATTTTAGAAATGGATTAAATGAAGTTTACAAAAGAGACTGAACTTTAACCCTAACACATACTTTTGTTTTTGGAATACTACTTGTCGTTTCAAAAATAATAGGGCTTTTATTTTGCCCTAAGGATTTTATAGAGGACTGATTTTAAGGACTTAAATAATTTTATTGATGATGTTTACCTTGCTTTGGTAGTAACTAAAAACGCAGAGGATCGAACCAAAGTAGTTTGTTAAAATCTTATTTTTTTAGTTACACAATGGCAGTAAGTAAAACGTTTAATTAAACCAAACAGCATATCGTTTTCGTCTCAACTCTAAAGCGAGTTTCTCTTCCATTTGTAAGGCTTCGGCTCTTGTTGCTAACGGTAAGATATGGTTGTAAAGACTACCACGAAGATAGAGTCCATGTTTTTCCACAATAGTTGCAGAAAGCTTATGCCCCTTTTTGTTAATATATCCTGTTTTATGTTGCTTAAATCGTTCTGCAGGAGTTTTACTGGTCATGCCTACATATAAACATTCCAATACGCCATTAAACTGTGGGTTAGCCTCTCTGAACCTTCTATTTTCGGTATAGACACGTTTGCTAAGTTCTATGACATAAACGTGGTATCGGTTTTTAGGCATGGTTATTTTATTTTTTTTGAGAGCTTAGAGAAGTCAACTGTTTATTAATATAATGGTCGTTCAATCATTTTCGTGTATAGAATACGAACATTGCTAATAGGTTTATCCAAACTATCTGTTTGTGCAGCTGCGATACGATCAACGACATCCATTCCTTTGACCACCTCACCAAAGACGACATAATTTTGATTTAAATGGGGAGCACCGCCATTAGTTTTGTACCTGTTACGATGGGCTTCCGGATAGGTATAGGGTGTTGTATTAGAAGCAATTAATTTCGTGAAGGAGTCTAACTTTGATTTCATCTCTTTAAAGGCAAGTTCCAATACTTTTGCTAGTAGTTTGTCTTCCTCGTTTTCTGAGAAATTAAGACTGTCCTTTTGAAGTACTAAGTCGCTGTATGTTTCAAAGTAGGTTTTATATTTTGGGTTGTTGATTAGGGTATTATATGCTAGCTTATTATTGATTCTTTTTTCTGCTATGACTAAGGAACTGTCAGTATATACTCTTCCTTGAATGATGGTAAATTGAGTGCCGCTAGATTTCTGCTTTGGGTTAGAATCATTGCCCATTCTGGCGGCATTTATGGCGCCGCGTTTATGAAAAAGATTGGCGTCTATTTCAGCAGGTAAGGTGTATGGTGTTTCGGGAACTATTGATGGGGTAGCTCTCGTTTCAGAATTGCCAGTCTGCACAAGAGAATTTTCGATAACCCGATGAAAGGCAATACTATCATAAAAACCTTGCTTCACCAGTTTTATGAAATTATTACGATGCCTTGGGGTTTTGTCTGATAATCGGAACACGATTTCTCCTAGTTCCGTAGTTAGGGAGACATCTTTGGAGAGGTCACTTTTAATGACCCCTTTCTCTACTTCGGTATCACAGGCAGAAAATAGGACTACTATAAAAAAAACGATTCTTGACACGCGTTTTTTCATAGTTGCTTTAAAGGTGTGTATGGGTAATCCCAAAGGGTATCTATTCTATTTCGATATGATAATAAACGTCGATTATCCTAATTATTTAAGCTGAAAAGATAATTAATTCCATTAGCTATTGCAAGTCTTGACTACTTCCGCTAGCTGTCCTAACATTTATATTTCTGAAAACTAGCACTAGATTTTTTGAATTGCTATTTCAAAGGTTCGAAGGCAACCATGTATGTTTTAGTGACTTGGGCAGATAAGAATATAGTTGACGCAGCATACGTTTCTACTAGTGATAAAAGCTTCTTGATAGCTGCTGAAACAGACTTTTTGAATTATAGCTTTAAATCGGAAGCTTTTCAATAAAGGTATGATAGGCTTTACAGCGTCTTTGACCAAGCCACGAAACCTAATGTTATACTATTGTAAATACTAAAAAAAATAATCTCGGTAGATATGAATATAGGGATTGAAGCTGTTAAGAATAGATCCCCAAGTTTATACTGAACTAGGTTTTGTGTAAACTTTGGGGTCTACTCTATAAACTGTTCTAAATATTCTTAGCCAACCAATCGCCAACTTCGCTAGTTTTGTATGCTTTTTCGCCTTCGGAAAGGTCTTCTGTTACAATGTTCTCAGCCAATGATTTATTGACTACATCACGAATAGCTTGCGCTTCTTCGGTCAAATCCATATCCTCAAAAAGCATAGCGGCAGATAATACGGTCGCTAACGGATTCGCAATATCCTTACCAGCAGCTTGCGGGTAAGACCCATGTATTGGTTCGTAGAGCGATACTTTGTTTCCTACGGAGGAGGAAGGCATTAACCCCATAGAGCCAGAAATTACGGAAGCTTCATCCGTTAAAATATCGCCGAATAGGTTTGCAGTTATGATAACGTCGTATCCTTTTGGCCATTGAATTAATCGCATGGCTACCGCATCGATAAATTCATAGGTAACCTCCACGTCTGGATAATCCTTTTCCATGCGTTGGACCGTTTCGCGCCATAATCTGGAAGACTCCAAAACATTAGCTTTATCTACACAGCATAGTTTTTTAGAGCGTTTTAACGCCATTTCAAAACCTTTTTTAGCCAAACGCTCTATTTCAAAACGTTGGTAGGTCATGGTGTCAAAAGCAGTTTCTCCGTCGTCTTTTCTGCCACGTTCGCCAAAATAAACACCGCCAGTAAGTTCGCGTAGAATAATAAGGTCTGTACCTTCTATACGATCTCTTTTTAAGGGTGATTTGTCAATCAAGGATGGAAAGGTAAACGTAGGGCGTACGTTTGCAAAAAGACCAAGCTTCTGTCTCATTTTCAATAAACCCTGTTCGGGTCGTACTTTGGCAGAAGGGTCATTGTCAAATCGCGGATGGCCAATAGCACCAAAAAGGACAGCATCTGCATTGGCACAGATTTCATGGGTTTCGTCTGGGTATGGTTCACCAACAGCATCTATCGCTGCCGCTCCAGTCAAGGCAGGCTGCCAGGTAATAGTGTGGTTGTATTTAGTAGCAACGACATCGCATACTTTAACTGCTTGGGCTATTACTTCCGGGCCAATTCCATCTCCGGCCAAAAGGGCTATGTTTAGTTTCATGAATGTTAGTATTTTATTTTCATTCCCGCCAAAGCAGGAAACTATTTAATTTTAATTTAGTGAGATGCCTCAGGCTTATCGCTTTGGCTTTATTATTTTTTTAGTATTATATTCTTTTTTGTGCAGCGCGTATGGCTTTAAGTGAAACGTACCTCTCGCTTTTTAAATCATATTCAACATTTTCTCAGTAGCCTTTATAGCCGATACGGTCTGGTCGGAATCCAACCCTCTTGAAGTGAACTCTTTTCCGCTGTGTTCCCAAGTAATCACTGTTTCGCAAAGGGCATCTGAGGTACTTCCAGGCGGGATACGGACCGCGTAATCTACTAATTTTGGTAAAGCTATTTTTTTTGTTACATATACCTTTTTTAATGCATTCATAAACGCATCATACTGTCCATCTCCTTGTGCATTGGTCTCAAAGAATTCGCCATCAATTTCCATAGATAGGGTAGTGGAGGGCATCAATCCTTTTGCATGTGTTAATACATAGGACTTCACAAATACTTTTTGATGATGGGTGTCTGAATCTAATACATCAGAAATGATAAACGGTAAGTCGTCCTTGGTTACTCGTTCCTTTTTATCACCTAGTTCAATAATACGTTGTGTTACCTTTTTTAGCTCTTCGTTATTAAGGGTTAAGCCTAATTCCTGTAAATTCTTTTGGATATTTGCTTTTCCTGACATTTTTCCCAGTGCGTACTTGCGCTTTCTATCAAAGCGTTCGGGCATTAAATCACTAAAATATAAGTTATTTTTACTGTCTCCATCCGCATGTATGCCTGCGGTCTGGGTAAATACGTTATCGCCTACAATAGGTTTGTTCGCGGGAATAGTAAGTCCTGTGAATGCTGATACCAATTTGCTGACTTTAAATAATGATGTTTCGTCAACACTGATTTCTACCTCGGGCAGAAAATCTTTAATCACAGCTACGGCGCTTGCCATGGGTGCATTTCCTGCACGTTCTCCCATTCCATTTACCGTAAGATGCAAACCATGACAGCCTGCTTTTACTGCTTCCATAACGTTGGCAACACCTAGGTCATAGTCATTGTGAGCATGGAAATCAAAATGCTGTTCTGGGTAACGCGCTGTAATTTGAGCGATATAGTCGTATGTTTCGGTATGTGTTAGTACACCCAATGTATCTGGTAAGAGAATTCGCTTGATAGGTTGGGTAGCTAAAAAATCCAAGAATTGGAACACGTATTCCTTAGAGTTACGCATGCCGTTACTCCAATCTTCTAAATACACATTTGTAATGATACCTAGTTTTTCGGCCTCTTTAAGCACGGCTGCTATTTCAGAAAAATGTTTTTTGGGCGTTTTTTTAAGCTGATGTTGCAAATGATTCAATGATCCTTTTGTCAACAGGTTTTGGGATTTAGCTCCTGCTTTTTCCATCCATTGTAAAGAAATACCCCCATCTACAAAAGTTAAGACTTCAATCCTGTCCAAATATCCTTTCGCTTTGGCCCACTCGGTAATCTGTTGTGCCGCCTGCAATTCGCCATCCGAAACCCGTGCCGAAGCTACTTCAATACGATCTACTTTCAATTCATCCAACAACAGTTTGGCCAGCGTAAGTTTCTCGGAGGCGGAAAAGGATACACCTGAGGTCTGCTCCCCATCCCTTAGGGTGGTATCCATTATTTCCAGATGTCTTTTTTTCATTTATGCAATCCTAATAATTTGGGAGATTGTTTGTGGCACTGGTTGTTTCGGTAAATCCTAAATATCATATTGAGCATAGTCGAGATAGTTGTAACACGCAACTTTTAAGCAATTCCATTAAATTGAGGGTGATAGGTAATTTAAAAGGGTCTTGTTTTTGCAAACTCTTGAATGTCTTTTTTAATGTTTAATAGGTAATCGATATCATCGAAACCATTAGTCATATTGTTCTTTTTATAGTCGTTGATATCAAAAGATTCGCTTTCGCCGGTGGCTAGTAAAGTAATTTTTTGCTCGGGTAGATTCACTTTTAATTCTATTTTTGGGTCCTTTTCCAAAACATCAAAGATTTTCTGTAGAAAATCTGCACTGACTTGAACGGGTAATACCCCAATATTTAAACAGTTACCTCTAAAAATATCAGCAAAAAAACTGGAGACCACCACGCGAAACCCGTAGTCGTAGACAGCCCAAGCCGCATGTTCACGAGAGGAGCCAGAACCAAAGTTATGACCGCCTACTAGTATCTTCCCGTTATATTTTGAGTCATTTAGTATAAAATCAGCCTTTGGTGTATTGTCTTGATTGTACCGCCAGTCACGAAATAAGTTATCACCAAAGCCCATGCGTTCAGTTGCTTTAAGAAACCGTGCGGGTATAATTTGGTCGGTATCCACGTTTTCTATGGGTAGTGGAACCGCTGTTGATGTAAGTGTGCTGAATTTATCGTATGCCATGAATAGATGTTAGATGTTAGACTTTAGATTGGTATAATTGTAATTTATGCTAAAGTTTATTCTTAGTTCGTAAAGAAAATATTCTTTTTAAAAATCATATTACACTACGCCATTTCCTTTTGCATTAGCTCCCTTGGATCCGTTACTTTCCCAGTAACAGCCGCTGCGGCTGCGACTAAAGGACTAGCTAAAAGTGTTCTGGAACCTGGCCCTTGTCTCCCTTCAAAATTTCTATTTGATGTGCTGACCGCCAGTTTTCCAGGAGGTACTTTATCATCGTTCATGGCTAAACATGCAGAACAACCGGGCTCACGAAGCTCAAAACCAGCTTCGTTAATGATAGCCAAAATTCCTTCTTCCTTAATGGCTTTTTCTACTTTATGTGATCCAGGAACTAACCAAACAGTGACATTATCTGCTTTTTTTCTTCCCTTTACAATAGATGCGAAAGCTCTGAAATCTTCAATTCTACCATTGGTACAGCTTCCCAAGAATACGAAATCAATAGGTTTCCCAATCATGGAATCACCTTCACCGAACTTCATGTATTGTAAGGATTTTTTGTAGGTCGATGCACCACCTTGCACCATATCCGATGTTGGAATATCTTTTGAGATACCCATCCCCATTCCTGGGTTGGTACCGTAGGTAATCATGGGTTCAATTAGTGAGCCATCAAACGTTAATTCTTTATCAAAAATGGCACCTGGTTCCGTATATAAAGTTTGCCAATACTCCATGGCTTTATCCCAAGCTGCTCCTTTAGGTGTGAATTCACGGTCTTTAATGTAATGGAACGTAGTTTCATCTGGCGCAATCATGCCGCCTCTTGCTCCCATTTCTATACTCAAATTACACACGGTCATACGACCTTCCATGGTCATGCTTTTAAACACATCACCTGCGTATTCCACAAAATACCCCGTAGCTCCTGAGGTGGTTAACTGTGAAATTATAAATAAAGCAACATCCTTTGAGGTCACCCCAAATTGTAATTCTCCTGTTACATTAATACGCATGCGCTTTGCCTTGGGTTGCATGATACATTCAGTAGCCAAAACCATCTCCACTTCAGACGTTCCAATACCAAAGGCAATAGCACCAAAGGCACCATGGGTAGAGGTATGCGAATCGCCACAAACAATAGTAGCGCCAGGAACCGTAATGCCATATTCCGGACCTACAACATGTACGATGCCGTTTTTTTCATGACCAAGTCCCCAGTACGAAATACCATGCTCATTAGCATTTTCTTCTAACATTTTTAATTGGTTGGCCGACAATGGATCAGCAACCGGCAGATGCTGATTGGTAGTTGGTGTATTATGATCGGCAGTTGCAAACGTTTTTTCAGGATGCAGTACCCCAATCCCCCTATTTTTTAAACCCAAAAAAGCAACAGGGCTTGTTACTTCGTGTACCATATGTCTGTCTATAAACAGGACATCAGGGCCATTTTCGATTTGATGGACTACATGCGAATCCCAAACTTTATCAAATAGTGTCTTTTTTGCACTCATACGTTTCATTCTATGCAATCAAAGCTAATGAAACTAGGTGTTTTGTAGAAATTGCAGTAGTTGAAATTACGACGTTCAACCAAAAAGTTACCCGTTTAGTTTTAGCTGATGTAGTTCCAAATGTTTTTATATTTTACTAATTGCGCGTAGCTATGCCTAATGACGATATTATTAGGTTTTTCCAAAGATGAATCATCTTTTAGTAGCCGTAACGCATAATAGCGAGCTGTTTTTAGAATATCATTATCCTTTACAATGTCCGCTATTTTTAAGTTGAGAATACCACTTTGTTGTGTGCCCATGATATCTCCAGGACCACGAAGTTTTAAGTCTACCTCCGCAATTTCAAAACCATCGTTAGTACGCACCATAGTTTCTAAACGGGTCTTGGATTCTGTCGATAGCTTATGGCTGGTCATTAATATACAGAAACTTTGATCTGCACCACGTCCTACACGACCTCGCAATTGGTGTAGTTGCGAAAGGCCAAAACGTTCAGCACTTTCAATTATCATTACGGAGGCATTGGGAACGTTCACACCTACTTCAATAACAGTCGTAGCAACCATAATCTGGGTTTCTCCTTTTACAAAACGTTGCATTTCAAAATCCTTATCGGCTGGTTTCATTTGGCCGTGTACTATAGAAATCTGAAATTCTGGTAGTGGAAAATCCCTAGCGATACTTTCATAGCCATCCATAAGGTCTTTATAGTCTAATGCTTCCGATTCTTGTATTAACGGGTATACCACATAGATTTGCCTGCCTTTTTCAATTTCGTCTCGTATGAACCGGAATACTTTGAGCCGGTTAGAATCAAAACGGTGTACTGTTTTTATGGGTTTCCGACCCGGAGGAAGTTCATCAATGACCGATATATCTAAATCACCATAAAGGCTCATAGCCAAAGTTCTAGGAATGGGTGTTGCAGTCATCACCAGAATATGGGGTGGATATTCATTTTTGTGCCACAGTTTGGAACGTTGTGCTACACCAAATCGGTGTTGTTCGTCTATGATGGCCAGGCCTAAATTTTTAAATTTCACTTTATCCTCTAAGAGTGCATGCGTGCCTATTAAAATCTGCAGTTCTCCATTTTCTAACTGTTCATGGATGGGTTTTCGAGCCGACTTTTTAACGGAACCTGTCAATAGCGCGCAAGTTACTCCAGTGCCTTTCAGTAATTCCGAAATACCTTGGTAATGCTGATTGGCAAGGATTTCGGTCGGTGCCATCAAACACGCTTGAAAATCATTGTCTATGGCCAGTAACATGGTCATCACCGCCACAATTGTTTTTCCTGAGCCTACGTCTCCTTGCAATAGGCGGTTCATCTGCGCATTACTACCCAAATCTGAACGTATTTCTTTTGTAACCCGTTTTTGCGCATTGGTGAGTTTAAAAGGGAGTTTGTTCGCGTAGAAATCTTTAAAAAGTTCACCCACTTTATCAAAAGGGAATCCCTTAATTTTTTGTTTGTGAAGCATGTTCTTCGCTATAAGCTGCATTTGTAGGTAAAAAAGTTCCTCGAATTTTAAACGAAACTGCGCCTTTGCTAGTAACTCCTGACTCTTGGGGAAATGGATGTTAAAAAGTGCATCGCTTCTAGAAATAAGCTTTAGCTCATGTAAAAGACTATCAGATAAGGTCTCTGAAAACCTGCCCTTGGTCTCTAAGAACAACTGCTGCATTAATTTACTAATGACTCGATTCGTAATCCCTTTATTGCTCAGTTTTTCTGTAGAAGGGTACACGGGTTGCATATGTACTTTTACCCCTTGCTCGTGTTCCGATAGGAGTTCCATTTCCGGATGCGGCATGGAAAAGGTATTATTGAATACATTGCACTTTCCGAAGATGACATAGGGAATGTTCAATTTTAAATTTTCACGAATCCATTTTTGCCCTCTAAACCAAACGAGCTCCATTTCTCCAGTATCGTCTTGAAAACGAGCCACCAAACGGGTACCCTTTTTCTGCTCAACAGTTTTTATATGAACGAGTTTACCAATAATCTGTACATCTGCATTACTTTTTTGAAGTTGGCCTATCTTATAGTATTGTGTTTTATCAATATACCTATGAGGAAATAGGTTCAGTAAATCTTGGTATGCATGAATACCGAGCTCCGATTGTAGACTATCTGCCCTGTTGGGACCAACGCCTTTAAGGTATGCAATAGGGGTTTGAAGCAATGTGGGATTCATATCACGAATTTAGAACTTAAGACATTGAACTGCAATAAACGAAAAGCCTAAATTTGGTATTAGAATTATATTTCTTGGCACATGCTTAAATATGCTATCGTTTTTTTATTCATTTACTGCGCCGGATTTGCCCAACACCAGGATAAAGTCGACTTCATTAAGGCAAGTGTCCTAATAAAGCCTTTGCCTTTTCAAAAGGCAATCGAAGGGGAGGTTAAATACGACTTTATAGTATTGGCTGAGTTGGATTCTGTCTTTTTGGATGCAAAGAATATGGATTTTAATACCGTAAAACTTAACCATAGAAAAGTAAAGTTCAGTAACGATAATAAGCAGCTAGTCATCCGAAAGAAGTTTAAAAAGGGGGAGGCTTATTCCTTGCGGCTAGGGTATTCCTGTATTCCGAAACAAACCGTCTACTTTATGGGATGGGATGATACAGTTGATGGAAATGAACAAATATGGACGCAAGGCCAAGGGAAGTATACCAGTTATTGGTTGCCGAGCTTTGATGATATGGAGGAGAAAGTGGAGTTTGATTTACACATACAAACGCATAAATCAAACAGGGTAATTGCAAATGGAATGTCGGTTAATAGCACAAATAAAACAGTCTCAAGTCCTATCTTCTCATTTGATATGCAAAAGCCCATGAGTAGTTACCTTTTGGCTTTTGCTATAGGAAAATATAACAAGGAGAAATTAGTTTCTAATAGCGGTATACCCATAGAAAATTATTATTACCCTAAGGATAGTTTAAGAGTAGAACCCACGTATAGATACACCAAGAAAATTTTTGATTTTTTGGAAACTGAAATAGGTTTTCCTTATCCTTGGCAAAATTATAAACAGGTGCCTGTACACGATTTTTTGTATGCTGGAATGGAAAATACAAGTGCAACGATTTTTTCCGATGGATTTATGATAGATTCTACCGCTTTTGTAGATAAGAACTATGTGAATGTAAATGCCCACGAATTGGCGCACCAGTGGTTTGGGAACTTAGTGACAGAAAAGAATGGCAACCATCATTGGTTGCATGAAGGTTTTGCTACCTATTACGCGTATTTGACAGAAAGGAAAATCTTTGGAACAGACCATTTTTATTGGAAACTATACACCACAGCGCAACAACTCCAAGATCTTTCAGATAGCGGAGAAGGGGAGTCTTTGCTTAATCCTAAAGCCAGTAGCCTTACCTTTTATGAAAAGGGAGCATGGGCATTGGTTATGCTTCGAGATTTTGTTGGCGATATCTCATTTAGAAAAGGAATACATCAGTATTTGAAGACCTATCAATTCAAAAATGCTACGGTAGCTCAATTTTTTCAAGAGATTGAAGATGCTAGTGGTGTCGATTTATCAGGATTTAAAACCCAGTGGTTAGAATCTACGGTGTTTCCTATCATAGAAGCAAAAGAACTTTTAAAAAAACAGTCACCTTCTTTAGCCTTATTATTTAAAATGGAAGGCCGTTTTGAAGCCTTGCAAGGCGATGACTTGGAGTATGAAAGGTATTGGAATACCTCAAATTCTATTTATTTTAAACAGCATCTATTAGAGAATTACCACCGTATGTTACCAACAACCCTTATTCAGAAAGCCTTTGCGTCGGAGATCATTCTTATAAGGCAGTCCCTTGCTATGTCCCTGTTGGGTTTGTCAAGTCCGGACACTTTAAATAAAGAAATAAAATATAATTTTGAGTCACTTTTAACCGACAAGAGTTATGTTACCCAAGAAGTAGTTTTAGTCAAATTATGGAGTACTTTTTCAACAGATAGAAATGGTTATCTCGACCAGTTAAAAGGTGTTGAAGGCTTACCCAATAAGAACGTTCGGTTGCTATGGCTGACATTGGCCTTGGTTACTCCAGAGTATAATGTTGGTCAAAAAAATAATTTTTTAAAAGAACTTTCAGATTATACGAACGAACAATACCATCCTGAAATTCGGCAGCGGGCTTTTCAATATCTAACCGATATAAACGCATTGAACGATGATGTACTAAAACAATTGGTGCATGCTACTGATCACCATTCTTGGCAATTTCGAAACTTTGCTAGACGCTTGTTAGACGACTTAGTAAAAGAGGAACCTTTTAAATCACAATTACAACGAATAGCTAAAGAACTAAATTATGATGATTTGCGTTATCTTAACACGAAACTTAATTTAGAATGAGAGCATTGGTCATTTCCGGTGGCGGCAGTAAGGGAGCATTTGCGGGTGGTGTAGCCGAATTTTTGATTCAAAATTCGGGTAAGAAATACGATATGTTCGTAGGTACGTCGACTGGTAGTTTGCTTATTTCCCATTTGGCCTTGGGTAAGTTGGAAAAAATAAAAGAAATTTATTCTAATGTAAATCAGGACACGATTTTTAATAATTGCCCTTTTATAATTAAGAAAAAGTATGGGGTAGATGAGATTTCAATAAATCATTGGAACGTATTAAAAAATTTTATAGCTGGTAAGCAAACCTTTGGGGAGAGTGAAAACCTCCGTAAAATGATTAAAGAAAGTGTTACACTTGAAGAGTTTAATGAACTTAAAAACAGTAAAACTGATGTAGTGGTTACCGTATCTAATTTATCTTTAAATCAAGTAGAATACAAATCTGTTAACGAATGTACGTATGACGAGTTCTGTGATTGGATATGGATTTCGTCCAACTATGTACCGTTTATGAGTTTGGCTCGGGTAAACGGATGTGAATATGCCGATGGAGGTCTTGGAAGCATCGTTCCTATCGAAGAAGCGATAAGAAGAGGCGCTACCGAAGTAGATGTTGTCGTACTACATACCGAAGTGAATTATATGAATCGCATGCCTTCTAGAAATCCGTTTGAGCTTTTGACTACCATGTTGAGCTTTATTCTAGATCGAATAGAAAATCAGAATATTAGGATAGGAAAATTGGTTGCTAATCAAAATGATGCGATAATAAATCTTTACTATACGCCTACCATTTTAACCACAAATTCCTTGATATTCGATAAGGCTAAAATGACACGTTGGTGGCAGCGTGGCTATCTATACGCTAAAAATAAAAATGAGGAAACAAATCCTATTGCGCCTAATGAGCACGAGTAAAAATTAGTGGGGAGGCAGGAAGATGGCAGTTTTTAGAACGTGGGAAAAGGTAAGAACTATGTAACGTTAGAACAATGTATCCTTTTGCTCAAATTCTAAAAAACCAATAAAAGCTAAACCTTCCTATTATTTTTGATATTGAGTTTGTAATTTAACTTGGCACTTAAATATGTCTTCCTACCAAAGAGCTCCAATTTCCTTCTTCACGTAAGACAAAGCAGTAGTGGATGGAGATGTTTTTTCCATAGTTTCCGTCAGAATGTCCTCTCGTAATTTATCTGCTGTTTCTGTTTCACTCATGGCCGCTTTTCGTATCATCTGTATGGTAGCACTTTTGGCTGCTTTTATAATGTTCCAACATTCATCGGTCATATAAATCTGTTGCGAAAGATTATGATCAAACTCGGTCTCTATATTTTTAATAAGTAAATGCTCGTAGTCAGATTTGTTTTCAGATATGGGCCCAACCCGAACAACAAGACTGGGAATTGCAATACGTTCTAAAAAGAGAGCCATACGCTCATATGCTTGCATTCTTGCAGGCATCGCATCTTTTTGGGAATCTTTGTGCAATAGAAACCGACGCCTACCTTCCTCATTTTTGGTGTGAAGCCTAAAGAAATAGAAAGCTATTAAACCAGTTACGATAGATGGGAATGTATAAGCGAAAAGTTGAAAAATTTGGTCTGAGCTCATCTGTTAACTTTTAACGTTGTTAATTATATCAAACATTAGAACGACCAATTTCATCAATTATTATATGGCTTAATCGATGAAATGCAGAAAATATAAGAGCATTTATAATAATAGTTCAGCACTAGAATTCCCTTTGGCTATTTTGTGGGCATAATAGCTAAATAATCAAGCCTCATAAAAGATCTATTAATTCCCAACCGATGGGCAAAACAAATAAGTTTATCACGCCTGATGGCGTTAAAGAACTCTTAGTGCTAATAGCTTAATTGTTTAGCATAGGACGTTATTATGTTCTTGACGCCAACCCTATGGAAGATGGACTGCATCTCTTTTGCTGTGTTCGGGCGTTTATTTTAACGTGCCATTATACGTGTTTTATAACTGTTTTTTTTTGTTGTCTAAAATAACGTATATCACTAAACTAGCTCAAAAAAGTATTTTTGTTTATAGTCTAAAGGGATGAAAATTAATTGGGAAAGGTAATTTAAACAAATACTATGGAGTTATAATTGTACGATAAGCCATTAAATTATATTGAAAAAGCACAAAAACAGGTTATATTTAAATGAACATTTTAAATGTTAAGGTTATGAGGTTGATTTTATTTTTTATTGGTTTGGTATTTGTTTTTGGCTGTAAACAAGAGGTCCAAAAACAACCTTCACAAAATAATTTTGAGGATTTTATTGAAGATTTTAGTGCTTCAGAAATAGGAATAGCAAGAGATAAAAGTTTAAGTAACAAAGCTTTTATGGAAGAATTGGCATATACAAGAAAAACATTGGACGAACTTTTACAAATAGATACTGCACAACTTTCTTTTGAACAAGCTATAGATTGGCGCTTTGCGCGAAGTATTTTAAAAGGTAAAGAATTGAGACAGGCTAACCATCAATCCTGGAAAAAGGATCCAAGAGAATATATGCTGTTTAGAAGTCTCGGTAATATAATTGAAAGACCTGGTAAGGTTGATGAAAAAATAGAGGAGCTTAAAGAACGTTTGCAAATACTTCCCTTACAACTGGAAAATGGTAAAAATCAAATTGAATTCTATATCCCTAGATTTCAAGAGCTTTCCTTGTTCATGGCTCAGAATGCCACTGGCCTTTTCAATACTTCTTTGCCTGAATTTGCAACAACGACTAATGGGGAAGCAGAATTAATCCTTTTGATTAATGATGCGCAAAAGGCACTGGAGGACTTTGTGTTATATCTGACGAAAGAACTTCCTAAGAAGCCTTTAACGGGGTTTGAAATGGGTGAAGAAACGTATAATCAAATGCTAGAACAAGAACTTTTACTTGATTACACTACTGAAACCCTTTGGCAATTTGGCAGGGCTAAATTTGAAGCTACCTTGACTGAGTTGGAAATTTTGGCAAAGGAAATAGATTCTTCGAAGAGTTGGCAGGAACTGGCTCTGGAAATTAAAAATGACTATCCGAAGCCGCATGAGATGATTGAAGCCCACCAATTATGGGTGGACAGTTCCAAAGCGCATATTTTGAACCATAAACTTATTCCCATTCCGTGGGAAGAACGGGTACAAGTGGTTCCAAGAGCGGAATACTTGAGAAAAACTTCTTATTATGGTAATTTTTCTAGGGCAAAAGCAAAAGATGAGCTAGGTATTTTGACAGCACAATGGATGATAAACCCTTATGAAGATTGGTGGGATGAAAAAACGAAACAAGAATATTTGGTAGAGCATGATTGGGGGGTTATCATTGTTACCGCACCTCATGAATCTTATGGTGGGCACCATGTCCAGGGCTTATATCAGATGCATAACCCAAGAAAGATTCGCCGAGAGAACGGGCTTTCTTTGTTCAGTGAAGGTTGGGGACTATATAACGAGCAGCTCATGGCAGAAACTGGTTTTTTTCCTAATAAAAGAATTCATTTGCGACAGTTACAATTACGACTTTGGCGTAATGCAAGGGTCATCTATGATGTAGGAATGCATTCTGGTCGTATGACCTATGAGGAAGCTGTTGCGCTGATGACTGACAAAGTTGGCTTTTTAAGATGGGCCGCTCAATTAGAAATTGATTCTGCGGCAAAAAGTCCAGGTTATTTTATAGGATACTATTTAGGTATGTCCGAAATTTTAAGGATAAGGGACCTTTATAAACAGAAGATGGGAGCGCGGTTTACCCTGGGCGATTTTCATGAAAAACTTCTGAAAACAGGGAATATGCCACCAAGTCTAATGGAAGAGTCACTAATGTCTAATTTAGATACCGGTACTTAAGTATATATGTTTCTAATTCTTTGCATCCTTCTTAGCTTGCTCAAAAAAAGCTTTATAATCTGGATGAATACGGATTTGGATTGCTTCCTTAAAACCGCCATCTTGCCCATGTACGTATATACGACTACCATCCACAGCATAGGTAGCAATTAGTTCGTTTGAAACCATTGCTGCTTGGTTAAGCGCTATATTCAATTCTCCAGTGATGTTCATTCCAATTACCGTAATTGCTGCTTTGGGGTTAGCGTTTAATAGTTCACCTACTTTTTGCAATAGCTCTTTAGACGGCTCCAATAAGGTGGTGCCGAGTCCGTCAGCAAAGAAAAAATCTAACTTTTCAGAAATAACAACTACCCCTTCACTCACTTGTACCTTTGCATTTTCCCCTAATGTTTTTTTCGCGTTCGTTAACACTACAAGTGCCGTAGAATCCGCACTTGCAAAGCCTCCGATAATACTTTTCAACTGAGCCTCCTTACGTCCAATGGTTGCCAGGGTTTTATTGATGTTTTCCGTGTTTTGGCTAGAAAGTGTAGCAAAACTATTTAGGTTTTTCATCAATGTAGCGTTAGCATCCTGTAATTCGGTTACTTGGGTTTGTAATTCATCAGCTCTTAAAAGTCCAATTTTCTCGCCTCGTTTTGCATCCGAAATAACACCCTTCACAGAATCTAATTGAAATTTCAATTCCTGATTCTGTGAAATGAGTTCACTTTTTTTTTGTGCCTGTAGGCTAAAACAGCCTAAAACTATTGCTGCAGAAAGCAATACTAATCTCCTCATAAAATATATGCGTTAATTATTATATCTTGTTGTTTTCCTTCTTTAATTGACTAACCCCTTGGTTTGGTTTCTAATCGTGGAGTTTTGTCGCTATCCAAATAATCTAAGCTCATCTCGGTCAATGCACGCACGCCCAATAATAAATCGCTATCGTCTATTTTAAAGTCGGGCGTGTGATGTGGAAAAGATTCTGTGTTACCTGGGGTCATTCCACCTAAAAAGAAGAAAAAACCTGGAGCTTCGCGCTGGAAATAAGAAAAATCTTCGGCACCGGTAATAGCTTTTTGGGTATTTAAATTGCCTTCTCCGGCAACACGTCTCATTGTGGGGAGCATTTGCTCAACAAGCTCCGGATTGTTGTAGGTAATATCTGTTGCTTCCTTAATTTCACAGGTAGCCTCACCGCCATACGCCTTTGCAATGGTAGTTACCATTTCTATCATTCGCTTGTTCAGCTTATCCTTCATATCATAATCCAAAGTTCTGATGGTCCCGATCATTTCGGCATCCTCTGGTATTATGTTAGAACGTACACCACTTCTTATTTTACCAACGGTTATTACCGCTGCTTCGTTGGTCAGTTCCGTTTCCCGACTTATAATGGTCTGTAGGCCATCAATAATCTTTGCACTGATTAAAATGGGATCTACGCCTGCCCAAGGACGAGAACCGTGACTTTGCTTTCCTTTTACTTTTATAGTAAAGCTCTGTGCAGCTGCCATAGTACCGCCAGACTTATATCGTATAGTTCCTACCGGCGTTTGTGAATTAATGTGTAGGCCAAAAATAGCATCCACTTTAGGGTTTTGCATCACGCCTTCTTTTACCATGAGTAATGCGCCGCCTTCTTCGCCTGGTGGTGGACCTTCTTCCGCAGGTTGAAAAATAAACTTTACTGTTCCTTTTATCTTATTCTTGTTTTTCGACATCACTTCTGCAACACCCATTAAAATCGCAGTATGGGTATCGTGTCCACAGGCATGCATTACACCTACTTTTTCCCCCATATACTCAGAAGTTATGGTTGACTTAAATGGTAAATCATTGCGTTCGGTAACGGGAAGCGCATCTATGTCTGCGCGCAGGGCAACAACTTTACCAGGTAGGTCACCTTTTAGAAGACCTACAACACCTGTATGTGCTACACCGGTCTTAACTTCAATTCCTAAGGATTTAAGGTGTTTTGCAATTTTTTCTGCCGTTTTAAATTCACGGTTACCTAATTCGGGGTTTTGATGAATGTCTCGTCGCCATTCAATTACTTTTTCTTCGATAGCCTTATAATCGCTATCTAAATTTGGTCCTTGAGCGCTTAATATAGTCGCAAAAACTAGTATCCCTAAAAATCCTAAGTGTTTCATAGTATCGTTTTAAAATTTTATCAGCCTGTAATTATCGTCCTGTAATTGTATTAATGCTGTAATGGCAGAAAGTGAAATTTGAACTCCATCCACAAGATCTTCTTTTGGAAATCCCCTAGAGGCGGAAGACTGTCCGCAGAAAATAACTTTTGCTCCTGCTTGTATTAAATCTTCTAATAATTTTTCATTTGGGTTGTTAACACCATATTTAAGGGCATATGCTTTGGAATGTGTCAAATCTTTTGATGCTTTGTTATGAATTACCAAGGCTACCTTCAGCTGTTCTAATGGAACACCGCTCTGTGCGTGCATGTTCAAAAAGCGAGCTGCGGTCTCTATGTTAGCATTTAGTTGCGCTGGGTCTTCTGGAGAACTCATGATGTCAAAAACTGCTTTATAAGTTTTAGTAATATCAGTCTTAAAATCAGGCTGGGTGATATTCCAAACCTCTCCATACGCTGTTATTATAGGTCCGCTCTTCTTCTCCTGTGCTATAATACCGATAGAAAAACTTAGTCCTATTAGCAAGAAAAAGTAATGTCTCAATCTAATTTTCATTATATTCAAATAGAATCAAGAGCTAAATATATTCAAATTGGAAGGAATAATCACGTATTGTTTATAAATCTAAAAAACAAGATTTCTAGTATCCCTATATAATGGCTAAATTTACACTCTAAAACAAAGATTAAATTGAGTACTTTTTTAGATGTATTGAATGAGGCGCAACGGGAGCCAGTGCTTCACAAAGATGGTCCGCTAATGGTGATAGCTGGAGCAGGTTCTGGAAAGACAAGGGTGCTTACGTACCGGATTGCATATTTAATGGAGCAAAACGTGGATGCGTTTAATATTTTAGCACTGACCTTTACCAATAAGGCCGCTCGTGAAATGAAAAAACGTATCTCTGAAATGGTGGGTGCTTCCGAAGCCAAAAATCTATGGATGGGTACTTTCCATTCCGTTTTTGCCAAGCTCCTTCGCTTTGATGGCGATAAACTTGGTTTCCCTAGTAATTTTACAATCTACGATACTCAAGATTCTCAAAGATTGATATCCAGTATAATTAAAGAAATGGGACTGGACAAGGATATTTATAAATACAAGAAAATACAGAATAGAATATCTTCCTTTAAAAATAGTCTAATCACGGTAAAGGCCTATTTTAATAATCCCGAATTGATGGAAGACGATGCTATGGCCAAAAGGCCTAGAGTCGGGGATATTTATCAAAATTATGTAGACCGTTGCTTTAAGGCTGGCGCCATGGATTTTGATGATTTGTTGCTGCGAACCAATGAGTTATTGACACGCTTTCCGGATGTGCTCATGAAGTACCAGGACCGGTTCCGCTATATTTTAGTAGATGAGTACCAAGATACCAACCATTCGCAATATCTCATTGTAAAAGCATTGGCAGATAGGTTCCAAAATATTTGTGTGGTAGGTGATGATGCCCAGAGTATCTATTCCTTCAGGGGTGCTAACATTAGTAATATCCTTAATTTTCAACGCGATTATGAGAATGTTGGTATGTACCGTTTGGAGCAGAATTACCGTTCTACAAAAAACATAGTAAACGCTGCTAATTCGATAATTGCTAAGAACAAGGATCAATTGGAAAAAGTCGTCTGGACAGCCAATGACGATGGAGCTCCTATTAAGATACATCGCAGCATCACAGATGCTGAAGAGGGTAGGTTTGTAGCCCAGTCCATTTGGGACCATAAAATGAACTTACAAATGCATAATGGCGAATTTGCTGTTTTGTACCGCACCAATTCCCAATCGCGGGCCATAGAGGATGGTTTGCGTAAACGTGATATTCCGTACCGCATTTATGGCGGACTCTCTTTTTATCAGCGAAAGGAAATTAAGGACGTGCTATCATATTTGCGACTGGTTATCAATCCAAAGGACGAAGAAGCACTAAAACGTGTGATTAATTTCCCCGCTAGAGGTATTGGTCAAACTACGGTAGATAGATTGGTTGTAGCGGCTAATCATTATGGACGATCCATGTTTGAGGTCATGGACAATATTTCTAAAATAGACCTAAAAATTAATAGTGGTACAAAAAGAAAGTTAGAAGATTTTGTAACGATGATTAAAAGCTTTCAGATAATGAATGAAGGTGCAAACGCTTTTGAACTCTCCGAACATGTTGCAAAAAAGACTGGATTATTACTAGAATTTAAAAAAGATGGCACCCCAGAAGGTATTGCCAAAATGGAAAATATAGAAGGCCTATTAAACGGAATTAAGGATTTTGTGGAAGGGCAGGTAGAAGTTGTAGACGCGACAGGAAGTATTAGTGAATTTTTAGAGGATGTAGCCCTTGCTACGGATTTGGATAATGATACGGGAGATGATGATCGCGTGGCGCTAATGACCATACACTTAGCGAAAGGACTTGAGTTTCCCTACGTTTATATTGTAGGGATGGAGGAGGATTTGTTTCCATCCGGAATGAGTATGAACACCAGAAGTGAACTAGAAGAAGAGCGACGATTATTTTATGTGGCCTTAACGCGTGCAGAAAAGCAGGCCTATCTTACCTACACTCAAAACCGGTACCGATGGGGAAAACTAATTGACGCGGAACCCAGCAGGTTTTTGGAGGAAATAGATGAGAAATATGTGGAGAACTTAACCCCTGTAGATGGTGGTTATCGTTATAAATCGTTGATTGATGCAGATATTTTTGGGGAGGTTGACAAAAGTACCTTACGTCAAAACAAACCGGTAAAAGGAATACCGCCTAGTATAGGCCAACCCAATACCAACCAGCTTAAAAAATTACGTAAAATAAAACCAGAATTGTCGAAGCCTGTTGGTAATACGAATCAGATAGATCCCAATCTAGTAGAAGGTTCGGTAATTAATCATAATCGTTTTGGTAGAGGACAGGTCTTAAAAATCGAAGGCATGGGTAACGATCGAAAGGCAGAAATTAAATTTGATCAAGGGGATGTAAAGAAATTATTACTCCGTTTTGCAAAGTTGGAGGTGGTTTCCTAGGTAGTAAAGTCTGTCGTCTACTACCAAATACGCTTAGCAGTCTTATCTTTAAGGAATAAGGTTTTAGTAACAACGTAGAAAATTCCTTTTTTGTTTAGGATTAAGTTAAACATTTGTTTTTACTATCTTGAATTTGAAAAATATAGAACTTGGCAGAATTCATTAAAATATACGAAGAGAATCCCAACCCTAAAGAAATAAATAAGGTAGTGCAAATATTGCGCAAGGGAGGGCTTATTATTTATCCGACAGATACCGTTTACGGTTTGGGCTGTGACATCACCAATACAAAAGCTTTGGAGAAAATTGCCCGTATAAAAGGAATTAAATTGGCTAAGGCCAATTGGTCCTTTATCTGTCCGGACCTGAGTAATCTTTCTGATTATGTCCGCCAAATAGACACGGCGACGTTTAAAATTTTAAAAAGGGCTTTACCTGGACCCTACACCTTTATTCTGCCCGGTAATAATAATTTACCTAAAGATTTTAAGAAGAAAAAAACTGTTGGTATCCGTGTGCCGGATAATTCCATAGCTAGAGCACTCGTAACCGCTTTGGGAAACCCTATCGTGTCGACTTCTATCCGAGATGACGATGATGTTTTGGAATATACGACCGATCCTGAACTTATATTTGAGAAATGGGAAAATTTGGTTGATGTTGTTATAGATGGTGGCTATGGTGACAATGTTGGGTCTACAATTATCGATTTGTCTGGAGGTTATCCTGAGGTTATTAGAGAAGGAAAGGGTAGTTTAGATATTATCTAGCTAGTAGGCAATTGTTTTTTTATGCTTTAATAGATATTGGATTATGCTCCGCTATTAAACTGATGTATCGGTCATGCAAACAACTGTGTTTAAATTATAAATTTAAAGTTTCAAATGTTCGATTAAGGGCATAAAAAAAGAGTGCTTGATATTTCAAGCACTCTTTTTTACTATTTACTAGAGTCTACTAAGCTTAGGTACTAGTTATTGATTGCAGGATCTTTCATTCCTTCTTCAATCATGCTGTAGAACTGATCTATTTTTGGAAGTACTACAATACGTGTTCTTCTGTTTCTAGATTTTTCTGTAGCAGACACAGGAATAAATTCTGCTCTACCTGCCGCCGTCATACGCTTAGGGTCTACATTAAAGTCGTTTTGTAAAATTCGAACTACAGATGTTGCACGTTTAACGCTCAAATCCCAGTTGTCCAATAACGCACCATTCTTTCTGAAAGGTACATCATCGGTATGACCTTCTACCATAAATTCAAAATCTGGCTTGTTGTTTACAACCTTAGCTACTTTGCCTAATACTTCTTTAGCCCTTTTGGTTATGTTATAACTTCCGCTGCTAAATAATAATTTGTCAGAAATAGAAACGAAAACAACTCCTTTTTCTACGCTGATTTCGATATCCTCATCATCTAAATTACCTAGAACACCTTTTAAGCTCTGTACCAAAGAAAGGTTTACAGAATCTCTGCGGGTGATAGCGTTATTTAACTTACGAATCGTTAAATCCTTTTCTTGTAGGCTCTCTAAAGATTTTTCCAAGTTTTCAGCACCTTTTGTTGTTAAGGTCGTAAGGTTGCCCATGTTGTTAATTAATTCCTGATTGTTAGCTTTCAAGAATGAGTTTTGGTCTTCTAAAGTCTGTAGTCTTGCTGTAGCAGTTGCTTTATCTTCTAAACAGCCGTTTAATTTAACCGTTGCAGAATTTAATAAATCCTGTGTTTCCTGTTGTTTTGCCTCAAGGTTTGCAAATTTCTTCTGCGATACACAGGAAGATAATAAAAGCGTTACACCAAGACATCCTAGAATGATTTTTCTCATAATTGTGATCTATATTAATTGTTTGTTATTTACTGCATTTTCGCAATCAGCGTTATCAAATTTATATAATTTGTAATGTGTTAAATCGTAAGACTAGTTAATCTTTTACTAAAATGTTAAATTCCTTAATACCATTTACGAAGTAAGACCATACTATGGACTTCGTTGTATGATATTTTAGTATAAAATTAGCTTTTTCCCGTTTCTTCAGCATTTTCGGAAATTGTCTATAAAAACTAAGGTGCGCCCTTAAAATAGCGATACAATGTTTAAGGCGGAATTGAAAAATAAATCGCAACGCGGCAATACCATCTAAGAGCAGCCTCGCAAAGATAATGATAACTGCTTTTCTTATGGGAAGATTCTTTATTATTGAAAAGAGGGAGTTTCTAAAGTTTAAATATGTTTTTTTAGGGTTCATATTACTCAGTGTTGAACCGCCTAGGTGATATACTTTAGAAGCTCCTACATAGTATATCTTGTGTCCTTTATTTTTTGCTCGCCAGCAAAAATCTACCTCTTCTTGGTGAGCAAAGTAATCTGTATCAAACCCGCCTAAAGACTCAAAGACAGCACGCTTTACGAACATGCAGGCACCAGTTGCCCAAAATATTTCTTTGGTATCGTTGTATTGACCCGTATCCTTCTCTAAATGTTGAAAAATTCTACCCCTACAAAAAGGATATCCTAATTGATCAATGAAGCCTCCCGCAGCTCCTGCATATTCAAAATGGTCTTGCTTTAATAAATCTAATATTTTAGGTTGTAAAACACTAGCCTCAGGCAGCTTTTCAAAAGCTTCCATAATGGGGTCTAACCAACGTGCTGTAACTTCTACATCTGAATTCAATAAACAAAAAACATCAGCGTCTACATGTCTTAAGGCCTCATTGTACCCTTGTGCAAAGCCGCCGTTAGCGCTATTTTGAATGATCTTTACAGAGGGGTAGTTTTCTTTTAAAAATGTTATAGAGCTGTCTGTAGAAGCATTATCTGCCACATACAATTCAGCATTGGAAGAATTTTCGATAACCGAGGGCAAGAAACGCTTTAAAAGCACTTCTCCGTTCCAGTTGAGTATGACTATGGCTAACTTCAAAACGATGACAAATTAACGGCTAAATTCAGGAATCTCCTGCAAAAACTCATATTTTTCCTGTTTTTTCAGCATCTGGCAATAAAAATGCTGTAATCCGTTGGTGACCATTAGAAAAGTAGCATCCAAGTTCAAGTTATATGTAGCAATCTGGTCAAAGGTGTTTTGCGTAATTTTTACGTCAGGTGCTTTGCACTCTACCAAAACATGAATACTTCCATCGGTATGGAAAATTACTATATCATAGCGTTTTTTTAAGCCATTCAGCTCAATCTGTTTTTCAACATTAATGTGACTTAGTGGATATTTTCTATCAAACACAAGATAGTTTAATACATGCTGTCTTACCCATTCTTCTGGTGTGAGCGAAACGAATTTTTTCCTGACTAGGTCAAAGATAAAGGGCTTATTTTGTTTATTTTTGAGCCTGAAGTTATAGCCGGGAAATTGTAACGATTGCATAAGGTAAATTTCATTATTTTTTTTCGAATGGACGAAGCATTACAAATTGTTAGCGATATACGTAAAGGTATATTAAAACCTATCTATTTTCTATATGGAGAGGAGCCTTATTATATAGATAAGATTTCTGACTATATTGCTAGTAAAGTATTAACGGAAGAGGAAAAGGGTTTTAACCAAATGGTACTCTATGGGAAAGATGTAACGATTGATGATATTGTAGGGAATGCCAAACGCTACCCTATGATGTCTGAAAAACAAGTGGTTATTGTAAAGGAAGCACAGCACCTTTCCAGAACGATAGAAAGTCTTGTATCTTACGCCAAGAATCCTCAAGTGACTACGGTTTTGGTTATTTGTTATAAATACAAGAAGTTAGATAAGCGTAAACCCTTGTATAAAGCGATTAAGAAAGACGGGGTAGTTTTTGAAAGTCCTGTTTTGAGGGATTATAAAATACCCGCGTGGATTCAAAACGCTGGAAAGAATGCAGGGTTCTCTATTCCTCAGAAGTCTGCAATGCTTTTAGCAGAACATTTGGGTACCGATTTGGGGAGAATAGTAAGTGAACTGAACAAACTAAAGTTAATGTTACCTCAGGGTATCGAAATCACCCCATCGCATATAGAGGAACATATAGGTATTAGTAAAGATTATAATAATTTTGAGCTAAAGAAAGCTATTGGAGAGCGGAATGTCTTGAAGGCCACTAAAATAGTCACGTATTTTGCCCAAAATCCTAAGGACAATCCTTTTGTGCTTACAATTACCTTACTGAATATGTTTTTTACGCAGTTACTACAATACCATGGTTTAAAAGACCATACTCCAAAAAATGTTGCTACTACGCTAAGAATCAACCCCTACTTTGTGGACGAAATACAAACGGCTGCTAAAAATTTTCCTATGCGAAAGGTAAGCCAAGTCATATCTCATTTACGTGAAATGGATTTGAAAGGAAAGGGTGTAGGTTCTACTAACATGAATCAAGCAGATTTGTTAAAAGAACTAATAGTAAAGATTTTCTGATTCTATTTCCTGTCTATACTATATTTTCCAGGACCAAGTAATACAATTGTAGCGAACCCAACGAGGTACAACAGGGATTTTTCCTTTGATTCAAAAGCATCTGCTGCATGAACTATAAAAGCCGCTACCAACATGGTTATCACTGTTGGGATACTTGCCAAGCGTGTTTTGTATCCTATAATTATCAGTATAGGGCATATGAACTCACCAATAACGGTTAGAAATAGGGACGGAGCTGTACCCATACCAATAGGGTCAGCAAATTCAAAGTCGCCTGAAATTAGTTTCTGAAATTTTGGAAGTCCGTGCGTAAGCATCATAGCGGACATTGAAATCCTGAAGAAGGCAAGTCCAATTGCTGTTAGGGGGGAAGTTGTCATGTTATGGTTTAGATATTCTGTTTAAAATTATCATTTTTTATTGTGTTATCAAGACTTATTTTAAGTTGATTTAAAAGTTCTGAGCTATTTTCTAGAGTAAAACACAAAGGAGGTTTAATTTTCAGCACATTGTTGTAAGGGCCATCTGTACTTACCAATATAAATTTCTTACGTAAATCATTTTTTATGGTTTGTGCCAATAGTGTATTAGGGCTGCCATCATTTTGGATTAATTCTACACCTAAAAATAGCCCACTTCCTCTTACGTCCCCAATTTCTTTATATTCATGTTGTATCGTAGTAATTCCGTTTTTAAGGAAGGAGCCAACTTCTAAGGCGTGCGCTTGTAACTGATCTGCTTCAATTACGTCTAAAACTGCTTCCCCTATGGCACATGATACGGGGTTGCCTCCAAAAGAGCTGAAGAATTCCATTCCGTTGTCAAAACTTTCCGCTACATCGCTAGTGGTCACTACGGCACCAATTGGGTGACCATTCCCCATAGGTTTGCCAAGAATAACCATATCTGGTACTACATCGTACATTTCATAGCCCCAAAAATGGGAACCTAAGCGCCCGAAACCTACCTGTACTTCGTCACTGATACAAACTCCGCCTTGAGCCCTTATTTTTGGGTAGACATCTTTTAAATAATTGATTGCCAACGGAACCTGACCGCCACAGCCCACAATTGGTTCTGCAATAAAGGCTGCTATATTTCCATATTCTGCTGTAATCTGTTTATTAGTGATATCAGAATAGTGTATACTGGCTTCGGATTCCGATTTAAAACCTGAACCATATACTTTGGGCATAGGGGTTTGTAAAATATGCTCTACTTTCCCATTTCCGCCCTTGTGGTTATATTTGTAATGACTAATATCTATTCCGTTTTGGGTATTGCCATGGTAACCGTGTTCCAGTACCATGACCTTATTTTTCTTAGTATGGGTTTTGGCTATTCTTATGGCCAAGTCACTAGCGGCACTGCCTGAGTTTACAAAAAACACCTTGTTCAGATGTGCTGGGAATTTGGAGAGTAGCTTATCTGAATATGAGAGTAGTTCTTCGTAAACATAGCGGGTATTGGTATTCAGTTTTGCCATAGTCCGTTGTCCGGATTCTACCACATGGGGATGGCAATGGCCTACTTGCATGATATTGTTATAGGCATCTAGTATCGTATTCCCATCCGTGTCGTACATAAACTGGAAGGCTGAGCGGGACATTTGAATGGGATTTGTATAGCTTAAAGACAAGGCACTGCTTATCGTTTTATCTCTTCTTTTTAGCTGATGTTCCAAGGTTTGCTTTTTGCTCTCGGTAAAACCGCAGGCCTTTCTAAAACAATCTTCGGCTAGGATAGGATTTATCCTAAGCCATGTTCTCAACAAATTCCACGCGGGTTGTTCGCTTAGGGTAATATAGTCGGAATCTGGTTTCTGTTTTTTGGTATGTGCCGAGTTACATACGCTTGTACAGAGCCTGGCAGCTACGAGGTAGTATAAAGCGTTAAGTTCCTTTTCTTGTAACGGAAGTATATTATTATAAGCTGCTATTACGGTTTCTGCAACTGCTAGGGGTTGTTCTTCAGCCATCATTACATAGGTAAGCCCTATGGCAAGTTCATTAATTAACCAAGAATTACACATGTCGCCAAAATCTATAATTCCAGTAACTTTCCCATTAGTTGCAAGTATATTCCAATCGTTGGCGTCGTTGTGAATGATACTTTTGCGGAGTTTATGTTGAATAGGGGTTATATGTTCATTAAACTGTAAGAAAAAATAACGCACCAGATTACGGTCCTTCGCATCGGTTATATCATTTAAGAATCTACGATTATCGGTAAAATGCTTCAAATCCCACTGGGTTTCTTTGGCCTTAATTACGGCATCATAATGTCCAAGTAGTATTTTATCAATATTTCCTAAGGCGGTACCGAACGAGACTAGTAAAACTTCGTCTTTTAAAATCTCCGCTAAAAATTCTCCTTCTATAAAAGGTAGGAGTCTATAAATAAAACCATCAACTATGGTAATTGGATGTTCTTCTATATTATGAATACTTTCTGGAAAGTTTAACTGTTCGATTTCGTTTAACTTATGGGCAACCTGGTCTTCAGCCTTCAGTATGGCTATGGTTTCTTCCGAGAAGTTATATTTTTTTAAAACGAAGGTGTCGGAGTCAGCTTTTACCTTAAAATTGATACTCTCATATCCTTCCAATGTTTCAAAGGAGCAATTTGTTAATCCGTAATACTGTTCCAGAATCACATTCATACTATACCAATCGTTTAACACAAAGCTAGTTTAAGAAAATGAAATAGGGCAGTGAATGGTTTACTTTAGAATGAATTATTATGGAGCATTAGATATTGTAGTAGTATTAGTAGTGGATATGTAAGAGAATGCAAACTTGAATATACCCTATAATAAGGAGTACTGTATTACTAAGCAGCTTAGGTGAATGGTCTATACAGCACCCGCTACGAATCTCCAAATGAAGCTCTTTGTACGCTAATTTTTAAAGATCGAAATACGCTATTTACCTTCAATTAATCCAACGATACACTATCTCAATTTTGGATAATCCTGAGGATTTGCCTCGTGAAGTATACTGTAGACTTTTTCAAAAATATCCTCTGCATTTGGTTTAGAAAAGTAGTCACCATCTGTACCGTAAGCCGCTCTGTGCGCTTGAGCCGTCAATGTTTGTGGTGCACTATCCAAATACCTGTACCCTTGTTGCTTTTCTACGATTTCATTTAAGATATAGGCAGAGCATCCTCCAGGAACATCTTCGTCTATAACCAAAAGTCGATTTGTTTTTTGAACACTTTTAACCACATCCTGTTTGATATCAAAAGGGAGCAATGTCTGAGCATCTATAATTTCTGCATCTATTCCAACTTCCAGTAGCTCCTTTGCTACTTGTTCCACTATCCTCAGGGTAGAACCATAAGAAACTAGCGTAATATCCGTACCTTCTTTAATAGTTTCTACAACACCAATTGGAGTGCAAAATTCACCTAAATTCGTAGGTTTGGGTTCCTTTAATCGGTAGCCATTAAGGCTTTCGATAACCAATGCAGGTTCGTCACTTTTCATTAAGGTATTATAAAAACCTGCTGCTTGGGTCATGTTTCTTGGAGCCAATATGTACATACCACGAAGTAGATGTATTAAGCCACCCATTTCAGAACCGGAATGCCATATTCCTTCCAATCTATGCCCACGAGTTCTTACAATCAAAGGTGCTTTTTGCTTTCCTTTGGTACGATATAAAAGCGTAGCTAAATCATCTGTTAGAGAAGACATGGCATAAAAGATATAATCTAGATACTGGATTTCGGCAATAGGCCGTAATCCCCTTAATGCCATTCCGATACCCTGACCTATAATCGTAGTTTCACGAATGCCGGTATCTGCAATTCTAGTACTTCCATACTTTTCCTGTAACCCCTCTAATCCTTGATTTACATCTCCAATAACACCGGTATCTTCTCCAAAAACCAAGGCATTAGGGTACTTATTGAAAAGGTGGTCAAAATTATCCCGTAAAATAACCCTTCCATCAACTTTTTCTGCGCTGCTATCATATCGGGGGGCGATTGGACTGATATTGGTAGCCCTATTCTCATTTGGACTGTATAGGTGTGAACTAAAGTCTGGCTGCGATTTAGTCAAAAAGTTCTGTACCCAGTCTACTAAGGCCTGTCTTTCTGCCGAGGATTCTCCCAAAAGATACCGAAGTGATTTTCTAGATGCGACGGCCAAATCTTTTAGTATAGGTTCTTCAACTGCAATAAGATCGTTCTTTAGCTTCGTTAGAAAATTCTTGTTCGGACTTTTAGACGCAGCTAAATGTATGAGCTGCACAAGGCTCTTTTTGGCCGCAACGTTTTCTTGTAAAAATTCTGACCACGCCTCTTTTTTAGCTTCACGAACGGTTCTCTTTACCTGTTTCTCCATTTCAGCCAGTTCGGAAGTAGTGGCAATACCGGATTCTAAAATCCATTCTTTAAACCGCTTATTACAATCATTATCACGCTCCCATTCCAACCGCTTATCGTCTTTATAGCGTTCGTGAGAACCGGAAGTGGAGTGTCCTTGAGGTTGGGTTAATTCGGTTACATGAATGATTACAGGTACATGTTCCTGTCTGGCGATATCAGAGGCGTTTTCGTAGGCGTGCATCAAGGCTGTATAGTCCCAACCTTGCACTTTAAATATTTCATACCCTTTCTGCTCTTCGTCGCGTTGAAAACCTGATAGTACTTTAGAGATATCTTCTTTTGTAGTGTGGTGTTTTGCATGTACTGAAATTCCGTATTCATCGTCCCAAATACTCACTACCATGGGTACTTGTAATACACCGCCTGCGTTTATAGTCTCCCAGAACATACCTTCGCTGGTACTTGCATTTCCTATGGTTCCCCATGCTACTTCATTTCCGGCATCGGAAAACTTTGAGCTGTCCATTCCTTTTTCCTCCCGATATACTTTCGAGGCTTGTGCCAACCCTAATAACCTAGGCATTTGGCCAGCGGTACAGGATATATCGGAGCTACTATTTTTTTGTTGTGTCAAATCTTTCCATGTGCCGTCTGGGTTTAGGCTGTATGTAAGAAAGTGACCTCCCATTTGACGGCCACCGCTCATAGGCTCTTTCTCCATGTCGGTAGTAGCATATAAGCCATGGAAAAAATCCTTTGGTTTTAATAACCCTAGTGCCATCATAAAGGTTTGGTCTCGATAGTAACCACTTCTAAAATCTCCGTTCTTAAAGGCTCTGGCCATGGCTAATTGCGGAAGTTCTTTACCATCACCAAAAATTCCAAATTTAGCTTTACCGGTAAGCACTTCTTTTCTACCCATAATACTACATGACCTGCTTATAAAAGCTATTTCATAGTCTTGAAGTATTTGCGCCTTAAAATCTTCAAAGGAAATATCATTGCTAGTTTTGGAAGAGACATTCATAGGCTATATCGTATTGTTGCAAAAATACTCAAACAAAAGCGTTTTAGCAATGGTAGAACGGCAATATTCCTTGATATATTACTAGTTTTACCAACAAATAATTATGTATTTGTTAATTATGGATTGATAATAAGGGTTTTTTTTGCGAATTTAGAACCTAAAACCAGGATCTAGTAAATAACCCTGTAAGTGTTCTTGGACTTACCGTAATGATAAAACGGATTTTCTCTCCATAGTTTTGCTGGCTCACTTCCCAGCCATTGTTGGAGTGTAAAGGAAAATAAAGTTCAAAGAAATCGGTTACTAGATTTAAACGAATACCACTATCGTAGACGAATTTTGCTCTGGAACTGTTATTTTTTACCAAACCGGCATCGCCGTAAAGTTCGACCCATCGCCAAAGATTAAAACTTGTGTTAATGGTTGTCATCCAATTATCAGAAAAACGATATTCCTCGTCCAAAAAAGATTTAAAGCCACCTTCTGCAATAATAAGCTGTTGGCTGTAGATTCCCGAATCTTCCGATTGCCCTAAATAACTATAGTCGAAAAGATAATTCGTTGGTCTATCTAAAGCAAAATTAAAGAAATTCGTATCGGTATTGTTACTTAGGAATTTACCTGCAAAAAAGCGTAGGTTAAATTGTCTATTGTTTTCAAAGAGTTTCCGATACTCATATTCAAAGGCTACTTTACTAAAGTTACCGGCCAATTGAAAGTCTACGGACCATGAGTTATAATCAATGATGCCATTATGTCTATTTAGGTATCTGGCATTAAATATACTGTAGTCTGGATTTTCCGAGTCGTTTGCTAAATCTTGAATACTTTCATCAAAATCCCTAAGGATATTTACATACCTAAATGTTAAGAACTCTCGCTTATCAGATCTTAGGTCATCTGGTCTCCAACCAAAACTTAAAGAAGGTGTTACAGAGGTAGCGCGAGAATTTATATTAAAATGTGAGGTAGAGGCCGATAAACTATAATTAGAAACGTACAGTCCCGTTTTATTCAAGTATTTACGATAATTGAACTTTCCATACCCTACAAAAGCTTTCTCCCTAAAAGAATAGGAAGGAGCAAAATCATAAACAAAGGGGCGTTCTAAAAAGGTTTTATTGTAAAGTCGCATTCCTGGGGTCCATCCATCATATATATTAAAATTTAGCACAGGTACATAGAACACTTGATTGTAATTAGGATTCTCGGTGTCCTTAAAAAAAGTAAAATGTAGTTTCTTATTACTGGACAAAAATCCTCCTAAAGATTTCCAGTTGTCCCGTTGATTAAACTCTGGTATTTTTTGGTCGTAGTTAAGTACTAATTTATCTTCATCGTTATTAGGTATGGTAAATGTTTCTAACGTTTTTATATCCTTGAACCAGTAGTTAGAAATAACCGAATCATTTTTTAGCCCGAACATTGAGATTGGTACATTGGTGCCTTCCTTATTTTTAATACTGACTTGTAGAGAATCTCCTAGTTTTTCAACTTTTTTAATTTTGAAATCGATTCGGCTGTCGGTGGCTATATAATCCTTAAAAAACCAATTGATATCCTTGGTTGTTGCTCTTTTTAAAATAGACTCAAAATCAAGAACTTTTACTTTGTTTAGTTGATAATATTTGAAGAATGTTTTGAGGCTTTGATCAACTTTACCTTTCCCTATATAATTTCCAAGGTAGGCTAGCCCTAAGCCTGCTTTATATTTATTGGCTATTTGCTGATTGAATTTGATAAGAGAATCATTACGTATGGTTAAGGCTTGATCTCTATTACTCCGAGCCATAAGGTTATACAGGAAGGCATATTGCTCATTGAATCCCATCTTAGCCAAATTAAAGCTACGCAGTCCCCAAATACGTGATAAATTCCCAAATAATTTTTGCTTAGGATAGAATTCGTCAACATAAGCAATCATCAGATAATTGGCAATGGCACTATTCAACCATTGCTCACTTCTTGGGTCTAAAAACAGTGTTTCTTTGAGCATACTGTTCAAAGTTGTTTTCAAAAACTTCATTTCAAACTGAAACTGCTGCTCGTAAGGCCTTACAAAGGAGGGTAATAGATTTAGCCCATATAAAGGGTCTTTGTTGTAATCTAGTTGGCTAACCAATAATTTTTTATGAGGAAAATCCCCCAAATTCTTGTGGATAAAATCGGCAATTCTATTGATACTTATTCCTTGTTCTATAGGGCTATATTGTGGTGCGGATATATCTGTTTCTATGGTTAAAGAAGGTGTCACGTGTGTCGTAAAGTCGTTTGTTGTCCTTATAATCAGTTCTGCACTTTTTTGTTTTTCGGCAGTCAACTGTACCGATTGCCCATTAGGGAATTTGGATTCTGACTGTTTGTTTATGTTCGAAGTGATATACAGGCTATCTGGATATTTAAAATCGATAGTTGTTTTGGTCATATTGGTATACAAGTCTTCCAAGTCTTTATTGGAGTATAAACGCCATTTACCGTCATATACTGCTGGAGTTAGATACCAATCCTTTAAATAATAATTCCCCTTGTTGTCATACCCGTATGTGGTGAATTCATCTGAAGGTAACTTCACTTGATAGGTGATGAAAATTTTGGTAGTAGTTTCCGGTGTTAAAGGTTCGTTTAATTTGACCTGTATAATATCTTTTACTGAAGCTCGTTCCCATTGCAGACCATTATAATCAGCATCTACAACACTGATAATGGAGGTGAATCCCCGTTCACTATCTTTTGCCAAATGCAGACTTTTCTTAAACTCTTGTGCAAAACGTTTTGCAAGTCCGGTGTTCTTTTTAGAGTAGGCGTTAGCCCAATCGTTAAAGTAGAGTACCCCTAAATTATAACGCGAATCGTTGTAATAGGTAAACTCCTGTTTAATATCTAGTATCTTAGTATACTCGTTTAAACTAACTGAAAGTTTTGTTTCGTATTGTGCAATAACGCATGTGCTTCCAACTAAAAATAGAAGCAAGCAAAGCGTTTTAGTAAAGGAGGGAAACGTTCTCAAAGGATATATTAAAAGTTAGGACTCAAGGTATGCCCTTTATAAAACAAATCAATTATATCTATGACTTCCTCAGGGGTGTCCACAATTTGTATGAGGTTCAAATCATCAGGACTAATGTTCCCTTCTTTCAACATAATGTTCTTGATCCAATCTAAAAGGCCTGTCCAGAAATCACTACCCACAAGAATTATTGGAAATTTTCCAATTTTATTTGTCTGTATTAGCGTAATCGCTTCGAAAAGCTCATCTAGGGTGCCAAAACCACCAGGCATAACCACAAAGCCTTGGGAATACTTCACGAACATGACTTTTCTCACGAAAAAATAATCAAAATCCAAACTTTTATCCGCGTCTATATACGGATTGTCATGCTGTTCGAAGGGTAGGTCTATATTTAGTCCTACGGAGGTGCCACCTGCTAAATTTGCTCCTTTATTACCCGCCTCCATAATTCCGGGTCCACCGCCAGTGATAACTCCGTAACCAGCTTCGGCAATACTTTTAGATATCTCCACGGCTAGTTTATAGTATTTGCCTTCTTCTTTGGTACGTGCTGATCCGAATACGGATATACACGGCCCTATTTTGCTCATCTTTTCAAAACCGTTGACAAACTCGCCCATAATTTTAAAAAGAGCCCATGAATCGTTGGTCTTAATTTCGTTCCAACCTTTATGATGTTTTTCTGATCTCATAGTTTACTACTAATGATTGCACGTTAATTTAAGTATCTTAATTTCTTTTAAGGCTACTTGATATTCATTTCTTTTTTCAAAAAGGCTGCCGTATAACTTTTTTTGTCCTTGCAGATTTCTTCTGGTGTTCCTTTGGCTACCAATTGGCCACCGGAACGGCCACCTTCGTAGCCTATATCGATTACATAATCTGCCAGTTTTATAACATCCAGATTATGTTCAATAACTAAAACTGTATTTCCTTTGTCCGCCAATGTATTCAAAACTTCCATTAACACTCTAATGTCTTCAAAATGAAGTCCCGTTGTTGGCTCATCCAAGATATAGAACGTATTACCCGTATCCCGTTTAGATAGTTCAGTAGCTAGTTTTATACGTTGTGCTTCGCCACCCGATAATGTGGTAGACTGCTGACCCAAAGAAATATAACCCAACCCAACATCTTGTATGGTCTTTAACTTACGATGTATTTTAGGAATAAGTTCAAAAAACGACACTGCTTCGTCAATGGTCATCTCCAAAACGTCTGCAATCGACTTTCCTTTATAGCGAATTTCTAGGGTTTCCCTATTAAAACGTTTTCCGTTGCAGGTTTCGCATTCCACATAAACATCTGGTAGGAAGTTCATTTCTATCACCCGTAAACCGCCTCCTTGGCAGGTTTCACACCGCCCACCATTTACATTAAAACTAAAACGCCCTGGTTTGTAACCACGAATGGCCGCCTCTGGTGTTTTGGTAAATAAGGAACGAACCTCACTAAATAGGCCCGTATAGGTTGCCGGATTGGAACGTGGTGTTCTCCCAATGGGAGACTGGTTAATCTCAATGACTTTATCTATATGTTCTAGCCCGGTAATCTTTTTATAGGGCATTGGTTTTTTAACGCCATTAAAATAATAGGCATTCATGATAGGGTAGAGGGTTTCATTGATCAAGGTAGATTTTCCACTACCGGAAACTCCGGTCACACCAATCATTTTCCCTAACGGAAATTCAACCTTTACGTTCTTTAAATTATTTCCCGTACACCCAGAAAGCACTATTTTCTTTCCATTACCCTTTCTTCGAGTTTGTGGAATCGCTATTTCCTTTACTCCTGTAATATAATCTGCCGTTAAGGTATGGTGGTTTTTAAGTTCCTCTGGTGTACCTTGAGAAATAATCTCTCCGCCATGCTTGCCTGCTTTTGGGCCAATATCTATCACATGATCTGCACACATAATCATATCACGGTCGTGCTCTACTACAATAACGGAATTCCCTAAGTCTCGTAAGGATTCTAGTGATTTGATTAGTCTTGCATTATCTCGTTGGTGTAGGCCAATACTCGGTTCATCTAAAATATAGAGGACGCCTACAAGCTGACTCCCAATCTGTGTTGCCAAACGTATCCGTTGCGCTTCGCCACCAGAGAGCGATTTTGAGCTTCTGTTCAAGGAAAGGTAGTCTAGACCAACATCTAATAGAAATTGAATTCTAGTGCGTATTTCCTTTATAATCTCTCCTGCAATTTTTAATTGATTGCCTTCTAGCTTTTGTTCGAGGGCTGCAAAAAATTCTGCAAGTTCAGAAACATCCAAATGGGCTACTTCTGCAATATTCTTGTCGTCTATTTTAAAATTAAGCGATTCTTTACGCAAACGGGCGCCGTCGCAAGTAGGACACGTAATCTTGTCCATATATTCTTTTGCCCATCTTTTTATGGAGGTAGTTGCAGCGGTCTCAAACTGACTTTTTATGAAATTAGAAATCCCCTCATAATCAATTTTATAGGTGCGTTTTACGCCTAGGCTCTTGGAGTCGACCTCAAAATTTTCATTGCCGCCTCTTAATAGCACCGCAATCGCTTCTTTCGGAATTTTTTCAATGGCATCTGTCAGTTCAAAATTATAACGCTGTGCAATGGTCTCTATTTGCTTAAAGGCCCATGATTTCTTGTATTCTCCCAAAGGTGCAATCCCTCCCGCTTTAATGGAAAGTTTTTTGTTGGGAAATATCTTTAAGTCGTTTACTTCGTATACATGACCTAAGCCACTGCAATAGGGACACATTCCCTTTGGAGAGTTAAAAGAAAAGGTATTAGGTTCCGGAACAGGGTAGGAGATACCTGTGGTTGGGCACATGAGATCCCGACTGAAATATCTAGGTTCTAATGTTCCTTCCTCCAAAATCATCAACACATTATCACCGCTGTACATAGCGGTATTGATAGTCTCTGAAATACGCTTGTGCAGGTCTTCAGTTTCTACAACCTTCAAACGATCAATAACGATTTCTATGTCGTGGATTTTGTAGCGGTCCACTTTCATGCCCTTTACAATATCCTTGACCTCACCATCTACACGAACTTTTACAAAGCCCTGCTTGGCAATTTGCTCAAAAAGCTCTCTATAATGCCCTTTTCTAGATTTTATGATAGGTGCTAGCACATTTATTTTCTTGCCGCGATAAGATGCTATGATCAGTTTTTTTATCTGCTCATCGGTATAGCTTACCATTTTTTCGCCCGTATTGTAGCTGTGCGCGTCTCCGGCACGGGCAAAAAGTAAGCGTAGGAAATCGTAGATTTCGGTGATGGTGCCAACGGTAGATCGTGGCGATTTGGAAGTCGTCTTTTGTTCAATGGCGATTACTGGCGATAAACCATCAATTTTATCCACATCTGGGCGTTCCAAACCTCCTAAAAACTGCCTGGCATAGGCCGAGAAGGTTTCAATATACCGCCGTTGTCCCTCGGCATAGATAGTATCAAACGCCAAAGACGATTTTCCACTACCGGATAAACCAGTAATAACTACCAGTTTTTCCCTAGGGATAGTAACATCAATATTCTTTAGGTTGTGCACGCGAGCGCCCTTTACCTCTATATTTTCTTCGTAAGTAGTCATGTGTTCATAGCAAGGTGCAAAAGTACACTAATGCGACCTAACTACGAACTGTAGGAGCCTTGTGTTTTTGGTTCTCGCTTATATGGGTTAGCGAAATATACTTTTGAGGAACTGGGGTGCTAGCGTAGTAGATTTTTGAGTGATGTTTATGAGTATCGTTATCGGTTTGTGGATAAAACTTAGCGTGTAAAAAAATGCTAGCTATTCGGATTAAGACTTATTTGAATTTTTATAGTATGTTGTTAACTTTTCAATTTCAAAAGCTAAATTTAAAAATTTGGAAATCTTTATAAGCAACATAAACCTACGAAAAAGCCTTTACTAGCTACTTTTTATTACCATTACTTTTATCTGGTATAAAAAACGATTCAAAAGATTTTAATTTGTCTGGTTCTAATATTTTCATGGAGCCTTCTATTGTTCTTATTGCTTTTCGTGCATGATGTTCCATAATAAAATCTTTCTAAGAAATAGGTTTTGTCATATCGATATCAACAACGTTCATTTCTTTAACCCTATGATGTGTTAAATCATTTCTCAAATTAATGAACCATTTTAAATTTTGAAATTCTTCCTTTTCCGATTCTAATTCTTACTTATTGTTTAGCCTAGGGATTAAAGTAAATTTTGAAATAAGACTTAGTTTGTCTAGATGTATTTAAAAAAAACGTCTTGAAGAATTCATAATTCCATATTCATTAATATAGGCTTCGAGAGCCATTGTGCAGAAAACTACAGTAATCATCGCTTCGTTATGGACTGATTCAGCATATTTAATTAATTGATGATGATCAATGTTTTTTTTTAATTCATTATTCCTTTTGGTAACAAACGATTCAACCATACCATAAGCTTTTTTTACAATCTCTACGTAGCGGGAAGTGTTAGAGAATTTTATTTTTTGCGAATCGCTCATTATAATTTCGTAATTTAATTAATGCTACAAAGAGATAGTTAACCTTCGAATTTTAATTATCGGATAATACCAAAATTGGTGAATCCTAATATAAAAATAGATTCCTTAGGACGTGGGTTTTCCATAAGTTCTCAACAAGTACTGTGTATCAAAATAGGCTTTTGTCTTTTAATATGGTATGCGTGTTGTTACCCGCAAAGCTCAAACGCCTGTTTCGCAATTTCTAATTCCTCATTGGTAGGAATAACCAAGACTTTCACCTTAGCAGTCACATCGTTTATTTCCCTCAGCACGGAAGCTCTAAGCTCGTTTTTAGCATGATTTAGTGTAATTCCAAAAAAGTCCATATCTGCACAGACTAATTTTCTAAGGACGCTGGAATTCTCGCCAACGCCTGCGGTAAAGACTACAGCATCCAAACCGTTCATAGCAGCCGTGTACGCACCTATGTATTTTTTAATGCGGTAGGCGTTCATTTCCAAGGCAAGCTGGCAAGCCGTGTCCCCATTTTCTGCGGCTGTTTGAATATCCCTAAGGTCGCTAAAACCAGTGAGTCCTAGCATCCCACTTTTTTTGGTCAGTAGGGTGTTTACATCCTGCAAAGCATACCCTAGTGTATGAACCAAATGAAAAATAACAGCGTGGTCAATATCCCCGCTACGGGAACCCATGATAAGTCCGTTTCCGGGAGCGAAACCCAAACTATGGTCTACACTTTTACCGTTTACGATGGCAGTGATGCTACACCCGTTCCCGAGATGTATGCTTAGTATTTTTGATGCTGGTTTATTGAGATAGGCAATCGCTTTTTCTGAAACGTATTTATGACTGGTGCCATGAAACCCGTAGACCTGTATGCCGTGTTTGTCATACAAGTCATAAGGAATGGCATATTTACGCGCTTTTAACGGCATGGTCTGGTGGAAGGCCGTATCAAACACCGCAATTTGTTTGGCTTCTGGAAAGAGCTGTTCCGCGATGCTAATACCTTCTAAATTATGCGGATTATGCAAGGGAGCCAAGGTGGCGTATTCCTGAATTTCTTTTTTAACCGCTTCCGTAACCAGTACGGTGGCCGAAAACGAATCTCCTCCGTGTACGACGCGGTGGCCTACCACATCAATTTCAGAACTATTTTTCAGGACTCCTTTTTCAGCATCTAATAATACATCAGCTATTTTCTTGAGACCGACTTTATGAGTTTTAATACTACCTTCTTCTTCTATAGTGCCTTTGTCCGACTTGAATTTAAAGACAGCTTCATCTGAACCTATACGTTCTACCAGGCCGGAACAAGTGATGGTTTCCAAGGGCATTCGTATGAGTTGAAATTTGATGGAGGAGCTTCCGGCATTTATGATAAGGATGTTCATATTGGTTATTAGATTACTTTGTTAATGTGTTTTTGTTCTTCCGAGGCAAGCGCAATCCTGGGTACTTATGTCAGTTCGAGTAGTTTATTTTTCGATTTTTTAATGGAAAACAAACGGTATCGAGAACCTTTGGGACTTGAAAGCTTCTCGATACAACTTTTGCTTCTGAAAAGGTAGTAAAACCCATTCGAAGTGACACTTTGTCCACGCAGCAAACTCCATTGTTTCTCAAATTTTAGCAGAACGCTTCTAAATGATACAAATAAAACTGAAGCAATTATAAAGCTAAAGGTGGGAAGAGTTAACATAGCAAGGTCATTTATACGCTATGCTTTACAAGCCTTCCGCCTGTATAGCTGTTATGACCACTGTATTAAATATATCATCTACAGTGCAACCACGACTCAAGTCGTTTACCGGTTTATTAAGTCCCTGTAACATAGGGCCAATCGCCAATGCGCCGGTTTCTCGTTGCACTGCTTTGTAGGTGTTATTTCCGGTATTTAAATCAGGGAAAATAAACACGGTGGCTTTTCCGGCCACTTCGGAATCGGGTAGTTTGCTCATACCCACTTTTATATCTACCGCAGCATCGTACTGTATGGGGCCTTCTATTTTAAGGTCGGGTCGTTTTTGTTTTACAATTTCCGTGGCTTTTCGTACGCGGTCTACATCTTCGCCCATACCAGATGCGCCAGAAGAGTAGGAGAGCATGGCAATCCGTGGTTCTATACCAAAGGCAGAACTGGTATTCGCAGATGAAATAGCGATTTCGGCTAATTGTTCTGCATTTGGATTGGGGTTAATGGCACAATCGCCAAAAACGGTTACCCGATCGGGAAGACACATGAAAAATACAGATGATACCAAGGACACCTCAGGCCTTGTTTTTACAAATTGTAAAGCGGGAAGTATGGTATGCTGTGTCGTATGTATGGCACCTGAAACCATTCCGTCTGCATGACCTTTATAAACCATCATGGTTCCAAAATAGGAGACATCTGTCATTAAATCTTCAGCCATGGTAAGATCTACGTTCTTGTGTTTTCGAAGCTCGAATAGGGTAGTGGCATAGTCTTTAAAATAAGATGATTCTGCTGGGTCTATGATTTGGATTTTTTCTAAATCCAAAGCGATATCCAATGTTGTGAGTTTCCCTACTATTTGTGCCTTGTTCCCCAATAGGGTAAGTTCCACGGCGTTGGCATCGATTAATTGCTTTGCTGCTTTCAAGATGCGTTCGTCTATCCCTTCAGGAAGGACAATATGCTTTTTATTTTTCTTGGCGCGTTTCAATAAATTATACTGGAACATCCTTGGTGTAATACCAGTTGCCTTAAAGGTAATCAAGTGTTCTGCCAAGTTTTCGGTAGGTATATAGGTTTCAAAGTCACTAATTGCGGTCTGAATCTTTTCGGTATTTTCCGCATACATCTGAGATTTTATAGCACCAATACGGTTGGCCATGCCAAAGGTGCCTCCTTCCACAGAAATGATGGGAACAATATCCGTTAGCCCCTCTATAAGTTTACGAATAGATTCTTCTGGCGTAATACCGCCTGTGAGCACAATACCCGAGATGGATGGATAATTGGCCGAAATATTAGCCTGTAAGGCTCCTAAAATAATATCGGCCCGATCGCCTGGAGTAATTACAAGACCGTTTTCCTTTAAATGGTCCAGGTAGTTTCGCAGTTGCATCGCACCCACGCTAAAACCATCTACTCTATTATTGATATAATTGTGGCCAAACAAAATTTTACCGCCCAAGGTTTCCGTAATTTCTTTTACAGAAGGATTTCCCAAGATGGGATTTAAGGGAATAGCCGCGACCATAACATTTTCAGGAAGTTGTTTTTTGAGTTGTTCTGTAATGAGGCTCAAGTTTTCCTGCTGTACCTTGTTGGCTATGGCAGCCAATACCTGTACCCCTTTATCATCAAAGGAGTCATAAGCAATTTGTAGATTTCCTACCAGGCCTTCCAGCGTCTTGTCTACTCCGCTCGCTAAAATAATGGCAGGGATACCTAAGTTTTTTGCGATGATGATATTGATGTCAAATTCGATAATCGCTCCCTCACCAGTAAAATTAGTTCCTTCTACCAGCACAAAATCGGATTGTTCCTCTATAGCCTTATATTTTTCGATGATTTTACTGATGATTTCGTCTTCCTCGTCATCATTTTTCATGCGTATGACCTGACTTCGTGTAAAGGCATAAGCGTCTTCAAAAGGAATATCTAAGTTGAAAAAGTTGGTAATTGTATTGATATGATTATCAATTGTACCAAGTTCAAAATCATCGATAATCGGTTTGAAATAGCCCACTTTTGCGGCTTTGCCCAAAAGTAGGTGCATCAGTCCAAGTGATATGATAGATTTTCCACTATTAGGTTCGGTAGTAGCGATGTAAACAGCTTTGCTCATAGGGTGATTTTGATGCTACAAATTTAGGGGTTAAATCTGTAAAACGGAATGCCATACCTTGTTTATCCGTAGTTCCGAAAACTAGAGTATACTTGGGTAATAGCTAGCAAAAAGTAGAAGACTTATATCCATCTGTTTTTTGAAAAATATTCTCAAAGAATGTACACCACAAAAAACCCTAAATAGCTTCCTAAAGCAGTACCTAAAGTCCCAACTAAAATAGCAGGCAAGATTAGGTCTTTACGGTCAAATGTTTCTGCAAGTGCAATGGCAGTAGCACCGCCGCCAATATTAGCTTGACTTACGATAGCTATCATTTCCCAATCGCGATAGAGTAAACCACCAATAATAATTACGAAAACACCATGAAAGAAAACCGCTACACCTGTAAATAAAAGTAGGGTAACACCGACTTCTTTTAGTTCGGCAACGGCACTTAGTTCACAATATGCACCAATTACGGCTAAAAAAATAAAAACCAAGTACATTCCTAAATTATGGCTCCCTTTTAAGTTTGCAACAAATTTGGTTTGCGCCAGTAAAATCCCAAGGGTTGATAGAATAAGTATGGATGGGATTTGTGGTAGCAGGCTTGAAATACTTTCGGAAACAAAATAGGCGGTAACCCCTAAAAAAAGCAACCATATCAATGAAATGAAATCAATATGTTCATCTTCAATATTCGTCTTGTTCTGTGTATTGGGGGTTGATTTTAAATTCGTTTTATCCTTCCAAAAGCTTCTTAAAAACACGGGTAAGGCCAAAGTAGATAAAATCCATAATGTGGTCACCACATTATCTACTGCAATCGTTCCTGCATATAAAATCCCTTTTTCTTGAAAGCCATATTCCAAAGCCACGGCATTAAAATTGACACTACCGCCTGTATACGTTCCTGTTAGCATACCGGCAATTATTTTTCCATCTTCTCCTAACACTCGCTCTGGGGATACCAAAAACCAGGAAAGGAGTATGCCTAGGGTGGTTGCGAAGGAACCTATTAAAAACAAACCAATCATAGGTAATCCCGCTTGTTTAATAGACCTTAAGTTAACATTTAATAATAAATAAAAAATAGAGATTGGGGCGACATATGTGAAAATCGTACTGTATAGTTCAATACTGTTCGATGCCGAAGGAATTAGTTTTAGGTTCGCTAGAACTGCCGTGAAAAGAATAACCAATAACGCCGCTCCAAATTGTTTCCCGAATTTAGTTTTACCCGCATACACGGCTAAGATGACCATAAGGCATAATAGTGCTAAAACGTAAACTGGGTTGGTGATACCGTCCATTTATTTATAGGCTTTCGACAAACTTTAAAAATACGTTCTTGTGCAACTCAAGGTCCATATTAGGCGAAAGTGATACACGAACAATATAATCTTTGTCCCCTTCTTTTGTAGTTCCCTGTGTAGAGGTTGCGGGTATGGTCCAATAGCAACCCTGTAACTGCCCGTAGCTTACACAGAACTTACTTTCGCTAGGTATTTCGGTAATCATTAGATTGATTAATTTTAGATTTAAGGCTCTCTTGTAGGCCTCTTTTTCTTCGGAAGTATTCCCTTTTGTAGGCAGATCTAATGAAAATACGGAGGGTGTAAACCCGTCGGCTGCTAATGCGGTTGAAACAAAATTAATTTTCGCGGTTGGTAAGCTCTTTTGGATATAGTTTACAAATTCACGAGTATTTGTATAAGCATCGGTAATTCGTTGATTCATTGTAGGCAGTTGGGTTGCCAATATTTCATATTGGAGATCTGTAGCTTCGTTGTCGCAAAGTTTGAGGTGCAATGCTATGTTGCCCATCAACCCTTCCGTTTTTTTATTAGCCACACAGTAGCCAGCAGTGCATAGTCCGCCACTTGGAAATTTTGATCCGCTCGCGTATGAAATGGCCCTAACCGTAGAGAGGATTTCACCTTCACCCAAAAAGTACACGTTAGGACAAAATGTCTGATCTAAAATAAAAACAGGATCAATAGCAATTTCTCCCGTTGGGGTTTTACGTACTTTGTTTAAAGCGGCCTTTAATTTTGCCAAATCTGGTACTTCAACTCTGGGGTTGGTTGGAATTTCGGCGATGATGTACGGTACCGCGTCTTCCCTAGCAATTTTCGTTAACACGGTGTCGATGCTTTGCACCATATCATTATCACCATCTACTGGTAAATCTACCACTTCTACGTTGTCTATGCATGCAGCAACGCGCCGTGCTTGGTCGTTTGTGCCGCCATAGCAATTTGGAGGAACAATAAATTTGACCGCTTTTCCTTTATGATTTTCAAGCGCATGGTGAACGAGACCCATCATAATCGCATATTGAACAGATAGTCCGCTAGAACCGACTATAGGCGTTGTAGTTGTCCCGGTAATGGTAGAAATTGAAGCTAAAACGCTTGTTTTGTTCGCCTTAATAGTGCTTTCTTGATTATGAAAAGAAGATTGCTCTATGACCGACTTTAAGCCAGCAAGGCAATTGGCTGGCGTCATTGCAATCGTCTCTCTTCTTCTTACATGCTGAATTTCTGAGATATAAGATTTATTTTGTTCTCCATTGGCTATTAAAACGCTTCCTAAATGCGCATAAGCATTGATGAAAAAGTCAATATTTGGGTTGAGGTCAATAGTGCCAATTTTATCTTGTTGTGCTATAAAAATGGTGCTACCGTTAAACGGAGAAATGGCTGCTACGTTTTCCACTTTCTTTAGCTCAAATTGATACCCATATATGCTTCTTAAAAGATTTACATCTAACATTTCTGGTAACTCGCCTGTATAGATGATTTGGGTGTTTTTAGTAGCTAAAAGATTTTTTCTTAAGACGGCCAATACAGGAATTGTCTGTGATGAAAAACTGATTATAGTTTCTGGTTTTAACTGATGTGCCTGAGCGATTACCCATTCTAGTATGCAGGATAATGGATGTCCTAAGCGAATATAATCATATGCAGTAGGGAGTTTCTGGAGTGCAGATATAGCTGAATTATTCGTATTAAATAAGCTTTCAAACTCCTTTAAGAAGTCACTTTTAGCTAATGCCTCATCATAAATATCCAGTCGATGGGTAGTTAGGCGTAACCAGTCAGCTGGCATATGTTCTAACACATCTTTACTATAATTCAGTACATTATTTTTTTTATAAATATCTGGTCGATGGGTAGTTAGGCGTAACCAGTCAGCTGGCATATGTTCTAACACATCTTTACTATAATTCAGTACATTATTTTCTTTCATAGGAGGAAACTTTCATAAAAAGGTAAGCTACATTAATTAGATTTATTTTGAAAGTGTTACACGCTGTTTTGTTCGTTTATGGCACACCAAAAACTGTAAGGAGTAGGATACTATTCCTGTATACACTAGTACACAAGCCTATGGTAGCCGTTTATCGCTATAACAAAGAGCGAGTGCTGTTATTGAATACATTTGGTCTTAGATTTATTATTCAATCGTAATGGTACCCAAATGCGTTGGAATAATTACGTTGGTCTCTGGCGAAAGTCGTTTTACATCTTCTGCGAAGGGCCTTAGTTTTTGGTTAACCCCACTTTGTTGGCTAAATCCGTAAGGCAGGCGAAAGTTGTCCCAATGCGTGGGAATAATAATTTTAGGATAATTGGTAACCTTTAAAAGACGTTCGTTGTATTGGTATAGGCCCAGTTGTGAGCGGTTTACCCCAGCCAAAAGTATATCTGGTTCTTGCCCTACCAACTCCCGTTCTACAAAGTTCATCGATGCCATGGTCAAAATAGTGTGATTGGCAAAACGGGCCAAAAACATAAGCGAATTACCTTCGATAAACTCCGATACTTTGAGTGGTGTGTTTGGTGTTTCGGTATAGGTTCTGGAGTCGATATAATGTTTGTCGTTCAAAGCAGAATGTATGGATGGTATTACTTGAACAGAAAAATTTTCGAACTGATAGTCTTCTCCGCCCTGTACTGGATACAATTGTTCCTCAGGGATGCCATAGCCACGGAGTATATTGCGCGTGGTTTCTGTGCCAATGACCTTAGCACCTGTTTTTTTAGCGATATAAGGCACATCTGCCAAATGATCAAAATGGGAATGATGTACTAGGATAAAATCTGCTTTGGTAATCAAACTATCAATAAGCAAGGTATCTGAAACGAAAATATCAGATCGTAAAACCGTTTCTCGGGTATCATCGGAACTTACTCCAGGGCCTGTACCTAATTTTGCTCTAGTAATATAAGGGTCTACTAATACGGTTATATCTCCATCGGTTATTTCCCAACCTGCCGTGCCAAAATATTTCAATTTTACGGGGTTGTTTTGTGCGTTCATTGCTAGGCCAGTTAACATAACGAAAAGGACTACAAAGTTGAAAAGGCCCCTCGTGTTCTGCATTGATTGTTTTGTAAGTGTTTTCATAATAGGTTGGTTTAGCCAGGTTAGTCTTATTTTTATTGTCAATTAAAATAGTAGCGATTGAACTTGTCGGAATTAGCGTCTGGGATATTGGGAAGACCATTTGTTATTTAAATCTACTCTGTTAATCATATCTTTTTTAAAAGATACGTTATCTAATTGATGCTCTAGCCGCGTTGTTTCATTCTCTGTATTTAAATATATAAAATATAAGACTCACAGAATTTTCACATCTTTTCTGTACACAAGGTCTTTTGGAATTTAGGCTCTTTTAATTGAAGGAATCGTTTTTAGATAGTATTTGTACTGTAAAGTGACAATATAAAACAAAGCGCAGCGTAGTTTTACCGCTCCTTATTTTACACTTTTCGATGGGTTTCGAATTGCTATTTCAATCTTTTATTTCTTTTTTAACAGATGAATCTTTTTCAGGCATAACGTTACCCAAAGCATCTAACTCAACAATTTCATAACCCAATTCAATTAATTGAGCTATGTTGCTAGCCTTATCTCCAACAACAAGAATATTCATATTCTGAATTTGAAGGTGTTTATCAGCCAGACTATTTATTTCTTTTTTTGTGATAGAATTGATAATCTGACCTTGTACATCTACAAAGTTTTTGTCCAAATTGTAATGTACAATCCTACCTAGGAAGTTTGCTTTTTGACGCGGAGTTTCATAGCTACGAGCATCACGCTGACCAATTGAATTTCGCATAAACGTCAATTCGTCATCGGTTATTCCACCATTCTTGTAATTGGTGATTTCCTTCATAAATTCTGAAACGGCTCCTGCAGTAGCTTCTCCTTTTACTCCTGCACTAGCAGTATAGGGTCCAGGATTATCATTAGAATTAAAGTATGAACCAGCACCATAGGTCCAGCCCTTGTCTTCTCTTAAATTTAAATTGATTCTACTGTTAAAAGCACCACCTAAAGCATAATTCATCAAATTAGATTTGAAGTAATTTCCCGTAACATCATAGGGCATATCGGTTATATATCCGATACGGATTTCGGATTGTGGGGCACCTGCTTTATCAATTAAATAAATTTTGGTTTTATCCTGTTCACGTACTGCCGGCATACTAGGAATTTTAGCAGCTTTATTCTCCCATAAATTTAAAAAACTTAAAGAAGGCATGATTTCTTTTTTTGAAATATCACCAACGACAACCAATTCTGATAATTCTGGCGCATAGTATTTATCGTAAAACCTTTGAACATCTTCCAGGGTAATACTAATAACTGATTCTTCTATACCACTTGATGGTACAGCATAGATATGGTCGTCACCGTACAATAATCTTTGGTATACATTCGAAGCAATAGCTGAAGGGTCTTTAATTAAAGATTTCAAATTTTCTAATTGTTGCTTTTTTACACGATTAAAATCTTCCTCAGAAAATTTACGACGGTAGAGCTTTTCTTTAACTATTTCCATCGTTCTAGCCAGGCTCTTTTTTAAAGAATTTATACTGATGGTAGTTTTAGTATTATTAGCAGATATATTAATACTGCTCCCAATTTTTCTCAGCTCTTCTTGAATCTGTTCTGAAGTATAATTCTCCGTAGACTCTGTCATCATCGAAGCTGTTAACACTGCTAAACCAGACTTGTCTGGTGTATAGATGTCCATTCTATGGCCTCCGTTTATATTTAATTGTAGAGCTACTACAGGGATTTCATTGGTTTCGGTACCAATAATTTTCATCCCGTTATTCAATTTTTCTGACCAGAATTCTGGCACTTGTACTAAAGGTGATGCTCCTGGTTTCGGTTGAATACTTCGATCAAAAGTATCGCCTATCGGTCGCGTATATGATAATTTACTATAATCAGTAGTTAAGAACGGGTTGTTCCCACTGGTAATTGGTTTAAAGTTGTTTTCTTTGGCAGGCTTTGTTTTATCGTCAGGCAAAATACTTAAAACCACAGAAGGTTTTCCTTTGATGTACTTTGTATAAACTCTTAAAACATCTTCTTTGGTAATATTTTGATAGCGCTCCAAATCAGCACCAACACTGTTAGGGTCACCCAAAAAAGTTTCATAGCTCGCTAATTGCGATACTTTACCACTTACACTGGCAAGACCATTAATAAAATTGGATTCCATGCTGATTTTGAATTTATCAACGTCATCTTGAGTAACACCTGTTTTTTCGAATTCCTCCAATACTTGGTTTATTTCATTTTCAACATCAGCTAAAACTGCACCAGGAAAAGGAAAAATATTTATGGTGAAAGCTCCTGCTAGTTCACTACATGGATTTGAACTTGATGCCTGGACTGCTTTCTTCGTCAATACAAATTTCTTGTATAAGAAGGAGCCTTTGCCTGTTCCTAAAATATCTGCAAGGCAATCCAATGGAGCCTCGTCTGGATGATGACGTCCAATAGTTGGGAAGCTTAAAAATAGCGCAGGAAATCTAACATTCTTATCTACATAAGAAACATACCTATTTTCATCCAAAACAACTGGATCTAAACGCATTGGTTGCACATCTGGCCCCGCTGGGATAACGCCAAAATATTTTTCAGTCAATTTAATAACTTCCTGTGGGTCAACATCACCTCCTATAGTAAGGGTTGCGTTATTAGGCCCATACCATCGCATAAAAAATTTCTTTAGGTCTTCAACTTTAACCCTATCAAGGTCTTTCAGTTTTCCAATTGTCAACCATGAGTACGGATGCCCATACGGATAAAGTGTCTCGGCCATTAACTCACTGCGGGGACCATAAGGGCGGTTGTCATAGTTTTGTCCCTTTTCGTTTTTTACTGTTTCTCTTTGTATTTCAAATTTTTCTTGTGTTACAGAATCTAGAAAAAAGCCCATACGATCTGCCTCCATCCAAAGCATTAACTCTAGTTGATTACTTGGTGCGGTTTCATAATAATTGGTTCTATCGGTACTCGTAGAGCCATTAAGTGTTCCACCTGCATCCGAGATGAGTTTAAAATGCTCCTCGTCGGCTACATTCTCAGAGCCTTGAAACATCATGTGTTCAAAAAAATGTGCAAATCCAGATTTCTGAACTTCTTCTCGTGCAGATCCAACATGATACGTTATATCAACGTGCACCAGAGGATCAGAATGATCTTCATGGATGATTAATTTAAGTCCGTTAGCTAATTGGTATTTTTCGTAGGGAATAATAACTTCGCTATCGGTATTTGTTACTTTTTCAATTAATTTAGTTTGAGACCACCCGAAGGTCGCGATAAACATAATAAAAAGGATGAGAATACTTTTTGATTTCATGAAAGAGTATTTATGTAATATTGAGTTTTAACATTTGTTTTAGTAAACATAAGTCGACAACTTTTTTATGCAAGGCTTAAGATTCACTTTTTTGAATAGTCATAATTATCGCTAAGCGCGCTCCATTGTACCTATTAATAAGTAGTTTGGCGGAGCATTACAAAAGGATAAAATTATGCTACTTATCAAATATAATCAAACTCCTTATCAAAGCACAGGCCTCGTTTTGTTTTTAATTGTTGCTAGCCAACGTTTTTCTTTAGTCCGACCATTCTAATTCTCTTGCAATCGGCATACTATTTCCCTTTAATCAAACATGTTTTCTTTACATTTTTCTGGACTTTGGTTTTCATATTTTTCAACGTTTTTGATATCCATGTTTAAAAGAAAATTTCCGCGAACGTCGAAAGCCAATCCTCGATTCCTGATTGTTCGTTGGGAGGTTCTGTTGACCGGTTATTGTGTTCCGCCGATAAAACTTTAAATGCCAAGGATTCCAACTCGCTAGTATATTCGCCGATGGAAGGTAAATACCATAAATTCAGTTTAGACAACTACATGTATTCACTGTCAAGCAATTCGATTCTCAATTGTTTGAAATAATTTCTCCAATGGCATAGTTCAAATACACTCCTGTATTAACTTCTGAACGTAAATTTTGTCTAATATTTTTAAAGAATATTATCTTTGATCATCATGTTCGTTGAGGCTTTTCATCGGAGGTATTGTTGTTTGCCGTTTTTTCTTCTTCGATTTCAGGTTGCTTTAAAACTTCAAATTGGAAAATATCATTTCTTGAATAATGTCCAATAACATCAAAATCCAACTTACTCGATTTAATTTCTTCTAAATCTATTTCTGTAACTAAGGCACCTGTTTCATCAAATAAAGGTCCAGCTATTAGTTTGCCTAAAGGAGAAACAATGACACTTCCTCCACGGCACATGTTTTCTGGTTCATCTTGCACTAAAGATTGATATTTATCAGGATACATTGATTTTGTAAAAAACTGGTTACAGCCTAAAACAAAACATCGACCTTCCAAAGCAATATGCTGCATCGTAGCAGTCCACTCTTCTCTTGAATCTGCTGTTGGAGCTATATAAATCTCAATTCCTTTTTTGTACATAGCCATTCTCGCTAAAGGCATATAATTTTCCCAACAAATAAGTCCTCCAAGCTTTCCTATTTTAGTTTGATACGTGACTAAAGATTTACCATCAGCTTCACTCCAAATAATTCTTTCCGAACCCGTCGGTTTAATTTTTCTATGTACACCTAATAGACCATCTGTGGGAGAAATATACAGCATGGAACAATATAAACTCCCATGTGTATTTTCCTTTTCAGTAACTCCAATTACCATGTAGACATCTTGTGATTTTGAGAGCTTTTCAAGCCTTTGTAAATCTTCACTTTTTATATCTATGCTGTTTTTGTAATATTCTAAATACAGATTCCTTCCTTCATTTGTCCTGCTTCCAATTGTAGCACCAAAAGAAAACCCTCTTGGATAACCTGGAATAAATGATTCAGGAAAAACAATTAATTTACAATCTTGTTTTGCGTATTTCTTGGTAAGTTGTTCCACTTTATCTATCGTTTTTTCCTTATCGAAGAAAATAGGGCTATCCTGAATTAAGCATACTTTTAATTTCATTTATTTGCTATTTTTTTAAATGGCAGGCAAGGTTTATATGCATGAGCCGCTGCTTTTTTTGGCATGAAACATTAAAGGCACAAAACGTCTCAAGAAATTTAAGTAAAATTTTCCTAAAGAAAACTGACTCTACAATGTATTATGTATGGTATTACCTGACGTTTATTTTATTTCTGAAAATTGAATATTCTGAATTCGATATGTTTGCCAAGTATGATAGTCATAATGCCACCATTCATATTCATAAACTGTAAAACCATTATTCTCCATTTCACTTTTAAGTAAACTTCTAAACTTACGTTGTTCTGCTGTTAAGCCTTTATAATTTATATCAGAGCCGTTCAATCATTTCATCGTATTGTCCTGTCATTTGAACTTCTTTGCCAGATTCAAGTTCATATAAATTAAGTCAATTGCATAACCTTCATTACGCCTTGAGCCTTCTTTTGGGTTGGCCACAAATTTTTTATTTTTGAAGTATAATATATCCCAAAATAATTTAGTAGCACTCCAAGGGCGATTTCCATCAAAAATAAGTAGACCATACATACCCTAAAAGTTTTAACTCTTCATTTACTTTTTCTATAGCTTCGGCTGTGGGTCTTTTCAAAAATGCTCTTGCTTCTTTATAAACTGATTGTTCTAAAATATTGTTGTTTGTCGCATACCTAATATCCAAATGGATGGTTGAATCTAATTTTAACAACTTTACTAAATCCGACGTTTTAAAATCCCCTTTTTCATAAGGTGGTTTTGGTGCACAACTAGTTGGTAGTGAAAGGTATATCAAAAAAAAAGTCGAAAAGAGGCAACTCAATTTTTTGAAATTTAGAAAGTTATTTATTATTTACGTATAAGCTGCGGTAAGTTTTTAGAATAACAAAGCGTAAAATTCTATTTAATATTAAATGCTATTTCCAAGTAATCTATTATTTTTTTAGTACCATTTTTAAGCGAATCAACGCATGGTAACCCAATTTTTTGAGAAAGATTATCAAGGTACTTTTTACGCTCTTCTGGGGTAAGTTGTGCTGTATTCACACTCACTCCTACACATCTAATTTCTTTATTTGTCAGTTTTCCTATCTGTATAGTTCGCTCTATTAGTTCACGTATCGTGGGCAAAGGAAAATTATCCCATCCCATCATATGCTTTCTATTAGCTTCGTGACAAACAACAAAAGCATCAGGTTGCGAACCTACCAATAGCCCCATGCTTACGGCTCCATAACCAGGGTGAAAAATACTCCCTTGACCTTCAATAATATCCCAATGTCCAGGATTATTGTCAGGTGATAAAAGTTCAGCTGCGCCTGAAATAAAATCTGCAACTACAGAATCAATAGGAATTCCTTTTCCAGCTATCATAATCCCTGTTTGACCACTAGCTCTAAAATCAACGTTCATTCCTCTTCCTTTCATATCTTTTTCCAACGCCAATGCTGTGTATTTTTTTCCTGACGAGCAATCAGTCCCTACAGTAAGAAGTCTCCGTCCTGTACGTTTCTTTCCATTGCCAACTGGGATTTGTTCTGGTGGATTGCGCACATCTACTAAACGTGCCCCAGATTGTTCAGCTGCTTCTCTTAGGCGAGGTATCTCTTTTAAACGGGTATGAACGCCTGCAACAATATCAATACCTTTTAGCAATGCTTCAACTAAGGTATCTATCCAGATATCAGGAATACCCCCACCTATGGCAGCAGTACCAATAATTAAAGATTTGACATTAGCCTCAGTTGCTTCTTTAATTGTCATTGGTGGTAAGCCGAGATCAACAGTGCCTCCTTCAACATTCATTTGCCCTTTACAAAGTGAACGACGCCATTCTACTATTCCAAAACCTGTTTTTGCAAAACCATCTATAGTTTCGTCTCCTATAAAAATTAAATAAGGCGCTTTAAGTTCTATTGTTTTCATTTTTTTTCACCCTTAAATTGTCACTTTACTATCTTGTTCTAAGTCACTTTCATTAAAGGCGGCACCATGACCAATAGCATCTGGCAGATGCAGCAGGCCTCCAATCTTTTCATCAAAAGATACCCCACCAATTACAGGGTCATTCTTAAAGTGGTAGCAAGAATCTAAATCAATAAAACTAATATTGGGTCGTGCCATTGCCAAATGTGCAGCAGCTGACAAACCTAACCTGCTTTCTGCAAAACAACCAATCATACATTTCATTCCTGCAGCTTCTGCAATTGCATTAATTTTAAGTCCTATGTAAATACCTCCTGATTTACCAAGCTTGATATTAAGGTAATCGACAGCTCCCATTTTTGCCAGCTTCAATGCATCTCTATGATCAAACACGCTTTCATCGGCGCATATTGGTAAGTTAACTTTTTTCCTTAAACGAGCAAGACCCTCATAATCCCAGACTGCAATAGGTTGCTCTGCATATTGTAAATTTAATTCTTCCATCGCGTTTATATTGGCTACTGCTGTAGGATAATCCCAACCTTGGTTACTATCCATTTTTAGAGCCATATTAGGTCCTATAAGCTCTCGTACCGCCCTTACATGAGGTACATCATCCAAACCTGGGCGTCCTACCTTTAATTTAATGGCATTAAATCCAGCTTCAATTATACTTTTTGCTTGCGCTACCGTTTCTTCAACAGTACCCTTAATACCTATGGTCAAATCTGTTCTAAGCTCCCTTTGTTCTCCTCCAAGAAACTGGTATAAAGGCATATTAGCAGCTTTGGCTGCAATATCATAAAGTGCCATGTCAAAAGCCGAGCGAACCGATGGATCGCCAATTGTCACGCTATTGATCTCTTGCATTCTAGATGCTATAGCGAGTGCATTCTTGCCTTTAATTAATCTCGCAATAGTTTGCGCAGTAACATAGTTAGTGTCTTGACTATCTCCTGTAATCACTGCGCAAGGGCTGGCTTCTCCCCATCCAACAATACCAGTATCAGTAGTAATTTTTATTGCTAAATTATTAGCTGTATCTAAAACCCCGAGTAGTATCCGAATAGGTTGCGTTATTTCAACATTCATTTTAAATATGTCAATTTTAAGGATACTTATTTTCATCATTTATTCAGTTTTTTATTAGAATTAATAAGCGAAATCCAAATTATTAATATGAATTTTACTATTTATCATTACAGGTAGCGTCTAGATTATGGTCAACAGCTCAGACAATGAAACATGCTGTTTTTGTCTGCATACGTGTCCAACGTATCTTGTTTTGTAATTATTTCATTTTTTTAATTGCTAAATCCTACAGACTTTACCACCTCATAAAAATACACAAACCTTTTGTTTAAGCCCGAGACCTTCATTCTTCATAAGTTCTGTTATCTTTTTGTCATTTTTTATTCGATTTCACGCTCCAACAGTTTGATTGTCTTTTGTATTTTATCTTTAAGCGTTTGCCCTTCTAAATTGTAAACTCGAGAAAATGTAAATATGAATGTTACCAGGCTTTCAAGACGTGGGGCATTTAAATATATTAAATATTTATTTCTTTAGTGCTTTTTCCTATAGTCAGGGTTTTATATTTTCTTACTATGTCTAAAAAACCCATTTTAAGCTCTTATGCTTTCCAAAACAAATAGTTTACGTTGCGTATTATTCCAACTTTTTTTATACTAGGAATGAGTTCAGAAATATAGTAGGCATGTTGTATTTACTTAGACTAGCTATAGGCGTTAAAATCCTAAATCTAATGAGAAAGTAACTGCTTTAGGTTATGGTTTCTAATCAATTTGATAGTTTCTAAATTAACCAAATCAGTTTTGATAGGGTCAAAAGTTGGGTTCATTAAAAAGTGGCAAATATCACTGAAAGAGAGGGACTTGACCATTGGATATATCTTTTGAATTAATATCCAAAACGGTAAGACTTTCTGAAATTAATTTACGGCTCATTTTAGTCTTATTTTACAACTGAAGTAGGTTCGCTTTATAGTCCGTTTTTAGTTGTTTAAGTATTACTTGTTCTTCTTTAATACTTTTATTCTCTTCATTACGTTTATTACTGGTTAAAGCGAACAAAACACCTAGGACCATCAGTCCTACTTCTCCAATTGCATACATCAGATATTTGCTAAATTTATTTTCAGTCCGTATTTTTTGACGAACTCTTCTAAAGAATTTTATCATTGCTTAGCGGTTTGTCATGATGTTCATTAAGGCAGCGATTGTTATGATTAGTGCGGGGCGGAAATAAGACGGGTTTTCAGGAGCGCACTTAGCACAATCTTAAAAGCTCTTTTTTAATTGTTTGCTAATAAGCAAAATCCATAAGATTTTGTAGACAACAGAAATATTCACAGAACTTAACTCAAATCCAAAAGCCATATTAATCATAAGCTTAGTTGGCCCATGCCTTTATGCGCCTAGCTTAATTTTAAAATACTTTGTCCGTTTAATTAGATGAAATTGATAGAAGTTGATTTCATAAAACTTTATTTTTCTGTAAAGTCCAGTTGATGATTGCATTATAGGTAGGGTATCCAATAGCATTCTTTGATACTTTAGTTGCTTTCCTACCTCAATGGATTTTTCCAACATTAGTTTTCGAATACAAAATCCGCGTGCCTCCTATTTTAAGTACATTCTTTAATGGACTAATTAACTCTTTTAATTCCCTAATTCCAAAATATCCTTATTCCAAATTTTTATTTTGATGAGCTATAAAAATTGCTCTTGAATACGGACTTTCTATATTTTTAATTTCTTTATTGCTATTTTGAAATTCTAAGGCAACCCTCAATTTGAGATATGTATTCTTTGAATAATTGCATAGCAGCTTTATAGTCTTTTCTGATTTTGCTGCTATCAATTCCACCATAGCAATCAAATATTTTTTATCTGATGCCTACAACGCTCAGTATTAAATGTGTTTAAATATATTTTATATTGTGTTACACTCCGTTTTTATTTCTCAATATCTTCATCACTATTTTTAGCTATATTACTTTTTATTTGTTTTGAGAATCTAAGTAAATTAAAGGGTAAACAAGAACGAATAGTAACGTGATTTTGATTGTTTGATTAATGATTGGTACTACCAACAAAAGTTTAATTTGTTACAATCGAAGTTGTATAGAACGCCTAGTATAACAATAGCCAGGGTTTAAAACTCACTTATTTTTCAGTTTAGCACTGAGACAAATTTATAATTTTCTTTAAACTGTCAAATTGTCAATTTGACGGACTTTGTTAGTGTGCACTAACTTTCGGTTTGACATTTGACCCTTATTATTCTTATACTTCTTTGTTACCTGCTGGTTTTTGAAGCCACTAAGTTAGATGGCGATTTTCTATTTCAATGATGTGTTTTTATCACTTATTGTTTTATTTTTTATAGGATGTCCTCTCTTAAATTTGGAAACAACTGATGCAAAACTATCTGGGGCAAAAAGAGCTATAAAATGTGGTGCATCTGTGACCTTTATAAAAGTTACAAGATTATTTTTTGATAGTTGCTCAAAATTACGAATGGCACCAGAAATATGAGTTTTAGGGTCTAAGGTTCCGTGTATAATTAAAGTTGGCGGCATATTCTCAGGTGTTTTTCCAAAATATATATCTCGTTTATAAGTAGGCATTGAGTTCTCGGCTATTAAATTTGGTAGCGGACTTGCAAATAATAGATTTTCTGATTCTGTGATAACCTCACTCTTTTTCATCTCTGGTCTTAAATTGTTTTCAGAAGATGTAATTACTTGGGTCAGTGGTATAGAGCTCGATGATGATGTGTATTTCGCTCCATAATCACTGTAAAATTCTGTGATTTTTTTGATTGCATCGTTTAGGGGTATATAGTTTTCTATAGATAAAGCCTTTATGATTTCTGGTATTTTGTTACGCACTTTTGGAAAATCCAGCATCATTCCAAAAAGAATAGACAAATCTTGCTTTGGTAAATTTTTAGCAAAATCTGGATTGGTTTTAGATTGCTGAATGATGTTTTGCAATTGAGAAACTAAAGAGACAGCATCATTAGATTCTAATTTGTCAAAACGTGCTAATACAGAATGTCCAATATTATCAGTAACAATTGATCTATGACTTAAATCATAATCATCATCATCTTGTAATGGAACAAGTGAATCTAATATTACACCATCTAGTTTTGTTGAATTTAATTGAAGTAGCCGCAGTACTAATTGTGTTCCATAGGATACACCGTAGATATAACGTTTCCCTTCTCCACTAAAATTATTGATTAACAAATTAAGGTCTTTTGCTGCATTCGTAATAGAGAATGCCTGCACGTAAGTTTGATTACTGTACATTTGATTATAACAAGACCCCCATTCATTATTAGCTAGTGAAATCCCATCTGGAGAGTCCATCGCTTCTTCTTTAGGACATACTTTACTTGAAAGTCCGGTTCCTCTATGATCTGGAACTAAAATATCTAAATGAGGAAATAGTTTTGAAAATTGAGCTATTAAGGGATATAAACTTGCTCCAGATTCTCCTGGACCTCCTGGAATTAACCAAATAGATCCTTGCCTTTCTTTTACAGATGGAAATTTCCTAACGAACAAATCAATAGTTTCATTGTTGTTGGGGTCATAATTTAGCGGTGCTTTTATTATGGAACAAAGTGAGTATTTAAATTCATTAAAATCAGCGCAATCAGTACATTGTGAAAACTGGGCTTTTACAGTTATTGTAAATAATAAAAGTATTACCAGTATTTTAGTTTTGTTTTTTAACATTTTAGATTGGATTTAATAGGTTTATTGATTTTTACATTAAGTTTATTTTTTTACAGCTTGCAGGTAACAAAGGTGTAATGAACATTTGGTCATTATACCTTCTAATAGGATGTTGTTTATATATAAAACTGCAGAAATTACTGTTAGGGCTGTTTTTAGGGATATAATTTTCATATTTATACAACTCGTTATTTAATCCGTTAGCTTTCTCAGTATCCATTCTAAGGGTCCAGAGTTGTAATATTTTTTCCAAATAACTGCAAATACAATACATAGTAAACTAAATACGATTGCATAACCAACTGAAAATTCAATTGAATAATCTCCTATTTTAGAAGGGTTTATTACTTCAATAATTCCCATTCCAACAATAACGTGTGCTACGTAAAAGGTCAATGCTAATTGGCCCATTTTGTTTAAGGCATCAATGATAAAACTACTTTCAAATTTTTTTGCAATTCGTATACATGCTGAAATTAGTGCAAAAGAAATCGAAATACCATTGATCATATACATAGGTAGAGGCGGCATTGGGTTTGTTCCCAAAATCTCAGTTAGTTCCAAAGCAGCCTCTTGGTTTCCTTCTGATAATAGTAAGATGGACACATAGGACACAACTTGAATAGAAATAAAAATGATGGAACTTATCCAGAATATTTTTTTCACGAATTTGTCGTTGTGTAAATCCTGTTTTCCGAACCAATAACCAAAGAGCATAAATGCAGTCCACGGCATTACTGGATGAAAACCATTAAAGAAAAGATTTCTCATAAAACCTTTAAATGTCCAAAAATCTTGATAGTCTAAGGTGTCAAAATCCCAACCGGTCTCGTAATTCAAAAATGTTATTATAATTGGATATGCTATAATTATGGAGATACCTGAAATTAAGATTGTTCTTTCTTTACACGTTAATAGTACCATTATGATTACCATATAAATACCATAAAAATGTAGAATATCTGCTGGCCAAATTGTGATGTATGAAATACCAACAAAGAATAGAAATACGGCTCTTTTCATAATTCTAATCCGAACATTTTTTAATTTGGCTTGATCGTCATTTTTAATGGCAGAATTTGTCATTAAAGCAAGACCAACACCAGCTAAAACTACGAAAGTAGCGGCAGCTTTTCCATCAAAAATACTAGCGAACGATTTTACCCAAGATTGTCCATTTTCGCCAAATATAACTTTGAAATTGACGATAATCATTCCGATAACTGCCAATGCTCGTGCTACATCTATTCCTATTATTCTTTGTTTCATTAGGTTTTTTTAGTTTCAAAAAATAGTAATCTATTATCCCACATTATTCGATTATTCTTTGAAATAATCTGGTCTCCATGATAAATTTCCAAAGATTATCTTAAATCGATCTTTCCACGATTTACACTTTTTTAGATCTTTTCGTATGCTTTTAAATTCTATGAAATTAATTAACATTGGGTTGTTGGTATTTATATCTTTGGTTAACCCATAAATAACTTTTTCCTCTTCCTTTTGATAGGTTCCAAATACTCGATCCCAAATAATCAAAAATCCACCATAATTTTTATCTAGGTATTTTTTATTTGATCCGTGATGTACACGATGTACCGACGGTGTATTAAAAATTTTGTCTAGCCAACCTAGTTTTCCAATACGTTCTGTATGTATCCATGTTTGAAATTGCGCGACTAGGATAAGTCCTACTATAGCTTGAAAAGGACTAAAACCTATGAGTATCATTGGAATTAAAAAAGCCCATTCTATCAAGCCCTCCAAAATGCTCAGTCTAAATGAAATACTTAAATTATAATCTTTAGAAGAATGATGCACACTATGCAAAGCCCATAAAATTCTTTGTTCGTGCTCTATTCTATGCATCCAATAATACGTTAGGTCTGCAGCAAAAAATGCGAGTACCCAAGTCAGTAAGTTTAGAGGTATAGAGAGTGGAGTAAGCAAATGAAATGGCATTAAACAAATAACGCCAATGGAACCGACAACTGTTTTTTCTAGAACCTGATTCATTATAAAAATTAAAAAATTAGCACCTGTATCTTTCCATCTTCTTTTTTTTGCGGTAATTAAATCTGTTACTGTTTCAATCAAAATTAGGCTAATATTGAAAATAAAAAAATAAGTAATGAAGGTCATTATTTGAGATCCTTCAAATAAGGATATTAATCTTGTGAAACTCATTTTATAAATATTTTAATTTTAGTTGTGCAATTATGGCTTGCGCGTTCCGAAATAAAATGCACTTAAAAATTAATTCCTAATTCCAATACAAATCCAATATTTCTATTGATTACTTTAGACGTCTGCCATTGTTGAAAGAGACCAGCTCCAATTACAATTCCAAAATCTTTCCAAGGAATTATTTTCACTCCTTGGTTCGTACGAAGACCTATTAAAAAATTAGTAGATTTTTTGTCTTCTAAATCTCTTAATACTTCCATTCCGATAGGTACATTTAGACCAATATCGAGATAAACACCAGGTGTTATTTTGAGATAGCCATTGAATCCTAAACCTAAGGCATACGAATCAGCAGAACTATACCCACGCTCTTGTACTACATTTGATTTAGCTCTAGATTGACCATACCCTATTACAAAAGGAATAATAAGGTCTTTTTCATTATCTGAAAATCCAGTATAGGAAACGTTCCAACCCTCATTATATTTATCCGTCATTCTTTTAAATGTTAGCATATTGAACCACTTCCCTAAAGGAACATAGGTTTCAAAAGTGGATGCTTCCGTAGTGGAACTCGCATTATCTAGTATTCCATCTTTTGTCAAAATATTGGTAGTATTTGCTTTTTGTGCATTGATGAAGCTCCGTAAGCAATATTCTAATACCGCTCGGATTCTTTGTTCGTGGGTTTCGTAGATTTCCGTTAAATTAGAAACTGGAAAAACCTGATCTTCATAATGAACTACGTTATAAAGTTCTTCTCCGTTTGCTGCATAGAAATACAGTTCAATATAAACCCTTGCTGTTCTCTTATCGATACTTGTTTGTGCTTCTTCAATTTTTAAATTATTAATCCTTAAAGTAATCGGAACTCTGTCACCTGTTTTAGGCAGAGCAGCATCCATAAAGTATTTGATTGTTGTTGCAGTACCATTCTCAAAACGTAGTTTTACTTTCTGATTAGAATTATCTTCTATAACACCAAGGTGTAGCTCTTGACGATCATCTATTACGTTGTCTACATAAAAATTCTGATTCTTAATCTCGAATGGAACTTTTTTTAAATCTATAGTTGTCTGTGAAAAACAGATAGCACAACTAAAAAACACAGCTAAAATATTTATTATTTTTTTCATCATCATTTATTTATTAAATAGGTTTATTGTACTGTACTTCGACGTCACTAATTTCACTAATATCATACTTGAGTATTAAGGATTTCTTTGAAATTGAGATGATATAGGCTTTTATATTTTTACCATTTTTATCGCTCATTACAACATAAGCACCGTTTGTATTTAGGGTGTAAGTTCCTTCTTCTTCTTTACCTTCTGATTTTGAAATAAAAGTCATGTCTTCCTTAAAAAAGATGTAATCTCCTTTTTCATTTTTGTTGGGCGGATACTCCTTACTTTCGATTTTATAGGTATCTAAATACCATGTATCGAATAGCATATTTGTCATGTCTTCCTGTCCAAATATATTGCTACTGACAGCGATTATTAATAGGCTTGTTATGCTTACTGTCTTAATACTATTCTTTAATTCCTTATAATTTTTTATCATTTTCATTGTAACCTGTTTTAGTAATTTTTGATTTGCTTATTAATCCCATTAACATTGATATAGGGCCTTTTGTAAACCTCAGGCTCCATAACATAGAGAAGATTATAGAAACGATACAGAAATCTATGGCATACAGAAAAGCAACCTCTGTACTTAAGTTGTTTTTACCAAAAAGCAGGTATACACCTAATATGCCCACAACAACATGTAGTATGTAGTGCGTAAATACCATTTGACCCGTTTTCGCTAGAATTGATAATCCGTCTCTAGTATTCATTTTTTCAGTAATCCAGACGCATAGTAGGATTATTGTAAAAGACCAGCTTATACCTGAAATCATAAATAGTGGCATCGGTGGGAATGATTCTGTTCCCCAGATAGCCAGTATATCTTCGGCCGGCATATTAGTATAGTGCAGAGCGATGTAACCAAGCCTAAAGGAACTCATCTGAACCAAGAAAAATATGGTTATGGATAATAATAGGATTAGGTTTCTGTTATTTTTATTTGTTATATTTTGTCTTCCGAGCCATATACCTGCTAGTACGAAAGCGACCCAAGGCACCACAGGATAAAAACTATTCACTAGTAAATTCTGGAGAAAACCATTGAAGGTCCAAAAACTATTGTACTGTTTAATGTTCCAATTCCAGCCAGTTCCCAAGTCCACATAACTCAGAATAAGTGGATAAACAGCGATTAAAATAACTACGAGTATCCATAGACTTTTCGAACGTATTGAAATCAATAAGGCACCGATAGAAATAAAAAAACCGTAATAATGTAGAATATCAGTAGGCCATAAAGGCAGGTACATCAATCCCAACACAAATAAAAACGCGCCCTGTTTTAGTACTATTCTTTGTTTTTCCCATAACTTTATTTTATCGTAATAAAATAAATTTGTCTTGACCAACAAGGAAATTCCAACACCAGCCAATACAATAAAAAGAGCGGCTCCTTTGCCTTGCAACTGATCTAACACCTTGGACAATAACCCATCATCATTTAGCCTTGCCAGACCCAAATCAAAGTTGACGATGACCATAATGAATAAGGCCAAAGCACTGGCAACATCATACCCTTGGATTCGTTGTTTACTTTCGAACATATAATACAGGTATTTTGGTGTTAGATTTAAGGAGTGTAATTATCGGCTTAGAGGCCGCTCAAGTATTGCGTTTTGACTTTGTTAGCCTAACTTTTAAAAGTTGTAAGAAAGTGCCAATTGGAAGGTTCTATTTTTAATTTTCCCGGGAGTTTTAGTAATATCTAACACACCATAAGAATAGCGTAACCCTATTTCTACATTGTCGACAAGGCGATACCCCAGACCCAAGACTGCACCAAAATCCATTTTTTGATAATCCAATGTAGATGGGTTATTGTCTTTTTTGCTTAAAAGAAGTCCAACATAAGGACCTGCCTCAATACTTATTTTCTCAACTGGATAAAATTTTACAAGTGCAGGGAGAAGGTTTACATAGTTTAACTTTACCGTTTCAAAGCTTCCTTTTTTCTTAGCTCCCTGAACGGAAAACATAGCTTCCGAACGAATCGATACTTTTTCAGTAAATCTGTATTCCGCAAAAATTCCGGCTAAGGGACTTATTTTACGCTTTCCGTCGGCATTGTTTAGATTCGAGAGATTCACCCCAGCTTTAATCCCGAATTCTAAATTGGAGCTGTCATTTGACTGTGCACTGCTTGTAAAGGTTCCGACCAATATTAATGATAATATCAGAGTAGTAGTTTTTAATGCAATCATAATTTTTCTTTTTTAAATTATTATAAATGATTTATATTTATGGGACAAATGTATTTTGGGATGGGCATTTAAGCGCTCTTCCCTATAATACCAAACAAAAAAAAGTGTCTTCATTTATCGGGAAGACACTTTTTTTAACTGTTATAAATTGGTAATCAGATGTTTACGCTAATCATCAGCGTTGTGAAGTTTTTTAAATTCGGTGGGAGTCATTTGTGTATTTTTTTTGAACGCCGTATAGAAAGCAGCTTTACTGTTAAAGCCTACATCTAAAGAAATTGAATAAATTGTATCGGGCCTAAGTTCAAGAAGCTTCGTTTTCGCAACTTCAATTCTATATTGATTGATATAATCAGGAAAGCTCATTTGGGTATTTTCATTTATGGCTTGTGATATATGATGTACAGAATTATTGAGTTTGTCTGCGAGGGTGTTTAGCTTAATATCGAAATCAAGAAACAGCTGTTCTTTTCTAACGCTTTCTTCAATTTGTTTGAACAGATTAAAAGAGTCAGAAAGGGATGACTTTGCATACTTTTTCTTTGTTGCTTGCGGTAAATCATCAAAAGAACCTGTAAAAGCAAAAACAGGTAAATACATAATCGAATATGCGAAAATAAAGAAGAAAATGGATAACAAAAACGTTTCAATCTTCATATAGAATTCAAGGGCCTCAATACTATCAGTGTTTAGAACCGTATTGAACCCACTTGCGAATTGTAACACAATAAATAACAGTATCAATATTTTGATCCACTGATAATTTAGCTGTTCTGATCTATCTAAAACTAGAAAAAGCGGTGCTCTTTGCAGTTTTATATACCCCAAGACCAATAAAAGAATGTTTATGATAGTGGATACAAGATATTCTAATTCTATCCAAAACCAAACACCATAGTCACCAGCAGATGCAATTATTTCGTTAACAGTGTCATACTCCAATATAGGTAGAAAAAGAGACCAACGGATAAGGGTATATACTATTAATAGTAAAACCCACTTTTTAAGATTAACCGCTGTTTTTGTAAATAATGCAATAAAATAGTAGAATAGGGGACCAATAACATGGTATAATAGGTAAGAACCACCCGAATAAAGACTGTTTATATCAAGTTTGAGCGATAAATAATAATCGAATGACGTATAGGCATATAAAAATACCAATGCACTCAATACCAGCCTTATTTTTTTATCATTGCCCAGGCCTGATTTTCTTGATAGTATGAAAATACCCAAGAGTAGTCCGAGTATTGAACTAAGTATAGGAGAAACATCCAATAAATTCATTGAAACACATTTATTCTGGTGTAAAAATACAGTTGTTTTAGTTACTAATAATAAAAGTGGTTTTAAATGGATAATAATTACAATTTTTTGATAAAAAAGGTGATTCAATCCTTTTAGATGTTTAGCCTGTTGTGAAGATTTGTCAGTCAGTAAACTATCATTTAGTTTAAATAGATGGCCGTGTTAAGAAATCGCTTTTGGATTGGACTTGTAACAAAAAAATGAAAAATTAGACAAGAGTTATGCTGCTACATTTTGATTATACATTTCTAGTTCAAATTCTTTAATAGTTTTATACCCCAAAGTGGAGTGTATTCTTCGTCTCTTATACCATGTTTCGATTCATTGAAAAACAGATAGCTCTGCTTCAGATTTAAGGCTGTAATTGTGTTTATATACCCTTTCTACTTTCAAACTATTAAAGAATGATTTAGCTTCAGTATTATCCCAACAGGTACCTTTTCTGCTCCTACTTTGTTTTACCAATCCATTATCGCTTTTTAGACTATTGGTAAATTTATAACTAGCATATGGAGATGCTCTATCTGAGTTAAAAATAAATTGTTCTGTAATTACATTAGATTTTATAGCCATATGCCATGCAGCAATAATGGTATCCTGTGTTGTTACATTATCGCTCATAGACCAGCCAACGACTTTTCTACTGAACAAATCAATAATAACAGTTAAAAACATCCAACCCTGTTTGGTTTGCATATAGGTGATCTCCGATACCAAGACCTGGTTGTCCCCAAAAACCTTAAAGTCCTGGTTAAGGCTATTGGATGCTATGGGGTAGTTGTGTTTGCTGTTTGTAGTAATCTTGAATTTACGTTTCCTTCTAGAAAACAGATTATTGACCCTCATTATCCTAACTACCCTGGGTCTTGAGACACGAGGACCTCTTTTTAACAATTCCGCTTTAACTCTAGGAGCGCCATAACCTCCAAAGCTACCTTCGAAAATATCACGGATAGCCGTGGTTATGACCTCTTTCGGATGGACCCCGTCCTAACTAATTGTAACACCCACTTTTACTTATCTTGAACATTTTGCACATCTTCTGAAGCTGGAAATTTAAATTTATGGGGTTTTACAAACCTATATTTCTCCAGTCTCCCTAGGAGAAGATGGTTTTTACATTTTTTTGGATGTCGCGCTCTAATTCGGCATTCCTTACCCTTTTCTTCCACTCGGCTATTTTACGTTGCTCATCTGTAAGTTAGGATTCCCCTCGCCAGAAAAACTGTTCTAGTCATATGTTCCCGATTCCCTTCGCCAAAGGCTCAATACGGATGTTGGTGCACCCAGCTCTTTACATATTTCTAGAACTTAACTAGATGCGTAAGCAAGTTCTACATCATTTTACTTAAAAGCTACGGTGTACTTTCTTTTTTCTCTCGATGTTTTATAAATATAATTTAAATAGTCAAGATGCTCTTAACTTTATGTCTGGTTAAATAATAGTACGTCCATTTTTTTACGTAACTATTTCAAGAGACGCTAATAAGACAATACACTATTAATCCATTTGTCGACACTTAAATGCATATCGTATGTAGAAAACCTATTATTCAAAAGACTTAATACTTGATTTTTAAAAAATAAATTAATTTCATATTAACTAAAATAATTTTAGAAATTTTGAAAAAAAAATTAAATATTTTATTGATTGAAGATAATGCTATAGAAGTAATAAAAATGGAAAGAACCATTTTATCATTAAAATTAAATCATAAAATAACCGCAGTTAAATCTGCAGATGAAGCGTTTATAATTTTAGAACAAAAAGAGTATTTTCCAGATATTATTTTATTGGATTTAAACATGCCAAAAATTAGTGGGATAGAATTTTTATCAGCCTTTAAAAGCAACGATGATTTAAGACATATTCCAATAGTCATTTTAACAACATCAGATTTTCAAAAAGATAGAGAAGAATGCTATAGGATTGGTATTGCTGGCTATATTTTAAAGCCTTTAAAATATAAAGATTATGTTAAAAAAATAGATGTAGTTTTATCTTATTGGTGTATAAATGAATTATAAAATATTAAGATTTAAAGGCATAGTATTGAATAAGTTCTTAAATTAAGTTGAATAAAAATAGAGTTTAGAATATAGGTGCCTAGGGCATTTAGCAACAGACAAAGGTTATATTAAAGTAATTGCCTTTATTGTGGGGCAAACGTACCTAGAAGCATATAAATTTATTCTAACACAGAATTACTGACCTTTATTATTGAATAAAAATAGGGGGTTTATTCGTTTTAAATCAATTGGAGCCGTGCATCATTTTGGACTTGGATTAATAAATAAAATGCTTGAGCAGTTTAAAATAACGCAGTAATTATTTTTGAAAAAAAATAAAAAAAGGGGTTCAGTAGTAAAATTCATGATTAAACAACATTAATGAACCAAGATAAAATAGACCTACTACAAAGAAATTTAAAAAGAGAAAAAGCAGCAAGAATAGCGGCTGAAAAAATAGCGGAAAATAAACATAATGATTTATACCTTTCAGAGGAACTTAAAAAAACAAATTTAGCGCTAGAGAATCTTTTAGAGCAAAAATCTTCTCAATTAGAAGGAGTTTTCGAAAATATTAATGATGGTTACATTCTAATAGATATGTTCGGCAATATTGTAAAAATGAATGACATTGCCACTGACTTTTTTGGATATAATATTGAAAAAGAAAAATGTAATGTTTCTAATTTAATATATCCCGAAGATTTAGAATATGGAATTAGGTCATTTAATATTTTAAAGGAAAAAGGTGTATTCACTAATTATAGGACAAGAATATTAAGTAAAGATAAACGAGTAAAGTGGGTTCAAATTAACGGAAACGTAATTGTTGACAAGGAAAATAAGCCCACCGGAGCACAAGGAATTATTAGAGATATCACCTCTGAAAAAAAAGCGGAAGATTTATTGATTGAATCAGAAAACAGGTTGTCATCTGTTATTAAAAATTTAGAAAGTGCCGTATTGCTAGAAGATGAAAATAGAAAAATAATCCTAGTAAATAATAAATTTTGTGAGCTGTTCAATATACCTATTTCGCCAAATTTATTAAAAGGAGAAGACTGTTCTTCTGCTGCAAATGATAGTAAAAGCCTATTCAAACACCCAGAAGAATTTACCTCTAGAGTGACAAGCATCTTAGAAATAAAACAACAAGTTTTAGGAGATGAATTAAGTATGGTCGATGGAAAAATCTTAGAACGAGACTTTATTCCTATTTTAAAAGGAGAGCAATACAAAGGGAATCTCTGGACTTATAAAGATATAACATTAAGAAAAAAATACAGAGAGAGTCTAGAAGTCCAAAAAGAAAATTATAGCAATATTATTGCGAATATGAATCTTGGATTAGTAGAGTTAAATACGTATGATGAGATTTTATTTGTCAATCAAAGTTTTCTTCAAATGTCTGGTTACTCCCAAAAAGAACTTTTAGGTAAAAAAGCTAAAGAAGTATTTGAACCGGTATACGATGCTGATTCTACCAAAACAGAAAAGGATAAACTGAATAAAAGTGAATCTAACTCCTACGAATTTAAAATAAAAAATAAGTCTGGTGCTATTAGAAATTTGTTAGTGAGTGGCGCACCTAACTATAATATTAAAGGAAATTCTATTGGTTTTATTGAAATTTATTTAGATGTTACAGAGGCCAGAAAAAATGCGCAATTAATCCAAGAAAAAAAGGAAGAGTTAGATACTATTGTAAATAATTCTTCAATAGGTATAGCTTTAACTCGGCATGGTCGGATTATAAGAACCAACGCTGCACTTCAATATATGCTTGGATTTTCTGAGACAGAATTAAATACATTTGCAATAAGGGATTTATCCTTTGCCGAAGATTCTCACTCTTTTAAACTATATATAGAACAGATTACTGCAAACGAAATTGATAATTTTACTTTCACAAAAAGGTATAAAAAGAAAGACGGTTCTGTTATTTGGACAAAGACTAATGTGAATGTTGTAAGGGATAAAGATGGAAATATAAAGCACCAAGTAACGTTCATTGAAGATATTACCTCAAATAGAGAAAAAACCCTTATAATCGATTTAATAAATAATCTTACCAAATCAATATTAGGTAAAACAGATATTGTTGAGATTGCCTGGGAAATTGTAAATAATATTGCAGCGTATTTAGACAGTGACGATTGCGTTATTTATTTGGTAGATCACGAAAAAGAAACTACAGAACAGATAGCAGTTTATGGGTCTAAATTAAATGATGACAATACAATTATTAATAAGTTGTTTATTCAAAAAGGAACTGGAATTGTCGGTAGTGTTGCAAAATCGGGGAAATCCGAACTCATAAACGACACGTCTAAAGACGACCGTTACGTAAAGGATGATGAAAGGCGTTTTTCTGAAATAACAGTGCCTATTGTGAGTAACGGTATCGTAATTGGAATTATTGATTCTGAGCATAAGGACAAAAATCATTACACAGAGGAGCATATTAAAACATTAGAGAGTATTGCCAGCTTAGCCGCTATAAAATTAAGAACTGCAATAAGCATAAGGGAACATAAAAAAGTGGAACATCGGAATCAACAGTTACTTGTGAAATTGGAAAAAAGTAATAATGAATTAAATGAATATGCCCATATAGTCTCTCATGATTTAAAATCTCCTTTAAGAAGTATTGATGCATTGGTTTCTTGGATTAAAATGGATAACGAAGGTTTATTTGATGAATCTACGCTTCAGAATTTTGATTTAATTGAAGACACTTTAGAAAAGATGGAACAATTAATTTCAGATATTCTTTTTTATTCTAGTATCGATGGGACTGCTTCAGAAAAACGAGATGTAAATTTAAATATTGTTTTAGAAAACGTACAAAAAATTATTTTTATTCCAGAAAACATAACAGTTCGAGTACTTAATAAATTACCTTCAGTAAGAGGTGATAAAATTAAATTCCAACAACTTTTTCAAAATTTAATTAGTAATGCTATTAAATTTAATGATAAGAAAAAAGGCATTGTTCAAATAGACGTTTTAGAAAATAAATCATTTTATCAATTTTCAGTAAAAGACAATGGAATTGGAATTGAAAAAGTTTATGTGGATAAAATTTTTAAACTTTTCCATTCATTAAAAGCAAATAAAGAATCATCAGGTATTGGGCTTTCCATTGTAAAAAAAATAGTTTATTTATATCAAGGTGAAATTTGGATAGAATCTAAACCAAAAATAGGAACAACTTTTTATTTTACATTAAAAAAATAGTCATGGAAAAGCCTAACTTAGAATATGTAGAAGAGCTGGCAAGCGGAGATGAATCTATAAGGGAAAGGCTTATAAATGTTATAAAAAACGAGTTTATTGAAGAAAAAGAAGAGTATTATAAAAGTTTAAAAAATAAGGACTATAAAAAAATAGCAGAGAATGTTCATTGCCTTAAACATAAAATTAGTATATTAAGCTTAGATAAAAGTTATAAAATAGCTAACGAATTTGAACATAATCTAAGAAAACTTAATTTAGATAAAGTTGAAGATTTTGAAAAAATTTTAGTAGTTATTTCATATTATTTGAAAACTATTTAAATTTTATGAAATGTATTATTGTAGATGATGAACAAATGGCAAGAGTTATTATTAGAACTCTTTGTGATAAAATAAAGTCTATAAAAGTTGTTGATGAATTTTCAAACGCAATGCAAGCAATCAAGTTTTTGAATGCAAACGAGATAGACCTTATTTTTTTGGATATTCATATGCCAGATTTTAATGGATTGGACCTTATTAAAACAATTAAGAATCCACCAAAAATAATTTTAACAACTTCAGATTCAGAATTTGCTTTAGAAGCATTTGAGTATGGTTTTATCATAGATTATTTACTGAAACCTGTTGGTTTTTTAAGATTCCAAAAAGCGATACTAAAAGCCCAAATACATGCAAGTACTTCAAGTGATATTAAATTAGGTTTGGAAATAGAAAATGATTTTTATGTTAATATTGATAGGCGTCTTGTAAAAATAGATTTGGCAGGTATTTACCTCGTAAAAGCAGAACGCGATTATATTGAAATAAAAACTGAAACCGGAAATTATAGGGTTCATTCTACACTAAAAAAAATAGAAGAGAAATTACCAGATTCTTTATTCTTAAAAATCCACAGATCTTTTATCATTAATATTAAAAAAATTATTGATATCGAAGATAATAGCGTCTTGATAAAGAAAGATGTTATTCCTGTAAGTAGATCAAAACGTCCAGAATTAATGAAGCGTTTAGATTTACTTTAACAGTTCGTCTAAACATATCTTACCTTTAGTCTACCGTTAAAGGTGGTAAAGACGAATATTAATAATTTCATTTATTTTACCAAGTATATTTATGATATAAAATTTATATCATGAAAAAACTACTGTTTATTTTTTTATCCACCGCAATGATTTCTTTTCAGGCTGAAAGTTATAAATTTAATTCTACTGTTTATGAATATGAAGAGGATACCTCTGGATTTTTAGTAAATCCGTTTAACTTAAAAAGTAATAGTTCATCATTAATTGATATTGATTTTGGTACCGTAGCTGATTTTATGTTATTTACTGGTGTTGGCGCAGTCGCCAATACAGGGATTTCTACAATTACAGGTAATGTTGGTTCAAATGCTGGAGCAATAGCTGGTTTTGGAGCGCCTTCAGTTTTAAACGGTGTTATAGAGAATTCGAATTCAGTTACTGCACAAGCCTATGCGGATTTAGAAGTTGCTTGTCTTCAACTTCAAAGTTTAACAGCAACAATAACTGATCATAGTGGAATTTTTGGTAGTGTAGATGGGGAGACTATTTACCCTGGCGTTTACGGTATTGCAGCTGCTGTTGCAATTACAGGAACGCTTACTTTAGATGCTCAGGGAGATCCTGACGCTATGTTTATCTTTAAAATTACTGGAGCACTTAATTCAGTTGCTGGAGCTACAGTTCTTCTAGCAAACGAGGCTTCGTCAGCTAATGTTTTTTGGATTGCTGTTGGTGCTGTTGGTTTGGGGGCAAACACAACAATGATTGGTACGGCAATAGCTTATCCAGGGGCAGTTTCATTAGGGGCAGGCGGTGCTATAGAAGGAAGGTTGTACGCAACTGTTGGCGCTATAGCAACAAATTCCTTCGAAGCTACAATTCCAGTAGCTGTGCCAACGTATAATTATTTGGGTGAATATACTTCGAATGGTACTCCGCTTTATTTAGAAGATCCAAAAGATATTGTTTCACAAGTAACTCAAGAAGCTATAAGTAATTCACTTCCAGATAATTATCCTGTTCCAGACTATAACCCACAGTATATTACTTCTGGCTATGATACAGATGTTAAAATTGAAGGAAATACAGACCTATGGGTAACATTTATAAATGAGGGAGTTGAATTTAAAAATGTTTTAGGGTTTTATACCTATGATTTAAATAACCAATCGGCTACAGCGCCAACAAAAGATGAAATAACAATTATTTTCCCAAACGTTTCTGAGTTGGGTAGTGGAGGTGGATTGGAAGTCGGAGACAAAGTTAAAATTGGAACTTTTGAAGCAGGAACAGGAATCGGTTGGGTACTACTTGCAGATGCTTGGAGTTCAGCTGATGGTGCTATTGGTGATGGGTTATGGAATTTGTATTCAAATCCAGATTATAATCCAGAAAGTGATGCGACTTTAAGATATCATAATGTGTTGCTAGAAGATTCAGTCAATGAAAGAATTATTTTAGGTTTTGAAGATATTAAAAGAGACGATATTTCTTGCGATAACGATTTTAATGACGCTATTTTTTATGTAACTGCAAGTGCTTATGAAGGAATAAGCACAAATAATTTTGCAGATATAAGTAATTCTTACGGAATAACATCAGGTAATGAAGCTGGGTTAGAAAGTACTGGTTCTCTAGCCAACCTAATTGCGAAAAGAAATTTTAATAGAAAAAAAGAAGGGAATACGTTTAACACTTTAGAAACACAACAAAAATTTACAAAAAACCTCTCCAAAAAAATAAATCAAATATCCTTAATCAATTATTTGCCAGAAACTGGTATGAATGGAACAGAAATAGCTAAAGTTTCTAGTCCAGATGACTTATTAGAAATAACCAATGCAGATGAAGTTTTTTCAGTTGATTATTATCAGGGATCCACCAGAGTCTCGGCAGTTTTTGCTACTGCTACAACTAATTCAATTTATGACCACTCTAAAGTGATTTGTGATAGATTAAATGGATCTAGCTTAGAAGATGTAAGAACTGTTGTTACAAGAGGTCATCAAATAATTAGTTCAAAAATACTGCGTGCTACAGGTGAAATAGAATATACCTTAACCTTCTCAATAAAATTAAATAATATAGCAAATGAATTATTTAGTTTTTGGAATATAGATCAATATCCTATAGGTAATTATCAAAATTTCCAAATATGGGGAGGTTCTTTTTCGCATGTGTTTTCAATAGCAAACTATATTTTAGATAAGCATACAATAGAAAACAGCCTAAAAAGTACTGCTGTAGAAAATGTTACACCAAATGTGTTTGTGAAGTCAGGGGCATACTCAAATGGATTTATTAATTTAAATATTATTAACAAAACAAAAGAAACTTCTGTAAATTTTTATGGAAGTATAGCAGAAACTGAAGTCTCTAGTCGTCATGCTATTAATAGAACATATCCATTACTGGGTAATTATAATGATGTGCTATCTATAGATACTAGCGTTCTTTTCGATATTGGTTTCTCTTTACAAGCAAATAATAACGCTCAAAAAGATGCATTGTATTTAGCCGATGGACCTTGGGGATTAGATTATCTAGATGATTACGCAACTATTAATTTCTTTGATGTTACCACATCTAATATAAACTATTCAGATGAAAATTATGAGGTAGATAGAAACCCGAGCATTTCTGGAGAAATAAAAAGAAATATCAATTTATTTAGACATATTTTGCCAGGAAATCAGACATTAAGTGTTATAAATTATAGTTTTATCAATTTTTTAATTACCAATACTGAGCCAGTAGAACTTATTATTATGCAGGAAGAAGACAGAATTTGGGAAAATAGAATACGTTATGTGATTCCTGTAAATATGACTGAAAAAGACTTTGATATTTCTTTTGCAGATTTTGTGGATGGACATGGTAATTCTGTTGAGATAACTAACATTAAAACAGTTGTGTTTTCAATCATAGGCGATGACGCTAACGATACCCCTTTTAATATGGCTATCAATAACCTCTCATTTAATACGCAAGGTGTTATGGGCCTTAGCGATGTTTCTGTTGAAAATAAAAGTAGGCTAATAAATTATCCTAATCCATTTGAAAGTACGACTACAATTAGACTAATAGAAACATCAAAAAATATTACTATTCAAGTTTATGACTTATTAGGAAGAGTCGTAGATACCCAAAAAATAAGTACAGATAGGGCATCAAAAAGTGTTTGGTATACTACTCCAAAGGTAACAAGCGGAATATATAAATATCGTTTAAAAGACGCTAATAACAAAGTATTTGAGGGCACCTTCCTGATTAAGTAATCATTATTTTCTAATGGCAGTACCCTATAAAGTGTGTGAGTCAAAAAATAACAAGGGCATGGTTCTACTATTTTTTTTGATTTTAAATATTCGGCCATTATGGAGAAAGAAGATTTTTTTAACCATCAGTTTTTAAATCAATTTTAGGCTTTTGATGAACTATCTGTTTTTTTAAAAAATTCAAAAACGAGGTGTTGAGGAGGTACTTTAAAGATAACTTGATGATTATTAGAAGTACAAAATAGAACAAATAGTAACACTTATAAAACGGTCATTCTGACCTCCTTTCATATTTAGGTACCGGTCATAACTAGAGAACCCGAGTAATTTTCATTCATTTCGATATACTCGTTGGGGGACATGTCCCCCAACGAGCTGTGCGGTTTAAAGTTGTTGTAAGCCTCTCTCTAAATATCGAACTTTTCCTGTACATCTTCCAAAGAGAAGAACCAGTTCGCATTGAGATATTCAACTCTGAACCAATCGTTAAAGCTTTCTATAAACGGATTATCAGTAGGCTTTCCAGGTCTTGCGAAGTCAAGTTCGTCATTGTTCTCATAGGCTCATTTATCCAATACTTTACTGATAAACTCGCTTCCATTATCCACTACAGTTAAGGCCCTGAACCGATTGCCGTTATAGTGCTGGTTACAGACAAAATCCATGCCCCAACACTCATGTAAGCTAGAGGCATTGCCCTCAACAGGTTGCCTATGTGCGGCGGTGGTTACGTTTTCGACCCTTGCGCTGAAGGTTCAGCCCCTCCTCGCAATAGCCCCTGTACATGCGTTTGTGGTTGTCTATAAACCCCTCTCTTTTTAAAAGGATATGGATTACGCCAAAAACCATTGCGCACCCTTACAGAGGTTATCTCGCTCATTCGCATGCGCAACACTTCATCGCTACGCCCCTTGGCCTTGTAATAGAAAACACTCTTATGCAGCAATACGAGCTTGCAGCAACGCCGGATGGAGCTATTGTACTCCATCTTGATGTTATCGACCATCCCATTTTTTCGGGACGGCCTCAGAACTTTTTTTTCAGCACGACCTAAAGGAGCTGCTTGTCAAGGCTAAGGTCGGCGACCAGCTTCTTGAGCTGCGAGTGCTCATCCTCTAGGTTCTTTAACCTGCGTAGTTCAGCGATTCCAAGACCCCCATATTTCTTCTTCCAATTGTAAAAGGTGGCCTCACTAATACCCATCTTCCGGCAGACCTCTTGGATACGGGTGCCGGTCTCTACCTGTTTGAATGCAAATACAATCTGCGATTCCGAATACTTTGATTGTTTTATAAGCAAATAGTTGTTTAACGTTAAACATTTATTCGCCCATAATTCTTTGCTTTTAAACTGTCCGGTTTAATGGGAGGAGTTCATATAGCGCTAGCCCTACATTACAAAAAGAAGACATACCAAAATAGGAAAAGTGCCGCCAAATTAAATTTATAACACGAAAAAAATGTCTTCATAATAAATATCTCTAAACTGTTTTATAGATGGGGCGTAGCATAGATGTCAATGAGATACTGTTGCTTAATTTTAAATTGGTTTTTTATAAAAAAAAGAGTCAGACTGTAAAAAAGGATATCCCCTGTTATTTTTACTTAAATACTTGACTATAAACGTTTTAAATATTTTTTTTGAAGAATGGTTTACGTAAAAGATACCATTTAAAACGTAGACCAATTTCTGTAAAAGTAAAACCTGCAGCAGTGGTAGAAGCTATATTACTTTGTATTCCATAGAGGTTCAGCAAACTTCTTTCAGAGAATTTATATCCTAATTTTGCTTGTATTCGATAAGTGCTCTGCTTTTTTTCTTCTTCAATAAATTGATAACCAGTAGCAACTGTTAAATCATAGAATAATTGTTTGCCTTTAGAAATCGATTCATCCTTTATAATATTAAAGAATATTTCTACAGCATTAAATTTACTTGGACTGAAGTAAATTGTTGGGACTTGATTTTTAAAATATATATTTTGATAATTAATACCGGCTTTTAAGGCCGGTTTTTCTAAAAGAGTGTAATACAAAGAAGTAAATAGTAAGTTCCGTGTATTATTATCACTCTGTCTAGTGTAATAATATTGAGTAAACCAACCTAATTTAAAGTTGGTGTTAAGACTATAATTTAATAAAAAGTTATTCTGAACAATTTCTCTGTTTAACAACTCTGCATTGAAGTTCTCAACTCCTCTCTTATAACCTAATTCTAAATTTTGAAGTTTAAAAGGTTTTAAAAAGATGGAAGCATCAACTAATAACTGATTGAAATTTGTTGTTTCTGCCTTAGAAGATGTAACGCCTAAGCTGCCTTTTAATATAATATTGTTAATTAATTGATAGGAGGCACCCGCTAAAATGTTGTTAGAAGTAGCTTTAATAGCACTAATACTATTAGTCGTAGTTCTATAATTATAACTCCCTAATACTTTAAGTTTTGTAGAAAAAGAGAATTCTGAAGTCGCTGTATAAGAATAGGCTTCATTATTACCATTATCAAAAGATGAGGAAGCTTTAGTGTCTACAAATGGAATAAAATTTTTATTTAAGTTTTTTATAAAATAAACTGCATCTTTTTGGTTTTTGTAAAACTTTAATGTGTTTTCGGCGCACGTATATGCATCTTCATAATACCCTAGTGCTTTTAAGGCATTTGCTTTCCCTAAATTACCATCAAAAGACGCACTATCTTTTTGTAATATTAAATTATAATCTGTGACACTTTTTTCAAACTCGCTTTTATAAATATTTAGAGTTGCTCTTAAGGATAACATCCAATTTTTAGAATCTTTATTGTCAGAAAACAGATTATTTATTTTTTTTTGAGCTATGCTATATTTCTTATTCCAAATTAAGGCCTGTATGTATCTTTCTATAGTTTGATTTTTTATAGTTGAATCAGTTCTCTTACTTAAAAGAATAATTGCTTCTTTACTAGTATTTAAAGCTTCTATATCTTTACCATCTAAATGATAAATTAAAGAGGTGCCATTTAAATACGTTAATTTATTATCAGGATTTTCTCCAATAACCTCATAAGTTTGTTTTGCTTTATCTATCTTATTTGAAACTAAGTATAGGTTAGCTAAATTTATTAAAGTTTCTGTATCATTTTTAAAATCTTCTAAATTTTCTTGTAATATTCTATCTGCTGTAACGTACTCTTGAGCGTTAACCTTTTCATTTGCTAAGCCTAAACGTATATATTTTTTAGAAATTAAGGCATTTTTGTTTCTTGGTATAAGAACCAGCGCTTGATTAACATAAACGATAGCATCATCATATTTTTTTAGATTAGATAACGAATTTGCATAACCTAAGAGAGCAGGAAAACTTTTATCATTTTCTTTTATTAATTTTTGATAATACGCTTCTGCTGGTAGATAATTTTTATTCCAAAGTAAAGCTTCTGCATAATTTAGTTTTACTTCAAAATCTTTAGGGAAATCATTTAAAAGGTTTGTAAATAGGGTTAAAGCTTTATTAGAATCCCCATTTAAACCAATAGCCCTTCCGTAACAAAGTCTTGCAGTTTTATTACTGGGGTATGACTTTAAAACAGTTTTAAAAAAATTTTCTGCTTGTTTGTATTTGCTGGTTTCTAAAAACATAAAACCTTCTTTCATATTTTGAGAATACATAAAAGCAGTGATAAAAAAGAATACTAAAATCGCTAAGTGTTTGATTTTCATACTCTACAATTTAAGTAATAATATTCAATCATTCGACTTCACAAAATGGTCTTTCATCGACAATAGCCTTGTTTTCGAGAGTTATAAGGAGATATTTGTGTCAGTATTAATAATTAAAAACATAAAATTTTCTGCTTAAGAATCTTAAAACAATATGTAATATTTTGTTTAAGTGGAAATATAAACACCACAACACCTGACTCTTTTATTATGTATTTTGAACACATTTTTTAACCATTCAAAAAGTAATAATAGCCATAGAAAATGTAGATGAAATCGATAAAGAGGGTTTGGAAGCAATAATTGTATTTAGGAAAGTTGCTTTATTAAAACATAAAACGTTTTCTGTTATAGGTTCTAGTTGTATATGAATTTGTAATTATTTCTGGTAATCTTTAATAGTTAAATTGGGTATTGATACTATAGCATGATAACGATTTAAAAATGATAAAACATAAAATATCACCAGAACGAATCTTTATGATAAGTGCTTTATTGGTAAACGCAGGAAACTATTTTTACAATGTATTACTAGGTAGAGTTTTAGGGCCAGAGAAGTTTGCAGATGCTGCTATTATGATTACATTTTTACTAGTGCTTTCCTTTATAGCCATGACCTTTCAATTAGTTACAGCAAAATTTTCAGTGATTTTTGAAGACATTCCACAAAAAGCCTTTATTTCTAACACGTATAGAAATGCTTTTATTGTCGGTCTAATTTTAGCAATAACTATTATTTCGTTTTCTTCAGATTTATATTTTTTTTTTAAAACATCATCTTCATCAATGTTTGTTGTTTTTGGTATCGGAATTCCTTTTTATTTTTTAATGAGTGTTAATAGAGGTGTTTTTCAAGGAAAAAAAGAACTTACTTCTTTATCTGTTACCTATCAATTAGAAATGATTAGTCGTTTATTAATTACTTTTGGATTACTATATTTTCTTGAAATTGAATCATCATTAATAATTGCTTTCGGAATTTTCTTTTCTTTTATATTCGGCTTAATTCCGTTTAAAATTAAAAAAATCTCTTTTTCTAATACTTTCAAATTAAAAAAATTACAAACTAAAATGGTTTATAATTTTTTTATAATTACGGCATTCTATGAACTAACTCAAATTATCATAAACAATAGTGATATCTTATTAGTAAAACATTATTTTGAAGCATATGAAGCTGGTCTATATGCTTCTTTAGCTTTAATTGGTAGAGTGGTATATTTTATAGCTTGGATGTTTGTCATGTTATTATTACCTACCGTAGTTCAACTGCATAAAGAAGGAAAACCTACAGTACATATATTGTTAAAATATGTAAGTTATATTTCAATATTATCAGTTGTAATTATCTTTAGTTGTTTTTTTTTTCCAAACACAATTATTGCCTTACTTTTTGGCAATGAATACTTAATGATTTCACCGTTATTATGGAAATATAGTTTAGCTACAGGTCTTTTTGCAGTCTCAAATATATTTGTATACTATTTTTTATCCTTAGATAAATATATCCCAGTCATCTTATCTTGTCTATTTGGAATTCTACAAGTTGTTCTTGTTATACTTTTTCATGAAAGCCTAGACCAAATAGTTCAGATGCAAATTTTCGCAATGATTTCGCTTTTATTAGTTCAAATAAGCTTCTTCTTTTTTAAGAACTCTAAACAACCAGGTCAAAAGAATATCTAAATACTTCTTCCATTTATCGACACATAATTGCGTTTCAACAAGGTTAAGAAATTTAAGGTTTTTATTAGTCTCAAGTTTGGAGTAAAATTTAGATAAAATGAAACTAGCCATCGTAACAGCATATCCGCCAAGTAAAGTAACGTTAAATGAATATGCATACCATTTGGTTAAGAGTTTTAGACAGAAAGAAAAAATTACAGAAATAATTCTATTAACGGATGTAACTACGGAGGGTAAAGACGTACATTTTACAGAAAGTGGATGCAAGATAACCATACATGAATGCTGGAAGTTTAATAGCTATACAAACATTATTACTGTTATCAAAGCAGTTAATGTAGCTCAGCCAGATGCAGTTTTATTTAATCTGCAGTTTATGAAATTTGGTAACAAGAAAATACCAGCTGCCTTAGGATTGAGTTTACCGTTAATTTGTAAACTAAAACAAATTCCAACAATTGTTTTATTACATAATATTTTAGAACAAGTAGATTTAGAAAGTGCAGGTTTCACTTCCAATAAAATAGCACAAAAAATATGTAATTTTTTTGGAACGAGTCTTACTAAATTAATTTTAAAAGCTGATTTAGTAGCAGTAACTATGCAAAAATATGTAACTACGTTGGAAGAGAAATATAAAAAGAATACTATAAAAATGATTCCACACGGTACATTTGAAATTCCAGATAATCCAGTACATAAGTTACCAAATGGACCTATGAAAATAATGGCTTTTGGAAAGTTTGGGACCTATAAAAAAGTAGAGTCTATGATTGAAGCTATAGAAAAAGTTAGAAAATCTTCAGGTTTAGATTTAGAAATTGTGATTGCTGGAACAGATAATCCAAACGTATCTGGTTATTTAGCAAATGTACAAGAAAACTATAAACACGTTCCGCAATTAACTTTTACTGGGTACGTTCAGGAAAATGAAGTTCAAACATTATTTAATGAATGTGCTGTCGTTGTTTTACCATATACTTCAACTACAGGAAGTTCAGGAGTTCTACATCAAGCCGGTAGCTATGGTAAAGCTATTGTGATGCCAAATCTTGGAGATTTATCAAGTTTAATTAAAGATGAAGGGTATAGAGGTGAGTATTTCGAACCAGAAAGCGTAGATAGTTTAGCAAGAGCAATTGAAGCTATTGTGACTAATAAATCTTATAGAATAGAACTTGGACAAGCAAATTACATTGCAGCAACTGCATTTCCTATGGAACGAATTACAGATATATATTTAGAGGAGTTTCAATTAATTATTAACCAAAAAGAAGCAATAGGTATATCATATTCTAAAATTTCTGTTATTTAGCTATAAACTCAAAGGATGGTTTTTTCACTCCCTTTTTAGTAATAAAACCAAATTTCTTTTGAGGAATAAATCGCCAAGGAAGTCTACCAATAACATCTTCTGGTATCTTGTCAAAATCATATAAAGTCCATGACATAAATGGAATTGCATTTTTGGTCAAGACTTTTTGTATTTTTTTATAATATGCTGCTTGTTTTGTTTTAGAACTATTAAAAGGTTTCCAAAAACCACCGTAAGAAGAAATTCCAAATTCGCCTAAAACGATAGTTCGGTTTGGTATTTTCTGCTGTAATAGTTGATACTCTATTTCAAAATCATCAATATCTTCATAATAATGAAAGGACACAAAATCGACTTGATCTTTTAATATTATAGCACTTTTTGTATTAGACCAGCCTATAGTTACTGCATGTTTTTTATCAATAGATTTCACTAAAATAAGGAGATGTTCTAACCAAGCTATTACAGTCGTTTTTCCGCGAGAATCAAAATCTAAATTGGGCTCATTTTTAATGTCCCAAGCAATAATTGCCTCATGGTCTTTAAATGCAGAAACTATTGTTCTAGCATGCTTTTGATTAAGCGTCCAATCCATTACATCATAATTTCCATAAAAATCAAAAAGCGTAACAACTACTTTTATATTGTTTTTTTCAGCGGTGTCCAATATTTGTTTCAATTTATCAATTTTACCTGCTTTAACTGACGCTTTTCCAAAATCTTCATAGGGAACAAAAATTCTAATGGTATTTAAACCAGCACCTTCAATAATCTTAAAATCGGCATCAATTACATTAATATTAAAAGATTCTCCATACATATTCCAAGGTGTTGCTTGTGGATAATAATTAATACCTTTCATTATTCCTATCTTTATAGGAGAGGAGGTTACTACCTTTTTAAGCTCAGAAGTTTTCTCTTTTACCAAATGTCTAATTCTCCAAAAATTATCTTCTAATAATAATATTGCTTTATAACTAGAAACTTCTGTCGTCTCTAGCATAAGAATATCATCTTTAAAGACTTTTTTATATTCAACAACATGGTCATCTTTTAAAGCAATGAGCTGTCCGTCTTCACTAAAGAATTCAATATTTGGATTGTGTTCTAAGGTTGTAGCTTCTATATGAATGTTTTCATTTTTATTTTGTCTAATAAAATTAAAAAGATTCTCTCTTGCATTTTTAGTGTAGTAGTCATCAAGGCCACTTGTAATATTGACTTTGTTAGCAATATGTTTCACGTACCAAGCGTCTAAATAATCATTTTCTACGTCTTGTAAAGTTTGATTGTTTATAAACCTACCTTCATTACCATCATTTTTCCAACTGATTTTTGGAAGGTATAAATCTGATCTTTCAACCTTGGTATGTAATATTTCACTTCTGTCTGCACCTGTATTAAAATAACTAAATAGAGAACTTATTAAGAATAGTATTATGGATGTTATCAATAAATATGATAAAACTAAAGTAGTTCTTAAAATAATTTTATTTGTTTTTACCATAATTTTATAGTTCGAAATGTTTTAGTAATTCCAGCTGTAGTAACTTTTAAAACATAATTACCATTTTCATAAATATTCGAATTTAGATTAAAAACCACAAAACCATCTTTAGAGTTTTCAATAACGTCATTCAATAATTCGCCTTCTTTATAAATAGATAATTTTACTTGCAATCCATCAGGAATCATCTGATTCATAAAGCTTATTAATGGCCCAATTGTAAGGGTTCTATTGTTACTAGAAAAAATAATGTCAAACTTTTCAATTACCTGTTTATAGTTGATTTCTAAACTATTACTTTCAGAAATACCGATTATATATCCTTTTATTATCCAATTTTCTTCCCATTCTGGATGAATCATTTTTGCATATGCAATACCATTTATTGTTGTTCCAGAAGTTTTTAAAATATTTCCTTTTTTATTAGTGATGAAAAAATCAACAAAAGTCCCATCACTAACCACATTACTGTTTTTGTCTTTTATAATAGAGGTATAGAAGGTTGTTATTTGATTTCCATCTGCATATTCATGATTTCTTTTTGAAAAAATATTAAAATTTATTCCAATTGCAGGTAGGATATTCACATCATATTCTTTAGAGTTTAAACCTAAAGAAGCTGAAGAAAGTATCATTCTTCCAATTTTTAACGGAGAAAATATATTTTGATGTGCAATTAAATTATTAGTAAAAACAATTTCTTTTTTTTCCATTGCTAAAAATTGATGTTTTATAACAACTTCAGTATTTTGCTTTAAAGGGTTATCCAAATCATCTGTAGGTATAACCACCAACATTGTGAAATCAGTATTACCAGCTTCTATACTTGGAGGTCCTAAATAGGTTTCTAGGGAAGTAGGACGTTCTTTAGAAATAATTTGAACTTTACCTGAAAAGGGAGGGTCAGTATTTATAACTTTCCATGTTAAGATGCCTTTTTTATTACTAATATGACCTGGGATTTTGAAAATTATTTTGTTATTCTTTATTTCAGAAGTAATCAAAGTACTTCCATAACTATTTGTACAGTACAGTTGATAATCTTTAGTATGGTCAGCTTTAAATTCTAAAAGTATAACACTTCCTGCAACAAATTGTTTTTCTTGAGTTAATAGCGTCAAAGAATGTTGAGCTGTAATTGAATGTATTACGAGCCAACTAAAAAGAAAAAACAGACTATTTTTCGATTTCATTATTTTGGATTTGCTATATAATTATTCATTTCAATTTTTACATACTTATAAAGTGGATGCACTACTTTTTGTAGTTCATTACGTGTATGCCTAAATATTCTATTTGGAATTATTTTGTCAGAAATAGCTGTATTTGATAATCCATTTACATAACAATCTTTCATATCTTCATTAATAATAATTAGTTGCTTGTTTTCTGCGAAATTATATTCAAAGTATTGTTTACGCTGTTGTTTTATTCCGTTTTTCAGAAACATATGATTTACCCAAACTAGTTTTTTATCTTTATTATAATAAGTGATTAATAACTGAGGAATTGTAATTTCCTGCAAACCGCTATTAAATAGTGTTCCCTTTATGGTTTTAGAATTGATTTGAACATCACTTAAAACAACACTTTTATACAAGTCTGAATTTGATACATTTCCTTCTGCTTGTAAATTAAATTTAGTTGGTTGCTCTTCTAATTCAACGGGTGTAAACTCATCAGGATTGAATACTTGAGGAATAGAATCTTGTACTTTAGACCAAGCAATTCCTTCAAAATTAATTCGAAAAGAACTAATTTCTTTTGGCATCAACTTATGCTTTACGTGGTATTTAGCATTGTAGGTAGCTAGTTCTTTACTTTCATCATTATACAAAGTACCTTTTAAAACGATATCTGAAGGAACGTTATCTATGTTCTGTACCTCTCCAATAATGGCGTAGTGATTATTAAACTTCACCAATTTAGCATTGAGAATTTCTAAAACAGGTTGTTTTAAAACATCTTCATGATGCGTTTGTTCCGTAGTGATTCTTCTTCTTCCTTGATTGAAAAATCCAGTTACATTATTAGAGTATAGTTGATTTGGAGGTAGGTCAAAGTCTATTTTTTCTGGTTGCAAATACCATTTTCCTTTCCTATTAACTAAGGTTTTATACTCAGTTTTATTGATTTTTTCAAGCGGAGTAATCCAGTCTGTGTCTACTTTTAAAATTACTAAACTGTCTGTTTTTTTATTAATTTCAGTCTTTAAAGCATCTAGTTTGGCGTATGAACTTAATAGGCCGTCAGAAACTGCAATTTCTAACTTAAATTGAGAAAATGATATATTACTTTTTGGGTCTATCAATTGATGACTTTTCTCAAATTCTTTAAAATCTATCGCGTCATAATAAGCCTTTATAACATTTTCTGGCGTTCTCTGTGAATCATTTTTTAGATAGAATAAATACAAACCAAAACATAAAACCAAACACAATAGAAATGACCAAAGGTGTGTCGTTTTTAAAAGGTTTTTAGAGAAAACAGTATATTTATTTTTAAATTTTAAGTATTCAGGGACTCCCATAATATCTGTTTTTAAACGAGGTATAAAAAGAAATCGAAGGTTTAGTACAAATGCTAAAATAAGTGTTACAAGAGGAATAATTCCCCAAATTATTTTTTGCCAACTAGCAACATCTACTTTAGGCAAAATAGAAGAAAGGGGAGGGACATTTAATTTTTCCCAAACCATAATACCGTTTTCTAATCGCTGTAAACGCTGCCATCCACAGAAATACAAAATAGGATCATAGAATTTATCATTTGAAAATATATATTTTAAACGGTACTTTTCAGGAGTTGTTAAAAACTGTTGTAAAGAACCAATTCCTTCAACTCCTTTAAATTTTGAGTTTTCTAAACGTTCTACGGCTCGCGTTGTTAATTCAGGTAAACGTCTTGCAGAATGATAATTTCCATCTACAGTTAAGGCATTAGTTTGTGTAGATAACCAAGCCATTTGATCTCCAAAACCTAAAGTTAAATACCTCCATTGATCGTGCTGATCTTGGTTTAAGAAATTAGCAATAGGTAGCATCTTAATCTTCTGTACTTGAAAAGGTCTGAAATAGCTTAAATTTATTGTGAAAATGGTCGTAAATAAAAAAAAGCTAGCTAATAACACACCAATTAGGCGGTGATATACTGAACCGAATTTTTGCTTAATTAGCGCTTTTAAATCACCTTCTACAAATCGGTATATAAACTCGCCAAATAAGGGTAAAACCATAATAGAGGCCCAAAAAGTAAATCTGTCTAGGGTTAGAATATTAAATGCATTTTCTCCTAAAATTATTTTCGGAATTGGTGTAGTGCCTCCAATTCCTAAAATTATCAACGCAGTAAAAGAAAGCCCAAAAAATAAATATCGTTTGCTGAAATATCTATAAAAAAAGTACGGTAAAAGGAATAATAAAATACCCCAAGGAATTAAAAAAAACACTAGACCAGAAGATGTAATTTCTAAAAAGTTATCGCGAGAACCATGAGGAATGGGAATTTGTGTAATCGGGTTGTTTTTAGAATTAATCCAATAAGGTAAAAGACAACCAATAATAATACAGAGCGAAAGTAAACCAAAACTTATGTTTCGTTTAAACTGCTTTCCAAAATTTTTAATGAATAGCTTAAAAGTAACTTCTTTATAAGAGTTTACATGTTCACGAGAAATATCTATGATTACCATTCCAATTAAGGGGAAGATAAAAAAGATCATTCCGAAAATTGGTGTAACATGATGAGATGTTACAGTTACAGCGATTAAGGATAGCGATATAAAAAGAAACGCATACTTGCCTGTTTTTAACCAAGTGTATATAGGTGGCATTGCATGCATTAAAACAGAAATCCCTATAATACTTGGTAATTGCCCAAAAACATGGAGAGTTTCTACAAAAGAAGAGGAGAAAACAGCCAATAAGGCTGCATAACCTGCAACAGTTGTATTAGATGTCATTAATAAAGAAAAACGATAAACACCTGTTATAAATAGAATGACACTACTAATTGCAACAGTAAAAAGACCAAATTTTAAACCGCCAATTAAAGATAAAGCTGCAATAGATTGATGCACCAAAGGAGGGTAGCTCATTACACTAAAACCAGTATACCATTTATAATTCCAGGGTTCAAACCAATTATTAGCATAGTGGTCTGCGAAAAATAGATGTACTAAAGCATCATAGGTCATTTCTAATGTAAAAAAGAGAGCGCTTCCATGAAAAGCAAGTCCTAAAAGTATAGCAGAAATTAAAAGTTTATGAGAAGTTGCTTTCATGTGATAAAGGGCTCTTTTCCAATACTATAAATATAAATTTTATAAATGACACTTAAAATGTTATTAGACCTTAGTAAACTTCTATTGGTCTTCACAGAAGTATCTTTAGTGGTTTACCGCCGTTTTTCTTCTAAAGTAAAACTATCTTTTTTAAATGAAAAGACGTTAAACATGAAAATCTTAGCTATCGATGACCAAAAATTAGTTCTAATTCCTTTAGAAAATAGATTAAAAGAATTAGGCTACGAAATTCTTACAGAAACAAACTCACTTAGAGGAATCGAATTATATGAATCGTATCATCCAGATTTAGTGATTATAGATATAAATATGCCTTTAGTTTCTGGAATTGAAGTCGTAAAACATATAAGAAATATTAAAAAATCAGATACAGCAATTATGATTCTATCCGGTAATACGGGTGATGATATGATTACAGAAGGTTTTAATTTAGGTATTAATGATTATCTCAAAAAGCCATTAAGCTTGGTAGAGGTTTGTGCTAGAGTAAAAAGATTAATTGGAGTTCCAGAAACCCCCAATAAAGTAATTTTACCTAAGGATATAATAATTCAACAAAGATGTGTTGGAGTCGTAATACCTTGTTATAATGAAGAGAAAAGATTGCTAAGTAAAAAGTTTACAGATTTTATAGTTAAAAATTCTGGCTATCATTTGTGTTTTGTAAATGATGGCAGTAAAGACAAAACGTTGAGGGTCCTAAAGGATTTAACAAAAGGCAGAAAAGATTTTATTACGGTCTATAATTGCGAAAAAAATGGAGGTAAAGCAGAAGCCGTAAGGCAAGGAATGTTATATATGGCTAAGCAAAAGGGGTTGGATTATATAGGGTTTTTAGATGCTGATTTGTCTACAGACTTAACAGATTTTGATAATTTAGTTTCCACTATAGAGAAATTTAATTATAAAATAGTTAGTGGTTCGAGAATTAATAGAATGGGTGCGAATATCAGTAAAGATGCTGCTAGAAATATAATTAGCTTAACATTTAATTTTTTTATTAGAAAGATTTTAAAGATGAGTTTTAAAGACACTCAATGTGGTGCTAAAGTTTTTAGTAAAGATGTTATTGAAATATCATTTGGTAAAAAATTTATAACGCGATGGGTTTTCGATGTGGAAATTTTTAGAAGAATTACACTTCACTTTGGCTTAAGAAAAGCAAAACAAATACTTTGTGAGCAGCCTTTGAAAAGATGGATTCACGCTAATGGTTCTAAATTATCAATTAAAGATTCTATTAAAATCATGGGAAATTTGGGGAAAATTGCTTGGTTCTATAGAAGACAAAGAAGTAAACCTCCTGTAAAACTAAATTCTCTAAAAACCGGTAATAGTAATATTTTAAAATCGGCGATAAATATTCGTTATTTTTTCTATTAGACAGAATATTAGGATGCTGATATATATATCTTATTTATAATATTTTAGTTTTTGCCCAATTCATTAATCATTTATCTAAGTTTTATATGTCGTGTTTTAAATCTTTTTTAATTGTCTGCATCCTTGTAGTGATAATGTGAAATTGAGAAAATTTCATTGTCTTATAGTCATAGAAAAATTAATTAAATATGTACCTATTATGTTTGTTGTCAACACCAAAAATCAGCAAAAAGAATCCCTTTTAAAGCGGGTAGAAGAATTAGTCCTAGCCAACAAAAAACTTGCATATCAAAATACAGAGAAAGATAAGCGTACAAATGAATTGGCTGCTGTTAAAGTAGAGCTAGAACAACAAAATAGTTGTTTAAATAAAGCAGCTATTGTTTCTGAAACTGATGCTAATTTTAATATTACGTTTGTTAACGACAACTTTTGTGAACTATACGGATACCATAGAGAAGAATTAATAGGCCAAAATCACCGTATATTAAATAGCCAAAAACAACCTGACGTCTTTTTTTCTGATATGATATCAACTATTAGTTCTGGAAAAGTATTTAAAGGTGAAGTATTGAATAAGCAAAAAGGTGGACAACTCTATTGGATGGATATAACCATTATGCCTTTTAAAGATTTAAATGAAAAAATATTCAAATATGTCGCTATTATGTTTGATGTCAACACTCAAACTACACAAAAAGAAGTTCTTTTAAAACAAGCAGACCAATTAGTCTTGGCCAACACCGAACTTGCCTTTCAAAATGAAGAAAAAGAAAAGCGAGCAGACGAATTAGATATTGCCAATAAAGAGCTTGCTTTTCAGAATGAAGAAAAACAAAAGCGTGCAGAAGAGTTAATACTTGCCAATACCGAACTTGCCTTCCAGAACAATGAAAAAGAAAAACGTGCAGAGGAATTAGATATCGCTAATACCGAACTTGCGTTTCAAAATAAAGAGAAAGAAAAACGAGCAGAGGAGTTAGTACTTGCTAATACCGAACTTGCCTTTCAAAACGAAGAAAAAGAAAAGCGCGCAGATGAATTAGATATCGCTAATACCGAACTTGCTTTTCAAAATAAAGAGAAAGAAAAGCGTGCAGATGAATTAGATATTGCCAATACCGAACTTGCGTTTCAAAATAAAGAGAAAGAAAAACGTGCAGATGAATTAGCCATCGCTAATACCGAACTTGCTTTTCAGAACAAAGAGAAAGATAACAGGGCAGATGAGTTAATTTTAGCCAACAAAGAGAAACAAAAACGTGCAAATGAATTAATCCTTGCTAACAAAGAACTTGCCTTTCAAACTGAACTTGATGTTTACCGTTCTGAAATGGAACGTGTAGCGCATGATTTGACATTATTAATTGATACAGCGAATGCGCCTATTTTTGGTATCGATAGTAAAGGACTTGTTAATGAGTGGAACCAGACTTCTGAAAAAATTACTGGATTTACAAAAGACGAAGTATTAGGGAAAGATTTGGTGCAAAACTACATCACCGAAGATTATAGGGAGTCGGTTAAAAAAGTATTGGACGATGCGTTGCTTGGTCAAGAAACTGCCAACTATGAATTCCCGCTATTTGCTAAAGATGGACAGCGTGTAATGGTATTATTAAACTCAAGTACACGTCGTGATGCTAAAGGAAAAATTACGGGTGTATTAGGAGTAGGACAAGATATCACTGAGTTGGATGGTTATCGTAACGAGTTAGAATTAAAGGTAAATGAAAGAACCTTAAAATTAAACCAAGCCTTAGAAAAGCAAAAAGAATTAAACGAATTAAAATCGAGATTCGTTTCAACGGCTTCACATGAATTTAGAACTCCGTTATCATCAATTAATTTTGCTGCAGGCTCTATTAAAAAATACTGGGCTAAAATGGAGCCAATTTTAGTACAAAAAAAACTAGACAAAATAGAAGATCAGGTTTTGCATATGACAAAACTACTAGACGATATTTTAATTGTTGGTAAGGCTGAAGCAGGTAAAATTATACAACATCCCATAGATATAAATCTTGGAGACTTTATGTCTGAAATAATTGACGAAGTTTCTAGCGCCTGTGAAAAATCACACGATATAGAGCTAATTGATGTGGAAGGTCTAAAAACTACTGATATTTTTATTGATGAAAAATCAGGTAGAAACATTTTTATCAACTTAATAGGTAACGCTGTAAAGTATTCTCCAACCACTAAAAATATTACTGTTGTATTGTCCTCCGAAAAGGAGCACACCGTTATTACGATAACAGATTATGGAATAGGAATTTCCAAAGCAGAGCTTAAAACTATTTTTAAGCCTTTTTCTAGAGGAAAGAATGTGGATTTAATCCAGGGATCTGGTCTTGGTTTAACAATTGTAAAAGAAGCAATAGATGCAATAGGAGGAAAGATAATTGTGAATAGTACCCTCGGAAATGGAACATCCTTTATTATAAAGATTTTAAAACAACAACATGTATAAAGTATTAATTGTAGAAGACACCTTAGCGATTAGAGAGGAGATTTATGATATTCTTTTCTTGGAGGGTTATGAGGTTTTTCAGGCTGAAAACGGATTAATCGGTTTTAAATTAGCTCTAAAAGAGCAGCCAGATCTTATTGTTTCAGATATACTTATGCCAGAGCTTAACGGTTTTGAAATGTTTGAAAAACTACAAACAAATAATAAAACGGTGAGTATTCCATTAATATTTCTTTCAGCAAAAGCAGAAAAGGAAGATATTAGAATTGGAATGAATCTAGGGGCTGAAGATTATTTAACCAAACCTACAAATGTAGACGATCTGTTGAATGCTGTTAAAAATAAAATCAAGAAAAAATTAATAATAGATCAAAACATTATTGCTAAAACTGGTGCATTATCTGAGATTCTTCAAAACCAGAGAATTGAACTAGATAATTATTCTCATTTAATTTCACATGAATTAAAATCTTCTTTAAGAAATATTTCAGATCTATTAACTTGGTCTCAAGAGGATTGGGATGAAACTAATAATTTTCAAGATTCTACTATTAACTTTCAACTGATGGAGGACAGAATAGAAAAGATGGATTTATTATTAGCAAAACTAGAACAATATAACAATATCATGTCGGCGACTTTTAAAAATAAATTAGTAAATAGTAATACTATGGTAACGCAGATTATAAATGAAACCCACAAACCATCTGCTGTAACAATCAAAATAAAAAATGAATTGCCTACTTTATTTGTTGATGGAAATATGGTGGAAAAGGTATTTAAAATCCTAATAGGAAATGCTCTAAACCATATTGACAAAAAAACTGGTCTTATCGAAATAGCCTGTGAAATAACCCAGAAAGATTATATTTTTTCAATCGCAGATAATGGGATTGGAATACACGAAAAATACCACAAAAAAATATTCAACATGTTTGAAGCAATAGAATCAACTAAATCTGCAGGAATTGGATTAAGCATGGTTAAAAAAATTATTTTTCATTATAATGGAAAAGTATACGTAAAAAGTATTCCTAATGTAGAAACAATATTTTATTTCAACCTGCCTATTTCAGCAGTATCCCTTAAAAAAAATAGAACTAATTGAATCCATGTGCTTAGTATAATCGTGTTTCAAATTAAATCAGAAAAGAGCTATTTTTCTTATAAGTTCTTTCTGTAAGTTGGTTTTTTATTTGGAGCACAAACAGTGCTTCAGTTATTACCAAATAAATTTTCCATTTTTAAGATTTGAATTCTCATAAATTGATATTTTAAGTATCCTTAACTTTCTATCGTTGAATAATTATTTCAGTTCAATTTCTAATGAACATTTTTTATTCAGTTCTTATATAAAGTCGCTATTGAAATTGAAGCTATTATTTTCTTTAAATTCAAAAACAGATTTCATAAACGGATATTTAGACTGTCTATTTTTTTGTGTTGTTTCGCAGTCATTTCCGTAAAGTTTTCAATGATTTTTTCTACTTTTTAAATGCTAATAAATTATTTTTCTTTAATGTTTGCCTGTAAGTAATTGAACTTAAAAATATTAAAGTAGGTTTTAAGGGTTTCTTGAAAAGTTTGCCTTCAAATGTTGTTGTGGTGATGGAAGCTACGAGGCAGTACCATTAACGTCATGACCAGTTTTGTATAAACATGGGGTAGTGGTATCTGTTGTAAATCTCTTACGAGTAAAGTGTTTTATAGAGATGAAATTGGCCAAGGTAAAAATGGATAAGAGCGATACTAAGGCTATTTGTAAATATACCCAAATTAACAGAGCACCAGTTTATAAAGCTCTTACAGATGTCCATAATGAGTGTTTAGGGCAATTTCAGTTACTTGATAGTTAATTAAAGAAACGCACGGCTATAAAGAAAAAGATGTATGGCGAAGAGACTTTAGAGTCGCCTTGAAAGTTTGTTTATGGTTCTTTAAGACGAAATTCTGAGTATTCAGACCAAGAGATTAGAGGTGATGAAAAGAAGCTCCTATCTTTAGTAAAACAAGACCAACAAGTTCAGTTGACTTTACTTACCAACATCTCTGGTATTAGAATTAGAATAGCTTTTTTTAATTACCGGTTTTAAATTGTCACATATCATAGTTTTTCAATACTTTTTTATTTTAAGAACTAAAAGGCAATTTAGGGAGTCTAAATAGCCTTTTAGTTCTTTATTAATTACTTCTTTTTAAGTTCTAAATAGGTTGTTATTCGTTCTTTCGGTCATCGCCTGGTCTTGGAGACTTGAACACGTCCATTCCTTCTTTTCTATGTTCCACCACTTGTTCACTAATAAATTTACGGAACTCCCTGTTGCTTTGACCGTCCTTTTTCGAGAATTCAGCTACTGTTTTGGTTATTCCTCTTGACTTGGTATTCAAAAATGTTGTACTCATATACTTGTTTTAAACGTTCGCTGACAGTCTAAAGGTTTAATAATGAAACCTTATTAATACTGTCTTAAAATCAAGAGATTCACTTAACAATTGGGAGACACTTTTAAGGTTTTTACTACAAACCCCACTTCTTTAAAAGTAGTAATGGGTAGCAAATGAGATACGTAGGATATTAATGGTGCTGTCATAGATACCGCTAAGACGTACATCTTTTTTTTATTAAGTAGTGGGTTTAGTTTAAGATTGTCTTTGCATCTTATTCTTAGGGTAATCATAAAAGCATGATAGAAATTGTTCTCCAGTATTAAATTTAAGTCACTACCTAAACCTAAAGAAATGAATATGTATAACAGTACTATATTCGGCTTGAATTTTTAGCGTGCATAGTTTGCTGTACAGACCTTTCGATTTAGCCTTAAAGTCCGCATTAGGTTTAGGTTTTGTGGTGTACAGGCATTTCTCAATTTTTCTCCGTTTTCTCGTTCATCCATACGGGTGTTGTGTCCGATTCGTGATTTTGGCCAATTATGTACTTATAAAGTTCTGGTCTTCGAGCATTTTTGTACCTCCAACCTCCCGATAGTTTGATTTTTTCTTTTGTGATTTTTGAAATCGAAATGTCGTTTTCAAAGGATTTTATTTCGGACAATACTTCTCCATATGGATCAATTACCATTGAATTACCGTTTTTTAAATGTTCGCCGTCATAACCTATTGGATTTGTAAACGCATAATAAACTCCATTGTCGTAAGCTCTTGCAGGTAGCCAACGCATTAACCAACGCCTACCTTTTGGTCCGTCAAACTCCAATCGTAATGAAACAGGGTCGTTTTTACGATTCTGCCAATATTTGTCGGCTACATAGTCACGATGCGGCATTGCGGATGGCGTACAGCCCGTAACGTGGGGTGCGAAAATTATTTCTGCTCCCAAGAGACTTGTTGCTCTAACATTTTCTATTACGTTATTGTCATAGCAAATTAAAATTCCACATTTCCAACCGAGTAAATCGAATACGCAATATTCGTCTCCAGCAGACATATATTTGCTGATAAAAGGATGTATTTTTCGATATTTTGCGACTAGTCCATCTCCCGTAACGCAGATATAAGTATTGTATATTTTCCCATCCGATTTTTCAACCAAACCTGCCAAAATCGGAATATTCAATTCTTTGGAAATCGCAATTAATTTCTGAGTACTTTTTCCGTTTGGAACTTCCTCCGCTAAGTCCGTTACCTGTTCTAAACTTAAATCTTTGGTATAGGTGTAAGCTGTTATTGACATTTCGTGAAAACTGATTAAGTCTGCTCCGTTGGATTTTGCTTTTTCCGTAAGTGCTTCCATTACCGATAAGTTGTATGTTTTATCTCCATCTTTCGGTTGAAATTGAGCTACTGAAATGTTCATATATTGAGGTTGTTTAATTCTTTTTTGAGCTTGTGCGTAACAGTTTGTGTATGAAACGTAGCGTTTAAAAAGACGCTAATATTTCAGATAGACACAGAGCCGAATTTTTATATTTTGTTTTTAACATATCAATCTTAAAAGTCAAATTTAAAAATTTGACCGTCTTTGTAAATAAACACAAACCTCTCAAAAGGGCTTTATTAGCTATGCGTTACACACGTCTTAAGTTTGATTCCCTAACTTATAGGATATAAATTAGAAAGAACAAAAGAGAGAATTATGGTTAGTATATACGGTGAAGCGCTAGACTTCGACAACATTGATAATTGGCTCTCTTTTACGAATTAATCCACGTTAAGTTATGTCTGACCTAGATCTCGTTTTCAAGTTTTTGTGTGCCTAAGTAGCTGGTTCTTTCATTCATCAGTACTTATGAATAAATATAAAGAAACTTTTGGAGTTGACATTAGTAAAAATGTCTTTGATGTTTATGCAAGTGAAAGTGGTCACTTACAATTCAAGAAGCTATTGAAACAATTACCGGTTAATAGTCTTATGGTAACGGAAGCTACGGGGTATTATCATTATCGGTTTGCATAGTTTCTTCACAAAATCGGAGTAATCGTATCTGTTGTAAACCCACTATCCATAAAGCGTTTTATCCAGATGAAATTGGCCAAGGTAAAAACCGATAAGAGCTATGCCAAGGCTATTTGTGAATATTCCATACAAAAGCAGGTGCCATTTTATACTGCGCTTACGGAGGTTCAGAGCGAATGCTTACAGCTCTTTAGATTGTTGGGTAGTTACTTAAAAAAACGAACGGCTACCAAGAACAAGATGCATGGTGAAGAGGATTTAGGGTTACCGTCAAAGTTTGTCTACCGTTTTTTAAGACGTTACTGTAAGCATCATCTGGACAAAGAGATAAAAGGTATTGAAGAGAAGCTCCTTTCTTTGGTAAAACAGAACCAACAACTTCAGTTGACCTTACTTACCACCATCCCTGGTATCAGAATCAGGACGGCTTTTTTTTTGTTTGTCTGTACAGATGGTTTTAAGAAGTGTGAAAAGGGATTACAGCTGTGCAGTTAGTAGGTATTACACAAACAACAAGAGAGTCTGGCAGCAGTGTCAGAGGTAGGGCAAGGATGAAGTAAGGTTGGGAACAGAAAACTCCGTAATCTATTGTTTTTAGGATTGTTTCGTTTGTAAGCACAACAAGGCACGACGGTAACTTTATGAGCGAATCGTGAACAAGGGCAAGAGCAAGAAACTTGCTTTGATAGTAGTATCGAAAAAGGTACTCAAACAAAGTTTTGCTATAGCCAAACCTGGCAGACCATATGATGAAACTTACGTTTCTGTATTGCGAGTAAAGTAGTTGAAAATCATAAATGAAAAAGCTCAAAGAATCATTGAAGTGAATCTATGTGCTTAAAACACTAGTGTTCTGAATTAATGAAGAAAAGAGTTGTTTTTTACCTCCTTCTTAATTGTGTGCAGTTGATTAATTTGCTTTTTAAAAATACGAATTTCGAATTCGACCAGTAGATGCTTTACAACTTGTTACCATATTATTTATCTTTAATAAATTTGACTTATCCAAAAAACCTAGCTTCACCGTTAAAAATATCGTCCTTTATTGGATACAAATTGAAGTCACTTAATCTGCTGTGTTTCGCATCGAGGGTATCATCAATAATAGTAAAATAATATGTTGTTGATAACTCTTCGGTATGGTATTCTCCAGAAAAATCTGATAGATTCACAGAAGTCTTGTCCGAGGCTTCTCCCAGTATCACTTCCATTATTTGACCTTCTTGGTGAAGTTTGATACGTTCAATATTTTTTCCGTCATTCGTTATAAACTTAATTTTTGCTTCATCTCCTTCGACCTTATATTCTGCTGTTGATATTGGTGTCAATGAAACCTCTGATTGGCTTGTTACTAGCGCAGCTAATTAACTGTCATTTGCACTAACTGTAATAATAAACCCTAGTTGTAATTTAAAATCACCAACATAGGTCACAGCTATATTTTGATCAAAAGCAATGATTTCTGATGTGCTTTCTTCTTTAACTTCTTCTTATTTATCTTCAGTTTTGAATTTATCTTTTAGATAGACATCTACTACTTTGTGTGCTATTCTACGGGAGTTAAATTCGGCCAAATTACTAAGTATAATTACCGCGAAATTTTGGTAAGGGAAACGCGTTAAATAAGAACGATACCCAGTGTCTGCTCCTCCATGTTGAATTTCGTTCTGACAAAATTCAAAGATTCTTTTCTGATTACCAAAAAAATATTTGATACAAAAAGGCTGTTATTACTTAATACTAGCGTTTTTCGGTGAAACAAACTTTGGAACACTTCTGTTTTTTATAGACCTAGTTTTATCGTACGTCATAAATAAATTAATCCAAATATTTCTTGATAACCTAAGAATTATGGGTAATGTGGCAAACATTACCAGAACGATAATTAAATATGTTTGTATTAGGTTTAAATTGAAAACGAGGTATGAAAGAATAAAAGCAATTCCTGCAAAAATTAATCCAACAGGATAACTCACATACATCGCTCCGTAAAAGAAAGAGGGTTCTATTTTATACTTTGTGCTACAGTGACTGCAACGTTCCTCCATAGTTAGTGTACTTGTTACATCATATGGATTACGTTTGGTATACATTCTTTCATTTTGACACACTGGACAATTACCAGTTAGAATACTGTAAATCTTAGTCCCTTTTAACAATTTCATCATCATTTTTTTTATTATTATTAATAGCCTGTATACCAGAAGATATATTAAATAAACCTCTTTGTCAAAAAGGTGTATTTTTTTTAGCTTACTTATTTTAAATAAGTAAAGACGTACAATTAACTGTTCAAATATAGAGCAGTTAAAGAGATTAGTATTCGTACAATTGTCTCCAGTATTTGTATATTTAGGACATTATTTTATTTATGAAGAATCTACCAGTATTAAATATTGAACAGTTTGAGGAAGAAAAATCCTTAATTAATTTTTATAGTAATGACTTAGGTATACATTTAAAAAAGAATAAGGCAATTGTTCATAAGTCTCATAGTCACAATTTCTTTTTGTGTGTTTTCTTTTCTGAAGGTAACGGAATACATGAAATTGATTTTAATACATATAAAGTAAAAACTGGAAGTGTATTTTTCTTGAGACCAGGACAAACACATAGCTGGAAGTTTGATTCTGCGCCTAAAGGATATATTTTTTTTCATACTCAAGATTTTTATAAGTTTTATTTTTTAAACAAAGAGTTATCACAATTCCCGTTCTACTATTCTTATAAGAATCCTCCAAATCTGCTTCTAATTTCTGAAGAGCGGACTGAAATAGAATTGCGTTTTAAAGAAATAAATAATGAATATCACAAAAAATTATCTTATCAAAATCAAAAATTGGTAAGTCTTATTAATTTAGTTTATATCGATTTATCAAGAATCTATAGCGCTATTGAACCCAGAAAAGAAGTATTATCTTCATCATACCTTCAAACATTTAATAATTTAGAAAAAACTATTGAGCAGTTTTATAAAACCGAAAAATCAGCAAATTTCTATGCGGATAAGTTAAGTATAACAACGAAGCATTTAAATAGAATTACTAAAGCTACTATAAATAAAACAACCACAGAATTTATTACTGAACGTTTATTATTAGAGGCAAAGAGACACATAGTCCATTCTAAAAATTCATTATCCACTACTGCAGAAATTTTAGGTTATGATGATTATGCGTATTTCTCTAGACTATTTAAATTGAAAGAAGGAATTACGCCTATGGATTTTAGGAAAAAGTATAATGCTAATATTTGATTTTTTGAAAGAGATTTAAGTCTTCTAGTTGCCGTTTCACTTTAGTTAATTGATTGAAAGGTCCGTATCCTTTCTAATTATTACGAAAGGTAAATGATATAAGTAGTGGCACGTTGCGTAACACTTTCCAATCAAACCGAGATGATGTTTGAGCGTGCTACAACCTTTGATATTTATTTTTTGGCTGCCATAACTTTTACAACATGTTGTGGTAAGGTGCTACTCCTTATTGTAGATTAAAATTTGTCCTTCTTTAATTAGTTTTAGTTTTATTTCATTGTAATCCAATTCATGTATATCTCTATTTTTTTCTATTGACATTGAAGCAATTATTCCTGAACTTTGGCCAATTATCATAAAAACAGGTTCCATGCGAATAGATCCGTATGCTATATGCGAACTTGAAACCGCAACAGGTACCAGTAAATTTCGACATTCTTCTTTTTTAGGTATGATGGAACCCATGGCAATCTGGTATGGCTGTTCCGGATGTATACCTATATCACCTTCATTTTGAACATAGCCTTCGGGGGTGATATATCGCTGAGTGTTGTGAGAATCCATGGTGTAAGAACCCATTCCAATCGGATTTGAAACCTTTTGTTTTCCCAGTAATTCGTTTTCGGTCATCACAAATTCACCAATTAATCTTCGACTCTCTCTTACGTAAATCTGAAAAGGCCAGTTTCCATTGTCGGTAAACTCATCCTTTGCAAGTCCCCATTTATTCATTTCTATTTGCAAATCAGTGGGTATACGTGAATCGGTTGCATAAAAATAAAGTAGACCTTTCTGGTAAGTCTCATGCTCTTTGGTAATCTCCAATCTTCGCTCATACGTGGCCTCTGGGTAATCATAGTTCATTCCAATGTTATCAAAACTGAATGGTCCGTGATTGTTGACATCTGTCTTATAATTAGGTATAGGATCAAATTTGTCAAAAGTTTCATTCCACCCATCTTCTAATATTCGTACTAATAATTCATATTGGGTTGAATCATAATTTTTTGGTCTTTTAAAAGGCACTCGATTAGCTTCTAATTTTGTTAAACACATTCTGTAACAATAGGATTGAACTTGATTATCGCCATCTCCTTTTTTTCCAGGATTACTGGTCGAAATTCTTGGTAAAACGCCACTGGAAGAATCACCAGGTATAGTGTAAGGGCTTATATTTCTTTTGCCGAAATGATGTCCGTGATGTAAAACACCTACCTGTATGCCATTCCATTCTTCATTATAAACACTGTTTGCCTCTCGTCCAACACGATAATTTACACCAGCTGCGGCCATAAGGTCGCCTTCGTAGGTAGCATCGATAAATATTTTGCCTTTATACGTTTTGCCGTTTAACATCGTAATAGAAGCTATTTTACCATTATTCATTTCTATACCATTTTCTCTATCTAGCCATCGGTCTTTATCTACCCGAATATTATTTTCTTTCACAAAGTCTTCAAATATTTGTTCAGCAACACTGGGCTCAAATATCCACATGGTTCTTTTATCTCCATCAATTGTAGGAGTTCCCTATCCTTTATTACCATATTCTTCTCTGGCCTGCCATTTCCAGGCATCCTCTTTTTGATAATTTTCAAATACTCGTTGATAGAACTCTCTTGTAATCCCTCCGATTACATCTTTATTGCCAGTATCTGTAAATCCAAGTCCACTAGATGTCATTCCTCCCAAGTGTTTGTCGGGGCAAACTATAATAACTGATTTGTTCGATTTAGCGATTTGAACAGCAGCCGTCACAGCAGCTGAGGTGCCTCCATATATAATGACATCTGCCTCTATTGATTTTGTGCTCTGTTGTGGCTTACATCCAAAAACAATTAGTAAAACAAATAAGCCAATTAATCGTAAAATATTATTTTTTATTCTCATTCTATTCACTGTTAACCACAACGTTTGGTATATGATTTGTTGCTTAGGTACTAAGATAACAATAAGGTACTTCGCTAAGGAAATTCGGCAAAATTTCAGAGGTAATGATTAAACACTCTCTAGCTATTCTTTGCACACATCTTAAGTTTGATTCCCTAACTTTTAGGATAAAAATATGAAAGAACAAAAGAGAGAACTAAGGTAAGTATATGAGGTCAAGATCTAGACTTCGACAACATTGATAATTGGCTCTCTTTTACTACTTAAACCACCTTCAGTTCTATGATACTTTAGCTTTTGTTTTTAAGTTGTTCTGAGACTAAGTAGCCAGTTCTATCATAAAATAGCCCTTACGAATAAACATAAAGAAACTTTCGGAGTTGACCTTAGTAAAGATGTCTTTGATTGTTATTTTAGTTTGAAGGGCCATTTACAATTAAGAAGCATGAACAGGGGTGTAAGGAATTCCTAAAAAGTCTATCATCAGCTGTACAGTATGAATGTTTATGGTTGTTTAGAATACTGGATAATTTTATAAAATACGGTTCGGCCATAAAGAATAAAATACACTAAGAAGCGGTTTTAGGTATAGTATCAAAATTCGCATATCGATGGTTAAGAAGAAACAGGAAGCATTATGATGTTAAGATAAAAGCGATTGAAGCAAAGATACTTTCGCCAGTAAAAGAGGACCAGTATCAAGCCCACCTTATTACTTAGCGTACAAGGGATAGGCAAGAAGACTGCTTTGTTCCTGATCATCGTAACGGACGGATTTTTAACTTAAAAACGGTATTACACCAACTGTAGGCTTCCTCATAACTAGGACAGTTAAAAATATTAATTTACTCACTTTAAACTCAAACTATCCTAAAAAAAGAACAGCACCTAAATTAAATTTAGATGCTGTTCTATAATTTCATAGAATAAAAAAATTTATTTAAGTGATTTTATGTCAATTACAAACCTGTATTTAACATCATTACTAGTAACACGCTCGTAAGCTGTATTTATATCTTGCATGTCGATAAGTTCAATATCACTCGTAATATTATGTTCTCCACAAAAATCTAACATCTCTTGTGTTTCTTTAATTCCGCCAATTAGAGAACCTGCAATACGCTTACGTCCCATAATGACACTTCCGCCATGAAAAGGTTTTAAAGGCTCTACTGCGCCAACTAAAACCATTGTTGCATCAATTTTAAGTAATCCTAAATAGGGATCCATTTCATGTCCTACAGGAATGGTATTTAAAATAAAATCAAAACTACCTTGGTGTTTTTTCATGTCGTCTTGATCTTTGGAGACTAAAACCTCATGAGCCCCTAATCGTTTCGCATCTTTTCCTTTTTCTGGAGATGTTGTAATCATGACTACATGTGCTCCTAATGCATTCGCAAATTTAACGCCCATATGTCCTAATCCTCCTAGACCAATGACCCCTACTTTATCTCCTTTTTTAACCTTCCAGTGACGCAATGGTGACCATGTGGTTACTCCTGCGCATAATAAAGGTGCTGTTGCAGCCTCGTCTAAATTTTCTGGGATACGTAGTACAAATTTTTCGTCAACGACGACAGATGTTGAATAGCCTCCATAAGTTTGTGAACCTTCGATATGTTTGTCTTTACTATTATAGGTAAATGTTGCGCCCTTTTCACAAAATTGCTCTAGATTTTGTTCGCATGAAGAACAGGTTTGGCAAGAATCAACCATACAACCCACCCCGACTAAATCGCCTATCTTATGTGAATTAACGTTGTCACCTACTTCGACAACACGACCAATAATCTCATGTCCAGGTACCACTGGATAGGTTGATCCCTTCCAATCGTCTCTTACCGTGTGTATATCACTATGACATACACCACAATAGGAAATATCAATTTTAATATCGTCTGCACCTGCAGCGCGTCTTTGTATGTCTAAAGGTTTTAGAACTTCTGTTGATGCTGTTGCACCATATGCTTTTACTGTTGCGGTTGTCATTATTATGCGTTTTTTAACGTTACTTTTAATTCAATTTCTGTGTGTAGTGCTTTCGATATTGGGCAAACCTCTTTCGCTTTATGTGCTATTTGCTGAAATTGTTCTGCATCAATAGTGGGTACATCACCTTCTAGATTTAAGTTAACTTTTGTAATGGCCCCATCTTCAAAGGTAACCGTGGCCTCTACATCTAAAGCTGTTGCTATAAAATTAGCTTCATTTAATAAGAAGCTTAATTGCATAGCAAAACAACCTGCATGTGCTGCTCCTATTAATTCTTCAGGATTGGTTCCTTTTTCTCCATCTTCAAACCTGGTTTGAAACGAATATTGTGTTTTATCAAGAACTTTACTTCCTGTAGTTAAGTGTCCTTGTCCCTCTTTTCCACTACCTTTCCATTCTGCCTTAGCTTTTCTTGTAAATTTCATAATGTGTGTTTTAAAAGTTAAATTATTTCTTTGGATGCTATTGGATAATCGATATACCCTTTTGCACCAGTTGTGTAGAACGTGTCGTCATCCCATTCTGCTAAATCCAAGTTGTTTTTAAAACGTTCTACTAAATCTGGATTAGAAATGTATGGCTTGCCGTAAGCTACTAAATCTGCATGACCTTCTTCGATTATTTTATTTCCTTTTTCTTGATCAAAAGCAGTGTTAATCATTAACGTTCCGTTGTACAAAGGGCGGAAATGTTTAGCAATTTTTGGAACTGCAAAAGAGAGCTCTGAAACATCTGTAAAAGGTTCAGATAGATGCACGTAAGCTAAATTATAATCGTTTAATTTTTTAATAATATACTCGAATGTTGGGATGGTATTTTTATCCATCGTCATACCAAACAAACCATCTAGTGAAGGATTAAAACGAGCACCAATTTTTTCCTGTGCAATCACTTCTTTTATGGCATCTAAAACTTCAAAAAAGAAACGCGTTTTATTTTCGATACTTCCACCGTAGTTATCCGTTCTTTTATTAGAAGTTCCATTAAAAAACTGATGAAATAGATAGCCATTAGAAGAATGTATTTCTACGCCATCAAAACCTGCTTGAACCGCATTTATAGCTGCATTTTGAAAATCCTTAACGGTCTCTTTGATTTCTTCAATAGTCATTTCTTTAGGCGTCACAGTTTCTTTAAATCCTTCGGGCGTATACGACTTTGAATTCGGGTTTATAGCCGAAGCGGATAAAGGTAATTCTCCATTATGAAAATCGGGGTGAGACATTCGCCCTACATGCCATAACTGAATAAAGATTTTACCCCCCTTGTCATGAACGCGTTGCGTTACTTTTTTCCAGCCCTCTATTTGCTCGTTTGAATAAATACCCGGAGTATGGATGTAACCAGAAGCCTTAGTAGACACTTGAGCCCCTTCTGTAATGATTAATCCTGCCGATGCACGTTGCTCGTAATATAAACCATGAAGTTCATCTGTTGGTGCTAAATGTTTATTATCGGCTCTGCTGCGGGTCATAGGCGCCATAACAACCCTGTTGTTTAGATTAATATTCTTAGTATATGGTGTTAATAAACGTTGTTTGCTCATGTTATAATTTATATGTAATATATTTCAATAAAATTACAGTCTTATAACTACAATAACATTGATCTATATCAATTAGGATATGTTTAACTTACTTTAATTCTACTTAAATTCTCTGGAGTGACTCCTAAATAGTTTGCAATATCATAATTTGTTACTCTGTGTTCTATATTAGGGTACGAGGAACAGAATTCGAGATAGCGCTCCCGTGTATTCTTTTCTTGTGCAGACAATATACGTTTGCCTTGAGCAATGAAGGCATTGGTTGTTAAAATCCTAAAGTACCGCTCAAATATGGGTGCCTCTTTATAAATATGTTGTAAACAATCATAATTAATAGATAGCAATTGAGAGTCCTCAATAGCTTCGATATGTAATTTAGAAGATTCTCTATTATTAAACGCATCAAAATCTCCAATCCACCAATTTTCTACAGCAAATTGGATAATATGTCTTTTTCCTTTATGATCCACGTAATAAGCTTTTAAACAGCCTTTTGTAACAAAATATTCATGTTGTACGTGTGTGCCTGGTTTTAGTAAAAAAACACCTTTACTCACCGTTATTTCATTTAAATCTGAAGTAAATAATTGGAGATCAATAGGGGTAGGACTGACGTAATTTTTTATATGTTTTATAACGGACGAATGCATTGTACAAAGATATAATCATAAGGTATCTTATAATTCTTGAAATCAAGAATAAATACAATACTTCCGTCAACTAATGTAATTCCTAATAAGATAGATAAATCAATTATTATATTTTGAAATATTTGTATTTGAAAAACCATTAGAATGGTGCCAAGAAAAAATATTATCAGATAGAAGAGTTTTCGTTGTTTTTGCGTCATTTTTTTCAACTGTTTGCTAACGGCCTTCGTAAATAAATTCAAAACTTTCAAAAGGCCGTTTTTAGCTATTCTTTACACATGTCTTAAGTTTGATTCCCTAACTTTTAGGATATAAATCAGAAAGAACAAAAGAGAGAATTATGACTAGTATATACGGTGAAGCTCTAGATTTCGACAACATTGATAATGGGCTCTCTTTTACCACGTAAACCACCTTAAGTTCTGTGAGACCAAGATTTCGTTTTCAAGTTGTTGTGTGCCTAAGTAGCTCGTTCTTTTATTCATCAGTACTTATGAATAAATATAAAGAAACTTTCGGAGTCGATATAAGTAAAGATGTTTTTGATTGTTTTCGTAGTAAAAGTAGCCATGTACAAATTAAGAATGATGAAACGGGATTCAAGAAGCTATTGAAACAATTACCTACCAATAGTCTTGTAGTTATGGAAGCTACGGGTTATTATCATTATCGGATTGCACAGTTTCTCTACAAAAACGAAGTTATAGTGTCTGTTGTAAACCCACTATCCGTAAAGCGTTTTTATACAGATGAACTTGGCCAAAGCGAAAACGTACAAGAGCGATGCCAAGGCCATTTGTGAATACGCTATATTAAACGAAGTCCCTATTTACTCAGCTTTTACGGAGGGCCAGAGCGAATGTTTACAGCTTTTCAGATTACTTGATAGTTATCTAAAGAAACGAACGGCAACCAAGAACAAGATGCATGGCGCAGCGGTGCTAGGATTGCCTTCAAAGTTTGTCTTCCGTTCTTTAAGACGTAACCGCAAGCATCTGGACAAAGAGATAAAAGGTATTGAAGAGAAGCTACTTTCTTTGGTAAAACAAAATCAACTTGGTCTTAAAATTATTTGCTTTTTCATAAATATTCTTCATTCGAACCAATTTTTTAGAAATGGGGTTTCTAAATGAAAAATAAACACACCATCTTTTGGTAAGGACACCCTTTGCAGTATATATTTTTGGAGCGGAGAAATTGTTTCTTGTTGACAAATCGTATTTTAAAACGCGTTCACTTTCGTGTTCAATCGTAACTGTTTATAGACATAAAACAATTGTTTTATGTAAACTAAACCGTTGTTTTGCTTGATTGTACTAATGTAGCGAGAAAGGAATCACTATCACCGGCCTCCAGGTCATGAACTTGAAAAAACAATCCGAAATGTATTATTTTTCTGCACTTTTTATTAAAGCCGTATACGGAAACGTAGGTGTTGATTCTACTTCTTACTAATGCTAAAACAGGAATTTTTGGATTAGAAAAGGAAAAAATTTCATTATTATTTTTAAAAGTTAAATTATGGATGAGATTGTTTATAATACTCCCAAAACAATCAATTAACAAAATTTGAAGTATATTTTTTGTTTTAATTATATTTACCGAAGTTAAAAATAACAATATAGTAATGGATATTTTACAAGAAGCATTAGAATTTGAAAAAGCTAAGATGAGTAATATGACTACTAGTGATAGGGTGACGGCCTCAAGAGAGGCCAAACGACTTATTTTAGCTATCAACGAAATTTATAAAAAGACAAAAGATGAAGCCTTAATGGATGCAATGAAACGATTAACTACCAAGAAAAAAAGAATTGATATTCGATTAAAAGGAAGACCTGATTCAGGAATATGATGAACTAATTATTTGTTGCCTAATTAATGGTGGGCTTAGGTATACTAGTTCAACTAATTGTAAATGTGGACTTCCCATAACTAGGACAGTTTATAATTCGAATTTACTAACTTTAAATTCAAACTGTCATCATGAAAAGCAGCAAGTTTAGCGAAAGCCAGATTATCAAGGCTCTAAAGGAAAATGAACAAGGAAGGTCGGTAGGTGGCGTATCGAGATAACCGGGTATCGACAAAAGCACATTCTATTACTGGCGCAAGAAGTACGGCGGTATGGAACAATAACAGTTAAAATTTCTGAAGGAACTTGAAGAAGAGAACCATAAGCTCAAACACATGTATGCCGATGTTAGTCTTGACAATAGGATGCTAAAGGACGTATTGTCAAAAAAGTTCTAAGGCCTTCCTATAAGAGAGTATAGGCGAAGTATCTCATCAAAGAATATTTGGTTCTCATCGTTCGTGCATGTGAGGTCGCAGGCTTAAGTAGGTCTATGTGGTATTACCAGAGCAAAAGAGACGACAGTGAGGTTATCGATAAGCTGACCGAACTGGCCAAAGCTTATCCCACTAGAGGTTTTGATGAGTATTATCACAAGATTCGTCGAGAAGGCTTAAAAAGAAACAGAAAGCGTGTATTGCGAATATATCGGGATATGAAGCTCAGTCTTAGGCGTAAACATAAGAAGCGTTTGATAAAGCGTATAAAACATTCTTTGGAAACCCCATCGGTCCTCAATAAATGCTGGAGTATGGATTTTATGAGCGATGCGCTTATTGATGGAAGAAAGTACGTGTGTTCAATGTCATAGATGATTGTAACCGGGAAGCCATTGCTATCGATATAGGCCTTTCGTACCCGGCCAGAGCGTAAGTGGAAACATTGGAAAACCTCAAAGTAGAAATAGGAACACCTAAATATGTCAGGTGCGACAACGGGCCTGCATTTATATCTAAGGTATTTATGGCGTGGTTTCAAAAGATAAATGTTAACTGGAGGGAGGACTATAATTTCAACCATCCGCATAAATCGCCAAAAGAATACATGTCAGGTTTGATAAAGAATTTAAATTCTTCATCAAACCTGACATAAACAATAATTATTTGTTCAATTTGTAGGTTTCCTAAATCGGGGAAGCCTACAGTTATGGGGAAGCCAACATGGCAACCCAAACAAAGCTTGGTTTGTATAACATTAGGTCATTGGTAGATACTTGTGACAGACCATCTAATGTAAAGTATTTAATTCTGGGTGCCGTATCCTGTCCTTACAAAGAAGTTGCAAACAATACAATTAAAAGAAAAATAAATACCATAATAAACACATTATGAATAGTTTTCATTAATCAGTGTTTTAAGATTCTTTTGCTTTTGATTCTTCCATAACGAACGTTGGGTCATTCCGGGAGGAAATTTTAAGTTTGGTACGCGTTGTTCTAAAAGTCAAAATGTTGTCATTAAAAGTAGACAATTACTTTTAATCGTAAAATTCCAAGAATTAATAAGGAATCATTTGATTTTAAAATACGTATTGGGTCTGTAAATTTGGACTCACCTTTTAAGATGTGTTGTGCATCATCATATAATGGCAAAATGTAATTACAGAAAGCTTCTATATAAAAAATATACCCACCTGTATTTACCTCTAAGAACGGTAGTTTTAATGAACAAGTCTAGAATGTTTGTTACTAAAGCGAGTCCAGTTTTATTTGCCGTTCTTCTTTGTAACTCTGATAATTCACCATTTCCGAAAATAAAATTGTTCATTAAAACGGTGCTCAAAAGTGAACTAATCATATTTTTTAGAAAGTCTAAATATAGCTGGGCTTGTATATACTAGTTTAATTAAGTGGTAATTCGGTTTAATTGAACTTTCGTATCGTTTTCGTCTAACAGTCAGTTACAGTAGAAATACATTTTATTTTTAGAATTTAACACAGACGTTTGTAATTACAAGTGGATTCTAAAGTAATCGAATCCCTTGGAATTACGGTTAAACATTTTTGGTAGAAGTTTGGGTTTTAGTATTTCTACTTAAAAGGAGATAGTCCAAGGAAAAGTAACCTCCTCCGTTTATTAATAAACTGACGTAGGTAATTAAATAAATAAAACTCTTTTCTTGATAAATAAAACCTTTCCCTCCATTAATTACCCAAGTAGCTACAATCATAGTAACAATCAACGGAATACAACTCCACCTTGTAAACAACCCAACTATTAAAAACAACGAACAAAAGAATTCGGCAAACACCACAAGACTTAAACTTGTGACAGAGCCTACTCCTAGGGGGTCAGCAAATTCTGAGCTAATATCAAAGAAATTTACAAGCCTTGGATACCCATGTAGGTAAATCATTGAAAATGTTGCTCCGATTCTTAATACAAGCAAGCTAAAACTGACACTTGTTTCTGAGGTAGTCCAAATCGATTTATTTATAAATGATATTGATTTCATTTCCTCAGCTTTTAAATTTTTCCAGTTTAATATTCCTTGTTCCTCTTAAAACACCGTTCTCATTTTTTGTTAAGGTTATAATATTGGAAAACCCTCCGTTTCTTTTGATGTTCTTTTTGTATTCATTCGTCACTCTAGGATCGTCAGAAAACCATAATCCGGTTAGCCAATATTCAGGATATTCAGGGGCTTCAATATTATAATGGATGTGTGCCGGTTCTCCGTCGTGACTGCGATAAGGAGCGGGGCGAATTGTCTCCAACTCATACCTGCCTTTGGCGTCGGTTTTCATCCATCCCCTCAAGTATCCGTGGTATGTGCCATTCCCTTTTTCATTTCCTCTTTTAGGATAGACCCCTTTATTATTGGTATGATGAACGTACACAATAACATCTTTTGCGGGAGTTTCACCATCTGGGAAATATACAGTTCCAGAAATAATAAGTTTGTCTCCCGGTTCACCTTTTGGAGAGATAATGGTCCTCCAAGAAACGTCTTCCGGAACTTCAAAAGTTCCGCACCAATTACAATCTTTTTGAGTAATATTTTCTGGGGTAATTTCTATTTCTAATTTCGCATCATGGTTTTTAGCCGATTGTGAACAAGCATTGAGGGCAATGAACAAAACAGCAGTCGATAACGCTACGGTATATTTCTTATTAATCATTTTACTAAATTTTAATGAACATCGAAAGTCCAAAAAATTTAATGTTTTGAAAAGATAATTACCCTCAAATAGACTGACTGGAGTGGTTTTAAAGCTTAGTGGTTTAACAATTCATTCCAGTTCTGACGATAATGCCTGCTAAACCTAACAGATTGTCCATTAGTTAGAATTCCATCGTAATCACCGTTTTTTCTTGATTTCAGTTCGGTTATGTGTTTTTTATTGACAATTGCCGAACGGTGAACCCTAAGAAAGATTAGAGTGTCCAATAATTTTTCAAGTTTTTTCAAACTCTCATCGTGTAGGAAATTTTGATTATTAGAATATATCGTTGTATAAGGTCTGTCGGTTTTAATAAATAGGATTGTAGCAATATCAATTTTTATTCTTCGAGTTCCTTTTTTAACTGTAATGGTTCTTTGAGTTGGTAAGTCTTTCTTCAATCGCCTTTTCCTTTTAAGGTATTCATAAACGAAAGGACTAAATAAATATGCAATAATTGTTAAATACAACTGGTTAGAAATAACATTTTTAAGTATTCTAGAAAATCGGTGCGGTTCTAAAAAAATAAGATTGCTTACTAATATAAAAATTGAAGTAAAAAAGAATATATGTAATAGGCTAAACATGAACCCTGTACTTAAAGCGTAAAGTATTTTGTTGGTCAATGATTTGGGTTGAGCTTTAGAATAAAAATAATTGGCAATTTGTATAAATGGAATGAATAAAAGCCAATAAATATTGTAAAGCATCGTCTCATACCAATAAAAGCCTGTTAATTGAACCTTGGAGAAAACATAGTCTTGGAGAATAGCCAAACTATATAGTACAACACAGAACACAACTAATATTCCTAAACTTGAATTTAAGCGTTCACTATTTGTTGCATAAAGTTTCTGTATTTTCATCTTTTTGAGTTGCTGCAAACTATTTTACATAATAAATTTACTCAAAAGATACTCATATACACCCTTTTTAGTTTGCTTATGCTTAATCAATAGTGCACATAAACACTCAAAAGGGTCTTTATGTGCACTATCTTAATTTTTAGGTACGAGTAAAAGCTCCATTAACCGGTAGTTAACAATACACAAAAGGTGTTTCTTACTTTTAGCAGTACATTCTAAATAAAGGTAGGATTAATTATACTAGTTAAAATATTCAAAAAATACGTTTAATTGAACTTCCGAGGTGTCCATACAAATGAAACTTATATTCTGAGCCATAAAAAGGGTCATGCAGTTTTTATTGGTTGTTAATAAGTGTAATTTTCGTATTTATTTCATCTATAAAATTGTGTAAATAGCTTGGTATATTCACTTTTCTTTGATCAATTCTCCAACTTCTTTCGCTACCATTTACCGAGTATTGTATGAATATTCCTCCACCATCAGCGCAATCAGGACATCCTAAAATAGTTTCACTTTCACTCATAAGTTGATTTGGAAAAGAATTTGACAAATCATTAACTTGTTTAAAGAGTCCATTTCCTAATTCTTCAAATTCTAAGTTTTCTCCGAAATAGTCATCATTGATATCTTCAAACAATTTTTCATCGGTTAACTTAAATGTCTCGACACAACGCTCTCCACCACATTCTCCGAAGAAGTGACCAAAAATTAAAAAATTCTCTTCGTTTATTACGATGCTATCATGGTCATTATTATCACATGAAAATAAAATTCCACCTACGGACAAGATAAAAATTAATCTTTTCATATCTTTTTTTTAAGGGTTTATGAATAGGTTTCTCTTTTTTAAATTGGTTTTATACTTTTATGTAACCAGTTTTATTTTAGATTTTAGAGGACTCTACTAAGTTCAAAATATAGTAGCTCCGACTCTCACTCCAAAGCTATCATGATTTCCTTCGCGCCAGCTATTGTAAAAGTCCATACGCCAGAACTTAAAAATTTTATCCATTCCTACACCTAGCTCAACATAATTTCCAGCTGAACCTGTATAAAGGTAATTAATGCCAGCGGTAGGTTGAAATTTAGACTTGCCATTTTCTTTTAATGGTCTAAACTGATGCTCGTAATGCCCCTGAAAATAAAAGTCAGCTGTACTGTAATTATAGTATTCTAATAACTGAAATTGGTTTGGACTATAATCCCCATAAACTGTTTGTTTTCCTTTAAAATGTTTAAAGTCTACAAAGGTTAAGTTATCCTTTGTGATAAAATCTCCTATTCCTATATGCCCTTTTCCATACCCTTTACCAATCTTAAAGCTATCTTCTACTTGAAATGTTATTTTTTGATACGCTATATCAGAACCAAGAAAATCATCTAAAGCATTGGTGTAGTCAACGGTAAGTGCCGGATATTTTCCATTAGATAGCAGTTGACCTCTTTGTTTTTCGTAACGATGCCCAATCTGCCAGCGTAGTTGAGCTTCAAACAGTACTGCTTTATTTTTCGCGAAAGCCGTATTGTCAAGCTCAATATTTTTAGGATTGTTAGGTGTAAAAGCCACATCTTCTTGATATTTAGGCAAATTGTTTAATGAATTTCTCTCGTTCCAACTCAATGTTGTAGTCAAAAGAAAATCTGCTATCGGAGAAAATGTATGCCCTAATGCAACATAAGAACGTTCATAGTTTTTTAGAAAATTTTCTTCAAAAGCAAAAGTATACAATGTGTTATTAAAGGCACTTAAGGTACTTTCCTCATAGATTTGCTCCACAGTTCTCCCACCCGAGAGATGTAATATAGCTTTCTTTTCAGGGTTGTAGAAATAGCTTGTTTTTAATTGTGCTTGGAATCGCTCGTTACCAAAACCATATCTCACGTTTGGTGTAATAGCGTAAAACCGCCCGTCTTCAAAATTTTGTATGAACTTCACCTGTGGATTAACTACAAAACCTTCAACGGTATTTAAAGAGAACAGCTCAAATACGTTAGGTATATACCAAACTTGTCTTTTTTCTAGATTCTGAAGCAATACACCTGAAAATAGAATTTGCGAAACTCCAATAGTGCTAATTATTTTTTCTTGCTTAGCATTTCGATTGTTGGCTTTAATTGCTTCCTTATTTTGTGCGAATACCATTTGTGCCAAAAGAATATGGACTATTGCTATATAAACACTGTTGTGATGAATTTCCTTTGCTTTCACAATAATTCGATTTAATATTGACACCACAAAAGAACTGAGAATTCAAGCCTTAAGAAAGTATATTATGACGAGCGCACATATAATCTTTTAAACTGCAATATGTCATTCACATGTTTATATTGCAACTCACAATAATCTATTCGTAAAAGAAATAGTTATTTTAAATATTTGTCGTTAAATTAAATATCGGTCACGTTTAAGCGTAAACATTTTGAATATTGTGAGAAAAGAATTTTCGTTAGTCCTCATTTTCTATGTCTTTATGGGCATATTGTATTATGCAGCACTGGTCATCGATATCGGTATACGGACCCAGCATTGGGCAGTTCTTTTAAACTACTCACTAAAAGCATTATTGACGATACCAATATGGTGGCTTTTCTTTAAACAGCTAGATCATATTTCTATTTGGAAAAAAGGACTGTTACACTTGGTTGCTATGCCACTATTTACTTACATATGGATAGTCATTTATTATGCCTTATGTGATAGGTTGGGTATCTTTCGTTTTCGTGGTTCTAGGGAGGTTTGGGATTTTTATTTAACCACTTCTTTCTATTGCATTCAGTTCGGGATATTTCATTTATATGTCTATTCCAAACAGTTAAAAGCGCAAGAATTGCTCGCAGCTGAACTTAGTAAACTTAATATGCAAAGCGAACTCTCCGCATTAAAAGCACAGCTCAATCCTCATTTTCTGTATAATGTGTTTAATACCATAAATGCAGCTATTCCTACTACAGCAAAAAATGCACGGAATATGGTAAACGAGCTTTCAGATTTGTTTCGCTATCAACTCAAAGCATCCCGTGAAGAATTAGTTCCGGTAAGGGAAGAAATCGAATTTGTTCGAAAGTACTTAGATTTAGAAAAGGAGCGTTTTTCCGAAAGACTTCATTACGAAATAAACGTAGACTCAGAAACTCAGGAAGAATTGATACCGCCCATTATCATACAACCTATTGTAGAAAACGCCATTAAACACGGACTGTCTTCACTTATTGAAGGGGGTATTATAAAAATTGATGTTCATCGCTATAAAAGCATGTTGCAGTTCTCAATTTGCGATACAGGAAGAGGAATTGGCTCAAAGGGTAAAGGGGAGCTATTGGATAAAGGGGTGGGTCTTTCCAATACTAACGAAAGATTACTCAAAATGTATGGTACGTCTTTAAAGTTGACGAACAATAAACCCCGAGGGCTTTGTGTGAGTTTCTCTATCCCATTACGTAAAGAAATACAAGAGCAATGAAAAAGGTAATAATAGTAGATGACGAAAAACCAGCACGCTCACTTATAAAGGAGTTTTTAGAATCCCATAAAGACTTGGTGATTATAGAAGAATGCAATAATGGCGTTGATGCGGTAAAGGCCATCAACACTTTTAAGCCAGACTTAGTGTTTCTTGATATACAAATGCCTGGATTTACTGGGTTTGAGGTGTTACAGCGATTGGAAGAAATGCCTCAGATTATCTTTTCAACAGCTTACGACCAGTATGCATTTAAAGCGTTTGAGGTACACGCTGTAGACTACCTCTTAAAACCCTTTAAGCAAGAACGGTTTGACGAGGCTATTCAAAAAATAATGACCAGTGATAGCGGTTATCTATCTCAGATAGAAACATTAGTGAAAGGCTTAAATGAACAGGAAACTCACTTGACCAATATTTTAGTATCTGTAAAAAATAAGCTCATCAATATTCCTGTAAATACTATTATCTATATTAAGGCTGATGGTAATTATGCTAAGCTTATTTTAGAGAAAAACTCACATCTTACCAGCTACGGTCTTTCAAAATTGGAACAAAAACTGAACGCACGGCAATTTATCAGAGTGCATCGCTCGACAGTAATCAATATCAATGCAGTACAAGAAGCGTACAGTTACCCTGCTAATTATGAATTAATAATGACTAACGGAGATATGGTAAAAGTAAGCCGTAGTTATCTGGGAAATATTAGAAAACTTATTGTTTAAGTTTTTTTGAGACGAGTTGTCTAGATAAAAGTGGGTTTAAATGTAATAGTCCAATGAAGTGAATATACCTTGATTTAAACCTTTAAGTATTAAATTATTACTTTCTTGGGAAGTGTTAAATATGTAAATGATAGTTCAAAGATTAGAATTATATGTGGGCTTAATTGAGCTTTAGTGATGTGAATCAGAACTTTTCATTGAACATGTTTTTGTATCTCCTATTCGCCTTCTTTATACAAAAAATCTGCTGCAGCTTTGCTCATTCCTTTATAGTCATGCCCAATATTTGGAATAATTTCTAAGCTCCAGTTAAATTCTGAGTTCAATCCCAATGCAATTTTCTCTGATTCTCCATAAAAATATTTTCCTCTTGCAAGTCTATGTAAACCTTGTATATCGACTTCAGGCGAACGTCTTAAATCACCTCTAGTTTCATTTGCATCATCCTTTTCTCCTAAAAAAAGAATCAGGTTAGAAGTGAAATCTATTTCGTTTGCTGAAGTATTACTGCCTTTAAGTCCAACCGGGAAATTATCCAAATCTGTTGGTACGGTATACCATCCAGAATTTGATGCTAAAATTCTATTGGCTTTATGCTGAGACCTGAAAATTGCCAAGCGATGTAAAATTTGACCCCCTGCGGAATGTCCGAATATATCATAATTATCAACATTCAGATTTAGTTCCTGTTTTGCTAAATTAAATATCCGATCGAAATCATTGTAAATCCATTCATCTGTATTTTGACTTATTTTAAAATTGGTCATAGCAGTTCTTTCCTGGTTTATTTCTAGATCTGTGATCATTCCAGCTAAGTTATAGCTCCAAAATTCAGGATAATAATCTTCAGAATAAGCAGGTGCAAGTACTAGAATATTATATTTTTCAGCTTTCTTAATCCAAGCGTCGCGGTAGTCATCTCCATTTCGACCCGCACCGGGTAACACAATTATCATTTGTGATTCAGGTTTTAGATTTTCCGGTTTGTAATAATGAATGGTTATTGCTCTTCTTTTTTGAAAACCTCCTTCAATTAAAAATTTTCCACTTCCGTTCTGAATGTTTATTTCATTTATTAGTAGTTCTTTTTCTGGGATTAGCTCACTTTTTTTTATGAGGTTCATTGCGCAATGAGGGCATATTCCAGCTTTATTGAAAGTCAGTTCGTCACATGATAAATCGCATGGTTTACAAACGTATTCCATTGTTTGGCTTTTGCAAGAAAAGCGTGTGAGGATGATTAAAATAAATAAAATTATGGATTTCATGGTTGACTATTTTGAATGATTCAGGTTGATAAATGCACTCACATATCAAGATTGAGACTATAATTTTTTATATAGAATTGAGTCGGCTTCAGAACTTCGATAACCTGTGATTATATTGTTTTTATTCCTTTGAAAACTTACGTGTTGACCATTTACACCAACAAAAATATCTGGATTTAGATAAAACAGCGGATATTTTTGTCCATCAAGAATAGCGTAGATTGAGTTTTCTCTTTGATTTAACTCAATTTCAACTTGCCCATTGTTCTCGAATTGATACCTGCCAATGTAGTCTTCTAAATTCTTTATTTCCATGTAATGACTATATGGATTATCATTGGTCAATAAAAGCCCTTCTCCCGGTGTCCATTTATCATATTCGATGTTGTAAGCTACTTTTCTGGCATTATTAAAACCTTGAATTTTTGCCACAAGATGCAAAGCACCATCAATGCCTGCGGAAATTCCAGCCGTGGTAATAACCTTTCCATTGTCTACATATCGTACATCTTTTAGCACCTTAGTTTTGGGATATTTTTTTTCAAATTCGTTTAAGGCCGAATGAAAGGTAGTAGCCGTTTTGTTCTGTAGAATGCCAGCCTCGGCGAGAATGAAAGCCCCCGTGCAGACGGAAAAATAGTATTCAATATTTTCTTGTTTTTTTACCCAGTCGATGACTTCTATATCCTGATAGGCTTTAGAAACGTTTCCCCCAAAAAATGCAAGAATATCGGCCTTTGGAGCGTCAGCAATGGCATAATCAGGAATAATATTCAGAACGCCTTGCGATGTTATGGTCTCTTTCGATTTAGAAACGGTAAAAACTTGGAAACCAGCATATGAAAATACTTCCATAGGCCCGGCAAAATCTAAAACCTCTACCCCGTCCTGTAAATAAAAAGCAATTGTTTTGTTCCGACTATTTTTAAATGTCTCCAGCTCTTTTTTATGGATTAAACTCGTGTTACAATGTTCACAGCTTCCAGGGTTCTCAAATGTTAGAGAATCACATACGCTATTACAAGGCGGACATATATAAATTGGACTTGTTGCAAGGTTCGTTTGTGAGAAAGTAAATTGAACAACTACCAAAAAAATCATACAGCGTTTCAATGTCATGAATCGAAGGTTTAATTATGAAAAGCAAACCTACATGAAAAATCAAATTGATGAAAGGACAACCATACTCAGAATAGGGACTAATCTTTTAGAGATTGGATTTCCATAGGCAGTATTCCTCGATGTTTTCTTAGTAAGTAACGTAATTGATTTACACTTTTTAAACCACATTCCTTAGCTACTGCACTTACTTTATGACCATTTGACAAAAGGGCGACTGCTTTCTCTACCCTTAATTTTTGGAGATATTCACCAACAGTAATCCCAGTCGTTTTTTTGAATAATCGAGTAAGGTTTCTTTTACTCATATACACCTGGTCAGCCACATCTTCGTTCGTTGGTGTATCTGCCAAGTTATTCATTAAATAATCCTGCGCATCGTGTATCCGATGGTTTAAGTGGTTTCTAAATTGAAGAAAAATACTTAACTGAGGGTCTGAAGCACTTCTTCTAAAATAAATCACCACCTCTTTAGCAATTTCAAGGGCCATTTTTGTTCCGAAGTACTTTTCGATGATATAAAGTGAGAGGTCGATTCCCGAAGAGACCCCGGCACTAGAATGAATATTGTTCGTGGTCACAAACAACCTATTCTTTTCAAGTTCTACTAAAGGAAATCTTTCAGAAAACTCTTCGTAATACTTCCAATGCGTGGTACAACGATTTTTATTCAAAATTCCTGTTTCCGCTAAAAGAAAGCTTCCGGTACAGACAGAGCATATGTCAGCCCCATTCTTATTTTGGGTATTGACCCATTTTAGAAAGGGTGATATACTTTCCAGAAAGTGAGCATCCGATAGCAATCTATACTCCATTCCTGGGATAAAAATTATGTCATTTTGGCTTAACTCAAATTTATCAAAGTGCTCAAGTCGATTAAAATGAAGACCAGCACTACTTTCTATTTCAATTTGATTGTTGAGCGATACAAAGTGTAATTCCAAAGGAGCCCCAAATTCCTTTGCTTCATAAAAAATATGTGCAGGGCCGTTGATGTCCAAAAGATGTACTTCCGGAGGTATAATAAAGAGGGCTTTCTTGATAAGGATATAATTTACTTTGAAAAGTAATGAAAATATAACGGATGATGTTTCAAAAAGTCTAAATATAGTTGGGTTTAAGTATACTAGTTCAATTAAGTAGTATTTAAGCTTAATTGAATTCTTTGAGTAGTAAATAAGTTATTTTTATGAATAGTGTTAGTGTATAAAACTGCTTGTTCGAAGAGTATAAAAAACATAGAATTAGATGTATCGAGCTTGTTATCGCTTTATTAGTTCTTGAGTTATTATTTTGGCAATTTCACTACAAAAAAATTAAGTGGCGTGCGAGTGGCGCCTCATTTATTAGAATATAATCCCTAATCTTCGTAAAATCGCAACAAAAACTCGTATGCGCACTTTATTTAAAACTGTTTTGCTAATAGTATCCTTATCTCTTTTGTGGGCAATTTTCATTGTCTTTGGAACATTAAGTGGCTGGTGGCATAAACCTATTACGGATTCAAATAACCCAGATGATTTCATAACAGAAGCTAAAAAAGAAATAGACAAATCTTTCGTTGGTAGCTTTGCTATGGCTTTAGTTGAAGATGGAGTGGTTTATGATGAATATTTGTTTTCGTTAGACAATTCAGTAAACAGAAACACAGCTTTCCAAGCAGCCTCTCTTAGCAAGTGGGTAACTGCTTGGGGCGTCATGTCCTTAGTAGATAATGGTAAACTAAACTTGGATGAGCCTATATCCAAATATCTAACAAGATGGCAGCTTCCCAAAGGAGAGTTTAATAATAATGAAGTTACAGTAAGACTCTTGTTAAGCCATACAGCAGGATTAACCGATGGTCTAGGATACGCAGGGTTTTCTCCAGAAACACCTATTCAAAGTCTTGAGGAATCTCTTACTCGAGCCTCAGATGCTTCCCCCGGTGCCAACGGTGAAGTAAAGGTGGGAATCAAGCCTGGTTCAGAATGGATATATTCTGGAGGAGGCTATACTTTGCTTCAGTTACTTGTTGAGGAGGTAAGTGAAACATCTTTTCAAGATTATATGAATGAAACTATATTCAAACCCTTGGGGATGATAAATTCAACATTTGTTTGGGACGATACCCTGAACTCAAACCTAGCCATATTTTATACTCAAGATGCTTCAATTGCAAAACATTATAGATATACTTCGTTGGCGGCAACTTCATTGTATACCTCACTAAATGATATGGAACTTTTTGTTAAAGCTCATTTTGAAGGAGTCCATAAAGAAGTTAAAGGGAGGGGGGTACTAGGTGTAAATACTCTTAATGAAATGATAAAACCACATGCGTATCAAATGGGAGCTGCTATTTGGGGGTTGGGCACGATGTTATACGCAGATAATAACCAAAATGGTTATGTAATTGGTCATGACGGAAAAAATGAGCCGGCAATAAATACGGCAGTTAGATTAAATCCAGCCACAGGGAACGGTATTATCATTCTTGAAATGGGAAATCCGCTATTGGCTACTGAAATTGGAGGCGAATGGATTTTCTGGAAAACAGGAAACATAGATTCATTATCATTTATAATGCTTATCGAACCAATCAAAATTTGGGTAGGTATTGGCTGGTTGGTTATTTTATCATTTGTAATAGCACTTAAAATGTTAAAAAAGAAAACGAATACAGATGTGAAATATAAATAACCTGAACCATCACAAATAAATTACTTTTGATATTGAAAATATCTATAAAATGCATCAGCCCCTACTAGGCGAAAAAATTGTACAATTAAGAAAGGGACTTAACCTTACACAAGATGAACTAGCAAAAAAAAGTAACCTGGGACTACGAACCATTCAAAGAATTGAATCTGGTAGAGTAATGCCTAGAAACTCAACCATCGATTTATTACTTGACTCTTTGGGAAAGGACCGCCAAAGCTTAGGGAGCAACATGATAAAAAAAGTTTCACTTCAAAGCAGGCTTGCTACTTTTTTTCTGGTACCACATTCCACAAATAGCAAGCTACACTCTGTGCTACAAACAGCATGGATAGCTGGTATTTTTTACTTTTTGATTCTGATTGTTGAGGATGGCTTGGAGTATCTTGTTTTCAACGAGACCAAAATTAAAACTATATGGAAAGCGTCCTATATATTAATTAAAATATGGGTACTCGTCTCATTCACTTTATTCATGAGAGGATTTACAGCATTGTCTAAAGTGTTTGAGAATTCTCTTCTCAGAATATCCTCTTACCTGATGATTGGATTAATGATTGGAATAGTTTTTTCTGATATAGTAAAACTGATGATTATTGAAAATGGTGATCTAAAAGTGATTTTGACCATCAGTAAGTCGATTATGGCCGGAATTACTAGTTTATTATTTGGAGTTGTACTTCTTAGATTACAGGATAGCCTTGGGATTCTTTCAAAATATGCAGGTATCATAGAGGTTATACTTGGAAGTTGTTTTATAGTTGTCTATTTATCACCTTTAGCACTAGCTCTATTAGTTCCTGCGACCGTCTTGGAAATTATAATTCTTTACAAAGGGTATGAATTTATCAATTTAGAATCAATGGGAGATTTTCAAAATTCAAAAAATAATGATAATCACTAGTAAGAACCTGTTACTCTTTCTCGATTATGACCTTCTTCTTTCAAAATATTAAAGCTTTCTTAAACGCTCATAAAATTATTTTATCGAGCATTATGTAATTGGGAATGACCCTTAACACTTGTGTAAATTGGATTTTAAACTTGTGTTAATTCCCCCGTAGTAACTCCCCCTTCCATTAATGATTTTATAACAATCAAATAACATCAATTTAGTTACTAATAGTCAAAAAATTAAGAATATTGCGGAGTAAAGTTTACCATAAGTAAACTATCAGCACATGACTTCAAGTAAAACACAATCAAATTCTAAACTTTTATTATTTGGCTCTTTGACTGCCTTTGGTACTTATTTTTGTATGTACGCCTTTAGAAAACCGTTTACAGTAGCCACTTTTGAAAATTTAGTTTTTATGGGTATGGACTATAAAATTATTCTAATTATCACTCAAGTTTTAGGGTATGCTTTTTCAAAATTTATAGGAATAAAGCTCATTTCAGAACTGCCTGCAAACAAACGTTTGGCGTATCTGCTCTCGATGATTGGTCTTGCTGAAGTAAGCCTTGTTCTCTTTGGATGGATTTATGCTCCTTACAACATCATCTTTATGTTTTTTAATGGGTTATCGTTAGGAATGGTCTGGGGCGTTGTGTTCTCGTATCTAGAAGGTCGTAGGTTTACCGACATTTTAGGAGTCGCCCTGTGTTCCAGTTTTATAGTGTCAAGCGGTGCCGTAAAATCAGTAGGCTTGTTGGTAATGAATAGCTGGAAGGTTCCTGAGATATGGATACCAGCGGCCACCGGCGCTTTGTTTCTAATTCCTTTCTTTATTTGTGCCTTTTTTCTGAATCGGATGCCACCGCCGACCGAAGAGGATGAAGTTTTGAAATCGAACCGGAAGGCCATGACTTCTGATGACCGAAAAAAAGTCTTGTTCAGGTTTCGGTTTCCACTGTTGATTTTGATAGTATTCTATGTTACTTTGACTGCCTTACGGGATTTTAGGGATAATTTTTCAAGGGAAATCTGGGATGCTCTGGGTTATCAAGATAATGCAGCTATATACACAATATCTGAGCTTCCAATCGCAATTCTCGTGTTGTTGATTATGGCTTCTATGGTTTTCGTGAAACAGAATGAAAGTGCATTTAAATACTATCACTACCTACTAATTGTAGGAGCTTCCATAGTCGGCCTCAGTAGTTTTTTCTTCCAAATAGGGGTAATATCCCCTTTGATTTGGATGATACTGGTCGGTTTTGGGCTATATCTTTGTTATGTACCCCTTAACGGTTTATTCTTTGACAGAATGATAGCTACTTTTCGTGTCAATGGTAATTCCGGTTTTCTGATTTATGTAGTTGATGCGTTTGGTTATAGCGGCAGTATAGGCGTTTTGCTCTTTAAAAATTTTGGAAAGGGAAATATTTCTTGGCTAGATTTTTTCATTAATGGCACCTACTTAGTCGCTGTATCAGGGGTCGTTTTAACTATGATTTCATTACTGTACTTCAGTAGAATACATAAGGCTATAAACCCACATAGAGCTCATTTTAAAATTGTTGAACAATGAATATTAAATATGATTTGATTGTTGTTGGCGGAGGCGTCTTGGGTACATTTCATGCCTATCATGCCTTAAAAAAAGGGCTAAAGGTCGCGTTACTGGAAAAAGATCAGAAACCCCAAGGGGCAACCGTACGTAATTTCGGACAGGTGGTTCCATCAGGTATGAATACGAAATGGCAGAATTTTGGCAGAGAAAGTCTAAAGATATATCAGGAAATACAATCGGAGTTCGATATTTCTGTTCGGCAAGAGGGAAGTATTTATTTGGCCTCGAACGAAAAAGAGGTGCAGCTGCTAGAGGAATTACATGAAATTAACAACGCTAATAGCTATACCTCGCAACTCTTTACTAAAGATACATGTCTAGAAAGATATCCTAATTTAAGAAAGGATTATATCAAGGCAGGACTATTTTTTCCACAAGAAGTAATTATCGAACCACGTTTGATGATTCATAGATTGCATAAATATCTCATAACCGAAGGATTAGATATTTATTATAGCACAACAGTTTTGGAATGTGATTCACTACACAATGGTGTGCATCTGCATACATCGAGTAAGGACACCATCGTAGCTGAAAAAATACTCATCTGTAACGGAAGTGAATTCAAAGTATTATATCCAAAATTGTTTGAGGAAAGTGAACTTGAAGTATCGAAACTACAGATGATGCAGACCAAACCACAGCTCAATTATCGCCTAAAAGGCTCAATTTTAACAGGACTATCGATTCGCCGCTACGAGGCTTTTGCCGAATGCCCGTCACATCAAGCTATAAAAGCGGAGGAGGCGAAAGATTCTTTGGTCAAAAAATGGGGCGTACATATTCTTTTCAAACAAGCGGCCGATGGTTCTATCATTTTAGGCGATTCCCATGAATATGCCGCTGTTGAAGATATAGATTCCTTAGGTTTTGATAGTTCTAAGGATATTGATAATTTTATCCTTCAAGAATCCAAAAAGATATTTAACTTGCCTACTTATGAAATTCAGAAGCGCTGGCTTGGTTTTTATTCCCAATGTAAAAATTCCGATATTTTTGAACATACCATAGATAAAAACATTCATATCGTTACCGGAATAGGGGGCAAAGGTATGACCGGTAGCGCAGGTTTCTCAAAAGCGAATATTGACAAAATTTTCAATTTACAAAATGCATAATATAGAATTACTTGTATTTGACATGGCTGGCACGGTAGTCAACGAAGAAAACGTTGTGTATAAGACCTTACAAAAAGCTATCAATAAATACGGTTACGAACTCGGCCTCAATTTTGTTTTGGAGCATGGTGCAGGAAAAGAAAAACACCAAGCCATCAAAGATATTTTGTTACAAGCAGATTATGATGAAATAGAGGAACGCTCTGCTGTGATATTCGAAGTGTTTAAAAAATTCTTGAAAGAAGCGTATGATAGCTTAAACGTCACCTCCTTTGAAGGTGTGGAAGACTTATTGTCTCTAATTTGGGATACCGATATAAAGATTGCCTTGAATACAGGCTATAACGAGGTGACTGCCAAAAAACTACTCTGCAAAATGAATTGGAAAAAAGGGACACATTATGATGCCCTCGTAACTGCGGATGATACTAAAAACGGTAGGCCACATCCCGATATGATTTTAATTGCCATGGAAAAACTGGGGGTTGCCGACCCCTCAAAAGTTTTGAAGGCGGGCGACTCCATTATCGATATTGAAGAAGGTAAAAATGCCAAGTGCGGTCTTACAGTGGGTGTTACTACCGGGGCACATAGCAGAAAACAGTTAGAATCTGCAAACCCCGATTATGTGCTTGATTCACTATTTGAATTAACACGTATTATTAAATTTAAATAAAGAAATATAATACCAACATTTTAGCGGAAATTTCACCACGATTGATAGGTACATGCGGCAAACGGCCATCAAAAAAAATAGAATCACCTTCCTTCAACAAAACTTCTTCACCGTCAATATCATAGCCACATTCTCCGGAAAGTATGTATTTGAATTCATAGGCATCAGTAGTTACTTTATCTCGTTTTGATTTTGCGGTAACTTCCAAAAGCACAGCTTCAAAACCAAGGGAATTTAATTGCTTGCCAAAAATATATTGGTATGTAAAACCTTTTGCATCATCCTCTTTTTCTATTAGGCTGTTTTCTTTGGCTCTTGAGATTATGTAATTGGCACCATTTCCATGCGGCATTCCATTAAAAAATTCAGCGACCTCTATATTCAATTCATTAATGATTTTCAATAAAACTGGCAAGGAGGGAATCGTACGTCCGTTCTCGATACGTGAGATAAGTCCACCTGTAACCCCAGCGCCTGCGGCAATATCACTAATAACTCTACCCGACTGTTTTCTAATTTCTTTAATACGTTTCCCAATACCGATGAGATAGTCTTCCATTGTAGATATTTGAGACTAAAAATAGCATTTAAAATGGTAGGGCTGCTTGTATTCTTAGATTAAATGATACACGAAACTCCTGCTAAACCCCTAAAAACGGGAGCTTAATATTTTAATAACAATTTGCATATTTGTAACTAATGTTCTTCTAACGGTTTTATAACATTTTACTACCCATAGCATAATGTAAACAGCATATTTATTTCACTTTTCTATAAGATATTTGCTTCTTAGTAATTAACCAAAGTTTACAAATACGAAAAATGAAAAAAACATTATTTTTAATTTTATTTGCTGTTTTGGCAAATACTTCGGGTTATGCCCAAACGCAATTTACAGGCACGGTACTAGACGAGCTTGACACTCCTTTGGCCGGGGCATCCGTTGTAATTCAGGGTAGCTCCTCAGGAGTCGCAACCGATTTTGATGGAAATTTTGAAATTGATTTGTCCAACGGAAATGAAAATTTAATTATATCCTACATAGGATATGTATCACAAGAATTTAACACCTCCGGTAAATCGACTGCTGTAATCACCCTAGAGCCCGATGCTGAAAACTTAGAAGAGGTTGTAGTGACTGCATTGGGAATAAAAAAGAAAAAAAAGAGATTGGGTTATGCAGTGCAGGAAATACAAAACGAAGATTTGGTCACCGCCCGTGAGACTAATATCACTAACTCATTGGCAGGCCGTGCGGCCGGAGTGCAGATCACAGGTGGTAGTTCAGGCGTAGGTTCTACTTCGCTAATTACCATTCGTGGGGAGGGCTCTTTGATTCCAGGCAACAATTCCCCTCTTTTTGTGGTAGATGGTATACCTATCAGTAATCGTACAACAAGTAATCGCTCCGAAGGCAACTTGGAAATCGATTTTGGAAACGGTGCACAGGACATCAACCCTGACGATGTGGAATCGATATCCATATTAAAAGGGCCGAACGCAACCGCCCTATACGGTTCCCGTGGATTGAACGGTGTTGTTTTAGTTACTACCAAATCTGGTAAAGGGTCTAAAGGATTGGGAATCAGCTTTACGCAAAACATCACTTTTGAAAACGCCCTACGCATTCCAAAGTACCAAAACCAGTATGGTCAAGGTGCAGGCGGTGAGTTTTCTTTTGGTGACGGTTTTGGTGCGGGAACCAATGATAATATTGACGAGAGCTGGGGACCGCGCATGGACGGCCGCTTGATTGCACAGCATAATAGTCCTACCAGTAGTGGTTTAAGGGCAGGTGATTTTGCGTTAAGGCCCCGAAATGCCGATGGCACTTTTGCTGATACGATTGAACCGACTCCTTGGGTTGCCAATCCCAACAATATCGAGGATTTCTTTGAAACCGGCACGACCAACACGACCAACCTTTCGCTGACAGGAGGCAATCAGTTTGGTAATTTTCGATTATCATTGACCAATTTGGATAGTGAAGGTATTCTTCCCAATATGGACTACCAACGAAAGACCTATGCCTTGAGTGGAGCGTACAATTTGAAACCTTGGCTTAAGGTTTCTTCTTCCATCAACTATGTCAATAGCGGAAGTAATAATCGCCCGAACAACTCCTATGGTACGGAAAATATTATGTATCTGTGGGTCTGGTTCGGTCGTCAGATCGATATGAACTCGTTACAAGATTATTGGCAGCCCGGTCTTGAAGGTCGTCAACAGTTTAATTATAATTATAACTGGCATGATAACCCATATTTCACCTTGAACGAGAATACCAACGGATTCAGCAAGGACAGGGTCTTTGGTAATGCGCGTCTCGATATAGATATTACCAAAAATTTGGCCTTGATGTTCAGAACGGGTCTCGATTATTTTGGGGAGTTGCGAACAGGTCGCCGTGCCTACAGTACACAGCGTTTTGCCCGCGGTCAATACCGAGAGGATGATATTTTCTTCAAAGAGCAGAACACAGATTTCTTATTACAGTACAATAAAGATGTGAACGATGATTTTAATATGGGATTATCGTTCGGAGGAAATATCCGCGAAGAAGAAAATCGCTTCAAACGAATTAGCGCAAATTCACTTTCCATTCCTGGAATCTACAATTTTGCAAATTCAGCGGAACCCTTATCAAAAACACAGTTCAATGACATGCGAAAGGTAAATTCGTTGTATGCATTTGCCAATTTCTCCTATAAAGACTATCTCTTTTTAGATGTTACGGGCAGAAACGATTGGTCCAGCACCCTTCCTATAGATAATAATTCGTATTTCTATCCATCGGTTGGTTTAAGTGCCATATTATCAGATATGTTCACCTTGCCAAAGGCGGTTTCGTTCTTTAAGCTACGTGGTGGTTGGGCAAGTGTTGGTAATGATACCGACCCTTACGCTTTACGGAATACGTTTTCGTTCAATGAACCATTTGGAAATTCTCAAAGGGTAAGTGCCTCGGATATATTACGGAACGAGGAATTGTTGCCGGAACAAGCAACCTCCTTAGAAATCGGAGCTGATTTACGTTTGTTCAACAATCGCTTGGGTCTTGACGTTTCTTGGTACGATGCTACTACTAAAAACCAGATTTTAACCTTACCGGTAACTAATACCTCGGGCTTTAGTTCTCGCATCATCAACGCTGGAGAAATTCAAAATACAGGGGTTGAAGTGGTATTGAATGCAACTCCCGTCCAAACGGAAAATTTCCGATGGACGACCACGGCGAACTTTACCCGTGCAAGAGGCAAGGTAAAGTCATTGACAGAAGGTTTGGACACCTATGAAATATCGAATAATTATTTAAGTGTTCAGGCAAAAGTAGGCGGTAGAATGGGAGATGTCTACGGAACGGGTCTGGTAACGGTTGACGACCCCAACAGCGAATTCTTCGGACAAGAGGTACATAATGAGGATGGGTATTCATTACGCGACCCTAATTTGAAGTTGTTGGGGAATTATAATCCCGATTTCACTTTAGGACTTCAAAATACCTTTACCTACAAAGGTTTTAATCTTGGCGTTTTGTTCGATTGGCGCCAAGGAGGAGTCATCATGTCTCGAACTGTATTGATTGGTGGTACTTCAGGTATGATGGACTTTACCGCCGTCGGTCGTGAAGAAGGGATTATATCTGAAGGGGTAATACAAAACGCGGACGAAAGCTACCGGCCTAACGATGTACGTTTGAGCGGTCGTGACTACTACTGGTGGCGCTATAATCGGGGTAATGAAGAAATCGGAATGTTCGACGCTTCCTTTTTAAAACTCCGCGAAGTTAAAATCGGGTATAACATTCCTCAGAAAGCATTAAAAAACACCTTTATACAGTCCATAAGCCTCTCCTTAGTGGGTAGAAACTTAGCGCTATGGACCGAGAATCCACATTTTGACCCAGAGACCATTTCTTTCAACGGTGGTACAATTGTACCCGGAGTCGAAGATATGGCCTTGCCGAGTTCAAGCAGCTACGGCTTCAACCTAAACGTAACCTTCTAATATTTAGAAAAATGAAAAAGTATAGCATAATAATAGGTATCGGCATATTCTTATTTTCTATAGGATGTACCAATGATTTCGAGGAAACAAACGCCAACCCCAACCAACCGGAACAGGTAAGTGGAGATTTACTGCTGTCTACCGTAATTTCTACGGTGGCCAATCAAAGCGCACAATCGGGCTGGAGCAACGGTAATATTGTAGCGCAATTGGCCGCAAAAATTAATTTTACTGGTTTTGATCGCTATGAATGGGGCTCCGAATCTGGATTATGGAATACCTATTACGGTATTCTACCTGAGATCGATTTGATTTTGCTGAGTGCACGTGCCGAGGAATCAAAGAACACCTCATACGAAGGTATGGCGTTAGTCATGCGCTCGTACGTATACGCAAACCTGACCGACAACTGGGGCGATGTGCCTTTTTCAGAAGCGGTCAAGGCTATCAATGACAATTTCACCCCAATCTATGATACGCAAGAGGCCATTTATAATGGTATTCTGACTGATTTGCGGACTGCGGAAGTTCTCTTGGAACAAGGGCAAACCATTTTGGGTGGTGATATCCTTTATGGTGGAAACACAGATAATTGGGTAAAATTCGCAAATTCGCTGCGGTTGCGTTACCTGATGCGTGCTTCTGGCAAATTGGATGTAGGTGCTGAAATCCAAACTATTCTTAATTCCGGAAAGTTCATCGCGACCAATGAAGATAATGCAGTGATGGAATATCCAGCGACCACTCAAATCGATTCATGGCCAATAAGTACCGGCCGTATTGGTGGTTTTGACGAACGTCGTTTGAGCGAGACCAGCGAGGGTGTTTTAAAACAATTCAATGATAATCGCTTGCAACGGTGGTTTCAGCCGACCGATAACCCTAATGACGACCCAACTTTATTTGCAGGCATGACCAATGGATTATCCGAGGATAAAGCATCAAATTTTAATGGAGGGGCTAACAATGTATCACGTATCAATCAAAGTTTTTTCTATGATTCTCCTAGCTTGGTGCAGGCGGCTATAATTCAAACCGCTGAAGTTCATTTTATTTTTACCGAGGCTGCCCAAAGAGGATTGATATCCGCTGATGCGGAAACTCTTTACAATGAGGGTGTTCGCTTGTCTTTTGAATATTGGGAGGTCGAACAGGATGTTAACGCCTATTTAGCGCAAACAGAGGTTGCCTACAACGGGGAATTAGAAACTATTTTGACACAAAAATGGCTAGCTTCCTTTTTAGTGGGTTATGAGGGTTGGTATGATTTCAGAAGAACAGGACTACCATCGGTAATTGTGCCTGGACCTGATAATGTTAATAATGATGCCGTGCCCGTCCGCTTTTTATATCCGGATTCTGAGCAGACCTTAAACGGAGAAAACTACAAAGCCGCAGTCTCAAGAATTGGTGGCGACGATATCAATAGCAAGGGCTGGTGGGAAGAATAAACTAAAAACAAAATGAAAAAAATAACACTCTTTATTTACAGCTTGCTATTCTTGGTAATGGCAAAATGCGTAGCCCAAGAAAATACAAAAGTAGTCTTGATTACTTTGGATGGATTACGTTGGCAAGAACTTTTTTCAGGCGCTGACCCGCTTCTAATTGCTAACAAAGAATACGTTAGCGATACCACAGGGCTGAAAGAACATTTTTGGCATGATTCGGCTAAAGAACGCCGAAAAGCTTTGTTTCCTTTTGTGTGGAAAGAAGTTGCGAAAATCGGGCAAATTCACGGTAACAGGAATTTGGGCAGCAAAGTGGATTTGACGAATAAAATGTGGTTTTCGTATCCGGGATACAATGAAATCTTATCCGGTAAAGCCGATGATGCCAGAATCGATAGTAATGATAAAATTCCCAACCCTAACAAGACGATTTTAGAAATTACCAATACTGATTCTCGTTACAAGGGAAAAGTAGCGGCTTTTGGAAGTTGGGACGTTTTCCCCTATATCGTAAACGAAGAACGTTCTGGTATTCCTGTAAATGCAGGTTTTGAACTAGCAAACGGTTCTGACTTAACGGAACGAGAACAATTTTTGAACGCGTTGCAACCCAGAGTTCCGAGTCCGTGGAGTACGGTACGTTTAGATGCTTTTACACATCACTATGCTTTGGAACATATGAAAACGAAGCATCCTGAATTGGTTTACATCGCTTATGGAGAAACGGATGATTTCGCTCATGACGGTGATTATGAGGCCTATTTAAAATCGGCTAACAATACCGACACCTTGATTCAAGAACTTTGGCATTTCACCCAAAACGACCCATTTTACAAAGACAATACAGTTTTCATAATTTCTACGGATCACGGTAGGGGTGCCGAGGACCTTAACACTTGGACAGGCCATGGAAGCAATGTCAAGGATGCTGGTAGTGTTTGGTTGATTATGTTCGGAAAAGATGTTGCAACCAATGGGGAGGTAAGCAAAAACGAGCAGCTTTATAGCAATCAAATTGCACCTACAATTGCTGATATTTTGGATGTGAAATTGGATGGAAAAGCGCTAAACTAAAAGTGTTTCGTCAGTTGTTTGTTTTAAATAAGCAAACGTTGAAGTTTAGTTAACCTTAAGTATTTATACAAGGTCTATTTTTATAATAATAGTTTGAGTTAGTTTGTTAAAGCCGATATGTCCTTGATATATCGGCTTTTTATTTCAAACATTTGAACTAATTAACGTGAGTTTTGATTATGTATAATAGCAGTTTACTTTAAGGCTGTGACTTGCACCAAAATTCAAAAGGCATTTAAATATTTGGGTTTTTAGAGTGTTTTTTTCTTAATAGATAGCGCTTCTTGATATACAATTATAGAGGTCAGTAGTTAGTTACTTATTAATTTTATCTCCTTGCACCATTTTGACTATTAGATTGTTGAAGATGGTAGCTTTGCTTTGAGACCTATTAATCCTAAAGCAGAACTCGTTGAAATAGCTGTTCAGATTAGCATCCCTCACCCAAGAATAGGTTGTTCTTATCCAAGACTTTACTTGATGAATCATTGTATGAAGTGCCTTAAAATTAAGTCCTTGTTACTTTTAATTTGTGTTATGTCAAATGCTTTCGCAATAGGGCTATATCCCCGCCATTTATCCAGTGTCACTTTAGCTTCTGAGCTAATATGGTTAACAAACATGTATTGTAAAGATGGAGCGGAGAAATTCGCTATTTTCATGGCATACATCCGCTTTACTTTACCGTCCTTGGTCAAATGGACAGCTGTTGCCACCTTCTTTTTCTTACCATCGTAACTTCACCCTATTTTCACTGCTTCTCTACCGCCAAGTACGAATTCATCGACATGGACATCACCATCCATAGGGTTATTTCCACTAGAGGCAATAGCTTCTCTAACTTTCAGCATAAATAATCTAGCGGTCTTTTCTGTCACGCCATAACGTACACCCATATACGTTGCCGATAAACTTTTAGTACCCGTGGCCATTTCAAAGCAAATGAAAAAGACCTTTCTAACATCGAATTTAACTTTATGAAGTATAGTATTTGCCGTATCGGATTCCTTATGTCAACAGATATTGTATTGGCGTGCAAAATCAACCTTTACCTAACAAGCAGTATGATTGCACTTAAGGTATTTATATGTATTTCGTCCCTTTAAACCAGCTAGATATTCTTTACAATCCAAGTCCGTTTTAACCAATCAGAGAACTCTAGAATGTTTTGACCCTTAAATAGGGCCATAATTCAATCTATTAACCCATACTAAAGACAAGCACTTATCTATTGGCCTCTGTACAATTATATCTGATTGTCTTAATCTTTGGGTCTATATTCAAGAGTAATATCCAATAGAGGGTTAATGTTGTTACTATCGAAAATTTGTGAATATTCCAGAACTTTAAAAAAGCTAAACGCTTTTCGGAATGGGAAGGGTTTGCTAAGAATTCTAATTAGAAATCCGAGGTTTCCGCCTCGCGTTCCTCAACCAAGGTCATAATCTCAACAGGAGACAAATAGTATTTTTTGAAACGTTCTTTATAGTCTAGTTCGATGCCTGCATTTTTCAGAATAAAACGTTTTGTTTTCAAGATATAGTCTTCCATACCCGCTGTCACGGCATAGGAATCTGCCGCACGTTCTGCTTCTTTGATATAACTGCCTGAAAAACTATATTTGATTCCGAACCAGATAAGATTTAAACTACTACGATGTTTATAATCTGTAATATGACCCAATTCGTGCCCTAGCCATCCAATCAGGATATCGCTATCAATGTCGATAGTCTTAAATTTTTTTCCAGAAATTTTTATGTCTTCACTAAGCAATACGAGGTAGTTTCTCTTTTGCTTGGATTTGAACAGGCTCCAAAATACGGGTTGCGCCAACATGGTAGACTTGCGAATATTCTTTTTAAATCGAAATTCGATGTGTGTGTTTTCGAGTTCTGGGTAGTGGGACAGTACTATACCTACCTCTTGTTTAATGGTTTCGGGAATAATATGTTGTGCATTCACCTGGTTAATAATCATAAATACTAGAGTTGAAATTAAAAATCTCATCGTTTTTGTTGTTTGCTTGTCCCTTATAATTAAGGACTAAAAAATTTAGCTATACCTTCCAAAAGAGGCTCCCAAACAGGTCGGTCTTTAAAGCTTACGTAATATAGTCATTTGTAATCGGCACAAATTCCATCGAACTCTTTCTGTATTTGTAAAGCAAAGTCTGTCCCGTATAGTACTGTATTCGTCTCAAAATTATGTTCAAACATGCGATAATCAAAATTATCTGAACCAATTTATAAAATTTCTCTGTTGATGACTTTCATTTTACCATGCGAAAAATTAGGGTGAAGGTAAATTTTCACACTGACTTCTAGCAGTTGTTCATACCTAGAGGACATATTTAATTTTGCCATTTTGGAATCCCAAAACTCAGGAACCAATACGCGTATTTTCACCTCGCTCAACGCAGCTACAATCAATACTTGTAATACGGCCCTATCATGAATAAAATAGGAATTTGCAATGCGCACCAAATTTTCAGTACTATTTATTATAGAGATGTTTTGTTGCAAGTTTAGATAGGAGCTGCAGGCATAGTGGATATGATTTTTTAGCGAGTTTTACCACCTGCTTTCATTCTATTTTAAATTCAGTTCTGCCTGATTCCTAGGGGGCATCTTATTCTCAAACCTTTTTACTCAAATAGTATTGTAAGATTTTATTTGAAAGGTGTTTCGGCCTAAATCGAAACTGTATTGATTCTTATGCTTGGAAACTATTAATCGTAAGGAATGTAATAAAACAGAGTGGTAGTAGCTGAATTAATTTTAGCCTAAAGTTCAAAAGATAGTACGTAGCATCAAAATTATAAATGAAGGGAACATCTTTTATACTTTTCTATAGTCTATTTCAAATAATAAATGTTCCTGGTTTAACTTGGGCTCTAGCCCATTCCATTTGGGTTTTAAGGATTAGGCGACTGACTAAGATAAAATGCAAAATGTTTTACCTATGTTGTACCTAAATAAAAAAGACAGTTACAATAAAATATAACTGTACAAATATCAAGTATCGAGAGGGGGCACGATTCCTCGACCTCCGGGTTATGAATACACCTCTCAAATCAAAAAATGCCTATAAATGGCCTTTTCGGGATGCTATTTTATAAAATCGTGTTCCAAAACGTGTTCCAAAACGTGTTCCGTTTCGTGTTCACTATTGTAAGTAATAAATTTAATTTCAATTTACAATAAGTTTTGATTTACATGAAAGAAATACGGCCTCTTAATACCTAGACATTCTCTTAGTTAACAGGCTATTTTTATTAATAATTATATAGCCTTTATTCAGGACGGGTCATAATAAAGGCTAACGTTGTTGTACAAGATTAGTTGCGTATTTTAAGCACTAAAATTAATAAATCACAAATAGAAAGTCCGTTTTTACTTTCCTAAATAAGCCAGAACCAAAGCAATTAATTTTGTAGGGTGTTACCTTTTTTGTTGTTTTTAATGAATCACTTTGGTAAATGTAAGTCCATTCCAAGTAGCTTTTTCTACCATACTTTCGTTTACTCCAAATTGGACAACTGAACCATTTCCTCCCATTTCAACTCTAAAGGCATTAGTTCTATGTGGGGTTGCTATATCAGATTTAAGATTTCCAATGGTAACTATCAATTTACTTTCTTTAACTTCTTCTACTAGTAAGGTGCCGAATAAATCGCTTCTATAGGTTCCAACATAGGAAGAAAAAGGGAGTTCAAGCTGCCAAGTTCTTTTTGCGATTTTAACCCTATATTCAATATCGGATTTTATTTTTTTATCGTATACTTCATGATATTCTTTTAGTTTTCTTCTATAGTGTGTATCGAGGTCTTCTCGTTTTGAGAAATAATCAAATACATACGCACTGAGCAGCATATTAAGGTCATAGCTAATTCCTCCTTCATTCGCCATTATGACAACACCTACTCCGGTTTTACGCACGAAAGAGAATTGAGGATGCATACCAGTAAAACTGCCAAAATGATGCACTAGTGTATCTCCTAATGGAGTAGTCGCTATGTTCCAACCGTAACCATAACCGAATCGTTTAAGATCAGAATACATTCTATCTTGGTCAGCATGTTTTAACTGACTTTTCTTAACTAAACTTGAGTCAATTATTTGTTTTCCATCAATTTTGCCATTGTTTAATTCTACAATCATCAATCTTGACATATCTTGAGCGGTTGATAGTATACCGCCAGCGGCGTGCATTGTATTGTCTTTTTTTTCTAAAGAAAGACGGGTTAATTGATTTTCATCATTATTTTGGGTGTGTGGTTTTGCAATTTCCCAGCCTTGTTTTATAGCTGTAGACATATGGGTAGTCGTATGATTCATTTTTAGAGGTTCTAGCACCTCTTGCTGAACTAACGATTTCCAATCAGCACCCAACTCTCTTTCCATAATCATTCCTAAGATATTATATCCTAGATTGGTGTATTCAAATTCACCAAAGGAAGCATTGGTATTTACTACCGTGAATTGCGCGAGTTCAGCAAGTAGTTTTTTCCTGTCGTGAAAACCAGTATAGGCGGATACAGTTACTATCGGGTTATTTTCTATTCCAGAGGTATGTGCCATTAAATGTGGAATGGTGATGCTGTCCGCTTTAAGTTTTGGGTCAAAGACAATCTCTGGAAAGAATTCAGCAAGGGACTTGTCAAAGTCAAGTTTTCCTTTAGCTTCAAGAATTAAGGCAGCCATTGCTGTAAACGGTTTGGTCGTTGAAGCAATATAAAAAAGGGTGTTTTTGCTAACCTTTATGTTTTTATCCACATCGGCTAATCCAAGGTATTTCTCAAATATGATGCGGTCATCTTTAACGATCGATATAGCCATTCCATATTGGGCTCCATATTCGTTTGTAGCTAATTCTATGAAATTAGTGAAGGCTTTATTGAACTCAGAATAGTTGGGTTTCTCTGTTTTTGTACAAGAAGAGAATAAGATTATGGATAAGAGCAGTATTCTTGTTATTTTCATAAGTGTTAGATTCCTTAAATGTTTTAATTGGAGCCCAAATTTATGTGATGTTAAGTTTAAAAACTTGAACAAATTAAACATTCAATAAAGTGATTATTTTTTTGGGAGAAAAATCGGTGGATTTTTTAAACTCTCTAGAAAAATGACTCTGGTCAGCATAGCCAGTAGCATAGGCGATTTGAGTGAGGTTATTATTTTGTGCAACCATTTCGGAAACTGCAAAATGTGTTCGTAGTTGTTGCTGATAAGCTTTAATATCAATTTTGTAATACGCTTTAAATGTTCTACCCAAATGTACAGGGTGCATATGTACTTCTTTTGCCAGTTGTGTGATTTGTATGGGCTCTGAAAAATGGGTGTCAATTAATGTTCGGATGTGTTTAATTTTATCGGGGACGGTTTTTTTGATATCTGTTTTATTTGTTATTAACGCTATATCGGTTTTAAGTTGGTTGAGGCTTTCTTTTTTATTTTTGCTTGTTACAATTTTTAAAAAATTCTTTAACAATATGTTTTGTTGAATGATTTCCCAATTTTTAAAGTCGAATCTATAATAATCCCAATCATATATTTTTAAAGATAAAAGTGTGCAGTTTTCCGTAAAAATATCTCCATGAATTAGTCCAGAAGGTTTGATTAAAACACTTCCTGCTTTTATAATTTCGGTTCCAATAGAGGTGTGCTCTATAAGACTTCCAGTAAGTAATAAGCTAACTGTTAAATAGTCATGGTCATGTGGAAGCATATCGCTTTGCTTTTTTTTATAATTTTGACGATTGACTTTTATAGAGTTGTCTTCATAATAGGTCATGTCTGGATAGGCTAATTTCATAAAACATAATAATAAAATATATTCTTTACTGCATTTGATGTTACAGTATAATAAATTGATTTGTTTTACGTGATTGAATACAGGCATTTTTCTTCACAATGAAAGGTAACCTGTTTGTGTATTTAAGTTGCGATTTTTGTGAACGAGGAATTTCCGCTGAAAATTCAGTAGTTTGTGAAAATCGCAACAAACTTTTAGTTTAGCTAAATACAGCAATTTTTTATACACGCTGTTGCCATTTTGTTATTTTTCAGAGTTCAAAATATTCCTGTTAATTCTGATTGAATTAGCAATTCTATACGTACTAAATTCCTCCTTCAGTTCAATTTTTATTTATAATTCAGATAATATTTATCGGAAATTTAATATTTTTCCATCTTAAAATTAAATACTTTATACCCTGCGTAAATTTTTAAAATCATTGAAACAAAAGTTTATTGAATTTTATCAATACAATAGATAGTTTACTTGGTCTATTGCACAGCTTGTGAGTAAAAGCATAGTAATAGACATAATAAAAATGAATCTATTCATAATTTTGGTTTTTCTAATTGTTGCCTACGGCCAAAGCTCGTATGTTTGGTTCTTAGTTTGAAGATAGGATATTTATGAAAACAATATAGAATATAAAGAAGAGAGATTTAGAGACTGGGCTATATACAGTGTCATTGATATCGTTGCATAAATTAACTATTCTTCTATGCGTAGTGAGGGCCGGAAACCTGTTTGTTTTTCAGCTACGCGCTAAGCAAAATCTTTTATTTTTCTTTTTTCTTTTTTCTTTTTTTTCGAAAGCAAAATCAATAAGATTTTGCGGACATCATAAGTATACATAGACCCTGGCGCAAAATCCAAAGACATATTTATCATAGGCTTTGTTAGCAAATGTTTTTTCCGGTCAGTTAGTTTCAATTCCGATATCCGAGAACATTTTTTTTAATTCTGTTATATCCGATTGCGTATTAAATTTTGTCAAATCACGTAATTTTCCATTCTGTAATTCCAAACTGAATCTTTTTCTTCCCAGAATTTGTTTTTCTTTTAATCGCTTTATTTGGTTCAATGGAATTTTTTCGAGTGTTGTCTTTTGTAGTAATACGAAAATGAGAACCGCAATTGATAGAACACCTACAAAAATCCAGGTATACCCAGTCATGTCCAATTGACCATCATTGATATTATATAAATTAAGCCCCGCATTGAATATATTTAAGAGCATTAAAATCCCCAAAATTAAATATGAAGTTTTTAGTCCGTCATTTATTTCTATTGACTTTTCCTGTTCGTTGTATTTAACTTTCATATGTCTTTTTAAATATTTACCAACGGTTTGTGCATGAGGTAGTGGTGATAAAGTAGCACCCACTTTTTGGCTGAATTTAAAAATACAAAAAAGTACAAACTTTCGAGTTTGTACTTTCTTAGCCATTGCTTATGCATTTTGTCAGCAACTGTTATGTTTCTTTCTGCTCTACAATTACGAAAAGGAACGCTATGTTATTTCTTTCCTTCAAGTAAGTAAACCCTTCTAGATTTTTATGAGGCCAATTTAAATAATCTTAATTCGTTTTTAATTCACCAACAGATTCAAAAAGGTCGGTGCTTATATGTTTTTGATGGCTTGGAGCAACAGCTCTAAAATAGCCCAGCAAATCCTCGGTAGTTGGATATCGCTTTGTTTTCATTTTTAGTTTACCATCTATGGTATTCCAATCACTTATAAATCGTTTTAAAGCGAGATTTACATTTGCTTCACCAATCTGTTTCTGAAACTCATACATATTTATCGCGCCTTTTGCATAATAGATATAGTCTTGGTTTTCAACTAATGCCAATGATGGTTCTTGATCCCCTTCGTTGCGTTGCCCTTCTATATATTTATCTTTCTGAAGCTCCAAAAATTGCTGCACTTTTTCTTCAGAATAGTGTTGCTTCAATACCATGGTTGCAGCATATTGCGATAAAGTTTCCAACAGCATAAGTTGTCCTTGAACATTAGCAGCTTCTATTTGCATTCCAAACCATTGATGTGCCAATTCGTGTGCAGTGACATAAAATGCCATATCCACATCTTTATCATCATTAATATTTAAAATGAAACCGATAGCCTCAGAAAAGGGAACGGTTCCAGGGAATGATTGTGCAAATTCTGCATAACGCGGGAACTCAAGAATGCGCATTTGTTCATATTGATAGGGACTAAAATTAGTACTGAAGTAGTCAAACGAAGCCTTCATCGATTCCATCATTCTGTCTAGATTATAATCGTGTTCTTTATGATAATAAATCTCTAAATCTACAGGTTTATTAATCGTACCTGATGTTGGAAGCCAAGTATCCTTTTTAACTTCATACTCCGCTGAAACTATGGAATAAAAGTTAATCATTTGAGTATCCATTTTATAATGGAAATAATTACGATTATTTTCTTTCCAACTCTTCAATAGATTTCCAGGAGCGATAGCGGTCTGGTTTTTATCTGTTCCTATCACAATTTCAAAACGGATGCCATCTGAATCACCTCCAGACCTAGCGTTAACTAACTCTTTGGAATCTTCTCTTTTAGCTTTATTTGATCTAGTTGATAAATTGTTTTCCACGCGATCATTTTTATCTTGAAGTTCATATTTTTTAGTATACCCTAATGTAGGAAAGTCATTATTGTTAAAAAATATACCATTATTTACAATTTTGCTAGAACGACCTTGCTCAAAGCCCTGGGTTGTAAAGAGCTGTTTAAAGCTCATTTTTATGGAATCTCCAGATTGTAAAGGTTGTTTTAATTTATAATTATAATAAAAGAATTCTGAATATCTATTATCAGTAGTTGCTCCACCTTCAAAAGTAACCCCCTCAAGTGCTACCTTTGATTCTAAAAGTTTTTGAATATGAATTTCCTCAATAGCGGTATCGGTTGTGTTTTTTAGTACGTAAACCCCTTCGGCAATATAGTCTCTAGATTTTGGATATAACGCTAGCTTTAAGTTAACAGCTACTATTTTAGGTTGTGGTAGATATTCAAACTGCTTTAATGTTTTCTCATAGCCAACTCTAAATGCTGTCTTTTCAGCATTTGTCCAATGTTCATTTAAGATATTTGTGTTGTAAAATATATAGCTACCAAGCAGTATAAAAGCTACCACTGCAACTAGTCCTAGTTTCAGGACTGATTTACTAATTCGATGTTTGCTTGCTCTTATTCGTTTTATTAAATTAGATTCTGTTCCTCTAACGGAAACAACCGATGCTATAATTAGTAGTAGTATCCCAAATAAAAACCAATAAATCTTGATAATTAGGTATGGCTTCATAAAATGACCATAGCCATTCATATCTGAATACGTACCTATAGAACTACCTCCAAAGAAGTATAAATCATGGTCAAACCCGAAGAGAGCCAAAGTCATATTTAAGATAAAAAACAGTATGGTAACCATGATACCAGCAAATTTATTATTGACTACGACTTGAGCAATGAAGGCAACAAGGGTAAATAAGGCTAGAAACGGTAAGATTTCTAAAAAAAAGCCATAAAAGTACACTTGAAAATTATAGTTGTAATATCCGTTAATGGTTTGAAAAAGGATTCCTGAAATAATCAAAGAGACAATAAGTACAACATAGATGAGTATAAGCCCAAGATATTTACCTGCTATATTTATAAAGTCCGACATTGGACTTGAATCATAAATCAAGTTTAGTTTTACAGATCTTTCCTTCCAAATGAGTTCTCCTGAGTAAAAAATAAGGATAACAAAAAAGAAGTATAAAGACATTTCTCGTAGTTCTTCTACAATAAAATAGGTTGCAGGATAGCTATCAACGCCATACACAGTGCCGAGACTCACTGAATTGATTAAAATGATAATCATCCCACAAATCACAATGGCCCAAAAAGAGGTTTGCTTACAAATACTCACAAAGTAAAACCAAGAGAAATGCATAAGCTGAGACCACTTAGATTTAATGCCATGTTCAAGGCTGAATTCTGGAATTTTGATATCATATTGATGATTAATTTCAGACTCAAGTACTTGTGACTTTTTCTTTTTAGTACGTTTACTTCGAACTACATTGAATTCGAATTTCTTATAACCAAAGCCTAAAATAAGTGCACCCAATGCAACCCAAAATAGCTTATTGTAAAGTAGCACTCCGCTAAAAGGAATTGCCTGTACACTTATTTCTGCTCCTGTCCAAGATTTTGTAAGAGAGGTGAGTGTTGTTAGTGAAAATGGATCTAAAATTGCTTTTAAAGAGTCATTGGTTATTGCCTTAGTCAACATAAAAATAACAAATATGAAAACACCTTGTGTATACACAACCATCAATTTTCTAGTTAATGCGCCAGTTATAAAAAACAGGCAAGCCCCAAAAAACAAAATTGGTAATAGTATCATTACAAATGGCTTCAGGTATGTAAATAAATTGAATGGCAACAAATGATTTGGTTGATGCCAAGGCATGTATTCTCCTAAAATCATTCCGAAGAAAACGCCACTAAACACAAAAAATAGTACTGTAAAAGACCCTAGAAATCGACCTAATAAATAATCTCGCTTTTTTATAGGATTTGAAAATAGGAGGGACTCTATATTATATTCAAAGTCGCGTAAAACGGAGACTCCCATAATCATAGAGGCAATTATCATACAAAACCCGGTAACGGCTCCCATGGTTTTTGCAACAATTAAAGGCGAGTTTTTTTTAACCAAGCTAAAATCCATTCCTTGATACACAAAATCGACGCTAACAATAGAAAATAGTAAAAGGAAAACAAAGAAGATGTAAGTATCTGCTCGCTTTACCCTGTATTTTAATTCGAACTTAAATATGTCGTACCACATCATTATAAAATTGATTTCAGGTTCGTGTTGCTTCCAAATATTTGTGAAAAATAGACATCCTCTAAATCGGCTTTAATGGGAGTAAAGTCAGCACCAGGATTAGTATCGCTAAGTATATGAATGATTGGCTTTCCTAAAAATAGGGTTGAACTTATCACTTGGTAGTTTTGCTTATAGGTTTCTAGTTCAGACTTAACGATTGTTCGCTGATACACTTTGCCTTCTAGCTCTTCAATTATTTTTAGAGGATTCCCTTTCAGCAGCACCTGACCTTGGTTAATTACTGCCATATTGGTGCATAATTCTTTTACATCTTCCACAATATGTGTCGACAGAATTACAACAGTATGCTCTCCGAGTTCACTTAATATATTATAGAAGCGATTTCTTTCTACAGGATCCAATCCTGCTGTAGGTTCATCTACAATAAGGAGTTTCGGGTTGCTAAGTAGGGCTTGTGCAATCCCAAAACGCTGTTTCATTCCGCCGGAAAAACCTCCAAGATTTTGTTTTTTTACCTTATATAGATTCGTCTTGTGTAGCAACGCGTTTACAACATCTTTACGCTCCCCTTTATTAGTAATGCCCTTGAGAACTGCAAAATGATTTAATAATACTTCTGCAGATATTGTAGGATACAAACCGAATTGCTGGGGTAAATATCCTAGAACCTGCCGCACCTCATTTTTCTGTGTAAAAACATCTAAATCACCTAGTGAAATCGTCCCTTCATCCGCTTCCTGCAACGTCGCAATAGTGCGCATTAAGGTGGATTTACCTGCGCCATTTGGACCTAATAGTCCGAACATTCCTTTAGGGATTTCTAGAGAAATATTCTGAAGGGCTTGTACGCCATTTGAATAGGTTTTTGATACATTGTCAATTATGAGTTTCATGCTGTACGTTTTTTGATTTTAGTTCTTGTAATTAATTCTAAGTTCAATTCTGAAGTCGATTATTTTTCAGTCTCACTGGTTTTTAATGCTAATTCCTCCCCTAAAAGATTCCCGCGAGAAAAGACCCCATTTTGCCATAAAAGTATTTCGCCCATGGTGCCACTTTTCATATTGGCATCTATTACTATAACCTTCCCGTCATAGTGCATTTCAATTTCCTTATGTGTGGTATGACCAACGACAATAGTTGAAATCTTGAAATGCTTTAACAATGCATCGATTTGACCGTTGGTGGCTAGTTCCCCTTGAAAATAACCTCTGTAGTATATGGGGCCGTTGGCTCTATGAAGAAAGCCTCCAAGTTCATTGCGGTTTTCATCTAATTCACTTGCTACTAATTGTTGTTTGAATTCACTGTTAATTTCTTCTATAGACAAGCCTTTCTCTACTAAATCGGGATGCAATCCACCATGAGTAAATAGGATGTTATTTATTTTCACTAAGACTGGACGTGTGCGCAACCAATCTCCTAAAACAGTCCTTTTATTAAAAAGCGTGTTAAAAGGTGTTTTCAATATCTTTGCGACTTCCGTGTATTTTGGATGTACGGAACGCAGATTTCCATTAAGTACCATAACATCGTGGTTTCCTAGTAGCACATGTAACTTTCCGCCTTTTTCTTCTGCTTGCTTTTCTAAATCATATAAAAACCATAAGACTTCAGTAACCTGTGGGCCTCTATCAAACATATCTCCTGCAACCACAAAGTGTCCATTTCCAAAGCTCCATTTTCCCTGGTTATCAATAACACTATTATTTTTAAGCAGTTTTATAAATGTATCATACTGACCGTGAATATCACTTACAGCTGCAATTTTGACATTTCCATTATACGCTAGTTGTTTAACTTCTTCGGGAGTATTTCCCCATAGTTTGGCTTTTACACCCTTATATTCAATTATTTTAGAATCTTGAGTACTGATCTTTTGCCTATGCGTTTCACTTTTATTTACCCAATATGCAATGCGTCCTGTTTCAGATTGTATTACATAGGGGCCATCACTAACGCCTTCGTAGGGCATGTTAAGAACCTCCAGAATCTCCTTTATGTTCTCTTTTTTTGCCAAGTCTATGGCAGAATAATCCCCTTTAAGTTTTAGGCTAGGATTTGCACCATTATCCACTAATAACTGTAACGCTTCTGGGTCCCTTCCTTTAATAGCAAATACAATTGCTGATTGCTTCTCCGCACTGATAAAATTCACATCAGCCTTATACGCAATAAGTTCTTTAACCATTGTATGATTTTGATACGCAACGGCATACATTAATGGCGTTAAAGCATCCGTTACTACATTAGGATTAGCACCATTTTCAAGTAAATAGGTAGCTACTTTATGTGTTCTATCCTTTTTTATGGCCGTAAAAAGCAAGGTTGTTCCTTTTCCATAAAGGGAGTCTATAGCATTTCCTTTTGATAAAAAGGTTTTAACCGCTTCCACATTTCCAAGGGCAATCTCTTGTTGAATATCTAGTGTATCGCCATTCGATACTTTGGTGTAACGCTTGCTTAACTGTTCTTCCGTTAATTCTCTGGCCATATAAAGTACCAATTGCTTGCCGCTTTGTGAACTCCAAGTTCCCTTTATTCCCGTTTCTGAGATTACACCTGAAAAGCTACCCTCTGAGTGAACAGAAAAACGGAGAGTCGTTTTATTAACTATAAGTTCTTGCATAGGAATTGTTGCAACTCCTTTTGAAGCTGGCCCCATAAAGCCAATACGTTGACCTTCATTAGAGGTCTTGAAGTTCCATAGGATTCCTACGGAGGTATTCTCATTAACAACTAAATTTCCTTCCCATTTCCCTTTAATAGATGTACTGATTTTTTCGTTTAGAGGTAGCTCTTGTGCTGAGGTAGGGGAGTTAAAAACAAATAGTAGTATAAGGGAACACATAAAATTAATTAGCTGTGGCATCTTCATAGGTTTTAATTGGTTATTGAATTTTAAACTGTACATTTTTTGATTGATGATTGTTGGCAAACATATGTAGGATGTACTTTGTAAGAAAATAAAAGTGATGTACCTCCTTTAAGGAGTGACACATATACTGCTGCAAGTAATGAAGGAACTTTATCCCTATTTAGAAGTGTTTTAACCTGCTGATGCTATTGTTTATCAACTAATTTGTAAGAGGCGTTTGGTTTAAGTATCATTGAGCATGAAATGGAGTGTAAATAATTTTTTTAGACGTATTCCTAAATGGCTATTTTGGTCATTTTTGATAGTAAATGCTTTTATTATTCTGATCTTTAATGATTTTTTTGGGGATAGTGAAATCTTCGGGATACTTGCTTTTTTTTATTTTCTTCTACTGATTTTTTTATTGAGCAGATGGATCTTTAAACAGATAAGATCTTTAATAAATCTTAAAAATGAAAAAGCTAAAACGGAGTTACTTCATTTGAAAAGTCAAGTAAATCCACATTTTTTCTTTAATACACTCAATAATTTATATGGTCTTGTTGGTACAGACACTAAAAAAGCGCAAGAGTTAATCCTTAAGCTTTCAGATATGATGCGGTACAGTATTTATGAAGGTGAAAAAGAGGTGGTAACACTTAAAGCAGAAGTTGATTATTTATACAATTATATTGCCCTTCATAAAATGCGTTATCACAAACAAATTGATGTTACGTTTAAAGCTGAAATTGAAGATAATTACAAAGTGATGCCTTTACTTTTTATTATTCTATTAGAAAATGCTTTTAAACATGGGGTAGAGAACTTAAGTAAAGATGCTTATGTTTATATTGATATAAATACAAAGGACAAAAAGGTGTTTTTTGAAATTGAAAATAATTTTGACCAAACACTCCCAAAAGAAGATAAGGGAATTGGATTGAAAAATTTAAAACGACGATTAGAATTGGTGTATCCTAAAAAACATGCTTTATCTTTTTCTACAACAGAAAATGTGTACAAAGCAAAATTAACACTGCAGTTATGATTAAATATCTAATTATTGACGATGAATATATAGCTCATGATATTATAAAAGGCTACTGTGACTTATTGCCAAATATGCAGTTAATGAAAAACTGTTACGATGCTTTAGAAGCCAATGAATATTTGAATAATAACACCGTTGATTTAATTTTTCTAGATTTAAATATGCCAAAACTAAAAGGCTTTGAATTTTTAAAAACACTGAGTTCACAACCAAAAGTAATTGTAACCACAGCTTATAAAGAATTTGCGCTTGAAGGGTACGAACTTAATATTTCAGATTATTTATTAAAGCCATTCGGTTTCGAACGTTTTTTAAAAGCAATCAATAAAACAGTCAACACAACCAACAAAATAACGCAATCTATTGTCGGTAACAATGCTGCAGTTTCAAAAAGTATTTTTCTTCGAAGTAATAATAAGTACAATCAAGTAATAATTGATGCCATTCAATACATTGAAGCTGCCGGAAATTATACCAAGGTGATTACCGTTAATGAAACTATTACGATTAGGGAAAAGATTTCAGATGTTTTAGAGTTATTAAATGATATCGATTTTATCCAAGTCCACAAATCGTTTGCGGTATCAAAAAAGCACATAAAGAGTATTGAGGGTAATCGCATTTTTATTTCTGAAAACAGTATTCCTATTGGAAAAACTTACAAAACAAATATTATTCAATTATTGAAGTAGCTTGTTTCTAATAGTTGCTAACGGCAAACTATATGTAATGTGCTTTAGCTAGTTCAACGTTTAAAATTACGGCACTAACTGCCCAAGTTTCACAAAACTAAAATGCTCGCCGCAAGGCATATTATATATAGATTGTTGGGGTTAGTTTTTGATTATTTTGTTTAAGAATAAGTTGAAAGCTATAAAAGTTTATAAATAGCATTGCGATGAGTAGACCATTCAGAAATTAGGTTATTGTAAGTATCAGAGTCTTTAACTGTAGCTGATTTGTAAATTTTTTCAATGTAGATGGTATAATCATTTACTTTATCAGCAATTTCTGGTTTATTAAGAATAGGTGATAAGCCCCTAGCTTGATATGCTTCATGTTCGGCATTGACTAGAAGTTCAAGGTTTGCTTCACCCTTGTCGTATGTTATAGTTTATCTATTCACCAAAGTTTCTGAGTTTTCAATGTAGGCAACTATTTCTTTCACGGTAGACCTTAATTCTGCATTTCCAACTTTTATAAGTTCATGATTATGTTTCTGTCCGTTAATAAAATAAGCACTAATACCAGTTATTAACGCTCCTAAACCAATTTTTACAGCAGTGTCGATTATTTTAATTAATTCTTTTTCCATTTTAGATGTGTATTAACCCCAACGTTTATGTATAAGGTTAGTTGCGTGGTTAAGCACCTAATGTAGCAAATGAAAACCGAATAGAAAATCCGCGTGGATTTTCGTAAGTAGGCTAGAGCCAAGCAATTAATTATACACGTCTTAAGTCTGATTCCTTAACTTTTAGGATATACATCAGAAAGAACAAAAGAGAGCATTAAGGGTACTATATACGGTGAAGCTTTAGACTTCGACAACATGGATAATCCCCGCTCTTTTACTACTTAGACCATGTTCAGTTCTGTGAGACTTTAGATCTCGTTTTCAAGTTGTTGTGAGCAGAAGTAGCTGGTTCTTTCATACAATAGTACGTAAGAATACATATAACGAAACTTTCGGAGTCGACATCAGTAAAGATGTCTTTGATGTATATGGTAGTACCGTAGGACACGACCAGTATAAAAATGATGAATCCGGGTTTCGGAAGTTCCTTAAAGCGTTACCGGATACTTCATTGGTTGTTATGGAAGCAACTGGGTATTACCATTATCGTCTTGCACAGTTTCTTTACAAAAATGGGATTACGGTACCGGTTGTGAACCCCTTATCCGTAGAGCGTTTTATACAAATGAAATTGGCCAAGGTGAAAACGGATAAGAGCGATGCCAAGGCCATTTGTGAATACGCCTTAATCAATGAAGTTCCTCTTTACAATGCTTTGACGGATATCCAGAGTGAATGCTTACAATTGTTCAGATTATTGGATGCTTATTTAAAACAACGTACCACAACTAAGAACAAAATACATGGAGAAGTTGTTTTGGGCGTTCCATCAAAGTTTGTTTATCGTTCCTTGATACGGAACAAGAAGCAGCTTAATAAAGAGGCGACAGCTATCGAATCAATGATTCTATCATTGGTAAAAGTGGATCAACAAGAACAATTGACCTTGTTGACGTCAATACATGGAATAGGGCAAAAGACAGCGTTGTTTTTAATAGTTGTTACTGATGGTTTTAGCAAGTTCGAAACAGCATCACAGCTTTGTAGTTATGTTGGTATAACCCCAACGATACGTGAGTCGGGAAGCAGCGTTAGAGGTCGTGCACGAATAAGTAAGGTCGGCAACAGAAAGCCTCGAAATGTATTGTTTCTATGTTCCTTCAATGCTTGTAAACACAACAAGGCATGCAAAGAGGTATATGAGAGAATCGTAAACAAGGGGAAGCGTAAGAAGTTAGCATTGATAGCGGTCGCTAACAAACTGCTTAAACAGTCTTTTGCTATCGCAAAATCTGGAAGGCCTTACGATGAAACTTACGTTTCTGTGCTGCGAGTAAAGTAGTTTAAAAACATCAATAATAAAGCTCAAAGAATCATTAAAGAGAAGCTGTGGGCCTAAAGTATTAGTGTCTTGAATTAATGAAGAAAAGAGTTGTTTTTTACCTCAGTTCTTTGCTAGCGGTAGTTTATCTTTCAATTATCAAATTTTCTAGATATCTAACAGCAGAGGCAATTAAGTTATTACGATTCCTTGCCTTTTCTTCAAATGAATCGAGGGTCTCTTTATTTAATTTTCTCCCCTTTATAAATACATCTGTAGGATTTTGTAATGCAGACAAGTTTAATAAAGGATTATCATCTATTAACATAAGGTTTGCAATTTTGCCAACTTCAATTGTGCCCATTTCATTCATAATAGAATGAGTCTTTGATGCATTCACTGTGGCTGTTTTTAGCACTTCATAATTGGAAAGACCAGCCTCTTTGTAAAAAGCAAGTTCTTGATGAATAGAAAACCCCGGAATAGTTACGCCTATTCCGGCATCAGTTCCACAGATGAAAGTAACACCAGCTTCATGGAGTTTGTTGATGATTTTTAAATGAAAATCATGTTGCTTTTTTATTGTTTGCACAATGGAAGAATCTCTTAACTTAGTAGTATACCATCGTTCAAATTGAGCTTTACTATCAACTTTTTTAATAAGAGGATTCATGAATTTCAGTTGCTCTGATTCTAAAATATCATCATCAATAAGCATTTGATAAATATTATTGTAAACTGTCAAAGTGGGACTAAAAGAACTATGTTTTGATTTCCTGAAATCATTAATCACTTCTTTTAATTTTAATGTGTCTGATAAATTATAATTTAATGGTTGCTGAATAATCTCCTCTGCGTGTTCTATTGACTTTATTTGTGGATTAAAATGATAAGCGTAAGGTACTTTCTGTGAAGGATGTGCAATGATATCCATATTAGATACTATTGCTTGTTCAATAACAGCACCGAATAAATCTTCTGTTATACCATAATAGGTTTTAATAAAATCATATCCCCTGTCCTTATATGAAATCACTTTTTCTTTAGCTTCACTAGGGCTTTCTATATTTAAATTATCATCTCCGATAAATTCTGGACCTGTAAGTTTAGGTCCCGAAGTAAAAAACAGGGGTGAAATGATTTCGTCATTATTTACATCTTCCTTAAGTCTTAAGTGCATTGGCATACCCCATAAATTCCTTACTGCTGTGACACCATTTGATAAATATAAACCAAGTTCATATCTGTCCCATATATGAACATGCATATCTATAAGACCAGGGGTTAGGTATTTATCTTTTGCATCTATAATTTCAACATCTTTAATTTTAATCTCCTCTGTAATGTTTTGAATTATACCACCTTTGATATACACCATTTTGTCAACTAAAATAGTGTCTTGATTCATTGGAATTACATTTACATTGGTTATAAGAAAGGAATTATTATTAGTAGAGTTATTATTTTCAACTTTTAAGTAATTAGTACTTTGTTTATCTACTAAAAGTATTGTGACAATGGATAGTAGCAAAACTCCAATAATTATTACAATGAATTTAAGAATTCGTTTTACTATTTTCATATTTAGGTCAATTACTGCCGACGTTTAGTATACGGCAAGCGACAAAAAAGGGAAAGCCCCGAAGATTATCTTACTTTTTGCCACATAGTACCGTTAACGGTTATTTATAAGAAACGTAGGGTTATAAATAAGCACTTTCGTTTCGGTTTATTACTTCGCTAAATATAAATATTTTTTCTTCTATAATAGCCAAATTTTATATTCAGCGAACTTTTTTAATAGTCACAGACCTTTGAATTTAGCACAAACGCCCTATTTTTTTATACAGTGTTACCTGCTGGTTTTTTTCGTGATTCTATTTATTCTACACTATATTTTTTGAGTTGGCAAATCGAATAAATTCTGAGAGTAAATTCAGTGACTTCCTCCCATATTTAGATGCCGATCATAACAAGAGAACCCGAGCTATTTTCATTCATTTCGATATACGCGTTCGGGGCCATGTCCCCCAACGAGTTGTGCGGTCTAAAGCCGTTATAACCTTCTCTCCAAATATCGAATTTTTCTTGTGTATCCGCCAGCAAGAAGAACCAGTTTGCATTGAGGCATTCATCCCTGAACGAATCGTTAAAGCTTTCTATAAACGGATTATCGGTAGGCTTTCCAGGTCTTGCGAAGTCAAGTTCGACATTGTTCTCATAGGCCCATTTATCCAATACTTTACTGATAAACTCGCTTCCATTATCCACCTTTATACGTTTGGGAAATACTTCTTTACCAAAGGTAATCGATTCCATGACTTGCACAACGTCATTTCCTTTAAGCGACTTTCCCGTATAAATCGCAAAGCACCTTCTACTATAATTATCCACTACAGTTAAGGCCCTGAACCGATTGCCGTTATAGCGCTGGTTACAGACAAAATCCATGCCCCAACACTCATGTAAGCTAGAGGCATTGCCCTCAATTGGTTGCCTATGTGCGGCGGAACGGTTACGTTTTGGACCCTTGCTCCAAAGGTTCAGCTCCTCCTCGCAATAGCTCCTGTACATGCGTTTTTGGTTGTCTATAAACCCCTCTCTTTTTAAAAGGATATGGATACGCCAAAAACCATTGCGCACTCTTACAGAGGCTATCTCGTTCATTCGCATGCGCAATACGTCATCGCTACGCCCCTTGGCCTTGTAATAGAAAACACTCTTATGCAGCAATACGAGCTTGCAGCAACGCTGGATGGAGCAATTATACTCCATCCTGATGTTATCGACCATCCCATGTTTTCGGGACGGCCTCAGAACTTTTTTTTCAGTACGTCTTGAAGGAGCTGCTTGTCAAGGCTAAGTTCGGCGACCAGCTTCTTGAGCTGCGAGTGCTCATCCTTCAGGTTCTTTAACCTGCGTAATTCAGAGACCCCAAGACCCCCATATTCCTTTTTCCAATTGTAAAAGGTGGCCTCACTAATACCCCAAGATTTTTTTCATCTTTCATACCAGCTTCTTGAGGGTAGGCCGACCAATTTAAACTCGGCATAATGTTTGAAAATGTATCCGTCGGAAACATAGAATACAAACTGACCAAATCTCTAGTCTTTTCCTTTTCTAAGTGTTTTTCTGCAATTGCTGTTTCAATTGACATGATTGTCGCAGAAGCCTTTTCAGCATCTGGTAAACCTGCCAAATCAAACATTTTCGAAATATGTTCAACATATGGTGCTCTAATTTGCTTAGACCGTTCGTCATCTTTTAGATAGTAATCACGGTCTGGCAATCCTAAACCTTCCTGCCAGGTGTATAATGTATAAACAGTTGGGTTTTTAAAATCTTGGTATACAAACAGAGATAAGGGTACGCATACATCATATTTATTTACATAAGCAAAATATGAAGCCAAATCATCATAAGTTTTTATGGCGTCAACTTTATCAAATTCAGGTTGCAAAGCAGAAGTACCAAGTTTATTTATTGTTTCAAGATCTATATATGATTTGTAAAGATTTCCTACCTTTTCTTCACTGTACCATTTTCAAATTCTCCGGATGCCGATGCTTCTATAATTTCCTTAACATTACCTTCTGATTCTTCATGCAGTATGTATGCAATACCATAAGAAGATTTATCGGATTGGATTTCAGTATCTTTCATTCAGGTACCATTCACCAAAGCAGTAAAATCATCTCCAGGCTTCACAGAAATATCCATATATTCCGTTAAAATTCCAGAGGTATGTACTATCTCTTTTTTATCTTCTTTAATATCACTTTTACAGCTCATGCATGCAAGCAATACAAAAAGCGATAAAATTTTGATTACAAATTTTGATGCTACATGATTAGTTTTAGTTTATGTTTTATTTGCTTATAACGGTTATTATAAAATTAGTAAGGAATTAAAATGCACTTACTTTTTGGATTTTCACTTAGCTAAATTCACAATTTTCGTTTTACTTTTCTTCTTTAAATCGTCAAATTGGCGGATTTTATTGATGTACACTAACTTTATGTTTTTCGCATAACCCTTATTGTTTTTATACTGTTGTACTGCGGTACTAATATTACTTTAGCTGTATAGGCCATTTCCAAGCAACATAAACAATTAGTAAAGTTATGGCAATTTCAATACTACTAAGAAATACAAAAAAATACATGATTGGTGGGTAAGAAAAGAGTGCCAAAACTAAAATTACAGCTATACTGTAAAGTCCACCGACTATAATATTTATGAGTCTACTTATTTTGGCATTTAACATTATAGAAAGTAGAATCATTAAAGATGGAATTGTTATGAAAATAGAAGCTGCGACTAAACTCATTGGTGTTGTTTTTCCATCGTCTGTTTCTCCTTTCAACAAGCCTTTTAAATGTTCTGGCTCCCAAGTATAAAATAAGTCACCATAGATATAAAATATTAACAAAGTAATCCATAAAATGGATAATTGGAGTTTTACATTAATAGAATATTCTTGAAAAATATTTTTTCTTCTGTTTTTACTCATAATTTTTATTTTAAATTCTTTTCTATGAAGACTTAAATACAAGAAAATTGTTACCGAGATGTTTTAATGCTTTTTCAGTTTTTATATTAGAAAATTTCTCTACTATTGACTCGTTGTTTATGAAGTACAACGGAAGTTTGCGCAGCAACTCTATTTGGATTAAAAAAAAATGAATCGATTGGGATTTAGGGCGTAGCTAAAGTACTTTTCTACGTTTTATCTGAATGGGGATTTAATGTCTGAAATAGAAGGAAGTCTGTCCTAGGGACCGATATTTTATCTAACAGGGCAAAAAATATGGGGACAAGCCTTTTTAGCCTGTTTTTCAACACTTTTGGGTCAAAAATGGACACAAGTCTTTTGAGATTGTAGCATATCATGATCAGGTTCACCTCCCAGAGCACGTTCTGTTTTCCTTTCATTAAGGTATGGGTGAATCCCCATTACCTTTTTAGGATACCGAACTGATGCGCTGTTCTTTGTTGCCTGAGCCTATAGTATTCCGTCTTCTCCTCCAATACCTCCTGATAAATGGAGCGGTCTATGAACCGTCCGTTTTATTTGCGGTACATAGATGTCTTACGGTGCATGTCTTGCAGGCGGGTCAGTTCTTGTAATGCTTTACCTTACTTACACGATTAAAGAACACCTTACATTTATCAGTAAAAAAATAAAAAGTGACCTAGTAGAACTAGGTCACTTAATTATTTTTAAAATGGATAAAATAGCAAGTGAAACTTATTTTTTAGATTGAAAATAGTTCGTCATTTCAAAAAAGATTCGCTGGATAAACATATTAATTGTTTCTATGTTTCTCAAATATTACTTCGAATTTTGAATTACAAACGCACTAATATCACTTAAGACATCGTTGACAAACGCTCGCTTTCCAAATAATTCTAATTTAACTAAAAAGCCAATCCCTGGATGCATAGCACTAAAGTGTTTACTTTTTAATAAACCGTGTTCTGCTTCTGGATATATTTTTAATTGGTAATTATCAGTATTATTTGTTGAAAAAATACGCTCATAAGTTTGATGAGATTCTTCAAAGTCAACATTCAAATCCTCTGATCCAAATACGCCAAAAATGGGGCATTGAATATTTTTTAAGTCTTGCTCTGCATCACTTAAAATATTTTTTTTAACAAAATAAAATCGATTTTCGCTCATAAAGTCGCAACCCTCTTCTTGTCCATTTTTACATTTTTCTTTCTGGTATGCTACATAGTCGGAATACGTACTCGTAGCATTGAAAATAATAAAATCAATTTCATTTTGTCTTACCCCTGCTTCAATTGCCTCTTTATTAGCACCTTCCAACTCCATTCTTGTTCGAGTTAAATAGTTGCTTTGTCGTTTCCAGTTAATCGCACCGGAGACGCTAATGATGAAATCTGGATAATCTGATAAAGTCGCTACTTTTGGCATTACCCATCCTGCTTGACTAAAGCCTATTAATCCAATAGAAGAAAAATCAAAACGAGGATCTGCTTTCATAAAGTCAATAGCGGCAATCACTTCATTTGCTCGATCTTCCATAGATTGATTGAGCCATTTTCCGGTACTTTCGCCTATGCCTTTTTTATCCCAAGACATGCTTGCAATGCCTTTTTTTGCTAATTCATTCCATATATGTTTGTAATAGCCGTAAGCATCTCGTGGTAGTGCTCCGTCACCATGAACAAAGATGACCAAAGGCGTTTTCTCTCCAAGGCTATACTTTTTATTGGGTAAATTTACAACTCCTTCAATGGTGTCTGATTGAAATTGAAAATGGATAACTTGACTTTGGTAATTTGTTTTTCCCCACAAAAAAATAGTGGAAACTAGGAGTAAAATTATAAGGATAATTATTTTTGATATTTTATTCATTGTATAAGTTTAAGTAATAAATGCCGCTTTTTAGGAGCACTCATTTAACGTACTTTTTTTTGCTTTTGGCTTAAGCTTGGTTTAGTTCTGAATGCGTATTTTGCGAACATTTAAATAAGGATATTAATCTTGTGAAACTCATTTTATGAATGTTTTAATTTTAGTTATGTACTTATTGCGTTTGCGTTCTGAAATAAATTCAATCAAAAATTAAATCCTAATTCTAACTGAAATCCAAAATTTTTATTGATTACTTTCGACGTTTGCCAGCGTTGAAAAATTCCTGCTCCAATTACAATTCCAAAATCTTTCCATGGAATTATTTTCACTCCTTGACTTGCACCAAGACCTATTAAAAAGTTGTGGGACTTTTTTTCTTTTAAATCTCTTAAGACTTCCATTCCGATCGGTACATTTACACCGATATCTAAATAAAAACCAGGAGCTATTTTGAGAAAGCCATTGAACCCGAAACCAAAGGCATACGAATCAACCGAACTATAGCCGCGCTCTTGTAGTATATTTGACTTCGCCCTAGATTGACCGTAGCTTAGTACAAAAGGAATAATTAAGTCTTTTTCGTGGTCTGAAAACCCTGTGTAGGCAACATTCCAACCTTCATTATATCTATCCGTTAACCTTTTATATGTCAACAGATTAAACCACTTACCTAGTGGGGAATAGGCTTCATAAGTAGCAACATCAGGGGTAAGATTAACGTTACCCGTGTTTATGTCTGTATTCGCTTTTTGTGCAGTAATGAAGCTCCGTAAGCAAGATTCTAATGCTGCTCGGATTCTTTTTTCGTGGGTTTCGTAGATTTCTGTTACATTAGATTCTGGAAAAACCTGATCCTCATAATGAGCTACTTTATAAAGTGCTTTTCCACTCTCTGTATAAAAATGAAGCTCAACATAAACCCTCGCTGTTCTCTGATCAATACTTGTTTGTACCTGTTCAATTTTTAAATTGTTAATCCTTATGTTTATGGGAGTTTTATCACTTGCTGCAAGTAGTGTAACATCCATAAATTTTTTAATTGTAAGTTCAGTTCCATCTAAAAAACGTAAGGTCTCTTTATTTCCAAAATCATCTTCTATCACCCCAAGGTGCATTTCTTGACGATTATCAACAACGTTTTCTATATAAAAATTCTGATTCTTAATTTCGAATGGAGTCTTTTTTAAAGAAATCGTTGTTTGCGAAAAACAGAAAGAAACACTAAAAAAAACTACTAAAATATTTATTATTATTTTCATCAATTAAGGATTAAATAGGGTTATTGTAATGTACTTCTACATCACTAATTTCATTAATATCGTACTTTAGTACTAAAGCTCTTTTTGATATTGATATGATGTAAGCTTTTATCTTTTCACCATTTTGATCAATCATTAGCACATAAGCACCATTTACATTTAGGATAAAAGTTCCTTTTTCTTCTTTGCCTTCTGATTTTGAAGTATACGTCATGTCTTCTTTAAAAAGAATATAATCGTCTTTTTCCCTTTTGTTGGGCGGGTAATCCTTACTATCCATTTTATAGGTATCTAAGAACCAGGTATTGAATAGCATATTTGTTTCACTCTGTTGAATGGATGTTTTGTCCACTATAGACAGTATTAAAAAGTTAGTAATGATAAGCGTCCAGATATAAATTTTCATTGGTATTGTTTTTATTTGTTTATCAATTATGGGGCAAAGATATTTTGCAATAAAGAATAAAGTGATTCTCCCTATAATGTGAGACAAAAAAAAGTGTCTTCCTTTATCGGGAACACACATTTAATACTATTAAAATATTTGTATACAAGTAGTTAAGTAAGTAAAAAAAAAGCCTATTTAATATACCTGAAAAACAATTAATCATGCATACCCGTGTTCTTTATACCATCCGAAATTATCGTGATAACTGTTTTTCTTGTAAAAAGTTAGGAGGTAAAACGTAACAAAAGAATGCTACATATTTCAAATTTATAGTTTCTGATATTTTAATAGATGAAACAAACCTGCTCAAAATTTAGCATCTAAAGGAATCATTAATGGTGAATAGCGTTTGACCATTGAAAAATAAGGAATAAAGCCACCTGAAAAAAACCTCATTATACGCTCGGAACAAAATGAGTTTTATAGGTTCAGCCACTTAGTATCAAGCAAAATACGAACACAACAACGGAAGATGAGCACGTGCACTTTTTCAGGTCGAAAAAAAAGCGTTAGCAGTTTGCATTGGATTTCATCCTGTAATTTTTCGCATGATATTCTCCAGAGGGCCTTTTTTAAATTTCATACACCATATATGAGAAAAAAATATAATTATAACGCTAAAAAAAATAGCATAAACTACGGTAAATTCAATAGAAAATGCCCCCTCTAACTTATTAAAAAACAATTTAATAGCAAGCATTCCGATGATAATGTGAAAGAAGTAATTACTTAATGAAAGCTGTCCTGTGCTTACCATCTGCTTTATAAAAAGAGTATGCGATAATTTAGTACTAATGTATATAGAAATTGAAATAATAAAAACAGCTAAACTAGAAGCTGTAATCATATAAAAAAACGATGGTGGCATTGGTGTTGTCCCTAAAAGATATGTAACGTCTGACACCTCATTTGGCGATAATTGACTTAGGGTGCCAATTAAAAATATTGAAATACTTTTAAAAACAACAAAAAGTATTAGAGAAAATAGGGTTACGCGATGTCTTATCTTCGCATCATTAAAATTTATCCTTCCAATCCAAATTCCTGTTAGAAGAAAAGCAATCCAAGGGAAAACCGGATGAAAGCCGTTCAGAAAAGAATTGCGGAAAAATCCGTTTACGGTAAAGAAATCTGCGTATTCTAAAGTATTCCAATCCCAACCTGCATCATAATTAAAGAATAACATAGAAACCGAATAAGCTATTATTAACAAAAAACTTAATGATAGTAGCCATTTGCGGGAGACGGACAAAAACAAAACTCCTATTGGTAAATACAGACCATAATAATGTAAAATATCAGCAGGCCAAATAGAATAATAGCTCAAACCTACAACGAAAAGGAATGCAGCTCTTTTTAGTAGGATTATTTTTACTTTTTTTATTTCGCCCACACCGTTTTTAGCTTTTGCTTTTCGATACATTAAAGTCATACCAACACCCGCAAGAACCACGAAAAGAGCCGCTGCTTTACCCGATACTAATTCTACCAACTGGTACAAATATGCATCAGTTTCTGCGACCATTACGGTCTTGAAATTCACGAATATCATTCCAATGATAGCAAGACCTCTTGCAAAATCATAGCCTAAAATGCGATGCGTTTCTCCTGTCATTATTTTATTGTTGTATAATGAATGTCCACGCCGTCCATTTCTTTAATGTCAATATTCAAGACCATCTTACTAATTGATAGCGTATCAATAGTAATTTTTATGCCATCTCTTTTATTGTTAAACAAAGTAAAATGGTTTTTCTCAGTATTGAAAGTCCATTTTCCTGATGTTTTTATCCCCTCATCCACACTCACATAAGTCATATCGCTTTTTAGCAAAAGATAATCGTTCTGTTCTTTTTCATCAGGTTCGTAAGCCACCCACATAACTTCATATTTTTCCAGATACCACTTTTTACAAAGTGTTTCTTTGTTTACAGTTTGTGAAAACCCACTGATATTTAAAAAGATAAGGAGTACAGGTGTTAATAGTATTTTCTTCATGGTATACGATTTATAAAAGATTTGAATGGATTACCTCAATACGTCTATTTCTTAATTAGAACGGTAAATAAAACAGGGATGACCACCAATGTTAAAATTGTTGCTACAATTAGACCAAACATAAGTGCTACTGCTAAAGGAACAAACATTTCGTTGCCCGATAACGAAAGTGGAATAAGCGCCATTACAGTAGTTGCTGTTGTGACCATAATTGGAATAAATCGTTGATTGGATGAATCTCTACTCGCTTCAATAATACTCATTCCTTGATCCTTGGCTCTGTTAATAAATGTAATGAGCAATATGGCATCGTTTACAACAATACCTATTAAACTAGCAATTCCTAAAATTGCGGTAAACGAAAATGGCTGACCAGTAACAAGCAAACCTGCAATTGAACCAATAAATGCCAATGGCAAAGTGAGTAGTATGACAAAAGGTTGTGCAAATGAATTAAATTCAATCATTAAAATAATATAGACAAGGAATATTGCAGCAAGTGCAGCAAAGCCCATATTTCCAGAATCTTTTTTCGATGCTTCCCGCTCTCCATTGAAGGTAATATCCGTTCCGGTTGTATCTAGTTTTGGTAATATTTCAAACTCAATTTTATCAGCAATTTCGCTAGGACTATAGCCCTCTTTTGCATCGCAAAACACGCTTATGTTTCGTTCCTTATTATGATGCCTAATTACAGGATATTTCTTCTCAATTTTGATATCTGCTATTTGTTTTAATAAGATTTTTTGTTGCGTTTGTGACGAGACAATTCCCAAATTCTCAAGCTCGGAAATAGAAGATATATTACCCGAGATGTTGACAGGGAATTCGTTTCCATTTTTCCTGTATTTTGTTAGCTCGCTCCCCATAAGCGCCAAATTAATCTGCTTTTGAATATCGTATTGGTTTAAACCTAACGACGCTGCTAAATTGAAATCAATATCGGCTACATATTCATATTTTGCATTACTTATGCTCGTCCCAATTTTATAGGCTCCTTCAAGATTTCGAAGTGTGTCTCTTATCATTTTTGCAACTTCAATATTTCTAGCAATATTATCGCTCGAGATATCGAGTAGCACCGCGCCACCACCCGAACCCGACAAGCTTAATAAGCGGGTTTGAACAGAAGCTCCTATAATTTTTTCGTTAAATTGATTTTGTAAATATGCTGCCAGTTCTTTTTTATTGCTAAAATTTTCGCTCTTATCCATATCAAAATCAACCTTAATTTGTGCATATTCCAACGATTGCACATTTACTTCCATCAGTTGATAAAAACGTGGTAATGGTTTACCAATAGATGACGTAAATGATTTTGTTTCGGGTTGTTGTTGTAAAATATGCTCTATTTTTTCAACAATATTTTCTGTGTTTTCAAGACTGAAACTTTCGCCAGAAATATCAATATAAAGCGTTTGCTTATCTGCTGGCGGGAAATATTCCTCATTAAGAAACCGTACGGATATAAAAGCGAGTATTAATACGACAAAACTAATAGTAAGTGTCGCCTTTTTATAGGTCAAAGCTTTGTCCAAGAAATTAATAAAGAACATTCGTAAATAATTTTTTCTTGCTTTTTTCTCTTTTGACTTTCGTGCAAATAATACGGTTAAGGCTGGTATTACCAGCATAGACACAAAATAGGATGCAATTAAGGAAATAATTACAATTTTTGGTATGGCACCCAACAAATCGCCAGCAGCACCAGGTAAAAATAATAAGGGCGAAAAAGCTGCAATAGTCGTTAATGTTGCCGAAAGTATTGGTTTTGCAGTTTCTTCTGCACCCAGATATGCAGCTTGTAATTTATCTTTTCCTTTATTGAGGTGTTCTTGTACTGCTTCTACCACAACAATGGCGTTATCTACAAGCAAACCCAAAGCAATAATTAAAGCCGTTGTAGATATTTGATGAACCTTTAAATCGAAAACCCACATGGCGACAAAACTGATAAGTATTGAAAGCGGAATAGCCACCGAAACAATAATTGCATTTCTCAAACCCAAAGCAATAAAAACCACAATCATTACAAAAGCAATACCTTGCAAAAGATTCATCATAAAATCAGAAATTGATTTATCGATGCTTTCTGGCTCAAAAGATATTTCATCAATAATTAAATCATCAGGGAAATCTTGTTTTGTGCTTTCAATTCGTTGTCGCACATCCTTACCTATAGGAATAATATTCTTTCCAGATTTAAAGAAACCTGCCAGCAACACTGCATTTTTTCCATTTTGTTTCGTTTTATATTTTACATCTTTACTTTCTAATATTTGTACAGTAGCTAGGTCTTTAAGTCTGAGAGAACTGCCGTTTTCTGTAGACGTATAGAGTATTGTATTTTCAATATCCTTTACAATTCCGAATGGGCTAGTAATATTCACGTTTATCTGGCCATTTTCGGCTTTAATTGCTCCAGCTGGAAAGGTGACATTCTGAGCTTTTATTATATCTGCTACATTTTCAATCGAAATTGGATATTTCTGAAGTTGAGCAATATCAATCTTAATTTCAATTTCTTGTGGAATTTTCCCAATCAGTTCAAAACGGGTAACGCCATCAACTTTGGAAAGTTGCTTCTGAAAAACTTCAGCATAGGCCGATAATTGTTCATAATTGTAGTTTTCGCCGGAAAAACTGATTATCATTCCAGCAGTTTCAATCAGTTTTGTGTCTATGTACGGCTTATATGCATCTTTCGGAATACTATTATCAATATCATTAATAACTCTTCTGAGTTCTTGCCATGATTTTTCTACCTCAGCGTCATTTGTTAAGGATACAACAACAATAGAAGCACTATTAAACGAATAACTCTCTACTTTATCAAAACCTGAAATCTCATTAACAGCATTTTCAATTGGATTCGTAATAAGTTGCTCAATATCTGTTAGTGATGCACCAGGATAAATGGTAGTAATCATTGCAACAGGCACAGCAATATCTGGGTTTTCTTGTTTTGGTAAAAGGTTGTAAAAATAGAAGCCAACAATGGCAACAGCAATTGCGATAAACAAGGTAATCTTGCTCTGTTTTATTGGAGCTGATAGAAACGATGTTTTTAAATTTTGATTTATTTTATTCATGATTTCTATTTAACAATTTTTACTTTATAACCCTCTTTAATACTTGCCGCACCCTTAGTAATTAACGTATCGTTTTCTTTAAGGCCAGAAACCCGAACTTCTTCGCCCGAAAAATCAATAATTCGAACTACTTTTTTTCTTAATCTGTTGTTCTCTGACAGATTAACAAAGTCTTGCCCATTGTTTGAAATATATTTTATTGGTATCCAAATTCCTTGAAGCGTGTCGGTTTCAAAATATATTTTTGTGGTAAGCCCTATACTTGCTTTTATGGAACTATTATTTGAGAAATCAATTTTAACAGTATGTCTGAAAGTCTGAAAATCGGGAAGTGTAGCTATATAATTTACCTGGCCATTTACTTTTTTATTTTTAATTTCAACGATCGCTTTTGTGCCTTTTTTAACTATCTCCAAGTCTTTTTGCGACAATGCCGTTTCTGCAAATAATCCTTTGCCTTGAATAATTATTGTTTCTGCTCCTGCATCAATAAGTTCTCCAACTTTTGGTAAAATATCAGAAACAATTCCGTTGGATTGAGCAATAAGTGTAGCTTGTTTAAAATCTTCATTTTTTGCATCGCTGTTGATTTTACTTTGTTCCCAATCTTTATATTTTAGATCACGATCCAATTTTTCTTTTTCTATATCTGTTCCCGATACCCCTCCTAATTTAAATACTTTATCAAGGTTTTGACAATATTTTTCTGCTTCTAAATAGGCACTTTCGGCTTGTTTTTCTTGGTTCTTAGCTACATTTAATGCTAAACCGAAACCTTTTGTTTCTAATTGCATCAATTTAGTGCCTTTTTTTACAAACTGATTTTTACTAACAAAAATTGATTTTACTCTCCCGGGTGTCAGAAAGCTGTAGTTAATTATTTTAGAGCTTACTAATCCAAAATATTCAATCTGACGAACTCTTTCTTTGGTTTTTAGAATTTCAATTTCAACAGGAAATTCTAGTTCTGCTATCTGTTCTTCTTTTACATCACTGCAAGAAGATATTATAAAAATCGCCAGTAAAAATACTGCGGAATTAGAGGTTTTTAAACTAAATATTTTCATCTTTTATTTTTTAGTAGTTTGCAATTGCGTTGTTAAAATCAATCTGTGTACACTTAAAATTATAAATGCTGTTGTATAAATTTATTTCAGCTCTGTTATAATCGTCACTTATATTTCTTAAATCGATTTGTGATATTAAACCGTTTTTTGCCGTTTCAACAGCAATTTCATAAGCTTTCTTTGCTGTTTCTCCTGTAGATGTAGCCACCTGTATCGTTTTGTATTCCTCTGATAATTTCAATTCTAGATTTTGAATTTCAATTGTCATACTCAATTTGGCTTCTTGTTTTTCAAGTGAAGTAATATTAGATAATATCTTTGCCTTACTTAATTGAGATTTTCTAAAACCACCCGAAAAGATTGGAACAGTCAATGTTACAGCTGTATATATAATTTTATTCTGATTATCTTGAAAGGACAATTCATCTGAACTACTAAAATAACTGTAACCTGCTCTAAAGTCTAATGTTGGATAATACGCTGCTCGCTTATTTTTTATATCTAATTCTTGCAAATAATTATTGGCTTCGAATAATTGGTAGTCAATCCTATTGCTAATTACATCATCTGAATTTACTGTAGCATCTTTTAATTCATATGCTGCTAAATCGTAGTCTATTACAATGCTATCTGTTGGATTTATTCCTGCAATTAATTTTAAATTCCCTAAAAGCATTAAATAATTTCTTTTTGCTTTTAGAGAATTTGGTAATTCTTCTTCCCAGCGTATTTTTGCCTGCAACAAATCTAATTCAGATAATAATTTATTATCAAATTTATTTTTAGACGCTACATAGTTTTCTTTTGCATGTAACTCCGATACCTGACTAACTTGATATACATTTTTAATTAAAACAGTTTGTAAGAATGCTTTTTCAGCTTCAGCAATTATCTTAATTATCTGGTCTTCGTTTTGCAATTTTCCAATGTTAGAAAACTGTCGTGCTGATTTTAAATTATAAATATTTGTAAGGCTAAATAAGTTTTGTTCTAACAAAATATTAGCTTGAAACTCGTTATCAAAATTTATTTTGAATCTTTGCATTATTTGAGGAACTTCACCCGTAACAGGGTCAATCTTTCCAAAGTCCGGAGCCTCAAAAAAGGTGAATTGGTCGTTTAAATTACGTTTTACTTCAGTTTGTCCATTTATTTGTGGCAATAATGCCGACATAGCTTCCTTAATTGTTAGGTCTGCTATTCGACTCTCATTTTTAGAGATTTTTATTTGCAGATTATTTTCACGAACTGTATTCACAAATGTTTCCAAATTGTAAATAGTTACATTGCTTTGCGAAAAAGAAAACTGTGAAATAAAACTTATCGTCATAATTAATAAGCTTTTAATAAGGGTTTTTTGAATACTAAATAATTTCATTTGCTCACATTGTTAAGTTTAAAACAATGCAAAGGTGCGATGCAAAAAAGCGTAATAAAATTTAAAGGGTCTAAGGCTAAAATACAGGGGTAAGAAAGTAATCTTTGGGGTATTTAGTTATTCACCCCATTACTTGGGATAAAAAGCCACTTATACCATTAATTGATATTCAGGTAGTTACGGTTTTGTGGTAACTTTATTAAATTCAGAAATGTAGCTTTTTGATATAGGAATTGTTAGTTCCGAAACCTGATTTAGTTTTAAATTAAAACCCGATGATGTCCTTTTTGCAAGTTCAATATTGCTGGTATTTACAATGAATGAACGATGACAGCGAATAATAGGAGTATTCATAAAAGTAGGTTCCAATTTTTTTATAGAGTTTCTTAATAAAGACTTTGATAGTACACCATTTTCTAAAAAATTAACTTCTACATAATTATCGGCAGCTTGTATAAAAAGTAGATTTTCTGTTTTTAAAACTAATTTTACAATCTCGTTTTCGTCTTTAAGGGTAATATCTGGTAAAATTTTTTCCACCGATTTATTTGTAATATTTTCATTTTCTAAATTCTTGATCACATCTTTAATGTGAATGTAACTAACATATAAGAAATAAGGTGGAAACATAATTAACACATAAGCCAAAAGGTTGTCAAACCAAACAGTTATAAGATTTCCTATAAAATCCTTATCTAAAACTTCAAAGACAAACCAAATTGACGCAACAAAGACTGCTTCTAAAAGAAACCAGAAAAATAAGGAAATAACAGTAAACCTATTTATATTAAATAAAACCCTGATAACAAATTGAGATAATAGCAACACAACAAAAGCTAAAGTCATTGCTATAAATAATTCAATAAATACGTCTTCTTTGGTAATCGATCCTTCGTAATATAAACCAAAAGGTTCAAAAAAGTTGAGAAATACAAAAGCTGTAAAAACAGTAAATGCAACAAGATAAAATTTTCTATTTGTAGAATTTAGGTCAATATCAGATTGTATGTATTTTCTAATTCGTTTCAAGTCAAGTTTTATTAATTGCTTTTTAGTTGCGTAAATGTATTATTATTTCTTAAGGTGTGGAAATTTTGCTGTTTTGCAAATTTAGGATGTGAAGTGAATAATATTAAACTTATCTTGATTTTTCTATTCGGTAAAAAGCTTTTAAAGTTCGTTTACGTCATTTCTCCAGAGCCCATTATAGGTTTCCCTTTTAGCATCCCGAAGGATGCTATGCACTGAACACATCTTAATTTTGATTCCCTATCTTTTAGGATATACATCAGAAAGAACAAAAGAGAGTATTACGATTATCGTCTGGTGCAGTTTCTTTACAAAAACGGAGTTGTAGTGTCTGTTGTAAACCCACTATCGGTATAGCGTTTTATACAGATGAAATTGGCCAAGGTGAAAACGGACAAGAGCGATGTCAAGGCCATTTGTGAATACGCCATAATAAATGAAGTTCCTCTTTATACAGCTCTTACCGATATTCAAAGTAAATGTTTACAGCTTTTTAGAGTACTTGATAGTTATCTAAAGAAACGAATACCAACCAAGAACAAGATGCATGGCGCAGCGGTACTAGGATTGCCTTCAAAGATTGTCTACCGTTCTTTAAGACGAAACCGCAAGGATCTGGACAAAGTGATAGAGGGTATTGATGAGAAGCTCCTTTCTTTGGTAAAACAAGACCAACAACATCCCTTGACCTCGCTTACCAGTATCCCTAGTACTGGAATCAGGACCGCTCTTTTTTTTATTGTTTGCACTGATGGTTTTAAGAAGTTCCAAACGGCATCTCAGCTATGCAGTTATGTTGGCATCACACCTACGATAAGGAAATCGGGCAGTAGGGTCAGAGGTGGTAGTCGAATAAGTAAAGTTGGAAATAGAAAGCTGAGGAAGCTACTATTCTTGTGTTTATTTAATGCCTGTAAGCACAACAAGGCCTGCAAAGATGTATATGAGGGTATCGTGAATAAGGGCAAGAGTAAAAAGTAGGCCTTGATTGCCGTTTCAAACAAACTGTTCAAACAAAGCTTTGTTATAGCCAGATCGGGTGGGCCTTACGATGAAACCTACGTTTCTGTTTTAAGGAAAAAGTAATTGAAAATCATCAATAAAAAAGCCCAAAGAATCATTAAAGAGAATCTGTGGGCCTATAGTACTAGTGTCTTGAATCAATGAAAAAAAGAGTTGTTTTCTACCTCAGTTCTTTGTTGCCCAATGGTTATCTTTTATAAACGGAAAGACCTTCTTTGATAGTTTCTAAGACAACGATATCTTTAATGTCTTCTTCTGCAACTTTTAAAGGGTTTTTATCTAGAATAACTAAATCTGCTAATTTCCCATTTTCTATAGTTCCTTTGTTATTTTCTTCAAAATGTTGATACGCTGACCAGTCTGTAATTCCCTTTAAGGCTTCATAAGGAGTTAATTTTTCTCCTGCCCCAATCAATTTACCGGATCTAGATTTACGTTCAACTGAAATACCAACCATTCTCATTAAGTTGGGTAAAGCAACAGGGGCATCTGTATGAATTGTTAATCTTAATCCTTTATTTAATGCAGTTCTGGTAGGGCTTATTTTATTTCCGAGCTCCTCTCCAATTATTTCCTTATGCCAGTCTCCCCAATAAAATGTATGTAAAGGAAATAAAGACACAATAATATCTAATTCTTTATATGAATCTAGTTGGTCTTCTCTAACATATTGTCCATGAATCAAAACATTCCTTCTATCTTTCTGATCAAACTCACTTGATACCTTGCGTATTGTTCTAATCATTTGATCCATAGCCGCATCACCGTTTGCATGGGTTTGCACTTGCCAATTATTTGCAAAAGCTTTTCTATATAATGATTCAAGACGACTATCTTGAGGTATTGCAGGATAGCCTAAATAACCTTTTTTAGCACCATCTGGGGGTAATATGTATGGCTGCGTCCTCCATGCGGTTCTTCCTTGTGGCGAACCGTCTAAAGTTAGTTTCATACCACCAATACGATATTTTTTATTATACGTTTTAGAATTCCATTTTGTATTCATAAGAGTATCTACAAACATATAATCTACATAACTTACGACGTCAATTTTTAGTTTGTTTTCTTCTGCTTTAACAGCTAAGAATGCATGATTCTCGAGCATTGCCCTTCCTTCTTGTGCTGTTGTATACCCAAAAGATAAAGCCATATCTTGTCCAGATTCGAAAAATGTTTCTGAGGCCTCTTTAGTTTGTGGCGTTAAAGCTTTTGCATAATATGGGATTGCAGCAAGTTCTTCTAAAACACCATTAGGTTCATTTCCGTTTTCTCTTCTAATAATACCTCCTTCAGGATTTTTTGTTTCAGAAGTAATATTTAAAAGCTCTAAACCTTTAGAATTTACAACTGCAAAATGTCCCGAAATATGTATAATCATTATTGGGAATTCAGTCGTTACTTCATCAAGATCATACTTAGTTGGAAAACGTTTTTCTTCAAGCACACTATCATCAAATCCGGCACCAAAAATCCATCCTGTTAAGGCACGATTTTCGGGTGTATTCCACTTTTTTAATATTTTAATAATCGCAGCGATATTATTAGCACCAGCATCTGGTGGTGGTAATATTTGTGCTCCAATAGCTTGTGATGAGAAGTTTGAAAAATGCGCATGAGCATCTATAAAACCTGGTAACATTGTTTTTCCCTTCAAATCTTTCAAATTATGATTTTCCCCAGCAAAAAGCAAAGCTTCATTTTTAGTACCTACAAATTTAATTTTCCCATTGTTAATCACAATGGCTTCAGCATAAGTAGGAGAGTCACCTGCCATAGTAATAATATCTCCGCCACTGTAAACGGTTGCAGAATTTAATTGGTCTGCTCTTTTATTCTGCTTGCATGAAAAAACTACAAGAATTCCAATAAGTAAAGTTAAATTTTGAACAATCTTCATTTTCTATATCTTAATTGTGACTACCGTATTCGTGTATGATTTCATTTTAATTTAGAACTAAGATAATAAATAATAGGTTCTCTTTAGGATTTCCAAAAAAATCCTCGAGAGACTCTTAAACGACTCAGCAAAATGAATTAAACGCGTTGTTGGCCGTAGTTATTTCCGTTCGAGTGTTTCCATCAATCCGAAACATAGTTTGTCGATATTCCCCATATTTAGGCTGAATGCCGAAACGTTCGATAGTAAAATAATTTCGTTTTTATTGGTCGTGTCAATTGATAAAGATGAAGTGTAACCTCCAGTCACTCCATTGTGCCAAACCCAATTTTCTCCCGATTGCTTTTTGATTATGAGCCAACCAAGTCCAATATCCATATGCTCGTTTACGGTCGATGTTTTTGCTCTAGTCAATAGGAGTTCCTTGTTTTCATTATTATATTGTGCAATGGCGAATTTTGAAACAGCTTCTGCAGACGATAAAATTACACCTGCACCTGCTAAAATCCCTAAATCCCAGTACGGCACAATTATGCCTTCGGGATTTTGACCTGTTACGAGGAATGGTTTTATTTGGTTTTTTTCCGTTGTTGTTTTGGTCATTATGAATGTAGTAAATATATTTTCTTGTAACAGTTCTTGATAGGTTTTATTGGCTGTCTGTGATAATGTGTATCCTAAAAGACCTGCTCCTAAATTTGAATAATCATATTTATTGTCCGTCTTTTTCGAAAGTTCGAGTTCTTCGGTCAAGTATTTTTTAACTCCTTTTAGTCATATTTTTCAGGGGGTTGTCTGGATTGACCAAAATTTAAATTCAGATTTGTCGGCAACCTTAGAAGTCCTGAAGTATGATTTGCTAACTCCCTACATTTGATTTCTTGATTACCTTTGAATTGAAATTTTAGATATTGGTTACTATTTTCATCAAGTCCGAGTTCGTTTTCTATGACAAAACCTGCAAGTAGGGTTGAAGTGAAAACTTTTGAAATTGAACCAATTTTAAAGTTTTTGTTTTCAATATTCCTAATCGAATCATTCATCCTTTTTATTCCATAAAATCGAGCAACTCCATTTTCAATAATCGCAATTGAGATTTGGGTGTTATTTGGAAATACCTTTTCATTTGCAAATATCAAGTCCAATTATTCTTTTGTGATTTTACTCTTTTCAAAATCCTGATTGTCCGTTGCAACACTTATTTGCCCGTTTCCACAACTTGTGAGTAAAATCGAAATAATCAATAGAATAATTTTTTCATAGAATGATTGATGTTTGTCTTAATTACTTGCAACGGCAACTTATATGGCAAGTAGGGCAGTTCAAAATGGATAACCTTTCGGGTTTACAATTAGCCAAATCAATGTTTTTGCGGTCTCCGCTAATAGCACTCAACTTTCGTAAACCACCGAACGTTCTATTTGCTATATACAGTGTTACAACTAGCTTTTAATCACAATCTGCATTACAGAATTTGTAGTTAAAACTGTTTAAGTCACCAATATAAGATCCTATAATTCGGTTATTTTCTACGGTTTCAATTATATAATTTAATTTTAATACCACTTGGCCAAGTAATAATTCTATTTGAGCATTATCAATTCTAATTTCACTATTTGATGAATATGAATTAGCTACACTGTTTAAAGACGTCAAATTATTATTACGATCAAAAATCATTTGATTACTTATTGAGATTACAAAATCATTGTCTTCTACATTTCTGTTGTAGGTATATATTCCTGAACGTAACTCACTTTTACTTTTTGCAAAAGAAATCTGTACTTCGGTTGTAGGATTAATTACGTAATCCCAAGGCGAACCACAGCAGGATTGCGTTAATTCATTTCCAATCTCAGAATCAGTGAGAATAACATTAAATTCAGAAATATTTTCTGGCTCAAAAGCATTAGATGTTCCAAATCCCACTCCTGTGCTTTCAATTCTGTAACTATTATTGAGTTTGAATTCAAAAATATTTTCATTTTCATTGTCCTCTTTACCACAGGACATAAATGCCACTAAAATTGCTACTCCTAAAAGGTACTTTATTATTTTTATATACATTATTCTCGACTAGTTTTTATTTCTGGAATAGTTTTAAAACACCTTCCATATTTGCCTTTAATTCGGACATAATATTAGCGATTTCTTCATTTTCAGTACTTTTTGATAATTCAGATATAGGACTGTGTTGTACTATTTTTCCGTTTCTCAAGAAAATAATTTCGTCTGCTATATCGATTGCATCTGAGAGGTCATGAGTGATAAATATCATCGAGGTATTAAGTGTGTTTACAATACCTTTTATTTCTTTGCGTAATTCAGATCTTAAACCGATATCTAGACTACTAAATGGCTCGTCAAGTAAAAGTAATTTGGGCTCAATGGCCAGTGTCCTGGCTAAAGCGACTCTCTGCTCTTGACCACCACTTAATTGCGAAGGATAGGACTTGTTATAGCCTTCCATTTTTACCAACTTAAGCAAGTTGTTTATCATTTTACTTTTATTATCTTTAATACCATAGGCTATGTTTTGTTCAACGGTAAGGTGGGGGAATAATGCAAAGTCTTGAAAAACGAAGCCTATATTTCGCAATTGAGGCTTTACTATTTTGATGTTATCACTGACTATAGATTGTGCTATTTTTATTTCGCCTTCTTCTGGTCTTTCTAGACCTGCGATAAGTCTAAGTAAGGTAGATTTCCCACTTCCACTTTCACCTACAATTGCACATATTTTGCCGCACTCCATGTTGTAGTTAAAATCAGACAAGACCTTTACCTTTCCATCATAAGACTTAGAAAGCTTACTAATTTCTAAAATAGAATTCATGACCATAAAATATCGATATTTATCTTTTTATTTGATCTCTTTTTATTTGATCTCTTTTTTGCAAATAGCTAACGAATGCCATGGATATTGTAATCGTAAAGATCAACATTAATGCTGGTATGGCTGCTTCTGCAACACGTTCGTCATTAGCATACTCATAGGCTTTTACGGCCAATGTTTGTACATTATAGGGTTTCAGGATTAGCGTTAATGGCAGCTCTTTTAGTACGTCAATAAAAACCAATATTCCTGATGTTAGTAAAGCAGTTCTCAATAAAGGCAATTCGATATTGAATAGTGTTTTTATCTTGCCCGCATGTAGTAGGTAAGAAGCTTCAGAGATGTTTTTTCCCACCTTTAAAGAGTTAGCCTCTAATGGATGAAATACCACTGCTAAAAATCGAAAAACATAAGCATATATTAAGACAACACTACTGCTGTAAAATATAAATCCGATTTCCATGCTGAATACATCATCAAAAAAAGTGATAAAAGACTGGCTGCTTCTTATGACTCCTATTCCTATAATAGCTCCTGGTATCACATAGCCAATAGTTGCGATTTTCTTAAAAAAATGGAGACTCTTTAAATGATTCCATCTTGAAAAATAGATCAAAGCCAGTGAGGTAAGGATTATAATACCCGTAGTAACCAATGCGATAGCAAAGCTTTGACCCGCTATCTGTAGCAATTCAATGTTCAATGTTTTTTGATACGTGAGTGTAGCCCAGTAAAAAAGCTGTCCTAAGGGTAATAAGAGACCAAATAGAATAGGAATACCAACTATCATCCAGACTAAAAGCCGCTTACTGCCTTTTAGATCAATTCTATCCGTCGACTTTAGCTGGTCAGTACTACCTTTTACCGCATAAGATTTATTTCCTCTTTGCCACTTTAACAGCCCATTGATAATGACAACCATTACGATCAATAATGCGGATAGATACACCGCTGATTGAAGGTCTTCAAGCATCGTCCATGTTCTAAATATTCCCGTTGTAAAGGTATTGATTCCGTAATATTTAGCGGCTCCATAATCATTTAGTACTTCCATAAATACTAAAAATAATCCACTAATAATTGCGGGTGATGCTAAAGGAAAAGCCACTGACTTTAGATAGCGCCAGTTTGATGCTCCTAACAGGTCACTGGACTCACGAATACTGCGTGGAATAGATGAAAACATAGCCAAACTACTAGCATATACATAAGGGAAAAGAGAAAAGCTCAATACCCATATCAATCCATAGATGTTCATCAACTCTATTTTTTGAATAGAAAACCCAATGGTTTGTAAACACCCGATTAGCGTACCACCGTTGCCTAGTAAGCCAACATACGCATAGGCTACTATATAGGATGGAATTGCCATTGGCAGAAAGAGTAACCATTTAAATACTGATCTGAGAGGAAAATTATAATTGGATATAACCCAGGCTGAAGAAGTGCCAACTAGCGTCGTTAGTATGCCAGTACCTATCAAGAGTACAATAGAATTTTGGATATACTGTAATAGAAAATAGTTCACAATATGTTCCCACATATTACCAACTCCATCAAACAAATAAACAGTGATGGTTAAAATAGGTATCGCAACAAAAAAGCCAATGGCCGCTGTAAACAACGACCATTGGTTAAAATCTCTTCGTATTCTATTTAATTTATTGAGCATTTGGCCCTTTATCCCATGCTACTTCATCAAAAGTTATTACTGCAGCCTTATTCAATTCTCCCAGTTTGGTTAAGGACAGGTGATCTTCCTTAAAATCACCCCAAGACCTTAATAATTCTGACGTACTGGCTGAAGCGTTTACGGGATACTCATAATTAGTTTTTGCAAATATTTCTTGCACTTCTTTGCTTACTAAGTACTCCATAAATTTAATGGCATTGGCTTTATTAGGTGCATGTTTAGTAACACCAATTCCGCTTATGTTAATATGTGTACCTCTGTCGTTTTGGTTAGGGAAAAAGAGTCCGACTGCGTTCGCAGCATTTACCTCAACGGGATCTTTTGAATTAAGTAGTTTACCGATGTAGTAGGTGTTCACAACGGCAAGGTCACCTTCTCCTGCTAATATAGCTTTGATTTGATCTCGGTCATTCCCTTTGGGCACTCGAGCAAAATTTGTAACCAGACCTTCCGCCCACGTTTTTGCCTCTGCCTTGCCATTATTAGCAATGATAGAAGCAAGTAATGACTGATTGTAGATGTTGCTAGAGGCACGAATTAATATCTTGTTTTCCCACTTAGATTCAGTTAATGCTTCATAAGTAGTTAATTCTTCAGGTTTTACTCTTTCTTTTGAATACGCTATGATACGTGCACGCTTGGTCAATCCGAACCATTTATTTTCTTGATCTTTTAAGTAACTAGGTATAGTAGAATCAAGTACTTTTGAATCTACGGATTGTAATAATCCTTTGTTTTTAGCTCTCACGAGTCTTCCCGCATCTACCGTAAGTAATAAGTCTGCAGGGGTTTGTTCACCTTCACTTTCTAGTTTCTGTATAAGTTCGTCAGCACTTGCTTTTACAACATTAATTTTTATCCCAGTCTCTTGTTCAAACTTTTCGAAAATGACTTTGTCGCTGTCATAATGTCTATGCGTATAAAGTGTGATTTCTTGTTTTTGGACTTGTTCTGTTTTCTCCTTGCTATTCTTACAAGAGAACATTAGAGATACTGTGAATAAAAGTAGAATTGAATATTTTAACATTTTATTTTTTTAAATTTATATCTTATTAGAGCAGCAAAAATAGGTTATTTATATTGATTATAAATAGTTTAACTAGATAATTTTGCTTGTTGAGAAGGGTCTTGTGTATGAAACGTAGCGTAGAAAAAGACCCTAACTTTTCAGTTTAACACAGAGCCGAATTTTTATATTTTGTTTTTAACTTATTCATTTTAAAAGCCAAATTAAAAATTTGGCGGTCTTTGTAAATAAGCTCGAACCTTTCGGTTTATCACTTACTCGCTATTTTTTTAATACGTTGTTGGCAATAGTTTCAAATATTTCTATTTTTTTTCAACTTCTTTTTATTGCTCTTTGCAAGTAACTTTGATGCCTATTGGTTTTAACGCTTGTTATAATCAGTTTCGGAAATTGTAGTGTAAACCAGCTTCTGAAAATCAGTTCTCCAATCACGATTTAGTTTAGTAGTATTAGCGCATGCAATAATAACTATATCTTTTTCTGGAAACGCGTAAAACATTGACTGAAATCCCAAAACTCCGCCAGTATGAAAAATCATATTTATCGTATCGTTTTTAACAATATCCAAACCATAGCCGTACTTAACGTCCATTCCCATGTCAATATCTGTGGTAAAGGGTGTCATCATTTTACCCAAAGTCTCTTCTGTTAGTAATAAATTCGATGAAAAGGCCTTGTCTAGTTAATAAAAATTCTCAACTGTTGCGTACATGTTTCCTGCACCTTTTTTTATGAGCATATCATCAAAATCAACATTCTCTACCTTTCCATCAGCATTAACTTCATATCCCTCCGCTCTCTGCATTAATATTTGATTAGGGTAATCTCCGCCAGAATTGACCATTTCCAATTTTTCAAAAACGGCTTCTTGAACAAAAGAATCAAATGGCATATTGCTAACTTTTTCTATGCGTATTGAAAGAACGAAATATTCTACATTACTGTAGTTCATAGCGGTCTCAGATTCTTGAACCAATGGAAAGTTTTGATACATTTAAAATGTTTCTTTAATTGCAAGAATATGCTTTGTCTTATTAAGATCAGGTTGATGTGCAAGACCTGATGTATGAGTCAATAGTTGATGTATAGTAATATATTTCCACGATACTGGAATATCAGAGATGTAAGTGGATAGATGTTCGTTTATATCGATAAGTCCTTTCTCCACAAGAATCATGACTGCAATGGCAGTAATAGGTTTGGAAATAGACCCTATTCGAAATTTTGTGTCTATTGTGTTTTTTACGAGTAGCTCTCTGCTTGCATATCCAAAAGATTTGGAATAAATGCTCTTCTCATTGATAGCAACTAACGCATTACCGCTAAAATTTTCTATATTTTAAAAAAAATAATCAAATTCTTGGTTATCTACATTTAAAGGCTTCTGGTTATTATTATTCACAACGTCACAAAAACAGGCTATTGTGATGCTTAGTGAGAAGCATAAGAGTTTATGAAAATTCATTAAAGCGTGTTGTAAGTTGCTGATTTTTATACGTTTTATGTGAATTATTACCAACGATTTGTATAAGAATAGTAGCCGATTTCAGAAGTAAATTTTTTCAACTTACTACTAATATTTTGCAGACTACAATGTTCCCATGTACTACACGTCCGGCTATTATTTTTATACGGCTTGTGCGCTCGTTCTTAATCTTCTTGTGTAACCATAGGGCCCAAGGTTTTACCACCAAGCAAGTGCATGTGTAAATGAAATACAGATTGTCCTGCGTCTTCATTAATATTCATGGAAAGTCGGTAGCCTGTTTCAGAAATGCCTTGTTCTTTAGCTAGTTTTTTCGCTACTAAAAATAGTTTACCAAGTAATAGAGTATCTTCTTCGGAAATGTCATTAATGGTGTGAACTTCCTTTTTAGGAACAATCAACAAATGGACAGGTGCTTGAAGTCTCAGAGGAACAAAGGCAATAATATCTTCATCCTCATACACAATGGTAGCTTTTAACTCTCCATTAATTATTTGAGTAAACACAGAACTCTTTTCGATTTTACTTGCCTTCTTTTGTTGATATTCTAGGCTCTGACTCCAACAGATTTTAGTGGTTAAGAATAAGAGCATAATTAAAAAGGTGGTATTTTTCATCGTATTATTTAATTTTCAAGTTTTACATCTCTAAATATTTTGGTTAGTATCAACAAATTTTGTTCTTGAGAGAATAATATAAAAGATGAGCCTAAACAATGGTATATAGTTCTTATTTGTTCTTTTCTGTTTTAGTTGGATTAGTTCTGAAAACATATGCAAATAGTATCGCAAAAACTACATACACTGCAGTGAGTGCAATAACAATTTCTTTATGTGTTAGAATCTTAAAAATAACTTTAATCAATGCAATTGCACCAACTCCAAAATGCATTAGATTTCCAAGGGCAATTGGTCTATTATAAATCCCTCCAATTAGCGTACCCTTTGCCATCCAATTTAACATTGCGAACCCTAGGTACATTGCCCCCATCAGTTGGAAAAATAAGGTTGTCATCTGGCTTGGTCTAATCGCCATACTGGAAATAACTTCATTAGGCAGAAATGTTAAAATAGCTCCTGACATGCCTAAAAATATGGTGCTTGAAATCATTATTATTTTAGTGTTGTTCATTTTTTTTAAATTTATTCAGTTAAGTGAGTATTTTTTTAGTCATTTTGTGTCCTTTGTTTTTTAATTTATTTACAAAGAATATTAAAACGTTTCAAATTATATTTTTAGTTAAAGCTATTGTTATTTGTTCGCTTTTACGCATATACGGCCTTGTAACCCATAAGCCTACCGATTGGCGCTAAGAGCGTAAAGACTCCTTTTTGGAGCTTCCAATTTGGCTGTGCTAGTCTTATTTCCTTTTCAAAATTGAGCAATATCAATGCCGTTCTAAGGATATTTGGAGTTCCACCTTTATTCAATTTACCGTCTCTTGCCAGCACAAAGAATGTTTCAAATAAACTGTCAATTTTTAGTGCAGGAAAAAACTCCTGAATATAATGCGCATCTACATCACCAGAGTTGTAAAATGAGTGCGGTGTATTTTTAGGAATGGAAATAGTTTCTCCAACTTCAGCAAACTGTTCCTTCCCGTTTATTGTAAAGTGAAGATTCCCTTCCAGAATAGTAAACCGGTTCTCTTGATATGGATGAAAATGTGATTTTTCTCTTTCGGAGGTAACCGGACTAACACAATCAATTTTTAATTGTGTGCCGTTCGTCTCTGCCCAAGTTTTTAAAAATGTCATTTTCTGCCCTGTGCGAATGTTGACAATTGTGTCGCCTTTCTTTATCATAATTATAGATTTAATCTAATTTATATTTCCCGACGTAGGAAAGCACATCACCACCAATATATAAATGGCCATTAAATTCTTTCACAGCACCTGCTTCTGGGAGCACTGTTCCATTGGTGTCAAAAAGGGATGCTATAATTTCACCTTCTTCTGAAACGTTTATAATCATTCCGAAAGTCTCCGCTTTTGGTTGCATAAATTCTGGTAAACTATAGACAAGTTTTTTCATTCCTTTTTTAGCATGTATGTTATCTAAGGCCTCATTTCTCTTTGTAGAAAACCCTAACCAATAACTACCGTCTTCTCTAATCGAAATCCCATTAGGAAAACCTTGAAGATTATCAATGAATATTTCAGTTTGCCCTGCTTTTGTTCCTGATAACCAATATTTAATAACTCTGTATTTGGTTGTTTCAACCATTAGTAGATAGTCTTGGTCTTTAGAAATGACAACACCATTACCGAAATAGGTACCTTCAATAAGTGTTTTTACTTCTTCGGTTTCTGGATTATAGCTATATAAACCACCTAGAGGTCTCATTTCCATAATAATTTTTCTACCGTATTTTACGGTGTACGATGAGATTTCAGAAGTATTGCTGAAATAGATCATTCCATTATCAGCTATATCAAGTCCATTTGGAATGAGGAACGGCTTCCTATTTTCATCCTTTGTCGCCAAAACTTTGACCTCCTTCAATGGGCTTATACTTATTAAACCTTGTTTGTGACTTAAAGCGATTAGGTTTTGTTCTTTATCGAAATGCAATCCTGCAACCCAGGAACCTGAATTATAAAATTCTTCAACATTTCCTGATGGATCTATTTTTAAAATTCTACCATCACTAAAATCTGCATTATGTACACCTGTATAAAGATTACCCGCATCATCAAACAAGATATCTTCGGGTCCGAACCAACCCTCTAATTGAATTTTTTCACTACGTACTAACTTATCATTGAGTTGTGTCGTGCCTTTAAAGGCTGGTATTGTTTCAGGCTGATAAGCCATAGGTTTAAGCGCACAAGAATTAAGTATTACCATAGATATGGTTGATGCTACAATAATCATTTTTACTTTTTTCATTACTTTGTTTTTAATTGTTACAGTGCAAAGCAACGACGATAAAAAGGGAGAACTCTTTACCTATGTAAAGAAATGAATTATGACTTTTTAGAAGCGAATTGTTTTCTGATTCTACTCAATTGTGTGGCAGATATACCTAAATAGGAAGCAATATGAAATTGAGTAATCAACTGTTCGAGTGTTGGGAATTCTTTTTTGAAAAGAACATATCTTTGAGATGCATCAAGTAAAACTATTTCAATTTCTTTTTTCTCTTTTTCTAAAAAATAATATTCTGCTATTTTTCTTGCAAACCTTTCTAAATCTGGACACTCTTCATAAAGTTGTGTCAAGGCTGCATAATCACAAGTATAAATAACACAGTCCGTCAGAGCCTGTTGAGCAATTAAGTTTGTCTTTCCTGTCAGCAATGAGGAATACGCACCGATAATACTTTGTCCAACAAAAAATTGTTTATTGTAATCTTTACCTTCCTTATTTATGAAATATGCCCTTACAACCCCTGTTTTCAGAAAAGCAATTTGATGAGCAGTTTTATTCTCTTTTGCAAAGTATTCGTTTTTTTGTAGTCTATCTTCCTTAAAATAAGGAACTATTCTATCCCATGTTGCTTCATTGAGTTTTGAAATAGCATTGAAATAATGTTTTAGTTCGTTCATAAATGATGAGATTCTTTAATTTGGAGTATGACGCACAACGCCAAAGCTATAGGTAGTGCGGGAGCAGAGCAGTACTCATTTTCCTTATTTTACACTTAGCTAAAGCAGTTTTTTTGTGTTTATTTTTGTTTTAAATCCCAAATCAAACTGTTTTGGTGGACCTCCTAAAAATACGCAAACCTTATGATATTGACCAAGCCTCGCATTACGTATAGGTCTTGTTAGTGGTTTTATGTAACCCGAACCAAACTCTAAAAGACAGGCTATTCCTATATTACCCGTATATTTTGCCGCTTTTAACATACAGCGATACACCTACGCAGACATAAAAAAAACGAAGAGGTATAGAACTTTTATAAATACGGGCAAGCCACAAGACCGTCTGTATATCGATTACGCAACCGTTGCGTTGAGGCGGCAAAAGGAAAACCCTAAAGGCTGCTCTATTTTTAAAGGCTAGGCCACACTTAAATGGTAAACCAATGCAACTGGTACCGTATATTTTTTGTTGCTCTGATAAACGTTCTGCTTGCGAAATGAGTAGGTCTTTTATAGGGTAAGCCGCAAAAAAGCAAAGACCTTTAGAGTAAGCTAAAATAGCAATTTTTTTAATACGGGGTTACCAAACGTTTATTCTCTTTAAGACTTTAATATTCTAGAAATTAATGTCTTATATTCTTGAACATCCTTTTTAAATTTGTTCTGAACGGTAATCCATAATACAATTCCTACTACCAATAATATTCCTCCAGTTATGTACATAAAAGCATTACTGTCTATTTTTGATATTATCGCAATTAGAAACCCAAAGCCCAAAAAAATATGTGTAAATATTATCAGTTTCCACAAAAAGTATTGCGTAAAAGAAATTTCTATATTAGTCTCATTTTCAGTCTCTGTTTTTAAAATATTTCCATTTACAATGACCTTATTAATGAACATAAGATAAAAAGCATACAGACCTCGTTTACGCACTTTAAATGTCACTGAATCATTTTTACCATTATCTATATTAAACACAAATCCGTTAACCGATCCAAGTGTAGCGTCTAGTTTCTTAATAATTTCTTGAACATTACTTTTTACTTTAAAATTCCATTTTTTCATATTATTGTGTTTTTTAATGTTTAGTAACGCCACAGCTATAGGTAGTGCGGGAGCAGAGCAGTACTTATTTTCCTTATTTTACACTTAGCTAAAGTAGTTTTTTGGTGCTTATTTTTTTGTTTTAAATGCCAAATCAAACTGTTTTAGCGGACCTCCTAAAAATACGCAAACCTTATGATATTGACCAAGCCTCGCATTACGTATAGGTCTTGTTAGCGGTTTTATGTAACCCGAACCAAACTCTAAAAACATGCTATTCCAGTATTGCCCGTATATTTTGCCGCTTTTAACATGCTGCGATACACCTAAGCAGACATAAAAAAAACGAAGAGGTATAGAACTTTTACAAATACGGGCAAGCCACAAGTTCGTTTGCGTATCGATTGCGCAACCGTTGCGTTGTGGTGGCAAAAGGGAAGACCCCGAAAGCTGCTCTACTTTTAAACGCTAAACCACACTTAAAAGATAAACCAATGCAACTGGTACCGTAGATTTTTTGTTGCTCTTATAAACGTTCTGCCTGCGAAATGAGCAGGTCTTTTATAGGGTAAGCCCCAAAAAAGAGAAAGCCCCGAACATTATGTTACTTCTTATCGCATATTACCGCAACGTAATTTATTTCTTTTCAACGTTCTTTCTGTAAATTCTTTGGTCTGTATTTATTGTAAAACCATATCAGTTGTTAAACATTATTACTAGGATGTGCCGACATATTTACGTTCTTTATTATTCCACACAATAAAAGCTAGCTTTTAAAACGTCTTTTCATTTTTTTTTAAATTTTTCTACTTATTTTATTCTGAGCTTCTCGCATGGATTGCGCATTCCATTTCCCCCTTTTTATAAAAATATTTTTTGATATCAGAGCGGAATAATATTCGTGTGGATATTTCACGTAATACCAGAGGCCTTGATTAAATGTACCTTTTTCCCAACTCCTAAGCCTCCCTTTGAACGGATTGAATACATAGTGAATGGAAATCTTTGAACTTGATTCCATAGACCCGTTTTTTGAAAAGAAAATTTATTAAATTTTTCAAGATTCTATTGATTGGAAAAAGACATCGTTTTGATTAGGCCTTAGGGTGCTTTTATCATAGGGTCTGCAATGGAAAAGGCTGGAATAATATTTAGAGCATTGCAAGCCATATTCCTGATCAGTAACTCCTCCGTAATCTTCGCCATCAAGTATCTAGATTTTATCTTTTGACAGCAGTTCAAAGAGACTGTGAGGAGTTTCGCAGAGGTAATCAGATTCACTTTAGATGAATCAATCATATTTATTATCTAAATTCTCTTTAAGCAATTTAGCTTTGGTGAGCCATCTGAAGAAGAGTAGAATACCTGCAGACCCTTTTTGAGCTTGCTTCCCTTTAATACCACCTAGCCATTGGTCTTTCACGCATTTTAGAATGCTCCAATCATTTTCTACTTTTTCATGTTCTGACGCATAGCCAAACGCATCTCCCCAGTCATCAGGTTCTTGATATTGCCAAATATACTTTGCAGCTATATAGAAAGGATTGTTTTGATTTTCTCTACGGTTAATAGCAACGCATATAGCCAAATCTGCATTTAATTCACCTAGAACATAATGTTTAAAGCGATCAAAAGTTAGTTGATATTCTCCCGTCTCTGCGGCTATAATTATGAGGGTTTTTTCCTTTTTCCTTTTTTTAAAGACGTATCGCTTATTTCTTGTTTACTCTATTCATATGTTTTGACCATACCTTTTTTAAGTGGGTAGTTGGGTTTCTATTTTAGTTTGTTTTCTATTAAAGTATTGTATGACTTGCGCCCTCTAATTCCCACTCCACGGAATGGAATGTTTTTTATCGAAAAATCTTTATTAGGTGTTTTTATAATCATTTCTATAAATTCATTCATATTAATCATCTCTTCAGAACCAATGTTTATTGGACCTTTAAAATCTGATTTCATAAATCTAATGACACCTTCAATACATTCATCAATGTATAAAAATGATACTGTTTGTTTACCGTCTCTAAATACTTCAACAGCATCACCATCTTTGGCCATAACTACTTTTCTACAAAATGTAGCAGGCGCTTTTTCTTTTCCACCAACCTAGGTGCCATTAGGACCATATATTATGAAACCTAGCTATTCTTACATCTAGGTTTGGGAAGTCTTTGTTAAAAGCTAAATATAATCTTTCACTAAATAATTTTTCCCAACCATATTCACTGTCTGGTTCAGTAGGAAAAGTGTAGTTTTCACTACATTTAGGATTGTCAGAATCTAATTGGTTGTATTCGGGGTATACGCAGACTAAAGAGGAATAAAATATTTTTTTAATATTTTTAATAGAGCATACTTTCAAAACATTAAGATTAATTATACATGAGTTATGCATAACATCTGAATCATGTTCACCCGTATTAATATAGGTAGACCCACCCATATCAGCCGCTAAATGATATACGGCATCTATGGTTTCATCTATTACAAAGGCTACACGTTGGTATTGACGTAAATCTGCTATAATAAATTCATCAGCATCTGATTTTCTGAATTCATGATGTTTTATATCTACACCTTTTACCCAAAACCCCATTGCTTTTAGTCTGCTAATCAGGTGTCCTTCAATAAATCCACCTCCGCCTAAAATAACTATTTTTTATATAAAATTATTTTAATATTAATATTTGCGAACGGTTTTGTGTATGAAACGTAGCGTGCAAAAAGATGTTAACTTTTCGAATTAACACTCACCCGATTTTTTTATTAAACTTCTCAAAAAGCTAAATATAAAAATTTGACGTTCTTAGTAAATAAGAGAGAACTTAAGGTTTAGCAATTATTAACTATGTTTTATAAACGTTGTTGCCACCAGTTTTTATTTTTTCATACAGAGATGCAAGTGTTATAGCAATCATTCCTGCACTTATTACACTAACAATTACATTTCCGTATTCAATCATTTTTAAACCGAAAGCAATTCTAATTCCCAAAATACTTATTGCAAAAAATCCAATATTAATCCAGTATTTAATGTTCGGTTTAGTATATTCTATTTTGTTTTTTTTTAGTTTTAGAAAATACCATAAGATTATTATTCCGCCAATTAAAGTACTTAAATGCTGGAGAAGTTTAAAGATTGAAATTTCAGTATTAAATACCTTTGCATTAAGTCCAAAATAGTTGGTGAAAAAAGCATTTGAATGAGTGAAAGAATCCCAGAATATATGTGAATATGCTCCAATTAAGATTGATAAACATACTATAATCCAATTATCCTTAAAATATTTTTTCCAGTTTAAATTTTTCAATTCTGTGACTCTGTATTGAATAAAGTTCGGAGAGTTTTCTATTAACGGTTTTTTGATAATGGTTTGAAATAAAAAACATAGTAATATCCCTAATGGAAGATTAAACCATAATGTTCCAATTATTGTATGGCCATAGTGACCTTGAATTTTCATTCTTAAAAAATATTCAAAGTCAGGAGTTAAAGTTCCAATGATAAGACCAGTTAGAGAAACCCATTTCCCGAATATATTTTTCAATGGTAAAATTAGTGCCGGATGTGAAAAAGTAAAAGGCATTTTTGTTATTTTATAAATGGCATATAACGTCTCGGTTATAGTTAGTATAGGATTTAAAAGCGATTAATTTTTGATTAAGCACTTAGCCAAAACTTTTTATTTGCGTTCGCTATAATGTCTTTGTCATCTTCAAAAAGTTTTAATACCCAATTAGGTGCTTTTGTTTTTTCAGTAGCGCCAACTTCTTCCATACTATTTGAAAGAGCAGTTGGAATACTCTTTTTCCAAACTAGTGTGCGCACAACTCCTAAAGCCTTAATTTCTTTTTCTTGTTTAAAATAATGCATATGGTAAACCCATTTATCATCCATTTCAGCAAACTCTAATATAACGTCAAATTTTGACCAAACCTTTAGAGGTTTGCGATAAATCAATTTTTGAGAACCTAATGATGGCGCTAACTTTCTTTTAACTATAGCCCTATATAATTTAAATCTTGCGATTAATTTGCAACGAATGAAGTCCATATATACTGGGTACTTTGCAGCTGTCATAACTCTTAATCCGTCACAGTCAAATGGCCCTACTCTTAAGGTCCTTTTTATTGTTTGATTATAATTCACTTCACTTTGAAAATCTTTCATAATCAATATTTTCACAATCGTAAACCAGTAATACATCATATTTTTTTAGATTAATTTTAATTTGAATAATCAAATTATAGCTAATAATAGATGTATGGTTAGTGGCCCTTCTTCATATCCCATATTTGGGCCATTGATTATACATCGTGTTAGCCTCTGTATTTCCAAATTCAAGAATTAGATTATGTTTATGGTGTTTAAGTCTATATTTCTTTTCTTCCCTCTAAGCTCAATACTTCCCAAAGGGATTAGTTTATATCTACCAGTATCAGAAATAAGATTAAAAGTCTCCTTAGAAATCAAGATGTCTACGTTGTATTGATTGCATTGTTCCTGAATTCGTGCAGTGGTATTGAGTACATCTCCAGAATAGATGATATCTTTTTTGATAACACCAACTTCACCTGCCATGACAGGGCCATAATGAAGCCCTGCCTTGAATTCTGGCATAACCTTATATTTCTTTTCGTAAATAGGCCTTAAATCAACAAGTTTTTCTTGAATCTGTGAGAAACAATTAAGACAATTTGCCTTGCGTATACCCTTTTTCATCGACCAAGAGATTACAATTTCATCTCCAACATATTGGTATATCTCCCCATCATTGTTAAGAATTGTATCTGTGATATCAGAAAATAGATCATTCAATAAATTGAAGTATTTCTCATTGCCTATTTTCTCTGCAATTGAAGTTGAAGAACGCATGTCCATGAACATAAAAATTCTTTCCTCTTTTTTTGGTTGGTGGTAATTTCCTGCGAGGAATTTTAATAATACACCAGGGCCAAATTTATCATTGACTTGTAATAGGAATAGGGTTAAAAGTGTAATAGCACCCCACAAAATAAAAGTTGTAATTAAGGTCGGATTAAGAATGAATCTCGAAGCTGTTTTTAGTGCGTCAAATGAAACTCCAGAGAATCCGTGTTCTGCTAATGCAGTTGTAAATGTGGTAACCACGTTAACTAGAACAAAGATCAAGACATAAGCCGTGAGCGTTGTGAGCATGGCAAACTTGAAAGATCTTCTCCTGAACAATTGGCTATTTACAGAAACAAGTATGAACCCTCCAAGTACTCCGGCAATTAGCCCGACTAATATGTTTGCTAGAAAATAACTTTTAAAATTGAATAGTGATGAAGGACCGAGGGAAACTGGGGAATTGATTAATGTATAATTGAAAAAAAAGATGAATATATTTATTAAAATGTAGCCAACTGTGATTACGGCTACTTTGTTGAGATTCATCTTTAGTTGTCGGGATAATTTCATCTAATGTAGGCTAACGTGATGTGTATGGTTAGTTGCGTGGTTAAGCAACTAATTTAGCAAATAAATCACAGATAGAATATTCCGAAGGAATGTTCGTAAGTCGGTAGTACCCTAGCAATTAATTATACACGTCTTAAGTTTGATTCCCTAACTTTTAGGATATACATCAGAAAGAACAAAAGAGAGCATTAAGGGTATTATATACGGTGAAGCTTTAGACTTCGACAACATGGATAATCCCCGCTCTTTTACTACTTAAACCACGTTCAGTTCTGTGAGACCTAAATCTCGTTTTCAAGTTGTTGAGAGCAGAAGTAGCTGGTTCTTTCATAAATCAATACGTATGAATAGATATAACGAAACTTTCGAAGTCGACATCAGTAAATATGTCTTTGATGTACATGGTAGTACCGTAGGACACGGCCAGTATAGAAATGATGAATCTGGGTTTCGGAAGTTCCTTAAAGCGTTACCGGATACTTCATTGGTTGTTATGGAAGCTACGGGGTATTACCATTATCGTCTTGCACAGTTTCTTTACAAAAATGGGATTACGGTATCGGTTGGGAATCCCTTATCCGTAAAGCGTTTTATACAGATGAAATTGGCCAAGGTAAAGACCGACAAGAGCGATGCCAAGGCCATTTGTGAATACGCCTTAATCAATGAAGTCCCGCTTTACACAGTGCTTACCGATTTTCAGAGTGGATGTTTACAGCTATTCAGATTATTGGATACTTATTTAAAGAAACGAACGGCAACCAAGAACAAGAGGCATGGCGAGGAGGTGCTAGGGTTACTATCGAAATTTGTCTACCGTTCTTTAAGACGTAATCGAAAGCATTTGGACAAAGAGATAAAAGGTATTGAAGAGAAGCTTCTTTCTTTCTTTGGTAAAACAAGACCAGCAGCATCAGCTGACGGTACTAACTAGTATTCCTAATATCGGAATCAGAACGGCTCTTTTTTTGATTGTTTGCACGGATGGTTTTAAGAAGTTCGAAACGGCATCTCAGCTATGTAGTTATGTTGGTATTATCCCAACGATACGGGAATCTGGTAGTCGTGTTCGAGGCCGTAGTAGAATAAGTAAAGTTGGTAATAGAAAGCTGAGGAATCTACTATTCTTATGTTCATTTAATGCCTGTAAGTATAACAAAGCCTGTAAGGAGGTATATGAGCGAATCGTAAACAAGGGCAAGAGCAAAAAGCTGGCCTTGATAGCCGTATCGAACAAACTGCTCAAACAAAGTTTTGCTATCGCAAAATCGGGTAGGCCTTACGATGAAACCTACGTTTCTGTATTGCGAGTAAAGTAGTTGAAAATCATCTATAATAAAGCTCAAAGAATCATTAAAGAGAAGCTGTGGGCCTAAAAGAATAGTGTCTTGAATTAATGAAGAAAAGAGTTGTTTTTTACCTCAGTTCTTTATGGTAGTGCGTTTTTAATATTCATATAAAATGATTTCGTCTAAATTTATAATGTTTAATTGAACTCGGTTTCCATCAACTTTTAAGTTTGAAATGTCAAATGTCAATTCTTTTGTAATATATGCTTCGCATAATTCTTCATTTTTTAATGATAGTCTTAAATTCCTTTGAGGTGGATTTGATTCTAAAATTTCTTCTGAATCAATTAATTTTAATTCCCAAGTATCTCCACTACATCCTTCAGAACTAAAATTAATTTTCAAACAGTAATCGTTTATAGCTAAACTATTAATTTCTAATTGGTCATTAGGTGCATTTGCATATTGTTGCGCACTTATTATAGTTTCAAAATCACAGTTGTTTTGTTTTCCGTTATCGTCATCATTTGAACAGCTCGAAAATGCTATTCCGATTAATATTAAGATTAGTGTCTTTTTCACATTAATATAGTTTGTTTTTCTATAGATACAATAATTTCGAAATAGTTGCGTCAAATGCACCACAAAGGTTAGTATATGTATTGGAAGAAGCGATAGTGAGTCTAATCTTATATGCGATGTTATACCTTCGTTTTTACATCATTCTTTAGTATCGTTATAGGACTCTAAATCATCTATTAAATTATTCATTCCGTTTGCTGAACTTTCTAATGCTCCGTTTAAAAGATTACACGTATTTATAAATAATTTGGAGTAAGAAATAAATTCTTCATCCACATTTTTGATTCTTTCTCGAATTTCTTTAGCACTTTGGTTCAAATCAATCAAATTATTTGGTAGTAGGAAATTTAATTTACAGTGAGTTCCATATTCAGTAGCCTTATCTATTATAATTTTTACACCCATTATTTTCAATCGGTATAAATTGTCGATTTGTTTCGTTAAACTATCGGGTAATTTATTTAAGAGATTTGAGTTTGAAAGACTGTTGTAAAGAGGCGAATTTTCATTTAGAAAATAAGAATCCCCACCTAGTCTTTTTAAGTGCCACTTTAGATTTACTGTATCAATTTCGTTTTTATTTTCCCAAGAATCTATTCTGCTTTGAAATGATTTAATTATGTTTTTACTATCCTGTAAATCTGAAAGATGTTCTTTTTTTTTTCCTTTTAAATCTGAAATTAGCAAATTAATTAATTGACCCTCCAAACGCTGCACCTTTCGAGACTCATTCCAATTGTTTATCTGAAGCGCCATTAAAATCCCAATAACCACAAGAACAACCTCTCCAATCGCATAGAGAAGATACTTGCTGTATTTATTTTCAGACAACATTTTTATTCTAATTTTTCTAAAGAATTTTATCATTGGTTAGCGGTTTCTGGTAATGAAACACAACGCCAAAGCTATACGTAATGCGGAAGAAAAGAAGTACTTATCTTCCCTATACTACACTTAGCTAAAGTAGTTTTTTGTGTTTATTTTTTTGTTTCAAAGCCCAAATCAAACTGTTTTGGCGGACCTCCTAAAAATACGCAAACCTTTTGATATTGACCAAGCCTCGCATTACGTATAGGTCTTGTTAGCGGTTTTATGTAACCCGAACCAAACTCTAAAAGATAATCCATTCCTGTATTTCCTGTAGATTTTACCGCTTTTAACATGCAGCAATACACCTAAGCAGACATAAAAAAAATAAGAGGTATAGAACTTTTATAAATACGGTTAAGCCACAAGACCGTCCGTATATTTATTACGCAACAGTTGCGTTGTGACGGCAAAAGGGAAAACCCCCAAAAGCTACTCTATTTTTAAAGGCTAGGCCAAACTTAAAAAGATAAACCAATGAAACTGCTAGCGTAGATTTTTTGTTGCTCTGATAAACGTTCTGCTTGCGAAAGGAGTAGGTCTTTAATAGGGTAAGCAGCAAAAAAGATAAAGCGGTGTAAAGGTAAGTGTTTCAACAATGGTACTGTCAACCCATTTAGTAGGTGACTTCTTCATATTGACTGTTGTTATAATGTATATACTCTCTTTTTCTTTCTGAATTACAGTTTGCACATTTCCTATTTGAATTTTAAGAGAATCTTTAAGCATAAACCAATTCATTTCTGAAGTTTCAGCATTAACAAAACTTTTGACAGTCGTATTATTTAATGGACTTAAAAGTCTTTCTTGGCTAAAAAACTGAAGAGAGGTTCCAAAAGTAACTGGTAAAATATAAAGTATTTTTTTCATTTTTTTTCATCTACTAGTTGTCAAATCTAAACTTTTGTCACATTTTTTAGTATTATCTACAACGTTTAGTATAAGAAACGTAGTGCAGTTAGTAAGTACTTTCGGTTCGGTTTATTACTTGGCTAAGTATAAATATGTTGCTTTTACCTTTTCTTTTATAAACGCCATATTTTATATTTAGTGGGTTTTATTAATACACAAGAACCTTTGGGTTTTGCACAACCAACCTATGTTTTTTATACAGCGTTGTAGCTAGTGTTTATTTTCCATACTTGTTATTTCTAATTTAAAATAATTTGCAAGTCTTTTATTTCCATAAGTATTTGCAATATTATCTTCTGCCATTAATGTCAAAAAAAACTCTATCGGTCCATAGGTTTTTGAAGATGTAAAAGTTTTTAATAACCGAATGGTAAATCTTCTTATCCAATCTGGTAAGTGTGTAATTTTAATAGGTTTTCCCCAAGCTTTTAATGCCATTTCAGCTAATTCATTTTGGCTTAAAACATCAATTCCTCCAACAGATGCTTCTTTTACACCATCTATCATCATGTCTACGCAAACTTTTGCCAAATCTTCTCCATGGATTGGATTTAATTTGAATTTACCATGACCAAATAAATAGACTCTACCACCTTTTGCCATATTAAGAAAATCTTTCATATCAGAAAAGAAACCATTCGGACGTATAACACAATGATTAATTTTAGAACCTTTCAATTCGTCAACAAATTTTTCTTTCGCTTCAAATATTTTAAGATGTCTAAGTTTATCTCCGTTTATTGCTGAAATATATTGAAATGATTTTACTTCATCTTTTAGAGATTCTTTTAATAAGTTAGAATTTCCCTGATAATCAACATCCATATAAGTCATCCCATCTTTTTGGCGAGTAATACCAATTGTGGTGAAAACCAAATCTATATTTTTGGTTATACCGTGTAAACTTTCTGGGTCAGTTATCTGTCCAATAAAGAAGTCATCAACAGAGTTAAAATTATCCTTTTGCTGTTTATTTCTGATTAACACCCTCACCCAAAAACCTCTTTTTTTGAGTTCCTTTACTAAATACTGACCTAAATATCCAGTTGCTCCTGCTACTAAAACCTTTTGTTTGCTCATATTTTATTTTATTACAAAGCTAGGTATGAGTTCACAACATCTCCTTGACGTTCGTCAAGAACAACTTTTTTTATACACACGCCTTTTTATTCTACTTAATGTTTCGGGTGATACTCCTAAAAATGATGCAATGTACTGTTGCGGAACACGTTGAAATAATTCTCCTTGAGTATTTAGTAAATCGGTATAGCGTTCTTCTGCAGATTTAGTTACAAATGATGCAATTACCTTTTGACAGGTGATTAATTCATTTTCAGTCGCAATTCTGGCAATTATTTCAAGCTTTGGTGCTTTACTTAATAATTCTTCAGATTTCTTTTTTGTGAAAACAAATATTTCGGTTTGTTCAATTACCTGATAATTTTCAATTGCAGGTATATTATAGGTGTAACTTTCACCTGCACAAATGAACTGACCTTCTGTATAAAAAAAAGCAGTCTTATCATTACCCTCTACATTATAAAAAAGCCTAACGCATCCTTTTTCTACAAAATAGATTTCATTAGATATTTTACCTTCGGTAAAAATTACATCATTCTTCTTATAAGTTCTCTTCTCTACCGCATTTTGGAGCAATAACAATTCACTCTCATTCAATGAGATATAAGTATTTATGCTTTCGATTAATTTATCCATTATTTTTATGTTTTCAAAACACTTTTTTTACATTAGTTACAACGACCAAGCTATGCTTAGTATGGAAGCTGTGAAGCAATTCCCATTCCGCCATAACGCTAAGCGAAATCTTTTGGTTTTATTTTATTTTTTCTTGTCCAAAGCGAAATCCTAAAGATTTCACGACCACATAAATATACGTAAACCATTCTTTTTTTAGAACCTTAGCCCGCATTACGTATGGGTTTTGTTACCACATGTTTCTCTGCGTTCGAGTGTGGTATTTTCGTTGCGTTTTCTTTATTCTTTTATTCTGCCAGAGTAGGAAATCCGTTCGTAACAGTTGCGATTGATTGAAGTCTATTTGCGTTCAGATTGGAAATATTTATCAAAATTTTTAAGATTTCAAAATTCTCAAGGTTCCTTCTTAAAAAACGTTAAATAGTCAAATCCAATTATTTTTTGAAACTATTAAAACAGCCATTATAACACCTGCTAAAATAGATGTGACTACCGTTCTAATCCAATCGATTTCTCCATGCACAAAGTAATCATAGATAATACATCCTGTTGCGAATCCGAATCATATTAAGGTCTATGCTAAATTAGTATATTGCTTAACCAGACGGCAGTGATTATTTTTATAAACTTAGTCTTCTAATAAAGCACCAAAATTAGTCATTCAAAGAATTATTGAATAAAGTTAGGCTATCAAAATATATTGGATTTCAGCTTGTTAGTTTTTAATTGCTTATAATGATTAGTATAAGAAACGTAGGGTAATAAACAAGAACTTTCATTTCGGTTTATTGCTTAGCTAAATATAAATATTTTGCTTTTATTATTAAATGCTATATTTTATATTTAGCGGACGTTAAAAATACTCACAGAACTTCCGGTTTAGCAACAATGCCCTATGTGTTTTTATACATTGTTACCACCCGTTATTTATCTATAAGCTGTATCAGCATTCCTAGTATTGCAACTGTCAAACACAGAGGCGAAAAAAACATTGAGTCGGCTTTTGCAAAATTGGTATTCTTTATTTTCTTAAAAATTCCGACATATTTAAAATCTCCAATTGCTCTTAAAATAAAAATAGAGGGAAGTATCCAATATCCATAATTTGTTACCCAATTTGGAACTTCAAGATTTGTAAGTCCAGATTTTACAAGATAAATCAGACCAAAAAAAACGAATATAAGTCCTACAATTAGAGTTGCAAATTTAGGAATTGAGAGCGTATTCAGTTGATTGTCTTTTGTTGGAATTACCTTTTCTAAACCCCATTTACCACCAAAAAGCCAGTAAAAATGTATAAAACCTAATGAGGTAAAAATGACCAATAAGATAGTAGATAACATTGTTGTTGTCATATTTCTGCCAATTGGAAAATTTGTTCATTCTGTTTTCTATTAACTGAAGAAGGCGTTAATCTTAACATTTGATTACGCAAACCAATTAATATTGGATTTTTAAGATGTGCCACTTTTCCAAGAAGCCAACTTGCGTTAACTATTTGATGTGCTTTTGGTAATCTTAATTTTTGATATTCAGAAAAGGCTTTAGTGATTCCGTATTTGTCTATACATTCTGAAAGCACAAAAGCATCTTCGATTGCCTGACAAGCACCTTGCCCCATATTTGGTGTTGTTGCGTGTGCAGAATCTCCGATTAAACAAACATTTTCTTTATACCAAATGTTTGTTGGTTTTAAATCTGAAATTTCGGCAGTATTTATTTGTTCTTTTTTAGTCGTTTTTAGGACCTCTTTAATTACTGAATTGTACATGCTAAAATAGTGCTCCAAATCGTTGATAGAAAATTCATTTTTACTTTTTTTGAAGGATTTTAAAGCATACCAATAAACTTTATTTTTTGCAATTTGAACAAAACCAAAACGTTCTGTTTTTCCCCAAGCCTCGTTCAATTCGTTCCTGAATTTTATAGGTAATTTGTATTCCGTAATTCCTCTCCAGCATATTTGATTTGTATTTCTAATACTATTATTTGGGAATAAATGCTGTCTAACAATCGAATTTAGTCCATCAGCTCCTAAAACGGTTGAGGATTGGATTTGTTCCCCATTATCAAATTTTAAATAATAACCATTTGTGTTTTCAGCTATTGAAGTAAGTTTATGGTTAAGATTAATTGGTGTGGATTTTAATTCTTTAATTAATATTTGTTGCAATGTTCCTCTATGAATTGCAATGTTTTTAGTCTTATGTTTTTGTTCAAAATAGGATAAGTCAATTTTAGTAAGAGGTTTTAGGTTGGATTTGGTGATATTCATTGAAGAGATAGGATTTCCATTTTGCTCAATTATTTTTCGTAAACCTAACTTTTCATACACTTGCATTGCATTGTTGGCTAAAATAATTCCTGCTCCAACTGGTCTTATTTGCTCAGTTTGTTCAAAAATTCTTGTTTTAATTCCTTTTTGTTCAAGTGCAATTGCAGTTGTTAACCCTCCAATTCCTGCTCCAATAATATCCACAATCATAAGCATTCTAATTAGTTTAGTACAAACGTACTAAAAATATACTTAATTAGTACAATTGTACTAAAAATTATATCTTTGTTATAATGAATAAAACAAAACATAAGATTTTAAAAAAATCTTTAAAGCTTTTTAATACTACTGGAATCTCAAATGTATCGTTAAGAACTATTGCTGACGAAGTTGGAATTAGTGTGGGTAATTTGCAATACCATTTTAAAAAGAGAGAGGATATAATTGAAGCGCTCTATTTTCAGTTAGTTGAGAAAATTGATAAAATTTTTGTTATAGCAACCGATGATTTATTGAAATCATTTTTAAATATATCGATAGAAATTTTTAAAGTACTTTACGAGTACAATTTTTTCTTTTTAGATTTTGTTACTATTACAAGAAAAAATCAGAAGATAAAAAGTCATTATTCTGAACTTTCAAAACGAAGAGAGATAGAATCTTTGAAAGTCATTGACGTTCTTATTATAAATGGATTATTTCGTGAAGAATTACTCAAAAATGAATATCGTAGTTTATTTAAGAGAATAGAGGTAATCAGTAATTTTTGGTTTTCTTCTATTTTAATTCAAGCTGATGTTTTATCGAAAGAGTCCATTCAGGAATATTCAATACTTATTAGCCAAAGTATTTATCCATATTTAACTGATGAAGCAAAAAATCAGTATACCAATATTTTTCCGTCTCAGTTGGTCTAGATTGTGCCTAAGGTATTCTTATATAGTTAGTTGCGTTGGCTAACAACTAAATTAGTAAAAGAAAACGAACCAGAGGAAATTCCGGTGGAATTTTCCAAGTAGGCGATAAGCAAGCAATTAATTATACATGTTGTTGGCAATAGTTATTTTTCTAGTCCTCAATTAATTCGGTTAGCTTTTTTTGTGAATCTTTGTATCCTAATTCAATTGCTTTTCGATAACTTTTTATTGCATCCTCTTTTAAATTATTGGCCTTATATCCATCACCTAAAGAGTCCCAAAGATTACCATCTTCAGGGTATAGTTGAACATTCATTTTAAATAATTCTATTATCCATTTCAAATTTTCATTTGATCTTAATAATAGATTTCCAATTGTATTTATAGGCGATGAATTTGTGAAATCATCAGTGTACTTTCCTTGAAGTAAAGTAAGTAAATCATTCGATTTATCTGTTGAATGTTGTTTTATATAATTCATTATGAATGCGTAAATATTATTCTTTATAGGTTTTGGAGAATAGCTTTCATCCAAAACTATTTCTGCAACAACATAAGCAATGCCTTCTACTTTCGAGCTATTTGCATTGGTAGCATACACAATATATATATCCTCCTTAGGATACCAAATGATAGTATGTGTAAATGTTCCGTTAGAGCCATTATGCGTTATTCTCTTGCTATTGTTTTCTAATTTTTTAACTCCCCAGCCATAGCCATAACTAGAAGTGCTATTAAGAGAGGAAGTATAGGGATAGGGTGTTGTTAATTTTTCAAATGATTCTGGTATTAATATTATATTTGTTTTTAAAGCTTTGTACCAAAGTAGCATATCATTTTGAGTCGAGTTAATTCCTCCATTCCCTTTTAAGTTCCAATTGATACCTCCAGCTTCTATATAATATGTAATTGTTGACTCCGTTTCCATTATATTTCTATTGTAACCATGAGCCATCTGTTTTGTATCCCATTTTGGTAAAAGATATCCTGTTTGTAACATTCCTGCTGGTGTAAAAAGATTCTCGTTTAAGAAAGTTTCGTAGGGTTGACCAGAAGCTAATTCTATGATTCGTCCTAATATGCTAAACCCAGTATTAGAATAAGAATATTTTTCTCCAGGCTCAGATAATAATTTACTTCCGAAAAGCTTTTTAAAAAAGTCCTTTTGTGAAATTTCTGATAGCTTTCCAAATGCCGAATAGTCACGTCCTATAGACTCTGACAAACCAGCAGTATGTGTTAATAATTGATGTATTGTGATGCTTTGTTTTTTTATTGGTAAATTTTCGAAAAAGGTACTTAAAGAATCGGTTAATTTTAGTTTTCCTAATTCAGCTAGTTTTAAAATTGCTGTTGCTGTGAATTGTTTGGTGTTAGAGCCAATGTCAAAAATAGTGTTTGGATTGTTAAGCGTTTTAGTATTCTTGTTGGCCTCTCCATACCCTTTATTAATAATAATTTCTCCAGTTTTCACAACAGAAATGGCTCCAGAAAAGCCATTTTTAGAACCAGCGGTTAAGTAGGAGTCTATTTTAGAATATAGAGCTGCTGACTGTGTTTTTTGTTGAGCACTTAAAGTGAATGTTCCTAATTGTATTATTGCAATTACTAAAAATAAAAAGATTGTTTTTTTCATGATTGATTTCCAAGTTTTATGGTAAGACGAATAGAAATCAAAATAGGTTACACTTTTCAAAATTAGGTACAACATCATGGCTATAGTTAGTACAGGATTTAAAAGCGATCAATTTTTGATTAAGCACTTAACCAAAACTTTTTATTTTGTTTTATCTTTTGTCTTAAAAGGTCAAATCAAAAGTTTTGGCGGACATGGTTTAAAAGCTCTAAACTTTTGGTTAAGCATTAATCCCCTTATTAATTATAGCCATTGTTATAAACAGTTGATTCCAGTTTTTTTAATAATTCAGGATTAGATGGTCTTATTTCTACAGGACTAATAACTCTGCCTTCTTTATCTAAAAATATAAATCTAGGTAGAGCTCCAATATCATAAAATTTTACAAAATCTGAATTTGCACCAGAATAAAGTTGTGTTCCTTTAATTGAATTTTTAGTAATATACTTCTCCCATTTATCAAATTCTCGATCAGTGCTGATAGAGATAATTTGAAGTTCATCATTATTAGAAAAGTGTTCCTCCAGTTCTTTTAGAAAAACATATTCTATTTTACAGGGTTTACACCAAGTAGCCCAAACATCAATATAAAGGTATTTACCTTGAAAATCTTTTAAAGATATATTATTGTTATTCATATCTGTGAAAGAAAAGTTGTTCCCTATTTCATTTACTAAAGATGTTTTATATAAGTATTTTGTATTCTTCTGTTTAAGAATATCAGAGAATTCACTAAATTTTGCTTTCGCATAAGTACTTAAGCTATCAACTATGTTTAGTGAAATCCCTTTTTTATTAATTAAGTCACCTTTTTCATGGATGAGTATTTTAAGCTCCTTTTGTTCAATACCATTTCGAACTATTTGAGACAATTGGTTTTGGTGTTTTTTAGAATAGGCCAAGAAATTATTAGACAACTTAAAGTTACCAGTATAATTTATAGATTCGTAAAGTTCGTTCTCATCTATAGATAGAGATATTTGGCTGTTTGGGGAAATTAATAGTTCTCCCAGTTCTCCCTGTTTACCATTTGAAAATGAATAAATTTGATAAAGTTTATTTTCTAGAATATTCATAGTGTCTATTCCACTATTTGACTCCTTAAATCTTAGAATTGACTTGATCTCCCATGACATTTCTTTGTCATAAATAATTAAGCTGTCCAGTAATTGGTGATTAGTGACATTAACTTCGATTACAGAAAAAGGATTTTTTATTTTTTCCTTGCAACCGAAAATTATAATAGTTAGCAGAAATATAATTATTGATGGCTTGATCATGTTAGTTAGCATTGTTTACAACGTGTTTGTGTATAGCACGTTGTTTTGGTTTAGTAACTAAATTGGCAATAGAAAACGAACCAGAGGAAAACCCCAAGGATTTTCCGAGTACACACAAAGTAAACAATGGGTTATACACGGTGTTAGCCTTTCGTTATTCATTTAAAACTCGTAATCAATCACCAATTTCGTTGTTAACTGAATCTATTAGATTCTGAACTTCAGTTTTCAAGTTGGATTGCATTCGTATAAAATTTCTACATATATCAATTGTAAAGTTGAGAGTTTGCTTGTATTCAGAGTTCTTAATAAATTGATTATAATTTTTAGGATGTGCAGATGAGGAAAATTCAAAGGAAACAAATTCAGAAATCAACATAGGTTTAATATGATTAATATAATGATTCACAAAATATGTGTTTTCGAATGTTTGATAAGATGTAAATCTATTTGAATAAATATTAGATATTGAACTTCTCAAGGAGTCATTAGAAATTAATTCCATTCCGCCTTGTTTGAGAGTTTCATAAGTCGTTTGATTAATTGTGAATGTAATAAATGGATATATCATTGAAAAGTGATAATCTAGAGAATCATTATACACTATGTTGTTTTCAATATGGTGCATAATAATTTCATTCGAATTTTTAGAAGTTTGAAGGTTAGAAATATTACCATTAATATCACTTAAGTTTTGAACTAAATCCTTGCGCAATTCAGTAAGATATTTAATTTCTTTAGTCTTAATTTTTTTCTTTTCATTCCAATTATTAATCTGTAACGCAATCAAAATTCCAATAACTACCAATACAATCTCACCAAAAGCATATTTTAAATACTTTCCCGTCTTATTTTTTTCCATAAGGTCGTAGCGTATTTTTCTAAAGAATTTTATCATTGGTTATTGGTTGGTCATAATGAAGGCTAACGGTTTGTGTATGGTTAGTTGCGTGGTTAAGCAACTAATTTAGCAAATAAATCACAGATAGAATATTCCGCAGGAATGTTCGTAAGTCGGTAGTACCCTAGCAATTAATTATATACGTCTTAAGTTTGATTCCTTAACTTTTAGGATATACATCAGAAAGAACAAAAGAGAGCATTAAGGTTATAATATACGGTGAAGCTTTAGACTTCGACAACATTGATAATCCCCTCTCTTTTACTCCTTAAACCACGTTCAGTTCTGTGAGACTTTAGATTTCGTTTTCAAGTTGTTGTGAGCAGAAGTAGCTGGTTCTTACATAAAATAGTACTTATGAATACATATAACGAAACTTTCGGAGTCGACATCAGTAAAGATGTCTTTGATGTACATGGCAGTACCGTAGGACACGACCAGTATAAAAATGATGAATCCGGGTTTTGGAAGTTCCTTAAAGCGTTACCGGATACTTCATTGGTTGTTATGGAAGCTACGGGGTATTACCATTATCGTCTTGCACAGTTTCTTTAAAAAAATAGGATTACGGTATCGGTTGTAAACCCTTTGTCTGTAAAACGTTTTATACAGATGAAATTGGCCAAGGTAAGGACTGCCAAGAGCGATGCCAAGGCCATATGTGAATATGCTGTAAAAAATGAAGTTCCTCTTTATACAGCGCTTACCGATGTTCAGCGTGAATGTTTACAGGTATTTAGAGTGTTGGATAGTTACTTAAAGAATCGAACGGCAACCAAGAACAAGAGGCATGGCGCAGCGGTGCTAGGATTGCCTTCAAAGTTTGTTTACCGTTCTTTAAGACGTAATCGAAAGCATTTGGACAAAGAGATAAAAGGTATTGAAGAGAAGCTTCTTTCTTTGGTAAAACAAGACCAGCAACAGCAGCTGACCTTACTTACCAGCATCCTTGGTATCGCAATCAGAACGGCTCTTTTTTTGATTGTTTGCACGGATGGTTTAAAGAAGTTCGAAACGGCATCGCAACTATGCAGTTATGTTGGTATTACCCCAACGATACGGGAATCTGGTAGTCGTGTTCGAGGCCGTAGTAGAATTAGCAAGATTGGTAATAGAAAGCTGAGGAATCTATTGTTCTTATGTTCGTTCAATGCCTGTAAACATAATAAGGCTTGCAAAGGGGTATACGAGCGAATCGTAAACAAGGGCAAGAGTAAAAAGCTGGCCTTGATAGCCGTATCGAACAAACTGCTCAAACAAAGCTTTGCTATCGCAAAATCGGGTAGGCCTTACGATGAAACTTACGTTTCTGTATTGCGTGTAAAGTAGCAAAAAAATCACCTATAATAAAGCCCAAAGAATCATTAAAGAGAAGCTGTGGGCCTAAGACACTAGTGTCTTGAATTAATGAAGAAAAGAGTTATTTTTTACCTCAGTTCTTTGTGGTACTTAGTATTTTTCTGCACGTAACTTCAATTCCTCGTTCATTTGTTCAAATCCCATTTTTATATCCTTGTCTAAACTCTTTGAAAAAAATTTAACCAAAATTCCGCTAAAATATTCACTTTGCTCAAAATCGGTTGTTCCGTTTTGGTTGGCTGTTAGGTAGAATTTATGTTCTCCGTCAAATAGTCCTTTAAACCAAAGATGACCAAGCCACTTCAATTCTCTATTTTCTTTTAAAGTCAATACAATTGGCTTAAAAGTCATTCCTTGTAATTTTATTTGAATTCGGTTTCCAACTTTTACTTCTCCAGAAACCGACTTAATAAAAGAATTCCATTTGTGATAACTCTCAAAGTCCGTAAGGATTTTCCATATTCTTTCTTTACTTGCCTTAATTGTAATATATGTTTTAATCTGCTTTGCCATAATATTTAATTTATTTGACAAAGTTTGGTTTAAATCAAGTTTTTTCGCTTGACAAAAATCAAGAAATATTTTTTTTCCTTATTCGACTTAACGTTTCAGGTGACATTCCCAGCATTGATGCGATATATTGTAATGGAACTTGATTAAATAGTTCTTTGTTATCCTCAAAAAGCTTGTGATAACGTTCTTCTGCACTAAGCGATAAATGGCTAAAAACTCTATCTTCTAATTGAATGAAACAACCTGCAATAAATTGTTTTTCCATTTCAGCCCAATTTGGAACTAAACTATTTAAAAGTGCGTAATTCTCTTTATTGATTGTGTAAAGTTCGCAATCCGTTAATGCTTGAATGTTCCATCTTGCTCTTTGTTTGAAATTAAAACTGTACAAATCAGTTATGAAATAACCTTTGGTAGAAATCCATTGTGTAATCTCTTTGTCATTGGCGTTTGCGAAAACTCGAATAAAACCACTCCGTACAAAACTCAGCCTTTCACAATATTGACCAGATTTTGTAAAATATTCTCCTTTTTTAAGTTTAGATTCTGTGAACAAAGACGTTATTTTGTCCATATTCTGGTTTGTAATTCCAAAGTAAGAGGTAATATACTTCTGTAACTCTGTCAATTTCCTGAGTTTTTTTTTACATTAAGCACAACGTTTTATGTATGTTGTCGTGCGAGGTAGTCACCGACTGGATTTCATAAAAGGAAATCCGCTAGTAAATACACACTTACGTTTGGATTTATAGCTAAACAAAAGCATGCAATATACATCGTGTTGTGCGTAGTTTTTTAATCTGATTTAATTCAATTTAGTATTTGTAATTGATAGTACCCAAACATTATAGTTTGGGCTTTCAATTCCATAACCGGCTGAAGTGTCAAGTGTCCATAATTCATCTAAAATTGGTTCTTGCTCATAAGTTAAAAACCTATTTCCATTACTATCTTCACGGTAGAGCGTAATTTTACTAAAAACAACGTTTTCTGAAGGCTGTTTAAGCGAATATGAATCTGAAACTTGTACAATATTATGTTCTGAATTAGATTCTGCAGGCTTTTCAATAATCACTTCTTCTTCATCAGTGATTAGAATTAAATCGTAACTAGAATTATTTTGAATTTTATAGATATTTTCATAGATGGGGTCTTTTTCACATTGAAAAGCCATTAATGAAGTAGCTACAAGTAAAAGAAATATTTTTTTCATAATTATTTTTATTTGTCAGAGCTAAATTGATGAAATTATTGATATTATATGTTAAATTATGCACAACGTTTTGTGTATGAAACGTAGCGTGTAAAAAGACATTAAATTTTCGGATTAATACACACGCGAATTTTTATATTTTGTTTTTAACTTATCATTCTTAGAGGTCAAATTTAAAAATTTAGCGGTCTTCGTAAATGAGCAAAAACCTCTCAAAAAGCATTTATTAGCTATGTTTTATACACGTCTTAAGTTTGATTCCCTAATTTTTAGGATATACATCAGAAAGAACAAAAGAGAGCATTAAGGGTACTATACACGGTGAAGCTTTAGACTTCGACAACATGGATAATCCCCTCTCTTTTACTCCTTAAACCACGTTCAGTTCTGTGAGACTTTAGATCTCGTTTTCAAGTTGTTGTGAGCAGAAGTAGCTGGTTCTTTCATAAATCAATACGTATGAATAAATATAAGGAAACTTTCGGAGTCGACATCAGTAAAGATGTCTTTGATGTACCTGGTAGTACCGTAGGAAACGACCAGTATAAAAATGATGAATCCGGGTTTCGGAAGTTCCTTAAAGCGTTGCTAGATAACTCATTGGTTGTTATGGAAGCAACTGGTTATTACTATTATCGTCTTGCACAGTTTTTTTATAAAAATGGGATTACGGTATCGGTTGTCAACCCTTTGTCTGTAAAACGTTTTATACAGATGAAATGGGCCAAGGTAAAGACCGACAAGAGCGATGCCAAGGCCATATGTGAATATGCTGTAAAAAATGAAGTTCCCCTTTATACAGCGCTTACCGATGTTCAGAATGAATGTTTACAGCTATTTAGAGTGTTGGATAGTTACTTAAAGAAACGAACGGCAACCAAGAACAAGAGGCATGGCGAGGAGGTGCTAGGGTTGCCATCGAAATTTGTCTACCGTTCTTTAAGACGTAATCGAAAGCATTTGGACAAAGAGATAAAAGGTATTGAAAAGAAGCTTCTTTCTTTGGTAAAACAAGACCAGCAACATCAGTTGACGGTACTAACTAGTATCCCTGGTATCGGAATTAGAACGGCTCTTTTTTTGATTGTCTGTACGGATGGTTTTAAGAAGTTCGAAACGGCATCTCAGCTATGCAGTTATGTTGGTATTATCCCAACGATACGGGAATCCGGCAGTAGTGTTCGAGGCCGTAGTCGAATAAGTAAAGTTGGTAATAGAAAGCTGAGGAATCTATTGTTCTTATGTTCGTTCAATGCCTCTAAACATAATAAGGCTTGTAAAGGGGTATATGAGCGAATCGTGAACAAGGGCAAGAGCAAGAAACTTACCTTGATAGCGGTCGCTAACAAACTGCTCAAACAAAGCTTTGCTATAGCCAAATCAGGCAGGCCTTACGATGAAACCTACGTTTCTGTATTGCGAGTAAAGTAGTTGAAAATCATCAATGAAAAAGCTCAAAGAATCATTAAAGTGAATCTATGGGCCTAAAGTATTAGTGTCTTGAATTAATGAAGAAAAGAGTTGTTTTTTACTTCAGCATCTTTGTTATGTGCTGAATTAATCGCTATTATTTTATTAATGGTTTCGGATTTTTAATATAGACGGTCTTTCTAACTTCTTTACCCTTATTAGTCCATTCACCCAGTGCATTTTTTTCTTTTTCTGCAAATTCGCTTATTTGACTTACAATTTCAGGGTATTTATCAGCAACATTGATTTTTTCTGCTGGGTCTTTGCGCAAATTAAATAGTTCAATATGGTCCAATGTCGGAGTACTGCCATAACAAGCTTTTTTTATATTCTCACGTGCTTCTTTTGAGTAAGTACCTTGTAAATTTAATTTCCAGTCACCATACCTTACTGCTTGAAGATATCCAACATGCCAGTAGAAATATGGTCTTGGTTTCTGTTTGATTTCGGGATTAAAAAAGGAACTTGAAATATCAGTTCCATCTCTTTTAACATTATCACTAAGCTGAATATTTGCTATTTTAGTGAATGTGGCAAAGAAGTCAATAACTGATCCTGGAGAATTACATGTAGTTCCAGGTTTTATTTTACCTGGCCACCAAGCAATACAAGGTACACGAACACCACCTTCATGTATTTGTCCTTTTCGTCCTTTCAGAATACCATTACTTGCCCCAAAATTCGGCGCACCACCATTATCGGAAGTAAAAATCACCAGAGTATTATTAGCAAGACCTTCATTTCTGATATAATTTAGAATTTCACCTGTTGACCAACTAATTTCAGCAACAGAGGCACCAAATCCCGATTTTGGATTGCTAGTTTGTGCATAAAATTGTTGGCGTGCGGCTACAGGGTTATGTGGCATTGTATGTGCTAAATATAGAAAAAATGGTTTCTTCTTATTTTCCCCAATCCATTTAATCGCTTCATCAGTATAGCGTTTTGTAAGAGTTGTCTGGTCGAAAGCATTATGTTCATTCAGTTGCTCAATAACTGTTCCGTTCCGTAAGAGGGGTAAGGGTGGATCTTTTCTTTGTTGATTCTCCATATCGTTTGAATATGGCAGACCGAACCAATAATCAAATCCATGTCTAACAGGAAGAAATTCCGGCTGATCTCCTAAATGCCATTTGCCAATAATTGCAGTGGAATAACCTCCCATTTTTAGAGCCTCTGGCAAAGTAGTTTCTTGCGGATTTAGCCCTTTTGAAGCCGTAGGAAAAAGTACCCAACGATTTCTGGCATCCAAATCCATATCAACACGTCGGGCATAACATCCTGTCATCAAACCAGCGCGGGATGGGGTACATACTGGAGCACCGGCGTAAAAGTCGGTAAACCTAACTCCCTCTGTGGCCATCTGATCAATTTCCGGAGTTCGATTCCACAACGAACCATAACTTGATAAATCTGCATAACCAAGATCATCACAAAATATTACGATGATATTAGGAGGAGTAGATTTATTTTCTGCATGTAAATTACTTGAGAGACCAACTAACATTAGAAATAGTAAGAAATAATAATTCATTTTGTCCAGTTTTAATATCGTTTTAAAATCCGCAGCGGAATCTATATGCCTTCACATTAAAAAGACAAATGCTTCCTATTTTCAATTTTGCACATAACGGTGTTGTACAAGATTAGTTGCTGTATTTAAGGATTAAATTTAATAAATAATTCACAGATAGAAAGTCCGCGAGGACTTTCCTAAATAAGCTAAAACCAAAGCAATTAATTTTGCACGGTGTTGGAAGTAGTTTTTTAGTCCGTTGATTGGATAATTGTTATTCCGTCAAAATAATTTCCTGCTTGAAGTCCAACAGTAAGTATTCTTTCAGAACCAGTAGTGTTTTCGTATAATTTGATAGATAGTTCTTTTCCGTTTTTTCTTTCCAAAGTAAATGCTGATTCGGTAATCGTAAAATTATTAGCGGTGGTATCAACATTGCGTAAATCGAACGTTTGACCGTCTTTGAAGAATATTCCTGAAATCCACCACGAATCTCCTTCCGTCGTAATAACTGCCAAGTTTTCAAGTGAATCAAACCGTAATTCTTTTTGTGATAGTTTTATATTGTCGTCCCAATCTCCGTCACTACTGTCCGAACAAGACATATTGAATATTACTATTAGAATTAAAATGATGTTCTTCTTCATTGTTGTTAATTTAAGATTACATTTTATACATTTAAGATTTACGAAAAGATTGCGTCAAATTGCGGCCAACGTGTTTGTGTATGATTAGTTGCGTGGTTAAGCACGTAATTTAGCAAATGAAAACCGAATAGAAAATCCGCGTGGATTTTCGTAAGTAGGCTAGAGCCAAGCAATTAATCATACACGTCTTAAGTTTGATTCTTTATAAATTGATAATATAATCAGAAAGAACAAAAGAGAGCATTAAGGGTACTATTTACGGTAAAGCTCTAGACTTCGACAACATTGATAATTGGCTCTCTTTTACTACGCAGACCACGTTCAGTTCTGTGAGACTTTAGATCTCGTTTTCAAGTTGTTGTGAGCAGAAGTAGCTGGTTCTTTCATACAATAGTACTTAAGTATAAATATAACGAAACTTTCGGAGTCGACATCAGTAAAGATGTCTTTGATGTACATGGTACTACCGTAGGACACGACCAGTATAAAAACGATGAATTGGGTTTTCGGAAGTTCCTTAAAGCGTTGCTAGATAACTCATTGGTTGTTATGGAAGCTACGGGGTATTACGATTATCGTCTTGCACAGTTTCTTTACAAAAATGGGGTTATGGTATCGGAATTAGGACGGCTCTTTTTTTGATTGTTTGCACTGATGGTTTTAAGAAGTTCGAAACGGCATCTCAATTATGTAGTTACGTTGGCATTACTTCAACGATACGGGAATCCGGCAGTAGTGTTCGAGGTCGTAATAGAATTAGCAAGATTGGTAATAGAAAGCTGAGGAATCTATTGTTCTTAGGTTCGTGCAATGCCTGTAAATATAACAAGGCTTGTAAAGGCGTATATGAGCGAATTGTAAACAAGGGCATGAGTAAAAAGCTGGCCTTGATTGCCGTTTCGAACAAGTTGCTCAAGCAACGTTTTACTATCGCAAAATTAGGCAGGCCATAGGATGAAACTTACGTTTCTGTATTGCGAGTAAAGTAGTTGAAAATCAGCAATAAAAAAGCTCAAAGAATCATTGAAGTGAATCTGTGAGCCTAAAACACTAGTGTCTTGAATTAATGAAGAAAAGCGTTGTTTTTTACTTCAGTTCTTCGCTGTTCCACGTTATTGTTTTATTCGATTGTATTTTTTCAACGTTTCAATAAGTAAATCATGAGGTAAAGCATAAGCTTTATTTCCATTAACTCCTTCCATAGTTTCTGCAGCTACCATTGCATTAATAATCGCTTCCTCCACAGCCTGAACAGTTGCCTCAAAAACTGGCATCAGTTGGTCATTTGGCATTGATTCTACTATTGTCGTTTCATCACGGTTAAATGCTTGTTCATTAGCGGTTGAGAAGGCTAAAAAAATATCTCCAGAGCCATTGCTTCCTCGTCCGCCTACTATACCAATTCCTAATGGAATTCTTTGAGCAATTCTTTTTAATTGATGTGGTAAGAGAGGTGCATCTGTTGCTATAATAACTATTATTGAACCATCTCCTTCTTGTCTCCTTGATTTTGGTGGTGCATTAAATTTATAATTTAAAGTGTCTTTTAATTCAATTCCAACAGGTACACCTGCAATTGATAAGTTTCTCTTGGCTCCAAAATTTGATTGGACGATTGCTCCAACAGTATAAGTTGAATCCTTGACTTTAAAAACTCTTGAAGAAGTTCCAGTTCCACCTTTAAAACCCAAACACATCATTCCAGTTCCACCCCCAACATTTCCCTCAGCAATCTTTCCGCTTGATGTATTTTCAATAGCTTCCAGTACATGTTTTTCTTTAACGTGAAATCCATATATGTCATTAAGGAATCCATCGTAAGTTTCGGCAACTACTGGATAAGTGTACCACCAATCTTCTCCGCTATACCAATCCATATCTACATACCATTTCAATACTGCATCTCTAACAACACCAACACTATTTGTGTTAGTAATCATAATTGGTGTTTCCAAAAAGCCTGATTCAGTTACCCAAGTTGTACCTGTCATTTCACCATTACCATTAAGACTATACCAGTTGGCATAAACTGGGCTAAATTTTTTGGCTTTTCCTCTTGGAAATATCGCAGTAACTCCAGTTCTTATGGGTCCTTTACCTACAATGTTTTCTCCTTCTCCAGCAATAATAGTGCTATATCCTACTTCAACTCCGTTAACATCTGTAATAGCATTGAATTCTCCTGTTGTACCAACAAATGGAACTCCTAAATCTCTTGCTCTTGGTTTTTGTCCGTAAGATTGGAAACAAATGAATATTACTATAAAAGCTGTAAATATTTTTTTCATATTGGTTGGTTTTTAATATGCCACAACAGTCTTGTATAAGAATAGTAGGGCAGAAAATGAGCGAAAACCATTCGGTTGAACACAAGCCGAATTTTTAAATTTTCTTATACCCTATTTTTATTCAATAAGGCAAATTTAAAAATTTGTCGACTTTGCAAATGAGCTTTGTCCATTGGGTTAATCACTCATTTCCCTATTATTTTTTATACGTTGTTATCTGCCATATTTTTTAGATATTACTTCATAACTATGAATAAATATAATCAATTATCGACATAAGATCGTTTAAATAGAAAATATGCAATACCTAAATTAATTAGTGAAGGTAGCCAAGCAGAAAGTTGATAAATGGGAATAAACGGAACTTCTGTTAAAAGGGGAATGAGTAATAGGGTTCTTTGGGTAATGGCAGCAAAGGTCAATCCATAACTTAAAAACATCCATTTTTTATGTTTTAATACATCTCCAACTCTTATGGATGTTATAGCTTTTACGATAGTATAAATCCACATTAAGGATAGTATAGAAAAACCGACTGTAGTTATCCAACCACCCATAGCGAACTGGGCTATAATGAGACCAGATAAAGCACTTAAAAACACACTTATTGTATAGATGTATCCGATAATCCGATGGGTAGTTTTGTAATTGCACCTTATTTTTTTTATAAACTGAAAAGGACCAATACTAATAGCTACTATTCCTAAAAAAATGTGTGTTCTGAAAGTCAATAGGTACCAAAAGGTTTGGGCAATTTCTTTTCGTTTAAGTATACCTGCACTATCTGATTGAAAGTAATGTAGTGACATTATTACCATACTAATTGCACCAATAAATAAAAATACTGTGAATGCTGTTTTTCTCATACTTCAAATGTAATAGAGTGTTCTATTCCAAAATGTCGTATGTGCTGAATGTCAAAGTAATGGTTTGTATGTCAAACTAATCATCACTTAGTTTAACTATTAGGCTAGCCTAAGTATTTTATAATTACGGATTCTTTAAAAAAGATTGCTTAACAATAGGAATATACTTTCTAGATACAGGTACTATTTCTGATTGGTTTTTAAGCTCAAGCTTTAAACCTTGCGCATTTCCGGTTATACTTTCTACCTTTTTAAGGTTTACTAAATACGAGCGATGGCATCTTATTAAGCTAGAAGTTTTATCTAGTTGCTTTTCAAATGAAGAAAGTGTAATTCTATAAGTTACTTTTTTCAATGTGTTTTCAACTAAAACATACATATCAATATAGTTGCCGACTGCTATTGCATAATTAAAATCATTCTCGTTAAAAGAGATAGTTTCATTTTTTAAATCTGTTAAAATTTGGTGTCTAGTCTCTTCTGAATCCTTTAGAAATTCTTTTTTATTACTAAGAAGAATGTTAGATGCCTTATTCGTATTAAGTTTTACTTTTCGTTGATAATCAAGAAGTGTTATAAACGCTATAGGTATTCCGCCAAGCACAAATGTTCGACTTATAATCCACCAATAGTTATACCAGCTAAAAGATAATGAGTTTATATAATTTGTGTAAACTCCATTAAGGGTGGCTATTACAAATAAGATTACTAAATAAAATATCACTTGATGTCTTACTTTCCAATGCTTATCGGAAAATACTTTTGGAAGCAATAAAGGGAAAATGTATAAAAATAATACTAAAACAATGGTCGTAATACAGCCGAAGAAAAGCAATTTAAACACCTTATTCCTATTGGTAGACAAATTGATGTCAAAAGGCTCGAAAAACAACAAAAATAATCCTATAAATAACCCGAACAATATTGCAATAATCAAATTTCTTGAAACTGGGCTTGGTGCAGGATATTTCTGGATAAGTATTCTTAACATTGGATTTTTTAGTTTGCAGGTAACGTGTTGTGTATGGTAAGTTGCGTTGACTAGCAACTAAATTAGTATAAGAAAACGAACCAGAGGAAAATCCATAGGGTTTTCCGAGTAGACAGAGAGCTAGCAATTAATTATACACGGTGTTCTATGCCGTTTTTTTTATTTTCCAGTCCTTTTCTAGATAGTCCAAAGCATCTATTAATGCCTCTTTAGAAGGTTTCGGATTGAATCCTAATTCTTCCTTTGATTTTGTGATATCATAATCTTGTTTTAAGCCATAAAACATATCTAAGTAATGTCTTTGCAATTGTGGTTCTTTTCCTGATATTTTACTTGTAAATTCCATTAAACCTGCTACAGAGTATAATAAACATTTAGGGACTTTTTTGGGTGTCTTTAATTTTAATTCAGGGTATAATTCAGATGCTATTTTTACACTTTCTTGTAAAGTGGTATGCTGTTTGTTTGATAAAATGTAACGCTCTCCATTTTTACCTTTCAACATTGCTTTGTATGCTCCAAAAGCTACATCCTTTACATCTACCCAATTTAATGTGACATTTGTGTCTACTGGAATTTCTCCATTTAAAATTTGATAAACAAGGTTATTGCTATAACTTAATTTATAAGCTTCACTACCAATCATTGCAGAGGGTAAAATTAAAACAGTTCTGATTCCATATGTTTTTCCTAATTCAATTGCAAGTTTGTCAGAATCATTTTTAGAATTATAATACCAGTTTCTCCTGTCTTTATTATAGCCATTATCAACATTTGCAGGTAATTTTGTAAAGTCCAAAGATGCTACTGAACTTACGTATACAATATTTTTAATACCACATTCTTTTGCTATATCAAATACATTTTGAGTTCCATTTACGTTATTATCATAAATTTCAACTTTAGGGTTTTTAGCCCACATACTGAAATTTGCACCCACAGCATATAAGTTTGTTATTCCGTTAAAGGCTTTTTTTAGGGATTCTCTATCGGTATTATCTGCTTGTACTATTTCACAATCTAATCCTTTAAAAGGTTCTTTATTATTTATGTTTCTTGCAGTTGCTCTTACTTTTTGATTTTCAGAAAGCAATAATCTAACCAAGTTATTGCCTAAATGTCCATTTGCACCTGTTACTAATGAAATTTCGTTGCTCATATTTACGTTTTTTTGTTTGAGCAAATTTCAACAGTTTTTAGGGTATTAAAAATAACATTTGTTAGAAAGTGATTTGTTTTCGAATACGACTTAAAGATTGAGGTTTCATACCTAAGAAAGAAGCGATGTTATCTACAGAAACATTTAAAGCTAATTTTGGATGTTGATTTAGAAACTTTAGATAACGCTCTTTAGCTGTTAAAATTTGAAAATCTTTAACACGTTCTAATTTACAACTTAAGTGTTCATTGGTAACTGATTTCACAACATCACTCCAAAAGCTCGTCATTTCTTGCAACAGTTCAAAGTCAGGCTTAGAGATTTTTAACAATTTACAATCGGTAATCGTTTCGTAATAATCTAAGGCAGGTGTTTCGCTCATAAAACTATCTAATGACGTAAAAAAATCTTGTTCAGGCACTAGATGCTGAATTACTAATTTACCATCTATATTTTGATAACCTTTTACAATTCCGGTACTTAAAAAATAAACATAACGTTCAATTTTTCCTGCTTCTAAAAGTTTCGTTTGTGCTGGAACATTTACTGTAATAAAACATTTTTCAAGTAAACTAATATCATCATTAGTTATAGGAAAGCGTGATTCAATATAGTTTATTAGATTTTTCATTGGTGTGTATTGAAATGGTATAGAACGGTGTGTGTATGGCACGTGTCCCGCAGGACATGTTCTATACACGATATTGTAAGCCTTTTTTATTCTATCTAAATTATTTTAGTTTCAAATTATTACTTGCATTTTTTACGATTTCTAAAATCCTCTTTTGTCTTGTTTTTTTACTTTTTACAGTAACTACCCAATGCAATAAAATCTTTTTAACAGACTAACCTAGATAATCAAAGGATTCTATTGAGGCCTGAATACATCACAACTTTTTAGTAGCCTTTCGAATTTTTCTTCGTGATTTTTAATACTGAAAGTGATAATTTTTTGTCAAATATCCATTACATAAACGACTCAAAACATGAAATCACATCAGTTCTGTTTGTTTTTTAATTTACACTTTTTTGTTCTTTATAATTATTTTTTATTGGTCATTTAATTCAAACACGGCCATTACCGGGTAATGATCAGATAAGAGAGCAGCTTCTTCCTCATTATACACTAAAGAGTTCCTACATTTTTTTGCCAATTCGCGACTTACCATTATAAAATCAATTCGTCGTCTGTCCTTCTCTAACTCCGCATACGACTTGTACGCTTCTATTTTTGCCTTCGCTGGAAAAGTAAATCGGTCTTCTGACTTAACAAATCGTTGTGTTACATCAATTAAAGGGTTCGCTATAAAAGATGCCATTACACTGTAGTCAAATTCATTATCAAGTAAGTTAGTATAATCTTTATTCTTCAAATCACTCGCCCTTTTGTTTTTTAAGGCATCTGGATAGTCCAAATCTGTATCGCCATCAAAAGGAGATTGGGAATTGAAATCTCCCAAAACCATGAAATAATTATTGTTTATTGAAGCGATTTTTGAAAGAATTATTTTACTTTCCTTCGTTCTAAAATCACGATCTTTTGGACTCAAGTGCACAACAAAAAAATCGATACCAAAAGTTTCACAATGCAACATCCCATGCCAAAGATTTTCTGTTACTCTTTCTTTTAGAACAATTGGATTAACAGAAGTCAAACCTACTGAATGGCATTTGTCTTTAAGAATAATCGCATAGTTATGTCCCCATTTTTGCGCATCTTCAAGCAAGCTTTCTTTGGTATAACCACAAAGTTCTTGCAGTGCAACGACATCCGGTTTTTGGTCAACAAACCAGTCAATCACATTATTTTTACGTTCTACATCTTTTCTAAAATCAAACCCATTCCAAATATTATATGATATTACTTTTAAAGTTTTAGTTTGCGCGTGCAAGCCTGTACTCAAACAGCAAAGAGCTATTATCAAAATCTTTTTCATAATTATTTAAATTTCCAAATTTGTTTTTTTATTAGTGTTCAATTTGAGTCATTTTCTCCAATCTTCTTTGCCATAAGGTCAATAATTTTTAACACCTTTCAAACTCTATCTTGGAATTTTTACTAATGGCTTACAACGGTTAGTATAAGGCGCGTTTTAATGCGCTTTATACATTGCTGTGTGCAGTTTTTAATTTACTTTTTCAAAATATAGGTTTCGAACTCGACCATTAGATACTTTATAACCTGTTATCATATTGTTTTTATCTCTAATAAACACGACTTGTCCAAAAAACCAAGCTTCACCGTTAAACGTATCGTCCTTTATTGGATTCAAATTGAAGTCACTTAATCTGCTGTGTTTTGCAACTAAGCTATCATTGACAATCGTAAAACTGTATGTTGTAGATAATTCTTCACTATAGTATTCTCCAGAAAAATCTGATAGATTCACTGAAGTTTTGTCGAATGCATCAACGCGTGGCGCTTCCATTATTTGACCTCCTTGGTGAAGTTTGATGCGTTCAATATTCTTTCCAGCATTAGGAATAAATTCAATTTTTGCTTCCACTCCTTCGACCTTAAATTCTGTAGTTGATATTTGCGTCAATAAAACCTCTGATTGTCCTGTTGCTAATGCAGATAATTGACCTTTATTTAGGCTAATACTAATAATAAATCCAGGCTGTAATTCAAAATTACCAACATAGGTACTTAATACGTTTTCATCTATAGTTGCTGCTTCAGAGTTGCTTTCTACCTTAGCTTCTTCCTTTTTAAGTTCAATTTTAATTCTATCTTTTAGATAGATATCTACCACTTTATGCGCCATTCTACCTGAGTTGAATTCGGCTGAATTACTAAATACAACAACGGTAAGATTTTCGTCAGGAAAACGAGTTAGATAAGAGCGATAACCTGCATCTGCTCCTCCATGTTGTATTTCGTTCAACCCTTTGTATTTTCCTACAAATTGACCAAGTGCTCCTCCAAAAGTTTTTCCGTTATTTAGAATTGCAAGTGTATTCATATTATTAATTATAGTTGAATCTCCTACCGTCACATTTGAAAAATTCATTGACCAAAGGCTTAAATCTTCTACTGTGGTAAAAAGGCTAGTAGCTCCTACATTTGCATAATTTAAGACACTTTTTTTATATCCATTAGAACCAGAACTGTAAGAGTAAGCTCGATTCTTTACGATTTTCTCATGATCATCATAAAAAAGGGTGTTGTTCATTTTTAGTGGTTCAAAAATGTTTGCTTTGGTAAATTCGGCAAAAGACATATCAGAAATTCTAGCAACCACTTCAGCCAAAAGTGTAAACCCAGTATTACAATATGCATATTCATCGCCAGGATTAAAGTTTAGTTCCTTTTGCTTACTCACAAGTTTTAAAACGTGCTCTTTAGTAATGACGTCATCCATTCGCCAACCAGCCATCGATAATAAATTCCATTGATCTCTTAGTCCACTAGTATGAGAAGCTAAATGTTTTAATGTGATTGTTTTTCCAAAGTCAGGTACTTCGGGAATATATTTTCTAATATCATCATCTAAACTTAGCTTGCCTTGTTTTTCTAATAATAAAAGAGAGAAAACAGTAAATTGTTTCGATATTGAGGCAATATGAAATATTGAAGTAGGAGTTATAGGGATGTCGTATTCTAAATTAGCAATACCATAGCCTTTTTTATATATAATGACCCCATCTTTTACGATTGCAACCGCTGCTCCCGGAGTATTATTAGTATCCCATACAGTAAAAAGTTCGTCAACCTGTTCGTTTTGTTTGACTGCCTTTGGTTTTATGCTTTGTACAAACAATTCGTATTCGCCTGCATGATTATTATCGTCGATAGATTCAACTTCAATCAAGTACTCACCTTTTTTATCTGAAGCTATAGTGAATAATTCATACCCATTTCTATAATTGGGACTATCAAACTCTTCTAATTTTTCATTTAGAGTGTTATAGGTTGTGACCTTTAAATCAATACCATATTGCATTAACTTAAAAAATACAAATTGGTTTTTCTTTAAATTAATTGTGTATTGATGCTTTTCACTAGTATCGAATTTTGACGAAATCGGTTTGTCTCTAACTAGTGCACCTTTCTCAATTTGAGCTTGGATGGCACTTATTGGAGTAAATAGTAATAGTAGCAGTAATAATCTACTTAATGTCTGATTCATAGTTAGTAATTTTTAATTGCACACAACGGTTAGTATATGAAAAGGGGGCGGTTCGAAGCTCCGAAATTTCGGTTAAGCACAAAGTTTGATACAAGTCAAAAGCCTTGATTCTACTGTTATTCTGCCTAATTTTTATATACGTCTTAAGTTTGGTTCCTTAACTTTTAGGATATACATCAGAAAGAACCAAAGAGAGCATTAAGGGTACTATATACGGTGAAGCTTTAGACTTCGACAACATGGATAATTGGCTCTCTTTTACTACTTAGACCACGTTCAGTTCTGTGAGACTTTAGATCTCGTTTTCAAGTTGTTGTGAGCAGAAGTAGCTGGTTCTTTCATAAATCAATACGTATGAATAAATATAAGGAAACTTTCGGAGTCGACATCAGTAAAGGTGTCTTTGATGTACATGGTACTAACGTAGGACACGACCAGTATAAAAATGATGAATCTGGGTTTCGGAAGTTCCTTTAAGCGTTACCGGATACTTCATTGGTTGTTATGGAAGCTACGGGGTATTACCATTATCGTCTTGCACAGTTTCTTTACAAAAATGGGATTACGGTACCGGTTGTGAAACCCTTATCCGTAGAGCGTTTTATACAAATAGAAGTTGGCCAAGGTGAAAACGGACAAGAGCGATGCCAAGGACATTTGTGAATACGCCATAATAAACGAAGTAGCTCTTTATACCGCGCTTACTGAAGTTCAGCGTGAATATTTGCAGCTTTTTAGAGTACTTGATAGTTACTTAAAGAAACGAACGGCAACCAAGAACAAGAGGCATGGCGAGGAGGTGCTAGGGTTACCATCGAAATTTGTGTATCGCTCTTTAAAACGTAATCGAAAGCAGCTGGATAAAGGGCATTGAAGAGAAGCTTCTTTCTTTGGTAAAACAAGACCAGCAACATCAGCTGACCTTGCTAACTAGTATCCCTGGTATCGGAATCAGAACGGCTCTTTTTTTGATTGTTTGCACTGATGGTTTTAAGAAGTTCGAAACGGCATCTCAGCTATGCAGTTATGTTGGTATTACCCCAACGATACGGGAATCAGGTAGTAGAGTCAGAGGCCGTAGTAGAATTAGCAAGATTGGTAATAGAAAGCTGAGGAATCTATTGTTCTTATGTTCATTTAATGCCTATAAGCATAACAAAGCTTGCAAAGAGGTATATGAGCGAATCGTGAACAAGGGCAAGAGTAAGAAACTTGCCTTGAAACCGTATCGAACAAGTTGCTCAAGCAACGTTTTGCTATCGCAAAATCGGGTAGGCCTAACGATGAAACCTACGTTTCTGTATTACGAGTAAAGTAGTTAAAAACCATCAATGAAAAAGCTCAAAGAATCATTAAAGTGAATCTATGGGTCTAAAGTACTAGTGTCTAGAATTAATGAAGAAAAGAGTTGTTTTTTACCTCAGTTCTTTGTTTTGCGTTCGTTATTCTCGCAATTGTTCATCAATTTTAAGGATAATGTCTTCTGCTCTTTGTTTTGTTTTAGTTAAAATATTGTCTAAAAATCTTTTTCGATACAAACTCATTTTTATAGAATTTCTCATTTGAGGTTTATTTAATTGTTCTATAAAAACAGTTTTTCTATTTTCTTCGGTCTGCGCAAACCTTACGTCATTCTCCGTGTAAGTGAAATTTGTATAAATATCAATTTCAAAACCCATTGATAACCAAAGTGAACCATCTGTTGTGGTATCATCATCATCCCATTTTATAATTTTATGGTATGCATTAGCATCCAGAGTATAATAAGTATTGATGTCATTATATAGTTCGTTGAAATTATAAAAATCTGTTATTCCTACATTTATGACTTTTTCGTAGTTCTTATTGTTTATAACATAATAGAATGAATAATAGGGAAGGTTATTAAATAATTCATTTGCAGACAAAGTATCTAACTCGGTACTATTAAGCAATAATGTTGCATTTGCTATGACTTCTGGAATATCTTTAATGTTTTTAGAAAATTGCAACGTATCTGCCTGCATATCCAAACGGATGTTATGTAACAGGTTTCTAATAATCAATTTTTCTTTTCGTTCTTCGTTCCAATTGTTGATACTTAACGCGAGTAGAATTCCAATAACAACAAGAACTATTTCTCCAATGGCATATTTAAGATACTTTCCAGTTTTTCCTTGGGAAAGTAAATTCTGTCTAATTTTTCTGAAGAATTTTATCATTGGTTAGCGGTTTGTCATAATGAAGCACAACGTCTAGGCTCGTATGTTTGGTTATAAGTTTGAAGATAAGATATTTAGAATAATAAAAGAGTAGATAAATAAGAGTGATTTCGAGGTTCGGCTAGATGCTTGAGAAAGATATCGCTTCATAGTTTTAATGCTCTTTCCAAGCTAATGTTTTAAACATTAGCTTGGATAATTAACAATAAGCTTAGATAGAAGGGATAGCGAGTTTTCAGCTAGATACACATACAGCGTGATATCGTTTCATAGAATCCACGGCCTTCTATAATTTTCTTGGAATCCGGATAGGACCTAAATCCTGATTACAGACATCGAATCAAACGCGAGCAAGGATGATAAAGAAAATTACAGCTTTTAAAAACCATGATATGGAAAGCATTTAAAACAAAGTTTAGGTATTGATGTTTCAAAGTCGAGTTTATCATTGTGCCTAGGCTTTCTAACAGAAAGGCTAGATAAGGAATTCCTTGCACATTCAAATCTGATCAATGATTACTCAGGTTACGAAGCGCTTTTGAAATGGTTAAAGAAATCGGTAGATAGTAGTATTGACTTTTGGTGGTTATGGAAGCTACGGGAGTCTATCATCAAGTCATCGCCCATTATCTGTATTCACAGGGTTATGCCGTTTGTGTAATGCAATCAGGTCGTGTAACACGCTATGCCCAGAGTTTGGACCAAACTTCGAAGACAGACGCTTTGGAAAGTAAAATACTCAGCATGCTCGGTCTTGAACGGACCATTCGTCTTTGACGGCCACCAAGTAAAGAGTTACAAGAATTAAAAGGATTGAATAGGGGGCGTAGTTCTTTATTGAAAGATAGGACTACGGAGACCAGTCGTCAAGGAGCTATTGACTCAAGTGTTTATAGCAATACAAAAGCCTTGAAACGACATAAGAATAGATTGAGACTTCTTACAGCTCAGATAGCAATTATAGAAGAAGAGATGCAAGAACTGATATCTGAAAATGCGGACTTAGAAAGAAAGATTGGGTTTATGATGAGTATCCCTGGTATATCTTTTATCTCAGCGGCTACGGTAATAGGAGGGACCTTAGGGTTTGAATCTATAGTGAACACAAAACAACTGGCTAGTTATGCAGGTTACGATATTGTACTAAGAATGTCCGGTAATTTTAAAGGCAAAACCAGAATTAGCAAAAGGGGGAACATTCACATCAGCGCAGTTTTACATATGCCCTCTATGATCTGTGTGCGCTGTAATCCAACATTAAAGTAATTCTATAATAGACTTAAGCCAAATAAAGCAAAGCCCTTAGTGGCCTTAATCGCAGTTCAAAGAAAGTTTTGATATTGATGTACACACTGTGGAAGAATGAAGAAGTTTATGACGCAAAGTTTGAAAAAAAAAAGCATCAAAATCATGAAGCCTTTGCTGCGCGGGTTAACAACTTGATAAATCAACTTGCTTCCTAAATTTTTTAAAGAAAAAGCTCGCTTTTTAACACAGTACCTATGGTTAGTACGGGAATGTAGAGCACTGAACTTCCGAACTGGCTCTTAGCCAAAACTTTTTATTTTGTTTATCTTTTATTTTTGAAGCCAAATCAAAAGATTTTGTGGGCTTCATAAAAATATGCAGACCTTTCGATTTAGCCTGAAGTCCGTATTGTTTTTGGGTTTTGTTGTGCTTAGTTATTTTTCCTTTCTGCTATCTTATCTTTCAATTCATCTTGTTTTTTTGAAGAGTTCTTTGTTTTGAAAAACTTCTTCACCAGTATAACACTTTATTTCTTTTCCGTCTTTTCCAATCCTATTTATAAACTTCTTCCACACTCCTAGGTTCAATATTCAAAAAATGATATTCTATAAATTTCATATATTGTTCCCAATCATATAATTCAAGTCCATGCACACCTGAGCGAACGTGGAATCCAATCGTGCTTTTAATAATTGGTTGGTTAATCGCAGGTTGTTTCTCAGATGTAAATGCCACATCTTTTTTGTAAAGCTGATACGAAGGGGCTGCATTGTACGTTCCAATCCATTGTCCTTTCTGGTCGGCCCATAAATCGTGTTGCGCATTACTAACATAAAAGGGACGTGGTGCCATTGTAGCTAATAATGAATGCTGGTCGACAGGCAAAGCGTGTACATCTTTGGCGTATTTATTTGCATTTCTGCAAATCCAGGTTGGCAGGTAATCGCACATGTTTTGTAAGGTTTCGCCATATTCACGGCGCCATATTGCATCAGCTCCGTGCCCTGCTGCTGCCAGAAGTGTCATTCCAAAACGTTTGTCTGTTACTGCGGCCCAGAGAGCGACTTTCCCACTAATGGAGCAGCCGAGTGTTGCTACCTGGCTTTCCTGTACATCTTTATCTGTTTCCAAATAATCCATTCCGGCGCTTAAAGCATAAGCCCAGATTGCAATCATTCCCCACTCATTTTCTTTTGTAAATTCCTGTCCATTTTTAAAATAAAGATTTGAAATTCCGCCATTTACTTTTCCTTCCTTATTTTCATTGTCGATTCCAAATGCCCGGTAATCAACAGTTGCAACACCAATTCCGCGGCTCATTAACTGATGTAAAGGAATTCCATTTCCGGTTTTACCGTAACTCTGCGGACTGTTTAATTTTAGGTTTTTTCGTTTGATGTCATCGCCATTTGCCAGTAGAATTACCGGAACTTTGTCTTTGGAATTGGTCGGAACAAAAAGTACAAGAGGTAGGGTAATTTTTCCAATTTCATTTTCAAAAGTTATTAGCACATCTTTTCTGGTGCATAAACCATTAAAAATGGTTTGGTCCTCAGAAATTAGTTTAAACGATTTTTTAATGGGGCTTGAAGGTGTGGGTACTTCACCAAACATATTTTGGGTAAAAAAATCAACGATTTCCGGTCTTCTAAATTTTTCCCAATCTTCAACCGTTTTTATACTTTTCCCTTCAAACGAGGAAAGCACATTGGGTAGGTCGTACTCCGGTACTTTGGATTCGTCATAATTCGCTTTGAGGTATTTTCCTTCGTAAGTTTGGGCAGCAACATTGCATGAAACAAATGCAACTAAAGCAAGTATTAAAAGTTTATTCATCATGTATTTCATTATTAAATTCTCCGCTTTTGAGTCGTTTTCGAAGAGTTGTATCTTCTTCACCTCGAGATTTTATAATTTAATTTCCATTGCAATAGTCATTCGAAAGCCTTTCATAGTTTTTTGAATATTCTTCCTTTTCCACCCTAAATATTTTCTTGATAAATTTCATTCTTTGCAATGAAGCGCAACGCCAAAGCTATAGGTAGTGCGGGAGCAGAGTAGTACCCATTTTCCTCACTTAACACTTAGCTAAAGCAGTTTTTTTGTATTTATTTTTGTTTTAAATGCCAAATCAAACTGTTTTGGCCGACCTCCTAAAAATACGCAAACCTTTTGATATTGCCCAACCCCCGCATTACGTATAGGTTTTATTAGCGGTTTTATGTAACCCGAACCAAACGCTAAAAGACAAGCCATTCCTGTATTGCCCGTAGATTTTACCGCTTATAACATGCAGCGATACACCTAAGTAGACATAAAAAAAATTAAGAACCATAGTACTTTTACAAATGCCGGCAAGCCATAAGTCCGTCCGCATATCGATTGCGCAACAGTTGCGTTGTGACGGCAAAAGGGAAGACCTCGAAAGTTGCTCTATTTTTAAACGCTAAGCCACACTTAAAAGAGAAACCAATGAAACTGGTACCGTAGATTTTATGTTGCTCTGATAAACGTTCTGTTTGCAAAATGAGTAGGTCCTTTATAGGGTAAGCAGCAAAAAAGGGAAAGCCCCGAAGATTATCTTACTTCTTACCACATATTACCGCTAACGTAATGTGTATGGTTAGTTGCGTGTCATCTAATAAAAGGAATCCGAACGTTAGGGAAATCCGTATAATTTTCTGCGTACACACAGACCAAGCAATTGATTATACACGTTGTTAGCTTTACGTGCTTAATTTTTTAAGAATAGTAATATTTTTACTAAATCGTTAAAAAATCAAACTGAAATAAAGGTATGGCTAAGAAAATTAGGTGGCATTCTGAAAGAATACTAAGTCTATCGGCGATGACTATCAGCTTCTTCACCCTAATAATGTTTACCTATCAAACCAATTTGATGAGCCAGCAGAATTATTTGGCCATCCTGCCGTATGTATCAATTTCAACCGCTAACAATCCGGTTGATAACACATTTAGTCTTTCAATTGATAATTTTGGTGTTGGTCCTGCAATTATTGAAAGTATTATGGCTAAGCATAAAGGGGAATCCTTCGATTTATCCGATTTTAATGACGAAGTGTTGAAATTTCTTAAAACCAGAGGACCTGAATTAGATAGTTTAAAGGTTATATCTAATTCAACACTAGACAAAGGCTTGGCGATTCCTGTTAACGCTTCATATAATATTATGGAGGTCAAGAATTCTCAAAAGGACTATCAGTTGCTTACAAATAGTTTAAATAAATTGTTGGAAGATGGATTTTATTTTGAGATCATTTATAAATCCATTCAAAACGAGCGCTGGATGATTACCAACAATACTCAAGGACCTAAAAATTAGAATAAAAACCAAATACTTATTAGAATTAGCTGCATTAAAGGTTACGTCTCAGTACCTATGGTTAGTACGGGAATTAAAAGTAATGAGCTTTCGATGAAGCGCTTTGTCAAAACTTTTTGTTTTGTTTTATCTTTTTTATTCATAAACCTAAATCAAAATGATTTGGCGGACTTGGTTTAAAACTCTAATCTTTGCGATAACCGTCAAAACCCCTATTAATTATAGCTATTGTTGTAACCAGTTATTTTAATCCAAAATGGTTGATAGGACCATTTCCTTTACCTAAAATTTTCATTTCTCCTTGCGTTATGGCTCGATTTATATAATGACATCCTTTTTTTACTGCGTCTTCTAAATTATATCCCAAACTCAAAAAAGCAGCGATACTTGATGATAAGCTACAGCCAGTTCCATGTGTGTTTTTAGTATTTACCCAAGGGTTTTTTATTGTTATTATCTCATCATTTTCATACACGTATAGTGTGTCGGTAATTTGGTTTTCGTGGGAACCTATATGTCCTCCTTTTAACAAAACAGATGTATGGTATAGTCGCCCAATTTCACTTGCTGAATTTTTTAGGTTCTTTAATTCTATTGGATGTCCAATTAACAGCTCTGCTTCGGGAATGTTCGGCGTTATTAAACGCGCCTTGGGCAGAAAATCTTTTAAAGAAGAAATAGCATCGCTTACGATAAGATTATCTCCTGAGGTAGCTACCATTACAGGATCTAGTACAATGTTATTGATGCTGTATTGCGCCAATTTATTGGCAACAGTCTCAATCACTTCAGAGGAATGTAGCATTCCAATTTTTATGGCACCAAACGCTATATCGCTTAATACGGCATCCAATTGTTTTTCTAGATGAACAATAGGAATCGGATGTATATCAAAGATCCCTTGTGTGTTTTGTGCTGTAGTAGCGGTAATTACAGAGGCAGCGAAAACACCACAGGCACTAATACTTTTTATATCCGCTTGAATCCCGGCACAACCGCCAGAATCACTTCCAGCAATAGTTAATACAGCGCAATAGCGAGTTTTTAAATTTTCCATGTTTCTTTGTTATACGCGCTATCCCAAAATAGCCATTCTAATTTTGATGTTTTTATAAAGGCTACATCCATTTTCTTCAATACTTCCTCTGGTACTTTTTCAGCATGCCTATTCGTAATTTCTATTGCACTGCTTACAGCATTTGCAAACTCTTCACTTGCATAGGTTTGTATCCAGTTTTGGTAAGGATTATTGTCTTTGTTTGTTTGATTGGCTAGTATGTAATCTCCTATTTCTTTGTAAATGGTAAAACAAGGTAGTATCACGGCCAATCCTTCTTCTAGACTATGATTGTTTACAATACGTGACATATAACCGGTATAGAGCTCGCAACTTGGTGAAGGTTCGGTATTGAAATCTTTTTTATCAAGAAAAATTTGATGCAATTCGTCTTCAACATCGATAATCCCAGAAGCAGCATCCAGAAAAAAGCGAGTATCTTTTGCTTCTGCGCATTTAATACTTAATTGCGCTAGTGTTTTTTTGTATTCTGAAAGGTACAAAGAGTCTTGATTGACATAAAACTGAAATACTTCTTTAGAGAGTGTTCCATCCATTAATTTAATGATAAAGGGATGTTCTTTTATTTTTGCAAGTATCGGTTCTGTTTTTATTGTTACTGTATGAAACCAGTTTGACATATTATTTCTTTTAAATTTTTAGTTTCTTTTTCAGGATATTTGGCTTTAGAAATAGCAGATATTACCGCTACCCCATTAGCTCCATTTTTTATAATATCTGCAGCATTCTTTTGATGTATTCCTCCGATACAGACAATAGGTTTCGAAAACAATGGCCTAATCATTTTAAGTCCTTTAATACCTAAAGAAGGAGCTAAATCCGATTTTTTGGTAGATGTATTAAAAATAGGAGAGATACCGATATAATCTACTTTCAAGTTCTCGGCCTCAATTGCTTGTTCCCTTTTACTTACCGATAGTCCTATTATTTTGGTAGCACCTAATAATTCTCTGGCTTTACTGTAAGGCATATCTGTTTGTCCAATATGCACACCATCCGCTTCTACAGCTAGGGCAATGTCTATTCGGTCATTAATAATTAACGGAACACGATAAGCATAGCAAAGTGCTTTAGCTTTTAATGCACGGTTGTAAAAAGAAATCGTATTGCAAGATTTTTCTCTAAGTTGAATAATAGACGCACCACCTTTTAGCGCATCTTCCAGAATCTTGAAAAATGCAGTATCGTCTGTGATACTATCGTCAGTCACATATACCAAAGAGTAATCTACCCTATACATTTAGTTTTATTTTATCCTTAATGATATCGCCAGTTACTAAATACAAGCTATCTAAAAAATTAACTTGGAAACTACCAGGGCCTTTTGATAATTCGGCAGCCATATCTCCAGCTATTCCCATAATTGCCATAGCAGTGGTGCAAGCCAAATGAACATCAGATTCAATCGCAATACAAGCTCCAATAATAGAAGTTGCGGAGCATCCCATTCCTGTTACTTTTGGCATTAAAGTACTCCCATTAGAGATTGTGCTAATTTTATCTCCAGTAATAATGTGATCTACTGCACCACTTACAACAACCGTAGTGTTTAGTTTTTTTGAGAATTCGATAGCTCCCGAAACAGCATCTTCAGCTAGCATGGTGCTATCCACACCTTTTGTACTACTTGCTTGCTGTGCCAATACCATAATTTCTGAAGCATTTCCTCTGATTACATTTGGAGTAGCTGTTGCTATAATTTTTAGAGCAGTTGCTGTTCTGTATTTTGATGCGCCTACACCTACAGGATCAAAAACAAAAGGAGTATTTATCTCTTTTGCTTTCTTTACGGCTAAGAGCATGCTATCTACCCATTTTTCACTCAATGTTCCCATGTTAATTACCAAAGAAGAAGAAATGGTAACAATGTCTTCAATCTCTTCTGTGGCATGTGCCATAACAGGTGAAGCGCCTATTGCTAACAAAGCATTTGCTGTAGAATTCATTACAACATAGTTGGTAATGTTATGTACGAGTGGGCTTTTAATTCTGATATTATTTAATGTTTTCGCTATATCGTTCATTTTTCTTGTAATTGGTTACAACGTTTAGTCTATGAAGCATAGTAGCCCTCAGGGTGCTATGATTTCATATACAGTGCTATGCACTTCTTTTATTCATATTCAAATTTCGTGTATTTATATTGGATTTTCTCAAAATCACTAGGTATTTGGTCGAACTTATTATTCTTTTTATCACTCCCAAAACGACAAAAGACTCTCTTAACGCTATTGTTCTTCAAAACTGGCAGTAGATTCTTCGGTTGTTGATTCTGAGCTAAAACATAAATGAATTCCTTAAGATTAGGCGTAAATTCTAAAGAGTCCAAGTTTGCAAGTCCCTTTAAATTTTCAAAATAAATTCGCCTCAAGCTTTTGAGTCTTGAAGTATCAGGTGTTTTTGTCACTTGTTTTACAGATTGAATAAATAGATGTTGGAGTGACTCTAAGTTTGTTATAAATGACAAGTCACTTAATCCTCTAATTTGCCAAAGCTCAAGATACTTTAATGTTGGTAAAGTCTTTAGGGCATCAAATTTCTTAATTCCTCCGAGTTTGATATCAACAGACCATAAATCTTTTTACCTGAAAGAACTTCTAGACTGGATGTTGTAATTGATCTTAAAACTATCTGCTTAAGGCATTTTAAACTCGAAATAGATTCTATTCCCTTTTGTTGTCCTTCGAGAGACAAGTATTCAAGGCCTTTAAATCGACTTATTATGTCAATCTTTGGTTTTTTCGATTTGGTTGAATGTAGAAGGAGTTCCTTCAAATGAGGTGTTACTTTGTTAAGGAATTCGAAATTATCAAGATGAAAAATTTCTACTCCTAACATTTCTAGGTTGCTAAGTTTAGTCACTACTTCAACACCTGTAGCAGTTTGTAGACAGTCAACGGACAACCTCTTAAGTGAAGGTATTTGCTCTAAGAATGTCAAATCGCATTCGGACGAATAATGACCACAAACTGTAAGAGAAATATACAATCTTTCAGAGAAAACAATTTTTTCAAGTCTATCAATTTCTCTTTGGGATAAAGGGCTTGAGAATTGTATATGCTTAGCAGTTTTAATTGCAACGAACCTCCTTAAGTCTCTTTTATAAATCCTGAAGAGATTTCATATTAGCCTGTAGGTTCACTTACTGCTTTTATTCCCATTGGTTTTAGTTGTGCATAACGGTTTTGTGTATGAAGCCGTAGCGTGTAAAAAGACACTAACTTTTTTGGATAAACACAGAGCCGAATTTTTATATTTTGTTTTTAACTTATCAATTTTAAAAGCCAAATTTAAAATTTGACGGTCTTTACAAATAAGTACAAACCTCTCGATTTGGCACTTATGAGCTATGTTTTATACGTCGTGTTGGCGGTAGTTTATTTTATTTTAATGACTACTTTCCCCTTTGCGCGACCAGATTTTTGATAATGTAAAGCCTCTATTGATTTATCAAAAGGAAATGTTTTATCTATAATTGGCTTGATTAATTCCGACTCCGCCAGCTGTTTTATTTCTTCTAATTGAGTTCTATCTGGTTTCATTAGTATTAGTTTATAGTAGGCGGTCTTTTCTTTTGATTTTTTTGTTATTTCTCTTCTTTTAAGAGAGAGAATCAAACGAATAATAGCACTTAAGTTTAATTCTTTTGCGGTCTCTTTATCGACTTCACCTACAAGACTAACTACCTTTCCTCCCTGCTTTATTACATCAAATGCTTCAAGAGTATAATTCCCTCCGAGGGTATCATAAACTATATCTAGGTCTTTTACAATATCAAGGTAGCTTTCCGTTTTGTAATCAATTACTCTGTCTGCACCTAATTCTTTAACCCAATCAACATTTTTGGTGCTTGTGGTTGTATAAACCAAAGCTCCCTTGCTTTTTGCGTATTGAATAGCAAAAACGCCTATGCCACCAGAACCGGCATGAATTAAAACTTTATCTCCAGATTTTAAAGTTGCCTTATCAAAGGACTGAATAGTTGTTAAACCTACCAAAGGAAGCGAAGATGCCTCATCGAAATCAAGATTTTTAGGTTTTAAACTTACTACGTCAGCATTAACAGCAATATATTCTGCAAAAGTACCTGGAGATTCTGAAGGCACTCTTGAATATACTTCATCGCCTACATTTAGATGATTCACATGAGCACCTTTTTCAACAACAATTCCAGAAACGTCAAAGCCAATTGGAGCAGGAAAAATCAACTTACGGACTTTTTTCAATGCTCCTTCCACGATTTTATAGTCTATGGGATTTACCCCTGCACTATGCACCTCTATAAGAACTTGATTATCGCTAATTATTGGTTTTTCAACTTCTGTAAATTTTAAATTACTTTCAATTTTACCATATCCAGTTATTTGTAATTGTCTCATTATATATCAAACTTAATCTTGGATTGAACGTTGTAACGCAACAAAACGTTTTTGTTGTAACTAAACTATAAATTTTAGTTCATTTTCCATCATTTCTTACGGAGTTTTATATCCTATAATTTTCCTTGGTCTATTGTTCAATTTTTCTTGAATAGTTTGTAGTTTTTTCAGGTCAATTTCATTGAAGTTAGTTCCCTTAGGAAGATATCTTCTTATGAATCCATTTGTATTTTCGTTGGTTCCTCTTTCCCAAGAAGAATAAGGGTGAGCAAAGTATATTTTGATTCTGTATTTTTAGTAATTATTTCGTGTCTTGCCATTTCAATTCCGTTGTCTTATGTTATTAATTTTTTATAAATAGGATTCAATTTATTTACTAGTATACTAAACTGGTTTGCTATCTCCATCGCTTTTTTAGATTTTAATTTAATGATTAAAATGAATCTTGTTTGACGTTCGACAATTGTTCCAATCGTGCTTTTATGGTCTTTGACAAGGACTAAATCACCTTCCCAATGACCAACTTTATTTCTAAGTTCAATATGCTTGGGTTTGTTATCAATACTGACTTGGTTTATAATTTCACTTCCGCTACCACGTTTTTTTTTATCAGGGCTACGTCTTGTTTTTTTCGTATCAGAAGTTTGATTAACTTTTTATTTAAACTTACTTGTGATCTTGTATAAATGTGTCTATAAATGGCTTGGTGTGAAATAGTTATTATTGGATTATTCGGATACAATTCTTTCAGCCTTCCCGAGATTTGTTTTGGAGTCTAATTAGATAAAAGACTTCTATAGACAAAAAATTTAAGCAGGGAATAGGTACTGATTTTATCAAGATTTCTTTTGTTTAAAAAATCTGCATAGCATTCCAATGTGCCAAATCGGCATCGTAAATATCTTCTTTATTTCGCACTCATTTATTCACTTCTCTAGTACTTGTAGAACGCGCTCTTTTTAGTGTTTTAGCAATGCATGTTCTTGACTTTTTTTCATTTAAAAAAGTCTCAATTTGTACTCTTTCTTTACGGGTAAGTCGTCTATGTTTTTTTACTTCCATTTTACAAATCTATAATTTTAGATTTGTTGCGTTAAGTTATTGAATTCAGGAATTATCTTGTTTATTATCGCCAACGGTTTGTGTATGAAACGTAGCGTGTAAAAAGACGCTGACTTTTCGGATTAACACAGAGCCGAATTTTTATATTTTTTTTTAACGTAGCAATCTTAAAAGCTAAATTTAAAAATTTGAAAGTCCTCGTAAATGAGCAAAAACTTCTCGAAAAGCATTTATTAGCTATGTTTTATGCACTTTGTTGTGCTTTCGTTATTTATTTATTTCAGATGTTAAAAGTTCAATTATTTCTTTATTTAATTTAAGACACCTTTCTTGTCTTTCGAGTAAAACAACACTATTAGCGACTTGGTTTTCAATTAAATTTTCGAATTCAACGGATTTGAGCATATTCTCATTATCATTTTCAAAACCAGATTTTGGAAATCCAGTACCTACTATTAATTCATCTGTCGCCATTTCATCCGCTTGCAACCAATTTCCATTTACGTTGATATATCTGATAAGGTCTTTACAAAATTCAAGCGCAAACTGTTCTCTGTCGTTTAGTGTTTCCAAAGTAGGTAACCAAGAAGAAAGTTTATTTCGTAGCAAATCATTACTGATGATACCGAGGTTTCCAGAATTCACGAGTTCCAAAAGAAATCCATTTTGGGGAAAGTATTGAGGAATCCACACTATTCTTTCAATCAAACCATTAATTTCAAAGTCATCTGAAAATTTGTTTCCTGTATGATTTATAGTTTCTAAACTGGCATTTGTGTTCTCCTTAAGTATATTGATGTTTTTTTCCATTTCGGAAAGATTGAATTCAAAATCCAATTTGAGATTATTAATAATTTTTAGCTCTTGTTTTTTTTGTTTTAGGCCATCACTATAATTATTCAATTGTAGTGCAATCAATATTCCTATGACGACCAATATTATTTCGCCAACGGCATAAAGTAGATATTTACTGAATTTGTTTTCAGTCAGCATTTTTTGTCGAATTTTTCTTAAGAATTTTATCATTGGTTAGTGGTTTCTGATAATAAAGCACAACGCCTGAGCTAAAATTAGTTGCGTTGTAAAATTCGATAGGATTCCCCATCGCGCACCTAAAATAGTAAAATCGCCTAGATTTTCGATCGGAAAATCCTGAGTAATTGATTTTAGGTTTTGTTAGAAAAAGTAGTAATAGGTTTGAGTAAGCAAAGGCTCTTTACTCAAAAAATATAAGGATTCGCGTTCTATTCCGCAACGATTTTTAAGATTGACGTCTTCTAAAACCGGATTGAGTAAAGCCTTTTTGTGCAACGATTGAGTAGGAGTGGAGTCCATTTAAGCAAACTTGCTAAAAAATCATTCAGTGCAACGATTTAGCAGGAGCAAGGTCCATCTGCACAAAGTTACTCAGCAATTCGTTTTAACCTCAAAAAAATGAGGACTTACGTCCTTAAGTTGACTAAATATTGGAGTTAGAAAGTTCGATTTGGAGATTTAATTTAGCGTATAAAATTTATATTTTAAGCTATTTTTGCTAATGACAAGGCTACGATTAGTATCCTTTTTCAGACTAATATGTTTTTTAGGACATTGATTATAGGACCTGTTGTAAGTTGTTTTTATTTTAACTTAATCACGATTTAAAGCCAAATTTTAAATTTGGCGGTGTTGCTAAAAGTGATGACCTTTCTATAACCGAGAAGCCCTATTTGCTATATACCATGTTGTAGCCAGTGCTGACTATTTGCGGAGTATTTTGAACCAATTTTTTTTATTCCTTTGGTAGTTTAGGTGAGCAATTTCATTTTGTAGTTCATGATAAAATCCCTTACTCTCTGGATGGAGCATCTGCCAAATTTTATCCCAACCAAGAAAACCGCCTACGTTGCGATCATCTATAAATATATCTGCGTTTATTTTCCTGCTATAATTCCCTTCTTCAGTTTCAGCAGGATAGTTTTTGTTAACCGCGAAAAATTCAACTCCGTTAGCAGAACAGAATTTTACTGCATCTTCCAAACGCTTACCTTCACGGTAAGTCCACAAAATTAAACGGTGACCTTTCTTCTGTAGTTCTTTCATTGTGGCGAAAGCAAAGAGCATTTCCCTACCGATTTTGGGGTAGATGTGCTCTACAATTGTGCCGTCAAAGTCGATTGCTATAATTTTACCTGTTTTTTGAATCAAATGGTGGAAGTAGATTTAACATGTTCTTGAATATTGGCAAATACCGTTTGCTGATCCTGAGGTTCTATCGCATTTTTGTCTGCAAAATGCTTGTATGTTAAGAGGGCTATTTTTAGTTCGTTTTGAATAACAGAATCATCTGCGTGACCTTTAGATAACGATATAAAATAATAGATGACCCTTTTAAGCATCTTTTCACCTTTTTCTATTTCACCCATTTCTTCATAAGTAAAAGCAATATTTTTACATGATATGGAAAATACTTGCATAAATGGTATGCCTTTCTCTATGGCATCAAGTTGATGATTATTCAAGACCTCAGCTCGACATAAAGCTTCTTCATAGCCCATAAGAGCTTCTTTAAGCTTCCGTTCATTGAAAAGTTGATTGGCTGAATTTGTTTTTTCTTTCCAAACAGATTCTATATGCTGCACACACGGCTCACTCATGATAATTTTTTTTTGATTGAATTTTCATAATAACTTTTCCTTCGATCATGTTGAGGTTTACTAAACCGATAGATTGGCTGGTTGTACTTTTGGGATAACTGCCTTGAACGTAGTATCCATTTTCGTTCTTCTGGCATATTTCCTTTATCAAAGAGCCGTAAGCGGGATGTTTAAAAATGATGACATCTCCCTTCCGAAGTTTGACCAGCTTTGGAGTCACAGATACAACATAGTCGCCTTCCAAGTAAGAAGGTGACATGCTATATCCTTTTATTTTTGACAGTTTCAGCATTAAAGTTGGGGATAGACTACCTCTAATGAAGGAGGGTAAGGACAAACGGCTTTTTTGGTAGATACACCTTTGATTTCCCAGAATATTTCGGCAAACCTGTTTACTTTTTCTAGTAATTGTAACGCTGCATCCTTGTTCACTTCCTGTCTTGTCTTAGAACCAAGAAGCATAATGCTGTGAGTTAGCTCATGCAACTCAGGGTACTTTTCAAATTGTGGTGCTTTGAAAAAATCACCCCAGATGATGCGTATTTCATGCTTGACAATGGCCGCGTGACGCTCTTTTTCGGCAATGTATCTATTTACTTCATTGTGCCAATCTACAGAATGCTTTACTTCTTTATGATCGTTGATTAAATCCGTCATACGAACCACAGTTAAACATGCTACAAGTACTTGCCCAGGATCATAGATTCCACAAGGTATATCACAGTGTGCCTGTACTTCTTTTATAGGTATGATTCTTTGTAAAATATTAATTGTTTTATTAAGCATGGTTTCTGTTCTTTTTGAGTTGTTTTTTGATTAGAAATAACGCAGCAACAGTAAGTACTGTGGCCAAGACAGTAATAATTTCAATACTCAAAGAGTCAGTCACGTGAATATGAGGTGTGGATTGATGGCTAGGGTGAGCCATAACAGAACTTACCCCAATTAGAGATAAGCATAATGTACTGTTGATTTTTTTCATAATTATTTGTTTTTAGATTTCAAATTGTTAATTGCTTTTTAGATGTTACTTATTTAGTAAGGTTCCTTCGAAGCTTTACTCATATCTTTTTGCATCAAGTTCTCATTCTTTATTCTCTTTTCGAATTCTCTTTTATGGATTTCGAGATACCTTATTGAATAATCCATTAAATAATAATGTTTACTGCAAATATAGATAAATTTAGTCTAATCTAAATTATTATTTAGTTTAGTCTAAATTATTAATTAGCTAAGTATAAAAAATATAATTAGATGTGTATTATTTCCTGTATAGAAAAAGGAAGTGGTTGAATTTAATACATAAATCTATTATTTGATGAGTTGTAAAACCCTACTGGAACCTTGAATTATCAGAATGAAAACGATTGTACCGATAATCAAATCGGGTCTGTATTTATTGAGGTAATCGCGCAAAATTCCTGCTACAATGACTTGTAAATTGATATAGACTACCTAAAAAAGTAAAAATTGAATGGATTTAATCTCGCATTGGCTACAACGTTTGGTATATGGTTTGTTGCGTGGTTAAGCACCTAATGTAGCAAATGAAAACCGAATAGAAAATCCGCGTGGATTTTCGTAAGTAGGCTAGAGCCAAGCAATTAATTATATACGTCTTAAGTTTGATTCCCTAACTTTTAGGATATACATCAGAAAGAACAAAAGAGAGCATTAATGTTACTGTACACGGTGAAACACTAGACTTCGACAACATGGATAATCCCCTCTCTTTTACTACTTAAACCACGTTCAGTTCTGTGAGACCTAAATCTCGTTTTCAAGTTGTTGAGAGCAGAAGTAGCTGGTTCTTTCATAAATCAATACGTATGAATAGATATAACGAAACTTTCGAAGTCGACATCAGTAAAGATGTCTTTGATGTACATGGTAGTACCGTAGGACACGACCAGTATAAAAATGATGAATCCGGGTTTCGGAAGTTGCTTAAAGCGTTACCGGATACTTCATCGGTGGTTATGGAAGCAACGGGCTATTACCATTATCGTCTTGCACAGTTTCTTTACAAAAATGGGATTACGGTATCGGTTGTGAATCCCTTATCCGTAAAGCGTTTTATACAGATGAAATTGGCCAAGGTGAAAACGGATAAGAGCGATACCAGGGCCATATATGAATATGCTGTACTAAATAAAGTTCCCCTTTACACAGCGCTTACCGATGTTCAGCGTGAATGTTTACAGCTATTAAGATTGTTGGATAGTTACTTAAAGAAACGAACGGCAACCAAGAACAAGAGGCATGGCGAGGAAGTGCTAGGGTTACCATCGAAATTTGTGTATCGCTCTTTAAAACGTAATCGAAAGCAGCTGGATAAAGGGCATTGAAGAGAAGCTCCTATATTTAGTAAAAAAGGACCAACAACAGCAGCTGACCTTGCTTACCAGCATCCTTGGTATCGGAATCAGAACGGCTCTTTTTTTGATTGTTTGCACTGATGGTTTAAAGAAGTTCGAAACGGCATCTCAACTATGCAGTTATGTTGGTATTATCCCAACGATACGGGAATCTGGCAGTCGTGTTCGAGGCCGTAGTAGAATTAGCAAGATTGGTAATAGAAAGCTGAGGAATCTATTGTTCTTATGTTCGTTCAATGCCTGTAAACATAATAAGGCTTGCAAAGAGGTATACGAGCGAATCGTGAACAAGGGCAAGAGTAAAAAGCTGGCCTTGATTGCCGTTTCGAACAAGTTGCTCAAACAAAGCTTTGCTATAGCCAAATCGGGTAGGCCTTACGATGAAACTTACGTTTCTGTATTGCGAGTAAAGTAGTTGAAAATCATCTATAATAAAGCTCAAAAGAATCATTAAAGAGAAGCTGTGGGCCTAAAATAACAGTGTCTTGAATTAATGAAGAAAAGAGTTGTTTTTTACCTCAGTTCTTTGTTGGCTGTTCGTTATATTTTCCGAGGGATTATGATGGATTAAAGCAAAAAAAGTGGGAATTTTATAACTCCCACTTTCATTAAAATAAACTTTATTTTTTATGGTGTTTTTTTAATTCCGTTACGACTTCTTTAGTAGTGAAAAGGTAGCTAGCAATCATTCTGAAATTAACCAGCGCTGCTTCATAACCGTTTAGTCCTGGCAAAATTGCTGCTGCGGTTGCATCTTTTACAACAGAAACATCAAAACCAGATTCTACTAAATCTCTCATATGTGATTCTGTGCAAAGATTAGCCGACATTTCAGCTAAAACTACTTTGCTAAATCCGTGTTTACGTAATTGCAAGGCTAAATCGTTAGACTCTGGACCATACACTTTATGAGGGCTTGTAACAATTAGATTATCTCCATCAATGTATTTCTTATATTTATTTAACCAATCTGCACCAGACCCTTCGAAACCTTCTGTTGCTAAAGGACCTTTTCTATCAAACATTCCAATCTTTTGCCTTAATACTTCTAAAGCAGCTTCAATTTGCCAAGCATGGTCGTGTTTATACTAATAATGTGGTTATACAAATACGGTAATACCTTTTTCTTTAGCTACTTTAAATGGGCTTCAATATTATCTACTGTATTGTTGTCTGTTACACTTTGCCCAACAACTCCCCAAGTTGCTCCATCTGGACTTAAAAAATTATTTTGAGGGTCGGTGATTACAATTACAGTATTTTCATCTACAATAAATCCTAAATCTGGTAATTGGGCAAACATACTTGCTACTAATACAACTACTACTACTACTAATGTTACTGATGTTTTTTCGTTTTATTATAATTTTAAATATTTAGTTGTGATGTATTTAAATACACCATCATTTTTTATGCTTCTATTGTTTCTAATTTTTCAGCCGCTGGAAAATCAATAGCGACTTGAGTTAAGTTATGTAGATAGTTCATTACAACTTTATCTCCTATTGCTAAAGTAACATCAACTAAAGTTCCTTTTGAATAGCCAACGTTAAAAAAGGTTTCAAGTGTTGTGTCATCAACTTTTCCTTTGTTTAAGACAATTACTTTTGTTAATTTAACGAGTGCATCAAATTTTTTATCAGTTGAAAAATAACCTTGCCTTAGTTCTAAGATTTGCTCATCTGTAAAACCATTTATTTTACCAATTGCGGTATGTGCAGATAGGCAATAGTTACACCCGTTTACTTGACTAACCGCTAAGCTTACAATTTCCTTTTCTTTTTTAGAAAGAGATGTTTTAGCATTTTGAAATTGTAAATAATTTCCTAAAGCAGTATCAGAATAAGCAATTGTCGCATAAAGATTGGGTACAAAACCTACCGCCTTTTTTAAGTCATCAAAAATTTCTCTGTTATTTGTAGATACCTCTTCTCTTGTTGGCACATTAAAATTTGTCATAATATTCTGTTTTTAAATTTGTTTATCATTATTGATAGTGCAAAGATGCGAACAGAGTACAATGTTTTATTAGGTAGGTTTTCCCTTAATGTTGGCAATTTATCCCAAAAGAGATTTTTCTCGATATTTTGAAGGAGAAAGACCTTCTTGTTTCTTGAAAAATCGACTAAATGACTGAATGTCATCATAGCCAATTTTAAAAGCGATTTCTTGAATTTGTATGTCAGAATAAAATAGTAAGCGTTTTGCTTCAAGCATTTTACGGTCTTGGATATAACTTAATGGTGTTTTTGTTCCTGTTTTTGAGAAAATATTGGAAATCGTTTTAGGGGCTTTATACAATAAATCTGCATATTCGGCCACAGTATGCTTTGTGTTAAAATGCTGCTCTACCAGAAAATTAAATTCTCTAATAATATCGCTTTCCTTTTTAATTTCCGAAAATTGGTGTTGTTCCTTATATAATCGTGTACTTAATATCAGGTATCGTTTTAACATCATTTGCAACATACCTATTTGTAAGTTGTCTTTAGATTGCATTTCTATTGAAAACATTTTCCAGAGAATTTGAAAATGTTCTATTCCTTCATTTGGAATAGTAATAATTGGTACTTGGGATGCACCAAAAAATAAAATTCCTTTACAACTTACTTCAATATCGTGATCTATGATGCAAAAAAAAGGTCTGTTAAATCTTAAAAACTTAATCTCACCCTTTTTAATCACTTTGATTTTATGAAATTCAGTAAGAAAAATAATTTGATTTTTAGTAAAGTGATAGTTTTCCCCATCAATTACAAACTCATTGTTATCTGTTTGAAACCATAGCACGGTTAAACTACTTGCTTCTGGATTATCGAAAATACCACAATCCAGAATTCCAAGTTCTTTCAGTTCTATAAAATCGTCCGTTTTTCCTTTTATTTTCATTTTATTTAATGACAGCCAACGTTGTTGTGTATGATTAGTTGCGTGTTTTAAGCACTAAAGCTAGTAAACAAATCACAGATAGAAAGTCCGCGATTACTTTCGTAAGTTGGCTAAAACCAGCAATTGATTTTACCCGATGTTGTATGCAGTTTTTTTATTCCTTCCTTTTCTTAAAATCAAATCAAATGAAGTTATTGCATACCAACCAAATACAATTCCGAATATTAATCTATGTGTTATAGGCGTTGACCAAAGTTCAAGTGCAGAAACGATAATTGAAAGTATAAGAACTGTAGTAGTAAAATTAGCTCTTTTTCTAATTCCTTCCCTTAATTGTCGATTATATGCAAGTCTTGATAGTCCTAAAAGCCAAAATGCTAATCCAAGGCAAGTCGAAACAATATGTGCTTTAGACATAGGTGTTCTTGATAATTCCATATCAATTGGTATTGCAATAAAGGCAAATCCTAATCCAGATAATGACAATAGAATTGACAATAATTTGTCATTTAGTAGGTTTCCATAAGTCACACCAAATACAAAAAGTAATATTCCAACAGTAATAAATCCAAACAGATTAAACCATAAAGCATTCGGTTCTCCTTTTGCTCCAAGTTTGCTTACAAAGTCATTTACAAAACTAAAATCAGAATTTGAGAAACCAAAAATCAATAAAGAAGCTATAAATGTTGAAATAGATAAAAGTCCTAATATCCCAATCTCTGTTTCTTTTATTTTCATTCTATATTTTTCAGTTCTTAAATTGCATACAACGCCAAAGCTATGATTAGTGCGGTAGCAGAGAATCAATTTCCATTGCGCCAGAGTTCTTAGCTAAAGCTTTTTATTTTGATTTATTTTTCTCGTTTTAAGCAAAACCTCAAAGATTTTGCGACTTCATAAATTTACACAAACCATTCGTTTTAGCACTTGACCCGCATTAATCATAGGTCTTGTTAGCAAAAGTAGCGATACGTTTGAGTAATCACATTTTGCTTTCGCAGATTGCGCAACGATTAGATATCGATTGAAGTACGATTCCATTTCGATTCGGCAGATTGGTACGTTCTGAATCTTATTTGCGTAAACAGAAGTTTTGAAATTAATAGTCAATTTACTTTATAAGTTATTTCTGCTAACAATAGTATGTAGTAACAAGATACTCTATTTCTTTAAAAGGGGGAAGGTTTATCATACTTCAAAAATCAATGCACCTGCCTTTGTCCAGAATTTTAATACATTATAAATAAGCGAATTGTGGTTATTGGAAAGCTTAAGAAAACATGAGTTTAATTATACAAAGTTCAATGGGGTAAAAATAGTTTTAAATCATCTTTCACGAAGTGCCAATTCTGCTCTCAAATTCAATCCGATGGACTACATTGTTATAACTGCTTTTTCAAAATAGAATAGGGTAGCAAACCTTTCTTTAAAATGTTTCTATGGAACTCTTTAATATTAAAGCCTTCTTCTTTTTGAAGATTGAATTTCCATTGAAGAATCTTATCCGAGCCATATTTATAGGTGATAACCTGTGCAGGCCATCTCTTCATCCTATTAATTTCTCTGTGAGCGATATCATCCTGCCCTTTAATATGCTGTTGCCAAAATGTCAAAGCTTTTTCATCACTCCAACCGTAATAGTTTAAACCAATATCAAGCGTTACCCTTACAGACCGTATGATATCCCATTCCCATTTCCCTAATTCATCATACATGTTTTTATATGCTCCTAATTCGCTTCCCAATTCCTCTATATAAGCTGCCCAACCTTCTCCAACGCCTCTATAACTAAATAATTTTTGAATATTAGTGCGAGATAATGATGCCTGAACTTTTGTTTGATAATGGTGTCCTGGCATTGCTTCATGAATATATAACCAACCTACCTGTCTTTTATTGAATGAATTATGGAAGTAATTATAGTACATTGTGTTATCTCTATAGAAACCTGGCACTTGGGCTAATTTCTTATGAGTGCCTCTTTTTATTTTGACTTCGGGAACCTTATCTAAAAATGGAAACATTTCGGGCAATCTTTTAGATACGGTTTCTTTGATTTGCAAAAAACTATTGTCTACTGCTTCAACTTTTGTATAAAAAAATATAGAATCGTTTATGTGACGGCTGAAAGAAATACTATCCATTCCCGATTTAACTTGTATGGCTTTTATTCTCGATTTAACTTTTTTAATTTCACGTATCCCCAAAGTATATATTTCATCGGGTGTAGTCTCGATATCTACCCATTTTTTTAAAAAATAGATGTACCATTCTTTCCCATTTGGCACATCAAATATTTTACTACTTGAGATATTAGTATCTCTATTTGAGTTTAACCATTCCTTTTCAAGTGAAATCCTTTCTTTGTTCAGTTGAAATTCATACAGCATCAACTCATATTCCAGTACATGTTCTTCCGATAGTTGATTCTTATTGAATTTTAATAAATTTTCTTCTAATGATTCGAATAGTTCTTCTTGAACAAGGACAGAATCTATGGTTTTGATTAATCTAATATTATCAATAAAGGAAAGTTGAATTTGAGGAAGTCTCAATTTTTTATAATCTTTCTCAAATTGCTCAGTGAATGCTTCCCATTCTGTAGATTGCCCTTTTGCTTCGTATTCACATCCAAACAAAAAAGATAAAAACAGGATTAGTATAGTTTGTCTAAAAAAATTATGTCCCTCTATAAGATTGACCATATCCTTCAATTTATAATTAGTTCAATCACAAGAATACGGTAATTACTATTCAATGATTTGTACAATCTTGCTAATTTGTGAATTGTGAAGGGGGTATGGTATAATATTGTTTGAATCTTTTAGAAAAGGAAGCTAAATCTGAATAACCAAGTTGATACGCTATCGAGGTCAAAGAAATACAATCATTTTTTAAGAGTTTTATGGCTTTTTCCATTCGCAGTTGGTTCTGCATTTCCCATGGGGTTGTCTTAAAACAATTTTTGAAGATTCTGGCAAAGTAGTATTTTGATATTCGGGATATACAAGCCAATTTGTCTAACGGTATATCATTAGCATAATTAATATGGATATACTCTTTGGCTATCAGCAGTCTAGAGATTAAAAATTTTTGTGTGTCTGCTTTTTTGGTGGTATGCTTTAGAGCATCTTTAATCGTCAATATTTCTTTCTGGAAATTGATAAGGTGTGTCGAAAAGGAATTGATAACGTTTATCGGATTACCAATGTTATAATCGATTGGGGTATTGAAGGTGTTGTATAAAGATTTACCCAACGCTAACGACATTGCTCCTGAAAATGGTTGGTTATAAATTAAATCATCTTTTAAAAAACAAGTTCCCAATAATTCTGGATTGATGTCCAAACAAAAACCATCGGTTGAAATATTTTCAGTGAACAGCTTATAATTTACTTCTTCTTTTAATAGTATAAATTGACCCTTACTTAAACAAAATTGATTCCCGTTAATTTCATAACATTCTCTTCCCTCAATAACATACTTCAAGGCAATGCCACTAGTCCTTCCTTCATAAGTCAACGAAGAATTAATATGGGAAATATTCATTCTCCCGTAATCGCTATGCATATATTTAGTTCTGTTTATTAACATCTATAAACAAAGATACCCATTTGTACATGATAGCATTAATACCTTTCTATTCAAAAAAACTGACATAATTCAATTATTGCTTGATTATTAATAGTGTCATATGCTACTTGTGTGGTTTATATTTTGATTGCAAAAATTGGCGTGTTTTGAAATCCATCCGTAATAATTGTGTTTGAGCAAAGTTTAGTTGGAATCTGATTTGCCATTAATTTTTGTATTTTGAGAATGAAAAATAGGATGTCGAATTTATTTGATGAGTTATTTTTGCTAACGGTTAGGCTATGATTTCGTTGTAGACAAATCCAATAGGATTATCCGCTATAGAAATCGGTAGTGTTAAATATACTAAACTTTGGTGTGGTTCAAAACCACAATGAATTAAAGCCATTGTTGTGTGCTGGCTTATTTCAATTCATTTGTTATTTTTTTAATAACCTTGGTTTATTACTTTTAATTGCTGTAAAAAACACCCAAACAATAAAGAATACTTGAAGAGGGATTCTAAACCATAAATAGTCGAGACCATTCCCATCCAACTCTCCAGTTTGGTAGTTGATATTCTCCATTGAAGCTTTAATGTTAGCTGGTAGAATTGCAATAAAAAACAGTATTTATATCCAGCCCGATTTAAGTTTTAGTTTCGGAATTAGTAGTCCAAGTCCTAACGTTATCTCAAGTATTCCAGTCAGATAAACCAATTCTCCTTTTAAAGGAATAAAATCAGGAATCATGGCCGTTATGCCTTCTATAAAAACAAAATGTCCAATAGCGGTAAAGGATAACATAATGGCCATAGCGATTCGGCCAGCTAAGTACCATTTAAATTTTTTATTCAATAACTTTATCAAAATCAATCCAATTAAGAATGAAGTGAAAAGAATAATTAGTGGTTTCATTTTTATTTATTTTTTTGCGCGCATACAACGTTTTGTGTATGATTAGTGGCGTGTTTAAGACCTAATTTTACAAATAAAAACTGAATTGAAAATCCGCGAGTATTTTAGTAAGTAGTTGATAACTAGCCATTAATTATACACGTTGTTGCCAGACGTTAAATGTTGGTAACTTACTCAAATATCTATTCTCACTTACTTTTTTGTAATTTCTTAAGCATTTCCGTGGCATTGTTATTTGCAGGATTCAGGCTTAAAGACTTCTTGTAATTTTTTATTGCCAGTTCAGTTTCTCCCATTTTCATGCAAACTTCTGCATAACTATCATATACATTGAAACTATTAGGGTAAAGCATCGAATTCACTTTTAAAACATCATGAGCAATCTTCATATTCGCATCGTTAAAGAAACCATATCCTAAACTATTTAAAGTGTCTTCATTAATGGTTGGATCTTTCGGGTTTTCTTTCATTAATGCTTGATAGGCCTCGAGAGATTCGTTAAAATCACCATCAACGAGCCATTCAATCGGTATTTTTTTATCATCATCGATTCTGGATAATGTAGTAATTAATGCTCCGTCACTTGCGTTAAGTAATACAATATTCATCGTATTAGTTTCTGTATTTGGCTTGAATTGAAAGAGAGCTTCATTTTCTCGTCTAACATAGGTAGTATCTGAAATTTTGACTAGCTCTTTTGGCTCTTGTCCAAGTTCGTTACTGATGAGTTGTTTGTTACTTTGAGACACTTCTATTATTCTATTACCATTTATAAGATATCTGCCACTAATTTCAGCAATTATAGCTGGCTCATTTTCCATTTTAGTGTATACTGGTACATAAGCTTCCCATTGATAAGTAAGAGCAACCGAACGAATAAGCTCCGAAATAAAGTCTGGTTGATTGGCATTCGTTAAAACAACTACGCCATACCCCTTGTCTTTATGTGCAATCATCTGACTTGAAAATCCTTCATTCCAACCCCCATGTTCAAAGTATATTTCGTCATTCTTTTTTTCTATGAATATTCCTAACCCAATAAATTCTTCTACAAATGGCGTGAGCATTTTTGTAGTCATCTCTTTTGACAGTCCTATATCGCTTTCACTCTTTAGGGTCTTTTGTATGTCCACAGCAAACTTTGCTAAGTCTTCTGCAGTGGTCCATAAGCCTGCGGGAGCCATTTCTGGATAGGTATGTCTTTTTCCTTTTACCATAGCGCCATCAGGTAAATAACCCGTTGCTGCCATTTTCAATTGTTCTTTCGTAAGCGGTTGATTGTAGCTGCTATGATTCATTTCTAAAGGATGTAGCACCAATTCATTCATAATGGTAGGAAAGGTTTTACCTTCAACATCTATCATCATTTGCTGTATTATATTATACCCTCCGCCAGAATATCGAAAACTTTCTTCGGGTGTTTTATTTACAAAACTGGGGCCTGAATTGGCGGGAGGTGTGCCATTTAATACTTCAACTAGTGTTGGTACGGGTAAATCTGGACTGTACCCTAAAAAACCATGAACTGTTATTCCTGCCGAATGATTAAGTAGATTTTTTAAAGTAACTTTTTTGTCTCTGGTAAATTCATTGTCTGGTAATTTCCAAGATTTCAAATAAGTGTTAATGTCTTCCTCTAACGCTACCCTTTTTTGTTCTACTAGGGTTAATGCGCCATAAGCAGTTACAGGTTTACTAATAGAAGCTGCTTGAAAAAGTGTGTTTTTGGTAACAGGAGAATCACTTCCTTTTTCCATGACACCATAGGTATTCAACCATTCGATTTCCCCATTATATATTACGGCAATACTCACACCTGGCACTCCATAATACTCCATACGTTCTTGTATAGACCACGTGGAGTCTCTTACAATGTATATTGGCGTTGTAAGACCAGTTTCTACCTTTTTAATCATATCAATAGAAGTATCAGAAGTAGGTGTCTCTTGACACGATTGAAGAAGAATTAGAGCAAATAGAACAAAAAGATTTATTTTCATAATTGTCAATTGTTTATTTAAATGATTGCTATTTGAAGTTTTTCGAATTCACGGTTATTTTGTTATTAATGACAGGCAACGTTTGGTATAAGAAACGTAGTGCAATAAATAAGCACTTTCGTTTCGGTTTATTACTTAGCTGCATATAAATGTTTTGCTTTTCTCTTAAACGCCAAATTTTATATTTAGCGGACTTTATTAATACTCACAGACCTTAAAGTTTAGCACAAACGCACTATGTTTTTTATACAGTGTTACCTGCTGGCTTTTTTTTGCGATTCTATTCATTATACACTATATTTTTTGAGTTGGTAAATCGAATAAATTCCGAGAATAAATTCAACTATTATTCCAAAAATATAACCTCCTGTCGGAAACCCGTCCATTACCATACTCAACGCACGTCCAATTGCAAGAGTCAGCATAAATAATATATTCAGTTCGGCGCACGTTTCCAATATTCTTTTTTCCAAATCTCTGAAATCCATATGATTGAAATTCCAATATATAGGCACATTATAGCTTTCAGCATATTTGAAAGGTCAATTGTGTTGACTTGAATGTTTAATTGCTGAGAGAGAATTGATGGAAAGCCGTAAATTATTCCTGTTGGTAATACAATTGATAAAGAAATCAGAGGATGTAAGTTCTTAAAAGTCCAATTCATTTTACTCGAATTTTTTATATGACTTATATTCTACAGTACCAATTATTCCCATAACCATTAATTCAAGTATAAAATAAATGCATCCCAGTTCGGTAAGTTTTTCAGAGTGCTTAATTATCAGTACGAGGGAAACCAATAAATAAACAAGATTATAAATTATCAATATCCGCAGGAATGTTCGTAATTCGGCAGTGACCAAGCAATTAATTATACCCCGTGTTGTAAGTCGTAGTTTTTTAGTTTCATAATTCAATCCGCAAACTTGCTCAATTTCCGTAATAGTATTTATTTCAGGTTTGAGTGAGCAACTCCTGCGTATTTTTCTAACTCCAATTGCGCAAACGGGCTAAAAAATCTGATATATTTTTATTCAGAGTTTGGGTGAGTTTCAGCGCAATTCATTTAGTAATTTATACGAGACTATTTATGTTTGTTGTTATACGATTCGAAATCAAATTAAGTTCCTCGTGTAAGTCACCAGTATCAAATAAGACAAACGTATCATATTTCAATGAAACTACGGTTTCATTATTTTTGAAAAGCATAGATAATTCCTTTGGGGATTTTTCTCCAGAAGTAGTAAACTCTGTACCGACTTTTCTCAATATTAAGGTTTTACCATCTTCAATGTGTATAAAGTAACCATAACGAATAAAAAAGTTGATACACTTCTCTTTGTTTAGTGATTGATTGAATGTGGTAGTTTTTGATTTCATATTTTAATTAAAGTTTTTATTTTTTGACTAAGTTCTGCCATTACTTACAACGGTTAGTATAAGAAGCGCAGTCACCCCTCAGGGTGGCTATGATTTTTATACTTTGTTGTGGTACGTTTTTTCTCCGTTCAATTGTTTTCTTAAATTATTAGGTTTTATAATCATTCTAAAAGATTGGTCTTTGTAAATATAATATCCTATCCAATTATATAAAGTCCTTATTTTATTTTTAAAATTGACAAGTCCCATTATATGAACGAAAATCCAGATTAACCAAGCAATAAATCCGCTCAGAGAATATTTTTGCTTTGGAAAATCTAATACCGCTTTATTCCTTCCAATAATAGCTAAAGAACCTTTGTCTTTATATACAAAAGGTTTCCATTCTTCTTGACTTTTTAATAAATTATCGGCCAAGTTTTTTGCTTGTTGTATTGCAGGTTGAGCTACCTGTGGATGACCATTAGGATAATTTTTATCACCATCCATTATAGCACAATCTCCCAAAGCATAAATATTCTCAAACAGATGAACCTGATTAAATTGATTTGTTTTTAATCTTTTATTATTTCCAAAACTATTTTTTGGGAAACCTTTAAATACTTTGGCAACAACCCCAGCAGCCCATATTAGATTTTTTGAATTAATTTTATTTCCGTTGGATAATTGGACGGTTTCACCATCAAAATCTTCAACAAAAGTGTCCATTACAAGATTAACACCATATTTAGATAACTTTTTAGAAGCATATTTCTGGGCATTAAGCGACATTGATGACAATACAGTTTTTTGACCATCGATTAAATAAATTTCCCCTGTGTCTTTTTCTTTTAATTCTGGATAATCTTTTATTATTACTGAGGTACTCATTTCTGCTATAATTCCAGAAAGCTCAACACCTGTAGGACCTGCACCTGCAATAACGAAAGTTAGGTATTTTTTTCTTTCTTCTGAGTTCTCAATTCTTGTAGCTAAGTCTAATCGTGTTAAAATGGTATTTCGCAATGATAATGCATCACTTATTGTTTTCATTGGCAAACATTTTTCTTCGATATTTTTATTACCAAAGTAATTTGTTTCTGTACCTGTTGCCATAATTAAAATGTCATATTTTAATTCGCCATTATTTAAAATTATTTTATTCTCATCAGGAACTAATTGTTCAAGTGAACCAAGTCTAAAACGAACATTTTTTAAATTACGTAGAATTTTACGGAAAGGATAACTAATTGATGAAGGTTCCATAAAACCACTAGAAACTTGATATATTAAAGGTGGGAAAAAATTATAGTTATTACTGTCCACTAAAACGATATCGTGTTTTTTTGAATTTCCGAGGCGTTTTATTAACTCTAATCCGGCAAATCCTCCGCCAATAACAATAATTTTTTTGTTCAAATCCATGTTCTTTAGAAAATAGTTTCTTTAATGCACTATAACGCCATAACTTTAGGTAGTGGGGGAGCAGAGCAGTACCCGTCTTCCTCACTTAACACTTAGCTAAAGCAGTTTTTTTGTGTTTATTTTTGTTTTAAATGCCAAATCAAACTTTTTTGGCTAACCTTCTAAAAATACGCAAACCTTTTGATATTGCCCAAACCTCGCATTACGTATAGGTCTTGTTAGCGGCTTTATGTAATCCGAACCAAACGCTAAAAGACAAGCCATCCCTGTATTGCTCGTAGATTTTACCGCTTTTAACATGCAGCGATACACCTAAGCAGACATAAAAAAATTGAGAGGTATAGAACGTTTACATATAATGGCAAGCTACAAGTCCGTCTGGATATTTATTACGCAACAGTTGCGTTGTGGCGGCAAAAGGGGAAACCCCAAAAGCTACTCTATTTCTAAAGGCTAAGCCACACTTAAAAGATAAACCAATGAAATTGGTACCGTAGATTTTTTGTTATTCTGACAAACGTTCTGCTTGCGAAATGGGCAGATCTTTTATAGGGTAGGCAGCAAAAAAGGGAAAGCCCCGAAGATTATCTTACTTCTTACCACATATTACCGCTAACGTGATGTGTATGTTTAGTTGCGTGGTTTAAGCAACTCATCTAATAAAAGGAAACCGAACGTTATGGAAATCCGTATAATTTTCCGCGTACACACAGACCAAGCAATTGATTATAAACGTTGTTGGCAGACGTATTTTTATTCTGTTCTACATATTGAGCAATTCGACTCACCTATTAACTTACCATTTTTATCAGACTCATATTTACAACATTCGTTGAATTTTTTCTTTAAAATATCTTTTGCCCTTTTAATTCTTGCTTTTACGTTTTCAAGACTTATTTCTAATTCTTTTGCGACATCTTTTTGTTTTAGTCCTTTTATATAAATCAGTTCAATTACTAGTCTGTAAATTTCGGGTAAATCATTTATAAATTTATCAAAGCAACATATATCTTCATACTTTTGAAAAGGAATCTCTTTATTTGTATCTAATTTTTCCACATAAATAGATTCTTTTTTAAAGTGATTAAATATCTCGTTACGAGCAATTTGAAAAATCCACGCTCTCGTTTTTTCTTCTTTTTTGAGGTTGGATAAATTTTTATGAATTTTCAAGAATGTATTTTGGAAAATATCGTTTGTAACGTCTTTGTTTTTTACTTTTCTAAGAATGAAGAAATATAGTTCATCATTGAAATTGTTCCATATTTTTTGAGTTTCCATATTCGAAAATAAATAAAAGGTTAGTTTTTAAACCAACCATTATTAAATTTAGCAACAAGTGCATTTATCACATTCGCATTTAGAACAAGGACAATTTTTTTCTAAACAATTTCCGCAATTACATTTAGTACAATCGCAATTAGTGCATTTACAATTATTCATAACTTTAAAATTTTATGGTTCATTAAGTAGACTAATAAGCCTCATAAAAGATACATTATATTTCATTTTTTATAGGACTGCCGGTGGTTTGTATATCAAAAGTAGGCGGTTTTGAAGCGTCAAACTTTCGATTAAACACAAAGTTTGATGCGACCCAAAAGCCTTGAACTGAGCACTAATTCGCCTATTTTTTATATACATTGTTACAAACTGCCTTTTTTACGACCATAATCTAAAAGGTATTAAATTCCAGTAGATTAAGATAATTGTCCATTGGAGGATAAGTAAAATTCCAATTGCATCTATTGTCAGCGTTTTGTTTCTCCATATTTTTCTAATATTAATGATCATAGCCAAAGGCAAAAAACCAGTTACGATAGCTAATAAAACATTTGCAAAGGTTAAATCTCCTAAGTTTAAGAAAGATTGATTTATAAGAAAAGGAATAGGGATTAAAAATCCTAAAATGGATAAGAATGGTAAAGTTATTATCTGATTACGATTAAAAAGTTTCTTTTGAAAAAACAGATAACACCCTCGGAATAAAACAATAACCAAACCCGACAGTCCAAGAATAAGACTTAGCCACATAATGTATAAATAGAGCGGGTTAATTTTTTCGTAAGTTACAAGACCATCGCTCACAGCTGTTATATTTTCGTTCTTGAACAAAACATGAGAGGGATTCACTCTATCTACTTTTCTGAATAGATTGCCCCCAACAGGTAAAAGAGTGTAAGTTTCGTTTTGAATGGATTGTACGATCAACTTATTATTCTCTTGATTCAATTTTATTGAATTAAAAAGTAAATCTAAATATGCAAACATTTCGAATCGAACAGGATTCATTTTATAATAGCCATTAAATTCATCGATATTTGAGGGTAAGTTATTTTTTACTTTTAGCTTTTGAGGTTTATCGATTCCTAAATGATTAATAAAAATCGAATTAAACTTTTCGTAATTTGCAGTTTCGCTATCGGTATTAAAACTAATAAAAAATCCTTTTTTTTGCTCAGGAAATAGATAGAATGTTGCTCTGTAACCAATCGTATTTCCACGATGAAACTTCCCTACAACACCATATCTGTCTCTGTAGCTAAGTCCAAATTGATATCCTGAAGTCAACCCATTTTTATAGGATTCTGTTGATATAGGATGTCCCATTTGATTTAAAAGTTCTTTACGAATAAAAGATTTTTTATTAATAACACCATCGCTTATTAAGAATTTTGCGAGTAATGCCATATCCTTTGCAGTTGTTGTAAACTGCCCAGCTGGACGTAAAAACATAGGAATGTTTTCTTGCGTTGTCCCAGTATCAAAATGCCCCATTGCCAAGTGTTGGTCAACATTCTCTCCTTTTTGAGTCGTAAATTGAAAAGTACTGCTGTTCATACCTAAAGGAACAAGAAGATTTTTGTCCAAATAGTTTTCGTAAGGTTCTTGAGTTATTTTTTCAATAATTAAACCTAAAAAGGAATACCCCATATTTGAATACGAAAATCGAGTTCCAGGGATGGTTCTCACTTTCAATACAGAGAGGTTTTTAGAAAAAATATATTCTAATGGTGTAGTAGAAGTAGGTTTAGTACTAAATACTTGCCAAAATCTGGCATCTTCAATTCCAGATGTGTGATTTAATAAATCTCTTATAGTAACTGGATTAATTTCTCTCCAAGGGTTGTCAAAAGGTATATTGGGTAAAATTTTGTAAACAGGAGAATCAATGTCCAACTTTCCTTGGCTTGTTAAACGAAGAATTCCTGTCGCAATCAGCGTCTTTGTCACTGAGCCAATTAATACCCTATCGTCATTTTTTAAAATTTCTTTTGTATTGGTATTCTTTAGACCTGTCTCGCCAGTTGTAACTATATCATCACTAATGGTTGACCATACAGCACCAGTCAAATTTTCGCTTTCAATGGCTTTTTCTAATAATTTTTCCAAGGCAACATTATCTTGTGCTACTATGATATTAGATAATAGTATGGCCAGAAATAATATAAACGGTTTTATCATTTAGGATGGTTTACTCTTAAGACGATTCATTACTCCGTTTGTAACTTTTTTAGAGGTTGTTCGTAACGTTTCGCATATGAAAAGTAGGCGATTACGAAGCACAAAACTTTCGGTTAAGCATAAAGTTTGAAACGAGGCAAAAGGCTTGATTTTACTAATGTTTTGCCTATTTTTTATTTACATTTTTAGGGGTTGGTTATTTTGTTCTTTTTAGGGCAATAGTTAATTGAATGATTGATAAGCTACTTTCCACTCTGCTTTTTTATTCTTCCGTAAGATGACGAGGGCCGAACGAGAAATATCTTGGCTTTCATTGGTCTTAATTGTTGTTACAGTTCCATGAAAATGGTAAGCAACATAAGCTAAGTCACAGGATGCATCCACATAGTCAATTATTATTTCATCGTAGTTTATCTTAATACTTTTAAATGCTTCGCGAATAGGTTTGAAGTCCACCTTGCCCATTTGAATAGGGGGCTTGCCTTCTGACTCCATATATAAAAAGTCGCTAGTAAAAAAATCAGTCCATTTATTAAATGTTAGGCTGTCCGATAGGTCTCTGGTCATAACGGCATCATGCATAGAAAGTACAACTTGTTTTATATTAACAGAATCAATTTTAGTCGAATTTTTAGTTATACTTTTTGTTTCCTTGTCTTTTTCAGGGTTGGTATTACAAGAAAAAAGTACGGTCGCCAAGATCAATATGGTACATAGCTTTTTCATTTTCTTTTATTGTTTTTGTCGATATATGTGGTTGCTAAACTTACTGCTAACGGCTAAGATATAAGTAGTGCAGGAGCAGAGCAGTACGCACCTTCCTTATTTTACACTTAGTTAAAGCAGTTTTTTTGTGTTTATTTTTTGTTATAAATCGCAAATCAAACTGTTTTAGCAGACCTTCTAAAAATACGCAAACCTTTTGATATTGACCAAGCTCCGCATTACGTATAGGTCTTGTTAGCGGTTTTATGTAACCCGAACCAAACGCTAAAAGACAAGCCATTCCTGTAATTCCTGTAGATTTTTCCACTTTTAACCTGCAGCGATACACCTAAGCAGACATAAAAAAATTAGGAGGTATAGAAGGTTTACAAATACCGGCAAGCCACAAGTTCGTTCGCCTATCGATTGCGCAACAGCTGCGTTGTGGCGGCAAAAGGGAAAACCCCGAAAGCTGCCCTATTTTTAAAGCCTAAGCCACACTTAAAAGATAAACCAATGAAACTAGTAACGCAGATTTTTTGTTGCTCTGATAAACGTTCTGCTTGCGAAATGAGTAGGTCTTTTATCGGGTAAGCAGCAAACAAGGGAAAGCCCCGAAGATTATCTTACTTCTTACCACATATTACTAATAACGGTCTGTTTATGAGTAGTTTCGGTTAAACTTACCCTTACTTTCTAATTTACCAAATAACTTTTTGACTTGCACTAACTTCGGAATAGCTGGGAACCACAATTAATTATAACCGTTGTTGGTATTTTGTTATTTCTTTTTATTCCGTCGTTCTTTTTCAAATTCTTCAGTTCTTTTTATTTGCTCCTCAAGATTCCACTCAAAGTTGAATCTGTTTTTTAAATGTTCAGCTAATGGTCCAAGTCCAATTTTTGCTCTTCTTTTATCAATGTTAACGGGGTCGTATATAGGCCATACATTAAAAGTTTTAGTATCTGGATAGTACTTCATTTGTCCTCCATAAATTTGCAAATCACCTCTCTCTGTAGCAATTCTATCTTCTGCTCTCACTAAAAATCTAGGGTTCAGCTGTTTCTCATCTACAGCTTTCCTCATTAAAGGGAGGTACTTAATTCTGATGTCATTGTCTGAATGTTGAATTACGGCACAAATAGTAATATTTCCTTGTTCGCCTATAATGTCTATGTCCGGCCATCCGTAATTATCAAGAATTTCTTTTATTTTTTTTTCATTGACAGGGTGATTTCGTTCGTATATTTCCTGATATTTATTTGCTTGTTCAGAATCTACCCCATATTTTCCCATCATAGCATCTCGTAAGCGTATAGGCTCTTGCTCAGCTCTGTATACCGTATCTAGAATAGCAATAAGGTGTTCACTATCAAGCAAAAATTCTTTTTCTGGTTGTTGTTCTTGGCTTGTCTTTTTCTCTTGGGCGCAAGATGTTGTTGCCAAAACAATTAGTAGGAATGAAAAATTTAATGTTTTCATTAGGGATAAATTAGTTGTTATCAAGAGTTTTCATTAATTCAAAACTTAAATCGTTGATTATACGACTTTTATTGCTGTAAGTAGATACATTAGAGAGTATAATTATTCCGTTTTTATTAGTGCTATCAATAATTAGTGAGGATGAATATCCTCCAGTTCCACCGTTATGCTTATACCAAATATCACCAGATTTTCTATTGATAATTTCCCAACCTAACCCATAGTCAGAAATGGTATTGATAGTGAACGTTTTTGTTCTTGTAAGTTTTAGTTCTTTATTTGTATTATCAAATTGAGCCAATGCAAATTTAGACAGATCTTCTACTGTTGATAGCATAGCTCCGGACCCTGCTAAAACACTCAAATCCCAATTGGGCACTTTGTTTCCAGATTCGTCAAGTCCTTTTATTATTAATCCCTCTACGTTTTCTCGTTTGGTAGTTGAATTAGTCATATTGTATTTTGATAATATATATTTATATAATATGTTTTCATAGCTTGAGTTTTCTATATTACACAGCACATAGCCTAATAGTCCACAACCTAAATTTGAATACTCATAATGTTCACCAGAGATGTTTACTAACTCTAACTGGTTAGACAGGTATGATTCTAATTTTTCACGAGTGTATTTTTGATATGGATTTTTGAGGTTTGCTAATGCAAGGTTTAAATTTGAAGGTAGTCTGGGAAGTCCAGAAGTATGGTTTGCTAGTTGTTTAAATGATAGTTCTGTGCCATTATTAAGTTTTACATGTATATAACTATTAATTTTATCATCTAAGTTAAGTTTTTTGTCTAATGCAAAATTAGCAAGTAGTGTAGCAGTGAAAACTTTAGTTATTGAGCCTATTTCAAAAACAGATTTATAATTATCGACATTAAAAATAGACTCATTCTCTAGTTTAACTCCATCATAATTTACAGCCCCATTTTTTATAATCCCAATTGAAAGCTCAGTTTGGTTCGGGAAGTCTTTGGCTTTTTTAAGGATTAGGTCAGTTTGTTTTTTAGCTAAACTATTCGATAGTGTGTTTTCTTGACTATTACCACAAGCACATAGTAAGAATAGAAAAAGAATATATTGATATTTGCGCATAGTTCATTATAAATGCTAACGCCAAAGCTATAGGTAGTGCGGGAGCAGAGCAGTACGTATCTTCCTTACTTTACACTTAGCTGAAGCATTTTTTTTGTGTTTATTTTTTGTTTTAAATGCCAAATCAAACTGTTTTGGCAGACCTCCTAAAAATACGCAAACCTTTTGATATTGACCAAGTCCCGCATTACGTATAGGTCTTGTTAGCGGTTTTATGTAACCCGAACCAAACGCTAAAAGACAAGCTATTCCTATAATACCCCCGTAGATTTTGCCGCTTTTAACATGCAGCGATACACCTTAACAGACATAAAAAAAATTAAGAGGTATAGAAGGTTTATAAATACGGGCAAGCCACAAGTCTGTCTGGATATTTATGACGCAACAGTTGCGTTGTGGCGGCAAAAGGGAAGACCCCGAAAGTTGCGCTATTTCTAAAGGCTAAGCCACACTTAAAAGATAAACCAATGCAATTGGTGCCGTAGATTTTTTTTTGCTCTGACAAACGTTCTGCTTGCGAAATGAGTAGGTCTCTTATAGGGTAAGCAGCAAAAAAGGGAAAGCTTCGAAGATTATCTTACTTCTTACCATATATTACCGCTAACGTGATGTGTATGGTTAGTTGCGTGTTTCAGCAACTAAACTAGTAAACAAATGCCTACTAGAGGCAATTCCGAAGGAATTCTCTAGTAGGCAATAACCTAGCAATTGATTATACACGGTGTTACCAAACGTTTTTATGTATTATTTAAGATGTGCTAAAACCCAGTTTGATATTTCTTTCAATACTATTGGAGAAATTGTTTGTTCTATTAATTCATATTCATCCATTTCACCTGTTTTACTTTCTTGAAAAAGATGATTTAAACCTTGTAATTTTAGAATTTTATAGTCCTTATTCTTTCCTTTACTTAAGGCATCTTTGATTCCTTTTTGATTTATTTCTGCCAATACTTGTGTATCATTAGTTCCATTTAAGGATAAGACAGGAATACTTAATTTTTCAATTTCATTGGCAGGATTGTAGTTATAAAAATAACGAATCCAAGGGGTGGTTCTTGTTTCAATTAAACCTTTTATAATTTCAGAAACTTTAGCATCATTTCCAACCAAAGGTTTTAGGATTGGCGCAATGGTAGCATTGTAATGTGTGGTAAGTTCACTTTTAATAGCTGATATTTCTTTATCTGATCCTGCAATTTTAATAGCTTTTCTAATGGCTTTTTCATACGCATCTTCATCAGGCACAGGAAAAGGTCTCAGAGTTTTCGATTGTATCAGTGATAATTCACTTCCAAGAATCCCCGTAGAAGCAAGCAATACTATAAAAGAAACATCATTGGTTTGGTTTGCAGCTAGTGGAGCAATAATACCACCTTCACTATGACCTATTAGACCGATATTATTTAAATCAATGTCTGCTCTTGATTTTAAGTAATTTACTGCACTAATTACATCTGTAGAAAAATCTTTAGTTGTTGCATTGCTGAAATTCCCTGTAGATTTACCAAAACCACGATCATCATATCGTAATACAGCAATTCCTTTTCGGGTTAAATAATCAGCAAGTATCCAAAAAGGTTTATGATTAGAAAAAGTTTCATCTCTATCTTGTGGTCCGCTACCGCTGATTAAAATAACCACAGGAAATTTTCCATTTGTACGAGGTAAAGTCAATGTCCCAGAAAGTGACACATTTGCTTCTTCATTTTTAAAAACGACTTCTTCTTCGTTATATGGGTATGGCTTCACAGGCTCTTGAGGCCTTTTAGTAGTTTTTTCTAATTTGATTTTACCTCTTTTTAAAATCAAAGGAAGCGCAGTAGGACCTTCGCTAAAAGTTCCTTCAAATTGTTGTGTATTTTCATTAAAATTTCCTTCGTATTTTATTCCCAAGTTGGCTCCATCAATAAATAATGCTCCATTTTTAAAAGATGTTTTTTGAGGTTTTAACCCAGACATTCTTTGGGTTGGAATTTCTATAGTGGTTACATATTTATTTTCAGTGTCTTCTATGTTAAAAATAAAACTGATTTCTTTGCCTTCTCCTAGTTCTGCTGTTCCATACCATTTTCCGATAATGTCTTGAGAAAAACTCAAAACTGAGTATAAAAGTATGGCGATTGTTATGTGTATTTTTTTCATTTTTTGATATTTAAATTTGTCAATATTTGAACGTATTTCTCCTACCCGAACAAAATTCAGAACAGAAAACAATACACTAATTATTTATGATTATTTGATTAGAAAAGAATTAGAGTTCTAGTTCCTTCAATATGTTATTTGCTGAAGTTGTTGCCTTCTTGTACTTTTTAAGTACCCATTGCGTAAATATGTATAAGACTCCAATTCCTGAAGGCACTAACCAATTCAGTTTTTCTGTCACTGTAAAAACATCAATACCTTTCATGATTTTACTAAATGCAATAACGGATAATATAAGCACTAAAAAACTAACATAAAAGCTAATTTTTTGTAGTAGCATAAATCTTGTTTCTCCTTTAGCATACTTAGTTAGAGATTCTTTGTACGTATTTTTTGAAATATTAATAGCTTTCATTTGTTGAATAGATTTTAATGAAAGAATAGGTAATATTAAACAAGAAATAATTGTTATAGCTCCTGAAAGTTGTAGATACCAAACATCCAATAATCCAAAATTACTAATGAGATATATTACCACAGCAAAACAAATTAGTGCAGCTATCGTTTCTGGGATTGAAATGTGACGTAATTTATTTTCATAACGTTCCTGTGTCAGATCAATGATTAATTTATCTGTTAATACTTTTTGTTGGTCAACTTTCTGACTCATATCATTCCAAAGGGATTTCATTTCTTCTAGTTCCATTATTTTTTAATTTGAGTTTTTAATTTTTGTTTAATTCTGGCTAAACGTGTGCCAATATTAGTAGTTGTAAATCCAGTAATTGTAGCTATTTCATCATAATTTTTACCTTCCAAATGAAGAAGGATGATTCCTCTTTCAACTATACTGAGTTCTTTTATATGCGCATACAAAAGCGTAATTCGTTCTACCATTACAGTATCTACTTCATTCATTTGATTTAAAAGAAGGTTGTCTATTGATACTTGAGACCCTCTTCTTTTTTCTTTTTTCAAATTACTGATAGCAGTATTTAATGCAATGCGATACATCCAAGTACTAATTTTAGAATTTCCTTTAAAAGAATTGTAAGATTTCCATAACTGATACACAATTTCTTGGTATAAGTCATTTTGATCTTCGGTATTATTCGAATAAATCCTTGTGACTTTATAAATAATGCCTTCGTTTTCTTTTATATCCTGAATAAACTCTTTTTTTGTATGCATTTTAAGTTTAGTGACACTCTATTAGTATAAGAAGTATTTAAAAAATCACAAAAAAATGTGTTTTTATTTTATTAATTTTTTAATCTACTAAAAATGAGAATCGTAAATTCTATGTGTGGTAACGGTTCGGCTAAACTGCATTGAAATGCAGTTTAGGTTTTGTTAGCTACTTTTTAATATTTGTCGTTGTTGCCATCTTTGTCCTGTTGCTTTAAAGAAACTCTTAATTAAGCACGAATAGCTGTCCCAAAAGCTATCTATAGTTTCAGGCAATCAGTTACAGTTCCATGGTACAATACTTATTTCTATTTATTCATAATTACAGATGCTATTATTGAATTGTCTTTTTTATTTTGAACATGTTTCGAGTTACTCAATAATACTGTATGTTTAAGAGTTGGGAAAATTTTCTTAGCGCGTTTTATCATTTTACCACCAGGGAAAATGATGTCATTTTCTGCACCAATCAATGTTATTGGTGTTTGGATTTTTGAGGCTTCACTTGTTTTTATTACTGGAACAGGAGTAAAGTCCATAATGAAATGTGAAAATACTGCCCCTAAGTATTGCTGTGCAAAGTCATCCTTTTCAGTAAATGCTGAATCTAGAAACCGTTCGAGATATTTCGTTTTTTTCGTTTTCATAAAACGCTTCATTGGGATAAAGAACTTGAATAAGACTTTTAGAGGATTGCCGTTAACAACATAAGCAGGAGCGGATAGGTATACTTCCTTTATTTTATGTTCATTGTTAATTAATGTTTTTAGTATAACTAGTCCTCCAAAAGAGAATCCTGCCATAGTAACATCCTCCAACTCTAATTTATCAATGACCTCATTCATCCATTGACCATAGGAATCATCTTTCATGCTCAGTCTTGTTTCAGCACTTTTATTTGGTTGAGCAAGAACATCTACTGAATAAATCGAAAAGGAGTCAATTAAATCTACATAGGTTTCCAGTGCAATAGGTGAGCAACCGTTTGATCCATGAATTAGAATAATTGGTGGTTTTGATAGATTCCCTGCTATAATAACATTGGTTTTACCGAAACTAGTTTCGAGTACTCGGGTAGTGTGTGGAATGTCTAACTCTGCCAATTTTGCATCATATAGTGATAGAATTTTATGTTTACCATTTTCAGTTTTGTAAAGCGACTCCATAATTTTACTTAATTTTAGGATGAATTTACTAAAAAATAGTTATTAGGACAAGTTTACTAATGAGTACTACAAAACAAAAAATATTAGACGTATCAAAGGAACTTTTTAATGAACATGGTTATGGTCAAGTAACCATACGAATGATTGCACTGAAGCTAGATATGAGTTCAGGGAATCTAAACTATCATTTCAAAAAACGTGAAGAGATTTTGGAATATTTATATTTTGAGATGGTTTTTGATTTTGATCAAAGAATTGAAACTTTATCAGAGATTGAAATATCATTTACTCAGATACGGAATGACATTCAAGATAGTATGGAAAGAATGTTGAATTACAAATTCATATGGACTGACTTGTTCAATATATTGCAGTCAAATGATAAGATTAGAGCACATTTTAATAAAGTAAACCCAAAAAGAATTTCGGGAAATGTGTTTTTATTTGATCAACTTCAGAAAATGCAATTTATGCGCATAGCAAATTTTCAAAATGAATATGAAATGCTTGCAGAACGGATGGTGAATTTTGGAGATACATGGATCTATACTTCTGAGGTTTACAAGAGGAGTAGTTCGAAGAAATATTTGGAAAGCCAAGTCAACGCAATGCTCACCATGATTTATCCATATCTAACAAAAAAGGGAATTCAAGAATTTGAAAAATCTTTTCCAAAATGGTTTAATTAATCTCTTCTGCGGATTGTAGCTAACGTTTAGTATAAACAGTCGTTTTAATGCTGTTTATACATTTTAATGCTGTTTATACATTGTAACCTGCTGGTATTTTGTTTTTTATCGCAATAGCACAAGTTATTATCCAAATAATGAACAGTGTCTCAATAGTTCGCTGATATAGGCCAATATATTCAGGATTGAAACCAGAGAACAACAAATAGATAAATAGTATGCTTATTATTCCATAAGTGATTGCTTGTATTGATAATCTATTATAATTCGGTAGTTGTTTTAAGCCAATACCAATGAGGATAATGCTAATAGGAACGAATATATATGTCAATAACCCTGTTAGATTATGAATTACCTGGGAAATACTTGGGTCAACAAATTCTTTGTTACAACCACTGTCACATGGGAAGAATCCAACAATTACTGTGGCCAAACCGTAAAATATACCTAGGCCACAAAATCCTATTTTGGTCAGTTTAGATGGCTGAAAATATTTAAATCCCAGAAAACAAAAAATAGTAAGAAGAATTCCACTTGGGATAAATCCAAAGGTTCTTAAAATTATTCCATACTCAGTGTCAATTGCATAGGTTTCACTTATAAACTGACTTGTTAAGCTATAGTTTTCAATTAGAATTCCACCTATGATTGAAGAAACAACAAAGAGACCAACTCCAAGTATTCCGATAAAAAATGTAATTTTATTATTCATCTGTGTATTCGTTTAATTCTTAATTTTTTCCACTTGCTGGTAACGCCAAAGCTATAGGTAGTGCAGGAGCAGAGAAGTACGCATCTTCCTTATTGTACACTTAGCTAAAGCAGTTTTTTTGTGTTTATTTTTGTTTTAAATGTCAAATCAAACTATTTTGGCGGACCTTCTAAAAATAAGCAAACCCTTTGATATTGCCCAAGCGCCAGATTACGTATAGGCTTTGTTAGCGGTTTTATGTAACCCGAACCAAACGCTAAAAGACAAGCCATTCCTGTATTTCCTGTAGATTTTGCCGCTTATAACATGCTGCGATACACCTAAGCGGACATAAAAAAATAAGAGGTATAGCACTTTTACAAATACAGGCAAGCCACAAGTCCGTCTGGATATTGATTGCGCAACAGTTGCGTTGTGGCGGCAAAAGGGAAGACCTCAAAAGCTGCGCTATTTTTAAACGCTAAGCCATACTTAAAAGATAAACCAATGCAACTGGTAACGTAGATTTTATGTTGCTCTGATAAACGTTCTGCTTGCGAAATGAGTAGGTCTTTTATAGGGTAAGCAGCAAAAAAAAAGGCAAGCCCCGAAGATTATCTTACTTCTTACCACATATTACCGCTAACGAGATGTGTATGGTTAGTTGCGTGATTAAGTAACTAATTTAGCAAATACAAAACCAACTAGAAAATCCGCGAGGATTTTCGTGGATAGGCTTGTACTAGCAATTAAATTTATACGGTGTTAGCAGCTGCCTGTTTTATTCAAATAACTCTATTGTATAGTCAAATAATTCTGTTCCGCCCCATTTTCCGTGTCCCGGAATTATAATTTTTGCTTTTGGATATTTTAATTTGATTTTGCGAACAGTCTCCGACCATTTGGCCGTGCTTGCATCTCCCAAATACCCCTTGCTTGCTCCAACCTTTTTAATCAAACATCCACCAAAGACGGCATTGTCTTCTGGGAAATATCCTATGATATTATCTTTAGTATGACCTTCACCAAAGTATTCTAAATAAATCTTTTTGTTTCCAATATTTAACGTGCGATTATTATCAAATTCTTTAATTGGTTTAGTAAATATTTGACCATTATTTTTTAATAACGCTATAGTTTGGTTTGTAGCGTATGTTGGAATATTATATTCTTCAAATACCTTTATTCCTCCAATACAATCTTTATGAAAATGAGTTGGGATAATAGCGATTATCTCACTTTTGAGTTTATTAGTAACAAATTTTATTAATTCTAAGGAACTTTTGTTGTCCGTTGGTGTGTCAAATATTACTCCTTTATTTTCATTTATGGCTAACATTCCATTACAGGCTACTTTTCCGAAATCGTCTGTGTTTAAGAAGGAAATATGTTCATAAATATGATTTGATAGCTTTTTAATTATCAAATTTTCGGTTTGATAAATAGTTAAACCATTAACTAAATCTGTCTTAGATTTCTCATTATTTGTTTCTTGTTTTGTCTGATTTTGTTTAGTTGAAGATTCTTTACAGGAAATAAAGGTGAACCCTGTAAGAAGAAAGGTTGCTAGTAATAGTTTTCTCATAAATTTTGATTCCTATTTCGGTTTTTGGTTGCTGCCAACGGATGGTGGTAAGAAATCGTAGCGCACTTAAATACGATTCAGCATCAAGCCGCTAAGCCGTTTGTTAAATGTTATATTGTTCAAATTTCGCACCATCTGCCCAATGTTTTTTACCGTGTGTTGTGTGTAGTTTTTAATGGTTTTATATTTTTTAATATTTGATAGTCATCATTGAACATGTTTAAAATATTTATTGATGGATTCATTTCTGCTTGATGCAATCCGCTATCGTAAATTATTTTACGCATGTCTTGTGCTTTTTTGTTTTTCCAAAATGCAATCTTTGTAAAACCAATTGCACGGATTTCACCGTTTTGCTCAAATGTATGTCTGTGATATACCCATTTATCATCCCACCCTTCTAAAATTAGAGTAACTCTAAATTTTGTCCATCTTTTTAAAGGTTTTTTGTATACGAACTTTTGAGAACCTAATACAGGGAATACTCCTTTCCTAAATGTATTGTCGTATAACTTAGTCCTGAAAATTATTTCAAATCGTATGAAATCCATATAATAAAAGTATTTAGAATTTGCCATGTATCGCATAGCATCACAGTCAAGAATACTTACCGTTCTCTCCCGAGAAAGATTTGTTACTAAGTCAACTTTATTCCAAAAGAATTTAGCACCAATATATATGTAAAGTATGTGTACCCAATAATAAATCATAGTTCGAGTATTAGTTTTGAAAGTTATTGTATCATGTTAGAATATACATTACACACAACGGCTAAGCTATAGGTAGTTCCGGAGCAGCGCAGCACTCATTTTCCTTATTTTACACGTAGCTAAAGCAGTTTTTTTATGTTAATTTTTTGTTTTAAATACAAAATCAAACTGTTTTGGCGAACCTTCTAAAAATACGCAAACCTTTTGATATTGACCAAGCCCCGCAGTACGTATAGGTCTTGAAACGGTTTTATGTAACCCGAACCAAACGCTAAAAGACAAGCTATTCCTGTATTTCGTGTAGATTTTGCCGCTTTTAACATGCAGCGATACACCTAAGCAGACATAAAAAAATTAAGAGGTATAGCACTTTTATAAATACGGGCAAGCCACAAGTCCGTCTGGATATCTATTGCGCAACAGTTGCGTTGTGGCGGTAAAAGGGAAAACCCCAAAAGCTGGGTTATTTTTAAAGGCTAAGCCACACTTAAAAGATAAACCAATGAAACTGGTACCGTAGATTTTTTGTTGCTCTGATAAACGTTCTGCTTGAGAACTGAGTGGGTCTTTTATAGGGTAAGTAGCAAAAAAGGGAAAGCCTCGAAGATTATCTTACTTTTTACCACATATTACCGCTAACGGTTAGTATATGGCAAGTAGGGCAATAGAAAGAGACCAACTTTCAAGTTTACTTTGAGCTAAATTTTATATTTGGCGGACTTTGTAAGTGACTCAGGACTTCCGTAAACTACTGAACACCATATTTTCTATATACCGTGTTAGCAGTTTTTTGTTACAATAGCTTCTCTTTTCTTAATGTGAAACTTAACTTTTTATTATCCCTTAGTATGGAAATTTTAAGCACTTCTTTTTCCTTGGTAAGCCCATTTTCAAGTATTTCGCACCATTGCTCTGGTAATAACTTATTATAGTTGGTTTTACCTACTTGCAATATTTGATCACCTATTTTTAAGTCTTCCATATTTTTATAGATATTACTAACTATTAAATGGTTTTCTTGGTTGGAACATGAGAAACCGAAAGTCGCTAAAGTTGAGTTATCATATTCTGTTTTATTTATCAATAGAATTTCTTTGGTAAACCAATTTAGGACAAAATCATAGTTTTTAAAGAACTGGTTTCCAATTGTTGATGCTGCTTCATCGGCAAAACTAACGATAGTGTTTTCAAGTGAGACATCTCCAAATGAAACAGAGGGTGCTTTGATGTGATAAGTACTATCTGCTTTACCTAAGCCATAAAGTCCTGAACCTGAAATTCCAAAACTGGATGTTTGTGGAATCGAAGGATTGTTTTTCATCAAAGCATTATAAGTTTTCTTCGATAATGAAATACCACCATTTGAGCCTAAATCGACGATGACGTTTTTCTGGGTCACATCATTTAATCTAAAATCTATAATAGGCGTTCCAGTAAGCATTGTAAAAAAAGGTATTTTACTAGTTACTTTTGGAATACTTAAAGATTCAATTGAGTTGGTGATGGTAATTATTTGATTTTGGTAATCAAATTTCCAAATAGCTTTTCTCATTAAATTTGAACCGATAAAACCATCAATTCGTAAACAGCCTACTTCTTTAGATTGCTTTAAATCAGCAACTGCAGCGCCCATATTTAAAAAATCAATACCTCCTAAGCCTAGCTTTTTTATTAAAACAAAACCTAACTTAGATTCTTCACTTTGACTATCAACAACTTTCTGTTTAAAGATGTTACTTAGCTCTAATTTTTTAGCTAATTCCTTTGAAATAGCATTTGGAGCCCCTGTATCAAGAATAAAATCATACTCTTCTCCAGAAATATTCACTTTCAAAATAATAAGACCTAAGCGATATTCAAAAGGAATTTTAACATTGAACTCTTCTTGTTCAACTTCTCCACTTTTCATTAATTTAATTGTCTTAAGAGTACTGCAACTTGTTAGAAGAAGAAGCATTACGAAAGTCGATAGTAATAATTTTTTTATTGTTTTCAATTGTATTTTTCAGTTAGGCGATTGTATATATCATTTGTTACAGCTTCTGCAAATTACTGCTAACGTCTCGTATAGGAAACATAGCGTATAAATAAACGCTAACTTTTCAGATTATACACGAGCCGAATTTTTCTTTTTCTCTTTATTTTATTAAAAGCCAAATTTAAAAATTTGGCGGTCTATGTAAATACACATGAATCTTTGGTATTGCCTATATTAGCTATGTTTTATATAAATTGTTGTACACAGTGTTTTTTGCACTATTCTACTAATTCCATTAACATTTTTCTCCCACCAAAATCAATTTCTTGTTTAAGTATTTTTCTTGTTGATGTGTCTATGTAATATGTACTTATAGCAGCGTTGTTTGAAATATCATCTGTAACTTCAACTTTCCAAACTTGTTTCGTTTTTCCATTGAAGTCGATAGACGTCTGTTCTGTATCTTTAATTGTTGCGGTAATTACTCCTGTTTTAGATGTGGGATTATAGTCAAAAATAGAAATAGTGTTTGAATAATTATTTTTTAAAGGAAGAAATCTTATTAATTGAGGGTAGAAATTACTATCAAAAAAAGGCTTGTCAACTTCTTCAGAAATTTGTGTTTTAGTCGCTGTTTGCTTATCTAAATAATAGCCAGTAATTTTTTCTTCAAAATTCAACACCATATCTCTTTGTTGATTGAATGAAGAATGATATACCGGTTTAAAATTCAGTGTTTCAACAATGGTACTGTCAACCCATTTGGTAGGCGACTGTTTCATATTGACTGTTGTAATAATGTATATGCTCTCTTTTTCTTTTTGAATTTCAGTTAGCACATTTCCTATTTGAATTTTAAGAGAATCTTTAAGCATAAACCAAGTCATTTCAGAAGTTTCGGCTTTGATAAAACTTTTGTCAGCCGGATTATTTAATGGACTTAATGGTGTTTCTTGACTAAAAACCTGAAGAGAGGTTCCAAAAGTAACTAGTAAAATGTAAAGTATTTTTTTCATTTGTTTAAGTTTTTTATATCTCTTAGTAGTCAAATCTGAATTTTTGTTACACTTTTTTAGTATTATGTTCAACGGTTAGGCTAAGCGTAGTGCGGAGGCAAGGAAACTTTTGGTTTCCGTCTGCGCACGAAGCTAAAGCTTATTGTTTTGCTTTATTTTTTTCTTATCCAATGTTAAATCCATAAGATTTAGCGGCCTTCTAAATATACATAGACCTTTCGATTTAGCTCTAAAGTCCGCATTACGTTTAGGTTTTGTCAGGCGGCGTATATTTTATTCCACTCTTTGTAATTCATATCCATTCTCTTTCAACAAATTTAGAATTCCATTTTCACCTCCTAAATGTGCCATTCCAACAGCGATAAATGTCCTGTCTTTTTCAATCAGGTATTCTATGTCCTCTATCCAATTTTTGTTTCGTTTGTCCAACAGTATTTTTATAATTTCTTCTCCCATTTGGACTGTCATACTTTTATATAAATTGCTTACTTCTTGCCTTTTGTATTGGTTTAAGGTTTCTTTATAGTTTACCAGTATTTGTTCTTTGATACGTGTATTTTCAGGTATTTTTCATCGCTAATATTTTTCAGTAAGTTTAGAACTTCGTCGGTAGATTCCAGTCCCGTTACGTCCATTATCGATTCTAACGCTTTTATGATTAGTTCACTTTCCATATTTATAAGTTCGTCTCCGTATTCTGCAATGACAACCCTATACCTTTCCAGTAAAAAAGTTGGCACTTTAAAGTCTGCAAACTTTTCCTGTTCCGATTGATTTGACATATCTCTTTCTAATGCAAGTATGTCACATTCTTGAAGTTTGGAAATAACCTTTTAGGAAAGCTCCAATTCAGTTCGTGGATATAGATGTATTGTTCCGAAAATAAAGGATTCGATTCCACTTTTGGATTCGATTCTCCATAAAATCTCCGATTCAAGTGCCGACTTTTTTTTTCTGCCACAGGATGACAAAAAAAACAGAATTGTGATGTAAAGTAGAAGATTTTTAACACGACGCCTAACGTATTCGTGTATGATTTGTGCGACTTAGAATCCGCAGGATTTTCAGTTATAGTAAACCGTATGTTTAAAGATATAATTTTTATTTGAAGTTCATGTGATAGCATGAAATATACACGTTGTTGTAAAACGTTTCTATCCCATTTTGTTGAATTATTAGTTTTCATAGAGGTAAATGGCCGCTGCTTTTGCCATTTTTCGTTGATTGTGTCCCACTCCAGCAATGATTTTTAGTTTCCAGTTGAATTTAGTTTTCAGCATTTTTGCTATTGCTATACTGTTATTGTAAAAATAAGTCCCTCTTGCTAACCTATGTGTTCCTTGTTTGTCTGTTGTCTTTGACCTTAGGATTTTGCCTCCTTTTTCATCTGCATTATCCAATTCGCCAAGAAAAATAACTAAATGCTTCTTGAAAGACCTTTTTAGATTTTTGTTGTTAATCCCCGTGTTTTTTAAACCAAAAGGTATAGTTGTATTTGTGTTTGGAAGTGTGTAAGAACCGGCATTTGAAGCCAGTATTCGATTTGCTTTTGAATTAGGATAAATTAACGCAAAGCGATGTAGAATTTGCCCACCAGCAGAATGCCCAAACATATCATATTTTTGTTGCTTAGATTTCACTGCTCTTTTGGCGATTATAAAAATTCGATCGAAATCATGATAAATCCATTGACTAGTATCTGTATTTGGTTTAAATTCCACGATGTCTTCATCTATAAAAACTTGATTGGAATTCTTTTCAAAAGTAACTCCTTTTCTGATGTCCAATTCTTTAATCAAACCACCTAAGTGATAATCGGCGTAGGAATAATCTTTTTCGGCATAAGAAGGAGAAAGTATCAATACATTATGCTTTTCTGAGGCTTCAATCCAAGAATCTCGATAATCGTCTCCGTTTCTTCCAGCTCCTGGAATAACCATCAAAACCTTCGATTTTGTAGTCAAGTTTTTTGGTTTGTGATAATACACTGTAATTGAATCATTCTCATGTCCAATACCTCCTTTAATGTAGAAAAAACCAGAACCTTCATTAATTTTAATGATTTCCAGTGTATCTTTTTGTGCAAACGAATAATTGATAAATCCAATACAAGCTACTGTAATAAAGGCTAATAATTTAATGTTCATTATTTTTAATTTTAATTTTAAGTGAATCTCTTTTAATAAGACAAAGAACTTCATTAAAATAGTGTTGATTATAGTATGTCGACGACTAAGTCATTGTTAACTATAGAGCGTTGATATTATAGGATGTTTTTAATTCGTCAGTAACAAATGATTATTAAGGGTAAATAGAGAACAACGCATCGATATTTTGATCCTGACTCTAGTTATTGTGTATTTTTCAAATTATGATTAAATCATTAACTCTGTTTAGCACTAGTATTCTTCAAAAACGTTGGTTGAGTCATGTGATATTTTGGATACTTTTATTATTGTGTTATACCTTAGCAATGAAAGATGGTTATGGTTCAATATCTGAATCTTTTAACCGGAATGTTATTTTATTACTTCCTCAAATAATAGCTTCTTATTGTCTTATTTATTTTTTAAATCCAACGTTCTTATACAAGAAGAAATATGTGCTCTTCGGGTTTCTTTTTTTAATCAGTACATATGTGTTTTCTATTCTAGCTCGTGTATTGGTAATTTATGTTGTAGAAGAATTGTACAGAGAACAACCATTTAGACAAGAATCACTTTTAGAAATTGCATCTGACGTAAAAAGACTGTATCAAGATTTTTTTCATAGAGTCTATTTACCAGTATTTCTTTTTGCAAGCGTTATGCTTATAAGAGAACGTTTTGAAGAAAAAAGAAGAGCAGAATTTTTGAAAAAAGAAAAGGTAATTGCAGAATTAAATTTTATGAAAGCTCAGATTCACCCACATTTTTTATTTAACACATTAAATAATTTATATGTGCTAACGCTTCAAAATTCTGACAAAGCCTCTGATACTGTTTTAAAACTATCAGAAATGTTAGATTACATGTTGTATAAATGTAATGAAAATACAGTTTCAATTTCAGAAGAAACTCAGCTGATACAAAACTATATAGATTTAGAACAGTTGCGTTATGGAAATAGGTTAGAACTTGTTTTTAATAAGAATATTGATGATTCTCAAACTCAAATAGCTCCATTAATTTTAGTTTCGCTTGTTGAAAATGCCTTTAAACATGGAGCGAGTGGAACAGTTACCATTCCTAAAATAAGAATAGAAATTGGTGTTAAAAATAAACAGTTATTATTTTCTATATGTAATACAAAACCAGCACACGTTCAAAAAGATGTTACAAATTTTAAAAGGGGAATTGGACTTGTAAATACGAATAGTCAATTGCAATTAATTTATCCCAACAAACATTCAATGGAGGTTGTAGAGGATAAAATCTCATATAATGTAGAGCTTCAAATAAATTTAAATACCTAAAACGGTAAAACTTGAAATTAAATAAGTGAAGATAAAATGTATTATTATAGATGATGAGCCTCTTGCAATAGCATTGATTGAAGCACATGTTGCTAAATTTCCTAATTTGGAAGTAATAGCGACTTGTAACAATGCATTGGAAGGTTTTGAAGTGTTGAAATCGAAGCCTGTAGATTTGATATTTTTAGATATTCAAATGCCGCTGTTAACTGGGATTGATTTTTTAAAATCTCTGAGTAATCCGCCTAAAGTTATTTTTATAACAGCTTATAGAGAATATGCAATAGAAAGTTATGAATTAGAAGTGGTAGATTATTTATTAAAACCCATTTCTTTTGATCGGTTTTTTAAAGCGATTAATAAGTACTTTAAAACAGTTGAAAGCAATTATAAAAACGAAGTTGATGTTTCTAAAAAAGATAAAAATTCAGGTTTTATATATGTCAATGTAAATAAGAAAAATGTTAAAATTTTATTTTCAGAAATTGTTTATGTGGAAAGTTTAAAGGACTATATACAAATACATACCAAGGAAACGACAATTGTTACCAAAGATAAAATCAGTGATTTTGAACAAAAGTTACCAGAAAATTTTCTTCGAACGCATAGATCATATATTGTTAACACAGATAAAATCACTGCCTATACGGCCCATGATGTTGAAGTTGGTACATTGGAAATTCCAATAGGAGTGAGTTATAAAAAGGAACTACATAAAGTTCTAAAAATACCTTAATACATGCTTTACAACGGTTTGTGTATGGTTTCGTTGCGTTTGGTAATAAGGTATCAAAAAGGGAAGAACGTGTAGGAAATTCGCGAGGTCTTCTCGACAGACACCTAAATGGCTGCGCAATGAACTATAAACGTTGTTAGCAATTGTTATTTTTCTTTATGTTTAAAAATCTCATTTGATTTAACCCAATACACTGCACCTTTCGTCACTCCTTTCCACCCACTATTTGCAGGAGAACTATATCTTTTCGAGAAGAAAAAATAATTATTGTCAGGCGACATATAGGGACAGTAATAATTCCAATCTTCATTTATATTCTCTCCAAGGTTAAAAAAAGTTGGTCTTTGCCATTTGCCATTTTTTTTGAAAGATACCGCAAACCCCTTTTCATTAGAATATGTATTGGCAGTTATTAAGAAACTTTCATCAGGTGAAACATAAGTACTTCTTTCTCCTTTTTCAGAATTTACTTCAGGACCAATATTTATCGGAGAGTCAAACTTCCCATCTCCTAAATACTGAGCACGATAAATATCTCTTTTACCTAAGCTACCAGGCCTGTCAGATGTGAAGTACAAACTTCCGTCTGCAACTACAACAGGGTATGATTCTGCATATTCTTGTGTTGATATAGGGTGTTCAACTTTTGTCGCTAATTGCCATTTACCATTATTTTTTTGGCTTTTGTAAATGTCAGGCTTAGACTTTTTTAAATGGTCTTCTGGATTAATACCAAGAAAATACATTGTATTCCCGTCTTGGCTAATTGAAGGGTCAATCGCAACTGACTCCTTTTCTTGGTCGATAAACATTTGTATAGGTTCTGGCAAATTCCAATTACCTTCAATTAATTCAGAATGATGAATAACAAATTTTTCATTAATAATTCTGGTAAAAAACATTTCGGTAAAAGAAGAGTTAAACACCGTATTAATTTCAATGCTGTCCGTGTTAACAATTAACGGAGCAAATAATTTTGGAATTGTAGTGGGTGGAGCTTGATTTAAATACGGTTGATTAGAATTTGTTTGTTTACAGCGTAGTAACACAAAATTTAGTCCAATTATTGATAATAGAAAGAGTTTTTTATTCATTTGCTTATTTTATTTTTATGAATACCATAAATAAGTACCGTTTTCTTCTTTCCCTTTAATTCTATATTGCCAATTTTCTCAAATATGAAACCTATATCATCTATTACGTCTTTTAAGTTTTCGGAAATTAATAATTGTTGATTGAGTTCATTACATTTTCCTTGAATCCTTGCAGCAGTATTGATGGTGTCTCCATGATACGCTATTTCTTTTTTATACTTCCCTATCTCAGTCACTGTAACTATACCTGAATTTAGTCCAGCTTTAAAAAAGGGCTTACAATTATACGCTGCCTCATAATAGTCTTCCTTTTTATCTAATTGCTCTTGAAATTTAAAATATGCCATAAGGCAATTCTGATTTCTTAATCCTATTTCAAGCTGCCAAGACAGGACTACTTCATCTCCAACATATTGATATATTTCTGATTCGTAATCACTTACAATTCCTAAATCATTAAAACAGTCTTGAATCATTTTACTGTATTTGATATGGCCGAGTCTTTCTGCGTGCGTTGTTGAAGACTGAAGATCTAGAAACATAAATATTCGTTCTTCTTCTCTCGGAGAATAAAATCTACCGCTAAAAAGCTTCCAAAGATTATTGCCTCCGAGAAACAAATTAATCTGCCTTAAAGCAAACATGAAAATGTCAACACATATTATATATAGATAAAACGCAAAACTGCCAGGTTCGAAAGCAAATTCGATAAACGTTATGTTTTTTCCAAAAATGACATATGATATAGAAATAATAAATATTAGGAATAGTATAGCATATAGTACTCTTAAAACTAATAGTTTTTGTATTGATATTCGTTTAAACATTTTTTTTTCAGCTACTATTTGAGCATATCCAGAAATACTTCCTAAAAGTAATCCGCCAATAATAGAAGCGAATATGGATTGCCAAAACTCAAATTGAACGGAACCTAATTCTTGAGATCCTTCACCTCGAACAACACTTAAAAAAAGAAATGAAATTGTCCAACCAATAATGTATTGTTTAAGGATTTGCCTTCTACGTTTGTATTTAAATTTCATTAAGTTGTCTTTTTGTTCTAAATATATCTACTCTGCATTTGAGTTTCATAAACGAGGTCTTATTTTAACTTGTCGCTAACGTCAAAGCTATACGTAGTGCAGGAGCAGAGCAGTACTCATCTTTTTTATTTTACACTTAGCTAAAGCAGTTTTTTTGTGTTTATTTTTTTATTTTAAATCCCAAATCAAACTGTTTTGGCAGACCTTCTAAAAATACGCAAACCTTATGATATTGACCAAGCGCCGCATTACGTATAGGTCTTGTTAGCGGTTTTATGTAACCCGAACCCAGCTCCAAAAAACAAGCTCATACTGCTATTCCCGTGGATTTTGCCACGGCTTACATCCTGTGATAATCCTAAGTAGACATAAAAAAAACTTGAATACTTATAGAACTTTTATAAATACGGGCAAGCCATAAGTCCGTCCGCGTATCGATTGCGCAACAGTTGCGTTGTGGCGGCAAAAGGGAAAACCCCGAAAGTTGCTCTATTTTTAAAGCCTAGGCCGCACTTAAAAGGATAAACCAATGAATTGGTACCGTAGATTTTTTGTTGCTCTGATAAACGTTCTGCTTGCGAAATGAGCAGATCTTTTATAGGGTAAGCAGCAAAAAAAGGAAAGCCTCGAAGGTTATGTTACTTCTTACCACATATTACCGCTAACGTTTAGTATATGAAAAGTAGGCGATTTCAAAGCACCTAAATTTCAGTTAAGTACAAAGTTTGATACGAGTCAAAAGCCTAGATTTTACTTCTTTCGCCTATTTTTTATATACATGGTTGTGCTTAGTTTTGGTTTATCGTGTGCAAATTAATTTTTTCATTTCTACCTCTTAATTCTGTTGCTCTTAATGCTGCTGAATTAAACCTTGAATTATGGCCTATAGTTTCAAGATAATCTTCGGATACTAGTAAATCGACTTTCAGATTATCATTTCGTTTTTTTAAAGATAATTTTTCTTGAAAAGGTGGTTCAGTCTTTTTCCAATAATAATCATCAACATCCAGATGCTTAAAATCTGTCTTTTTTTTCAATTTCCTTTCCTAAAGTTGTAGTTCCAGAACCTGACGCACCAAAGATCAAAATTTTCATTATAATTATCTATATTTCTCGGTTTAGTCTAATTACTGGCAACGATTTGTATGTGATTTGTTGCGTGTTTAAGCACTTAATTTATTAAATAAATCACAGATAGAAAATTTCAGCTGAATTTTTGTGAGTGGGCGATGACTAGCACTAAATTAGATACTGTGTTGCCCGTAGTTTTTTAAGTTATTCCTTTATAATCTCTCGTCTATAATTCAATAACTTATTTCTTATTTCATCCATAGCATTTTCGGTTACCGCATCAACGTCCCTATTCATTAAAATGATTACTGCATCCTGCTTTTCTAAGTCAAAATAGGCATTAGTGAATACACCAAGGTCAGAACCAGAATGGCCTGTTAAACCGTCTTTATTGTCTCTCCAGAAAAAACGTTGTCGAGTACTTAATGAATCTGGGAGCTGAAGTTTAAACATCTCATTAAAAGAATCTTCTGATAGTAAATTATAATCACCATTTTTTCCTCTATTAAAGAATGTTTTTATCAAAATTGTTAGGTCATTAATACTAGAATTTAGGCCTCCATCTGGGTATTGAGGATTTCCATAGTGAGGATATTCGATAAAGCTTTTATTCTCAAAAGGAGGATTGAAAATTTTGGAAATCAAATAATTAGTTATAGGTGTACTTGTATCGGCACATAAATTAAAAAACGGAACACATTGTTTTACATTATAGCGTGTAGCTAATTTATCCATTTCAAATTCCGCTAGTGACCATCCAGTATTTTTCATTTTTAAAGGATGAAAAATTTCTCTCGAAGAAAATTGGGCAAGACTTTCTTTCGTGATAGATTCTAAAACTAAACCAGCAACTCCTGCTCCAAGATTACTATAATTTCTTTCAGTTCCGGTAGGGGTATTCTTGAAGAATTCTCCCTGATTATATAAAGTGCCACTAGGTGTTAGTAGTTTTTTGATATGTTTAGAAAGTGAAATTTCAGCATCTTTATTAATCTCATAACTATCAATATCATAATAATCATTTATACTTGAGGTATGCGTAGCCAAATGATGCACAGTGATTGTTTTTACATCATTTTTTGGGTTATCGATTCTGAAAGGCAAATAGGAATTAATATCTTGATTTAAATCCAGTCTTTTTTGGTCGACCAATTTTAATAGAGCAATACCTAAAATAGGTTTGCTTATTGAAGCAATATTGAAAGGCGTATGTATGTCAACTTTTTTTTGACTACTAACGTTCGCATATCCATAGCCCTTCAATAAAATAACTTCTCCATCTCTTATTACAGAAACAGCCATTCCAGGAATAGCTGTTTCTTCCATTTTTGCTATAATATATTCATCACTATTTTTAGCTGTAGTACTTTTTATTTGTTGTTTTGGTAAAAACAAATAAATTAAAGTTAAAACAAGGATGAATAGTAAAGTAATTTTGGTTTTTTTCATTTTTATAAGTTAAAAATTTAGGTCTCAATTATAAAGACGCTGAAATAATAGAAATGGTTGTATGTGTGTGTGTTTTAATTAATGGCAACGTGTTTGTGTATGATTTGTTTGCGTTGATTATACGATTAATTTAGTAAATACAAACCGAATAGAAAATCCGCGAGGATTTTCGTAAGTAACGTAGAACCAGCAATTAATTATACACGGTGTTGTGTGTAGTTTTCTATTCTTGTTCAACTCCACCTACAAAACTCAAAACTTTACTAGCAGCAATTGAACCTTCTTTTAATGATTTTTCTATGTCTTTAGTTTTCAGCCATTCAATACTAAAAGCTGCTTGAAAAGCGTCTCCACAACCTGTTGTGTCAATAATTTTATCAACTTCAATCGCTTTTTGGTAATATCTCTTATTTTGAAAAAGGGCTACACTACCTTTTGCTCCTAAAGTCGACACTATTAGTTTTCTCTTTTGGGAAGAAAGTTCTTGCAGTTCATCTAGCATTTCTTCTTTACCACTCAGAAAAACAATGTCGATATTGTCTATATGTTCTTTGATAAAGTCACTTCCCAAGTAGTCTAAAAAGTCAATGACTATTAATTGACTTTCATTTCGTCTCTTTAAAAGTTCTTTCAAGTTTGAGGCGCCAGCTGGCATTGCAACAATTTTACTGTCAGCTAATGAATTCCAATCACTTTCTGATAATCTAAACTTATCAAATGCGCCTCCATTCCAGCTATCGTCTTTAAAATATCTGTCTCCTTTTTCATTAATAAAAATTTTATTTGATGCAGTCGGTTCGTTAATCTGGTATAACCTAGAACGATTTATATTTAATTTATCTAATTGGTTTTCTATTAGTTTTCCAAATCTATCTTTTCCAATTGCCCCAATTACTGAGGTGTTTTCATATCCTAAAAGTTTGCATTGAGTAGCAAAGTTCAATGAATTTCCTCCGACGTAAATTTTATCCAATTCAGGAAATAAATCGACACAAAAAGATGTTAATGCTGTTATTTTCATTTCTGTTTGTTCAAATTACACACAACGTCTCGGCTATGATTAGTACTGGAATTAAAAGTAATTAATTTCCGATTAAGCACTTAGCCAAAGCTTTTTTATTTTGTTTTATCTTGTTTGTTCTAAAGCCAAATCAAAAAGATTTGGCGGACCTGGCTCAAAGCACGGAACTTTTGGTTAAGCACCAAAACCCGTATTAACTGCAGTCATTGTTGGCATTAGTTTTCTATTTGTTGAATCATTTCTTTTGCAACTATTGCCGAAGAGGGTAGAAACATGGTGGACACAATTCTCTTGTCAATTACTATATCATGTTTATCATTCAAATCACTTTTGGATTGAAATATTCCGCCATTTGCTCTCAATTGATTTTCCAACATTACAGGTAATAAAGTTCCTTCTTTAGCCCAGTTTTTAGTAATCTCAGTTGAATTTGGAAAGCCAGTCACTTTCTTCCCTTTAACCATATAATCACCATTATTAAGTTTGACATTTGCAAAAGCACCAGGTCCGTGTCCACAACCTCCTACTATTCCACCATTTTCATAAATATTGGCTATAATTGATAATAAATTTTCGTTGTTGGCGACATCAAATAATGGTCCATATCCACCACCTATAAAAACGGCTTTATATTTTTTATAATTTACTAGGTCAGGCGTAAGTGAATTTTCAACATTACCATTAAAATTCTCATACTTTATAGTATAACTACTAATTCCAAGAGGATCCATCGAGAAAGGGACTTTTCCACCAGTTGGTGAAACAAAATCAACTTCATATCCATGAGAAACAAAAACATGGTATGGAGGAGCTACTTCCCAGAGATTGTTACCCGCAAAGTGTTTTTCTGGGTCTCCCATGTCTTCTGTATTTGATACTATAAATAATATTCTTCCTTTTTCAGTTTTACAGGAAACAAATATTAGTAACATCAGTAATGCTAAAAGTGTTTTTTTCATTTGATTGATTGAGTTTTATATAAGATAATAAATATAGAAGGATGTTACAGTCTTTCTCAATTAATGCCAACGTTTAGCTAAAATTTCGTGCAACGGTTAGGTTGATTGGGCATGAATTTTAGCTCTTGTTGTAGGTAGTTATTTTAATATTTCATTTATAATATTTTTGAACATATCAATTCCGGTTTCAATTATTTCTTCAGGAAAATCATAGTCACTATGATGAAGCGAAGGATGATTAATACCAGCTCCTAAGCCGAACATTGCTGCTTTATAATTTTTTGAAAACCAACCAAAATCCTCGCCAAACCGCAACGGCATCTTTATTTCTTTTATATTGAAACTGTTAGTTAGAGCTACTTTTTTGATAAGGTTATAACTTTCAACATCGTTTTTTGTTGCTGGAAAATATTCGAACCATTTGATTTCAAATTTTAAGTTATGTCTATTACAGGCAAAGGTTACGTATTCGGATAAACTTTTTTCTAAAGCCTTCATTTTACACTCGCTCCAGGTTCTTAAAGTGTAATGGATTTCCGCATTTTCAGGAGAAATACCATAAGTTTTTTCGCCAATATTTACATGAATAGGTGTGATGACTGAAAAATCATCGCTTTCTAAATTATGATTGGCAAATTTCGAAAAAGAACTCACGATTTCAGATGCAGCAACTGTAGGGTTAATTCCATTCTCTGGTTCTGAGGCATGTGCCTTTTTCCCTTTTAATGTAATTATCATACTTTGTACAGTAGCCGTAAAATAGTCGGCTTTTAATACGATAGAATTAGTTGGAAATCCAGGTAGGTTATGTAAAGAAAAAATGTAATCTGGTTTAATGCCTATAAAATTTTCATCTTTCAAAACTTTAAATGCTCCTTCCCCAGTTTCTTCGGCAGGTTGAAAAAGAAGAACTATTTTTCCTGATTTAAATGTTTGTTCCTTTATCCAAAATATTAGTCCTGCCACAATTGCCATATGCCCATCGTGGCCACATTTGTGTGATATTCCTTTATTTATTGATTTATATTCAAAGTTGTTTTTTTCCTCAATAGGAAGAGCATCAAGTTCACATCTAATTACAATAACTGGACCTTCTTCGTCAAATTCGTAAATTGCGGCAAGTCCAGAGCCTCCTATGTTTTTTATGATTTTGGTTGGATTGTTAGATTCAATGAACTCAATTATTCTATTCGAAGTATTGCCCTCGCAACCTGACAATTCAGGGTTTTGATGAAGTTTTTTTCTTAGAGTTAATATTTCTTGATTCATTATTTTGTGTAATTACTTACAACGTTTTTGTACAAGATTAGTTGCTGTGGTTAAGCAATAAAGTTAATAAATAAACATAGATAAAGTCTGCGAGGATTTTCGTAAGTATGCTAAAACAAAGCAATTAATTTTGTACGGTGTTGGCGACTGGCTTTTCACTTTCCAATGCAAAATTTATCATATCTTCTACGTGAATTTTAGTTGTATCGAAGACAGTAAAATTAAAGTCCTTTTGTTCAATTAGCATAGGTATTTCTGTGCAACCTAAAACAATTCCTTCAGCTCCTCTTTCGATCAACTTATTAGCATAATTAATAAATTTTTCCTTTGATTCTTTAGTTACAATTCCTTTTCCAAGCTCATTTTTGACAATATTTTGTATTATTTCAATATCTTTTTTATCTGTCGGGATAATTGTTTCTATGTCGTATTCTTTCAGTTTATCATGGTAAAAATCCATTTCCATTGTGAATTTAGTCCCTAATAATCCAACCTTGCTCAATTTTTTCCTATTAATTTCTTTTGCAGTAGCAGATGCAATATGAATAATTGGAATTTCAATTTTTTTTTGAATTTCGTCTGTAAATAGATGCGCTGTGTTTGCACACAAGACTATGGCATCCACATTGCTTAAGACTAAACTTTTGCATGCATCAAAAATAAGGTCAAAAGAATTTGTCCAACCTTTATTTTGAACGTCTGAAAAATTTAATGAATATATAATACATTCCGCAGAATTTAATCCACCCAATTTTGCATTAATACCTTGATTAAAAAATTTATAATAATCCAAAGTTGAAGTCCAACTAATTCCTCCTACAAGTCCAATTTTTTTCATTTTATATTCTTTTTGTTCTATGTTCTGTTTTAGCTTGTTGCCAACGTTGTTGTATAAGTTTAGTTGCGTGTTTTAAGCAATAACGTTAGTAAATAAAACCCGTACCAAGAAAGTCCGTTTGGACTTTCGTAAGTAAGCTAAAACTAGCAATTAATTTTATACGGTGTTGTAGGTAGTTTTTATCCGTGGAATTTAAGGCCATTCAGAGCTTTGTTCACTTTCCTATTGTCCCCATAAATTATAATTCCTACCAAAATCTGATTTTCGTCTGTTAACTTGCCTATTTCAATGTGGTTTTCATCTTCGTTTTTTGTTGAAAAAAGAGAGTCTGTATAAATCCCAATATGTAGTTCTCTTTGTTTTGCTCTTGAAAATGCTCTATCCATTTGAGCTTGGTCATCGGCTTGATAAATAATAATTGGTTGCTTGATAAAAGGTAGATATTCCGATTTTGAAGCATTTACAAATGATTTTCCGTGCGTTTCAGGAAATTTTATTGCTACCGAACTTGCTAAAAATGAAGCAACATTGAGCTTTTGCCAATTTAATAGTTCGTCCTTGATGATAATAGCTATTTTATTTTCAAATTTCATTTTTGATTATTTCAGTTTAAGTTCCATTTGAATATTACATCTTTCATATGGTGTGTAATGACCAACTATTTTTTTAAATCCTAGTTTTTCATATAATGAGATTGCTGGTTTTAAAATTGTGTTACTTTCAAGATATATGTTAGAGGCGTTTAATTTTTTTGCTGTTTCAATAATAGATTTTCCTAATAAATACCCAATGCCTTTCCCTTGTGCTTTTGGAGAAACTGCCATTTTTGCCAGTTCATAATCATACTTATCATTTTGCATTTTCAGTAAGGCACAAACCCCTAAAATAGTCTTACCTTGAACACCCACTAAAATTTTCCCTCCTCTGTCCAAAATATAGCTTTTAGGGTTGTCTAATGCTTTTCTATCGGCATCTTCTAATTTGAAATATTTGGTAATCCACTCTTCATTGAGTTCTTGAAAAGCTGTGTGGTGTTCTGGTGAGTAATTCAAAACTTCAATTGTTGAAGATTCTCTTATTTTCTTCTCTTCAATAACTCTTGTTAAAAGTGACCTTTCTTTTAACAAGTACTCAAACTCTTGAATAGCTAACCAAATATTGTGTGTGGTTAGTTTTAGTGTATTTTTCATTGCACTTCCAACGTCTATATATTGTTCTTGTATTTTTGCAGATATACCTTTCCCTTTTTGAGTTAAGAGTATATTATTTATCCGTCCATCAGATTTATCTTTTTGTTCTAAAACCAATCCTTTTTTTGACATTTCTCGAACAATTTTAATGACAGATGGATGTGAATGTCCAATTTCGTCAGCTATTGAAGTGATAGATTTTCCTTTATCATGATTAGATAAAAAGTAGAAAACTGGAAACCATTTTGGTTTTAGTTCTATATCATAAACTCCATATATTTGTTCAGCATTTTCTGTAACCTTATCGCTTAATGCTCTTAATCTGCTGCCTAATGCCATTTCTCCAATTTCATCAAAATCCATTTTCTGTGTTATTAAATACGTAACTGGTTACGAATATATAAAAAATACTTTTCTAATTATATTTTATTGGTATTATGCGGTTTTTTTAAATTACCTACAACGGTCTTGTATATGGCTCGTATCATGTAAATTAATGATATTTTTCGCTTAAGCACGAGCCAAATTTTATAATTTTCTTATTACTTTTTTTTCAATAGGCCAAACTAAAAAATTTGGCAGACTTCTTAAATATGCCAAAACTTCGATTATGCAACTGCCCAGCTATGAGCTATATACCGTGTTGTTCTTTCCTTATTTTCAGTTAGCTGTTTCTATTTTTTCTAATAATGTAGTTGCTGACTCTTTATAATATCTTAACAGAGGCAAAAAGTTTTCAATCGCTATTAGTCTATATGTCACAACCTTATTTTTAAAAATTTTACTCTTTGCAAAAAAAGCTATCGTTTTAGGATTGTATTTCATAGTCATATGGTGTGAATACCAAGAGAATTGCTCAATATATTTTATATTATTAAATGACTCTTCCTTTAATTTATCAAGTACCAAATTTAAAGATTCATCAATATTATAGAACTGAATAATTTCATTTGTAAGGTCTTTATTTCCGCTAGTGTTAAAGTCATTATAGGTTTTAAGTAATCCAATACCTTTATCTTGAATATCAAAGGCTATAAAACTATTTATATCCATTGGGATGGTAGTAAAATCTAAATAATTAGTTACGTTAATTGAATCTAAAGGAATATTTGAATATCCTTCTGTAATGAATTTTTCAAGTCTCAATTCTAATTGTTCATAACGTTTTATAACGTCATCTATATTTGACAGGTCGGACTTTAAGTTTTGTTCAACTTCATTGTAAATGGTGTTAAGTTGATTTTCACTTTTCCTGTTTTCATTCCAATTATTAATTGACAATGCAATCAGAATTCCAATAACAACGAGGATAATTTCTCCGATTGCATAAGTCAGATATTTTCCAAACTTATTTTCGGTCAGAGTTTTTTGTCTAATTTTTCTAAAGAATTTTATCATTTGTAACGGTTTCTGATAATGAAGCACAACGTTTAGTATATGGAAAGTAGGGCAATTGGTAAACAGTTACTTTCGGTTTTGCACTTAGCCATATTTTTCATTTTATTTTTAACTTTCCTCTAAAATGCAAATTAAAAATATGGCGGATTTTGTAAATAAGCACAAGCCTTTGTTTAAGTACTTTTTGCCCTAATTTTTATATACATTGTTATATGCTGCCTTTTAGTCATTCATTTGATTATTCAATTTTTCAAATTCAACTAATAGCTTATTAAGTTTTGCGTTCTGTTTCGTAATTGTTTTAGGTCTTAAATAAAACCAATTTATTGCAAACCAAAGTATGGTTATAGCATAGGTGATTATTCCCCAAGTAATTGTCATCTTAGAAACATATTCAAACATATATAGGCCAATTCCTAAAGAAAGAATTATAAAATAGATACTTAACATTGTAGTCTGTTGGTATACTTGTATTTCTTTTAATTTTATAAGTTGTTGAAGGTATTCCTTACTATTAGGTTCTGTTTTATTCTTAGTTAGTAAAGAAAATTGTTTGTTAAAAGGTAATAAAAAAATAATCACAGCTAAAATAGTTAGTATAATACCAATCTTAGTAGTTACTAATTCAGGCTGATAATAATACCAAATAAAACAAATAAAAGTAATGGTTAGTAAAAGTGTAATGTTGACTAATATTAGCTTTAAAAAACTTCTGCTTTTTAGTTTATTTGCTTTAGTATAAAGAATTTCCACATTTGGAGTTTCTATCTTTTGTGTATTCCATATTTTTTTTAAATCTATATTAGTTTCCATTTTTCTTGAATTTTTGTGCTAATTTTTCTTTTATTCTGTGAATCTTAACTCGAACGTTACCTTCAGATAGACCAATAATTTCAGCTATTTCTTTTTGATTCATATCTTCTAGTTCTAATGAGATGATGATTCGTTCTACTTCTTGTAGTTCTGAAATGTATTGATATAATAACTGTATATCTTCCTCTATGTTTGTGTCTAAAATGTCATCCTTAATCTCCAATGGTAATTCAGACTTAGGCATCTTCTTATCTTTTTGAATTTGACGCAAACAGGTATTGGACGCAATTCTAAATATCCAAGTTCCAATAGAAGATTCGTTTCTAAACTTGGGTAATTGTTTCCATACTTTAATAAATGTTTCTTGAGTTAAATCTCTCGCTGCATCTGTATCATTTGCGTACCCCATACATAGCCTAAAAACCTTTTGCCAATATGTTTTATAAATAGTTTCAAAATTCATTATTCAATCCATTTTTTTAACGCGTCAATAAATTTAATTTGCTGGTCTATAAAGAGGTTATGAGAACAGTTGAATAGATATTCCAAATTATTTTCCCCAATTAAATTTTCAATATTTCTTACTTGACTTTCTGAAAATAGACCATCATCTTTACCATATAAACCGAAAACAGGTATACCATTCTTTACTACTCGTTTTAGATTTTCATTTAAATCTAGCGTAGTATATTTTTCGTTTTGCCAAAATCCTCTTGGTGCTTCATAAGTCATTTTTGAACTATATTTTATAAGCAGACTATCTGTTTTAAACGTTGAATAAATATTTGCAGCTTCTTTTGTTAGCTCTTTTGGATAATAAAATCCATTTTGCATAGCGTGACTAAAAGAATATGAACTAAACTCCATAGAGTTTTTATCCATTTTTTCTAACATATTTATATAGTTAAGATTAACTGAATCTTTATTGCTAATGTAAATTGATTTTGATGATTTTAATATGGTGGAAAGTGTTTCTTGCATTGAAAGGGGTGCTGAGACAAGAATAATAGATTTAGTTTTAGTTGGATGTTTTTCTGCATATAAGGTTGCAATTACACCACCGAAGCTATGTCCTATTAGTGTTGCTGATGTTAAATTGAATTTATCATAAATTAAATTTATATCATCAAAAGTTTCATTAAAAGTGAATTTTGCATTTTCATCTAGTGACCTTCCTTCACCACGTCTGTCATAAGAAATGACATAAAAACCATTTTCCGAAAGTTTTTGAGCTGTTGTTGATTCAAAACCTACAGAATTATATCCAGGTCCACCGTGAAGGTAGATTAGCGGTTTATCATTTGGATTGCCAAATGCTTTTGAATAAATTGTTTGCGAGTTAACTACAAGTGTAGATACTATAAATACGAATACTGTTAGTGTTTTTTTCATTTTGTTCCCTTTTAGTTTTCATTTGGATGCAAGGAATGTCAAAATGTTACAAATTATTTTTTTTAGGTTTCATATAATGGTTTGTGTGTGAAACGTAGCGTGTAAAAAGACACGAATTTTTCGGATAAACACAGAGCCGGATTTTTATGTTTTGTTTTTAATTTTTCTATTTTAAAAGCCAAATTTAAAAATTTGGCGGTCTTTGTAAATAAGCACAAACCTTGCGATTTAGCACTTATTAGCTATGTTTTATACACGTTGTTACCACACGTTATTTTTCATTTTCATATAATACACATTCTTCCAACTCTGTGAATTCAGAAAGTAGAGGGTGATTAAAATTTTTAGTCTTTTTCATTCCTATTTTTTTCATCACTTTTTCCGATTTATCATTTGTCTCAGGACAGATTGATTTAATATTTTTCAGTCCTATTTCATCAAATGCATATTCAAGGCATTTCCTCGCGCCTTCTGTAGCAAAACCTTTTCCCCATTCTGTTTGAGCTAATCTCCAACCAATATCTACGCAAGGTGTGAAATCAGATTCAAAGGTCTGTTTGGCAATTCCAATAAAACCTATAAATTCAGTATTTTCAAGTTTGTCAACCGCAAAATAACAGAATCCATTTTCAGAAAATTGAGTTTTCATTCGGTCAATGAATTCATCAGTCTGTTTTTGTGTTGGAATAGTTGGGAAATGTTCCATCATTTTTGGGTCAGAGTTAATTAGTCCCATTTTAATTTTATCTTGCTCTGTCCAATTTCTAAACCCTAATCTTTCAGATTTAAATGTGTAATTCTCCATTTAGTTTTTCTAATGTGTGGTAACGGTCTTGTATATGAAAAGTAGCGTTTCGAATAGAACCAACTTTTCGGGCAGCATAAATGTATTAAAAAAGCATAAGCCTTAATGACTTGCGTCTATGGCTATTTTTTATATACATTGTTGGCAGTAGTTAATATGCATCAAGTCAATCCAGTTAATTTGATAAAAACATCTCTAAACTTTCACTAATTTGCTCAAAAATTTCATCAAGATATTCTTCATTTACCAGATCTGTAGAGTCAAAATTACTTAATATAAAAGCTCCTTGATTTAGAGTTCCACTAAAAGAGAGTGTTGTTCCAAGACCAGGGTCACTTCCAGTATGCCCAAAAGTGTTTTCACCTAAAACATCCCAAAATATAGCGTAGGTTTCAGTAGTATTTGTAAATAGTAGATTGTAAAAAGCGCTATCAAAAAGTAAAGTAGTTTCGCCTCGTTGCCCCGCCATCATATTTAATAAGTATTTCATAAGATCTTCATTAGAAGTTTTCAAAGATCCATCTGGAAATGACTCTAAATTGTATAATGGAAATGGTGTGCTTTTATCAAAGTAAAGCGAGGCATAATTATCATTCGGCAAGTTATACTCGAATGAGGTATTGTTCATCCCTAGCGGTTTGAAAATATGCGTCTTAAGAAAATCTTGATAACTCATGCTAGAGGCTATTTCTATCAATAGAGCCATTAAAGAAGATCCTGTGTCGGAATAGCTTTCTATTTCTCCTAGCGTATTGTTTGTGAAATTATCCAAGCTATAATAGTCTCCTCCTTCATAAAAATATGCATCTATAAATTGAGCAAGAGTTTTTGGGTTTCGTTGTGTAATCCCATAATTTTGGAGTATTTGTGCTCCATCAGAAGCTGTGTTTTCCCCCATTAATATATAGTAAGATAGTGCATAGGTGCTAACTGGGTTTATTAACCCAGAAGTATGATTCACTAAGTGCCTAATACGGATCTCTGCCAAGGGATTTTTGGGGTTTATGAGAGGCTCTGTTAGAATATCATTTATTGGTGTTTCTAGATTGAAATAGCCCAATTCAATTGCCTTTACAACGGCAACACCAATAAAGGTCTTACTAATTGAGCCAATTGGTTGTAATGTTTGATTCGAGTATTCAATATTGTTTTCAATATCCTGAAAACCAAAACTATTTTGATAAACAGCGTTTCCATTATTAACAAGGCCAACTGTAAATCCGGGCAAATCAGATTGCTCAAAAATTTGTTGCAAACGTTGTGTTAAACTTTCTTCGCTTGTTACATTTATTGAATTGTCGTTGTCTTTCGAGCAACTAGATATTATTAGAATCAGTATAGAATATTTTATTGTTTTCATAGTATTTTTTTACTTATTTATGTTAGTAATTAATTTGCATTAATAATTTCACCACCATCCGAGGTCGTTGCATTTATTACGGGACTTCCTTTGTAGCGAAGTATTGAGTCATCACTTACACTACCGTTTAATTCACTATTACAGGTAATACTTAATTCAGAATCATCTTGAACATTAGCACCCAAAGATGTAGTAGCAAACAAAAAACCATCTATTCTACTATCGTCTCCAAGGTTTATATTTAGGGATTCAGAGGAACCTATTAACTCCAGCTGTGCTGAGTCGTTTATTTTTACATCAAGTTGATCAAGGACAAAATCTATTTTTCCTTGAGTATTATCATTCATTTGAAACTCCTGTAAAAAGGGCATCTGGATATTTAGTTCGAACGTTGTATTTTTATAAGAACCATTTCTAAGAGAAACAAATAAAGTATTGTTGTCAACATTAGTTATTATAACATCCTGAAGATTGGCATTTACATTTATTGCAACTTCTTGTGTGGAATCTTGCTGGATATTTATTGTCAAATCACCTTCAATATGAATTTTATTAAAAGCAGGTAATTCTCTCGATATTGTTACTATATTATTTGAACCAGTAATTGATCCTAGAATAGAATTGTCAGAACTACAACTCGTAAGGGTTTGATATAAAATGACAGTAATAAGAAAGAGTGATTTTGAAATTGATTTTTTCATTTTTTATGTTTTTTGATTTACTGCTGCAAAAGTATGAGCATCAAAAAAGATAAAAGGTGATTTTAGGATTGTACAAGTCCTGAAACAATAGAAATATACGAATTAGGACGTTTTTTGAAGCTTTCTGCAGGCTCCTGGAGATATTCCTGTATTGGTATTGAAAGTGCTATAGAATGCACTTTTAGATTTAAAACCAGCTTCCATACCAATGGCTTCAACAGAATATTTATTAAATACGGGATCATTCAATAGTTCTTTAGCAGCCTCAATTCGATATTCATTTACAAACTGAATTACACTTTTATTGATTTCCTGATTTATAACTTGAGACAAATATCCTTCACTAGTTCCTAACCGAGTTGCTAAATCTAATCTGTTTAAAAGAGGGTTTTTGTATAACTTCTCCTCATCCATTAATACATATAACTCGGTAATCATCTTAGAAATAGTGGCTTTGTTTATTTTCTTTTTTATCTGAGTTCTATTTGTCCTTATTGAGGTTAAGTATTGGTGTATTTCGTCTTTTTGAACGACTATCTGTAATTTGAATACTCCGTAATATAATATCCACCATGATAAAAAGGAAAGTACTATCCGTAGAAAATTTGTAGTATATTCTGAATCGAATAAATCATCTTCTAAATTAGACAAAAGCCAAATCGCAATGATGCATATAAGAAACAGGTTTAACCTTAACAACCAACGTCTTTTTGCTTTTGAAATATCATTAGAACGATTTATTAAATTTCTTCCCCAAAAGATTAAAACAACATTATATAAAAATGATAAGCCATCCTCAAGACTATAAAATAACTGAACAGCATACCCGTCCTCTTCAAAGGAAGAATTATAAAGGTTAAAATTAAAATCTAAATGAAGAAAAACCTCAATAATAAAAGTGCTAAAAAAAGGGAAGTAAAGCCATTTATACCAACTTCTTTTAAGGTGTTTATGCTGAATTTGAACTAGAAAATATGTAAATAAAGTAGCTGCAACCAGAAATTCCCACATGATACTTTGCAAGAGCTCAAAAATTCCCTCTTCAGGATCATACCATTCTAAAAGGGTCATGCTGGTAAGCAAGAATAATGAAAGGGATAGGTAGTTATTTGCACGATTCTTATAAAAAGAAGTAGTGATTAAAGATATACTTATAAAATATCCTATAACTCCACTGGCTACAATTACAAAATCTAATATTATTTTATTCAACTTTTTTCGAAATTAATTGTGTTCAGATTACTGCCAACGGTTAGGCTATGCTTAGTTGCGACAATTAAGCACTTAATTTTCTAAGTATAAACTGAACTTGGAAAAATCGAAGACTTTTCCAAAGTAGCAAAGACCTAAGTAATTAAGTATAGCGATTGTTAGCTGTTTTTCTTATAGATTAACTAGAAGTCCTATACTTATAAACAAATCGTTTATCCCTCCATTTCTATCAGTAAGACTCGCATTGCTAATATGTCTAATTCCGTATCTGAAATCTAAATAAGCATTTTTATATATTTTAATGTTTGAACCTACAAACAAATTATCAGAAAAAATAAATCCTTTTGACTGTCTTTGAGGAACTCCCGATATATAATGAGGTCCTACTGAAAGACACATGTAAAAACTTAAAAAATCATTGAATATATTTTTACGTATTAAAAGACCAAAGTTTACACCAAATTCATATCCTTTTATTTCTTTTGAATCTGTATTTAGAAACCTATATTTTGTTTGATTAAATTGTGGTTGAACAAGAAGATCTAGCCCCCAAGTTTTTTTACGTAAAAACCCGTAATAGTATTGTGCTTGAAAGTAGCTAACTTCATACTTGTATTTAAGATTTAAACCTACTCTTACATATTCTACTCCACCCTCCGTGTCAGTAATAGGAAATACACGCTTTTGAAATCCAAAACCCGTATTAAAACCTATTCGATGTTTTGAGTCGTTAAATAAATTAGATTCTTGGGCTAAAAGGTTATTTGTACTTAAAAATAATACTGTTACTATAATCAAATAAATTTTGTTTGTTTTCATATTGTTTCTGAATTATTTGAATACAAAGGTTAGGAAAAAAACAAATAAAACAGTGAACCCAAGTTAAGTAATACGTTTTCTTATTCTGCTCAATGCTTGTGGTGTAACTCCAATATATGATGCAATATATTTTAATGGAATTTGTTGTAATAATTTTGGACGGTCAATGAATAAGTTCAAATATCGTTCTTCTGCTGTTCTACTTAATAAGGAAATCTCTCTTTTTGATTTTATTAAAAACATATTTTCAGCCATTTTTCGACCAATAATATTTCCATTGTTTGTTCTTTCATAGACTTCTTCTAAGTCTTTTTTTGAAATTCGCCACAAAATGCTTTCTGTTAATGTTTCAATTTGGTATTCGGAAGGCATTTGTGATAAAAAGGAATCATAACCTGTAACAAATTCATTTTCAAATAAAAATCCAAAAGTTAAATCAGATTCTACTTTTGGAATATAAAGTCGGATTATTCCTTTGGAAATAAAAGATAAATAATTTTCAACCTTACCTGTTTTTAATAAAGTAGTATTTTTCTCCAGTTTTACTTCTTGTAATTTTGAAGAGAAAAGCTGCCAATCAGAATTGTTCATTGGAGAAATCTTGTCAATAAATTTTCTGATTTCGTGCATTTACGTATTTTTATTGCTTGTGGCTAACGGTTGGTATAAGAGTAGTAGCGGATTAAAACGCACTAACTTTCGGATTGCAATATACTTAATTAAACAAAAAAACGGTTTGAGTATACACCCAAACCACTATTGCTTTTATACATTGTTGTATTCCGTTTTTCATTTCCTTAGCCAATTGAAAAACCGTTTATTTATATAAGGAATATAGACCCATACCATTAAAGGAACTAGTATAAAACTCAAAATAAAGTTTTGTAAAAGACTCGGAAAATCTATCATTAATGGCATTAGGCTTTTAGAAAGCACTGTAAAAACAGGATAAATAAAGAGCCAAATAAGAAATGCAAACTTGTATTTTTTTGTTGTGTATTATTTTCCATTTACGAGCTAACTTGCGAATAATGATGTATCACATTCTTGTTAAATAGTAAATAGATTACCACTAATTGAATACAAAAGAACAAGCCAATTGCTCCAAAAATCATTTCTGGTGGATTAGATACTTGCGGGCTAAGGTATTCTGTCAAAAGTCCATTGGCATAGTCAAATGCACCAATACAGTTATAAGCAATTAATGCTCCCCAAAGCTTTAATCCTGTCTTCTTATAAGCTAAATATGCCATTAGTGGTGCTAATAATCCTAAAGTGGTATCTGTTGCCCAAGGACCGAGCCACTCGTTCGGGTCTGGACCTCCGAGCATCTCTAAACCCGGGAAATAAGTAACTACGGAAAAACGACTTGTTGTTAGTAATATTAGTATGGCTAACCATTTTACTTGTTTCGGTCGAATTGTTGTGTTTACCATTGTTTTTAAATTTTAGTGTTTTTAAATTGAAAGTCCTGATAAAGATGGTTTTCTAAGAAATGTTCCTGCATATAAAAACGATGACACCACAATACCAATTATTGGAATGTCACCCGCTACGACTTCGGCTACAATAATCCCACCACTAAAAGAAGCCAATAAGAAAAATCCGATATTCATTGTTTTTGGTATCCAATAAAGTGCTAATGCTCCTAATTCTATTAAGCCTATCAGTAGCATTTTATCACCCCAATTGGTGATTTTATTCATGTTTTCAAGCATTCCTTCGTTGCCGATTACTTTTAGAATACCAGCCATTAGTATCATTAATGAAGGAATAATAGAAAGTGTATAACCTGCTATTCTTCTTGTTTTGCTAATTTGTGTTTCGTGTAATGTGTTCATTTTGTCATTGATTTTGATTGATATAGTTAAGATGAATAGCTATTTATACTTTCTTTTTTTTGAAATAGGCATAAAAACTTAATATGATTGCTGTTGCTGATACATAGGTCATTAAACCTCCTGGTAAAAATTTGGCAAAACCACCTAAGTCAATGAATAGAAAATATGCCATATCGACTAAACCACCAACCATTGCCGTTACAAAAATTGCAGTAGTATTTTTACGCCAAATGAAGACTGCTCCGATAAGTGTTACTACTCCTGCCCAACCAATATTGAAACCCAATTGTTTAACGATTGCTCCTATAGCATCTGGGTAATTCATTTTAAGACTTGCTGGATCAATCGCATCTGCGATTCCTTGAACACCAGCTACTGTATCTGAACTTATAATAAATATGCCGGCTCCAATATGCACAATGGCCCAAATTACCCATAGTACAGAAGATGCTTTTAATAATAATTCTGTGTTTTTCATTTTTTGAATACTTTTTTAATGATTTAATGATGCAAAGGTGCTTTCATTTAAAAAGTTGTGCATTGATGTAGATCAAGAAATGAAATAGTAATTATTTTTCCAGAGAAATTTCTTTTCGAACTCTGCTTAAAGCTTCAGGAGTAATCCCTAAGTAAGAGGCTATCATTCTTTGAGGAACTCTTTGGGTAATGGCAGGGTAGGTTTCTAAAAATTTTTTATACCGTTCAATAGATGGGGAACTCATCAACCCGAGAATACGGTCTTGTAAAGCGGCCAACCTGTTCACTAATGACTTGACCTTAGCGTTGCGGATTTCTTCTTCTTTTTCTGAGATTAAAAGGACAGAATCTTCTAGTGCATCTATAAACAAATTGCAAGGAGTGCTCGTTTCACAGTTGTCTGCAATAATCCAATTTTCAGGAGCAAACATATAAATATGTTCCTTTCCTTTATCGTCTATAGAATAGCTTCGTAATAAACCTGATTTCACCTTATAAACTCTGGTGTTTATATCACCTTTATGTTGTAAAATTTGTCCTTTTTTTACCTTAATTTCTCTCAATTCGTTATTTTTTAAAATGGTATACAACGATCTTGTGTATGAAACGTAGCGTGGAAAAAGGCACTATCGTTTCAGATTATACACGAGCCGAATTTTTAAATTTTTCTTATTATCTTTCTTTTTTCAAATAGCCAAATTTAAAAATTTGGCGGACTCGCAAATATGCCTTAACCTCGATTAAACAACTACCTAGCTATGTGTTATATACGTTGTTGTAGCACGTTTTTATAGCTCTACCTTATTTCCCAAGCCGTTAACTCTATATTCAATACCATTTTCTATCAAAAGACCTTGTGTTTTTGCGCTGTTCTTTTTCTTTCCGTGCTTAACATCAATTTTAATTACTTTTCCGTTATAGTCGGTCGAAACTTCATCTACTACAGAATGACCTATTACTATTTTTTTTGCGTTATAAAAATCTAAAATCTTTTCTAATTCTGATTCTGTGGTTTTTTCTAAAGAGGCTCCATTTAGAAAAAATACTGTCTTGTACATTATATCGGTAGCTAAACTTCTGTCCCAATATGGACTGCTTTGAGATTGAACTATTAATTTTTCTTTTAAATTTTTAGTTTTCCCGTCAAATTTCTTACCATAATAGTCTTTTGCAATTTTATTAATTTGAACAATGTCTAAATCTTCATCAATGATTTTTTTATTCAAACCTCCGTGAACAAAAATGTAATTTCCTATTTTTTCAACTACGTTTTTTGTTCTTAACCACTTACCCAATTCAGATTTTTCAGAATAGATGAATTTTGATGCCTCATCCCAATGCTCTTTGTTACTGATTTGCTTTGCTACTTCTATGTAACGATGGGCAGAATAAGATATATCTCCATATAAATTCATTATTTCGTGATTGCCATTTATGAAATGAACTTTGCCATTGTTTTCTTTTGCTTTATTCTCTAATGAATATATTAACCACAAAACTTGAGTTACGTTTTCTCCTCTGTCGAAAAAATCTCCATTCAAAACCAAATGTCCATTTCCAAAAATCCAATTGTTATTTTTATCAATGACTTTATTATTAATGAGAAAACTATGTAGGGCATTGAAATTACCTTCGATATCTGATATTGCAATTAGCTTTGTCGGCAAATCATAATATTCGCTTTCTTGCTGGTAGAAACTTTTAAGAGTAATTTCAAATTTATCTTTCGTTTTGTTATTAACGTAAATTTCAATTGGTTTTGTTCTATCTGTTTTTTCATTTTCTAGTTTACTTTTTTCATTGACCCAAAACTTTGTATCGTTAAAAATATATGGACCATCAACTCCTTGTAGGTTTGTTTTATACGGTTCATCTATAAAAAAACCAAATTGTTGGTCGGAAAACAAAGCATCAAGACCTGACCATCCGAAGTTTTGAATTCCGGTCTCCGAGTTTAAATCTGTATGCCCAAGAATCAAGGTGGATAAAAACCAATATCCAAAAATACCTATAGCACTCCACTTTATAATTTTTAAGATTTTTTTTTTGTATTTTTTCATAGTTCAATAAATGGTCTTTCGATAGGTAATGTTGCTTGTCGTAAATGTGCTACAACGTCTAGGCTATGGTTAGTACGGAATTTCGAAGGACTTATCTTTCGATTAAGTACTTAGCCAAATTTTGTTTTTTTCTTTATTTCAATAGACACGCAAAATTGAAAATTTTGCAGACTTTGTTCAAGGCACTTCACTTTGGGTTAAGCACCAAAACCCGTATTAATTATAGCCGTTGTTGCCATTAGTTATTTTTCACGCTTGGTTCTTGTTGTGTCGAGCAATGTATTCCTCCACCATTATAATTTATAGTCATCACATCTAAAAGAATCAATTCTCTATTTGGAAAAACTTCTTTCATAATTTTCTTTGCTTTTTCTTCTTTTTCAAATGATGAACCTTGGTCGGTATAAGTAGACATTAAAACTAAATCATTAGTAACAAGATAATTTAGGTAACTTGATGCAGCCACCCAATTTATAGAATCTCCAACTTTCAATTGGTTTTTATTTGGTCCCCAATTTTTTCCTACCGTCCAATTTTTAAAGACTACACTTGAATTATTATCAGATTCAGTTACATTAGTTTTTAAATAGATTGGGTCTGGTAATGGAAATTTTATGATTTTAAATGGTTTTCCATCTTGGTCTTTAGCGTTTTCTAAAATTTTTAGATTTGCTGACATTCTTTCATAATTCCATTTGTTTATGGGATTCAAATCTTGCTCTGATTCATCTACCCAAGCTAATAGAATTGTAGAATCGTTTACAAAACGAACAAATTCGTCGGTGTGTCCTGATACTCCCCAACCATAGTAATTATCATATATTTTGTTCCACCAAAAACCGTCCTCTACTAGTCCGCTTTTGAGCCAAATTATATTCGAAACGCCGAGTACACGTTTTAATTCGGATTCGAGATACTCTCTAGATTTGCCTGGGTTTCTTTGAAAAGTTACAGACTCTGATTGTATTAAAGTTCCTTTTCCATTTACTTCTATAGATCCACCTTCCATATTTACATCAGTCTTTATGGATTTTAAATTCTCAACTGCTCCCATAATAGAATCAACCATTCCAGTTTTTACCAAGGCTTGTCTATAATAAATATCAACACTATCTTTATTTCCTTTATAATAGTTTTCTAACCATTCCTTGTTACCGTAAAGTGTCCAACCAAAATCTACTACCTTCTTTTCTCCTTTTTCGTTGATAACATAAGTTGCTCCGTGGTCTCGCATCCAATATCTATTATCTGGAATAATACTAAATTGAAATTTGGCTATATCTAAATTGAGTGAGGTCAATGTGTCTTTTAATCTTTCTAAAGAAGCTTGATTATTTGAAATAACCTTTATTGGTATTTTTGGATATAAGGCTTTAGTAATATCTAAAAATGTTTTTTGATATGGGGGATAATCAGACCAACCTAACCAGACTGCATCTTGTTTTTCATATTCTGCTGGCATATAAAATTTATCAGAAGGTAAATTTTTGTCTTCAGACTTTTCATTTTTGCAACTAATTAGAAGAAAAATTAATAGTGTTAAGGATATGTACTTCATTTTTTTCATAATTAATGGCAACGATTTGTGTAAGAATAGTAAGGGATTTCGAAGGACTGAACTTTCAATTTACCACTTAGCTAAATTTATAATTTTTTCTTTATTTCATAGACACGCAAAATTGTAGATTTTGCGGACTTTGTAAAATGCACTAAACTTAGGTTTAAGTACTAAAACCCTTATTGTTTTTACACTTTGTTATGCATTGGCTTTCTCATTTTCGTCTAACTCAAAGAAGTCATTAACTGGTTTTTTAAATAAGTTCGAAAGTCTTAATGAAAGAACTGTTGAAGGTACATATCTGTTTTTTTCAATTGAACTTATCGTTTGACGCGATACTCCAATTTTATTAGCAAGTTCTTCTTGTGTTAAGTCTAATATTGCTCTTTCAATCTTTAGTCGATTTTTCATTTGTTCATTCGCTTTAAGAATTCAAAATAAAAAACTTGAATGCTCAACAAAATCCATAAAATTTCCCAATCTCCAACACCTTCAAAATTTCCTTGCTGTTTTTCAGAAATTAAATTTGCTATATAGTTAAATATTGGATTTGTGAATAGAGTAATTATAACACCTGCAATAAATGCAAAAGTATAAGATTGCATTCTCAAAGATTTTATTAGTTCATCTTCTATTTTTTCTTTTGAAATAGAAATGAGTAATAATCCAATTAATATTCCATATTTGGATGTTAGTTTTAAGTCAATATTTTCAATGGATAATTTATTCACGATAAATGCTACTACCGATATTATAATTATTCCTATTCCAATTTTCTTAAATTTGTTGGATAACTGATACCTTTTCATCTTTTCAAGGCTTTTTCTCTCACGTTCCATAAATGATTTTACATTCATAATTTTAATTTTAGATTATTAATAAACAATAAGTATATTTTCCATAATGACAAATATACTTTACATTTTGGAGTAAAAAAATATTTACGTAACTTTTTTTATTTCAATCAATCTATTTTGGAAGATAATTTTGAATTCAGGGGTGACTTTTTTGCTTATGCATAACACCAAAGCTATTGGTAGTGCGGGAGCAGCGCAGTACTCATCTTCCTCACTTTACACTTAGCTAAAGCAGTTTTTTGTATTTATTTTTTGTTTTAAATGCCAAATCAAACTGTTTTGGCGTACCTCCTAAAAATACGCAAACCTTTTGATATTGACCAAGCCCCGCATTACGTATAGGTCTTGTTAGCGGTTTTATGTAACCCGAACCCAGCTCCAAAAGACGAGCCTATACTGCTATTCCCGTAGATTTTACCGCTTTTTACATCCTGCGACAATCCTAAGTAGACATAAAAAAAATTAAGAGGTATAGAAGGTTTATAAATACGGGCAAGCCACAAGTCCGTCTGGATAGTGATTGCGCAACAGTTGCGTTTTGGCGGCAAAAGGGAAGACACCGAAAGTTGCTCTATTTTTAAAGCTTAGGCCACTCTTAAAAGACAAACTAATGCAACGGGTAGCGTAGATTTTTTGTTGCTCTGATAAACGTTCTACTTGCGAAATGGGCAGGTCTTTTATAGGGTAAGCAGTAAAAAAGGGAAAGCCCCGAAGCTTATCTTACTTTTTACCACATATTACCGTTAACGTTTAGTATATGGTTTGTTGCGTTGTTTAAGCAACTAATTTAGTAAACAAATCACAGATAGAAAATTCCAGCGGAATTTTCGTAAGTAGGCAGAAACTAGCAATAAATTATATACTGTGTTAGCTGCTGTATTTAATCTATGAATTTATAAACACTAAAAAATGTTTTTATATATTTTTCTCTCCCATAACACATTGAATCAGCACTTTTAATCATTTTCGCATTTATTTCCCAAGCGAAATTGCAATTTTTATCTATTCTTTTTATTCCATTATAAAACACTTTCCCATCTATACTAATTCCGTTTTTATCAGTTGCATTTTTTAAAATACAGCAATGCTTATGGTCAAGAGGAATTAATATAACATTATCCTTGTTAAACTGTTCTTTGAATTTGTGATTAATCAACTCACCATCGGGATTAAGTATTAAAACAGGGTTGTCACTTGTAATAAATTCAGAACTGTCATTTATTTTGACAATTGTTATGGCCTTATATTCGTGTGTTTGAATAAAGTTGATGAGTGTATTTCCAATATGACTTGTTTTATAATCTTCTTTTATTAAATCGATTCTGTCTTGAAAATTTTCAGGAACTGATTTAAAGAAATAATTGAATTGTTTTGGTGTTCGACAATGAAGAGATAATAGACACATTAAAATTCTTAATCTATCGTCAAGAGATTCTAATTTAGAAATTTTTGGATTGATTAATAATTCATAATATTTAGGATAGTAGTTTTCTATTTCTCTAGAGTAAAATATTGACTCAATTACCATTGGTTCAGTTCCTCTATCAACTGTATAGAAATGCTCTTTTGTGGTTGCTTTTTTTAGTGATGTAGGTTTTCTTAATTCAATATTTGTTAAACCTTCTTTAGTTACTTTTTTAAATTTCCGAAATATATTGCTGCCATCCTCAGAGAAGTTCTTTAAATAGCATTTTGGGACTGTATGTTGGTCTTTTACTTGTTGCATTCAGATATTGCAGCTAACGGTTAGTATATGAAAAGTAGGCGATTACAAAGCACGAAACTTTCGTTTAAGCACAAAGTTTGATACGAACCAAAACCTTTGATTTTAGTACTAATTCGCCTATTTTTTATATACATTGTTGTAGGCCGTGTATTTATTTTGTGTTAGTTGAATCCTCGGCAACAGGAGTAATAGTTGCAAATTCATTAGAGTATGTTACTTTCCACGAATCATCAATCTTTTTAAAAACTAATGTTGCTGCAAATGGATCTATTTTGAACTGCTGCTTGTCTTTAAATGTTGCATGTCCTGTTCCAATATAAGTCATAATGACATTCTTTTTGTCAATATATGTAAATAGAATGTTGGTTTCATTGTACTTTTGATGGGCCACTGCACCAAAATATTCTTTATTTGATTTTATATAACCAGTATAATCAGCAACTACTCCATTGCTAATGGCAATAAATTCAGGACTGTTTAAGTAAGGTTCGGTTGCCTTTTCAAAATTTCCAGCTTCACTATTCTCAATAATTTGATTAATTACTACTTCAACCTCCGTTTTAATAGTTGCTTTATCTTGGTCACTTAACACTTCTATTTTTTTTGTATCACACGATGCAAGTAATAAAGTTGCTAGAGTCAGGATTGTCAGAGTTAATTTTTTCATTATTGTGAATTTTTATGGTTAATATAAATGGTTTTAAATGGCCTACAACG
>NZ_JHZC01000007.1 GCF_000621125.1 Maribacter antarcticus DSM 21422
CTGTGTGTAGCTGTTTCGTCCATCTGTTGATACGTTCTTCAGAAGCATGTGATTCGTTATCCTCGTCCAAGGCGAGGCCATAAAAAGTATCTTGGTCTACCGATGCCTTGGAAGCTGAAAAGTCATAGTCTTCAGATGGCCAATGCCCAATTATTCTCCCTCCGTTTTTAAGAACAAATTCAGCAAGCATACCTACACCATCGATAAAGTAATCGTCGTAACCGAATTGATCACCCAGACCGAAGATTGCAATAATTTTATTTGTGAAATCAACGGTTTTGAAATCCTCAAAAAAGTCCTCCCAGTCACTTTGCAAATCTCCGTCGTACCAAGTGGATAAACCCAAAATGATAAAGTCGTATTGTTCAAAGTAAGAAGTGTCGATTTTTGAAACCGCTTGTACATCAATCTCCCAAAATTCACATTTCTGAACTATAGCGTGCGTAATCTCCTCAGTAGCACCGGTATCACTTCCATACACTAGCCCAATTTTAGTTCTATCGATTTCCATATCCTTCTATCTTGGTCTGTTAAACATAATGATTAGGAATCCTCCTTTTCTGATTTGTACTTTGCCACTTTTTGAAGGGTAGCCACTAAAAATGGTCTATTTACCACTACACCAGTCTTGTCCTTTACATCCTCGTTTCTTGTCTGAATGTCCAGGCTTTTAAAATGCTGTTCTGAAACTAGATTAGCGAATTTGGCAATATCGTATAGGCCAAAAGATTCATCTACGAACGGCTTGTCTTTCATAAACGATCCCTCGACAAAAGTTACAACACAAATACCATCTGGTTTTAACACCCTATAGATTTCACATAAAAAAGCTTTGGGGTCCTGCCAAAAATAAATAGTGTTTACCGTCAAAATCCGATCAAAGAAATTATGTACATATGGTATCTTGATTCCATCGTATCTTAAAAACAAGGCTATTCTATCGCTTACGGACTTACAATTGATTTTGTTAGCTTCATCCACCATTACTTGAGAAATTTCCAATCCAAAGTAACGTAGGTTTGCTGCTTGCCTAAAGAGAACATTTAGATGGGTACAACTACCAGGGCCTATTTCCAGTATTCTATTCTTGTCTTTAATCCGTAGCGCAGTAATAGAGTCAATAATCATCCCCTTATTACTTTCATACATAATACTACCTAGGTCTTTACCTGCCTCCCCTTTTGGACAGCGTAATTGTTCTGCGAGATTTAGGATTGCAGTATTGGAGGGTACTACCATTGCTAAGAATCCTTTGATGTTACATTATTCTCCTTTAACGTGGCATCCATATTCAACGCAAATTGAGTACCCTTTATTAAATCCTCCATCCTGTGTAAAATTGGTTCGTCAACTTTCAGGCAGATATCGACCAATGGATTCTTACACCAAATCTTATCACATTTTCCACCACATTCAGAACAACCACACGGCCCATGCGATTTTTGAACAATACCCAATAAATATACCAAATCAGCTCTTGACATAAAAAGGCCAACAGTATCTACTACCAATTGCATTTCACATTCTGGATTCTGACTGTTATTTATACGATATGTTGCACCGTAATCATTCTTGTAAATAAGATCCATGAAATTATATTTATTTTATTTCCACATAAAAATACTACTATTTATATTTAATCTAAATAAATTTAATACTTTTAACATGTACTATTTTAATAATGAAATAGCCATACATCTTTAATCTATGCTTTCACAGTAGGTCTACTGACATTGGCTCGCTGGTTGAAGCGGTTTTTCATAAAAGATGGTATTACTTAAGTTGAGTTAGTTTGGGGAGTGGCATGGCGCATTACATGCCACTCTCTTTTTAATCTGGCGGTAAAAGTTTCTTACACTATTAAATGAAGTTCTGTAATCGGGCAATTTAACAGTATAATTGGTTTTTTACTTAGTGACTTGGCCATCTTAAAAATCACCTTTTGCAAAGGGAGATTCTTACTTAATAGTAGCAATATATTCAGATAAGGGAAGGAAAATTATAATAATATAAACTTATAAAACTAAGAGCATGTGCCATAAAGTATGTACGTTATCTAAAAATAAAGATGGGCAACTTACCTATTGTTCTACATGTGATATCTACCATCTATATTTCAATAATATCTACCTAGAATTTAAACAGTCCGAAATGGAATGCTTTAAAAAATTCATTACACATATTAATATCGAATACTGGGAATCCTCAAACGATCGTGTGCTGCAAAAACGCAAGATACCCATACAGACCATGCAACAAAACCTAGCCATGGTGTTCAATAGACGGGAACTTTATTCTCTCAAGGCGATTTTATTTGAAACTAACGATAAAATAGATGCCCCAATTAGTTTATCGGAAATCGATTATGTACAGTATTTGAATTGAAGCAGCCGCACTACTATAGAATTAAAATAGACACATTAAGCAACCTTATGAAGATATTAACGGCAATTTATTTCTCTAAGGAGAGGGTTCGAAGAACAATTGGGCTCCTCCGTACATGACAATTAGTAATGAATAGAGATTGACATTTAAAAAACGATACTGATGTGCTAAAGAACTAGCCGCAAGTGATAGACTGTAGGTTCATAATATTAAAATTCATAGTGTTTTACAGCGATGCTTAACGTGAAATTTGGTTTTGTTTCATCAACTGCGAAGAGGGAACGAGGTCACTCGCCTAACCTGATGAAGTAGAAGTGTTAAACTAGTGTCAATTCACATTTACTCTGATTTTACGGAATGATACTTGATATTATCACAATAAGATTAAAGGCTTATAACATGAAAAAAATTCTCTTTCTTACAACCCTCTTTGCTGTAGTAATCGGTAATGCCAAAGAGCTAGAGGAAGACACTTTAACCGTTCCAACAGAAACATGGAGTGTTGGGGGTAATCTTACATTTAACACCTTTAAGAATATTGCGGGCAACCAACCATTAATCAGTGAAAACAAAACCGTAATCTTTGCCGTTTTACCAAATATCGGACTTACGATTGCTAAAAATACTATCCTCGGCCTAAGATTTAGGTACAGCTTTCAAAACACCGAAAACTCGTTTATAGCGCAATCTACGATCAATAATGCGAATTCTACAGTAACAAATACCTTAGCTATAGCACCTTATGTTACACGCTTTTTTCCCGTTGGCAAAAAGTTAGCTTTCTATCTTCAGGGAGAATCAAACTACGCTAACGCAGTTAGCGATAGGACCGACCAAAACACAGGTCAGCCTATTGGTCAGCAAACGTCCAACAATTATTCGATTGGTATTCGCCCAAGTATCACTTACTATATATCAACAGATTTCGCTTTAGAAACGGGGATAGATTTTCATGAGTATTCACATACGGATTCTGAAACTGGAGACGCCAATAATTTACTACTTGGAACTGGAGAAATGAATGGCTTTAGTTTTAATCTGAATCCGTCTAAACGCCTTTTTGGCTTTCCTTTTATTTTTAATTTACCTCTAATCTCAAAAAAATATGAATTCAAAAATTTGTAAGCTCACGAGCAAATCACATGAACTTAATTACCCACAAAAAGGAAGGGAATAAAAAAGCCCAAACAACAGCGGTAAGTTTATTTTATTTACATGGTGAAACTGTTCATTAAAAAAGAATTTACAAAAAAATATAATTTTATAAAAAAAGTTTTATGGCTTGTATAAGTAGTTTTAATATTATTAAGGGAGTATTTACTGCATTTCTAGAAGAAAACGGACACCGAAAAACACCAGAAAGGTATGCTATCTTAGAAGAGATTTATAGTCTTGATGAACATTTGGATATTGATTCCCTTTATGTTCATATGAAGAACAATAATTTTAGGGTTAGCCGAGCGACACTTTATAACACTATGGATTTATTTTTAGAGAGTGGTCTAGTTCGAAAACATCAATTTGGCGGTAAACATGCACAGTATGAAAAGTCCTTTTTTGATAGAAAGCACGACCATATTATTCTTACCGACACGGGAGAAGTACTCGAATTCTGTGATCCACGAATAGAATCGATAAAGAAAACGATTGAGGAAATTTTTGATATTACAATCGATAACCATTCGCTCTATTTCTATGGCACCAAAAATCAGAATACCGAAGCAGATAACAAACAGGCTAGTTGAGTAAAATAGGTTGGTTTTTTTTAGACACTTGTTAATCCTAAAAAAGTAGTCTGATATAATCAACACTAACTTTAAATAAAGTCTTGACCTAATATTTGGAATAACAAATAGAGTATCTAAAAACCCAAGTATCGCTCTAATGTTTAGTTAAACCTATTTCAACTTAATTGATCTAGTACATTTAAGCCCACCTTTATCTGGACTTTTCAAACCAAAGACAAGTAAACTTGCTTTTTACAGAATACATCTTCCGTAAAAGTTAATATTTTTCAAGTGACCTAAAAGGCTAAGAAATAATTACTTTAAATTATGCTTATAGGTTTTACCATTAGTTGCGAAGTGCCCTCTTAACGTTATTCGATTTCCTTCTATCATCTTTATTCTACGGTTAGCAATAATAAAAAATTTAAGTACTCTTAAAAAATCTGAAGCGAGCAATAGCTTTCCTAAAGAGCAGGTTTTTTCATGACTAGTTATCATTTTTTTATATAACCACCTTATTGAGCACCCGAAATTTAAAATATTCGAAGGATTCCAAGTGTTAGTTTTGGCACCGATAATTATCTAAAAAGGCTTAATTGGTTTTAATGCAGATAGACTTGAATAATACAAGAAATACTTAAAATCAGTGTGTAATGCTAAAATAAAAAAGCTTCCAATTTCTTGAAAGCCCTGCTATCCTTGGTGGAGAATACCGGAGTCGAACCGGTGACCTCTTGCCTGCCAGGCAAGCGCTCTAGCCAGCTGAGCTAATCCCCCCTTTTTGGCTTGAACAAAGAAAATGCTTTTTAGCAAGCTATCAAAGTAATCTTAATCTTTCTTAACGCTTAAAATTAATACAGGAACCGAAGCGGAAAACTCTGATTTTAAAATCGTGCTCTTCTCCCATAATTTTTTAAAGAATCCTCTTTTTCGCCTAAAAACACATAATAAATCTGGCTGTTTCGATTCAAAATGTTGCAAAACACCTTGGTAAGTAGTGGCATTCTCCGTGATACTTAACTCAGAACTAATATCCATTAATGCAGTATCTACTTTAAGGTCGTCATCTGTGTAACCCGGCGTTTTTACCAATAGTACATTTACTTTGCATCTGTGTTTACTGGCAATATGTACCAAAGGGTCCAATATCCTTTTTCGTTTCAATATACCCGACTTAAACGCCACCAATACATTTTTAAAACTTGCGTATTTTGTCCCTTTGGGTACAACCAACGCAGGGATGTCGGTTCGTTTAATAATACCACCCGATGTAGCGCCCAAATACAGTTCCTCTTGAATATCATGGCTGCGAGGCGCTAGAATTATAAGATCTATTCCCATCTCTTTATTCACATCATTTAGGCCATCTACCAATTCCCCATTATAGGTAACCACTTTAATCTCGACGTTTTTCTTTTCTATTTTAGCGATGACGCCTTTTAAACGCTCCTTGCCTCTTTCTGCGATTTTTTCTGTAACATTAGCCAAGGTGCCTGCCTTAGAGACTGCACTAAATACTTCCATTACATAAATACGAGCTCCGAAATCCGAAGCGAAATCTACTGCATATTGCAGGGTTTCGTGTGCGTCCGAAGAGGTGCCGACAGGAACAAGAATATTAGTCATAGTTGGTTTATTGATTATTACTCTAAATTTACAATTAAATTGAATTCAATTTATGATTGAACCTGCAAAGATATGCGAAATTCCAGATATTCTTAAACTATGTGATGCATGCCGCTTACTTATGGAAACCAAGGGTATTTATCAGTGGACCACGGAATATCCAAATGAAAAGCAATTTATAAACGATATTAAACGCAAGGAATTGTATGTGCTAAAGCAAAATGATAGGCTAGTCGGATGTATTGTATTATCCATTGTAATAGATGCCGAATACATTCCAGTTAAATGGTTAACTGATAATGGCAACCATCTCTACATACACCGTTTGGCTGTACATCCCAACTATCAAGGAAAGGGGTTTGCACAACAATTAATAAACTTTGGGGAAAATCACGCCCGCAGCAACCAGTTTACTTCGGTCCGATTAGATACCTTTAGCCAAAACAAACGCAATCAACGCTTCTACGAGCAAAGGGGCTACCAAAAATTAGCCGATATCTATTTCTCCAATCAAAGCGAACATCCGTTTCATTGTTATGAATTGGTACTATAACAACTATTCTTGAGCACGACAATCAATTTTAAAAGTATAAATAAGCTTGCAGTTCCTGCCACTATTGCTGGAATTGCCGAGCCGATATTATCTATAACCGACACGGCCATCGTTGGAAATATTCCTGTAAACGGATTAGAATCTTTGGCCGCTGCAGGTATTGTAGGGTCTTTTTTGTCCATGCTCATTTGGATTCTAGGTCAGACCCGAAGTGCTATTTCAGCAATTATATCCCAATACTTGGGTGCTGGTAAATTAAACGAAATAAAAAATCTTCCTGCACAAGCTATTTATTTAAATATTGGACTAAGTATCTTAATTCTCTTATCCACTATTTTTATCATTGAAGAGATTTTTGAATTACTAAACGCATCCGGGAAAATTTTACAGTATTGTATTAGCTACTACAGTATAAGGGTTTGGGGCTTTCCGTTAACCTTGTTCGTGTTTGCAGTCATGGGTATTTTTAGAGGACTTCAAAACACTTATTGGCCTATGGTCATCGCCATTGTCGGTGCCGTTTTGAATGTTGTTTTAGATTTTATGCTAGTTTTTGGCATAGAAGGATGGATAGCGCCCATGTACTTGGAGGGTGCTGCCTATGCCAGTTTAATCGCACAAGGAGTAATGGCGGTTATGGCCTTTATTCTGCTAGTCACCAAAACCAATATCAGTCTTAAGCTAACCTTTCCTGTGCACAAAGAGCTAGGAAGGTTGGTTGTGATGAGCCTAAACCTTTTTGTCCGGGCTATAGCCTTAAATACAGCTTTAATACTTGCAGTTAGAGAAGCTGCCGCAATGGGTGATAAATATATCGGCGCACATACGATTGCCATAAATATCTGGCTTTTCTCTGCCTTTTTTATTGATGGGTATGGCGCAGCCGGAAACATCATGGGCGGAAGACTGTTAGGGTCAAAAGACTATAATGGTTTATGGAAACTCTCCAAAAAAATTATAATTTACGGCAGTTGCGTCAGCCTTGTGCTTATGGTTTTAGCATTTGCTTTTTATTATCCTATTGGTTCGCTTTTCTCAAAAGAAACTATAGTTCTCGAAGCCTTTTATGGCATCTTTTTTATAGTAATACTTGGACTCCCCATAAATACCGTAGCTTTTGTTTTGGATGGATTGTTTAAAGGAATGGGTGAAATGCGCTATCTTAGAAATACCCTTCTGACCGCAACCTTCCTCGGTTTTGTGCCGATGCTCTTTTTTGCAAAGTATATGGATTGGAGCCTTACGGGAATATGGATAGCCTTTTCTGTTTGGATGCTTATTAGAGGTGGTGCGCTGGTATGGAAATTCAGAAGGAAGTTTAGACCATTACTTTCGTAATGGTATTTTAAACACGTAGCAGTCTGGGCGCAGTCTAATGCTTTAGGAGTTCCTTGTACATCTATACGCGCTTAATCTGTCCTGATAATTGCCTTATAAAAGTGTATACCCTTTTGGGGGGCCACAACAGTACAATGAAATAGATTGATTCTTACCTCGCAATGACGTACTTAGTTTTTAACTTTGTACTTTAAATAGACATCGAGTATCCAACATCAAACGCTAAAAACATGACAACTGACAGACCCAACGGCAGTCTTTACACCAAAATAGAAAGCCGAATCGCAACGGTGGAGTTTGGCCATCCGGCAAGTAATTCTTTTACTTTAGCACTTCTTAATAGGTTAACAGCGGAATTGGACAAACTTTCCAATAATGACGAAGTTACCATGATCGTTCTAAAATCCGAAGGAGAAAAAGCCTTTTGCGCAGGGGCTTCTTTTGATGAATTGATACAGGTGTCCAACTTGGAACAGGGCGAAATTTTCTTTAGCGGCTTTGCCAACGTTATCAATGCAATGCGCCGTTGTAAAAAAGTGATTCTAGGTCGTATTCAGGGGAAAACCGTGGGCGGCGGTGTAGGATTGGCTTCTGCATGTGATTATGTGTTTGCGGTAGAAAGCGCTTCTATAAAATTATCAGAAGTTTCTATTGGTATCGCACCATTGGTTATTGCTCCAGCAGTGGAACGTAAAATAGGTGCCGCTGCACTATCAGAATTGTCCCTAGCTCCTACTGAATGGAAAAATGCGTATTGGGCTAAGGAAAAAGGACTCTACGCTAAAGTCTTTGAAGGGATTGATGCGCTGGACAAAGAAATCGAATTTTTCACACAAAAACTTTCTACCTATAATCCATCTGCCTTATTCGAATGGAAAAAAGCACTTTGGAACAATACCGACCACTGGGATACGCTGTTACCAGAAAGAGCTAAAATTACAGGTAGCTTGGTCCTATCTGAGTTTACAAGAAACGCACTTTCCAAGTTCAAAAAATAGGCTTGCCATTAACAACCAACAAAAAACAGAAGCTGCCTGCTCATACTAAAAAAGGGTTTGATACCGTTTGAACATTAAATTACTGAACAGTACCATGGATATTTTAAATTTTCTAAATAGCGATCTTATATTACCAATACTTGCTCTTATTATCATTGTTATTTATGCAGGTGGTAGAATAAGGAATAAGAAGCGTTACAAACGTTAACTACAAATGCATAGGAGAAAAATGCAGGTTTGGATACTATTTTATTCCGTTTTGTTTGCGCTAGGTTCTGTTCTAGCCTATGTAGCGTGACCATATTACCAAAAAAAGCCAAGACTTATTGAATTAAGGGGAACGAACTCCTGCAGACATGGTAGCCCATAAAATAGCTCAAGGAAAAAATGGAACCTTGTACGCACCCATATTCGAATTTAAAAACCGTTCTCAAGAACTACGCAACTTCACCAGTAGTCTAAATAGTAAGCCAGCTCGGTATGAAATGGACGAAAAGGTAAAAATTATTTACGATAGCCGGAATCCATATCAGCTAATGGTTCTTTCTTTCTGGGTATTGTATCGTTGGTGCGTTATCTTACTTAGGATGGCAAGACCACTTTTAATTATAGGCGGAGCATGCTTGCTCTTTATAAATCGGTAAAATTATTGAGCCTTGCCAGAGAAGGGTCTATTCACCCGCAATTAACATACTAATTACCCGTACGCTAAACCCGTGTTACATTATTACACTATTGTGGGTACTGCAATAGTTATGTTCTACAACAAAATACTATTTAAAAGTCCTACCTTTAAGGATGAATTATATTTAATCGAACCCATGAAAATCCTTAACATAAAAAATACGCTTGGTTTACTGCTATTGACGGTAGCCATAAGTTGTGGCGAAACCAAGCCCGAAACACAAACGGAGACCGCTCAAAATTGGTATAAGGGAAACCTGCATACCCATTCCTATTGGAGTGACGGAGACGAATTTCCGGAAGTAATTCTAGATTGGTACAAGTCCCGCGAGTATCAATTTATGGCCTTATCTGACCACAACACCATTGCTGACGGTGAAAAATGGGTGACTATTCGGGAGGATTCAATTTATAAAAATTCTTTTCAAAACTATCTTAGGGCCTATGGTCCAGATTGGGTAGAATATAAAATAGACTCAGGAAAAACTTTAGTAAAGTTGAAAGCTTATGAAGAATACCGGGATAAACTAGAAGAGAAAGGAGCCTTCCTAGTAATCAGGTCAGAAGAAATCACTGACAAATATGAAGACAAGCCCATTCATATGAATGCGACTAACATTCAAGAAAAAATAGAACCTATGGGTGGTGCGAACGTTGCAGAGGTGATGCAAAATAATATAAATCAAGTTCTTGAACAGCGGAAGAGAACCGGTGTTCCTATGATACCGCACATCAATCACCCTAACTTTCATTACAGTATTACCCTTGATGATATGATTTCATTAAAGGGGGAACGTTTTTTTGAAGTATACAATGGGCATCCCGCTGTTCATAATATGGGTGACTCCACGCGTATCTCTACTGAAGAAATGTGGGACCTTATCAATATATCCTATTTGAAAAACGACAAACCTTTGATGTATGGGCTTGCAACAGACGATTCGCACCATTATCACAATAAAGGAAAATCATGGAGTAATGCAGGAAGAGGTTGGGTAATGGTGCAAGCAGATACACTCTCTGCTGTAAGTTTAATTAATTCATTAGAATCAGGAAATTTTTACTCCAGCACCGGTGTCGAACTTAAAACCTTGACCTACCAGAACAATACAATTTCTGTTGAGATTGAACCAGAGCTTGGTGTTACCTATGAAATAAGCTTTATTGGATGTAAAAAAGGCCAAACCCAGACTGAAACGTTGAGCGTAGTAAATGAATCCGTAGCAGCGTTTGAAATTACGGAAGATTTGCTTTTTGCAAGATGTAAGGTTACATCCTCCAAGTTGCAAGAAAACCCTATAGAAAATATACGATATGAAATGGCTTGGTCTCAACCGGTAACACCCACCGAATAAAACAGCAGATCAACACAGGTAAATTATCAATTTCGTTTTAAAGAATCCCTACCTTTACGGCTCAATAGTTGATTATGAGCAATATTCGAATTACCAAACAATTTAGTTTTGAAACCGGTCACGCCCTGTATGGATATGACGGAAAATGCCGTAATGTACACGGACATAGCTATAAACTTTCTGTAACGGTAATTGGGCAACCTATCACCGATACTTCCCATGTGAAATTGGGAATGGTCATAGATTTTACTGATTTGAAAAAAATTGTAAAGGAAGAAATTGTAGACAAGTTCGACCACTCCACCGTATTCAATAAAAACACGCCGCATATAGAACTGGCAAAAGAACTTACCAATCGCGGCCACAGTGTTATCCTAGCAGATTACCAGCCTACAAGCGAAAATATGGTGATTGATTTTTCAGCAAAGATAATCGCTAGATTACCAAAGAACATCAAGTTACATTCTTTAAGGCTTCAGGAAACGGAAACCTCATTTGCCGAGTGGTACGGCAGCGATAACTAAGTGCCATAATCACCAAAAGGGGAATTATTATCTTTACTACTGATGACAACCATTACGCTACCAAAAGGAAAAAAAGTATATTTCTCCAGTGACAATCACTTGGGTGCACCTACTATGGAGCAAAGTTTTCCTCGTGAGAAAAAGTTTGTGGCTTGGTTGGATGAAATCAAAAAAGATGCAGGTGCGATTTTTTTGCTCGGCGACCTATTTGATTTTTGGATAGATTATAAAACCGTAGTCCCCAAAGGGTTTACAAGGACCTTAGGTAAACTAGCCGAAATTTCAGATTCCGGAATACCCATTTATTTCTTTGTAGGCAACCATGATCTATGGATGAACGGTTATTTTGAAGAAGAACTCAATATTCCTGTATTTCATAAGCCACAGCAATATACGATAAACGGCACCTCTTTTTTTATTGGTCATGGCGATGGTCTTGGTCCAGAGGACAATGGCTACAAACGAATGAAAAAAGTGTTTACCAATCCGTTTTGCACCTGGCTGTTCCGTTGGTTACATCCAGATATTGGTGTTCGGCTGGCACAATACCTATCCGTTAAGAATAAGCTTATTTCAGGCGACGAAGACGCAAAATTTTTAGGTGAGGATAAAGAATGGTTAGTGCAGTATTGCAAACGCAAACTAGATACCCAACACTACAATCATTTTATTTTTGGTCATAGACATCTTCCCTTGGAAATAAAACTTACCGAAACATCTAGATACACGAATCTGGGTGACTGGATAAATTACTACACCTATGCCGTTTTTGATGGAGAACAACTACGTCTAGAAACCTTTAAAACAGATTAAAATACTATTTAATTAAAGAACAAATACCTTACCTCTCGAATGTCTTGCCCTATTTGTTAATGCTTTGAACCAAAAAATAAATAAAATATTGGTGTCTAAAAGTGAGGGGGTCACGAGCGAAATGTACTAACAATCCTCGCCATCAATACCACAGTTTTCTCCATTTTCAAAAACACGCACTGGAGCAACTTGCTGGAATGCTTCTAGAAAAACGGAACTAGACTGTGCTCCACTAATACCGTGTTTATTATTGATAATAAAAAAAGGTACGCCCGAAACACCTAGTTTTTGGTAGTGAGCAATTTCTTGCTTTACTATATAAGCAATATTATCATCCCCAATAATACCTTGTGTTTTTTCGGAATCCCAACCAAATTCAGTCATTATCGTAGTTAAAATTTCCACATTATTCAAGTGTAAGTTTTCTGTAAAATAAGCAAATAAGAAGCGTTCTTTTAGTTGCTCCTTAAACCCTTCTTCCCCTGCTACATGCAACAATTGGTGCAAAGGCAAGGTATTTACCGCTAACCATTGTTTTCCAAAATCAAAATCGATACCCAGTTCTGCGCCAACCTGTGCAATACGGTCGGTCATAGTCTTAGTTTGTTCTAAGTCACCAAATTTAGAAGTAAGATACACATCTCGGTCATACCCTGAAGCAGGAATAGTGGGGTCTAATTGAAACGGATGCCATGTAACTTCCACAGGCGCACCCTTCCATTGCGCCAAAGCGGCTTCTAATCTTCGTTTTCCAATATAGCACCAAGGGCAAGCCACATCGGAGACTACAGCTATCGTTATAGGTTCTTGTTGCATTTTTTTAATTTATCTTTTAGTCTGGTCTTTATTTGAAAACTAACAGGTAAAGGAAAAGATAGGTTTACTTCAATGTAATATGGAAGTCCAAGCAAAAAATATGTAGGATGGAATGATAGTGCCTATGTTCTTATGTTTAACATATGTTGGGGAATAAAAATTTATTCAGTGTGGCTACTTGTTAAAAAAAGAACCCCTTCAAACTGATTGAAAGGGTTCTTATACATCTATAATATGTACTTATATCGTTCGTAGATACTCAGCAACGTTTCTTGTTTCTTCCTCACTGAGGTTTTGATTGAGCATAATTGCGTTATTGTATTCTTTAAGGAGGGCTTTTGCAATTGGATCCTTCTTCAGCATTCCATCAGGATTTATAATCATGTTCAGTACCCATTCCGGACTTCTGCGGTCGTACACTCCTTTAAGAGCTGGTCCTATCATACGCTGTTCGGCCATGTGACAAGCCGTGCATATCGCTTGGAATTTCGCTTGGCCTGCACTTGCCATTTCCGTATTAATTTCGTTATCAAAAGTTACAGATGTAAAGGGGCCTACTCCTTTGTTATCCATATCCACAGGAACACCCGCAGAAGCTACTTCTTTTTTTACTTCTTTTTTGGCACGGTTCATTTCAAAACCATTCTTTTTTTCTTCCTTCTTTTCTCCACAGCTGAGCATTAAGGCACCTAGGGCTACTAACGTAAATAATTTTCGCATTTTTTACTTAATTTTATTCGTTTTTTTTTTAACTAGATAGTAAGATACGAATTTTTATGATTGAGGATGTTTAAAACATTGTTGTAATACGCTTTAAAATTTACTGATTCACCACAAGTTCTATCCTAAATCTCTTTAGTTGCTACAACACCAGAATAGATTACTCAAAATCATAGGCTCAGCTATTTGTTTTGATATAGTAGAGTACTACAATAATCACTGTGACTCAACTATCACTAATAAATGCGTTAAAAACCAATTATTCCCCTTCAAAACCGTGCATATATGCGGTGAGACTTATCCTAAGCTTGAGCACTTGGTAAACTAAGGCAAGCGATTGGTTAGCTCTCTGCCTCATGGTCCTCCACATCCTTGGTCAAATCCAAACGTCTAAACGTAGGAGAAACAAATGCAGTAATACCTACGGTTAACAAAGTCATGGTTCCCCCGAATACCACTGCTGTCACGGTTCCCATAAGCTTTGCTGTCACACCACTTTCAAAAGCGCCTAGTTCATTGGAAGACCCCACGAACATCGAATTTACAGAGGCTACCCTACCCCGCATATTATCCGGAGTCTTTAACTGGAGGATAGTTTGGCGAATAATCATGGAAACGCCATCCACAGCACCACTCAAAAACAAAGCGATGACAGATAGCCAAAAATAAGTAGAGAGTCCGAACACAATAATACACACTCCAAAACCAGCTATAGCCCAAAGTAATTTTTTACCCGCTTTTTTATGTAGTGGAAAGCGTGTAGCACCCAACATAGTAATGGCTGCTCCAACAGCAGGAGCTGCACGTAAAACACCAAAGCCCTCTGAACCTACTTGAAGAATATCTTGCGCAAAAATAGGTAACAAAGCTACTGCTCCCCCAAAAAGCACGGCAATCATATCCAACGTCAACGCTCCAAAAACCGCCTTTGTTTTGAACACAAAATTTAGTCCTTCCCTTAAGCTTTCAAAAACGGGCTCCCCAATTTTGGGATTTAGAATGGGTTTTTTGTCGATTTGAAACAACAACAATAAAGCCATTACCGAAAACCCAACAATAACACACATAGACCAATGCACCCCAATAAAGCTAATAGAAAATCCTGCCAGGGCCGGACCTAATACTGAGGCCATTTGCCATGTAGAACTACTCCATGTAGCTGCGTTAGGATATATTTTTTTGGGAACGAGGAGTGCTACTAAAGAAAATATCGTTGGGCCCAAGAAGGCGCGGACCAATCCGCCCAAGAAAACTAAACCATAAATCCCATACAATATACTTCTGGTGTCCCATTCGTTTTCCAATCCGGGCCAGCTCAATAAAAATAAGCCTAGACTAATGACTGAAAACCCAAGGATACATTTAATCAACAGCGTACGTTTTTCCTTTTGATCTACAATATGGCCAGCAAATAATGCCATCCCTACAGCAGGAATTACTTCCATTAAACCTATAATCCCTAATGAAAGCGGGTCTTTGGTCATCGTATACACCTGCCATTCTATGACAATGAACTGCATGGACCAAGCAAAGACCATGGCAAAGCGCACCCCTAAAAATATATTGAATTCCTTAAAGCGTAATGCTGCGTAAGGGTCTATTGTGTTGCTCATGTACTATTTGGTATTTCTATTCTATTTTCTTCCGGATCAATAACAATACGTTCATAATAGCCATTACCAAGAATTCTAGCGTTTCCGACAACCATAAATCTGCCATTTCCCAGCTTTTCGGTCAACTTATTTACATTTTTTTTGTTCTACGGATACCGCAAAATGACTAGTCCCTAAATATTCTTTTGACCTGTTTCCAATGGTGTGAATCTCTGGTTTTTACATCAAGTCTAACCTGAGGTCATCATCAAAAGATAGGAAGTAGAATGAAAAATTCTATATATCATTATCATATTTTTGCCCTGAAGTTCCATCAAACAAATCGGCATAAAAACGAGGTATCAACTCCAAATCGGATATCCAAATGGCCAAATGCTCTATCTTCATTTTATATCCTTTAATTTTAATTGAAGGCTCACGTTCCCTTTCCATTCGTTCTCATCAATAGAAAATACCGCGTTAAACGGTTTTCTACTCGTTACCAAGGGTAATTTATCCCCTAGATTAAAGCCAATACCTCCAATTTTATAGCTGTCATTTTGTGTTACCGCAAATTTTAAATGTGCTGCATCTTGACCTACGCCTTTAGCATAACCTGTTTCTACTAGATTTTCAGACATAAATGTTGGACTCATATTTCCAGGTCCAAAGGGTGCAAACTGGCGTAGGATACGCATCAGCTTTGGATTAATATCCTTTAATTCTATAATAGCATCTATGCTAATCTCCGGCACCAGCAACTGAGGGTCTATAGATTCCTTAACTACTTTTTCAAACTGATGTTTAAAGTTGTTGTACTGACTTTCCAATAAAGTAAGACCCGCTGCATATTTATGTCCCCCAAATTGTTCTATATAATCAGAACAGCCTTCCAAAGCATTGTACACATCAAAACCTTTTACTGACCTAGCTGATGCAGCCAACTTATCTCCGCTTTTTGTAAATACTAACGTTGGTCTGTAATACGTTTCGGTTAATCTGGAAGCTACAATACCAATAACACCCTTGTGCCATGTATCTTTATATACCACTGTCGTGAAACCTTCTTCTTCACGGTTTTCCTGTATCTGAACCAAAGCCTCTTGAGTAATTTCCTGGTCTAATCCCCTACGGTCCGTATTAAACGTTTCTATTTCAGCAGCGAATTTTGTAGCCTGTTGCATGTCGGTTTCCGTAAGCAAGTTTACTGCATGCTGACCGTGTTTCATCCGTCCTGCTGCATTAATTCGAGGAGCTATTATGAACACTACATCAGTAATGGTCAGAGATGCTTTATTTACTTGGTCTATAATCGCTTTAAATCCTATTCTTGGCGCTTCATTGATAACCTGTAAGCCATAAAAAGCCAATATTCGATTCTCTCCAGTTATCGGAACAATATCAGCCCCAATTGCAGTTGCCACTAAATCAAGATATTGTGTTTGATCGTAGATGGTCTCCCCTTTTCGAGAACCCAAAGCCTGTATCAATTTAAAACCCACACCACACCCGCATAATTCATCGTACGGATACTCGCAATCTGCCCTTTTGGGGTCTAAAACAGCAACGGCATCTGGAAGTTTATCACCCGGTCTGTGGTGGTCACAAATGATAAAATCAATCCCTTTTTCCTTCGCATAGGCGACCTTATCAATCGCCTTTACACCGCAATCCAATGCTATAATTAGAGAAAAATTATTATCCTCCGCAAAATCAATTCCGGTGTACGAAACCCCATAGCCCTCTCCATACCGATCCGGAATATAAGTGGCCACATTAGGATAGTAACTTAATAAATAGGAAGACACTAATGAAACTGCCGTAGTGCCATCTACGTCATAATCTCCAAAAACTAACATATTTTCGTTGTTGGCAATGGCAGTTTCGATTCTGCTCACGGCAATGTCCATATCCATCATCAAAAATGGGTCATGTAAGTCTTCTAATTGTGGCCTAAAGAAATTCTTTGCCTCTTCGTAAGTAGAAATACCCCGCTGTAATAATAATTGTGCAATCAAATGATTGACCTTCAAGGCTTTCGCCAACTGGTCAATTTGTTCTGTTTCGGGTTTTGGTTTTATGGTCCAACGCATGGATAAAGTTCAAGTGTCAAGTTCAAAGCTTCATGCCATGGGCATTATTCAAGTTTAAAAAGTACTTAACGACTTTCGCTTGCGCTTCAAGAATATGAAGTTATTATTTTTTTTCTTTATGATTATCGTAATTATCATGGTTAATTATTCAACTTCATCTAAGAGTATTCTATTTTTTCACAACAACCGCAATCTACTTTACGCAGTGTTTTTAAGTTCACTATTGATTCTTTTAGTTCTTTAAGACGATTCCTGCTTTGTTGATATAATTGCTAGCAGAGCCAGCTCCTTGGGGCTCTCCAAAGATTAAAGTAGCACTTCAAGTTAGCTTTAAAGTTGATTTCCAAAGTACAATCCAGTCATGTCTGAGCGTAGATTTTCAAAAAACAGGGCTGCGTCAGCAGCAAGCTGAACGAACCTATCTTCCAAGTCATACTTTTTACTCGCCATTTTAGTAGTGTTCTGCACTTAGCCTTTACACTTGCGCTTTATTTCTTATGGAATACCGTTTTTATCTCCAATTCTGCAAACCTGCGGAACATTTCAATTACTCCACAATACTTATCCACGGAAAGGTCTACGGCACGTTGTAGCTTTTCTTCGTTTAGATTGGCACCATGGAAATGGTATTCTATAGCAACTTTATCATAATACTTAGGATGCTCATCAGTCAAGTTAGCAATAGTTTCGATTTGGAAATCATCTACTTCCAGTTTCATTTTTTTAATTAACATAGCTACGTCTAGTCCTGAGCAACCAGCGAGTCCAGAGAGCATTAAGGCCTTTGGTCGAAAACCGCTGCCTTCTCCTCCATCTTCGGGACCAACATCTATGTTTACGGTGTGCCCAGATGGATTTGTAGTTTCGAAGGCCATCCCACCTTTCCATTTCGTTGTAATATGATTTGTTGTCGCCATAATTTTTGTGTTTCTTGTAAAGGATAAAAGTACAACATTTTGATAGCTGTTAAAAGGCTGGGGGGTACCCCAAATTATAAATTCGCACTTCTTATTTTTAACTTCTAAATTTTAATAAATGCCCTTAGTAAAACCACTTGATGCAAGTCACAGTTCTGAAACAGCCGAATTAGCAAAATTCTTTAATGAGACCTTGGGTTTCTGTCCAAATTCGGTGCTTACCATGCAACACCGACCGGCTATTTCAAAAGCATTTATAAACCTCAATAAGGCAGTAATGGCGAATGAGGGCAGAGTAACATCGGCATTAAAAAGGATGATAGCATGGGTTAGTAGTAACGCCACCGGATGCCGCTATTGCCAGGCACATGCCATCCGAGCTGCGGAACGTTATGGTGCAGCACAAGAACAACTAGATAATATTTGGGAATACAGAACCCACGCAGCCTTCTCTGAAGCAGAACGCGCCGCTCTAGACTTTTCTTTACAGGCTTCCCAAGTGCCGAATGGCGTGGATGCTGAAATAAAGCAAAGATTATATCAACATTGGAACGAAGGGGAAGTTGTAGAGATGTTAGGTGTTATCGCTCTTTTTGGCTACCTGAACCGTTGGAACGACTCTATGGGGACTTCTATAGAAGAGGATGCTGTTGATAGTGGTAATCAATATTTAGGAAAACATGGATGGGAGAAAGGGAAGCATGATGGGTCTGTTTATTAGATGTAAGATTTTAGGTTTGAGAAAAGAGATAATGAACTTCAAAAAAGGAAAAAGGCCGCCACCCTTGAATTTTACTGTGTGTCCTATTGAAGAACTACGCCTATCAATTCCATTAATTCAGGAACCACATCCGCTTCAAACCAAGGATTCTTACCACGCCAAAAATGATTAATGGGCGATGGATGCGGCAATGGAAAGTACTTTGGAAGAAAATCCGGGTAATTAGCCACATTTTCAGTCAAGTTCTTTTTAGCCTTTCCTCCTAAATATTTGTCTTGGGCATATTTCCCTATCAGCAGTATCAATTTCACGTTTTTAAATTCTTCTAAAACTAAGGGATGCCATAAGGGAGCACATTCTTTCCTGGGTGGCAAATCACCTGTTTTTGCTTTCCCTGGATAACAAAAACCCATAGGCAATACGGCAAAATTGTCAGGATTATAAAATTGTTCCTCCGATACTCCTAACCATTCTCGTAATTTTCTACCGCTAGGGTCGTCCCATGCCCTGTTGTGAATATGAGCCATTTTTCCTGGTGCCTGACTTACCAATATAATCTTTGAATTTTTAGTGCCCAAAATAATAGGTCTGGGCGGCAAAGGCAAATATGCTTTACAGACTTGACAACTTTGTATTTCTGCTAGTAGCTTTTGCATACCAAACTTTTAAACTTCATTCATATGACTGCATTACCCCAGCGATGCATGGCAAAAGCTAAAACATCGTAATACCAAATTATAAGATAACCTTTTTCAATAAGTAGATAGTCAACATACCCCAAAAGGTTCCTGTGGCCGTACTCAAAATAGCCAATACGATGGCGTGTGGCATCCATTTTTTATTATACGCTGCGGTTACGGCTGGGGCGGTAGCTATACCCCCAACATTGGCCATACTGGCAATGGGTACCCAAGCCATATTCACATTAAGGATTTTAGCAACGGCCATCATGAAAATAAAATGCCCTCCTAACCAAATAATTAAAAAGCCTAAAAATTGGAGGTTGAAACCAATTGTTGCCAATTGTAATTTTAAGCCCAAAACCGCCATAACAACGATAATCAAAATACCACCTGCCTTTAATGCAAAAGCATAGTTCCATTTGGGCAGCAAATTACAAAGTACTAAACCGACTAAGGATAATAACACAACTTTTAGAATAAAGCTGTCCAATAGCGCATTAAACAAAACGACTATTCCCAAAAGTATCAGTACCGTTAAGACAGGATGCAGGCGTTTACCCGTTATTTGTCTTAGGTCTTCTGGCAGTCCTACGTCTGTTATCTTTAAAACTTTGTTTAGCCAAGAACTTTTTTTTATGCCTTGGAACATGAGAATGGTCCAAACATTTACCAATAGATTGTCCATAACCAAAACGGTTAAAAATATATTTTCCGGACACTCCACTAATTCCTTCAACACCAATTGGCTTGTACTTCCTCCGATCCAACTGCCTACAATAGGGGGTACTCCCATCCAGTATTGCTCCCCAACCAAAATATCAGCAACTAATGTACTGTCTGTAAAAACCCAAATAAACACTACAGGGAAAACAGCAATGAAGCAAGATCCAGCTACAAAAACTAATATTGGGTTTACTCCAATAGACCTTAGTTGTCCTAAAGAGAGACTGCTCATAACGGCAATGATAGCCAAGGGAATAAAATAATCCTTACTGAACTCATGGATGTTCGCCTGGGCATAATCTACATTAAAAATATAGGAAATAATAGCAGGAATAATATAGGCCAAAAGAATTGCAGGAACCCAATCGAAAACCGATTTGACGTAGGTGTTTTCCCATTTGTCTAGATAGTAAACGGCAACTACCGTACATATTGCTATGAGCCAGGGAGTTACCATTAGTTCAAGATGCCAAAATGAACAATTCGTGAACCTGAAATGGCTATGGGGTTGGTGCTTTTTCCAACAATAATACCATCTTCAGGCGCCTTATATGTAGACACAACGTTTCCAAAAGAGTTTCTGACTAGCGCCATAGTGTCGTTCTTTTTTAGTTTTTGGTTTAGTGTTACTAGAACATCCAAGTAGCCTCCTTTATCCGTGTATACCCAATACGATTTTGAGCATATAGCTATCTTTTTAGCTAACTGGGCATCGCCTTTTAGCAATCCAAGATGCACCATCAGGTTTTGAATCCCGTCTACCCCTCTTTTGGTCATTTCTTTTTGATATACTTGTGGATTTCCATATTCAACAGTAATGGATTTAACTCCTTTTTGTATGGCAAAGGCCCTCATTGTGAGTCCGGAGGCAAAACCAAAACTGGCCTTACCCTTGTTGGAAACGATAATATCTGGTAATATAGCACGAAGCATACCCGCCAAGGTATCGTTTTGCATATCTCCCCTGCCATACAAACTATTTGTTCTGCCAAAACTAGCGGTGTGTAAATCTACATGATAATCTAAAAAAGGAATTATTTTCTGACCAATTTGGTATGCCATTTGCTCAGATTTGTTGCCATTGGCCTTTCCTGGAAAAACGCGGTTCAAATCTACTCCATCAATGAACTCCCGCTGGTTATTGGCTATAGACAATGGATTCAGTCCAGGAATAGCGATTACGGTTCCTTGAAAGTTCTGCGGTTCTAATTTCTCAAAAAGTTGATGTATTATGTCAATTCCGTTCAGTTCATTGCCGTGGATAGCAGCTGTAAGACCTAGAATAGGTCTTTCTGAAATTCCCTTGATAACCACAACAGGAATTTTTATAGGGTTTGATAGATGGTCTTCGCCAAGGCTTAGCCAGAAACTATGTTTTCTTCCATTTTCTAGACCAGCTAGGTCCAATTGCTCCACTATTGGAACATTGGCCTCTTGTGAAAAAAGAGTTGCAGCAATAAAAAAGGGTGCTAACGAGACAAAAAGATGCTTCATAACAAATGCGTTTGTTCGCTAAATATACTCTTTATTTCTTTCCGCCAACCACGATAACAATTTCTCCTTTAGGTGGTTTTTCGGTGTAGTGTTTTAGTACTTCTTCAGCAGTGCCTCGAACGGTTTCTTCGTATAATTTGGTTAATTCACGAGAGACAGATACTTGACGGTCAGCTCCAAAATATTCCACAAAATGGGCAAGCGTTTTCAAGAGTTTATGCGGGGATTCGTAAAAAATGATGGTTCGGGTTTCCTCGGACAATACTTTAAAACGGGTCTGTCTTCCCTTTTTTACAGGCAAAAAGCCTTCAAAAACAAACTTATCGTTGGGGAGGCCGCTATTGACCAAGGCAGGTACAAATGCGGTAGCTCCTGGTAAACATTCTACTTCAATATCATGTTCCAAACATGCCCGCGTCAGTAAAAATCCAGGATCGGAAATTGCAGGAGTTCCTGCATCGGAAATTAACGCTATGGTGTCTCCGTTCTGTAAGCGTTTTATAATACCCTCTACCGATCTATGCTCGTTGTGCATATGATGACTGTACATTTGAGTACCTATTTCAAAATGGTGTAACAATTTACCACTGGTTCGAGTGTCTTCGGCAAGAATTAAATCTACCTCCTTTAAAATTCGAATAGCCCTTAGGGTCATGTCCTCTAAGTTTCCAATCGGTGTTGGTACCAAATACAATTTTCCCATAACAAGCTAATCAAGTAGTCGTTCCAAAAGTAATAAATACAAAGTTTGTTGATAAAAAATAAGACCCAGCAAAAAGCCAGGTCTTATTTTTAAGTATTGTATTGTTTCGCTTATGCAAACCTTCGTGCTATCAATTCCATAAATCGGAGTTCAAACTCTTCTTTACCCTCCCAGTTTTTATAGTCGGGCTTTACCATATTAGCAATAAAAGCAACAGACCGTTCCTCCGTATCTATAGTGCTTAATTGCGATAGCACACGATTATAATCCTCGGTACTCTCATTAAATAAATGTTTAACAAAAGCCAATCTGTTATTTAAATCTACCTTAAGTTCCTTGTTAGAAAGTCGATCATTTAACGATTTTGGCACCGCTATCTTTTTTTTATCCATCGGCATGAACATTTCCGTATCGTTCTTCATTACGTCTGGTTGCCCCATAAACTCATTCAATACGGCATCCAAACTTTCGGAACTGGGCATCTCGGAAACCATATCCTTTATGGTATCCATCCCAGGAATAATAATATCCTCTTGATGTGGATTACTTTCCGGGATTGCGGAGTTGGCACTCAATACCGCATTGGCCATTTGTTCAAATTTTTCAGCAATAACGTTTTTAGAGACATCCACTTGGATGTCGTTCAACTCTTCCTCTATAAATTTGAGTACAGCCAGTTTTTCATACAAGCCTTTTGCTGCTTCATACAACGCAGGAATATCGTTCATGTCCCTAGACGTAATTATGTCGGTAGACATTCTAATCAGTTCTTCTTTTAACTTCTGTTTCATCTGCTACTTTTTATTTCTATCCAAACCATTATGGGGAACATCAATGTACCGTTTTAACTGGTCTGTTTTATTTAATATCAACAGCCTTCATGGAAATGATACATCTACTTATTACGATATCTTTTTTTTAATAATTTTATCGTTATATAACCCAGAACGGAAAAACCGCTTATTTTTGTTTAAAATTACAAAATGTTTCTCGAAAATACTGTTAACCACAAAGAACAGTTCGGCTGGATAGAAGTAATAGCTGGATCTATGTTTTCCGGTAAGACCGAGGAGCTTATTCGTCGTCTAAAGCGCGCGCAGTTTGCAAAGTTAAAGATTGAAATCTTTAAACCTATGGTAGATACGCGTTATAACGACGAGATGGTGGTGTCACACGATGACAACGAAATACGATCCACACCCGTCCCCGCAGCCGCAAATATTCGAATTTTAGCAGATACATGCGACGTAATAGGTATTGACGAGGCACAATTTTTCGATGATGAAATCGTAACTGTTTGTAACGATTTAGCCAATAAGGGCATACGTGTTATTGTTGCTGGTTTGGATATGGATTTTAAAGGAAACCCTTTTGGTCCCATGCCCGCACTAATGGCAACTGCAGAATATGTAACAAAGGTACATGCCATCTGTACCCGAACTGGTAACTTGGCCAACTACAGCTTTAGAAAATCCAGTAACGATAAATTGGTCATGCTCGGGGAAACAGAGGAATACGAACCTCTGAGTAGAGGGGCGTTTTACAAAGCAATGTTAAAAGAACGTGTTAAAACGATAGACGTAAAATCTGAAGAAATAAACACCAAAGGTTCCAATGGCTAAGGCAAGAGAAACGGTCCTTGAACTAGACCTAAAGGCCTTGGCCCACAATTATCATTATCTGCGGGCTAAACTACAACCAGAAACCAAATTTCTGTCCGTTGTAAAAGCTTTTGCATACGGAAGCGACACGCAAGTTATTGCAAAGAAACTTGAAGAACTGGGAACGGATTACTTCGCTGTTGCCTACACAAATGAAGGTGTAGCCTTACGGGATGCGGGGATTACAAAGCCTATTCTAGTGCTACATCCCCAAGAAGTGAGTTTCGATAGCATTATCGAACGATGTCTAGAACCAAGTATTTACTCTAAAAACATTTTAAACGAGTTTTTAAAGACAGCTAAAAAGCATCGCCAAAACAACTATCCAGTGCATCTTAAATTTAACACTGGACTGAATAGATTAGGCTTTCGAAAAGAAGATGTAGCACATATAGCGGCCATTCTCCATGCTAATAATGAGATTAAGGCAATATCGGTGTTTTCACATTTAGCAGCCTCCGAAGACCATTCGGAAAAGGAGTTTACCCAAGACCAAATTAGCCTCTTCCATACCATTGCGGAACAATTAGATATTTTATTACAATATCGCCCTTTTCGACATGTATTAAATACGTCAGGAATACTAAATTATTCTGATGCCCAGTATGATATGGTACGGAGTGGCATTGCCCTTTATGGCTATGGAAACGAAGCCAAAATAGACCGAGAATTAAAACCTGTAGCACGTCTAAAGACCATTATATCACAAATTCACCAGCTAAAACCAAACGAAAGTGTGGGGTATAATAGAAGCTTTGCCGCAAGTGGTCCTAAGGTTACCGCAACACTCCCTTTAGGTCATGCAGATGGTATTGGAAGACACTATGGCAACGGTAAGACTTTTGTAAGTGTCCATGGAAAAAAAGCCCCTATTATCGGTAACGTATGTATGGATATGATTATGATCGATATTACGGATATCGAGTGTAACGAAGGTGATGAAGTTATTATTTTTGGCTCTGAATTGTCTGCTCAAGAATTCGCAGAAACTGCCAATACTATCTCCTATGAGCTGTTAACAGGTATTTCCCAAAGGGTTAAACGTCACATCATTTCTTGAATGCTAAATTAACATTATATTAAGAAGTATTTTTTTTACTACATTGCGATAGGTAATATTAACCATTCGTAAAAACACTAAATCATGTTAAAAGAATTCAAAAATTTTATAATGACAGGGAATGTCATTGATCTTGCTGTTGCCGTAATCCTTGCAGGCGCTGTAGGATTAGTAGTTAAAGGTTTTGTCGCCGATATTATGATGCCTATCATTGGTCACTTTTCAGGCGGTATAAACTTTGCCGATATGAAAGTGATATTAGACGAAGCCGTTGTAACAGCAGATGGAATAATTTCACAGCCAGAGAATGCAATTATGTACGGTAATTGGGTGAACGCAATTATTAATTTAATTATAGTTGGGTCTATATTATTCCTAATCGTTAAGGTCTATAACAAATCAAAAGCGCCTGTAGTAACCGCACCAGCTGCACCAGCAGGCCCTACAGCAGAAGAATTACTTACTGAAATCAGAGATTCCTTGAAAAAATGAGTTGAATGAATATTTCCTGAAATCATTCAGGACATACCGCTGCACGTGCAGTTTAACCTTAAAACCGTCCATAGTTGTTTCGCTAACACTATTGACGGTTCTTTTTTTAATATGATATCCTTTGGTTTAAAATAAATGATTTGTTGCATATTCCTAATTTCAACTCTTTCTTCTCATTCCTTAAAACAATAACAAACTGATATTTATAACAAATTGTTATATTTTTAATATTCCTGATTTGATTTTATGGTCCTACCAAGGGAATGGCGTATTTTTGCTACTTAAATTTAAGTAACAACAAATGAAAGTAGCAGTAGTTGGTGCCACAGGTATGGTAGGCGAGATAATGCTCAAAGTTTTAGCAGAACGTAATTTTCCCGCCACTGAGTTATTACTGGTAGCATCGGAACGGTCTATAGGTAAAACCTTATCCTATAAAAATACGGAACAAACGATTATAGGGTTGGCAGATGCGGTAGCGCAAAAACCGAAAATTGCTATATTTTCTGCTGGTGGGGACACGTCTTTGGAATGGGCTCCAAAATTTGCCGATGTAGGTACTACGGTAATTGACAATTCATCAGCCTGGCGCATGGACCCTGATAAAAAATTAGTGGTTCCAGAAATCAACGCGCATGAATTGACAACTTCGGACAAAATCATAGCAAATCCAAATTGTTCCACCATACAATTGGTTATGGCTTTGGCTCCTTTGCATAAAAAATATAAGATGAAACGGGTGGTGGTCTCTACCTACCAGTCCGTATCGGGTAGCGGTGTAAAAGCAGTAAAACAATTGGAGAACGAAATAGCAGGTATTAAAGGGGAAATGGCCTATCCTTACCCAATCGGAAGGAACGCCTTGCCTCATTGTGATGTTTTTATGGAAAACGGATATACCAAAGAAGAAATGAAACTGGCTCGTGAGCCCCAAAAAATACTAGGTGACCGTTCTTTTTCTATTTCGGCAACGGCAGTACGTATTCCTACAGCTGGTGGGCATTCAGAATCCGTGAACGTAGAGTTTCTGAACGACTTTGAACTAAACGAAGTCCGCCGTATCTTAAATGACACCCCCGGCGTAACCGTTCAGGACAATCCGGTTACAAATACATACCCTATGCCCATTTATGCGCACGATAAGGATGAGGTTTTCGTAGGGCGTATACGCAGAGACGAAACCCAACGCAATACTTTGAATATGTGGATTGTTGCCGATAACCTAAGAAAGGGAGCGGCGACAAACGCTGTTCAGATTGCGGAATATTTAGTGGCCCATAAACTAGTATAAGTTAAAGCTAGTAAGAATGTTAAAACCTTCAAAACAGAAACGTTTTGAAGGTTTTTTTATGGTAGTTTTATACAGATTATTATCTATTTACCATGAAAAAACCAATACTATGCCTAGTCGCACTAATTATACTTGCCGCTTGTAAGACCGAAACTAAAAGAGAACCTATCCCCGTGAACTATCCCACTACCGCAAAAGTTGATACTATTAACACCTATTTCGGAACCGATATACCAGACCCGTATCGCTGGTTAGAAGACGACCGAAGCCCCGAAACAGAGGCTTGGGTAAGTGAACAAAACAAAACTACTTTTGGCTATTTGGAGAACATTCCTTTTAGAAACGATCTTAAAAATCGTTTGGAGAAACTATGGAATTATGAGAAATTAGGTTCTCCGTTTAAGGAAGGTGATTACACTTATTTCTCTAAGAATAATGGTCTACAAAACCAATACGTAGTTTACAGAAAGAAGGGCGATGCAGAAGCCGAGGTCTTCTTAGATCCAAATACTTTTTCCGAGGATGGCACTACCTCCTTGGCCGGACTCAGTTTCACCAAAGATGGTTCCCTAGCCGCTTACTTAATATCGGAAGGTGGAAGCGATTGGCGAAAGGCGTTGATTATAGATACTGACTCTCGTGAAATTATCGAAGATACCTTAGTGGATATCAAATTCAGTGGCCTTTCTTGGAAAGGAAACGACGGTTTCTACTATTCTAGCTACGACAAACCTGAAGGAAGTGAACTTTCTGCTAAAACGGACCAGCACAAAATATATTACCATAAGCTGGGCACTGCACAGAAAGACGATGCCTTAATTTATGGTGGAATTCCCCTCGAAAAGCATAGATATATAAGGGCAAGCGTATCGGAAGATAATCGCTACCTTCATATTTCTGCCTCTGTTTCCACCTCTGGAAACAAGTTGTTTATTCGTGATTTAGAAGATCCTAACGGATTGTTGGTTCCCATCGTGGAGGATACTGAATCTGATGTTTCTATTATCGAAAATGTTGGTTCTAAATTATATATTTTGACCAACAGAGATGCTCCTAACCAAAAAATAGTAACCGTAGATGCAAATAATCCTAGTCATGAAAATTGGGTCGACTTTATTCCCGAAACAGAAAACGTATTAAGTCCTAATACCGGTGGTGGTTACTTTTTTACAGAATACATGGTAGATGCTATATCTAAAGTATTCCAATATAATTACGATGGAAAATTGGTGCGCGAGGTGAAATTACCTGGTCTAGGCACTGCAAGTGGTTTTGGAGGTAAAAAAGAGGATAAAGAATTTTATTACTCTTTTACTAATTATAATACACCAGGTTCTTCCTACATATATAATGTAGAAACCGGAACCTCGGAACAGTATTGGAAGCCTGAAATCGACTTCAGTCCAACCGATTATGAATCTACGCAGGTGTTCTATGCTTCTAAGGACGGTACTAAAGTTCCAATGATCATTACGCACAAAAAAGGCTTGGAGCTCAATGGTAAAAACCCGACTATTCTATATGGTTACGGCGGATTTAATGTCAGCCTTACCCCTTCCTTTAGTATCGTTAATGCCGTATGGATGGAGCAAGGTGGTGTGTACGCCGTTCCAAATCTTAGAGGTGGTGGAGAATATGGAAAAGAATGGCACGATGCCGGTATTAAAACAAAAAAGCAGAATGTTTTCGATGATTTTATTGCTGCTGCAGAATATCTAATCGACAAGAAGTACACTTCTAAGGAATATTTAGCCATTCGTGGTGGTTCTAATGGGGGATTACTGGTTGGCGCCACAATGACACAAAGACCAGGCTTAATGCAAGTAGCCTTGCCAGCGGTTGGTGTTTTGGATATGTTACGCTATCACACATTCACGGCAGGGGCAGGTTGGGCATACGATTATGGAACTTCTGAGGATAATTCAAAAATGTTCAATTATATTAAAGGATATTCCCCTGTTCACAATGTAAACGCAGGCACTTCCTACCCCGCTACATTAGTTACTACTGGTGATCATGACGATCGTGTAGTTCCTGCCCATAGTTTTAAGTTTGTAGCGGAATTACAGGAAAAACAGGCCGGAGACAAACCTACCTTAATACGTATTGAAACCAATGCGGGCCATGGAGCAGGAACACCGGTTAGCAAGACGATTGAGCAATATGCAGATATTTATGGTTTTACCCTATACAATATGGGGTATAATGAATTGCCGAATCAATCGGTTTTAAAGGAATTCAAGGAATAAAACCACACATCAATAAATTATATAAAAATCCGTTCTTGTTTAGGGCGGATTTTTAATGTACTGTATCCAAATTACGACTATGCTTAAAGTAGAAAATGTTTCTTATGCCTATGATAAAGGTCTTGTCTTGGAAAATATTAACCTTACCGTACAGCAAGGGGAACATATAGCCCTGATAGGAGAAAGCGGCTGTGGAAAAAGCACTTTGCTCAAAATTATTTACGGACTACTAGACTTAAAACAGGGTGCTGTTTTCTGGAAAGATGAAGCTGTTCTGGGGCCTGCGTATCATTTAGTTCCAGGAGCGCCGTTCATGAAATATTTATCCCAAGATTTTGATTTGATGCCATTTATTACTGTCAGAGAAAATATAGCTCAGTATCTCTCTGTTTTTTATCCCAAAGAACTACAGGCACGGACACAGGAGCTGCTTGAAATGATAGCGCTAACTGACTTTGCCAACAAAAAAGTAAAGACACTAAGTGGCGGACAACAACAGCGTGTGGCCTTGGCCAGGGTATTGGCACAGAAGCCAGAAGTATTACTCTTGGATGAACCATTTGGGCATATCGACAACTTTCTTAAAAATAGTCTTCGTAGAAACATCTTTAAATACGCCAAAGACAATAAGATTACCTGTATCGTGGCTACCCATGACCATAACGATGTACTTCCATTTATGGATCGAATGATAGTACTACGAGATACCGGTAAAACTGCAGAAGGACATCCTATGGAACTCTATACCAATCCCAGAAATCTGTATATAGCGTCATTGTTTGGCGAGGCGAATAGCATCCCCATGTCCCAATTGAAATCCTACGCCCATTCGGACCAGACGATTATCGTGTATGCGCATGAACTCAAGGTTTCAAATTCCTCAGGATTACCAATTACGGTAAAAGAAAATTATCCAATGGGAAGTTACTACCTAACTAGAGGAGCACTATCCGATGGAGACTTAGTGCTTTTTCATCACCCAACAGCGCTGGAGTTTGGTAAGAAGGTATACCTAAACATCTCCTTAGAAACCATTAACCAAAGAATAGGGTAACTAGTACCATACAATGGTATCTTCTTTACTGATTTTAGAAGCGGTTCATTAAAAATATTAGCCTTTGCACAATACGTAGCTACTTATATCTTGCAAGGGTTCTAATCTGGATTTTTATACCATCAAAAAAATAATTAGTACTAACCTTGATCGTATTTACACCACTAATATTACCACTATTCATAGGCTAGTCAGATAACCCATTATATTTACTTTCGTTATTTTTACTCAAATTAGTGTTTTGAATCGTGAGGCAATTTTATCGGAATTTCAATTTAAGGCTATTCGTAGCAGCGGACCCGGCGGTCAACACGCAAATAAGGTGTCTTCCAAAGTAGAGGTGACTTTTGATATTATTACATCCAAAGGGCTTACAGAAAGAGAAAAAAGCCGACTTCTTTTAAAACTCAAGTCGAAAATATCGAAAAACAGTTGGCTACTATTGCAGTGTGATGAATCAAGAAGTCAGCATACAAACAAATCCATAGTTATTAAGCGTTTGCTCAAACTAATTGAACAAGCACTCGTTATACCTAAAAAAAGGAGACCCTCTAAACCGTCTAGGTCCTACGTAGAAAAAAGGTTGAAGTCTAAAAAGAAGGACGCACTTAAAAAGGAGAATCGAAGCAAACCCAGTCTGGAGTAAAGTATAGAATTAAAGCCCTACTGCGGAGACACTTAGTAAAAGAACTGTGCTTTTTTAATTTGCCCGTTCGCTACTTCCTACACACATAATTCGTCCATTTGTACACGCCCTCTCTGCTTAAAAGTCACACCACTTGTCAGAGGAACTACAAAATGATTTCCGGCCACCACAGGATTTCCCGCACTACCACCGTGCATTACTTGAATAACACTTTGCCACTAGTTAAAACCTTCTAAAATATTCGATTTACATTTGACAATCTGTACGCTACCTACCCAGCCGTCCATTTCCATACTTACTGCATCATCGGCGTACATATTGTAAGCTTCTGGATTCCTCCTATCCTTACAAAGTCGCACTAATTTTTAAGTTACTTCTTCTGTTGTCATGATGTTATGTATTGTTTCGATTGTTAAAAGGTACAAAAAAGGTATCGAACCTAAGTTAAATACATGATAATCAAATGATTATAAGTAATTTATTTTCTTTGGATTGAAAAGTAAAACTATCACCTATCTGCTTACCCATCACTAACTTTCCAATTGGGGTAGCTGGAGAAATACAAAACACCTTCTGATTCTCATAGGCACATTCTCCTGCGGATATTGCGATAAAATATGTACTTGTAGTGGTCTTTACCATGGTGCCCAAGCCAACACTAGCAGAAGTAACATTTGCGGGTACTTTATGTAATAAGGCTTGTATTATTTCCGCATCGGCAAGTTGGATGCCTAGCTTTTCCCGTTCCAATTGTAGCATGGCTCTACCCGTTTCATGCTTGTCACCTGCACTACTTTTGGTTTCGGAAGTGAGAGCGTCAGAAATTTCTTTGGCTTGGCTGTTTAAACGACCTAGCCGTTCAGTTACAAATGTCTGGCAATGTTTAAAGGCAGCTTCTTTAAGCTCGCGAAGTTGGTCGTTATTCCTCAAGATGATAAAGATCGGCCATTTTGTAAATTAGGAAGTTGACTATTTGCGCGTTGGTTTCTCCATGTGTTTTCATATTAGAAACCGCATCTCGGTTTTCAGCTTTAAAATAATCCAAATCTCCAGATTTATTCTCGCTAAAAATATTCCAGGATTTGAGTCCACCCAGCATCGCCTTATGCGCCTTGTACTTTTTGGAAACCATTTCCTTTCTCTTTTTAAACTGCTTATCTAAACCAGATACAGTGCTTTTCTCCTGCTCTTCTAGCATTTTGTACTCAGAAGATATACGTACATCTGCCTTTTCTGCCTCTGTAATTATCTTAAAGTAAGCCCTTGAAACCAAGGACTGATAGTCTTTTTCAAATAACCTATTACCCTTAATAGCAAGCGGTTCATCGACCACTACCATTTCATTATCCGCACTAGCATACAGTTCCTGTTTCTGAGCTTGCTTTTCCAACGATTTCTGCCACGCCTCGGATTTTACCATTTCCCTCCAAATTTTATTATATTCTCGCTGATAAGAGGTTTGAGTAATTGAGCACCCAAGAACAGCGGACAACAATAAACCTAATAAAGCATATGCCTTATACTTTTCAAAACCTTTTTTCATATAGTGTTCAGCTATGTGTATACCATCTTGTAGCGGACTACAAAAGCAAGGTTAAGCGTGTGCTAAATTATCTAAGGTGAAGATTCTGTGGGGACATCAATATAAAAATAATATTTGATTGTATACAATTCTATTGGACTATTTTTAAAAAATTAACGTTGTGCCTATTCAAAAGTAACGGCCAACTGCCTTCCTACAGAAGTTCCAATTGCAATACCCATACCTCCCAAGCGAACACCGCAAGCCACATTATTGGATAATAGTTTAACTATTGGCTTCTTTTGCTTGCCTACCCCCATGACTCCACTCCATGCATAATCTATTTCAAAAGGAGTATCCGATAAAATAACCTCTTTTAGCAAATCGGCTAGTTTGTTCTGAACTAGTTTGGTAGTCCCGAACTCGATAGTTTCCTCCGATTCAAAATCAAGATTTCGTCCACCGCCCAACAAAATTCTATTATCGATATTTCTAAAATAATAATATCCTTCCTGCACATGGAAAGTGCCTTTAATAGCAAGGTTCTTAATCGGTTTCGTAATAATTACCTGTGCCCTTGCAGGCTTTACTTTTTCCCTTATAAGGTCACTCGAAAATCCATTAACGGCAATACATAGCTTTTTGGAAGAAAACGAAAAGGCATTAGTTTCTATGGCTACAACATCCGGATTATCTTGAAAGGATTTTACCGTAACTCCGTTTAAAATCGTAATTCCTTCAGATTGTACCTTTTTCAAAAGGCCCTGCATCATCTTTCCAGTATCTATTTGCCCTTCAAAACCATGAGAAATATAGTTTTGCTCAATACCCTTGAACTTAAAACTATTCTGTGAAAGTTTAAAAGCATCGGAACCAAAAACAGGATATAATAGTTCGTTCGCGATGTCGAGCTCTGAAATACATTTCTCATACAAGGCTTTATCGGCGTTCAAAAAAAGCTCGTGACCTCCATGCAACTGTAAATCTAATATAGAGTCTCCTAAAATTTCTCGTAAAGTATTTATGCCATCCCATCGGTTTTGCACCAATTTCAGCACTTCTTCCTGTGAATGGGTTTTTAAATCAGATAGTATTTCAGAAATGCTTCCAAAGCAAGCGAAACCAGCGTTTTTGGTGCTGGCGCCTTGAGGCATAAGCCCTTTTTCTAATACTACTATTTTAGCCTTGGGATGCTTTTTTTTCAGTTGCAGGGCGCAATTAAGCCCTACAATACCGCTGCCAACTACCGTAAAATCGATGTTGGAAAGCCAAGTTTTATATTCCCAGTAGCTTAAATTCATAGTTAATGGTATAGATACTGTCCTAAACGATTTAAGGATGGTAGAAGTAACCTTATTTGTCCTTTTCGATGCTCTACAAGAGTTGCCGTTCAAAACCAAATTTTTCCCTTTGCTCAGTTAGAACATAAAAAACCTCCGACTATAAAGCCGGAGGTTTATATTATTCCTTTGGTTCTGAATCCATCACAAAATCATTCATGAAGGCTGTGGTGTAATTTCCAGCCAAATAATCTGGATGGTCCATCAGTTGCCTATGGAAAGGTATCGTAGTTTTTATTCCCTCGATTACAAATTCGTCCAAAGCACGTTTCATCTTGTTAATGGCCTCTTCGCGTGTCTGCGCAGTAGTAATTAACTTAGCAATCATGGAATCATAGTTTGGCGGAATGCTATACCCGCTATACACATGAGTGTCCATACGTATTCCATGGCCTCCAGGCGTATGCAAAGTGGTTATTCTTCCTGGCGAAGGTCTAAAGTTATTATACGGGTCCTCGGCGTTGATTCTACATTCAATTGAATGGAGTTTGGGATAGTAGTTCTTGCCCGAAATTGGTACTCCTGCTGCCACTAAAATCTGTTCCCTAATCAAGTCATAATCTATAACCTGTTCGGTGATAGGGTGCTCTACCTGAATACGAGTATTCATTTCCATAAAATAGAACTTCCGGTGCTTGTCTACCAAAAACTCTACGGTACCTGCACCTTCGTATTGTATGAATTCTGCAGCTTTTACAGCGGCATCTCCCATGGCTTCTCGAAGCTTATCCGTCATAAAAGGGGAAGGCGTTTCCTCGGTCAATTTTTGATGCCTTCTTTGTATTGAACAATCCCGCTCAGATAGGTGACAGGCTTTTCCATATTGGTCGCCCACAACTTGAATCTCTATATGCCTTGGCTCTTCGATAAGCTTTTCCATATACATGCCTCCGTTTCCGAAAGCCGCAGTTGCTTCCTGCACCGCACTTTCAAAAAGCTCCCGCATCTCCTCTTCCTTCCAAACAGCACGCATTCCTTTTCCACCTCCACCCGCGGTAGCTTTTATCATTACAGGGTAGCCCATTTTCTTAGCAATTTTTATAGCATCTGCAACATCTTTCAACAAACCTTCGGAGCCAGGAACACAAGGAACGCCAGCTTTTTTCATTGTAATTTTAGCCGTAGCTTTATCTCCCATCCGATCGATTTGGTCGCCAGAAGCACCAATGAATTTAATCTCGTGCTCGGCGCATATTCTTGAGAACTTGGAATTTTCGGATAAGAATCCATATCCTGGATGTATGGCGTCTGCATTGGTAATCTCAGCAGCAGCTATAATATTAGGTATTTTAAGGTAGGATTCGCTACTTGCTGCGGGGCCAATACAAACGGCCTCATCTGCAAAACGTACATGCAGGCTTTCTTCATCTGCCTTGGAATATACCGCAACGGTCTTGATGCCCATTTCCTTGCAGGTTCGTATAACACGTAGTGCAATTTCTCCTCTATTAGCTATAAGTATTTTTTTAAACATAGTATTTTAGTTTAAGAGTTTATGGTTTCGACGTTCATTGGTTTAAAGGCCTTAGGGCTCAACCATAAACTGTAAAACTTCTAAACTTAAAATTATGATGGGTCTACCAAGAATAAAGGCTGGTCAAATTCTACTGGTGAAGAATCATCTACCAATACCTTAACGATTTTCCCGGAAACTTCAGATTCTATATCGTTAAATAATTTCATAGCTTCGATTACACATAACACATCACCAGTTGAAATCGTATCGCCGACCTCAACAAACAACGGTTTATCCGGTGCCGATTTTCTATAAAATGTTCCAATAATAGGAGACTTAATCATAATATATTTAGCATCGTCATTAGCATCTGTTTCACTCGCAGGAACAGCAGCTGCAGCCGGCGTTTCTAACGGAACAGTTCCATGCATCATGGGTGCTTGTGGCATAGGCATTGACTGCACGTAAGTGGGCTCGTTAGAACTAAGACTTCCGGTACGAATAGTTATCTTAATATCATCTGTTTCTAGCTTTACTTCACTTGCGCCAGATTTGGCTACGAACTTAATCAGGCTTTGTATTTCTTTAATATCCATAATGTAAAATATGTTTAGATGGTCGTTTAATATATTAGTAGGCCCATTTTAAATAAATAGAGCCCCATGTAAATCCCCCGCCAAAAGCAGCAAATACAAGGTTATCTCCTTTTTTTAGTTGCTTTTCGTAATCATACAACAATAAAGGTAAGGTTCCAGAAGTTGTGTTCCCGTAACGCTGAATGTTCATCATTACTCTAGAGTGGTCCACGCCCATTCTGTTTGCCGTAGCATCTATAATTCGCTTATTGGCTTGGTGTGGCACCAACCAAGTCACATCAGAACTGATTAAATTGTTCTGCTCCATTATGCGTTCTGCAGCTTGTGCCATATTGGACACAGCAAATTTAAATACCGTTTTACCCTCCTGAAATATATAGTGCTTTTTATTGTTTACGGATTCTACCGTAGCGGGCATAATAGAGCCCCCACCTTCCATACCCAAAAACTGCCTTCCTGAGCCGTCTGCGCGTAAATATTCGTCCTGCAAACCCAATCCTTCTGTATTCGGCTCAAAAAGTGCAGCGCCAGCACCATCACCAAAAATAATACACGTAGTACGGTCTGTATAATCCAAAATCGAGGACATTTTGTCCGCGCCAATTAACAATACTTTTTTATAGCGACCACTTTCTATGTAGGAAGCTACGGTTGACATTCCAAAAAGGAAACTAGAACAAGCAGCCAACAAATCATAAGCGAAGGCATTTTTTGCGCCAATTTCTGAAGCTACAAAGGCGGCAGTAGATGCCACCGTGCTGTCTGGCGTGGCGGTTGCTACAATAACCAAGTCTATTTCAGTAGGATCTAAATTCCGTTTTTCGATAAGGTCATTGGCCGCTTTAATGGCTAAATAAGAAGTGCCTTCTCCCTCTTCCTTTTTAAGGACTCTTCTTTCCTTTATTCCTGTTCTACTGGTAATCCACTCATCATTAGTGTCTACCATGTCCTCAAGCATTTTATTGGTGAGGACAAATTGGGGAACATATCCACCTACAGCGGTAATAGCTGCTGTTATTTTGGTCATATTTTAATTGCTTTTGTATAAAAACCGTTCAAAAACACGTCAAAATTTGTGAAAATTAAGGTTTTTCGGTGACTTTTGACATATAACACGTCGGTTTTTAAAAAAATACTGTAGGTGGAAATAAGATTAAGCAAACGTGCGCATTACAATCTCCGACCTTTAGCAATACTATAAAACGAAAAAAAACTCCCTACCTTTATTAAAGGTGGGAGTTATCCGTTTTGTAGTAAGCGTTTTACGCTTCTACCTCTTCTGTCTTGTCAACAAGAACTTGACCTCTATAATAGAGCTTACCTTCATGCCAGTGTGCTCTGTGGTACAGGTGCATTTCTCCTGTTGTGGAGTCGGTAGCCAAAGTTGGGGCAACCGCTTTGTAATGAGTTCTTCTCTTATCTCTCCTAGTTCTGGAAATTTTTCTTTTAGGATGTGCCATTATAAAACTTTATTTATCCGTTAATAGTTTTTTCAATTCGTCCCATCGTGGGTCGTTTTCTGATGTATTCTCTTCTTTTTCCTTTGGCTGAAGCTCTTGCAACTTCTCTAATACTTCCGATTTTAAAGTACCGTCCTCAATGCCTGGATGTACTCTTTTCTGAGGCACTGCCAATACCGACATTTCATAAATAAACTGCGCAACATTCAACTCGTGCTCACCGTGGGGCAGGATAACGATTTCACCATCCTCATCGTTATATTCATCTCCAAATTTAGCGATTATCCTCAACTCTGAAACTATAGGTTGGTCGTAAGGTTCACTTGTAATGTCACAATTTACATTTACGGTTCCAGAAGCGTCAAAATCAAGCTCCATCATCGTAGATGTCTTATTTAAAAGCACCCCTACATTGATTTTGCAATCGTTAAAATCATCGTATTCAAAAGAATCAAAGAACGTATTATCAATTTCAAAATTAAAGTTGTGCTTTCCTTGTTTCAATCCAGAGAAAGGAATATTATACTCCTTTTGCTTCATTGTGTACAACTTAAATTATAAATATATGCCTTAAAAGGCGGACGCAAAGATACTATTATTTTGACAATTGCCAATAGTTATGAACTATTTATCTTTATAACTTTTAGGCTAAAAAACTACACTGTTAGCGATTCATTCGCTGCTTTTTTAGAACATTTTCTGTAAGCCCACGATACTCCATTCTACTCTTAAAAATATGTATGCCAGTAAATACTGCTTCTTTAAAAGAACTAGGGTCCGCTTTACCCTGCCCTGCTATTTCATAGGCCGTGCCATGGTCTGGGGACGTTCTTACCTTGTCCAAACCAGCGGTAAAATTAACGCCTTTACCAAAAGACAAGGTCTTAAAAGGAATTAACCCTTGATCATGGTACGCTGCCAAAATTGCATCAAATTTCTTATACCCATCGGATCCAAAAAAACTATCTGCAGAATAGGGTCCATATACTAAATGACCATTATTGGCCATTTCCTTAATAACTGGCTTCAACACTTCATCATCCTCTTTTCCAATTACACCATTATCACCACTATGTGGATTTATACCCAAAAGCGCAATCCTAGGTCTGCGGATGCCAAAATCCATCTTTAATGATTTTTCGATGGTATTTACCTTATCACGAATAAGTCTTGGGATAATCGCAGCGGCTACATCCTTCACCGCAACATGATCCGTAAGCAGCCCAACTTTTAAATCGTCGGTTACCATAAACATAAGACTGTCTCCCTCTAACTCCTGCGCCAAATAATCAGTATGGCCAGGAAACTTAAATTCTTCTGACTGAATATTATTCTTATTAATAGGTGCCGTAACTAATACATCTATTACCCCTTCTTTTAATGCCGAAACAGCGGCTTTTAATGATTGTATTGCAAAGCTGCCCGCTTCCTCGGTTGCCTCTCCAAACTGAATATTGGGAATTTCTTTCCAAACATTCACAATATTTACTTTGCCGTCTATAGCTTTTGAAGCGTCGGGGACACCATTAAATATAATGTTCATGTCCAAAACCTTCATTTGATGGGAGATGGTCTTATTCGATGCAAAAAATATCGGGGTACAGAAATCTAACATTCTACTATCTTCAAATGTTTTTAGCGCAACCTCACAGCCAATCCCATTCAAATCTCCTATGGAAATCCCCAACCTAATTTTCCTATTTTCCTCCATGATAATCTTTACCTTTACAATCCAAAACCAGTTCACAAAACTACTTAATAAAAACGATACATGTTTACAGGTATAATTGAAACCTTAGGAGAAGTTGTTGGTTTAGATTCCAACGCCAGCAATCTTAACATTACTATGCACTCTAGCCTTGCTTCAGAATTAAAAATTGACCAAAGCGTAGCGCATAATGGTGTTTGTTTGACTGTTGTATCATTGAAAGATGATACCTACACCGTTACCGCCATCGCCGAAACCCTTCAAAAGACCAATCTTACCGAGTTGCGAGTAGGCAATACCGTAAATTTAGAACGAGCCATGATTTTAGGCTCCAGATTAGATGGTCATATTGTGCAAGGTCATGTAGACCAAACAGGGGTTTGCACTAAAGTAGAAGAAAAAGATGGAAGTTGGTTTTTTTCCTTTGAATATGACGTAGCAAATGGGAACCCCACTATAGAAAAAGGATCTGTTACAATTGATGGAACAAGTCTTACCGTAGTGAATTCTGGCGCAAACACCTTTCAGGTGGCCATTATACCCTATACGTATGAAAACACCAGATTCAATTCCTACAAAAAGGGAACTATCGTAAATCTGGAGTTTGACGTGATTGGGAAGTATGTAGCAAAATTAATGGACGTTAGACGTTAGACGTTAGACGTTGGACAAAATGATTTTTACAAAAGGCAAGCAACCCTAAAGAGTCATTTTAATCGTCTTATCATATCGAGCGCATTAGAGAACCTTGGATGCGACAAATTATCGTGCACCCCTTTCGGTCAAGTAGATAAGATTAGGACTCTCTTCCAAAGGGTCTAACAAGGTAAGCTAATCCTCAAAAAAACCAATAGAGGAGCCTATCCAAGTCTCTTCCGTATTATGAGAAACATTAATCAAATCGCCTTTGCTCATACGTCCTAAGTTTGTTACCGGTTTTAGGCGATTTTTCTTCTCGTCCCAGACGTAAAGAATACGTATTTCGCCTTTGGAATTTTTTTCTGATTTCGTTTTTATCGCAGATGCGTAGGTTACTTTTTCTTGAAGGATATAATTTTCCTTATCCGCAATACCAGCTATTTTTTCTTTGGTTGGGTCTAAATCAACTCCCAAGCCTGCAAAGGAAAATAGTGGCTTTACTACATAGTTTTTTAGATTAGTATCCAAAGGAAAATCATTCAAATAAAAAGAGTTGGGAATGTTCTTATGCTTCAGTTTAGGCATGACGCATTTAGATATCATAAAGAACCAATCCGGATGGGTCACCCACTTCACATCTACGTCATCATTTAAGTTAAATTCGGTTTTTAAATCCTTTGTACGCTCAATTTCATCGAAAATTACCCGGTTGTATATTCTGTTGATTTGGGTTTTGACTCCGTCCTTAACATAGAATAACTTTTTACCCTCTTTGCTGATTTTAGTCATACAAACCACTTCGATACCCAAGGCTTTTTTTGTTGCCCAAAAATCAATTCGTGTTTTTTGTTTTTCTGGATATAACTCCATTAAAATAACATTTTCAGGCTTTTCATCGGCAATAATAACATCTCGCACTTCCTTTATGTACTGTACTTCATCCAAGTCACTAAAGAAATAACGAAATCCCTCTTTAGGCATGGCCGGATAGTTATTCAAAAATGCTTTGCCTAAAAAGGGCTGATAAAAAAATAGGGTTGGGAACGCCTGTAACTCTATTAATTGCGGGGTAATACCACCACTGCCATCTTCACAAAGTCCAAAATCGATGGCCAAAAAGTGCGGTTTTCCTATGTTGGATGGCGATTGTATTTCCTTGGTAACGAACTGATTACGGATTTTATCGAAATCAAATTGCCCCAATTGGTATATGATGCTCTTACAGGCATCAAAAATTTCTTCCTTTACTTGCTTACTGATAAATATCGGTGTTTCCGACAAGCGGAAGGCCGTTCCTTCGCCATAAGTATCCACGATTTCCTTTTTCAGGTTTTCGTAATACTCCTGTTTAAATCCTACATTGAACTGTTCCCTGATTTTTGATATCATACCAACTGTGATTTTTCTTGCTGAATAGCTTCTGCCGCTAATTTTAGAAACCTAGGGATAATAACAGCATTTGTTTTCATAATCTTATCATCATCATTAAGATGTTCCAACATGTTTTTATATTTCCTTGGTCCATGTTTTTTGATTACGACAGCCTTTTTATCCTCGCGTTCAAAATAGCGTGTCATCCCCTCGGCATCTGCCTCTGGATGAAACTGGGTGCCAAATATTTCATTGGAAAAACGAATAGCCATCACAGCGCGCTCTAAGGCTACGTTTGGCCTGTTCTTCTCAATACACAACACCTTTCCGTCTAAAGAGTCAAATTTCCACTCCTTGGGACCCACCACTTGATAATCCCTCGAATCTACAGCGTAAAAAGGGTCGTCCAAATCTTGGAACAACACCTCGTGCTCGCCACTTTTCGTTTTATACATAGGTAAAACCCCAAAGGAAGTAGACCTGCGTTTTGTTACCCTAGCTAAATCCCAATGCAAACATGCCAATTGAAAAGAATGACAAATAAGAAAAAGATGCTTTTTACTGGGTTTAAAAAGATTGTGCAGCAATACGGCATCCAAGAAATTAAAATAGGCATTCTCCCATGGCTCGCCTACAATTAATGGTGTTCCAGGACCACCAGACGATATAAACATATCATAGTCTTTAATTTTGGGTATTTGGTTTTTGACACGAACATCAAAAATATCGTAACTACCTTTAATCGTCTTCTGATCTAAAAACTGTTCTACCAGCATAGTAATACAGCGCATGCCTTCATTAGCGTGCCCAGCATTCATGTCTAGAACAGCAATTTTATATTTTATATTCATCAATTATTTGTCTCTATAGCTAACGTGAAAAAATTGGTTTACGTTTAAACCAAGGTCAGTATTACAATCCTTTTTTTGTCTGGCCCACTACATATTCCATCACTTTCTTAAGGTCATTGGAGTCTTCATAGACCTTTAACTGCCTATCTGCTCCAGAACCTTGTTCCAGCATCTGATATACATAGTTTACTTCGGTACGGCAACCGAGTTCGTCCACAACATCATCAATAAATTCCAACAGTTCGTTAATCAACACAGGAAAGGCCACTTCTTCCTGCCGTCCAAAATCTATAAGTTTAGCATCTACGCCCCAGCGAGCCGCACGCCATTTATTTTCATTAATTAAAATACGTCTATACGACCTAAAACTTTGATTTTTTTGATGCAATTTGCTCAATTTAGCAATGATGCACTGCATTAGGGCTGCAACGCACATGACCTCATCAACCGTCATAATCATATCACAAACCCTAAACTCTACCGTTGGATAAAATGTATGCAAACGAATATCCCACCAAATTTTTTTACCATTATCTATACAATTTGTCTTCACCAAAAGATTTACAAAATCATCGTACTGCGGAACACTGACAAAATAAGGTAGAATTCCAGTCCTAGGGAATTTATCAAAAATCTTGGATCGGAACGATTTGAACTCTGTATCCCTACCTTCCCAAAATGGCGAGTTGTTAGACAGAGCATATAAATGTGGTAAAAAGTAGCGGGCTACGTTCATAATCTGCAAGCCCTCTTCCCTACTTGGAATAGCAACATGCACGTGCATTCCAAAAATGAGGTTGGAACGGGCAACATCTTTCATCTCATGGATTAGCTGATCGTATCTTGGATTTGGAGTAATCAATTGCACACTCCAATGGGAATAAGGGTGGGTTCCTGATGCGGCAACCTCCAAGCCTTCCTTTGCGGCCAATTCAAAAATCTGCTGTCTTAAATAAGAAACCTCATCCCTAGCCTGACTAATATTCTCGCAAATATTAGTGCCCATTTCTACCATGGACTGGTGCGTCTCTTCTTAATACGCTCCTGTAAAAAAACTTTTCCACCATCAATGATTTTTGACATTTGGGAATGAAGCTTTAAGCTATCGCTATCCAGAATCTGAAATTCTTCCTCTATTCCCAGTGTGAATTTGTGCATCTCTCTTTTGCTTTTAAAGATATATCTAAATTATTTTGTTTTTTTTGAAGCAGACTTCACTTTTGCTGGCGTTTTTTTGACGGCTGTTTTTGGTTTTGTATTAGTCTTTTTAGCTGCGGCCGATTTCGTCTCTGGTGTAATCGCTTTTTTAATAACAGTTTTCTTTGCTTGAGCAGCCGTTTTTAATGAACTTTTTTTGACTACAGGCGTTACCGGAGTGGAAGCATCCCTTACATACGAACCCCAAGAAGTTACATTCTTTTTTGGTTTATGGGCCTTTGCTTTTTCAATAGCAAGTTTGGCGGAATGTTCCACAATCCAATCAAAATTCTCTTGCCCAACGGAATTAATATCCGCATCTGAAGCTGGATTACAAAAATCAATAGCATAAGGAATACCATTACGAATAGCGAACTCTACCGTATTAAAATCATACCCAAATGTTTTGTTTAGTTTCAAAGTATAATCGGTAATGGTCTTCATCAATTTTGTATGCTCCGCACCTGTAGTCTTTGGTTTTGTAGCATAACGTGCATGAAATTCGTTCCGTGGCTCATACGGCATAATATGAACCTATTTTTGACCCAAACAGTACACTCTGTAGTTGTCTTCAAACTCAATTTCTTCCTGTAATAACATGACCAACTGTCCGGTTTCTTCCAAACATTCAAAAAGCTTTTCTGCATTCTCTACTTTGTATACATTTTTCCATCCACCACCATCATGAGGTTTCATGTACGCTGGAAACCCGATGTAATCAAACATATACTCCCAAACCAAAGGCGCTTTTAAATTTCTAAAAGAGGTCTCTAAGGTGTCGTCTGGTCGCTCTTTCGACGGCAACAATACAGTCTTGGAGACAGGAACTCCTAATTCCATAGCCAAGCAGTTATTAAAAAATTTTTCGTCGGCACTCCACCAAAAAGGATTGTTGATTACTGCAGACCCCATCAAGGATGCGTTTTTTAAATACGCGCGATAAAAGGGAACACTCTGCGAAATACAATCAATGATTACGTGGTATCCATAATCAATACCCTGTTGTAATTTATCGATTTGGACGGCTTCAGCGATAATTTCGCATTTGCCCATTTCGTTTACCTTGTCTATAAATGCCCATGGGAAAGTGTCTTCCATCCCAAATAATATACCTACTTTTTTTTCATAATTACTTTGATTTTTAGCATTCCTGCAAAAACAGGAATCTCTTTTTTGTTTTTATAAATATTTAGTTTTGCTTGATTACTGCATACAAGAGCAAACTACCTTAAAAGTACTTTCCTAGATATTCTGGGAACATCATTTTCCATAAAGGCCATTCGTGATCTTGCCATTTTTTCTCATCGTACCAATGCGTTATTTCTTTTCTATTCAAAATACCCGACATGTGTTTGTTTTTATCCAAGCAAATATCCCAATCCGAGGTACCCAAAACAATCTGCATGTGATTATATTTCCAAGGTTCCTCATTCTCCATATACTCAGCCGGACAATTGAAATAAATACGGATGTCCTCTGAATACGGAGTCATATTTCTAATGCTAAACACAGCGCTCATCGCTATTAAATGAGAAACCAAATCTGGAAAACGAAAAGCCACGTTAGCCGCATGGAAACCTCCAAAACTAACTGCGGCCACTCCTATCCTGTGTACATTACATTCTTTTTGAACATGCGGAATGAATTCGTCCTTTACAAATTTCATATACAATTCGTAATTATGGGTTTTGGCTTCCAAATCCATATTGTCGTCATAGAAAGACAACATATCTATCGTTTCTACATTGTAGAGTTTAACCTTGCCTTCTTCCATCAAGTGCATGACGGAGGCGTTCAATTCAAAATCTGTATTCTGCGTATATTGTCCGCCGGAAGAAGGGAACATTAAAATGGGATGCCCCCAATGTCCAATAACCTCTACCATTATGTTGCGGCCTAGTGTATTGGAGTAATAAGGAATATGTTCAATTTATCCAAAAGGATTAACAGTCAACTATTTAGGGGCGCAAAAGTAATTTTATTTTTAACACAACAAATTTTATTTTTTACTATTCGTTATACTTACACTCGCTTAATTTAATATATAGATTTTATAAGTGCAAAAGGTCTTTTTTTTTCAGAAAACTTGAATAGAAATGTGGGGTTTCGATTTGTAGCTCCTGGCAACTATAGAAAAAGTAAAGCTTCGTTTCCTGTACTATTAATGAACGATGGTCAAGATTATCAGGCTATAAAGTTGGAAAAAACACTGGTCGAAGCCTTCACAAATACCTGTATAAAACCTTTTTGTTACGTTGGAATATCCTGTAATGATAATAGAATTTGCGAATACGGCACCAGCAGCACACCAGATTTTAAAAACCGAGGTAACAAAGCGGCTAACTATTCCAAATTCATCATTGAAGAATTTATTCCTTTTTTAAAGTCGGCATTCAGACTCTCCAAAAAACCAGCGGACTGGGTGTTTTGCGGAATGTCTTTAGGAGGAGTCTCCGCTTTTGACATTATGTACAACCATCCCACCCACTTTAATAAAGTAGGTGTTTTCAGTGGCTCATTTTGGTGGCGAAAAAAGGAATATGTAAAAGGGGATAAGATGGATAGGAGCCGCATCGTTTTAGACCTTATTAAAAACAGGGGTTATGTTACCGGTCAAAAATTTTGGTTTCAATGTGGGACTGCAGATGAAACAGCCGACCGAAATCATAACGGCGTTATTGACGCTATAGATGACACTATGGATGTTATTAAAGAATTAAAAGGGAAGGGATATTCCTATCCTGGGGACATTACATATCTAGAAATTGATGGCGGTAAACATGATTTGCCAACTTGGGGAAATGCCTTTTCTGCTTTTTTAAAATGGGCATTTAAACACTAGTGGAAACACCTATTCTATTTCATGATTTTTCAAAACTTCCAAGGTAGTATACTCTAGTGCTTTTTTATGCGTAGCCTCCAAGACTATTTTGGGTGCTTTTTCAACTTTAACTGCCGCTAGCCAGCGCATAATGCAAAGGCACCATTTATCTCCTTCTTTTAATCCAGGGAAACTCCATTGTGGTATTGGAGTTGAGAGGTCATTTCCTTTGGATTTAGTGTATTCCAAAAATTCATTAGTCATAATCGCGCAGACCACATGAGTACCATAATCCTCTTCTCCCGTTTTACAAAATCCGTCCCTGTAAAAGCCTGTTTTGGGTTCAAAACAACACGGACATAAATCTGTTCCTAAAACGTTTTTTGATTTCTTTTCCATTCGTTATAAAAAGTAGCGACTTCATGAGCGCTTTTTAATTCCTTGTTTCTAATTTTAACAGCTAAAATAGGACAATCACTAAAAAAAACAGCTAGGCGTTTTTTTCTTAATCCAAAAATACCTTGGGTAGTGCGCACCAACTCGGTACCATTTCTTTTTTTGAAATAGGAGAAATGATCATAGTATCCAGAATCTGCGTCTTGAAATTCTAATACATAATGATTTACATACCCTTGGTTTATTACCCTTATAAATACCCTTTCTTTCTCATTTGAGCTTATATTATAATCTTGATTTAAAAAACCAATTTTACTAGCTAAACCAATGCTTTCAAAAAACATTTCGCCCTTTTTGTATGCTAGTATTTCATGTGGGCCGTACCTCGATTTACCTTTTCCTTTATGTCTAATTTTTTTATATATTTTCCCAAAAGGATCCGGTTTTCGGTCTTTAATTAACCCCGTAATCGTATCTCCGTTATTCAATACAATAAAACCCTCTTCAAAGTGCTTCTGGGCGAGTATCGGTATTGAATAGAATAAAAGTAAGATGCATGTAATACCAAAATACTTATTTCCCATAGTAACGTTTCTTAATGGCCTTTAGAGGTCTATTTTGCAGGTATTGTAAAAATCAACTATTTGAAATACATAGCGAAACTCTCTATTTAGAAATTTTTGAGAAAGTCCTGGGCAATCATTTAATAAGTGTGCAAGTCTCTTTTTTTTAATTCCGAAAACACCTTGACTAGCTCTTATAAAACGAGTGCTCTTTCCCTTTTGAACAAAATCTATATCTTGCACTAGGGATTCGCCTTGCTTTTGAATTTCCATTATATAGTGGTTCAGATACCCTTCTGAACCAACCCTATAGAATATTTTTTTGCTTCCACTAAAAAAACCATTGTACTGCGTGTCGCCAATTTTATACGATTGAATATCGCTTGAGGCAAAACGCTTTTTTCGACTTTTTTCTTTAAATCGAATCTTTTCATAGCGTCCTAAATCGAACCCCTTCGTGTCGCTATCCCTAGTTTTACCGTATAGCGTGTCATTAGAATTAGTAACAATATGGCCCTCTTGAAAATCATCTTGAGCAGTACCATAAGATGAACCAAATAAAATTACAAAGAGAAATAGTCCAAAAAATAAAGTAGTAGCCTTAATCATTTTTATACCTTAAGGAATATCTTTCTTTGGTACAAGAAATATGCCAAGAAGCAATAAAAAGCAACAACAGATAGCGCATACAACAAGGATGACAGTTGCATAGAAACAAAATCATGAACATATATATATTGAAAAAGCCAATTGTGCAATGTAGTGTCACCCACTTTTATCTGGCCCATGATTTTCGCAATAAAACTAGATAAGAAGTAGACAACAATCGCATTAGCACCGGCATATCTGAATATACTTCCAAACTTAATTTTCTTCACATCGGTGAGGTAATAAACAAGAGCCAAGACCAAATTAGCCCATCCTGCGGTGACCAAAACAAAACTACTGGTCCATAAGGCTTTGTTAATAGGAAAAACCAAGTCCCAAAGATGTCCAATAATTAAAAGACCGCCTCCAATACCCATTAAAATAGTTGCTTTTTTAGTTTGCTTAGAGGTTAATATCAATCCCGTAAAAACCCCTAATAGCGCACTGGCTATTGACGGAACGGTACTCAACAAGCCCTCTGGGTCGTAATCTGTTTTATAATTGTGGGTTCCAAAAACTTGTACATCCAACCAATTGGCTAAATTATTAGGTGCCCTATCCAAAGTAGACTCCAATCCGTTAACGGGCACTAGCGTCATCAAAAGCCAATACCCAATCAGTAAGGATATGGTTATAGCAAGAAGTGTCCTCCACTTAAAATTGACAAATAAAATGGCGGTAAAAAAGAAAACCACACCAATACGTTGCAAAACACCTGGGAAACGAATATCGGAGAAATCTTTAAAGAACGGAAAACTGATTAAAAAGGCTCCAAGAAAGAGCCCAAGGCCAATCAACTTTAACGTTCTAATTGTGATTTTTTTATAGATGCCTGAATCTATTGTTTTGTTTTTATAGGAGAATGCGATAGATGTTCCTACTATAAACAAAAAGAAGGGAAACACTAAATCCGTTGGTGTATAGCCATGCCAATCTGCATGCAAAAACGGGGCGTATACGCTAGACCATGTTCCAGGTGTATTTACCAATACCATCAGAATAATAGTTGCTCCTCTAAAAATATCTACCGAGAGAATTCTGTCTTTCATTGGTTTAGCTTTTATTGTTTATTTGCACAGCTGGCCTTCGTCCTTCAACAATTAGACTTGTGCCAAAATGTGTAATGGTCCGTTCAAGTATTATAACAAGTTGTCTTTCATACGATTCCATGCCTTTATAAGCAAGAAGGCTGCAAGTGCTGAGACTCCTGTTAAAATCAGTGCTAAGGTACTTTCTCCATAAATCCAATATCCAGTAGCGAACATCATAGAGTAAACTAAAACAACACTTAAGAGCATTGCTGTAATTCCTGAAGGAACACTCCATTTTTCACCTTTATCTATCACAACACTATCTTCTTTGGCATCGTTAACCACTTTCTGCCATCCTGGACCACCTGGTTGAATTTTTTGATAAAAAGAACGCAAAACGTCTTTTGATTCTGGTTTTGTAACAAAAGTCGCAATTAACCAAATTACGGTAGTGACTATCATTACAAAAGGTACTTCTCCCCATTCTGGAAAAACACCTGTATCAGTTCCAAACAAGAATGCCCCAAGTGAAGTAGCTTGAATGAGTATTGATAAAATCCCTGATGCAAACATCGCCGAGATTTCGGTCCAAGCATTAATACGCCACCAAAACCAACGTAGAATAAATATAAGCCCTGTTCCTGCTCCAAAAAGTATTAACAATTTAAAGATTTGTTCTGCATTTTGCATAGCCAAGGCTAAAACAGCACTTAGTACCATAAGTACAATAGTTGATAATCTGCCAACAGCCACCATTTGTTTTTCAGTAGCGTCAGGATTTACTTGTTGCTTGTAAAAATCAAACACTAAATAAGAAGATCCCCAATTTAACTGCGTGGAAATAGTACTCATATAGGCAGCCACTAACGAGGCTAAAACCACACCCAAAAGACCACTTGGTAATTTAGTTAACATAGCCGAATATGCTAAATCATGACCCAATTTGTCCGATGGGACATTTGGAAATGCCTCTGAAATACTTGCAATGTCTGGATAAACTACTAAGGAAGCTAAAGCTACTAAAATCCATGGCCAAGGACGCAATGCATAATGCATAATGTTAAAAAAGAAAGTTGCTCCAATGGCGTGGTTTTCATCTTTTGCTGCTAACATACGTTGGGCAATATAACCACCACCACCCGGCTCTCCACCAGGATACCAAGAACTCCACCATTGCACAGCCAAAGGAATAACAAGTAATGTAATAACCATTTCCGTATCACCAAAATCAGGTAAAATATTCATTTTTGATTGAACTAATTCGTTAGCCATCATAGCTTCTATTCCTCCAACTTCCGGAATATTTACCAAATAATATGCTGCACCTATAGCACCTGCCATGGCCACGAAAAAAAGAAGAAAGTCGGTGTAGACGACACCTTTAAATCCGCCTAGAGCACTAAATACTACAGTAATTAAACCAGCTCCAACGATAGTTTGCCAGGGCTCTAACCCTAACATAATACCTCCAATTTTTATGGCAGCCAAATTAACCGCAGACATGGTAATTACATTAAAAATCACACCTAAATAAACTGCTCTAAACTTTCTTAAAAAACGAGCAGGCTTTCCTCCATAACGTAGTTCATAAAACTCTAAGTCTGTTTTAACATTGGATTTACGCCAAAGCTTTGCATATATAAATACTGTCAACATTCCAGTTAACAACATACACCACCAACTCCAGTTTCCAGATACCCCAGTTGTTCGAACCAAGTCGGTGACCAAATTAGGGGTGTCCGTTGAAAATGTAGTCGCCACCATGGAAAGGCCAAGCAACCACCAGGGCATGGTTCTTCCAGAAAGAAAGAATTCCGAAGAACTAGACCCCGATTTTTTAGAAACGTAAATTCCAATTCCTAAAACAATCGAGAAAAAAATAATGATAAAACTATAGTCGAGCGTGCTTAATTCCATAATTCGGAAGTTGGTTAGGCTCTAAAGATAAAATTATTTAAGATACTTTTGTGTTTTGTTCGCTCAATAGCTTTTAGGCTCACACTAATGACTATGGAAATTACGCTATCTTCTTGGATTCTTGCTAGTGCTGCCGCTTTCGTAATAGGGCTGTCTAAAGCTGGTATTAAAGGTGTTGCAGTCATAAACGTCACCTTTATGGCGCTGGCTTTTGGTGCCAAAGAGTCTACTGGAATGGTTGTGCCTTTACTTATTCTTGCTGATATTTTTGCCGTTATTTATTACAACAGACACACCCAATGGACGTATGTTTTCAAATTACTGCCCTGGATGATAATTGGCGTTCTCATTGGTGTTTATATCGGCAAGGACCTTCCGGAATCCTTGTTTAAAATAGGCATGGCAATCATTATCCTCATTACTGTTTTTATGATGTACTGGTGGGATAGGAAGAAAATTAAAACCGTACCAAAGCATTGGTCATTTTCTAGTGCTATTGGTGTTGTTGCAGGAATAACGACCATGGTAGGGAATTTAGCTGGCGCATTTTCCAATATCTATTTTTTAGCGATGCGACTACCTAAAAATCACTTTATAGGCACTGCAGCGTGGTTATTTTTAATCGTAAATATTATAAAACTGCCCTTTCATATTTTTGTTTGGGAGACCATTTCTAAAGAAACATTACTCCTGAATGTGAAACTTTTACCAGGAATAATTATCGGCTTTTTGGTGGGTATAAAAATCATATCATTAATTCAAGAAGCGTTCTTCCGTAAGATGATTTTAGTGCTTACGGCCTTAGGGGCATTATTGATTATGTTTCAATAAGACACAAACAGAGATTGCGCATATTTCTTAAATATTTGTTAATATAGAATTTTCAGCCTACCTTTCCATTTGACAATCTAAAGTTTAGAGCCTTATGACACTTAAAGAAATTACGATAGAACCAAAGATGTTCGTAGATATTCTGGCAGTTTTAGGTTTTCTAATAGTTTGTTTTCTCTACATGGAACATTACAACGAAATTCAAAATGAAGTCAATGCAATCTTAACGCGATCTTTAGAGGATTTAAATAGTAATTTGGCCAATACGTCTGCTTCAGGAAAGTAAGTATCGCTGCAACTGATTTAATCTGGAATAATACCTGTGTTATTATTTGTACCCCAATATCTTAATGTTTTTTTCCAAATCCTAGCCCTCACATAATTTGTAAATATTATTATTCTCGTTGCCATATACGATTAAAAAGCTAAGGCTATTTCCGTAGGTATAGGAAGTCTTTAAAATTTGAAAACCCATAGTTTCATTTGTAGTATTTTGTATAGGGCCTAAATAGTGCTAACCAAACAGGTTGGTTCCTATCGTATTCAATGGTATTGGTTATCATCATAAACTTTAACGAAGAATGTTTCCGGTCATCCAATCTTTTATTAGCTGTTGCACCCACATCCATTTTAAAGAATACAGGATATGCCAACTTCCGCATTTGTGCCTCCTAATACACTCATTACCCTATGTTTTACTGGTCCTATGCGATAATTGAATTAAAATAGCCTCAGCTTTTTAATTGGGTCTCATAATCTCCTTAGAGGTTTTCTCTTAAGCTTGACTAGTACTTACACTGTTGACCAGAACAAGTTTTACTACAGTTAAAACAATTTATACCCAAAATGATGGTTTACCTTTAGATAGTAGTGTCATAAAAACCCTTTTAAAAACTAGAAATGTATAGACACCTTACCTTCCTTATATTTTTCTGCTTATTTTGTTTAAGCGGGATGTCGCAAGATTGGGAAACCTCTTTTGAAATTGCAAAAAGCAAATCAAAAAAAACCCAAACACCAATTATACTAGTTTTTCAGGGCTCTGACTGGTGTGCTCCGTGTATAAAATTAGACCGAGAGGTTTGGAGTACTCCCGTGTTTCAAAAGTATGCTGCTAAAAACTATGTAATGCTACAAGCAGACTTTCCAAGAAAAAAGATAAACGAACTTTCCAAAGAACAGACTACGGCCAATAAAATACTAGCCGAAGAGTATAACCAAAAAGGCATATTCCCCTTAGTTGTGCTTTTAAATGAAGATGGGAAGGAACTGGGACAGACCGGTTATAAGCGACTTGTACCTGAAGCATACATAAAAGAACTCGATTCCTATTTAAACTAATTTTGAAAAACATACTCTTCTTCATATTCGTTAGTTCGAACTTTATTGGAGCGGCACAACACCCTTACAAACAAATTGTAAAGTTGATGGGTAGTCGGTTTGAGTTTACTGTTGTGGCCGAAAATGCCATTGCGGGTGACAAGCATATAGCGATGGCAGTTGCTGAGATTTCTAGAATAGAAAAATTAATTTCCTCCTGGGATTCAAATTCCGAAACTTCTGAAATTAATGCAGCAGCTGGCGAAAAGCCAGTAAAGGTTTCGCAGGAGCTTTATGATTTAATAAATCGTTGTTTAAAAATTTCAACACTTACAGATGGCGCATTTGATATCTCCTACGCGTCCATGGATCGGATATGGAAGTTTGACAGCAGTATGAAAAAAATGCCGAGCGAAAAGGCAATTCAGGAATCTGTATCTAACGTAGGTTTTCAGAATATTATTCTTAATAATACGGATACCAGTGTTTTTCTAAAACGCTCGGGCATGAAAATTGGATTTGGCGCTGTAGGCAAAGGATATGCAGCTGACAGGGCCAAAGCTTTGTTACTAGAACAAGGAGTTTCCTCGGGGATTATAAACGCATCCGGTGACATGAATGCGTGGGGCAAACAACCCGATGGCAGCGAATGGAAAGTAGCCCTTACCAATCCTATGGACAAGAACAAAGGATTTGGTTTGCTCCCCGTGGTAAACAAAGCGGTAGTGACTTCTGGTAACTATGAAAAATATGTCGTTTTTAGCGGAAAAAGATATTCCCACATCATTGACCCAAGAACAGGATACCCATCAACAGGTATTTTAAGTGTTACGGTTTTTGCCCCAAAAGCAGAACTTGCAGATGCCTTGGCAACATCAGTTTTTGTTATGGGCAAGGACATAGGATTAGATCGTATAAACCAACTGCCCAATGTGGAATGTATATTAATTGACGAAGAGGGAACCGTCTTTAAATCAAAAAACATCAAAATAAATACCTTATGACACGAACACTAGTTTTAATGGTTTTGCTTACCTGCAGCCTTGGTAGTTGTATCGTAGTAAAGGAATATGAAAAAGTGGCCATACACGACCCAGATATGTTACTCTCGGAGCAGCCGTGTGACCGTAACCTCACTACTATGCATTCATATAGAGAAGCAGCAGCAGGTGCAAATGGAGGAAAAACTGGGGGCGGTTGTGGTTGTAATTAAGTGGTGTTTTTTTAAACAAAACCATTGCATATGAAATCGTTACAAACAAAAGGGGCTTTCCTATATTACCTATGAATAGATTTAAAAAAATCTTATTTTCTATCGTACTACTGACCTCATTCCTAGCGTTTTCACAACAGAAAAACGATAGTGTACAGCGCTATAAAAAGCGTGTACTTGAAACCATAGAGTTTGATTTTTTAACCAGTTACTATACTCAAGATGGCAATAATGCAGCAGTAAGCGGCGGTTTGGGGACAGAAGAACTAACCGATGCCACAGGCACCATAATCGTATCCATTCCTCTAAACGATGATGATGTACTTACGATTGATGCAGGCGTATCTGCATACACCTCAGCTTCTTCAAGTAATGTTGGACCATTTGACGGTAACGGAAACGCTGACCCTTTTGTAGCTAGTTCTGGAGCATCCAGCGCAGATACTTGGGCAAATTTTACAGCATCCTATAGCCATACTTCTGAGGATAGAAACCAAATTTGGTCGGCAAACCTATCCGTAGCAGCAGAGTACGATTATTTTTCTGTTGGTTTTGGAGGTGCCTATTCAAAATTATTTAATAAAAAAAATACAGAGCTAAGTATTCGTGGGAGCGCTTATTTAGATACTTGGAACGCTATTTATCCCGTTGAGCTAAGACCTTTTGAACCAACTGGAAATGGATTAGCAAACGGATTCTTTTTAGACAATACGATAACTGGAAACACGAATTACGATCCGCAGTTTATCCCTTTTGAAAATGAAAATAGAAATTCCTATACCCTAAGTCTTGGGTTTTCCCAAATTCTACATAAAAAGGTTCAAGGCTCATTGTCTCTAAGTTTTATACAACAGCAAGGATTGCTTTCCACTCCTTTTCAACGAGTGTATTTTGCGGATGTAACTGATTCTTTCATTGAAAACTTTCAATTAGCAGATGCCGTAGAACAACTTCCCGATAGTCGATTTAAAATTGCGGTCGGTGGTAAACTAAATTGGTTTTTAAACGAAATAGTTGTCCTTCGTACTTTTTATCGGTACTATTCGGACAATTGGGGTATTAGCTCACATACAGCAAATTTTGAATTGCCTATAAAACTGTCCGATAACTTTACCGTCTATCCCTCTTACCGATATTACCAGCAAACAGCAACAGATTATTTTCGCCCTTTTGAAACAGCCATTTCTACCGAACAATTTTATACCTCCGACTACGACCTTTCCGAATATAAGGCCAACCAGCTTGGGTTAGGGGTTTCTTATACCGATATTTTTACCAAGGCCCATCTCTGGAAATTTGGCTTAAAACGGATAGATTTAAAGTTTTATAAGTACGACAGGGATACGGCTTTTACGTCAAGCATTATAACTGCCGGTTTCAGTTTTGAGGTATATTGATCAGCAACTACCCACATTCAGATGAGCGGCATTACCTAAATCGTTCCTCTCTTCCAATTGGATGGTCCTCGTAAAAATCCGCGAAAGTTTTCTCTGTTTTATAGTTGTCTGTAAGCACCCGGTATACCATCAAAACAATCATAACCTGCCCAATAAGCGTTAAATAAAACACCCAATTAAAAGGGAAATTCATAGCAACCGTAATCGTAACGGTCACTAATACTAAAGTGGTTGAGCCTACCCAAAACATAGCTGCATTTTTCATAAATTTTTATTTTCAAGACAAGGAAAAAACAAAAACTATGTGTTGATGATAAATCAATTGTATTCTTTTCAAGAGAAAGTAAGATAGGTTTAACATGTACACGGCGCTACTATCAAATCATAGGAAGTTAATGAGTAGCGCGTAAAAGTTGTTCAGAACTAACGTGCCACTATGTTTTAGTCCCATAATTCCTTATTATTGAAAAAAGTTACATCAGCCTTTCAATAGCAAATGGTATAATCTCTGTCGTTCATGAAATCTAGTAAATACCTAACATTCTCATTTATAAGCTCCTGGGTGTTCGTTTTTATATCTTGTGAACCTACAAGTAAAGTGTCAACCAAAAAAAAACCCAATATCGTTTTTATATTAGTCGATGATCTGGGTCTCCACGATTTAAGCGTTACAGGAAGTACTTATTATGAAACACCAAACGTAGACCGTATCGCCAATGAGGGCACTGTCTTTACGCAAGGGTACGCTGCGAGCAGGGTATGTAGCCCTTCAAGGGCAAGTATTATGTTAGGGCAGTTTACGGCAAGACACCAGATTACCGATTGGATTGGTGCAAAATCTGGTACTGATTGGAGAAGCCTAAACCGAAACGACAAATTGTTACCGGCAACGTATAATCATGTCCTGCCCAAAAACGACACTACACTAGCCGAAGCATTTGCAGCTAACGGCTACAAAACCTTTTTTGCCGGCAAGTGGCATTTAGGGGCTGAAGGAAGCTGGCCTACAGACCATGGTTTTGAAATAAATAAAGGTGGCTGGGACAAGGGGAGTCCTATCGGAGGTTTCTTTTCCCCATGGGAAAATCCGAATCTGGAAAATACAACTGCAGGCGAAAATCTATCCATACGTTTGGGGAACGAAACCGCCAATTTCATTGAAAAAAATAAAGATTCTACCTTTTTAGCCTACCTATCCTTTTATGCCGTACATGGGCCCATACAAACCACAGAGAAACATTGGGCGAAATACCGTAAAAAAGCGGAAGAACAGGGCATTAAAGACTCCGGTTATGAAATGGAACGCGTATTACCCATCCGAACGGTGCAGGACAATCCAATTTATGCCGGACTAGTGCAACAAATGGACGATGCCGTGGGTATTGTATTGGATAAATTGAAACAGTTAGGACTGGAGAAAAATACCATTATCGTCTTTACATCCGACAATGGTGGCGTAGCTTCTGGGGATGCTTTTTCAACAACTAATTTACCTTTGCGTGGCGGTAAAGGTTACCAGTGGGAAGGCGGCATTCACGAACCTTATTTCATTAAAGTACCATGGATGACCAGCACAAAACAGGTAGATTATCCTGTCTCAGGAACCGATTTCTACCCTACCTTATTAGATTTGGCAGGTATTCCATTAAAACCAAAACAACATGTAGATGGTGTAAGCCTAAAACCGCTTTTAGAAGGAACTGAAATTGAAGCCAGACCTTTGTTTTGGCACTATCCGCATTATGGAAACCAAGGAGGGGAACCGGCATCCATGATTCGTGAAGGCGACTGGAAACTTATTTATTATTATGAAGATGGCCGAAATGAAATGTATAATCTAGCTACTGATCCGGGAGAACAACATGATTTATGGGTACAGCATATGGAACATGGAAAAATTTTGTCAACTAAATTAATTTTTTTTTTAAATGATGTGCATGCCAACAACCCGGCTTCCGACCCAGTATTTGATGCGAAATTGGCCACAAAGCTTCATCAACAAAAAATCGATGTTTTGTTACCCCGGCTTGAAACGCAGCGGCAGAAATTTCTGTCCCCAGACTTTCAACCAAATGAGGCCTGGTGGAGTAGTAAGGGAACCAAAGACTAACGGTGTTGAATGGGAAAGGTCTAGAGAGGCCTTCGTCTTACTACATCAAGCAAGAAAAGAGACCTATATCTAAGTTGGTAATGATGCCAAAGATTAAATAAGTCAAATCAATATGAAACATTCATACACAAAATTTTATGTGATTTTAAGGACTCTTTTAATCATGTTCCTTTCCTCAGAATGCATAGCCCAATCAGAAGAGGAAAGCCTAGGTTATCTAAATTTCCTTAAAACAGAACTCCAAAAAACATGGCCGAACAATAACACCGTTAATCTAGTATTTCACGGACATTCCGTTCCCGCCGGATATTTTAAAACACCTGAAGTAAATACCTTGGCAGCTTACCCTTATTTGGTGTTAAAAAAAGTAAAAGAAAAATATCCAACGGCAGTGGTCAATACTATTGTAACGGCAATTGGGGGCGAACAATCAGAACAGGGCGCAAAACGCTTCAAAGAAGAAAGCTTAATTCACAGGCCAGACGTGCTGTTTCTAGATTATGCACTAAATGATAGAAGAATTAATCTTAAACGAGCCAAAATAGCTTGGGAGAAAATGATACTTGAAGCACTAAATCAAGAAGCAAAAGTAATTTTACTTACCCCTACACCAGATTTAAAAGAATCCATACTTTCCAATAATGCGCTTTTGGAACACCATAGCCAACAAATAAGAGCTCTAGCAGCGGAGCATGGCGTAGGACTAGTAGATAGTTATGCTATTTTTAAAAAAATAGCCAAAACAGAAAACCTACAGCTATTTATGGCGCAGAGCAACCATATAAACAAAAAAGGACATAAATTGGTGGCTGATGCAATTATGGTCTATTTTGATTAATAGTAAAGTTTTCTAAAAGGGTTTAAACCTAGACCCTAAATTAAGAACATAATACAAAACCCATGAAATCTAATAATTCTTCCATACTAAAAACAGTCAATACCTTACTGACAAATACAGAGATAGACTGGCAAAACCTACTTGAAACTGTGGTTTCCAATTTTGACTGTACTACGGGAACACTCCATTTTTTAGATAAAAAAACCCAGTTATTACAGGTGCAAGCCCATGCAGGTGTACCAGATTTTTTACTGCCTAAACTAGCTACTATCCCCATAGGAAAAGGCATGGCCGGTATTGCTGCAGAGCGAAAAAAACCTGTTGAAATGTGCAACCTACAGCGTGATAGTTCTGGTGTGGCACGCCCTGCTGCCAAAGAGACTAAAGTAGAAGGATCCGTAGCCGCTCCGTTGATACTAGATAAAGTTTTATATGGCGTAATAGGTATCGGAAAACGAGTACCTTATGATTTTACAGCCGCCGAAACCCGAGAACTTATGGCTATTGGAGAAGCGATTAGTGGTGTACTTGAAAAATAGATAGCTCATTTCTCTTTTCGAGAGTTATAGCTACTAGGCTGATGAACACTTTACTTTTAACACGCTATTAATTTGTTTTTAACGGTACTAATTTTCCCTCCATTTTAGTTGTCTCATCATTCAAGCCCAAAATCGTTGAAATAGTTGGAGCGATTTGATTACTGTACAGTTGCTCGTTTTTAGCAACTTCACCTTCTGCAGAAACGCCTTTTCCGAAGGCAATGAGCCAAACTTGACCTGCACCATTTACCGAAGAACCGTGCCCTTTCCAAGTATCTAAGGGTTGGGTACCACGACCATGATCTGTCGTAATGAGAAATAACGTGTTGTCTTTATAAAATGGGTCGCTTTGGGTAAGTTCCCAGAGTTCTTTTATCAACGAATCTGTATTTTGGGCAGCATTTAAGTAGGCGTCATACTCCCCATCATGTGCAAAATCATCGGTTTCCCCATAAGCAACATAGATAAGTTCCGGGTGCGTTTTTCTAATATGCTCCACCGCATAGTAATGAGTAAAGGCATCCAAACGCACAGTGCCCCAGGGGCTAGGAACTTTAGGCTGTAATTGATTCAAGAATTTCTCGCGCTCCGTTAGGTCATCGCCATCAGCTAATTTAAATCCTGCATTAACGGGAACACCTGATCGTGTTTCGTTTACGATGTACGGAAACACGTCCCAACTACCAAAAGCGGCTACTTTACCCGCATATCTCAGGTCTTTGTTTGCTATCTCGAGAATTGTTTTATTTGGATTAGGAAACTTATCATTGCTAGTAATGCGGGTGTCATCTGCTTTTCCTGTAAGGATTTCATTGTAACCAGGGTAACTAAACCACATGGTGTTGGTCAAGTCCACTCTACTATCCAGATTCCTATTACCGTGTAACTGACCCTTTTCTGCCACGTGACTCCATAAGAAAGGAAAAAGAACTTGTCGTCTTTCCAATGAACTATCCCTCCAAAATTTATCTTTTAATGCGGTTGTATCGTTTACAAAGTCCGTATTTGAGATTAAAAGTGAATCGGCGCCTGTGAAAAGTTCCTGCCAACGTAGGCCGTCAAGGGTAATTAAAATCACTTTGGTGTTCTCTGTTTGTGCGTTCAGGTGTACATTAAAGCTGAACAGGACTGCTAGTATGAAAAAAATAGGCTTCATAGTATACGTATTTAATAGCCTTATAAAGGCATTAATCGAAAGTAGTGAAATTTTGGAAAACAAAACATAGTTAGGAATTTACAAAGTAAGCTTTAAACAGAATTCATTACTATATTTTAACCTGAGTTCAAATCAGGTAACGCTATAATTGAATCCTAGCTATCGATAAATTATCCGCTATTCGTTTATTTCACCATCACGGGAACATTAAGGATGACCCGACAATATAGGAGACGGACGCTTAATTTTCAAATAAAACCTTACATTTATACGTGCGTTCTAAAAATGAGTGCCTTGGACCAAATTTCAAAACAAACTGAACCCATGAAAAAAGTAGCCTTTACGATTATAGCTGTTTTAATGACCAGTACTTCCCTGTTTGCAAACATCCGTTGCGAGTCTTTAAACGACTCAGAAAATAGTTTTCTTGGTATGTGGGGTATCGATATAAAAGGAGGTGGCGTTGGTTGGTTAAATATTCATGAAGAACAAGGTTTTTTGGATGGGGAACTTTTATGGATTGGCGGCAGTGTAATCCCTGTTTCCGATATTTATGTAGTAGATGACCACACCTTGGTCGTCACCCGTACCGATGAACAAATCCTTAAAAAAGACAGCCTTGGGACAGAACGTAAGCACATTAGAACATGGACCTTCCGCATTACAAAAACAGACAATGAGATTACAGGCACCATGAGCGGGCCTTCTTGGGACGGAACAGGAGAACAAATAAGTGATTTCAAAGGAAAACGGATGCCTCCCGTAGGTCCTAAACCAAACCTGAACACACTTAGTTACGGAAAATCTATACAACTCTTTAATGGCAAGGATATGAATGATTGGCGCCCTGTTAACCCCAATCAACCAAATGGTTTTGAGGTTGTGAACGGTACCTTACGGAATGACCCCGTACAACCCAAAACAGGCGCACATCTATATTACGGGAACCTGCGTACCGAACAAGAGTTTAATGATTTTAATCTTAAACTGGAAGTAAACGTTCCTAAAGGCAATAATAGTGGGATATATCTTAAGGGGTTATACGAAATACAAGTGATGGATTCTTACGGGCTGGCGCTTGATAGCCATAATATGGGTGCGCTCTATAGCCGTATTACTCCAAGTGAAGGCGCAGAAAAGCAGGGAGGCGAGTGGCAAACGTTAGATATCACCCTAGTGGACCGCCATGTAAGCGTTATCTTAAATGGGAAAAAAATTATAAACAACAAACCCGTAATAGGCCCTACTGGTGGGGCAATAAGCTCTGATGTATTTGCTCCAGGTCCCATTTGTTTACAGGGTGATCATGGTAATGTGGCTTATCGAAATATTGTGCTAACTCCCATATTGTAGCGAGCCCAACCGTAGAACAATAGAAGTCGCGAACTACAAGCCTAAGAGTAGAGTTTTTAGTTCCTGTTCAACTCATTTTTTAAGAATCAGTTACTTACGTCTTCCGAAAGCAGCTCAAATTCATGGTTTGCAAACTTTTGCAATACCTCATCAAAAGCTGCAAAAACATCAGCAGACTCATCGCTAGTAACCATTTTCATGCGATATGGTTTAAAATCTGGAATACCTTTAAAGTAGTTGGTATAGTGCCTCCGAGTTTCGAAAACACCCAATTTTTCACCTTTCCAAGCTATAGACATTTGTAAATGTCTTCTGGCAGCATCTACACGTTCCTCCATTGTGGGCGGTGCTAAATGCGTTCTGGTTTCAAAAAAATGTTTCACTTCCTTAAAGAACCAAGGATAGCCAATACTCGCGCGTCCAATCATAGCGCCATCCAAGCCATATTCGTCACGCATTTTCATAGCGGCTTCAGGGGTGTCAACATCACCGTTGCCAAAAACAGGGATGTGCATTCTAGGGTTGTTCTTTACTTCTGCAATTGGTCTCCAATCGGCATTCCCCTTATACATTTGAGCTCGGGTTCGGCCGTGAATCGAAATCGCTTTACAGCCAACATCCTGTAAACGTTCGGCTACCTCAACAATTCTGATAGAATCATCGTCCCAACCCAAGCGGGTCTTAACGGTAATCGGCAGTTTTGTATGCTCTACCATGGCCTTAGTCAATGAAACCATTAAATCAATATCCTTTAAAATACCAGCACCAGCACCTTTGGATACTACTTTTTTTACGGGGCAACCAAAATTGATATCAATAATATCCGGACCTGATTTTTCTACAATCTCCACAGATTGTAACATGGATTCCAAATTGGCCCCAAAAATCTGAATCCCTACGGGGCGTTCTTTTTCATAGATATCCAACTTCATAACACTCTTTGCAGCATCGCGAATCAACCCTTCAGAAGAAATAAATTCCGTATACACAACATCTGCTCCCTGCTCCTTGCATAGGGCACGAAAGGGCGGGTCGCTCACGTCTTCCATAGGCGCGAGCAGTAAAGGGAATTCAGGTAGTTGTATGTCGCCTATTTTGGGCATATTGGTGTTCTCTTTTTTTAGAATGTAAATTTAGGGAAAAATGATTTATGAAAGACTGATCCGTGCACCTGCCTAGTTGAAAATTCGAACGCAAGGTCAAAAATCAGCTTCAACTGTTCCCTAACTGCTTATTGTCTTTCAACCCGGCTTATATAAAATTTAAATTCTTCTAAGCTTACCTATTTCTCCTTCATAAAATCTCGCTTAAAACGTTCTGAGATTTCGGGCTCCCTATTGATTAATTTCTTTTTTCCGCTTTGGTCCTTGACAAGGTCAAAGGCATCATAAAGGCTTCCCAAGGGAGTGTATGCTTGGTATGTAATCGTGTCGCTCTTCACCGTAATAATTTGGAACAACTGGGTAAATTCACCCCTGCGATTCATCCATTCCTGATCTTGTGATTCGTACATCTTTGGTCCACTTACGGAAACCGCATACACAGTTCCTGCATCTTCAAAGAGGTTCATTCCATCCTTTTGATTGGTGGCAGCACCCCTTGCATAGGTGTGGTCATGGCCCTGTAGTACTAAATCTACCCCATATTTGTTAATTAAGGGCAGCAAACTTTCACGCAATTTCTTGTTGTTCCGGCCCTTGGCCGTGGAAAAAACGGGATAGTGCATGGTGAGGGTGGTCCATTTTTTAGTATTGTTAGCCAAAACAGAATCTAACCATTTCACTTGGGCCATTCTGGAATCCTCATCCCTTTGTAGGCTAATGGCATCGATAGAAACCAACTTCATGTTCTTGTAATCTATAGCATAACAGGTTTCCTTTGTAGGCCCACTGGGACCATTCAGGGGCAAGTTAAACTGTGGCCTCCACAGGGCCGAAAGCTTACCCTTGGTGTATTCATGATTCCCTGGGGTCATGATGCTGGGAACGGTAGCATGTATATACCCTCCGGCATGAAACCATTCGCCCCACTCTGCATTCGCTTCACTGTGGTTAATCAAATCACCGGCGTGCAACATAAAATCTACGCTCGGCATCATTTTATACGATTTGCGCACTACCCGTGACCACATTGATTTTACATCGTTTTGGGCATCCCCAAAATAGATGAAGCTAAAAGAAGCGTTGTCATCGGTTCCAGGGGTCTCCAGTTGAAACCACTCGCTCCAAGTAGCATCCTCTTCGGAACCATCACCAACCCGATATACGTAAGTCGTGCCTGGCTGTAGACCTTTCACCAAGGCGGCATGATAGGCGGCCTTAACCAAAGGTTCTTGATCTCTGGTATTCTCGTTCTCAAAAATTTGCGTGGTAGCCTTAATACGCCTTCTATTTCCTTCCAATAAAAAATCAGGACCGTGGGTTTCCTTGGCCACCTCAACATAGCCAACGGACATTTGTTGGTCCGTGCGCCAATTGACGGCAAAACTGTGTGCTGAATCTTCCGTAAGGTTCACAATGATTCTATCTGGAACTTTGGAAGGAAATATGAGTTTATGAGCCGCAACTCCAGAAAGAGAAGGATAGTGCGTATGCCCGTGATCTTCCGAAGTTTGATCTAGACGGGATTGACCCCTACAGCTACTACAGGCCAACAGAAAGGCCAACGGCACAAAAAAAAACGTAATCTTCATAATGATGTAGGGATTTGATTTAAATGTAAATAAAGCTAGACATCTCCAAACACTTTGGCAACAAACATCAATAAAATTAACCTAAACTTGATTTTGTGGCCTAGAAAAAATCTTGGATTTCAAGGGCACGCGCCAAATTCAAAAACAGTAGTAACAATGTGAATGGAAAATATTTCTCTCTTAGCCTTTTAAATTTATCTTGCTTTTACCCTTGCTCAAAACGTCACCTCAGCTTCCACTTTCTTTCCGTCCCTATCCACAACAACTTTTGCAGTGTTGCCTTCTTCAAAAGCGGATAAGGCGCGCATATAACTCATCATATCCACTACCGTGCTATCCCCCAATTGAACAACGATATCACCCTTTAAAAGTCCGGCATTATATGCAGGTCTGTCTTCTGAAACACCATCAATTCGCATTCCCTCACCATCAAAAAGATAATCTGGCATTACACCAAGCATTACTTTAAAGCGAGGCACTTCTTCGCTCTCGTTCTTGGTTGTTCTAAAAGAGAGCTTTGGTTTATCATCAAGTTCGGCAATAACCTCCATAATATAATCACCTATCATTCTCATACCTTCATAATTTAATTTTTCTGCGTCGTCAGAAGGTTTGTGGTAATCTTCATGCTGGCCAGTGAAAAAATGTAAAGCGGGAATATCCTGTAAATAAAAAGAGGTATGGTCACTTGGTCCCATTCCAGATTCACCCAACACCAATTTAAACCCAGGGTTTGTGCTGTTCAATACTTGGTTCCATATAGGCGCAGTTCCTGTCCCTGTGATAGAGAGGGTTTTGTCTTCGCTCAAACGGCCTACCATATCCATATTAATCATGTAATTGGCGAAATCAAAATCTATCGTAGGGTTTTTACAGAAGTAATTACTTCCTAAAAGACCCATTTCCTCGCCCGAAAACCCAATAAAAAGATAGTTACTACCGGTAATAGAGTCTTTCAATTTTTCAGCCAATTGAAGCATAATACCCACACCGCTCGCATTATCATCTGCCCCGTTATGCACAGCTTCACCTTCAGTATAGAGTGAACCTTCGCCACCCAAGCCCAGATGATCATAATGCGCACCAATGACAACTGTTTTTTTAGCCTGATTATCAATATATCCAATTACGTTCGTCCCCGTAATACTTCCATCGCTTGAAACAAACTGAGCCTTGGTATGTGGTTCGGTCTTTGGTTTAAAAGTAAATGTCTGGAAGTAGGTACCTGCATTTCCTTTTGGTAATAGCCCTATGTTTTCCATTCGTTGCTGCAGGTAGTTTGCAACAATTAACTCTTCTGGAGTACCCGTTTCACGGCCCTGTAAACTATCGTTAGCTAAGAAGAAAACATCTTCCTGTAACGCTACTTTTTTAACTAATTCCTTTTTACAAGAAGTCGAAATAACAAAAATCACAAGTAAAAATATAATTATACGAGCCATAGCCTTTATTTTTTATTCAAAAATACATATCAAATAAGAATTCCTTTTGTTATGTTCGTTCTATTTCTAGTAGGAAGCTGTAAAACTGAAACGAAACCAACGGTAGAAACTCCAAAAGAGGTAAAATCTTTAATGGCTGACAGCGATACACTTATCTATCCAGAAGAGAACTATTTTAAGCGTATTCGTCAAATCACGTTTGGCGGTGATAATGCCGAAGCCTATTGGAGTTGGGATGATAAACAGATGATATTTCAATCGTACAACAACGCTTGGGGCATGGAGTGTGATCAAATGTTTTTGATGCATATAGAAGAGGCCTTTAAAGATAAAAAACCGCCTACGGTCAGCACAGGAATGGGGCGTACCACATGTGCCTATTTTCTCCCAGAGAATAAACACTATGTGTATGGCTCTACACATTTGGTAGACAAAGAATGTCCAGATGTTCACTTGCGTAAAAATGGAAACTACGTTTGGCCGGTCTATGAATCCTTTGATATTTTTGTGACCAACCTTGAAGGAAATATTACAGCACAATTAACCAACGAAATAGGTTATGATGCAGAAGCCACGGTGTCTCCCAAAGGTGATAAAATAGTGTTTACTTCGGATAGAAGCGGAGATTTGGAGCGCTACACCATGAGTTTGGACCGTATGGATGTCAAACAAATCATGGACGAGTTGGCTATGATGGCGGTGCCTTCTTCTCTCCTGATGGTAGTAAATTGATTTTTAGAGCATCGCGTTCATAAACGCCCGAAGCAATAAAAGAATATAAAAGATCTCTTGGCTGAAGGCCTGGTAGAACCGACGGATATGGAGTTGTTTCTCTGTAATGCCGATGGTTCTAATCTCAAGCAATTGACATTTTTAGGCAATGCGAATTGGAGTCTATTTTTTCATCCCTCAGGAAATAGAATTTTGTTCTCCAGTAATTTTGAGGCTGAAAAAGGTTTTCCTTTCAACCTCTATTTTATTAATATCGATGGAAAGAATTTGGAACGTGTAACCCATGGCGAAACCTTTGATGCCTTTCCTGTATTCTCAAATGACGGTAAATATTTGGCTTTTCCCAGCAACCGGAATAACGGTAGCACAAGAGATACCAATCTGTTTATTGCAGCATGGCAAGAGGACACAAATGATTAATACAATGTAGTAAGCTAAACCTTAGTGGTTTTAGATTCTATTACGCTCCTCTACCCTTTTTCTCTTTTTGTTGTTCCTTATCTTAGTGTTTCCAAAAGAATACCTAAACCCTATCAACAGCAGTCTATTCTCTCTTCTTACAGAAGATGAATTGTCTTGAGTAAGATATTGACGGGTGAAAAACTGATTGCTCTGATTAAAAACATCCTCAATAGCCAATGAAATACTGGCGCTCTTATTCCAAATGGTTTTTCTCAATGTAAATCCTAGTTCGTTAATGGAGGCCCTTTTGGAATTACCTATGATGATGGGTGAAAAGTAAGTAAAACTAGCATCGGCAAACAAAGATTTATCCTGCAAAAAAGTGACGCTTTGAGTCGTTCTAAAATAGGTTATCCAGGCCGTATTCTCCAATAATTGCCCGGTATCAAAATCCCTAAAACTATTTGCTTGGTAGTAGTGATTAAACAACATATAAGAGGACCACCTGTTCGTGAAATCTTTATTAAATATAGCATCTATCCCATAGCTCTTGTTCTCTTCTAAGTTTGTGGCAATAAAACGCAATAAATTGCCTGAATTATCTTGAGAAACCTGTTGTAAGAAATCGTTAATACGGATTTCATAAAAGGGCCTTAGGGTAAAGCTTTTGTTTAATGTATACCCAAATGAAACAAAATTACTAAAGCTGGGCAAGAGATTGGGGTTGCCCTCTAATACAGTATTATTGTTCTGAAAAAACTGAAACGGATTCAACCAACTATACCTTGGCCTAGTAATACGACGGTAATAATTAAGCTTAAATACATGTTTCTTTTTATGGGTGTACAATACTGAAAGTGATGGGAAAAGTTCCAAATAGTCATTGTCATTACTACTGGTGTCTGTGTCCATCCTACCTTCGGTTTCGGTATATTCTGCCCTAAGCCCCATGTTAACCTTCCATGTGTCCCAGCTGTTGTTCATGCTAAGGTAAGCCGCTGAAATAGCTTCGTCGTAAACAAACTCCCCGGCTTCGGTAGGGTCAATACCAGATTGGCTCCTGTCAAAACCTTCTTGTTCAATAGTGTTATCAGATGCAATGGACGCATATCTAAGACCTGTTTCTAGTTTAGAAGATGTGCTAAGATTGGCGGTATAATCAGCTTGAATACTAAACAACCCTGTATTTTGAACAGATTGTGTGATAAAGTCGTTCTCTCCAATAACAGCTCCGTTCACATCAAAAAAATCAGTATCAATGTCCTGTTCGAGATCATAATCATAAAACGTATAGTGTGTATTAAATGAAAGCTGTGAACCTTCTTTCTTTAATTTATGAACCCAATCCAAATATAGCGACGTATTGTACAATTGAAAATCCGAATCGTTTGTTGTATCAAAAGCAGCATTAGAGATGCCTTGGGTGTCTGTAATATCGGTTTCAGAAGATGAAAACCTATTCGCATCTGGGGTCAAGGAGTTGATTGTAGACAAACTGATGGTGTTTCGTTCATCTACATTATAATCAAAAAATACGCTTATATTATGTTTTTTACTCTTGTCAATATTATTTTGATCTGCTGTCCAAATTTCATTAGGTAGGTTGTTCTCAAAGAAATTGGTTATGTCTATATATCGAGTCAGATGCTTATTGTTCTGAAAGGAATAGGCTAGAGAAAAATCCGTTTTTTTCCCTTTAAAAAAGTGATCAGTTCCCAAGGTATGTTTAGCGAAAACACCTTGTATGTATCTATTATATACAGAGCCATTGTAGCCAGCCACCAAATTGGTCTTCATCTTTATATCTATCAGAAGGCCGCCCTCGGCACTGTATTTTGCTGGAGGACTGGTAATTACCTCTATCGCTTCTACATTGCTTGCAGAACTGCCAGACAATAAGTTAATTACATCGCTTTCAGGAATATTTACCTTTCGCCCGTTAATCAGAATACCTATATTTCCTATGTTATTTACAGTCAACTGGTCGTTAACAATGACAATACCTGGAGTGCGTTTTAATACGTCCCAAATATCACTATCAGACAAGGCTGTGTTTTCAATATTAAAAACATAACGATCAGCCTTTTCTACCAATCTAGGTTTTTGGGAGGTAACCACCACTTCGTCTAGAGCCTGTAGCTCGTTTGAAATAATCAAGTTCCCTACATCTAAGTCTGTTGTTAAAGAAATAGTTAGGGTGTCGGATGTGCTTTCTATGTAACTGGCGAACAAAAGGAATTCACCAGCTTCCACACTATTTAATTTAAAAAGTCCATTTGTATCTGTGGTTGCCCCTTTTACAAGCGTACCATCCGTTGTTTGCAAGAGAACATTGGCAAAAACAAGTGGACTTTGGTCTACATTCAAAACCGTTCCTGTTAATTCAAATTCTTGTCCGCTAACAAACGAAAACGATACAACTAAAAATAAAAAAACTCTAAAATTTAACTTCATTCAATACACTTGACTAAAGATTCTAAAAATAAACAATGTAATGGGAAATATCCTACATACATGTAGTTATTGTAAATTTGGTGGACTATTCCGAGTTCAAACGATCCCGCTCATTCTTATCTATTTCACGGTCATTATCCTTTAATCTAAAGTTTCCAAAATTATAGGTAGCTCCAAAACGGATATATTGAGTTTCCGGAATGGCAAGAATATTATTATCCTGATTCAGATATTTAGATGTTGCTTTACCATTAGCCTTTCCTAACATGTCATTTACGGTGAAACTTACCAAAGCTCTTCTATTCCAAAAGGATTTTCGAACCCCAAAAGTAAGGTTGGTGGTTTCTGCCATAATAAAAGATCCTTGTAAAAAACCGGAAAGATAGGTAAGCCCTAGCTCGCCCTTGAAGGTGCCATCTTTAGAGAGCGTCAAGTAATTAGTAATATCCGCATAAAAGCCATCGAACTCATTTTTAATGGCCACATTACCGCTTTGTGTAGCTAAAAAGGTTTCGTCCTCATGAAAAATAGAGATGTAACTGTACATATACCAATTGTTGGTGATAGATTTTCCGTAGTTAAAATCGAAACCGTAAGAGGTGCTTTCCAATACGTTTTGGGTGATGTTCCTCAAAATCTGATTTTCATTGTCCTGAAAGTAAAGTGTGGAAATAAAATTCCCATTATTACGGTAATACACATCAAAAAACAATTCTTGATTTAAGGTGTAGTTTAGGTTAAAGTTGTTGCTGAAATTAGGCAGCAGCTCAGGGTTGCCTTCTAAAAAATTATTTTCATTGATAAAGGTTCTGAACGGATTTAAATCTTGATAGCGGGGTCGCACCAATTTTCTAGAATAATCAAAGGAAAAACTATGATTCTCATTTCGGTTATGTAACAGATAAAAAGTAGGAAACAATTCAAAATACTCTAAATTGTTGATGCTAGCCAAGGCCAACGATGTTCCGGTACTTTGGGTATGCTCTGCCCTTACCCCTCCTTTTACGCTCCACTTTTCCCAATCATGCGAAAAGCTTGTGTAGGCAGCATACACGTTTTCGTCATACAAAAAACTGTCTGATAAAGCTGGGTCCAAAACCAAGCCGTTATTTGTTGAAAAATAATCCAAAGTACTTTTAGAATCTATAAAAGAGCCTTTTACGCCCACTTCTACATTAGTGGCGCCCAATAGTCCAGAATAGTCGACCTGTGCCGTAGCAATTTCTATATCCTGATTGGCGTCCGTTAGAAAGTTAAAATCCCTTATAAATGCCCCCTCCGGGTTAAAGTAATCAGAGTTGACACGCTGAGAGCGGGACAGGTCAAATGTTGTGTAATGTCCATTTATAAGCAGCGAACCATTTTCCTTGAATGTATGCTTATAGGTAATATCTCCGGATATGTTGTTCTTTACCTCATCCTCAGGGCTTGCCGTAGTAAACGTAGAGTCAATAACATTAATACGATTGAGCATAACCGTGTTCTGCCGATTATCGTATTTTCGATAAGGGGATAATTGTGCGTTTGAGGTAAGGTTTAGCTCATTTCTATCGTCAAACTCATAATCCAATACCAAACCAGCCACATGCGTTCGGAATCTACTTGTATTATCAAAATTTGTTATCCAACGAGAATACGCACCAGTACCATCTATAAAATTAGTTTCACCCTGTACGCCCTTAAAATCTTTTCTGGGAGCAAAGGCATAACTAAGGTTCAGGTTCAGCTTTTTAGTCTTATAAAAATGTGAAGTGCCAAGATTATATTTTGAAAAAACACCTTGGGTGTACGTCGTGTTAATATTACCCTTGTAACCCAAAGAAATATTCTTACTAGTTATAATGTTCAACACCGCTCCTCCCTCGGCATCATATCTCGCAGGAGGATTACTAATGACCTCTACCGATTTTATATTTTCCCCTTGGTAATTTTCTAAAAGATTTCGTACTTCCTCTGCAGACAATTGCACTTTACGGTCATTAATATAGACCGTAGCGGCTTGATTTCTAATTTGCAGTTCGTCCTGCATCGCAATAACCCCGGGAGTTTGTTTCAAAATATCCCAAGATGAACTTTGTGACAGCACCGTATTTTCGACAGTAAATACCAAACGATCTACTTTACGCTCTACTTGTGGTCTATTAGCCGTCACCACCACCTCGTCCAGTTCTTCAGATTCTTGTGTTATGATAACAGCTCCAATAAGAATATCCTTGGAAATGTCCAGCACCATGTTATTGGAAGTCCAACCAATATAACTTGCCTGCAATAGGTAAAGCCCTTTGGGGATATTCGTTATTTCAAAACTTCCGTAATCGTCTGCGGAACTGCCTTTTACCAAAACGGAATCTGAAGAACGCAACAAAAAGACAGAGGCGAAGGGAATCCCTTCGTTCTTTTGGTCTCGAACCTTACCCGAAAGCCCATAGGACTGACCTTGGGCTAATTGACCACAAAACAAGGCCATATAAAAGAGTAGGGGCAATGATTTCACTTTAGTTCTTGGGGTTGGTTCCCAAAACTAATGAAATATTACGGTTTTTCTGTATAAAATATGTAATCCCTTCTTACGGTGGTCTTCATCAAAATGGGCCGTATTTTCAGTTAGTAAGCTTCAAATTGCGCTGTAAATTAGAGTATCTTTGCGGTTGCTTTTGAATCTATTGCTATTGTTACGTTTTAAGCGCAAATTTATTAGTCTGTTTTACTATGAAAAATATTAGAAATTTTTGCATCATTGCCCATATAGACCATGGTAAGAGCACCTTGGCAGACCGCTTACTGGAATTTACCGGTTCGGTTACCGATCGTGAGAGTAAGAATCAGTTGTTGGATAGTATGGATTTGGAACGGGAACGTGGTATTACTATAAAAAGCCACGCCATCCAAATGGAATATACCTATAAGGGCGAAGAATACATCCTTAACCTCATCGATACTCCTGGCCATGTAGATTTCTCTTACGAAGTATCCCGTTCCATTGCGGCCTGCGAAGGTGCTCTTTTGGTTGTAGATGCTGCCCAAAGCATACAAGCTCAAACAATTTCAAACCTCTATTTAGCGCTGGAGAATGATTTGGAGATAGTTCCAGTGCTTAACAAGGTAGATTTACCCAGCGCCAACCCAGAGGAAGTAACAGACGATATTGTAGATCTTTTGGGCTGTAAAGCAGAAGAGATAATCCCTGCAAGTGCAAAAACAGGTATTGGTATAGAAGAAATACTAAGTGCCATCATTGAGCGTATTCCAGCACCCAAAGGAAACTTGGATGAATCTTTACAGGCCCTGGTCTTTGATTCGGTCTATAATTCTTTTCGTGGGGTAGAGACCTATTTTAGGGTCATCAACGGGGAAATAAAAAAAGGACAAAAAATAAAATTCGTAGCTACAAATAGGGATTATTTTGCGGACGAGGTGGGTACTTTAAAGTTAACACAAGAGATTAAGCAAAGTGTAAAAGCAGGTGATGTTGGTTATTTAATAACAGGTATAAAGGATGCGCGAGAAGTTAAGGTGGGTGACACCATAACAGATGCTGCAAATCCTACAAAAAACCCTATTCGTGGTTTTGAGGACGTAAAGCCCATGGTTTTTGCCGGCATCTATCCAGTGGACACCGAAGAGTTTGAGGAATTGCGTAACTCTATGGAAAAATTACAACTTAACGATGCCTCTTTGGTGTTTGCGCCGGAAAGTAGTGCCGCACTAGGTTTTGGGTTTCGTTGTGGTTTTTTAGGAATGCTTCATATGGAGATTATTCAGGAACGCCTGGAACGGGAATTTAATATGACTGTAATTACAACGGTGCCCAACGTAAGTTACCATGCCTTTACCCGAAAAAACCCAGAGACACCTCTAGTTGTAAATAACCCTACAGATTTGCCTGATCCCTCGAGTATAGATCGTGTTGAGGAACCGTATATCAAAGCTACGATTATCACAAAAGCAGACTATGTTGGCAATGTGATGTCTTTGTGTATTGAAAAAAGAGGACAAATTACAAATCAAACGTATTTAACCACGGAACGTGTTGAGCTTAATTTCGATATGCCCTTGGCGGAAATTGTTTTTGACTTTTACGATCGTTTAAAAACGGTTTCCAAAGGCTATGCCTCTTTTGATTATACGCCAATAGGTATGCGACCTTCTAAACTCGTTCGTGTTGATATTTTATTAAATACGCAACCAGTAGATGCGCTATCTGCTTTGCTTCACGCTGACAATGCAGTGAGCATTGGCAAGAAAATCTGTGCAAAGCTAAAAGAACTTATTCCTAGGCAACAATTTGATATTCCGATACAAGCAGCCATTGGCGCAAAAATTATTTCCAGAGAAACTACAAAAGCATTGCGTAAAGATGTTACCGCCAAATGTTATGGTGGAGATATTTCGCGAAAACGTAAACTATTGGAAAAGCAGAAGAAAGGTAAAAAACGTATGCGTCAAGTGGGTAACGTAGAGGTGCCACAGGAAGCTTTTATGGCGGTGTTGAAATTAAATGATTAATAAACTCTTTTGCTATGGATAGCAAAAGAGTTTATTTTAACTGCTTTTATAAGGTCTAAGAATAGTTAGTTTTATAAGCTGCCACATCCATCTTCCAAGGCTTGAACATATTCTGCTGCAGACACCCCTTCATGCTCCTCGGCTGTTAACACTTGAGTCTCTCCTAAAATAGAAACCGTTACAATGTCGTCTCCATTATCACAAGATGCGGTGGTAATAGCTGTTCCTAAAAAATCTACAGAACATGAAGCACATATGTTGTCATCATCATCATCGAAACATCCTACGAACTCTAAACAGGCAACTATAATTAAACTAAATACTAATTTTCTGATGTGATTAGTTTTTCTTATTAAATCTAAAAACAAACTTATAGTAGTTCGTGCTTTTGAAGTAATTTTTGCTGTCTATACAAGAAAATACGTTGTATAATTCAAGGGTTAGTAGCTAAAGGCCTTAGGAAAATGTGCTGACTGAGGAAACAATAGCACTATTATACAGTGCAAAAAGAAAAACGACTAATAGCGTTCTACTTTCACATTATTCCAAAAAAAAAGTTAGAGCATAGTATTTATTTAAGCAACTAAACCATCACAAGCTATTGTTCAGAAGTTACCGCAGCTCCATTTTTAGTTCCTGACGAAAGCATTTTTCCTAAATAAGCTAATTTATAGCCCGCTGTAATGTCCGTAAAATCTTTACTGAATGCTGAGATGATTTTAAGCTCTCCCTCAGGGGTTTTCAGAAACAAGGGTACAATGTCCGCGTCAGCTTTTGTGATTTCTATAAGACCTTCGTAATGTTCCGTATCATTAAGTTCTATTTCATGGATAATAGGGTTCTTTCTTGCAGCTTCCGTCAGTTTAATGAAATCATCGGTATGTGAAAAGAGCCCTTCTTTTGGGTTGTTTTCAGGGTCGTTCATTTCATCAGTATCTACCAATCTATATGAACCATTTTCTCCAAAATCTTTCTGAAGCTTATCTATTGTGTACTTGTTAATATCCGAGTTTCCAGTTAAGGCCATTAAATAACCTACATCGCTCAATTCTATATAATCACTAAGAGTGTCGGCATATATATTAGCTGAAAAAGCCTCTAATCCTAATTTTACAGCTTTATTTATATTAGACTCATTATTATCTATTAACACGGCGTGCCTGTTGTTCTTTAGTAAGTAACTGGCAATAAGCCGTGAAACTTTGGAAGCCCCAATAATAAGAATGCCCTCAGATTTATTCAAAAAGACTTTGACTACTTTGGCAAATAATCTTGCTGTAGTAGCATTGAGCAATACTGTACCTAGGACAATCATGAAGACCAAAGGCGTAATATATTCGGCTCCGGGCACTCCATTAGCAATTAATTTTGAACCAAAAAGAGATGCAATCCCTGCAGCAACAATACCTCTAGGGCCTACCCAACTTATAAAGAGTTTCTCCTTTAATAATAAATTAGAACCCGCTGAGCTTAGAAATACCCCCAAAGGACGAATCAAAAACACAATTACAGCAAATAATCCAACTGTTTTCCAAGTTAGAATTAATTTAAGATCTGAAATATTAATATTGGCTGACAACAAGATAAATAATATCGAAATCAACAAAACACTAAGCGATTCCTTAAAATACAATAACTCTTTTCGGTTGGGCAAGTCCATATTTCCCATAACCATTCCCATAACTACAACAGCTAATAGTCCAGACTCATGCGCAAATATTTCCGACTCTACAAAAACCAATAAGACTATGGATAAGGAAACTACATTTAAAAGATAGTGTGGTATAAAGTTCTTTTTAATGGCAAAAGCCAAACCATGTGCAAACGTGAATCCGAAGGTGAACCCAAAGAGCAATATTTTTCCAAATTCCATCAGCGCGGTCATCGTGTAGCCTTCCCCACCACCAACACTTATGAATTCAAAAACCAATACAGCCGCCAATGCGCCAATAGGATCAATTAAAATTCCTTCCCATTTTAAGATGGTAGAAACATCTTTTTTCAGCGGTATATTTCTAAGAATCGGTGTAATTACAGTAGGACCTGTTACGATAATCAAGGCAGAAAATAAAAATGAAATCTGCCAACTAAGCCCAAATATAAAATGAGCGGCCAAACCTGCAGCTAAAAAGGTAACTAAAGAACCTAAAGTTATCAGTTTGGTAATGACAGGTCCAACATTTTTTATCTCAGAACGTTTTAGGGTAAGACCTCCCTCAAAAAGAATGACACTTATCGCTAAGGATACAAAATAGTACAATCCGTCACCTGGAAACAATCCTTTTTCGCCATTCCAAATGGGTTCTATCAATTTGCCCCCATCTTCTGTATAAAGGGTAGCTATTGGGCCTACAATTAATCCAATTAAGATTAAAGGCAATATAGCAGGCAACTTTAAACGCCATGCCACCCATTGGGCAACAATGCCTAAAATAATGATTCCTGCCAACTCTACCATAGTTTCAGTTTTGGGTAAAAATAATAATTTAAAAACCGAATTTTGCGTTTAGTTTAAAATCAAATTAATGATTCTTCATGGTAAGTCGTAAAACAGAGCAAGCTGATCTTTCTGTATATTTATCCTTGCCTGTGCCAAATAAGATGCTGAGCCAATTATCCTTTTGCGGAGTTCCAAGAATCAATAAATCATAACTGGCAGACATATTTGCGATAGTAGAAATAGAGTCACTATTCCTTTTAATTAGTACTGAGCTTTTAGCGGGCACTTTCTCTAAAAGCTTCAATGAATTCTCACGCATCGCTTTCTCATCTTCTTTACTCATAGTTTCTGAAACAACATGTAATAAGGTTAATGAAGCACCATAAAAAGCACAAATTCTATCCGCTACTGCTATGAAATTTTTGTCTTTACGTCCTGGCCTAAGAGCTAAAAGCACCTTGCCAATATGTCTCACCCCTACATCTTTAAAAAGGGCGAAATCAGAATTTATATTGGTTAACAACCATCCTATAGGATTACTTACTAAAATACCGCTGTGAGCCCTGCCGTTCCAACCCATAACCAACCAATCACAATGGGTTTGATTGCTTAGTTCATGAATTGTATCAGAGATTTCATGTGTAACGGCTGCTTCAAAATCTATAGTGATATTTTTAGAAATGGCTAATTGAGAAATACGCCTTTCCAAGCTATTTATCTTTGGACTTTCTGCTACCATTGCGTCCAAAAAAGTTTGATTTGGAACTTCCGTAATATTGACCGTTTGTATTTTATCTCTTTTGTTTATTGCAGCAGCAATTTCTACTAGCATTTCAGGAGAGGTTTCATTCCCCAAAAGCGGCACCACCACACCAGCATTAGAAGCTAAGTTTCCATCTAAATTCTGTAGTACTTCTGATTGATTGTTCCTATATGTTATCTCTTTACCCTTTCTTTTGTAAAAAAGATACAATGCTGGTCTATGTCCATATTTTCTTAAGATTCCAGTTCTTGTAGCGCCTTTTCCAAAATAAAAATAGATTAATACTCCTATAATTAAAATTGCAATAATGGCCATAAAAGGCCCTAAGCCAAGAAAAATTAATAAGGCAATACCGCTTCCTATACCAAATAATTGTACAAAAGGATATAAAGGAGATTTGTAGGGAGGAGCATACCATTGTGCTGAGGTTTCTCTTAAAACGATAACACAGGCGTTTACGAGAATAAACATCATCACCATGAATGCACTTGCTAATTTTGCAATTTTTTCAACATCTAAGAATAAAATGACCAAGGCCATAACAAAGCAGGTCATTGTGATTGTTACTACTGGAGTTAAATATTTAGAATGTATTTTAGACATAAAATCTGGCAACAACTTATCTATAGCCATCGCAAAAGGAAACCTAGATGCAGCCAGCACCCCAGAATTCGCCATAGATATCAATGTAATTACCCCTACAATAGCTGCTACATAACCAATCACACTTCCTCCCAAAAGATTGGCAATGGTATAAATAGGTTTAATGTCGGTTTTTAATTCCTGTAAGGGAAGGTTGCCTACTAATACGAATGCCACCACAACATATATTGTAGTCATAATAAAGAGCGATAAAATCATCGCCCTTGGCAGGTTAACACTTGGGTTTTTAATTTCACCGGCTATGGCAGCAACTTTAGTTACCCCAGCGTAAGAAATATATACAAACGCTACTGTAGTAAATAGTCCCATATTACCCTTGAGTAAAAAAGGATCTAATAGGGCTGCAGAAGTTCTTGGAAGTCCAAAAATTAAAATGATGGCAAGACTTATTAAACTTATAGATACAACTACTATTTGAACCTTCCCTACCTTCTTTACGCCCAAAATATTTAAAAACAAAATAATCATTAAGAAAACGAGAGCTACATATTTGGTTAGGCCTGGTTCTATGTCCACTAAAACAGTTAGGTATGCGCCAAACCCAACCAAAGCAAAAGCGCTTTTAAGTAAAAGGGAGAGCCAAAGACCTATGCCTGCAATCGTGCCAAAGAGAGGGCCAAAAGCACGTTCAATATAAACATAAGTTCCACCCGATGAAGGCATTGCAGTAGCTAATTCAGACTTTGATAACGCTGCTGGCAAAATACAGACTGCTGCCAAAAGATAAGCCAGCCAAACCGAGGACCCCGTTTTTGCCGCGGCTAAACCAGGAAGCACAAATATACCGCTACCCAACATACCACCTATACTAATGGCAACAACTGATGTGAGGGATAAACTACGTTCTAATTTTTTCAATTTGGATGGGTGTGAAGGCTAAAAATAGGCTTTTTTTCCTACCTAATAAATGATAAACTATTCTTAATACTTTAAGGATTACACAAGGTTTTACTATTTTGCCAGTTATGACGATTTACCCCATAGAAACTGGTAATTTTAAATTAGATGGCGGTGCTATGTTCGGCGTGGTTCCTAAAACCATTTGGCAACGCACTAATCCGGCGGATGCCAACAACCTCATAGACATTGCAGCCAGAAGTCTCTTGATTAAGGATGGCAATAAACTTACCCTTATAGACACTGGTCTGGGCAACAAACAATCCGACAAGTTTTTTGGCTATTATCACTTATGGAGCGATTACAATTTGGATTCGTCCTTGGCAGCACATGGTTTTCAAAGAGATGATATCACGGATGTTTTTATGACCCATTTACATTTTGACCATTGTGGTGGATGCATACAATGGAACAAAAATCGCACAGGATACGAACCTGCTTTTAAAAATGCTAAATTTTGGACGAACGAGGATCATTGGAAATGGGCAACGGAACCCAACCCTAGGGAAAAAGCTTCATTCCTAACCGAAAACCTGCTCCCCATGCAAGAAAGTGGCCAGCTTCACTTTTTGCGCATGAACCAACTTCCGTATATGGAAACTTCCGAATTAGGTTTTGGAATTCATTTTGTAGACGGGCATACGGACAAACAAATGCTTCCTCAAATTAGGTATAAGGGTAAAACTATCGTTTTTGTAGCTGATTTAATCCCCACTGTGGGCCATATCCCTTTAGTTTATGTAATAGGGTACGATACCCGCCCTTTACTTACTTTAAAAGAAAAAGGAGCTTTTTTAAACTATGCTGCAGAAAACAAAATCTATCTCTGTTTTGAACATGATGCCCATAACCAACTATGCACCGTAAAGCATACCGACAAAGGCGTTCGTTTAGATAGTATTTACACTTTTGATGAGCTCTTTAATTAATATCTTTGTCTATTACAGGCTAAAAAAACAACCATAAACCCGCGCTTTGCGTAAAAACAATTTTTAAACACATTCCACTAATAATTAAAATATGAATAGTACTCTTTCCAAATTTGCTTTTCTTCTTTCGTTACTTACCCTAGTAGGTTGTGGAAACACAAGAGGATTAATTCTTACCCCTGTTGAAAACATAGATACTACCCCCTTAAAAATTACCGGCCTTACCACAAAAGAGAAAAAAAATTGGGGTCATTTAGACTTAGTATCGGATACTATTCCTGGGATGAGCGTTGACAAAGCTTACTCGGATATCATTAAAAATAAAAAAGGAAAAAAGGTCATCGTAGCCGTTTTAGACTCAGGCATGGATTTAAGTCATGAAGATTTGGATGATGTGCTTTGGACCAACAAAGGTGAGAAGCCAGGAAATAACAAGGATGATGATGGCAACGGATATGTAGATGACATTCATGGGTATAACTTTTTAGGAGAATCCTATAACGAGCAGCTAGAGTTTGTGCGCATGCTTAGGCTAAACATTGGCGACCCAACAACCTTAGCGAAAGCAAAAACAAAATTGGATAAAGAATATCAAGAAGCCTTGCAGAACAAACGACGGTATGGGCAGATTTTACAAGCGGTAAAAGATGCGGATGCAGCTGTTAAAAAACAATTGGGAAAGGACAGCTATACCAAAAAAGAGGTGGCTACCATGGAAACAACCGACGAAGGTATGCTTAGAAACAAGGCTGTTTTAGCACAAATGTTCGACATAAAAGATACGATTTCAGAAGTAATAGAAGAATTAGGAAGCGGCCTCAAACATTTTACCGGTCAGATAAACTATAACCTCAACAAAGATTTCAATGGTAGAAAAATAGTAGGTGACCACCCTTATAATTGGAACGATACCAATTACGGAAACGGAAACCCGAACAACCGCGTAAAGGACGAAAGCCACGGAACACACGTAGCGGGAATTATTGCAGCGGAACGTAACAATGGTAAGGGTGCGAACGGTGTGGCCAATAATGTTGCTATTATGAGTATCCGTGCTGTGCCTAACGGAGATGAGTACGATAAAGATATTGCTTTGGGGATACGATATGCTGTGGATAATGGTGCTAAGGTTATCAACGGTAGCTTTGGTAAATCATTCTCCCCAAATGCGCAATGGGTGTATGATGCTTTAAAATATGCCGCAGAAAAAGAAGTGCTTTTTGTGCATGCTGCAGGTAATGATGGAGCCAATTTAGATGATTCTTCCAACCCTAACTTTCCAAATGACCAAGTGAATAATGGTGCTGAATTCTCGGATAATGTAATCACGGTTGGGGCCTTGGACCCAAAATATGGCTCGGCGCTTTTGGCTTCCTACTCTAACTACGGAAAAATAAATGTAGATGTATTTGCGCCCGGTACGGATATCTATTCTACCTACCCGAATAACGAATATGAATACTCCCCAGGTACTTCAATGGCTGCGCCTGCCGTTGCGGGTGTTGCTGCCTTATTATTTTCCCAGTATCCCAGCTTAACAGCGTCACAGGTTAAGAAAGTTATTTTACAATCAGGATTGCCCATAAAGGCGAAAGTGGTGTTGGGTGGCAATACTGCCAAAAATGCTACGCTTCAATCTATATCCGTATCCGGTAAAATTGTAAACGCCTACAACGCTTTGATTATGGCTTCAAAAGTAGCCAGCGGCACACTTCAACTTTAATTATAAAACGATGAAAAAAATGCGATTATTAGTAACGATACTCCTAGTTCAGGGATTTGTTTTTTCGGCCTTGGCACAAAATCAAACCTCCTATTGGCAGCAACATGTAGATTATGCTATGGAAGTGGACATGGATGTAGAAACCTATCAATACACAGGCACTCAAAAGTTGGTCTACACCAACAATTCGCCTGAAGAACTAAATAGAGTTTACTATCATTTGTATTTTAACGCCTTTCAGCCAGGTAGCGAAATGGATGTGCGATTGCAGAGTATTACAGATCCGGATAGCAGAATGATGACTGAAAATAAAAAGAGTCGGATTTCGGTATTGTCCGAAACAGAAATGGGCTACCTACACCCGGAAACCTTAACGCAAGATGGGCAAAATGTAAGCTTTAGCGAAGAAGGCACCGTACTCGTAGTAGATTTAGCAAAACCAATTGCTCCTGGTGCGAAAACCACTTTTAATATGCATTTTAAAGGTCAGGTGCCTCTTCAAATTAGAAGGTCTGGTCGCAATAACACAGAAGGTGTTGCACTTTCCATGGCCCAATGGTACCCTAAATTGGCAGAGTACGATTTTGAAGGTTGGCATGCCGACCCATATATAGCTCGTGAGTTTCAAGGTGTTTGGGGCGATTTTGACGTAAAGCTTACGATTGATAAAAATTATACCGTTGGCGGTACAGGATATTTACAAAATCCGCAAGAAATTGGACATGGTTACGAAGCTGCCGGAACTAAGGTGAAGAAGGAAAAAGGAAAAACGCTGACATGGCACTTTAAAGCGCCAATGGTTCATGATTTTATGTGGGCAGCGGATTCGGAATACCTTCATGACACCTTGCAAATGGAGAATGGTCCTACCTTACACTTCTTGTATAAGGACAATCCAAATATTCTGGAAAACTGGAAGAACCTGCAACCAAAAACGGCAGCAGCTATGGCTTTTTTTAATAAAGCTGTAGGGAAATATCCTTATGAGCAGTACTCGGTTATCCAAGGTGGTGATGGCGGAATGGAATATGGTATGAGTACCTTGATTACCGGAGAGCGAAAATTCAGTAGCCTAGTCGGTGTAATGGCGCACGAATTGGCGCACTCATGGTTTCAGTTTGTTCTTGCCACGAACGAGGCTAAGCACGAATGGATGGACGAAGGCTTTACCTCCTTTATTTCCAGCCTCGCCATGAATGAAGTCATGAATCAAGGCAAAGACAACCCTTTTGAAGGTTCCTATAGAGGATATTTTAATTTAGTAGCTTCCGGAAAAGAACAACCACAGAGTACCCACGCTGATCGCTACGATGTTAATTTTGCCTATGGCGTTGCTGCGTATAGCAAAGGAGCTATCTTTTTATCGCAACTAGGCTATGTTATTGGTCAAGATAAATTAATGGCAACCTTAAAAAAATATTATGCTGACTTTAAATTTAAGCATCCTGTACCCAATGATATAAAACGAAGTGCGGAAAAAGTGTCCGAAATGGAACTGGATTGGTATCTAATGGACTGGACGCAAACCACGAATACCATTGATTATGGCATTAAAGAAGTTGCTGGTGAAGGCTCTGAAACCAAGATAACCTTAGAGCGCATTGGTCTAATGCCTATGCCTATAGATATTCTTGTAGTCTATGCGGATGATACCCGGGAAACTTTTTATACGCCCCTGCAGATGATGCGCGGCGAAAAAGACAACCCATACCCTGCTATTCCTCGAACAGTATTGGAAGATTGGCCTTGGACTAATCCAAATTTTGAATTTATCCTTAACAAGCCTATCTCCAGAATTAAAGCAATAGTAATAGACCCCTCTTTATTGATGGCCGATGTAAATGCGGAGAATAACGTTTGGCAAGCTCAGGAATAACAGTGAACAGAATAGCATATGTGTATTGTTTTGTTCGGTTTTTTTAATAGTACTGGCTAAGAGCTGAACAAAATATTAACTTAATAGCAAACTCCTTATTCTTAATAACGGGGCTAGTTACATAAGATAGGATAACTATTAATCGCTTGATACGTGGATTTCGATTACCCTAAAAAGGAAAAACTTAAGAGTAAAATACGCATTACACAGTTGTTTGCAGAGGGAAAAACACTTACCGTTTTTCCTATCAGACTAATTTACCTAAAAATTGACAATCAGGAGGCTTTCATCAAAGCGGGGGTAGCCGTGCCTAAAAAAAGGTTCAAAAGTGCAGTATCGCGTAATCACCTTAAACGACTTTTAAGGGAGTCCTATAGATTAAACAAAGCCTTAGTTTTTAACAATACAGAAGACAAGTTTGCGTTTCTGTTTTTATACCTTGGCAAGGAAACGCTTCCTTTTGAGGTAGTGCAGCATAAAATGACACTTTTGCTGAAAAAATTTAACGCCCATATATCAGAACGTCCTTAAAGGATTTATGATACAAGGCGATGCCACAATTCACATAAATCTATATCAATAGGTTGTCTTAATTTTGTTTAGATGAAAAAGATAATTAGAAAAAGAGTCCTTGTTCCCATCATAGCCCTTACTTTCCTTGCAGTTGGCAGTAGTTTTAAGAGTGACTTTTTTGAGATTGCCAAACAGATAGAGATTTTTACCACCCTTTTTAAGGAGTTGAACATGAATTATGTGGACGAAACTAATCCTGCAGAGCTGATGGATACGGCTATAAAGAACATGTTGGAAGGCTTGGACCCTTATACCAAATTCCTAAACGAGCAAGACGTGGAAGCCTACCGCATTAACAACGCAGGTGAATATTCAGGCATTGGAGCCCTTGTGCGTTCCTATAAGGACAGATTGCTTATCGTGGAGCCTCATGAAGGATATCCTGCGGATAAGGCCGGTCTGAAAGCTGGGGATGAAATCATTCAAATAGGTGATATTAAAGTAGCCGATTTTGAGGATAACGCTAGCGAACTTCTAAAAGGGGCAAATGGCACATCAATTTTTATTACGTACAAACGACAAAATAAGATAAGTAGCACCACTATCAAACGCGAAGGCATAGAGGTAGATGCCGTTCCTTTCTACAGCATGATAGGTGAAAAAACCGGCTACATCGTGTTGTCCAAATTCAATGCAAAAGCGTCTAGCCAAACGAAGTCTGCACTGATAGACTTAAAAGGAAAAGGAGCGGAGAAGATTATTTTGGACCTACGCGATAATCCAGGCGGGCTACTTTCTGAAGCTATAAACGTGACCAATCTCTTTGTGGCACAGGGAGAACTCATCGTTACCACAAAATCCAAAGTAAAAAAATTCAACAGGGAATATAATACAAAAAACAAACCGGTAGATACTGAAATTCCGTTAGTAGTGCTCGTAAATGGCAGAAGTGCATCGGCAAGTGAAATTGTTTCCGGCAGCTTGCAGGATTTGGACAGGGCGGTTATCATGGGCGCACGCAGTTTTGGAAAAGGATTGGTCCAACGCCCTTTAAAATTAACTTACGGCACACAGTTAAAAGTGACCATTTCTAGATACTACACCGCTTCGGGTCGCTGCATACAATCCCTAGATTATTGGAACAGAGACGACAACGGAAAAGCCGTTCGTAATACACAATTCAATGATTTTACAACACGCAACGGCAGAAAAGTACAAGATGGTGGCGGCGTCTTGCCTGATATTGAAATAGCCACTGCAAAAACCAACGACCTTACCAAGGCTTTATTACAAAACAATGTCATTTTTGACTACGCTACCGATTACCACTACGGCAATACCTTAAGCTCTGTTGATGACTTTAAGTTCTCCAGTACAGACTTTAATAATTTTAAAGGCTTTGTAAAAGCGAGCGACTTCTCCTTTGAAACAAAAGCGGAAGAAGCTATTAAAAAGGCGCTTTCTGGGTCAGAAAACGACTTCTTGGGCCCCAACGTAAACGATAGCTATAAGAACCTCTTGGCCAATATTGAAAAAGGGAAGATAACAGCCTTAGACAAATACCAAGATCAAATTCAAAAGAATCTTGAGGATGAAATCGTAAAGCGCTATTTCTACAGGAAAGGCTTGTACTCCTATTACCTCAACCACGACGACGCCATTATGGCAGCTACAGAATTACTAGAAAACGAAAGTAAGTATACTGGAATTTTGAAGTAGGGTATACCAACATAAAAACCACTTTTAGATGCCTTAAAATTTGATTCATATCTTTCTATAAAATTTGATTGTAAAAAGAAAGGTGCTATGTCCTTTTTATTTTAAATATTTTAAGAGCTTTTGATGAAGAAATCGGTGTTACGTGTATTCTGTTTGCTAAAAAGAACCTGTCCTTTGGCCATCGCTCTTGTCCTCCTTTTAGGCTGTACTACTAAGACCAAGGTTGCTGGTAATTTCAACTTACTACCGGTACCACAACAATTTGAGATTACGGGAATAAGCGATTTTGATTGCTCCAATGTTCACTCTTATTTTAACGCAACCAAAAGTTGGCTTCCTGTATTCGACAACCAATTAAAGCATCTAACCGAAGCGAACGACATCAATAAATCCCACGTGGTTTTAAACCTTAATTTGGCTTTAGATTTAAATCCAGAAGGGTATACGCTTGACATTACCGAAGATAAAATAACGATCACGGGTAAAGATAAAGCCGGACTTTTTTATGGATTGATGAGCTTGAGTCAACTGATGGAAGATGCATGCGAACAAAATGCCAATCTACCACTGACCACTATTACAGATTTTCCAGAATTAAGGTATCGTGCTGTCCATTTGGATGTGAAGCATCACTTAGAAAAAACAGAATACTACTACAAACTCATAGATAAGCTGGCGCGGTACAAGGTCAATGGCATTATCACTGAGATGGAAGACAAGCTAAAATTTAAGCGACAACCAATAATTGCTTCTGCAGATGCTCTATCCATAGCAGAGTGGAAAGGTATTAGTGAATATGCAACAGCACGAAATATAGATTTCAGCCCTTTAATACAAGGACTTGGGCACGCCTCCTTTATTTTAAAACATCCTGAATATTATGCGCTTCGTGACAATGTGGAAAGTGACTGGGCATTTAATCCCTTGGACCCAAAAACCTACGAGGTACAGTTTGACCTTTATTTAGATGCCATAGAAGCAACGCCAAACGGCAAGTATTTACACGTAGGTGGAGATGAGGTGCATACCACGGGGAAAGATAGCGGAATATCTTCTTTAGAACTGCAATTGATCTGGTTGAGTAAAGTAAGCAAATTTGCTGAAAAACATAACCGTATCCCTATCTTTTGGGACGATATGCCATTGAAACAGGCCGATGTATACGACCCCATGTTCCGTCCAGAAATGAGTAACAAAGAAGTGGACAGTGTCTGGGTAGAAAACGAACACAAGCTCACGGCGTTTTTGGATCGGTTTCCCAAAAACTGCATTTATATGCGTTGGAACTACAGCTCGCCAGAAGCTATTGGAAACACCAAAGCCATGGAGTGGTTCAGTAGTAATGGACTACACGTTATGGGTGCCACAGCAGGCCAAACCCGCTGGGTGCTTATGCCGCAGGAAGAAGGCAATATGGAAGCGATTAAAACATTTGCAATCAACTCTATAAATACAGGTACGAACGGACTCCTATTAACCCTATGGGACGATGATTCACCCCATTTTGAACTATATATGCGTGGAATTATCGCTTTTTCTGAATATACATGGTCTGGAAATAAGCGTAGTAAAGCTGATATAAAGTCGGCCTACCGGCAACGAGAGTTTTCAAATAAGTTGGCAGATAGTTCTTATGCCTTTATAGGCGAATTAGAAAAACCAGTAGCCTTCTGGAAAAATGTGCTTTTAAAAGGAAACAAACGAAATTATCTATCTACCATGGAGGACCCATTAGTAGAGGGCGTTATTGATTTTCCAGACCCAAAAAACCGAGGCGCTTGGAGTAAAAAACACAAAGATCGACTCGCAGATACTGAGAAGTTTATAGCTAGCTCAGACAGTATTGCAAAAAAAATAGTCATAATGAAATCCAAAGCGGTTCGCAACACCTATACGCTTGATGTCTATGAGCAAGTAAACACTATGGCTGGTTTTGCGCCAAAATTATTATTGGCTTTGAAGGCTTATGATAATTCCGATACACCTAAGGCAAAATCAGAGGCACTAAAATACCTAAACAAACTACAAGAGACGTTTGCCGTACTACGAGAGGAATTTGAATCTGTCTATGCAAAAACTCGTATTCTTGAAAAACCAGAAAACTATAAACTCGACCAAGACCATCATGTGCATTTGGCCAACCAATCCTTAAATTTCGATTGGCAGTTTAAAGCAGAAATGCTATTTTTTGAAAAGCTGGAGAAAGAGTTAGGGGAAGCTGTTTATTTGGAAAGTGCTGAATAAGTGGGAAAAGAGAACAAAGACGAGAGACAAAAAAATTAATTAGGAGATACGATTCGTTGAGTATTTGAACTGAAACCCAGAAGGGGAACCATTTAGCACAAGGTGTAAGGCGAACAGGCTTTTTTCAACTTTAACTTGACTCTTGTACTTCCGATAAAAGCGAGGCCTTACACCTTAAAATAAATCTTCCACTTATCCAGAAAATACGTTATTACCCATAAAAACAAGAGAATCAGCAAGGCTTCAATAAGCAATATCCAGTTTTTATAAGGCAAAAGGATGTCAAAAACACCAGTACTCCATAAAATATCAAATTCACGAAATATCAAATGCCCAAAGGTTTCGGAAAAGAGATAAATAAAAATAGAATTGGTGCCCACCACTGCAAAAATACTTAACCAACTTTTTCGGTAACCTTTAACATCAATCGCCCAGTAAAAAAAGGCTAAAGTTAAAGTGCTAATCCCGCCGGAGGTCAAGGTAAAGGATGTGGTTGCGATGCGTTTTATGATAGGCGTAATTTCCAGCAAATCCATAGCAAATCCTACAGCCGTAATCGCTGTTCCCCAAATTAAAAACAATTTTAAGTTTTGCTTTTCAGAATTTTTAGACAGTAGCAGCTTTCCGCAAATAACCCCCCAAATGGTATGAGACATGGTAGGGATAAAGTTAACGAACACCCAGTAGCCACCATTTGTTTTCCCCATCGTAAGCATATCAAACCAAGCGCCAAAGCTCTCGTGGTTTTGTGCATAAGGCGCTGCAGGGTTATAGGCCCGGTACAGGGCTTCGGTCAAGAGCAAGAGTGCTATGGAAAACCCTATTTGAAACTTGTACGACCGGTTCATAATGGCATAGGCAATCAGTATCGTAAAAGCTAATTGTACCAATACGTTCCACAGTTCCCAAACGGGGCCGTGGCTATATACCCAATGCAGTAATACTCCAAAGGAAAACAATAAAAAGCAGCGCCTTAAAATATGTTTGGTCGCCGCGCGACGGCTTCCGGATGCTAATCGCTTCCGAAGTGAAAAAGGCATGGCCACGCCTACAATAAACATAAAAAATGGTTGTATGAGGTCCCAAAAACGCAAACCGTTCCAAGGGTGGTGTTCTAATTGAAGGCCAAGAGTCTCAAATGCGGTTCCCTCGACAAGACTACCAACACTTTCATGAACGCCGGCAGCTTCCGCAATTAGTAAGAACATAACAACACCACGGAAGACATCTAAAGAAAAGAGTCGTTTGGACGATGCGCTAGAAGATTGTCCCATATAATCTTACTTGGTTAGACAATAGAAAGGTAAGCGAAATTTAAATTTAATTGCTATCTTGAAATCATCACATATTTACAGTACAGAATCGACTATCAAAAGGACATAAATCATTCTTTAAAGCAGAAGGGTACATGGTTATAAAAAACAACTTGTCCTCCAAAGAAAAAACAACTTAAAAAATAGTTCCTGCCACCTTGGTTACAGCATTACGAACGAAACCATTTCATCAAGAAGATGCTAATAAAGCAAAGCGAGTTCAACCAAAGCTAATAGGTATTCGGTGATTGCTGATTTTAGGATTATTAATATGTTTACATAGGAGCATTCACCAAGCAAAAATTATATGGAAGAACAAAAAACTAATATATGGTATTATGAAAAGACCCTTACTTCTTTATCTATTATTTGTCGTATGGAATTCTCAAGTTTCCGCCCAAGAAACCAACGACTATCTTTGGCATAACCCATTGGAAACGCTCACCAAAATTGAAGGTCAAGGTTGGTCAAATCTTGGTTATAACAGATTGCCAGATACTGCAAAAACAGTTGTTAGAAATCCCGTTTGGTCCCTTTCTAGACATGCATCGGGACTCTCTATTCGCTTTATGACCGATGCAGATAGCCTTCAAATAGCATATGAGGTGGGTGGAAATATAGCGATGAACCATATGCCGGCTACAGGCGTTAGTGGCGTCGATTTATATGGAAAGCACGGTGCGGACAAATGGCTTTGGTATCGTGGAAAGAATACCTTTGGGGATACCGTGCAATTTGATTATAAGACAACAAAAAGCCCAAAAGGAGGCAGGGAATATCAGCTGTATCTTCCCTTATACAACACTTGTAAAAATTTGAAAATCGGCATACCAAAGGGAAGCGCCATTACATTTCTTCCGCAACGTAAAGAAAAACCCATTGTGGTCTACGGCACCTCTATTGCCCAAGGAGCATGTGCCTCCCGGCCTGGAATGGCATGGACGAATATTTTAGGCAGGAAGTTGGGCTACCCAGTTGTCAACCTAGGTTTTTCAGGTAATGGACGACTAGAGCCAGAAGTGCTGAAATTCGTGACCGATGTAGTAGCTAAAATCTATGTGCTAGATTGTTTGCCTAATCTGAGTCCAAACAAAACAAACACGGAATCCGAAATTAAAAAACGATTGCGCAAGAGCATCCAACACATCAGAAGCGAAAGACCAGAAGCAAAAATCTTATTAGCCCAACATGCGGGCTATAGCGACGGCGAAGTTGATGGTAATCGAAGAGGTGTTTACGAAACCCTAAATAAGTGGACTACGGATGTTTTTATTGAATTGGAACGAAATGGTATGCGAAACCTCTATATGCTCACCAAAAATGAAATCAATCTCTCCAACGATGCTTTTGTAGACGGAACTCATCCTACCGATTTCGGTATGGAGCAGTATGCTAAGGCTTATGCCATAAAATTGAACGGGATTCTTATAAAGTAAGTGCCCTACATAAAATAGCTTTACGCCATATGTTATATTGTTTAAACTGATAAGCATAAGCCAGACAAGGCATAGCAAAATTTCTCGCGCATTCTTTAAAACCTAAAGGGGTTTCCGTTAAATTCGTAGTGAAACAAATATTACTCAAAACCTATTATGAAAAACATACTATTTCCCATACTGCTTCTCGTTAGCGTAATACTAAGCGCTCAAAAAGAAGATAAAAAGGAAAAAGTCAAGCCCATCCCAAAAGCACAGTCCTTTGTGACCAAGCATCAAGGCGTGTTTGGTGGCAAAACCATCAACTATACCAGTACTGCTGAAGAAACCTATTTGACCAATAAGGAAGGTGATTCTATTGCTACATTCTGGTCGGTCGCTTACACGAAAAGCCCTATGGGCAATGTGGGCAAACGACCTGTTACTTTTGTGTTCAACGGTGGTCCAGGGTCTGCATCTATGTGGTTGCATCTAGGGTTTTTTGGCCCAAAAGTGGTGAAGACCGATTCTGACGCAAAACAAGACGATGGCGCTGCGCCTTATAATTTCGTCCACAACGAACATGGTTTATTGGATTTAACAGATTTAGTTTTTATAGATCCTGTTGGAACAGGTTTTAGCCGTTTAGTGGGAAAAGGCAAGCCTAAAGATTTTTACGGTCTCAAAGAAGATGTGGACTCGTTTGCGCAATTTATCCGCACTTGGGTCACAGAAAACGAGCGTTGGTTTTCCCCAAAGTACTTGGCAGGGGAAAGCTACGGAACGACACGTGCCGCAGCCTTGGGAAAAGCCTTAGAAGGCTCTGGACAAAACATGGCGCTCAACGGCATGATATTGATTTCACAGGCGCTAGATTATGCCGGGTCCACTTCGGCACACCACAACATAACTTCTTACGTGACCTATTTACCCAGTATGTCAGCTACTGCATGGTACCACAAAAAAGCAGGGCAGGGGAAGGCTTTGGAAGACTTTGTAGAAGAAAGTAGAAACTTTACCTACGATACTTATGCGCCAGCCTTGTATAAAGGAAATCTTTTAAGCGCTACAGAAAAAGAAGCTATCGCAAAAAAATTAGCCTATTTCACAGGGCTTGATAAAAAATACATCCTACAGTCTAACCTTCGGATACTTATGGGGCGATTTCAAAAGAAATTATTGGAAGATGAAGGTTTAGCTATTGGACGTTTGGATGGTCGATTTATGGGCGATGAAGCCGATAAAGTTTCTGAACGCCCTCATTTGGGAGACGCGGCCAGCTACAAAATTAGCTCTGCCTATACCGCCTCTTTAAACCATTACTTGGCATCCGAATTAAAGGTGAAAATGGACAGGCCCTATATCACTTCTGGTGGAGGTAGTAACTGGCGATGGAGAACGGTTCCAGATACTCAGTATTGGGAGCCCATGCCCGTAAACACAGCGCCTCATTTAGGCGAGACCATGCGTCGTAATCCCGCTATGAAAGTTATGGTGGCCAGTGGTTATTATGATTTAATCACACCGTTTTTTGATGCGGAATATACATTTGCACGCAACGGCATTGTCACGGACCGTGTTGAAATGACCTATTACGAAGCAGGACACATGATGTACACACATGAACCAGATTTAATAAAGCTTTCTAAAGATATTCGAAAATTTCTAACGGCTGAATAATGTGCTATTTACAACCATTTTTGTTTTGTTTTTTTGCGCTCAATGTGATGTTTTTATCCTTTGGCCAACAAGCTGTCCAAGGAGGTGTTTCGACCCAAAATAAGGTGTCTATTATTGTTTTGGGCACGATACAAGATGCCGGTTCGCCACATATTGCTTGCGAAAAAGAATGTTGTGCTGCATTGTTCAAAAATCAAGATGCGTCCCGTAAAGTAGTGTCTTTCGGAGTAGTGGACCGTAAAGCCCAGAAATCCTTTCTGTTTGAAGCCACTCCAGATATCGCTATACAATTACGCCGTTTACGTACTCATTCCGGATTTCAAAATACCGATATTCCAGATGGCATCTTCTTGACGCACGCTCATTTAGGTCATTATACGGGCTTGATGTATTTGGGAAAAGAAGCAACGAACGCCAACCAGGTTCCTGTTTATACAATGCCAAAAATGATGGGCTTTTTGGAAACTAATGGGCCTTGGAGTCAGTTGGTTTCCAATCAGAACATCACTTTAAGTCCTTTAACAAATAATAGAGAAAGGCAGCTTACAGCAGATTTAAAAGTCATTCCATTTACGGTACCACATCGTGATGAATATTCAGAGACTGTGGGCTACAAAATCATTGGCCCAAACAAGAGCGCCCTATTCATTCCCGACATAGATAAGTGGGAAAAATGGGAGACAGATATTGTTTCCGAAATCGCGAAGGTCGATTATGCGTTTTTGGATGCTACATTCTATGACGGGGAAGAAATCAACAATCGGGATATTTTAGAAATTCCACATCCGTTTGTAATCGAAAGTATCGTCTTGTTTGAAGACCTTCCGCCCTCCGAAAAGAAAAAAATCCATTTTATTCACTTTAACCATACCAACCCCTTGTTGAACACCAAAAGTGAGCAGTTTAAGGGGGTTCTGAAAAAAGGGTTTGATATAGCAAGAAAGGGGCAGGCGTTTGAGCTGTAATGGCTTATGTTCAATGTTGTAGAACACCTGATTGACATCCGAATAGAAAAAGTAAAGCCTATTTCAGAATAGGGTCCTACTGGGCCTTTTTACTAGAAACCAACTCCTAACCAATTTCTACAAGGGCGATTAAAATACCTCAGCATTTGACATGTTTCAAACAAAACAAATCAGATTAAACGCTACTGCAATTACAAAAATAATTGCGGCACTTAAAATTTTGTTTTGGAAAATTGGGAGCCTGTACGTTTTTTTTGATTGAATATATACCGAAACGTCCAACACCATTAATTTGCGGTCTTATACCTAAAAAACGTGTTCGTAAGAATCACTAATCTTTTTCTTTTAATGTGTTTTGTCCTATTTGGTTGTTCTAGAGATGAACCTAAAGAACAAATAGACGAGCATCAAATTTATCTTACAGTCTTGGCTCCTGTTAATTACATTGCCGAAAATGTGGAGACTTGGATTATTACTCATTATAGTTCTGGTGGCGTTCTAGATTCCAAAAAGTTAAAAAATGGAGACCGTTTTTTTTAGAAACAATAAAAACAGAATCCCTAGAAAGTTTTACCTTGGCAACACTGACCGCTACTGCACTTTCATTGAGCACTTCAAGATATTTTTTTGACAGCCCTACCCAAATACCTTATGGAAGCAACAAAAGTTACCGTTCGATTCCTGTTAGCACAAAAACAGAAATAAACGCTCCTCTACCAGGAAAGTTTTCTGTTAGGGTTCAAAACACATCCATATTCGTAGATTTTACAGTATCAAGCAAAGAAAATATTTTTCCTGTTCGCTCATGTTTTCTGAAACGAGGAGGAAGTACGTTGAATATACCTGAAATTGAAATATATGAGGAAGACAGTTATATTTTAAGTATCACAGACGGTAATAATAACCATAAGTACATTGCCTTTGAAAATATTCAGGATGGTCAGCTTCTTGAATTGGACGATAATGATTTTTTAAATTTTGATTCCTACGTTGCTATAGACGTTCCAAATCAGGATATTGAATACACTTATCTTATCGTCGGGTTAGAAGAGAGTGTTGACCATTTTCGTAACGATGTCTTTATTTATCCCAACAACATTCTATTAGGAGGAGAAGATAAAACCCCGTCCAACAAACTGGAATCAGATTATTTTAACAGGTTAAAACTCCCAAAGCACAAAACATTTTTTTCCATAGAAATGAAGGGTATAAGTATTTGTTTAGAGAGCAAAGAGCACCTGCATATGCTATATCTATTCCAGAAAAGGCGATTTTTAATTACGTAGATGATAAGATAGATAATTTTCTGTTTCTATCGAATATGAGAATAGAACCAGCCTTTGGTACTCTTTCGAAGAAACCACTAGACAACCACCCGAACTTGAAGGGGTTAATCCCCATACTACCACTTGGTTAATAAGCTCAGAATCTGACGTTAATCCCAAAATCAATGAATTTCCACAGGTAATTAACGAAAAGTATCCTAATCTAAATCTAGAATCCTTAGAATATCAAAACACTAGCTTTCAATTGTCTAATACTCGGTCAGAATCAGAAGAATAGCAGAACGAACAATACGAAATTGAAACATTAGATATTAATAATAGAAAACGATTTATATCTGCAGTTTTACTAGTTCCACAGAGTCCTTTTTTCTTGGTAAATAAAACGAATATTGATATTCAATGTTTCCTCATGGGCTGCCTTAACGTCATAAACAAACGGTTAATTCACTTTTAAACCAATAAAAACATAAACATCTTACCTTTTTATTATATTGATGTCATTTGTTTTATTTTACAGATATTTTTATGCTAGACAAAAATTACACAAAACATATTCCATTTATTTTTTTGATTGCTCTTCTATTGATGTTTTCCAGTTGTTCAAAAGACGAAACACCTATGTCAAAATCTGTTGGAGAGGAGAAGCCAAATCTAAATTCCGAAGAACCAACCATAATGGAAGATGATATTAATTTTTCTTAGTATGAGAACCCTAATTATATTCTGGATAGTGGGTCGGAAAATGGATGGTGATTCATACTCAAGATGGCGATTTGCTGGACTACAGGGAGTTTAAACGTAGAGATTCACTGCTTTTTAGCAGTACTTCAGAAAAACTTAAACACACTATCCATTATAATCTTAAAGTCTAGCTCTTTTAACTATAACATACACTGTGTTTCAACTGTGACAAATATAAAAATAGGTTCTGTCTGGAGCTGCACTAACACATTAGAAAGAGCTAAACCAACAATTTCCGATCCTCAAGGCGAAGAAAGGTCAAATTATAATATTCTAGTAAACGACATTCCTAATATTTCTTGCAATACAATAGCTTCCTAATCTGATTATTTTGAATTGATGAATACGGACTACCCCCAAGTCAATACCTTAGAAATAAACAACATTACATTCTGACTTTTCTTATACTTTCACGATACGAGACGGAAATGACCAATTGAAATATAGATTCCTAGATTTGCCTGAAAGTGGCGGTGATATCTCGTTAGAGTATTCAGATGGGTTTTTAGTTTATGATAACGTTCTAGAAATAGACTTGCCAGAACATAAAGGATACAATAGCAAGGTATTAGCACGTAATTGGAATACAAATTATCAAAAAGAATTGTACATGAGCATAGACAATTTTTATGGTCAAAACGTGATAAAGCTTTACTTGGCTATTTAGATGGTTTTGATTGGTTTTATACTAACCTAGAGGTGGCCTATGATGACACTTCTCGTTATCAATATCTCGGACCTGGTGATGTGCCAGCACGTATAACTGTGCCTGTTAACCCTCATTTTGAAATTCAAAATAATGATGTTTCTAATTCTAAATGGGCTACAGATGTGGAATTCGCGCAGTATAGTTCCTACTGGAATTACGACGATATCAGTAATAAGTCTTTTGCTTCTTATACCTTGACTGGCAAGTCAGATAGTGAGGCTATACTCGGAACGATGCCAGAAGAACTTTTAGATAAGTATCCTTCTATGAACTTTGATAAATTAGAATATAAAAGAACTACTCTGGGTTATCGTCAAAACCCTAAATTTGATTTTGATAACCAAACAACATTCTTTAAATAATTAAAATTTGGTTTTTTTAAAATCTAGAGTTTTCTGAACCCGAAGATTAGTTTCATTTTAAAATTTAGCAAGAAAAACCAGAGTTGAAAAATTAAACGATAATCTACCGTAATACAAACTGCTGGTCTTTGTAGCGTCTAATAAAACCGATTTTTCCGTTTTACAAAAACATTGTTTATTAATTGAATAATAATAGAAACAATATCTGCAATGAGACGTTGTTAAAAATAGACACCTTAGAACTTCCCTAAAGCAGCTTAGATCGTATTTGCAGCTTTACCCAGTCTGACAGGGGTTGCCTAATGGGGCAAGGGTGTTTTTTAAAAGCGATACGTTAAAATTTGAATTTACACGACGATTTAAGGGACGCCGTTGATAGTCAACGTATTGTTTTAACTGCAGATGTGTCTTTTTGAACCGGAAAGATTATTGAGTTATAGCGTCATTTTCTAGCAAAGATGCTGATGTTTCTGGGAGCGATAATTATTTAAAAATAGAGACTTGCCTCAAATCAATCAAATCTTTATCTTGTTCTTTTAAAATACGTTTAGTGCGTAAGTAACGGTTTACATTATGCTCATCATAATTTTTGGATGCTTTATCAACACTGCTAACCCTAACCATATCAGAGGCGTGAATGAACTCATTGTTGCCAATCCACATGCCTACATGTACTACTTTTTCTTTGGTGGCATCTGTTGCTTTTTTACCAAAAAACAGAAGATCTCCCGGTTCCAAAGCCTCAAAGTTTCCAGTATCGTCAATCGCTTTTCCTGTGTGTACTTGTTGTGAAGCATCTCGAGGGATAATTATTCCATTTAAAAAATAAATGGTTTTTGTAAAACCACTGCAGTCCATTCCCTTGGTAGAGGTGCCGCCCCATAAATAAGGAACTCCCATAAAACGCTTGGATGTGGAGACCAAGACGTCAGGATTATTATTCAAACCCACCAGCCAGTCCTCATATTTTTCTGAATCCGTACGATCTACATATCCCTGTCTTCCATCAGGAAATCTTACAATAAAAAATTTATCAGAATATTTAAGCACCTCTAATAGGTTTCCGGCAACCAAATCGGATATAATTTGCTCCTTGTCCGGCCCAAGATATGCGTGACCATAGGTTTCTGTATAAATAATCTTATCAGCAGATTCCCAATTCTTTATGTCTTGCTCTGTAAATAGCACTATGCCACCCGCATCTACCCATGCCAAATACTTGTCCGGGGTTTGAATGTAATACCAGCCCCCCTCTTTTTTCAATACTTTTACAGGCGTACCTAATGTGGCCTGTGTTGCTAGTTCCGCACTATGTTTCGGTTTACTTCTTAGGTTTGCCACAGATATATTAATGATGGCATGCATTTTATTACCTAACTCTGCAGTTGGTAATACGGTGATACTATCTATAAAGGAAATACTATTAAATGTTAAGGAATCCAACAGCCTTTGAAGGCCTTTAGGTTGGTCGGTCTCTCCTTTTAATATATGGGTGCGAGCACTTTTGTGGGCTTCTATTTGGAACACGGCCACCCTTTTGTCAGGTGCCACTTCTTCTTGCAATGCGGCTATATGCTTTTGAGCCGTGTTTTCCGAAACAGTTTCGGTCTCACAACCCAAACACAACATCAATACTAGTAATATATAACCAAACCTTATCTCCATCGTTTATGATTTTTGTAAAAATACATAATCCACGTATAGGTATTGATTTTTACGTTTTAATCCAACCCTAAAAATTCCTTACTTTAGCAACTGATGAAGAAACTAAAGGTTATTGAACTTTTTGCCGGTGTAGGCGGATTTAGATTAGGACTGGAGCAGACAAAACACTTTGAAATCGTATGGAGTAACCAGTTCGAACCTAGCACAAAAGCGCAACACGCATCCCAAGTTTACGAAGCAAGGTTCGGAGCAAAACATCATAGCAACAAAGATATTTCAGAGGTAGCTACAGCTGATATTCCCGATGCTGATATGCTCGTAGGTGGGTTTCCATGCCAAGATTACTCGGTGGCAACAACACGGCAAAACGCCAAAGGGCTCATTGGTAAAAAGGGCGTGTTGTGGTGGACTATACATCACATACTTTCGGGTAAAAAGAACCCGCCTAAATACTTGTTTCTAGAAAATGTAGACCGCTTACTAAAATCGCCCTCGAACCAACGCGGGCGAGATTTTGCTGTTATGCTCAAAAGCTTAGATGACTTAGGTTATGCGGTAGAGTGGCGTGTCATCAACGCTGCAGAATATGGAATGCCCCAAAGGCGCAGGCGAATCTTTTTTATCGGCTATCACAAATCTACTCCAACGTACAAAAACCTTCAGAATTCAGAGGCATCAGAATGGGTTCATACACAGGGAACTTTTGCAAAAGCCTTTCCTGTTGCAAGCACTTTAACTAAAAAACACTCTTTTTCTATTACAGAAGATTTGGTAGCACTTTCAGAAAGATTCAATATCGGAGAAAAATTATCGCCATTTCAAAATAGTGGTGTATTTATAAGAGGACGCGTTTATACAGAAAAAACGAGTGCTTCCTATGACGGTAAACGAACTGTACTGAAAGATATTCTAATCAAGAAAGAGGTTCTAGACGAATTCTATATTTCCCCTGACGAATATGCAAAATGGGACTATTTAAAAGGGGCTAAAAAGGAAGTGCGAACCGCTAAAAGCGGTTTTGCCTATAATTACAGTGAAGGGAGAATGATTTTCCCAGATGCGCTTGACAATGCCTCAAGAACAATTATAACCGGAGAAGGGGGTAAAAGTCCGTCCAGATTTAAGCACGTAGTGCAATCAACAAAAGGACTGCGTAGACTTGCGCCGTTAGAACTAGAACGGTTAAACATGTTTCCCGACAACCACACAAAACTTGAAGGAATAAGCAATACCAAACGCGCCTTTTTTATGGGTAATGCATTAGTGGTTGGCGTGGTAAAGAAGATTGGAAAAGCACTTCATGAACAAATAAACTCTTAATGTTTTGGCTTTAAAGAGCACATTTACGGCTGACTTAAAAAAAGAACAACAACTTACCCTGCTCTTAGATGCGTATTATGACAAACACCTAAAACACTACCATTTTGAACGCATACAGAATAATTAACAACAGTTTGAGGGAATAGACCTTATTATGACACAAAAAAAACTGGGGTAAGCTATCTTGTTGATGAAAAAGCGAAATGAGCTTAATTAAACGAAGACCTACCCACGTTTGCCTTTGAACTGTCCTATAAAAAAGCAGAAATATTAAAGAAAGGGGGGGTCTTTGATAAAGCAAAAAAAACAGAATTCTACTCCCTGATTACCGGGATATATTCAGATGTACCGTGCACTTTTACCACATGTAACATAACCTTGGTAAACCGATAGAAGCGCACTGCTTTCTTAAAAGGCAAAGGAATTAATGAGTCACAATTAGCTTCCCATACTAATAAACAGGGGAAAACACATGGTAAATTGAGACTAAAGGAATTAAACGATAAAACAGAGGGATATCTTTATATTTCATCAAATAACAAAGTTGAAAAACCAATAAATCTAGTGCTTAAGTTAGATTTTATGATTAAAAACAAGCTTACAAATCGTTTAATTCAGCCTTTTTTTTTAGACTATATAGTTGGTTTATGTTTGTTTAATCGCCCATCTTAGTCCGAATATTGTTGTTTGTGGTATTTTTTAACCCTTTGGGCGATAAAATCATTATGCTCAAGAAAACTAGATTTATTCTAACCAACCGAAGGGTCTAAAACACTCATATACCTTTGCGATTTTAAAAAAACACCCTAGACAAGAATACAGAAGTGTGAAATATGGTAAGTTATTGTTAATCAACAGTAGTTTTGATTTTTGATTTTTTTTTTGTACCTTTTTTGCCATGGTACAAGTAGACAAAACAGAGAACATAGCGTTTTTAGAGAAATCGATTCATCATTTGGAAGCTACTGGTTTTGAAAATATAAAAGCAGACATGGAGGGCTACGAGACTCCAAAATCTTTCACTCGAAAAGGAGGGGACACAAAAATAACGCCAGATATCGTGGCAATGAAAAATGGTAGAAAGTATTTTTTTGAAATTAGCTTGAAATCAGCAAAGCCAAGTTTACTAAAATCAAAATGGCTATTCTTGGATACTTTAAGTAGAATGCGCTCCAATCGCTTTCGAATTATTACTACGCGGGGCCATTATAAATTCACGGATATGATGTTGGAAGATATCAACCTGAGTAATAAAACACCAATACGTATATAAAAAATAAACACCTTAAAAAAGTAGAGCTATGCCCCATTTTTAATCATTGCTATATGCGGTATACCATCTTCTAAATATCCTTCTCCAAGTTCTTTAAAGCCTAATTTATTATAGAAATGTTTTAAATATTCCTGAGCTGATATTTTAATAGTCTCTTCTTTCAAATGTTCCTTAACCGCTTCTATAGAAGCTTCCATTATTACTTTTCCATAACCATATCGTCTTTCTTCTTTGGCAACAACCACTCTTCCAATACTGGCATTATCATAATATAAACCCGCTGCAAAAATACGTGTATAGGCTACTATTTTAGCATTATTAGTTCCTATAACATGTAATGCCTTTTTATCCTTATCATCTACATCTTGATAAACACAGTCCTGTTCTACTACAAAAACTTCAGCACGCAGCCGAAGAATGTTATAGAGTTCTGTTGTGTTAAGTTCCTCAAACCTTTTTACCGTTATGTTCATGTCTAATCCTGTACAATTATCTGTTTACTGCCACATTTTCCAAATTCTGGTTGAATATTTACGTAATTAATACCGTGGTTATGGAACAAGTCTTTTTCAATTTCTTCCAAAATAACATCAAAACGTGACAAGCGTATATTCTCTTTAAAATCTATATGCGCCTCTAAATGTAATTCGTCCTCGTTTAATAGCCAAATATGAACATGACGTACATTCTTAACTGGCACTATCTTCTTTATTGTTTCTACTATTTCTTGTTTTTAAATGGTGTTAGGTGTAAATAACATCCATACCCCGGTAGAATCCTTTAGCAAATCATATCCCATAAAAATCAAATAAATAGCAATTGCTAGCGCTAAAAGAGCCTATACCATTTAAAAAACATCATTAAAAGACCGACTATCAATACCGCTACAGATGCCATTATATCGGATAATAAATGCAAATAAACAGATTTCATATTACTATTAGCATCTTTCTTTAGCAACAGAACCCTGAATCCATTGCCTACAATAACAACTAAAGATAACCAGATAACTAAATTTGACTCTATTTCTTGTGGATTTATAAACCGTACTACTACCTTTTTTATCAATATAAGAGCTACAACGATTAAGGAAGAGGTATTAACAAAAGCAGTAATAATTTCTACGCGTTTATATACAAAAGTCTTATTGGTAGAAGCTTTCCTTCTAGATAGTACGGTCGCTATATAGCTGAAAATAAACGAAATAACATCACTAAAATTATGAAGTGCATCCGAAAGCAGAGAAGGATTCCCGGATAGGAGCCCTCCTATAACTTGAGCCACAGTGATAACTATAGTCAGTAAAATGGAAATAATAAAACTTTAGCCTCTTAAATCGGGGTGTGAATGACTTTTATTTGAATGAAAATGTTTCATTCTTTTTAAATAAAACTACATTTATTGATATATATCTTAGCTATAATCTTTAAAGGTATTGTTCGCTACAATTTGTACCTGAGCTATTTTAACACCTAGTCGTGTTTCAAAAATTAGTAGAGATACATAGGAGTATAAAACAAAAGTCTATTTTCTTTTGATTCTAAATAACCATGCAACTGGGTGTTATTACCTACTATATATTTTCATACACATAACTCATAATCTTTAATTCCATCAGCGGTTACAACGCTAGGTATAGTTTACTTACTTTAAAAAATAGATTTTTAAATATTTTTCCTAATGAAGAGACATTATTAGGCGTCAAAAACAGTAACAATATCAAAAGTCTATTGCATGTGTAATTTATACTTGAACTGGTAGGTAGTACTTTTTCTAAGTTTAAATACATTTCATTTAAACACAGGATATTTTTTCTATACGCCTTTCGTGTCTTCCACCTTCAAATGACGTATTGAGAAAAGTAGTAACCATTTCAAGCGCTTGAGGCAAAGAAATAAACCGTGCTGGTAAGCTTAAAATATTAGCATCATTGTGAGCGCGTGCTAGTTCTACTATTTCGGTTGTCCAACATAATGCAGCGCGTACTTTTTGATGTTTATTAGCCGTCATAGAAGCTCCATTACCACTACCACATATAATAATACCAAAATCTACCTTTGAATCTTCAACATCTTTAGCGACAGGGTGAACAAAATCTGGATAATCTACACTATCCGATCCATCAGTACCATAATTTGTTATTGCTATGTCTTTGGATTTGAGTAACCCTATTACCGCTAATTTATATTCGGTGCCAGCATGGTCATTACCTATAGCTATTTTCATGTGCTAAGTTTTTAGATTATTAAGATAGGGGTCCTTACATACAAATGTACGATATACCATTGTTCACAACAAGAAATCAACAATTCACAACATTATATTTATATTTAATTTTAAAGGTTGTTCATTAGTGCAGTAAAAAACGGGTTAAGTATGTTAACATATGTTAATAAGTCTATATTATAAAATTTGCTAGTTAATATTCTATTCTGCTTACTTTTTTTACACAGTATAAACTAAATTTGTTTTAAGAACTAGTCAAGTAGTTTTAAAGAAAAAAATAGGCTTAGTGAACATAAAATTCTAATAAACTTATTAATAATTTTATGTTTAAATAGGTTATCAACCGCTACTGATAACTTTATTAAATTTCTGATTATCAAACTATCTTATGACTTATGGTCTGTGAACAAGTATTGGTATCTCATAAAATCAAGTAAACCCATTTTTAGTTATACCTGCTATTAACATGCTATAATAAACATCAATAATTTATATAAAATTTAAAAGAAATGGAACAATATGATATTACTGTTGATAAACTTTAAAATAATTATAATACAAGCTTAAAATGACTTAACAATGGTAGTGGAATATAATTCGTAATTTTCCAACAAATTAAAATTTTAATGTCGAATAGAAATAAGAAGGCGAGAAATCATAAAACAAACGAAATTACTAAGGGTATCTTTACAGTTTTAGAAAAGGAACCAAATAATACTTTTAATTATAAGCAAATTGCAGCAAAAATTGGTATTACAGATACTAATGATAGAAATACCCTAATAAAAAGATTGGTTCAGTTAAAGGAAAAAAGGCGCATAACGGAGGTAGATAGAGGGAACTACCAGATGCTTGAGGATACGAAAACATACCACCAAGGTAAAGTAGATATAACGGGTAGAGGAAATGCCTATATAGTGATAGAAGGTATGGATGGTGACGTCTTTGTTCCTAATAATAAGATCAATAAAGCATTTCATAAGGATGTCGTTGAAGTGTTTATATATCCTAGAAAAAAAGGTAAGAAGCTAGAAGGCGAAGTTCATAAAGTAATAGAGCGTAATAAAGTCACGTTTGTAGGTATTGTTGACATGCAGAAAACTTTTGCGTTCGTTAGACCAACTGATTTTAGAATGTACACCGATATTTTTGTTTCCAATGATAAATTGAAGGAAGCAAAAGATGGAGATAAGGTCGTGGTAGAAATTACTGGTTGGCCGGATGATGTAGGCTCTCCTTTTGGTAAGGTTACGGAGGTTTTAGGTAAACCAGGTGAGCACAATACAGAAATACATTCTATACTAGCGGAATATGGGTTGCCCTATGAGTTTCCACTGGAAGTAGAACGTTTTGCAGATGACTTGGATACAAGTATAAAACCAGAAGAAATTAGTAGACGAAGGGATATGCGTGAGGAGTTAACCTTTACTATAGATCCTAAAGATGCTAAAGATTTTGATGATGCCCTCTCATTTCAAGAACTTGAAAATGGTAATTATCAAATTGGAGTTCATATTGCAGATGTTTCTCATTATCTTAAAGAGGATACGGTGCTAGATGATGAAGCATACGCACGAGCGACCTCGGTATATTTAGTGGATCGTGTGGTACCTATGCTGCCAGAAGTGTTGTCTAACAATGCTTGTTCGTTACGCCCCAACGAAGAAAAGTATACTTTTTCTGCCGTGTTTGAACTGGATAATAAGAGTAATGTTGTTGACCAATGGTACGGAAGAACTGTTATAAATTCAAACGAGCGATTTGCTTATGAGGAAGCCCAATACATTATAGAAAAAGAGAATGGAAATATTCCTGGGGATATAAGTATTAGAGATAGTGCTTATAGCGTGGATGATACGGTAGTAACGGCAACGTTGACTATGAATAGGTTGGCGAAAATTATGCGTGCTAAACGGATGGATCAAGGTGCATTATCTTTTGATAAGGTAGAGGTTCGTTTTAATTTAAATAGTGATAATGAACCTGTTGGTGTTTATTTCAAGGAAGCAAAGGATGCCAATAAGCTTATAGAGGAATTTATGTTACTTGCCAATAGAAAAGTGGCCGAGTTCATTGGAAAGCAAAAAAAGACTTTTGTGTATCGTATTCATGATGATCCTAACGAGGATAAGTTAATGGCTCTTAACGGTATTGTTTCTAGGTTTGGACATAAGCTAGATTTTAAAGATAAGAAATCAATTAGTGCATCTTTAAATAAGCTTTTAGACGACGTAAAAGGGAAAAAGGAACAGAACTTAGTAGATACTCTTACCATACGCAGTATGAGTAAAGCGGTGTATACTGTAGATAATATTGGACATTATGGGTTAGCATTTGATTATTATAGTCATTTTACCTCGCCGATACGGAGGTACCCAGATGTAATGGTGCATCGATTGTTGCAACATTATTTAGATGGAGGTAGTAGTGTGAAGTCAGAACCACTGGAGCAGAAATGTAGGCATTCTTCAGACATGGAAGGTCTTGCAGCAAGCGCGGAGCGTGATTCTGTAAAATACATGCAAATTAAATTTATGCAGGACCATGAGGACAAGGAATTTATAGGTGTTATTAGTGGTGTTACAGAATGGGGTGTATATGTAGAAATAATAGAGAACAAGTGTGAGGGAATGGTTCGTATAAGTGATATCAAAGGAGATTATTATATATTTGATGCGAAAGAATATGCTATCGTAGGAGAGCGTACTAAGAAAATATACCAACTTGGAGACGAGGTAATTGTAATGGTAAAAAATAGCGATTTAATAAAACGACATCTAGATTTTGCTTTATTGGGCAAAAACGAATAGTAGGTATTGAAACAGAATTTGACGTAAAGGCGTGTAGTAAAGAACTAGGGTTGTCAAACGGCAATATTATCAAAGCACCGTTTCTCATGTAAACAAACAAAATGAAACATTTTTTAATTCTGTTGTTGCTTATAGGATTTAAGTCCTCTATTGCACAAGATAATAAGGTTACAAAGGTCTTGGATAATTTTAAAGAATTGAAAGGTTTTGATGGTTTATCTATTAACTTGATTAAATCTACAGTAAATAAAGCGGTAATTACTGGAGAAAGCACTGATAAGGTGGATATAGTTAATAATAAGGGAGTGCTTAAAGTTCGTATGCAATTAGGCAAAATCTTCAGTGGCTATAAAACGTTCGTCGATATTTATTACACAAATAAATTAGTAGTTATTGATGTTAACGAGGATGCGTTTATACAAAGTGAAGACGAAATCAAACAAGATATACTTGAACTAAAAGCACAGGAGGGCGGAGAAATTAAAATTAAAGCCTCCGTAGAGCAAATGTTGGTAAAGGCAGTATCTGGGGGGGTTATTCATACAACAGGAATGGCGAAGCTTCAAGATATTCAAATAAACACTGGTGGGGCGTATGAAGGGAAAGAGTTTAAAACTAAATTCACTACTATTAATGTAAATGCAGGAAGTAGAGCAAAAATTTATGCCAGTGATTACGTAAAGGTAAGTGTGAAGGCAGGTGGCGAAGTTCTCTTATATGGAAACCCTTCCAAGGTAGATGAGAAAACTGTGTTTGGAGGGAATATAAAAAGAATGTAATAATTTATGTTTGAAGACGTACAGGCTGCAATACCCTTAGGTTTCTTGTTAAGCTTTATGATTGGTCCTGTATTTTTTGTATTACTAGAGACCAGTGCAATTAAAGGTTTTAGAGCCGCATTGAGTTTTAATATTGGTGTAATCGTTGCCGACACTCTATTTATTTTAGCTGCTTATTTTAGCAGTTACCAATTGTTGGAAAATTTAAGCAATCAACCAGGTCTATACGTCTTTGGTGGTGCCATTCTTTCGGTATATGGGGTTACCACATTTTTTAAACAAGGTGTAAAAGCAGATGCCAGTGCACCTATTAAAGTCACTAAGGGCGACTATTTAGAACTTTTTGTTAAAGGGTTTTTATTGAATTTTATAAATATAGGAGTTCTTGTTTTTTGGTTAGGCGTTATAATTATTGTAGGACCTAGTTTAGATAATGAACCTGTAAGAATACGAGTCTTCTTTGGAACGATGTTAATTGCTTATTTTACGACGGACCTATTTAAAATTTTGTTAGCGAAGCAGTTAAAGAGAAAGCTTACATATAATCGGATACGTATTGTAAAGAAAGGTGTGGGCGTTGTATTGGTCATATGTGGAATAGTACTTATCGTTAAAGGATTCCTTCCCAAGAATCAGTTTACCATAGAAAAAGGCATTGAGAAGATAGAAGGTATCAGAGACTAAAAAACCCGGCACTTTGGCCAGGTTCTAGATTGCAAAACAATATTGTTTTACTTTACGTATTTTGCATTAAGCATTGTAACTACGGCATCTGTTAAATTGTTGGCATCTGTTCCGTAAAGAACGCTACCACCCTCACCACCGCCTAGAATGTAACTGTAACCGTTAGCTTTACCATAGGCTTCAATTTCCTTTTTAACGTTGCTGACAACGCTATCCATTTGGACTTGGCCTTCTGCTTGCAGTTGTTGGTCTTCTTGTTGGAGCTGCTGCCCAATGAATTGACCTTTTTGTTGGAATGCTGCATATTCGTCCTGAGCTTTTTGTTGCGGCATGCTTTGTGCCTTAGCTTGGAAGTCTTGAGCTTCAATTTGGAAAGCTTGAGAAATACTATCTCTTTTTTTTGTAAGCGCATCAGCTTTTACCTTGAAAGTTGCTTCAATATCAATTTTTTCTTGATATTCGTTCATTAACTTTACGTTATCAACGTATCCAATTTTTTCTTGTTGGCAGGCTACGATTGTTAAAACGGCCAAACCAAGGATAATTTTTTTCATTGTTTTTATTTTAATGTTGCGCAAAAGTAATAAAGGTTTTCAAATGCATTCGTTTTTTCTAAGTTTTTATACCCAATAGTGTTATTACGTTAAGTGAAAATTATATTATATTTGATTAACTGATAGTAAATTGGTTTTTGATCAGTTATTACTATCGTTTTATACCTCGTAAAAGTCGTTCTAAAGGAGTTTAAAAAGAATCACACAGATAACATAGGTATGCATCACACAAGGACAGGAAATAACTTGTAAATAAGAGTTATTGCTTTTTTAGAATATAAATGTGGGAGGAATACTCTTTAGAAGCTAATCCTTTCATATTTGATACAAAACCGCGAAATAAAGCAGAAATATATTTATTTTTTCCGTGTTTGTATTTTTCTGAGAGAAGGGAGATATAAAACGCATCAAATAACATAGGCTTTGTTTGTGCTAATTCTAAACCGTGCGGAATCAATAGTTTTACTATTGATTCTTTACAAAAGTGCCAGAGATGTCTAGGAACGTCGAATGCCGCCCAATAGCCTTTGTAGTAGTGGGCATCATAAGATTTATAATTTGGTGCCGCCACAATTAGAAACCCTCCTTTTTTTAAAAGGCTTGTAATGTGGGTTAATTGATTATTTATATTTGGTAAATGTTCAAGTACATGCCAAAGGGTTATAATATCATAACTAGGGTTAGGTACTGCAGAAAGGTTTTCATAAAGAGATATCCCTTTTACGGTTGCATTTGTCCTTGCCAAAGGGTTAGGCTCCACTCCTGTAATATCCCAATTGTCCTTCTGGGCGGCAACAAGAAAATCAGCAGTACCGGCACCTATATCTAATAGGGATCCTTTTGTAGGTAAAAGAGAAGTAAGTAGGTTAACTTTTCGCTTAATACTGTAGTTTTTTATAAGTATATAGAGTTTGTCAATGAGAGATTGCGATTGGTCAGAATGTGAAATATAATTAACGCTTTGGTAATAGCTTGCTAGATTCTCCGGGATAGGGGAGGTAACAAGCATCTCGGTTGTAGGATCAAATAAAACATCAAACTCTTCTTTGGTATAAAAATAGTCTTTAGATTTTAAATATGGTTTCATTTAGATTTTAAAGATAAAAATAAAAGATGAACGAGTATAATGGTTTAATAGGTTTTGATTCTCAGTGGATTAAAATAGCCAACGGTTGCTTAATAATTTTGCTTATAGATATGCCATTTATATCAAAACGGACAATTACAAAACTAATCATAGTTTCATAAGGTTTCTGTATTGATTAGAGTTTAAATTGTTCCACGTGGAACAATTTTAATTACCGTCCTAAGAAGACCAAAAGAACGCTTATATCGCTAGGGGTGACACCGCTAATTCTTGATGCTTGTGAAATAGTGACAGGTCGGATTGCCGATAACTTTTCTCTTGCTTCATAGGATAGTGATTGTAGCTTTGAGTAATCAAATCCATCAGGTATTTTAACGTGCTCCAAGCGGAGAAGTTTATCCGCATTCACTTTTTCTTTAGCAATATAGCCCGAATACTTTACCTGGACTTCGGTTTGTTCTAGCACTTCACTGTCCAGGTCGTTATCAGCTACAAACGACGCAACAGGTGCTAAGCTTAGCATATGTTCCATAGTAACTTTAGGTCTTGAAAAAGCTTTAAACAATTTATCTGATTGTTTAACCGTGGCGGAACCAACACTTTGTAAGATGGGATTAATATCTTTAGGAAGAACACTGGTTTCTTTAAAAAAACGCAGAAACGAATCAGATTTGGAAAGTTTTTTCTCCATGCGTTTTAAGCGTTCGTCAGAAGCGATTCCGATTGCGTGCCCCATTGGCGTTAATCTAAGATCTGCATTATCTTGGCGTAGTAAGGTTCTGTATTCTGCCCTGGATGTAAACATTCTATAAGGCTCTTCGGTGCCCTTGGTAATAAGGTCATCGATTAAAACACCAATATAGGCCTCGTCGCGTTTTAGTATAAACGGCTCTTTTTCGCTTATATTTAGATGCGCATTAATTCCCGCCATAAGACCTTGACAGGCGGCTTCTTCATAACCGGTTGTACCATTTATCTGTCCAGCGAAGTATAGGTTGTCAATCAGTTTTGTTTCTAAAGTGTGTTTTAGTTGTGTTGGGGGGAAATAATCGTACTCTATAGCATATCCTGGTCTAAAGAATTTCACGGATTCAAAACCTACAACTGAACGAAGTGCTTTAAATTGTACATCCTCAGGTAAAGATGTTGAAAAACCGTTCACATAAACTTCTACGGTATTCCATCCTTCGGGCTCAATAAACATTTGATGACTGTCTTTGTCAGCAAATCGATGTATTTTATCCTCAATAGAGGGACAATAGCGCGGGCCTATACTCTGTATTCTTCCGTTGAACATGGGGGACCTATCAAATCCGTCACGGAGCAAGTCGTGAACCACTGCGCTAGTATGTGTGAGATGACAATCCCGCTGTATTTTTAACAATGACGTCTCGGTATAAGAAAATTTTTCAGGATGTGTGTCCCCTGGTTGTACGATCATTTTAGAATAATCTAGTGACCGACCGTCAACACGTGGAGGGGTGCCTGTCTTCATTCTACCACTTTCAAAGCCATAACTAGATAGTTGCTCGGTAATTCCTGTTGCTGCCTTCTCACCTGCTCTACCACCACCAAACTGTTTCTCTCCTATATGGATTAGTCCGTTTAAGAATGTACCGTTTGTCAATACTACTGCCTTGCTTTTTATATCGATTCCTAATGAGGTTCGTACACCTACAATGGCGCCGCCTTCAACGATTAATCCAGAAACCATCTCTTGATAAAAATCTACGTTTGGCGTACGCTCTAGCATCAAACGCCATTCCTCAGCAAAGCGCATTCTATCACTCTGCGCACGAGGACTCCACATTGCAGGTCCTTTGGATTTGTTGAGCATTTTAAATTGAATAGCAGATTTATCCGTAACGATTCCGCTATAGCCACCAAGGGCATCTATCTCCCGAATTATTTGTCCTTTTGCGATACCCCCCATTGCAGGGTTGCAGGACATCTGACCAATGGATTGTAGGTTCATGGTAACCAGTAAGGTTTTAGAACCCATATTTGCTGCTGCCGCTGCTGCCTCTGCACCAGCGTGACCCCCTCCTACTACAATAACGTCGTAATTTTCTCCAAACATAAGCTCTATTGTTCCACGTGGAACATTTTTATTTTTTCATCTTCTTTTGCGCGCATCACAACAATGTGCTCCTGCTCCTTGTCTTTGTAGTCCATTAAATGAAGCAACCCGTGCGCCATCACTCGCAGTAATTCGTTTTGCAAGGAAACCTCGAAACTAACGCTGTTCTCCGAAACCCGTTCAGTCGAAATATAAATATCTCCCGAAAGCACTTTTCCAACCGTATAATCAAAGGTGATGATGTCGGTATAATCATCATGTTGTAAATAGCTTTGGTTGATAGTAAGCAAGTAGGCGTCGCTACAAAAAATGTAATTTAAATCACCCAAGGCAAATCCTTCAGACATACATACATTGCTTATCCAAGCAAGGAATTTGCTTTCGTCCTCCAGGTTAAAATCAGTTTCATAATGGAAATCAGTCATTGCCTTCAAAATAAGCTTTTACCTTGGTCTTAAAATTTTGGCGCAAAGGTAAGGCTTGTCTATTTAAAATTTCAACCTCATTCCGATAATTCTCTAATAGTGAGGGTTTAGTTGTAATAGGATTTGTGAAGTCTTGTTGGTTGGCACTACTCTTTCGTTCCGATTTTTTTCCTTGTTTTAATGCTGCGTTTTCCAGTTTTAGAAGCTCGTACTGTAGGGTGTTGGCTTTATTAATAGCACGCTGGGTAATGCCGTTCTCCAAGAGGTCATTTTCAAAATCTAACATCTGTCGCACTAGTTTTTCTCCTAGGTTGCGATCACCATTGTTTATCATGTTTTCGAGTTGTTTCTCTAGTTCTTGACGGATGCGCTGCTGCTCTTGATAAATCTCATAAATTTCCTGTAGTTCTGCTTCTGACATCCCTTGTCTAGAATCACCCTCATTTCCCTCACCTTTTCCTTTTCCTTCCCCTTTGCCGTTCTCTCCATTTTTACCGCCTTTCCCCTGTCCATCTCCTTCTTTTCCGTTTTGTCCCTGTTCTCCGTCCTTACCTGCTTTACCGTTTTGTCCATCTTTTCCCTCTTGTCCAGATTCACCTTTCTTTCCTTGTTTCCCTTTCTCGCCTTCTTTACCCATTTTTTCGCTAAGAGACTGTTGTCCTTTTATAATATCAGGTAGCTGAAACCCATCTTGCCCTTCTCCCTCCCCTTGTCCAGGCTGCATGCTTTGGTTCATGTTTTCTAACACTTTGGCTAAGAAATCTGCCAAACTATTGGATGCTGTAAGTACATATTTTTGGTAGGATACTCCTTGATACATTTGTCCCTCGGCCATGCTTACCAGCGACTTGTCTATATTATAATAAACCTCTGTAATTTGTTCGTTTACGAATTCTGAAAGTTCTGCTTGTCGAAGGGAAAGGCTAAAAAGGCTATCGTCTACATGTTCAAATAAACCTCTGAGTTCTTTCTGGTCGCGAACGGTTATACCATATTGAGAAACATCTTCTGGATCTTGCACGCTTAATTTATCAAACAGGGTTTCTTGTTTAAAGGAGAAAACAACTAGGTTGTCTAATATCTGACGTAGCATATCCGCGTCTTCCGCAACTGAAGATCCACCACCACCTCCAGACGAAGATTCGCTAAGCACTTCGCTCATTTCCTTCATTTTCTTGGCAGCGGATTTTTGATTTTTCTTGGCACTTGAAGCATTTTGCTCCATCTTCTTCATGTCGGAAGCCTGTTCGTTTCCTTGGTGTTTCGTTATTTCCAGCAGCGCTTTCTTTTGATTCTCTTTCACGCCTTGTTTGACGTCTTCGCTAACGTTAAGGTCAATTGGTTTCTTTAAGGCTTCGTTATCCTTTTGTAATTCATCAAGTTCTTCAGCCAATTCATCAAATAGGTTGTTTAGTATCTCTTGCTCCTCTTCAGTGGTGTTTGGATTAATTTTATCTCCAGCAAGGGCATCCTGCTTGTCTGCTAATTTCTCCAAGTCTTTAGATAGCTGTGCCGCCTTTTCCGTAACATAATACCGTTTTGTCAACTCTACTAGTTGTTCTAGGCTACGTTGGGAAGTCTTTTGTTTTTTACCTATTTCTTCTAACTTCTTCGTTAGCTCTTCTTTGTTTATTTTGTCTGCAATCTTGTTCAGCTCCTCTAAAAGTTTTTCGTTTTTACGTGCTTCTAGTTCTTGTCGTTCCAAGCGTTCTTGTAAAAGCTGGTTAAGCTTGTCGTCTGCATCACTTTTGCTTAGATTTTCTTTAAGTTGCTTACTGAATTTTTGCATGAGCTCTTCTTGCCGTTCTTGCTTTTTAAGAAAATCCTTTACTTGGTTCTTATCATTAAAATTTAAGCTGTTCTTTTCTTTCTGTTGGGCGTTCAATTCTTTTAGGGCATCCTTTTGTTCCTTAACCATTTCTAAGGACTTATCCAAGTTGTTAATTAAGCGCTGTTGAGACTCTAACTCTTTGTCTTTCAGCTGGTTATAATTAAATAACACCTGTCTAAACAGCTGACTCTTAGTGGTTTTACCCATACGGAGACCATCATTATCTGTTACCAAAAAGTAAAATTCATAGTTTTTTCCGGCATCAATGGCCAAACCAGACGGGAAGGTGTAGTAGAACTGTTTAAAATTTCCTTGCGCCTTGCTAATAACAACACGTTTCTTATTTAGCTCTTTTCCTATTTCGTAATACACCAAATCAATAGACGAAACCCCATAATCATCAGCTGCTTCGCCAGAGTAATATGAAATATTGGGACTAATAGAATCCATAATCTGAACGACGGTAACCGTTGGGTATTCATCTCTTATTACCTTAAAGGTATAATCCAATTTTTCATAGTCTGTTACATTTGTGTTTGAGGTAGTTAATTGATACCCCATATCTGCATATACTCGTTTAGAGAGTGCAAACATGTTCTTCTCTTTCGCAAAGGGTAATACGGTATCCTTTGTAATCAATCTAATTTGTTCTGTATCTTGTCCTGTAATTTTCCAAGTAACTTTTGTCCCTTCGGGCAGTAGGGCATTGCCTGTGCTTTTTAGGGTTTCGTTGGGTTTGTTTAAATAGGTGGGATACTGCAGATCAATGTTGAAACCCACTATTGCTGGTGCTTTTAAGGCGGTTAATTGATATTCTTTTGAGCGTACCTTATTCCCTTTAAAACTAAAGATGAATGTGCTTAACGGAGGAGAAAGTGTGTATTGATATTTACCGTTATTTTCTTGTAATAGGATATCCTTTCCGTCCAATACAACATATATATTTTCGGGTTTTATAGGCCCCATCGTCCTAACCTGAAACGTAAAAGGGTCACTTTCTATAACGATAAGGTCTTTTGACAATAGCTCAAATTGAAAAGGAGCCGGGGGTTCGTAGGCCATATCATAGTTGATAACACGCTCATAAGAACTAAAAAAGGAACTCCAAGTGCCTGAAAGCCATAGCAGGCCAACAATGACCAGAGGAATTAGGATGTATTTACTATGGCGCAATGCATCTTTATAGGTTATTGCATTGGAAAACGGAATTGGACTCAATTGCTCAGAGCGTTGCGCTATGCTGGCAAGCAACAATTCTGATCTTTCTGGATTTTCCACTAAATCTAATAAGTTGTAAAGCTTATCTCCCACCTTAGGGAAATGCTTTCCAATGAGCAGTGCCGCATCTTTTGGTGTAATTCCTTTTCTTAGTTTGAACAGATAAAACAGCGGAGTAAGAATGTAAGTGAAGAGCAAAAAAATTTCGGTAGCCAAAAAAAGAAAAAATAGAATCAATCGCCCTGTGGAATTCAACCAAAGTGCATATTCTATACCCATGACCGCTAAAAAGAAAAGAAGCCCAAAAGCGAGGAATAACAAGACACCCTTGATTAGTTTTTGAGTATAATGCTTTCGGATGAACTCGTTAAGCTTATCCAGTATGCTATTGTAAATGCGCAATTTGAAGTATTTTAATACCAAGATACCTCTTATTGAATTTTTCGATTAGAAAAATTTGTTAAAAGCTACCATATGAAGGATTTAAAATACTTTGCCGTGTTGACATTACCTATCTCTGTAATTATTAGTTTCTATTTTAAAGAACATTGGAATTTCTTTACGCCGTTCTATGCTTTTGTAATTGTTCCAATTCTAGAACCACTGTTGCCCCAAAACGCCAGCAATTTACAAGGGGAAGATTGCTAGGAAATAAATAAAAGCAAACTTTTTGATTGGATGCTATATTTCAATATACCCTTAGTATTCGGTCTTTTTGGCTAGTTACTTTATCTACGGATACTTATAAACGCTTCGAATTAGAAAGCATGGGGCTTTCCATCGGAATTGTTTTGGGCACCAATGGGATAAACGTAGCGCATGAATTGGGTCACCGCCAGAACAAGCTGCAACGAACGCTTGCTAAAATCTTAGTATTGCCCTCTCATTATATGCACTTTTATATTGAGTATGATTTTGGACAACATGCCAACGCCGCAACTCCTGAAGACCTAGCTACAGCAAGGCTTAACCAATCGGTATACTCTTTTGTGATAACGGCTACAATACGGTAATATGGTAGTGTTTGGAAATTACAAGCTCAATTATTAAAGCACAAGGGGCTACCCTTTATACCTATAAAGCACTTCATGTCTTGGCACGCTATATTTCAGTCACTTTACCTTGTTGCGGTATTCAAGATGTTTGGCTCCTTGGGGTTGCTGGTTGCATTTTGTTCTGGGGCCGTTGGGTTCTTGATGTTGGAAACAGTCAATAACATAGCACATTACGGCGCTTTGCGTATGTAATTACTCTCTGGCTCTTATGAAAGAGTGTGCGAAGTACATTATTGGAAGCATTGTATTGTACGAGTTAACCCGCCACGATGACCATTATTTAAAATCTTCCAAAAAATATCAGGTGCTGTATCATCATGACATCTCCTCACAAATGCCCTACGGTTATCCAACACCTATGGTATTGTTTTTATACCCTCTTTATGGTTTAAATTAATAACCCCACGTATTCCAAAAGATATGGTGTTGAATAGCTAGTACTGTTGTTGACGCTCTTTGCTCTTGTCTGATTACCCCACGCTTTTCTACTCCTAGTGCATACACTATCTTTGCATTTTAATTATTAGCTATGAGTAAGAAAGTTCGTGTTCGTTTTGCGCCGAGTCCAACGGGACCCCTCCACATTGGGGGCGTTCGTACGGCATTGTTTAATTATTTGTTCGCAAAGAAACATGGCGGCGATTTCATACTACGGATAGAAGACACTGATCAGAACCGATATGTGGAAGGCGCCGAAAAGTATATCATAGATGCCTTGAATTGGTGTGGGATTCCGTTTGACGAAAGCCCCGAAAAGCCTAAAGACAAATTTGGTCCGTACCGTCAAAGTGAAAGGAAGGAACTATATAAGGTGTATGCCGACGAACTGATTGAAAAAGGAAAAGCGTATTATGCGTTTGACACCACAGAAATACTCGATTTTCATAGGAAAGACCATGAAGTAAAAGGAAAAACGTTTATTTATAATTGGCATAACCGATTGAAGTTGGACAATTCTCTGTCTTTAATGCCTGAGGAAGTCGAAAAACGCTTGGCTTCTGGAGTAGATTATGTAATCCGCTTCCTTACGAAGCCAGATGAGAAAGTACCCCTGAATGACATCATTAGAGGGAAGATGGAAATTGACTCCAATGTTTTGGACGATAAAGTCTTGTTCAAGAGTGATGGCATGCCAACGTACCATTTGGCGAATATTGTAGATGACCATTTAATGGAAATCTCCCACGTTATCCGTGGTGAAGAATGGCTTCCATCTTTAGCGCTTCACCAACAATTGTATGATGCCTTCGGTTGGGATGCACCTGAGTTCGCACATCTTCCTTTAATAATGAAACCTGTAGGGAAAGGAAAACTGAGTAAGCGCGATGGCGAAAAAGGTGGGTTTCCCGTATTTCCACTTTCCTGGAATGAATCTGTAGGCTATAAAGAAACAGGCTATTTTCCAGAGGCTGTAGTTAACTTTTTGGCACTTTTGGGGTGGAACCCAGGAACAGAACAAGAACTATTTAGTTTAACAGAACTAATAGAAACCTTTTCCCTTGAGCGCGTAAACAAGTCGGGGGCCCGGTTTGACCCCGACAAGACCAAATGGTATAATGAGCAATATATGCAGTCTCGAAATGACGCAGAATTGGCAAGTAGATTTTTAACAGAGCTTCAGGAATATTCAGATGTAAAAGAACGTAGTCGGACCCCCGAGTATGTTGCTCAAGTTGTTAGCTTGATTAAGGAGCGCGCCACGTTTGTTTCTGATTTTTGGCCACTGAGTGATTATTTCTTTGTTTCCCCTTCGAAATACAATGAAAAGGCTACTAAAAAGCAATGGAAAGAAGGAACAGCTGATATTATGAATCAATTGTTGGAGGTTTTAATAACCCAAACCGACTTTACGTCTGAAACGTTGGAAACCAATGTAAAATCTTGGATAAACGAAAAGGAGCTTGCGTTCGGTAAAGTAATGCCACCCTTGCGACTAGTACTTGTAGGCGATATGAAAGGCCCGCATATTTTTGATATTATAGGCATAATTGGCAAAGAAGAAACGGTGTCTCGAATAGAAAGAGCGATAGCTGTTTTAGGGTGATTAACTTAAGGGTTGCTAGGGAGGGAAGGGGTTAAACTGGCACTACGTATAACTGTTTGGTACAGTATGCTGCAGACCATTCTTGATGCTATTTTACAACGAATGGAAATTCATAATATATCAGTTCAAGTGCAACACTGAAAGCGCTTTTGTTACGAAAACTCTTTGGAGCGAAATTACTTTTTGATACTCTCTATCTACGCTGTTAAAGGCAGCACTACTCTTTGAAAAACTAAGCGCCAAGTGGCTTAAAATGAATAACGGTTAGCATCATTCACCAGAAAAGCACCTTAAAACATGTCGCATCATCTAGCTTGTTTTCTGCCAATGTAGCGTAAAACCTATCTAGTAGCTAGGATGCAGAACTACATGGGGTATGCATAATTCTTTTGATATGTTTAGCGGTTTATTCATTAGCATTTTTTCTAATGTTTTCAAGAACTGCGAATTACTCTTTTGCAACAGCCCCATTACGCCACAAAGAAGTAGCTACAGCAAAGCCTTTTAGCGCAAAATAAGCAGCAGTAGGTTCTGTGCGCTCATAATGCTAGTCGCATATCAAAATATCTTTGGGAATTGTATCAATAGCATGGTGTGTATTGCTTATGTTAACTTCCCACATGCCAAGTCCGGTAGTTTACCCATTCAATAAACGGCCACCCCAATATCTATAGTTTTTTATCTGCTTGTGCCAAGAGGTTTCTGATTTTCGTGGGTTCTCCCGCGAACAGCTTATCTTTATCCTTGCCGTTACAACGAGGGCATTCCTCTTCTCCAAAGTAAAAAACCTCATTCATTCCGGCATGGAAGTTATTTGCTTTAAATACTAGTGTTATTTCATCTACCAAATCAAAAATTATCTCATGTGCTTCTGAGGGCAAGGACAGTTGCTCTTGCAATAAAGACCACCTTCATTTGGCCACTCCTATTTTTCTGGTAGCTGAACACTAGATGTTTTATCAAATTTCGGATACACTTGTAGTCATATTTTCAAATCTTAGTGCCAGGATTGATTGCCTAACAAATTGATGTGTCACAAAATGCTAATGCCATGCTCTTGGCATGCAGCCACTAGCTTATTAACATCATATTGAGAAGGGCTATTTTCTCATACCAATTCTGGGTAGGGTGTATATTGATAGTTATAACCTACCGGCAACACCAATGTGTTAATTGCTCTTGGAGCTAATGCTACATCTATAAATTTTACAAACCGGTCTACGTTTTCCTTAACTGGAACGGACATTGCTAGACCCCTTAACGGCAAAGTATCATTCTGTGCACTGGTGAAAAATCAAATAGAGAAGGAGGCAATGCTAAAAAGTAAATTTTTCATTTCAGTTTAAAGCTTAAGTTGAACATGTACGCTGGATAATAATGAGGCAAAACGAAGCATTATAAAAGCCCATAGCAAAGACCCTGAAACGGCCAACCAAGGCATTTCGGTTTGTTTGTACCACAATATGTTCAGATTAAGCCCCCAAATTATGTAATATAGAGTGTCTGGAGCTAAATAAGTTGTTAAAGAATTTTTACCCGCTGGAAGAAAAGGACTGCTCCAGCGTTGCCATTTTTTAACGTCTAGCACATAAAACAACAGCGCAAATACCAAGACACTAATGCTATTGCACAGCATTACCCACGACGGCGTGCCAATGAGCTAAGAAATAATGAACCAATTACACAAAAAGAAAGCCAGCGCTAAAAAAATAAAACCAATTGGTATAACAAAACTTAAAAACTGTTTATAATCCGCCTTATACCTTTTTATCAATATGCCTATAAGTAGTCCAGAAAGCACAATAGAGGGTACATTCCCGCTTATAACAACGCCAAAGACAGGCTTAATAGGGCTTAGAAATGCAGTATACGGGGTTTGAGCCAAAATATTCAATACAATGAAAACGAACCAAACACCAACAATTGACCATATTCTATCACTGAGCCAAAAGTAGGTAAGTGCTGACACCAAATACCCCCAACCAATTAACCCTTGTATGTCCCACCAGCCTATATGCATCCACCCGGGGTTTTCTAGCGTTCCAGAGCGGTATACGGCGGCCAATATAATTAGGCCTAAAACACCAATGCCTTTTAATATTTTAAAAATGGAATTATATGATGGCGCTTTTGGGTATTTGTTCCAAATTAGAAAGACGGATATGTACACGAGTATAAGCCACAGGTTTTTATTCATTCCTGTTAGCGCTGCATTATAGTCGACTCTGTTTACTATAAAAACACCCATAAGTATCAAACTTAAAAATCTTATGAGGATATGCTTAAGTAGCTGCATATTCGACTGACCTAGTTTTTTCCTAGCCATAAATGCAAATGGAATAGAAAGGCCTACCATAAATAAAAATCCAGGAAAAACCCAATCTGCCAAACCTATCCCATCTTCTTGTATGCTAGTGTGAACCAACCATTTTTGAACACCTAGTAAATAAATCGTTCACAAACAACATTAGAAAGAGGGTGAACCCTCTCATAATGTCAATAGAAGAAATCCGATTGTTTTTGGCTAACATAGCTTTGTATTAGGAGTTGTTTCCCAAGAACTCTTGTTTATTTGAAAAGGGGTTATTAGAGCTCGCTTTACGTTATTTATATCTACCATCTTTTTTCACGCCATGTGGCTTGTTCTTTTTTAGAAAGAAAGGTCCACGCCACAATACGGCTAGATTTATTACCCGTTCCTGTGGAAATTGTTTTGAATACTGTTGCATCAGCGGTTTTTAATAATTTATAAATTCCTTTAAGATGAGATTCTTTAGAGACTAAAGTTGAAAACCAAAAGCAGCTTTTAGAGAACTGTACACTATCTCTTATCATGTTCTGAATAAATTGATATTCTCCACCGTCATAGACAAGCTCAGTATTAACTCCTGCAAAATTGAGTGCAGGCTTTTTCACTTTTTTACCTGATAGGTTTTTTATTTTCCTTCTGGTTCCTTTTTGAGCCTCTTCCATAGAAGCATGAAAAGGAGGGTTGCACAAGGTGATATCAATTTTATCTTCTTTGTTAAGTACGCCTTCAAAAATATGTATTGGGTCTTTCTGTAATCTATAGTCAACCTTGCCCTTTAATGATTCATTTGCGTTGCTAATATGTCGAGCCGATGCAATTGATTCTGCGTCAATATCTGTCCCAATAAAACGCCAACCATATTCCGTAACGCCGATAATCGGATAAATACAACTTGCCCCTACGCCAATGTCGAGGCCGGTGATTTTATTACCGATGGGTATCTTGTTATAGTCCTCGCTTAACAAGTCTGCTATATGATGAATGTAATCTGCTCTGCCTGGTATTGGAGGGCATAAATTTTCATCTGGAAATTCCCATTTCATAAGGCCGTAATAATGGTTTAGGAGTGCCTTGTTTAGAAGCTTTACTGCAATAGGGTTTGAAAAGTCAATTGAAATTACTCCAAACGAATTGGGGCTTACATGCTTTTCCAGTTCAGGGACAGCAATTATTAATGCTTTTAAATCATAACGGTCCCTGTTTCTGTTTCGCAAATGAAGCCTTGGGTTGAGCTGTTCTTTTTTTTCAGGAGGCATGATGTTGTTTTTGAGTAGCAAGAATAGCCCCTACTGCTTGCTTGTATTTGTACGGATTACCCGCTTTTTTAATGGCTTTATAGACTTTCTGGGGATTGTGTGTGGATTGAGAGAAGAACTCCCAAAACCCCAACATTTTCATCTTAATAGGGGTTGGTCCGCAGAGTATAGCGTCATACTGTTCGTAAATGGTATCATGAAATTCTCTAAAAATTTCCCATCGGTCCGCAGGATAGTTCGTAGTTCCCTCCTTTATCATACTGGGGAGAAATGGATCCGCGATAAGACCACGCCCAATCATAAAATGTGCTATAGAGGGGAATCGTTCTCGCATGGCATTAAACTGTGCTACTGTGGTAATATCACCATTGTAGTACAAGGTGTGCTTGGCGGCATCCACACATTTTTGAAAAGCTTCTAGATTTACGCTACCTTTATATAATTGCCTTCCAAGCCGCGCATGAATGGCAACATTTTTAAGTGGGTACTTATCCAGTATTGGAAAAGCATCTAATATTTCATTACTATTTTCATACCCGAGGCGCATTTTCATGGATATGGTGACATCCGTTTCGCTATGTGCTCGGTCTAGAATATGATTTATCTTTTCAGTATTAGAAATAAGGCCAGAACCCATGCCGCTATTGGTAACCATGGGATAAGGACAACCCAAATTCCAGTTAAGTTCGTTGTATCCTAAAGATTGAATATACTTTATGGTATATATGAAGGCATCAGCATCCGCTGTCATTACTTGTGGGATTACAGTAAGTGTGTTGTTTGCTTCAGGATTTAAGTCTCGCTGGTACGATCCCTTTATAACCATCTTTCTGTTATACCGTATGTAAGGCGCATAATAGGTGTCTATTCCTCCAAAAAATTTCTGTTGCGCATTACGAAAAATATAATCTGTAAAGCCTTGCAATGGCGAGGACAGTAAGGAGTAGTTCATTAATAGGTTTTGAAGGAATAAAGATAATGGAATAATACGTGATGATGGTTTGCTGAAGTAATAGTTGCCCAAGACAAACCTATGACTATTTTCACTTAAACAAGGGTGAATTCTTCTGGAGTGTAAAACAAAAACTTTTATAAAGGTGGTGAGATTACGTTAGCTCATAGGGTTTTGATGGGGGCATTACTATTGTTTGCCTCTGGTAATTCATTGAAACTAGTCTTTTTTAAATTGGATGGACCGGACATTTATTTTTAAACCTTTAGAGTCCTCAAAAACGAAGGCTAGCGGAACCATTATTCTATTCATGTCGGCGGTCACGAATTGTTTAGTTTCAATTTCATATAACTTCCAGTGTTCAGTAAGTTGTATTTTAACTCTTGATTCAGTACCATCAGGCGGGTCGCTAACATCTTTCATAGCTATTTCAAATACCTCACCGCCAGCTTCACCTCTCATCTCAATAACCATTTTTGTATATGGAGAAAAGTCCATTTCATTAACTCTTCCGTCAAGTGCATCTACTGAAAAATATAATGACCCCCAATCGTAAGTGTTTGGAGGATATTGTATGGTTAAATAATCCTTTTCACTTGAAAAATGTTTATTAAAGACGTTTGATGCTGCATATTTTATGTCAAAACCAATAGGCGAACCCCCATTAATGAGTACACTCACGATATCGGCATCTCCAATAGAGAATAATATTCCGCTTAATTCAAGTTTAGTTTGTTGGTCAAAAACACTTTTTGAGTCACGTATCATCTCCACAAGCTTCTTTCCCATCAAGATTTGATCTCTATAAATTTGTATGGCGTTCCCTTCGTTATAACCTTTCTCAAATATATTAACGGTATGCTGATCCCTTAAAACTGCTAAAAAAAGAGGACCGGCAATAGCGAAATCGCCCGCCTCCCAATATTGCATAAAAAGGACTTCGCCTTTATTTCTAAAATGAGACTGCCAGCCTTGTTCAAGATTTTTTAAAGATTGATTATGTACATCTTCAAGATTTCTAAGTTTATCAGCAGAGCTATAGTATGTGCTTAATAATAATGCTAAGTCTGTACCTTGAATCTTGCTGAAATACATGGAACTTTTTAAAGATTCAAAGGCACTTAAATTAGTGTTTAAATGAACGGTGTTTAAAATATTTTGAAATGCTAAGTGAATATAGGAAGCTTCTTCAATATTTAATGTTTGCTTATCTGGCTGGCTATACGTATTGAAAATCGAATCTGACTTTATTTTAATGTTTATTCTAGCCGCAGAAACTAAGTTTAATTCTCTTAGGTCCGATTGCACTCCGTTTGCAACACTGTGTAAGATGTCATTTAAATCCTGCTCTTGAATTTTTTCTTCATTCCAATTATTGATTTGAAGCGCGATAAGAATTCCAATGACTACGAGGAATATTTCTCCAAGGGCATAGGTTAGGTATTTGGCAAACTTATTTTGTGCCAACATGTTCTTGCGAATTCTTCTGAAGAAGTTAATCATTTGTACGTTTTTTGATTGGAATATGCACACTGTACTTACTGGTACAAGTGTCGTCTTTACCTACTAAAATACGCTATTTGGGCAAAAGCAAAAAAAAACGATAACTGTCTTATGTTTTTGTAGTTGTGAATTGCTTCTCATATAGCATTACAGTACATATTTTCAACAAAAGGTTTAAAAACCCAACCAACTTGGCGTAAGCTTTTGTATTTTGCTATAAACCTTAAAATAATAAAATTATGGGAGATTTCTTTTTTATACCAATTATAATATTTGTTGTTTTTGTCATTATTTCAGGTGTCTTTACCGTAAAGCAAAAATCAGCCGCAATTATAGAAACTTTTGGTAAGTTTAGCAGTGTTAGGCAATCTGGCCTACAATTTAAGATTCCTTTTGTGCAGCGAATTGCCGGCAGATTGAGCCTTAAGATTCAACAACTGGATGTTATGATCGAAACGAAGACCTTGGACGACGTATTCGTCAGGATTAAAGTTTCTGTACAGTATAAGGTTATCCGGGAAAAGGTGTACGATGCTTTTTATCAACTAGACTTCCCTCAGGACCAAATTACATCCTATGTATTTGATGTCGTACGTGCCGAAGTACCTAAGATGAGGTTGGATGATGTTTTTGTTAAGAAGGACGATGTCGCACTAGCTGTAAAAGCAGAGCTGAACGATGCAATGTCCGGTTACGGCTTTGATATTATAAAGACCTTGGTAACCGATATTGATCCGGACGCTCAGGTTAAGCAGGCGATGAATAGGATTAACGCATCGGAACGAGAAAAAATTGCCGCGCAGTTTGAAGGGGATGCAGCGCGTATTCTTATCGTAGAAAAAGCAAAGGCTGAAGCGGAAAGCAAGCGTTTGCAAGGAATGGGTATTGCCGATCAGCGTCGCGAAATTGCACGCGGACTGGAAGAATCTGTTGAAGTGCTGAATAAGGTGGGGATTAATTCCCAAGAAGCTTCTGCTCTGATTGTGGTGACACAGCATTATGATACCTTACAGTCTATTGGAGAAGCAACAAACACCAATCTTATTTTATTGCCCAACTCTCCACAAGCGGGAAGTGATATGTTGAATAATATGGTCGCTTCCTTTACCGCAAGTAATATGATAGGGGAATCTATGAAAAAAACCACTATTGACAAGCCGAAAAAGTAGTACTAAGAATAAGGACCCAGAAGCCCGAAATACATCTTGTATCTCGGGCTTTTTTATGATTTTAAACAATCACCAATAAAGTTGTATTACGCGAACATTGCATGAAATACAGAGTAATTGCTTCTCGAGAAGACAAATATACTAATAGGTTTAAATTGGTTTAGCTCGCAATAAAACAGCTGTAGAAGACTTGTTTTAAGTAAACTAAACAAACGGGTATTTATAACACTATAGCGCACTTTTTTCGTATAAAATGATATTTTTGATACGATTCGTTATGAATTTTTCTCTTGGATTTTTGCCCAAGAGTCACGGAGACCCACGGTTCTGTTAAATACCAATTGGTTCTCTGTACTGTCTTTGTCTACGCAGAAATAACCCATACGTTGAAATTGGAAGGTGTCTTCTGGTATTGCCGATTTTAAACTTGGTTCTACATAACCGGTGATTACCTCAAGAGAATCGGGATTGATAAAATCCATAAAACCTTTGTCTTTGCGCGTATCCGGACTTTCATCTGTAAACAAGCGGTCGTATAATCTTATTTCTGCGGATACGGCATGTTTGATAGATACCCAATGCAAGGTGCCTTTAACTTTTCTAAGACTTTCCTCGCTACCGCTACCGCTCTTGCTTTTTGGGTCATAGGTACACTGTACTTCTATAATAGTGCCATCAGCATCTTTCGTGCAGCTCTCTGCTTTTATAATGTATCCACTTTTAAGCCTAACTTCTCGTCCCAATTTAAGACGAAAAAACTTTTTGTTTGCTTCCTCTCTGAAGTCGGCACTTTCTATATAGAGTTCTCTTGAAAAAGGTACTTCTCTACTTCCCAAAGTTTCATCTTCTTGGCTGTTTTCTGAAGTCAACCATTCTTCTTGACCTTCGGGATAATTGGTCAACACTATTTTTAAGGGGTCTAAAACGCCCATTACCCGCGGTGCTACTTTGTTAAGGTGTTCTCGAACATGAAATTCCAATAGGGACACATCTATTAAGTTATCCCGCTTGGCAATACCTATGGTATCTGCAAAGTTGCGAATACTTTCTGGGGTGTACCCCCTTCTTCTAAGTCCGGAGATAGTAGGCATGCGGGGATCATCCCATCCGTTTACGATAGTATGTTCTACAAGTTGTGCCAGCTTCCTTTTACTTACAACGGTATGGCTTAAGTTACGCCTAGCAAATTCTCGTTGTTTGGGACGTACTTTTTTTGAATCGTAGACCATATCTAAAAACCAATCGTACAATTCTCGGTGCATGGCAAATTCAAGTGTGCAAAACGAGTGTGATACTTGTTCTATGTAGTCACTTTCCCCATGGGTCCAGTCATACATAGGGTAAATACACCAATCGGTACTTGTTCTGTGGTGGGCCTTGTGTAAAATGCGATACATGATAGGGTCGCGCATTAACATATTAGAGGAAGTCATATCTATTTTGGCGCGAAGTACGTGACTACCTTCCGTAAACTCCCCTTTTTTCATGGATTCAAAAAGCACAAGATTTTCAGCTACAGATTTATTTCTATTTGGACTTTCGGTGCCGGGTTCTGTCGGTGTACCTTTTTGGATGGCCATTTCTTCGGAGGATTGGTCATCAACATAGGCTTTACCGTCTTTAATTAATATGACAGCCCAATCGAATAGTTGTTGGAAGTAATCAGACGCATACCGTTCGGTATCCCACTTGTAGCCTAACCAGATTACATCACGTTTTATAGCATCTACAAACTCCTGTTCCTCTTTGGTTGGGTTAGTATCATCAAAACGCAAGTTTACGGGCGCGTTATGGCGCAGCCCTAGTCCAAAATTTAGGCAAATGGAGCTGGCATGCCCAATGTGGAGATACCCGTTCGGTTCGGGTGGAAACCGAAAACGAAGGTCCTTTTCTGCATATCCATTTTGAAGATCTTCGGCTATGATTTGTTCGATAAAATTCAAAGACTTTGGTGTCTCGCTCATATGCTATTTTTTCAGGCTACAAAAATAACAAAATTGCGGTAACCACCACGTTTAAAATAGACTGACCTTATATTGAACCATTTTCACAACAGTTTTAGGGAGTGCTACAACAATAAATTCCACAAACACGCTAAAAGGAACATATTTGTCGTTGAATAGAAGGTTTGTGAAGATATGCCTTCGATGTTCATAAACGAGTAGGGGCCCAAAACTACAGATTATTATGAAAAATTATTCCAAAATTTACATCCTAACCACGCTTTTATTACTTTGTGCAATTGTGCAGCTCAGCGCTCAAGCTATTGTAGTAAACGCTCCTGCACCTGCTGATAATCCAAACTTGGCTGGAAATTCTCCTTGGCCAGCTATTTGTGCCGGTAATGGAGGTTTTAACGAATACTTTGTAAATATTTCTTGGGCGGGAACAACCAATACTGGCAACGAGTTTATTTTAGAACTATCTGATGCTGCTGGTAATTTTGCCGCGCCAACAACACTTTCTACTATTACCAATAAAAATTCAAATAATGATTTTGACGTAAGCTTTGCAGTACCGCTTACTACTAGGGGGCAGGGTTATAGAATGAGAGTTCGTAGCACCAATCCGGTTAGAATCGGAACGGAATCTGATGCCTACAACATGTATTATATGGATGTAACCTCTAACCTAAACATTAGTGAAGCAGGAGATGGAGTGCCACCAGGAAGTATTTGTAGCACAAACCCTATAACCTTGCAGGTAGATAACATAACCAGTCCTGAAACATATCAGTATTCATGGTACAGAAGCGGAACCTTATTGGCGGGTGAAATAGGTCCCACACTTAACGTTACTCAAAGTGGAATGTATAGTGTATTTATAGATTATGGTCCTATCTGCACAGGATCCGGTAATAGTGATTCTAATATTGTTGATGTTACTATAGGTGCTGGCGGTTCTGGAATAACAATTTCTTCACCTTCCAATACGGCATTATGTGCAGGTGACACAGAAACCTTAGCAATCGCTATTACTGATTCATCTTGGAGCTACCAGTGGTATAAAAACGATGTGGTTATTCCTGGAGCGATAGGAACAACCTATACTGTTAATGCAGCTACGGCAGGTTTTGAAGCTGATTATGCTGTTGAGATATCTGCTCCAGGAGTATGTACTGAGCGCTCAGATGCGATTAGCATAACCAATGCGGACAACTATACTGTAACTAGGGACACCCCTGCAAATGTGGTGATACTACCTTCGCAAACACAAACATTGACGGTGAGTACTACGGCAAACGCCCCTACGTACAAATGGTTTCGTAATACAATTGAAATTGCGGGAGAAACAAATAGCACCTTAACAATCACTCAAGAAGGTGATTATTATGCAGAAGTAACACAATCGGGAGGGGCTTGTGTCAGTTCTTCAAAGAATTCCGAAACAACGGTTGCCGTATCGCCAGCTTCATTCGAACTAATAACGAATTATGCTTCGGCCTACACAAGCTGCGTAAGAACCAATATGGTGTTACAAGTACAAACAATTAATGCTATTGCAGCTGATGGAACCAGTACAGATGTAACTGCAGATTTAGTCGATGCCTTTACATACCAGTGGCAGTGGAATGGGGCTGATGTTGCCGGGCAAAGCGGTAAATCTATAAGCCTTGTTTCTAATACAGAGAATGGAGATTATCTTCTAATAGCAACATTGGCATCGTATAACGAGAGTTCCAATACCTTACCGGTGCAATTACTCACTAGTGAAACGGTGACGATTACAAGTACGAGTACTATATATTGTAGTGTGGGTGATACAGTTACTGTAAGCACAACGGCCGATTTAATTTCTGCCAGTTATGAGTGGCAAAAAGATGGAGTAGCAATTGCTGTAACGCAAGAAACATTAACCATTAGCGCACCAGGCACATACCGTTTGGTATTGCAACGAGACGGTTGTCCTTTAATTTCAAATGAGATTACCATTGCTCCTTTAGACGAAAACCTGATTACTTTAGACCCTGTAGGTGATGTAGTAATACCAGAAGGAACGTCTAGAACAGTTAGGGCTAGTGGGGGAACAGCCTATAGATGGATTAATGTCTCCAATGTTGAAATGAGTACGTCGGACAGTGTTACGTTTACGAAGCCCGGTACGTATACATTAGTAGCGAGCATTGACAATTGTGAGGTGGTAAGGCAGGTTACGGTAAGTGTTTTAGATACGTTTAAAGTACCGAATGTAATTACCGTTAATGGAGATGGCATCAACGACCAGTGGATTATTCCAAACGTGTACTCAAATAAAGCGGATATAAACGTTATAATTTATAACGAACAAGGGGCAGAAATCCTAAACGAATCTAATTATAACAACAACTGGCCGCAGTCTTCTACGTCTTTTCAAAAACAAAATATGGTATTCTACTATAAAATTAGGAATCCCAACGAGGTACTTAAACAAGGTACTATCACCGTAATACGATAACCTTATCATGCTAAAGAAACGTCTTTTATATCTGTTTTTATTACTTCTTGCGCTTACAAAAGTAAACGCACAGGAGGAGAATCCTTTTATCTCTTACGATGTGCCAGCACAGAACCTTTTAAAATACAATAGGTTTTTGATTAACCCTACCTTCTCAACAGTTAGGGAAGATAAGTCATACATCAACCTTTTACACAGAAACCAATCGGTACAGTTTGATGACAATAACCAAAACTACTTTTTGAGTTATAGTGGTCGTGTAAACGACAGAACTGGTTTGGGCTTAAGTTTATACACCCAACGTCAGGGTCTATTGAGCAACTTTGGAGTATTGGCCAATTACGCATATGGGGTGAAGTTAAACGATAAAAGTAACTTAACCTTTGGGGCAAACATGTCATACTATAATAGTGGTTTTGACGAAGGGAGAGCGAGTACAATAGAAATAGACCCCTTGTTAGCTGGTTTACAAGACCAGAGCTTATTGTCTATTCAACCGGGTTTAAACTTGTCTTATGGTAAGTTTGATGTAGGTGTGTTTGCGGAAAACTTATTTGACTATAATCTAAAAACGAGTGAATCTGTTACGGAGTTTAAAGACAAGACTTTTTCGGGACACATACAATATACTCATCAGTTTAAAAATGCATCAGGAATGCTAGAGGAGGGTAGACTTATGCCTTTGGCACGCGCCAGAAAATTAGGTGAGGAAGACCTTACCTTAGGTGGAAGCTTAATCTTAGACCTACCTAAATTAGGATGGTTACAAGCTGGGTACGATAGTTTTTATGGTGCTGCTGCTGGGGTTGGTTTTAACTTAAACAGGCGGATATCTTTAGGCTATACAATGGAAAAGGGTCTTTCCAGTAATTTTGATAATTTTGGGGTCACCCATGAAATATCTGTTGCATATTCTTTTACACCCAATCTTACAGCGGATAGGGTGTTATTTGAAGATGAGGATATGGATAATGTAGAAAACGATTTTGAATTGGATGCGAATACTCTAGCCAGTAATGAGGAGGTTGAGGAGCTAAAACGAAAATTGGTGGAGAACGATGCCATCATTCAAGAATTGATGTTTCGTCAGGATTCACTTGAATCCTCGCGCCACTCAGATTTGGAGCGTCGGTTTAGTATGGTGATGCGTATGGTACGTAATGAAACTAATGGAAACAATCCAGAATTGGAGCGTAGGGCAGAAGCGCTATTTAAGGGAGAAGATAAATCATTAGACGTAGCTTCAATCAAGCCCTCCAATAATAGCAATACTAGTATGGATGGCGGAAATGAGGCTGTAGGAACAGAACCGAATAAAACTAAGCCTGTAAGTATTGTTGCAACTAAACGTGCCCAATATACATCGCTTTCCAATTCAGATACCCAAACAAGGGTATCAATTGTTCAAGATAAGATTAAAAGCAGACGATTTAAGGATTTACCCGAAGTTACCGATGGGTATTATGTGGTTGCCAATGTGTACAAAGGAGTACGGTACATGGACAGCTTTTTGAATAAGCTTAGCGAGACTGGTCTAAATCCGGATTATATAGATAATCCAAACAATGGGCTTAAATATGTGTACTTGAATAGGTTTGACACTTTTGAGCAGGCTGAAGCTGCCGCGAAGGGCAATCTCAATGGAAGGTACAAAGGTCCTACTTGGATTATGAATGTCGATAATAGATATACTAATGAAGCGTATGCGGATAACGTTAATAAGCTAAAGGAGAAATCTTCTAAGTACGACACAGATGTCTTACGTAAAAATGTAATCGTTAAAGATAAGGTTGTTGCCAACAGAGCAGAAGACGATAGCTCCAAACTAAAAGGTCTTGGTTCCGGTTATTACCTCATCGCCAATGTCTTTGCGGTGCCTCGAAACGCGAATCGTTTTGTAGCCCTGTTAAATTCTATTGGCCTTAGTGCAAGCTATTTTATAAATCCAAAAAATAACTATCGGTATGTATATTTAAAACGTCACGATGACTGGAGCAATGCATTGATATCTTATTACTCTAAGTTGAACGATGCCTACGATGACAAGATGTGGATTATGCGCGTTAGCTCAGACCAGATGGCCTAGGGAATAATGGCAACTATTTAATCTTTGCTTAAAACCGAAACATTTTGTTACGAGCGGATGATAACAATAGGATGTTGATGACACATAGCAAATCAACTTTTTAATTTAAATACTACCATTAATAAGCTGTTATAATAAATGTGGATAAGCCGATAAAAACATAATAAAAGATGCTTTCAAAAAGCACCTGTTTTTATTTTAGGCCTAATAAACTAGTCGAAATTATTTTATTTGAATGATACGGCCTTATTTTAAAATTGCTTAGCACGTTATAGTTAGTTAACCTTTTGTCTTTATTTCACTATTTCAAGTTGTAATGTTAGTTTGATTTTCCATTGAAAATAAACCATATTTGCAACCTTTGAAGCATTAAAGCTTTTCGACATCCTTCGATTAAAACAATGCCTAATTACCTTATTTCCAAAAAGCATAAAAGTACGCTTAGAAATTTTCTAACAAATTTCAACAACGTCGTTTAAAATAAATTCACATTAGGTCTCGAAGTAGTAGGCTAAATAAATAGGTTTTTGATGCTTTTTAAATTCTTGCTTATAATCATCAACTGGCACCTATTTTTTGCTAATAAAACAACAAGACATACCAATCTATTCCGATAGCTTAAGTGGGTCAAAAGCTAAAGTTTTTATAGCAACGCATATTCAGATTATCAGTTGGTTGAAAACTATCTGTTGCAAAACAAGGTTCGTAAGATTTCTCTAATTAATATTTCCAAAAGCTCAAATTTCCTTTTAGAAAACTATTGTTTTCTCTGTAATTAGCAGTGTCAAAGACATCAAACAGGGGCTTTTTTAGTTTTCAGTTAGCGCTCAGACAACTGCTAACTCATATAAAAACCTATGTTTTTTGTTTAACATACTATGACAAATCAGTATTTCACAACATAAAAACCGTTCGCTACAACAATAATTTTTACAGGGATTTACTAAAATCAATATTTGTAGTTGGAGGCTTTTATTTCAATTTGAAATTATATCTGTTAGGATACCATAAGTAAAAAGCTATTAAAGAAAAGCACTGAAATAAAAATTCAATAGTAGACAAATAATTTTTGATTTGATCAAAATGAATAAATTTATACCTAGAGCTGTTTTAATCATTATCCTTTTTTTAGGTACGTTGGCTGGGTTTTCACAGGAATTCACATCCTTTACAAGAACCTATCCCTCTGGGGATAATTTTCGGTACCAAACCAACATAAAAGGTGACTTAACCTTCATTGCTAACGACATTGTTAACAGAGATGGTGGCACCACAGATACAGAGCCGGAAGACCCCTACAACGAAACCGGGAGTAGCTCTACCTACAATGATTGGTTTGATATTAGATATATAGATATAGACACGGATATAGATACCTTCAACTCCAGTTCCGCAGATTTTACTTTTGGCCAGCCGGATTGTAACATAATACGCTATGCTGCCCTCTATTGGTCCGCTACCTACGTAAGTAATGAGGATGGAACACGGTCTACAGATTTTGACCAGGTTAAGTTTAGGGTTCCAGGAGGAGCTTATATTGATGTAAATGCTGATGAGGTTCTTTATGATGGTGGTGTGAGTGCAGATGCATCAATGAGTGGCAACAGTCCTTATGCATGTTATGCAGATGTCACGGCAGAGGTGACAGCGTTGGCGGACCCATCGGGCACCTATACTGTAGGGAACATAAGAGTATCTCAAGGTTATGTGCCAGGAGGGGTTTCTGGTGGATGGACTTTAGTTATTGTTTATGAAAACCCAACATTGACGGGGAAACTAATCACTACTTATGACGGTTTTGCAAGGGTTAGAAATCAAAACCCAATACTCGATATTGATTACACTGGTTTTACCACGATACCTTCAGGACCAGTTAGGGCTAACATAGGAGCCGCCGCCCTAGAGGGAGACAATAGAATTACGGGAGATGAAATGGCGATTAGGGCTGCATTAAATTCTGGAGGTTCTTTTTACAGGATTCGAAACGGTCTAAATCCGGTTGACAATTTTTTTAATAGTAACATTACGTTGAACGGAACGCCACTACTTGGGCGCAACCCATCTAGCGTAAATACACTGGGCTATGACACCGACCTTTTAAACCTGCCAACCAATACGATTCCCAATAATGAGACTGCGGCTACCTTCAGATTTACTTCTACAGGAGATCAGTATTTTCCTTTTTTCAACTCCTTTAATATTGAAATTATTGAGCCTGAAATCGTTCTAGAAAAAAGGGTTGAGGATATTGCGGGTAATGACATTACAGGTTTAGGTGTTAACCTAGGACAAAATCTAGATTATGTACTTTCCTTTGAAAACATAGGAAACGATGATGCAGACAACTATACCATACGAGATGTTTTACCCATAAACGTAACCTTGGATGAAGCTAATATGGTACTGCCTTCTGGAGTAGACCCGCCTGTATACGATTCAGCGACGAGAACTGTACTTTTCACTATCCCAAACAATCTAGTTACGGTTACAAGTCCGGTTGCGACCATACGGATGCGGGTTAGGGTAGCCGAAAATTGTTACGATTTTATAGATGCCTGCACCGATCTTATTCAAAATGTTGCATATTCTACCTATCAAGGCATTGAAAATAGTAATCAAATAACGGATGACCCTAGTGTAACCGATTTTGATACCTGTGGTTTTGTGACTCCTGGCGCTACCAACTTCTTATTGGACGATTTATCGGATTGTAATTTTAGGAGAACTATATTGTTATGCGGGGATAATGCCCTTTTGGATGCTGGAGATAATTTTGACACTTATGTTTGGGTACGAGACGACAATAATAATGGAGAATTGGATGCTACAGACACTGTCTTAAACGACGGCGATTCTGATAACGATGCTAGCACTTTATTGGTTACAACCCCGGGCACCTATATCGTAGACAAAATAGTTGCTGATCCTTGTAAAGGCTTTAAGGAGATTATTGATGTGGAGCGCTTTGGAGATTCTGATGTAAACCCGATTATTGATTTTTTTAATAGTTCAAATTCTGATGCGGACCCTACCAATGACATACAAGGTGAAATCGTAAGCTGTTCTGTTGATGGTGATCTGTTACCTAAGATTTTTCTTTGTGGTATTACCGATGCGCAACTGTTGCAGGTAAATATTATAGATGCGCAAAGTATTGTATGGGAACAATTAGATGAGGATAGCTGCACTTCTGCCGGTGATGATTGCGCAAACAAAAATCTTACCTGCATTTGGAACGAAGTAAGCACGGGCAATTCTTTTTCTGCTAACGCTGAAGGCAAGTATAGACTAGTTGTCACCTATCAAAACGGATGTTTTAACAGATTTTATTTTAATGTTTTTCAGAACACACTAGACATTCAATATACGAGTAGGGACGTCGTTTGTGATTCAGATGGAAACATAACGGTCACCAATATTGGAAGTGGTTACGGTTTTCAGTTGATAGATGTAGCGACCAATACCATTGAAGTGCCTTTTAGCGCCAATAATGGACCAGTTTTTAACTTTACATCCAACGGTGCATATAGAGTTGAGGTAACACAGCTAGATAATGCCACAGGCCAGCCTATAGATGACGCCTGTATTTTCAGTACTCCAGAAATAGGTGTTTTAGATAGGGACGTCCAAGTGTACATTACAACTACAGATGCTAATTGTAACAATCAAGGTACTATTCAAATAGACGCACTGGATGTTTTTCCAAATTACAGTTATGAGTTACGAGCGGATGATGGAACACCAACACCGAGTGCTGGAAGTCCAGATTATTACCCTGTACACCCAGGAGGTACACTTATAGATTCCGAAACGGCACAACCAGTAAATACCTATACGTTTACCGTAAATGCAGGTGATTATTTTGTTATCACGAGAACAGAAGATGATTGTTTAGATGTCAAGTCTGTTCGTGTAAATAGAATTCCAGATCCAACCTTGTCCGCATTAACTATTGCGGACATTGGCTGTAGCTCTGGGACGATAGAACTTACTAGAACAGGAGGTCAAGGCAGCCCAGATTTTCAATATGCAATATGGAGTAAAGATGGTGTGTTATTACATGACCCGGGAGGCTCGGCGACGGAACAAGAGATTGTTGATAATGTTGACCCAAATGCTTATCAAAATGAGAACGTATTTACTTTTGGCTGGAGGGACACGGACAACGACACTGTCGACGAATACTTCCCTGGGGAAGAAGGCACCTATGTTTTTGTAATATTAGATGCTAACAATTGCTATGCCATATCTAACCCAACTACGATTAACGATGTAGGTTTGATGACTATCGACTCTGTAGATGAAGTTCAGCCCGCTTGTAGTGGAGATGCTAATGGACAATTAACAATCAATGTATTAGGAGGTATTGCACCTTATCAATACAGTATAGATAACGGAACAACTTATCAACCGACATCTAGTTTTGTAGGCCTTACGGCAGGCCCATACGAATTGCGAGTTTTGGATAGTAGTGGTTGTGATGTTACTTTGCCTTACGATTTAACCGAACCCTTCCCTCTTAGTGCGTCCGCAGGTGTTGTAAGAGACGCTACATGTGACCCTAACGGTGCTGAAGTTCGTGTAACTAATGTTGTTGGAGGTACAGCACCTTACGAATTCAGTTTTGATGGCGGTAGTACTTGGGGAGCTTCATCAACCGAATTATTAGCCCCAGGAGACTATACGGTTTTAGTCAGAGACGCTTTTTGTTCTTTTCCTATGAACGTAACCGTAGAAGGACTACCCGCACCTCCAGATGTAGCATTGACACCGGAAGTAGATTATAATTGTGACGGTAGTGGAACCATTACCGCTTCACCAAGTATTGCTGGGTATGATTATAGGTACGAACTGGATGGTGTGCCAAACGCTCCAGACCCTGAAAGTAATGTATTCAACAATGTTGCTCCTGGAACCTACACGGTAACCACATATTATACTTCTCAAACACCGCCCACACCAAGTTTACTCCTTTCTGAGGATTTTGGCGTAGGTAACGGTACGATACCTAGCCCAGATACTAGAGGGTATGCTTATGAAGACCAAACTACGAGTACCGCGGGCGGGGGAGATACAAACCGGAATATTAATGACTTTCAATATAGCGTAACTAATGAAATCGTCGCACCATTTGGCGCTTGGATTAGCCCTAATGACCATACGAATCCATCCGACCTTAATGGAAGGTTTTTAGTAATTAATGTGGGTACGCCTAGCCCAGGGCAAATCATTTATACAAAACCTATTAATGATATTATTCCTAACAGGCCATTGCGTATATCACTACATATTTTTAATCTTGTTATTTCTTCTAGTACAATTTTAGATCCCGATTTGACTATTGAAATTGTGGATGGTGGCGGTACTGTAATCCAATCAATTAGAACAGGTGATATTGCAAAAAATACAGGACCAGATGATTGGGTTTTGTTTACAACCGATTTTGATCCTGGAGCGAATACTACGCTTGATTTTGTTATTAGAACTGAGAAAATCGGAAATAACGGTAACGATCTTGCTTTAGATGATATTCAAATATTTCAGGCTCCTGAGGTATGTGAATTATTTGTTGAAACTCCGGTAACTGTTTCGCCAGGTCAAACTTTTGGTGGACAAGTACAAAATACTACAAACGTATCCTGTAATGGATTAACGGATGGAACAATAACATTCCAAGTTGAAAACTTTGATACCGTTTCGGGATTTGAATATTCTGTAGATAGCGGCACTAATTGGATTGGCTCAACAACTTCGCCTGTAACCACAGGTCCAGTTTTTGGAGCTGGAACACAAACGATACTACTAAGGAAAGCCAATGAAATCACATGTACAATTTCGATTACTAGAGGTATTACTGAGCCGGTTCCTTTGGTGGCAACAGCAAATACTACAACAGAGCTTACCTGTACGAATGGCGCTACCATTACCGCTGCGGCAAGCGGAGGATCACCAGGATATGTGTATCAATTAGAAGATGGTGTCGGGAATGTAATAGGAAGCTTTGATTTTCTGAACAACGGAAATAATAGAATATTTTCTGGATTATCCGAAGGAGATTACACTATACGCACCAGAGACCTTAATAGCTGCGAAGCGGACACTGATTTGGCCGTTGCTCCTTTAAACCCGGTTGAATTTACAACGACTCCAACAGTTTGCTATGACGGCACCAACAATGCGACCATTCAGGTAGATGTTACCAACGGAAATGGGGGCTATCAGTTTAGAATAAATGCAGGACCATGGCTAACACCTACGCCAGTAGCTGCTACTACATATGTCTTTCAAAACCTTTCTAGTGGTTCGTATGATATAGATGTAAGAGACCAAAATGGGTGTCCATTGACCTTGGCTACACAAACGGTAGTAATCAACCCGGCTTTGACGCTAGCCGCAACGGCGCCGAATATCTCTGCTTGTGATACGGATTCGGACGTTACGATTATAGCCAATGGTGGTGATGGTAATTATACCTTTGCTATTGTTGCAAGTGGAGCTACGCCTTTGGATACTGATTTTAACACGACGAATCCAGTAATTGGTTTTGTGGCCGGAAATTATGATGTCTATGTAAGGGACAATACTGGCAATACTGGCTACTGTTCAGGTAGTTTCCCACTGACCATTACACAGGATGCTCCTATAAACTTTACCCCAACCCCAATAGATGTCAGTTGTTTTGGAGGTGCCGATGGTGCTATTTCGGTTGTAATGGATTCCGGTGGACAAGCACCTTTTATGTACAGCATAGACAATGGTGTAAGTTATAGTACTGGAACAAATTTCCCCAACTTAATTGAAGGAACATACCAAGTACGTATAAGGGATGCTAACTTATGTGAATCTGTTGTAACAGCTATAGTTGTTGATCAGCCAGACGAACTAGTAGCAGAAGCCTTACAAACACAAGACTATACCTGTATCCAGCTGGGACAGATAACGGTCGGCAGCATTACACCAACAATAGGTGGTTCTGGAAATTATCAATACCGTATTAACGGTGGTTCATGGACTGTGAGTACTACAGGAGGACATACTTTTACAGATGTATCCGATGGGACGTATATTATACATGTTCGGGACGCTAGCGCGACAGGTTGTGTAATTACATTAGCAGCTGTTGTAATCGACGCCTTACCTATTGCTCCAATGGTAGATTACTCGGTGGCATATAATTGTGATGGAACAGGAAATGTGACAATTACACCTTTCGACAATACGTTTATATATACATTGAACGGAACCACCCAAGGTCCAGGAGTAGCGGCCAATATGTTTGACAATATAGCCGTTGGCATACAAACGTTGAGGGTTGAGTATAGCCCAGACTGTTTTGTGGACACCTCGGTATCCATACAAGATGGCAATGCTTTTGAAGCGTCTATTACAGCTTTTGACAACCTAGATTGTAATGGAGACAGTACAGGTAGTATCACTATTGATGCCGCTAATTATGGAGCAGGAGGTTTTCAATATAATGTAAATGGCAGTGCCTTTGTTGGTCCTTTTACTTCTATCCAAACAATTACCGCGCTTAATGCACAAACACATAATATAGTTGTTCAGGATGTGAACGAGCCTACATCATGTACCATTCCGCTTAGTCAAGTTTTAACGGAGCCAGCTGCAGTTCAGGTTAACGCTGCCATAACAACGCAATTCACATGTAATAATACAGGTGCTACGATTACCGCTAGTACAACCGGAGGTACACCAACATATCAATATCAATTAGAAATTTGTGATGATGCAGACCTTTCGGCACCTTACAATAGCATTATTTCAGTAGAAAGAACCTATCAAAACTCTCATATTTTCACTAATGTTCCCGCAAGTAGCGTTGGTGAGAGCTATGTAGTTCGAGTTAGGGACACTAATAATTGCGAAGATGTTATCGATGCTGCCATTATAGTAACAGGACCTGAGCTTATTGTTTTTGATACAACGCCTACTGCTTGTTACACCGGAAATAATGACGGTTCTATTGTCGTTAATGTTACCGCTGGAAATAGCGGGTATCAGTTTAGCTTAGATGGTGGTCCTTGGAGAGCTCCAACCCCAACAACTGCGACTACCTATACCTTCGAAGATTTATCCAATGGCACTTATACTATCGAAGTTAGAGATCAGTTTGGATGTCCATTAGTGTCAAATACACAAACAGTTTTTTTAAACCCTAACCTGAATGCAACAGTTGATGTAGTAAATATAAGTTGTGTTGATGGTAGTCTTACTGTAACTGCAATGGGAGGCGACGGTAATTTCGTTTATGCGTTCATGCCAACCGGTAATGTACCAGTGTTTACAGACTTTGGCGCTTCCAATACCTTTACAGTTACCGCCGGGAATGAGGGGGATTATGATGTTTATGTTTGGGACAATAATGGGGTAGATCCACATTGTACATTTATGGTTACCGAAACAGTAGCTCCAGCAGTTGCACTAGCCTATACGGCAACACCAGCAGATCCGCAGTGTTATAATGGCACAGGCAGTATTGCAGTGAATATTACCTCAGGCGATAGTCCTTACACTATTGAACTTATCGATTTGGATAATGGTGGCGCAGCTAACCAAACGAGCACGAATGTAGTCGCTACCGTACAGAACTATTTTAATCTTCCCGTAGGAAATTATACTACTATAATTACGGACGCTAATGGCTGTGATGTTACCCAAACACCAATAACCATTGTTAATCCAGATGAGCTTACGGCAGATATTGAAGGAATAGCTCCTGTAAACTGCGACCCTGACCCGAACATGTATGGGTTTAGATTTATTAATTATCCGATGACCTTAGGTGCCCTAGAATTTAGTGCGGATGGTGGTGCAAATTGGCAGACTAGTGATACGTTTATCGGTGCTGCTTTTGCTTCTGGTACAGAAGTGGAACCTTCCATTAGAACGGTGTCTGGTGCAGTTCAACTCTGTAGAACAGATCTTTTGCGCTATACCATTCCTTATCCTTTGGATGATTTGGATATTAGTATTTCGGCCATTATTGTAGACTGTAATGATCTTCAGGTTACGGTTCAAGGTACGGAAGGATTTGGACCCTATGAATACACCTATACCGAGGACCCAGTTAACTTTAATCCAGCTACTGCAACTTGGCAACCTGGAGGAGCACTTGATCCTGCGGGTAATACTGTTCCAGTAGGGGAGGGCCGTTATATATTTACCGGATTAGTTCCAGGGAGAACATACGTTTTTTACGTTCGAGATTCTAGTCCTTGTGTAAGACAGAGTTCTCAAAACGTAAATATGCTGGCCCCACCACCAGTACAAATTAGTGCAGATGTAACTCCTACCTGTGATGGTGTTACGAATGGTCAGATTACCTATACCGTCACAGAAACAAACCCTGGGGAACTTGGAGGTTCTTTTAGTTGGGATTTTTATAGATTAGACGATGTTGGGCCTATAGGACCTCCTGTATTGGTTTCTTCCGGCACAGAAACCGGCTTTATATCTGGGGATTCATTTGTGGTGCCAGCACCAGCCACTCTAAGCGAAGGAGATTACTTTGTTGAAATAAGTAGCGGCGCTCCCAATAATTGTATTATTGGAAGTGAAAATATACGTTTGGAACAATTGAATCCTATAACATTTACACCAAGTGTATTGGCTCATATTACATGTGCAAATCCGGGATTAATTGAAATCCAGAATCCGCAAGGGGGAGGAGGAACATATACCTATACCCTAAGCAGTCTAAACTTTAGTTCCAATATTGTTACAACAGCAAATCCTATAGAAGTTCCTATTGGCCATTTGGTAGATGCAACTGCAACACCTTTTAACGTGCTTGTAGAAATTGCCGACCAGTATAATTGTCCCGTGACAACTTTACCGTCACATACCATTTCCATGGATATTTCACAGAGCCCTACGGTTACCAGTGTAACTACAAACTGTGCCACTCCATTCGGGATAACGGTAAACGCTAGTGGAGGAACTGGAACTTACTTATATTCTATCAATGGCGGAATAAATTACGTTGATAACGGCGGTGTTTTTAATAACGTTCCAGTAGGCGCCTATGTTATTTCCATAATAGATGCGAATGGATGTACAGCGGCAGATTCGGCGGAAATCTATCCGACCTTACAGGCAAGTGCTATCATAACGAAAACTCTCGACTGTACTATTACTCCAGATGCTATAATCAGTATTTCAGCTACAGATGGCTCGGGCTTGTATGATTATGAAATAGACGGACCTGGAATAAATGATCAGCTAAGAACTGTTTTGCCATCTCCTGGAAATACAGAAGATTGGTCAACGGCAGTAGCTGGAACATATACGGTATTGGTTTATGATAATAACAGACCAACTTGCCCAGCGAGGAGCTTTACAGTTGAGGTTCCTGCCAGATTGGAACCCTTGGTTGATATTATTAACTCAACTCCTGTCTCGTGTATCGGGTATTCTGACGGTACGATTACTATATCTGCCGTAGATAATGCCATAGGGCCTTATACCTTTGAAATTACTTCTTTAGACGGAGCACCGACAAGTATAAGCCCAACAAGCACTGCAAATACGAGTGCAACTTTTACAGGTCTTGTAGCTACTGCAGGGGTAGGTTATATAGTAACCATTACTGCAGATGCTGCAAACGCATGCAGCACTACAAGTGCTCCTATCGTAATAGCGGAACCTGCCGCCATAGCGGTTACTATGAATGCGTCAATAGAATTTGGGTGTACTGTTGGGAACAACGCTAACAACGCCAGTATTTCGGTGCAAAGCGTAACTGGTGGTTCAAATACCTTTGTGCGCTACCAATTCTTCAACAACTTGGATTTGGTAACACCGCTACAAGATGGTTCTAACGACACCTATATCGAAATCAATACTGTAGGAGGTAATTATACTATCGTGGTTTTTGATGATAACGGTTGCCAAGGCACTGCAGCTGCAACTATTGCTCCGTTTGATGAGCAATTGCCAGCAACGGTTACAGTTGACCAGGTTATTTCCTGTATCGCGGGAGAAAATATTACGATAAATGCTTTCGGTACATTAACTGATTCCACTACACCAGCCGGACTTGCTAATTATGAGTTTAGGCTATTACCAAGTGCTTTTGGACCATCAAATGTATTTACAGGATTACCTGCGGGCACCCATACTTTTGAAGTTAGAAATATAAATACCAATTGTGTAGTATCTCTTTCACATACGGTTGGTCAACCCAATAATTTTGAGGTTACGTCAACGGTAGAAAATGTGGTTTGTGACGGAACCGACGGTTCTGTGAGCTTTACGATAAATGATTCAATTACGTCTTATACAGGTGGTTTCTCTTGGCAAATATATAATTCGCAAGGTACAGCTGCTATAGGGGATGATATTATCATCGTCAGCGCTAACGGCACCTCTGCGAACGTTGGCCCAACAACTCCTTTTGCACTTGGAGAGGGTGAGTACAGGGTAGATATTGTTCAAGACAGTAATCCTAACTGTACTATAACCGATTTCTTTACTGTCGCTGGCCCTAACGGTCCAATAACAGGAAACACGCAGGTTGAACCTATCACTTGTGCGCTTAATGATGGCGTAATCGAAATCATTGATGTTCAGGGCGGTTGGGGAACATTTACTTATTTTGTGGCTCCGGGTACGGATCCTGCACCACTAGCAGGAAGTTTTGTGACCAACCCAAGGTTTACAGGTCTTTCCGGTGTTGCAACACCTGGAACGGATTATCAAGTTTGGATTAAAGACCAGAATGATTGTATGCAAAGATTACCGGATGTGACTTTAAGTAATCTGGAACCAATTGCGGCAGACCTACGAGTCAACCAAGGGAATTGTACGGATTTCTCTGGAGAAATTGAAGTTATCAGCGTAACAGGAGGTCAGGGCAGTAATTATACCTTTCAACTTTTGCTAAATGGAAGTGTGTTTGGAGCGCCTCAGCCAACGACAATTTTCTCAGGATTGGGTGCTGGCTCTTATGACGTTAGGATTACCGATCAATTAGCTTGTTCCGTAACAACAACAGCAATAATATTATATGATGTTATTGCACCAAGAGCGGATATTATTAAAACTATCGATTGTAATTCTGGTGGAGAGATTAGGATTACGCAGAGCGGAGGTTCGGGCACTTTTGATTACACAGTGACCTTCCCTGACGCATCAACACCTCAGCCAGCTGTTCTAGCAATGGCATCGGCCACGTTTACTAACCTAACTATGGTCGGGGATTATGTATTCACGGTTACGGATATCGCAACCGGTCATACCTGTAGTACAACCGTAACACAACGATTGGAAGACAGCGTTTTGCCCAACATAAGCATTGATACTTTTACCGATGCAACTTGTAATGGTGCCGATGACGGAACTATAAGTGTAAATGCCAGTCCCGATAACGGAATTGGCCCCTATACCTTTACCATTATATCAGGTCCTGGAAGTACTGCTGTATTCCCAGTTGTAGCTTCAAGTAATACAAATGCTATGGCAGTATTCACCGGTTTGGAAGCAACGGTTGCAGGGATAACATACACGATAAGAGTGGCGTCTCCGAACGGTTGTACAAGGGATATAACCCAAGTCATAACCGAACCTAACGTGATTTCAAACTTTACCATAACAACCGAACAATTTGCATGTACTGTGGGTAACAATGCCAATACGGCAAGTATTTCTGTTGATTTATTAAGTTTATCCGGGGGCTCTAATAATTTTGTAAGATATCTGTTTGTAAATACCACAACAGGTGTTACTGTTCAAAACGGGGCAAACAGTAATTATATAGAAACTAACTATGCTGGTGGTGCATATGAAATTACCGCATTTGACGACAATGGTTGTGCAAGTCCCGTTGTAACGGAAAATATCGACCCATTTATTGAAATTTCCGATCCAACGGTAACCACCTTGTTAGAGCTAACCTGTAACCCAGGAAACGATTCGCAGATACAAGTAGGAATAACTGTAAATCCATCAAGCGCTGCACCTAATTTGGAATATATGTTGAATGGAATCAACGTTATATACACATCCACTAACGCCACTGGATTATTTACAGGGCTAGGTGCCGGAAACTATAGTGTCACCATTACCAATTTGGATACGAATTGTATTATTGATACAGTTCATACAATCGACGCTCCTGAGGAGATGCAGATTGTTGCCACAAAATTAACTGATGAGGAATGTTTGAATAATGGTGTGGACGACGGAAGCTTTAGTGTAGGCATAACCAACTATGCTGGCACGTATGGCTATCAGGTCTTTGATAACACGAATACTCTCGTTGCTGGTCTGTTTGGTAATGGTGATACAGCAAGTGCCTTACCTCCGATTACAAATTTACCAGGAGGTGTTTATTATGTTAGAATAACCCAAACACAGGCTCCTTTTTGTGTTGAAAACTCTAATGTGATTACCGTCTTGGCACCAGATGCACCAATAGCCCTTACTCCGGTTGAAGTGTTGGGCGTTAGTTGTGCTAATGACCAAGGTAGTATATCCGTTATTCCAACGGGTGGAGAGGCGCCTTACAACATAGCTTGGAACAATGCAACAACGGGGCAATCCGGAACACAGGTTAATGTATCGGCCTACGTTTTCAGTGATCTTGCTGCTGGAGACTATACGTTTACAATTACGGATGCCTTTAGCTGTACAGAAACTGCTGCTATCACTTTGGTACGGCCAGATGATATTATTGCAACCATAGCTGCAACGACACTTTCTTGCTTTGGAGATGATACGGCATCTGTTACCGCTACTGTAGCACCAAGAACTGCTGTTGCAACATATCAGTATCAATTGAATGTGTATTCGGATATGAGTGCTGCAGTTCCGTTGCAAACAACGCCAAGGCAAGCTTTGGACATATTTAACAACCTAGGAGCTGGCTACTATAGCATTACTGTTTTGGATGACCTTGGATGTAGTGTAGAGACCCTAAGAGTTCAAATTATACAGCCGACGGAAGTATTCGCCCAACTGTTTAGGACAGGGGAACTTACATGCACGAATCTGGCAGAACTAGAACTCAGGGCAGTAGGAGGAACAGGCCCTTATAGTTACAGCGAAGACGGAATTACATTCTTGTCAATGAATTTATTGAACGGTCCAAATACGCATGTATTCAGTAATATTTCCGCAGGTACATACAGATACTTTGTTAGAGACGCTTTTAATTGTTCTTCTATTATGTCCAACCAGATTACAGAAGACCCTATTATGCAATTGACTTTAACCGTTGATGCTGCTGCCGCTTTTGTAAATTGTGCAGGCGACAGTACGGCTGGTATTGTAGTATCCGCAGACGGGGGATTGGGCAACTATGAATATGCCTTATATACAGATAGCTCTTTGAGTGTAGCATCAAGAATTGTGGGGCCACAAACGCAAGGCGTGTTTAATGGATTAGCAGCAGGCACTTATTATGTAGCGGTAACAAGTGAAGATTGTACCGTAGCTCCTGTGGAAGCAGTTATTATTGAACCTGTTCCCTTAAGCTATGTAGAAGATATCGTAAACATCTCTTGTTTTGGCGAAAATAATGGCAGCGTCACAGTTACCTTGAGTGGTGGTGCAGGAGGATATCAGTATGCTATTTCACCTAATTTGAATCAATTTGATAGCGTAAATACGTTTACGGATTTAAGCCCAGGTGATTATACGGTAATAGCGCAGGATGCGAATGGTTGTTTTGAACAATTATTGTATACAATTACCGAACCTTCATTGCTTATGGTTACCGCAACACCTACCCCAGAGGTATGTGCGGGAAGTGCCGATGGTACCATAACCTTAAATATTGGAGGAGGGGTTGCTCCTTATAGCACAAGTTTAAACTCGAATGCTGCTGCAGATTTTGTACAAGACCGAGTAGCGTTCTCTGGATTAGCAGGAGGTAATTACCTAGTATTTGTTAGGGACGCGAACGGCTGTGATACCAATGTTGTTATTGATATTACTCCAGGAGTAAACTTAAATGCAACCATAACGCCTGTTTACGATTGTGATGGGGATACACCTGATAACTATGTGAACATTACTCTAGAGGACCAAACAGTATTAGGAGAGGTGTTGTACGCTTTGGACTCTACAGATTCAGCGGAGATGCAGTTGAATCCTGATTTTAGAAACACGGCTCCGGGCACACACTATATTGCCATGGCGCATTCTAATGGTTGTGTGCAGACTTTTGAGTTTGAAATAGAAGCTTTTGACCCATTGACCTTAATATTGGAACAGCCCGGTATCAATCAAATAACTGCGAATGTGCTTGGTGGTAGACCTGGTTACACGTATTATTTAGAAGACAGAGAAATGGGAGAAGAGAACGTATTTACCATCTATAGAACGGATACTTATCTAGTTACCGTGGTCGATGAAAATGGTTGTGAAGTGCAAGCGAGTATTTTTGTGGAATTTATAGACGTAGAATTCCCCAACTTCTTTACCCCGGACGGGACAGGTCAAAATGATTTTTGGATACCTAGAAACATGGAAATCTTTCCTGAAATACTAATCATAATATTTGATCGTTATGGTAGGGAGGTACACCGAATGAGTGCAAATGATTTAGGTTGGGACGGTTTATACAAAGAGTCCGAGCTACCTACTGGTGATTATTGGTATGCAGTGAGGCTCAACGGTGTTGAAGACAATAGAGAATTAATAGGACATTTCACATTATATAGATAATGCTTAACCTAAAGAATATGCTTAGAAAATTATTGGTGCTTGCTCTATTTATAGGAGCTTTTGCGCTAAGAGGTCAAGAACTTACGATTCCTCAGTTATCCCAATACCTGGCAGACAACCCTTTTGTGATGTCCCCTACCTATGCAGGTATCGGGGATCATGTAAAAATCAGGATAAACGGTCTTACGCAATGGGTTGGTGTTAAAGATGCCCCAGACACCCAATCTTTGGCAGCCGATATGCGGGTAGGTGAAAAATCTGGTGTCGGCGCCTTACTTTATAATGATAGTAACGGACAGACCAAGCAGCGTGGTGCCCGAATTTCTTTTGCCCACCACTTAACCTTGGATCGCTACGATGATGAGTTTTTATCTTTCGGCATCTCATATAATTTTAATCAGTTTAGAATCGATATAGAAAACTTTGATGCTTTGGATCCAAGTGTAACGGATGACAGGGCTACTACCAACCACAATTTTGATGTTGGTCTACTTTATCGTTATGACAAATTTTATATCAGTGCAAATGCATCAAACCTGTTAGAAAAAGATTTAACAAAATTCAACCCAATCTTTGAACCAAACACATTACGTAATTATTATTTGTACACAGGATATCGATATAGCAAAAGTAAAAACAGCAACTTGGAGATAGAGCCTTCGGTTTTCTTTCAGCTTTTTGAAAGTGATGGTAGATCGGTAACGGATTTGAACGTAAAGTTTCGCTGGTACGATTTTGAAGATTATTACTATGCTGGGCTAACATATCGTTTTTTAAATGACCAGATTGGAGACCCCTTGTACATAGCACCGATCGTAGGTCTTAAAAAGGATAATTTTTATTTTGGTTATTCCTATCAAGTTATTTTAAACGAAATTTTAGGTTATAGTAGCGGTACCCATGTGGTCACTTTAGGGGTAGATCTTTTCCAGGGGATAAGTAATTGTAGGTGTACCTATTAGATTTTGGATGTTTTATCTTAGTTTTGCCAAAATTTTAAGCTATTCATGGGAACCGTACATGTTGAAAATATTAAGGTTTATGCCCGCCATGGCTGCCTTCCAGAAGAAACTATCATAGGTAGCGACTATCTTGTAACGATTCAAGTCAAAACCAATCTTTCCAGAGCGGCGGTAAGCGATAACTTGGCCGACACCGTAGATTACGTTCACATCAACAAAATAGTAGAGGAAGAGATGGCTGTGCCATCCAAACTGTTAGAGCATGTAGCCAAAAGAATAGGTGACAGGCTTTTTAATGAAATCCCAATGGTTAAAAAATCAAAAATATCGGTCTCTAAAATAAACCCTCCAATGAACGGAGATGTAGAAAAAGTAACGATTGTTCTAAAGTCGAAAAGATGAGGATTATATCTTTTTGAAATCTTGAAATAAGGCATTACCTTTACAATCACATTTTGGCATCGTGGCCGAGTGGCTAGGCGCAGCTCTGCAAAAGCTTGTACAACGGTTCGAATCCGTTCGATGCCTCAAAAAAACCCTTCCTTATGGAGGGGTTTTTGTTTTACTGATATTCTGTACAGCGGTTTCCCCGAGACTTCAGGGCGCTCGTTGCCTTTAAGACCAACCTTTTTTATCGATTTTATCTGGTGCAATGCAGAGGTAGGACGACTTTCTGATTGTTAAAAAGTGACATAAACGGTATTTTATATACCTAGCTACAGTACATATGCTATTACATCTGCAAAAGAAAAACCAAGAAAATAGTGGGAATAAAATATACTGCAATCGTTCGAGCACCTTCGTAGTTCTTTGCAATCCGCTGACCGAACAACAACATAAGTAGCGCAATACTGGACAGTATTGCACCATAGAGTGCCAAGGTTGGGTCTTGCGACAGTAAAAGCTGAAAGACACCTAGAAGACAAAGAACTCCGGCAATAACTTCCGTTACGAGTACAGTGCCTAATAGTAGTGGAACCATATTCTTAAAAGGAGTTTCGGAAAAATGCCCCGTTAACCAACCTAGATTTCCTTTCCAGTCTGTAATTTTATCAATACCACTTTGTAAGAAGGTAATGATAAGAAATAGTAGTAATAAAATCTCTGTGGCGTGGGTAAGAAAGTTTTCCATAACGAATTGATTTTTAAAACAATTAAACAGGTGTATTTTTATGTTGTAAGGGACTCTTTTTTTTATGCAGTAGCCTAGTCAACTTAATGGATAGGTCGGTAAAGATAATTTTAGCATTACCGTTTCTTTCGACATGATATATCGCATTCTCAAGCTCTTCAACAATAGGGAGAATATTATTTTCATGTACGAACGGCGCAAATTTTTTCAATTGAAAACCATCTACATGTATTTTCATATATGCAAGTTTCTCAGCGCCATAGTTTAGCAGTAATGCCTGGCGCATTACTATAATACAGTAGTGTAAAAATTTTTTTTGTGTTTCCCTTCCTGTTTTGGCCAGCTCTTCGCTCCAAAGAATCAGTTCATGAATGGCCGCCTTATTGCCTTTTGCCTTAAACGCACTTCGTACCCATTGTACGAACCATTTTTCAAACACTAAGTCTTCAGAATCGTTATGAAACAGGTCTAAGGCTTTATTAAAATTGCCATTTGCTTCATGGGCCACGCGCATCGCCTCTTCTTTTGTGGCACCTTTATCGATTAAACCAGTAACTATGGCTTCTTCTGCCAACGGAGGAAAATGCAATACTTGGCAGCGCGACTTTATGGTTTGGATGATTTGTTCTTCATCTTGGCAAAGCAGCAAAAAGATTGTCTTATCTGGTGGCTCCTCTATCAGTTTTAGGAGCTTGTTTGAAGCGGCGGTGTTCATTCGCTCTGCCATCCAGATGACCATCACTTTGTAACCACCTTCATAGGACTTCAAGGAAAGCTTTTTTAAAACTGCCTGAGCTTCGTCTACCCCTATCTGTCCCTGTTTTTTTTCAATTTCTATGAGCCTATACCAATCAAAAAGGTTTCCGTATGGTTGTTCGGTCATAAAATTGCGCCATTCCTGAATATAATTGTCGCTTACTGCACGTGTTTTTGCTTTCTCCGAGTTTGCAACCGGAAAAGCAAAATGCATGTCTGGGTGCGAAAAAGAATTGAACTTTAGATTACATGCTACTTCCCCTCCTTCATTTTCACTATCCGAGTTATTGCAAATTACATATTGTGCATAGGCCAAGGCCATAGGTAAAAGACCTGACCCTTCTGGTCCTACGAATAATTGGGCATGTGCTATCCTGCCGGCATCGGCACTCAAAGTCAAATGATTCTTAATGTGGGAAAGTCCTAAAATATTTTTGAAAAGCATACTTTCAAATATAGGTGTTTTTAAAGCAGTAGGGAATAACCATTTTAGGCTTTAAATTTACGTTAAGAGAGTTTTATACCCATCCTATTAATCTCTACATTTGTGCCTTATTTGAAAAGCAGAATCTTATGAAAAAACTAGACGATTATAATTTTGAAAACAAAAAAGCATTGATACGGGTAGACTTTAATGTTCCTTTAAACGAGAACTTTGAAGTCACGGATATTAATAGAATAGAAGCTGCAAAACCTACAATCATAAAGATTTTGGAAGATGGCGGCAGTGCAGTACTCATGAGTCACTTGGGAAGACCAAAAGGCGAAAGGAACCCAGACTTGTCTTTAAAACACATCTGTGCAACAGTTTCTGACGTAATCGGTGTTGCCATAAAGTTCGTAGATGATTGTGTTGGAGAAAAGGCAGAAAAGGCCGTTGCTGAGCTTAAAAGCGGAGAAGTATTGTTATTGGAGAACCTAAGATACCATGCAGAAGAGGAAAAAGGAGACAAAGCATTTGCTGAACAATTATCAAAATTAGGAGATATTTATGTGAACGATGCTTTTGGTACTGCACACAGGGCCCACGCTTCTACCGCTATAGTTGCAAAATATTTTACAGATGCAAAGTGTTTTGGATATTTGTTGGCTAAAGAGATAAAAGCGATAGAAAAAGTAATGCGCACAGGAGAGAAACCTGTTTTGGCAATATTAGGAGGAGCAAAGGTATCTTCCAAGATTACCATTATAGAAAACATTCTAGATAAGGTAGACGACCTGATTATCGGCGGTGGAATGACCTATACGTTTGTAAAGGCGCAAGGAGGCCAAGTAGGAGATTCTATATGTGAGGACGATAAAATGGAATTGGCCATGGAGATATTAAAACAGGCCAAAGAAAAGGGGGTTAACGTGCATATTCCTGTAGATGTTATTGCAGCCGACGATTTTAGTAACACTGCGAACACCAAAATAGTTGATGTAGATAAAATTCCGGATGGCTGGCAAGGTTTGGATGCAGGCCCTAGAACCTTAGAGAACTTCAAGAAGGTTATTCTTGGTGCAAAGACCATTCTTTGGAACGGCCCTATTGGTGTTTTTGAAATGGAAAGTTTTGCCAATGGCACTATTTCCGTAGGTAACGCTATAGACCAAGCTACCCAAAACGGAGCCTTCTCTTTAGTTGGCGGAGGAGATTCTGTAGCTGCCGTTAAACAGTTCGGTTTTGAAAACAAGGTCAGTTATGTATCTACTGGTGGTGGTGCAATGTTAGAGAGTCTGGAAGGTAAAACCTTACCCGGTATTGCGGCAATATTAGCATTGTAGGGACGTTATCGATAAACGGGGCTTGTTGAATTTTATTTATTTTAAGGAATAATATTTTATTCTGTCAATAAAATGTACGATTTTCGTGAGTCCCCGCCTATAAAATTTCGTGAGTTATGTGCATCCCAAAATCAAAAAAATTAGTTTTAGTAGGATTGTTTTCGGTGTTGTTTGGCGCTCATGCGCAGCAAAAGGATTCTATACTAGGAACCACACCGCTAACGACTGCTTTACTGGCAGCAACAGATAGCCTCGCTCAAGAGACAGTGTCAGACCAAATAGAAGGACTGGAAGGCGCTAAACTACCAGAAGCACCCTTCTCTCTTTTTAAGACAACTGAGTCAAAGCATTACGATTTAAAAGATCATAAAGCTGCCGCTAAATTCGATAGCCTATGGATGAAAGAGCTGCTGCATAACGCTTCTCTTTTTGACGAAATGTACGAAGAGGTGGTCAGTGTCGATACCGACACTACCAATACGCTTCACATAGAGTTAAACACCGATACGCTTAAACTCCGTTTGGAAAGGTTAAATCATAAAACACCCTTTAATGTCGCCTATAATCCATCTTTGGAAAAAGTCATTAAATCTTTTTTGACGAGAAGGCGAGGTCTCATGGAGCGTATGATGACAGCGAGCCAATTTTATTTTCCGCTTTTTGAACAGAAACTTGACAATCATGATATTCCTCTGGAAATGAAATATTTGGCTATTGTTGAATCTGCGCTGAATCCAAAAGCAAGGTCACGTGTTGGCGCTACGGGGTTGTGGCAGTTCATGTATGGAACTGGGCGCGAAATGAAATTGAAGATAGACAGCTATGTAGATGAGCGTAGCGATATAATAAAATCTACTGAAGCTGCTTGTAAATATTTAAACAGGCTCTACAGTATTTATGAGGATTGGGATTTGGCACTGGCCGCGTATAACTCTGGTCCTGGCAATGTAAATAAGGCAATAAGAAGGTCTGGCGGACACCGGAACTATTGGAACCTCAGGAGCTATTTGCCCAGGGAAACCGCTGGGTATGTGCCTGCATTCTTGGCTACTATGTACATATTTGAGTATGCAGAGGAGCATGGTATACGAGGAAAAAAAGCAGAACGAAATTATTTTGAAACTGATACCATACATGTTAAGAGCCTGATAACCTTTAATCAAATAGCTGAATTAACAGGTATGGACAAAGAGGAGATTGCGCTTTTAAATCCGTCGTACAAGTTAGAGGCAATACCTTATATAACAGGAGAAAAAAACGCCTTGCGATTGCCTTGGGATGTAATGGGTAAGTTCGTTGCCAATGAGGAGGCGATTTATGCCCATGTGAAAAAAGAGTTAAAAAGTAAGGAAAGTCCCTTACCTAAGCTTGTTCAGCAGGCAGAAGGAAACAGGATACGCTATAAGGTGCGTAGTGGTGATTTTTTGGGAAAAATAGCCGAGCGTTACGGTGTGGGTGTTAGCCAACTAAAGCGATGGAATGGTCTTAGGAGTAACAACTTGCGTATTGGGCAACGATTAACCATATATCCGAAAAGAAACGGAAAAATCTCCGTAACACCTAAAAACCCGCCTTCTAGAACAGCTTTAGCTACTAATAGTAAGGTGCACGAGGTACAGAGTGGGGACTCCCTTTGGACCATTTCTAGAAAATATCCTGGAATTAGTATTGAAAATTTACGAAAATGGAATGGTATTAGCGGTAGCAATCTAAAACTAGGCACAAAGTTGAAATTGTGTGATTGTTCATCCTAAACCACAAATCCAAAAATGAAAAAATTACTTACCCTAAGCCTAATTTCAATACTTGTTTTATCTTCTTGTAAAGATGGTGAGAAGCAAGATTACTTACCAAATTCTATCGGAGCTTATAATACCCTTACCATAGTTATAGAAAACGAACTATGGAAAAGTGAGGTAGGGGATAGAATACGAGAAAATTTTGCCGCTCCGGCTCTGGGACTTACTTGGGACGAAGCGTTATTCAGTATTACTCAAGTACCGCCACAAGTATTTACCGGAGCAGTAAGGAACACGAGGAACGTGCTTTATGTAATGGAAGACTCTTTGGATATAGCGCATATGAAGTCAAACATGTTTGCTAAACCACAAAAAGTAGGGGTACTCAAAGGACGTAGTAAGGCTGAGATAATTGAAAACCTCAATGAAATGGCCTCAGAATTTATTGAAACATTCAAAAAACAGGAAATAGAAGAAGCGCAAAGACGCTTTTTAAAGTCTTTGAACAAAGAAAAGGCACTTGAGGAACATTTGGGAATAACATTAAACGTTCCTTCAGCATTTAAAGTAGGAAGGGAGGAGGATAACTTTATTTGGATTGATAGGCAGATACAAAAAGGCACTATGAATATTATAGCGTATAGTGTGCCTTGGAATACGTTCGATAACGATAGCACCTTTGTACAGGATATTATAAAGATGCGTGATTCTATCGGTAAACTATTCGTTCCTGGAGCGGATATTCCTGGAAAGGAGAACTATATGATTACCGAAAAAGCTTTTTCACCCTACGTATTCCCTGCAGAAGTCTCTGGAAGAAAAGCTGCTGAGGTCAGAGGAATATGGGAAATGTCTGGATATCCCATGGCAGGACCTTTTATAACCTATATCATTGATGACAAGCCAAACGATAGAAAACTAGTATTAGAAGGCTTTACATTTGCACCAGCTACAGCGAAGAGAGACTATATGTTTGAGTTGGAGGCCGTACTTAAAACCCTCAAATTCAACACACCATAAGCAACATAAGATTCAAATCATATAAAAAAGCTTTAGGAATCTCCTAAAGCTTTTTTATATGATTTTGTTCTAAAGATTACCAAAGGCAAATCCTGTAGACAGTCTAAAAATAAATGCGTAAATAGTAATTGCAATTAAGGTGAAGCACACAACGGTCCAAATTTTAAAATAGTTTTTTATAATGAGGTGTTTCCAGTTTTTAAATGCTTCAATATAAATTTCTTTTACAAGTAGAATTTTTTCCATAAGTTGAGGGTTTTGTGTTCTTAACAATCAAATATCTATTTTTTTACGGAAGACCGAATATAGATTAGACCAAACCCTTATTTTTTCTGTTGAGCGTATACCTTAATTTTGAAAAATCTGTGAACGGTTGTTTTATCCGATGAAATAGTAGCAGTTTTTCCATTGGTTTATTTTCTGAAAGAAAATGGATTAAAGCCTTTCTTTTTCTAGGGTCAAAGAAACTAAAGATATTTTCAATTACGATAGGATAAGAGAAAGAAACCATCGAGGTATATATCGACGGTTTCAAAATGTATGTGAGGAAATGTTTTACATATTTACTATAATGAATTCTGATCTACGGTTTAGGTAGTGTTTTTCTTTTGAGCAATTAACCCTACCGTTACATTCGTTAAGCAATTGTTGTTCTCCGTAACCTATAGCGCTTTCGATACGCTTGGCATCAATACCTTGGGAGACAATATACTTCTTAGTAGCTTTTGCTCTGTTGTTTGAAAGGTAATCGTTATATACCTTACTACCTCTAGAATCGGTATGGGACCTAATCTTTATGACCATATTAGGATAATCCGTCATTACTTCGATAAGCTTATCCAATTCTCTAATTGCATTCGGTCTGATATAAGATTTGTCAAAATCAAAATGAATCATTCCTATTTTCAACTTTCGAATACCATCTTCTACTGCGATCATTGCCTTGATCTTTTTCATGGCAATGTCTACGTGAGTGGTATCATTTTCCGTAGTAGTTACCTCTAGCTCGTTTACAAAAAATATTTTCTTATTCGTTTTTAAGATGTACTTGGTATCTGCATCTAAATCCTCGAATATAAAGCTACCGTTCTCACCTGTTTCTATTTCCTTCAGTTTAACATTGTTTTCATCTAGGAGTTGTACCAATGCTTTAGGCATAACATGGCTTGTAACGAGCTCTGTAACGACACCCGCTATAGCATTTGTGGTAACTTCTTCTGCGATGAGGTGTTTAAAGGAATAGATGTCATCAAAGCCTTTACCACCTTCGCGGTTAGAAGCAAAAAAACCTTTTTTAGTTTCTTTGTTTATAATATAAGAGAAGTCGTCCTTATTACTGTTAATCGGCTTCCCAAGATTTTTTACTTCCGAAAATCCATTTTCTTTGTCAAATAGCGCTTCGTAAATATCTAAACCACCCAATCCGGTATGACCGTTGGAAGAGAAGTATAATTTGTCATCATTAATAAAAGGGAACATTTCCTTTTGTTCTGTGTTTATTTCAGGGCCAAGGTTTTTAGGGGAAGAAAAGCTGCCATCTCTAAGAACATCAACTACGAAAATATCCGAATCACCCATGCTGCCCGGCATATCTGAAACGAAGTAAAGTTTTTTCCCGTCTTTACTTAGAGCAGGATGGCCTGTGGAATATGAGTCGCTATTAAAAGCAACTTCGGTAGCTTCTGTCCATTCACCATCTACTTTTTGTGCTCGGTAGATTTTTAAATGATTAATCCCCTTACTGTCTCTTTTAAGTTTTTTACCATAGTTATTTCTAGTAAAATACATGGTTGTATTGTCAGGAGAGAAGGTCACCGCAGCCTCATGATATTTTGTGTTTATTTGCTTAGAGAATTTTATTGCATTTTTAATATCGGATGACTCTTCGTTTAGTTGTCCTATATATAAATCTAAATAAGGTTGGTTATTCCATTTATACCTTCTAGTAGTTAAAAAGGATGAATCGTTTGCAGAGGCAAATACAACATCATTTTCATTATGGAACATAGGAGCAAAATCGGAGTATTCTGAATTGACACTCAGATTTAGGATTTCAAACTTCTTAGGAGCGTTTAATATTTTATCCAGTACTATTTCGTTTTTTTCAACTTTAGAGGGAGTCTCGCTTTCGCTTAGCATCTTTTTATTATAAAGACGCATAAGTCTTTTTGATCTGGCGTATTTACCGTTTCCTTTTAAGGAATGTGCATATTTGAAAACATTGTCTGCAGACATTTCCTCTTCGTATTCTTCGTACAAAATAGTATACCATTTATAGGCTTGTTCCATATTGGTGTTAAAGTAGTTTGCATCACCTGCTTTTTCCAACACCTCAAAAGAGTAATTGCTATTATCCTGTAAAGCCTGTTCGTAAAAATACGATGCTTCGGCATACCACATTTTATTAAAATACTCGTCGGCTCTTTTAATAAGTTTATTGACCGAGCTTGATGTAGCAAATGTAGAATCCTTTTTTTTCTCTGGAACACTCGTTTTGACTATTGCGTTCTTGGATGGCACTTCCGTATTAGGTAGGCTATTCGTAACTTCGAGTATCCAAACATCATCCTTAAATTTATTATCGAATTTAGATTGATGGTCTTCTATGGCACTTTCCCAATCGTTATGTCGATTTACATATAGATAGAATAGGTCGTTTTCTGGATTTTTAAAAACCCCTGAATCAAATCCTTTTTTAGAAAGTTTCTTTACTAGCTCGCCTAATCTCTTCGATTGACTAAAAACACCTGAAACTAAGTAGAAGCCCTTATTTACGTTTGGGACATCACTAAATGTTCGCTGTGGTATGCCGTTTTCCAAGGCTGCAATAATAAAAGCATCTTGGTTACTAGGTTCTGCATATTGTGGCTGATACGTCTTAGAGACATTCGCCACGGTATTTTGGCTTGTAGCCTTTATTTCTTGGAAGCTTTGTGCAGATACTAAATAGCAGAAAAGAAGCACATAAGCACTTAAATAATTCTTCATGATTAACGCTTGTGTTTAAAATAAACATCAACTTGTTTAGTTATAATTGATTGTTAATGCTTCTGTGCCACTAAAATAGAGGTATTGGAGGAGTAGAATTATCTTTTGTTGTGAAAGCTTGATAATCTGTAGTGTATAATAATAAAAATGATTTATGGAAATTTAAATAGCATATGGGAAAGCAGAAAGTTTCGCTCGATTCTTCCATAAGAAGACAATATAACATTTGGTATATTGTTTAAAATCAGAACAAATTTAAAGACGTATTTGGGCTGGTGTAACTAAAAGTTTACGACTTGCTTCACGTACAAACATTGCAGGCCAAATAAGAGACTTTAAAATTAAAAAGCCACAAAATGAACTTGTGGCTAAGATTTTAAAAAAAAGTATTGTGCGGCTAGTCTTTTTTTGTTTCGTCTAGCTGCTCATCCTCCTTAGAGGCATCTTTAAATTCTTTGATACCACTGCCGAGACCGCGCATTAATTCAGGAATTTTCTTTCCTCCAAAAAGCAAAAGCACAACCAATACTACGATGCCAATCTGCCATGGACCAATAACTAATATTATGTTTGAAAATGTCATATCGTTATGTTTTTAAACTGTAACGAAGGTAATAAAATCTAATTTATATAGCTAGCATATTAACGTATGTAAATGCGAATTACATATTATGAGGAAAATACGCATCTTTGGGAGCTAAACCTATATAACGTAGGTGCTCCCGTACTATTTATATTTTTTGAACGAATAGCTCGTATTTTAATTTCTAAGTTTATCTTTGTTACAATGACCAAAAAGCAAAAAAAAAGAAAGGAAATCAAACGAAAATTGCTTCACAAGTATCGGTTGGTGATACTTAATGAAAGTACTTTCGAGGAAAAGATATCCTTTAAACTAAGTAGGTTAAATGTTTTTGTTACTGGTTCTTTATTAATGATTGTTCTAATTGGCTTAACTATATTATTAATTGCCTTTACTGCATTGAGGGAATATATACCAGGTTATTCTTCGACCAAACTTAAAAAGCAGGCCACAGAGCTTACGTACAAAACGGACTCCTTAGTGCGAATCCTAAGGTATACCAATAGGTATTTAGATAATATTAGAATGGTGCTCAAAGGAGATATAGAAAATAATGAGGTAAACAGAGACTCGTTATTCCAACAATTTAAAATAGACCCCGCATCTATAGATTTAACGCCAACTAGGCAGGACTCCTTGTTAAGGGCAGAAGTTGCCTTGGAGGACAAGTACAATTTGTTTGAAAGAAATTCAGATAAAAAAAGCATGGTGCTTTTTCCGCCAATAACAGGAAGCGTTACCATGCCCTTTAATGCAGAAGAGAAACACTACGCGGTGGATGTGGTTGCGCCAATAGATACTCCAGTAAAAGCAGCTGCCAATGGCACTGTAATTTTTTCAGAATGGACAGCAGAGACTGGTTATGTTATCATTTTGGAGCATGAGGGCGGCTTACTTACTGTTTACAAACACAATGGTTCCTTGGCCAAATCCCAGGGTGCAGTGGTGCAGGGCGGTGAAGTAATTGCTTCGGTAGGAAACACCGGCGAGCTTACAACAGGGCCACATTTACACTTCGAACTTTGGGACAACGGAACTCCGGTGAATCCCTTAGACTTCATTGATTTTAATTAAAAACTATGTTCCTAAAAGAAGTAGCCGCTAAGGTTTTCGCAAGTTATATACATGGAAAGACCCAAAAATGGGTCAATAATCCAATACAAACACAGCAGAGGGTTTTACGGGAGCTTTTAGAAAAAGCTGCCGATACTAAATTTGGCAAGGATCATGGTTTTAAAACTATTCGCTCTTTTGAGGATTTTTCAAAACAGGTTCCAATACGAGATTATGAAGAATTGAAACCTTACGTAAATAAAGTCGTGGAGGGAGAAAGTGATATACTCTGGCCAGGACAACCGGTATATTTTGCAAAAACATCGGGCACCACTTCCGGGGCTAAATACATCCCCATAACAAAGGAGTCTATTAAATATCAAATTGAGGCGTCTAGAAACGCTATGCTCAATTATATTCATGAAACGGGAAAGGCTGGTTTTGTAAATGGGAAAATGATATTTTTACAGGGTAGTCCGGAGCTTCAAGAAAAAAACGGTGTTAAATTGGGCAGACTTTCTGGTATAGCTGCTCATTATATTCCTAATTATTTACAAAAGAATAGATTACCAAGCTGGGAAACGAATTGCATCGACGATTGGGAAACCAAGGTAAATGCAGTAGTAGAAGAGACCAAGGACCAAGACATGACTATAATTGCAGGAATTCCTTCTTGGGTACAGATGTATTTTGAGAAGCTGCAAGAAAAAACCAATCGGAATATTGGTGAGCTTTTTGAAAATTTTGAACTTTTTATCTACGGGGGTGTAAATTACGAACCGTACCGGAAAAAGTTTGAGAGCCTTATAGGAAAGCAAGTTGCAAGTATCGAATTATTTCCTGCCAGCGAGGGTTTTTTCGCTTATCAAAACTCCCAACAAGACAAAGGATTATTGCTGCTTCTGAATGCTGGAATTTTTTATGAATTTGTTAGGGCAGATGAATTTTTTTCGGAAAGCAGGATACGAATTACACTCAAAGACGTGGTCAAAGATGTTGATTATGTCATGATTATATCTACAAACGCAGGTTTATGGGCATATAACCTAGGAGATACCGTTCGGTTTACTTCTTTAAAGCCCTTTAAAATAATAGTTTCAGGAAGAATAAAACATTTCATTTCTGCTTTTGGGGAACATGTGATTGCAAAAGAAGTGGAAGAGGCTATGGTAGAGGCTGCCGAAAAGACAGGAGCAAGCGTAAACGAGTTCACTGTAGCTCCCCAAATTATACCAGAAAACAATCAACTTCCCTATCACGAATGGCTAATTGAATTTGAAAAGGAACCAAATGATATGGCTGCATTCATACAAATATTAGATAAGGCGCTTCAACTTCAGAATAGTTATTATGACGATTTAATAACAGGAAAAATATTGCAGACTTTGAAAATTACGTCCATACAACTAGGAGGGTTTAGGGCCTACATGAAATCTATTGGTAAGTTGGGCGGACAAAACAAGGTACAGCGCCTTTCCAACGACAGGAAGGTGGCAGAAAAACTATTAAGCTACAAACGAGCGTAAAAAACCAAGCAGTAGCAACTTAAATTTTAATCGTAGTTTTGTTTGAAATCCTAAAATGGGAAAAACAGTAACACCATCACGCGCCCAAGAATCTACGAACGCAATTGAACGTTTGTATATTACCATGCGGCACCTTTTTAACCGAGGTTTTTTCAAACCAAATGGCGTTTCGGGCGAAGCACTTAAAAATGCGCTTTTAGCCTTGCGTCCAGAAATTTATGGTTCGGTTGCAGAGGACAAGGCAGAGCTTAACGGACTTGTCTATGTATTAGAGAGACTTCCTGCGGGTATCGAACAATGCAAATTCATTAATCTTACCTCGGATGAAGGTTTTGGGAATTCGCACATGGATGCTATTATACCACCAAAGCGAAGAAGAAATTGTTATCGCATAGATGACGAACAAATGAATATTGAAATTACCAGGGGAAGATCAGATATTTATGATATCCTTACCCACCTGACCTTCCTTTTTATAGAGTCCGATAAAATTTGCAAACGTGTTTTGATTCCTGATACGGAAAGGACCATACGCGACTGGTCTAAATTGGAAGCAACTATACAAAAGGACGAAATAAACAAAGAAGAAAGGGAAATCGCCTTAATCCATACCGCTAATATATTAGGCAGATCCTTTGAGGAAATACTTGAAATTTACGAGAAGTTCAAAACCGAGCAGAATCCAGAGCGTTTTCTTAAAATAATATATTGGTTGGGCAAATTATCCATAGAAGAAGAGATTACAGGGGAGAAGCGCACGATTACGTTTAGTTCCCTTTTGCGAGAAAGTTTAGGGCATCATATTCATGGGGAACGCTGGGCCAACAATATAAAAGAGGTATTAAAAAAGCACAAATTATTAGAGAGACCATTACATATTATTTCCGCTAACATGCACAGCGTAATGAATTCCTTGTTCGCTAGAAAAGCCCTTACAAGTGATTTTAAAGATGTCAATTCACTCGAAATTTATAAAGCGTTAAGTAGTTCCGATAATGGGGAGTTAAGGGACAAAGTAAAGAAAGTAGCAGAAGAAAATGGAATGATTTCCTTGGACGATACTTCAGGAACCAATATTGACGTCCAGATTTTTGATGTGGCTAAATTTGGTTCTGGAGTTTGTTGTTATGATGTAAAAGAGGAACCGGACGAAACAAAACCCGTTATTTTTGTGATGGACTATGCGTTTGGGGAGCAAGCCTATGAAACTATTGATGAATTGTTGAGGCCCTTTGCCAGTAAAAAGGACAACGCTATTTTCTTAAATGTAGCCTCTATTTCCATTATGGGAAAAGCAGGAATACTTGAAGGGGGGAAAGGAGATTTAATGATTCCGTCGGCGCACATTTTTGAAGGTACGGCTGATAATTATCCATTTAAGAACGAGCTCTGCGCTTCAGATTTTGAAGGGTACGGGTTAAAGGTTTTTGAGGGAACAATGGTTACGGTGCTAGGAACTTCCCTACAAAACAAGGATATCCTAAAGTTTTTTCACAAATCCACGTGGAGTGTCATAGGGTTAGAAATGGAAGGGGTGCACTATCAAAAAGCCATACAATCCGCTTCCAGGATTAGAAAAAGTATACGAGAAGACGTAAAGGTAAGATACGCCTATTATGCATCGGACAACCCCTTGGAAACAGGAAGCACTTTAGCTTCTGGAGGGCTTGGAACTACAGGGGTAAAACCTACCTATTTGATTACAGACAAGATTTTAAAACAGATTTTTAATTCATAGTATAATGGCAGAAAAACAACCAACTAATCCCCAAAACAATTCCGACGAAATAGACTTGGGACAATTGTTCCGTATGATTGGAAAAGGATTTAATAGTTTGTTTAGTCGATTTTTAAGGTTTTTTCTTTATTTAAAGAAAAATGCTATTATCCTCATTGGACTTATTGTTTTAGGTGTTGTTGCTGGTTATGTTTTAAGTAAAGTAACTTCTAAAAAATACAAAACAGAGGTTATTGTAAAGCCTCAAATCGATAGTAAAAACTATTTATACGATGTAATTGATGAATTGACGGCTAATATAAAAGCTAAGGATACTGCTTTTTTTGAAACCATTGGGATGCAAGCTCCTAATTTTAATGGGTTAGAAATTACTATCAATAAAGTAAATGGAGAAATAAGCACAGAAAATGATGAACAATATTTAGAAATGCTTAAAAGTTTTGAAGACACGGATGCTATTGCTGACATTGTTAGAGCTGAACTCCAAAACAAGAGTTCTTATAATCATAGGATTACTTTTTATTATAGGAATAAAGAAAAAAGTAAAGAGTTTATAGAAGGTGTTCTGAGATATATAAATACTAATCAATACTTTAAAGGACTTATTGCCATTTACAGGGAAAATTCCTTATCTAGAATTGAGGAAAACAAACAAGTATTAAAACAGCTTGATGAAATTATTTTTAATTACTCTAAGCAGATTGCAAAATCTGAAAGTTTCGCAGGTAACGATAGAATAATTATGGATAATAAAGAAACTGTAAACATAACGGGTTTGTTTAGCTTAAAGAATAGTTTGATAGCAGATATAGAAAGTAAGAAAATAGAAATAGAGCAAAGAAAGGAAGCGGTTAGAATTATTAATTTAGGAAAGACTCAGCAGGTCCAAAAACAATTTTTCGGAAAAAAAATAGTCTTTATACCTCTGTTTTTAATTGGGTTATTTTTTATGGTGTCAATCGTTAGATTTTTAAATAAAAGAGCTGCTGAAATAATCTGATGTTTAAAATGAGTTTGAACAACCTGCAAAAAACAATATTAGTTACTGGGGGTGCTGGATTTATTGGGAGTAACTTTATTCCCTATTTTTTAGAGGCCAATAAACACCTTAGTGTTTTAAACCTAGATAAACTTACTTATGCAGGTAATTTAGATAACCTTTGTGTTGTAGCAAATAAGAAAAGATATTCTTTTATTAAAGGAGATATAACCAATAGACAAATAGTTGAAAAGGTTTTTAAAGAAAATCAAATAGATGGTGTAATTCATTTTGCGGCAGAATCTCATGTAGATAATTCTATACATAACCCTGGTAGTTTTATAAAAACGAATATAGATGGCACATTTGTTTTGTTAGAAGCCGCTAAAGACAGTTGGGGAGAACATAATATTGATAAACGATTCCACCACATATCTACAGATGAGGTTTATGGTAGTTTAGGTCAATTTGGTTTTTTTACAGAGGAAACACCATATGCTCCAAACAGTCCATACAGCGCATCTAAAGCAGCTTCAGATTTTTTAGTAAGAAGCTATGGTAAAACCTATGGTTTAAATGTTGTTACCACAAATTGCTCCAATAATTTTGGACCAAAACAACATGATGAAAAACTCATACCTACGGTTATTAGAAAAGCAATAGAGCTTGAAAAAATTCCGATATATGGGAATGGAAAAAATATCAGGGATTGGCTTTATGTAATTGATCATTGTGAAGGTATTAATGAGGTTTTTCATAATGGAAAGTCTGGCGAAACGTATTTGTTTGGTGGAAACAATGAATACAATAACCTTCAGATTGCCAATAAAATATGTAGCATATTAGATATTATCAAACCAAGACCATTTGGAAGTTATATGGAGCAGATAACATTTGTCACGGACAGAAAAGGTCATGATTATAGATATGCAATCAATGCACATAAATGTAAAGAAGAATTAGGTTGGGAACCAAGTGGTAATTTTGATTCAGTATTGAAGAAAACTGTTCAATGGTATATAGAAAAATATAATAAGCTAAAAAAATGAAAGGAATTATATTAGCTGCGGGATTAGGAACACGTCTTGCGCCACTTACATTGGTAATAAGTAAACAACTCATGCCTGTTTATGACAAACCAATGATATACTACCCATTATCAACTCTCATGTCTGCTGGAATTACAGAAATTTTGATTATCACTACGGAGACAGATGCACCTTTATTCGTAAATTTATTAGGCGATGGATCTCAGTTTGGCTGTTCATTTAGTTATGCCAAGCAAAAGACTCCTAAAGGTTTAGCAGACGCATTTATTATTGGAGAAGATTTTATTGGAACAGATAAAGTTGCTCTAATTTTAGGTGATAATATTTTTTATGGTTCAGGATTATCAAATATATTACTCTCAAATACTAACCCAGAAGGTGGTGTTATTTATGCTTATCATGTTAATGACCCTAAACGGTATGGAGTAGTAGATTTTGATATTTATGGTAATGCTACCTCAATCCAAGAGAAGCCTAATTCTCCAAAATCAAACTACGCAGTACCTGGCATCTATTTTTATGATAATAAAGTGGTTAATATCGCAAAAAAGATACGTCCGAGTAAAAGAGGGGAGTTAGAAATTACCGATGTAAATAAAGAATATCTTAGAAATGGGAATCTAAAAGTTAGTGTTATGGATAAAGGTATAGCTTGGTTAGATACAGGTACTTTTACTTCTTTGATGCAGGCTTCCCAATTTGTACAAGTAATTGAGGAAAGACAAGGCTTGAAAATTGGTTCAATTGAGCAAGTAGCTTATGAAATGGGTTTTATATCTAAGGACCAATTGCATAGGTTGGCGGAACCATTAAGGAAAAGTGGATATGGTGAATACCTACTTCAACTCCGTTAAACTAAAAAATTATAGTTTTTTATAGTATAAAGGTTTATTCAAAAAGTTGAACTAATCTGGTCAACTCTGTGATTTGCCAACTGTTCACTTATTTCCGTTTTGAATGATTTTCTTTGGTTTAAAGAAATAAAAATCATGAGATAATTCAGAGTTACTATTTGAAAAACAAAAAAAACCTTTTACGGAACATTCTGCAAGAGAATTTGTAGCTTGTTCCTTACTGGAATTATCGTATTTTTGTTAATATACCAACAGCGATGTTTTTACAACAAACTAATTATTACAAATGAATTTTAAAGGTAAATCACTTCTAATAACCGGGGGTACAGGTTCTTTAGGAAAGGCATTAACAACACATATTTTATTTAAATATCCAGAAATAAGAAGGCTAATTATTTTTTCTAGAGACGAACAAAAACAATTTGTAATGGCTCAAGAATTTCCAATAAATGAATTTCCTCAGATACGATTTTTTATAGGAGACGTACGAGATAAAAGTAGACTTGCAAGGGCATTTAAGGGTGTAGATTACGTTATTCATGCTGCTGCAATGAAACATGTGCATTTAGCGGAGTATAACCCAGAAGAGTGTATTAAAACAAATATTGGCGGCGCCCAAAATGTAGTTGATGCATGTTTTTCTACGAATGTTGAAAGAGTGGTTGCTTTATCTACAGATAAAGCTTGTGCGCCAATAAATTTGTATGGAGCCACCAAGTTAACTTCAGATAAATTATTTGTAGCCGCAAATAATATTAAAGGAGATAGCCCTATTCGTTTTTCTGTTGTTAGATATGGAAATGTTATGGGCTCTAACGGTTCAGTAATTCCTTTTTTTATTAACAAGAAAAAAGAGGGCTCATTACCTATAACCGACCCTAACATGACACGTTTTAATATTTCGCTTCAGGGCGGTGTAGATATGGTAATGTACGCTTTAGAAAACGCATGGGGCGGAGAAATATATATCCCCAAAATTCCATCTTACAGGATAATGGACGTAGCAAAGGCAATTGGACCAGATTGTAAAAAACCTATTGTTGGGATTAGACCAGGAGAAAAGGTACACGAAGAAATGATTACCACTTCCGACTCATATTACACTTATGATTTAGGTAGATATTATGCAATATTACCCGCTACCCATAAGTGGACGACAGATGACTTTATAACAACATTTAAAGCCAAAAAAGTAGCTGAAAATTTTAGTTACAATTCAGGAGAAAATGATGTTTGGGAAACTGTAGAAAGTTTAAGATCGCTTATCAAGGAGCATGTAGATTCAAATTTTGAGGCATAGTAATGAGTAATAAAATTATACCCTACGGACGGCAGAATATAGAGCAAGACGACATAGATGCTGTAGTTTCTACTTTAACTGGAGACTTTTTAACACAGGGTCCAAAGGTTAAGGAATTTGAAGATAAGTTTGCAGCTTATGTGGGATCCAAGTTTGCGGTAGCTGTTTCTAATGCTACTGCTGGTTTGCACATAGCCGTTGCCGCTTTAGGATTAAAAAAAGGAGAACGTGTTATTACTAGTCCAATTACATTTGCAGCTTCGGCCAACTGTGTAAGATATTCTGGAGGAGAGGTTTGGTTTGCAGATATTAATCCAAATTCTTATTTGTTATCGTTCGATAGTACAAGACAACTTATAGAAAGCAAACCTAAAGGGTTTTTTAAAGGTATAATTCCAGTAGATTTTGCAGGGTTACCAGTAAACCTAGAAGATTTTCATGAATTAGCTAAAGAACACGGCCTTTGGGTTATTGAAGACGCAGCCCATGCCCCAGGAGGTTATTTCACAGATTCTAATAATCTTAAACAAAATTGCGGTAATGGCATTTATTCGGATCTTACTGTATTTTCTTTTCATCCAGTAAAACATATTGCCTGTGGTGAAGGTGGTATGGTGACAACCAATTCCGAGCTACTTTATAACAGCTTGTGTTCGCTACGAAGTCACGGAATCGTAAAGGAAAATATGAAGGAAAACCACGGCGGATGGTATTATGAAATGCAAGAGTTAGGTTATAACTATAGGCTTACAGATATTCAATCTGCTTTAGGAATTACTCAGCTTGCAAAAAATAATGATGGTTTAGCAAGAAGAAATGAAATAGCGGATAATTATAAAAAGGTTTTTAGAGGTAAGGTAAAATTCCAAAGTTTACCAAAAAATACTTTAAATGCACATCACTTATTTGTTATAGAGGTTGATGATAGAAAAGCGTTGTACGAATTCTTAAGGACAAAAAATATTTTTGCACAAATACACTACATCCCTGTTCATAAACTTCCTTATTACAAGGAGATTGGATATTCAGGAGCAGACTTAAGCCATTCAGAACACTATTACTCTAAGTGTATTAGTTTGCCTATGTATCCAAGCTTAACGAACGATGAGCAGGATTACGTAATTAATTGTGTTCATGAATTTTATAGCTAATACTTTTTAATTCAGCCGAATTTATTTTTTTTCAATTGTATATTATTTGTCGAAACACAGGTATAAGTGATTAATATTATTGGTTGCCATTTAATCTTTCTAAATAGCATGGAAACCAGAATATATTTTACTTGTAATGGGTCATATCTAAGAAACTATATTTTAAATTACCCAGAGGAGGAGACAAAGAAAAAGTTGAATGATGTGTGGTTAGAAAATTCAAATATGGACGATATTTATTTTTTGGATTATAGTAATAATGATAAATTTAATTTGAAAGACTATTATGATTACATACATCTAAATAGTAGGGGAGCGGACAAATTTTCTATTATTTTAAACCAAGACATATCAAATTTATTAAAAGACAAAAATGCTTCTAAATTCTAAAATAGGAATCGGCACTGTTCAATTTGGATTAGATTATGGGATTTCAAATAACCAAGGAAAGACTTTAGTTCATGAAGTATCAAAAATTTTAGAGTTTGCTATAAATAACAATGTTAATTATCTTGACACAGCATATGCATATGGCACTGCTGAGGAGGTAATTGGAAATTTTAACTTAGATAAGTTTAAGATTATTTCTAAATATGTATCTAATTCAAAAAATACACTAGAAGAACAAATAGCAACTTCTTTAACAAGATTAAATCAAAAATCAGTTTATGGATATTTAGCCCATAGACCGTTAGATTTGATAGATAACAATAAAGAAAATTGGAAAAAGTTACAGCAACAAAAAGCTAGTGGTACAATAACCAAAATAGGCGCCTCTTTTAACACGATAGCAGAAATAGAGAAGGTGTTAGATTCTGGTATACAGTTAGATATAATTCAAGTTCCATATAATTATTTAGATTCGAGGTTTGAAAATTATATGAAGATTTTATCTAAGCAGGGTTGTGAAATACACACTCGCTCAACATTTTTACAAGGTCTCTTCTTTTGTAATATAGATAAACTGGATTCGTTTTTTAATACAGTTAAACCTATTTTAAAAGAAATCCAAAAGTTTGAAAACCTATCTGGTTGTTTGTTGCAATATGTTTTAGAAAAAGAATATGTATCCGTAGCAAATATTGGTGTTAATAATTTAGAACAATTAAAGAATAATTTGTTGTTAATTGGAAAGGAGAACAACAGATTACTTAACACGGATTTTAAAATTAAATCTGAAATATTAATGCCTTCTAATTGGCCTAAAAAAATAAACAATGACTAGCATATTTGATTTAACCGATAAAGTTATTATTGTGACTGGAGGTTACGGCCACTTGGGCAGTGGAATAGTAAACTCTTTGTTAGGCTTTGGCGCTAAAGTTATTGTTGCGGGAAGGACAAAAGAAAAATATCAAGAAAAGTTTAAAGACATTAAAAAGGCTAATTTGTTTTTCGAAAAATTTGATATTAGTCAAAGTGGTGAGGATTTCATGAGTCAATTCAAGGAATTTAAAAGTAAATACGGATCTATTGATGTCGTATTTAATAATGCACATTTTGCTAGAGGGTCTAACCAAGAAAATATGTCAGATGAAGACTGGAGCTATACCATGGAGGGTGTATTGGCATCTGTCCAAAAGAGCATAAAGGCTTCCATTCCAATAATGAGAGAGCAAAAGCATGGTAAAATTATTAATATAGCGTCCATGTATGGACATATAAGTCCAAACTTTAAACGATTGTATGAAGGTGATGATTGTGAAAAGTACACTAATCCGCCACATTATGGAGCAGCAAAGGCAGGTGTAATACAGCTTACCAAGTATTATGCTGTTCTATTAGGTAAAGAGAATATTTATGTTAATGCTATTTCTCCCGGACCTTTCTCTAAGGACCAAATTCAAGAAGATAATCCTGCTTTTATAAAAAAATTAGAGCAATCTAACCCATTAAATAGAATTGGACAACCTAAAGATTTAGCAGGGATAAGTGTATTATTAAGCAGTGAGGCTTCTAACTTTATAACAGGACAGAATTTTGCTGTTGATGGTGGTTGGACAATTTGGTAAGATTATGAAAATAGGAGCAGTAATACAAGCTAGGTATGATTCTACAAGGCTTCCGGGTAAAGTTTTAATGAACTTGCCTTTTAACGAGAATAAAACAATTTTAAATCAAATTGTAAATCGTTTACAAAAGGTAAAGTTAATTGATGAAATTATAATTGCTACAAGTAATAACCCAAAAGATGCCGTAATAGAAACTTTTGCACGAGAGCAAAGAATAAAATGTATTAGAGGAGACGAAAACAATGTTCTTAAAAGATTTGTGCAAGTTATTAAAGAAGAGAATTTAGATGTGGTAATCAGAATCACTGGCGATAACCCCGTTGTTTTGATTGATATTCTAGAAAAAGCCTTACAACAACATTTAAAATCGAATTTTGATTATACTAGAAACTTAAACCTTCCTTATGGAACCAGTTTTGAAATCGTCAATGCCAATGTACTTGAAAAAGTTAGTCAAGAGCCCGATTTGAGTGAAAGCGATAAAGAACATGTCACAATTTATATAAAAAATAACAGAAAGACTTTCTCTATTTTAGAACTTGATCACAAGGTTAATTATTCTGATTTTAGGTTTACAGTAGACTATCCATCAGATTACGGCGCTATGAACATTATATATCAGTATCTTTCTACTTTAGATTACAATTATAATTTGAAAACTTTGTTAGAGTTTCTTGAGGATAACAGTTGGATTCAAGGTATAAATAATTCTAATCTTCAAAAAAAACAAGGCAACAACCTTGAAGAAGAATTAGAAATTGCCGTTGGAGTTTTGGGTAGTTTAGAATTGAATAGAGTGGTCTTATTTTTAAAAGATAAATTAGGTTGAAAAAAAATCACTGTTTTAACATTGATAAAGAAACAAAGCAGAATTTTAGAACATAATGGTTACTAAATTAAAATAAGCGATAAAATGGAATCCTTTTTTTTTGTTCCGGCATCTAAAATTAATAAGATACTAGAATTCCGCGGTTTAGAAATTAGTGAATTCATAATTGATTTAGAAGATGCCATAAAGGCTTCTCAGAGAAATGCTTTTTTTTTGGAAATAGACAATTTTGAACACTCTAGAGATTGTTATCTAAGGGTTCCCTTGCATAGTTTAGTAAAACCTATGGAATTGGATTTATCTTTAATAAAGTCATTCATAAACAAAGGATTTAATAAATATGTACTGCCAAAAATAAATTCGGTAACAGAATTGGAGCTGGTTTTAAAAGTTTTGTACAATGATTTCTTAGATGTTATCTTGCTAGTAGAAACACCTATGCTATATTTAGAGCTCTTAACCATGACTTTTAAGAATTCAAAAAAACTCACAGGAATTGGATTGGGTAGTCATGATTTTATGTCAATCATTGGAGGTAAGCATCAATTAGAAAACTTAGAGCTTATACGCCAAAACATATTATATTTAGCAAGGGCTTGGGACATTACTGCGATAGATATTGCCTCTATGGAGATGAATAATGATGATGATTTTAAGAAAGAAATTGTTGATGGGCATGATAAGGGTTATGATGCCAAATTCATTATTCATCCTAAACAGCACAAAATACTTAACAGCTTTCAATTTTATACAGAAGAAGAATATTTATTTGCTCTTAGAGTTAATAAGGTGGTATCTAAATTGGAGAATAATAAGGAGTTTAATCCTATAATCATAGATGGGAAGATAATAGAGCAACCTCATTTAAATAGGATACAAAAAATTATAAAAAATTATAAAAAACTATAAAATATAACATGAAAGCGTTTGAGTTAGGAAACTATTTTGAGGATTTTAAGGTTGGTGAGATTATAAATCACAGCACCTCTAAGACTATTTTTGAGAGTGATAATAATTTGTTCAGTCTTTTAACAATGAACCATCATCCGGTACACACCAATTTAGATTTTGTTAAAGATCATCAGCATAAAAAAATATTAGTAGTAGGAACTTTAGTTTTTAGTTTGGCAGTTGGAATTACTGTTCCAGATATCAGTGGCAAGGCAATTGCTAATCTCGAATATGAAACAGTAAAGCATTTGGGACCAGTCTTTATTAACGACACTATTTATGCGAAAACCAAAATTCTAGATAAATGGATTACAAAATCTAATAATACCAGAGGTATTGTTTACGTAGAAACAATAGCTTACAATCAAAAAAAGCAACCCGTATTAAGTTTTAGAAGAAAAGTGCTAATTCCTAAAAAATAACTCTAATGGACAAGATGTTAATGAGGAGTCTAATGTTTGTTCCTGCTCATAGTGAAAAATTAATGACAAGTGCCACTAAACTATCCGCAGACGTTTTATTGCTAGATATTGAGGACTCCGTACAACCTTTAAAAAACAAACAAATAGCTCGGGATATGGTACTTAAATATCTTGAAGAGGGGAAATTTAAAGGCAAACATATTTTTCCAAGGATTAACGACAGAGAAAGTGGGCAATTGTTAAAGGATGTCACCCAACTTTCAGTAAAAGGAGTAGATGGGTTTATGTACCCAAAAGCAAAAACAGGAAAGGATATCTATTTTTTTGATAAACTTTTAGAAACCATAGAATATGAAAAAGGAATAGAAACGGGAACATTTAAAATTATACCTTTAATAGAGACTGCTTCTGCAGTAATGAATGTCCAAGAAATTTGTTCTGTTTCTAAAAGAGTGATAGCCGTAGCATACGGCTCAGAAGACTTTATAACCGATTTAGAAGGAATACATGACAATGAACATTTGAGTTTGTTTACGCCAAGAGCATTAATAGCTATGGGAGCAAGAGCGCAAAATGTAATTCCTATCGACACAGTTCATGTACGAGTAAAAGATTTAGTGGATTTGGAGGAGAACTTAAAGCTTTCTGTGAAGCTCGGATTTGAGGGAATGCTGGTTTTAAATCCTATAGAACTAGAATTGGTTCACCAATACTATTCTCCAACTCTTGATCAAGTAAAACATTCCCAAACTATTTTAGAATTAGATGAGGAGGCAAAGAAAGACGGGAAAGGAGTAGCGATAATAAAGGGTAAGTTTATTGGCCCGCCATTTGTAGCAAAAGCAAAAAAAATATTAAAAAAGCACAAACTAGTACTTAATAAGAAGTAATGAAAAAGTTAATTATTATCGGAGGTTATGGCAATGGTACTGTTGTTCAATCAACAGTGGAAGATATAAATCAGGTAAAGCCAGAATGGGAGCTTTTAGGTTTTTTAAATGACAACGAAAAGAAGCCTATTAATGGCTATCCTGTTTTAGGGGGAATAGATAAAGTAACGGTAAATAAATATTTATTAGATGACACTGTTTATTTTTTTTACAGCCTCATATCTGTTAAACTAAATCATAAATTTTTATTTAAATTACTTGACCTAGAAATACCAAAAAAGAAATTTGCTACATTAATCCATCCAACCGCAGTGGTGTCTAAACATGCTGAAATTGGTCATGGTGTTTGTATTCAACCTTTTGTGTCAATAGGTCCAAATACAACCATAGGTAATTTTGTGCAAATTTTTGCACAGTCTTTAGTAGGTCATGGCGCTAAACTAGACGATTATAGTTATGTTGCCAACAATGCTTGTATAGGAGCAGATGTACACCTAAAGGAAGGTGCCTATTTAGGCACCAATGCAACTACTTTAGAATATGTTACTCTAGGTAAATGGTCTATAACAGGTATAGGGGCGGTAGTATTAAAGGATGTAGATGATTATACAAAAGTGGTAGGAAGTCCTGCTAGAGTTATTGGTTCAACAAAATAAACTTTATTGAATAAAAAAATACTTTTTAGGGTTGATGCTGGTGAAAAGGTTGGCTTAGGCCATTTTTTTAGAAGTTATAATTTAGCTCAAGCTTTAGCGGAGAAAGCATATTCGGTTACTTTTGCACATGCAAAATCTACCTTTTGGAATAGTATTAAGAACTTTCAATTTCCACATTTAGAATTGGATGGACAAAATATTAATAATGAAACAATTAATATTTGCTTAAATAACCAGTATGATTTGCTTTATGTTGATGGTATTTTGGATTTTGAAACTGAAAGTTTCAAGAAACTCAAAAATAGAACTAAAGTTATTTTTTATCAAAATTTAAGTGAATCTAGACATTTCGCAGATATTTATATTTTACCGTCCATTCACCAAGAGGCATCCTATTTTTTAAAATTTGACAAACTAAAAACAAAAATTTATCAAGGGCTTGAATATTTTACATTTAATGCTAAAATTAACAAGTTAGCCCCAAAACAAATTAACCTTAATAACGATTTAAGTGAAATTGGAATTATATGTGGAGGAAGTGACCCAAGAAATGTAACGAGTAAGCTGTACGATTTAATCGATTTTCCAAAATGGAATACTATTACATTTAATTTCTATTTGGGTGAAAATTATATGTACTCAAATAGTATCCCTCAACCATACTTCATGAATGTTAATTTTTTACCCTATGACATGAATGTAATATATAATAGCGATTTGCTTATAGCTGCATTTGGAGTAAGTACATATGAATTTATGGCCTTAGGTATGCCCATCATAAGTATTGGTCATCAAGAGTCCAATGCACATGCTTCTAAAGTGTTAAATGAAAAAACGAAGGCTATTTTTCATTTAGGTTTAATAGATTTGTTAAAGGCAGACACCCTAAATGAAACGATTGGCGAACTTGTAAATGACACGACCATCCGTAAATTATTAAGCGAGAAATCTAAAGTAATATTAGATTTTAAAGGAATAGATAGAATAGTAGAAATTATAGAGCGTATTTGAAATGATAAATCCAGAAAAAGTATTTGTAATAGCAGAGTTATCCGCCAATCACAATAATGATTTAAACCTAGCAAAAAAAACTATTGATGCCATAGCGGAATCAGGAGCAGATGCAGTAAAGGTACAAACATACACAGCAGATTCACTAACGCTAAATGTGGATAACGAGCACTTTGGACCTAGAAAAGATGGCTTGTGGAAAGGAAAAACCTTATATGAGCTTTTTACGGAAGGGAGCTTGCCCTATGAGTGGCATCCAGAGTTAAAAAAATACTCAGAATCTTTAGGTTTGATTTTTTTTTCATCACCTTTTGATAGGGAAGGAGTAGACTTTTTGGAGTTATTAAATGTAGGTCTCTATAAGATTGCATCTCCTGAAATAACGGACATACCTTTAATTTCATATGTTGCATCAAAAGGTAAACCTATGATTATGTCTACGGGTCTTGCAAGCTTAGCAGACATACAACTAGCTGTTGACACTTGTAGGAAAGAGGGAAATAATGATATTACCCTATTAAAATGCACATCTGAGTATCCCGCAACACCAGACATGGCAAATTTATTAACTATACCTAATCTTAAAGAGACTTTTAACGTTAAGGTAGGATTGTCTGATCATAGTTTTGGGAGCACAGTACCAGTAGTAGCAGTATCACTTGGAGCTACTGTTGTAGAAAAGCATTTTGTTTTAAACAGAGAAAAAGGAGGTATTGATGCAGCTTTTTCAATGGAGCCCCATGAGTTTAAACACATGGTTTCATCAGTTAAAGATGCAAAAGATGCGCTAGGTAGTGTTTCTTATAATTTAACAGATAGAAATAAGAATAGAAGACGATCCATCTTTATTTATAAAGATGTTAAGAAAAACGATAAAATTTCTATTGAGAATGTTAAATGTATTAGGCCTGGAAACGGTCTACATCCAATGTATTACAATGAAATTATAAATAAAAAATTTAGTCAAGATTTAAAAGCTGGAACACCCTTGAGTTGGGAATTGTTATGCTAAATAAAAAAAATCTTGAAAAGGCACTTACACTTGCTTGTAGACTTCTGGGATTAGGGTCAAGATTTCTATTAACTTTTTTAATTACCAAGGAAATATCCTTAGAGTTTCAAGGCGAATATACTTTAGTCACAACAACCGTTGCGTTATTGATAATATTCTTTGGATTTGATTTTTATGTTTATTCAAATAGGTTAATTATTAAAGGGAACGAGCGTAAGATTTTTTACTTTAAAAACTCTCTTATTTTTTACTCTTTTTCCTATGTCTTGTTACTTCCTATTATTTGGACGATATATAATTATGTAACTTTTATTGATTTAGGTTCTTTTTGGGTCTTATATTTTTTGATAATTTTTGAGCATCTAGGACAAGAATTTTTTAGGACCTATATTTCTTTACGAAATCCATTATTTGCAAATATTTTGCTTTTTATTAGAACAGGTATTTGGGCAGGTATTATTGTGATTAATTTAGTTTTTAATCAAGGTTTTACCATAAGTATTGCTGAAATTTTGCAATTATGGTTATGCTTTGCTTTTTTAACATCTGTTCTCGGCATTTGTTTCTATCCTGGAATAACTGGATTTTTTAGCGCTCAAGTAGATTTTTCTTGGATAAAGAAGGGCATTGGTGTAGGCTTAACTATGTTTTTATCCACTATTTGTTTAAAGATAATAGAATATTCAGATCGGTATTTAATTACTTACTTTTTAGGTAAAGTAGATTTAGGTGTTTATGCCTTATATTTCCAATTGGCTAATCTAATTAATGTAATGGTGTTTACAATGTATATATCATTTGTATATCCAGATATCATTCAAGCTGTACATGAGAAAGACTTAACAGGAATTAATAAGGGAATGAAAACGATAAAAAATAAAACATTCTTGTTAATAGGTATCTATGCTATTTGCTCAATAGTATTCATTCCTTTTTTTCTAAATTACATAGGTAAAGAGGAACTATATGCAAACGTTCCAATTTTTTATATTTTATTGACAGGTTGCTTATTGTTAAACTTAAGTTTTTCTTATCATTATTTGATAGTGGGGTATGAAAAGGAGAGTCAGATTTTAAAAGCAACACTCTTAGCTTGCGTTTTTAATGTAGCCGCCAATATCATACTCATTCCTCTTTTAGGAATATACGGCGCTGCTATCTCGCTTTTAATAGGTAATATTTGTCTTTTTATTTTTAAAAGAAAGTATAGTAACAAAATAATAGCACAATGGAAATAAAAAATATTATCATAGTGTTGACGCCGTTTCAGAAGGATACTATGGAGCGATTATTTGAAAACTTATTCAAACAAAAAAGTACATTAATCTACCATAGCGAGCATACATCATTTAAAACGTACAACAGTGAGATACTTACAATTAATAATTTCAAATTTTCCAAAAATAGGTTACTCAATTATAAATATTACTTAGAATGCAAAAAAGCAATAGCTATAATTAGAAAAGAGATAAATGGTTTAGAAGCCAAATATTCGTTTCATGAAAAACTCAATATGTATATTGGTAGTGAAAAAGATATTTTCACACAAATGTTTTTACAAACTCCTTTTATAAACAGTAAATTAAATGACTTAATAGCTATAGAAGAGGGCTTAGGCTACTATAAATATAAATCTAATTGGAAAATAACATTGACAAAGTATGTTTATCAATGTTTGACTCCACTACTTTTTAAGGAAAAATTAAAATACATATATACATTAGGGCTTTATCCTAGAATTAATAAAGTCTATGCAAGATTACCACAGATGCTCCCTATCAAAAGGGAAAATGTAGAGTACTTAAGTATTGATGCAACTAAAAGAAAAGTAACTAAAAAATATAATGCTCATTCCAATAAAATTTTGATATTTTCATTACCTAATCAAGATTATGATCTTAACGAAGAAGAAAAATTTAGAATATTTTCTAAATTAATAAATTCATTTGTAGGAAAAGCAATTATAATTAAACCCCACCCTAGGGAGAATGCACTCTTATTTGATAGATTTTCTAATAATAAAGATGTTCAGATATTAAGGAAGGATGAAATTGGCGAGAGCATTGATTATTTTGAATTTGAGAAGATTTTTAATTTTTCATCTTCAGTGATTATTGATATTTTAACAACAGGGTATCCTAAAAAGGCAGTGCATACCATTTTCATAAAAGGAAGTTCAAATTTGATTTTTTTCAAAGAGACAACTTGTATTAAATTAATAGAACTAGAAAATTATAATTTTGAAAGTTAATTTTGGTATCAATTTTTTCTTAAAAATAGTATTGGCATACCCAATTCTACTTGGACTATTATTTTTTTTTAAAATACAGCCATTTTTTATTACTGCCCCCTATTTCTTTATTGTTTTACTGCTCTTGTCTATAAATATTGGCAAAAAAGACAATTTGATTTTTAAGAAATCTAATAGCCTTAATATTATCCTTACGCTAATTCTATTTGGAATTTCAGTCCTAAACTACTCAACTATCAGATATAGCTTAGTGATCTTATTTTCGTTTTATGTGATGATATTTCATCTGTTTATAATAGTGTTGTCGAAAAACTCCGTTTGTATTGACGAAAAGGTAGTTTTTAAGTTTTTTATTTGCTATTTATTATTGTCCGTGCCATTTCTGTTTTTAGACCAAGGACATATGGAAATTGGAAATCGTTTTGTTGGCTTCACAGCTTCACCAACTACTTTCTCAGGAATATTAGTAGTTATTTTTATACTTGTAGATGCTACACTAAAGCCATTTAGCAGAACAAGGCTTATGCTCTTATTTATAGTTCTATTACTAGTTTATCTTTCTAAGACTAGATTGGTTCTTTTATTTTTAATAGCATACCCATTTTTAGTTTTTTTTATTAAAAAAAAAGCAATGAGTTTGGGTTTAGTTTTTTTAGCTGTTTTTACAACATTGTTTTTTGTTTACGGACTTTATGGTTTGGTAATAGAGAGATTCCCGGAATTAATCACCTTGAGATATGAAGATGCAAGGGATGCTTCTTTTGGTTTAAGATACCAGATGTATAAGGTAGTTGAATTAGATTTTTATTCTGGTACTATTTGGGAAATGTTATTTGGTAAAGGGAACGAGTATTCTAGACTTTTAATTATTGATGAAATAGGGAAAGACTTTTTTCCGCATAATGATTTTATCAGAATCATTAATGATTGGGGTATTGTAGGGGCTTCAGTGTTTTTTATATTTTTGTATCGAATATCAACAAAGAATATTACTGGTTTACTAGTTTCACTGTTATATTTAATTTTATGGTATTCAAATATGATATTTAATTTATTTCTTATTTCTATTCTTCTAATAGCCTCTTTTCAGTTAGTTTCAAAAGAAAATTTAGAATTTAATAGGTCTTAGATGAAACTTAATCAGAGATATTTATCTAGAAAAAAAATACAAAAAATAAGGAAAAACGTTTTTCCTTTGTTTGCATATCTATGTGCTTTTTCTTTGGCTCTTTCACCAATATTTACATCGCTATCGCTGCTATTATTTGTTTTAGTAGCGCTGATGAATATTCATAAAATAGATTTAAAAAAGAAGGAGTTTCTTTCTATTGGATGCTTTTCTTTTCTTTTTATTTTATATGTTTTTGGGTTATTTACTACCGATTTTTTACCCAGAGCAATAGAATTAATAATAAGAATATCTCCAATATTTTTTATTCCTCTACTTATAGTACTTACACAAGCTTACAATAAAATTAATTATACAAAGTTTAGACTTTCATTTTGTATTGGAATATTTATATCTTGTTTGATATCATTTGGGTATGGTTTTGTTCGATATATTTTATATGATGATATAAAGTATTTATTTTATTTTGAATTTACATCATTATTTGATCTTCATCCAACATATTATGCGTTGTATATTATTACTGCTATGTGGTTTGTTAATGAATCTAGTGTTAAGGTCCAGTTTAAAATAATAGGATATAGTGTTTACTTTTGTTGCCTTGTATTTCTTCAGTCAAAAATTGGAATAGTTTTATTTATTTTGTTGCTCTTATATACAATATTAAATAGCGATAATAAGGGTAAAATAGTATGGTTTGTTTTTGGATTTTCATCAATCTGTATACTAATGGCGTTCACTTTCATTAACAAAGAAAGCCGAATTAATGAGTTGTTTAAAACAAGAAATAGTTTAGACGTTGGAACAAATAATGAAGATGGTATATCGCAACGTTTTTGGCTTTGGAATACTGCTATAAGTCAATTAAATGAACGGCCACTCACTGGCTTTGGATTAGGTGCGAAAGAGAAGCTTTTTAGTTGGAAAGTTCAAAAAGATATTTTGGAATCAAATTATGGGTACGCCCACAAGAAAGCTCTAAAGTCAATTTCAAACTTAAACCTTCATAACAATTATATACAATTAGCTTATGAGTTTGGGGCAGTTGGTCTTATTTTATATCTTATTAGTATTATTTATATCGTAAAAATTGCAAGGACTAGTAATAATGTATGTTTCCTTGTAATTTATACTTTTTTTTTAATCGTTCTTTTTGTGGAGGTTGCTTTAAACCGTCAGATGGGAATTTATTTTTTCGCTTATATTTTAGGAATACTTTTTTTTGAGCCAAGAAAGAATACTAATAAAGATGAGAACGAAGTATGTATACTAACAAGTTAAAATCTTTCTTTTTTTTAAAAAGGACATGTGTTTTGGTTTTTCTATCCATTTTGTGTTTCTCGTGTAAAAATAACGCGGACAGAAAAATCCAAATTGAAAACATTGAGAAATCAAAAATAAGTTTAGAAGATGAAAAGTTTCAGAAGGATTTAAAATCCGCAACATTTTTTAAAAATTCGAATGACTTTTGTATCTTATTTACAAAAGAGGTGTTATACATAGTTTCGTCGGATGCTATGAATTTAAAGTATAAATTCATGATGCATTTTATATTGGTAGATAATACCTTTAAAAATTATTCTTTTACGTTTGCTAAAAAAGAGATTAACACATCTTTTGAGAATTTTAGAGTAGCTAAGATTAATATACCACCTGGAGATTTTTTTAAATTTCGCATAGGGCAGTATAATTCAAAGGGTAATATTTGGGCACAAGAATTTTCACCAACAGAGGCTATGGCAAATCCATTGTTAAAATATAATAATGAATTTGAATAAAAAAAAGAATAATATAGCGATTTTAGAATCTAAAATTAACTCGGGAGATAAGTTTTGGGATAATGGCATTACTGCTTATCTGAACCCTTTTAGTTATCTTTTTTACAGAAAGAACATAGTGGTTTTTGCTCAGTTCGATAATATTGCAATAGATGGTCAGTTACTTGTGGTATTGTTAAATCTGTTTGTTAACTCAAATAAAAAGAAACTAAAACGTTTTAGTTTTGATATGACTTCGGTAGCCCCTTTAGTTTTAAAGAAGTGTGTGTATGAAAAAAAATCTATATTATTTATTGGCTCAACTCAGCTCAATATAGTTGGTTTTATCAATCAAATTTCAAAAAAATATACAACTCTGAACATAGTAGGTTATCGAAACGGATATTTTGACACAGAAGAAGATAAAGATTTGTATATAAGGGAAGTTATTGCACAGAAACCTGACTTCGTCATCGTCGGAATGGGTTCGCCCTATCAGGAATTATTTCTATTAAAATTAAAAATAGCGGGTTTTCAGGGGGTTGGTCATACTTGTGGAGGCTTTATGCATCAAACAGCCAAATCGTTTGATTATTACCCTATTTGGACAGATAAATTACATTTAAGATGGGCGTACAGGATTTGGGATGAGCCAGTTTTGTTTAGAAGATATTTTGTTGATTATCCAATTTCAGTATTTTTATTTTTAAAGGATGCTTTGGTCTATAAATTCAGTAAACGGTAGTTCTTAAGAATTTAATAAAGATTTCATGTATTTTGGATTAGTCCTAGTTCTATAAGTTATATTTTAGGCTTAGATTAAAAGTAATATGTTTTTTAACCAACACAGATATTCCAACTTAATATATCCAATTTCATGTGGGATTGACTTATTGGCATTAAATCTTTTTGCTTATTACTTACCAATTAATTTTGTTAACCCATACCTATTCCATACTTATATTACTCTCGCTTGGTTAGTTATATCATTTAAAACTGAATTTTACAAAGTCTATAGATATAGTAAAGTTGTTTATATTTTACGACTTCTTCTTATTCAGTTTGTGTTTTTTTTCTTAATTCTTTACGCATTTATAGGTTTTTTTAAACAGCCTAACATAAGTCGACTTGCATTGGGTCAATACTTTATATTTGTCTTTTTAGCTATATTTTCATTAAAGTTTTTGAATTACGTATTGTTAATGCAGTATCGTGAAAGGGTAAAAGGAAATATAAGAAATGTAGTAGTTATAGGTAAGAGCAAAAAAGCAAATCAACTTATAGAAATATTTAACACAAGAAGAGAGTTTGGGTATAATTTTTCGGAACAGTTTGTTCCGCGAGACAAGGATTTTGATCTTTTGGCATGTTTTCGTTACATTGTCAATAATAATATTGATGAAATTTACTGTTCAGTTTCGGAGTTAAAGAACGCTGAGCTAAACGCGTTCATAAATTTTGCAGATAACAACTTGAAAACGCTTAAGTTTTTGCCAGACAATAAGAATATTTTTGCTAAAAAACTTAAGTTTGAGTATTATGACTACTTACCTATATTATCGCTACGAGATATTCCATTGCACAATTCATTGAATGCCTTATTAAAAAGAGCTTTTGATATTGTTTTCTCTTTATTTGTGATTTTCGGATTGCTATTATGGTTAGGCCCTCTTTTAGCCCTATTAATAAGGCTGGAATCTAAAGGGCCTGTATTTTTTATTCAAAAAAGAACAGGTTTTGACAATAATGAGTTTCAATGCTTTAAATTTCGTTCCATGGCGGTGAATGAAAATGCGGACGCTAAACAAGCAGGAAAGAATGATATGCGCGTGACTAAGATTGGAAAATTTATTAGGAAAACCAGTATAGACGAGTTACCACAATTTTATAATGTATTATTTGGTAATATGTCTGTTGTTGGGCCTAGACCTCATATGCTTAAACATACTGATGAGTACGCCAACAGAGTGGACAAATATATGCTGCGGCATTTTGTAAAGCCAGGAATAACTGGTTTAGCTCAAGTTAGGGGATATCGCGGAGAGATTGAAAATGACATTGATATTCAAAATAGAATAAAATTTGATATTTTCTATGTTGAAAACTGGTCCTTTTTTTTAGATTTGAAAATAGTCGTTCAAACAATTGTTAATGCAATTAAAGGCGAAGAAAAGGCCTATTAGGAATCTATGAAAAAAATACTAATTACAGGTGCAACAGGCTTTTTGGGGTCACATTTATGCGATAGGTTTATAAAGGAAGGATATTATTGGTATGGACAACCTAATAACAGGTGATTTAAAAAACATAGCCCACCTTTTTCCTTTAGAACACTTTGAGTTTCATCATCATGATGTTTCAAATTTTGTGCACTTGGAAGGGAAGTTGGATTATATCCTGCATTTTGTCTCGCCAGCAAGTCCTATAGATTATTTAAAAATACCAATCGAAACACTAAAAGTGGGCTCTTTGGGAACGCTTAATCTTTTGGGACTGGCAAAAGATAAAAATGCACGGATTTTAGTAGCCTCTACGTCTGAGGTTTATGGAGATTCATTGGTGCATCCCCAAAACGAGGAGTATTACGGGAATGTTAGTCCAGTTGGTCCAAGGGGCGTATATGACGAGGCCAAACGTTTTATGGAATCTATTACCATGGCGTACCATAGGTTTCATGGTTTAGAAACACGTACCGTGCGTATTTTTAGTGCTTACGGACCCAGAAGGAGACTTAATAATCGGCGTGTTGCTCTAAGCATTCATGGGATAAGTATTAAGAGGGGAAGATTTAACCGTAATTGGTGATGGTTCTTAGACACGTTTGTCCCGTTATATAGAAGATTTAGCAGAAGGTATATACTGATTGTTATTTAGTGATGATGCTGAGCTTATGAATAGCGGTAATCCGCACGAAACCGCTATTAAGGAATTTGCAGAGGAAATTTTGGCGCTTACAGGAGCGAATCAAATGAAAATCTATAAAGCGTTACCCAAGGACGACCCCACGCAACGGCAACGGGATATGACTAAGGCCAAGGAAATACTAGGATGGGAGTCAAAAGAAGGGCGTTCGGAAGGATTAATATCGTATACGATTATTTTAAGTCACTCACAAAGCCATACTTACAAAAGAAAGAACACCGGAATTTTTCCAATATATAATTTAGTATAAGCAAGGCAAGTACTATGTTTGCTAAAATTTAAAAATAAATGAACATTCTTATCCTTGGCTCCGGAGGCCGTGAACATGCATTGGCTTGGAAACTAAAACAAAGTAACAAGCTAAAGAAGCTTTTTGTGGCGCCAGGTAATGCTGGAACAGCAAGCATCGCAGAAAATATAACGATTGGTGTAAATGATTTTGACGCTATCGGAAAATTTGTAGTGGATATTGGTATAGATATGGTCATTGTAGGCCCTGAAGATCCTTTAGTAAACGGAATACATGATTATTTTCTTAATGACCAAAAGTTAGCGGCTATTCCCCTAATCGGCCCACAGAAAATGGCTGCTACCTTGGAAGGCAGTAAGGAGTTTGCAAAGGAGTTTATGATGCGCCACCATATTCCCACAGCACGTTACGAGAGCTTCACTTCTAAAACGGTGACCCAAGGGTATGAATTCTTGGAAACACTTACCCCTCCTTATGTATTAAAGGCAGATGGCCTTGCCGCAGGAAAGGGAGTGGTAATTCTTAACGACTTAGAAGAAGCCAAGGCCGAGCTTACAGCGATGCTTGTAGACGAGAAATTCGGTTCAGCAAGTGCCACTGTGGTCATCGAAGAGTTTTTGGATGGCATAGAATTAAGCGTTTTTGTGCTAACTGATGGTGAAAATTATAAAGTATTACCCACGGCTAAGGACTATAAACGTATCGGTGAAGGTGATACTGGACTTAATACAGGGGGTATGGGGGCTATTTCCCCCGTTCCCTTTGCCGATGAGAAGCTAATGAATAAGATAGAGCGGCTGATAGTAAAGCCTACCGTAGAAGGGCTTAAAAAGGATAACCTGCCGTATAAAGGTTTTATATTCATTGGGCTAATAAAAGTAGGGGATGACCCCAAGGTGATTGAATACAATGTGCGTTTGGGTGATCCAGAGACAGAAGTAGTGCTGCCGCGTATTAAAAATGATTTGGTGGAATTGTTTCAAGCCGTTGCAAATGGCAGTTTGGATGCGATTGACCTAGAAATTGATCAACGTAGCGCAACAACGGTAATGACGGTTTCTGGCGGATATCCTGGGAGTTACGAGAAAGGAAAGGAAATTACGGGAATAGAGACCATTACCGATTCCCTTGTATTTCAAGCTGGCACAACGGTTAAGGATGGAAAAATAGTAACCAATGGTGGTCGCGTGATAGCCATCACTTCTTTTGGAGAGGATTTTAAATCGGCCTTGAAAACATCGTATAAGAATGTTGGAAAACTTTCGTTTGAGGGTATAAATTACAGAAAGGATATCGGATTTGACTTATAATCCATTCAATCTATAAAAAATAAAAGCATCGTTTGATTATAAATTTAAAACAAAGTAAACGGTGCTTTTAAATTGTAAGGAAAAGCACCTTACAAATAAGAGTGAGAAGTGACAGACTTATCTTCTTCACCCGTATCGTTGTATTTTTTCAACTGTAACATCCAATAAATAAAAGCTGCAGAACCAATCAACATAAAAAACCAATTTATGCTATTGGAGAGTGTCCAGCTTTCCATAAATCGTAAAACATCAAACGGTGTAAATAGCACATTTACAAATAAATCGGCGATACCTTCAAATAATGACTTCATGTTATTCCTATATTTACAATACAAAAATATAAAAATCGTAGATGATTTCAAGCATTTTTGGAAAAACAAAACCTATAAATTTTATAATTTTACTAGGTTTTTTATTCCTTTTTTATTGGACGGTGCAAGTTTACCTTTTCGAGACCGATTTTTCTACCAAGCAAATGGCGGTAGAAATCCTTGTTTTGAGTATTCTTTTGTTCAGTGTTTTTATTGTTGATTTCATAGTAAACAGGAACAAGCTTACTGGGGCAAATTCGTATGCGATATTTTTTTACACGCTCTTGTTCGTAGTTTTTCCAGAAACATTATCGGATAGTAATGCCATCCTATGTAGTTTGTTTCTATTGCTTGCAACCAGAAGGGTGTTGAGCATAAAGTCTTTAAAGAATATAAGGTCAAAAGCTTTTGATGCTACGCTCTGGGTTCTTGCCGCTAGTTTGTTCTATGACTGGGCTATATTATATATGGTTCTGGTCTTTGTTACTATTTATATTTATGAACCTAAGGATATCAAGAATTGGCTGGTAATTTTGTCCGCAGGGTTTTCATTTTTTATGATAACATATGTGGTTTTGGTACTGGCTAACAGTTCTGATTTTTTAATACAACACTATAGCTTCGAGATTGACTATGCGGCTATTTATGCCCCCAAATGGGATTCCAGTATTAAAGTAAGCGCGTACATCAGCATTAATCTGATACTCGCTTTTTGGTGTTTTTTGGCATTAGGGAAAGCCGGTGCAGGTAAAATCATCACCATTAGGCTTGTGGCACTCTCCTTCGTTCTAGGGTTGCTGTTAAATTTATTGGTGCAAACGGAAAGCACCTATGCAATTATGATTACTTTTTTCCCCTCTGTTATTTTTATTTGTAATTACATAGAATCTATAAAAAGGCAAAATATTTTGGAGCTGGCACTTGTGCTAAGTGTCGTAGTGCCCTTGCTTGCATTTTTAGCCAAACTATGGGTTGGGTAATTAGAATTATATTTGTAAAAAAGTAGCCTTATGTTCAGTAAACTTACAATCGATATTTTTGGGGAGAGTATAGAAAAATATCATTTAAAAGACGATGTCTACCAATCGTTTGCCAACCCTTATGAGATGGATAGTATTGAGCATTTACTCTACCGAAAAAACTGGATAGACACAGTTCAGTGGCATTACGAAGATATTATCCGTGATCCGCAAATTGAACCGAATGCCGCATTGACGTTGAAACGTAAGATTGATGCCAGTAACCAAGATAGGACAGATTTGGTAGAATTTATAGACAGTTACTTCTTAAATAAATACCAATCGGTTGAAATCAAAAAGGATGCCACGATAAATACCGAAAGTCCCGCATGGGCCATTGATCGACTCTCTATTTTGACCTTAAAAATATATCATATGAACGAAGAGGCCATCCGTACAGATGCTTCTCCGGAACATTTAGAAAAGTGTAAAACGAAACTTGCCATATTATTGGAACAGCGTGTAGATTTGTCTAAGGCAATTGATCAGCTTTTGACCAATATAGAAGCGGGAAATAAATACATGAAAGTCTACAAGCAAATGAAGATGTATAATGATGATGAGTTAAATCCAGTATTAAGGAAGACAACGAAAGAGAAGTAGAATAACACAAGTTGCTTTATTTTTTGGCACTACTAATTCATAATAGTTTTAATTTTTTGAGTGATGGGTTCGGATTCAAGTTCAAGCACTACTTTGAAACCTTCCAATAGGAACGCGCAACATTTGCTAGTTATTCGTCTTTCGGCGATGGGTGATGTCGCCATGACCGTTCCTGTGTTGATTGCCTTGACTCAAAAATATCCTTATTTAAAAATCACTGTACTTACCAAACCTTTCTTTGAACCTATCTTTGCTCAAATACCAAATGTTACTGTTCACAAGGCTGAGGTAAAGGGAAGACATAAGGGTGTTTTAGGTCTTTGGAAACTATATAAAGAGCTTAAACCTACAGGAATTAATAGTGTTGCCGACCTCCATAACGTACTTAGAAGTTCTATTTTAAAACGATTTTTTAAGTTTCAAGGAATTCCGTTTATACAGGTAGATAAAGCAAGAAAGGAGAAGAAGGCACTGACGGCAACTGAAAACAAAATATTTGAACCTTTAAAACCAATGTATTTACGTTATGCGGATGTAGTTGCATCGCTAGGTTTTCCGGTACATTTAGAAAATAGGCATATACTTTCTAGCTTGGGGTTAACACCTAAGTTAAAGCAAGCTCTTAGCTTACAAGTCAAGCACTATATCGGTGTAGCCCCGTTTGCTGCCTTTTCTGGAAAAATGTATCCTTTGCATCTTATGAAAGAGGCCTTAGAACAATTGAATTCCTTGGGAGCATATCAAATTTTATTATTTGGTGGCGGTACCACGGAAAAGAAACAATTGGAAGTATGGGAACAGGAACTGGAACATTGTGTAAGTGTAGTAGGTAAGATTAATTTTGAAGAAGAACTAGCCCTTATTTCTAACTTGGACCTTATGGTAGCAATGGACAGTGGTAACTCCCATTTAGCTGCCATGTATGGGATTCCAACAATAACACTCTGGGGTGTAACACACCCATATACCGGATTTTATCCCTTTGGACAAGCGCAAGAAAATGCACTACTATCCGATAGAGATAAATATCCTTTGATACCTACATCGGTCTATGGTAATAGATTTCCTAAGGGTTATGACCGTGCTATGGAAACCATAGCTCCGGAACAAGTAATTCAAAAAATAAAAGGAGTATTGCGTTTCGAAGAAACTAAACCGTAACGTTTTTAGCTTCGATTAATCTGAAGTATTGTTTAAGCTGACCCATAAAACGATATTTTCTAGCACTAGGTGAAGCTCCTGCCATTAGTGTTCGTACTCCAAAGTAAGCACTCATTAGGTATGTGGCAACGGCCTCACAGTCTACATGACGGTCTAAATGGTCATTAGACTTTCCTTTTTGTAAGGCATAAACAAGATTTACTTCCCAGATAGAAAGAATATCGTTTAGATGCTTCATAATGGTTTCGTTTCGCCCGTTAAATTCTGATAAAAAATTACTGAGAAGACAACCAAAATCCATCTCGTTATTAACTGCGCTTTCTAGGACATCTTCAAAACATTTGGTAATATTCCAAATAGGGTTCTCATGGCCTTCAATAGGTTCGATTAAAGTGCTGTAGACCTTCCTAGCTAGTAAATTCTGAACAATCTGTATAAAGAAGTCTTCTTTAGAATCAAAGTGATAGTAAAATGCGCCTTTGCTCATAGAGAGCTCCTTTAAAACATCATCTACACTTGTGTTATAGTATCCTTTTGAATAGAATAACTCTAATCCTTTAGCCTGCATACGTTGCATGGTAGCCATGCGTTTTAGTGATTTTTCCATAATTCCAAGATTTGGGTTAATCCGACCATGTGGTCTATACAAAGAACCCTCAGATTGTATTTAGGAACAGGATATTTGGATATGCGGATACAAATAATCGGCCAAAGTGCAAAATATCGATGTACTACCCATTATTTGAAAATAGTTACCGACCGAGTCGTCGGTTTAAGTGACTTATTTTTTGGTTTAAAGGGATTCAAAATTTAGTGATTGCCATAACTAAAGACGCTTTCTAATCTTTTTGATATTCATTATCTATCAAAAACTTAACGTTTGTGACCTTTAAGCAACCGTTCCCTGACAACTACTCCCCGCACCGGCGGTACACCCATAGCAATGTTGAGAGACGATGATATTCCTATCGTTAAGTAGACCTTCGTTATAATCTTTAATGTGCTTTATCTTACTTGCTACTTTCAAATCTAGCATTTGATTAAAATCACAATCGTAAAGCCATCCGTCCCAACTTATGGAAATAGTATTGGTGCACATTACGTTTGCTACTGCAGAGGGGTTATACGCATCTACTAAAGCATACATGTAGTCATCATAGTTTTCCGAAGCTATTAAATAATCCAAGAAACGAGCTATGGGTAAATTGGTAATGGCAAATAAATTATGGAATTGAATATCAAAATCTTCTTTCAAAGCTTTTTTAAAGTCTTTCTCCATAGCTGCTTGGTCACTCGGTAAATATGCTCCTGATGGATTGTAGACCAAATCCAACCGTAAAGAGCTACCTGGCACCCCATATCCTCTTTCGTTTAGTTCCTGTAGTGCTTTTATGGATTTATCAAACACACCTTCTCCTCGTTGTTTGTCCGTTTTACCACGTGTCCAGTGTGGCATAGAAGAGATGACATGCACATTATGTTTTTTAAAGAAATCTGGTAAATGATAGTATTTCTTATTTGCCCTAATAATCGTAAGGTTGGAGCGAACGATAAAGTCTTTAATACCTGCTTCAGCCGCCTGTTCTACAAACCATTCAAAATCAGGATTCATTTCTGGCGCCCCACCAGTCAAATCTAACGTGTGAGCCCCCGTATTTTTAATGACTTCTAGACATTGCGCCATGGTATCTCGGGTCATAATTTCTTTACGGTCCGGACCTGCATCTACGTGGCAATGAGCACATACTTGATTGCACATATATCCTAAATTAAGCTGAAGAATCTCCAGTTTTTTAGGTCTTAGTGGAAAATGACCTATTTCTGAGATTTTATCTTTGAAAAAGGGAAGTTCACCATCGGCAAATAGACCTCCGTTTAAAATATCGAGCTGTTTATTGCTTTGAGCAAGCTCGTTTCCTTTCGCTTTTAATGATTTAGTAGCCATTTTTTTTGTGTTGAGTACAAAGTAGTGTGTATTTAGAATTCACTATACGGACGCTGTTTATAATCTTATTTCTAAAAGCACAGCGGTCTCATATTTTAGAGCGCAGCGTTCTGTCGATTACATCGACAGCTTATCATATTTATTCATCATTTGCACCCCATGCACCAATGTCGCTCCACTTTCAATGGCAGCACCTACATGCACAGCCTCCATCATTTCTTCTTTGGTAATTCCTTTTTGCAAACCATCTTTGGTGTAGGCATCAATACAATAAGGACATTTCACCACATGGGAAACAGCTAGGGCAATTAAGGATTTCTCCCTTGCACTTAGTGCACCTTCTTCGAAAACCTTACCATAATAGTCAAAAAACTTAGTTCCGAGCTCTTCGCTCCATTCAGTGATCTTGCCAAATTTTCTAAGGTCTTTAGGATCGTAATACGAGTCTGCCATTTTTTTGTTTGTTTTAGGTGCTATTGTTTCTTGTTTTGATGTATCTAAACTAATAGGAATTCCCTGCCCCATTTTTTCCAATTCGGGAAGGATTTCCATGTTGTCCCAATTACCGGAAGTTAATGTATCTGCATACGCTTCAGGTAGGTGGTTTTTAAACATTAGTTGTTGCGCTGTGGTGTGGTCATACTCAAAAGACCGATGAGTATAATTTAATTCACCTTGCTGTATTTCCAGTATCATATACCAGACTCTTGTGGTACCGTCATTTGCGGGCATGCCAATAACTCCAGGGTTTAACCACAGCTGTTCTTTTATGGACTGATGAAAAGGGAGTCCGCAATGTCCAGCAATAATAACATCACTTTTGGTTTCTGTAAAGCACTTTTCTTTACTGCTATTGGCGTTGGATTTAAAAACAAATTCTGATGTGTTTCTATAATTCCCGTGAACTACCGTAATTTTTTTATCGCCATAATCAAAACTAATATATTCAGGAACCTCAGAAATCCATTGCAAGGATTCTTTTGATAAATGGCCTTTTGTATAGGGAAACCACAGTTTGGAAAAACTATCGCAACGGCCACCTGCTTTAAAATCACAACCGCAATCTTCACTATCGTTGGCTAATTGTAACTCTACATTACCTGCTATACTCAACGCACCCCATTCACGGAATAATTCAATGGTTTCCTCAGGTTGTGCACAGTATCCAGTAATGTCTCCTGTACAAATACAATTTTCTGGAGTAATGCCTTCGGTGTCAGCAATACCTATTAACTGCTCCAAAGCCTGCAGATTACTATATACCCCTCCAAAGAGTAATAGCTTTCCGTTTTTGGTACCAATATGTGTTATCTCTTTATCCATTTGGGTATAAAATAGAGTGTGATACAACTTAAAATTCCCCAGAAATTAATCCAAAGTAAATCCGCATATTTTCCTGTGGTAAAAATTAATCTTTGTGGAAACCAACTGAAAATCAGTAAAAATCCGAATAAAATTCCACAAAAAACACTTAGGTGAAAACTTATCTTAGGTGCTTTGTCTTTCCAAAATAGAAAAATGGGTGTTAAGCCGATAACCATAGTGCCGCTTATGGTAGTTGCTGATAGTATTTCCGCATTCAAAAAAACAGGGATGGTGCCTAGCGCTGCAATTAAAGCCATAGACCAACGTCCGAATTTAAGTGAATTCCCAAATTTTAAATCGATTGCCAATAGCTTGGAAAAAGAGGAAAATGTGGAGTCTAAGGTAGATGCAGCCGAGGTTATCATAATAAAATTAATACCTAATAAAATAACGATTCCGAAAGCCTTACCGACTTCAACAGCTGCTTGTCCTTGCATTCCCTGCGATTGTGCATATACCCCAACAAAACTGAAAAGTATAATACATAAAGCACCAAGAATACTTGCCCACAGGAAGCTTTTTAGCGTAATTTTTGGACTGCTTAGAAAACCTCTGTCTGTTAGAACTGGATCATGGAACGGATAACTAAACGATTGTAAAACAGCCGCAAAAAGTAAGTTTAAGCCCATATCAAAGGACCAAATCCCTGATATAATAACGGTTTTAGAGGAAAAGTTGGTGTCAGCACTAAAAATGGCTCCTAAAATTACGAGTAGAAGAATAGCGAAAAGCCCCATTTGTATGACATCAGTAAAAATAGAACTGCTCATACCGCCTTTAAGTACATAGGCCAAGGTCAAAGCTGTAAAAACAAGTATGGACCAATAATAAGGACTCGTTCCCATATCTCCAAAATAAGTGCCGATAACCATTGTATTGCTCCAAACCTCATTAAATAGTCGGATAGCGATGAGAATAGAAAAAACGGCCACCGCTCCTTTGCCAAACTTAGACCTAAGAAAATGGTGAATGCTTGTGTATTTGCCGTGTAACCGCATCTTATAAATAACCACACCGGCAACAGCAAATGACACATAATATCCTGCATACGCAACGCCGCCAACAATACCATAGTCTAATCCTAGATTTGTAGCATTAGTAATGCTCTTGGCAAAGATCCAAGAAATGATAAGACTACCCATTAGTATAAATGTACTAGGTTCTTTTTTCTTTTGAACCGCCTTAAAAAACTGATTGGTATTTTTTGCCCATGGGGAAAGCAGAAACAGCACCATACTAGATGCAATTACTAACCCCCATTGCCATAAATTAACCTCAATCATATGTATAACTTTAATCCTCGCTTTTCGAGTCCCACCAAACAGGTGTATTTACACTATTTCCATTTGTTTTAATCGCTGCAGCTCGATAATTAGCAGCATTTAAAGCCTCTTCTTCTGCGGGATACGGCATACGAACGGGTAACAAATTATCGTTTAAACTCGCTGAGATGATTTTCAATTGTGGAAAGCCGGTTCTTCTGAACTCTATCCAACCTTCGTACCCGTTTATCATATTGGAAATCCATTTTTGTGTAATGATATTTTCTAATGCATCCCCATTAGTGTATGCTCCTGTTCCCGTTAAGTAATCCGTTGGGAGATCTACTTTCCAGTAGTTAAAAGCTTGCGCAACTCCAACATTGTAGAGGGCTTGGGCATCGGCGGTGATTAGCCCTTTCTGTGCTGCTTCAGCAAGTAGAAAGTGTGTTTCCATGCTCGTCATGAAGTTCGCATCTAGTACGCCTGTATTTTCACGAAAGATGGTGCCCACTAAAGAGTAATTAGCAAGAATAGCGGCATTTTGAGTGGCATCTATTCCGTTTAACAAGCCATTGAATTCACCTGAATCGCTATTACCGAAAGGTCTGAACAGCTTTGAAATTCTAGTATCGTTCAAGTCGGTTAGTATTTCTTCCATGGTTTCAGAAAGAACAAAGTTGTTAAAATCTCCAATACGCAAACGGGCCAATCTAAAATTATTGGGTTCTCCATCTGTAAAGTCAAAAATGGCGTTTTCAGAATTTTCATCAATAAAATCACCCTCTGCAACTATAGCTTGTAATTGGGAAGCAACATCTATTTTATCTGAAATTCTAATCAGATGCTTAATCCGAAGCGAATTTGCAAAACGAATCCAGCCATTTAGATCGCCTTCAAAAAGAATATCGCCGGCTAAGGCAATACTACCATTATATGCTTCAATTGCTGTAATACCTTTTTCCAAGTTATCCAGAATACCTCCTTCATCCACATATATGGATTCTTGTGCTTCATAAACAGGGGTTACGGTCCCGTTATTTCCTTTAAAAGCTTCCGAATAGGGCACATCTCCAAATAAATCTGTTACCCCTGCACTCATATATGCCTTAAGAATAAGAGCAGGACCTTCATAAACTGCAAAGGTTTCATTTTCTTGGGATAGGTTTAAAATGATTTCATTATCCCTTAGGTTTTTGTAGAAAATAGGCCAAGGATTGCCACCTAATTGGGGCGACTTTAAGTTATGTCTATCAAAAAGGTTAAAATCCAGCGCTGTGGTGTACTGTCCTAATAAATTCCCAGCGGTAAATCCTTCATAGGACATCTGTTCCCCGTAATCATAGATAACCTGGCGTAAGAGCAGACTTGGTTGTATAGTTACAGGTGAATTGGGGTTGGTATTTATTTCTTCAAAATCTTGGGTACAGGCAGAAAATAAGGTCAAAAAAATAGAAATTTTAACCAATAAGAACGCCTCCTGCAGTCCCTTCTTCTTAGCAGGGAGGGTAGAATGCACTCGTTTCTCCTCTAAAAACAGGACGGAACAATGATGATTTTGGGCCAGGTGAAGCGTTGGCAAGAATTTGTAAATTTCAAGTAAAAATGTAATTAGTAGACTATATAATTTTTTCATCTCTTTCCTTCTTAAAAATTAAATCCTGCTTTAAAACCAAAACTACGCGTGGTTGCATAGGACATGTCTTCTACACCACTAACAAAACCTTGCCCTTGAACGGCTAATTGCTCAGGGTCAAAATATGGATTCTCCGTAATGGCGAACAAGTTTCTTCCTATTAAGGACAAACTCAGGCTGGCATCTTGCTTGAATAAGCTGAGCTTGTCAAAGGTGTAACCGATAGAAAACTGCCTTAGTTTAAGGAAAGACGCGTCATACGTATTGTTCTCCTCATGGTTTCGGTCATAAAATTGTCGGTAATAGCTTTCGGCTGATACAGAGACAGTATTTGGTGTGAATACTGGGTTTTCCGTTGTTCCAGTATTTACCACACCTTGTGGGACTATACCTACCTCAGGTCTAAACGAGGTTTCGGCCAGTTGTCCGCCAACATTTCCTAAAGCTCTTGTACGGGAAACAATTATTCCACCTTGCCGCCAATCCAATAGAAAACCAAGGTTCCAGTTTTTATAGGCAAACTGGTTATTGAACCCTAACATAAAATCTGGATTGTAGTTGCCTAATTTTTGGAGCTTGTTATCTGGAATGTATCCACCTTCATCGGTTAGAATAAAATCACCTATATCATTTTTTAAGTACCCTGTTCCGTAAAGGTCTCCAACACGGCCACCTTCTTCAACTTGTAAAAATACCGTTTGGTTTTGACTGTCGTATATTCTAGAATAGGCTAATGTGAGTCGACCTTCATCTTGGGGTAAATCCTCTACAATAGCTCTGCTCGTGCTAAAGTTTAAGGTGCTATTCCATTTAAAATTGTCTGAAATAATAGGAGAGATACCTGCTATGATTTCCAAGCCTTTCGCTCGTACCTTTCCGCCATTTACAACTTGTTGTGTAAAGCCAGATGAGATGCCTATTGGAAGTGAAATAATCTGATCTTCCGTAACAGCATTGTAGAAGGAGATATCAAAACGTAATTGATCACTGAAAAATCGTAAATCAGCACCTACTTCAAAAGAAGAAGTAGTTTCTGGTCTTAGATTAGGGTTCGCAATCGTGTTTTGATTACTAAATGTAGGTTGACCATTAAATGGCGTTTGTGCGACAAAGGCACCTGTAGTTTGATATGGATTGGTATCGTTTCCTACTTGTGCCCAACTTGCTCTAAGTTGTGCAAAGGAAAATGCTTTAGGTAATTTAACGACTTCAGATAGAATAAAACTACTGGAAAAAGAAGGATAGAAAAATGAGGTGTTACCTACCGAAAATGGTGTTGCCAAAGCACTTGACCAGTCGTTCCTTCCCGTAATATCTAAGAATAGAAAATTTTTGTACCCAAACTTCGCTAAACCATAAAAACTATTGATGCGCTTATTGGATTCAAACTCGAACACTTCAATAGGCGATGCGCCATTTGAGAGGCGGAAAATACCGGGTTGCGCTAAGCTTGTAGTCTGTGATTGTGAGGTAAAGGCTTTCTGGTCCAATCTATTTCCACCTATAGAAACATCAACCTTAAAGTCATTGAATTGATTGGTATAGTTTAAAAGAAAGTCGGTGTTTATTTCTCTAAAGAACACATCGTGCTCCGCATAACCACCATTCTGAAAACGATTGGAACTAAACGCACGGCGCAGTTGGCGCAATTCGCTTGAGTAATCCATTCCAGAACGTATGGTTGCCGTTAAATAATCGGTAATATCATAACGGGCAGATATATTTCCAAAAACACGGTCCCTGTTAAAGGAATTACGGTTTTCATTCAGTATAAAGAAGGGGTTATCAAAAAAAGTATAGTTATAAGAATACTGTTGCACGCCTTCTAGACCTGGTTGCCAATAGTCCCTAAGGCTATCTATATTTAGGGAACGTGGCCCCCATGCTACCAAGGAATAATTTACGTTCTCCGAACCATACCCGTTGGATGGGCGGTTATCACTTTGTGAATTCACATAACTGATAGAAGAATTGATGCTTAGCTTATCTGTAGGCATAAAACCTAATCTGGCACTTACTGTCTGTCGGTCTAGATTCACTCCAGGAATAATAGATTCACTTCTTAAATCTGTAAACGAGAGTCGGTAATTTCCTTTTTCAAATCCGTTTGAAATAGCAATATTGTTTATGAGTGTTGTTCCAGTAGTATAAAAATCCTTCAAATTATCAGGATTGGAACGGAACTCCGTGGGTGTAATAGGCAGACCACTATAAAGTGCTGTATCACCACCACGAACTACGGTGCCATCTGTTAAAGTAACCGGACTATCAAATTGAGGAATTAACTTCCCTGCATTTAAACGCGGTCCCCAGCTGTAGGTTATATTGTCACTAGTTCCGCCTCCAAGCCCGTCTACAAACTCGAACACTCCAGATTGTCCTTGTCCGTATTCATTTTGAAAGTCTGGAAGGCGAAATGCAGAATCGACGAAAAAACTAGTGTTATAACTTATACCAAGGCCTTGCGTATTCTTTCCGCTCTTGGTTTCTATAACGATAACACCATTAGAAGCTCGAGTACCATAAAGCGCTGCTGCACTGGGGCCTTTTAATACGGACACTGCCGCGATATCATCAGGATTTACCTCCATGGCCCCGTTTCCAAAATCAATTGCTTGAAAACCAGCTGCAGCCTCATTGGTAAAGTTGAAGATGGAATTATTGTTTATAGGAACACCGTCTACTATGAATAGAGGATTATTGTTAGAAAAAGAAGCTTCTCCACGGATGGTAATCTTAGACGAAGAACCCACTCCTGTTGCCCCTTGGTTGATGGTTACACCTGCTAATTTTCCAGTAAGGTTATCGAGAAAATTAACTGCTTTCACCTCAGTTACTCCCTTAGCATCTAGACTTTGCACGGCATAGCCTAATTCTTTGGTTACCCTTTTTAGACCTAATGCCGTTAATACGACTCCATCTAATTGCTTGAAGGATTCCAATAAGGTCACATCTATAATTCCTATATTATTCATAGGAACGTTTTGTGTTTCATAGCCGAGCACGGAAAATTTTAGCACCCCTAACGAATTAGGGACGGTTAGGCTATACGTACCTTCCTCGTTTGATATAGTTCCCTTATTCGTGCCTGTTAATTGTACGTTTACATATGGGATTGGCATGCCAGACGTATTTGTTATGGTACCCGAAATAGTTTCTTGTGCATTGGTAATGGTTACCATGAAGAAAGTCATGGCTAACAATAAATACTTCATGTATTGGTATAGAATGAGTTAGTACTTTAGATGGATTTGCCCATCGTTTCAATAAAACTAAGAATGAAGTAGTACAGGGGAACCTTTGTTAAAAGGTTGCTGAAGAAAAGTTGCTGAGAATAGAGAAAGCACACTAGTTTGAAGCGCTTTATCTAGCTTTAAAAGTAGTGTCAACAAGTATAGTACAGTTGATGAAATGGAATTCTTAAAATAAGCAAGACGCTTTACATCCTTGATTGTATCTATGTCACTTAGAACAGGTAATTGATAAAGAAGGCTATCGGTTTGGTCTAAAAGCGAAGAAATTTTATTAAATATACTAGATTGTTGCCAGGGTAATCTCTTAAAAGTTTCTTTATCAAAGTTAGATTTATGAATACCCATTAAGTAAAATCCACCATCCAAGGACGGGCCTAAAACGGTTTTTCCAGCCTTTAGAGCGGCTGCGGTTTTTAGCAGGTGTGTGGTTTTTAGTTGAGGTGTATCGTTGCCAATGGTAATGACACACTCAAAACCCTCTTCAAAAACCGTTTGGATCGCGTTTGTAAAACGCTCCCCAAAGGAGCTTCCCTTTTGTTCTTTTTCTGAAATATGAAAATAAGGTAACCCTGTTCTGTTTGCCTTCTGAAGTGTTTCTTGTGTAAGTGTTTGAAACAAAACTTCCCCGTTTGGAATAGCCTTATGTGACAACTCTTCCGCAGCGGAATTGGAAAAGACCAGGATAGCAGTTTTGTGCAAAGAATTCAATGGGCTTCTTTTTCTATTATACGTGGACTTACGATAAAAAGGATATGGTGGTTTGGTCGTAGCGGTACTAAATTCATTACAAATCGTGAAATAGTTTTTTTCTTAAAACTAACGAATCAGTTTGTTTAACAATCTATATTTCTTCTAAATTTAAAAACAAACATCGTTATAGTAGAAGGAATTGAAGGCAAATTTCAGAATAAGCCCTAGAATTAGGCGTTTATATGTCAAAACGGACCGAGTAGTTTAAAATCTAAGCCATAAAACAAACTCGAACACGCTTCTTTCGCCTTAAACGTTCTACTTTTACAGTTCAATTTACGCTATGCAACCACATTCATTACAATCTAAGTCACTTGGCCTTGTACTTTCAGGAGGGGGTGTTCGTGGTATGGCTCACATAGGGGTTATCAAGGCTATGGAAGAGTTTGGATTAGATGCTAAACTTGTTGCAGGAAGTAGTGTGGGTGCTTTGATTGGTGCGCTATATGCCAACGGCAGTTCGGTTTTGGATATGATGCGCTTTTTTAAGGAAACCCCTTTATTCAAGTACAATTACTTTGCCGTAGCAAGACCCGGACTGATAAATACGGAGCGCTACATAGACACATTTAAAGAATATTTTCCTGAGGATAGTTTTGAAAGCTTACAAAAGAAACTTTTGGTGGTTGCCACGAACCTAGAACTGGGGCAGGAGGAGTTTATTTCGAGTGGCGAATTAATAAAACCTCTGTTAGCGTCTGCAGCTTTACCACCCGTTTTTAGCCCCGTAAGTTACAACGGTATGCTTTATGCCGACGGGGGTATTATGAACAACTTTCCGTCGGAAGCCGTAATGGGTAAGGTCGATTTTGTGATTGGCAGTAATGTGTCCATCGTGTCGAAGCTCCGAAGGAAGGATTTGAATAACTCAATCCAATTAGCCGGACGGGTTACGAGCTTAATGATTTACGCCATCAATAGGAAAAAAATTGACACTTGCGATTTGGTCTTTGAACCAAAAGAACTGGAACATATTGGTGTTTTAGACCGTAAAGGCTTGGAAAAAGCGTACGCACTAGGATATGAGACCGCGGTAAGGGGATTTGAAACACTGTGTACTGTGCACTAATACCTTCCTACTAATTCTTTTATTTACACATCGTCAAAATCCACCGTTAAAGTAGCAGTGGTGGGATGCGCTTGGCAGGTTAGTATAAAACCATCTGCTATTTCGCCATCGGTTAGTATTTGATTTTTAACCATTTCTGCTTTTCCCTCTTTAACTTTGGCAATGCAACTACTGCATACACCGCCTTGGCAAGAGTAGGGTGCATCAATGTTTTCCTTAAGAACGGCATCTAACACCAACATCTTTTTATCCATGGTGATTTCAAACTCCTCGTCATCCACAATGACCTTTACCTTCGTTTGTCCTTCAGCTACAATGGGCATTTCCTCCTTTATTTCCGTAGAGGTAAACAGTTCAAAATGAATTTTCTCTTTTGGCACATCGTTTTCAACCAGCGTATCTGTAACCAAGTGAATCATTTGTTCGGGGCCACAAAGATAGTAGCCATCAAAACGGACATCCTTATGTTTGTTTTTCAAAGCATAGTTGACAGTAGACACATCTATACGGCCAAACAATGCGTTATCTTCTTTGGTTTGGCTGTTCGTGAAATAAGCAAAAAACCTATTGTTATAATCTAGTTGTAGTTTTACCAAATCTGTGTAAAACATAGTTTCCTCATAGGATTTATTGCCGTAAACTAAAACGAAAGTGTTTTTGGTATTGCTATCCAATACTGTCTTTGCTATACTCATAATAGGCGTAATTCCACTACCGGCTGCAAAAGCAGCAATATGTTGTACTTCGGCTGATTTAAAGATAAAACGACCCTCAGGAGGCATTACGTCTAATACATCACCAACATTTAGTTTTGTGTTTGCATAGTCCGAAAACCCGCCACGGTCTACTTTTTTAATCCCAATGGTAATATCTTGTTTGCTAGGAGCGGAGCTAATGGAATACGCACGACGTATTTCGGTACCCTTTATTTCCTTTTTAACGGTAATATATTGTCCGGCAGAGAATGCAAAGGTCTGTGCAAGTTCCTTAGTAATAGCTAAGGTTACTGCAACAGAACTTGGAGTTAATTTTTTAATGGAGCTTACCGTAAGGGCATGAAAATCGGCCATAATTTCTTTTCTTTTAAATAGATTGCAAAATTAAGCATTGATAAAGCGATAAAAAATTTCAGGATTAAAAAAAATCACTTTTTTGTAACAAAAACCATTTTTTTATTACCAATCATTAGAACGTTAAAACCAACCGACTATGTTCAAACTATTTACAGGACTTCAATGGAAATCTTTTTTCCGCTCTTCTACGTTTGGTAAGAGCCTTGGGATTAAAATCCTTATGGGTTTTTTCGGAGTGATGATGCTTTTTTATCTAGCTGCAGCCGGTGGTGGTATGTATTTTATCCTTAAAAAGATTTTCCCCAATCAAAGTCCTATGTGGACTATCAGCCAATATTTTATTTATTGGATACTCATAGAGTTGCTTTTGCGATATTTTATGCAAAAACTCCCTGTAATGGATATAAAACCTTTTCTTACTACGCCCGTAAAGAAAAGTGCTATTGCCCATTATATATTGGGTCGTTCTGGAGTATCTATCTATAATTTATTGGCACTCTTTTTCTTTGTGCCCTTTGCAATTGTGTTGTTGTTTCATGGATATCCGGCACTGAATGTACTCTTATGGATCGTGGCCGTTTTCGCCATTGTCCTTTGTGTTAACTATATTAATCTCTTGATTAACAAGAATGATAAGGCTTTGATTACAATCGGCAGCCTCATTGTCATAGGATATGCACTGGATTACTTTCAGGTATTTGATGTAAAGGTATTCTTTGCCCCTATGTTTCACGCCCTATACGCATATCCTTTGGCCGCTCTGGTGCCTGTTGGCTTTGCAGCACTTATTTATTATATCAATTACAAATACCTAAGAACAAAAATTTATTTAGATGCTACTTTAAAGCCCAAAACTGTCAAAGCGAATACAAGCGATATGGCATGGGCCAAGAAATTTGGGGAAATGGGGCCGTTTTTACAGCTAGACCTTAAAATGATATGGCGTAACAAACGCACCAAGAGCCAAGTCTTTATTTCACTGTTGTTCGTGTTCTACGGATTGATATTTTATACCCAAGATATCTATTCTGATATGATACCCATGAAAGTGTTTTTAGGGGTGTTTATGACGGGTATTTTTCTGAGTAATTTCGGTCAGTTTATTCCAGCTTGGGACAGTAGTTATTATTCTATGATGATGTCTCAGAATATTCCGCTTCGTAAGTATTTGGAGTCAAAAGCGACCTTGATATCTGTAAGCGTGGTGGTCATGTTCTTGCTTACCATCCCTTATCTTTACTTTGGATGGGAGGCCTTGGCCATTAATTTTGCATGTGCACTATATAACTTAGGAGTAAACATACCAGTCATTTTATTTTTTGGCTCCTTCAATAAAAAACGAATCGAATTAGATCAGAGTCCGTTCGGGAATATGCAAGGGACGAGTGCTACTCAGTTTTTAATTATGCTTCCGGTATTGATAGCCCCTATTGTATTATTTTCTATTTTTTATTATGCGATTTCCTTCGAGGCTGCCATTATCGTTTTATCTGTGTTAGGGGTCATAGGCTTTGCTTTGAAGAATTACTTATTAAACCTGGTAACCGAACAGTACAGAAAAAAGAAGTATGGTATGATTGCAGGATTTAAAGAGAAGGCGAGTTAATTTTTGAAGAGACAAGAAACAAGAGTTAAATTACAGCAACTAATACTAGATTTATTTTACAGCCATGATAATAACTGAAAAATTAACCAAGAAGTACGGAAAGCAAACAGTCCTTAGTATAGAACATTTAGAAATACCCAAAGGGCAAAGTTTTGGCTTGGTGGGTAATAACGGAGCAGGTAAAACAACATTTTTCAGCCTTTTGTTGGATTTAATCCAGCCAAGTTCTGGTCATATTACGTCTAATGGAGTACAAGTGAATACCAGTGAAGAATGGAAACCTTTTACTTCTTCATTTATTGATGAGAGTTTCTTAATTGGCTACTTGACGCCAGAAGAATACTTTTATTTTATCGGTGATTTAAGAGGAGCTAATAAAGCTGATGTGAATGCGCTATTGGCTCAGTTTCAAGACTTTTTCCATGGCGAAATTTTGGGGCAGAAAAAATATTTACGTGACCTCTCCAAAGGAAATCAGAAAAAAGCAGGTATAGTAGCATCGTTCATTGGAAACCCGGAAGTCGTTATTTTGGATGAGCCATTTGCTAATTTGGACCCCACCACACAGATTCGGCTAAAAGGAATCATTAAGGATTTAGCGGCCAAAGACAATGTAACCGTTTTGGTTTCCAGTCACGATTTAATTCATGTGACCGAAGTCTGCGAACGTATTGTGGTCTTGAACAAAGGTGAAGTAGTAAAGGATATTCAAACATCAACCGAAACCTTAAAGGAGTTGGAGGCGTTTTTTGCGGGCTAGCAATCTCTTTGTGAAAATAATAAACAGAAAAAGAAGGCTTTGTATAACATAGAAAATGCAGACTATGCGCAAGCAAGATGATTATGAGCAAACAATTTTGGATAAATGAAACAAAAAGATTTAGAAGAATTGACAGATGAGGAATTACTTAAGGGAAAAAAGAAAATACAATCAAATAAGGTAGTCAATGCATCTCTTATCGGTTTCTGTATTGGTGTTGTGGTGTATAGTGCTGTGAAAAATGGATTTGAATTTTTTACGTTTCTCCCGTTGGGTTTTGTCTATCTGTTATCAAAGAACGGAAAAAACATCAAGGCATTAGACCAAGAATTAAAGTCTCGAAACTTATTATAGTAAAAGACGAATTACCTTCAAATTTATACGAGTTAGTTTGTATCGTTATTGCGCTCGCGCATGCAAGCCATCATTCCTAAATAGAGAAATAGAGTTGAATAGGGTCTCATATACCCGCAATGCATGCTGTTAATATGATTTTACTCAGCGTTTCTAGGAATACACAGCCCTATTTACAAACGGTCAAGAACGGATTGTCATTTTGAACTTTGACCATAGCTGACAGATTAGAGCTAGATTTAGTGTTGTAGTTTATCGCTTTAATTTAAACCCTCCTATGGTAGGCAGTTTTCACCCTTGAGTTTAAACTCAACTGCCAATCACTCCGTCTGTTTTTAAAGTTTATGTTTCAGCCGAGTCAGGAACAAACATGGACAGCCATCGAAAAAGTATCGGTCACTTGCTGTTTTAGTTGATTTTATCGACTAGAAAAGAACCCAAAAAGACCGCTCGGTCGATAAAAATATAGAATTTGAAAAAGAATAGCTTCTTTCTACAAGAAAATAAATCTCCCTATTATCGATGAACTGTATAATAATATGGTAGTTTTTATGTTTACCATACATACGTATACAGATAATTTTGACGCTTAAACAAAGATACATTACGACCCTACTTTTAGGAACACTGTTATTAAGTGCATGCTCCACAAAAAAGGATGCCGCAATTAACCGTAACTGGCACGCTCTAAACACAAAGTATAATACCTTATACAACGGTAATATTGCTTTTGAGGAAGGCCGTGTCACATTAAATGACAGCTACCGAGACGACTATTGGGACGTGTTACCCATAGAGCGTTTGGAAGTCTCTGGAGAGGTAAAGCTAGATTCCGAAGACAACAATTCTAATTTTTTACTGGCAGAGGAAAAAGCTACGAAGGCCATTCAGCGCCATAGTATGGATATTAAGGATGAAGAGCGTAATCCTCAGACCGATGAAGCTTTTCTGCTTCTTGGGAAAGCACGCTATTTTGACGAACGTTACATTCCGGCCTTAGAGGCATTCAACTACATTCTGAATAAGTATTCGCAAAGCGATAAGCTGAACGAGGCCACCATCTGGAGAGAGAAAACAAATATTAGACTTGAAAACGAGGATTTGGCGATTAGGAATTTGAAGCGCCTTATGAAATACGAGACATTAAAAGACCAGGAATATGCTGATGCTCGCGCTATGTTGGCCCAAGCGTATATTAATTTAAATGTGCCGGATACGGCGATTCAACAACTAAAGATAGCATCCTATTACACCCAAAATAAACCAGAAAAAGGCAGATACTATTACATCATAGGTCAGTTATATAATGAAATAGGCCATAAAGACAGTGCTAATTATGCCTATGACAAGGTCATTGAGCTAAACAGGAAATCGCCAAGGGTTTACATGATAAATGCTGAAATTCAGAAAATAAGGAATACGGTTATTACAGAAGAAAATAAGGAAAAAGTACTGGAATACCTGACATGGTTAGAAGGAAATCGTGAAAACAGACCATTTTTGGATAAAATCTTTCGTCAAGTGGCCGAATTTCATTTGGAGCAAGGTTCTGATAGTTTATCAGTATCCTATTTCAATAAATCGCTTCGCGCGACAGAAAACACGCCCAAATTAAATGCGTTGAATTACGAGAATCTGGCGGAGTACAATTTTGACCGGAACAGTTATAAATATGCAGGAGCTTATTATGATAGTGTTTTGCCCAATTTGGATGAGAATTCTAAAAAATACAGAATCGTTAAAAGGAAGTTGGACAATTTGGAAGACGTTATCAAATACGAAGATATCGTTCAATATACCGACAGTGTGATCACACTTTACGAACTACCAGTAGAGGACCGTATCGCCTATTTTGAAAATCATATCACCGAGTTAAAAAGGGCACAAAAAGCAGCACAGAAAAAGGAAAAAGATAAGATAACAGAAGGATTTGCATCGTTTGCAAAAAGTAAGGGAGGTAAGGAAAACAAAGGCAAATTTTACTTTTATAATATTACCAGTCTTGGTTACGGCCGAAACGAGTTTAAGAATAGATGGGGCAATAGGGAACTTTCCGATGATTGGCGTTGGTCTAACAAAGCCATTGCAAAAGTGTCAGAAGCAACCGGAGAACTTGTTGCCGAACTTCCCTCAGATGCTGAATTGACCCAAGACGAAAAATTCTCCTTGGATTTCTACATGGATCGTGTACCTAAAGAAGTAATGGTTATAGATAGTCTAAGAACGGAACGTAATTTTGCGAATTACCAACTGGGATTAATCTACAAGGAAAAGTTTAAGGAAAATTTTTTGGCGGCCGGGAAGTTAGAGAATGTATTGGCATCTAACCCGGAGGAACGTTTGATTCTTCCATCAAAATATAACTTGTATAAAATATATGAGGAAGAAGGCAGTCCGTTAACGGCTTCTATGAAGGCAGATATAATAGCGAACCATGCAAGTTCTCGCTACGCGGAAATACTCTTGAATCCTCAAGCTGTGTTGGCCAACGATTCCGATAGTCCGGAGAAACGCTATCAAAACTTATATAAAAAATACAACAATCAGGAATTTCTTCAGGTAATTACTGCATCGGAAGAAAACATCAATAGATTTACTGGAGATGCCATAGTGCCAAAATTTGAGATGCTAAAGGCCAACGCTATTGGAAGGCTGCAGGGTTTTGAAGATTTTAAGGAATCCTTAAATTATGTGGCGCTTACCTATCCCAACAATCCAGAAGGTAAAAAGGCAGAGCAGATGATTTCGGAGCAGTTACCTAAGCTAGAACCAAAAGAATTTTCTCCTGAGACAGACTCTAAAGGAACTTCTAATTGGAAGGTAATGTTCCCTTTTAAAAGGAGTAATAACGAAAAAGCCTTACAACTGATGGAGTTATTGGAGAAATCCATTACAGACCTGAGATATAGAAATAGTGTGTCCAAGGATATTTACAATTTAGAAGACCAGTTTATTGTTGTGCATGGCTTTAAATCAAAAGAATTTGCCCTGGGTTACGCAGAGCTTTTAAAAAATAATAGGGATTACCGAGTTGCTGATAAGAATTTTGTAATTTTATCGGAGAATTATAAGGTAATTCAAGTACACAAGAATTTACAGCACTACCTTAATACGCTTATAACCCCAAAACCCTAAATCCATGTTTTCAGACAAACAAAAACCTAAAACTATGAACGAAGTAGGAGGACAACCCAACAGAATTGAGAAAAACACAAAAATCAAAGGAGATATTATTTCCGAAGCCGATTTCCGTATTGATGGTAAATTGGACGGTAACGTAAAAACCTCTGGTAAAGTAGTAATCGGAAAGGACGGTTACATTCACGGAAAAGTAGAATGTGTAAATGCGGATATAGAAGGGGGTTTTAATGGCGAACTATTGGTTTCTGATTTACTATCATTAAAGGCATCTGCGGTAATAGAAGGAACGGTGTCGGTTAGTAAACTTGCCGTAGAGCCAGGAGCTACTTTTAATGCTTCTTGTACCATGAAAGGCAGTGCAGGTGCTATGAGCTCAAATTCTGGAAGTTTCAAAGGGAAGAATGAGCCAGCAAAAGCCTCGTAAAGACAATAAGGACCTTAGAAATGCCGCAAGACTAACTGGCATAGCAATCCAGATGGGTGCTACCATATATTTAGGAAATTTCTTGGGTTCATGGTTAGACGGTAAATTCGATAAAACCTTCTGGGAAACAACCTGCACGCTTTTAGCTATTGTTTTATCTATATACTCCGTTATTAAACAGGCAAATCGACTTAATAGCTAGATTTTGATAAAGAAATTGACAATCTATTTAGTAGCTTTTGGTGTGCTTTTGGTTTGTGGATCCTACGTGCATCTATATTTTTTGGGAGCTGAAGTTAGCTCCTTGAATTTTTATGTAAGTAACATTTACTTATTCCACGCGGTGTTTTCTTTTCTGCTTTGTAGTGTGTTTTATGTGTTGTCTAAAATTCACAAATTTCAACATCAGCTTGGTTTTATTTACCTCGGGGCATTGCTTTTTAAAGTACTGGCCTTTTCGGTTATTTTCTATTCCGTATTGTTCCAGCAGGAAACATTGAGCTATAATGAACGTCTCTCCCTTCTAATTCCCGTGTTTGTTTTTATGGCCCCAGAGCTATACTTTATCTCCAAAATATTGTTGAAAATACACCCAGTTAAGAATTAGGGGAAAAAAATTAGAAAATTATTTTTTAATAGGTATCTTTGCGCGACTTTTAGAAAGACATATTTTGAAAGAATGGCAATGAAAAAAGCATCTACATATTTTAGTAAATTAATTACCACTTTAATTCTTTTAACTGTGGCCACTGGTTTTTCCAATTCAGAGTCTGATAAGGAAGGCCAAGTAGACACTAGTGATGAGATAAAGGAGTACATAAATCATCACATAAAAGATTCTCACGATTTTCATCTATTTTCCTATTCAAATGATGCAGGGGAGCGTAAGCACATCGGTTTTCCGCTACCGATAATCGTTTGGTCTTCTGAAGGTTTAGTCACTTTTATGTCGTCTGCATTTCATCACGATGATAAGGGCGAGATTATTGTAGAGAAAAATGGCACTAAATTCGCGAAATTGCATAGTAAAATATATGAGCTCAATAGCGGTGAATCCTCAATTACTTTTGATGAAGAGGAGCATGCTTCGAATGCAAGTAAGGTTTTGGATTTTTCAATTACAAAAAGTGTTGTTGGAGTTCTTTTAGTCGGACTACTTATGCTTTTAGCTTTTTCATCTTTGGGACGTCAATACAAAAACAAAAAAGTTCCTACCGGTTTTGGTAGAGTATTGGAGCCGTTGGTACTTTATGTACGAGATGAAATTTCAAGGCCTAACATCGGCGAAAAACATTATAGGAAATTCACAGGATATTTATTGACGGTATTCTTTTTTATATGGATACTGAATTTATTGGGTTTAACTCCATTTGGTTTTAATGTTACTGGGCAATTGGCGGTAACGGCTTGTTTGGCAATTTTCACATTAGTTATTTACACATTCAGCGGTAATAAGGATTATTGGATGCATATCTTGTGGATGCCAGGAGTCCCATATCTTATTAGACCTGTATTGGCTGTTATAGAATTAGCTGGAGCTTTGATTATAAAGCCCTTCTCATTATTAGTTCGTCTTTTTGCAAACATATCTGCAGGGCATATTGTGGTAATGAGTTTGATAGCGATTATGTTCACGTTAAAAGAAACGTTGGGTGTAGCAGGAGCAACGCTACTGTCGTTTATTTTATCTTTCTTTATTACATTAATTGAAGTGTTGGTAGCCTTTTTACAGGCGTATATTTTCACAATGCTTTCAGCGCTGTTCATTGGAATGGCCGTTGCAGAACATGATCATGATCATGCACATGATGAGAATACTAATGAAGTTGTGGATGCTGAGGATGTTCGTGAAAATTTTCTTTAGAGTTTTTTTAATTTAATATAAATTTATTTACTATGTACAACATGATTGGAGCCGGTTTAATCGTAATCGGAGCAGGTATTGGTCTAGGTCAGATTGGTGGAAAAGCAATGGAAGGTATTGCTCGTCAGCCAGAAGCTACTGGAAAAATCCAGACTGCGATGATTATTATTGCTGCACTTTTAGAAGGTTTGGCTTTTGGTGCCTTGTTCTTAGGAAAATAAGAACAAAAACTAGTAAAGACATTTTCCTGCAACGGTTGGTTGCAGGGAATTGTTTTAATTGAAAAATAAGAAGTAGAATTTACAGTTATGGAAACTTTAATAAACGATTTTTCTCCAGGGTTATTTATAGTACAGACTATTCTTTTGTTAGGATTGATTTTGTTATTGGTAAAGTTTGCTTGGAAACCTATATTAAATTCATTGAACGAACGTGAGGAGGGTATTACCAATGCTTTAGAAGCAGCCGAGAACGCTCGTAAAGAAATGCAAAACCTTCAAGCTGACAATGACAAGCTTTTAAAGGAAGCCCGTGCAGAGCGTGAAGCCATGTTAAAAGAAGCAAGAGAAATAAAAGATAAGTTAATTTCCGAATCAAAAGAACAGGCAAAGATTGAAGGTGATAAAATAGTACTCCAAGCACAAGCCGCTATTGAGAGTGAAAAGAAAGCTGCTATGGCCGATATTAAAAGTCAAGTTGCCGAGCTATCCGTTGCCATTGCAGAGAAGGTAATTAAGCAGGAACTTTCTAATAAAGAGAAGCAATTGAAATTGGTTGACAATCTTTTGGGAGATATTAAATTGAAGTAAGAAAGCATGAGTGAATCTAGAGCAGCAATACGTTACGCGAAGGCCATCTTGGATTTGGCAGTAGACAAAAAAGCTACGGATGCCGTAGAGAAGGATATGCGTTCTGTTTTGGCTACTATTTCCGATAGTGTCGAGCTACGGCAACTAGTAGATAGCCCAGTAATTTCTGGTCCTATGAAAAAGGATATTCTATTAAAAATATTTAAAGGAAGTCACGCTATTTCAGAAGGATTGATTGGCATGTTGGTAGATAATAAAAGAGTCTCCATATTAAACGAAGTGGCTTTAAAGTTTATTATTCTTAATGAGCAACAGAAAGGGAAAGACGTAGCCTATGTGACTACGGCCATACCAATGGATGCTGCAATGGAAAAAAAGATTTTAAAACAAGTGACTACTATTACAGGGAATAAGGTTACTGTAGAGAATACCGTAGATGAAAGCATCATCGGCGGTTTTGTTTTGCGTGTTGGCGATTTACAGTACGATGCCAGCATTTCCAATAAACTGAATAACTTAAAAAGAGAATTTACAAATAGTCTATAAATAACTATAATGGGACAATGGCGTCTAACGTCTAACCTCTAATATCTAACGTCTAGTAAACATGGCAGGAGTAAAAGCCGCTGAGGTATCAGCAATTTTAAAGCAACAATTATCAGGTTTCGATGCAACCGCTACTTTAGATGAAGTAGGAACAGTATTGCAAGTAGGCGATGGTATCGCCAGGGTCTTTGGTTTGGCCAACGTGCAATACGGCGAATTAGTTGAGTTCGACGGTGGTTTGGAAGGAATCGTTTTGAACTTGGAAGAAGATAATGTAGGGGTGGTTTTATTGGGCCATTCCAGAGAAATTGGAGAAGGAACTACCGTAAAGCGTACACAACGTATTGCTTCCATAAATGTTGGTGAGGGTATTGTTGGTCGGGTAGTGGATACGTTAGGACAACCTATAGATGGTAAAGGACCTATTGCTGGAAAAACGTACGAAATGCCATTGGAGCGTAAAGCACCAGGTGTAATTTTCCGTGAGCCTGTTACAGAACCTTTACAGACTGGAATTAAGGCGATTGATGCCATGATTCCCGTAGGAAGAGGACAACGTGAATTGGTAATTGGTGACCGTCAAACAGGTAAGACTACAGTTTGTATCGATACCATTCTAAACCAAAAGGAATTTTTTGATGCAGGTGAGCCTGTATATTGTATCTATGTTGCCATTGGCCAGAAAGCTTCAACTGTTGCAGGTATTGCCCAGGTTTTGGAAGATAAAGGCGCTATGGCGTATACGACTATAGTGGCTGCAAATGCATCTGACCCTGCTCCAATGCAAGTATATGCTCCTTTTGCAGGGGCATCTATTGGAGAGTATTTTAGGGATACAGGTCGTCCGGCTTTGATTATATATGATGATTTATCAAAACAGGCTGTTGCTTATCGTGAGGTTTCTTTGTTATTGAGAAGACCACCAGGACGTGAGGCATACCCTGGAGACGTTTTCTATCTGCACTCTAGGTTATTGGAGCGTGCTGCAAAGGTTATAAACAATGACGATATTGCTAAGGAGATGAACGATTTGCCAGATGTTTTAAAACCAATGGTAAAAGGTGGAGGTTCGTTAACGGCTTTACCAATTATTGAAACTCAGGCGGGTGATGTATCGGCCTATATTCCAACGAACGTAATTTCTATTACAGACGGTCAGATTTTCTTGGAGCAAGATTTATTCAACCAAGGAGTTCGTCCTGCAATTAATGTAGGTATATCGGTTTCTCGTGTTGGGGGTAATGCGCAAATTAAGTCCATGAAGAAAGTGGCAGGTACACTTAAACTAGATCAAGCACAGTTTCGTGAATTGGAGGCTTTTGCCAAGTTTGGTTCCGATTTGGATGCTGCTACGCTAAACGTAATTGAAAAAGGACGTAGAAACGTGGAAATATTAAAACAAGCGCAAAACGATCCATTTACGGTAGAAGATCAAGTAGCAATTATCTACGCAGGCTCTAAGAACTTGTTAAGAGATGTTCCCGTGGGAAAAATAAAGGAATTTGAAAGAGATTATATAGAATTTTTAAATGCGAAGCATAGAGGAATTTTAGATACACTTAAATCAGGAAAGCTAACGGACGAGGTTACGGATACTTTAACGTCTGTTTGTAAAGAGCTTTCATCTAAATACGTAGGTTAAAAGATAGTAGATAGACAAAAGTATGAAGTAAATAGTGCTTTATACTTTTAACAAATCACTCAATACTGATAGAAAATGGCCAATTTAAAGGAAATACGGAACAGAATAGCATCGGTGTCATCAACGATGCAGATTACCAGTGCCATGAAAATGGTTTCTGCTGCTAAGTTAAAAAAGGCCCAAGATGCAATCACAGCAATGAGGCCTTATGCCGATAAGCTGACAGAATTACTACAGGGACTTAGTGCCAGTATGGATTCGGATTCCGGAAGTAAGTATGCTGATAATAGAACGGTAAACAAAGTATTAATCGTTGCCATTACCTCAAACAGAGGCTTATGTGGTGCTTTCAATACCAATATTCTAAAGCAGAGTACGAATTTAGCGGATACTGTTTATGCGGATAAGCAAGTAGATTTTATTGCTGTTGGAAAAAAGGCAAACGATTTTTTAGTAAAAAAGTATACGGTTCTTTCGAATCATAGTTCAGTTTACGAAGACCTTACTTTTGATAATGTCGCGGAGATAGCCGAGGGTTTAATGGAGCAGTTTACAAATGGTTCCTACGATAAAATTGAAATTGTGTATAACAAGTTCAAGAACGCAGCTACTCAAATCGTAATGACTGAACAGTTTTTACCTATTGTTCCAATGGTAGGTGACGAAAATTCAAGCGCAGATTATACGTTTGAGCCATCTAAAATGGAAATTATAGAGCAGTTGATTCCTAAATCTTTAAAAATGCAATTGTACAAGGCTATTAGGGACTCGTTTGCAAGTGAGCATGGTGCGCGGATGACAGCGATGCATAAAGCAACGGATAATGCTACTGAGCTTAGAGATGAATTGAAATTAACATATAATAAAGCAAGACAAGCTGCTATTACCAATGAGATTTTAGAAATTGTTGGCGGTGCTGAGGCATTAAATAACTAAGATTTCATACTAATTTCGGTCGAAGGGTCATACTAGTAAAAGCTTATAACTAAATATAAACCTCACAAAACGTGAGGTTTTTTTACGGATAAAATGGATATTATACCTCATTTTTATCCGATTTTTGCAATCGCATGAAAGCTAAGAAAACTGCCTTACTTTTTATTTTCATTACCATACTTGTTGATGTCATCGGTATTGGAATTATACTACCCATAATACCGGAGCTAATCATGGAGCTAACCGGTGAAGGAACCCACATGGCAGTTATTTACGGTATGTGGTTGACAACGGCCTTCGCTGGGATGCAGTTCTTGTTTTCTCCGGTGTTAGGAGAGATTTCGGATCGATTTGGTAGGCGACCCATTCTGTTGATGGCGCTTTTAGGATTAAGTATAGATTACCTTATACATGCATGGGCACCTACGATAACATGGTTGTTCATAGGTAGGTTTTTGGCAGGTATTACTGGAGCAAGTTTTACCGTTGCCTCTGCTTATATAGCTGATATTAGTACCAAGCAAGAAAAGGCAAAGAACTTTGGACTCATTGGAGCCGCGTTTGGCTTAGGATTTATCATAGGCCCAGGTATTGGAGGTTTTTTCGGAGAAATTGATATTAGATTACCCTTTTACATAGCCGCCGGACTCACCTTTGCCAACTTTCTATTTGGTTGGTTCTTTGTGCCGGAGTCCCTAGCGGTTGAGAATAGACGACCTATCAATTTGGTTAAAATGATTCCAGGGGTTTCTTTGGTTAGTCTTCGAAATTACAAAGGTGTTTTACTACTTATTTCCGCATTTTTTTTGGCAAACTTGGCGGGGCAGGCCTTACCGTCCACATGGTCCTACTATGGTATAGAGCGCTATGATTGGAGCCCTAGGGATATTGGTATTTCTTTAATGGTTGTTGGCCTTTTCGTTTCCATAGCTCAAGGGTTTTTGGTAGGGGTCGCAGTAAAAAGGTTCGGACGTAAAACTGTCGTTATTTCTGGATTTTTGCTTTGGACCGTTGGTATGTTTCTTTTTTCCTTAGCAGAGGAACCTTGGATGTTATACGCCTTTCTTATCCCTTATGCACTGGGTGGAGTTGCCGGTCCAACTGTACAGGGTGTTATTTCAAATCAGGTTTCGGAAAAGGAACAGGGGAATCTACAGGGAGCGATTACCGGTTTGGTAAGTGTTACCGCTATTTTGGGTCAATTGACTTTCTCACCAGTGTTCTATTATTTTATCCGCCCAGAAAGCGAAATATACTTTCCAGGAGCACCCTATGCCTTAGCGTCCATTTTCCTTCTTGTGGCGCTTATTTTTGCTTCATTAGCCATGAACAGGATGAGTCTTTCTGATGAAGAGGACGAACTATCTTCTGTGGTTTCTTCAAAGTAAGCCAAGAGTTTAGGCCTTCGAGCTGTGCTTTCATGAATAAATAAAAGTTTTTTTAAAGCGGATGTAACATTTGCTAAAAAATGTATCTAAAAGGAAAATCCTAAATACAGATACAATGAAAGCATTGAAAATCACCCATCTCGTTCTAATTATTATTACGTTCAATTGCATAAACGCGCAAGACCACCCTTTTGAAGTACAGGTAAAAGGTGCCGGACAGCCTATTCTACTTTTCCCAGGTTTTACGTGTACCGCAGATGTTTGGGAAGATACGGTTATGGAACTTGCTAAAAATTACGAGTGCCATGTCTTTACTTTTGCAGGTTTTGGGGATGTAGCCCCGATAGAGAAACCTTGGTTTCCAAAAATAAAAACGGGAGTAGAAGCCTATGTAAAAGAACAAAACCTAAAAAACCCAATAATTGTTGGACACAGTTTGGGTGGCACTTTGGGTCTTTGGTTGGCTACGGAAACAGAACATCCCTTTTCAAAAATAATAGTAGTAGATGCATTACCTTCCACTGGAGCACTCATGATGCCGAATTTTAATAGCGAAGCGCTTGTATACGAAAGTCCGTGGAACAAACAAATGTTGGCAATGGATAACGCATCCTTTGCTGTTATGGCTGCTCAAAGGGCTACTGGAATGTCGATGAATAAAGAAAAACAAGGTCAAATTAAAGATTGGATACTTCAAGCCGACAGAGAAACCTATGTGTACGGCTATACAGACCTATTAAAGCTTGACTTAAGAGAAGATATTGGCAAAATCAATATTCCTGTCATTATTTTGGCAGCAGCACAGCCTTATGGTTTGGAAATGGTTAAGAGTACGTATGTAAAGCAGTACAAGAAGCTACAAAATTATGAAATTGAATTTGCAGCCGATGCGGCCCATTTTATTATGTACGACAGTCCTATATGGTTTCAAGAAAAATTAATCACTAGTTTGGGGAATTAATGAATAGCATCGAAAAAAAATATAAAGAGCTGTATACCGCACATTATGCTAAGGTGATGCGCTTATGTCTAGGCTATGTTGCAGGAGATCAAGATTTAGCCAAAGATGTAACCCAAGAAATCTTTATAAAGATATGGGAAAATTTAGAATACTTTAGAAACGAAAGTAGTATCAGCACATGGATTTACAGAATAAGCGTGAACACTTGTCTGTCTAACCTAAGAACTACAAAAAAGAGTTCCAGAACAATTGCTATTGCCGATGTTCCTGAGATTAGTGAAGAACATCCTGATGCAGATAAAGCACATCAACTAGCGCTGTTGTATGCGTGTATAAAGAAGCTATCAGAAACAAACCGTGCTATTATTTTATTAGTGCTAGAAGGACTTCCGCACAAGGAAATATCCGATATCATCGGAATAAAACATGATGCGATTCGTACGCGAATACATCGAATTAAAATGCAATTAACAAAATGTGTATCCCATGTATAATTTTGAAGAGTTAGAATCAAATTGGAAAAATCAACCCGAAATACAAGTAACAGAACAAGGATTTCAAGAGGTGTTGAACGGATTGCGGAAAATTAAAAATAAACAACGCATAACAAATGTAGTATTAGGGATTACCGCAATTATATTAGTGGTGTTTTTCTTTTATATATCAGGATATCGCAGCCAACAAGTCATTCTAGGAATTTCTCTTATGATTGGGAGTCTGCTGATACGTATCCTATTTGAAGTGTTAAGCATGCGAAAACTTAGAAAAATGAATGCGGTAGCACACAGTACGGATTTTAGAAACGGCTTAATCGGATATTATAACAGTCGGAAATTTGTACATTTTGGATGGACACCACTACTTATTCTAAGTTATGTTGCGGGATTTCTAATACTCTTGCCGCTTTTTAAAGCTAATTTGTCTTCGGGATTCTATACCTATATCGTTGTATCTTCCATTGTGTTGTTAATCGTTTTATCAATTTTCATAGCCAAACAAATTAGGATTGAAATGAATAATTTAAAACGATTGCAAGAGGAATTTCTATAGTGTTTAGCCTATTTATCTCGTATGATTTTAGATTGATGTACGCTCATAAGTCGGATAGTGAAAAATTGGATAAAAGAAAAGTGTCCGTTCATTCATAACAGTATCCCTAAAAGTAACTTTGTTTACAGGGTCTAAATAGGTACTTTTAAGGCTTCAATACAATTTGTTTGAATCCACTTAAAAAACTTTTTCAACAAACGGCTATTTATGGGCTGGCAACCGTGTTGCCAAGGATGCTCAATGTCATATTAGTGCCTATTTATACAGCGGTAATGCTTCCTGGGTCTTATGGAGAAGTTATAGTGATATTTGCCTATTTCGCTATTTTTAATGTATTCTTGGCCTACGGAATGGAGACTACTTTCTTTCGGTTCTATAAGGAAGCGGACCAGCGAAAGAAAGTAGTAACAACGTCCTTACTTTCCATTCTAGCTACTACCTTATCCTTTCTGATTATAGGATTTATTTTTAAGGGAGCGTTGTCCGAACTACTGGAGATTAAACCAAAGTATATGAGTTATGTATTTGGCATCCTTACTTTAGATGCGTTGGTAATCATACCTTTTGCTTGGTTACGGGCTAATGAAAAGCCTATGCGCTACGCTATGGTTAAAATAGCCAACGTGGTAATGAATCTGGGGCTAACGGTTTTCTTTTTGATTCTTTTACCCGACCTAGTTTCGCCAGAAGGAACAGGAGTGTTCAGCGCGTTGTATATCGAAGATTTTGAAATTTCATACATACTAATAGCTAATCTCATAGCAAGTGGCATTACGTTTTTATTGATGCTCAGGGTATATATGAGACGCCCATATGTATTCGATGCTGGTCTTTGGAAAAAAATGATGCGTTATGCTATGCCCATTCTAATAGCAGGTGCAGCTTTTACAGTAAATGAAGTTTTGGATAAGATTCTGTTGGAACGCTTACTACCTGATGACATTGCCAGCGCGGAAGTAGGTAAATATGGAGCCTGTATTAAACTGGCTGTTTTTATGACCTTATTTACTACTGCATTTAGAATGGGGATAGAACCCTTTTTCTTTAGTCACTCAGAGACCAAGAACCCTCAAAAAGCCTATGCGCAGATTACGAATTATTTTGTAGTACTGGGGAGTATTATTTTATTGGTAGTAGTGGTGTTTGCAGATGTATTAAAAGAACTTTTTGTCAGAAATGAAGCGTATTGGGATGCCATGCCTGCGGTGCCCATTATTTTACTGGCCAGTTTTTTCTTGGGGATCTATAATAACCTGTCTGTATGGTACAAGGTTACCGACCGTACAAAGTTTGGGGCGTATATTTCAATGATTGGAGCAGTGCTTACCATCATCATCAACTTTGCCCTGATACAGTATTTTAGCTATATGGCTTCGGCTGTCGCAACATTAGTAGCTTATGGCACTATGATGTTGCTTTCTTTTTATTTTGGCCGTATGTATTATCCTATTCCGTATAATTTTAGAAAAATTGGTTTTTATTTAGGAGTATCAATCCTTTTTTCAATCCTGTCGTTTTATATTTTTGATAGGAATTTGATAATCGGCGGCATACTACTGGTCATATTTCTTGGACTGGTTTATAAATTGGAAGCTGATAACCTTAAAAAAGTTTTTTTAAAATAGATGAAAATCAATATAATAAATAAATCGGCACACGAATTGCCGCATTACGAAACAGGAGCATCTGCAGGGATGGATTTACGTGCCAACATATCCGAACCTGTTACGTTGGCGCCCCTTGCAAGAACGATAATTAAAACAGGCCTTTTCATGGAGCTTCCAGTGGGTTACGAGGCACAAGTGCGGCCTAGAAGCGGACTGGCGGCAAAAAAAGGGATTACAGTATTGAACGCGCCAGGTACTATTGATGCAGATTATAGAGGTGAAGTAGGGGTTATTTTGGTAAATCTTTCCAATGAAGCATTTGTAATTGAAAATGGGGAACGTATTGCACAAATGGTCATTGCAAAGCACGAGCGTGCAGAGTGGGAGCATGTTGAACTATTATCTGATACCGTTAGGGGTGAAGGTGGTTTTGGAAGTACAGGGGTTAAGTAAAGTACCCTAACCCCAAATGGGGAAATTGATGTGTAGGTATGAAAGTTGGACATTTCCTTTTACTGTTGCTTTTTGGAATATTATGTGTTCCATTGCATAGCTATACCCAAGAAGCACCCGAAATTCAGGTAGAAGAAAGTGCCGAGGTCTTTCTAGAAGAATATTCTGACGAATTTCAAGAAAATTTCTTTGAAGGACTCAAACAAAAGGGTATTCAGAACTACGATAGGGCCATTAATTTTTTATTGGAATGCAAACGCCTACAGCCCGATAATGAGGCCGTAAGCCATGAGTTGGCCAGAGTCTATTTTTTGGATAAGGATTATGTAAAATCAAAGGGCTATGCTATAGCGGCAGTTTCAGCGGTTCCAGAAAATTATTGGTATCTGAATACCTTAATGACAACTATAAAAAAGCAAGGAAACGATATTGCTTCGGTAACCAATGATATTCCAATGGAGAATAGCAGCATACAGGAAAACTTAGCACGTATATACTATAATCTGGAGAAGTATGAAGAAGCTTTAGCCTTGTTTCAATCTTTTAAAAAATCCAAAAAGGCCATGGTGTTGGAACAGAACATAAAGGACGCGTTAGCAAAAAAGACAAAAAATACCAAAAGCATATCGGTCACCACAGCGGTTGTAAATAGCGATAAACGTGATTTAGAAAGTTATAAGGCAAGAATACGCGGTCTATTTATGACGCCGTCCGATAATTCTATATTGTTGCAGGTTTCTGAAGAGGCGCTGGGAAATTACCCCGCACAGCCTTATTTTTATTATGCCAATGGTTATGCTTTGAGTAAGAAGGGGAAGCATAAAGAAGCCATTGAAATTTTGGAAATAGCCCTCGATTATATGGTCAGTGATATTTCTCTAGCGAATAAGATTTATACAGAACTCTCCACAGCATACAACGCAATATCCAACCCTTCTAAGGCAAATATGTACCTTCGTAAGGTAAAACCCGGATTTTAATTATGGCAAGTAGTTTAACTCAGTATCTAAGGGGATGCGCTTATGGGGTTTTAACCCTATTGGTATTCTCTTGTAAAGGCACCAAAGTACTAAGCAATGGCAGCATAGATGAACGTCTATCTGCAAAAACAATCATTAAGGCCCATTACCAGAACAAAACCAATTTTAAGACGCTAAGAGGAAAGGTGAAAATTGACTATTCCAATGGCGAGGATGGCCAAAGCTTTACGGTTAGCCTGCGGATGGAAAAGGATAAAGGTATTTGGATGAGCGCCCCTTTGGGAATTGTAAAGGCCTATATTACCCCAGACAGGGTTTCTTTTTATAACAAATTACAAAACGATTATTTTGATGGAAATTTTTCATACCTCAGTCAACTTTTAGGCACGGAGGTAGATTTTAATAGTGTACAAAATCTGCTCTTAGGGGAGGCTATCTTCGATTTAAAAAAGGATAAATACGGTATCAGTATAACAGATAATAATTACAGACTTACCCCTAAAACTGCGAGAGAACTATTTAAAGTGCTATTTCAAATAGAGCCCAACAACTTTAAAATGGCTACACAACAAGTTTCCCAACCCATAAAAGGAAGGCTTCTTCAAATCAACTATAAAAACTATCAAAGCGTTGGCCCAACAGTGTGGCCAAATGTAATTTCTATCAGTGCGATAGATGGGACTATAGAAAATGCGATAACTTTGGAGTATAGGAATTTAGAATTGAACCAGAAGCTTAATTTTCCTTATGCTATTCCAAAGGGGTACAAAGAAATCGTGCTAGAATAATATGGGTCTTAAAACAGGGTTACGATTGTGTTTTATATTATTTATGACCTTTACGGTTCAGACTGCCTGTGGCCAGACTACGGAACAAAAAGCACTTGAGGAAAAGCGCGAAAAACTACAGCAAGAAATAAGAGATATTAACCGCTTGCTCTTTGCCGAAAAGAAGGAAAAAGGAAATGTGTTGGATCAAATGGAGGCACTGGATAAAAAAATTACCGTGCGCCAAGAGTTGATTCGGGTCACCAATCAACAATCCAATTTGCTCAACCGGCAAATAAATACGAATATCAGGAATATAGGAAAGCTAAAAAATGAACTCGGACAAGTAAAGGATGAGTACGCCACCATGGTACAAAAATCCTATCAGAACAAATCCAAACAGAATAGATTGATGTTTTTGTTATCCTCTGAGAGTTTTTTCCAAGCGTTTAAAAGACTTCAATACATGAAGCAGTATACGGACTACAGAAGGGAGCAGGGAGAAAAAATCGTTGTAAAAACGGACGATTTATCCCGTTTAAATAGTGATTTGAACGAAGAGCGGAAAGTTAAAGAAGTTTTATTGGCACAAAACCGAAAAGCTAAAGACGCCCTATTTGGTGAAATCCAAGATCAGAAAGCTTTGTTAGGAACTATACGCAAGAACGAGGGTAAGTACTCCAGTGCCATAGATAATAAGAAGCGGGAGGCTAAGAAGATAGATCGGGAGATACAAAAACTGATACGTAATGCCATTGCCGCATCTAACAAAAAAACAGGTATAAAAACCACTAAAAGTTCTAGTAGTGAGTTCCTGTTAACGCCAGAGGCAACGCTGATAGCCAATAATTTTTCGGCCAATAAGGGTAAGCTCATTTGGCCTGTAGAAAAGGGGATAAAAAGTCAGGGTTTTGGTATTTATAAAGACCCTATTTATCCTGGTATCAAGCACGAGAGTAATGGGGTGATTATCGCTACGGATTCCGGTGCCAAAGCGAGGGCAATTTTTGAAGGCGAGGTTATTGCGATTCTTTCTGTCCCTGGCGGAAAAAGAGGGGTGCAGATAAAGCACGGTAATTTTATCAGCACGTATTATAATTTAGATCAGCTCTTTGTTAAAAAAGGAGATAAAGTAGCTATCAAGGAAGAATTAGGAACGGTCTATACCAATGCTTCCAGCGGTCAGACCCGATTAAAGTTTTATCTGTATCAGAACACATTAAAATTAAACCCGGAAGAATGGGTGTATCAATTATAAGACAGTGTTATGCAAACACCTGTAATAACAAATATAAAAGGAGGGTCTACACGTCACAAGGGAGTGTATGTGCACTATTTGGTCCTTTTCACCTATCTCCAATACAACCACAATAAGGCTGCAGAAGCTATTAAAGACGCTTTTAACGTTGGTTATAGGTATACAGATGCTTGTTTGTGTATAAGAATTAAAATGGAATAGGCATAGGTATTAAAGGAAGCCATGTCCCAAGGGAAGCGGTTTTTATAGTTTCCAAAGTTTGGAATGCAGACCAAGGATATGATGCTGCCTTACGGTCGTTTTAGGATAGTTTGTAACGTTTGTAATTAGATTGCCTAGATTTGTTTCATTGGCCAGTAAAAGGTAAATACAATGAAACTTAGCAGGCTTTGGAACAGTTGTACACAGAAAAAAAGTGAGGGCAATAGGCGTAAGCGATTTTTTTCAATAACATTTGGAGGATGTAACGACCGACGCCAAAATAGTACCTATGGTAAATTAGACGAAATTCCATCCCCACTTGGTTCCGCAGTCTCTGCTAGATTTCTGTAAGGAAAATACCTTTAGTATGAAGCTTTGTCTACGTTCATGGGAGGTAAGGTGTTTGCCTCAGATTGGTTAAGAAATACGATAAATCAATTACCTAGGTCTTCCTCTGCTCGAACCTTCAAAAAGGGGAGGGAACTATCCTTAAATCGGCACCTAGTCGCCGCATCTCTTCCAATACCGATATTTTGATTTTGAATTAATTACTGCTGATGTCACTTATTTGGCTAGTTTAAGTCAAAATGAGTGCACAGCCACCCATCCCGTCCATTTTTATGTTTAAGAACCCATAAACAAAGCCTTCAGCTCCGTAGCCTCATCTGGTTTCATTTTGCCTGCAAGAACTAAACTGAGCTGTTTTCTTCGTAAGGCTCCTGCAAAGCGTTCTTTTTCCAAATCAGTTTCTGGGGATAACTGCGGTACTTCGGTAGGCTTTCCTGTCTCATCCACGGCTACAAAAGTATAAATAGCTTCGTTTGCTTTTGTTCTTTCACCACTAAAACGATCTTCCATCCACACATCGATATAGACTTCCATAGAAGTTTTGAATGCACGCGAAACTGCCGCCTCAACGGTAACAACACTACCTACAGGAACTGCTCTGTTAAAAGCAACATGGTTTACAGAAGCCGTAACTGTAATGCGCCTACTATGCCTTCTTGCTGCGATACTCGCCGCTCGATCCATACGTGCTAAAAGCTCGCCTCCAAATAAGTTGTTTAAAGGGTTTGTTTCACTGGGGAGCACCATATCTGTCATGGTAGTTCTAGATGCTGAGGGTGATTTTGATTCCATCAAAAAAATAGTTTTTGCAAAGGTACGGGGCTAAAAAAGGATAGAATACAGAATTAGAGTTAATTTGGAGAAATTGCCTTAACACAAAAAATTAATTTACGATAGCATTTAGTCTCGGTAGAATACCAAGGTACTCTTCAGGGGGTAGGAGTCTCCTATTTTTCAGAAAGCAACCACGCATCGGAAGATTCGCTTCGCTTAATCGCTCTTAAAGCTTCTAGTGCCTCTTGGGGATTATTACTGCGATCATAGGTAACCATATGCAGGCCATACGCATTGGCGCCATAATAAGCAGCATTGTAGCCTTTGTTTTGCAAGCTTACTATTTTTCTATCCGCATTGGCTTTTACTCTAAAGGCACCGGCAACAATATGGTGTTTTGCAGTAGTAATTGTTTTTTCTCGTATGGAAATAGCGTCAACCTTAACGGTAGGAAGTTCTAAGGGGGAGGTATTAAAAAAAGTAGCCTCTTGTATTTGTTTGGTTACTTGGTTTTGGGCGTCTTGTCGAACAACTTCCTCGTTTAGCAGGCCATTATGGTAAAAACGATATCCTGTAAGTCCGGTTGAAAGAGCTAGGAGAAGAATCGCGGCATATTTTAAATAAGGCCTAAAAGAAATGCTTTCGCGCTGCTCCGGACTAATCATAAATGGTATTTTCTCTTCAATAGCGACTATCTCTTCCTTTAAAACTTCCCGAATTACCGGTATAGCGTTAAAAGGTGCCAAACCAAAGGAGGAAGTAAGGTAATTGACTTCCAAAGAAGGTTGAAACTGAATTTTACCTTCGGCATTGGTCCATAATAAACCAATGTGTTGTAGGTCTAACTTTTCTTCAGTGGCCAATTGTGTTTTCCATTGCTTGGCTATCTCCTCTATACCAGACAGGACCGTTTCAAACGAAGTTTTTTCAGCTTCTGCAATGTGAGAAACTAAAAGTCCGTCGTTGGAAGTCAACTGTTGGTTAAAACCAATAGCTTTGGTTGGAGCAAAGAAAGTATTGGTGTTATCATTGATTCGCGCCGAGGTCTTTTGTGTAAGGAAAGCCCCAAATGTTGGGACAGCCACACAGTTATACCTGTAAAGCAATTCGCCGATATAGTGTTCTAGTACCATAGACAACAAATATCAAAAAAATAAGGGGCATAAAAACCCTTGCCCTAACTTTTTATTAACATTAATATTTGTGGTATTTTGCAGATCATGATGAAACAATTCCAACATACTACGGATGAGCTGATTGCAATCTTAAGATTGCAACACGTGCCTAATATTGGAGATGTAATAGCAAAACGACTTATTACGCACTTTGGTAGTCCATCTGATATTTTTGAAGCCAAACGGAGTCATTTATTACAGATTGATGGTATTGGCACGCATACCATTAGATATTTGTTCGATGCTGAACATTTGGAGGCTGCCGAAATGGAGTGTCTGTTTATAACTTCTAATGATGTGGAGTGGACCTACTTTCAAGACGCAGACTTTCCACACTACCTAAAACACTGTATCGATAGTCCCATCTTGCTTTTTAAAAAAGGAAAGATAGATTTAGAAGGACGAAAGCTCATTAGCGTTGTCGGTACTCGGAAAGTTACAAGTTATGGTACCGCATTTTGTGAACGGTTTATTGCGGATATTGCTCCCTTGAACCCAATTATAGTAAGTGGTTTTGCGTATGGAGTAGATATTTGCATACAACGGGAGGCTATAAAACACGGATTACAGACAATAGGCTGTTTGGCACATGGTTTAAACCAGATATATCCTAAGATACATGCCAAATACCAGGCTGATGTTTGCGCTAACGGAGGATTCTTTACGGAATTCTGGAGTACGAGTAGTCCGGAACGAGAGAACTTTCTAAAAAGAAACCGCATTATTGCGGGTATGAGCGAAGCTACTTTGGTTGTAGAATCGGCTGAAAAAGGAGGAAGCTTGGTTACTGCCGATATTGCCAATAGTTACAACAGAGATGTTTTTGCTGTTCCAGGGCGCACGTCTGATACATATAGTTTGGGTTGTAATAACCTTATAAAACAGCAAAAAGCCCATATGCTCACTTCTGCAGCTGATTTGATTTATCTGTTGGATTGGGATTTGGAAGAAATGGAAACGAAGTCCGTACAAAAACAGTTATTTGTAGATTTGGATGAAACGGAACAAATCATTTACACCTACTTACAGCAAAATGGCAAACAATTATTGGACAGCGTTGCCCTCTCTTGTAAGATTCCCATTTTTAAGGCCTCTTCTACCTTATTGACTATGGAAATGAAAGGTGTGGTCCGGCCTTTACCAGGAAAATTATTCGAGGCTATTTAGAAAATTTACCGACTACTCGGTCTAAAACTTACTTTTTCTAATCTAACAAATTATGATATCGTGCAGTTTATCGGGTTTTTGATTTTGGATGACGCTCTATTTAGTCCGTGTCTTATGGGTGGATTTTTCTTAAACCGACCAATTGGTTTATTCTATTTGATACTAATACAAGTTTGTAACTGTTGGCCGCAACATTAAGCATGTATAACAAAAGCCATGTACATCTTATCCCAAAATCCTAAAGGAGATTTCATTAATGATTTTAGCCTCTGTTTTTTAATCTTGCAGATTTTGCCTAGTGAATAAGCTATTTTTAGGCTACCGAGAACAGGTGGCAAAAAATTAATACTATTAAAATCACCATAGATAGTTAGCTGCCAAGATAAATTGAAAAACCAGTTGAAAAATTAATGATCTGATTTACAGTTTGTAAATCAGGTATGTTATTCACACGGCCCTTAAATATAAAAGAAGACCAATTTAAAATTACATCGAAAGTGACCTTATTGCTTAAAGATATTACAATTCCAGCACCACCACCAAATTGAACGATGTTACTCTTAAATAAATTATCGGTAAAATTACTTTCAGTTTTTATAATGCCAATGCCACCAGTAGCTTCCAAAAAAGGCAAAACTTTTCCAGTTTTAAAATATTATCCCCAAAAATTTTGATAAACAATACGGTTAGACTTGTTTTCAAATTCACTTATTCCATTAAATGAATCCTCGTAAGTGGTAGATGTAAGATTTGAATATTGGATATTTGCTCCAACTACAAGGTTGTTTACAATAAAGAAACCAACTGCGGGAGAAATTGAGAAATTAAAGCTTTTGAATCTGTCTTCTTCAAAATCATCAGATGTTACTTTTTCACTATTGCGACCAATGGATATTGCGCCATCGAGCTTAAATAAAAGTTGTCTTTTTCAGTTTGTGCTAAAGAAGAATCAAAAAATTTAACGGAAGTAGTAATTTGGTTATGCTATTCATTTTTTCTGTTTGTGTTAGACTTTTTGAATCTGAAAGAAAAGCTTTAATCCTTATGAGGTTTTAGATATAAGCGATTACTAGGGTTTCTTATTTGAGAACTAGTTGAATATAAAATAAGGAAGGATAAATAGTTATTTTCAGATTTTAGTTATTTTCGCATTCCATAAAAACAAATAAATGCAGAAGTCGATTGTTGTTCTAGTAGTATTTCTTTTTGGTTTAATCAGTTTTGGCCAGAAAAAAAGGGACTTGATTAAAGAAGTAACACAGTTAAAAGTACAAGCTGTCGAAATGCAGTCCCAATTGGATGTAATAGCGAAAGCCAAGGAATTGAACCTACAGGATAGCCTACAAAGGTTTAGCTATGCCTTTGGCACAAGTATTGGGCGCAACCTAAAGACCGTAGGTTTTGATTCGCTATCCTATCATGCCTTCTCCATAGCCTTACAAGATGTTATTAAGGGCGAAGAAAAAATCTCATTTAAAGAGGCGCAAAAACTTATTCAGAACACAATTCAAGGAAAACAAGAGGCATTAGCCGAAGAACAAAGTGCGGAAGGCGAACGTTTCTTGGATGAGAATGGAAAAAGACCCGAAATAGTTACTACCGAAAGCGGTCTACAGTATGAAATTATAAATAAAAGCGATGGTGCCATTCCTCTAGCAACGGACAAGGTAAAAGTGCATTACACAGGAACACTCATTGAAGGAAGGGTATTTGACAGTTCCATAGAGCGAGGCGAACCAACTAGTTTTGGAGTTTCTCAGGTTATTAGTGGCTGGACAGAAGCTTTGTTACTAATGCCGGTCGGTTCTAAATGGAAGGTATTTATACCCCAAGATTTGGCCTATGGACCAAGAGGTGCTGGCGGCGGTGAAATTCCCCCTTATGCCGCATTGATTTTTGAAATGGAATTATTAGCCATCGAAAAATAATGGGTATTAATACCCTAGCTTCTCTCTAACGCGTTCCAAAACCCCATCGGCTACTTTCCTAGCTTTTTCGGCACCTAAACCTAAAGCTTCGTCTATTTCGTTTAAATGGTTCATGTAGTATTCAAACTTTTCACGTGGTTCTTCAAATTTGTTTTCGATAACCTCGTATAAAGCTTGTTTGGCATGTCCATAACCATAATTTCCGGCCAAGTAGTTGGCGCTCATGTCCTCTATCTGTGGCTGTGACGCCAATATTTTATAAAGTGCAAATACGTTGTCCGTACTTGGGTCTTTTGGTGCTTCCATAGGCGTACTATCGGTTTGTATGCCCATGATCTGTTTCCGGAGTTTTTTATCGCTCTGAAAAAGATTTATAAGATTTCCTTTGCTCTTGCTCATTTTAGCCCCATCTGTTCCGGGAATGTACATGGTGTCTTCTTGTACTTTTCCGTCAGGTAATACAAAGGTATCGCCCAATTGTGCATGGAAACGGGAAGCTACATCACGGGTCATTTCTATATGTTGCATTTGGTCTTTTCCTACGGGTACAATGTTAGCATCGTACAGTAGAATATCCGCTGCCATGAGCATAGGATAGGTAAAGAGCCCTGCATTGATATCTTCCAAACGATCAGATTTATCTTTAAAGGAGTGTGCCAACGTAAGGCGTTGGTAGGGAAAAAAGCAGCTGAGGTACCAAGATAGTTCTGTTACTTGAGGAACATCACTTTGTCTGTAGAAAACTGTTTTCTCTACATCTAGTCCAAAGGCCAGCCATGTAGCGGCGGTAGCATAGGTGTTATTTCTAAGTTCAGTCCCATCTTTTATTTGGGTAAGGGAATGCATATCTGCAATAAACAGAAAGGACTCGTTTTTTGGGTTTTGCGCCATTTCTATGGCGGGGATAATTGCACCTAGGATGTTTCCTAAATGTGGAGTTCCTGTGCTTTGGATACCGGTTAATATTCTAGCCATTTGCTTTTATGATAAGAAAGCAAAGGTAAAACAAATCAAAAAATAAGAGCCGAAATACCTATTTTTGATTCATGCTCAAAATGATTAGGCGTATTGGCCATGTATTGTACCGTGTTTGGTTTTATATTATGGTGGCCTTACCCATACTCCTTTTTTTCCCATTGCTGTTGTTATTTGCTTCCAAGCAGACATGGTATCCTCAATTTTTTTGGATGGCACGTAATATATGGGCCAAACCTATTCTGTATGGTATGGGCTGTCCTCCAAAAGTGGTGTATGAGCAACATTTGGTTAAAGGGGAGAGCTACATGTTAGTCGCCAATCATACCAGTATGTTGGATATTATGTTAATGCTCTATGTGAGTAAAAATCCTTTTGTATTTGTAGGTAAAAAGGAATTAGTCAAAATACCCTTATTTGGTTTTTTCTATAAAAGGGTTTGTATTTTGGTAGATAGGGAAGACACCCGCAGTAGAACGGCGGTTTATCGTAGGGCACAAAAAAGACTCAATCAAGGGTTAAGTATTTGTATTTTTCCGGAAGGAGGCGTGCCAGAAGAACATATTTTACTGGATAAATTTAAGGACGGTGCTTTTAGAATGGCAATCAGTCATAACATAGCGGTAGTACCTATAACATTTTACGACAACAAAAAGAGGTTTTCTTTTACGTTCTTCAGTGGAGGACCAGGAATTAGTCGCGCCATAGTCCATGAGTTTCTTGAAACGGGGATTTTAGCCCAAGACGATACATCAACCTTACGGGAAGAGGTAAGAGACGTAATTCTATCCGATTTAAGCACTAGTATTAAAACTTAAAGCTAAGTCCGCTGTAAACACCCAAGGCATAAGGGTTAAATGTTCCATTTGTTTCCGAAAAGGTATTTAGCTGATATTTGAATACAGGTTCAATGTTCAATTGAATATTCTGTGAAAATTTATAGTTAACACCAAGCCCAAAATTTGCACTGAAATTAAGGTCGTTTAAATTATTTGCATCGCCCATTTCTGTAATAAGGTCTCCAGAAGTTAGTGCCACGGAGTTGTCTACCAAAAACAAGGAACTTACTCCACCGATAACATTTAGCCCAAACTTCTTGTCTATAAGTGCGTAATTTAATTCTACCGGAATTTCTAAATAACCCATTTGCTGTGTCATGACACCTTCTTTTTCTACACTTTGAGCAGAAACGTCTAATGAATTAGTGGGAGCCTGTTCAAGAGCGCTTCCACCTGGTTTGCTGGAAATAACTAAATTTTTAGAGGTTACCCGATAGTTTATGTTATCTATTTGTCCGTTAGTAGAGGCTACAGGAGAGGATGAAAAGGCGATATCATTAGTGTCATAACCATAGTCTACTTTATGAATTCCTGAGCGAACTGTAAGTTTAGGACTTATTTCGTATCCTACGGATAACCCATAACTCATATTAATGTTGCCCGATTTAGAATTTGGCACAAAGATAGAGTGCACGGAAGAACCTTCGCCTATAGCATTAAAGTATACAGGTGCTACACTGGGCCCGGCCGACCATTTTTTAGTAGATGCTTTTGCAACAGCGTCTTCTTCTTTCATTTCTATTTCGTCGAAAATAGATTTCTTATTACCCGTATTTAGGCTGTCTTTTTTATGTTCAGCTTCATTTGCTGCTACTTGGTATTCTTTACTCGTAGCATTTAATTTTTCTACCGCATCCGAATCTATTGACCCGTTTGTAGTTGATTTTTTCTGTGCTATTTCAGTATTGTTGATAGCAATCGCTGTTTCCCTGTTACCGGCTATTTTTTCTACCACATCCAAATGTTGCGCAGCATTTGTTTCCTTAGTTGTTTGTTGATGCGATTCTTGTGATTCAGCAATAGCATCCTCGGTTTTCAGTTTATTGATATCCTGATATGCTTTGTTTTTTAGTTTGTTGCTATTTTGGTCCCCTATGTTTTGAGTTTGTACCATAGCCTCTTTTTCTTTAGACCAATCGCTACCAGTTACGTCCTTCTTTTGCTGGTTTGCATCTTGCGCATTTTTAAAAGAATTATTTTGACTATCGTCATTATTTACGACCTGTACTTCGGTTTCTTCTAAAATGAATTTGGTTTTATTATCTGTGGTCACTTCAATGGCTTCTTCGTTATTTTGGTCTATTTTTAATACTCTAGAAGCATCGTTTGAATCTGTAATAGGGTCTGTGTTATTCTGCTCTGTAGTGCTGCTTTTATTGAAGGGATTAAAAATAAGGAACCCTACCAACAAGGCTGCGGCAATACTACCAAGAGACCACCATAAGGGCAGAACTCGTTTCCTTTTCTTTTTGTCCAGCGAAGCTTCAATAGAAGCCCAAACGCTATCGTTGGGAGCTTCCTTGAAATCTGAGAGGGTATCTCGGAACAGTTCGTCTAATTTTTTTTTGTTCATCTTTTTAAGACTTATTTTTATAGCGATTCCTAAGAATCAAAAACAATTTCCAACCAAAACGGCTATGCCTATAATGGTCTGGAGAACTTTCGTTTCTATTTTTTCTTTTAAAAGTATTCGTGCACGCGCAAGATTCGACTTCGACGTCCCTGCCGTTGTCCCTAATAACTCACCAATTTCCTTGTGTGTATGGCCGTCCAAAACATAAAGGTTAAATGTGGTTCTGTACTTGTTCGGAAGTTCTTTAATATACCCCAAAAGGGTCTGCAAAGAGATATCGTTGTCTTGCGTATCTATCGTTACCTCTTCTTCTTTGTTTTCGTTTACAACAGATAAATGCTTTTCTTTCCTGTATTTTTGTAGCACAGTATTAACAGTTATACGTTTCAACCAACCTTCAAAAGATCCTTTAGAAGAAAACTGACCTATTTTTTCATAAATGGTCATAAAACTATCATGCAGACTGTCCTCTGCTTCTGTCTTATTTCTTGAATATTTAACGCATATTCCGTAGAGTACACCAGAATAGGTGCGGTACAGATGCTCCTGCGCCCTACGGTCACCCTTTTTACAATGTAGTATGAGTTCCTCTTGACTCACTAAAAATGGTCGGTTTTTGTGTTTTAGTTTACAGGTACAATTACCTCCAGATATTCATTTTCACCCGCACTATTTTCGCTTTGATAAAATTTAAAGGTGTAAGGCTGGTCATGAATAACGGTAAAATTGAAAGAAGCTTGCGCTTCAATTGTTTCTTCCCTGCAGCCTACTTGATCTGTTCTCACTGAACCAATGGCAACCACGTTTCTTATAGCGGTGTCCTCTTGGGTTACTTCAAATCCATCAAAAAGGGCGCAGTTGTTGGGTAATGTGTAATCTACTACAACCTCATAGGTTTCATTCAGTTCAAATGACTCTGGCAGGTTTGCCGCATTTATCTTAAGGGCGGTAAAATGAAAATTGGGACTATCATCATCTAGTGAGCAACTCCATAGCAACACACCTGCACAAAACAGCAGGAATATTAATTTTTTCCTCATCATAGCACTTTGTTTTTAGTTATAAGATGAAAATAGTTCGTAAGGGTTGCGTAAAAGAGTAAAAAATGAGTGAATAATAGTTCTTGTTTAAGAGTTTACAGCCTTTATGGCCTCACGTATTTTACCATCTAGTTCTTCAAATAGTTCTGGATTATCATTCAGTAGTGATTTTACTGCATCCCTGCCCTGTCCTAGTTTGGTGTCCCCGTAGCTAAACCAGGAACCAGCTTTTTTCACGATTTCATATTCGACCCCAAGGTCAACGATTTCGCCTACTTTCGATATTCCTACACCATACATAATATCAAATTCCGTAGTACGAAAAGGTGGAGCTACTTTGTTTTTCACAACCTTAACTCGCGTCTTATTTCCCTGTACATTGCCATCCGTATCTTTTATCTGTGTAGACCTTCTTATATCTAGCCTTACAGAAGCATAAAATTTAAGTGCGTTACCACCGGTCGTCGTTTCGGGATTACCGAACATAACACCAATTTTTTCACGTAACTGATTAATGAAAATAACAGTACAACCAGTCTTACTTATCGAACCCGTAAGTTTTCTTAAGGCTTGTGACATTAACCGTGCGTGTAATCCCATTTTAGAATCACCCATTTCACCTTCAATTTCACTTTTAGGTGTTAACGCGGCAACAGAATCAATTACAACAATGTCGATAGCCCCTGAGCGTATTAGGTTATCTGCAATTTCTAAGCCTTGCTCTCCGTTATCAGGTTGAGATATGATAAGATTATCGATATCTACTCCTAATTTTTCAGCATAAAAACGGTCAAAGGCATGTTCCGCATCAATAAATGCTGCAATACCTCCATTTTTTTGCGCCTCTGCAATCGCATGCAAGGTTAATGTGGTTTTACCTGATGATTCTGGGCCGTAAATTTCTACTACTCTCCCGCGAGGGTAACCACCTACGCCCAAAGCAACATCAAGTCCCAATGAACCCGAAGGAATCACCTCTACGTCAGCAACAACACTATCTCCTAATTTCATGACAGCACCCTTTCCATAGGTTTTGTCCATTTTATCAAGGGTAAGTTTAAGGGCTTTTAATTTTGCTTCTTTCTCGGAACTCATAGTCTGTTTTTTTAGTATATTGAATACCTATTGGTATAAAGTATTGGAGCTTTGTTCAATTCTCCATCAAGGCGCATAAATTTTGTCTTTATTGTTATCTGATATGGCCTAATCACATATAAATCTTATGAAATGCTAAATTAGCATTTCTTTTTTTTAAATGATTGTTGTGAGGTCAAATTTGTTACAATTATAAAGATGCCCATAATCGTAGTAGTTCAGAAATAAAAACCCTTTAGTACCCCATTTTGGATACTGTTCAAAGATAGTTTTAATACCTAAATGGAACATTACCCGTTGTTGTTCACCATTCTGTTTATTGTAAAAATAATAAACAATTATACGCAACCATTCAAGAACATGGGCATCTTAACAGTAATATTGGTTAATATGGTTGGTTCTGTTGTTTAAACAACAGATATTTTGGTGGCTATCTCCTTTTAAGTATGTGGAAGTATTGCTATGAAGAGGAAAAAATGGAATAGTCAGTAAAGAGTCTTGGGAAACCGAGACTCTTTTTAGGTTATAGCATATGGTGAGTCATAGCACCGGTATCTAATTTCAATTAGTAGTACCTTTACACTTGTAATAATTCTTTAACTTGAAATTGGTATAGCATGCAACTGTACAATACATTAAGTGCAAAGGAGAGAGCTGCTTTGATTGAAGAAGCAGGTAAAGAACGGTTAACAATCTCTTTCTACCAGTACGCACACATAGTAAACACCTCCATTTTTAGAAATCATTTATTCATCCATTGGGATGCCCTAGAAGTTTTGGGACGTATTTACGTGGCGCATGAGGGTATAAATGCACAGCTATCTGTTCCTGCTGAGAATTTTGAAGCGTTTAAGGCGCATTTGGATAGTATCTCTTTTTTGAAAGGAGTACGACTTAACATTGCGGTTGAACAGGATAATATGTCTTTTTTAAAATTGAAGGTAAAAGTGCGGCATAAAATTGTTGCCGATGGCCTTAATGACGCCTCCTTTGATGTCACCAATAAAGGGGTTCACGCAAATGCAATGGAGTTCAATGCACTTATCGAAGATCCGGATACGGTTTTAGTGGATATGCGAAACCATTACGAAAGTGAAATAGGACACTTTGAAAATGCGATTACGCCAGATGTAGATACATTTCGCGATTCTTTGGATATTATAGAAAAAGATTTAGCAGACCATAAAGAGGATAAAAAATTGGTGATGTACTGTACTGGAGGCATACGATGCGAAAAAGCCAGCGCATATTACAAACATAAAGGCTTTAAACAAGTATATCAATTAGAAGGTGGAATTATAGAGTATGCCAAACAGGTAGAAAGCCAGAAATTAGAGAATAAGTTCAAAGGCAAAAATTTTGTTTTTGATAGCCGCCTAGGAGAACGAATTTCAGACGATGTCATAGCCAGTTGCCACCAGTGCGGACAACCGTGTGATGAGCATGTGAATTGCGTTAATGATGCTTGCCATTTGCTATTTATACAATGTGAGGTCTGTTCTGAGAAAATGAACTATTGTTGTTCAGATAATTGTAAGGAGGTACATGAATTGACATTTGAAGAGCAGAAGGCATTAAGAAGAGGTAAAACGGTAAGCAATAAGATATTCAAGAAAGGCCGTTCCGAGGTGTTGAAGTTTAAGAAGTAGTGTTTTGCTACACACTACTTCGAATATATTTTTTTTATTGTCTTCAAGAGGAGGAACTTAAGAAGATTTGGTTACTTAGAGCTAGTAAGATTAATCTGTACTTTCGCTGAGGTTTAAACAGATTGCCTAGGACACTCAGGACCTTCCTAAAAACGTTTATGGAAATAGTAGTAAAAGTAGCGCTAGGTTTGCGCTGGGTATGTCATTGCACTTTATAAAACTATAGGCTGCCCAAGATCTTCCTTTTCCTTCACATCAAAAAAATAGTATCTTTACCGTTAAGATTTAGTTTTTTACGAACCTTAATCCAAAAAACAACTTGTTTTTTGGAGTCAATATATATAATATGGGGTGTAGCAGTTGTTCTACCGGTAAGGATGGACAACCTAAGGGATGCAAGAATAATGGCACTTGCGGTACGGATGGTTGCAATAAATTAACAGTTTTTGATTGGCTTTCAAATATGGCGCTTCCCAACGGGGAAAAGCGTTTTGATTTTGTAGAGGTCCGATTTAAGAATAGCAGAAAGGAATTTTTCCAAAACACAGAAAATCTATCACTTTCTATTGGCGATATCGTTGCTACACAAGCAACTTCGGGTCATGATATTGGTATGGTTACCTTGACCGGAGAATTGGTTCGGGTTCAGATGAAGCGTAAAAAGGAAGATTTTACAAAGGAAGATTTTCCTAAAGTCTACAGAAAGGCCTCCCAAAAAGACATTGATATTTGGCAGAAATGTAGGGATAGAGAAGATGAAATTAAAAAACGCTCTCGGGAAATTGCCATTATTTTACAGCTTCAAATGAAGATTTCTGATGTGGAGTTTCAAGGAGATGGTTCGAAGGCTACATTCTATTATACTGCAGAAGACCGTGTAGACTTTAGACAATTAATCAAGGATATGGCCAAGGCCTTTGGTATTCGAATAGAAATGCGTCAAATCGGTTACAGGCAAGAGGCTCAGCGTTTAGGCGGTATTGGTTCTTGTGGTAGAGAACTTTGTTGTTCCACATGGCTTACGGATTTTAGATCGGTAAGCACCTCTGCGGCTCGGTACCAACAACTGTCGCTCAATCCTCAAAAATTGGCTGGGCAATGTGGAAAACTCAAGTGTTGTTTGAACTATGAATTAGATGTTTATTTAGATGCCTTAAAAGATTTTCCATCGCAGGAAACCAAGCTTTTTACCGAAAAAGGGCTCGCTTTTTGTCAAAAAACAGATATTTTCAAAGAACAACTATGGTTCTCTTACAAAGATGTGCCTGCCAACTGGCATGTACTTTCCAAAGATCAGGTCAATGAGATTTTAGAGAAAAATAGAAATAAGGAAAAAGTGGCAAGTCTAGAAGCCTATGCGGTAGATAATATTATCGAAGAAAAAGTAGTGTTCGAAAATGTTGTTGGTCAGGATAGTCTTACACGTTTTGACAAGCCTAAGGGCAGTAAATACAGCCGAAACAGAAACAAAGGTAAACGCACTACCAATGCCAAGAATAGCAACGCTAATCCTAGCAATAGTAACAACAAGAGCAACAACGGCAATAGCAACAATAATAGTAGAGGAAATAGCAACAATAGAAAAGGAAAGCCAAATAATGCGTAAGCTCAGTTGTCTTGTTATGCTTGGTGTTATGGTAATTTCTTGTAATACCAATATAGTCCGTTCCGAGTACAAAAGCGTGAATGGCTCAGTTTGGAATAAGGATGATGTTAAGGAATTTGCTTTTTCTGAAATGGATTCCCTCCAAGAATACCAGATTTTTATTAATGTAAGGAACGACCAAAACTTTCGGTTCAGCAATCTTTTTTTAATAGCCGCTCTCAATACTCCTGAAGGGGAAGTAGTACAAGACACCCTAGAATATGTAATGGCCTTGCCAGATGGCACTTGGTTGGGAAAGGGCGGTGGTAGTCTTAAAGAGAATAAATTATGGTACAAGGAAAACATCGTTTTTCCTACTTCTGGCGTATATACCTTAAAGCTCTCACATGCAATGCGTAAAAATGGCAACGTATCCGGTGTTATTGGATTGGAAGGCATTACGGATGTGGGTATAGAAATAATAGAAACTAACCCCTAGTTTAATGGCGAAAACGGTTAAAAAGAAGGAACCTCTTGGGTTTTTTAAATACATCAAATGGTTTTGGATACTTTTTGTTTCCGGTATTGCGTTCTTTGCATTGCTTTTTTTATCCGCTTCCTGGGGCTTATTCGGTGATTTACCACCCTATGAGTATCTAGAAAATCCACAGACCAATTTGGCATCGCAAATAGTATCCTCTGATGGAAAGCTTTTAGGAAAATTTTATTTGGACGATAACAGAACCGATGTAACCTACGAAGACCTGCCAGAAAACTTAGTTAATACCCTTATCGCAAGTGAGGATATTCGTTTTAGGGACCATTCAGGCATAGATGCTCGGGGAACTCTTAGAGCGGCATTCTACTTAGGAAAGCGAGGAGGAGCAAGTACTATTACCCAGCAGTTGGCACGCCAACTCTTTGTGGGTGTAAGATCTAGGAATAAGTTGGAGACCATTCAACAAAAACTAAAGGAATGGGTCCTGGCTGCTCGTTTGGAACGCAGCTACACCAAGGAAGAAATCATAAGTATGTATTTGAATATCTATGATTTTGGTAATAACGCTGACGGTATCCGCTCTGCATCCCGAATTTATTTTGGTAAAGAACCAAAGGACCTAAAAGTTGAAGAATCTGCTATGTTGGTGGGTATGCTTCAAAATTCATCGCTTTTTAACCCGTTACGACGAGAAGAGATTACGCTGAATAAACGAAATATAGTATTGGGACAGTTGGCGCGGTACGAATACATTACTGAGAACGAAAAAGATTCGTTACAGGCCTTAAAGATGGATATTAACTTTAATCCGGAAAGCCACCGGGAAGGCTTGGCTACTTATTTTAGAATGTACCTTCAACGTTTTATGAGAGGTTGGATAAATAAGAACCCTAAACCGGCAATGGCAGGGGAACGTGATCGTTATAATTTGTACCTAGACGGATTAAAAATATACACTACGATTGATTCTAGAATGCAGCAGAATGCTGAAGAGTCTGTTTCCCAACACATGGAACGACTGCAAGCTGAATTTTTTCGTCAGAATACACCAGATAAAAATCCCACAGCACCATTTTTAGACCTCACCACAGAGGAAACGGACAGAATTATGGAAAGAGCCATTAAATCTTCGGAGCGGTGGCGAAAAATGAAAGATGTAGGGAAATCTGAAAACGAAATTCGAGAGTCATTTACCAAAAGGACAGAAATGACGGTTTTTGACTGGAAAAGTGATACCAGAGAAAAAGACACGATACTTACTCCAATGGATTCCATCCGGTATTATAAAACCTTCTTAAGGGCATCAATGATGTCCATGGAACCACAATCCGGCCACGTAAAAGCATGGGTTGGGGGTGTCGATTATAAGCATTTTCAGTATGACAACGTGATACAGGGCGCACGGCAAGCTGGTTCTACTTTTAAACCTTTTGTCTATGCCGCAGCGATAGACCAATTGCGATTATCACCATGCGAAACGTTTCCAGATACGCAGTACTGTATCGAGGCAGGTAAACATGGTAATATGGAGCCCTGGTGTCCTAGGAATTCCGATTCCAAGTATTCTGGAAGGGACATGACTTTGAAATATGCGCTGGCAAACTCTGTAAATACAGTTACGGCGCAGCTTATAGATAAGGTTGGGCCAAAATCAGTCGTATCTATTGTAAAGAACTTGGGCTTTACCGGCGACATCTTAGCGGTGCCTGCCATAGCCTTAGGAACAGAGGAAGTAAGCGTATATGAAATGGTAGGAGCTTATGGTGCTTTTGCCAACCAAGGTGTGTATGTAAAACCGGTAATGGTCACCCGTATAGAGGATAAGAACGGCACCGTGCTTTATGAATATGTACCAGAGACTAAAGATGTACTTAGTAAAGAAGTTTCCTATACCATGGTAGACCTAATGAAGGGGGTAACCGAAGGAGGTTCTGGAACGCGTTTACGCCATAACTATAATAAAGATAATTCAGTATATAAGAAAGTGATTACAGGCTATCCGTATGGGCTTACGAATCCTATCGCAGGTAAAACGGGTACTACCCAAAACAATAGTGATGGTTGGTTTATGGGAATGGTGCCTAATTTGGTTACTGGTGTTTGGGTAGGCGGTGAAGAACGTGCTACGCACTTTAAAAGTATTACGTACGGCCAAGGCGCAACCATGGCTTTGCCTATATGGGGCTTGTATATGAAAAAGAACTACGCTAATGAGGAGCTAGCTATCTCCACAGCGGATTTTGAAAAACCTGAGGATATGTCTATAGAAATTGATTGCGATAAATTTAGTGAAAACCAAAGGCAAGATACTGATATAGAGGAGGATTTGGAGGATTTGGATTTTTAGGATTGATGAAGTGAAAGCTACGTATTATACCTAAATAATTTACTGACCTCGCAAAATGCGGGGTCTTTTTTTTGGGAATACATCAATATTAGCGGTACATTGTACATGCTATAATGTAAGGAGCTATGATAAAAAAAACGGTTGCTAATGTGCATGAGGCACTAAAAGGGATAGAGGATGGTATGACCTTAATGTTGGGAGGATTCGGCCTGTGCGGAATACCTGAAAATGCCATTGCCCAACTAGTTGCTTTAGGCGTAACCGATATTACCTGTATTTCTAATAATGCCGGTGTAGATGATTTTGGCTTGGGACTATTGCTACAGAAACATCAGATAAAAAAAATGATATCTTCTTATGTTGGCGAAAACGATGAGTTTGAACGTCAGATGTTAAGTGGAGAACTAGAAGTAGAGCTTACCCCACAAGGTACGCTTGCGGAAAAGTGTAGGGCAGCCCAAGGTGGTTTTCCTGCGTTTTTTACACCAGCAGGATACGGAACCGAAGTAGCAGAAGGAAAGGAAACGCGTGAGTTTGATGGTAAAATGTATGTATTGGAAGAGGCATACAAAGCAGACTTTGCTTTTATAAAAGCGTGGAAAGGAGATGAGGCAGGTAATCTTATTTTTAAGGGAACTGCGCGGAACTTTAACCCGTGTATGTGCGGCGCTGCGAAAGTTACCGTAGTTGAGGTAGAGGAGCTGGTACCTGCAGGAGGCCTCGACCCAAATCAAGTGCATATCCCCGGAATATTTGTGCAGCGTATATTTCAAGGAGAAATCTTTGAAAAGAGAATAGAGCAGCGAACTGTAAGACAAAGGAACTAAGCCATGCTGGATAAAAATGGAATTGCAAAACGTATTGCACAAGAAGTACAGAACGGATTTTATGTTAATTTAGGAATAGGAATACCCACATTGGTGGCCAACTATGTGCGAGACGACACAAGTGTAGAGTTTCAAAGTGAAAACGGCGTTTTAGGCATGGGTCCTTTTCCATTTGAGGGCGAGGAGGATGCTGATATCATCAATGCGGGTAAGCAAACAATTACAACCTTACCCGGGGCATCTTTTTTTGATTCTGTCCTTAGTTTCGGCATGATAAGAGGAAAGCACGTAGACCTGACGATTCTTGGAGCAATGGAAGTTGCCCAAAATGGAGATATTGCGAATTGGAAAATTCCTGGTAAAATGGTTAAGGGGATGGGAGGAGCCATGGATTTGGTCGCTTCGGCAGAGCAAATCATCGTAGCTATGATGCACACGAACAGAGCAGGAGAATCTAAATTATTAAAAAAATGTTCCTTGCCATTAACGGGTGTGGGTTGCGTTAAGAAAATTGTGACTAACCTTGCTGTTTTGGAAATCACCCCTGATGGTTTCTTATTATTAGAGCGGGCTCCTGGTGTTACCGTGGAGGACATTAGAGGGGCTACAGAGGGCAAACTTATTATAAAAGGCGCAGTGCCCGAGATGAAAATAGAGTAGGTTATACTTTTATTGTATCTACAAAAAGTAGCACTTTATTTATTTCACAACATTTTAGAATAGATTACAACAATAATATGATTTTCAAAAACGTTAACTGATATATTAATAGTGTTGAAACTATTATACGACTCAAGAAAAAGCATAAAATCAACCTAATAGGAACTCCATGGCGCCACAAGAAAAACCACAAGTATATCACAATGATTTCTTCAGCGGTATCATTCGGTTGATTAAAAAGTTATTTATGCTATAGCATTCTTTTATAAAAATGATAATGAAAGAGCACCTATCCAAAGGGGCTCTTTTTTTTGTTGCTATTAGTTCACCTATAGTTTTTTTATATCTCGCATGGAAGGGAAACAAATTATTTAGAAATATTTTATCTTTAGTCGGTGGAATTAAATTTTAGACAGTGTAAGGATAATGATATTGATCAGCTCTTGGCGATTTCTAAAAGCACTTTTATAAATGCTTTTGAGAAGGATAACAAACCTGACGATTTTAATACATATATCGGTATTGCGTTTAACGAGAAAGTGCTATTGTCACAGCTACGAAACCCCGATAGCTTTTTCTATTTTGTGTATTTGGATACGCACGTTATAGGATATCTAAAGCTTAATCAAAATCAAGCCCAAACAGAGCTGAGAGTAGCTGAAGGTATGGAGTTAGAGCGTATTTATGTAGTGGAAGCTTTTCAAGGTCGCGGATATGGTCTAGGTATACTTCGAAAAGTACAAGAAATAGCTTTGAGATTAGATAAGCGTTATGTTTGGCTTGGGGTTTGGGAGAAGAATAAAAAAGCCATACGATTTTATCAACGATATGGTTTCTCCAAGTTTGGAACCCATCCCTATTACATTGGAACTGATGAACAGACAGATTGGTTAATGAGGTGTGATTTAACTACCTTACCAAACTAATAGAGGACTACACATGAGATATTTGACCACGGTTTTTTTTCTGCTTTCGTTTATTTTGGTTGGACAGTCACAGGATTATTATTTTCCAGAGCGTAATGCTGTTTGGGAACAGAAATCGGCGAAGGCGTTTAGTATTGATAATTCAAGATTGGAGGAGGCTGTTTCATTTGCCAAGTCTAACGAATATTTGGGCTCTCGGGATTTAAGGATTGCTATTCTTAAAGGATTTGAAAATGAGCCTTTTCATAACATTTTAGGACCAACCAAAAAGAGAGGAGGACCAGCGGGCATGATACTGAAAAATGGGCACATTGTAGCAGTTTGGGGGGATACCAAGCGTGTAGATATGACCTTTAGCGTAACCAAAAGCTTTTTAAGCACCATGGCCGGTTTGGCTTTTGATAACGGCCTTATTGCAAATACAAATGATAAAGTAAGGCAGTACATCTGGGATGGAACTTTTGATGGAAAACATAATTCAAAAGTTAATTGGGAACATTTACTGCAGCAAAATTCTTCTTGGTCGGGAGCCATTTGGGGTGGCAAGGATTGGGCTGATAGGCCACCAAAAGAAGGGGACATCGATGACTGGAAATTCGAAGAACCCAAAGAACCTGGAACTTTTATGGAATACAACGATGTTCGTGTAAATGTGCTAGCTTATGCACTTACCCATGTATGGCGTAAGCCTATGCCCTTGGTGCTGAAGGATAAGATTATGGATAAAATCGGGGCGTCAACAACGTGGCGTTGGTACGGTTATGACCACGCTTGGACTGAAGTTGATGGTATTAAAATGAAATCGGTAACTGGAGGTGGACATTCGGGTGCTGGACTTTTTATTAATACAGAGGATATGGCACGTTTTGGCTTATTATTCTTAAATAATGGCAAATGGAAGCAAGAGCGTTTGATAAGTGAAGATTGGATTAAGAAGGCGATAGCACCATCAAAACCTAACGTGAATTATGGCTACATGTGGTGGTTAAACAAAAAAGGAGATAGACATTGGGAAGGTCTGTCGGAAAACATTTATTATGCTGCAGGATTTGGAGGGAATTTTATTGTAATAGATAAAGAAAACGATATGGTCATAGTGACACGATGGTTAGAACCTAATAAGATTGGCGAGTTTATGATTAAAATAAATGCCGCATTACCTTAAATTCGATTAAGAATGTCAAGAGCTTCTTCTAAAGTTTCACGTTTTTTAGCAAAACAAAAGCGAAGCATCATGTTGTTTTCTTTTTTAGAATTAAATGAAGAAATAGGAATACTGGCTAATTTATAATCTGTAATTAATCTTTTGGCGAAATCTTCATCATGCTCATCTGTAATAGCACTGTAATCTAAAAGTTGAAAATAAGTTCCGGCGCTAGGTTTAAAAGTAAATCTGGAAGCGTCTAGCCCCTCTAAAAATAAATCTCGTTTTTTCTGGTAGAAGTCGTTTAGATGTAGGTAGTGATTTTTATCCTGTAGGTATTCTGCCAAAGCCCTTTGAACAGGATGGTCTACACAAAACACGGCAAATTGGTGGACTTTTCTAAACTCTGCCATAAGGGGCTCTGGAGCTACGCAATAGCCTACTTTCCATCCAGTAACATGAAAGGTTTTTCCGAAAGAAGCACAGATAAAGCTTCTTTTGGCCAAGTCGGGATAACGGCAGGCGCTTTCATGGTCTTTACTGTCGAAGATAATATGTTCGTATACCTCATCGCTTAATAGAAGAATATTTGTAGGCCTTAGAATTGCTTCTAGTTTGAGCATATCTTCGTTTGAAAGTATACGCCCCGTGGGATTATGTGGCGTATTTAGAATAACCATTTTGGTTTTAGCGGTAATCAATTTTTGAAAAGCCTCCCAGTCGATACTATAGTCACGGGCTGGTAACTGCAGATAAACCGGAATACCTCCGTTTAACATAATAGCGGGCTCGTAACAGTCGTAAGCAGGTTTTATAACAACTACCTCGTCGCCTGTATGAATAAATGCTGTAATGGCCGTAAAAATTGCTTGTGTCGCACCTACCGTGATAGTGATTTCTGTTTCGGGATGATACTCATAATTATGAGCTTTTAGAATCTTTCCGGAAATAGCTTCTCGAAGTCCGTAGTGTCCTTGCATGGGAGCATATTGATTATGCCCGTTTTGCATCGCTTTGGAGACTAATTGTATAAGCTTTGGGTCAGCCTCAAAATTAGGAAAGCCTTGGGAGAGATCAGTGGCCTTATGTTTTCGGGCCAAGTTTCCTATCGTGGTAAAAATAGTCGTCTTTATAGTAGGTAGTTTTGAGGAATGACGCATAGCAAAATCAATTTATTTTAAAGATAGTTTAGGTCAGCTGATTTTACCAATGAGCAGTGACTTCGTTTCTAAAGGGCGTGACTATGATGTGTTCTTCACGACATTTTTGGATATATGCTAAAAATAAAAAACCCCATACGTTGATGCATGGGATTTCATATGTATATAAATAAATGGTATCGATTTAACCCTTGACACTGGCACTAAGATATTCACGGTTCATACGTGCAATGTTCTCTAAGGAAATTCCTTTAGGACACTCTATCTCACAGGCACCGGTATTCGTACAGTTGCCAAAACCTTCTAAATCCATTTGACGTACCATGTTCTGTACCCTGTCTACAGCTTCTACCTGTCCTTGTGGTAACAATGCATATTGAGATATTTTAGCTGAGGTAAATAACATTGCGCTTGCATTTTTACAAGCGGCTACACAAGCACCACAACCAATACATGCAGCTGAATAAAAGGCATCGTCTGCATCGTGCTTATCAATAGGAATTGAGTTTGCATCTTGAGTATTTCCAGAGGTGTTCACAGAAATGTAACCGCCAGCTTGTTGTATTCTATCGAATGCTGTACGATCTACAATCAAATCTTTAATAACAGGGAAAGCTTTTGCTCTAAAGGGCTCAATAGTTATCGTATCACCATCGTTGAATTTACGCATATGCAATTGACAGGTAGTGACTAATCTATCTGGTCCGTGAGGTTCACCATTTATTTGAAGGGAGCAGGATCCACAAATGCCTTCGCGACAATCATGGTCAAATTCCACCGGCTCTTCACCTTTGTTATTCAAATTTTCATTAAGAACATCCATCATCTCTAAAAAAGACATATCACCATCTATACCATCTATGGCATAATCCATCATTTTTCCTTTGGAATTAGCATCCTTCTGACGCCAGATTTTTAATGTTAATTTCATAGCTTTTATTTTGTAGTTCGTGGATGATTCTATTTCTAGCGCATCAACACGAAACTATTTATAACTTCTAGTTTTCAATTCGATATTCTCGTACTTCAACTCTTCCTTGTGAAGCACAGCGTCTTTAGGTTCGCCTTTATATTCCCAAGATGACACAAACTTAAAGTTCTCATCGTCTCGTAAAGCTTCACCTTCCGGAGTTTGGTACTCTTCACGGAAATGCCCACCGCAAGATTCATTACGCGTCAATGCATCTTTTGCGAACAATTCTCCAAGCTCTAAGAAGTCCGCTACACGTCCTGCTTTCTCTAACTCTTGGTTCTTGCTGTCTATTGATCCTGGAACTCGCACGTTTTCCCAAAAATCTGCTCTTAAAGCTGATATTTCATCTATGGCCTCCTGCAATTCCTTGACGTTCCTTGACATTCCACATTTATTCCACATGATTTTACCAAGTATTTTATGGTAATAATCTACAGAATGGGTTCCCTTGCCGTTTATTAATTTTGCCATTCGTTCACGAACTTCTTTTTCGGCGGCATCGAATTCTGGAGAATCTGTAGGGATTTTTCCGGTTCTAATATCGTTCGACAAATAATCGCCAATCGTGTATGGAAGCACAAAATACCCATCGGCTAAACCTTGCATTAATGCGGAAGCGCCGAGCCTATTTGCTCCGTGATCACTAAAGTTTGCTTCACCTGCGGCATAACAACCTTCAATTGTGGTTTGCAAGTTATAATCCACCCATAGTCCACCCATAGTATAGTGTACTGCGGGATAAATCATCATTGGTGTTTTGTATGGATTTTCATCTACAATTTTCTCATACATTTGGAAAAGGTTACCATATTTGGTCTCTATCACCTCTTCTCCGTATGTGCGAACTTCTTTGTCTGTTGCTTCTTTATGACCGCTGGTCAAAGCTTTTTCATGACCATATCTTGTAATGGCCGCGTCGAAGTCTAAATAAACAGCTTCCCCTGTTTTGTTGACTCCAAAACCGGCGTCACAACGTTCTTTTGCAGCTCTAGAAGCAACATCTCTTGGGACTAAGTTGCCAAATGCAGGGTATCTTCTTTCCAAAAAGTAATCTCTATCTTCTTCGTTAATTGAAGTAGGTTTTAATTTGCCATCTCTTATTGCCTGTGCATCTGCTTCTTTTGAAGGAACCCAGATTCGTCCATCGTTTCTTAATGATTCAGACATTAAGGTTAGTTTGGATTGATGATCTCCAGAAACAGGAATACAAGTGGGGTGTATTTGTGTAAAGCAAGGATTTGCAAAATGAGCTCCTCTACGGTGTGCTCTCCAAGCCGCCATTGCATTACTTCCCATGGCGTTCGTAGAAAGGAAAAATACATTGCCATATCCACCGGTTGCTAATACAACAGCGTGGGCAGAATGCCTTTCTATTTCACCAGTTATGAGGTTACGTGCTATAATACCTCGGGCTTTTCCATCAATCTTCACCAAATCCATCATCTCATGACGATTAAAAGGTTGAATCTTACCCCGATTGATTTGTCGGTTCATTGCCGAATAAGCACCTAACAATAATTGCTGTCCCGTTTGACCTTTAGCATAAAATGTTCTAGAAACCAAAACACCACCAAAAGAACGATTATCCAATAAACCACCGTACTCTCTTGCAAAAGGGACTCCTTGCGCCACACATTGGTCAATTATTTGACCAGATACTTCCGCTAAACGATAAACGTTAGCCTCTCTAGAGCGATAATCTCCTCCTTTAACGGTGTCGTAGAATAAGCGATAACTACTATCACCATCACCCTGGTAATTTTTAGCCGCGTTAATGCCTCCTTGTGCTGCAATTGAGTGGGCACGTCTAGGAGAATCTTGATAGCAAAACGTTTTTACGTTATAGCCTAATTCAGCTAAGGTGGCGGCGGCAGAACCTCCTGCTAATCCGGTACCTACAACGATAATATCTATGTTCCGTTTGTTAGCTGGATTTACTAGATTAATTTTATTTTTATGGTTAGTCCATTTATCGGCCAGCGGCCCTGAAGGAACTTTAGAATCCAATATGCCCATATTTAATGTGTTATTGGGTTAAGGTGATGATATATTGCGATGAATGCGAATCCTAAAGGAATTCCGATAGCATATATCTTAGTAAATGTTTGTATCGCTGGAGAATATTTGTTGTTTATTCCCATAGTTTGAAAGGAGGAGGCAAAACCATGTAATAAGTGCAATGCCAATAACCCAAATGAGGCAACATATATTACCGTTCTAACAAGTGGCTCAAATTTCTCTACAGTTTCTTCATAATATCTTGTTGGGTCCTCTGGGTTGGCCTCAATATATTTATAGGCCATTTCATGTATCCAAAAATCATACATATGCAAACCTAGAAAAGCGAGTACAACGAGTCCTGTGATGATCATATTTCTTGAAATCCAGGAAGCATTTGCACTCCCTTTGTATTTCGCATATTTCACTGTTCTTGCTCTTGTATTTTGAATTTCTAAAGCAATCCCCATGGCGAAGTGGACAACAACACCAGCGATAAGAATAGGTTGAAGAAGATATTGCACTAAAGGATTGTATCCCATAAAATGGGACCAACTATTAAACGTGTTGGGAGCAATAACAGAAGTAATGTTGATTACAAAATGTTGGCCTAGAAAGAAGACCAAAAAAATACCAGAAAGGGCCATCACTACTTTTCTGGCAATTGAAGATGTTAACAAACCACTCATTTATTGATTTTTTATCTGTACAAATTTACGGTACGGGTTAGTTATTAACAACTTTTATATGGCTTTAGTATCTTATTTAGACACATTTTGATCACATTAAAAAACCTGTTTAGATTTTACTGGGGAAATACCATATTTAAACATATTCTATTAAACAGAAAAAGCAGCAGCCCGCCAAGTGTTTAGCAAAGGAGTCTGAAAAGTGTGCGCTTTGTATAGAAAAGATTGGCCATACGGAGTACTTTATAAATTTAGGTAACACTAGTCTAAAAATTTGTTTTAGGAAGAGGGTATCATCCAATAGGTTAAGAAAATTGCGACAGGTGTAAATTTGGCTAAGAAAATCACAGCATTTATTTAGAAACAAAGAAATCGAAAGAGAAAATAAAACAACAACTATTGGAGGAAATTCTGTTCCTCTTGGCAAAAACAGGTTCGTAAAAATAATCATTGACTGTTTAGCTATCGGAATCTTAATAAATACCTTGGTTTATGTTTTTAATACTAAAATGGCCGGTACCGTGGTACTGGTCTAGGCATGATTACAAGGAAATGTGGTATACGGTGTGGAGATAGACCGTAGTATGTCACACAATGGTAGTTTTAATGTAAATGTAGGGGCAGTTATTGCAGTGCCTATTCTTAATATTTTTGGATGTATCCACTATTCTACACACGTACCAGGCGGTAAGGATGTAAATACAAGTTTTCCTGGAACAAAGTCTGGCTCCATGGCCAGTGGGATAGCCTGTCGCTATTTGAATGGAATACTACCTCAAATAAGTTTGCACACTGGTGGGGGGCAGCGACATAATTATCCCTAAATAAGATATACCAAGGAAGATAAGAAAAGTGATACTTTGGTCAAAATGTTTAATGCGCCGCTAACTTTTTCTTCTAAGTTAATTAAGGGCTTCTTTAGGAATATGGTATTTCGTTTGAACAAGCCGGCTATCGTTTTTGAAGCGGGGGAAAGTATGCGTTCTGATGATTTTTCTATCCAATAGGGGATTTCTGATATCCTTGTGATATTTGAATCTTTAGAAATGTTTTTTGATAGTATTGGTAACGACAAAAAAGGTGATGAATCTATTTATCTGGAACGTCGTAAGTGATTGCGCGCATCAACAGTCGGAATTTTTGTGCTATAGGTTTTTAATGGCGCCAAAGTTGAAAAAGACAAACTTTTAGCTATAGTGTTCGATACTTATGCACAGAAAACAACGCTAATAAAAGCTCCTTTTGACGGTTATATTAGTTGTTTAAACGACTAAGCGGTCGTTAATTAAGGCGATGCTTTATTACATATTGGAATGGTTAAGCTTTAAAGTCGCGCACTATTGTACGCCTCTAGTTTTTCCAAACTCCAAGCTATAGCCTCGTCTAGTTCATTGAACTGCATTAGAGAGCCTTTGAAAAACATTTTTTCTAACAGGGTGCTAGGCAAACTTCCTTTGGTGCTGCCCACTACCGAATAGTATGCTAATTCATGTCTGTGGTTATAAAATTTGAGCCAATCGGTCGGTGCCACGGTATAACTATGAATTCGGTTGGAAATATAGGCAATGGGTTGTTCTTCCTTATAAAACTCCTTAGCGGCTTTAACAGCTTTTTCAGCCATTTTCCATCGGAAGAAAACACCTTTATTTATTTCAGATATAACCAAACCATCGAAAAAGTAGAAACTTCCAAATTCGAACTCTCGTACTTCTCTTATGTTCTTAAAATAATCTAGCTGCTTTACATATTGCATAACTAAAGAGTAGTTTTGACAAGGTCATAAATATATGCATATTATATAAGATTTATTTGATGTAAGTTATTGTTAAACCATTCAGATTTGATTTCTAAGAAATAAGTTTTTTATTCAGTTGTTACCAAATTCAAAATAAATATGTAAAAGTGATGGTATACGTTCGATGAAACGCACTTTTAGAACTTTAAAAAACAAACTATCCAGTCTGTTTTTTTGTCAAAAGTTTTATAAACAGATAGTATTCTGCTCTTTGTGCTCTAAAATATTGCTTTTGTCGACTTCTTTTAATGTATGGTGAAAATCAGTTTAAAAAAACCGACTACTGAGTTGGTTAGTGTATTTTGTCGATAAGGGCTTCTGAAATTTATTTCAAAGTGTAAATACATCTGAGATGTTAGCTATTTCTGCGTATTCACCCTTTAAAATCTTTATTTTTTCTGTATCAAATTCTTCTTGAGTAAGTACGCTTTCACCCAAAAGGTATTTTAAGTTGGTCAATGCTTTTTCTAGAGGTCTATACCAATACTGTTTTAAAGAGGAATGACCCTTTTCCTTAAAGCCACTAAAGACAGCCATTATTCCATATCCTTGAGTTGAATGGAAAGTGCTTTGGTAGATAATTGGACTTCTATTAAACTTAGGACCAAGGAAGTCATCAAAGCCATAAGACTAAAGCCAAAAACTACGTTGGCCAATGTGGAATGTTCTAAGTAAATCAATGCCATCGTAATAACCGCTAATAAAAAACTGAAAATCGCAGTGGCCTGCATATGCTTTATGATGGTTAATCTTCTACTCAGCTTTTTGACTTGTAATCTAACAGATTCGGATGCTGTCTCTTGATATTTTTGGTGTAATTGACGGATTAATGCTGCAATCGCTAGATAGCGCGCGTTATAGGCTAGCATAGTTAAAGAAATAGCTGGAAATAATAGGGCGGGAATACTTAAAGTGAGCTCCATATATTTTACTGTGGATATAAGTTGTTTAATTTTTTTTAGATACTTCATATTCATTCTATAGCTATTGTTTCTTTTAGCAATGAGCGTATCCTTAAAAACCAAACTTAGTAAAACAAAACAATAAGACTTTTTAAGCATATACTCAATACTCGGTTGATAAAGAGCTCGACTTTTCTTCTGAAGGGAAGTTCTCGGGAATTTCTTGGGTTACCTGGCCTGTTGCCGCCCATTCTGTTCCTCTCAACATTGTTGTTATAAAGCCGACACAGGCAACAGAATAATCAGCATGTCCCATAATGTTATGGAATATGCGCCCTTTGCCATAGGTCAGAGTCATTAGGGCCGGTTCGTGCCGTCCCGTGCCTTTGTTATCGGGGTCGGCAAAAGCCGTTGCTAAAATCTCCATATTCTCTGCGGGGCCTCTTAATTTAGCATAGAGTTCGTCCTTGGTATGCATCCATAGGGTAGGCATCCCTTTTGTAATGGGATGTTCTGTAATTCTAAGCTGAATCTGATATTCACTTTGTGGGCCATGTTCACCGCCGTTGCCAGGCTCCGTATCATAGACTAGTTCATCTTCATCGTTATAATAAACGTATGGACCATCTTTTTCATTACGATCGCCCCATCCACCAAGACCGATCATTTTATTATAGACCTCCCATTTTGGGAAAGAGTTGTCTGCTGCATGAAATACAACCAATCCACCCCCATTTTCTATATAGTTTTCAAAGGATTTTTGAGTTGCATCTGTCCAATCCGCTGCATTCCAACCAAAATTGGAGATGATCACATCGTATTTAGAGAATTCTGGACTAAAATTTGAATCAGGTTTTGGATTTTCCAAGGCTTCGGTTTTTTGGTCTATAGGAAATTCTAGGATGAATTCTTCTCCTTTCCAGGTGTAAGCAGAGCGTTGAACATCCACCTTAAAAAGACCACTTTCCTCTAAATAGGCCTTTAGCATATGGGTAGTCTTTGGCCATTGTACATGGTTATTCTGGCCATCGATAATTAATACGTTTATAGTTTTATCTAATCCTTGTGCGTTCGAGTAAACTCCTAGAAATAACAGAAGCATAGCCAGTAATATTTTATGTTGTTTCATGTTATTGTTATTCAATTGTAAATGTTTTGATTTCTTTTGCCCCATTCCCGGCAAGTTCTATGGTATAGGTGCCTTTAGGAAGATAGGTTTTCCCATCTTTTGCCTGCTCCAACTTGGCTTTGTGTTTTTTAAGGTAGTTTATTTTGCCCATTTTGGAGAATGCTACATCGAATGAAAGTACGTTAAGCCCTTTGTCAGCCTTTAGTGCTGTTTCGCTAACCACAATGTTATCATCGGTTTTAACCAATGCTTTAATAGTGTCTGGGTTCGAGGAATAAAAAGTTACGTCTAGTCCCGGTGTATTAGCCTTCATCCAAGAACTCCAAGCGTTGCCCCATCTGCTGGAATGTTTTATGTTTTCCAAATCAAAAACGGAGAGGTCTTTGACTACCATGTTAGGCGTCATGAGTTGCAAGGGTGCAATATTTGATTTATAAATACCTCGGCCGTGGGTGGCTATAATCAAGTGTTTGGCTTCTGGTTGTATGACTAGGTCGTGTATGGCTACATTGGGTATTTCGTTTTGAAAGGTCTCCCAAGATACCCCTTGATTTATAGAGGCATATAATCCGTTATCCGTTCCTACAAAGAGAAGATTTTCGTTTTCTGGGTCTTCGAGGATTACGTTTACTGGGGAATTTGGAATATTGGAGGCAATTGACTTCCACGTGGTTCCATAATCATCACTTTTATACAAATAGATTGTAAAATCGTCATAACGATATCCACTTAACGCTACGTAAACCCGTTCCTTTTTATGGGTTGATGCCAGTACTTGTGCAACCCAAAGCTTTTCGGCTGACTTAAGCCCCGTTAAGCCTATATTTTGTCCTATTTCTTCCCAAGTACTACCGCCATTTTTGGAAATATGTACCATACCATCGTCACTTCCAGCGTATAGCAGTCCAAATTGAAAAGGTGATTCTGAAATTGTAGTCAAAGTACCATACGGTACGTTGCCTTTTTTACCGCCAGCAGTAAGGTCAGGTGAAATAGCCTCCCAAGTATCGCCTTGGTTCATGGAGCGCATAAATTTGTTCGTTCCAAAATAAAGAATATCCTGATTATGAGAGGACAGTAGGATAGGAGATTCCCAATTAAACCGATAAGGTACCTCTCCCAATTTATGGGACGGCTTTATAAAGGTCCGTTTGTCGTTTTCAATATCAATACGGGAATAATAACCAAATTGAGAACCTGTAAATACAATATTTGGATTTCGGCGGTCTATCTGAATTTGCATTCCATCGCCTCCCGCGATACCTTTCCAAGGATGGTGTCCGTTCTGTTGCCAGGCAAAATCGCTTTTGGCATGGTGTGGCCCCATCCAAACTCCATTATCTTGCAGCCCGCCATATACGTTGTAGGGTTCTTGGTGGTCAATGTTAACCGCAAAGAAGGTGCCTACGGATTCGGAATTGTTCTTGGTCCAGTGCTCTCCATCGTCATATGAAATATTTAAGCCGCCATCGTTCCCGTTGATTAAATGTCCAGGTCTTTTAGGGTTCACCCAAAGGGAATGATGATCTACATGCACATTTTCCTTTTGAATGGACGAATAGGTTTCCCCCGCATCGTTAGATTTAATGATAGGAACGCCTAACAGATAGATTTTGTCTTTATTGGAAGCATCTACGCGCACTTGAGCAAACACATACCCATAGCTATAGAACAGGTCGTCTATATAGTCCTTATTTTGCTTTTTCCATGTGTTCCCTGCATCATCACTTCGATATACTTCTGCACCAATAACCGGGGTCTTCGGTGCGTCTGGGTTATCTTCCCCTAAATAACGAGCTATATCCGAAATTTCAATCTTATTTTTGGAAATCATTTCCTTAACTACCGCTGCTGTATATTCCTCAGGAAACCGATTGTCTTTAAAAAAACTATTCAAATCGGTATCACTTAATTTTTGAAAATCATTCGCTGTCATGGAGCTAAAGTCCTTTTTTGATAGACCTTCTGATTTTTTTGATGTGTCGTCCGATTTTTTTGATCTTCTAAACTGATTGTCATGTACTGCATATACTGTCTTTTCATCGTAAACAGCAAAGCCAATTCTACCAACGCCTTCTCCTGTTGGGAACCCACTTTTTGGTGTTGAAATTTCAACCCAAGAGCTACCTGAGTCGGTACTTTTGTAAATCCCCGAAGCATTACCGTTTCCTGTAAAATCCCATGCTTTCCGTTCTTTTTCCCATGCCGCTGCATACTGTATGGAAAAATCCTTTGGCGCATGTGCCACATCGATTATTCCTGTACTGTTGTTTATGTATAAGGTTTTTTTCCAAGTCGCACCACCATCAGTAGTTTTGTACATGCCACGTTCTTCGTTAGTAGTGTAGAGGCTGCCAGTAACACCTACGACTATTTCGTTTTGATTGGTTGGATGCACTAGAATACGACCAAAGTGATGGGCATCTTTTAAGCCTTTTAGCTCCCAAGTTTCTCCGTTATCTGTAGTCTTTAGCATCCCAATACCTGAGTAGGAGGATCGTGAAGAAATATTCTCTCCAGTGCCTACCCAAATGGTTCTGGATGGCCAATGAATCCCTATGTCCCCAACATTGATGCTTGGGGCATTATCCATAATGGGCGTAAACGTAGTGCCATTATTTTTGGTGTGCCAAACGCCTCCTGATGCATAGCCCACGTAGAATTCAGTTGGGTCTTCTGGGTTGACTTCCAAATCAGCAACGCGACCACTCATGACCGTAGGTCCAATGCTGGTTAACGGTATGTTTTTGAATAGGGATTGTTCAGAAAGGGTCGCTTTTGATTTCAGCGCGCTGCTCACTTGCTCAGATGAAGTGGGTTTAATTTGCGCTAGTCCAACGCTCAAACTGAATAAAGTAAGTAGATAAAATAATTTCATTGTTGTGGTATTCAATTTGTAAAGTGGAAGTTAGCGATAAGTTTTAGGGACAGCAAAAATAATAATAATACGGTTAAACGAGAGACTTTAGTTGTCCGTTCCCAATGTGTTTGACTACGCTTTACGTGTTTCCAACAATAACACTGATTTACTATTTCCTTATGCTCAGCTCTAAAGATTACGTATATCATTTTAACAGTGTTAATATGTAACCATTTGATTATCCATATAATGGAAGAATATTTACCTTTAATTATTCAATTAGTCTATGGTGCTGTCGGAGGAGATGTAGTAGCCGAAATATTGTCTAAATTAAATCTAGGTGCGGTAGGGAATTCCTTATCGGGGATTTTAGGTGGAGGACTAGGCGGTTAGCTGCTAGTAATGTTGGGCATAGGTGCAGGAGCTACTGCCGGTACTAATGGCGGTGGCGTACTTATGGCTATTGTTGTTGCTATCAAAAGTGCTATGGGAAAAAGTCAATAATTTAGTACCAACCAAAATTTAGAAAGAGGTCTTGTTAGGCCTCTTTTTTTGTAGTTTTAAAACAGAAATTCCAACATATGAAAAATAGTACGCTTGTCGGTGCACTTCTCATTGTTTTGAGTGCATGTTCAACGGTCAAAAGTTACGAAGTAGGTCAAATTTTAACACCACAAGGGGAGATGTTGGTTTGGCTTTATGAGGAAACGCCAAACCATAAAAAGAGTTTTATAGGGTTAGCGAATGCCGGATATTGGGATCGTCTAACATTTAATCGGGTCATACCTGATTTCGTGGCACAAGCCGGATGCCCAGATACTCCTGAAGGGTTTAATGATCCTGAATACCTATTAGAACCAGAATTCAATGAAAAACTAACACATACGTACGGTGCTTTTGGAGCGGGTAGGGATGGCAATCCGGATAAGTTATCTGCACGTTGCCAGTTCTATATCGTTCAGAATAAGGAAGGCGAACACCGTTTGGATGGCGATTATACGGTGTATGGAAAAGTCATAAAAGGGATGGATGTCGTCGATGCCATGGTTAGTGTTGCTAGGGATAGTTTGGATGAACCATTAACATCCATAACCATCGATGTTAATGTGTTACTAATGACCGCGCAGGATTTGAAAGGGTATGATGTGGATTTGGATTAATATTTTTCAAGCTGGGCTATTTGTCGCGCTACGGATGTTTTTAAAATTTCTTGGGCGATAGTAATTTTTTCTTTTAATTCTTTTGAAGGTTTCTGCTCTAAATCGGTAACCGTTTGCATTGTGTTGAAATACCAATCTTGCCATGCCGTTAATATGGCTCGTTCTTCTTTCAGTTTCCCCTCATTTTTAAGACTTTCTACGCTTAATTGATATTCCGCTTGCAAGCGTTCGTTTGCTCTTTTTTCTATAGTTACAAGTACCTGTTCCGCTGTGGCGGTATTAGCATTTGTTAGTGTCAATGCACTTACTAATGCGCCTATTCCAACGTTTCTTAGGGTTTCTTGGGACACGTTATCAATTTTATCGTTGTCTGTATGGTAGAACTGGTCGGTAAAGTGCCAAAGGAGCAATCCAGGAATATCGGCATTCAAAAAAGGAGTATGGTCGCTGCCGCCTTCAAAGGGATTGGTGTTCACTTCCCAATGAGCAAAGGCTCCCTGATTCTTAAAGTGATCTATCATAAAATCATTGAGGTAATGTGGTTTCATGTCCTCTAAAGACAAGGTTTCGCCTCCCCACTCGGAATGTTTGTCGTTCCCGCGTGTCCAAATTGCACTAGGGTCAGGCATTTTTTCAATCAAGAAACTCCCGCCTGTAATGGCGGTATTTTCGCCTACCATATCCAAACTAATGCCCCATTTGATCCCTTTTGCACGTTCAGCATCTTCTTCGATATACCTTCGGGTAGAGATGATTTCATCGCCCCATAAAAAGGTTAAAGTTCGGTCTAGCTTAATTTGTTGGTTTTTAAATAGGCTAGCAGCCAATGAAGCCATTTCTAATTGTGCACCGACACCAGAAGCATTATCATTTGCTCCAGGTTCCTGAATATGAGCACTAAATACAAGTCTTTCTTTTGGTAATTTCGCACCTCTAATATGTGCAACTACTGTGAGCTCTTCAGATTCATATATTTTGGTTTGGATGTTCACCATTACTTCTACTTTTCCTTTTTCTAAAGCGGACTCCAATCGTTCTTTGGCAGCATAGGAAAGCGCAATACCCCAAAATTTAGTATCGGTTTGGGGGGCTAGGCTTCGGAATTGGATGGAAGTCGTGTTCTTCTTTGGTTGAAGATACCCGGGGTTGTTATACGTAATGATACCCAGAGCACCTTGGTCTATTAATTTTTGAACGAGCCTACGCGCGCTAGCTGCTATGTAAATAACCTTCCCTTTAACTTCGTAATTACGGAGGTCTGCCTCATCTTTTAAGTGGACGACTTCTACGGTTACCCCTTCCTTTGAAGTGGAAGCCGAGTTGAGGTAGGTCATATTGCCATTACTTTCAGAAACCAGTAGCGGAGCTGTTTCCCCTGTAATTTGTAAAGATGCAGAAACAGGTTCCCAAGTAGGATGCTCCATGGCACGCGTTTCAATACGGTAGGTGAGTCGGTCTTTATCTGTCGCCTTACGCTCCAACACATAGCCCGCCTTTTCCAATTGTTCCGAAATCCAATAAACGGACTTATTAAATCCTGTATTTCCTGCCACACGCCAATATTGCGCAACAAAATCTGTGGTTTTATAGGCCAAATCGCCCTCGAATTCAGGACGAATGATATCGAAATATTTTTGGGATAGTGGCTGAGGCTCCACTTCTTGGGAGCAGCTATGCGACACTATTAAAATAGACAATACAAATAATAACTGATTTCTCATCGAACTATATTTTCCTTAATCTAAAACACCTGTAAAGGACTCCTGCCTACGCTCCCCACTTCCAATCTCCACCAATAATCAGTTTTTCTTTCAGATTATTGTCAATCATAAACTGTTTGGTCGTTTCGCTATCCATTTTCATTGCAGGTAAGGTTTCGGCATCGGCTAACCCGTAAAGCATCATGGTCCCAAAGCGCGCGGTATTGGTAATGTGGTCTTTATTAACCAAAGGGAAATCATCGCAATCGCTATGGTAGCATCCATAAATAGAACGGTCTAAATTACTATGCACAGATAAAATAGGAACACCTTCCAGCATAAACGGTTGGTGATCGCTATGCAATCCGGACCGGTTAGAAAATGTATTCTGATAAATGGTGTCCTGCTGTTGTATGGCCGCGCCTAATTCCGTAAAAAAGTTTTCGGTTTCTAATTGTCCACCAGCGTTCATACCAATTGGGTTTCCAGCCATATCCAAGTTCATCATGTATTTAATATTCTCTACGGTATTATTCGCTATGGCTTGATTGACTAAATATTTGGAACCTAATAAACCTTGTTCTTCGCCCATGAACATAATGAATTTAATAGTTCTTTTTGGCTGAAGGTTATTTGCCTTAAAAGCACGTGCAATATCCAATACGGCAAAGGAACCGATACCATTGTCTATGGCGCCCGTTGCCAAATCCCACGAATCTAAATGGCCCCCAATAACGATTTCTTCTTTTGGAAGTTCACTACCTAGTAAGGTAGCCACTACATTTCGTGCTTTAATGACATCACTTTTATTGGTCATTTCTACATGTGCCAAAACTTTTTGACGCTTCAATTTCTCTTTTAAAGCCATCCCGTCTTCCATGCCTATACACACTGCAGGAATTGGAATAAGTGCTCCGGTAACCGATGCAGTTCCAGTCAATAAAACACCATTAGGTACTTGGTTGATGATAATGATTCCAATAGCTCCGTATTTCATAGCTAAGGAAGTTTTTTCGCTACGGTGGAGATTTGTTACTCCTTCCGGACTTCCTTCTAAAATATTGATGTAGACTAAGGAAATTTTGTCCATTACCGCTTCTGGGTTGGCAGCATAATCGGCCTCCAGCCCATTACCCATATCTATAATGTCTCCGGTTACGTCCGCTATTATAGGGGAATGGCCTAATGTTACCACTTTTATAGCTTCGTTGTCTATTTCCAAAGCAACTGTTCCACGCGCCCAAGCTTCTACCTCAAACGTCTGGTAGGCAACGTCGTCATAACCGTATTCTTTGAATTTGTTATACGTATATTCCTCTGCCTTAGACCCATTTTCTGAACCAGTAAGGCGATGACCAATGGTTTCACTAGCCTCTTTTAAGGTACTGTAAGCTTTAGAATTTTGTTGTATTTCCGTGTCGACTCTAGCGAACAGTTCTGCTTGGGTTTCTTCTATTTTTGTTTCAGCGCAAGAGCTGATAAAAATAATGAGTAAGGAAAGTAAGGTTAGTTTTTTCATGTTGTTTTAAGGTGTTTTATGATTTTAATTTTTTATTAGTTCGGATTTCAAGTTCACTTTTCTTCAGTTGGATATTTAATTTTTTAACTTCCATATCCATAAATATTTTGAATTTGGCATCCACATTCTGTAAGCGTTTATTAAATATGGCATATACTTCACGCTGCTGGTTCGTAGGTTTAAAGTCGGCTCCAAATCCGCCTATGTCGCTGGCAAGTGAACTTATACGTCCGTAGAGCTTCATAGGAGACCTAAATGCATCCTCGCGTGCTCCAGTAAGATGGATGTCATAGAGAGAACCGGCAATAGATTCGGCTAACATCCGCAGTTCCTCTGCTTTTTTACGGTCACTGTTCTTCGTCAATTTTGGAATGATTTCGTTGAGCTCTGCTCGGATGGTTTCAATATCATTGATCATGGTTACAGCCAAGTTCATGGCATCACGCAGTTCTAAGGAAAAGGCCACCTGCTCTTTTAGTTCGTTTAAGGTACTTTCTGTATCGGGGTCTTTCAACACGTCTACTTCTCTGATGAATTCCTCTTTGCCAACAATTAATTTTACTTTGTATCGCTTTGGTACTACACGTGGCCCAAATTGTCCGCGCCACAAGTCTAAATCCCAAGTAACCAAAGGCCTCCAACCTTCCCCATTTAACTGTACCCATGGTCTTCCTGGAGGGGTCGACTGTAATTTGGGTTTATACGTAGGTTCATATCTCAAATCCCACATCACCCGATGAATGCCTGCATCGGTTTTGCCTTCTAGGCTTCGGATAAGTTGATTATCCATAGTCAGTATTTCAATAGACACTTTTTGATCTGTGCTGTCCTTTAGATAATAATGTATGTCCGCACCGTAAGACGGATTATTACCCGAATTCATACTTGGACCATCTGTTTTTATGGCTTGCTGGTCTATAAATCGATAGGCAGGTCGCATACTGAATAAATGCGCTTCTTCATCTTTTGCATCCATATCAAATTCTCGTAGGGGAGCTACATTATCCAAAATGTAATAGCCACGGCCATAGGTTCCTACGACCAAATCATCAAAACGTTCTTGGATTTCTAACCAATATACAGGGGCAGGGGGCAGATTGTTACGCAAACGCATCCAATTTTCGCCATCATTATGACTTATATATAGCCCGTTATCTACCCCTAAATATAACATGCCTTCCCGTTTTGGGTCTTCTTTAATCGCATGGACAAAACTGTGCACCGATTTTGGTACCGAGGCAGTAATCAATTTCCAGGTTTGCCCGTAATCCACTGTTTTATAGGCATAGGGGTCAAAATTGCCCATTTGGTGTAAGTCAACAGTTATGTAAGCTGTTCCTTTCTTGTAGCGAGACACTTCAATATTTGCAATAGTACCCCATTTAGGGAGGTCGGGAATATTCGCAGTAAGGTTTGTCCAATTTGCACCTCCATCTTTCGTAAGCTGCACCTGTCCGTCATTAGTCCCTGCCCAGATGAGTCCTGGTTCCAATTTAGATTCCGTAATGCTGAACAGGACAGAACCGTCAAAGGTCATCAAATTATCTACGGCAACACCACCTGAACTCTGTTGGTGTGATTTGTCATTCAGAGTCAAGTCTGGACTTATTACCTGCCAGCTCTGTCCGCCATCATCGCTTTTATGCACGTATTGGCTGCCTACATATACCCGGTGTTTGGTATGGGGCGAAAAAGCTAAGGGGAAATTCCAATGCCACCGGTATTTTAGTTTACCAGGCTCCCATCCATAACCGGCCTCTGGCCAAACCCGAACATCTCTTGCATTACCTGTTTTTGCATCGTACCGCTGTAGCCCGCCATCGTAGCATCCAGACCAAACAATATCATTATCAAAAGGGTCAGGTTGTGCAAATCCACTTTCGCACCCGCCAACACCTTTCCATAAGCCTAAGGGAATATAACCCTGCCTGCTATTGCTTGGCCCCATATAAGAATAGCCATCCTGTCTATTGCCGTATACGTTATAGGGTACTTGATCGTCTACCGAAACGTGATACATCTGTGCAATAGGTAACACAATCCGTTGAAAGCTTTTACCGTGATTTAAACTGATGCTTGCACAGCCATCATGGGCTACTAATATACGATCAGGATTGCTAGGGTCTATCCAAATATCATGGTTGTCGCCACCTGCTCTGTAGCCACTTTTAAACGTTTTGCCACCGTCCATGGTGGTACTGAATTTTACACTGGCAAAATGAACTTCGTTTGGATTATCGGTTCCAACTGCCATACGGGTATAATAAGGAGCACGCTCCGCGATATCATGATTTCTGGATTGTAAGGTCCAAGTTTCTCCAAAATCCGCTGATCGGTATAAGGCTGGGCTATCGATTTCAAAAAGGGCATACACAATATTAGGGTTGGAATGAGATATGGCTACCGCAGTTTTACCCACGGGATTATCCTTACCTCCGGGAAGTCCTTTTGAAGTCATTGCCTCCCATGAATTTCCACCGTCCATAGTTCTGTAAATACCACCCCCGGCACCACCACTTCGCAATCCCCAAGTATTGATATGAATGGACCACATGCCTACTAGGAGTCGGTCTGGATTTTTAGGATCAAGCGCCAATTCTGCTGCTCCCGTATTTTCATCTACAAAAAAAATGCGCTCCCAGTTTTTACCACCATCTATGGTTTTGTAAACACCCCTTTCCTGTTGGGGCCCATAGGTATGACCAAGTGCTGCAGCATATACAATATCTGGATTTGTGGGATGCACGATAACACGTCCAATACGACCCGTTCTTTCAAGCCCCATGTTTTTCCATGTCTTTCCGCCATCTTCAGATTTATAAATTCCGTCACCCATGGCATGTGCAGGGCGTATCACAAAAGTTTCCCCTGTGCCTACCCAAACAATATCTGGGTTGGTAGGTGTAATGGCTAATGAACCAATGGAGGAAACATCTTGGTCGTCAAAGATGGGGTCCCAATTGAGTCCACCATCCGTTGTTTTCCATAGTCCGCCCGAAGCTGCTCCAATATAATTAAGCATGGGGTCGCCAGGAACTCCGGCAATTGCGATAGCTCGGTTGCCTTCCGGACCAATAAAACGAAAGTCTAAGTTTTCGAAGACCGATGGGTCATTTTGACCGAGTATTGAAAATGAAATACTGTATAGGAAAGCAAAGAAAAGTAGTCTTAATTTCATCGGAAGGTCTTTTTGGTCAATTTAAAATAAAAAGAACTAAATATAACCAAGATTTATATAAGAAATATATGTATTTCAATTTTAGAGATTATCTAAGATAAGTTGGGAAGGCATTTTGGAATCCTTAAATTTATACGCAAACGAAATAACAATGAAATACGAACAAATCTCCAATTCACTGTTTATAAAGAACCGTAAAAAATTTATGGCCCAAATGCAGCCAAAAAGTATAGCGGTTTTTAATTCTAACGATATCTATCCTATAAGTGCCGATAGCGTGCTTCCTTTTGAGCAGCATCGGGATATTTTTTACTTGAGTGGTGCCGACCAAGAGGAAACGATTTTGTTACTTTTTCCTGATGCTATAGACAAAAAACATCGTGAAATTTTATTCGTTACGGAGACCAACGACCATATTGCAGTTTGGGAAGGAGCTAAATTGACAAAGGAACAGGGAACCGAAGTATCAGGAATCCAAACCATTTATTGGTTGTCAGATTTTGACAAGGTCTTTTTTAATTTGATGACCGAGGCCGATACCATTTATTTCAACACCAACGAGCACTACCGGCAGGCGGTAGTCAACGAGACGCGTGAAGATCGTTTTATCAAAAAAACCAAGGAACAGTATCCGGCACATAAGGTAGCCAAGAGCAATCCTATTTTACAGGAAATTAGAGGTATTAAGGAGCCTGAAGAGTTAGAATTGATGCAAACAGCTTGTAACATCACGGGAAAGGGATTTCGAAGGTTATTGGGTTTTGTAAAACCTGGGGTTTGGGAACATGAGATTGAGGCAGAACTGATTCATGAATTTATTCGTAATCGCTCCAAGGGGTTTGCATATCCGCCAATAATCGCATCTGGGAATAACGCCAATGTGCTACATTATTTAGAAAATAATAAAGCGTGTAAGGATGGTGATTTAATTTTGATGGATGTTGCTGCGGAATATGCGAATTACTCCAGTGATCTCACCCGTACAATTCCGGTCAATGGAAAATTTACCAAGCGTCAAAAGGAGGTTTATGAGGCGGTTTTACGTGTCAAGAAGGATGCAACCAAGCTTTTAGTGCCTGGGATGCTTTGGGCGGAATACCACAAAGAATGTGGTAACTTGATGACTTCGGAATTATTAGCACTTGGATTGTTGGACAAGGCTGATGTACAGAATGAGAATCCGGATAGGCCTGCGTACAAGAAATATTTTATGCATGGCACTAGTCATCATATCGGGCTCAATACACACGATTACGGTGAATTAAAAAAACCGATGCAGGCGAATATGGTTTTTACGGTTGAGCCTGGCATCTATATTCCAGAAGAAGGTTTTGGAATACGTTTGGAGGATGATGTGGTTATCCAAGAAAAAGGCGAACCCTTTAATTTGATGGGGAACATTCCTATTGAGGCAGAAGAAATTGAGAGTTTAATGAATGCTTAATACTTATTTAGAACATAAGTAGTTCAATTAAAAAAGTAAAAAATATGAAATTAGTGTCTTGGAACGTAAACGGTATTCGTGCTTCTGTAAAAAAGGGTTTTGCCGATGTGGTAGCCGATTTTGATGCCGATATATTTTGCGTTCAGGAAACCAAAGCACAAGATGATCAAGTGAGTGAAGCGCTAACAGAGATTGTCGGGTATGAATTGCATAGCAATAGTGCGGAGCGCAAAGGCTATTCTGGCACAGCAATACTTAGTAAAGAAAAACCACTATCCTTTTCTGTTGATATGGGCAAAGAGGAACATGATATGGAAGGCCGTATTACCCATGCCGAATATGAGCACTTTCATTCTGTAAATGTATATGTGCCCAACAGTGGCAGCGGATTAAAAAGACTGGACTACAGGCAAAAATGGGATGTAGCTTTTACGGTGTACCTAAACAAGTTATCTAAAACGAAGCCTTTGGTCGTTACCGGAGATTTTAATGTAGCACATACGGAGAACGATTTAGCCAATCCAAAATCTAACTACAATAAAACTTCGGGGTTTACCCAAGTAGAAATTGATGGGTTGGATAATATGATGAAAGAATTGAAATTGGTCGATACCTTTAGAGCAAAACACCCTACCACTTTTGATAAATATAGTTTTTGGAGTATGCGTGGTGGTGCCCGTAACCGAAATGTAGGTTGGCGATTGGATTATTTTCTGGTGAGTGAATCGCTTTGGCCTAACGTAATTTCGGCTGAAATCCATGACCAGGTTATGGGAAGCGATCATTGTCCTATTAGTTTGGAACTTAAATTTTAAAGAACATGAGTTTATAAGATGCGGCGGCTATTGAGCAAAAGATGGTGGAAGCTCCCGACATGGCCGTTGAAATTGGCGTGGTCATAGGCACCTATTTGCCTTTTGTGGTTTTGGTACTAATAGCTTATTTGTTTTATTACGTTTCTAAGGAGCGGAAGAGGATGAAGGAATAAGTCCACATCGTTTTCGAATAACGTACAGCAAGGAATATGTTATTAATTATCTAGAATAAAAAACTAATATGTGATTTTACTCAACAGATTATTTTTTTATTTTTAAGATATTCATCAACACAAAAATAACCAAAGCCGGCAATACCCAGCCCATACTATATGTACTTAGGGGGATATACCCTTGTAGAAAAACTAATTCTTCGGAGAGTCCAACCGACCCTAAAAAATCAGGAATACTAAAAATAACCGTGGCTATCACTACAGCCTTAAATACCTTTGCCGACGCGTATTTTTCTGGAATTACATTTAACACAATAAGAACGATGGTAATAGGGTATATAAACATGAGTGCTGGTAAGGCTACTGCAATTATATAGGCCACATTAAACTGACCTATTGCTACACCCAAAATACAACCAATAATAGCGGTAAGGATATAGGCTATTTGAGAATTTTTAAAACGTGATTTTACAAAGTCTGAGGTGCCAGTTACAATACCCACAGCAGTGGTAAAACAAGCTAAGCTTACCAGAATACTAAGGCAAAGATTGCCAAAGGACCCTAAACTTAAGGTGGTCATTCCGCTAAGCAACGCCGTTCTTGATATAGCAGGACCAAACGATCCGTGGACCATAGCGCCAGAAATAATCAATCCTGTATAAATAAGAAAGAGCCCCAACCCAGCCAACCAGCCCGCTTTACGGATAAGCACTTTCTTATCGGCATAAGAGCCTTGGTTGCTTTCTAGGTTTATGGAAATGATAATGACGCCGCCAACGACCACAGCACCAATGGCATCAAAGGTTTGGTAGCCCTCTAAAATTCCATCTGTGAAAGGACTTGGAAATTTGACCTCTGAAAAATCGAAAGGAAATGAAAATAGGATATTGCCTATTAGTAGTAATAGAATTATAATGATAGCTGGGGTCAATACCTTACCAATAATATTTAGAATCTTAGATCTATTGATAACAAAAATGAATACTAGTCCAAAGTAGATGGTACTAGTGAGCCATGAAGGGCTATCAAAAAAAGGTTGGATGCCCATTTCGTGAGTGACGGATGCAGTTCGTGGCGATGGCAAGCTAATAGAAATGGCATATATGATAATAGAATATACCAAGGCGAAGGTGGGGGACACTTTTTTACCAAAATCAAAAATAGTTCCCTGAAGCTTGGCGTGTGCTAAAATACCTGATATAGGAATAATTACTGACGAAACACAAAATCCTAAGGCAACCAACCACCAAACACTACCTGAATTAAAACCTAATAGGGGTGGTAGGATAAGATTTCCGGCTCCAAAGAATAAGGAGAAAAGAGCAAAGGCCGTGACTAGTATTTTTTTGTTAGGATGCATATTAAAAAACTAAAGCGAAAGATAATTTAAATATAGTAAAGAGCACCTCGTAAAATAGTACACCTATACATTTTGGAAGTTGACAACAAGAATAGGACACATCACAACAAATTATGGGTCAGGTGATTAATATTATATATCTTGAAAAAAATAATAAAAACGCCTATTACCAATTGGCAAACACCTAAAATTAAATTATAACCAAAGCATTATAAAGATTCCCAAATCCTGCCGATGCATTCTAAAACCCTACCAAATGAAAAAAATATTCTGTAATATTTTTGGCCATCACTACTCCATCTCAAAAAAAGTAACTTCCCACATTAAAGAGTACAAATGTATTCATTGTCAAAAGCAAGTAACAACGGATGTTAGTGGCAACCTTTCTATATTGACTCCTGAATTACAAGATATCAATAGAACATTGGAACATATTTACCAGAGAAGACATCATGCTGCGCAACAAGTAGCATAATTCACCTGTGTAAAAAACACATAAACCCCATTCCCATGGCTGGAGAAGGAGTTTAATGGTTATTCCCGAAAATTAAGTAAGTAGCTTTCATCTTAACTGTCGTAACGCCCCACAACGGATAAGAAGCAACTGCCCTTGTTTTCGGGATTTTTTATTTACTTACGTTCAAAAGAATTCCACCCCTGAGCGGTCAAAGGGATCTTGGTTTCCGCCCTAGTCACAAGGTGTGCACCCTCTGATTCCTGTGTCATATGACCAATGATAGACAAACTTGGATTGCCTTTTATTTTCAGGAAAGCGGATTGATCTACGGTAAACAGTAATTCATAATCCTCACCCCCGCTTAGCGCGATCATAGTACTATCCACTTTAAATTCTTCACAGCTAGAAATCACAGTAGGGTCTAACGGAATTTTATTCTCAAACAAATTGCAACCCACCTTGCTACTTTTGCAGAGATGTAATATTTCAGACGATAATCCGTCACTGATATCTATCATTGAAGTAGGTTGCACTTCTAATTGTTGCAGTAAATTGACGATATCCTTTCGTGCCTCTGGCTTTAACTGACGTTCTACAATATAAGAATAGGGTTCCAAGTCGGGTTGGTTGTTCGGATTTACCTTAAACACTTCTTTTTCTCGTTCTAATACTTGTAGGCCCATGTAAGCACCACCTAAATCTCCGCTGACGACTAAAAGATCATTTGGTTTTGCTCCTGAGCGGTATGTAATTTTTTCTTCGTCTACTTCTCCAAGTGCAGTAATACTAAGCATTAACCCTGTCTTAGAGGAAGTGGTATCTCCACCAATCAAGTCCACTCCATACGTTTTACAGGCCATGGCAATACCTGCGTACAATTCTTCCAAGGCTTCTAAGGGGAATCGATTGGAAACCGCGATAGATACGGTTATTTGGGTGGCGGTGGCGTTCATTGCGTATACGTCGCTCAAATTTACCACAACCGATTTATAACCCAAATGTTTCAAGGGCATATAGCTGAGGTCAAAATGAACCCCCTCTATGAGCAGGTCTGTGCTAAGTATCGTTTTCTTATTGTTAAAGTCCAAAACTGCGGCATCGTCGCCAATTCCGGTTACTGTAGATGTTTGTGTAATTTCAAAATCTTTGGTCAGATGGGTTATAAGTCCAAATTCGCCTAATTTTTCCAATGAGGTAAGCTCGTTGTTTTTGTTTTCTAGCATGGTGCAAAAGTAAGGAGTTACTGCAAATTGTCGGGTATAAAAAAACTGAAGCTTTTAGGCTTCAGTTTTTTTGTGATATTTTAGGATAAGGACTATTAACCTACGGAATAACCGTCCCTATAAGTACGTTTTACATACTTGTTAGCAGGATCAAAATTGGTCACTTTCATATTTTCTGCGTCCCATTGAAGTCGTTTTCTACCATGGTATTGTTTTCCACCGCCCCAGAAACTTTTGTTTTCGGCAGCTGGATCGATTTCAAAATAAGCTTTTAATGCTAAGTTTCCAATAAGGATACTCTCTGTAAAAGGACCAGCATAATCAAACGAAGAGCTAGTCTCGGCGTTACCATATCCTGCCATACAAGCATTTACCCATTGTAGGTAGTGACCTTCTGGTACACGTGTTATGGTTTCCTCAATTTCAAACTGTTCGTTCAAAGTCAACGGCAATAGTCTTGGATTGCCTCCGTAGCAATCTGCCAGCAGCTTTCCTTTGTCCCCAATAAAGAGCACACCACCGTCCCAGTTACCCAAATCTTCGTCGTCCCCAAGTTCCTCAGGTCTTTCAGGCAGTAGGCCGCCATCCATCCATGAAACCTTTATGTTTCCTTTACCATCCGTTCTTGGATAGCTCAGGTGTATTTTGCTAGAATTCGGAAAACTTTTAGGATAATCAGCCGTTTCGAACTTACCTTTAAAGGAATCAGATACACTACACTCTACGGTATCTGGATATAATATCGGAAGAATACGGTATACTGGGTCCATAATATGGCAAGCCATATCACCTAGCGCACCAGTTCCAAAATCTGACCAGCCTCTCCAGTCAAACGGAAGATATGCGTTATTATAATCGCGCATTTGAGCAGTACCTAACCAAAGGTCCCAGTTGAGTCCTCTTGGAGTTTTATCTTTTTTGGCAGGTGTTTGTAGTGCTTGCGGCCAAATAGCACGGTTGGTCCAGCATTTTACAGTATGAACGTCACCAATGATTCCGCTATCATAGATTTCCTTCATTTTACGCACACCATCGCCAGAACCTCCTTGGTTGCCCATTTGTGTAACTACCTTAAATTCCTTGGCAGCCTCAGTAAGCATTCGCGCTTCCCAAATATCATGTGTTAATGGTTTTTGTACATATACATGTTTCCCCATAGACATGGCCTGGTAGGCTGCAACGGCATGGTTATGATCTGGTGTAGATACGGATACGGCATCGATATTCTTACCTTCTTTATCTAGCATTTCTCTAAAATCATTGTAATAACTAGCTTTTGAGAAGGCTTTTCTAGAAGCTATTGCTTGACGGTCGTCTACATCGCATAAGGAAACAATATTCACATTTGGACTTTCAGCAAAAGAGGAAAGATCACTTTTACCTTTACCACCTGCACCAATACCGGCAATGTTCAACATATCACTTGGTGCTACATAACCTTGGCCGCCCAATACATGTCTTGGTACGATCATAAACCCTGCGGCTGCAATACTAGATTTTTTTACAAATGATCTTCTAGATTCGTTCTGGAGAAAGGAAGTTTTTTTTGGCATAATTATACACTACTTTTTAAAAATGGTTTAAAATCAATGTTCAAGATAATCCAATTATTTGTATTCCAAGACCTATGGCTTAATATATTTCAATTGTCTGCCTATGTATTTGTTATCTTTACAAGGAATATCACACAAGAAAATCGTATGAAAAAGATTCTTTTTTTTAGCATCATAAGCCTATTTCTCTTAGCGTGCTCTAGCTCTAACGATTCTTTTATGATAGATAAAGAGGATACAGAAATGGTAGGTTCTTTAGTGCCCTGCGAGAATGGAATGGCGGGCGAATATCCTTGTAATGGCTACGATTTGTTGGCTCAAATTTCTTTAGCCGGTTTTGAAGCTGCTTCTGGAAATGATATTTGGGGCTGGACAGATACCACTACAGGGAAAGAGTATGCGTTAATGGGGTTGGATGATGGTACCGCCTTTGTTGATATTTCAGACACTGAAAATTTAATCTATTTAGGAAAGTTACCAACAGCTACAACAGCTAGTTCTTGGAGAGATATAAAGGTGTATCAGGACTATGCCTATATTGTTGCTGAAGCCAATAATCACGGTGTTCAAGTATTCGATTTAAAAAAATTGAGGGATGTAAGTGCTGCTCCTATAGTTTTTTCAGCCGATAATCGGTATACCGATATCGGGAATGCTCATAATATCGTTATTAACGAGGCAACAGGTTTTGCTTATCCTGTAGGTACAAATCGAGATGATGCCTTTAATGGTGGCGTTCACTTTTTGGATTTACAAAACCCTGTAGCGCCAATTTCAGCAGGAGGTTGGGGCGTAAACGGATATACGCACGACGCCCAAGTAATTAATTATACCGGACCTGATGCAGACTATAGTGGTGCAGAGATTTTCGTGGGCGCCAACGAAAATCAAGTGGTGCTAGTTGATATTTCACAAAAGGATACTCCGGTACCCTTGTCCACTTTAGATTATCCCTTTATAGGGTATACCCACCAAGGCTGGTTTACGGAGGACCAACGCTATTTTATTTTTGGAGATGAACTGGATGAAATCAACTCTGGTTTCAGATCAAGAACGCTCATATTTGACATGACCGATTTGGATAACCCTATATTACATCACACCTATTTAGGGCCAACCAGTGCTATTGACCATAACGGATACGTGCTCGGTGATGAATTTTTTCTTGCTAATTATACAGCCGGTGTTCGTGTTTTGGATATTTCTGGAATAGCTGAAAAATCAATTTCCGAAATAGGTTTCTTTGACACTTATCCTGCTAGCGATAACACACAGTTTGATGGGGTATGGAGCATCTACCCCTTTTTCGAAAGTGGTAAAATTGTGGTTAGCGACATCAATAGTGGACTTTTTGTAATTAAAAAATCGGACTAAACTATGCGCAACGGTTGTCTCTTATTTTTAGGTCTTTTTTTCTTTTCCTGTGCAAAGGAACAAGGGAATAATGAGCTTATAGTAGCTGAAACTAATTTTTTGGGCGAGTTGGAATGGGTTAAAACGATAGGAGGTAGTGGTGAGGAAACTGGCCAGGCGATTATCAAAACTCTGGATGGCGGTTATGCGGTGTTAGGTTTTACAAATAGCACGGATGGAGATGTTCAGGAAAAATCAAGTTCTGTAAACGATTATTGGCTTTTAAAATTGGATACGAACGGGAGTCTAGAATGGAGCAAGACCTATGGCGGCAGCAAAGACGACAGAGGCCAAAGTTTGGCGCAGACCACCGATGGTGGATACGTTTTAACGGGTTATGCTATGAGCGATGATGGTGACGGTTCCATAAATAACGGATTTCATGATAATTGGGTTTTAAAAGTAGATTCCTCTGGGACTATACTGTGGGAGAAAAGCTTTGGTTTTTCTGGTCACGACCACTCGTATGATATTATAGAAGCTCAGGATGGGGGTTATTTCTTTACTGGTTTTTTGGATATAACTTCGGCACGTTCTGATGGAAATACCGAAAAGGCAGGTTCCTTGACGAGACATGGTGTTGGCGAATTTTGGGGGACTAAAATAGATAAACAGGGCACATTGCAATGGCGGGGTTATTTTGGTGGCACTAATAACGATAGGGCACATGCGGTGGTTCAAGCAGAGGACGGAAGCTTTGTAATGGTTGGCTTTTCAGAAAGTAATGATTTTGATATTACCGACACCCAGGGCAGTTATGATTTTTGGATGGTAAATGTAGATGATAAGGGCAATATGCTTTGGGAGCGTTCTTTTGGGGGTTCTGGGATAGAGATTGCCCATGATATTGCTAAAACAACTGACGGGGGCTATGTAATTGCAGGAAATACGTTTAGTACGGATGGCGATATCTCGCAGGCGAATGGAGAATCTGATTTCTGGCTTATAAAAGTCGATAATACTGGTGGTTTGGTTTGGGAACAAGCCTATGGCGGATCGGGTTTTGATGCTGCCCAGGCCGTAGTTTCCAGTAAAGATGGAGGCTATTTTGTGGTGGGGAATTCAAAAAGCACGGATACCGATGCCAGTATTAATTATGGAGAAAATGACCTTTGGATGATCAAGACCGATGCAGATGGCAACCTGGTCTGGCAAAAATCCTTTGGTGGTAGCGGATTGGATTTTGCCTTTGACATTGTTGAAAATGAGGATGGAAGTGTAATGGTTGTTGGGGAGACTTCCAGTACTGATTTTAAGGGTAGTATGTCAAAAGGAAAGTCGGATATTATTTTGATTAAAGTTAAGTAGCCATTCCTTTATGTCTTCCATAGAAAATTCCTATCAAATTATATGTTATAATAATGTTAGGTTCTATGGAATACACCTACTTATCCCATATATTTGTGTAATTACTTAGACCAAAACCAATTGAGATGATAGAAGTATCTGAAACGGCAAAAAAGAAAGTTATCGACCTCATGACAGAGGGAGGTTTCGATGCAGGCAAGGATTATGTTCGTGTTGGGGTAAAAAGCGGCGGATGCAGCGGTTTGTCCTACGAACTGGATTTTGATAATAAAGTAGAAGAGACCGATAAACTTTTTGAAGATAACAATGTACGTATTATTGTAAATAAAAAGAGTTTTTTATATTTAGTGGGTACTGTTTTAGAGTACTCCGGCGGATTAAACGGTAAGGGCTTTGTTTTCAATAACCCCAATGCACAGCGTACCTGCGGATGTGGGGAGAGTTTTTCCCTTTAAAAACAGTGTTAGTGTAAAAAGTATGAAAACGAATAGGTGAAGATAAGATGTTTTAGGATGACTTATAAGTCGTCTTTAATACGTTATGTTTTTTCACTTTTCACTTAAAAAAAATTATGGCATATACAGAAGAGGAATTAAAGAAAGAGCTAGAAACTAAGGAGTATGAGTACGGATTTTATACAGACCTGAAATCGGAAACATTTCCAAAGGGCTTGAATGAGGCTATTGTTAGGGCTATTTCTAAAAAGAAAGATGAGCCAGAATGGATGACCGAATGGCGTTTAGATGCCTACAGGATATGGGAGCAAATGGAAGAACCGGAGTGGGCTAATGTTCACTACGAAAAGCCAGATTATCAAGCTATAAGTTATTACTCTGCTCCTGTAGTAGCAGATCCGAATAAAACCTTGGACGATGTAGATGCGGACTTGTTGGAAATGTACAGGAAGCTGGGAATATCTGTAGATGAACAAAAGAAGTTGCAAAATGTAGCCGTAGATATCGTGGTTGATTCGGTTTCTGTCGCCACTACATTCCAAAAGAGTTTAGGTGAAAAAGGGATTATTTTTATGCCTATTTCCGAAGCGATACAGAAACATCCAGACCTTGTAAAGAAATACATGGGTACTGTAATACCTAAAAAGGATAATTTTTATGCAGCCTTGAATTCGGCAGTATTTACTGATGGTTCTTTCTGCTACATTCCAAAAGGTGTTAGATGTCCCATGGAACTTTCTACGTATTTTAGGATAAACGAAGGAGGTACTGGACAATTTGAACGCACCTTGGTCATAGCAGATGAGAGTAGTTATGTAAGTTATTTGGAGGGCTGTACTGCGCCATCGCGAGATGAAAATCAGTTGCATGCTGCCGTGGTAGAATTAATTGCCATGGACGATGCAGAGATAAAATATTCTACCGTTCAAAATTGGTATCCTGGTAATAAAGAAGGGAAAGGCGGAGTTTACAATTTCGTAACAAAAAGAGGCCTATGTGAGACCCGTTCCAAAATTTCATGGACGCAAGTAGAAACTGGTTCTGCGGTTACTTGGAAATATCCTTCTTGTATTTTAAAAGGGAATAACTCCGTTGGAGAGTTTTACTCCATAGCCGTGACTAATAACTACCAACAGGCGGATACGGGCACCAAAATGATTCACTTAGGGAAGAATACCAGAAGCACCATTATATCCAAAGGAATATCTGCAGGAAAATCTCAAAATAGTTATAGAGGATTGGTACAGATAGGTTCTAGGGCAGAAAATGCAAGGAACTTTTCACAGTGCGATTCCCTTTTAATGGGTAACGAATGTGGTGCACATACCTTCCCTTATATAGAAGCTAAAAATAAAACGGCTCAAGTTGAACACGAAGCCACCACAAGTAAAATTGGTGAAGACCAGCTTTTTTACTGCAACCAAAGAGGTATAGATACTGAAAAAGCTATTGCTCTTATCGTTAATGGTTTTAGTAAAGAGGTGTTGAACAAGTTGCCTATGGAGTTTGCGGTAGAAGCGCAAAAACTGTTGGAAATAAGCCTGGAAGGTTCCGTAGGATAACAAATCCCACTTGCCCTTAGAGGATAATGTTCAATAGCCGTTAGCGCACATGAAAAGAATACTATATATAGTCCTAATTACCGTTTTAATCTTTGCTTGCAAAGAAGTGAAGAAAGAAAACGGTAATTCTGTTTTGGATGTTCAAAAACCGGTAATTCAGTTATACACGTTTAGTGGTGGCATTGTGATGGTGAACAATTTAGAGCTCTTTTCCCAAGACACAACCTACCAGGGTCAGACCAAGGAATTTGCTAATCCCTTTTATGTGATTAGCCACCCAAAGGGGAATCTTATGTGGGATGCTGGTTTGCCAGAAGCTCTTATAGCAGCTCCAGAACCTATTACGCCAGAAGGAGGCGCGTTTACCATTTCAAGAAAGGATTCGGTACTTAATCAATTAAATGTAATTGGGATGACTCCGGACGATATCGATTTTCTAGCCCTTTCGCACACGCATTTTGATCATAGTGGTCACGCTAATGTGCTACATAAATCAACATGGTTGGTCCAGGCTGCGGAATATGATATGATTACCAGTGATGAAATTAAGAACGGTAAAAATGTTGGACTATATGATGCTATTAAGGAATTAAAGAATGTAGAAAGAATTGAAGGAGATTATGACATATTTGGAGATGGCACCGTAGTTATTAAGTCTATGCCAGGGCATACACCAGGGCACCAAGTATTGTATTTAGAACTTGCCGAGCATGGACCTTTGTTACTGGCTGGGGATTTGTATCATTTATACGAGAACAGAGAACATAAAAGGGTGCCAAGTTTTAATTATGACGTAGATCAGACCCTATCCAGTATGGATGCTTTTGAAGCTTTTGCTAAGGAAAAAAACGCGAAAGTATATCTGCAACATCAAAAAGAAGATTTTAATAAAATGCCTAAGGCACCAGAATATTTAAAGTAGAAACACATGTTGACAATAAAGGATTTACACGCTCAAGTAGAGGATAAAGAAATTTTAAAAGGTATTAACCTAACAGTAAACGCTGGAGAGGTACATGCTATTATGGGACCTAACGGTTCCGGTAAAAGCACCTTAGCATCCGTAATTGCCGGAAAAGAGGAATTTGAAGTGACAAAAGGATCTGTTACTTTGGAAGGTGAAGACCTGGAGGATATTTCTCCAGAAGATAGAGCGCACAAAGGAGTGTTTCTTTCGTTTCAATATCCTGTAGAAATTCCGGGAGTGTCCGTGACTAATTTCATGAAAACAGCTATCAACGAAACTAGGAAGGCAAAAGGTTTGGAAGACATGCCAGCCAAGGATATGTTGAAGATGATTCGTGATAAGGCGGAGCTTTTGGAAATAGACCGTAAGTTTTTGTCACGTTCCTTAAACCAAGGTTTTTCTGGTGGAGAAAAGAAACGTAATGAAATTTTTCAGATGGCGATGCTAGAGCCTAAATTGGCTATTTTGGATGAAACGGATTCAGGACTGGATATTGATGCACTTCGAATCGTTGCTGCTGGTGTAAACAAACTAAAAAGTAAGGATAACGCTGTTATCATTATTACACACTACCAAAGATTGTTGGATTATATCGTGCCTGATTTCGTACACGTAATCCACAATGGGAAAATTGTAAAATCAGGCACTAAAGAATTGGCGTTGGAATTAGAAGAAAAGGGATACGATTGGTTGAAGAACGAAGCGGTAGTTTAACGCTGTATTGTTTTCTTTTTCGCGAATGCGGGAATTAGTTGAAGTAGTATATAAGTTAAATTGAAAAGACTCCCTTCTTCAAGGGAATGACATTAATAGTATTATGGATTTAAAAGAAAAATTAATTTCTTCCTTTATGGCCTTCGAGAATAATGTGGATGTTGAACATCCCGTTCACGATGTGCGTACGGAAGCCATAAAGAATTTTGAGAATAAGGGATTCCCTTCCAAAAAAGAGGAAGCTTGGAAATACACTTCTTTAAATAGTCTTCAAAAAATAGATTTCAGTATTTTTCCAAAACAGGATAATGCGATTGAGTACAAGGACGTTAAAAAGTATTTTATTCACGAAATAGACACGTATAAAATTGTTTTTATAGATGGTGTGTATAGCTCAAATCTTTCTGAAACGACGCATGATGGGGTGGATATCTGTTTGATGAGCTCGGCCCTGACCAAGCCCATGTACAAGCAGATTATAGATGTGTACTTTAATAAAGTTGCCTCCAAGGATGAATCTTTAACGACCTTGAACACTGCTTTTTGTAGGGAGGGTGCTTATATTTATATTCCAAAGAATAAAATGCCTAAAAAACCTGTCGAAATCTTACATTTTGCAACAGGGAACGAGGCATCCATAATGTTGCAACCTCGAAACTTGATTATTGTAGAGGAAAATGCAGAGGTACAGATTATAGAACGGCATCAGAGCCTTACGGCCAATGAGGCGCTTACGAACTCTGTAACCGAAATATTTGCTGCGAAAAGTGCTATTGTAGACTATTACAAGATACAGAACGATACGGCGAACGCATCATTGATAGATAATACATACGTTGATCAAAAAGGCAAGAGCCATGTAAAAGTACACACATTCTCTTTTGGTGGAAAATTAACTCGTAACAACCTTAATTTCTATCAAAACGGCGAGTATATGGACTCTACCCTGAAGGGGGTTACTATTTTAGGTGAAAAGCAGCATGTAGACCACCATACTTTGGTGCATCATATTGAACCGAATTGTGAGAGCCATCAGGATTATAAAGGAATTTATGGCGATAGTTCTACAGGGGTGTTTAACGGGAAGATTATCGTAGATAAGATTGCCCAAAAAACCAATGCGTTTCAAAAAAATAATAATATTTTGATAAGCGACAAGGCTACGATAAATTCAAAGCCGCAGTTGGAGATTTTTGCCGATGATGTAAAATGCTCCCATGGTTGTACGATTGGTCAATTGGATGAAGACGCTATGTTCTACATGCAGACTAGGGGAATTCCTCAAAAGGAGGCAAGAGCTTTATTAATGTATGCCTTTGCTAACAATGTTTTAGAAAGTGTTAGTATTCCGGAGCTAAAGGCAAGAATAAATAAGTTGATTGCTAAAAAATTGGGAGTTAATTTAGGTTTCGACTTATAGGAAAATGATATTTAGTAACATAACATATAAAAGAGCCGTTTTAACAACGGCTCTTTTTATGTTTTTATACCAAGGGGTAACCGCCCAAGAAACCCGCTTTGGTATAAAAGGCGGGTTTAATTATTCTTCTATTGTGGGAGACTTGACAGATGGACTCAAATTTCGATTTTCCGGGCACGGGGGTATTTTCTTGGAAATTGATTTTTCGGAAAAATTCAAGTTGCAACCAGAAGTGTTATATTCTTCTCAAGGATTCCAGTTTAGTACAGATTTGGCGGCTATACAAAACGGAGGCACAGCTGCAGACGATAACGACTTTAGAACCAACGTGCAGTTAAACTTTCTTACGATTCCCATTTTAGGGAAATTTGCTTTGAATGATAAGTGGGATGTAGAATTTGGCCCACAGTTTGGTTTTTTGTTGAATCAGGTTACTAAAATAAAAAGTTTAGACGAATCTCCTAATGTAGATGCAGATAGAAGCGGGTCTATTTCTGGTAATTTTCAGTTGGACTATGGTGCGGCTGTCGGATTAGAGTATAAATTGACCGACAACGTATCGGTTTCTCCCAGGTTTTATGTAGGGCTTCGAAACCGGCTTAACGGGCTAGCAGGCGCACAGAATTACAATGCTGCTATCCAGTTATCGTTGAACTATATGTTCAGATAATTAAACTGGCGTTATGGACTGCTGGTGTTAAATAGGAATGTAATTTTTTAGGATTTTATTGGCTACGATTTAACTTTTTGTTGGATTTTCTTACATCGATTAGGGTTTATATTTGATTTAGGCAAACCTATAAAAACCTATTCTTATGCATGTAAAACAGCTTTTGGGACTGCTTTTCCTCGTTTCTGTAACTACTTTTGCCCAAGACAAAAAATGGAGTGTGGAGGCCAATTATCCTATTTCGATTGCAGGTGATTTGGGTAATGATAATCCAGGAATAGTCGATTTAGGTATCAAGTATCGTTTTCTTGATTTTAAAGTGGCTAAAATTGGGGCAGGATTTAATGTTGGGGCGTTAACGGATAACATCCAATCATTTGACGGTTTTAATGGGATGTCGAACACTACAGATTTCAGGGAGACCAATTGGTTGTTTCAACCCAAAATATTTTCAGAATTTCAGATTTTAGGCGCACCTAAATTTAGTCCTAGTATAGGTGTTGGCTACACTTTTATTAATTCGTATTCTGAAGGACGTGCCGGTGGTGAGACTTTTGACAACACAAATACGGACAGCGGCTTCAATTTTAATGTGGGCCTTTCCTATGATCTTAGCGATAAGTTTTTTATCCAAGGACAGTATGATAATATAAGGCACTCCTCAGGTTTCCGACCAGATTATAACTTAGGATTCTTAAAATTCGGTCTAGGGTTTCGGTTTTAATACCTGTTTTTAGACCACCGCTTGTTTTATGGTTCCTCTTCCTAAAGGAATACCATGAAAGAGACTTTATTTTAGGCTACAGTAAGTATCTTTGTAAATCAATTGAATTGCTATGTTTGATGTAACTAAAATAAGAACCGATTTCCCAATTTTAAAAAGAGAGGTCAATGGGAAACCATTGGTGTATCTAGATAATGCGGCCACTTCGCAAACCCCACAGCAGGTTATCGATGTTATTGTGGACTATTATTCCAATTACAATGCGAATATACACAGAGGGGTGCATGCACTTTCTCAGGAAGCTACCGATAAATACGAGCAGGCGCGAATTAAAATTCAAAAGCATTTCAACGCTAAGCATACCCATGAGATTATTTATACTTCGGGTACTACACACAGTATAAACATCGTTGCCAATGGCTTTTCTGCTTTTATTAAAAAAGGAGACGAAGTTTTGGTGTCTGCCATGGAGCACCACTCTAATATTGTGCCTTGGCAAATGCTCTGCGAACGCACGGGGGCTATCTTAAAAGTTATTCCTATGAATCAGGAAGGGGAACTTTTAATGGATGTATATGACACCTTACTTTCCGATAAAACAAAATTGGTTTTTTGTAACCATATTTCCAATGCTTTAGGCACTATTAATCCTATAGAAGAAATAATAAGCAAAGCGCACAATGTAGGTGCGGTAGTCTTAATCGATGGCGCTCAGGCGGCACCACATTTGGTTGCTGATATGCAGGCCTTAGATGTTGATTTTTATACGGTTTCTGCACATAAAATATGCGGCCCGACTGGGGTAGGCATGTTATTTGGCAAGGAAGAATGGTTAAATAAATTACCGCCCTATCACGGAGGTGGCGAAATGATTGCGGAAGTTACGTTTGAAAAGACTACCTACGCTGGCCTACCACATAAATTTGAAGCGGGTACGCCCAATATTTGTGGCGGTATTGCTTTTGGTGCAGCCGTGGATTATATGAACCACATTGGTTTTAAAGACATAGCTGAGTATGAGCATGAGTTACTGGAATACGCTACGGAAGAACTACTAAAGATAGACGGACTTAAAATTTACGGCACCGCACAACAGAAAACTTCGGTAATTTCTTTCAATATCAATGGCGTTCACCCATATGATATAGGAACTATTTTGGATAAATTAGGAATTGCGGTACGCACAGGTCACCATTGTGCTCAGCCGATTATGGACTTCTATAAAATTCCTGGTACGGTTAGAGCGAGTTTTAGCTTTTACAACACCAAAGAGGAAGTAGATGTATTGGTAGCAGGTGTAAAACGAGCTACAGCTATGCTTGTGTAGTGCTACTCGTTATCATTGTCCTAAAGTATTGAAATCTATCTTTTGTTATTGTATTTTTGTATAAACTGTGGAGATGAATATTAAGGAGATACAACAAGAAATAGTAGAAGAATTTGCCCTATTCGAGGATTGGATGCAACGCTACGAGTACATGATAGACTTAGGGAAGTCTTTACCTCTTATTTTGGAAGAATACAAAACAGATGACAATATTATAAAAGGGTGCCAGAGCAAGGTATGGGTGCATGCCGATTTAGAAACGGATAAATTGGTCTTTACTGCAGATAGTGATGCTATTATTACTAAAGGAATAATAGCAATCTTGATACGCGCCTTCAGTGATCAAAAGCCTCTGGATATTATTGAGGCCGACACGCAATTTATAGACGAAATCGGATTAAAAGAACATTTATCCGCAACTCGGGCCAACGGTTTGGTAAGTATGATCAAGCAGATTAAACTTTACGCCGTTGCCTATCAAACACAATTAAGTTAAGACATGAGCGAAATAGACACAGACACAGATAGTGCCGACTTAGGCGAAAAAATAGTAAAAGTACTGAAATCCATATATGATCCGGAAATTCCGGTAGACATTTATGAATTGGGACTTATTTATGACGTTTTGGTAAACGAGGACAATGAGGTAAAAATACTTATGACGCTTACCTCCCCCAATTGCCCCGTTGCTGAAACCCTTCCTGTAGAAGTAGAGGAAAAAGTAAAATCTTTGAACGCGATTAAAGATGCCGAGGTAGAAATTACGTTTGACCCACCTTGGACTCAGGATTTAATGAGCGATGAGGCAAAGTTGGAGTTGGGAATGCTTTAATTTAACTTTGGTTATGGTTGCAGGCCTGTGCTAAATTTGTTTTAGTAGAGCTGTAATCTGATTTTAATTCGATTTTATGCCAGAAGAAATCATCAATAAAGTAGCCTCAAGCAAACTGATAACGTTTAACCTAGAGGATCACTATCCAAAAGGGGAAAGAATAGTATTAGACGTGAAGGATTGGTTGTATGAAGGCTTTATTTTAAGAGAAAAAGAATTTAGAGGATATATAACGAATCACAACTGGGAACAGTATAAAGGTACATTTGTGGCCCTTAGCTGTTCAACGGACGCTATTATTCCAGGTTGGGCTTATATGTTGGTCGTTACCAAACTGCAACCTTATGCCAAAAAGGTAGTGCAGGGTGGTCTAGTAGATTTAGAAACTGCTATTTATCAAAAAATAATTGATAATTTGGATGTGTCCGAGTTTCAAGATAGACTGGTGATTATTAAAGGATGCACCAACAAACCGGTACCGCCAAATGCATATTTGTTTATTACTGAAAAGCTTTTGAACGTTGCCAAATCTGTTATGTACGGTGAGGCCTGTTCATCAGTTCCGTTATACAAGAGAAAATAAAGTAGGTTTATTCCTTTTAACATAGTGACTATTGATATCTTTGCGTTTGTAAAAAACGCAACACTATATCATGAAAAATATTTTTTTAACTTTTGCGCTTGTGTTCACATGCACTTATGCTTTCTCTCAATCAGAAGAGGAACTTAAATCGCAATTAGGTTCTAAGAAAGATTCTATTTCAGATATCCAGAGCAGGTTAGACGCAATACAAGGTAAAATAGACGCACTTGCAGGATGGAAGAAGGGTGCTTTTGGAACTATTGGCGCCAATTTAAGTAGCTTTAATAATTGGTACGCTCAAGGTTCTCCCAACAACTCAACTGGTAATATTGGTATTACAGTAAATGGTTTTGCAAATTTGAATCAAGAGAAATTTTTCTGGAGAAATGCAGGAAATGTAAATCTTGGATGGGTAAAATTCGACGACAAAGACTTAGCTACGGATGACGATAGCTTTAGACAAGCTGCAGATGTTTTTACCATTTCATCGCTCTACGGCCACAAATTAAATGAAAAGTTTGCAATCTCTGGTTTAGGTGAATATAGAACTACGATTTTGGATAACTTCAATGATCCAGGATATCTAGATGTTGGTGTGGGTGCGACATGGACTCCAATTGCTGATTTAGTTGTTGTTATCCATCCTTTAAATTACAACTTTGTATTCAGTAGTAACGATGTGGTTTTTCAATCTTCTTTAGGAGCCAAAATCCTTGCGGACTATACTAGGAAAATAGGCATGGTAAACTTTAAGACTAATTTCTCTATGTTTCAGAGTTACGAGAACGGAGACTTATCTAACTATACTTGGATTAATTCCCTCGGTTATACAATATGGAACGGAATAGGGCTTGGTTTGGAGTTTGGTTTAAGGAATAATAAGCAAGAGGCGTTGAACTTCGCCCTTAATAATAATCCGACAGCTACGTTTGAAAATGTAGACAATGATTTACAGACCTATTTTCTATTCGGTCTTAATTATTCATTTTAAAGAACAACTTTTTATAATTGAAAAACCCTGCTCGTTAGAGCAGGGTTTTTTGGTTAAGTAAGTATCGTAAAATTTGGGTTTTACTTTAGCGATAAGTTTTTATTAATTTGGGGTCAACACTATCACTTATTACATGTCAAATGTAGGCCATCAAACCTTTTTTTGGGCAATTTATGTTGTGAACACATCCTATTATGTTGTGAAAAATATCAGTGGTTTAAATTGATCGATGAACGACACTAATCAACTCGCTGATATATTAATATTCATCCAAATGTTCTGGATATAAAAAGTTGTTATACGGAAATCGGGTTACGTGAATATCTCTGACTTCATCATAGACTCTTTTTCTAAATTCATCTAGATTTTCTTTATTGAGTGCTGAAATGAATAAGGCACGATCTCCTACTTTTTCCATCCAAGTTTGTTTCCATTCTCCGATGGTAAAGTGGCGTGAGGTGCGCTCCGTGATAAGGTCGTCCTCTTCTATGGTTTCGTGCTCGTAATGGTCAATCTTATTGAAGACCATGATTGTTTTCTTGTTAGAACTCTTTATTTCGTCCAGTATCTTGTGAACAGATGCGATATGCTCCTCAAATTGTGGATGTGAAATATCTACTACATGCAATAACAAATCTGCTTCCCTAACCTCATCCAAGGTGCTTTTAAAGCTTTCTACCAACTGTGTAGGCAGTTTTCTAATGAACCCTACGGTGTCACTTAAAAGAAAAGGGAGGTTTCCTATGACCACTTTTCGTACAGTAGTGTCCAAGGTAGCAAAGAGCTTATTTTCTGCAAAGACATCACTTTTACTAACCACATTCATTAAGGTAGATTTCCCTACGTTGGTATAACCTACAAGTGCAACACGGACCAAGGCACCGCGATTTCCTCGCTGCGTCTCCATTTGCCGGTCTATTTTAAGTAGTTTCTTCTTTAAAAGAGTAATTCTGTCTCGAACGATTCGCCTATCCGTTTCAATCTCTGTTTCGCCGGGGCCACGCATACCGATACCCCCTTTTTGGCGCTCCAAGTGTGTCCAAAGTCCTGTTAATCTCGGCAGTAGATACTCATATTGTGCCAGTTCTACTTGAGTACGCGAATAGCTTGTTTGTGCACGTTGGGCAAAAATATCTAGGATAAGGCTGGTACGGTCAATGATTTTACAGCGGAGTTGCTTCTCTATATTTCGCTGCTGGGTAGGGCTAAGTTCGTCATCAAAAATAACGGAGCCTATGTCATTTTCATGAACAAATGTCTCTACTTCCAAAAGTTTACCACTTCCGATAAGTGTCTTGGCATTGGGGAGGTCCATGCGCTGTACAAAGCGTTTTATTACTTCGCCACCGGCGGTATAAGTAAGGAATTCTAGTTCGTCTAGATACTCGGTTACTTTGTCTTCGGGTTGCTCCCTATTGATGATACCAATAAGGACTACTTTTTCGTACGTTGTTGTTTTCTTTTCTAACATATATGTTTAAAGTACAAAATTAAGCAAAACAGCCTTCCTATTGTAGTAAATTTATGAACTCAATAGCACCAACTATGCATTTTCCCTTTTTTAAAAGAAAAGCTAAAGACCAATTATATACGATTGCTTTTTATAATTTAGAGAATCTCTTCGATGTGGAGAACAATAAAGAGACCTTGGATGAAGATTTTACACCCATGGGATTCAAGGAATGGACTTTAGAAAGATATGTCAGTAAGCGCAGCAAGCTGGCACGCACTATTTTTGATATTGGTAAAGAAGATAACAAATACCCTCCTGTGCTTATTGGGATTTCGGAGGTTGAAAACCAAACAGTTATTGAAGATTTGTTGCGCACTACACCGCTTGATGGCTTGAATTATAGTTATGTCCATTACGAGTCACCGGATGAACGCGGAATCGATACGGCCTTACTGTACAATCCTAAGTTCTTTCAGGTGATTGTATCAGAGGCATTGCCGTTACTAGTAGACAATTTAAATGGAGCTCGAGATACCACTAGGGATATATTATATGTAAAGGGAACTTTGAATACTGAAACCGTTCATGTTTTTGTAAATCATTGGCCTTCTAGAAGAAATGGTGGTGACGTTACCGAATACAAGCGTTTGGCGGCGGCACATGTCATTAAGGAAAAAATAAAAACTATAGAAGAAAGTGAACTGAGCCCTAATTTTTTGGTGATGGGCGACTTTAATGATGACCCGATTTCTAAGAGTATTCAAAACTTAATGCAAGATAGTAGTTTATATAACCCCATGGAAAAGCTGCATTATCCAAAGCAACGGGGCAGTGCCAATTATAAGAAGACTTGGAGCTTGTTCGATCAGATTATCATTTCCCATAATTTCCTTAATTATGAAAAGGGCACTCATAGTTTCTCAAAGGCGAATATTTTTGATGCATCTTTTTTAAAGGAGCGGTCCGGAAAGTATAAGGGTAATCCATACCGTACGTATGCTGGTAGTAAATATTTAGGAGGGTATAGCGATCACTTTCCTGTGTATGTAATCCTAAAATTTAATCTGAAATAAGGAGCTACTAGGGTAATTATCACATAAGAAAAAACCTACAAACATCAAAAAAAGACACTTTCACAACAAGAAAGTACTATTCGGTATGCTATTCATCGAATAAGTAGGTGCTTTAGTCTATTAAATCTTAGTGGGTTCGTATTATTGTAGTCCAAATCTTACAGTTATTAATCTACTTACCTATGGACTTCCAAAAACCAAGGAACTTTTTCCGTTTTGTTTTATGTTTTTTTGTTCTGCTACTAAGCTCCACAGGAATAATTTCTGCACAGTCCGATGCCTCAAAGCAGCTAATTAAGAAAGACTATGATTTTTCTAAAATTGGGGCAATGCACTTCGATTTTGAGGAAAATAGGAAAAAAACCTTGATACTTGCTAAAACAAATCATTGGAAACTTAAAGAAGTGATGCCCGATGGAACCAAAGTAGCCCTGCAAGAAGTAGGAGTGGATGGAAGTCCTCTCTATTACGAAACCTATTCCGACAACGCTAGTCAAACCTCAAGAGCCAATACTTTGCACATCAATGGAATGCTAGATTTGGATTTAGACGGTTCCGGAATGCAGGTAGGCGTTTGGGATTCTGGGGTAGCCCTTACCACGCATCAGGAATATGACACTAGGGCAATTGTAGGGGATGGTAGTACCGAAGCGGATAACCATGCTACGCTAGTTACAGGAAGTCTAATTTCAGCAGGAGTAAAGAAAGATGCCCAGGGCGTTGCCTATGCTGCCAATGTGATAACGAATGACTGGTCTAGAGATAAAATAGAGGTTGCCGAGGCCGCTGCGAACGGATTATTGCTTTCCAACCATTCGTATGGTATTATGACAGACCGTGTACCGGATTGGTATTTTGGGTCCTATATAAAAGTGTCTCAAGACTGGGACAACATCATGTACAATGCGCCGTATTATTTAATGGTAAACGCTGCGGGTAATGCACAAAAAAGAAAGGATAACAAGAACCCCATTTCAGGAAATTCGGTAGATGGCTTTGATCTAATGCTCGGATTTACACTCACAAAAAATAGCTTAACGGTTGCTGCCGCAGACACCAAAATAGCTAACAATGGCGATTTAAGGAAGGCATCGGTTTCTGCTTATAGTAGTTTTGGTCCGGTAGACGATGGCAGGATAAAACCCGACCTAGCTGGCGATGGTTCTTCTATATTTTCAACCGCTGCCCAAACGGATAAAAGTTACGGGGTATCCTCAGGCACTTCTATGGCAACACCAGGGGTAACTGGCGCTTTGCTTCTTTTGCAACAGTATAACCAACAATTATATGGTACTTACATGAAGGCTGCTACACTAAAAGCACTTGCTTTACATACGGCGGATGACGTTGCTGAAACCGGCCCCGATTACAAAATGGGATGGGGTATTATGAACGCTAAAAATGCTGCTGAACTATTACAAAATAAAAAGTATACCAGCATCATAGAAGAAACGAATTTGAAAGAAGGGCATACGTTCTCGCTAACCCTTACCGCCAATGGGGTAGAAAACCTGAATGCTTCCATCTCTTGGACGGATCCCGCCTCCAATCAAACAAACAGAGGAATCTTGAATGATACCACTGCTGCTTTGGTCAACGATTTGGATATCCGTATCACGCAAAACGGAGTCGATTTCTATCCTTGGAGACTAAGTGCTGCCAACGCAACGGCTGCGGCTATAAAAGCCGACAACCGTGTAGATCCCTTTGAACGTATTGAGATACCAAATGCGGAAGGTAGCTATACCCTAACTGTAACTCACAAAGGCAATCTTGAAAACGGCGCACAGGATTTTTCCCTTTTGGTTTCCGGAGCAGCGCTTACCAATTGTATACTTACTGCACCTGAAGGACATATGCTTGCCGATGCCAAGGCCAAGGAGCTAACTGTTCAGTGGAATCCGGTTTTAGATGCGCTTTATGAAGTTCAGTATAAAAATAGTATCGCCGATACATGGCAAACAAAATATGTTTCTGACCCTACCATTACGTTAAAATCATTAGAAATAGATGCGAAATATATAGTGCGAGTACGCACTTTCTGCTCTCAAAATGTGGCGTCTGAATATAGTATGGAGTATGCGTTTACCTTCTTGGGAGAAGCAACAGAATTAGGTCTTTTGGAGGTTTTGGAACCCTTAGGCTTGGAGTCCGATATCAATTTTTCGATTTATCCCAACCCAGCTATTGAATACATCAATCTAAATAACGAAACAAGTGATAATTCGCGCTATTCTATTGTTACCACTTCTGGTACAACGGTAAAGAACGGTGCCGCTAAAAATGCAAAAATCAATGTTTCTGATTTAGCTAGTGGACTTTATATACTGCAAGTACTGGATACGAATGGTAAGCGAAGTACAAAATTCTATAAACAGTAACGAATCCTATAATAGAAACGTTCCCCCGAAATATTAATTCCCCTACTTTAAAAAAAACCTGTTACGTCTAGTCCGTAGCAGGTTTTTTATTATCGTCCTTTACTTTACTAATTATCGGTCAACATAAGAAATATCAATAGTAAAATAGGACAAAACAAGAGTTTAGCTATTCTAGACCAGTAACAATTGTATAACTTTAGAGTGTAAAGTGTAAAAAACATTAGAACAATGGATACGAATAACAACAATCTCGAAGGTACTGCATTGGATACCAATGATTCCAGTAAATGCCCATATTTGGGCGGAGCTCTTAACGAAACTGCTGGCGGTGGCACCAATAATTTAGACTGGTGGCCCAATCAGTTACGCTTAAACGTCCTGCGTCAAAACTCAGCCTTGACGAACCCAATGGATGCTGATTTTGATTATGCCACAGAATTTAAGTCCTTGGATTTGGCACAGGTAAAAAAAGATATTGTAGTAGCGTTAACTACTTCTCAAGATTGGTGGCCTGCAGATTATGGTCATTACGGACCTTTTATGATTCGTATGGCATGGCATAGTGCAGGTACCTATCGTATTGGGGATGGCCGTGGCGGTTCAGGTTCTGGATCGCAACGTTTTGCGCCATTAAATAGCTGGCCGGATAACGGTAACTTGGATAAGGCGCGTTTGTTGTTATGGCCTATTAAGCAGAAATATGGTAAAAAATTATCTTGGGCAGATTTAATGATTCTTACTGGAAACTGTGCTATGGAGTCTATGGGCTTTAAGACCTTTGGTTTTGGTGGTGGCCGTGAAGACATCTGGCAACCAGAAGAAGATATTTACTGGGGTTCCGAAACCGAATGGATGGGGAACGACAAGCGTTTCTCTGATGGGGAATATGTCTTAGAAGCCAATTTGGGCGCTTCTCATATGGGACTTATTTATGTAAACCCTGAAGGGCCTAATGGAGAATCTAATCCTTTAGGATCTGCAAAATTAATGAAAGAGACCTTTGGTCGTATGGCCATGAACGATGAGGAAACGGTAGCTTTGACTGCGGGTGGACATACGTTTGGAAAAGCGCACGGTGCAGCAAACCCAGATGAATATGTGGGCGCTGAGCCAGCAGGCGCAAGTATTGTAGAGCAGAGCATGGGATGGAAGAATTCTTTTGGCACAGGTGTTGGGGATGATACAATTACTAGTGGTATTGAAGGTGCTTGGACACCGAATCCTACAAAGTGGGACCAAGATTACTTTAAAGTGCTTTTAGAAAACGATTGGGAACCCACCAAGAGTCCGGCCGGAGCAAACCAATGGCGACCAACGGCAGCATCTGCCGCTAAAAAAGCACCCCGTGCTGGCGATGCCTCGAAAACTCAGGATTTGATGATGACCGATGCTGATATGGCTTTGAAGTTAGATCCAGATTATCTGAAGATATCAAAACGTTTCTATGAGAATCCAGCAGAATTTGAGGATGCTTTTGCACGTGCTTGGTTTAAATTAACGCATAGGGATATGGGACCAGTAAACCGCTACTTGGGTACAGAGGTTCCAAAAGAAGAATTAATTTGGCAAGATCCAGTGCCAGTGGTAGACCATGATTTGGTTTCCGATGCCGATGTGGCAGAACTTAAGAAACGTATATTAGCTTCAGGCTTAACGGTTTCTCAATTGGTTTCTACCGCATGGGCTTCAGCAGCTACGTATAGGGATTCTGATAAGCGAGGTGGTGCCAACGGTGCACGTATCTGTTTGGAGCCGCAACGGAACTGGGAAGTGAATAACCCTAAGGAATTGAAAAAAGTATTGGAGGTATTGGAAGGTATTCAGAAGGAGTTCAACAATGCGCAATCCGGAAACACGAAAATTTCAATGGCAGATGTAATCGTTCTTGGTGGAAGCGCTGGGATAGAGGAAGCGGCAAAACATGCAGGACATACGGTAGCAGTGCCTTTTATGGCTGGCCGTACAGATGCCACCCAGGAACAGACAGATGTATATTCTTTTGAAGCTTTGGAGCCCGCTGCAGATGGATTCAGAAATTATAAGAATGGAGATTATAAAGCGTCCGCCGAAGCCTTATTGGTAGACCGTGCGCAATTGATGAAATTGACCGCGCCCGAACTAACGGTTTTAATAGGTGGTATGCGCGTATTGGACACCAACTTTGACGGTTCTAGACACGGGGTCTTAACCGATCGTCGTGGGGTATTGACCAATGATTTTTTTGTGAATCTTTTAGATTTGAGCGTAAAATGGGAAGATGCTTCGGATAACGAAACCGTATTCTCTGGGCGCGACCGTAAAACGGGAAGTATAACCTGGACGGGGACACGTGCCGATCTTATCTTTGGTTCCAATACGGAGTTACGTGCGTATGCTGAGGTATACGGTTCTTCCGATTCTAAGAAGAAGTTCGTAACCGATTTTATAGCAACATGGACCAAGGTGATGAACTTAGATCGTTTTGATTTGGCTTAAGTGACATTAAGTGGATACTAGTATAATAAAGTGGCCTGTAATAAGGCCACTTTATTTGTTTACCGATAGCTGTGGTCCAGAAGAATCCAGCGTGCTAAAATGGATTAATTAGTCGTTTGTAGGCGTATATTATAGACATAATATAGCTGTAATACCTTTCTGTTTCCTATAAACACTAGATTATGTATATCTTACGGCTATAAATGGAATATGCCTACTAGTACGTATATCCAGTTGTTAGGGTAAATTAAAACACTAAGATTGATTACATATGAAACGAAGAAACTTTGTTAAAACCAGTATAGCTGCTACATCGGGAGCATTTTTTGTCAACTCAATTTTTGGATGTGTAAATCCGGCTTTGGAAACCGGTTCCCTTGACGAGATTTATCGAGGTTTTCAAAATCCGCCGGTTGATTCACGAGTCTTTGTACGTTGGTGGTGGAACGGCAACCGGCTTACGAAAAAGGAGATTTTACGAGAACTTGATGTAATGAAAGCTGCCGGAATAGGTGGTGTTGAAATCAATCCGATTGCATTTCCTCGTGATACCGATCCGGTGGGGTACAAAGCCCTAACCATTTTTGAAGATGATTGGCTGGATATGTTGCAAACAGCACTTGAGGGAGCAAAGGAACGAGGCATTATCTGCGATATGATTGTTGGTTCAGGTTGGCCTTTTGGTGGCGAGTTTCTGAAAAAAGAGGAGCAGTCGCAAATGGTAACTATCGAAACCATTAATTTAAAAGGAGGGGAGAATTATAAATTCAAAATAAATGAATTACTGGATAGAGTAAATCCCAATGTTCATTCGAAAAATAAAACCGTTTATAAAGATCTGTTAATGGCACGTTTACTTCCAAAAAATTCAACCGAATTTGTTGAGGGAGAAAATTTGATGCAAAGCATAAGTAACGAAGAACTTTCTGTTGATGTGCCGGAAGGTAGTTTTGTTTTGTATTATGTGGTAAAACTTACCGGATATATGGCGGTTATTAACGGTGCTCCTGGGGCAGGCGGACCGGTGTTAAATCATTATAGTAAAGAGGCCACCGAAGGATACCTGAATAAGGTTTCCGGGCATATTTCCGGTAAAATCGGAAATATGGGAGACTACATTCGAGCCATGTTTTGCGACAGCATGGAATTGGAAGGCGCCAATTGGAATGACGATTTACCTGCTGAGTTTGAGAAAAGAAGAGGCTACTCTTTGATTCCCTATTTACCTTTTGTCCTAAAAAAAGTGGGGCACATGGGAAATCCGTTGGATGAGGAATATGGGACAAAATTACCGGAGGAGGTTACAGAACAGATTAAGCGCGTTGATTTGGATTTTTACCAAACCAGGATTGAACTGTTTAAGGAACGCTTTATCGATACTTTTAACGACTGGTGTCATCGCAACCATGTAAAATCCAGAATGCAGGCATACGGCCGTGGCATGCATCCGCTAGAAGCAAGTATGGAGATTGATATTCCAGAGTGCGAAACCTGGTTGTTTAAAGATGTAGGCAGGGAATATCCCGATACAGGTTTAGCTGGCAGAGCACCTAGGATGTGTAATAAATATGTTTCGTCGGGAGCCGCATTGGCAGGGAAAAAGATTGTAAGCTGTGAAGAGATAACAAATACCGCCATGGCGTTTATGGCAACGCTCGAAAACATAAAGGTTGCCGGAGACCAAAGCAATATTTCGGGGGTGAACCACTCCATTTTACATGGTTTTAATTATTCGCCACCAGAGGCTAAATTTCCAGGCTGGATTCGTTATGGAGCTTATTTTAACGAACGAAATACCTGGTGGCCGTATTTTAGAAAATGGGCAGATTACAAGGCCCGGATTTCATATGTACTACAAAATGCCACCCCTCAGGCTAATGTTGCCATTCTTCAGCCCCTTACGGATTTATGGTTAAAGCATGGTCCGCAGCGTGATCCCTTTCCGCAAAAATGGTATCCCGAATATCAAAATAACCTTTGGGAAGCCATCCATCAAAATGGTGGAGGCTGTGATTATGTAAGCGAAAACATTATCAATAATGCTACTTTCAAAAAGGGTAAAATGATATATAATGAACGTAGTTATTCTACCCTGCTGCTCCCCGAAATAGAAACCCTGGATTTAAAAACTGCCCAATCATTAGCTGATTTTGTGGAAGACGGTGGAAAAATTGTCTTTATCGGAAAGAAACCATACAAATCGCCGACGTATATAAACGGCGATGCCAGTGATGAGGCTATTAAAAACATTGTGAATGATTTAATAAAAACTAATAATGGGATTGTATATCCTTCACCGACCGGTGATGTGATTCAGTGGTACGGAGAATTACAGAATGAAATTGGTCTCAGACCTTATGTGAGATTTGACAAAACACATAAATATTTAAGCCAATCGAATTACCTGATTGGAGAGCATTGTCTGTTTTTTATTGTCAATTCAAGTTTGTCGGAACACATATCGGTGAAGGCCGAATTTCAAGTGAAAGAAAAACTCCGTCCCTGGATATGGAATCCCGAAACAGGAGAAAAATTGCTTTATCCAACGAATGGAAGCAACAATAAAATTCAACTGGAACTTCCACGTGCTACCTCAGTAATGATTGTATTCGAGTCAGAAATAGAAGGAGAACAATTCCAGCCAATGAATTTCAACCAGCAGGAAAAGGAATTAGTCGGAGCATGGCAATTGCAGTTAAATCACATAAACGGGGAAAAGCAAAAGTTGGAATTAAATTCATTGACAAATCTGATCGAAATTAAGGAGACAAAAGAATTTGCAGGCGAAGTTATTTACGAAAAAACAATAAATATCGACTCAAACAATTACCAAAAACTCGATTTGGGAGATGTTCAGGGAGTTTCAGAACTGACTGTAAATGGTAAACTTATCGGAACCAAGTGGTATGGGGCTCATGTTTATAACATTAAAGATGTCCTGAAAAAAGGGAAAAATAATATGTCAATTAAATTGATCACCATCACCGGGAATTATATGAAAAGTTTAAAGGATAACCCGGTTGCAATGGGCTGGACAAGACATCAGGATTATTATCCGATGGGGATTATGGGGCCGGTCCGTATGATTAAATAATTAGATATAAACCACCCTAACAAGCGGTCATAAGTAAGGCAGGGGAATGTGTTAAATTTGAAATTGAAAACATGTAACAAACGGTGTTGCAGTTTGATAAGTTGTAGCTTAAAAATCCCGCACTACTGATACCGCAGGCCGTTATGGGCAATTAACACATACGGTCGGAGCAAGCTGAAAATAGAACTCAAACAGGCATAAGCATTTAGAAATAAGTTGCAGTAAAAATGAAAAGAACTATACTTTACTTAATTGGAATCCTAAGCGGATTATTATTTAGTGTAACATCGTGTAATAAAGATTGTGATACGAATCCACAACAAAACACTAATACACTGCAGACCTTAGTTACACGAACTTATACAGGTGTACTTGTTGGCTCAACAGGGGCTTATGAATTGAATTTAATTGAAAATGGTGCAATCGCTTCTGTTGTATTTGATGACGAAACTTATAATTTGTATTCTAACGAAACTTTAGAAAACAGTCAAAGTTTAACATTAAGCGATGGTTCTATTTCATTAACTGTCGAAGTTGATGAAAATGGAGATAACCCAGCAATATCATTTACAATTCCAGGACATAATATTGAAGCAACCATAGTTTTATCAAATCAAACGAATCCAAATCGAAATTATATTGGATCAACAGAAAGTGTTAGTCCTAGTGAAGCAAAAGTTTACAGAACAACGTTTAACCTTACTCTTCACGATGGCAATAAATGGACAGGTATTGAAAGAGTTGATTTAGATATTGACCCTGGTAATCCTAACCATCAAAGTGCTCAAGGGCAAACTATAAAAGTTGATGGAACTTTTATAGAAAATGAGAGTACTGTTATCTTAACTAGGAGTAATTCTATTTATACTCTATACAAAGTTAGCGATGAGTTGAAATTATATCAAGCCGCTGGTGGCACGTTTGAAGTTATGCTGACTCAAGTAAATTAAAAAACCCAATAACAAAAGCTAAGAAAACAGAACCTCCCTTCGGGACGGCGCTATTCCTTAGCTTAGTCGTTGTAAGCAATTTTGGACCGTCCTGAAATATGACCACACAATTACAAAAGGAGCAATAGATGTAATAGGAGCAGAAATAATTATGAAGAGCACTATTGGAAATGGAACCTCTGTTACTCTTAACATTCCAAAAACTTAAATAAGCAGTATGTATAGAATAATAATTATAACAGATAGAAGAAGTTTACGATACTCTCTTAATGGAAGGTTATAGTGTTTTCCCGGCTGAAAGTGAATTTTGTTTTATAGAAGACATTAAAAAACAGATGCATCCAGAAGTTTTAAAACTATACCCTAGTGCAGAGTTACCTCATTTAAAATCAGAAATAAAAAGTAAAAAGATATGTGAAATTATCAATAATCCTGTTGGATTAATTCTTAACAGCCACTTTTTGAGTAGCTCTATGTATTAAGAGTTTTATCATAAATCAAAATACAATATTGTAAAATGAGAGAAAGATCGCGAAACGAGAGGAAGGCGCACTTTTTGGAAACGATTAATGCGTTCGGTTCTATACTAATGCGGACTAGTTCGACGCAAGAGTCCGCTTGGTGTGTTGCGAAGCACGCCGTTGGAGAGTTAGGATACATTGATTGCATTATTTACTTGATCAATGATGATGGAGAACTTTATCAATGTGCAGCTCACGGAAATAAAAATCCCACTGCACAAGATGTTCTGAACCCTATTAAATTGAAAATGGGTGAAGGTATTTGTGGACACGTTGCCCTCACAGGAGTAAGTGAGATTATTGCCAACACTTCAAAAGACCCAAGATATATAGTTGATGATGAAGATCGACATTCAGAGATAACGGTGCCTATTCTTTCGGATGGCCTTGTAATCGGAATTATCGATTCTGAGCATCCAGAGAAAGATTACTTTTCAAATCATGACTTGGATATATTGAATACGATAGCATCTATGCTATCTTTCAAAATTTCTCAATCAAAAGCAATTGAAGAACTGGCCATTATTAACAAAGAACTTGCCATTCAAAACGAAGAGAAACAAAAACGTGCAGACGAATTAGCCATTGCCAATACAGAACTTACCTTTCAAAATGAAGAGAAACAAAAACGAGCAGATGAATTAGCCATTGCCAATACAGAACTTACCTTTCAAAATGAAGAGAAACAAAAACGAGAAAAGGAATTAACTCTTGCTAACAGAGAAAAAGAAAAACAAGCAAATGTATTAACCATCGCTGTCAAAGAGCTTGCCTTTCAAAACGAGCTAGAAAAGACCCGCATCGAAACAGAATCTATTGCTAAGGAATTGCGTCAGTTTATTGAAACGGCCAATGCGCCAATTTTTGGAATAGACAATAAAGGGTTGGTAAACGAATGGAACCAGACTTCTGAAAAAATTACTGGATTTAAAAAAGAAGACGTTTTAGGTCAAAATTTAGTTAAAAATTATATCACCAAAAATTACCAAGTTGCAGTAAAAAAAGTATTAGACAATGCACTAAAAGGTGAAGAAACTGCCAACTACGAGTTTCCGTTATTTACCAAAAGTGGTAAGCGTATAATGGTTTTACTCAACTCATCTACGCGTAGAAATGTAGAGGGTAAAATTATTGGAGTGCTAGGTGTAGGACAAGATATTTCTGAAATGGATAAACTGCGTACCCAATCAGAATCTGTTGCCAAAGAATTGCGCCAGTTTATTGAAACCGCCAATGCGCCAATTTTTGGCATAGATAATAAAGGTAGGGTAAACGAATGGAACCAAACTTCTGTAAAAATTACTGGATTTACAAAAGACGAGGTATTAGGTAAAAATTTGGTCGAAACGTATATCACCCAAGATTACCAAAAACAAGTAAAAGAAGTATTAGACAATGCCCTAAAAGGACAAGAAACTGCCAACTACGAATTTCCGCTATTTACCAAAAAGGGACAACGTATAATGGTATTATTAAATGCATCTACACGTAGAGATACTGAGGGTAAGATTACCGGAGTGCTCGGGGTAGGACAAGATATTACCATTTTAAACGAATACAAAGAAAACTTAGAATCCAAGGTAGAATTCCGTACGCAAGAACTTCAAGAGTCCTTAGAACGTGAAAAGGAATTGGGCCAGCTTAAAACTAGTTTTGTTTCGATGGCATCACATGAATTTAGAACACCACTCACATCGATAAGAGCCACTTCTGATGTGATTCTGAGGTACTTTGATAAGTTAAGTAAAGAGGATATTAACAAGCGTTTGATAAAGATTAAAAACGAAGTAAGTGACATGACCACCATACTAGAAGATATTTTAATTATTGGAAAATCTGATGCACAAAAATTAGACTATAATCCAGAACTTTTGGATATTATTTCTCTAATAAAAGACATCATTACTGAATACCAACTCAGTGAATTCAAAGACAGAGACATAATCTATGATATCCCTTTACCTAAAATTATGATACAGGTAGATAAAAAATGGATTAAACACATGGTTCTTAATCTTCTTAGTAATGCACTGAAATATTCAAAAGATGATACACGAGTTGAAATCAGCATTAAAAAAGAGCAGGACAGTGTTTCTTTTTGTTTTAGAGATCGTGGTATTGGCATTTCAAAAGAAGATATTAAACTACTGCTTAGTCCTTTTCACAGAGGGAACAACGTAGGTGAAATTTCAGGCACAGGATTGGGATTATCTGTTTTACAAAAAGCAGTGGAGTTACATAAAGGTAAAATAGAGATTGAAAGCGAAATTAATATAGGCTCTAATTTTAAAGTGATTTTACCTGTTTTCTGACAGCCAATTAATCGAAATAAAATATACAAAAAACACTTATGAAAGAATCAAGAATTTTAGTCATTGAGGACACTAAGAGTATACTAAATGAACTTAAAGCCATCTTAATTTTTGAGGGAATGAAGGTGATTACTGCAGAAAATGGTCAAGACGGAATTGATAAAGCAAGAGAACACCTTCCTGATCTTATATTATGTGACATTATGATGCCAAAAAAAAATGGCTACGAGGTATATGATGAAATAAAACAGGATTCCAATCTAATGCACACTCCCTTTTTATTCATTAGTGCAAAAGCTACTTCTGAAAATAGACGAGAAGGAATGATATTGGGTGCAGATGATTATATTACTAAACCTTTTGATGTTGACTTACTAATAAAATCTATTGAGACTCGTTTGCGCAAAGAGAAAAAAAGAAAGCAATCAGAAAAAAACAAGTTTAAAACACTGCAATACAATATTAGTTGTGCTATCCCACATGAATTATTGACACCGCTAAATGGTATTATTGGGTTTTCAGGCATAATGAAAGAGCCCGACTTCGAGATAAACGAAGAGGAAGTTAGAAATTTTTCCTTGGCGATTTATGATTCTAGCAATCGACTATTAAGTACGATACAAAAATTTATTTATTATACAGAAATTGAATTGCTACTCAATGATGACGAAAAAAAAGCGGTCTTAAAAGAAGAAATTGCTGAGAACGCAGAATTTGAATTAGAAGAACAAAGTCATATTATAGCTAAAAAATTCAATCGAAAATCTGACATTGAAATAAATATTAAGTCTTTTAATGCCAAAATAAGTTCCTTTCATTTTGAGATAATTATTGCCAATATTTTAGACAATGCCTTTAAGTTTTCAAATAAGGGAGACAAAGTTACTGTTGAGGTAGAACTAAAAGATACCCTAGCTAATATTACAATCATTGATAATGGAGTCGGTTTTGATGGAGTAACACTAGATGAAGTTGGAGCTTTCACACAGTTTAACCGATCAAAGATGGAGCAACAAGGTTTAGGACTTGGATTGATCACTAGTCAAAAACTTATAAACTGCTATGATGGAGAATTGAGTATAAGTAAAAACGAGCCTAAAGGAAGCCGTGTTAAATTATCGTTTTTGATAGCTGAATAAAAAACGGTATAGTAACAATAGGTATGGTGCATTTTACAATGAAAGACCTAAAAATAAATATTATAGCAAAAAATACCATTTACAGCGAGTTGAATAGGAAGTATTATAAAATACCAAACGCAGCATATTTAATTTTTTGTAAACAATAGCTCAAAAAGCGAAAAGATGGATAAATTATTGAAAAGCAATATTTACACAGATATTATTTGGCTACTAATTGGTGTTATTGGAAGTCTATATTATTTCTTTAAACCTAGTTATTGGACATGTGCCATTTTCTCATTTCTCGCTGTTTTATACCTAGTCAAAATAATCAATAACTTAATCCAAAAGAATGGTTCAAATTCCGAATAAATTGTAAGCTAAAAAAGCAAGTTTGTGAACGAACGAACCACTCTATCGAAATCTTTCTACAGATGCATTATTACGCAAATTTGCGCAAATGGACTTCAATCAGAGGCAAATTTTACGCAGAACTTTAATCGGACTGAAAAATAACGGAATTTGACGTGCTTACTCAAACGTGTAGAAACTGATTACAACAGAAGCTATAAGTAATGTGGGCTAAGTGCTAAATCGAAAGGTTTGTGTATTTTGATAAGGTTGAAAAACCTTTAGAATTTTACTTTAGACTAGAAAAAATAAATTAAAATAAAAAGATTTCGCTGAGCGTTATGGCGCGTGGAAATTGCTTCTCTACTCCCGCACTACTTATAAGCACTGTGTCAAAAAGTAAGTTTTTTCTTTAAATTTTCAAGAAACAAGTTGCTGTATCAAGTTGTTATTCTGCACAGCAAGAGCTTCATGCTTTTGCTGCTTTTTCTTTTCAAACCCTGCGTCGTAAACTTCTTCATTCTTCCACAAAGTGTACATGAGGATCAAGCACTTTCTCTGCACTACTATTAAGGCAACTAATGGCTTTGCTTTCTTGGACTTCAATCTATTATAGAATTGTTTCAATGTCAGGTTACACGGAACACAAGTAATCGAAGGCATTTGTAAGGCCGCCCTGATGTGACTGTTTCCCTTTTTACTGTTTCTCGTTTCCCCCTTAAAATTACCAGACTCCCGTAATACGATATCGCAACCGATTTTATAGCAACATGAATCAAGGCGATGAACTTAGATCGTTTTGATTTGGCTTAAGTGACATCAAGTTTTTAATAGTATAATAAAGTGGCCTGTAATAAGGCCACTTTATTTGTCTACCGATAGCTGTGGCCCAGAAGAATCCAGCGTGCTAAAATGGATTAACTAGTCGTTTGTAAGCGCATATTATAGACATACTATAGCTGTAGTACCTTTCTGTTTCCTATAAATACTAGATTATGTATATCTTACTGCTATAAATGGAATATACGTACTAGCACGCATATTCAGTTGTTGGGCTTAATTGCCGCCACAAAAAAATTTCACATTGATCACTAAACTTTCACATTTTCTTTCATTCGCTTTTTTGATTGCAGCATCGTTTCAAATGGTATGTGGCCAAATAGTAAACTATGAAACCAAAGTCACAATTGCTGATGATGGTAAGAAAACGACCCAAAGAACCGTATTAATTCAGATAAATAGTAAAAAAGAAAACTGGCTATCTCATATTGAACTGAATCATAACCCTAAACAAGAATTTAAGTTGAATTATGCTCAAATATTAGATTTTAAAGGAAATACAGTTAGGAAACTAAAGAAGAAAGAACTCATTACTCGCAATGACCTTTCCAACCAAACTTTTTACCAAGACGATCTAGTTACTGAATTTAATCTTTATTGGAGTGAATATCCATATAGAGTTGAATACTCGTATACAATAAAAGAAGAGGAGTATCTATATTTAGCTTGGTGGACTCCTCTTTATAACTCGCATGTATCAACAATTAATGGTTCACTAGAGGTCAATATTCCATCTGATTATTCCTTCCGAATTAACGCTTCCGAAAATCTAATTCTCAAAGAATCTGAATTAGAGGGTAAAAAAGTACTGAGTTGGAAATCTACAATGGTTAAAAGTGAGTCCCGAGATGAGATTTACTCACCTCCAATGGAATTTCCTAATATTAAAATTGTACCTGAAGAATTTAAATATGGTGTACTTGGAAAATCAGAATCATGGTCGTCCTTCGGGAATTGGTTAGATCAATTAAATAAAGGCACTGATCAACTAACCCTACAAGAAAAATGGACTGTTGAAAAACTGATTGATGGTATTAATAATAGAAATGAAATCATTAAAGCCATTTACTATTACCTACAGGATCAAACTAAATATGTCAATGTTGCTATAGATGTTGGCGGACTTAAAAGCTATCCCGCTTCGTATGTCTATGAAAATAAGTATGGAGATTGTAAGGCTCTTACTACTTATATGAAGGCAATGCTTAAAAGTGTAGGGATAGAATCATTTTATACCATTGTCAAAGCAGGTGAAAAGAACACAGAAATTGACCTCGATCTTCCAAGTCAGCAGTTCAACCATGTGATCCTCATGATCCCGTCCGAGATTGATACTTTATGGCTTGAGAATACATCCAGTGCATTACCTTTTGATTACCTCGGAACTTTCACTCAAAACAGGCATACATTGGCTATTAATGGAGAGAAAAGCCAATTGGTCAAAACGCCTGCACTTTCAATCGATGACGTGCTTCTTGAAAGGAGCTATAATTTTCAAGCAACAGATAATAATGAAGTACAGATTGATCTTGATTTAACCTTAAGAGGAAAGGAATTTGAGGATTTTAGATACTTCATTTCTGAGAAAGATGAAGAAAGGCAAGAAGATGAAGTAAGAATGCAAAATGGAGTCAAAGACTTTAAAGTCAATAACTGGAATGTGGTAGGTTTTAATCGTGATAGCGCTTTTTTACAGCTAAGTGTTAAAGGTATTTATTCTTCCATTATACGCCAAATAGGAACATTCCAAGTAATTAATCCACTTAGGATCGCATTGCCAGATTTTGAAAAACCGAATGTGAGGAAACTGGATGTTAGTATCAATTTCCCAATCAATAAGTCCGATAAAAGTACGTACAATCTTCAAAAGTTCATAAGAAACGAAATTCAAGTTCCTGAAAGAATCAATATTGAAAACAAGTATGGTCTATACAGTACCGATTATTCCAAAAATGGTAATGAATTGATTGTCGAAGAGAAATTCACTTTGTTTGTCAACAAGATTTCAATTAAAGAATATGATGATTTCTATGAGTTCATCGATTCAATAAATAATTACAAGAAAAAAGCAGCAATACTTATAAAATGAAAAATCTGTTAATCATTAGTCTTCTTTTGAGTCAACTCGCATATTCCCAAACAAAAGAAATAGAATTCGGAAAAATATCTCAAGGAGAAATTGAAATGAAGAGTTATGAAAAAGATAAAGAAGCAAAAGCAGTAATTCTTTATGATAAAGGAAAATCCTTATTTTTCGATTCTGATAATGGATATGATATTCGATTTACGAGGCATAAAAGAATCAAAATATTCGATAAGTCCGAATCAAAATACGCAGAAGTTTCCATTCCCTATTATGTTGATGGATATGGAAAAACTGAAATTGTTAAATCTATAGAGGCGACAACTTATAATACGATAGACGGCAAGTTGACCCAAAAGCGTTTAGATCCGTCAAAAGTCTATGAAGAGCGAGTCAATGAAAGATGGTACAACAAGAAATTCGTGTTCCCAGATGTACAGGATGGAGCTATATTAGAATATCGCTACGTTTTAGAAACTCCATTTCATTTTAACTTACCGGATTGGACTTTTCAGGACAAGATTCCAACTGCCTACAGTGAGTATCAAGTCAGCATGATTCCTTTTTACGAATACGTATTTCTTATTCAAGGCATCTCCAGATTTGATTATCAAAACTCAGTTATAACACGACAAAAAAGAACTTGGGGGTTTTCTAACCCAATTAAATTTCAGGACTATGTCCATACTTACGTATTAAAAGATGTATCTGCTTTTAAGGATGAATCGTACATCTCTTCTATCAATGACTACATCATCAAAATGGACTTCCAGCTTTCCAAATTTCTTAGCCCAACTGGTGGAACATCCGATATAATATCAACTTGGCCTGACCTTAACGAGTCACTTCTTAAGCATGGCAAGTTTGGCAAGTATCTAAAAAATAGCTCGAAAATTGCTAAAAAAGTCTTATCAGAGGAGTTAAATATAGGAAACGAGAACAATAGAGCAAAGGCAAAACAAATAATTGAGTACGTAAAAAGTAGTTTTGAATGGAATGGCCATTTTGGTAAGTATGCATCACAATCAGCCAAAGACTTCTTCAATAAAAAAAGTGGTAATGATGCCGATATCAATTTATTTATGATTTCTCTTCTAAATGAAGCTGGAATCAAAGCTGAACCACTGATACTTAGCACAAGAGTTCATGGAAAAATACCAAATAACTATCCATTCGATCATTTTACGAACTATATAATTGCTTTGGTAAATAACGACTCTCCTTTCCTTGCAGATGGAACAGAAGACTTACTATCATATAATAAACTTCCAATTAGGTGTAATAATGGTAAAGGACTTATTGTTGAGAAAGCAAATACTTCAAGGTGGATAAGCTTAGATAATACCATATTCTCAATTGAAAAGAACACAGTAAGAATGAGGCTTGACACTATTAGCATGAATGTAATAGCCCAAGTATCAATCCAAAATACTGAGTATAAATCATATTCAGTCCGTAAGAGATTTGGAAATGATTCTTTAAAAATCAAGAAGTATTATTCAGACAGAATTGGAGATATCAGAGAATCAAAAACAGTCGGTTATGATCGAATTGAGTTACCGTACTCCATGCACTTCAAAACCAATTATGAAACAGAGAAATTGGGTGATAACGTTGTAATAAAACCTTTTTTGAACTTGCCTTTATCTACCAACAACTTGACTCAAAAAAAGAGAACTTACCCAGTTGATTTCATCTACCCTTGGGAAGATGTATTTGAAACTACATTTGAAATACCAAGTAATTTTTCAATAACTGATATTCCTGAAGGGTATAAACTTGCTAACGATTTGGCAGAAATCAATCTGAACTATTCACTTGATAACAATATTTTGATCGTAAAGGGAAATTATAAGTTTAAAAAATCAACTTACGTGGCTAGTGAGTACTCTCGAATAAAGTATTATTTGGATCAAATAGTGAGGGAATTTAATAAGCCAATAGTGCTGGAAAAAATTAACTAAGCCCAACAATGTATAAAAATAATAGCCGGGTCAGAAGTAAATTTAGGGGTTGTATCCCGCTTCAACTTTCTTATAACTTGACAGGGATTAAGCCCAGAATCGGCTACTGTTCTTACACTCAAAGTTATGCTTCATTATACTCAATCGCTAACCAATGATTAAATTCTTTAGAAAAAGCAGTCAACAGCTTGTTAAACAGCATAAAGTAGATAAACAACTAATTTTTGAATTGTCAATTCTATCAAGTTTAAATTATATTACATCGAAATTTAACTATCAAACGGAACTACTCACATGAATCTCAATAAAACTAAACGCCTTCTCATTTCTTTATTCGCTATTTCAACAATAGTACTGTTTGTTAATTCTCTAGAAGCGCAAGAGAAAAAATTGATTACCCCAGAAGAATATGGAAAATGGGAGTTACTGGAAAGCAGCGCGATTTCCAAAGATGGCAAGTGGTCTAGCTATCAAGTAGACAAGATGAATAAAGACAGAACAACTATTCTTTATAACATTATAAAGAATAAAACAATCTCTTACGATAACACAGCTAAAGCAAAATTTTCTAAAACTGGTAATTGGTTCGTCTACGAAAAAGTCCTGACTGGTAAAGAACAAAAGATTAAAGATAAGAAAGACAAAAAAGATAAGGAAGATAAGAAAGAAGAGCCTGAGATGAACGACAAAGTTTTGGTCAATTTGTCAAATTCTGACACCTTGCTTCTAAAAGGTGTTATAAAATATAGTTTCAATGAGAAGGATACTTACTTCGCGATGCTTAGGGAAAATGAGGGTGTCAATACCCTCATAATACAAAATCTCAAAACTCAATCACAAATGAGTTTTGGAAATATAAAGTCCTTTGATTGGCAAACGAAAGGAGAGCTTTTAGCAATGATCGTGGAAACAAAAGACTCTATTGCGAATGGCATTCAACTATATGATCCGAATCAAGGAATCTTAAAAGTGTTAGATCAGTCCGCTCAAATCTATTCTCATTTAGAATGGGGTGAAAAATCGGATTATTTATTTGCCATAAAAGCGATAAAAAAAGAGAGGTCAGAAGAAGAATCGTACCAATTACTTCATTGGAAAGACTTTTCAAAATTGAACCCCATATTCTCTAACTTTAATCCCAATAAAACAAAATCATTTCCAGATGCTATAAGAATCTTATCAGATAACATTAAGATTTCAGATGACGGAAACAGCGTATTCTTTGAGACCTATTCTTGGATACAAACTGAGGAAATGCAAAAAAATAAGTCAGAGGAGGTAGATGAAAAAAACGCAAAGGAAGGTGATGATTATGAAGCTCCAGATCTAGAGATATGGCACAGTAAGGATGAATTAATGATTACCCAGCAAAAGAAAAGTACAAATAAGAGCTCTGAGGAACCAATCCAATATGTATGGCACGTTGATAAAAATAGCAATCTGCCTCTAAGCGATAAACTAGTTGAAAATATGCGCTTGCAAGTTAACAATAAGATGATGATAGGTTTTGACCAGTCTCCTTACTCATTTGATGCTATGTTTGGTAGACCTAGCAACGATATTTACATTGTAAATATTGAAAAGGGTGAGAAGAAAAAGGTGCTTACTAACATAAAATATACTTCGCCTGTAAGCCCTAATGGTAAATACTTCGTTTTTGTAGAAGATAACAACTTGCATTTATATGACATTGTAAAAGAGTCATCCACTACTATTACATCTAATTTAGAAGGTACGTTTATACAAGGTGATGCATTCGATTATCCAGTAGATGAAAAACCGCCATTTGATGGTGGATTGTCCGCTTGGAGTAAAGATGGTAATTCATTCCTATTTAATTCTGAATTTGATGTTTGGCAAGGGTTTGTAAATGGAAGTCCTTCAAAACGCCTTACTAAGGGAAAAGAAGATGAAATCATTTACAGACATTGGTTCGTCTATGAAGAGGATAAATTTATTGATTTGCAGAAAGAACAGTTCTTTTCAATGAGAGGTAAGAAATCTAAGAAATCAGGTTACTCAAAAGGAATACTTGGTAAAAAAATGAAGACTTTAATTTATGATGAGGCACGTATTTACCCCTTAGATAAACCTCATCAAGATCTTGATATATTAACCTATAGAACTCAGTCTTTTAATCAATCACCAAATCTAAGTATCACAGATTTAAATTTTTTAAACTCAAAAGGGGTTTCTAATACAAATTCTTTTCAAGACGAATATGCTTGGGGTGAGGCTGAACTGATAACATATACTAATGCTAAAAATAAAAGCGCTCAAGGAATTCTGTACTATCCAGCTAATTATCAAAAGGGTAAGATATATCCAATGATAACTTATGTATATGAAACGCTTTCTGATAGGTTTCATAGATATACTGTACCCTCTAAGACGAACTACTATAACACTACCGTCTGGCAGCAAGAGGGCTATTTTGTGTTGAAGCCAGACATAGAATTTATCGCTGGAGATCCCGGAGTTTCCTCTGCAAAGACATTAGAGAATGCTGTCGCAGCGGTAATAGAAAAAGGTGATGTTGACCCTAAAAAAGTTGGTCTAATCGGGCATTCTTGGGGTGGTTACCAAGCAGGTTTTGTACCTACTCAAACGGACATTTTTGCAGCCAGTGTAGCTGGTGCTGGCTTGACTAATTTTATTTCTATGTATTTAGCAATAACACCCGCATTTGAAGGATCTCCTGAAAATGCCCATTTTGAAATTTCCCAAGAACGTATGATTAGCCCACCATGGAAATCTCCAGAAAATTACCTTCGTAATTCATCTGTAATGAATGTTGAATCATTAAATACGCCAATTCTATTTGAAGTTGGGGACAATGATATGAATGTGAATTGGAGACAAGGAATCGAGTATTACAATGCAGCCCGAAGAGCAGGCAAGCAATTTGTGATGCTTGTTTATGCAAATGAAGGCCATGGTATTAAAGAAGACAAGAATGCATCTGACTATCAACAGAAGATACTAAAGTGGTTTGGCCACTACTTAAAAGGGGAAGAAGCCGAAGATTGGATACTGAAAGGAATTCCTTATAGGGAGCAACTACGCAGGTTAAAAAAAGCGGAATAGCTTGTCCTAAATTATCAATAATCAATTTTGTGTCGACTTGGGATTGATGGAGTTTTTGTACAAGCTTATAAAAAAGAAAATAACGAAAGCACAATAATGTATAAAAACAATAGCCTGTTCAGTACTAAAATCAAGGTTGATAACCACTTTAAACTTTCTTGTAACTTGACGAGGAATGAAGTTTAAACTCGGCTACCATTCTTATGCTTACCGTTCTACTTTATTACACAAACCACTAACCAATGATAAAATTCTTTAGAAAAATCCGTTACGACCTTATGGAACAAAATAAAACAGCCAAATACTTTAAGTATGCCATTGGCGAAATTGTGCTTGTGGTTATAGGTATTCTAATTGCGCTTCAAATAAATAATTGGAATGAATCTAAAAAAGAACGCAGTTATGAAAATTACATATTAACAGAGATTTCCGCCAATTTAGCTGCAGATATAGTCCAAATTGAACATATTTTAACCCAAAGAAGAAAAACACAGAAATCATTATTACGAATTAAATCCTATTTGAAAACTGAAAATATAATTAAAGATTCTCTCATTTATGACATTGTTCAACTATACACTTTTGAGAGATATTTCTCAACTAATACGGCTTATGAAATATCAAAAGCAAAAGGATTACAAATTTCTAATGAATCTCTTAGAACTCAAATAGCAAATTATTATGAACACGAACAGAACAAAGCACATAGTAGTATTCAAGATATTGAGAGAGCGTTTTTAGATGAATTTCTAATAGGAATGAAAGAATTCATATTAGATTATAATTACGGGGTAAGTGTTACATTGAAAAAATTTCCAGATGCTGCATTAAATGATTGGTTACAAAATTATCTTGTGGGATTTGAACCTAATCATAAAGCTTCGCTTGAAATAATTGAATTGTTTAGCGAAGTAAATAAGAACCTAAGACTTAAAGTAGATCAGGAGTTACTTAGATTTTAAAAAAAGAAAACGAAAGGCTAACACGGTGTATAATTAATTGCTTTGGCAGGTGCTTATCTGGAAAATTCCTTCGGAATTTTCTCTAGTCCGTATTTGTTTACTAATTGAGTTACTTAATCACGCAACTAACCATACACGAACCGTTGTGCTTCATTATGACCCGTTCTGAAATATGTATACAAAAATCAAATGTATATGTATACAAATGATGGATATGTGAGACGTTATAGCGAGAGCTTTAAACCCAAAGTATTAGTAGAGCTTACCAAAGGAAACCATTCCAAAAGACAAATTACATTAACTTACGGAGTACGATCTAGTGCGATGAATGAATGGATTAAAAAGTATAATCGTAAGGATCTAATGAACACCCGTCTAACCGTGCAAACAGACGATGAATTATCCCGTATTAAAGCACTTCAAAAAGAGCTAAAACAACTCAAAGACCTTCTTATTAAAAAGGATTTAGAGAAGCTTGTTAACGACAGTTCTCTTGCAGTAGCTGCCCAAGACCTAGGGTATAAAGATGTGGAGAATTAAAAAAAAGTTAAACATCTAGCCCTAATGAAAGTAGCACCTAAGAAGCGACAGGATAGACTGTTCTCCATAGCGATAATTTGTGAGGCCATCTCTTTAAAAAGAGATGCATATTACAAATTCCATAAACGGTATCTAGCTAAAAAAGAGGTGGAACAAATAGTTATTAGCCTCGTTTGAAAAAGTAGAAGAACACTACCTAGAGAAGGCACTAGAAAACGGTTGAAGTCATTACATAGAGACTTTAAAGAACAACACCTGAAAATGGGTAGGGACATACTATTCAGTATCATGAGGGAAAATGAACTGCTCGTTAGAAGAAAAAAACATTCTTCTAGAACTACCAACTCCTATCACTGTTTTTATAAATACAATAACAGGATAAAAAAATTGAAAATACATAGGCCTAATCAAGTTTGGGCTGCAGATATCACCTATAACAGAACCATAAAAGGATTCTGTTATCTGGCACTCATTACAGACTTATACTCGCGTAAGATTGTCGGTTATGACCTTAGTGATAGTTTAGGACTTACCGGCTGCGTAAGAGCTCTTAAGAAGGCCTTATATCAAAACAAAATAACTGAAAAACTGATTCATCATTCAGACAGGGGTATTCAATATTGCAGTAATGTGTATGCCAATGAACTCAAAAGAAAAAAGATAGATATGAGTATGACGGAAGGTAACCATTGCTATGAAAATGCTATAGCAGAGCGTGTTAACGGAATGCTAAAAGATGAATTTTATCTTAATCAAACCTTTTTTAGTGTTGTTCACGCTAAAAAAGCAGCTAAAAATCCAATCAAATTATACAACTCTAAAAGATTGCCTTTATCTTTAGAGTACAAAACACCCAATTACGTGCACCAACATGCCGCTTAAATTTAATATCAATCTATAGCCGTATTTCGGGACGTGACAATTTGTAGTTTTCAACTTAAGAACTTGAAAATGCGGACTAAATATAACCTTAAACGAAATAAAATCGAAACTAAAATGAAAAACACACTTCTATTGCTCCTATTAATCTTGCTTTTGGGTTTTCAAAATACAAACGCCCAATCGAATAGTATCCAAAACAAAATCCAAACTAACGTAAAAGGGATTGAGCAGAAGGTGATTGATTGGCGCAGGGATATTCATCAACATCCTGAATTAGGCAATCGCGAAGTTCGAACTGCAGCTCTCGTGGCAACCCATTTACAATCGCTTGGAATGGAAGTACAAACTAATGTTGGTATAACGGGTGTCATAGGTACTCTTAAAGGTAGTCTTCCAGGCCCTGTAATAGCGTTACGAGCAGATATGGATGCCTTACCTGTCTTAGAAAGAACTCCTGTTCCTTTTGCCTCCAAAGTTAAAACTATGTACGATGGAAAAGAAACGAATGTGATGCATGCTTGTGGTCACGATTCTCACGTAGCCATTCTCATGGGTGTTGCCGAAATTTTGTCTGGCATGCAAAAGGACTTAAAAGGAACCGTTAAATTTATTTTTCAACCTGCTGAAGAAGGGGTTCCGAAAGGGGAAGAAGGTGGTGCCGAACTTATGGTTAAAGAGGGCGCATTAAAAAACCCACAGGTTGATGTTATCTTCGGACTTCATATTAATGCGCAAGTTGAGGTTGGAAAAATCACCTATCGCCCTGGTGGAATGTTTGCAGGAGTTGCTGACTTGAAGATTACAGTAAAAGGAAAGTCGTCACATGGTGCAGAACCTTGGTCTTCAGTTGATCCGATTGTAACGGCTGCACAAATCATCAATAATCTTCAAACCATAATTAGCCGTAATATCAATATTACACGAAATGCTGCTGTGGTTACTATTGGTTCTATACATGGTGGTAACCGTTCCAACATAATTCCTGAACAAGTGGAGATGTTAGGAACGGTAAGAACGTTAAGTGATGCTGATGAAAAATTGATTTTTGAACGTATTTTTCAAATAGCAACTAAAACCGCTGAAGCAAACGGGGCTGAAGCTATTGTGGAACTACCGTATTCATCGCATTATCCAGTTACCTTCAATAACCTTGAACTTACAGCCAAAATGTTGCCTTCCTTACAGAAATCTGCTGGCTTGTCAAATGTGCTGCTGGTACCGGCAGAAACTGGAGCAGAGGATTTTTCATTTTTTGCTAATGAAGTCCCAGGTTTTTATTTTTATATAGGTGGATTGCCAAAAGGGCAAGATTCAGAAACTTCAGCGCCTCATCACACTCCAGATTTTTTTATTGATGAAAGTGGGTTTAGTACCGGGATTAATGCAATGGTAAATTTAGTAGCTGATTATATGGAAATGGGTAAGTTGTAAAAAAATAAAAACGGTACTTAATAATGTTTATGGGGAATTATAAATACATTTTAACTAAACGTTGAAGTTCAGTATGACCCATTGCCCTAACGAATACAAAACTAATTTTGTAAAAAACATAAGATGAAAGTATTAGCAATAGAAGTTATGAGTAATGCAGCAGGGATGCTGCTTATAGATGGCAATCAAAAAACGTATTCGGTAACAAATCTTGGCAAAGCACTATCCATACCAAAAGAAGATACGTCAATAAAAAGCATCATAGCGTTTCAAGCGAATTTCGCTATGCATCTTCAGAATCAAACTATTGATAAGGTTGTTTTATGCGAAGGAGGAAATGACTCAAAGAAAATGAGAGTTAGAATGGAATTTGCAATTCTTAGTGAATGTGAAAAGCAGGCTATTGACAATGTAACCTATCCTACAGGTTCTTGCACACGATTAATTAACTCAACGTATAAAAAAGATACAGGCCGGGAATTTTCAGACGAATTAGCTAGTTTTAAATTGCCTAAATATATGGGGAAATCACTTGCTGCTGGTTGGCGGTTTTTAGAATAATAGCATATTAGGAAGGCATTAAAAATTCTGATTATAGCCAAATAAAAAGAATGCTATGTGATAGGCTTATCACTATTGAGTGGGGAGATGCCATGGCCTATTTCCATAAAGTTCCTATGAAAAATTTAAATAGGATTCTGTCTTTAGGCCTAGTTACGCATTGATTTTGATAGAAAACTCAAGATGTGCGCGCTATGGCTACGGTGACTATAAATTCTTTAAAAGATGAATTTTCAAAGAACAATCCTATGAGCTTTAGGTATAGGTTTCATTTTAAATCAGGAAAATTAGCCAAAATTGAAAACCTAGCCCGTCGTAATGTAAATCGGAAGCTATGGAAGAAAGAAGTGGACTCCTTAGTTAATGGGGTGAAGCTAAACCACCCTGAATTTGAGGGGTTTATTAGCGACTTAGCGATGAAAGGTACATTAAATTACATGAAAGCAATAGCATTATATAAGAACAGAGAAAGCACCCCTTAGCCGATAGTTGCCTGTGAATGTAGCAGCTTAATGCTGCTTTCTCGCCCTTTTATTTCTACTTCTCCTAAAATTCCTGCTGTTTCTTGTAAAGTAAGCGACTACACCCAACCCTACAGCAACAAAAGTGACTGTATACAAGATAGTGTAAGCCTCATTTGGTATATCCATATTCCTAAGATACAAAAAATAGGTAACTTATTGTTTGTTAGCTTAGTGGCGCGGTTTTACGAGGCTTGAACCGTAACATTCAGTCCTGCGAACGTCAAAGCGCTGCCTGTTTTCACTCGTCTACGGTTTCTTCTTCTGTGTAGTTTTGAATCACTTAAACTTTAAATGTACCCAACTCTTGCCAGCGTTTGTCTACCTCTATACCCTTCCCGTATTTGCGATTAAAGCCAATAAAAATGGTATAGTGCCCCGCTTCACTGGTCATAAGGTCATGGTAGAATTTAGAAAGTTCTGGGTCTTTTATTTCTGCAGAAAGTAGTTTAAAGCGTTCACAGCTTCGCGTCTCTATCATGGCAGAGAATAAGAGTCTTTCTGCCATAGATTGTAATCTACTACCCCCTTTGCTCATAAATTTGTAAAGCTCGTTTACATAGCTATCCTTGCGTTCTCTGCCTAAGGTATAGCCGCGCTTCTTTATAATATCATGTGCCATTTGAAAGTGCACCAACTCTTCTTGGGCTAGCAATACTAAATCCGTCACTAAATCTGGGTGTTCAGAATTAAAGGTAATGATGGTAATTGCGTTTGTTACCGCCTTTTGTTCACACCACGCATGATCTGTTAGTATTTTCTCTATGTTCTTTTCAGCAATGTTGACCCAGCGCGGATTTGTTGCTAATTTTAAATGAAGCGTGGGGGTTTATTTTTGTAAAAACAGGGATATATTCTCCGCTGCTCGTAGCTTTAGTCTCCATAAATTACGCTTCAGAATAGCTACTTCAACATGAATAGAATATAAGAAAGGGGAAACCTACAGTTGTTCATTATACTTATTTTATTTAGGCGAACATAAAATTTTAAGTAACACTTTATGTTACGTTAAAGGACTAATCAGTTATCCTCATTTTTTAAATATATAGTGATAGAGATACCAAAACTTATAATTAATTTACAAGGCCATGTGTTACTCGGAATATCCTACGAATTGCGCTAAGGTTTGGTTTCCTTGTTCTAAGTTTGTCGCTTAAACACGCAACAAACCATCTGCCTAAACGAACGTTGTAAAAAATAAATTTGTGAATAATTAATTATCAATCACTTGTACTAATGGAAGACATACAATACTATACGGAACTAAAAAACTCAAGTAAAAATCTTATAGATTTGTTGGAGAGTGAATCCTATTTTTCTGATGTCCCAAATACGTGGCATGTGGTGGTGGTAGACATTCAAAATTCAACGCAAGCTGTTGATGAAGGGAAGCACCATCAGATAAACCTGACTGCAACAGGTGCAATAATATCAGTATTAAATACCATAAGAAAAGAGAAACAACGTACTGAAATACCCTATTTTTTTGGTGGTGACGGAGCTACTTTCATTCTTCCAACTATGTTTCTAAATAAAGTCATACTAATCTTAGAAAATTATAGCCTTCATATTAAAAGAAATACCAATTTAATACTTAGAGTTGGACATATTTCTGTTCAACATTTGGTGACTCGAAAATATAGTCTAAAAATAGCCAAACATCAACTTACACAACAATTATCAATCCCTATTGTTATAGGTAATGGTTTAAAAAAAGCAGAAGAAATTATTAAAACTAATTTTGAAGAAAACAACTTTGCTGTTTTTGAAAAAGACCTTTTAAATTTAGAAGGGATGGAATGCAGGTGGAAACAAATTGATCCTACCCAGGCCAAAAAAAAAGTTATTTGCCTATTATTGGATGCTATAGATGAAACTAATCAAAGAGCTATTTATAGAGAAGTGATAACTAAAATGGATGCTATATTTGGTATATTTAAAAGTAGGCAACCTATAAAGTCTAATACTCTAAAATTAAATTTTAGTTTACTTAAAATATGGGAAGAAATGAAAATTAGTCTGGTTAATAAGAATTTGATTTACTTGCTTAAAAATTGGATTGCAACCCTTACTGGGAAATTCTATTTAAATCTCTCTCGCAATGGAAAACAGTATTTAAAACAAATTGGTCAATTATCACATACTTTTATGCTTGATGGTATGATCAATACAATTTTCACAGCCGAACAGCATAAAATAGACCTTTTTATAGCGTATCTAAATCAACTAGAAAAAGATAAAAAAATAATCTATGGTATTCATATAACACATGCAGCTGTAATGTCATGTTACGTTTTGGATAGAAAAACGAAACATTCACATTTTGTAGATGGGACGGAAGGTGGATATACTTCAGCGGCTAAAATATTAAAGAATAAATCACAAAAAGAATAAAACCTTAGTCCAACCAATACTATAAATTTTAGAACAGAACAAAGAAACAAAGCCTGTTAAATCGCTTAAAGTGAGTTTTCTGACAAACAGAATTAACGAAAGCCTTGCGAATAGGAATATGCTCTTTTCCTAGACCTTAGCGGCATAAAATATTTATTTTATATGGGCCGCCATACATTAGGTATAATCTATTCCATAAAATGTTCGTCACACAAATATTTGTCCTTATCTCTGGTGTTCACACAACCGGTTATGTAGCAAACAAGACTCTCGCTAACATTAGTTATTTTTTTAACGACATAATCTGATAGTAACTCACGTCTCCATAGGTCATTTTCGATAGTCCCTGCAAACTCCATTCCGTCAGCTTGACCCTGCATATCTTGCAAGTCGTCCTTTATCTCACTTTTATCTATTTCCATTTTATTGCGTTTTAACCATTAGAAATCAAACAATATCCTTAACATTATGTGTCTTAAAAGCGTTAAAGAAAAGGGTATCCTGCGCTTCAATGACCAATCGATTTTCCGAACGATAAAAACTCATAAATTTCGCGCGTTGTTCATCATCATGGCTCAATAAAATACTCGTATTCATACTAACAAATATTTGAATCTTTATAGTGGTGCTGTTCTTATACTTTTTAAGACTGGAATAGTCTTAAGGATACTAAGTTGGTGCTATTTTCTATTTAATTCTTGTTATGTATTCTCCAGGCTATTTCTTGTGCTACTTTTCTCATAATAAACCAAAAAAATATTTCTCCGAATTAGAAAAGTACTTGGAAAAAAGGTTAGCCCTCCGATGAATTTAGGCCAAAAACTAGTGACAAAATTCAACGAGGACATTCCCTTGGGGGAAAATTTATAGTTGTAATCATCCAATTTACAATAAGAATATCCTGAGACAGTTTTCCTAATACTACCTTATCATTATTCAATTAGAATGCCAAACTTTATTGTTAGAAACATTCATACATATATAATTGAAAATCAAATACTTAATACGAACTATTGAACTATATAATAAGCTATATTTTTAAAAAAAACTACGACATATCATATTTATACGATATGTCGTAGTTTTGAACACTTCTTCTTAAGCTGTTTTTACCTTTTGATATCTTTTTTTTTCATTCGTGATTCTAAGGTAGTAGGTTGCATTCCTAATAGTTGGGCAGCCCCATTCTTACCACGTATTTTCCAATTGGTTTTCTCTAATACTTTAATAATGTAATCGCGTTCCATAGTTTCCATTGTTTTAAGCTCATCGGAGACCACAGTATCAATACTACTATCCGTAAACCATTTACCCAATCGTAATTGGCTCCCTTGATTCACTATAATAGCGCGTTCGATTACATTTTCTAGCTCCCTTATGTTTCCAGGCCAATTGTAATTCATTAATCGTTCAATAGTTTTTTGATGTACTGTTTTTATTTTATTATTTACTTTAGGGTTGTATTTATTCACAAAGTGATGAACCAGACTTGGGATATCATCAACCCTATTTCTTAGGGTAGGACACTCAATTGGAAAAACATTTAAACGATAGTAGAGGTCTTGTCTGAAATCGTTTTTCAATACCTGTTTCGCCAAATTTCTGTTAGTTGCAGTAATCACTCGAACATTAACTTTTATGGTCTTTTCACCACCTACCCGTTCAAACTCACTTTCTTGAAGTACACGTAACAGACGGGTTTGTAAACCAATAGGTAAATCGCCAATCTCATCGAGGAAGATAGTGCCTCCGTTGGCGAGTTCAAATCGTCCAATTTTTCGATTTAAGGCACCAGTGAAAGCCCCTTTTTCGTGTCCGAAAAATTCACTTTCTATCAAATCTGTTGGAAGTGCAGAGCAATTAACTTTAACCAAAGGTTTGGCTTTTCTGTCACTTGCATTATGAATGGCTTTAGCAATAAGTTCTCTTCCTGTCCCAGTTTCTCCTAAGATAAGAACTGTCGAATCTGTTTTAGCCACCTGTTCTACCTGCTTTAGTACCTTTTTTAGGGATTTGCTAGAACCAATAATTTCGTTAAAACTTCCTTCAAGTTTTAATTCTTCTTTTAAATAAATATTCTCGGCTTCAATTTGTTGCTTTAATTCTATATTTTCATCTAAAGCTCTTTTTAAATCTAATTCTGCAGTTTTACGTTCAGTAATATCCCTTGAGACAATTATAACCTGTGTTATTATACCAGATTTTTCAAGTGGACCCATTTGGGTCTCAAACCATATAGGTTCGCCTTTTAGTCCGTTGCCACGATGTTCAATAATTTCACTGCTTCCGCTGCCAAAAACATTTTCTAATTTATCTTTAAATTTTTCTGAAGTTTCCTTTGGAATCCAAGAGTATACAGAAGACCCAATAACATCTTTTTGTGCTAAGCCTTCAAGCGTTTTATTTATATAATTAATTTTCCCAGTTCTATCGATTTGTAATAAGAAATCCGGTACGTTTTGAGTAAATAACCTAATTCTTTCTTCGCTTTCCTTTAATTTTTTCTCAGATTGTTTACTTTCTGTAATATCTCGATTAACCCCAATTACTTTAACTAATTTACCATCAATAACAATGGGTGTAGCAGATCCGCTTAAATAGCGTGTATCTCCATTTGGTCTAATAATTCTGAAGTTCACATCGTTAATTGATTTTCTTTCGAAAATCTGCTTAAAACAACTGTCAGCATAATTTTTATCATCAGGATGTATTTGGGTACGCCATACTTCTGTATCAGTATTAAATGCTTCGCGCGTTATACCATAAAATTCTAAATGTCTATCATTCCATAAAAGCTCCCCTGAATCAACAGTTAACTGCCATACAGCCAACTTAGCTGTATCGACTGCTAGATTAAGTCGTGCAAGCGTTTCTTTACGATTTTCTTCGTCAAGTTTTCTAAAAGTAATGTCTGTATGAGAAATAACAACTTGTTTCTCTTTTGATTTCATTAAATCAGCGCGCATAGAGAACCATTGTCTTCGATTTAGGGAATGACAAGGATACTCATATTCAAATTCTGTAGTTTTGTTCGCAAATAAATCGAGAAGACCTTCTAATATTATTCTTGAATTAGTATCTTGATTATCTTGTTTACAAACATCAAAATAATTGTATTTAGAATAATAGTCTATTCCTTTAAGTGTTTTATTTGAATCAGCAAACTCCTTCCAAGAATCATTTACTTGAAGTATTTTGCCAGTATCATTTATGACACAAACGCTTGCTGGTAATGAATTAAGAATAGTGCTTATGTTAGCTTCACCTTCCTCTAATTCTTTTTCATAATTTTTTCGGTTTGTGATATCACGAGTTACTCCTATAAGGTACTTGGTCCCATTACTATCAATATACCTTGTCTTTCTAGTGGAAATGATTTTCGTTTGTCCATCTCTTACTGTGAGTGATTCCTCAATTATATTTTAATGACCGGTTTTTAGTACTTGCCTATCAATCTTTAAAAAACCATCCATTTCTTCAGGAGAAATATCTTCAGCGAGCGTTTTGCCTAAAATATTAGCTCGGTCCAAATCAAAGAGTGTGCAAAATGCGTCATTCACTAAAGTCAGGATGCTATTTTCGTCCTTAACAAAAAGAGAATCACCGATATTGTTGATGATATTATCAAGATAATTTTCTTCTTGTTCTTTAATGAGCTCAATTTTGGCATGTTTTTGACCCGTAAAATCCGCTATGGCTCCTTTGCCGGTGTCTTTCTTTTTCATAAATATTTCTCTCTAGATGAAACCAAAATCCCAGAAGAATACATTTATTCAATTATATATACAGTTGAGAACTAGGTTCTAATTTTAGAATAAGTACTATTTTGTTATTGTTGTATTCGTTTAAATCAGAATTGTTAATTTAAACATTTTAAATATCAATTAGGGCTATTATCTTTAATCTTGCCTAAATACAGAGGGTGAATACACCCAATTTTTAAAGTAGTAGAGTGCGAGTCTCTAAAAAATCTATTGGAAACTGTTCTTGAAGCGTTAGGAATATTTAAAGTTCTAGGTATCATCCAAAACCATTCCTTAAAAAAGAGTAAAATCATTAAAACACTAACTTAATATGTGTATAATTAATGGGTTCCATACGAATTACCAAGGGACGCTTCGGGACTTTTTGGATTTTCTATTCACGTAGTATTTAATAAATTAGGTACTTAAACAAGCAATAAACCAAATGACAAATATTAGTGGTAGTAAGGCTATGAAAAATAGGACCAACTTTTAACGATAAGAAATACGAAAATCAAGCGTCTTGTGCAACTACCTGATGCGTCCAATAAAAAAATGCAGATCCCCAGATTGCATAGGATTCTTTGGTCGGTGTCATTGAGTTTGGTGCTGCCGTTAAAGCAAAAGTTTTAGTACCCCATGGTAATGCAACCCAAAAAAAACTCTCCTCATAATGGGAATCAATTAGAATTATTCTCGAAATAGGAATTAGGTAATGCTTGGTCTACAAAGGCTGAAGTTGAATTAAATACGGAGCGAATTGAGATAATTAATTAAAATTAGATTCTCGAAAAGAGTTAACCTAAGCCCATCTTAACAAACCTTAAAAAGGTAGAACTATTCTCTTACTACCAAGTGTATTCCGGTGGTTGTATATTATTCATTCTAAGGTATAAATTTGCTTTAGCCCTATGGTTGGCCATATGATCTTGTACGTAAAAAAAGGCAAATGCTCTGCTCACGGTATTACCACTATGATACATTACGCAAGACTCCTCTAATTGTTCTTGTTCTATGGTATAGATGACATTTGTAGTATATCCGAACCCAGTTTCTAACAAATCAAGGATTTCAGCTTTCGTCATCTTGGAGGCATCTGGCGTATTTGGCTTTACCTCCATTCCTTGTACATATCGTTTTGTAAGTAGCGATACAGTATATCCAATATGGACCATTTGCTCTCCAAAAGACTTACTAACAGCCGTTGGTCTATAAGAATATAATTCTTCTGGCATTGCTTTGGCTATGTCCAAACAGTGTTCACTGGCGGTAAGCCAAACGGCTAAATAGTTTTTGGAAAATGTGGTTTTTGGTATAATTTCAGTTTGCCCATACGTTATAATAGTACAGAGCACACTTATTAAGGATAAAACTAAATTTTTCATATCTAAAAGGAATTAAAGCAGCTACAAGTTATATATTTTAGCGAGTTCAGTGCTACATAAAAAAGTATTTCAATATCTTTTTTATTAATGTCGATGATTATCCACTATAATAGAACCGGTCTAAGGTTCTCTTATAAACTGAACTTTCTAAATGTGGAATAATAACCTTAATTTTAAAAAGTATGGGAAAGCGTATATGTTTACTTTTAAAATAGCGCGTGGTGCAAATCTTAGCTGTAGGAAAGCAGGTAAAATGGCGTAAAGGTTGCTTTTTTATAAAACAATAAAGATGCATAGAAAATATTTTTTGATGCTCTTACTGATTTTACCAGGAGTGCTTTCTTATGTTTATGCCCAAGAACAAATAGGGTATAAGCAGATAGATACTACCCAATTAAGTATGGAGGTGTTTTACCCGAAAAAGCTGGATTCTTCAAAATCGTATCCGGCTATGGTTTTCTTTTTTGGCGGGGGGTGGAACGGGGGTGCTACGTCACAATTTAGAAACCATGCGAGGTATTTTTCTAAAAGAGGCTTAGTCTGTTTTCTAGTCGATTATCGAACTAAAAACAAGCATAATACGACCCCTTTCGAGTCGCTCAAAGATGCAAAATCTGCCATCAGGTTTATTAGAAAAAACGCATCGAATTTTAACATAAACCCTACTAGAATTATTGCTTCTGGTGGTTCTGCTGGCGGGCATCTTGCTGCGGCAACCGCAGTTATAACATCGTATAATGAGGGTAGTGACGACTTAAACTTAAGTTGTATTCCAAATGCCTTAGTGCTTTTTAACCCTGTTATTGATAACGGCCCTGGCGGCTATGGTTATGAAAGAATTAGAGCGGAATATAAAAGCTTTTCACCGCTGCACAACCTTAAAAAAGGAACACCACCAACACTTCTATTTTTGGGAACAAAGGATGATTTAATCCCCGTAGAAACGGCGATGTATTATAAAACAGTAATGGAGAAGGTTGGCAGTAGGTGCGAGCTTCGTTTGTATGAAGGCGAGGGTCATGGGTTCTTCAATTATAAAATCTTTGAAAACTATAAGAAAACGATATCTGAAGCAGATATTTTTTTACAATCACTTGGGTATTTGCAAAAAGAACCTGTGGTAAGGATTGAGTAAGAAAAAGTATATAGAATTAGCTCAAAAAATGTGTATGAAAATTACATCAAGTCAAAGAAGGGATTTTTATAGAATAATCCAGTTTGGATTTCTCTGGGCTCTGGGAGGCACTCTTTATAGTCTTTTAGAATATGGTATTTTGGGCGATTCTAAAATCTACCCATCAACCAAGAATCTATATCAATTTGAGACTTCTATTCTAGTTTCCATCCTAAGTTCATTTCTTACAGGCCTCTTAATTGGAGCTATTGAGACGAAAATAGCCACCAAGTATTTTCAAACTAGAAGCTTTTGGCAGAAAATCGTATTCAAAACAGGACTTTATTTACTATTAATTACCGTATTACTTTTGTTTCCTTTGTTCTTTTTGTTTAGTTCTAGGTTAGATGTTTCCATAGTACACCCAAAAGTGATGGAGTCAATCTTTCAATTTGTTTCTGATTTTTTGTTTTGGAGTATTCTAATTTTTGCTGGATTTATTACGGTTTTAACCCTGTTTGTTGGAGAAGTATCTGACTATTTGGGGGGAGGTATTTTCAATAATTTTTTTATTGGAAAATATCACCACCCAAGAGAAGAGGAAAGAATATTTATGTTTCTTGATATGAATTCTTCTACCACTATAGCTGAAAAAATTGGACATAAGGAATATTTTCAGCTACTTAGAACCTACTATGCAGATATAGCAGATGCGATTATTCAAACAGATGGCGAGGTCTATCAATATGCGGGAGATGAGGTAATTGTCTCTTGGAATTTAAGGAAAGGAGTAGCTAATAATAATTGTATTGAATGCTTTTTTAAAACTAAAGCGATATTTGAAAAATCTGCTGATCAGTATATCAGAAGATTTGGTCTAGTTCCAAAATACAAAGCAGGCTTTCATTACGGCAAGGTTACCACAGGTGAAATAGGGGTGTTAAAAAAAGAAATATTTTTTACCGGGGATGTTTTGAATACCACTGCAAGAATACAATCTACGTGCAGTAAATATGGGGCTGAGATGTTATTATCAAAAAATTTACTCGAGCTTTTAAACACTAAGGGTACGTATGAAATAGTGTCTATTGGGGAATGTGAATTAAAAGGCAGAAATGAAAAGATAGATCTCTTTACAATGAAGTATAAAAATAGCTCCATAGTGTAGTGAACACAGTTTGGTGTTTTCAGTATTGAACTAAGGAGGCAGGTGAAAACGTTAAAACACCGCTACGCACAACATGTTATTTTTTTCGTCTAAGAAATTTTTAAATATAATATAAACATGAAGGTATTTGAAGCAAACAAATTAATAGTGTTGGGATTAGTTGTAATGCTAGTATCCTCTTGTGTACCTCAACCAGAAGCAAAGCATGTCTTTATACTCTCCGGGCAATCCAACATGGCAGGATTAGATTTAAAAGAATCATTTATACCCAAAGTCGAAGCCAAATTTGGAAATGAAAATATAATTGTAATAAAAGATGCAGCAGGAGGCCAACCCATACGGCGCTGGTACAAGGACTGGAAACCATTAGAAGGGAATGAACCAAAGGCACAACCAGATTTGTACGATTCCTTGATGACCAAAGTTAATGCCGCTGTAGGGAATGTAAAAATGAAATCCGTGACGTTTATTTGGATGCAGGGCGAACGTGATGCAAGAGAAAAGTTGGGCGAGGTTTATGAAAATAGTCTGATAGGTCTGTATTCTCAGTTAAGTAACGACCTAAATCGTAAGGATGTGAACTTTTTGATTGGTAGATTAAGTGATTTTGATATACAGAACACAACATACCCCCATTGGGCCATGATTAGAGATATTCAAGTGAAGGTAGCCCAATCCAATCCTTGTTTTGACTGGATTAATACGGATGACCTTAACGATGGTAGGACTAGAGGAGGTAAAGAAATAAATAATGATTTACATATGTCCGCAAAAGGATATGTACTCATGGGGGAGCGTTTTGCAAATAAAGCAATTCAGTTAATTGAAAAGGCCCAATAGAAAATAATACCCCTATGCTTTATACCTGCGATACTCTAAATGCTGTCATATGAATGATTTAATGGAACATAAAAGTTGGTTCCAACGCAAATGGAGGTGGTTAGCACCCTTGTTACTCGTGTTGGTTTTGTTCTTTGGGCTGTTGATCACTTCTAAATTAGGGGAGAATATTATAGGAATTGCGAAGGTCTACTCGGAATCCGAGGTTTGCGATGGCGCATTGGTAATAGCAAAAAAGAATAAAAAAGTAATTACAATATTGGGAGAACTGCAACCGCTTGGGGCCTTAGCAATATTAGAAGGCGCACACAACTACTCGGATAATTTTAATACACTCAACATTACTTTTGATGTAACCGGAGCAAAGCATGAGCGAAACGTACGCAGTAAAATGGATGTTATTGCGCATAGGAATGGCGAACAGTGGAGGTATGCATCCATTCGTATTCGAATTAAAAAACCGAAGGATTTAAAACAGACTATTGAAATAGTAAAAGAATAAAAGGAGACGTACTAAAAATACTAAATAGAGGGGTAGTGACACCTAGTATTTTTAATGCTTCTACTGCTAACTTGTATAGACATATAAATTTTAAATAACACTTAGGATGATATGTCTATTATCATAAGTTGATTTTTGCTATATTTAATATCAACAGGATAATCACCTTCATTAACTAAGCATATGGGGGGTTTTTCTGGTTGCATACTAATTTAAATATATTTTCATGTCGTTAAAAAAATCCATCTTCTGGACTACTACCCTAAGTGTTTTGGTTTTTTCCTCTTGCGTAAAAAATGAACAGGAAGCTGCTACCCTTCTTATTCACGGTGGTACAATTTATACGGTGGATAGCGTGCAGACTACGGTAGAAGCAGTTACCACCAAAGGCAATAAAATTCTTTTTGCAGGAAGTCTTTTGAAAGCAGAAGCATATAAAACGGAGCAAACCAAAGTTATTGACCTACAAGGTAAGACGATGACCCCTGGCTTAATAGAAGGGCACGGTCATTTTATGGGGTTGGGATACAATGAGCTTAATTTGGATCTGATAAATACTACGAGTTATCAGGAAATTGTAGATGCCGTGGCGCAGGCAGTTGAGAGGGTGCAACCTGGAGAATGGATTACCGGCCGTGGATGGCATCAAAGCAAATGGACCGAAATGCCAGAAGAAACGGTAGATGGATTTCAGACCCATGGTTTATTGAGTGCTATTTCTCCTGATAATCCAGTATATCTAAGTCACGCTAGCGGCCATGCTGGTTTTGCAAATGCCAAGGCTATGGAAATTGCAGGAATACAAGTAATGGGAAAAGAAGGAATCGATGGACTTGAAGTAACCGGCGGTGAGGTCATGAGAGATGATTTAGGGCAGCCCACAGGTATTTTTAATGAGCGCGCTCAAAGCTTGATTAGAAAGCACATTCCGGAAACAACGCCTGAGAAAGATGCCAAGGCTTTTGAATTGGCCGTTGCTGCTTGTCAGAGAAACGGAATAACAGGTTTTCATGATGCAGGTATAGGTCAAGAAACGATTTCCCTCTTCGGAAAAATGAAGTCCGAAGGTAAGATGGGTATCCGTTTGTACGCTATGCTTACGGGTTGGGACAAGGAATTACTTACCAAATGGTACGCGCAGGGGCCTATGGTAGATGCAGACCATTTGTTCACCATACGCTCCGTAAAACTGAACTGTGATGGCGCATTAGGTTCACGTGGTGCTTGGTTATTAGAAGAATATACGGATAGACCTGGACATTTTGGTCACGAGACCCTACCAATGGAGTTTGTAAAGGAATCGGCTTTGAACGGATTAAAACATGGGTTTCAGGTATGTTCCCACGCTATTGGAGATCGGGCCAATAAGGAAATATTAGACCGTTATGAGGCTGCTTTTACCGAGTTACCTAATTTAACAAACGACCATAGATACCGAATAGAACACGCGCAGCACTTGCATCCCGATGATATTCCGCGATTTGCAGAATTAGGAGTTATTCCTGCCATGCAGGCCGTGCACATGTCGTCCGATAGATCTTGGGCAATTGATCGCTTGGGTGAAAAACGGATTAAGGAAGGCGCCTATATGTGGCAGGCCCTGTTACAAACTGGCATCCCTATTGTAAATGGTACAGATGTTCCGGTTGAACCCTTGAACCCCATGGCTAGTTTTTACGCAAGTGTGAGCCGTAAAACTTTAAAAGGATTGCCAGAAGGCGGTTACGAACCAGAACAAAAAATGACGAGACAACAGGCGTTGAGGTCTTATACTTTGGATGCCGCCTATGGTGCTTTTGAGGAGGACATTAAAGGTTCCATAACCCCAGGTAAATTAGCCGATTTTACAATTTACGACCAAGATTTGATGACGGTGACGGAAAATAAAATTTTGGATACCCAAGTTACTATGACCATTTTTAATGGGGAAGTGGTATATGAGAAAGGGGAGTAATATTTTTTAAGACTAGAAATTAACCTAGTACCGGAGCTACGCCAGGAGGTAGGTATAGGAACCTATCGCTTATAGTGGAAGGGTCTTTGAAAGACGTAAGAACGGCATGTGGAACTTTGGCGCTTTTGAATAGGACGCAACGTTTTGCCATCGGTGCTATTCATTTGAGTTGTTTGTTGTTATCCAAAATTTCCAGTTGGCCTCCGTGTGCCGGCTGCCAGTCTTCGTTAAGGTATATCACCATAGAAATCGTTCGATTGTTCCGTCCTACAAACTGATTTAAATGACGCACATAATGGCCGCCTGATGGGTCATGTGCCAAATGGAACGCTTTGCCAGACAGACTTAAATAACAATAGCGATTAACAATGAATTTTGTTTCTTCCAAGAGTTGCCAAAAATAATGAAGAGCACTGTCCCCGTTTTTATTCAGCCAATAGGTTCTAGCTCCTCGGATACGCTGTTTAATGACGTGTTGGTTCAGGGTTCCTATAACTGCTTGGTCAAATACATCAATTTTTTCCAATAAGAAATTACGAAGCGTGCCATAAAGGGCATCGTCCAAAAAAGTATCGATAATTACGTAGTCTTGCTCGGAAAGAATATCCATCTAGGAAAGCCAATCCTCAAGATTATGAATTGTTTTCAGCCATAGCTAGAAAAGAGGAATGCATGTAGCTAAAAAAGTAATATACCAGAGATTAATCTCCAAATCGCCGTGAAGTAGCTAAACATAACGCGCCATAGGAATACCTTTATAATCTCAAAAAGAACGGAATAATTGTGTTACAAATACACTTGTACCAGTTGTTTCTTAGAGCCTCGCTTAGCGTAAAATAACAATGCGTCCGCAGTACTATCCTTTAAGGGTCTGGAGACCATGAGCGGTAATCGTACGTCCTTATTGTCAATTGCTTTTTGGAACGTCATTTGTCCGTTTTCATCCAATTTTATCAAAAATATATTTCTATTTCTGCTAAGTCCTTGCTTAAACATAATACGCTCTGCACTCAATTGTTGTGGGTTTTCAGAGGCGGTACTAATAAAGAAATAGGTAGTATTATTCTTTGTGTACGAACAATAAGAGGTGTAGGCGCCATCGCCTTGGGTAACCTCCGTTTTGTTGATGTTACGTGCCCAAACTAAATCTCCATCTGGCTTTAGTTTTACGCTCACAATGTCATTGTAGTGGTAGCGTTTGACCATTAAACGGCCACCGCTACTATTGGACTGTATGCTGCTGCTGGTAAAATATTCTTCTGCGTTAAAAAGGATATGCCCATCCTTGGTAATATCCATTCCTTTAAAAACTAAATCTTTAATGGTGCTTTCATCTTCCCTTCCGAATTTATCCATCATAAACTGCTCCGAGAACGGATTAAATTTTTCTGAAAGTATCGCCAGTGAACTAGGCTGTAATTTATAATAGGCAATACCGTTGTAGCGGTTGTCCTTGCGGTCGGCATAAAATCCAAGGCACAATAATTCATTCCCTTTAAAAACAGGTTTTAGTGCTTCTGGAAACTTTCCAGGCGTATTAAAAGCCTGTATGCTTTTACCTGAGCCAGAAATGCGCACTAACTCATATTGAAACTTACGTTCCTTTGCCGTAAAACGTTTCTTTTTGAAATAAGCTTTACCTATTAAGTATACGTTCTTTAAATCGTCGGAGAACAATACATTTTCAAAAGCATAGTTTCTTTCTTCTACTTGATCCGAGAAATCATGTTCCATCAGCTTTCGTAAACTACTATCGAACACATGGATAACATGTTTATTTTCTTTTCTTTTTTTATAATGAGTGGTGATTACAAAGGCTGATTTTTTATCATTGAACAAAATCGAAGTCGTAAAGCCCGATGCGAAATTTCTATTGTAGTAATTACGGTCTAAGGGCTGCTGTACTGCATCAGAGGCAATGGATAAGAGGACTTCCTTTGTAAAATTGAATGCTGTAAACGGACTCCTATGAACAATATACTCGTAGGCTAATTTGGTATAGTTATATTCTAAAAACAATAAATAAACTTGACCGTTTTTCACGTAGGTCTCTACAAAATTAGCATCCTTGAGTTTGTAATTGTACTCGGACAATAGCGCTAAGTCTTTATTATAATGTTCAACGAGATAGCCTTTTGGCTTAAGTATAATGCCGCTAAAATACGAACGTATTATAACCGTACCGCCATTACCATCTTCCGAAATGGATAATAGATTGGAGTATTGGTGCCTATCTTTAAGCGTTTCGCCAATGGTATACTTTAGTTTGGTGTTTTGCGCTTGGCTTCCCCATACCACTATGGTTAGTAAGATGAAAAAGAAGTTTTTTTTGAACATGATGGGTCCGTTTTAATATTACGAACCGGGAAAATTTGCTTTGCGTTTTTCTAAGAATGCCGATGTACCCTCGGCAAAATCGTCCGTTCCAAAACAAGCGCCAAATGCCTTAATTTCATGCTCGTAACCGTTTACAGTATTAATAAAACCAGCATTTACGGCTTTTATTGCGTAAGAAATGGCAACAGAGGAATTATTGGAAATCCGTTGTGCGAGTTTTGAGCATAAAGGGAGTAGCTCTTCTTGTGAGGTAAGATGATTCACTAAACCATAGGATAGTGCCTGTTCAGCAGAAATCATCCCGGCGGTCATGATCATTTCCATGGCCCTTCCTTTTCCAATAAGTTGAGGTAGCCGTTGCGTGCCGCCATACCCCGGAATTGCGCCTAATGAAACTTCCGGGAGTCCCATTTTGGCATTGTCGCTCGCCACTCTAAAATGGCAGGCCATGGCCAGTTCTAGCCCCCCGCCCAAAGCAAAGCCATTTATTGCGGCAATAACGGGAGTTGAGAGATTTTCAACAAAATCAAACAATATTTTTTGACCTTTTACGGCTAATTTTCTACCTTGTTTTTCAGAAAATTGGGCAAATTCCGAAATATCTGCACCCGCTACAAAGGCTTTTTCTCCGCTACCTGTCAGAATAATAACCTTTATGTTCTTATTCTTTTCCAAGTCGCTAAAAACGTTATGTAATTCCCCAATCGTTTCTTTGTTCAGTGCATTTAACTTGTTTGGACGGTTAATAGTAATCGTTGCTATGGAATGCTCTTGTGTACTAATTATTGTATTGTAAGACATACGGTACGTATTTATTTAAATTAATGTTTTAGTTCTTTTGGAAATTTTACATTAAACACGGTACCCTTATTAGTTTGAGAAGTAAAATCAATACTCCCTTTATAGGTTTCCACGATGTTTTTTACCATGCCTAGGCCTAGTCCCATACCGCTGTTCTTTGTTGTGAATTTAGGTTCAAATATTTTTTCCCTATTAATTTCCCGTATACCAATACCGTTGTCTGCAACCGATATTTTTACATAATCACCATCACTGGCAACGGAGACCAGGATTCTTTGCAAAGGGACTTCAGGAACGGCCTGTATCGCATTTTTAACTAAATTGGTAACCACACGAATCAATTGTGTCCGGTCTAATTTGGCAATGATTTCATCTTCATCCGTTATAAAGTGAATGTAATCTTCGTTGAATATATCCAAAGCTAATTTAACGATTTTAACCACATTCAGGGTCTCGTTCTGTTGTGCTGGCATTTCGGCAAAATTAGAAAATGCTGAGGCAATGCTGCTCATAGTATCAATCTGCTGTATCAGCGTATTGGAATACTCTTTTAATTTTTCTTTTATGTTAGGGTCATTGGGGTCGAATTTACGCTCAAAACTTTGCACCGTCAAGCGCATGGGGGTAAGTGGATTTTTAATTTCATGGGCTACCTGTTTTGCCATTTCTCGCCATGCCTGTTCCCGTTCACTTCTGGCAAGTTTTACCGCACTCTGTCCTAGTTCATCGATCATTCGATTGTACGAGGAAATCAGTTTCTCTATTTCCTCTCCAGGACTATCAATATGTATTTTTTCGTTATTGCGGTTCAAGTTAGTGCGTTCCATCATGTTGGAAATGGTCTCTAAAGATCGAGTGATATATTTGGATATTACAAAAGCCAAGGCTATGGCCATGATCAACATTAAGAGATATACCCCCCCCAAACGCATTAAAAACTCTCGTAATTCTTTATCGTTAAAGGAATTATCCTCGAAATAGGGCAAGTTTAAAATCCCTATGGGCTTGAATTTGCGATCCAGAATAAAGGTGTAGGAGGATTGATAGGTGTCTCCGGCTGCGGAATTTTCCTGCACATAACGCTTGTCTGCGATGGCTTCAAGCGTATTTAGGATTTCCGGGGCTATGCAAAGTGATATAGGGTCGTTTCCAAATTTAGGTCTAGAACTTTTAATCAACGCCCCATCCAAGGTGTACAGGTTGAAGTTCATGTTCTGAACTACAGCAATCTCATAAATATCTTCCATAAAGATGAGTGCTAAGTTGTCCTCGGTAACCGGGTAGGTAGTCTTTGCAATGGTAAGATCTATACTTTGTCTTATTTGTTCTTCCTTGCGTTCCATTCTATTCTGATGGTAATCCACATTTATTTCACGAAACTGATAGATAGTAATGCCCAAAATCAATACAGAGGCAATCAATACCAATAAGATCATTGAAATAAAAATCCGGGACCGTAAGGATAGTTTTTTTAGCAAATGTTTGGTCTTTCCTTCAAAGTTAGCAAATATCGCACCAAAGTGACTTGCATTGACGTATGGATAATAGTCTTAGGTTTTTGGACTTTTACCACTACGAAATAGAAGTCAATAGTCACATATACTGTCTCTTATAGTGCCCTAACTTTTAAGGTGTTTAGTTCTTTCAAACTACTGGCAATACTTAGCTCATTAACTTAACAGCATCTTTTGCAAAATAGCTTGCGATGATATTGGCACCTGCTCGTTTAATCGAAATCAATTGTTCCATCATTACCGCATCGTGGTCCAGCCAGCCTCTTTCCGCTGCTGCTTTGAGCATGGCATATTCTCCCGATACTTGATATACAGCTACGGGTACATCTACTTCGTTCTTTATTTCGCGAACAATATCCAAATAGCATAAGCCAGGTTTTATCATAACGATATCTGCACCTTCGTCAATATCCTGCTGTGTTTCGCGAATGGCTTCGAACCTATTGGCAGAGTCCATTTGGTATGTTTTTTTGTCTTTAGGTATATTTTTCATGTCTACGGGAGCAGAATCCAAAGCATCGCGAAAGGGTCCATAAAACGCACTGGCATATTTGGCGCTATAGCTCATAATACCCGTATTCGTGTATCCTTCGTCTTCTAAGGCTTCTCTGATACTTAGAATTCGACCGTCCATCATATCGCTGGGGGCTACAAAATCGGCACCCGCTTTGGCATGGGATATACTCATTTCTGCTAATACCTCCACGGTTTCATCGTTCAATATTTGTCCGTCTACCACAATACCATCGTGTCCGTAGGAAGAGTAAGGATCCATGGCCACATCGGTCATAACCAACATATCTGGACACGCATTTTTAACTGTTTTGATAGCCAATTGCATTAAGCCATGGTCGTTTAAGGCTTCGGAACCGGCATTGTCTTTTAGATTATCAGGTACCTTTACAAAAAGCAACACTGCACAAAGACCCATATTCCAGAGCTCCTTTACTTCTTTTTCTAGGGTATCCAAACTTAAGCGATAGTAATTGGGCATTGATGCTATTTCCTCTTTTACGCCTTTACCTTCAACTACAAATAACGGCACCAAGAAATCACTTGGCGTAAGGATAGTTTCGCGCACTAAATGACGGATGGCAGTTGAATTTCTAAGTCTGCGATTTCTTATAAGTGGGTACATGTTGTAAGTTTATATGTGAGTCTAAAGCTTTTATTTTTAGTATTAAATTCTTTGCAAATATAAGGTAAGCCTTACTATTTTTCGATTAAAGCAACCTTGCATACTGCGTAATTCTTGTTTTGGAGAGGCACTTGCTCCCACAAACTAATTTATCCTTTGCCTTTCTCAGCGGGTCTTAGTTTTTTTCAGAAATAGACATGATTTTACTTTTTCCTTGGGTATGTTTGTTCCATAGCTCTGAGTTGTGTTTGTCTGAAAGTTCGACAGCTTCTGAAATCAAGATACTTATCTCATTCATAGGGAATGATTTTATATCCTTTATCGAGATATGTCTTATGAGCTTACCTTTTCTATTTAATTTTAGAGTTCCGCTTGTTAGTTCCGCGCCACGATTAAAGCCAAAGGGTACGTATTTTGAATAAATAGCAATGTGACAAAAAGCATCTTTTAACTTTCCAGATTTTACGTATGCTATAGCTACGGCGATATAATTATCCCAGATCAATTCGTTTGCCTGTGGCACCAAGTCGGCAATGAAGTTCCGTAATTCCAAAGTCAAATATTGAATCCTATCCCCATAAGGTGCCATGCATATTGCAAGTGCTGGGTGTGGTTTTATTTTTTATGTTATTAAGCTGTTGTGGATGAGCGCGACATTCTTGATAAGGTTTCAATAGTGGTGTCAATTCTTTTTAATTCTAATAATTTAGGACCTGAGTTGGTATTTGGCTTAATCTTTTTTAAGCACAGGACCTCAGTACTAAAATTTAGATTAATAAGAGTTGTAGCTCTTTAATTAGGTGATTCTTAATATTCCAAATATACTCCAAGTGAAATAATATTTCTTGGAACATATACACCATTAGCCGCTATACTCTTGACCTAAAAAACCTCAGATTACAACGAAAACGATATCTTGACTGCTAATTATAATAACCACCAAACTCCATAACTACCATCTCCATTACAGATTTGAACAAGACCTACCCTAACGGAACCTAGGCTTTAAATAATGTGAACCTTGAAATAGGTAAAGGAATGTTTGGCCTTTTAGGGCCTAACGGCGCAGGTAAATCTGCCCTAAAGCGTACCATCGTTACCTTACAAAATGCAGATATCGGGAGTATCGTTTTTGACGGTATCGACGTTTTTGATACTTCAGATGAGCTTCGGAAAGTATTGGGATATTTACCACAAAATTTTGGAGTCTATCCAAAAGTATCTACCGAAATGATGTTGAATCATATAGCAAAGATAAAAGGCATACAAAAGTAGAGCGACCGGGTTTCCTATGTATCGAACCTATTCAATAAGGTCAGTCTCTATAAATTTAGGAAACGAAATCTAGGGGATTACGCCGGAGCAATGCGACAACGCTTTGGAATCGTACAGGCCTTAATTGTAAACCCAAAACTAATAATTGTAGATGAACCTACAGCTGGTTTGAACCCCTTAGAGCGAGATTTTTTTCATAACTTACTTAGTGATCTTGGTCAGGATGCAGTCGTCATGCTTTCCACACATATTGTAGACGATATGGTCAATTTATACACCAATATGGCTGTTTTTAACGAAGGGAATATACTTGTACAAGTACATCCATAAAAGCTATCTAATACCTTGAATAATAAGGGTTACCGAAAAAATATAAGTAAATATGACAAAGAAAAATACCAATCGGAATACACCGTGTTGTCGACCTACCTAAGAAGTGGAAATTTTAATATAGACGTATACAGTGATACACATCCAGGGGAAGGTTTTTAGCCCGTAAACAACGACTTGGAAGATTTCTATAGCATTAACCAGCCTCAACCCGCATAATCATGAAAGAGATTTTCTTGTTTGAGTTGAAATACAGACTCCGAAGGCCAGCGACCTACATATACCCTTTTATCATGTTTCTAAATCCGTTGCTATTGCCCGTGTTCGATAAAACAATTACAGCGCAATTTATCAACAGCCCCAATGCTATTGTAGGAGTTCTAGGAGGCATGAGTACTTCAGCATTGTTCTTTTATGCTGCTATAATGGGCGTGCCGGTTTTTAGGGACGAGGAACATAGGGCTGCACAAACCTATTTATCTTTCCGGTTTCAGAAAAGAACTATATCCTTGGTCGATTTTGGGGAAGCTTTACGATAGTAACTTTGATGAATCTAGTTGCTGTTTTGGGGGTTATAATAGGATTTGGTTTAGGTGCTTTCTTAGATAGACCAGACTATGGGACCTATACCGATTTTAATTTTCGGTCTTATTTTCTACCTTTTGTTTACTTATTAACGTTTAATGCATTTTTTATTGGGAGTCTCTTCTTTAGTTTGATGACCTTTTTTTTGAACGTTTGCCAATGTTATACTGAGATGGTATTCTGATTTGGTTGGCTACAATGGTCTCGGGGCAGTTGGTAGCGAAATTAGATACGGAATGGCTTAGTATTTATGTAGCTCCTTTTGGAAGAAATGCGTGTGGATTTTTAACGAAGTATTGGAGCATAAGTGAACGGAATACAATGCAATTGCCGCTTGCAGGTAAGATTTAATTAATAGACTATTATGGCTAGGTATGGGTGTGGCTATCTTTTTTGTGACCCTCTTCAAATTTTCCTATAAAGGGTTTTTGGCATGTAAGAAAAAGAGCTCTAAAGAGGATAATGAAGTGTTTGAAGCCGGCGGTTTAATGAATATTGTTCAGTCCTTTTCTAAAAAGGTACAACGTGAAAACCTCTCGTCCTTATGCAAAATCGAATTTTTATCCACCGTAAAGAAATCGGTCTTTTTGGTATTGACCGTCATCGGTATTTTAATTACAGGCTTTGTAGCCTATCAATCCAATCAGAAATATGGTACGCCATTCGTACTCCTAACGCCTTATATGGTGGTTCAAATTGCGGGTGTAATATCTCTTTTCTCTGTGATTATTCTCAGTATTTATGCGGGCGAAGCAGTACATAGAACGCGTAAGAACAAAACCTTCGAGCTCTATGACACCCTACCTGTTAGTAACAGTGCCTTGTATCTGTCCAAAATCACTGCACTCGTAGGAGTGTCGCTAGCATTGACTTTACTAGTAATACTGATTGGTATATTATACCAAACGTTTAATGGATATTTCAACTATGAGCTGGGCATGTACTTTACCTATAATTTCTCAAAAATATTTCCAGGGTATTTGGTCACATTGTTGCTTGCCTTTTTTATTCACGTACTGATAAACAATAAATTTCTAGGCCATTTTATTGTTGTGGCTATTTATATCGGGGTGCTGCTTTTAATGACCTTAGCTTTTAAAATCAGTAATCCATTGGAAATTTTTGGAGAGGTGCCAAGTAGTTTTTTAAGTGATTCAAATGGATTCGGTCATTACCTGTATGGTGAATTTTGGTTAAACCTATATTGGATTCTGTTCACTTGTATTTTAGCTGGTATTGGTAAAATATTTTGGAATCGAGGGTTCTTTTTGTTTGCTAAGGAACGGTGCACATCAGCAAGGCAACGGTTAACAGGAAAGACGATAGCTTATACCTTATTGGTTGTAGTTGCTTTCATTTCTGCTGGGACCCACAGCTTTTATAATTTGAAGATCTTGAATCAATTTGAGGATGGGGATTGTAGTGAAAAGGTATCCGCTGATTCCGAAGAGGATTAGGGGAAGTATATTGATAAGTCACACATTCAGGGAATAGACTTAAAAGCCAACATCGATATGTATCCAGGCGAGCGAAAAGTAGATGCTCGAGGGATATTCACGGGTATCAGTCCGTCGGAACAACCCATAGATACTATTTTAATGGAAATTAAATTCCCAATTTCCGATACTAGGATTGACAAGGTCATCTATAACGAAAAAGAAATTATGCCATTCTTTAGCGACGCCCTATACCGATTCTTTGTATACAAACTCCCCGAGGGCTTGAAGCCCAAGGATACCGCAATTTAGTTGTCGAAACCAAAGAACGAACGCATGGTTTTGACATGGATACAGAAACGGGTATTTTGGACCATGGTACGTTTTTCAGGAATGTAATATTTCCGTCCTTGTATTATGATAGGGCTTTATCTGATAATGGGGTCCGTAAAAAATATGGGCTGGTAGAATCGGATTTTTTATATCCGCCAAGAACAGATATAATGGCACGTAAGAACAATTTATTTAACAAGGATGCCAACTATAGGAACTTTGGGGCCACACTGAGCACTACCAAGGGTCAAATAGCAATTGCGTCTGGTATACTGACGAAAAGATGGGAGGAAGGCTGCCGTAGTTACTATACCTATAAATTAGAAGAAAAATCCGATTACTTCTTCAGCTTCGTGTCCGCCGATTATGCTGTAGTAACAGACGAGTGGATATCCCCAAGTGGAAAAAAAGCAGCTATTGAAATGTACCACTCCCCAAAGCACAAGAATAACCTAGGGTACTTTGTCAAAGGGATAAAAATTTTATTTGATTATAATTCCAAAAATTATTTAGAATACCCTCATTCGGTAATTCGTGTTATAAAATTTCCCGCCCATTCCAATTTTGCATAATCCTTTGCTACCACCATTCCGTATTCTGAGGATTTTGGATTTGTAGCAGACTTCACAGAAGCACAGGATTTTAATTATGCATTTAGCGGCACTTCGCATGAAGTAGCGCACCAATGGTGGGGCCATATTGTTACCCCGAGTAAGACTGCAGGAGCTAATACTATCTCTTAAAATTTGGCAGAATACGTGTCGCTCATGACCATGAAGCAAGAGTATGTGGAAAACGGCATCAATGTCTTTTTAAAAAATTCTTTGGACACCTATTTGTTTAGCAGGCAGTTTAGCTTTAAGCCCGAGCGTTCGCTGATGGAGGTAGAAACTGGTCAGTATATTTGGTATGAGAAGGGTGCTATGGTAATGTACGATTTACAGGATGTTATGGGTGAAGACGTCGTAAATACTGGACTTAATAACTTCTTTCTGGAATTTAAGTATTTTGAAAAAGGGCGCTACGCCAGTCCTGAAGATCTGTATAATACACGCTATTCTGTTTCGCCAGATTCTTTAAAATATAAAGTAGACGACGGTTTTAAGGAAATAGTCTTTTATGAAAACAGGGTCACGGATGCCAAAACAAAAGCGGTGGATAATGGCAAATGGGAAGGCACATTTACCGTAAATTATAAGAAAATCTATTATGATAGCGGTAAGGAAAAAGAAGTTGATGAGAAAAAGAATTTTGTAGATGTTGGTCTTTTTGGAGAAGAGGAAACCAATGAGGATGGCATTCCCATCAAGAAACCGTTTTTCTTTACGCTAAAATTGCTGTCTGCCGGAGACAATTGATTTACTATTACTACGGACGAAAAATCCTTAAAAGCAAGAATTGACCGCTACAACAAGCTTATAGATCGTAATTCTGACGATAACGTAAAGGCAGTGGTGGAGTAGGAACAATAAGCGATAGCAAAATATGAATAGTTAAGGGCAGTTTAAACGGCCCTTAATTATATATTTATCTCACCAACTAAATAACACACTGCATTCCCGGATATTTTTACCCGTTCCCCTAGAAATTCGCAGTTTAGATACCCCCCACGTTCGGACAGTTGCTTTGCTGTCAATGTTGTCTTTGCCAATTCTTTTGCCCAGTACGGAACAAGTGTCGTATGTGCCGAGCCTGTTACCGGATCTTCCGGAATACCACATTTAGGCGAAAAGAAACGCGATACAAAATCGACCTCGCTTCCTTGTGCTGTAACAATGATTCCACGGCAATCTAATTGGTCTAAAAGATGAAAATTAGGGCGTATTCCTTCAATCTGCTCTTGGGTTTCATAGATCAACATATAATCTGTATTGCCTTTAAAGGTTTTTATTGGGTTTAAACCAATGGCTTTGTTAATCGCGGTAACAGTCTCAATAGTAGTTATTTCGTCTGATGGAAAATCCATGGTCATACTTCCATTACTGTTTTTTACAACGCGTAACTCCCCACTTCTAGGAGAAATAAACCGAATAGTATTTTTAGGATGTCCGTAGTAATTAAAAAGTGTGAAAGCGGTAGCCAAGGTGGCATGCCCGCAGAGGTCTACTTCCAATTCAGGTGTAAACCATCTTAATTCATATGCGTCCCCGTTGGGAACAGTAAATGCTGTTTCTGCAAGATTATTTTCGGCAGCTATCTTTTGCATTAATTCATTCGATAGCCATTTTGTTAACACACAAACTGCTGCAGGGTTTCCACCAAAAATGGTGTCCGTAAACGTGTCTATTTGGTATAATTTCTGCTTCATAATTATTTGCTTATTGATAAACTGACCTAATCTTTTTCTTTGGACTTGGTAACAATTGCTTTCAACCGCTCCTTTCGTAAGGCAGCTTCTTTTTTGAGCTTATTTTTCTTACGATCCATCAACTTGCTATGTTTGGCTTTGTTGACGGTGTTTTTTGCTTTTCCTTTCTTTGGCATACTTGCAGTGTTTATATCCAGTCCTTAGGATGTTTTAATACCGCTAAAAGTCGCTCCTCTTCACTACCGCTTTCCGGTTGGTGGTCATAACGCCATTGCACATGTGGCGGAAGGCTCATTAAAATACTTTCTATACGGCCATTTGTCTTTAACCCAAACAAAGTTCCTTTGTCATGTACCAGATTAAATTCCACGTAACGTCCGCGCCTAATCTCCTGCCAGTCGCGCTGATTTTTTGTATACGTTAGATCTTTACGTTTTTCAACAATCGGCACATAGCCATCTAAAAAACTATCCCCGACCGCGGTCACAAAATTATACCAGTCGGTTAATTTTAGTTCCGCGGTTGCTCTACAATAGTCAAAAAAGAGTCCTCCTATGCCTCTTCCCTCGTTTCTATGGGTATTCCAAAAGTAGTCATCGCATCGCTTTTTATAGTTTGTATAAAAATCAGGATGATGCGTGTCGCAAGCATTCTTACAAACGGTGTGAAAGTGTTTCGCATCTTCCTCAAATAAATAATAGGGTGTAAGATCTTGTCCTCCGCCAAACCATTGGTCTACGATATTCCCTTTTTTGTCGTACATCTCAAAATAGCGCCAATTTGCATGTACCGTTGGCACCATTGGATTCGTAGGATGGAGCACCAAACTTAATCCACAGGCAAAAAAATCAGCATCTTCAACACCAAAGTAGGCTTGCATACTTTTTGGAAGTGCGCCATGTACGCCAGAGATGTTTACCCCACCTTTTTCAAAGACATTTCCATTTTCGATTACACGGGTTCGCCCACCACCACCTTCGGGGCGTTCCCAAGTATCTTCCTGAAATGCTGCCTTGCCATCAACTTCGGCGAGTTTAGCCGTAATCGTGTCTTGTAGTTCTTGAATATAGGAGAAGAATTTATCTTTCATTGGTGAAATGTTGCGTTAGCTACACAAAATTACGATTTAAAAAGATTTGATTCGAATCAGGATACATCAAAAAAAAGCAGGAACCTATCGGGTCCTGCTTTCAATCTTATAAATATTTTGTTCTTATTTAAAGTCCCCTGCGTTTACAACAGACCATTTGTCAAATGTTCTGATGTACTTTTTAATAGCGGCATTAACAGCAGCTACAGTAAGTTGAGTCACTTTTGTTTCTAAGTCCTTCTGAAAAGTCATGTCCCTATCGTAGAAAATATTGTTATTGACTAAGCTGGAGAGTTCATTATCCTTTGCTCGGGATACGCTCTGTCCCTGAATCCATCCGTTAACTGCATTATCTAGCTCTTCTTGTGTTATACCGTCCGTTATAAAACGTGCGATTTCTTCTTTAAAACCTAATTGTACTTTATCATAGTTGGCCGGGGCATAAATAGCATAAAGATACATTTGCGAATTTTGGTCTGCCTTATCGCTGTCGGCCTGGAAGCCGGCTCCTGCACCATAACTAACCCCGTCGTTTTGACGTAAACGTTCCGTTATTCTAGAGTTCAGGACACCACCACCTAGAATAGAGCTCGCAATATTTAGTGCTGCGTAGTCTTTGTTATCCTCACTGATTTTTATATCCATAAAGCCTAGCGTCATCGCATTTTGCTTGTCTGGTGTTATAATATTTTCATTGATGATTTTAACCGGTTTGTGAGGGTCACTAATCTTTGTATAGCTGTTTTTGCTCCGAAAATCAGCAAATTCCGTTTCAATAAAGGTAGACAGTTTGGCGGCATCTAAGTTGCCTATACCTACGAGAATTGATTTACCCAATCCATAAAAGTCGTCGTAGAACGTTTTAAGATCTGCGACAGTTAAACTTTTAATGGCCGCTTCTTGTTCGGCTATGCTCATCGCATATAATGGATGACCTTTTGGATAAGAATTGTTGATTTCCGATAGCCGTTGTGAGGCCAAGAACTGCGGCTCTGTTTTGTTACTTTCTAAAGATGCAAGCGCTGCGGTCTTCAATTTTTCTAGCTCAGCAGCATCAAAAAATGGGTTTTTAAGCATGTCAGCCATAAGTTCCATGGCGGGCATTAAATGCTCTTCCGTAGCCGAAATAGTGGTATAAATATTACCATTGGAGCCTCTAAAGCTGATGGAAGACTTTAACTTACTTAATTCATCTTCTATTTGTTGGCGCGTCCTTGTCGTGGTTCCTTTATCCAACATTTGAGCTGTAAAGCGAGGAATCATCCCTTTGTTGGTCAAGGATGTCACATCACCATTTCTACCGCTAAAACTTAGGGTTACGGTATTACCACGATTGCTTTTTTCAATGAGACCGTAATCAACTCCGTTAGCTAAGGTGCCTCCTTTGATTCTACTTTGAATGGCATCGTAAGCCACATCAAAAGCTTCGCCAGCACTCATAACCTCTTTGCCTTTATAATCTTTAACCAGTGCTGCTATATCAGTAGTGTGTGGTATACTTACGCGTACTGGTTCCTTTGTAGGGTAAAAGCGTCCAGAGGTTCTATTGCTAGGTATTAAGTATTTGGTCATTGCAGCATTTACTTGCGCTAAGGTCATTGCCTCTATACGGTCTCTATTAATAAAAGCAAGTCTCCAATCGCCAGCGGCGATAAATTCACTCATATAAGTTGCTAGATAGGACGAGTTTCTATTGATTTGGTCAATTTGTTTCGATAAGTTAGATTTAGCCCTATCCAATTCCTCTTGGGTGATGGAATTATCCTTTAAATTATCCAAGGTGTTTTTTAAAATAGCCTGTACTTCATCTGCATTTTTATCAGAAGGAACATCCACATTGATATACAGAAACCCTGGTTCTCTGGTAAAGGGAATGTAGGACCAAAGGGAAGATGCCTTTTGTGTTTCTACCAAATCTTTATAAAGTCTACCTGATGGCTCGTTTGCAAGCACATCTTCAATGACAGACATGGCTGCGTAGTCTGGATCAGACCCGGCTGGTGTATGGTACAGTGCACTCACCAATTGAAGATCTCCAACGCGACTTACTGTAACTGTTTTTTCACCATCTTGAGCAGGTTCTTCTGTATGGGAATCCCGTAATGGTGTTGTCGGTTTGGCTATTTTACTAAATTTTTTTTCGATTAATGCGAGTGTCTTATCTACTTCAAACTTTCCGGTAACCATCAGCACTGCATTGTCTGGTCGGTAGAATTTTTTATAGAAAGCCTTTAGGTTTTCAATCGGCACACGCTCAATATCAGAACGGTTTCCAATGGTAGAGTTACCGTAATTGTGCCATAGATAGGCACTATTGATGACTTTGTCCATCAAAACACTGGTTGGGTCGTTTTCGCTACTTTCAAATTCGTTCCGTACTACGGAGAACTCTGATTCTAAATCTTTGGCAGCAATATAGGAATTGACCATACGGTCTGCTTCCAAATCCAAAGCCCAGTCCAGATTATCTTCGGTGGCGTTGAAAGTTTCATAATAATTGGTACGGTCATAGTAGGTTGTGCCGTTGGGTCTTGCCCCACGGGTACTTAATTCCTGAGGAATATCGGGGTGGTTAGGTGTTCCCTTAAAAACCATGTGTTCCAAGAGGTGGGCCATTCCTTTTTCACCATAGCCTTCATGACGAGAACCTACTAAGTACGTAATATTTACCGTAATGGTCTGTGCAGAATTATCGGGGAACAATAATACTTTAAGTCCATTGGCCATATGGTATTCCGTAATACCTTCAGCGGAAGCTGCTTTTGTCATTTGTGCTTGAACAAAGGCAACGCAAGCTAAAAAGAATAGGCTTGTCAAATAGTGTTTTGTTTTCATACGTATGTTTTTAGTGTACCACAATATAAGAAATAAAGTCGCTAAGGGTATCTTAATATTATTGTGGCACTAGAGTGAAAACATATTATGCTATTACTTTTGCAGAAGGAGCTATATAAACCAGTAGGTCTGTGACCTTAGATACGTCTTTAATATTTCGTATTTGAATTGCATTTTGCGTCTTATTCAATAGTAGTCGGATAGCTACTTTTAAGGGTTGTGAAGAATTATGAATATATATGTTTCTGCCTATTTCATTATTATGAAAGTCCATTGCACGCGGCAGTTCCCTATTGGGAAAAGCGTTTTCGTGCCAATCGGTAATGGTTTTGGTCCATTGCAGTGTTTTCGATTGGCTGCTGCCCCATTTTGAACAATTATGTGCGATGAGGTAGTTCCAAAAGGCATGCCTAAAAGCGTTGGCAGGTGTATTTTTGTAGTGTTCCCTACCGTAATGCAATGTGGCTATGCGCATACAGGTTATAGTGGCCAGAAACGTTGGATAAAGGAATAGGGGATTTTTAAGGGCTAGGACGATTAGCTGCAGCAAACTATTGGAATTTACGCTTTTTAGCGTAGTCCAAAACTTCATAGTGCCACACGGTATTTTTTATAAAGTTCCATATTCACTACAGTGTCATTGTAGCGTTTATACTCATTTTTAAGGGAGTTCTGCCATGTAAAGCCAAGTTTCTCGGCAATTCGAGTACTGCCGTTGTTGTCTTTGTGTGCAATGATTTGTAGCGTATTCAAACCAAGGTAGTCAAAGGTCCAAGGAATAATTTGGTTTATAAAATGCGTGGTATGCCCTTTACCTTTATATTCGTAACCAATGTAATACGCCAGTTCCGCCTGGCCTTTTTTTACATGAAGTTCTTTTATATAGATCAATCCAAAAATATTCCTATGTTCATCTTCCTTTATGGTAAATAGATATTCTTCTCCGGAAGCAAACTGTTTTGTTTTTTGTTGAACGAATAGTTCGGATAAGGTGGGATTTAAGGTCTGTTTTAGGGTGCCTGGAAAATCGTTCTTAAAGCGCTCACGATTGGCGACCATAAAGTTACAAAGCCACCATGCATCCTTTTCTTGGATGGGCGAAATTTCGAAACCGTTTAGATTAAAGGTCATGGGTGTTGTTTGATTGCTTTCTGATGTATCTATTTCAAATCAAGTTAGCGGAAATGGGGGTTCTACTGCAATTTTCGCTTTTTTAATTCTTCTTGCAAAGCTTTCTTGTTTTTGCCCTTTTTAAGGAATATGTATATTAAAAACAAAGGAAGTAAGGTGACCAAGCCCCACGTATTCTTTACAACGCTGAATACGACAATCCCAATCAAAAAACCGATAAGTACCGCATCTGTAATAGGACTTGATTTAATTTTTTTATCTGCATCAAAGAGTTCTTAATCCGTTAATTCTGATGGTTCTTTCTTCATTGAAGTTGTTTTAATGTGCCGTACTATTATTCTAAAACCCAAATAAAGGTACTGAACAAATATGAAAGCAATGTATTGTGGGCTGCGTAATGCGGCAAGGAGTTTAATGTTTTTGTAGGTAGAGTATCTCTTGCTGTTGAGGCTTATTCAAGTTTTATTACTCTTGCGCTATCCGTAGGGTGACGCTCACACTAGTGGGGAGCACAATTACAAGGATAAAAAAAAGATATAGACATCGGGTTCACACTTTATGAGTTGACCCCAAACGGACAATATTTTCATTTGTACTAAACCATATTTCTTGCCGGGTATGCCAAAGATACTTTAAAAGTCATGTGGTTTTAATAGTAGCTACGTTAGCATCCCTATTTGGCGCGAATGAGTAGTGACTAATATCAGAGATTTTACGGATTACATGTTGAAAAAACGGTGAGTAGTATATCAATTAGAAATAGCGGTTCTATATCTTTAGGAGGCTTAAAGTACCCTAAAATACCATGCCAATATAATCATCATAACTGCAATTACTTTTCAAATGAGATAAAAGTATGCAGCTCTATAAATACATTTTTAGAGTGGTAACCCTAAATTATAAAATTGCACTGGTAATTTTAATTCTCAACTTTTGTAACTTCATCTTTCAATCTATAATCTTTTTGCCCTTGAACAAATTTAGTTTCATTCTTCTTTTTGTTGGTTTTACATGGTGTAATGCTCAGGAAACTATAGCGCAAGATGATTTAGGTACAGCGAATGCCGTTGATGCAGAAAAAATCTACTTGCAATTTACAGGAAGGGCATTTAATACTTCAGAGATAGTTTGGTTTAGAGCTATTGTAATGAATGCGTTTGACAACTCCCCTACAGCCATAAGTAGCGTGCTACATGTGGAATTAATAAATCCTATTGACGAACAAATAGTAGACAGTAAGCTATTGAAATTAGAAAACGGAACAGCCGAAAGCTATATTCAGCTTCATCCTTCTTATTCCGAAGGGAAATATCTGATTAGGGCCTATACCGCATGGAACAAGAACTTTGGTAATGATTTTATCTTTTCTACATATATAGACGTTTTCCATTTTAAAAGACAGGAAGATAGAGTAAACCCTATTCGCGATGTTACCATAACGAAAGACCTGAACAATGAGACCATTTCCATTTCTTCATTGTTATTTCCAAACGAATTAGAGGATCAAAATAAGATAGAGACAATACTGTATCTGAACTGGAAGGATGGTAAAGATTCTATAGAAATAAAACAAAAAAAAGAAGCTCCTGTCTTTATAGAATACAACGTACCAAGTGACGTGAACATTATTAATTATACATTAAAAACTGAACGCAAGAGCTACTCTAAATCCATTATTATCGACAATAACATAGGGGCCTTAGATTTTTTCCCAGAAGGCGGTCATCTAGTGAATGGTATAAAAAGCACCGTTGGTTTTAAATATCTTAACTATAAGGGCAAGGGAGAAAAAGTAAAAGGTACGATTATTGACCAAGACAATAATGAGGTATCCACCTTTGAAAGCAACCATATGGGTTTGGGCAAAACAGTAGTACTTCCTGAAGCCGGGAAAAGCTATTTCGGCATGATACGCTTAGACGATAGTAGCATGTATAGACACCCCATTCCAGCAGCCAAAACCCAAGGTATGGTCATGCGAATTATTTCTAGGTCTCATTAAAACTTTTGGTAATAAATGCTAAGCCAACTAAGTCAGAAACCGTTTACTTGCAACTCTATCATCGAGGAAAGCGTATCCTTAAACTTAACGCCAAACTAAACGATGGCAACTTTAGTTATTCCTTCAAAAAAAGTGAGTTACCAAACGGAATAATAAGAGCCACTGTATACGATTCTGAACATAAACCTATTACAGAACGCCATTTTTACAATCATAAGCCCAATGAAAATCTTAACATAGAAATTGAAACCGATAAACTAGAATATGCAACGCGTGACAGCGTAATAGTGAGGGTTCGCACCCTAAAAGGAAATAGACCGGTACCTGCTTCAGTATCTTTAATTGCGGTTAATAAAGACTACTTCAATGCAACGAACCCCGATAAAAGGAATATACTTTCCTATTTTATGCTAGAGTCGGATATTAGAGGGGAAATCGAGAATCCCTCTTATTATTTTGAAAATGAGAAACAAATGGAACAACTTGATTTTTTGATGCTTACCCAAGGCTGGACAAATTATAAGTATGACGAAGCAAAAAAATCAAAAGTAGTTGAACCTGAAAGAGGACTAGCCTTAACGGGTTCTATAAGCGGTGTACAACGAAGAAAAAAAAGTAAACGCTTACAAGACGAGAAATTCGATGTTGCATTGATAACCTTTGGAACAAAACCGAGGGTATTTAATCAAGAAATCGATAGCACTGGATACTTTAATTTTAATCTTGAAGATAGTTATGGCGATGGAAAAAAGTTTGTAATTGAACCTGTTTCCTCGGTTAGAACCAACGGTACGTTTGAGGTAAAAATCACAACTACGGATATTCCCAAAATAGAATATAAAACAGACTTTATCATCTCGCCTGTAGATAGTATTGTAGAAAAAACGGTATACGAGAGAATTGAAAAAGATATAGCTATTGACTCCTACCTTTTACCAAATATCATTGAATTAAATGAAGTAGTTGTAAGTGATTATAAAATGACCCCAGAACGTGAAGAAATGAAAAACCTGCATGGAATGCCAGATGCGGTAGTTGAAAATAAAGAATTGATGGCTAAAGCGGAAAATTGGACAGGAATCCTATTTAAATGGTTGCAATTTAATTTTCGTGATGACATTTCCGTAAGACGAGTAGGCAATTTACCGGGTTATTTGGAAGCCACCATACCGGGTGCGGATTTTACCTACATTTTAGTGGATGGTATGCCGGTATTATTTGAGAATTATAAGTTGGTGCCAGATATCCCAATTGAAGCGGTAAAAAGTGTAGAGCTCTTAAAGAACGCACCAAAGGCTGCCGTTCGGTATTGGTTAGCCACTTTTCCGCAATCTCTCATTATTTACGCCCCTCAGCGTTCTGCAATTTTGGCTATCTACACCTATTCGGGCAAAGGGCTTTTCGGGGCTTTTCCTGGAAAAACGAATCTAACCATGGACACTGCCACAGAGTTTTCCCCTAAACGAGAATTTTATAGCCCGGCCTATGACAGTGAGGATGAAGATTCCGGTGTCCCCGACCTAAGAAAATTAATACATTGGGTGCCAAATATTATAACCGATACCAAAGGAAACGCCGAGATAAATTTTTTTAATGGTGATATTGTAGGGCAGGTACTGGTCATATGCGAAGGCATTTCCATTGCCAAAGGCGCTGTAGGTCAAAGTAATATGTCTTATGAGATTATTGAATAGGTTCTTAATCCGTGTCACATAGCGAAACTTATTACATCCCCGTTGGAATACGAAGTTGTAGGTAAGGGTAAGCAATGTCCTTTGGATTGTATAATGCGGTAAGGAGCTTAACGTTTTGTGGGCAGCGTATTTCTTATTGTTAAGGGTCCTTCAAGTTTTATTCCCCTTGTGAGTTTACGAGCGTGACGCTCGCACCAGCAGGTGAGGCGTTATAAATTCAGTTATTGGCAAAAGATTTTTTAAAAATAATAATTTCTAAATGTTCTTATTAACTCAGAACGCAAAACGCTTGGTTTTGAGGGCTTTTCTTCATTTAAATCTGTTTTGTTTTCAAATACTATTTTCTCCCCTTTTGACTCGAAAATCAATGTGTAAGTTGTAATGCTATTTTTAGAATAAATTGGCATAGCATTTCCAAGGGTCAAAACCCTTACAGCTAGAATTTTAAGAGCCTGATTGCGATAATTTTTTTCGTTCTCTGAAATCCAGTAACGACATTTATCATCGTAAACTTTGAGTTATTAACTCGAAGTAATGAATCTATTGTGGGAGCTGGACTATGATTTTCAGGTTTTTTATTTATAAAATTTTCAAAAATTAAATTAGCAACTTCATTTTCAAAAGATTTTTGTGCCAGCTGGTCGCTTATTTAAAGCTTTTTCCTGATTCTAAATCTATCAGAATATTCATAGATGATAGAGTCTAATCGATGTGAAACTAATTGAGAAATCGAGTCATTCACGATGGTGCTATTTTATTTACTTGTTAAGTTGATAAAAGCAACTGGCACAAAATAGTCTAAATTATTAATTTTATCCGTGTCGATATTTTTGGTAGCACAAGAAATTAAGATGAGGGAAGAAAGTATGATGGTTGTTTTTCTCATTATTAGATTCTAATTAGCGATTAAAGTAGTATAATTTTCCAGCACTATTAGTTCTAGTTAACCAAAGGAATTAATAGTGTTTCTTTATGTCGAGAGTTGTTGCACCGGTGAGAAAATAAGGAGTAAGCAAATGCAGCAACAAACACCCAAAACTATACTTTCCTAAAAAATGAAATAAAAGAACTTATTAATATCAATTTTCCAAAAGTGAACAATCCAGTCTCAAATCTAATATCACAAATTTTTACTCTACAAAGGTTTATACTCCTTAACAGCTTCAACAAAAGCTCTAGCATTTTCAACAGGGATATTGGGTAGAATACCATGACCAAGATTTACAACGTATTGGTCTTTTCCAAATTCATGTATCATTTGCGTTACCATTTTTTTGATTTCCGCTGGAGGCGATAATAAACGAGAAGGGTCAAAGTTACCTTGTAGTGTAATTTTTCCTCCAGAAAGATAACGTGCATTACGTGCAGAACAGGTCCAGTCAACACCTAGAGCAGATGCACCAGATTTGGCCATATCGCCCAACGCAAACCAGCAGCCTTTTCCAAAGACGATTACGGGTGTTTCCTCTTTTAAAGCATCAATAATCTGCTGTATGTATTTCCAAGAGAACTCTTGATAATCAACCGGAGATAACATACCTCCCCATGAATCGAAAACTTGTACTGCATTTACACCCGCTTTTACTTTTGCCTTTAAATAAGCAATGGTAGTATCCGTTATTTTTTGCAAAAGTTCATGTGCCACAACGGGTTGGGTAAAACAAAGTTCCTTGGCTTTATCAAAGTTTTTACTGCCTTGCCCTTGCACACAGTAGCATAGTATAGTCCAAGGTGAACCTGCAAAACCTATAAGCGGAATGTCATCGTTTAGTTTTTCTTTGGTAGCTTTTATAGCTTCCATAACATAGCCTAAAGCATCATTCACATCTGGTACTATAACGGAATCTAAATCTTTTTGCGAACGTATAGGGTTTGGTAAATAGGGTCCAAAGTTAGGTCTCATTTCCACCTCAATATTCATAGCTTGCGGAATCACGAGGATATCGCTGAAAAGAATGGCGGCATCCATACCGTAGCGTCTAATAGGCTGTACCGTAATTTCTGAAGCCAATTCTGGAGTTTGGCAGCGGGTAAAAAAATCATATTTCGCCTTAATTTCCATAAACTCAGGCAAATAACGACCGGCTTGTCGCATCATCCAAACAGGTGGTCTTTCAACAGTTTCGCCCTTTAGTGCTCTTAGGAATAAATCGTTCTTAATCATAATAGGTTATTGTTATTGCTGCATGCGAGGATTATAGATTTGGGTTAGCGCAATTTAATTACGCAACAATCTTGGATACTTTTGAATAACAGCTGCGCTTCTCGAAACGAAGTTTATTCTTTATAGTTCTCGTTTACCAAATCAATAACACTTTCCACATCGGGAATCTTCGCTATTTCAACCCTGTTAAAATGCTTTCTTGCTTCCTTTGCAGTTGTTTCTCCGATACAATACGCGACTTTATTTGGGGTATTGTTGTGTAAATAACTTTCGATACCTGACGGACTAAAAAAGCATACGCCTTCCACCGCGTCATCTATTTCTTGGCCAGACAGTTTTGTTTTATACGTCTCAACACTGTTTACCGTAATATTAGAAGCTTCCAAGGTTTTTGGAATTTCGTCCAAACTAAGGTTTCCACAAAAGTGTGTGGCTTCTGTACCTTCAATGTATTCTACTAAATAGTTGGCCAAGTCAGCTGCAGTGTTCTCAAAGTGCGTTACTTTTCCTATTCTTTTCTGTATAAGTCGCCTTGTTTTACGGCCTATACAATAGATATTGTCAAAATCCAATTCATTTGCGCTCACATTTGTCAATAGTCCTTCAACAGCATTTTTACTGGTGAATATGGCGTTTTTGACTTTTGTTTTAAGCACCAATGGTGAAACGCGATTTGGACTTATTTTTATGAAATCTTCCGAATCTACACGGATTGAAGTAGCAAACCTTTGTAGTTGTACGTCCGTTAGTTTTTTGGTAGAAAACACCTGTGTTTTTAGTCCACTTTTGGATAACTCGTTCATGAGACGTTTCCCACCACGACTAAGAATACTTTTTGCACAATCGAAACCTAAGCTTTCGTGTTTGCCTAAAGGAGCGGTTAACTCAGCTTCCAGTTTTTTGGAGCCGTCCGCTGTTAATAGCACCCCTTTTAGGGTTACTACATTTTCGTTATTTATATACGCTAGAGCGCCAATGGGTGCAGAGCATCCACCTTCCAATTCTTTTAGGAAATCGCGTTCTAAGCGTGTGCAGGTATCGGTTTCCTCATCATTCAGTTGTGCACAGATTTCGCGCACTTCTTCATCGTTTTCCATGGCTACGACCATGATAGCTCCTTGTGCTGGCGCAGGAAGCATCCATGTAAGTCCGAGCGTATTCTTTGGTTCTAGACCTATACGTTCTAGTCCGGCAGCAGCAAAAATAGCTGCGTTCCAATCGCTATTGTTCAGTTTTTCTAACCTACTGTTTATGTTTCCCCTAAGGCCTACAACAGTATGGGTAGGATATCGATTAAGCCATTGTGCTTTCCTTCTAAGGCTTCCGGTTGCTATTACGCCTTCCCGCTGCCCTAGAAACTCTTCATTGTCATGGAAGGCTAAGATGTCTAAATAATTCGAACGTTTGAGTACGGCGGCTTGCACAATTCCTTTTGGTAGTGCCGTGGGAACATCCTTCATAGAATGCACGGCAATGTCTACATCTCCGTTGAGCATGGCAACATCCAAGGTTTTTGTGAAAATACCGGTAATGCCTAATTCGTACAAGGGCTTGTCTAAAATAAGATCCCCCGTAGATTTTACCTTTATGATTTGTACCTTATGACCAAGTGCTTTTAATTGATCTTTTACTGTGTTGGCCTGCCATAGCGCCAATTCACTGTCGCGTGTACCTATTCTTATGGTTCTACTCATTTTTAATCCAGTTGTATTTGAAAAACTTTTTGGATAAGCTCTAAACTGGAATCAGAGTCTACGTTTTCGTCTTTTAGGTGGTTTGCGAACTGTTTTGTAATTTTTTGAATAATGCGGTCAGATATGATTTCTGCGTGTTCAGGATTAAAGCCGCTTGTTTTTTTGGATTGATAGTCAAGCTCCTCTACCTTCATGGTGTTTAACTTCATTTTCAATGCCTTAATAACTGGGGCAAATTTTCGTGTTTCTAACCATTGGGTAAAATCGACCTTTGCTTCTTCTATAATTACTTCTGCTTCGGGGATAAACTGTTTTCTGCGCTCCAAGGTCTCATCTGTCATTTGTGAGAGTTGGTCAAGATAAACTACGGTTACATGTTCTAATTTAGATACTTCTTCGTCCACATTTTTCGGAACGGATAGGTCTAGTATCAACAACGGTTTCTTAGTATGTATGAGTTCCTTTGATACGGTTGGTTTTTGTGCCCCAGTGGCTACAACCAAAATATCCGTCTTTCGTATTTCTGCCTGTAGGTCACCATAATCCTTAACGGTTAAATTAAATTTTCCACCTACTTTAACCGCTTTTTCCTTGGTGCGGTTGATAAGGGTAATATGTGGGTTTTTGGTATGCTTGATAAGGTTTTCGCAGGTATTACGTCCAATTTTTCCTGTACCGAAGAGCAAAATATTTTTTTCCGCGATATCTGATACATTTTTCATTATGTATTGTACGGATGCAAAAGCTACCGATGTAGCTCCTGAAGAAATCTCAGTTTCATTCTTTATACGCTTGCTTGCTTGTATGACCGCGTTGCACAAACGTTCCAAAAACGGATTGGCAATACCTAAGTTTTTAGAGCGATTAAAACTTTGTTTTATTTGACTTATAATTTCAAAATCGCCAAGGATTTGACTGTCTAGACCAGTACCTACCCTAAACAAATGACCTATAGCTTCATTGTTTTTGTATATATATGCGATATCTTGAAATTCTTCTACCGTGCCATTGGAATGGTCGCAAAGAAGCTTGACAAGCTGATAAGGATGTTGCACAAAACCATGAAGTTCTGTGCGGTTGCAGGTAGAGGTAGCCAAAAGACCATCTAGGCCTTGTTCTTTTGCCGTAGTTAGCAGTTGTGTTATCCCTGCTTCACTAAGACTAAATTTACCACGCACTGCTTCATCCGCCTTTTTGTAGTTAAGGCCGATGGTGTAAAAGGAATTGTGTTCGGAAATGTGGTAGTCCTCCATAAAGCGTTACAAAAATAGAAGCAAGCTTTTTATAAAAGTAACGCTAGAGGAACAATTAATATCGATTAAAGTATTTTTAGGCATAATTTATTATATTTGGGATGAAATACCCTATTTTTATGGGTGGTAATAGGTTTTTAAATCTTATTATTTAGAAAGAATCTAAATAGAATACATCTAAAACACTTGGGAATGAAATTAAAAAATGTCGCTATAGGTTCATTTGATGAAATTTTGGTCGATGACGGATTTTATGTGCTTAAAATTCAGAACGATACGGTTAGTAATGTCCAAATAAAGAGAGAAATTAATAAACGATACATCCAATTTCACTTTTGTCTAAAAGGTAACGGAACTTTTTTGTTCAATGATGGCAATTATACACTCGATGTTTCTGAGGAGAACTCGTTATTACTTTATAACACCAAACAAGATTTACCATTAAATCTTTCTTTGGTACCTGGTTCGTGGATGGTTTCGGTAGTGATGACTATACGTAGGTTTCATTCCCTATTTTCCGAAGAAGCCAGCTATATTCCTTTTTTAAATACAGAGAATAAAGAAAAGAAGTATTACGCTCAGGAGATGGTTACTCCTGCGATTGCTGTGGTATTGAGTCAAATGATTAACTACAATTTGCACCCTACTATTAAAAAATTATACATAAAGGGAAAAGTGTACGAGCTTATCTCGCTCTATTTTAATAAAAGTACCGATGCCGACTTAGAGCAGTGTCCATTTTTGGTAGATGAGGATAATGTAAAGCGCATACGACGCGCCAAGGAACTAATAATCGCCAATATGGCTGAGCCTCCTTCCCTGAACGAATTAGCACAAGAAGTAGGGCTCAGTTTAAAGCGTTTAAAAGAAGGGTTTAAACAGATCTATGGCGATTCGGTTTATAGCTTTTTGTTTGATTACAAGATGGAGTATGCACGTAGATTACTAGATTCTGGGCAATATAACGTAAACGAAATTGGATTGCGAATAGGGTACAGCACCTCTAGCCATTTTATTGCCGCGTTTCGTAAGAAATACGGTACTACACCTAAGAAATATATGACGGAGTTGGCAAATTAATTATAGGGTATGCTCAATCATGGTTTTTGAATTCTAAATGAAACAAAAGTGCTTTTGAGACGTACATACTTTAATTCCATTTAATTATAAAAAAGCCAACGTTTTTCTGTCTTGTAAAATGATGCTAATGTATTGGATGAATTCGAGGCGTTACTTTTGGCACCAGTAAATTTAAGGGCAGTCGAGGTTATATCTCATTCATTCGGTCTTGAATGGACGAATTCGGAAAAATCTAAAATTGTTTCTGGATATAATGTATATATAAATTCAAATCTAATAGAATCGGTTACCGATACTTTAGCAAAAATTTCCGATTTGATGCCAGATAGCAAATATGTCACAAATGTATCCTCAATATGAAGTAGTGCTATGGAGTCTGAATTTAGTGCAGACAAAATAGTGAGGATAACTCTGGCGCTTGATACGGAATCACCATCAATTTCTGAGAGTCTTTCCAGTTCTAAGATTACGTCGGCTTCCGTTAATCTTTCTTGGGAGGCCTTCAATAGATAATTTCGGCGTAACTGGGTATAAGATATATCTAGATGGCACTGAGATGGCACTGAGATGGCATTGAGATGGCACTGAGATGGCGCAAATTAGGAAACTTCATATGGCAACTAGGCTTAGTGTTTGTATTACTTATTTTTTTTGCCTTTTCGGCAATAGATGCTCAAGGAAGTGAATCTGTACGGAGAAAATCAAATTCAGTAACAACAATTATAATAACCAATAAATCAAAAGTTTTGGTTTTACAAAAACCGCTGGGTTTAATCATTGTATTGAAAGTGTAGCTAATAGCTAATAATGAAGACTTTGATATCGTTACCGATACTGATGGTAGCGAATTCAATTTACATTCGAACCTAAATCAATATGGCATTATACTTTTTTTCAAATACCTCTGGAGATTTTTTGAACGCAACCCAAAGAACTAGTGTGAGGGGTCATGCGGAACAAGGAGGTAATTTTATTTTCAATCATGCGGCGAGTGACGCGCATGAGCATAGCACGGCCACTACGATTTCTGGGAATGGGCAAGGACTTTAGGATTGGTATGCCGAGAATAGTATGGGTTGTAGTGTTAATAATAGCCCTAATTATACAACTAATAATTTTGAGGCTACCGTTACAATTTTAAAATATAAATAGCGAATTAAGCAGCGGTATTACTTTTCCTCGGAACGACAATGAAGAATGGTATTATTGGGAGGGAGGTTATTTGAACAGTACTTTTCATGAGCTTTTAAGAGTTTCGGATACGGGTCCTAATTCTTATGACTATACTAGAATCATAGCACAGTTATGGGAGCGGCCAGATAGAGGAACTAGTTTTTATACCAGCATGGGGCACTTGTAAAATAAATATATAGAATTGAATTTCGTACAATTGATGGAAAATGTGATAGACTTTATGTTAGATTGAAAATTTAGAGGTCTAAAACAATAATCTTTATTACTTTCGCTGCCTATTATGCGTAAACTACTTCATTTTCTAAGTGTATTTCTATTTTTATTTAGCTGTAAAGCTGACCAAGATTTATTTGACTTAACTCCGACCTTACCTACTAATTTAGTAGTGTTAGATTATGATACGGATACTATTATTTTACAATGGGACAGCTCATTTGATGATAAGGGAGAAGTTTTTTATAATTTATATAGTAATGGAGATAAATTAATAGAAAAAATTAAAGATACAATTGAAGAGATTGTTGGTTTAACTCCTAATACTGAATATATTTTTGCGGTATCATCAATTGACGAAGCTGAGAATGAGTCTTCTCAGAGTTCAGCAGTATCCGTGACTACACTTTCACCTGCGGACACAGAAGCTCCATCGGCACCTTTAGGACTTTCCAGTTCTAATGTTACGGTAACAGGTGTTGAATTGAATTGGAGCGCATCGACTGACAATGTTGGTGTAACGGGTTATAAGGTTTATCAAGATGGCAGTGAGATAACTCAGGTAACTGGGACAGTATATTCAGTAACGGGTCTTGGTGGTTCGACTACGTATTCGTTTACAGTTTTGGCAATTGACGAAGCTGAGAATGAGTCTTCTCAGAGTTCAGCA
>NZ_JHZC01000008.1 GCF_000621125.1 Maribacter antarcticus DSM 21422
CCAGGACTTTAAGGTTTTTGGGGCAACCAGGTCTTGGTATCGGAGATCACCTATGTTCAAACCAAACAGGGTTGGATGTTTTTAACTGTTATTATTGATTTGTTCAGTAGAAAAATCCTTGGCTGGTCTATGAGCGATAATGTAACAACACAGGATACCATTATTGCTGCATGGCATATGGCTATAAAATCTAATGTAATTACAGAACAATTTATTTTTAACTCAGATAGAGCACCTCAATATGCCAGTTATAAATTTACCAATAGTCTAAAAAGCGATAATGGATTGGTAAAACAAAGTAGGAGCAGAAAAGGTACCTGTTGGGATAATGCTGTAGCTAAATCATTCTTTAAGAGTTTGAAAGTAGAATGGGTATATAAACACAATTACAGCTTTAGATATTAGGCATAGCTGTCTGTTTTTCAATGGATTGAAACATAGTATAATAGATGAAGAATACACTCCACTTTGGGGTATAAAACTATTGAAGAATTTGAACTAGAAATGTATAATCAAAATGTAGCTGCATAACTCTTATCTAATTGTCCATTTTTTTGTTGCAAGTCCACACCCTTTCGGGTGCTTCTTTGTGGATAGGGAGAAGAAGAAAAACAAATCGCTTATTACTTTTCAGATTGAATCGAAAGGATTTATTATTGCGATAGCTTTCCGAAAATTTTGTATTGGTATTCATCCATTTTGCTTTTTATCAAATTAGATAAATATGCTTGTGTAGCACCAATACGTTTGTGTCCGAGCATTTGGGAAATCTCTTTCCGCCATCGCTAGTCGTGGTGCAACATTAATAAGTATTCAAAAAAGCCTGTAGCACACTTTTTTTATGTTGATTTTCCTTTTATTGGGGATTGATTTGGTTAATAATTTAGGATTAGCTTCAAGAGTATTATTTGTTTTCTGCGAGCTTACTAATGATGTCAGATGGCAACCGATTTTCGATATAGGGATTATTAGCCAACCACAACATGGTTTCGGCTATACTTTTAGGTGAAATAGTTCTGTATTTCCTTAGAGACCCCACCATAGCAAATTTAAAAACTTTCATAAATTGTTTAAAGAGATATTCTCCAGGTCTGCTTTCATTTCTATTGCCACCAATGAGACTAGGCTGCAGGACATGGGTTTTTGGAAGGCCAATGTCCAAAACTGCAGCTTCCATTTCTCCTTTTATTCTATTGTAGAAAATAGAACTCTTTCGGTCTGCACCGATGGCTGAAACAACTAAAAAAGAAGGAATGTCATTTTTCTTGGAAAGCGATGCGGCAGCTACTGGAATTCCATAATCTATGGTTCTGTACCTTTCTTCGTCGGGTGTTTTGGCTTTTGTAGTACCTGTACAACAGAACACTTCATCAGCAGTAAAATTTTGTTCTTGTTCGGCTAGTTTTAAAATGTCACACTTAAATTCCACCAATTTTGGGTGGCTAATTTCGAGTGATTTTCTTGTAAATACTTTTATTCTAGTATAGCGGTCATCATGGAGAAGGAGATGGAGAAGGATGCTACCCGTTAATCCGGTTGCCCCTAAAATAATCGCTGTTTTATCTACTTTTTTCATAAAATTAAAAATCAGTATAAGATTAAAATTGATGATTTAGTAAGGTATATCTTTAAAAACTACTGCCAAAGACGTTAAATATAATTTAACGTCTTTGGCAGTAGTTTTTATTCTAGTTGTATAAAAGTATTCGTTCCAAAACGATATTCCACAACCTATTAATTTGGATTTTAAGAAGCTACCCAAGTCTTAAATTCGGCTGCCTTGGCTTTGCTTACTACAATTTGTTCTGCTGATGACGGAGTCACCTCTACAATAAGCTTTCCGTTGAAGTATTGTTTTATTTTAGAAAGGGCATCGCGTCGTAAGATGCATTGGCGGTTGATTCTATAAAAGTTATTAGGATCTAGATCCTCCTCTAATTCCTCTAGTTTGCCATCTATTACGTAGGATTTATTATCAAAGGTAGTAGCTTTTACAACACCTGTGTCTATTTGAAAATAAGAAATATCTTGTGTTTTTATCGGAATAAGCTGATCTCTATGGTTTATGAGAAATGTAGTCTTATAGGTGCGCTCTTTTTCCTTTACGAAATCTAATAATCCTTTAATCTGATCGTCTGCAATACCTTTATCCTGCTTCTGTTCCTTAAATTGTTGCAGTGCATCGGTCAGTTCGTCTTGGTCCAAGGGTTTTAGAAGGTAATCTATACTATTTACTTTAAATGCTTTAAGTGTATACTGGTTAAAGGCTGTGGTAAAAATCACTGGAATTGTGATGGTAATCTGTTCAAAAATTTCGAATGAAATACCATCTGCCAAATGAATATCCATAAACACTAATTCAGCTGTTTGTTGTTTGGAGAAATAGGCTACGGAGCTCTTTACGGAATCCAATACTTTTATGACCTTAATGTCACTATCTATGCGCTGTAACAGATACGTAAGATTATCGCTAGCGGCTAGTTCATCTTCTACGATTACGACGTTCATAAGTGTTTTGTTAAAGGAAGTTGCACGCTAAAGATATCATTTTTTGTGCGTACGGTAAGTTCCTTGCGCAACAAGAGGATGTATCTTTTTTTTAAGTTTAAGAGGCCGTTTTTAGTGCCTTCCGCAAATGTTTTTCTTAAACGAATTGGGTTGTCTACATAAATAGAGCCATCCTTGGAATAGATATTCACCTTTAAAGGATTGGTTTCGGATATTTCATTATGCTTTACCGAATTTTCAACCAATAGTTGTAATGCCAATGGAGGTATCTGCAGTTCTAAATACCTTGGTTCTATGTTGACCTCTATAGCAAACCGGTCGCGGTATCTGGTGCGTATCAAAAAAGTATAACTTTCTAAAAATGTTAGTTCGTCCTTAACGCTTACTAAATCGCTATCACCACTTTGTAAGATGTAACGGTACATATAGGATAGCTTCTTAACGAACTGGGTAGCCTGCTCATTTTCACGTATAAGGGAGGTTAATGAGTTGAGAGAGTTGAACAAAAAATGGGGATCAAGCTGGTTTTTTAATGCTATAAGCTCGTTCTGTAAACTCTGTTGTTTTAGGTGTTCGTTTTCTATTCTGCTTTCTTGTTTTTCAACCTGTAATCTTAATATTCTACCAATAAAAAATAGTGCCAATAGCAATATAGTGTAAGTAAAGGCGAGGAAACCCTTATCTTTTGGATTCATTTCTATTTGTATTACATAAGGATACAGAAATTCAAAAAAGCTTAGGGTTGCAATCAATACTGCAATATTAATCAGTACCATAACATTTAGGCGTACTGCGGTAGACCATTGGTATTTCGCATAGCCAACATTTGCATTGAGCTGTAAAATTGCCCAAGAGAACAAAAAGAAGAAAACAAAACGATAGATGAAATCTGCAATCCAAGCCACAGAGAATTCCTCACCGCCTTGGCTTACCATATTATAAATAAAGATAGTTTTGGGGACAGACACTAAAATGGCCAGCAATAAGGCGATTTTAATTATCGATGATTGTTTAACGTGTCTTAGAGCCATGGATAATTATGCTAGGTTTATTTCAAAAATACGCCAATTTTAAGGGAACTGCTTTTATCGAAGATTGTGCTAAAGGAAGTAGTTAAAATAATTCGAGCGAGGTCCAGAATTCTAAAAACTCTCAACTCCGCTCGAAAATAATAGGGGTGTAAACCGTTTAGTTTTTTAATAGTTCAAACTAAACGGTTAAAAATTATTTAGATAATGCATTAAAACTATTAGGAAGATATTTTTTAGTATTAAAATCCAATATAAACTCTTCTTCCTCTTCAATGACTACGATGTCTTCTATAGCAAATATCATTCCTTGGTAAGGATTGAAGCCTTCTGGCAAATACTCTTTTGTATTGAAGCCTAAGTCTATATTTTCCTCGATTTCTACGAGTCCAAGATTGTCAAGAGTTGTCTCCATTCCTGCATACGCGTTAAAGCCTTCTGGCAAGTATGGAGCGGTGTCGAAACCTAATTCTAGTTCTTCTTCGACTTCGATTAAATCGATATCGTATATATTGATATGGTTATTTTGTGTTTGGTACTGTGGATATCCTTTAAACGATACCAATGTAGCACCCAAGAATAGTAAACTTAGAATTGTTGATGCTTTTTTCATATTATTATATTTAACCTGTCTTAATTGAACAGCTAAGGTAGGTTGGTTATCCCCCTAAAGCTGGTCTTTTTACGTGAAACGTCCAAATTGAAACTTGAAACGACTTTTTAGCGAAGCGAGTTATTAATACCTTATTCCAACTTAGACCACAGCCAGTATATATACGTTAACTCACACTCAATAAAGATGCAGTATAGGCCTTTCTCTTTCCTTTAGAAAGGTCTGCTTTAATTGAAAAGAATACTATTATTTAGGTATTTAGAAGGTGTATTTTTTTCATTCGTTTCATAGTATCTTTTTGAAAGCTAGTATAATAGCTACTATGAAAGATAAAGCGTCCTTTGTTTGTATTTCCATTGTCTTTGTTACCGCTATAGTCTATATTTCTTCTATTTGGCCACCCGTGTTATGGAGTTTTGTGTTGGTAGCTCCCTTAGTTTTGATGGGTATTTTTGATATGTTTCAAAAAGACCATACCATAAGACGAAATTATCCCTTGGTTGGGAGGTTTAGATAGATGTTTGAATCTATACGACCAGAAATTATTTAATATTTTGTAGAGACCGATACGGATGGAAAGCCCTTGAACCGCATCTTAAGGTCTACGGTATATCGTAGGGCGAAAGGAGAAACAGATACGGTGCCTTTTGGTACGCAAATCAATCCGTACGAAACGGGCTATGAATGGATGGAGAATGCGATGTATGCAAAAAGTAACCCTCAAGAATTAGGAGAATTTCCTCGAATTATAATAGGAGGGAAAGACTGTAAACAATCCTACTCTTCAAGTCTTTTGAATATCTCTGGCATTAGTGATTATCATCTTTAGTCGCGAGGAGATGTTATTTGGCAAGTAGGAATAGAGTGTTTTGGTTGCAGGAAAGAGGATGGTGCATTTAAAGAAATTACGTTTTAGAAAAATGAAGTAAGGGCCGAGGTGGAAATGATAGAAATAAAACTTTCGCAAGGAGCTAAACCTGGACACGGGGGTAGCTTACTTGCTATAAAAAACACACCTGAAATAGCAAAAATAAGACACGTACAGCCCGGCATAGCCGACTATTCACTACCATCCCATCCTGCTTTCAATGATCCTTTTCAGTTCGTCTGGTGGTAAACCTTTTGGTTTCAAGCTTTGTATTGGAAGAAAGCAAGAATTTATGGATTTTTGTGAAGCCATGATTTTTACTGGAATTGCACCCGATTTCATTTTGGTAGATGAAGGCGAAGGCGCAACAGGTGCTGTCCCAGTAGCGTTTTCAAATTCAATGGGAATGCCAATGCAAAAGGACCTAATATTTGTACATGATACCCTTGTTGGTTTTGGGCTACGACAGCAAAAAAAAGTTATCGCTGCTGGTAAAATTATTACTGGCTTTGGAATGGCAAGGGCAACGGGGCTTGGTATAGACGGTTGTTATAGCGCGCGCTATGATGTTGGTAGTATACAAGACTTAAAGTGCAATACGAATAACTGTCTAGTTGGCATAGCTAACGAACATAAATCGCTAATGAAAGGACTTGGTGTAGCGGATAAGGCGACTAGGGTATAAAATTGCTATAAGGCAACGATAAAAAGTTGTGTAGAACTAATTTTTGCTGCGGGTATTTAAGGGTAAGAGGAATTAAGACGTGAACATATAAGTAAGCGCATGTATAAAGTAAATAGCTATGGTGAGATTTATCCGGACATGCCTGAAGGGAGTCTTCAGGATATCGCCAAAATACCAGATAGCTACGCTCGGTATTTTCAGCTAACAAGAATCATAAAATGGGTAATGGAAGCATTCGAATCTGGCAATTTAAAAAAGCCTATTAACATTCTATTACTCTCAGGAATTATTTGTATCGCCAGAAACCTGCTTCCGGCTTTGATATGAGTTGGCCCTTTGATAGCCAATATTAGGGAAGGCAAGGGTTGTCCAATTCTCTTTTGGTATTGTTGATTACCTTGCCTTTGCTCGCTTTTGGAGTTGTATCTATAGCAACTCCGCTATTTGCCAGAAGATTTGGCATAGGTGTAACGCTTTTGGGCGCAATGCTTTTGTTAGGCATAGGTATTGCAATAAGGTCTATAGACAGGGTTCCTGCTCTTTATTTTGGCACCTTGCTTTTGGGTATTGCTATCGCTTTTGGAAACGTGTTGCTTCCAAGTTTGACTAAACGTAACTTTTCTAAAAGTTCGGGATTTATTACTAGCTTATATGCCAGCGTTATGGTGTTGGGTGCATCTTTGACGGTGGGTTTGAGTGTGCCATTTGCCGAAGTGGCAGGTTTGGGTTGGCGCGATTCTTTAGGAGTTTGGGCCGTATTAGCAATAGTGGCTGCTATAGTATGGTTGCCGGAATTGTAACGTCCTAAGAAATCGGCCCCAAGTCGCAGCTTTACCCATGCTATTAGAAACTTAACACGTTCAAAATTAGCTTGGCAGGTAGCTTTGTTCATAGGTTTACAGTCCCTAACTTGCTATGTTGTCTTGGCATGGTTACCAGCCATACGCCAAAGTAGGGGTTATGATGCCTCTTTTTTTGGTTGGATGCTATCTCTTTGCCAAGCAACAGGAATTTTTGGCTCCCTAGTAGTTCCCACCTTGGCATAGAAGAAAAAGGATCAGCGTAAGATTATATTGTTTTTGGTACTTACAGAAACTGCAGGGCTCACAGACCTATTCATCCTTGCACTTGGGTCAGTTGCTTTTTGAATGTCGCTGATAGGATTTGTTTTAGGCGGCACCTTTGGGCTGGCTCTTCTTTTCATTGTTTTGCGATCAACGGATTTGGAGTCTGCCACAGAACTTTCTGGGATGGCGCAGTTTATGGGCTGTTTTTGATGTCACGCAATCATGGACTTATGCTATTCTTTTACTTTTTATAATAGCCTTTATTAAATTATTCGTAGGTCTTGGTGCCGGGAAACCGGAAAAGGCTGGTTAAGTAGAAATATCCTAAACCAGTCTGTTTGTTTTTTAAACCTGAGCTACTAATTTGTCGTATCACAGTATCTTGTTCAGTAAGTAATCGTTGATTTGACAACCATATTTTCAAAATTCCGAATTTGTGTTTAATAAAAATTTCGGTAACAAAAACCAAGATGTTGTCCTGGTGAAAAGGAAAACAAGAATTTTGGATGTAGAAAATACAGTAAGAATTATAATTTGTATGTAAATTTAACGTTAAGTAATTGTAAATACAAAGTATTTTTATGTAGCTTTAAAATAAAAAACCATGAAGAGAAATAGCAACATATTAAAAATGTTAACCCAATCGTATATCACTTTTATTGAAAAACTACGATTGTATGGAATTAAGTTCAGAAATTTTTATAGCTTAATCTACAGTGTTTAGAGTCTAGGTTAGTTGGAATTTTGAATCAACCAGCACTTATTATTATTCGATTATAAAACTTTTTATAGTGCACTTCTAGGATGGCCTCCAACACATAGATATTTTAATCTTATGTTCTAGTTGATTTGGATGTGGTAAAGACAAAAGAGTGATTTTACTCTTCAAGCATATACCACGCTATATTGGCTAAGTTTTCACGTCTTCCTGTTTCCAATGGTGGATAGTTGGTCACTAGGTAGTTAACAATAACATCCTCATTTTTACCTAAATCCCATAAGTTTTGGGTCTCCTGCATCCAACGTATGGTGGCTACCCAACGTTCTTTGTTCATGCGGTTTTGCGTGACCAGCTTTGAGGAATGGCAATTGGTGCAATTATTTACTGTCTCCATAAGTCCGGGAGCATCTATAAATCCAGTACGCACGTGAATACCGTTTTCTATTTTATTATAATCATCTTCCTTCGGTATAGCGACCACTGTCTCATTTGGTATTTGGTTTTTGAAGGCAGATAATGTAGGGTCGAGCAAAAGATAAATACCAATTATGGTTATTACACCAAGAGAACCCCAAATGATTATGCTGAGTTTATTAATACTACCTATACTTTTTATAAACTTGCTAAACTTATCCTTCATGCCTTAGGAAACTTTTATCGCTATGCGTTGGCAAGCGTTATTTAGGTATCCTTTTGGATTCCATCCAGGAATAAGCATGGGTTGCGCAGTTCCTTGGCTATCGGTTGCTCGTGACCATACTTCGTAGTACCCTTTTTTAGGAAAATCTACTTGTGCAGAAAAGTGCTGCCAAGCCAAACGGTTTACTGGTTTTTCAATGGAGCATACTTTCCATGTGGAACCAAAGTCTATGGAATACTCCATCTTTAAAACCTCCAGTTCCCCTGCCCAAGCATGACCTCTAATATTTATTTTTTTTCCTTCGCTAATCATGGCCCCTGTTTTTGGGTAGGTAATCAATGATTTCACAGGCATGGATTCTATAATACACATGTCTTTTTCCGAAACTTTTTCTCCTGGTCCCACAGGATTACAAGGAACTCTGTAAGCACTCCCTGTCATCTTTGCTCCATCATGAACTTTGTTACGTATGCTAATACGTTCTACCCATTTGCCCGATACGGATGCAGGCCAGCCCCCTGCCACCAATCGCAAGGGATAACCATGAACTAAGGGAATATCCGCTCCATTCATTGTAAATGCAAGCAAGGTTTCGTCTTGTAGGGCTTTTGCCATTGGAGCACCTCGGGAAATAGGTTCTTTTTCTGGGTCCCTGCTCAAGTGTTTATCTGCTGCATGGTATCCTATGTAAACGGCATCATTTTTTATACCCGCATCTTCCAGTACATCGCGCAATCGAACACCTGTCCATTCGGCGCAATATATAGCACCTATAGTCCATTGATTTCCTTTTGCTGGAGGATTATACTCTGCGCGGCCATTACCGCCGCATTCCAAGGTAAGTTGGTAAGTATGTTGTTTGAATTTAGATTTTAATTGGGCCAGCGTATAGGTTTTCTTTTGGGTAACCGATTCGCCATCTATGGTAAGTGTCCAATTAGCTATAGCTATGTTTTCGGGAACTAACCCGTTGTTCCTAATGAATATATATTTATTGGGTGTTATCTTATCATCCAAAAGATGTGCCTGTGCTTCCATGTTCCATGGTTTGTCGTTCAAGAGTACCATACCACTATCTTTATGGAACAACTTAAACGGGTCTGGATTTTGTAAACCCAATGGAGTATACCCAACCGGAAGGTATTTACCAAAAACAATTTCGGAGCCTAATGCACTGGCAAAGGCAATAAGGGCTGTACGACCTATGAATTTTCTTCGTTCCATAGTTAATTATATACTTGTCAATATAAGACTATTTATTTAATAAGAGGGGTGCTATTTTAATTCTAAAGATACCGGAAGTTCAAATACTTCTAATTCAAAGTATGGGAGGGCCGCAAGGAGATGGTCAAAAATATCAGCCATAACATACTCGTAATTTTCCCACCTTTTATCGGCACTAAACGCATATATCTCCAACGGAATACCTTGTGGTGTGGGTGCCAGTTGACGCACCATTAGGGTCATATTTTTATTGATTGCTGAATGATTTTCAAGGTATTCTGAAATGTATTTTCGAAAAAGGCCAAAATTAGTTAGATTCTTACCGTTTATAGCCAAATCTTTGTTGATATTATTTTGGAGGTTGAACTCCGTAATCTGCTGATACCTATTTTCTATGTAGGGTCGAATTAATTGAATTTTTTGGAGGTTTTTTATATCGCTATCCGATAAAAAACGGATGCTTTTCTGACGTATAATAATCGCTCTTTTAATTCGTCTACCTCCAGAGTCCTCCATGCCACGCCAGTTTTTGAAGGAATCCGAAATAAGTGCATAGGTAGGAATCGTAGTAATGGTCTTATCAAAATTCTGGACTTTTACCGTAGCTAGGCTAATCTCTACTACGTCACCATCTGCACCGTATTTTTCAAATGAAATCCAATCACCAATGCGCACCATGTCGTTAATACTAACTTGGATACTTGCCACGAGTCCTAAAATAGAATCCTTAAATAGCAATAGAATAATGGCGGATCCAGCTCCTAATGCCGTAAAGAATTTCCATATGCTAACTTGTGTTACGATAGCCAAAATGGTTAGCATACCAACAGACCATACAAAAATCATGAATACCTGTATGTAGCTATCCATAGGTTTATCACTAAATCGTGGTTTGGTCTTTAGGTAGTCATTAGTACTTCTGAATATTTTTTTGACTATGGTAATCGTTAGGACCACAAATAAAACCTGAAGTATTCTTTGGGCAATTTGGCTAGCATAGTCAAAGCTTTCAAAAGCAATGGGAACCAAATAGAATAACAGGAATAGTGGTAAGATATGGGCGATATTACGTGGGACCTTATGCGCAACTAGAAAATTATCAAAATTGGTCTTAGATTTTCTTGCTAACCGTACAGATGCCGAACGTAGTATCTTAAAAGCCATTAGGTCTAGGATGTAGGCTAGAACAAAAATCAGAATAAGAAGTATACCCATATTAAGATATGCAGCAATATTTTCATTCATTCCTGTTTTTAGTAAATAATCGTATAGTAGACTAAGGTTGCTTTCTTTCATGTGATATGTTTGTTTTGGGCATAGCGCATTATATCCAACGCCCTTATCGCTTCTATTAATGGACACGTAACAAGGATACGCTAAACAGCGCGTTTAAAAAATACATTTAGCTAAATAATTACCTGTTGGCAAGGTCTAGGTGTTTGCTGTTTGCGCAATAGTAGGTTGTTTAGAACAGCTATTTTTAGTGACGCTTAAGGGGTTAACCAAAACCAGGCTATAGGATTTAATACTTTAGATTACTATCGCGCATAGCCTATTGAAAGATATTTTATTTAGTTAATCTTTTACTCAATTCTTCTAAGGATATCCCCTTTGTTTCTGGCATTTTAGTTATTGCCCAAATCAATTGAAGAACCATCATGGCACCAAAGAAATAATAGATATACCACACAGCGTTTCTCAATACTCCTTCTGAGGCATCTAAGAAAAATGGGGTAACTAAAGTGATTACCGCGGCAAATACCCAATGTACACTAACGCCCCAAGATTGTCCGTATGCACGGATACTGTTTGGGTAAATTTCTGAAATAAAGACCCAGATTACGGCGCCTTGTCCAATAGCATGGGATGCTACAAAGGAGCAGATAAAAACAAGTGTTAGCGTAGAACCTAGCTCCATTTGAAAACATAATCCCACCATAACTAAACTTATAATATATCCTATGGACCCAATAATAATAAGCTGTCGTCTACCTAGTTTGTCCAATAAGCGAACACCAATTATGGTAAATAATAGATTTACGATACCAATAGAAATCGAATTGAATAGGGATTCTTTTCCACCGAGTCCTGCTTGTTCCAAAATCTCTGGCGCATAATAGAGCACAAAATTTATTCCTGATAACTGATTAAAAAATGCAATTAAAAAGCCTAACCAGAGTATTCTAGAATACTTCTTTTGAAAAAGGTTTTCACTTTTTTTAGAATGACCTAAATCCGATTTTATTTCAAGTAATTGTTCGGTTGCCTTTTCTTTGGAATGTATCAGCTCCAAAACTTTAAGTGCAGCCGTATCATCATTCTTATGTAAAGCCAACCATCTTGGACTGTTGGGTACCTTAAGCACCATAATGGTATAAATAAACGCAGGAATAGCCTCGACACCTAGCATCCAACGCCAATCGTTTGCGCCGTCAAAACCCTTTAGTAACCAGTTGGAAACAAAGGCAATCAAAATCCCAAACACTAACCAGAATTGATAGAGTCCACCCAGTTTACCTCGATTTTCTTTAGATGTGATTTCAGAGATGTATATGGGAGCGGCTACTGAAGATATACCAACACCGACACCACCAATAAATCGAAACAACGAAAAAGAATACGGGTCTTGTGCGAGCGCGGAACCTATTGCAGAGATAAAGAATAAGATACCTATCCAGAACAAGGTCTTTTTACGTCCGAGTTTGTTGGTAGGAATTCCTCCAAAGAGAGACCCGAATACCGTTCCCCACAACGCCATGCTCATAATAAACGTACCGTGAAATAGAGGTGAGGTGTCCCATAATTGTTTTATAGGCTCGTTAGCTCCACTAATAACAACGGTATCAAAACCAAATAAAAAGCCTGCTAAAGCTACTGTAATTGACCATACCACAATTTTGTTCATAGAAATAATTTTAACAATTTCTAAATATAACGAAAGAAAACTTTAACACGCTTCACTTCTGAGATAAGTATCTTTGTAGAAAATAGGACTGTAAATATAACAGGCATGAAAGGAAAAGTAGCATATATCACAGGAGGAACAAAAGGAATTGGATATGGTATTGCCCAATCTTTATTAGCTATTGGAATGAAGGTGGCTATTAGTGGTAGGACAAAGGAAGGTGTAAATAGTGCATTAAAAGACTTGGATAATGATAATGCGATTGGTGTAGTCTCAGATGTTGCTGTGTTACAGGATGAGGTAAAAGCAGTAAAAGTGATTCTTGAGGCCTATGGGAAGCTAGATGTAGTTTTGGCGAATGCCGGAGTTGGACATTTTGCTCCGGTAGATGAACTCACTGAAGCTAACTGGCATCAGATGATAAACGTTAACCTCAACGGTGTTTTTCATACCTTGAAAGCATCAGTAGAGGCATTGAAAGCTTCTAAAGGGTATTACATGACAGTCGCTAGTTTGGCAGGAACCAACTTTTTTGCTTCTGGTACTGGGTATAATGCTACAAAATTTGGGGTCGTAGGGTTTACCCAAGCTGCGATGTTGGATTTAAGAAAATATGACGTGAAAGTAACCACCATTATGCCAGGTTCTGTTGCTTCGCATTTTAACAATAATGAACCGGATGAAAAGGATGCTTGGAAGATACAACCTGAAGATATTGGTGCCCTAGTTGTAGACTTATTAGAAATGAACCCCAGGACATTACCTAGTAAAATAGAAGTACGACCCACAAGACCGGATAAGAAGTAGTTACACTTCTTTTTCTATAAAAGGGGTATTAGGGTCATATATTTCCCGGATAAGATTATGCAATACTACTTCAAATTCAGATAGAATGTCATTGCCTATTAAGGTTTGTTTAGGTCCTCTTGTGGCCTCTTTTTTAGCGAAAATAAGCACACCTTCCTTGATATTTTTTAATGAAATAATACCAGCCTCAATCGGCTGGTTTGGATTTTTTTGAGCGTACATATAAGCGTAACACAATAACTGAAATGCTTTGCTGTATTTGTAGTCATCGATTAAATTTTCCCATGATATGATTTCAACATTTTTTCGCTCTACTTTACCAGTTTTGTAATCTATTATTCTGATGGTGCCGTCTACCTCATCTATACGGTCTAGTTTTCCTTTCAATGCTATCGACTGCTTTATTCCGTCAATGTTTAGGGATATTCGCATGGTCTCTTCAAGGGCGATAATTTTTATGGACTGGTGTTCCAATTGTTTTACTTCAGAATCTATAAAGTTGGAAATGTATTTATGGATTACATGAAAGGACAAATAGTTTTTTCCTGTGCTAATATCACCATCTAAATAGGTCTTCTGAAAGTTACGTTGTATTGTTTTTAGGAGTTTGCTTTTAGCTTCAAGAAGATGATCTTTTGATAGGTCTACACCAATATATGGGGTGTATAATTCTTCTAAGGTGTCGTGAACGATAGTGCCGAAAGTGTTAGCGGCTATAGTTTCCTCTACGACTAAGGTGTCATTTATACCCAATAGGTTTTGTTTGTAAAAATCGATGGGATTACGAATGTAGTTACTCAGGGAGCTAGGGGAGAAACCCGAACTGGAATAGTCTTGAATCCTATTTAATAAGTTTTCCGATTTGGTGATGGAATCTAAGGTGTTAATGATTGGTTGTAACTTAGGAGAAGCTATTTTTTCTATGATGTCACTTCTATTGTCCTCGGTTAATAGCTGGGAGATGAGTCTACTTTTTTCACCACCCTCCAAAACATCCGGTTCTGTGTTGTACAACAGATAAACATTTTTGGCTCGTTGAAGTAACCGATAGAAGTGGTAGGTATAAACTGCATCTTTTTCTTTGTATGTTGGAAGTCCGTGTGCTATTTTTAAATCAAATGGGATAAACGAATTATTAGATTTTCCCGAGGGAAGGATTCCTTCATTTACCGAAGTGAGTAGAACAGTTTCAAAATCTAGGTTCCTGCTCTCTAGCATACCCATGAGTTGTAAGCCTTCTAAAGGGTCCCCTTGAAAGTCCAGGGTTTCTTTCGATAAAAGCTGTTCAACAAGATTTTTTAGGGCTTTTAGGTTAGTAATATAGTTATACGCAGCAGCTAGCGTATTGATTTGTACGAACAGGGTATGAAACTTATAAAGTTGCTCCAAGGCCAAGTTGTTTTCTTCTTTTATGAACGTTTCTTTTAGTAGTGTAACAAGGTTGTTACATTTTTCCAAAAAGTGCTGTGGCGTGTTTTGGTCCCTCGAAAAAAGAAGCTGCATTACTGGATGTTTTGTTCCTATTATTTTTTCAAGGTCAGCTATTGTAACGAATGTCCAATTTCTAATTTTTATTGTATTTAAAATTTTAGGTAAGTCAATCTTGTGATGATTGAGCAGTACCGTGCAATATGGATGGGTGATAAAACTTATAAAATCTTTAAAAAACCAACCTTTATTATTGACTACTTCATGTAGCTTAAATAAACCTAGGAACATACCAGCTAAAGGGGTAAGTTCTAATTTTTGCCCCATCGTAATGTTTACAGAGGGTATAGAAATAGGAACAGCGTTAAGTATTGGGGTCAATAATGTTTCATCACCAAGTATTAAAGCAGTATTCCTTAAGGATTCGGGGTTGTGTTTTTGTAGGTCTGATAGTAAGTTGCCTATATATTTTGCTTGTGATACATTTTTAGGAACACCTATTATTTCAATATGTTTGTTTTGAAGGTAATAGTGACTGGCACCTTTTAAATTAGCACTCTTAAAGTAGGGCCAGTTGGCTTTATGTAGCCGTATAAAGAGGCCTGCATCGTGTAGATGATCTGTTAAAAAATAAGGATCTATATCCCAATAGATTTCTGAGGGAGAAGTTTTTAATATGGTTTGTATAATGCTGCTTTCAGCTTCGTTAAGCGCGTTAAACCCTAAAAATATATGTGTATTGGTTTTCTTTTTTAGATAGTTGTTTAAGTTCTCTGAAGCTTGCCTATACACCAGACCTTGGTGCCCAATTCCTTGGTTGATTAAGTTTTCGTTGAAGGTGTTATATATAGGGAGGATGTTTTTCCAGAAGCTTAGGTAATTTTCAATCAGTACTGTTTTTTCAGATTTGGTAGACCAATGATTGATTTCTTGTATAGCGCTAATATTTGAAAATAGCGCTTTTGCATCTATTAGATAGCGGTCTACTTCGTTAAAGTCTTGTAGTAGCGTTTCTCCCCATGTTAGGAAAGTGTCGAAGGTTTCCTTTTGATAACTACCTGTTTGAAGGTAAGCGGTGTATAGCTCAAAGACTTGTTCGGTATTCGTAGCATATGATAGGCCAGATACGTTTTCAACAAACTCTTCTATGCTATAAACTATCGGGGCAAATATTGTTTTGCCCGCTTTTTTAGATATAGCTTCCTTTAGGAAGGTGCCTGCACGTTTACTAGGCAGTACAAAGACTACATCCGATATTGATGGTTGCTCTTCCCATACTTTGTCAATTACGTCATCTATAAAAGTTCGCATGGTGTAAAAATAAAAAAGCTCCGCGTAATGCGGAGCTTTTTACATATTAAAACACTTAGTTTTTGATAACTTATTTTCCTAAGTTAATTTCAACTCTTCTGTTTTGTTTTCTACCACTTCTGGTGTTGTTAGTAGCAATTGGTTTGTCTTCACCATATCCAATAGCGGATAATCTGAATTCTTCAATACCTTTTTCTACTAAGAATTCTTTTACAGAAAGTGCTCTTGATTCAGAAAGGCTTTGGTTCAATTTAGCACTACCTACACTATCCGTGTGACCTTCAACTGTAAACTTAGCTGTTGGATACTCTTTAAGGATACCTATGATATCAACCATTACACTAGTTGATTCTGCTTTAATAGAAGTTTTACCTGTGTCAAACAAGATTGTTCTAGCATAATCATTCAATTGCTTTTGAACTTCCGCAGTTACTTCAGGACAACCAGCATTAGCAACTGTACCAGCTACATCTGGACATTTATCATCTTTATCCAATACACTGTCACCGTCAGCATCTGGCCAAGGGCATCCCTTGTTTTCAGAAGGACCGGCTTCGTTAGGACAAGAATCATCTTTATCAGCAACACCATCGCTATCAGCATCTGGGCAACCAGCTAAGGCAGCAAGACCAGCTTCGTTAGGACAAGCATCATCTTTGTCAGCAACACCATCACCATCAGCATCTGGGCATCCGTTCATTTCTTTAGATCCAGCTTCGTTAGGACAGCTATCTTTGCTATCTTCTATACCATCGCCATCAGCATCAGGACAACCGTTGAAAGCTTCTAAGCCAGCAACTTCTGGACAAGCGTCATCCTTGTCGTAGATACCATCACCGTCAGTGTCAGTTCCACCAAACTTGATAGAAAGACCAGCTAAGTGTTGGAAATGAGTGACACCATAATCTTCAAAAGCATTCTTGTAAGTAGATTGTAAGGTAAGACCTAGGTTTTCTGTAAACCAGATATTAACACCAACACCACCATTTACGGTACCAGCACCAATTTCATCTATCCACGTGTAACCACCACCAATTTCTACAAAAGGATCAACTACAGTGTTTTTAATGAAATTATATTTTATTGTACCATCTAAAGCGTAATGAGATAAGTCGTCAACAGCTACGTCGCCTAATTTACTAATTTTGTTTAAAGAACCTCTTGCTCCAACAGAAAATCCACCACCTACAGATTTAGATAGGCCAATGAAAGAAATAGAAGGAAGGATGTTCCAGTGATCGTTCGCGTTTAAGAATTCGTTACCAAAAGAACTTACATCCCCAGTAGGGTATACGTCAATTGCGTTAACCCCGAACTGTACTTGCCAAGGATTATTTTCGTCTTGCGCTTGTACGTTGTTAAAACCTACAATAAGTAGGGCAACAAGCATTAATTTGCTAAGATGTTTCATGTTCAAATTTTTTAAGTTTAAGTGTTTATTTGTCGCAAATGTAACTTGTTAAATATTATTAACAAAATCAATTTCCTATTTTTTTTAACGCATTTGATTGAATAAATAGGCCATTTAAACGATTTTTAATTCTTTACCTACCTCTGTAAAGGCCTTAACAGCCTTATCTAAATGTGCTTTAGTGTGAGCTGCTGAGAGCTGTACTCGTATACGCGCTTTACCTTTGGGCACTACAGGGTAAAAGAATCCTATCACGTAGATACCTTTTTCTAAAAGTTTATCTGCCATTACTTGGGAAAGTTTTGCGTCGTACAACATTACGGGTACAATGGCAGATTCTCCATCGATAATGTCAAACCCAGCAGCCTTAATACCTTTTTTAAAGTATGCGGTATTGTCCTGCAGGCTGTCTCTCAACGAAGTGTCATCTTTAAGCATATCGAATACCTTAATGGAAGCTCCCACAATAGTAGGTGCCAAGGAATTCGAAAATAGGTAGGGTCTAGATCGTTGGCGTAATAATTCTATAACCTCTTTCTTACCGGTAGTGTACCCACCCATGGCACCTCCTAATGCTTTCCCTAAAGTTCCTGTAATAATATCGATACGGCCCATTACATTTTTCTCTTCTAAGGTGCCAATTCCTTTAGTTCCAATAAACCCTGTCGCATGACATTCATCTATCATGACTAACGCGTCATATTTGTCTGCTAGGTCACAAATTTTGTCTAAGGGGGCTACTAAGCCATCCATAGAGAAAACGCCATCAGTAACAATTATTTTAAATCGTGCGTTGTCTTCATTGGCTTGTTGCAGTTGTTTTTCGAGGTCTGCCATATCGCTATTAGCATATCTATATCGTTTTGCCTTGCACAAGCGAACACCATCTATAATAGATGCATGGTTTAGGGAGTCTGATACAATAGCATCCTCTGCGGTGAGCAAAGGTTCAAAGACACCTGCGTTGGCATCGAATGCTGCTGCGTAAAGAATAGTATCCTCCGTTTCGTAGAAATCAGCGATTTTTTCCTCTAGCGTTTTATGGATGTCCTGTGTCCCACAAATAAATCGCACCGAGGACATGCCAAAACCATGACTGTCCAAAGTGTCTTTAGCAGCTTGTACCACATCTGGATGCGAGGAAAGCCCTAAGTAGTTATTGGAACAGAAGTTTAGCACCTCTTCTCCAGTAGAAATCTTTATAACGGCATCTTGGGGAGAAACAATGATGCGTTCCTCTTTAAAAAGTCCGTCTGCCTTAATTTGTTTTAATTCTTCTTGTAAATGATTTTTAATTTTTCCGTACATGTTGTTATTAAATAAATTCTATAGTTATAACTGTGTCAATATAAACAATGATTTTTTTGTCCACCATATACCCCATAGTTTCTAAGGCATTGGCATAGGATAGTATTTGTTCTTTATATGCTGAATTTACTCTTCCTGTCTTATAATCTAGAATGGAAGCTTTATTGTTTATAAGCACCACCCGATCAGGTCTTAATTTTTGTCCGTTGGCCAAGAGGATATCTTTTTCATTGAATACCGTATTTTCTTCTATAAACAAAGGTATTAGTTTTGGATGGGTAACAACCTGTAGAACCTTGTCTTTTATCCTAGCTAGTTCATCTGACATTATATACCCTTTTTGTAAGGCAATTTTTATAGCATCCTCCACATCTTTATAACTATAAATTTGGCTTAGTATATAATGTATCGTATTGCCTTTTTTAATAGCCTCTTCTTGGGTGGTATCCCAAAGCATACCTGCTTTAGTTAAAATTTTGAAACTAGGCCTGTTCTTGTGCGTATAGCAGTAAGGTATTTCTAGGTGTGTACGTTCCGCATTCTTAACTTCTAAGTGTTCTGGAAGCTCACCAAAGGTGAAGTTTTCCGTGCTCTTGTCCCAAAGCCCTTGCGATTGAAGGAAGTGAATGAATAGTCCAGAGAAGTAGTTTGGCTTGTGGGAGCCGTCTTTATTTAAATCCTTCTCGCTTATAATGTAAAGTGAAGTTTCTGCCCTTGTAAGTGCCACATATAGAAGATTAAAAGCATCTAAGTGTAGCTTTTGCTGTTCTTCATCAAAAAGCAATGCTTCTTGTTTCCCGTATTCACGTAACTCTTGTTTTTTAGAAAGGAGAAGTTCTTTAAATCCAGAAAACGAAGAGGGAGCAACAGTGGCCCATAGTTTTGGTTCTATTTCTTCAAAAATATAGGTATTGGCATATGGGAAAATAACGACTGGAAATTCCAAGCCTTTGGATTTATGTATGGTCATTATCTGCACGGCATTGGTAGTTTCGGGAGTGCTTATGCTTAGCTTCATCCCTTTCTTGTCCCAATACGTTAAAAAAGATTGGATGTCTACTCCATCCTTTTGTTGCACTTCAAAAATAGCATCCATAAAAGCGGTAAGGTGTGCATCCGAGTTTGGTGCTAGATCAAAAACTTTGATTGCGTGCTCCATACCGTCGTATATAGCGGACTCCCTAAAAAGCTTTCCGTTAAAACCATAGGAATTTAGGAGAAGTTTTTCAGGTTCTTTTAGGTTTGCTTCTATAAATGTATGCGTATCCTTTTGCTCACTTGCTAGAAAGCGTAGTACATCATAATTAAGTTCCGCTTCGTTTGGCTGTAAGGTATGTCTGGCGAGGGAGATTAAAAATTTAACCTTAGGACTACTGGAAAGTAGTAGCGATTCCGAAGAAACTATAGGGACAGCCTCTTTCATGAGATGATTTGCCAATAGCACGCCGTGCTTTTTTTTGCGTACTAGGATACAAATATCCTTAAATTCAAAGCCTTGGGACAAGGATTCTGTTATGTGTTGCATCGTTTTTAGACCATATGTCGCGTCATCGGCATTTTCTAAAAATGAGAGCTGTACATACCCTCCTTCTTTATGATTAGTTTCTTGCCGGTTTCCTTCTTCAAAGAACAACCTGTATTTTGGGTGCTCTAAAAACGAACTTATACGTTGAAAAAAGTTATTATTGAAATGAACGATTTCGTCATGACTGCGATAATTTTTAGGAAGCATTCGAGTTGCTCCTGGAACGGAAAAGGGATTCGTTTGTAGGGTAGCCAATTCTAGAAATTGCTCAGCCTCTCCTCCGCGCCATCTGTAAATAGCCTGCTTGGCATCCCCTACGAGAAAAAGAGATCCTGTTTGGCCTTGTTCGTCCTCACTTTCCAAAGCATTCCCTATTAACGGAATAAGATTGTTCCATTGCATTTGTGAGGTGTCCTGAAATTCATCGATAAAATAATGTCGGTACTTTTCCCCTAAACGTTCGTATATAAATGGAGCAGGCTGATTTTTGATTTCGGTTGATATAATCGTATTGAATTCTGAGATAGATAGTTGGTCTTTTTCCTTTTGAATACTTTTTATTTCTTTTTGTATAGCATTTAGTAAGGTAAGTGGGACAAGGTTTCTGTATGCGTTTTGTAAAAAATTAAAGCGCATCAATTTGTGTTCTATCTCTCTAAAAATAATACTGAACTCTGCATGAAGGCCATCTAAGGTAGATTTGGTCGGCTCTTTACAGGATTTGTTATAGAGAGGCTTCGTTTCAAAATTCTGCTTCCAAGCACTTTTAAAGTCCTGGTTTAAGTTTCCTTCTGCTATTTTCGTTAGGAATTTTGGAAAGTAACTTGATGAAAAATTACTAAACTCCAATTGATTGCTTTCTATGAGTTCTAAACTCAGATTTGCGTTGGTAATTATTTCTTTTTGGTAGGTGGAAATAGCGTTGGAGATGTTCTTTTTTAGTGCTGTAAAGTCTGCGATTGACTTGTTTTCTAAGTTTTTTATGTGTGATATGTTACTCTCGTTAAATAATAGCTTTCCAATTTTAGTAAGGTCAAACGCAATGTCCCAACTTCTATTGTCATCTATTTTTTCCAATGCAAAATCCATTAGAACCTTAGTTAGTTCCATATCCTCTCCTGCTTGTGCTATGACCCTAGAAACCGCTTCGTCCAGTAGCAAGTCCGTATCAAGGACTACCTCAAAGTTTTGAGAAATTTTAAGGTCTTTTGCAAAGGTTCGAATGAGCCTATGGGTAAATTTATCAATAGTAGATATATCAAAAAAAGCATAATTGTGTAATAGTTCCCTAAGACTAGTTTTACTTAGTTTTTTAAGGGATTCTTGGGTCATGTCCAACTCTTCCATGACATCTATAAACAGTGGGGAAGCTTCCTTAAGCGATGTTGTTTTACTAAAAATAAAAAGGCTGTCCAGGATACGCTTTTTCATTTCGTTTACTGCTTTGTTGGTAAACGTTATCGCTAAAATGCGTTTGAAACTGCGTGGTGAAGAAAGGACGATTTTTAAATAAGCCTTGGATAGTGCGTAGGTTTTTCCGGAACCTGCTGAAGCGTTATATATGTTAAAGGAGCTTTCCTGCACTTTGTTTTAGTTGCAAAATAAGCAATATCAAACAGTTCTTAACAAATTATTAGGGGAATATAAATGTTAAAAACTGTAAATTTGAATGTAAAATAATATTAACTATAAAATAAAAAATTATGGCTTTTGAATTACCAAAACTGCCCTATGCCTATGATGCACTAGAACCGCATCTAGATGCAAGGACCATGGAAATACATCATACTAAACATCACAACGGATATACCGCCAAATTAAACGGAGCTATAGCAGGAACCGATTTGGAAGGGCAGTCAATTGAAGATATTTTAAATGGCATGGATATGGCCAATGGCGCCGTTAGAAATAATGGCGGGGGTTTTTATAACCACACTTTGTTCTGGAATGTATTATCTCCTAATGGAGGAGGAACACCGAACGGAGAGTTGGCGGATGCCATAAATAGCTCATTTGGTTCTTTTGAGGAGTTTAAAGATAAATTTAGTGCCGCAGCCGGAACTAGATTTGGTTCTGGTTGGGCTTGGCTTTGTGTACACCAAGGTGGTAAATTGGAGATATGTTCGACACCAAATCAGGATAACCCATTAATGCCTGGTGTAGCGTGCGAAGGCTTCCCTATTTTGGGATTAGATGTATGGGAACACGCATATTATCTTAATTATCAGAATAGAAGACCAGATTACGTAAATGCATTTTTTAACGTCATTAACTGGGAAGAAGTAGTTAAACTATATGTGGAAAACAAGTAATATTTTAAAAAAAAACTTGTTAATTATTTGATATTAAGCCACTTAGAACACCTTTCTAAGTGGTTTTTTTGTACATGTTAGAAATAGAAAAGGGCGGAGAAATCTCCACCCTTTTCGTCCCAAATCTTACCATAAACTTAACCTACTTATGCTATGGCACGACTAAATTAATGGTATTGTGGGAAATAAAAAAAGAAATGTTAAAAAAAATTAGTTTCTTTTTCTAATATGGTGCTAATAAAAAAGGAATGTAAATATTACTTTGAGGTAATAAATATAATTAAATAAAAAAGGCGAAGCAATGCTCCACCTTTTTTCACACATGTTACCATGAACTTAACCTACTTATGCTATGGCCTTGCAAATCTATGGTAGTGGTTTACACTAAAAAAAGGAATTCGTTAAGCATCCGATTCTCAGGTTGAAATACCCTCATTTGATCTTATTAGAGATGTTGTAAGATGGCTTTTTAGAACCTGTGTTATACCACGACGCTATGAAAAACAGGTATGACGAGAGTTTAACGCCTAGGTTCTTGATGTTTTTCAAACTAGCGTATTTGATGTCTGGGATTAAAAATATATTTCACATATATACCTGTATATTTAAGTAGATGATTACACTTTCAACTAATTAACGGCTGTTGGGGGAAACTTTAGGGTTAAGCTAAAGCTTTGAAGATGGCAACCTCCAAACAATCTTGGCATAAAGCAACATGGCAATTGAATCTTGGATATTTTAATTATCCCCGGCCTCAATTACGACACAAGTAAATTCATTTGGGGTGGAATGAAATCTGTAACGCTAAAGTTTAAGCCTAAATTTAGGTAAGTAAAAAATTCTTTAACAGATGGGTGATGTCTATTAGTACTAAAGTCAATAAATGGTTAGGATATCTTTTTTGATAAAAATGAGTAGCTGATCAACAGTATTGGTTTAAATGATGTTTGTTAATAACCGAAGGAAGAATGGTAGTATAGTAGGAATTTATAAAAATAAAAAGGCGGAGCATTGCTCCGCCTTTTCCCCAAATCTTACCATGAACTTAACCTACTTATGCTATGGTTGTTTAAAGGTATGGTGCATATTTATATTTAAAGAAGGCGTCGGTCAAACATCCAAAATATCAGGTTTAAAAGCAGTTATCGTTAAGCGAATGGGAAGGACAGTATAGCAATTAACATTGTTACGTGGAAGCACTATAATCGAATTATTTTGATGTAAATACTGAATATGAAGCGTAGGCAAGGAGCTATTAATAATAGTGAACAAGGAAGTGTTCTTTTGGAAACGGTATATTGCCAAGATAGATTTTGGGATTAGAATATAACGCCCTTATCAAAGGTTGGTATTGATGCAACGCTAGCTTAGATGAATGTTAAATAAAAAAGGTGGAGAAGTCTCCACCTTTTTTGCCCCAAATCTTACCATGAACTTAACCTACTTATACCATGGTAAATTTAAAAGTAGATTCGTTAGATTCAAATAGGCTATTGTAACGTTGAAATACCTATTATATCGCTGAAATACACAACACCTTTTGTTTTGTAGCTATTAAAAACTAGTATGCCCGTTCATTTTTGCCTTCATAAAAATTAATAAAGGCTCTGTTTACTACTCTATTACCTCCCGGTGTTGGATAATTTCCTGTAAAATACCAATCTCCCAAATTTTTCGGGCAAGCTATATGGAGGTTAGAAATAGTTTGGTAAATTATTTGCACCTCTGCATTTATAGCGTCCGAACTTAGAAGTTCACCTATTTTGGCTGAAATCTGATTCGCGGAGAACGGCGTATAAAATTCTTGCACATAATTGACTACATCTATGTCTTTGGATTGCACTTGGTTTTTACACTTTTTATATATTTTGTCCACTACGTTCATGGATTCATGATCATGATGTAAAGCTAATGCTGCTTTAAATGCAATAAAGTCCTCCAATTTAGCCATGTCAATCCCATAACAGTCTGGGTATCTAATTTGTGGTGCCGAAGAAACCACTACAATCTTTTTTGGAGACAAGCGATCCAAAATACGTAATATACTTTTTTTAAGAGTTGTCCCTCTTACAATGCTATCATCAATAATCACCAGATTATCTCCTTTTTTCACCGAACCATAGGAGATGTCGTAAACATGGGCTACTAAATCGTCCCTGCTATCATCCTGTGTAATAAAAGTTCTTAGTTTAGCATCTTTTATAGCTACTTTTTCTATTCTTGGGCGTACCTCTAAAATAGCATGCAGCTCTTCACTAGTTATTTCTGCGCCTATAGCAAGTATTTGCTCCTCCTTCTTCTTGTTTAGGTAATTTTGTGCCTCTTTAACCATTCCAAAGAAGGAAGTTTCAGCCGTATTAGGAATATAAGAAAATACAGTATTTTTTATATCATGGTCTATCGCTTTCAGAATCTGAGGAAACACTAGTTTACCCAGTTCTTTTCGTTCCTGATAAATTTCCTTGTCGCTACCTCTAGAAAAATAGATACGTTCAAAGGAACAGGCCTTCCGCTCTGTAGGTTCTAAAATTCTTTTTATGCTAGAGGTTCCATTTTTCTTTATAATAATAGCATGTCCTGGATCTAATTCTTTTACTTCTTCATAGGGGACATTGAATACCGTTTGTATAGCAGGTCTTTCGGAAGCAACCACCACAACTTCGTCATCCCTATAATAATAGGCAGGGCGTATTCCAGCAGGATCTCGAAGAACAAAAGCATCACCATGCCCTAGCAAACCAGCCATGGCATAACCGCCATCAAAATTTTTAGCTGCTCTGCGCAGGATTTTAGAAACCTTTAATCGCTCTGCAATTATAGCAGAGGCTTCCTGTTTTGTGTATCCTTCTTTTTTTATTTCCTTATAAAGCTTGGCGACAGCATCATCGAGAAAATGCCCTATCTTTTCCATGACAGTAACGGTGTCTGCCATTTCTTTAGGATGCTGACCTAATTGAATAAGATTATCGAACAGTTCATGTACATTGGTCATGTTGAAGTTTCCAGCTACAATAAGGTTGCGGTGCATCCAGTTGTTTTGTCTTATAAAAGGGTGTACACTTTCTATACTGTTCTTTCCAAAAGTACCATAACGTACATGGCCTAAAAGTAATTCACCTATATAAGGAATGTTTTTTTTTTGTAGAGCTACATCATCTTCATATTCCGGATGTTCTTTGAGTTCTTTATTAATGCGGTCGTTTATTTGCGCAAAAATATCTTGTATGGGCTGTTGTTTGCAGGAGCGTACACGGCTCATATACCTTTGTCCCGCGCCTACATCTAATTTAATACTAGCAAAACCAGCACCGTCCTGTCCGCGGTTGTGCTGTTTTTCCATCATGAGGTACATTTTATTTACTCCATAAAATGCTGACCCATACTTTTCCTTGTAGTATTCAAGAGGCTTTAGTAATCTGATGACCGAGATACCACATTCGTGCTTTATAGCGTCACTCATTTTATAGGGGTATTAAAAAAACCCCTGTTAAGGGGTTTATTATTATTGTAATTCAATTTCAAACTGTGTTAACGTTTTAAACTGGTGTAGTCTCTTATTTACTTCTTTCTTATCCAAATTCACCATGCGTTCGGTTCCAAAACGTTCTACACAGAACGATGCCAAATTGGACCCATGGATAACTGCTTTCTTCATGTTCTCAAAAGAGATGTCGCCAGTAGCTGCTAGAAAACCTGAAAATCCTCCTGCGAATGTATCTCCTGCACCCGTAGGGTCAAAAACCTCCTCTAATGGTAGTGCAGGGGCAAAGAAAATTTGCTCCTCATGGAACAATAAAGCGCCATGCTCCCCTTTTTTAATGACTACGTATTTTGGTCCCATACCATAAATTTTATGTGCTGCTTTCACCAAGGAATATTCTCCAGTAAGTTGGCGTGCTTCCTCATCGTTTATGGTAATTACATCTATATGTTTTATGGTCTCAAGCAAAGCGTCTAAGGCATTATCCATCCAAAAATTCATAGTATCCAATACGATGAGTTTTGGTCGTTTTTCCATCTGATTAATTACACTTAGCTGAACGCCGGGATGCAAATTTCCTAACATCACCACTTCTGCACCCGAGTAGTCGCTAGGAACAACAGGATTGAAATCTGCCAAGGTGTTCAATTCTGTTACTAGGGTATCTCGTGAGTTTAGGTCGTTGTGATATTTGCCTTTCCAGTAAAAGGTCTTTCCACCTTTAACGATTTCCAGTTGAGAAATATTGATGTTTTTATCGCTAAGAATATTCAGATATTCCTTTGGAAAATCTTCACCTACTACGGAAACAATGGCAGAATCTACATCAAACTGCGAAGCGGCTAAACTTATAAAGGTGGCTGCGCCGCCCAGTATTTTATCCGTTTTTCCAAACGGCGTTTCAATTTCATCAAAAGCCACGGTACCCACAATCACCAACTTACCCATATACTATTGAAATTTGGTTGCAAATATACAGTTTTCATTGCCTATTGCATACTGGTTTTTTGAGACAGGAGGAATAGTTATCAATATAGTAAGGCTGTTGTTCAGTAGCAATCTGTAGTACCCTAAAAACAGGATTAAATTTAATTTTTCTGAAAGCGCTTAAAATCTTTCTACTTTCTCCCAAAATCTGCAGGTACTTCACCCCATGCTTTCGTCTCCCATTTTGTAATTGGTGTGCTATATTGGTTCTTCTTTAACCAGTCTACGGCACGCCCTATCAAATCGAATAAGTCTTTATTCTTAGCTGTTTCTGGTAATCTGGTATTACAATTTTTTTTCCGAACCCAGCTCATGGCGGTACGAGAATCTGTGTAGATAATACGGTCACTGTTGCGCTCTTTCAAAAAGGCAAGTCCGTGTACGATGGCCAAAAACTCCCCAATATTGTTAGTACCTTGTGGAAAAGGTCCTTGTTTAAATAATTTTTTACCTGTTTCGGTGTCAACCCCTTGGTATTCCATTATGCCAGGGTTTCCGCTTGAAGCGGCATCCACGGAAATAGAGTGGTAGTTGGGCTGCCCAATTTTCAATAATTCTTGTGACGAGAGGAGTGATTCTCCCTTTTTCTTTCCTTTAAAATCAGCATAATTTCCATTAAAAGCTTTCTGTGCTAAGGTAAAGTTCTCAAAAGATTTATATTCTGCACCTTTGTAGCCTTCTATCGCCTTTTTACAAGCAATCCATGTTTTATGTATGCCCGGTTGTTTGCCTTGCCAAACTACATAAAATTTACTTTTTTTTGCCATTATCTAACCTGTCAAATTTTGTGTTTCGGCTAAGCTTAGCAGAAAATAAAGTCGAATGACCTCATAACGAAGACGGTCTTCAACTGAGTTCCTGCTAATATCTTTTTTTATAGAGCTTTATTTAGTTAACAATTTTTCGATTACTCTAGGAAAATGTTGATACTCAAGTTCATGTACTTTTTTCGCTATTTGCTCAACCGAATCTTCCGGTAGCACAATTGTTTTGGTCTGATGAATAATTGCGCCTTCATCATAGTTTTGATTCACAAAGTGTATAGTAATTCCTGTTTCGTCATCCTTATTAGCTTTAACTGCTTTGTGAACGTTAATACCGTACATTCCTTTTCCGCCATAGTTTGGCAGTAGCGCTGGGTGTATGTTTATAATTTGTTTGGGAAAGGCATCTACTAAGTTTTGTGGAATCTTCCAAAGAAAGCCCGCTAATATAATCAAGTCTGGTTCTAATGACTTTAGGATGTTTAGAACACAACTACTTTCAGAGAAGGCTTGTCTATTAAAGTACAATGCATTTATTTTTAGTCTATTACACCTATCTAAGACTTTAGCATCCCTCTTGTTAGTGAGTACAGCGGCGATGGTAATGTTTGGGTCGCGCTCAAAATACGTAGCTATATTTTCCACATTGGAACCGGAACCAGAGGCAAGTAATACAATTTGTTTGGGTTTCAAAAGAAAAGGATTTAGTATAATGACATACAGTTTTTTAGCAATAGCCAAGCAAAAAGAACAGAGTAAAAGAATTGAGAACCCACCATTTAATTAGTAAATATCTGTTATTCAATTATTTTTTTTAAAGCGCAAACCTTACCAAAACAAAATATTTAATACTGTAAAATTACCACTCTTGTATTTAATTTGATTAAATTCCCTCACATTTTAACGACAAAAGGTGTTATTAAACCAAAGTTTTTTATTTTTGCCATCAATTTAAATTTTTAAAACCAATATTATTATGTCAGACATTGCATCAAGAGTTAAAGCTATCATCGTTGATAAGTTAGGAGTTGATGAAAACGAAGTGGTAACTGAAGCTAGCTTTACTAACGATTTAGGGGCAGATTCTTTGGATACTGTTGAGTTAATCATGGAGTTCGAAAAGGAATTTGATATTCAAATCCCAGATGATCAAGCTGAGAACATCGCGACAGTTGGCCAAGCAATTAGCTATATAGAAGAAGCGAAGTAATTTATGATTTCTCTTAGATAGAATTTAAAATTATCCATGTGGTAAATGCTCCGCATGGATAATTTTTTTTAATTTACATTGATTTATAGTTTAAACAAAAATAAAGTTCAATGCAATTAAAGCGAGTTGTGGTTACCGGATTAGGGGCACTTACCCCAATTGGTAATAATATTGAGGAGTATTGGAACGGTCTTGTGAGCGGTAAAAGTGGCTCTGCTCCTATTACACATTATGATGCCGAAAAATTCAAGGTTAAATTTGCCTGTGAACTCAAAAATTACAATATAGAGGACCATTTTGAAAGAAAGGAAGGTCGTAAGCTGGATAAGTTTGCGCAATATGCCCTTATTTCTTCTGATGAGGCCATCTTAGATTCCAAACTGGATTTGGATAAAATTGATAAATTTCGAGTTGGGGTTATTTGGGGCGCTGGTATAGGCGGACTCGAAACTTTTCAGAACGAGGTGTTGAATTTTGCAGCTGGTGATGGTACACCACGTTTTAATCCGTTCTTTATTCCTAAAATGATAGCGGATATCGCACCAGGTAATATTTCTATAAAACATGGTTTCATGGGGCCTAACTATACTACGGTGTCTGCCTGTGCATCTGCGGCAAATGCTATGATAGATGCACTTAACTACATACGTTTAGGACATTGCGATGTCATTGTTACCGGCGGTAGCGAAGCAGCAGTGACGATTGCAGGTATGGGCGGCTTTGGAGCAATGCACGCTTTATCTACCAGAAATGATAGTCCAGAAACGGCTTCGAGACCATTTGATGCTACTAGAGACGGCTTTGTACTTGGTGAAGGAGCTGGAGCATTGATTCTTGAAGAATACGAACATGCAAAGGCAAGGGGAGCAAAAATATATGCCGAGGTGGCTGGTGGTGGCCTTTCAAGTGACGCATATCACATGACAGCCCCCCATCCAGACGGTATTGGCGTGGTTAGAGTAATGCAGAATTGTTTGCGAGACGCCGGAATGGAAATAGAAGATGTTGATGCCATAAACACACATGGTACGTCTACCCTTTTGGGAGATGTAGCAGAATTGAAAGCTATTTCAGAAGTTTTTGGGGAACACGCCAAGAACATAAATATAAATTCTACAAAATCCATGACAGGACATTTATTAGGAGCCGCAGGAGCCATTGAGGCCATTGCGTCGATATTGTCTATGGAACATGGTATTGTGCCCCCTACGATTAATCACACCACGGTAGATGAAAATATTGATCCTAGTCTAAACCTAACCTTAAACAAGGCACAAAAAAGAGAGATTAACGTTGCGATGAGTAATACCTTTGGTTTTGGAGGACATAATGCTTGTGTCGTCTTTAAGAAACTAAAGTAAAACAGGTAATGGAATTCCCTAAAAATATATTCACTTCCCATCCGAAAGAGGATGGGGGTTTTTTTTTAGGAATTACCCGAATACTTAGTTTTAAGCCTAAAAACTTAGAATATTACAAAAAAGCCTTTCTTCATAGGTCTATGAACAAAAGGGATGAGGAGGGCAACCCTATGAATTATGAGCGCTTGGAGTTTTTAGGCGACTCTATGTTAGGCACCATTATTTCCAAACACCTATATAGCGAAGTGCCTAACGGTGACGAAGGCTATCTCACAAAAATGCGTTCCAAAGTAGTAAGTAGAGAACATTTAAACGAGCTAGGGAAAGACCTAAAATTGATTGAATTAGTTGAGAGTAGGATTCCTAAATCTCATTTTGGGGAGAACATCCATGGTAACGTATTTGAAGCTTTGGTAGGAGCCATATACTTGGACAGGGGCTATCCATACTGCGAGAAATTTATAAAAAAAAGAGTCATTGAGCCTTATGTAGATATAGAACAGTTAGAAGGCAGGGTTATCAGTTATAAAAGTTTGGTTATAGAATGGTGCCAAAAACAAAAAAAGACTTTTAAATACAATGTTTACGAAGATACAGGTAACGATTCATTGAAACATTTTGCAGTTAAATTATCAATAGGTGGTGACGTTGTGGCAAAAGCAAGGGCTACATCTAAAAAGAAGGCAGAAGAACGTGCTTCTAAAAGGGCTTTTTTTGCACTTCAAGACAAGATGAAGAAGTAAATACTTCTCTTATAACAATATGCTAACGTTTTCGTAAACTATAATACCTCTTTAGGGCTTTTGTTTTTAGGCTTTATTGGTGAATAGTTCTATATTTACGTCTTGTTTTAACTATGGCAGCAGTCTACAAAATAAACGAAGATTTTTATGATGATTCATTTCTTTTGATTGCAATTCATAGCGCCATGGAGGATTATGCGATTGTATATCATCTAAACCAAGCCCTTAAAGCAAAGTTTAAAAGGTCCAATAACGATTTTGACCTATCGGAAAAAAGTTCCTTTCCCTGGTTTGATTGGGTAGATCAATTCCATGACAGGTATTGGGTTCTTATTGCAAATCATAGCACAAAACAAGAGTTACTAGTAAATAATGACTTATTTCAGAACGAAACAACTTATAATAGACCTCGCTTGGTCCCAGAATATAAGGAGGTAGATTATTTTCTAAAAATAGAGGAGGAAGAAGGTCTGAAAAGTGATGTAATAGTGAAAATTCTAACGAAAATGCCAAAGGTAATTACGGCTTATTCGGTAGAAACAGATAAATTAAAATCAAAGAAAAACTTAATATTCTAAGTATGCCAACTAATAAAAAAACAAAAATAGTAGCCACTTTAGGGCCGGCCACAAGTAAAAAAGAGGTGCTTAGAAGCATGATGTTAGCTGGAGTGGATGTCTTCAGAATCAACTTTTCACATGCAGACTATGCAGACGTAAAGGAGCGCGTTGCAATGATTCGTGAGTTGAATGAAGAATTGGAAATGAACACCTCTATACTTGCAGATTTACAGGGACCTAAGTTACGTGTAGGCGTTATGGCAGGTGAAGTTGTAGTAAGCCCTGGAGATGAGATTACTTTCGTTACGGGTAAGCCTTTTGAGGGCAATGCGGAGCGAGTGTATATGAACTACAAGCAGTTTCCTAGGGATGTTAAACCTGGGGAACGTATCCTTTTGGATGACGGAAAATTAATGTTCGAGGTCGTTGCTACCAATGGTGAGACTGAGGTTAAGGCAAAAGTGATACAAGGAGGCCCCTTAAAATCCAAGAAAGGTGTAAACCTTCCCAATACCAATATATCGCTTCCTGCACTTACAGAAAAAGATATTAAAGATGCGGAATTTGCAGTTTCGCTTGAGGTAGATTGGATTGCGCTTTCCTTTGTGCGATTTGCTCAAGACCTTATCGATTTACAAAATATTATCAGTAAACATTCCAAGCATAAAATTCCGATTATAGCAAAAATCGAAAAGCCAGAAGCAGTTGAGAATATAGATAAAATCGTTGCTTATTGTGACGGTTTAATGGTTGCACGTGGAGATTTGGGTGTTGAGGTTCCTGCACATGAAGTTCCATTGATTCAAAAGCAACTAGTGTTGCGAGCCAAAAAGGCAAGAATACCAGTAATCATTGCTACCCAAATGATGGAGACCATGATTACCAGTCTTACGCCAACAAGGGCAGAGGTAAACGATGTAGCCAACTCAGTAATGGACGGTGCTGATGCTGTAATGCTTTCCGGAGAAACATCCGTAGGTAATTATCCAGTGGAGGTTATCGAAAAGATGACTAGTATTTTAAGAAGCGTAGAGGGTAGTGAATTGATAAAAGTTCCTCACGAACCTCCGCATATTAGAACCAAACGTTTTATCACAAAATCTGTTTGTTACCACGCTGCGTTAATGGCAAACGAGATAAAAGCGAAAGCCATCTCTACGTTGACTAATAGTGGATATACAGCCTTTCAAATATCTGCTTGGAGACCAAGTGCACATATATTGGTTTTTACCTCTAACAAACGTATACTTACGCAACTGAATTTATTATGGGGCGTAAAGGCATTCTATTATGACAAGTATGTTTCTACTGATGAAACTATAGATGATGTAAATAAATTGGCCTGCAAAAAAGGGTTTTTGGAAGTTGGGGATATGCTCGTTAGTTTGGCTGCTATGCCCATGAAGGATAAGGGTATGGTAAATACTTTACGTGTCACCGAAATAGAAAGTTGTAATTTTTAATCCCATAGTTAGATAAAATAGAAAAACCCGCATATTGCGGGTTTTTCTATTTTATCTAACTTATGAGCACTACGCCACTTCGCGTTCAAAGGCTATGAAATTAATTAGCTTACCTTTTTTGTCGAATATCGGTTGGCCATGAATCCAACAGTTATACGTTGAACCATCCTGCTTGTAATTAGTTACTATCGTTTCAAATGATTTTTCTTCTTTAATAGCTGTGGAGATGAGTTTTAACGATTTTTTACAAGTTTTTTCACCTTGGAACATTTTTGGTTTATTGCCTATAATCTGTTCTGGTCTGTAACCGTTCATTTGCCAAATATTATTTGTAGCGTAAACGATATTAAGTTTAGCATCTGTAACTACTATTATATGTTCCTTTTCCTGCAGCTCCTGTTCGAATATATTATTGTCGAATTCCCACGAATTTTCCTTTGCAAGTTTAGAAAGAAAGGTTATATCATTGGATGCATCGCAGACTTTGTCAAAATTAACAGCATAAAAATCCCAGGAAGATACGGGTAGTTGAGTAATTTTTAATTTTTTGTAAAACTTTCGTACGGCATCATCGTAGTCTTTAATATCCATAAGCTTTAAGCGGTATCAAATTCTTTTTCATAATAAATAACAATAAAGTTATAAAAACTAGTGATGTGTATCAAATTAATAGGAAGGATTAACAGTCTTGTTTAATGCTTCATAGGACTTAATTTCCTATAATAATATAAAGGGTAAACAAAAACCCAAACTAAAGCTATGAATAAAAGCCCTAATTCATCCCTTTTGGTATGTATCATGAAAGTAAACTAGCTTCACTTTTCGGTCTTATTTAAGGAAGTGGAAACAGGTTAAAATCTTTTATCCATTAACTCAGATAGTATTTACACACTATAAAAGAGATGCAAAGTCATCTGTAATCTTTTGACTACAATCAAAAAGATTTTATTAATACTCAAGCTAGGAAAGTTGCTCAACCTTAATAGGAATATGCCTCATTTATTAAAAGTCGAATTTTAATTGAACCAAGATAGCTTCTTGCGCTGTCTTTGTCTTTTCTTTTTTAGCCGTGTTTAAATTAGCCAATGAAATACCCAATAAGCGCACGGAATTTTGAAGTTCTTCTTGGTACAATAATTCCTTGGCCGTTTCTAGAATAAGATCTTTATCCGAGATGAAATAGGTCAAGGTCTTGCTTCGAGTATTCAGTGTAAAATCACTATACTTTATTTTTAGTGTAATGGTCTTCCCAGCGATATCCGATTTCTTTAAGCGTCGATCTAGTTCCGTTGCTATCTGGTCTAAGCGTTCCAACATAAAAATCTCACTACTAAGATTCTCGTTAAAAGTACGTTCAGCACCAACAGATTTTGGTATTCGATGAGGCTTTACTTCGCTTGTGTGAATGCCTCTTACCACGTTAAAATAGTAGTGGCCGCTCTTTCCAAAGTGTTCTCCTAAGAAATCGGCTGATTTTGTTTTCAAATCCTTTCCAGTAAAAATACCGAGTTGGTACATCTTGGCAGCAGTAACTTTCCCAACGCCATAGAATTTTCTAATTTCTAAATCGGCTAAAAATTGGAGTACCTCCTCTGGATTAACTGTTTTTTGTCCGTTGGGTTTGTTGATATCGCTTGCAACTTTGGCGATAAATTTATTTATGGAAATACCGGCAGATGCATTTAGACCAGTTTCCTCTAAAATTCGTTGCCGAATTTCCTTAGCTATTAACGTTGCAGAAGGGTTACCCTTTTTATTTGTGCTTACGTCTAAATATGCTTCGTCTAAGGACAAGGGTTCCACTAAATCGGTATATTCAAAGAAAACGGAGCGTATTTTTTGTGAGATTTCTTTATACCTATCAAATCGTGCTTTTACAAAAATAAGTTCTGGGCAATTCCGTTTGGCTAAAACACTGCTCATGGCACTACGCACACCAAATTTCCGTGCTTCGTAACTTGCGGCGGCAACAACACCACGCTGGGAACTTCCGCCTACCGCAATTGGTTTCCCTCTAAGTTTAGGATTGTCCAACTGCTCTACGGAGGCATAAAAGGCATCCATGTCTACATGAATTATTTTTCGCAAGGGAAAATTGGATTCCATATCGTAAATTTATAACAACTAAACCTAGTTTACAGAATGATTGAAATCGAACGTAAATTTTTAACATTATCTAACCAATTTAAGGCGGATGCTACCGGTAAGACCAGGATCGTGCAAGGATTTTTAAACACGAGTCCAGATAGAACGGTGCGGATTCGTATAAGAGGTGAAAAAGGATTTATTACGGTAAAAGGAAAATCCAATCTTGCAGGTACTTCTAGATTTGAATGGGAAAAGGAAATCCCTGTACCAGAGGCCGAAGCCTTGCTTAAACTTTGTGAAAAAGGGATTTTGGAGAAAATCAGATTTGAGATTCTCTGTGGCAATCATATTTTTGAAGTGGATGAGTTTCAGGGATTGAATTCGGGTTTGACGGTAGCAGAAGTTGAACTAAGTTCGGAACAAGAAGTATTTCAAAAGCCCGGATGGCTAGGAGAGGAAGTAACTGGGCAAATCAAGTATTACAACTCTCAGTTAAGCCACACACCCTATACTACTTGGAAGACTATTTTGTTATAATTATTTTTTTCGGTACCGAGTCTGAGCTAATTATTGCTATGGGAGTTCCATTATACGTAGCAATCTCTAGAATATATGCTGGTCTGCAGCATTCCCTTCCTAGACTATTTTTTTTGAAGTTCAACACCAAGGTATCTGTTTCGAACGTATTTAATATTACGTGGTAGGCAATGGTCCCTGTAACACCAGAAATAGCTATTGTTCCTACTCGTATCTGTACCGTTACCAGGGTCATTTACCTGTGTCTCACCGGTGAAAACCTTTATAGTTTCTAAACTATAGCTTTCGTTTGTTATAAGGTTCTCACCTTCTGCATTTACCAGCTCTATACTTAGTGTTTGTCCAGCGCAAGATACTATGGTGCAATCGTCCTGTTCTTCAGTTTTTTCATTACAACTCGCAAGAAATAATAACGAAAACAATATTAATAATTGGCTTACCCTCATGTAGTTTAGATGTAATTTTTACGAAAGGGTGCACAGAAAATAAGAATCCTAGATAACTGTATCAGCTTGATAGTAGAATGAAACAATGATTTTTGGTTGTTTATTCAAAACCTTTTAAATGCGTTCGTACCCAATTAAAGCTATCCTCTATATGAAGAAAAACCTGAGTTTCTGGAACTAAATCTGGAATTATATCAATAGACGTTAACAAGTCTTTAGGTTGTTCTTGCAATCCCGTAATTACTACTTTGATGTTTTTTAAAGCTAAGTCTAGAATCGCGTTTTCTAATGCGTATACCCCTGACTGATCTATGTAAGGTACTCTGTCCATTCGAATCACAAGTATTTTAACACCTTCATCAATGTTTTTTACTTGATTTTGAAAGTGAGAAGTAAAACCAAAAAACAAAGGACCGTATAAATGTTTTATATAAATCTGGTCTTTAAACTTTTCAAAAAAGTCAAGCTCATCTTCCCATGGTTTTTCGCCATCAAACCCTGCTAAAGTACCTGCTTGCATACCTTCCTCGCCAATATCGCTGGCTCGCTTCATAAATAGGAGGGCGGCAAGGGTTACCCCAATACCCACTGCTTGAATCAAACTTCCAAAAGTAGTCCAAAGTAGTACTAAAATAAGAACAGCTGCATCTGCCCGAGGGACTACCTTTAAATGGCGAAGTCCTTTTAGGTCAATAATTTTAAACCCGATAGGTATCAAAATTCCAGCTAAAACAGCTAATGGAATAAAGGCTGCTAGAGAACTCAAACCTAATAAAATAGTTAATAAAAAAGCACCGTGTAAGGTTCCGGATAAGCGGGTTCTACCACCAGAGTTTATATTTACAACCGTCCCTTTTGTTGCACCCGCACCTGGGATGCCGCCAATTAAAGCTGCGACCATATTACCAATTCCTTGGCCTATCAATTCACGGTTACTATTGTGCTTGGTTTTGGTCATGTTATCAGCAATGACAGAGGTCAATAGGGAGTCAATAGACCCCAAAACTGCGAGTACCATACCATATTCTAAGACTAGAAAGTAAGCGCTAGGATCAATTGTGAATAAACCGTCTAATTGCAATGAAGGCAATCCTGAAGGAATCTCACCAATAATGGGAACATCCCATTGTATAAAATAGGCAAAAACAGAAACGGCAATCAATGCGACCAAGGGACTCGGTACTGCTTTGTTTATTTTTGGAAATAAATAATAAATAACTACCGTCATCCCTCCTAAAACCAACGCTTTCCAATTAACATCACTAAATAATCGTGGTAAGTCTGCCATTACTTTAAGGGTAGATTTAGCAGAATCTAAACCTACAAATGGACATATTTGAAGTATAATAATAATCAAACCAACCCCACTCATAAAACCTGAGATTACCGGGTATGGAAAGTACTTAATATACCCAGCAATATTTATCAACCCAAAAACAATCTGTAAGGCTCCACCAATAAAAAAACTAAGCAGTATGATACCCATGGCATCCTGTAAACTACCAGCCACTTCAATGGCATTGGCCACCAACGCTGCTGATACGACGGTCATTGGACCAGTAGGCCCACTAGCTTGTGTTGCTGTGCCACCAAAAATTGCCGCTAAAATACCCACGGCAATAGCTCCATACAGTCCTGCAATGGCTCCTAGTCCAGATTGAACACCAAAGGCCAAAGCTAATGGAAGTGCCACCACACCTGCAACAAGACCACCAGTAACGTCACCTTTAATATTATTGAAATCAAAAACATCTTTAAACATAATCAGGGTTTAGGGTTGGTAAAGGTTTGTTTTTAAAGAAAATCTACCGCTCCTGTATTCATATCATAGATGCCACCAATAATTTTTATTTCTCCTAAGCTCTCCATCTCTTTTAAAATTGGACTATTGGCTCTAATATCTATAAGTGTTTTCTTAACATTGCTTTCGCAAGCCATGTGTACAAATTCAGGGTTCTTAGAAGTCCTGTCCCCATCATACTTCAGAGACTTTACTGCAGGTCTTATCTTAGACAGCATAGCGGTTATATTTCCAATTTTTATATTGTCTACCGCCGCTTTTATAGCGCCGCAGTGTTCATGTCCTAAAACTAAAATCACTTTTGAACCCGACACCTTGCATCCAAATTCCATACTCCCTAAAATATCCTCGTTTACAAAATTACCAGCAACGCGAGCCACAAAAATATCACCAATACCCTTATCAAACACATCTTCTACCGGTACACGACTGTCTACACAAGATAGTATAACCGCTTTCGGAAACTGGCCATCTACGGTCTTCCGTATTTGTTTGGTATGGTCACGTGCGGTAAGTTCTCCTTCTACAAACCTTTGGTTACCTTCTTTTAAACTTTGAATTACAACGTCTGGAGTTAAGGCCGCTTGCTCGGCTGCGGTTAGTACTTTTTCTATTAAAGGAGTTATTTCTCTTGTCCGAATTTCCCCTGATTCTGACTCTACATGTATGGTTAATTTTTTGAATGGACTCATAGCTAATCTCTTAAAGGGTTATTACCCCATAAAAGTAATCGCTGAATCGTTAATTCTGAAATGTATTCCATAACAAAAGATTATGGAATACATTAATAGAACTAACAATGTGAATAAAAATTATTTAATTATAGTGCTGTAAAACAGTGATGTCTAACATAATTATAAAACAAATGGTTGGAGGGAAAAGAACGATAGTAATGGCCTGTACTTTTAGATATGCTACGCAAAAGGTTTAATAGAATATATGGGATAATGTCTATTTTGCTATAATACCATCCTTTTCAATAAGGGGTATGGTTTTTAAAGCGTCAGCGGTTACGCTACCACGACCAAAGAGAAATCGTTTTTCATATAGTTTGTTGCCAGCATAATATGTAACAAAAAACTCGTTATTAAGGGCAAGAACATCTTCTTGTACTCCCTCTATTTTTTTAAAAGATTTTGACGCAATAACGCCAAGAGCATGGCGGATGGTAGATGTTTTTCTTTCATCATCAAAGCCTTTGGAAACTGCCATTACCATCTCTATGGGAGAATCTGTATCGTTTAGCACATAAGCATTCCATTCTTTGCACAAAAACTCCTCGTTCCATTCGTGTATCAATGCCACATGTACATCTTTTGCAATGAATATTTCGATGTCCTTTTTCATAAAAAAAATGTGGATATTAAGCTATGCGGGAGGTTTGGCATAAACTTTACAATGCGCTTTTAAATTGTTCAAGGAATCTAATGTCGTTTTCGCTCAGTAAACGTATATCGGAAATTTGATGTAGTAGCAATGCAATACGATCTATTCCCATTCCAAAGGCAAACCCAGAATATTCATCTGAATCTATACCACAATTTTTAAGCACATTGGGATCTACCATACCGCAGCCCATAATTTCTAGCCAACCAGTGCCTTTTGTCATTTTATAGTCCGATTCTGTTTCAAGTCCCCAGTACACATCTACTTCTGCACTAGGCTCGGTAAATGGGAAGTAGGAGGGTCTTAGGCGAATCTTAGACTTGCCAAAAAGCTCAGTGGTAAAGTATTGTAAGGTTTGTTTTAAATCTGCAAAGGACACATCCTTATCAATGTATAATCCTTCTACTTGATGAAAAAAGCAGTGGGATCGTGCAGAAATGGCCTCGTTTCTGTATACTCTACCCGGAGATATTGTACGAATTGGAGGTTTGTTATTTTCCATGTAACGCACTTGAACGGATGAAGTATGTGTACGCAACAGAATGTCTGGATCAGTCTGTACGAAAAAAGTATCTTGCATGTCGCGAGCTGGGTGGTATTCCGGTAAATTCAAGGCAGTAAAATTATGCCAATCGTCCTCGATTTCCGGACCTTCTGAAACATTGAAACCTATGCGCGAAAAAATTTCAATAATTTGGTTTTTTACGATTGATATAGGATGTCTAGCTCCTAATTCAATTGGGTGCCCAGGTCTTGTAAGATCGCCATAGTTGCCCTTTTCTTCGGATGTGGTTTCCAAGGCATTCTTTAGTTCGTTGACCTTGTCTGTAGCGGTTTGTTTTAATTCATTTATGGTTTGGCCAAATTCTTTCTTTTGTGCGTTGGGCACATTTTTGAACTCAGCAAAAAAATCATTTAATAATCCTTTTTTACCTAGGTATTTAATGCGAAACGTTTCAATAGCCTCTTTCGTGTCCGCAGAGAACTTTTCGACTTCTGCAATATGCTCTTTTAATGTATTAATCATGGATTTATTTAATGGTACAAATTTAATACATTTTACGGAACCTTTATTTTGTTTGCTAACAACATTTGGTGCTCAAAACGCCTAGAATTTAATACGCCCCCATTCTTTTTAATACCTCAAAAGATGACAGTCTTATTTTTGATGTACTGTTTAAGCGTCTAAAAGTTCGATAGTGTCTTTCACATGGTCCTTAATCCAAGTGGTGCAGTTCTCGAAAGTGTCAAAAATATGAGCTTCAGGAATAAAATCGGGAATAATATCGATACGTTCCATCATATATCTCGGCTGTGGTAATAAGTCTACAAAAAGGACCGTAATATTATTTTTATTTAATTCTTGAAGCGCATCTTCCATCGCATAAAGTCCCGATTGGTCCATGTATTGCATTCGGCCTAAGCGTATTACAGCATAGGAGGCCGTTTTCGGAATTTGATCTGTCAAAGTCTGAAAATCACCCGTTGTTCCAAAGAACAATGGCCCCCTAATATGCTTGATAAATACTTCTTCTTTTAAGGCAGAAGGAAAGTTTGCTTCGTCTGCCCAAACTTTCTCGTCGGTTAACGATTTTACATCAGATCTTGAAGCCATCAAATCCCCCATTTTTTTCATAAACATTAATGAGGCAATTATAAGACCTATTCCCACCGCATATACAAGGTTCCAAAATGTAGAGAGCACCAATACTACAATCATAATAATGACTTCGGAGCTTAACCTTAAAGGTCCAATATTGATGTCTTTTGGCAGGTTAGGAATTGCCTTAAGTCCTTTATAGTCCATAACCGAAATACCCACTGTTATTAGAATACCTGCCAATACTGCAGCAGGAATTTGGGAGGCTATTGGCCCCAAGGCTAAGAGTATAACTAATAATAATACGCTTGCGAACATACCAGACAAACGTGTCTTGCCTCCTGAATTGATATTGACGACAGTGCGTATGGTAGCTCCAGCTCCAGGAAGACCTCCGAAAAGAGCAGCGATACTATTACCGATACCTTGACCAATTAGTTCTTTATTAGGCTTGTGTTTTGTCTTGGTCATATTATCTGCAACTACAGAGGTTAATAGCGAGTCTATAGCGCCAAGCAACGCTAGGGTCAACGCAGTAAAAATATATGGGGTTACCGTAGACAATTTAAATTCAGTAAAGATTTCAAAATTAGGCATAGGAAAACCCTGAGGTATTTCTTCAATGGAACGATAATCGAGCCCTAAGATGTACGCGGATCCGGAAACTAATAAAAGGGCGACCAACGTGCTTGGTACGGTTGTGGTAATGCGCTTGAAACCATAAATAATGAGAATGGTGATTAATGCCAAAGCCAATTCCAACCAGTTGATATTGCTTAGAGCTTTTGGCAACACTTTAAGGGCTCCTAAAACACCTGAGGCTTCTTTGGCTGCTAAGGTTCCAGCCTCTTCCATGATAGTGGTTTCCGTAATCTCTCCAGAACGAGCAATGGTCTGTTCAAAATTTTCAAGAACCAATATACCTTCGTTTGCCTCTTCTTTAAGTATGTTTTCCAGTATTAACTCCTCTGCCTGAGGTTTGAAGGGGGTTACCCATGACATATCTTCTTTGGGGTAATAGCCTAGAGCGGGGAGTATCTGAGTAACAAGAATGATTACACCTATTGCAGTCATAAAACCAGATACAACAGGGTAGGGAATAAACCTTATATATTTGCCAATACCAATCATTCCGAGTGCAATCTGCATTAGGCCTGCCAATAAAAACACCGTTAAAATGGCAGGTAGAGCCTTTTCTATACTACCATCAAAAGTGGCTATAATACCGGCAATTATAACCATGCTTACAGCTGTCATTGGAGCCGTAGGCCCTGAAATTTGTGTAGCAGTGCCACCAAAAAGCGCTGCGAAAAAACTGATGAAAATAGCGCCGTAAAGTCCAGCGGTAGGGCCAAGGCCTGAGCTTACACCAAAGGCAAGTGCCAAGGGCAACGCAACTATACCAGCAGTAATACCTCCTAGGAGATCTCCTTTAAAATTTGAAAATAAGTTTTTAATCATGGAATACAGTGTTATATGGTATTCGAGCCATGTCGTTTAACAGTTCGTTTTACCATTTGATGGTCTTCTTAATTATTTTTTATGTCCTAAGCATTCTCTTCAGCAGTGTGGTATATGTGTGAGTAGTGTTAAGCTTCTTCAAAGAAAAGAACACATGATTTTGTTTATGCAGGACTACTTAATTTTTTATTCATAAAAAGATACAGTCCCGGTAGAAAGATCATACATTGCTCCGATAATTTTTATTTCATCGTTCTGCTCCATATCAACCAAAATTCGACTACGTTCCCTAATATTTTCTATGGTTAGATGAACGTTTTCTTCGGAGACCCTGTCTACGAATTCAAGGTTTTTAGAGTTTCTAATCTGTTCATCCTTTGGTTCTTTAACCGCAGCAACAGCAGGTTCCAATTTGTTTATTAAAGCAGTAAGGTTACCCATTCGTGCATGATCGCAAGCACCTTTAATAGCACCACAACTGGTATGACCTAAAACAACGACTAATTTGGTTCCGGCAAGCTTGCATGCAAATTCCATACTACCCAAAATATCTACGTTAACAAAGTTACCTGCAATTCTTATACTAAAGATATCACCAAGTCCTTGGTCAAAAACTAATTCTGCTGAAACTCTTGAATCAATACAACTTAAAATAGTAGCAAAGGGGAATTGTCCTTCGCTCGTATCATTAACTTGTTCTAACAGGTTTCTATTCGCTTTTAAGTTATCTTGGAATCTTTGGTTTCCCTCCTTTAGGAATTGTAATGACTTTGCTGGGGTAATAGTTGATTGTGTTTCTTTTGTATGTGTTTTCATATTTATTTTCGTTAATCGAGTACATGACTAATCTTACTTTTATTTCTCGGCATTTATCCAGTATTGTGTTTTAAATAAATGTTGTTAAAGAAATCTTAATCTCTAGTCATTTGGCAATAGCTACTCTCCTTAAAAAATTATTATTCTATTAGCTAAGTACTATTTTTATTTTTTTACTACATAACGTGCCGATTGTATTGTTTTGAAACTGTGTTCAATACCGTGTCACCCTATACATAGGCCATAGCCATTTGTAAAATCAATATAAATTAATACTACCATGTTTGTAAGAGACCATAAAGTAGTATTAGTTAACCCTTAAAAAAACAATGCTATATAAATGATTTACGATACAGAAATATGTTAAAATTAGTTTTGCGAAGCGTAGTCTTATAAAAGCATCCATTTTATTTGGGTAGTGCAAGAATCACCTCTAAAGATTTGTCATGGTAACGTTCGATAGACATACTTTTGTTTCATTGTTATAAACAACAATAAGGTTACACGTAAAATAGGACACTTCAAGGTCTCTTTAACTTTCTTCCTTCGGCTAAAAGGCACGTAGGAGGAATAATACATGTAAACAAGATGAAAAAAAATATAACGACAGAAAGCTTCATAGTAACACGCTCATACTAAAGAAGTAAATATAAAAGTAATACTATTGGAATATGTTAAAATTAACTAAAAATCCTTTAACAATTTTAGATGCTCAGAAGCTACCCAACCAGTTTTCCCATCGGCTAGCCTTATTTTATTCCAGTCGTTTAGCTCTTCCAATACGTTGACTTTGGTACCTGCATGTAAAACAAAAACCTCACCACTTGTGGTATTAGGCTCTGCCTGAATACCAATTTCGTCCGTGAAGATAATTGCAGGTTGGTTCGCATTAGAATCACTTTGAGCCATATAGGCGAATGTAATGGTGATTAGTGAAATAAATAAGCAGGTAATACTTCCAATAAATGCCCACCTTTTTCTTGAAGAGTACTTAGAATAATAGAATAAAATATACAGTAATACAAACAGAATCATAAAAAAAACAGCCATATAGGCCCACTGGTCAAAGTGAAGTGCATTGGTTATTTTTTTGTAGAATCGGGACAAACCGGTTTTCGGTAGCGTGTCTATCGCGTCCAAGGTCATTTGCTGTGCATACCCCAAATTATTCAGTATTTCAGTATCATTAGGTGCTAATACCAGTGCTTTTTCATAGTAATAGATACTATTAGGAATATCGTTTAATTTGTAATAGGAATTGCCAAGATTATAATACAGTTCAGCCGAATGTGCACCACTATCCAAAATAGTTTTATAATGTTCAATGGCTATTTCATACACTCCATTGTTGTAAGAGGTAGTAGCTTGATCAAAAGCAGGCGTATTTTGAGCTGTACCAATAAAGGTTAAAAATAAAAGATATATGATGATGATGTTTTTCACGATTTTATACTTGCTTATCTATTAGCGATATTACTTCACTTGCTTTTTCGTAGTCTTGCTGCATCTGTACATTGGAAAATTGACTATATCTTGCCGCTTCGCAGTTTTTTAGTAATGCTATAAAGCCGTTTATTGTAGCTTCATCTACATTTTTTTGTAGTAGAAGTTCAGATATCTTGTCCTTACTGAACTCTGATGTTTCTATTTTTAATTTAGCTTTTAGATAATTATGCAGGGCCTTTTCCAAAGCTACATAAAAGGACTCCTTGTTACCCAATTCTTTTTTTGCTTTTGATAAGTAGCGTTTGGCCAACCGGTTTGCTTTTTTTGCTTTGTTTCCCATTACATCACTTGCAATTTCTTCTCGTTTTTTACGAAACAAGATTGCAACAGGAATGAATAGTAATGGTATCAATAACAGTGAATAAAATAGAGTAGACCTAAAGAAATACGCACTGCCAATGGGACTAAGATTCGCGTTTAGCTTTATAAAGTTAAACTGACGATTAGCTGCAATTACACTTTGCTTGTTTGTGCTAGACGAATTAAGGGTATTACTCGCAGCACTGTTAGGCCCTTCCAAAACGTTTATGATAATTTCACTAGATTTTAAAGTAGTATAGGTCTCTGTCTTCGGGTTAAAGAAACTAAAAGGTATGGATGGTAATGGATACTTACCTTTAAAGGAAGGCACAATAGTATAGCTGTTGTTTATTTTTCCCTGCATACCACCTAGTGTGGTGCGCACACCTTCTGTAAATTCTGGTTCGTATACCTCTAAGGAACTGGGAAGATTCAATTCAGGTAGTTTAAATAGTTTTAAGTTTCCTTTTCCCGTTACTTCAACTACTGCTTGCAAGGACTCCGAAGCGTTTAGACTTGGCTTGCTCGTGGTGACTGAAAAATTAAAATCGCCTACAGCACCCTTAAAATCCGCTGGCTGATTTTCTAACGGTAGTGCTTTTACATTAATGTTTCTATTACCGGCAGAAACTGTTTTGTTAGTTTGAGCATAAACTCTACCACCAAAAAAATCACGTTTATTCGTCGGAACGTCTACGGTAACATCCAACGAAAGCGGTTCTATTTCTAGCTTGCCAGATTTCTGAGGATACAAAACCACCCTCTTTAATATGACATAGCGATAGGGTTTTCCTTTAAAAGTTCCATTTTTGGCATTTAGGCTGGTAACTTTAATATCTTGGCTCCAAAAATTATTGTATTTCGGATTGTCTAAAGGTTGATAGTTGGATACGCTTATAGATGGGCTTACATATAGTTTATATACTACGGTAATCGCTTCGTTCATGTAGGGATTACTCTTAGAAACTTCAGCTACTAAATGAAGGTTTTCATCAGCTATATCGTCTGCAGTCATCTGGTCGCTAGGCTTATCTACGGCAGCGGTAACTTCAATTTCCTCAGGGAGCGATTTATAGATTTTTCCACCGATTATGATAGTTGCTTGGTTAATCCTTAGTTTTCCCTTGGCTGTTGGAGCCAAGGTATAGGAGTAGGATTTGGAATAACTGCGCACACCGTTTACCCATGAAGAGCTTATAGATTGAGATGGTCCCATGAGCACTTTAAAACCAGCAAAGTCGGGTGGATTAAAATTATCTCCGTCCTTATTCATGGTAAAATCTACTCTTAAGCGTTCGTTAAGCCCTAGCTTGGGCTTGCTCAACTTCATTTCAAACGTAACGCCAGCCATGTCCTGTGCTTTTAAGAGGAAGCCAAACAGAAATATGCTTACGAATACGATACTTTTTTTAAAATCCATTTTTATTCTACCAGTCCTTTTCTGTTTTTACTTTTGCTCCTTGCACTTTCTTTGCATCAATTTTTTCCTGTACTTTTTTTTCTGCATTTTGCATCGCCCTTAACAGGTTTTCTACTTGTTGTTTGGAGAGTTGGTTGGGTTTGGGCTGAGGTTGATCTTTTTGGTTATCTCCTTGTTCAGGTTTTTTATTTTGTTCTTTTTTATCATCGCCATCACCTTCATCTTCTTTCTTGTCGCCCTTATCGTCTTGATCTCCTTCATCCCCTTTATCGCCCTCGTCTTTCTTGTCTTGGTCTTTTTCGTCCTCATTGTCCCCCTCTTTATCCTGGTCTTTTTTATCCTCCTTATCCTGTTCGTCTTTGTTATCTTGATTTTTGTCTTTGTTTTCTTCGTCTTTTTTCAAGAGTTCTTTGGCTAGGGCTAAATTGTATCGGGTTTCCTCGTCGGTAGGGTCGTTTCGTAAGGCTTCTTTATAGGCTTCCACCGCTTTGGCATAGTCCTTACGCTTCATAAAAACATTACCCATATTATGGTAGGCATTGTGCTTTTCTGTTTTGGCTGTAGCGCTCACGCCGGCTTCTTTAAACCTACCAAAGGCTTCACTATAGGTTTCATTATTATAGTATGCGTTACCGAGGTTAAAAGGGGCTATCGCATTTTCTGGACTTTCGGAAATAGCTACCCTATAATCAGCTTCGGCAGCTATAAAATTATCTTCTGACAATTTTTTATTTCCTTCCCAGGTATAATTTTTTGAGTTTTTAAGACTTTTTTCTTTTGCCTTTAAGTCCTCTTCTTGTGCAAAGAGTGGTGTTGACACAATAAAAATCAGAATTAGGTATGTGATTTTTTTCATCTTAATCTATCTGTTTTTCGTTGAACAAATTCAATTTTTTTAACCATTTTGTTTTTCGGTCTAAAACAAAAATCTCTAGAAATAGCAGCAAAAAACCTGCTCCTAGAAACCATTGAAATTGATTTTTATATTCAGCAAATTGCTTGGCCTCAAATTCTTTCTTATCCATTTGAAGCAACTCTTCTTTTATGAATTCTACGGCCTCTTCTGTGTTGGAGCCATCAATATATTTCCCATTACCTTCATCCGATATGTCAACCAGTATTTCTTCGTTTAATTTGGTAATTACTACTTCGCCTTGAGAATCTTTCTTTAAACTTTCTAGAATACCGTTGCGTTTTAGGGGAATGGGAGCTCCTTTGGGTTTTCCAACACCTATAGTATAAATGCGAATACCTTCATCTACGGCATCTTCTACGGAGTTCAACGTAGTACCTTCAGAGTGATCTTCCCCATCAGAGATTATAAAAAGGACTCTGTTGGTCTGTTCATCATCATCGTAAAAGGTAGTTGCCAATTCTATGGCCTCGTTTATGGCGGTACCTTGCGAGCTCAACATATCTGTGTTCATACTCTGTAAAAACATTTTTGCCGCGCCATAATCTGTGGTAATAGGAAGTTGCGGAAAAGCTTGTCCTGCATAGGCAATAATACCGATGCGGTCGCTTGCCAATTGGTTAATGATTTCCGATACCAATCTCTTGGCCTTTTCTATTCTGTTGGGTGCAATGTCTTCTGCCAGCATACTTTTGGAAACATCTATTGCAAAAACAATATCTACACCTTCTCTTTTTACCGTTTCTAGCTTGGTACCGATTTTAGGATTCACAAGACCTATAATCAACCCACAAAGGCCTAAAAGAAAAAGAATCAATTTTAGGGTACCTTTGTAATAGGAGCGATTGGGCGTCAACCTTTTCAAAAGGAAGTCGTTCGCAAATTTCTGCTGTGTCTTTTTTTTCCAGACGAGCAAAATCAGAAACAGTACGATGACCACCGGTATGATGAGCAGCAAATAAAAATATATTTTCTCGTCTAACTGTATCATGATTTATACAAAACTTCTAAATACTGTGTTTCTTAGTAACCATTCAAGAAGTAACAAAATACCCGCAACCCATATCCAAGGTCTAAATTTTTCCTCATAGCGGTAGTACTTGAATTCTTCTATCTCGGTTTTTTCTAATTTATTTATTTCATCGTAAATTTCCTCTAAGGCCTCATTATTGGTGGCCCTAAAATATTTACCACCCGTCACTTTGGCTATGTCTTTTAGTAATTCCTCATCTATTTCTACTTGCCGCATACCGTATCTAAAAGAGCCGTCTGGATTGTATTGAATAGGCGTAAGGGCATTTCCGTTGGTGCCTAAACCTATCGTATATGTCTTTATGCCAAATTCAATTGCCAGGTCGGCAGCGGTTTGGGGCTCAATAAAGCCAGAATTATTGACACCGTCCGTTAAAAGAATAATAATTTTACTTTTAGCCTTGCTATCTTTTAATCTGTTTACTGAGGTTGCTAACCCCATGCCTATGGCAGTGCCGTCTTCTAATTGCCCATACGTAATATCCTTAAGGGAGTTAAGTACGATGGTCTTGTCCGTGGTTATGGGAGTTTTGGTGTACCCTTCACCGGCATAGGCCACTAATCCAATGCGATCGTTAGGTCTTTGTTTAATAAAATCGGCTGCTACTTTCTTTAATGCCGCCAAGCGATTAGGTTTTAGGTCACGGGCCAACATACTCGAAGAAACATCTATGGCCATAACAATATCTATTCCCTTCGTAGTTTTTGTTCTGGTAGAAATATCCTCGGTTTGTGGTCTTGCCATTGCTACGATAATGGCACCAAGCGCAAACAGGCGAAGTATAAAAAGAAGGGGTTTAAGTTTTGGCAAAAAACTAGTATAACTAAATCCTTTTAAACTTGAAATTCGAACAGATGCCGTTTCTTCCTTTTGTTTAAAGGAATACCATATAACAGCGAATGGCAATAATAGAAATAGCCAAAAGAAGTCTGGATTTGCGAATGTTATGTTCTCTAACATCTAAATTTCTGTTTTTACTTCAACAGTGGTTAATATTCTATCTACAATGTCTTGTGCGTAAGGGTCATCGTCTAGCCAGGTTAAAATAATATATTGCTGAAACCCTTTACCGCCAAATAACAAAACGGCATATTTTCCTTTGATTAATACCTTGGATTCTGGTACAGCAAATTTACCACTGCCATACACTTTTAGGCCTTTAACACCACTAATGGTAACGAAGTCTTCTTGTTTTGTTATAATGTTCTTGGCTCCTTGGACCTCGAAGTTTTTAATTATTTGTTCTATCGTCTGGGTAAAATCAGGTTCTGCTTCTTGGCTCAAGGTAACTGAGGTTGTAGCTACTGTGAAAAGCCCTACAGCACTTCTGTAGGCGAATGCTTGTATCTCACTAATGTTTGCCTTTGCCTCTGGTGGAAGTTTAATTTCTTGTCTTACAAGGACTTTAGGCGTTTCTACAATGATAGGAGGAAACCCGTATCGGCTAGACACCCAACTACCCTTTAGTAATTCCAAAGTGGGATTGCCTATTACAGAATCCTTAAGATAGGTAAAGCCATATTTGAAACCTGCTATGGCAACGCCAACAATCAATAATGCTGCTAAGGACGCTAACCCCAGGATGACTTTTTTCTTCTTTATTTTACGCTCCAATTCTTCTTGGTACTCCTCCAGTTGCATGAGTTCCTCCGCTGTAGGTTCGGGGATGGCCTTATGGGTTTTTTCTACAATTTGACCTACAGTTTTCCAATCTTGTTCGGCAACTGACATAGAAGGTTTCGATTTTGCGAATTTTACTAAATCTGCGGTCTGTAGAATATTCTTAAACTGATCAATAGTGTCTTTTTCTAACTCTAATTCTCCCGAATCGCTCAATAGTTCAAGTTTGTCTATCAACTGGCCTGTAGTGCTTTCCATGGCCGAAATCTGGGCGTCTTCTTCCAAATAGGAACGCACGATATCTGTAAGTTCGGAATAGTATTCTTTAAACTCGTCTTGAATGAGGTATTTGGAATTTTCCAAACGTTTTAATTCCAGCAGCGCACGATCGTATGGCAGCAATAGGGCTTCTTTTTCCTCTTCGCTCAATAGTTTTTTTCGGAGAACAAACCAATAAAAGAGTCCACCTAAAATAGCTAGAATTAGAATCCCTCCCAATAGGTACTTCCACCAATCGGGATTTGTTTTTTCAACCGCTATCAAGGGTTTAATATCATACATCTTCTGCGCTAAGGTATCCACAGGAATTGTTTCAACGTTTATTTGGAGCGAATCTGTAAAATAGCCGACTCCATTAATTTCTATACGTTGTTTTGGTAGTTTATAAGAACCGGAATCAAATTGTGTAAGCGCGTATATTTTTTGTAAGGTGAGACGGTCTTTTTTTCTTGTAGTATCTGTGGCATAGGCTTCTACCGTTTCTAGTGGTGAAAAGGTTTGGCCTTCTGGAAAGATGACTTGGTCAGTAGAATCTATTTCGACGGAGACCTGCCATTGTATTTGTTCGCCAATTCTAATATAGGTAGTATCAATTTGGGTTTTTATGGTTGGTTTGGACTGAGAAAATCCCTGAAATCCTATCAATAACAAAATGACAAGAATACAGCCTAGTAGTTTAGAAGCAGAATTGCGGTAGCGTTGCCCAAAAGGGCATGGGTAGGTTTTAGTATTGGTCTCTAGCATCATCATCTTCGTTTAAAATAGCCCAATAATTTTTTAACGTAACTCTCATCTACACGACAGTCCAAAACGCCACAACCTGATTTTTTGAATGTTTCTTTAAAATAATCAAGCCTTTCCCTGTGAAATTCTGCATAGGTATTGCGGACTTTTTTGGAGCCTGTATTTATTAATTGTAACGCACCTGTTTCTGCATCCATCATCTGTACCATACCCAAATTTGGAATATTTTCCTCTCGCTCATCGTACACTCGTATTCCTGTGACATCGTGTTTGTTGCCTGTAATTTTCAAGCTACGTTCGTAATCCGATGCTATGAAATCCGATAGCACAAAAACAATTGCTTTCTTCTTCATTACATTGGTCAAGAACTTTAAGGCTTGGGTAATATCTGTTTTATTGCTTTTTGGCTTAAACTCCAGTAACTCTCTAATGATTCGTAGTACATGGGTCTTCCCTTTTTTGGGTGGAATAAAAAGCTCTACTTGGTCCGAAAACAGAATAAGCCCTACTTTATCATTGTTCTGTAACGCGCTAAAGGCCAAGGTTGCGGAAATTTCGGTTACTATTTCGTTTTTAAATTGATTGGTAGTTCCAAATAGTTCAGAACCGCTTATATCCGCTACAAGCATCATGGTAAGCTCGCGCTCTTCCTCAAACACCTTAATATAAGGTTCATTATATCTAGCTGTAACATTCCAGTCTATACTCCGAACATCATCCCCAAATTGATATTGCCTAACCTCGCTAAAGGTCATACCCCTTCCCTTAAACGTAGAATGATATTCCCCACCAAAAATATGGTCGGAAAGACGTCTCGTCTTTATCTCTATTTTACGTACTTTTTTGAGTAATTCCTTAGTATCCATTTGGTTTTAGTAAACAGTTTAGAGGGAACAGTATTTAATAGCAGAAATAAAGTAGCTGCTAGTTCTATCTGTAATCTGCTGCTCCTAGGGTACTTCGATTTCGTTTACAATCTTGTTAATAATTTCTTCTGAGGTGATATTTTCTGCCTCCGCTTCGTAGGTAATGCCTACTCTGTGTCTAAGCACATCAAGCACTACGGCCCTAACATCCTCTGGCACCACATATCCTCTTCGTTTTATAAAAGCATAACATTTAGCAGCAATACCAAGGTTTATACTTCCCCTTGGTGATGCCCCAAAACTTATAAGTGGTTTTAGATTTTCTAGATTATATTTTTCTGGATACCTGGTTGCAAAGACAATATCCAATATATATTTTTCAATCTTCTCGTCCATGTACACTTCGCGAACCGCTTTTTGTGCACTTAGGATTTGTTTTACGGAGACTACTGGATTAACAGTTTCATATGCGCCAAGAAGATTTTGGCGCATGATCATTTGCTCCTCGTTCATCTTTGGGTAATCTATTACCGTTTTTAACATAAAACGGTCAACTTGGGCTTCCGGTAAGGGATAGGTGCCTTCCTGTTCTACCGGGTTTTGTGTAGCCATAACCAAGAAGGGCTTGTCAAGAATAAACGTAGTGTCCCCAATAGTGACTTGTTTCTCCTGCATCGCCTCTAAAAGAGCAGATTGCACCTTTGCTGGAGCACGGTTAATTTCATCGGCTAATACAAAGTTGGCAAAAATCGGTCCCTTCTTAATAGAGAAGTCATTCTCCTTCATGTTGTAAATCATGGTACCCACAACGTCCGCAGGTAAAAGATCTGGTGTAAACTGTATCCTGCTAAAACTTCCTTTTACAGCTTTAGAAAGCGTGTTGATTGCCAAGGTCTTTGCCAATCCCGGAACACCTTCTAACAAAATATGACCCTGCCCTAAAAGTCCAATAAGCAACCTTTCGATCATATGTTTTTGACCCACAATTACTTTATTCATTTCGGGAATTAGTAAATCTATGAAAGCGCTTTCCTGAGCTATTTTCTCATTTACAGCGCTAATGTCAACTGGTGTATTTTCTTCCATTTATTAAAATATATATTAAGTAATGATAGGCTATTAATTTAACAGTTACGCAAATTGAAAATTTATTCACTGAGTAGCTGTTAACGATTGGTTAAAAAAAAGGAAAAGCCCCTATTTTTATGAAGTATTTAAGGGATTCTTTTTAATTTCACTTGGCCATGAAAACCTACAAACAGCAATTAGGCGGACATTGACGATTTCAATCCGTTTAAATGAATAAGTATTAATTATAAAGTGAATCTCAAATAGATGACCAAAACCACCAATTATTCCAGAATAATCGCGGGAACTATGACTTGGGGTGACTGGGGGAAACAACTTTCGGAGCAGCGAATAGAGCAGTTGATACACCATTGTCTCGAGCAGTATATTAGCACTTTTGATCATGCGGATATCTATGGGGATTATACAAACGAGGAGCAGTTTGGAAAAGCATTTGCAACAAGCGATATTAACCGCGAGGATATACAACTGATAAGTAAATGTGGTATCCAATTCGATGTTAAAAGTAGAAGCAACAACATAAAACATTATGCTTATAGTAAGGATTATATTATTTGGTCTGCCGAGCGTTCTTTAAAAGCGTTGCGAACAGAATATTTAGATATGTTCTTGCTACACAGGCCCAGTCCGCTTATGCATCCTAGTGAAATTGCGGAGGCAATTGCCAAATTAAAAAAAGAAGGTAAGATAAGACAATTTGGGGTGTCCAATTTTAATCCCTCTCAAATTGCCCTAATCGAAACGGTTATGCCCATAGAGGGAAATCAACTGGAATTTTCCCTTACCTCCAATAATGTCATGGGTGATGGCTCCTTGGACGATTGTATAATTAATAAACGTTTGGCCATGTCTTGGAGTCCCTTGGGAAGTTATTTTAAGGAAGATTCCCTTAAGACCAAGCGCATTAAAAAAGTATTGAAAAGTCTTTGTAATAAGTACAATGCTACCGAAGACCAGTTGTTGTTGAGTTGGGTATTGAAGCATCCAGCTGAGGTCTGCCCAGTGGTGGGCACGGCAACACCAGACAGGTTAGCAATGGCAATGAAAGCATTAGAAATTGAAATGGAATTACAGGATTGGTTTCTGCTTTTGGAAGCCAGTAACGGATATGAAGTAGCATAAAAAAAAGATATGAACCAAACAGTATTTGTAACAGGCGCAACGAGTGGAATTGGAAAAGCAACGGCCGAGCTTTTCGCTAAACATAAGTATAACTTGGTGCTTTGCGGTAGGCGACAAGAACGATTAGATTTATTGAAACAGGAATTAGGTGCGCAGACTAACGTACACCTTCTAAATTTTGATGTGAGGGATAAGGTTGCTGTGCAAAGTGCAATAGATTCCTTGCCAGAAGCATTTGCAGATATTTCTATTCTTGTGAATAATGCAGGTAATGCGCACGGGATGGACACCATCCAAGAGGGTAGCCTCGAAGACTGGGACGCCATGCTGGATATTAACGTAAAAGGACTCTTGTATGTATCGAAAGCCATTTTGCCCAAGATGATTTCTAAAAAAGAAGGACATATTATCAATATAGGCTCTACGGCAGGCAAGGAGGTGTACCCGAAAGGTAATGTGTACTGCGCAAGTAAGCATGCGGTTGATGCTATAAACCAAGGAATGCGGATGGACCTGAATGAACATGGCATTCGGGTTGGAGCCGTAAATCCCGGTCTAGTGGAGACCGAGTTCAGTAACGTGCGTTTTAAGGGGGATGAAGCACGCGCCAAAAATGCGTACAAAGGCTATCAGGCATTGAAACCGGAAGATATTGCGGACATCATTCATTTTGTGGTTACTAGGCCATATCATGTAAATATCGCAGATCTTGTTGTGATGCCCACAGCTCAGGCTTCATCCACCCTCATCAATAAAAATTTATGATTAATAAACGCTTATTGGTTAAAAACTTACTCGCCCATAATGACGAGAATAGTTTCTATGACAAAAAGCGTTTTATTACCATTAATCATAAAGAAGGAAAGGCTAAGTTTCTCAAACATGTTTGCGCCTTGGCGAATAGTAACCCTAAGAATAATTCATTTATTGTGGTGGGGGTAGAGGATGAGGATAATAATATTGTCGGGGTTGATTTTTTTGACGACAGTAAAATTCAAAACTTGGTAAATGCCTATCTAGATAATCCGCCCTTAATTTCCTATGAGAACATTCCTTTTCCGCACTTGGAAGAAGGAAAGGTGGTAGGACTGGTCACCATAAAGTCCAATGGGAAGGTGTGCTCCTTGCGTAAGAATATATGGAAATACTACGGTGGATCTGTGTTCTTTAGAGAGGGTAGTATAAGTATGCCCAAGGCTTATGATGTTGAGCTAAGGGACCTAAATTCTCAGGCGGTAGCTACTATTCAGCAACATGCTCGTAACAATATAGAGTTAACCTTAGATGGGGTAATTGATTTTATCAATAACCGTCATAAAGACCTTGAAAGTGATTATAAGGTGTTCAAGGAGCAGTTTGTGGTGTGTTGGGCAGGTAAAAAGAGAGCTGTAAAAGGACAAACGTATTTTAGCCGAGTAGATATAGAATTAATTAACGAGCAGGTAAAACTATTCTATTCCAATTTGGATGAGGTTACCATAACGTATGACGAAAATTCTTTTACAACAATGGAGTTTGTAAGATTAGGACTTGGTGGGAAACAGCGGTATTATCCCTTAGAGCAATTAACGATAACCTTCAAAGAAAGCGGTACGTATCAAATACAAACAGAGCTCGTATTTGAGCCACCGCTTTATAACAAAAAAGTACTACACCATACTTACAATACAAATAATTGCATCCTTTCAAAAATTAAGAGTGGAATCAGTTTGAGCACATCTGAAAAGGAAGATTTAGCCTACTTGCCCGATACCTATTTGATTTGCTACTTAAACGGATTTGAAGAAGCACTGGAGCAAATGGAACTGGCCCGAAGTCTTGTTAAAGAAAATTTTAAAGAGGTGTACACCTCTTTAAAGGCCACATTACGAATTCTTAGAAAGGTAGATTATAATTGATTTATCCCAACCCATAAATGCTCATAAGCACCTAGTTCCAAATGATTATTTTTAAGGTTTAATTTCCTTCCGTTAATAAGGTCAATTAAGGAATATGCCAATAGAAAATAACCAAAAAACATCCAGAAATTGCGTATTCTCATCTAAATTTGATTCGACCCAAACTTTAGTTTCTCTATCGTTACGTTCAATAGGAAAATATGTTCATTTGGACTTGGATGTATTAGAGCAGTACGCGTATCGGCAAAAACGGATAGTTTTTTTCGAAGCTGTATCATCTTCTTGAGTCCTTTGAAAATTTGACTCCTATGATTTTCAATAGTCTTCCAATCTTGCATGGGTCTGTTTATCCAACGGCTATCATTTTTGTGGTCATCGTCCTTGGTAAATGAATAGTCGTTCAAGGTGCCGATTTCGTCTCCGGCATAAATCAATGGTATTCCTCCATAGCTAAGGATAATGCCGTGTAGTATTAGAATTTTGGATACCGCATGGTTAATTTTTGTTGTGTCTTTTTGTTCCAGTGCTTTTTCCAGACCTAATAAAGAGGCTGCACTTCCTGTAATTCTACCATCCCCGTTCTTTGGATTATACATGAACATTAGGCCCTTGGCAGGGGACCACTCCAAACCTCTGGAATAGTAGTCTAGCAAAAAACTTCGATGTTCGCTAGGGGACCATCCAATCGCTCTTATAAAATCATCATCATACCCTAGGACTATATCATCATGGCACCGTATATAGTTTACCCATATGCCATCTACTGGTTTAGGCGGGATTTCTTCTAAGCTTTTATGAAGTAAGGATGTTTTTTTGGTTGCAATAGAGTTCCAAAGCAAGGCCGTGAGCGATGCATTATAGGCAACTTCACATTCATTCCCCTTTAATGGAACTTCGCCAAAATATTTTATAATATTTCTTGGTGCAACAATCGCTTCGGCTAATAGAATTACTCCTGGAGCGATGACGTGTAAGCACATGCTAAACAAGGGTATAAGTTGGTGGGCTTCTGGTAAGTTTTGTGAGTCCGTCCCTATTTTTCCCCAAAGAAAGGCTAGTGCGTCAAAGCGAATGACATCTACACCCATATTTGCCAATCTTACCAAATTGGCAAGCATTTCTATAAATACCTCAGGATTGGTATAGTTTAAATCTTATTGGTAGGTATTGAAACAGGTCATTACCCATTTATCCATTGCCTTATCGTACGTAAAAGTATCTGGCGCGGACTTTGGAAAAATCTCGGGTATGGTTTTTTCAAATTCATCAGGAATCTGCCTATCAGGATAAGTGTAATAATAGTTTTGATATTTTACATCCCCGGTCTTGGCCTTTTTTGCCCATTCAAATTCGTCCGAAGTATGGTTTACGACAAAATTGAGCATGAGCACCATATTTTCTTTCCGTGCTTGCTTGGTGAAAGTAGAAAACTCTTTATTAGTACCATATTTAGAATCTATTTCATGGTAGCTGTTTACAGCATACCCGCCATTGTTTTCTCCGGAAGGTATTGTGGTAATAGGTATTAGATGAATGAAATTGACGCCTAACTCGTCAAAGTAAGGAAGTTTGTTATACAAGCCCTGTATGTTTTTATTAAACCGGTCTACATATAGTTGCATTCCTACTAACCGTTCACTTTGGTACCAATTTCCATCTTGTAAACGTCCTAGGTCTAATTTTTTCAGTTCTTTAGGTCTGTTAGAAAACAGTTCTTCCATACGGTTTAAAAGCTGATGAAAAAATAGCTCACTCTCCTCCTTTGGGTAAAGTGAGAAAAATAGAGAACTGATAAGAGACAAGTTGGTAGAGAGCCGTAATTGACACAAGTCTTTAGGGCTAATTACACTTTTTTTGAACCTTTGGAGGTCATTAAGCGATGCAAAGCGGTTTGATTCATATTAAGAAACTAATTGGTTTTGATAGGGTAATGCCTCTATGGCACCAAAATTAGTCGTGGTAACGGCACCTGCTTTGTTGGCCATAGCAACCATTTCTGTAAGGCGATTTTCTTCCTTTAAAATAGTTTCCCAATTAGATTGGGCTGCAATCTGTTGCAGAAGACATCCGATAAAGGCATCTCCTGCTCCTGTAGTATCTACTGGTGTTACAGCAATACTAGGGATGGTTTTTCTGTAGTTTTTTGTACTAAGCAAGGTTCCTTCACCGCCAAGGGTAACCACTATCGTTTCTGCCCCAATCTCGTGTAGTACGTCACAAGCTTCTTTCAAATCGGTCTTCCCAGATAACAATTGGGCTTCCTCCAAGCTAAATTTACATAGATGTGATTTTTGGATAAAGGACATACATTTTTTAATGAACTTCTTTTCTTTGTTTTTCCAGAGATCCTCACGATAATTTGGGTCAAAACTAATGAATGAATTTTGTGTAAGTGCGTCAAAGAAATAGCGTCCGTAAGCGTCTTCCAAGTTTCCTCCCAACAGGGCTGTTGCGGCTCCAAAATGAACCATATTACCATTAAATTCCTTTTTTAATGAGGAATCGTATTTCAACTCCCTGTCGGCACCCCGACTAAAAACAAAGTCTCGCTCTCCAGCTGCATCTATGGATACAAAGGCTAGGGTCGTGAAGGTTTCGGATTGTTGTGCCTGTGAGATATCTACGTTTACATTGTCTAATATATTCAAAAGAAATGCACCAAAAGGGTCGTCTCCAACACAGCCTATAAAAACACTTTTACCAGCTAGTTTACTGATGGCACAAGCTACGTTTGCTGGTGCACCACCGGCTTTTTTAGTAAATTCTTTGGCTTTAGATAAGTCATTCCCTTGATTTTCTGCAACAAAATCTATCAGCAATTCGCCGATACAAAATACCTTTTTCATGTAGCTAATATTTACAAGACAATACACTTTCTTATACAAAGTAAACAGAAAAAACAGCTTGTTCTATTTTTTGTTGCTAATTATTCGTTTTTCGAGGTCTCACTTGTTGTGAAAATGACATAAGCGGTCATTACCAATAACCTAAATATCTATACCCTTGTTGGATGTTTAGGATTTCCAACCTTTTAAGCACATCAAGCGATTAACATATTTGATGAGATTATGAAGAAACTAAGTCACGAGTTTATAGATGTTAACGAATGGTTAGACATTAGCAATGACACTATTATCACCCGTTTTGAGCGTTATTAGAATGAAATAAAGAGCAATGCCCAGTTGATTGTTGGTGAAGGTCAAACTGCAGTATGTATCAACGAAAGCCAATTCGTTGATGTTTTTACTGAAGTCGTGTATACCTGAAACACTCAGAATATTGCTATGCTAAACACACTAAAGGGTTGGAGATATGGATTTATTAGTCCGTTTAAATCGGAGGTCTATTTTGTAAATACCTGTTTATCTGCCGATGAAAATAGGGCATAAAGAATCTGTTTATGTTAAGTGATGACTGCTTGGGATTAGTAGAAATCCGTGCTTTTGGAGCCTATAGTTTCAGAATAACTGATTTAGGAAAATTCGTTGTTCATACGGACGGAAATTTTATGAATTATGAGGTAAACGAGCAGTTAAAAAGTTTGATTGTTACTCGTTTTACGGATACCATGGGCGAGGTAAATTTTGCAATAGAATTATATGCTGCTAATACCACCGAGCTCTCCGAAACTTGTCAAACTGTTATGCAACCAGAGTTTGGTCGCGTAGGAATAGAATTAGAGAAATTTTATATAGAGAATGTTTCCATGCCAGAGGAGCTTAAAAAATAAATCTCTGAGTATCGCTGTTTGGATCAATTGGATATGACCAAATTGGCACAGTTTAAATCTGCAAAGGCACTGGAATTGGCCGCTACAAATTTGGTCGGCACGGCTGGTGCCGGAATGGGTTTTGTTTTGGCACAACAAAATGGAAGCCTTAATGCGCCAACCCCTCAGGTCAGCTTTTTGAAGGGCAACCACAACCCTTGCAGCATGCTTCGCCCCCGCCTGTTCCGCTTCAGGTTAGTTGTTTTTATGCCGTAAACGGACAGCAGAGCGGCACGGTTTCTTTTGATAAACTAAAAGAGTTTTTTACTAATCGGACCATTAAAAGGGATTCTTTGGTTTGGAAGAAGGGTATGACGAATTGGACCACGTTAAAATAAGTGGACGAACTAAAACCCTCCTTGGGTAGGAATACACTGTCGCCGTTAGTAACAGCCTAGTAATCGCATATCATGAAAAAGTAACTGTGTAGGCCTTTGCTGTAGCATACCGACCATGGAAAAAAATCCAAGAAACAGAATATAAAAAAACATGTGCCAGCTGCGGTGCGAAACTGAAATTTAAATCAGGTTCTCATTAGCTCAATTGGGAAGGATTTATAGCACCTTCCAAAAGTAGTTTTGAGGATTTGGAGCTTGCCCATTACCTAAAAATAGTGGGAGAAAACGCCTATACGGAAACCATCGAACTTTTACATTGTAAGAGCTGTGGCCCCAACCAGCATGTAGAGGAGAATTATAAATCACTGTACTGTGTGTATTACAGCGAACCTCTTATCCTTGAGGATGTTGAGTAAGAGGGTTGGATATTACTAGGTGTCCTGGTTCCGTTTCAATTGGATGCTAAACAGGATAGGGGTATTTTTAAAGTTGAGGTAAGCCGTCTATGGTTTGCTCCGAAAAATTTAAAAAGGTCGGCTTTCGACCCTGAAGGACTGCATGGACTTTTGACACTAACCTTTTCGCTTCTTACCAAGGGTAATGAGTCGACTATTATTATGAAACCCAAACCTACAATAGTTACAAAGGAAAGCGAATACGACAGGTGCACAAAGCACATGGTTTTATGCAGCCGGCAATATAGATGGTATTATAGAGCATATTCTTATCAATGTCTCCCAGAAAAAAAGAAGAGATATTCCAGTAGGTGTTGCTTTTTGCAATTTAAAGGAATTGGTAGGTTTCAATTCTAAGTATCTATCAGGTTTTGTGACTAAAAAGTATACCGTATCGCTCAAAGAAGGCCATCATAAGTCTTGCCAAAAGACCAAGAACAGGGCTTATATTTGGTTGCGAAGGAATATTGAAGGAGATACACAAGGTATTTCCAATGCAGAGATTAAATTTTCCGAAGAAACCTTAAAGCAAATTTCACTTTCTATGTACATCTGTTCGTATCGATACAATGGAAAAGAATACAATTTTATAGCAACGGCCAAACAGGGGTTTTAAGAGGAACTCTTCTTATTATTTTCGAAAAATGTTCTTTTTAGTTCTTTTTATCCTTGTGGTCATAAGAGTAATAGCGATTTTTGCAGAATGACAGACAAAAGAACCTTGGTAATCGGGGATATTCACTCCGGACTAAAAGCTTTACAGCAGGTCTTGGAAAAAGCTGAAGTATCTACAGAGGATACCTTAATTTTTTTAGGGGATTACATAGACGGCTGGAGCCAAGCTGTAGAAACGGTAGACTTTCTGTTAGCATTAGACCAAAAGTACCATTGTGTTTTTCTTAGGGGAAACCATGATGCGCTTTGTTATGAATGGTTGGTTGGGGCATCTGATAATCCAATGTGGTTTAAGCATGGAGGCGAGGCTACGGTGAATTCGTACAAACAAATAGTCAAAGGAACGAAGGACAAACACATCGAATTTTATAAAACGCTAAGAAATTATTATCTTGATGATAGGAACAGGCTTTTTTTACATGCGGGGTTTACAAATTTAAAAGGGGTGAATTATGAATATTCTGAGGTGACGTTTTACTGGGATCGTACCCTTTGGGAATTGGTGCTTTCCTTAAACCCGAGTTTACAACTGGGAGATGTGCTCTATCCTAAACGATTGTCACATTACAAAGAAATTTATATAGGGCACACACCTGTTACACGATTAGGAAAGACGACACCGCAGAACGCAGCAAACGTGTGGAATATAGATACCGGAGCAGCGTTTAAAGGACCGCTGACCATACTGGATGTAGATTCTAAAATATATTGGCAAAGCCGTCCTGTTCACACTTTTTATCCAACGGAACAGGGTAGAAATTGAAAATTGAGATAGTTTTAATCGTAATTTGGTTAATAATAACGAACTTTGATGAAAAAGGGAGATATGTCAGAAAAAAACATAAGATTAGATGTAATGCAGGCCATAGAGCCAGAAGTGGAAGGTTTTATGGATAATTTTCTAATTAAACCAGAAAATATTTGGCAGCCAACTGATTTTTTACCGGACCCACAAAGTGATGGCTTTTTAGATCACGTAGAGCAACTGCGCGAAGAATCCAAAGAATTGGGTTATGATTTTTGGGTTACCATGGTAGCTGATACCATAACGGAAGAAGCCTTGCCAACCTATGAGTCTTGGTTAATGGATGTAGTAGGTATTGATCAGCATGGTGAGAATAAAACCAATGGATGGGCCAAATGGGTACGCGCTTGGACCGCAGAAGAGAATCGCCATGGCGATGTGCTCAATAAATACCTTTATTTATCTGGCAGGGTAAACATGAGGGAGATAGAAGTTACCACCCAACATTTAATTTCCGATGGTTTTGATATTGGAACCGACAGGGATCCGTATAAAAATTTTGTTTATACTTCGTTCCAAGAATTGGCTACTAATATTTCGCACAAACGTGTGGGTCAAATGGCGAAGAAAAAAGGAAATGTCCTATTAGGTAAAATGTGTACCATTATAGCAGGAGATGAAATGCGTCACCATTTGGCATACAGGGAATTTGTAAAAACCATATTAAACCATGATCCTAACGGTATGATGTTAGCCTTTGCGGATATGATGAAACAAAAGATTGTGATGCCAGCTCATTTTTTAAGAGAGTCTGGAGGAACTATTGGAGCCGCTTTTGAGAATTTCTCTAACTGCGCACAACGCTTGGGGGTTTATACGGCACACGATTATATAGAGATTTTAAGTAAACTAAATAGTTTCTGGGAAATTGATGCTGTTAGAGGTCTTAACGATGACGCGCAGAAGGCAAGAGATTATTTGATGAAACTTCCAGAACGGTTGGAGCGTATTGCTACAAGAATGAAGTTTCCCGAAGATCAATACCATTTTAAATGGGTAGAGGCAAACGGTAGATTATAAGAGAAAAAAGGATATACATACAAAAGCCCCGATTACATATGGAATTGGGGCTTTTGTATTTAGGTTGGTTATTATGCTACAACTTTCCGTGATTGTGCTCGTCTTGCCATTTCAACAATTGCTTCCATTTTCCTTCGTAAGCCATTTTGCATTGCATTGGCCAAGAGGCCGGATCGTGCACTTGGTATCGTTTTCCGCCGCCGTCAAGTACTTTTTGGCAGTTGGCAACGGTTGCTTTGGAAAGTGATTTCCATGTTTTAATACCTGCATCTTTTAGCATGCCTTCTATCTTTGGACCAATACCTTCAACAACCTTTAGGTCGTCTTGTTTTATTGTCTTGCCTAATACTGCTTTTGCTACGGCAGCATCAAAAGGAAAGGATGCTATTGCTTCCCCGGCAGCAAAAGACGCTGCAGAAGCTCCAAGATTTGCACTAGTACTTACTTTTTTATCACAGGCATCCAAATCGGTTTGTAGCCGCAAATTTATATCCTCTAGAAGTTTTAATTCGGTAGAATTGTCAATGGTTGTGTCACCTCCACGCCCTAGCAAATAACCAAGAATTCCACATATTGCTCCTACTAAGAGGGGAATTATCCAACACCAGATAGTCATATTTTCAAAATCCATTTTTATCTTCCTTTAAGTATTAGTGTTTATTTAGTTTAATGTAACTACGGTTCTTCCTTCTTCCGAGGTGTTACTTTCTACTGGGTCTATTTGTCCTTTGGAAGAGGTGTTGATTTTAGCGTCTGGAATTCCATTTCTCATGAAATATGCTTTGCCAAAGTTAGCTTTGTTCAAACCAATTTTTGTATTGGTGGCTGCTATGACCATATTGTCAATTTGCCCTACAATATTTACAGTAGTACCTTCTACTTTATCCAGATATCTTGAGATGTCTGTAACTTTTTGGCGTTGTTCAGTTAATAGGTTTATAGAAGCATTCGCTGAATCAAAATAAAGCACAAGTGGATTTACCTTAAAATTTTCGCATAGTGCTTTAAGTTCTTGACCTACTGTTTCTGATTTCCCTGAAATGTTGTATGCTATGGGGCCAAGGTAAATTTCCTCATCCGGCACCATATCGTCCATGAGTTTGCCCATGGTGTTCATACTTGCTGATGAAATACCATTGGAGACCAAATGATTTTTAACCGCGTTGGCACATGCCAATCCTAGATTGGGGAATGCGGAGTCATTTGTTTCATCGCTTTTATAGTAGCCCGTGATGTTCATCACTTTACCAGTATTTTCTGATAAAAAGCTTTTAAGGCTTCTAATGCCAGTCTCTGTACTTGTATCTAAAGGTATCAATATAGCATATGACGATGCATTAATGTAATAGTTATTATTTTCGTTAGACGCATAGTTACCATCACTAAAGGCAAAGAGGTAAGAGGTTGGCTCTGGTGTTGCATGGACTACCGCTTTTTTTGGAGGCTCCTCGATTTCGCTAGCTCCACATTCGCTGCAACAGGTAGTGTAGAAATACATACCCACCAAAATGGCAAGGAACATCAGTAATAGATACCTAGTTGTTCTTGTCATTGTTAATATAGGTTTGGTGTTTGATTACAATGTATTAAAAAAATCTTAATACTATTCAGATTATACTCGTTAATTGCTAGTAATCAGGATAGAGCGAATTTCCCAGCTATACATAATTTATTTCCATTGATACAACCATAGGTCTGAATTGTATAAAGTTAAATATTGGGAAAGGATATTCTGATTAACTTTATACAACAAATGAAATGTCTTACCGCTCCCGACAATGATGCGGCACTGAGGTAGGATTAATTCATATATTTGAGTTAGTTGGTTTACTAAAAAGCCCTATTGCATTTTCGCAATAGGGCTTAATGTTTAGTAGTCGTTTTTCCATTTACATAAAAAAATGTCCAAGTGTACAGGAATCAGATGCGCCAACGTAGAGTTCTATTATTTTGAGGACACTAGGATAAATGCAAATGAAAAGCTTAGAAAATACCTTGTTGCCTCCCTAACTTTAATCTGTATGATTCTAATATTAGGTACATAAGCTTTATCAAAGGGTAGTTGGACTTCTGAAGATAGAGATCAAACTACCCTTTAATATATAGTATTTACTAAAGGCATATTTACTTATAAATCGAATTTAATCCCTTGCGCTAAAGGCAATTCATCAGAGTAATTAACGGTATTTGTTTGTCTTCTCATATATACTTTCCAAGCGTCAGAACCAGACTCACGTCCGCCACCAGTTTCTTTTTCGCCTCCAAAAGCACCACCAATTTCAGCACCAGAAGTTCCGATGTTAACATTAGCAATGCCACAATCCGAACCAGCATAAGACAAAAATTTCTCAGCTTCTTTTAGTTCGTTAGTCATAATTGCAGAAGATAAACCTTGAGCTACACCGTTTTGTTCTGTGATAGCATTTTCTACATCACCAGAATATTTTATGATGTATAAAATTGGAGCAAACGTTTCGTGTTGTACGATTTCAAAATGATTTTCTGCTTCAATAATTGCTGGTTTAACATAGCAACCACTTTCGTAGCCTTCACCTTCTAAAACACCACCTTCAACCAAAACATTTCCACCTTCAGCTTTTGCTTTTTCAATAGCTGCTAAATACGTTTGAACAGAGTCCTTATCAATTAAAGGTCCAATATGATTTTTTTCATCCAAAGGATTCCCAATAGTTAATTGCCCATAAGCACCAACAATAGCATCTCTTACTTTATCATAAACAGATTCGTGTATAATTAACCGACGTGTTGATGTGCAACGTTGCCCACAGGTTCCAACAGCGCCAAATACAGCACCAGGAACAACAACCTTTAAATCAGCCGTTGGTGTAATAATAATGGCGTTGTTTCCACCTAATTCTAATAAAGATTTACCAAAACGCTCGGCAACTGTTTTTCCAACAATGCGGCCCATACGTGTAGAACCTGTTGCAGAAACTAAAGCAACTCTAGTATCTGTTGTCATCATTTCACCAACGTTATAATCGCCATTTATGATACAAGAAAGACCTTCTGGTAAATTATTTTCTTTTATAATTTCTGCAATAATATTTTGACAAGCGACAGTACATAAAGGTGCTTTTTCAGACCCTTTCCACACGCAAACATCGCCACAAATCCAAGCTAAAGCAGTATTCCAAGCCCAAACAGCAACTGGAAAATTAAAAGCAGAAATAATACCAACAACACCTATAGGATGCCATTGCTCTCTCATAACGTGAAATGGACGTTCCGATGGAATCACTTTACCGTTTAATTGTCTTGACAATCCAACAGCAAAATCACAGATATCAATCATTTCTTGCACTTCGCCATAACCTTCTTGCAAAGATTTACCCATTTCATAAGAAACTAATTTCCCTAAAGGTTCTTTTAAATCTCTTAGTTTGTTTCCAAACTGGCGCACAATTTCGCCACGTTGTGGTGCTGGCATATCTCTCCAAGATAAAAATGCGGTTGTTGCCGCATCCATAACTTTGTCGTAATCTGCACGTGTCGTTGATTTTACTTTTCCTATTAGCTGACCATCAACTGGCGAATAACTTTCAATTAACTCTCCGTTAGCAAAATTATTTAAACCTGTTGAAGTTCCTTCATTAATATCTTTAATTCCTAATGCTTTTAACGCATTATTAATTCCGAATCCCGTAGCTATTTCTGACATTTTATAACTTTTTAAATATGTATTGTTAGATTCTTACAAAGTTACGAATAATACTTTTGATTAGGATTCTTTTCGAAGAACGGTAACCTTTACTATTTTTTCGCTTTCAACTTCGTAAATGAGGACTAATTCTATCGCTTCATCGCTACCGTTTCTACCAGTAATATACTCATGGTCTATAATTTTATTTCCAAAAACGGTACGGGTTAGAACAGTCGATTTTAGGTTGGGAGAAGCTTCAAAGAGGGCATTATAGAATGCCCTACACGCTGCTTTACCTTGCATGGTTATGGAGCCATTAGAAAAATTATGAAATGTAACATCGGTATCTATGACTGACATAAAAGCTTCTATATTTCTGTCATTATAGCTTTCCATTGATTTTTGAACTACCTGCTCTGATGTCATTTCTTGTGCGGTTATGGTGTGAATTGGATAATAGATAATGAGTAAAAATAGCATTTTGAACAGGGCTGCTTTCATGACAGAACAATTAGAAAAATCGCAATTATTGCTGGAAGTGCTTGAATGTAGAATATTTTTTACTTACCGTCAATCCTCCATCTATTACTGCAACTGCTACACAACCTAAAAAGAAAAGCGAAATATTCGTAATCCATTCCACGTTTTCTATAAAACGTCCATAAGAGTCCTGTGGCTAAAAAGGCATTGTATAAGCCTTGATTAGCAGCCATTGATTTTGTTTGTGAAAAGAGGTCTTTTGGAAATTTTCTAAATATTTTAGGCCCTCTGCTGGTCCATGCGAACATTTCGAACCACAAGAAATATAAATGTAGTGTCGAAATAAATGCAATTATTATTTTAATCGTGATTCCCATTTATTCCTCCTTTATAAAACGTTCATCGGTCGGCATAACCGTATCACAATTATCGCAAGTCCTTAAAGCTGTTGAGGCATAGAAATGCTTAAAATGGCCTAAGAAATCTTTTTCTATATCGTTTAAACTAAAATAGGCTTCGTATAGTTTATGATTACAGTTATCACAGAACCACAGTAAGCCATCATCCACGTTCATTTGTGATCGTTTACGCTCTATCACCAAACCTATTGAGTTTTCGTGCCTAACGGGGGAATGTGGGATTTTGGCAGGGTGAAGGTACATATCTCCAGCACCTAGTTTCATCGTCTTTTTTTTTCCGTTTTCTTGAATATGAACTTCAATTTCCCCTTCTAGTTGATAAAATAGTTCCTCAGTTTCATTATAATGGTAGTCTTTACGAGCATTAGGACCTGCAACGACCATAACAATATAGTCTCCTGCATCTTTATAGAGATTTCTATTCCCTACCGGGGGTTTTAAGGTATCTCGGTTTTCTACTATCCATTTGTTCAAGTTAAATGGTGGACTAATAGGCATAGTGTTAATTTTAATTAAAGAATAGACGCTAGTGTACTTAAAAGCAAGGTATAAAAAAAAGCCTTAGGATTTCCTAAGCCTTTTCAAGTATTATAAATACTAGTTCTGTTTAAAAAATTGCTTTGTAAAATAGAGGTCAACTTCTTCGTTCTCTTTAACACTAATTACTGAATGTGTGTAGTCTCCTTCAATATTAGGTCTATGTCCATCACTTTCCAACCAAGCCTCAAAAGACTCTACTGCAGTATCGTAAACTTTGGCAACGTTCCCTGCAACAAAAGTGGCACCAGTATTCATAGAAATTTGTTCTGCGCGGTTTGCAAAATTATCATAGCTTTTATTTCCTTGTGAAATCATGTGCTTGGAATGCTTCTTGTCAAAATTGTAAGATGCGTCCATAAAATAAAGTGCATTCAAATTTAAACTTACACGGCAATTGTTTATTATTTTTAATAATTCAGACTCCATGTCATAGTGTTAAGCAGTAGAAACGAGAAAGACTTCCTTCTCAAGTTCTACAACTTGTTCAAAATTTAATGGTGTTAATTAATGTCTGCTACAGGAATGTATAAAAACAGATAGTACTACTAAATATATTAATTTGTGCTTCATTCTTTCTGGGGTTTGTCAAATTAAGCTGAAGCAAATGTAGTGGTAGGCAAACCGAAATACATTACAATATCTTTATGAGTATTGTAATTCTCGGACTGGTATGGTAATGTTCTGTAGTAGCTTATCGACTAACTACATTCAATTTTCATCGGAAAAATAATATGTTTTAAACGCTAAATGGCCATCAGCCACAGAAAAAATGCATGAGACGGTTGTTATAAAAAAGGATTGTCGATACGGCGTCAATTAATAAACATAAAAGTGTTAATTTATAGGGAAATTCGTCATTCTTTATAAAAGAGTTGTGTGTAGTAGAAGTTACCATCCTCATCTTCTTTTACACTTACGGCAGTATGTGTAAAATCACCTTCCATCGTTTTTTTATGATTAGTGCTTTCGTACCAACCTATAAACGCATCTTGGGCGGTGCTATAATCTTTAGCTACATTTTCTGCTACCATTTGCACTTCTACTTTCGATGCTATACTAGAGGCGCGCGAACTAAAGTTATCATGGCTAAGACTCCCTTTGTTTATCATGTAATCAGTATGCGTATTTGCGTATTCGTATGCAATAGCACTAAATATTAAAGTGTTTGTCTCTAATGCAGACCTATGGGAATTTACAATATCCAATACCTCTTGTTCCAAACCTACTACGTTTGTTGCCGTTATGTTGGGTGTATCATCGGTTGGTTCTGTTGAGCAGGAACCAAAAATGAATACAAACAAAACAAAGACAGCGTGTTGCGATCTCATTTTCATATAATGTTTTATTTGTAAGCAGGTTGCTCAACGCAGGGAAGTAGGTCTATAAGAAATGGGTACTGATGTTCTCATGTCGATAGGGGATATCAACACTGTAATATTACTTAAATTTAATGTTGACGCGGTAAAAATCATTTTTTTTTCGATGAACGGACACTAAATGTAGAAAATCTACTTTTAATCCTTTTTTTGTGCAGTTTAACGACTACCTATTTTCTGCGGGTTTTAGTAGGTCTTCTCGCAGAATATTATCGAAGACAAGTTCGCCAATGTCTTTAACTGGATGATAAAGCATAGACGTATTTTTTACTTCATCTGAAAGCAAGCGAACACTATTGTTGACGCGGTCAAAGAAAATCAGAACCGCTCCTAGGATTACCGCAACTTTCAAAGTGCCGAATACGGCTCCCGCTAGTTTGTTCAAAAGCCCTAACATGGCAATATTTGCAACCTTAGTAAGTAATTTTCCAGCAAAATGTACAGTAATTACGATGCCGATAAAAGTTATGATAAAAGCAGCGATATTAACATAACGTTCTTCCCAATTCATTTGTTGGCCAAGGAAGTCTCCGGCTATGTAAGAAAAATGTATGGCTCCATAAATACCCGTAATTAGCGCAACAATGGAGGCTAATTCTATAAGAAGCCCATTATTAAATCCTTTCCATAATCCCAAAAGGAGTAAAATTCCTAAAATTATATCCAATATGACCATTTGAAAACAGTTTGGAACAAATATAGAACATTGATTAGTACCTTTACTTTCGTATAAATAATTGTAGTTTTAATAGTATAAAATGGCAAGGGACACAGAGTTAAAAGATAGATGGGAGATTTTGGTAGTTAAGCTATCCGAACAATTTGCAGACGGGGACCCGTTGGAATTGGATGCTATTATATATTTGGTAGGAGTCCAAGAATTGGGGCAGTACCATAAAAAATATAAAAAAGATGATAAGTTAGACTTGATGCATATTGCTATCTGTAGGTTATTGGAACCCTATGGCTATTACGTGTTCGATTATTTTGATGAAGATGGCTGGCCGCACTATACGATAAAAGAAGAGTTGCCCCCGCTTAAATCAGGGGAGCAATCCGTTTTGATGAAGCAGGCTATTGTAGATTACTTTTTAGAACGGGAATTTATCAGTTAAAATATGAAATAGCCCTATTACTCGGTAATTTTTACGTCTACTAATGTGCCAAGATCTCAAGAATACGCAGAGATGGCAAAAATAATGGAGGATTTGGCTCAGGAACAACCTGGTTTTTTAGGTTTGGAAAGTACAAGAGCAGAAATAGGTATTACGGTATGCTATTGGGAAAGCTTGGAATCCATGGCTAAATGGAAGGAACATACCCAGCACATAACGGCACAAACAAAAGGCAGGGAAGATTGGCGCCACCAATATAGCGTTCGCATATGCAAAGTAGAGCGCGAGTATCATTTTTTTAAAGAGTAACACTTTTGCTGTACTATTGTTTGTATAAAGTTTATAGTGTTTTTCTAGTAATACCAGCCAGAGGTTAAAGCGATGTAAGGCGCAGCTATTCCGGTTTTAATTATACCCAAAATTGTTTCTTGTTTTTTACTGACCATATTAGGCCTCGCGTCCAACAGCTATAAGTGCTAAATCGTACTAATTCATCGGTTTACTTCTATAATACTCAGGTTGGAACCCTTTTTAACCACTCGTTATTGTTTGTGTAACATTTCTCTTTTGAATTCGGTTTTATTAAAGGTATATTTAAGTTCTTATCCTTAACGATTATGTCAAAAAAATATATTGTTTCTTTAGACCAAGGTACTACTAGTTCTCGAGCACTCCTGGTAGATGAAAAAGGAGAAATCACAGGAATGGTTCAAAAGGAGTTTCAGCAGATTTTTCCAAAACCTGGTTGGGTAGAACACGATGCAAATGAGATTTTATCTTCTCAATTAGGAGTTTTAAGGCAGTTGCTTGCGGAGCAGAATGTGAATCTATCGGAGATTAAGGCTATTGGAATAACCAATCAGCGAGAGACTGTTGTAGTATGGGACAAACATACCGGCGAACCGGTCTACAATGCAATCGTCTGGCAAGACAAACGTACGGCAGACATTTGTGAGCATTTAAAAAGAGAGGGGCTTACCGAACATGTTAGAAAAACGACTGGCTTAGTTATAGACTCCTACTTTTCCGCAACCAAGGTTAAATGGATATTGGATAATGTATCCGGCACAAAGGCGAAGGCTAAAAACGGCGATTTATTAATGGGTACTATAGATACCTGGCTAGTATGGAACATGACTAAGAGAGAAAAGCATGTAACGGATTATACTAATGCTTCTCGTACCATGATTTACGATATAGTCGATTTAAAATGGGACAAACGCATGTTAACAGAACTTGAAATTCCAGAACAGATGTTGCCTATTGTAAAACCTTCCGCACACCATTTTGGAGATTATGAGATTGATGGCGTTAAAATACCAATTACAGGTATTGCAGGCGATCAACAGGCAGCCCTATTTGGACAAGGTTGTTTTAATAAGGGGATGGCAAAGAATACTTATGGTACTGGCTGTTTTATGCTTATGAATACTGGAGAGGAACCACAATTTTCTAAAAACGGACTTTTAACGACCATTGCCTACGGATTAGATGGAAAAGTGCATTATGCACTTGAAGGAAGTGTGTTTATTGCTGGTGCAGCAATACAGTGGCTCAGGGACGGACTTGAAATTATAAAAGACGCAAAGGAAACGGGGGCTTTGGCCGATTCCGTTTACGGTGAAAGTTCTGTTTATGTTGTTCCGGCTTTCGCGGGCCTTGGTGCTCCGCATTGGGACATGTATGCCCGTGGGGCGATTTTTGGCCTTACACGTGATACAGGAAAGGCACATTTGGCAAAGGCAACCTTGGAATCTTTGGCTTACCAAACAAAGGATATTTTAAAAGCTATGGAAGATGACTCGGGATTGCCCCTACAAAATCTTAGAGTAGATGGTGGTGCCTGTGCAAACAATCATTTAATGCAGTTTCAGGCAGATATCTTGGATACCGAAGTGCACCGACCGGAAGTTATTGAATCTACCGCAATGGGTGCCGCATTTTTAGCAGGTATTCAAATAGGACTCTGGAAACAAGAGGATATTGACCAAAATAGACCTATGAATAAAATTTTCAAACCTACTTTTGATCGAGTAAAAAGAAAACGCTTGTATAAAAAATGGAAGAAAGCCGTAGAGCGCACCAAAGGCTGGGAAGAAAGCTGATTTAAAAAAAATTAGGAGCTAAGGAAAGGTAGGTGAAAACCTGCCTCAAATACGAAGATAAAAAGCTATGAAGAATATTGAATTTTCAAATCTAAAAAGAATAGAAACTATTGAAAAACTCTCCAAAGAACAGTTTGACCTTGTAGTTATAGGAGGTGGAATTACTGGAGGAGGCATCGCTTTAGACGCAGCATCAAGAGGTCTTAAAGTCGCACTGGTAGAGAAGAACGATTTTGCTTCTGGCACTAGTAGTAAATCTACCAAATTGATACATGGAGGACTCCGCTATTTAAAACAGTTCGATTTTTGGTTGGTAAAGGAAGTAGGTTCGGAACGTGCCATTGTTCATAAACTGGCTCCGCATTTAGTGCTTCCGGAAAAAATGCTTCTTCCTTTGATAGAAAACGGTTCTTATGGGAAGTGGCTTACCTCCGTAGGATTAAAAGTGTATGATATTTTAGCACAAGTTACCGGTGAGGACAAGCGTAAAATGCTAGAGAAAAAGGAAGCTTTAAAACTAGAACCACTATTGCCTAAAAAGATTTTAAAAGGTGCGGGCTATTATGCGGAATATAGGACAGACGATGCAAGGCTTACTATAGAAAACATTAAAACTAGCCTACAATTTGGGGTGACGGCAATGAATTATGCTTCGGTTACTGATTTTATATATACCGATGAAAAAATAGCAGGAGTTATTGTAAAAGATGAAGTTTTAGGAGAAAATTTTAATATCAATTGTAAATATGTGGTTAGCGCTGCCGGACCTTGGGTAGATGAACTACGCAGTATGAACAATTCCAAAAAAGGAAAGCGATTACACCTTACAAAAGGAGTACATTTGGTATTCCCATATGAGAAACTTCCGGTAAAGCAATCCGTTTATTTTGATGTTCCAGACGGGAGGATGATGTTTGCCATTCCCCGTGGTAAAGTAACCTATGTGGGAACAACAGACACCAACTATAACGATGACAAAGACAAGGTGCAAACCGACTTAGCAGACGCTATTTATCTTCTGTCCGCAGTAAACAATATGTTTCCGAAAATTAATTTGGAAATGGAAGATATCGTTTCTTCTTGGGCAGGCTTGCGACCCTTGATTCATGAAGAGGGTAAATCCGTCTCCGAATTATCTCGAAAGGATGAAATATTTACCTCAGATACCGGACTCATTAGTATCGCTGGCGGTAAGCTTACAGGCTATCGTAAAATGGCAGAACGTGTGGTGGACCGCATTGCTAAAGGCATGGAGGAAGAATTTGAAACTAAAGTGAAACCATGCACAACCCAAGATATTCCGCTTTGTGGAAACGAGTTCAAAAAATATAAGCACGTTAAAAAATATATAGCTGCCGTATATGAGCGTATAAAAACAAACGGTTTTACAGAACATGACGCTTGGTTCTTAGTTACGAATTATGGCAAGCAGACCGATACGATTCTAGAGCTATATCAAAACAGAAAAGAAACAGATAACCCTACCAAGCTAATTCTGGCTGAACTACAGTTTGGAATTGCATATGAAATGGTGCAGGACCCAATGGATTTCTTTATCAGAAGAACGGGTAGGTTATATTTTGACATTGATAGCGTAAGAACCTATATGGAACCTATTTTAAATGAATTTAAAACGATTTTTGAAACAGACGATGCTCAAATTTTGAAATGGAAAGAAACCTTACATAAAGTACTGAGGGAGCATTCTGATTTTTCTATGGAACGGGTTTGAGATAAGGCAGTATCAATTCCATTCTATGGGATGTGTTTCTAATGCACAATCCATATGGGGTCTTTCTAATGGATTATCAAGAAAATAACTAGTGGTGTTAAAAAAAAACAGGGATTAGAAATGCCGTGGCTATCATTAGCAAAAATGCGATGATAGCCATTTTTTAAATGCTTTAAAGTTTATTTTGCATAGTGCACGGGAGTAACCGAATCAAGATTTCCTGACGCCAAAAGAGTCGAAATTTCTGAGATTACGGCTTGGTTTTCAATATCGCTTGCTCTAAAGGGATGCCATTCGGAAAGTAGTTCGACTCCTGTCCCTAGAACAGCCAAGTTAAAACCAGTTTTAGAGTTTCTTAGCGTTTTTTTTAAGTTATCCTAACTAATAAAAGGCAGTTCCTCGCAGGCTGTTACCGAATAGTTCATAGGCACATTGACTAATCCATAGATAAATTCTACCCGTCTTAAGGCATCGATAATGGATGCACTGGCTCTATTTTCTAGTGCTTCTATCATTAGTGGAATATTTGCAATGGAGTAGCGGCCATATAACGCCTGATGTACTAAAAACAGAGCATCCTGTACGTTCAGAATTAACAGTTTTTCTTTTTACGCTAAACACATAGGGTCGCTTTCTAGATTTTTTAATGTTTTCAAAAGCCGATTTTTCATATACGGGTAACGGCTATTACAATCTTCATCTTCTTTACATTTTTCTAAAACGGCAAATAGAGCGTTTTCAAAATTCTGGACAAAATCTTCTATGTAATTCGATTCTGGGGCAACAAATCCAGTAAATACGGCACTTCGTATGCTGTTGGGGAAATTGCGCATTATAGTCAATCCTAATCTAGAACCATATGAGGTTCCTAGTAGATTCCATTTGTTGTACCCGAACAGTGTGCGTAACTCCTCAAAATCTACAGCGTTTTCAGTACTGCTGTACCCTGCCAAATTTACTTTTTTACTTTCAAGGATTTCCTTACAGTCAAAAAATAGGGATTTAGCTGCGTCATATTCTGCTTCATAATTAATATCTTGTCTTAATATTTCAAATAATTCAGCACCCATATTACTACATAAGGCTTCTGATTCTCCCGTTCCCCGTTGGTCCATTAGTACGATATCTCTATCCATTCTAAAAGGATGATTTTCCACATTTCTTCCATGACCAAAGTTGCTCCACCAGGGCCACCCTGCAAATAAACTATAGGCGCTTTGCTAGAGGTTGTGTCTTTTGCCTTTAAAACTTTATAGACTAGTTTGAGGGTTTGGGGAATCTGGGTTTTGACAGTTTTCAGGCACTACTAGAATTCCATCAATCGTTTTGTGTTTTTCTTGCGGGGTACAAGATAAAAGCACGAAAAATGCAATACATGATACGAGTCTTGAGACTATCTTTTAAACTTTGGTCTTATAGGTGTTGTTGAATGATCAATCCAACTTATCCGTTAATTCCTTAAAAAGTAGCTTGGCATTTCCATTCTTGTATAGAATTTCAAACACCGTGTTTATAATTGGTGTTTTTGATTTTTTCTCTAGTTTCTCCATTAATTGGTGCGCGCTTTTGGTGGCATAATACCCTTCTGCGACCATACTCATTTCCATTTGTGCGCTTTTAACGGTATATCCTTTTCCAATCATATTTCCGAACATTCGGTTACGACTAAAGGTAGAGTAGCCTGTTACTAAAAGGTCGCCTAGATAGGCGGAGTTGTTTATGTTCCGCTTCATTTTGTGAACTTTTTTTATAAAGCGATTCATTTCCCTTATGGCGTTACTCATCAATACACTTTGAAAGTTATCGCCGTACCCCAATCCGTGGGCAATTCCTGCGGCAATGGCGTAAATATTTTTGAGCATGGCAGCGTATTCGGTTCCAATGATATCATCAGAAATCTTCGTTTTTATATAGTCACTTTTTAAGGCATTGGCCACTAATACTGCTTTCTTTGGGTCGGCGCAAGCCAAGGTCAAATAGGAAAGTCGCTCCAAGGCTACTTCCTCGGCATGGCATGGTCCTGTAAGCACGCCAATGCTTTCAAACGGGACATCATAGGTTCTATGGAAATGTTCTCCTACAATCAGTCCAGTTTCTGGAACAATACCCTTAATGGCCGAAAAGATGATTTTATCGGTAAAGGAAGCTGTCAGCTTTTCCAATTCCGTATTCAAAAATGCGGAAGGGATAGCAAAAATGAGCACCTCATAGGTGCTTATGGTTTTATTGATATCAGGAGATAAGTCCAAAAGGGGCACCGGAAATTCTACGGAACTCAAATAGTTAGGATTGTGCTTTTGGGCTTTAATATGATTAATGGCATCGGTATTGCGCATATACCAACCTACTTTACGTCCATTACCAGTCAGCATCTTTACAATAGCGGTTGCCCAACTGCCTCCACCTAAAACGGCAAATGTGTTTTCGTTCTTCATGGGTTAAAAATAGGGATTCAAAACCATCGGACAAGCATAAGAATGTTATACGCTGATAATCAATAGGATATATATTTTGGCACGGTGCTTGTTTTGTGTATATCGAATGATTAAAACTGAATGATATGAAAACAATAAAACTACTTTTCGGATATTTCCTAATGGCAAATTTGTTAGTATCATGTTATGCGGATGTGATTATTGAAGACCAGTTTATAGAAGAATCTGCATTTAATACAGATCAAGTATTGCAGGCTTTTGACCTTTGGTATGTAGATATCAACGAAACTAGAGGTAACGGAGAGGTTCCTTTTCTACAACGTGCTTTTACGATATCTTTTGATAGAGGCGCTGTGTACGCCAATAATAATATTGTTGGTCTCGGTAAAACGGGTAACGGTTTAGGGATAGATATAGGATACTATAACACATTGCGTGGTGTAGTGGAAATAGACCATGATGTAGACGGACTTTGGTTGTTGGAAGTATATGCGTTAAACAATAATACTATTGAATTATTAGATATAAGATCTAACACCTCTTATGTATTACGCGGGTACGAAAGTAACAGGTTTGATTACGATATGGTGTTTTATGATAACATCAATTATTTCATGCAGGAGTACGATGCTTGGGAGAAATCCTATACCAGTGAAGAAGGTGCTTTGAACGATTTTGATGAAGAGAACTTCTTACAGTTCTTACCCGATTTTTTTCGTTCTTCAATAGATACTCCGGGCACTTCTTTAGGCGCTCTTAGTTGGGACTTTGAAGGCAACTACCAAGTGTTTGATGTGGCAGGAGATACAAGTTTAAAGACCTTGACATTGGATTATGATTTTATGGGCAGTGACTATTTTGAACTTTACGTAATAAATGACAATACTATAGAATTGTATCACCCAGATAGCGGCACTATATATGAATTTAGAGGTAGGGGATACCAGGAGTATTTAAAGTCAGGAAAAGGTAGTGTAGCCAAAAAAAGAACAAAATCGGATAATCCGACTATGGATGTAAAACGTAAAAGAAAATAAGATTTTTTAGCTTAATTTGAAGTTGCCTTTGTCCTAATGGATGAAGGCAATTTTACTTGGACCCTATCGTAAAACCTTAAAATGGTCAAGTTTTATATCGTCCAAGCCTTTATCATCAAAAGGGTATTCTAAATCATCCTGTATATTATACAAAGAAATAAGTATGAATTCTGTAAGTATCACTACAAAATACACAGCGAAATGGTTATAAGTTAGTCCTATGTTGAATATTATGGTAGGAGCATATATGAGTGGAAAAATATAGATAAAAACCTTACAGTAGGCCTTCAAACTAACTGGGGTTCTATGAACATGAATTCCATTAAGGTTGTCAACGGCTTCATGCAAGTCACATAGGTATTTAAACAATTTATCTTTTAGACCTTTCGGGATAGTCTCTCGTTTCTCCAAAATAAAACCATATACTTTATCAATTTCTGCATCTAAGTGTGTAATATTACTTTCATCACTTTTTAAATGTCCCAAGGTTTTATCCTCGATGTTTTGAATCAATAATTTTAATGTTATTTCTTCTTCAGCTTTTAAGTTGCTTGTTGTAATAAAATAAGAGAGTGTTTTCATGGCACTCCGGTACTGGCTCAAATGTTCAAGGGCTTTTTCTCGTCTTCTAAACGATCCTCTTATCGTAAATACAAGAGGGAAAATAATGGCTATGCTTAGTAAGGTCAAATCAACATTAAAATAAATTTCAAAGTGATAACAAACAAAAACGGCAGCTACAGAAATAGCCACGACTATTAACGTTCTATAATTTAAGGAAGAGAGATAGAGTTTGATAATTTAATTTTTAATACTTTCAGGGTAAAGTTAATAGAAAATGAATAAGGTGCAAATTAAACTGAGACTCCTAACGCTTTGTGTTTTTTTATCGCTTACATCCTTTGGTCAAAAGGATAGTAAAAGTAAAAAGCTTGGTAAGGTGTCAAAGTTGTTTACTACACACACAATGCTTCCGGTGGAGTTATCTTATAGCAATAGAGATCTTAAAAAACATACCAACGATAGTACCTATTTGGATACTGACTTAAGGTATAGTGATGTTTTAGATACCACGACAACACTTCCTGTAAGAATTAGGGCTAGAGGAAATTTTCGACGTAAGAACTGTTATTTTACTCCTGCTAAATTTAAAATCAAAAAAAAAGATGCCAAACAAACTCTTTTTAAAGGAAATAAGGAATTAAAGTTGGTCTTTCCTTGTTTAAAAGAGACGAATGCCAATGATAATGTTATCAAGGAATTATTAGCCTATAAACTATTTGAGGTAGTTTCCGAATATCATTTTAAAACTCGGTTATTGGACTTAAGCTTCAATGAAGCCAGAGGTAAAAAAATAGAGAAGCATAATGTTAAAGCCTTTTTTATTGAAGATATAGATGAATTAGAGGACAGGTTTGGTGGCAAAAAGCTAAAAAGAAATGTACATCCCTTACAGCAAGATTCTTTACATTCGATACGAAATGCCTTTTTTCAATACATGATTGGGAATACCGACTTTTCCACCGGTTATCAACACAATCAGAAAATTTTGTTTGTAAATCGGTCGTCGATTCCTATTCCCTACGATTTTGATATGTCTGGTTTCTGTAATGTTAGTTACTCTGTTGTTCCTAAAATAGCAGGGAAAGGGTTGCCTTTAGAGTCGGTTACCGATCGTTTATACAGAGGTTTTAATAGATCAGATGTTACCATTCGCATTATAAGGAATGAGTTTTTGAAAAACCAAGTTAAAATGATGGCGATTGTGGACGCCCATGAAGTTTACTTTGATAATCCCAAAGCGTTTGCCAAATGTAAAAAATATCTTATGGAGTTCTTTTCTATTTTAAAAAGCCCCGCCAAGTTTAAAACTGAAATTTTAGATACTAGAAGGGTAAAGTAAATACGATACGTGTCTTATTTTTCAAATAACTCGATAAGTGGTTTTCCTTGTGATGCACTCGGCAAGGGAATGTTCAAAAACATCGAAAGACTAGGTGCTATGTCTATCAGATTTACGGCTCTTACAGATTCCCCTTTGGGAATACCGGCACCCATCCAAACCATAGGCACTTGCGTGTCATAGCTATAACCTGAACCATGCACCGTTCCATTTACCTTTTCTACGGCTATAGTAGTGTTGGGGTGTATTATGGTGCCAGAAGTATAGGTGACTAATACATCTCCAGACCTTTTAGCGTAATACCCGTTCTGAATTATTTTTCGAATTCCCTCTTCGTACACCTGTGTTTGGAGGTCATTGGCAGTAAGAGCCAGCGATACTTCAGGCAAGGTCATTAGAAAGTTTACAGCTTCTTTTTGCACTACGGGGATAGTTAGTTTATTTTCATCAATGGTAGATTTTTTGAGATATAGATTATTCCCGTTTACCATTTTTACCCAGGAACCATTTCCATATTTTTTATCCAAAAAGGCCTCCAATTGGCGAGCGTCCGCAATAGTACGGGCAATGGCTGCGTCAAGCTTATTTTCTTTTAGCAAAGACACATTTTGTATAGCACCATGATCTGCCGTAAGAAATAAGGTATACTTACCTTTCCCAACCTTCGTGTCTAATGCAGCAAAGAGTACGGCCAAGTCTTGGTCGAGTCTTAGAAAAACATCCTCCATTTCTACGGATTGTGGTCCAAAAGTATGCCCCACCACGTCCGGTACGGAGTAACTAATATTTAGAAAATCTGTTTCATCGTCCATTCCCATTTTCTCTTCCTGTAAAGCGAGAATGGCAAATTCTGTGAGTAGCGTATTTCCTTTAGGGGAAATCCATAACAATTGAAATTCTTTTCCTTTCGCCTTATACTGTTTTCTCATAGACTTAAGATGATATGGAAATGTAGGGCTGGATTTTCCACCAATTGACGGCTCAAAAGTATTATCATCTGCCGCGCTGGCCGTATAGGTGTCTATGGGATATAGTGTGGTCCAAGTTTCGTTCAAATACGTATTAGATTTTTCTTGAGTGTTGAATTTACGCACCCAATTTGGAACTTTTTTCATGTAAAAACTGCTGCTAACAAAATAACCCGGACTAGATTCCCAATCATGCCAATAGGCAGCATCTGCAGTTTTTCCACCAGGGAGAATAGCACCCCTGTCTTTTATAGAAATACTAATGACTTTCGCCTTAAAATTGCTGGCTAGTTTTAGCTCATCAGTAATTGTGGAGCTCATCATATTTTTTGGAGAAACACCATAAGGGTTTTCGGCTACAGAACCTACAATCTGTTCATCGGTATCCGAAACAGTTCCTACAATAGATGCTGTTTGCCTATCATACCAAGAATTTCCAATAATACCGTGGTAGGCCGGTGTTGTTCCCGTATAAATTGATGCATGACCCGGAGCTGTTTCAGAGGGTATATAATTTACGTTAGTGTTTTTAAAGTTAAACCCCTCTCTTAGCAGTCTTTTAAATCCGTCTTCTCCATACCGGCTTTGATATTTATACAGGTAGTCTGCCCTCATTTGATCTATCACTATTCCAACCACAAGCTTTGGTTTAGGATTAGTTTGAGCTACACTTTTAAATGTAAAACCCAGGAGAGAGAAAAGGAAAAAATAAAATAGTTTTTTCATGGCGTAATATTTATAACAGAAAAGGTTTTTATTTAGTCTTGTTCAAAGTGTAAAACTATCATCAATAAGATAGAAAAAGAAATGTATAGGTGCTAAATAAAGGTCCATTCTCATACGTTGGAAGTAGACAGGTTCTTCTTAAAGGCCGACGGATTCTCCCCAACTATCTTTTTAAAACTTCTATTAAAATAGGAAAGGCTTTCGAACCCGCAGGCAAAGCAGGTTTCAGTCACATTGTTACCTAGTAACAAATAGCGTTTCGCTTGACTTACACGATATTGATTCAAAAATTGAATAAAAGTACTTCCCGTATTCTTTTTAAAATACCTGCAAAAGGCAGGTTTAGTAAGGTTGCAGAGACTAGCAACTTCATCCAAGGAAATTTTACCTTGGTAACGTTCGTCTATAAAAGCGTAAATGGTGCGTAGGCGCTTTTGCTCTTTTTCATTGTACTTATTTATGAATGGGGTTTTGTGTAGCAACTCAAACTCCTTGCTCGTAGACAAGCGTTTTAGAATAGTCATCACGCTCATAAAAAATGCAAAAGGCTCTAAGGTGTATAGTTCTTTTAACAATGCACCTACTTCTGTTTTTGTTACTCCGGAAAAGGCAATGCCATATTTGGATAGTTCCAATAAACGGTCTATTTGTTTTAGTTCTGGAAGTGCATCTAATGTTTGGTCCTTAAAAGAAGGTGCTATGTGTAGTACCTCTTGTCTATAGTTTGTGGTAATGCCATGGTCAAAATTTAGATGAGGAATATTAGAACCTATGAGTACAAGGTCACTTTCGTTAAATTCAGAAATATGGTCACCCACATGTCTTTTTGCGTTGGCACCTTCTATATAAACGAGTTCTAGCTCTGGATGAAAATGCCAGAAAAAAAGGTGATTTAATTTAGGGTCGTGCATGAGTCTAAATGAACTTTTAGAATCTTGCGATATGGTTTCTAATGCTATTTTCATGATACTATACGTAAAGAGTTTTTGGTTGCAACACAAACAAAATTCACCATAAAACTAACGATATTTACTATATATATCAATATTGTTCAAAATTATATCAATATCAAGGTGGTATTGGATCGTTGTTCATTCTAGTTTTGCCTTATCAATATGAATAATAACTTTAAATCATATACTTATGGAAAACAAGGAGAGGAAAATAGAAATGGCCAATACGGGTCATAAAGAAATCCCTGGAAATCCCTCTACTGCCACCAGTAGTAAGCAACAATTAAACGATCGTTCCAACCGAAAACCATTGCGGGTGTTAAGTGAAGCTGATTGGCAATTTTGGTTGCACAATGGTTACATCGTTATTAAAAATGCGGTACCGGTAGCACAAGCAAAACAAACTGCAGATTTTCTTTGGGAATTTGATGAAAAGGACCCAAATGATAAAGCGACGTGGTATGCACCACCACGAGCAGAAATGCAAATGAAAGAATTAACAGGTACGGGAATGGTAGAGGTGTACAACCATCAGCGTTTATGGGATAATAGACAAACCCAACGTGTTTATGATGCGTTTGTGGATGTATGGGGAACAGAGAAATTATGGGTAACCATAGACCGAGCTAACCTTAATTTCCCGTTACCTACAGGAGTAGATAAAAAGGGTTTTATCCATTGGGATTATGATCCTGAAACACGACCACAAAACGTCCAAGGGGTATTGGCATTAGCGAATCAGGACGATGAAAATATGGGTGGATTTCAATGTATTCCTTGGCTTTATCGCCAGTATGATTCTTGGAAATTAACGCAACCAGAAGATAGAGACCGTTTTCAGCCAGACATTTCAGATTTGGAAGACGAAATAGTTAGGGTTAAAATGGATGCTGGTGATTTACTTATTTTCAACAGTACGGAACCCCATGGTATACGGCCTAATAAGTCTAAAGATAAGGTGCGTGTTGCCCAGTATATTTCTATGATGCCGGCAGAAGAGGATAACCAAGAGCTAAAGAAATGGCGAATTAACTCTTGGAAAAATCGAGTTGCACCAGAGGGCTATGCTTTCCCGGGTGACCCTAGAAAATGGGAAAGCACCAAATATGCTACAGCAGCATTATCGGTACTTGGGAAGAAACTCTTGGGTTTAGAAAAATGGTAAACAAATAAGAATATTAATTTTTCATAGAACAGTCACATGGTTTCAACCCTAAATAATTGGGATATAGCTATTATTTTAATCTATTTTGGTATCATACTATGGATTGCCCAATGGGCAGCGAAAAGCAAATCGGAATCCGGAAGTGCTGTGGATTATTTTCTTGCAGGCAAAAACTCGGGATGGCTGGTAATAGGTGCGTCCTTATTTGCTTCAAATATTGGTTCTGAGATTATCTTGGGCGTTTCTGGAGCTGGCGCCAGAGGCAATATGCCGATGGCAAATTTTGAAATAATAGCCGCGTTAGTGCTTATTCTATTAGGCTGGGTGTTTGTCCCTTTTTATTTGAGAACGGGTGTATATACCATGCCAGAATTTTTAGAAAAGAGATACTCGAAAGCTTGTAGGAATTACTTGTCTGTGATTTCAATATTAGCATATGTTATCACAAAAATTTCACTCATCATATTTGCAGGAGCACTAGTTTTTGAAACTATAGGTATTTCGTTTTGGACTGGCGCTATTGTTACCGTTGTTGCTACCGGATTTTATACGGTCCTGGGAGGGCTAAAAGCAGTCATTTATACAGACATGGTACAGGCATTCATTTTATTACTAGGTACCATTGCGGTAACCTTGTTTGGTTTGCATGCCGTAGGCGGCTGGGATGAGATGATTCAGATTATTACAATAGCTTCTGAAGATTCCAATAACCCGGCTGTAGAAGGGTTTTTTAACCTTTGGCGTCCAGCAGGGGATACAGAATACCCTTGGACGGGAATGTTATTTGGAGCGCCTATTCTAGGGGTTTGGTATTGGTGTACGGATCAATATATTGTACAGCGAACACTCTCAGCTAAGGATGTAAATAATGCCAGGAAAGGAGCACTTTTTGCAGGGTATTTAAAACTATTACCTGTTTTCATCTTTTTTATACCTGGTGTAATAGCCTATGCCCTTTTACAAAAAGGAGACATAAGTTTTTCTATGGAAAATGCGGATCAAGCACTACCAGCGATGATTAATGGTTTTCTACCAACGGGGTTAAAGGGGTTAGCAATTGCAGGTTTGTTAGCTGCCCTAATGAGTTCGCTCTCATCAGCATTCAATTCTAGTTCTACCTTGTTGACAATTGATTTTTATCAAAAATATAAACCTAAAGCTTCCCAAATGGATTTGGTACGTTTTGGCCAAATTGCTACCGTTGTTCTTGTCCTGGTAAGTTTGGGGTGGATTCCGTTTATGAAATCATTAATGGGGGGTGGGATATTTCATTACTTACAAAGTGTACAGGCGTATATTTCTCCTCCCATTGCTGCCGTTTTTCTATTTGGATTATTCTATAAATGGATTAATGCAACAGGAGCCATTGTCTCTTTGTGGGTTGGCTTTGTAATTGGTATTTTTAGACTTGTAGCAGAATTTTTAAGTAATGAGGGTACAATAGTAGTGGCAGAGGAGTCGCTGTTAGGGCTATTTCTAGGAATAAATTTCCTACACTTTGCATTGTTTTTGTTTCTCTTTTGTGCTTTCATACTCATGGTAGTGAGCAAAATGGGACAACCACAATCACCAGAGTTTTTAGAGTTGGTTACGTTTCAAAAACGAGAAGCAGGAGTAAAATTTAAATGGTCATCAGATGCGATATTAACCGTTATCCTAATAGTGGCTGTCTTGCTTCTATGGCTGTTCTTTAGCCCTTGGGGGATTGCAGGTTAATTTAAATAGTAGCACAATATGAATTTAGAATTAGAAGGAAAAACAGCCTTTATTACGGGCTCTACTGCTGGTATTGGTTTTGCAACCGCACGAGCTTTGATAAAAGAAGGTGCTTTTGTTATTCTTAACGGTAGAAGTAAAGAAAAGGTGGACAAAGTAGTTAAAGAATTACAAGATGAATTTCCTGAAAGCAAAGTTTCTGGCTTGGCTGCAGATTTTCTTTATTTAAATGAAATAAAAGCTTTACAGAAAGAATTACCCACCATAGATATCCTTATTAATAATGTGGGCATCTATACTTCCGGGAATTTTTTTGAATCTACCAATGCTGATTGGCAACAACAGTTTGAGGTAAATGTGATGAGTGGCGTTCGCTTATCAAAATATCTTTTACCCAAAATGATAGACAAAGACTGGGGTAGAATCTTATTTGTTTCAAGTGAATGTGCTACGCTAGTACCAGCAGATATGATTGCCTATAGTATGACAAAAGCTGCGATACTTGCCGTATCTAGAGGATTGGCGCAATTAACCAAGGGTACAGGTGTAACGGTTAATACAATCGTACCTGGGTCTACATTATCTGAAGGTGCTGAGCAATTTTTAGAAAATGCAGCAAAAAAGGAATCGAAGACTAAAACCCAAATAGAAGCAGAATTCTTTACTCAAAAACGGACTTCATCACTATTACAACGGTTTGCAAGCGTAGAAGAGGTAGCGCATACGATTACCTATTTAGTAAGTCCACTTTCATCAGCAACTAATGGTGCTGCTATTAAAGTAGACGGTGGTAGTATGGGCGGAATCTTATGATAGGTAGTAGTCAAGTAAGAAATTAAAATAAACACTATAAACCTCTAATTAATAGTAAAAATTATGAAACAAGTTTTATTAGTATGTACCGTGCTAATTTTTACATGCTTCGTTAGTTCATGCGGGGAGATAATCAATAAAAATAATAAAATGGAAGCAGTGGTAAAAAAGAATGAAAAGGTATTAAGACATATAGTTATTTTTAAATTTAAGGAGGAGGCAAGCGAAGCAGAAGTTCAAAAAATAAGCGATAATTTTAATGTACTACCAAATTATATTTCTGTAATACAAGATTATGAATGGGGTTTAAATGACAGTCCAGAAGATTTACATCAAGATTTTACTCATTGTTATATGCTAACCTTTAATTCCGAAGAAGAACGAGACAGCATTTATACACCACATCCAAAACATCAGGCTTTTGTGGCCAGCTTGCAACCTCATTTGGAGAAGGTATTCGTAGTTGATTATTGGACAAAGTGATTTGTAATATTCAATAATGGTAAACAATGAGTTAATTGCCACCAAAGACTATCTCACGGTTTTAAATTTATATTAGAAATCAGGCACAAACACCTCGTTACCTAAATATTAAGATTGTCAAATTTAACCCCTTAGTAAACAAATAGTTAGTATTAATAACTAGGTATATTGCTAAATCGTTAATAATCACTCCCTTTCTGTTAGTGTCAACAAATAATACTACTTTTGCGCCCTCTAAAACATAAGGCGTGCGCAAGTATTTTAATTTATTCGATTTCAAACAAAAGGTAGACTATAAAACGGAAATCCTTTCAGGGGTTACCGTGGCACTCGCTTTGGTTCCAGAGGCCATTGCCTTTGCTCTAATTCCAGGTTTTTCACCATTAACAGGACTATATGCAGCGTTTATTCTAGCACTTGTCACCTCAATACTAGGTGGGCGACCAGGAATGATATCAGGTGCAACAGGTGCAGTCGCGGTTATTTTTGTTGGATTGATATTGGAATTAAAACGAAATTTTCCAGGGATTGAACCAGAAACTATCCTCAATTATGTTTTTGCGACCGTAATTCTCGCTGGGGTACTTCAAATATTGGCTGGAGTATTGCGTTTGGGTAAATTTATTCGTTTGGTGCCACATCCAGTAATGTTCGGTTTTGTTAACGGTTTGGCTATTATCATATTTATGGCGCAGTTCCCTAACTTTTATCAAAAAGGAACAGAAGATTTATTGAGTGGTAGTGCCATGTATGTGATGCTGGGACTTACGGTATTGACCATGCTGATTATTTGGGGTCTTCCAAAACTTACTAAAACAGTGCCATCTTCACTAGTTGCTATTGTGGTAGTTTCAGGTATTGTTATTGGTTTTGGTATAGAAACCCTTACCGTTGCCGATACCATGCGCGAAGGCGAAACTATAAAAGGAGGTTTCCCTCCATTGTCTATTCCGCAATTACCATTTACTTGGGAGACCTTTAAAATCATTATTCCGTATGCTGGAATCGTAGCCGGGGTCGGACTTATAGAAAGTTTATTGACCTTAAATATTATAGATGAAATTACCGATACCCGTGGTAGTGGTAATAGAGAATGTGTTGCCCAGGGTACGGCAAATATTCTATCCGGATTTTTATCCGGTATGGGCGGTTGTGCCATGATTGGCCAAAGTTTGATCAATACGTCTTCTGGTGCACGGGCAAGACTGTCTGGAATTACAGCAGCCATTATGCTCTTGGTGTTTATCATGTTCGGATCTAGCCTTATTGAGCAATTACCCATGGCAGCGTTAGTAGGTCTTATGTTCATGGTGGCAATTGGCACTTTTGAATGGGCAAGTTTCAAGACCTTTGGTAAAATGCCAAAATCGGATGTCGTGGTTATGGTTTTAGTTACCTTGATTACTGCTATTACGCATAACCTTGCTGTTGCTGTTTTGTTAGGCGTAATCATTTCTGCCTTGGCCTATTCTTGGGAAAATGCAAAAAGGATACGCGCTAGAAAGTTTGTGGATAAGGATGGTGTAAAGCACTACGAAATCTACGGACCGTTGTTCTTTGGTTCTACAACCCTATTCACCGAAAAATTTGATGTACCAAACGACCCAGATGAGGTCATAATCGATTTTAAGGAGAGTCGTGTTGCGGATATGTCAGGTATAGAAGCTTTGAACAAAATTACGGAGCGCTATGCCAAAATAGGTAAGAAGGTACATTTGCGATACCTGAGTAAGGATTGTATTGGCCTGTTGGAAAGTGCCGAAGATATTATTGAAGTAAATGTAATCGAAGATCCCACCTATAAAGTAATGGTAGACTCTAAATAGGGGTAGGTTTAATTTGAATAGGCTCGTTTTGTATCGAGTTTAGTCAGGTTTAACTCTAAAAGTGATTCTTTTATTTGTAATTAAACTTGCACCAATATTTATAGCTACGTTGCCTATGTTGCATAATCTGCTGGTGTCAGTAAAAGAGATACTGCAAAGAGAAGGCGTATTGGAACTACTATTGTCCATGTATTTTCCAATTGTCAGCGAAGACGCCAATGAGGGGTCGAGCGGAGAAGTTAGGCGGAGCCACGTTATAAACCGTAAGTGTCCCGTTTGCCGTATAGTTGATTGCTCCTGTAATTGGATTGTACGCAATCGTATAAGATGCACTTCCACCAAGAAAACCACCTAAGATTTGTGTATAGGATGCTGGAAACCCTGTTGAACCGTCAGTAATATTTATCTTAATTCCAAGTGCATTTGCAGATATATGATATATCCTGAAATTGCCGGCAGTAATAATGTCAGCCGTTCCTTCTTGATCTTGGTATTCAAAGTTGATACTAAAACCTGTAAAATTGAAAATATTGTTTGTGTTTGGCACTACAAAATCCAAGCCTGCACTACCCCCACCACCAGAACCTATTCGGATTCCACAACTAGTCTGCACGGCATTTGGGTTTACAGAAGTTGCATTAGGACCTAAGGTAGCAGCAGTTAAAGTACTGGTGTCAAAATCGAACTGAGATACTATAGAGTTAGGTACTCCATTGTCACATACTTGGTATTGAAAAAGGTCTGCGCCTACAAAACCGGTATTAGGAGAATACGTAAAACTTCCATCGCTAGAAATAGAAACGACACCGTTTGCTGGTCCTATTACCGGGTTAGGGTTTACGCTTAAAATAGTTCCTGGGTTAGCATCGGTGTCATTAGATAAAAGACCGGCTATAGCGTCAATACTTAATACACGATTTAAACGTGCGGAATAATTATCGTCTGTAGCTACAGGAACTGATTTTTGGGCACAAAGTTTAGTAGTGATTAAAAAACAAATGATAAATAGCATAAAAATAGTAACTGTAGTTTTTGCTATTACTTTATTCATAGTATAAAAGTAGAATATGAATGTAATCTTAGCATAAATAATGTTGTGAAATTGTATATATACGGGTTAAACCCATTAAATAGATATTTTTATCGATACCCAATTGGCTAAAATCAGATTCTTGTAGTTTGACGTGCTTATGGGAACAACCAATAAATACCAAAGAATAATATAGATACTCCAATAGCCGCTAAAATAAAAAGGTTAATTTCATACCGCTTATCTAGTCGCACTTGTACTCTTATTTTGTCTTTCAGTTTTTCCTGTTCAACGTCTGTCAGTTGCCCAAAACTCAATTTTATTTCTCCTACACTCCCTTACGAGGTCTTTCTAATGTTGCTAAAGCTTGGTCATTTTCTTAATAATACCCTGTTGGCTTTTATAACTTTCATCGGTTGCCCGGAATATCCCAGAATCTTATTGTTTATACTATCAGCTTGGAATTGTTTCTATTGTTATAGGAATAATGTTGAGATAAGTTTAAAATCTTCCTATTTTAGGGTTTGAATAAAAAAAATAATGAATAAACAAATAGGGTTATTGCTAGCTTTTGTAGTACTGCTATTAATTTGCTTAACCAGTTGCGAAATGAAAAACACCCAAGAAACGTATACCTTGTTCGTAGGCACTTATACAGATGGCGATAGCGAAGGTATTTACCGTTACACCTTTAATACAGAGACGGGTCAACTTACCAATAAAACGGTCGCTGCCACTACCGGCAATCCTTCTTTCCTTAAAATATCCCCGAATAAGGAATACCTATACGCCGTAAATGAAACGAACACTTATGATGGAGAAAACGGCTCGGTAACGGCATTCAAGATTGATAATGGACAATTGACTACCCTTAATACGGTGTCTAGTTTTGGAGCACATCCTTGCCACATTGGTATTTCGGATGACGGCGCTATGGTGGCCGTTTCTAATTATTCGGGTGGTAATGTGGCTGTTTTTAAGACTGATGTAACTGGCAAGTTGGTCACTCCACAAGTAGTAGACCATACCCTATTGGACAGCACAAAGACTTCCCATGCCCATTCTGCTCTGTTTTCTCAGGGAAAACTTTTTGTGGCAGATTTAGGTTTGGATATGTTGAGGATATATCCATTTTTGGGTGGAGGAGTTGATTCAGCGGAAGCGAAAGTCCACAAATTCCCTGAAAAAGCAGGGCCAAGACATTTTGTATTCAGTAAGGACGACGCTATTTTATATGTTATCAACGAATTAAATTCTACCATTACCGCCTACAAAAGAAACGAAACCGGTGCGTACGGTGTTTTAGAAACGCAGTCCACTTTGGACAAGGACTTTAAAGGTGATAGTTATTGTGCAGATATCCGCTTGTCATCAGACGGTAGGTTTCTTTATGGTTCCAATAGAGGTGAGAATACCATAGTAATCTTTGCAGTAGACCAAGCAACAGGCAAATTATCGATGATTGGTAGAGAAGATGTTCGAGGCGATTGGCCGCGTAACTTCAACATAGATCCTAGTGGTAATTTTTTATTGGTCGCCAATCAGCGTAGTAATAATATCACCGTCTACAAAAGAGGTAAGGATAACGGAACCTTGACCTTTACCCATGAACTAGAACTTCCTAGTCCTGTATGTTTGGAGTTTTTGGATTAACGGGATAGGTTACATACCTTAATTTAAACCATCAAAAAAAGATACCGCCCTACGTTCTGTATATGTAAAATTATCAGCACCGTAAAACCCCACATGACCACCATATTTAGGAACTTCTAAATAAACATGTTTGCTGTGTTTTGCCTCTGTAGTTGGGTAGCATGCTTCGCCCAAAAAAGAATCATTTTCTGCGTTTATAATCAGGGAAGGTATATTTATGTTGGGCAAAAACTGACGACAACTACATTGGGTATAATAATCCATGGCATCGGTAAAACCATGAGCCCTACTGGTATAAACATCGTCAAAATCTTTTAAGGTGTTAATTTTTTGAATGTCAGCATCGGTTATTTTAGATGGAAATAACGCTTGTTTTGACTTCAACTTACTTAGGAGGTTTTTTTTGAAACGTTTGGCGTAGGCTGTGTTTTTGAAGGTTAATAATTGGTGTAAAGAGTCGTCCAATCGGCACGGCACGGAAACTGCAACGGCACCCTTAAGTTCAGGAGGGATGGTATTCCCTTCGCCAAGGTATTTTAAAAGTAGATTTCCACCAAGGCTGAACCCTTTTAGATAAATTTCAGCGTATTCTCTAGTGTTTAAAACATGTTCTAGCACTGCTTTTAAATCTTCCGTGGCACCGGAATGGTAGGAACGGTAGGTAGTATTAGGTTTGCCACTGCACCCTCTAAAGTTTATGGCGCAAACATCATATCCGTTTTCGTTTAATGCTTTAGCACTGCCCTGTATGTACGTGCGCTGTGCATTGCCTTCCAAGCCATGTAATAAAACCGTTATTTTTTTGGGTGGTTGTGCGGAATGGCTCCAATCCAAATCTAAATAATCCCCATCGGGCAATTGGATTCTTTCTCGCGTTTGGACAAGGCCCTTTACTTCTCGGAAAAGTCCGGCATAGATGGTAGCCAAATGACTATTTTTGAAAAAATTTGGTGGATTGTAGCTAGAGTTTACAAGGGGCATTTTGTGGTATTTGATTAACAATTATTGGACAAAAAACACTTGATTATTTATGTCTGAGGATATACGTTTCAATCATTTAAAAAGCCAAAGCATCAAACTCAGTTTTGAGTTTAAGCTTGACAATTGAGCTTGAACTTAATTTTTAGGATAGGTTTCCAAAAGTTTAGCCTGCTCCTCTATGGCGGCTTTAAATTCAGTTTTTAAACTGGCTATAAGATTCGCCACAGGCAAGCTATTATCTATCAGTGCAGAGCCCTGACCAGCAGACCAGATTGTTTTCCAAGCTTTTGCTTCAGTATCCAATTCCTTTCCAAAATCTATTTTTACATCTTTTTTTAGGTCTTCCTCCGTAATCCCCGCAGCTTTTAAACTGGCTCCTAAAAAGTTAGCATGTACGCCAGATATCGATGCGGTATAAACCACATCGCTGGCACCAGCATCAATAATCATTTTACGATATTCCGGTGTGGCTTTGCTTTCATCGGTATTTATAAAACGCGTACCCATGTAGGCTAGGTCAGCTCCCATTTGTAGGGCTGATGCAATATCGCGACCTGTACTTATGCATCCAGATAGAATAATGGTCTTGTGAAAGAATTTTTTAATTTCTGCTACTAATGTCATCGGATTTATAGTGCCCGCATGACCGCCAGCACCTGCTGCTACAAGAATAAGCCCGTCTACACCAGCCTCGGCTGCTTTCTCCGCATGTCTTTTCTTAATGATGTCGTGAAGAACGATACCACCATAACTGTGTATTGCATCCACCACGGTAGAGACTGCGCCCAAGGAGGTAATGATAACAGGTACCTTGTGTTTTATACAAAGTTTTACATCTGCTTCGAGTCTAGGGTTGGTGGCATGTACGATGAGATTTACTCCAAACGGAGCTGCTTTTTTGCCGGTTTCTTCCTCAAATTTTTGAAGGGCTGTTTTTATCTTGATTAGCCATTCCTCAAAGCCTTCGCTGGTGCGCTGATTTAAGGCAGGGAAGGTACCAACAATACCGTTTTTACAACATGCTATTACTAGCTCAGGTGCTGATATTAAAAACATAGGAGCTGCAATGGCAGGTAAAGAAAGTTCTTTAATAAAATTAGGTTTTGTAGACATAGTTTTATGATTTAAATAGTAGCAGAAAAATAATACAAATTATTCCCTTCTCCTTCAAAACTATATTATTTTTGCGTGGTATTATGCATGCATAGCAAAAAATTAGGAGAATGTACTTGAAGGAATTTGAAATTAGATGGAGTGATGTGGATGCGAATCGACATTTAGCCAACTCGGCCTATCTAAATTATATGGGTCACACTCGTATGACTTTTTTAATGGAAATAGGATTCGACCAAAAAACCTTATCTGAACATAACATAGGTCCAGTGGTATTTTATGAGCACATCTATTATTTTAAGGAGGTGTTTCCGGGCCTTCCGGTACGGGTTTCTATTGAGATTATGGGTCTGAGTGAGAACGCCCAGTTTTTTGAGTTCCATCATAATTTTTATAATCATAAGGGAGAGAATTTTGCCCATTGTGAAATGATGGGCTCATGGATAGACCTAAAGACCCGAAAATTGACAGGATTAGCGGAGGGTTTTTTGAAGCGATTTGAGGAGGTGGAAAAGGCGGATGGTTTTAGAATACTAACCAAAGAAGACACGCGTAAGTTTGCCAAAACCCCTAAGCATTTATAAGGGTAATATTATACGCTATATATTTTCTATCTTTAGGGAATGAAGGTCGTCCCCACTATGTCAGTGCAATCTGCTTACTTAGCTATAAAAGATATGATTGCCTCCAAAGAACTTATTGGAGGCGAAAGAATTGTTTACAATCGCTTATTCGAAAAACTTTTAGTAGATAAAAAAACGCTAAAGAAAGCTTTAATAAAATTACAGACCAATGGTTTAATAATAGCGGTATCCGATGAAGGTTTGGTCGTTAGAAATTTTTCATATACCGATGTATTAGAGATTTTTGACTGTAGAATAGCTTTGGAAACCATGGCTATAAAACAGTTTGCATTACATGGCACCCAAGCAAGAATTGATGATTTACGTAATTTGTTAGTTCCTTTTGAAAAGGGCCCTTTAAGTGCTAAGGTTTTTCAAAAAATAAATTATCACTTCCACGATATCATACTGGCCAATAGCGGTAATAGATATGGCTATGAACTCTTTGATAAGGGAAATTTTTGGCTGTGTATGGAGGTTATTGGACTTAAACGACCGCTAAAGGAAATTTTGCAAGAGCATTTGGATATGGTATCTGCAATTCATAATAGAGATGCGGCAAGAGCAGCGCTGTTGATGCGATACCATTTAGAAAACTCCAAACAGGCATTTCTATCCTAAGATACTCCTTCCTTAGCTTTAGGCTTTTTACTCGCTAAATAAACACCCAATAATACAAAACAGGCAGCAATAATTTTAACGGTTGTTAAGCGGTCCTGCCCAGTACTGATAGCATAGCTAATCCCTATTAATGGTTGCACGTAAACAAAAGCACTTAGCGTGGAGGCTTTTAATTGAGTCAGCGCAAAGATGTTAAAAAGGTAGGTACAGAACGTTGTGCCAACAATCACAAAGGCAATGCGCCATAAGGCCTCTATAGGAAGTTTGGCCCAAACTATCTCACTGAATTCTTGATAGCCAAAAGGCATGCAAATAAGAATACCCAAGGTAAAGAGCCACTTCATGAAGGTAAACGGATGGTATTTCACAATTAATGTTTGCGCTACGATTAAATAAGAACCATAAAAAATTGAATTACACAAAATTAGAAAATTGCCCAAGGGTATATTCGGTGCGTCTTGCCGTATTTCCGTACCAAAAAGAATAAGTCCTAAAGCACCTATAAGCCCTATTCCAATCCCTAGGACCTTCCGCCCTATAATCTTTTCCTTTATTACAATTGCGGATAAAATAAGTACAATGATGGGAGTGGTTGTAATGAGTACGGCACTATTTATAGGAGTGGACAACGACAGTCCTTTAAAGAAAACCAGCATATTAAAACCCATGCCCAAGAAGGCACATAATACCATGCGTAAGTAATCCTTTCTGTCTATTTTTTCTTTTGGACCCCAGAAAGAAATCAACCAAAATAAGATAGTGGCACCTAAAACCCTGAGGATAATGAATCCTAAAGGTTGCACATAGGTAGGCATGACCTCCTTTGCAATGGTATGGTTTACGCCGTAAATGGTAGTGGCACCTATGGCGGCAAAAATAGCTAGTGTTCTTCTGTTCACGAATGAATGGCTTCTTTGGCCGTGGCAGTCGTTTTTTTGCTATTACCTATAAATATGGATTCTTCAAAGATAATAACCGGTCGTTTTAAAAAGGTATACTGCTCTAGGATAAGATTTTTATAATCTTCGTCTTCCAAGGTTTGCTCATGAAGTCCACGTTGCCTGAAAAGCATCGCTCTTTTACTAAAAAGGGCAAGATAACTGTCTGTTAACCCGCGCATTTCTTCCAGTTGTTCTGGGGTGATTGGCTCTGTTTTAATATCCTGTAGCGTAAATCCTTCCAAAGGCTGTAGCTCTTCTAAAATGCGTTGGCAAGTAGAGCAGGTACTAAGGTGGTATATTTTTTTCATTTTAATCTTTAAAATATCGACATTGCAAAGAAACTTAAATATCATTAAATGTGCTATTTTTAGTATTCATTTAAATTGATATCCTTTGAAGAACGAGCTGGAAATTACCTTACAAAACAGAAAAAATCTATTAGCAATCTTAGAGAAAACCACCAAAGAGGACCTTTTAAAAATACCAGAAGGATTTCGCAATAACATTTGGTGGAACATTGCGCATGTAGTGGTGACACAGCAAATACTGGTATATAAGTTGAGTGGTGTACCCATGCTGGTGCCAACGGAACTTGTGGAAAAGTTCATGAAAGGTACCGTGCCAGACGGTAAAGCAGCAGCAGCTGAAATAAAACAGATTTCAGAGGTGTTGGTGTCAACGATAAAAAAAACGCAGGAGGACTATAACTCTGGGCTTTTCAAGGATTTTAAACCATACAGCACAAGTGCTAAGGTAACTTTGAGCAATGTACAGGATGCCATCAGTTTTAATAATTTCCATGAAGGCATACACCTTGGATCTATTTTTGCCCTAAGAAAAATGCTATAGGGTTATTTTTGTTTGGGACTGTACACCAAATATCTTTCGAGTTCCGTGTAAGGGATAGTGAGTACGATTGGGCCATCTGCATAGGAGGCTACCTCGTATTGCTCATAAAATAATTGAACTCCCAGTTCTGTATAGCCAATGTTTTCTGGAAGATAAAAGCTGCCCGTTTCAAACATAAACCCTGTGCTATTTATGTCGTCTTGGGAAGGAATCTCTTCTTGAATTTTAAATTTGGATTCCGCATAGTTCTCAAAGGCGGACTTGTTTTTAAATAGGTTGTCCGTATCCAATTCAAGGCCTTTGCCCTTGTCAAAATTTAAATAGTGCGTCGTATTATACCCATGAGCTCCTCCGGTAAACAAATAGGAATCCAGCTTTAGGGTAATTATTTTGGTATCCTCATAAGAAACTACAGTGCTAACAGTCGCTACCCAAGGCGTAGCTTCCTCGGCAAATTGGTTTTTTAAATCTGTAAATCCTTTTGTGAAGGATGTGATGGCACTTTCAATATCGGCAGCATCATTGTCTTCATTAAAGTTGAGTAGGTAAATTACTTCTTCCTTTAAAGCGGTATTAATGACCTTGTCGAGCTTAGCATCGGTCAAGGCTTTTTGAACTGTAATTTTAACTTGAGCACAATCTACACATTCATCACTTAAATAGGTAAGAGGTTCGAATGTAATTTTATCATCTTTTTTACATCCAAATGAAATGAGTACGAGGAGGAAGCAAACAGTAGGGGTTTTCATAGGATATTTTATATCGTACAAAAATACACCTTCATTGTATTCTTCGATAGATAACAATATATTTATAGCAATATTAATAGATTATGAGCGATAAAAATTTAAGATTCAACAGTAAAACAATACATGGGGGGCAACAACCCGATACGGCCTACGGTGCTGTTATGCCGCCTATTTATCAAACCTCTACCTACGCTCAAACAACACCTGGAGGTCATATGGGATATGCATATTCCAGAAGTGCCAATCCTACCCGAACGGCTTTGGAGAATTCCTTGGCGAGCATAGAGAATGGAGCTTTCGGCTTGGCCTTTGGAAGTGGTTTGGCAGCGATAGATGCCGTTATCAAACTATTGGGTCCAGGGGATGAAGTAATTTGCACGAATGATTTGTATGGAGGAAGTTATCGCTTATTCAAACAGATTTTTGAGAAGTTCGGTATTGTATTTCATTTTGTAGGGATGGATAACGCGGATAAAGTAACCAAATACCTTAATTCAAAAACAAAACTTATCTGGGTAGAAACGCCTACGAACCCTATGATGAATATCATAGATATTCGAGCGGTTGCAAAGTTGGCCAAGAAGCACAATATACTTTTGGCGGTGGATAATACTTTTGCCACCCCTTATTTACAGACTCCCTTAGATTTGGGTGCTGATATCGTAATGCATTCCGCTACCAAGTATCTTGGTGGGCATTCAGATGTTGTGGTGGGTGCACTTGTGGTAAGGGATAAGGACCTAGCGGACAAACTTTATTTCATACAAAATGCCAGTGGCGCTGTTTGTGGCCCTATGGATAGTTTTTTGGTGCTACGTGGCATAAAAACCCTACATGTACGGATGCAAAGGCATTGTGATAACGGCAGGGTCATAGCGAAATACTTGGCCAATCATCCTAAGATAGAGAAGGTTTATTGGCCAGGGTTTGAAAATCATCCAAACCATGATATTGCCAAAAATCAAATGAAGGATTTTGGTGGTATGATTTCCTTTGTCTGTAAAGGAAGTAGCTACGCTGATGCCATAGCTATTATTGAAAAGCTGAAGGTGTTTACCCTAGCAGAATCCTTAGGTGGCGTAGAAAGTTTGGCTGGCCACCCAGCAAGCATGACCCATGGAAGTATCCCAAAATTCGAACGTGAAAAAAGCGGGGTGGTAGATGCCTTAATTAGACTTAGTGTTGGTATAGAAGATGAAGCGGACCTTATTGCCGATTTAGAACAAGCCATAGACTAATCAAAAATATGCCACAGATAATTACAGTGTTTAAAGCACTTTTCTATTTCAAATTAGTTAAATCAATAGTGTTAATTTAGTAAAATTTATCAATTTGTAAAATAATCAGTGTATAAATTATAATAATACCATAATTTCGCCGATATAGTTAGAATTCACCAACATCAACAGATATCAAATAGTTTTATGGAAGCAAAAATAAAAGTATTTATGGATGAGGTAAGGACTAGAAACGGTCACGAGCCTGAGTTCATACAAGCAGTGCAAGAAGTTGCAGAAACGGTAATACCCTATATCGCCAAAAATGAAATATATAACGGGAAGAATATTCTTCTAAGAATGGTAGAGCCAGAACGGCTTATTTCTTTTAGGGTAGCCTGGGTAGATGATGACGGGGATATTCATGTAAACCGTGGATACCGTATTCAAATGAACTCTGCCATAGGCCCTTACAAAGGAGGACTTCGTTTTCACCCCACGGTAAATGCAAGTATTTTAAAGTTTTTAGCATTTGAACAAGTGTTCAAAAACAGTTTGACTACACTTCCTATGGGAGGTGGTAAAGGCGGCTCTGATTTCGATCCTAAGGGAAAATCTAATGATGAGGTAATGCGTTTTTGCCATGCCTTTATGCTGGAACTAAATAGACATATTGGGCCTAATACAGATGTCCCGGCTGGGGATATTGGCGTTGGGTCTAGAGAAATTGGTTTCCTTTTTGGGATGTATAAAAAGATTAGAAATGAATTTACTGGAGTACTCACCGGAAAGGGTCGTTCTTGGGGTGGTTCTCTTATTCGCCCAGAGGCGACTGGGTATGGCACCGTTTATTTTGCACAAAGCATGATGCAGACCAATGGTATGGATTTTAAGGATAAAAACGTTACGATATCGGGATCCGGTAATGTTGCACAATTTGCAGCGGAGAAAGCATTGCATCTTGGAGCCAAAGTATTGACCTTGTCAGATTCTCAAGGTTATATTTTTGACAAAGACGGTATTGATGAGAAGAAGCTAGCTTATGTAATGGATTTAAAGAATAATAAGCGTGGTCGTATTTCCGAATATGTAGATACGTATAGTTCTGCCACCTTTCATAAAGGTGGAACGCCTTGGGATGTAAAATGTGATATAGCCTTGCCGTGTGCCACGCAAAACGAATTGGATGGCGAGCACGCAAAAGTATTAATTAAAAATGGTTGTATCTGTGTTGCAGAGGGTGCCAATATGCCTTCTACGCCAGAAGCTATTTACGAATTTCATGAAGCGAAAATTCTTTTTGCTCCAGGAAAAGCCTCTAATGCAGGTGGTGTAGCCACTTCTGGTCTGGAGATGTCACAAAACTCCTTACGTATAAGTTGGACCCGTGAAGAAGTAGATGAACGATTACGCAATATTATGGAAGATATCCACAATTCCTGTATTGAGTATGGAAAAGATGAAGATGGGTATTGTAACTACGTAAAAGGGGCAAATATTGCTGGATTCGTTAAAGTTGCGGATGCAATGTTGGCGCAGGGAGTTATTTAATACTTAAATCAATAATAGTAAAATCTGTAAGGGCCCCAAGCCTTTACAGATTTTTTGTTTATGCACTATCCTATTGAGTATCTTTGATAAGAGTTATTCCTACAATTTTTGTATTTGCTAAAAACAGCTGCTCAAAATGCAAGTGACTACTAAAGCCATTGTTCTTACGTCATTAAAATATGGTGATACGAGTCTTATCGTTAAGGCTTTTACAGTGTCGGATGGGCTTAAATCATACCTGTTAAAAGGAGTTTTATCAGCTAAGAAGGGAAAGTTAAAAGCTGCTTATTTTCAGCCCCTAACCCAGTTAGAACTGGTAGCTAGTCATAGGAATAAAGGAACTTTAGAAAGTATTCGGGAGGCAAAGGTTAGTTACCACTATCAAACGCTACATACCCAAGTTGCAAAAAATGCCCTCACCCTATTTTTAGCTGAAATGTTAAGTAATGCTATTCATGAGGAAGAGGCAAACATACCTCTCTTTAATTACATGGAAATAACCTTACAATGGTTAGATATACATGATGACGTTGCTAATTTTCATTTATATTTTTTAATGGTGCTAACCAAGTATTTGGGCTTTTATCCGGACACGCATAACCAAGATACCAGTTATTTTGATTTATTGGAGGGGGAATTTATACTAAGACCTTCTTTAAACCCGATAATTAGCGGTCAGAACCTTGTCTTCTTCAAGAAAATTTTAGGCACAAATTTTGATACACTTGTTACTATTAAAATGAAAAAAAAAGACCGTCAAGAATTACTGAAATCTATTGTCCTGTACTTTGAGTTACATTTACAGGGATTCAGAAAACCCAAGTCAGTCGCTGTTCTAAACGAAGTTTTTAATTAGTATGTACAACCGTATTTTCTTTTTCTTTTTTCTTTTTGCTGTGGCCGTAAAATCACAGCAGATAAAGGTTTTAGATACCGATACAGGGGACGCTATTTCTAATGTAGCTATTTACAACTCCGATAAGTCTAAAGTTGCACTTACCGACTTTGATGGTCTTTTTGATATAGCTATTTTCTCTAAAAATGAACGTATTTCAATTAAGCATCTTAGTTATGAGTTGCTCAAAACCTCAAAATCTCAAATACTTAAACAAGGAAACAAGGCATTCTTGGTAATGAAGCCTGAGCAATTGGACGAAGTGGTGATGTCCGTATCTAAATGGGAGCAGCAGAAGAAAGATATCCCTAACAAAATTGTATCAATAGCGGCTAGGGATATTGCTTTTACTACTCCGCAAACCGCTGCAGATTTATTGCAAAATAGCGGAAAAATATTTGTGCAAAAAAGCCAGTTAGGCGGTGGAAGCCCAATGATAAGAGGCTTTTCAACTAACAGGTTAGTGCTTTCCGTGGATGGAGTACGTATGAACAACGCTATTTTTAGAGGAGGCAATTTACAAAACGTCATTTCCATAGATCCTTTTACCATAAAAAACACGGAAATTATTTTTGGTCCCGGTTCCGTTATTTATGGTAGTGACGCCATTGGAGGCGTTATGAATTTTTATACCGAAACACCAGAATTTAGTGAAAATGACAGCCTTCGAGTGTATGGAGGAGCCAACTACAGGTTTTCATCGGCTAATACGGAAAACACCATAAACGCTAAGATAGGCTTAGGAAAAAAGAAATGGGCGGCTTTAACTAGTCTTACCTATAATAGTTTTCAGGATTTGGTTATGGGTAGTCATGGTCCAGATTCATACCTAAGGAATTCGTTTGTGCGCACGTCTGTTGGTGTAGACGAATTAGTTACTAACCAAAATCCCAGAACACAGGTTTCTACCGGATACAGCCAAGTAAATCTTATGCAAAAACTGCGCTTTAAACCAAACGCCAATTGGGATTTGCGCTCAGGTATTTTTTATTCGGAAACCACAGATTATCCAAGATATGATAGATTGATTCGTCCTTCTAGGGATGGCTTAGGATTACGTTCGGCTGAATGGTTTTATGGTCCACAAAAATGGTTTATGGGCAATGTGCAGGTAAATAAAAAGGGGAAGGGTAAATTTTACGACGGATTTAAAGTATCTGCGGCCTATCAGCGTTTTGAGGAAAGCAGGAAGAATAGGGATTTTAAAGATGTTACATTGAATAGCAGTAAAGAAAAAGTGGATGCTTTCAACGTTAACATAGATTTGGAAAATAGAAAAATAGGAGATTTCAGATTATATTATGGGGGAGAATATATTTTTAATAAAGTACACTCTCAAGGCGAAAACAACAATATTGTTACAGGCGAAATAGTGGATGCTCCTACAAGATACCCCAATGGTTCTTCATGGCAAAGTTTAGCAGGGTATGTAAATAGTGAATATAGAGCAAAGCCTAATTTCACCTTGATGTCCGGTTTGCGGTATAGTCATGTGTGGATCGATGCTATTTTTGACCAAACTTTCTATTTATTTCCTTTTGATGACGCCAAATTAAGTACTGGCGCACTAACGGGTAGTATAGGCTTTAGCTGGTTTCCCAAGGCAGATTTACAAGTAACATTTAATGGGTCCACTGGGTTTAGGGCGCCTAATATAGATGATATAGGAAAGATATTCGATTCTGAACCAGGTGCTGTCGTGGTGCCCAATCCAGATTTAGAACCCGAATATGCATATAATGTCGAATTGGGGATACAAAAAAATTTTGGCGATAAGCTGGTATTCAAAGGTGCTACCTATTACACATATTTAGTAGATGCATTGGTTCGACGTGACTTCTATTTTAATGGAAATTCAGAACTACGCTATCAAGGCGAGTTGAGTAATGTACAGGCTATTCAAAATGCAGCTAAAGCCTATGTATATGGTTTTGAGTTTGGATTGGATGCTTTTCTATCAGATCATTGGTCACTATCGTCTAATCTTACAATAACAGAAGGTATTGAGGAGGATTCCGATGGTACTGATACGCCTGCACGGCACGCTGCGCCAACTTTTGGCGATTTTCATATCATATGGAAAAACCAAAAACTTAGGACTAGTGTATTTCTGAACTATAATGGTGAACTAGCCTTTAATGACCTTTCGGTGTCTGAAATATCTAAGAACTTTATATACGCATCTGACAAGAACGGAAATCCATATTCGCCATCATGGTACACGCTAAACTTTAGATTTCAGTATAACTTAAACCCTAAGGTTGTTGCGTCACTAAACTTGGAAAATTTCACCAATCAGCGGTACCGCAGCTACTCTTCAGGTATAGTTGCACCTGGCACTAACCTTATTTTGGGTGTAGGATACAAGTTTTAAATAAAAAAACCCGATTTTATTAGGCCTTCAAAACTGTATGTTTTGGATGACGATTAGTTTTTAACTTCTTTAGCTTTATCGGTAACCTTGTTGGCTGCTTCTTTAATTGTATATTTTGCATCTTTACCTACCGCATCACTTGCTTGTTCTGCGGCATCTTTTGTTTGTCCGCTGTTTCTCTACAAGAAACAAAAGAAAGGCTTAAAGCTAACATAAGTACTGATCTTAAAATTACTTTTTTATTTGTATTTATTCAAGTCGTAGAGCTATTAGCACTTAATCTATTCTTGGATGTTTACCTTAAGGTTTAAAGGTTTAAAGGTTTGAATAGGTATATAACTGATAATTAATATTAATTGGATTAAAAGAGTTGTTACTAGAGGTACACTTCACTAGGAAGTACGCACTAGTCGCTATTTACTAATGCACTAGTAAATGTGTCCTCTTTCAAAAAACTAGTATTATTTTGGGGTTGTCTTAACAGGTCTCTCGTCTTTAAAAGAATTAAAAACGTATTTGATTTATCTTCCAATTCATTCATAAACGTTGGTATAACTAGCTGTTTTTTGTGTGATTTTATAGAAATTTTATTATTTCAATTATATTAATACTGCAAACAACAAAAGACAGAAGCCAATAGTAAAAAAGTTTGGTATTTGGCAAACAACTCTTTCTTTTACAAAGCTAATATACAGTGTGGTAGATTAATAATAAGGTCTGTTTAATAAGGTGAAAATTGGAGAACAGTTAATAGCTTTTGTTTTACCAATTCCAAATGTGCAATACTACGTGCTAATTTAGTAAATTTGCAACCTTAAATTATTGACCTATAAGCCTTTCTTATGAAGTTTGCAGAGTATAAAGGATTGGATTTACCCAACGTTGCGGCCGAGGTATTGGCCTTTTGGAAATCCAACGCCATTTTTGATAAAAGTATTTCCACACGTGAGGGAAAGGATAGTTATGTATTTTTTGAAGGTCCTCCTTCCGCAAATGGAATGCCTGGGATACACCACGTTATGGCACGTACCATTAAGGACATTTTTCCTCGGTACAAAACCATGAAAGGCTACCAAGTAAAACGTAAGGCCGGTTGGGATACACATGGACTCCCCATAGAACTAGGTGTAGAAAAAGAACTAGGAATTACCAAAGAGGATATTGGCACTAAAATTTCTGTTGAGGAATATAATGCTGCTTGTAAGAAAGCAGTCATGCGCTATACAGATGTGTGGAATGCCATGACTGAACAAGTGGGGTATTGGGTAGATATGGAGGACCCGTATATTAGCTACAAGCCCAAATATATGGAGTCCGTATGGTGGTTGTTGAAACAGATTTACGATAAAGGACTTATATATAAAGGGTACACCATACAACCCTATTCACCCAAAGCAGGCACTGGACTTAGCTCCCACGAGCTTAACCAGCCGGGAACCTACCAAGATGTTACAGATACGACCGTTACTGCTCAATTTAAGGCGGTAGAAGAAACGCTTCCCTATTTTTTACAGAACGAGGGGACAATCTATTTTCTGGCTTGGACGACCACACCTTGGACCTTACCGTCGAATACGGCACTTACGGTAGGTTTAAAAATAGACTATGTTTTAGTAGAAACATACAACCAATATACCTTTGAACCCATGAACGCTATTCTTGCCAAAAAATTGGTTGGAAAACAATTTTCAGGCAAGTTTTTTGAGGTGGATGACAAAACTGGGTTGCTTGATTATATTGGTGGTGACAAGAAAATTCCGTTCTATCTTGTTAAGGAATTTAGAGGGGAGGACCTTATAAATATTAGATACGAACAACTTTTAGATTATGTATTGCCCTATGAAAATGCGGAAAATGCTTTTAGGGTGATTTCTGGGGATTTTGTAACCACGGAAGACGGTACAGGTATAGTTCATACAGCACCAACTTTTGGTGCAGACGATGCTTTAGTAGCCAAACAAGCGGTACCAGAAATACCGCCCATGTTGGTCTTGGACGAAAATGAGAATACCGTTCCTTTAGTCGATTTACAAGGAAAGTTTAGACCTGAGTTGAAGGAATTTGGCGGCAAATACGTGAAAAATGAATATTACGAGGATGGCGAAGCACCAGAGCGGTCGATAGATGTTGAAATTGCTATTAAGTTAAAAGAAGAAAATAAGGCCTTTAAGGTAGAGAAGTATGTGCACAGTTATCCAAACTGCTGGCGTACGGACAAGCCTATCTTATATTATCCTTTGGATTCTTGGTTTATTAAAGTAACCGATGTCAAGGACCGTATGTTCGAGTTGAATGAAACCATTAACTGGAAGCCAAAATCTACTGGTGAGGGTAGGTTTGGTAATTGGTTGGCGAATGCAAATGATTGGAACTTATCCCGGTCTAGATATTGGGGAATACCTTTGCCTATTTGGAGGACCGAGGATGGTATGGAGCAAATTATGATTGGTTCTGTGGCGGAGTTAAAAGCGGAGATGCAAAAAGCAGTTGCTGCTGGAGTTTTGGGAAAAGATATTTTCGAGGAATTTGTAGTGGGCGATATGTCTGAGGACAACTATGATAAAATTGACTTACATAAAAATATAGTAGATCAGATTACCTTGGTATCCCCATCAGGTAACCCCATGAAACGAGAGGCCGATTTAATCGATGTCTGGTTCGATAGTGGCTCCATGCCCTACGCACAATGGCACTATCCTTTTGAGAATAAGGACCTAATTGACAAAGGAGAATCCTTTCCAGCAGATTTTATCGCTGAAGGCGTTGATCAGACCCGAGGTTGGTTTTATACACTACATGCAATAGGTACGATGGTATTTGATTCCGTTGCTTATAAAAATGTAGTTTCCAACGGACTTGTTTTGGATAAAGAAGGCAAAAAAATGTCCAAACGTTTAGGGAATGCAGCTGATCCTTTTGAAACTATGAATCAGCATGGAGCGGATGCCACACGTTGGTACATGATTAGTAACGCCAATCCTTGGGACAACTTAAAATTTGATACGGAGGGTATTGTTGAGGTCAAGCGGAAATTTTTTGGTACCCTGTACAACACCTATTCATTTTTTGCACTATATGCCAATATAGATTCCTTTGCATTTAGTGAAGAAAAGGTTCCTGTTATGGAGCGGACGGAGATAGATCGATGGGTTTTGTCAGCATTAAATTCTTTAATACAGGAAGTTGATGACGCTTATGGAGATTATGAACCTACTCGCGCTACCAGGGCAATTTCTAATTTTGTGCAGGAAAACTTAAGTAATTGGTATGTTCGATTGTGTAGAAGACGCTTCTGGAAGGGCGAGTATGAAAAGGATAAGATAGCTGCCTATCAAACACTTTACGCTTGTTTGGTAACAGTGGCGAAATTATCCGCTCCTGTAGCCCCGTTCTTTATGGATCAGTTGTATCGAGACTTGATAGGTACCACAGAAGCAGAACCCTTTGAAAGCGTGCATTTGGCAGATTTTCCGATAGCGGATATAAGCTTGATTGATAAGGGTCTTGAAGCCAAGATGAACAAGGCGCAAATCATCTCATCCTTAGTTCTTTCAATCCGTCAAAAAGAGAAAATAAAGGTTAGACAGCCTTTGCAAAAGATAATGATTCCAGTTTTGGATGAACAGGATAGAATAGACATTCTTGCAGTTTCAGATCTTATAAAATCAGAGGTAAACGTTAAGGAAATTCAATTATTGGATGATGCGTCGGGTGTCTTGGTAAAGCGCATCAAACCTAATTTTAAGACTTTAGGACCTAAATACGGGAAGGATATGAAGTTGGTCGCCACAACAGTAAACAAATTCTCACAGGAGGATATCCAAAAAATTGAAAAGGAGGGCGAAATATCCATACAGATAGAAAATAAAAGTAGTATTTTACAGTTACAGGATGTAGAAATAAGTTCGCAGGATATTGAAGGCTGGCTGGTAGCAAGTTCTGGTAAAATAACGGTAGCACTTGATATTACGATTAACGAAGACCTTAGAAAAGAAGGTATAGCTAGGGAGCTCGTAAATAGAATTCAGAACCTACGAAAGGAGTCCGGTTTTGAGGTAACCGATAAAATTGTAGTTAATTTACAGAAAGATGGTTTTGTAGAACAAGCCGTTGCGCGTAATTTAGCATATATTAAAACGGAAACGCTAACTGCGGAACTGAATCTGCAGGATAGCGTAGAAAATGGCACTGAAGTTGCTTTTGATGAAGTGAACACTAAATTGTTTATTGTAAAACATTAAAAAATGGCACAAGATTTAAATATTAGATATGCAAATAAGGATTTGGCTGAGTTCAAAATCCTTATCGAAGAAAAGATAGTAAAGGCGAATAGGCATTTAGAATTACTCAAAAGTTCGTACATGAACGATGGCAATAATGGCACCGATGATACATCGCCTACGTTTAAGGCTTTTGAAGAAGGTTCGGAAACTATGAGTAAGGAAGCGAATACACAACTAGCCATACGTCAGGAAAAATTTATAAGGGATTTAAAAAATGCCTTGTTGCGCATAAATAATAAAACCTATGGTGTTTGTCGAGTAACAGGCAAGCTTATCAACAAAGAGCGCTTAAAACTTGTTCCTCACGCTACCCTGAGTATAGAAGCAAAAAACATACAATCGTAACTAAAACGCCTTTCGGGGCGTTTTTTAATTATAGGTATTGAAAGTATTTTTGTTTTTTCTACTATGTTTTATGGGTTCATTTGTTTTAGCCCAGAAAGAGCTAAAAAGAACGATTAAAGCATCGTCCATTACGCTCCTACAGATTGATGTAGCAAACTGCTTTGAGGTAATGTTAGAAACGGGAAATACCGATAAAATAGTAATACAAGCTAGATTCGAGGGTGAATACACCAAAGACCTTGAGATAGCCGTTTACCAAGACGGAGGCACCTTGGGTGTAGAAGCTGGTTTTATGTCTAATTTTGTTATCCCCAATGACAAGCTTAGTGCCCATAAAGTAGTTTCTATAGCCTTACATGTATTTTTGCCTAAGTGGAAAAACGTTCAGGTGTACGGCACCAATACTAGGGTTATGGCTACGGGTAGTTATTCCGATTTAAGTATTATTTTGGCAGACGGGAACTGTGAGTTGAATGAGGTTTCCCAAAACGTTACCGTTAAGACACAGAGTGGAAACATTGTTTTAAAGGCAAAAAATGGCAGTGTAACGGCTTCCAGTAAATACGGGCTAGTGAGTCCTGTTGTTCTACCTGCTGGAGAAAGCCATTATAACTTATCTACAGTGACGGGTAATATAGAACTAAAGAAACCCAAATAATATTTCTATTTTTGTCCTTTATTAAAATTTCATGAGTTTAAAAAAGTCCGCCCTGCTTATTTTATTGATTCTTGTTATAGATCAGTGGAGTAAAATTTATATTAAGACCCATTTTATATTAGGAGAGTCTATTGACGTTTTTAATTGGTTCAAAATTCTCTTTATAGAAAATGAGGGTGCTGCATGGGGAGCAAAACTCAGTGATCTTTTTCCGATTTCTGATAGAATAGGAAAGTTGGTGCTCACAATTTTTAGACTCTTTGCGATTTGTGGTATTGGCTATTGGTTGTATGATGTAATTCTTAAAAAAACATCGAAGACCTTAATAGTGGCTGTCTCATTAATTTTTGCCGGAGCCCTAGGGAATATCATAGACTCTGTTTTTTATGGTATGATTTTCAACGAAAGTTATAATGAACTAGCTTCCTTATTTTCAGACGAGCCCTACGGTGGTGTTTTTTACGGAAAAGTGGTAGATATGCTCTATTTTCCAATGATAGACTCTACTTGGCCCAATTGGGTGCCGTACCTAGGAGGTCGTAACTTTAGATTTTTTGAACCAGTTTTTAACATAGCAGATACTGCCATTAGTACTGGGGTGGGTATTTTGTTAGCCTTCAATAAGAGGGCTTTTAAAGAAGAGATTGAAACAGATAAAGGCGACTTAATAGAAACAGCTGCTCAAAAAGTATTAAAGGAATAAATTGTATTGGGGGTGACGCAGTAGTCTAACCTTACATCAGCGTTGCGAACATCTGTGATTGTTTCTTCGGCCTCAAAAAAAGAGAGCCCAATTTTTATAACGTTTTTACGACACTGAGATAAAAAAGTGTCATAAAATCCTTTTCCATACCCCACGCGATGCCCTTTCTTATCAAAGGCCAAAAGAGGAACAAAAACTACATCGATTTTATCTACTGAAATAGAGATTCCGTCTAAAGGTTCGGGTACGCCCCAACTACTAACTACAAATTTAGTGTTATCGGTCAACAGGAAGTGTTGTAAATTATTTTGACCTAATACTTTAGGAATTAATATGTGTTTATCCTTGCCTTGTAAAATAGAGAGTATAACGGAAGTGTCTATCTCTTTTTTTTCTATTATCGGTAAAAAAATATGATAATAATCCAATTTCCAAACAGGTAACGTTAAAAGTCTGTTGGCAATAGAAATACTTTGGTCGATGCCTTGGGATTGGCTAAGTGAATTGCGTCTTAAAATGTACGTTGTGCGTAATACTTTCTTCAACATAGTTGGAGAATTAATTCTACTGATGCCGCTAGGATTTTACTCTTTACCTGCAACTGCAAAAAAAACTTTAAAAAAAAGCATTAATATAAGATACGTACCTAATGTGATTATATAACTTTCCATATACGAGGGGTTTCTCAATATGCTAAATGTAAGAAAAATTATTATTAATTATCCTTGAAGTGTCGAGTTTTATCGATTAAATGCACAATTTTGATAAAAAATTAACAATTGAGCGAATAGTGGCTTTGCATAAAAAAATATAAAATACTGATAATCAATGTATTGTGTTTTATTCTGAATTATTGAAATTTTCTTCAATATGCAAAAATTAACAAATTGAATAAGAATAGACCTCTTTTTTGCAGTTTAAGTAATTAAAATGTAACAAAATCAGAATATCTTGATTAGAAATCATTCGATTTTACTAGGGTTATTATTTTTGGTTTTATGATATTAAGTAAGACTTTGACGAAAACGAACTTTTCTTGCGTTAAAATCGATAAAATCAGTCCGCATTTTATAAAAAGAAAGTAATTTGAGCTAAATTCTTGAATCATCATTGTATAGTTTTCAGTATGTCTCAAATTCCTATCGAAATTCAGTTAAAATCACTGCCCACAGGCCCTGGCGTTTATCAATTTTACGATACAAACGATGTTATCTTGTATGTAGGGAAGGCAAAGAATTTAAAAAAACGGGTGACGTCCTATTTTACCAAAAACCACGAGTATGGGAAGACCCGGGTGATGGTGAAGAAAATCGACACAATAAAACATATCGTTGTGTCTACAGAGTCCGATGCGCTGCTGTTAGAGAATAATTTGATAAAGGAATACCGTCCTCGCTATAATGTACTTCTAAAAGATGATAAGTCCTACCCTTGGATATGTTTGAAAAATGAACGTTTTCCAAGGCTTTTCCCAACAAGACGAGTTATTAAGGACGGCTCTGAATATTATGGCCCTTACACTAGTATGAAAACTGTCAGAACCCTACTAGATCTTATAAAGAGCGTTTACCCTTTGCGTACCTGTAAATACGATCTTTCTAAGGAGAAAATTCAGAGTGGAAAATATAAGGTGTGTTTGGAATATCACCTAGGAAACTGTAAAGGACCTTGTGAAGACTTGCAGTCCAATGAGGAGTATGATCGCCAGATAGCAGATATAAGAGACATCGTAAAGGGAAATTTTAGATCATCCCTGCTTTACTTCAAAGGGCAAATGAAACAACTGGCGGATGAGATGCGGTTTGAGGAGGCCCAACAAATAAAAGAGAAAATAGATATTTTGGAGAACTATCAGGTCAAATCTACAGTGGTAAACCCAAAAATAAGTAATGTTGATGTGTTCTCCATAATTTCGGATGAGGCTTTCGCTTACGTGAATTTTCTTCAGCTTTCCCATGGTTCTATAGTAAGGTCACATACCATGGAGCTAAAAAAGAAATTATCGGAAAAGGATGAGGAATTATTGCAATTGGCTATAGTTGAAATAAGACAGCGCTTTAACTCCCAGTCTAAAGAAATATATTTACCCTTTAGAGTTTCTGTACCGCAGGGTCTTCTGGTTTCTATTCCTAAATTGGGGGATAAAAAGCGCATTCTAGAAATGTCTGAGCGTAACGCTAAATTTTTTAGACAAGAACGTTTTAATCAAATTAGGATTATTGATCCAGACAGGCATACCAATAGGATTATGGGGCAAATGAAGAAAGATTTACGCCTTTCTTCTGAACCAAGGCATGTAGAGTGTTTTGATAACAGTAACATACAAGGGACACATCCAGTAGCCGCATGTGTCGTTTTTAGGGATGGTAAGCCATCTAAAAAGGAATATAGACATTACAATATAAAGACTGTAGTTGGCCCTGACGATTTTGCCTCTATGGAAGAGGTTGTTTTTAGAAGGTATAAACGCCTACTGGAAGAAGAAATTCCGCTACCGCAACTTATCGTGATAGACGGTGGTAAAGGGCAATTGTCATCTGCATTAAAGAGTTTGGATATGCTTGGGTTAAGAGGAAAGATAGCGATTATTGGTATTGCCAAACGACTAGAGGAAATTTATTTCCCAGAGGATCCTATTCCATTATATTTGGATAAAAAGTCTGAAAGTTTAAAAATCATACAGCAACTAAGAAATGAAGCCCACCGGTTTGGGATAACCCTCCATAGAAATAAGAGAAGTAAAAGTGCTATTAGTTCAGAATTGGAGGAAATTGATGGGGTAGGGGAAAAGACGGCAAAGGAACTTTTAAAACGGTTTAAATCGGTCAAAAGAATAAAGGAAGCTACCATAGAAAACTTGAAAGAGGTGGTAGGAGATTCAAAAGCAAAGTTAATATATGGGTCTTTTAATAGAACATAATGGCGATAGACTTTCCATTGGGGTAAGGATGGTTTGCATTGTTTTGCTATGCTTTGTAGCTGCGGTGCAAGCACAGGATACAATTGAAACAGGAGACAAAAAAATTGGACTTGTTTTAAGTGGCGGTGGAGCCAAAGGCTTGGCCCACATTGGTGCGCTAAAAGTAATAGAGGAAGCTGGCGTAAAAATAGATTATATTGGAGGTACAAGTATGGGTGCGATCATTGGTGCATTGTATGCCTCTGGGTATACGGTACACCAGTTAGACTCTATATTCCAAGCAACGGATTTTACCAGGCTCATAAGGGACAACCTACCTAGAAGTGCAAAGACCTTTTATGAAAAGGAAGATTCTGAACGCTATGCCTTAACACTCCCCTTCGATGGGTTTAAGGTCTCTGTTCCTCCCGCATACTCTGGCGGACAAAACATCTATAACGAGTTGGTGCGCATATTATATCATGTAAAAGACATAAAGGATTTTTCCAAACTGCCCATACCATTTGTGTGTATTGCTACAGATATTGAAACAGGAAATGAAGTAATCTTGAATTCCGGATACTTGCCCGAAGTAATTATGGCAAGTGGCACATTTCCTTCACTTTTTGAGCCAATAATCTTAGACGATAAAGTTCTTATTGATGGAGGTGTGGTCAATAATTATCCTATAGAAAAGGTGAGGGCTATGGGGGCCGATATAATTATTGGTGTAGATGTACAGCATGGACTGTCTGATAGGGAATCGCTGCGCTCCGCAACAGAAATACTTTTACAGATAAACAATTATCAAACCGTAGCGGATATGGTAGAAAAATCTGCCGATACGGACATATATATAAAACCAAAAATCGAAGAATATTCGGTAATCGATTTTAACAAGGCAGACGAAATCATCAAGGCCGGAGAACTTGCAGCTATAGCTAGGTTTAATGAACTACAGCAAATTTCGTCAAGCACAGAGAATGCAAAGCCCTTTGTAGAGCCCTTTAAAGAAAGCGACTCTATTACCGTCAATAGACTTTTGATTAAAGGTGATAATATTCATACGAGAGGCTATGTTAAAGGTAAACTCCGCTTTAAATTAGGAAAGCCTGTTACATTTAGCAAACTAAAACAAGGAATGGGAAACTTAAGTGCTACTGGTAATTTCCAAACAAATCGCTACAAACTAGTTTCCAACGGTGAAGCTGACGTTTTAATTTTGAGTTTAGATGAAGCAGCGAATACTTCTTTCTTTAGGATAGGAGCTCATTACGATGATTTGTACAAAAGTGCTGCCATCTTAAATTTCACAAAGAAAAATTTATTGTTCAGGGATGATAGAGTTTCTATGGATTTTATATTGGGAGACAATCCAAGGTACAATTTTGAATATTATATAGACAAAGGAAGTTATTGGAGTTTTGGAATCAATTCACGCTACAACGATTTTGAAAAAGAAATTGCCTTTAGTTTAATATCGAATAATTTTGAGGTGCCATCAGGATTAAACATTAATACCATAAACTTAGATGTAACCGATATTACAAATCAGGTATATGTTCAGACCGTTTTACAAGAAGAATTTGCTTTTACCTTGGGTGCGGAATATAAATTTTTAAAATTTAGCACCAGAACCTTAGGCGATTTAACGCAAGCCAATGCTTTAAATACTAATACCGTAGTTCTATTAAATGATGCAAAAGGTAGAACTTTTTTTGAGAGGAGTAATTTTTTTAGTGTATTTACAGGATTAAAGCTGGACACTTATGATGACAAATACTTTCCTACTAGTGGATTGTTTTTCGAAGGTGATTTCCATTATTATCTTCTCTCCTCTGACTTCAATAAAAATTTCAAGGATTTCTCTGTTTCCAAGGCCAGAATGGGCGGAGCTTTTTCTATTCTTGATAATCTTTCTTTAAACGTAGAGACCGAGGGAGGTTTTAAATTGGGAACCTCTAGCGTAGCTTCATTTGACTTTGTGCTTGGCGGCTTTGGAACCAATCTAATCAATAACCTTGTTCCTTTTTATGGCTATGATTTTCTTAGTTTGCCCGGCAATAGTTTTGTAAAGGCATATGGTAGGTTGGATTACGAATTTGTTCCAAAGCATCACTTTCTAGGTGCAGCGAACTTTGCTAATGTAGATGACGATATCTTTAGGACAGGGGAATGGTTTTCCGCTCCTAATTTTTCTGGTTACGGACTAGGCTATGGTTGGGAGTCTTTTTTGGGCCCTGTACAACTTGTTTATTCTTGGTCTCCAGAAATCGACCGCTCCAATGTTTTTTTTAGTATCGGTTACTGGTTTTGAATCAGGATTCCAAGACATAATTCCTCTAGTTTAATATCATTGACCTTACTTTAGGCATCTTAAATTCACTTTGTTTTCGCTCTTTTTTCTTAACGAATTCACAATAATCCATGGGAATTATAAATTAGTGTTAACGTAAGCGTTAAAGTACGTTAAAGGCTACTTTAGTTACTAACCTATGCTCTAATTTTGTGGGAGCGAGGGGTGGTTCCCTCACAACTTTAAGTATTGGTTTTTCATAATTTAAAGTTTGGTTGGTTATTTAGGAAAAGCCCGGTTTTTAAACCGGGCTTTTTTTTATACAATACTTTGGAATAAAATTTGTTTACATTATTGTTAAAGGGATACGTGATAGCTCACATATTTCCAACTTTAGTTTAAAATGTAGATTATGAAGAGAGTTTATATACTTGTTTTTTTTATTGCTTGTTTTGGTGTGACTGGACAGGAAAGTAAACCTGCGTTTCAGGCAGGGGAATGGTTAAAATTTAGAATGCACTATGGATTTCTGAATGCCAGCTACGCAACATTACATGTTAAAAACGCAAGTATTGGAGGGAAACCTGTTTATCACGTAGTGGGCCATGGAGAAACTACGGGTTTCGCGAGTATCTTCTTTAAGGTAGACGATAATTATGAAAGTTATTTTGATAAAGAGGATGGCAAGCCATACAGGTTTGTTAGGAGAATAGATGAGGGAGGTTATACCAAGGATATCGAAATTAATTTTGATCACAGGAAAGACAAAGCCGTTCTAAATGATAAGAAAAACAAGAAAAAGCTTAATTTTGAACTAGAGGAAGATATTCATGACTTAATTTCGGCCTTTTACTTTTTGCGGAATAATTATGACTCAAATGATCTAGTAAAAGGAGAAAGTATAGAAATGAAATTGTTGTATGATGATGATGGTGCTTTTAATTTCAAACTGAAATATTTAGGGAAAGAGGTATTACGCACCAAATTCGGTAAGGTAGAATGTCATAAGTTTAGGCCTTTGGTGCAATCTGGCAGAGTTTTTAAAGAGGAGGAAAGTCTATCGCTCTGGGTTTCTAATGATGATAATAGAATTCCTATTAGGATAAAGGCAGATTTGACGGTAGGTTCCATAAAGGCAGACTTGGACGGCTATAATGGCCTGAAGCATCAGTTTAAAATAATAATGGATTAACTAAAAATGGAGGAGGAAGAGCGGATTCAGTCTCAAATTGAAAAGCTTGAGGATAAATATAAGGATTCAGGTCAGGATTTAAGCTCTTATTTAGATGGTCTGCTATACCAGCGCTATCTTACCTATTGGGATTATATTCATTTAGATACCTTATTAAGCCTTCAAGTACCAAGGACCCATTTCCCAGATGAGGAAATCTTCATCATGTACCACCAGATTACGGAGCTTTATTTCAAGCTCATTCTTCACGAACAGAAGCAGCTGGTAGATGATAAATCACAAAAACTATCTTTTTTTATTGAAAAGGTAAGGCGTATAAATAGTTATTATACTGCTCTTATTTCCTCTTTTGGCATTATGATAACAGGAATGGAACGGGAGCAATTCTTGCAATATAGAATGGCCTTGTTGCCGGCAAGTGGATTTCAGTCTGCCCAATATAGAATGATAGAGATTTACGCAACCGCAATGGAACATTTGGTGCACCATACCCAACGAGATGCTTTTTCATCAAAAAACACTATAGAAGAACTTTACGAAAATATCTATTGGAAAAAAGGGGCAACAGATGTTACCAGTGGGGAGAAAACCTTAACCTTAAAGCAGTTCGAGTATAGATATACGCCTAGGTTAATACGTATTGCTAGGCAGATGGAGGACTCCAATATCTATCATAAGTACTTGGCCTTACCTAAAATTCACCGGGATAACCAAGAGCTTATAGCATCTTTAAAAGTGATGGATTTGAATGCGAATGTCAACTGGCCTCTAATGCATATGGGTTCTGCTCACAGATATTTGGGGAACGAAGGAAGTAGTATAGGTGCTACAGGAGGTACTAATTGGAAGGAATATTTGCCTCCAAGTTTTCAGAAAGTGATATTTTTTCCAAAAATATATTCAAAACAAGAGACGAACGATTGGGGTAAACAGTGGGTAGACCATATCTTTAACCCTGAAAAACAGTAAATAGAAGGAATGCAGAAATATTGGGGCGCATTGTTGGCACTTGCAGTGCTTTTTTCGTGTAAAACGGAACAAAAAAAAGATACAGAAGAAAGTACGCAGCTACCTGTAATAGAAAAACCAGTTCCTAAATCATATGGTTTTAATTTAAAGGAATTTTCCGTTATCCGTGATACAATTAAAAGAGGTGACAGTTTTGGGGAATTAATGATAGAACATGAGGTAGACTACCCAAAAATCGTTAAGGTAGCCGAAGAGTTCAAAGATACGTTTGATGTAAAACGAATAAAAATAGGAAAGCCTTACGTGATTTTAAAGTCAAAAGATACGACACAGATCACACAATTTTTCATTTATGAAAACGATAGAATTAACTATACGGTAGTAGATTTACGAGACACAGTACAAGCGTATACCAGCAGAAAAAAAATTAAATACGTGCAGCGAGAAGTTGCGGGGATTATTGCAAATAATCTTTCCGAATCTTTGGATGCGATTGGGGTAGATTACGCTGTGACTATAGCGCTATCTGAAATTTATGCTTGGACAATAGATTTTTTTAAACTCGAAAAAGGCGATAAGTTTAAGATATTGTATAAAGAGCGGTATATAAGCGATAGTATTTATGCTGGTTTTGAACCTATTGAAGCTGCTTATTTTGAACATAAGGGAAAACCTATTTATGCCTTTGCCTATGAGACTGATTCCCTAAAACAGATTACGGATTATTTTGATCAAGAAGCGAATAATCTGAGAAGTACGTTTTTAATAGCACCAATAAAATTTGGCTACAGGGTATCATCTAGGTATAACTTAAAAAGGCGTATCGCTTATTATGGTTATAAAATTAGGCCACATAAAGGAACCGATTATGCAGCGGCTATTGGAACGCCTATCGTTACAACCGCTGATGGGACTGTAAGCGAGTCTACCAGACGAGGAGGTAACGGTAGGTATGTTAAAATAAAGCATAACGGCACCTATAGCACCCAGTACCTCCACATGAAAAAGCAAAAGGTAAAAAAAGGAGAATACGTGCGCCAAGGTGATGTTATTGGCTGGGTTGGTATGACAGGAAATACCGGAGGCCCGCATGTGTGTTATCGGTTTTGGAAAAATGGCGCACAAGTAGACCCGTTGCGTGAGAAATTACCTGCTGCAGAACCTATTTCAGATTCCATCAGAGGGACTTATATGGCGTATATTGACCCTTTGAAGACGCACTTAGATTGTATAGAATATACGGTCTTGGAAAATGAAGAAGAGAATTTATTAACCCTTAACGAATAATATGTCCTTACCTAAAATTGACCCGACCACTACAAAAGCTTGGGTCAAATTAACAAATCACTATAGCAACACAAAAACAGAGGAACTTAAGAATTACTTCTGTAAAGATTCAGATAGGGCATCGAAGTTTACCTTAAAATGGAATGGTTTTTTATTTGATTATTCTAAAAATCGTATTTCGGAAGAAACACTATCCTTATTATTGGAGCTTGCAGATGATGTAAAATTAAAAGAAGCTATTACCGCTTGTTTTAATGGTGAGGAAATTAACCAGACAGAAGGTAGGGCTGTATTGCACAATGCGTTAAGGGCAAAAAAAGAGGATATAGTAAAGGTTGATGGTGAAAATGTAGTTCCAGAAGTGTATGAAGTAAGGCAAAACATTAAAGCGTTTACCGATGCCGTTATCAATGGGGATAAAAAAGGATTTACTGGGAAAGGATTTACAGATGTTGTCAATATTGGCATAGGAGGATCAGACCTTGGTCCTGCCATGGTAACCGAAGCTTTAAAGTTTTATAAGAATCACCTTAAAGTTCATTTTGTAAGCAATGTAGATGGAGACCATGTAAACGAAGTGCTAAAAGAGCTAAACCCTGAAACTACCTTGTTTGTTGTGGTGTCTAAAACATTCACTACTCAAGAGACTTTGAGTAACGCGACCACGATTAAGAAGTGGTTTTTAAACTATGCTTCCCAAGAAGATATAGCCAAACATTTTGCTGCGGTATCTACGAATACGACCAAGATACGTGAATTTGGGATTTCTGCTGAAAATGTTTTTCCCATGTGGGATTGGGTTGGAGGTCGATTTTCCTTATGGAGCGCCGTAGGTCTTTCCATTGCTTTAGCCGTTGGCTATGATAATTTTGATGATCTCTTAAAGGGCGCCAATAATATGGATACTCATTTTAGGGAAGCCGATTTTGCCAAAAATATGCCAGTAATTATGGCACTTATAAGTGTTTGGTATAATAATTTTTATGGTGCTGAGACAGAGGCAATCATACCTTATACTCAGTATTTAAGTCGATTTTCTGCTTATTTACAGCAGGCAATCATGGAGAGTAACGGAAAAAGTGTAGATAGGAATGGCAACAGAACTACCTACGAAACTGGAACTATAATTTGGGGAGAACCTGGTACGAATTCACAACATGCGTTTTTTCAGTTGATACATCAAGGCACAAAACTAATCCCTACCGATTTTATTGGGTTTAAACATTCGTTGTATGGGAATCCCGGTCATCATAATAAGTTGATGGCTAATTTCTTTGCACAGACCGAAGCTTTGATGAACGGGAAGACTAAAGATGAAGTAATATCGGATCTAAAAGCTAAAGGACACTCGAAAGAAGAAATAGACGCGTTGGCAGCTTATAAAGTTTTTGAGGGAAATAATCCTACCAATACCTTTTTGATAGATAAACTTACACCCGCCTCTCTTGGGTCTTTGATTGCCCTTTATGAGCACAAAATTTTTGTTCAGGGAATTATTTGGAATATATTTAGTTACGATCAATGGGGTGTAGAGCTAGGAAAACAATTAGCTGGAACCATTCTAAAGGATATAGAAGGCTTGGATATTGCTAATCATGATGGGTCTACACTGCAGCTTCTTCAATATTTTAAGAGTTAATTCAGTTTCTTTATTGTTTTTTAAGATTTCTTGATAACTTATTGGTTTTCAGGGTGTCCTTGTTGTTTTTTAACTTAATTTTATTAGGGTTGATTTAACGTTATCTTAACGTAAGAAGTTCAAAAATATAGGACTTTTGTAGCAAGTTAAAAACTAACAAACACTTAAAAAAAAAATGAAAAAGATTTATTTTGCATTTGTGGTCCTTTTAATGACGGCAAGTGCTTTTTCGCAAGGGGTTACGACCTCAAGTATGCAAGGTGTTGTTGCTGATCAATCAGGGGAAGCCCTTTTTGGTGCCAACATCGTTGCCACCCACACACCTTCAGGATCACTTTATGGTGCCATATCCAATGAAGATGGTAGATTTTATTTACCTAATATCAGAGTTGGTGGCCCATACACGGTAAAGGTAACTTACGTAGGTTTCCAAGACAGAAGCTTTGAAGGTATTGTTTTAGGATTAGGACAGAGTTACAACCTAAAAGTAGTACTAAGTGAAGGTATGGAATTGGAAGAGGTCGTTGTTACTTCTACCAGGGGGAACGTAATTGATCCAGATAGAACAGGTGCTTCTATAAACCTTTCTAGGGATAAAATCGATGCTTTACCTACTGTAAATAGAAGTATAGAGGATTTTACGAGACTTACACCACAGAGTAATGGAAGTTCATTTGCAGGTACATCTAGCAGGTTTAATAACTACACGATTGATGGTAATATTTACAACAATAATTTTGGTCTAGGATCTGGCCAGTTTGCAGGTGGTAGTCCAATATCTTTGGATGCTATTGAAGAAGTTCAGGTAAACTTAGCGCCTATGGACGTTAGATTTGCGGGTTTTACAGGAGCATCTGTTAATGCGATTACCAAATCTGGAACAAATGATTTTAAAGGTTCTGTATATTATTTGTTCAGAAACGATCAAATGGTAGGTAATAAGCTACGTAATTTACAAGTGGACCCTGGGACTTCTCAAAACGATATAAAAGGAATTACGATAGGAGGTCCCATCATCAAGGACAAACTTTTCTTTTTTGTTAGTTATGAAGAAGAAGCAGCTGCTCTTCCTAGCTTTCAACGTGTTGCCTCTAGACCGGGTCTTGCGCCAGATGGTTTCAATGTCTCAAGAGTGCCGTCATCTGACTTGGATTTTATTCAGGAAAGTATGCGTAATCTTTATGGGTATGAAACCGGACCTTATGAAAACTATCCTTTTGCCTCCGAACAAACACGTTTTAATGCACGTTTGGATTTCAACTTGAATCAAAATAATAAATTTTCTCTACGTTATAATAGGTATAACGCTGCTAATGATGTGCGCATTAACAACAACTCCAATCGTTTTCTACCAACACGGTACAGAAATACAAGAAGACAGGGTGTTGAGGCAGTTACGTTTGCGAATGCCAACTATACAAATGATCGACTTGTAGAGTCCGTTGTTGGAGAATGGAACTCAAAGGTATCGGATAATATGTCTAACCAATTGAACATTGGGTATACTGCTATTAGAGACCCTAAAAGAGGTGTTCCAGGAGGACAAGCCTTTCCGTTTATTGAGGTATTGGAGCCAGACCCATCCGGAAACTTGTTGTACTATACGGCCTTAGGAAACGAATTGTTTACCGTAGGAAACTTATTAGAAAACAATGTATTTAACGTTACCAATAACTTCTCTATCTATTCAGGTAAGCATACCTACACTATAGGTGCTAACTTAGAATTAATGACTTTTAAAAATGCGTTCAACCCTGTTTTCAATGGTTTTTATCGTTTTACGAGTCGTGATAGTTTCGTTGAAACGGTCATCAACCAGACACCTGGTGCCTATCCTGATGCTTTTGCTAAAAGTTTTGCTTTGGACGGATCTACTACCCCTCCAGTTGATGAAACCAATTTTGGCCAATTTGGTATTTACTTCCAAGACGAATATCAAGTTAACGATGATTTGAAGATAACAGCCGGACTTAGAATTGATATGCCATTCTATACTACGGATATTCCAAGAAACACCTTATTGGACGATTTAAACAAAACCTTTGTTGATGGTAATGGAGATAGCTTTACACCAGATGTAAGTCAGTTCCCAAAGGTTAGACCTTTATGGTCTCCAAGAATTGGTGCTAACTGGGATGTAAATGGTGAAGGGAAGACCCAAGTAAGAGGAGGTACAGGAATCTTTTCAGGTCGTATTCCATTTGTATGGATGAGTAATCAGGTGAACGGATCTGGTGTAGTTCGTGGTGGTGTTGGTTTCGAAGGAGCTGACGTTGCTGCTGAATTTGGTCCAAATTATGTCTTTAATCCAGATGTTACTTTTGGTAACCCTGCAAACCCAGATCAGACATTGTCTAACGAGTTGAACCTATCGGATCGAAATTTTAGATTACCTCAAACTTGGAGAACTAACATTGGTGTAGATCAACAACTGCCTTGGGGTATTATGGGTACTGTTGATTTTATTTATTCTAGAGAAACCACGGCTGTTAATGTTTATAACCCAGTGCTTAGAGAAGCAGATGGAGTTTTAGCTGGCCCCGATGCTAGGCCATACTGGGACGGTGGTTACTCTAACGACGCAGACTTTAGAAATGTATTCCTTTTAACGAATTCAGAGAGAACGCCCTACTCTCATTCTCTTGCCACTACACTGTCAAAGCAATTTGATAACGGGTTTTACGGTTCTATATCTTATGTAACATCTAGAGCATATGACCTGGGTGCCACAGGAGGATCTCAGGCAGGTTCCTTATGGTCTGCTGTAGTTCAGGAAGATAGAAATGACCCAGAATTAGGTTTTTCTGGAGCTAATCAACCAAACCGTTTTATTGCAAACTTTAATTACCAGAAAGATGGTACCACCATTGGCCTATTTTGGCAAGGTGGGGAGAACGGTAGATTTAGCTATACCTATTCGGGTAACTTTGGTGACAATGCCGATCGTTTGATGTACATTCCTAAAAATGCTTCTGAGCTGAATTTTGAAGAGTACACTTTAGATGGTAATATAATAACTGAGCAGGCACAAGTGAATCTCTTGAATAATTATATTGCTCAGGATGACTATTTAAGTGAAAACAAAGGACAGGTAGCAGAGCGTAATGGAGCTATACTCCCATGGATAAACCGCTATGACCTTAGAATCACACAGGACATTGAGCTAACTAAAAATGAGAAGAATACCATTCAGTTGTCTATGGATTTCTTGAATGTAGGTAATATGTTCAACTCCGATTGGGGCGTACCTCAATTTGCATTTCAGAGAAACGTATTGAATTATAGAGGTAGAAATGCCGCAAATGAGCCAATATACAGAGTCAATACCATAAGAGGAACTTCTATTTTGCCAACGGAAACGTTCAGGCCTTCTGCTAGTCTTGCTGATACTTGGAGGTTACAAGTAGGTATCCGTTACTTGTTTAACTAATATTTATTCTAGTCATAAAAAGGCCCTGCAGCAATGCAGGGCCTTTTTTTATGCTTAATTTTTACTATTTTTAACATGAAATAAAACATATAGACTATGGAAGAATACGCACTCTCTCATCAATTGGCATTATCGCTTCATTCCTATTTGGCTTATATCGTGATAGCTGTATTGTTTTTAGCTGTTGGCAACGCTACTTTAGGATGGCTCAACAATAAAATGTTTTTACCACAAAAAGATTTTAGGCTTAGTCTTTTTGCGCTCATTCTAACCCATTTAATGTTATTGGTAGGTTTAGCGCTTTATTTTATTTCTCCAAACGGGTTTTATGTCATTCAGGAGTTCGGCATGGGTGGTTTAAGCTCAGCAGCACGTTTGTTGGCAGTAGAACACCCCTTTGTGAATATATTGGCGGTAGTGCTTATTACCATAGGATGGTCTCGTCATAAGAAATTTATGGAAGGTCAAAAGAAATTCAAAAGTATCGCTATTTTTTATGGGATTGGACTGCTATTGATTCTGAGTAGGAATCCTTGGGGTCAGTGGTTTAGTTAACTTATTTTTAAAATTTCCAGTGCCGTACTGAAATCGTTTCAGTACTTGTGCCAAACTCGATTCGGTACATATGAATATGTATCCGTCATTAATCATAAATGCAAATGAAGAACATTCTATCAGCGATCATCATACTTCTTTCACTAGGAGTTTCTGCTCAAAAGAAGACATTATTTAACGGAGAAAACCTAGAAGGATGGACTATTTATGGTACTGAAAAATGGTATGTAGAAGATGGGCTCCTTATATGCGAAAGTGGTCCAGACAAGGGTTACGGATATCTTGGTACTACTGATAACTACAAGAATTATGTCTTGGAACTTGAATTTAAGCAAGAGGCAGACGGTAATAGCGGTGTGTTTATCCGTTCTACTGTAGACGGCACAACCGTTAGTGGTTGGCAAGTAGAAATTGCTCCACCAGGAAAACATACTGGCGGAGTATATGAATCCTATGGTCGTAATTGGCTCATCAAACCCGACCCAAAAAAGGATATAGCCTTAAAAATGGGAGAATGGAACAAAATGAAAATTAGGGTAGATGGTGATGCCCTTACTTCATGGGTGAATGGCACTAAAATGATTACTTTAAATGATAAAATTATAGGAGCTGGTGAAGGCGCTGTCCTATTGCAGATTCATGATGGCGGTGGTATTAAAGTGAAATGGCGTAACATTACACTAAAGAATTTAGACAAATAACGGGTTTATTTTCAATAGTAATCTTTCACATATTTAATTGGGTTATAAATTTGCCAAGAGGTGTAATCTTCTTGGCTTTTTTGTTGGATGTAATAGCTATTATATGCTTGTCGATATCTTTTTAGGTGCCATGCGCTCCGGTTACTAAAACAATTTTATTATAATTGTTAGTAAAAGTAACTCATGGAGAGCCAACCTCTCGTACTAGATAAATATATACTGGAAAGTGATCGCTGTAACCTCCAATATAACTTCCACCTGCGTAGCTGCGTAAGGGGTAGCCTTTGTACTTTCCTTTGGGGTCAATGATGAAGCTAGGGGTGAAAATACGTGCTTTCCAAAAGCTATAGTGTTCTTTTTTACTGTTAACCAGATTAGCCGTCATATATATTTGGTCAAAGACGTTCCATTTGTCTCTATATGCCAAGGAACCAGCTCCTTTTCGGAATAGTTTTTCCATAGGACCAAATAGGCTCATAGCCTCTAATTGTTTCTTTTTCCCTTTTACGCCCAGCACTCTTTTCATACTGGGATTTACTGGGTCATCGTTAAAATCGCCCATGCTTATAATTTTCGCCAAGGAGTTGTTCCGTTGGATGGAGTCGATAATACGTTTGTTCAATTTAGCAGCTGCTAGTCTAAAAGGTCTACTACGTGCTTCACCACCGCTCCTAGAGGGCCAGTGATTTACGATAAAATGAATTCTTTCATTATCTAACAATCCCTCCACTACCAATTGATCTCGGGTATAATCGCGTTTGTCATTGTCTTTGGAAAGTAATAACCGTCTGCTCTCGAAGGCCATAGGAATAAAGACTGATTTCCGATACAACAGCGCAACGTCTATCCCTCGCTCGTCAGGTGAATCAAAATGAACGATACCATAATCGTATTTTCTAAGGTTTTGGTGGTTGACTAAATCTTGTAATACCTGTTTGTTTTCTACCTCACAAACCCCCAGAATATCAGGAGGATTTTTACTGATATCTAGACCTATTTGCGAGATTACCTTGGAGAGTTGTCCTAATTTATGGTCATATCGTTCCTGAGTCCACGCATCTTTTCCTTCTGGAGTTCGGTCATCATCATAGATCAGCGTATCATTTTTAGTATCAAAAAGGTTCTCTAAATTATAAAATGCGATGGTCCTTAACTCGTATTCATTTTCGCTTTGACTATGTGCCCAAATAACAGACAGAAATAAGAAATAGAATAGCTTTAATCTCATTTTCAGATGATTGTGACCTAAAATATACTGTATTAATCGGAATATATTTACCTAATTAATACTTTTTTGAATATATTGTAGTACAATTAATCGAATGCACTAACCATCAAGTATGTTTAGAAAGCTTCTATTTATACTGCTTTTTTGGCATACATTATACGTGTATACCCAGACAGATGTCGTTATTACCGGAACGGTTTTTAAGACTTTGGATAAAGCGGTTGTCCTTGGTGGAAAGGTGTCTTTGGAGGGGGAACAGATTTTTGGAGAAACGAATGCATCTGGAACCTTCAGTCTTATTGTTTCGTTACAAGGAGAATATATTTTAAGAGTTGAATTTTCGGAGTTTGTAACCAAAAGAATCCCAATATTCCTTGATGACACCAATATAGCCCTAGGCAACATTTACTTACAAACAGATTTGACCTTAGAAAAGCAGGATAATCTCATTACCCTTACGGATGCCGAGTTATTGGATGATGAAGGCAGTGCTAGTTCGTTGGGGTTGCTGCAATCTACCCGAGATATTTTTTTGAATAGGGCAGCTTTCGATTTTGGGCAAGCCTTTTTTCGGGTACGTGGATATGATTCTCAAAATGGAGAAGTTTTGTTGAACGGTATTCCTATGAACAAGCTATTCGATGGCAGGCCGCAATGGAACAACTGGGGCGGCCTCAACGATGTAATCAGAAATCAGGAATTCACAAATGGTCTAGGAGCTTCCGCCCACACTTTTGGAGGCATACTGGGTAATACGAATATAGATTTAAGGCCTTCTGGTTTACGCTCCGGATTGCGGTTATCTTCTTCTGCTTCCAATAGAACTTATACGGGTAGGATAATGGCAACCTATAATTCAGGGGTAAAGGAGGATGGATTGGCCTATATGGTTTCTACTTCTAGAAGATGGGCCAAGGAAGGCTACAGAGACGGTACTTTGTATGACGCCTATTCGTTTTATGGGGCGTTGGAATATCAATTAAACCCAAAAAATAGCATCACCCTAACGGCATTTTCAGCAACCAACAGAAGGGGAAGATCTTCTGCGATTACGGAAGAAGTGTACGATTTGGTGGGGAATGGCTATAATCCCTACTGGGGAACACAAGATGGGGAAATCAGAAATTCTAGGGAACGTCGTATATCCGAACCTATGGTATTACTCAACTATTTTTACGATTCCGAAAAATGGAACCTTACGATGGGGTTGGCTTTTCAGACGGGAAAACACGCCAGAAGCAGAATAGGATACTATAATGCTCCTAATCCAGACCCAAGCTTCTACAGGTATTTACCTAGTTTTTATATCAACAGTCCGATAGGTGCTAATTTTGTAAGTGCGGATAGGGCGCGAACCAGCTTTTTGAGCGACCCACAATGGAATTGGCAATATGTATATACGGCAAATAGGAGTCCGTCCAACAGTGGAAAGGCAGCCTATGTGTTGTATGACGATGTAATAAACGACACCCAGTTTACGGCAAGGGTCAACGGAAATTATACGATAAGCAGTAGCTTTAAGTTAGATTTCGGGTTCACGCACAAAAACCTCCAATCTAAAAACTATGCACTGATAGCTGACTTGTTAGGAGCGGCATATCATGAGGATATAGATCCATTTTCAGATACCAGAAATAATATAGATGCAGAGGTAAATCGTGAACAAGGACAAAAGTTCAACTACAGTTATGAATTTTTAGCCAATCATACGGATGCTTTTGCGCAGCTAAATATTGATTATAATAAATGGAAGGGCTTTGTATCGGGACAGTACTCGGTAGTTTCGTATCAGCGTGATGGTTTTTTCCAGAATGAACGATTTTTGGAAAACGCTGCAGGGAAAAGTGAAAAAGTAGATTTTTCTAATTTTAGTGTAAAGGGCGGAGTGTCTCATAAAATTACAGGTCGGCATTGGGTTAACGCACATGTGGGTTTTCTGCAAAGACCTCCTTTGTTGCAGAATATTTTCATTAATCCAAGAGAGTCCAATACCATAGTACAGAAGCTACAAAGGGAAACGATAAGCACTATGGATTTTAACTATTACATACGGATGCCTAAACTTACGGGCAGACTCACTGGTTTTTATACCAGATTTCAAAACACAACGGATGTAAATTTTTTCTTTGTGGATTCTGGAGTAGGCTCTGACTTTGTACAAGAGGTATTGACCGATTTAGATAAGCTGCACAAAGGCTTGGAGCTGGGATTGGAATACCAGTTATCGGCTGCCGTAAAAGTATCGGCGGTAGCTGCGCTGGGAAATTACACTTTTGCTAGTAACCCTTTTGTAAATATCAATTTTGATACGGCTAGTGCAGATGAAGAACTCATAGATATAAGTGGTTCCAAAGATTTAGGAGAAGCAAATATTAAAGGACTAAACCTAGCCCAGGGTCCGCAAAAGGCCATTGCTTTGGGGCTGGAATATCGTGACCCTAAATACTGGTGGGTGGGCATGACAGCAAACTATCTTGCTAATAATTATGCCAATATTTCTACCATTACCAGAACAAATAGCTTTTATCTCGATCCTGAAACTGGACAAAATTTTCCTGATGCTACTCCAGAGAACGTTAATAGGCTATTGGCTCAAAAACCACTCGATAACTTTTATTTGTTGAACATGGTTGGAGGCAAATCTTGGTTAAAAAACGGAAAATATATAGGCGTTTTTGCCAGTGTAAATAATCTCTTTAATACCGGCTTTAGGACAGGAGGTTATGAGCAGAGCAGGAATGGTAATTTTGGACAGTTGCAACGAGATAATCTGAGCGGCTCACCAGCATTTGCTCCTAAATATTGGTATGGTTTTGGTCGTACGTATTTTATTAATATAGCCATAAGTTTTTAAATTATGAACATGAATTCATTATTCTTAATACCAATTAATAAGGGTTTATGTTGGCTGCTATTGGTGCTTTTTGTTGTTATGAGTTGTGTTAATGATAGGGATTTTGATATCTTGAATAAAACGTGTAACACGGATTTGAAAGCCAATACCAGCTTTTCTGATATCAAGGGATTATATACCGGAGAAACGATACAAATACACGAAGATTTAATTATCGAGGGGTATGTTGTTTCTTCTGATGTTACCGGTAATTTTTTCGGAGTACTACATTTTCAGGACACGCCGTCTAACCCTACGGAAGCATTTCAGATTGAAATAGATTTGAGAGATTCACATTTGTTTTTCGCTGTTGGGGATAACATACGAATCAAGTTAAAAGGGCTGTATTTGGGGAAGTCAAAAGGCGTGTATAAAATAGGTGGGGTATTTACTTCTTTTGGTAATATATCAGTAGGAAGGCTTCCATCCAATGCAGTGTTCGAACATGTGTTCGTTTCTTGTGATGATAAACAGGATATCGTACCTACCATAATTGATATATCAGAATTGGCTATTATAACAGCAGGCTCACTGGTAGAAATTAATAATGTGGAGTTTTTCCAAGACGAATTAGGGCTTAGCTTTGCTGTGGAAAAAAAGGAAACCTTAAGATTGCTAGTCGATTGTGACGATAATGAAATAGAAATACGGAATAGTGGTTATTCAGATTTTCAGGCCAACTTAGTACCTGAAGGTAGTGGAAGCATTATCGGATTATTGATTAATGAAAACAACGAATTTTATATTCAGATTCGAGCTTTGGAGGATATCAGTTTTACTAACGAGCGGTGCGAGGATGTTATTGATGAATTTACCTCCCAAGCCATTTTCTTTACTGAACTGGCAGACCCCCATAATAAAGCAAAGGCCAGGTTTATAGAAATCTATAACGCATCTGACACTCTTTTATCTTTAAATAGTTGGCAAATAGTTAGATACACCAACGCATCCTTGGAAGTAAGTTCTAGCTTAGATTTATCCGCATACAACATAGCTGGGAAAAGCACTTTGGTGGTAGCCGCTAATACAGAAGAATTTTTGAATGTTTATGGTTTTTCTCCTGATGTTATGGGCGGAAGTAATTCTCCTGCAGATTCCAATGGCGATGACAATCTACAACTCATAGATCCGTTTGGAACTGTTATCGATGTTTTTGGTGTGGTAGGCGTAGATGGTTCCGGTACCGACCATGAATTTGAAGATGGTAGGGCATTTAGAAAACTTGAAGTGAAGACTGGGAATAGCTCTTATACGATTACAGAATGGGTGTTGTACAACGATACTGGAGGTGAGGGAACAATTAATGAACCGCAAATAGCTCCTGAGGATTACACTCCTAAAGCTAGAGAATAATTTATTTTTTTTGAAAGGTTGAGATTTTTACTAAAGATTCTTTGGTTAGCGGTTTTACTAGATATTCTAATACAAGATTATAGCCCTTTGCTTTTTCCATAAGATCAGGGCTTACAAAAGAGCTTGCGATAAAAATATGAACGTTTTCTCTTTTTTTTAAAGGCAATGCCGCAAATTCATCAAGAAATTCCCAACCATTTTTATTCGGCATATTTAAATCCAACAAAATAATTTCAGGAAGACTTATGTTTTCAATTAGTAATCCAATGAGTCCATCAATTGCACGTTGGCCATCTGAATACCAGAGTACATTTTCTGAAAAATCAGAATCTATAATGAGTCTTTTTGCGTTAAATGCAAAAAACTCATCATCATCGATTATACAACAGTTGTGATATGCTTTCATTACTATGTCTAATGTAAGCAGTTTAAACTGCTCATCACAAAAAAAGGAGATAAAATTAGGGCTAATCCTTTTGCTGTAAGGCTGATTTTATTATTTCGTTGAATACAATGTTATTTATAGGGTTGGTTAACATAAAAAGGTGAATCAAATTAATCTTTTTATGTTAACCAAATATTAGTATTAATAACTAAACCAAACGAACCACGTGTTTAGTACTGTTTCAAAATCGTTAGGAGTTATCGGTTTCAGGATAATTGTTTGTCAATTTATGGTATTGAACCTTATAATTTTCTTCTGAATTGCTCTTTATTTACTATACCCAAATATGATAAAATTCTAGTGCTAAGAATTATTTATGGCCTCCAACTCAGATGGCGTAATTGGCCTCAAAACATATTGGGTTATTAGAGGATACTTTTCTATCATTTCTATTTCCCTAGGATTAGTAGAGAAATTTATAGGAATTATTTTAATTTTTTCTTGTTAAAAATGCCGACATCCTTAATCTTTTATAGTAACTCCCAGCCATTCACAAATGGCGGGAGAGGTTTACGAAAATAACATTGGGGAGTTTATTTGCGCTTAAATTCGGGAAAGAAATATTTTCTATTGCCAGTCTCCTGTTGCTAAATGAAGATATGTTTTTACTAAAGTCACATCCCTTTAAATTGAGATCACAAAACCTAAAGTACTATTTAGTAGGGTTTATTTTGTATTATTTTTAGCACGAAAGAATGAACCTTGATAGTGCATTGCGCTGTAAAATTTAGAAAATAAATAAACTAAGTGTCTTGATTATTATCCGCAGTACTTTGAAGTCTTTATTTTTATTATTTGGGTTTAGTAAGTATTCTTTTTTTATCTTATTTATAGGAGTGATGGGAAAACATTTCCGAAATTCGCTTAAGTTTTATATCTTGAATTGATGGATAACACAGCTCATTTTTTTGATGAAATTCGGAAAGGAAATCTTCCTAAAATTAAAACCCTTATAGCAACCGAACCTAATTTGATACATGCAAGGGATTCTCGTGGTAGTACCTCGCTGATACTTGCTAGTTATTATGATTTTTTAGAAATAACAGATTTTTTACTTGAAAGTGGAGCTGTAGTTGATGAAAAAGATGGTACGGGGAATACAGCCCTAATGGGTGTTTGTTTTAAGGGCTTCATCCCCCTTGCAAAAAAGTTAATAGAAAACGGAGCTAATGTAAACGAACGGAATACTATGGGTTCCAGCCCATTAATTTATGCTGTTACTTTCAATAGACCTGAAATTGCTCAAATGCTTTTAGCCAAAGGAGCCGATATAGCTATAAAAGATGCACGAGGCAATACGGCATTAGACCATGCGAAGTTGCAAGGCTCTCCTGCCTTAATTGATTTATTAGAAGGTAAAGGATGACGAATATAGGGTCTTGTTTTAAAAAAAAAGGTAAGATATAGGATTACTGTATTATTATATTTTGCGCCATAATTTAGAAACTTTGGGTGACTCACACAGCGTGTTTGTATATGGATGTAATAGGAGTATTTTATCGATATTTCTATAATCTTTTACCTTTTTAGGTAGCGCTTATTTAGCAGAAAATCACTGTTTACTAAATGAAGGAAATGGAAGAAAATCTTAAAATAGCATTGATACAAGCACCCCTACTTTGGGAAAGCCCTGAGGCCAATAGGGAAGTATTCTCAAAAAAAATAGAGTCGCTCTCCAAGGATGTTGACGTTATTATCCTTCCAGAGATGTTTACCACTGGTTTTACTATGTGTCCCGATAATATCTCTCCTTTCGAAGATGAGGCTACCCTAGTTTGGATGCAGGGTATATCCCAGAGTTCAAATGCCGCTATTGTAGGAAGTATTGTTTATAGAGAGGGAACAAAGAATTTCAATAGGTTATTGTTCGTTAAACCGGACGGTAGTATTTCAGCTTATGATAAAAGGCATACGTTTACGCTGGCCGGTGAGAACGAGAAATATACAGCAGGAACCAAGCAGCTGTTGGTAAATTATAAAGGATTTGTATTTTGTCCCTTGATTTGTTATGATCTTCGTTTTCCAGTTTGGAGCAGAAACACGATGAAGTATGACGTGTTGCTTTATGTGGCCAATTGGCCAAAGACAAGAGTAGAAGCTTGGGATACTTTGTTAAGGGCTAGGGCCATTGAAAATATGGCGTATTGTGTGGGTGTAAATAGGGTAGGTACAGATTTTATCGGTCACAGCTATTCGGGACATTCTGGGGTCTATGATACTTTAGGAAAGCAACTATTATTTTCTGAGGATGAGGCGGTTTTAGAGGTAGCGCTGTCCAAAAAGCACATAACGGAAACACGGAAAAAGCTTGGGTTCCTTAATGATAAGGATGTTTTTAGTCTTTTAGGGTAAAGGTTTCAATTTTTTCCCAGTTCGCACGTATCTCTATAACCCCAGGATAATAACTCACTTTTTCTGGTTGCATTTTTTTAAGATAACTTCCTGTGTCCCATTTTTTGTTTCGGTTCTCATCAAAAATGATACGCACCAAATAATTAGTGGGGTCAATATTGTTAAATTCAAAAACCTTCGGCCCCTCAGCATATATTTCGCGTTGTACCTCTTCTTTTTCATTAAGGAGCTGCACAATAATAGGATAAGAAATATTATCTCCGTTCACGTTCATTTGTAAATTACCGTAATCCGAAAGGATTTTGGTTCCGAATGCGTATGCGAGGGTGTCGTTCGTGCTATCGAAAAAATCTAAGACCGTACCGGGTAATAACTGCATTTTGTAGCTTTCGTTTGCTTGCAGTTCAAACAAGACATTTAATTTATTTTCTAAGCTATCTAAAACAAGTGTGTAAGGGACGTTTAAGGAATCTTTGTTTATTAAAGTGATTTTAGAACTATCTGCTTTTACTAAAGGCGTATTCGATAGGATGCTTAACTGTTTATCAAATTGTAAAGTTCCTCTTTGGTTCAGGTTCAATAACAGGGTGTCCAATTCAACTTTTCTGTTTTTGACACTAAACGTATCCTGTACTTTTAGTTTCTCGTTGGTTACGGTAAAAATGATGGAATCCATTTCAAATGGGGTAAACCAATAATCCAAGGTGTCTTTGTTTCGTTCTTTTAGAATAGTAGCTGAAACGGTATCTGGTAATTGGGTCAAGGTATTTATTTCAATATCGTTTCCATTACCATAATAACCAAAACTAATTCTATTTTTTGCGACCATTGAAGGTACTATTATACTATAATCAGGCTCTTCTTTGAACAGGCTGAGTAGATAGATGGAGTCTGTAGGTAGGGTTATTGTATCCCTTACAAATCCAATTTTATCTGCTTTTTGGTCAAAGATATTATCTTTTGCGGCGTCCTTGAGCCCAATAAGGGCATAGGTTCCTTCCTTAAGGTTTCTCAATTTAAAAACCACGGTACTGTCTAAGGTGTTTGTGATATAATTAGGAGGCTTTTGATATACAGTAGAATCGGTGTAGGCAGAATCTATTTGGTAAAGCATTACGCTAACAAAATCATCTGCAGCTTTGTTGAAGGCATCTTTTACGGCACCTGAAAGTTCTAAGGAATCAATATACGTACCCGTAGAAAATACATAGGTTAAAAAAGGATTTGGATTCTCCTCGTTGTTGTCTACGATACTTTGCCCAAAATTCAGAGTGTAGGTCGTATTTTCTAGTAGCGTATCCTTGATTGTGACCTCTATGAATTTACTTGCTCCGCCTTGCGGCTTCAACAAAGGCTGATATTTAAGGGGGGGAGAAACGATGAGCTGTTCTTGGACATCTTTTAATTTCACAAGCTCATCAAAATAAAGCCTAATTTTTTGGGTCTTAAAATTGATAGACATATTTTCTGGCTCTGCTTTTAGTAACACCGGAGGTGTTACATCCCTAGGGCCTCCTGTGGGCGTTCCTTTTCGAGCACATTGATAAAAGGCCAAGGCTATAAAAAAAACAAAAAAAACGGCTAATACTCTTCGTAACATCTATATAGTTCTCGCACAAAGAAACAACATATTTAATAGAAACTAAATCAAGCCGAATTGAAAATTCGAAGCTCTTCTGCTACATAAAATTAGGGGTAGTTTATAGGCGTAAAGCTAAAGTAAAAATATAGCCACCACCTCTTTTTATTAAAAGTATGGTGAAAATCCAACTAAAATTAATCAAAACTTCATGAAATAGGCTTTTAAGCCTCATGTGTAAACTCAAACAACAACTGCCATACTTGCAATGAATACCGTAGTTCCAGGGACTTTTTTTATCTCTGTTGCGCAAAGTTCCATTGTGGCACCTGTGGTAATTACGTCATCTACCAATAGGATAGTTTTGTTTTTAAGGAGGTCTTGGTTGGTAATCTCGTAGAGCGATCTATTGTCATACCAACGGCTCAATCGTGTTTTCTTTGTTTGTGTTTTTGTATTGGCTGTCTTGATAAGAAGTTGGTTGTTACACCTGCTGTTAAGGTGAAACGCTAGTTGTTGGGCGAATAGCGAAGTTTGATTATAGCCTCTTTTTCGTAGTTTTTTTCTATGCAATGGAACAGGGATTACATAATGTATAGCAGGTAGGTTGCTATTTTCTTTCAGGATAAGGCCAAACCAATCTCCTAAAAATTCACCAATTTGCTCTTGTCCTTTATATTTTAAGTGATGTATTAAATTTTTTACAATACCATGATTTGTAAAGAATAGAAAGGAATTTGCCTTTTTTATGTTAATTCGACCGTAAAAAATACGGTCTATTGGGTTTTCAACGTTAAAGGTATACTCGGTGAGTGGCAGCTGATGTCGACAAACGGTACACATATGTTTCTCTCCTCTGTATAATTGCTCATTACATCCAAAACATACCACGGGCAATAGGAGGGTGTTTATATCGTTTATTATCTTTGAAAGCTTGCTACGGGTCAAATCCTGTAATTTTTTGTTAACCTACTTAACGGCCAATTTTTAATGGATAGTCAAGATAACAAATTCAATTATAACATAATCCTTGCTGCACTTGTTGCCGTTGTGATAGGTATTCTTATTGCTTTTTACTTTAGTCACGCGCAGTCTGCCTCGCAAATCAACTTTTTAGAAAAAGAAAAGAATATTTTGATAAGCGATCTTACGCTCATGAAAGCTGATGTAGACCTTATGTCTACATTGAACGAGGTAAGCGATATCGAGCTTCAAGATTCTAAATATAGGGTGCAACAGTTATTAGATTCCGTTGGAAGGTTAACTTTCACTATAGGTAAGTTACGGGAATTTAAGACAGAATTACGAAGGCTAGAAGCGAAGAATGATAGTCTTAAATTGAAAAATAATTTTCTTAGGTACAACAATATATTACTGACCGAAAAATATGAGGAAACCAGAAACGAAGTAGAAATTTTACGTTCAAATAGTAGCTCTCTTGCAGAAGCGGAGGCGCTACAACGCAGAAAAATATTGGAACTGAACCAAAAACTGAAGACCAAAAGTTACTTAAAGATGGATTTTTCCGAAGGTCGTGGCTTTAGGATGCGGAGTTCTAGACCGGTGGGTACTAATAAAGCTTCTACGATAGAGAAGCTAAGAGGATGTGTTACTATTCTTACAGATGCTAGCGAAGTCGAATCAGAAAAAGTTATTTATTTACAATTCTTAAATCCAAACAAACAGATAGTAGAAGACAATGCCAATACGATTACGGTGAATGGGAACGTCTACAGTAAGCGTGTAGAATTTATATTTTTGGGCAGCGAATTCCAAGTTTGCGAGGTAGTAACAGTTCCTGAAGGTTCTCTAAAAGAAGGCATCTATACCCTCAATGTATTTGAGGATGAACGTTTGATCACCTCTTCGGAATTTGAATTGAAATAATTATACTCGTTTATAGCTAAAAATTCTATTTTTGCCACATGGCAAATCAAGAAGATAAGTTTAAGAAAGTTATATCCCATGCAAAGGAATACGGTTACGTATTCCAATCCAGTGAAATTTACGACGGGCTAAGTGCTGTTTATGACTATGGTCAGAACGGGGCGGAGCTTAAGAAGAATATACGAGAGTATTGGTGGAAGGCCATGGTACAACTCAATGATAATATTGTTGGTTTGGATTCGGCTATTTTCATGCACCCGACCATTTGGAAAGCTTCTGGCCATGTAGATGCCTTCAATGACCCATTAATAGACAATAAGGATTCCAATAAAAGATATCGTGCCGATGTTCTAATCGAGGATTATGTAGGTAAACTAGATTCCAAGATAGAAAAGGAAGTAAAAAAAGCAGCCAAACGTTTTGGAGATAAATTTGATAAGGAGCAGTTTTTGGCTACTAACCAACGTGTTGTTGATTATAAAGAACAAGGTGACTCCATTTTAAAACGAATGGGTCAATCCCTAGAGAAAGAGGATTTAGCTGATGTAAAAGCCTTGATAGAAGAATTGGATATTGCTTGCCCTATGTCCGGATCTAAAAATTGGACAGATGTAAAACAGTTTAACCTTATGTTCGGTACTAAGTTAGGTGCTAGTGCGGAAAGTGCTATGGATTTATATCTAAGACCGGAAACGGCACAGGGTATTTTTGTAAACTTTTTGAACGTACAGAAAAGTGGCCGGATGAAAATTCCGTTTGGAATTGCCCAGACTGGAAAAGCATTTAGAAACGAAATTGTGGCGCGCCAGTTTATCTTTAGAATGCGGGAGTTTGAACAGATGGAAATGCAGTTTTTTATCCAACCCGGCACGCAAAAAGAATGGTACGATACCTGGAAGGAAAAACGAATGAAATGGCATCTTTCCCTAGGTTTGGGTCAGGATAATTATCGTTTCCATGACCATGATAAATTGGCGCATTATGCCGATGCAGCAGCTGATATAGAATTCCGTTTCCCGTTTGGGTTCAAGGAATTGGAAGGAATACATTCAAGAACAGATTTTGATTTGGGAAGCCATGAAAAATTTTCTGGTAAAAAGTTGCAGTATTTTGACCACGAGACCAATAAGAACTATGTGCCTTATGTTTTGGAAACATCTATTGGCCTAGATCGTATGTTCTTGGCTGTCTTCGCAACTTCGCTACAAGAAGAAGAATTGGAGAACGGAAGCACCAGAACTGTTTTAAAGCTCCCTGCTGTCTTAGCTCCTACGAAAGCTGCTATCTTACCCTTGATAAAGAAAGACGGACTTCCGGATGTTGCCCGCGCGATAGTAAAAGACCTAAAATGGGATTTCAACGTTACCTATGATGAAAAAGATGCCGTAGGTCGCAGGTATAGAAGACAAGACGCTAATGGTACACCTTTCTGCATCACGGTAGACCATCAAACCTTAGAAGACCAAACGGTAACTATTCGACATCGCGATTCTATGGAACAGGAGCGTGTTGCGATTTCCGATTTGAAAAGGATTATTCACGAAGCTGTTGATATGAAGACTTGGCTTAAAAAGATGGATTAAAGTTTGTATCCCAACCGAATACTACCATAATAATTTCGGGCATCGCCTGGATAAAAGTAACGCGGTTCCCGACCTCCGAATCCTTGGGTGTTAATCAGTACGGATTGCGTGTAAACACTATCAAATAGATTATTTATGCCAAAATCGACACCAACAGTAAAATTAGTGCCAAGCTTTTTGAGATAGCCCATACGAGTGGTGAAAATAGAAAATGAATCGCTATCCAAATCACCGGTGTCGGTTAATGGGATGGTACTTACGTATTGGTGAGTCGTATTCCAATAAAAATGCTGAAATAAGCGTAACTGGAGTCCGGTTGTTCCTGTTACCTTAGGAACTCCCGTAAGGGCGTTCCCAGAATAATCAACACCTTCATCGTTAAATTCTAAAAAGCTGTGGTCGTTAAATGTATAGTTGACAAAGGGCGCTATTTGTAGGTTTTTTGAAACGTCCCAAGTATAATTCAATCCCAGTTCTAGGCCATTATGACGTGTTTTTCCAGCATTTCTTCCTACAAATCTATCTTCGTCTATGCGTTCGCCTACCAAGAGATTATTGATTCTCATTTGGTATAAAGAAATGTCTATTTTCAACCTTTTTTCATCAAAAAAAAGTAGGGTTCCTAGCTCATAGTTCATTCCGGTTTCTTGGGCAATATCTGGATTAATAACCCCATCCGGAGTTAAGGTTTCTTCCACGCTTGGGTTAGAAAATCCGCGGCTGATATTAGTATAAATTTTATGGTTGTTTGTAAGCGCATAGTCTAGCATCAGGTTTGGCAATACTATAGCTTTAAAATTTCTGTCCGCGCTTTTGTTATCGCTGCGAGCGTTGAACAAGTCTCGGTAATCGTATTGTGTTTTGTTGATGTTTAGCCCTAGTTGTGTTGAAAATTTTTCGGAGAACGGTATTAAAAGTGTTCCAAAAGCGTTCCATTGATTTCTAAATTCTTTATTTCGGGCAAATTGATTTCCTTTTAAACTTCCGTTGCCATCGTTCTCTTCGTATCGGTTTTCAAATTCGTCCCAGTCGTATTCGTCTTTAAAGAGTTCTCCTCCAAAGGTGTATTGGGCACCCCGATTATTAAAGTTGAAGTTTCCTGAAAATAGTGTTCTTAGTCCGTAACCTTTGGTTATTTCCTCCAAAATACCAAAAGGTCTAGCTTCCTCTTTGTCTAAGTAATTATAGAAAATACTGGTAGAATTTTGAAAAGTATTACTAAATTGATGTACAAGATTAAGTCCCACCAAGGTATAGTTGTTGTCCTCAAAACCTTGAGCGGCGCGCCAAGTAAACGTTGCTTGTTGCGGATTTTCTGCAAAGGCGGTTGCACCGAGGGAACTAGGTATTTGCGCCGTAAAATCTATATGGTTTACGAGCAGGGAGATATTGTTCTTAGTATTGATTTGATACGAAGTATTTAGTAGTAGCCCATCCCGTTCAAACTTACTGTTCTCGCGGTAGCCATTTGTTTTCATCCGACTGTATTGTAGCCCAACACGTAGTTTTCCGTTATAATGGTTAAAGGAGAGGTTGTTTTTAAAGAGTCCAAACGATCCAACGGTGAGGTTATTGGAAAAATTTGTAGAAACACCCAAAGCCTCCTTTGGGCCTAAAATTATCGCTCCGCCCAGATTGGCGCCATGCGTAGTGCTCTTTGGTCCTTTAACCACTTCTATTTGGCTTAGGTTTTCTAGGTCAAAAGCTTCGATAGAAGAAAATCCAGACCCGTCTGTTATGGGGATATCGCTGTAGTACATACGGAGCTTGTTCGTCCCAAAAAGTGTTCTCGAACCAATACCACGTATAGTAATGCGATTGGTGTTCAATGCACCGGAAAAAACATAAACACCAGGTATTTGATTCATAGCGGGTACTATGGAAACAGGACTGTAGTTTTGAAAAGCACGTGCAGATATGATTTCGGAAGGGGTAAGCCCTATTGTATTCTTGGTGCGAAGTGCATCCAGTAATATAACTTCGTCCAGTTGAGTTACACTATCTTTGTTTACAGGGTTTTGTGACCAACAATAGCTGGTTAAAAATAAAGAAATTAGAAAAAAGAAATACCGTTTCATGCCTTAAAAGTAAGGTGGTAAAAATAAGGATTAAAAGCGAAAGCCTAGCGAAATACCACCACGGCCAACAACTTCTACTGGATTAGCGGAATTTAAAAGATTACGGCCAATACCACCATATACTTCGGCTACAAAACCTCTCTTGGAAATGAATTTTCCACCCAGGGAAACCCCAATGGCTAAGTCGTTGAATTTTTCGATTGCAAAGCCATTAGGTTGGCCAAATTCATCAAAGCTAGAGGAAAACTCATCAGAAGATTGGTTCAGCATACCAAAACCTTCTACAAAAAAGCCTTTCGCATAGCCTTTGGAGAAATACCTGCGGTAATAAGGCGTAATGGAAAATTCCCTTAGATAATCAAAGATGTCAAAATCGTCCCCTAGATTAATAAGTCCGGCTATACCAAAAGAGGATTCCTCATCTATAAGTCGTTCATAAGACGCATCTAAATATTTAAAAGCTACGAGATTAAACAAACCCAATTTTACTTCGTCCCTGCCATCTGTTGGGTCGGTAGAATCCTGTGCGTTAAGATAACTGGAAGAAAGGCATAAGAAAACTAATAGTGCATATAATTTTTTCATAGCAAAGTGTATTTTAGTCTTAAGGCAAGATAATTTCAATTAGTAAGCCAATTTATAGCTTTTATCGATTTGTCACATAAAAATCAACAAAAAAAAATCTACTAAGATCTGCTGTTAAATAGATGAGTTGCGGGGATAAAATTAAGTTCATTCATCGTTTAAAAAGGGAACATTGTGTATTTTCGAATAAAAAAGATTCACGTGAAAATAGTATCATATAACGTAAACGGCATAAGAGCGGCGTTAAAGAAAGGATTTTTAGATTGGTTACAGGCAGTAGACCCAGATGTGGTCTGCTTACAAGAGATAAAAGCGCAAGAAGAGCAGTTAGATCTTTCTGTTTTTGAAGCCGCAGGCTATGCGAACAACTACTGGTATAGCGCTCAAAAGAAAGGGTATAGTGGCGTAGCTATCTTATCAAAAACTAAACCCGACCATATAGAGTTCGGCACCGGTATAGATACCATGGATTTTGAAGGGCGGAATATCCGTGCAGATTTCGGGAATTTATCGGTAATGAGTATGTACCTTCCTTCAGGATCTAATATGGATAGGCTAGAGTTTAAGTTGAATTACATGGATGAAATACGGGACTATTTAGATGCCTTGAAAAAGGTTAGGCCAAACCTGATCGTTTTAGGGGATTATAATATTTGTCATGAAGCCATAGATATACATAATCCACTGGGCCTTAAAAATGTTTCCGGTTTTCTACCTGTAGAGCGGGAGTGGATCAGCAACTTGATGGAAAGTGGATTTATAGATAGTTTTAGGTACTTTAATAAAGAATCCGAGAATTATACGTGGTGGAGTTATAGAGCAAATGCTAGGAATAATAATAAAGGTTGGCGCCTAGACTATGCCATGGTCGCTGAGCCTTTAAGGGAACGGTTAAAACGCTCGATTATCTTATCAGAAGCCAAACACAGTGATCATTGCCCTATTTTAGTTGAGTTAGATTAAATGCCAGTTATGTCTCGGAAATACCTTCTTATTTTTTGCTTTCCCTTTTTTATAGCTTTATATTTTCTAGCAGAAAATAAAGGGCGAACTGAGTACACCGTCGTTAGCCCGCAATTGAAAACAGAAGATTCGGGAAAAAAATTGGCAGCAATCTATTGTGCCACCTGCCATAAATTGCCTAGCCCCAAATCTTTAGACTATACTACTTGGAAAAATAGCGTACTGCCTAATATGGGACTTAGGCTAGGACTCAAAATCGATGGTAAAGGATGGGATGCTGATATGAAACCCCAAGAAGCGAGTTTGGTAGAGGAATTAAACGTGTACCCAGAGTACCCCTTGATTTCTGAAGAAGATTGGAGCCTGGTAAAAAAATACTATTTGGAAAATGCCCCTAAAAGTTTACCGGCTTTGGTAAGAAAAGCGGAATCTTCTGAGGCGATATTTCCCTTTACCGCCCAAACCATTAGTATTGGAGATTCCAAACTGCCCCAGGTAAGTCTTTTACGTTATGATTCTGTTACTTCTAATTTATATATTGGAGATTTCAAAAGTCTTTTTGTTTTAGATAATACAGGAGGTATCGTTAATACGTATACCTTGGATAGTCCCGCTTCCCATTTAGATTTTGATACCAATGGAAATCCATTACTGCTCACTTTAGGAAAACTTTCGCCATCAGATCAATCTTTGGGAAATTTATACCGCATGGGTGCAACATCCGGAGTAGATACAGAGACGCTGTTCTCTAATTTAAAACGCCCTGTAAATTTTATTGCAGAAGACCTTAATGCCGATGGAAAAACGGACTTGGTACTCTGTAGTTTTGGGCATTATGGTGGTTCTCTTTCGTGGTTCGATAATTTTGACAGTTCAAAAGAACAGGTGCTGAACACCTTACCAGGCACAAGAAAAGTTGAAATATCTGACTTTAACAAAGACGGTAAACCGGACATTATGGCCCTTATGACGCAAGCAAGGGAACAAATAATTATTTACTACAATACGGGGAATAATAATTTTGAGGAAAGAACAGTATTGAGTTTTGACGCTGTAAACGGAACAAGTTATTTTGAATTGGCAGATTTTAATGCTGATGGATATCAAGATATTATGGTAACCAATGGCGATAATAGGGACTATTCTGCGATTGACAAGCCATATCATGGGATTCGAATTTTTCTTAATGACGGGAATGATGTGTTTGAAGAATCGTTTTTTTATCCTATGTATGATTGTGGCAAAGCCATGGTGCGGGATTTTGATATGGACGGAGATTTGGATATTATTGGGGCCTCACTTTATTCGGAATATACCGATAACCGCACGGCAAAGGAGAGTATTGTTTATTTGGAAAACAATGGAAATTTAGATTTTACTCCATCGTATATGGAAGTTCCTATCCATGGAAATTGGCTTACCATGGAAGTAGGAGATTTTAATAACGACAATCGGTTGGATGTAATGCTGGGGACGTTTATCTACAATATTCAGGAGATGATGTCTATTTCTATGAGTACTGGGGTTACTGCCTTTCCTCAGGTTTTGTTGTTAACGAATACAGCACCTTAGACCTCAGTTAAACTCCAAAAATTGATTCCTGTCGGCTATGGATATTTTATTTAGTAATTTTACCGCTTTTCAAATTTACATTTTTCAAAAACGATGAAGTACACGCGCCTTCCCCATACAAATATTGAAGTAAGTAAAATTTGCCTAGGCACGATGACTTGGGGCAAGCAGAATACGGTGGAGGAAGGACATGCACAAATGAATTATGCGTTGGAACAAGGGGTTAATTTTTTTGATACGGCAGAGCTATATCCCGTTCCTGCCCATGCCGATCGTTACGGTCACACAGAAAAAATCATAGGGAGTTGGTTTAAAAAGACAGGAAACCGTGATAAGGTTGTTTTGGCATCAAAAATTGCAGGGAATGGTGATTATACCAAATTTATACGCACCACTGGTTTTTCTCGAGATTCTATCATAGATGCCGTAGAAGGTAGTTTGGAGCGTCTACAAACCGATTATATTGACCTATATCAATTGCATTGGCCAGAAAGGAATACGAATTATTTTGGTAAACGTGGTTATGAGCATGATATTACTGATTATTGGGAGGATAATTTTCATCAAGTTTTGGAGACTTTGCGCGATTTAATTCGTGATGGTAAGATACGGCAAGTTGGTATTTCCAATGAAACACCTTGGGGTACTATGCGTTATTTAGAGGAGAGTAAAGTACATGCGACCTTACCCAGAACCATAACCATCCAAAATCCTTATAGTCTTCTGAACCGTCTTTTTGAAGTGGGTCTTTCTGAGATTGCAATACGTGAAAAAATAGGATTATTAGCTTACTCTCCTTTAGGTTTTGGAGTTTTGAGCGGTAAATATTTGGGAGGAAGATTGCCAGAAGGATCACGGATTTCCTTATTCCCTAACTTTAGCAGATATGTTGGTGAAGCAGCTACTCATGCTACTCAAAAATACTACGAGTTGGCCCAAGCAAATAATTTGTCATTGGCTCAAATGTCACTTGCTTTTGTAAATACAAGACCCTTTGTAACCAGCAATATCATTGGGGCTACTTCCATACAGCAGCTGAAGGAAAATATTTCTAGTATAGAAGTAGAACTTTCGGACGAAGTTTTAAAAGCTATTGAAGCCATTCACAATCAAATACCTAATCCTGCACCTTAAAATGATGTATAAAGGGTTTCTGCAAATGGGGTTTGGTCAAATAGTTTTGATTATTGCTGTTGTCATTATTATTTTGGTCATGGCCAGAATTATGAGAGACAAACGTTAACCGAATAAATTTTTGACGATATCTTCTATTTTTGAAGCAAGAAGGACTTTTATTTTTGTTTTTTTAAGCCCTATTTTATTACTTTTAGATACAATAATGGTGTGATACCCTAATTTTTCAGCTTCTAAGATGCGTTGGTCTACCCGTTGTACAGGTCTCACCTCGCCGGCAAGGCCAACTTCTGCAGCAAAGCAGACACCTTTTTCTATAGGAATATCCTCATTACTAGATAAAATTGCTGCAATTACGGCTAAATCAATAGCAGGGTCATCTACAGAAATACCACCTGTAATATTCAGGAATACATCTTTTGCACCCAATTTAAAACCAGCCCTTTTTTCCAGTACGGCTAAAAGCATATTCAGACGTTTGGCATTATAGCCCGTAGTAGAGCGCTGAGGAGTTCCGTAAACTGCCGTACTTACCAATGCCTGTATTTCTATTAGTAAAGGGCGCATACCTTCAACAGTAGAAGCAATAGCAGTACCACTTAGAGCTTCATCGTTTTTAGAAATAAGCACTTCGGACGGGTTGTTAACTTCACGTAGTCCGCTTCCTTGCATTTCGTAGATACCCAATTCTGCGGTAGAACCAAAGCGATTCTTCAAAGACCTAAGAATACGGTACACGTAATTCCTATCCCCTTCAAATTGTAAAACGGTATCTACCATATGTTCCAAAATCTTCGGGCCGGCGATTGATCCATCTTTTGTAATGTGGCCGATTAAAATTACAGGGGTGTTAGTTTCCTTAGCAAACTTGATGAGTTCCGCAGTACATTCTCGTATTTGAGAGATACTGCCTGCGGCCGACTCAATGTAATCGGAGTGTAACGTCTGTATAGAATCGATGACTACGATATCTGGTTCAGTCGCTTCTATTTGTTTGAAAATATTTTGGGTTTTAGTTTCGGTAAGGATAAAACAGGTTTGGCTATTGGGGTGAATGCGATCGGCGCGCATTTTAATTTGCTTTTGGCTTTCTTCCCCAGATACATAAAGTGTGCTGTAAGGTAATTTGAGGGCAATCTGTAAAAGCAAGGTGCTTTTACCAACGCCAGGTTCACCTCCGATTAGCACAAGCGAACCTGGAACCAGTCCACCGCCAAGAACGCGGTTAAATTCTAGGTTATACGTATCTAAGCGTAGTTCTTTTTCTGTGCTTATTTCATTTACCAGTAGTGGTGTAGAAACCCTTTTTGCAGTATTTGTGGGTGTTTTCCAACTGACTTTTTCTTCTTTTTGGACAACTTCTTCTACCACCGTGTTCCATGCTTTACACGCTGCGCACTGCCCTACCCATTTGGCGTATTGGGTACCGCAATTTTGGCAAAAAAATGCCGTTTTTGTCTTGGCCATCTTAAGTATCTCCCGTTTGGGATAAAGGTAGCAAGAAGTTTGAATATGGCTAGTATAGGTTACTTATAAAGGTGTCCTATTTTTTGCTGCTGCTATTGTTCAATTCACTGAAGGCTATAAAAAATGAGGCCCATGCCATCAGAAGGGATAACCCGTTATAGACCAGGACAAATTCTCCTCTGAGTCCAAAATAAGTAAATAGGATTCCCGAGACGATGAAGTACTTGGAGTCAATTTTTATCATAAGCGGTAGGTATTAAGATTTGGGATGTACTCCTAAGTAGGTTTAGAAACCGAAATCGGCTTTAAGTGCGTCCATTTTTTCAAGGGCCAATTCTTTGGTTAGGAAATCTATTTCGTCCATCAAAAAGGCTTTTTCGAAAGTTTTAAGGGCTTTTTTGGGCTCGCCTATCTGTTCGTAATATTCCCCTTCAAAATAGAAACCAAGCATAGTGTCTGGATATTGTTTTTTGCATAGGTCCGAGAGCGGTTTTAGAGAGTCAAAATCCTCTTTTTTTCTACTAGCGACATAAATGGCCATAATATCGTTAAGTGCCACTGGTTTGCTAAAGCCAAATAGGTCTTCTATACGCTTATATTTAGCTTCTAAGTAATTAAATACAGGTTCATCTGAAGTAAGTATTTGTGTTCTATATTCGGTGGTGCTAATAGGTTTGAACATGCTAAATATGTTGTCAAATGCTTTTCCAATACCGTAGGTAGCCACTGAGATATGATCAGCATCTTCATAGGTATCGAAGAAATAGTGTAAGCTCTCTTTCTTAATCGCCTTTATACCTTTGTCCATGGCAAGTATAGCCTCCGTACTCTTGGTTTTTTCTCCTTCTAAGATAAGTTGATAAAAGATTTGCTTGTCAAAACTACCCAGACGGCTTGGTACACGGGTTTCCATTTCTGGTGCTAAGGTAGGCGAGATGCTAACGTATGCGTTAAAAAGTGAGTTATCCTTAAACAGCCAGTAGTTTTGAAAATTTGCACTGATATCGTAACCTACCACAATCTTAAACGGAGCTGTACTGTAGTTGAGATCTAGGTATGGAATGATTTCCATTCCTAAAAATTCAAAGAATTTTTTTGATTTTTCTTGGGGGAGTCCTGTTTCTCGGTCAAAGGCGCAGTCCTCAAATCGAATGTCATTTTTGCTTTGATTTATTCCTACTACGATACTTTCTGGAGCACCATGAAAACGGCTATAAAATTTTGATGTGGCTACTACTTGCTCAAAAAGGTATTCCGCATCTAGTACTAGAATTAGCGGATATTTTTTGTTATCGTCAAGTTTTTCTGGAAAATAATAGTGAACATCTCGTCGCTCCTGAAGTTTAAAGGATTCAAATATTTCTTGAGTTGTTTGGGCGCTGGAAACAAGGCCTAAAAAAAAGATGGTGAGGAATAAAATGTGGCGCATTTTGTGTTTTTCAACAGTATAACTACTGTTTGTTTCTGTTCAATAACGGTAATAGCAGAAAAGATATTGCACCAAAAACAACGATCATTAAGGTTTGTGAAATCCATATGATCCATCCAAAGGCATCTCCGGCTACGGAGCTAATGCCAAAAATAGTTAAAGCGTTACTTACCGCTATAGGGTATAGACCTATGCCTCCATTGGTGGTAGCCATCGCAAAAGCACCTGCAACAAAGGCTACCAATAGCTGACTAAACGTTAGTTCTACCGTTTCCGGAACTGTGAATTTTATGACCCAGAGCATGCCAATGTAGCATCCCCAGATGAATAGGGTATGAAGCACAAAGGACCATTTTCGCTTCATCTTAAAAATGCTAAAAACACCATCTAATAAGCCTTTTAAAAAAGATTTTATTTTTATTGCGATACCGTTTGATGATTTTTTTATAAAAAGGGCAAAAACAGTACCAGCAACTAAAACAGCTCCTAAAAGCGATACTATACCCTTTATGTCCAACCCTTTTTTCTCTAGAACATCCATAATAACATCGGTCTGTAAAACCAATGCCAAAAGCACGATAAATAGTAACATAATTACATCGATTACCCTTTCAGTTACGATGGTTCCAAAGCCTTTTTCAAAAGGTACGTCTTCGTAGGTAGTCAGGGCTGTTGCCCGCAGCACCTCTCCTGTTCTTGGGATTCCAAGATTAGCAAAGTAGGACATTAAGATGATTAGTAAATTATTTTTTAGTTTGGGCTGGTATCCCAGTGGTTCTAATAAATAATTCCAACGAATGGCGCGTGAGACGTGGCCTAAGACACCTAGTAGCACAGATAGGGACACCCAGAGCGCATCGGCCTCCTTAATATAAAAAAAGATTTGCTTACGGTCTTCCGGACTTGTAGCATTATAGGAGTACCAAACTAAAAAAACTCCCAGAGCAATCGGGAGTATTATTTTTAGATTTTTTTTTAAAGTGTTTGTCAAAATTAGTTTAACAAGTTATTTTCCTCGTTAGGGAATACAAGTGAAGGGTTAAATTTCTTTGCCTGTTCAATATCCATTCTACCGTAGCATATTAATATTAAAACATCACCAACGGCAACTTTTCTTGAGGCAGCACCATTTAAGGTAATTTCTCCACTGCCACGAGGGCCAGGTATAGCGTAGGTTTCTAGTCGTTCGCCATTATTATTATTGACTATTTGCACCTTTTCTCCTCTAATAATATTGGCAGCGTCCATCAAATCTTCATCAATAGTAATGCTTCCTATGTAATTTAAATCTGCCCCTGTGACTTTTACTCGGTGTATTTTAGATTTTACTACTTCTATTTGCATGGTTCAAAAGTAATTAATTGAGCGCTATATTGTCTATAAGTCTAAGGTCATCTGCAAAAACGGCAATGAAGGCTCTATATTTTGTGTTCTTTATTTTTTGTTGAATGGGGGTTAAAGTAGCGACATCCGTTATTTCAAAATATTCCAGTTTAAAGTCGGTATGCTTTCTAAATATATATTCTACCCACCCCTTTATTTTATGCGCATTTTCCGTGCCAAATTTTTGTTTGGCAGCTTGTAGTGTCTCGTATATAAAACTAGCTTTTTGCCTTAGCAGGGTATTCAACCTTTCATTTCTAGAACTCATGGCTAAACCATTGGGTTCACGAACTATTGGGCAGCCTATAATGTCAACACGTATTTTCTGTAATTCAGTCAGTTTTTGTATAATACATAATTGTTGGAAATCTTTTTCGCCAAAGTAAGCTCTTGTGGGCTTAATTAGGTCGAACAAAGCTTCTACTATGGTTGCCACACCGTTAAAATGTCCTGATCTAAAGGCTCCTTCCATAACTTTTTCTAAACCATTGAAGGCATAAGATTTTGAGACGGTTGCATTATCGTATATTTCGGTTATTTTTGGCGTAAAAACTATAATTTCAGAGGATATTGCTTTTATAAGTGCCATATCCTCATCGAGTGTTTTAGGGTATTTTATGAGGTCCTCTTGGTTATTAAATTGTGTAGGATTTACAAAAATGCTTACCACAACCTTGTCATTCTCAGAAAGGGCTCTTTTTATAAGAGAGGCATGGCCCAAGTGTAATGCGCCCATAGTAGGAACAAGACCTATAGTATGATTTTCAAGTAGGCTGTTAAGCTTTTTGAGAAGTTCTTTTTTCGTGTTGATGGGTAGCATGTAAAAGTGTCATTGGCGAGCAAACTTACTATAAATACTGGTAATCTCTATATTTTTTGTAATTTTGCATTCGCCTTCGAGCAAAAAATTAAAAATAACTTATATGAATGGTAAAAAGATATTGTTTGTATCTTCTGAATTAGTGCCTTATCTACCAGAAAACGAAGTTTCATTAATGTCTTACGAAACTCCAAAAATGGTCAACAGCAATGGGGGTCAGATTAGGATTTTTATGCCAAAATATGGGAATATCAACGAAAGGCGGCATCAATTACATGAAGTTATTCGTTTGTCAGGGATGAATTTGGTAATCAATGATATGGATATGCCTTTGATTATTAAGGTGGCTTCTATACCAAAGGAACGTATTCAAGTATATTTTATAGATAATGACGAGTACTTTAAGAGAAAAGCAACGTTTACCGACAAGGATGGGAACTTATTTCCAGATAACGATCAACGGGCTATCTTTTTTGCAAAAGGGGTTATGGAGACCGTCAAAAAACTCAACTGGTCGCCAGATATTATTCATGTACATGGATGGATGGCAAGCTTATTGCCGTTATATCTCAAAAAATACTATACGGATGAACCACTTTTTGCAGATAGCAAGATAGTGTTATCCGTTTATGGAAAAACCTTTGAAGGAGAACTTGATAAGGATATGGTTAAAAAAATAACGTTTGATGGTATTCCCGAAGAAGAAATCACCTCCTTAGGGTCCCCTACCTATAATAATTTGTTAAAAGTAGCTGTGGATTTTTCAGATGCAGTTATTTTAGCCTCAGAAAATATTCCAGAGGAGTTAAATGCTCACATTGCCAACCTTCAAAAACCAGTGCTGCCGTATGTTCCCGTTCAAGAGTTCGAGGAAGCTTACGCCAATTTTTATAACACAGAAGTTTTAAAATAATCGGAATGAATTTTTTTAAGAAATGCACGTTTCCCATAGTTTTGGGTCTTGCGCTAACTGTGGGGTTTTTTAGCTCCTGTGAAGAAGATTTAACAACTATTGGTTCAGGTGTGGTAGGTGCTGAAGCGTTTACCTCAGGAACAGTGGTTTATGATGTTTTTACCTATAATAAAAATGTAGCGGCGGTTAGAACAAATAGGCTTCCTATATATCAGTTAGGGATGTTCTCACACGGTGTTTTTGGCAACACTGAAGGAAGTATTACTACCCAACTTCAACTTTCTAATCCCAATCCTCTTTTTGGTTCCTTAAGGCAAAGTACTGAAGACACCTCAGATTCAGATGATGCTATTACTACCATTGAAGAGAATGAGACGGTTAAGGAGGTGTTCCTATACATTCCATATTTAACAGTTGGCGCAACGGATAGAGACCTTGATGGTGTTGTGGATGCTTTAGATGTTGAGCCAGAAAATCCCGATAACGATAGTGATGGCGATGGCGTATCCAATAGCTTGGAGCGCGCCACAAACACGGATCCATGGGATACCGAGAGTTTAGATGCAAACGCAGACGGTATAAATGATACGGACGGCCAACCGATTGTAGCAAATAATTTTGCGCAACGTAGGGTATTGGATAGTATTTACGGTGCAATCGATGCTTCGTTTAGGTTAAAAGTGGAGCACAGCACCTACTTTTTACGAGATTTAGACCCAAACAGCAATTTTCAAGAATCACAGGCTTATTTTTCTACGCAAGAGTTCTCTCCAAATTTTGTATCTGATGTATTATATGATTCGGCAGAGTCAGGGGAATTATTTATTGATGATAAAGAAATATTATTATCCCAAGAGGATAATGAAACTACAGATGAGGTAGATGAGTCCTTAACATTTGAAAAACTTAACCCAGGCATTCGGGTACCTCTTGATAATGATTTCTTTCAGGATTACATTCTAAGTAAAGAAGGGAGTTCGGAACTCTTTAGTCAATCTAATTTCAGTACATACTTAAGAGGGATACATTTATCTTTAGAGAGTGATGCTCCAGAAGGCCTAATGTTATTGTTAGATTTAAGATTTGCTAATATTCAGATAACTTACACCCATGATTCTTATAACGCTAATAGCACAAATGAAAATTCTATTGAGGTATTGGAAAAGAACTACCAGATTAATCTTATTACCCCAAACACTCAAACAGGTTCGGTTAATGGAAATGCTGTTAACACATTGATAAACGATAATTATCCAACTGCCATTGCACAGACCTTGGATACTGGAGAAACTACGTCTAGGATATATGTAAAAGGTGGTGCTGGGATATTTTCAGAAATCGATTTATTTGAAACAGCAAATGGTAGAGAGGCAATTAGCCAAATAAAGTCTGAAAATTGGATTATTAATGAAGCGAATTTAGTTTTTTATATAGATAGGGATGAATTGGACATGGTTGGGGGGATTATAGAGCCACCTAGATTATATCTATATAATACGCAATCAAACGTTCCTTTGTATAATCCTTTTACAGACCCCGGACCTATACAGGGAGATCCTTTTCCATTATTGAATAGTTATCCTAACTATGATGGGGTAATAGAAAAATCTGGAGAGGATGGTATAAAATATTCGGTTAAAATCACCGATCACATCAATAATTTGGTGTTGCGGGACTCTACTAACGTAACTCTTGGTCTAACCTTGACTACGAATATTTTGTCGATTGGCTCAGCCAATGCTATGCTTGCAGATAATGTGGAAAGGTTTATTCCGGTAACCTCTACTTTAACCCCATTAGGAACAGTCCTGTTTGGAAGTAATATCCCTGTTACAGATCCAGATTTTGATAAACGATTAAGGTTAGAAATTTCCTACACTAAGGTAGATTAGTCTTTTATTTTTATACTTTTTAGCTTTTGTTTATATCGCTTTACAGAGTAAATGCATTCTATATCCCGAATAACAATTTGATTCTTAGGCGTTCACTTACATTTGCGTAAGAATTTATAACACAACAACTATCAAATAGTATTAAATTATGTGCGGAATTGTAGGATATATCGGTTATAGGGATGCTTTTCCTATTATTATTAAAGGATTGCAACGCCTAGAGTATCGGGGTTATGATAGTGCAGGTATCGCGTTGTTTGATGGCAAAGACATCAATCTTGCCAAAACAAAAGGAAAAGTAGAAGACTTAAAAAATAAGGCAAGTGAAATTTCTCAAAAGGGAAGTTTAGGGGTTGGTCATACGCGCTGGGCTACTCACGGTGTTCCAAACGATGTGAATTCCCATCCACATTATTCTAATTCTGGTGACTTGGTCATTATACACAATGGAATTATTGAGAATTATGAATCTATAAAAAAAGAGCTTTCAAAAAGGGGTTATATCTTTTCTTCCGATACGGATACTGAGGTTCTGGTCAACCTTATAGAAGAAGTTAAGAAAACAGAAGACGTGATGTTGGGTAAAGCGGTTCAACTTGCGCTTAACCAAGTCGTTGGGGCCTACGCTATTGCAGTCTTCGACAAGAGAAAGCCAGATGAAATTGTTGTTGCTAAACTGGGAAGCCCATTGGCTATAGGTATTGGTGAAGATGAATTTTTCATTGCATCCGATGCTTCTCCTTTTATTGAGTTTACGAACAATGCCGTGTATTTAGAAGATGAGGAAATGGCTATTATTCGTCTTGGCAAAGAAATTAAACTAAGAAAGATAAAGGATGATTCCGTAGCCTACCCAAGGATTCTAGAATTACAGATGAACTTAGAGGAGATTGAAAAGGGTGGTTATGAGCATTTCATGCTAAAGGAAATCTATGAGCAGCCAAGAGCAATAAAAGATACGTACAGAGGAAGGCTACACGCAGACCAAGGCCTTATTAGAATGGCAGGAATTGACCAGAATCTGGAAAAATTCACCAATGCCAATAGAATTATTATAGTTGCCTGTGGGACATCTTGGCACGCAGGTTTGGTAGCGGAGTACATTTTTGAAGACCTTGCCAGAATTTCAGTAGAGGTAGAATATGCATCAGAGTTTAGGTACAGAAATCCGGTAATTACAGATAAGGATGTGTTAATTGCCATATCACAATCTGGCGAAACAGCAGATACGTTAGCTGCTATTAAACTAGCAAAGGAGAAAGGAGCATTCGTTTTTGGGGTTTGTAATGTAGTCGGTTCTACTATTGCTAGGGAGACCGATGCAGGAGCCTATACGCATGCAGGTCCAGAAATTGGTGTTGCCTCAACAAAGGCCTTTACCACACAGATTACGGTGTTGACCTTGATTGCCCTAAAACTAGCGAAAGCCAAAGGTGTTTTTTCTGAAACCAAATATCATGAGTATTTAACCGAATTGGAGACGATTCCGGCTAAGGTTGAAAGGGCTTTGGAATCTAATCCTTTAATTGAAATTATTGCTAATGTGTATAAGGATTCCACAAATTGTCTTTATTTAGGTAGAGGTTATAATTTCCCAGTAGCACTGGAAGGGGCTTTAAAGTTGAAGGAAATTAGTTATATACATGCAGAAGGCTATCCGGCAGCGGAAATGAAACACGGTCCTATTGCTTTGATTGACGAGCATATGCCCGTTTTTGTAATTGCTACCAAAAAGGGACATTATGAGAAAGTGGTGAGTAATATTCAGGAAATAAAATCTAGAAAAGGTAAAATCATTGCAATTGTTACCGAGGGTGATGAGCAAGTAAGGGATTTAGCGGATCATGTGATTGAGGTGCCGGAAACTTTGGAAAGTCTGACCCCTTTATTAACTACTATTCCATTACAACTTCTATCTTACCATATTGCGGTAATGCGCGATTGTAATGTCGATCAGCCAAGGAATTTGGCAAAATCTGTGACGGTAGAATAAAAAATATCAAAATAAGTATTTCTTAAAAGAGGCTCTTGAATTTTAAGGGTCTCTTTTTTACTTTATCAAATTCACAATATTAATATGGTTATTTTATCATAGTAATACTATGCATGCATAATTTATTTGAATTTCCTATATTGCGTTTAAAATTATCTGTACCTTGGGCTTAACTAATTTTAACTCAAGAAAATAATGAGAAAGATACTGTTTTTAGTATTGATGTTTTTTGTAGCATTTGGTTTCTCCCAAACAACCATTAGTGGAACCGTTGTAGACGAAAACAACCAACCTATTCCGGCAGCTAATATTATTATTGTTGGAACAAGAATAGGTACGATCGCTGATTTTGACGGTAATTTTGTTTTAGAAACTTCAGAAGTCCCCCCTTTTCAACTAGTTATTTCAAGTTTAGGGTATTCAGAAGTTCGTGAAAACATAAGCACGGCAAAACAAACAATAAATGTGGTGCTACAAGAGGCACAGACTTTTTTAGATGAAGTGGTGCTGTCCGCATCCAGAACTCCGGAACGTATTTTTGAATCTCCTGTTACGGTAGAGCGTATAGGCCAACAGGCTATAAAAAATACTGCTTCTGCTGATTTTTATGGGAGTTTGGAGAATTTAAAAGGGGTAGATGTAAACACCAACAGTTTAACCTTTAAATCGGTAAACGCTAGAGGTTTTGCCACCTTTGCAAATACGCGTTTTATGCAGTTGGTAGATGGGATGGACAATTCTACGCCTGCTTTGAACTTTCCTATTGGAAATTTGTCAGGTTTAGTAGAGGTAGATGTACTTAGCGTAGAATTACTTCCAGGAGCTGCTTCCGCATTGTATGGTGCAAACGCATTTAATGGAATTCTTTTCATGCGAAGTAAGAGTCCTTTTGATTACCAAGGGATAAGTGCTTCTATAAAGCAAGGAGTTACTTCTCAAGAAGCTGCAGGAACCAATTCTTATACAGATGTTGGTATACGGGCTGCTCACAAGTTCAGTGATAAATTTGCTGTAAAATGGAACTTTGGCTATTTGGACGGTACTGATTGGGCCGCAACTAGTGAAGTTGGCAAAAATGTTCAAAATACCGCTTCGCCTGGTAGTACGAGAGCTAATGATTTAAATTACAACGGTATAAATGTCTACGGGGACGAAGTGTCCGCTGATATTAAGGATGTAGCACTTACTTTAGAAGGCTTAGGCAGATTGCCAGCTGGAGCTAATGCCTTAGTGCCATCACAAGCAGTGAGTAGAACGGGGTATAATGAAAGGTATTTGACCGATTATACCGCGCGAAGTATCAAATCTGATTGGGGACTTTTCTATCGCCCTATTGAAGGGAATAGTTTGGAGCTGTCCTACGTAGGTAAAGTGGGAACCGGAAATACCATATATCAAGGCACCAACCGCTATAACATTCGAAATTTCTTTCAACAGCAACATAAATTTGAGATCAAGAACGATAACTTCTTTGTAAGGGGGTATATGGTAGGGGACAAGGCAGGTGATTCTTATGACATGGTATTTACTGGAATTAACATTAACCGAGCATGGAAACCGGACAACCAATGGTTTGGAGAATATACAGGGGCATTTGTGCAAGCAACTTTAGGAGGTGCCACAGAGCAACAAGCACATGCGTTGGGTAGGGCTCAAGCAGAATCTGGACGGTTTTTACCGGGAACACCTGAATTTCAGTCGGCGTTTGACCGTGTAATCCAAAATCCGGATCTTTCGCAAGGTTCCCAATTTAGGGATGCCTCCAAATACTATCATTCCGATGCCAATTACAACTTAGGACATGTGATAGATTGGGCAGAAATTCAAGTGGGTGGTTCTTTTCGTCAGTTTCAATTGAATTCTTTTGGCACCATCTATACAGATAGTGATGGCCCCATTATATATAATGAGTTTGGATTATATACGCAAGTTCAAAAGAAAATTGAACTAGCAGGAGAGCAAAGCTTAAAGCTCACCGGTTCGGTACGTTATGATAAAAATGAGTTTTTCGATGGTTTCTTTTCACCTAGGATTTCAGCTGGGTATACGGTTAATAGAAACCATAACGTTAGGGCATCGATACAAACAGGTTTCAGAAACCCTTCCACACAGGATTTGTTTATTGGGCTTGATGCCGGTAGAGCTGTTTTAATTGGTGCGGCTCCGGATAACTTAGATCGCTATTCCAGGAATCTTTCCGTTAGTGGCGGTGGACAGCTGTTGGGCCAACCAGCCACCATTACCCAAACAGGTAGGGCAGCTTATGAAAATTCTTTTTCAGCGGCATCTTTACAGCGCTTTGCAGCCAGTGGCAATGTTGCCGATATCGAAATTGGAAATCCCAATGCAGTGCAACCGGAACAGGTCACCTCTTATGAAATAGGATACCGTGGTAAATTGGATAAGTTGGTTATCGATTTTAGCACTTATTTTAACCAATACCAAGATTTTATTTCACCAGAAAACGTGATTGCACCTTATTATGGTACCGTTGGGGATAATTCACTTTCCTTGGCGGCAATAGCCAATGGAGATTTTGCCACGTATCAAGCCTACACTAACTCAGATGTAGATATCGCTTCTTATGGTGCTTCTTTAGGATTGAGTGCCAAAGTGTTTGGCAACTATGACCTAAGCGGTAGTTATACCTTCACGCGATTGGATTTTGATAGAGAAGCGAATCCTGATTTTCAGGTACAGTTTAATACGCCAGAGCATCAGTTTAAGGCGTCTTTTGGAAATGACGAGCTGTTTAATAACTTTGGTTTTAATGTAAACTATAGGTTTAGCGATGATTACTACTGGGAGGCTACGTTCGGTAACGGGATAATTCCTGAATTCCATGTGGTAGATGCGCAGGTCAATTATTCTGTGCCTAGTATCAAATCTACCTTTAAGGTAGGGGCCAATAATCTTTTGGGCGAGGAATACTTTACGGCATTTGGAACCGGGTTTATAGGTTCTATTTACTATGTATCTTGGGTTATCAATAACTAAACGAAAATCAAATCAACATTTGACATGAAAAATTTTAAATATATATTTTTTGCTTCTTCACTGCTGTTCTTTACGAATTGTAACGACCCCGAAGATGTAGATTTAAATCCTATTATAGAGGCAGTAGTGCCTGAATTAACAGCGGGTTCTGCCGATTTTTCTAACTATGTTTCTTTAGGGAATTCCTTATCTGCAGGTGTTACGGATGGCTCCTTGTTTAGAGCGAGTCAGGAAAATTCCCTACCTAATATTCTATCTCAAAAATTTAGACTGGTAGGTGGTGGAGATTTTACACAACCTTTAGTAAACGATAATTTTGGGGGTCTTGCTGCCGGCGGTAATCGAATAGTTGGTCCAAGACTTGTATTTGGCGGTACCGGGCCAGTACCTTTGGAATCTTTGATTGGTCCAGTTACTGTTACTACCGATATAGTTCTGAATAATCCAACAGGACCATTTAATAATATGAGTGTACCGGCAGCTAAAAGTTTTCACCTATTGGCTCCTGGGTATGGAAATATTGCAGGAGTATCTTCAGATCCTCCGACGGCCAATCCATATTTTGTAAGGATGGCATCTAGCGACGGTGCTTCTATGTTGGGTGATGCTATGGTACAATCGCCAACATTTTTTTCTTTATGGATTGGGGCTAACGATGTGTTAGGATATGCCACAACTGGTGGCGACGGTTCTAACCCTATTACCCCTGTAAACGGGATGCCTGGCGTTGGTTTTGATGGCACTTATGGTGCTTTAATAGCAACGCTTACTGCAGGTGATGCACAGGGTGTGGTCGCTAACATACCTGATGTGACCAGTATCCCGCATTTTACGACTGTTCCGCACAATCCACTAGACCCAACCAATGAATCCTTTGGGCCTCAGATACCTACATTAAACGGTATTTTTGGACAAATAAATCAAGTGTATGCCTTTCTGGGTGTTCCAGAACGTTCCATTGAGTTTTCTGCCGCGGCTGCTAGTGAAGTAGTGATTAGTGATGAAACCTTGCCAGATTTATCGGCTCAGATTGCAGGAGTTCTCGGGGCAAGCCCCACATTTCCAGCATTTGTAGCCTCTTTTGGTTTGCCTGCGGAAGCAGCACCATTGGTAGCTGGTTTGCTTGGAGCTACCTACGGTCAAACACGTGAGGCCACTGCGGCAGATTTACTTGTTCTTCCTTCTTCTGCTGTAATTGGAACGGTGAACACTACGGTAGTTGGTGCCTTAATGGCACAAGGTTTACCGCAAGCGTTGGCTGGTCAATTTGCCGTGGAAGGGGTTACACTGCCTCTAGAAGACAAGTGGGTATTGTTACCCAGCGAGCAGCAAGAAATCGCGATAGCAACTGCTGCTTTTAATTCAATAATTTCAGCTGCTGCGAGTGCAGCAGGATTAGCGTTTGTAGATGCGAATGCACTTCTTAATCAGATGGCAAATGGAGGTGTAATAACTGGGCAGTATACACTGGCGTCAAATTTGGTAACGGGTAGTGCTTTTTCTTTGGACGGTGTTCATCCTACAGCAAGAGGATATGCCTTTATAGCTAATGAATTCATGAGGGCTATAGACGTTACCTACGGAAGTAATTTTGAAGCTTCAGGAAATTTTGTAAACGTCGGAAATTACCCAACAAATTATTCTCCTTTGTTACAATAATAGGAACGAGTTATAATTGATTTTGAAGGCGCTCTTAGAGCGCCTTTTTTGTTTTTTAAAAAAGCTAAAAAACAGTTTTCGTTTAAAATGTAAAAACATATCTTTGCAGCCTTAAAATACACGTATTTTTTAGTACAGTTTAAACGATATACATAAACATATAAGTAATGTCAAAAGTTACAGGTAAAGTTTCACAAATCATTGGCCCCGTGGTTGATGTAGAGTTCCAATCAGGTGCAGACCTCCCAAGAATCTATGATTCTTTGGAAATCATCAATAAAGATAAATCTATACTGGTATTAGAGGTGCAGTCTCACGTAGGAGAAAATACCGTAAGAACCATTTCTATGGATTCTACAGATGGTTTAAGCAGAGGCACTGATGTTTTCGCTACTGGAGCTGCAATCCAAATGCCCATTGGTGATGATATTTATGGACGTTTGTTTAATGTAATCGGTGATGCTATCGATGGTTTGGGTGATTTACCTAAGGCAGGTGCAGCGGGTTTGCCTATTCACCGTGAAGCTCCAAAATTTGAAGACCTTACGACTACAACAGAAGTATTGTTTACTGGCATTAAGGTAATCGATTTGATAGAGCCCTACGCAAAAGGAGGTAAGATTGGATTATTTGGTGGTGCTGGAGTTGGTAAGACCGTTCTGATTCAAGAATTGATTAATAATATTGCAAAAGGACACGGTGGACTTTCTGTTTTCGCCGGAGTTGGCGAGAGAACGCGTGAAGGAAACGATTTACTTCGTGAGATGCTCGAGTCAGGTATTATAAAATACGGAGATGATTTCATGCATTCTATGGAAGAAGGCGGATGGGATTTATCCAAAGTAGACAAAGAAGTAATGAAAGGCTCTAAAGCGACATTCGTTTTTGGACAAATGAACGAACCACCAGGAGCACGGGCACGTGTTGCGCTTTCTGGATTAACTATTGCAGAGTACTTCCGTGATGGTTCTGGAGAAGGACAAGGAAAAGATGTACTGTTTTTTGTAGATAATATATTCCGTTTTACGCAAGCAGGTTCAGAGGTGTCAGCACTTTTAGGACGTATGCCTTCTGCAGTAGGGTACCAACCAACTTTGGCAACAGAGATGGGAGCTATGCAAGAACGTATTACATCAACGAAGAGAGGTTCTATTACATCGGTCCAGGCAGTTTACGTGCCTGCGGATGATTTAACAGATCCAGCACCAGCGACGACATTTGCGCACTTAGATGCTACCACGGTATTGTCTCGTAAAATTGCGGAGTTAGGTATTTACCCAGCTGTAGATCCATTGGATTCTACGTCTAGGATTTTAACAGCAGATATTTTGGGTAACGACCATTACGATTGTGCGCAACGCGTGAAGGAGTTATTGCAACGGTATAAAGAATTACAGGATATTATTGCCATCCTTGGTATGGAGGAATTATCCGAAGAAGATAAATTAGCTGTAGGTAGGGCAAGACGTGTACAGCGTTTCCTATCTCAACCTTTTCATGTGGCAGAACAGTTTACTGGACTTAAAGGGGTGTTGGTAGATATTAAGGAGACAATAAAAGGCTTTAATATGATTATGGATGGAGAATTAGATCACCTTCCAGAATCTGCTTTTAACCTTAAAGGAACTATCGAAGAAGCTATAGAAGCTGGAGAGAAAATGTTGGCCGAGGCTTAAATTTAGCAGGTAGGAATGGTTTACAGTATTTAGTACTGCCAATTATAGCTACCTATTATACACTAAAAAATATGTATTTAGAAATTGTATCGCCAGAAGCTACTCTATTCGCAGGAGAAGTGACATCGGTAATCGTACCCGGAATAAATGGGGAGTTTCAAATGTTACAAGGTCACGCACCTATTGTTTCTTTGTTGCAAGAAGGTAATGTTAAGGTAGAAGGAAAGCTTATTTTGGAGGAAGAACACGAAGGAGCGTTCACAAAAGATGCTTCAGGAAAGACGATACTTGCCATTACCAGCGGAACAATAGAACTCAAGGACAATAAGGTAATTGTATTGGCAGATTAAAGTCAACTCGCCCTTAAAAGGTGGGGATAAAAATAATAGCAAGGCCCCAAAAGTTGATTCTGAATTTGTTTCAGTATCAACTTTTGGGGCCTTCTCTTTCAGTCTAATTGGAACGCTAGAATATCTCCAGGTTGGCAATCTAATTCTTTACAGATAGCCTCCAAAGTAGAAAATCGAACTGCTTTAGCTTTACCAGATTTTAGTATGGACAGGTTAGCTTCAGTAATTCCAATATTTTCTGCCAGTTCTTTGCTTTTCATGTTTCGGTCTGCCAATACCTTGTCTAAGTTTACGATGATTCTCATGTTATATGGTTAAATCATTTTCATTCTGAACATGCACACCTTTTTTAAATGTAGTTGTTAAAAAAAGTGCTACTACCCCAAATAGGATAAGAAGTATAAGGTTATGAATATCCCGATAATTCTCCTTTTGCATAATAACATAATGAACAAGGAGATATAAAGCTGGACCAACACCTAAATTTAGCACAGTAAAGTAATGAAGGTTTTTAATAGTTTTGTGATTAAAAACCACATCTTCTTTGAGTGCTTTGAAAATATTGGAAAGCACAAAAAAGAAGATAATAATAAAAATAAGGGTTAGTGAAACAGTAAGGATGACGTTAAATTGAAACTCACCTTTCATAAACGTTCCGATAAGGGGAATATCAATAAGGTATCGGTCGTTTTCATGCCTAAAATTCTCTATCAAGAATGACACATCGTAATAAATAACCGAAAGCAAACCGAAAATTGATAGACCTCTAAAAAGATAGAAAAGGATATGGGAAAGGTATTTTGGGCCGAACATACTCATAAAATTATTTTTTATCAATAACATATATATAAAAATTATTGATAAACAATAATAAAAATTTGGAATTCAAAGTTTTCTAGTTAATAGAAGTATGGTTTACAAGCCTATATATCGTTTTGAATTATTCCTGATAAGCCAAAATCAATCTGTTTTTCTAACCTAAAACTATATCGAGTAGTGAATCAATAGTTTATAAAAAACCGTAGGTACCTACGGAGCAGTATCTGTTAATGGTAAAAATGGTAGCTAAAACTAATCCAAGCCCAACCATTGCTTTCTTTGTTCCAACATTTGTTTGGTAGGTACAGTTGCTGTTTTTTCTAAAAGAGTAATACTATACTTTGGATTCGCTTTTAGGATAGCAGTGGTGCTCAGGGTTTGGTCATATCTTTCAAAATTTAAACGAATGCTGTCACCCACTTTAAAGTCTTGCAGATATGCCGTAAACTTTTGATTTGTGGGTAATGGCTGACCATTAATTTGGCTAATAGCATCTCCCTTGGTTAGGTTTGCATTGTACGCAGGGGAACCCTTAAGCGGATTGCTGTCAACAAAGCCATGCCCATCATTCTTAACAGTTACGGAAGCACCAAAATAAGATGTGTCTGGGTTTTGAGAAAGTGAAACGCCGACATTAGAAAATAGTTCTTGGTAGTTTGGCATTTTACTTTGGTAAATGTAGTTACCGAAAAACGTATTTGCAAACGTATCACCTGCATATATCCCCAAGGTTTTTTGTAGGTCTGCTATGGCGTATGGTATTTCTGTTTTACCATAGCTTGTCCAGACCAGCTTCATGTAATCGTCTAAGTTAAGGCCTTGTTTTCTAAGAGAAAGGTCTAGCGCCAAGCCAAGTACACTACCGTAGGAATAATAAGAAATAAATGTGTTCTCCCTGTTTACAGGGTCTACAGAGGTAGATGCATCTACAAAAGGTGCTTGAAAACTCATTTCAATTGGATTAAAGAATTGTCTAGCAGGCGAATTCCAGACATAATTAAACGTACTTGACAGCCCTTCAATATATGCTGCTGGCTGCATAAGCCCGGCCCGGCATAAAATAAGATTCGTATAGTAGCTGGTAAACCCTTCTGCAAACCAGAGGGCTCCGCTCATATTTGCTTCTTCAAAATCAAAAGGTTCTAAGGTTTTTGGACGAATACGTTCCACATTCCAAGCATGAAAAAATTCATGGGAAACAGTCCCAATATTGCGTTTCATACCACCAGCGGCTAAGCTTCTAGTGCTCGTAAGAATGGTCGAGTTTCTATGCTCCATACCATCGCCAGATGCGTTGGGAATGTAGCAAGCCAAAAAGGTGTAGGCTCCATAATCGAAATCGGGTAATTCGCCATATACTTTCTGTTGTTCAAGCACTACTTTTTTTACCTTTTCAAAATAAGTGTCTAGTTGTTCTTCGGTACCATTGTGGTGCAGCGCTAAGCGCACGTTTTGGCCATCTACCATAAACTCCCGCAGTCCAAAATTGCTTATTTCTGTAGGACTGTCCATAAAATAGTGTAGGTTGGGTGCTGAATATGTAGTGCCTGAAACCAAGGGAAGTTGTGTGGCTATCCTCCAACCTAAATCATCGCGCACCTTAAATTCAACCTCGATTTTTCGCTCACTTAGTCCTGGTGCGTACATAAAAGTAGCGGGAATATTTAAGTGGGCATGTGTCTCGTCAACTTGGGCATAGGTGCCATCACCATGGTTGGCAAACAAGGTATACGTTATATTTACCATGCCTTTATGATTTAATACAAACCACGAATATGGGTCTTTTCTATAAATGTTCAATGGATTCCCGTTGCTGTCTGTTGCCTTAAAATCATAGACATTCTTTGCGAATTCGTGCACCGCATATCTTCCCGGAGAGGTACGGCTCATTCGTACTTCAAGTGTATCAGTTTTAATATCTGGAAAGTTGGCTGTAACACTAGCTTCATTATGTACAGCATTCTCAAAGGAAATACTGTAGGAGTTGGTCTGTGCCAAAAGACCTGTAGCGAATAGCGATAGGATAAAGAAAATAGGACGTTGCATGATTCAAAATTTTATAAAAACGAATATACTATTTAATCAGTGTAAACACTAAATTTGACTTGATGCAAAAACTACCAACAAACCTCCAGCAAAAGATAGCCAAGCGAACTAAGGAAAAAGCTTTGCGCTCTTTGGAAAAAACAGCTGGGCTCATAGATTTTTCCTCTAATGATTATTTGGGATTTGCCCATAACGAAACCTTGTTTTCCAAAACCTTTCAGTTGTTGTTGACCGAGAATATAGCCCAGAATGGTGCAACAGGATCTCGGCTTATTTCTGGCAACCATAAGTTATACTTGCAATTAGAGCAACTTTTAGTCGATTTTCATGAGACGGAGAGTGCCTTGGTGTTCAACTCGGGCTATGATGCGAATATTGGTTTTTTTGGTGCGGTGCCACAACGAGACGATATTGTGTTTTATGACGAACATATTCATGCTAGTATACGAGATGGTATCAAAATAGGCAATGCTAAAAGTTATAAATTCAAGCATAATGATGTTGAGGACTTAGAATCAAGATGTAAAACCGAGCAAGACCGAAGCGCAACGCAAGCAGTCATCTATGTGGTAACCGAATCTGTCTTTTCTATGGATGGTGATACGCCCGACTTAAAGGCCCTAGCCGCTTTTTGCACTAAAAAAGGGTATTGTTTGGTGGTTGATGAAGCGCATGCCTTAGGTGTTATGGGGCCAAAAGGGCAAGGCGTAGTGCAGCAACTGGGTTTACAAAACGAGATTTTTGCACGGATAATCACTTTTGGTAAGGCTATGGGTTGCCATGGAGCCGCTATTTTAGGAGCAAGTGCCTTGAAGGAATACCTTATTAATTTTGCACGAAGTTTTGTGTACACTACCGGCCTTACGCCACACACAGTAGCAACTATTATTTCGGCGTATGGGTATTTACAAAACGAGGGTACTTCAGAGATAAGGCGTCTTCAAGAAAATCTTGTGTTTTTTAAAGAAAAGTACAGTGCGCTAGGGCTAGAAAAGCATTTTATTCCTAGTAGTTCTGCCATACAATCTTGTATCTTGAAAGGTAACGCAAGAGTACTAAAAATTTCTAAAACCTTATTGGATAAGGGCTTTTATGTGAAGGCTATTCGCTCACCAACTGTGCCTGAAGGGAAAGAGCGACTCCGCTTTTGTTTGCACAGTACAAAGGGTAAGGAAGAAATAGGCCTGGTATTAGAACTGTTATCAAAATATTTATAATCGCTATGGAAGAAACTTTTTACCAACTAGCATCCTTTGAGTATGCAGCCGATGTGCAAATTCTTAAAGGGAAATTGGAGTTTGAGGGTATTCCCGTATTCCTAAGGGATGAGAATACCTTAAATTCCGACCCGATAATTAGTAATGCCATAGGTGGTGTAAAGTTACAAGTGTACACTAAGGACAAAGAAAGGGCCGTTGCTATTTATAACGAGGTACGAGCTTATGCTTTGGATGCCAATGATAATCCAGTTGTGTGTCCTAATTGCAAGGCGACCAAATCCGAAACGTTTTATAATAGAAGGGGTATTTTTTATAAACTTTTCCCATTTTTTGAAAAAAGAAAATATAAGTGTTTAAATTGTGGCATAATCACGAAACCAAGTTAGGCATGCAAAAAATTTTTGTTACCGGAATATCCACAGAAGTAGGTAAAACTATAGCGTCAGCAATAATTACCGAGGCTTTACAGGCCGATTATTGGAAACCAATACAAGCAGGCGATTTGGATAATACGGATAGTCATAAAGTGGCAAGGCTGATTTCCAATACCAAAACGGTAATACACCCAAGCAGCTATGAGCTTAAAACGCCTATGAGTCCGCATGCGGCCGCGGAGATAGATGGGGTCCGTATAGATCGCTTTCATATCAACGAACCAGAAACGGAGAATGATTTGGTTATAGAAGGAGCAGGGGGTATTTTGGTTCCCTTAAACGAAGAGGATACCATATTTGATATTATTATGCCTAGTTACAAGGTAGTCGTGGTTTCCAGGCATTATTTAGGTAGTATAAATCATACCTTGTTAACCATCGGCTGGCTGCAACAAAAAGGTTATGATGTTTCGGTTTTGTTCAGTGGAGATGCCAACCCGTTTACAGAGGATATCATTCTGCATAAAACTGGGGTTTCATTGATAGGTAGAATTAATGAAGAAGAAAAATTCGATAAAAGTGTAATATCAGGTTATGCCGAGAAGTTCAAGAACATTTTAGAAACCCTCTAAGCGTTGTAGTATTTCTGCTTTTTCTACCACAGCATACACGTTATAATGCTTAGCCAAATACGCTTCAATATAAGTATTTTCTTCGATTTCTTTCTTATCAAAGATACGTCTGCCTTTTCTAAGTACTACTGTTTTTGGCTGAAGGACTTCCATGATGTATTTTAATTCTTCTACGGATGTTTTTCTAGGGTTGTCAAAGAACTCGAACATTTCGTCTTTACAAATATTGCTGGGATGCGTGGCTATTTTCGTAGGCGGATTTACATTAAGAAACCAATATCCGATTTGATACTCTAGGAAGAAGATATTTGTTTTATCAAGATTATTTTCTGTCACATAGGCTGGGACAGAAATCCCCTCTCCATTGAAAAACGTTCCCTTGGTTATTTTATTTTTAATAATGTTTCCATATTCTAGATAGGTTTCTACGGGTATAAGTAGAAATAGAACCCAAAGTAGTTGTTTAAACCGCACAGTTCTGGGCCAACTAATTTTGGATATTACGATACCAATAAAAATAATAAGCAAGGGGTGTAATTGAATTAAATAATGTCCGTTTACTCGACCACCCTTTATAAAAGAAAGGACTACCCCAAAGATTGCTATAAAAAGAGTCTGAACTATTGGATTTTTAAAATCAATGTATCGTTTTTTCCATACAATAAAGAAGAAAGCACTCAAGATAACTAGAATAGGTGTCAATTTTAAAATGGAATAACGCCTTGCCGCCGAGTACTCCAATGGTGCCCTTACGACCGAGTTGAACCAAAGTTCCAAGTGGTCCTCTAAAAAATAGGGTAGTATGGTGAGGCTAATGATAATCAGTATTCCCAAACCGTATGCCAGCGTGTTCCAAAACCCTTTTGTATACTCTTTTTCCTTACTATATTGAAATAAAAGATAGAGACCTATAAAGAGAACGGCATAAGCCATATTTAACTTGACCATTAAAGCAATTCCCATAAGCAAGCCGGCAATAAAGACCATGAAAAAGCTTCGGTTTTTCAATAAGATATAGGTTGCAGGCATAAAGAATGCCATAGTAATATGTTCGGACATCACACCTTGTAGACTACCAAATAAACTTTGTAGTACTACAGCGCCTACAGCGCACCAAAATCCTATTTTTTTAGTAGATAGATGTAACCCTATTTTATACGTAAAAAATGAGCTGATGGCCACCAGTAGAACCCCAAATAGGCGAATGGTAATCATACTCTTGCCAAAAGCATAAATGATGCTGGCAAAAAAGAAAAAGGTAAGTGGCGGCTTTACGTCCCAGAGTTCCGTGAACGGTAAATTACCTTCTACCCAAGATTGCGCGACAAGGATAAAAGTGCTTTCATCGCGGTCTATATAATCTCGAAAAAAAAAGGGGAACCGAATAAAAAAGGACGCAAAGAAGAGTAGTAAGAAGGTCGTCTTACTTTCAAATGCTTTACATTTTTCTATAATTGTAGAAAGAAAGCCATTATTCATTTAAATTCAAATTTTTTCTATGACTACCCCAAATACAATACAAATCTACCCATAAACGAAAAAAGTAGGATAGCTTAACTTTGGAGTCGCCCTTATCTATCCATTTTTTTACGGGAATTTCATCCATTAGTGCTAACGCCTGCGGTTTCCCATAATGTGTCAGGATTCTACTAAAGATCTCAACATCAAAAAGCCACTTGGAAATAAAGGGTTTGTCAAATGTAAGTTTGGCAATAGTAGCCGTAAACAACTTGCAGCCGCATTGGGTGTCGTATACTTTTATGTCCAGAAGATTGGATATAAAGGATGCGATAACACGGCCCGACAAAAATCTTAAAAATTTCCGTTCTACTATGGATCCTATTTTTAATATTCGAGATGCAAAAACAAACGTTTTTCCATCTTCTAAAAATTGTAAATACGAATAGCATTCTTCTAAGCTAGTGGCTAAATCAGCATCTAAATAGGCAAAGTTTTCTCCTATTTTATGCGCTAGGCAATAACGCACTACTTTTCTAATGGACTCTGCCTTGCCTAAGTTTTTTGAATTTGATAATTTTAGGACCTTAGCGGGGAATTGGTTTTCCAATGCTTCTATGCGATCTATAGTATTATCGGTAGAGGCATCATCAATAAAAAATAGGGTGGCCCTTGTTTCTTTTGTTAGGAAATTTTGAATTTCGGAAATGGGTAATCTACTGTATTCATTATAGCATGGAATAATAATTAGTAGTTGTCCAAGGTTTTTATTTCCCATCTTTGCAAAATACGTAAAACCCCGTCTAACAAAATAGCTTCAATTGAAAAATCTTTCTGAAAGAGATAAAAAACACCTTTGGCACCCGTTAACACAGCATAAAACGGCAGCAGCCCCTTTGGGTATTGTTAAAGCAAAGGGAGCTGTGTTTTGGGATGAAGAAGGTAAGGAATATATAGATGGTATTGCTTCTTGGTACACTAGTATGTACGGGCATGGAAATGAATATATTATAAATGCTATGACTGCCCAAATGAAGCAGTTGGATTTTGTGCTTTTCAGTGGCTTTACCCATGAGCCAGCAGTACAATTATCAGAAAGGTTATTACCACTTTTGCCAAATAACCAAGCAAAGATTTTTTTTAATGACAATGGCTCTACTGCAGTAGAAGCAGGGATAAAAATGGCCTTACAGTACCATCATAATCAGGGCGAAAAGCGTGATACGCTTATTGCTTTTGAAGATGGTTTTCATGGCGATACCTTCGGCGCTATGAGTGTGTCCGGACTCTCTTCTTATAACGGACCGTTCGCTGATTTTTTATTAAAAGTGGAGCGTATTCCAGTTCCAAAAGAAGATAATTTAGATGCAGTCGTATCGCAGCTCCAAGATATCATTCAAAAAAACGATTGTGCTGCCTTTATTTACGAGCCTTTGGTACAGGGCGCGGCAGGAATGAAATTCCATTCCGAAAGTGGTTTAGATACACTTCTAGAACTATGCAAGAAAGCAGAAATTCTTTGTATAGCGGACGAAATCATGACTGGATTTGGGAAAACAGGCAAAAATTTCGCTTCTGAGAATATGAAACATAAACCTGATATTATGTGCTTGAGCAAAGCACTGACCGCGGGAATGTTCCCGTTAAGTATTACGAGCTGTTCGCAAGAGGTGTATGATCGATTTTTAAGCGATGCCGTATCCAAAGGTTTTTTCCATGCACATACCTTTAGTGCACATCCCATAGGATGCGCTGCAGTGCTGGCTGGATTGGATTTATTGGAATCACCCGAAATTTTGGAACGGCGACAGTATATCAAAAATGCCCACGAACAATTTATAGCTGAGGTTCAAGACCATCCAAAAGTTGGTAATGCCCGTTCTAAGGGCGTAATACTGGCAATAGACCTAAACATAGAAATGGAACGTTATGGTAACTTGCGCGATAAACTTTATCAGTTCTTTATGCAACGAGGAGTTATCTTAAGGCCTCTTGGGAATACGGTGTATATACTGCCGCCATTTGTTATTACAAATGTCCAATTGAAGAAAATATACGATGCCATTTTGGAAGCATTGGAAACATTTTAACTAAGGTTTTGAAAGAAAAAATAGCCATAACAGCAATAGCCTCAATTTCTCCTTTAGGGAATAGTTTAGGTGAGGTCTGGGAGAATTACCAAAGCGATGATCATTGTTTTAGCCAACAATCGTTCAATGGTGAGAAAGCTTGGGCAGCATGTTTACCAGAGCATCTAAAAAGTAAAGTAGATGCACTACGGAAATCGGATACAAAATATAAAAAACTGGATGATAGCGTTTTGTTTGCTATACATTCTGCCAGAAATGCAATACGTACCGCTGGTTGGAAACCTGCTGATAATTTCGGAATCAATATTGGGTCTTCGCGCGGGGCCACCTCGCTATTTGAAAAGTATCATAAAGAGTTTTTACAAGAGAAAAAGACAACTACGTTAGCTTCGCCCACTACTACACTGGGTAATATTTCTTCTTGGGTAGCCCATGATTTACAAACCCAAGGGCCAGAAATTTCGCATTCCATTACCTGTTCTACGGCATTACATTCAGTTTTGAACGGTATTGCATGGTTACAAAGCGGTATGGCCGATAAATTTTTGGTAGGCGGAAGCGAAGCACCCTTAACACCCTTTACCATCGCGCAGATGCAAGCTTTAAAAATCTACGCTCAAAACAGGCAAAGCGGAAGCTACCCGTGTCAAGCCTTAGACCTCCAAAAGACAGAAAACACTATGATTTTGGGAGAGGGAGCTGCCATGGCATGCTTAGAGATAGGGGCTGTACCTAATGCGTTGGCTATGATTATTGGTCTAGGTTACGCTACGGAGCCTCTAGTGCATAATGTTTCTATCTCTACGGATGCACTTTGTTTTCAGCGGTCCATCGCAATGGCCTTAGGAGGTGTTTTACCAGAGGAAGTAGATGTAATAGTATTGCACGCACCTGGAACTATAAAAGGAGATCAAACCGAATATCGAGCTATAAAAAAGATTTTTAGTAGCAAAACACCTTTTTTAACTACCAATAAGTGGAAAATAGGTCATACGTTTGGAGCGTCGGGCATGTTGAATATAGAATTGGCCGTGCTAATGCTGCAACATCAAAAAGCTATTCCAGTTCCATTTATTAAAAAGCAATATTTGCCTAAGAGAATACATAAAGTGTTAGTGAATGCCGTAGGTTTTGGTGGTAATGCGGTAAGTATTTTACTTGAATCGCCTGTTTAGGAATAATCTCAATATTTTTTCTATTCGGATGTTTTTAAAAGTTCATCGAATAGTATAAAATAGTACCTTTCAAGTAACCAATTAACCCATAATTGATATGGAACAATGGTTCGAAGCTTTATCGCTTTTTGAAAAATTTTATTGGGTCGTTGCACTCATTTCATCTTCCGTATTTGTAGTTCTAATTGTCATGACCTTATTCGGTGGTGATGCCGATGGCCTAGGTGGAGATGTGGATGTGGAGATAAAAGATGATTCCGGAATAGGGTTTCCATTTTTATCCTTTAAAAACGTAATGGGCTTTTTGACCATCTTTAGCTGGTCTGGGATTCTGGCGGAAAAACGGAAGATGGTAAAAATGCTACCGCTAACTTTAGTTCAGGGTTATACAAGTTGGTTCCTCCATTACAGGATATGCTCAATATGGCTGGGATGCCGTTGCCAGAGTATTTAAAAGGGAAAGATATTACTAGTGAAGAAGAATTGGTAGATGTTAAGAAAACAACTTCTACTAAGAAGAAGGAGGAGTAGATTGATGTTGTATGATTAGGAAGCATATCGGCTATTGAACTTTTGTTCTTTGGTCTTTTTCATAGAATTTACAATTATGTACAAGCATTAGAATTATTGATTTTTAAGTTTTAGTATAGCAGATATCATGAATAAAATTGAAATCCGTACCGTAGATGTAGTTCAATATATAAAACCTTTAAGGGAAGGAGGTTCGCTTCCTGCAATTGTAAAAGCAGATGATGGATTCTTATACGTGTTAAAATTTCGAGGCGCAGGTCAAGGAAAGAAGGCTCTTATCGCTGAATTTATTGGAGGAGAACTTGCGCGTTCAATTGGGTTAAAAGTTCCGGAACTCGTATTTATGAATTTAGATGACTCGTTTAGCAAAACGGAACCAGATGAGGAAATTCAGGATTTGCTTAAATTTAGTATTGGTCTAAATCTAGGATTACATTTCTTGTCAAGTGCTATTACTTTTGACCCTTTAGCGTCTAAAATAGATGGTGTAACAGCGTCAAAAGTTGTGTTGTTGGATAGTATTATCAGTAATATAGACCGAACAGCTAAAAATACAAATTTGTTAAAATGGAATGAAGAATTATGGATTATAGATAACGGGGCAAGTTTTTATTTTCACCACAATTGGGAAACTTGGGAAAGCCATTTAACAAGGACTTTTCCACTTATTAAAGATCATGTATTATTATCTCAAGCAACTGATTTGCTAGAGGCGGCTATAGCAATAATAGAGCTATTAGATAAAAAGAGGATTATCGAGATTGTATCCAACATACCGGAGGACTGGCTAATAAATGAAACAGATACCATGTCACCTCAAGAGATTAGGGCGGCGTATGTACGTTTTATTATGGTAAAATTAGCTAAGATAGATTTACTGGTTAAAGAAGCGGAGGATGCAAGATAGATGTACATTTGAATATGCCATTATCAGAGTCGTTCCTAAAGTGGAGCGCGAGGAGTTTTTTAATGTAGGGGTCATACTTTTCTCCAAGCAAAAAAATTTTCTTAATGTAAAGTATCAAATAAATGAGAACCTTTTAGAAGCGTTTACGGACGAGATAGGAGTAGAAAATTTATTGGAATATCTAAAGGCATGGGAATTAATTTGTGCGGGAGCACCATTAGGAGGGGCTATTGGAAAGCTAGAATTATCCGATAGGTTTCGTTGGTTGACAGCAACGAGAAGTACCATTATCCAAAGCTCTAAAACCCACCCAGGGCTATGTGAAAATCCAGAAAAAGAGCTTCAAGATATTTTCATGAAGATTGTTTTGTAAAGATTTGTGTTTTATAGAAAGAATAAAGCGCTAGCTGAGGTTAAGATGTCTTTTTAGAGATTCCGTATCTGTGTAGGCAACAAAATTCTAAATATATTTCAATTCGTTAAATTATTATATGTACTCTAATTCAGCTATTTTTGAGCTTAGTTACAATCAAATATTTTATGAGCGAGGCAAGACACAATTGGACCAAACAAGAAATTCTTGAGATCTACAATACCCCTTTGATGGAGCTTCTTTATGATGCAGCTACCATTCATAGGAAAAACCATGACCCTAATACGGTTCAGGTATCTACCTTACTCTCTATAAAAACAGGAGGTTGTCCGGAGGATTGCGGCTATTGTCCGCAAGCAGCACGTTACCACACCGATATTAAAGGGAATGATTTAATGACTGTACCTCATGTAAAGGCCCAAGCTTTGCGCGCGCGCGCATCAGGCAGCTCTAGGGTATGTATGGGAGCAGCTTGGAGAAATGTAAAGGACGGTCCAGAGTTTGACCAAGTGCTTGAAATGGTGCGTACCATTAATAAATTGGATATGGAGGTCTGTTGTACCTTGGGTATGATTACAGAAAATCAAGCAAAACGTTTGGCGGAAGCTGGATTATACGCCTACAACCATAATTTAGATACTTCAGAAGACTACTATAAAGATGTGATTTCTACACGTGCTTTTGAAGATCGCTTGAACACGATAGAGAATGTTAGGAAGACCAACGTTACGGTCTGTAGTGGGGGTATTATAGGAATGGGAGAAAAACTGGAAGACCGCGCGGGTATGCTCGTTGCTCTTGCATCTTTAAGTCCACAACCAGAGTCTACGCCTATTAATGCTTTGGTACCCGTGGAAGGCACCCCTATGGAAGATATAGAACCAATAGCTATTTGGGATATGCTTAGGATGGTAGCAACGACACGTATTGTACTACCAGAAACGCAAGTACGGCTTTCAGCAGGTAGAACAGAGATGAGCAGAGAAGGGCAGGCGATGTGTTTCTTTGCTGGAGCTAATTCTATTTTTGCAGGAGATAAATTATTGACCACACCAAACCCTAATGTGAACGATGATATGGAAATGTTCAAACTTTTGGGTCTTAATCCTCAAAAACCATTTACTAAAGTTTCCCAGCCCAAAACGGTAGAAGCTTCGGAATCGGAATTTCAAACCTTAGGAGAAAAGCCAAAATGGACAAGGCCAGGACATAAAATTGAACGTAACGAGATAGCCAAACAAAAGGTTAAATTAACGGACTAAACCTACATTATTCCCTCTTTAGATTAGTTGTTTTCTATAGGTTACCTAACTTTAGGCCTCCTAAAAATCTATGCAACATTGAAGTTAGTAGAAATTACAAGGGTAAAGTCGATTTCTAAGCAAGACTTTATTGCTTCCTATTTAAAACCGCAGATTCCTGTTGTTATAGAAGCCTTTGATGGCAACTGGGCAGCGCATTCGAAGTGGTCCCTAGACTATATGAAGGAAATAGCTGGAGATAAAATGGTTCCGCTCTATGATAATCGCCCAGTGCAGCATAAAGACGGGTTCAACGAGCCACATGCTACCATGAAAATGGCAGCCTATGTGGACCTGCTAAAAAAGAAACCTACAAAGTTTCGAATTTTTCTTTGGAACGTTTTAAAAGAAGTCCCAGTGCTACAAAAGGATTTTAGCTATCCAGATTTTGGTATACGATTATTAAGGAAAGTGCCTATGTTATTTTTTGGCGGGGAGAACTCTCATACCTTTATGCACTACGATATTGATTTTGCAAATATTTTCCATTTTCATTTTGAAGGGGAAAAGGAGTGTATTCTCTTTTCGCAATCGCAGAACAAATATCTTTATAAGGTCCCTCATTCGCTTATTACGCACGAGAGTATCGATTTTTCAAACCCGGATTTAGAAAAATGGCCCGCGTTAAAAAAGGCAAATGGCTATAGCACCATTTTAAAACACGGCGAAGTGCTTTATATGCCGGAGGGCTATTGGCATTATATGAAATATAATACACCAGGATTTTCAATGAGCCTACGCGCTTTGGCCAGGAATCCACTTAATTTAACCCGTGCGGCGTATAATATTTTTGTAATGAGACATTTTGATGTGTTGATGCGAAAATTAAAGGGTCAAAACTGGATTGATTGGAAGAACAGGAAATCAATAGAAAGAACTAAGGTGTAATTTGTTACATACATGATGTGGGGATAAAATATTTGTAGCTGTTAAAAGCTAATTATATGTTAATACATATGTAAAATTTAAGTTTGCCTGTTGTGTTGTTTTTTGGCGTTACCGCTATGAGCGCACAAGCTTTTGATGGTAAAGGAGATTTAATATTTCAAGTATGCGCTAGCTTACAATCAAATAGCGCTGGGATAACGACTACTTACGATAAGGGTTTGGGAGAAAATTTTTCAATAGGTCTTTCCTAGGGTTATGTTTTAGGATCAAATTCAGATATTGATGTGGGTTTTGTCGATGGAATTAATTTAATAGCTAGATTCAATGTTAATATTGGGAACGTTCTTAATCTTGGGGATGTAGTGGACATCTATCCAAGACTTAAGCTGTCTCTGAGATAGTTTGGCGGACATGTAGGAGGTCATTATTTTTTTAGCGATGGTTTTGGAGTCTTCACTGAATTCTCCATACCCTTTGCAAAATACGAAAACGGAACACTTTCAAATGAGCAACTGTTGAACAATCAGTTTATATATGGAATAGGGGCAGTATTCAATCTTGAGACTGCCCATTTAAAATATTAAGGTATAAGCCTCTTGGTTATTTCATATACTAAGGGGCTTTCCCATCCTCTATATAGAAGATAATCTGCCACTTTTTTACGTTTCTTGAATACGTTGGTCTCTGTAAGCTGTCCAACCCGTTTTTCAGCAAGTTGCTCTAAAGTTTCCAAATAGATTTCGGCATCTATTTCCTTTAGTGCTATCTTGATATTGTATTTTGTAATATCACGCTGTTTAAGTTCGTTTACAATTCTATTTTTTCCCCACTTTTTTATATTGAATTTACCTCGGGCAAAACTACAGGCAAAGCGTTCTTCGTTCAAAAAATTCTCTTGTATCAAGTGTCCGATGATTTCATCTATGGCGATGGGAATCATATCCATATCCCTTAGTTTGGTTGTTACCTCTTTGTGGCAACGCTCTTGGTAAGCGCAGTAACCTTCAAGTTTTCTGGTGGCTTCTTTTAGGGAGTAGGCAGTGCTATTGATTCTTTTTGTATTCAAGTGTTTTTATTATTTCAACCAGTTATATCTAAGATGCGATGCTGTTTACAAGTTAAACAATTAGAGAGAATTGATTACCCTACAAATAAAAAAAGCGACCTCCTTTCGGGGTCGCTTTAAATTTTTAATAGATTGTTTTACCGTCCTTATTCTTAAAACGATATTCAAGATACGTATACGCATCTCTTGGTTGTATTTTAATCCATTTTTTATGCTCCAAGAACCACTTGGTACGCATCGATGGGAAACCTTTTGTGATATAGGCTGCAATAAACGGATGTATATTTAAAGTAATATGCTTCTTGTCCTTTGCAGGGCCTTTTAAAAGTCGCTCTAGATCTGCGTTGATTTTGTCTATCAAAACAATGGGAGCCTCTATTTCCTGACCTTTTTGGTTAGGATTCTCTTCCGTTGTCTTAATATTCATTTCAGGTCTAACACGTTGCCTGGTAATTTGGATAAGACCAAATTTACTCGGCGGCAAAATCTTATGCTTGGCACGATCGTCTTTCATCTCATCCCTTAGATGTTCAAAAAGCTTTTTTCGGTGCTGTGCTTTTACCATGTCTATAAAATCTACGACAATGATACCTCCCATATCTCTTAGGCGAAGTTGCCTTGCGATTTCGGAAGCTGAAATTAAATTCACCTCTAGTGCAGTATCTTCCTGATTTTTTGCTTTATTGGAACGGTTACCGCTGTTCACATCTATTACATGCAAAGCTTCGGTATGTTCAATAATCAAATAGGCACCTCTACTCATTACCGCTGTACGGCCAAAAGAGGTTTTTATTTGTCTGTCTATGCCAAATTTTTCAAATATTGGAACTTGAGAATCATAATGATTAACAATCGACTCTTTATCAGGGGCAATTTCTACCACATAATCTTTTACCTGATTGTATAAATCAGCATTATCTACATGTATTCCGGTAAAGCTGTCGTTGAAAACATCTCTTAAAATAGAGGAAGCTCGATTGAGCTCCACTAATACTTTAGAAGGTGTTTGTGCGCGATATAATTTTTTGCACATTGCGGACCATTTGTCCAGCAAGTTTTCTAGATCTTTGTCTAATTCTGCTACTTTTTTGCCTTCGGCAACTGTTCTTATAATAACACCAAATCCTTTTGGCTTAATACTCTTTACGAGTCTTTTAAGCCTATCTTTTTCCTCGTTACTTTCTATCTTTTGAGATACGGAAACACGATTAGAAAAAGGGACCATGACCAAATAGCGACCTGCTATAGATAGCTCGGAGCTAATTCTTGGTCCTTTGGTGGATATGGGTTCTTTGACAATTTGCACTAGAAGAGATTGATTGGCTTTAACGACATCCGTTATTACACCATGCTTATCAATGTCTTTGTCAGAAGGAAAATCTTTAAGGGAGTAATCCTTAAGTTTTCCAGAGCTCACTTGTTTTATGAACTTTAACATAGAAGACAACTGTGGACCAAGGTCGTGGTAATGCAAGAATGCATCCTTTTCATATCCAACGTTTACAAATGCAGCGTTGAGACCTGTTACTGGCTTCCGTATCTTGGCTAAAAAAATATCACCAACGGAAAAATCGTTATTGTCCTCTTCTTTATAAAGCTCAGTGAGTTTTCCGTCCTTTAGTAAGGCAAAATCGACGGCATCGGAACTAGATCTTACGATTAATTCTCTATTCACCTGATTTTATTTGTACTTATCAGCGCTTACAATTGTAAGCTAGATAAATTGATTAAACAGTATCATAAACAGATTTTTACAAACCTGCCGAGGTTCATCTTTGGAACCTCTATGTCAAGGAACATGGTAAAAAGAAAAAGTAGTTTTAAAACTACTTTTTCTTGTGTCGGTTAGCTCTTCTGCGCTTTTTGCGCTTGTGTGTCGCTACCTTATGTCTCTTTCTTTTCTTACCACTCGGCATAGAATTATTCTTTTAAGATTATTATTTAACTTGTACGTTGCTCTTTACTCCTTCTACAAAAACCTTTGCAGGTTTGAATGCAGGTATATTGTGGGCTGGTATTTTAATCGTTGTGTTCTTAGAAATATTTCTTCCGGTTTTTTCTGCTCTAGTTTTAATAATAAAACTTCCAAAACCTCTAAGGTACACATTGTCGCCACTTTCCAAAGATGTTTTCACCTCTTCCATGAAGGATTCAACAGTCGCCTGTACATCTCCTTTTTCAATTCCCAGCTTGTCTGAGATTTTAGATACAATTTCCGCTTTCGTCATCTTTCGTTATTAGATTTACTGTATTTTTTCGGGATGCAAATATATAAATTAAATTCAATATTTCTTTCTAAAGGGCTAATTTTAAGTATATAAACTGCTACTTTTATCCCTTAGTATTAAAGTTGATGGTTTTTTCGGTTAAAATTCTAGATTGGTACGGCAAAAATAAGCGCGATTTACCATGGCGTGAATCAACCGACCCTTATCGAATATGGCTATCTGAAATCATACTACAGCAAACCCGAGTGGCGCAAGGAACACCCTATTATTTAAGTTTTGTTAAAGCCTTTCCCAAAGTAACAGATTTAGCGAAAGCAAAGGAAGAAACCGTGTTGAAATTATGGCAGGGGCTGGGGTATTATTCCAGAGCACGGAATTTGCATACCTCTGCAAAAATGGTGGTAGATGATTATGGGGGTGAGTTTCCTAATACTTACGAAAAACTTATGACGCTCAAAGGTGTAGGGGATTATACGGCAAGTGCAATTTCCTCTATCTGTTTTAATGAACGCCAAGCGGTCGTAGATGGTAACGTGTATCGCGTATTATCGCGTTATTTTGGTATAGCTACAGCAATTAATAGCACGGAGGGTATAAAATACTTTAAAAAATTAGCACAAGAAGTATTACACGTAAGTAATGTAGGGGATTATAATCAAGGGATAATGGAGTTTGGAGCCATACAATGTACCCCTAAAAATCCGAATTGTACAAACTGCCCATTGCAAAATGGATGCATAGCATTAAAAGAAAGGAAAACGGATAGCTTACCAGTAAAATTAAAGAAGATAAAGGTTAAAACACGCTTCTTTAATTATTTGGTGCCATTTTTTGTTGATAAAAATGGACTAAAATGTACGGTGATTAAACAACGAACTGGAAAGGGAATATGGCAGAACTTATGGGAGTTTCCTTTATTGGAGTCGGAGGATGAAATCGATATTAAAGCCATCGAAAAAGTATATAGTGAAGTTCTGGAGCTGAAAGGACAACCAACAATTACTTTGTTTAATTCGGATTCTGTCGTGCATAAGTTGTCCCATCAGCATTTATTTACAAAATTTTGGATTATAGAAATTGATAATCCTATAGCCAATGCCGTTCCTGTTAGCAATTTGGAAAAATATCCTGTTCCGGTTTTGATATCCACCTTTATGAATGCATTTAAATTTTAGTATTTTTGAACTCTAGAAATTATTGATATGAGTGGTACATTAAATAAGGTAATGCTGATTGGGCATTTGGGCGATGAGATTAAAATGCACTACTTTGAGGGTGGTGGGAGTATTGGTAGGTTTCCAATTGCTACCAATGAAACCTATACTAGTAAACAGACTGGTGAGCGTGTGACCAACACCGATTGGCACAACATTGTTGTACGTAACAAGGCAGCGGAGATTTGTGAAAAATATTTAAGTAAGGGTGATAAGGTATATGTTGAAGGCAGACTAAAGAATAGACAATGGCAGGGCGAAGATGGTAACACAAGATATACTACAGAGGTGCATGTACAGGAATTCACCTTTCTTTCTACCAAGAAGGATAGTATGGCAAACAATCAAGCGCAGTCTTCAGGCACTACCGCGACACCCTTGAATCCTCCAGTTCAACAGAACGCGGCCACCAGTACTAGCGAACCTGAACAGGAAGATGACCTTCCCTTTTAAAACTATAAAACTGACCATTGGATTCTGACCCTTTAAGTTATATGCTCAATTTTTTGGTAATGGATGGAGCTTTCGCGGGCAATATTTTGGTACTGATTGTATTGCTATCTTGTTCGGCGCTGATTTCAGGTGCAGAGGTGGCTCTTTTTGGCCTTTCTGTTACAGAAATCAATACAATAAACGAGCAAAATACACCCCAAAGTAATATTCTTGTAACGTTGTTGGAAAGGCCTAAAAAACTATTGGCGACCATACTAATTGCCAATAATGCCATTAATATTGGTATCGTATTACTTTTTAATATGATAGGGGACACTTTGTTTTTTAATATAACCGAGGTTCTCTTTGGATTGGTTTCTCTTCGTTTTATTTTAGAAGTAATTGTTGCTACTTTTTTAATATTGATGTTTGGCGAGATATTACCAAAGGTTTACGCCAATAGAAATAGGATGAGTTTTTCTAATTTTATGGCCTATCCGTTAAGAACCTTGGATTTTCTATTTTCACCACTAAGTTTACCGATGCGTTCCGGAACTATTTTTCTTTACAATAAATTGGGAAAGGAAAAATCTAGTCTTAGCGTTGATCATTTGTCACAAGCCCTGGAGCTTACCTCAGAAGGTGATACTACTAAAGAAGAGCAGAAAATATTAGAGGGTATCGTAAATTTTGGGAATACGGATACCAAACAAGTAATGCGCCCACGAATAGATATTTTTTGCTTGAACGATCAAATGAAATTTCCCGAAGTTCTAGGAGAAATAAGGCAAAACGGATATTCTAGAATCCCTGTATTTTCTGAAAATATTGATAATGTTTTGGGTGTTTTATATGTGAAGGATGTTTTGCCGTATCTGGATCGTAAATCGTTTAACTGGATAACTTTGATTCGCGAACCCTACTTTGTGCCCGAGAATAAAAAACTAGATGATCTACTGGCAGAATTTCAAGCTAAAAAAAATCATCTAGCCGTAGTTGTAGATGAGTATGGGGGTACATCTGGAATCGTTACCTTAGAAGATATTATCGAAGAAATTGTTGGGGATATCAGTGATGAGTTCGATGATGAAGACCTTGTTTTTTCTAAGTTGGATGACCTGAATTACGTTTTTGAAGGGAAAACCACGCTAAAGGATTTTTATAGGGTGGTGAAAATAGAGGACGAAACTAATTTTGAAGAAAATAAAGGAGAGTCGGAAACCATAGCTGGTTTTGTGCTGGAAATTGCTAGAAGTTTTCCAAAAAGGGGTGAGGAGGTTTTGTTTGGAGATTTTAGGTTTGTGGTAGAAAGCTTGGATAAGAAGAGATTAAAACAAATTAAAGTTACGTTGCCGCATGAATTGTAAATATTTTGTCTTTTGTCTTTTGTGCTTTGTTTTTATTATAGGATGTAAGGAGGAGTCCCCAATTCCAAAACCAAAAGCACAAATACGATTAGAATACGCCCAAGGGCAATTGGCCACTTTGGAGACTGCTAATTTTTCTATCAATTATAACCAGTTAGCCAACCCTAAGAAAAACAAGGATATGGCGTATACCTTGGAATATCCTGAGATGAAAGGCGCTATTTTTTTGAGCTACAGGCAATTAGATAATGATTTGGACAAATTGACGCAAGACGCGAAGCGATTGAGCTATGAACATGCGGTCAAGGCCGATAATATCGTAGAGCAGCCTTTTGTAAATTCAGAATCAAAAGTATACGGTTCTTTATTTGAGGTACAGGGGAATGCTGCCTCGCAAACTCAGTTTTTTGTAACAGATAGTACTACCCATTTTTTAACAGGTTCGGTTTACTTTTATACCAAACCTAATTACGATTCCATACTTCCTGCAGCGGCCTATCTTCAAAACGATATTCGTAACATTATGGAAACTCTTCGGTGGAAGGAATTAAAATAGCCCTAATGCAAAAGCAAAACCTTTTGGAAGTATATGATAGAATTGAACCATATGTTCATAATACCCCCGTTATGGTTTCTAGTGCTATCAACCAAATTATAGGTACATCTGTCTATTTCAAATGTGAAAATTTTCAACGGGCTGGCGCTTATAAAATAAGGGGAGCTACAAACGCCATGTTACTTTTGACCCACGCCCAACGAAAAAATGGGGTGGTCACACATTCTTCTGGAAATTTTGCACAAGCCGTTGCTCTGGCAGCAAAAAGTCTTGACATAACCGCACATATTGTAATGCCTTCTTCCGCTCCCGAGATTAAAAGAGTTGGGGTAAGGGAATATGGCGGACACATCTATAAATGTGAGCCTACTTTAGCAGCACGGCAGGCCATGGCAGATGAAATTGGCCAAAAAACCAGTGCTACTTTTTTACACCCCTCAAATGATGAGAATGTAATTATGGGCCAGGGTACTGCCGCATTGGAATTATTAAGAGAGGAGCCTAAACTTCGTTTTATCTTTTGTCCTGTTGGAGGTGGTGGACTCATTGCAGGGTCTTCTTTAGCTGCGATACATTTTGGAATCAATTGCCAAGTTATAGGCGGAGAACCATTTGAAGCCGACGATGCTTACCGTTCTTTAATAAGCGGAGAAATAGAGGGTAACGATACGGCAAATACAATTGCAGACGGACTCAAAACAACCTTGGGCGACAAGAATTTTCCCATAATCAAAAAGCATGTTTCTAAAATCATACGGGTAACCGAAAATGAAATAATTGCCGCCATGCGCTTGGTTTGGGAGCGTATGAAGATTATTATTGAACCTTCTAGTGCAGTAACTGTGGCAGCCTTGCTTAGAGATGCGTCAGAGTTTCCAGAGGTTTATAGAAATAAAAAGGTCGGGATTATAATCTCTGGTGGAAATGTGGATTTGAATAACTTACCCTTTTAAAGAAAGGGATAAGCGTTATTATTCCAATGAGGATAATCTCCGGAATAATACGGGTAAAATGTGCCCAAATAAAATCATGTAAACCATTGAAATTAAAATTTAAAAAGGTATTTAAAAAAATGATACAATTTCTAGTAGGTTTATTATTTATTCTAATAATTGGTGTGGCCTTATTCGTTAATCTAAGTCCTGAGTTTGGCAGCCCCCCTTCCAAAAAACAAAGAGAAACCTACGCTCGATCTTCCAACTATAAGGATGGAGTCTTCAGAAATATTGGCAATGTTAAAATGGATATGAGTTTTGGCAAATTCATAAAAATGATTGGCGGTTATTTTGCAGAAAATCCAAATACTGTTCCTACTATAGATATTACAGTTTCGAAAATTGACTCGATGGACATTGTCAATTACTCAGGTTCATCACGCTTGGTATGGTTTGGGCATTCTACTTTCCTCTTACAAATAGAGGGCAATAATATCTTAATTGACCCTATGTTTGGGGATGTGCCTGCCCCGCATCCTATGTTGGGTGGTAAACGATTTAGTAAATCACTGCCTATTGAAATAGAAAAACTACCTAAAATAGATGCTGTTATTTTCTCCCATGATCATTATGATCATTTGGATTACGGTTCTATTCAACTGCTGAAAGATAACGTTGATATGTTCTATACTCCTTTGGGTGTTGGCGCTCACTTAGCAGAATGGGGAGTTGCTGAGACTAAGATTATGGAGCTAGACTGGTGGGATGAGGTAGCATACAAAGGACTTAAATTTAAAAGCACACCAGCCCAACATTTTTCCGGCCGTGGACTGACGGATGGAGGAAAGACCTTATGGAGTGGTTGGGTTATACAATCTGACAAGGATAATATATTTTTTAGCGGTGATAGTGGCTATGGACCTCACTTTAAAGAAATAGGTGAGCGTTTAGGCCCTTTTGATTTTGCTATGATGGAATGCGGACAGTACAACGAACTCTGGAAGGAAATACATATGATTCCGGAGGAAACCGCTCAAGCAGGTCTTGACGTTAAAGCAACTACGATAATGCCCATTCATTGGGGCGCATTTAAACTAGCGCTTCACCCGTGGACTGAACCAGTTGAAAGGGTTTCTAAAAAAGCATTAGCGTTAGGAATTCCTGTCGTAGTCCCAAAAATCGGAGTGCCAATTTATATCAATACGCCAGATTTTACTAAGGATAGCTGGTGGGAAAAGATTAATTAGCGGCATTTAGCAAGGCCTCAGCATTCGCTATACTAGAGTTTATTTCTTCCTTTACTGCGTTCACCTTTTCTTCCTCTTTGTCCAGCCAATTTTGTTTTTCCTCAGTAAGTGCTTTGCCTTTCATGATTTCATCGGCGTCAAATCGCTTACCAATACCTTGCATCCAATCCATCATGGATTTGTTGGCGTCTTGTAAGTCACGCATTGCTTTGCCTTGTGGGGAATCCATACCAAGAGAATCGGCAATAGGCTTTAGTTTTCCAACAAGCTGACCTAATTTGCTCATTTTTGGCATTACCTCATCATGTACGGCCATCACCTGTTGCATTTGAGATGGACTTTTGGCTGTTTTTTCTTCTTTACAAGAAAAAACAGTAAGTAAACAAGCTATTACTAGCAATACCGTTATTTTTTTCATTTTTATTTATTTTTTAGGGTAACTGTATTTATAGTATAAACATACTCTTTTACCTTGGTGCTGGTAATAACCGATTTCAATGCTAATACGGATACGTAATCTGACTTGAACTTAATTACAGCTTCCTTTGTTTCATAGCTCACTACTGCTGAAATTACACCTGCCGTATTTGTTAAATTCATAGCGATTTTATCTGCACATCCTTTTTGGCAAGCCATACCCTCAATACCCATAACAGCATTGCTTAATTTTTGTTCTTGGCTGGTTAGTGAATCGTTTTCATTTTCTTGACTATAAGACATGCTGACAACAAGAAACAAGGTTAAAAAGCTTATAAACAGCTTCATGCGTTAGATTTTTTATTAATTAAGGGTTTTTATTTGTAAAAGACACATGTAAACCCTGATAGTCTTGTAAAGATACCAAATATTGAAAACGCACTTAGTAGCTTGATCTTAAAATTAATGCGTTTTTCTAATCTTTGATTTGGAGATGCTCTTGATAAAACAGATACAGGTATGGTAGGTTAATTTAGAAAACAGAGGAAAAATTACATTAAATACGCGAACACCTTTATTTTTTACTCATAAATAAGTCTCACTTTTGTAAAAAAATTTAAGTACTGTGAGTCTTCAACAACGCAAATGGTTTTACCTTGTTATTTTATCGTTCATTTGGGGTACTTCCTATATATTAATAAAAAAAGGTTTAGAAGGGTTTGCCCCTTTGCAATTAGTTTCTCTTCGTATTATCATAGCCGGAGGTCTTTTATTGCTTATAGGCTTCAAGTCTTTAAAAACTATTAAAAAAGAGGACTGGAAGTGGCTGGCCCTCTCGGGTTTTGTAGGCAGCTTTTTTCCTATGTTCCTCTTTGCTTTTGCGCAAACTGAAATCGATAGTAGTGTAACGGCAGTTTTAAATTCTTTAGTGCCTTTGTTCACGTTGTTTGTTGGTCTTTTTGCTTTTGGGATTTCGTTTACAAGAAATCAGTTATTGGGCGTTTTGGTAGGCTTACTTGGTGCTTTGTTGTTGGTGGTTTTTGGCAGTAGTATGAATCCAGAACAAAATTACTGGTATGCCGGCTTAGTAGTTATAGCAACGATTTGTTATGCGAGTAATGCCAATATCATCAAAAGTAAATTACAAGGAGTTAGTCCTATGGGAATTGCAGTTGGGAACTTTGTTTGTATCCTTTTACCAGGCCTAGCACTCTTACCTATTGCAGGAACCTTTAATTCCGTAGTTGTTTCCGGAGATTTCTTTTGGAGTTCCCTTGGCTATATTGTCTTACTTTGTGTTATTGGCACTAGTATCGCCAAGGTACTGTTCAATAAATTGATACAGATTTCTAGTCCTGTTTTCTCTGTATCGGTGACCTATTTGATACCTATTGTGGGGATATTCTGGGGTATTATGGATGGTGAAGCATTTGCCTTGGAACAATTTGGGGCATCGCTCTTGATTTTGGCAGGGGTCTATTTGGTGAATAAAAAAAAGAAAAAAGCAACTTAATTTTATCCCTCACTGTAACAAACAATAGTTATGTTAGTCTTTAAGTGGAAATCAATTTAAAAACGAGCCAATATGAAATCAGTAAGTCTAACGTTTTTAGTGGTAATTTTTACCATTACATCGAGCACTGCACAAGAGAAAATCTTTAACGTTAAGAATTTTGACAAGGTTATTATTAGTCCACATATAGAAGTAAACCTCGTTGCAGGAAATGAGACCTCCGTTGCAATAGAAAACGCGAAGGTTTCCATGGATAAGATTAATGTCGAAGTAGAAGGGAATACCTTGCGGGTCTATTTGGATGGCGCAAAGACAGTTACAAAGTCAGAACGGGTTTCTTCTGATAAATGGAAGGGAAAAAGAGCTATTTATAACGGCACCATGGCTACGGCCACTATCACTTATAAAACATTAAAGAATCTTTCTATACGAGGCGAAGAAATAGTAAAATGTAAGAGCGATTTAACTGAAGATGAACTTAAAATATCACTTTACGGAGAAACTAAAGTATATTTTGAAGGTTTGGTGTTGAATGAGCTTACGGTCGCTATTTATGGTTCTTCGTATTTAGAAATAGCAAAAGGTAATGTAGAACGTCAAGTCTTTAGAGCCTACGGTGAAAGTGAAGTAAATACTATTGGAATGGAAAATGAGGAAACCAAGATTACTGCCTATGGACAAAGTAATTTTAGAGTAAAGGTTTCAGATCGATTAAAAGTTACGTGTTACGGAGAGACAACTATTAACTACGAAGGTGATCCAGATGTGGATAACGGTATTATTATTGGCGAGGCCAAGGTCAGAAAGATTGGATAAGTGTTCTTTAAAATAAAAAATCCCACCGTAGCGTGGGATTTTTTTTTGCAATGTATTGCGTTATTATTCAAAATCTGAGTTAGAAACCCCATCGTTCACTTTTATTTCAGAGAAGATAAAGTCAATATTTTGTGGGCCCATATGCTGTGTAAGTTTAAACGGAAATAAGATGCCCGATACTTCCTTATAGTCGTCGAACAGGAACGTTTGTTGTACCTGCTGTCCTTGTATTTTCATTGTATGTACTTCTTGTAGTTTTAGCCCGGTCTCCATGTCGTAATACGCTGTTTTCTTATCGCCTATTTTTACCACGTAGGCTTTTTTACCGCCTACGGCTTGGGTACCTGCTAAGGTAACATATCCAGCGGTAAGATACTTTAGCTCAGGGAAAGGGGCGGATTCTTCTTTGACTTTTAAAACTTCCTCTGCAGAAAAATCCTTTCGCTGTCCTTGAGCTATTATATAGCCCTTATCTCCGTCCAAGACTTGTTTGCTCACGGAATTCCCCTCCATTTTAATATCCTGCATAAATTGACCTTTAGAGGTCTTCTTCATTTTCATCTCCATTTTCCTTCCTTGCATCTCTGCCGTAGCCACCATATAGTAGGACTCCAGTTTTTCCAACGCAGTTTTTCCACCAATAGTCTCTATGTATTTTTCTATGACGCTTGTGGCTGTTAGACCTTCCGGAATTACAGCACTGTAGTCTGGCTTTTCTGCTTTCTCTGCAGTTTTGTCAAAAAATAATACAGGGATCTTGGAGCCATTTATGTTCGCTTTTTCCAAGTTGTCCAAAATTTCGCTTCCTTTTCCAATGACTACCACTCTTGCGTTTGTAACGCTGAAGTATTTTTTAGCGGCGTTTTCAACGTCTGTTTTACTCACTTTTTCCAGTTTTTCTAAAAAAGTTTTGTAAAAGTCTTTGGGAAGGTCTTCAGTTTCAATGTTTAAAGCATAACCTGCAATGGTCTGCGGGTTTTCTAAATTCATGATAAAGCTTCCTGCGTATTTTGCTTTCGCTCTACTTAACTCCTTTTCGCTAATAGGTTCTGTATTAATGAGCTCTATTTCTTTCAGAATTTCAACTACCGAGCTATCTGTAACTATATTTCTTACCTTGGCGGTTGCACTAAACGTTGACGAAGCATATTTGTCACTTCCAATACTCGAGTATGAACCATAGGTATAGCCTTTATCTTCTCTCAAATTAAGGTTCAATCTACTTTCACTAGCACCACCTAAAACTTGGTTAGCTAATAGTGCTGCAATATAATCTTCATCCTTCCTCTTTAAGTTTACCATGTTCTGAACGGAGATTTCTGATTGTACAGCATTAGGCATATCAACGAAATTGATTTGCGTGTACTGCACATCACTTGGCTTAGAAAAACTAAATGATGGTGGTGCCGCTTTCGTCCAAGGGGTAAAATACTCCTCGCACATTTTCTGTACATCTTTGAATTCTACATCCCCAATAACAATCAAATAGGCATTAGCGGGGACAAAGTAATTACGGTAAAATCTTTCAGTATCTGCAAGTGTTATATTGCTTACCGTAGCTTCGGTTGTAAACTCCCCGTAAGGATGGTGTTTTCCATAACTCAAAGCTAGTTGCACTCTGGAAGCTATTGCAGCAACATCTTTTTCTTGGGTTTTGAGGGCTGTAACAATCTTTTCTTTTTCCTGATTAAATTGCTCTTGTGTGAAATTCGGATTAATGGCGGCATCAGCCATAAGCTCCATCATCCTTGGAAAATATTTTGATAAAGAACTGGCGTAGGCACCTTGGCTCCCAAAACTCATTCTAGCCCCAAGGAAATCTATTTCCTCATTAAACGCATCCTTAGGTATGTTCTTTGATCCATTTCCCATAAGGCTTCCAGCCATACTAGAAACACCGGCCTTGTTTCCTTCTAATATGGGTGGGTTATCTATAGTCAGCTGTATGGAAACTCTTGGTAATTTATGATTTTCAACCACCAATACGTTAACACCGTTTTTAAGCTTAAAACTCTGGGGCTCTTTAAAGTTAATTTTGGGAGCGGGTCCTGGTTCTGGCATTTTACTACGGTCTACTTGCGCCTGTACTGCTAGTACTGAAAGTAGCGCTATAAACACTAAATATAGTTTTTTCATATCGATGATTAATTTGTTGGTGTTTCCTCGGGTATATAATCAATAACCACCCTTTGGTTTGGATTTAGATATTTTTTTGCTACCTCCATAATCTCTTCTCTTGTAATGGAACGGTATATTTCTATTTCCTTGTTAATGAGTGACGTATCACCATATAGCGTGTAATTAGTTGCCAAAGAACCAGTAATGCCAACAACGCTCGAATTGGCGTTTACAAATCTGTTTTCGAATTTATTCTGTAGCTTCTGATAATCGTTTTCGGACATTATTGCAGTTCTTGCTTTAGCGATTTCTTCCTCAATGGATATATTTAGTGTTTCCAAAGTAGTTTCGCCAACAGGCAAAGCAAACACGAGATACATCCCATAATCTTCTTGTCCAACATTAGAGGCGCCTACTTGCAGTGCTTCTTTTTGATCATCTACCATTTTTTTATATAACTTAGAGGAAGGGCCGTCGCTTAAATAAGAGGATAACATATCCAGTACATAAGCGTCTCGATTCTTAAAACCTGGGGTACGGTAAGCAATAATAGTGGCCGGAATTTGAATATTTGGGTCGTAAAATTTCGTTTTTATTTCGCTTGTAATAGCTTCTTCTTGCGGATAGTTGCGCACGATGTCGTCTCCTTTTTGGATAGCGCTAAAATAGTCTAATATCCATTGTTTTGTCTGGGCAATATCTATATCTCCTGCTACAACCAAAACGGCGTTGTTAGGAATGTAGTACTTATTCTTATAAGCTATAAACTCTTCTAATGTGGCTGCATCCAAATCTTTCATGTAGCCTATGTTTGGGTCTTTGTAAGGATGTTTTTTGAACAGGTTTTCCGAAACAGAAAAGAGAAGTTTTCCGTAAGCAGCGTTGTCGTAACGCGACCTTTTTTCTTCTTTTATAACTTCGTTCTGAGTATTTATTCCGTCTTGGTTGATGATAGGATGCAACATTCTTTCAGATTCCATCCAAAGGGCTAATTTTAAATTATTGGAAGGGAACACTTCATAATAGTAGGTTCTATCTTGAGAGGTGTTTGCATTGTTGGTTCCTCCGTTAGAAGAAACAATTTCGGACCATTTCCCCTTTTCGATATTTTCTGTACCCTCGAATAGTAAATGTTCAAAAAAGTGTGCCATTCCTGTTCTGCCTTCGGTCCTATCTTTTCCTCCTACGTGATACATGACCGCTGTAGTAACCAAAGGTGCGGTATTGTCTTGGTGAAGGATTACATGTAAACCATTGTCTAGGTCATATTCCTCATAAGCTACTTCCTGTGCGATAATAGTTATGAAGGAACACAGAAGGGCAAAGACCATAAGTAGTTTGCTTTTCATTTTTCTAGTTTTTAATAATCTTGCGCATCATCTGTATGGTGATGGATATTAAAGTTACAAGAATTTCAACTTTTGTAAGAGGAATATTCTGATTTAATTTTTTCTTTAACATGCGATTAAGGTGCTTTTTGCTCTTTATTGTTTATCTTATCCTCAACTTTAAAACCAGCTATGAAAAATTTTACGCTACCTATTCGTTTTGGTATTGCTACTAGCGGTAGTTTAATTGCTTATTTTTTAATACTCTCTTTGTTAGGATTGCATACCAATGTGTTCTTTAGTCTCTTCAATGCCGTTATTACAGGTTTTGGAATTTATGAAGCGATAAAGTATTACAAACTAGAAAACGGAAAAGCATTTAGATACAGTATGGGTTTTACTACGGGGTTAACCACTGGCGGAATGGCTACCATTATATTTACTGTTTTTTTTGCACTTTATTCCACAGAGCTCAATCCGGGGTTCTTAGAAATTCTTTCCACTCAATGGGCTAGTGAATACCAAAGTTTTGAGGCCATCGTTTTCTTTGTGGTTGCGGTAATGGGTTTTAGTACGACAGTCGTACTTACACTCACCTTTATGCAGCTTTTTAAAACAACTAATAATCTGACTGTCAATAAACCGTAAAATTTCGATAAAACTATTGTCTATTAATCAATAAGAAGTATATTTGCAGCCGCCTTTGGAAAAAATCCAATAGGTTTTAATTACACATTTTTAACGATATGTACGCAATTGTAGAGATGGCAGGGCAGCAATTTAAAGTTGCAAAAGACCAAAAAGTGTACGTTCACCGTTTGCAAACAGAAGAAGGAAAAAAGGTAACTTTTGACAATGTTCTTCTTTTAGATGACGGTACGAACGTTACTGTTGGCGCCCCAGCTATAGACGGAGCCGCTGTTGAGGCTAAAGTCATTAAGCACCTAAGAGGTGACAAAGTAATTGTCTTTCACAAGAAAAGACGTAAAGGTTACAGAAAGAAAAACGGACACCGACAGTCATTGACTGAAATCGTAATAGAAAGTATTGTTGCGAAAGGTGCAAAAAAATCAAAAGTAGCTGAAACCAGAAAAGCCGCTCCTAAAACAGAAGCTGCTCCTAAAACAGAAGCCGCTCCAAAAGCTGTAGCCGCTAAAAAGGATGTAGCCCCAAAGAAAGTCGCGGCATCAAAGGCAACTAAAGCAGACGATTTTAAAAAGGTTGAAGGAATTGGACCAAAAATCGCTGAAACGTTGAGCGCTGCAGGTATTACAACTTTTGCTGAATTGGCAAAAGCCAAGCCAGCAAGAATTTCTGAAATCATTGCAGATGTTCGTGGGAATCACGTAACGGATACTTGGCCAGCACAAGCTAAAATGGCTGCTGAAGGCAAGTGGGATGAGTTAAAGAAATGGCAAGACGAATTAGACGGTGGTAAGGCATAATAGCCAACCGCTTTAAGTATAACTTTATTTCCGTGATGTAATGGGAATATAAACCGTAAAAAAATGGCACATAAAAAAGGTGTAGGTAGTTCTAAAAACGGTAGGGAATCAGAATCGAAACGTTTAGGTGTTAAGATTTTTGGTGGTCAAGCTGCTATCGCAGGAAACATTTTAGTTAGACAGCGAGGAACAAGACATAATCCTGGCGAGAATGTTTACGCTGGGAAAGACCATACATTGCACGCTCGTGTAGATGGTTTGGTAAAGTTTCAAAAGAAAGCTGGTGGAAAATCTTTTGTTTCCATTGAGCCCTTTGAAGCATAGAATATAACATATTGAATAAAAACCCTGCCATTTGGTGGGGTTTTTTGTTTGTAAATAACCTCTTAAGTTTCGATTAGAGTTAATAACCTTTGTGTTAAGATTAGTTTTATGATAGCCGCTGAATTATTCTTAGGGCTAACAAAAAATATTAGGTATTATAAAAAAATTTATCACTTGTATAGCAATGTCCAGTCTGTCGTTTTTCTAGCTGCATAGGTTCATTTAGCGCTTTTAATAATTTAAAGGAATGGAACCAAGACGCATCTGACAATACGTTTGTTAATAATCTTGTCTTTTGGGGATTGAATATAATCGCTGTATACGGTTTGTTTTTATTTGGAGATGCAGTTATTTTTAATGTGATTGAATTTAGGTCAGGCTCAAATCCAATAGCAATGGAGGAAGGGGATGAAGAAGTACAACTGGTAAAAAAAGCCGGGAATACCTTTTAAATGACTGCGACTAAAAATAGAGTTCAAGTTACGGCTGTGAAAGGGTCCAAAGAAAGGAAAGAAAATTGATTTAGTGGACAAGCCCAATGAAAAATCATGGAATGCAGTACGGCCTAATGGTAAAATCATTCATCTTTCTGCTTTTGAAGATGGTTTCTACATGGTTTACATGCCAAATAGTAAAAAAGAAGATTAATCCACTAGAGCATAAAGAACAAGGGCTAGTGCTACTTTAAGAGCAAGCAGATTGTTGTTATTTAGAAGGAATGCTTGCTAAAAATTACGATAGTAAAACAATAAGAAGACATAGCCCTTGTTCCAAGACATGGGCTATTTTAGTTTAACTAAAAGTTAGGTTAGTGTAAAAATAAATGATAACCATCTAAATCATACATCAAGCTTAATATAAGCTTCAGATTAAGAAAATACCTTTCCCTAGTATTTCTAATTTCTTTGTGGTCTAACTGAACCATGCTGAAAATGAAAAATAATCTTTCGCTTACACTCTTACTTTTGCCATTCTTAATCTGGTCTCAAGTAGGAAATATACAGGGTGCTATATCCGATGAAAACGGACTATACTTGCCCGGTGCAAATGTCATTATCGCTGCATTACCAAAAGGAGCGATTTCTAATTTTGATGGAAGGTTTACGCTTGTAGATATTCCGGAAGGAAGCTATACCTTAAAAATATCGTATTTGGGCTATTCGGATATGGAACGGGAAGTTATAGTGAAATCAAATGAGACAACTGAAATCTCCTTGTTTATAGAGCCAAAAAGTATGGAGCTAGATGGCGTCGAAGTTAGCGCTTATGGATTGGGCGGACAATCTAAGGCTTTGAATACGCAAAAAAATAATTTGAACATCACTAATGTGGTATCTACCGATCAGATTGGAAAATTTCCTGATGCCAACATCGGGGACGCCGTAAAACGTATTCCTGGAATCACTATGCAAGTTGATCAAGGAGAAGCTAGGAATATTATTGTCCGTGGACTTTCGCCACAATTGAATTCTGTAACTTTAAATGGAAGTAGGATACCTTCCGCCGAAGGCGATAATAGAAATGTACAGATGGATTTGATTCCGGCCGATATGATCCAAACCATTGAAGTTAGTAAAGCAGTAACACCGGATATGGATGCGGATGCCTTGGGCGGATCAATAAATTTGATAACAAGAACTTCCCCACAAGGGTTTAGACTATCTGCTACACTAGGGTCAGGAATCAATTTTATTACGGATAAGCCTATTCTAAATGGTTCAATTCTTCTAGGGGATAGAAGCAAGAACGATAAGTTTGGATGGATGGTTTCCGTTTCTGGAAATGACAATGATTTTGGTTCTGATAACGTAGAGGCGGAATGGACAGACGAATTTGAATTCAATACGGGCATACAAGATGCTGATGGAGAAGATATATTGGAAGGGGTAGCTGTTAATCCATATACCAATGTAAACGAGCAACGCTCCTATTTGGTGCAGCGAATTAGGCGTAGCTTTTCTGCCAATATGGACTACAAGCTCGATGCCAATAATACCATCTTTTTAAAAACTATGTATAATTGGCGGGATGATCGTGAAAATAGATATGTGCTGGCTCAAGAACTATTGGATGCGGAAGACATAGCTGAGGGAGATTTCACTATAATCGACGGTAATCCCACGCGTTTTCCAGTAGAAGCGGTACGGGAAACCAAAGGGGGACTGGATGACAAGCGTAGTAAAAATAGAAGGTTGGAGGACCAGCGCATGCAGAATTATAGTCTTGGTGGTAATCATTTGATTGGGACTTTAAAGATGGATTGGATGACCTCTTATGCTAAGGCATCGGAAGAGCGCCTGAACGAACGTTACGCAGTTTTTGCATCGGAATATATAGTGAACAATAATAATAGCGATTCCGAATTTCCTTTGATGACGGCGGAAAATAATTCCGATGCAAATAATTTGGAAGGTTTTGAGTATGACGAGTTTACCAATGAGAACCAGTATACCGAAGAGGAGGATATCAATATCTTTGTGAATTTTGAATTACCTGTAGATTTCTTTGGAAGTGGAGATGGTTTCATCAAGTTTGGTGCAAGAGGAAGATTCAAGAATAAGTTCAGGGATAACGATTTTTTTGAAGTCGATTTGGAGGATACCTTTCCTACCTTGGCAGCTGTTCCTATTACAGATGAAACCGATGGTAATTTTCTGGCCGGAAGTCAGTATCAGGCTGGGATATTTCCTAATGAGGTTTGGTTGGGACAATTAGACCTTTCGAATGGTGAATTACTGCAGGACGAATTCTTGGCAGAGAATTATGATGTAACTGAAAATGTTTGGGCAGGCTACGCCATGTTTAATCAAAAGATAACAAATAAGCTAAGTATTCTTGCAGGTGTTCGCTTAGAAAATACTCAATTGGATTCTGATGGTTTTAGCTTAACGTTTATAGAAGAAGATGAGGATAATGGTATTGAGGAAGAAATTGTGGTGGAAGAGGTAAGTGATGAAAATTCATATACCAATATTCTTCCCGGGATTCATCTAAAATACGATATATCGGATAGGACTATCTTCCGTTTTGCTTGGACCAATACTTTGGCCCGTCCGAACTATGTGGATCTCATTCCTCGGGTAGAGATTATAAATGAGGATGACGAAATTGTGATAGGAAATTCAGAGTTAAAAGCGACTACGGCTACAAATTTTGATGTGATGGCGGAACATTATTTTGAGAGTGTAGGTTTGATTTCCGGCGGCTTATTCTATAAGGATATCGAAGATTTTACATTCACTAGTATTACAGAAGTAATGGATAATTCATTTGGAACGGATGCGGTTGGCTATGATTTGTTTCAGCCCTTGAACGGTGACAATGCCACTATTTTTGGTGCAGAAATCGCATTTCAACGCCAATTGGATTTTCTTCCCGGTTTTGCACGTAATTTTAGTCTATACCTCAATTACACTTACTTGACCTCAAGTGCGGACGGGATTACCAACGAGGATGGTGATGTGCGGAACGATATAGATTTGCCCAATACCGCTCCTAACATGTTCAATGGCTCCCTTGGTTATGCCGATAGAAAATTTAGGACGCGTTTATCCGTTAATTTTTCCGATTCGTATGTTGATGAAATTGGAGGAAATAATTTTGAGGATAGGTTTTATGACACGCAGTTGTTCTTGGATTTCAATGCATCTTATCAAATTAACTCCAGCCTGAGTGTATATGCTGATTTGAATAATATCACCAACCAGCCTTTACGCTATTACCAAGGTATTAAAGAGCGTACGCAGCAGGTAGAATTTTATGGGCAACGGCTCACTTTCGGTTTAAAGTACGATTTGTTTAAGAAATAAATATGGCGTTGTAGCACGTATTTAGAAGTAATCCTTTTATTGCTTTGTACCGAAAAAAATTAATCAGATTCTTTTGAAATAATATACTAACCTATCATAATGAAACAATTACCATATCTGGTACTTGTCCTTGTTATTTTAAGTGCGTGCAACCCAATTAAATTACCAGCTATTGCGCCTAATATTATTATGGAATTCACGCTTAACGATACCGATGACCCAGCAATATGAATCAATCCAGATGACGCATCAAAAAGTATAGTTTTTGGCACTGACAAAGAAACAAACGGTGCACTTTATGCATTTGATTTAAATGGAAAAATTATCGAATCTAAAACTATCAGGAATATTGAACGGCCTAATAATGTAGATCTCAAATATGGCTTTCAATTGAACGATTCTACAACGACCGATATCCTTGTTTTTACGGAAAGAGAGAAACAGCAAATAAGGGTTTCTTCTGTCCCAGAAATTGAATCATTAGACTTGGGAGGCTTTAAAGTATTTGAAGATGAGAAAATACTTGAAAATAAGTTACCCATGGGAGTGGCCTTATATAAATCCTCAAAGGATGGGAAAGTGTATGCTATCGTAGGCAGAAATACGGGTCCTTCAACAGGGTATTTATATCAGTATGAAATGAAATCGGATAGTACCGGTGTACAAGCTAATTTTGTGAGGAAATTCGGTTCGTTTAGTGGTGAGAAAGAGATAGAAGCCATTGCTATAGATGATAAAAACGGATTTATTTATTATTCTGATGAAGGGGGTATGTATTAAAAAATATTATGCGGTACCTAGTTTCGGAGACGCCGAGATTTCCTGCTTTTGAGGCGAATACTTTTTGGAAGATATAGAAGGAATAGCAATTGCTAATTAGCTTGATGGGCATGGTTTTTTAATTGTATCAAATCAGCAACAGGGAGAGTTTAATATTTTTTCGAGGAAAGATAATTACTTTATAAAGGCTATAAACTTGAGTACGCTAGAGACCGATGGTTGCGATGTAGTTACCCTTCCTTTAAACGACACCTTTCCCAACGGACTTTTTGTTGCTATGAACGATGAGAAGAACTTTTACTTTTATGATTTAGGAAAGTTAAATCTTGATGAATAAGCGCCTTATTTTCTTTCAAAAGCGAAGATGGTTGTACAATAGTTGGTTAAGTGAGTTCAGTAGTTTTCTGTATTCTTTTTAAGAATAATTCTTATGAGTCAATATTATATAGTACAATAATCTTCTTTTTCATTTTTAGTCACTAACTTTATTTGAAATAGATTAATTACAGTTTGATTTAAATTTATATAACTTTATGGAATATATTACTATTGCCTTGCAACTCATAGTTGGGTTGAGTATTTTGAATGTTTGGCTCATCCAGTATAATAAACCTACCCAATGGCGTGGAGGAAATGCAACAACTATAAAAGAAGAATTTGAGGTATATGGTTTACCCGATTGGACTTGTTATGTTATTGGGTTTCTTAAAGTAGCATTGGCTATTGCATTGATAGCTGCGATTTGGTTTCCACAATTACTTCAGCCTGCAGCCCTAGGTTTGGCACTATTACTTGCGGGCTCCATTCTAATGCATCTAAAAATAAAGGATCCCATCAAAAAATCTTTTCCGGCATTTTTATTTCTATGTATGTGTCTTTATTTGACTTTTCTATCGTAACAACTTCAAATAAGGTTTGCTAGCTTTAAAAAGATATATCCGTTGATAAGAGCATAGAAAAATGCTGGTGCGGATTGTAAAACGGAATCCCGAATTTTTAAGCGTACACCGAAACCTAAAATCATCAAGAGGCATAACCCAAAAGCAGAAATAATTATAATCGTGACTTGATGAAAATAACCAACAAGAAGACCGATAGCTCCAATAAGCTGCAATAGGCCCACAAAAGTCCGTTGCCGCTTTAAACCGTATCTAATGAATTCCGTTTTCATTCGCGGAGATAAAAAGCATCCTAGGCCAAAAAATAAAAAAGAAAAGGCTGAGAAAAGTACAAGTATATTTAGTAAACTCATGACGATTATAAAGATAGACTAACTTACGCAGGCTCGGCATTCTTGCTCAAAAAAGGTAAGGATTATTTTAATTAGGTACTTCAAAATAATTTCTCTCCAATTTCTAGCCAAGTATCTGCGCGTTCAAATCCCTCCGTATTTATATTGTGTGGAGATGTGAATAATATGCCTCTACCGTCGAAGTTTTCAAGGTTATAGCTGCGATCATCAATCAATATATCTCCGTTCAGAATGTGCTTATGGCCACAGAGTATTCTATTTTGCCATGAGATAAATGGGAAGAACTCGTCTAGCCAATCACTTTTTTCTTCTAAGGAGTTGGGAAACTGCATGGCTGCCGATGCAATATAGATATCGTGTTGAGAGGCCAGTTGTTTCAATACCGCTATACTGCCGTCAAGGGGTTTAAGGTCTCTAAAAAAGCCACGTCTCCTCGCGTGTTTACGAACACTGTCTTGGTGTGCTTCGGGTACCATGTTCCAAACCTCATTTCCTGCGCATTTTTCAGCGGTAAGCCGACCGTCAAATTCGGCGTTGTACATTTCTATATGCGCACCGTAGGTATCCGCCATTACTTCGTCCATATCTACAAATATTCTCATAACTTTATTTTTTATGTAAAGTTCGTTAAATGGTATAGAATAGGGAAATAATTCTGAAACAACAGATTGTAGATAATAATTGATATCTGGCATTGGAATATTTTACCAAATATGCTTAACTTACCCTAAACCAATATTCAAATGACAACCAAAAAACTACCCAATGCTACTGCAGTTTATCTTCTGGCCTTACTAAGTATATGTGTTTTTTGTTTTGCAGGAATAGGAGTCATACCTGCTGTAATTTCGTACTTATTAGCTGGGAAATCTGAAAAAATTTATGTAGCGAACCCCGAGAGTTACAGTAATTTTTCGACTATTAAAAAAGGAAAAATAATAGCCATTGTGGCCCTTGTGTTAAATCTGATGATTATGGGTATTGCAATATGGACACTAACGACCATTGGCTGGGATGCATGGTCAGATGAATTTGTGCGAAAATGGAATGCTGGTTTAGATACTAATGGTGGGTACTAAATGCTGAATTAAATTGCACGATTTAGTGTTATTACCACTGTTGGTTCTTAAATCCTTCTGCTTTTGCAAATTTAATGGTATCGCTTAAATATTCTTCTAAATTATAACTGGGCATGGGTAAAATATTTTCTAGTACCGTCGTGTCCCATTCGCAAGGTTTAGAGGTTAGGTAAGGTGTAAGGTGTATGCCAATAGTTTTATAATAGAATTTTTCTAATTTGGATTCAAATCCAGTGTTGGTATTAATAATATTTTTTGTGAGCTTATAATTAGTAAAGGCGACAGCTTCCAAAATTTTTGAGATACCTCTGGTGATGTGGGTTGTTTTGGAATGGACAATATTCAATTGTTCAATTTTGGAATCAAAAACTGCTACTATGACCTTTGCTGCATAATCGGTGGGTATAATATTTAGTCCACTTTCTGCATTTGCTGTAATGCGAATGCTATCCGCGGTAGTATTTCTATGAAAGAATTTAGCAAACAAATAAAAGACCATGTATTTGGAGATAAAAAAGCTTGGCGTGTCTATAATATTACCGCCTAAGACACTCGGCCTTAAAATTTGGACGGGAATACCAGATTCCTCACTAGCCTTCATTACAAATTTTTCCGTTGCATATTTGGACGCCTCGTAGTGGTTTCTATGAGCTTTGGGTTCGTTGGACAGGTAGTCGTTAGGAATGAGTCCTTCAATGTTACCTACGGAAAAAGCTGTGCTAATGTAGATAAACTTGTCTATTAAATCTTTATACGTGTTAAAAATACGTTTGGTAAACTCCAGGTTTTCCTCAAATATCTCTTCCTTGGCTTCGGGTGCTGTGGAAAGGTTTACGAGTCCGGCCGAGTGTATGAAATGCGTGATTCTAATGTTTCCTAAAAATACATTTGGGCTTAGTAGCCTATTGGCCGAAACCACAGTAATCTTAGATAGGACTGCTTCGCTGTTCTTTTTTATAAAATCTGGAGCAAAGCTACTTGCAAGCATAGTTGCTATTCTACTTTCCGGAGTTTTTGATTTCCGTTCCCGTACAGGTAGGTAAATATGTTTTATCTCATGAAACTTCTCCTCTAGAAGTGAGAAAAGGATTCTGGAACCTAATGTGCCTGTTGCACCTGTAAGAAGAATAGTCATTTATTTGGGTATCTTAAATAGAAAGCCCTTATTCCTAAACAGGGATAAGGGCTTTGCCGTTTTTTACTTGATATTAATACCGGTAATATTCAGGCTTAAAGGGGCCCGCTACAGTTACGCCAATATATGCAGCTTGGTCTTGGTTCAGTTCTGTAAGTTCAGCCCCTAAACGAGAAAGGTGTAATTTTGCAACTTTTTCGTCCAAGTGCTTTGGTAGCATATATACATCATTATCGTAGTTATCCTTGTGCTTCCATAGCTCTATTTGTGCCAAGGTCTGGTTGGTGAAGGAATTACTCATTACAAAGCTTGGGTGGCCTGTTGCGCATCCTAGGTTTACCAACCGGCCTTCAGCTAAAATTATAATGTCCTTACCGTCAATAGTATATTTGTCTACTTGCGGCTTAATTTCGTCTTTAGTAGCACCGTGGTTTGTGTTCAACCACCCCATATCAATTTCATTATCAAAATGTCCAATATTACAAACGATGGCTTTATCTTTAAGTGCTTCAAAATGTTCCGCTCTAATAATATCTTTATTTCCTGTGGTTGTGATTACGATGTCAGCTTTACCAATAACGTTCTCTAATTTTTTCACTTCGAAACCGTCCATACAAGCCTGTAGGGCACAAATTGGATCGATTTCAGTAACCGTTACTATAGATCCTGCGCCTTTAAAAGAAGCAGCGGTTCCTTTTCCAACATCACCATAGCCCGCAACTACTACCTTTTTTCCTGCAAGCATAGTGTCTGTAGCTCTTCGTATTGCATCTACAGCACTTTCACGGCATCCGTATTTATTATCAAATTTTGATTTAGTAACAGAGTCGTTTACGTTGATAGCAGGCATAGGTAAGGTGCCGTTCTTTACGCGTTCGTATAACCTGTGAACCCCAGTCGTTGTTTCTTCGGATAGTCCGTTAATACCAGCAGCCAATTCCGGATACCTATCCAGTACCATGTTGGTAAGGTCACCGCCATCGTCCAAAATCATGTTTAACGGCTTTCTGTCCTCACCAAAAAACAAGGTCTGTTCTATACACCAGTCAAATTCTTCCTCGTTCATTCCTTTCCAAGCATATACAGGAACACCGGTATCCGCTATAGCTGCTGCTGCTTGGTCTTGTGTAGAGAATATATTGCAAGAACTCCAGGTAACGTCCGCTCCAAGAGCAACCAACGTTTCTATAAGCACCGCTGTTTGTATGGTCATGTGTAAGCAGCCTGCAATACGTGCACCTTTCAAAGGTTGTTCGTTATTATACTCCTCTCGTAATGCCATTAGTCCAGGCATTTCTGCCTCGGCCAACTCAATTTCTTTTCTTCCCCAACCGGCTAGGCTAATATCTTTTACCTTATAGGGTACAAATGGAATAGTTTTGGTGCTCATATCTTTTTTTCTTTTTACTTTCGTTCGTAGGCGTATAGCTTTTTTTACTGCGCTGCAAAGGTACAAAATAGACAAGGAATTCCATGCCGCTTCACAAAACAATAACAGTAAACGAACATACCTCCATTACCATTTGGAAGGTGGAAGAAACGCAGGAGCAACTTCAAAAGGGTATTACATTGTCTCCACATTGTCAAAAACGTTTTAGCGGAATGAAATCCGAAATACACCGCAGGGCGTTTTTGAGTATACGGCACTTATTGGCTCTTTACGGTTATGTGGATGAGGACCTCCACTACAGTAAAGCTGGGAAACCATATTTAAAGGACGGCACCCATATATCCATTACGCATTCTCACCATTTTACCGCGATTATTATTGGAAGGAAAGATGAGGTTGGTATCGATATTGAAATGCAGCGTGATAAAATTTTGAGAATAGCACATAAATTTACGCTCGTAAATGAATATAGAACGCTCGCTAATACCGAAGCTGTAGTACGAAAATTGACTATTGTTTGGGGTGCAAAGGAATCGCTCTATAAGATTTATGGCCAAAAAGGACTTAGTTTTCTGGAACATATATTCGTGAGCGATTTTTTATTTGATGATAAAAAGACAACCGCTACAATCCAATACAAAGGCGATACGCACAGCTACCATATTTGTTTTATGGAGTTTGAAGGATTTACCTGTGTTTATGCATTTCCTTTAGACAATAACTCAATAACCCAACAATAAATGAAGATATCTGTAGAATTAACCTTTTCGCCACTCCAGAATGATTTCGAGGAACACATCATCAGCTTTATAAAAAAATTGAGAAGTTCTGGATTAACCGTTTTAGAGAATCCCCTGAGTACACAAGTTTATGGCAGCTATGATGACGTCATGGCTGTACTACAAAAAGAAATTAAAATAGCTTTTGAATTGATGGATAAAGGGCTTTTATATATGAAGATGGTAAAATCCGATAGAAGCGATTATGAACCTCATTTCTGAATTTTTTATAGATCCTTACAGAAATAAGGAAGCTTATGTTATTATTCTGGAAGCGATAGTTTTTGTCTTTGGAATTTTGAGTGTCTGGTTTGCTAAAAAAGAAAATATTTGGGTATATCCTACAGGTCTGATTGCAACAGTACTAACAGTATATCTATTGTTTCGGGACGGACTCATGGGAGACATGGCCATGAATTTTTACTTCTCCGTCATGAGTATTTATGGCTGGTGGAACTGGTCCCGAACCAAGAACAGTAAAAAACTGGTGCGGATTTCTAGAACCAGTACTAGAGAGAAAGGTATCGGTTTTGCTCTTTTTGTATTAACCATGGTGTTTACCTACGGCGTGTACAACGTATTTGATGTTGAAATAACAACAAGCAATTATATCGATATTTTTACTTCAGGCATATTTTTTACGGCAATGTGGTATATGGCTTTAAAAAAACTAGAAAATTGGACACTCTGGATATTCGCGAATATTATCACCATACCGCTATACGCCTATAGAGGCTGGGGCATGCTTTCCCTGCAATACCTTATATTTACAATTCTCGCCACACAGGCCTATTTCGCATGGAAGAAAAGTATAGACAACACCCTTCAGAAATCTTAAAAGTGGTCCTTTTTGGGCCCGAATCTACTGGAAAAACCACCCTTTCCGAGCAATTGGCAAGACACTATCATACTGTTTGGGTGCCGGAATATGCACGCGATTACTTACAGCGTAAATGGAACAACGAACGCAAAACCTGCGAGCCACTGGATTTACTTCCTATTGCTGAAGGTCAGATGAAATTGGAAAATGAACTGACTAAAAAAGCTACTAACATTTTAATTTGTGATACGGACTTACTGGAAACAAAAGTCTATTCAGAGGCATATTATATTGGGGATTGTGACCCTATGTTGGAGAAGCACGCATTGCAGAATACCTATGATCTTTATTTTCTTACGTATATAGATATCCCATGGGAAGCAGATGACCTAAGGGACAAGCCTACGGAACGGGAAGAAATGTTTACTTATTTTAAAAAAACTTTGGAGAAATATAATCGTAATTTCATTATCTTAAAGGGCGATAAAAAAGAGCGATTACAAACCGCTATTGAACATATAGAAAAGCTACTTAAAAAATGATGGAACTCACGGAGAAGGACAAGAAACAGCTCGCTGCTAAAGGAATTAGCGAGAATAAAGTAATAGGGCAAATAGAAACGTTTAGTGAAGGAATTCCTTTTGTACATTTAAAAAGAGCTGCTGTAGTCGGGGACGGAATTTATCGATTTTCAAAGGAAGAAGAAAAGGAGTTGGTAGCAACTTATACCAAAAATTCAAAACAGTTGGATGTGCTTAAATTTGTGCCGGCTTCCGGTGCCGCTTCCCGCATGTTTAAGGCGCTATTTAGTTTTCTGGACGCATACAATCCAAAGGAAGAAACATTAGACGCCTATATAGAAAGAGCAAAGGACAGGGACATTAAAGTATTTGCGGATGACTTGGAAAAGTTTCCGTTTTATGCGGATGTCAAAAGTCGTTTGAAGGGGAGCGCTGGCTCCGAAGGAGAAAAATTGTATGCCTTCGTAAGAGAACTGCTAGATGAGAATTCACTTAATTACGGATTTTATCCAAAAGGGCTCTTGCCTTTTCATCAATATGGGACCGATACGGTGACACCTTTTCAAGAGCATTTAAAGGAAGGTGCCTTATATGCAAGTTCTAACGGAGAATCCCAACTGCATTTTACGATATCGGAACAGCACGAGGCCATGTTCAATTTTGAACTCAATGAAGTACGTGAAAAAGTAATCCTGGATACTAAGACGAATTTTTATGTAGATTACTCCTTTCAAAAATCGGCAACGGATACGATTGCGGTAGATATGGCTAACAATCCTTTTCGTAATGCTGATGGTTCGGTATTATTCCGTCCGGGAGGTCATGGCGCATTAATAGAAAACTTGAACGACCAAGATGCGGATATTATCTTTATTAAAAACATAGACAATGTTGCTGTAATGCGAGATGCAGATGCCGTAGCCGAAAGTAAAAAAATATTGGCAGGAGTGTTGTTAGATGCTCAAGAGAAAGCTTTCGCTTATACTAAACAGTTGCAGAATGGAATTGCCGATGCCCTTAATCATACTAGTCAATTCGTAGAAACAAAACTTAATGCTAGTTTACCAGAAGGGTATTCCGACATGTCTCGTCAAGACCGCGTAAATATACTTCTGGCAAAATTACAGCGACCCATACGAATATGTGGCATGGTAAAAAATGAAGGTGAGCCGGGAGGTGGCCCTTTTTGGATTACCAATGCAAAAGGAGAACGCTCTTTGCAGATTATTGAATCTGCTCAAATAAATATGGACAACGCGGAACAAGTCGCTATCCTTAAGAATTCGACCCATTTTAATCCGGTAGATTTGGTCTGTGGCGTGCGTAATCATAATGGAGAAAAGTACAATCTGTTAGATTTCGTAGATCATAAACAAGGTTTTATTACAGAAAAAACAAAAGATGGAAAAGAATTAAAAGCGTTGGAGCTTCCAGGACTCTGGAACGGCGCCATGGCCTATTGGAACACTATTTTTGTTGAGGTTCCCTTGGTCACCTTTAATCCTGTCAAAACAGTTAATGATCTTTTAAAACCATCGCATCAAGGTTAAAAAAACCAAAATTTATCTTGGTTAAAATCTAAACTCGTTTTTCTTCCGTAAATAAGGCACGATACAAATAGTAACGATGAAATTTTACAGCATGAAAAAATATATAGTAGTAGGCCTTATGGTGATTGGAACAATCTTTAGTGCAACAGCAAACGAAACGGTAAGTGCCGTAATTAATGAAGTAGCTATTTTTTCTACTGAGGAGTTCAAAAAAGTAACTTCAAAGGAACTTACACCAAAGGTTATAGAACAACTTTTAAAAGAATACCCAACTTCAAAATTAGGTGGGGTTTATAAAAATTCCAAAGGAGAATTTAAACTTATTATGGTGTTACAGAGCGGCACCAGAAGAACGGTGTATATAGATTACAATGGTAATTGGCTGAATAAAAAATAATTAATGTTAGTATTTAAAAAAAGTTGCTTTTTAGCAGCTTTTTTTAAACCCAAAAGTGACCTTTTGAAACTAGTAGTGTCTTATCCTTTAGAATAAAAGAAATTGAAATATGGTATCGGTAATATTCGCCTAAGTAGGTACCCTAGTATTTGTAACATCACTTTGCGTCATAGCTAAAATTTATTAGGAATAGGGTAAACTCAAATTAGAATGAGTGAAATTGTAAATCCTATTGTTTTAGGAGTCCTCACCGTAACTATATGGTTGGCAGTCTCTATACTTTTAAATTACACAAGAAACATAACTAATATTACCGGTAATAAACAAATAACCTTCGTAGGAATACTAACCATTTATTATGAAGGCAACACCACTAAAATCTAAAACGTTAAACCCCTCGTTCAAATTTTATCTAAGGCTAGCATTTAGCTATAGTAACAACGGTTTTTAAATTAATTTTTTTGGTTGTAATAAGAGGTTACCTCGCTAGCTCTTTAGCTTTTTTTAATAACAATATTTTTTTCATTTTCTGTTATGAAAGACAAAAAATGAGTATTACATTTGCAGCATCTCAAAGGGGTGCCAAATCCCGAACAACTATCAGGCAAGTCCTGAAACGCGTTCAGGATGAAGCTGAGATTATACCCAATGAACCTGGGCAGGTAATGCTGCTAAGGGACCGAGCGTTAAAAAAATGTCTTTGATATTTTTAGCGAGGGGTTGGCCTGCAAGATGGCTTACTTCATTATGGATTACAAGGTCTTTAACTAGACCAAAAATAAATCTTTAACTTAGAATAATAGCCCCTTTTATTCGTGACTAAATTTTAGTACGAATGAAGCTATCTATTTTTACAATTGCCGCACTTCTTGCGATGAACATGGGTCTACAGGCCCAGCAACAACCAACCGATTCTTTACAAGGAAAAAAAGTGGACTTGGATGAGGTCTTTGTTTCGGCCATACGGGTTACCAAAGCATCGCCAGTAACATTTTCCAATCTTACCAAGGAGGAAATAGCACCCAGAAACCTTGGGCAGGATATTCCTATTTTAATGAATTTTTTACCGTCTGTGGTAACTACATCCGATGCTGGTGCTGGTATTGGGTATACCGGTATTCGGGTAAGAGGCAGTGATGCAACTCGTGTGAACGTAACCATTAACGGAATACCGTTTAATGATGCGGAGTCCCAGGGAACGTTTTGGGTTAATATGCCCGATTTTGCTTCCTCTACCGAGAGTTTGCAATTACAGCGTGGGGTAGGAACATCCACCAACGGTGCCGGTGCTTTTGGTGCCAGTCTGAACTTATTAACCGATGGTTTTTCTGAGGATGCCTTTGCCCAAATAGGGTCATCAATAGGTAGTTTTAATACCATGCGCAACAATATAAAGTTCAGCACAGGAATGCTGAACGACCATGTGGAAATTTCTGGACGTTTGTCTCAAATAAATTCTGACGGGTATGTCGATAGGGCACGGGCCGATATGGATTCCTATTTCTTGCAAGGTGCGTATAAAGATGACAATACCGTCATAAAAGCATTGCTTTTCGGAGGGCACGAAATCACCTACCAAGCGTGGTACGGTATCAATGCCGAAACCTTGGAAAGTGATAGGACTTTTAATCCTTCCGGAATTTACACAGATGAAAACGGAGAAACCCAATTCTATGATAATGAGGTAGATAATTACAAGCAAGACCATGCTCAATTATTATGGAACGAGCAAATATCCGAATATTGGAGTACTAATATTGCCCTGCATTACACCAGGGGTAGGGGTTATTTTGAGCAGTTTAAAGAAGATGATGATTTCGCGACTTATGGTTTTCAACCATTAGCGGTTAATGGAGCTGAGGTAAACACCACAGATCTTATTCGTAGACGATGGTTGGATAATGATTTTTATGGTACTGTATTTTCGGCTAATTACAAAAAAGATAAACTGGACCTTATCATGGGTGGTGGTTGGAACCGTTACGAGGGTGACCATTTTGGTGAGGTTATTTGGGCACGTTTTGCTAGTGATAGTGAAATAAGGGACCGGTATTATGATGATACTTCTACAAAGACGGATTTTAATTTTTATACCAAAGCAAATTATAGCTTGGATGAGCAATGGTCGCTTTATGGGGATTTACAGTATAGAACGGTAGGATACACCGCTAATGGGGAAGAAACAGGTTTGGTAGACGATACCTTTAACTTTTTTAACCCTAAGGCAGGTCTTACCTTTGATTTGAATAGGAACAACAATTTCTATTTTTCCTATGCGGTAGCAAATAGAGAGCCGAATAGAAACGATTATGAAAGTGGTAATCCAAAACCAGAAAGGTTAGAGGATTATGAGTTGGGTTGGCGCTATGTTTCTCCGAGTGTGCAAGTAAATACCAACATTTATTACATGCAATATCAAGATCAGTTGGTGCTAACGGGACAGTTAAATGATGTTGGTGCTCCTTTACGAGAAAATATTGGAGATAGCTACCGATTAGGCTTAGAAATTGATGCGAATATAAGCCTAGGGGAGAAGTTTGCTTTACGACCCAATGTGACTTTAAGCAGCAATCAGAATAGGAATTTCGTATTCGAAAGGGATGGGGAGTTAGAGGAATTGGGCAATACCAATATCGCTTTTTCACCCAATGTTATCTTTGGGAATATATTCGTTTATAGTCCTACCACTAATTTTCAGGTTTCTTTATTGTCCAAATATGTGGGTAAGCAATATATGGGAAATATAGATTCTGATACATCTGTTTTAGATGCCTATTCCCAAACTGATTTTAACGTGCAGTACGAATTAAAATGCGACGGATTTTTAAAGAGCATTGTATTTTCAGGTCTGGTAAATAACATTTTTGACGCAAAATTTGAATCCAATGGATACTTTTTTACGTTTGATGACGACTTCACAACTCCGAATACTATAACCACCGTTGAAGGGGCTGGGTTTTATCCACAGGCGGGCACTAATTTCTTGTTGGGGGCTACATTGAACTTTTAGGTCAAAAGAGATGTTCAAAGATTTGAAGCTAAAAATTAGGGATGGGGGTTTTATTAGTACCAATATTCCCGCTTATACTGATGGGGTGCTAAGAACCGCTTTGCGGCGGTTCTTAGCATTACCCTCATTGGAACAGCAGCAATATTCCCAGAAGGAACTTTCAATTGCATTTGACGGGTATTCTTATATAGGGCAGAAGGACAGTCTTAATCAGTATGATAAGGACCTGTTGCATTCTTTTGTCTTATCTAATATCAGTCGAGAAGAAAGCTTTCCACAAGCGTTTCAGAAGTACCTGAAACAGGAGTTTCTGGAGCAGTTGGTATTCATTAGGAAATTGGAAAAGGAAGTGCTTAAAACTTTGGGTTTTCCGGAATCTAGGGTGTTCTATGAAGAACATATTAAACACATGGTTTCCTGTAATTTTTATCCAGAATTAGATGTGGCTACTCAAAAAATAATGCCTGCAGACCGACTTTCATTTCATACCGATGTTTCCTTATTTTCAGTTTTTCTTTTTGGACTGGAGTCTGGTTTCGTACACGAGAAGCCAACCGGAGAGAAAGTAGTACTCGACACAATAGATGAGATGGTGCTGTTTCCAGGTTATTTTATGGAACTGTTGACCAAGGGAAAAATAAGGGCCTTAAAACATGGTGTGGTGTTGCCGGAAAATAGAACCGAAGAGCGGTTTTCGTTTGCCTTCTTCTCTATACCCAAACCAGATGCTATTTTAGAGCTGAGTTCATTTAAAGGAAGTGGCTCGGAGTATTACCAACACTACTTAAATCAGTTCTAGATGGAAGCCGAAACAATAGCCTTGGGATTGGAAATTAGTGCAGTAGTCTTTGGACTGGCCTATTTGTTTTTTTTGATTCAAGAAAAACGGATATGTTGGTTGTTCGGCATAGCTTCTTCGCTATTTAGTATTGTTATTTTTTACCAGAACAGTTTATATTCGGAAGCTATTCTGTTCATGTATTATGTTATTATCGGGGTCTACGGCTATTGGTTATGGACAGCGAAAAACGAACAGAATGTATCTATTAAAATTACTAAAATTCCTTTAAAAGTTCTTGTACTCACTTTAATTATTGGGAGCTTAGGTGCGGTGTCCTTGGGGTGGTTCTTTACAAACTATTCAGATGCGGACAGTCCATACTTTGACGCTTCTACAACGGCTTTCAGCTTTGTGGCTAGTTATTTGGAAGTTAAAAAATACATTGCCGCATGGCTATTTTGGATTGTAATTAACGGGGCTACTATTTTTTTATACCTATCAAAAGACCTTAATATCTATACGCTACTTACCGTGGTATATTTTGCCTTCTCGTTTTTTGGCTTTTGGCAATGGAGAAAAAAATACAACGTAGCGAGCATTCGAGTTTAATCAAGTTTTAGCTAAAGAATTGGAATATGGAGAAATTTACGATTTCATTGGATTGGACAGCAAATACGAACCATACCGGTTTTTATGTGGCTAAAGCGAAAGGATTTTATACAGAATTAGGATTGGAAGTACGTATAGATACGCCGGATATGGATAATTACAGCCGTACTCCTGCAAAAAAAGTAGAATTGGGACAGGCAGATATGGCACTTTGTCCCTTTGAGAGTGTGGTCAGCTATCGTACTAAAAATAAGGCTTTTGATGCTGTTGCCATCGCTACTATTTTTCAGGAAGATGTGAGTGCCATAGCAAGTTTGGCAAGTAGTGGAATTCAGTGTCCGTCCGATTTGGATGGAAAGGTGTATGCCTCTTATAAAGCACGCTATGAGGATGAAATTGTAAGGCAGATGATAAAGAATAATGGTGGCAGGGGTGATTTTAAGATAGTATACCCTGAAAAACTAGGTATCTGGGAGACCATACTTAAAAGCAAATCCGACGCGACTTGGATATTCAGAAACTGGGAAGGCATACAGGCTGAAAATGAGGGAATCGATTTGAACCTTTTTAAAATGGCGGATTATGGTATTCCTTATGGTTATTCCCCAATTGTTTTCGCTAGCGAAAAAGAAGTAACCGAAAGAAAGGATGCTTACACCCGTTTTCTGGAAGCCACTAAAAAAGGCTATTTGTTTGCCCAAGAAAATCCGGCTGAAGCAGTAAAATGTTTTGCTCCCTTTGTGGCGAAACAAGATAAGAATATAGATTTAGTGCAGAGTCAGAAATGCTCATCCCCGTTTTACGGCACTGCTGAGAATTGGGGTATTTTGGAAAAACAAAAAGTAGCACAGTACTTGGATTGGTTGTTGGATAACAAGTTGGAGGAGCAGCCTTTTGCAGTGAAGGATTTGGTGTTTTTTGGGTTGCTTTAACGTTTGATTCAGCCTACAGGGTGATTAACCAACTGAGGCGAATGTCTTTGTTTTAGTGCTTTACCCATATAGATTGTTATAGGTAATAGTACAATGTAATTAGGTACTGCTTTTTATTGTGCCGGTTTAGTTTTATTACCGATTATAGGGCTTTTCCAAAGGTTAGTAAATTACCGTCTAGATCAAGTAAGATAAATTCTTTCTGTTCCCAAAGTTTTATTTGTAAGCCTCCATTTGGATGTATAGCTATTTTAGTATCAAGCAAGGACTGATAAAGCGTTTCAATAGCATCAGTTCTAATATAAACTTGACCATAGTTTTCCTTGGGGTCTAGTTTTTAAATTGAAAAAGAATAAATTTCTATGGTGTCTTTTCTAAGCATTAAATAGTCTCCACAATCTCCGGTTTCTTCAAAACCCAAGGTGTTCAGGTAAAAGTCTTTGTTTAGGGTTTTGTTTCTCATCGGTAATATCGGATTGATACTCTTGAGCATAGTTGTCACGGTTTAAGGATTCTGATGTTTAATTTTGGTTGTTGCTATTGTTGTTTTGCCTTTACCACTAACACAGTGATACTATAACAAGGCGCAATACTACTAACTACATATGAATTTTAAGTCTATCTACTCTCAATTCGAAATGTTCACAGAAGTCCCGCTAAAATTCGCCCTATATTCTAACATGTCATAATAACGGTTGCCGTCATCCGGTCTATTTAACTGTTGACCTGTAAACAAACTGTATTCATAGTCCTCGCATGTACAGGTGGCCACTTGACCTATAAAGTTCATCGTCGAACAATTATTAGGGGCATGGTTGGGACAACTCGCCTCAAAAGCCCTGTATTGGTTAAAGCCTGTATTGATGACGAATACACCTCGTGTTCCCACGCCGTCCTGCCGTATTAATACCGCTGTGCCCGTATTTGTAAGCGGACTATACAGAGGAAGGTTTAAGTTGACCTCAAAACGAAAACCCACCTCTTGCAAGAACGGATTTCTATTGGTACGTTCACTTTCACAAGCACAAGATATACCGAGTAGCACTAGTAGGAAAATACGTTTCATTTCTATATATGGTTTTAACAAAAGGTAAACAAAAATGCGTAAAAAATATGTATATTTGTGCTAAATCCTCTCTAAAAAAGCCTACAAATAAGGCATATGCAGAGGATTTTTTTATTTAATAAACGACGCTATTATGAGTAACGTATCTTACTATACCGCGGAAGGACTTAAAAAGTTAAAGGACGAGCTAAATCAATTGCGAGATGTGGAGCGCCCTAATGCTTCACAGGCTATTGCGGAAGCCCGTGATAAGGGAGATCTTTCTGAAAACGCAGAATATGATGCTGCAAAAGAGGCGCAAGGCTTGCTGGAAATGAAAATTTCGAAGATGGAAGGAATATTGGCTACCGCAAGATTAATAGATGAATCTCAATTGGATACTTCTAAGGCGCTGGTATTGTCTACCGTAAAACTGAAAAATCAGAATAACGGTATGGAGATGAAATATAAACTGGTAGCCGAAAGCGAGTCGGACATTAAAACGGGTAAAATATCGGTCAGTTCTCCTATTGGCAAAGGTCTCTTGGGTAAAAAAGTAGGCGATGTCGCAGAGATTGTCGTTCCAAATGGCAATTTAAAATTAGAGATTATAGAAATCACCAGAGAATAAGCACCGTTAATTTGGTATATTTAAACTCCTTCTTATTGAGTTAGGGTTTTTTAGGTTAAAGACGAAATTATGCCAACATTATTTACAAAAATCATAAATGGGGAAATACCCTGCTACAAAATTGCTGAGGACGCTAACTTTTTAGCTTTTTTGGATATTAATCCTAACGCTAAGGGTCATACATTGTGTATCCCAAAAATAGAGGTAGATAATATTTTTGATATGGAGGAAAATCACTTTACCGCATTAATGGTATTTTCTAGAAAAGTGGGGAAAGCGATTGGTGAAACTATAGATTGCAAGCGTGTAGGTATTACAGTTATTGGTTTGGAGGTGCCGCATGCACATGTTCATTTAATTCCTTTAAACAGCTTGCAAGACGCTACTTTTCAGTATAAAGCACAACTAACATCAGAAGAATTTGAGTCGGTGGCAGCAAGTATTCAGTCTAATATTCAATAGGGCCAGATAAGAAAATATAAATAGTGGCGGCTACCAACGCTATCAAAAATAGTAGCAATACATAAAAGAATACGGTGGGTTTTGAAGATTTCTGCTCAGGCACCACGGTTTTTTCATAGTAGTTGAACATCCGTTCAATATCCTGCGTCCAACTTACGGGATAGATATTAGATTTACATTTATTACATACCAGTTTATTGGAAACTTTTGCAGTGGTTTTATGGAAAAAACGGTCATAGGTGTGTTTTTGATAAAAGCTAAGGTTTAAGTCTTGGTTAAAACATTCCGGACAGTTATTGGCCAGGTTGGCTTCCTTTATAATGACTAACTTTTCTTTTATCATGATTACTTTGCCACTTTTAGAGATATCTGCATAATGGTTCCCTCTTTTCCTGACGAAAGTACCTTTATTTTTCCGTTATGATATTCTTCCACTATCCTTTTAACAAGGGATAGGCCTAAACCCCAACCTCTTTGTTTTGTCGTAACCCCAGGATTAAAGATAGTAGTAAAGTTAGTTTTTAGAATTCCAGAGCCTGTGTCTGCGACCAAAATCTTAACGAATTTACCATTAGGAATAATTTCTATCGCGATAGTTCCTTTACCTCGCATGGCATCTATACCGTTTTTTACTAGATTTTCTATCGTCCAGTTATATAGGGAGCTATTAAGTAGTACTGGTAACGTTTCTATTTTACTAGAGAATGAAAAATGGATGAGCTTAGAACTTCTTCTTTTTAAATATTCGTACGCTTTCTCAGTTTCTTTAACAATATCCATTTGGTCTAATTTGGGTAGAGAGCCAATTTTAGAGAAGCGGTTTGTAATGGTTTCTAGCCTAGCAATATCTTTCTCAATTTCTTTAGTTATATCTGGGTTTATTTGTTCCATTTTTAGTAATTCATTCCATCCCAATAAGGAGGATAAAGGAGTCCCAATCTGGTGGGCGGTTTCTTTTGCCATACCTGCCCATAACTTGTTTTGTTCAGACGATTTGTTGGTCTTGAATAGAAAATAGATAACGGCGCCAAAAAGGAAAATAATTAAAAGAAGAGCAATAGGGTAGTATTTTAGTTTGTTCAAAACCTCAGAATTTCCATAATATAAGGTGGCTAAATGTTCGCCTTGTTGATCCACTGAAATTGGGGTGTTTTCCCTTTGGAATTCATGTAACTTTTTTTGAATGAAAACGGAATCGGTTACTTTTTCCTTAGGGATATTGTTTACACGGATAGAACTATCCTTGTTGATTAATATCATAGGTGTAGACGTATTGTTTTGAAAAACACGAAGATGAAGGTTTCCTAACTCTACGTTTTCTGAGGATTGTAAAAATTCTGACTGCGCCGTAGCCCATATCTCCATTTTAAGTCGCTCCTCTTCTTTAAAGGTTTTGAAAAAGCTATTGGTATTCCAAAGAATAAGGCTAACTAAAATAAAGGACCCTATTATAAGAAAATTGCTAGCAGTCTTGCTTTTAGGGTTAAATTTCATCCAATTGTTTTCTGTTATTAAAGATAACCCAAATTGTAAATAATTGTTGTGTTGTATTACAGTGTGTTAGTTTTATTACCGCATCATTTTATGTACTTTTGAAATTCGATTGTATAAAAGAGCATTTAAGATGGAATTAGAAGGAAAAGTAAAATTAGTTGGAGAGACCAAAACTTTTGGTAACAACGGATTTAGAAAAAGAGAATTGGTCATAACTACAGACGAGCAATACCCCCAGCATATTTTGGTAGAGTTTGTGCAGGACAAATGTGATCTGTTGAACAGTTGCGGTGTTGGGCAAGATGTAAAAGTCGGTATTAACGTAAGGGGACGAGAATGGACCAACCCACAAGGAGAGGTAAAGTACTTCAACTCTATTCAAGGATGGCGCATAGAAACCGCTGAACAGCAAGCTCCTGCAGCCGGTATGCCCCCTGTTCCTCCTATGGAAGCATTTGAACCTGCAGATAAATTAAACGAGGAAGATCACGACGACCTTCCCTTTTAAAAAAATATAGCCACTAAAAACAAATCTGTTTATAGCGGTTTTCGTTTTGTTTGGAACTATGAGACTTGTTTGGCTTAAAACGTTGAACAGGTTTTTTGTTTTTAAGCTTTTGGTTAATTTGTAAATTAAACCGTTGTGAAAGAAGGAGAGCAATATAAATCTATCGCGTTTTTGTCAGACAGCTTGGTATTCCCTGATGTATCGCAGGCAAATAGAGAAGGTCTATTGGCTGTTGGCGGAGATCTTTCCCCAGAAAGACTTCTAATGGCTTACAAAAACGGTGTTTTTCCTTGGTTTAATGAAGATTCGCTGATTCTTTGGTGGAGTCCAGATCCACGAATGGTACTGTTTCCAGAGCACATAAAGGTTTCTAAAAGTATGCGTAAAGTACTGCGAGAACAAACGTTTAGATTAACCCAGAATACTTGTTTTGAAAGAGTGGTAGAATACTGTGCTACCGTAAAACGGGAACAACAAGAAGGCACATGGATTACCAAGGCAATGAGAGATGCCTACTTGAGCCTTCACGAGAGGGGAATTGCTAAATCTTACGAAGTATGGGAAGATGATACATTGGTAGGGGGCTTATACGGAGTGGATTTGGGGACAATCTTTTGTGGCGAAAGCATGTTTAGTTTAAAGACCAATGCGTCTAAATTCGCATTTATAAAACTTGCAGAGGAGCTAAAGGAAAAAAACTACAAGCTTATTGATTGCCAACTCCATACGGATCACTTGGCTAGTTTGGGAGCAATGGAAATTCCTAGAAAGGAGTTTGTTCAGTTCCTAAAGTGATAGGACAATGCTTGTGAGTAGGAACAAAACGTGCTCCGTACCCTGCGTATAGTTCTCCGTGCGGTACTCCGTCCCAATTTGGAGTTTTGTGTTCTGGTCGAGCAGCCATCCTAGATGGGCAGTAAATCTTTGGTCGTATTCTGGTACTGTTGCTTTGGCAACGCTTAGTAGTGCTTCGGTAGATACTATGATGTAGGATTCGCCTACATCAAGTTCTTCGCCCTGCAAAGGAAAATCGAGTGCAAAACGATACCTGAATCTGTGAATGGTAGAACTTTTTGTAATACGTTGTTCAGATCTAAAGCGATTTCCTAAGCGCGCGCCTCTAGTGCTTTTGGTTACATTATACTGTTGTATAAATCGTAGTTCATTTTCCTTTGTTCTTTCAAAAATATCTCTAAAACGATACAGTACTCCAAGCCCAACACTCTTATCATTTCCAATTTTAAGATTGGAGAAATGTACGACATCCAATTGCCTTACGGTAAATTGTGTTTGGTCGTCCTTAAGAATATAGCTTCGTTTTGCGAGTGAAAAGTTATGAACGTAGTTGGGTGTTACTTTGTAATTTATGGCTACATCTGGTTGCCAGTATCCCGTTAGGTTAGCCTGTGCTTCAAGAACAGATGAAGTACATAGAAAGAACAGCAAAAATAGATAGCTATGTTTAATAAAGCACATGGTCATAGTTTGGGGGCAACTGTTTTCTTTTGTTTATAAAGTTACCTTGGGCATCAAAAAGAATTTCGTATTCCAAATAGCTTTTGTTTTCTTTAGCTGATACAATTATCTCATAATTTAAGCTAGGTATTAGTAGATTTTGAAACGCATTCCTTAGTGTCTTTTGTAATTTTTCTTCCGCGGATGCTAGGTATTGTTGCTGTATTTTTTTTACACGATGTTTATTGAACGCTTTGTTAAAATACATAGTTATATTCGCCAGCACGTCCGAAGGAATGTCTACAGGTTCAATAGTTATTTCAATATCCTCAAGCGCACCATCTACATCAAATTCCATGCTGTACCAAAGCTTGTCTTTTTTGAATTTTGCTTCATAACTACTTTTAGTACTATCAGTTTCCTTATAAAACTTTAAGCGTTTTGTATTTTTTACATGGGTATCGACAAGGTCTTTGGCTACTGTCGGAAATTGGTCTTTTTTTATACGAAATTCGCGCTCGTATTTGTTTTGAGCAAAAGAAAAAAAGGCACATAATACCAAAACAGGAGTGATGAAAATTTTAAATGTTGCGAACATGTATTAAAGGTTTTATACTTGGTTATATCTAAAACAACTTATTTCGTGGTCGTTTACCATTCCGGTAGCTTGCATATATGCATAGATAACGGTACTTCCTACAAACTTAACTCCCTTTTTTTTTAGGTCATTACTTAAGGTTTCGGATAGTAAGTTATTAGCAGGTCCGTCTTTATAGTTTTTGACACCATTCTTTATCGGTTTATGGTTTACGAAAGCCCAGATGTAGTTACTGAAACTTCCATGTTCTTTTTGTATTTCTATAAACGCTTTTGCATTGGAAATAGTTGCCGTTATCTTTAAACGATTTCTTATAATTCCCGGATTTTGTAACAAACTGTCAATTTCGGATTGCTTGTATAGCGCAATCATTTTGCAATCAAAATTATCGAACGCGGCCCTAAAATTTTCTCTTTTTTTGAGCACGGTAATCCAACTGAGTCCGGATTGAAAAGTTTCCAACATCAAAAATTCAAAAAGGGTGTCATCATTTCTTACAGGAACACCCCATTCTTCATCATGATACTTTTCATAAAGCGCATTGCCTTTGCACCATTCACATTTATTCTTTAACATAAGATTAGATTACCCTACTAAAGATAAGGCAATAGCTTAGAATGTTTGTACAATATGCAGGTAAAGGGGCATTCCAATGGTTATATTAAAAGGAAATGTAATAGCTAATGCCATGGGTAAGTATAAGCTAGGATTAGCAGTAGGAGCGGCTAAACGCATGGCGGCGGGCACAGCAATATATGATGCGCTCGCTGCTAAGATCGCAAACAAAAACCGATTTCCAATACTATCGATAAATGCCGAACTAATAATTGCAACAGTTATTCCATTGATCAATGGAATAACGATAGCGAACAAAAATGCAAACCATCCTTTTTTAAGGAAATCCGCCAATTTTTTACCACTAGTTATTCCCATATCTAGCAAAAAAACAGCTAAAAATCCTTTAAAAATATCAGTAGTAAAAGGTTCTATTCCTCTAGCTTGCTGATCACTGGCTAAAAAACCTATCACAAGACTACCCATTATAAGCAATACGCTTCCGTTGGTCAAGGAGTGCCTTACCACACTAGGTAAACGTATTTTATCCTTTTTGTTTTTTTGAAAATAGGACATTAAGAGGACTCCTACGATTATGGAGGGTGCTTCCATTAAAGCCATTACGGCAACCATATGCCCTCCAAAGGGTATTTGTTCCAATTCCAAAAATGATACTGCGGTAACGAATGTTACTGCACTAACTGATCCATAAGCTGCGGCAATGGCACCAGAGTTGGCAACACTAAATTTTTTTCTCAGGATAAAGTATGTGTAAATAGGAACGAAAAGCGCTAAAAAAACACCGAAAAGTAACGACCAAAAAATCTCCATATCCAAATTGCTATGGGATAGTTCAAGCCCACCCTTAAACCCAATGGAGAACATAAGATATAAGGATATAAATTTTGAAGAGTTAGGAGGTATTTCTAGGTCACTTTTAAGTTGTACAGCCAAAACACCAAGGAAGAAGAAAAGAAGGGCTGGGTTGGTTAGATTGTCCAGTAATAAATGTAAGTCCATTTTAAGTTTTGGGTTGGGATATTTATAGGGGACATATTGCGCTCTGGAGATAAAATATATGTAGTTTATGAAACATTTACTCCATAAAGTATGTGCTAAAGCTTAAAATAAACATCTGTTTTAGATTCGATTTTGCAACCATAATCTACTTCATTTAAAATGCGAATTTCTACTAGTATCAAAAAAATTTCAGGTTAATTAACCCGAGCATATAACTACTTATTTTATCTCTTATGAAATTTATTTCTATACAGTCTGGTTACTCACTAATAGAGATTTCTAAGGTTCCGTTTATTGTTATTTTCGCACCTGACTTTCTCATTTCAGCAAAAAATTCCCGCGCTGTTGCTTTTTCGCGTTCCAATTCTCCAATTCTCCCATCTGGATATTTGGTGTCTGCACCAGAATAGCCCTCGCTTAGCGATAGTCTTTGTAACTTGTGGAAATTTAGTTTTTCATCAATGAGTGACACAATAATGTCTGTGGCTTCTGATACAGTGAAGTCTCCTTCTACTAACTGAATTTTTTGCGTGGTGGTTTTATTTATACTAACGTTTGCTACTTTCATGGTGTTATGTAATTTGAATCTGCTACTAAGTTGGTATTAATTATCAATAGATTTCTATTTATATATGTTATATGGTATATAAACTTTAATTATACGTCGGAGGTGTCTTCTTTAAATTTTTAATAAAGGTCCATACCCTTTAGGGGTATTTGGAATGCTAAGTAGGTTTTCAATATTAAAACCCACAGGTTTTAACCATTCAAAAATCATGTTTTACTTGTTCTGTAAAATGTTGGCATTAAAGATTATTTGGCTTTAGGGCGAGGGATTATTTTTGTAGTCACACTATTTTTTTGAATAAATCGAGTTTAAATATTAGGGAAGCCATGTTCACTCTTATCTAAGTAGTTTAACAATACGCTTTCTATTAAATTTTTTGATTGTCAAAGTGGATGGGGCTCGGGTGAAACCGGAATGGATACTCGAGTTGTTTTACGTATTATCGGTATTTTTGGTTTTAGGAGAGTGCTAATTTCTAAAACATAATAGGCTAGTTGGCTATGAGCTTGTAAGCCAGTTGTTGTGATAAATACAGCGGTAATTATTTTTAGTTTTATAGTCAGTTTATTATAAAATTTTTATTTATTTTTATTATCCAATGTATAAATATTTTTTATGAACTATACGCTACATCAATTAAGGGTTTTTTTGAAGGTAACAGAGATGAAGAGCATTACAAAAGCTGCCGGGGAACTATTTTTGACGCAACCAGCGGTATCAATTCAATTGAAGAACTTTCAGGATCAGTTTTCTATTCCTTTGACAGAAGTAGTAGGTAGAAAACTATATGTAACAGATTTTGGTATCGAAATTGCAGAGGCCGCTGAAAAAATTATAGAGCAGGTATACGCGATAAACTATAAGTCTTTGGCATATGAAGGTAGTTTGTCTGGTAAGCTTAAGATTTCCATTGTATCTACGGGACAATACGTGATGCCATATTTTTTAAGCGACTTTATCAATGCTAATACTGGAGTAGAACTGTTTATGGATGTTACTAATAAATCCAAGGTTGTAAAATGCTTGGAGGAGAACGAGATAGATTTCGCCTTGGTTTCGGTAGTTCCTGATCATCTGAAGGTCAGCTGTGTTGAGCTCATGGAAAACAAGTTATTTCTTGTAGGGGGCACTAAAAAGGAAATAAAAAAGAAAATTGATAAGAATATTTTTGCTCAACTACCCCTAATTTATAGGGAGCAAGGTTCGGCAACACGCGTAGTGATGGAGGAGTTTATTAAGAGCAATAAGCTACCTACATCAAAAAAAATAGAACTTACATCCAACGAGGCCGTGAAACAAGCCGTAATGTCAGGTTTAGGTTATTCGATAATGCCTCTGATTGGTATCAAAAACGAATTGCGGAATAAAGATTTGCAAATTATCGAGGTAGTTGGCTTGCCTATAAGCACTACATGGAACCTAGTTTGGCTCACAGCTAAAAAATTATCACCTGCGGCTACTGCATTTTTAGAGTACGTAAAGTTAGAAAAAAAGCAGATAATAGCAGATCATTTTAGCTGGGTCTATGCTAGTTAATATAACACTAAACTTTAGCTGTATTCTCTCGCAATAGATGGGCTAATGAATCATCCATATAAATAATCGGAACTGCATACAGCATAGGCATCTTATCCTTGAATGACGTTTTGAGAACTTCATTTATAGTGGAGAATAATAGGGCCTTAGTTTTACCTATGATAAGTGTTCGTTTTTCCCTTACCATTTCTCCGTTTTCTGCTTTCTTTTGAAAGATTATTTTTTCGGAAATAGCGGCCTGTAATAATAGTTTTTTATCCATTAAAAGACGGATAATGTCCAGGGCTTGTGCCTGATTATTGGCCATAATGTGTGCTAGAATCATAACTTAAGGTTTACCGTTAACGACCTAAGGTCGTTTGTAATAATTGCTGGCCTACTAGCGCAATAGCGCTTAAGTACAGCCTGTATTTATGGTGTAAGTAGGTTAATGTTGTGCTATTATATTTTCCTTTTTTAGGGTTTTCAACTCTTTATTAGCAAGTGCTTTATCTAAATTTGATGTCACTTTAGGAAAGAATCTAAAGAAATTTCGACCATCTTTTCTTGTAAGTACCACATCTTTACTGCCGTCCTCGGTGGTTATGATTTCTATTACGATAAGCTTTTTACCAATCAAATTATTAAAAGTAGCAATAGCTCCTCTTTTGATAATAATATTTGGTTTAGGAAAGTCTATGTATTGGTAGGAAGAACTAGAGGGTTGACTTAACACTAAAACATCTCCTATGGCTATAGTATTGTCTTGCTCTTGCGCATTTAACAAACCTACAGATGTTATAAATGCCAGATAAAGGCCTAATTTTTTCATAACTATAAATATTTGAGTTTATGGTATTATGTTTACCTCAAGTATCGATTTGCTTTCTAAATTTCGCACAGGTGTTAACTTCGCTCTCATTGTGGAATACAGATTGAAAAAGTTATTCCCATCTTCCCTTCTCAATACTACGTTTTGTGTTCCATCTGAAGCGATATCCAAGCTATCTACGATAAGTTTGCTTCCATATATATTAAGGTAGTTTCCCATTCCGTCCAAATCGTTGACTCCTCCCACAATAATTGTAGCGCCTTTTACTGGCAAACTAATTTCATTCGTACCTACTAATGTAGTATTTATCGGAGTTTGGTTCTGCTCAAAGGTGAGGCGAAAAAGCTCTTGAGCCCCTACCATAGTTGTTGTTAAACCAAAAAATATATAGAGTAGTATTTTTTTCATAACATGACTGTTAACACATATTCAATGATAAATATATTGAAAAAGTAAATTACTAAACGCATAGCGCTCGTTAAATATTGGTTAAACTATCATAATATAGTAGTAATACTATTATATTTGCATTGAAATTTAAATAGATATGTATGGAGCATTTGCTACAAACAGTTAAAATAGGGATTAATAAAAAAATTTATGTTAAGGATCCTGAGTCTTCTGATTTAGGAAGAAGAATTATAGAAAATAGTATCCTTATGATAAATGAGATGGGCTTTGAAAGCTTTACGTTTAAAAAGTTGGGTATAAAGATTGGTTCTAATGAAAGTTCTATTTATCGGTATTTTGAAAATAAGCACAAATTACTATTATACTTAACTTCATGGTATTGGGGATGGTTGGAATATCAATTGGTTTTTGCTACAAATGGAATCAAGGATGAGCGTGAAAAATTAGCTGCCGCTGTAGAAATAGTCACCAAAACTACAGTAGAAGACAATGCTTTTTCACATATAAACGAAGTGCTTTTGAATAAAATTGTAATTAACGAGTACTCCAAGTCCTACCTTACTAAGGAAGTGGATGACGAAAACAAGGAGGGTTATTTTGTAATTTATCAAAGGTTGGTTAATCGCCTAAAGGATATGATAAAGAATTTAAACCCAGACTATCAATATCCCTCTAGTTTGGCCAGTACGATTTTGGAAGGTTCACTACATCAACATTTTTTAAAGAATCATTTTAGTTCTTTAACAGATTGTAGGGGTAATGATGATTTGGGGAAGTATTTTTCTAGTCTTGTGTTCTCCGTGCTTAAATCTTAAAAGAAGATGTCAAAAAATATATTAACCGCTTGGCAGCGGCTTATAGGGATGTTGCGTTTAGACAAGCGCGATATTTTTCAGATTTTTTATTATGCTATTTTTGCAGGGTTGGTTAACCTCTCCCTGCCCTTGGGTATTCAGGCTATTATCAATTTAATACAAGGTGCACAGGTAAGTACTTCTTGGGTTATATTGGTGATTATGGTCACTTTAGGAGTAGCCTTCGTAGGAGCATTACAGTTGATGCAGATACGTATTATAGAAAATGTACAGCAGAAGATTTTCACTAGGGCCTCTTTTGAGTTCGCCTATCGGTTTCCAAAAATGAAAATGCGTGAGCTCTACAACAATTATCCTCCAGAACTAGCGAATCGCTTTTTTGATGTGCTTAATATTCAAAAGGGACTATCTAAGCTTTTACTGGATTTTCCAGCTGCCTTACTACAGATAATATTCGGGCTTTTACTGCTGTCTTTTTACCATCCGTTTTTTATCGTTTACGGGATATTGCTTTTGGTTCTCATTTATGTGGTATTTAAGTTTACTATAGAAAAGGGATTGAAAACTAGTTTGGTAGAATCCAAGAGCAAGTATAAAATGGCACATTGGATACAAGAGGTGGCCAGATCTATTGTAAGTTTCAAGTTATCTGGAAGAACCTCCCATGCCTTAGAGAAAACTGATGGTTTGGTAGAAAAGTATCTTGATGCCAGGGAAAGCCATTTTAAGGTTCTGGTGTTGCAGTTCATTCAAATGATTGGTTTTAAGGTGCTCGTTACTGCTGGGCTTCTTTTAATAGGTGGGTTGTTGGTGCTTAACCAAGAAATGAACATTGGACAATTTGTTGCTGCGGAAATCATTATTTTATTGGTTATCGCCTCCGTGGAAAAACTAATAATGGGTCTAGAGTCCTTTTATGACGTGTTGACAGCTTTAGAAAAACTAGGTCAGGTAGTAGACAAGGATTTAGAACCCCAAGAAGGTCAAGAATCTTTTGGGGAGGAGCAGGGGCTTACTATAGAGTTAGACCATGTTTCTTATGGGGTTCCAGAATCCCAGTCAAAGATAATCGACGATATTTCGTTCACTATAACCCCCTCCTGTTCTATCCTATTACAGGGTTCTGCGGGGTCTGGAAAAACTTCCCTGTTACGTCTTATTTCGGGCATAGCAGACCCTATTGAAGGGAGTATCTATGTGAATGAGGTCTCCCTAAAGGGTGTTAACCTAAACCGTTATAGGGCTCAACTAGGACAATCGTTATCCGAGGAATCTCCTTTTGAAGGCACTTTCTTGGATAACATTACTTTCGGAGACACCTCCATCTCAAAAGAACAAATATATTGGGTATTGGAGCATACAGGTTTAAACAAATTTGTTAAGAAACAACCCTTGGGGTTAAATACTGTGATTTACCCGGAGGGCAAACAAATATCCTTTACAATAGCGAAAAAAATCGTTTTGGCGCGAAGTATTGTGCGAAAGCCTAAAGTTCTTATTCTCCAAGAGCCATTAGATCATCTTGATGAGCTTGAAGCAAATAAGATTATGGATTTTCTAACTTTGCCAGAGCATAAATGGGCGCTCATCATCGTTAGCAAGAACCCCAGATGGGCAGAACGATGTGAAAGGGTACTGACTTTAGATAACGGAAAATTAATTAGCGATATCCAAAACAATGCTTAATATTTCAAGGAGTGGCTTATACAAGAAGGTAAATCTTTCTGGCTTTAAATCTACAGAGAAGGTTTTTCATAAAAGACATTACAAACGCTTTAACCAGTTTCTTAAGGTGTTTGCACTGGTGATGGTAATCATATTGTTTTTACCCTGGACCCAGAATGTAAGCGGTAAAGGGTTTTTGACTACCCTTACCCCAGATCAGCGCCCACAAACCATACAATCTCAAATACCAGGAAGGATAGAAAAATGGTATGTACTCGAAGGTGATTATGTTAAAAAGGGTGATACGATACTATTTATATCTGAAATTAAGAGCGAATATTTTGATCCCATGTTAGTAGAAAGGACAGGAGATCAAATAAGGGCTAAATCGGCTTCTGTTGTGTCTTATGAAGGCAAGGTGAATGCTTTGAATAATCAAATTAGTGCGCTAGGTACTGAACGTGGTTTAAAGTTGGAGCAAGCACGAAATAAGTTATTGCAAGCAAAATTAAAGGTTCAAAGTGATAGTATTGATTTGGAGGCTGCAAAAACGAATATAAAAATTGCCCAACGCCAGTTTGAACGTACGGAGTTATTAGAAAGTGAAGGTTTAAAAGCAGTCACCGATGTAGAAGAAAAACGATTAAAATTACAGGAAACGCAAGCAAAGTTAATTTCGCAGGAGAATAAATTATTAGCTTCCAAGAACCAAGTTATAAATGCTGAGGTAGAAATCAATAGTGTAAAGGCGTCTTACACGGACAAAATTTCAAAGGCCCAAAGTGATATGTTTACCGCACAGTCCAGTCAGTTGGATTCGGAAGCGCAGGTCACCAAATTAGAAAATGAAAGGACGAATTACGTAATGCGTAATTCCTTGTACTATATTCAAGCACCTCAGAATGGTTTTATTAACAGGGCCATACAAGGGGGTATAGGAGAGACCTTTAAAGAGGGTGATCCGTTAGTGGGTATTATGCCATCGGATTATGAAATGGCCGTGGAGACTTTCGTAGCGCCAATAGATTTACCATTAATACATTTGGGAGAGAAGGTTAGAATAGAGTTCGATGGTTGGCCAGCTATTATCTTTAGCGGTTGGCCAAACGTCTCTTATGGAACTTATGGGGGCACTGTTGTGGCTATAGAAACTTTTATAAGTACCAATGGTAAATATAGAGTTTTGTTAGCTCCCGATAAAGATGATTATGCTTGGCCTAAGGATATTAGGGTAGGTTCTGGCGCAAATACTATAGCTTTATTAGAGGACGTTTCTATCTGGTTCGAACTTTGGAGACAATTGAACGGGTTCCCGCCAAACTATTATCAGCCTCTTGGCGCCCAAGCTAACCCGATAAAGAGATAACGATGCGGAACCTAGTTTTAATTCTATTTTTTTTAATGGTTATTACACCTAGACTTCAAGCACAGGATTCAATTGTGTTGCAGTTTAACGAGTATCTTGGTTATGTAAAAAAATATCATCCTATAGCCAAACAGGCAGAACTTGCTATAGGTATGGGGCAAGCAAACCTCATGAAATCTAGAGGTGGATTTGACCCGAAGATAGAGGTTGATTATGCGAGAAAGGAATTCAAGGGTACAGAGTATTACGACGAATTGAATGCAACATTTAAGATTCCCACATGGTACGGGATAGATTTAAAAGGTAATTTTGAACAGAACGAAGGGTCCTTTTTGAATCCTGCCGAAACTGTTCCTACGCAAGGCCTCTATAGTGCTGGTGTAGCGGTTTCCTTGGGAAGGGGTTCTTGGATCAATGAACGCATGGCAACACTAAAGCAAGCAAAATTCTTTAGGGAACAGACCATAGCAGATCGTGATTTGTTGGTCAATCAAATACTGTTCGATGCCTCTTTAACCTATTTTGATTGGCTACAAGCATATAGGGACAGTAAGGTTTTTATAAACTTCCTCAACAACGCACAAATTAGGTTTGAGGGCATAAAGAAAAGCGCCCAAGCTGGAGAAATAGCAGCTATAGATACCGTAGAAGCAAAAATTGCCGTTCAAAGTAGAGCCTTGGAATTAGAGCAGGCAAGGGTTAGGTTTAGAAACAAGTCCTTGGAACTCTCTAATTTTTTATGGCTTAATGATAATATTCCTTTAGAACTTCAGTCCAATGTAATTCCTGAGGAGGATATTGCGGCCGACATTGATAGTACACTAGAGATTTTAGGAAAACCATTAGATAGTTTTACAGTTCAAAACCACCCAAAACTTAAATCCTTAGGGTTTAAAATAGATGGTTTAGAGGTGGATAAACGATTAAAGATTAATAAATTATTACCTACTATAGACATAGATTATAATTTCTTAACGGAAACACCTGAGTTCAGTAACTCCTTTGTAACGGACCAGTATAAGGGTGGGCTCACCCTTCAAATGCCCTTGTTCTTGAGAAAGGAACGTGGAGATTTGAGGTTGGCAAAAATTAAATTGCTAGATGCGGAGTTTGAGTTTGACAACGCACAAATCGAGATACGCAACAAGGTTTTTGCTATTTACAACGAGCTAGTTTCCTTTCAAACGCAAAATGTATTGATACAGGATATTGTCACTAATACCAGAGCACTACTTTCTGCTGAGGAAAGGAAGTTTAGCTTTGGAGAAAGTTCTTTGTTTTTAATTAATACACGAGAAAGTAAACTTATCGATGCGGTGCTAAAACAAAATTTGGTACAAAATAAGTACTACTCCGCCAAGGCCAAACTATTCAATAGTTTGGCCGTGAACCCAGAAAATCTTTAAATATTAGCATTTATATGCCAAATAAAAACATCGAAAAGCTTGAACTAGCAGACTACAAGCAGTGGTTAAAGGATTCATTCTTTATTGTGCTAGGTATTTTTTCTGCAGCATTTGGATTAGATAGTTTCTTACTTCCCAATAAGTTTATAGACGGCGGAGCAACAGGTATTTCACTTCTGATTGCAGAAGTTGCCGACGTACCTTTGTACATTCTCATCATGTTGGTAAACATTCCATTTGTAGTTCTAGGGTACAATGTAATCGGAAGGGTATTCGCAGTCAAGACTGCCTTTGCCATATTGGGTTTGGCATTGGTGCTGTTTACGGTTGATTTTCCAGAAATCACAGAAGATAAATTACTGGTAGCTGTTTTTGGAGGCTTTTTTCTTGGAGCTGGTATAGGGCTTTCCGTAAGGGGCGGAAGTGTGTTGGATGGTACTGAAGTACTTGCCATTTACCTTAGTAGAAAATTAGGAACAACCATTGGGGATATTATTATTCTTATTAACGTTCTAGTGTTTTTAGCTGCTGCTTATTTACTTTCTATAGAAACGGCGTTGTATTCCATGCTCACCTATTTAGCAGCTTCCAAAACTTTAGACTTTGTCATAGAAGGAATAGAGGAGTATACCGGTGTAACGATTATTTCCGATAAGAACGAGGAAATAAGAGCGATGATTACTGAGAAATTAGAAAGGGGGCTTACCGTTTATAAGGCAAAAGGTGGTTATGGAAGGCAAGGAGAGCGTAACGAATACGATGTTATTTTTACCGTAATTACAAGGTTAGAAATAAGAAGGCTTAATATTGAAATTACAAAAATAGACCCCAAAGCTTTTGTAGTCATGAGTAAAATAAACGACACAAGGGGCGGCATGATAAAGAAAAGGGCTATTTGACCTATGCGGTACGTTTATTAGTTAATACTGTATTTCTCCACTTTATGTAGTACTCAAAATATATTTCACGGAATGAATGGTAGTGATGTAACAGTTGATTTTGCTACACTGTGATAGCAATACTATTGATAAATGATATATTAACTATTGTTTAACGGACTATTACTCTCATTATGAATTTTCTTAACTATTTTTACTCAATATACTAGGTAAATAACCTAGGCTATTTATAGCAGAAATGTAAAAAGACAAAAGCATGAAAAAGAGTAGACCTGTATTGTTTCCAGAATTTATCGGTAATGAAAATATGTCAAACACCGTTGACGTTAGATGGCAGGATATTAGACCCAGTCATAAATTGAAAATTGGTAGTCCATCCAATAGGTATTATGAGTATATATATCCCTCACTTAATTTTAAAAAACATAGTTTGGATAACTTAAGGGAGTTGTTAGATTTTGAAGGAATTGAAGTTTATGTAAGGAGTGTTTTAAAAATGAAAAATGGAGAGTCCTACGCGGTTTTAGCTAGGAAAGGAGACGTTCCTTTCGCCAAGCATATAGTTCATATTTTCGCTGAAATTAAAAAGTCGCATAGCTCATTTGAACTATTAGACGTCTAGTTATACATACATCAATACGTTCTAAAAAACTCAAGACGTTTAGCTTTTGGCATTATATTTTGTAATAAAGGGAACCCTTATTTTGTTTGAAACTGCCTGAACATTGCCGTGCCATAGCCAACTTGTAGTTGTTGATACATCTTTAGTTCTTATTTCCGATTAAAACTAGTGTGAAATCCGGTCATTATAAAAAACATTAAACTTCAGCGTAAGGTTTAAAGTAGAGCTTACACCAACATAACTTTGATAGGAAAACACCGTTTATTAAGTTTGTAATTTGCGTTGAATATTTAAAGAAATATAGACATACACAACCAATTTTATGATAAAGTCAATAGATGAGCTTGTACAAGAATCTTTGCCTAAAGCAATGTCTTATTCTCAATATAGAGACTTGGTTGCCAACTTAGCCAAGGATAGTAAATCAACCGGTCCTTCGCAGACAGATGATTTGGCAAAGTATACCAAGTTGAACGACCGGCGAATGAAACGCTGGGATAAATTATTTAAGATTAACGAGACAGCTACGCAAACTATTCGTAATACTGCTAAAAACCACACCTGGCTTGTCTTAACCGAAAGTTGGTGTGGAGACGCGTCTCCTGCCCTTCCGGTTATGGAAAAAGTAACTGCTGTGAGTACTGCTATTAACTTAAAAGTTATTCTAAGGGATGAAAATGTGTTGCTCATGAATCGGTTTTTGACCAACGGCGGCATGTCTATACCTAAACTTATCGTTTGGGATAACACCAGCCAAAACGTGCTTGGAAGTTGGGGTCCACGCTCCCAAAATGCCGCAAAACTAGTTGAAGAACATAAGGGATTGCATGGCACTATCTTACCAGGGTTTAAGGAAGAGCTGCAAATCTGGTACAATACCGATAAAGGGCAGAGTATTTTAAAGGAATTAGTAGCGTTACTTGCTTTGAAATAGATAAGTAATGGTGCCCTTTTGAAGTACTTTGGATGCACTGCTGAATTTTGCTTTTAAGGCATAAGCAATGGCATTGTCTACCAAGCATCCATTGGAAGTGCCTGAACTTTTTTCGTTAAAACTAGCATCGGTAACATAACCATTAGCGTCTACTTCTATATTTACTACTACTTTCCCTCCTTCTATACAAGTGTAGATAGGAGGCGGAAGCCTATAATTATTGCGTTCTAACAAGGAGTAGGATATAGTGGTCTTTTTTTCGGCTAGATAATTTGTAAATTCTTTTTTTTGTGCTTCCTTTTCTCCTAAAAGCTGTTTTTTTTCTTCCCGTTTTTTAGTAAGTTCTTTTACTCTAGCTGCATATTCCGAGTCGGCGATTAAATCTTCAGATGGCTTCCCTGTCTCCGAAGCTGCTTTTTCTTCTAAAATTTCGTCTAGCGTCTTTAAGGGTTCGGGATTTCCGTAGCTAGGCTTGGCAGTCTCGTTGAAGGCTGTGTGGGTCTCTATAGCTTGCGACTGTTCCTTGGCAATTTCTTTTTTAAGGATTTCCTCCAACAATTCTTCGTCCAGGATCATTTCAACGATATAGTCTTCATCCTTCTCCGTTTTCTCCCCTAATTGAATAGCATATAATGCCAATACAACAATTGACATCGAGAATATGGTAATTATTAAAGCTAATTGTTGCCTGCTTAAATTCATGGATATACAACTTCTTTTTTTAAGAAATAGTGCAAGAAACAAGTCAAATGTATAAGGCTTAGGTGTCTAACTCTTTTAGTACTATTTCTTCAAAGACTTCTGGGTCTATGGCTTTATCTACGTTGTAAACCCCTATTTTGGTTCTTCTAAGTGAAGATAAATACCCCCCTGAGTTTAAGGCTTTTCCAAAATCATGGGCAATGGAGCGAATATAGGTTCCCTTGCTACAAACAATACGGAACGTAATATGGGGAAATTCTATCCCAGTTATTTCAAATTTGGTCAGTGTTACCTTTCTGGTTTGTAGCTCTACTTTCTTGCCTTCACGTGCGTACTCATATAATCTTTTCCCATCTTTTTTAAGAGCGGAAAACATTGGTGGAGTTTGGTCTATCTCGCCAATGAATTTTTTGGTGGTCTCATGTACAAGTGCTCCGGTAATATGGTCTGTGGTAAACGTTTTATCTACAGCAGTTTCAAGATCGTAGGAAGGTGTTGTTCCCCCAAGTGTTATAGTTCCCGTGTATTCTTTCTCTTGTCCTTGAAACTCATGTATTCTCTTAGTGAATTTGCCCGTGCAGATAATCAACAGTCCGGTTGCCAAAGGGTCTAAGGTTCCAGCATGGCCTATTTTAATTTTTTTCAAGCTAAAGCGTTTTTTTAAAACCCACTTTAACTTATTTACCGCTTGGAAAGAGGTCCACCCCAAGGGCTTGTCTATCAATAATATTTGGCCGTTTAAGTAGTCTTCTTTTGTTTTCAAGCTCCTTTAAGTAATTATGTTTTCGCGGTGCGCTTTTGTTGAAACCGGCTTTCCTGCCTATAAATTAACCCAAAAGAAATAGCCTAATCTGAAGTTTTAGGAAAGCGAAAAGAAGCATTAAAATTTGCCAAATATCGATTACAGAACTCCTATTTAACTTGGTGTAATTTTAGGGACTCATAAAGCCGTAAACAATGGCAATTAACCCAACAACTAAACAGTAAATGGCAAAATAGCTCAACTTACTTTTCCGTACTAATTTTATCATCCATGTACAGGCAGCAAGTCCGGCAATAAAGGCTGCGATAAACCCTGCTCCCATAGCTACATTGTTTTCTCCATTAAAAGTAAGGTCGCCGCTAAGTAAATCTTTTGCGATTTTTCCAAAAATTAAAGGAACTACCATTAAAAAAGAAAAGCGGGCCGCTTTTGATTTATCGACTCCTAAAAGAACAGAGGTAGATATCGTGGCGCCACTTCTAGAAATTCCTGGTAGCATTGCAATGGCCTGTGAAATTCCTACGATAAAGGCAGTTGCAAATCTTACTTTCTTATTTGTATCCTTTGCTTTGTCTGCGAAATAAAGTAGTACTGCGGTAATCAAGAGCATAAAGCCAACAAAGCGAATATTACCACCAAAAAAAGCTTCTAACTGCTCTTCAAAGAACAATCCAACGAAAACTGCTGGTAGCATGGAAATAATTATTTTAACGGAAAACTGACTTTCCTCGTTCCATTTAAACTGAAAAAGTCCGCTCAGAATTTCCCAAACATCTTTCCTAAACACCACAATAGTACTCAGTGCAGTTGCAAAATGAAGTATAACGGTAAATAACAGACTTTCCTCCGGCACGGAATTATCTCCTAAAATAACTTTACCTAATTCTAAATGGCCACTGGATGAAACCGGTAAAAACTCTGTTAGTCCTTGGATTATACCTAGGATAATGGCATCTAAAATTTCCAATTAGTTTTTAGTTTTATGCGGATTTAACAAAATAGCGTATACTTCTATGCCTAGTCCTATAAGCACCAATGTGGGCGCTAAACGAATTCTTCTAAAATTGAATATCTCAGGGTTGAATACATTAGGGTCGTCTGTACCTCCACCACTCATTAGTATAAAACCTAATGTAATACAGGCTAGGCCTATACCCATGAAAAGGTAATTTTTCTTTTGAAATATAAATTCTTGTTTTGCAGAGGAGGGTATAATTTTCTTTTTACTCATAATACAAAGTTAGCAAAGTTGGTCATAAGTATATTAGTCTCAGCAAATAAAAGGATAGTGTCCCGTAGGTAATGCTTAATAATAGAGCTCGTCCGTTCTAAGGTTTAAAAATCGTTGGGTAGCAAAATAAGTGCTGGTCAAAGAAATAAGGATGCCTAATACGAAAACACCCACAAGTAAACTTATAATTATATAAGGTTCATCTAAAAGTCCTAAATCTTGAAAATTAGTATTTACGTAATACAGCACGCCAGCTATCGCTATCAAAGCCAAAAGGGCTCCTAACATGCCTAGTTTTATATTTTGCCATATAAAAGGTTTTCGAATAAAGGTTTTTGTCGCTCCTACCATTTGCATTGTTTTAATGACGAATCGCTTGGAATAGATAGATAAGCGAATGGAGCTATTAATCAATAATACAGCGATGAGTGTAAAAATAGCGCTAGCGGTTAAAATCCAAAAACCGATTTTTTCAACACTTTTTGCTACCATGCCTACCAATATCTTGTCATAGCTTACCTCGTCCACATAACTTTTTTCAGCTAGTGTATTAGCGATTTCTGTTACTTTTTCTTCTGTTACAAAATCGGCCTTTAGGTTTACGTCGATAGAGTTTTTTAAGGGATTGTAACCAAGGTAATCCACGAAATCCTCCCCAATAGCTTCGCTATGTTTTTTAGCAGCTTCTTCTTTAGATACATACAGAGCAGATTTGGCATAGTCCGCCAGGGTCAAAGTTTTTTGCAATTGTTCTATCTCTATCTCCTTGGCATTTTCTTTAAGAAATATAGAAATGGTAATCTGTTCTTTGGAGCGGTCTGCCATTTTTTTGGTATTCAAAACCAAAAGTCCCAATATCCCCAACAAAAAAAGCACCAAGGCTATACTAAGTACTACCGAAAAATAGGAGGAAATCAGCTTTCGCTTTTGGTAATTTTCAAAAGAAGTACTCATAGGCCTGTTTAAGTATTGTAAAAGTAGGAAAGTAATGTGAAATGAGCCTCAATAATTAACAATGCTATTATTTAACAAGATATGTAACTGGCTTTAAGAATGATTTCTAATCAAAATAAAATACTATTGTTTTAAAACAAAATAACCGTTGCGTACTGTACCTTCTACACGCAAGCGATACCAATAATTTCCTGAAGGCATTTGAGCTCCATTAAAAGTGCCGTCCCAAGCTGGGTTGTTTTGGCTAGTATTTTTTAGGAGTTGTCCAAATCGGTTAAAAATGGATAGCTCATAGGAGGTAAAGTACTCCAGTCCTTCTGGTAAGAAAAGATCATTGTTTCCGTCAGCATTCGGAGTGAAGAATTTAGGAACTACCAAGTGGATAAATTCTTGACTTATCATACCACAGTTATCGCCGTAACGGATATTAATCGTGTATCTACCTCCTATTATTGTTTCAAATAAAGGACTTGTTTGAAATGCACCGTTGTCCAAGGTAAATTCAAATTGTCCTGTGTTCTCCAAATCAACGATGATATTGGAGCCATCTGACTTAATGTTCTTGATTATGGGAAGCGTAACAGGAACTACCGAAATACTTTTAGTGTTGGAACAACCTTCGAGGTTGGTTGCCATAACCGTATATTCTCCTGGCGTTATTATGGAAATCTCTTCTGTAATCTCCCCGGTATTCCATACATAACTGACGTTGTCCAAATCCGCAGAAATGATAATGGTGCTTCCATCGCAAATCTCAATGACTTCGTCAATGATGCGAGGTATTGGATTTATGGTATAGATTAGCATTGTTCTCGTGTCCGATGAGCAATCTATACTTCCAGAAAATGCTTCAGCAAAGTAGGTGCCAGAAACAGTAGGTGTGAAGCTGACGGTCTTTTCTGCTAAAAGCGCACCACCTGTTGGTGCGTCGTACCAATTAACAGCGGTTCCAACAGGAACGGAAACTAGCAAGGGTGTCTCCTCATTTTCACATAGGCTAACATTACCATTACTAACTGGTGGCTGTGGCGTAGGTATTAAGATTATTTCAAAAACATCGGATATCACATTACAAAGGTCGTTGGATAGGTTTATTATATCTTCCGCCACCTTGGTCCTAAAATAGGTCGTAGTGTTTATCGTTGGTGTGCTAAAAGTACTGTTATTTGCCGCTGGAATATCAATCCAAAGCACTTGATCATTACTTTGCTGCCATTGATAAGCATAGCTTGTAAAGATAGAACCATCAGGTGTTGCCTCTAATGTCGTTGTAATTCCGCCTTGCCCTTCACAAGATATAATACCCATTTCGTTTTGATCATTGGATAAGGTAATGGCATCTCCACAAGAGGAAAAAGCGATATCATCTATGGCAAGGTCGTTTCCGCAGCCCCCATTACTATTATTTCGCATTTTTAGAATTACGGAGGTCTGTCCTGGAAGTGTTTTGAATACTAGAGCATACTGTTCCCATAACGGTGCGTTGCGGTTGGGAATATCGCCCGTGTCGCCTTGTGCCAAAAGATTGGTGTCCGTTTCGTCCCAAATCTGAAAGCGTACGTTTACTGGAATACCTATAGCTTCACAAGAACTCTGTGGAAGTAGGTTTATGAGCCAAGCAGAAAACTCATAACTTGTATTTTCGCACAAGCCTGTTACCGGTCGTTGGTAGAATTCCCCAGCGGTAAAACTGGCATTAACCACAAAGGCTTTACCGTTAACATCTCCAGGCGTGTGATCTGGTACATTGTGCCAATCAAAAAAGTTGGTAGTACTAGAAATAGTGTAATTCCCATCGCTCGGCATGCTTGTTACAAAGTTATATGTAGTGGTACCTACTGGTAAAGCAGGGCCATTTGTAAGGCCAGACCCAAAATCCTCTGTAAAAATAGGACTGCCTGAGTTTCCACTACAAAAGCCCAGTTGCCCGCTAAGTTCCTTGGAGAAAAATCCAATGATACAATAGAAGAGGAAGAGGGATTTTAAGGGATTTTTTTTCACACCTTTAAAGGTACTGTTTTTGGGTATCATGTTTTGTTTTCCGCGTAATTCCATAGCTAAAAGTGTTAATCGTTAATATCTTTTTAATTTTCATCGATTACGCCTATTTTTGTCCCGTAAAATAAGGGCATGTAAAAGTATCGATACCTGATATTCTAAGCACGAGCTTTTGTTTTTATACCGTATCCTATGAACTACGATTTTAATGCAATAGAAGAGAAATGGCAAAGCTATTGGGGCCAAAACCAAACCTTTAAGGCAGAGAACAATTCTGATAAAGAAAAATTTTATGTTTTGGATATGTTTCCGTATCCCTCAGGTGCAGGTCTCCATGTAGGTCATCCTTTAGGCTATATTGCTAGTGATATTTATGCCCGTTATAAAAGACATAAAGGATATAATGTGCTGCATCCGCAAGGATATGATTCCTTTGGATTACCAGCAGAACAATATGCGATACAAACGGGTCAGCATCCTGCTATAACAACTGCGGAGAATATAAAAACATATAGACGACAACTAGATCAATTGGGCTTTTCGTTTGACTGGAGCAGGGAAGTACGAACTTCCGACCCTAGTTATTACAAGTGGACACAATGGATTTTTATTCAGCTATTCAATTCATGGTACAATAAGGAAACCAATAAAGCCGAAGATATTGAAACCTTAATTGCCGTTTTTAAGTTGGCTGGGAATACAGGGATAAATGCAGTTTGTGATGATACTACAGAAGAATTTACGGTAGCGGATTGGTCAGCGTATTCTGATACTGACAAACAGGAAATCCTATTAAAATACAGGTTGACGTATTTGGCTGAAAGCGAAGTCAACTGGTGTCCCGCATTGGGAACGGTATTAGCAAATGATGAAATTATAAATGGAGTTTCCGAACGGGGAGGGTACCCCGTTATCCGTAAGAAAATGACGCAATGGAGTATGCGTATTTCTGCATATGCGCAGCGTTTGCTAGATGGTTTGGGGAAAATAGATTGGCCACAGCCATTAAAGGATTCACAAACTAACTGGATTGGTCGTTCTCAAGGTGCATCGGCTATATTTAATGTAAATGGTCACGATGCTGTTATTGATGTTTTTACAACAAGGCCGGATACTATTTTTGGAGTTTCGTTTATGACCTTAGCACCTGAGCATGATTTGGTAGCTAAAATCACTACTGACGAACAAAAAGCTAAAGTTGAGGCTTACATAGAAGCTACTGCAAAACGTTCTGAGCGAGATCGCATGGCAGATGTTAAAACCATTTCAGGTGTTTTTACAGGTGCTTTTGCAGAACATCCGTTTACAAAAGAACAGGTGCCTATTTGGATAGGGGATTATGTTTTGGCAGGGTATGGAACTGGTGCCGTCATGTCCGTACCTTGCGGAGATCAGCGTGATTATGATTTCGCGAAACACTTTAATATTCCTATTCCTAATATTTTTAAAGGGGTAGATATTACGGAAGAGGCTTTTGCTGATAAGGAGAAAGTAGTGATTACGAATTCCGACTTTTTAGACGGATTAGGGCAGAAGGAAGCCAGTAAAATAGCGATTCAAACACTCGAGACTTTAGGTCAGGGCGAAGGCAAGATAAATTACCGCCTACGCGATGCCGTTTTTAGTCGCCAGCGCTATTGGGGAGAACCTTTCCCGGTCTATTATGTGAACGGGATGCCTCAAATGATTGCCGCTGAGTTTCTGCCTATAACATTACCTGAAGTAGAGAAATATTTACCCACGGAGACAGGAGAGCCTCCGTTAGGAAATGCAACTGTTTGGGCTTGGGACACGAAAAAGAATACTATTGTTTCTAATGATTTAATAAATCATAAAACGGTATTTCCATTAGAATTAAACACTATGCCTGGTTGGGCGGGTAGTTCCCAGTATTTTAACCGCTACATGGATTCACAAAATGAAAACGCTATCTTTTCAGAAGAAGCCATCAACTACTGGCAAGACGTAGATTTATATATTGGCGGTAGCGAGCACGCTACAGGGCATTTATTGTATTCTCGTTTTTGGCAAAAATTCATGTTCGATAAAGGCTTGGTGCCAAAAGATGAGTTTGCTAAGAAGCTGATTAATCAAGGAATGATTACAGGTACTAGTGCTTTTGTTTGTAAGCTCGGAATTCAGCCCGGTTTTGACAAAGAAGTAGCCTTTAGTAGTAATGAAATTAATCGTTTAAACCACGTTTTCGTATCATTATCTAAGTTTGAAGAGCTAAAAGGGATGCCTAGTTTGGTAATTGAATTAGAAAAACAGCTTAGTGATTTTTTTTTAGCTAAATATGATTCAAAATTAACCACTTTTAGAATTGTTCTTGCAGATTCTTTTACAATTCATACCGATGTCTCTTTGGTAGATTCTTCTAATCAGTTGGATATACAAGGGTTTAAGAAGTGGAGACCAGAATATTCGGAGGCGGAATTCATAACAGAGGAAGATGGAACTTTTAAAGTTTCCCGCGAAATAGAAAAAATGTCTAAGTCTAAGTACAATGTGGTCAATCCGGATGCTATTTGTGAGGAATATGGGGCAGATAGTCTGCGATTATACGAAATGTTTTTAGGCCCTTTGGAACAGTCTAAGCCATGGAATACGGCTGGAATCACAGGAACGCATTCGTTCTTGAAAAAATTATGGCGTTTGTTTCATTCTGACGCTGAAAGTTCTTTTTTGGTTTCGGAAGAGGAACCTACGAAGGATGCTATGAAAACACTCCACAAAACCATCAAAAAAGTAGAAGAGGATATAGAAACCTTTAGCTTTAATACATCGGTTTCTACGTTTATGATATGCGTGAATGAGTTATCCAGTCAAAAATGTACGAGTCGGGGTATTCTGGAACCACTAGCTATTCTGGTTTCTCCTTATGCACCTCATATTGCAGAAGAGCTTTGGGAGAAGTTAGGAAATATTGAATCTGTCTCCACAGCGCCTTTCCCAGAATTTGAGCCAAGTTATTTGGTGGAAAGCGCCAAGGAATATCCGATTTCATTTAATGGAAAAATGCGTTTTAAACTAGAGTTGCCATTAGCTCTAAGCAAGGATGAAATCGAAGCAGCTGTTATGGCGCATCAAAAAACAAAAGACCAATTACAAGGCAGAATCCCTAAAAAGGTTATTATTGTCCCAGGCAAAATTGTAAATATTGTTGGTTAATGATAACAGAAGCTAATTAGGTTGTAATAGTAACAAATGGACTATATAGAAATACTAGGATTAGTAGCCGCTACCCTAAACACGGCTGCTTTTGTTCCTCAGCTGCATAAAACATGGAAAGAAAAATCAAGGAAGGATATTTTCTTGATGATGTAACTTGTTCTGTTGTTCGTCGTATTACTTTTGTTGACATACAGCGGTTTTTAGAAAGCCTACCAATTATTTTAGCAAATACAATCACAGTAGTTTTACTTTTATTTATCACTTTATTAAAAATGAAACAAAAATAATCACCATATACCCCTATATATTTAGGGGTATATGGTGATTATATAGCATATTGTAAATAGAAGCCTCTGTATTTTACCGAGTAATTATTTTGAAATCGTTTTAATTATCACAACTTAGTGGTCTAATTAAAAACGTATAATCATGATTGTTGGTATTCCTAAAGAAATTAAGAACAACGAAAGTAGAGTGGGTATAATACCTGCTGGTGTTTTTGAATTGGTAAAAAACAACCATACTGTATATATTCAGACTGGGGCAGGAGATGGTAGTGGCTTCTTTGATGCCGACTATCAACAGGTTGGCGGTTTAATTTTAGAAACAATTGAAGAGGTATATGCGATTGCAGAGATGATTGTAAAAGTTAAGGAACCTATACTTGAAGAATATGATTTAATACGCGAGGGCCAAATTTTGTTTACGTACCTCCATTTTGCTTCGAGTGAGCCATTGACCAAGGCCATGATAAAACAAAAAGCAATTTGTATAGCCTATGAGACTGTCGAAGACGAGGAAGGAACCTTACCATTATTAACCCCAATGTCTGAAGTTGCGGGAAGAATGGCCATTCAGCAAGGAGCGAAATATTTAGAAAAACCAGTAAAGGGCCGAGGCGTCCTTTTGGGCGGTGTTCCTGGCGTAGCTCCTGGTAAAGTGTTGGTGTTAGGTGCCGGAGTGGTAGGCATACAAGCTGCTAAAATGGCCGCAGGTTTAGGGGCTCACGTGACCTTAATGGACATCAATATGAAGCGTCTTAGATATGCTAACGATGTGATGCCGCCACACGTGATTACAGAATTTTCCAACGAATACAACATCAGAAAACATATCAAAACACATGACCTTATTATTGGTGGTGTCTTATTAAAAGGGAGAAAGGCTCCTAACCTTATTACAAGGGATATGCTTAGGGAAATGCGACCTGGAACTGTAATCGTAGATGTGGCAGTAGACCAAGGTGGTTGCGTGGAAACAACAAAGCCAACAACCCATGAAGACCCTATTTACATAATAGACGATGTCGTACACTATTCCGTGGCTAATATGCCAGGAGCCGTGCCTTACACCTCTACTATAGCTTTGACCAATGTTACCTTGCCTTATGCCTTGCGTTTGGCCAATTTAGGCTGGGAAGCAGCCTGTGAAATGGATGAAAGTCTTAAAAAAGGATTGAATATAGTTTCTGGTAAAGTAGTATATCAAGAAATTATTGAAGCATTTGGCTGGGAAAAAGGCTTTGTTTAAGAGTACATTTTGTCAGTAGTAATATACCTCGCGGGTCTTTTTACAGTCATAAAGGGATTTGGCGAGGTTTTTGCTTTCAATTATTGGATTTCGATAACAAAGAGGAATCTTTAGTATATTTAATTTGAATTCAAAAAATTGAAAGATTATGATGGGATATTATATATTGATAGGTGCTATTGCTTTGGTAAGCTGGTTGGTAAGTCGCAAGTTAAAAAGCAAGTTCAAGCACTACTCTAATGTCCACTTGCAAAATGGAATGAGTGGCGCTGAGATTGCACAGAAAATGCTAGATGATCACGGTATTAGAGATGTTAAGGTAGTATCTACTCCTGGGATGTTAACCGATCATTACAACCCAAAAAATAAAACGGTAAACCTAAGTGAGGGTGTTTATAACCAAAGAAATGCATCTGCAGCAGCTGTTGCGGCTCACGAAGTTGGCCATGCGGTGCAACATGCTCAGGCATACGAGTGGTTGGGAATGCGTTCCAAGTTAGTGCCTATTGTAAGTGTTACCTCTAGCATGTCTACTTGGGTAGTTTTTGGCGGCTTGATACTTGGTGCGGCAGCGGGTTTCGGTTTGGGGTATTGGGTTGCTGTGGCAGGATTGGTAATGATGAGTTTTGCAACGCTTTTCAGTTTTATAACCTTGCCAGTTGAGTATGATGCCAGTAATAGAGCTTTAGCGTGGTTAAAGGATAAGAACATAGTTACTCAAGCCGAATATGCAGGTTCAGAGGATGCTTTAAAATGGGCGGCACGAACCTATTTGGTTGCTGCTATCGGTTCTTTAGCAACGTTGGTCTATTGGGGACTGCAGGTTTTTGGAGGTAGAGATTAAAACTTATTTAAAGAATATAAAGCCTGTCGGTTTCATACTGTACAGGCTTTTTTTGTGCGAATTTGATTAGATTATTTTAAAAAAGAAGTACGTTATAAAGTACTCGGTTACTTTTAAAAACTATCCTAGGGCTTGAAAGTAAAACCCTAAATTTTAATTACTAAAAAATCAAAAAATATATCACTTAAATCAAGTATAAGATTAAATCTATAATTTATCAAATAGTTGTTTAATACACAATTAATAGGTGACGTTGAGCTGTCTTTATTTGATTTTTTTGCGAGTGTTTTATATACCTGCTTGCGGCACATTCACTTTGGGTCAAATGATTGTATTAAATTGTTATCTGCCTATCTATTTGCTGGGCAAGGGAGATAAAGGTTTCTGTTCTGGAAACTCCTTCAATTTGCTGAATTTCTTTATTTAGAACATGCATTAAATGTTCGTTGTCCTTACATAAAATCTTAATGAGTATAGACCAGTTTCCCGTCGTGTAGTGGCATTCTAAAACTTCCGGTATTTTTTCCAATTGTTTTACCGCAACAGGATTGCTCATGGCCTTATCCAGATAAATTCCAATATAGGCCATTGTGGTGTAGCCCATAACTTTAGGGTTGATTACAAACTTAGAGCCGGCTAAAAGTCCAGAAGCCTCAAGTTTTCGTAATCTTTGATGTATTGCAGCGCCTGATATACCAATGTTTCGAGCAATTTCTAAAACTGGTTTACGTGCATCCTCCATTAAAAATCTTAAAATCTTCTTGTCTATACCGTCAATTTTAACATTTTTATTAGGTGATTTCATAAATAGCATATTAAGTTGAAATCAAAAGTAAACAAAATACCTTCGCATTGTTCGTTCAGAGAAGGTGTGTTACAGGTTTAGGAAAGGTGCTTAACTGGCAACAGAATCTGGATTGTAGCCCAAATAAGGAACATGGTGCTCCTTGAACGTAATACCATAGTTTTCCAATTCTTTGAGTATTGGGTTGTATACTTCTTTTGTAATAGGAATTTGTACTCCAGGTTTTGTTATTTTTTTATTTAAAATTAGCAGCGTGGCAATTGCAACAGGAAGTCCTACAGTCTTTGACATGGCGGTGTGAGTTCTGTCTTCACCTATGACTACCATATTCGAGTCAATTTGTTCTTGTTTGCCGTTAATTTCGTAGCCAAATTTATGGTACATGACAATCATATCTTTGTCTTCAGGTGCTAATGTCCAACTATCTTCTAGTATTTTTTGGAGGATTTGGGCAGGTGTAGCGTTTTTAAGTCCAACACGTTTTTTAGTATTAAAAATGTTTAGCTCTGTTAGCTTGTCCCACATAATATCGTCTTGATCTATTTTTAGGTAGTGACGTAATTTAAGCTCTACGGAGTCGGTTGGAGAATAAGGTAAAAATAGATTTACGAACTGGCGATAGGTCATGTTCTCAGAATCTTCAATGCTATAGCTATCTTCTGTCATTCCCAATTGTACGAACATATTCCATGCTTTGGAGAAACCTACCCTACGCACGGTGCCTCTGTAAATAGTAAGTGCATTTTGTAAACCGTAGGCTTCCTTATAGTTTAAGGAATCTCGGTTCGCATAACCTTCGAAGCGGCCATACCCTTTAATTTTAAAGAACTCCGTTCTCCTAAATAATTTATGATACGGTATAAATTTATAAGTGCTCTCCTGAATAAACTTTGCAGTTCCGCCTTGTCCTGCCAGTACTACATTTCTAGGATTCCAAGTAAACTTATAGTTCCAGAGGTTATTATCTGATTCTGGGGCAACTAGGCCTCCGGTAAAGGATTCGAATAAAAGAATTTTACCGCCTTTTTCTCTAATACGGTCAATAACCTGCATGGCGCTCATATGATCAATACCAGGATCTAGCCCAATCTCATTCATAAAAATAAGCCCGTTTTCTTTGGCTACTTTGTCTAGTTCCATTATTTCTGGACTTACATAAGATGCGGTGACTAAGTGTTTTTTAAAGCGAATACAATCCTCAGCAACTTTTATATGAAATCTAGCAGGAAGCATAGAAACCACAATATCCGCTTTTTGGATGGCAGCTGCGCGCTCGTCATCCTTAAATACATCTAAAACTAGAACAGTGCAGTTCGCATGTGATGTTATTTTTGTTGAAATGGATTCGGGATTCAAATCTCCAATGGTCAGATGTAAAGATTCACTTTCTGATTTCTCTAAGAAATAATCCAATAAATATGAGGTGGATTTACCAGCACCTACTACCAAAATTTTTCTAGACATGTGTATTGCTTATGTTTGTTATTGAATGCCGAACTAAGGTATCAAATTGTTACATTTATAAAAAATCAACAGAGTTAAGTTATGAACAAAACAATATTTGTAGCGGCATGTGTTTTAGGTCTTTTGGCCGTGGTGTTGGGTGCATTTGGTGCACATGGGCTACAGCAGCTTGTGGAGGCCAAATCCGTTGCCAGTTTTGAAACTGGAGTACGCTACCAGATGTATCATGCTTGTTTGTTATTTGTACTAGGGCTGTTACCTGGCGTAACTGAACGTATAAAACGAATTGTCTTTTATTTAGTGATTGGCGGTGTTGCGCTATTCTCTTTCTCTATTTATCTCTTGGCAATTAATAGCTTGTTCGATTTTGATTTTAAGGTAATCGCGTTTATAACTCCGATAGGAGGTGCTTTACTCATTGCTGCTTGGGCAATATTAGGGATTAGTATATACAAAAGTAAATAGGACTATAGTTTCTTTTTAAAGTATCTTAGATAATTACGGGTCATAAAGAGTTGCGATATGAACATGACAAAAGGGATAGGACGAGTTTTAGGGCCACTATCTTTCTTTCTGATACTCAACTTTTTTCATCCTATAGGCTATTCCCAAGCAGCGAATGCTGTTTTGGCTTCTACCGTTTGGATTGCCATTTGGTGTATTACAGAAGCAATACCAATTGCAGTTACTGCGCTGTTACCCTTGGTACTGTTCCCGTTGTCAGGTGGATTAGATTTATCACCTGCAGCTGCTTCTTTTAAATATAAATATATTTTTTTATACATGGGCGGTTTTATCATCGCTATTGCTATTGAAAAATGGAACCTTCATAAGCGCATCACCTTAACCACTATCAATTTTATTGGTTCGGACGTTCGTGAAATTATTTTGAGTTTTATGGTGGCCACTACATTTTTGTCCATGTGGATATCTAATACAGCCACTACGCTAATGATACTGCCTATCGGTATGGCTATTACCAAACAGCTCAAAGACAATCCGGATACGATTGAAGATTTAAATCAGACTTTTAGGAAGGCATTGATGTTGGCCATAGCATACAGTGCCTCTATTGGTGGTGTAGCTACTTTGATTGGGACGCCTCCCAATTTGGTGCTGGCAGGGGTAGTTTTAGATACCTATGCTTATGAGATTACGTTTATGCAGTGGTTTAGTTTTGGCCTACCAATTTCTATTATTTTACTTTTTGTTTGCTGGAAATACTTAACGCGCTATGCGTTTCATTTTAAACAAACTGAGTTTCCTGTTGGTAAGCAAGAGGTTAAAAATCAATTGAGTCAGTTAGGAAAACTATCCTACGAGGAAAAAATGGTAGCCCTAGTTTTTGCATTTGCTTCATTTTGTTGGATATCGCGTTCCTTTTTACTTCAAAAAGTCTTACCTGCGCTGGATGATACGATTATTGCTGTATTTTTTGCAATACTATTGTTTTTGATTCCTGCTAAAAACAAAAGGGAACAACTTATTAATTGGCAAGAAGCTGTAAAAATGCCCTGTGGTATTATATTACTTTTTGGCGGCGGAATGTTCTTGGCTAAAGGTTTTGAAGGTAGTGGACTTGCCGTTTGGATAGGTAGTCAAATGACAGCACTCTCCGGGCTTCTCATTTTATTGCTGATATTCGTGTTAGTTGCAGGGGTAAATTTCTTAACTAAAATAAACGCTAACCTTGCGACTGCCGCTATGCTTTTACCAGTTCTGGTGCCAATGGCTTTGACTATAGATGTACATCCGTTTATTTTGATGTTTGGAGGGGCTGTTGCTGCTTCCTGCGCTTTTATGCTCCCGGTAGCGACGCCGCCAAACGCCGTGGTATTTGGTTCTGGATATCTTCGCATTCCCGATATGGTGCGTAAAGGAATTTTCATGAATGTGGTATCCATTTTCACTGTTACCTTATTCGTTTACTTTGCTTTGCCAGAGTTGTCGGACTTTATTATTGACACCTTTCCTGAACAGCTAAAAAAATGAGATTTCTATTGATTCCTGATAAGTTTAAAGGTTCACTCACTAGTGAGGAGGTGGCTCGTGCTATACAATGTGGCGTAGAAAAGGTACTACCAAGATCTTTGTTTCATATCATTAAGGCTTCTGATGGTGGAGATGGGTTTTTAGATGCGATTGCACGCTATAAGATATGTATAGGCATTCAAACGGTGTGTGATGACCCCTTGGGCAGGGCAAGGGTATCAACGTACCTGTATAATCAAGCAGAAGTGGCAGGGTATATAGAGCTGGCAAAAGCCTCGGGGATGGAGTTGCTTAGTGCCAAGGAGCGTAACCCTATGGAAACGTCTACCTACGGTACGGGATTACAAATCAAGGATGCCATTGAAAAAGGAGCACGGAATATCTACGTAGGTTTAGGCGGAAGTGCTACGAACGACGGAGGTATAGGAATCGCCCATGCATTGGGATATAGATTCCTAAATGAGAAGGGTGCTGTGTTGGAGCCTGTGGGTAAAAATTTAATAGATATTCGAGAAATTGATACCACCAATGTTTCTTTACTTTTGGAAAAGGTGACTTTTTTTGCAGTGAACGATGTAACTAATCCGTTATTTGGGTCAGATGGTGCTGCCTTTGTCTATGCTAAGCAAAAAGGGGCTACTTCGAATGCTATTATTGCCTTAGATAAAGGCCTCCAGAATTTAAATGCGGTGGTAAAACGTCAATTCGGAAAGGATAATTCGTTACTTTCTGGAGCTGGTGCCGCAGGAGGAACGGCTTTTGGACTTAAAAGTTTTTTAAATGCCAAGTTCTTACACGGAATCGATTTTATACTTCACCTATCTGGAATCGAAACCATCTTGGCGTCCGATACGTTTGATTATATTATTACAGGTGAAGGTAAGATAGATACACAGACCCTTAGCGGTAAACTAGTGCAAGGTGTTTTGAGCTTGGGAAAAAAATTTAACATACCTGTTGTTGCTATTTGCGGACAATTAGATGTAGATACTGCTACGCTAACGGAGATGGGCGTAAAGTATGTTATCGAAATTCAAGATGCGGACAAAACACTAGCTTACAATATGAAAAATGCACAAGATTTGATGGTACTTTCGGTAGAGAAATTCTGTAAAAGCATAGGTTGATATTAAGATATAACAGACATCAAACTACCTTTAAAAAATAAGAAAATCATAAAAAAGGGATTTTATTTTGTTAAAATCACAATAAAACATACGATTTATCGATTTAAACATAAGCTCTGATGAAATAGTCATTATTATTTTTAATAGATTTTGTTGTGGGATAGGAATACCACAATTCAACAGATATTCCGTTGATTAAAGCTATAAATTAACAGGCTTGAGATATAATTTCAATAGTTTTGTGCAAACTAAACAATAACTTTATGACTGCATCCGACCAAAATACGAAAACGATTTCGTTGAAAGATTATGGTATTACGCACGAGAATATAGCTTACCAATTATCTCCTGCGGCACTACAGGCCATAACTGTAGAAAACAAAATGGGGGTAGAAACCGCTAATGGTACTTTGGCTGTAAATACCGGTGAATTCACTGGTCGGTCTCCCATGGACAGATTTATTGTAGAAGATAGTAATACAAAAGATAAAGTGTGGTGGGGAAATATTAATATTCCTTTTCCGGCAGATAAGTTCGATGCCTTGCATAAAAAGGTAATCAGTTATTTGAACGACAAGAAAATATTTGTAAGGGATAGTTATGCCTGTGCAGATCCAGAGTATAAACTTAATATTAGGGTTATAAATGAATATCCTTGGTCTAACATGTTTGCGTACAATATGTTTTTAAGGCCTACGGAGACAGAGTTGGAAGACTTTACACCAGAATGGACAGTGATTAATGCTCCCGGTTTTATGGCTAATCCAATCCAAGATGGTACTAGACAACATAATTTTGCTATTCTAAACTTCACCAAAAAGATTGCCTTGATAGGTGGTACAGGATATACTGGGGAGATTAAAAAAGGTATATTTTCTGCCTTGAATTTTATACTACCTGTGGAGAAGAATACCTTACCTATGCACTGTTCTTCTAATGTGGGAAGAGAAGGTGATACTGCTATATTCTTTGGATTGTCCGGTACTGGAAAAACAACATTGTCCACGGATCCAAACAGGGAACTGATAGGAGATGATGAACATGGCTGGACCAACAAGAATACCGTTTTTAATTTTGAAGGTGGGTGCTATGCGAAGGTTATCAACTTATCGGAGGAGCAAGAACCTGAGATATACGGAGCTATTAAGCCTGGTGCGATATTAGAAAATGTTGTTTTGGATAACAAAAATAATGTTGATTTTGCCGATACCTCAATAACACAAAATACGCGTGTAAGTTATCCTATTTACCATATTGAAAATATAAGGCAACCCTCTATTGGGAAAAATGTTAAGAATATCTTTTTTTTAACCGCAGATGCTTTTGGAGTGCTGCCTCCAATATCAAAACTAACCCCTAGCCAGGCGGCATACCACTTTATTTCTGGTTATACTGCAAAAGTTGCTGGTACCGAAGCCGGTGTTATCGAACCACAACCGTCGTTTTCCGCGTGTTTTGGTGCTCCTTTTATGCCTTTACACCCAACAAAGTATGCCGAAATGTTAAGTAAGAAAATGAAAGAAACCGGTGTGGACGTTTGGTTGGTAAATACAGGTTGGACAGGTGGACCTTACGGAGTTGGAACTAGAATGAAATTAAAATATACAAGAGCCATGATTAGTGCAGCTCTCAACGGAGACTTGGGATTGTATTCTTATAATAACTACCATATACACTCTGTTTTTGGAGTTGCGCAGCCCAGGAAATGCCCTGGTGTTCCAACAGATGTCTTAAGTCCAAGAACTACTTGGAACGATGATCAAAAATATTACTCTACAGCTTTTAAACTTACGAACGCGTTCAGGGAGAATTTTAAAAAGTTCGAAAGCTATGCTAGCGAAGAAATCAGACGAGGTGGTCCACAGCGCTACGGATTTTAAAAAAGTCCGTTGTTTTAATACTCGTTTTAGCCCTCTTTGTTAACCACGAAGTAATCTATGTTTCTTAGATAAAAGTTAAGCATAAAAAACCCGGCAATCTTGCTGGGTTTTTTATACTGTATCTATTATAGTAGGGTTTGCTATTTATTAACACTTATAACATACTTCTGTAACGCCATAGTCATAGAAGGTGTCTCGGGTGTTGGTGCCTTAATGTCTATTCGAAGACCTGCTAAGGTGGCTGCATCTACAGTAGAGTTTCCAAAAACTGCAATTCTTGTTTCGTTTTGTTCAAAGTCCGGAAAATTTTGTAGTAAGGACTCAATTCCAGAAGGGCTAAAGAAAACCAAGATATCGTAGTAGACATTTCTTAAATCGGATAAATCGCTGATAACCGTTTTGTAAAAAATACCGCGTTTCCATGAGATGCCTAAAGCATTTAATTGGTCTGGAACGTCTTGTTTTTGAACATCTGATGACGGTAAAAGAAAAATCTCGTCCTTATACTTCTTAATAAGCGGCACTAATTCCGAGAACTGTCTTTTTCCAACATAAATTTTACGCTTTCTATACACAACATATTTTTGCAGGTAATAAGCCACGGCTTCCGACTGGCAAAAATATTTCATACTGTCAGGTACTTTAAATCGCATCTCTTCAGCAATCCTAAAAAAATGATCTACCGCATTCCTGCTTGTAAGAATAATCGCAGTAAATTCTTTAGGGTCTATCTTTTGTTGTCGGACGCTTTTAGCATCCACACTTTCTACATGTATAAACGGTCTAAAGTCTACCTTAATCTTTTCTTTGTCAATAAGTTTGGAATAAGGAGAATTTTCCATTTTTGGTTCTGGTTGAGAGACCAAAATCGTTTTTACTTTCATATGGCGCACTGTTTGAGAAGGCTTCCTATTATTACTATGGGTGCAATTTCGAGTGTGCAAAGGTACAAAATAAAATAGAAAAAATAATTTGCAAAGAAGTTTTGATAATTCTTCAGTACTAGTATCCAGCCTATCATATTAATACCTAAGAATAAGGATATAGTTATGAAAATCACAACATTAGGGCTAATATTAACATAAGCTAGTAAGATATTTGCCAAGAAAAATAGGATACCACCATAGTTTAAATATGATGTTTTCTTGAAGATTATTTCGCTAAAAATGGATTGACACCCAAAAATAAAGCCGTTTGTTAGTTGTAACGCCATCTTTGCCAACAGGAACGAAAAAGAACCTGCGAGCAGTAATGGATATAAAAAAGGGTATTGGTTATTTCCTGAATTTATTAAATTTTTGAAAACGAAGAAAAGAAACAGCGCCGTATTGATTACTTGAAAAAGGGTAAACAGAACATGAAACCAGTTGAGTAAACGTTCTTTTTTGTTGTACATAAAAATATACTTGTTGTTGAACGGCAACACAATATAATTTAAAAAACGAACATAATAAAGGGCCTTGGCTATCAGCACAAAAAGTAGACTGCCAAATATAATTAGGGTAATCCAATCTAGCGATTCAGGAGTTCTTAAAATGGGATTCATTGAGGTAAAGGTACAGGTTTGCCGTTAAGTCCAAAATACAGATTGTTCTCCGAAATAACTACTCTAAAATAAGCTGGCTTTTCTATTTCGTAAGGGGTAGGAAGCGTTATTTTAAAATAAGTAGTGTCTTTGGCTTGTAATACTTCAGTATCTGCTTTAAGCGTGCTCACTATTAATGGCTTAATTTCCTTTACCTTTTTGTAGTTATTTAAATAAGCTATTCCAAACTTTAATTCGGTAAGCGGAATCTGAAAATTATACGGGTTGTGTACTTTTAACTCAAGACTTTCACCTAAATTAATTTCGTACTCATCTGTGTCGATGATACAATTGAGTTTCCGGTACGAATTAAAATTTGTAATGTGGTTGCCAATAAATTCAGTGCCGGACATTTTCGTAAATTGAAAAGGGCCATCCTTACTATATTTAGATATGTAAAGTATGTCTTTGTTTCGTACGGTTTCTTCCGAATCGTCAAGGGAATATTGGTTCTTTCTGTAACGAACATTATTGAGCGAAAAAGAAGTGTTTCCACTGTAAAAGCTATACATGGGTGCATTTCGGTAGGAGTTTTCAAAAACTACAGGAGTACTTCCCGCTTCGTTGGCAACTTGCTTTACCCATTCCTTATTCCCATGTGTCTCGTAATAAATATTGAACAGTAAGGGTTGATGCACTAAACCAATACGAAGGTAGAGCACTATGACAATATTAACGAGCCCTAAACGATACATCCATTTTGTGCTGGTTTTATTGTCTAACATATATTGAAACACTAAGACTACCATTGGAATACAAATGATAATAACCCATTGCGCTTGTATTCTCCGGTTAAAGCTAGAAAGGAAAAAGAAGAGGATAACACCATAGGTCAAAAACAAAAGTGCTTTGGTAAAAAGACCGTTTGTTTTGGTCTTAAATAGGCCTTGATATATAAATGGAAACGTTAATCCAAAAATAGCTAGCAAGTTCACAAAAAAACCTAAAGTGTATTTTTCAAAACTATAAGCACCGTTAGGGCGTTCATAAATATGATAGTTTATAGAGACAAAATCATGTTCATATAGCCAATAAAAATGGGGCGCATAGCACAATAATGCGATTACAACGGCATACCATGAAAATTTATTTTTAACGAGTTGTAAGTTGGAGAATAGCACAAAAAGGATGACCAATACAGCGTGGTATTTGCTATACATTAAGCAAGCCATTACGATTCCTAGTGCCACCGACACCGCTAAAGAAGGCTTTTCAATAAATTTTTTATAAACTAATAAAAAACAGGAAGTGAAAAACAGTAACGGCGTATCTGGTAAAGTTAAAAAACCGTAAGCGTTCAACAAGGTCATAGAAAAGACAAGAATAAAAAAATGAGGAATAAATCCATTCTTTTTTGGATGGTCCACAACAAGCCATAAAACCAAGATATTTGCTGTGGATAGTACGCAACTCATAAAACGGACACCCAGTTCCCCGTTAAAAAAGAAACTACTGATTTTTATGAGCAAAGCCACCATGGGTGGATGGTCAAAATAACCCCAGGCCATGTTTTGACTATAATACCAATAATATGCCTCGTCGTAAATCAGTTCCGTAAAATAGGATTGAACTAGGTTTAGTGCCAGAATAACGGCTAAAAAACAATAAAACTGCTTGGGTATTTCCTTTAACATAGTCGGTTTTAGTTAGGACAAAATTACAACTTCTGAACATTACGCAATTTTTAAAAAAATCATAAAGCGTACCACTGTGTTTTTCTACCGTCATTAAAATAGTATTTTTGTGCATATACGGTAGTATTTATGGCCAACAGCATTGTAATAATTCCAACCTATAACGAAATTGAAAACATTGAACTTATAATAAGGGCTGTTTTTGAGTTGCCAAAGGATTTTCATGTGCTGATTGTAGATGACAATTCGCCTGACGGTACAGGTGAAAGCGTTAACAAGTTGCAGAAGGAATTTTCCGAGACTTTGTTTTTGGAAACCCGCATGGGAAAATCTGGTTTGGGTACAGCATATATTCACGGGTTTAAATGGTGCATTGCAAGAGAATATGATTATATATTTGAGATGGATGCCGATTTTTCCCATAATCCAACAGATTTGTTGCGTTTGCTTAAAGCATGTGAGAGCGGAGCAGACGTAGCTGTGGGGTCTAGATACAAGCAAGGTGTAAACGTAGTAGACTGGCCTTTGTACAGGGTGTTATTGTCTTATGGAGCATCATTCTATGTAAAGATGATTACAGGTATGCGAGTTCATGATCCAACAGCGGGTTTTGTTTGTTACAAAAGACACGTTTTGGAAAGTATCAATTTGGATTCTGTGCGTTTTGTGGGCTATGCTTTTCAAATCGAAATGAAATTTAGGGCATATTTAAAGAATTTCAACATACAGGAAATTTCAATTATTTTCAGGGATAGGGTAAGGGGTAAATCCAAAATGAGTTCTTCGATTATTACCGAAGCTATTTGGGGCGTCTTCTCAATGAAAATAAAAAGTCTATTTCAACGAAATAAATTTTAATTATGGCTAAAACGCTTTTAAAGAACGGAAAGCTTGTTAACGAAGGCAAGATACAGGAGGTTGATATATTGTTAGACGGGGAGTTGATTGTGAAAATAGCAGCCAATATTTCGGATACAAGCGCCACAGTAATAGATATAAACGGTAATTATATTATACCCGGAATTATAGACGATCAAGTACACTTTAGAGAGCCTGGTCTAACACATAAAGGATCTATAGCTACGGAAAGTAGAGCAGCGCTAGGCGGAGGAATTACTACGTTTATGGAGCAGCCAAATACTGTTCCGCAAGCGACTACGATTGAAAAGTTAGAGCAAAAATTTACAACGGCACGCAACACTGCTTTTGCTAATTATTCCTTCCCTTTTGGGGGAACCAACGACAACCTGGAAGAGTTAAAGCGACTGGACAAAAATTCTTGTTCCGGTATCAAGCTGTTTTTGGGGTCCTCTACGGGAAATATGTTGGTAGATGATGAGGCCGTTTTAGAAAAAATATTCAGCAGTACTGAAATGGTTATTTCAGCGCATTGTGAGGATGAAAATACTATTCGACGGAATTTAGCGGAGTATACGGATAAGTACGGTGATGATATTCCAATGGAATACCATCCTATTATTAGAAGTGAGGAAGCTTGCTATTTATCTTCTTCACGTGCCATTGCATTAGCTAAAAAGACGGGAGCAAGACTGCATGTATTTCACTTGTCTACGGCTAAGGAAATGGATTTGTTCCGAAATGATATTCCTTTGGCTGAGAAAAAAATAACGGCAGAGGTTTGTATTCATCACCTGTGGTTTTCAGATGTCGATTACAAAGAAAAAGGAGCCTTTATTAAATGGAATCCAGCGGTAAAAACGGCTGAAGATAGGGATGCGCTTTGGGAGGCACTTTTAGATGATAGAATAGATGTTGTTGCCACAGACCATGCACCGCATACATTAGAAGAAAAGGATAATGTATATACAAAAGCACCAAGCGGGGGACCTTTAGTACAGCATGCGTTACCTGCGATGTTGGAAAAACATCTTGAAGGTAAAATATCTTTAGAAACAATGGTCCAAAAAATGTGTCATAACCCTGCAATACTATTTCAGGTAAAAAAGAGAGGGTATGTACGTGAAGGATTTTATGCCGATTTAGCGGTTGTTAATCTCAATAGTCCATGGAAGGTCACTAAGGAAAATATTGCATATAAGTGCGGTTGGTCTCCTTTTGAAAATCAAACGTTCAAAGCTTCAGTTACACATACCTTTATAAATGGACATTTGGCGTACGAAAATGGTATGTTTTCCGAGAAACGAAATGCTAAAAGACTTACGTTCAATAGACCATGAAAAAAATTATAATCCTACTACTTTCTTTAGGGGTAGTTTCCTGTGTAGAGAAGCTAATTGAGAAACCGGACAACCTAATCCCAAGGGATAAAATGATAGCTATTCTCAAGGATATGGCTATTTTAAATGCTGCTAAAGCAACGAAATCTAATATTCGTATTCTAAAGGAAAATGGAATAGAACCAACACAACATCTTTTCGAAAAACATGATATTGATTCTACGGGTTTTGTTGAGAGTGACAGGTATTATGCCTCCTTGCCTCTAGAATATGTTAGTATGTACGAGGAGATAGAGGCTTTGCTAACGAAAGAAAAAAATGTTATGGATGAAGCCAAGAAAATGAAGGATAGCCTTAACGTAATTGAGCGGATGAGGTTGAGTAAAAAAAATGATAGTATAAAAGGAATTCCAGTAAAGATTTCTAGTGATCAAAAATAAAGCAATCGGCGCTTAATTTGATGGCCTCGTCCAATACTTGAAACTTAAAATTCAAAGCATTTTTTATTTTAGAGTTGTTATAAACTTCGATATTTAGAAGGGAATAGATAGTGTTTTTTGTTATTCTGCGTCCGTTTCCTGTTAGTAGATGTAATAATATATCTAGGTATCTACCAAATTGTAACTGCCAAAGCTGTAAAACCTTAGTTGGTGGTTTTTTATTCATGGCTAGTGTAATTCTTGTAAGTATATCCTTGAAGCTAAGGTTTTTGGAAACAAGAATAAACCGTTCGCCCACAATATTTGATGTCATTAAACCAATCATTGCATTAACGACATCAGAAACGGTTACAAAACCAGTCCCACCTGGCGGATAATAGTTGTATTCCTTGTTTGCGGTTTTAAATAGTTTTCCGCTACCGGTTCCCCAAAAACCAGGTCCCACGATAACTCCTGGATTTACGATAACGACTTCTAGATTTTCTTGTGAGCCTCTCCAGACTTCCATTTCTGCCGCATATTTGGTCCGAGCGTAAACATTGGTGTTTTGATCCGTCCACTCACTATCCTCCGTTGCTTCCTTATTAGTAAGGCTTCTGCCAATAGTGCCTATCGTACTTACGTAGCATAGTTTTCTTATTTGGTGTGCCAAACAGAGGTTTACAATATTTGCGGTACCCTCAACATTCACTTTCTTGAGGCTATCAAAATCGTTCGGGTCAAAGGAGATAAGGGCAGCCGCATGGTATACATAATCGACACCTTCAATAGCAATTTCCAATGCGGGAATATCTAAAACATCCGCTTTAACCCATTCAATTTTATCAAAGATAGTTTGGGGATTTGGTGTGTAGTAGGAGAATATTTTTTTTACGTTATCTAGTTTAGATTCCGTTCTATAAATTGCCCTAACTTCTGTATTTGTCTGTGCCAACTTCAATAAAAGATGTGAGCCTACCAACCCTGTGCCTCCGGTAACTAAAATCATATTACAAAGTTAGGCAATACGCATAAATAAATTCCCTCTAAATTCAGGTAGATGCCCTGCAGATTTCCTTTTATATTTGCACAATATCTAAGAATGAAACGAATGACTTTAAATTTTGTTAAGGAACTGGAATGGAGAGGAATGTTGCACGATGCCATGCCTGGCACCGAGGAACATCTACTAGAAGGAATGCAAGCTGCCTATGTTGGAATAGACCCCACTGCAGATTCTTTGCATATTGGTCATTTAGTTGCTGCTATGATGTTGCGTCATTTTCAATTGGCAGGTCATAAACCGTTTGCACTTATAGGGGGTGCCACAGGAATGATTGGTGATCCCTCTGGAAAATCGACCGAAAGAAATCTTTTAGATGAAAAAACCTTACGTCACAATCAAAATGCATTAAAAGAGCAGCTTTCCCGTTTCTTGGATTTTGAAAGTGATGCCGAGAATGCCGCAGTTTTAGTGAATAACTACGATTGGATGAAGGATTTTACATTTTTAGATTTTATACGAGATGTGGGCAAGCATATCACTGTAAATTACATGATGGCCAAGGACTCGGTTAAGAAACGCTTATCCTCAGAGGCTAAAGAGGGAATGTCCTTTACTGAATTTACCTATCAGCTAGTACAGGGATATGATTTTTTACATTTATACAAAAACTATAATTGCACCTTACAAATGGGTGGTAGCGACCAATGGGGCAATATTACCACAGGTACTGAGATGATTAGAAGAATAGGCGGCGGCAAAGGTTTTGCTCTTACCTGTCCTTTGATTACCAAGGCCGATGGTACCAAGTTCGGTAAGACCGAAAGTGGGAACGTTTGGTTGGATGCTAATAGAACGTCGCCTTACCGATTTTATCAGTATTGGCTCAATACTTCTGATGCCGATGCCGAGAAATATATTAAAATCTTCACGTTCCTATCTAAGGAGGAAATAGAGGAATTAACCACGGAACATGTCGAAGCTCCTCACAAGCGGTTATTACAAAAACGTTTGGCAGATGAGATTACTGTAATGGTGCACTCTCAAGCCGATTTAGATAATGCTGTGAAGGCAAGTGCCATCCTGTTTGGGAAGTCTACCGGAACTGATTTAAAAGGCTTGGACGAAAAAACTTTTTTGGATGTTTTTGAAGGCGTACCGCAGGCTGAAATTTCTAAAAACAAACTGGGTGACGGACTAGATATGATTGCTGCGCTTGCTGCTCAAACCGGATTTTTAGATTCTAATGGGGAAGCGCGCCGTGAACTTAAACAAAATTCAATCTCCGTAAACAAAGAAAAAGTAACCGAGGAGTATAAGATTACCAAAGACGATTTGATCAACGGAAAATTTGTGCTACTGCAACGTGGTAAAAAAAATTATTACCTCTTGGTGGTTAATTAGCGCAATGTATCAGTCTACATTAGTGTGATTTAGTAAACTTAACATAAAGCTAACGCAACCATTATAGCTATTTTTTATCTTAAGTATTTAAATCCTTGGTTTTTGTAATGAAAAAGGTATACTTCTTATTTATATCTGTTCTCCTATTATTCTCCTGCTCCCAGCCGGACATCTCTCAGGCGGATGATGCTGAAGTGAAATTCGCCGACCAAAAATGGGAATTGGTACGTATGTCAGGTAAAAGGGTGAATTCTACGAAAATAGGCTCGGATATGGAATGGCAGGAGCACTATCTCTTTAGCCTTGATGGTACTTTCCAAAAAACACGTTCGAATGGCGATATTATTTCAAAAGCAACTGGAATTTTTGAAGTGGTGGAGTACGATAACGACGAGGCCGATTATTTAGAACTTACCTATCAAGAGGGTTTTGGATTGATTGGAAACTGCTCTGGCGACCAAACGGAAATACTAATTTATCAGTCAAATACAGAAATAGCCAATACTTGGATGGCTTGTAATGGTCCTGGGTTAGATTATATTTTGGTTCAAGATTAAAGTGCCATCAAATTACAACCTCTAATATCGGAATGGTCGAACCTTCCTATTATTTCAAAACTATCATCGCCGTATTTTTTACCCAAATCTTGTGTAGCAATAAAGGAACATGAGTTTTGATTCGCTAAATCGATTATATTAATTCCACCAGATTTACCATTAGCTTGATAAGAAAACGGGTCTTCGGTATCTCTCACTAATACTTTCATCCAAGGCGGACAATCAAACAGACCGTTTCCTTTAGAATATGCTTGAGAGAGTAGTTCCGTCATCCCGTATTCTGAATGTATGTAGTCAACTCCAAAACCAGTTTTAAGCAGCGCGTGAAGTTCGTCTCGTATGAGCTCTTTTCTCCGGCCTTTCATACCCCCGGTTTCCATAACCGTTGTGTTTTTTAGTGTAAATTGATATTGTTCGCAAAAATCTAAAAGTGCAAAAGATACTCCAATCAACAAGGTTTTTGTTCCTATTGCTTCTAAAGCTGTCAAATGAGTTTTTAATCGTTCAACATCATGTAGAAAAAAGCCACTCTTTGGATGTCCTGATTTTTTTATAAGGTCATTTACCATATAAATCAGGGAAGAGCCTTCCCGTTCCATATAGGAAGGTAATAACGCTAGAATGCAGAAAGATGAAGGTGTGCCATAGAACCTTTCAAAAGTGCTACGATAACTTTCCTCGTATAAGCTTATATCGGTAACAAAGTGTTTGCTTGTCATGCTTCCAGTGGTGCCGCTGCTAGTAAAGGTAGCTGTAACGGAATCCGTATTACTTACTATTTGCTTTTCCTTGAAAAAGTGAATGGGTAGAAATGGTATATCGCCTATATTTTGGACGTGGTGTGGTGTTACTTTAAGATAATTACAGAACTTCTGGTATACTTTATTATGGGCGTATTGGAAACGAAATGTATCCAAAGCGGCTATCAAGAATTCCGCCTCAGTGTTTATTTGAAACAGGACGTTGTTGCGTGATTCGTTTCCCATGAATGCAAAGGTAGGGAACACCTATAGAAATGATATAAGCTGTAGCAAAAAGTTGATGCTGCGGTATAGGTTTAACAACGAAGTAGTGTTAGGCCTCTTAAATGATCAAAAGCTGGTATGAAAAAGATGTATGTACTATGTCTAAAGCAATCTAAAAATTAGCGTACCACTAATTTCCGATTAATTGATTTATTTTCTTCTATTACTTCAACCACATAGACTCCTGGAGAAAGCCGAGAAATATCCAAAGCCTTACTGGAAATTCTGTCTGTAAGGATTAGTTCTCCGAACACATCAAAAATATGTACTTGTTTGACCGAATTCTGTTCAGTGGTCACGTAAACAATATCTGCTGTTGCTGGATTTGGATATAATTTGAAACCTGATATTTCTGTATTTCTACTATTTGGCAGTAGTGTATCGTCTTGGCTAAACGATGCAAGGCTAAAGCCTAAAAATAGGATAAAGTAGATTTTCTTCATTTTGTATTGATTTGGGATCAATACAGTAAAGGTACACCAGCAAGTAAGGGTTTGTCTAAAAATGTTGTGAAAGCTAGTTTTTTGTAGGTCAACAGAACACGTCCTGCTCTTTATCGATTATTTCTACCGATGGTCGATATAAAACAAAAAAGGAATACGTAAAAAAGAGGCAGAAAAATTTATTTAACAATCAACTTTCTAGTGGTAACTTTATTATTTTCGAATACGCGAAGAACATAAACTCCAGCATCTAGGTCGCCAACATAAAGTTCTTTTCCTAGGATTGTTGTTTTTAGAACTAGTGTCCCCAGCACATCGTAAATCAAAATTTGTTTAGCATCATTTTTAGTAGTGGAAATATAAACCTTACCTGTTGTCACAGGATTTGGGTACATATTAAAACCATCTATATCTCCATTGTTTGGAACAGATTGTCCATAACTAAAGGAGATAAAAAGAAAACAAATGATAAAATAGATTTGCTTCATATATAGCTGGTTACATATGCTATACCATAAAGATAGGAAAACTACCGACTGATTGTAAAAGCAGGGTGTTGTTTATTCTTTTTTTTTCGATGAAATACAAAAAAGCCCACTTTTTGTGGACTTTTTGTGATTTTGGAAATAATGATAGGGTTTGTTTTAAAATTGGTAGCTATAACCTAAAGATATTGCCTGACCAGGATATCTGGAGGAAAATAGTTGGTCTTCTGCACCAAAAGACTGATAAACACTTTCAATTTTATCATTTAGGATATTCTCAAATCGCAGCGAAATTTTACTGTTCTTTTCCTTTCCAAATTCCTTACTCAAATTAAATCTTAAGTTATTAAACGGAAGAGTGAATACATCTGGAATATCTCCATTACCAACAATCTCTAAAGTTTTACCTTGAACATTAAAGATAAGTCCCCCTTGCCAACCATTTTCGTTGTTGTCATAATTAAAACCTATGTTTAACAGTAATGGAGATTGACCTTGTAATTGACGATTATCCCTAAGCGTTTCTCCTTCCCTTAAATTGTCTCTTCTCGCTTCTGCTTCATCATCGGTAAAGGTTTGTTGCGATTCGATAATAGAAACATTTGCGTTAAAAGAGAAATTCTGCCATCCAGGAATGAAATCTAGACTTCTTCTTACTTCCAATTCACCTCCAAATACCTTTGCATCTCCTAAGTTCAGTGGAATAAACTGTCCTCGTGCCTCTCTAATGAAAGATAATTCTATAGGGTCTTGAAAGGTTTTTGCAAATGCACTTACAGCAAAAAAGTTAGTTCCCGCCCCATAGGATTCAAATCGTAAATCAAAGTTATTTACGTATGTAGGTTGTATGTTGATATTACCAATAAAAAATGTACTTGAGACAGGGTCAAAAATTTGGGCATTGGAGGCTTCTTTAAACGAAGGTCTTGCCGTGGTACTCGAGAAAGATGCTCTTACCTTTTTATTTGCCTCTTCATTTAATTCATAAATGAAATTAGCGGACGGGAAAAAGTCCATTTTATCTAGGATATTAGCGTTGTCGAAAACTTCTCCATCTTGGTTTTCTCCTGAATAAAGCAAATCAAATTTTTCTAGACGCAAACCGATAATAGCATTGAATTTATCTGAAAATTTAAATTCGTCCGACAAATAGCCTGCAGATACGGTGATTTCTGAGTCAAAAGAATCAGAAACATTTGAATCACGTCTAACATAGGTTCCTTCCCTAGAATTGGTGCTGTAAATATTGGCAGGAGCTAAAACTTGGTCTGCATCCCCCCCAAAGCCTAAGCTAAAATTACCTTGTCTTGATTGCACAGGATGTGAAAATTGATCTACGATAAATTCTCTTTGCTTTAAGGTATGGGCTCCACCAAATTTGAATTTAGCATCTCTTCCAAATAATTTATGCTTTCTGGTCAAATCTAATTTTCCCGCGATATTTATTTCTTCAAGATTTCTCCATATTCTGCTGGGTTCACCAGATTCACTTGGCGATATTGAGAAATTTCCTGTTTCGTCATTGAACCTAAAGGGTGTGGTTCTAAAGTCTTTGTCGTAAATTTTAGATAGGGTTGGTGAAAGTTTCCAAGAAACCTTCCAAGAACCGTCTTCATTCGCATGTTCACCGTTTAATAATACATTGGTAATAGAGCGCTGTGTATATGTCAAGGCATCATTAAAAATAACGTTAGAGTTTACATTGAAGTTGTCCTGCCTAATGTAGGCAGCACTGGATTCTCCATTTTGAATATGAAGTACATTCAGTTTGTATTTTGATTTCAATCCTTTGAAAGAAACGCCTGCAAGGCCGCTTATGAGTACATTGTTAACTCCTAAATTTCCAGATTGGGTACGATCATCGATTAATTCAAGAACGGACCTATCCTGATCTTGTTTTCTAAATACCTGCCCGTTTACTATTCCTTCATAGAATTCTGTACTATTCCTGTAGGTAAGAGAGGCTAAATACCCTATTTTTTTACTACCATCATCATTTAAATTGTATTGATTACCTGCTGTAAACCCTATGTTGAAATCCATTGGACTTTGCTCTTGTAGTGCTTTTAAATTTGGTTGGAATAGTTGTGTTAATTGTCTTGCTCTTGCACCATTTTCAGCTGGAACTGGAGTTTCAACACTTTGAGGAAGGACTAAATCTCTTAGACCATTGTCAAAGCCCAAGGCATCTGTAGCACTACCTTCATAACTTAAATAGTCATTATTAAAATGCATAGTTGAATTATATCCAAGACCAACTGAAAGACTATATTCAGCTCTGGTAGGAAAATCCTTGGTTACAATATCTACAACACCTCCAGTAAAATCAGCTGCTTGATCGGCAGTTGCAGATTTAATCACAATAATATTGTCCAAAATGTTTGTTGGGAAAATATCTAACTGTAGTGTATTTCTATCTGGATCTAAACCCGGCACATCAACACCATTTAATATTGATTTGGTGTAACGATCGCCCAAACCACGGACATATACGAATTTACCACCTTGAACAGAAACACCAGGGATTGATTTAATGGCACTGGCAATATCGCTTGCACCAGATTTTTTGATACTCTGGATAGAAAGTCCGTCTAACAATGCAACGGAATTTTTTTGAATATTTAATACAGATGCCTCTGTGTTTTTTGAAATAGTGGTAGTCACAACTACACCATCCAGTGCATTTGCCAGTTGATTTAAAGTTATATCAATAATTTGTTCAGCTCCAGGTTCAATTACTACCTGTGAAATTTCCATAGTTCCATAACCTAAATATGAAAAAGTAACTGTGTATATTCCAGGAGCTACTTCCAACACGTATTTACCATCAAAATCTGATGTAGTTCCCTTAGTTGTTCCTTTTATAAGAATATTTGCAAACGGCAACACATCATTGAATTCACCATCGTTTACTGTTCCTGATATAATACCGTTTTGTGAATAAATAGAGTGTAAAGAAAGTACCGTTAAACAAAATAATAATAGTTTGATTTTCATCTGAAAAATGTTGTTTAAAACAATTGTCTTTAAATATGTAAATTGCTCGTCTTAAAAAGTTTTAAGACGAGCAATTTAAAATGATTAATAGTTAGTTCACGCTTTTCTAGAAACCTAAACTAGCTTTTGTATTTGAATAGGTCCATGAGAACGCTGATGTATCTGCACCTACGTTGGCTGCATCAGCAACAACAGCACTAGAGAAGTTAGCAGCATCTGCCTCAAATGTGGAACCTATATCGGAACGGTCATCAAATATTTCGCTGGAAGTGGCAACTCCTGTGGGCAGTACAATCTCCCAATCAAGGAATGTCAAAAGACCAGCGGTATAATTGGCGGCTACACCATCATTATCTAATTCTACATCAGATAGTTGTAAATCTGTTCCTACACCTGTAAAGCCCGTTACCAAGATATTGCTATTTGTTCCTGTAGCACCAGATCTAAAATCGGCTACTTCTCCATTCTCAACATTATTGTCAAGACCTATAAGCGTAACATTTGTTAATGTATAAGACCCAGCAAGCGAACCTTCAGGACCATCAATTTCTAACGCGTGATCAGAAATGTTCCCTTGCACTACAATAGCATTATCAATCGTACCGGAATAAGCTTGGTCAATATCAAGACCGTCATCACCCACTGCCCATACAAATAGGTTGGTAGCATTAACGGATCCACCAAAGAACTCGATACCATCATCCACATTACCAACTACTTCAACATTGTCAATAGTAGTTCCAGAGCCAACACCACCTAGCGTAAGTCCGTTAATTTCGTTTCCTTGACCAATTAACGCACCACCATGGCGAATTGATACATATTGTATGGTACCAGAGTCATCAGCAGTATCTAAACCTCCGTATAGACCTTTGTCACCATCAGTGTCAGAAGGGATACCTTCTATCTGTGCAGATTCTGCATCACCATCAAAAGAAGAAGGAGCATTACCTAATAAAATTAATCCTCCCCATAGCCCACGATCGTTTTGATCAAGGTTGGTTCCTACAGTTTCACCGAATGCAATATTATCTGAAGCAGAGGTGAATATTATTGGAGCAGATGCCGTTCCTAAAGCTTCAATTTTACTACCTCTAGTTATGACCAAAACAGATGCATTAACACCTGATCCTGCATTAGCCTTGATAAGAGTGCCTGCTTCTATCGTTAGTGTAGCACCATCTGTCACAAAAATTCTACCATCTAAATTATAAATAGAATCAGAAGACCACGTGGTGTCAGCAGAGATATCGGAATCTACTACAACAGTTGCGCCTGTAGTAGGTGCTGCACCGTTATCTATGGGGTCACAAACATCGCCAATGCCATCACCATCCGTATCTGCTTGATCTGCATTAGCGGCACCAGGACAGTTATCAATGTCATCATTTATATTATCATTGTCAAAATCTACATCCACTTCAAGCTCTGGTATAACTGGATCATCATCATTGCTACATGCCATGAAGGTTAAAGAACCACAAACCATCAAGAGACTCAGCATTCTTTTAGTAAAAGTTAATTTTTTCATTTTCCTTAATTTTTAAAATTCATTTTAGGTTTCTACCACTTTTTGTTGTGGTGATATTTTTTCTCATGCAAAGAAAACAGCATGTTGTAAAAGTGGAGTTACGTGTACGTTAAACCTTTATTTTATTAACGTTAGCTAAACGTTACTACATTAAATGAATGTTAAGCCACTCTTTGGTAAGGGTATTATCTTTACTTTTGAGAAAATAACTTCACCATATTAGTATGAAAAAGAAGGACATTAAAATACTTTTAGTAGATGATGAGCCAGATATTTTAGAGATAGTAAGCTACAACCTTACTGCAGAAGGCTATGAAGTGTTCACCGCTAAAAACGGCTTGGAAGCGGTCTCAAAGGCAAAAAAGAAACAACCTCATCTTGTGATTTTAGACGTAATGATGCCAGAGATGGATGGGATAGAGGCCTGTGAACTATTGCGAAAGACCAGCGGATTAGAAAATACCGTGATCACGTTTCTAACCGCCCGTGGAGAGGACTACTCTCAAATGGCAGGTTTTGATGCTGGAGCAGATGATTATATTACCAAGCCTATAAAGCCAAAAGTTTTGGTAAGTAAAGTAAACGCTTTGTTGCGTAGGCATTTAAAGGATGAAAACCCTGAAGAAGATATTACTAAGGTTGGGGATATCATTATCAATAGAGAAGAGTATAAAATTGTCAAAAAAGGCAGAGAGATTATTCTACCAAGAAAGGAATTTGAATTGTTATCCTTATTAGCTTCCAAACCTAGTAAAGTATTTAAGAGAGAGGTTATCCTAGATAAAGTTTGGGGAAACGAAGTTGTGGTTGGAGGCCGAACGATAGACGTACATATTAGGAAACTACGTGAGAAAATTGGCGAGGAGCATTTTAAGACGGTTAAGGGAGTTGGATATAAGTTTGTACTTTAATGCCTCTAAAAGCTAAGAAATCCTATCGGTTTGCTTTTAGGACAGCATTTTACATTACGTTTTTATCTGCCTTTTGTTTGGGCTTTTTGTTTTGGCAGTTTCAGTTTTTAAATTGGTGGTTTTTCATCTGTTTGCTCCTTTTTATTCATTTAATTTCCTTTGTTACCCTACAAGTACGTATCGAAAAGTTTATTTACAAGCACATCAAAAAAATTTATGATGATGTCGCTTTATTGGAATCCTCTACCTTGACCACAGATCCTATTACTACGGATATGCGGACTCTTATCGCAGAAATTGAAAAATTCGCTAAAGACAAAAAAATAGAAATCGATACTTTAAAGATTCGTGAAGAATATCGGAAGGATTTTTTAGGGAACGTTTCCCACGAATTAAAAACTCCCTTATTTACCGTGCAAGGCTATTTAGAGACACTTTTAGATGGTGCCATTGAGGATAAAAATATTCGTAAAAAGTATATTTCACGCGCTAATAAAGCGGTAGACAGACTTATATATATTGTTAAAGACTTGGATTTGATTACCAAACTGGAAGTTGGAGACCTGCGGTTAGAAAAGGAGGATCTCAATATTATCGAACTCATACAAAGTGTTTTTGATCTTTTAGAGATGAAGGCCGCAAAAAATAATATTGTTCTTACGTTCGATATTTCTTACGACATGCCTATTATGGTCAATGGCGACCGAGAAAAAATCCAGCAAGTACTTACCAATCTTTTAGTAAACTCCATAAAATATGGGAATGATAACGGAACTACGGAGGTAAGTGTAGAAAATTTGGTAAAGAACAAGGTTATTGTGCGGGTAACCGATAACGGTGATGGTATTCCAAAGGAACATATTCCAAGATTGTTTGAGCGGTTTTATAGGGTAGACCAAAGCGGTAGCAGAAAGGAAGGTGGGTCTGGTCTCGGGCTGGCTATTGTAAAACATGTCATAGAGGCACATGGAGAAAAAATTTATATTGAAAGTGTCGTTGATGTAGGTTCTGAATTTTCGTTTACCTTGGAGAAGAGTATACCGGAAGTTATAAATGAGCCTTAGGGTATTTTGTTTCATTATTTTTAGCGAATTCGTTATCGCGAGGATTCTTATCAATACGAAACAGTCTGTTGAATTCGTGTCCCACAATAAAAGAGTGCTTCTCAGACGGAAGGCTAAGTGCAAAACTCAGGTTTTTTGAATGCTGCGCAAAATTCATTCTTTCTGTCCACTTCTGCTATATACCTCTCAAATTCATTCATTTTAAATTTTTCTATAGGGATAGACTAGCAATTCTAGTGCATTTATTAGCTTTGTACACTTATATAGAAAATTGTGGGAAGCAAGAATAAACTTAAACGATTCAAGGAAAACGAAACCTTTAAAAATGTACTACAGCCTACCAGGGCAGAAGTTGAACAAGGTTTTTCCCAACGGGGAACATGGAGCGAACATTTCGGGAATAATAATCCTATTGTTTTGGAACTAGGCTGCGGCAAGGGGGAGTATACCGTGGGACTTGCAAAATTGTTCCCAGAGAAAAATTTCGTTGGGATAGATATAAAAGGAGCGCGCTTTTGGCGCGGTGCCAAGACTGCTTTGGAAGATGGTTTGGACAATGTTGCTTTTCTACGAAGTCAGATTGAACTCCTTGACTTGCTATTTGCAGAAAACGAAGTTTCTGAAATCTGGATTACCTTTCCAGATCCTCAAATCAAGTATAAGCGCACCAAACACAGGATGACAAATCAGGTTTTTCTAGACCGGTACAAAAAGGTTCTAAAACCAAACGCATTAATGCATTTAAAGACCGACAGTGAATTTATGCACGGGTATACCTTGGGATTGTTACAAGGGATTGGACACGAAATTATTTATGCCAACCATGACGTCTATAAAAACGAGGGAAGTCCTAAAGAAGTATTAGAACTTCAAACTTTCTATGAAAATCAGTATCTTGAAAAAGGAAAACCAATCACCTACATCCAGTTTCGGATAAATTGATATTATGCAGCACTTGTTGATTCTTTTTTTCGCTACCTTCTCTGCTGCTTTTATGGCAACGGTTCCGCCGGGGTTATTGAACGTAAACGCTGCAAAAACCAGTGTGGAGAAAAATAAACTCAACGGTGTTGTCTTTAGTTTGGGGGTTTCTACCATGATTATGCTACAGGCCACGGTTGCTGTTTTTATTTCCAAATTTTTACATAAAAACCCAGAGGTTGTTGCCGTCCTGCTTAAAATTGCTATTGTGGTCTTTGCAGCTTTGGCCGTCTACTTTTTTATGGCAGCTAAAAGCAACAAAAAGAAGAAAATTAAGGAAATAAAAATAAGCAAGCGCAGTAGTTACTTTAAAGGAATATTCTTAGCTGGAGTTAATCTGTTAACGATTCCTTATTATAGCGGATTGAATATTATGTGGAACGCTTCTGGTTGGATAAAATTTCAGGTGTGGGATATTGTTACTTTTGTCTTAGCAGCGGGTACGGGAACCTTTTCCGTCCTTTACCTGTATGTGTTCTATTTTAACAAGCTAGAACACAAAACCCACAAATTCGCTAAGAATGCAAATTATATACTGGGGTTTTTAATGTTGCTCTTACTTATCATTACCATAGGAAGAGTATACAATACATAATATGGAGGATAGTAATAATTTTTTTTCAAAGGTGTATGTTGTCGTTAAACAGATACCTTACGGTCGTGTTACTTCTTATGGTGCCGTCGCTAAATACCTAGGTGCTGCCCGAAGCGCAAGGATGGTTGGTTGGGCCATGAACGCCTCGCACAGTATAGAAGATGTGCCAGCCCATAGAGTGGTCAATAAACAAGGACTCTTAACCGGAAAGCATCATTTTGGAGGTACTAATTTAATGCAGCAATTATTAGAGAGCGAGGGGGTCGTTGTTATAGATAATCAGATTCAGAATCTGGATATGTACTTATGGGATCCTTGGAAAGAATTGGGAACGCCACAAGATCTCTAGTCAAACGTAAGTGTAAATTGTGTTGTTTCCCGTGAAGTTACATTAATGCTGCCACCATGTAGCCGCATTATTTGTTTGGAAAGGCTAAGTCCAATACCTGTTCCTGTATTTTTAGTAGTAAAGAAGGGAACAAAAACCTCATCAATTAAATTTTCAGGAATTCCGGCACCATTATCTTTTACCTGAATAAACTTTTTATTTATCGAGTTAATGCCTGCAGTAAATAGAATCATACCGTCATCTATACCTTCCAGGGATTGTTTCGCATTTTTACCTAGGTTCAATAAGACCTGTGTCAATTGTTTTTGGTCTATATAAAATTCTAAATCTACGGGTTCTATTATAGTTTCTATTTTAATATGTATTTCTTCTTTTTGCTCGTTCAATAATAATGTAATCTTCTCTAATAGTGCTTTTGCTGGCACTAGTTCTTTGTCAGGTTCTGGAATACTTAAAAAGGTTCTGTAGGATTGTACAAAACTCATTAAGTCTAATCCCTGTTCTTTAATCACTTCCAGACCTTTCGTTGTGTTTTTAATTTGTTGTTCGGAAAAATGGGTAGGAATGTCGGGATTGTTACCCTTTTTAAAATAGTTAAGAATAGATTCTGAAATGGACGTTATGGGTGTAATCGTATTCATAATCTCATGGGTGAGTACGCGGATTAGCTTAACCCAAGAATCGGTTTCTTTTTCATCCAGTTCTTTATGTATATCGTGCACAACTACTAAAAGCACTTGTTTGCCCTCTATGGTAATAGGGGTGCATTTTAAACTTAGTTCCTTTTTGCCTCGCTCGTTCCCTAGTTTAAAGATGGTGTTTTCGAACGGTTGTAGGTCTTCAAACAACTTATATAAATCATCATCAACTTGTTTCAGTTGCTTCACATGATTCAAAGGTCTATAGTTCAATAGTTCTTGCACTGTAGGATTAGCGTATAGGATATGTCCTTTAGAATTTATGGTAAACATACCAATATCCGCCTGTCGTAGTATTTCTTGATAGTACTGTTCCTGTGCTTGTTTTTTTAGATGGATATCCTGAATCATTGAGTTAAGCATATTCAAGCTATGGTTAAGCTCTTCCAAGGATTTAACACTTAATTTTTCGGGAAATCGTAAGGTGAAATCCTCGTTTTTTATGGCATCAAAAAAATAGGCGATTTTACGGTTGGTCTGGTTTACGTAATTGATGAGTCCCGCTGTTTGAAAAATCATAACTATTGCTCCAATACTACTTGCGATGTATTGTTTGTTGAAAAAAAAATATGTGGCAAGAACCACTGTAATCGACATAAAAACAACTCGGAATACCAATTGTATATATAAGTTTCTACTTACCATTTTTCATGTTCAAGATTTAAATATAGAATGAAACACAAACACGAGTGTTCATTAAAGCTTTATTATGTTGTCTGCTTCATTTTAATTTCCTTACTGAGACGACTTTGCTAGGTGTCCAACGTTTCAACAATTTGCTTCGAAGCGGTAGCCTTACTTCATCTTTCATTGCGCTCCTCGCTTAGTTTTTTTATTACGAACTAGCCCCTAACCATTCTTTTTCTTCAACTTATTATAGAGCGTCTGCCTAGAAATTCCTAGTTGCTCCGCAGCAGCGCTGTAATTGCCGTCATTCTGGTTCAAGGCCTTCGTAATCATAAGTAATTCCATTTCCTCTAAGGTGCTTGGCCCGTTCTCCATAGATATGGCATTCCCAACTTCTAAAAGGAAATCTGTAGGTTTTAGTACATTACCTTCAGAAAGGATTACTGCACGTTCCATAGTATGCAACAGTTCCCTAATATTTCCTGGCCAATGATAGGCCATTAGTTTCTCCTGTGCAGCTTGATTTATTTTAAGACCTGGTTTTCCATATTTGTTCACGAATTTATTAAGATAAAAATCAGCTAGAACAAGGATATCCCCTTCCCGCTCCCTAAGAGGAGGTACCTCTACGCGTATGGTGTTAATTCTATACAATAAATCTTCCCTAAAAAGTCCATCGGCTACCATTTGGTCTAGATTGCAATTGGTAGCGCATATCAATCGGATATCTACGCTGACGGGTTTGTTGGAACCTACTCTTACCACAACACGATTTTGTATAGCAGATAGTAATTTGGCCTGTGTTTGTAGGGAGAGGTTGCCTATTTCATCTAAAAATAAGGTGCCTCCATTCGCAGCTTCGAACTTCCCTGCTCGGTCTTCCTTGGCATCTGTAAAGGAACCTTTTACATGCCCGAACAATTCGCTTTCAAATAGGTTTTCTGAAATGGAACCCATATCTACCGAAATAAAGACTTCATTGTTTCTCGCAGAGCGCTTGTGTAATTCTCTAGCAATAAGCTCCTTTCCAGTTCCGTTCTCTCCGGTAACAAGAACATTCACATCTGTTTTAGCTACTTTTTGAACAAGGTTTAGTACTGAATTTAACGCTTTAGAGGTGCCAACGATATAATTTTTGTTCTGATTGATAAGCTGTTTTAGGTTGCTTTCCTGTTGTTTTAGTTGGGTAATTTCCTTTTTGCTTTTTCGAAGTTCGTAGGCCGATTTTACCGTAGTCAACAACCGTTCGTTGTTCCAAGGTTTAAGGATAAAGTCGGATGCGCCTTCCTTTAAAGCTTCTACGGCAAGGTCAATAGCACCATAAGCTGTCATCATAATGACCGATATATGGGGTGCTTTTTTCTTTATTTCCCGTAACCAGTATAGTCCTTCGTTTCCCGTATTTACCCCTGCCGAAAAATTCATGTCCAATAAAATTATATCTATGCCCTTAAGGTTGGGGAATGAGGAAATCTGATTGGGATTGGAAATAGTCTGCACACTTTTATGCTCAAACTGTAGCAGTATCTCCAAAGCACTTAACACACTTTTATTATCGTCTATTACAAGGATGTTTGCATCGGTCATGCTATAGTTCTATTTTTTGATTTCAAAATTTGGAGTACGAATCTTCCCGTTGCGTTCATCTTCTCTGCTATCGTTAAAAAGTATTCAGGCTTCAGTCCCAGTTGATTAGTGTACTTCTTTAAACACACCCTAAAATTACAAATGAAAACTAATATATAGCAAACACTGTCAAAATTTTGGACAATATATGTATATTTATTTTACACTTCATTTTAGGTAAACACTTGCGAATCAATTTAAAAATTTGAAAATCAAATACTTAAGTTTATGGCACGCATCTAGTATAGTGTTTAGAACAGTAATAAACATATGAATTTAAAAATTAGAATAGCGTTCCTTTTTTTCATTACTCTTAGCGTTAAGACTATTGCGCAACAGCAATGGACTTTAGATGATTGTGTTGCTTACGCTTTGGAGCATAATCTACTATTAAAGGACTTTCAGTATACCAATGATTCCAACAGAGAAGACTACAGACAATCTATTCGTAATCTTTTACCAGAAGTAAATGCGAATTCGAATTATCAAGTGAATTCTGGTAGGGCAGAGGATCCTAATACAGGAACCTTTGTGGTTCAAGACTTTTTCTCTAACAATTATTCGATACAGTCTAACATTGATTTGTTTCAAGGCTTTCAAAAAATCAATTCCATCAAGGCTTCTAAATTTTTATACCAAGCGGCCAAAGAAGAGAGCTTACAGCAAAAATATCTTTTGGCGTTTAGAGTCATGCAAGCATTTAATAATATTCGGTTTTTTGAAGGATTGGTTGCCATTGCTACGGAACAGGTACGTGTTTCAAAAACCAATTTTCAATTGGTCCAAAAGCAAATTGAACTAGGACTTATGGCTGGTGCCGACAGGTATGAGGCAAAATCCGCCCTGCTGTCCGATGAATTAAACCTAACCCAAAGTAGGAACCAATTGGCTGCCGCAGAATTGGCCTTGATTCAAGAAATGAATTTAGAGGATACCTCAGAGATTGAAATTATAGCCAACTTAAAGGCAGTAGCCGAAGTAGAAATCGCACCAAAGATGCAATCGGATTCTGTATATGCTACAGCACGTGAGTTTTTACCATTGATAAAGGCGCAAGAACTAAGGGCGCAAGCCGCAAAAAAACAAGTGGGCGTTGCGAGAGGTAGGCTTTATCCTTCCTTATCCCTTTTTGCAGGTATGGGTACGGGTTATTTTGAAACGTTTAGAGATAGTTTGGGCAGCACCCTTCCTTTTCAAGAACAATTTAGTGATAATTTTTCTCGATTTTTTGGTCTGAACCTGAATGTTCCCATCAGCAACGGGTGGTCTGGGCGGTCACGTGTTAAACAGGCAAAAATCGAAAGACTTCGGCAAGAGAATAACCTTCAGGTTCAAGAACAGGTACTTTTTCAAACCATTCAAGAATTGGTGCAACAGTACAATGCGCTGCAAATAGAGCGGGGTCAGAGTGATCAAAATGTAGCTGCACAACGAATGGCATTTACTATTGCCCAAAAACGCTATGAAAAAGGGATGATTAATGGGATAGAGTTGTTTACGGCAAAAAACCTTTTTGCAAGTGCGCAAAACGAAAATTTACAAGTGCGGCTCCGTTCAGAAATCAATAAGAATACGTTGAATTTTTATAATGGATTGCCAGTGTTTGCTATAAAATAATAAAAAGAAAGAGACCTAAGTAAAGGACAGTATAGAGTATTGAAATATAAAGATTCCCACCTTCGTGGGAATGAAACAAAAGAAGTTTAATTACCATGGATATACAATTAGAAAAGAAAAAAGGATTACGACCAAAACATTACGGGTATATCGCGTTGGGAATATTACTCCTCTTTGTGGGGTACCAGCTCATTTTTGCTACCTCGGTCTCTACGTTTAGAACAGAGAAAGACAAACTCTCCATTGCCGAAGTTACGCAGGGCAAGTTCGATGATTATATTACCATTAACGGGAACGTTGCTCCGATCACTACTATATATATGGATGCTTATGAAGGTGGGCGAGTGAACGAGAAACTGATAGAGGAGGGTGCCATGGTCAAAAAGGGAGATATCATACTAAAGCTCGAAAACATGAATCTATACGAGCAGATTTTGGCCAGTGAAAGTAATTTGGCACTAAAGCAAAACGATTTAAGGTCTACGAAACTAACCTTCGATTCGCGTCAGGTAGAGGGCAGAAGATCGCTTGCAACGGCCAGTACAGATTTGCAACGTCTCAAAAGAAATTTTCAGCAAAATAAGGCGCTTATGGAAGATGAGCTTATTTCTCAAGAGGTATTTCAATTGTCTAAAGAAAATTATGAGCTCTCCCAAAAACAATATGATATTGTTAAAATGCAAACGGTAAATGATGATGAGCTACGTATAACGTCCTTGTCAGGGTTGGATACGGATTTAGCCAGAATGCAAAAAACCTTAGGTATGGTGTATCAGCGTTTAGATCATCTCAATGTCCGCGCTCCTGCTGATGGCCAATTGGGCTTTTTAGATGCCGAAATAGGACAGAATATTGCCCAAGGGCAACGTATAGGTCAGCTCAATGTGCTGACAGATTTTAAAATAGAGGCAGATATAGATGAACATTATATAGATCGTGTAAAAAGAGACTTGAGTGCCATATTGGAACGTAACGGAAAGGATTACAAACTTAGGGTTAGAAAAGTATATCCAGAAGTTCGAAACGGTAGGTTCAGGGTAGATCTAGTTTTTACCGAAGATAGACCAGAAACCATCCGTGCCGGACAGAGTTATAACATCAAATTACAATTGGGCGAGTCTAGTGATGCACTGTTATTGCCCAAAGGAAGTTTCTTTCAAAGTACAGGAGGGCAATGGATTTTTGTTGTAACGCCTGGAACAGATGAAGCTATAAAAAGAAACATAAGAGTAGGGAAACAGAACGCGAGGCACTATGAGGTATTGGAAGGACTACAGGCCGGAGAAGAAGTTATTACGAGTAATTATGATTCCTTTGGAGAGGCAGAGCGTATCGTGTTGAAATAAATTTGAAAAAATCACAAACAGTAGTATAAAAACAATCCTAATAATAGTAAAAGCGTAACAAAATGATAACAATTAAAGATTTAAAAAAGAGCTTTAAAACAGAGGAGGTAGAAACGCTTGCTTTGAATAACGTAAACCTGAAAGTAGAAGATGGCGAATTTGTGGCCATTATGGGACCATCGGGCTGTGGAAAATCTACTTTGTTGAATATTATAGGGATGCTTGATAACCCCACGGAAGGCAGTTATAACTTTGCTAGTCATGAAGTAGCTGGGTTGAAGGAAAGTCAACGGACGCAATTACGAAAAGGGAATTTGGGCTTTGTGTTTCAGAGTTTTAATCTAATCGATGAACTTACCGTTTATGAGAATGTAGAGTTGCCACTTATCTATCTAAAAATGGGAAAAGTGGAGCGTAAGGAAAAAGTAATGAAAGTATTGGAACGGATGAAAATCGCGCATAGGGAAAAACACTTTCCACAGCAATTATCTGGGGGACAGCAACAACGTGTCGCTATTTCTAGAGCCGTAGTGACCAATCCTAAACTAATTCTTGCGGATGAGCCAACCGGTAACTTGGATTCCAAAAATGGTATAGAGGTTATGAACCTACTTACGGAACTGAATCAAGAAGGTACAACCATAGTGATGGTTACGCACTCTGATAGGGATTCACATTATGCCCATAGGATAGTTAATTTATTTGATGGTCAAGTAGTAACAGAGAGTCAAAATAGAGCGATTGGAGCCATGATGTAAAATCCATCTAGCCATTCATCGCCGGAGAATTACATGCTAGGAATTGGCTGGAATGAGTAAAAAGTGCTCCCTGTCTTCCCGAGCAATGTTGAAGGGTAAGCCGGCTGGGTCACTTTAGTTTAGCCAGAGGAATTTTTAATCAAGTTTAGAGATTAATCTGCTTTTTCTTTTGTAAAAGCTATCCATTCAAGCTTGCTTAAAACTAGGATAGCATAATAAAATAACACTAGGAGTTTATTCATCAATCTATGTTGAACTAGGTTCAGCATAAAAATCAAAGTGTATTACAATCGGCCATTAATCACGGTCATTTGGAGCAGTTGAAGTGCGTTGAAAGTATGGTTGATTTATCAATCAGAAATACGGAAACCAATACAGTAAGTGAAGCTGAACATCATGATAAAAAACTATTTTAAAATTGCATGGCGGAACATCGTAAAGAATCCAGGATATTCCATAATTAACATTGGCGGTCTAGCCATAGGAATGGCTTGTTTTCTGCTAATAGCTCTGTTTATTAGAAACGAACTTTCCTATGACAGCTACCACGAAAAAGGGGATAATATTTACCGGATTGTCCATCATGACAATGAGGGTAAACAGATTTGGGGAAATGCTCCTGTCGGCCCTGCGTTAAAAAAGGATTTTTCTGAGGTGGTAGAAATAGTTCAATTTTCTGGTAGGTCGGATATTTTGTTGGAATACAACGAACGTTCTTTTCAAGAAGGCAATTCATTTTATGTGGATGAGACCGCTTTTGATATTTTTAGTTGGCCCTTGCGCTCTGGCAATCCCAAAACTGCGTTAAAAGACCCATATACTATAGTACTTACGGAAAGTACAGCTAAAAAGTATTTTGGAAACGAGAATCCTATTGGTAAAACTATGGATGGTGTTGGAGGGAGAGCAAATGATGGTATTTATACAGTCACTGGTGTTATGAAGGACGTACCTGCTAACTCACATTTTTCTTTTGATGTGCTTATGTCCATGAGCTCTTTTTATCAGTCGCGATCAGAAATTTTTGAGTCGTGGGGCTATGTAGATTTTTATACCTATTTTTTGGTAAGCGATAATTTTAATCAACAAGCTTTCCAAGGGAAAATGCCTGAATTTTTAAAACGAAATCGTCCCGAAGAGAATGCAGATTATTTTTATGACCTTTCTTTTGAACCCTTAAAAGACACCTATTTAAAATCGGCTGCTGCACGCCAGCCTGGTGTTACAAGTAGCCTCGCCAATATTTATATTTTCGCGCTCATAGGTCTGTTTATCCTGATTATTGCCTGTATCAACTTTATGAATTTGGCCACTGCGCGGTCTTTGGAAAGGGCCAAGGAAGTAGGGGTGAGAAAAGTAATTGGGGCGGATAAAAAAGGCTTGCGTTATCAGTTTTTGGGGGAGTCCCTACTTATGGTGCTGCTTGCTTCCATTTTAGGTTTAGTATTGGTAATGATATGTCTTCCCACTATGCGGAATATTACCGGTAAAGCGTTTCTTTCTTCTGAAATTTTTAATGTTTTTAGTCTTTCATTATATTTTGGCATTGCTTTGTTGACAGGTTTGCTAGCAGGCTTGTATCCCGCTTTTGTACTGTCCAATTTTAAACCGTCCAGTGTACTTAAAGGAGTTTTTAAAAGCTCAAAACAGGGCACCAACCTAAGAAAGGGTTTGGTTATTTTTCAATTTTCACTCTCCATTGCTCTGATCGCCAGCACGGTTATTGTTTATTTTCAGTTGGGATTTATGTTGAATAAAAATTTAGGCTTTGATCAGGAGCAACAACTGGTCATCGATTTTAATTGGGATGGTCAAGTACTTGATAATATGGAAACCATTAAAAGTGAGTTTATGAACCTTCAAGAAGTAGTTTCGGTCGCAGGTTCCCGTACCGTGCCTGGAAGTCACTTTCCTGGCGCAGGAACAGATATTGAAACTTTTGAGGGCAGTATGGAAAATTTTAGTCCTTTTTTGTACGAGATAGACTTTGACTTTATTCCACATTACAACATAGAAGTAGTGGCCGGAAGAGCATATTCAAGGGAGTTCGTGACAGATTCTGTTTCCTCTTTATTGGTCAACGAAGCGGCCGCCAGAAGTTTTGGTTATGCCAACCCTGCGGATATTATTGGGAAACGTTTTCAACAATGGGGCCGAGAAGGAACTATTATTGGTGTGGTAAAGGACTTTAATTACATGTCTTTACATCAAGCTGTGGCACCGTTGACCTTGCGTTATTCTCAATTTGGCAAGTACCTATCAATGAAAGTCAAATCCAGCAACATGCAACAGGGCATTTCCAATATTGAGCAAAAATGGGCAGAACTGGCTCCGCACCGTCCGTTTCTTTATACTTTTTTGGATGAATCCTTTAATACGCAATACGAGGCCGACATCAAGTTTAGAAAATTATTTACTTTATTTTCCTTCTTGGCTATTTTTATTGCCTGTTTGGGTCTGTTGGGGTTAGCCACGTATAGCGCCGTGCAACGCACCAAGGAAATAGGAGTCCGTAAAGTTTTAGGTGCTGAGGTGTCCAGTATCGTAAAGCTATTATCTATCGATTTTATTAAGCTGGTTTTGATAGCCATCGTTGTAGCCACTCCCTTCTCATGGTATGTCATGGATAAATGGCTTCATGTATATGCCTACCAAATAGATATTAGTTGGTGGATTTTCGCTTTGGCTGGAGGCATAGCATTGTCTATCGCATTAGCAACAGTAAGTTTTAACGCGATAAAAGCAGCGAGGGCTAATCCAGTTAAAAGTTTGAGGACAGAATAGGTTTCTAAGCTTAAAAGTAGCGCTTAAAAAAGCAAGAAAAACGAGAACTATGTTCAAAAACTATGTAAAAATCGCTTGGCGAAATCTTTGGAAGAATAAAGGCTATAGTGCCTTAAATATTTTTGGTTTGGCCATCGGTATTACCTGTGCAAGTCTCATACTTCTTTGGGTAGCCGATGAGCTAAGTTTTGATACCGTTTTCCCAAAACAGGAAACGGTTTATTACCTACCCACCAACCAGAAATATGAAGGAGAATGGAATACCTATTATTCCACGCCAATGTTATTAGCTCGTGATTTAAAACAGGAAATACCGGAAATAAAGAAGGCGGCTGCCACCTCCTCGGAAAATTTACTTTTTACAGAAGGCAAAAATGGAATTAATAGAAACGGGAGGTACGCGGATACGGATATTTTCGACATCTTCAACCTTCAATTCGTAGAAGGAAGTAAGGATAACGCATTCACTAGGCCCGACGCGATTGTATTAACACAAAAGACAGCTGCTGACTTATTTGGAGAAAACGTTCAGGTGATGAATAAGACTTTAAGAGTCAATAACACCGATAATTACCATATTACGGGGGTTGTAAAGGATTTACCGGTAAACGTTAGTTTTGGTTTTAATTGGTTGGCCCCTTTTGAGCGCTACTCCGCTGGTGTAGCATGGATGCAGGAATACGGAAGTAATTTTACAGATACTTTTGTAGCATTAGCGCCCGGTGCGGATTTAATAGAGGTAAACGAAAAGGTCAAAAAGATGCTACCTTCTAAAACAGGAAACTTAGATACCTATGCGTTTCTGCATTCTATTAAGAATTGGCATTTAAGGTCTCATTTTGAAGGTGGGGAAATTGTAGGGGGTCAAATCGTTTATGTGCGCATGTTTCTGCTGATTGCGCTTATTATACTGTTCATTGCCTGTATCAACTTTATGAATCTATCCACAGCTAGAAGCGAAAAGAGAGCTAAGGAAGTGGGTGTGCGAAAGGTACTTGGTTCCACTAAAAAAAGATTGATTATACAATTTATGACCGAGGCATTACTTACTGCGATGCTTGCAGCGGTTATCAGTATTATTTTGCTGCTATTAATACTACCTCAATTCAATATCATGGTGGGTAAAGAACTGGCCTTCCGACTTTGGGAACCGGCACATATAGGAACTGTGCTAGGGATTACGCTTACATGTGGTCTTCTGGCTGGATGGTATCCTGCCTTTTTTCTATCGGCCTTTAAGCCAGTAGAGGTCATAAATGGTATGAAATCCAAAAAAAGTGGTGCGGTGGTTTTACGAAAGGGACTGGTGGTAGCTCAATTTGTTGTTTCCAATATCTTCATCGTAAGCACTATTGTCGTCTACCAACAAATACAACATGTAAAAGGTCGGGATATAGGATATGATAAAGAAAACCTTATAAAAATGCCAGTTAATGGGGATGTGGTGATGAACTTTGACCCCATCCGAAACGACATGATTGCTACTGGTCTTGTTGAGAATGTGGCACTTAATAATTCCAATATTCTTTCCGATGGCAATAACGGATCTGGTTTTGACTGGAAAGGAGTTACGGATGCGGAAGACGTGCTGATTTCATTTAGACACGTTACTCCTAATTTTTTTGAAACTACAGGTATGCAAATTATCGAAGGAAGAGGTTTTGGAAAAGATGTAGCAAAAGACAGTTCCAATATATTGATTTCAGAAACCTTTGCGCGTTTGATGGGAACGGAAAGTCCCGTGGGAAAAGTAGTGACCCGCGGACAATCGCTTAAGGTTATTGGGGTCGTAAAGGATTATTTATATGGTGATATGTATAATACTAGTGGTCCAGTGATGTATTTTCACAATCCTAATTATGCTAATTTCATGTATGTAAAAACAAAATCTGATGCGTCGGGTACTACTGCATTGGCAGCTATGGAAAGAGTTATGAAACAACACAACCCTGCATTCCCTTTTGAATATGAGTTCGTTAACGACGCCTTCAACGCGAAGTTTAAAAGTGAAAAATTATTGAGTGACCTCTCTAAGATATTCGCTTTTCTGACCATTATGATTTCATGCTTAGGATTATTTGGGTTAGCCGCCTACACAGCAGAACAGCGCAAAAAGGAAATTGGCGTGCGAAAAGTGTTAGGATCCACTGTTTCTAGTATCGTAACGTTGTTGTCAAAAGATTTTATGCGGCTAGTGCTCATTGCCCTTTTGATAGCTGGCCCCTTGGCTTGGTGGGCTATGAATACGTGGCTGGAAGGTTTTGCTTATCGTATATGGATTAATATATGGGTGTTTGTAATTGCCGGAGTTGTGGCTATTCTCATCGCTCTTTTAACCGTTAGTTTCCAAGCGATTAAAGCGGCTATTGCAAACCCTGTAAAGAGTTTGAGGGCGGAATAAATCTTCACTTTTAAGAGGTGCCGCTGATATAGTAGGAGGCGCGATGGTTTAGTCGCAATGGAGTTGTGAAAGCGCGAAACATGGATAGGGAATTAACTCAGTAACAAATACTGAAATAAGTTCTTCAAAAGAACAACACGAGGCATCAATAAAAAGCAGCTAGTTTTTATGGCTAATCTTGTAAATATTTTGTACATATTATGTCAAAATATTTTACAGTGGAGTATTCATATTACAACGCAACTATACGATATTAAAGGAATTGAGTATATGGCATGAAAATCGACTTGTATATAATTCATTATAGCAATCAAAAATCAAACAGTCATGTTTAAAAATAACCTTAAAATTGCCTGGAGAAGCATTAAAAAGGACAAATTCTTTACTACAATCAAAATTGGAGGGTTTGCCGTAGGTATTGCTGCATGTCTATTAATTGCCTTGTTCATTCGAGATGAGGTAAGCTACGATCAACATTATACCAACAAAAATAAAATCTACAGGGTGGTGATGCAGGGAGAGTTTCAAGGCGAGCTTTTTAAAAGCACCCATTTTCAATTACCTTTTGCGGATGCACTACAGGCTGATTTTCCAGAAATCGAAAAAGCGGGTAAAGTCAATACTATTGAGATTTTTGGTGCTGGAAAACGTGGTATGCGTTTGCAAGGAGAATCACAGAATAATTTTGAGGAAAGCTTTATTCTTGCGGACCAAGAAGCCTTTGAGATTTTGGAGCTTTCGTTGGAGCAAGGTAATCCAGATGCTGCTTTGACCGATCCCAGAAGTATGATATTATCCAAGGCTAAGGCAGAGAAGTACTTTCCAAACGGAAACGCCCTAGGCCAGACCGTTATTCTAGATAATGATGATGCCAAACCGTACAGAATTACGGGGGTGATGAAAGAAGTGCCTGAAAATTCGCATTTGAAATTTGATTTTGTACTTCCGATTGTGGATACTAACGGTGGTTGGACCAACCAGAACTACTTTACTTACGTATTGGTAGATCAGAAAGCAAGTATTCCAGAACTGGAGCAGAAAATGAAATCTATTGTAGAGAATTATATCATTCCTGCACAAATGGAACGAGGTCGTGCGCCAGATTTTATCGAAGTACTTCGCGGGATAGAATACAAATTGCAACCTGTAACCAATATCCATTTGTATTCAGATATTAAAATGGGAGATGGCCTAAAGCATGGGGATATCCGCTTTGTTTGGTTGTTCGCTGCCATTGCCGGTTTTGTATTACTCTTGGCGATTATAAATTTCATCAATTTATCAACCGCCAAATCAGCCAATAGGGCGAAGGAAGTAGGACTTCGGAAAACAGTAGGCGCTTTCAAACATAATCTTGTGGCCCAATTTCTGACCGAATCCGTTCTATTTAGTTTTATCTCTTTTGTACTTGGTGTTCTTATGGCTTGGGTGTTACTTCCATCGTTTAACACCCTTGCTGCCAAGACGATATTAATGCCATGGATGGTATGGGGGTTCTTGCCAACGCTACTGATTTCTGCGCTGTTGGTCGGAGCTATTGCAGGGTTGTATCCGGCGTTCTACCTATCAGCTTTTAGACCGGTAGACGTTTTAAAAGGTAGTCTTAGTGTGGGTAGTAAAAGCGGACGACTACGCAGTGGTTTGGTGGTTTTTCAATTTACTACATCGGTTGTTTTGATTATCGGTACTTTAATCATTTATAAGCAAATGGATTATATTCTAAAGAAAGAATTGGGATATGATAAAGAACAGGTAGTGATTTTGGAAGGAACAGGTGTTCTGGGTGATCGTTCCGATTCCTTTAAAGAACAGCTATTGCAATTGCCCCAAGTAAAAGAAGCAACGACTACAAATTATTTACCTATAGCTGGGGGCAATAGAAATGGGAATACGTTTAGAAGGGCCAATGAAGGTAATGTGGGAGCTAGTACTCCTGCTCAAATTTGGCGGGTAGATTATGATTATTTAAAAACGCTGGGCATACAACTAAAAGAAGGCCGCGACTTTTCAAAGGAATTCGCTTCCGATTCTATAAACTCTATTATCATTAATTCAAAAATGGTTGCAGAGATGGGACTGACTGACCCCTTAGGCAAGCAGATAAATAATAACGACAGGGATTGGACTATCATCGGAGTCCTGGAGGATTTTCATTTTAAGTCTTTAAAGGAAGATATCGCTTCCTTGTCTTTGGTTATCGGTAAGGACAATGGTACAGTTTCTATAAAACTCGAAAAAGGGAATGTCAACGAGGCTTTGGTCGCAATAGCGGCGATATGGAGTAGGAACGTACCCAACCAAACCATCAAGTATAGTTTTTTAGACCAAGAGTTTAGCCAGATGCATGCAGATGTGCAACGCATGGGTAACATCTTCAACAGCTTTGCGCTTTTCGCCATTTTTGTAGCCTGTTTGGGACTCTTTGCCCTCTCCGCTTTTATGGTAGAACAACGAAAAAAAGAAATCAGTATCCGCTTGGTATTGGGCGCACCTTTCAAAAGCATTTACCAGTTATTGACTTTGGATTTTATGAAGCTGATTTTGATATCTATAGCTATTGCGATACCCTTGGGTTGGTTTTTGATGGGCAGATGGTTGGAAGATTTTGCATACCGCATCAGTATAGGTTGGGAAGTATTTTTGGTGGCAGGTTGTATCGCTCTAATTATTGCTTTTTCTACCATTAGTTATCAATCTGTTGCAGCGGCATTGATAAAACCTTTAAAAAGCTTACGAGCGGAGTAAACGGCCTCACAATTGCCAAAAGGGAAGCTTTTAAAAAATCAATCAAAAATGTACTAAAACAAGTTTAGCACAAGAAAAACGAACGCATCATGATAAAGCAGTATACAAAAATAGCTTGGAGGAATCTAACCAAAAATAAACAGCAGACCATTATAAATGTATTATGACTTACCATAGGAACAGTTAGCTGCCTTGCCATTTTATTATTTGTTTTTGCTCAACTTTAAATTTTCACCAAAAGGGAGAAGTATAACAGGTTGGTTATCAATCTATTTCTGTAAATATATTATACAAGGTATGTCCAATTATTTTACAGTTAAAATAGTTTATTTTATTTAATTATCTGATAATTAGCTAGTTATTTATTTGGCACGAAAATAGACTTTATAAAAATGTAATACATAAGAGCATCAATCAAAACAATCATCAATCATGTTCAAAAATCATATTAAAATAGCTCTAAGAAGTATAAAAAGGCAACCTTTTTTTACCTTCCTAAATACTTTCGGACTTGCTATTGGTATGGCCGGAGGTTTACTTATTTCATTATATATTTATGATGAATTAAGGTATGACAAGATGTTTATTGACGCGGATCGTATCCATAGAATTGATGCTGACATTAAATTTGGTGGAAACGCTAGAGAATTCGCAGTAACGCCTGCTCCTATGGCAGAGGCATTACTAAATGATTTTTCGGAAATAGAGTTAGTTACTCGTTTTAGAACACGGGGTAGCGCACTAGTGCGTAAAGCAAATGACCAAACTAATGTAAAAGAAGAGCAGACTACTTATGTGGATCCAACATTTTTTGAAATGTTTGGTGTAGCATTATTGGAAGGGGATGTAAAAACGGCATTACAGGACCCAAATACAATCATACTTACCAAAACTGCTGCAGAAAAGCATTTTGCCGTACGTAGTGCAATAGGACAAAACTTGCTACTTGATAATGAAGAACTCTATACCGTAGTAGGAGTCATAAATGATTTTCCACAAAATTCATTTTTAAGAGACTATTCCATTTTTGAATCAATGGAAGGATACGATGATGCTAAAGTGGTGAATTGGGGTAGTAATAATTATCAAACCTTCATTAAATTAATACCAAGTGTTGATGCCGCAGATATACAGCAGCAACTGCGTGGGTTCTTGGGAAAATATGTGGTACCTGGGGTACAAAAAGTTATGCCTGGTATTACTGAAAAACAATTTAAAGAGGCTGGCAATCATTTAGTTTACAGCACTATACCTTTAACTGATATTCATTTGAATTCTAGTCGAATTGCAGAAATGAGTGCTAATAATGATATGCAAAGTATCTATATTCTTTCATTTATAGCAATTTTTCTTATTGTTTTGGCAAGTGTTAATTTTATGAATTTGTCGACCGCCCACTCTCTTAAAAGGGCTAAGGAAGTAGGTGTTCGTAAAACCCTAGGGTCCAATAAAATAGAATTAATACGTCAGTTTTTGGTAGAATCAGGATTAGTATCTTTCCTATCCTTAGCATTGGCTCTTGTTCTTAGCTTGATAGCATTACCATTTTTTAATACCTTGGCCAATAAGGATATTTCCATTCCGTTTACAAGCCCTATTTTTTGGTTGATTTTACTAGGTTCAGTAGCGGTATTGGGAGTGTTCTCAGGAAGTTATCCAGCTTTTTTTATGTCGCGTTTCAAACCCGTTAAGGTCCTGAAAGGAGGAGGGCAAAGTAGCGTGGGTGGCGGAAAAATAAGAAATTCCCTCGTCGTTTTTCAGTTTGCCATTTCAGTCTTCCTAATTGTGAGTACCCTGGTGGTTTACCAACAGTTAACCTATATACAGGGTAAGGATTTGGGTTTTTCAAAAGATCAGGTCTTAATCATTAATGATATATACACAGCAGGTGATAAGGGTACTACCTTTAAAGAACAGGTAAAACAATTAGGTTTTGTTAAGAATGCTACCTTAAGTAGTTTTTTTCCAACTCCATCATCCCGTAGTGATACTACTTTTAGCCCTGAAACTGGCGAAACTACCCAAGAAAATGCGGTGAGTATGCAGACGTGGAGTGTTGATTATGATTACGTTACTACCATGGGTTTTGAACTAGTAGCAGGTCGTGATTTTGATAAAAATTTCGGAAATGATTCTACTTCCATTATTATAAACGAAACAGCGGTAAGGGTAATGAAAATGAGTCCACAAGAAGCTTTGGGCAAGCGATACACATCAGGCATTAGTTCAGAAAACCCAACCTATTTTACCATTATAGGGGTTATGAAAAATTTTCACATAGCCTCATTGAAGGAAGATATTGATGCAGTAAGTTTACATTTAGGAGATGGAGCCTATGCTATGGCGGTAAAAATAGAGGCAGGTGATTTTCCAAATGCGATTACACAAATAGAAGGTATTTGGAATAGCATAGTGCCTGGGGAACCATTTGATTACTATTTTATGGAGGATGCCTTTGATAACACCTATCAAAGTGAGCGAAGGTTGGGTAATATTTTCATCATTTTCACAGTTCTGTCTCTATTAATTGCTTGCTTGGGTTTGTTTGGTTTAGCCGCTTTTAATGCTGAAAAACGAACTAAGGAAATTGGGGTGCGCAAAGTATTGGGTGCAAGTGTAGGCCAAATATCTATGAAGCTTACTTTAGATTTCTTAAAGCTGGTAGGGATTGCTATTTTAATTTCTCTACCCTTAGGTTGGTTTGCTATGGACAAGTGGTTAGAGGATTTCTCCTACCGCATAAATATACCATGGTGGATATTTGTACTTGCGGCTTTCTTGGCAGTTCTAATTTCTGTCGTAACGGTAAGCTACCAAAGTATAAAAGCAGCGATTGCGAACCCCGTTAAAAGTTTGCGCACGGAATAAATACAGTTTTAAATTTTCACCTAAAAAAAGAAGTAGAACAGGTTGGTTATCAATCTATTTCTGTAACTATAGTATACAAGGTATGTCCAGTTATTTTACAGTTAAAATTATTTATTTTATTATCTAATAATTAGCTAGTTATTCATTTGGCATGAAAATGGACTTTATAGGTATGTAATACATATGAACATCAATCAAAACAATCATGCTTAAAAACCATATTAAAATCGCTTGGAGAAGCTTAAAAAAGCAATCTTTTTTTACGCTGCTCAATATTTTTGGTTTGGCTATTGGAATTACCGGTGCCCTTTTGATTTCGCTCTATATCTATGACGAACTCAGTTATGATAAAATGTTCGCTGATGTCAATCGCATCTACCGTATAGATACGGACATCAAGTTTGGGGGTGCAGAAATGAAAGCCTCTGAAGCTGCCGCTCCAATGGCAGCAGCAATGCAAAAGGATTTTCCTCAAGTGGAGCAAACCGTAAGGCTAAGGAGCAGAGGCAGTGCGCTGGTAAGGCCTGTGGGGGAAGATGCTAATGCCAAGGAGACAGATGTTGCTTTCGCCGACGCCTCTTTTATTGAATTCTTTGGAATCGATATAATTTCCGGTGACGCCAATACAGCTTTGGCCAAACCTTATACCTTGGTACTGACCCAAACAGCGGCAACCAAACATTTTGGCAAGGAAAGCGCTTTGGGAAAACGTTTGCTACTTAATAATACCGATACCTTTACGGTTAGTGGGGTCATAGAAGACCTGCCAAAAAATTCGTTTCTACGGGACTATTCTATTTTCATGGCTATGGAAGGTCACCCTGCTTCTAAAGAGGATAATTGGGGTGGTAATAATTTTTACACGTTTATAAAATTAATACCCGGCGCCAATATAAAAGAATTTCAGAAGCCATTACTGGGTATGCTAGAGGATTATATGCTGCCTTGGGCACAAGAGTTTTTTCCAGGTATGACGGCAGAAACCTTTGCTGCCTCCGGAAATTATATACGTTATCACACGATGCCCTTAACCGACATTCATCTGTATTCCCAACGAGATTTCGAACTTAGTGCTAATGGCAGTATCCAAAACGTATATATTTTGTCCTTTATCGGACTATTTTTGATGATTTTGGCAAGTGTGAACTTTATGAACCTTTCCACCGCACATTCCCTAAAAAGGGCTAAAGAAATCGGAGTTCGAAAAACATTGGGGTCCAATAAGGGCGATTTGGTTTGGCAGTTCCTAACGGAATCAGTTTTGATTTCGCTGTTGTCGCTCCTAGCAGGTATTCTGTTGAGTACGCTATTGCTTCCGTTTTTCAATGAACTTTCAGGGAAAGATATCTCCATCCCCTTTACAAGTCCCTTATTTTGGGCTAGTGTTGTAATGGCCACCGTTGTGTTAGGATCATTCTCTGGTAGTTATCCTGCATTTTTTATGTCCCGCTTTATGCCGGTAAAAACACTGAAAGGAGGACAAAGTAGTGTTGGAGGTGGTAAAGTGAGAAATGCCCTAGTTGTCTTTCAATTTGCTATTTCTGTATTCCTCATTGTTAGTACTTTGGTGGTTTTTCAGCAATTGAATTTTATCCAGGGAAAAGACCTTGGTTTTACCAAAAATCAAGTTTTGATTTTAGACGACACCAATAGTTTGGGAAGTCAAATCAGGGCCTTTAAAAATGAAATTACAGCTTTGGGGCAAGTTGAAAATGCTACTATAAGTGGATTTTTGCCAACACCATCATGGCGTTCCAATAGTTCTTTTTTTAAGGAAGGTTATAGAGATCAGGAGAATGCTATACACATGCAGGATTGGGAGGTAGATGCTGATTATTTGGCTACTTTGGATATAGAATTGATTGCTGGACGCGATTTTAATAAAAAATTAGTGGGTGACTCCCTGTCTGTTATCATTAACGAAGCTACACTGCCGATTCTTGGCGTCAGTGCTCAAGATGCCTTGGGTATTAAGATTTCGGATGATGTAGATATGGACGTACCTCCTTTTTATACCATCATTGGCGTGGTAAAGAATTTTCACTACGAATCCCTACGGGAAAATATTCAACCCTTAGGCATGTCTCTTAATAAATCAACTGGAAACTTGGCGATACGGTTGAAGGCAGGCGATTTTTCGGGGGCAATTACCAATATCGAAAGTATTTGGAACAAGATGGCACCAGGCCAACCCTTTAATTATCGATTTATGGATGAATCTTTCAATGCTACCTATGATGCAGAACAGCGTTTAGGTAAAATATTTACGGTGTTTACATTCTTATCGATTTTAATTGCCTGCTTGGGGTTATTTGGATTGGCTGCTTTCAATGCCCAAAAGCGTACCAAGGAAATAGGTATCCGAAAAGTATTGGGTGCCACCGTGGGCCAGATTAGTTATCGACTTACAACAGATTTCCTAAAAATGGTAGGTATTTCCATTCTCATCGCACTGCCCTTAGGGTGGTACGTAATGAACAAATGGTTGGAAGATTTTTCATATCGTATAGAGATAGGGTGGTGGGTATTTGCATTGGCCGCTTTATTGGCAGTTGGTGTTGCTGTTTTAACCGTAAGCTACCAAAGTATCAAAGCTGCAATTACCAACCCTGTAAAATGTTTACGAACAGAGTGAAACATTTAGCAGCAATTTGACTCTTTTGATAAGAACAACAGCAATCAAAATCATCAATCATGTTTAAGAACTATTTAAAAATCGCCTGGCGGAACCTTTGGAACAATAAGGGCTACTCGGTCATCAATATTGGCGGACTCGCATTAGGAATGGCCGTTACGCTGATTATTGGGCTTTGGGTACAGGACGAGCTTTCCTATAACAATTACTTTCCCAACAAGGAAAAAATCGCACAAATCTTCCAGTCACAAACTTTTAATGGAAATACGGGAACAGGCCCCGCCATTCCTAGACCGTTGGAAAAGGCATTAAGGGACGGTTACAAGGATAATTTTAAGCACCTTATTATGGCTTCATGGACCAATGATAGTTATTTGAAGTATGGTGATAAAAGCTTGTCTAGACCAGGGAACTATATGCAGCGCGAAGCACCTGAACTTTTCAATCTCAAAATTATAAAAGGAGAAAAAGACGGGCTTAGGGAACTTAATTCCATAATGCTATCAGCATCTACGGCTACTGCTCTTTTTGGTAATGAGGACCCTATTGGGAAAGTAGTGAAGGTGAGTAATGAATTTGACCTGGCCGTAAGTGCTGTCTACACCGATATTCCGTTTAACAATGCTTTTAGTGATACTGAATTTATCATTCCGTGGGAGAAATATTTGGCTACGCGGGAATGGGTACGAAATTCCGAGGATAGCTGGGGCAATAATTCCTTTCAGATGTTCGCACAGATAGCGGACAATAATACTATAGCTAATGTTACGGCTACTATAAAAGATGTTAAAAAGAATTTAGCGGAAGATGCGGCGGAATTTAATCCGCAATTATTTCTATTTCCAATGAAGGATTGGCATCTGAGAAGTCAGTTTGAGAATGGAAAACAGGTAGGAGGTCGAATCAAATACGTATGGCTATTTGGTATTATCGGTGCTTTTGTTTTGTTATTGGCTTGTATCAATTTCATGAATTTAAGTACGGCAAGGTCAGAGAAAAGAGCAAAAGAAGTAGGCATCCGAAAATCTATTGGGTCGCAGAAAGGGCAGTTGATCTATCAGTTCTTGAGCGAGTCTTTTTTGGTAGTTGTTTTGGCATACGTCATAGCCTTAGTCATTGTGTTGTTATGTATTGGAGGGTTTAATGAACTAGCCCGAAAGGAAATTGTATTCCCATGGGGAAGTGGTTCTTTTTGGGGTATATCCGTTGGGTTTATCATTTTTACGGCATTATTGGCGGGGAGTTATCCGGCCTTGTATCTTTCTTCTTTTAAACCTGTTGATGTATTAAAAGGAACGTTTAAAGTGGGGCGATATGCCGGGCTACCAAGAAAAATTTTAGTAGTGATACAGTTTACGGTATCCGTAGCTTTTATCATTGGAACGGTTATCGTAATGCAACAAATTAATTATGCTAAGAACCGACCTATTGGCTATGATAAGGAAGGATTGATTCAAATACCAACCTTTAGTCAAGATTTTTCAGGGAAGACAGAATTGATGCGGACTGAATTTCTAGGCTCTGGCGCAGTGCTAGAAATGTCCACCTCCAGTAGCCCCACTACACAAATATGGTCCAATAGAAGCGGATTTACTTGGGAAGGAAAACCAGAAGGGTTTCAAGAAGATCTTGCATGGACCGAAGTTTCTCCCGAGTATGCCAAGTCCTTAGGTTTGGAAATAGTGGAAGGAAGGGATTTTTCTAGGGATTTCGCTACAGATTCCTTGGGTGTTTTAATTAATGAAACCGCTAAAAAATATCTAGGTATGGAAAATCCGATAGGACAATTATTGAAGGATGATAGCGAAGAAGATCCAAACCCACCTTTAAAGATTATTGGCGTAGTAGCGGATATGATTGCACAGTCCCCATACGAACCTGTAAAACAGGCTATGTATGTGTATGACCGCTCCGATAATGGGAGCTATTATAATTTACGGTTAAATCCAAAGCAGAGCGCCAGTAAGAATTTGGTTATTGTGGAGCGGGTATTTAAGGAACATTTTGCAGATGTACCGTTTGAATATCAATTTGTAGACGATCAATATGGAGAGAAATTTGCATCAGAAGAACGGATAGGAACCTTATCTGGAATCTTTACGGCCTTAGCGATTCTAATCAGTTGCTTGGGACTTTTTGGATTGACCTCTTTTGTAGCTGAACAGCGCACAAAGGAAATTGGTGTACGTAAAGTATTAGGTGCAACTGTATTCAATGTATGGAATATGCTTTCCAAAGACTTTTTAAAATTGGTAATCATCTCCTGTTGCATTGCCATACCTATTGCGTATTATGTTATGAATGGATGGCTACAGGAATACCCATATAGAGTAATTCTAAAATGGTGGATTTTTGCATTGGCTATGTTCGGTGCCATGGGAGTAACCGTACTTACGGTGAGTTTCCAAGCAATTAAGGCGGCGAAACAGAATCCAATAAAAAGTTTAAGGATGGAATAGAAAAACCGCTAAATCCATGCACAGTAGTCCTAGGATATAGGGTTACACTATGGCATAGCACGTTGTGCACAGTCGAAGCACAATGGTGTATCTAGGGTCTAAAAACCAACATATCAAGCAGCTAAGAAAGCCTAAATTTAAAATATTAAAAAGAGAACTATGCTTTTAAAATATGCACTTAGGAATATACGGAAGCGACCTATTTTAAATGGAATTAAACTAGTAGGCTTATCCTTAGGCTTATGTGGAGTGTTGTTTATTGCCCTTTTTCTAAAGAACGAATTCAGCTATGATAAGGCCCATACGAATGCTGATAAAATATATAGGCTAACCATTACGCATCCTGATATTTTTGAGGGGAATGAGTTTGCACGTGTCTCCGATTCAAAAATAATTCCGGAACTCGCCAAGCAAATTCCTGAAATTGAAACTGCGGTGCGATTGATGCCCTTGCGCGATAAACTTATTCTAAAAGGAGAACAACACTACGCCATAGCCCAAGCCTTTGCTGTAGACGATACGTTTTTACAAGTTTTTGATGTTCGTTTTATAGACGGAGATGCTAATGTTGCTCTAGCTGAACCTGGTTCTGTAGTACTATCAAGTTCCTTGGCACAAAAGGTTTTTGGAGATAAAAATCCCATGGGTCAGATTATTTCGTTGCCACCAGGGCATTATAATTCACTGGAAACGGATTTTACGGTAACGGGTGTCATGGAAGATTTTGCTCAGCAAAGTCACTTACATCCAGATTTACTAATTATGCCAGGCAACGATGCTATTGCGGGTTGGGCGTATGTTTACCTGCTATTAAAAGAAAAGGTAAAGGCTACGGGTCTTGCCGATAAGATTTCCACAAGTTTAAATGAATTGCAGGGAATTGAAATCGATAAGGAGGCAAAAATGCAGGGGCATTTAATGAATATAAAAAAGATTCATTTAAACTCAAATCTGCTGCGTGAGATAGAACCGAATGGAAGCATGGCCAATCTATACCTTCTTGGGATTTCTGCATTCATTTTGCTTTTTATCTCGCTGAGTAATTTCACCAGCTTAAATTTGGGTATGGCGGGGTATCTCAGCAAGTTTTTGGCTTTAAATCAAATACTAGGCTCTTCTAAACGTATCATGATTCGTTATTTTCTTTTGGAGAGTGGAATTATGGTTTTTGCCTCTTTGGTTTTGGTGCTATTTGGTGCTGTAAAACTGAATCAGTTTATTTTCGACCGCTACCAATTGAATCTATCGGAAGGAAATGGATGGTTTGCAGCTGGCGTTATTTTATTTTTTTCCTTTTTGAGTTTATTCGCAGGAATACAACCCGTTTTCAAAAGCCATTTTCAGCACTTCTCATTGGATAAAAAGATGAAGGGAAAAGGAACCGTAAAGACACATAAAATACTTTTGGTCTCTCAATTTGCCTTAGCGATTGTATTGCTGGTGGGTGTTATTGTTATTTCGCGCCAGACGGATTATGCGCTTGGTAATTCTATGGGAGCCAAAGAAGATAATGTGCTATGTATCCCTTTTGTTCATGCTGAGGTGCAGAAGAAGTTTGATATTTTTAAGTCAGAATTGGTAACACAAAACAGCATCGGTTCGGTTTCCGCAATGATGGCTCCACCTGGGGGTGAGACAAATGACATGTTTGCGTTTACCATGCAAGGTATTCCAAACACAGATACTAAATACATTGGTGTGTTTTCTTGTGATTACTCTTTTACAGATGTATTTGCCCTACCGTTTTTGGGGGGACAAAATTTCACCAAGAGTAATACAGATGAAGATGGGAATGGGGAATATATTATCAATGAAACGGCTTTAGGTTATTTAGGTTTTCAGGAAGCCAGTGCTGTAATCGGTAAAGATTTTGCTCTAATTTCTCCTGTGGAAGGCGTGGCTATTCCAAAAGGGAAAATAGTTGGGGTAGTCGAAGATTTTCATCTCTCCGGGTTACAGACTAAAGTGGAACCCTTGGTGCTTTTTAAAAGGGATAATAGTTGGTTGGAAAACATTGCGATTTCCTACACACCGTTTTCCAAAACGGAGGCTGTAGCCGCTATTGAAAAAGCATGGAAAGAAATGTTTCCAAAATATCCCATGGAATATTTTGAGGTTAGTACCCTGTATCAAAACGAGTATAAAACAGAGTTGCTACAGAAAAATTTGATCTTAATTTTTGCCCTTATTGCCGTGTTTGTTTGTGCTATGGGCGTCTTGGGGCTCTCTTTAATGATGTCTCAAAGCAGGTTCAAGGAAATAGGCATACGAAAGGTAAATGGGGCGAGTATTTCAGAAATACTAGTTATGCTCAATACTGATTTTTTAAAATGGGTATTGGTTGCTTTTGTAGTGTCCATGCCCATCGCATATGTTGCTGCCAACAAATGGTTGGAAGCCTTTGCTTATAAAATTGATATAGGTCTATGGATGTTTTTCATGGCAGGAAGTATTGTTATTTTAATCACGATGTTAACGGTAAGCTGGCATAGTTTTAAAGCTGCCAAACAGAATCCGGTAAAGAGTTTACGAACTGAATAAACTTTTATTATCCCGTTTAAACTGAAACTAATGATAGTTTTGGAAGGTTAAATGAATAAGTCAGACACGTTGTATAAATGCTATCTTCGCCATGTAGATTGAATTTTAGGATGGAAAAAATAGAATTGATTTTAAGGGCATCATTAAAGCGTATAGTCCATAAAGTATTACATACTGTAAAATCAATGATATTGTAAAAGAGGCCAATGTTGGTATCGGTACGATTTATAAGTATTTTAAGGATAAGGGAGATACCGTTCAAAGGCTTTGGATTTTTCATAAACAGGAAGAATTTGATTTATTCGTAGAAACTTCAGGGCCGATGGAGACCTTAGGGAGCGATGCTGGTTTTTATAGGAAAGGGTCATCAGATATTTTGTATCCCATAAGGACGAATTTGGTTTGATGTTGTATCAAAAACAAAAATTTTATATTTACCGCATCTAGTATTGAGAATCAACCGATTTGGAAACGTCAGGGTACATCTGCTGGAGTAGCTAATTAGAATTAAACATATGTCGATAAAACACGCCTTTTCTTTAATAGTTGTAATTTTTATAGGTGTTTTTGTCTTTTCACAAGAGTCGAAAACAAAAGTAATTTTTGTGCTTGTTGACGGTATTTCTTCTGATGCCATCGAAAAAGTAGAAACCCCAAACCTTGATGCCTTGGCAAAGGAAGGAGGGTACACCCGTGCCTATGTTGGTGGCCAAAAAGACGGATACTCTGAAAGCCCGACCATTTCATCTGTGGGCTACAATAGCTTACTTACGGGTACTTGGGCTAATAAACATAATGTTTGGGGAAATAGCATCAAAGCTCCAAATTATAACTATTGGACCATTTTTAGGTTTGCAAAAGAACATAGGCCAGAATTAAAAACAGCTATTTTTTCTACTTGGTTAGACAACCGCACCAAATTGGTAGGAGAAGAACTGCCAGCTAACGGAAACATCAAACTGGACTATCATTTTGACGGATTTGAACTAGACACCATTGCATTTCCCCATGATGATGATACGTTATACATTCACAAGATAGACGAACATGTCACAAACGAAACAGCCCGATATGTTAAAATGGAGGGCCCGGACCTTTCCTGGGTATATTTAGAATACACGGATGATATGGGGCATAAATATGGAGATAGCCAACAGTTTTATGACGCGATAAAAATAATGGACAGTCAAATTGGTCGCATCTGGGAAGCGACCCAATACAGAACAAAAAACTTCAACGAAGATTGGCAGCTATGGATTACCACCGATCATGGGCGAGTTGCAAAAGATGGAAAAGGACATGGGGGTCAGTCAGATCGGGAGCGTGACACGTGGATTGTGACCAATGCCAAGGAACTAAATGACTATTTCAGGCAGCAACGACCCGGTATTGTCGCTATTATGCCTTCGATACTGCGGACTTTGAATATCAAACCCGAAAAGGAACAGCTTTGGGAAATAGATGGCGTACCGCTAACCGGTAAAATTTCCGTTTCTAGCGTCGAAGCTGTTTTTAAGGATGATGTTTTAAATTTGACATGGGACGCATATGACCAAAGAGGAAAACTTAAAGTCTGGATGAGTCCAACTAATTCCTTTAAAAAAGGGGGTGTGGATGAATACATACGTATCGCCGAGGTCAAAATCAAGGACGAAAAAGCAAGTATAAATATGTCTCATTTACCATCAAATTTCTACAAAATTGTCCTTGAAGGTGAACATAACTCCATTACGCGCTGGTTAAAGAAGAAATAGGCAAAAGGTGTTTATTGCTTTATTCAAGATCGGTTATCGTCGTAGTAAGATTGGTACGTTCAACTGCTTTTCCATGTTAGCCTTTTTTTATAATTACCTTTAATCAAATAGAGCGAATAGGATAATTCACTGTAAAATTCTTATACAAAAACTGTCCAAAAATTTTACATAAAAAAAGCCTATTTTATTTATAATATCAGGTAAGTATCACATTTTCAGTATATTAAAAATATGGCATGAAAATCGATTTCATGTACAAGTGAACAAGAGGACAACTTTTGAAGACCGTAGATTTTTTTTGATATAAATATACAGATTTCCTTCTTTACTGAATCTCCCGAAGTCTCGGGACGGCACAAGGGTGGGAATGACAAAGAACATACTGATGCTACTTAACCACTTAAGATTATCGTTTCGAAACCTATGGAAGAACAGAATGCTCTCCTTTTTAAATCTTCTGGGGCTGAGCATTGGAATAGGAAGTGTGTTAACGCTAATGTTTTCCACATACGCTTATTACATTGCCGATGATAATATTGTCGAACAAGAGCAAATTTACTATGTAAAAACTCATCTAAATGACGGAAACGACTATAATGAGGCCGTTTATCCGTTACTAGATAAAATAATTAGTACCTCTCCCGAGGTAGAGGCGGGCACCCATTTGCATGGCTGGGGAAATATTTGGTTGGAAGTAGGGGATACCGAATTTCAGAAAGAGCCGAACTATGCCGAGCCCGATTTTTTTGAAGTTTTTGGACTACCATTAAAACACGGAAATCAAAGTACGGCCTTAACCGAAAAGTATTCTATAGTCTTGACCGATAAGGTAAGTCAGCAAATTTATGGGGCCACAAATCCAGTGGGAAAGACGTTACTAGCTGCCGATACCCTAAACCTGACCGTAACAGGAGTTCTAGAGCCCATTAGTCCCTATTCTTCTTTCAGGATGGGGGTTTTACTGCCGAATACCTTGTTAAAAGACAATCCTATTTTTAAAAGGCAGACAAATTGGGGCAATAGTTTTTCGCCCCTATTTCTAAAGTTACGTCCTGATGCTGATATTCCGCAATTAGAAAGCAGAATTAATCAATTGGTACAGGATAATTATTCGGACCCTACCGTTATTTCAAGAATGGAACTGATGCCGCATAAAGAACTGCGAATTGACAATATTCCTGTAGTAGGTATTATTATTGGCGGCAATATGGCTACTTCATTTTTTGTGCTGCTATTGGTGCTGGTAAACCTATTGAATTTGAATACTTCTACCATGTTCAGGAGAACTAAGGATATTGCGGTCAGGAAAATATTGGGCGGAAGTAAAAAAGGTGTAATCACCCAGTTTTGTTTGGAAAATGGTATTTTAGTTTTGTTGTCTATATTAATTTCTGGCGGACTCTTCCTCGGCGTTTTGTTGCCTCAGTTGAATGGTGTCTTTGGTGCCGATTTTGGTACTATAAACTTTAGTTTTACAGATGACTACCCCGTGGTGTTAGGGGCTGTAGCATTAGGGCTGGCAGTAACTTTGGTGGTAGGTATTTCACCCACGCTGCGTTTTGTTTCTTTGCCAGTTTCCCAAGGGATTAAAGGAAAAATAGATAGTGCAAAAGGAAATTTCTTCTTTAAAAACACTTTTATCATTCTTCAATTTTCTATTGCCATACTTTTTATCTGTGTCGCCATTATTTTGAATAGTCAGATTGGATTTATGAAAAAGGCCGATTTAGGCTTTGAGCGCGAAAATATTATCGTAGGCAACATCGACCTTGATTATAAAAATATTGATGCCGCAAGCTCTAATTTTAATGTCCTTTTGGATGATTTAGAGGCCAATCCCTATGTCACTAATGTGAGCACGAGTCAGGCTATTCCATCTGATTATTACTTTAATTACACTAGCTTTTACGATGCCAATACAGATACCGATGTGCGCATTCGTCGCTCCTATACGGATGACGGTTACTTGGAAACCCTTAAAATTCCGATAGTGGAAGGTAGGGATTTTGATAGTGTAAGGGACAATGGAGCCGAGCGCGCTGTAATCATCAATCGCAGCGCCATGGAAGCTTTTGGGTGGCTATCCATTGAAGGAAAACGTCTAAAGTGGAAGAATGATGATTCTAACGGTCACCGAATTGTAGGTGTAATGGAAGATTTTCATTATCAGGACTTACAGAATGTAGTAGAACCTTTGGTACATTATTACAATGACGAAAAAGATTTGGCAGCACATCGCTATCTCAGCGTCCGCGTCGTGGAAGGACATGAAAAAGCAGTACAAGATATCATGGCAGCTGCCTTTGCCAAAATAGATTCTAGAAAAACCTTTGCCCAAAGCTTCCTGACTGAAAAAGTAAGTGGTCAATACCGCTTGATAGAAGGTATGCTGAAAACAGTCAATATAGTAGCCTTGCTGACCATTTTTATTTCCTGCTTGGGCATGTTCGGACTTATTTCCTTCATGGCAAAAAGAAGGATAAAAGAAATAGGCATCCGTAAGGTATTGGGCGCAGGTGTTTTGAAAATAGTGGTATTACTGTCTAAAGACTATATCCTACTCGTAGGTATTGGAGCACTGATTGCCTTTCCTATTGCTTGGTATATGATGAACGCTTGGCTGGGCAGTTTCGCCTATAGTATTTCCATACAATGGTGGATGTTTGCTTTGGCAGGACTCATCGCTTTTGTAATCACATCGGTAACCTTGGGGATACAGGCAGTAAAATCAGCCACCGTTAATCCTGTGCAGAGTTTACGGTCTGAATAAATTATTCATCAATCAAAAAACGAAATAGTATGTTTAAAAATCATATTAAAATCGCCTTGCGGAACTTGAAGAGCAATCGGTTGTTTTCCGCTATAAACATTATTGGACTATCTATTGGTTTGGCGATAGTGATATTATTATTCCTTCATATTTCGCATGAGCGAAGCTTTGATACGATGTTCTCTAAAAAGGACCGCATACATAGAGTTTTGGTAGAGACTGATGGCGATTTTGGTTTTGACATATGGGCAACTGCGCCACCAGTAACCGCTACCGCACTAAAAGAGGAGGTGACCAATATTGAAACTGCCGCAAGGGTGTTTAAGCATGACTTTGGGGGAACTACCTCCGTCAGGGTAAATGATGAGAATTTCACAGAGGACCTATTTTATTGGGTTGATAAGGAGCTGCTATCCATGTTCGATGTAGAATTAGTAGAGAAGAATGGTACAAACCCATTGGAAAGACCTAATACGGTGCTTTTGTCACAAACTGCTGCTGCACTTTATTTTAAGGGAGAGAACCCTATGGGGAAGACTATAAAAATAGATAATAGCAAGGAACTGGAGGTTACCGGTATATATAAGGATTTCCCTAAAAATAGCAGTATAGACGCAAAGGTATTGGCATCGAGCAACGGCTATTGGTTTTACGATAGAAAAACATGGTCCAATGCTAGTTTTGAAACCTATGTGTTACTAAAGGACAAGGTAACATTGGAAGCCACCAAGAAGCAAATGGGAATAATGTTGGATGCCAATGTAGAAAAAGAGGAACAGTGGTATCAGTTTTCGTTACAGCCCTTAAATGAAATACATCTGTATTCTGCGACGTACGGTAATTCATACGTATCACGGATAGGAGACATCAATGAGGTGCTCAACCTTAGTTATCTAGCGGTTCTCATTCTTTTGATTGCCTGTATGAACTATATGAACCTTACCACGGCACAGTCACAGAAACGGTCTAAAGAAGTGGGTATGAGCAAAACTTTGGGCGCATCTTCGCAATCTCTTGTAGCACGTTTTTATATAGAAACGGGACTAATCACGGCAATTTCTATTGTTTTGGGGTTTGTTTTGGCCGTTTTAGTATTGCCTGGTTTCAATAATATCACCAATCAAGAATTAGAGATAGGTGTATTGTTCAATAGTTCGTTTTTAATGATCATCATTGGGATTTGGTTAGTCACGACCTTAGTTTCTGGATTGTACCCCTCTTTATATCTATCTCGGTTTATGCCTAAGGAGATTCTTTCTCCTTCCTTAAAACAGGGGAAAGGTAATACACTGGTAAGAAAAGGTCTTGTGGTGCTTCAGTTTGCAGCATCTGCCGCCTTAATCGTTGGGGTATTGGTCATTTACCAACAATCCCAATTTATTCAGAATAAAAACCTAGGTTTTAAGCCAGATAACGTTGTGGCAATTTCTGTAAAGGGACTGCGAGGTGCGGAAAACAAAAATGCCTTAGTAACAGAATTTAATAGTTTGGTAGATGTATCATCTGTTGCCTTTGCTCAAGGCTATCCTGGAATTGATGTAAGTGGACGTGTTTTGCGTAAAACTGTTACCCAAAAACAATCCTTAAACATACAAACGAATGTGGCCGATGCAGCGGTTTTAGACGTGCTTAGATTAAAACTATTGGCAGGAACTACATTGCCGAAAAATAAAAACGAAAAAGATACCTTAGTGGAAGTCGTATTGAATAAAAAAGCAGTTCAGTATTTGGGTTTTTCACCTGAAGAAGCCATCGGGAAAGAGGTTTACATTGGGGTACCTAATACGATAGTTGGCGTGGTAGATGATTTTAATTACGAATCTTTGCATCAACCTATTGGTGCGTATGCCTTTCATAATAATACAGATGAAGGTAAATCGTATATGCTAGTCCGTTTTAAAACGGGTAATCTAAGTAATACGATGGAACAGTTAAAGGGAGCTTTTACAAAGGTCTTGCCAACGCTAGATTTTAGCTATTCCTTTCTAGATCAGCAACTAGAAAAATTATACGAGCGTGAAAAGCGTGCCGGTCAAATAAGCATCATTTTCTGTCTATTGGCCATTTTTGTTGCCGCAATGGGACTTTTTGGTCTAACTGCTTTTATGGCGGAACAAAGAAGAAAGGAAATTGGGATACGAAAAGTACTAGGTGCCTCCATAGTAACGATCACTCGATTGCTAACCATCGACTTTACTAAATTAGTACTTATCTCCATCGCGCTTGCTTTTCCATTAGCTTATATATTGATGAATAACTGGTTGGAAGGTTTTGCCTATCACATAGATATCCCTTGGTGGATTTTCGTGCTGGCCGGTTTTGTCGCGATAGGGATTGCACTTTTCACGGTGAGTTTTCAAGCCATAAAAGCAGCCCTAGCGAATCCGGTTAAGAGTTTAAGGACGGAGTAAGTCAATAATCAAATCCGAAAGGGATAGATGCATCTTAAAAAAATAGAAACCTATGTTTAAAAATAATCTAAAAATAGCTTTGAGAAACATCTTAAAAAATAAGGTGTTTTCTTTAATCAATATTATTGGTCTGTCCATTGGTTTAAGTGCGGCTTTTGTCATTGGAGCGATTATTTATTACGACATGACCTTTGACAAGTTCCATTCGGATAGCAAACGTATCTACAGAATCACGACAGCATTCTTGAGTCCAGAAGGTGATTTTTATAATGCAGGGGTAACGGTTCCTTTGGCAGGAGCCCTTAGCGATTTGAATATGCCCGAACTGGAAACAGTAGCACCATTTTTTACTGCATACCCATTACGTGTAGAGAACAAGAAGCTGGATTTTAGCTTTAAAAATCCTGAGTTTGTTATCTATGCAGATGACGACTATTTTAGGACCTTGGACTATATCTGGTTGGCCGGCACTCAAAAAGAGGCATTGAGTGCACCCAATACGGTTGTACTTTCCGAAGCTCGGGCTCAAATATATTTTCCAGATCAAGAACTTACCTCACTTATCGGTAAAACTTTAATTTATAACGATACCATTCCTGCCCTAGTAACCGGTATAGTCGCCAACTTTACCCAGAGAACCGATTTGGTCTTTGAGGAATTCCTCTCCTTAAAAACGGCAGATGTACAGGATATGACCAGTGCCGTCGTAGATGCGCATTGGCATAATACCAACTCTGCTTCTCAATTGTTTGTAAAACTTACCCCAAACGCCAGTAAAATCGAAGTTCAAAAAGTGTTGGATGGCATATCCAAAGAACATGAAGCAAAGGAACGCGTAGCAATAGGCCGGTCTAATTCCTTTTATATGCAACCCTTGTCCGACTTACATTTTGATAGTAACTATAATACCTTTGATTTTGATGATCAGAGGGCAAGTCTTCTGGTGCTTAGAAATTTAGGGCTCGTCGCGTTATTTTTACTTCTCTTAGGCTGTATTAATTTTATCAATCTTAATACTGCGCAGGCTTCACAGCGTGCCAAAGAAATTGGGATTCGTAAAACCTTAGGTTCGTCTAAAAAACAATTGATTTTCCAGTTTTTGGGCGAGACGCTATTATTAACAATGGCGGCAGGGGCGCTGTCCTTAGTTTTAGCAAATGGACTGCTCGGTATTTTTAGTGATTATATTCCGGCTGGTATCGATCTTAGTTTGTATTATGATGCCTTGCCTATCTTAGGTATTGTGACCTTATTGCTTATAGTTACCTTACTTTCGGGTTTTTATCCCGCATTAATCTTATCGGGCTACAAACCTATTTCCGTCTTAAAAAATGAGGGGGTAAAAGCAAATCAGCGTGCTGGGCTTCGGAAGTACTTGACGGTATTCCAGTTTTCTATTGCACAGATTTTTATTATCGCGACACTTTTGGTAGGGAAACAGCTGCACTATATAATGAAAAAGGACATGGGTTTCAAGACTGATGCCATTGCTTATTTCTATACGCCTTGGAGCGACCCTGCACCAGAGAAGAAAGAACGCTTTATTGCCAAATTGGAAGCCTTGCCTATGATTACCGAGGTAACCTTAGGAGGGAATCCACCGGCATCTTTTAGTACCCATTCTATGGGTGTATTATTTCAACAGGGCGATCAGGAAGTCAACTCAGATTTACAGCTCATTTATGGCGATGCCGATTATTTCAATATCTACGGCCTTCAATTACTTGCAGGTCGGTTACCGCTCAATGATACCATACGAGAATATGTAGTGAATCAAACCTATTTAAAGCAATTAGGTATTGAAAATCCGGAAAGTATCATTGGAAAGACATTTAAGGCAGATGATGAGAACCACCCCATTGTAGGGGTAATGCAAGATTTTCATCAGCGTTCTTTAAAGACAAAAATAGAACCCATGGCATTTACGGGCGATACAAATGGGAGTAGACGTTCTCAATTTAGGGTCGTAAGTTTTAAATTGGCTACAGAACACAGTTCTCAGTGGCCGGAAACCATCGCCCAAATTGAAAGTATTTGGAAGGGTATTTATCCAGCTTCCGATTTTGAGCATCGTTTTATGGACGATACCATTGAGCGGTTTTATGCCCAAGAACGCAAAGTTTCTGTGCTCTTGAGATGGGCTACTGGCCTGGTGATTTTAATTAGTTGTTTAGGGCTTTTGGGATTGGTGATGTACACCACGCAAAGGCGTATCAAGGAAATTGGAATCCGAAAAGTAGTAGGGGCTTCTTTGCTACAACTGAATATGTTGTTGTGTAAAGAGTTTTTGATGGTGGTAGGCGTTGCGTTCTTAATTGCAATACCAATAGCATGGTGGGGCATGTACAATTGGTTACAGGGTTTTGCTTTTAAGACCAATATGAGTTGGTGGGTATTTGTGGGTAGCGGACTTGCCATGCTTGTAATCGCTTTGATTATTATAAGTATTAGAACCATTGCAGCTGCTAGGGTAAATCCTGTAAAAAGCCTTCGGTCCGAATAATGGTCTGTAAAAATAATGTACAAATACTGTAAAATATTTTGACAGTATTTGAATTATATGATATTCAAAATATTGAATATCAGTAGGTTGTATTATGGCATAATAATAGGGTACGTTTTATAAGAACCACTAAAATCAATTGATGTATAAACTGTTCCTAAAAATCGCAACACGATATTTACTTAAGAATAAGCTCTATTCTTTCATTAATATTTTTGGACTGGCTATCGGCATCGCTTCTTTCGTGCTCATTATGCTCTATGTGAATTACGAACAGAGTTATGATAAATTTGAAGGATCTGAGAACGTTTATCGAGCCTACATGGATTACCTAGAAGGCGATACTTTTGTAGCAGGAGATGCCCAAACTTATAATTCGACAGGACCTTCTCTAAAGGAGGAATTCCCGGAAGTGTTGGACTACGTTAGATTGTTCTATTTTGAAAAAATGACCTTTCAACTAGGAGAGCGCATATTAGAAGAGCCGCTAGGTTCATTGGCAGACCCTTCCTACTTTGATATTTTCAACTACCCACTGCTAAAAGGAGAAAAAGAAAAGGTGCTATCTCAGCCTTATTCTATTGTACTGTCCCAATCTTTTGCACAGAAATTATTTGGAACCGAAGATCCAATGCAAAAAACAATTTCTGCATTTAGAGATGGGGAAAAAGCAATACTCACCGTAACGGGAGTAATGGTCGATATGCCAAAAACCGCGCATTATAGAAACTCCTTTTTAATATCATATGAAACTGAGAAAACGTGGACCTATTATGGCACTGAGATACACGAACTTAATTGGAATGCGAACAATTATTATACGTTTCTAAAACTAGATCCAAATGCCAACGTATCTCTTTTACGCCAAAAAATAATGGATAGTGATCTAGAGCAAGATACAGAGGAACAACACAATATTGAACCTCTTGAAGATATTCATTTGTATTCGGATAAGCCCTATGAGGTTTCCGCGAACGGCAGCGTTACCAGAATCAAATTTTTGACGGCCATTGCATTTATTATTCTTATTCTCTCGTGGTTAAATTACGTAAACCTTTCCGCTACAAAATCTATGGAGCGTGCAAAGGAAGCGGGTATTCGTAAAGTTTCTGGAGCCCAAAAATCACAACTGATACTTCAATCTTTAATTGAATCTATATTGCTAAACATTATTGCTATTTCAATATCCTTAGTGCTGGTGGCTATAACACTGCCCTTGTATAATGCCGTTACTGGTAAGGAGCTCAGCTCAGGTTTATCAAATATTAGCAGCTTTTTGCCTTACTTCCTTTTTATTTTATTGGGTATGATTCTAGCAGGCCTATATCCTGCACTTTTACTGAGCAGCTATTCTCCCGCCAAAGCGTTAAAAGGAAAAATACAGACTTCTACACAAGGTTTAGCCATTAGGAAAGGGCTCCTCGTTACCCAGTTTTTAGCTACGATTGTTTTATTGATAGGCACTATTGTAGTGACCAAACAAATTAATTTTTTGGAAAGTCAGCCCATTGGCACCAACGTCAATCAAGTTATCGCATTAAAGGGTGAAGTAATAACTGCAAAGGCAGATTCTTTGTTAATTAATGATTACAAGGTTTTGGAGGCAGAGTTGAAAAGACTGCCGTTTGTGGAAAAAGTGGCTATTGCACAAACCTATCCTGGCGATAGTTTTGATAATCTATCCTCTACCCGTGGGATTTCATTACCAAATGGGAAACGCGAAGAGGACAAGTTATTCTATACCTATCACGTACAGCCCGATTATTTTGATTTAATGGATATTGAATTCTTGGCCGGCGGAACCTTTCTTGCCTCATCGGAAGGGAAGGGACGACAGGTTATAGTCAACGAAACCTTTCTTAAGAATATGGGTATCTCATCTGCCGATGATGTGCTGAATAAAACACTTGGGTTTTGGGGCTATGATGAATGGAGGGTAGCCGGTGTAATTAAGGATTACTATCATTTTGGACTCAAAAGCCCCGTGTTGCCTATGATTATTCGTTATCAGAGTGATGTAAGTAATCTGTTAGTAAAACTAGACCCTTCTGCGGCATCACTCTCAGGTATCGAATCTTCTATGTCACAAATAAAATTAGTATGGACCCGAATCTTCCCAAAAAGTACGTTCAACTATACTTTTTTAGATCAAAAATTTGAAGCACAATACAAAGAAGATAAAGCCTTTGGGTCTGCCTTTCAGGTTTTCACTGTTATAGCAATTCTTATCGCTGCCATGGGCTTGTTTGGACTTACATCCTACACTGTGGTGCAACGTAAAAAGGAAATAGGCATACGTAAGGTAAATGGGGCGACCATACCACAAGTGCTTGCACTTTTAAATAAGGATTTTGTTAAATGGGTAGGTGTGGCTTTTGTTATTGCAGTGCCTGTTTCTTGGTATACCATGAATCAATGGTTAGAAGGCTTTGCATACCGCACAACACTTAGTTGGTGGGTGTTTGCTTTGGCGGGAATTTCAGCACTTTTAATCGCCTTGTTAACTGTAAGTTGGCAGAGTTTTCAAGCAGCGGTCACCAATCCAGTAGATTCACTTAGAGATGAATAATAACCAATCAAAAAACAAATAAATCATGAAAGCTATACTACCATTTTTCGCACTAATTATATGTGCCTCATGGACTCATGCCCAACGTTGTAAAAAAACAAAAGGGAATGGAAACGTGGTTACTGCAGAAAGAAAAGTGGGAAACTATGAGGGTATTACTGAGGGTGTATTTTACGAAGTAACCTTGGTGGAAGGGAAAGAAGGCAGCATTACCATGACTACTGAAGATAATATGTTAGAATACACAGACCCGGAGCTAGGAGTCAGTACCTTAACCATAAAATCTAAGGATCATACGCAATTGAAGCGATTTCTAGTAGAGAAGGTTTCTATTGCCATTCCCGTGGATAAGATAAATGCAATTAGATTACCTGGTTCGGGGAAAGTAAGCTCTTCCTTAACGCTGGAGGCGTCAAATTTTAAAGTGCATACATCAAGGTCTAGAAATGCAGAACTGAAGTTGAAGGCGAAACGAATTGGGGTAATTTCTTCTGGTTCCAGTACTATTACTTTGGATGGTAGCGCTGAAAGTTTGGATATCACGGCTTCAGGCTCATCTAATCTAAGGGCTTTGGAATTAATATTGAATACCGCCGAGATTAGACCTTCTGGCTCCTCTAATATTCGAATTGCAGTTAACAGCCTAATTGATTCAAGATGTCTGGGATAGAGTAGCATTAAGTATCACGGAAACCCAGAAAAAATGCATAGTAAATCTTCTGGTTCCAGTAAGGTGTCTAAGGAGTAATTGAAAAGTAGACAACAAATTTATCTAATTTTAGGTTAATGCCTTAAGAGCGGAATATAGACAAGAATTATGTTTAAGAACTATTTAAAAATTGCGTTTCGCAACCTATCGAAGGATAAGGCCTTCACGTCCATTAATGTCATAGGACTCTCGGTTGCTTTTGGGGTGGCTATTCTTTTGGCAATGGCTGGGTTTTTTGATTTGTCCTATGATAAATTCCACGAGAACGGAGATCGTATTTATAAGGTATACGCTATTGAGCAAACCACTAAAGGTCCCCAAGCAAGTGTAAGTCATCCGGCCCCATTGATAACTTCTTTAAAAGAGGGTGTTCCCGGAATTGAAATGGCCTCTCGGTATGTACAGGATGAGGCTATTGTTTCTTTTGGAGACAAGGAGATTAACATGGATATCAGTTGGGTAGATACTGATTTTTTTAACATATTTACATTTCCTTCTGTAAAAGGAAAAAGGCAAAGTCCACTCAACGAGTTGTCTTCTGTTGTAATTACGGAGAACACCGCAAAAACTCTTTTTGGAGATGAAGAAGCAGTGGGGAAAACGGTACAGATATTGATTAATGGAGAAGATCAATCCTTTACAGTTGCCTCGGTAGTGGCAAACCATGTGCCGCAAAGTACAATAGGGTTTGAACTAGCGGTTAGGTTTGAAAAACATGAGGATTATCTAGAAAACCAAGACGCTTGGAACGCTAAATATCATGATGTATATGTGCAAATGACCGCAGGAGTTTCTCCTGTTCAATTTGAGAAGGCGACCCGCTCTTTAATCGATATAAATTTTAAAGAGCAAATAGAAAATGCCCAACGCGATGGGGCACTGGCGAACGCTGAGGGTCGCTTTATTAGTTATGAATTATTGCCTCTTAATGATGTTAATTTTGTAAAATTCAGAAACGGATACGCAGAGGTTAGTAGAAGTACTCCGTATCTTGTTTTGAGTATTGCTTTTTTAATTCTTTTCATTGCTTGTGTAAATTTCATAAATATGAGTGTTGCGAAAAGTGGGCAGCGGCTTCGAGAAATCGGAATGCGAAAAACACTTGGTGCTAAGAGGGAACAGTTATTTTTTCAATTTTGGAGCGAAAGCCTGTTTGTGTTCTTGGTGTCTATTTTATGTGGTGTGGTTTTGAGCATGCTATTTATAGATCAGTTTAAAACTGTTTTTAGAACTAAAGTCACTTTTGATTTGCTACTATCACCCACACTAATTCTATCCTTTTTAGCAGGTGTATTACTTATTACCTTATTAGTTGGAGGCTATCCTGCGGTATTGTTAAGCAAGTTAGGAACCCTACAATCTTTAAAGGGTAAATTGAGTGCGTCTAGCAAAAACAGGGTGCGTGATGTTTTAATGATTGCCCAATTTGGTATTGCTATTTTATTGATAACTGGGACTTTAGTTCTGCGTAGTCAGTTGGATTTTATGCGGAATAAGGATTTAGGTTTTAACAAGGAACATGTACTTTCCTTTCCTTTGGATGGAAAAAGAGAGAGCTATAAAGCCATTGAGTTATTACGAAACGAGCTAGCCGGAAATCCTGATATTTTAGAAATAACGGGGGCCGATAATAACTTGGGCTATGGTAAGGATGGGAGTGTATCCAAAAGTGTTTTTGGATTTGAATATAAAAATAGGGTTGTTAAGACCAATATGTTGGTCGTAGATTATGATTATGTAGCTGCGCTGGATTTGGAAATAGTAGCTGGTAGAAATTTTAATAGGGGGTTTGCTAACGATAGTTTAAGTGTGGTCATTAATGAGACTATGGCTAAGGAGTTTGGAGAAGAAGATCCATTAACAGCGTATGTAAGCGTTAGAGATTCCTTAAATTATCCTGTAATTGGTGTAGTAAAGGACTATAATTTTGAAAATTTAGACAAGACGGTCGAACCGATTACTATGTTTATGAATAAGCAATGGGGTTTGTACTACGCCTATGTCAAGGTGGCTCCTGGGAATTTAGCTAAATCTTACGCAGTAGTAGAGCAGGCTTGGGTAAAGATTGAACCTAACGCTAAGTTTTTAGGTTCTTTTTTGGATGAGAATATAAATAGAACCTTTAGAAAAGAAGAACGTATGACCACTATGATTACAAGCGGTTCTATTTTAGCTATTGCCTTGAGTTGTATCGGTCTTTTTGCGATTTCTTTATTGATAGTAAATCAACGTACAAAAGAAATAGGGGTAAGAAAGGTAATTGGGGCAAGCGTAGCCAATATTACATTTTTGTTGACTAAGGATTTTCTCAAACTTGTTGGAATCTCATTTCTAATAGCGTCGCCGATTGCTTGGTGGTTTATGAAGGAATGGTTACAGAATTATCCTTTTAAGATAGAATTGAATATGGGATTTTTTCTAGCAGCAGGATTTTTGGCTACATGCATAGCACTACTCACGGTGGGCGGTAGAACTATAAACGCTGCCATGCAGAACCCTGTAAATAGCTTACGAGACGAGTAAAGATATTAATAGATTTCCTTTCGGAAATCGGAGTAAAAACAATTCATTATGTTATTAGAATTAAACAATATTTTTAAATGGGTCAATTCAGGAGGCCAACGTATTTTTCTGTTAAAGGATATCAATCTTCAGGTAGAAGAAGGGGAGTTTATTTCAATAATGGGGCCTTCTGGTTCTGGAAAATCTACACTTTTGAACGTCATTGGAATGCTGGATGGTTTTGATGAAGGGGAGTATAACTTTTTGGATGAATCCGTTCATACCTTAAAAGAAAAGCACAGAGCAAACTTGTATAAAGAATATATAGGTTTTGTTTTTCAATCCTATCATTTGTTAGATGAGTTGACTGTTCAAGAGAACTTAGAAATGCCTTTACTGTATAAAAAATATAAAGGTGCGGAGCGTAAAGCTATGGTAGCAGATATGCTAGACAGATTTAATATTGTGGGGAAAAAAGACTTGTTTCCAGCGCAATTGAGCGGTGGACAACAACAGTTAGTTGGCGTTGCCCGCGCTTTAATTGCTAGTCCAAAACTAATATTAGCAGATGAACCCACCGGAAACCTCAATTCACAGCAAAGTGCAGAAATTATGGAGCTATTCAAAAAATTGAATCAAGAAGATGGTGTCACCATAATACAAGTTACCCATTCGGAAAAGAATGCTGCCTATGGTTCAAGAATACTTAAACTATTGGATGGGCGGAAGGTATAAGATAAGGGGTATTTAATCTGTATACCCTGCTGGATGCATTTCGTCAAACTGGGTATTTTTTTGAAAAGCTTTAGCCAATAAAAGGATGCTTGCCTCATCATATAAATTACCAACAAGTGTAATGCTGGTAGGATGTTTTTCTTTATCAAGACCGGTGGGAATTGAAATTACAGGGTGTCCCGTAAGATTAGTGACAACTAATTGCCGGTTACCAAAAGTTGGAGATATAAGTACGTCATATTCCTTCATGATGGTGTTCATTTTTTCGATAAGAACTTGACGATGTCTATTGGCTTGTAAGTATTCCACCGCAGGGATTAGGCGTGCTTGCCGTAATGAATTTGCTCTAGATTTTTGATTCTGTTCCATCATTTGGTCCACATCACCTGAGCGTACTAAATCGTCAAAAAATGCTCCAGCTTCAGCCCTTAGTATGATATCAAAGCTTTTGTAAGGGATATCTTCCGGTAATTCTACTTCGTTTAGGGTTAGGCCTAATTTTTTAAAAGTTTTAATAGCCCTTTCTGAGTTATGCTTACTTAAAGTGGTATCTTTTTCTATGTCTTTTTTTAGATAACCTATCCGTAGGGTCGAGATATCTTTTTGAGGTTCAAAACCGTCAGGATACGCTGTTGTTGTTTGGTCTCTCGGATCTTTTCCAGTAATAAAACTGTAAACGATTGCGCAATCTTCGGCACTTCTGGTCATTGGTCCAACCTTGTCCATAGACCAACTAAGACTCATTACTCCGTGCCTACTTACCCTGCCGTAAGTAGGTCTTAAACCAGTAATACCATTTTTTGTACTTGGTGATGTAATGGAGCCTAAGGTTTCCGTTCCAAGGGCAAAAGGAACTAAGCCTGCAGAAGTAGCGGATCCAGAACCTGCAGATGAACCACTGGCACCTTCTTTGGTATCCCATGGGTTTTTTGTTTTACCACCAAACCAAACATCCCCGCGAGCTAAGGAACCCGAGACCAATTTGGCAATAAGAACCGCACCTGCATTTTGGAGTCGTTCAACGACGGTTGCCGTCATATCTATTTCTTGATTTTTGTAGGGTTCAGCGCCCCAGGTAGTTTTGTAGCCTTTTACAGACATTAAATCCTTAACGCCATAAGGTATGCCATGAAGTATGCCACGGTATTTGCCTTCTGCTAACTCTTTATCCATTTTTTTTGCCTGTTCAAGAGCCATTTCTTCGGTAATGGTGATGGTGCATTCTAGAATCGGATTATACCTTTTATGACGTTCTATAAAAAATTCGGACAGCGCTACTGCGGTTATTTTTTTATGTTTAATCAGCGAGGCTAGTTGGGGAATAGAATAAAAAGCAAGATTGTTTTTGTCTCTCGGTAATTCAACTCCAACGGGTATGTTCCAATCTGGAAAACCGGCTTGTGGTCTGGCGGAAAAGTCTTTAGGCAAGGGGTCAAAGCGTATCGCAGGAAAGACGTCATTGTCCAATGTGTATTTTCGTAAAGAATCAAAACCTTCTTTATTTTGCTCTAAATAAGGATAAAGGGTGTCTATGTATTTCTTATTGAATTCTATACCAATGATTTTTAGACTTTTAGCCACATCGTCTTTTGAAAATTCAGTTTTAGATTGTTTACAGTCAGTTAGGAGCAATACCAGAAAGCACAATAAAATAAATCCACGTAGTTTCTTATAAAATAATGACATATACTTTTGAATTTTAATTACTAATTCTAAAGTACGCTTTTTGCATTGTATTGTTGCTTTACCCGCTGCTAAATGAAATAAAATTTTATTTCTAATAGCAGTAGATATTGTTTATACTGACATGTTCATTTTCAATCCAGTAACTTCATAATCTCAGCCCTAAGAACTATCTTTGTGGCATAGAATTGATATGTATAATGAAGCTAGATAAAAAGGATATATTAAGGGCGTTGGAACTTATTACTGTGCCTGGGGAAGGCCAGAATATGGTGGAAAGTGGCGCCGTTAAAAACATAATGATTTTTGGCGATGAGGTAGAGGTAGATATTGTCATTTCAAACCCAAGCTTGCAGGCGCGAAAAAAGACCGAAGTAGAGATTTTAAAGATCATCCACAAAGAGGTTTACGAAAAGGCTAAAATCAAGATAAATATAAAGGTAGATGCTCCGGTAAAACCCAAAACAAATGAGATAAAAGGAAAACCTATTCCTGGTATTCAAAATATTATCGCAGTAGCATCGGGTAAAGGTGGTGTTGGTAAGTCTACGGTAACGGCAAATTTGGCAGTAACCTTGGCTAAAATGGGATTTAAAGTAGGAGTGTTGGATGCTGATATTTATGGTCCCTCAATGCCCATTATGTTTGATGTTGCCCAAGAGAAACCTCTAGCGGTAAACATTAACGGTAAATCTAAGATGAAACCTGTAGAAAGCTATGGTGTAAAATTACTTTCCATTGGGTTTTTTACACAACGAGACCAAGCCGTAATCTGGAGAGGTCCTATGGCTTCTAAAGCTCTGAATCAGATGATTTTTGATGCGCACTGGGGCGAGATAGATTTTATGTTATTAGATTTACCTCCAGGGACTGGAGATATTCACTTGAGCATTATGCAGGCTATGCCGGTGACTGGCGCTGTAGTTGTAAGTACACCGCAAGAAGTGGCACTAGCAGATGCTAGAAAAGGGGTGGCTATGTTTCAACAAGACTCCATAAATGTACCTGTGTTGGGCATTATAGAGAATATGGCGTATTTTACTCCTGAAGAACTTCCTGATAATAAATACTATATCTTTGGTAAGGAAGGTGCCAAAAACTTAGCTCAAGACTTAAAAGTTCCTTTTTTAGGAGATATTCCTTTGGTACAGAGTATACGTGAAGCAGGAGATATAGGCAGACCGGCAGCACTACAAGATGATACCGTAGTGCAGCTAGCTTTTGAGGAGATAACGAAGAATGTGGTTCAAGAAACAGTGAATAGAAATACGAATATACCGCCTACAGAGGCAATAAAAATAACAACAATGGCAGGGTGTTCCGCCGTTAAAAAGAAGTAGTTATGGTTACAATGACCTCAGATGAGCTGAAAAGTAATGTAGAGAAAGCCCTTGCTGAAATACGTCCTTTTTTACAGAGTGACGGTGGGGATATCACCCTTTTGTCTATAGATAATGAAAACTCTGTAAAAGTGCGTTTGGAAGGGAACTGCGTTGACTGTTCCGTAAACCAAATGACTTTAAAGAGTGGGGTTGAAATGACCATTAAAAAGTACGCTCCACAAATAGAAGAGGTCGTTAATGTTGTATAGTTTAAAACTGATGAATATCATACTTTAATACCTTTCAAGTACGATATCTTTGCTGTGTTTTCAAAAGAAATTTTAGATGATTCAAACCGATATATTGATAATTGGAGCCGGGCCTACGGGTCTTTTTGCCGTTTTTGAGGCCGGACTTTTAAAGTTAAAATGCCATTTAATTGACGCCCTGCCGCAACCTGGTGGACAATGTACTGAGCTGTATCCAAAAAAACCCATTTATGATATCCCTGGTTTTCCAGAGGTACTTGCCGGAAGTTTGGTAGATAATCTGATGGAACAGATAAAGCCTTTTCAGCCTGGGTTTACGTTAGGAGAAAGAGCGGAAACAATTGAAAAATTAGAAGATGGTACTTTTGTTGTGACCACTTCAAAAGGAACCAAGCATCAGGCGCCTATTGTTGCCATTGCAGGTGGATTGGGTAGCTTTGAACCGCGCAAACCACAATTAGAGAACATAGCTGCTTATGAAGATAACGGAGTGGCATACATGATAAAGGACCCTGAGGTATATCGAGATAAAAAGGTAGTCATTGCCGGTGGTGGTGATTCTGCTTTGGATTGGAGTATTTTTCTTTCTGATGTGGCATCTGAAGTAACGTTAGTACATAGACGTAACGAGTTCAGGGGTGCTCTGGATTCTGTCGAAAAAGTACAGCATTTAAAGGATTTAGGTAAAATTAAACTAATTACTCCAGGCGAGATTGTAGGGTTACAAGGTATCGATACCTTGGAATCAGTTATTATTAGAAAATCTACCGATGCTGCTGAAAACATCATGTTGGAGACCGACTATTTTATACCCTTATTCGGCCTGTCTCCGAAATTGGGACCTATTGGTGATTGGGGATTAGAAATCGAAAAAAATGCTATTAAGGTGGATAATACATTAGATTATCAGACCAATATCCCTGGTATCTATGCTATTGGGGATGTCAATACCTATCCCGGGAAGTTAAAATTGATTCTTTGTGGTTTCCACGAAGCTACGTTAATGTGCCAAAGTGCCTACCAGCGTATTTTTCCAGATAAAAAATATGTAATGAAATATACGACTGTAGGTGGTGTTACAGGATTTGATGGCACTAAGAAAGAAGCACCCAAAGCAGTGGTAAAAGCTATTAACTAAGGCTAGGAAATAAGAATATTTTCTACTTCTTAGTCTAAGGGCTAGAAAGGGGATTGTTTGAATATGTAACCTCACATGAGTGATATCAAAATAAAAATTACCGATAGAGAAGGAATTTCTCACGAAGTAGATGCTCCCACCGACATGAATATGAACCTCATGGAGGTAGTGCGGGCCTATGAATTAGCTCCAGAAGGAACCATTGGGATTTGTGGTGGTATGGCCATGTGTGCTTCTTGCCAGTGCTATGTGCAATCAAATCACCACCTTCCGGAAAAATCGGATGATGAGGAAGCCATGCTTTCCGAAGCTTTTAATTTAAAAGAGAACTCCCGTTTGGGCTGCCAACTTAATATTTCAGATGTAATGGATGGTTTGGAGGTAGAACTGGCGCCTGCTGAATAATATTAAAAGTATCTTTTTATTTTATTAAATAACGCTTTTACATATGTTTGGTATACATAAATAGCTGTTTTACAACATTGTATTGTGCACCTTGTTTACATGTTGCTTTTTTGTGCTTTGTTGCAAAATATCCCTTAAAACGTTTGTGCTAGTTGCCATAAAGTATGTCTCATAAATATATAGTTGTATTTCTTTTCTTTTTGAACGCTATAATATTGAGTGCTCAATGCCCTGGTGACGATCCATGTGCACCTGGGGCTTTTAATTCTGGGTATGAGCAAATTGACCCTTCATCCATTGTTGATGCTGTATTCTGTTCGGGGCAAACAAGAGTGTTTACCATTGGTGTAGGTCCTGGGACTACAAATCAAGCAGCAACTGGAGATATTGAGTTCGTCACCTTGTTTTTTGATTTTGATTGTGACGGTGAGTTTGAAACTAGTGTAAATGATTCTTGTAGTTATACAAGACCTGGAGGTTGTAATGTAGATTTATCAGTTGTTGCACCTACGGTTACGGTACCAACTACTTACAATGCAAGAGCGCATCTTGTTTATAACACCGCAACAACTAATCCCTGTGCAAACCTTCCCGGTGGATGGGGTGATATAATTGATTTTACAATTACGGTTAATTTACCCCCAGAACCTGTATTAACGAGTACCGACGTCGACAATACAATCTGTGAAGGAGATAATGTTACTTTTACAGGTACAGATGGTGATGCCTATGAATTTTATGTTAATGGAAGCAGTGCGCAGGCCCAGTCAGCTAGCAACACCTTCAGTACATCATCTTTAGACGAAGGAGATGTGGTAACCGTCAGAGCTCTTGATAATCTGAGTGGTTGTGATACGTTTAGTACTGGCATAACTATGTCAGTATTTGATACTAGAATAAACATTCAGCCTGTCGTTAATCAAACAGTTTTTGTAGGAGATAATGCTATTTTTTCTGCAGGCACTGCGGATGCTGACACGTTTCAGTGGCAGGTAAGGACTAATGGAGGAATCGGTTTTAATGCCATTAACGACGGAGTACTTTACAGCGGCACCACGACTGCGTCATTAACTATTATCTCCTCAGATATAGACAAGAATAACTACGAATATCGTGTAGTTGTATCCAATGCCTTAGCAGGGTGTCCACCAATAAATTCGAATCCTGGTAGGCTAAATGTTAGGCCAAAGACAATAATTACTAATAGAAGGGTTACCTATAGCGTAAATAAAAATTAGAATAATTTTGTTCTACTACTAACGATTCTATACTTCAACTTAACAGACATTAGAATATTAAGTAAGAATTTAATTTCTCAAATCTCACATCCAATAGCGATAGCAGTCTCCCTTAAATCCTCGCCTGATACGTAAATAGATTAAAATACCTGCCTTCGGTTGCAATTAATTCGTCATGCGTTCCTTGTTCAGCTATCTTGCCATTTTCAATAACCAAAATCTGATTAGCTTTTCGAATGGTACTTAACCTGTGGGCGATGACAAAAGTTGTTCTGCCTTTGGTTAGTGTGGCTAGACTTTTTTGAATCAAGGCTTCACTTTCTGTATCTAAGTTAGACGTAGCTTCATCCAGAATCAGGATTTTTGGATTGGCCAAAATAGCTCTAGCAATTGCAATACGTTGACGCTGACCACCAGAAAGTTTTACTCCACGCTCCCCAATCAAGGTTTCTAAGCCATCATCAAAACGATTTGTAAATTCATCAACATATGCGGCTTTAACTGCTGTCTGTAATTCTTCTTCTGTAGCATTAGGTCTAGGGAAAAGAATATTTTTTCGAATGCTACCTTCAAACAAAAATTCATCCTGTAGCACAACCCCTAAATTTTTACGATAGCTGTTGAGGTTTACTTTGGAAATATCGTTTCCGTCAATAGTTATGGTACCAGATTCAGGATTCAAGAATGTTGCCGCCAAACCTGCAATAGTACTTTTGCCAGAACCAGAACTACCCACTAAAGCCACTACCGAACCAGATTTTACTTCAAAATTTATGTTATGCAACACTTCTTTGTCTTCCTCGTAGGCAAAGGACACATCGTTAAATACAATATCACCCTTCATTTTATCCAATAAAATAGTGCGATTTTCTTCGTCCGATTCTGGAGTCATATTCATAAGCTCTTCGGTTCGGTCTAAACCGGCCAAGGCTTCGGTTAATTGACTGCCAATATTACTCATTTGTACAATAGGCGCTACCATTAGTGCCAATAGAAATGTAAATTCCAAAAACAGACCAATCGTTAGTTCGTCCATCATAATTTTATAGCCACCAATACCCATGATTCCGGTTGTTGCAATGCCTAATAAAAAGGTAGAAGAGCTGGTCATGAATGCCGTTGCGGTTAAACTCTTTTTTACGTTCTGAAAGAGCTTTTCAACCCCTTCTTCGAAAATTTTGTTTTCTTGGGCCTCAGCATTAAATCCTTTTATTACGCGAACTCCACCGAGAGTTTCTGTCAATCTTCCCGTAACCTCTGCATTTATTTTTCCTCGATTTCTGAAAATCGGACGAATTATTTTAAATGCTTTTAGCGCTATTAGAGCAAATATGGCTAAAGGGACAAGGGTAAAGAGCGTCATGGTCCAACTAATTCTTAGAAGAAGTATAAGCGAGACTACCGCTGTAATCGTTCCACCAACAAGTTGCACTAGCCCCGTACCAATTAAATTCCGAACCCCCTCCACATCGGTCATAATTCTAGAAACTAAAGCACCTGACTTTGCGTTGTCAAAGAAACGTATGGGTAAGGAAAGTACTTTTCTCTGTACTTGCGCCCGTAGTTCCGATATAAGGAACTGTGCCTGTACACTTAATATTTTAGTTAATAGGAAAGAAGTGACGGCTTGTACCAAAATAGCTATGGCAACTGCACCTACAAGTAATTTTAGGAAATCGATATCCTTGTTGGGGATAATATCGTCCATTAAATATTTAAGCGATAGAGGTGCTACAAAACTAGCTGCTTTGCTAATAACAATCAACAATAGACCCGTAAAAACGAGATTGCGTCTAGGCCAAATAATAGTTTTGAATGCACTTAAAATACTTACCTTTTTCTCAGCCATGTTCCTTATTTTCAAAAGAAGTTGCAAGTTAGTTGAAATTAAAGAGAATAGTTGCCGTTACTAAAATGTAAGTAACTGTAAATTATTTTAAGGTCTGTGCCAGATTCATTAAAAAAACACCTCCGCATTAAATGGGCAAGGCGGTCCATCACTTTTCTTGTGTTGCTCGTATCTTTTTACACTTACTCGCAGCAGCAGTATATGCAACTCAGTGAAATCGTAACGGACAGTGCGAACATTTTCACTCCAAATCAGCTTTTTGAACTACAACAAAAGCTTACCGATTTTGAAGTGCAAACTACGAATCAATTGGTTGTAGTAAGCATAGAATAACCGGGTTTTGAAACGATAGAAACATATGCTCACGGACTGTTTAACCAAAACTTACTTGGTCAAAAAGGCAAGGACAACGGACTGTTAATTTTATTTTCTGAATTAGATAGGGAAGTACGGATAGAAGTTGGTTACGGCCTGGAACCATACATTACCGACGCAGTCGCGTCTAGAATTATTAGAAATACTATGATTCCCAAGTTCAAGGAAGAACTGTACTATGACGGTATCTCTAGTGCAAGCGAGCAATTGATTTTATTTTTGAACAACCCGGAAGCATTGGAGGAGTTCAAGGCAGATATGCAGCGTAGCGAGGAGAAGAACAGAATGCTTGGGATTATTTTTTTAGGCCTGTTTTTGTCTGTCTTTGTGGGAGTTGGTAGTTTTTTATTTCTTAGAGCCTACAAGGGGCTTATTTAGGTTTTTAGAGGTATTTTTATTGGAAAGTTAGCCGTAATCCCAGGAATATTTATGAGTGTTGCTGGACTAGTCTCTTCTTTTTTTGGGCTTCTTTTCGTGATAGTTCCAATTGGTGTTGCTGCTGCTATTTATATGCCTGAGTTTGTGTGGAGCAAAAAATTAATCAAGAGTCCTGAAATGGGATTTTACTTTTTAGTCCCTTTTTTAGGTATCGCCATGCTCTTAGCGTTTATTAAAATTAGGTTTTTCGGGAAAGAAGCGTTTAAATTCTCGTTAATTGACAATGACAAAACCTATTACAGAAAAATCTTTTCCTCCTCATGTTCCCATTCTTTTAGTTCTAGTTTTTCCAGAAGCAGTTCAGGTGGATTTTCGCGTGGTGGCGGTAGCTCTAGCGGCGGCGGTTCTAGCGGTAGTTGGTAACTTTTTGTACTGCATAAATTAATGTATCTTCATCGGGTAAAACCACACCTATGAATCGAGTTGCTTACCTCTTGTTTACCATCCTAATTATTTCCTGTAAAACAGAACCTCATACTACGGCTACGCAAGATTATGATACGTTGTCCCTAGCTCAAAAGGCAGAACGGGTAACGATTATTAGAGATGATTTTGGAGTCCCTCATATTTATGGTAAAACGGATGCCGATGCTGTTTTCGGATTGTTGTATGCCCAATGCGAGGACGATTTTAATCGCGTGGAGCAAAATTATATTTGGGCCACAGGGCGTTTAGCGGAAGTTGAAGGTGAAGGCGCACTGTATAGTGATCTTAGAGCAAAGCTTTTTATGACTAAAGAACAAGCGAAGGCTAATTATGATAAGAGTCCGGCCTGGCTAAAGGAACTGTGCGATGCCTTTGCTGACGGAGTTAATTATTATTTGGAAACACATTCAGAGGTTACACCAAAATTACTGACCCGTTTTGAACCTTGGATGCCTATGTATTTTAGCGAGGGTAGTATTGGGGGCGATATAGAGCGTATATCTACACAGAAAATAAAAGCTTTTTATGAAAGTGATATGGAGTTACCTGAAATGGAACGTATTAAGCTTAAAAAGGAAGCTGAAATGGAAGAACCACAAGGGTCTAATGGTATTGCTATTTCGGGTAGTTTAACGCAATCCGGTAACGCCATGTTGCTCATAAACCCACATACTTCATTCTTTTTTCGGGGTGAAGTACATGTAGTTTCCGAGGAGGGCCTCAACGCTTACGGAGCGGTAACCTGGGGACAGTTTTTTGTGTATCAAGGTTTTAACGAAAAAACAGGTTGGATGCATACCTCTACCTACACCGATGTGATGGACGAGTTTAAGGAAAGTATCGTTAAGCAAGAGGGGCAATTGCTATATCAATATGGGGAAGAACTACGCAAGGTAGATTCCTCAAAAGTGACCTTAAAATATGTAACATCCGAGGGTATGAAAGAAAAGGATTTTCCTTCCTACAGAACGCATCACGGTCCTATTACCCATGCTGTGGATGGAAATTGGACAGCCTCTGCAATGATGTGGGAACCGGTAAAGGCGCTAGAGCAATCTTTTGTAAGAACTAAAAAACAAGGGTACAAAGGTTTCCGGGAAATGATGGATATACGGACCAATTCAAGTAATAATACAGTCTATGCGGATGCTGAGGGAAATATTGCTTATTTCCATGGGAATTTTGTTCCCAAGCGCGATGTTACTTTTGATTATTCCGAACCTGTGGAGGGTTGGAACCCAAAAACAGACTGGCAAGGTCTACACACCGTAGATGAAAATATTTGGGTTTTGAACCCAGAGAACGGGTGGATACAGAATTGTAATTCCACACCATTCACATCCGCTTTACAGTTTAGTCCTAAAAAAGAAGGTTATCCGTATTATATGTCCAAAGATCAAGAGAATTTCAGGGGTGTACATGCTATTGGTTTACTTAAAGATAAGAAAGATGTAACGCTCGATGGTTTGATAGCCTTGGCCCATGATCCTTATTTACCTGCATTTGAAGCCTTGATTCCTGGATTGATAAAGGCGTATTATGAATATGATGATCGAAATCCAAAAATACAAGGAGCAATAGAAGTGCTAAATGATTGGGATTTTAAAACCTCTAAAGAATCCGTAGCCATGACCTTGGCACATTATTACGGAACACGATACTACCAAGAAGGGAATTATTCTCAAGGAATGTCACCTATGGAACGTGTTCAATATTGGGGTAGCGAATCTCCAAACGGAGAGAAAAGAAAGATTTTTGAAGAGGTGATAGCTCAGCTTACGGCTGATTTTGGGACATGGAATATCCCTTGGGGAGCAGTCAACCGATATCAGAGAACAACAGGAGATATTCGGCAGCAGTTTGATGATATCAAACCTAGTATCCCTATTGGTTTTGCTTCCGGTAGATGGGGAGCACTTGCCGCATATGGAGCCCGCTACACCACCGAAGGTGCCAAGAAAATTTATGGAACTCGTGGTAATAGTTTTGTAGCCGCAGTAGAATTTGGTGAGAAAGTAAAAGCAAAGACCATCTTGGCCGGTGGGCAAAGTGGGGACCCTACCTCTACTCATTTTGATGACCAGATACAACCCTATGCCGATGTGCAATGGAAGGATGCTGCCTTTTACAAGGAAGACGTACTCAAAAGGGCCAAGGAGACATATGTGCCTGGCAAACGAAAATAACTTTTTTACCCATCCTCTGCCAGTATTTGAGGCAAAACGCACATATCCGCTGACAGTCCTACTAAAGGGGTTTCTTAAATTTACAGATAAAAATTATAGTGTATTCTTCTTGGTTTGGAATATCACCTTTATTCTATTGGGAAAAGGTAAAATTTATAGTTGCTATTCCTAAGGAGATTAGTATAAAATGAAAAGTCTTTTAATCGTATTTTTCAGAATTCAGCTATTCCTTAGTAACAATAAGTGAAGCTTTGGACCCAGAAGATAACAGCCATTTATTGGAATAAATTTTATTCCCTTTATCATCATAGATATCTACCTGAGCGGTGTTAGGTGCTGATGATCCATGGTTAAGCGCTTCAAACTCAATTTTATTAAAGCCTGATTGGAGATCAACATTTATTCCTTTGAACCCTGCAGTTAGCAGAAGATTGTATTCTACTACAACTTCGTTGACCCAAATTTTCACCCGATCTCCATCTACATATTCATGATCTCTACAAACGATACCAATAAATTTCCCTGCACTTTTTACATCTCCCAAATATTGGTCTGGAAAATATTGCCCCGACCCTCCCAGTCGCTCACCTGGACCTATACGAGGGTCTATTTTGAGTCCTGCACCCGCTTGAACCAGTTCTTCGTCGGGTACCATTTTAACTGGATTCGGTCTTCTTAAATCCAATGATATCGGCTCCTTTATTACCGACGGAATATTCAAAAGGGGGCTTTTTTTTATGTTGCCAATAGGGTCTTCTTTTTTCATGGCTTCAATCTTTAAGGGCTTTTGAGTGGGTAAATCTGTTTGTGCTAGTACTGTTGTACCGCATAACAGGCAACATAAGAAGAATAAATAAGTGTAATTGATCATCTGCCTATAAAATTCAAATAAAGATAACAAATACCCTGCCATGGGGGCTTAAGAGCTTGTTAAATTGTTAAATTTTCAACGATAGTGTTGGTGATGAGTTGATGGCCGTTCTTATTTGGATGAATTGGATCGTTAGAATAGCATTGGTGTTTATAATTTAATAGCGGTGTGTGAATATCTAAGGTTCCTAATATGGTCTCGTGACTAATATTCAATATAATCCTAACGAATTCTTGAAGTACATCCTCCTGATAGTTAGGATACGGATTTTTATACCCATAGTCGGTCTCAATAGAGATTGCTTTATCCTTAACAACCTCCAGAACCAAGGGTGGAGGCGTTAGTAGTATTGTTTTTATACCTTTCTCTTTTATCTTTTCCAGAAAAGAATAGATGCCAATTGTGTAACTTTTAAATAGGGTAGGTGATGGTTTGCCGTAAATACCACAATTGATTCCGTAGCAGAAAATGATAATATCTACTGCTGGTGTGTTTAGCAGGCTATCTAGACGTTCAAAAAGATAGGGTCTTGGACCGGGATGGTCTTTTTCTGTAAGGCCCGTAATGGTCTCGCTACTTTTGCCCCAGTTCAAAAATGTAAGGTTCAAACCGGGATGGTTCGTATCTACATAGGCTTGTAGTATCTGTACGTATCCATCCTTAGTAGCAGTAATACTGTCTCCTAAACAGGCGATGGTAAGCCCTTTTTGTAATCGAATTTCATAGGTGTCGCTACAATTCCACAGTAGTGTGCCTAGTGCGGCCATCGTGGAAGTTTGCAAAAATGTTCTTCGGTCTACTGCCATGTATCGGTTAAAAAACGCACAAAATTTCCGTGCATTATGTTTTCTATATCTTCAGGAGTGTATCCTTTGTTTATTAGCATTTGTGGAATCTTCTGTAAATCTGCAATGGTATCTACATCGGAAGGACCTTGTTCTGTGCCAAAGCCTCCATCTAAATCCGTACCTATGCCTACATGTAAGGAATTCCCTGCCAATTGACAAATATGATCAATATTTTGAATGGTATGTGCTAAAGTAACGTTGGTATTTATTGGATTTGAAACACCTCGTTGCCAGTTGGGAACCATCATCCAAGCATCTAGAGCCATTCCTATGACTGCTTTTCTATTGATTAGCTCTGATAATTGTTCATCTGAAAACTGGCGATTATGGTCTACGAAAGTCCTGCAATTATTATGGCTGGCCCAGACGGGTCCTTCATAAAAGGTCATGGTTTCCCAAAAGCTTTGGTTACACAAATGGGTAGCATCTAGAATAAGATTTAGTCTTTGTATTTCTTTAAGCAGTTCTCTACCCTTTCGCCCAATACCCCCAACAGAATCTGTGCCAAAAGCGTAGGTTCCCGGGCCGTAATGAGCAGGTCCAATGGCACGAAGGCCTTGCTCGTAAGATTTTTCCAGATAATCTAAATTTACAATGGAGTCGGCGCCTTCCAAACTTAGAATATATCCTATGGGCGTTTTTTCTTTATCTTGGCTCCAGGCATTAATGTGCTTCATAAGTTCTTGGGCACTGGTGATCTGTGTTAGTTCCCCAATAGCCTCCATGGCTTTGTACCATGCTATTTGACCTTGGGTCTGTGCCCATGCTTGTTGAGGGGAATTCCAACCTGGAAGCGGATTGCTCTTATGTACATAACGTGCTATTTGCGTGGCAACACATAGGCCAATATTTCCTTTTCGCATGGCATCAAAAGAAACAGTATTGTTACCACGGTCTGGTTTGTCTGTTAGGCCGTTTTCGCTTTTTCGGATGTCCGCCACAGGCCATCTGAGGTCTCGGTTCCATTCCATAGCGTTCATGGAAAGGTCTAAATGTGCATCAAAAATAAACATACTTAAATCGTGATTTTTTGGTTACGTGCAACGACTTTCCATTCTTTAGCTATTTCGCCATTTTCTACAACGAGTAAGCTGTCGTATTTGGCTACTGTAGGGCAAATGTGCTTTGGAACGGCGTAATGTTCATCGCCCACGTTAACAATTTTAAGGTCGTCATATTCTACGATCAAATGTTCTTCTGATTGTTTGATTTGCCTTCCGTGTTCCAATGTGAGGAACTGTACCCTCGGAAAGTCCATTTCCGGTGCAATGGATTTGTGACCCAAATCAAAGCATAAAATCCCAGCTTTAGGTTTGCTTATTATTCTTGTGAACAGCACCGCTGCTGGAAGAAAATCCATTTCTGGGAAAAGTCCGCCGTAACCGGCATCCCAAAGCAAAGTAGTTCCTGGGCTGGCAATTACCTTGTCCCGTTTACAATGAAACGGAAAAGTAGGAGAGCCTCCTGCAATTATAATGGGTTCTGGAAGTCCGGCTTCCAGAATAACGTTTTTGAGCTGCAATACAGTTTGGAAAGCTTCGTCACAGTCCGACTTTCTGATTTCAACGTTCGAATTTCTTAAATGACCATCGTAAACGTGAAGACCAATTATTTTCAAATGAGGATGTTCCGAAATAGATGTATATAGTTCCAAGGCATCTTTTCCTGGAGTAATACCTGTACGGTGCATGCCTACGTTCAAATCGATATATAATGATATAGTGAGGCTATGTTTTTTTGCAATGTCACCAAAATCGTCCATGGTTGCCTCGTTATCCACTAGTGTAGCGAAGCTTATCATCGGATATTTTTTGGTCAATTGGATATAACGCTGTTGATTGGCTCCAACGGGTTGCATCGCCAAAAGTACATCGGGAGCACCGCAATCTGCCAGAAGTTCGGCTTCTGCAATGGTAGCACATTTAAATTTTGTGATACCCTTTTCTAGTTGCATGGCAATAATTTCCGCGTTCTTGTGGGTTTTAATATGCGGTCTTAGGTGCTCCGGTCCTCCTGCCATCCGCAACATCGTTTCTATATTATGTTGAATACGCTCCGGATATACCAATAAGGAAGGTGAAATTACCGTATCTGTGTTATTTACGCTATACCATTGATTTTGGTTCATTTATTTTTATTTATGAAGTTCGAACATCGCCTCAATTTCTACTGCGATACCGCCCGGAAGCATCATGCCTACAGCGCTACGTACGCCAACACCATTTTCAGGGCCAAAGACATCTGCCATTAGCTCACTGTAGCCGTTTATAACGAGAGGGTGGTCACCAAAATCGGGCGTGCAGTTCACCATACCCAAGCTCTTGACGAGGCGTTTTATGCGGTCTACGTCACCAAAATGAGTGGTAATCGTTGCGAGCATAGTCAGCGCGGTTTGACGCGCTGCTGCTTTTCCTTCTTCCAAAGTCAAATTATCTCCAACACGGCCCAGAATCAAGGTGCCGTCTTCACGTAAGCAGCCTTGTCCGGAGATGTATAAAAAATTATCTACAACCAATACCGGTTTGTAAAGTCCGGCCGGTGGTGGGGCTGGGGGTAGTAAAAGTCCGAGTTCCTTTATTTTTTCTGATGGTTTCATATGTTGTAATTGTTTGTTTTGATTTAAGGTATGCAATCGGTTTTATCTTATTGATTCTGTAAAATAGGAACTAAATCTTATGGAAGCAAGCATACTCGCATTCAGTATTAATCATTTGTTATAGTCGGCAGTATTAAACGCTCTATTCGGTTGGTTTTCTGTACTTTAATTTTTTCTTTTATCGGTATCATATCTCGCCACACCCAATTATAGTGTTCAATTATTTGCGCTCCTTTCAAATGGAATCTTTCTCCTGTTGTTTGTCCGTCTTCCACAATCGTACTATTGTAATCCTTGGTTAAAGCGGATTGAATTGTTGATTCTACCTAAAAATCAGTTGCACAAGTGGTAATGAATACGTTACCAACTTTCAGTTCTTTCAATTTAGAGTGAAGTTGAGATTTAAAAAACACATCGTTAGCATATTTGTCAATTCTAATAGCACTTAATGCCAAGCTTAAATCGTCCAAAGTTTCTCAGTCGGGTGTGTTTTTTTCAAATACTCCAATCCCAGTTCTATCGTGTTGGGTATAAATGACAGGATTGTTTTGTTTCCTAAATACTTGGGCAAGTTTATGTATTTGCTGAACAACTCCTTTGGTATCATATCTTGGCGTTTTAAGCGTGAAGCAGCCTTTTTGCATATCAATCACTAGTAAAGCTTTTCTATATTCCAAACCTAGGAATTCAATCTGCTTTATTTACACTTCTAAGGTTACACAAATATATCCAAAACCAGAACACCTACCAACCCCATTACCCCTACAGTGGTTTCCATTACGGTCCATGTTTTAAGGGTGTCCTTTATGGATAGGTTAAAATATTCTTTAAAAAGCCAAAAGCCGCTATCATTAACGTGTGAAAGCATTAAGCTTCCAGAACCAATGGCCAATACCATTAATTCCGGACTCACATTTGCACCAGTAGCTAAGGGAAGTACTATGCCGGCCGCTGTCAACCCGGCCACTGTAGCGGAACCTACGCAAACCCGTATTACCGTAGCAATGAGCCATGCCAATATCAAAGGTGAAATAGCCGAGCCTTGGAGCATTTCTCCTATGTATTCACTAACACCGCTGTCTATCAATACCTGTTTTAACGCGCCTGCTCCAGCAATAATGAGTAATACCATCGTAATTCCGGTTATAGCGCTAGCTATGGAATCCATCACCTCTTTCATTTTTTTACCTCTTGCAAGGCCTAAGGTGTAAATGGCAACCAGTACGGAAATTAACATAGCAATTACGGGATTACCTATAAAGGCAAGGGCTTTTAGTGCTGTTGAACCCTCTGGGAGCATCAAGCTTGCTACGGCTGAAATTCCGATAAGAATAACGGGTAATAATGCCGTAAAAATACTAATTCCCGTTCCTGGCATTTCGTTATCCTTTAAAATGCTAGGGTTAATGAATTCCTTTAAAGGGCTCGCCTTAATATTTTTCATGGTTCGCGAAAGTAACGGACCTCCAACGATAATAGCAGGTATGGCTACAAGGATGCCGTAGAATAAGGTTTTCCCAATATCAGCTTGGAATATTTCAGCTATCGCTGTTGGTGCCGGATGTGGTGGTAGATAGCCATGCGTAACAGAAAGTGACGCTAGCATAGGCAATCCCACATAAAGTAAAGGAAGTCCTGTAGCTGCTGCAATGGTAAAGACCAAAGGGATTAGAATAACGAAACCAACGGAATAGAACATAGGAATACCCACAATAAAACCAGTCAATACAACCGCCCACTGTATGTTTTTTTTACCGAATTTTTCGACTAGCTTAGTGGTAATTCTTTGGGCAGCACCACTATCTGCAACCAACTTGCCCAACATGGCACCCAGGCCAAGAATAATAACTAAGAAACCAAGAATATTCCCAATTCCTTTTTGAATCGAGTCCACAACCGCGACAGGTTCCATACCCTCTGCAATACCAACGAACAAGGAAACGATGATGAAGGTTATGAACGGATTAAGTTTAAATTTTGCAATAAGAATAAATAGCAATAGTATTCCAGAAATAACGATGAGCAGTGGCATAAAAGTAACGGTTGTTTATTTTGTCTTCTAAGATACCACAAAAAAATACGTGCCCTATATTTTGAATAAAGCATGCGCAATAGATAGTGTCGTGTCAAAAATTAGTTTAATCCGTCACTTCTCAAGAAAGTATTTTATATACTAGATTTACTCAAATAACTCCAACGATTGGTGCTGCCCAGAACAACAATAGCTGGTCTATGGCCCAACCGCTTGCAATACGTACCTGACTAGTACTTTCGGCCGGGTTTACCGATGTGTTGGTTACAGGAATACTAATAAGATGAATAAGTATGAAACACAGTCCAATCGCCCATCTAGCAAATACTTTTGGTGTATTTCAATGTGTAACTCCTAGGATTGCAAATAGAAATATGAATATTATCACTACTTCCATTACCAATTCGGATATCATGCTATAATCGCTTGGTGAGTTTTCACCAAATCTGCTTGCTGCAAACCCACCTACCTCGAATCCATATTTTCCGCTTGCAATTAAATAAAGTATCAAACCGCCCGCCATACCAACAATAACTTGTGCAATTATATAGAGCACTACGTTCTTGCCTTCAAAACGACCGCCCATCCATAGTCCTATGGATACTGTGAGATTTAGATGACGGTCCGAAATATGTCCTATTGCATATGTCATGGTAACTAGTGTTAAACCAAAGACTAGGGGAAACCCCCAACGAAACCGACCCACAATCCTAGCAATCCTGCGGCTAGTACTGCACTTCTACATTCTCCCAAAACGAGCCAGATTGTGCCAATAAACTCTGTTGTCATTTTTTTATTTTCTAAGTTCTTGGTCATTGAATAAGTATGGTTTGGCATAAAATTTAATAGTGTTACTTACGCTAAGTTAATAATGCCTGTTTATGGTGAGAAACCATACTATTGGTTAAAAGTCACTTTTTTAAAATTGCTTTCAACGCTACCAATATACTTTTTGCTAAGATGATATTAATACTATTCGCATATTTAAAATATACTATTTATAATAATACAACTATATATATATCAATATAATAACTCATATCTAAGAGCGCTATTTGATTATTTTTTTTACTATATTTAAAAGGGAAAACTGATTGAACTAGCAGTAAATTTTCTAATGATATACTAAAGTTTTTTTCAAAATAGGAAAACGGTTACTAGTCTAAAATACGAGTCATATTTTTAATATCTAAATAATTATGAAAAAAAGACAATTTTTAAGACGTCTAGGCCAAGTAGCCTTAGTAACACCCTTTCTGCCTCTTTCGCTAAACGCCCAAGATGATTTAAGTTCTTTGCCATACGCATTGGATGAAGAAGAATTTTGGTTACGTATTCGAAAGGATTATTGTCTAAAACCAGATTACATTAATTTAGAAAATGGGTATTATAATTTTATTCCTCAGCCTACTATGGAAAAATATATTGAGCATCTAAAGATGGTTAACTATGAGGCTTCTTATTACATGCGTACCGATCAATGGGATAATAAGGCTAGAGTCAGAGACAGATTGGCGAAACTTGTCGGTACTACTTCGGAGGAACTTATTATAACAAGAAATACAACGGAATCTCTGGATTTAATAATTGGGGGCTATCCATGGGAAAAAGGTGATGAAGCGATATTTGCAAAACAGGATTATGGTGCTATGAAGGATCATTTTCAATTAATGTCTAAAAAATATGGAATCATAAACAAGGTAGTTTCTATTCCTAACCATCCTGAATCCGATGAAGAAATTGTGTCACTTTATGAAGCCCAGATTACATCTAGAACCAAATTGATGATGGTTTGTCATATGGTTAACATAACAGGACAAATACTACCAATTAGAAAGCTTAGTAATATGGCTCATACCTATGGGGTTGAAGTTTTGGTAGATGGCGCTCACTGTATTGGGCATTTTGATGTAAACCTTAAAGAATTGCAATGCGATTATTATGGGAGTAGTCTGCATAAGTGGCTAAGTGTTCCATTGGGATCTGGGATGCTCTATGTTGCCAAAGAAAAGATCACCAAAATTTGGCCCCTTTTTGCGGATTATAATGATGCTACGAAAGAAATACAGCGCTTAAACCATACGGGGACTATACCTGTACATACGGATTTGGCAATTGATGATGCCATTGATTATTTAGAGCTTATTGGTGTAAATCGCAAAGAGAAACGTTTACGCTATTTACAAAAATACTGGAGTGATCAATTACGAGAAGTAAAGTATATAAACGTAAATACGCCAAAAGAGATAGAACGTAGTTGTGGTATAGCCAATGTTGGAATAGCGCACATAAACCCAAAGGATTTGGCTAAGAATCTACTGGATGAGTTTAAAATTTTCACTGTAGCGATTGATTATGCTAATGTGAAAGGTTGTCGTATTACGCCTAATGTTTATACGACAAAAAAGGAATTAGATGTTTTTGTCAATGCAATGAAAACTTTAGCGCAGCGGGTTTAATGAACTATATAATATGTTAACCATTTCGATAATCTTCTAGTCTTTGCGGTCCCTCTAAAAGTATTCTTACGACTTTAAGGGTTCCGTCCGTAGCCGTTTCTATATGCCATTTAATTAAGGCAATCTGACCATTTTCAATTTCTATTCCCGTAATACTGCGCGGGTGTACGCAGCTTCCATCATTAAAAAATGGAATATCTCCTGGTTCAGGGAATCGAGGTCTGTGCGTATGCCCCACAATGGTCATAAGGAGATTGTTTTGTACGATCCATCTTTTTATTCTACGTTCCAGCTTTATAAGCTCGGTGTAGTTCTTAGCAGGACTGGTAGGGTCTGCAATACCCCATACTTGTAATGGTTTCCATAAAACACGTACTAGAAAACGCCCCCATCTCCAGAATCTATAGTTCCACCAATCTGCTTGATGGCCATGAGTCAAGAATAGTTCTTGTCCTGTTTCCGTGTAATCTAAAACAATAGCTTCATTATAGGTAATCCCTTCAAAAAGCTCTTTATCCGTATCATCGATAGGTTCAAAATAATTTGATAGGTGTTTGTTTACGTAGTTTTGGTCCCGATATACCATGTCATGATTGCCCCAAATCATGTGTAGCCTTTTTTTTAAATGGAATTTCCTGAGTAATTTAAAAACGTTTTTGTGAGCTTGGAATATCGATTCAAAATTAATATTCTCCCACAGTTCGTCGCCATCGCCCAATTCGCAATAGTGAAAGTCGTTTTGGTGATAATGGTTTAAGGCATGAAAATAAATGTTCCTATTGTTAGCGAATTCATCAGCAAAACTATTGTCTCCTCTATGGCAATCACTAAACAGGATAAATTTAGAACTATCATCAAACGGGATGCGTTTTGCGTTTTTGTATGCCCTTGAAAGTCTATTGGCAGAAGACATTTTTTGAATTTCTATAAATATCCGAAAAACTAAGTGACGACTACACTAAATTTTAACAAAAAACTAGTGCTGCTTTTGTAAGTTTAACCAAAACAGTTAGACTAATGCAGGTATGATGAAGGATGCCAATAAATTAATGCCGTTAAAACCATTCATTAGTTTTGATAAACTATTGACGCATTACGATGCATTATTGGATAGCGAGGACACAGTGGTAGCCAACCGTGCAACCGTTATTTTAGAAGCACAAGCACCTTATCCAGAACTAAGGGAGGGTTTTCAAGATCTTACTTTATTGGAAAAACATAAGGATGTCATACATCTTATGCTCCAAGACAGTTTTTCGCCACTACTTAGCAATAACGAAATTAAAGCGGCATCCCTTCCGTACTACGATGTTTTTTTTAATACTTCCAACAGATTCCAAAAAATCATAAATGAAGCAGGACTAGGGTTTACACCTGTGATAAGGAACCAACAGGAGGGAATGGATTATATAGATGGTTGTATTGTTATTCTTAATTTTCACTATGGCTTTCATCTAGATTTTAGTAGGCCGTTCTTCTATGATATTCCGGATGCAAAAGGTGTTATGCGGCACTATCGCATCTTATACAATGCAGATTTTCTTGAGATTATACCTACCGATAAGGTAAGGGAGATAACCCAAGATGATGTTGATGAATTGTTGGAAAATCCATCTAATTTAGCGTTATGGATGGAAAAAATACCACCGGATAGTTTTATTTCTAAAGGATTCGTTATTTCAAACATGTTCGATGTAACAGTAGAGCATTCTATTTCTGAGATAAAATCAAAACTCATTTCCAGCGGTAAAAAAGGCAACGATAATTTTATTACCGATTTAGAGGATATTTTCAGGTCCTTTTTTAAAATACCAGAAATTAAAGTAGGTTTTGTTATCTATAATCCAAATGAGGATCAGTTTGAGCCGGTTCATGGTAAAAAAATCAGCAGTTTTATTCTAAATGGAGAAGGGAAAAAAGCATGTAACGATGCACTTTGCCAATATTCCTACAGTAAGCTTATAAAGGAAAATACGTATTTTGCTATAGCGGATGTGACCAAGTACGGAAAAGAAACGGACGAAGTAGAACCTTATATAAGTTTAAGAAATCAAGGTTTTGAAAGTGCCATTTTTGCACCTATCGCGTTCAACGGCGAATTATTAGGCGTTTTAGAAATAGTTTCTACCTCTAAGAATGTTCTTAACGCTGTAAATGCCAAAAAACTCGACGACGTAATGCCATACATCGCTTCCGCAGTTGTCAGAACTAAAATAGAAGAAGGAAACCTAATAGATGCCATCATTCAAAACGAATGTACATCGGTACATTCTTCTGTATACTGGAAATTTCAAGAAGAGGCCAAACAGTTTATTAATGACCAGTTGGAGGGTAAACAGCCGTTTTTTAAAGAAATCGTTTTTAATGAGGTACATCCGTTATATGGCCAAATAGATATTAAAGACTCTTCAAAGGCAAGAAATAAGGCTATTCGGAGCGATTTAATGATTCAGCTCTCTCAGATAAATGACGTTTTGCATCAGGTTTATAAAAAGCACAAGCTTCCTATTTATGAGGAATTAATGTTTCGTGTCAATAATCATTTGGAAAGTATAAAGGAAATGCTCTTTACCAATAGCGAGCAATCCATTTTTGAATTTGTAAAAGAAGAAATTATTCCAGTATTTTCCCACTTAAAAAAATCGGACCATAAAATTTCGAAACATATCCTTTCTTACGAGTCAAGCATAGATATGGGAACAGGTTCTTATTACGACCACAGAAAAAATTATGACGAGAGTGTAATGTTTATAAATAAAAAGTTAGCTGCTGTAATTGATAAGAAACAAGAAGAGGCGCAGGCTATGTTTCCACATTATTTTGAACGGTATAAGACCGATGGTGTGGAACACAATATGTATATAGGAGGTGCTATTTCGGATAACAGGGATTTTAACCCTTTGTACCTAAATAATTTACGACTTTGGCAATTACAGGTGATGTGTGAGATGGAAAATGTGCATTATGATTTAAAACCACAGTTGTCCATACCCTTAGATACGGCATCGCTTATACTAGTACACAATACCCCCTTGTCCATACGTTTTCGGATGGATGAAAAGCAATTTGATGTAGATGGCACGTACAATGCTCGTTACGAGGTTATTAAAAAAAGAATAGACAAATCGTTTATAAAAGGTACTGATGAGCGTCTTACCAAAGCAGGTAAAATGACTATTGTCTATTCGCAAAAGAAGGACGAATTAGAGTATCTACGTTATATTAAATTCCTAAGGTCCAAAGGGTATTTTACCGATGTTGTCGAAATTGTTGAGTTGGAAGGTTTACAAGGAGTATCCGGGCTAAAGGCCATTCGTGCCGAAATTTTATATAAAATAGATAAAACGGATGAACGAACCTATACCTACGAAGATTTAATGAAAACCTTGAGCGAATAGGGTCTAAGACAAAGTTTCTAGTACCCGCTCAGGCCCAAAAAACTTAAAAAATATCGCAAAGGCCAAAACCGAAACTACCATGCCAATCATAAAAATAGTATAGGTCCAGCGTAGGAGCTTATATTTTCTGTTCAGCACGAGCCCCAAAAAGTAAAGATCTTTCGTTAAGGAAGTATAAATATATTCCTTGTCCTTTATGAGTTCGTTAATTGCCCATTGGTATTCATCGAGTTTCATTTTATGAAAATTTCCAAAAAACAGTAAATTTACCTTTTTTTGTGCTACATCTTCCTTGGTAAATTCTCCAGAAGTAACGTTGGGTCTTGTGGCTAATACGGCCAAAATCATAGATATAATGCTAAATACGATAAATATAAACGTTGGATATATTAGATAATCATTAGAAGGATTATCTAGTTTTGGAATAAGGTTGGAGATGGCCAATGAAATAATAATTGCGTTCACTGATAGCAGAATGTTTGCTTTAGTATCTGCAATATCACTAAGGGTAATATGGTTTTTTAGCGTAACCCTAAAAAGCGTTTGTATACTACGATCGGGGCTTTCACTTTTGTATTTGGCTTTTAAGGCTTCCTTTTTTGCAATATTTTTCTCGGATTTTTTCTCTTTGATTAAACGCCTTAGATTCTTGTCTTTTCCGGGTTGCCAGTTTTCTTTTGCGTAATCAGTGTAAAACCGGTGTTCTGTGCGGAACATTCTGATATTGAGATCCAACCACTCCTTTTGGGTGTACTTGGCAACACCAAGAAGGCCAAGTTCTTCCCGCAGCAACTCGGAAGTTTCCAAATAACTTTTTTGTGCAAAGTGTGAGGCATCCGCATCCCTTAAAATTTCTTCATGAAAATTTTTAGGCTCTGTATATCTAACAGTTGCCATGATGCACTCGTTTACTTTGGCTATCATATTTGGGGCGTAGCCTTCTTTAGTCAAAAATTCCCTTGCTAGGAGACAACTTTGAGCTTCATGATTTTCACATCCCGCTATGTATCCGGTATCGTGCAGCCATGCGGCGATTTCGATTGCGTCCTTTTCCTGTTCGTCTAGGCTAGTTGCGTTCAATAATTCTTTAGTACTTTTAACCACACGTTGTGTATGCCTTAAATTATGGTATAAAAAGTCTTGACTTAAGTCCTTGGACAATAATGCCACTACATAATGTTTAGTTTTCTTTAAGATATCAGACATACGCTATAATAAGTTTCCAAATTACGAAAATTTGAACGTAAGAACATCGATATGAAAAAAAAGTATAGTGTCTTGGCACTGCTCATTGTTTTAACTGGTTGTGCGACATATACCTCTAAGTACGCACATGCGGAAAAGGCAGTAGATTTAGCGGGTAATAAAGAAGTGCTACACACTTTTTATCTTATAGGCGATGCTGGTCTTTCTCCGATTGGTGGAATGAACTCCGTATTAAAAATCTTTAAAACGAGGCTGAATGACGCCAACGAGAATAGTACGGCTATTTTTTTGGGTGATAATATTTATCCTGCGGGATTACCGGATTCCAAAGATTCTACACGGTCTTATGCAGAAGCCAAAAGTCATTTGGACGCTCAATTAAGAACTTTGAATAATTTTAAGGGAAAGCCACTTTTTATCCCTGGGAACCACGATTGGTATGCAGATGGCTTGGTGGGCCTAGAGCGACAGGAGAAATATATTCAAAAAGTACTAGGTGATAAGGAGGCTTTTCAACCTCAAAATGGTTGCCCAATAGAAGTAGTAGACATAAATGATAAGCTTGCTATAATTGTTATTGACACACAGTGGTATTTGACTAACTGGGATAAAAGGACGAACATCAATGACAAATGTAATATAAAAAGTAGGGAACGATTTTTTTTAGAATTAGAAGACGCTATCAAGGACAATCTCCAGAAAACAACGCTAATAGCAATGCATCATCCTATGACCAGTTATGGGTCACATGGAGGTCAATTTTCCTTAAAAAAGCAGTTTTATCCTAAGAAGTTGCCATTTCCTGTTCCTGTATTAGGGACATTTATCAATGTATTGCGAAGAACCTCTGGGGCATCCAATGCAGATTTGCAGAACAAACGCTATCGGGAACTTACAAAACGGGTGACCACATTGGCGCAATATTCTGAAAAGGTGATTTTTGTTTCGGGTCATGAACACACCTTGCAATATATCTTAGAGAATAATACTCCGCAAATTGTCAGTGGGTCAGGTGCCAAAAAGGGAGCTTCAAGACTTTTAAATGGGAGTATTTTTTCTACGGGGCACATGGGGTATGCGACTTTAGAGGTATATACAGATGGCTCATCTAGAGTACGCTTCTATGGTGTTGGACAAAATGGGGAAGAGTCATTTCTATTTACTTCTAAAGTGTTGCCGGAGGAATTCCAAAATACGGCAAAAGTATATGAAGAGAATTTTCCGAAAGAGATGGAAGCCGCAATCTATACCAATGAAGAGGTAGATAAAAGTAGTTTTTTTAAATGGGTATGGGGAGAGCGATACAGAAAATTATATGGTACTAAGGTAAGTGCGCCAACGGTACGGTTAGATACTTTATTTGGAGGTTTGATTCCGGTGAAAAAAGGAGGAGGACACCAATCAAAATCCCTCCGGCTTAGGGCTAAGGATGGTAGGGAGTATGTCATGCGAGCGCTACGTAAGAGCGCGGTGTTGTATTTGCAGTCTATGGCCTTTCAAGACCAATATGTATTGGATGACTTAAAGGATACTTACACTCAAGAAATTTTAGAGGATTTTTATACGGGTTCCCACCCTTATGCTCCTTTTGTTATTGGAAAGCTATCTGATGCTGTTGGGATTTATCATACGAACCCCTGTTTTGTATTATATTCCCAAGCAAAAGTCCCTTGGTAGTTATAATGACATATTTGGGGACGAACTTTATATGATAGAAGAGCATACTGGAGACGGTCATGGAGACTTGGCTAGTTTTGGGTTTTCAAATGATTTGAAGAGTACGAATAGTATGTTAGAAGATTTAAGGGACGATGAAAAATATACCGTTGATACCCAAGCATATATTCGCGCACGACTTTTTGATATGGTGATTGGTGATTGGGATAGGCATGTAGACCAATGGCGCTGGGCAGAATTTAAGGAAGGAAAAAAGATAGTCTATAGACCGGTGCCCCGAGATAGAGATCAAGCTTTTTCCAAAATGGGGGATGGGGCATTTATGGGCGTAGCGACCAGAACCATACCTGGTTTACGACTAATGGAGGGTTTCAATGAAGAAATAAGAAATGTAAAAGGTTTCAACTCCTCTCCAAAAACCTATGTCTTAGACCTTGCATTGTTAGGCGGAACTACAAAAGATATGTGGAGGGCAGCCGCTCAATATTTAAAGGATAATTTAGATGGTTCAGCTATAGATGTAGCACTTGAGGCTTTTCCTAAGGAAGTAAGAGACGAAACGGTTTTAGATATTAAACGCATCCTACTCTCTAGACTACGAGGTATTGATGGCACAGCTGATGCTTATTATGATATTATGAATAAATATGCAGTAGTCACAGGAACGGATAAGGACGACTGGTTTGAAATTACCAGATTGGACGCAAGTAGGACTGAAGTCAAGGCTTATAGAATTATTGATGGGAAAAAGAAAAGGCAATTCTTCGGTAAAATTTTCAGTTCGAAGGAAACGAAGGAGATTTGGGTCTACGGCCTAGACGATGATGATATTTTTCAAGTTGAAAATATTCTGAACCATACGGGTATAAAAGTTCGGCTTATTGGCGGACAGAACAACGATGTATATGAGATTGAAAACGGTAAAAATATTACCGTTTATGACTACAAAAGCAAGCGCAATACCTTTAAGGAGATAAATGGCGCTAAAGTTAAACGAATAGATGATTATAATGTAAACACCTACATTCCGCAAAATATTCGTAACAGCAACAATCAATTGCTGCCTACGATAGGTTTTAATCCAGATGACGGTATTAAAATAGGATTCTCAAATACATACACATACAACGGTTTTAGACAAAATCCTTTTACGCAACTGCATACGATACAAGCGTCCTATTATTTTGCAACCAGCGGTTTTGACCTTTCCTATTCGGGTGAATTTGCAGAACTTTTCGAAAATTGGAATTTGGAAGTCAATTCGAGATTTACTAGTCCAAATTTTGCGAGTAACTTTTTTGGCTTTGGGAACAATACCGAAAATGATGATGATGAGCTAGGCATGGACTTCAATAGGGTTCGAATCCAGAGTTTTGAATTTTCACCATCGTTGGTTTGGCGTGGTAAATTAGGAGCTAAGTTTAAGACAGGGTTTTCTTATGAAGCTATAGAGGTTGAAGAGACGAGTAATCGTTTTGTGAACACCTTTTATCAGCAGAACAGAGATGAAACGCAAAATGATTTTATAGGAGCACATGGGGAGTATTCCTATGAAAACAAAGACAACGTGGGCTTTCCTACTATGGGTATGGCTACGTCATTAAAGGTTGGTTTTAAGGAGAATATTAGTGCCGAAGGAGGGAATTTTGGTTATGTGATACCCAGCTTATCTTTTGATTATAAGTTAATACCTAATGGGCGCTTAGTACTTGCCACAAAATGGAAGGGACATTTTAATATTGGTAATGGATATGAATTTTTCCAAGGCGCAAGTATAGGAGGTGTTGATGGTTTAAGAGGATTTAGAAATCAGCGGTTTAATGGAAAAACAGCGTACTATCAAAACACGGACCTACGCTTTAGCTTACGTAAAGTGAAAACAAGTATTATACCCACATCCTTAGGAATGTTCGCTGGGTATGATTATGGTCGGGTGTGGTTGCCAAATAATAGTTCCAACCGTTGGCATACCTCTTATGGCGGCGGCTTTTTTGTGAATGGTTCGGATATACTTTCGGCTAAAATAGCTGTTTTTAATAGTGAAGAGGGACCTCGGTTTACGTTTGGAGTAGGTTTTGCCTTTTAATTGGATTTTGCTTTATCGGATAGTTGATAACTGTAAAGATTGCCGCCACCGCCATGGGAAACTTCATCTGCTAATAGCAAGGTGGTATCATTTACAAAACATATAGATTCTAGCTGTGTTCGAGCTCCAATATCGATGGTGTTAATAGTTCCCTTGGAAAAATCGTCCAAGGTGAAATCTGTAAATACGAACAGCTTACCATAACTCAATGCTACAATCTTTTTTGCATTTGAAGAAATGGCTATTCCGGTAATCTGACAGGTTTTCCAATCCTCACAAAGCTTTATAGTCCCAACAAGGGTAGCGGCATACTTTCCCTTAGTGTCCGGTACGGTGTAGATACGTGCATTTCCGTCAAATGGGTCTGCCCTGTTTCTGGTCATTAAAAAAAGTTTATCCTTAAAATGGAACACCGCTTCCACATCGTAGTTTTTATTCGCTTTTTTTGGAGGGTATTTTTTTTGTTCTGGATAATAAAATTCAATTTTTTCGGCATCAATTTTATTCCCTTTTTCTATTTCCGGATTAGGAATCTTATAGATGACTATATCTTTTCTATCGCTATCGTTGTTTCCGGTATCGGCAATGTAGACATTACCATTTTGGTCTTTGGTTATATCTTCCCAATCGTTGTTTTTAGCATTCTTTACTTCAAAGGTTTTAAGGATATCCCCATTAAAGTCAATTTTATAGATTTCATCCTCGTTACCACCATCCTCTATAGCCCAAATTGTGCTGTCCTTTGCATATAAGATTCCTGAAACTTCGTCAAGTGCATTGGGGAAATTTGCTACGTGCTTTAATTGTCCAAAATTGGTACATGATATGATTAGAAATGTCGTTAAGGCAAAGAGCGGTTTAGTCATAATGTAGTTTATATGTTTTGCTAAATCAGTTCTTATAATAGTTCTACTACCAATCAATCGTGTTGTAAATGATTAAGTTGTTCATTTCTAAACTTTGTAGTACTCTAAATTAACTCAGTACTCAAATAGACTTTTCCTACTTTCACATCTTGATAGAATTAGCTTTTTTACTTTATGGTTTAGCTATTACTCGTTGGTCCTCATTTTAACTTTTTGAAGCATAAAATCACCAACGTTTCTTCCCTGGCCTATGCCTACTTCAACAGCGGCTCGGTAATGGATGCCACCATACATTCTGCTTATGGCTGCTTCATCTGCGGCTTGGTTAAAAGAAGTGAAATTACGAATTGGAAGTCCGTACGGGACTTCCGTATCATCTTCAAAAGCAAAATTATCACCAAAAATATGTGTTAGGACAAGACCGGCCGCGCCAGAAATAACACTATGCCCGCTAGTATACTCTGGGAACGGAGGTGTTTGCAAAATGGGTCGCCAGCTATCGTCTATATGTATATTAATAAGAGTTTCCGGTCGAATTAGGTTACTTCGGTATTTTTCGTCCCAACAGCTAATGAAGGCATCTGCGATAGCTAAGGATGTTTTAGTATAAGCATATACCGTATCGTCAAAGTTACTATTGGTCTTTCTACTGGCTATTTTAGTAATACCTATCCAATGGGCACCAGGCGTGATTTTTTTAGTGGCGAACATTAAGTGGCCTCGAGAAACAGATACATATGGGTTACAGTCCCAAAATTGGGCAATTTGAACCTCTTCGGAATCATCTCCGTTTATAGTAATTTCATTACTCATATCATAAACTTCTACCAGTTCTTTATAGAAATCCGAGTCCTTTTCTAGTGAAAATGGGGGAGGAGGTATCGGTTTGAACTGCGCTGCGGAATCTAGATAAAATGGACGTATTTTATTCCAATGAGGTTCAATACCTTCTATATAGGCTGGTGGTGTTGGCTGCCACCGAGCAGTGTTGTCTGTATCTACCGTAAATTTTGGCATGGTCCGGCTTTGGTTGTAATTATCCTTATCCATCCATCTCTTTATATGCGCTGCAACCGAGAGTCCGTAGGTTTTTGACGCTTCAAATTGTTCCTCATTGGTAGTTTGCCAGTTTTGATAAAGGCTGTCTTCCAAAACTTCAAACTTATCTTCGGAAAAGATCAGCTGTTTACTTATTGTCATATGTGCAATCAGAGCGGATAAGTTAGGGTTGATACTAGTAACACTATCCATTTTTGGGATTGGTGTTAAACCGTTTAGCTGACCTGCTAGTGATCTGTATTCTGAGTTACTCTGAGAAATAATTTCATACGCCGCAATATTAGGGTAAGCAAAAATTCTGCTTGCCACGGGTGGTGAAAAAATATCATGAATCATGATTTGTGTTACCTTATCGACCGTTGCATGTAAATCCTCTGCACTTACGATAATCTCTTTATTATTCGTAGCTCCTTTATCTTTGCATGAGGTTGGTGCTATTATAACGAGGAGGATAATCAATAGTCTTTTCATGGAAATGTGAATTATATTAGCTAATTGAAAATCTTTAGAATATATTCTTAAAGACAAGCTTTAATTTGTCTGTAAAATTACACTAATTTTATTTTTGATCGCAAGATTAAGAGGGTCTTAATATATCCATATCCAAGAAAAGGGCTAGGACTAGCTTTAAATGAAAGGACATACCTGAATCTAATATTAGTTTTTTACTTTAACATATGAATATTTTAGGCAAGCCATTATATTGAGAATAATACTCCTAGAGATGCACTATTTTTTTATGATTGAAATTATATAAAATGTATTAGTATTGGCTATTACTAAAAACTTATTATCCCCTAAAGAAGTGATGCGCATTGCGTTTAGGGTTCTTTAAAGATTAGGCGCTTTCCGTGTAGTTTGCAATACCATATTTATCACGAATAAGGAGCCACCGGAATAGGTATTACTCCCCTAGTCCATTGATATAGTCTAAAGAGTTACTAACATAGAGGAGAGTTCCATTTTCCAATACCTTAAAATTTGGTATGGTACTCAACTGCGCTTCTTATGGCAATGGTTTTGCTAGGGTGTTTTTTTAGATATTCATATGTACCATAGAACATAGTTCTTGCTCCTATTCTATAAGGTCTGTAATGCTATTCACTTTAAAAGAAATAAACTGGTCTCTTTCTTTTTACAGGAATAAATGCATAGCAATAGCATACATAAAATCGATAGGTTTTTCTTCATATTGTAGTAAGGTGCTTTTAAATATTGGGTAACAAAAAAGCAGTGATTATACGAATATAATCACTGCTTTTGGTATTAAAAATCTTCGGAGAAGATTTTTATTTATAATTAGTATGCAGGATCTTGTGTTATTGTTGGTACACCGTCAACTACAGAACGTTCTATCGCCTCTAAAGGGATAGGGAAATACTCATGCTTTCCTTCTACAAACGTCTTACCTGCAAGATAAACTCTTCCCTGAGATTCACTTTGGACATAAGCGCTAAGTGTTTCGGCAGCTATTCCCCATCGTGTTAAATCAAAGAATCTGTGACCTTCCATGGAGAACTCTAAACGAGTTTCAAAACGAACTGCTTTACGCGCAGTCGCTGGATTTGTCCAAGCATCGTTGTATTGAGATATCTCATAGTTAGC
>NZ_JHZC01000009.1 GCF_000621125.1 Maribacter antarcticus DSM 21422
AATTTTTATTGGAAGGTGGGTTTTGTACAGATTATGCAAGTTTTTTAACCGAGAAAAAGTCTTTGATTTATTTACAGGCTACTGAAGATAGTACGGTTATTGTTTTTGAAAAAAAGGATGTTGATGTTATGTACAAAGCCATTCCAAATTTTGTGCACTTCGGAAAGTTGCTAGCTGAAAGTTTATACATAAAAGTATGCGATATTAATGCTTCTTTTATTTTGAATACCCCAAAAGAACGGTATACTAATTTGATTAAAGACAGACCAAAAGTGATACAATCTATACCTCAATATATGATTGCATCTTATTTAGGTATTACTCCTGAGGCTTTGAGTAGAATACGGAAGCGTTTAGGAAAAACGCACAAATACAAAGACTAACAAAAACTATAGCTGCTACAAGTATCTTGCTTGTTTTATGGTCTTTGTAACATTAGTGTCAGATAAAAAAAGCCTCAATAATTGAGGCTTTTTTCGTATTACAGAAGAATTAATCTCTGATTAAAAATTTAACTACGGGTAAAAGTGCTATTTTTTTTTGGACAGCCGATATTCAGTCAAATGCTAAGTTTGCAAAATAAGAGTATGCGATATTACAGCTTCTTTTATTTTGAATACTCCAGAAAAGCGTTATGCAAAAATCGGTCATAGTATACCACCCTCGCCAGATTAAAGTGAACCACTAGAAAAGTCGATTCTAGTGGTAAAAAGTAAAACAGATTTTTAAACTTTATAGGGAGGAAGTAAGCAAACGTCAAATAAGTTCGAGGCTAGAATTATCGCGTAATACGATTACAAAGTATCTTAGCTTTTTCAAGCGTTATCAGTTTAGCAGTTACGAGGTCTCTGCAATTACCTTGGAAGAACTGTACAAACGCTTCAAATCAGACCAGAAGCCTAGAAGTAGACAGCTGCTCACCTTAGAAAAGTACTTTCCCTATTTTGATAAGGAGCTTCGTAAAACGGGAGTAACCAGACAGCTACTCTAAGAAGAATACTACGTAAAACATCCCGATGATTTTAAGGTGTCACAGTTCAAGTATTGGTACAACAAATGGACCGCGTACGTATCTACCGTTATGCACCTTATCTATAAAGCAGGCGAGAAGCTGTGCATTGATTACACAGGAAAGAAACTCACTATTGTAGACCGTCATACGGGCAAACTACAAAGCCTTTAAGTATTTGTATGCACACTGGGTAGCAGTCAACATATCTATGTAGGGGCTAGTGCGAGCCAAAAGAAAGAAGATTTTGTACAGAGCGTTGAAAATGCACTTTGGTTCTATGGCGGTCTACCCTATGCCTTAGTCTCCGACAACCTTAAGACAGCAGTCACCAAAAGCAGTCGTTACGGACCAAAGGTAAACGAGACTTTTGCCGATTTTGCTGAGTATTATGAAACAGCCGTATTGCCCACCAGAGCAAACAAGCCTAGAGACAAGGCGATAGTTGAGAATGCTGTACGTATCATCTAACACAAAGGTCTTTGCCCCATTGCGCCACCAGACATTCCATAGTATACCTCACATTAACAAGGCGATACATCCGCTCTTGGATGCTCATAACAAGTTGTCTTTTAGGGGAAGAGAGTACTCCCGATATTCTTTGTTCGAGGAAGTAGAAAAACAAGAGTTAAGGCCCTTACCCTTAAAAAGGTACGAGATTAAATCATACGCCAAGAGAACAGTACATAAGAACAGTCACATCTACTTCAGCAAGAACAAACAGTACTATAGCGTACCCTACTAACCTATAGGAAAACGTATCAAGATTGTCTACTCGGATAGTCTGGTTGAGATATTCCATAAACTCGAACGCTTGGCAGCGCACCCAAGGGAAAGGAAGAAATAGGCCTACACAACAATCAAAGAACACATGCCCTCACATCATCAGCTTATAAGTGAATGGAACTCGGAGAAGTTCATTACCTAAGCAGGTCATATCGGAACAAACTGCAAGGAATATATCATCAAGATACAGGATAAGAAACAACATCCCAAACAATCCTATAAATCATGTCTAGGGGTATTGCTCCTGACCATAAAAGTAGGCAATACCAGATTGGAAAATGCCTGTAAAAGAGCTTTGGATTATGGGGGCATATAATTATAATATCATCGAACGCATCCTTAAAAACGGATGGGACTCTCTAGATGAGAACATCGAACCGGAGATTGATATGCCCAACCACGATAACATTAGGGGAGGCCATTATTACAAATAAAATAGAAACATTAAAACCACGCATACATCGCACCGGATAGAACTCAAAGATAAAAGTCAAAGAAAAAAACTGTAATTTCACAAAGTATATGTTTTTGAGACCAAAATCTAAAGAGGGTTAACATGACCGGAACGGGGGTTAGCATCATCAGAACATCCATTTAGCAAACAATATGATGACTCTATGAGATTAGATTTAAAATAGGGATGCACGTTGAATAGCAACAAGAAAAAACGGCTCACAAATTTTATAGACTTGCAAAATATCACCAACAGCGATACTATTTTAATAAGGAAATACAATAGAATTACCAGTAGCGTTGGCCAAATAAATAAAGCTGAATTTTTCCCTCATTTTGGTCATCGATTTCAATTTTAAAAACTTTACAACTAATGCGTGAACAGGTTATTTTATTTTTCAAACAATTTGTAAACTTAGAAGAAAAGGATATTCTTCTTATTGAAGAGTTGACAACAGTAAAACATTTTTCGAAAAATGAATTTATTTTAATACAGGGAAAGGTCTGTGATTTTGTTGCCTTTATACATAAAGGCGCGTTTAGAGGTTTTTATTCGGTTGATGGTCAAGAATACAGCAAACAATTTTTCTTGGAAGGCGAGTTTTGTACAGATTATGCAAGTTTTTTAACCGAAAAAAAGTCTTTGACTTATTTACAGGCTACTGAAGATAGTACGGTTATTTTTTTTGAAAAAAAGGCTGTTAACACTATGTACAAAGCCATTCCAGGTTTTGTTCATTTTGGAAAGTTGCTAGCTGAAAGTTTATACATAAAAGTATGCGATATTACGGCTTCTTTTATTTTGAATACTCCAGAAGAGCGGTATACTAATTTGATTAAAGAAAGACCAAAAGTGATACAATCTATACCTCAATATATGATTGCATCTTATTTAGGCATTACTCCTGAAGCTTTGAGTAGAATACGGAAGCGTTTAGGAAAAACTTAATGACTAAAACTATAGCTGTTACAAGTATCTTGCTTATTTCATAGTCTTCGTAATATAAGTTAGATCAACATTCAAAAGACATACTTAACATAGGCTGCATTAATGGAAGTATAAAACAAGAGAAGATGGCGATAAAATACTTCGTGTGAAAGGAGAAAATATTTCTATTGAGAGAACAGAATACTTGGCACTTTTAGAAGGTTATTATTATCTAAACAATATGGTAATTTTTTTCATTTTAAGGGTTTCTGAAATTAACCAAATGTTTGGACTATCTAAACGGGACTAATGCGGATGTTACTAGTATACCTACAATTAAATTATTTGATTAAGGTGACGCTAAAAATCACCGATTTGGAACATACGGTTGCGGTTAGTGAAAATCATATTGGAATGGGTATTTACCAAACAAGTAATTACATGTTCTATGCTCTGGTTATCAAAGCAGTAAAATGAAAAGACCGATTACCGACAATTTTTAGACAAATCGATTAAGAAGTGTTTTTACCAAATTTTGGAATGGTTTGGAAGTGAAAAATAAACATGTGTGGTAACACCGTATAAAATTAATAGCTGGCAAATAACATACTTACGAAAGTCCAAACAGACTTTCTTGGTTCGTGTTTTATTTACTGAATTTAGTGCTTTAAAGACGCAGCTAACCTTATACAATCACGTTACCAAAGTTCAAACAAACCTATTTACTACTTAATTGAACTAGTATATTTAAACACACGTTTAATTGAACTTTACTGAAAATCAAATTAGTGTACTTTCAAGTAAAGACTAAAGTAAAAAGGATTTTTTCGCTTTATTATCGACTTTTATAGTAGTCTTTTTAGATTTAGAATCCTACCTCCATCAAAGGAAAATAGTATATTAGAGAAGGGGTTGTGATAAGGAACGGAACATGACTGCGAAGTGAGCAACATCAAATATAAACATCTTGAAGACCCCCTTTTTGCCTTTGTAGTATTAATTAGTATCAGCAGCTAAAATCAACATTGAATCCATGACTTCATCGTTACTTTTTTTACCAGACATTTCAGGCTTTACTAAATTCGTCCAAAATACAGAGGTAGAGCACAGTCAACACGTAATTTCCGAATTATTAGAAGTATTGATTGAAGCGAATACGGAACAATTACTTTTAGCCGAAATAGAAGGAGATGCCCTTTTTTTTTATAAAGAAAATGAAATTCCTTCATTAGAAAAATTATTAGCTCAAGTAGAGCATATGTTTTCAGCTTTTTATAGTCATTTAAAGTTATTAGAGAAAAACAGAATTTGTCCGTGCAACGCATGTTCAACAGCTCCAAATTTAGAACTAAAAATTATTGCTCATTGTGGGGAATTACAATTTATAAATGTTCAAAAAAATAGAAAACCATTTGGAAATCAAGTAATTGAAGTACATCGATTAATGAAAAATTCGGTGAATAGCGACAATTATGTGTTGCTCAGCAAAGAATTAACAAATCATATTCATTTGTCGGATTCTTATCAAACAAAATTATATAATTTCAAAAAAGGAAATAACACCTATGATGGTAAACAGCTAGATTATCTATTTTCAGTTATTGCTAAAAAAGAATTGAAATTAAAACCCTTTCAGCAAGCAAGAAAGATACTTTTTAATAAACCAGCTTCGCTTATTTTTGAAAATCAATTTCCGGTTTCAGCGAAAGAGCTGTTGGAATATATTACAAATTATTCTTATAGAAAATATTGGGTTGATGGTGTAGATAGTTTTGACTATAATTTAAACGAAGTCACAAGAATTGGCACTGAGCATGTCTGTGTAATTAATCAAAAACGCTTAAATTTCATTACCGTTATTAAAGATGTAAAACCTGGACAATTAGTTTATGGAGAATTAACAACAAGTCCCAAGGCTATTGATGAATTGTATCAATTTTTCATTATTTCTCCTTTAACTTCAAATTCTTGCAATCTAACAGCAGAAGTTTACATAAAAGCAAAATCCCCTTTAAAAAAAATATTGATTTATGTTTTATTAAAAAATATTTTCAAGAAGAATATTGATAAAGGTTTAAAAAAATTATTAGTGTTTATAGGGTCTAGAAATCAAATATCTTAAGGTTAATGCAAAACAATTTCCTGTAATATCCATTGAAAACAAACTTAAGACGAGTATAATTAATTGCTAGACAGTGTTTAATGATTAGCACGGAAATTCTGCCGTAATTCCTTCACCCAGTACCTTTTTGTTATCCTAGTGCTTACGCAACTAATCATACACAAGCACCTTACTAAAGCTCAAATTAAAGGGCATTTAATTACACTCTTTGAACTATTATTTACACAAACACCTACTTCTCACAAAAAAACACTCCATCCATCCTTTATAGTTTAATTAACGAGTACATTTAATCCCACCCCCTTATTTAAACTTTTTTTTTCTAAACTCTTTACGTGATGCACCTTTTGGAAAGCGTTAAACTTTTCAGGTAGTATGAAGGTATATTTAAACGATTGTATAAATGTACTTTGCAATTGAGCAATTTGGACTCATTACAAAAACAGTCTTATGCAAAGGGTCTTTTAAAAGAACGTTGTTGTAGAAGAAGAATGTATTTTTTATAATATCCTTTAAGTATGTCTAGTGTATTTTTTTAAATGTTGCCTCCTTTTTAAAATCAAACCCCTATAAGTCAATTACTTATAGGAGTTTTTCGTGGTCCAACTTGGGCTCGACCCATAGGCTGCTTTAGTTTAAGATAGTTTATTCCTATAAAATTTAACTAAACAAAAAACAAATCATTTGTTGTCCGTATTTTATCCCCAAAAAAAAGCCGACTCCTAAAAGCCGGCTTTCCCTTTGTAAAGGCGGAGAGACTCAAACTCTCACACCTAGTGGTATTAAATATAACGTTTGTAGTGGTTGCTATTTTAAGGATATAGCCATTTAACCCTGCTTCAAGAATATAAAAGTTTAGTTTAACGCTAAATTTCCAATCATTCCTGATATTCATCCATGATATGTGTCGGTAAGTTTTTGATATAGATTTCGGTTGTTTGAAGCTTGCTATGCCCTAGCATTTTGCTTAGTGCATTTATCGGCACATCATCCAGTATTAAATTTATTGCCATAGAATGTCTGCTCACATAGCTTGTCAGGCGTTCTTCGATTTCACAAAGTATAGCAATTTCCCTTAAGCGTTTGTTATATCGCTTTCTTTCCCGTTGTACATCATGAAATTGATCATTAATATGCTCTCTTCCTATTATCGGGTAAATAAAATCACCCCTAGACTTGCCTTTTAAATGGTAGTTTAAAATAGATGACATTTGTTACTTTAATGTCATATGGCCTTGCAGTTTTTTACCTCGAATATTAAATTCGACCGTGTGCGATAGAACCTAGCTTTAAATAAGCCATATCTATAAATGATATACCATTCATTAAATACTAGTATGAAAAATAATTTCAGGTATGAAATAATGGATTATCCTATTCTAATTCCAAATCAAGAATTCGTTTGATTTTATCTTATATTTTTTGAAAGGTTAATAAGTCACCGATACGATTCCCTGTTGAATTGCTTTGTTATAAACAGCTCTAATGGTCCTCATATATATATATATATGGACAATCCATTTACGCTATTCCCTTTTTTAAAATGGGACGTTTTAAATCGCTTCAAATAAGCATAGGATATTTCCTCAAATTTAAGAATTTACTTCCTGTTAAATTTCTTTAGGGCGTCAATTACACTTTTATATGCTCTAGCATTTCCAAAACGCTTGACCTCTTCCATCTGATCTATTTACTGTTGCGCATACTCAAAAAACAAAATTGGTTTACCAGACTTGGTCAGAATATTTTCAGAACCGTTATACTTAGAACTTCTAAACTTGAATTCTCTTCCAACGAATTGATACCATCCTGTAAGTCGGTTTTCTTTTTCGTTAAGAGATTCTTTAAACGGGCAACAGATAAGACTCCAGTATAGGTTCTTTAAATCTCACGATTCTTTTCGTTCCAATATTCCAGCGGAACAGCAAAACCTGTTGCTATTGTAATAGTTTAAAGATGATGACTCCATCTAAAATAATCGGGTACATCCTATCTTTCCGCTTACGCCTTGTATCAATCGAAAGGATAATATTCGTTTTCATATTTTGAGGATACAAAAATTTACACTCAAAACAGGGTGTTATATAGATTCATAAAAACATAAACTAGTGATTTACTAAGCTTTTAAGTATTTTTAAATTCATAAGAAACCATTAATCCTATGCCTTATAAGCCGGCGGTCCTAAGTTCGAGTCCTAGTGCCATCACCTCTGAAACCTCTGGTAAATACTAGAGGTTTTTTTTACAGTCAAGAACAAAAAAATAAAATCACTCTAATGTGTATAGTTTGTGATTTTTACAAACTATACACATATTTTGAAGTTAGTTGGACTATTGTGAAGGATGCACACAGGGTTCTACATAATATCGTGGGTAAATCGCCTTTTCCTTTTTGAGTAACATTTTAAACTTTTAGAAAATTCTTATATAATCACTATCTCCTTTTCTTGAGCATATCCATAAATATTAAAGTTCTGTAAAAGGTGAATTATCGGAACTACTAAAAGAACGACAAATGGAACAGGAATCATTCTTTAAAATAGCCGGGAGGTCGGTCGGTAAATTTTCATAAAAGGAGTTAAATACCCAATGTTTGTCTAGGGAATACATAGTAGGTGATATTATTCTATAGTTCCGAGTGACTTAAAGTTAAGCATGAAAGAGAACAAATCAAATATTGGGCCTTTAAGCAAAATGATAATTTAGGTTTTAGCATTTGGATTTTATCTATAGTTTTAATTTTGCTGGGCCATGATAATTCGTCAAATAGAAGGACTTTTGACAATCTTCTCAGTGCATTGAATGCGCTTTTTTCAGGTTTAGTGTTTCCATAATTCATATTTACGATTGTTATGTAAAAACAAATATTTTAGAATTACAGAGAACCGAAATAGCCCAGAACAGAACTGAATTAAAAAAATCTACCAAGACGCAGCAGCTTTCGAAAAAGGCTTGGTGGAGTAAGTAGAAAAAATAAGAATCAGCTCAAAACTAATTCGCTGAGCACTATAATCGATGTCTACCATATTCAAATCGTAAACCCAGTAAATACTAACGAGATTATTTCAAGAACTAAAGAATAGCATCGCGACGCTAATCGCTAAATCAATCTTTTGATTAATCGCGTTGGGGATGATTACTTATATTAAGTACCGCACTACTCTCCACTATTTGCTTGTAAATCATTTACGCATAGAATATCTAAAGAAGGAACAGAACCTCCTGTTAGCATATTAAGCAAACCTTCCCCGGTTTCTGCAGTCCAAAACATAAGACAGTCTTCTTGGGTGCAGTGTCTTCCATGCTCAGTATCCTGATGGTCTGTTTGCATAGCGCTACCAGCGTTTACCAAACCCAGCAAATGTCCTGCCTCATGACTCAGTACCACAGACTCCAAAGTTGCTAAACTAGGAGCCAAAGGCTGACTACTAAAATTTCTAATAGTTTCCTCAAATATTACAAAAGAAGTATTGCGGTAAGCGACACCCAAAACAGAACCATTGGCGGTATTTTGATCGTATTCTCCATCTATAAATATACCACTTACTGCTATTGTTTTTTGGTTGTTAAATTTTTGTCGATTAGCATCTTCAATATCCTTTATATCCTTTATAGAATATACCTCCTGTTCCGGAGAGACTATTTGTCGTTGTATAATTTCGATTCCCTGAGGTTTATTCAAATGTGCTTCTAAAAATTCCTTAAAATTATCGATGGTTGCGGAAGTCGGATTCAAATCACCTACATATAATATTTCTATGATTAACTTTTCAAAGCTATTGGATGAAAGAAGATCGTTTGAAGAGTCCCCAACATTTTTTTTATTTGAAGACGTGTCAATTTCAGTAAGGTTTCCATCCTCATCTTCCGTGACGGTGCTGTTACTTTCTGAATCTTTTGAACAAGATAAAACGATCGCAAATAACAGTACAATCAATTTTATATTTCTAATATTCATAATTTTAAAATTTGGAATCCCGAACTAATTTGAAGTTACACATAAAACGAAAATTATCAACCTAAATTGTATGATTAGAAGAATAAGAAGAGAATCAAAAAATATAATTTTTTTGTGTAAGGCCGCAAGTAGGGTAGCGAACAGAATACCCTTCCCATACCCAGTAACGTAGGTATTACTTTTGATATTATAGAACAGCCGTAGTCCCTATAAAGCAAAAGTATGACACAGGCTTGAACTTTTCTTCTCATGGGATTTAACATTATTTTTAAAATCTTAACACTTTTTTTAGAGGGTAAAGCCCTTTTCATTTGTTGTATAGACGAATGACTCTTTAAAAATAAATAGCATGAAAAATTCTTTGAAAATAAATAGTATGAAAAATTATTTAAAAATAGTAGCGGTCTTTTTGTACTCAATATCCATTATCGTTTCCTGTAGTAAAGATGACAACGAAGATGGAAACATGGAAGCCGAATCGTATGATACTACTTTCAATATTACCGATGCCCCCATTGATAACGCCAATGTGGAGGCTGTCTTCGTAACCGTTTCCAGCGTTAAAGTGGATGGAAAATCGCTGGAGGGATTCAATAAGACTACTTTTAATCTGGCCGCTCTGGTCAACGGACGGACCGAAACCTTGGGCAATCTTAAACTGGAAGCAGGTTCTTATTCTAATATCGAACTCGAATTGGACTATGTAACCGATGCCACAGGTAACAGTCCGGGATGTTATGTAGAAATGGCCGATGGCCAAAAAGACCAATTGGAAGCTTCCGCACGTACAATCAGTATCAACGATACGTTTGAAGTCTTTGCGTCCAATACGAACAAAATCATTATCGATTTTGACCTGAGAAAGACCATCAAGGAAGAAGAAAATGGTCTAGCTAGCAATTTTGAATTTGTATCTACTACTGAACTTTCTGCGGGAATCCGTGCGGTAAACGAAGAAACAACAGGGATGATTTCCGGTACGGCCAATGATGCTGGTAACACCTCAGATAAGATTGTGGTTTATGCCTACGAGAAAGGAACCTTCGATACCGAAGTAGAGACCCAAGGTCAGGGAGAAAGTAATGTTACTTTTGCCAATGCCGTGACCAGTTCCGAAGTGAGTGGTTTGAATAATTCATATAGCCTTAATTTCTTGGCAGAGGGCGAGTTTGAGCTTGTGTTCGTCTCTTATAATGAAGACGAGGATAGTTTTACCTTTAACGCCCTCTTGGAGGCAGAATCCACTACTCTATTGAATCTTGGTGCCATTAACGTAACATCTGCTCTACAGATTAATGCGAATGTGACCATTACAGGCACTAAATCATAAGAAGTGCTATGTTTTAATTAAAAAAGTCCCATCCTACCATGGGACTTTTTGTTTTTTTAATATAAATAGAGGTTCTTCATTCTTAAAGCATAGATTAAAAGGGTCTACATTTTATGTTATATCCTAATTTCTTAAAAGTCTACTAAAACGGATGTGTACTTTTCATACGTAATTGATATACAAAGTATGGAATCAAGTAGGCTGTTTTTACGGAGCCTTTAGGAGAGGCCGTCTTGATTAGCTTTGTTGGTAAAAAAGGGTCAGGTAGCCTTGGAAGGCATCCATAACCGTCCCGAAATTATCAAGCGAAGGTTTCCTTCCCCCCTTTCTTAAGGTACTTTTTTAGATTGAAGGCGATTGCAGCCATGAGCATGCCCTTATATGCAACGGCCTTGCACAGTACGCCTATTTTTCTTAGACCGTAGAACAGGGTCAAACTACCGAATACGGGCTCCACCGTACTTTGCCATATTTGTTTCATTTGTTTGCCCCTCTTGCTATGTTGTCAGCCGTAGGCCCTCAAATATTGTTCGTCATAGACAGTTCTGATTATTTTTTACATTTTGTATTTGGCACACCTTGGGATTTCATGAGGCAGACCTTGTAGTCTTTCGGTGCTGCCTAGTAGTTTTTCAGTACGCTACCATCACGGTTGGTATATAATCCCTTGAAAGGCAGGGGCCTGTTAATCGGACAACTATATTCGTCCCTTTCCCTGGTATAGGGAAAACCTTCTCTTTTAGTTTTATATTTCCCAAAAACGGATATCCATCCGGTAACTTTCCTTTGTTCGAGAAAATGGTGGTTGGCGCCATTGAAATAACCTGCGTCCGCGAGGAGACCCGTCATAATGAGCTCGTTTTTCCTTAAACGGCTCTGCACCTGCAGGGTGATATTGGTCAGGTACTGGCTCCCTGCCGTCAGCAAAGTCAGCTTGGATATGAGAGATGACCCCTTCTGCGATATCTACCGCCATGCTGCTATGGTAATTCAGCTTTCTGGCCTTGCCCGGCTTTACCGATATACAGGCATCCGAATCATGGGGGTTATAGTGCGTCTTGTTACTGAGCAGACAGTTTTTTTTGGGATGCACCGGCTGGGCCTTCCGGACTGTCCCTTGCGTTTCGTTGGTGTTTCTCTGCGCACTTCAGCTCGTGCGCAGGAGCGGAGATATGTGCGGGAGGTACAGTTTCTGGCGCTTTTTCGATAGTTTCCCGATTTTTTTCCGACACTTTTTTCAAATAATCTTGCAACAAGAAACTGGACGAGGTAATGGAACTGCTCACGGACGAACTGGACGGGTTCTACAAGGCATTGGAATAATTGCAACGGCTCTCCAAGAACGTGGAGGACATAAGGATACTTTCCGATACCTCCGAAATCAAGAAACTGCTGGAAATATATTTGAAGCGGGAAAAAGAGAGGACCTTGCAACTTCAGGAATCCGTTGGTTCATTGAAGGAGCGTTTGGCAAAGGCGAGCGTGATATCCAAATGGTGATTGTGGCTGCACTATTATATTTGGGCAATCTCTTTGCTTGTCATAGCGTTTCTTGCCGTTAAGGTTTGCCGAACAGACGAGTTTCGTAAAGAATCATTTTCCAAAGGACGGCAAGAGTCCATAACAAGCCTTAGGGATTATTTTGATGAATATCTGTCTCATTATAAAGAGTCTGAACAATGGCTCAAAAAAAGGGATACTGTTTCAAATCAAAAGTAGCGTGTGCCCTATTTCGATTTTACTTTACCTCCATGTTCCATTTTTTTAATTTCATATGACATAAGAAGTCACTGAAATTTGACACTAACTACAGACTCCTTCTTTTAAATAGACTCCAAATACTCGTATTTACCAATCTAAAATACTGCATAAAGTAATATTTATAAAACCCTCTTTAGAAAAATTCCGTAGGTAGATTTAGAGTGCCTATTTTATTGTTTTGGTCTAATTAATCCAATAATTTGAAAAAATTTGAAAGTATAAAGTCTGGTTTCGTTATAATTTTTATTATCGCGATGTGTTCTGCGTATGTGCTGAGCCCAGTACAAAATGAGGTTTACAACCTTATTCATAAAATATCACACCAATTGGTTTCAGAAAAACAATATATGGAAGCTGAGGATATTCACGGCGAGTACCATCACCATGACTTTCTAGCTTCCCGCACTATTCAAGAAAAAGACCATCACCATGAAAAAAAGGAAACAGATGCGCATACCCATGGGCTACTTTCGTTATTAAGCGCTTATTTCACTAGTGATGAGAACAGGGATAAAAAGCAAAAACTGACCATTGAAGTAAAACCAGATAAACATACCCTTCCAGAAAACACAAAAGAAGAAGTATCGTTGCTTATGGTTGTAGCATCCAATGTTTTTTTCCATGCCGATAAAAATTATAAAATCGGTCTGGAGGTTAAGACGCCACCTCCAAAAGTTGACCTGACATAGGTCCATTACAGTACTACATTTGACGCATTTGACAGATACGTTAACTCGGCACATACATACTTTATATAAGGCACAGGGCTAATGTATTCTCGCGCTCCAAATCAACATCTTGGGCTGGTCGTGACTAATTAAGCCGTATCTCTTCTGCATACATTCTAAACTAACGTTTCCACTTGGGAAACCATTGATAAATTCAAAAAACTAAACAGATGAAATATATTTATACAGCATTTTTGATGTTCATCACCTATACCAGTATTGCCCAAAACCTGAGAGGGACCCTAGTGGGCAAGGGAAACCAACCTCTAGAGAATGTTGGCATATTTAGCCAAAACACAGGACAGCATAACCATACCGATGCCACAGGATCCTTTGTCCTTACCAATACAGCTGTGAACGACTCCGTTTATTTTTCCCGTATCGGATATAAAAAAGAACTTTTAGTCGTTTCCCAAGACAATTTGGATACCAAAATTTATATGGTCTTAGAAGAATCCAGCATTTCGCTAGATCAAGTGATTGTGGTAGCGGAAGTAAATGCACTTAGCCGCATCGTTGATGTCGATGTAAAGACCAGTCCCGTAAAATCATCACAGGAAATACTACGGAAAGTGCCAGGACTGATTATTGGCCAACATGCCGGTGGCGGTAAGGCAGAACAGATTTTCCTACGAGGCTTTGATGTTGACCATGGTACGGATGTGGCTATAAGTGTAGACGGTATGCCTGTGAACATGGTAAGCCACGCACACGGTCAAGGATATGCCGATATGCATTTTGTTATCCCCGAAACCATAGAAAACGTAAGTTTTGGCAAAGGTCCCTACTATGCGGATAAAGGGAATTTTAATACCGCCGGCTTTGTAGACCTTCGTTTGCGAAAAACCTTGAATAAAAGTTTGATCTCCTTCGAGACCGGACAATTTAATACTTCCCGCCTTTTGGGAATGTTCAACCTATTGGAATCGGATAATAGCAACGCCTATATCGCTTCCGAACTTTATCTGACCGATGGACCGTTCGATTCTCCACAGAATTTTAACCGTATCAATGTTATGGGGAGATACAATTACAATGTACCGGGCAACCAAGAACTGAACCTTACCGCATCTCATTTTCAAAGTACTTGGGATGCTTCCGGACAGATTCCCCAACGTGCCGTAGATCAAAGCCTCATTGGAAGGTTCGGGTCAATTGACGATACAGAGGGCGGCCAAACGAACAGAACTAATTTTCTGGCAAACCATACCAAGGTACTTGATGAAAATAGGCTTTTTAAGACTAAGGCGTACCTGTCACAGTACAATTTTGAGCTTTATTCCAATTTTACTTTTTTTCTAAAAGACCCTGTTAACGCTGATCAAATAAGGCAAAAGGAAAATCGTATCATCGTTGGCGCGGAGAGTGTATTTGAACAGAAGAACATGATTTTGGGTGACGATACCCAGTTCGAGTATCAATCTGGAATCGGGTTTAGATACGATAATGCAGACGACATTGAACTATCGAACACTTTGAACCGTCAAACGACCTTAAACCGGATTTCTTTGGGCGATGTTGATGAAACAAACACCTATGCTTTCTTAAACACCGAGCTAAAAACAGGCAAATGGACTATCAATCCTTCTATACGATTGGATTATTTCAACTTCGATTATGTAAACAAGATTACGGAAACCTATGATAATCAAAGCGAATCCAAAGTTGCCTTTAGCCCAAAACTCAACACCATCTATTCGGTAAACAGAAATTGGCAGCTTTTTCTTAAGTCCGGCATTGGTTTCCATTCCAATGACACCCGAGTGGTAGTCGCCAACAATGGGGAAGATATCCTTCCGGCAGCCTATGGTATAGATTTCGGCACCATCATAAAACCAATAAATAAATTGGCCTTGAACGCTACGCTTTGGGGACTGTTCCTAGAACAGGAATTCGTTTATGTTGGCGATGCCGGCATCGTAGAACCCAGTGGAAAGACCAGAAGATTGGGAGCGGAATTTGGCGCACGGTATCAGGCCTTGGATTGGTTATACCTTTACGGGGACATCAATTATACCTATGGACGAAGTACTGAAGAACCCGACGGGGCGGATTTTATCCCCCTTGCTCCCGATATTACATCTTCAGGAGGTATCTTGATAGATGGCCTTGGTAACTTTTCAGGGGCATTAACCTATCGATATATAGATGACAGGCCGGCAAACGAGGATAATTCGATTACCGCGGACGGATATTTTATTACCGATTTCAACCTAAACTACCATTATAAAAACTGGACATACGGTATTATTGTGGAAAACCTCTTTGACAACGCGTGGAACGAAACACAGTTTGCTACGGAAAGCCGTCTGTTCAATGAAACCTCTTCCGTTGAGGAGATTCATTTTACACCTGGTACCCCGCTCTATATCAGGGGGAAAATATCGATATCCTTTTAATTCCAAAAAATATAAATACAAGCTTAATCTAGGTAAAACAATCTTAAAAAAATAAAATCTAATTTTTTTCAGGCCTAAACGAGAATATAATTGTGTGAGCTATTTATTTTCTAATTATGTGCACGCCAACAATTTCAGATTTTGGTTTATTTATATAGGTTATGACGGTAAAATCCATTTTACTTTCAAGTGGCTAATCTATAGAACTACAAGGCTCTTGACCGATTGGCAAAAAGAAATGGCTCTCGTTTAAACAAGCTATTATTTGTATATTGAGTTTATAGAAACAAAAAAGCTTACCGAACAAATACTCTCACTGCCAGTTGCGCAGCGCGAGCGTTTATTGAAGGGAATCGAAGATTCGACCAAAAAAATTGACCTGTCTGCGATTGTCTCATGCCGGCACGAGTTCGATAACAAAGGCTGTGCCTGTCCGCACTGTGCTCACCCTAAGTATGTTCGCTTTGGTAGGGACAAAGGTGCGCAGCGCTACAAGTGCAAGTCTTGCCACAGGAGATTTACTGAGTACACTGGCACTTGGGTGGCCGGCCTTCAAAGGAAGGATAAAATTGCAGATTACCTAAAGCTAATGGTCAAAGAAAAGAGCCTTGACAAAATTGTCTCGGCATTGGGCATCAACAAAAAGACAGCCTTTGACTGGCGTCACAAGATATTGGCCTCACTGGGCGCGGACGACGGGGATGACTTCACCGGTATCACTGAAAGTGATGAGACTTTCTTCCTCAGGTCTGAAAAGGGTATGGAGGTCAAAAACTGAAAACCAAGGAAAAGGAGTGGCAAGTCCAGCAAAAGGGGCATAAGCAATAATCAGGTTGCTGTCATCGTAACCTAGGACATAAATTCTGGGATAGATTTGAGCATGGCCACGCTTGGACGGATTGGGAAGACCGATATTGCAAATGCCATTGGCAAACGCATAAAAAAGGGAGGCACAATTTTGTGCAATGATTCCCACTCCAGCTATAAAGGCTTCGCCGAGGACACCGAAGTGGCGTTCCATCCCATAAATGTTTCCAAGGGTAAAAGCCGCATTCCATGTGCAACATGTAAACTCGACACACAATAGGATAAAAAAGTGGATTGGCAGTACGTTTTTGGGCGTGTCCACCAAATACCTGCAACAGTATCTAAACTGGCATACCCTAAAAAAAATCAAATAGGGACACCACTGCTGCCTTCGCACAACAGACATTGGGTGTGGGGGCTTTGAAGCGGTTTGCGAACATCCAGCCATACTATGAAACTTAATATCAACGCAGTGCTAAACTAGGGCCACAAAAAATTAAAAAGCCTTAGGGATGATTGTATCAATCATATGTAAAACGAAAATGATTTGGAGCAAATCATAGAGGCCTTCGAAACATAACATAAAGAGATATTCCATCTTTGAATGCCTCTTATGCAAACTAAGTTTGAGATAAAATATTAGAAAGCTATTTTCAATCTTTCAAACAGGATTATAGCATATTAAAAATCCATAAGAGTTTAAAAAAACAGCTGCATACCTCGATTTTTATAATTCTAAAATAGGTAAGAAAGATATTAAAAAGAAAACCATGAGTTATTCACAAGTAGTTGATTTATTATTCGCTATTTCGCTAGGAATGCCGGGGTCATTCTGAGGGAACGGTCTTTAAATGATGTAAGGGAACTATAGATAAATCTCCGTAATTACTTCTTATCAAAATCAACTACCCATTTTGATTTAAAACATGTTTTAAATACTACTTACAATCCCTGGCCCTTTAGATGGACCTTATATTTTGAGTTATACCTATATGTCATTAGGCACTAATATTAGAAAATAAAAGCGAAGTCAACATATGAGAAATGAAAATCAAAAAAGCTATTGTTCTATATCAATAGCATCAAAAGCCACAAGTTCGTCCCCACTGAAACGGCTTGTAACCTCAATAGGTCTGCAACACACCTCACAATCCTCTATATAGGTTTGTTGTGTAACCGACGTATCTAATAACATGGAAATTTCTTCCCAACAATAAGGACATTGAAAGAACTGTTCGTACATGAAAGGGGGTATTATTTTTAATATTTTAAAGGCATCAACACTTTTTAAGAAGGTTTGCAAGTTGTTCTAAGGTGAGCCGCTGCACAATATTCTCCACATTAGAATTAAAAACGATATAATTACCAAGCTTTAAAATAAGCTCTTTATCATCTGACTCCAAAAATAGTTCGGAAGCCTGTTCTTTAATTTCTTCCAACTTCAAATCAAAACGTTTTTTCATAGTAATGATACCCGATTGATTGGATAATCGAAAGCCAGAATAATCCACCAACCGTTTGATTCCATTAAAAAAGCTAAAGCCTATCATCACTAAACTTGCCATAGCAGCGTTTACCGCTAAGGAAAAAACATTTATTTCTTCTCCGTTTACGAACATAGATACCAAAGAACCAACACCATAAACACCCGCCAAAAAAACCAGCCCCCCAAAAACAACGGCAGCTAGATCTGTAAATACTGCTCCAGCTGCTCTTGTTACGGTAATCTCTCCATTATTTATGGAAGCTTTAAATCCTATATCCTTTAAATATTCTAGGTTCTCTATTTGAGATATTTTTACTTCAATGGCTAATTCTAATTCGCTCTTATCCACAACCAGACTCCGAGATGCTAGCTCTTCGTTTAAACTTAATTGAGACTCAAACGTAAGCATAGCATACTGTTCCAATAGCTCCAATAACTCCTTTGTTGATCTATCGTTATACATTACTTTTATTTTTAGTGTACATTCTTTGGCCGCCTCATTAAAACTACAATTCAACATTTAATAATTGTCCCGTTAACTGCAACAGTTGCAGCTCTGCCAATTTAGCATCGTACTTGGCTAAATTCTTATTGGTCTGGGCATTAAGCAAATTAATTTGTGCCTGCCTAAATTCTATAGAAGTAATCCTACCCAACTGAAACTGCTCTTTGGACCGCTCAAAGTTGTTTTGATTGGTGACCACATTTTTTTCCTGTATTTTAAATATATTCAAGCGATTTTCGTAGATAGCCATGGCGTTCTGGATGTCCCTATTCACTTCCATTGCTACCTGTTTCTTTAGCAGTTCTTGATTTTTATAGGCGATTTTAGAATTCTTCACCCTAACCGTAGTTCCGCCACCATCAAAGAGATTCCATGTCAGGCGCGCTCCAAGACCAAAGCTTCTATTATTATTTACGTTTACCCCGGGAAAGAAAGCCGATGCTGCATTTTGGTTTAAATTCCATCCATAGGAACCGTTCAAATCTACAATAGGAAGATAACCAGATGCATTTACCTTAATATCGTAGGCATTAATCGCCAAGTTGCGTTCCGTTTGTAAAATAGCAACATTGTTTAAATTGGACTCCGCCATAAATTCGTCCAGTTTCAACTTAGGAATGAAAGTAATCAAGGTGTCCACTTTATAGACTTCGTTTAAATCCTGATTTAAGACTACGTTAAGATCTCGCTTGGCATTGGCCAATTGTTGATTTGTATTCAGTAAGTTGATGCTATCGTTAGTCACATCTACCTCAGCGTTCAAAATATCCAATTTGGTACTTTGTCCGTACTCAAAGGCATACTCTGACCTTTTAATACGTTGATTTGATATTTCCAAGGCTTGTTGCTGTACCTTTTTATTTTCAGTCAAGCGTGCAATCTCAAAATACACACTAAACATTTGTATCATGGTATTTTCTATGGTTTCCCGCGCCTGTAGACTACTTAACTGATATTGTTCCTTTAACCTCTTAAAGTTGTAGAACCTACCCAAACCATCAAAAAGAGTGTAGTTAGCGGTAAGCCCGGCATTATACCGCTGTGCTTCGGCCTTATAAAGCCCGGCATCCGGTCTTAAAACTGGATTTCCGGCGTCATCCAATAAGTTTCCCCCAGTGGCTGGGTCTCTAAGAAACTGACCCGGAAATTCGAAAGTAGAATCGTCCCTTTGGTAGTTAGCTCCAGCGTTCCCAGTCAGTGTTGGCAAAAATCCAGAGTTGAGCAAGCCACTATTGTTTTCTGCAATTTCTACTTGATTCTTGGCGACTTGTATCCCAAAATTATTTTCCAATGCTTTGATAACCGCCTCTTCCTTTGAAAGGAGCTTATCCTGTGCCATAAGCACCGTAAACGGCATTAAAAAAATTAGGGCTGATAGTTTTAATTTCATCATTTTACTGTAGTTCCTTCTAATTTCTTTATAGTTTCAATCCTATTTTCCGTAGGTAAGGACAACTTTTCATCGGTACTAAGTGATGTATGGGATTTAGTACCTTCCAAATAAAGGCCTTCCTTTTTTTCCTTAATCGCCCTTTCTACTTCTTCCTTGGTAATTTTAACTCCGGAGCTAAATAGACCTACCTTCGCTTTCAAATTATTACTGAACGACAAGAACAAGGGTAACAGTAATAGCGTTAATACTGTAGCAATACCAATACCATAAGCAATGGAAATGGCCATCGGTTTTAGGAACTGCGCTTGCCTACTTGTCTCCAATAGCAAGGGCGCCAAACCTGCGATAGTCGTAATAGAAGTAAGGAATATAGCCCTGAATCTTGATTTTCCCGCCTCAAAAATGGCATTATCAAAGGTCATACCTTCCTTTAGGTTAGTATTGAATCTTCCTATAAGTACCAAACCATCATTTACCATGATACCTATTAGCGCAATAATTCCTAGAAGAGAAAGTACATTAATTGGAAAATCGTGAATCCAATGTCCCCATGCTACTGCGGTTAAACTAAAAGGCACAATCAATAACAATAGTAAAGGCTGGCTAAAACTTCTAAACGTAAACGCTATTGTAATATAAATCAGGAGCAAGATTGATAGTCCCACTACCTTTAAGGAACCCGTTAACTTGCCTAGTTCCCTATTCTGACCTTCGTAGGAAGTACTAACCGTGGGGTATTTAGATAGTATTTCGGGCATAATCACATTTTGTACCTCGGCCATGATGTCGGTAGGACTGTCCTTTGGGTTCTTTAAATCAGCAGACACCTGTATTTCTCTCCTACCTTCTAATCTATTGATAGCTACATCACCTCTCTCAATTGTGTATGCGGCTATTTCCTTTAGCGGCACTCTATCACCACTTGGGGTAACAATACGCATCTCATCTAAATCAGAAATAGAAGACCGATTTTCCTTATCATACCTTACCCAAACCCTAATTTCGTCTTGGGATCGCTGAAAACGTTGTGCCTGCGTTCCAAAGAAACCGGCCCGTACTTGATTCATCACATTCCTTAAATCCAACCCTAGGAGGTAGGCATTTTCCCTAAGCTCTAGTCGTATCTCCTTAATACCGGCAGGATCATTATCCGCAATGTCCTTTAAAGAAGTATTGTTTTGTAAGGCTTGCTTTAGTTCTTTTTTAGCAGCTTTTAGTTCTGTGATGTTGTTCCCCAGTAAGGAGACGGCAACAGGAGAACCACCAAAGTTACCGCCAGAGCCATAAATGAGACTCTCTACACCTACCACCGGCCCCACAAGCTCCTGCAAGCGACTGGTAACCATATCTGATGATATCTCATTCGGTCTTTCCTCTCCAGGTAATAAATTTATAGTCAATGTTGCCGTAGCAGAACCTGGACCCGCCCTCCGTATCATGTTTTCAAAAAGTACTTTATCAGTTCCGTTGAAATATTTCTCGGTAAGCTCTTGATTTACGATGTCTGCGTTAGCTTCTATTAAACTAATAATAGAATCTGTTATTTTCTCGTTGGTACCGTTAGGCATCTGCAATTCTACTTGAACACGGTCACTGGCTATTCTTGGAAAGAAAGCCGTTCTAATAATTCCTCCGCCTACAGAGCCAAAAGTAAGAATCAAGGCTCCCGCAAAAAAACTGAAGGTCAATATCTTATAATTCATGGCAAAGCGTAATGCAGGACCGTAAATTTTGTCGCGCATCCATGACATAAACCGATCACCGGACTCGTTGATGATTCTTAACTTGGCAAATGCACCGGATATTCCTTTTTTAGGTTTATCGGCTGCAGGCTGCAATGCTTTAGAGTGGGCCAAGTGTGCAGGTAAGATAATCAAGGCCTCTATCAAGGATACGGCAAGCGTAAGAATAACGATTACAGAAACTTCACCAAAGAATTCACCTATCCTACTATCCAAGAAAAGAAAAATAGAAAAAGCCAAAATAGTAGTGATTATAGCAGAAATAATAGGAGGTAATACTTCCATTGTTCCATCTACAGCTGCCTGTACAGGGCTTTTACCTTTTTCGTAGTGTTGGTAAATATTCTCTGCGATAACAATCCCATCATCCACCAAAATTCCGATAACGATTATCATTCCAAAAAGGGATAAAACATTGATGGTTACATCAAAAAATCCTGCAAAAACAAACATTCCTAAAAACGCTACTGGCAGTCCGAACGCTACCCAAAAAGCAAGTCTAGTATTTAAGAAAAGTGATAAGAAAATTAATACCAGAATCATACCCATAATGGCATTCTCCGTAAGCAACTGCGTACGCTGTACCAAGGTGGTAGAAAGGTCAGAGACTACATCTAGTTGTACATTATTGTACTTCTGGTTAAACTCTTCTACGTATTCCTTTACCTTCTCGGCAGAGCTAACCAAATCTTCTGTATTGGTGCTGGTGATGGTCGTATTTACAGATAAGTTACCATTAAAATAGGAGGCATCGGGTGTTTCGGCGAAACGGTCCCTAATCTCAGCTATGTCTTTTAAACGTATTGCATTACCCGAAGCATCTGCCCTAACAATCAAATTGGAGAGCTCATTACCGTAATAAGATCTATTATTTGCACGGATTAAATATTCTTCTGCATCAGTTTTAATGTTTCCGCCTGTCACTAAAATATTAGCATTTGCAACTGCTTGCGCAACCTCGGCAAAAGAGATATCGTAGGCCAACAGATCATTCTCATTAACAGCGATTTCTATTTCTTCTTGTGGATACCCTGATATTGCTATTTGTGAAATACCGTCTATAGCACGTAGGTCATTTTCTATCTGTCTTCCCACGCTTTTTAGCGTAGCCAATGGAATATCCTCACCACTGATAGCGAAGCTAATGGTTTGTCTTACAGACTCGAGCTTAGAAACAATCAAAGGCTCCATTCCCGTAGGAAAGGTTGGAACGCGATCTACAGCATTCTTTACCTCTAAAAGCATAAAATCAATATCCCTCCCCTTCTCTATTTCTACATTAATGCTACCGCTATTTTCACGAGAGGTAGAGGTGACTCTATCTACGCCTTCCAGACCCTTTAGGTTGTCTTCTATCTTTAATACGATACCTTCCTCTACCTCTTGCGGAGAAGCGCCTGGATAGGCTATACTCACAGATATGTTTTTGGAATCCGTAAGCGGGAAAAAAGATGATTTTAAAGACTTAGCACCTACAATACCAAAGATGGCGAACGCAATAATAATTACGTTAACGGCAACATGGTAGCGAATAAAGTATTCTATTAACTTTCGCATTACCCTTTTGTATTTTCCTTTTGATTCTTATATATTTTAACAGCCATTCCCGTATACGCACCAATCAGTGGCTTGGACATAATCGTAGTGCCGTTTGGAACGTCTTTCAAAACAACCTGCTTATCGGAAAAATAGACTGGGTTTACATTGATAACCTCAAGAACGGAATCACGAACTACAAAGATTTTGTTGCCTTCAAGTAACAGGTTACGATCAACCTCAATAGCATTCTCTTCATTCTTTGCATCGAGTCTTGCCTCCAAATACATACCTTCTTTTAAGTTCTTGTCGCTAACTTCGATAAAAGCCTTAATCGTTTGTGTAGCTTGGTCCACCCTTCCATTTATTCTGGACACTGTTCCATTATAAATTTTAGTATCATTCAAGGTAGTTAGCGCTACGGACTCACCAACTTTCAACAAATCCGAGTAGGTTTTGCTCACCGCCACCTCTAGCTCATAAATACCAGGATTTATAAATTCACCCAATTTTTGTCCTGACCTAACTAATGTACCCTCTGTAACAGAAGCTTCGGTCAAGACACCAGAGAAGGGTGCTGCGATTCTATATTTAGTGAGTCGTTGTTCCAAATTCTTAACTGTGTAATAGCTCGTAAGAATGCCTCGGCCAGAAATAAAGAAACGCTCGTTTTCTAAAGTCATCTCTGGCAACGGCAGTGTACTTTTGGACATATCAAACTCGGTAAGGTATATTTGCCACTTTGGAAAAACCTCAGGATAATCTAGTCGCAAATCAGGCATTACTGAAGTTAATAGATTAAAGAGGTTACTTTTAGCTGAGCGCACACTAGCAGTATATTCGGAGGCATCTATGCTTATGACGGTTTCACCAGCCTTGTATGCCTGCCCTTCCTTAAAAAGTTTACTTCCTGTTTTAAAAACCCCTTGTACCTCCGCAAAGAGTTCTACCCTTTGCTTGGCATTTAAATTTCCATTAGCAGCAACAATGATGGGCACAGTTCCATTCTGTACTACCTCCGTAAAAACGGTCTTGACCACTTTTCCTGCCTTGGGCCTAAAGCTCTTTTTACTATCTACAATCCCTTTCGCCATAAAAAATGACCCTATTATCAAAAGGATACCTAGGATTGATAAAATAATTTTTCTCATACTTGGATACTTATTTTAATTCTAATTTTGTTTTAAAATTATTTTGGATTTTTTTTAGGTTCTCTATCATTATGGTTTTATTTTCCACATTTATTCCGTGTTCCATAATATCTATTATTTCTTGAATAATTGGCTTTGTCCTATCGAATACCTTTGCTCCTTCTGAAGTAATAAAAACCTCGTTGTTGCGCTTATCCTCTTCGCTCTGCACTCGCATGATATAATTTTTACCTTCCATTTTGGAAAGTAAACGTGCTAAGGAAGATTTGTCCCTAAATGTTAAGCAAGCAAGTTCATTTTGATTAATTCCGTCCTGTTCGTTCAACGTTTTAAGAACAATCATCTGCTCTTTGGTAATATCTATGCCGTGCGAATCAAAGGCCTCTTGCAAATGATAATCAACAAGTTTTACAGTACTACCCAACCAAGGGCCTATGGAATTTTCAAAATCTATTCGACTTTTTTTTTTTTGCACGTGGCGAAACTACAAAAAAGACATTGGTTGCATATGCAACCAATGTTAAAATAATCATAAAAAGGTTTCTCATTATTGACCTTACCGTAAACAACAAAGAGCCCCTAATGGAGCTCTTTATGTATATCTAGATTACCTTTTGACACTTTTAGTCCTCTACATCCTCAAACTTGGCGTTGGTAATTCGTGTCCGTGATAGTGTGTTAGTACGAAACTGTATGTTTAAAAACTCATCATCACTATCAAATGTTGCCAAGCCCTTAGAGCTTAGGTTAATCAATGCCCTTATAGAACCAAAATTATTCCCCTGTAACTGAACCAATTTCAATTGGGATAAATTGGCAGTGCTTTCCGGAAGATTCCCTTCAAACCTATTGTAAGACAGCACTAGTTCCTTTAAATTTTTCAAATTACCTATATCAGCGGTAATAGTTCCGCTTAATTTATTTCCAAACAGCTCTAAACTTTCTAGCTCTGTTAGTGCAGCAATACCCTTTGGCAATTCACCATCAAAATAATTACTTGATAAATTTAATATCTTTAATTGGCTTGCCTCTCCTATTCCTTCTGGAATAGTACCTTCCAATGAATTATTAAAGAGAGTTAGCTCTCTTAGATTTTTAGCATTTTTAAAACTGCTTGGTAGGATTCCTGATAGGCTATTCATTTCTAATTTCAACTTCTCCAAATAATGCAACTGTACCAATGAAATTGGAATTGGACCAGTTAACTTATTGAACGCTAAATTCAAAACCCTTAAATGGCTAAGATTTCCCATTGAACTTGGAATAGTTCCTTCAAGTCCATTGTGATGAAGATTAATCTCAACAACATGGTTGTTCTCAACAACAACCCCGTGCCAAGTCCCTGCTTTTTTATTAAAATTCCATTTATGAGTCCATTCAGACCCGTTAGTGGCTTCGTAGAACTCCTTAAGAATCTGTTTTTCCTCCTTTGTTATTTTAGCATTAAGCACAATAGAAGCAAAAAAGACCAAAATGATTGTCGTAATCTTTAAAATTTTATTCATAGTCAATACCTTTTAATATAGATCAGATTTGTACTGCCCCATTTGTAAATCGTTTTGTTATCTTCTTAAAGGAATAAAGGATTTACCAAACTATAACGTTTAAATAAACTATTTATGATATTTAATTGCTCTTTTAAGTACACAAAAAAAAGGAGGTGTAAATTACATCTCCTTTTAAACCAAACTAACTATAAAAATGTAAGCTAAACTTAGTCATCAATATCTTCAAACTTAGTGTCTGCCATTCTAGACTTACTTATGTTGATATCCTTAAATTGTATATTTCTATCTTCTCGGTCATAATCGAATACTAAAAACTGTTTTTCATCCATCATTTCCAAATTCTTAAAAGAGGAGAATTTATTATTTTGAATTTGAAATACTTCCAAACTAGCCAATTGTCCAAATTCAGCAGGTATTTCTCCATCCAAATTATTATTGGCTAACACCAACTCTTTAAGGTTTGTGAGGTTACCCATAGTTGCTGGAATAGCTCCTTGCAATGTATTTTCAAAAAGTCCCAAAGTTTCCAATTTATCTAAAGACCCAAGCGAACTTGGTATATCTCCCTTCAAGTTGTTACTGGAAAGGTTTAGTACTTTTAAATCTTTAATGGCCCCGATACTCTCTGGTATACTCCCAGACAAAAAATTATTGAAAGCAGAAATCTCTACTAGACTTACCATTGCTCCAATATCCGAAGGTATTTCCCCTTTAATCCTATTCATTTCCAATTTTAACACCCTTAACCTTGTAAGTTTCACCAAGCTTTTTGGTAACTCACCCGTTATAGCATTAAAAGCAAGATTTAAGCTTGTTAAATGCTCTAAATCTCCTATTTCTTCTGGAATAAGGCCCATCAAATTATTATGGAACAATTCTATTCCAACCACTTGGTTGTTTACTATTTGTACTCCGTACCAGTTACTAACAGGAGCTTTTAAATCCCATTTTTTAACCCAATGATTACCATTGGTACTTTGGTGGAATTCTAGCAAGGCTTTTTTCTCTTTTTTGGAGACCTCCGCACTTGCTACATGAACCATGAGTACTGTTAAAAACAATAAATAATATAGTTTTTTCATGCGTTTTGAGTTTATCAAGATTGCCCTTGCTTTTTATAAAGTTAGGAATTATCCTACAAATTAATACTTATAACGACCAATTGTCTAACTTTATCGTTCAAAGGGTAAAGTTTGTTGTGAAACGCTATTTTTACGTTGTAAAAACGTTCTAAACTGTGGCAAGAAAAATTAAGCTATGGTATCTATCTCCGTAGAAAGCCGTTCCCAATTCTCCATAAGTTGCTCGAGGGTGTCTTTTTTAGCTTGATAGCCATCAAAGAAATTGGGCTTTGCAATAGTCCCATCGTAGTCCATTAGCAAGTCATGGTCTATTATTTTTATCTCCTTTTCTAAGCTAGAAATTTTACTTTCGACTGTACTTAATTGGTTTTTTAGGCTTTTTACTTTCTTTTGGTCTTGAAAGGATGTGTTTTTCTTTTCCACTTTTTTTTCCTCACGTTTTTCCTGCTTCTTTTCTATCGCCCTAAAATCCTCTGCTTTTCGCTGTTGCAAATAAAAATCTACATCACCAAGATATTCCTTTATGACCTGATTCTTAAATTCATATACCTTATTCGTTAAACCCTGTAAAAAATCACGATCATGAGACACAAGTATAAGTGTGCCCTCAAAACTTCTACAAGCCTGTTTTAATACATTTTTAGACTTAATATCCAAGTGGTTTGTAGGTTCATCCATTACCAATACATTAAAAGGCTGCAATAACATCTTAGCCAGTGCCAATCGATTACGCTCCCCTCCTGAAAGGACTTTTACGTACTTCTCTACATCCTCACCACGAAACAGAAACGACCCCAAAATATCCCTAACCTTGCTCCGGTTGGTTTCATTAGCAGAATCTATCATGGTATCTAAAACAGTTTTACTACCATCTAAGTATTCCGCTTGGTTCTGTGCGAAATATCCTATTTGGACATTATGTCCTAATTTCAAATGCCCTTCATGCTCCAATTCTCCTACAATAATCTTGGCCAAGGTCGATTTTCCCTGTCCGTTCTGCCCCACAAACGCAGTTTTACTATCACGCTCTATAAGGAGGTTTATATCGTTTAGTACTTCCTTTGAACCATAATTCTTGGAAAGCTCCTCAATTTCCACAACCACTTTCCCTGGTGTAACGGAAATAGGGAATCTGAGGTTCATGACACTATTATCGTCCTCGTCAACTTCTATACGTTCTATCTTATCTAATTTTTTAATAAGGGATTGCGCCATGGAAGCTTTCGTAGATTTTGCTCTAAATTTTTCTATTAAACGCTCTGCCTGTTGAATTTCCTTTTCCTGATTTTTCTGAGCACTTAGCTGCTGCTGCTTTATTTCATTCCTCAAAACGAGGTATTGCGTATAGGGCTTATTGTAATCATAAATACGTCCTAGAGATATTTCAATCGTCCGGTTCGTAACATTATCCAGAAACATTTTATCGTGCGAAACGATTACTACAGCTCCTGTATAATTATTCAAGAATTGCTCAAACCAAATAATAGATTCAATATCTAAGTGGTTCGTAGGCTCATCCAACAACAATACATCATTACTTTGTAAAAGTAATTTGGCAAGCTCTATTCGCATACGCCACCCACCGGAAAACGTTTCAGTCTTTTTATCAAAATCTTCTCGGTTAAACCCTAATCCTTGTAAAATCTTCTCGGTCTCACCTTGGTAGTTATACCCCCCTAGTATTTCGTAATGGTGGCTTATATCACTCAAATCAATAATCAACTGATTATATCCTTCACTTTCGTAATCTGTTCGTTCTGCTAGTTGATGGTTTATCTCATCTATCTTACCTTCCAATTTCTTGATTTCCTCAAAGGCCTGATAAGCCTCGTCCAAGACGCTTCTTCCTTGCACAAAATCTATATCCTGCCGCAAAAAGCCGATTTTTATATCCTTTTCAACCGCTATGGTACCCTTGTCCAAAGGCATATCTTTGGAAAGTAGTTTCAACAAGGTAGATTTACCTGCACCGTTCTTTCCTACAAGTCCTACCCTATTACCAGAATTTAGGCGGAATGATATTTCTTCAAACAAAAATTCCCCACCAAACGAAACGGAGAGGTTGTGTATATTAAGCATTTAGTTTTTTCTTTTATGCGTTTTATTCGGGCATGAACCCTAATAGCTCGTTTATATTTAAAAGCAATTCTTTATTTCTAATCAATTCAAATTAACAATTCACCAATCGATTTTTACAATCGCTCTAACTATAAATTGAGGTGTAAATCTGTACCTTTATATAAAGTTTTGCAAATGTTAAAAAAAGGAAACAAATTCTACAGTATTTTAACAGGAACTTGTCCCCGATGTCATGAAGAAGGTATGTATTTGGATAAAAACCCATACCATTTGGGGAAAATCTACAAAATGCAAGAGCGTTGCAGCACCTGCGACCTTAAATATAAAATAGAGCCTTCCTTCTTTTATGGAGCTATGTACGTGAGTTACGGATTAGGAATCGCATTTGCCGTAGCAGCCTTTGTAATAGCAAAATTAATCATTGGTACTACGTTAATAAATACCTTTGTAGCTATTATAGGAACATTAATCCTTTTTATGCCTATCATTATGAGGATATCTAGAAATATTTGGATCAACCTATTTATCAAGTACAATCCTAATTTTGCTAAACAGAATACCTAGGCCTTACTATAATCCGAAATATATCTTTTGATATCTATCTCTAGGTTTAAATCGTTTCCTTTTTCTATAGATGAAAACAACTGGTCCGCAGCCCAAGGCCCTATCATGATGCCGTGGGAACCAAAACCGTTAAGCACAAACAGTCTGTCATATTCGGGATGCTGGCCCACCAAGGGTTTTCTGTCTTTTACCGTTGGTCGTATACCTGCCTGATGACCCACTACTTCATATGGGCAATCCAACAAAGCATTTAGCTTTCTAATCAACTCTATTTTCGTATTGTCTGTTGGAAGATTATTGGATGTGTCGCGATCATAATTTGCACCTATCTTGTATAGGTCATTACCTAATGGGATAACAAAGACCGAAGATTTTATAGCATTCTTTTCCTTGAGTTTTAGGCATTTAATAATGAGATATTCCCCTTTGGAACCCTGCATAGGCAAATAATTAAAAAACGGATTCTGCTGTAATCCAAAACCCTCTGTAAAAACAATTTGTTTTGCGGTCATGGAACCATATGTTACATGTGAGCTATTTTGTTCTAAATGAGCATGGTCAAAGGAATCTGAAACCAATAGTCCTTCCCGTTCCAACAAGGTGATATAGCTCTTAAGCGTTAGCGCGGTATCCAGTCTACTTGCATGTAATACATTCCCAAAATCGTAGGGAGCAATCAACCCTTTGTTACTATTACGTACTAGTGTAGGTGACAAGTAGTTCTTTAATTCTTGTTTATCAGCTGCCTCAAACCAAAGGTTCTGTTCTGCTACAGAAGCGAACCTCCTATACACAGGCAGACTAGAAATCAACTTTTTCCCTAAGGTATGCTCTAATTCGTGATAGAAAGAGTTCGCTACTGGAATAAGTGTACTAGCCTGCCAAGCCAGTGTAAAGCGTTTTAGGATAACAGGATTGGAGAGTCCACCTGCCACCATAGAGGCTCCTTGCGAACTATCGTTGAATACTACAAAACGTTTATTATGCTTTCTAAGGGTTTCGCAAAAAGCAGTTCCAGCAAGGCCTAAGCCTACCACAATATAATCTAACATCATGCAAAGGTAGGAAATTGATGAAATTATGGCCTAAAATTTTACGAGCAGCTATTAAGTGAAATGACCTAAGACCACTCCGCTATAACGTATAGCACAAAAGACTTTTGAACTAATTGTATTTATGTCTTTTTACAAGCCTCAAAAAACAAATCAAATACTTAAGAACTTCTCTCCTTGCTTAAAATTTTCGATTGAAGTCAAACGGCATCAGGCTCCTCAAACTATACTGGTATTACACAACTTACTCAATTTCACCTATCATAAATAGAAATTGATTACCAGATATAAAAAAAGCGCTCCGACAAATGTCGGAACGCTTTATACTATTGAATTGGAATATATATTTGGTTTAATAAGACCACATATCTTGTTCTCTATCGCGAATAACCTCTTTGATGCGTTTGGCTTCCAATAACTGGAAGAGTGCGTTATCTGCTATGTAATCACTAACCTTCCGGTCGCCATACACGTTATCTTCTTTGTAAATTACAGCATTAAACCTTCTTGCATTCAACAACATATCAAAAGAAATAGGTTGTGCAGAATTACGTTGGTTAAAGACCTTAGCTTCGTGCAATACCTCACGAGCATCCGGATACCATATCCAGAACAATGGTACCATATCAGGATTATCTTGATCCATGAAATTCACATCCGGTGCAACAGGGGCAATACCTAAAAGACGGTATTTCAATTCTCCTTGTCTTTTATCAAAATACCACATTCCTTTAATACGGTATTCTTCAATCTGCGCGGCAGATATTTCTCTTCGCATAATAAATTCCTCGGAAACTTGTTCTCCAGCATTAATTTGCTCGTATCCATAATCCAAAGTATCTGTTTTCTGTAAGGAGGCAGACAAATCTGCAAAATTCCTCTTTTCGGTAAAGTAAGAATCAGCATAAGCGTCCAATGTACCATTCTTAACGTTCTTCATTAAGACATGATATAAAGACCTTCTATCAGAACCTATATCAATGGTATCTGTTGGATAATACATAGGAAAGTTTACCCTTTCATCCAAATCTATGGTTTCCCATAGCGTTTTGGACCAGAGAATATCCCTATCATCCACATAGCCATATTTCAAAGGAGCGTCATTGTCCACATCTTTCTGGGCTTGTGTCCGCACCCCGACTTCCTGTGGTTTTTTGGCGTTCAAAATATTAGCTTGTGCCATCATGGATGCTGGTAATACTACCAAAACTCCCATTAAAAAAACATTTTTCCAATTCATGTTTGTTTTACTTTAAAATAACTGGGTAACTAAAAGCGCTACCCAGAATCATTTATTCTTACTAGTTTGTTATCTCCACAACTACCGGAGATACTTTTTTAAGTCTGTAACTCTTATTATTAGTGATGTATGCGTTGATATCGAATATCTGCACAATATCTCCTCTTTTAGCTCTTTTGAGTGCTGATTTAGCTCTTGAATCTAGCTTGCTTCCTTTTACGCTAATCGTAGGTTGACCAGGTACTTTGAAGCTAAACCCACTTACCGCTATGTTTAAATCAAAATCAAAATCATCCAAATGAGCGCTTATCGTAGCAATCTCTAAGTTCCTTCTAGGTAATTTTATACTACCTGGTTGTTTACTAACCAATCCTTCTGGTCTTGGAATATCTTTAATCCTAAACTCGGACTTGGAAGATATTGGCTGACCATCTGGAAGTGTTCCAGAAGCTACTATTGTAACAGATCTGCCCGTTCCAGGGTTCATTACGTACTTACTACCACTTATAGCTTTAAGACCTGGAGCAGATGCACGTACTTTATTGTTAGGTATCCCTGGAATAGAAATAGACATTGGGTTAGATACTCCACGGTAAACAACGTTCATTTTATCGGCAGCAATCAACGCAGCATTAGGTTTAGAAATTGTTGCAAAGGAATTCTTTACAGGCACTTCTATCTCCGCACCGTCTTGTTGAAAAAATAATGTACCCGCAATCACATGATCACCGGCAGGACCGGAACCAATCAACATTTTTACACCACCCGCTTCAATTTTGTAGTCCTTACCTGCAGCAAGTTTTCTGCCATCCAACGTTAACTCAGCTCTCACTGGAGTAGAAGAATTATCTGTTTTGCTGATAATAATCTTACCGTCATAATTTTCACCTGAGTAGAAAGCCGACTTACTAGCAAAAAGTGAGGTAGCAAAGTTCTTCAAGGAAACCTGATCTGTAAGCTCACCTGCTAACATAGATTTAAGTGCATCTTCTTCGGTAGATTTAATATCTGCCTGTAATGCCGTTATCTTCGTTAAGGAAGCAATCAATGGAAAATCCTTGTAATGATATTCAATCCAATTTTGCTTTGATTTGTCTCTGGTCAATACTTTCCCGTTTTCGTCACCTACCTCAAAACGAGCTTCTACGGTAGACTTTAATCTTGCAGGTACCAATTTGGCGATTTCCGTACGAAAATCGTTGATTCTCTTCATGAATTCCTGACCACCGTCTGCCAAGTTATCTCCTTGAAAAAAGTGTTGGTTCAAGTAATCCGCCTTATCCATTACTTGGTAATCTGTTGGATCTTCTACACCAACTAACATACCTTCTTTAATGGTTTCTAAATAATCAAAATATTCCTGTGAAAGTGCCTTTATTTGGTTTGCTTTCTGGTATACTTCGCCGTACTTAACCTTATCTTCAGACGCTTTTGTTTCCAAACTCGCTAAAAATTGGTCGTTACTTTCGGTTGTTTTTGAGTTAGACGTCTCCATTTTCACATTCATTAATCCGAATGCGGCGAGTACCTCTTTACTCATATTTAATGCTAGCATACAAATGAAAACCAAATACATTAGGTTTACCATTTTTTGCCTTGGTGATTGTTTTCCTCCTGCCATGTTTCTTAAATTAGATTTTAATTAATACTTAAATTTGGGATGTTGATAAAATCCAATTTAATTTTTGCTCATTGCAGTTAACATACCACCATATACACCGTTCAATGAAGAAAGGTTACTGGACAATGAAGCCATCTGGTCTTTTAATGCACTTGCGTTTTGAACCACTTGCTCGTTAACGCTAGCTTGTTTGCTAGCACTCTCTAATTGTACTTTATAAAGACTGTTCAAAGATTCCATCTGAGAAGCAGCATGTACCATTTCATCAGAATATTTTTTAGTAGATTCCATTGCATCAACAGCTGGAGCAATACCTTTAGTGGCACCTTCAAAATTCTTGATGCTAGAACCTAGGCTCTGCATAAGGTTGGCATCTACACCAGCTTCTTTTAGCATTTCGTCTAATTTTTTAGACAAAGAACCTTCTGCTTCTTTGATTTCATCAGCAGGGTTTTGCTTTGTACCCATGGAGGCAGCTCCTGCTAATTCTGGATAAACCAAAGACCAATCGTACTCATCGTCTATAGGTTCAAATGCACTGATTGCGAAAATAAGTGCCTCTGTAATAAGACCTACCGCTAGTAACAAGCCACCTGTAAGCGGCCCAAATTCCCAGTGAAGGATTTTAAATAATGTACCAATAATTACGATTGATGCTCCTAGGCCATAGGCCATGTTAAATAATTTTTTTGTTGCTTTTGACTGTGCCATGATTTTAATTTAAGGTTTAATACTAAAGATTTGGTTTGAAATTTGATTTGAACTTATGTTGAAAACTATTTTGTATTCTGTTGCTATTATTTATTGTGTGGAATCCTCTTCGCCCATATAATCTTGTACGGTTCTAAAACCTATGTAACTACGAGCGGAATCTGCATACTCATAATCTCTTGTACTCACTTGAAGGAAGTATGCAACATCTTTCCAGGAACCTCCCCTGATTACTTTTCTGGTATTGGACTGGTCTCCTCCGTTGGGATTCATCGTTGATACATAATCATACGCACTTGGGTCGTAACTGGAATTTGTCCATTCAGATACGTTACCCGCCATGTTGTAAAGATTAAAATCGTTTGGTTCATAAGCTTTAGCCTCTACCGTATAAAGTGCCATATCTGCTGCGTAATCTCCACGTTGGGGCTTAAAGTTTGCCATGAAACAACCTGTATCGCTAATCACATAAGGTCCTCCCCATGGATAAGTTCCACTTTCGATACCTCCTCGTGCTGCATATTCCCATTCAGCTTCCGTCGGTAACCTGAATTTATTTACAAATTGCCTATCACGACTCTTCTGATCATCGTTCTTAAACTTTGTTCTCCACTCACAAAAAGCCTTTGCTTGCGCCCATGAAATACCTACAACCGGATATTCACTATAAGCGTCATGCCAGAAATAATCATTGTGCATAGGCTCATTGTACGAATATTCGAAATCCCTTATCCATACCGTAGTGTCCGGATAAATTTCTGTTTCTTCTGTCCGAATAAAGTCTTTTCTACTACCATTACCTTTTATAGAAGCACGTGCGGCAGCTTCAATATCCATCCAGCTGTACTTATATTTTAATTTTGTAACGTCGATACTTCTTTGACCGTTGTACGATTCCTCTTCAGATAAGTAGATGGAGTCGACCATAATTTCAGTGTAATACTCATCTGGATAGTCAGAGACATCCCATATTAAATCTATATCCTTGTTTAACGCTCTTTCTTCATAACCAGTTTCTCCCATCCCGGAATAGTTGTCTAGCATATACTTATCATATGCGGAAGCTTTGGTTGTGTCCGCATCTTTGAAAGCGTACTCACCAATACCGCCGTCATCCCGACCTAGACCTAATCCGTCTGCCAGGATAGCTAATTGGGTTCTTGCGATAGAGTCTTTTACCCACTCCACAAACTGCCGGTATTCACTATTCGTTATTTCTGTATCGTCCATGTAGAAGGAACGAACAGTAACTGTTTTTGTAGGCGCGTTCAAGGTTTTCGCCTGATCCTCCTCACTCTTACCCATGATAAAAGAACCTCTTGGGATAAGTTCCATACCATAAGGCTTTTCAGGATACCATTTTTTTCCTTGGACTCCGACTAGCTCACCTTTCGTTTTAGACCCACAACTTGTGAGTAAAAAAACAAACGCTATAGATGACAACAATAGCTTCTTCATACTTTAGGTTAAATTTCGATTAAGGTTACAAACTGCGAATACATTCATTTATTCTATATTCTAAAACTACGTTTTGAATAAATTATTGTATAAATGCCTTTTATCCCGTAAAATTATTTTTTATTAATTAAAGCCTTTCTTGTAAGCTTTAAACCACCTTTCGGGAATGTTTTGATTGCAAGCATCTAAATAATCCCGCTCTGTGCATGGTAATAACGCAGGTGTATTTGCTTTAGTATGTGAAGTGAAAATTGATGGCACTGCTACCCACCATCTTTGGGTCAAAAGACTTTTGTAGAAAATAAGGTCTTCAGCATCCGAAGGAACGGTATACTTTGTAAAATCCGCTGTCTTTGAATAAGGTGATTCTTTAATTCTGTAATTGACACCTTCTATAAAGTACCATACTATTTGGGCTATAAGCTGCTGAGCTTGTACATTATTCTCCATTTCGTAAATTCCAAAAACAGCGACCTTATCACTAATTCCAGCATATCTGGCTATGGCACAAATTTCTCTACCTGTAAATCCATTAGGAGAAAAGTTAGCAGAAGAAGAAATTTCACTAGCTTGGATAGCCCGTGTATCCAAACTTACCATATGGGCATTTCTTAAGGCAGGTTCCGCCAAGGAAAGATCATTGGCTATTTCACCAAGCCTATAAGCATCAAAAAACAAACGTTCCATTAAATCTACCTCTTCTTGGGCATTAAAATAGCTCTGATATCCTATATTGGAGAAGTTAAAAAGGTTATTAGGTTTATCCGTTATAATCTTGCTCATATAAGAATGTGAGGAAATAAGCTCATCATCTATTCCAAAATCGAATCGGCTGTCTATGGCAACCAAATTTATCATATCCTTGATGCCATCAAAAGCCCTATATGCAGGATAGGTTATGTCTTGAGTTGCGCCAAGTAGTATAGGAATAATGTTTTCCTCCAATAATCCCGCCACTATTTCCTTTACAACAAAATAGGTATCCTCTACCGATTCACCTTCCTCTATATCGCCCAAATCTACAATCGTGGCGTTCCAATTTCCTAATAAAAGCTTATAGAATTCTAACCGAATAGCGGAAACATCTAATTTTTCCAGTTTTTTCTCAAAGGCATTTCGGGATTCTTTTACACCCAATATAGCTACGGTAGCATTCGCTAGTACAGGAAGACCATCATTTACAGTGTGTATATACGTATTCTTGCCGATGGCCTGTGCAGGCAACAGTTCGCAATGCGCTAAGACTTTATCTTCTACTGGAACTAAGAAATCGAAGGCCATTGAATGATTTATGGTTTATGGTTTATGGTTTAAAGTAAATAGAATTTTTTGCTCTAACCATAAATGTAGAGAGAAAACAACATTACTTCCAACTCAAAATTAAGTTACTTTTTAGGTTTTGCTTTTGCTTTTGCTTTCGGCTTGGCTTTTGCCTTTTTCTTAGGGGTCTTTTTCTCTACAAGTTCGGAAGCTTGTTTCAAGGTCATTTTGGTAGCATCGACAGATTTAGCCAACTCTACCTTTATTTTACCCTTTATAATATTATGACGCCCCCATCGTGCTTTTTCTATTCGGATACCTTCTTCTTCCCAGTTTTGCACCACTTTATCTATCTCCTTCTGCTTTTTTACCTCAATAAGTTCTACAATATCCTCCTGCGAAAGATTATCAAAATCATACTTCTTATTCACATTAATGAACATGCCGTCCCATTTGATGAAGGGTCCAAACCTACCCGAGCCCTTTTGCACACCTTTGCCTTCATATTCCGTTACAGGTGCATCCGCCTTTTCTTTTGCAATGATTAATTCTATAGCGCGATCCATCACAATTTCCATTGGATCATCACTTTTTTCCATAGAAATGAACTTTTTACCGAATTTAACATAGGGTCCAAACCTTCCTACATTAGCCTCAACCTCTTCACCTTCATAAACGCCAAGTTTCCTTGGTAATTTAAAGAGATTCATCGCTTGTTCATAGGTTATGGTATTCAAAGACTGGTCTGGTAATAAGCTTGCAAACGTGGGCTTTTCTTCATCGTCTACAGTACCCACTTGTACCATTGGTCCAAACCTCCCTAAACGCACAGATACCTGTTTTCCGGTTTTTGGATCTTTCCCCAGAATACGCTCGCCGCTTGCGCGATCCGCATTTTCTTCTACGTCCAGCACATTGGGATGAAAATCTTTATAAAAGTTTTTCATCATTTTCTTCCAATCCTCGTCACCAGAGGCAATTTCATCAAAATCCTGCTCTACCTTGGCAGTAAAATTATAATCCAATATAGTTGCGAAATTAGCAACCAAAAAGTCCGTTACAATCATACCTATATCCGTTGGCACCATCTTCCCTTTTTCGGATCCTACCATTTCCGAAAGTCCTTTTTCTTGTATACTACCAGCTTCTAATACCAGTTGGTCATATTTCCTCTCGGAACCTTCTACGGTTCCTTTTTCAACATAACCTCTATTTAATATCGTAGAAATTGTTGGCGCATAGGTAGATGGTCTTCCTATACCTAACTCTTCTAATTTTTTTACTAAAGTCGCTTCTGTAAAACGATATGGTGGTCTTGAGAAACGTTCGGTTGCCGAAATGTAATTGTTTTGTAATGCTTCACCTATCTTCATTGCTGGCAACATACCTTCTTGCTCTTCGGCAAGATCCTCATCATCTACACCTTCCATATAGACTTTTAAGAAACCGTCAAATTTTATAACCTCCCCATTGGCAGTAAATTCTAAATCGTGTTTATCTGCCTGTATTTTTACATTGGTTCGCTCCAATTGGGCATCGCTCATTTGAGAAGCAATAGTCCTTTTCCATATTAAATCATACAATTTAGATTGATCTCTTTCTAAAGACGGAGATTGATTACCCATTTCGGTTGGTCTAATGGCTTCATGTGCTTCCTGAGCTCCTTTAGATTTTCCAGTGAAACTCCTTATATTACTATATTTCTCGCCGTAGTTCTTAATAATAGCATCCTTAGCGGAAGTAATGGCTTCGCTAGAAAGATTAACACTATCGGTTCTCATGTAGGTAATGAGTCCTGCTTCATATAAACGCTGAGCCACTTGCATGGTCCTCCCTACGGAAAAATATAACTTCCGTGATGCCTCTTGTTGTAAGGTCGATGTTGTAAAAGGTGCTGACGGCGATTTCTTGGCAGGTTTTTTATCTAGCTTTCCTACCGAAAACCCAGCTCCAATATTTTTTTCTAAAAAGGAATTTGCCTCTTCCTTTGTACTGAAGCTTTTACCCACTTTTGCCGTAAACACACTCCCAGTACCGGTTTTGAACTCGGCCGATATTTTAAAGGCACCTTCTGGAGTAAATGCTTCTATATCTCTTTCTCGCTCTACAATAAGGCGCACTGCAACAGATTGCACACGACCGGCAGATAGGCCTGGTTTAATTTTTTTCCATAGCACCGGAGATAGTTGATACCCTACCAACCGGTCTAACACACGCCTTGCTTGTTGTGCATTTACCAGGTTGTAGTTTATTTCTCTTGGATTTTCAATTGCTTTTTGAATGGCACTTTTAGTAACCGAGTTAAAAACAATACGTTTTGTCTTTTTCTTGTCCAACCCCAATTCTTCTGCCAAGTGCCAAGAAATTGCCTCTCCCTCACGATCTTCATCACTGGCCAACCAAATCGTATCGGCCTTTTTAGCTAAATTCCTTAATTTTTTCACCAAAGCTTCTTTGTCCTTGTCTACGATATACTTAGGCTTAAAGTCATTGTCTACGTCTACCCCTAATTCCTTGGACGGTAAGTCGGCAATATGACCAAAACTGGATTCTACCTTAAAATCCTTTCCTAGAAATTTTTCAATGGTCTTTGCTTTCGCGGGGGACTCGACAATTACTAAATTCTTAGCCATGTATTACATATTAGTGAACAACAAAAGTAGTCGAATTTTTTAATTTCATACGACCATAACTCTTTATGAATAAAAAAACACCCCTAAAAATAGAGGTGTTCCGTTATATTTTATGCTTCTTAGTTCAAATTAACCGTACTTAATAATCTTATATTATCATCAAGATATTCATATTGGCGCAAGGTTTCTCCGCCGATCATCAAAAGGGACTTTTCCAATGGAATGACGTCATAAGCTTCTATATTTTCATAATGATTCACTGGCACAAGGTTTGGTGCTTTGCTCTTATCAAATACCTTTAGGCCATCGCTTCCGTCACAAACAAACAACTTATCTCCCTTTATACCTAGTCCATTAGGCCCGGCCATAGGGTAGATTACCTTAAGTTCTGGATTTTTTAAATTTGAAATATCAACAATATATAGGCCACTTTCTGTATTACCGCAGAAATTACCACCCTTTAAAGTAACATAGGCATAACTACCATCTACAACCACGGGGTCACAAGCGGTACCGTGTCTAAATTCGGAAATGAATTCCGGTTTTGCCGGATTCTTAATATTATATATATACATTCCTTGTCTGCCGCCTATAAAAAGTACATCACCTTGATTGAAAATGGTTTCGATATCCCACGCCACCTGCACATCATCGAGTACTTTGGGTGCTGCTACATCAGAAATGTCAAAAATATTAATAGTACTATAGTCCACTACGTAAAGAAAATCTCCTACTATCTTAAAACGTGCCATAGAACCTCCTTGCCCTACGGAATATTGCGATTCGCCTCCGCCACTATCGGAATTAGCAAGCATGTCGTCTCTAAAGTTATTAAATTGAGCCTCATATTCCGAAACGGGCCTTCTTTCCGTGTTTACCTCCCATCCAATGACAATATCGCTATCATAATCGATTTCGGAATAATCATAAATATCGGCCTGAGGAAACTCGGTACTGGCCAACCAGATATCATTATTATAAATCGCATTTACAATACGGTTGCCTAGTTTTATGTCGGTTATATTTGAAATATCAAAAATAACCAAGTCACCATAGCTATCTGCAAATAATTTATCGTCCTTAATCGAAATATCATAATTACCTTCCAACTTTATAAAGGCAATACTTTGCGGTGCTGAAGGGTTTTGATTATTTATCACATGGAATCCGCGATCTACGTCATTTACAAATATATAATCCTTGTAGGCATAGATCTTACCCGAAGAAATTATAGACGTTGGGCCTTCAATATCAATAGCTTCCGCTTTAAAGGCTATCGCATCCATTATTACAGGTCTTGCCACAAGATAATCCCTGTGCGGACCATCATCATCGCAGGAAAAAATCGACAGTACTACTACTAGCAATAAAAAAAAGCTACGTATCATTTTTTTAAATTTATTAGGTTATACCATTTAGATACAAAACAATCTATTTAGTTGCGTATGTTATTAATAGAAAATAGTTGAGCCTATTCCTTATGTGAAATAAAGAAAATGAAAGAGTGAAATAAAGAAAATGAAAGAGTGAAAGAACTAATAATTGAAGATGACCTCATTTTACAAATAACCATAAATTAATATGTTAAACATACACCACAGCTACTTTTTGTGACACCTTCAGAATTTATCTTAAAAAATGCCATGAAAACCATTGCAAAACATACGTTAAAAAGAAAATAAAAAAATTATTCAGTGATTACTTTCTTCTGATTCCAAAATATTTTTACATTTAAGGAGACTAACTCAAAAAAGCCTAAAAATGTACAAGTTATTCCTAGCACTTCTTACTTCCTTTCTGTTTTTACAACCATGCCAAGATCTTTGGGGGCAGCGAAACAAAAAAATGGTAAGTTATAAGGACTCTACCTATAATGGTATGGAATACCGCTCAATTGGTCCTTTTAGGGGTGGCAGGGCAGGGACCGTATCTGGTGTAGCAAACAATCCTAACTTATATTATATGGGTACAGCTGGCGGAGGGGTCTGGAAGACCAGCGATGCCGGAAACACTTGGGAAAGTATATCGGATAACTTCTTTGGCGGCTCAATTGGTGCGCTTGCAGTATCAGAATCCGATCCAAATATTATATATGTAGGCGAAGGGGAACAAACGCTGCGCGGAAATGTATCTTCTGGAAAAGGATTGTGGAAAAGCTTGGATGCGGGAGAAACTTGGGATTTCATAGGTCTTGAGGATTCAGAACATATTTCCAGAATTAGGATTCACCCAAAGAATCCTGACCTTATCTATGTAGCGGCGATTGGAAATTTATGGAAACCAAATGAGACAAGGGGCGTTTTTCGCTCTAAGGATGGTGGGGAAAATTGGGACAAAATACTGTACGTTAGTGATAAGGCCGGCGCCGGTGATTTGATTATAGATCCAAATAACAGCAGAATACTATACGCAGCTACTTGGGAAATGAAAAGAAATGGATATCGTATGGATAGCGGTGGTGGTGATAGCAAATTATTTAAAAGTACCGATGGTGGGGATACCTGGAAAGACATTTCTTCTCGTACAGGGCTACCTGGTTTTCCATGGGGTATTGTTGGCATAACCGTTTCTCCGGTAGATTCTGACCGTGTATGGGCCCTGATTGAAGCAGAAGATGGAGGACTATTCAGATCAGACGATGCGGGTGTAACTTGGAAAAAAATCAATGAAAACAGAGCTTTACGCCAACGCGCTTGGTATTATACCCGAATCTATGCAGATACCGAAAACAAAGACAAATTGTTTGTCATGAACGTTAGCTATGGTGTTTCTACAGACGGTGGAAAAACATTTATCCTAAAGAATGCACCCCATGGTGATCATCATGATTTGTGGATAGACCCAAACAACAATAACCGAATGATTATTGCAGATGACGGAGGAGCACAAATTTCAAATGATGGAGGAAATAACTGGACCACCTACTACAACCAACCTACGGCACAGTTTTATCGCGTGGCCACTGATAGTATTTTTCCTTATAGAATTTACGGCGCTCAGCAGGATAATACTGCCTTGCGAATAGCACACAGGTCCTCGGGTGACGCTATTACGGAACGGGATTGGGAACCAACCGCTGGGGGAGAAAGTGCGCATTTGGCACCTGATCCAAAAAATAATCAAATTGTATATGGTGGAACTTTTAAAGGATATATGAATAGATTGGATCACAGTACAGGACAAGCAAGGTCTACAAATGTATGGCCAGATAATCCTGCGGGTTCTGGTGCGGAAGTAATGAAATATCGTTTCAACTGGAATTATCCTGTTTCGTTTAGTAGACATAACTCCAATGTACTATATGCTGGGTCAAATCAACTACACATGACAACAGATGAAGGTCAGTCCTGGAAAACAATTTCACCTGATTTGACCAGAGGTCTACCTGAAACCATTGCCTCTTCGGGAGGACCAATCACACAAGACAATACCGGTGCAGAATTTTACTCGAACATATTTGTGATTTCAGAATCCATTCTTGAGAAAGGGGTTATTTGGACAGGAAGCGATGACGGTTTAATACATGTTACTAGAGATAACGGTACCACATGGGAAAATGTCACCCCCCCACTCTCCATGTCTCCAAAATTAAATATGATCAATTCCATAGACCCTAGTCCATTTGATAAAGGAACTGTCTACGTAGCTGCGACGTCCTATAAATTTGGGGATTACACACCCTATTTATATAAAACAGAAAATTATGGTAAAGAATGGACACTGATTACCAATGGAATAAGGGATAATTATTATACCAGGGTTATAAGAACCGATCATGAACGGAAAGGGTTGCTATATGCAGGAACAGAATGGGGAATGTATATTTCCTTTGATGACGGTACATCTTGGAATCCATTTCAATTGAATCTTCCAGTTACAGCCATACGAGATTTACAGGTAAGGGATAACGATTTAATTGTGGCTACACATGGTAGAAGTTTTTGGATTATAGACGATTTAACTCCATTACATCAACTAACAAAAGATATTGTAGCTAATGATTTACACCTGTACAAGCCAGATGCTTCTTATAGAATGCATCAATCCAGTGGTTGGTCAAAACCAAACCTCAAATTAGTAGGGGAAAACCATCCAGACGGGGTTATAATCAACTATTACGTGAAGCGCTTTACAGTAGCAGATACCGTGCAATTAGACATTTTAGAAAAGAACGGTAACCTAGTCCAAAGTTTTTCTACTAGTGCGAAAGAAAATAAATTGAATCCGGCTGCCCCAAAACCCTTAACTGTTACTTCGGGTGGTAATAGAATGGTCTGGAATATGAGATATCCAGGCTTCAAGACTTTTGATGGAATGATTTTTTATTCATCACCCAATATTGGACCCAAAGCTGTTCCAGGAATATACAAAGTTAAACTTACAGTTAATGGGGTTTCCCAAGAACAGGAATTTAAAATCGTAAAAGACCCTAGGTTATCCAATTCCCAAAAGGATTATGACAATCAGTTTGATTTTCTAGTTGCTGTTCGAGATCAAGTTAGTAGGGCCAATGAAGGCATTGTCAAAATAAGAACTATTCAAAAAGATTTAAAGTATCTTAATGAGAAAACTAAGAATAACTCAGAATTTCAGAAGCTGATAGCAGATTATGAAACAGAACTATCAAGTATTGAAAATAATATTCACATGACTAAAAACCAAAGTAGGCAAGACCCGTTAAATTACGGCATACGTATAAATAACAGGCTGGCATTTTTAATGGCAGATTCGCAAAGAGGCGATTACCCTCCTACGCAACAAGCAAAGCAGTTTTTTAATGAGGCTACTCAAGAGTTAAATGAACAAATTTCTTCCCTTGATGTGCTCATTGAAACGCAAACTAAAATCATTAATGAGAAGGTTGCCTTAGAGGATATAAAAATGATATCCGCAGACTAAAGAGCAAAGCTGAAAAGCAAGAGGGGATAGTATATGTTTTTCACCAAAGATACGTGACCTAGTTAGACTGCTTCCTCAAAACCAACCCCATATTTATAGATATAATAGGTAGGTGCATTGGCGAGCATCGCGGTAAAGAAAATTTCAACACAACAAAGAATAATACCAAATTCTGCCAAACCCCCCATGATTATGATGATGATGATGACCAACCAGTTTTTATTCCCTAAAGCAAAACTTGCCTTGTTAATCTCCATGCCCTAAGCTCTTCATTAAAAGCCAAAAAAGAAGGAAATAAAGATACGGATACTATTAAATAAAAATCCCCGTACCACAAGTTAACATCCCCGCAATAGTGAGGTCTAGCATTATCAAAGCCAGATTAAAGACTTTACCCGGGCGAGTTTGTTTAAAAAAGTTAAAATAGGTGTTATTCGTGGCCTTATGGACATTGTTTTGTTCACAAATCTTAAGGAAGGTTGCATTTTTAGGCTAAGCCAAAAGTCATTACCCTAAAAAGGAATACAGGCATTAGTATGAACATCCCTACGACAACCATAACTAAAAGCTCCTCACTACGTAAAAGTTCAGGGTCGTTAATTCCCACAGCAATCATGGGAATGTAAATCAAGATATATAATGGAAATATGACCACAAATGTAAGCAGTCAAACCTTTTAAAAAAGCGCTATGAATACGCTAAAAATAGCACCAAACTCCAATAGAGCTCTTTCCTATATTTTTTGATTAACGGTTTCTAAGTTCATTGCTGGTTATTTTAGGTTGGTATAATCGTAGATTTATAAAATGAAAGCCTAAAGTTACCCTAAATTAAACTGCCAAATTGTCATATTTTTGAATATAGTAGTATCTTTGACTTCCCTTATATTCATAAGTATAATTTGGGTTGATTTATGGAAAAAATAATTGACGAAGTAAAACAAGGTACCGCTTTAACTTTAAACACCACTACCAAAAACAAACGTAAGCTCTATATTGAAAGCTATGGTTGTGCTATGAATTTTGCTGATAGTGAAGTTGTAGCATCCATATTATCCGAAGATGGTTTCAGCACCACACAAGAATTAAACGAAGCAGACTTGATTCTGGTAAACACCTGTTCCATTAGAGACAAAGCGGAACAGACCATACGAAAACGCCTAACCGAATATAATAAAGTAAAAAAAACCAGGCCCCATCTAAAAGTAGGCGTGCTTGGTTGCATGGCAGAACGCTTAAAGGACAAACTGCTGGACGAAGAAAAAATCGTAGATATGGTCGTAGGGCCAGATGCATACAAGGATTTACCAAACCTAATTAAGGAAGTTGATTCCGGGAGGGATGCCGTAAACGTGATTTTGTCCAAAGATGAAACCTATGGAGATATTGCGCCTGTTCGTTTAAATACCAACGGCGTAACTGCATTTGTATCCATTACAAGGGGGTGCGACAACATGTGTACGTTCTGCGTAGTACCTTTTACAAGAGGCAGGGAACGTAGTCGCGACCCACAATCCATATTACAAGAGGTAAACGATTTATGGAATACTGGCTTTAAGGAAATCACCCTTTTAGGACAAAATGTAGACAGCTATCTCTGGTACGGTGGCGGACTTAAAAAAGATTTTGAAAAGGCAAGCGATATGCAAAAGGCAACAGCCGTAGACTTTTCAAAATTATTAGACACGGTAGCTTTGGCACAGCCAAAAATGCGTATCCGGTTTTCCACCTCCAATCCTCAGGATATGACCTTGGATGTAATACACACCATGGCCAAACATAAAAATATTTGCAATCATATTCATTTACCAGTGCAAAGCGGCAGTAACCGCATCCTAAAAGCCATGAACAGGCTACATACCATAGAAGAATATTTTAATCTTATCGATAATATTAGAACAATTATTCCCAACTGTAGTATCTCGCAAGATATCATTGCCGGTTTCCCTACCGAAACCGAGGAAGACCAGGAAGACACCTTAAAAGCTTTAGAATATGTGAAATATGACTTTGGGTATATGTATCTATACTCCGAAAGACCAGGTACCATGGCAGGCAGAAAAATGGATGATGACGTACCCGAAGTGACTAAAAAAAGGAGACTATCGGAAATTATTGCCCTTCAACGAAGCCATTGCAAATACAGAACGGAACTACATTTAGGAACAATACAAGAGGTATTGATAGAAGGACCTTCAAAAAAATCACCTGACGAATGGATGGGAAGAAACGCACAAAGTACCGTAGTAGTTTTCCCAAAGGAACAGTATAAAGCGGGCGATTTTGTTAACGTTAAGATGAACTCCTGCACTTCCGCCACCTTGATTGGAAAAGCAGTAGGATATTCAGACAATAACTAAGCATAACGCACTAAACTATTGACAAGACAACAGTAGCATGGAAGGCATACAAAATACAAAACAACGTTTTGAAATTATAGGGCAAGACCCTAAGTTAAATCGGGCCCTGGAAAAAGCGATGCAAGTTGCCCCAACAGATATCTCTGTGCTAGTTACCGGCGAGAGTGGTGTAGGGAAGGAAGCTATTCCTAAAATTATCCATTCCCTATCACATAGAAAGCATGCAAAATACATTGCGGTCAACTGCGGTGCTATCCCCGAAGGAACCATAGACAGTGAACTTTTTGGTCACGAAAAGGGTGCATTTACTGGAGCTACCCAAACAAGAAGCGGTTATTTTGAAGTAACCGACGGCGGAACTATTTTTTTAGATGAGGTTGGGGAACTTCCACTAACAACGCAGGTACGATTGTTGCGCGTATTGGAAAATGGAGAGTTTTTAAAAGTAGGATCCTCACAGGTGCAGAAAACCGATGTGCGCATTGTCGCGGCAACGAACGTGAATATGTTCGAGGCTATAAAAAAGGAAAGATTCAGGGAAGATCTTTACTATAGATTGAGTACAGTAGAAATTCAGATACCGCCACTACGGGAACGCAAAGAGGATATTCATTTGCTATTTCGAAAATTCGCCTCCGATTTTAGTCAAAAATATAAGATGCCAACTATACGATTAGATGATGCCGGTGCTGCCCTGCTTTTGAAATATAGGTGGCCCGGAAACATACGTCAGCTGAGAAACATAGCGGAACAAATTTCGGTATTAGAAGAAAAAAGAGCCATTTCGGCAACAACCTTACACGGCTATTTACCCAGTAATCCAGGTAGTAATTTACCTGCTGTTATCAAAAACTCAAAATCAGAGAGTGATTTCAGTAGTGAGCGTGAAATTCTGTACAAGGTATTATTCGACATGAAGGGAGACCTCAACGACCTAAAAAAGTTGACGATGGAATTGCTAAAGAACAATGATTCTCAGAAAGTACAAGACGAAAACGAAAACCTTATCCGGAAAATTTATGGCGAGGACGATGCCGATATAGAAACGCAAGACGCAACCGAAATGGAGGTATTACAGTTGCCAGAATCAAAACAGGAAAAATCGCATACGCCAACACCACAAGAAGACAAATATCATTTTGCGGAAGAAATACAGGAAGAAGAGACCTTATCTTTGCATGAAAAAGAAATAGAATTAATCAAGAAATCCTTAGAACGCAACCGAGGAAAAAGAAAAGCAGCAGCAGCCGAACTGGGTATTTCAGAAAGAACATTGTATCGAAAGATTAAGCAATACGACCTGTAGACCTTAGATAAATTAATATGAAAAATATTCCAATTAGTTGTATTTTAGTTTCTTTAATTTTATGTCTAAACGGTTGCGGTGTTTATAATTTTACCGGAGGGAGTGTAGGAACAGCAACTACTTTTCAGGTTAATTATTTTCAGAATTACGCCTCTCAAAGCCCTGGATCTATATTCGAACCCGGTATGGATAGAGATTTCACCTTGGCTTTGCAGGATAGAATTTTAAACCAAACGAGTTTAGATTTGGTGAATAACGGCGATGCAGATTTATTATATGAAGGAGAGATTACAGAATATCGTATTTCCCCAATGTCGGCAACAGCGCAACAGACCGCTGCGCAGAACCGACTATCCATTAGGGTAAAGGTGCGGTTTTACAATAGAACAAAAGAGGATACCGATTTTGACCAAAGTTTTTCTTTCTTCTTTGATTATCCGGCAAACACACAGCTTGCATCAATAAAAAGCGAAGCCCATGAGGAGATTTTTGAACGTTTGACACAAGATATTTTTAACGCCTCGCTGGCAGACTGGTAAATAAAAGTCATAAAATAGAGAAGGCCTAAAAGAAATGAAAGTAACGGACTTTACATATTTCCTAGAACATCCCGCAAAGGTTGCGGACCCTGTGCAGACCAATGAATTGGAAGATATTCTAAAAGAGTACCCCTATTTTCAAGCCGCAAGAGCATTACATTTAAAAGGACTTAAAAACTTACATAGCTACAAATACAACAAAGCACTTAAAACAACTGCTGCCTATACTACCGATCGTGACGTATTATTTGATTTTGTCACCTCCAAAGATTTTCTGGAATACACACCACAAACAGCCACAGAAACTGCAACTGCAACTGCAACTGCAACTGCAACTGCAACTCAAATTACCCCATCAGAAACAATAATCGAAGAAAAACAACCTATTATTGAAGCATCTGATGACAAGCCTTTACCGCAGGACAAAAAGGACGCTGAACAAATTTTGAGTCCAGAGCTGTTCACTACTAAATATCCCAAAAAAAACATATTAAAAGACCTAGCGATTGGAGAGCCCTTAGATTTTGATAAAAAAGAAAAATTCTCGTTTACCGAGTGGCTTCAATTAGCAAACAAAAAGCCAACGAACGAGAAAAAAGAAGTCCTAGAACCTACCAAAAAGCGGAAAGAAAATACCGCTGAACAAAACAGAAGTAAAAAACAAAAATTCGACAGAATAGATAAGTTCATTGCTCAAAACCCCAAGATTGTCCCCAAAACCAATATACCCGTACCAGAAAACGTCGCAAACTCCGGAGTACTAGACAAAAATGAGCTTATGACAGAAACTTTGGCAAGGGTATATCTGGAGCAGAAAAAGTATAAAAATGCCATTCAGGCATACAAAATTTTAAGTTTGAAATATCCAGAAAAAAGTGGTTTCTTTGCAGACCGTATAAAAATGGTAGAGAAAATTCAATCAGAAAATAGAGATTTAAAATGAGTACATTTTCAATATTCTTGATACTTATTATCATAGTTTGCTTTTTACTTATATTAGTAGTCATGGTTCAAAACCCAAAAGGTGGTGGATTATCTTCATCTTTTGGTGGAGGTGGAAGCCAAGTAGTTGGTGGCGTTAAAAAAACAGGGGACTTTTTGGACAGAAGCACATGGACCTTGGCAGGAATACTTGTACTATTAATTCTTGCTTCCAATATAGCCCTCAAAGGAAATTTTGGTGATATAGAATCCAAATTATTACAAGGAGACGACATAGAAATTACAGTTCCTGAGACCTTACCAGACGAAATTACTCCTGAACTAACGCCTGAAGTTATTCCGGTAGACAGTTTATAATTCAATGATTATACAATATTAAAAATGCCAGCTTAATGACAAGCTGGCATTTTTGGTTTATAATATGTCAGTTTTTAGGTAATGGCATAATTTCTGACACCTTAGAATCAACAAAAATCAATTATAAATTATACGAATTATGGCTGAAGTTAACATTAAACCATTGGCAGATAGAGTTCTTATAGAGCCTATGGCAGCAGAAACCAAAACTGCTTCTGGAATATATATTCCAGATACCGCAAAAGAAAAACCACAAAAAGGTAAAATTGTTGCGGTTGGTCCTGGAACCAAAGATGAAAAAGTAACTGTTAAAGTTGGTGATACCGTTCTTTACGGAAAGTACGCAGGTACGGAACTAAAACTAGAGGGTACCGATTACCTTATGATGCGCGAGAGTGATATCCTAGGGATTATATAAGAAGACCTTTTTACTTTTCCCGCTAAGGCGAGAAATTTTTAATCGAACATACAAACTAATTAAATAGATTTCCGTCTTTACTGAAACGAGTTCAGTACAAGCACCGGAACTAAAAATAAAATCATAATTCATTATGGCAAAAGATATTAAATTTGATATAGATGCAAGAGATGGCCTCAAAAGAGGTGTTGATAAATTAGCGAACGCAGTTAAGGTAACATTAGGGCCTAAGGGTCGTAATGTAATTATCAGTAAATCATTTGGAGCTCCACAAGTTACAAAGGATGGTGTAACCGTAGCTAAAGAAATAGAGCTTGCAGACGCTCTGGAAAACATGGGCGCGCAAATGGTAAAGGAAGTTGCTTCCAAAACCAATGATTTGGCAGGTGACGGTACTACTACCGCAACCGTTTTAGCACAGGCTATCGTCAAAGAAGGCTTAAAAAATGTTGCTGCTGGCGCTAATCCAATGGATTTGAAAAGAGGTATAGACAAAGCCGTTGAAGCTATTGTTGCAGATTTAGCAAAACAGACTAAAAAAGTAGGCGATTCCTCCGAAAAAATAAAGCAAGTCGCTTCTATTTCTGCTAATAACGATGAGACAATCGGAGAGCTTATCGCAAAAGCATTTGGAAAAGTTGGCAAAGAAGGCGTAATAACTGTTGAAGAAGCCAAAGGAACGGATACCTATGTAGATGTTGTTGAAGGAATGCAGTTTGACAGAGGATACCTATCGCCCTATTTTGTGACGGATTCTGAAAAAATGGTAGCTCAATTGGAGAATCCATATATCTTGTTATTTGACAAGAAAATATCTTCAATGAAAGATTTACTTCCTGTTTTAGAGCCAGTTGCTCAATCCGGAAAACCATTGTTAATCATTGCAGAAGATGTTGATGGTGAAGCATTGGCTACCTTGGTTGTTAACAAATTAAGAGGATCTCTTAAAATTGCTGCTGTAAAAGCACCAGGATTTGGAGACCGAAGAAAAGCAATGTTAGAAGATATCGCTATCCTAACCGGTGGTACCGTAATTTCTGAAGAAAGAGGGTTCTCTTTAGATAATACGACTATTGAAATGTTGGGTACTTGCGAAAAAGTACAGATAGACAAAGACAATACGACCATAGTAAATGGTGGTGGTGTTGCTAAGGATATCAAAACAAGGGTAAACCAAATTAAATCTCAGATTGAGACAACAACTTCGGATTACGATAAGGAAAAACTTCAAGAACGTTTGGCAAAATTGGCAGGCGGTGTAGCAGTTTTATATGTTGGTGCTGCTTCTGAAGTAGAGATGAAAGAGAAAAAAGATCGTGTAGATGACGCTTTACATTCAACTAGAGCTGCAGTAGAAGAAGGTATCGTTGCAGGTGGTGGTGTCGCCTTGGTGAGAGCCAAAGCTTCCCTAGTCAATGTAGCTACAGAGAATGAGGATGAGGCTACTGGTTTACAGATTGTGGCAAGGGCGATTGAATCACCTTTGAGAACCATTGTGGAGAACGCAGGCGGCGAAGGTTCCGTAGTAGTTGCTAAAATTTTAGAAGGAAAAGGTGATTTTGGATACGATGCAAAATCCGAGACGTATGTTGAAATGTTTAAGGCAGGGATTATCGATCCTAAGAAAGTAACAAGAGTAGCATTGGAAAATGCAGCTTCTGTTGCTGGAATGATCTTAACTACAGAATGTGCTTTAACAGATATTAAAGAAGATTCTCCAGCTGGTCCTCCAATGGGCGGCGGCGGCGGAATGCCCGGCATGATGTAGGTCGACGACACCTTCAGGTAATTTATTAGTTTGTTGGTGTAAATACCTTATTAAAAACCGCTTTTGGAGAATTCCAAAAGCGGTTTTTTTGTACACTGAATTTTTACCCTATCAACATATAGTACTTCGTCAAAACCTGTTGTTTGTGCTTCTTCCCATGTTTTCGGTCTATAATCTTTCCTAAATGAACTGATAATTAGTAACCTTTACTCACTGAATTTTAATTGAAACGCATAAAACGCTTTATATCAGTTTTAACACCTATCAAATTACGGTAGTTTTGATATCCCTTAGAAATCATTACAATAATGACGACTACCACCGTTTCTGTTCATATAGAAATCGAACATGCCATTAAAAATTATATGGGAATCATATTACGGGAAATTGGAAATAACATCAAACACGCAGACAGCCTGCAAGAGATGCTACACAATACATCCTTAAAAACTAATTCCCAATAATCCAGACGCTATGAAATACATGAAAACTATTGGACTTCTGTTATTCGCCTTTTGCTACGCTTCGTGTTCAAGCGATGAGATTGTTCTAACAGAAAATGGGAAATCAACCTATGAAATCGTACACATGGGCACTGATTTTGAGACTGAATACCAAGCTGCACTTACCTTACAGGAATATATTTTTAAAATAAGCGGAGCTGAATTGCCTTTAGTCGATGAGCCTTCTCAAACGATAGAAGTCCCTAAAATTTATGTTGGTAACATCAAAAAAACTGCCCTGCAACAACAAGAAATTAGCATAAAAACAGAAAACAAAAACATCTATATTTCCGGTGGTTCTAGTGACGCACTTACGAATGCTGTATTTGAATTTTTAGAAAATAATCTAGCTTGCAAATGGTATGCTCCCAATGCTACATATATACCGGTATCCGAAACCATTACCTTGCATCCAATTAACTATAACTACACTCCCGATATTGTTACGCGTACGGTACATTCGCGACTATTTTACGAAAATGAGGAATTTGCAAAACAACACAAAGTAACCACGGAGGCATTTCCTTATTATGTGCCAGCGGCAAAAGTGCATACGTTCAATAAATTTATGCCGGAAGAAGTATTCTACAAATCTCATCCAGAGTATTATGCACTGCGAGGGGGAAAAAGATTACCGACACAATTATGTTTGACCAACCCTACCGTGTTGGAAATAGTAAAAGACTCCGTAGCTGTGTTATTTCAAAGAAATCCAGATGCTTCGGTAATTTCTGTGAGTCAGGATGATAACCAACAATACTGTCAATGTGAGCACTGTAACAAAATAGATGCTGAGGAAGGGAGTCCTTCCGGAACCATGATTTATTTCGTAAATAGCGTAGCAGAAGCATTCCCGCAGAAAACAATATCTACTTTAGCGTATCAGCATACACGGAAACCACCTAAAACAAGTCCGCTTGAAAATGTGTTGATTACCTTATGTAGCATCGAATGCGATAGAAGTGCCCCTATTGCTGAAAAATGTACGGATTTTGCTGACGACCTAATGGGATGGAGCAAACTGACTGATAATATTCGAATATGGGATTACACCACCCAGTTCACTAATTTTTTATCCCCTTTCCCCAATTTAAACACCCTTCAGCCCAACATTCAATTATTCAGGGACAACCATGCGAAGTGGGTCTTTGAACAGCACAGTAACAACCCTAGCGAACTGTTTGAGCTTCGGTCCTACATCACCGCCAAACTACTATGGAACCCAGATCAGGATTTTGATGCCCTCGTGACCGAATTCACCCATGGCTATTACCAAGAAGCAGGTCCGTTTGTAAAAGAATATGTAGACCTCATCCATTCCAAATTAAAAGAAGACGGGGATTTTTTCCTGTTTCTCTACGGAGATCCCTCCGAAGCTTTTACCTCCTATTTGAATCCTGAACTACTTCAAGAGTATATGTCAATATTCAACGCAGCAGAAGAAGCGGTAGCAGAAAAACCAGAAGTGCTAAAACGAGTAAAAATGGCAAGAATAGGAATCGATTTTGCTGTTTTGGAAGCCAGCAGAAAAAATAGCACCCCCACCTACAGTTTAACTAAGACCAATGAAAACGGCGCCCAAATAACCAATCCTACCGTAGCACTTCTTTTGGATAATTTCACCAATACTGCCAAAGACAACAACATCACCCTTATGAACGAAATGGGATTCACGGTAAGTGAATATGGTGCTAACTTCATATCTGCGTTAGAAACGGCGAAAAGAACCAATAAAGCCAAAGGAAAAAATGTAGTTTCGATTACCTCGCCCAAAAAGTACGCAGACGAAAACCCTATGGTATTGACCGATGGCGCCTTGGGCGGAAGTAATTTTTACGCCAATTGGCTCGGATATGAAGGTAACAATATGGAGGTGATAGTTGATTTAGGCGAAACACAGTCCATCAGCACCATATCCATGGCCTTCTTGCAAGTGACCAATCACGTTGTATTTTTTCCTACTAGTGTAACCTATTATGGATCTAGGGACAACAAGATCTTTACTTCTCTAGGAACCGTCACTAATCCTAACCCACTCATAAAAACCAGTAAGGTAAACGACATCTATTATTTTGACTTAGCTCTAAATCCTAAAAAGTACCAGTACATTAAAGTACTGGCAAAAAACACCGAGACACCTTACTGGCATCATGCTGCCGGACTACCTTCTTGGATTTTTGCTGATGAGATTATTGTTGATTAAACAACGTAGACCATTGTTTTCTAAAGGATAAAACAAAAAACCGTTCTTGGAAATCCAAGAACGGTTTTAATTTATACTACCTACTCTGATGTAAAATAGTATTATTCAGTTAATAGTGTTTGCCACTATCATCCGTATTATCCTCCCGGTACTTACAACAAGGATGCACACTATCATACGCTTCTTCTGTTGCTTTGAGTTCTTTGGTGTCATGACCAACAGCAACTAAGGCAGTTTTAACCTTCATAGGGTCTGTTTTACGTTCATCTATAATCAAGGAAAGTTGGTGCGAGGGAATATCCCAAAGGGCATATTTGACCCCTTTTACGCCCAATGCTGCTTTTTCTATGCGTGTTTTACACATATCACATTTTCCATCCACCTCCATGGTCATTTTTTTATTCTTTTCCTGAGCAAAGGTTATGCCGGTCAATAAGGCCATTACTAATGTCAATACTACTTTTTTCATAATTCTATTATTTTAATTTTTGTTCCCGAGCAGTCAGTAATCCCTTACTTTTTGCTCACTAGCTCTTTAATCTAAAACTTGGTATTTATCCTACTTCAAATTCAGCTATTATAATCCTCCCTTTAAGGGCTAGGGGCATTTTTACTGTACTTTAAACCGAAACCCCAAGTAGAACATTCTACCCATAATAGGCGCATACACAATACTCGTATCAAAATTCTCACCAAACGGGTCGTCCAAGCCTAAAATAGGGTTTGGTTGTCTAAAATTAGATAAATTTTCCCCACCGAGGTACACCTCAAATTTAGTTGAAAAAACCTTGGTCACTTGGGCGTTCATCACACTATAACCATCTGCAAAGTCTCCCAATCTAAACTGTGACGGATTCACATCGGTATTTGGCAAACGCTGTTCCCCTTGGGTATGCACCGTATAGTCGAACTTCCAAAGAGACCCATTCTCCTTGGGCTTTGTTTCATACCCTAAATTTACAAAAAACCGGTTTTGGGCTTGTAAGGGTTTTTGTAGCCTACCACTTCTATAATCAGTGGCTACGTCATAGTATTTATAGGCCATTCGCACCTCTACGTTTTCTAGGATTTCATGGTTTACCTCCACCTGAAAACTATTGGCATAGCTTTCCCCATCCAGATTATAAAAGGATATGGCCCTAGGGTTTTCCCAATCTACCACAATCTGATTTCTAAAATCGGTTCGGTAATAGTCCAACGAAACGTTTCCTTTTCGGTTGAGGAATACAAAACCCTGTAGAAAACTTATGCCATAATTCCATGCATCTTCAGCATCGAGACCATAGATACTTCCGCCCTCATCCATTAATTGAATCTGTCGAGAAGACCCGAATAACTGTTGGTTCTCAGCAAAAATATTCGCGGCGCGCCTACCCCTACCAAAAGAACCTCTTAAGCTCCCCAACTCCCAAGGGGTATAGCGTACGTGCAATCTTGGTGTCACAAATGTACCCAAACGGTTGTGGGTATCTACGCGAAGACCTGCGGTTAGGCTCACTTTCTCCAAGTTTTCGTAGGCATACTCAAAAAATGCGCCACCAGAAACATCCTCCCTGCCGAAGTCCGTAGTGTACACGAGTTCATCGTAGCTGTCATAGGCAAAGGTCAATCCGGTGGTAAACTTATTCCTTGTATCTCCGATGATGGAGTTGAACAGCAGATTGGAATACACGCTGTTATGGTTTATATCATATCGATTAAAACCGAAGTAGGATTCCTGCTGATGATTGCTATAGGAAGCCTGAAACCCTATACTTTGAAATGGCAACTCCGGAAATACATAACCCAATTTTACCGAGGTATCAAAACGTCGCGTGTCTATTTCACTTCCCCAGCCTTCGGCTGCGCTAAGAGCGAGACCCTCGGGAGTATCAGCATTGGGAGCTGAGCGCAACCGAACCCAGTTATCGGCATTAAAATCGACTTCCCCTACTTGTTTTTCATCATTTAAATAGCGGAGATTAATAAAGCTTACCCATCCCGTTTCCGGATTCTGGTATTGCCAACGGTTCATAATATTTATTTGATTGGCCAGAGGCGCATCCAAAAAGCCATCATCGTTACCGTCCTCTTTCTGTCTTCTTTGATTTCCATGGATATATAGCCCTGTACTCCACTTATCCGTAAGTTTATGGTTCAAATGAGTATTCAGCTCCAAACGCCCGTTTTGATTGGCATACCCGTTTACGAACAAGCGTTTATCTGTCATGGGCTTTACGAGTTCTGTATTGATTTGTCCAGAAATACTCTCATAACCGTTCACTACGCTTCCTGCACCTTTAGTAATCTGTATACTCTCTACCCATGTACCTGGAGTAAATGTGAGTCCGTATGCCTGTGAAGCCCCACGCACCATAGGAATATTCTCTTGGGTAATGAGTAGGTAAGGACTTGTAAGTCCCAGCATTTGAATTTGCTTAGTACCTGTTAGTGCATCGGAAAAATTTACATCGATAGCAGGATTGGTCTCAAAACTCTCGGAAAGATTACAACAGGCCGCTTTTAGTAATTCAGCACTATTAATCGTCACCACATTTTGAGCACTAAAAAAAGTTTTTTCTACTGCATCGCGTTGCTGTTGCACCACCACTTCATCTAAGGCATTGGAAGGTTTTAGAACATGCCTTATTTTTCTGGGTTCCCTAATATCAAGTGTGTCCGACTCAAACCCTACATAGCTAATAATCAGCGTATTGTATTTCCCAAAAAACGGAATGCTAAAATTTCCCTTTACATCGGTAACCGTTCCAATTTGGGAATTCATCCAATACACATTGGCTCCTGGCAAGGCTATGGTCTTGTTACCGTTAGGTTCCATCACTACCCCATCCACAGTAGACTGAGAAAAGCTAAGAAAAGGCAATACCATAATCACAAAACAACTAAAAAAAAAATTCCCCTTCAACATCTACTAAGTTTTATAAACTATAATAATATCTATTTACCAATTGTATCTATTACAGAACCGCAAGTTAACATCTCGTCTCCATAATATGGATTTTTTATTTCTCTACTTTCACTAAGCCACAAAGCGCCTTTGTTCTGGTTCGCCATTGGACATTTCTGAACATAAAATGGCGGATTCATAGTACTCATATTCATAGCGACTGGAATAATACTTTCATTCAAAACTACAAAATTAACACGTTGATTTTCTAAATCAGCGTCTTCAAGAATAGCATTAAGTGCTTCATCAATACCACCAAAATGTTCTTTTTGAGTTTCTGTCAAACTAGAAATTTTAATTTTTTCCAAGTCCTTTAATAAAACACCTGTAGCAATTTTTACCTTTTCAATATCAGATTGAACAAAAGCATCCTTCAATTGTGAATAAGAGTTTAATACTAGAAGGAAATTTTTTTGAACAGACTTTGGCAATTCCGTAGTTCCTCCATCCAATTTTTCTTCCCTATTCATCTGCATACTTGTATACTCCTCATGTCCAGTCATTGTTTTACCACCAGATTTGTTCATCATGGACTTCTTACCCTGTAACTGTGCTGCCGCGTCCACGGTGAAGGTGCCATTAGTTACAATTTCATCTCCATTTTCTAAGCCATGAGTTATAGTGAAATTTTCTCCATTTCGGTTTCCAATAGTTACTTCTCGCATTTCAAAAATGGGTTCATTTAGATTGGTTTTTATATATACCAAAGAGCGTTCTCCCGTCCATAGTACAGCAGTTGCAGGAACAGAAATTAATTCACTATTCTTTTCCGTTAATCCTTGAAGTTTTCCGTTTACAAACATCCCTGGCTTAAACAAATCTTCCGTATTTTTAAGTGTTGCTCTTACGGTAACAGTTCGCGTTGCTTTATTCAATATGGGGTCAATAAACGAAACTGTTGCTTCAAACTCTTTATTGGGATATGCGTTGGTTACTATCTTTATTTTTTGACCTATTTTAAATTGAGAGATTTGATTTTCATAGGCATCAAAATCAGCCCAGACCGAACTTAGATTACTTACCTTGAATATTGACATCCCATCCATCACATGGGCCCCCTCATTGAGCATTATCTCTGTTATAACTCCAGAAACGTGAGAATAAATTGGGAAGCGCTGTATCACTTGGCCGCTGCTCTCAATCTTGTCAAGAACATCACCGTGTATCCTCCAATTTTTAAATTTATTGCGTACCGCATCGTATAATTGGGGCTGTAACTCTTTCAACTTAAAGGTGGTTATCAGTTCTTGTTGAGCGGCCACCAAGGCTGGTGAATAGATAGAGGCTACTTTTTGTCCTCGGTTTACTTTTTCGCCTAATGAATTTACATACAATTGCTCGATGCGACCGTCAAAATGTGCAGGCTGTGTTGCAGTTTCGTCCTTGTTTTCTGTAATTTTTCCCGAAAGCGAAATCATACCTTCATTATCTGCTATTTCATTACCAACGATAGTTGTTTGCACATTGGCCAATGCCATGGCGTTCTTGGTCATTTTTATCTCGTTCACGGCCAATCCTTCCGCACCTGACTCCGCTGGAATTAATTCCATGCCACAAATTGGGCAATCGCCTGGTTCTGCTTGTATTATTTGAGGATGCATTGAACACGTCCATAATTGATTCTTAGCCTCTTCAAAATGGTGATGACTGTCCGATAGTTCTTGATTGGACGTGTTAGCGTTATTTCCAAATAATAGATAGCCGCCAACTAGTCCTATAACTACTGCAATACCGATATATAAAATATTTTTTTTCATTATCATCATGTATTAGTTAATTGATTTTGTTTTTAATCCCAGGGCATTCACTATAACAGATACCGAACTAAAACTCATTGCAAGTGCCGCAATCATAGGCGATAATAGTATCCCAAAAAACGGAAATAAAACACCTGCCGCAATAGGGACTCCTAGTGTGTTATATACCAATGCAAAAAATAGATTTTGCTTGATGTTTTTCATTACAGCGTGGCTTAGATTCTTTGCTTTCACAATACCGTGTAAATCTCCTTTTACAAGGGTAATCATAGCACTCTCAATAGCAACATCGGTTCCTGTTCCCATTGCGATACCGACATCGCTTTTAGCTAATGCAGGTGCATCGTTAATACCATCGCCAGCCATTGCGACCACTTTTCCTTGTTCCTGTAATTTTGTTACTTCTTTGAGTTTGTCTTCTGGTAACATTCCCGCTTTAAAGTCAGCTAGGTTGAGTTCACTCGCTACAGCTTGGGCAGTATCGTGATTATCTCCAGTAAGCATTATGACAGCGATGCCTTTATCTTGGAATTCTCTAATGGCTTTAGCACTTGTCTTTTTAATTTTATCCCCAATAACCACATAGCCTGACACTTCGGTATCTACAGCCAAATAAGAAACCGTTTTGCCCTGTTTCTGAAATGATTGTGCCTCGGCTTCCATTTCTTCAGAAATAGTGGCTTTTGCATATTCCATCATTTTGGCATTTCCTAAATCTAGTTTTTTACCATCAACTGTTCCCTCTACACCCTTTCCAGTAACCGCACTAAAGTTTTCGGTTTTTGATAGTTCGATTTTTTGTTCTTTCCCGTATTTCACGGTTGCTGCGGCCAGCGGATGTTCGCTAGAACTGTTTAGGGATGCAACGAAATATAGTATTTCAGTTTCAGAAAAGTTTGAACCAAATACACCTATTTTCTCAACTGTTGGTTTTCCTTCAGTAATAGTTCCCGTCTTATCCACTATCAAGGTAGTTACCTTGTCCATTTTTTCCAGCGCTTCGGCATTTTTAATCAATACACCATTCTGAGCTCCTTTACCAACACCTACCATGACCGACATGGGTGTCGCTAAGCCTAAAGCACAAGGGCAAGCAATAATCAATACAGCGATGGCATTTACTAGTGCAAATACATAAGTCGGTTCTGGGCCCCAAATGGCCCAAACTATAAAGGTGATTAAAGAAATGGCCACCACCACAGGTACAAAATGTCCTGAAACGGTATCTGCCAGTTTTTGAATAGGTGCCCGACTGCGACTTGCATCATTTACCATCTTTATGATTTGAGAAAGTAGCGTATCACTACCAACTTTTACGGCTTTCATCAAGAAAGATTGATTGCCGTTTATGGTGCCGCTACTTACTTTGTCATCTTCAATTTTGTCAACAGGGATAGGTTCTCCAGAAATCATTGATTCATCTACTGTCGTTTTTCCTTCTGTAATTATACCGTCCACAGGGATTTTATCGCCTGGCTTTACTCTTAGAATATCTTCTTTTTCAATTTTATCGATAGAAACCTCTTCTTCATTCCCATCAACCACGCGTACTGCTTTATTAGGTGCAAGCTTTAATAATTCCTTAACTGCGGAATTGGTTTTACTGTGCGCTCTTGCCTCTAAAACTTGACCCATTAAGACAAGGGTAAGTATTACGGTTGCTGACTCAAAATAAACGTGAACTGCTCCTGATGCTGTCTTAAATTGTTCAGGGAAAAAGTCTGGAAATATCATTCCAAAAACACTAAACAGCCACGCAACACCTGCACCGATTCCGATGAGGGTAAACATATTGAGATTCCACGTTTTTATACTTTTATAGGCACGCTCAAAGAACATCCAAGTGGCATAAAACACAACAGGAATTGATAGTGCAAACTGAATCCAATTCCACCACTTTTGCTCCATCACATCATATAATGCATTATTAGGAACCATCTCGCTCATCGCAATCAAGAAAATGGGAAGTGCGAAACCAACCGCTATCCAAAATTTCTTCAATAATTTTTTATAGGTCTTCTCTTCAGCAGAAAGGTCTGGTTGCAAAGGCACTAAATCCATTCTGCAAATAGGGCAAGCTCCTGATTCGTCTTTCACGATTTCGGGATGCATTGGGCAGGTCCATTGTTCAGAAGTTACTACCGATAAATTTTGTTCTTCTACCAAATCCATTCCACATACGGGACAGTCCTCAGGTTTGTCATAAGTCTTATCTCCTTCGCAATGCATTGGACAATAAAACGTTCCAGTTCCTTTTCCTTTGGGGTTTCCCTTTTTGGTTTCTATCGTTTTATGATATTCTCCACGTTCATCAATATTGTATGTGCCACCATCCTCTTTCATCGCTTTCTGAAACGTTTCAATAGAAATGTGAGATTCCATCTCGATAGTTGCTTCTGCTTTTTCTAAATCTACCGACGCATTGGTTACACCTTCCACTTTTGAAAGTGTTTGCTCCACGTGATGGCGACAACCATTGCAGGTCATTCCGTGTATGCTATAGGTGTGTTTCATTATTCCGATTTCCTTTTCTTTTTGCATATGGATACTGTAACGTGTACCATCCTTTACAAGTGCATCTTGAAAGGTCTGGATAGAAATATGCGATTCCATTTCGATAGTAGCTTTTTCCTTTTTTAAATCGACTGCTACTTTTGAAACACCTTCCACTTTAGAAAGTGTTTGCTCAACGTGACTGCGACAACCATTGCAGGTCATTCCGTGTATGTGATAGGTGTGTTTCATTTGATGTTTTTAAAGTCTATTCGTGTTTGTGTCCATTTGCTTTATGGTCTTCATTTTTTACGAGTGCCATTCCACAAGTGTCGCATTTTCCTTCTTTATCACTGCCACTATCTTTACAATGCATTGGACATACATAAGTAGATGTGTATTCGGTTCCTTGTTCTTCAGTTATTTCCGTTGGTTGCGTTTTTATTTCTGCTTTGTTGTCTTTACACGACACCATTGTTACTAATGCTAGTACTACCATTCCTGTGAAAATTAATTTGAGACTTTTCATTGTTATGTGTTTATTGAGTTATTAAATAATTGACTACTGCACTCTGCAAATAGTATGTTGTTACAGCACTTATTTGATTGATTTGAAACTTTAGTTGTAGCTCCTGGATATCAAGAATATCAATAAAATCAATAGTACCAGTTTCGTAATTTTTGATAAGAATTTCTTCGGCATCATTTGCTTGTTTCAAATTCTTTTCTTGTGTATTGTATTTAATTCTAGCCTGATTGCGTTGTGATATCGCTTTAGCGAAAGCGGATTCCAAAACATTCAACTGCTGCTTTTTTTGCATCTCAATTTCTCTTTGACGCAATTCGTTTTGCTTTGTAATAGATGTATAGCGGTTGTTGAAGAGCGGAACGGTAACAGAAACCATAGGCATTAAGATATCCTTACCGTTATCACTAAAATTCATATTAGCCCGTTCAGAAACTGGTAGATAATCTACACCAAAACCTATCATTGGCAAGCCTTCACGTTGGTTCAACAATTCGGATTTTGAAACAGATTCGTAAAGTTTGTCGTATTTGAGCAGTTCTGGGTTGAGCGCTAATGCATCATAGCCAAAGACGATATCTTCATCAGGCAATGGCAAAATAGTAACCGTTTCTACCAATATATCATATTCTCTATTCAACAATTTATTAAAAGCCGTCTGAATCCCAAATACCTGTTGCTCCAAAACTTCTTTTTCTTGAACTAATTCATTCTGCCGTATGTGTAATCGCAATACATCTACCGCTGATGCTTTACCAACGGCTATTGATGTTAGTGCTAGTTTTTCGTAAGTTTTCAATAATTGAATATTCTCGCCAAGTACCTTTTGTTGCGCTCTAACTCCATAAAGTTTGTAATAAATTTCGGCTACCGAGAGTGCCAATTTTCTTTTGGCAATGGTTATTTCTACATATTCAGCTTCAGCCATTGAAGTTGCATAATTTTCTCTAGCTGTAATAGTACCAAACCAAGGTAGCATCTGCCTAAAGCCAAACCGCGCACGCTGCGCTCCTGTTCTTGTTTCAGGTTCGCTTACAAAATAGCCTGCGTTAAATTCTGTATTCGGAATCCAGTCTACTTCATTTACTTTTTCTTCAGCGATGTTGTACCGTAAATTAAAAGCCTGGATTTCTGGATTATTGCCGTTTGCTTCCTCGATATATGTCTGTAATTGTTGTGCTTTCGCAACAGCAGAAACAAACAAAAGACACATTATAATTTTTATATTTTTCATCTGTTTGCTCCTTTAAGTTGATATTCTTTCTTCCAGCTATATAGCACAGGTAATAAGAAATAAGAAGTTATGTCGATAATCATCCCACCAAAAATGGGGATTGCCATAGGTATCATTATATCGCTTCCTTTTCCTGTAGATGTGAGTATGGGTAACAGCGCCAGAATGGTTGTTACGGTTGTCATTAGACAAGGACGTATTCTCTTACCGGCAGCTTCCAAGGTTACCAATCGAATTCCTCTGTTGTCCTTTGGTTTTTCCCTGTCAAACGTCTGTTTGAGATAGGTTGCCATTACCACGCCGTCATCTGTAGCAATGCCAAAGAGCGCAATAAATCCAACCCAAACCGCCACGCTTAAATTGATGGTTTTCATATTGAATAGGTCTCGCATATTTTCCCCAAATAGATTAAAATTAAAGAACCAATCTTGGCCATACAACCAAATCATAATGAAACCACCTGCAAAAGCTATTGTAATCCCTGAAAATACCATAAGCGACGTGCTGACTGATTTAAACTGGAAATAAAGAATCAAGAAAATGATTACAAGTGCCAGCGGAACGACAACAGAAAGTGTTTTCTCCGCTTGTAATTGATTTTCGTAGGTACCTGTAAATTGGTAACTGATTCCTTTAGGAACGATTAAATCCCCACTAGCTATTCTTTGTTTAATCAAGTCCTGGGCACTTTCTACGACATCCACCTCGGCAAAACCGTCTAGCTTATCAAAAAGGACATAACCCACAAGGAAGGTGTCTTCACTTTTAATCACTTGCGGACCTTGTTCATAGCGAATATCTACCAACTCGCCTAAAGGAACAGGACTACCTTTTTCCACAGGCACATAAATCTTTTTAAGGTCGTCTGGATTACTACGCAGCTCTCTAGGATACCGAACACGAACACCATAACGCTCACGACCTTCTACGGTTTGCGTCAATGGCATACCGCCTACAGCTACCTGAAGTACTTCCTGAACGTCCATAATCGAAATTCCGTATCGTGCTAGTTGCTCTCGTTTTATATCAATTAACAAATAGGGTTTACCTACAATACGGTCTGCAAAAACAGCTTGTTCTTTAACGCCCTCAGATTGTTTTAACAATTCTTCTAATTGCAAACCAAAAGCTTCAATGGTTTTTAAATCGCGCCCTTTCACTTTAATTCCCATAGGTGCTCGCATACCTGTTTGTAGCATTACAAGACGTGTCTCAATAGGTTGTAGCTTGGGCGCAGACGTTACTCCTGGGAATTTTGTCACTTTCACAATCTCATTCCAAATATCATCAGGACTATTTATTTTTGGTCGCCAGTTTCGGTAATATTCGCCATCATCATCAGGAATTAAGTCCTCACGAGTTGCATTTGTTTTTAGTTGAGATGCTTCATATTTTACATCATCATCGATTTCATTATTTGGGTTGATGATGAATTTATCATTTTTTAGCACAAACAATCCATGATCATTTATTTGATACCGTTGTCGCTCGCCTGCTTCATTCCGCATATGTTCAGATTTATACTGAATCATATTTTCATACATCGATAACGGTGCAGGGTCGAGCGCAGATTCTGTTCGTCCAGCTTTCCCAACTACAGTTTCTATTTCAGGAATAGTGGCAACCGCCATATCGAGTTGTTGCAGTACCCGCTTATTTTCTTCTACTCCTGCGTGTGGTAGAGAGGTGGGCATTAAAAGAAATGAACCTTCGTTAAGCGATGGCATAAATTCTTTACCAGTATTTCGCATTATAACCACTCCTAAGATCAACACCGTGGTTGGAATAATTAAAAATAGCAATCGGTTTTGAAGTGCCCAACGTAATATGTTGTCATAATACCTTTGGAAAATTGAAAACACACCGAGTAACCCAAAGCAGATAATCGCTACAAAAATTAGGTTCATTATGATGCTGCGGTCAAAACCAAGCGGTCGCCAATATTCAGCCAGTAAGACTACAATTGCAATGCAGGAAATGATGATATGAATTAGATTGGCTCTTTTTGTTGTAACAATATCCCTTATACTTAGTAGTGCAACCGCTCCATACCCTATTAAAACAAGCCCCAACCAATAGCCATAAATGACAGCACTGAAACCCAAAATAATGAGCAAACCGTTGAGAATGTATTTAAAACGTTCTCTAATATTCGTTTTCCTAAACAAGAAAGCTGCAAATGGCGGTATCAAGAAAAGTGCAATCACTAAGGCGGCAGAAAGCGCCATTGTTTTAGTAAATGCCAGCGGTCTGAATAATTTCCCTTCAGCACCTATCAATGTAAAAACCGGTATGAAACTAATGATGGTAGTCAAAACTGCTGTTAATATTGCTCCTGAAACTTCCGCAGTAGCATTGTAAACAATCTCATTAGTCGTGTATTCGATTCCGCTTTCTTTAAATCGTAATTTTTCATCCTCCAAATGCCGAATCATATTTTCGGCAAGTATGACACCAACATCTACTATAGTCCCAATGGCAATAGCAATACCAGAAAGTGCAACAATATTTGCATCTACATTGAATAGCTTCATCGCAATAAAAACCATCAACACGGCAACAGGTAATAATCCTGAAATTAGGATGGATGCGCGTAGGTTAAACATCATCACGATGATAACCAGAATTGTAATTAGAATTTCAAGAGTTAGGGCTTCATTGAGCGTGTGAAGTGTTTCTTGAATGAGTTCTGTACGATCATAAAACGGCACAATGGTTACTTGTGACGTACGCCCATCTGCCAAAACTTTAGTGGGTAATCCTGATGAAAGTTCCGTTATTTGGTCTTTCACATTATTAATCACTTCCATTGGGTTTGCACCGTAACGGGCCACAACGACACCACCCACAACTTCAGCACCTTCTTTATCTAAAATACCACGTCTGGTTTGAGGCCCTAAATTTACTTTTGCGATATCCTTGATTCGTATAGAAGTGAAATTTTCTGAAGAAACTACGGCATTTTCAATGTCAGCCACAGATTTCACATAACCCAAACCACGAACTAAATATTCTACTTGATTTATTTCCAAGGTCTGCGCCCCAATATCTTGGTTGCTTTCCTTTACCGCTTTTACAACATCGCTTAACCCAATAGTGTATTGGCGCATTTTTTCAGGGTCAACATCCACTTGATATTCCTGAACATAACCGCCTATAGAGGCAACTTCTGAAACACCACTTGCCGAGGATAATCCATATTTTACGTAATAGTCTTGAATGCTACGCAGCTCCTGTAAATCCCAGCCGCCAGTTACATTTCCTTCTTCATCACGCCCTTCTAAAGTGTACCAATATATTTGCCCTAAACCTGTGGCATCGGGTCCTAAAGATGGGTTTATACCATCTGGTAATAGGTTAGCTGGTAGTGAATTTAGCTTCTCTAAAATCAGACTACGAGACCAGTAAAAATCGATATCTTCTTCAAAAATGATATAAATACTGGAAAAACCAAACATAGAAGAACTACGAATTGTTTTTACTCCAGGAATACCAAGTAATGAAGTCGTTAAAGGATACGTAATTTGGTCTTCAATATCTTGTGGTGAACGACCTTGCCACTTGGTAAAAACGATTTGCTGGTTTTCCCCAATATCTGGAATGGCATCTACTGCAACAGGATTAGAAGGTAGAAAACCGGTATCCCAACCAAAAGGTGCGTTTACTATGCCCCAAGCTATAAATAGGGTGAGCATTAAAACTGCAACGAGTTTGTTTTCTATAAGATATTTGATAGCTCTATTAAGCATATAGTTTGATAATTAAGCAGTTATGAAAGGAATGAAATTCTGGAATACAGAAAAACAAACGCAACAAATTCAGCCCTCAACGGAAGAACCATAGGGCAAAAGGAGTACTGTTAAAAATCAAATTAAGAAGGACTGATCTAGGATATGGATATCCCGTATCAGCGGAGGTGGGGAGTAGTCTTTAAATGGGATTACGTTTGAATCAAAACCCTCAAACAAATTAATATAGGAGATTGCAAAAGAAGTAATAAATACCTGTTGTTCGAAAGTAAATTGGTCAAAAGCAATTTTAACGTCGTCTAGACCTTCAATAACAATTTCTACATCTGAACAGCAATTCATTTCCATGTCCATTACAGCACATTCGCTAGACGATTTGGACATTTTCGCTTTCATCATGCAAGTATCTGCGGTATCAAAAAGGCTATAATCTACCAAGTGGTCACCGCAGTAATGTATATTCAACGAAAAAGACATCGTTGAGAATAGCACCAATAGCGCCATTAACAAAGACATTATTTTATGTAACACATTATTCACAGTACAAATATACCGTTTTTCAATTTCCAATATATAGAGTTAACGAATAATTAAGGTGATTAGTATTGTTAGTTTCTGCATAAAAATCGACTTTTGACACACATTTTCAAAAAAAACTCATGTTAGACAGCCTACGTTCTCAAATAACTGCCATAACCCATTCGGCAGCCAAAACAGACACTAAACTTCAAGAGATTTGTACTCTACTTAAAGAAAACGTTACTCATTATGATTGGGTTGGGTTTTATTTTAGAAACGGTGATAAAGAGGAACTAAAGCTAGGACCCTACGCCGGTGCTCCAACAAATCACACTCTCATCCCATTTGGGAAAGGTATTTGTGGCCAAGTTGCGGTAAGCAATCAAAATTTTGTAGTGCCTGATGTAATGGCACAGAACAACTATATTGCCTGTAGCATTACCGTAAAGGCTGAAATTGTGGTACCACTCTTCGTAAACGGTGTAAATATTGGCCAAATAGACATTGATTCCAACACGCCAGATCCATTTACCAAATCTGATGAGCGCTTTTTGGAATTTGTAAATGCCCAAGTTGCCCAGATTCTTTAAAACTTTCTCTTATTTGTTGATAACCTAAATCAAAATACCGCCTTAAAAAAATTACTTTTGTGTGTATACTACTAACCACAAGCACATCAAATGAGCACTGTTAAAAAAGCGACTTCTGCCCTAATTTCTGTATTTCACAAAGACGGGTTAGAACCCATCGTTAAAAAATTCCAAGAACTTGGTATTACCATCTATTCTACAGGCGGTACTGAGAAATTCATTACGGATTTGGGCATCCCTGTTATACCGGTTGAGGACGTAACCAGCTACCCATCGATTTTAGGCGGACGGGTAAAAACGTTACACCCAAAAGTTTTTGGTGGTATTTTAAACCGGCAAGACAATGAGAGCGATGCAGCCCAATTGGCCCAATTTGATATTCCACAGTTGGATATTGTCATCGTTGATTTGTACCCCTTTGAAAAAACGGTAGCTAGTGGAGCATCCGAACAAAATATCATAGAAAAAATTGATATCGGCGGAATTTCATTGATTCGTGCAGCGGCCAAAAACTTTAAGGATGTGCTCTGTGTTTCTTCTATGGAGGATTACTCAGATTTTCTAGATGTGATTTCTAACGGAAACGGCAGCAGCACTTTGGAAAATCGAAAACGTTTTGCAGCAAAATCTTTCAACGTTTCCTCGCATTATGACACTGCTATCTTTAACTATTTTAACAAAAGGCATGGAACAGCTGCGCTAAAAATCAGTGAGACCAATGGAAAAGTATTACGTTACGGGGAAAACCCACATCAAAAAGGTTTTTTCTTTGGTGATTTCGATGCGATGTTCTCCAAATTACATGGTAAAGAACTCTCTTACAACAACTTGTTGGATGTAGATGCAGCGGTAAATCTAATGGGTGAGTTTAAGAACGATGCGCCTACATTTGCAATTCTTAAACACAATAACGCCTGTGGTTTAGCGCAACGAGAAACACTTCATCAAGCGTATATAGATGCCTTGGCAGGCGACCCTGTTTCCGCCTTTGGAGGCGTACTCATTAGCAATAAGGAAATAGATAAAGCGACAGCCGAAGAAATACACCAACTGTTTTGCGAAGTAGTCATAGCCCCTAGCTATGCGGCAGATGCATTAGAACTATTAAAAGGCAAGAAAAACAGAATCATCCTGATACAGAATGAAACTGAAATGCCAGAAATGCTGGTGAGAACGTGTTTAAATGGAATGCTGCTCCAAGACAAGGATTATAAAACTGACGGCCTAGAAGACCTTAGTTATGTTACAGAAAATAAGCCAAACCCACAAGAGCTAGAAGACCTTTTGTTTGCATCAAAACTATGTAAACATACGAAGTCCAATACTATTATTTTGGCAAAGAACAAACAACTATGTGCCAGCGGTACAGGACAAACTTCTCGCGTAGATGCTTTGAACCAAGCAATTCACAAGGCACAATCATTTAAATTCGATTTAAAAGGTGCAGTTATGGCCAGTGATGCTTTCTTCCCATTCCCTGATTGTGTCGAAATAGCAGACAAAGCAGGTGTTACCAGTGTGATACAGCCAGGAGGCTCTATTAAAGATCAATTGAGTGTAGATTATTGCAATGAGAACGGAATTTCTATGGTGATGACAGGTACACGTCATTTTAAGCATTAATTTTACTACTTTTACTTATGAAATATACCTATTTATCCATAACCAAATATTAATCTATGGGATTTTTTGATTTCTTGACCGAGGAAATAGCCATTGACCTAGGTACTGCTAACACCCTTATCATTCATAACGACAAAGTGGTAGTCGATAGCCCATCCATTGTAGCTAGGGATAGAATTAGTGGAAAAATCATTGCTGTTGGCAGAGAGGCAAGTCTGATGCAGGGGAAAACCCATGAAAATATAAAGACTATTCGTCCACTAAAAGACGGCGTAATTGCTGATTTTGATGCTTCGGAAAAGATGATTAACATGTTCATCAAGAATATTCCCGCATTAAAGAAAAAATGGTTTCCACCTGCCTTGCGTATGGTTATTTGTATTCCCTCTGGAATTACCGAGGTAGAGATGCGAGCCGTAAAGGAATCCGCAGAACGCGTAAACGGTAAAGAAGTGTATCTGATACACGAACCTATGGCGGCAGCTATAGGTATTGGATTAGATATTATGCAGCCCAAAGGAAATATGATTGTAGATATTGGAGGTGGTACTACTGAAATTGCAGTAATTGCGCTAGGCGGTATAGTTTGCGACAAATCCGTGAAAATTGCAGGTGATGTATTTACAAACGATATTATTTATTACATGCGTACCCAACATAACTTATATGTAGGGGAAACCACGGCAGAGGCCATAAAAATAGAAATAGGTTCTGCTACCGAAGATTTACAGTCACCACCAGATGAAAAATCTGTACAAGGACGAGATTTATTAACAGGAAAACCGAAGCAAGTTCAGATTTCCTATAGGGAAATAGCAAAAGCGTTGGACAAGTCCATTTTACGTGTAGAAGATGCTGTAATGGAAACCTTATCGCAAACACCACCGGAGTTGGCGGCTGACATTTACAATACGGGTATTTATTTAGCAGGAGGAGGCTCAATGTTACGTGGCTTGGATCGTAGGTTATCACAAAAGACAGACCTTCCAGTATATATTGCGGAAGATCCGCTTAGAGCAGTAGTTAGAGGAACCGGGATAGCACTAAAAAATCTGGAACGATATAAGAGCATCCTGATAAAATAATTTTAGTTGAGCCTACATATCTATTTTTGCTATGTAGGAAAACAAGTATTTTGAAAATTTAGAGGTGAATGCAGCAGATTATAAATTTTCTGATTCGATATAAAACGTTTTTACTTTATATCTTTCTTCTGCTCATTGCCTTTGTATTTACGTTTCAATCTCATTCGTACCAACAGTCCAAGCTCTTAAATTCTGCCAATTATGTTTCGGGCAGTTTTTATGAATTATCCACAAACACTACTTCTTACTTTAAGCTGAGAGAAGAAAATAAAAGTTTGCTAAAGGAAAACGAAACACTGAGGCATCAACTCTACAATAAAGAAACAACCGTTATATCAAAAATAGATACCTCACTAAGCTATACCGTAGTCACTGGTCAAGTAGTTAAAAATAGTTTTTCCAATCAACGTAACTATATCACCATTAATAAAGGAAAGACAGATAATATAGCTCAGGACATGGGTGTAATTACAGATAAAGGTATTTTGGGCATTGTGGAGAACACCTCTAACGCTTTTGCATCGGTACAGAGCATACTTAATGACAAGTCAAGAATCAATGCAAAAATAAAGAACTCCAACCATTATGGCTCTTTGGTATGGGATACAAAAAGTTACACTAAGGTTCAACTTATAGATATCCCCAGATTGGCGCCTTTAGGCATTGGCGACACTATTCTCACCGGAGCAAGTAGCAGTATTTTTCCAGAAAATATTCCCATTGGTACCATTTCAAAATTTGATCTTGATAGTTCTAAAAGCTTCTATTTTATTGATGTAGCTCTATTTAACGATATGACGAATATCAAAAACGTGTACATCATCCAAAGTTTGAACCGCAAAGAAATCATAGAACTAGAGTTAGAAACACAAGCGGATGATTAGTAATTCCTTCCTCATAAACTTATTGCGATTTACACTTCTTGTTTTGGTGCAGGTACTCATATTCAATCGCCTTAATTTATTCGGATATATCAACCCGTTTATCTATGTGCTTTTTATTTACTGGTATCCTGTAAAGAAGAATAGAACAACCTTTCTAATTGTTAGTTTTCTATTGGGGTTCTTTATCGATGTTTTCTCAGACACCTTGGCTATAAATGCAGCAGCCACAGCAACCATAGCCTATTTTAGACCTGTTATCATGCGTTTTGTGTTTGGTGTTAACTATGAATTTCAAAGTTTTAAGTTAAACAGCATTACAAAGGCACAACAATTTACTTTTTTAGCGTTATTAATTGTAATACATCATGTCACCTATTTTACACTAGAAATTTTCAGCTTCGCAAACAGCTTGTTAATTTTGCAAAAAACACTAATGACGGGTCTGGCCTCCTTAGTTTTATGCCTTCTGTTCATTTCTTTGTTTAGCACTAAAAAAGAATGAGAAAAATTCTTCTTTCCTCCTTGATTGTTTTAATCGGAATTACGTTTCTGACCAGACTATCCTACCTTCAAATTTTTAGTTTTTCTCCAGATCAGGTATTGGAAGACCCAGCTATAAAACGAATTTACGATTATCCAGAACGCGGTTATATTTATGACAGAAATGGAGAATTATTAGTAGGAAACGATCCGGCCTACGATGTCATGGTAATTCCGCGAGAAGTAAAACCCTTGGATACTTTGGAGTTTTGCGCATTGCTTGACATCGATAAGGAAAAATTCATTAAAAAATTACAAAGGGCTCGCGTGTATTCCCCTAGATTACCGTCTGTTCTGGTTCCGCAGTTATCCAAACAAGACTATGCCAAGCTTCAAGAGAAAATGCGTAAATACACAGGGTTTTATATCCAAAAACGGTCTCTACGCTATTATGATACGCCTAGTGCAGCAAATGTTCTAGGATACATCAGTGAGGTAAACGAGGGAGATTTGGCCAAGAACAAATACTATGTGCAAGGCGAACTGAAAGGTAGAACGGGTGTTGAACGGTATTATGAAGATTTATTACGAGGCAGAAAGGGAGTTCAGTACATACAGAAAGACAGATTCAATAGAGATATTGGCCCCTATAAAGAAGGTGCTCTAGATACCTTACCAGAACAAGGAAAGCAAATAAGTGTTACCCTAGACAAAACTTTACAAGAATATGGGGAACTTTTGATGAACGGTAAATGGGGTGGCATTGTTGCTATAGAACCCGCTACCGGAGAAATACTTTCCATGATTTCCGGACCTACCTACGATCCTTCACTACTTGTAGGTCGCAAGCGATCAAAAAATTATACAAAATTATATAACGATACTATTGCAAACCCAACTTGGGATCGCTCTATACATGCACAACAACCTCCAGGGTCACCTTTTAAAACCTTAAACGCCCTAATTGCACTCCAGGAAGGAGTTATGGATGTATCAACAACCGTAAGATGCTACAACGGCTTTTATGTAGGCAGAAAGAAAAGAGGCTGCCATTGCGGTGGTGGCTCACGAACTATGGTAGATGGAATTTACAAATCATGCAACGCCTATTTCGCTGAAACATTTCGTAAAATATATGAAAAGTATGAGACTACGGACGAAGGTATGGATGTGTGGGAAAAACATATGAAAAGCTTTGGGCTAGGTAATTACCTAGGGTACGATTTGCCTTTTGGACAAAAAGGAAGGATTCCAAATAAGGAGTACTACGACAAATGGTACGGCGATAATCGATGGAGCTCCTCCTATATTATTTCCAATGCCATAGGACAAGGAGAGATACTCGCCACCCCTGTACAGCTGGCCAATATGACGGCAGCCATAGCGAACAAAGGTTATTACTATACCCCACACATCCTAAAAAAGATTGAGGGAAAACCAATTAATAATCCTAAGTTCACTGAAGTAAAAAAAACAACTATAAACAAAGAGCACTTTGAGCCTATAATCGAAGGAATGACAAAAGTATTTACAAGTCCTGGTGGTACTGCGAGATGGCTTCAAATTCCGGGAATAACTACCGCCGGTAAAACTGGTACTGCGGAAAATTTCACAAAAATCGATGGCGTACGTACCCAGCTAACAGATCACTCTGTTTTTATCGCATTTGCGCCCGTGGAGAACCCAAAAATAGCCATTGCCGTGTATATAGAAAATGGATATTATGGATCACGCTATGCTGGACATATTGCTTCTTTAATGATCGAAAAATATCTCAATGGAGATGTCACTAGAAAAAATCTAGAAAAAAAGATGTTAGATAAAACGTTGGAACGTGAATACGCGAAACCATACAGTGGCGAGGAGTTCAAGATAAACGAGTATGTCTGGTAGAAGTATACTAAAACGTATAGATTGGATAAGCGTTGTTATCTATTTGGCCTTAGTGACCATTGGTTGGAGTAACATTTATTCCAGTACTTTTACGGAAAGCCAAACATCCTTATTCAACTTTGGCACCTTGCACGGTAAACAATTCTTTTTTATCTGTGTGAGCATCGTTGCCATTGTTATTGTAATGGCATTGGAGGTTAATTTTTACGAGCGTTTTTCAAGTATCTTTTATTTAATTTCCATGCTGTCCCTTCTGGGTCTTTTTGTATTTGGAAAAACCATTGCCGGCGCAACATCGTGGTATAGTTTGGGATTTATGAATTTTCAACCCTCAGAGCTTGCAAAAATAGCTACGGCATTGGCTCTCGCTAAATACCTGAGCGACATCCAAACAGACATAAAACGTAGAAAAGACCAGCTATATGCTTTGTTGATCATCATTATACCTACGCTTTTAATTATTCCACAGCCCGATCCGGGTAGTGCTTTGGTATTCTTTGCACTCATTTTTGTTATATTCAGAGAAGGGCTTCCCTTATTCTACCTAGGTATAGGATTTACGTTGATTATGGTTTTTGTTACCACCCTTATGTTCGGAACCATTTGGATAACCATAGCACTTGCCCTACTCATTATTCTTATGTACGCCTTAAAAAGAAAAAGCTTTAAGATACCGATGATTCCAGTTTCCTTAATCTCATTGGCTATTATCCTATTCTCGCTTTCAGTAAACTTTGTTTTCAACAATGTATTTGAACAAAGACATAGAGACCGTTTTGGTCTATGGCTACGTTTAGAAAAAGATCCTGACAAATTAGAAGAGATACGTAAAACGATAGGCTACAACACCTATCAATCCGAAAAAGCAATCGAGTCTGGTGGTTTTTTTGGCAAGGGATTTCTAGAAGGCACACGCACAAAAGGGGACTTTGTGCCAGAACAACATACCGACTATATTTTTAGCACAGTTGGGGAAGAATGGGGGTTTATCGGCACCGCTACAGTAGTATTGTTATTTTCTTTTTTATTATTAAGACTTATTTCTTTGGCCGAACGTCAAAAAAATGCTTTTGCCAGAATGTACGGTTATGGTGTTATATCTGTTTTATTCATACATTACTTCATAAACATAGGTATGGTAATTGGCGTATTGCCTACCATAGGTATTCCCCTACCTTTTTTTAGCTACGGCGGGTCTGGATTGTTATTCTTCACCATATTACTGTTCGTATTCTTAAAAATGGACACCAATAGGCTAAAAGAAAATTTCTAGAACTTCCAATTATTTAATACAACGTTGCGTTCTATACTTGCTTGTGCTCCCTTGTTTATTTCGTAAAAAAAATCAATTCCAGTAAGTTCCTCAATTCGGTCTAAGGGAACTACAAATTTTTGTAAAGGTTTGTTTTGCTCTTCCCCTTTCATCAAAAAAGCCAATACGTCTAAGTCGCCCTTGTTTTCCTTGGCAATCACCTTATAAAAATAATCAGGTACAGCGACGTCCTCATCCCCTATTTCATCCAATCCTGTAACTAATATACCCCCTGTAATAATATACAGCGTCTTGTAACGCTTAGCCCATTTACGGGTCTGCATCTCTAATCTATTCCATACACCAGCATTAAACTCATGATTTTGTGGACTTATATTACTCGTATAAAATGTTTCGTCATAGGCTTGCTTCGAAAACCTACGGTCACCTGCTGGCACGAGATGCCCACGATCATAACCAGACCCTTTATAGTTACGCCAATCAGCAGATTTTGTGCTCACATAAGGGTCCTCTATAAAATAAGGCCGTTCTCTATCGTCATAAGTTAAGTGTTCTTTTTGTAGCGCGTAGGCGACCCATTCTGCCTGCTCATACCGTTCGTTGTAAGAGAGAGAGAAATGGGAATGCTGAACTATTTCACCCGTAGTAGTAGAAGGAAGATAATCAGATGGAAAGGCATTATCCGCAATAGGACGTTCACTTTCAGAGTAGGTGTCTGGTGTGTAAAAATTCTCGAAAAGCCAAAAGCCTAGCATACACAGGCCTATTAAAACGGTATAAATGGTTCTATTTTTTGAGTACGTACGCATTGTTCAAATTTAGCTTAATTTTGTAAGAATTGAGGTTCTGATACGACCAATAGAGTAGCTGAAAAAAAATTAAAAAGAAAGAAAAACTTATGATTATTACTTGGAAAGATGTTATTCATTTTTCGGTTAGCGGCAATCCCGTTCCCGATAAAAGAGTAGAAAAAACTGAAAACGAATGGGCAGCACTATTGACACCCGAACAGTTTAGAATTACCAGAAAAAAAGGAACTGAAGCACCACATTCTGGAGCCCTATGTAGTGCCCACGACGCAGGTAAATACGAATGTATTTGCTGTAGTACGCCCCTTTTCGATTCTACCATTAAATTTGAATCAGGAACCGGATGGCCAAGCTTTACCCAACCCATAACGCAAAACGCCATAAAGTATTTTAAGGACAGTTCTTTTGGAATGGTGCGTGTTGAAGTGCTTTGCAATACCTGTGACGCTCACCTTGGACATGTTTTCCCAGACGGACCAGAGCCAAGCGGTCTTCGTTATTGCATTAATTCAGAATCCATGAACATAACGAAGTCGGAATAATATGCAAAATAAAATTAGTGAGGTTGCTACCCTAGGCGGTGGTTGCTTCTGGTGCACGGAAGCCGTTTTTCAAGAAGTAAAAGGAGTCTCCTTGGTAGTCTCTGGTTATACAGGTGGCGCAGCTCCGGGCAGACCAACATATAGGGAGATTTGTTCAGGACTAACAGGACATGCAGAAGTGGTTCAAATCACCTACAACCCGACCATAATTTCCTTTGCGGATATACTAATGATTTTCATGACCACCCACGACCCTACCACGTTAAATAGACAAGGGGCAGATGTGGGAACACAGTATCGTTCGGTTATCTACTATTATAACCCAGAACAACAGAAAGTTGCCCAAGCAGTAGTAGTAGAAATAGACACCTATTTCGAAAATCCTGTTATCACTGAAATTAGTCCTATGGGAATTTTCTACAATGCAGAGAAGGACCACCAAGATTATTATAAGAATAATACGTCACAAGGATATTGCCAAGTAGTCATTAACCCTAAGTTAGCAAGGTTACGGAAACTTCATGGGGATAAATTGAAGTCGTAGAATTAAAAGAGCCACTTCAAAAGAAGTGGCTCTTTTAATTAAAACCAGATGTTTGTTAGTTTTTTACACTACTAGCCAACTTCATATTTTTAATGTTGTTCATTTTCAAATCTTCTAAGACGTTCACTGCTTCCTCTACGTAAACATCTTTAGCCAAATTCTTGTGCCAACGATCTCTCTTTTCACGTAAAACGGAATCTTGCGTAAACAACTCCTGTTCGTACTTTAAAGATTCAAAGGTTAGCTTGGAATCATAATCAGAAAGTTTTTTATAGAAGTCAGAATGCTCTCTATCCTTTTCTTGTTCTTCCTTATACGTTTTGTAATTAAGTGAAATATCGGTTTCGTCCTGCTCAGCTTTCAACCATTTTGCATTTTCCTCAATTAGTTTCATTTGAGGATTTCCTTCCATACGCTTCTTACTATTTTCAATAGTCTTGTCATAATCTATATACCCGTCCCATAACGTATATTCTGCAGGAGAAATCTTATCCCATTTTAACGGGTTGGACTGATCTTTTTCACCCAAATCTATATAACTGTATTTGTCCGGGACTACAACATCACTCTTAACACCTTCTAGCTGGGTAGAACCACCGTTTATTCGGTAGAATTTTTGTGTTGTTAATTTAATGGCACCTAAATCCCCGTGTTCGTTACTACGCACAATGTTCGACAAAGGAATTACGTTTTGCACGGTACCTTTTCCAAAAGTCTGTTTACTCCCTATAACGATACCTCTTTTGTAATCCTGCATTGCTGCTGCCAATATTTCTGATGCCGATGCGGATAGCTCATTTACTAGAATTACCAGAGGTCCATCCCACTGCACCCTTTCATCTTTATCATCATACACATCTTTCTTCTCACCACCAGAACGTACTTGAACAACAGGACCATCCTTAATGAATAAACCTGCCATTTCTACTACCGTTTTTAAAGACCCGCCTCCATTGTCCCTAAGGTCCAAAATTAGCCCTTCCGCGCCTTCCTGCTTTAAGCGTTCTACTTCCTTGGCTACATCTGAAGCGGCATTTCGATTACTGTAATCCTCAAAGTCGACATAAAACTTAGGCAAATTGATGATGCCAAATTTCTCTTCCCCCTTAAGGATATAGGCAGACTTGGCATAGGATTCTTCAAGCTCCACCACATCCCTTGTTAGTGAAACCACATCCAAAGACCCATCTACTTTTTTCACCGTAAGGTCTACAATAGTACCTTGTGCACCCTTTATCAATTTAATGGCGTCATCCAAACGCATGCCCACAATATTAATGGGTTCTTCGCCATTTTGGCCAACTTTAATTATTTCATCGCCTACCTCTAAACTCCCATCTCTCCAAACAGGACCGCCAGAAATGACTTCCACAATTTTTGCTCCTTCTGGTTTTTTTTGTAGTCGGGCTCCAATACCTTCAAATTTACCTGACATACTTACATCAAAACGTTCTTTGTCCTCTGGTCCAAAATAAAAGGTATGCGGATCAAACTCGTCAACAATGGTATTGATATATTGTTCGAACCAATCCTTACGTTCCAAATCGCTCACAAAATCAAAAAACTCATCCAGCGTTGCCTCTGTTGACTCCCTAGCTTCTTTCTCTGCTTCCTCAGGACTATGTGCACCATGGTCATGATCATCAAATACTCCGGATTCATCTTTCTTTTCCGCATGCGTTAGTTTAGAATCAAAGGTGCCTAAAGTAGCATACTTTAATTGCTTTCTCCATCGTTCTTGCAGTTTCTTTTTACTAGAAACAAAAGATTCTTCATCATATTTTATACTGATACTTTCATCATCATTATAATCAAAAGGTGACTTGAGTACCTCTTTATAGACCCCCTTGGCATCATCCATACGCTCCATCAACCTTGCATATACCACATTAAAAAAAGTAATATCTGTATTCTTGATTTGATCGTCTATCTGAAACTTGTACTGCTCAAATTCAGCGATATCAGAAGCAAGAAAATACCGTTTTGTAGGATCTACAACATCGATAAAATCTTCAAAAACGCTTACCGAAAAATCATCGTTGATTAGCTTTGGTTCGTAATGTCCTTTTTCTAAGACGTAGGTAATAAGGTCTAACAACAATTTATCCTTATCATCGTTCTCAAAAGATTTATTGGTAAAACTGCAAGAAGCAACAGCCACTAACAATCCTACAGAAATGTAGACTAAATTTCTTTTCATAAAACTATTTTTTATTTTTTTTTTCAAAATTTTTGGGGTTTAAATACTTCTTTTTCTAAGCTATAATTCCCTAAGATAAAGAAAAAACCATGCCAACTTTGCAACATGTCTTTAAATTTTTGTTAAACGGTACGCTCTTCCAATCCTGTATAAAAACGTATTTTTACCTTACAAAGTATATCACATGAAAAAACCCTTAATTTTAGTTACAAACGATGATGGCATCACCGCTCCAGGGCTTCGCACTTTGGTTATGCTAATGAAGACCTTAGGTGATGTTATCGTAGTGGCTCCGGATAGTCCTCAATCGGGTATGGGACATGCCATTACCTTGGATAGCACACTCTATTCCAAAAAAATGAAAACGAATACGGATGATACTGGAAATGAAGAATATAGCTGTAGTGGAACACCAGCAGACTGTGTTAAATTGGCCCTACAAGAACTGTTAGACAGAAAACCAGATATCTGCGTAAGCGGTATTAACCATGGATCTAATTCCTCTATAAACGTTATTTATTCTGGCACCATGAGCGCTGCTATAGAGGCAGGTATAGAAGGAATACCCGCTATCGGTTTTTCGCTTTGCGATTACAATTGGGATGCTGATTTTTCTCACGCAGGTAGTTTTATAACTAAAATCGTTACACAAGCACTAACAAACGGAATACCTAAAGGCGTAGTGCTAAACGTTAATATTCCAAAGCTTGAAAAAAAGTATTTAAAAGGAATAAAAATCTGTAGACAGGCCAAAGCGAACTGGAAGGAAAAATTTGACAAACGAATCAGCCCAATGGGTAAGGATTATTATTGGCTCACTGGAAAATTTGAATTACTGGACAAAGGAGAGGATACGGATGAATGGGCACTGGCGAACGGATTTATTTCTGTTGTACCCACACAATTTGACCTTACCGCCCACCATGCAATTCAGGAATTGAATTCTTGGGTTTTTAGAGGGTAGGCATCAGTGATTAATAAAATGTGCGTTGAATATCTTTATAAGGGGTTGAACGAAAACTAAATTTGAAACTGACTGTTGCGAACGTCTTTGGCACTTTACACTTGAACTTTGTATTTGTATTTGTATTTGTATTTGTATTTTATATTAAACTCATGAACGTTAAAAAAGAAGTAATCATAGGTTTTTTGGTCGGCCTAATCGCCAATACTATAGGAACGCTATTGTACATTTTACTATTTTCCAACTTCAGCATAAAAGAAACCTATCAAGCAGCTGTTACCCAAGGGCATGTTGGAAGCCTATTAGCCTTAGGAGCTATTTTAAACTTAGTGGCTTTCTTCGGTTTTTTAAAGCTGAAAAGGAATGAACGAGCAAAAGGCGTATTAATAGCGACAATGCTCACGGCTTTCATTATTCTATACTATAAAGTATTTTAAATGAAGTATTATATAATCGCTGGTGAAGCCTCTGGAGACCTACATGGGTCCAATTTAATTAAAGCTTTAAAAGTGGAAGACACCGATGCTGATATTCGTTGTTGGGGCGGGGATTTAATGCAGAGTGCTGGCGGGGATTTAGCAAAACATTACAAGGATATGGCCTTTATGGGGTTCTTGGAAGTGCTCATGAACCTAGGTGCTATTTTTAAAAATATTGCTTTTTGCAAGTCCGACATTACATACTTTCAACCAGACATCATTGTGTTTATTGACTACTCAGGTTTTAACCTTAGGATAGCAAAATGGGCTAAGAAAAAGGGAATTAGAACTAATTATTACATCTCTCCACAGTTGTGGGCTTCAAGAGAAGGACGAATAGAAAAGATAAAAAGAGATGTAGATGCCATGCATGTTATTCTTCCGTTCGAAGAAGAATTTTATAAAAAACATAACTACCCTGTCAACTTTGTAGGACACCCCTTAATCGACGCTATTTCCAATAGGGCCGAACTAAATGAGGAGTTATTTCGGACTAACCATCAGCTCGATACCAAAAAACCAATTATAGCATTACTTCCCGGAAGCCGTAAACAAGAAGTTCAGAAAATGTTATCTGTTATGCTCTCCTTAACAGCAGATTTTCCCGATCACGAATTTGTAATTGCCGGTGCTCCCAGTTTGGACAAGGAATTTTATACGCCATATTTATCGGGTAAAAATGTAAAAATTATACAAAACAAGACCTACGACCTGCTTTCGATTGCCACAGCAGCTTTGGTTACCAGTGGCACCGCAACTTTAGAAACAGCTTTATTTAAGGTACCACAGGTAGTTTGCTACAAAGCAAACTGGATATCCTATCAAATTGCAAAACGCATTATAACTCTAGAATATATTTCCTTGGTCAATTTAATTATGAAAAAAGAAGTAGTAACCGAACTCATTCAGAACAACTTTACCCAAAAGAAACTCAAGACTGCGTTGGTGGACATTCTATTAGGCCCTGCTAGAAGGGAACAAATACTAAACTATGGCGCACTCATTAAAAAATTGGGTGGTACAGGTGCCAGTGCCAAAGCAGCATCACATATTTACAAGAATAGTATAAAATAGTATTCTAAAGTCTATTTCAGTAGCTATAAAAAATATCTAATTATCGGTAGTATTCGTAATCCCGCTCCTTACTTGCCAAAAAGAAACAAATTAAACAACTTTGGAAATTAGAACAGCTTTCCCTCGATTAATTAACTGACTCAAATAGAAATGAGATTCAGACCTAACACACAACGACACAACCAAGACCTATCCGTTAGGTTTTTTGTGCATGGCTTAACATTATATAAAATAATTCTATAATTTTAGGGTTCAAGTATAAAAGATACCACTTGTAAATTATGCAAAAACTATTCTACCTTTTCTTAGTCATGTTCATTGCTGGTTGTGGTAGCGGTAAGAAAACGAGCTTATCTACCAAAGAGCGAAGAATTTCCGTGGCAGCTGCCGACAACCTAAGAAGGGGCATTACTGAAACAACGGAACGCGTAGTGGAAAAATCAAGCGTTACTAACCATCCCAACTCCAAAGCAGATAAGGTCATCAATACCGCACTTACCTTTTCTGGAGTGCGGTATAAGTTCGGAGGAACCACACGAAAAGGAATGGATTGCTCTGGATTACTTTACATTTCTTTTGGAGAACATAATATAAGTCTTCCAAGGACATCAATCCATATGGCAGAGGAAGGAAAGAAAATAAAAATCAAAGATGTTGAAAAAGGTGATTTACTCTTCTTTAAAACAAAAAAACGCGCCAAACGAATCAACCATGTAGGTATGGTGGTAAAAGTAGAAGGAGATGACGTCAAGTTTATACACGCATCCACTTCTCGTGGCGTAACGGTATCCTCATTACGCGAAGGTTTTTGGAACAGTGCCTTTGTAAAAGCAACTAGAATTTTATAAGATGAAACTATTAGCGTTCGTTCCAATAAAACTTACGCTGTTGCTTATTATTGGAATCCTCATTGGCTTCTATTTTCCTTTTAATAACCTTTTTTCCCTTACGCTAACAGTCTTACTATTTGTAAGTCTAGGTATCGTATATGCATATAAACAAGATACAAAATCCATCTGGTTCGGAATAATGGCTGGTCTTACGACCATTACCTTAGGAATATTTCTCATACAACATGCGCAACCACAACAAGGCAGGCTTCATTACAGCACCCTTACTTTAGGACAACAATCCGTTTGTCACTTGAAAATCAAAGAAGTCTTAAAACCTACGGTGTTTTCGGAGCGTTATATTGCAGAAATCAAAGCTGTAGATAGTTTATTTGCCACTGGAAAACTGATACTCAATAAACCCCTGAGCGATAGCCTCACAACCTTATCAGTAGATAGCGAGATTTACACCATAAAAGAACTAACCGCCATTAAACCACCACTAAACCCGCATCAATTTAGTTATAAGGTTTATTTAGAGCAATTGGGAATTTACCATCAGCTAAAGTTAACACCAAGCAGCTATTACAAAAAAGAAAATCCATCTAAAACTATTTTTGGGATTGCTGCAAGTGCAAGAAATCATATCATAGAAAAATTAAAGGGCGGGAGTTTTGGACAGGAAGAACTTGGGGTTATACAAGCTTTACTTCTAGGACAACGTACTGATATTTCGAAAGAGATCTATGATAATTACAAGAACGCAGGAGCAGTACATATACTTGCGCTATCAGGTTTACATATTGGCATCCTATTATTGGTATTACAGTTTTTATTACAGCCCTTAGATTACCTACCTCACGGAAAGAAAATCAGTTTAATTCTAACTGTACTATTATTATGGGGCTTTGCTTTTTTAGCCGGACTTTCAGCTTCCATTGTTCGGGCATGTACCATGTTCAGCTTTGTGGCCTACGCACTGTACCTGAACCGACCTAGCAACACATTTAATATTCTTGCACTTTCCATGTTTTTTATTCTTTTCTTCATCAATCCAAATCTTTTATTTCACGTGGGTTTTCAAATGAGCTACGCCGCAGTGCTTGCTATTGTTTGGATATATCCTATGTTACAAAAATTATGGTATCCAAAATACAAACCTATCCGATATGTTTGGCAGTTGCTCTCAATAAGTGTTGCTGCTCAATTGGGTGTTTTACCCATAAGTCTGTTCTATTTTCATCAATTTCCTGGTTTGTTCTTTATTTCCAACCTCCTCATTATTCCTGCCTTGGGTTTCATTTTGGGTATGGGAATTCTAGTGATTTTCCTAGCTCTTATTAACCAATTACCCAGCACACTAGCCTGGTTTTTTAATGAACTAATTTCATACATGAATAAGATAGTAGCTTGGGTGGCCCAACAAGAAGATTTTATTTTTAAGCAGATTTCCTTCGATGTTATACAACTTCTATTAGTCTACGCCCTAATTACCACCCTAGTTCTCTTGTTGAAGCAACTACATTTCAAACGGGTAGTATTCTTTCTTACAAGCTTGCTGATGTTTCAATGCTATACCATATATCAAATAATTGCAGCGAGTCAAAAAAATAAGGTAATGGTATTACATCAGAGCAAAAACACGGTTATTTTTGAAAGAAATGGCTGGAATACAACCGTATTAACCTCGGATAGCACAGCTGCGAAAAACCCTGTAACCGATATGAAAATTGGCGAACGCATTCGTAATATCTCCTATGAAAATGTAGCAAATAGTTATTTAATCAATGAAAAACGGTTCTTTATTTTAGATAGTCTAGGTGTCTATCCATCAGAAAACATAGAACAAATCATTTTGCTCACCCATTCCCCAAAAATCAATTTAGATAGGTTTATAACAACGACTAATCCAAGCGAAATTATTGCTGATGGCAGCAACTATACAAGTTATATCGCACGATGGAAAGCCACCTGTATCAAAAGAAAAATCCCTTTTCACTATACCGGCGAAAAGGGATTCTATTCTTTTGGAGCTATAGATTAATGCACCTTACCCATTAGTTTTTTAATCAAAGGCGATGCTACCAATACAAGAATACCGGCCACTACGGCATACTTTGCTATCAATTCAAAACCGTCTGTATATACCGATAAAGTCTCAAAACCACCTACATTCTTGTCCGTACTTTCAATAGCCAACTGTTTTCCAATAAACCCGACTACTTGAAAGGCAAAGGAAGAAGATAAAAACCACACGCCCATCATAAATGCAACAATGCGTTTTGGGGATAAATCCGTAATCTTTGAAAGCCCAACGGGAGACATAAACAACTCCCCTATAGACAACAAAAAATACATTAATAATAAATAAGCAAAAGGAACTAAGCCATTGGCATCGGCGCTATTGGCGCTTATGGCAAGCACATAAAAGCTGATACCAGCAAAAAGTAATCCCATTCCAAATTTATATGGAGTTCTGGGGTTACGGTTCTTCTTACTTAGGTAAGTCCACATCAAAGAGATAGGAATGGCCAAAATAATAATGAACATAGAATTTAACGAATTGGTTTGCGCGGCCGACATTAAGGTCAGTTCTACATTTCTTGCAGCAAATAAGGTTATAACACTGCCAGACAATTCATGAAAGCCCCAGAATATTGTCATGAAAAACGTGATCAGAACGGCGACAAAAAGTTTTTTACGCTCTTCCAAGGTAGCTTTAATCATAATATTGGCTAGGTAAACCAATATCAGCACTGCAATACCCTTAAAAATAATATTGACGATATTTTGATCTCCTAAAAATGTTCCTTCAGCTCCCAAAGATTTATATGCGGATAATAAATAGGCAATAACTGGGGCAGCAAGAACGGTCAAAATAGGAATTAAGACACCCTGCTTTATGCCAAATACTTTCTTGTGCATAACTTCTTCGTTTGGAGGCAGCCCTCTATCCCCAAATACGTTCTTGCGTATACCGCTCCAAAAAACTATCAAGCCTGTAAGCATTCCTATTCCAGCCAAACCAAAACCATAGTGCCAACCATAGGCATAGGCCAACCAACCACAAAGCAGCGGAGCTATCCAACCTCCAATATTAATTCCCATGTAAAAAATAGTGAAGCCTGAATCTTTTTTAGGATCACCCTCTGGGTAAAGCGTGCCTACAAAAGTTGAAATGTTAGGCTTAAAAAAACCATTACCCACTATTATCAATGCAAGTGCTAGAAAAAACGCCATATCATTCTCTATGGCCAATACAAAATGGCCTACTGCCATCAATATACCACCCAAGAAAATCGAATTTCGCATTCCCAAAATTTTATCTGAAATCTGACCACCAATTACGGTAGATGCGTACACCAATGACCCATAGGATGCATAAACAGCGGCAGTAGCAAAATCCCTCTCAGCAAGTGCTTCAAAAACAACCTCGACCATGTAAAGAGTCAACAAAGCTCGCATACCATAAAAACTGAACCGTTCCCACATTTCTGCAAAAAACAGGTAAAACAATCCTACAGGATGTCCAAAAAGTTCCTTTTGAGTTGCTGGCTTCATTTCTGTCATAATATCTTGGTTTTAGTTGGCACTGAAGGTTGGTTAAAGTTTTGATGTTACAAAATCAGTCATTTTAGTATATAAATGAATACGGGTATTACCGCCTTTTATGCTGTGATTTTTATCTGGATAAATAGCCCAGTCAAATTGCTTATTGGCTTGGACCAGAGCTTCTACCATACGCATGGTATTTTGCACATGTACGTTATCATCGCCGGAGCCATGAATCAATAAGTAATCCCCTTTAAGCAACTCAGGATAATTAAAAGGAGAATTATCATCGTAACCACTTGGGTTCTCTTCGGGTGTGCGCATAAAGCGTTCCGTATAAATAGTATCGTAAAAGCGCCATGAGGTTACCGGTGCTACCGCTATGGCCATCTCAAAGGTGTCGTTTCCTTTTAAAAGGCAGTTGGTAGACATATGTCCGCCAAAACTCCATCCCCAAATCCCGGTACGCTGTTCATCTATATAGTCTAATTCACTGAGTTTTTTTGCAGCTGCAATCTGGTCTTCGGTCTCGTATTTGACTAAATTCAAATAGGTTACTTTTTTAAAGTCGCTCCCTTTATAACCAGTTCCCCTACCATCGACACAGGCAACGATATAACCTTTGGAAACCAATAATTGGTGCCAGTAATCCCTATCGGACATCCAAGTATTAGATACATTTTGTGACCCGGGACCACTGTATTGATACATCAACAGTGGGTATTTTTTAGAAGCATCAAAATCCGCAGGTTTAATCATATACATATTCAAATCGTTCCCATTAATGGTAATGGTAGAAAACTCCTTAGGACTGGTTTCATAGCCTTCCAGTTTTTGAGATAGCGCGGTATTGTCTAATATGTCCTTTACTTTTTTTCCGCTTAACGAAATATGTAAGGTGTACTTTGGTGGCGTTGTGGCACTGGAATAATTATTAATAAAATACGTGAAATTAGCACTAAAAGAGGCTGAATTAACACCCGCCGCTACTGCTAAATCCTTTCTTTTCTTTCCGTTGCTCTCCACACTATAAACACCACGATTTACGGTGCCATTTTCGGTAGACTGATAATAAATCTTATCCTCATTCTGGTCGTAACCATAATACTTGGTAACCTCCCAAGTACCTTTTGTAATCTGATTCATTAATTTTCCATCTGAATTATGCAGGTAAATATGGTTCCAACCATCTTTTTCACTAGTCCATATAAAACTATCATCGGCCAAAAAAGTTAGGTTATCGTGAATATCAATATAGGCCTTGTCGGTTTCCTCAAGAAGTAGGGATACGTTACCGGTCTTAGCATCTACCAAATGGAACTTTAAATGGTTTTGGTGCCTATTCAAAGTCTGAACACTTAATGATTCTTTGTGGTTCATCCATTTAATTCTAGGAATATAATAGGCGTCACCCAAATCTATCTTTGTTGTTTCACCTCTTCCCACATCATAGGTATGCAAACTAACTATGGCATTGTCCTCTCCGGCCTTTGGATATTTAAATACATGCTGACTAGGATATTTCTCCATTCCGTATACATCCATAGAAAACTCTGGAACGTTAGTTTCATCAAATCGTAAAAAAGCGATGGTACTGCCGTCTGCATTCCATTCAAAGGCCCTTACAAAAGAAAACTCCTCTTCGTAGACCCAATCCGTAACCCCATTAATAATCTTGTTTTTTACACCATCTTCTGTTACCTGTTTGGTCGTACCGCTTTCCAAATTCATCAAAAATAAATTATTATCCTTCACATAAGCCACTTTCTTATTGTCAGGAGACAAGGTAGGCTCCTGTATTTTGGCGTCATTTATTTTTATTAGTTTTTCAGAAGCAATATCATACACATAAAAAACACCTAGGGTAGACCTCCTAAATATAGACTCTACTTGGGTTGCTAACAATAACTTAGATTCGTCTTCGCTATAGCTGTACGAAGAGAAATCTTCCAGCCGCTCCAAATCACCTGTAGAGATAACAGTAGCAACTTTTTCCAAGGTGCTATAATCATAGGTGTCAACGGATACTATTCCGCGATACGGGTCTTTACTTAAAACGGTATACTGCTTCCCATTGTTCATGGACCGAAGCACATCCATTCCCTGCGTTTGGAATTCTCCAGTATAAATATTAGTTACGGAAATCTGCTTTTGCTGTGCGATTATTAATGGATTAAAACAAAGTAGGGCAAGCAAAAAAAAGTATCTGAATCGCATAAAGTGATAAAATTTGTTCTAACTATCAAGTTTACCACTATTTCCGTGAAAAACCTCTAAATAGAGCAAAAAAGACAGGCAATTCAATAGACTTAAAGCGGTGTTTTTATTCAAGACAATATGATTATCTTTACTTTTTATTACCCAAAATAAAACTATAAAATTGCAGTTGAGTACCTAGTGCACTTGTCAATAAACGCAGAAACCAAAATACATGACAACCCCTATTAGTGGTTTTTCAAAACTCTCAAAAGGACAGAAAATAGATTGGCTTACTGAGCATTACACCAAAGACCCAGAAGCATCTAAAAAACTTATTTTAGCCTATTGGAATCAGGATAGTGATTTACAACAACTGCATGACGATTTTATTGAAAACACAATCACTAATTTATATATGCCTTTGGGTATTGCACCCAACTTTCTAATAAACGACGAACTATACGCCATACCTATGGCTATCGAAGAGAGTTCGGTAGTTGCCGCCGCAAGTAAAGCTGCTAAATTTTGGATGGATAGAGGCGGGTTTACCACTACGGTATTGGGCACTGAAAAAGTAGGACAAGTGCATTTTATATTTACGGGTGATTTTAAACAGCTTGAGTCTTATTTCAATTCGATAAAAGAAAAATTACATGCAGATAGTGCACACTTAACGGAAAGCATGGCTAAACGTGGGGGCGGTATCTCTGCTATTGAGCTAAGAGACAAAACCGACGACCTAACCAATTATTACCAACTACACTGCACCTTTGAAACAAAAGATGCTATGGGTGCTAATTTTATAAACAGTTGTCTAGAACAGTTTGCTACTACACTAAAGGAAGAAGCCTTTGGCTACGATGCCTTTACAGCGGAAGAAAAGCAAATAGAAGTGGTTATGAGTATCTTATCTAACTATGTTCCCAATTGTGTAGTAAAGGCATCTGTGAGTTGTCCTGTAGCCAAGTTAACGATTTCTTCTGATATTTCCTCAGAACTATTTGCTGAGAAAATGGTTCGTGCCGTTGCCATTGCAAAGGTAGAACCCTACCGTGCCGTAACCCATAATAAAGGTATTATGAATGGTATTGATGCTGTCGTACTTGCAACTGGGAATGATTTTAGGGCCATTGAGGCTGGCGTACATGCTTACGCGGCAAGAAACGGCAGTTATAGCAGCCTTACACATGCCGAAATCAAGGATGGGGTTTTTAGGTTTTGGATTGAGTTGCCTTTAGCCTTAGGTACCGTTGGCGGATTGACAAAGCTACATCCATTGGTGAAACTTAATCTAGAGTTATTACAAAATCCATCGTCAAAAAAATTAATGCAGATTATTGCAGTGGCCGGTTTAGCACAAAACTTTGCGGCAGTAAGCTCCTTGGTTACTACGGGCATACAAAAAGGTCACATGAAGATGCACTTAATGAATATGTTGAATCAACTTGGCGCAAACACTACCGAAAAGAACCAGTTGGTAACCCACTTTAAAACCAATACAGTAACCCATAGAGGCGTATCGGATGCTCTGGAGCAATTGAGAAACCCATCATGATGAAATCTTTTTACAGTAATGGTAAATTATTACTTTCAGGGGAGTACGCCATATTAGATGGTGCCGAAGGATGGGCAATTCCAACAACGTTTGGGCAATCACTAAAATTGACTGAAGATACCTCAGGAATACTTTCTTGGAAAAGTCTGGATACAGACGGGAATATTTGGTTTAAAGGGAGTTACGACTTAGTACGTTTTACAAAGCTATCTGCCTCGGATGAGGTTATCTCCAAAACCCTAATTCATCTGCTGAAACAAACCAGAATCTTACAGCCAAAATTCCTAACAGATACGAATGGATGTGCTGTAGAAACCGAATTGACGTTTCCTAGCAATTGGGGACTCGGCACTTCTTCTACCTTAATAAATAATATCGCAGAATGGGCAAAAATAAACCCCTATACCCTTTTAAAAGAAACCTTTGGGGGCAGTGGTTATGATATCGCATGTGCTCAAAACAATAATCCAATAGTATTTAAAATCAAAAACAACCAACCCATGGTTCGAGAGGTGGAGCCAAAACTTCCTTTTTCTGATCAGCTATATTTCGTATACCTGAACAAAAAAAAGAACAGTAGGGAAGCTATATCTGCATACCGAGAGCAACCAATAGACAAGGTAGTACTAATCAAAACAATTACCGAACTCACAAAAAAGCTTTTACAAGCTACTACTTTAAATGAATTTGAATCGGTATTGAACCTTCATGAAAAAACACTTTCACATGCTCTGAATGTTCCCACCATAAAAGAACAATTATTCCCCGATTATACCGGAAGTGTAAAAAGCTTAGGAGGTTGGGGTGGTGATTTTGTCATGGTTACAGAAAGAGAAAACACAATAAATTACTTTAAGACGAAAGGGTATACGACCATCCTTTCCTATTTCGATATGGTATTACCAAAATAGCCAGACGGAAACATTATAATTAACCTAAAAAATCCATTTAGAACACTCATGATAAAATAGACAGAAGTAAGGGGAATTCGAAATATTTACCAAATCTATTTTACCCGAAAAAGTTCAGCCACCGCTTCTAGTATAAGTAAAGATTTTATACAATGTGGTGTAGAAGAAACCTCTTTATACGTGGCGAGTTAAGTATAAAATATAGAGGACCCAATGGGCTAACCAAAAAGAGCCTCCAATATTGGAGGCTCTTTTTGGTTCATTTTATTGTAGCCAGTTAATAAAAAGTAGCTCTTTTATCTTCTATTTCAGCACCTCTTTTTAACGCGTTATAAACTGCAGTATTTACCCTGTTAGCTGCATTACTTTTTAAGGTATTCGCATACGTGCTATAATTATCTAACTTTGGAGCCTCCGTTCTTTTTGTAACCTCTATCATAAACACTCCAGTATTCCCTTCCAACAATCCGGAAGATTCACCCTGCGCCATACCATAAGCCGTTCCCACAACAATAGGTTCACTTCCTGCACCAGGAATGGTAGGTGACTTGACCGTTAACGCAGAAGCGGTTGAAACAGACACATTGTTGTCCTTAGCAAAGGCGTCCATTACTTTTCCTTTACTCGCTGAAATAATTTGAGCTGCTTTGCGCTCTTTTCTTAAAATAGGCAATACGGTCATTGAAGCATCTTCTGGAGCCATTGAACCTTCTTTGTATTTCCCGGTCACTTGAGCAACAGCATATCCGTTATTGATATTAAACCGTTTGATGTCACCAACATTGGTATCTCCATTAAACGCCCACTGTACTAAAGTACGTTGTAATCCTAAACCTGGTAAATTCTCATCCAATTCCTTTATGCTGTTCACCGGTCTTACCAAATAATCATTAGTTTTAGCTATACTTGAAAACTCATTTTCATCGGCAATCGTTTCCATTTCAAATTTCGTAGCGTTTGTAAATAAAGTATTAATGGTTTCCTCTGAAGCAAGAACCTCCCTGGAAAGGGTCGCTAACTGAACGATATCTTCCTTATCATCAACCTTAATAATATGAAAACCAAAATCCGTTTCTACCAAACCTACTTTTCCGATAGGATTAGAAAAAATAAAATCATTGAACTCTGCAGCTAATTTTCCCTGTTGAAAATAGCCTAGGTCTCCACCTTGTGGAGCTGAAGGTCCATCAGAGTTATCCCTTGCATACGCCGTAAAATCGGCTACATTATTCTTTACGTCCTTAAACAGTTCATTTGCTTTCGCCTCTGCTTCTTCCTTGGTTCTTTTGATATCTGGATTGGCACGTGTAGCTCCTTCGTATGTAATTAAGATATGACTAGATTTTATAGAACCATTAGGTTTTCTATCCATCATTTTTGTTACTTTATAAGAAACACCGTCTCTATAAGGACCATAAAACTCACCTACCTGCAAACTCATTAGCGTATCTGCAACAGTTGCTGACAATCCCTTTTTTGCCTTGTATATCGTATCGAATTGAACATCTGAATATCGGCTTAAGAACGCAGCCATGTTAGACGCATTGCTGAATCCTTTAATAGTATCATTGCGATCTGTCTTTGCATTATATTCAACCGTGTCGTCTAATAATTTTGCAACTGATGCTTTTATGGCTTGGTCATCTGCTGCTGACGGTTTTTCATCAAAATAAACGAATTGGATGTCCCTTGACTTTTCTTGCTTGTAATCACTCTGATGCTCTTTAACATATGCCGCAATCTCTTTCTTACTTACTGAGATGGTACTGTCTGCAATACTACTGTAAGGAACGCGAACATATTTGATATCCATTTTTTCGGAGGCTAATTTATAATCCAACTCTCCTTCTTTTAATGTAGCACCAACACCAGCTTTAACCAAATTGAAATAGGTTTGCTCCTTGGCCATTTGTACAATTTGTTCTTCCGTCTGCAGCCATGCATCGTATTGTGGAGGATTATTTACTTTCCAATCCATAACCGTTTGTCTAAATAAATTTGGATCAAACATGCCGTTAGCGTTTTGAAACTGCGGATTCTGTCCGTAACCAGCGGTTTCAAGAAAGTCTACGATTTGGTCTTGTTCTATGCCTATTCCCAAATCGTTAAACTGTGCTCCAAGAATACTATTCCTGACCTCTTGGTCCCAAACCTGATTCATCACTTGTAAAGAAGATGCTGTTGGCCCTACCCTTCTAGAAGCGACCTCTACTTTTTGCCTAAAATCGTCTATGGATAATTCATTGCCATTAATTTCTGCAACAGAAGAGCCTATTTTGCCACCACTTCCAAAATCACTACTGGTAAATACACCTGAAATCACAAATGCAAACAAGGCTAGACCTATAATCAAGATTAAAACCGTAGTACGTTTTCTTATATTTTCTAAAACTGCCATTCTATGATATGCTAAAAATTAGGTGGCGAAATTACCATTTTTAATTGAAATAATAAAAACTAAAAAGACTGGAAATGATAGCTGTAAATTTAATTAGTCTAAGTCCAGCAATTCCAGCGCAATCAAATCTATCTTGGTACTGGAGACTTCCTTAATTGTAAACTTACAATTATCAATATTAATTTCAGCTTCCTTCTCAGGAATTTCCCCTAGTTGATGCACCAACATACCACCTAAAGTCTCGTACTCATTGGATGAATTTAGACTAAGCTTATAGTTTTCGTTGAGATAATCTACCTCTAAGCGCGCCGAAAACAAAAAATTGGTTTCGTCAATCTGTTCTTCCCTTAAATCAGTAGTATCGTGCTCGTCCTCAATCTCTCCAAAAAGCTCCTCTACAATGTCCTCAACCGTCACAAGGCCAGACGTACCACCATATTCATCTAATACAACAGCAATACTTTTCCTTTTCTTTATCAGCACATTCAAAATATCCTGAACAAGCATAGTCTCTGGCACGAACTCAACGGGAAGAAGAATGCTTTTGATGGTTTTAGGTTTTTTAAACAACTCATAGGAATGTACGTACCCAATAACATTGTCTACCGTATCCTTAAAGACAAGGATTTTGGAAAATCCTGTCTCGGTAAACAGTTTAGCTAAATTCTTAGGTGTTTCATGGATTTCCACTGCCATGATTTCGGTTCTTGGAACCATTACTTCGCGGGCTTTTACAGTTGCAAATTCCAACGCGTTTTGAAAAATCTGTATTTCTGAATCTACTTCATCCTCTTCTTCTACAGTTTCCATTTGTTCGGTTATATAATCCCCTAACTCAATTTTAGTAAAAGCGAGCTGAACATCATCGCCTGGTGTTCGGAAGATATATTTTAGTATAAAATCCGATATGCCAATAATGAACTCGGATATTAACGAAAAAACAAGATAGAAAATATAAGCTGGTATCGCCAAAAGTCTAAGCAGGCTGTTCGCGTAAATTTGAAACAAGACCTTTGGAAGAAACTCTGCTGTAATAAGAATTACCAAGGTAGAAATAACAGTCTGGGTCAACAAGGTAAAATCTGTCAAAAACACCCTTACCAAGTTATTTTCCAGGGCTAGCCCAGAAAACCAGCTCATAAGTAGTTCGCCCATAAACAAACCATAAATTACTAAGGCAATATTGTTACCAATGAGCATGGTAGCGATAAACTTAGATGGTTTTTTGGTAAGCTTCGTAAATACCTTGGCAAGAACACCCTCCTGCTTTTTTTCGATTTCTATGTGAATCTTGTTCGCAGAAATAAAAGCAATTTCCATCCCCGAAAAAAAGGCTGAAAAAACAAGGGATAATATGATAATAAGAAGGTCTGGATCCACTATTAATTGTCATTATCCTTTTGGCGTTGTTCAAACTTTTTTCGGTAATTTCTTCGAAAAAAGAACATGCCAGCGGATATGATTGCAAAAAAGATAAATATATACGCCATGGGTCTATCCGCATTCCAATCTGTAAAAATTCTATACAATGAAAAAACAGCCACTATTGCATACAAATACTCTGTGTACCTTAAAATCCTAATCATCTTTTTCCTCTTTTATAAGCATTAATCCAAACGTCTTATGAGCATTCATAATACTTAAGTCTTTCTTTATATCCATTCCTTTGCCATCCATTACGGTACCATCTTCAGGATTGGTAAATTTAAACTTTTCTTGGGTAAAAGCCCATTCATTTGTACGATCATAGTATAGTTGCGGCGCTTCCAACTTTTTACCATCATCTGACTTAATTATTACGTTCCCTCTCAAATTTACAACACCAGTAGCCGAATACAAGATTCCATGGTCTGCCTCTATGGTAGTACGTTCGTCTTTTTCGTTAAAAATCTCTAATAACAGACCTTCAGGAAATGTTTGATATGGAAAATTCAAATTTTCAAAATCTTTTCTCACGGGACCTGAAAGAACTGCCATCACTCTTGTTGAACCTGTATCCTCTGAAGTTATTTTTTTCGGTATTTCTGTGTACGTAAGCACAAAATCTTTAGCAATATTCTGTGGAACTATGCGCTTTATCGCTTCATCACCAACACGTTTATACCCATCTTGGCAAGAAAAAAGCATTGCCATAGTTACTACCACAGCAATGCTTTTAAAAATATCTAGGTTATTCGTTATCATCTTACAATGTAGGAACCTTTACGCTTCCTCCTACCCAGCAAGAAAATGTAACTGTCTTTCCTGCCATTCCTGAACTAAAAATCATTTCCTTACTCGGTGCCTTTTGTGCATAACTAGCAACCGCTTGGTTTGCAGAAGACCTTACAGAAGGGTCTACTCTACCTGCTTTCGCAGCCATATCTGCTGCTTTCCAGTACATAGCACGTTTATCAAAAGAAGTTGTTCCACATCCATTGGCACTAGAGGCATACAGGTTCGAAATTAGCAAATAAGCTCTACCATTTGAAGGATTCGCATCAATTGCTTTTTGCGCATAACTCCTGGCTGCAGATTTACTACCTTTTCTTTTGTTAATCGCAGCAACCTTCATAGCGATTTTAGATTTCTTCACCCCGTCTGTTTCCAAACTTATTGCTTTATCGAAATCGACCATAGCCCCTTTAGAATCTCCACTCTTCATTTTAAGCGTACCTAAATACACAAAAATATCTGCAGATGGGTCTAAGTTCTTTTGGGCTTCCACAAGTTTAACAAAAAGGTCGTCGTCAGTGCAATCCTTACTGAACATTCTAGAAACGGCTCCCTTAACCCATTTCACATCGCCTTTTTTGGCTTCAAAATTTTTCTCGTATAAAGGGATTAGATTCCCACAATCGGCTAAAACCCCTAACTTTGAATCTATACTTCCACCTATTTTACCGTAGTTTTCGGAATATGAATTATATGATTTTAACGCACGTTTTTCTTTAGAAGTCAATGTACCACTCTCCTCTTTTGGCAACAGCTTACCAATCTTTATGGTAATTGCATCATTCTCATCTTCAATCTTAGTGGTTACTTCATCATACACATCAAAGACTTCCTGTAATTCTTTTTTACCTTCATTATGTAAATCTACCAGGCTAGAAAAATATAGGTATAGCGCTTTGGGATTGGTAAAGTTTTTCTTGTCTTTTCCAAACGCGTCGTTTAGCATCCCGTACATCTTCTCGTCGTCAATCATTTCCTCATCGCTCATCAACATAGCCTTGTCGATATCGGTTTCGGCTACACTTGTTTTTGACGCATAGTATTGTAATCTGCTATCGTAGATCTCAAGTAACATTTGAACATGAGCATCTTTTTCTGCTACCGGACCCTTGGCTATTTTATTTTTTAAGATACGCTCGCCGTAGAAATACGTTGCATAGTTTAATTTAGGGCAAGTCTCATAGACCATTTTCCATGGCTCGTAAGCTGCTTCATAATTTTTGACTTTTGCGTGCTCTGAATAAATAGAGAGATTAGTCATACATTCAGGATTTTGTGCCTGAGCATTACTTACCCCCATCATTCCTAAGAACATAATTGCCACGAAGTAAATTTTCATTTTCATTTTGCTAAGTTTAAAGTGGTTATTGTACTAAATATTTTTTTAGTTAATTTTTCTCTTTTGAAACCAACGGTCGTTAAGAGAAAGTCCTATATTTATTTTAAAATAACTTTCCTCGACTAAATTAGCTCGTGTTGTTCCTCTTTTTCCTAATTCAAAACCCAAATTAAGATTGGATAAACTCCGTCCTAGAGGTAGTCCAACTCCAAAAGTTATGCCAAAATTATTTATATCTACATCACTAACCACCATTCCAGTCTTGTCTAACCGCAGTCCCGCCCTGTAAGTCACACGGTTTAGGTAGCTTGAAAAAGATCCACTATTCGGAGTAATAAATCCCCCAAAGGCAAACGAACTAGCATCTTTATACACAATATTTTGCACACCCAAAAAAGGATTTTCAAAAGCACTCAAGGCTTGAAAACTATACTCACCACCAACAAACCATTTTCTATTTTCCCCAAACCCTAAACCCAAAGTAGTTGTGGTAGGAATCTTAAATTCCGTATTTTTTAAGTTTTGGCCTTCTAAATCTACATTTATTTCTTCTATAGAACCTCCTGTGGCCACAGAAAAAGACCCTATTCTTCTTTCGTTCTTAGATACAAGGTTACGCTGAGTATTTACCCGAACAGAAGTATGTAGGGTATATTTATCGGTGATGGCCGGCGTATAATTTACCGCATAGTTAAAGTCAAACCCATTTATATTTGATTTTTTTCTGTCGAAAGAACCAAACTGAACATCTTCTATCTGCTGCAGGCGTTCGCTCTCCAAAATACCGAAATTATAATTTATGGTTGCCCCGATGCTAACGTTCTTTATAATTTCATAGCCCACGGAATAATACACTCTATTTAATCCGCCCTCACCGTTAAAAACATTGGTAAGCGGCTGTTCACTGTTGGGTTGCTCATCTCGAAAGTTATAACCCACGGCTGTATATGGCGTAATACCAAATCCCATTCCTAGTTTATTTCCTAGACTAAAACCAAGAGAAAGGTAATCCAAGTTGGTAACCGCACTACGCTCTTCTGAAGTAAAATCCCTAAAACGAAATTGTTTATTTGAAATTCCTGCCGTATACACAACCAACCCTTTATTATCCCAAACATCTAAACCCAATTGCGCATAAGCAGCGGGATTTCTTAGGTTAATGTGAATACTGTCTGCATAGACAGCTATTCCTCCCATCATCTGGTTTTCTACGGTACCGGCAGTTCTTAAATCACCAATACCGAAAAAAGAATAAGGAGAAACAGTTCCTTCTTGGGCAAATATACCCGTAGTGGCGATGCACACAATTGTAACTACAATTTTTCTGATCATCTAATGCTTATTGTATTCTAGCAAATAATTAAGCCCCTTAAGGAGGAATTTGGAATCCGCAAAGATGGTATTTTTTAGTCGTTTAGACAAAAAATGACTATCACCCCCTGTTAAAATAACTGTTAAATGTTTAAATCGTTGGGCGTATTGCGAAATTACCCCTTCTATTTCATGGAGCACACCATATATCACACCACTATGCATACAGTTATTTGTGGAGTTTCCAATAAAATCAATAGGGTCTTCCTTTTTCAGCAATGGAAGCTTTTCTGTTTGACCATGCATCGCCTTATACCTCATATTGACACCAGGGGAAATAGCCCCACCCAAATATTCATTAATATCATTTATAATATCATACGTAATACAAGTACCTGCATCGATAACTAAGGTATTTCCACCTTGATTGTGGTAAAAAGCAGCAGTAGCCAAGGCAATTCTATCGATTCCTAGTGTGTTTGACGTTGCGTAACTGTTTTTAAAAGGGACTTTAGATTTTGAAGTTAGCACATGTACCTTACAAAAAAGGGACAATACCTCGAAAGCCTTTTCATCGGATTTACCTACCAATGCTATAATTGCGAAACGTATTTCTGGAAATGCTTCAAAAACTGACCTTACCTTTTCCAAAAAAAACGACGGTTCAAAATACTCATCGAACAATAGCCCCTTCTTTTTAAACACCGCAAATTTGATATATGTATTACCAATATCTACCACTAAATTCATATTACAAAGATATAAAACTGATTATGCTTTTAATTTTGGCATGAGCCATAAATATGCCATAGCACAAAAAAAAGTTAAAAAGAATCCCCAGCGAGAAACCTCAGAAGTTATTTTTCTATTCACCGCTAACGTATCTGACGGGTTAAAAACCCTACTATTTTCCAAAATCGTATTCGCCCCTATTACCGATTTCCATTGGATGGTGTCCATAACAAAATAATCCATAACAAGACTGGTATCACCTTGCACTGCAAGAGACTGCCACCCTTTTTGTACCGGGTAGGTTGTACCATGCCACGTATCTTCAAGAACCAAATCTTTAATCAATGGTATCGAATAATCATCCGATTGCTGCACCACTGGCTTTACTAGTACAGTGCGCAACGTAAACGAATATGGTGTGTCCTGAAATGCAAAAGAATCAGAAGTTTCAAATACTCCAGCTGCTTCCTGCGGCCTTGTGGCACCTTCAATGATTTTTGACCAAACCTCTCGGTACGAGGCACTCTTACCATCTAATACCAATTGATACGTGTTAGTCAATACCGTGGTGCTTAACCTCCCTTTTCCTAGCACTAAACCATACGTATAGTTTTCTGAGACTATACCATTGGCCTTCTTATCCTCAAAGGCATAGGGATACTTCTCTAGTTGTACTTTAGTCTTATTAAAAGTCGAAATCTCATCCTTCCCATCCCTTTCAAATCCAAAATCAACCATCCCGTTAGCGGTCCTGAATAAAGCTTCATTAGGTTGTACAAATACACCTGTACCATACGCCCTAATTACGTTGGTGATACTTTGCTTCGAACCTTTTGATAAGCTCAAAAAAGTATCCGTATCTAAAATCAACAAGTCAAACTTTTTTAAATCTTTTTCTAAAAAATTGTACAGGGCACTTCTAGGCGTATTAAAATACTCGAATTTGAACCTACCTTTGGTAATCTGACTACGCACCACTAATTCATGACCTTCTTCTGATAAAAAATTTTTCAAATATTTAGTTTCAAAAGACGGAGATTGGTTGCTGATAAAAATTCGAAGCACTTGTTTCTTCAATACCATTAAAGGAAGCGGACTACTATCAAGGATTTTACCCGCACTATCCTTTTCGGTAAGCTGATAAATATACTTTCCAGATGTTTTTGGATAGCTATCAAACTTGAATCGAAAATTTTCATCACTATCAAAAACTATGGAATCCAAACCTTCTCCACTTGAAGATTGTAGTACAAGTCGGTTTCCTAAAACAGGCTGATGATACACCCCATTAATAAACAGTAAATCACCCATCCGATGCTGTTTTGGATAGTTCAATTTCACAATACCTTTTGGCATATCACCTTTGATGTAGTATGTTGGGATTCCCTCCAACTGCCAAAAATCAAAATCCCGCAGTCCTTGACCCAATATTGTGACTTGACCAATAGAATCTGTCGAACTAGAAAAATCTACTCCGGTGTTATATTTGATTACTTTAACGTTATTTAGCTGTTTTTTAATACTATCAAATTGCTCAGCAGTATACCCTTGCGTAAGCAGCAAAGCACTGCCTGAAACTTCGGCGGCTCGTGTAGGTCTTAAAAAAAGAAATGACAGCGCGATAACAGCCAAAACACCTACAGTACTGTTGACGAAAAAACCTCTATTAAAGCTTCCTTTCCATGCTGTCCAAATAAAAAGCAGCAGTAATAAAAAAGCAATACCCAAAGCAGGCCACTGCCATTGCTCGTTTATAAAATGGAGTTGATTATTCATTAGTTTCCAAGGCTTCTAAAAATAGTTGATTTAATTTTCCTTGGTACCTATTGTTGCCACTAGGAACCGGATTTGGTTCGGGTAATGCCCTTAGGAGTCCAGCATGGACAGTGTTTACTTTGTCTACGTTGATTTGCTTGGATTCGGAGAGCCATTTTATGGCTTGTAACGTATTCAAATGGGCACTAGGCTCGGCTATAGCCAAAACGGCCAATTCATCCCCTGCAGCTTGCAAGATGAACCTGTCGTTTTCAGAAAGTCCACCTTTACCAGACAAAACCAGCTCCAATAATCCTAAAGCTTCCATCATCTTGGGGTACACTTCCTCACGCTCCAGTTCTTCTGTTTTGCTAAAACCTTTTATATCCTTAAGCTCCCCTGTCAATCGCTTATCCTCTTTTATTGGTGGTGGATCAAAACCGATGCGATGTACATAAATACGAGCACTATTCTTTATTTCCTGAATCAACTTCAAAGCTTTGTACTGGTAGGGAAGTGATTTTTCAGGTTCATAGAGGCGAAGATACAGCTCCGCATCCCACATTTCTGACATCGCGTCCTTTAACATGCTTCGTAATGATTTAGCAAATAAGGTAGATGCTTCTGGGTCTTCATGATTATGGACGTACGCTTCCAAAGGGTCTTCTTCTGTACCTTCTGCCGCTTCATTATCGTGTTGATGACCATCATCTTCCTCTGCCACCAAATTATGTTCGTTATTACCATCGTGTTTGTGAGAGTAGTCGTCCAACATATCTTCCGGAATTGTGGCTTCTCCAATTTCTTTTGGTGCAGAAGGCGCTTCACTTTCATCGCCCATAAATTGGCCATACTTGAGCCGTAAAGCTTTCTGATCAAAACCCAGTTCGTTACTCCTCAAATTAAAATCCTTATTTTTTAGTGTAAATTTTTCAGCAATTAATTTCTCAGTGTCGATAATCAGTTGGCGTTGGCTCCTGAAATAATCAGGCATTAAATCAGCTCCCATAGTACCCTCTACCGCAAAGACATCCGTTATCGTATCTTTTATGACTGAAAAATACGTTTCGGTTCTCGTAATATTAGGCTTTGGCTCTTTGTTGTCTTTTACCTCAACATAAAAATAAAGTTCGTCTCCTGGCTCCATTTTTAAGGTCTGTAAATCAATTTTTTTTCTTAGCTCGGAAGCTTTAAATCCTTTTTGAAACGGCGTGTCAAACGCTAAGCGTTCTTCTCGAAACTTGACTGATTCTCCGGCTCCCTTGCTTACTGTTGCGATGATTGCGATATCTACAATTCCAAAATCGTCAGTTATATTGGTGGTGAATTCCAATTCTTGTGGACTATCAACCTCAAAGGTCGAAAACTGCGGCAAATCGTTCATAGTTACCACGGGAGGTTCATCGGCATATACCTCCAAAGCATATAAATTGGATAAATATACGTTCCCTAAGGAATCGAGAAACTTAAGGGTATAAAAACTTGAACTTTTCGCTCGCATCTCTTTTACATAAAAATCATTCTTTAAATCCATAGATAGCGCATCCGAACCAAACTGCAACCAAGCTTCCTTTATATTTTTATCAAATCCTACAGTCCAATTCACATACGAACCTTCCAGCACCTCTAGATTCAACTCCGAAGTTGTAAAAGCAGCTTTCTCTGTATAGAAAGGATAACTTACTGTAATGCTTCGGCTAATAACCTCAGGCGGAACTATGTTAGCTACAAGCGTATCCAAAGGAGTAAAAGTAATCGCATCTTTTTTAGGTATCCCTGATGGAATTGCACTGGAAAAATCTAAAAATCCGGAATTCTGTAAAAAAACACCAAGTCCAACACAGACCGCCGCAATTATAAAATTCCTCCATAAATTATGTTTTAGACGGATTTGATTCTTATTATCCTGTATTGCATCAGCCATTTTGGACTGTTGAATTTTGGCCAATAAACTCAATTTGTTTTGTGGTTCCAACAAAAGAGAGGTACTGTGCTCCATTTCGATGACAGTATTGTCCAGATGAATACAAACATCGCTCCGACCATACTGCCAAAGTTTTCCCCACAAGACCGTAAGCAGAGCTACCAACAAAAAAATTCCTGTCGAAATCCAAAAATTATACGAAGTAAAATAGACTAGCAGCGCAACACCAAGGGCAATCAGCATGATTTCTGAAATCCGAAGCAAGCGCCATTTTACGAGCGTTTTTTGAATGATGCTTTTAGCGGCTGTCATTGCCTCCTCAATTTAGCCGTTATACGTTCCGCCACCAAAACAAAAAGTGCAACGACCCAAAACCATAGATTCAAAGAACTCCTCTTTTGGGTTTTATTACTTGCTTCCATATCAACAACCGCTGGTATAAATTCTTCTTCAGATATTGTTCTTTTATCCAAACTTGTAACCGCTTCTTTCAGTTGTGGCCTAAATCCTACTATTTGTGACAAACGTTCTGTTAACCTTCCGTTTAGGACATTTTCAATACTTAGCCGTTCCGTTAGGTCAAACCTATTATTTTGTGATGTTTCTGCAATCAAGTCATTGGCTAGGCTATCTGGCTGAAAACGAATTAACGTACCTTCGAAATCTGGAGTGGGCCTGGTTTTAAGCCAAACGATTATATCAAATTCATCTTCCCCAACATCCTGAACTTCGGTGACCAACAATGGCTGTTGCGTGTACTTAATCAAAGCCTCAAAAGCAGCGGAAAAGAAATATTTATCCTTCAAAAAATCGATATCATAATACAAACCCACCTGCACCGTATCGGAAGGCCACAAAGGTAATTTATGCGCTACGCCGTTATATTCCAAAGAAATACTGTCGCCAAATTCATAGATGATTTGGTCTTTTGGAATAAATTCGTTTTGAATATCAGTATACGTATCATCTCCTTTTACAGCATGTAACAATACGCCTTCGTTTACAGCCGATGCTCCAACAAGACTATCGGTTGTCACAATCTCATCCATCACTATCCAATGCACATTATTTGAAATCGTGGGCCGAATTCCTTTCATACCGCTCAACATAGCTTTGGAAAAAACTACGATACTGTCGGAATTCAACTGCTGTAACTCCTGGGCCATTTGCCAATTGTCGGTTTTAATATCCGGGAGGTTCTCAATGTCTAATTCAGGAAACCCTTTGGCTAATAGTCGTAAAGTAGCGTCCGGAGCATCTTCTAAAAAATGGTTCATTTGACCTTCTTTGAGCAATGACGGCTCCATTACATAAGTCAAGGCGACATTTTTATTTTGAAGGTTTAACTTCGGTTCCGCTAGCGCAAAAACCAACAATGCTAATAGCAGCATACGCAAGAATAATAGCAACAACTCATTTAATTTCAACTGTCTGCTTTGCTTAGTTTCCTGTTCCTTTAAATAGCGAATACTCCCCACCTTTATGGTCTTCACATCCCCCTTATTCAATAAGTGGATAATCAAGGGGAGTGTTACTGCAAATAGACCCCATAGATATGTTGGTTGAAAAAAAGTCATATCAGTTGAGGCGGATTCTTTTCTTTAAAAACAACTGCAAGGCCTTGTCCATAGGCGCATCGCTCCTAAACAGTTCAAATCCTATTCCGTTAGACAAGAAGGTGTTTTTTACGGTTTCTAGATGTTTATTCATCGCCGCTGTATAGCTGCTTTTCGCCTGTTTTGCATCGACCTTTATCCGTTTTCCCGTTTCCAAATCCTCAAAGACCATAGGGCCTGTATAGTCGAATTCCAATTCATTTTTTCCTATAACCTGTAACACAGCCACCTCGTTTCTAGCTGTTTTTAAGGTTGTAATCCACTGGGTCAACTCAGTATTATCTTCATGCATATCGGTAATCACAAATAGCAGTTCCTTATGACTCCGTTGATGTATTTTAGCGATATCGTTTTGGTTATTTGGCCAGCTCCCGATCGTTTTTATTTCAATCAACTCGTGCAATAGGCGATTGTAATGTTGTTTATGGGATGTAGGATATAAACTTTGTAACCGAGAATCATTAAGTGCAAACAAACCAACGGCATCCCCTTGTTGATGGGCCAAATACCCTAAAGAGGCCACCAAGACCCGAACATAATCCATCTTGGATAATCCATCTTCTTCATGCATCATAGACGCACTGGAATCCACAATAAACTTTACGACGACATGGGTATCTATATCGGATTCCTTTATGTAATACCTGCCGGAACGCGCCAACATTTTCCAATCTAACAAACGCATATCATCCCCTGGATGATATGCCCTATATTGACTAAATTCTAAACCAGGACCTACCCTTCTGCTTCCATGAGCACCTGCCAAAAACCCATCCACAATTACACGAGCGATAAGGGCCAAACCCGAAACGCTATTGATAATCTTTGGTTTTAATAATTGCTTGTAGTCTTGTTTCACTGTATTACTCTTTTGTATTTCCTAGGATGTCCTCCACCAGTTTTTGGGTAACTGAATCTGAAGTAATACCCTCCGCTTCCGCCCTAAAATTGACAATAATCCGATGGCGTAAAACCGGGAAGGCCACCTTTTTTAAGTCTTCTGGAGTCACGGAAAAACGCCCCGCTTGCAAGGCACGTGCCTTTGCCGTAAGAATCATCGCCTGCCCGGCTCTTGGACCGGCACCCCAACTTACCCATTCTTTAACATAGCTATTGGCCGTAGTTACCGGCCGTGTAGCCCTAACAATCGTATTTACATGCCCCATAAGATCATCACTGATGGGTACATCACGTACCAGTTGCTGTAATTGCATTATATCCTCCCCTCCTAATACTTTATTTACCGTAACTTTCTTTGAGCCTGTAGTTGTTTTTAAAATGGCTGCTTCCTCAATTTCGGAGGGATATCCAATTTTTATATAGAACAAAAAACGGTCTTGCTGTGCCTCTGGTAAAGGAAAGGTACCCGATTGCTCAATCGGGTTTTGCGTTGCTAAGATAAAAAAGGGCCTATCCATAGGATAGGTCTGCCCAGAATAGGTAATCTCAAATTCCTGCATCGCTTCCAATAAGGCTGCCTGTGTTTTGGGTGGTGTTCTATTGATTTCGTCTGCCAAAATAATATTTGCGAAAATGGGTCCTTTGTTGAACTTAAAGAATTTTTTTCCTGTTGTATGATCTTCCTCCAAAATTTCAGTTCCCACTATATCTGAAGGCATGAGATCCGGTGTAAATTGTATTCTACTGAACTTCAATTCTATGGCCTGTGAAATTGTTTTAATCAAGAGCGTTTTAGCCAAACCCGGAACTCCTTCTAAAAGGGCATGTCCGCCAGCTAAAAAGGTAATTAACAACTGCTCTACCGTTTCTTCCTGACCAACAATTACCTTAGCGATTTCCTTTTTTAACAGCCCCAACTTATTCGTCAGTGCCTTTATCTCTTTTTCCGCTGTTAGCAGCTTTTTGTCCATTTTCTCCTATTATGAGGTTAATGCATACATCACGATATTTACCCCAAACCGTGTGTTGTCTATTTTATACCATCGTTTATTTCTAAAATCATAATCCCACTCGCAACCATAATCCTTGTTACTATATAATACGCCTATTCTTCCGTTGACTTCTATAGCTTTTAAATACTCATGCACCAAATCGTCTCCCCAACCATTTAGCTCTTGTGATGTGGTTGGTGGACCATCTTCAAACTCAAAAAATATATTATAAATTTCGTGATTGTTTGGTATTTTCCGCAGTGTATCAAAGCCAAATATTTCTTCCATTTGGCGCTCAAAAGACTTGGCAAAGAGTCCGTCGATGTCATGATTACAATCATCCACAAAGACAAAACCGCCATTGTCCACATACTTTTTAAAATTTTCCTTTTCTTTTTTGGTGAACTGGACTAGTTTATGCCCTGAGAGGTAACAAAACGGACATTTAAAAATAGTATCACTCGCGAGCAAAACGATGTTCTCAACCGTATCTACTTGCAGTGTGGTGTACTCTACTAGAGAATTAAGTAAATTAGAGGGCATACGCTGGTCTACATCCCAATCTCCGGATTCATATTGTAACCTTGTAAAGAAAAAAGTGTTGTTCAATGACCTCGATTCTAATTGTGGTGAAACAAATACTGGTTGTAACAAAATAGGTTACAACCAGTATTTGTTTAATCTATATTTACTAAACCGCGTCAGACAAACTAGAAAAAGTAAAGTCACGAACCTTCATGTACGGAATCAAATTTCCATTAATGCGCACTTGCTTCCCTAGCGTTTCTAGATTGTTTAGCATGATAATTGGACTTTCGTTAAAACGGAAGTTCTTGACTGGATATTTAATCTTTCCGTTTTCTATATAAAAAGTTCCGTCTCTAGTAAGTCCAGTATAGAGTAAGGTTTGCGGATCTACAGATCTTATATACCATAAACGGGTGACTAGAATCCCCTTTTTGGTGCTTTTTATCAAATCTTCTAATGTGGCATCTCCACCACCCATAATAAGATTTCTTGGAGAAGGTACAGGCTCAACCCCTTTTTCCTGCGCCCAAAAACGATCGTAAACTAAATTTTTAACTACGCCATTCTCTAACCAAGATGTTTTCTTTAGAGCTTGTCCAGCCCCATTCCATGTACCTGTAGGCACTTCCTCATTTAGTGGGTCAGACCACAGATTAACCCGTTCATCAACGATTTTTTCACCCATTTTTGTGCCACCCCCCTCTTTGGACATGAAACTACGCCCCTCATCTGCAGTTCTCGCACTTAATGATCTACTCATATTGCGAATAAGATCTCCCGCAGCAGCCGGTTCCAATATTACCGTATATTTTCCAGGCTCTATTGCCTTAGCTTCCATGGACATTACTGCTTTGTCAATAGCTACTTTTGATGCTTCTAAGGAATCAAATTTGGTGATGTCATTATAATCCCTAGACACCCAACCCGATCCTGTACCATCATTACTGCGCATGGTCACCGTAAAATCTACATTTGTAGACTTATTATAAGCAAACAATCCCTTGGAATTCATCATCGCACTAAAGTCATTGGAATCATCTAAAAATCCAGCAGCGGTAACCTCTTTTTCCTTTGCAGGCACTATACTGCTCTTGGCCACTTCAGCCCGATAATCTGGGGTTATTTTAGCTGTTGCATCCACGTAGGTGATCGCTTCGTCATACATCTGTGGCCCTAAAGGCTCCATAAATTCAGAATTTTCCGGGGACAGCATTGCTAATTCCTCGGCACGCTTTACAACCTTTTCCAACGAGGCATCATCAAATTCGTCTATGGTAGCCGTTCCCGATTTTTTACCATAACTGGATTGTATCACCAAGTTTTGGTTAGATTGATGCCCCGCTGTGGAAACCGAATTACGGGCATACCGTATATTTCCGCTCTCACTGCCGCTTAAATTTACCTCGCAGATATCTGCTGTGGAAAAGCTGAGCGCTTTTTCCATTATTTTTCTAGCTTCTTGTTCTGTATATATTGCCATTATTTTTTCTTTTGAGTTGTGTTCCATTTAAATGGAACGACCTGTGTTGATTACATTGATGTCATTGAACCTGGTAGTTGAACTACCATGAGATACCGCACTTGATTGCGAAGGCTGACCTTTACCATCAAAGAACGACCCGAACATTCGGTAATCTCCCTCATCGCAAATCTTAGCGCAGGAATTCCAGAACTCCTGCGTATTAGATTGGTAGGCTACATCATTCAACATGCCTACAATCTCACCGTTTTTTATCTCATAAAAAACCGTCCCTCCAAACTGGAAATTGTATCGCTGCTGATCAATAGAATAAGAACCTCTTCCAGCAATATAAATTCCCTTTTCAACATCCTTTATCATTTCGTCAATGGAATACGTATCCTTACCTGATTCTAAGGATACGTTTGGCATACGTTGAAACTGCACATCTTTCCAGCTTTGTGCATAACAACACCCATGAGATTCATTTTGACCAATAATATTTACTTGATCTCTAGTCGCTTGGTAGTTAACTAAAGTCCCGTTACGTACCAAATCCCATTGTTTACACTTCACTCCTTCGTCATCATAACCAACAGCACCCAAACTGCCTTCCATAGTTTTATCAGCAACTAGGTTCACAATGTCACTTCCATAATTAAAATCACCGGATTTCCACTTATCCAAGGTAGCGAAACTGGTTCCGGCATAATTGGCCTCATACCCTAGTACCCTATCCAATTCTAAGGGGTGTCCTACGCTTTCATGAATGGTTAATCCTAAATGATTAGGCTCTAGCACTAAATCATACTTTCCTGCATCAACTGATTTTGCAGTAAGCATTTCCGTTGCCTGTTTGGCAGCTTGTACCGCATCTTCTACAATATCGTAACTCTTTTTATATAAGGTTATCCCTGCAGGACCTTCTAATTTTTCAGAAGCAAGACCATCCATATACTCATACCCCAGACCCATAGGTGCACTCATCGCTTGGCGGGTCTTAAAGGTTCCGGCCCCACGATCAATAGCGGTGACCCCAAATGTGGGCCAAATACGATGCACATCTTGGTCTATGTAGGAACCGTCGGTTGAAGCAAAATATTTTTGCTCGTTTATCATAAAAAGTGAAGAATTCACAAAGTTGGCACCGTTATCCATAGCGGCAGCATTAGCGTTGAGCAACAAATCTACTTTTTCCGATACCGGAACTTCCTTAAAATCCTTTTTGATGGGTGTCTTCCAAGAAACCTCTCCGTACGCTTGCACGGGAGCCAGTAGTACCGGCTCTGTCTGTATTTTAGAATTTGCTTTCGCAATTGCTACAGCCTGTTCCGTAGCTTTTTTAATTCCGTCTTCTGTTACGCTATTGGTGGAAGCAAAGCCCCATGTCCCGTTTGCAATAACTCGGATTCCAATACCAAAAGATTCCGTATTTTGAACACCCCGCACTTTACTTTCTCGGGTAAATACATATTGATTCAGGTAACGTCCTATGCGAGCATCTGCATAGGTAGCGCCCATAGATTTTGCCGTATTCAAGGCAACATCGGCCATACGCTTTTTTACGAGTACATCCATACCAGGCTCTAACAGCGCTTCTGCATGGATGCTATTCCCCATCATAGTAGTTGGCAACAAAAGCGAAGCGGCACCCATTCCGGATAATTGAACAAAATTTCTTCTTTTCATAAAGTGTTTGAATTAGTTCCTTCGTATTCCTTTGGTTTTATCTTGATTGTAAGAAATAAAACAGAATAGTATTGAAAGGTTTAGTTAGTTTAGAACTATGGTGTTTTACATAACTCTTATTCGTTTTTGATATTGATTAGCTCTAAAGTATGGAATAATACCCTGTTGTCTAATGCGCTTTTAGATTTTATTAAGAAGACTTTATGATAAACGCTGTGAAATAGTAGCCGTGTAGAATATCACAAATCTAAAACTACACAAGGTTTACGATTCTATACATAGAGAATAAATGTGTTTACAGGATATTGAAATACAACTACTTGTATTCCAAATCTTCTAACACGATAAATCTTATTTCGCTTTTTTTAAGATTTAGTTGGTATATCCTAAATTTGAAATTATATTTGCAGCCGCTTATAGCGACATGGTGCCTTAGCTCAGTTGGTAGAGCAATGGACTGAAAATCCATGTGTCCCTGGTTCGATTCCTGGAGGCACCACATAAAATCCTTACTTCACAGTAAGGATTTTTTTGTTTTTAAAAACTTGGAACACTGGTAATAACAAAATTATTTTCAAAGATTAATACGAAGTACGAAGCAATTCCTCCGTCCAGACTAAAAACAAACATATGCCTAGGCTAGGCTTGGAACGGCGGTGAGTTTAAACATAAATGTATTGTGAGAGATACACTAAAAATGCTAATTCTTCCAAATACCCGCTACAGCACTTTCCCGGAAACCCTTCACTTGAAGCTCCACATTAGAAGTATTTAAAATTTCCAAAGTAGTATATGCATCTCTTGGAAAAAGCTGATTGGTCATCACATACTGACCTTGGTGTATAAAAAGTTCAATGGAAGAAGCATCTAACAATATTCGAATCTCAACTTCGCCCTCGGGCAGATTGTCTATTGGCATTTTCTGAACGGTTGTTGCAAAATTAGCTGCAAAGTCAGTTAGCCCAGAATTTCGCCTATCAAAAGTTATCATCTTATTTTTTCCATCCAAAGCTATAGCGAGACTATCGGTACTGTCATTTTTAAAACTTAAAACAAAATCGCGTGCCGCCGTTTTAAAACGAATCTCAGATTGGTTTTCAGTCGCCAAGCTCATAATATTTGTTTCATTTGGTTTTACTATAATATCTTCAGCTTTGGCACCAATATCAACTAGTTTGTCAAAATTCTTAAGCGGATAGTTTAGGAGCTCATACAGTCCATTGATTTTACTAAGTGAAAGGGTTCTAGGAACAGTCGAAGCACTACGCCACTTTTCGGTAGGTGTTTCTCGGGCATAGTCCCAATTGCTCATCCAACCTATACAAATTCGTTCTTTATTTGGCGTATTATTATAAGTAACACCAGCATAATTATCCCTCCCAAAATCCAACCATCTATTTTCTGCTTGGTCAGAGGCAAAGGTCTTACCATCAAAATCACCTATAAAATATTGTGTGCCGTTACCACCGTTTGGAGCACCAGGATTTATACTAATCAGCAGTACCCATTTTGTTTCGCCTGTTCCATCTACCTGCAAGGGAAACATATCTGGACATTCCCAGACACCCCCGTGGGCTCCTTGGTTTTTGCCGAATTCGCTTACCTGCTCCCATTCCTTTAAATTGGTGGAATTCCATATTTGTAAATGGTCTCCGGCTGCCAAAAGCATCGTCCAAAGTTCTTCCTTTTCGTTCCAAAAAACCTTAGGGTCTCTAAAATCTCTTACTTCCGTATTTCCTATAACCGGATTATCCTTGTACTTGGTCCAACTATCGCCATTATCTAAACTGTAAGCAATACCTTGAGTCTGGAAATCCGTTTTACCAGCTTGTTCTCCTTCCATATCATGGTAGGTGAAAATAGTAACTAGCGCCGGATTATTAGCAGTACCAAAGCCAGTCGTATTATTAGCGTCTACCACGGCACTTCCAGAAAATATAAATCCATTTTCATCAGGATACAGCGCAATTGGTTTATGCTCCCAATGCAACATATCGGAACTTACAGCATGGCCCCAATGCATGGGCCCCCAAACGATATCATCCGGATAATACTGATAGAACAAATGATATACTCCCTGATGATATACAAGTCCGTTAGGGTCATTCATCCAGTTGCGCTCTGGTGTAAAATGAAACTGTGGCCTATAGTCTTCGGTGTAATACGTACTATCGTTTTCAATGGTTACCAGTTGCTTTATCGGCTCCTTGTCCTTACAAGAAAAAACAAGTACCAAAAGCGCTATAACTATCAAATATTTAGGGTTACTGGCCATAAATTCCAATTTTTTATGATTTGTGAATCCTCCAACGTACCCTACGAAAATAGTACCTTTGTTAAAACCTAATACATTTCTATGCGATTTCTTTTTGCCTTAGTAATACTCTTATGCTACAACGCCGTGGTCTTAGGGCAATCTAAATTGGACAAAACACTAAAACGGTTCAATAGTGAATCCGTGCCTTACATTTATCCTAAAAATATATCCGATACTACCACGGTAATACTTTTGGACACTAGAAAAAAAGAGGAGTATGACATCAGTCATCTTAAGAATGCTATTTGGGTGGGAGACAAAGCATTTGAAGCGAATCTGGTACTGGAACAAATTCTAGATAAAGAAAAATCGATTATCGTGTACTGTTCTATTGGTGTGCGTTCCGAAGACATTGGGGAAAAACTCCTAGCTTTAGGATATAAAGACGTTAAAAACCTTTATGGTGGCATATTTCAGTGGAAAAACAAGAATGGCGCTATCTACAACAATAAGGAACAACCAACGGACAGCGTACATGCCTTTAGTAAACATTGGGGGAAGCTACTTTTGAAGGGAGTGAAGGTCTACTAGTGAGCAGTGGGTAAAACAAATTAGATATTTTAAAAATAAAACTTGGGCATACTACAAACAAAAAAAACAGCAACAGACGCAAAGACGATAGATTTTACCTTAGCGAAATCTCGTAATCTGTTACTCATCTTTACCCGCAATCCTGAACTAGGAAAGTGTAAAACACGCTTAGCGGCAAAGGTGGGCGACGAAACTGCATTGGATATTTATCAATTTTTACTGAACCATACCGTAGCCATTACTTCTGGACTTTATGCTAAAAAAACGGTATACTATTCCGAAGAAATTTGGAAGGACGATATCTGGAACACTACTGTTTTTGATAAAAAACTGCAAACAGGTCAGGATTTGGGTGAACGCATGGCGAATGCTTTTTTAGAGGGCTTTCAAAACGATTTTGAAAAAATTATCGTTATTGGAAGTGATATGTACGATCTCTCCCAAAAAGATTTAGAAGCAGCATTTAGCGCTTTGGATACTCATGATTTCGTGGTAGGTCCTGCAGTAGATGGTGGTTATTATCTACTAGGAATGAAACATTTTATCCCGGAAGTGTTCCAAGCCAAAGATTGGGGAACAGCAACAGTACTCCAAGACACTTTATCTAATTTATTAGCCGAAAAAACCACATTGCTCGCACCTAAAAACGACGTAGACCACTACGAAGATATTAAGGACATTAAGGCCTTTGCGCCTTTTTTAAAACACATGAGATAATGATGAAAAAACAATTAGAGGAATCTGTAGCCTACCTTATTAGTAAGGGGTTTGATAAGCCTGAAATAGGAATTGTACTGGGAACAGGACTAGGGAAGTTGGTAGATGAAATAGAAGACAGGATTGAGGCACATTACAATCAAATTCCATTTTTCCCGCTGGCAACCGTAGAATTCCATGCTGGAAAATTAGTTTTTGGAACCATAGCCGGTAAAAAGGTAGTGGTTATGCAAGGACGCTTTCATTTATACGAAGGCTATGATTTTCTGGATATCACGTACCCTATTCGCGTGATGCACCTTCTTGGTATTACAAAATTATTTATTTCCAATGCCGCCGGCGCCATCAATCTAAATTATAAAAAAGGGGATATGATGCTTATTGAAGACCATATAAACCTGCAGGGCGGTTCTCCATTGGCCTTTAAAAATGTTGCCCAGTTCGGGGAGCGCTTTGCCGATATGTCAGAACCTTATGATTTAGATATGCGCCTAAAATTAGAGCAATTGGCTGCCGAACATAATATATCCTTAAAAAAAGGAGTCTATGCCTCGGTGGTAGGACCTCAACTGGAAACCAAGGCAGAGTATCGGATGCTTAAAATCCTAGGAGCGGATGCCGTGGGGATGAGCACGGTCCCAGAAGTGATTGTCGCCAACCACTTAGGATTACCAATCGTAGCCGTATCGGTGCTTACGGATGAGTGCGACCCAGATAATCTTAAACCTGTGGATATTGCAGAAATCATATCCATAGCGGAAAACACAGAACCCAAAATGGTGAAACTATTTAGGGAATTAATCAAAAAACTGTAAGGTTCTTTGGGGTAAAACTACTATTTAGAAGCTTTGCCTAGTTCAATGAAAGAAAATAAACCCCAAATAAGCATTATCATCCCCGTTCTTAACGAGGAGGATTATATTCGAAAAGTACTCGTAGCTATTCAGAAAAATACCACCTCTAAGAATATAAAGGAAGTGCTTGTCATAGACGGTGGTAGTGTAGATCATACGGTAAAAGAAGCTTTGGATTTAGGAGTTCAAGTAGTTTCTGCAGCGAAGGGAAGGGCCAAGCAAATGAATAAAGGCGCGCAGATGGCAACTGGAGACCTCTTGTACTTCTTGCATGTGGATACACTACCTCCCAAAGGTTTTGATACCCATATCCTAAACACCTTCTCCAAAGGTTTTGAAGCAGGCTGCTTTAAACTCAGATTTGATAGCCACAATAAATTCCTGCGTTTTTTTGCCTGGTGCACAAGAATTAACCACCAAATCTGCAGAGGGGGTGACCAATCGCTATACATTTCTAAAAATCTATTTCAAAAAGCAGGCGGCTTTAATGAAGCATACACCATTTACGAGGACAACGAATTTATTCAACGAATTTACAAGTTAACACGCTTTGCGATTATGCCTAGCACGGTACAAACTTCCGTTAGAAGATATGAACAAAGAGGCGTTTTCACCTTACAATATCACTTTGGGGTGGTACACGTAAAACATTATTTAGGTGCTGGGCCAGCGGATCTTTATAACTACTACAAAACCCATATTTCCCTTTAGCTTATTCCTCCTCAAAATCAAGCAATACCCCTTCACCAATCCATTTAGCAAGTGCTTGTCTGTTGTCAGGGTCCAAAATACGGCGTTGATCTTTCTTGTTCTTAATATTCCCAATTTCTATATATGCCATAGCAGGATAGGTTTTTCGCACCAAATAAAGTTCCGTCCGGTGGCCAAAGGTGCCTGCATAGGTCCTATTGGGCTGGTATTTTTTATATTTTTTCTGAAATGTATTGTGAATACTTTCCGCTAATTTCTTTCCGTTTGTACTTTTTTCATGATGGTAAAAGAACACATCAATATTTTGACCTTTGCTACGGCTATCCACATGAGTAACGATTAAACGTTGGTAGGCTCCCTTATGGGTGTTATACAAATCGTTTATAATAGTTACCCGTTGCTTTAATCGTGCCAATTGGTTCAAGGGAATTGTTTCCTTAGGGTAGGCTAGCTCATCCCTATCTATTTCTAAAATTCGGTCATCGCGTATACCGTCGTTTTCGTCCCTAATAATAATATACACCGTAGCTCCATGCCCCAATAGCTCCTTAGCCAAACGTAAGGTAATATCATAGGCATACTCATCCTCAGCTATAGCTTTTTTAGCATAAACGGCCATGGCACCTGGATCCGGACCCCCATGTCCAGAAACCAAATAGTAGATATTACCCTTTAAACGTTTACTTTTTTCTACTACGTTCTTATGTTTGTTGCCAAAAATGGCAAACGCTTCGCTCTTTATATCCTTTGTTTTTTTGGATTGGGACTGAATAGAATCTACTAGCTGAATACGATTTACCACAACTTTGGGGATTTGGTAGACCCTACCTTCATAAAGGTGGACGCTATCCCTAAGGTTTATTATATTCAATTTAATAAAATCATCATAATAATCATAGGGGCTTACATCGTTTTTCCGCAAGAGCGAAAGAATACCGTCCCCTTTTTCTGCAATAACGGTTTTTAAGGAATCTTGTGCCATAGCCGAGAAACCAATATTTAAAAACAATAAACTATTGATAAACACAGCTTTTAACATGGTAATAAAAAAACAAAATTCATGCCAAAACATGGAACGGTCATTTAAAATCAATCAATAAAATTTAGATTGGCATGGTCCTGTAGAATACCCTTGGTTATGAGCTCTGATAGGGAGAATTTTTCAGAACGAACACTAATCCCATCTTGTTCCCCGTTAATATCCATAATCGTTACTGATGGTAATAAATTTTTTGCCAGATAGACACTAAGTTCGTCGGTAAATGGAGAAATACCCTGGTCGATTTTAATTCTTCCAATAGCGTTCTTTGTAAAGATATCCCTAAAACTTTCTGCCAATCTTAGACCATCAGCACTTTTGTCGTAATGGTGCATCGTTATTGTAATCCCCTTTTTATCCTTTCTTACATCCTTTATCATCAAGAGTCTTTGATAACTACCGTTGTGCTTCAAGTATTTCTTATTGACAATGCTCGTAAGTTCCCCCAAGTCCGCAATCGCGTTTTCAGCACCACCCTCCTCATTATTGTTATCTAAAGTCGTAATACTTTTTTGTAAAACGTAGACTCTTGCCCCTCGTTCCATTAAATCCTTGGATAGTTTTGCCGTAAAGTCGTTTAGAGTTTGAACTTGGTTGTCTTCCGCTTTGTTATCGGTTTGGATAAGATAATATACCGTGTTTTTTAAAGTAGAATCCCTTTGCTTCATTTTAACCAAGTCGACATCAAAAACGGGTGCCTCTTCCGCATCGTCTATTTGTATATATGTCCCCATATTTTTGAAAGAATCAGGGGCATAGGGCAGTATGTATTTCCTGCCTACCAACAGTTCGCTCGCACCTTTGATTGCATCTTTATTCAAATCCAAAAAATCTACATAATATTTTACGGGATGAATCCCTGATTTTCTGAGAATAGAAAAAATACCATCCCCTTTTTGGGCGACTATGGTATCTAACGTTCCCTGACTAAATAGGGCCGTGCAGCTACCTAAAATAATAAATAAAAAGAGGTATTTAATCTTCATACTAATCGCAGAGTTATGGTTAATCAAAGATCGTTAAAAATATTGACCAATTCCAAAGACAATTCCGTTTGCGCTATCTTTTGTGATTCCGTACCCATAATCTATTCTAAATATAGCGTTGAAAATACGCTTGTGCATAAATCTGAGTCCAACGCCTGGATAAATTCGAAGGTTTTCATTGTCTAAAAAATCACTAAAATTACCACCGGGATTTCGCCAAGAACCGCCATCTATAAAAACATTACTCTGCAGTACAAACCACTTTTTATCCACTAGGGTATGACGATATTCCGTATTAAATACAATAGCTCCAGTGCCTCGATCTATGGTATTCCCGACACCTCTTATATTCAAGTTATTGTCTACGGTAAAAGGAGCGAAGGGACTATTAACATTACTTGCCAGTCCCAAGCGCAGTCTGTTGGCCCAATTCCCGCGATTCCCAATTCTTTTATAATAGCTAAAATCATTAAAACCTATCAAAAAATCTGGTAAGGCAGCATCCGAACTACCCACATATTGAAAATTAAGATTACTTCTAAATCCGTCTAAATAGTGATAAAAATAAGCTATGTCCTCATAAGCATAGATAAGCTTTAGGAGGTGTTTATCTACATTCAACGTTAAGGGTACATTTGGTCTTGTTGCTCCTGAAAGGTAATTGTAGTCTTCCGTGAAAAAACTAAATCCAATCTCTATTCTGTTTCTAAAATTAATTTCATAAAGTCCTAGTAGTTCAAATCCTGAATTTCTATACCTATAATCTGCCGTATCCTCTGAAAAAAATACGGGCTCTTGCGTGTTAAAATCATTATAGTTGAAAGCCAAGCCTAGTTTGTCTGAAAACAAATACGGAGCTCTTATGCTAAATCCATAAGAATCAAAAACATCCAATTGGTAAAAACCACCCAAGGTTATGTTTCTTCCTAAAAAATTAAACTCTTGAAGCCCTAGCCTAAAAGCAAAATCATCATTGGCCGAACTGAAAAGATTAGCAAAGGGAATTAAAGTGAAGTTTTCTTCAATGGTATAGTGCACCTCATACTTTTCTTTTTCCAAGGGAAAAACCTGATAATAGGCATGAGAAATAGACGGTAATCTTTTCAGTCGCGTTATATCCTGTTCCATTTGAAGGGAATCCAATGGCATTCCCTCCTGCATTGTTGCAAGCTTTTCCACGAAGGGTACTTTGGTTCGCTTAGCTCCTTTAACCTCCATTTTGGTTACCATAGCCTGCTGACCCTCTCCTAAAAAACAACAGAGCGAAAATGCAAATAGAAAAAAAACTCTTTTATTCATTAGAGTATTGTTCGGTTACTTGGGGCAGAACTTACAAATCGCCATAAGTTTACATATTAAAAAATGAACCAAACTGCGGCAAAAATTAACGTTCTAAATAACTACTGAAATATTCTCGGATTACGTGTTCTGCAGGTTTATTTTGGGGCGTAAACCTATTGTCTTTTTCTCCGCCAGATTCTTCATGTTCAATAAACCACTTCCAAACATAACCACCAGCGAACCACTCTTCATTCCAAAATTCTTTAAAAATGGCAGTTTTGGCATTTACCTGAGCTCGTAAATTAATACCTTTCTCCGTGCGATCAACCAACCACGGTTTTTTGGCCGTATAATCTATACTCCGATAACCAAACTCGGTAAACAATACAGGTCTTTGGTTCATCGCTGCCACTGCTGCAATCGTAACTTTCCAACGCTGCCAGCCTTCCTGTAGTTCGGCAACGGAAGGCGTCTTGGTTTCGGAAAGCGGAAAATAGGCATCGATACCTATATAATCCAATGTTACCCAGAAGGGCGTACGTTTATACTCGTCCCAATTAGCGGCGTACGTCAACTTTCCATCATACACTTTTCTGATTTTTATAATAAGTCGCTGCCAATATTCAGGTCTATTTTCTACAAATTTCTCTAGTTCGGTACCTATACAGAAAATAGGCACTTGGGTTTCTTGGGCAAGCTGGGCATAGTTGAGTATAAAATCGTCATAGGAATTTTCCAATTGTTGCCATTGTACTTCGGACTTCATCATAATGGTTCCAGTAAACTCACCCTTCCATACCCAAATTTGAGGTTTGAGCATTACCGAAATTCCATTTTTTTGTAATAGCTCTATATACTGCTTAGCCCCTTTTTTCGTTTCGCCGAACCATTGTCTGTCCGTATCAAAAATAATATCTGGATTGGCTATGTCGCGCATAAAACCAAAGGGCATTACGGCCGCACTATTGGCGTTCACTTTAAGCACTTTATCTACATGCGATTGCGTAACGGCAACCCTTGAGGCTACAAAACTTACTCCGTTTATTTTTTTCTGCGCCTCACCGGAACAGCAATACTGTAAACAACAAAAAAATAAAAGCCCTAATCTTTTCATAGAAACTACTTATGGATTCTAAATTAGGTATTTATATACTGATTAAAATCACTAGTTAAAAAATACCTCTTAACCCTAGGTTAAAGGTTTGTCCCAGACCTGTGTTGTTTCCGCGTACAAAATTAGTGTATAGCGCTTCAAGATTCAAGGCATCGGTCAGTTGATATTTTGCTCCACCTCCCAAAGCAGTAAAATCTTGAGTAAACTCGTTCCCTAAATCCAAACGCTGCGAGTGTTGCGCCAAAACCAAGACGGTAAAATTGCTAGATGGAAAATAACTTAAGAATATACCGGGATTAAGGTTTAGGCTATTATTCGCGAAACTACCATCTATGGTATTGCCGTTTGAATCTTGAACTGAAGCTTTCCCAAAATTAAGTTCTGTCGTCAATTCAGAAAATATTTGCCATTTGTCCCTAGGAAATGTATAATCATAAAATAATCTGTTTTGCCAAACAAAACCATTCTGCTCCAAAAATACGGGTGATCTGCTGGAGCCTGCAGCCACTAGTCCATCTTCGGACTCATTATCAATCAATGGAATAAAGAAAGAACTTTGTATACTGAAATTACTTAGAGATGCGAATGGGACAAACTTGATGGATGGAGCAAATGCTGTCAACCCTGACCGGGCGGTTCCTGCTTCGCCGTCAAATTTAAACACATCAAGCGTACTCCTATCGTTAATAACGTTAGAACGTAACCTGGCAATAAAACCAACATTCCATTTGTTAGAATTTCCAACCCCCGTATACGCTTCCAAAGTTGAAGTGAAGAAGGTTTGTCTAGGCTGGGTTCCAGAAGCAAAAGTGCTTTCGGTCTCCGTATACAAGTTGTTGAACCACTTTAAATCATACTGCCCTTTTCCTATTAACTTAGACGGCGTATACTGCTGAATATTGCTTTTTTGGGGTAGACTATCTTGTGCAATACCGCCAAAAAAGACCAAAAGTATTCCCGCAAAAATTAGATTTCTTTGTAAAAATTTCATTTATAGGTATTTGGATTAATTATTTAACTTCGTTCAAGGTCCAATCGTAAGGGTAATAGGAGACCTTTACTTTTTCGGGTAGTTTTTCAGTTCTATACGTATTAATATAATGTACCACATCACCATTTAGCTCAAAATCACCTTTGTACCATTCAAATAGTTGGGAGATTTTGACCTTATTCTTATTGAATTGGATAAAATTTGGATTATTCAAGGCCAAAATAGTCTGTTCTTGCAATTGGGCATCTAAAGAGGACGGCTTGTAAGCAGTATTGATAATGGGCGGACAACCCAATCCGGCACAAACCAGTACAAAATGAAACCGTGCCTCGGTCGGAAAATTGCCCCGTAGTAGCTTATTCTCTATATCGTTCAAAGTGATGTTCTCTCCTCCAATGTTATACTCAGCCTTATCAAAGAAACCAACTACATCCAAAGGTGATTTTAACGGATAGTTATTAACAACACCATCAATAACCAGCAGATTGTAGGCATTAATCCAAAAGGCTTGGTATTTTGCAGCATCGGTCTTTGGTATGAAAATATCCTTTACAGATTCCAAGATTGATTTCAAGTCTGCCGGATTTTCTTTTATGGCAGTGTATTTTACCCTTCCGTCTACTACGTTAGCTTTAAAAAAACCATCTGTCTTAGAAAAAAAATCAGAAAGTTCCTGTGCCGAAGTGTTTGTTACAACAAAAAGCAACAGGAATAGGTTTAAGGTATTAAATTTCATAGTGCTCACTTTTAATATGTTCCGTACACCGCACTCTGTCGTAGTTCATTCAGCAACCCTACACAGGTATCCATTTATTTATGCTTATTTTAAGATATTTCCTTCAATTTTTATGCCCATACAGCTTTCAGACAAATCTTAAAACAAAACAAAAGTCATAACGAAGTATCACAAAGCAGTAACGCATTTATATTCTTTCTAAATTAAAGGATACCTGTTAAGTTATTACCTTTAAACACGACACAACGAACAAGAAAACCATTTTATGCAACATATTGTTATTATTGGAAACGGGGTTTCCGGAGTTACTTTAGCGAGACATGTACGAAAACTTTCCGATAACAAAGTAACCATCATATCAGCAGAAACAGATTATTTCTTCTCCCGTACCGCACTCATGTATGTATATATGGGGCACATGAAGTTTGAACATACACAACCCTATGAAAACTGGTTCTGGGAAAAGAACCGCATCGATTTGGTTAAAGGATATGTTGAAAAAGTTGATACTTTAGTAAAAACAGTGCAATTGGCGAATGGCGAGGAAATCCCATACGATACCTTAGTTATAGCAACGGGGTCCAAACCAAATAAATTTGGCTGGCCAGGTCAAGATTTAGAAGGTGTACAGGGATTATACTCCAAACAAGACTTGGATAATTTGGAAAAAATTGCACCGAATAAGGAAATCTGTAAAAGGGCGGTTATTGTGGGCGGCGGCCTTATAGGTATAGAAATGGCAGAAATGCTTCGTAGTCGAAAAATACCGGTCACTTTTTTGGTGCGGGAAAAGAGTTTCTGGAACGGTGTTTTACCTGCTGGAGAATCAGCCTTGATTAACGAGCATATCTTAGAACACCATATTGACTTGCGTTTAGATACCAACCTTGTAGAAATCATAGCCGATAAAAACGGAAATGCAACCGCGGTAGTAACGGATAAAGGCGATACTATAGAATGTACTGTGGTAGGTTTAACCGCAGGAGTTACACCAAATATCGATTTTCTAAAAACTTCTGGAATACTACTAGGAAGAGGCGTAAAAGTAAACCGACATTTGGAAACTAGCGCGAAGAACGTATACGCTATAGGGGACTGTGCGGAACAGCATGAGGCAATTGGCAACCGACGCCCAATAGAAGCTGTTTGGTACACAGGCCGAATGATGGGCGAAGCTTTGGCACAAACGTTATGCGGTAACCCAACGGAATATGCTCCTGGGCATTGGTTCAACTCGGCTAAATTCTTAGATGTAGAATACCAGACCTACGGATGGGTGTTTAGCGAACGGACTAAAAAAGACTGCGAGCAGCATTTTCATTGGCGACATCACAAAGAAAAAATATGTATTACTATGGCTTATGATAAAAAATCGAAGTTATTCTTAGGCATCAACACCTTTGGTATACGCATGCGACATGAAATTTTTGACCGTTGGCTAACAGAAAAAAGAACAATAGAGTATGTAATGGAGTACCTAAAAGACGCCAATTTTGATCCAGAATTTTACAAGCAGTACGAAGAAGAAGTGGTTGCAAAATACAATTTAGAACAAGGCACGAACATTAGCACCAAGAAAAAAAGCTGGAAACGTATTTTTAGTAAAGCATAAATAATTATCATTTAACCTGACTCTAGACAATGGGTTGGAAACATAAAGGGTAAATAAATATCTACCTCTATTGAAATAAATTCAGCACTAGAACGGATATAAAAAAATCAACGGAACTGATGAAAATAATAAAAAACATAGGGCTTATCATTTTTTTAATAGGGCTAGGGGTATTTACCGTGTTGCCCGTTATTGGCACCTATGAACTCACGCCAGATTCCTTCCAGAAGTTTGTAGCTAACAAAGGTATCAAAAGCAAATTATTTATTTCAGAAATAGAGACCAATGTCGTAGGGCAATCGGTTGTAGGTATGATGGCTTTTTCACCCAAAATAACGGAGGCTTTGGAATTGGTGAATACCACACATCGTAAAAATAAGGAGTATAAAAAAATTATCTACATTGGCCCACATGATATGGCTGCCGAGCTAGGCAAAACATCTGGCACTGGCTTTATAGTGCAAAATAAAGGGCTACTCTGGTTTTTAACCTTTGGTCTAGGAATCATTGGAGCATTGCTATTCATTTTACCGAATGTTATATTATTAGGACAAAAAGGTGTTAAAAACGATGGTATTTACCACCAAAGCAGCACTAACCAAGGGTGGATAGCGTGGATGGTCTTCCTCTTTTTGGTTAGCTTTTATCTTGTGCTGTATTTCAGATCGGAATATGCAATCAACTGGACCTATTTGGTAGACCCAATTAGCGAAAGTTTAAGTGGCAATCCTGCCGGGCACTGGTTCGTTTACGGATTTATGTACTGTACTGTAATGTCTGTTATGGCCGTTCGAATGTATATAAAATACCGTCATAACATCTATCAAATTGTACGCACCTCATCAGTATTATTTTTTCAAATCGTATTTGCCTTTCTTATTCCAGAAATAATGGTGCGTCTACAAATGCCGTACTATGATTTCAAAAACGCTTTCCCTTTAGACTATGATTTTTTTTTCCAATGGAACTTAAAATCCCTCTTGAACAGCGGTGGTATTGGGGTATTTATATTATTTTGGGGTGTTTTTCTCACCTTAGTTATTGTGCCTGTAATGGTCTATTTCTTTGGAAAGCGTTGGTATTGTTCTTGGGTCTGTGGTTGTGGTGGCCTGGCCGAGACCTTAGGCGACCCGTATAGGCAGCACTCTAGCAAATCGCTATTTTCTTGGAAAGTCGAACGCTGGCTTGTGCACAGTGTATTGGTTTTCGCAGTTGTAATGACAGGGCTAACACTGTATAGCTTCTTTGCCGAAACCGGGACGGTTTTAGGCCTAAAAACAGCAAGTGTACAGAACACCTATAGCCTTTTGGTTGGAGCCATATTTGCAGGGGTCATTGGCACTGGGTTCTATCCTATTTTCGGCAATAGGGTCTGGTGCAGATTCGGCTGTCCCTTGGCCGCTTATTTGGGCTTTGTACAACGATTTAAATCGCGCTTTAGAATCACAACTAATGGAGGACAATGCATATCTTGTGGCAATTGCTCTACCTATTGCGAAATGGGAATAGACGTACGCGCTTATGCACAAAAAGGAGAAAACATAGTGCGTTCAAGCTGTGTTGGTTGTGGTGTTTGTTCAGCAGTGTGCCCGAGAGGAGTTTTAACACTAGAGAACGGTCCTGAAAAAGGCCGTATTAATCCTACCCAAGTACTTTTAGGTAATGATGTTGATTTAATGGAATTAATGAATGAGAAGTAGGTAAGAGAGGATAATCTCTAGACGAAAGTACCTAATTTTTAATATTTAGGAAAATCAACTTAATCTACAGATAACATCGCCCTGTTTTAGCCTTGTGTATCATCTTCAAAAACTTGTTGGTAACGTGTATTTAAGACAAATGTTAGTAATTTTAAATAACTTCGACCTATTAAAAAAAAACCGTGTTACAAAAAACCTTTATTCTCTTCGCATTTATTTTTATATCAGGATTGTCGACAGAAGACGGTAACTACGAAAAAACCTACCATGACAATGGTAAGGTTAAATCAGAAGGTTGGGTTCGCTACAACGTTCAAATCGGGTACTGGAGATATTATCATGATACGGGTAGAGTAGCATCCCAAGGACATTATGAATACGGTAAAAAAGAAAAGTATTGGTATTTCTATGATACCAACAGAGTACGTACCCAAGAAGGACATTTCATAAATAATAAAAAAGTAAATTGGTGGCTCTTTTATGATAAGCAGGGACGAATAAACCACAAATGTCAATTAGATAAAGGAGTGAAAAATGGCTATTGCCTAAAGTACATTGATAACGAATTAGCTTCTGCTGAAAAATATAGCAATGGAAAGAGAATTAAGGAATGGAGTAGTTTCGGCGACTTTAAAAAGGAAAATTCAGTTTCTGACCTAAAATAATGATGAATATCAACGTAATTATTCCTGCATTTAACGAAGCAGATTCCATAGGGCGTGTGATAAAAGAGCTTCCTAAAACAGTTTCTGAAATTATTGTAGTAAATAATAATTCTACAGACGATACAGCAGCAAACGCAGAAAGAGCTCGTGCTACCGTGCTAACCGAGAAACGTAAAGGCTATGGGTATGCCTGCCTTTGTGGTCTAGATTATATAGCAAAAAAGTCCAAAGCACCCGATATTATCGTATTTATCGATGGAGACTATTCTGATTATCCGGAGGAACTAGATAAAGTAATAGCTCCCATTTTAGAAAGAAATCTTGATTTTGTAGTTGGTGCAAGAAAAAAAAGTTTGCGCGAAGAAGGGTCCATGACCCCCCAGCAGATTTTTGGCAACTGGTTGGCTACTATTTTAATGCGTTTGTTTTTTGGTGCAAAATTTACGGATTTAGGTCCTTTTAGAGCTATTAAATACGAAAAGCTCAAAGAATTAGAAATGCAGGACAAGACCTACGGATGGACGGTAGAAATGCAATTGAAAATTTTGAAGAAAAAAATGACATATACCGAAGTACCAGTACGTTACAAAAAAAGAATAGGTGTTTCAAAAGTGTCCGGTACCGTAAAAGGGAGTATATTTGCCGGCATAAAAATATTGGGTTGGATTTTCAAATACAGCATTAAATAACATGGGACTAACAATTGCTTACATCATTATTGCTATTTACGGTATTTCGCTGCTATTGATTTTCTTTTATAGCTTGGCCCAGTTGAATTTGTTGGTGAACTATTTAGGGCAAAAAAGGAAGAATCAAACAACACCTAAATTCAATCTACTGGATCCAAAAGAAATACCCTTTGTAACGATTCAGCTTCCCGTGTACAACGAGGAATATGTTATGGAACGTTTGTTAGAGAATATCGCCAAAATAGAATACCCCAAGAGTAAATTAGAGATTCAGGTATTAGATGATTCTACTGATGATACTGTTATTAATACTGCCGCAAGTATCGTCAAATTACAAGCAGCTGGTTTAGACATACAGCATATCAGAAGAGCAGATAGAAGCGGTTTCAAAGCTGGGGCTTTAAAAGAAGGCCTTAAAATTGCAAAGGGCGAATTTATCGCCATTTTTGATGCAGATTTTTTACCAGCACCAGATTGGTTAAAGAAAACTGTTATCTACTTTAAAGATAAAGAAATAGGGGTAGTACAAACCCGTTGGGGCCATATCAACCGCGATTACTCCACGTTGACAAAAATACAAGCCTTTGCTTTAGATGCTCATTTTACCTTAGAACAAGTAGGGCGCAACGCTAAAGGACATTTTATCAATTTCAACGGCACTGCAGGTATTTGGAGAAAAGATTGCATACTAGATGCTGGTAACTGGGAAGGAGACACCTTAACCGAAGATTTAGATCTAAGCTATCGCGCACAATTAAAGAACTGGAAATTTAAGTACTTGGAAGACGTGGAAACTCCTGCAGAACTTCCTGTGGTAATTAGTGCTGCACGTTCGCAGCAGTTTCGTTGGAATAAAGGTGGCGCGGAAAACTTTAGAAAAACAGTTTTGAGCGTAATTACGGCTAAAAATATTCCATTTAAAACAAAATTTCATGGTGTCATGCATTTACTAAACAGCTCTATGTTTCTTTGTGTCTTCATCGTAGCATTTTTGAGCATTCCAATGCTCTATATCAAAAACGCCTACGGACATTTAGGGTGGGTCTTTGAGGCCACCAGTTTCTTTATCGTAAGTACCATTATACTTTTCGTATGCTATTGGTTTACCTATAAAAGTATCCAAGGCAGTGGATTTAATAACTTTGTAGATTATATTAAAATATTCTTTACCTTTTTCTCTGTAGCCTTGGGTTTTTCCTTACATAACTCCATTGCCGTTTTAGAAGGACATATGGGGAAAAGAAGCGAATTTGTACGCACTCCAAAATTCAATATCAACAATATTACAGAGAGCTGGAAAGGCAACAAATACCTAACAAAAAAGCTTTCTCCAAACATGATCTTGGAATTTGCACTTATGGTCTATTTCCTATTTGGCATGTACAGCGCTATACCCTTAAACGATTTTGGATTGTTCCCATTCCACTTTATGTTGTTCCTAGGTTTTGGGTTTGTGTTCTTTAAATCGTTGACGGCAAGGGCTTGATAAACGCATTAATTTTATTTTCAAAAGGATGGCTACATGGCCATCCTTTTTTTGTTTTCCTTTGTATTTTGAAGCCTTACTCAGTTTGCGATTAAGGAAAATAGCGTAGTGATTTTGTATATCACTTTTTGAAAATAGAAAGGAGATACCTTTTAGAAACTTTCCTCGACCATATGCTGGATAGCTCTAATGGAAAAAGTGTATTTTAGGGTGTAGAACTATAGCGTACTCATATTTACATGATAACAGATTATAGCGAACTCAAGGGTAAGCGACCTTACCGCACTATGAAGGCAACATTTCTGGTCGCTAAATTTAATCTGAACCAAGAATTCATGGAAATAAAAGAGACTACACATAGTGCTGCTTTAAAAATTATTATGATTTTACGGACGAAGATTTATATATCGATAATTGTATTACTTGTGTCCATCATTTCTTGTGCAAAAAAAGAGCAGCAGCCTTTCACCTTTGTTCAATTATGCGATACTCAATTGGGGATGGGAGGTTACGAGCATGATTTAAAAACATTCGAACAGGCTGTTGCACAAATAAATGCACTTGATACTGATTTTGTAGTAATATGTGGAGACCTTGTTGATGAAGCTGATGAAAGTTCATATTCTGATTTCAAAAACATTATGAAAGGATTGAAGATACCTTGCTACGTTGCTTCAGGAAACCATGATGTAGGTAATACCCCAAATGACACAACACTTAATTATTACCGAAAAACTATCGGAAGAGATTATTACGAATTCCAGCATAAAAATTATTCGTTTGTCATGACAAATACTCAATTATGGAAAATAAATGTTGAGAATGCGTCAGAAAAACATGACAACTGGTTTAGAAAGACACTTAAGGTTCAAAAAGATCGACAGTATCCCATATTTGTTATTGGACATTATCCTTTATATGTTGAATTCCCCGAAGAAGAAGAGCATTATTTTAATATACCCGTGGTTAAAAGGAAAAGTCTATTAGAATTATTTAAGAAAAACAATGTTGTCGCTTACTTATCTGGTCATACTCATAAGTTGGTCATAAACAATTATGAAAACATTCAACTAGTTAGTGGTGAAACCACTAGCAAAAATTTTGATAGTCGTCCTTTGGGGTTTAGACTTTGGCAAGTTTCATCAGACACCATAAGGCATGATTTCATTTCTTTACAAACCTTAAACAAGGTGAAATAAAAAACAATGAATCAATTCAAGAAGACATAACAGTGGCTATAATTTATTTGAATGTTAAGCAGAATAAAGGAATATTACAGCCTAAGCGTAACAAGCAATTCCCTACATAACCAACCCAATATAATTTTTACAAAATGTCAATAACAATAATTGGAGCTGGTTTATCAGGTCTTTTAACTGGCTATCTTTTAAAGAAAGAAGGTATTCCATTTAAAATATTAGAAGCAAGAAATAGGGTTGGCGGAAGAATTAATACGGTGTATGCAACAAACAAAGCACCGGTCGAAATGGGAGCCACATGGTTTACTAGACAACATAAACAGTTAATAGGCCTTTTAGAGGAATTGGAAATCGAGTACTTTGAACAACGTATGGATAACACTGTATTTTATGAGACCTCCACAGTTTCACCTGCTCAGTTGGTTCAAACCCCTAGCCAAGCACCTAGTTTCAGAATCTCTGGTGGCACATCCAGTCTAATACACGCATTGCTTCATAAGTTAGACGCAACTGATGTCCTCTTTAATCAATCAGTAAACCATATAAAAATCAATAAAAATACTGTTGAAGTACGTGCAGGAAAGACCTTCAAGAGTAATGCAGTTATTTTAGCAATACCTCCTAAATTATGGGCTAAAAATATTGTGTTTGACCCTTTTCTACCAGCTGATTTAATGGGTATCGCAATACAAACACAAACTTGGATGGAAGACTCCATTAAGATTGCCCTGACCTATGACCAACCGTTCTGGGGACAAGGAAATTTACCGGGCACTTTATTCAGCAATTCTGGGCCAATCACTGAATTATATGATCATAGCAATCACGAAGGATCCAAATATGCACTTTGTGGATTTATAGCTTCATCCTTAAAGAATCTTACCTATACAGAGCGGCGCGAAAATGTAATCACCCAGCTAAAAAAAGTATTTGGTGTCAGGGCTACAGCATTTACAAGTTATGAAGAATGCGTTTGGAGCAAAGAAAAAAACACATTTGAACCCTGTGATACTTTTCTTTATCCGCATCAAAATAACGGAAATTCAATTTTCAGCAAGTCGTATTTAGATAATACATTGTTTATTTCTAGCTCCGAATCAGCTCCAGAATTTTCAGGATATATGGACGGCGCGGTGTATTCAGCTAATAGAATTGTTGAAAAAATCATGAAAATCTAACAAAGTGCTTTGGTATAAAACGAGTGAATCTTCTCTAATTTTCAACCAAAGTGTTTCTTTAATACTCTCATATAATACGCCTAATCTAGTAATCGAAAAGGCCTCTTAATAGCTTATTACATAATGTAAACTACAACCGATAAAAACCGTCACTATTTTGTTATCTTAGACATTATCTACATAAAATGAACACTGCACAACAACTAGGATATTCTGAAAATACCAAACTATTAATTATCCACGCAGACGATGCCGGACTTTCACACTCACAAAACAGGGCTACTATCCGTTGCCTTGAAACAGGAATCGTAAATTCTTACAGTATTATGGTACCCTGCCCCTGGTATTATGAAATCGCTGTTTTTGCAAAGAACAACCCGAAATTTGATTATGGCATACACCTAACCTTAACCTGCGAGTGGAAAAAGTATAAATTCGGACCCGTTTTACCCCTATCTGAAGTACCCAGTTTGGTAGATGAAAACGGACATTTCTACAAAACCCGTGAAGAACTTAAAAAGAATGCTAAGCCAAAACATGTAGCCAAGGAGTTGGATGCGCAAGTACAAAAAGCATTGAAATTCGGATTAAAACCAACACATTTAGATGTTCACATGTATAGTGTTGGAGCACATGCCGACTTTTTTGAAGCATATAGAAATTTAGGTAAAACTTATAAACTTCCCACTATGGTAAGCGGAGAGTTACTTTCTATGGTTGGGTTGAATCCAACGCAAATCATAAAACCAGAAGATTTAACTACGGAGAAAATACACATTGGCAACTACGACCTATTTGTAGCTGGCACCCTAAGCGAATACTATGCAAAAGCGTCTGACAACCTGGTTCCCGGACTCAATGTGCTTCTACTTCACTCTGCTTATGATGATATGGAAATGAAAGGTGTAACAACAGGCCACCCCAATTTTGGAAATGAATGGCGACAAATAGATACCGACTTTTTTACCGACCCAAAGAACAAATTGCTATTTGATAGAGAAGACATTCGGTTTGTTACGTGGAGGGAGCTAAAATCGGTACAGCGATAATTTTAGAAAGCTTAGGTTAAGTATTACAACCTATATATTTACAACTGCATACGAAAAATACGAACTTCCATTTTTAGAATAAAATAAAACAATGACTAAAATAAATATACAAGGGCTAGTGTGGGATGCTAAATCTTCTTTTCAGCGCGGACCGGCAAAAGCACCGGCTTTAATACGGAAAGCACTCTACAGTGATTCCATGAACCTATTTTCAGAAAATGGAATTTCTATAGAAAGCGAAGTTATTACGGACAAAGGGGATTTTGAAATAAAGGAATATTTTGATATTGAAAAAATTACCCGTGACCACTTAAAAACAGGCAATAAGATTCTTTCTTTAGGAGGAGACCATTCGGTTACCTTTCCCGTCATTAAGGCCTATTATGACCACTATCCGAAACTAGATATTTTACATATTGATGCCCATGCAGACCTCTACCACGAATTTGAGGGCGACCCGTATTCACACGCATGCCCCTTTGCCCGTATCATGGAAAATGGTTTTGCCGTACGCTTAGTACAAGTAGGTATCCGAACCTTAAATCCGCATCAAGCAGCGCAAGCAAAAAAATACAAGGTAGACATTCAGGAAATGCGCCATTTACATGCTTTGTCCGTTCCTGAATTCAAAAACCCTCTTTATATTTCTTTAGATATGGACGGATTTGACCCAGCCTATGCACCGGGCGTTTCGCATAACGAGCCAGGTGGACTCTCTTCGAGACAGGTCATAAATATGATACAAAACATAAATACAGAAGTTGTTGGAGCCGATATTGTAGAATACAATCCGGATAGGGATATTCAGGATATGACCGCTTACCTCGCTGCAAAAATGATGAAGGAACTTTTAGGTAAAATGATAGAAAGGTAAATTTCCAATAGGTAAAAACTATTAAATTCGTCGACATAAACAACCTAATTTAATGGCCAATAGTACCATCATATACCTGAAACTACATAAGGTACCTCTCATACTGGCCCTATTAAGCATTGTTTTCTATTACACTTTTGCCTACCACTTGGAGCGAACTGATTTCCCGAAACTTCTAGGTCTCTTTGCCGCACTGTTCTTTTTATGTTATAAATTGATACAATTCGAGAAATGGAATTTTAAATTGCTCTTGGCAGTCGGTATCCTATCACGGCTTGTGTTTTTGCTTACGGAACCTAATCTCTCACAGGATTTTTATCGGTTTATATGGGACGGACAATTGGTTCTAAATTTCATAAACCCCTATTTAGAAGTTCCCAATAGCCTTATTTCAAAACCCAACCTCATCATCCAAAATGCCGAGCAACTCTATCAAGGTATGGGTAGTTTAAGCGCCAAGCATTTTAGCAACTACCCACCCTTAAACCAGCTTTTATTTGCGCTAACGACATTTTTAGGTGGTAAAAGTATCCTCGGTTCTGTTATAGCGTTGCGAGGCATAATTATACTAGCTGATGTGGGCGTTTTCTATTTTGGACGTAAACTTCTGAAAAAACTAAACCGTTCCCCACACCTAATTTTTTGGTATTTCCTAAATCCTTTGGTGGTTATAGAACTCACAGGAAATCTTCACTTTGAAGGCGTTATGCTGTTCTTTTTTGTGTGGTCCATGTATCTGCTATCCGTAAATAAATGGCAATGGGCCGCTGTGGTTCTCGCCTGTTCCATATCGGTTAAATTGGTGCCTTTATTATTTTTACCGCTGTTCCTAACCCATTTCGGTCTTAAAAGAAGCATCCTCTTTTATATCCTTGTAGGCCTAACTTTGGTTGTACTGTTTACTCCTTTTTACACATCGGAATTCATTCATAATTATTCAAAAACTATTGGACTCTGGTTTTCCAACTTTGAATTTAACGCAGGTTTATACAACGCTGTTAAGCAAATAGCGATTCATTTTGATGCCAAACCATGGGAACTCATAAAAACATATGGCAAAATAACACCCGTCCTTACCATAGGCATTATCCTACTGTTTACTTTCCTAAGAAAAAACCAAGACCTTCGGGTATTATTGTCCTCTATGATGTGGGTACTTACGCTTTACTACTTCCTATCGGCTACCGTGCATCCATGGTATCTAATTTTCTTAGTAACGCTTTCTATTTTTACAACATATAGATACGCCGTAGTATGGTCGGCGGCTGTGGTATTGAGCTATTTCGCCTATTCACAATTAGGTTTCAAGGAAAGCTTATACCTTCTTGCTATTGAATATATTACAATATATGGGTTGATAATCTATGAAATTGGTATGCATCGTAACAAATCCTAAACTATTTGTATTTTTTCTCATCTCCTTTAGGATAATTCGATAATAATTGTACATTTACTTTATAATGACAACAAAAGCACATATACATACTTCTACCTGGATTTCTATTCCGGTTGTCACTTTTGTTAGCGTACGCCGCCGTCGCCCGTAAGGGTATAAACTATTTATGGAAATAGGTGAGTCCATTTCCGCATAAACAAAATCAATTTATTTTTTACTTTCTAAAACCCTATAGCAATGAAACTTGTTGTTGCTAACGAATCACATTTTAAATACGCCCAAGATATTTGCGATACCATTGAGGAATCCGCAAAAGTCAGAGGTACTGGAATCGCAAAGCGTACACCAGATTATATACAGAAAAAACTACATAATGGTAATGCCGTTATTGCCTTGGATGGCGACATCTTCGCCGGTTTCTGTTATATTGAAGTCTGGGGACATGGAAAATATGTTGCTAATTCTGGCCTAATCGTACATCCTAGTTTTAGGGGACAAGGGTTAGCGAAAAAAATAAAACAGCTGGTTTTTAAACTTAGTAAAGAGAAGTTTCCCGATGCTAAAATATTTGGTATTACTACCGGACTGGCAGTAATGAAAATCAACTACGAGCTAGGTTATAAACCGGTTACCTTTTCCGAACTAACCGATGATCCGGAATTCTGGAAAGGCTGCCAAACCTGCAAAAATTTTGATATCCTTACCCGTACGGAACGAAAGCTATGCCTTTGTACAGGGATGTTGCACGACCCTAAGGCAAAACCGGAAGCTAAGAAAGAAACCCTAAACAGGAAGGCGTTTAAACGGTTAAGAAGTATAAAAGAGTTTATTTTTAAAGAAAACTAAAAAATAGTAATATCATGAAAAAGCTTGTTTTAGCATATAGCGGCGGATTAGACACTTCCTACTGCGCCAAATATTTGAGTAAAGAGAAAGGATATGAGGTACATGCGGTAAGCGTAAACACAGGCGGGTTTTCATCCGAAGAAATAAAAAATATTAAGCAAAAAGCACTGGAACTTGGAGCAACATACTATACCTCCATAGATGCCGTGCAGACCTTTTATGAAAAGGTGGTGAAATATCTCATTTTTGGAAATGTCCTAAAGAACAACACCTATCCCTTATCAGTAAGTGCGGAACGTATCGTACAGGCTATTGAAATAGTGAACTATGCCAAGGAGGTAGGCGCCAAATACATTGCTCACGGCAGTACGGGTGCGGGAAACGACCAAGTTCGTTTTGATATGATTTTTCAAATTATCGCTCCAGAAATAGAAATTATCACCCCCATTAGAGATAACAAACTATCTCGTGAAACAGAGATTACCTATTTGAAAGAAAACGGAGTAGATTATCCTTGGGAAAAGGCTAAATACTCCATCAATAAGGGGCTCTGGGGAACCTCTGTTGGTGGTGAAGAAACATTAACCTCAGAAAAACCATTACCAGATAGTGCCTACCCTAGTCAGCTAGAGGAAAAAGAACCGTCCGATGTAAAACTCACGTTCAATAAAGGAGAATTGGTAGCGATAAATGAGGAAAATGATACTCCTGTAAACAACATTGAAAAACTGGAAGCTATGGCCAGCAAATATGCCATTGGCCGCGACATCCACGTGGGCGATACCATTATAGGCATAAAAGGCCGAGTAGGTTTTGAGGCTGCAGCTGCATTGATTATCATTAAGGCACATCACTTATTGGAAAAGCATACCCTTACCAAGTGGCAGCAGTTCCAAAAAGAGCAACAAGGTAATTTCTATGGAATGCTGTTGCACGAAGGAAATTATTTGGATGCGGTAATGAGAAATATAGAAGCATTTTTGACAGATACCCAGAAAACAGTTTCGGGAGACGTGTTCATAAGCCTCTATCCTTTCCAATTTCGGTTAAACGGCATCTCATCACCGCATGATTTAATGAACGCTTCCTTTGGTAGCTATGGCGAAATGAATGAGGGTTGGACAGCGGTTGAAGCGAAAGGCTTTATTAAAATATTATCGAATTCTGGGAAGATTTATAGTCATGTGAATAATTAGTGGTTAAACGTAAAAAATGATTAAAATAGGCATAATTGGAGGGTCAGGGTATACAGGTGGAGAACTGATTCGAATCCTATTACAACATCCGGCAACAGAAATCGATTTTGTATATAGCACCACAAGGGCAGAGAAACCCTTATCATCTGCACATCCTGACCTAATAGGGCAAACCGACATGACTTTTACAGGAGACGTAAACTTCAATGTGGATGTTGTCTTTCTTTGTTTGGGACATGGCAATTCTACACAATTTTTGAAGGAACATTCCTTTTCGAGTGTCACTAAAATCATTGATTTAAGCAATGATTTTAGATTACAGGCAGATGCTAATTTTAAGGGGAATAATTTTATATATGGCCTACCAGAACTGAATAGAACACAGATAGAAAATGCTCAATATATAGCCAATCCAGGTTGTTTTGCTACAGCAATTCAATTAGGACTGCTTCCTTTAGCAAAAGCAACAAAACTAAGTTCTGCCGTACACATCAACGCCGTAACCGGCAGTACAGGTGCAGGCGTTAGTCCATCCTCAACTTCGCATTTTAGTTGGAGAAATAATAATGTAAGCTGGTACAAACCGTTTACCCATCAACATTTAGGAGAAATTAAAGAGAGCCTAACATCCTTACAAAAAGATGCCAGTGAATTATTCTTCTTACCAAACCGAGGAAATTTTACTCGCGGAATTCTCGCTACTGCGTATACCCATTTTGATGGAAGTTTGGAAGATGCGCAACTACTGTATAAAACATTTTATAGTAATGCATTATTTACGCATGTTTCAGAGGACCCACTTAACTTAAAACAGGTAGTAAATACAAACCAATGCCATATCCATTTACACAAACACGAAGACACCTTACTGATAACATCAGTAATAGATAACTTATTAAAAGGTGCCTCCGGACAAGCAGTTCAGAATATGAATCTACTTTTTGGAATGGAAGAAGATTTAGGACTAAATTTAAAAGCTGTAGTGTTTTGAAGTACGACGTTAAACGTTAGAATTACAGATAGTTTACCTGCTAATAAGGAGGGATTAAGGGAGATATCTTGCGTAATCAAAAGAAAAACAGATTCCCGCATACGAGAGAATCGTGATAGAATACTGATAATGAAAATAGCAATTATAGGAGCAGGCAACTTAGGGTTATCAATAGCAACGGGTATTTTAAATTCCAAGGGGTCAAATCACTTATACCTTACGAAAAGAAATACAACTGAGATTTACAATTTCGAAAAGTATGGTAATGTGATTATTACCTCTGATAATAGAGAGGCTGTAAAAAAGTCAGAAATCTTGATATTTGCTGTACAACCTAGTCAATTAGAAGCAATTCTTGAAAATATAAAAGATTTGCTAACCAAAAAACACGTAATCATTTCTACAATTACTGGTTTTAGTATAGCGAAAATAGAGGCTATCATCGGCTCAAAGCACCATGTTATTCTTTGTATGCCTAATACTGCCATTTCAGTTGGTAAATCAATGACTTGTATTTGTGCAAATGAAACAGGAGAAAAACGAATAAATTTAGCAAAAGCCATCTTTAACAAAATGGGGCATACTTTAGAAATACCTGAGGAACAAATGCAAGCGGCCACTGTTATTTGTGCTAGCGGAATTGCCTTTTGGATGCGTTTGATTCGCGCCACCACACAAGGGGCAATTCAACTTGGTTTTGATGCTAAAGAGGCACAAGAATTAGCGATGCATACTGCAAACGGAGCTGCTGGACTCCTAATTCAATCAGGTAGTCACCCAGAAGCAGAGATAGACAAGGTAACCACTCCTAAAGGTTGTACCATTCAAGGCCTGAACGAAATGGAACACCAAGGGTTGAGCTCATCGCTCATTCAAGGTATTGTCGCTTCCTTTGAAAAAATAAGTAGAATAAAGGAAAGACAACTTTAAAGAAAAATAAACACAAATACAAAGGGTAAGCTTTCTCCAAACGTATTGAATTTGAATTTTAAAAATATGAACCTATTTGACGTTTACCCATTATATAACGTAACTCCTGTCTCAGCAAGAGGTATTGTAGTTACCGATGACAAAGGACAAGAATACCTCGATTTTTATGGAGGACATGCTGTCATTTCCATAGGGCATTCACATCCGCATTATGTGAAACGGTTAAAAGACCAATTAGATAAAATCGGGTTTTATAGTAATGCCGTTCAAAATCCATTACAGGTGGAGTTGGCGACAAAATTAGGACAACTTTCCCACTGTGAAGATTACAATCTTTTTCTATGTAATTCTGGCGCAGAAGCTAACGAGAACGCATTGAAAATGGCTTCCTTTCATACCGGAAAATCTCGTGTTATTGCATTTAAAAACGGTTTCCACGGAAGAACCTCGGCCGCTGTTGCGGTAACGGACAACGAAAAAATAAACGCTCCCCTTAACAAACAGCAGAAAGTCACCATACTACCCTTGAACGATATTAAATCTTTCAAAATCGAAATTGGAAAGGGAGATGTATGTGGAGTAATTATCGAGGCCATACAAGGTGTAGGGGGATTAGACGAACCATCTACCCAATTCTATCAAAAAATTGCCCAGTTATCAAAACAAAATAATGCAGTTTTAATTGCTGATGAAGTACAATCCGGTTTTGGTAGAAGTGGTGCCTTCTTTGGTTTTCAACATCACAATATTGAACCGGATATTATTAGCATTGCCAAAGGAATGGGGAATGGATTCCCGGTTGGTGGCATCTTGATACATGAAAGCATTAAAGCATCCTACGGACTTTTAGGAACTACGTTTGGCGGTAACCATTTAGCCTGTGTGGCGACGATGGCTGTTTTAGAAGTTTTAGAAAAAGAAAACTTACTTGAAAATGCAACCCAATTGGGTCTTTATTTTAGTAAAAAGGCCGCTGAAATCCCGCAGGTGAAAAGAGTAAAAGGCAGAGGGCTGATGCTTGGATTAGAATTTGATTTTGAAGTCGCAGAATTACGTAAAAAATTAATTTATGAGCAGTATCTATTTACAGGTGGTGCTAAGGATAAGCATGTACTTCGCATCTTACCAGCCTTAAATATTACCAAAGAACACATCGATATATTCTTCAATGCCCTTAAAAAAGTACTATAATGAACAAGCAACTGACTATCGAGAAACGAAATGCCGTATTAACTTCAATGGCTAAAAGCATCGCAGAAAGTCAAACCTACATTCTTACTGCCAATCAAATTGATTTGGATACGTATTTAGGGGATGATATTTCTATGCGAGACAGGCTAAAAGTGAATCAAAGTAAAATTGATGGTATGATTTTATCTCTGAATCAGTTAACGGCTGAACCCGACCCATTAGGTATTGAACGCTTTGCAACAACTCATAAGAATGGAATGCATATCAGTAATAAAACCGCTCCGTTCGGTACCATTCTCATTATCTATGAATCTAGACCTGATGTGACAATTGAAGCCACAGGTATCGCGTTCAAATCGGGGAATAAAATACTTTTGAAAGGAGGTAAAGAATCCTTGAATAGCAATCTGGTTTTAGTAGCATTATGGCATAAAGCACTCAAAGAAAATAATTGTGATACAACCTGGGTCACCTATTTACAATTTGATCGAACAGAAACACAAGCCTTTCTAGAAAAACCATCTCAAAAGCTAGATTTAATTGTTCCGAGGGGAGGTGAAAGATTGATTGCTTTTGTCAAACAACATGCCAGGTGTCCCGTAATTGTAAGTGGGCGTGGAAACAATTTTGTCTATGTAGATTCAGAGGCTGATTTGCAAATGGCTTTGGATATCATCATCAATGGCAAGACCACGAAAATATCTGCATGTAATGCTCTAGATAAAGTCCTGGTGGCTTCAGATTTGGTTGGAAAACACCAGTTTTTACAACATGTAATTCTAGAATTACAAAAAAGTAAGGTTGAGATTTTTGCTGATACTGCGCTTTCCAGCCTAGAGGGAACGAATCCTATTAAAGATGAACATATTTGGCATGAAGAGTTTTTAGATTATAAAATAGCCATTGGGCAAGCAATGAATTTGGAGGATGCCATTTTAAAAATAAATACCTTCGGTGGTGGGCATTCTGCAGCGATAATAACAGATAATACTAAAAAAGCAAACGAGTTTATGGAATCCGTAGATTCGGCTGCAGTATATCACAATGCGTCAACCCGTTTCACCGATGGAGGTCAATTTGGCTTGGGCGGTGAGTTAGCTATCAGCACAGATAAATTACACCAAAGAGGCCCTATCGGCTTACAGCACTTGGTTACAAATAAATGGTATGTAAAAGGCAACGGACAAACCAGATAATTATGGCCAAGAAAAGAATATTACTAAAAATTGGCTCCAATACCTTGACCAGGGAAACCAATCAGATTTCCAGAGGAAAAATAGAAGATATCGGTAGACAGATAGCGAAACTAACAGATGATTACGAATTCATCATTGTCAGCTCAGGAGCGATTTCCGCAGCTAAACAATTCGTAAAACTAGAGCACAACGGGGAGGAAATCAACATAAAGCAGGCCCTAGCATCTATTGGCCAACCCCATCTAATGCGTATTTTTCAAGAGAATTTTAGGGAGCTTGGTTTGTTTACTTCACAGTGTTTATTATCTTATTCTGATTTTGAAAAAGCTGAATCACAAGAAAATATTAAGAATACGATTAACGTCTTAGTTGCTAATAATTTTATTCCCATCATCAATGAAAATGATACTGTTTCAACAGATGAAATTCAGTTTGGGGATAATGACAAATTGGCTGCACTAACCGCTGCTCTGTTACAAGTAGACCTGCTAATAATAGCAACCAATACCGATGGAATCTATACAAAAGCATCTATAGCAAAAGGAAAACCTAAAACCATAACAACGGTTTCTAATATTAATGATTTGGTACAAGAAATCAGTCTGGAAAAATCATCTCATGGCACGGGAGGCATGCAGTCTAAAATTGAAGCGGCAACTATTGCTCAAAAAGCATTCATAGAAACATGGATTGTAAATGGATTAAAAGACAACTTTATAAATGACGCCCTCAGTGGCATCTCCCACTATACCAAAATAAGCATACAATGAACTACCTGTCTATAAAAGATATCGACGCTCTCCCCAATTGGGTTTCAGAAGCTCGTAAATTAAAAGAAAATCCAAGGGCTAATAAGGCCTTAGGAGCTGGTAAAACCATTTGCCTACTGTTCTTTAACAACAGTCTAAGGACCCGTCTTAGCACTCAAAAAGCTGCAATGAATTTAGGTTTGGAAGTGATGGTAATGAACTTCGGCAGCGAAGGTTGGCAATTAGAATTTGAGGATGGGAGGGTTATGGACCAAGGGAAATCAGAGCATATTAAAGAGGCTGCTAAAGTAGTTTCACAGTTTTGTGATATTGTAGCTATTCGTGCCTTTGCTTCCTTAACCGATAAAGAAAAAGACGAAACAGAAATTGTTTTAAATGGTTTTAAAAATTACGCTTCTATTCCTGTTGTGAATATGGAGAGTTCCGTTGGCCATCCGTTGCAAGCGCTGGCCGATGCCATTACTTTAGATGAACAAAAGACCATCAAAAGACCAAAAGTAGTGCTTTCATGGGCGCCACATCCAAAGGCTTTACCGCATGCCGTAGCTAATTCTTTTGTAGAAATGATGCAATTGCAAGATGCGGAATTTGTGATTACCCATCCCAAAGAATATGAACTGAACCCGGAAGTTACCAAAGGCGTGAAAATCGAGTACGACCAGAAAAAGGCTTTCGAAAATGCTAATTTTATTTATGTAAAAAACTGGAGTAGTTATTCTGAATATGGAAAAGTCTTGAGTCAGGATTCCAACTGGATGATGACACAAGAAAAACTTGGAGATGCTAAATTCATGCATTGTTTACCGGTCCGAAGAAATGTTGTGGTCGAAGACGCAGTTTTAGATGGAGAACAATCATTGGTCATTGAACAAGCGAATAACAGAACCTACGCAGCTCAAGTGGTTTTAAAGAGAATATTAGAAGATAACTAAGATGGACTTAAAGTTAAAAGATAAGGTATGTATTGTAACCGGCGCTACTAGTGGTATGGGTCGGGCCATTGCCAAATTATTTCATGCCCAAGGTGCAAAATTAGTTTTATCCGGGCGGAATAAAAAACGAGGCAATTCGGTTGTAAAAGAACTTAAGGGCTCTATTTTTATTGCAGGAGATGTTAGTGACCCAAGCTATAATGAACACCTCGTTAAAACTACTATTGAAAACTTTAAAAAGCTAGATATTGTGTCTATAAACGCAGGAATTTTAGGGCTTGGAAATGTTGTGGACTTGGCTATCAAAGATTGGCATACGACACTAAATACAAACCTTAGCGCTATTTTTTATATTTCAAAATATGCCATTCCACAGTTACAAAAGCAGCAAGGCACTATTCTAATAAATGCCTCCATTGCAGCATTCAAGAGCTTTCCGAATCATCCTGCCTATTGTGCTACTAAAGCAGCTTCTATAGCCTTAATGAAACAAATGGCGGTTGAGTACGCTCCTAAAATTAGGGTGAATGCCATGAGCCCCGGTCCTGTTGATACGCCCCTATTGTGGGATTCAGCCAGCGCTTTTAAAAATCCGGAAGAAGCCGTTGCTAATGCAGGAAAGGCAACATTACTGAAGCGTTTAGGAACACCGGAGGATATTGCAAAATTAGCACTGTTCCTGGTTTCTGACGATTCTACCTGGATTACAGGCACTTCAATGACCATTGATGGTGGAATACTAAATGCTTAAAATGAAACAGAAATTATCAATAATAAAAATCGGTGGCGACGTCATTGAAAACAAAACGGAGCTCCTACAGTTCTTAACGCTTTTCGCAAGTCTTAGTGGCTACAAAATACTTGTTCACGGTGGCGGAAGATTAGCTACACAAATCGCCACTAAACTCGGTATTAAATCAAAAATGGTCGGTGGCAGAAGAATCACAGACTCAGAAACCTTAGATGTGATTACGATGGTTTATGCCGGGTTAACAAATAAAACTATCGTGGCTCAATTGCAGGCGAATAATTGTAACGCAATCGGCTTAAGTGGTGCGGACGGAAATGCCATCCAAGCACACAAACGCCCCATTAAAGACATCGACTATGGTTTTGCAGGTGACGTTGATAACGTAAATAGTAAAATAATTTCAAAACTGCTACAGGCGGGTTTAACACCAGTTTTCTGTGCCATGACCCATGACGGAAAGGCGCAGTTATTGAATACCAATGCGGATACCATTGCTTCTGAATTAGCCATTGGTATGAGCGACATATATGAGACCACACTCTACTATTGCTTTGAAAAAAAGGGTGTTTTAAGGAATATTACTGATAAAGATTCCGTTGTGAAACATATCGATTCCAAAACCTATCAACAATTATTATCAGATGGAATAATTACCGACGGTATGCTCCCTAAATTGGAAAACTGCTTTCATGCCTTAAATAACAATGTAGGTAAAGTATGTATTGGACATCCTTCTATGCTACACCTAGAAAACGAACTTTTCACAACGATTACACTATAAAAATGACACAGCAACAACTCACTGAAACGGCCATTGGTTTATTAAAAAATCTAATTTCAATACAATCCTTCTCTGGTGAAGAAGATAAGACCGCCGACGCAATTGAAGATTGGTTCAAGGATTTTGATATTCCCTTTGAGCGCGTTAATAATAATGTTTTTGCTAAAAGTAAAAACTGGGACAATAGAAAACCAACTTTACTCCTAAACTCACACCACGACACCGTAAAACCTAACAAAGCATATACCAAAGACCCTTTTCATGCCCATGTTGAAGATGGTAAATTATACGGATTAGGTAGTAATGATGCGGGCGGTTGTTTGGTTTCGCTTATCGCTACCTTCACTCATTATTATGCAGTAGAAAACCTGAATCACAACATACTTATGGTGGCCTCAATGGAGGAAGAAAATGCCGGACAGAAGAGTTTACGGGGATTACTGCCACAATTACCAAAAATAGATGTCGCCATTGTAGGCGAACCTACCTTAATGGATTTGGCCATTGCCGAAAAAGGTTTGGTAGTATTTGATGCGGTAGTGAAAGGCACACCCTCACATGCCGCGCACCCAAATGATAATAATTCCATTTACAATTCCATTAAAGTATTAGAATGGTTTAAAAATTATAAATTCAAGAAAACTTCTGAAGCTTTGGGCAATGTAAAAATGACGGTTACCCAAATCAATGCCGGTAATCAGCATAACGTGGTTCCCGCGCAGGTGACATTAGTAATTGATGTTCGAGTAAACGATTCCTACTCCAACAAAGAAATTGCTGATTTGCTCAAATCAGAAGCACCTTGTGAAATAAAAGAACGCGGTCTTAGACTAAACTCCTCCAAAATAAATAAAGCCCATCCCTTAGTAAAATCAGGAATAGCATTAGGAAGAAAAACCTATGGTTCCCCTACCCTATCCGACCAAGCTGCATTGACATGCCAATCTCTAAAATTAGGGCCAGGAGATAGCACACGGTCCCATTCCGCAGATGAGTATATTTACCTACAAGAAATTGAGGAGGGAATTGATTTATATATCAAAATATTAGAAGGATTCCTTAAAACATAAACATAAGTATCAAATACAAACTCAAAATTCTTGTGTTTGCTACCTGATATTTGAATTTGAATATAACACTATGAAACTCTGGGACAAAGGCTTTAGTACAGATAAAAAAATAGACCACTTTACCGTGGGCAACGATCGCGAACTTGATTTACATTTGGCAAAATACGATGTCATTGCCTCAAAAGCGCACGCTAAAATGCTGAGGGAAATTGGTCTGCTGACCGAAAAAGAGACCAAGGAACTGGTTACCGAACTGGATAACATAGCAGCAAAAATAGAAGATGGTTCTTTTATTATTGAAAATAATTTTGAGGACATGCACTCCAAAATCGAATTCCAACTGACTTTGGCTTTAGGGGATACAGGCAAGAAAATCCATACCGCACGATCTCGAAACGACCAAGTTTTGGTAGCCATGCATTTATATTTAAAAGATGAACTTGCGGAAATCAAATCAATGACTAAAATATTTTTTAATTTGCTGTTAAACTTGGCAGACAAATACAAGAGAGTACTCTTGCCTGGTTATACACATCTGCAAATTGCCATGCCGTCCTCTTTTGGACTATGGTTCTCTGCCTATGCCGAAAGCCTCATTGATGACCTTTATTTTATTGATGCAGCATATAAAATTGCCGACCAAAACCCCTTAGGAAGCGCTGCCGGTTATGGCAGTTCCTTTCCTATCGATAGGAGCTTTACAACGAAAGAAATGGGTTTTGAAACCATGAAATATAATGTAGTGGCTGCACAAATGGGTCGTGGTAAAGTGGAGAAAGCTACAGCTTTTGGTATGGCGAGTATTGCTGCAACCCTTTCAAAAATGGCGATGGATATCTGTTTATACATGAGCCAAAATTTCAATTTTATTTCTTTTCCAGATGAGTTAACCACGGGTTCCAGCATTATGCCGCATAAAAAAAATCCTGATGTATTTGAACTGGTACGAGGTAAATGCAACAAGCTTCAATCTATCCCTAATCAACTCACCTTGGTCATTAATAACCTTCCTAGCGGCTACCATCGCGATTTGCAATTGGTTAAAGAAATCATTGTACCTGCCATACAGGATATGAAAGCTTGTTTAGAAATCATGAGTTTCAGTTTACGGGAAATACAAGTGAACGAAAGTATTTTGGAAGACCCAAAATACGATTATCTCTTTAGCGTAGACACCCTAAACGAACTCGTGCAAAACGGAATGCCCTTCCGGGATGCCTACAAGCAGATGGGAAAAGAAATTCAAGCGGGCACCTTTAAACCAAAACGAGATATCAAACACAGTCATGAGGGTAGTTTAGGTAATTTATGTTTGAACGAGATTAAGGAGAAGATGGCTAAACTTTAGCATCTATACTTTCAGGGACAATAGAGGAAGCACATGAAATAAAAATTTGTGCTCACTTCGCACTTTTTGGCTACAAACAGAAATATAAAATTGATTGGCAACGAATAAAGAATAGATAACAACTTAATTTGACTCTAGAGGTTTCAGTTGATGATTTTTCCAAATCTAAATTTACAGAGAGATCTCTTAGAAAGGAAATTTTCAGATTAGTAAGATTTTTAAAGATGAAGAGTTTGTTTATTTTTTGAATAGTTATTCAGCAATTAACGGTATCGAACCACGGAAACTTTAAGCAAAACATGTTAGACATCAATATAAAATGAATTCTAACTGCTCCCTTACCATACTCTTTGAATATAAGTTGAAAGGAATTCAAATCTTCATAAAAACCAAGATTGACAATTAGGATTATTAGTTCCATTATGAAATTCGTGAAAAAACCAATGGAAAATAACAAGCAATACAAAATCTTAGAAGAGAACGGTAATAGTATAATTGTTGAACCCTTCATATGATAGGTAAAAGTTTCCTTATAAAATTCTACTCATAGGCGTCGCCTTTCTATTATTGTTTATTCTTGGATTATATCTTACCCTTAAAATCAAAAAGAAAGACTTAGCTACATAATTTCCTTTTGCAGAGTTAATAGGCACCGAATATGCCATAAAAAATGTTTGCTATATCACCAAGAATTACGAACACCATGTACATGAGCATCCTTACCTTCTAAAATTCACAAATAAATTTGATTCGGAAGCAGGTGAAGCCCATGAAATCCAGATTGGTACGAGGCTAAATTTTAGAGCTGTAAAAGCGTTTACAAATTGGACAAGCGGCTTGACCAGCATGTATGTTTTTGGCGAAATTTACATCGAGGAGATACAACAAGAAGTTGATTTTGAATACAACTGGAATGCTATAAAACCTTACAAAAGTAGCGATTACGAGAACTACCTCATATATGCAAAAACGCCTTGGCAAAAAGCTGCACTACCTTACAAAATTTCAGCTGGATATGTTAGGAAAAATGAATACACTGGCCCTTGACCACCTCAAACAAAGCTTTCAATGAAGTTTTTTCGGGAATCTGGAATACAAATAACTATATGGGAAACCAGGATTTTGAAAACACCACTTTTGAAAAAATAGATGAATAAGTACGTTTAGATATTTCCACTTACTCATTTGGAACATATTGCTGTTATATATTTTAAAAGATACACAATAAAATATCGCACTAGGCCAACTGGCTTCAGACAAAATTAAGCACTGTCAACATCGACTAAAACAACTAACCCGTGTTCGATTCAATTAGACCTAATTCACCCAATAATCACGCTACACAAAACTACCCACTACAGCTGTGTAAATAGATATTCACTGAGTACGGGGAATACATTATGCAATGATATTTAGTATTTTGACGTCTTTATCTTACAATACGTATCTATAAAGAGGACACAGTGAAATATTCCTCAATACATTTCGTTGTTGACAAATATTCTTTTTACTATGGCCAAGCGACTTCTCATTCTATTTTTTATACTTTTTAGTGGATTTATTCATTCACAATCCTTCACATCTATTTGGAATACAATAAATACAAGTTCAGGTTCATCTGCTAATAATGAAGTTACGATTCCAACCAATCCTGCCTTTACCACATATAATTACACAATAAATTGGGGCGATGGTGATACGGACACCAACATAACCGGAGATATAACCCATGTATATGCGGCACCAGATACCTACACTATAGAAATAACAGGGATTTTTCCGAGTATTTATTTTAACGAAGCAGGTGATCGTAATAAAATTATTGAAATTTTAAGTTGGGGGAATATCCAATGGCAAAGCATGGAAAATTCCTTTTATGGTTGTGAGAACGTAAATTTTGATGCCATAGATGCCCCTGACCTATCACAGGTTAAAAGTTTAAAAAATATGTTCCGAGAATGTACTGCCTTTAATGGTATTGTTAATAACTGGGATATAAGTACAATTACAGATATTTCAGGACTTTTCGCAGAAGCATTTATATTCAATAGACCACTCGACGGTTGGAATACTATTAATGTTACCGATATGTCCTGGACATTTCATAGGGCAAGACAATTCAATGAGCCATTGGACAACTGGAACACTGCATCGGTGAACACCTTGGAATACTCATTTTCTGAAGCAGGTAGTTTCAATCAGAACATAAATAACTGGGATGTAACCCAAGTAACTAACATGTCCGGGACATTTAGTTACACTAGCAGATTTGATAGACCTTTGAATAATTGGGATGTCACTATGGTAACTGATATGTCAGGTATGTTTCAAGGTTCGGGATTCAACCAACCAATTGCCAATTGGGAAGTTGGAAATGTAACCAACATGTCGGCCATGTTTAGGGAGTCTCTATTTAATCATTCTATAGAAATTTGGAATGTATCCGAAGTGATGGATATGTCATTTATGTTCCACCGACATAGAACTTTTAACCACCCTCTAAACAATTGGGATGTAAGTAATGTAACTAATTTGGCAAGTATGTTCGATGGTTGGGCATGGGGCGCTATATACAATCAACCTCTAAACACTTGGGATGTTAGTAATGTAACCAACATGAACTATATGTTCAGGGAGAACTCAGAATTCAATCAAGACATAAGTGCTTGGGATGTTAGTGCAGTTACTAATATGCAAGGTATGTTTAGTGAAACCAATAGTTTTAATCAAGATATTAATGGTTGGGAGGTAGCTAATGTAACAAACATGGCCTCAATGTTTCAGGAGGCTGCTGTTTACAATCAACCTTTAGAGGCGTGGGAGGTAGGTAATGTTACCGATATGAGAAACATGTTTTATGATGCTCCTCTTTTTAATCAACCTTTGAATGATTGGGATGTAGATAACGTTACGAGGATGGATGCTATGTTCGGAGAAAACCCAGTGTTTGATCAATTACTAACTGATTGGAATACTGCAGCAGTAACGAATATGAGCGGAATGTTCCAAAACGCAGCTGCCTTTGATCAAAATCTAGAGACTTGGAGTGTTAGCGCCATAACCACTATGGTAAATATGCTTTCAAATTCTGGTCTTTCACAAGAGAACTATGATAATGCCTTGGTTGGTTGGGCGGCACAGACCGTAAGCTCAAATGTGAATCTAGGGGCAATAAACCTCAACTATTGTGACGGTAGGATAGCAAGACAAGATTTAATCGACAACCATAATTGGACTATTACTGGTGATATAATAAACTGTTCTTTTGTACTTTGCACCAGTTTAGTCTCACCATTAAATGGGGACACAAATGTTCCCGCGAGTGCTGACCTTACTTGGGAACAAACACCCGGCGCTACAGGCTATAGAGTTACTGTAAGAATTACACGAGATGGCGTGGACTCTACACCATTTGATAATTATAATATTGTTGGCGGAAATATTGTGGGTCTTAACCTTGAGACGCCTGCTGGTGAAGACTTGTTGGAATCAGGTGACGAAGTATTTGTAACGATTGTACCATATAACGATACAGATGGCCCCGCAGTAGGTTGTATCGAAGAAAGCTTCAGGGTAGTGCCAGCATGGGCAAATAGCCCAGAGGCGTTTAAACTGACCTATGACACTAGGCTTCAAGAAGTAAATCAAACTACCCCAATTAACCAATTAAGAATCCAAACAAGATCAGGCTTATCATATAACTATTCCATTGACTGGGGAGATGGACAATTTGATAATAACGTAGCAGGAGATATTACGCACACATATCTAGCTCCTGAAGTCTATACTATTAGTATTATCGGGGCGTTTCCCGCGCCAAGGCATGCAGATACCGATAGTGATTCTTTCAAGCTTACTTCTATAGATCAGTGGGGTACGCAACCATGGCAAAGTATGGACAGTGCGTTTGCAGGTTGTGAAAATATGGAATACAACGCAACAGATATACCAGACCTCTCTGTTGTTGAAAATATGAGGTCTATGTTTATTGTATGTCGGAACTTTAATGGTGATATTAATTCATGGAACGTTAGTAATGTTACCAATATGTCGGCCATGTTCGGCGTAACTTCTATTTTTAATCAACCTTTGAACAACTGGGATGTAAGCAATGTAACGAACATGGGGCTAATGTTTTTTAGAACACCAGTTTTTAATCAAGACATAACAAATTGGCAAACAGACAATGTTACAAACATGGCGAGGATGTTTGAAGATGCAGATGCTTTTAATCAAGCGATCAATAACTGGGACGTTTCTTCGGTAACAACCATGAATAAAATGTTCAATAGAGCAGAAGTTTTCAATCAACCTTTAAATAGTTGGATTGTTAGCAATGTTACCGATATGGCAGAGATGTTTAGTGGCACTCCTGTTTTTAATCAAAACATTAATAGTTGGAATGTGGGTAATGTTATTACAATGCAAAGCATGTTCAACTCTGCAGAAGAATTCAATCAGCCCCTAAATTCTTGGAACGTTGCTTCGGTGACAACCATGGCCTCCATGTTTTCTGACGCATCCGAATTTAATCAAACTTTAAGTAGTTGGAATGTTTCTTCGGTAATAAACATGTCTTCCATGTTCGATAGTGCAAGCCAATTCAATCAAAATATAAATACTTGGGACGTTACCAATGTTATAGACATGCGAAGTATGTTTATGAATGCTAGTATGTATAGTCAATCTATGGAAAACTGGGATGTTAACTCTGTCGTAAATATGTCCTTTATGTTTCAAAGGGCAGAAGCTTTTAATCAACCCTTAAACTCTTGGGAGGTTAGCGCAGTAGCCAACATGACCTCTATGTTTGAAAGTGCCTCGGTATTTAACCAACCTTTAAACTCTTGGGATGTTTCTTCCGTTACATTAATGAACTCCATGTTTGAAGACGCTATCATGTTTAATGGTGAAATAGGTAATTGGAACGTAGCATCGGTAACCACTATGGAAGCTATGTTCAAAGATGCAAGGCTCTTTGAACAATCAATAAACAACTGGAATACGGGCGAAGTCCAAAACATGCGAGAACTCTTTAACGGGGCATCAGCGTTTAATCAGGATATAAACAATTGGAATACTTCTTTTGTTACCACTATGGCATCCATGTTTGAAAATGCATTACTATTTAACCAGTCTACCAACAACTGGAACGTAGCATCGGTAACTACTATGGAAAACATGTTCAAAGGCGCAACTGTATTTAACCAAGATATTAATAGTTGGAACGTGAGAGGCGTTATTACTATGGAAGAAATGTTTAGTGGAGCTGCTACGTTCAACCAAAGTTTGAACAACTGGCGTATGTCAGGTGTAAGTAATATGGACTATATGTTTAGTGGCGCATCCGCTTACAATCAAATTATGAATCAATGGAACTTAGGAACCGTGAGTATGCGTTCCACTTTTTTTAATGCTACTGCTTTAAATCAATATTTGGGCGATTGGAATATTAGTGAAGTAAGCAATATGAGCGATATGCTGGACAACACAGCATTAGTAAGAGAAAACTATGACAACACGCTAATTGCTTGGTCAGAACAAACTTTAACAAGTGGTCTTACGCTTGGTGCAGAAGGCTTGCCATTTTGTGATGCCTTAGAAGAACGCCAATCTATGATTGATATTTATGGTTGGAATATTACCAATGATATACTTGACTGTCCTGTTCCGGAATGCACACAATTAACCTCGCCACTGAACGGAGATATGGATGTACCCCTAAACACAAATTTAACGTGGGAACCAACACTTTTTGCCAGGGGATACCGCTTAACAGTTGGAACTAGTTCTGGTGGAAATGATATTATCAACAACGAAACCGTCAACAACACCTTTTATGAATTTTCCGTAGATTTTAATACCGGCGATTCCGTCTATGTAACTTTGGTTCCTTTTAATGATACAGGAGACGCAGTAGGCCCATGTGCAGAAGAGAACTTTGATATATTAGGGAGTACTGCTACTATCCCAAATTGTACGAGTCTTACCGAACCCTTGAATAGTACCACCAATGTTGCTATAAACACGGACCTCAGTTGGAATCCTATTGCCAATGCGGATGGTTATCGATTGACCGTAGGAACAGCAACGGGAGCTGCAGACATTATGAATGGTGTGGATGTTGATAATGTTACTACATTTGAACTAACAGACGACCTACCAGAGGATACGGATATTTTCGTTAGCATAATACCATATAACGAGGTGGGTAATGCTATCTCATGCACAGAAGAAAGTTTTAAAACAGAAATAATTCCCGTTTCTCCCGCTTGCACTCAACTGTTAAGCCCAAGTAACGGCACTACAGGAGTACCTGTTGATAGTGAACTTAGTTGGAACGCCGTAGATGGTGCAACAGGTTATTTGGTCATGGTTGGTACTACACAAGACGGAATCGAAGTGGCAAATAATATTGATGTTGGAAACAACAACACCTTCAATTTTCCAGACCTTCTTCAGCAAAATAGAACCCACTACGTTACCATTATTCCTTACAACAATATAGGCGATGCTATGGGATGTTCAGAAGAAAGTTTTAGAACGGAATCTTCAACCCTTTCTGACCCTCCTGTATGCACAACGTTGAGTACTCCTTTGGGTAATACTACTGATGTACCTGTGGCAACAGATATAACATGGAATGCTGCGGCCAATACTACCGGTTATTGGATTTCTGTAGGCACTAGCTCTGGAACAAGCGACATCTACATGGGCGATGTAGGTAATGTAACTACCTTAAACCTAAACGACGACCTACCTGAAAATACAGAAATATTTGTAATCCTAACGCCTTACAATACGTTCGGTGATGCCGTTGAATGTTCCGAAGAAAGTTTTACTACCCTAAATAACACGAACCTACCTACTTGTACAAGCATAAGCAGCCCTCTAAACAACGAAAATAATGTTTCTGTAAGTTCTAATATTACCTGGAATGCTGCGACGGGAGCAACAGGGTATAGGTTGGCCCTTGGTACAACAGCAGCTGGCACAGATTTGTTTACAGGTGATGTAGGGAATGAGTTAGGTTATAATCCCACAACAGACTTTGAAGGGAATACTATAATTTTCGTAACTGTAGTCCCGTATAATTCAGATGGTGATGCCGTTGGATGTACCGAGGAAAGTTTTACTACAGAAAATGATGTTGACCTGATAAGCTGTACCATGTTAAATAATCCTTTAAACGCCGAAACTAATGTTTCCGTTTCTTCTGACATTTCATGGAATGCAATAGCCAATGCAACAGGGTATACACTTTCTATTGGAACTAGTTCAGGAGCATCGGATATCTTTACGGGGGACATGGGGAATACCTTGTCGTATGACCCAATAACAGACCTCATCGATAATTCAGAAATATTTGTTACGGTAATACCGTATAATACAGATGGGAATGTAACAGGGTGCACAGAAGAAAGTTTTATTACAGCAAACATCATCAATCTTCCTAATTGCACGAACCTAAGCAGTCCGCTGGCAGATACGTTGGATGTGCTGATTGGCTCCACTATTTCGTGGAACCCCGCAAACAGAGCTACAGGTTATCGACTTACTATTGGAACAAGTTCCAGAGGCACCGAAGTCTTTGCAGGAGATATGGGCAACACATTAAACTATACTCCTTTGACAGCATTGGACGAAAACACTATTTTCTTTGTTACGGTAATCCCTTATAGTGAAGATGGAGAAGCTACCGGTTGTACAGAGGAAAGTTTTATAACCGAAGAAATCATTGAAGTTCCAGATTGTACCATGTTAAATAGTCCATTAGCGAATGAATCCGGTGCACCGCTTTTTACAACAATATCTTGGAACGACATTACTAATGCTACTGGTTATTCGATTACTATAGGAACAAGTTCTGGCGGTTCGGAAATCTTCTCTGGCGATGTAGGTGATTCAATAAATTACCAACCGACTCAAGATTTTACAGAAAACACAGAAATCTTTGTAACTGTGATTCCTTATAACGAAGATGGAAATGCAGTTGGATGTACTGAAGAACGCTTTACTACAGCCATTGTACCTGACATCACGCAATACGGATTTTCACCAAACGGTGATGGTTTAAATGACCATTGGGTTATAGATGGTATTGAAGATAGTCCTGAAAATACTGTTTTGATATATAATAGATGGGGAGATATAGTGTTCCAAGTGCAGGGCTACGACAATGCCTCTAATGTATTCAGGGGTATGGCCAATAAAAAAATGAATATGGGTGCGAACGAACTTCCCAGCGGAACCTATTTCTTTAACATTCAGGTGTCAGGGGAACATAACCTCAAAAAAATACAGGGGTACCTAGTCATAAAGCGATAATATAATGAAGCAAATATCAACTTATATCGCTTTTATAGCGCTAAACTTACTTACGCAATTTGGTCATCAAAACCTAAATGCACAGCAGACGCCTACCTTTGGGGAATACAACTATAACCCCTACTTAATCAATACCGCCTATGCAGGTCTAGCATCAAGCACAGAGGTCACCTTGAACAATTCAGGCTTTTTTAACAATATAGAAGGCAGTCCCAAAAGTTTTGCATTAAGTATCCATAGCCCGTTCAATCGAGGTAAAGTAGGCCTCGGTGCAGGTTTCATTAGGGACGAAATAGGAGTAACTACGTCTACCAGCGCATTTGTAACCTATTCCTATAAAATTTTCTTCGATACCAAAAATAACAGACCGTATTGGCAAATATACACCCCAAATTCACTGTCCTTCTCCATATCTCCAGGTGTACAACAATATCAGGATAACCTTCTGGAGCTCGGCATTATGAACGACCCTAATTTTGCAGCAAATATAGATGCTACTATCCCTACGGTTGGCGTAGGCATCCTATTGAACCTCTCTAATTTTTATGTGGGACTTTCATCACCGAATATACTTGGGGACACTCTGGCCTCTAATGATGAAAACTTAGACCTATCGAATCCGTTTTATGGGTACTTGGGATACCGTTTCTTTTCCAACCAATTTGAGGATATCATGATTAAGCCCAGTGTACTGTTAAAGCGAGAAAACGGAGCACCCTTGCAGATAGATACAAACATATCCTTTAGCTACAAAAACAAGCTCGAGCTGGGTACAGGGTATCGTTCCAATTCTTCTATCAACCTATTGGCAGGCGTGTATCTATTAAAGAACATGAGGGCTATGTATAGCTATAATCTAAATTTTAACGATTCACCCTTAGGCAATACCCATGGTATTATCGTTAGCTACTTATTTGGTGATGGGTATGCGAGAGATTAAATTTTACTTCAAAAAAAATAACTGGTTAGGTATTTTTCTATTGGAATAGAAGGCATCCTAAAACTGTATAACACAGCTATTCTATTGTCAAACTATCTTTTTTTCAAGAAAAGCCTATGACTAGAAATTGCTGCGTTAGTGTTTAAAATTTTTGGGGGAAATACTACTTTATCATATTAAAATTGATAATTTCTTGATCAGTCAAGAAACGCCAATGTCCGCGAGGCAAATCCTTTTTAGTCAATCCACCATACACAACGCGATCCAACCTCATGATTTTATAATCCAATTGCTTAAAGAGACGTTCTAATATTTTGGCGCGTGAACTAAATATCTCTACGCCTACTTCGCGCTTTGGCGAATTATCAATATAACTAATGTCTTGCACCCGCACTACCTTTTCATCTACAGTTACACCTTCTTTTATCTTCTGAAGATCGGCAGAAATCAAATCCCTATCCAGCACCAAATGGTAAATTTTTCGGAGACCGTTAATAGGACTTTTTAAGCGTTTGGTAAGGTCTCCATCATTTGTAAAAACGAGTAATCCTGTATCCTCCTTATCTAACTTATCAACAGGCAATAATTTCGATTTTGAGGCATTGGATATCAAACCAGAAACATGTCTTTTACCCTTTTCATCCCTAATGGTAGTACTGAAATCCTTGGGTTTGTTCAACACCACATATTCCTTCTTCACCGGATTCAATAGGCGACCGTCAAATTTAACCTCATCAATAAGCTTTACTTTGTAACCCATTTCGGTAATGGGTTTACCATTAACCGTAATATTACCCGCAGCTATATAAATGTCGGCATCTCTTCGAGAACAAACCCCAGAGTTGGCCACATATTTATTCAAACGGATAGAATTAGGATCAGAGGCTTGTTTAGGAGCGGTGCTTTTTTTTATGGGAGCGTTGCCTCTAGCATAACTGTTCTTCTTAAAATTACCACCTTGTCTTCCCGATACCTTTTTACCTCTGTTAGAATCTTCCCTGCTCATAGTACTCATATTTGGTGTAAAGGTAGCAAAGCGTTCCATATCAAATTAATATTGTGGGTTTTAAATCGATATCCATCACCCTCCATTTTTCAATTATTTTCTATATTTAAGGAAATATAAAATCCATTATGATCAAAAAATCACTTTTGTTATTCATTGTACTCGTATCCGCATCCGTCTTTGCCCAAAAAAAAGTCTTGGACCATACCGACTACGAACTATGGAATACCATTCAAAACCCTTGTATTTCTCCTAACGGGAATTATGTCCTTTATGAAGTAGAGCAAGGGGAAAAAGATGCCACGTTGAGAGTGAAGGATGTCAAAGGAAAACTGATTTTTGAACATGAAAGAGCTGATAATGCAGCTTTTACCTACGATTCAGAGTTTGTGCTGTTTGCCATTACCGCTTGGAAAGACAGTGTCCGAGCTATGAAAAGCAGAAAGACCAAAAAGGAAGACATGCCTAAAGATTCCTTAGGGATTTTGAATTTAAGTACAAATGAGCTTACTAAAATAGCGCACGTAAAATCCTTTCAACTTCCAGAAAAATGGTCGGGCTATGTGGCGTATTACCTAGATGAAGAAAAGGACACCCTTGAGGGTAAAGTAGATAAAAAGGAAAAATTAAAAAAAGTAGACAAAAAAAATGGATACCATTTAGTACTACGGAATTTGAAAACTGGAAAACAGGATACCTTACATTATATAACCAACTTCACTTTTGCAAAAGAAGGGAAATCGATAGCCTATACCACCACCGGAAAAGCTAAAGGGGATGACTTCGCAGTTTATATAATGGATTTAGAAACCCAAACTAGGATAAAATTACATAGCGCCCAAAAAGCGAAATATTTTAATTTAAGCCTAAGCAATTCCGGAAACCATTTAGGTTTTGTTACAGATACAGACACGACCAAAACTCAAATTAGACCTAATGCACTATATGTATGGAACAAAGGAAACGAAATTGCCAAAAAAATAGTAGACCCTTCAACTGCGCCAGAGGACTATTTGGTTTCTGCCTATGGCAGTATCGAGTTCTCAAAGGATGAATCCAAACTATTCTTTGGTCTGGCAACTCCCCCAATTATAAAAGACACGACCCTTACAGAAGACGAAATTGTAAATGTAGAGGTGTGGACCTATGATGAACAAAGACTATATACGGTACAGGAATTACAATTAAAGAATGATTCCATTGCTTCCTACCGCACCGCAGTACATCTTAAAAGCAATAAAATAGTGCCTTTGGCTACAAGTGATTTTCCCAATACCGAATTGGGTGATGAGGGTAATGCTATCTATGCTTTGGTTAACACCACCCTTCCCTATGAACTCGAAAGTCAATGGACCGGTAGACGTGACAATGACTATAAACTGATAAGCACCAACTCCGGAGAAACCTTATTATCCTTGACTAAAGTGCCCAGAGTGCAGCTGAGTCCAAAGGCTCAGTTTGCTTATGGGTACAGTCGAACCGATAGTACCTGGATGAGTTACACGCTCCCTGATGGCAACGTAAAAGACTTAACCAAGGGAAAACAGTTTTTTAACGAGACGAACGATTCCCCTAATTTTCCCTCAGCTTATGGTGCTGCGGGATGGACAAAAAACGATGCCTATCTTATCCTTTACGACCGCTACGATATTTGGCAATTTGACCCCAATACGGGAGCAGGTACTAAACTGACTTCCGGAAGAGAAAACAAAACGGTCTACCGCTATGTTTCCCTAGATGATGAGCTACGCTACATTCCTTCGGATGAAAATTGGTTGTTGACCACTTTTAACGAAGACACTAAAGACGCTGGTTATACCCAGTACAATCCAAAAACTAGAAAAACAAAAACCTTGTTATCTAGTCCGCATCGCTATTCTACACCACAAAAGGCTTTATTGGACGATGCCTTAATTTACACACGTGAATCCTTTGCTGAGTTTCCAAACCTGCGCGTTTCTAATCTTGGTTTTAAAAAGAGCTTAAAATTAAGCGATGCCAACCCGCAACAAGAAGATTACAACTGGGGAAGCATAGCATTGGTGAACTGGATTTCTTTGGATGGAAAAGAACTTACCGGTATGTTGGTAAAGCCCGAAAATTTCGACCCCAATAAAAAATACCCAATGCTCGTCAACTTTTATGAAAAAAGTTCGAATGGTATCCACAGGCATAGAGCACCAAAACCAGAACGCTCCTCGCTCAACTATAGTTTTTATACTAGTAGAGGTTATGTCATCTTTAATCCAGATATAGAATACCGCATAGGCTATCCTGGGGAGAGTGCTTATAATTGTGTGATTCCCGGTGTCACTTCGCTTGTAGAAAAAGGGTTCGTGGACAAGGATAATATTGGTGTACAAGGACACAGCTGGGGCGGTTATCAAATTGCCTACCTGGTTACGAAGACCGATATTTTCAAAGCAGCAGAGTCCGGAGCGCCAGTACCCAACATGATTAGTGCTTATGGTGGTATTCGTTGGTGGACAGGCCTGAGCCGACAGTTCCAATACGAACATACCCAAAGTAGAATTGGTGGTACCCCATGGGAATATCCTGCCAGATATATAGAGAACTCCCCCATTTTTAATATTGACAAAATAAACACCCCATTGTTAATCATGCATAACGATGCAGATGGCCATGTGCCTTGGTACCAAGGCATAGAATTCTTTGTAAGCTTGCGCCGTTTAGGCAAGCCTTCTTGGTTCCTTAACTACAATGGCGAGCCGCACTGGCCGCTGAAAATACAGAATCGCAAGGATTTTAATATCCGTATGGCGCAGTTCTTTGATTATTATCTAAAGGACGATGCAAAACCCGTTTGGATGGAAAAAGGAGTTCCGCCCATTCAAAAAGGAATCAATCAAGGGTATGAGTTGATGCCTATGGAGGGAAGGAAATAACCACGTATTAATCATCGGTAAATCGCACTGTAGATTGGCGTTCCCTACTTACGGTAAGCTGCGTAACATCTGGTCTCGAATAATGTCCAACAGGGTCAAAATTCTGTCGTTCCTCATAAATGCGATTAAAATCTAATTCTTGGAATATGATGCCTTCTTTGTTAAGGACTGGAGGTACTATCCACTCTCCATCCGGACCTGCAATACAGGACCCTCCATTGGCCAATATTTCTGGTGCAGTTTCCAAAAGTTTTTCCAAATGTGGTGTTCCTTTTGGAAAATCATTTTTACGCATTAAAGCGGAAACAGAAATAACAAAACTCCGAGATTCCCTTGCGATAAATCGTGTAATATCTTTTGTATTATGTTCGCTTCCTGGCCATACTGCTACATGCAAGTTTTCTCCCTGACCATAAAGCGCGGCTCTAGGTAATGGCATCCAATTCTCCCAACAATTGAGTCCACCTACTGTAAATTGTTTCAAAGCATGTACTCGTAGTCCGTTACCATCACCTGGTGACCATGTAAGACGTTCATCATGGGTAGGTTGTAGTTTTCGATGAACGGATTTAATTTCACCACATTGGTCAATATAAACAAGCGAAGCATAAATACTATGCCCTCCTCGGTCTTTAGCTCGCTCCATTAGGCCCAAATAGATTGCCATTTTGTGTTGCCGTGCCAAAGCACACACATTGTCCAATTCACCAGCTTCAAGCTGAACAGCATTTCTAACATAATGTCCATGGAGTTCCTTATTCACCTGTAAATCCCATTTTGCGCCATCGGTCAACGCTAACCAAAAAGGATAGCCTGGCAAAAGGGCCTCGCCAAAAACTAGTAATTCAGCTTTTTCCTTGGCTGCATCTACAATGGTCCTTTCGATTTTGGCCAAGGTAGCCTCTTTATTTAACCAAACCGGTGCTATCTGCGCCAAGGCTACGTTAAGAATATTATCCATCATAAAATACGGTTTAAGACTAAATCTACATCAATCAAAAGAATCCCAAAAACACCAGATACAATAATAAACTTCAAAATATTATGCAGCCAGATATAATGTTTTCGAGTAGTAGCTCTAGGTAATAGCACCAAAAAGAGCAAAAGTAAGGCTACACAACTAATAAAGAAATAGTCCATATATCCAATATCGAATTTAAAAATAAGTAAAAGCGACGGTATCAGGGTCAGAAGTACTAGGATGCCAATTGCTATTTTAGAAACCTTTGGTCCATAAATAATTGGTATCGTCTTATAATTTTGCGCCATATCCCCTGGAATATTTTCAAGATCCTTTATCATTTCCCGAGCCAAAATCAACAGAAAGAGGAATAAAGCGTGGACAAAAATGACAGTTTCTAAATTTTTGTAATATACAAAAACTACAAAAAATGGGGTAATGGCTAAAATAGCCGAAACAAAATTTCCTAATAAAGGCACCTTTTTTAACTTGTGAGAATACAACCATATACCGAAGATATAGGCAGAGAAAAATAGTACTGCTCGAAACGAAACATAGCTCGCGGCGAAGACCGCTATAAAGTTGAGAATAAAATATGCACTTAATTTAAAGCGTTGACTTACCAAGCGATCCAACATACTCTTAGCAGGTTTGTTAATCAGGTCTTTTTCGGCATCGTAAAAGTTATTAATGATGTATCCGCTCGCGATTACCAGCGTAGAAACAAACACCAAAAGAAAAAGGTTAATATCAAGCGCTACGCTACGTGCAGGTAAGTCAGGTGCCAAAATATAAATAGCAGCCAAATATTGGGCGAGTGCTATGACTAGAATGTTGTACCCGCGAACCACAGAAAACAGACTCAATACTTTTAACAGCAAGAGTTTATTTTTTCTATTAAGCATGTAGTTTGGGTATCGCTAGAAATTATAGACCACTTCTAATTGGTAGTCCTTAAGTGCAGTTTTAGCCTTGTCTATATCCTCGGTAAAACCAAGAATATAACCACCTCCACCAGAGCCACAAAGTTTCAGATAGTAGTCGTTGGTATCAATACCTTGTTTCCAAAGCGCGTGAAACTTAGCGGGAATCATAGGCTTAAAATTATCTAATACTACATTGGATAGTTGCTTTAGATTTCCAAAGAGTGAGGTTACGTTTCCGTTCACAAAATCATCTACACACGCATCTGTATGTTTTATGAACTGATTCTTAAGCATATTCCTAAAACCTTCATTTTTCATTTTCTCCATGAATAATTGCACCATAGGAGCAGTTTCTCCCGTAGTACCGCTATCCAACAAAAAAACAGCACCCCTACCTTGGGTATGCTGTGAAGGAATATTTGCAGACTCTATATTATCTTGTGAATTAATCAAAATAGGTAAACTCAAGTAACTATTTAGTGGATCTAGACCCGAGGATTTTCCGTGAAAGAAAGATTCCATTTTACCAAAAATATCTTTAAGCGTCAATAATTTTTCCCTAGTCAGATTTTCAAGTACCGTTATCTTCTCATCTGCATACTTATCATAAATAGCAGCTACCAAAGCGCCACTACTGCCAACGCCATAGCCTTGAGGAATAGAACTATCAAAATACATTCCATTGGACACATCCTGTTTGAGTCTTTCTTGGTCAAAAGTGACTAAATCAGGTTCATCCTTTGATAATTGCTCCAAATACGTTGCAAAAGAAACTAAACTTCTATTTGAGTTTTTGGCTATGTCAGATAAATTGTTGTCTGACTTTAACGCACCATTATAAAAGTTATAAGGAATGGAAAGTCCTTTGGAATCCTTAATGATTCCATACTCTCCAAATAATAATATTTTAGAATAAAATAAGGGTCCTTTCATGGTACTTAAGTGACTGTATCCTGTAAAATGTTTTGATTAAAGATAACTTATCTATTGTGTAAATTTTATCTTTTTAATCGAAAACAACAAATAATATAGTTCTACAGTTGCATTAAAACGTTTGTTTCACGGTTTAATTATTAATTACTCATCAATAATCTTGCGCCAAAACCAATTTTGTCACAAAGATACTGCTGGTTTTGACAGAAAGCAATTAACTCATCGGTAATAAATTGAAACACTTCATCCTTCTCATTTTCTGGATAAAGCACATGCACATTAGCACCTGCATCTAAGGTAAAGCAAACATGGGTTTTTGAACGTTTTCTAAATGCCCATATCCGATTGATAATTTCTAAGGTATTGGGCTTCATTAATATAAAATAAGGATGACTAGTCATCATCATCGCATGTAAGGTCAAAGCCTCGCTTTCCACTATTTCAATGAAATTATCTAAATTACCCTCCTTGAAAATTAATTTTAATCGGGACAGATTCTCGTGTGCCTGCTTAAAACGCTGCTCGGCGAACGGATGTCCGTGCATTAATTCGTGCCCCACAGTACTGCTCACTTGTTTCTCCCCTTTATCAACCAACAAAATAGTGTCGTGAAATTTTTTAAAAATCGAATGCACTTCATGCGGATATTTCACACCATACAGATTGGAGCTTTCCAAGTTATCCTTATGAATTCCCCATTGCACCAAATCTCCCTCTAGGCTTCTACAGGCACTCCCGGAACCCAATCGAGCTAAAAAAGAAGCTTTTTTTGAAAAGAATTCAGTACTCATACCAGGACTCAATTCCCTTTCCAACGCCATTAAACAAAGAGCCAATGCAGACATACCACTGGCCGAGGACGCAATTCCACTACTATGTGGAAAAGAGTTGGATGTTTCTATTTTAAAATGATAATTCCTTAGAAAAGGAAGGTACAGTTCTACCCGTTTAAAAAAAGTTTCAATCTTAGGTCTGAAGTCCGGTTTGGCCTCGCCCTCAAAAAACAAATCAAAAGAAAAGCTAGAAGCGGGTTTTAATAACTTCTCAAACGAAACGTAGGTAGTGGTGGCACAAGCGTCCAAAGTAAAGCTGATAGAAGGATTCGCCGGAATCTGATTTTCTTTCTTTCCCCAATACTTGACCAAGGCAATATTACTAGGAGATTTGTAACCCACTTTACCTTCTGATTTTACACGGGAATATGGGGAAGGAATAAAATCTTTTTCGGTCATGTATACACTACTTTGTGCAAAGATAGTTTTTACCAGCTTGTATAAAAATAAATCCTTATTTTAGGGAAAATACGCCACAGTTTGAAAAGAAAACTTACCTATATCGCTATTTGCGTTTTTATCTGCCTTATTATTGGTTTTCTTGCCAGCGCAGCAACGCAGAGTTCCGTAAATACATGGTTTGTAACACTAAATAAACCAAACTTCAATCCACCAAGCTGGCTTTTCGCACCAGTATGGACAGTACTATACATTCTCATGGGAGTTTCCGCAGGTTGGGTTTGGGCAAAGGGCTTTCATCACAAGTGGGTTAAAACAGGCTTATACTACTTTGGTTTTCAACTACTTTTAAATGCATTCTGGAGTATTGCCTTTTTTGGATTGAGAAATCCCTTTTTAGCCTTACTGGTCATCCTAGCACTTTTGTGTATGTTATTCTTAACTATAAGAAGGTTCTATGTAGTCAGTAGAGTAGCTGCCCTACTCCTTGTTCCCTACTTACTTTGGGTGTGTTTTGCGACGGCTTTGAATTATAAGATTTGGGAGTTGAATTGACGTTAAACCAAAATTAAAAAAGCATCCCGCCATCAAACTAATCTACCAAAGCCAGCACTTTCTGCATCGTCCTATAATTTCGAGCTGTAGCAACAACTTTCAATTTGGTTTCAATGACATTATTATTGAGTTTGGCTTTACCATATCCGTTTAGGCATAAGAGATAAACACAAGCATCAGAAACTTGAAACTGTTCGTTGGGATAGGTCAGTGCTTTAAAAATTTTTAGTAATTCTTGTCGCGGTGTTTCAAATAACAAAACAAAATAGCTTTTATTCGAACTGATTTGCGTTTCATGATTATAGGGACTCTGGGATAAAACAGACTCCAATTTCGCTGCGGTCATGACCAGAACTGGAACGCTACATCCAAAAGTATCTTGAATCGTTTTTTCGATTAAGGTAATGATTACATTGGTAGAACTCAACCCAGCTTCAAATACCACATTACCACTTTGGATGTAGGTTCTAACGTTCTTAAAACCAAAACTTTCTAGAGCTTGACGCAATGCTAACATTGGCATCTTGTTTCTTCCACCTACATTGATTCCCCTTAAAAAAGCAATGTACGTTTGCATACTCGCTTATTTATTTAGGGTTTCGTTGTGTATAATTCCTTGCGCTGCCAAATATCCTCCGGTCCAAGCGTTCTGAAAATTGAAGCCTCCGGTTATGGCGTCTACATTAATGATTTCACCCGCAAAATAAAGTTGTGGTAACAGTTTGCTTTCGTAGGTTTTAAAATTGACCTCCTTAAGCTCCACACCTCCTGCAGTTACGAATTCTTCCTTAAAGGTACTCTTTCCGTTTACTTGAAAAACACACTGCGTAAGTTGTTCCGCTAGTTCCTGTAATTGCTGTTTGGATACATCTGGCCACGTTTCCGTGTCTTTTATTCCCGCAGCGGCAACCAAGTTCTTCCAAAGTCGTTTGGGGATTTCCAATACTTTGGTTCGCAGCACCGTTTTGCGTTCCACCTGTTTTACCTCCATAAACAAATCCACCAATCCATTTTGATGGTATTCAGGTGCCCAGTTCACGGAAATTTTAAATCGATAATCATATTCCTTTAATAATCGGGCTCCCCACGCTGACAGTTTCAAAATAGCAGGTCCACTCATGCCCCAATGGGTAATCAACAAGGGACCTTCGGAGAACAAAACGCCTTCTTTTATATCTTTGGACTTAAGTTTCTGATGCTTTCCCTTTTTATCCAAAACGCTCACCTCGGCCACTGTACTCAGTCCAGGAATATCGGAAATACGTTCATCGGAAATATTAAAAGTAAATAAGGATGGAGCAGGTGGAACAATCGTATGCCCCAATTGATGTATTAAATTCCACATTTTGGGATTGCTACCCGTGGCCATGACCACATAACGAGTCTTAAAAGTGTTTTCATGAGTCACTACCTCCCAAAAATATTCAGTGCCGTTATCTATCCGTTTAATTCCAGTAACGGAACAACGGGTATGAAGAGTTATCCCTAAACGATCCGCTTCTGAAGTAAAGCAATCGATAATGGTCTGGGAAGAATTACTGACCGGAAACATTCTGCCATCATCCTCTATTTTTAGTTCGATACCACGTTCTTCGAAAAAACCTACGGTGTCGCCACTTGCATAGCTGTGAAAAGGACCCAAGAGCTCTTTTTCACCTCTGGGATAGTTTGTACTAAGTTCTTTAGGGTCAAATTGCGCATGGGTGACATTGCAGCGACCACCGCCAGAAACCTTTACTTTGGTAAGCACTTCTTTGCCTCGCTCCAAAATAGCGATATTTAGGTTTGGTAAACCCTCAGCTATATGTATGGCCGAATAAAATCCTGCTGCACCACCTCCTATTATAATAATATCGTGCATTAGTACACGCGTTCCGGAAAATTGGTAATGATACCGTCTACACCCATATTTTTCACAGCTGTAATATCACCTGGTTCATTCACCGTCCATGTGTAAATCTTAAAACCTGCCTGCTTTATTGTCGCTACTACATCTGTATCTAGATTTTTAAAATTTGGGTTTATAGCAACCGCATTCAATTCTGTCCCAATTGCAAGTGCGTCCAACGGATTATCTTCTATTAAAATGGCAATAGCCACGCTATTGTTTAATTTTCGCAATGTTCTTAGTTCTTCCCAATTAAAACTGGAAACGATAAAATTATCGGAAGACCATCCCCTTTTTTCTGTATAAAATTTAATTGCTTGGTTTACCTTGTCCGCAGTATTTGCACCCTTGAGCTCAATATTCAAGACTACTTTATTATCGATTAATTTTAAAACATCTTGAAGCATTGGTATTTTATGACCCCCATCCAATGTTAATCGACTTAAATCGGAAATATTAAATTCCTCTATGTTCCCAGGACCGTTCGTTAGTCTATCTACGGTTTGATCATGAAAAACTACAACCTCTCCAGTACTGATTTTAAACACATCGATTTCAATCATATCAACACCAAGATCAAGTGCTTTTTGAACAGATGCCAGGGTGTTTTCCGTTTCGTGGCCCATGGCACCTCTATGACCAATCACTAAAGGTTTTTTTTCTTCCATACAACCCGCTAAAATTAACAAGGGTAAAACCCAAAATAAACACTTACATCGTTTCATTCAACTAAATTTAATTCACTTCAAAAATAAAGGATTCCAATGGATTTATATCTACCCGAAATTTGCCTATTCCATTTTTTACTTTTAAAACGTGTTCGCTACCGTAAAGAATATCAGTAATTGGGAAGTTCCCTTCCGATAGGGCCCATTTTTGAATGATTTCTTCAGGAACTTGTAACTCGAAGCCAAAGATATCGTTCGCATGAAAATTAGAAACCACAATCAATTTCTGCGTATCGGACCAACGCACATAAGAAAGTACATAATAGTTGTACCATTCCGTATGCTCCCTATTGTAAAAATGAATGTCTTGATAGTAGCCCATCAAAGCTTCGCTAGAAATAGTAAAATTCAACAAACGTCTATAAAAATCGCGCAGTCCCCTTTCATCTTCAGTTAATTGACCGCCATCGAATTTTTTATCGTTCACCCATCGTTGGAAAATAGGCACACCAATATAATCAAAAATAGAAGTTCGTGATGGACTCCCAAAGCCAGCTTTTTCAGCTCCAGCTTCACCGACTTCTTGACCAAAATAAAGCATCGTAGGTGACGTACTCAGCGTGGCTGAAACCACCATGGCAGGCATAGCAAGTTCTGCACTACCTGCAAATTCTGGACTAGCGATACGCTGTTCGTCATGATTTTCTAGAAAATGAAGCATGTTGTGCTCTATGTCCTTTAATCCGTTTTGAACTACGGGAATATGATCTGTCCACCCGTAGCCTTGCATGATGTGTTTTATACTATCGTAAAGCTCTACTTTATCGTAGAGGTAGTCCATTTTTCCCTTGTGAATATATTCTCGGTATAAATCTGGATTATATACCTCAGCCAGTAAAAAAGCGTGAGGATTTTTTATTTTGATACTGGAATTCATATAACTCCAAAACTCAACCGGTACCATTTCAGCCATATCGTAGCGAAAACCATCTACACCCAAATCCATCCAATACAAAGCAATATCGGTAAACTTGTTCCAAGAATCAGGAACCTCTTTGTCCTTCCAAAACTTAAAATGGGCCTCCACATCTTTTTCTAAAAACTCTTGAGGAAGTATATCAAAGTCTACGGTACCGTCTGGGTTCACTCCATAATTAATTTTAACGGTTTCATACCAATCGTTGTAATCGGGCTGCACCAGTCTAGACCCGTTACCCGTCCATTTTGCAGGAACTTCGATAAACTTGGAATTGACCAAGGTATCTTGTTCACCTCCCAATGGCACATATCCATTGCGCCACTCAGGCACCTTAAAAGTACTTCCTGGGATATAATAAAAATTATTATTCTTATGGTATACACTGGTTGTATAATCATTTGCGCCAAAATCCGAAACTCCTTCAGGATTAGTCAATCCTTTATAACCACGTGCCACATGATTGGGAACGATATCAATAATGACCTTCATCCCATTTGCATGGGTTCTTTTTATCAATGCCTTAAACTCCTCCAGCCTATTTTTTGGGTCTACTGCAAGATCTGGGTTTACATTATAGTAATCCTTTACTGCATAGGGCGAACCTGCCCTACCTTTTACGACATCAGGGTGATCGTTTGAAATACCATATTCAGTATAGTCATTAATTACGGCATGATGCGGCACTCCGGTATACCAGATATGGGTAATGCCCAAATCCCTAATTTGTTCTAAAGCCTCGTTGGTGAAATCATTGAACTTGCCAACACCGTTCTCGTCTATAGTACCCCAAGGTTTATTGGTGGTATTCGTATTCCCAAACAAACGGGTAAACACTTGATAAACTACAATTTTTCTATCTTTACTCATGATATTAATAACCGATTTTTTAGCCTTTTATTCACATGAAAAGCTGGCCAATACTACAAAGCACAAAATATCATACATACTTTTCGCGGCATCCTATTTTAACTATTAAACGATGACTATCTTACCTGGCAAGAGTGTAATGCGTTCCTCATTTACCCTTATAGACATTTCATTTGTACCGCTAAGTTCAAAACTTGTCTTGTCCTGAGTAACAACAACCTTTATAATTCTGTTTCTAAAATTAACCTTAAAGGAATAGGTCTCCCACTGGCTGGGAATTTGAGGCGTAAAAGATAGTTTATCCTCTAACACTCTCATTCCTCCAAAACCTTCTACAATACTCATCCATGTGCCAGCCATAGAGGTAATATGTAGCCCTTCCTCCACTTCTTTGTTGTAATCATCCAAATCTAATCTGGAGGTGCGCAGATAAAATCTATACGCCTGTTGCATTCTGCCTAGCTTTGCAGCCTGTATGCTATGAACACAAGGTGATAAGGAAGATTCATGCACCGTAAAAGGTTCGTAGAAATCATAATGCCGTTCCAATTCCTCCTTTGAAAAATGATCTTCAAACAGGTAAAAGCCTTGTAATACATCTGCTTGTTTGATATAGGGAGAACGTAGAATCCTATCCCAACTCCATTTTTGGTTAATTGGACGTTCGGTTTTTGGCAAATCTACCACCTTTATCATTTCCTTGTCCAAAAAACCATCTTGCTGCAAATACACCTGCTGCTTTTCTGAAAACGGGAAGTACAGATTATCCGCTACTTCTTTCCAATGCTCACATTCGAAATCGGTTAACTTAGTCTTTCCTATAATACGACTATAATCTTCCGAATAACCATCTTTTACCTTGCCTAGCTGCTCGAGGGTGTAATTGATGCACCACTTGGCCAAGTAATTGGTATACCAGTTATTGTTTACATTGTTTTCATATTCATTAGGCCCTGTTACGCCTAACATCACATACTTCCCTTTTTCTTTAGAAAAATTGACCCGCTGGTGCCAAAACCTTGAAATACCTATGAGCACTTCTAATCCCATTTCGGGTATGTAACTATAATCGCTCGTATATCTGTAATAATTATAGATGGCAAAAGCGATGGCACCGTTCCTATGTATTTCCTCGAAGGTGATTTCCCACTCGTTATGACACTCTTCACCATTCATGGTTACCATGGGATATAGCGCAGCACCGTTCGAAAATCCTAATTTTTTAGCATTCTCTATTGCCTTTTCTAAGTGATTATAGCGATATTTCAATAACTTTCTCGCTACGGTGTCATCCTTAGTAGTCATGTAAAACGGAAGACAATACGCTTCGGTATCCCAATAGGTGCTACCACCGTATTTTTCTCCTGTAAATCCTTTTGGGCCTATGTTTAATCTGGAATCTGTTCCCAAATAAGTCTGATTTAGTTGAAATATATTGAAACGTATTCCCTGTTGCGCCTTTACATCCCCTTCTATAGTAATGTCGCTCATTTGCCAGATGTTGTTCCAAGCTTTTTTCTGCTTTTCCAATAATTCAACAAAACCTAATGCACTGGCTTTATCCAAAACTCTATTTGCTGCGTCCACCAGATGACCCGATTTATGGTTACGGGAAACGGTATAGCCGCCAAATTTTGTTAAGGTTATAGTTTCGCCGGCTTTCACTTTCTGTTTAAAAGTAAAGGAAACAGTGGTTTCCGTTTCTGCACCTACACCCCCGGAAACAGCCTCACCCTGATAATCCAAATACGCTTGCATAAACGTACAGGTTTCAAAATTAGTCTTCATCGTATGTGCGGAAATAAATGCACGATTATCAGTAAAACTTATGTTAGTCGTATTCCAAAATTTATCGTCCCAATTACTGTCCTCATTTGTAATTCCGCTATCCAAATAAGGTTCAAAAGTAATCTCAGCGTCTGTATTTAAAACCTTGAGATTATAGGAAATCGCACCTAGTTCATCCAAATCTAAACTTAGAAAACGCAGAATCTCCGCCTGTACTTCCAACCCATTTAATAGGGTTACAGTAAAGGTTCTTTTATACCAACCTTCTTGCATATTCAATTCCCTACGGAAATTAGACACCTTTTTACATCTGTTCAAATCTAGGACCTCGCCGTTTACCGAAACACCTATTCCTATCCAATTAGGTGCATTCAAGACTTTGGCAAAATATTCCGGATACCCATTCTTCCACCAACCTACCCTAGTTTTATCGGGATAGTACACGCCTGCAACATAACTCCCTTGGAACGTTTCTCCAGTATACATTTCCTCGAAATTGGCCCGTTGTCCCATAGCGCCGTTTCCGATACTAAAAAGACTCTCAGAAGATTTAACGCGACCCTTCTCAAAACCCTCTTCTATAATAGACCAATTGTCTGCTTTTATATAATTTTGATTCATGTAATTTCTCTTTTATTATAATTTCTCAACCATACTACATTTATTTCAGTAAACCTTTCTGATAGCACAAAGGGAGAGAAATTTTTTATTTTACTTTCTTTTTAATCCTTGTTATATAAAGCATGGTATTTAGGTTAGGGCTCTCAGCCCATCCAAAAACCCTGAATCCATTTCTGTGAAATCATTGAAATTATGCGCTGCTTCGAATAAAATTTGATTATCTCCTATACCTACACTTATCATTCCCGCAGCATTAGCGGCTTGTATTCCTGCAACAGCATCCTCAAAAACAACACCATCTAAAGGATTTACCCCTAAATTTTTGGCGGCAATCAAAAAAACCTCTGGGTCCGGCTTCGCTTTTGTTACGTTATTACCATCCACTATAGCATCAAAATAATGCAGAAGTCCCACCTTTTCCAAAATAGGCCTTGCGTTCTTGCTAGCAGAGCCTAATGCGATAGGCATATCCCTTTCCTTCAAATACTTAAGAACCCTTGGAACATCAGGTAAAATTTCGGAGGCATCCATATTTTCTATGTACTCCAAATAATCTACATTCTTATCTATCATCCACCTATCAAACTGTTCATGGGTCGCGGTAACATCTCCAATATTTAACAAAATCTCCAAACACCGTTTTCTACTTACGCCTTTAAAAAGCTCGTTCTGGTCATGTGTAAAGTCAAAACCCAATTCATTAGCTAACTTTCTCCAAGCTAGGTAATGGTATTTGGCAGTATCTACAATAACACCGTCCAAATCGAAAATAAATCCAACCTTTCGCATCTATTCTAAAAAATTAATTGATTGTTGATTCCCTTCTGATTATGGTAGCAGATATGACCTCTGTGGAAAAAACTTCCTCTTCTTCATCAAAATCATTTTCTATCTTTTCGATCAGCAACTTTGCAGCAACTTCTCCCATTTTATCGCCGTGTTGTGCCACGGTAGTTAATTTGGGCTCAGAATATTTAGACAGTATCCCATCTGTAAAACCTATAACAGATATATCCTCAGGTATCTTCAAGCCCATCTTTTGAACCAAGCCCATACAGTGTATTGCAAATATTTCGTTTACAGATAAAATAGCATCAATATTATTCGCGACCAAAAAAGATTCTATCCCATTAACATCCTCGTTATAAGGCAGCCTTAAAATTAACTGCTCATCAATGCTTATGTGATGTTCCTCTAACGCTTTCCTATAACCAAGTTCTCTGGAACTACTTACACTAAAAAAATTATCCGTGGTAAGTAAAGCAATGCGCTTTCTCCCTTCGGCAATTAAACTATCAGTAGCCTCATATGCAATCTCAGCATCGTTCAACACTACCTTATCACAGCGTATTTCATCAGTTACCCGGTCAAAAAGTACTAATGGGATACCTTGCTCTGTAACCTCCTTAAGATGGTTAAAATCCTTCTTTAATTGAGTCTCCCCCGCCAAGGCCATAATAAACCCATCTATACTCCCATTGGCAAGCATCTCCATATTAATGACCTCACGATCAAAGGACTCGTCAGACACGCAAACAATTACATTGTATCCATGTTGATTGGCGTATTGTTCAATACCCCTAAAAACCGTAGTAAAAAAATGATGGACAATATCAGGAATAATCACCCCAATATTTTTGGTACGCTTATTCTTTAGACTAACAGCAATATTGTTAGGCTTATAATTATAGAGTTTTGCAAACGCCTGTATCTTATCTTTAGTATCCCTACTTATTTCGCTACTATTATTAAGCGCTTTGGATACTGTAGATATCGAAACCTCTAATTCACGAGCAATATGCTTTAAAGTTATTTTTCTTTTCAAAACCGAAGGTAAAAATTAAACTAAGTATTAACCAAAAAGTCAATTTAATGACTGGAAGTCAAAGTACGCTATTTGAATCGGTATTTATTAATACAGCCTTAAAAAGTATAAAATGTTAAAAATATTAAGAAAATAAAAAAGTGCTATCTTTATAATATATTCAAATATCACAGTTTTTTTAGGCATTAATTATGAATCCTATAATTCAATAATAACTCAATTAGTAAACTCTCAAAATATAAAAGTTATTAACACGAAAACGGTTTCGCTATTTTCAATTGTAGCATTCTGTCGTATTTAACAAAATATTTACATACTTTTCTTTTTTGATTTAATTAACTCAACTTAAAAATTAATTATTTATGAAGATTACACTATTAAAAAGTCTGGCATTTGTCGGGGTATTTTTATGCTTTGGATTATTGCAGGCACAAACAATCAATGGTACCGTCTCCGACGCCACAGGCCCATTGCCTGGAGCTAACGTGCTGGTAAAAGGAACAACAAATGGAACACAAACTGATTTTGATGGTAACTACACTATCGATGCCAATGCAGAGGCAACTCTTGTTTTTAGCTATATTGGTTACAAGACCGCTCAAGTTCCTGTAAGTGGACAGACTAATATTGATATTACCCTTGAAGAGGATGCTAGCAAACTAGACGAAGTTGTTGTTACTGGTTACGGTTCACAGGCCAAAAAGGATTTGACCGGTGCAGTTGCTGTAGTAGATGTAGATCAACTACTTGCTGTACCAGCAACAACGTTTGCCCAACAATTACAAGGTAGGGCTGCCGGTGTAAATATTGTCAACGATTCACGTGCAGGTGGTTCAGCTACCGTGCGTATTCGTGGTTTTGGTTCTGTAGGTAATAACGATCCTCTATACATTATAGATGGTGTGCCTTCCACAGATCCAGGAAACATAAACCCGAATGACATTGAGTCTTTACAGGTACTAAAAGATGCATCAGCTGCATCTATTTATGGTTCTAGAGCGGCAAATGGTGTAATCATCATTACCACTAAAAAAGGAAAGATGGGAAAACCATCTATTTCGTATAATACGTT
>NZ_JHZC01000010.1 GCF_000621125.1 Maribacter antarcticus DSM 21422
CCCCTTTTCGGGCTTTCCCCAAAGCTTGGTCCAATAGCCAATTGGGGCTTGGAAATCGAAAAAAATGCAATTAAAGTAAATAATGCCAAAGATTACGGCACCAATATTCCCGGAATATTCGCCATTGGTGATGTCAATACCTACGAAGGTAAATTGAAGCTGATTCTATCGGGTTTCCATGAGGCGGCCGTTATGTGTCAGTTTGCATATAATATCATCAATCCAGATAAAAAATACGTACTTAAATATACTACCGTTGGAGGGGTCGAAGGTTTTGACGGAACAAAAAAGGAGGCAGAAAAAGCGGTTGTGAGGCGTATTCTTTAAAATGTAAAAAGTCGGCGATTAAGGCCGACTTCTTACATTATATTTTTGACAGTATTTAAGCTGATGCTTTCTGTGGTGCCCAATGGTTACAGGACATTCCTGGTGCAGCTTTTTGTGGGTTTGCACAATCACTTGCTTCAAATCGTATGCATGTTACGCAGTCCGCTTCGACTTTGAGCGCAGCTTTCATTTCAAAGCTGTCACACGTATAGCTGTTTCCTACTTGTACACTGTGTACTTTACAAGTATTACCTTCCATTAAATTGTCGCAATTGATGCAACTGTTTCCTAATCTTATAGACATAACAATATATTTTTAGATTCTATACGAAACTACAAGCATCAAGGCTTAGAAACAATTTAAATAACTGATTATCAGTAATTTGAATTTAGATTGTTTAAAAATAAGAAGGGTATTCGGTAGTATTCATAGGGGTAGTTAAAGACCCTAATGAAGCGAAGAAGGCCAACACTGCCAATGACATTACTATTTACTGGTTTCTTTGCCACGACAAGAGAAAATAGCGCCAAAACAAAAAATGAATCTTTTGGTAATCGTTGAATATTTTAACGGGTATTAATTCTTTTTATAGGTTACTTTCAAACAGCGCAGTAATAAAGTACACTTTTGAAGTAGTACAGAAAACTTAAAAAGCCGTAAGAAACGTTCTCTTAGGTGCTTGCAAATAAGCTTCCCTTTCCTATTATTGTTTGATTTATTACTGAATTAACGCCGTCAACCAGTAAAATCAACCTAGTAATTTTCATCGAGGATGTTTTATTGATCGGCTCAGAAATACGGTGATACAAAGGAGTACGTTCTTTTATCAAATTGGTTAATTTTCATTTTTTTGGAAGTACCTTCTGCACCATTTTTTTTGTAAATAATAGCGACAAATGAGCAATCCTGAAACCCCAATAACGAGCCAAGTGGCATCAACACTAAACACATAGTATTGCCCTTTACTTAGCGTCTTCCATATCCAATCACGGGTTACTACTCCGTTTATAATTGGGATTAAAAGACCCAGCCCGCTGCCAAGGAGTATATAGTTTCGATTTAGTTTTCGATAGTCGTTCCAGGATAAACCAGCTAAGGACAATAATAACCAACCCAAAAAGAACATAGAGTTCACATACAAAATTCGATTTTCTAATGCCATTGGAACCACTTTATTTATAATAAAAATAAGTGCTATGGCAGGAAACATGGACAAGCAAATCGCCAAATTCACTTTGGTTACCCTATGATGAAACGCCCGTTGCTTTTGAGTGTATTTTAGATTATCGCGGGCAGTGCGCCAAATCATAATCCCACTAATAATGATATAACAGGTTATCATGGCTAAAATAAAATAGATAATTTTTAAAAAAATACCTCCGTAGGTAGCATAATGAAGCTTTTTCAAAACACCGTAAACACCTTTCGCATATGATTTGTTATCGGGCACAACCGCCTCCAAGAGCTTCCCATCTTTACGACCGTAAACAAAGATACCATCACCCGAAATACCAGTCTTGTCATCTACGCTAACAGCTATCGTACCGTCTTCCTTATTAAATTTATTCGTGGTGATAAAAGTGATTTTTTTATCCGGATACTTGGCAGAAATAGCTTGTATAATACGGTTAAAGCTAACGCCATTTTCAAGTGCTTGGGCATCTTCATCATAGGGTATGGCCGAGTCTGGTTTAACTGCTTTTATAATTTCATTGGTGTCACCGTCAAACAGTAGGTAGGCACTTGGAGCCAACAGAAGAATGGATAGTCCTAATAATGCCCCCGTAACGGCATATGTTATTTGAAAGGGCAGCACTATAACCCCTAAAGAGGTATGGCTATTAATCCATATCTGTTTCCAATTCCCCTTAGTCGTGAATGCATAAAATTTGGTTATGATATTTTTCCAGTGTGTCAAAATTCCCGTAAAAATGGCAAACAAAAAGAAAAAAGCTACAAAACCGGAAAGATAGATACCAATGACGGGTAGCTGTCTAAAATAGTGCAGTTCATAAATGGTTCGAATCATATGGGTTTTCGGTTCCTTAAAAGGGGTCACTTTGTAGGTATGTGGGTTGATACTGGCTTGGAAACGCTCCGATTTTTCTTTGTCGGTAGTTAGGTTCCCGTAGAACCAAATAAAGGGGTTTTGCTCGTTCGGAGGTGTAAAACTAAAACGTTTGCTAAGGTCAAGGTTTGGAGCGTTCAGCCTGGTGCTATGTAAAACTTTGTCATAATCTATACCATCAGGATTTGGGGCTTCAAATCGAGCTTTAGGGTTTTCCCATCTGTATATTTCATCCATAAATAGCGCTACTGCCCCAGCATAGAAACACACGAATAGTGCAAAGCTTATCACGATACCCGAAACGGTATGGGTATGAAACATAACATTATGTAACCTGGGCTTAAGTGCTTTTAGCTTCATGGTTTTTTTGGAATTCGATATTACTTGGATATAAAAATTAGGATGGAAAAAACTACACTTAGCAGTACGTAGATGCCCCATACCTTCCAACCATTCTTCGATAAAAAGGCAAGAACCATAAGGATAGCCCACAAAATAAACGATGAATAAGCCGTGGTGATGATGAGTCCTCCCTTTTCTTCTAAAAAGCTTCCCACGGCATTATGAAAAAGTACAGTTAAAACATACCCTCCCAAAATACCAGCAGTAATCTTAAGGACTCTTTGACCTTTACTTGATACGTATTTTTTGTTTGCAGGCATTATAACATGTTTTCAATGAGGATGACTAAAAGAATGAATGCCCCTAAAACGTAGCCGTATTTTCTATGAAGCGATAGCACAATCAAAAGCAAGCACAATGCGAATATGTGTAGTGAAAAAAAAATGACGATGGCTGTTCCCCAACCAAATTGCTTGGTCAATAGCATATAGGCCACTAAAAAAAGGAGATAGCCCATAATGCGGCTTATCTTTTTTTGTTTCTGTAGTTGGGTTCCCAAAGCGAAACCATGTGCTGGGAAATACCGCGACTTTCCGTAGCCAATAAGCCATCCAAATAGTATTAAAATTAGCGCCATTGTTTACCGAGGTACTTGGTATGATGTGGCAAATATAATTAACTATTGTTATTTAGATTAATTAAAAATAGTTAATTATATTTGTTTCAAATACATAAAATATGTGCCCTAATTTTAAAATTTTAAACTCTACTCCAAATGGTATTATCTATTGGTTCGAAAGTTGTGAAATGGCACGGGTTATTTTCAATAACCTATGCTTTGATTTCTACCCAGAAGAATACAATGCTTTTTTAGAGTATATCGCTGATTTAGATGGTGACCAGATTGAAAAAAAATATGAAAATTCAGTACACAAAAGAAAAATACCTATTCCCATGGGTGATAGTTGTATGACGATTATTCTGAACAAAGAAGAGTTGTTAGAGCTTAAGTTTTTGTTCAATAATAAGGAGGAATACTATGTCCTTAAAAATCCAAAAGAAGAAATAAACTATCAAATGAATCTTAACTGAAACCAGAGTCACTGTAACCAATACCAAATACTTCAAAACCATAGCTCTTTACAAAATCTGCTTTTTGTAAAGAGCTACATATAATATGGTTAACAGGTATCTATTAAACAATGGGGTTAGGAGATGAACAAATAGCAACTATCAAGGTCTGCTGTATTTTTAAAGTCTGCTTCTAAAAGAATTAATCACGTTTCGACTCCAAGTAAAACAATTCCCTATTCGTAGAACTTACTATAATCCTTTCTGCCACGCTCTTTGAATCTAGAGATATCAAAGGTGAGGAACAGTTCCAGTGCGTTGGGCACGAAGAGCTGTGCTTCATTTCCAATAGGGACGCTGTAGTTTAAACCAAAGTCAAGGGTTTCTAGAGTAATGCTGGTGGCAACCCCTATTTGGGAAAAGGAGGCCGCTTCCATAAAACTAAAATGCTCGTTTATACCAAAGCTAATATTACCCAATTGTACATCTTGATAAAAATCGAAACGGGTACTGGCTCCCTGAACGGATACGGCGTTAAATAAATAGAGATAGGAGTATTCCGGTAATTGCGACTGCGAATAGGGGTTGATGTTTAATTCGTAGCCAAACTGGCCCGTGATTAGCATTTTTTGATTGACATTATCTTCACTTTCCTCTGAGGATAACCTGGGTTGATTCAGGTGTTTTGCCGATAGCCCAAAGACCATATTTAAATCGTTGTGTAGCATCACCGAGGCACCCAAATCTAAAAAACCAATACTTCTGGACGCTGCTGTTGGATCAATAGGATTTGCACTAATTTGACCTGAAAAGATGTTTATTTGGTCCTGAAAGGTAATATTGTTGAAATTAAAGTTATAATTGCCATACCCAGCTGTAATGCCAGGATACAATAACCACGCATTGGTCAACTGTAATTTGTAGATATAACTGATGGCAGCTGAGGTGTAATTGTAGCCATTATCCTTGAGGCTATTATTGGTGATTCTTTTCAGATTATTTAAAAAAAAGCGAAAACATAAAAAAGGACCTTAAGCTAAAAAAAGATATGGAATTTTTAGTAAAACACTTTACAAATAAGCGGTATTCCGTCGGAGCACTTACCCACCTGTTTGGCATTACCGATGGATTCATTCAGGACGCTAAACACATCAAATCGGTTGGTATCCAAAAGGAACTAGTTTTTTATGCTATACTCTTGTCCAAACCTGCGAGTTTAAAAGATGCAAACACCCTTAAAATAGGAGCCAAGCAGGGCAAAGAAATACGTTGCCCTGCTTGGCTCCTTGCTAAGACCAGGAGCTTTAAGATGTAAAACTTGATTCGTGATGGTGAAGTTTGTTTTTGCGATACTTATTTATGGTAAGAAGTCGGTGCCTATTATTTCAACGGGTCATAGCATAAAGGTTGCTGCGGTAAACCCACGTTATGTTGAGATTATCGACGTCAGTTTTTAAACCTTTAGGTGTATGCTGTAATGCTGTTAGATTACAACGCCATATACGTTGAACGTAAAACTGCATGAATCTACTAGGGGTTGCTATCAAAAAAGTGCAACGTATCTACAACGTGTTTTTGCCAATACAACCAGTCATGGCCGCCTATAAACTCTTGATATACATGTGGTATGTTTCGTTTTTCAAGTGCTTGGTGTAGCATCCTGTTGTGTTCTAGCAACGGATCTTCGGTACCACAATCAAAACGAATTTTAGGTAGTTTGCCCGAACGGTTGTCTAGTATACCCAAAATAGAATCTTCTTGGATATTGGTTTGAGTACAATTATTCAATTCCTCTTCTACAAAAAGTGCCATTTGATTCAGATGTGTAATGGAGGAATGTGCAGAGATGCCTCGAAATGTATTAGCGTACTTTAATCCCAACCGCAAGGCTCCAAAGCCGCCCATGGAAAGTCCGGCTATACATAAAGGCGACTGGTCATTAACCGCAGAAATATTTTGCCTTACCGCTTCCGGTACATCTTCCACAATCCATTGTTCAAAATCTCTTTCGCTGTGTGGTACATATCCAGAACCATCTCCCCAGAGTCCGTCCGAAGGCATGGCAATAACCATGGGTTCTATGGCTCCCTTTTTCATAAGTTCCCACGCGGCTATGTGCACACCCCCTTGTTGCGACCATGACCAAGCACTGCCATACACGCCGTGTAACAAAATGACCAAAGGAATAGCTGTAAGATTTTGTAATGGTGGAACAAACACACAGATATCACCCCTTCCTTTTAGATGTTTACTTTTTACCGTTATAAAACGAAGGTTATTGCTTTCAAAAGCAGGATTGGAAAGTTCTGTGGTTCTAAAGTGTTTCTCCATTTAAAAAGTGATTACGCCTTTGGCATTTTTACCAGAGCGCATAGCTTCGAAGGCTAGTGGTAATTCTTCCAACGTATAGGTTTTTGTAACCATCTCTTCCAGTTGCAGCTCACCAGATTTATAATGGTTTAGAATTTTAGGAAAATCCTGCTCGGGTCGGCAGCCACCATAAAGCGGATTAATATATATTTTGTCCCACTCAAACAGGTTCATGTCAAACGAAATTTCCTGTTCAATACCGCTCACTTGTATTGCCGTGCCCGCATTGCGAATCATAGCTAAAGGTGCGGCACCTAGTTCTGGTACTGCGGTACATTCAAAGGCATAGTCCGCACCACGGCCTTCGGTCAGTTTTTTTACTTTTTCTGCTACATGTAATAATCCTTTGTCCGCCTTATTAGCTATAATGGTGTGCGTAGCTCCGAATTGCTTGGCCATGACCAAACGTTTTTCATTGATATCTATGGCGATGATTTTAGTTGCTTTAGAGATTTTTGCCCCTTGCACCACACTAAGGCCCACGCCTCCTGTTCCAAGAACGACCACGGAACTTCCCGCAACTACTTTTGCGATATTGATCACAGAACCGTAGCCTGTCATTACGCCACAACTGATAATACTCGCAGCAGCAAAGGAAATCGTATCCAGCGGAATTTTCACTACCGCCGATGCTTTTACCAAAGTATATTCCGACAGGGTGCCGATATTGAAAGAGCGTTCAATGGGTTTGCCTTGGTATTGGGTGCCCTCCAAATGCGCATGGCCTTTCGTATAGCCATTTCCCCCTGCAACCACGGGCGAATTATTTTCACAAATATGCTCATTACCTAGGTTGCACTGGAAACAGCTTCTGCACGGTGTCGCCCAATTTAAGATGACGGAATCACCCACGGCAACATGACGTACGGCTGAGCCAATGGCGGTAACAATACCTGCACCCTCATGTCCCATAACTATAGGTTTACCCCAAGAGAGCGAATCGTAATCTGTATGGCAAAGCCCCGCAGCTTTTAGTTGGACCAGTACTTCGTCTGATTCGGGTTCGGAGACCGTAACATGGTCTATAGTAAAGGTGCCGTCTCCTTTAGCGATTGCACTTTTGGAAGTAATTCCCATTTCGTAATAGTTTTCTCCGGGTAATCCCACGGGATATATAATTGGAGGCTAAAAATACCAAATTGAAAGGTAAGCGTATCCATCAAAATGAAGTATTGTACGATAAAAACAGCCTTTATGCCTTAAATTTAGAGTTTATAATCATCGGAACAAATGGGTGTAGTCTTTAAAATTAAATGTACTACGAAACATAGCTATAAATCGGTTTACGATGTTTCTAACCATGGTTTTCCTAAAAGCCAATGGAAGGGTATATCTATAAACGAATCTTCTTTCGCGATTATCAAAATCATAGATTACAAAAATTACCTTGAACCTGCCAAGGATGTAACGTAATCGCGCTTCCGAATTGGAAACTTTTGTTATTGTACAGGATTGTCCATCATGTTCGTATAGTCCTCTTTGCGAACAACAATTCTTTTTGCAAAGTCCAATAATATTTTTCTTCTTCGGTATCTAGTCATCCGTCAGCATGGGCTAAATAGCCTAATGATGAAAAGTGAGGAGGGCGGTGGTCTCTATGAGTACGACTTTCAAATACGCCAGTTTTCATAATACTAGTCTTTAAGTGAGGGCGTATTTTTTAGGGCATTTGTAACTACATGGATACCCTAAATAATATTCCTCCATTTTCCTGCGTGTCAAATTAAGCACAGGGGAGGAGTCTGATTTTTAATACCAGCAACTACTTAAAATGAAAAAAAATTAATATTGATTTTATAATGACAGAGGCAATTTAAACATACGGCACTATGCAATAACCAGTGCGACTATTCTTGGCATACAGGCATTAAAAATTGAAGCCTGATTAGCATACATGTTCTTGTTAAAACGTACTAAATAAAACAATATTTAAAAAGCTATGTGAAATAACAACGAACTTTTTTTACTTTTTGCAGCTACAGGATTTTGAAAATTTTAGGGTTCTTGATTGTGCTATTTTTACAGTAAGCCCCATGGCATATACAATAGCTGTGCGAATTATCTTTTTTTTAACAGTATTTTTCAATAGCATAATTAGTCTTTTTTTAAGAAAGTTAACCTTTTTGTTTAATTATATTTGCATAATATTAAACAAAATAAATATATGGATATTCTACATGAAGCATCAATCTTTGAAAAAGCCAAAATGAGTCACATGTCTACAAGTGATAGGGTGACGGCGTCAAGGGAAGCAAAACGGCTTGTATTAGCAATTAACGAGATTTATAAGAAGACAAAAGATTCATCCTTAATGGATGTTATGAAGAGGCTTACAGTCAAAAAAAAGAGAATTGATATACGACTGAAAGGAAGACCTGATTCAGGAATATAAGCATGCTTAAAAGCAATGATTTAAATGTTCTCGGAACAATTTTAGTGCCTTGTTGTGAGAATCCTGCTACAGGATATTTCAGGGATGGATATTGTAGAACTATTCAAGAAGATTCTGGCACGCACGTATTGTGTGCTATACTGACTCAAGAATTTTTAGAATTTACAAAATCTCAAGGGAATGACCTTTCCACGCCTATACCACACTGGGGCTTTCCGGGCTTAAAACCTGGATCAAAATGGTGTTTATGCATATCTCGTTGGTTGGAAGCGGAGCGTGCTGGTAAAGCACCATTAGTCGTTTTAGAAGCGACACATCAAAAAGCACTAAAATATACTACCATGCAATTATTACAAAAATATGAAGCAGTAGTTCAATAACAACCTCGTGTCAGATTTAAAAGCATTTTAGAATTAAATCACAGGCCATTTTTTAAACATGGTACGCTTAGTGGTATAATTTAATCGATAATAAATTACATAAAATAGTAAAAGATGAAAAGTTTTATTTTGAAATGGTATCCAGTTATTCTAGCATTTATTTGTTTGCTATACTCCGTGGGGCTTGGTTTATTTGGTATGAAAGAGGAAGCTCAATATTCGGCGCACTGGCCTGGTACAATATTACTATTTGCCTTGGCAATTAGACAAAGAAGAACATCATGAACATTGGATTTTTTATAGTAGGAGCTGTAATATTCGCTGTATATATAGGGCTGACATTTTATAATATTTTCTATTCAAACAAAAAACAAAGAGAAGAAAACTATCCAAACAAAAAGTAAAATGTTGTTGTAGTTTAAAGCTTAACTTCATGCTTGCTTTTGGTTGCGGTTGCCACTGTATGGGCTAAATTATAGTAGCCTATTCTTCACTTCCACTGTTTTTAATTTTCAATTTATTTAGTAACTGCAGAATTTAGAGTTAAGCATCATAATAGCCCAGATTTAAAAATTTGTTTTTTAAACCCGTCATTTTATGAATGAACTTTTTGTTATCTGTATAGTTCTTGTTTTTCCTGAACTGAATAAAATTTCCATTTGAATGTATGCTTAGCGTCTGTGTACTATATACAACTAAACGGTAATGTGGTATTATCCATGAATAACGGTCTAACTTATTGGTAAAATGTATGATAATTCCTTTAGGCCTTAATTCAATGTTTGCATAATTAATAGCAAATGATTCCATATTTTTAGGTTGTAGTTTTGGGCTTAGTTCTTCTATGATTAATCTGCTAGACCCTATACCCCCCATTTTTAGTCTTTCAAAAAAAGAAAATGGGGTACCTACCATAGCGCTGCTTTCCTTTATATAATCTTTACTTGTATAACTGGTGTCAAATAACATATTTTACGTTTTTAATTTAGCATTCTTAATTCGTGCGGGATAATAGACATCCCACCCCATTCTCAAAATATTTTACTACTTCTCAGTAGGGATTTCACTAAAAATTCCAATGAAAAACCCTAACAATAGATTGGATAAAAAATTCCAGTAGTTATGCGGTCGATAATACATAAAAGTCTTAAGTAAATTGACACGTATCTATAATAGTTGTTTTTACTTTTTCTCCAACGCTATAAAAAGCTTTAATAAAAACCGGATAAAACCACTTTTACTCTAGACGAGTAGTAGTTGTTCAACCACTAATGCCTCCTTCGATGCTGAGTATTGTTTAATCTGGTTTGTTCGCAAGGCACTTATATATTGCGAACATATGATATCTACAAAATTAGTAATTTTAATTTTTGTTTAACAATAAATGATAAATATTAAACAAAAATACAAATATCTTTGCAGAGGAGTCAATTTTGAAATAACTACGGCCCATTATACCTATGAATAAAACTGCAATTATCCGTTGTGAGCACTTTAACGCCGCTCATAGACTGCACAATAATAACTGGAGTGAAGAAAAAAACCTTCAAGTTTTTGGCAAATGTAATAACCCAAGTTATCATGGTCATAATTATGATTTAGAAGTGAAAATTATTGGATTGTGTAATCCTGAAACGGGTTATGTGATTGATACGAAGCTTCTTTCTGACCTTATTAAAGATAAGATATTGAACAGATTTGATCATAAAAACCTAAATGTAGATGTAAACGAATTTGAAAGCCTAAATCCAACCGTAGAAAATATAGCTATGGTTATATATAACATACTTAAACCAGAGCTAGAAGCTAGCCTAGAGCTAAAAATAAAACTTTATGAAACAGCAAGAAACTATGTTGAATACCCGTACTAAAGATAATTCACTGAATGGATTTAATGAAGATGAAATTGGGGATGATCATATTTATACGGGGCTAGAAACCCCAATGAAATCGGATGCGTTCGTAATGTCAGACAAAGAAAAAAAGACAAAAATTTCGGATTTGTTTGCTCAGATAATGGATGTTATGGGACTTGACCTAACGGATGATTCGTTAAAGGGAACCCCTAACAGAGTCGCTAAAATGTATATTGAAGAAATCTTTTCGGGGCTTAACCCAGATAACAAACCTAAGATTGCATTATTCGAAAATAAATACAAGTACAATCAGATGTTGGTAGAAAAGAATATCACATTTTATTCTAATTGCGAACATCACTTCGTTCCAATCATTGGCCAAGCGCACATAGCTTACGTGTCCTCTGGAAAAGTTATTGGGCTTTCTAAAATCAACAGAATTGTTCAGTATTATGCCAAACGTCCGCAGGTACAAGAGCGATTGACTAATCAAATAGCAATGGATTTGAAATCCATATTAGATACAGACGATATAGCGGTTATCATTGATGCGAAGCATTTATGTGTTTCTTCTCGTGGGGTAAAAGACGATGCCTCTGCAACGGTTACCTCATACTATGGTGGCGTGTTTGATAAACCACATAAAATTGCGGAATTGCAAAATTATTTAAACAAATAAAGTAATCATCTATTGAAAACATATATAATTGTAGGAGGAAGTAAAGGAATCGGAAATGCCATTGTCAATGAGTTATCTGAAGCCCATAAAATAATTAACATTAGCCGGACTGCTCCTGAAATGGAACATCCGAACGTAACCCACCATACGTGTGATATTCTAAAAGACGATTTACCGGATATAGAAGAAGTAGATGGACTCATATATTGCCCTGGCAGTATTAATTTAAAGCCTATCTCTAGACTAAGCTTGGATGACTTCCAAAACGATTTTGAAATTAATGTTTTGGGAGCTGTAAAATCAATACAGAAGTATTTACCCCAATTAAAGAAAGGTAAAAATCCGTCAATATTGTTATTTAGCACTGTCGCTTCTAAGTTGGGTATGCCATTTCACGCAAGTGTGGCTACATCAAAATCTGGAGTTGAGGGATTGGTTAAATCACTTGGAGCAGAGCTAGCACCAACCATTAGAGTTAATGCTATTGCTCCAACGGTAACAGATACAGCACTTGCATCTAAGTTATTACGTAATGAAAAAATGATTGAGAATATAACAGAACGTCATCCATTAAAAAGATTGTTAAACCCTAAAGAAGTGGCAGCAACAGCAACATTCTTATTATCGGACAAAGCAGCTTCATTTTCAGGGCAGATATTTGAGATGGATTGTGGTATTGTATCTTTTAAAATTTAGTTATGAAAACAGTTGATAAAGCAAAATTAGCTCCAAGTACTTCTACAGCAACAAAAAGGCAATCAATTTATGATATAGCTATCAACGCTATAGATGGTACTCCTATTTCGCTCTTAAAGTTTAAAGGGAAAAAAATTCTTTTTGTTAATGTAGCTTCAGAATGCGGATTTACAAAACAATATAAAGAGTTACAAACATTAAGTGATACCTATGCTGAGGAACTCATCGTTATTGGTTTGCCATGCAATCAGTTCGGTCAGCAAGAACCAGGAGATGCTTCACAAATTCAAGAATTTTGTGAGTTGAATTTTGGTGTTACCTTTTTGCTTACTGCAAAGATAGATGTGAAAGGAAGTAAGCAGCATCCCTTGTATAAATGGCTCACAGATAAAGACCTAAACGGCAAAAATAGCTCTAGTGTAAAATGGAATTTTCAAAAGTATTTGGTGGATGATATGGGAAAACTAATTGATAATTACCTCTCTATCACTAATCCAATGAGCTCAAAAATCACTAAGTATCTGTAACTTTTTAAGCTTATTAGTAGCTTTTGGGTGCGTAGTTATAGTACTACATGGCATCCTAAAACTATGTCTTTTCTATTATAGTTCTGACAATCTGCTTGGCTTTAAAGCTATTGCCTTATCCTATTTATGATATCGTTTGGAATCATTTTCGATTCCTTTTATTGCGAATACAAAAAAATCCTTTCCGAGCTTATGCTTAGAAAGGATTTAAAGGTATTGTAAATTATTTAAAGCTACCGGTCAATAGAACCCATTACTTTTTGGGCAAAGCCGTTTGCGGCATCTCTTTCGGACATTCCGTTAGCAACCATATTGTGCATTTCTACCGCACCACATAAATTGGTTATAAGTTCGCCCACCACGTCCATATCCTCATCAGTTACCGAGCGGTGTTCCGAAAAAGACTCTAAGACCTCGATGGTGTTTTCCAGACTTCCTTTGTCGTTGTTTTTTTGCAAATGTTTAATTACTGGTAACTTCATCTACTAATTGTTTTAGATTTTCAAATTTATTAGTCTGCACTTGATTTACAAACGTTCCACTTTTAAAGGTGGCAAAGGTAGGCAGGTTATCTACCGTAGCTAGTTTACGGGAATCTGGAAATTTTTCAGCATCTGCCAAAACAAAAACGATATTTTCGTTCTCGGTAGCCAGTTTTTTAAACTTGGGTTTCATTAAGCGGCAGTTTCCGCACCAGCTTGCTACGTATTGTACCACGACCGTATCGTTTTCGTGTATGATTGCTGTAAGATTATCTTGATCTAAAGTCTGTACCATAACTACTTTATATTTTTTATTTCTGTTGTTAATTCTAAGTAGTCAAGACGCTGCTTTTACAAATTCTTGACTACTTTTTATATGTGCCTAGTTTGCAGAGAAATATGCGGCAACCCCTTTACGGTCTGCATCCATAGCTTTTTCTCCCTCTTCCCAGTTTGCTGGGCATACTTCACCTTTTTCCTGAACATGTGTAAAAGCATCTACTAAACGTAAATACTCTTTCACGTTGCGGCCCAACGGCATATGGTTTATGCCTTCGTGAAAGACCACTCCGTCCTCATCAATTAGATAGGTTGCGCGGTAGGTAACATTGTCGCCCTCTACCGTGTAGGTAGCAGATTCTTCGTCAAATTTTTCATCTGTAATATCAAGTATGCCTAAACGATTAGCTAGGTTGCGGTTGCTATCTGCAAGGATGGGATAGGTCACGCCTTCGATGCCACCATCATCTTTAGCAGTGTTCAGCCACGCAAAATGTACTTCTGGAGTATCACAAGACGCACCGATAACTAGCGTGTTGCGTTTTTCAAATTCCTCCAATGCTGCTTGAAACGCATGCAGTTCTGTAGGGCAGACAAAGGTGAAGTCTTTGGGGTACCAAAAAAGCAAGACTTTTTTGCCTTTATTTTTTGCTTCTTCAAAAATATTAAGTTTAAATGTGTCGCCCATTTCGTTCATCGCATTGACGTTTAGATTTGGGAATTTTTTTCCTACTGCTGTCATAATTATATTTTTTGTAAAGTTAACCTGACTCTCTAAGCGAAAACAGCTGAGAACCCTAGAAAAAATGATGCATTCATAAGCTTATTCTATATTAAAAAAAGGGTAGTAATAATGTCATAATTTTAACAATTAAAAACGAAAGTCGATAAGAAAAAGCGGTGTATATTGCGTAATCACAGCATTTAAAACCGATTGAGCAAATCATTAATAAAAGTTAAAATTTTCATAAAACATATATGCGGTAATGCGTGTATTCACTCTTCTTAGACTTGGAGGTCTTTTATGCGACAACAAATGTAGGAATACCCTTCTTTTATGAAGAACGGAGGTGCTTCACATAGCTACTGCATGCGCTCCAAGAAGTACGTGTTTGCTTGCGAAGATTGGCGTGTTGTGCGCTTAGATGAATCCTCCAAACATGACATGACAAGCAATAAAACCTAAAACAGATAAAATGATTCCTATCAAAAAAATATGGAAAGATTTTCGAAGAAGTTTAAATTTCTTATCCATGGTCTTACCTAAGTAGAACGTGTCTTTTGCAATCGTTTTATAGAGTTCATCTCCTTTATATATCAAACCTATTAGTTGTTTGGTGAAATCAGCTTCGGTCATTCCATTGAGATTACCATAAAACAATACATTGTTAACTACACCATCTCCATGAGTTAGTTCTGGACGTGTCGCAAAGACGGCATAGGCAATTGAAATAAGATTTGTAAGCGACATAATAACAGCCGGATAAATTAGGTGTGGGTCTTTATCTAACTACTCAATACAGCACCTAAAATGATAGATAGAATTAATGCATTTATAGAAATAAGAATATTAGATTTTCTATCAATCATTGCGTTTAAGGTATATTGGTTTTTTGAAACCAGCCGAAATAAGGTCTCTGCACCTCGCTCAGATCTAGGTTCAACCTTAGCCAACTTTTTCTTTAATTTTTTAAGGGTATCCTTATCAATACCCAACGCTTCAATAAGATGATTGTCAACAGCTTTTTCTTGTTTTTTAGTTGCTTTTTCTGATGCTTTCATATGACAGTTTTTAAACAATCTTTATATTTTTAGTAGTTGCTGCCTAGCGAAACAAGGCATCTCAATGTCAAATTCTGTATAAACAGCTTTCGGAATTCCAATGTCTGCGATGTAAATACCGATCTCTTTTGGGAGGAATTCTAGTATTGTTTTAGGCGCAGCTAAGGTTACAACTTGGTTCGCTTTAAATAGTGGTTCGCTCCTATTTTTAGAAATTCCTATGGGAATATCTAACGAAATTCTATGTGCAGTAGCTGCGTTTGCCAAGGTGATTTTTTCTAAGAACAGCTTTGATAAAGGCAGTCTTTGCGAAAATCCTAGATAGGCATCAACCCAAATATCAGTTGTAGAAGGTAATCGTTGTGTCACCCCAAATAGCACTGCTCTTTCTAACTGGGTTCGCGGAAGTTCTTTTGTAATAGCAACTGCCAAATCAAGATACACATCATAACCCCAAGCTGCCAATCTTCTTGCAGCCACCAAGCCACCACCGCCATTATTTCCATTTCCAACGCCGATGGTGATTTTTGAGTTTTTACTTGCCTTTAAGGCTATTAATCGCGCGAGTTGCAGACCTGCATTTTCCATCATTAATTCAACGGGTAAACCGTATTTTTCAACGGCTAGATAATCCATCTTTTTAAACGCTTCTAAGGAAATTGCTTGCATTGCCATCAGTTTATTTTTTTATAATTTTCAATGGCTTCCTTAAAAAATAAAATAGCTGCTGACTTATCTACTGTTTCTGCAGGAAGTACTGCACCGGTAAAACCATCATTTTTCCATATCCCTTTTGAAAGGGAGGAAAAACCTGCTGTAGGTATGGCCGTATGGTCTTTATATCCACTGATATAAAAATAGTGCTCCTTACATACGGTATCGGGAATTGCTAACCCAAACCCTACAGCAATATGGTCATTTAAACGCGCATACGCACCACTATCAAAATGATGTGGCCAAGTCCGAATCGGTGATGCTAGATTATTACCCTTTAGGGTTTCTTCCAAGGCTGACTGCGCTAGTATTCGCAATTGCAATAATTCTGCCAGTCTGTTTACAGCAACCAATTCGAGCTTAAAATCAGCCATAATCTCGTAAGGTAGGTCATAGTGAAACTCATAATCGTATGATTTATTCAAAACCGTTTTTGAAGTTTCTTGGAGCCAATTCAGAACATCCGAATGAGTAGCGCCATCTAAAAGGAAAACGCTATTAGTATTTTCAGAATTCCAATTCAAACTGAAATTTTTATAGTTTAAAGAAAGGAGATCTCCATTTTCAGAAAGGGCATGCGTTTCCATGCAATTTTTTGCTATTGAAAACCCCAGATTCGTATGGCTATCATCATCCTTTTTTGCTACAAAACTAATTCCTGCAGCGGCCAAATATTGGGCAGCTAAATGTATCATTTTTTCCATTCTCTTATGTTTTATGCGTTTACTCCTGCATAATTAATTCCTGTTAGGCGATGCATATCGTGATTAAAGGTGGAGAGATCGTCAAAATTAAATTTAGAAATATCATCATGACCGCATGCTCTGGCGATTACTTTGATAAGGTTATTCGTAGCATCAAAATAATTGTGTAATTGCTGGGCAGAGGAATCAATAATCAGTCTACTTCGTAAAGACTCTTTTTGCGTTGCTATGCCCACAGGGCAATTGTTGCTCCCACAAGCGCGCATTCCTAAACAACCGATAGCTTGCAAGGCCGAATTAGACACAGCAATAGCATCAGCACCTAACATTAAGGCTTTGCCAAAATCTTCCGCGATACGCAAGCCTCCTGTAATAATTAAGCTTACATCTGTTGCGCCTACCTTATCTAAATAGGTGCGGGCTTTTGCCAATGCCGGTATGGTAGGCACATTAATATTATCACGTAAAATGGAAGGTGCAGAACCTGTGCCACCACCGCGACCGTCCAAAATGATGTAATCCACGCCAACATCTAGCGCAAACTGAATATCCTTTTCTATATGGCTGGCTGCTATTTTAAAACCTATTGGAATTCCGCCTGTATGTGCTCTTACTTTGGCTGCAAAAGCTTTAAAATCTGCTACGCCATGAAAGTCTGGAAAGGTTGCGGGTGATATCGCCGTTTCTCCTTGTTTTAACCCCCTTACTTCTGCAATTTTTTTACTTACTTTAGTTCCTGGTAAGTGACCACCAGTTCCTGTTTTTGCACCCTGTCTGCCTTTAAAATGGGAGGCTTGTACGGTATATAATTTATCCCAAGAAAAACCAAATTGTGCCGAAGCAAGTTCATAAAAATACCTGCTATTATTCTCCTGTTCTTGTGGAAGCATACCACCTTCGCCAGAGCAAATACCTGACCCAGCAAGTTCAGCGCCTTTTGCTAGGGCTATTTTTGCTTCCCGTGATAAGGCACCAAAACTCATATCGCTCACAAACAATGGAATAGCCAGTTCCAATGGTTTTTTTGCTTTGGGGCCAATAACCACCTTTGTAGCTATCTTGTCTTCATCTAGTAAAGGGCGACTTGCCAATTGGGCAGGCAAGAATTGAATATCACTCCATTTCGGCAGGGTATTTCTATCTACACCCATTGATGCTGAAGCGCCGTGATGGCCAAGATTCTTCAATCCGTTTTGGGCCAATTCTTTTATATAGCCTGTATATGGTTCGGTAGCCTCAGGATGCGTATCTGCATACGCCCCTAAATATTCATCACGATTAAAAGGTTGTGCATGTTTTTCTAGATACGTATTAATTTCTTCGGCATCAATAAATAATTTACCCCCCTCAACTTTAGTGGTGAATTTATGTATCACTTCATTGTTGTCATATTCAGAAACACCAGTATCATATCGATAATCCCAACCGTGTACCCCACAGATAAGATTATGAACCTCTAGATGGCCGTCTGACATTAGTGCGCCCCGATGCAAACACCGTCCGTAGAGCACCGAAATATCATCTTCAAAGGGTACGATGACTAAATCCAAACCGTTGACCAGTGCATGGGCCGGTTTTTTGTTTTCTAATGACGTGACTTCAGCAATTGCTAACGGTTTTTTCATAAACGTTTTAGTGTAATAGGCATACCTAGCTTTTAAAAAAAAACATCAAACTCCACTAAAAACTACTAGTTTGTAGCTGTCTTTAATAATTGATTCTTTTGTTGACTAAATTTACCAATTCTAAAACTGACCCTACCGAATACATTTTTTGATAGTACTTCAACCGACAATGAGGTGCTTTTTATGAAGTCTTTAAAAGTGAAATTATAGGCTATAAGGCCTATAAAATTTAATGGGTCTTAAAGGGATGAGATAAACACGAAGCATCTAAACTGTTCCAAAAAATATCCTTTTTAGTTTATATTTGATATCCAATGGATATCCTAAGTGTCAGATTCAAAGTTAAAGGAATATCGTTGCCATAACGCTCTCAAAATGAAGATAAGAATCAAAGGAAATTCAATACGCTTACGTTTAACCAAGTCAGAAGTTGCTACTTTTTGTGACAAGGGACAATGCCAAGAAACTGTCATTTTCGGGAACCGCAGGCTTACTTATAGCTTAGTAGACAAGGAAGGAATAGAGACGCTAGAAGCAACATATGCAGGGGATACGATTACGGTTTATATTACAAGGAATGCAAAAGATACCTGGTTAGCAAGTGATAGGGTGGGGTATAGCAATGTGGTTGATTCGAATAGTCCTGACCAACTATCTATTTTAGTGGAAAAAGATTTTATCTGCATGGACGATAGCCTTGAGGATCAATCAGACAACTATCCAAACCCTAAATTATAACCCAGCCCTTAAATGGATTACCCAGAGACAAATAGTATATTTCAAACTGAGTTTAGGTGTATGTAGCTATTCTTATTTCATTCGAAAACGTATTGTAATGAAGTTCTCATACGAATTATGCTGTTTTATCCAAACCCTGTGCAGCGCAGTAAAAGTAAGATATCTTTTGACGGAATTGTTTTTCGGTTGTAAATTACAAGACAATCAGTTGAGATTCTTCTAGAGGATGTATTATGTAGATAGAAAATACAGTGGAATCGCTTATTTTCGTTAGAAATAAAATCTATATCATGGAAAAGTATTTAGTCAAGGTTAATGAGGCCGAATTTGATTTGAGTAAAGATGATGTAGCTGCATTGGATATGCAAAATTTAGGCGCTGCTGGATTTCATGTTTTAAAGGATAAAAGGTCATATGATGTGCAGGTGATAGCAGAAAATCTTCAAGAAAGAAGGTTGACGATAGCTGTGAACGGAAATACCTACGTTATCAAGATTAATGATCAGTATGATCAATTGGTTCAAAAAATGGGACTCTTGTCCAACGCTTCCCAAAAGGCAAAAAACATCTTGGCGCCCATGCCTGGTTTAATAATGGACGTTATGGTACAAGCAGAACAGGAGATTGTGGAAGGGACGCCATTATTGGTCCTATCTGCAATGAAGATGGAAAATCAGATACTTTCTCAAGGTGGCGGAACAATTAAATCCATAGCAGTCAAGGTAGGAGATACCGTTGACAAAGGGCAATTAATTATTGAAATGGAATCGTAACTTTAAAAGGAGAACAACCGATACTGATCTCCAATTTCGGTTTTAAAATAAGATGTTTTAATGAAAAAAATACTGGTTGCCAATCGTGGTGAAATTGCTCTGAGGGTGATGAAAACAATACGAAAAATGGGAATTAAAACCGTTGCTGTGTATTCAGAAGCTGACCGTAATTCACCACACGTAAAATTTGCGGACGAAGCTGTGTTGCTTGGTAAGGCACCATCTTCTGAATCTTATTTGGTTATGGATAAAGTTATAGCTGCGGCCAAACAAACCGGTGCAGAAGGCATACATCCCGGGTATGGATTTTTAAGCGAAAATGCGGTGTTTGCGGAACTTGTAGCTACTAACGGAATCACATTTATAGGGCCATTACCACATGCTATAAGAGTCATGGGGAATAAGTTGGCAGCAAAGGAAGCGGTAAAAGCTTATGATATTCCCATGGTGCCAGGAATAGATACCGCTATTACAGACAAAGATGTAGCAAAAAGGATAGCAACTGAAATAGGGTTTCCTATTCTTATAAAAGCCGCTGCAGGAGGTGGTGGTAAGGGGATGCGTGTGGTGGATAATTTAGACGAACTGCCGGAACAAATGGATAGAGCCATAGGGGAGGCAACTGCTGCTTTTGGTGATGGATCCGTATTTATAGAAAAATATGTAGGTTCCCCACGCCATATAGAAATACAGATTTTAGCAGATACCCATGGGAATACGGTACATTTATTCGAAAGAGAGTGTAGTGTGCAGCGCAGGCATCAAAAAGTGGTAGAAGAAGCACCTTCTTGTGTATTAACTCCAGAAACACGATCTGCGATGGGAGCCGCTGCCGTTAGGGTAGCAAAAGCCTGTGATTATGTTGGTGCAGGTACTGTAGAATTTTTGTTAAACGAAGACAATAATTTCTATTTCTTAGAGATGAATACCCGTTTACAAGTAGAGCACCCGGTTACAGAGTTCATTACCGGATTAGACCTTGTAGAACAACAGATAAAAATCGCTAGAGGAGAAACACTAGCATTTACACAAGCCGATTTGACCATTACTGGTCATGCATTGGAAGTACGTGTATATGCAGAAGATCCACTTGATGATTTTATGCCAAGTATAGGTACTTTGTCCACGTACAAAATACCAAAAGGAGAAGGTATTCGTGTGGATGATGGTTTTGAGGAAGGCATGGTGGTGCCTATGTTTTATGATCCTATGATAGCGAAACTAATAACCTATGGTGAAACTAGGGAAGAGGCGATTCGATTAATGATAGCGGCAATAAATAATTACAAAGTTGAAGGGGTTGCCACAACCTTATCCTTTGGGAAGTTCGTTTGTGAACACGAAGCCTTTACATCGGGTAGTTTTGATACACATTTTGTAAAAAATCATTATAATCTAGAGGAACGTAAGGCTACATCTGCAGCTGAAGAGGCTATTGCCGCTTTGGTAGGGTTACAATTGTATTTGAATCAGAAGAACCTTCTGAAAGTACCTGAAGTTGTATCCACTACTTGGAAAAATAAAAGAAGCTGAAAACTGATAAAATTTGCTTGATGACGGATAAAATAAAGATTCTTAACGCCAAGTTGGCTGCCTCACAAATAGGAGGCGGGGAAGAACGTATAAAGAAGCAGCACGCCAAAGGAAAGCTAACCGCTAGAGAACGTATTCATTTTTTGTTGGACCCAGAATCTTTTGAGGAGCTTGGCGCATTGGTTACGCATAGAACCACCGATTTTGGCATGGATAAACAAAAGTTCTACGGTGATGGGGTGGTTACAGGGTATGGCACAATACAGGGTAGGCAGGTATGTGTGTTTGCGCAAGATTTTACAGTATTTGGGGGTGCACTTTCAGAGACACACGCAGAAAAAATTTGTAAGGTGATGGATATGGCGCTAAAAATTGGCGTTCCCATGATAGGTCTAAATGACAGTGGTGGTGCACGTATCCAAGAAGGCGTGCGCTCTCTTGGCGGCTATGCAGATATCTTTCATAAAAACGTGATGGCTTCAGGGGTAATACCACAGATTTCCGGAATTATGGGACCTTGTGCTGGTGGTGCTGTCTATTCTCCTGCTATTACCGATTTTACTTTGATGGTAGAAAACTCCAGTTATATGTTTGTAACCGGACCTAATGTGGTAAAGACCGTAACTAACGAAGAGGTTACTTCAGAGGAACTGGGAGGCGCAATTACCCATGCTACAAAATCAGGTGTGACCCATCTTACAGCGGTTAATGATATGGAGTGTATTGCCCAAATAAAGGGAATGCTTTCTTATATGCCACAAAATTGTGAAGAGTTACCCATGAAGTTGCCTTTTGAACCAGGAAACGAAATGAGGGAGGAACTGGAACAGATTGTACCTAAAAACCCTAATCAGCCTTACGATATGCGCTTGGTTATTAAGGGTATAATAGATGAAGATTCATTTTTTGAAATACATAAGGATTACGCTGAGAATATTGTCGTTGGATTTTCCAGACTAGGAGGTCGTAGTATTGGTATTGTTGCCAATCAACCGAACAGTCTTGCAGGAGTTTTAGATGTAGATGCCTCTAAAAAAGCAGCCCGTTTTACTCGTTTTTGTGACTGCTTTAATATTCCTTTACTGGTATTGGTAGATGTACCAGGGTTTTTACCTGGGACAGATCAAGAATGGAATGGAATTATAACGAACGGCGCTAAATTATTGTACGCTTTGAGTGAGGCAACGGTGCCCAAAATTACCGTGATTACCAGAAAAGCATATGGCGGTGCTTATGATGTCATGAATTCCAAGCATATTGGTGCTGATATGAACTATGCATGGCCAGGTGCAGAGATTGCCGTAATGGGAGCGAAAGGGGCCAGTGAAATTATTTTTAAGAAAGAAATTGCTGATGCAAAAGATTCAGAGGTCAAATTAGCCGAAAAGGAACAAGAGTACGCAGCGAAATTTGCGAATCCATACAGTGCTGCGGAACGGGGGTTTATAGATGAAGTTATTTTACCCAAGCATACCCGAAGAAAATTGATAAAGGCTTTTGCCTTACTTGAAAATAAGGTAGCGAAATTGCCAAAAAAGAAACATGGTAATATTCCGTTATAGTTTGCCGTTGAATGATTAGATTACAGAGGATTAAGGTTTAAAATAAGTATGAAAAATAAAATACTATTTGATGTGTTTAACGAGGTGTCTTCAAAGGCTTGGAAACAAAAAATCCAGTATGACCTTAAAGGGGCCGATTATAACGATACCTTGGTCTGGGAATCTCCGGAAGGCATAAAAGTGAAGCCTTTTTACCACGAGGAAGATATTGCTAATCACCTTCCCAATATACCCTTTGTAAACCATGGTTGGCATATTGGACAATTAATTTACGCAGGCAATGTTGAAATGGCCAATAAAGCTGCGCTAAAAGCATTGCAAAGAGGTGCGCAGCGGTTACATATTTTAGTGCCGTCCGAGGATATTGCCGTTGCCGTATTACTGAAGGACATTGACCTAGAAAAAACAGCTGTTTATTTAGAGATGCAATTTCTCTCGGAGCGCTTTGTACAATCTGTCTTGAATCTTACCCCAAAGGCTGCAGATGCCGTCTTTTTCAATGTGGATATTATAGGGCATTTAGCGCGGACGGGTAACTGGTATAGTAGTCTAGAGAAAGACCATGAATTCTTAGAAAAAATAGTCGAAACAAAAGGCCATCACGCTTTAAGCGTAGATGTGTCGCTTTATGAAAACGCCGGCGCCAATATGGCGCAGCAATTAGGCTATGCCATGGCACATGCCAACGAATACCTGAATTATTTGGAACAAAAAGGAAGTTTGGGTAAGATGAAAAGTATGGTGTTTAAGATATCCGTAGGTGGGAATTATTTCTTTGAAATTGCAAAACTGCGAGCATTACGGTCGCTTTGGAAAGGCCTGTTGGCGCTTTACGATGTGGTGTTGGATTGCCATATCGTTGCGTATCCATCCAAACGAAATAAAACACTTTACGATTATAACATAAATATGTTACGGACTACGACGGAATGTATGTCAGCCGTATTGGGAGGAGCAAACACCGTCATCAATATGCCGTATGACGCGCTTTATCATAAGTCCAATGATTTTGGAGAACGTATTGCGCTAAATCAGTTATTGCTCTTAAAGGAAGAAAGTTACTTTGACAAAGTGGCGAATGCATCTGACGGATCCTATTATATAGAAACCCTGACCAAGCAGTTGGCAGAAAAAGGCTTGGAATTATTAAAATCGATTGAGAAAGGTGGTGGGTTTTTAAAACAATTGAAGGAGCACACCATACAGGGAAAGATAAAGGAAGCGGGCAACAAGCAGCAAGAACGATTTAACGAACAAAAAGAAGTCTTAGTAGGCACGAACAAATTCCAGAATGAGGATGATAAAATGAAAGCCGATTTAGAACTCTACCCTTTTGTGAAAATTAATGCAAGAAAAACATTGTTGGTACCCATTATAGAAAAACGTTTAGCGGAAGCCTTGGAACAAAAAAGATTACAGGATGAGTAGAAAAAATCTAGATAATCTTAGTTTAAATCCAGCTTCGGTCACTTCAAAAAATAGTAACGCTAAGTCCAATTCTGAAAACGGGTATACTACTGCGGAAAATATCGATTTAAAAAAAACCTACTCTAAAGACGATATTAAGGATGCGGAACATCTGAATTTTGCGGCGGGAATCCCACCCTATCTTAGAGGTCCATATTCTACCATGTATGTTAGAAGACCGTGGACAATACGTCAGTATGCAGGTTTCTCCACGGCACAAGAAAGTAATGCGTTTTACAGGAGGAATTTAAAAGGCGGACAAAAAGGATTGTCCGTTGCTTTTGATTTACCCACCCATAGAGGCTATGATAGCGACCATGAACGTGTGGTGGGCGATGTGGGAAAAGCAGGGGTGGCCATTGATTCCGTGGAGGATATGAAAATTTTATTCGACGGTATTCCCTTAGATAAGATGTCGGTTTCTATGACTATGAATGGTGCCGTTTTACCTATTATGGCGTTTTATATTGTGGCTGCAGAGGAGCAAGGTGTACCCAAGGAACTATTGGCAGGTACCATACAGAACGATATCTTAAAAGAATTTATGGTACGTAACACCTATATCTACCCACCAAAACCTTCCATGCAGCTGGTAGCCGATATTTTTGAGTATACGAGCCAATTTATGCCAAAGTATAATAGCATCAGTATCTCTGGCTATCATATGCATGAAGCTGGCGCACCGGCGCATATAGAACTAGCCTACACCTTGGCTGATGGTTTGGAATACATTCGTACCGGACTAAAAGCCGGACTAAAAATTGACGATTTTGCACCGAGACTTTCCTTCTTTTGGGGCATAGGCATGAACCATTTTATGGAAATTGCAAAGATGCGTGCTGCACGTTTGCTTTGGTCAAAAATGGTAAAGGAATTCGACCCTAAAAGTGATAAATCACTTGCTTTGCGTACCCATTGCCAGACGAGCGGATGGAGCCTTACGGAACAAGACCCATTTAATAATGTAGCAAGAACTACTATTGAGGCAGCAGCGGCTGTATTTGGAGGCACACAAAGCTTACACACCAATGCCTTGGACGAGGCCATTGCGCTACCCACAGATTTCTCTGCTAGGATTGCTAGGGAAACCCAAATCTACTTGCAGGAAGAAACCAAAATGACAAAGACGGTTGATCCATGGGCAGGCAGTTATTACGTGGAAACCCTAACGCAGGAATTGGTTCACAAAGCGATGGAGTTAATGAGTGAAGTAGAAGAACTGGGCGGAATGACCAAGGCCATAGAAGCCGGAATCCCCAAAATACGGATTGAAGAAGCAGCCGCCAGAAAACAGGCCCGAATAGATAGTACACAAGATGTCATCGTGGGCATCAATAAATACAGATTGAAGAAAGAGGACGCGCTACAGATTTTGGAGGTAGACAACCAAGCCGTGCGCAAGGAACAGATGAAACGGTTGGCATCCATTAAAGAAAATAGGGATACCAAAGTGGTTGAAAATTGCTTGCAAGCGTTGACTAAGGCTGGTAAAAACAAAATAGAAGGGACCGGAGCTGCGGATAATTTATTAGCTTTAGCGGTAGCTGCCGCAAGGGCAAGGGCTACTTTAGGTGAAATTAGTGATGCGCTAGAGCTCGCTTTTGGACGGCATAAGGCAGTAATCAAATCATTTACAGGGGTGTATTCCAAGGAGATAAAAAACGACGAAAGCTTTAAGAAAGCGCAGGAGCTAACAGATAGGTTCGCAGAGCAGGATGGCCGTAGACCCCGTATTATGATAGCAAAGATGGGCCAGGATGGACACGATCGTGGCGCGAAAGTAGTGGCTACAGGATATGCCGATTTAGGGTTTGATGTTGATATAGGGCCTTTGTTTCAGACACCGCAGGAAGCTGCTAAACAAGCTGTAGAGAACGATGTACATATTCTCGGTGTTTCTTCTTTGGCTGCAGGGCATAAAACCTTAGTTCCTGCTGTTATAGAAGAACTAAAAAAATATGGTAGAGAAGATATTATGGTTATTGTTGGTGGTGTGGTTCCCAAACAAGATTACCCGTTTCTAATAGATGCGGGGGCAACCGCTATTTTTGGACCAGGCACCAAGATAAGTGATGCCGCTATAGAGATATTGGAGTTGCTGTTAGAACAATACATAGTTTAAATTAAAAATGGCCAAACAATCGAATGTTTGGCCATTTTTAATGAAGTAAGGTATGATTAAGCTGACGCAACCTCTTCACTATTTTATTTTTCTGTTCTTCATCCATAAAAATAAAATGGTGAAGAGAACTATTAAAATTGCTGGAAAGATTGTCATAGTTTCTAAAGTTTGTTGACCGGATTCTAGAACCACATTATTTATAGTAGATTCTACGTTTGTTTCTGATACATTTAGCATCGATGCTACTTGTTTTACAGCTTCTGTGTTTTCAATGTCGCTTAAATTTTTAGTTTCATCTATAATATTTTTTGCTTTACTAAAAGTTTCTCCAGAAACGTTTAATATAGATTCACTAATTTCATTAGTATCACTATCTATCCATCCACCAATAATAGGTTGAAAAATAGAATTCGCAAACATTCCAATAGCCCCTATAATCGACATGCCTAGAGCACCACTTTTGGGCGCTTTAGTTGCTACCAATCCAATCATATTAGGCCAAAAATAAGCGATACCTAAGGCGAAGATAACTGCAGCTACATAAGCCATAGCTCCTGTTTGCGTGCTGAATAAATAAATACCAATTGTTGCCAAAATTGCTGAACCTAGTAAAACTCCAGTTTGGTCAAACCGTTTCACCATATCGCCTCCAAAGTATCGCGCAACTGCCATTAAGCCGGCGGTTAATGCTAATACTAACATAGGTTGTGCGCCACTTTTTTCTAAAATAAGTCCTACCCACTGGTTGGGTCCAAATTCTGAGATAGCGGTCAAGGCCATACAAACCGCAATAAATATAAATAGAGGAGTGGCCATTCCTTTAAAGTTCCCACCTAGCGTTGCGGCTTCTTGTATTTTTGCTTTTGGCCAGTCTTGCCCAAAAAATAAATAAGCGTAAATTATGGTAGGAATCATCAATAGCCACATTTGACTTTGACCCATGATTGCATAATCGGTCATGAAACCAGATAATAAACTTCCAATTGCAATCCCTCCTGGAAACCACATATGAAAACGGTTTAGCATCTTACTCATTCTTGTGCCTTGATATGCGTCAGCAATCATTGGATTACAAGCCGCTTCGGTACACCCGTTTCCTAAACCAATAAGTAAATTGGCAATAAGTAAACCAATATAGTTATCAGAAAAAATGAGCATTATAATACCGATAGCGTGTGCAAAAAAAGCAAATTGCATGATAGCTTTTCCCCCTACTTTGTGGTAAATCAGGCCACCAATAACCATGGAAATTGGAAAACCTAAAAACCACATCGAGGTTATAAGTCCTGTTTGACTCGCTGTTAATTCTAATTCGGTTTTCAGTTGATCTAAAATACCGGCTGCAATTGCGAAAGAGAAAGCGGTAGTTATTAATGCAAAACAGCTTGCATAAAACAGCCTGTTTGCATTCACCTTTGAATTTTCCATATTTGATTTTGATTTTAGTGGTTTGGTTAATGCGCTAAACTAATAAAAAGGAAATTATTTTACTGCTTTTTTAGCCAAATCCTACTCATGGTAGTCGAACGTTAACATATTATCATATTTTTGTTATTCAGGTTAGCGTTTAAATAGTTTGTAAATCAATTAAAATAGCATGAATAAATTTTCGATGGGAGTGGTATTACTGTTTTTGGTTTCTTGTGGGTCTACTCTGGATAGGGAAATGAAATCCCAATCCGAGGTGGTTAAAGCAGAAACAATACCGAGTGATTATAATCCGGAAGCTAAATTATCAGAGTTGAATATTATCCTTCGGGATCAGGGTATTCCGGCGGCCAACTATGTGCATGCGGTAAGAGCTGGAAATCTTCTGTTTTTGGCCGGGAAAGGTCCCAAACAGGCGAATGGTGAGAATGTTGTAGGAAAATTGGGCGCAGCCTTGTCTTTGGAAGAAGGCTATGCCGCGGCAAGAGAAGTGGCTATAAATCAATTATCCGTCCTAAAGGCCGAATTAGGAAATTTGAACAAAGTAAAAAGAGTAGTAATGGTTAATGGAATGGTTAACGCCGTTCCAGAGTTTACCAATCATTCCAAGGTAATCAATGGCTATTCCGACCTTATGGTCGCTGTTTTTGGTAATGCAGGAAAACATGCCAGAGCTGCGGTAGGTATGGGTTCTTTGCCGGGTAATATGGCGGTAGAGGTAGAGATGATTGTTGAGGTGTACCAATAGTCTAAAAGGTTTATGTGAAGCGGTCGGGAATAGTATCTATTCCATTAGACTCCCATCCCAATGTACTTCCATTGTAAAAGACTCTAGTACCTTGTCCGTCATCTTAACCGATTTCATTCTCGGGTTGAAATTAGGATAATCGTTTGAGGTGCGGTACTTAGTGAGCCGGTTCTAACCCAAATAATAATGGTAACCAGTGCCACACGTATAGCCACCATTGGTGTATATGGCAGTGTTGCTTTTACCATCCGAATGGATGATTTCGGTTATCGACTTATTCGTATTAACGACTGCAGCAATAGTTTTTCGGTTACTATCGGTAAATTCCTCGTGAATGCGTTACCGGTTATAATCAAATTACCATTTGTTATAGGAACACTAGCGTTATTGCTTGTTTCTATTGTTATTTTCGTTCGTAATGTAGTATTATTATACGATGTACTTCCAAATGTTCCAGACATCCTGGTTGATTTTATAGTTTGGCTCTTGATCGGTTTTCTAACACCAATAAGATCCACTATTTTCAGGAAACTGTTTGCTCGTAAAATAGCGAATAAATCAATTTATATTATAAATACAAAAGCTTTAGTCTAGGTTAAAAATTAATTCAAACGGTTATGTTTAAAAGAAAATCACTGCAGCTAGGCTTATCCACCTTAAGAATTTCAAGACAAATAATTTTTGTAGTATTCTTTCTGGTGTTAGGAGTGTCAAACTTAGCTAGTCAGGTAAAGCAAGATAGTATCGATTCTCAGGAAAAGAGATGGAAACTTTTGAAATATGATATGAAACATGTTTTTAAAGGAATAGGCTATTCGTATTCAAGACCTTTTCATTGGCAAGGTAGCGATTGGTCAAAGCTGGGATACACTGCCTTGGGAACTGGAATGCTATATCTAATCGATGACCAAACTTCTGAGTTTATTCAACGCCAGCAGGAAGGAGTCCCAAAAGGTATGAGGGACTACGGATCAACAATCGGAAGTCCTACATACAATTATATGTTTACAGGCGGTGTATACCTGACCGGACTACTTACCAAGAGCGAAAAAATTAGACGTACTGGAGTGTTAATGATTGCTTCTGCATCAGCGGCAGGGCTGTTGCAGCAAATCACAAAATCAGTAGTTGGTAGAGCACGACCAATGAGCGGAAAGGGGAAAGATACTTTTGATCCGTTCAATTCTAATAGAGACTTCCATTCATTTCCTTCAGGACATGCTATCTTAGCCTTTACAAATGCTTATGCCATTGGTAAACAATTTAAAAATCCTTGGGTAAGGGCAGGCATCTATACGGTAGGTGCCGTACCTGGCGTATCTCGAATTTGGGAGGGTCAACATTGGCTTTCGGATGTGGTATTAGGAATTGCTATTAGTATTTTTACGGTAGAATCCATCGATAGGTATCTCAACAACAAATACAAAAGCGATGTTTATCGAAAGGATAAACTTGTTAATTGGAACCTTAACTTAGGTCTTGGACAGGTTGGTATAACTGGTAACTTTTAAGGGGCTTTTGATTTAAGTAGTTCCACATCAACAAAGCCGGAGTATTGGCCGCGCCAACTTGAGACATTTTTTATTTGGACTTTCTTCTTTTCTTATTAATTTCACTTTAAATTATCAAGAGAAATTATTTTGGACGAACTTTTAGAATTGGATACGAAGTTGCTTCTCTACCTAAATGGGCTTGGCAGTCCTTCTTGGGATTTTATTTGGCTGTATCTATCACGTACATTGAGTTGGATTACCCTACCCATATATGGTCTGTCCCTTGCCCTGTCTTATCGGCTTTTTGGGATAAAAAAAGTAGTATTCATTAGTATACTAGCATTGGTAATGCTAAGTAGTACGGAGTATCTATCTATTTTTACAAAGGAATCCATAGCGCGATTGCGACCCTGTTATAATCCTGAAATTAAAGACTTAATTCGTACTGTTCCAAAATATTGTGGCGGAAAGTTTAGCTACTTCTCGGCCCACGCAATAAATTCATTTGCGTTTGCCTCCTTTTTCGCTTTATTGCTTAAAAATCGATTAAAGTATGTGCCCGTGGCATTGATTATTTGGGCGTTATTGGTTAGCTATAGTCGTATCTATCTAGGCGTACATTATCCATTGGATGTGCTTACTGGTATTCTGTTGGGCATCGTGTTCGGGGGTCTCGCAAACAGGGTACACAGGACTGTGGGTGGGTATATTAAATAAGCATTGTTGATTAGGAAGATTGACTTGGAATTTTAAAAATGTTATGGGTACACAGAATCTTAAGATACCGGTTAAAAATTCGACTATTTTTGAAAGGCAACTAGAGTTGCACTTAAACCGAAAGCATGCTTTCCTTACTAATCACACAGTAAGGCCTTGGCTGTAATAGGTAAGCTATATATCTATTAGCAGCACAAAATATGACCCAACGGCTGATTATTAATTATTTACTTATTATTTTTAAGTTATGTTTTTACTTGGCTTTAGAAGTATCCTTCTAATTTAGAGAATTAAAGGGTACATTGCTTACTGCAGGCTGAAGGGATAATCCCATACTAAAGACGGTAAGCCCTCAAAAACGATTCTTTACGTAATAGAAATAAGTGCCGGTTAGTATTTATTTTGTTTGCCAATGTAGTTGTTTTAGAGATATAAACTTGCCAGCTTTTTATGGAGAATAAAAAGGTATACAGTTCTAAATAAAATTTACACTATTCAATGGTTTATCCTTTTCTTCTCAGAGGCATATTACAAAACCTGGTCCTTGGTATCCTTTTCTCTATTTCCCTGGTGGGTTTCGCTCAGGAAACTAAACCTAAAATCGCGCTCGTTCTCAGTGGCGGTGGAGCCAAGGGTATCGCACATGTACCCCTGCTACAGACCTTGGATTCTTTGAATATTGTTCCTGACCTGATTATTGGGACCAGCATGGGTAGTGTCATAGGAGGGTTATATTCTATGGGGTATTCAGGTAATGATTTAGCTAAGATTACACATGCCCTAAAATGGGGCAAACTCTTTGGCGGAAGCACCAATCTGAATGATGTAAGTATAGAGGAAAAGGATGAATTCAAGAAGTATCTTCTCGATTTTGATGTAGTGAAAGGAAAAGCACAGGTGAGCTCTTATTTGTTGAACGATCAAAACCTTCGGGACGTGCTCTTTGATCTTACCTATCCTGTTTATAATATTGATGATTTTGATCGTTTAGCTATACCTTTTAGATCTGTTACTGCTGATATCGTAAACGGAGAGCGCAGAATACTTGGAGAAGGTTCACTAAGATCAGCTATGAGAGCCAGTATGTCTATACCTGGAGTATTCGAACCTATGTTATACGGGAATAGCTTATTGGTAGATGGAGGAATTCTTGATAATTTTCCTACTGACATTGCCAAAAGTATGGGAGCTGACATCATTATCGGGAGCGATGTTTCAGGTTTTGCCAAGCCACTGGAAGAGCTTGACAATCTTAGTGCGGTTTTATTGCAATCGATCATGCTCGCCAGCTATAGTATCTACCCACAAAACCGAGAACTCTGTGATATTTTAATCGATCATGTGCCGAATCTGTCATATACTGCTGCTGATTTTGGAAAGAGCGATAAAATTTATGAACAGGGGAAAATAGGTGCTCAAAAAGGGTTGAACCAACTTGTCCAACTTTCAAAAACCTTGCAGAACTATCGACAACGACCACATGTTTTGCCCTATTTAGAGGATAGGATTGTTTTTGATACCATAGTTTTTAATAAAATTAGTGCCTCAAACCTACCATTGGTTAGGGCTAGAGCGAATATAAAGGCTAAAGAGATATACTCTAAAAAGGATATTACCCGGTTTATGAAAAGAACTATGGGGACTAATATTTTCAAAAAGTTGACTTATGATACCGATAGGGAGGGTGGTCGTAATGGTATAATACTCACAGGATTTGAAAAATCGAAGCACCAATTAAGGGGCTCAGTGCATTATGATAGGTATCGGGGTGTGGGTATTATAGGTAATTATAGTGGAAGAAATGTGCTTGGTAAAGCTTCACGCTTATTGTTTAGCGTTGATATTGCAGAGCAACCAAAATTTATGGCACAATACCGTAAGAATTTTGGAAATCTAGAAGATTGGTGGTGGAAAATTGAAACTATTGGCACGCAACTGAAACAAGAAGCATTCGTGGATGGAAACACTGCGGATGTTTTTAGGGAAAGAAGCTTCGTATGGACAAATCAAATAAATTATAACATCAACTCGTTGAATAGCTTTGTCGGAGTGGGTTTGAATTACAGACATACAGATATAAACCCGACCGTAGCTACCGATATCGATGAGAATATATTATTACTATCGAAGTACTTCTCAAGCGGTATCAATGTTAATATTCATTATGTCCTTAATTCTATGAATGAGGTGTTCTATCCAACAAAGGGGAATATACTTAAACTTAATATCAAGAGGTCCCTACGGCAGAATGTAAATGCTACGTATAGCGACTTAAACACCCCATCGGTAAAAGGAGTAACCAATGGTTTTACCCAGCTCAACCTCAACTTTGAACATCGCCGAGACTTCAACCAAAGATTTACTGGTATAGTAGGTATTTCTTCAGGAATTACCTTAGCGGATAACCAGAAAGAGAATGAGGCATCTTTTTTTGAATTTGGTTATCCCGAGCTCTATCTTTTAGGAGGTAATCTACCCATCCAAAGAGCCGATAGTTTTGCCTTTCAAGGCTTGAACGAAGATGAATTATCAGTGAGTCAGTTCATGATGGTCAAACTTGGACTTCAGTTTAGCATAAGCTCTAAATTTTTTATAACGCCGCAACTCAATATCGCGTCCGTAGGGTTCGATACCCTCGAAAAATATACTGACAATTTTTTTACTCCAAGTAGTAATTGGCAAGCTTTGGATGGAACGAGTGTTTTATATTCGGCAGGAGCAACCATATCGTACAAATCTATTTTGGGACCTATAGACCTTAATACAACGTGGACCAACGATAGTAAAGAACTAAGGGTTTTTCTAAATATTGGCATTCCATTTAATAGATAAAACTGTTTTAACTTTTACACATAGCTATCTGGAGAAATCATATAATAGATTCTTTTTTACACTTACCAATTCACGAATAAATCATGATTTCTGAGCTGATATTATTTCTAGAAGTTGGATTTATTTAAATGTATCATATAAAAAACGTATGCTGCTTGTTACCTAGTAAAGGTGTAAGAAACACGAACCGCAAGAACTTCTATAATTCAGGATAAAACAAGAACAAATAATTTCTCTTTACCATATTAGACAGGTAATAAATAGTAGATCTGGAGGTACAAAATCACGACTAAACCCTTAGAAGTTTATATTCGATTTTTATATCAAAAACGCAAAAGAGCCAATCATAACATACATTGAGTCAAGCTATGAAATACGGTTTATTGATTTTGTGTACAAGTGTAATTCTGAATAGACCAATCATGTTAAATATTCTAATTTGATTTTAACTTCTATCTTGCTTTTGCCATTTTGTACTTTCTTTAAGGAACTGTAAATATATGATTACATGTACAGGTAAATATTTAGGAAGTTAGCTAAGAAACAGGCACAGGACTGGTAGAATAAGCACATCAAGTGCACGCTTATGTCAACGCTACTTGGAGTAACATAGAAGTAAAACTATCTGCAACCAATACTTAATAAAAAATTGAAGGATAAAAACTTAGCACAAGTAAGATGGAAAATATAGAAGTAGTGCACATAACGAAGGTCTTTTAGTTAAACTTAACTAAGGACAAAAGTCAAATCAACAGTACGTTTTTGAGTCTACTTGATTGTTAAAAAGTGATCTCGGCAAGAATCGAACTTGCATCTAAAGTTTAGGAAACTTTTATTCTATCCGTTGAACTACGAGACCAAATAAGGACGCAAAAATAGAATTTTTTATCAATCTACCCTAAAAAACAGGAAGGCTATTAATTGTCTGTGGGTCTCCTGCTCCAAATCTCGTACATGGGTGCTCCTTTGCTGTTTTTGCCGGTATGGTGCCAATCGTCTCTTTTAATTTCATAGTTGAATTCCAAACTAGCGCCTACCTGAGTATTGTCTTTTGAAAAGTACTCAATGTTTTCGGTATAAATACCGTCTATGGACGTGTATTTTCCACCTCCAGCACCCTTAAACTGAAGTCCATCGGTATCGTAAGCAATCCACTGAAAACGACCATCTTGTAGGTGTTTCAAAGTTTTTCTGGTATTGGCCTCTCCGCGGCGTTCCTGTCCTTCGTCAGGTCCTCTTGTAGCAAATAGCCATGCGCCGTTTAGGTCCTGTTCCGTTTTTTTCGATGCTGTTAGTTTTAATTTTTTAAACCAGTTGAGGTGTAGTGTTTTGCCATCCATATGGGTTGGAATACTTAACTGCCGAATGGAGTCTCGCTCGTAGTCCGAATTAAATTCTAGTAAAACAGTTAACTGTTCTCCAGCGGTAGTTTTTTCTACTTGTGCAAAACCACCGAGGGTTCTTATGAATTCTGGTGGGTTGGTTCTATAAGCGGAATAGATGAAATAATCATCATTGATTTTTACTTCATGTCGTACATTTTCAGCGTCGGAAATGTACACTCCTGGCTGTATCTGAGCATTTATAGCAGTTAACCCTCCTAAAAAGGCATAGCAAATAAGGGAAAATAGTATTTTCATAAGGTACTTGTGCGTCATTTAAATCTAAATATATAAAATTAATACGCTAAAAATCAAACGGTTGAACTGTAATATGACCATGTATCTATAATTTTGAATTTTTATTTTTCAAAATGTTGTTTTTCCAATTTTTTATATTTCATTTGCTATGTCGAATCGGAACATAACGATTTGCTTTTTTTGGCATTAGCTGAACATCATGAACCGTGTTTCTGTGTTCGGGTTATGGGGAATTAAGAAGTCAAACCCTTTAGCAGCTCATCAGATGGGCAACCGAATTTTAAAGCTAACTTCTGATTACCATATTACCATCGTGCAAAGTCAGCACGACTACTTCTTTATTCCTACAACTCAGGAACAGATTCTTATTTGAAAATTATAATCAATGTAATTTTTTGATAGACCACGTTATTATGTTGTCTATGTTTTATTGATTTTTAATTTTCAAACATTTATTCAAAAATGAACACTAAATATATTGATCTAATAAATCAAACTTATCATTTTCCTCAAGAAGAATTTACTTTGGAGGACGAGCATCTGCGTTTTCATGGCATAGAGCTAAACCAAGTGGTGGCCCAGTACGGTAGCCCTTTAAAGTTTACGTATTTGCCTAAAATATCTGAGAATATTTACAGAGCTAAAACTTGGTTTGCCAATGCCATGGAAAAATACCAATACAAAGGCAACTACAAATATTGCTATTGTACTAAAAGCTCCCACTTTCAGCATGTTTTAAACGAGGCTTTAAAGAATGATATTCATATAGAGACCTCTTCTGCCTTTGATATTAATATTGTAGAGCAACTCAAAGCCAAGGGCAAGATAAAAGTAGATACGTTTGTTATCTGTAATGGCTTTAAACGTGATCAGTATATCGAAAACATCGGCAGGCTTATCAATGAAGGGCACCGGAATTGTATTCCCATAATCGATAATTATGAGGAAATAGATTTATTGTCGGACGTAATAAAGAATGATTTTCAGGTAGGAATTCGTATTGCTTCTGAGGAGGAGCCTAAATTTGAGTTCTATACGTCTAGATTAGGAATTGGATATAGGAATATTGTTCCCTTTTACAAAAACCAGATAAAGAACAACGAGAAGGTTGAACTGAAAATGCTTCACTTTTTTATCAATACAGGTATTTGCGACAACGCGTATTACTGGAACGAACTTGCTAAGTGTTTAAAGGTGTATGTGCGATTGAAAAAAATCTGTCCGTCTTTAGATAGTTTGAATATCGGTGGCGGTTTTCCTATAAAAAATTCTTTGGCGTTTGAGTACGATTATCAATATATGATTGACGAAATCATCAATCAAATAAAGATTACGTGTGATGAAGCCCTGGTGTCCGTTCCTAACATCTTTACTGAATTCGGAAGTTTTACGGTAGGGGAAACAGGTGGTGCTATCTACGAAATACTATACCAAAAACAACAGAACGACCGTGAAAAGTGGAACATGATAGATTCTTCTTTCATTACTACGTTACCGGATACATGGGCAATAAACAAACGTTTTATAATGCTTCCCATCAACCGTTGGAACGATGAGTACGAGCGTGTGCTTTTGGGTGGACTCACGTGTGATAGTGATGATTATTATAATAGCGAGCAGAATAGGAACGCTATTTACTTGCCTAAATATAAAAAGGATAGACCCTTATATATTGGTTTTTTCAACACGGGAGCTTATCAAGAAACCATAGGTGGTTATGGTGGTTTGCAACATTGTCTTATACCACAGCCCAAACATATTCTAATAGATAGGGATACAGAAGGAAATATCGTAACCAGTTTGTTTAACCCACAGCAAAAAGCGGAGGACTTATTGAAGATTTTAGGGTATGATGTTAATGTGGAAGTTAAAGAGGAGAAAAGAGAAATAGTTAACCACGGGGTTAGTTAAAAATTTAGAAGGCTGAATACAGCAACAAAGGTCAACAAGAAATAAAAGTTAAAATCAACAAACAATAAAATGAAACACGCAAAGAATTACGCGGGTATTGCCGACGAATTCGCACAATTGGAAACTGCGAAAGTAGTTTTAATTCCGGTTCCTTATGATGGAACAAGTACCTGGGGCAAGGGAGCCGATAAAGGTCCTGAAGCTTTTTTAGCAGCTTCTGAAAATATGGAGCTGTATGATATTGAGACCGGCTCAGAAGTGTATGAACAAGGTATACATCTTACGGAAGCTCTACTAGAAAATAGTAGTCCTGAGGCTATGGTAAATGCCGTACATAAGACGACCAAGGAGTATATTAAACGCAACAAGTTTGTGACCCTTTTTGGTGGAGAACATTCTGTTTCTATAGGAAGCATCCGTGCCTTTAATGAGTGTTTTGATAATCTCACTGTGTTGCATATAGATGCTCATGCCGATTTGCGTGAATCTTATGACGGTACCAAATACAATCATGCCTGCGCCGTTCACGAAGCTAGCCAGACTACAAATTTAGTGCAGGTAGGTATTCGTTCTATGGATGCAATCGAAAAGACCTTTATGGACGAAGAAAAGACCTTTTTTGCCCATGATATGGTGAACGATGAATATTGGATAGATAAAGTGGTAGAAGCGTGCACGGAAAATGTCTTTATAACTTTTGATTTAGATGTATTAGACCCTTCCATTATGCCATCTACGGGAACACCGGAGCCAGGGGGCTTGATATGGTATGAGACTTTAGAATTCCTAAAACAGGTGTTTAAGGAGAAGAACGTTGTTGGCTTTGATATTGTGGAGCTCTGTCCCAATAGCGCTGATAAATCTTCAGATTTTTTAGCTGCTAAATTATATTACAAAATGTTAAGCTATAAGTTTATGGGGCAAGATGTAGAGGAGAATTATGACAACATCAGTGATGTAGATTATAAATCAAATACCAATTCAAAATTCGAAGAGGATGAAGACTAAAGGAGCCATTTCTAATTTTATTGAAAAATATTATTTACATTTTAATGCAGCTGCTTTAGTGGATGCAGCCAAAGGTTATGAAGCACAACTGAACCAAGGCTCTAAAATGTTGGTTTCCCTTGCGGGAGCTATGAGCACTGCGGAAATAGGTAAGATTTTCGCAGAAATGATTCGGCAAGACAAGGTGCAAATCGTATCTTGTACTGGCGCAAATTTAGAGGAAGATATCATGAATTTAGTGGCACATTCCCACTACAAACGTGTTCCTAATTATCGTGATCTAACGCCACAAGACGAGCGGGATTTACTTGAAAAAGGATTGAATCGTGTTACGGATACCTGCATTCCAGAGGAAGAGGCATTCCGTAGAATTCAAAAACATATTGTTAAGATTTGGATGGACGCCGAGGCTAAAGGCGAACGCTATCTTCCGCATGAATATATGTATAAATTGTTACTTTCAGGAGTTTTAGAGGAGCACTATGAGATAGATTTGAAAAATTCTTGGATGTACGCTGCTGCGGAAAAAAACGTACCTATTATCTGTCCGGGTTGGGAAGATAGTACGATGGGGAATATTTTCGCTTCCTATGTATTGAAGGGTGAACTACAGGCCAGCACTATGAAATCTGGAATAGAATACATGACCTTTTTAGCCGACTGGTACACCCATAACTCCGAGAAGGGAATAGGATTCTTTCAAATCGGAGGTGGTATTGCAGGAGATTTCCCAATTTGTGTGGTTCCCATGCTATATCAAGATATGGAACGTACAGATACGCCGTTCTGGAGCTATTTCTGTCAAATAAGTGATAGTACCACCAGTTATGGTTCTTACTCTGGCGCGGTACCCAATGAAAAAATTACCTGGGGTAAATTGGATATCAATACCCCAAAATTCATCATAGAGAGTGATGCGACCATTGTTGCTCCCTTAATTTTTGCCTATGTTTTAGATATGTAATTATGGACAGACACGCACATTTAAATAAAATTATTGTCGATTTTAAAAAATTAACACCAGAAGTTTTGAAACTTACTGTGGAACGCTACCCAGATGGGTACGACGATTGTGATGTTATTTCTTTTCGTAACTCAAAAGGAGAACGTGTAGAGGCTGTGGAGGTTTTAACGGCAGATACCAAGTACTTGGTAAAAATTAGTGAAAAACTGGGATATACCATGGAAAATTACGATGTTGCTGATTACGAGGATTTTGAAGACGATGACCCAACTGCTGTGGTGGAGCCAGACCCAGAGGATATGGCAGATACTGAAGATTCAGACGACTAAGGTGTTGTGTCAGGCCCCGTTTTCCTTATCTACAGACTTCCAGGCCGTTTCCGAGTAGTTTTCAAACAAATTGTACAGTGCCAATATATGTTGGCACCGTATTAGTATTTCCTTCACTTAAGAGTACTTAGTTAATTATAGATGAACATAGAGGAAATTGAAAATATTGAATTAAAGTTTTTGGACCTGGACGATTATCAGGAACTTAAGACCGTCATGATTTCTGCATATACTAATATGCCTGGCGCCTACTGGAAACAAGAGCATATTATCTCTTTAATTCAGAAATTCCCAGAAGGCCAAGTCGTTATCAAAATCAACGGACAATTGGCTGGTGTTGCACTTGCTATCATCGTAGACTATGATAAGTTTGATGACGAGCATACCTACGAGCAGATTACTGGAGATTATTCCTTTAGCACCCATGATGCGTATGGCGATGTGTTGTACGGGATAGAGGTATTTATAAAACCACAGTTTAGGGGTTTGCGTTTGGGCAGAAGATTGTATGATTACAGAAAGGAACTTTGCGAAAAACTGAATTTAAAGAGTATTGTCTTTGGCGGAAGGATGCCTAATTTCCATACTTATTCCAAGGAGTTGACACCAAAGGAATATATTGCCAAAGTGCGAAGAAAGGAAATTCAAGATTCAGTGCTTAATTTTCAGATTAGCAACGATTTTCATCCCGCTAAGGTCATGAAAGGCTATTTGCCAAGCGATACAGCTTCTAATAATTTTGCGATTTTGATGGAATGGGATAATATTTATTACCAAAAACCTTCCAAAAAAGCAGCTACTAAGAAAACAATTATCCGTTTAGGATTGATACAATGGCAAATGCGTCCTTATAAAGATTTAGAAGCCTTATTGGAGCAGGCAGAGTATTTTATAGACGCGGTATCGGGCTATCGGTCCGATTTCGCCCTGTTTCCTGAGTTTTTTAATGCTCCCTTGATGGCTAAGGACAACCATTTGTCTACGCCGGATGCTATCAGGGAACTCGCAAAACATACCCAGGGCATTGTACAGAAGTTCTCGGAATTTTCTATATCCTATAATATCAATATCATCACGGGTAGTATGCCTGAAATGATAGATGGTCGCTTGTACAATGTGGGCTACCTTTGCCGTCGCGATGGTAGTATGGAGCGTTATGAAAAATTACATGTAACTCCGGATGAGGCCAAGGTTTGGGGAATGCAAGGCGGCACACAGCTAAAAGCATTTGATACCGACTGCGGAAAAATAGGGATACTTATTTGTTATGATTCTGAGTTTCCAGAGTTAAGTCGTCTACTAGCAGATGAAGGTATGGATATCCTTTTTATTCCTTTCTTAACGGATACGCAGAACGGCTATTCCAGAGTCCGACATTGCGCGCAAGCAAGAGCCATAGAAAACGAATGTTATGTCGCCATTGCAGGTAGCGTGGGGAATTTGCCTAATGTTCAGAACATGGACATCCAGTTTGCTCAATCCATGGTCTTCACGCCTTGTGATTTTTCTTTTCCCACCAATGGGATAAAAGCGGAGGCAACCCCGAACACGGAAATGATACTAATTGCTGATGTAGATATCGATTTGTTGCGGGAATTGAATCAATTTGGTGCGGTAAGGAACTTAAAAGACAGAAGAACTGATATCTTTGAACTACGAAAAAAATAAAAAAGAGTTGAAGGATTTAAAAATAATAGGAAGCGAAGAGTGGTGTGTTTTTGAAAGTTTGGGTGTCCCGGCAATTAAGGCTAGGGTAGATTCCGGAGCAAAAACCTCCTCTATTCAAGCGACCAATTTAAAAGTATATACAAAAGGAACACAAGAGTGGGTGCGGTTTGAAGTCAATCCACTTCAGGAGAATAGGAGTATCGCTATTGAGTGTGAAGCTCGCTTAGTAGATCGGCGTATGGTAAAGAGTTCCTCCGGTATTTCCGAGGAGCGATTGGTAGTAAAAACACCATTAACCATAGGCGACGATACCTTTGATGTAGAGCTGACCTTAGCCAATCGGGACACCATGGAGTTTCGTATGCTTTTGGGTCGTGAGGCTTTGAACGATCGTTACATCGTTAATCCGGTATTGAATTATGCAGCTAAGGAATTTTCTAATGACGAAATAGACGTAAAGTATGCGCCGTTTAAAAAGGAAAAAACAGGATTGAAAATCGCGCTGCTTGCAAGTAATCCAAACCTGTACAGCAATATGCGAATCATAGAGGCTGCAGAGGCCCGAGGTCACGAAATCCAGTTCTTGAACGTAGAACTGGCCTACATGAAATTGGATGCCAATTCTCCTGAAATACGGTACAGAGGCGGGAATATATTGACCGATTTTGATGCCGTAATTCCGCGTATAAAACCATCCGTTACGTTTTACGGTTGCGCGTTGATTAGGCAGTTCACCAATTTAGGTGCCTATTGCCAAAATTCGGCGGAATCCATAACACAGTCTAGGGATAAATTATTTGCTTCGCAATTATTTTCCAAGAACGATATCCATATTCCGATAACGGGTTTTGCAAAATCACCACAAGACACCAAAGATCTTATCAAAATGGTTAACGGGGCACCATTAATCATAAAACTCTTGGAAAGTACCCAAGGAAAAGGTGTGGTCTTGGCAGAGACTAACAAAGCTGCAGAAAGTGTAATCAACGCTTTTAAAAGTGTCAACACCAATATATTGGTACAAGAGTTCATCAAAGAAGCAAACGGACAAGATATTCGTTGTTTTGTAGTCAACGGAAAAGTAGTAGCTAGTATGCAACGACAGGCACAAAAAGGTGAGTTTCGAGCCAATATACACCAAGGCGGTATGGCATCTATTATAAGGATTACCTCGGAGGAGAAGAAGTTGGCCATAAAGGCAGCGAAGATACTGGACTTGGCCGTTGCCGGTGTGGATATCATCCGTTCCAATAAAGGACCTTTGTTGTTGGAGGTTAATTCTTCCCCAGGATTGGAAGGCATAGAAAACGCTACCGGAAAGGATATTGCCAACGAAATAATCGTAGCTATTGAAAAGAAGTTGAAGTTTAGTAACTAGGAAAAGCAAACCGAAAGATTACATATGCTTACACCATACTTTACGTAGAGAATATGTTGGAGACTATTGAGTGCTATGAAAAAGTAGTTGGATTTAGCCGTAAATTCAATAGACCTGAAAAGGATTACGGAAAATTACTTACGGAAATTACTTACGGGAAACAACTATCATATGTACTTTAAGAGCGGATTTGAAAAAATCAAGTATTCAAGGAAACCATTTGGTGTAGCATTAGCTTTTATGACTGAAAATATTGAAAGAGATTTTAAAACGCACTAAATTTGAACCGTTAACCGAAAAATCTTTGACACAGAAAGTCGGATGTGTTCGAGATAATATTGGTTTTTTGATTGAAATCTATACACCATTAAAATCTAAATAATAACAGAATCTGTAGTAAAACAGCCTATCATAATATCATTTAAAGTAATGGAAAACATCCTTTTTGATTTTATTTCCAAATACATTTCGTTAACAGCGGAAGAAAAGAATACGATACTTTCTTTAGATATTTTCCGCACCATAAAAAAGGGAACAGTGCTACTTAAAGAAGGACAGTATTCTTTAAATGGTTATTTTGTTTTAAAAGGATGTATTCGAGCGTATTATATGATTGACGGCGAAGAGAAGACTACAGATTTTTATACGGAGATGGAAGGTGTTACGCCAAACTGTGTGGTAAGTAAACAAGCTTCCGAATATTATATTTCATGCGCAGAAGATTCCATTATCACGGTTTCTACACCAGATATGGAAGTAGAAGTTTTTAAGAAATTCCCAAAATTTGAATCGCTATGCCGTATACTCTCCGAACAGCTAATTTCTAAAAACCAAAGTAGTTTTGATGAATTTAAAACGTCTTCTCCCGAGCAACGCTATTTAAGTTTATTAGAATCCAGACCAGCTTTGGTGCAACGGGTGCCGCAACATCAACTGGCAAGTTATTTGGGGATTACGCCACAATCCTTGAGCCGTATGCGAACAAGGTTACTAGAAAAAAAAGGGTAAACTACATATCCTTAATTACCTTAGGTGAACGGTTTTTAGCTCACACTCCATATACTTTTGCCCTGGTATTAAACTTTAACAGAAGAATCCATGCAAAAGAATAATTTAGTTATTTTTTTCACCCTTTTTTTAGCCATTTTCGTAAATCTTAATGCGCAATATGACACCTCAGATGTCAACTTTAAAGCATGTTTTGTTGGGAGTACTTTTGCTATGTTGGGTAATTTTCTACCAAAGAATAAACCTGATTTTGTTCAAGTTAGTCTAGGGTATCGTTTAACCGGAAACGATGTAGTTTCGTTGGAACTTAAAACTTGGAAATATGGTTGGTCTCTCGGTATTCCATATGGTCCCTCATGGGAAGCACCAGAGACAACATTCCCAGGTTATATCAGGGAATATGGATTTGCACTGGCATATCAACGTTTTTGGTGGAAAGGTTTGTACACTGGCGTTCATGTGATGAGTGCTTGGCAGTCTTTTGTAGATGAAAATGATAATAAAATAGACAATGGATTTCAAATCTTTAATACGTATAGACTTGGCTACCACGTTAAACTTTTTAAGGGGAAGTTTTTTGTAGAACCCTCTTTTGCGATTACACACAGGGCATATCAAACAACCATGCCGGAACCTTTTAAAGCAATCAATGATCACTATTCAAAATTCTTTTTTGGAGAACCTGGGCTTTATTTCGGATATAATTTTTAAAACTAAACACTAAAAAAATATGGATGTTAAAGTTAGATTATCAACCCTGTGGATTGTAGTGATGCTCAATCTTGTTTTTGCGGACATCCTAACTATAATTGTTGGTCTTGTGCTTGAAAACACCCTTGACGATATTATAGGGGAAGTTAAAACAACGATGGCAGTTGCAGCAGTTTTAACTAATATTCCTATTCTTATGATTTATTTTTCTAGGGTTTTGCCTTATAAAATTAACCGCTCCCTAAATATTGGGGCTGCTATACTTACCAGCATCTACGTGGTTGGCGGGGGTAGTTTAATGCCGCATTATCTAATTTGTGCTGGTATCGAAGTTGTAGTGCTATTTGTGATTATTCGTAATGCTTACCACTGGCGGTATAATGAAGAAAGCAGCAGATATTCATAACCTATTTTAAGTCGTCTAAATTAAGTATAACAGGATGTCAAATATCATATAACTATGCTAAGTTGCTTGCTAACACTTGGGCGCAAGTACATCGTTCTCATTTAATTAATCCTTCCCATTTTAAGTTTTGGAAAGATTCAGGTATGATTTCTTTAACCCAAATAGAATTACCGGTGTCCAAAAGCTATAAAAAAACACTATTGTCGCTATAATTTTTGTACCTAAAACAATAGTTTTTATACCTTATTGCTTAAAATACCGTCGTAGGGTTTTATTGATTCTATTTTTGACTTGTCAATCAATAAATCATTATGAAATTTAAAACAACTAAAAAATGAATCTTATATGTCCTCACCGCTTTAAGTACAATAAGCGTAGTATCCTGTTTTGGGGTAAAATCTCTAATTAAACAGCACCGTGGCGAAAAAACAGAACTGGTTAATCCATCAATATTTAAAATACCTACTTCACCATTAGCCATTACTAACGTAAGTGTATTATCCGCAGATTGCACAAAAATGTTAGACAGTTTAACTGTTTTGATAAAGGATAATAAAATCACACAAGTTGCTAAAGAAATCAGTTTTCCAAATGAATATAATATAATAGATGGAACTGGGCAGTATCTTATCCCTGGCTTGGTTGATACACACGCACATCTTCATAGAAGTAAAAATGATTTACTGCTATATTTAGCCAATGGTGTTACTCACATTGCTAACAATAATTCGGAAAGTGATAACTTAATATTAAAATGGCGCAAAGAAGCCAACGAAGGTGCTCTTAGCCCAAAAATATACATTGCAGCAGGTGGAATGAGTTCAAAAAAGGGGTTGATTCAAAGAATTAAAACCTTATTTGGCGACGCTATTAAGTACAATACGCCAACTCAAGCAAGAAGAGCAGTTAGAAAATTTAAAAGCCAAGGTTATGATGCCATCAAATCATATAACCCTAACACGGAAGTCCATTTTGCACTAACAGACGAAGCTGAAAAACAAGGTATTCCTGTAATAGGTCATTTACCGCCAAGCGTAGGTTTGGAGGATTTTTATAATTCCGGGCAATCACAATTAGCACATGTTGAAGAAATAACAAAGAGTACAATTAAAGAGTTTGGCGGTATGTGGTCAGACAATTCGGAAGAATACTTAAAATATCTTAAAACAAATGCAGACCAAATTGCTATTAAACTTAAAGAAAAAAATATAGTTGTTTCTTCTACTCTTTGGATAATTGAAAGTATCCCCAAGCAAAATTTTGATATAGATAATTTTCTAAAAACCATTGAATTAGAGTATCAAAACCCAGGACAAATAGAAGGTTCGCAATTGGCAAAAGGTTGGTTGCCGGGAAACAATAGTTATGAGAATATGGCAATTAAAAATAGTGCGGAACAAATTAAAAATCACAAACTATTCTGGAAAACGTATGTACATGCTATGCACATAATGATCAAAGCTTTGATTAAAAATGGTGTTACTGTTACAGCAGGAACAGATTCCAATGGCCCTGGTGTTGTTGCTGGATTCTCTTTGCTTGATGAGTTAGAATCTCTTAATAGATGTGGATTAACGGAAAGCCAGGTGCTTTATGCAGCTACCGTAGCTCCAGCGCAATGGATGCAGAGTAATGCAGGGAAAGTTGAGATTGGGCGCAGAGCCGATTTGATCCTTTTAACGAAAAACCCACTAGAGGATATAAAAAATACAAGAACTATAAATGCTGTAATTACGAATGGAAAATACCTGGATAGAATAACACTTGATAAAATATTACTATCGATTAGGTTGGCGAATAACAATAGCAGAAAAATCAATATTGATAAGTTTCTTAATTAGACTATTTTAGTTTGTTAGTAGGGTGGCAAGCCTTAGGGTTAGGGGCGATTTGGTATACGCTTTCAAGCGATACATGAAACACGATATTATTTCTTGATGAAAAGAAACTTAGGGACGGGCTTGAATGGTTTCTGGCATGTGCCGAAACGATAATTATGGACTTGGTGATGCAATTGGTAAATGCAGGAACGGGCTCCGTTCTAGATTTGGGACTATCAAAATTTAAGCATAAGTAAAAGTTTAGAGGAGGAATACGGATTACGGAATCAACTATACAAGTAAGATTTTTGTTGGTATATTATTTTTTTTGAGTGTGTTTTGGCCTAGCCAGGTAGTTGCCCAATCTTATGTACAGGTTCGTCTAGCTTCAATTTACGAGCGTTATAAGCCATTGAATCCTGAAATTTTGAATCGTGATGAACATGATTTCGAGGACGGCTCAATGGTAGATATTGAGCTAGGTAAAAGTTATGGGACAGGAAGATTTGCCTTTTTATTAGGAGGTAGATTGCAATATCTTCAATCAAATTTAAAAGGTACTTAATAGTATATCTAAATGGGTGCCTGAGGAAAATATTAGAACCCGTGTTCCAGCTGTTATGGTAACTCTAGGTTTTAGTGCTAAAATCATAAAAATATAGGATTAGTTTATCAAGCCAATCTAGGGCGTAAATGTATCTTATGGTATGTGAATGGCAAACAGATTCAGACCTTGTGGCGTTACTATTTACCCTTAAACGCGGGTTTTGAATATGCACTAAAGAATGGATGGAACTTGTTGGGAGGTGTGTCCCTGAGAGCTCCTATCTATATATCACAAACTACAAAGTTATATTTTGGAATTAGGAAAATACTATAGGCGCTACTAAGTACTATTATAGAGTTCTTCCTTTATGCTGCGACTATACAAGTACGAAGGAAATGGTTGTTTTTACAGCTAAAACATAGTTGAAAGCCATATTCATTTCGACAGTGGCTAAAAAACCGAATAGTTCTGTTGAATGCAGTGCTTAGCATAAATAGAATACCTACAATAGTACATTCACCTAGTTTTATCATCTTTAAAATACTCAAAAGGAGCTACTGGACATGGAATATATAATAGTACTTCTTTCCTTTTTAGCTTTATAGTAATTTGTGGTATAAAACTCGAAATACCCAAAGCAGACCTCAAAGAAAGTAGAGTAGGGATACATTTACGTAAGAGTAAGATACTGAGAAAACGACAAGGTTAATGCTAAACTTGCTGTTAAAGGGGTAAATGATAATTTCTTTTCTGGTGGTGTTCACCGCAAAAACACGCACAACAATAGGCTACAATCTTAATAAATAGGAAATCACAAAAAGAACCAGAATAGCACTCCCTTCGTAATTGTGTTCCAAGTAAATAACAAAGTCTTAACATGATATCCTCGCTTAAAGGGATATATATCCATAAGTTGTCCGCTATGCTAGTGAATTTATACCCAAGGAGCCATTTCATTACTAGATACCTTCAAGATTGGGCAGCGGCTAATAACATTTGAATGATAAAAGGTAAATACGAAAAATGAAATTTTTATACATTAAACGAAAAACAAAGACGGAGAAACGTTACAGCAACAGTATGGGAATGTTGACGACAAATGTCATCTATATAAAAAGATACTTTTTGGGCCTACCCTTAAAAACACTTCATAAATATAGGGAAACATATTACGGTCAAGTAAAAAATTGTGATGATTGCGTCCTTTTTGTTTAGATCAACGGCAAACAGTTATCAAGTAGGTTACCAAAAAACAGTTAAAAAACAGTTTAATTTATGAAAATACTCGTAATAGGGGCAGGAAACATGGGACTAACTTACGCAGAAGGGATGTCTAAATCCAAACTGCTAAAGAAGAAAAATATCATGGTACTGGACAGTTCAGAAGAAAAACTTCAGGAACTAAATCAGATTTCACACTTGGATACCTTCAGTGAACTCCAAGACTGTGTGCCGAAGGCGGATATTATTTTTATTGCAGTAAAGCCGCATCATGGCGAACAGCTCATGGGTAGAATCAAGCCGTTAGTTAAATCGGAGCAATTATTAATTTCGATTATGGCGGGGACGACTATTGAAACCATAAAAGAGTTAACGGGATTGAACAAAATAGTTCGTGCGATGCCAAATTTGCCCGCAAAAATAGGGAAGGGACTAACCTCCTATATCGCTTCTCCCGAAGTTTCCAGAATAGAACTATTGACTATAGAAAGCTTATTGGATACCACAGGAAAATCGATACTAGTAAGTGATGAAAATTTCATTGACGCCTCTACAGGGATATCCGGTAGTGGCCCTGCTTATGTTTTCTATTTTATGCAAAGCATGATGGAGGCCGCATTGCAGATGGGGTTTTCAGAAAATGTTTCCAAAGTTCTGGTTAGCCAGACCTTTACCGGAGCCATAGAACTCTTTAATCAAAATAGCCTATCTCCAAATTCTTGGATGGAAAAAGTAGCTAGTAAAGGTGGTACCACACGTGCAGCTTTAGATTCTATGGATGATAATAATGTAGGGGAATTGATAAAAGAAGCCGCTTTTGCTGCTTTTAAAAGGGCTGTGGAACTAGGAAAGGAGAAAGAATATGTATAAGGAACTTATTATTATTAAGGTTGGTACCAATGTAATGACCAACAAGGACGACAGGATTGTGAGACCGGTACTTAGAAGGCTGGTGCGACAAATAGCGGAATTGTACGAACGTGGAATTATTACGATACTGGTTTCATCAGGTTCCGTGATTGCGGGTAAAGAAGTTATGGGCAAATCGAACATCAAGGACAAGACCCAAAGAAGGCAGGTGTATTCTGCAATAGGGCAGCCAAGAATGATGCGGTTGTATTATAATATTTTTCAAGATTACGGTATGAAATGCGCCCAAGTACTTCCTACAAAGCGGGATTTTAGTCCGGGGATACACCGTCAGAACATGATCAACTGTTGTGAAGGCCTCCTCTCGGAAGGAGTAATTCCGATTGCCAATGAAGATGATGCGGTATCGGTAACTATGTCCATGTTCTCCGATAATGACGAATTGGCCAGTTTGATAGCGCAATTGATGAATGCCGATAAGCTTATAATTTTGACTGATATCGATGGATTGTATACGGGAAATCCCACGGACGAGAGCACTGACCTTGTTCAATATGTTGATCCAAATGAAAATTTAGACAAGTATATTGAGGACAATAATAAACAACCAGAAAAAGGAAGGGGCGGTATGGGCTCAAAATTGAATCATGCCCAACAGGCCGCTGCAAAACATATTCCTACGTTCATTGCTAACGGAAAAAAAGACCATACGATTATTGATATCATTGAAGGAAAAAATGTGGGCACAAGGGTAGCCCTTGAACAAAAAGATACATAGCATGAAAATATTATCGGAGAAAATAAAAAATAACGTTTTGGGAAGTATGTCCAAAATTTTGACTGAAAATCGTACAAAATTGTTAGAAGCGAATAAGAAAGACCTTGATTTTTTCAACATTGATGACGAGGCCATGTACGATCGCTTAGTGGTAAATCACAAAAAGATTGAAGAAATGATACGCGCAATTAGAGATGTTCGTGCCCAGAGCGATCCGGTCAACAATGAAATCAGTACTAAGGAACTACAAAACGGACTAAAAGTTGTTAACAAAACTGCACCTTTTGGTACCATTATGATCATTTATGAGTCCCGACCAGATGTGACTATAGAAGCTGCAGTTCTTGCCTTTAAGGCAAATAATAAAATTCTTTTAAAGGGAGGTAAGGAAGCTTTGTACAGTAATAAAGTTCTTGTAAGCTTTTGGCACCAGGCGTTGATGGAAAACAATCTATCTACCGATTATATACAGCTCTTGACCATGAACCGAGAAGAAACTCAGGCGTTTTTGAAGTGCCCTTCAGAGAAATTAGATCTTATAGTGCCAAGGGGTGGGGAACGTTTGATAGCTTTTGTAAAAGAGCATGCAAGCTGCGCAGTTTTGGTAAGTGGTAGGGGAAATAATTTCTTGTATGTAGATAAATATGCAAACTGGGAAAAAAGCCTTGAAGTTATTCTCAATGCAAAAACTGACAAAATATCGGCTTGCAACGCGTTGGATAAAATATTGGTCAACACAGATTTAGATGACTATCAATCGAAAATAGCAAGATTAGGAGAAGTTCTGAAAGATAAAGGCATCTCGATTTTGGTAGATGAACAGGTAAAAGAAGTTTTAAACGAAGAGCCCCTTATTTCCGAGGAATCTATTTGGGAAGAGGAGTTTTTGGCAATGAAATGTTGTATTGGCTCCGTTGATTCTTTACCGGACGCCATAGAAAAGATAAATACCTGCTCAGGAGGGCACTCGGCAACGATAATGACCACTGATACCGAGATTGCCAAAAAATTCATGGAACAAGTGGATTGTGCGGTAGTTTATCAAAACGCATCTACAAGATTCACGGATGGTGGGCAAATGGGTGTAGGCGCAGAGTTAGCTATAAGTACAGATAAGCTTCACCATAGAGGTCCTTTAGGCCTAAATGAGCTGGTCACCAATAAGTACTACGTTTATGGCAATGGTCAAATTCGAGAATAATAGTATAAACTTTATTAAAAGCATAATGTAGACTATGCAGATTAAAAATTTATTTGATACGGTAGAAAAGGTAGAAGGTGCAGTTTTACATCATGGTACCGCGCATAATCGTGTGTATTTGATGGAAGCGGAAGGAAAGGGAAATTGGACTTCGATTATTGCCAAAATGAATAGCCTTGCAGAAAAAAACCGGTATAACAAAATTGTAACTAGGGTGCCAGAAGATGCAAAACAAATATTTCAGTCTAATGGTTATATTGTCGAGGCTAAAATTCCGGGACTTTACAATGGAGAAAGAACAGGCTATTTTTTGGCAGATTACCTTGAAAAAAAACGCGGTTTTTACACCGAGCAGGAACTAAAGACCAGAGAATCAGTAAAAACTATTGCTTTGGCGGCTAACGGTTCTCCTGAAGATGCTTATTTTAAACTACCAAGTACCCTGAAAGCTCGCAAGCTAGATAAGAACGATTTTGTCGCAATGGTTAGTTTACATGAAAAAGCATTCAAATCTTACCCGTTTCCTATAAATAAAGCAGCATATCTTTTGGAACTTGTAGAACGAAACCACGAGTTTTATGGCCTTTTTAAGGAGGAGGAATTACTAGTTTCTGCCATACTTAAAATGAATAAAAAAGACTCCAATGTAGAAATTGTAGATTTTGCTACACACCCCGATTATAAAGGGCAAAACTTATCCTATTATCTTGTGCAGAAAATCAAGAGAAATATTGACCAAAGCGACTATAAAACTATTTATTCCCTAGTCAGGGCTACCTCGTATGGTTTGAATATTACCTACAGCAAACATGGGTTTTTATTCGGAGGAACCCTATTGAACAATACGGTAATAAAGGATAATTTGGAAAGCGTGAATGTTTGGTATTCGAACTAGATGTACAATGACACAAGACCATAGAGAAATAAAAAAAAGCCAGTTTAGTTTGTTTTTTACTTGCTTAAACACAAATTTTCAATAGTCTATTTTAAACTAAGCTTTTGAAGAATTAATTATGCTTAGACACTATATTTTAAAATAAAAATTAACTCATAGCGACCGCCAATAAAATGGCAACATAGTGACAAACAGCAGCTGCAAGTACGAAAAAGTGCCATACTGCATGGTTGTATGGGTATCTCTCCCACAAGTAAAAGATAACGCCCAAAAGATAAAGTGCGCCTCCGATTAGAATCATAGTGAGGATATTAGGGGGAATACTTTCAAAGAAAGTACGTCCGCCAACGACCATAATACATCCCATCGTGATGTAAACTAGGGTTGAAATAACCTTCCACTTTCCTGTAAAAAAAATCTTGAAAATGATACCCAAAGCCGTAAGGCCCCATAAAATACATAGTAAGGTAATGCCAAAAGAATTATGCATGTACATTAATAAAAACGGAGTATAAGTTCCGGCTATCAAGAAATAAATACTAATGTGGTCAAGGATTTCTAATATACGTTTTACTTGGGCATGCTGAAATCCATGGTAGAGTGTAGAAAAAGTAAAAAGTTGTAAAAAACAGAATCCATAGATAGCTGCACCGATAACACCAGTGGAGTTATCACTTTTTATAGCAAAGGCTATTAGTATAGGAATACCAACGATACCAAAAATAATTCCAAACCCGTGTACGATACTGTTTACGAGTTCTTGCTTAATTTGTGTAGTTGAATTCTTAGCTTGCATGAAAGTGAGTTGTGACAGCAAATAGTTATAGGTGGTGTTACCAAATTTACCCAAATCTGAGCTGACATTGGTTCTATTGATGATATTGTTTGTAATTTCCAAAACGAAGACCTCACCAAGCGTAGCTATCGAAACATTCAGATAGGAGATGGTCGGAGTATTACTTAATTCTAAAAGTGCGTATTGTTACCAAATAGCTTGATATGTATCTTGATTTCGCTCTTGGCCCCTTTCTCAGATAATCTAGTACGATAACTATATACAACGAGGTATTGTTCTCTTTGTTTAAGTAGTCATTTTGTTGTCACCTTGGCGCGATTGATAAAACTGGATACTAAATCAATTATTAAGGGACGAAGTTTAACATCCCTGCCATTCCTTCGCCATCCACTAGATGTACGATACTGTTATGCACTTTTTTTCAGTTGTTTCTAAAATCTTTTAGAGACTGTATGAGTTTATCTTAGAGCTATTCATGTTTCGTTCTAAACCTTTGGTAATCATATGTAAAGGAGTACACTATCAACTCGACCAAATGCTAGACATGTTGTAATTTATTCAAGTAATTTAGGTGCTTCCACGGATATCATAAACTAAGTCATGATGGAAAAAATGTTTTTATCGGGATATTGTCAAAAAAGTAGCATCCTATGGGAGGATTCCGCTCTTAAGCTTTAGAGGAGGCAATTACCAATTATTTTATTTTAAGGAAGCACTTTAAAATGATTAAATTGGCCAGAAGAGTCTATAGTGTATTGATAGTAGTTGCCTTTGGGCTGGGGTTTTATCTGTATTTTATTGTGGAAGAGGATTCCAAAATTTTCCTAATCGTTACGTTAAGAATCAAATTCATATTTCTTAGTAATGGGGTCCATTGATTTATTGTCTATTCCCTAAATCCAAATGCAAAAGAAGGACTTCTATTATAACCTCTTCTGATGGGAGCACTTTGGGAATTTATGTTCTGTTAGTTTTTATACTTCTCGTTTTCTGCCGTGATTTTTTGATACATCTGTAACCTAATATTTATTTTCTAACTACGTGTTCGTTCTAAAACCGCATAACTAGAAAATAATCGCAATGGTGAGTGTCTAACTTTGGGTAATTATCCTAGGACGGCTTCGTCTTGCTTCTGACACCTGCGTTATTGACAATTTTATCACAGCTCATACAATACTAAGCTGTAGGCTTTCGCTTTTTAGGATACTTCTAAATTTGACAAATAATTAGTATTGATGATACATATACAGCAGATTTTGCCAAAGAAAAACAGGTATATGCGAAGCTACTCTTACAACGGATTGAAATTTGCGAAGAAAGTAAGGTTATTACTCTATGGACTTACCCAATTTATAGAAATATTAAAATAAGCGGGATTGCTTAGCTTGTTTTCTGCTAAAAATGAAGTATCATCGCCAAAAGGTCGGAAAAAATCACCTCGGTCTGTATCAAAAGACCAATTATACCGAAACCCTCCTTGCGCGGAAAGCCATATTTGTGGTGTTACAGCATGCTCCCAAGTAGCCCGTAATCTCAGTTCCGATCTTCTCAACTCAATATCGTTATAGGGTAAGTTATACCTGTTTTCATCATTATTAATTCGGTAGGTGTTACCCTCTATCGCCCAACCAAATAATAGCATGTTTTTAGAATTTACAGTTTTTCTGTATTGGAAACGTGCAGGCAGTAACATTTCAATGCCCCATTTTTTACTTTTTGCCGTATAAAGCATGTAATAAACGGGTAAATAGTTAAGAGCACCGCCGAGATAGGTTCTACTTACACCCAGACCCCACATTTTTCTATCGTTGGGCTTTATGCCATAAATTACGGCTCCACTATAGCGCGTATACTTAAACGACTGCATGTTTGAGAAGGAATAATCCCCGTTGAGGTTGGCACCAAACTGAAAAATTAAATAGCGCTTCGCATTCAGTGGCTTAAATGCGGTTGCCGTAAAACCCATTGTACGTATACCGTTGTTATCTAGGGCTTGACTTAACGGGTTGTTTGCCATTGTAGGTGCGTTGGAAAACGAATAGTTGGTAGATGCATAATTGAACCCTAAGTTCAATAGAAAATGATTCTTTGAAAAAACGGGATAATTAATGGAAAGACGAAGGCCATCTGCACTGTTTATTTCATTCTCATCGGATGTACCTTCAGGAACAAAGAGTCCTGGTTTCAAGGAATGCACGGTTTGATAATCATACCCTATCGAAAAAAGTTTAATTGGAATCTGCCCTACAATACGAGAGGAAGCAAATGCTTTGTTTTCGGTAGTTTGTACTAAGTTTGAATAGTCAACAAAGCTATCCTCTTCTTCCTCTTCTATGGGAGGGTTGTCTTGTGCCATTATGGATATAGGCAGCATAAGACCGCCAAGTAGGAGTATTTTAAGGGGTTTTAACATGATGTTGTATTAATTGGTTTTCATTCGTACCCAAGTATCGGTCCGGCCTACAATACCAAAGGGGTCTAATGAGCCACGTACCTCAAGCTTGTTTTTGTTTATCATTTTGATAGTGCTATAGTAGGTGTTTCCCGATTTAGGATCGTAGATGGTTCCTTCTACCCATTCGTCATCTTCAAAAACAAAATCCCTCAAATTAAGCATGTTCAGCATGGGCTTGCCTTCTGGGTCTGCTTTAGGGTTACCTTTTTCATCGTTCGGTTCTTTAAGCCAAACAATTTTACCATGATATTTTTCTTTCCCTTTCTCCTTAAAAATCTTCACGTAAGCTGTGCCTTCGCTGGGCATCCAAACACCAACAATGTCACTAGCCCCCTTATCTACCTCCAATATTATAGTCTCGTTGAATGCACTGCTCAGCATAAATAGAATACCTACAATAGTATACATACCTAGTTTAATCATCTTTATCATTTATAAGCTACTCAAAAGTAGATACTGGATATGGAAAATACAATAGCACTTCTTGTAAAATCAAAACATAATTATAGGTGCGGTATCCAACTCAAAATACTTTTTAATCAACCGAACTGGAGTAGCATCGTCCAGAACTATTTAGGTTCATAGTTTGATAGCAGGGTTGTCCCCCTATATCTATCACTTTAGGATAATTGAAGAGTCTGCGCATATTGACGTTATTAATGTAGAGTAAGGCATTTGCCAGATAAAGCCACTCAATTTATTTATATTTTGCTTAATTAATGGTGTTACGAAAAATGTTTCTTAGGTGATTTTGTGCCTTATACTTGTTGCTAATATACATAAGTACTATTCATATTATAGTTCCTTAATGTAGAAACAGATATCGGAAAATATATCTCTAATCAAATAATAGTTACGATTGAGGCGAAATGTAGCTTTAGAATATAAAAGAAATTAATTATATTTATCAGAGACATATTAAGAGTTGAATGTTACTCGCTAGTTACTGGCAAGCTATCAAACTAGAGCTACTATAATTAATCTGCTAATCGTAAACGAATGAAAACTCCATCTGAAGAAAACAAGACCCAAACCTCTAGAAGAAACTGGTTAAAGAATGCTGTAGTTTTAGGTGCTGCTTCCGTTGCTACGCCATCAGTGTTGGGCAACACAAAAGTTGCACCGATAAGGCCATTGGTGTCTTCCCAGTCCATACGCTTACTTGTATCTACCTATTCGTATTGGCATTTTAAAAAGGAGAAGTATCCTATAGAAAAGGTTATTGAGAATGCGGCTCGTATTGGTTTTGATGGTGTGGAAATTCTACATCGCCAAATGGAGAACGAGACGGTACCCTACATGAACAAACTTAAAAGAATGGCCTTTGATAGAGGGTTGGCACTACCATTTTTGTCTATCCATCAAAACTTTGTAGAGCCGGACGCATCCAAAAGAAAAGAAGATGTAAACCATACCTTGAAATGTATTAAACTGGCAACCCAGATGGGTATTCCTTCCATAAGGATGAATACCGGAAGCTGGGCAGGGGAAACACCACCAGATTATTTTGAAACAGGAATTAAGAAACCGGCTGACGGCTATACAGATCAAGATGCTATTAAATGGGTTATAGATAGTATGGGAGAATGTTTGATAGAAGCTGAAAAGGCAGGCGTTACACTTTGTTTAGAGAACCATTGGGGACTTTCTTCCAATATTGATTATTTGGAAGAAATCTATAATGCACTATCATCATCACCTGCTATGGGTTTAAATCTTGATACTGGAAATTTCGTTGGTGACCCATACCCTCAATTAGAAAGATTAATGCCTATTGCAAATATTATTCAGGCAAAAACGTACTATGGTGGCGGTGAGGTTTATGACTTAGATTTAGATTATGACCGAATTGCCAAAATAATGCGCAATGCAAATTTCACAGGCTATGTATCCTTGGAAATGGAAGGAAAGGAAAACGCACAAACCGCGGTGCCCAAAAGTTATGATATATTGAGAAGGGCTTTTAGTGTTTAGTAAAAATTAAGTAAGCAGCAGGACGCAGTCTTCTGACGTATCCAGCTGTTTATTATTTAAAATCTAGTAACAAGAAAAACTTATATCGCCCGTGTGATTTTATCCCTAAGTTTGCTCCACGTCATCATTATAATAGCTTGTTCCTTTATGATTTTGGCACATTCGGCATCCATTAAAAAATCACAATCCTCTTGGCACCACTTGGATCCATACTCCGGATGTTCAACGGTAATTGCACGAATTTCGGTATTGTTATAGGCGGGATGCAATAAGAGAAAATTGAGTCTGCTTTGCAGATTATTCAACATTTCACTATGGATTTTCTTGGTACCCATAGCCTAGGTTTTTGGTTTCATAGATAAAATACGGTCCACTATAACCGTCTTACTGTCCATAGGCTGATTTATGGTCTCGTCTTCTAAGGCAAAAACGCGCGCATCCAATAAAACGGGCAGGCCAAACACCTTGCCTACATTTATATAGGCGGCGATAATAGCTGGTGTGCTAGCAGAGGCGCCCATATGGGTGTATAAATGAGTTACATCTATACTAATTTGGTTGGCTTTTTCACTTGGTTGCCGAATTTTTGGGCCACTTCCTTAGGGCCTGTAAACTGTTGAACGCTGTCTACAGAAGCGTAGAAATAGCCTTGTTTAATGACTACTCTGAAAACCGAATCTTTAGAAGTTACCGGTCCCCATTTATAATTTTTCTATTCATTTGTCAACGTGGTGTGTATACCAAAATTGAGCTGTTTTTTTTATGCATAGGCTGCAATTCCAGGAAACCACAAACAGGACACCTCGATACTAGCAGAATTTAAAGGCCCCTTTTCTAAGCCCGCAATGCTGGCCGCATTCTCGTAATGGACAGCGCCGAAATCATCGGCATGTAAAATCAATAGTTTTGAATGTTTAGGGTAGCCTAACCGCTCTACAATTGATTCCTTTTGGGCATTTGAACCCAATGAAAAATCGAAATAAGCTGTGAATAATACAATAGTACTTTTCATAAGGATTTATTAAAAATCAATGTAAAGTTTAAAAACTACAAACAATCTAGAAGCTCTAGCGATAATTATTTTTAAACTTTTAAAGCTGAAAGTAACATTCAGTAGTGAAACGCTATTATAAAAAGCTGTACTGCAACTAGCTTAAAGTAATTCGTTGAATTAGTTCCGCTTATTCAGCACGTATTCAGGTTTAATAACTCATAGCTCTAACGATAATTTCAAAACCTTTATGCCTATACAGCCGAGCGGGTTTACCTTATTGCACAACAGGGATTGCTTTGAGGCTTTTTACATGATTTTAGTGTAAAGTGCTTAAAAAAGCGATTTGGTCAAAAGCGTATGACTACATCTACAAGTTTTTTTTTGTACCTTCTTTCCAAAATGTATGATATGTCAGGGTGTTTTTCTTTTATGATGTTATTGCTAAGTGTTCAAGGCGCATATACCCAACAGGGAGTGCGTTCCATACTACAGACCTTTGATATTCAAACGGGAGAACGACAGGTTATTTTGATAGAAAACAGACATTTTGAAGCTCCCAATTGGAGTTTGGATGGGCGTTTTTTTATTATCAATCAAGATGGAAGCCTTTTTAAGGTTTGGCAAGACGGTGCAAAGGAAAAAATCTATACGGGAGATGCTACGCGGTGTAACAACGACCATTTAATATCACCAGATGGGAATACTATAGCCTTAAGCCATAACATTTATGATGGAGAGGATGGTTGGCTTACGTCGACTATTTTTACGGTACCTATAAGCGGTGGCGAACCTGTTCGGGTAACTAAAAATGTACCCTCTTTTTTACACGGTTGGTCGCCAGATGGAAAAATGCTCGCCTATACGGCGCGTAGAAATAATCAGTTTGATATTTATGTAATTCCATCTGAAGGGGGCACTGAAATACAGCTTACCAATACCAAAGGCCTTTCTGATGGTCCGGAGTATTCTGTAGACGGGAAATTCATCTACTACAACGCCATGGATTCGGGTAAAATGGAGCTTTGGCGAATGGATTCAGACGGAAAACATACCATACAGCTTACCGGTGATGCCTATTCCAATTGGTTTCCACATGTTTCCCCCACTGGAAGGCATGTGGTCTATATTTCCTATTTGCAAGATGTAGGTAGTGCACACCCACCCATGAAAAAGGTAGCTCTCAGGTTGTATGATCTAGAAACAAAAAAAATAAAAACCTTGTATAGCTTCATTGGTGGACAGGGTAGTCTCAATGTACCTTCGTGGTCACCCGATGGTAAAAAATTTGCCTTTGTAGAATATGTTGATTTAAAAAACGATGGCAGCAAAGATTGAAAGCGTCATAATTTTAAAACACTCACCTTTTAAAATCTAAACAAGTTTGGTAGGGTTACCTGAATTTAGATACCAAAAGGGGAAACTACTGAAAATAAAGAAAGTCACGAAACGATCGGATTAAAACCAAACCTACAGAAAAATTCAAGTCAGAGTTAAAAGTTATTCAGATGGTAACAGGCACTATGTGTGGTGTGCTAGTAGTTCTAATTGTTGTTGCTGCTTGTGGGTTGGTTGCTTACCCAAAGAGATCTACCCTATTTAAAGTGTTCATTTCTGTGGCGGTTGCCCCAAGCGCTATTCTTCTTATGCAGTTTGGTTTAATGAAAAAAAATCAATATTAAGTTAAAATTTAGAGGGTTTGCAGCTTAATTATTGGTTTGAATTGTGCCCAGTTGGAAACAGTTAGTTACAGACTTATTGCTGAATTGCCCCCTTAAAGCTCAGAAAAGACTAGGCTCTTATCCCTTCAAATTCTCCAACATCACCTGTGTAGTCCGTTCTAGGTTAAACTCCGCTTTCCAGTTCCAATCTTGTTGGGCTTCTACATCATCGATGCTACTAGGCCATGAGTCGGCGATTGCTTGCCTGAAGTCCGGTGCATAGGAAATTTGAAAACTCGGCAGTTGTTTTTTGACGCTTTCGGCCATTTCTTTGGGCGTAAAACTCATTCCTGCCAAATTATATGAGGAGCGTATTTTAACGGCATCGTCATCAGCCTCCATGAGTTGTATAGTGGCTTTTATGGCATCGTCCATGAACATCATTGGTAATGCTGTGTCCTTCTTTAAGAAACAGGCATATGAACCTTCAGACAAGGCTTTGTGATAAATTTCGACGGCATAATCGGTTGTGCCACCTCCAGGCATTGTTTTCCAGCTGATGAGTCCTGGATATCGTATGCTTCGCACATCAACATCATATTTATTAAAGTAGTACTCGCACCACCGTTCACCGGATTGCTTACTTATGCCATAAACTGTGCTGGGTTCCATAATCGTATTTTGAGGCGTATTTTCCTTTGGAGTATTCGGCCCAAAAACAGCAATACTAGAGGGCCAGAAAATTTTATCTATCTTTTTCTCCTTACCAAGATTTAGTACATTAAATAGTGAATTCATGTTCAAGTTCCAGGCCCGCATAGGAAATTTTTCTGCGGTAGCGCTCAACATGGCAGCCATTAAATACACTTCGCTTATTTCATAATAGGCGATAAGCTCTTCTAAGGCATCGTAATCAGTGGCATCCAGAATTTCAAATGGTCCGCTTTGCATTAGATTATCGGTTCCTTCACGAATATCGCTGGCAACTACATTATCCTTACCATATTTCTCTCGAAGGGCAAAGGTTAGTTCTGTTCCTATTTGTCCGCAGGCGCCTATTATTAAAATATATTTTTGCATCTAAATAATGAGTTAAATGAATTCTTGGATAAAGATACCTTTTCTTAAAATTTGTACATTCGTAACATGCCAAAAATCTATCATTTATTTATGCTGCTTATTGTTTTTGTTTCGTGCAAGGATAATAAAGTAATCCTCGAAGACAGGCAAGAAAGTGAATGGGCAATGGTAGCGAGCGAACTTCCGATGAAAATAGCCCTAAATGGAAAATCAAATGCTCTTGTGGAGGACTGGTTGGCCTTTAAGGCTTTTGATGTCAGTTTTGACCGCATGTATGATGCTACGTATAGGGAAGACCTAGTTTTGATTATAGAGGATTTGGTTGAAAATCAGAAAGCCTTGGAACGTACCAAGTATCCTATTGAATTTGATATTCCGCAGGTAAAGGGCAGACAGAAAGTATTAAAAACCTTTATACTAAAGGCTAAGGGAGACTTAGAATACCGTCAAGATCCTAAAGTTTCTATTGAGCAAATGATAACGGCATATAATAGTCTTCGCAACCAGTTTAACGTGGAAGTCAACAACACGCTGCTTGAAGAGCTAATCATTAAAGAATGAAAGTACGCTCCTAGTATAGCTTAGAAGGTATTGTAAACCGCATGTTGATAAGGGAAAGATAGTGACTTTTAACCCGCGCAGTGAAGGTCTTTTATGCTTTAATGTGAATGTAGCTTGGTTCGATGATTTGCTACTGTGAACGTTGATAACGCAACGGCATGGCACTTCCAAGTTTCAACTAAAAAAACCTACTATAAATTTTGATACACATAGGTTCAAAAGCTGTAGTAGGTTTTTCGTTTGTAAAACTACATTATAGCATAAAAGATATACTATTCCTTAGGCTCTGCCGGTGTTAGTTTTTTAGATTCCAAAGCTTGTCTGCTTAGGCTTGCAAGGTTGAAGGTTGGGTCAATTTCCAAAGCTTCATCTATAAAGGCTATTGCTGCGTCTATATTTGTTTGGTCTTTGTTGAATTGTACCAAAGCCTTTAAGTGCAGAAATGCCGCTTCCAACATTACTTCATAAGGCTGTTGACGTTCATAAAAGGCATATTTCATATCTTCCTTTGCGTTTGCAATACCATATTCGATGTGGGTAGCCGCTCCTGTGAAGTCACTCAGTTGAATTTTAAGGTCTGCTAATTCGTAGGCCAAGTAGGGATTTGGCATTCTGGCATTCAATACCTCAAAGTGTTCCAGCGCTCTTTTAGGCTGGTTCAGGGCTTTTAAGGAAATCGCCTTCACCTGTACCGCAAGGTCAGAATCGGTAGTTCCTTTTTCAATACCTATGGTATTCAAGGCCTGCATGTGTTTGTTCTCATTAGCGTAAATATAGGCAAGGGTATCCTGCCTTGACACTGAGGGTGCTAGCACGTTCAAATGGGTAAGAGCATTAATAAGACCATTTACATCGCCCTGTAAGCGCATTTGTTCATAGAATGCTTCATAGTGCTTTTCAAGCTCCGTCTTGGTTTGCGCATTGGTGCTAATTCCAACCAACAATAGAAACAAAAGAAATACTTTTTTCATTTTGATTATTTATTTGAGTGGGCTAAACTATTAAAATAATCTGTAAGAACTTGTTAAGGAAAGGTTTAAATGTGCTAAAAAGTAAAAGGCACCACGTGGGAGCCTTTTATTAATAATAGTATCAGGCTAAACTAGCGGTGTTTTTTAGCCTGTGAACTTAGTTAATAATTGAGAATAAAAACCAATACTCTTTTCGTTATTATCTTCGCAGGGGCTTAAGAAGAATCTTAGATTATCAAATAGCAGATTCGCATATAACATAGGTAACTGGGTATTTGCTTTTCTAGGGTCGTACAAAAAATCATCCGTTACAATATTCATTTTAACACGATACCTGTGATAATCAATGTTCACATTAGCGGCGTTATAGTATTTTTTTACTGAGGTGATATGCAGCTATTCATATTTATCAATGCTTTTAGAATTCTTGCAACTAAGAGAAATTAGCTTATCTAATTCTAATAATATGTTTTCTTTTAATTTTGACTTTTTCATGGCATATCAATTTATAGGGTTTACCTATATTTATATAACTCACTTAACGTCAACCGTATATTAAAATTAAAATAGGATATTTGTTGGAAAATACTTAAAAATGGTGTATATAAATATTAGAGTGGTGTGAAATCAGCATACAATTTGGCAAGAAATGGTTTACACGAAGTGATTGTCTTATAGGTTTTATTTTCAGAGGTTTCGTAGTAGGGGAGTTTTAAGCCTTTAGACTTTGCCTTTTCTGGATAATAATGCTGTTTTTCAGGATGATTTGGATGAACGGCGTTAAATGTTTCTCCCCATTGATCTTCCTTTATAATGGCTGTCAATATTCGGATGCAATCGTTTTTATGAATCAAATTTACGGGTGCGGTACCATCGCTGAGAAACTCTTTCCTAGAGAGCATGGTAACGGGGTTGCGATCGGGGCCTATCAGTCCTCCAAACCGAACAATCGTAGGGTTGATTGTAGTTTGATGCTTAAACAGTTGTTCACTTTCTATAAGTTGTCTTCCAGATTCAGAAGTGGGTTTGGGGATAGTTTCTTCTGTAACATTGCCTTGCGTATCCGCATAAACTGATGTACTGCTCACAAGAACGACCTGCTTTAGAGTACTTTCTTTAATATGGTTTAGTAATAGTCGCATTTTTCCCACATAAGATACGTTGGGACCCGAACCCCGTAATTTCGGAGGCACGTTTACAACAAGCGTTTCACAGCTATTTAGAAAATCGGTTATCGGACCTTGTATTGCTGTATCGGATAAGGTAATGTGGAAAGGATGTATTCCTTCTTTCTCAAGAACTGTCAGTTTTTCTTCGGATGTGGTAGTTCCATGCACAAAGTACCCATCCTGAATCAAGCTTTTTGCTAAAGCAAGGCCCAACCAGCCACAACCCATAATACCAATATTCTTATTCAAAGGTTATGGTTTGGGTTGTTAGTATGGCGTCGTTTAAGATAAAAGGCATAGGGATATTGTTTTCGGGTCGTTTGGGTATTGAAAATTGTTCGTTACTAAGCAGGTCGTTGGAAGCTTCATAAATTGTTAATTCCAATACTGCGTCCTTTGGTATTTCCAAAACGATATCTGTATAATCGTTGTTGCTAATGTAGTGTGTTACTAATTTACCTCTATTTCTGTTTTCAAGAAAATAATCCGATAAGGGAATACCATTTATAGTAGCTTTTTTTATGTCGATGTCGTTTGTGAAAAGTTCTAGCCGGTTCACGTTTCGTTGTGGAGTGATACAAAAATCCAACAACCTAGTATCACGGATTATAGTATCGCGTAGTTTTTCTATTGTTGGCCCTAAAATATTCTTGATGTTAGCCTCAGAAACATACGTAAATCCAGAACCATATTTACTACTGATTGTATTTTCAGACAACTCCTCTGGTACAGTTTTGTTAGGCCCAATATATTGGGCCGTCCAATCGGAAAGCGTCTGGTCATATGTGGCCCATTTGGCGGCTTGGTTATCCAAGTCCATCACGTACAATAAGCTGGTAGGCCTTGCGCGGTCTGGCGTAAATCCAGAAGACATGTGAGCGGATACTAAGAAACCAATACACAATAAAAAACTCAATAGGGCAAGCGCTAATTGGTTCTTATATCGCGAAAATACGGGGAGTAGCAAAAAGAAGATAAGCGTTGTAAAAACGGTTGCAGCCACCATCATTTTTAAGCCCAGCCCAACGGGAAATACTTTAACGAAGGGAGCCAAGATGAGTAGCGCAGGGAATCCCAAGAAAACCAAAAGCAGGGCATTTGGATTTTTTTGGTGAATAAGTATATAGAGGGATACAAGAATACCGAAAACAGGAATGACAAAGAATGCTGCTCCTGGCAGGTAATTGGCTGCTAAACCGCATACGATGAGCCATACAAATATGGGCGCAACCAAGAGGTTAGGTGTTTTTACTACCCTAAAGGTATGATAGGCATAAAAACAAACACCCACCGAGAATAAGGCAAAGGCCAGAATATAGGCATGACCGTTATAGGTAAACCCATGAAGCATATCGGCATAACTGGGATAGATCCATTTTAGTACGGTCCAGCTGTAAAAGCCTATAAACCCATTAACTGTTAAGGCTATCAATAAGGGAAGAAATCCTTTCAGCATGTCTTTGGCGTTCAATATATTTTTCCTAATACCGATACTAAGGAAGACCATAAAAAGAAGAACCGCCAAACCAAACATAGGCCATATCCATTTAAAGGGATAGGAAATCATTTTAAAGAAGGGTATGTTGAAATACACATAGTCGTTTAAGCTTTTCATTTGGCTCAGGTCCACTTCGCTAAAATGGGAAAGCAAGGGTATGAGATAACTTCCTTGGTGGGCAAGCGTATTTTTGTCAAGCCGCTCATAGTTATCCCTTACGGTGTGGTAGTCAAAATGATCATCTATAAAGGCGAAGTTAAAGCCCTCGATATCCGCATCTTCTCTAAAAACCGTAAGATCGGTATCGTTGGGTAGCATTTTATAGATGCTGTAGGCTAAGGAATTGGCGACAGGATAATCCGGACTTGCAGCGATAAACTCTTTAATCATATTGCCGTTGCCACGGTTCGTTTCTATGAACATATACCCAGGTCCACCGCTACCTCTAGCTTCAAAATTAAGCACAAGACCCACTTCCTTTGCCCAAGGATGATTCTTTACGAAAAGGTCTGCTCCATTTAGACCTAGTTCTTCTGCATCTGTAATGAGGATAATAATGTCGTTTTTGGGTTGTTTGTTTTGAGCTAAAAACGCTCTTGTTCCTTCTAGTATCGTAGCGACGCCACTACCGGCATCACTGGCGCCAAGGGAGGAATGGGGGCTACTATCGTAATGTGTGAGCAACAACAGGGCTTTTCCCTCTTGGGTACCTTTTATTCTGGCGAGAATATTATCCGCTTTACTCAAATTTGCCCAATCTCCAGCGGTATATCCCCGCTGCACCGAGGTTTCAAGCCCTAAGGTGTTTAGCTCAGTTATAATATAGTTTTTCACCTTTTCGTGCCCATCAAAACCAACACCATGTGGTTCTTTCGAAATCACTTTTACATGGGTTAAAGCTCTATCTGTAGAGAATTCCGTTTTTGGCGTATCTTTATCTGGGCTGTACGTAGGTAATTGTGATTTAAAACTCCAGTAAATTGCCAGTAGTATAAGTAGTAATGTTAGTACGGATGTTGTTTTTTTCATTAAGAGCGAGGTTGAGGACTAAATTATGAAATATTACCGTTTTCTCAGCTAGGATCAAGTTATTTTAAAGCATTCGTTATTTTTTCCTATCTTTATTAATTAACCAATAAACCAAAAGACATGGGAATCAAAAGCTTTCAAGGCGTACGTAGGACGATAAAAAAGGAATTTGTTGCTCCTATTTTAGTAGCCGATTACATGACAAAAAAGTTGGTAACTTTTCGTCCAGACCAATCTATTTTGGAGGTGATGGAGCAATTCGCTAAAAATCACATTTCTGGTGGTCCTGTGTTGGATAACAATGGTTTTTTGGTAGGTATTATCTCCGAGGCCGATTGTATGAAACAGATATCGGAAAGCCGGTATTTTAATCAGCCAATATTAGATAAAAGTGTAGAACGTTTTATGACTCAAAATGTAGAAACCATCCCGCATGATATTTCTATCTTTGATGCTGCTGGTATCTTTGTGAAGCATGGTAGAAGACGTTTGCCTGTAATGAAGAACGATGTTTTGGTTGGTCAAATTAGCCGAAAGGATATTGTTATTGCTGCACTCAAGCTTAGTGGGCATAATTATAAATAGGTCCTCTAACAAGTATGTATTGATAGTCAGAGTCTAGTTCTTTTTTTGGGTTGAGAGATGGGTTATTCTCGTTTCACAATCATATAATAATCATTGTCTAGCGGTAGATACCCTAAATCATAACAGAAATAATATGTTGTTCCTTTCTTGGTAGTATAAAGGTTGGTGATAAAGTCAAAATCGAAACCTTTATCAAGCAATCGGGTACGTGTGGTCTTAGTCTTTCCATCATTTAGTTTAAAACTATCTAAGACACGATAGTTTTTACGCAACCTATTGTTGATGTTGCGCATGAGATTTTTACTGTCCTTGTTTACCCTGTTGTTATAGGCATTGCGGCAATAATCGTTACAGAATTTTTTATCTACTCTGCCCATGATAGTCGTATCACACTCTAGACACTTTCGCTTTTCCACTTAGTTTTTTTTTGTAATTGAACTTGACTTCTTCAACGGAGTCATCTTCATTTTCAATGAGTCCGTAGATATTTATCTCCTGATTACCAACACGTTCAAAGGTACATTCTGTTTTCTTCGGCTATTATAAATTTGAAGGTTTGCACCTGGTCTTTTGCTTCCCATCCTTTTAGGTCTGGGCCAAAATGTTTGAGTTCAAACACTAAGGAATTTTCCAATTCCCTAATGTGTCCTATTTCGTAAAAGACGATTTCGTTCTCTACAATTAATCTAAAAACGGATAGCATGGAAGCTGCCGCCGGCGGACTCCAAATTTCTTCCGTACTACCGCCAAAAGCTTTGCATTTCCAATGTCCGGTCATCCATTCTATTTGAGAAATAGTGCCAGGTGGGGACCTTTCTCTTTCTTCCAATGACTTCGTGTTTTGCGCCGTTAGCCCTATGATTGAAACCAGAAAAAGAACTAGAAAACACTTCTTAGCAACTAGTTGTACGCTTTAAGGTACAAATTATTCAAGTGTTTAAAGGACAAAACTGTTGTTGATAAAATTCAATAGGCAAATCATGGGGGTCTGCTATGAAAGTAAATTTCTTATTGGTTAATTTATCTACACGAATGGGTTCTATAGTAATTGTATTTTTTTTGTAGTGTACAACGATGCTATTCAAGTCTTCAACATCAAACGCAAGATGTCTTAAACCGCAACTTTCTGGCCTACTTGTTCTTTTAGGTGGATTTGGAAATGAGAAAAGTTCGATTATGTAAGTGCCATTTAATGATAAGTCTAATTTGTATGACTTACGTTCTTCCCTGTAGGTTTCATTTATGATTTGTAAACCTAAAAATTGGGTATAAAATTTTTTAGAGCTCGGATAATCAGAGCAGATTATAGCAATATGATGAATGTTTTGCAGCATCAGGGACTTATTTTTAATTCGTATTTGCGAAGCAGGTCAGGTAACCCTTGAATAGAGAATTTGGCGTTTATGAGCTTACTAGTTTCAGGGTCGATATTAAAATTAAAAGCTGTGCTAAAATCTGCCTTCTTGAGGTGGGTGTTCGAAAAGATGGCCTTATCCATATCACAAGTATCAAAAACAGCGAGGGGTAGTTTACTATCTGTAAAATCTACCCCATTAAGCTTGCAGTCCGTAAATTTTTGGTTTTTGAGTTCCAGTCCGGTAAACGAACTCATATTTAAATAACAATCGAGAAAGGTAAAATCCATCAAGAATGTATTACAGGTTTCAAACCTAAGCCCCATCATCTTGCTGTGCTGGAAGCCAACTTCTTTAAAGGTGGTGTTTGCTATGTTTGCATTACTCAAATTACAGTCCGTAAACGTACATTCCATAAAGTTTTGTCCATCTAGATATCCATCCGAAAAATCACAGGTATCAAAAACACACCGCTCATACTCGGCTCTAGGGAGCCGTTTTACCGTAAAATCAATTCCTTTATAGGTTTTGTCGCTTATAAAATCGATCATTAACGTAGGTGTTATTTCTCATCAAGGATAATGGCTGGGATATCCAGTTTTTTGTATAAACTGTTAAACGCACTCATTTCTTGGTTAACGATGAGGTCATGTTCCAATTTGTATCCTTGCCATTGCTTCAAAAGGTCTTCTAGCCTTTCTTTTGCTCCCCTGGTAACCTTTGGTTCTACAGCGGCTACATACCCACGTAAATGAAGTAATTGGGCATTCAGTTTATTAGGGAAATTAATAACGTCCTGAAAGGTTTTTTGCTTAGGCTGAATCAGGTTTTCTTCCCATGCTGTAATTCGCTCCTTTAGAGAATCTCCTTTTTTTAATAACGCGGAAGCCGCTTCATTATCCTTTAAAAGTTTTCCGTACTGCTCCAATTGTGATTTTGCAGAGCGCATCGCGTTTACAGCGATATGTATTTCTCGTACCGATGCTTCAATGCTATTAAGTACCGTTTGTTGCTCGGTATAGTCGGCCATACTGCCTTTTACTTTTGGGTTAGGTAATATAGTGGTAGTGGTTTCAGAACTATGTTCTTCAGTACTTAATCTTAGCGTGTATTTTCCGGGACCTACAGTACTGCCTGTATGTCCACCAAAAATAAATACCTTATGTATACTAGGTAAATCATCCTTCCTAAAATCCCAAGTAAACCTATTGTAGCCTTTTTTGGAAGGAAGAACTTTTGGTTTTGATGGGCCGCCAGCCCATGAGGCAAACTTCTCTGGTTTTTGATTACTGATGGTGCGAATAACCTTGTTGTCATGTAGCACCTCTAAAGTTAGCGCTGTAGAGTCCAACTTGCTATCGAGGTAATAATCGAAGGTAACGCCGCTCTTAGGATTCTGACCTAGCCCGGGAACAGGTTTTTCGGAACTGCCTCCAAAATATAAGTACGTGTCTTTAGGTTGAAATAGAGTTACGGATTGTTTGGCCGATGCGATATTCTGAATGGCCGCTATATCATCTAAAATCCAGAATGCACGACCTGATGTCGCGATGACCAAATCATTATCTTGAATGGTAATATCGTTAATGGGAACCACAGGTAAATTCAGTTGAAGTGGCTGCCAATTTAATCCATCGTTCAATGAAATAAAGAGTCCAGTTTCCGTCCCTGCATATAGCAATCCTTTTTGTTTATGGTCCTCACGAACGACTCTTGTAAACGTATGCGCTCCAGTAATCCCATTGGTAATTTTCGTCCAAGCCCTTCCATAGTCCGATGTTTTATAAATATACGAGGCTAAATCCATAGATTTATAGCGCATAACAACTATATAGGCGGTTGCCGCATCATGAGGTGATACCTCAATGCTATTGATAATACCATCTTTGATACCTTCAGGGGTGATATTGATCCAGTTCTGGCCACCATCTTGGGTGATGTGTAACAGCCCGTCGTCACTGCCTGCCCAGAGTACGCCTTGCTCGTGTTGGGATTCTGTTAGATACGTAATCGTATTGTAGTTTTCCCCTCCAGCAGCTTCGTTCGTAAAAGGTCCTCCGCCGGGACCATGCTTGTCTTTTTCGTTTCGAGTCAAATCTGGACTAATGCTTGTCCAACTCTGGCCTTCATCAGTAGATTTGAACACCACGTTTCCACCATGGTAAATCGTATTCCGGTCATGTGGTGATGTAATGATAGGTGCATTCCAGTTATACCGATATCTAGCATCTTTTGGAGCTATGCTAAGGCCCAGTTCCGGATATTGCTTAATGGACTTAGATTCTTTTGTAGCAGCATCCCATTTGTCGATATTGCCTTGGTAGGTTCCACCATAAACGATGGTTGGATTATCGGGGTTAAAGGCCAAAAAGGCACTTTCTCCGCCAGCAGTGGCGTCCCAATCTTTCCAGCCGATTCCTCTTCCGTTGGTGCGGGAAGCAATGGCAACAGTTGAATTGTCTTGCTGACCTCCGTAGACATTATAAGGAACTAGATTGTCTGTAATCACACGGTAAAATTGCGCGGTATTCTGATTTTCTTGAGAACTCCAGCTTGCACCACCGTTATTTGAAACGTTGGAGCCCCCATCGTTGGAGTTTATCATTTTCTGGTTGTCATCTGGGTGTATCCATAAATGGTGGTTATCGCCATGGGGAACAGAAACGGGCGTAAAGCTTTTTCCGCCGTCTATGGATTTAGTCACAGGGGCGTTCAGCACGTATACTATATTTTCATTTTGGGTATCGGCAAAAATCTCCATATAGTACCAAGAACGTGTGATGTTTATACGGTCTTTGTTTACCTGCGTCCATTTTTTACCAGCATCATCGGAACGGTATACACCCCCTTTTTCACCTTCGGCTTCTATGACTGCAAATACACGTTCTGGATTGGCCCTTGAGACGGATATTCCCGCCTTCCCTAATTCTTTCGGTAACCCTTCTTTTAGTTGATTCCAAGTGGTGCCACCATCGGTAGATTTGTGAATGCCTGAAGCAGGACCACCAGATTCCATTATCCAAGGATACCTGCGGTGTTGCCACATAGCGGCATATAAAATTAAAGGGTTTTTCATATCCATAGATAGGTCTGATGCTCCTGTGTTATTGTCAACAAACAGCACATTTTCCCATGTGACTCCACCATCTAAGGATCTATATATTCCACGTTGTGCATTAGGGCCATATTGCGCTCCTTGGGCAGCGACAAATATGATATCTGGATTTGTTGGATGTATGATAACGTCTGAAATATGTCTGGTTTCGTCTAGACCTATGTGTTTCCAAGTTTTTCCCGCATCTGTAGATTTATATACACCGTCTCCCATCGAGGTCATGACCCCACGTGCCGCATGCTCTCCCATTCCTACAATAACAATATTGGAATTGGTTTCGGATACAGCAATGGAACCAACCGTTGCTGTTTTGAAAAATCCATCCGACACATTTTTCCAAGTGATGCCGTCATCAGTCGTTTTCCATACCCCACCACCAACAGTACCGCTATAATAAGTCATAGGTTGACCTACTACTCCTGAAGAGGCAACACTTCTACCTCCTCTAAACGGACCAATATTTCGCCATTTGAGTCCGGTGAAAAGGGAGTCTTCTACTTTTACAAGGGGTGTCGTAGTTTTGTTTTTGCGACGTTGGGATTGCGTGGTCATGGGTAAGATGAACACTGCGATAAGGAGTAGTTTTATTATTTTCATTCGTTATTAAGTTTGTTGATTGTGTTTATTGCAAGTCCTTTTTTTAGCCGTGAATCTTCTGGGGAAGGAAACAGTTGAACCTTTCTAGATATTCAGTAATAATTTGCGATATCGAATTAATTATTTTGTTGCAATGCTCTTTTTAATAATGACGCTTAAAAAGAAGAAGTTTAGTCTTCTAAACCTCCCTTACGCTCGGGGCTCCTTGGTGTAGGCCAAACAAGGGGCTCACCAGTTCTGCGATTTTTTCCAATCAAAGTAGCTTTTTCACGCGATGTTTTTTCAGGATCTTCGGAGGCCATATAGGCCATAATTGCCGTAAGAATGGCATTGCTGCGCACATCGTCAAAAACAATTTTATCGTAGGTGTCTAAATTGGTATGCCAAGTGTAGTTCCAATAACTCCAACTCAGTGAGCTGAGGGAAAACGCAGGAGCACCTGCAGCTACAAAAGAAGCATAATCGGAGCCACCGCCAGCAGGGCTGCCTGGAAAGGTCGTTTTAATATGTTTTTTTATGTCTTCCGGAACAGGTTCCAACCATTTACCAAGATAATCATAGGCATGTAAAAAGCCTTGTCCCGAAAGGCGTACTACCCGTCCCGTTCCGTTATCCTGATTAAAAACTGCCTGTACACCTCCAATAATTTTAGGATGGTCTTCTACAAAGGCTCTAGAACCATTTAGACCTTGTTCCTCGCTTCCCCAATGCCCAATAAGTATGGTTCGTTTTGGATTTGGATATACTTTTTTGAGGATACGCGCGGCTTCCATCATGGTAATTGTTCCTGTTCCATTATCGGTTGCGCCGGTTGCGCCGTCCCAAGAATCAAAATGGGCAGAGAGGATTACATACTCATCTGGGAACTCTATTCCCGGTATGGTAGCAATGGTATTGAATGTCGGTACTTCACCTAACTCCTTTGATTCTGTTACGATTTTAATTTGTGGTTGCGCTCCGCTTTCTACCATTCGGTACAACATTCCATAATCTTCTAAGGATAGGTCTACCACAGGAACTTTATCGGTGCCTGCGCTAAATATTTTATTGGCACCAAATCCATTAGACCATCGTGACTGGGCTATACCTACGGCGCCCGCCTGTTCCAAAACCTTGTTTAATGTTCTGCTGGAATACCCAGTATTGTTCACGTTTTCACGCCATGCTTTTTCTTGGGCATCACGTTCTGTTTTCATGTTTTCAAAGGATTTCTCGGTTGCAAACTCTTCCCAGTTATAATCTGGTCTTCCTGTGGGTTGCAACATGCTTACCATTACAATTTTACCCTTTACATTAGGCAGCCATGAAACAAAGGCTAAGGAGTCGGCAATTGTTGGCAGGGTAATCAAAGAAGCGGTAACGCCTTTTTTACTGGTACTTGGATTCCAAGCCAATTGAGTAGCATGCAAGGATGCGATGCGTGGTGAAACCATATCTACATGGGTAATGCCGCGTTCCCAGCCACGCCATGTGCCCCATTCTTGGTTTTCGGCAGCGATACCCCAGGTTGCATATTCTTTAACTGCCCAATCATGTGCTGTTTTCATTTGTGGCGTACCGACCAATCTTGGTCCGTTTACGTCCATTAACTCGTGGGCCAGTCGTTCTAATTGTGAATTTTCATTGGCTTCTTTCTCAATAGCGGCCACGATATCAGATGTGGTTTGTGACCAAGAAGGAGTAGTAATAAACAATAATGATAATAGAAGGGTAGTGGTTATTTTTTTCATGTTTTCATTCGTTAATTGCAACACCGTAAGTTAGTTATTTTAAGATAAAGTAGTGCTTCAAGGTTTATCTTTTAATAGTACATCCAACTGCATTCTGTTAAAGGCTTTTCCTTGTTTAATTACCGTATTAATTTGTTTTGTATTGTTTATGTTTTCTAATGGGTTGGCATCTAATAGGACAAGATCTGCCCACATATTTTCTTTAATATTTCCAAGCTCTTTTTCCATATTAAAATAAATGGCAGGATTTACTGTGGCTGTTTTAAGTGCCTCTAAAGGGCTTAATCCTGCCTTAACTAACATGGCGAGTTCATCATGCAGACTAAACCCTGGTGTTAATAAAAAAATAGGGCAATCTGTACCTGCCATAATACCTATTTCTGCTTTATGTATTTTGCCAACCATATTTAAGGACCAATTTGCATATTTTTTACGGAACGGTGTTATTTCCATAGCTAAGATTTGTTTGGATGTTTCTTTCCAATTCTGTTGTATGGCTTCAGGTAAATGAGCGTAGCTCGCTACCGTTTCTGCTTTCGTAAAATGTTGGTTTACGAGTCCAGTGTTCAAAGCTAAAGTAGGGATTTGCCACGTTTGATTTTTTGCCAAAACCTTTAATATCTCATCTGCCTTGCTTTCATCGTAGTTTTTAATAGCTATTTCTCTTTGTAGCTGGTGAATTTTACTTCGTAATATACCACCGGCACTATCTTTTTCTGCTAGTAATAAGTTCCTTCTTTCTTCCAATAATTCATCAGCATTTGATGCACAAGATAATTCTAGATTACGAAGATGCTCCATACTATTTAAACCGGCATTGGAGGCACTTACCACATCCATACTTAAGGGGACATGACCTGTTACTTTTAGTCCTTTTTCATTACCCAATTTGGTTATGGCTCTAAATTGTTTTTCCGTAAGCATCTCATAGACTTTTAATAAGTCTATCCCCAACGCATCAAGCTCATTAACTTTGTTTTGTGCATCTTCTACCGATGCTAAACCGACAGAAAGGGGTGGATGACCAAGATCACTGCCATCATATACGTTAGGTAAACCGTCTAGTAGCGGGCCTGCAATCATTACCCTAGGGGACTCTGTTGGATGTTCTAAAGATCTGTCCTTCCATTTTTTTACAAAATCGATCCTGCCTCCAGTATCTCTTACACTGGTGATGCCATATCCCAAAAATAAATTAAACATACTCGGGGCCAGCTCCTCTATATAAGCAAAATGAACATGAGCATCCCAAAGCCCGGGAATAAGAAATTTTCCAGTACCATCTATAATATTGTTTTTAGGTGATAATTTAAGTTCGGTTGCTGTAACCACCTTATATATTTTTTCATCCCTAATAAGTACCGTTTTATTTGCTATCAAACCCTTTTCTGGGTCTATCAAGGAGACATTTTCAATACAAAGGGTGTCTTCAAAGTATTCTCCTTTTGGTACACAGCTTGAAAAAAATAAGATTGATATTAGAATGGCTAAGGAAACTCTAGTTTTAATCATTTTTTAAGCTTAGTCTAAATTTTTATCTAAGGATAGAATAGTGTTTAATAATACATTTGCGCCGTTTGCCATATCAGTAGCGGAACTGAATTCTTTAGGAGAATGGCTGATACCTCCTTTGCTTGGTATAAATATCATTCCAGTTGGGGCAATGAGCGCCATATCTTGTGCATCATGTCCGGCACCACTTGGCATTCTCTTCGTTGTAAGACCAAGTTGCGAAGCTGATGAAGCAATTTCATCCTGAATAGCGGCTGTCATAATTGCTGGGTCAGCTGTTGTATCTAGAGGTCGCAATTCAATTTGCACATTGGAAGCCTTTGCGATTTCCTTGGCTCTAGTTTTGATAGCTTCATATACTTTCTCTATCATTTCTAATGATAGGTCGCGAATCTCGAGACTCGTTACCACCTTACCGGGAATCACATTAGGTGCGCCTGGTTCCGCTTTGATTTTACCAACAGTTCCTACTTGGGCACCCTCAAAACTACTAGTTACCTCATTTACAGCAACAATAAATTTTGCTGCTGCCAACAAAGCATCTTGTCTTGCGTTCATTGGAGTGGTGCCTGCGTGGTTAGCAAAACCGGTAAATTCAACCTCCCACCAAGCAAGTCCTACAATACCTTCTACGATTCCGATTTGAATATCTTCCTTTTCAAGCGTACCGCCTTGCTCTATGTGTAATTCTAAAAATGCAGCGATTTCATCTTTTTTACGAGCTACCTCCGTGATGCGCGTAGTATCCCCACCGAGTCGCATAATTCCTTCCGCCATAGAATAACCGGTTGAATTCACAATAGGCAATGCCTTTTTTCCTAAATGCCCTGCTATGGCCCTGCTTCCCATAACACCCCCTTCCTCATTGGAGAAAATTATAATTTCCAAGGGGTGCTTTGTTTGGATTTTATTTTCGTTCAATATCATTAGAACTTCAATAGCTGCCATGGAACCTACGCAGCCATCGTAGTTTCCTCCATTAGGTACCCTGTCTATATGCGAGCCAAAAGAAATTGGTTTTTTGCTAGGGTCCGTTCCTTTTCTGATTCCTATTACGTTACCTGCAAAATCGATATGGGTTTCTAGTCCCATTTCCTTTAATTGAGAAATCACCCATTGTTGTGCGGCAAGATCTGCATCACTAAAAGCAACCCGTTCTGTTTGCCCGTTTTCCTGAATACCAAATTGAGCCAAGTCCATAATCCGTTTTTCCAATCGGGCTTGATTAACGGTCAGTTGAGCTTGGAGAAAAATTGAAGTGGTGATGAAGCTAAAAGCGAGTAAAAGTCTTTTGGAATTTATCATGCTAATTTTAGTTTATTTACAGTTCTTTTCTGTTGTAAATACAAAATTCCATAGGTTCTTCACCTCGTAAAATAGCCAAGGTGTTTTCTACCGTCACGGCGCACATTTTTGTATAAGTTGTACTTGTTAAGCTTCCTAAATGTGCGGTAACTAAAACATTTTCTAACTGTAAAAGAGGTTCGGAACTTAGCGGAGGTTCATCGGCCAATACATCTGCAGCAAATCCGCCAATTTTTTTTTTAATTAGCATCGTATAAAGCGCATCTTGGTCTATTATTTTTCCTCTTGCTGTATTAATCAATAAGGCCGTCGGTTTCATTTTTGATAGGGCAGTTGCATCAATCAAACGCTCTGTTGTAGAAGTTAAGGGAAGATGCAGACTAATACTGTCTGATGTTTTTAAAAGGTCTTCAAAAGAAACAAAAGGGTAGGGCACTGTTTCTTTCGAGGCACTCCAATAGATTACGTTCATTCCCAAGGCTGTTGCGATTTTAGCAACCTTTTTACCTATGTTCCCCATACCAACAATTCCTAAGGTTTTGCTATGACTTTCATCACCTACATAGCTGTTGCGGTCTGCCCATCTTCCTTCTTTGGTCATGGTAACGGTACTGTACAAATTACGTTGTAACATCAATAAAAGGGCAATGGTATGTTCTGCAATGGTATCTGCGTTTGAATTTGGGGCATTTACTACTTTAATATTTTTTTTGGTTGCTGCTATGACATCAATATTATCTAAACCTACTCCACAACGTGAAATTACTTTTAGGTCAGGCAGTTGTTCCAATAAGCTACTATCAACTTGACCTTTACCGCGTGTTATGATGGCGTCTATAGAGTGATTGGCAATTTGATTTTTTAATGAAGATTTATCAAAACCAGTCAGGACATTTACATCTTGGGCTTTTTCTAACATAAGCATAGCTTCATCAGTAATTGTTTCTAATAAGAGGATGTTTTTACTCATTTTATTTATGGTAAAGTGTGGCGTCCTTAGTTTTATATCCCCGGAAATCATTTCTTCCTGATACATAAATACCCTCTTGAAATAATTCGTCTTTGAATATTTTTCGATCGATATCGGCATCGGGCGCGCATGAAATCTCTATTAGGTTGCCCGAGGGGTCCCTAACGAACATTTGAATTGGGCCATCGGGTAACTGGCGCACATGTCCCCATGGTTTTATATCGATAATACCCAGTTCTTTCATTCGATAGAAAATCGTATTGATATCATCAACTTCCACACAAATATGTCCGCGGAAGGAGTATGCATCTTTCCATTCCGTTAAGTGTAGCTGTTGTTCTTCATTGAACTTAAAAAAGGCTGTGGGATAATCAAAAAGAAAGGCCGGAATGGGTTCTAAGCCCAACTCATGTTCGTAAAATTTGCAGGCTTCCTCTAAGTTGCTCACGACTAAAGCCACGTGATTTATTTGAATTGCTTTTGCCATACGTTATTGTTTGAATTCGTTTACAAAATCCCAGTTTGGGGTCAGCCCTAAGCCGGGTCTATTGGGTTCAGGGAGCATGCCGTTGGCATCTACGCTTATTTGTTCCTCCACTAAGTCATACATCATGGGGTTTCCGCCTAAGGAAAACTCAATCACATTGGCCGATGGCGATGCAAAGGCAACAGAAACACCAGCCATAAAGGAAAAGGCCGAGCCCCAACAGTGAGGAGCGAGTTCCAGTTGATAGGCATGTGCTAATTGCGCAACGCGCATGGATTCGGTAATCCCGCCAATAATGGCACAATCAGGTTGTAGCACATCCAAGGCGCGTTCTGCAATTAGGTCGCGCACGTCAAAAGCGGTATACTCACTTTCGCCTGCGGCAATTGGAATATGGGTGCTGGCGCGTACTTCCGCCGTGCCTATTTTATTATCCGGACTGATGGGTTCTTCAAACCAATATAGGTTGTAATCGGCCACGCCCTTACAAAATTGTTTTGCCTCTGGAACGCTAAACGTACCATGTGCATCAGTCATTAATTTTATATGGCTAGGAAGTGCTTCTCGCGCCGCTTTTACGCGATCAATGCTGGCTTGAACAGTTTCGTCCATAATCCCCACACGCATTTTTACGCCGGAGAATCCTTTAGTAGTGTAGGAGAGAAGCTGTTCGCCAATAGCATCTACCTTAGCCCAACCGCCACTGGCGTAGGCAGGCATTTTATCCCTGCAGCTACCGCCCAAAAGTTCTACCACAGGCACGCCCAAAGCCTTGCCTTTCAAATCCCATAGGGCAGTATCTATACCACTCATGGCCGATACGGTTAATCCACGCCTTCCCAAAATAGGAAATTTCCTTCCTCTTGAGAGTGCGTAGTGGTCTCTTGTTCCATTATATATATGTTCCCAAATTCTGGAAATATGGCGCGCATCTTTACCGAGCAATATGGGTTTAATTTCGTTTTCTATACAGCTAACGATACTTGCGCAGGAGCCGGAGGAACCTACGGCAGCCTTTGCCTCCCCAAAACCTTGAAGACCAGAATCGGTTGTAACGACCACCAGGGTCATATCAAAATTTGTCAATAGTCCATAATCGGAAAAATGTTGTTTTTCTTTGGGAATGGGGCATCGTAGCCAAAAAGCTTCTACGTTGGTTATTTTCATTATGTATTGAATCTTGTTTATCTTCTATTACAAAAACGGCTTCAGCGTATTTATTGATTTTTTAGTCAGCATGGAATAAAACGCTTCTGTAACTGCAGAGCTACCATGGTCTTGTAAAAATTTGAGTTGCTCATCACTTAATCCTACGGGAGCTGTATCAATTGAATTGGGATACGGATTTGCAGGGGTGCGATCCATTGGCGGACAAAACTCTACCGATAGCACTTGAGTATAGTTTATTTCTTTTAGCGTTTCCATAATACGTTTCCAATCTAGGTGTCCCATGCCGGGTGCCATCCGATTGTTATCCGCCACATGGAAGTTGACAAGACGATTCCCTACTTTTTTTATAGTAGCGAACATATCTTCTTCCTCAAGATTCATGTGAAAGGTATCCAGACAAACGCCGCAGTTAGGTCCTACGGCCTCTGCTAGTGACAGGGCTTGTTCTCCCCGGTTAATGAAATAGGTCTCAAACCTATTGATGGGTTCAATGCCAATTTTGAGTCCGTTCGCTTCCGTATATGCATAGACTTCTTTAATGCCTTCCACGGCCCAGTTCCATTCCTCTTCGGGTCGTGCATCTGGAACAATCTTGCCTACTGTGGCTGGAACCAGGGAAATAACGCTACCACCCAATTCCTTTACCATTTTAGCGACATCCAGAACATATTGCACTGATGTTTTTCGTTGTGCAGCATCCTTTGCGAGCATATTACGATTTTCTAGCATCAGGGTCACGGAACCCCAGCATTTGATATCATGCGCATCCAACACTACTTTTACTTTTTTAGTATCGTAGTTTTCTGGTGCACCTTGTATCTCTAGATGCGAATATCCCATTGCGGCAATGCGGGCAATGGTGCTTTCCAAAGGTTCGGCACGCATCCAGTTATGTATGGCTAATTTCATTCTATTTGCGTTTTCTAAGTGGTATCTATTTGCATTAAGGAACAAGACACCTTTTAAGTTTCTACTAAAATAGTAAAAACCATTAGATATGCCGTTTATCTAATACATATGGTCTACATTAAAGGTAGTTGGGTATTTTCACTATCTTAGTAAAGACGTACTATAAAATGGAAAATAACAGCGGAATTACAGCGACAATATCAACTGCGGTTTTAATCGGGCTCTCCTTATTGATGATTTGGTTGTATAGAGCATATAAAAGCAAAAAATCCAAAAAAGAAGTAGAAGGCTTCTGAAAGTGCAAACAAATTTCTCTAAAAAAATTATGTTCTAGTAATGTAACAAACTACGTTATATGCTTGTCCCATAATATATAGATGCCCATTATGGGATTCAAAATAGAAAAATAATTGAAATATCTCGCAAATAAATTATTTTTAAGTAGCTGTTAGTCAGTATAAAAAACATTTACAAATGACAACAAACGATTACAAACGAAAGTAAGTATTTTGTAACCGAATCTTTTTAGGGTGTGCTTCTATGTTTGCAGTGTCGAGTCAAGGAGGCTTGATTTTAAAAACAATTTAATATTAAAATATACTATTATGAACGCACTTAAAAACAGAGTACAATTGATCGGAAACTTGGGTCAAGATCCAGAAATCGTAACTTTAGATGGTGGCGCCAAATTGGCTAAATTTTCCATAGCTACCACAGACAGTTATAAGAATGCGAAAGGAGAAAAAGTAGAGGACACGCAATGGCATAATATCGTTGCTTGGGGTAAAACGGCTGACATCGTAGAAAATTATTTGACCAAAGGAAAGCAAGTCGCCATTGATGGTAAATTGACCCATCGCTCTTATGAAACCAAGGAAGGTGAAAAGCGTTATTTTACAGAAGTACGCTGCAATGAATTACTGATGTTGGGGAAATAGATGGTATCGTTCTAACCCTTCACCTGCGCTCTGAATAACATTTTTGATAAGGTTATTCAGAGGGCAGGTGAAGGTTTATTTTTTTAGGATAGATTGTTTCGCTACGCTCACAATGACACTAAACAATCCTTATTTTTACACCCATGATAACGACTGTAGAAGAAACATTACTGCCTTTACTTAAAATCCATTTTGGTTACGACTCTTTTAAGCCCAACCAGTTAGCGGTTATTGAAGACGTACTGGCTAAAAAGGACGTGTTGACGATCATGCCCACAGGTGGCGGGAAATCGTTATGCTATCAGTTATCCGCCTTGGCATTGGAAGGCACTGCCATAGTGGTTTCCCCATTGATTGCTTTGATGAAGGATCAAGTAGATGTGCTCAAGGCAAACGGAATTGCAGCCGCGTATTATAATAGTTCGCAATCCCAAGAGGAACAACAGGCCATATTTTCAAGCTTAAAACAAGGGGAGCTTAAACTCTTTTATGTGGCACCAGAAAGTTTGGGTGGTTTCCATACCGTGTTTCAGGAGATTAATATTAGTCTCTTTGCAATAGACGAAGCCCATTGTATTTCTTCGTGGGGACACGATTTTAGACCGGCTTACACACAATTAGGTACTCTAAAGGAGCGTTTTCCGAAAGTTCCAATTATTGCCCTGACTGCAACCGCAGACGGAAGTACTCAAGAGGATATTGCAGACCAGCTAAAAATCACTGACGGAACTCGTCATTTGGCTTCTTTTAACCGGCCCAATCTATTTTTAGAGGTGCGACCCGCACAAAACCGTATCAAACATATTCTAGAATTTCTGGAAGAAAGGCCTAATGAAAGCGGTATTATTTACTGTCTAAGTCGAAAAAGCACAGAAAAAATAGCAGAAAAGTTACAGTCGGCTGGGTATGCAGCAAAGGCTTATCATGCGGGATTAGCTCCACAACAGCGCACGAAAGTACAAGAAGAATTCATTACGGATAAGGTGCCAATTATCGCTGCTACCATTGCTTTTGGTATGGGCATCGATAAGAGTAATGTCCGTTGGGTCATTCACTATAATCTGCCCAAGAATGTGGAAGGCTATTACCAGGAAATTGGACGTGGTGGTAGGGACGGTTTACCAGCCAATGCCTTGTTGTTTTATAGTTTTGGAGATGTGGCACAGTTACGCCGTTTTATATCCGAAAGTGAGAATGCCGATGTGGAATATGCTAAACTGGAACGCATGCAGCAATTTGCCGAAGCATTGAGTTGTAGACGTATTGCACTACTCAACTATTTTGGCGAACACGTAACCGAGGGTTGCGGTAATTGCGATATCTGTCAGCGGCCACCAGCCTATTTTGATGGTACTGTCCTTGCTCAGAAAATCTGTTCAGGGGTAGCACGGTTAAAGGAACGGGAGCCCATGGGTACCGTTATAGATGTGTTACGTGGTGCGAAAAATGCACAAGTTTTCGATAAAGGCTATCAGCATGTAAAAACCTACGGAGCCATTAAAGATATTTCATGGTTAGATGTGCAACAGTACGTCATACAACTGCTGAACCAAGGGGTGCTGAGTATTAATTTTAGAGAGGGTGCCCGGTTGGGACTTACGCCTTTGGCGAAGGAAGTACTGTTCTCCAAAAAATCGATACAATTGGCGATTTTGGAAAAAGCACTAGATCTTAAAAAAACGCAAGGTAAAACCAAAGCAAGTAAAACGGGACTTTTTGAGAAGCTAAGAGTATTGCGGCAACAGCTGGCTACCGAGCAAAACGTACCCGCTTATGTCATTTTTGGTGATGCTAGCTTAAAGGATATGGAAGCTAAACTACCTCAGAACGAGACCGAGTTCATGAATGTTACAGGAGTAGGACAGGCTAAATTAGAAAAATATGCGGAGGTTTTCCTAAAGGAGATTATTACATACAAACCTGCGAAAAAGAAATCTAATACACCTACGCATCAGCAATCGTACACCTTATTTCAAGAAGGATGTACCGTACAGGAAATAGCCGAGAAAAGAGTGCTTTCAGAAAATACAATTTATAGTCATTTGATGAAAATACATGCTGAAGGGGAGGAGCTCGACCTGCATCAGTTTATGAGTAAAGAAGAACAGGAAACCATAGCCAAAGCCAAGGAAGCACTTCCTGATGCGGAAGGTTTGCGAGAATATTTTGATTATTTTGAGGAGAAAGTCCCGTATTGGAAGATTAAGTTGGGGCTCTATTTGTCAGACGGATAGAAAAAGATAGTACCAGCTAGCTATACTACAGCTCAGACTTTATAAATTCTATATGGCCATTTGAAACGTAAATAGGAGATGGTATTCATTGTGCTTACTTAAATTAAAAAGAGCAGAGGCCATCTATTGTAAGGCTTAATTAGCTCTTAACAACCTGTTTCTCTAACTATTGATTTTTTTATTACATTTAGCTTTTAATTAACCACCAAAAAATAATAAAGATGTCTGACGAGAATAAAGATTTAGGGGACGAGGCAAAAGACGCCTTGGACAACGCAAAGAAAAAAGCAGAAAATTTAGGAGGTAAGGCCAAAGATGCTGCTGATAAAGGTAAAGAAGAAGCAAAAGATTTAGGTGATAAAGCTGGAGAGGCTTTTGATAACGCTCAGGAAAAAGTAAGTGACTTTTCAGATGATGCCAAAGAGAAAGTGAGTGATTTTGCAGATAAGGCGGAAGAAGCAGCAAAGGATTTTAAGGAAGAGGTAAAGGAAACCTTTGACCCAAACAATCCTGATAGTGGCAAAACAGTTGCTATTATCGCACACATAACTTTCATAGGAACTATAATTGCCCTTGTGATGAACAATGGGAACAAGACAGAACTAGGAAGTTACTATGTTAGACAAACAATAGGTATTTGGCTTATTGCTTTAGTATTGACTTGGATTCCTATTGTAGGTTGCTTTGCATTTATTATTTGTCTTGTACTTATTGTGATGAGTGTTGTCAATGCGGCCAATGAAAAAATGGTTCCGACACCTATTCTTGGCGATTATTTTCAAGACTGGTTTAAAAGTTTATAATTAGAACAAAGACCGATTTTTATAGTCGGTCTTTTTTATTCGATATATTATCGTAATATTGCAATATATCAATATAAATAATGGGAATTACCAAAACACAAATTTTTAATACGGAACAGAATGAACTGGCAAATACGTTTAAAGTGCTCTCTAATCCGGCGCGAATTGCTATTCTGGAATTCATTAGTAAACAAGATGCCTGTATTTGTAATGATATTGTAGAGGAGATAGGCTTGGCACAACCCACCATTTCCCAGCACCTGAAGGAACTCAAAAGTATCAATTTGATAAAGGGAGAAATTGAAGGGAAGAAAATCTGTTATTGCATCAACCTAAAAACATGGGCTGCCGTTCAAAAACGCCTGAATTTCTTTTTTAATACTACAAAAGTAAAATGCTGTTAATCTAAAGTGATATACAAATGAAGACAAATGAATTTTTATCCATCTTAAAACAAAATGCGAACAAAGCACTTTTGTTTGAGTACGCACCTGGAAAATTGGTGGCGGCCAACTACCACATAACAGAAATTAAAAATATAACTATTGATGCCGTAGACTGCGGCGCTGGCATAGATTTTTGGAAGGAAACCATCATCCAACTTTGGGAAAGTCCGGAAGAGGTAGGTAAACGCGATTATATGCTAACCCATAAAGCTTTGGAAATTCTTAACAGAGTGGGTCGCATCAAACCTATGGAAAAAGAGGTGGAGGTGAAGTTTGAGTATAGCAATGCTAATTTTCATACCGCACAATTATTTGTTCATAGCCACATGGTGGATGGGGAACAACTTATATTTCATCTTGGCGTAACACCAACAGACTGTAAAGCTAAGGATACGTGTGGTATCCCTGTTTCGATGGAAAGTGTTTCTGATGATGCTTGTTCTCCTGGAAGTGGGTGCTGTTAACTTAAAACGTAAATCATGGAAGTGCTATTGATTCTTGCTTCCGTTTGTCTCATACTATTTATGATTTTAGCCACTTTTGATGGCTTTTATCTTCAGATTTTTAAGTTTGCGCTTTTTAATCGAGACGAGAGTACTTTTGAGCATAAAACATACATGGTTAGGGCCATACTTTCCCATTAATCGTTTGGCACCTATTTGTCAATGAAGCTAGCTTCGGTTTATTTCTTTTGGGGGTAAGTTTGATTGTCCTCTATTTGGTTGTTTTAGGAATAGACGCGTATTCCGAAATGGAAAGCATAAAATTTATGGGCGGACTCCCGAAGTAGGAATACATCATTCATTTGTTTTCTAATTCCCTTTACTTCGCTGCATTATTCTAGTATTCGCCATGAAAATTGACTTGGTAAATGATGGGTTGGTATTCGTCAACGCAATACCGTCATCATTTACCAAATAGGCGTTTGTAAGCTTTAATCCTACTCTTGGTGCAATCTTACTGGCTTTATTACATTTTATACTATTGGTACAGCGACAAAGTGTAATATGGAATAGCTATCGTTCAAAAATTAATTACCGTTAAAAATGAGTAGTACTAAAAATATAAGTGTTAGAGTTATGACAGTGGGGGACTGGGACTCCGTAGCCACTATTTACAAAGAAGGTATTGCTACTGGCTTTGCTACTTTTGAAACCAATGTACCATCATTTGATACTTGGGATAGAGCACACTTAGAAACGTGCAGAATCGTTGCCTTTGATGCCGAACGAATTTTAGGTTGGGCGGCACTATCCCCTGTTTCCAGCAGGTGTGTTTATGGAGGTATTGCAGAAGTGAGCGTCTACATCTCGGCCTCATCTAGGGGCATAGGAGTTGGCAAACTCTTAATGGACCAATTGATATTTGAAAGTGAAAAGGCAGGTTTATGGACCTTGCAGTCCGGTATTTTCCCGGAAAACACAGCAAGTGCCCAACTACATAAAAAAGTTGGTTTCCGGTATATTGGCACGCGAGAACATATTGGAAAGACTAGTGATGGTATGTGGAAAGACAACCTTCTTTTTGAACGTAGGAGCAAGGTGGTAGGAATGCTGTAAGGTTACTCCTTTTCTTGATTTTGAGTTTCAGCTAATTTTCGCTCTAGTTCCACTTGAAATTCCTCCATAACTGGTCTAACGGTACTTTCTGGTAAGTCAGCTATTTTAATATACATGAGACCATCTACGGAATTATTAAACAAAGGATCTACGTTAAAAGCAACCACTTTTGCATTTTGCTTAATATATTTTTTAATCAATACAGGTAAACGCAAACTTCCAGGTTCTACCTCATCTATTAAACGGTCAAACTTATTTAAATCGGCCTTAGTTTCATCAAACACAAATTCCTTGTCGGCATCATTGAGCTTTACCTTAAATTCCTTTTTCGGACGTATGTATTGTGCCACATAAGGATCCCAATAATTTGATTTCATAAATTCAATCATCAATGACTTGGAGAAATTAGAAAATTGGTTGCTTATACTTACGCCCCCGATTAAATATTTATGCTCGGGATGCCTAAGCGTGGTATGTACGATTCCCTTCCAAAGTAAAAAAAGCGGCATTGGTTTTTGTTGGTACTCCTTTACGATATATGCGCGACCCATTTCTATGGACTGGCGCATCATATGGTATAATTCTGGTTCTACCCGAAATAGGTCTTGCAGATAAAATCCATCAATACCATGCTTAGGAAATATCTCTGAACCCATCCCCATACGGTACGCCCCTACAATACACTTCTCCTCATTGTCCCAGAGAAATAAATGGTGGTAGTACGTATCAAAGACGTCTAAGTCTATCGCTTTGTTAGTTCCCTCGCCTATTGCCCTAAAGGTCACTTCTCGCTGTCTTCCTATTTCCTTTAAGATAAATGGCATATCATGTTTCTTGGCAAGGAATACTTCGTAGTTTTTACTTTGTAAGAGGCGACAGTCTTTTTCCCTCAACTTTTCTATTTCACCTTGCATGACCTCTTTACGCATGGCTTCTGCAATCTTTTTAGGCGCTTTTGGTATTTTAAGTGTTGAAGGCAATTGATCGATTAACCGTCCCTTTTGGAAGGCATTGGAAAGGATGTAGGTTTTTCTGCGAAGAAGATAAGTAAACTCGGCTAAGCTTTCATGTTCGTTTTGGGTTTGTACTGAAATGGGCTGTCCAATACGTACTTTCAAGGGGCGGTTGCGTTGAGAAAGTACCTGCGAAGGAATCATAGCAGTTCTAAAAATAGGGCTCCATTTGGACAAACGGTAAAACAATTTGCTATTCTTTCCGTGAAAGTATATTGGAACAACGGGGACTTGAGCCTTACGAATTAATTTCAAGGCAGCTTCTTCCCAAGGTTTGTCTACGATGAATTTCCCTTCTTTATGGGTAGAAACTTCTCCAGCCGGAAATATACCTAGGGGATGACCGTCTTTAAGGTGTTGGAAGGCCATTTTGAAACCTGCAATACTACTTCTGGCTCCTTTGTGTTCTTCGAATGGATTTACAGGAAGTACATACGGAGCTAAAGGTGCCATCCGTTCGAGTAGGAAATTAGCCATTATTTTATAATCCTGACGTAAAGGTAAGAGCAGGCGCATCAATAAAATACCATCTATACCACCAAGTGGGTGATTGGAAATAGTAATATAGGAACCTTCTTTTGGTAATCGCTTAAAATCAGCTTCCGGAATGTCGTATTCTATTTCATAATATGCCAAAATAGCTTGAGCATAGGCCTCACAGTCTAGATGTGCTATTTTGTCATAAAAAGAATTGATAGCAGAAATTCGCGTTACTTTCATAAGGAACCACGCAATAAAAGTACCCAGATAGCCATACTTGGATACATTAATCGCTTTTGCCACTTCTTTTGCGGTTACCAAACCCATAGAAAGAGATAATTATGTAGGCGTAAAGATAGGAAAAAGCAGGAGTGAGCTATTTATTTTATATCATAATTATGTAAAACGGCACTCTTATTTTACAACCAGCTGTACCGTTTCCTTTCCACGCTGTTCTAGTAGGATTTCATGTCCGTTTTGGAGCGATGCCAGAGCTTTTGCGTTAAAATGACGTATGGTATAGAGCGAAACATTTTCGTGATGCACTATCTTAAATGTGCTTTTGAGACGGTTTAACAAGGCTTCCAAACCTCCAAACTTATTGTCCACACAAACCGAAAAACTAATAGCAGAATTTTGGATGAGGTCTACCTTCATTTTATGCTCATGAAATAGTTTAAAAAGTTCGCTAATACTATCTTCTACAATGAAGGAAAAATCAAGAGAAGATAATTTCATTAATACTTGGTTCTTTTTAACAATAAAACAAGGTACTTTGGGCTCTATTCCAACACCCTTGCCTACCGTGGTTCCATTATCTGTAGGATGTATAAAAGACTTTACGTGTAGAGGGATTTCCTTTTTTTGTAATGGTTGTAAAGTTTTTGGGTGGATTACGGACGCTCCGTAAAACGCCAATTCTATTGCTTCAAGATAGGAAATGTTATTCAGTAGTTGTGTTTCTTTAAAGTATCTAGGATCTGCATTTAGAACCCCTGGAACATCTTTCCATATAGTAACGGAATCTGCATTTAGGCAATAGGCGAGTATTGCAGCTGTATAATCTGACCCTTCTCGTCCTAAGGTCGTAGTAAAGTTGTTATCATCGCTTCCTAGAAAACCTTGGGTAATATGTAAAATTTCTTTATCGATATTGGAAATGTTCTCTTGTGTTTTCTTCCAATTTACCGCAGTATCCCTATAATTGGTATCTGTCTTGATATAATTTCTAACATCTAACCAATTATTTTTAAGACCAATTTCTTCGAGGTAGGCACTGACAATGCTGGTGGCTATGAGTTCTCCGTAACCAACTACTTGGTCATAGACAAAATTATAGTTGGGGGATTTGTTCCATGCTAAAAACCCAGTGACTTCATCAATCAGGACTTTAATATCCTTGTAAATCTTATGTTGTGGATTAGGAAATAAGTCCTTCATAATTGCGGTATGGTAATCTACCGTATCTGTAATCTTGGATGTAATTTCCGATTTATCTTTAAAATACGTGTCAACAATAGCCTCCATTGCGTTCGTAGTCTTGCCCATGGCAGATATTACAATAAGGGTGTTCGCATGTCCTGTTTGTTTTAATACTTGTACTATATTTCTTATGCCATCTGCATCTTTTATAGATGCACCTCCAAATTTAAAAACCCTCATAAAAACTATTATTTAGTTTTGTTCCAGCTAGCCGGAAACTCATCTGACTATATATTATCGAGATACTTACCCATACTAACTTCGTTCAGTTGTACAATATCCCAATCCCGCATTACGTTTGCTCCCTTGCTTTCGTAAAAATTAATGGCATGTTCGTTCCAATCTATCACTTCCCAGCTGATTCTTTTTACTCCTAGCTCATGACCATATTGTACAACCTTGTTTAATAGTGCTGTACCCAAGCCACTGCCCCGCATTTGTTCCGTTACAATTAAATCTTCTAAATGAAGTACGGTGCCTTTCCATGTAGAATATCTAGGATATACCAACGCCGAACCAAGGATAACTCCTTGTTGGTCTGCCACAAAACAATGAAACTTTTTTGCCGGACCAAAACCATCTGCAACCAAATCTTCCACCGTAATTTCCACGGCATCATCTTCCTTTTCAAAGACAGCTAGTTCTTTTGTTAGTCCTAGCACCTGAGACATGTCTGTTTCTAAAGCTTCTCTAATTATATAATTCATATTGTTACAAATAAAACACGAAGTTATAAATTTAAGAAATGTAAAAATGACGAAAACGTTATAGTTTAACAAAATAGCCGATATTTGTGGTCTTAATACAACCTTTTCCCAATGACCAAAACAAATCAGACTCTTGGAGAGTTTATTATAGAAAACCAATCTTCTTTTAAGTATTCTTCTGGTGAACTTTCCAAACTTATTAATGCAATCCGGTTAGCTGCAAAAGTGGTAAACCATAAAGTGAATAAAGCAGGATTAGTTGATATTTTGGGAGATGCGGGGGATACTAATATACAGGGTGAGGAGCAAAAGAAATTAGATGTCTTTGCTAACGAAAAATTTATTTCTACCCTAAAAAACAGAGAAATTGTTTGTGGAATTGCTTCAGAGGAGGAGGATAGTTTTATCACTATCAATAGTAGTGACAACAATCATCAGAATAAATATGTAGTATTGATAGATCCTTTGGATGGTTCTTCTAATGTGGATGTAAATGTATCGGTCGGAACCATATTCTCAATTTATAGACGCGTTACTCCAGTTGGTACACCAGTAATTTTAGAAGATTTTCTTCAACCAGGAAACCAACAAGTAGCAGCTGGATATGTGGTTTATGGAACATCTACCATGTTAGTCTACACCACTGGTGATGGCGTAAACGGTTTCACCTTGAATCCGGCTTTGGGAACCTTTTACTTGTCTCATCCCAATATGCAATTTCCCGAAACAGGGAGAATTTATTCGGTCAATGAAGGTAACTATGTTCACTTTCATCAAGGTGTAAAAGATTATATTAAATATTGCCAGATGGAAGATGGTGATAGACCCTATACATCAAGATACATTGGTTCTTTAGTGTCGGATTTCCATAGAAACATGATTAAAGGAGGAATCTACATGTATCCTAAAAGTAGCGTTACCGAGAGTGGAAAACTTCGTTTACTCTATGAATGTAACCCAATGGCTTTTATAGCAGAACAAGCAAATGGTTTGGCAGTTGGCGGTAGAACACGGATTATGGATATACAACCAACAGAACTGCACCAAAGGGTTCCTTTCTTTTGCGGAAGCCCGAAAATGGTAGAAAAACTACAAGAATTCCTTAATAAGTACCATTAAAAAAGGGAGGCAATTGCCTCCCTTTTTTAATTTATTTCTTCAATTCGCTAGTGCTTTAGAAGGTATAAATAATCATCAAAATCTATTTTACCGCTAAATATAGCGATGGAACGTTCTATTACTTTATGGGCACTATCTCCAGAAAATCCAAGACCTATAGCGTACTTTTTAAGCAATATCATTTCTTCATCATCTATAAAATGATCTGCAAAAATAATTCTAAAAAGATCGTATAAACGTTCTAACCTTTTTTCAGAATTCACTGGTGGCTCTATGGGAAATTTGTTATCAGGATTCATTACCTCCTTATACTCTTTTTCTGAAATTTCTAGTTTTCGAGCAAAATTATCCAACATCGTTTTCTCCTCCTCACTTATTGTTCCATCAGAAGCAGCCAAAGTTACCATAGCAGCAAAATGTGCCACGTTCTTTCTGTGTTCAGGGTTTCCGTATAAATCTATAAAAGACATAATTTATTTTTTATTTAAACACAAATATAAATTTTTTACAATTCATAGTTTATATGATAGAGAACTTTGTTTTGCTAGCTAATTTGTAATTTCACTGCGCTATGAACAAACCTCTTTTAGAATTTACGAACAAAGGTATTTATTGTGCTGTCGCGAAGGTTTACTTAGATCCTTGGAAACCGGTGCAGAATGCGATTATTTCTCACGGTCATGCAGACCATTGTCGTTGGGGGCATAAACGATATATCACTCATCATAGAAACGTGCCCATCATTTCCCACCGGTTAGGAGACATTCAAGTTACCGGAAAGGAATGGGGAGAGACCTTCAGTATCAACAATGTAAAATTTAGTCTTCATCCTGCAGGCCACATCATTGGTTCTTCCCAAATTAGGGTAGAACACAAAGGAGAAATATGGGTATTCACAGGAGATTATAAAACCGAGAACGATGGGATTTCCACACCATACGAATCTGTTAAGTGCCATACCTTTATTACGGAATGCACTTTTGGCTTGCCCGCCTTTTCTTGGACGCCACAAACAGAAGTTCTAAACAATATTAACAATTGGTGGAGCGAAAATAGGGCAGAGGGGAAAACATCGGTACTTTTTGGATACAGTCTAGGAAAGGCGCAACGGTTACTAAAATATTTGGACACCGATATCGGTAAAATTTATACCCATGGCGCTATAGAAAAAATGACTGAGGTTTTACGTCCTCTAGTTGATTTTCCTGAAACAAATTTAATAACTCGGGATACAAAAAAAACAGATCTTTTAGGTAACATCGTTTTAGCACCTCCAAGTGCACATGGTTCCCCATGGATTCGTAAAATGGTACCTTATGTAACAGCGTCGGCAAGCGGATGGATGGCTTTTAGGGGGGCAAGAAGGAGACGAGCCATTGATAAGGGTTTCGTGTTAAGTGACCATTGCGACTGGCAGGGGCTCTTAGCAAGTATTGAAGCCACAGGAGCAGAGAAAGTTATTTGTACTCATGGGTATACAGATATTTTTTCAAGGTACCTGCGCGAACAAGGTTATGATGCGAGAACAGAAAGCACACAATATGGGGAAGAAGAAAATGAAGTAACGGTTGAGAAAACAACGGAAAGCATAATGTCGTCATGAAGGATTTTGCACTACTTATAAAAACATTGGACAGCACAAACAAGACCACATTAAAGGTAGCGGCTTTGGCTGATTATTTTAATAAGGCCAGTGCTACCGACAAGGTATGGACCATTGCTATTTTATCCCACCGTAGACCACCAAGACCTGTGAATACCACCTTATTGAGAGCATGGGCCTCAGAACTCGCGAATATTCCGTTATGGCTTTTTGAAGAAAGCTACCATATTGTGGGTGATTTGGCAGAAACCATTGCTTTGGTAATTCCCACAACTACATCAACAACCACAAAAACATTGACACAATTCTTGGAGGAGATGATTGCCCTTAAAATGAAGACAGACGAGGATAAAAAAAATTATCTACTTGGTAATTGGAAAGTATTGGATTACTATGAGCGTTTTGTTTTTACTAAGCTTATTACAGGCGGTTTCCGTATTGGGGTAAGTCAAAAATTAATGACTCGTGCCTTATCACAGGCAACAGAAATTGACGAGGATATTCTTGCTTATAAATTGATGGGCAACTGGGACCCGAACACTATAACCTTTCAAGAACTGATTTTAGAAGAAAACGAGAGTGATTACCTTTCCAAACCCTATCCATTTTATTTGGCTTATGCTATTGAGGGAGAAGTAGATGAACTGGGGGAGGTACAAGACTGGTCTGTAGAACATAAATGGGATGGCATACGTTCACAGGTTATTCTTAGAAATGATGAAATCTTTATCTGGAGTCGAGGTGAGGAACTAGTCACGGACAAGTATCCAGAATTTCACTCTTTTGTAGGGGTCATTCCAAATGGAACTGTACTGGACGGGGAAATTTTACCCTTTCCAAATAATGAAATAGGAACCTTCAATGACTTACAGACTAGAATAGGCCGAAAAATAGTTTCGAAAGCACTCCTTGCTAAAGTACCTGTAATTCTAAAAGCCTATGATCTTTTGGAATGGGAAGGTAAAGATGTTCGTCAGTTACCATTTATAGAACGAAGGAAGTTATTGGAAGAATTAGTTAAAGATGTATGTGAATCTGAGCATTATAAAAATGACCTGCCCTTTCATCTCTCTGAAACCATGCACTTTGATTCTTGGGTAGCTGTAGCTGAAGAACGTACAAAATCTAGGGAAAGGAGAAGTGAAGGTCTGATGCTTAAGAGAAAAGATTCCGCGTATCTCGTAGGGCGGAAAAAAGGCGATTGGTGGAAATGGAAAGTAGACCCCTTAACGATTGATGCCGTGCTTACTTATGCCATGCGAGGTCATGGGAGAAGAAGTAACTTATTTACAGATTATACCTTTGCTCTTTGGAATGAGAACGAAACTGGAGATAAAGAATTAGTGACATTTGCTAAAGCCTATTCCGGACTTACAGATACTGAATTGAAGAAAGTTGATGCTTGGATAAAGAAAAACACCATGGAACGCTTTGGCCCCGTCCGAAGTGTAACCCCACACCATGTATTTGAAATTGCCTTTGAAGGAATAGCTGTTTCCAAACGTCATAAAAGCGGCATCGCCACTAGGTTTCCAAGGATTTTACGATGGCGGCAAGACAAAACAATTCATGAAGCCAATAATCTGGAAGATTTGAAAGCGCTAATCCCCAATTAGCTATGAATAGAAATGAACTTTATAACATAGCAGAAACCTGGTTCAAAGAGCAAGGCTGGAAACCCTTTAAATTCCAAAAAGATACATGGACGGCTTTTTTACAGGGTAAAAACGGACTATTAAATGCACCTACAGGCAGTGGGAAAACCTATGCCCTTTGGTTTCCTATTGTGCTCAATTATATTAAAAATCATCCTGACTATAAAACCAATCATAAAAAAGGTTTAAAGGCTATTTGGATTACGCCGTTACGCGCCTTATCCAATGAAATAAAACAATCTGCAGAGCGCATTACCCAAGATTTGGGTGCGCAAATGAGGGTGGGTATCCGGACGGGTGACACCACAGCAAAGGAACGTTCTCAGCAAAAAAGAACGATGCCAGACCTATTGATAACAACACCAGAGAGTCTTCAGTTGTTACTGTCCTCTAAAGGATACGAGAAGGTGTTTAAAGACTGCACAGCTATAGTCGTAGATGAGTGGCATGAACTTTTAGGAACGAAAAGGGGTGTGCAGATGGAGCTGGGCCTTTCCCGCTTAAAAACGATAAGTAAAGACTTGCGTATTTGGGGAATTTCAGCAACTATAGGTAATTTAGAACAAGGCAGGGAAGTGTTATTAGGGCCAGATACAAAAGCACTTGAAAATTCAGTCTTAATAAAGGCAAAACTCCATAAGAAAATAACGGTAAAGAGTATTATTCCTAAGGAGATGGAAACCTTTCCTTGGCGTGGTCATTTGGGGCTTAAACTACTGGAAGATGTCGTGCCAATCATTAATAAAAGTAAAACAACCTTACTCTTTACAAATACGCGCAGCCAATGCGAAATATGGTTCCAGAAAATACTGGAGAAACACCCCGAATATGCGGGAGAGTTTGCCATGCACCATGGTAGTGTAAATAAGGAAACCCGACTTTGGGTAGAACAAGCCATACGTAACGAAAGCCTAAAAGCTGTGGTTTGTACTTCAAGCTTAGATTTGGGTGTAGATTTTGCCCCGGTAGAAACGGTAATCCAGATTGGCGGACCCAAAGGTGTAGCCCGTTTTCTGCAACGTGCAGGACGAAGTGGCCATAGTCCAGGAAAAGAAAGTGTCATTTATTTTCTACCCACACATGCTATGGAACTCATTGAGGCCTCGGCCATGCAACAGGCGGTAAAGCATGAAGCAGTCGAAGATCGTATTCCGTACTTAAATAGCTTTGATGTGCTCTTACAATACCTTACCACTTTGGCAGTATCCGACGGATTTTATCCGGATGAAATCTACCAAGAGATAAAGCAGACGTTTTGCTATCAAGGTATATCGGATGTACAGTGGCAATGGCTACTTAACTTTTTGGTCATGGGCAGCCAGAGCCTACAATCTTATGACGAATATAAAAAGGTAGACGTAGAGGACGATGGTAGGTTTAAAGTGAATAATCGTGGTATTGCCATGCGACATCGGTTTCAGATTGGAACTATTGTAGGCGATGCTAATATTGTAGTCAAGTATCAAAAGGGTGGCTATATTGGATCTATAGAAGAGTTTTTTATTTCTAAATTAGCGCAAGGGGATGTGTTTACGTTTGCAGGAAGAAATCTTGAGTTTATACGTTTAAAAGGAATGCAAGCACATGTAAAAAACTCTACTAAACGCACCAATAAAATACCTAGTTGGATGGGTGGGCGACTTAGTTTTTCTGCACAGATGTCAGAATTACTACGACAAGAATTGTATACTGCCGAGCTGGAAACGGGTCAGCAATCCATAGAAATCCAATCCTTGGCTCCTATGTTTAATAAGCAAAGGGAAGAGAGCATGGTGCCCAAACCCAACGAATTTTTAATTGAAACGTTTAAAACACGGGACGGCTATCACCATATTTTTTATCCTTTTGAAGGACGCGGCGTACATGAGGCGATGAGCAGTATGTTGGCCTATCGTATTAGCCTATTGATGCCTATTACCTGTTCTTTGGCTTATAATGACTATGGGTTTGAATTACTTTCAGACAGACAGATAGATATTCAGGAAGTGCTGGACAACAATCTTTTGACGTCTGAATTTATGCTGTCAGATCTTCAAAAAAGTTTGAATTCCAATGAAATGGCCAGACGAAAATTCAGAGATATCGCCGTAATCAGTGGCATGGTATTTACAGGATATCCGAACAAGGGCATCAAGATGAAGCACCTGCAGAGTAGCTCCCAACTGTTATTCGATGTTTTTAAGGATTTTGAAGCTGATAACCTATTGTACCAACAGGCTTATACCGAAACTTTTGAGCATCAATTGGAGGAAGGTAGGCTTCGGATGGCATTGGAACGAATTGCATCACAAGAAATAGTTTGGAAGAAATGCACTAAACCCACGCCTTTTTCCTTTCCGATTATTACTGACAGACTACGGGAAAAATTATCAAGCGAAAAATTGGCAGACCGCATCAAAAGAATGACGGCTATCTTGATGAAATAAGTAATTTTAACCCATGACCGAATCTATCAAAATCCATAATCAAAATTTTATAATGCACGCATCGGGTGTTTTTTTTTGGAAAGAACGTTCCATGCTGCTGATTAGTGATGTTCATTTGGGCAAGGTTTCCCATTTTAGAAAATTTGGAGCTGCGGTACCACAACAGGTTGTGCAAAAGAATTTTGAAAGTATGAATACGGCTATCCAATATTTCAATCCTAAAAGGATTGTATTTATGGGAGACTTGTTTCACTCTTCTCTGAATAAAGAGTGGGAACTTTTCGAGATATGGACCGCAGAACAGTCCTCGAGTATTATATTAGTGAGTGGCAATCACGATATTATATCCCCTTTAAAATATGAGAAATTGGGCATACAGGTAGTGGAAGAACTTATTTTAGATAATTTCCTTCTTACCCATCATCCAGAGGAACGCGATGGCTTCTTTAATTTTTGTGGACATATTCACCCAGCCATTAAGCTTACGGGACTCGGTAGACAAACAGTGCGACTTCCGTGTTTTTATAAGTCGCCCATACAGCTCATTTTACCAGCTTTTGGGGAGTTTACAGGTACGTATACATTACAGGCTAAAAAAGATTGTAAAGTTTTTGCCTTATTAGGCGATGCCGTCTTACCAGTTACCCTTACAGAGTCAAAAAGAAAAGGACGTTCAGCTAAGGGCTGATTATTTAAACGGATAGCGTTCGCGATAATCCTACTCTTTAGCTACTTTTGAAAAAAAATCAATATGAAAAAGACACTCGCGCTCTTAAACTTGTTATCTGTCATCTTGGTGCTTGCGGTAAATTATATTTCTCAAGCACTAAGACTTAATGATACAACTATTGGTGAAATAAGTCGGAAATACGACAACCTGTTTACACCGGCCAGCTATGCTTTTGCTATTTGGGGCATTATCTTCCTAGGTCTTTTAGCGTATGGAATTTTTCAGGTTAGACGCGCTTTTTTTAGCGATAAGCCTAGTGCATTCATTGAGCAGACAGGCTATTGGTTTTTACTAGCAAATATTTTGAACTCCGTTTGGGTTATCGCTTTCATCTATGACTATACGGGTCTTTCCGTTCTGATTATGTTAGGTATTCTCTTTTCGCTCATTAAAATCATCCTAAACACCAATATGGAACGCTGGGATGCAACCAAAAGTACGATTGCTTTTGTTTGGTGGCCCATTTGTCTCTATAGCGGGTGGATATCCGTGGCAACCATAGCCAATGTTTCAGCCTATCTGACAAAAATTGGATGGGAAGGTGGCCCATTTTCGGAAATAAGTTGGACGATACTAATGATTGTTATCGCTACTGTTCTAAACCTTGTGATTATTTGGAAGCGCAATATGCGAGAATTTGCAGCCGTGGGCGTTTGGGCGTTGTTCGCCATTTTCGTGAGGCATAAAGATTCTTTTGAGACTATAGCGTACGCAGCGCTTATGGGAAGTATAATTATCTTCAGCTATATCGCTTGGCATGGTTTTCAGAATAAAAAAACGAATCCTTTTGTTAATAAGGATTTATAACCATAATGTTATTTTATGCCCAATCCTTGGGAGAAAGCTGATCTAGAAACTATCTTTGCAGGCCAATACCACATTTTTTGGCAAAATTGACCATCTCTGAATTATTTTCAACAGCTCCTAACGTACAGGAACTACAAAGAGCTATTGCCAAATCCGAAATAGCTCACCCAATACAGGTGCAGTTAAAAGGTTTAGTAGGTTCTTCTCTTTCCTTTGTTTTGGCAGAAGCTTTCAAGAAAGCTCACGCTCCATTCTTATTAATTTTTAATGATAAGGAGGAGGCAGCGTACTATCTAAATGATCTAGAACAGATTATCGGAGAAAAGGACGTCCTTTTCTATCCTGATAGTTATCGCAGACCGTATCAAATTGAAGAGACAAACAATGCAAATGTACTTTTGCGAGCCGAGGTGCTCAACCGTATCAATTCGCGAAAGAAACCTGCTGTCATAGTGAGTTATCCAGATGCTTTGTTCGAAAAAGTAGTTACGCGCAAGGAACTTGATAAGAATACTTTAAAAATACAGCTAGAAGACACTCTTTCACTAGACTTTTTAAACGAAGTACTCTTTGAATATAGGTTTAAACGTGTAGATTTTGTTACTGAACCAGGAGAATTTTCTGTCCGTGGTGGTATTGTAGATGTGTTTTCCTTCTCCCATGATGAGCCTTACCGATTAGAGTTTTTCGGTGATGAGGTTGATAGTATACGCACCTTTGATGTCGAAACACAATTAACAACGGAGAAGGTTAAAAAAATCACCATTGTACCCAATGTAGCTAATAAGTTTTTAACAGAGAAGCGAGAAAGTTTTTTAGGGTATATCTCCGATAAGACAATCGTATTTTCAAAAAACACAAGCTTATTATATGCACGTTTAGATGACTTTTTCGAAAAGGCTATAGAAGCTTTTACGAAACTATCCGAAGACATAAAACATGCAGAACCAGACGAGCTTTTCCTTAACGGTACCGCATTTAAAAAGCAACTTAAGGAGTTTGGAGTAATCTCTTTGGGTGGTACACGTACAAATGGTGCTACCAATACCAGGGAGATTACTTACGAAACAACGCCACAACCCTCGTTCAATAAGAAGTTCGATTTACTAATACAAAATCTTAACGAGTTCCATTCCGTAGGATTTGAAAATTATATCTGTTGTGCTACGGAACAGCAGGCGAGGCGTTTTAATGATATCTTCGAAGAAATATCGGAAAAAGTACATTACAAAACCATCGTCTTTCCACTGTACCAGGGTTTTATAGCCAAAGACTTAAAACTGGTCTGTTATACAGATCATCAAATCTTTGAACGCTACCATAAATTCCACCTTAAAAATGGCTACGCTAAAAAGCAGGCCATTACATTAAAGGAAATCAATAAGCTTGAAATAGGAGACTATGTAACCCACATAGATCATGGTATCGGTAAGTTTGGGGGATTACAGAAGATAGATGTGGAAGGTAAAAAGCAGGAAGCCATAAAGTTGATGTATGGCGAACGCGATATTTTATATGTAAGCATCCACTCTTTACATAAAATTTCCAAATTTAATGGAAAGGATGGAGCACCACCTAAGATTTATAAATTAGGTTCTGGAGCTTGGAAAAAAGTAAAGGATAAGACCAAATCCCGCGTTAAGAAAATTGCCTATAATCTTATTAAACTCTATGCAAAACGACGTTTAGAAAAAGGATTTCAGTACGATCCCGACAGCTACTTACAAAATGAGCTAGAAGCGTCTTTTATTTACGAAGATACACCAGACCAAGGCACCGCAACAGCCGATATTAAAAAGGACATGGAGAGTGAACGTCCTATGGATCGTCTCATATGCGGAGATGTAGGTTTTGGTAAGACTGAGGTTGCTATACGCGCAGCATTCAAGGCCGTGGATAACGGTAAACAAGTTGCAGTTCTGGTGCCTACAACTATTCTTGCTTTCCAACACCATAGAACTTTTACCGAACGTTTGAAGGAAATGCCAGTAACCGTAGACTATCTGAATCGTTTCCGAACAGCAAAAGAACGCAAGGAAACACTAGAAAAACTTGAGGTTGGAAAAGTAGATATTATTATCGGCACACATCAACTGGTAAATAAAAAGGTCGTATTTAAAGATTTAGGATTGCTTATTGTTGATGAAGAGCAAAAATTTGGAGTTGCGGTCAAGGATAAATTAAAGGCCATAAAAGAAAATGTAGATGTACTGACCCTTACGGCAACCCCCATTCCTAGGACCTTACAGTTTAGTCTTATGGCTGCCCGTGATTTATCGGTTATTACGACACCTCCACCTAATAGATACCCGATTGAAAGTAATGTGGTCGGTTTCAACGAAGAGACGATTAGGGATGCCATAGCCTACGAAATAGAACGTGGTGGGCAGGTATTCTTTATCCATAACCGGATTGAAAATATTAAAGAAGTAGCCGGTATGATTCAACGCTTGGTGCCCGATGCCAAAGTAAGCATAGGCCATGGTCAAATGGAAGGTAAAAAACTGGAAACTTTGATGCTCAGTTTTATAAATGGCGAGTTTGACGTCCTCGTTTCTACCACTATCGTAGAAAGTGGTTTGGACGTAACGAATGCGAACACTATTTTTATTAACAATGCCAACAATTTTGGCTTAAGTGATCTTCATCAAATGCGTGGGCGAGTAGGTCGAAGTAACAAAAAAGCTTTTTGTTATTTTATTACTCCACCCTATGAATCAATGACCAATGATGCGCGCAAACGTATTGAAGCTTTAGAGCAATTTTCGGAATTGGGAAGTGGCTTTAATATAGCCATGAAGGATTTGGAGATACGTGGTGCGGGAGACCTTTTAGGAGGTGAGCAAAGTGGTTTTATAAATGATATAGGATTTGAGACCTATCAGAAAATATTAGCAGAGGCTATTGACGAACTTAAAGAGAATGAGTTCAAAGATCTTTATGAAGAAGTAGAAGGGCGCAAAGAGAAAGTCTTTGTAAAAGAAACACAAATAGATTCAGATTTTGAGCTGCTTTTCCCTGATGAGTATATCAATAACATTACGGAGCGACTTAATCTATACACCGAGCTTAACCAAGTAGCTAATGAGGAGGAACTTAAAAAATTTGAATCTCAATTGGTAGATCGTTTTGGCGAGCTTCCCTCCCAAGCAGATGATTTATTGAACTCGGTTAGAATAAAATGGATTGCGAATAGCATCGGTATTGAAAAAATTATAATGAAACAAGGGAAGTTGATTGGTTACTTTATAGCGAATCAACAATCTGAATTCTATCAGACGGCTGCTTTTACAAAAGTATTGAAGTACGTGCAGAGTAATCCACAACGCTGTACCATGAAGGAAAAGAAAACACGTAACGGACTGCGCTTGTTATTGGTTTTTGATGGAATTAGAAGTGTGGATAGGGCGTATTTAGCGTTGCAGTCTTTGAGAATTGAGAGGTTAAAAATTGAAAAAGTCTAAATTAATATCTTTCGGGCTAAGAACACAAAACCTTGTAAAACTCAATGTCTAGTGCAATGCCGTGCTAAGGTCGGGTCAGATTTCGTAAAGTTTGTTGGTTTCGTTTTATCTTGAGCGTAACATTACGGAACACTTAAATATTCGAACATCATGCAACAACCAGAATTAGGCAACAAGATTACCGAGTTAAGCAAGCAAAAAGGACTTACCTAAGCGGGACTGGTGGAGCGCTGCAACATTAATGTGTGCACCTTACAACGCATAGAAAGCGGCGAAGTTTCGCCAAGAAGCTATACCATTAAGACCATCTTATCTGCGCTAGATTATGCGTTTGAGAAACGATATACCAAGGATGAAGAAAGGCTGGAAAATGATATGATTATAGGTTCTGAGAGTGAAGCCAAGTCGGTTCGTTTATTACTAGGTATGGCTTGCGTCTTTGGAATTATCTATTTGATTTTAGGTTCTTTTGAAGCTTTTGCAGATTATTATAGGTTGGGTGAAGACGAATTAATCTTTGGTGTTGCTGGACATATTTTAATAACAGTATTGGCATACACCAGTCATGGACTCTTTGTTTAGGGTTTCTTGATTGTAGTGAAGTTATTTCAGAATTACCTAATGAAAATTGCTTCGGTACTTATTATTTCTGTACTCTTTCTTTTTTATACCTATGACATTGTATCCCTGTTTTACGAGGTTTTATTTCCAATGGAGGGTATTGTAATCGCAACATACATTATTACGGGCACTTTAGTCATACTATTTGGTATTTCCATTATTACATCTGCAAAGAGGTGGGGCATACTGGGTTATGTTGCCGGAGGTTTTGAAATTTTTACAGCAATTTGTTGCCTTACGGTGTTATTCGTATTAGGGGGCCTATTTACCCAGTTTCCTACCATAATTTTACAAGTAATACTCCTTGTAAAGATTAGGCAAATGAAAAAAGAGTAGAGAACTCTTGTTAAGTTACTTGGTATGGCGTTGTTAACTAGCTTATTCAATGTACGGTCAGGGTTTTTGTGTTTATTTTGCTGTTAATTAACCGATATAGCACACAAACGGAGCTTAATCTAGCGGAGAAATTCGCTATTGTAAAAATGATTTATTCAACGGTACAGGTAGACGGTATTGTGCACAGTGGAGAAATTAGCGAAGAAAGTAAACTAATGTGTGTAATCGATTTTGATAGTAATCAGATACAGTTTGCGCAAAATATTGAAGCGGAACAAAGTATCGCCATTTTACAAAAAATGACAATCGATAAAAAGAAAGGATTGGCTAAGATTCTTAAAGATCTAGCAAAATCTGATGGGTTCGTGCACGAAAAGGAAACGGAACTGCTAAATAGTATTTCCGCACCAATAAAAGTGTAGTTTAGTCTAAAAAGGTAGTATCCGGTACGTTATTGATGTTAGTATTTGCTGCTTTTACCCAATAAAATGAGAATAATTTATATGTATTCCCAAGGGTCCATCCAAATCCTCTTAAGTAGGAGTTTCCATCAAAATGAGGTTACGTAACGTACTTTTAATAAGCTTATTCGAAATTAAAAGTCAACTTTTAAGAAATAGCATTTCGGGAAAGAAGATGTATTAATTGAACGTAATTTGCCGCCTAAGAGTTCTTATATTTGGTCACGTCGTATACAAACGGTTCAATATTTGGTTTAATATCCTATGAAAACAAGGTTTATAATTTTCTTCACCCTTTTATATTGCTTAACTGGCATTTCTCAACATTCCATATCTGGTAACTTTACGCCTGCAAAGGATTTTAAATGGCTTATAGCATATCAACTAACACCTGGAAGTCAGCATTATATTGCCGATACGGCAGTTGAAGAAGGTTATTTTAATCTAGAATTACCCACAAACGCATTAAGAGGAATATACAGGTTAGTTTATGCAGTACCACAAGACGTATTTTATATTGATGTCATCTATAATGGACAGGAGGATATTCAGTTTAATTTTAACCTAGAGGATGGTATCACCTTTGTGACATCTGAGGAGAATAGGACCTATTCCAATTATTTTTCCGAAATTAAAGCGCTTGAAAAACAGCTAATGGATTTTTATGAATCTGGAAACAGTTCCAAAAAGGAATATAAAGAGATAACAAAAAACTTATCCGAAGTGCAAATCAAGTTTGAGGCTAAGGGGACAAATACTTTGGTGTATCAATTTATAAAATCCAACACCCCATATATACCGGATAGCTATGAGGATTTAGACCTCTTTTTTAGCAATAAAAAGAAGGTGTATTTTGACTATCTGGACTTCGATAGTAGGTTTTTGCAGGCTTCTGAATTTTTAAAAGAATCCCTTTCTAATTATGTTTTTTCTGCACTACCACTAGATGTAACAACCAAGGAAGCTATGCAAAGTGCGATTTTAAAGAATGTAGCGGAAGTAGCTGAAAAACTTAAGGATACCCCCATACCTTTTAAAATAGCTGTTTTTCAAGAGCTGTGGAAAACCTCAAATACGAATTTGTTGCACCATGTTTCAGATGCCATTTTTAGCACCTATTTAAGGGATTTGGCAGGCCAAAATGGTGAACAGGCCTTGATTGATGAAATCGAGCTTTCGTCACGGTTAAGAATCGGAGAACTTTCCCCTGAAATTACATGGACCCAAGATGATAAAACAAGTACGCTTTACGGTTTGGCAGGGGCCGATAAGTATGTGCTAGTCTTCTGGAGCAGCACGTGTTCCCACTGTTTAAAGGAGTTGCCCATGCTCCACAAGGAGTTGTTAAACTATGAAAACGTTAGGGTGGTTGCTGTAGGCTTAGAGGACAATGACACGTTCTGGAAACATGAAATAGGGAGCCTACCTAGTTTTCAACACGCCATAGCTTTAGGGAAATGGGAAAGTGATTATGCCCAGCTTTTTGGTATTAAACAAACACCCACGTATTTTATCCTAGATAAGGACAAACGTTTTTTAGCTAGCCCCGAGGATAATAAGGAAGTGGTATCGTTCTTGAACAAAAAATAATAAACATTTAAAGCATCTTAAGATCTTTAATAGTCTTAAAGGCAATATCTACCTGTTCTTCGTTTACGAGAATAGTAAATTCGTTGGTGGTTGAAATAACCTCGTAAAGTACAATTCCTTCCCAAGCCAAGCGTTGGAATATAAAGTAGTAGATGCCGGGTACAGAGACATTTTCTGCAGGAAGTTTTACCGTAATAGACGAGAGTTCCTCCGCTTTCTGTGTACACCGCTCGTCGGTAAACAGTCGCTCTACAGTAGCATCCATCACATTGCTAATTACGATATTGATTTCATTCACACCTCGGGATGAGGTGTAAAAAACATCTTGTTTATTGTTAACTTCCTCTAAAAGCTTGGCTTGTTGCACTAAAATGTTGTCCGATGCCAAAAAGGTGTAGTCGGTCAAAGAGGACCGTACCGTGATTTCCCCGATATTTTTTAGGACTTTAATAATTTTATGGGTAGCTCTGAATTCCAAATCGTCCGACAGGCGTTTAAGCGCCATTACAATAGCTCCGTTTCGAATGTCCTTCCCTAATTCTTCCTCTATTTCGGGCTTTACAATTCTAGAAAGCGATGTTAGGTTGATGATTCCTTGTGCTAAAGCACTTTGGAGAAATGGTTTTTTCTTAATATACTGTTCTACTACAGAAGAAATGGTTTTCATGACGGCTTGGTTGTGTGCAAATATAACAACTTGTTACAAATAAAACAATATGTTGCGTAATTTTATCCTATAAAGCTAGTAGAGTTCAAAAATGGTAAAAAGCGTTTTCTAGATGTTCGATTTCGAAACGGTTCTTATTTTTAAGGATAGTGATAATATCGAAACGAACTTCTACATCTAAATCGACACTTAAAATATAATAATCAGCTGCCAACACCAGTAGGTTTATTTTTTTTTTGGTTACGGTTTCCGCAATATTTTCGATGTAATCCGACCTTCTAGAACGTACTTCAACAATAGCTACTATTTCATCTTTTTTGGCGATAATATCAATTTCGGCCTTTAAGTATCTGTAATTTCTATAGGATATAGTATAGCCTTTTTTTTGTAGAAAATCTGCTGCGATTTGTTCACCTTCTTTACCAAATTCATTATGTTTTCCCATAAAATTGTATCAAAAACTGTATTTCATCGAAAATATAAGGTGTTCAGCGGCTATTTTCGATTTTAGAATGTACATTCGAATGTCAGTTAACGAAAATAACAGGTTTATCGTACTAAGCCAAATTTCGGTACGTTAGATAAGAGTCCCAACTCTATGAACGTAATTTACTAACGACTTTTTAAGACTATGGAATATTTCATCAATTGTAATACTTCTACTCTTGCGCCCTACACGGTACCCCTGAATCAAGCACGTGCTTTGCACTTGTACAGGAGGTTAGGATTTAGCGCATCTGTGGAAACTATTCAACAGGCGGTTGGTCAAAACGCAGGAGCACTTGTTGACACCCTAGTAGACCAAGCTTTAAATATGCCTGTACTACCACCACCAACATGGGCAGATTGGACAAATGCGAATTATCCCGAGGATGGTGATGCAAGAAGACAGTTAAGAAACGAACAACGCGGCCAGTTTCGATTGGATTATGCGAAAGGTTTACTGGAGAACAATCTTAGAGATCGGCTAAGCTTTTTCTGGAGTAACCATTTTGTTACTGAGGTAGATGTCTATGATTGTAATTCATTCCTTTATTATTATATCAACTGTCTTCAGCGAAATTCGCTGGGTAATTTTAAGACTTTTGTTAGTGAAATTGGACTCACAAGCGCCATGTTGTATTATTTAGACGGTGTGTTCAATAATGGTACTAATCCTAATGAAAACTATGCTCGTGAACTTTATGAGTTATTTGCCTTAGGAGAAGGACAGGGATATACCGAAGAAGATGTTATCGAAACGGCTAGAGCACTTACCGGTTATGTAGAACGTGGAGAAGTTGGCTGTACTCAGGTAACATATAGAGCTGACCGGCACGACGAAGGTACCAAGACCATTTTAGGACAGACCGGAAATTGGGGGTATGATGATGTAATCGACATCCTTTTTACTGAAAGAGCAGATCAAATTGCCTTTTTTATCTCAAAGAAGTTATACAAGTTTTTTGTGCACCCAGATGCTTTGGCAGCCGAGGCTGAGTCTATACTCAACGGAATGGCGACAACAATGGTCGCCAATGATTTTGAATTAGCCCCAGTTTTGAGACAACTCTTTAAAAGTCAGCACTTCTTTGATGATGAAGCTAGAGGTGTTATTATTAAAAGTCCGTTTGACTTATATTTTAATAGCCTTAATGAAACTAATTTCGTGTATACGGATACGAACATTAGCGAAATGGCTAATTACAGTAGACTTTTGAACCAGGAACTATTTGAACCCTTTGATGTTGCCGGGTGGCAAAGAGACAGACAGTGGATTAATAATAATTTTATTATTGGCAGATGGCTCACCATGGAGAGCATCTTTGAGGTCTTCTACCAACGGGATAACGAACAGTTTAGGAGTTTGGGTCTATCCATTGCAGGAAATGTAGGCTTAACTACCTACAACCCTGATGTTGTCGCTAGATTGATTATTGATTTTATTCTCCCAAAAGGTCTTTTAGACGAAGGAGAGTATGAAAAAGCATTCGCTATTTTTAGGAGCGATGTTGAGGAAGTATATTTTGAAGGAGGAAACCAGGAATCCTGGACCTTATTCGGTTGGCCTCAAGCCCCGTTCCAAGTATACCTTCTCTTACAATATCTAGCAAGACAACCTGAATATCAATTAAAATAACACCTACTTCTATGTGCCATACACACCACACCCCTAATAAAGGAATACAACACGAGGGACACGATGACGAACATAAATACTGGAGCCGTCGTTCTTTTTTACAAGCATTGGGAATAGCCGGTTCTGGCTCCATGATGCTTGGATCTAATATGCTTACTGCAAATGCACCATCACCTTTATCGGCAGGAATTGCTGCTGCAGAAACGGACAATATTCTTATCCTTATTCGCCTTTCAGGCGGAAATGACGGGTTGAGTACCGTTATACCCATAGAGCAATACGATGCCTATGCAAACGCAAGACCTAATATTTATATTCCCGAAAGTAAAGTCCTAAAACTTACCGATGAGTTTGGCGTACCTTCTTATATGAGTTCTTTAGAACCTATGTGGGGCGAAGGCCAATTTAAAGCGGTGCATGGTGTAGGATACGAAGGGCAAAGTCTTTCTCACTTTACAGGTTCTGATATTTTTGCAAATACTGATTTGGATACCAATGGATTCAGTGGTTTGAATACTGGTTGGATGGGAAGACATTTTGAAAACATTTATCCTGATTATCTTATAAATCCACCAGCTGCACCAGCGGCCATTCAAATTGGACAATTTGGTAGTTTGGTATTTCAAGGGGAAGAAACTAATTATGCGTTTACCACCTCTAATATCAATCAACTAGAGGAGATTGCGGAATCTGGTGTTGTTTACGGTCTTGGAGACGAGCTTTTTAATGACTGTATGTATGGTGATCAATTAAAATTTTTAAGAGGAGTTGCCAACACAACCTATGAATATTCAGGTCTTATTCACGAAGCTTATGAAAGAGGTCAGAATCAAGTAGAATATCAAGATAACGGTTTTGCCCGTCAGATGAAATTATTGGCAAAATTGATAAAAGGAAATTTAGGAACGAAAGTATATATGATTTCTATGGGTGGTTTTGATACCCACGGTAACCAACCTTTAGCTCATGAGCGTTTGATGACCAACTTGTCTGTTGCTATCAATACATTTTATGAAGATATCGCTTTTACGCAGCAAGACGATAAAGTATTAAGTATGACTTTTTCCGAGTTTGGTCGCCGAATATTTGAAAACGGCTCCAATGGAACCGATCATGGTAAAGCGGCTCCGACCCTTTTCTTTGGTTCTGGACTTAATGGTAGTGCCTTTGTTGGGGATCACCCAACTTTGGAAGACCCAGATGGAAGAGGAAACTTGGAGTACACTATGGACTTTAGAGATCTCTATGCCACCGTTTTGGCAGAATGGCTTTGTGTTGATGTTCCTTTGGTAGAACAACATTTACTGGATCATCCTTATGCACCGGTAAACCTAGGCTTTAATTGCAGTGGAACCGACTTCCCTGATATAGCTTACAGTGATGCAGATGTTACACCACCAACACCAATAGATCCTGACGGTAGTGGTCCTTCAGACAACCCTTTTGACCCAAATCTATTGAATGCTGTAGTCCATAAGCCCTTCTATCCAACGAACAGTACACCGCATATTTACCTAGAAATGCCTTTTACAGCCCATGTAGATATTCAATTGTATAATATTTTGGGACAAAACGTAGGATCTGTGTTTAATGAGATGATGATGGAAGGTTCTATCGAGATAAATATAAGAGAACGCCTGCCCAAGCACCTATCTACCGGAAAGTACATTTATCGTATAAGTGTACAAAATCAAAAAATGAGTAAATCCGTTATGGTAGCGTAAACTGTTTCCCCACTATGTAACTTGACCTTCGGTCGTACCCTCTGGATATGTCGAAGGTTTTTTCTTTTTTAAGTAACAGCTGTCGTACCGTTATAAAATCTTTATTTTTGTGGCTTAACAAAATTAGATGTCCTCACTAGATTCACCCAAAAGATATACGATTACAGCAGCACTCCCGTACACAAACGGACCTATTCATATAGGACATTTAGCAGGTGTTTATGTTCCGGCAGATATCTATGCACGTTATTTAAGGGGCATCGATAAAAATGTAGCGTTTATTTGCGGTAGCGATGAGCATGGAGTAGCTATATCTATGAAGGCCAAAAAAGAAGGGATTACGCCTCAAGAAGTTGTCGAGAAATATCATACCATAATCAAGCAATCCTTTGCTGATTTTGGAATTACATTCGATAATTATTCTAGGACATCAGCGCCTATACATCATAAAACAGCATCCGATTTTTTTAAGAAACTATACGATCAAGGCGATTTTATTGAAGAGACTACGGCCCAATTATATGACGATGAAGCAAAGCAATTTTTAGCGGATCGCTTTGTCAAAGGGGTCTGCCCCAAATGCGGTAATGAGGAAGCTTATGGTGATCAATGTGAGAATTGCGGATCTACATTAAATGCTACGGACTTAATCAACCCTAAGTCTACCATAACCGGTTCCGTTCCTACAACCAAGGAAACCACCCATTGGTTTTTACCCTTAGACCGTTATGAAGATTTTTTACGGAAATGGATTTTAGAGGGACATAAGAACGATTGGAAACCCAATGTTTACGGTCAATGTAAGTCGTGGATTGATGGTGGTTTAGAGCCTAGAGCCGTAACGCGCGATTTAGATTGGGGTATTCCCGTGCCAGTAAAAGGTGGCGAAGGAAAAGTACTCTACGTTTGGTTCGATGCTCCTATTGGTTATATATCATCTACTAAAGAATGGGCGGAGCGGGAAGGAAAAGATTGGGAACCTTACTGGAAATCTGACGACACTAAATTGGTGCATTTTATTGGTAAGGATAACATTGTGTTTCATTGTATCATATTTCCTGCAATACTTAAAGCACATGGCGATTTTATATTACCAGAAAATGTGCCGGCCAATGAATTCTTAAACTTGGAGGGAAACAAATTGTCCACTTCTAAAAACTGGGCGGTATGGTTGCACGAGTATTTAGCCGATTTTTCGGATATGCAAGATGTGCTTAGGTATACTTTAACTGCTAATGCACCTGAAAGCAAGGATAACGATTTCACTTGGAAAGATTTTCAAGCCAGAAATAACAATGAGCTGGTGGCTATCTTTGGTAATTTCATTAACCGGGTAGTCGTTTTAACGAATAAGTATTACGAAGGTGACGTGCCAAAGGCAGGAAGTTTTTCAAAAGTAGATGTAGAGACCTTAGCTGCGTTAAAGCAATTTCCTGAAATTATTTCTAGCTCTATAGAACGCTACCGTTTTAGAGAAGCGGGTCAGGAACTTATGAATCTAGCTCGTTTAGGAAATAAATATTTGGCAGATGAAGAACCTTGGAAGGTAATTAAAAAAGATGAGGAACGGGTTAAAACCATTATGTACGTAGCGCTTCAAATAGCAACTGCCCTAGCTGTCTTAAGCGAGCCTTTTTTGCCATTTACGTCTAAGAAACTTAAGACTATTCTTAATATTAGCCTAAGCGCAGTTGAAGGGCTAAAATGGAACGATGTTTCTACAAAGGAAACCTTACTCCAAGCTGGCCACATCATAAACAAAGCTGAACTTTTATTTCGCAAAGTAGAAGACCAAGAAATTGACGCCCAATTAGCGAAATTAGAAGCCACAAAAAAAGCAAACGAGCAAATGAACAAAGCGGTTGAACCTCAAAAAGACACCATTACCTTTGATGATTTTAGCAAACTGGATATGCGTGTAGGTACCATTATCGAAGCTGAAAAGATGGCAAAAGCAAAGAAATTATTGGTATTAAAAGTAGATACAGGTCTTGATGTTCGTACTATTGTTTCTGGTATAGCAGAGAGCTTTACTCCAGAAGAAATTGTAGGTAAGAAAGTAACCGTATTGGTTAATTTGGCGCCACGAGCCCTAAGGGGAGTGGAAAGCGAAGGCATGATTTTAATGACTGAAAATGCAGATGGGAAATTGGTTTTTATGAATCCTGATTCGGATGGTGTTGCGAATGGGGAAGGGATAAACTGATTTTTGTTTTATCCCGAATATCAATTCAAGCGCTCCCTAAGCATGGGGCGAGAATCTAGGAAAACGATAGGGTTTAGACCATACTCTACTTGTAAAATCCATAGTATCAAAATCTAATTTTTATGAACCTCATCTCCTACATACTAAAGTACACTCAACTCCCTGAAAAGAACATTCAGAATACAGTTGCCCTTTTAAACGAAGAGTGTACAGTGCCTTTTATATCTCGGTATAGAAAAGAACGAACCGGCAACCTAGACGAGGTGCAGATTGGAGATATTGTACAATTTAAAGAGCAGTTTGAGGCCTTAGAAAAGCGAATAAAGGCGATTATTAAGGCAGTTGATGAACAAGGAGCGCTTACCCAGGAGCTTAAAACTAGGTTGGAGTCGGCAGCCGATTTGATTCAATTAGAGGATCTTTACCTTCCCTTCAAAAAAAGTAAAAAGACCAAGGCGGAGGTGGCCCGGAAAAATGGATTGGAACCTTTGGCTAAGATTATAATGGCCCAACGTTCCGAGGATATTGAATACATCGCTAGTCAGTACGTGAACAAAGAAGTACAAAATGAAGACGATGCTTTGGAAGGTGCGCGACATATTATTTCGGAACGGATTAATGAACGTGCTGATATCCGTAAGCAGCTAAGAAGGCAATTAGAGCGTTTCGCCCTTATTACTACAAAAGTAGTGGGTACCAAAAAGGACGACGAAAAAGCACAGAAATACCGAGATTATTTTGACTGGAGTGAGGCTTTAAACCGTTGCCCATCACATCGATTTTTAGCGATATCTCGGGCAGAATCGGAAAAGTACATCCGAATAAAAATAGAAATCGATGAAGACGCTGCACTAAACCAAATGCGGCAACGTATCATCAAAAACCATAATTCACCCTGTGCAGCGCAATTGGAACTTGCGATTTCCGATGCCTATAAAAGGCTCCTTTTCCCTTCCTTAAGTAACGAATTACTAAAGAGTGCAAAAGAAAAAGCAGATGAAGATGCTATTGGCGTTTTTGCCAAAAACCTAAGACAACTCTTGTTGGGCGCACCTCTGGGCGAGAAGCGTATTTTAGCGTTAGATCCCGGGTTCCGTTCCGGTTGTAAGCTGGTTTGCTTGGATGCCCAAGGAAATTTAGTGCACAACGAGACCATCTATCCACATGCACCCCAAAATGATGTTTCAGGTGCGATAAAAAAACTAAGTTCCTTGGCTAATGCTTATAAAATTGAGGCAATAGCCATAGGTAATGGTACTGCATCGCGCGAAACGGAACGCTTAGTTAAAAAGGTGATTTTTAAAAATCCAATTGAAGTATTTGTTGTTAGTGAAGCCGGGGCATCTATCTATTCTGCATCCAAAATTGCAAGGGACGAATTTCCAAATTACGATGTTACCGTGCGAGGAGCCGTATCTATAGGTAGAAGATTGGCCGATCCCTTAGCGGAATTGGTTAAAATAGATGCAAAATCTATCGGAGTGGGTCAATATCAACATGATGTAGACCAAGCTAAGCTAAAAACTTCCTTAGACAGAGTAGTGGAAAGTTGTGTGAACTCCGTAGGCGTTAATATCAATACAGCGAGTGTTCCCTTACTGAGCTATGTTAGTGGCATAGGGCCAAAACTGGCAGAAAATATTGTGATATACAGAAAAGATAAGGGTGCTTTTACGTCACGAAACGATATAAAACAAGTCGCTAGACTAGGTAACAAAGCTTTTGAGCAGGGCGCTGGTTTTTTGCGAATTAAAGATGGAGAAAATCCTTTGGACGATTCTTCTGTTCATCCAGAACGCTATGCCGTAGTAAAACAAATGGCAAAAGACCAAAAGGCGGATGTAGTACAAATCGTTGGTAACAAATCGCTCTTAAAGGAAATAGACGTCCAAAAGTATCGTACGGATGATTTAGGAATACCTACTTTAAAAGATATTTTAGCCGAGTTAGAAAAGCCAGGATTGGACAGACGCGAGAAGGCTAAGGTCTTTACCTTTGACCAAAACATCCGTTCTATAGAAGATTTAAGAGAAGGACAATTACTTCCAGGAATTGTAAATAATATCACCAACTTTGGTTGCTTTGTAGATATAGGGGTTAAAGAAAGTGGTCTTATCCATATTTCTAATCTTGCGGATGGTTTTGTTAAGGACGTGAGTGTCCATGTAACATTACATCAGCAGATAATTGTAAAAGTGTTGACTGTGGATATTTCCCGAAAACGGATTCAACTAGAAATGCATAAGAAGTAGGTTGAGAGATTAGTTTACAATCAGTTTTTATGACTAATACAATCGCTTTTGTATCAGAAAAAACTTATATTGCCTTTATGAATATTACAGATAACCGTAAATTTTAGATATCTGTCTCAGTTAGACTTAACCCCGTAAGACCGAACTATTCTTTATCGATGCCAAAATTTAAATTATTGGATAAGCTCCAAGAGCTTTACTTAACTGGATGCAAATCAGACGAGTTTAATTCAGTTTTCCAGCTTCTAAGACTGAGCCTGAACGCATCAAAATCAACTTTTGATACTATTACAAGGAACATGGGGCAGGGTTTTGCACATTGTAAAGTTATTTGTGATGAATTCGGTAATCCGTTGGATTTCAGATTTTTAGCAATAAACAAAGTTTTTGCAGAGTATGTAGGAATTAACGAAAATAATATTATTGATAGAACTCTGTTGGAAATTTATCCAGATGTAGAACGAAGTTGGTTACAACATCTAGGAAAAGTGGCACTTACGCAAGAACCTATCTCTTTTACCCAATACAATCATAACACAGATAAAGACTACACTGTTAGTGCTTACTCAAATATACATGGTGAGTTCATCACGCTATTTGACGAGGTTTTAAATACAGCTGAACTTAACGCTGCAAACAAGAAAGTAGAAGATGCCCTTAAATCCAATACAGCTATTCTAGCAAATATAAATGAAGCTTTTGCATATTGCGAAGTGGTATATAATAATCAAGGAATCGCATATGATTATAGGGTATTAGAGGTTAATAAGGCATACAGGATACAAACAGGAATACCTAAGGAGGATATTGTTGGTAAGACCATATTGGAATTCTTCCCAGATGTAGAGCAGACCTGGTTGGATACTTTTATTGAAGTGGCACTGACCCAACAGCCCAAGTCTTTTGTAGATTACAATCATAATACGGGCAAGTACTATGATATGAATGCCTACTCCCCTAAAATAGGCTTTTTTGTAATTATTTTCAAGGATGTTACGGACAAAGAGGTTACTAGATTAAGATTACAGGAAAGCGAAAATTCAAAATCTCAATTACTAAAAAACCTTACCGAGGGCTTTGCACATTGCGAACTTTTATATGATGATAAAGGATGTCCCATAGATTATAAGATACTCGATGTAAACCCTATTTACGAGATACAAACAGGTATACCTGCCAAGGATATCATAGGAAAGAAAGCTTTAGAAGTTTTTCCTACTATGAAATCGTCTTGGATTACAATATGTGCTGATGTTGCTCTAAAACAAAAGACACATTCATTTATAGATTACAATGATGCCACTCAAAAATATTACGAGACAACTGCCTATAGTCCTAAAAAAGGAGAGTTTGCGCTTATTTTTCGTGATGTAACCGCACAAGAAAATAAACGGGTGCTTCTGGAGAAGGCTTACGAAAAGGCATCGGAAAATGAAAAGCTTAAATCTGCATTTTTAGCGAATATGTCCCACGAAATCAGGACACCAATGAATGCGATTTTGGGTTGTTCCGCACTACTGGAAAGTGACGATTTAGCACGAGAGGAAAGCCTACGATGCCTGTCTCACATAAAGTCATCAGGAAATCGATTATTGAGTATTATCTCGGATATCGTTGATATTTCTAAGATAGATGCGCAGCAACAGAGATTAAACTATACCAAACACGACCTTAATGGCATACTAACAAGAGTAAAGGAGCAATTTGATGTCACCCATACAACAGTAAATATTTCACTAGTTTTTGACAAAGGCCTAACAGACGATGAGAGCACTATTCATACCGATGATACCAAACTCATTCAAATTCTTTCTAACCTGTTAGAAAACGCATTTAAGTTTACTGAGGAAGGTCAAATACGATTAGGATATAAAGTAGATGGTGCCTTTTTAAATTTTTACGTTAAAGATTCTGGAATTGGAATCAAACAGGAAGATTATCCTAAAATTTTTGAACGATTTGGACAAGTGGTAGATACCAAAACAAAAATAAACACCGGTTCTGGACTAGGTATTTCAATCGTTAACGGACTTATAGCACTTTTTGGTGGAGAACTTACTCTAGAGTCGGAATTCGGAAAAGGAAGCACCTTTCATTTTACGCTACCCTATTTACCCGCAAACAAAGTTTAACTCATGGGCGAAAATAATTTTACAGTATTGGTAGCGGAAGATGATGAAATTAATTTTTATCTCATTGAAATGTGGATGCAAGATCTTTGTACAATTATCCATGCTGCAGATGGTATTAAGGCTGTAGAAAAGTTTAAATTACATCCAGAAATTGATATCATCATTATGGATATTAGAATGCCATATATGAATGGAATAGATGCTACGAAAGAAATAAGACAATTAAATAAAAGTATTCCAATAATCGCCTATACTGCCTATGTCATGAACGATGAAGCTGATTTGATGCAAGACGCTGGGTGCAATGAGATTATCACGAAACCCTCCAAAAAAGAAGATTTTTCCGAACTTGTACAGAAATATAAAAAATAAGAGGTTTAGATATTAGTTAATTGCTAACGGCGCGACGTAACCGGTCGTTGATACTTGCGCCTAAGCCAGTGTTTGGAAATTTTTCCGCTATAATCAAATCGAGATTCAGTTCGTCCAGCTCATATAAGGCGGCGAACAGGTTTTTGGCCGCCTCTTCTAAATCGCCTTGCTTTGAAAGCGTTTTGACTGTAACATTCTCATGAGTGAATTCATTTTTAAAAGAAAGTACTCCTAATTTTAAATGTTGATGCTCTCTAATCGTATCTAAGATTGTATTGCTTACCACTAGTTGCGTGTTAGGAGAATAATGCTTCAATAACATACCTGGTGCTTGGGGAGTAGTTTCATTTTCTGTTACTAAGGTTACTTTCCCTACAACGGCTTCGATATCCTCAATGGAAATTCCTCCTTTGCGATATACCACCGGGTGTTCTCCATCAAAACCTACTATAGTTGATTCTAAACCTACTTTACAAGGGCCACCATCTAAAATTGCAGGAATGCGATTACCAAAATAATACGCCACATGTTCGGCAGAAGTTGGGCTTACCCTTGTAAAGGGATTGGCACTTGGTGCTGCTAATGGAAAATCCAATCCTTGTAATAATTCAATGGTTACCGGATGATTTGGCATGCGAACACCAACTGTTTGTTTACCACCAGTAATACTATTGGGTACGAAGTCATTTTTAGCCAATATTAAGGTTAAAGCTCCTGGCCAAAAAGCTTTTGCTAGTTGCATGGCTTTATCCGGAATTGCGATAGCCAGTTGTTGTAATTGCGCTATATCATGAATATGCAGAATCAACGGGTTAAAAAGTGGCCGCCCCTTCATTTCAAAAATTTGTTTTACCGCTTTTTCATTAAAAGCATTGGCCGCTAATCCATACACGGTTTCTGTTGGTATGGCGACTAATTTATTCTCTTTCAATAATTGTTGGCAATAGTTAATGTCTGTCGTAATTACGTTTTGCATGAAGACAAAGGTAGTGTAGGATTTTGGTATTTTAATAGGTTTATTAGTGTTTGGATTTTAACGTGCTGTTCATGCTCGCTTACAGGAATGTATTCGAGATACAACCTAAATGAATAGTAAGTGTGGTCTCAGCCGAGTACTAAAAGTCGTTATAGAATATGATCAACAGAACTAATAGACCACCTCATTATATATACCAATAAAGAGGATTAGGTTTATCTTTGTTCCCTATGCTTAAAATCGCTTACCACCCCATTTACCAGCACCCACTACCTGAAGGCCATCGCTTTCCTATGTTGAAGTATGATTTACTACCCAAGCAATTGCTACACGAAGGTACTTGTAATCAAGCGAATTTTTTTGAGCCGGAAATCCCCAATGATAAATATATCGTTGCGGTACACGACCCTGAATATTTCTATGATTTGTTGAACATAAAGATTCCACATAAAGAAGCTCGGAAAATAGGGTTCCCCTTAACCGAAGACCTGGTAGAACGAGAGCGCATTATAGCTGATGGCACTATGAAAGGCTGTGAGTTTGCATTAGAATATGGTGTGGCCATGAATATTGCCGGAGGTACCCACCATGCATATACCGATAGGGGAGAAGCATTTTGTATGTTAAATGACCAAGCTATTGGCGCACGTTATTTACAGTTCAAAAACTTAGCTAAAAAAATACTCGTTGTAGATTTAGATGTGCACCAGGGCAATGGCACAGCGGAAATTTTTCAGAATGATGCTTCTGTGTTTACATTTTCTATGCATGGAGCATCTAATTATCCATTTAAAAAAGAACAATCAGATTTAGATATACCATTGGCAAAAGGCACGAACGATTCCGAGTATCTATCCATTTTAAAAAAAACGCTCCCCAAACTAATAAATCAAGAACAGCCAGACTTCATTTTTTACCTTTGCGGCGTGGATGTTATTTCTACGGATAAATTAGGCACTTTGGGGCTCACTATTGATGGCTGCAAACAACGAGATGCTTTTGTGCTTGACACTTGTCATCAACTTCAAATTCCGGTACAATGTAGTATGGGAGGCGGTTACTCTCCGGATATTAAGACCATTATAGATGCACACGCTAACACCTTTAGAGTGGCGCAAGACATCTATTTTTAGTTGTATTTTAGGGATAATTACCTCTTCTTATTTCGCAAAATAAATATAGATACCCACTACAACAACAACAATAGTTAATCCCACTTGCTTTACGTACTTGTAAGGTTCAATACTCACTTGCTTCGTATATTGAAGTTCAAAAGCTTCTTCTCTAGGTTTAAAGTACCCGATAATGAGCATGATGATGATGTTTGAAACAAATAGAATAGCCATAATATGCAGAAAGTGCGGATACGCATCCGCTTCTATCATTGCTAATTCTGCTTCACCAGTTATGCCAGACGCTTTTGCTTGTTCCAATGCAGTATCAATAAAGTTTGGTTTTAGAATAAATTGGCTTAAACAATAGAGTAGAGACCCCGTGACTATACCAATTTTAGCAGCTATTGCAGGCACTCTTTTCGTAAGATAACCTACGACAATTATAGTGAATATTGGAATACTATAAATACCGTTTATTTCCTGAAGATAGTTAAACAAACTACCTGCATTGGCAATGAGGGGTGCAATAAACATAGCGGCAAGTGCCAAACAAACACCAAATATTTTACCATATTTTACAACGGTTACTTCGTTTGCGTCTTTATTAATATGTTGTTTGTAAATATCTATTCCGAATAGGGTAACAGAACTATTAAGTACACTATTAAAAGAGCTCAGAATAGCGCCAAACAACACAGCAGCAAAAAAACCAATCATTGGTTTTGGCAATACTGCCCTTACCAATTCTGGATAAGCGAGGTCACTAGAAGCCAAACCCCCTTCAAAATAATGATAGGCAATCATTCCTGGTAATACCAATATTAAAGGGCCTAATATTTTAAAAAAAGCAGCTAACAATAATCCTTTTTGTCCTTCAGCTAAGTTTTTGGCACCTAAAGCTCTTTGGATTATTTGCTGATTTGTACCCCAATAAAAAAGTTGTACTAACATCATTCCAGTGAAAATGGTTAAAAAAGGTACTTCTTGACCATGTTCACCTGTAGAATCAAACCGTTCTGGATTCGTTGTCATGAGTAAATCCAATCCTTCAAATACACTTCCGTTCCCAATCGCCATTAATCCAAAAACAGGAATTAATATTCCGCCAATCATTAACCCTATAGCATTAATACTATCGGAAACAACTACGGCCTTTAATCCTCCAAAAACAGCATAAACAGAACCTATAAGACCAATACCCCAAATACAACAAACCAATGCGGTCTTTTCAGAAATATCAAACATGCCCGCTATATCAAACATACCGCTAATAGCTACCGATCCTGAATACAAAATTACAGGTAACAATACGACCACATAGCCGGTTAGAAACAGTCCAGAGGTTAGGGTTTTTGTAGTTACATCAAACCTATCTGCAAGAAATTGCGGCACTGTGGTTAGCCCTCCTTTTAAATACCTAGGCAATAAAAGTACTGCTGTAACCACCATTGCAATAGCAGCCAGTGTTTCCCATGCCATTACGGACAAACCATCCTTATAGGCGCTACCGTTGAGCCCTACGATTTGTTCTGTGGAAAGATTTGTTAATAAAAGCGAACCTGCTATAACCCCAGCTGTAAGACTTCTTCCTCCTAAAAAATACCCATCAGATGATTTTTCGTTAGTTGATCGCGTAGCGTACCAAGCAATTATAGCTACTAAGGTGGTAAACCCTACAAAAGAAAAGACTGCTAGTAAATCCATAAAAAATTGGTTGTTTGGTTATATACTATTGATTCATTCTTACGAAATATTCTATTTGAATTAAAAAATGAAATTCGAATATAAGACATACAAAATAAGCAGACCAATTTTCATACGAATATTGATACCTACCGCAACAATACAATCTTCTAATCTACCAGTAGATTGTATAAAATCAAAAACTTTAACTACTTTTAAAACATCAACCAATAGCAATTATAATGCAGAAAACACTAACACTTCTATCCTTCTTCCTTTGTGTAGGGCTATCTGGCCAAACTTCTTCTGCTAAGCAATCACAAGCATTGACCGAGAGTATACCAGAATCACAGGGTATGTGTCAAGAACGTCTTACTAAAATTGACGCCATGTTACAGCAGACTATACTAGCAAATGAGCTTCCTGGTGCAGTTGCCCTTATAGCTAGGAACGGTAAAATTATATTCCATAAAGCCTATGGTATGGCCGATGGTAAAAGTAAAAAAGCCATGCGTAAAGATGCCATTTTTAGAATAGCCTCCCAGACCAAGGCCATTACATCTACCGCAGTACTAATGCTATGGGAAGAAGGTAAGTTTAAACTGGATGATCCTATTTCTAAATACATTCCAGAATTTGGCGAAGCACAACTGCTAGATATTTTTAACGAGACAGATAGTACCTATACTACCAAACCAGCGAAGAATCAAATTACAATACGAGATTTAATCACCCATACTTCGGGAATTGGTTACGGGGTTATTGATGGTGATGCGCGGTTTAAGAAAATGTATGCTAAGGCAGGTATTACCGATTTGTTTACTACAAATCAGATAACCATTGGGGCAAGCGTTAAGAAATTAGCAAAACTACCACTGCATCATGAACCGGGTGAGAACTTTACCTATAGCGAAGGTTTGGATGTATTGGCCTATTTTGTGGAAGTGATTTCAGGCATGCCGTTTGATAATTTTTTGAAAATGCACATTTTTGAGCCTTTGGGGATGGAAGATACCTGGTTCTACTTGCCCAAAGAAAAACATGACCGTTTGGTACCCGTACAGACAAAGGAGGGAAACAAATGGGTGAAATATCCCATCACTTTTTATGACACTGACTACCCTATAAAAGGGGCTAAAACCTTCTTTTCTGGTGGAGCTGGATTATCCAGTACCGCTAAAGATTATGCGACTTTTTTACAGCTATATCTCAACCACGGGGAGCTAAACGGAGTGCGACTCCTTAGCCGAACCACTATACGTAGCATTATGAGTAATCAAATAGGCGCCATTTGGGACGGTGATAAGCACTACGGACTTGCATTTGGATTAATCAATGAAAAAGGAGCCGCTATGGGTGGCTTAGGCAGCGAAGGTACGTTTGACTGGGGCGGCTATTTTAATACCCAATATTTCGCAGACCCATCTGAAAATATCATCGGCATACTAATGAAACAAACACAAGGCCCAGTGAATGATGAGACGGGATGGAAATTTAGACAAATGGTTTTCGCCGCAGTTGATGATTGAAACGCGCTTGTAAATTTAATTAGAATGCTACTAAATAGTACCCATAAATACATGGTATCGGGAACTTCGTTAGTTACGCACGCATAGGTGTCTCCTTTTATTTTTCAATGATGTGGTTTTATGAAGAAAAGAGGTAAGCTAGCAAAACGCTTCCCAAATTTTATCTACGATGGTCTGTGCCAACTTCTCTTTGCTTTCAATCGTCCAGCCGGCCACATGTGGGGATAGGAGTACATTATCCATTTTTAAAAGTTCTTCAAAGGCGGTAGGCATATTTTCCTTGCCATTGTCAGTTTTGAACATGTCTTCAAAGGATACTTTTTCATACTCTAGAACATCCAATCCTGCACCAAGAATTTTGCCGCTATGTAATGAAGCTACCAGGTCTTCCGTTTGAATGCATTTTCCTCTGGCGGTATTTAATATCCAGAACGGATGGTGGAATTTTTCAATAAACTCTGAATCAATCATTCCTATAGTTTCTTTTGTTTGAGGAACATGTAGGCTTAGTATCTCTGCTTTTTGATATAGTTCTAGAATACCCACTTGGCGAGCGTTTTCATTCTCAACACCCCCTTTAATATCATAACAAAGAACGGTTACATCAAAACCCCTGAGTTTTTTTGCAAACGCTTTTCCCATATTTCCGTAGCCGATAATTCCCACGGTTTTACCATCTAGTTCCAGCCCTCTATTGCCTTCACGATCCCAAATACCATTTCGTACTTCTTTGTCTGCTTTATTCAATTTATTGAAGAGGGAGAGCAGCATTCCTAGGGTATGTTCGCCAACGGCGTTTCGATTGCCTTCCGGTGCTGCAGCTAAAAAAACACCTTGCTTCTTGGCAAAGCTGATATTTATATTTTCCAGTCCGGCTCCCAAACGTCCAATAAACTTTAGCTTGGTCGCTTTTTTAAGGAAGGATTCGTCTAAACTAAACCTACTGCGTATGATAAGTCCATCATAATGATGTATTTTTTTTTCAATTTCCGCTTTTGTAGACGTATAATCCTCATCATTATGAAAACCTAGAGTATTGAATTGTTCAATAATCAAAGGGTGGTTTGTGTCTATATGCAGTACCTTCATTGATTTTATATTTTAGGATAATCTGTTTGGGTCAATTCATGTTTGACTGCTCCTGTATGTGCGGTATCTTGCTTTTCGAACAGTAATAAATGCACTTCTTCGCCATTTTTTGTAAAGGGACAATGTTCCACACCTTTTGGTACTACAATAATTTCCCCTTCTTTAACTACTTCTGTTCTATCCCGAAACTTCATATATAAAGTTCCTTTCAAGACCTGAAAAAGCTCGTCTTCATCTTCGTGAGCATGCCAGACGAATTCCCCTTTAATTTTAGCAAGCAGTACTTGCATGTTATCTACAGCAGCAATTTGGTGCGGATGCCATTGCTTTGTAAAAAGGACATGTTTTTCTTTGAGGTTGATGGGTTTCATGTACTTGTGTTTTGTAGTTTTCTAACTATTTAAAATAGCCGTAAAATAGCGTTTAGTTTTCAGCGTATGTATATTCTTTTTTGAGCCATATTCTAAATACCAAGGACTGTTTTAGCAATCATAAAGTAAATAAGAATCCCAAAAATATCATTGCTCGTAGTTATAAACGGCCCAGTGGCAATAGCCGGGTCTATTCCCCTCTTGTGTAGGAAAAGTGGCGTAAAAGTACCTATGAATCCTGCGACTACAATAACTGCAATCAGAGAAAGTGATATGGCCAATGCAGTAAGGAAATCTCCCTTCCATACCCAAGTAAATAACAATAGTAGTGCTGCCAGTATAACCCCATTGAGAAGGGCCAACAGCATTTCTTTTATCAATCTGCTACCAATACTTCCTTTAATATCGTCGTTTGCCAAACCTTGCACGATGATAGCGCTGGACTGTACGCCTACATTACCGGCCATCGCTGCAATTAAAGGGGTAAAGAGAAACAGTATGGTGTATTGCTTGAACATTTCCTCAAAACCTCCCATAATGACTGCTGCCCCTGCTCCGCCAAAAAGACCTAAGATGAGCCAAGGTAGGCGTGCACGTGTCAACTCCCAAATGCTATCATCTGCCTCCACATCTTTCGAAATACCCGCGGCCATTTGGTAATCCTTCTCCGCTTCCTCACGGATAACGTCTACAATATCGTCAATGGTGATACGACCCACCAATCTGCCGATTTCATCAATTACCGGAATAGCTTCCAAATCATATTTACTCATGATTTTAGCTACCTCTTCTGGTTTTTCGTTCACGTTTACGTAATCGACCTTAGGAATAAAAACATCTTTTATTTGAGCGGTGTTCTTTGCTGTAAGTAGATCCTTTAAAGAAAGGCGTCCCATAAGCATATCGTCTTCATTTACCACATAAATCGAATGCACGCGGGTAACGTTTTCTGCTTGGATACGCATTTCCTTAACACAAGCAAGTACGTTCCAACTATCAAGGACTTTTACAAGTTCCTTTGCCATGAGTCCGCCTGCGGAGTTCTCATCGTAGCGTAACAGGTCTACAATATCTTTAGCATGTTCCCTATCCTCTATTTCCGAAATAACTTGCTGTACGATTTCCTGAGGAAGTTCTCCTATAATATCGGCAGCATCATCGGTATCCAGTTCCTCTAGTTCCTCTGCAATTTCTTTAGAGGATAAATTTCCCAAAATGGCTTCCCGTACATCCTCGTCCAGTTCAGTAAGGACATCAGAGGTTTTATCACTTTCTAGTAATTTTATAAGGTAGGTGGCCTCATCTTCATCAAGTTCATTGATGATTTCTGCTATATCTGCATAATGCACATCTTCCAAAAGGGAATTAAGTGCTGCATCTCCTTGTGATTCAATGAGCTGCTCTATCTTGGTTACAAGTTCTTCTGTGAGTTTAAAGGGAGTCATCTGCTATCTTCTTGGTAAGTGCTATAAAATCTGCAACGGCAAGTTGTTCTGGGCGTTGGTCAAATATAGTATCTTCTTTAAGAATATCTGAAAGAGCAAGGCTTTTTAAACTGTTTCTAAGTGTTTTCCTACGTTGGTTAAAAGCCGTTTTTACTACTCTATAAAACAGCTTTTCATCACAGGGTAATTCAAAACCTGTTTTTCGGGTAAGCCTAAGCACGCCGGACTGTACCTTTGGTGGTGGGTCAAATACTTGTGGATGTACCGTAAATAGATATTCAGCATCGTAAAAGGCCTGTGCCAAAACTGAGAGTATCCCATAGGTTTTACTGCCATGTGACGAGCAGATTCGTTGCGCCACTTCTTTTTGGAACATGCCTGAGAATTCCGGAATTTGTTGGCGCATCTCCAACATTTTAAAAACGATTTGTGTAGAGATGTTATAAGGGAAGTTACCTGTGATGGCAAATTGTTCTTCTCCAAAAAGGCTATGTAAATCATACTTAAGAAAATCCCCTTCTATAACTTTAAAAGACCCCTTGCCTTGCAACACTTTTGGGTGTTCTAATGGGAAGCTGTGGTTAAGATAGGTGATAGAGTCTGCATCCAAATCCATAGCTACTAAATCTATCTCTTGTAATAATAAATATTTCGTAAGCACGCCTGTTCCGGGTCCAATTTCTATAACGTTGGTACAGTGTTTAAATGTCAAGGTTTCCGCAATCTGTCTTGCAATGCCCTCGTCCTTTAAGAAATGTTGACCTAAGTGCTTCTTTGCCCTTACGGGTCCTTTTTCTTCGTATTTCTTACGAAAGGGTTCTCCTTTTTTATTTTTCTTTTTACCCATTGCGTTGGTTTCTTCTTAACTTGTTTTTGCTTGGTATGCCCATGCTTTGTTACCTGAGACTAGCGTAATTTTAATTCGCTCATAGGCTTCTCCCTCATATGTGTCTGCCTTTTCTAATTCTTCGGGGCTTAGGGTGTACATTTTACCTATTATTTTGTCTTTCATATTGTTGGTGTACTCTAGGGTAGGATAACGATTGGCTACTTTTTGTACTGCTATTTTATAATTAATTAGGGTGTCCTGAATCCCAGGAAGCAGTCTTGAAAAAACCCCTAACTGCACAGCCTCTTCCTGTAGCGTCCCGTAGGTGAATAAGTAATGTGTAGCGCTGGGGCGCATTACATGCTGTTCGTCAACCACTTTCATCTCCGTCCGAAAAGCGACGAACTTTCCTGCAAACAGGTTATTGGCTTCTTTGCGAAGTCTTGGCGCATCTTCTTGGTAATACTTTTCTAGTAGCGCTTTGGTTGCCGCTGAAAACTGAACGGAATAGGTGACTCCGCCCATATCCTCTTCCACAAGTACTTTGCTCATTTTTGCGTTGATGAACTTACCGGTGTTCAAAACATCGGGTATATGTTTTTCCTTCATCCATTGCACCCATTTTTTTTGCACGCTTTCTTCTATGTTGGTGGTTACGTTGTATATGTACATTCTAAAAGTTCAAGTTCAAGTTCAAAGAACAAATGCAATTTTAACGCTCCTACTACGCTTAGGATATACACGTTTAAATACAAAAGTAGTTTACCTAAAACGTTATAAAAAACACTTTTCATATGGATTGAATATTTTAATCTGAAACTTGGTTCATCGAGCTAACGACTACCACCTAGCAACTACTTCCTAGTTTATAGCATCCCCTCTCAATATCCTAAAATTCTTTCGGGCTTGGGGAAAATAGTAACTGTCTTGATAGTTGTAAATAATTTTTTCGAACTGTGCTTTGGCCTTGTCAGGTTGGTTCAAGCGTTTTCTATAGAGTTCGCCTAAGGCGAAGTAGGCATCGTCTGCAAGTATACCAGCGCTATAGAATTCTATTATCTTCATATAATTCAATTCTGCCGCTTCATATTTTTCTTGCGATTCGAACAGTTGTGCTTGTTTCAACAGGGCTTCGTCCTCTATTTTTTCACCTTTATGATTTTGTAGGATATCTTCTAAGGCATCCACAGCCTCTTGTGTTTTGTTCTGATAGGATAGGAAATCTGCTCGGGCGTATTTTCTTAGTGCGGTTTGAGTAGAGTCTTCTAGGGAATTGTCCGAAATCAACAAACTTAATTGCATGGCATCGTTGGCAATAAGCTGGGAAGTAGAACTTCGGAGTACTTTTAATTGGGTAAGTGCCCACTCAAAATCTCCTTTATAAAAACTGGTCTCTGCTACTTTGTATCTTGCGTTTTGTCCCAACACATCGTTTTTTAGTTTTTGTTGTATCTGGGAGAAGTAAATCAATGCTTCGTTAAACTTCTTGTTGTAGACTAGAATATCTCCTAAAGCCAATTTTATAAAGGCAGTTCCTCTTTCGTTTAGAGGAAGTTCCAATGAATTCTTTAAGAGTTCAATCGCAGGTTCCGGATCGTCCTTTTTGAAGGTCAGGAAGTTAGCATAGGCTACTTGTAACTGCAAGGTTTGGGTCTTGTATCCATGGGTTTCAATAAGCGCTTCATATTTTTTCTGGATGGTTTCCAGTTGGCTTTTCTTGGTATACCGTAAATCAATATCAATAAGGCTAAGTTCTGCATCTAGAGCGGTAACCACGTTATTAGATTCTTTTATAAGATATTCGAAGATATCGCGGGCTACTTCGATTTTATTTGCCTCCAAGGCCAATTTGCTCAGGTTTTCCAATCGCAAGGTATTGCCATTTTCCATACGCTTATAAATCGCTTTTTCCTGTCTAAAGGCACTGCCATATTGCTGTTGCTGTACAAACAACCAACTCAATAGTTCATTCCAGATGATGTCTGGATTTTTTTGTGCGTTTTCCAGTAATATTGCTTTAAGGGCGGTGTTGTTATAGCTTTCTGTGTCAGACGTTACAAAGGCGTCAATACTTCTAAGAATATTCGATTTAGAGGTTTTTCCATTACTCATTAAGTTGAGGTAGGAGCGATACATTTTATCTACATTTCCCTGCTCTCCATAAATACGCGCCAACTGAAAATTAAAATCTAGTTGAGGATTTATTTCCATAGCTTTTTGATAGGCGGAAACGGCCCTATCCAATAAACTATATTTTTGAAATTGGTACCCTAAGGCATAACCGTAATTAGGATTTTCTGCGATAACCTCCAGTACTTGGTCAAAATAAATAGTGGCCTGTGACGTAGAATCTTGTAAGGTGAAATTATAACCGAGTTCAATAAGCAGTGTTGGGTGGGGGCTTTTACTTTTTAAGCGTTCCGTTAAAAAACGCTTGGCGTCCTCGTAGCGTTCCAACTGCTGGTAGCAAGCTATCAAACCTTGTAGGTAGTCTGTTCTTCTCGGATTTTTTCTAGTCAGTTTTTCATAAAAAACCACCGCTTTTTCAAAATCTCCATCCTCAAAATACTGTTTGGCCAAAAAATTTTCTTGGGCAATTGCAGTTGACAGCAGCGCAAAATAGGCAAAGAGAAATAGAGAAAGACGCATATCCAAAGATAAGGAGAATGCGATAAGTAGCTGTTAAAGAAACCGCAAGTTTCGGCTTTAAAATATGAGGAGAGAATACTTTTTTGCCATGAGGCTGGGAGAACCTTTGACTAACTTGCCAATCGTTAGCTTAGATATGGTTGGTCTGCGCAATAGGAATTTGCTAAAGAGCGTGCACATAGGCACTATATTCGTTTTATCTAGGGTTATACTTATCGTCCAAAAACTACTCTAATCTTATTTTAATGATTGTTTGATAATTGAAATTCTTCCTGTAATGCCACATGCCTTGGTCACTTTCTCTAGCGAGCCAATTAGTGAAATGCATATTGGAATTAAAACTAGCGATACCTATATCTAGGCCATACCCACCATATGAAGTGTTCATGATAAATGTACCATTTTATAGAACAAGCCCAAACCGCAATAGTCGCGATAGGAGAAATAGAGTCCTCTATTTATGTTTGGTGCTTTTATCAGTTTGTTTGTTATTTTATGAGCTAACGCTGTTCCGTGCGTTGTTGTACTTAGGTTTTTATATAAAGAATCTTCTTGTTTGGTAAGAGTGTTAATTTGGGTTTTTTGCACGAATAGTGTCATGCGTTTTCATGTGATATGAACTACCAACTAGGACACGATTTAAGTGTAGTGTTGCAGTACGTTAACCGGTTTAGCGTACCCTTGGAAAGGTGTTAGGTAAACTTCAATCTATCTTATCAAAATCACAATAAGGTATCAATACTTCTGGGATTTGAATACCGTCCGCAGTCTGATAATTTTCTAAGATGCCGGCCAAGACTCTGGGGAGCGCCAAGGAGCTTCCGTTAAGTGTGTGTGCTAATTGACTTTTTCCATTTTCGTCTTTATAGCGCAGTTTTAAACGGTTGGCTTGGTAGGTCTCAAAATTAGAAACCGAGCTAATCTCTAACCAACGGTCCTGAGCTGTTGAAAATACTTCAAAATCATAGGTAAGGGCAGCGGTAAAGCCGAGGTCGCCGCCACAAAGGCGTAGTATTCGGTAAGGTAATTTTAGTTCACGTAAAATTTCTTTTACATGGTCTACCATGCCATCCAATGCTTGGTACGATTTGCTTGGGTGTTCTACGCGTACGATTTCTACTTTATCGAACTGGTGTAAACGGTTTAAACCGCGAACGTGAGCGCCGTAGCTTCCGGCCTCTCTTCTAAAACAGGGTGTGTAGCCGGTATATGTTACGGGAAATTCGTTCTCGTTTAGGATAACATCCCTAAAGATATTGGTCACAGGGACTTCGGCAGTCGGGATAAGGTATAGGTCGTCTGCGGTGATATGGTACATTTGCCCTTCCTTGTCTGGCAACTGTCCAGTTCCGTATCCAGAAATCTCGTTTACAAGATGCGGCACTTGTATTTCGGTGTAGCCAGCTGCCGTGTTCTTGTCTAAAAAATATGCGATCAACGCTCGTTGCAAACGAGCGCCCTTGCCTTTGTATACAGGAAATCCCGCACCGGCAATTTTAACGCCAAGTTCAAAGTCTATAATATCATATTTTTTAGCTAGTTCCCAGTGAGGTAAGGCATCATTAATCAATTCTGGTATCTCACCTTCGCTAAAAATTTCCTCATTATCCGTTTCCGAGCTACCTGCTGGAACGGAGTTGTGCGGAACGTTTGGGATTTGGTATAACAAGGTCTGAAGCGCATCCGCAGTGGCGGTCAACTCGTCGTTGAGTTGTTTGGATTCCTCTTTCAAGGTCGCTGTTTTTTCTTTTAGTCCGCTGGCCTCTTGTGCCTTTCCGGATTTGTACAGGATACCGATTTCCTTAGAAAGCGAATTAGATTCTGCCAAAACGGAATCTAAACGTGTTTGTGTAGCACGTCTTTTTTCGTCTAGCTGCAACACTTCTTCAAGCAATGCACTACCGTCAATATTCCGTTTTTTGAAAGCGGCAATCATTTCGTCTTTCTGCTCTCGGATGACCTGTACCTGTAACATGATTCTGCTGTTTAAGTGTGCAAATTTAAACTAATCTTCCGATTTAAAGAAGATACATTTCGTCATCAAGCGTAAGTATCAAGTTCTGATACAAATATAAAAATCAGATACAAGAACAAATAGCAATTTAAGGTCCTTGGAAGGTTCTTTTTGGTCAAAGTAATTTACCTAAGGTCGGCAAAAAATATGTATTGCTTTCAATTGCTATCACAGCTATAATTCAAGAGTGTACTTCCTTCTAACTCCTCGTAAAGACCTACTCTGTTAATCCCCTCCCAAAGTTCAAAAACTTGAAATAATAGAAACCTGAAACTAGCGTACTATTTATCCTCTAAAGCAGAAGGAAGAATCCATGCATGATGCTTAAACCGCAACCAGGGCGTATTAGCCAAATCGGTTTTTGGGTCTATAAATGGGGCATATGGCTTTCCGTTTATGCTAATACGGGATTGCTCTAGATATACCGATATGTTTTCTCCATTTTGAGCGTATTCTTGTTGTAGGTAACCAGCAAATTGCCATGCAAAATCGGGGTAAGCAAATACTTTTCGTTGTTGGCTGTTGCTTAAGAATTCTTTGGGTTCTATTATTGTTTTTTCACCAGTCTGATTATTTACAACCTTGAATTTCCCTTTTCCGGATCTGCTACGTAACATCATGCGCCAGCTTAGTCTATGTCCTTCTTCTGTCCAGAGTACATTATCCGAAATAAAATGATGGCGTAAGGGTAACAGTAATTGAATGATAAAGTAACTACTTAGTAGGGTGAGGATTATATTTCTGTGTTTAGGAACCTTTACTTCATTTCCAATGTACCCTTTTTTCTTTTTGAAAAAGATGCGACGAATAGTCTCTGGTTCAAAGAAAAACACACTGAAAGCTAAGGATAAATAGGGAAAAATACCGATTTGAAAAACAATGGAGTTGAACAGATGAAAAAATATAGATAAACAGAAAGCCAGTTTGCGAGTGCGGTTCCAAAGTAGGGCAGGGATAATTAATAAATCGAATAAAATACCTACAGTTCCGATAATTTTGTGTGTCCATTCTTGTTGAAGCAACTCGCCTATTAAAGGATAATGCGCCACGGGTCGCATCAAAATGCGTATCATTCCAAAATCTAGCCAATCACCATATAATTTCGCTGTAGAGGCGTATACGTACACAATTAAAAGTTGGAATACGATAAGCCATTTCATATAGCTGTACATGGTATCGGACTTCTGTTCTGGATGTTTTTTTACGGCTAATGAATAATTTTTATCTGCAGGAACAAAACACATAAACAGGGAAAGTAGTACCAACAAATAATAATGATTGTTGTATGCTGTTTTCTGCATGAGATAAACAGCCGTCCAAAGCAGGGTAAATGAAATAATACTGAATCGGTATTTATACCCTAAGGCAATACAAACCCCCAATAGGCCCATCATAGAAAAGTAAACATACATCCCATAACCCGGTAGGGGCTGTAGCCAATTAAAATCTATAAATGGGAAGTTGAAACGCGGCTCTACGAGGTTTTTATGCACCCACCCTGTTGCAAGCGCACCAAAGCTTTCGCAGGCTACAAGGAAACCAAAAAAGATACGAAAGATAATTAATGGACTGTTGTCTATCCTTTGAAATAAAAACCGGTCTAACATGATTACTGGGATATATATCGAAGTGACATTTCTTTATCCTTCGCCAGTTGCTCTTGCAAAGCATCCAAGGAATCAAATTTACGTTCATCCCGCAAGCGATGTAACATGTCTATTTGTATAATTTGGCCGTACAGATTTTCCTTGAAATCAAAAAAGTGTATTTCAATGGTTTTATGGGTGCCGTTTACGGTAGGGTTATAGCCAATGTTCATCATGCCATGGACTTCTTTTCCGTTCAAGATACTTTTTACGGTATATGCACCCGTTTTTGGAATAAGTTTGTATGTTTCCTCAATGGATAGATTAGCGGTTGGATAATTAAGTTTTCGGCCTAATCCCTTTCCTTTTTTAACAGAGCCGGTAAGCATGTACTCATACCCTAAGTAAATGTTTGCTGTAGTGACGTCACCTTTCTCTAGTGCCTTTCTTATTTTAGTAGAGCTTATGGATACCTCTTCTATTTCTTGTACTTGTATTTCTTCTACAGAAAAGTCCAATATATTACCAAAAGCGACGAGATCGTTGATGTTTGCAGTGCGGTTGCGCCCAAATCGATGGTCGTAACCTATAATTATTTTTTTTGATTTAAGTTTATTTACTAAAAGATCTCGAACAAATTCGGTAGCGGTTAATCTGGAAAAGGCAGTAGTAAAGGGGTGGATTACTAAGACATCCAATCCCATTTTGGAAAGAATCAACTGCTTTTCGGCTATGGTGTTCAATAGTTTTATGTCCGTATCTTTTTGAACTACCATTCTAGGGTGGGGGAAAAAGGTGAGTACCGCCGATTTTAAGTTAGCGTCTTTGGCACGGTTTATGACTTTTTCCAGTATTTTGCAGTGACCAATATGCACACCGTCAAATGTGCCTATGGTAATGGCAACAGATTCTTGTGCTTTGTATTCGGAAATGCTATGGACTGTAATCACTTATGATAGAAAATAAAAGAACTATATTTGAAACTGAGATAAAAGTCCCTCAATGAGTGCAAAATTACGCTTAGTTTTTTCAATTACAATGGTATTTGCTTCCTTTTATGGAGCTGCCCAAACTACATATTGGAAAGATACGGATTTAACCCGAACAGAGGAGCGCGCCTCCTTGGAACGTTTTGTAATCGAAAAAGCAAGTGCGTATACCTTGGATGAAGTCCGTTTTAAAAACCAACTGACATCCGTATCCAAGGCTCGTAGTCGTGCTGGAGTTGTCTATTTTCCTGATGCAAATGGAAAACATATTCCGTTTGAGGTGGTCGAAGCTAGTACCTTCTCTGAAGCACTTGCTCAAAAGTACCCCAATATTAAATCCTATAAAGGAACGAGTGTTTTGAACGATGGGAAACGTATTCGTTTTAGCGTTTCGCACAAGGGAATTCATAGTATGATGTCTACTGCTGGGAATGGAGGTTCTGTTTTTATGGAAAAAGGCCTTAAGGGAAAATATATCCTATATGACGCGAAAGACAGAGCCACCAAGGAGGCATTTGTTTGTAAAACAAGCCCTGAAATAGCGAATATGGGGAATGCCCTTTCTGCACGGCTCGTAAACGACCAAGTGTTACGAAAGTTTAGACTTGCCGTGGCGGCTTCCGGGGAATATACTGCTTTTCATGGTGGCACTAAAGTAGATGCTTTGGCAGCCATAAATGCTTCTGTTACTAGGATTAACGAAGTTTTAGAAAATGATTTGGGCGTTACCTTGGAGTTGATAGGAACTACCGATGAGGTGATCTATTTAGATTCAGAAACAGACCCTTTTACTGGTGGTTTGAGTGCTCAGACGCAGAATACCTTAGATTCCGTAATTGGTGATGCAAATTATGATATAGGGCATCTTTTTAACCAAAGAGACAATGCACTGGACGGAAATGCTGGGTTTGTAGGTGCTGTTTGTCGTGCTGGTAGAAAAGGAAGCGCATATAGCACGCTTTCATCTCCACAGGGAGATTTTTTCGCTATAGATTTGGTGGCTCACGAAATGGGGCATCAGTTTGGAGCAAACCACACGTTCTCTCATATTTCTGAAGGAACACAGGCACAGGTAGAGCCTGGAAGCGGCACCACTATTATGGGGTATGCAGGTATTACAAATGAGAATGATGTAGCCAAAAATAGCGATGATTATTTTCATTATTTCAGTATTGTTCAGATACGTGACTATCTAGCAACTATTTCTTGTGGCGAAACCACTTCTTTGGTCAATACGCCGCCCACTTTGGTTCCTGTTGCAGATTTCACTATTCCAAAAGGTACCGCTTTTGTCCTTTCTGGAAACGCTACGGATACAGATGTTGATGACGTCCTTACCTACGCATGGGAACAAACTGATAGTGGTATCATTACCCAAGCAACGTTTGGGCCAACCAGTCCTAGTGGAGCATTGTTTAGGTCTTTGCCTCCGATCACTTTACCTTTTCGTTATTTTCCAAAATTGGAGCGCATATTGTCTGGTGATTTAACACAAACAACTCCGGGGTTGAATACAGCTTGGGAGACCTTGTCCTTGGTAGAGCGGGAACTCAATTTTGCATTAACCGTGCGTGATAATGCCTTAAATGGAGGTCAATTGATTTCTGATGAGATGTCCGTACTTGTAACGAATGATGCAGGCCCTTTTGTGGTAAATTCTCAAGATACATCTGTGACCTACGTAGCAGGTGAGGTACAGACCCTTAGTTGGGATGTGGCAGATACCCATTTGGCTCCTATCTCTGCAGAAACGGTAGCTATTTTCCTATCTACGGATGGAGGACAGACCTTTCCCATCCTCGTTGCCGAGAATATCACCAATAATGGTATGTATAATACCGTGATACCCGGTATACCTACTTCCAATGGTAGATTTATGGTTAAGGCTTCGGAAAATATTTTTTTCGCTGTCAATGCTGCAAATTTTAACATCATGCCATCTGAGGTTGTACTCAGCTTTGCGGAATTAGATTATGAGATATGCAAGCCAGGCGATCTTGTGGTCGACTTCACGTATGAAACGTATTTAGATTTTGTCGAGGAGAGTACATTTAGTGTTACTGATGCTCCCGCGGGATTAACCGCTGTTTTTTCAACTACTACTGCGATATCAGATGACACCCCTGTAAGCATTACTTTTTCAGGGACAGGAAGTTTGGCTGTTGGCACCTATCCGATTCAGGTAGTATCCACATCTGCGACGGTTACTAAAGAAATAACCTTGAATTTAATCATCTACGATACTAATTTTGTAGAGGTGGCTTCTACGGCACCTTTAAACGGTGCAAACGATGTGTCAACAGTTGAGGTTTTGGAGTGGGAAGGGAATGTAAGAAACACTGAATATGATTTAGAAATAGCTACAGATATCGACTTTACGAGTATTATAGAGGCAGTTAGTGTTGCCAATACTTTTTACACACCTACAAATCTAGAAAACAATGCTTCATACTTTTGGCGCGTAAAGCCCAAAAATAGTTGTGGCGAAGGTGTTTTTGGGCTTCCATTTAGTTTTAGCACGATATCCTTTAACTGTGATACGGTAACTGCTTTTGATTTGCCATTAGAAATATCTTCGATAGATACACCTACCATTACTTCTAAAATAGTATTTTATGAGGATTTGCCGATAGCAGATATTAATGTGTCGCTAAATGTTGAGCATAGTTTTTTGGCAGATTTACAGATTAGCCTTATTTCACCTGCTGGCACTACGGTTGTACTGGTCTCTAGTTCCTGTAACGACTCTAGAGACATAAATACGGTATTTGATGATGCTGCACCAGAATTTGTTTGTGGTGGAAACCCTGCCATCAGTGGAACGGTAGCTCCATTAGGTTCTTTAAGTTCGTTTAATGGAGAATCTATCCTTGGGGAGTGGACTTTAGAAATCAAGGATAATGCTCCTGCTGATGGGGGAAGGTTGAATTCGTTTTCGATGGAAGTTTGCGTTGAGGGCGAATTTAGATTAGATGCAGACAAAGACGGTGTTTTTGATGACGGAGATGACCTGTGTTTGGATACCCCTGAGGGGCAAGAAGTAGATATATCGGGATGCCCTATCTATCGGTTTACGAATCAGAATTTTAATATCAGTTTAGAAAGTGAAACATGTCGTTCCAATAACGATGGTAAAATTATTATTACACCAAAGGTAGGTCTCAGTTACGAGGTAACGGTAAGCGGAGTAGGAGTAGACGAAACGCAAGGTTTTACTAATACATTTCAGATATCTGATTTAAGTTCAGGTACGTACAGCGTATGCATAAATGCAATGGATGGTGCCATTACTTACGAAGAGTTTTGTACTCAAGTGATTATCTCTGAACCCGACTTTTTAGGAGTTAGCTCAAAAGTGTCTACGGACGGCACGCTACTTACTTTGAATCTATCTGGGTCCGATTTCTATAACCTTGAGCTGAACGGGATAGCGATTCAGACACAATCCTCGAACATTGCCTTAGATTTAAAGAATGGAATCAACGTTTTAAAGGTGTTTACGGACATTCCTTGCCAAGGCGTGTATAACGAGCAGTTTGTACTTTCGAAGGAGCCAATATTATACCCAAATCCATTCACTGATATCGTCGGTGTTTATTTTGGAGGCACTGGTAGTACAGTAACGATGCGTATTTTTGCTTCAGATGGTCAGTTTGTTCAAGGAATGAGCTTACAGGTAAACGATAATGGAACACAAATAGATTTGGGGGCACTAGCTAACGGTATATACTACGTTCAATTTGCGGGCGAAGGAATAAAAGGAACAGCTAAAATCATTAAGAAATGAAACGGAATATTTTTCTAATTGGTGCTATGTTGTCCTTACTTATCGGATGTGGTAAAAAGGATGACCCCAAACCTCCAGGTCAAGTAGAATTAGTGTTTCCGGAGCGAAATTCTGAATGTACTACAGGGCAGTCTTTAGGAGCAAGTACGAGTCGGGTAACGTTTAGATGGCAAGAAGCAAAAAATGTCAACACTTATGAGTTAAGGGTGACCAATTTAAATACAGGAAGTACACAAACAATTAGCACAGCTGCAACATCTGCAAACCTCCCCATAGAAAAAGGTATTCCTTTTTCATGGCAGGTGCGTTCGCGAAACAACCAAGTGGAACAAAGTATTTCCAGCCTTGTTTGGAATTTTTATAACTCCGGATTTAACACTTCTTTTGCGCCTTTTCCTGCAGATATCATAAGCCCAAGAATGTCGCAGAGAGTGTTTAAGGATATTAATAATGAAATAACCCTATCTTGGTCTGCAAGCGATTTGGATGATGATATTTCGAATTTTGAAGTCTATCTTTCAACAGAAAACCCACCGGAAGATTTGGTGGCAACCTTAGTTTCCGATGTGTTGGAGCAAAAAGTTTCGGTAGCACCGAATACCGTGTATTATTGGAGTGTAATTACAAAGGATACGGAAGGAAACGCTACCAGTTCAGGGATATATACCTTTAAAGTGCTGTAGTTTCGTGGAAACTTAAGAATTATTGAATTGATTCATCGTACGAGTAATGCCTGCCAGTACAAAGGAAGTTACTACCTCTGCTGATTTTTTAAGGCGTTCCACTATTGCTGAATTTTCATCTTCGTTCCATTTACCTAGCACATACTCTACTTGTCTACCCTTACCAAAATCTGCCCCTACACCAAACCGGAATCTATTATACGTATTCCCTTGCAGGAATAGTTGGATATCCTTTAGTCCATTATGGCCTCCGTCGCTACCTTTGGTTTTTATTCTTATGGTGCCGAATTGAAGATTAATATCATCTGTAATGACTAGTACATTTTCTAACGGAATCTTCTCCTTGTCCATCCAATATTTCAATGCTTTTCCGCTTCTGTTCATATAGGTAGATGGTTTAAGACAGAGTACACTTCGGCCTTTTACTTTAAACATACCTATATCTCCCAATTTTGCCGTTTCAAAGCTAAATTCTTCTTTAGCACCTAATGCATCCAAAATCTTAAAACCAATATTGTGGCGTGTTTCTTTGTATTCATCTCCTATGTTACCAAGGCCTACGATTAAAAATTTCTTCATGATTTCATCTTCGTTTAAAAAGCTACTTTCTTTTTTGAAAAGGGACTTCAGGAATATTAACATAATTATGAAAGGTGCTTATAGTCTTAAAAATACAAAAGCATCCCGATACGGGTATCGGGATGCTCTATATCAATCTGTAGAAATAACCTTTAGTTATTCTTGTGCTGTTTCTTCATCAGCTCCTTCTTCACCTTCTTCACCTTCTTCGTCTTCTGTTAAGACCGCTGTACGTGCCATTTTAACTTGTACAACTATGGTGCTATCTGGATGTAGAATAGTAAAATCTTCGTTCAATAAAGATTCGACGGTAATATTTTCGCCAATTTTTAATTTAGAAATATCGACATCAAAGAAATCCGGTAATTTGTCCGGGAAAGCTTTAATGGCTAATTTTCTTTTTCTGAACAATAAGCGTCCACCGTCTCTTTCCCCTGGAGAATTACCTTTTAAACGTACGGGAATATTCATGGTAACTTCCTTGTCATCAAATAATTGATAAAAATCGATATGCATAATTTTATCCGTAACTGGATGAAATTGGATGTCTTGCATAATCGCTTTTAATTTTCCATGACCCAAGTCAACCTCTACAGTATGCGCGGCTGCGGTGTACACTAACTCTCTAAACGCTAGTTCATGTGCTGAAAAGTGTAGTGGTTTATCCCCTCCGTATACTACGCAAGGAACCATTCCAGCATTACGTAAGGCTTTTGTTGACTTCTTGCCTACGCTTTCTCTTTCTGATCCTTTAATTGTAATTGACTTCATTGTATATATTAAAAATTAATAATTCTGAATTTGATCTTCGTGCTTACATAAGAAACTTTGAAGAGATGGAATTGTTGTTGTGTACTTTATCCATCACTTCTGCAAAAAGATTAGCACAACTTAGTACACGGACCTTATTACTTTTTATTTCAATAGGAATAGAATCTGTTATGATTAATTCCGTTAGTTGTGATTTTTCTATTTTCTCATATGCATCACCAGATAGAAGTCCGTGCGTTGTAATAGCACGCACGCTAATGGCGCCACGCTCCATCATTAAATCGGCTGCTTTTGTGAGGGTTCCTGCGGTATCTACCATATCATCGACCAAAACTACGTTCTTGCCCTTTACATCACCAATAAGCTCCATGTGACTTATTACATTGGCTTTTGCTCTTTGCTTATAACAAACCACAACATCACTTACTAAAGCTTTGGAATAAGCATAAGCTCTTTTGGAACCCCCCATATCTGGTGAGGCTATGGTTAAATTATCCAAGCCTAGGTTTTTCAAGTAAGGAAGAAAGAGGGTAGACGCAAAAAGATGGTCTACAGGTTTTTCAAAGAATCCTTGAATCTGGTCTGCATGCAGATCCATTGTAATGATTCTTGTTGCGCCGGCTGTTTCTAGCATTTTGGCAACTAACTTTGCTGCAATAGGCACCCTAGGTTTATCTTTTCTATCCTGTCTTGCCCAGCCAAAATAGGGCATAACTGCTGTAATATGCCGTGCGGATGCCCTTTTGGCGGCATCTATCATCAGCAACATTTCCATAAGGTTTTCAGCTCCTGGGTGGGTAGAACCGATAATAAAAATACGTGTACCTCTAATAGATTCCTCGAAAGAAGGCTGAAATTCCCCATCACTGTAACGGGAGAAAAGAATTTTACCAAGATTGGTACCGTAGGCTTTGGCAATCTTTTCACCCAAATCCATGCTTTGTGTACATGCAAAAATCTTTGGTTCTGGAACTTGGTATGCCATAGCTTCGAATGTTGTGTCGTTAGAATGTGAGAAAGTAATCTTAATACCTCTGATTTCTAAGGAGGTGCAAACTTAAAAATTAAATTGGGTTGCTAAACTATAAATGTCAATAATTTTGTAGCTGTAACGAAATATTTTTTTAATTTTACATCTTAGTTTTAAAAGCTCGAGTGGCGGAACTGGTAGACGCGCTGGATTCAAAATCCAGTTCTTCGGAGTGCGGGTTCGATTCCCGCCTCGAGTACTGAAAGGCCTTAACAGAAATGTTGAGGCCTTTTTTATTTCTCAGGTACAACATAGGTACAACAATATTAGATTTATATTTTTTTGAAGTAATTGGGATTATTTGTTGTTTCATAGCATTGTGCAAAATCCGTTTTCAGCGGTTCACTTTGGCCGCTAAAGCCCTCTATAACATCATTTTTAAAGGTGTTAAAATGCAGAATTTAAATGACTAACTCAATGAATTTTGTTTCTCCATAGTTATTTTACATCCCTTAAGTTCAGTTACATTTCATACGCGATAAATATATAAACTATGACTGTTATTGAGAAATAATATTTATATTCGTTAACGTTAACGAATATAAATATTATTAATAAATTACATTAATAATTAACAGATACATAAATTAAATCTGAATATATCTATAAATGAATAAATGTAAGATGCTATTTATTTTTACTTTGTTCCTAGCAATTGCAACTATTTCTGCCCAAGATAATTGGGAAGTTTTGTTCGATGGAAAGGATTTAAAAAATTTTGAGCAACTAAATGGAAGTGCCAAGTATGAAATTAAAAATAATGAATTAATAGGCACTTCAAAATTGGGTACGCCTAATAGTTTTATGGCGACTACGGAAAAGTATGGTGATTTTATTTTAGAGTTTGAAGTCTTTCTTGAAAACGGATTAAATTCTGGAGTACAGTTTAGAAGTATAAGTACTCCTTCTATTATGAATGGCAGAGTTCATGGTTATCAATGTGAGATTGAAACGAGTTCAAGAAAATGGTCTGGTGGAATATATGATGAGGCAAGAAACGGCTGGCTATATCCATTAACTAGAAATACTAAGGGGCAAAATGCTTTTGTGCCAGGGGAGTGGAATCATTATCGAATAGAAGCAATAGGCTCAAAAATTCGAACGTGGGTAAACACTATACAATGTGCTAATTTATTAGATGCAACCACAGCTGAAGGTTTTATAGCTTTTCAAGTACATAGTATTCATAATGAAAATTTAGAGGGAAAAACAGTGCGATGGCGAAACATTAATATACAAACCGTTGATTTGGAAAAATCAATGAAAACAGTAAATGTGGATGTTCCTGAAATAAGTTATTTGGATAACCAATTAACCGATAATGAAGTAAGAACTGGATGGCGTTTTCTTTGGGACGGAAAAAGTACAGCAGGTTGGCGTGGTGCAAAGATGGATGATTTTCCAGATAATGGATGGGAGATAAAAGATGGGATGCTTACCGTATTATCATCTGAAGGGACTGAGTCTGCTAACGGAGGTGATATTGTTACAACAGATTTATTTGCCGATTTTGAACTTAGTGTCGATTTTAAAATTACCGAAGGTGCCAATAGTGGTATCAAGTATTTTGTTGATTCAGAACTAAATAAAGGAGAAGGTTCAGCAATTGGATTGGAATTTCAGGTTTTGGACGACCAAAAACATCCTGATGCCAAAATGGGTAAAAATGGAAATAGAACGGTTGGATCTTTGTATGATTTAATTAGAGCAGAAAACACTAATAATTCAAGAGGTAAGAATTTTAAGGGAGTTGGTAAATGGAACAATGCCCGTATCGTAGTCAAAGATGGTCATGTGGAGCACTGGTTAAATCAAGTAAAGGTGGTTGAGTTTGATAGGTTTAGTCAAATGTTCAAGGCATTGGTCGAGAAAAGTAAATATGAAAAATGGGAAAATTTTGGTCGCTTATCACAAGGTTTGATTCTTTTACAGGATCATGGGGATGAGGTTTCATTTAAAAACATTAAAGTAAGGGAATTTTAAAACATATATTATGGAAAATAATAGACGAAATTTTATAAAGAAAACGACATTGGCCACTGGAGGAATCGTTTTAGGGGCAAATGCAATGAGTGCTAGTAGCTATAGGAAAATAATGGGGTCAAACGATCGTGTTAGGGTAGGTATTGTCGGTTTTTCGAATCGTGCTAAAGGCGCATTGATTCCGGCTTTTAAGGGTCACAGCAAAGCGCAAAATTTTGAAATTGTAGGTGTTTCAGATATATGGAACAGGCGCAGAGATGAGGGTGCTGCTTTTGTAAAGGACATGACGGGTAATAAAATAAAACAGTGGCGTAACAATGAGGAGATGTATTCTGATAACAAGATAGATGCTGCTATTATTTCTACTGCAGATTTTCAGCATGCCCTACATACAGTGCAAGCTGCCAATGCTAAAAAAGATGTGTATTGTGAAAAACCATTTGCTGAAACAATGGCAGATGCGCGAATTGGTATGCAAGCTGTAAAGGATTCTGGTATTGTTTTTCAAATAGGCTCTCAAAGAAGAAGTGGGGCTAATTATCACGCCGCTAATGATTATATAAAATCTGGTAAATTTGGTGATATCGTAATGGTAGAAATGACCTGGAATGTAAACCAACCGGGTAGATGGCGTTTACCAAAACTTACGAGTGAAATTAGAGAATCTGATACGGATTGGAAACGTTATCAAATGAACAGGCCAGAAGCAGCTTGGGATCCAAGAAAATATTTAGAATATAGGCTATTCTGGCCCTATTCTTCAGGAATACCAGGACAATGGATGTCCCATCAAATTGATACCGTACATTGGTTTTCTGGGTTAAACCATCCAAGAAGTGTTGCTGCAAATGGCGGTATTTACTTATGGAAAGATGGCCGTAGAAATTTTGATACCATGTCAGCTGTTTTTGATTATGGCCCAAGTGATGATTTGAATTCTGGTTTTCAAGTAACGTACTCATCTAGATTTACCAATTCTGCAGGAGGTACTAAAGAAATTTACTATTCTAATGGTGGAGAGTTGAACCTTGATACAAATAAAGTAAGTGATAATGGGGGATTAGGTGAAAGACATGCTAGTGGAATGGGTATGAAACCAAATCAGCTAGAAGGTTTTAACCTAAGTGATAACGCACCTAAGGTGGTAACTTCAGCAAACACTGGTGTAGATAATATGACATCTACGCATATGTTAAATTGGATGGAGTGCGTTCGTAGCCGTAAAACTACTAATGGTCCTATAGAGGCAGGTTACAATCATTCAATCGCTAATATTATGACAACTGCGGCACTTAGAACTGGCTTAAAGTCAACATTTGATGAAGACACCCAAAATGTTTTGGCTGGAGGAAAGATTTTTCAATATTAAAAATGGAGGTAAATGTTTAAAATAAAAAATATAATTTTTTTACTGGTCACTGTACTTTTTATGTCATGTAAAGAGAATAAGGTAAAAGCTGAGCGTGTAAATGCAGATGTAGCGGAGATGGTTCAAAACTCAAAAGTGACTTTTATCCATGATGAAGCCAATAAAAAAGTAGCGGTTAACATAAATGGTGCGTTGTTCACAAACTACATTTATGACGGTCAGACCCCAAAACCAATTTTATACCCGTTACAAACCAAAAGTGGTAAAACGCTAACCAGAGGCTTTCCTTATGAGTCTAGGCCAGGAGAACGTGTAGATCACCCTCATCATGCCGGTCTCTGGTTTAATTATGGTGATGTGAATGGATTGGATTTTTGGAATAATTCCTATGCGATACCAGATGCTGAAAAGCAAAAGTATGGTACCATTATCCATCAAGAAATTTTAGGAATGAATGAAGATAAGGGTACAATCACTGTCAAAGCAATTTGGCAATCTCCTACTATGGTTGATTTGTTAGAAGAAATGACTCAATTTGCTTTTTCAGAAGTAGGTAATACTCGAATTATTGATAGAACAACTACACTTAAAGCGCTAAAAGACGTCTCTTTTAACGATAACAAAGAAGGTATGTTGGGAATTAGGGTAGCTCGTGAATTGGAATTACCATCTGATAAACCTGCAGAATTTACCGATGCAGAAGGAAATATTACGGAGGTAAAGGCTTTAAATACGGAAGGGGTTCACGGTAATTATTTTGCTAGTGGAGGGCTAACTGGAGATGATGTGTGGGGTACAAGAAACGAATGGGTAAAGCTTGAAAGTGATATCAATGGAGAACCTGTTTCCGTTACTATTATTGATAATAAAGATAATGTAGGCTTTCCTACGTATTGGCATTCTCGGGGTTATGGACTTTTTGCTGCCAACCCGCTAGGTCAAGCTATTTTTTCTGAGGGAAAAGAAGTGTTGAATTTTAAATTGAAAGAAGGGGAGTCTACTACGTTTAAATATCGCATTCTTATTCATAGTGGCTCAGAACTTAAAAAAGAGGTAATAGCCCAATCGTTCATAGAGTTTAATCAGCTGTAATGTATATTAATAGAATTCAAATGAAACATATTTTTATACTACTTTTTGTCTTACCCTTTTCAACGGGCTCTTTTGGTCAATCTATTGATGATTATTGGGAAACTATTTTTGATGGAAATAGCTTAGAAGAATGGGAGATACCTAAAGACAATATATGGTGGTCAATAGAAGAGGGAGCGCTTTGGGCAAAAAGTGACCCGGATAAAGTTGGTTCTATCTTATGGACCAAGAAGAATCACAAGGATTTCGCAGTGCAAATGGATTTTAAGTTCGGGGAAGGTACAATTGATTCCGGTATTTTCATGAGAGGAGATGACAAGGAAAATCCCCAAATACAAATTGGTGAATCCGGGTCTTTGAAAAGAGATATGACAGCATCTCCATATGTACCTTCCTTAGGGTACCCTGTTGAAGCAGAAGGAATTGTAGGATTGTTGAAATTAGATGATTGGAATACAATAAAGGCAAGGGCCATAGGCAACACCTATAAAGTTTGGTTAAATGGCGTAGAGGTGATGAACTACAAGCTTGAAAAGGCAAACCTAATAGGACCCATTGGTATTCAATTACACCCTGGTAAAGAAATGACCATACAGTTCAAGAATATTGCTGTTGCTGAATTGTAATATAGATTTTATATCTGATAAATTTTAAAGATTAAATCGAGAATACTATCTTATGCATATATAATTTAATTTTCAATACTTGAGTATAGGAATAAAGCAAATAGCTGCCCTGGCAAATGTCTCTATTGGTACAGTGGACCGTGTTTTGCATAAACGTGGTGGTGTTTCTAAAACAACAGAGGATAAGATATTAAAGATTATATCTGAAAATCAGTACAAAAAGAATATGATGGCGAGTAGGTTAAAACTCGCCTCAAAAAATAAAATAAAATTTGCTATCCTTCTTCCAGAATTGACTTCTAGTGCTGATTATTGGGGTCTGCCAAAGAAGGGAATTTCTAAGGCACGAAAAGAACTTAAAGAGTTTGGGGTGAAAGTAGATTATTATCAATTTTCAGGTTCTTCATCTACCTCGTTTAAAAAAGCTATTGAACGTATTTTTTTGAAAAACTACGATGCAATTATTACTGTTCCTTACTTTGAAAAAGAGTGTAATACACTCTTAGAAATCACCAAAAGAAGAGATATACAAGTTGTTTTTTTAGACACTGAAATACAATTACAAAACCCAACCAATTTCATTCGTCAGGATTCTCACAAGGCCGGTATGGTTGCGGGTCGATTACTATATGGTTTAGTGGGAGACCAAGGCAAATACTTTATTGTAAATATCCTCAACGATAGGGGTATTCAAGTAAATAATAAACAGCGGGAAGATGGGTTTAGGGCTTTTTTTAAATCTATAGGAAAAAATGTCGCTATTAAAACCATTAATCATCCATTATATGACACACTAAGTGTAACAGAAGAAATGGAGACTTGGTTTCAAGGCGCGGACTTAAAGGGGGTATTTGTAACAAATTCGCGAGTGAATCTAATTCCTAAAATCTTTCATACGTATAATGTTAGTAATACTTTTTTAATAGGTTTTGATTTAAACGAGAATAATATAATATGTCTAAAACGTAATGAAATTGATTTTTTAATAAACCAACAACCTGAAAAACAAGGATATATCGCTATGAAAGGTTTATTTAATTTTATCAGTAACCAAGACTCTTCAGAGCTTAATCTGGATATCCCAATAGAAATAATGGTCAAAGAACATTTTATATAATAGTAGCACTAGGGTAGCATTTCTTTAAATAAAAACCCTCCTTTTAATAGTAAAAAGGAGGGTTAGGATTCAAACTAACTCAACTAACATAATTTATTGAGGATACCCAGGGTTTTGTGGGTATCCGCCCAACGCTCTATCTATTTGATTTTGTGGTATAGGTCGTATTGTATGATAGTCCTGAATATTTGTAGCTGCTTCTGGGTTATATAATCTGGTACGCTCTACTAGCTTTCCTGTCCGCGCTAAATCTGGCCAACGGTGGCCTTCACCTACCAACTCTCTTGCTCTTTCATCAAGCAGGAAATCTAAATCAACATCTGTCGCACTGATTTGAGAGGCCGCCTCTTGACCGGGCACTGCTGCTCTCAAACGTATTCTATTTATATCGTCTGCTGCGCCAGAAGGATTATTTTGTTGAAGCTTAGCTTCTGCTCTTAATAACCAAGCATCAGCCAAGCGCATCAAAATAAAATCGCGCTGCCCTTGTACATGTTGGCGACCAGGTCTTGTTGCATCAATCCACTTGTTCATAGAAGGAAAAAGTCTTTCATTATACTCTTCATTACTGTAGACCAAGTAAGGCACATTGTTTTGTCTTGATTGTGGCCAGTCAATATCTTTACCTGGACCAGGAATGTAAATAGCGGTATCCCCAAGGGCAATTGCTGCTCGAGCAGGTTCGTCACCCACAGCGTCTGCAGCGGGCTCGTCTTTGTTGGCAAACCAAACATGTTTAAATGTAGATTCATACCTGCTGTCGATAGCTCTATCCCATAAGGTCAACATAAAGTCAGTAGGACGATGTCTTTTCCAAGGTCTACCATTTGCAATGTCTCTGGTCATACCCCTGCGTACATCATATTCGTGTAAGAAATACAAATGCCAACGATTTCCAAATCCATCAACTTTGCTATCTACTTGCGCTTTAGCATTAGGCACAACATAAACTATTTCACTATTTTCTTGGTTTTCAATAGGCCATAAATCAGCAAAATTAGGCAACAATGAAAAGCCGTAATCCGTG
>NZ_JHZC01000011.1 GCF_000621125.1 Maribacter antarcticus DSM 21422
CTTCAGAAGCATGTGATTCGTTATCCTCGTCCAAGGCGAGGCCATAAAAAGTATCTTGGTCTACCGAAGCCTTGGAAGCTGAAAAGTCATAGTCTTCAGATGGCCAATGCCCAATTATTCTCCCTCCGTTTTTAAGAACAAATTCAGCAAGCATACCTACACCATCGATAAAGTAATCGTCGTAACCGAATTGATCACCCAGACCGAAGATTGCAATAATTTTATTTGTGAAATCAACGGTTTTGAAATCCTCAAAAAAGTCCTCCCAGTCACTTTGCAAATCTCCGTCGTACCAAGTGGATAAACCCAAAATGATAAAATCGTATTGTTCAAAGTAAGAGGTATCGATTTTTGAAACCGCTTGTACATCAATCTCCCAAAATTCACATTTCTGAACTATAGCGTACGTAATATCCTCAGTAGCACCGGTATCACTTCCATACACTAGCCCAATTTTAGTTCTATCGATTTCCATATCCTTCTATCTTGGTCTGTTAAACATAATGATTAGGAATCCTCCTTTTCTGATTTGTACTTTGCCACTTTTTGAAGGGTAGCCACTAAAAATGGTCTATTTACCACTATACCAGTCTTGTCCTTTACATCCTCGTTTCTTGTCTGAATGTCCAGGCTTTTAAAATGCTGTTCTGAAACTAGATTAGCGAATTTGGCAATATCGTATAGGCCAAAAGATTCGTCTACGAACGGCTTGTCTTTCATAAACGATCCCTCGACAAAAGTTACAACACAAATACCATCTGGTTTTAACACCCTATAGATTTCACATAAAAAAGCTTTGGGGTCCTGCCAAAAATAAATAGTGTTTACCGTCAAAATCCGATCAAAGAAATTATGTACATATGGTATCTTGATTCCATCGTATCTTAAAAACAAGGCTATTCTATCGCTTACGGACTTACAATTGATTTTGTTAGCTTCATCCACCATTACTTGAGAAATTTCCAATCCAAAGTAACGTAGGTTTGCTGCTTGCCTAAAGAGTACATTTAGATGGGCACAACTACCAGGGCCTATTTCCAGTATTCTATTCTTGTCCTTAATCCGTAGCACGGCAATAGAGTCAATAATCATCCCCTTATTACTTTCATACATAATACTACCTAGGTCTTTACCTGCCTCCCCTTTTGGACAGCGTAATTGTTCTGCGAGATTTAGGATTGCAGTATTGGAGGGTACTACCATTGCTAAGAATCCTTTGATGCTACCCTATTCTTCTTTAACGTGGCATCCATATTCAAGGTAAATTGAGTCCCCTTTATTAAATCTTCCATTCTGTGTAAAATTGGTTCGTCAACTTTCAGGCAGATATCGACTAATGGATTCTTACACCAAATCTTATCACATTTTTCACCACATTCAGAACAACCACAAGGACCATGTGACTTTTGGACAATACCTAACAAATATGCCAAATCGGCTCTTGACATAAAAAGGCCAACAGTATCTACCACCAATTGTATTTCACATTCTGGATTCTGACTGTTTTTTACGTGATACGTGGCACCGTATTCATTCTTGTAAATAAGATCCATGGGATTGTATTTATTATTATTGGCGATAAAAATACTACTATTTATATTTAATCTAAATAAATTTAATACTTTTAACATGTACTATTTTAATAATGAAAGAACCATACATCTTTAATCTATGCTTTCATAGTAGGTTAGCTGGGGACGGATTGTTGATCGAATTGGCGTTTCATAAAAGATAGTATTACTTACATTTAGTTAGTTTAGGGGGTGGTTTGTCGCATTACTTGCCACTCTCTTTTTAATTATGTTGTAAGAGTTACTTTTTATAAGAAACTCCTCAACTAACTCAGAAATTGAAATAATCTGTTACTCTAATCACTTAATACAAACCTATAAAACTGAGATTATGTGTCATAAAGTACATACGTTGGCTAAAAATGAAGATGGGCAACTTACCTATTGTTCTACCTGTGATATCTATCATCTATATTTCAATAATATCTATCTAGAATTTAAACAGTCCGAAATGGAATGCTTTAAAAAATTCGTTTCACAGATTGATGTAGCATACTGGGAATCTTCTTGCGACCGTGTGCTATTAAAACGAAGGATTCCCATACAGACCATGCAACAGAACCTCGCCATAGTGTTTAATAGGCGAGAACTCAATTCCCTGAAGGCGATTTTATTTAAAACAAGTACTGAAATAGACGCTCCAATTAGCTTATCGGAAATGGATTATGTACAGTATTTGAATTAAGGCCTCCGCACTACTACAAAAGTGAAATAATTACAATGACAAACCTTGCGAAAGAAATTGACGTTTATTTATTTCTCTAAAGGCAAGGTTCGCAGAAAAGTTGGACTTTTCCGTTCATCACAATCAAAAATGAATAAAATAAACATTTAAAAACGGATACTGATGTGCTACATCACAAGTGGTACGTACTAAACTGATGGAACAAAATATGCACATTCACCGTGTTTTATAGCGATGGTTAGGAAGAAAATTGGTTTTGTTTTATTACTTTATAACATGGGAATAGGGAACGAGACCACTCGCCGAAACTGATGTAGTAGAAGCGTTAAACTAGTGTCAATTCACATTTGCTAAGCTATTAGGGAGTGCTACTTATCTCAGCAAATTTAAAGAACTAACCACATGAAAAAAGTTCGATTTCTTACACCCCTCTTTGCCGTAGTAATCGGTAATGCCTGAAACCCATCAAAAGATAAACTGACCATTCCCAAAGGAAGATGGAATGTTGGTGGTAATCTTACCTTCAACACCTTTAAGAATACCGCAAACAAACAACCCTTAATCCGTGAAAACAAAACCATAAGTTTTACGGCTTTACCGAATATCGGTTATTCGATTGCTGAAAATACTATCCTAGGCCTAAGGTTTGGGTACAGCTTTCAAAACACAGAAAACTCCTTCATTGAGGGCAAGACCATTAATCATACAATTCTACACTAACAAATACCTTAGCTATAGCACCTTTTGTTAGGTGCTTTTTTCCGGTTGGTAAAAAGTTGGCACTCTCTCCACGGAGAATTAGGCTATGCTAATGCAAGTAGCGATGGAACCGACGAAAACATCGGTGTACTTATGTTATATCAAAAGGTCTCGCTTTAGAAACGGGAATAGGTTTTCTTGGTTATTCAACCACGGATTCTGAAACTAGCGATGCTACAAATTTACTAATCGGAACAGGAGAAACAAACAGCTTTACTTTTAATCTAAATCCATCTCAACTATTTTTTGAGCTTTCAGATTATTTTTAACCGTGACGTTATTTTTTCAAATAACAATGATTTAGAAGAATAATGGACGTGGTTTAGGCTTATTTTTATGGGTTATGGAGTCAATAAGCCCCTTTATTGGCGTATAATAACAGGATAGTTAAAGACTCATTTCAGACGTAATTTATGTTTGAAAATAAAATGGGGTCGTAAAATACCTAATAAAAATCAAATTTGTAATTTTACAAAAAGGTTTGTATGGCTTGCGTTAGTAGTTTCAATATCATAAAAGGAGTATTTACCGCTTTTCTGGAGGAAAACGGACATCGAAAAACGCCAGAAAGGTTTGCGATATTAGAGGAGATTTATAGTCTTGATGAGCATTTGGATATTGATTCCCTTTACATTGATATGAAGAACAAGAATTTTAGGGTAAGCCGTGCAACGCTATATAACACCATGGATTTGTTTTTGGAAAGCGGTCTAGTTCGTAAGCATCAATTTGGCGGTAAACATGCACATTACGAAAAATCTTTTTTTGATAAAAAGCACGACCATATTATTCTTACCGACACAGGGGAAGTAGTCGAATTCTGTGATCCACGAATAGAATCAATAAAGAAAACGATTGAGGAAATTTTTGATATTACAATCGATAATCATTCGCTCTATTTCTATGGCACTAGAAATTCGAACACCGAAGTAGAGAACAAACAGGCTATTTGAGTACAATAGCGCCAATTTTTTTGAGACGCCTGTTGATTCTACAAAAGGCCCTTATGGTATAATCAATACTGGCCTTAAGTATCGTCTTGCCCTAAAATTTCAGAGGCTCAATACTTTATTTAAAACAAAGCATACCCTACTCAAAATCAGCATTAAAGCAACCTTTATTTAGGTATTTAATGGGTATCCTAATTTCCACATTAAGCTAAATCCCCAAATATTACAACAGCTTGACCGCGCAAAAATCTTGTACGGTTTTTTTAGTGTTCCGGTAGATAAGCGTAAAGCAAAACCGCATAGAGCGTATTTTACTTTTACTTGAATCAGGGTAGTTTCTATTTTGCGTTCAGCTTTAGTTGGCGGTTCTTAAGTTCAACTATATCCAGTTCTATTTTTAAATGAGATTTCCTGAAGGTCGGTTCAATTTTAGTATGCTATCAAGAACCTTGTTAAAGATTCACCTGTCTTCACCTCTCGTCTTTATAAGCTCACGATATTTTTCAAACGAAACTCTTCCCTCCTCTATATTACATACTGCCCTAGTCATTTTGATGGAGGCCTTATCAACCAGCAAGGTGGAGTGTCTGCATTTGGTGAAGATTTACTACCATGGTACTTTCTCAGATGCGTGCTTACCTTTTCCTCAATATTCTCTAAGATATGCGATGGATTCTTTACCAACCATTACTTGATTTTTTCCCTATCAAAGAACAAAGAGCCATCGGTAGGCTTGGAAAAGAGTATCAACCATGCCGAGGTCAGCTTGTATATCTTGGAAAGGCCCCATCGCGTATACACCTTTAGATTGGTAACGTTGAACACCTTCTTCTTGACGAACGCGGCTTCGTCCAAATGATTTATTTTTTCGAGAAGTAACTGTACTAAGGAAGCATTTTGTTTGTCTATAGGCTTTCATATTATGTTTTTACATATTTTCCATAATTAGTCCATGGAACTATTTGAAAGCAATTTGGCTGTAATACGATATAGCGTCAAGTAAAGGATAGGCTTCTCCCCTTTTCGTTCTCTTTCCTTTTTATTTTAGTGCTATGCCAGTAATAAAAAGTGGTTTTCGATAGCTATTTTTAGGTCCATTAGACGTTTGAGGTTACAGTTTTTCCATCCCGAATATGCCTTGTGAAGCTCCTTTACCACACCTTCCTTCTCCTTTGATTTGAAATTTAAAGTGATGTAGTTGCAGAGACCAGCAAGGTTCTCTCCATAATAACCTTCTAAGTTCTCCTTGGAGATATAGTTCAGGAGCTCGAAAAGAGCCTAAAGTTGGGCAGTTTCCTATCGGTCAATGACAAGCATACCAATTTCTAGGAAATCTGTTTTCCTGACAACAGTTTTAAGAAGTCCTGCCTGCTTGTTTTTAGGTAGTCTTAAAAAGGCTCGTATTATCATAATCTACCCTATGAACAATTCGAGATTGCTGAAAGGGAACATCAAAGCTATGCCCGTTAACTTTTAAAAGTCTTTTCGGTTTTGAACGGGATAAGAGTTATTATATATTTCACCCCTACCAAAAAAGAACGGCCTCGCATTTCTACGAAGCCTTTGCCGCTTTTAGCTCCACCTCTGGACTCGAACCAAGGACCCTCTGATTAACAGTGCGATTATTTACCTTTTTCATTCGTTTTCATTTCTCTCAACCTCTCGAAACCCTAGTCTTCACTTGTTTTAATGCGTTTGCACCAAAAGTGCCATTTGTTTCACTTTGCGTCACCCCTTAATAGCAAAATCATGGTAAGCAACAAACTAAAACTGAAGCCTAACACCCACTTGGACGGGAAGCATTCCATCATCTTACAAGTGCTAAAAGACCGTCAGAAAAAGAGTATCGCTACCGGACTCTTAGTGAAAAAAGAGCGATGGGACGATAAAGCGCATTATTTTAAGACAAGACATCCGAATGCGATGCAAAACAATTGCCTTTTGGACACCATAAAAATTAAGGCCCGGAATATCATCTCAGAATATGAAATAAACGATATTGATTTCACCTTAAATGAGTTTGAAAGACGCTTCTGATTTGGTTCTAAAAGATGTAAAATAGACCTCTTCGGATTTTAGGAATCTTTTGTTAAGGATTTGATTCTTTCAGGAAGAACAGATTATGCGCGTAATAACCATGATACTATTCGTTCTCTAAAACGGTTTTATAAAAAACCAGTTTTACACATGCGTGAAATCAATGTGACCTTCTTAGATAAGTACGAAGTCTTTTTAAGAAGTAGAGGTGGCACCAATGGTGGTATTGCAGTTTGTATGCGAAGCCTTCGTATTATCATTAATTTAGTGATACGTATAGATTTGATAAAACAGAACCTCTACCCTTTTCATAAACACAAGATATCAAAGCATAGAGGTAAACGAATTAAGCATCCCTTAACAATCGCAGAAATAGCGTTTTTTAAAAATGTAGATTGTGAAGAAGATATCCAGTACAGCAATACTAAAAATTACTTTCTATTCAGTTTTTATACCCGAGGTATAAATTTTACAGCTATAATACGTCTTAGATGGTCAGAAATAATCAATCAAAGGGTTACCTACGACGGGCTAAAACACAGGGCAATTTCTCTCTAAAGATTCTTCCACCTTTTAGAGAGGTCCTAAATGATTACAATAAGAATAGGAGGGACACCAACTATGTCTTTCCAATGTTACTCCAAGATGTTTTGATACCCATACAAATTGAAAATTATAAACAAAAAATTCCGGGACACTACAATAAATTACCGTAGGTTCCATCTTCAGCGAGGCCCTTTCAATCGAGTATTATTTATAATTTCAAAATCAGCGATTACTTGGGTTATTGGGAGAAGTCAGCGTTAATACAAATATTTGGTTGATTAATTTTATCTCGTTTGGTTTTCGCAGTTTCGGTAATAGACACATAACACACGTTTAGTGTAAACGCTTGTTTTAATCTCTTTTGTAGTCGGTGCTTTCTCCACTTTTACTATTCTTGGGTGGAAATATTTTTGATACGACATACCCTACAATCATTGCTAAAGCAAAGGAAGGAGCTAGCACATCTAATTCTTTAAGATATAGGTCTATTCCTTCAATATTTACAAATACAAATTTGAATAATATCACTGACGTGAACCCAGTAATCATTGAAGAAATAGCTCCTTTTTCAGAATAGCCCTTCCAGAAAAGAGATAAAATAATTACAGGACAGAAGGTTGCGGCAATTCCAGACCAGCCAAATACCATAATCCAGAAAATCTGCCTATCAGGATAAAGGTTGTATAATAAAATGGCTATGCCAAGTGCAACTAGTGCCATAATAACAGTAACAATCCTAGAAAATTTCGTTAAGTCTTCGTCTTTTAAATCAGGTCTGAATATTTTCTGGTAGAAATCACGCGTAATAGCACTAGAGGCAAGAATGAGTAACGAATCAATTGTTGACATAATCGCTGATAGCACAATAGCAATGAAGATTGCAACTAGAATTGTTGGTAAGAACTCATGGGTTAACATACTTAAAACATTTTCACCACCAGTTCCTAACACTGCTTCTGGATCCTGCCCTTCCTTTGTGAAATAAATTCGAGCAAGAATACCAATCGTTACTGCTGCTGCACCTGTTAGGAGCGTAAAAAGAAGTGCAACCCACTTTCCTTTATCAATTTCATTTTCACTTTTAATTGACATAAAACGAACATAAACTTGTGGTGACCCTAAGAAGCCCAATCCAATCATCGAGAAACCTAGAATCGTAACTAAGTTCATCCACCCGTCATTACTTCTCCCCATTATTTGTGTTAGGGTGGGGTCAATGGCATTTAAGCCCTCGGTTATTCCAATTCCATGGTCCATAGAGAACCACACAACAATGGGTAGTAAAACCAATCCAAAAAACATTAAAACCCCTTGGAACATATCTGACCAAACCGCAGCTACGAATCCACCAATGAAAATATAGACCAAAACAATAGCGAAACCTACTAGGGCGCCTATTCGATAGTCAATATTCAGCAAGGATTCAAACGCGATTCCCGTTACATCCATTTGAGATGCGACATATATGACAACGAAAACTACTAGTGCAGAAGCAGAGATGATTCGAAGACTGTTTGTAGATGATTTAAAATGACTTTGAAGATAGTCCGGTATTGTAATCGCTTCATATTCATCAGACCGTCTTTTAAATCGTTTAGCCATAAATTGCCAGGAGATAAAAACTCCGAGTAATTCTCCAGCAACAACCCAATATCCAGAATAGCCTACCATGGCTCCCATTCCCGTTAAACCTATTAAAAGCCATCCGGATTCCCCCGTTGCTCTAGCAGAAAAGGCAACAGCCCAAAAGCCCATTTTTTTTCCTCCTAAATAGAAATCACTCATACTTTTGACTCGCCGCGAGGCTAGTATTCCGATTAAAAATAGAATGGAGACATAAATTACTAGGACAGTGATTTTTGTAATCATTATGTGTTTTTGATTATCGCTATTGAGATAGTATTCTTTTAAAGAGCAATTGGGAATGGTTTGGTGCGCTACTCCGTTTTGGCTAAACTAGGTTTAATCCCGTTTAGGTTCGGTTAGCAGCATATTTATTTTCAACAAATAGGACTTTTATTATGTACTATGTTTACGTTTTTTTTAACGAAACAAACTCAAATGCATTCTCCAGAATCTCTTTAAAATGCCCCGTATTTAAACTCCAATTTGCTGTTTTTGCTTGTTTACTTAAAATCCCCACTTGACCATTTTCTAAATTAAAAATTTTCATTCCTTCAAAACTGTGAATAGCTGGATAGTAAAAATGTAATGTGATTGCCCTTTTGGTTTTAGAGTTATTGCGAAGTTTATGGATAATACCATCAGGCTCAGGAGTCAAACCATCCCTCTCGTATCTGTCAATTGAGTATTCTAAGAGTTTATTATTATCAAACTTATAGGAGACATTATCCAATTCTCCTTCAAGAACCCAAACGTATCCAAACAAACCTTTATGATGGTGAACAGCACTTTCTACCCCTGCCGGCCAATTTATTAGTATACATTCGAATGGGTCAACTGTTAATATATTTCTTCCATAATCACCTATATTTTCTGGCGCATTGATGAATGCATGGTAATTGATACTATCTATATGTATTGCCTTGATAAATTCACCTAAGGTGTTGAAATTGACGTCAATTTCAAATGACTTGATTTTTTCAATAAGCTCCTTCATATTTTATGGAAGATTAAATAAATTTAATATTATTGCCTGTAAGTTGTTCTTTTACGGCTAGTTGTGTTGTTAAAACTAAGTTAGTAAATAGAAAACGAACAAGAGGGTAAGCCACCATATATACTGGTTGGTTTATTCAATATTCTCTTGGTCCATCCAATACAATAAGTAAGGTATGTTGTACGCATGAGTCCATCCAAATACGCGAAGACCTTGATTCGTCTGCCAATTAGTAAAACGCCCTTTACTTTCTGGAAGGTTTGATATTTTCAAAAGATCCTCACTATATTTTTTTGAATCAGTATATTCTTCTGATAATTTTTGTAATTCACCAACCTTTAAAACCTCTGCCCTTGCCAAGGCTTCTTCTAAATATCCTTTTTCACCACTGAATTCATATCCAAGAAGTAAGGGATAAATAGTGGCTAAATAAGATTCCATTTCATGATTTAATGGCGGCACATCCCTAACCCATCTGGCATGATTTAATAGCGCTTTTCTGACCTTTTCATCATTGAATATTTGTTGATACTTATAGAGGCCTTGAGTTACATAGGGTTGACTATAGCCATATCTATCTAATAATAGATTCCCTCCCTGTCTTTCTTGGAATTCTAGCATTAAACTCACCCTTTCATCTAATTCCTTTTTATACTTCTGTAATTTGGTTGCATCATAAAGTTCCACAAGATTAAGAACGGATAAGTACAATCTACGCCCTCTTAAATCGTGTTCGCCCCATATTCTGTTAAGGTATGTATCTCCCGTCATTTTGGCAACTTCCAAAGCCCTATGATCAGCAGAAAGATAATAAGATGCAATCCAACCCTGAATCCAAACATGCGCGCTTAATAAGGCATACCAATGTTCGTTTGCGTGCCTTCTCCCAATCCCTAAATAAGGGGTTGATTCTGGTTCGTTCTCATAATTCCAAAAATCAATAGCATCATTATTCGCACCATAATATGTCCGCTTTTTAGGCCAATGAATGTTATCTACATCCATTGTATGTCTACTCATTGCTTGAGCCATATTAAAATATTTTGCATCTCCAGTACGCATAAAATTCGTCCAAAGCATAAAATCAACCGTGGGTTCATTATTGGTCCACTGTACCCAACGATCATTAAAGAAATAACTCTTCCCATCCCCATAATTGAACATACCGTACCAAGGTTCATGCTTTTGATTGTAGCCCCACCATTGATATCTATACTGCAAAGCATTCTCAAACTTTGGGAATTTGGTTGACGCGGGCGCCATGTTACCATAAACTTTAGAACCCGTATACCATTCAGGTGCAGCATGGGCTACCGGACTGTCAAGAACATAGTCCATTTTCTGACCCACTTCTTTTGTATCTATATTGTCATGGAAATAATATATAAATTCCGTGGTCTTGGTGATGCCTTGAGCAAAATTTGCAAGCATTCCACCATCTTGTTCGGTATTGTGCCTTTCAAAGCTCATAGGACCATTTTCTAATGGCCATATACTGCCTGTAAGTATTCCAGATATTGGATCAATTTCAATACCCTTTGGATATTCCTTTAAAAAATTCTTTATTCCAACTCCTACACCTCTTTTCCCGTCAGCAATATTTACCCATCCTTTTGCTCTTTCAGATATCGCCACATTAGTCTCCCCTTTAGAAACTGTAGCTTCGAATACGAGTTCACTATTTAACTCCTTGTTATCTTCTTTTTTAAATCCGTTACGGTAAGCACTTCTTAAGCTTGTACTTTTCCTTCTTGCAGGGCCTTTTTGTAAAAGTTTAACGGCTTGTTCCTCGTTCAAAGAGACTTCCTGCAAAATAGTTTTAGCTTGGTCATCTTGCCAGCTTCCTTCATTTATTGGAATAGATACGTTTGCGTTTTCGTCAAGATGGTACTTAAGTTGAATTCCACTAGCTGCTATTTGGTCATTTGGCTGCGTCCATCCTAGGTCCTCCTCGGTATCTTCAGGCAAAATGCTTTTATTCTGGGTGGCTATAGAGTGATGTTCCCCTTCCTGTATCTTATGTTTATCCGGCACCCCAGTATAGGTCAATGTATGCAATACTTTGATATAACTTTTACCGGCATAAGCATGCAGCAACATGGTAAATGGTGATAGATTATTATCTGGCCTGTTATACCTATAAGTCCCCTCTATTCTAAAAATATTATGCATAGGCCCTGAACCCTTTTCCCTAAAAACTTCGTTGATAACTGCTTTAGAAGCATCTATCCCCGCATCATCCAAAAGATCTAGAAAAGAACCTCTATTTTCCTCTGGTGAAGAACCAATAAGTTCACGCTCTTCAAATGCCCCATTTTTGTCAGAATCTAAATAAACTTCATCTAGAAAACCATTACCCATTTTATGAATAGAGAAGGAAAGTGGTCCCGTATTAACATCTATACCTCCTTCAGGTCGCATATTGTTTGTTGAAACAATTTTTTCTTCAGAACGTATTGGTACAATTGAATCCCCATATTCTAGCACATAATCCGATGCCTCTTCCGAAAAGAAGAAAACCCACACCCATTTTATACTATCATCTACTGGACCCCAGTTTGCTACCTCAGTTGTCTGACAAGGAATCTCAATGCCTTCAGAAGTTAGTAAACGTATATGGTCAGGTGAATAGAGTTCTCCCTTTGGAAATGGTATCCCAAGCGTAACTGGCGCTCCCAAGGTATTATTTTCAATGGTGATTTTTACTTGTTTACCAGATTCTTTAGTTTCACATGATGTTACTAAAAAACATGCGATAAGTATTGTTATAATTCTTCTCATTTTTATAAAAATTCTTTAGAGACAAAGTGCAGCAGCCCCCAGTATCGGAGAATCTGCCAAATCAGATTTTTCTATTTTTAAATGTTCTATTTGTTTTTGATAAGCAAACGAATCAAGTGATTCTTTTATAGCTTCTTTATAGAAAGGATATGCCTTGCTTATGGAGCCTCCGAGAATAATTGCTTCTGGCGCATATAGATATAAAATAGATTTAATGGCCTGCCCTAAATGAAAGCCATATTCGTTAAATGCTTTTAAGGCAATTGAATCATCTTCAAGCGCTTTTTTAAATAGGCTCTTTGCGGATTGTCCATGTGTTTTATCAAAGAAAAAGCTACCCGCATAATGCTCCATAATGCCGTCTTTATAAGGAAGCATACCTACTTCCCCAGCGCCGCACAAAACACCGTTATACAACTTATGATCTATGATAATACCCATGCCGAGTCCGGTACCTAAGGAAAGGGCCACACAATTAGCGTACTCTTTTGCCTTACCAAAGTGCTTTTCACCCAATGCAAAACAATTGGCATCATTATTTATGTATACCGGAACCTGATAGTTCTGCTCAACCATTTCTTTTAGCGGAACGTTTTTCCATGCAGGTATATTCTGCACATCATAAACAACACCTGTTTCTGGATTAACCACGGCCGGAACTCCTATTCCTATAGCTTCAACCGAATCTGTCATTATTTCATCTATGGTTTGAAAAAGTTTTGCCAGTATGACTTTTTCGGAATTATCACGTGCTACTTCAACCAAATAACTTTGAAGTATCTCGTTGCCAAATATCCGTCCAGTTTTGATATTAGTACCACCAATATCAACACCTATAACCTGCGGTTTCCCTAGATTCATACGTCTTTCGATAAACTAAAAGTCTTATTAGTGACCAATGGTTTGGCCCAAAAACCTATGGTTAGTATAAAAATCAAGGGTATAATAAGAAAAAACATTCCAGCTTTAAGCGTCATCATCTCACCTAAACCTCCAACGATAAATGGTATTATAGCCCCACCAGCAATTCCAGTGCATAAAATACCCGATAATGAACCGTGGTGCTCTTTGACTGAGTTAAGCGCCAATGAAAAAATAATCGAATACATCACAGAGATAAAAAATCCAACCATTGGAAAACCTATCAGTGCCACTTTTGAGGAGCCTGTTAATGCTAGTATAAGACTGAGTATGGTAATTACAGTTGCCCAAATGAGTAATCTACGGCTATCCATAAACTTTATCAATACCAGTCCTAAAAGGCATCCTACCGTCAACATTGCCCAAAAATAAGACACAGTATCTGCGCCCACCGTTTGTGGGTCTAAACCGTGGTATTGAGACAAGAATTGAGAAATCCAATTACCAACCCCTTGCTCAGTTCCTACATAGCAAAAGATTCCCAGAAAATATAACAAGGTCCATTTGTTCTTTAAGAGATCCCAATAGGAACTGCTATCTCCTGCTTTTTCCTCTTCAGTTTTTTCAAACTTTGGATACTTGGTAAAAAAGACGTAAAAAAATAGAAAAAGTGCTATTGCAGCAAACACGATATACAGTGATGCCCATGGCAGATTTTCTGGCACATATCCCCTTAGGACATCTCCTAACGTACCACTTGATTCATTTTCTGTATTTACCAAATATTTATAGAGGTATGGACTTAAAAAAGATGCCGCACCAAAAACTAACTGCGCCAGTACAGAATTAAAAGCAAAATGTTCCTCTCCACCTGCTACCCGTAGCATTGGGTTTATGATCACCTGCAAAACGGCCATACAACAACCTAAAGTGAACAGTGTTACACTAAAAGTTCCATAACCAGGGAATAGAGCAAAACCCAAAGAAGCCAAAGTCATGACAAAGAATGATACAGAGAGTAATACTTTTTCACTATACTTTTCGGTTAGGAACCCTGCCGGTATTGACATAATCCCGTACGCTATAAAGAACGTGAACGGTAAAAAGCCAGTGGAAGTAAGGCTTAAATCAAAACTATCCTTAACATCTACAATAATCGAATTAAGTATGTTGGTAATGAAGGATATTACGAAAAATACCAGCATTACCAATCCAATAATATGGTAATACCTTTTTGCAGTAGGCTTACTATTTTCCATTATAAGTTTGGTTGGTTATTAAAATTATGAATGATATTGGGAAAGGTTGGCGACCCACGAGTTACTTACCACCCAACATCGGGAACATTTCTTTGATTTCCTGGTCTGTTGGCTGCTTCCCATATTCGCAAATTTCAAAAAACTCAACTTGCTTAACGTTTGAAGTGTTGACATTAGGGTACCATTTTTTAACAGCCTCCAAAGTACCTGCATCTGGTTTTCTGTTCATCCATCTTGCCTTTAACCAAGCCAAACGCTCTGTTTTACTTGTTGGAATTGTAGCGGGATCAGTTCCATTGGTCCACGGTAGCCACTCAAACATTTGCGACTCATGCGCTGCCAATCCCATTACTTTCGTATCAATAACATCATCAATTATTACCGCAACATCCTTTTGAAAAGGATAAGGTTTTTTAAAGTTATCACTCATATAAAGAAAAACAGGGTTCTTTTTAAGCGGCGGGGTATCTGGAGCAACATTGGGCACAATGTTCATGTACGCAGCATCCTGCACAACCGATCCCGCATTCCGATGATCAGGATGATAATCATTTGGTCTAAGTCCTAATACGATATCCGCATCCCAATTTCGAATTCTTCTTATAACTTCTAATCTTACAGTTAATGTTGGGAACAATTCACCATCATGATTATCCAAAACCTCATACTCCGCTATACCCAAGGCTTTTGCCGCATCCTTAGCCTCTAGCCTGCGTCTTTTGGCTAATGGACCACCTCCCATACTTTGGTGCCCTGCATCACCGTTGGTAAGAGCCAAGAATTTTACATTATGCCCCATTTTAGCAAACAATGCTGCTGTCCCTCCAAACTTTGAATCACAATCGTCTGGGTGTGCACCAATAGCTAGTATATTCAATACTTTTTTTTCTTGTGCTTGACCCATCGTAAATGCTAAGCACAAGCATATAATTAATGTAAATTTCTTCATAACGTTATTCTATTAAATTAAAATTTCTCAGGTATTAGTATAGCATCTTTTCAAAGCGTTGAAAGCACAGTTAATCGAGTACTATTATTTGAGAAGAACCCATAGCACTATAAAAAGGAAATTCATAGTATGGGTTCACTCAAACAAACTCAAATAATTAAGCCATTTCATTGCTATTGATGGTCATTAATTTTGGATAAAATTTGGATTGATGTCTATTTCCCGCTGCGGTATAAAGAATACGTTTCTTATATCCCCTGCATTAATAACATCGGACTCCGATTCTATTAATTTGTCAGTTACAACTCCAAACCTTTTAAGGTCTGGCCAACGATGATTTTCAAATGCAAGTTCCACTTGCCGTTCTTTAAGTAATTTGTCTTGAAAAGAACCTGGCGTCGTAGCATCTATAGCATCCAGCCCAGCCCTAGTCCTAACTTCGTTTATCAAGTCATAGCTTTCCGGTGATTCTCCTAGAGCTTCCGCAAGCATTAATAGCACATCTGCGTATCTAAAAACCACAAAATTGTTATCTGAATCATTTTCTTGCGGTGGATTACTTTCATATTTCCTTACATAATTCTGTTCTATAACCTCTTCATTAACATTAATCCAAGAAGTGCCCATAGAAGGCTCAAAACGTAAGTCCCCTTCCTCAAAAGCGTTTACAAGCACATCAGTTGGTCTATTTCTTCCAAATCCCTGCCCAGTCTGCAAATCACCACTTGGGGAAAACTCGTTTGTTAAAAGACTTCCTTGACCTATACCACCACTTATAAACTGCACCTCAAATATGGCCTCAACGTTATTCTCATTACCTGTACCCCATAAATCGGCATAATTTGTTACTAATTCATAGTTGTAATTATTGATAACTCGTCGTAAAGTAGTTTCAGCCTCAGCAGTATTCCCAAGGGTCAACTGAACTTTTGCTAGTAACGTAGCCGCTGCTCCTTTACTGGCCCTAATTGTATTACTTGAAGATAGATTGCCTTCAGCAACCGCTAAATCCGATGCCAATTGGTTATAAACAGTAGTCGCATCTACTTGGGTAAGATCATCACCAGGAGCAAATGGAGTTAATTGTAATGGAATATTACCAAAGGCAACTGCCAAATGATAGTACATTAACGATCTAAGAAAAATTGCCTCGCCTATGATACTGTTTTTGACAGCTTCTTCTATGTCAACGACATTGTCTATCCTTTCAAGAATAACATTACAGTTTGCAATTACCCGATATGATCCGCTCCAGGCAGCATCCACCTGTTCGTTTAATGGATCTTCGGTAAATTGATTAATTTCTGTATATTGTCTAGCCAAACCCGTTGCATCTGGGCCTTGATCCGTGTTATCTGAACGCATTTCAAACAAAGCCCAATAGGCTCTATTATACACACCTGCATCCTGCAGTCCTGCATAACTTGCATTTATAGCAGCTCCAAAATCATCTGCAGTATTATAAAAATCAGCCTCATTCCTATTGGAGATTGGTGCTAAGTCCGTAAAATCCTCACTGCATGCTGATGTTACGCATGTCATTAAGAATACTATGATTATTTTTTTCATCTTTTACAGTTTTAAATTAAAAAGTTAGATTTACTCCCATGGTAAAAGACCTTGTTAGTGGATATGCTCCATAATCTTCTCCAGGAGTCAAGCTATTATTGGATATATTACTCACCTCTGGGTTATACCCTAAATAATCGGTGAATGTAACAAGGTTAGTTCCAGTAATATAAAATCTTAGTCTATCGATACCACTATTACCAAATAATTTCTTAGCTGGCACTGAGTATCCTAACGTGACATTTCTTAGACGAATAAAAGATCCGTCTTCTACTTGATAAGAAGAGGGTCTGTTGTTGTTCCCATGATTACCGGTCTCCCTATCAGCTCTTGGCACTATTCCATTTCCGGGCTCAGCAGCTGAACGCCATCTTTGATTTAGTATGCCGTAAGCATTGAAATTTGCTTCTCCATTTTTCATGTGGCGTGATGTCAGGTTTAAAATCTCGTTTCCTTCAACCCCTTGAATCAAAAAGCTAAAATCAACGTTTTTATACCTGAATCTATTATTAATACCCCATGTAAAATCAGGAAAATAACTTCCTGTAACCGTTCTATCATCTGGAGTTATTTGACCATCGCCATCAACATCCTTGAATCTAAAGTCACCTGGTGCTGCATTTGGAGCTTGTGTATCTGCAGGTGCATCGTCAATCTCAGCTTGAGTTTGATATATACCATCTACCACATAACCATAATAACTGCCTATGGGGTCTCCAACCCTAGTTACGTGCCTAACACCAGCACTACCTGCCGAAAATATAGGTTCATTGCTTTCATTAAGAGATAGTACTTCATTTTTATTTGTAGAAAAATTTAAGTTGGTCTCCCATGAAAATTCTCCAACAAAATTCTTAGTACTTAGTGCTAATTCAAATCCACTATTCTCTACTTCTCCCAAATTCTGTAACGTTGTCTGGAAACCTGAAACTGAAGAGATACTTACATTCAATAACAAATCGGACGTTTTAGTGGTATAATAATCCGCCAATAAAAAGACCCTGTTTTTGTAAAGACCTAACTCCAGACCTATATTAATTTGTTGCGATTTCTCCCAAGTTAATTCTGGGTTGGGAATGGTACTTTGTATCAATCCATTCACCTCGTTTCCAGCAAGGTTATAATTATCAGGGGAAAGCAGGCCAATTGCTCCATAATTAGGGATTTCAAAATTCCCTGTTTCACCCCAACTAGCTCTAAGTTTCAATTCTGAAATAGCCTCAACCGATTGCAAAAAGCTCTCTTCATTTAAACGCCATCCCGCAGAAACTGATGGGAAGTATCCTGTTTGATTATCGGCTCCAAACCGTGAAGAACGATCAGAACGAATAGTTCCAGTAAAAAGATATTTGTCTTTAAATGCGTAATTCAATCTAAACAAAGAGGAGGCTAAAGTCCATTGTTCTTGTACTGAATTACCAGCAAATACTTGCCCTCCACTTATTGTCTTTACCAAGTCATCTGGGAAATTGTCTGCCAAAACTTGCTTTATTGAAATATTGTCCTTTTGGGCTGTATATCCTAAAACAGCATTTACAAAATGATCATTAAATTCCTTTTCCCAATTCAAGGTATTCTCCCACACCCAATTCACCTCAGTAGAAGAAGTTGCCTGCGCAAAAGACTCACCTTCAGCAGAATTTCTGTACAATAATGAATTCCCTCTGTACAAATCCTGATTGTATAAATTAATATAGGTACCCCCAAAAGTTTTAAAGGTTAGCTCAGGTAAAATATCATAGGATAGACCTAGGGATGCTCGGGTTTGAAACTGAAATATTTCATCATCTACCCCTTCAATAATGGCTAGTGGATTACTAGCTGTTGTGGTTGCCCCACCCAAAAAGGATTGGTTATTCCGTTGGTTTATAGTGCCATCAGGATTTAAAGGCGCTACGGTTGGCGAATGCACCAGCCCTGAATAAATAACACCCGGTGGTCTAGCAAAATAGGGTGCAGATGCAGGTACTCTTTGATTTTCAGTGATTGTCGGGGCTACTCTTAAATCTAAATTCAGTTTATCCGTTAGCTGAGAATTTAAGTTTAACATCATATTGTAACGCTCAAATTTTGCTTTTTCGACTACACCAGTTTGCTTATAATACCCAACAGATGTAAAGAAACTTGTGTTGTTCTTAATTGGCGACGCATATGAAAAATTATAATTGTTTACGATACCCGTCTTAAACATGGTGTCTTGCCAATCCGTATCAGTACCGTCCCAATCGATGAAGGATTGAGGCATTTCATAGTTGGCATTACCTCTATCGCCTGGTCCAATAGGATCATCAATAGACGCTCCTGGTACCGAGGATAGGTAATTATTATTCCGTGCATCTCGGGTAAAATCTATTAGTTCCGGAGCATTCATTAAATCAATTTTATTAGCGACATCCTGCATACTAATAAATGAGTCAAATGAAAACTTACCCTCGTCAGTCGTTGATCCCTTTTTTGTAGTAATCAACAACACTCCATTTCCTCCTCTAGAACCATATATTGCAGCAGCAGAAGCATCTTTTAACACTTGGATTGACTCAATATCATTTGGATTTAAAGTTGCAAGTGGATTAACTGGCGGTGGCTGAAAAGCTGATCTTCTCCGGGCCACGCCTCCGTTAACGCCCACTGATGTAAGGTTTCTAGATATTGGGATTCCATCAATTACAAATAATGGGTCATTCCCAGCGGAAATGGAGCCTGAACCCCTAATCCGAATGTTTGGGCTTGCGCCTGGCTCACCAGAAGTTTCTTGAACTTGAACACCAGCAACTTGGCCAATGATAGCAGCCTCTGGACTTAATGACGGAACCTCAGTAATAGTTTCTGGAGTAATAGAAACTACGGAACCCGTTACTCTTTTTTTAGATAAGGTTCCATAACCAACAACTACGACCTCTTCTAAAGCTGCCGCATCTTCCTCAAGACTTACAGTAATCGAGGTTTGACCTGAAACTTCAACTTCCTTAGATTTGAATCCCAAATAGGAAACTCGAATTTTAGAAACACCTGTTGGCATTAAAATTTCGAAATTTCCATCAAAGTCAGTTGTTGCTCCAACAGTTGTGCCTTTTGCTATAACAGTTGCTCCTGGTAAAGGTACGCCGCTCATGTCAGTAACCATTCCTTTAAGACTTGTCTGTAAATTAGGCAGCTCTTGCTGTATGGTAGGAGCGGAATTACCCAATTTGATGGTTTCCTTTCTGGTTATAACAATCTGGCTAGACAGTATTTGATAATCCAAATCTGTGCCATCGAATACTTCCTTCAAAAGATCTTCAACACAAAGATTACTTTTTTTGATGATTACTTTACGGTTTAAATTTACCTCAGATGCTTCGTAAAAAAATTTATGCCCTGTCGTATTTGTTATTGTTTCAAATATGTGACCAAGATTCTTAGTTTTAAGACTAATGGTTACAATGTTTTCCTGTGCACAGTTACTTGCATTAGCGTAGCTAAAAAATAGCAGCATACATAAGAATAACATTAAGCTCTTTGGAAACTTTAGAGCTTTAGCACATATGATTTTCTGTTTTTTCATAATTAATTTGGTCTAGTTAGTAATTGATTTCTCTTTTGTTAGCAATTGATTTTAGTCATAGGCATTGTTATTTTTTAATTATTATCGTTTTTCCGTTTTTGGTGTAATTGAAATAGGTGTGGGTTTGTATTGTTTTTAATACTAAATCAATATCCTCTTTATCAAACATACCTGTAAACCTTAATTCACCCAGAATATCACTTTCATTAACAATGTGAACATTGAATTGACGTTCCAATTTTTTTATGATTTCTGACATTTTTTCATTTTCAAAATACACAATACCCTTGGTCCATGCTATGTATGGAGTTACATCCACATCTTCAATAAAAAATGATTGATTTAAAATTTTAGAATTCGTAAGCTTTTGAGATGGCTTTAACATGGTAAGAAGTTCCCCATTAGAATCTTTTTCAGCACCAACACCAATAGAACCTTCTACCAATACCACTTCAGATATAGTATCCTCATCGTAGTTGGATATATTAAACACGGTACCAAACACCTGGGTATACATTTCATCAGTTTTTACCACAAAAGGCTTACTTGTATTTTTGGCTATTTCAAAAAATGCCTCTCCTTTTAAAAAGACTTCCCTTTTGCTTTTACCTTCAAAACTGGAAGGGTATCTTAATTCTGATCCAGAATTCAACTTAATAACTGATCCATCCTCCAATATGACTGATAAAATTTTACCGTTAGGAACTCTTAAAACATTATTATCGGATTTAACTCCACTAGTCTTTTTCCAATCATGACGTATTGTACCATGGTTAAGATAAATGTTAGCAATTCCATTTTTGCTTTTTAAAATAGTATCATTATCGTGCTCCAGATTGATAATCTCACCAGTATCTAATTGGAGGGTTATTTGATTTGAATCAAACGTTGGTTGAAGGGTGGCTGTTGAATTCGTGTTCGTAATTAAGTAGATAGAAGACGTAATTAAAACCAATAGCGCTGCAGCATATCCCCATACGTGTTTATTAGCATAAAATGACATTAACCTTCCTGTCTTCTTATCTCTAATACTTTTCAAAAATTGTGTGAAAGCGGGTCTAGAATCCAAAGATTTACTTTGGTAATTAATTAAAAAATCAGCTTGAATTATTTTCTTAAATACTTCTTGGTTCCCTTCCTTCTTCACCCATTCATAAAGTATTGAAACTTCTTCTGTGGTTGCTTCTTGGTTAAGATATTTTGTAATTATTCTTCTAATGTCAAGCTTGGTCATCTAAAAAAATTAAGTCTCCTTATTTAAAAGACGTAGATTTTATTAAAAACCCTTACTGTTAATTCAATTTTTTAATAAATTAATTTGGAATACTAAGGAAATAGCCCGTGTACCTTATTAACACATAAACTAAGAAATAATTCATACCAAATTAGAAGAATAGGGATAACTGTGTTCTAAGTCTTTTTATGGCTTTGGACATATGTGCTTCAACAGTCTTAATAGAAATATGCAGCTCTTCTGAAATTTCTTTATACCTAAGACCATCCTTTTTACCCATTATAAATACTTTCTTACATCGTTCGGGTAAATTTTCAATTTCTACTTCCATCTGTTTCAATCTTTCATCAAAAAGTGAGGAATCTGTCTCTAAAATTTCTAAATGTGCCTCCTGCTTAAGGCTATCTAAGAATGCTAATTCTTTCTTTTTTTTTCTTTGTGTATCTATAAAAAGATTAAGCGCAATTACAAAAAGGTATCTTTTAAGGCTGTCTTCTTTAATGTGAATTATTTCTTTCTTGTCCCAAAATTTTATAAAAGCCTGTTGTGCAACTTCTTCGGCAACCCTAAAATCTCCAGAAACAGCTGTAATATAGTTGCAAAGGTCTTGGTAGTAGCTTTTGAAAAAAAAACCATAGGCCTCTTCAGAGCCTTTCTTTAGCTCTTCAATGAGAATTTTTTCATTTACGTATTTTGGTTCGGTTGACACAACAAACAATTTAAATCAAGCTATAAGAACAAGGTCCAAAAAGAGTATAACTTTGTATTTAAAAGACTTTACTTCCACTGATTAAGACTATATGTTCCACGAAATTAATTAGAATAAAATTTAAGACTATCTGTAAAATATGTTCACCAACTCTTTTAATTGATGTCATCATCTTTAAAGACCGAACTATAGATGTATACTCCAACAACTTATCTTAAAAGTATAAAAATAAAAATACATACAAACTGTTTTCTAATAATTTAGATTCTTAGTTTTTTAATTTTTATTGTATCAATTAAAAATCATCATAATATTTCACAAATCGTCACCAGTATAATCAGCCTATAAACAGAACTCTCTATAAACAAAGGAATAGTGATTGATGTGTGATTCTTACCAAGAACAACTGGAATACTAAAAGAACCGCTTTATCCGTATAATAAATATGTTAGGGAACCATCAAGAAGAAACAAATGTCATAAAAAAGACGCTAATTTGAATGTAAGCCCCTGCATGTATCGCCTGTCTAGGAACGTATTTATACTAATTTAATCCAACCAGTTCCTTAGGTAGTAAAACCAGTTTTCAGCTTATTTTAAAAAATAATGAGAACTGCTACCTAAGTAGTAGTTCTATCTTTAGTAAACGAGTAAATTCAAAAAGTAAGTTGTGTTGAAATACTTACCAAATCTATTTCCTTTTCAATCACAAACAAGAGGAAAAGCAGAGGTTACAGGTAATTAAACATCGCAAAGAAAAAGAAGGGTAGCTACGACAATACCACGTTCCATAGTAATCTTAAAAAAATCAATTCTTATATGTCATTGTCAGTAATGCGTTTGTTCAGAAGCAGGAAATCCAAATCGCTAAAAACGAAGTCTGTGAGAGAAAGGGTGAATACTTACCCTATGTAGGATTTAAGGGTGGTGCAGAAGTCGTAAAACCAGGTCGCTATACCCGAAACGGAGCTGTGGAAGCCACGACCGATATCGAGCCAGACAAGGAATTTCCCAATCCGCTACCAGATTACATGGCTGGTCTACAAGCCCCTTGGGAACTTGATGTTTGGAAAAAGTTACGGAACGCTAAAAAAGCAGCGGTATCCTGATATTTAGCGAGTATCGAAGGAACTTTATGGTAAGCAATCGTTTGAATTATATAGATGCTTCACAATTATTTGAGTAGCATGGAGAGATATAACACGCTTCTTATTTCAATAATTATCCTGTAAACTAAAATTATCATTTCATTTGCAACAATAGGTATTCATATTTTAGGAATGGATTTTAAGTATCACGTTTTACAGTTCCATTAAATGGCCGTTTTACGAAACTAGGTTGAAAAGCATTTCGAATAAATGATTCCGGTTGCGTTCGTTATTATTTTTCATAGTTCTATTCATTCACCTTTTACGTAACTAAAAAGTTCATTCAATATAAATACCTTCATAAAATTTGTGGGGTATTAGTTTAATTTGAGCGTTGAAGTCTTTAAGCTGCAAAGAAAAATTGCTTCATGTCCCAATTATATCCAAATAAAAAAAGCATCAGGAGTGTAAACGCTAGGAATAGGTATTCTTGCTGGGCTCCCCCCTCTTGATGTTGCACCAACCAGGATAGCTATCGGGGCTCTTATTAACAGCCGTAAACTATAAGTTTACGTTTAGGACTATTACTTATTTCGCTTTAAATGTAGAATATATGTAGCATTGAACCCAAAGTGTAAATTACCATCGTTAAAATTAAAATTTGTCCTGGTTTTGGTGATAAAGGCATCTTCGACCATGGCCCTTGCATTGGTCAATTGAAATTGCAAGATAATATCCCCTACTTCCCAATTAACTCCTAATGCAAAAGCATTATACGTATTTATAGTTTCTAAAGGATTGGCAACATAATAATACTCGGACACAATGGACACATGATGTCCTATTTTGTAACGTCCGCCAAGACCGATGGCAAATTGCGTTTGTGGATCTTCCTCGAACAAAGCCGAATTTCTGTGTATCAGGGTAGGTGAAACTTGTAATGAAAAGTTTGGTGTAAATTTTCTAGCCATTAATAAATGACTCGTAAAAGAGAGACGGTCACCAAAACTATCGAAGGCATAAATATTGTCTGTTGCCTTGCTGCGGTAAGACATGTTTTGGAACAAAGTAATACTTAACGGGGATCCGCCTTTGTTGATTTGTTGTTGTACTAAACGGTATTTTAGGAAACCATCGAAAATGCCATCCCAAGTGGTACCTCCTGCGCCTAAGGTTAATTTATCATTTATGCCATATTCCAGACCTATTCTGCTGCTCATGCGATCTGCGACAAAGCTTTGTGTTCTTGGTGCTGGCGTATTCCAAAACCGGTTCATTACATGAAACTCAAGAAGGCCTTGTTTTCGCGTCTCCACAGAATGGCCAATGGAAATCCTAGTCGTTTTAAAGGTGGCTTGGGCCTTTAGTGGTTCGTTTGGATACTCTTTATTTATGGTTTCTAAAAGGTCTTGAGATTGTACAAAAGCCATTCCAAAAACAAAACATAGTAAGAAAAAAAGCTTTTTATTTTTCATAGGGTAGGTATTCGAATTTAAATGAAATGGATATCGTTTTTGCAATATTCGGAGCTAACAATGCGGGAACCTTAATATCGAAATCTTCAATGGATATATCAAATTCGCCAGAGAGTATATAATTACCCAGAGTGTTCTCTATATCTGTTTTTATTTCTACATTTTTAGTGATGCCATGTATGGTCAAAGGACCTTTAATTACTTTGGTCTGTGTACCCACTATAGATGAATCAAAATCTTGGATAATCCCTTCAAATGTTGCTTTTGGGTAGATATCCGATTCAATATAACTTTCGTTAAAATGTTCTTGCATCAATTCTTTTTCAAAAACAAATGTTCTCATGAGCATGCTCACCGCTATTTCGTTTTTCGCTAAGTCAATAATACTTAAAACCTGATTATTATCCGCCTTTATGTCTTCTACTGTAGTGTACGAAAAGAATGAAATTTTCCCTTGTTTAGTAATGTATTGCTCCGTTCTAGGGCTAAGACTTGAATAAAGTATAAAGATAAGAATGATGGTGCAAGTTTTACTCATTGTCTTTGGGGTTAAGTATAATACAGTCTAAAAAAATAGCATCCATAAGAAAGCCTTTACAAATGCCTTTTAATACGATATTTTGCCCTAACTCTAATTTTTTTATGCTCTTATACTGATTTGATTGCATGTCGCAAATTACACAAGAAAAATCTGTTTCTCCTTGCAATAATACGGTATAGCGATTGTTTAAAAAAGTGATGTCCTTGATGACACCCGCTATCTCTATAGTTTTTTCAATATACTCTGAATTTGCAGAACTCTCATTGTTTAAGAAGGAAGAAATTAAGCTTTCAGATGAGATTTGAATTTCTGTATGTGCAGCCGCTATATTTACGTTATTTTCTCTTGTGATATAAAAGTAAAGCATGCTGAAAACCAATACAAAGACTGCTACTGTAGCCAGTAAAAATTTTGATATTTTTTTCATTTTATCTTCTCTTGAAGTTGCTAATTAAAAAATCTAAAATCAAATCTTATTTTTGTTGTCTGCACGGTCTTTCCTAACACAGGAAATTTAAGATATGTATTTTGTTGATTTTATTTGGCATACTACCTAATAAAAATCGTGGGGCGTTTAAAAAACGTCCCACGATTAAAACAAGCAAGCTTAACTATAAAATCTAGTTTGTAATCGTAATTGTACCGGTCATAAAACCGTGAAACTCACAATTGTAATATAAGGTTTCAGGTGCATCGGCTGGGACCGTGAACGTGATTGTTCCGGATACTGCTCCGTTGTTCGCTACCCCTGCATTATATATGTTTGAGCTTCCCGCACCCTGAACTGATTTTAGCAAGAATGGATGACCTGGAGTATCCACATTGAAGGTATATGTACTTCCTCTTTTGAAGGTGAAATTTGGGTTGCTTGAACCAGAAAGTCCTTCTCCGTTAAAAATATATGCAGTAACTCCACTATTGGTTACATCATATGTTTTTGATTCTGTATTTCCAGAACTATCATTGCCTGCATTAGCGCCAATATTTCCTTGAGCAACTAACGTAGCTAAATCCTCATCACTTAAATGAATATTAACATAAGCGTTTAGGCTCAAAATTTCTGTATAGGTAATCGCAGCGCCACCAACCAAGACCGCTATTTGTGTTTTACTGATTCCAGTATCCCCGTTTACCGCATTTAATCCTACGATAATGTTACCCGTAGTGGCAATATCATTTTCATGAATGTGTGCAGGGTGCCTTCCACCTGCTGATGTTCCTGTAAGCATAATCGTGGCTAAAGTAGTTTCATTTACACGTTCTGCGAACTCAATTGTTCCGTTGATTCCTGGAACGTCTTTTTCGGTTAGTTCATAGCTCGTCGTTTTACCCGTCAATTCATTCTGGCCTATATCGCCTTGGGCAACTAACGTAGTTAATTCGTCCGCGCTTAAATGAATGTTGATATAACCATTATAGTTCAATACCTCATCATATCCGAATGCAGTACCATTATCTAAAGCGGCAACATTTGTCTTACTCATACCTGTATCCCCGTTTACTGGATTGAAAGAGAATGCAATACTACCACCTTCTATTGCCGTATTCATATGAATATGACCAGGATGTACTCCGCCGTCTGGTGTATTGTTTAATTGAATAACCGCAAGCGCTTCTCCGTTTACTCTTTCGTAAAAAGTAGCCATACCATCTATTTCAGGAACAGCAACACTTCCTAGTGCATACGCTTTAGAAACATCGGTAAGGTCATTTTGACCTATATCTCCTTGTGCAACAATAGTAGCTAACTCGTTATCGCTTAAATGCACATTAATATATCCATCAAAATCAAGTAATCCTTGATAGGTGACAGCCGTGCCGTCGTCTAAAGCACTAAAAGTAGTTGTGCTTTTTCCAGTAGCTCCATCTACAGGTGTTAACGATAGTGCAATACTACCCCCTTCTGCGGCGGTGTTTACGTGAATATGTGCTGGATGCAAACCACCTTGGGGTGTATTTTGCAATTCCAGTTCTATACGTAAGGTAGCATCACTACTTTCAATAAAATTGGCAGTTCCTAATATTCCAGAACCTTCTACTGAACCCAAATCGTATATTTTAGAATTCAATTCTGTTGGTGAATCATCAACCGGTTCAATATAACCGTCATCACTGTAACCATTGTTATCGTTACTACAACTCATAAAGGCAAACGGTATAGCCATTACCAATAGTAAAAAACTTTTACTTACACATTTCATTGTTTAATGTTTTGATATTAATATTAAACAAATGTATATTTACTTACGCTTTGTAGACTACTTAATGTTCGGGAAGAGGAAAATTTAGCTTTAAAAGTGAATATAACGGACTGAGTTATCTCTACTTTGCTCAAAACTGTACTAATTGAATCTGACTCGTATCCTGAATATTTTGAGTTATGGGACACAACGAAGTACTCTAGTCAATAATGTTATCTTTACCCACCCTTAGCCCATCTAAAACCTAATGGTATTGTGTGATGCGAAAAGACAGATTATACCTCTTTACTTTTTTTGCGCTTACCGTAATCGTTTTTTTGATTTCGATTATCGCGGTACAGTTTTTCGTAAAAGCGAGCAACGACAAAGTTTTTGAACTACAAATTGAAAATAGCCAACGTGAAGCAAACGAAATTTCACAGTTAATTGAATCTCAATTAGCGAACAATACCCCAAAACAGGTCATCATAGATAATCTACAACAAGCCATTCAAGGCACCCATACTGAGACTAGTTTTATATCTACGATAGATTGGTCTGGAAAACAAATTACGCATCCAGATAAAACAAAGGTGGGTACCAAATTGGACTCGGAGAAGGCATCTATTTTTTCAATGAATGACGATGTAACACCCGAAAACCTCAGTGCCATTTTGGCTAAAAGTAATGAAGCAACAGCATCTGAAATTATTGTTCTTGTACCGGTAGCGAACTCCGATTGGATTATTGCTGCCCATGCAAATATGCAAAAGACACTGCGCCAGGTTACTAATTTGAAGCAACGTTTTTATTTCATATTCAGTATCATGGGTGTGATTGTCGTGCTCTCTTCATTTTTTGCCGTTAGAATACTGGGAAGTGCTTACGAAAAAAGTTTAGAGGTCACGAATAAAAATCTTGAGAAAGAACTTGTAAGCACCTCAAAGTTTAATAGTGATTTGGTTGCCTACCAACAAAAAGTAGACGGAGAAGAGATATCTGAAGAAAAAAATGCTGTTGACCCAAGCAAGAAACGGATTTTAACCTATCATAGAGACGAACTGCTCACCATACCTATAGAAACCATCGCCTATATTTACGTGGACCATACCATAACCTACGTCGTTTGTTTCGATGGCAAAAAATCAACAACCAATTCTAGTCTAGACGAATTATACACAACGCTAGATGCTGTGAAATTCTACAGGGCCAATAGACAGGTTATTATTGCTGTACCGGCAATCGAAAAAATAATAAAGTATGGTAATAACCAACTTAAAATTTTAGTGCAGCCTAATTCTGAAATAGAAATTATCATCAGCAAAAACAAGGCCTCCGAATTTAAGCAATGGCTTAACCTTTAGCCATATCGGTTTCTATCTTTTTTGTATAAATCATTATTACCCGCGGATATGTGCCATTAAAGGAACACCGTATACATTTGTAATTAATTTTATTAGTTGAGAATAAATACGGTATAAAAATAAGTGGGTAAATCTACATTCATAATATCGAAAATGGACTGTCGAAAGAAGGAAAGAGAATTTTGACCAAACGGAATTTGAAGAAAATAAACACCAAAAAAACTTCTTTAATCTATACTTGTAATCAATTTAACCTTTTTCATTATCAAAATGATGACAGGACTGATTTCAAAATCTATAGGACTTGTTGCCGATAGTTTCGTTTATGGCATTAGTTTGTTAGCCGTTGTTGGAACACTACCTAAGAAAAAACAAATTACAAAACTTGCTGGGTCTTTTTAAATTATACATGCGATTATTGGATTTGTAGAAGGTGTTTTAAAAAGTACCCTTAGTACCTATAATGCTCGTATTACCCCAGCATATACTGACTAAAAACAAAAATCCAACCTAACTAAGTAGATTGGATTTTGTTTTTGGCTCCCCCTCTTGGACTCGAACCAAGGACCCTCTGATTAACAGTCAGATGCTCTAACCAACTGAGCTAAGGAGGAAAATAACCCGCTTTAATCACTCAAAGCGGCTGCAAATATACTCGTTTTTTCAAATACGCCAAACAATTAAAAGCCATTTTCTATTTAATTAGCCATTTATAAACGTCATTACCATTGGCAAACAATAATAAGGCTATTAATAAGAAAAATCCTGTCATCTGGGCATACTCCAAAAACTTATCGCTTGGTTTTCTACCACTGATCATTTCATATAGTAAAAACATCACATGACCACCATCCAAAGCTGGAATGGGTAGAATGTTCATAAAGGCCAGGATAATAGATATAAACGCCGTTGCACTCCAAAAGCCATACCAATCCCAAGTATCTGGGAACAACCCCCCAATAGCAGCAAACCCACCAACACCCTTGTAGGCCCCCGTAGATGGATTGAATATTTTCTTCATTTGACCTATGTAACCTGTCAGCGTAGAAACTCCTTTATCAATACCAGCTGGTATTGATTCTAAAAAAGAATATTTCTTAATCTCTAATTTGAATACACCTCTTTCTCCCAACTCTTTATAACTTAAGCCACCTAGACCTACGCCAACAGTTGCAGAATCACTTATTATTACAGGTATTTTCATTTCCCCGCTACCCTCTCGTTGAACGGTTAAATCAATATTTTGTCCTTTATATTTTTCTAGTAGTATTTTTGCCTCATCAAAGTATGTAATGGGGTAACCACCTATGCCTATAACTTCATCTTTAACGGCTAATCCAGAATCCTTATTCGAAGAAGCATCCGGAATAGTTCCGACAATAAAAGGAAAACGAGGGCTCAAAAATCGAATCTTATCCTCATCTTCAATAAGGGTAGCTATAAAATCTATCGGTATTTCTTGTTCAAAAGTATTACCGTCTCTGCGAATAGTCATACTATTTCCGGTTACGAGCTCCGGTAGAATTTCTCCAAATTTTTTGATTTTATTTCCGTCTACAGCGATAATCAAATCTCCGGTCTGTACTCCTAATTTATCACCTATGCTCTTTTCAGTTACCCAAAAACCATCCTGTAAACTATCGGCTGATATATATTGTTCTCCGTAAGACCAGGCCATGCCTATATATATTATTACCGCAAGGATAAAGTTTACGGTTACACCACCTAACATAATGATCAAACGTTGCCATGTAGGCTTGCTACGAAACTCCCATTCTTTGGGTTCTTCTTTTAGGGCTTCGGTATCCATGCTCTCATCTATCATTCCGGATATTTTTACATATCCTCCTAAGGGAAGCCAACCAATACCGTACTCAGTACCGCCTATGGTCTTTTTGAACAGAGCGAATTTTACATCAAAAAAGAGATAAAACTTCTCTACGCGAGTCTTAAAATATTTTGCCGGGATAAAGTGCCCAAGCTCATGCAGCACAATTAGTAAGGAAAGGCTTAAAAAAAACTGTATGATTTTTATAAAAATGGGGTCCATTCGTTCTTTGTCAAAATTAAAATCGAACAAAAGTACATTTTTACGTCCGCTTAAAAAAAGAATAAAAAAAGAAACGGATAATGGTTGTATTATTTTAAGAATATTTTGGCAGCAATAACACCTAGCGCACTTGAAAGAATCCCCTCGCTACCGTACCTTTACAACAAAAAAACATGCGCTCCTTTCTACGTCAGTTTAAGTTATTGGGAGTAGTGCTTTTAGCGATATCTGCTGTTATTGTTTATCTATTTTACAATGCGCTCCAACCTAAGAAGATGCTTAAAGTATACTCGCCCGCCATGGTAAACGAAGAGCTTGTAGCAGAAGAAATTCAGCATGTACGCAAATATCACACCATAGCTGATTTTTCCTTTACGAACCAAAACGGAAAAACCATAACACAAGTAGATTACCAAGACAAAATTTATATTGCCGATTTCTTCTTTACCACCTGTCCTACCATTTGCCCCATCATGACCAAAAATATGGCGGCTATACAAACAGAAATTATAGACAACCCTGAGGTATTACTTCTTTCCCATTCGGTTACCCCACAAATAGATTCTGTTGCACAACTAAAGAAATATGCCTTGGATAAAGGCGTTGTTGATGCGAAATGGAACTTGGTTACAGGACCTAAAAAAGACATCTACGAAATTGCGAGAAAATCTTATTTAGCCGTAAAAACGGATGGCGACGGCGGACCGTTTGACATGATACATACCGAAAATTTTATTTTGGTAGATAAAGAACGTCGCATTAGAGGTTTTTACGACGGCACTAAAACAGAAGACATAGAAAAGCTTTTGGAAGACCTAAACATATTGCAGCAATCCTATGTAAATTAATTTTTTAACCTGCTGTCTTTTGTGAACATACTCCATATAATCACATTGCCCTTCTTTTATGATTTCAGGGATTAGCTTTCGAATATTTCTTGTATTTTTGGACTTAATCGAAGTCAATCTAAATAAAAATTGGAGATTACCGTAGCACATCTTAAACGTGGACAACGTGGAATTATAAAAGAATTCTCCAATAATTTTATTCCAATAAAATTATTGGAATTAGGATGTTTGCCCGGCAATGAGGTAGAGTTAGTACAGGTGGCACCACTTAACGACCCTATTTACATTAACGTCAACGGTTCGCATATTGCCATAAGGCGAGAAATAGCCTTGAAAATAGCCTTAGAATTGATAGACGAAAGCCCCGTAGTATGAGCAAACAAATTAATGTAGCGCTCATTGGAAACCCCAATACAGGGAAAACTTCGGTCTTTAACCAACTTACAGGCCTTAATCAAAAAGTGGGGAATTACCCTGGTATTACCGTTGAGAAAAAAGAAGGTGTCTGCAAGCTTCCAAGAGGGGTAAAAGCACATGTACTGGATTTACCGGGAACCTATAGCCTTAACACGACTTCTTTAGATGAAAGTGTTGCTGTAGAATTGTTGCTTAACAAGAACGATAAGGACCACCCAGATGTGGCTCTTGTGATTACCGATGTGGAGAACCTAAAGCGGAACCTGCTGCTGTTTACACAAATTAAAGATTTACTGATACCCACAATACTGGTCATTAATATGGCCGATAGAATGTCTCGCAAAGGAATAAGCATAGACATTCCCCTTCTGGAAGAGAAATTACAATCAAAAGTGGCCTTAGTCAGTACCCGAAAGAGAACTGGAATAGACCGTTTAAAAGAACTGATTGCCGAGTATAAAAACCTCTCTAAAAAACCAAATATTGACATTAGTGTTATCGCGCCAGACTATTTTGAAAAAATAAAAAATACTTTCCCAAAGGAGGAGTCATATAAACTTTGGTTGGTCATTACCCAAGATGTAAACTTCATGCCTGTTGAAAAGAAACTGATACAGGACGCCTCGGCCTTTAGCACCAAATCAAAATCGGAACTTAAACGCTTACAACAAAAAGAAACAATTCTTAGGTACCAGTTTATAAATGATATTTTAAAACAGGCATATAAAGTAGACATCAACGCTGCAAAAGGGTTTAGGGCCAATTTAGATAAAATCCTTACCCATAAAATATTCGGTTATCTTATTTTCCTACTTATTCTACTGACCATTTTTCAGGCTATTTACGAATGGAGCGTATACCCAATGGATATGATCGATACTTTTTTTGCGTCGGCAACCGAGTGGGTAAAGGATACGCTTCCGGCAGGCGCATTTACAGACTTGATTGCAGAGGGTATCCTATCTGGAATTGGCGGAATCGTCATCTTTATACCGCAAATTGCCTTTCTTTTTCTTTTCATCTCTTTGCTTGAGGAATCTGGATACATGAGCCGCGTGGTATTCTTAATGGATCGGGTAATGCGTCCTTTTGGACTGAGCGGAAAAAGTATAGTGCCATTAATCTCGGGTACAGCATGTGCCATCCCTGCAGTAATGGCTACCAGAACCATAGAAAATTGGAAGGAACGCCTTATTACTATCCTAGTTACTCCGTTTACAACGTGTTCCGCTAGGCTTCCGGTGTACCTTATCATTATTGCCCTTGTCATTCCTGAAGGGACATTTTTAGGTTTGAGTTATAAGGCCTTGACGCTCATGCTTCTGTACTTGATTGGCTTTGGTGCCGCAATCGTATCAGCCGTAATTCTCAACAAAATATTAAAAATAAAAAGTAGGTCCTTCTTTGTTGTAGAGATGCCTAGCTACAAGCTACCCCTATTAAAAAACGTTGTATATACCGTACTGGAAAAGACAAAAAGTTTTGTTTTTGGCGCGGGTAAAATCATACTTGCCATATCCATAATACTCTGGTTTTTAGGGTCAAACGGCTTTTCTGATGATTTTAAAAATGCCGAAGAAATTATTACCCAGCGCGTTACCGAAAACGGGTTCAGCGCTAATAGCGAAACCTATATCGAAAACAAACTTCTGGAGTACACCCAAGGTATTAATACAACTGATTCCCCTTCGGCAAACAACCCAAGCGGTACCGCTATACAGGACTCTCTTTCACTTAAAACAACTGAATTACGAGGACGCGCCCTAAACCAAGAAATTGCAAGTTACAAACTGGAACATTCCTATATGGGATATATGGGTAAAGGGATAGAACCGATTGTACGGCCTTTGGGCTACGATTGGAAAATAGGCATAGCGGTATTGACCTCCTTTGCGGCACGGGAAGTTTTTGTAGGTACCTTGGCTACTATTTACAGTGTAGGTAACGACGAGGAAGAAACAATAAAGTACAGAATGGCGGCAGAGGTAAATCCTATAACCAAAAAACCCTTATTTAATCTAGCCTCTGGTATATCCTTATTATTATTCTATGCTTTTGCCATGCAATGTGTGAGTACCCTAGCCGTCGTAAAACGAGAAACAAATTCATGGAAGTGGCCCCTTGGGCAGTTGGTCTTTATGAGCCTTTTTGCCTACATCGTAGCCTTAATAGCCTATCAACTTTTAAAATAAGTAAATGGAAATTTTTCAACATGTATTGGTTTATATCACGCTTTTCGCGGCCTTGGCCTACTTGGTAAAAAAATTCGTGTTACCAAAATCTCTCTTCAACACTAAAAAATCGAATTCAAAAAGTTGTGGACAGGACGATTGCGGCTGTCATTAACCTACACTCATACCCTATTATTGTTCTGCCTTTTTTAAAATGTAACAGTTTTACTTGTCATTCGTCTTCTTATTTTACAATATCTTATTTTCGTTAAATAAAGAATAAATACCTCCTAAAGAAATCTAAAATCGAATGCTTTTTTGGCAAGCTATTTGTTATTTTGAAAAGTGTTAATAACCATCCATGCGCAAAAAATTCACATTCCTTACCCTCATTTCTGTTGTTTTATTATCCTTAAACACAAAGGCTCAGAGCCTTAGCTCTAGGGTGCTTGATAGCAGTACACAAAAACCGATTCCTTATGTTACCGTTCTCCTTAAAGGCAAGGGCGTTATCACCAACGAAGAGGGCCACTTTACGTTTCTGTTGGACGAATCGATTAAGGCAACCGACTCGCTACATATTTCATGTATGGGGTATGAATCTTTAGGAAAACCTATCAGCCAGTTTACAGAAAACACCATTTACCTAAAACCTAAGGCAATTGAACTGCGGGAGGTAATTGTATCGAATAAGAACTACACGGCAGACGAAATTATAGAACTGGTAGAAGACAATCTAGAAAAAAATTATAGCAATGACCTTACTAAAAAAAGAGTCTTCCACAGAAGGTCTAGTTTTGATCGGTGGATAAAAAGTGATTTTACGGTTAAAAAATCAACTATTGATATTTTAAATCAGCGCTTGTTAGATAGTATCATTGCATCTGTACCCAAATACAACCCCTATTACTCTGAAGTATTAGGCGATTTATACGGAGACAATAACACCGAAAATAAAAAACTAGACTTGCTTAAGGCTTCCAAACTTTATGACAAAAGCACGGAACTAGATGCCGAAAAATTAGAAGAAAAATTTAATGAAATTCTAAGAAAAAACGTAAAAGACGGTTCCTATTTTAAAATAAAATCTGGTCTTTTAAGCTTTAAAATAGACGCAGATGAGGTAAGCGCACTCTTTGAAGAAGATATAGATTCTACGGATACCGTAGCGCTAAACAAAGAGCTTGAAGAAAAGAAGAAAAACAAGGAAGAAGAAAAGAAAAACTACGTTAAATGGAAAAGAAACAATTTAGCTAGTATCATAAACGGTTTGCCAACAGCAGCCGATACTGATTTAAATTTTATCTCCAAAGCGAGAAAGTACGAGTTCACCCTAAAAGAATTTACCTATTTAGGCGATGACGCGGTTTATGTGGTCGATTTTGAGTCCAAGGGTTCCGCAGACTACCAAGGCACCTTATACATCAATGCAGATAATTTTGCCGTACTACAGGTAAACTATGAAAATACAAAGCCGCTTCGAAAATTTAATTTGTTGGGTGTTTCTGCAAATAACTATTTGTCCAAAGGGAAAATCATCTACAACAAAGGTGCTGACGGATTTTATGGACTGCGCTACTATGAATCTGAATCGGCTACCAGAGTGGGTATTAATCGTGCTTTGAAAATCATTGAAAAAAATAAAATCGTAAAAGGAAAAAACAGACAGAATGAGCTTTCCGGACGAATGGATTTTGGGTTTAACAATGTAGTAAAACATGAAGTCGTCGTTTTTGAAACTGAAACTATTAGTCAAGCAACCTTTGACGCGTTTGAAGAGAAAAGCGATATACTACCCACATACATGGCCAACTATGATCCGCAATTTTGGAAAGGCTATAGTATTCTAGAGCCCAATACGGCTATTATGCAGTTTATCTCGGAGGTAGTTTCAGAAAACTAATAGGCATCATGGTTTACCCATAACCCTAGCTCCCATTACAAGTATTCATTATAGTCACGCTCCCATTAGCGCTATGTTGCATGTGAATATATTTCTCTGTTTCCTTGTGGCACATTACACGCCCTATGCATCCTTTTTGCCTTTTTTTAATATACATGTGTAACCTTTTGTACTTTCCCGACTATATACTGTTGAACACGAACTAAAGCGTACCCTTTTGAAGGAATTAACCAATGAAGAATTAATGGCCACCGTATCCGTCGGAAACTTGGACATGCTGAAGGTTCTCTTTGAAAGACATCACAAACACGTATTCAATTTTTTATATAAAATGTGTGGAGATAAAATGTTAAGTGAGGACTTGACCCAAGAAGTTTTTTATAAACTTATGAAGTATAGAACCTCTTATAACCATGGCAATTTTACGTCTTGGATGTTTACCATAGCAAGAAATAGTTTAAAAACACATTTTAGGCAGCATAAGGAAAATCATGAGGATATAAGTAGTGTAACCTATGCTTTGACCTTGGTGCAGGACGATATCGAATCGGACTATTCTACCCTTCAAAAAGCACTTGCCACATTATCCGCATCAGATAGGGAATTGATTGTTTTACATCGGTTCCATGGAATTCGATATCAAGAAATTGCAGCTATTATAAATAGCACACCTGGAGCCGTTAAAACCAAAATGAGCAGAGCGATGCAAAAATTAAAATCAGTTTATTTAAAAGCAATATAAACCGTATGAAACATGTTACCGATTCCCTAACAGACTATTTAGATGGCCTTCTTAACCAAGAGGAAAGCGCAGCGATAGCATCGCACTTAAAAGAATGTAGCACATGCAAGCAGGCATTGGCGCAACTGAAAGAACTATTTGGTGCTTTTGAGCAAGAGGATGTTTTAGCACCTTCCAAGCGGGTCAGGGAGCATTTTCTGGAGGCGCTTAAATCGGAACAAACAACTAAGGTTGCTACTACCCTCGAGAACAACATCAACGTACTACCCAAAAAATCAGGAGTACGTATTCTTTTAAAAATAGCCGCTGGTATTGCTCTTCTTTTTGGGGCCTTTATGTTAGGAAGAAATCAAAACGAAAGACAAGCAAACCAAAGTCTCGCGACCCAAGAGTATAAAATGTTAGAAATGCAGCAAACAGCTATGATTTCCCTAATGGGCAATCAATCTCCAAGTAAACGCATCCAAGGCGTAAATTTAATTACCAAATTTAAAAATCCGGATGAGGAAATCATAAATGCCTTGGTGAATAGACTGTTCTTAGACAAAAACATGAACGTACGCTTAACCGCGGTAGAAGCGCTTTCCATGTTCGCGAAGTCAGAGACCGTTAAATTAGCATTTATAAAGGCGCTAGCTACTGAAAAAGACCCTAGCATACAGATTGCCATCATTCAAAATCTAGTGCGCATACAAGCCCAGAATGCTGCAGAACCAATGAAATACTTACTGGAACAAGAAGACACCCAACCCTTTGTAAAAGAAGAGATAAACAGAGTTTTGGGAGAAATCATTTAAACATCAAATCACAATTCAATGACATCAAAAACGAGAATCATGAAAAAAATTACAAGCATCCTTTTCACTTGTTTACTTACATGGACAATCCAATCACAGTCCGACTATAGTACATCCCTAGCCGGTATCGAATGGGTGAAAATCGAATCCAAATCTAGCGTATCCATTAAAACACACGATAAAAAAGAGATACGTATCGTTTTAAACGACCCTAAACCCATCCCAGAAAAGGCAAAAGGCCTACGTCTCTATGGTGATGCCGGAGAAGACAACACCACTGTTGGTTTTAATGTTACCACATCTGGCAATAACCTTATTGTGAAACATGTTAGAAAGTCTGGTGAAGCAATTATTTTTCTTCCAAAATCGCAAAATATTTCCGTTACCAATTCCTGGGGAGGGACGACCGAAATAACAGGTTTTAGTGGCGAAGTAGAAGCCAATTCCAATTTAAATGGAGCATTGGTGTTAAGCAATCTGACCGGAGCAGTTACTGCATATTCATTGAATCATGGAATACAGGTAAATTTCACTGAAATAAACCAAAATTCTCCCATAGATATTCGCACCACCAATGGCGAAATTAATGTTACCCTCCCAGAAAAAACCAGCGCCAACATAGTACTTAGTTCTTGGAACGGTGATATCTATTCAAATTTTGATATAAAAACAAAAGAAAAAGACGGACTTAAATCATTCTCGGACCGCGATATCAATGGCATCATAAACGGTGGTGGGGTAAATATTAAACTAAAATCTACCAACGGCACCATTTATCTGAGAAAGGAATAATAGTACAAACCAAAAAAAATGAAAACCCTCGAGGCAATCTTACGAGGCCTTAAAAGAAAAATAGCTTTTTCAATTTTCGAAGTAAGCTTACGAGGTATTAAACCTATATATCCCGCTGCAAAAGCAGAATTAGTTCAACTAGCTGCTTTAAATTCGTTTCAAAGCAACGTTTTACAACTAAATTCATCATCAACACACAAGCAGTCATGAAAAAATATTTATTTATTATACTAACAGGGATTGTCAATCAAGCCATCAGTAGTCAAAAAATAATTGAAAAAGAGCTTGATTTCAACAATCAATATGTTGTCGCTGATCTAAAATTTGCGTCTGAAATAAAGGTTCAGACGTGGGATAAAAACACGGTTTATTTTAAAGCCGATATCACCACCAAAGAAGGGAAATTTTTAGAATCCTACAAAGTGAATATTCAACAAACTTCCGATAAAATTAGCATCCTGTCTAAGGCCGAAGGGGTTTTTAAAGAATTACAAGCGGAGTGGAACACTAATAATGGTAATAAGAAAAAACGATACTACAACACTGGCGAATGGTACACGTTTACCTATACCCTCTGTGTGCCAAAAAATACCAAATTTAAAATCAGCAGTATTAATGGCAATCTCTCTTCTGATTTGATTGAAGGAGATTTTACAGCAGATTTGATTAATGGCAATATCACAATCAAGAAATACGCTGGAACCTTAGGGTTAACCAGCATAAATGGGGAAATCGATTTACGAATGGTGAATGCCAATTTAGTTGCCGAAACCATTCATGGAGATATTTATGCAGATAAAGAACTTAAATTCAGTTTTAAGGACCGTCATATTGGTCAAGAAATTTATGGTACGATTGCAGAAGGCAAAAACACCCTACGTTTAAACACCATTAACGGAAATATGTACCTACGTCGTTAAAGCAAGTTCTGAATAAAAGAATAGAAAAGCAACCCCCACCCTACAACCAAAAAGAGTCCGCCAAGCGGCGTAAGTGGACCTAAAAACGTCCACTTTTTCCCTTTGGCGCCACTAATGCACAGACCATAAATGCTGAAAGAAAACAAAAACGTGCCTAAAACAAAACAGTACACCATATACCGTTCCAAGGAGGTATCCAAGTTCATGTTAAAACTTAGCATTAACAGCACTAAGGCGTGATACATCTGATATTTAACGCCCGTCTCAAAACTGGCCAACTGCTCTGGCGACATTATTTTTTTTAAAGCATGCGCTCCAAAGGCACCGAATACAATCGCTGTCAGTCCAAAAAGTGCGCCAATACATTGTGCTAGTAAAACCATGATTCCTTTTTATCAAATATACACTTTAGACCCGCACACTCATAGGAAGGGGAATTCATTTTTGAATTGTAAATATCATCCAAGCGTATTGCCTATTCAGCAATCCTATTAAAATAATGGCGTACTATTTAATCGTTTAGTGTAATAGACACTTGGGTGTCCTTAGTTATCGAAAAAGCACAATCATCGAATTTTGGAGGACCGAACATTTTCATTTTTGCATTTGAAAAAGCAACTGGCTCCTTTGGGATGCCCAGCATGTTGGTGTCCAGTTTTCCATTTTCGTTCTTATCATGAAAAACAGCCACGGCATAGTCACCATCTGGTATGTCCTTAACGACAAGATTAGTAACTCCTTTCTCTGCTTTTTCCGAGACTGCTTTAAATACGGCATCAAATTTTAAGAAGGTTTTCTGATCAGTATACAGCGCAGCACTTATTCTTCCTTCTGAGGACCCAACGCCGGTAATCGTCAAACGTAAAGTGTGTTGTGCGGCACTGGCTCCAAAAGTTAACATAGCGATAATCATTAGCGAATTTTTTAATTTCATATGGATGTAATATATAGGATACGCGGCAATTAATAGGCCATGTTCACTATCAAATATAAGGTACTAAATAACTTATTGCATTTTGGTTGGATTACTAAAAAAAGGTGTGAATGTTTATTCATAATAAATAATATACTTTTAAACAAAGAATTTAGCCTTAGTTGGGTGCGTCAATTTCACCGCGAAGCATAGGAACAAGGGAATTAAAGAGGTTCACCGTCTTTACCGAATCGGTTAAATTAAGATACAACTTTACGGAATCCTTATAGACCAACTTAATCTTTTGCTGGGATATATTGTCCACAAAAACATAGACCTTTTTATCGGTAAGCGAATCTTTAAACGCTCTAAAAATCCCCTTTTCCTTTTCTAAGGCAGAAAAGCCGTTTAAACGTTCCATAGGTGGTAAACGTGCTACAAAAACAACACTATCCAATTCATTATAATGTACCGATTGGTTATAAAAACCGGACATTACCTGTATATAATCTGACTTTACGCTCACCCAGTTCTTATAATGCATGGTCAAAGCAAAGGCGCATACGATAACTGTAAGCACCAACAATAAATTCCAAAACCAATGTCTTTTGTTACTTTTCATTACATTATTATTTTTATTATCTTACCCAAACTGAAAAACAATATTAATCTATTCGTACCTCGAAAACACTCATTTCTAATACCTTGTTTCGGCCCAAAATAGTACTCAGAACTCAAGAGCTTCTTGCGAAGTACGCTTAATGACAGTAAATTTAGATTAATCAGCGTAGCCAAAGTAATTATGCCCCTTATTTGTTTTCTGTAACTTCTAAGAACAGATTTGAAGCAATCTGATCCGATATTTGAATTTCCTTTTGCTTGATTTCTATCTTCATAGAACCGTCGAACTCCTCCCGTTCTAATACCTTAATAGTATCCCCAAGAGAAATACGTTTCTTCTCCAAAAAATTTAAAAATCCAGCTGACGTATCGTTTACACCCACGCATATTCCTTCTGCACCAAGCGAAAGCTTATTCAATAGCATCTTGACCGTTTTCTTAAACTTCCCATCCTTGTACGGTATGGGTGCTCCTAAAAATCCTACACTAGGACTCCCCAAATAAGCATCTAGTTTAACTATTAACTGCTCGCTCTTTACATGTTCCAGTTGTTCTGCTAACAAGGCTACCTCATCCTCGGAAACATCCAATTTTTCAACAAGAAAAACTTCCCATAAGCGTTGCCTTCTAATTACCGAAAGTGCGCATAAACTACCCATTTTGGTCAAAGAAACTCCTTTGTATTTCTTGTAGGATATCAATTGCTTGTCGGCTAATTTTTTGACCATATCCGTAACCGACGAAGGTTTGGTATCCATTTTGTCAGCAATCGCATTTGTGCTAATCATAGCCTGCCCCTCCTTCCTCAAATGATAAATAGCCTTAATGTAGTCTTCCTCTGCAGGAGTCATAATACCTTAGATTTTATGCTAAAATACAAGCTTCTTAACGAAGTTAGATTGAAATAAAAATCAGCATACCCCGCAAAGACGTATTTTCTCAAATGGACTGAAATATAATTTTTCGTAGATTAACAGTCAAGTCAGCGCTTACATCCGAAACAAAGCTGCAAACAGAAAGGCAACCATCAAATAGAATGAAACAATGAAAAAAATATATGGAGTTCTTTTTCTATTCACTTTAACCCTTGCTTCCTGCGCTAGACAGTCAGACGCAATAATCATGGACCTAGCAACCCCATCGTTAAAAATTGCACTGGATGATACAGGATTATTTGTACATTTTATTGATGCAAGCACCGGCAAAGACTATATTTTAAAAGACTCGTTGGCTCCCTTACTATCCGTAAGAGTTAACAATAAAATCATGTATCCAAAAGCTGCAACAGCTACCGATAGTACTATTACTTTAAATTTTGAAAATGATATCGTCGCCACCATCAAAGTAAAAGAAAAGAATACCCACTTTACATTTGAACTACTATCCATAACAAACAACGATACTATTGAGCTAATTATTTGGGGACCCTACCCCACCTCTATACAAAAAATAATTAGCGAAACTGTGGGTGTGGTACGGGATGATGATTTTGCTATAGGCATACAATCCTTAAATATTAAAACGCTTGGAGGATACCCATGGAACGAAAGCGATCGCATGCCCGCATTCGATATTTTTAAAGAAGAGGAGCTAAACGGTATGCATCCCAAATCTGATGGTAGCGTCTTGTATCGGGTTGAAGCTGCAATGCCCATTGCCAATGGAAGTAGCTTACAAGCATATTGCAGAAATAGAACTACCGAAAGGATATTTTCAGATTTTGATCATGATAAAATCGTTGCCCCACCCTATGATGATGGCGGTATTATTGGTTCTAAAATAGCACTATTTGGAAGTGCTGAAGCTGCAACCTTGGAAACTATAGGTGCTATTGAAATCGCGGAAGGACTACCCCATCCTATGATTGACGGCGAATGGGCTAAAACAAACCGAAATGCCGCCGCCGCATATCTCATTACTTCTTTTACGGAAAAGACCATCGATGATGCGCTTGCATTAACTAAAAAAGCCGGTTTAAATTACCTGTACCACTACGGGAAAACCTTTGAAAGCTGGGGCCATTTTCAGTTATATAAAGGAGAGTTCCCAAATGGGATAGCAGGTTTAAAAGAATGTGTAGAAAAAGCTACAGCACAGGGCATAAAACTAGGTACGCATTGTTTATCAAATTTCATCTCAACAGATGACCCTTACGTTACGCCTGTGCCAGACAAAAGACTTGCTAAAGTAGGGAGTTCCATTCTTGTGAGCGCTATTGATATGAAAACTACCGAAATAACAATACAAGCCCCAGACTACTTCAACCAAATGAATAACAATAGTTTAAAAACTGTGATGCTAGGTGAAGAACTGATACGCTATGGTAGTGTGTCTGAAGAAGCGCCATGGAAATTATTGGATTGCCAACGTGGGGCATTTGAAACCAAGATACTGAATCATAAGGCTGGGGACACCATTTCTAAGTTATTAGACCATGCCTACAAGGTCTTTTTAACCGATGCGGACCTCACCAAGGAAATGTCTGAAACGTTGGCCGACATCTATAACCAAACAGGACTACGACAAATTTCCTTTGATGGTCTTGAAGGAAACAGATCTACGGGGTTGGGTACCTACGGCGAATCTTTAATGCCCTATGTTTGGTATACAAACCTATCCGATGAGTTAAAGAATCATCTCATCATAGATGCCAGTCGCACCACACATTTTTTTTGGCATATCTACACCCGTATGAACTGGGGAGAACCCTGGTATGCCGGTTTTCGTGAAAGTCAGATGGAATACCGGTTTAACAATCAGGCTTATTTTAAACGGAATTTTATGCCAGGCATGCTAGGCTGGTTTAAAATGGCCCCTGAAACCAGTATAGAAGATATGGAGTGGATGTTAGCCAAGTCCGCTGGTTACGATGCCGGCTATGCCTTAGTAACAGATTTGGAGATTGTTGCCGAGAATGGCAACTCCGATAAAATATTAGAACTGATAGGCGACTGGGAAAAATTAAGACTTTCAAATTCATTTACCGAAGCGCAGAAAGAACTGATGCGGGATAACACGAAAGAGTTTTCCATTAAAAAAATAAAGGATGGTGAATGGAACTGGCAAGAGTTTTATTCAGAAATTTTTATCCATGAAAAAAAGGTGCGGCAACCTGGAGAACCAGTACATTCTACCTTCACATTCCATAATCCGGCAGCCGAACAGGTAGGCAGTTTTAGCTTGTCTGCAACTGACGGTGATGTACGTGGAATAGCGTTAGAGCTAAATAATTATAAGAAGATTCAGATTCCGGTCATAATAAAACGAGGCCAGACGCTCCAATATACCAGTGGAAACGAACTGATTTTATACAATGCCGATTGGGAAATTAATCGCAAAATAGCACTAGACCTTTCTGATTTTAAAGTTAAAAAGGGCAAGAATACCATTACCCTAGACTGCGATTTTGAGACGTCAGATAAAGAGGCACATCTCAAGCTAGAAATACGGGCGAGAGTACAGCACCAAACTTTGGTTTTAAGGGAGTAAATCATCTTTCCTAGTCAAGACAGTAATCCTAAAAAGTCTACCAAAAACAACCCTCCTATCAAGATTATGTAAATAACATACAAAATTTCAAACCTAAATATTATTACTTATCTGACATTAAAAAATTATCTCACAACCTACGATTCACAACCATTAAATCAACTATTAATTCCTATTTTTGATGGATGACCGTCTTACATTACGATTATATTATTATTGGAGCTGGTGCCGCAGGTCTCATGTTGGTAGATGCCATGGGCAAAGATTCCTTTTTTAAGGACAAGTCCATCCTAATTCTAGATAAGGATACCAAAACAACCAATGACCGTACCTGGTGCTTTTGGGAAAAAGGAGAAGGCCAATTTGACGCTATAGTTGATAAAACATGGAACCACGTCTACTTCGCAGGGAAAAAATTTGCAAAACGCTTTAATATCAACCCGTATACCTATAAAATGATTCGCGGGATTGATTTTTATAACTCCGTTCTAGACCGAATTAAAAACCACCCAGGAATTATTTTCAAACAAGCCGAAGTTACAGACGTACTAGATGACGGTACCCAAGTAACCGTAAAAACAGCAGAAGAAAACTACACAGGGCGGAACGTATTTAATAGCCTCTTTAGCTATGATATGACAAGGCATCAAACAACTTATCCCGTGCTTCAACAGCATTTTATAGGGTGGTTCGTAAAAACTAGTAAACCTGTTTTTGATACCGATCAGGCTACCTATATGGATTTCTCTATACCGCAAAAAGGAAATACGCGGTTTATGTATGTGCTGCCTACTTCCGAAAACGAAGCGCTTATAGAATACACCTTGTTTTCCGAACATTTGCTACCCAAAGCAGAATATGAGAAGGCCATCAAAGACTATCTGGCAAATAACCTCGATTGTCCCGACTATGAAATCATGGATACCGAGATGGGAAGTATTCCCATGACTGCTTATGATTTTAAGGAGCATCATTCAAAAAACATGCGTTATATAGGTACTGCTGGCGGCTGGGCCAAACCTAGTACGGGATATACCTTTAGAAGTACGGCAAAAAAGACCCCCAAGCTAATTGCACATATAAAATCTGGAAAACCTTTAGATACCCTAAGCTATAAAACCAAGTTTTGGTTTTATGATCTCTTGTTTTTAGATGTACTTTATAAAGATAATGCCAAAGGATACAACGTTTTTGAAACCCTGTTTAAAAACAGAAAACCACAGCAAGTCTTCAAATTTTTGGACGAGGATACGAATTTTGCCGAAGACATAGGCAATATGATGGGAAGTCCAATAATTCCTTTTATTAAAGCGTTGTTCAGAAGAATTTTTTAAACCTTCCTGCGCATCAAATTCTCTCCAAAGAGTTGGAGTAAATTCTTCTTGTCATCCGTTATTTTCAGCCCTTCTAGCACCGCAAATGCTTTTTTGGTATACGTTTCAATTTCCTTTTGAGTTAGTTCTGAAGAACCCGTTTCTACAAATAAGGTTGTAATGGTCTGAATCTTATCAGAGGGGTCATTGGGCTGAATGGAAAACAAATCCGAAAGCTCTTTTTGCTGTTGTGGTGTTCCCTTTTCCAAGGCTTTTAGATACAAAAAGGTTTTCTTGTTCTCTATAATATCACCGCCTACTTGCTTGCCAAAAGTTTCTGGGTCCCCAAAGGCATCCAAGTAATCATCTTGAAGTTGAAAAGCGATACCCAAATTACGTCCAAACTCATACATACTATCTTGGTCGGCTACCGAAGTATTGGCTATAATTCCACCCATTTTAAGAGCAGCTGCGACCAAGACCGCTGTTTTGTATTCTATCATTTTTAGATACTCTGTTTCGGTAACATCGTCACGTGTTTCAAAATCAACGTCGTATTGCTGTCCTTCGCAGACCTGTAGTGCCGTTTTGCTAAATAATTTGGCTAAATCGCGAAAAGTCTCCCCTTCATAATTCTCAAATAATTGATATGCATTAATAAGCATGGCATCGCCTGAAAGGATACCTGTATTAATATCCCACTTTTCATGCACGGTTTTGCTTCCCCTTCGTAAAGGAGCATCATCCATAATATCGTCATGTACCAAGGAAAAATTATGGAACACTTCTATAGCCAAGGCGGCATCCAATGCCTTCTTATAATCTGTTCCGAACACTTCCGTCGCCATTAAAACCAATACAGGCCGTAATCTCTTTCCTCCTAAACCTAAAATATAGGTAATAGGCTCATATAAATTAACAGGTTCTTGGACTAGGGCCTTAGACTCCAAATAGGAGATAAATTCCTCACGGTATTTTTCTATGGAATGCATAGGATGATTTTTTTCAAAAATACACCCATTGTTACAAATACCGCTCATAAGCGTCAATCATATAGCTAAAAAGTAGTATCAATGCAATAGATTTCAAAATCCTCGTCTTTACTATTGAAGACCAAAACATAGACCAAAGGGGTGCCAGAGCAACAGCGCAAATACTTGAATGATTTTTTTAAGGAAGAATATGAGGCCTTAAAGGGATATGTACGCTCCAAAATTAAACATACATCAGAAAGTGATGCTGAAGATATTATCCAAGACGTTGCACTTAGGATTTTCTCTAGACCTCCTGAAGCGCTTCCCATTACCAATATTGGAGGTTTTGTTTACCATGCGATAAAGAATAAAATTATCGATACCATGAGAACCAAAAAAGAACGGGTTCACAATGAAGATGAACTAGAACAGCTATGGACAGAATTTGCATCGGTGTTTTATGAAGTGGATAGCAGAAACTATTCCAATCAGTTAAAAACATATTTAGAAAACGCTATTATAGCCTTAAAACCTTGCTATAGGGATATTATACTAGCTATAGATTTTGAGGGCTACACGTACCGAGAAATTTCTAAGGAAACAGGTATTTCTGCTGGTACTTTAATGTCTAGAAGACACAGGGCAATAGCCATCTTATCAAAACAAATCGAGTTTAATAAAGAACCATAAAATAGAACATCATGGCGTATAAAGAAAAAGGTAGTATGGAAGTAGAACAAAAAACTAAGAACTATGTCACCAAAGGATTTAAAATAGTCTTCTTTATCCTGTTGGGTATTGCTATTGCCTTTTTGGTAGGCTACCTAGTAATGCGGTTATGGAATTGGTTAATGCCAGAACTTTTTGACTTGCCCTTGATTGGCTATTGGCAGGCAGTAGGAGTCCTCGTCCTCGCAAAAATTATTTTCGGATTTGGCAGTGGCGATGGTCCCCGTAGTAGGAAAAAGAGTGAAAATCATCCAAAATCGGGAAGATGTGCATCGTACCGAAGAGACTTCTCGAAATGGAAACACTACGACGAATTTTGGAACGAAGAAGGAGAACAAGCCTATACCTTGTATGTGGAACGATTGAAAGAGGAAAATAATGGATAAAGGCATTAACAGTCGAACTAAAATAATCCGAAATGTTAAAAAATTACAAAACTTAGGAAACTTTTAATGTTTTTATAGTTTCCCGATGTACATTTGCATATTGTTATGAAAGAAACTATTCTTAATAAGGCTACCGAATTATTTTTGGAACAAGGTTTCAAAAGTGTAACCATGGACGATTTGGCCAATGAAATGGGTATTTCCAAAAAAACTATCTACAGCCATTTTGAAAACAAAACAAAACTAATTGAAGAAAGTACATCACATCTCTTGAATTCAATTTCAGCGGGGATAGATGATATTCGAGAATTACACAAGAACCCCATAGAGGAACTCTACGAAATCAAGAAGTTTGTAATGTTACATCTAAAGGACGAAAAATCTTCACCACAATATCAACTTCAAAAATATTATCCCAAGATTCATAAGATTATGCACACTCGGCAGTTTGAAATCATGGAAGATTGTGTTTTGGCAAATATCAAAAGAGGTATGGAACATGGAATATACAGGGAAAACCTTAATATAGATTTTGTTGCACGCATATATTTTACAGGAGTTACCAGTATTAAAGACCTGAAATTATTTCCTGTAAATAGATTCCCAATAAGAAAACTAATGGACGATTATTTAGAATACCATCTTAGAGGAATTATTACCCCAGAAGGAAGAATAATCTTACATAAAATCATCAATTCAAACGAAAAATAAATGCAATCACTTAAAATACTGTTTATAGCCCTTTTTATAAGCAGTTGGTCATTTGGCCAAGAACAGACCTATACGTTTACTTTAGAGGAAGCTATCGCCTTTGCCCTTGAAAATAATTACAGTGCTATTAACGCAGACCGGGATATGCTGGATGCACAAAAGCAAAAATGGGAAACAATAGCTACTGGTTTACCTCAAATAACGGGTGCTATAGGGTATCAGAATCAATTGATACAACCCGTAGCTCAAATACCAGCAGAATTTTTTGGCGGCGAGCCAGGCACGTTCCAAAACGTAATCTTTGGCCAACCTCAATCAGCAGTTGCCTCAGCTACTTTAAAACAGCAAATTTTTGACGGTTCCTATATTGTAGGGGTACAGGCTACAAAAGCGTTTTTAAGCTACAGTGCGAACAACAAGGAAAAAACCCAACTAGAAATACGCAAAGCAGTTACAGAAGCCTACGGCAATGTATTGCTTGCCAGGGAAAGTGTTCAAATACTTGAAAAAAATATCAGGAACCTTAATAAAAATCTTTTCGAGACGACTAAAATTTACGAGAACGGACTTGGAGATGAGGAAAGCGTAGAGCAATTACAGATTACACTTTCTTCGGTTGAGAACCAGTTAAAAAATGGAGTTCGACTTAAGGACATTACCCTACAAATGTTAAATCTGGTTATGGGTATAGCTATCGACGCTCCCACACAATTAGAGGAAGATTTGGATATTTTAACAGAGAAAAAAATAGACTTTAGTTTATTAGATATCGATTTCAAACTAGAGAATAACGTTGATTTTAAACTAGCATTAAATCAGAACGAACAACGCTACTTTGAATGGAAATTAGCTCGAAGTAGAGCCTTGCCTACTTTAAATGCCTTTGTAAACTACGGAGCCAATTCATTCTCTGATAACTTCGCTTTTTTAGACAACGGACAAGATTGGTTCGAATCCTCTGTGGTTGGGGTTGACCTTAGTATTCCCATCTTCAGCTCAGGAAAGCGCAGCGCAAGTACGGCACGCGCAAAAATAGCCTTAGAAAAAGCCAAAACCCAATTGACAGAGGCCGAAGAACAAATAAGATTACAATTAGAGAGTTCTAAAAGCAATTACATCCTTTCTGTTGAAGAATATGAAACTTCCAAAAACAATTTAAACTTGGCAGAACGTATTGAGAATAAAAATCAAATCAAATATGCAGAAGGCCTTGCTAGCAGTTTTGAGCTTCGCCAAGCTCAAACCCAGCTTTATGATGCCCAACAGGGATATTTACAAAGCATGGTAGAGGTTATTAATAAGAAGACGGCACTAGAAACAATACTCAACAACAAATCCTAAAACACCAATCATAAAAACTTACAACATAATGAAAAACATATCCTATTTACTACTCCTTAGCTTATTGATAGCTTCCTGTGGAGGCTCTGGGGAAAAATCAGTAGATGATTTAATTGCTGAAGGAAATCTAGAAATCCTTAGGTCTAAGAAAAACCAGATCTCCGAAACCTATAATACCCTGGGCGTGGAGATAAAACAACTAGATTCCGCTATCGCAGTGCAAACGGGTGAGAGCAACCTTCCCCTTATTTCTACTATTACTGCTAAAGCAGAAAAATTCAATCATTTCTTAGAATTACAGGGAGATGTTGCCACAAAACAAAACGTGCTGATATATCCTGAAATGCAAGGCACCTTGCAACGCGTTTTGGTAAAAGCAGGACAAAGCGTTTCTAAGGGGCAGCTTCTTGCAACAATCGATGATGGCGGTATGGGGAGTCAGCTTGCGCAATTAGAAACCCAAACCGCATTGGCAAAAACTACGTTTGAGAGACAAAAGCGACTTTGGAATCAAAAAATCGGTTCTGAAATCCAATACCTGCAGGCTAAAACAAATTTTGTGGCTGCCGAAAGCAGCGTTAAACAAATCCGTAGCCAGTTAGGTAGATCAAACATTCGCGCTCCCTTCTCCGGTATTATTGATGACGTGATAAAAGACCAGGGAACCGTTGTTGCGCCTGGCCCAGGCTCCGAAGTATTTAGAATTGTAAATCTATCTGATATGTATATAGAAGTAGATGTCCCGGAAAGCTACCTGAGCGATATTAATAAAGGAAACCTAGCAAAAGTTTATTTTCCGGTTTTAGGAGATACTATTATTTCTAAAATACGACAAACAGGTAATTTTATAAATCCCGGCAACAGAGCCTTTACGGTTGAAGTAGCCGTTCCTAATATAAACGATGCGATAAAACCGAATCTGACTGCAAAAGTAAGCCTTAACGACTACAGCTCCGATGCAGCAATTTTAGTACCACAGGGTATCATCTCTGAAAATGCTGATGGGCAACAATATCTTTATGTGGCCAATGACAAAAAAGATAATAAGGCAATTGCAAAAAGAAGAATTATTACAACAGGGCGTACTCAAGGTAATATGGTGGAAGTACTTTCTGGGATTACAGAAGGTGATTTATTGATAAAAGAAGGAGCTAGAAGCGTAAAGGACGGTCAGAACGTACAGGTTTTGAGTAGTATATAGTTGATGTATTCTAAAACTGCTTGAAAAAAATAGAAAACTAAAAGTTTTAAGAAGGAACACCACCTTATAAAAACGACTAATTACACACCAAAAATGAGTAAACAAAAGAAAAACGCGGATAAAGAATTTGGTCTGTCTTCTTGGGCAATTGACAACCCCTCCGTCATCTATGTCATGATTATACTGTTTCTTATCATTGGCTATCAAGGATATCAATCCATGCCTAGAGAGGATTATCCAGAGATTGTGGAGACTAAGATTTATGTAAGCACGCCGTATCCTGGAAATACCGCAGAAGATATTGAGCGTTTATTGACCGATCCTTTGGAAGACCGTTTAAAAAATGTGAGTAATGTGGTAGAGACTACGTCTACCTCACAAGAGGACTACTCTATCATAACGGTTGAATTTGACGAGGATATTACCGTAGAACAAGCCAAACAAAAGGTAAAAGATGAAGTGGATGGGGAAAAAGCAGGTGAAGATTGGCCCACTTTCAACGGAGCAAAGGTAGAACCCAATATTTTCGACCTCAACCTGGCAGAATCCTTCCCCATAATGAACGTAAATTTTACGGGAGATTACCCTGTAGAAAAACTAAAGGAATTTGCGGAATACCTAGAAGAAGAGATTGAGAATTTACCAGAGATAAAACAGGTAGATATTCGTGGTGCACAGAAAAAAGAGGTGGAGGTAGCCGTTGACGTTTACAAGATGATGGCGTCCAAAGTAAATTTTCAAGATGTTATTGGGGCTATCAGTAATGGGAACATGACCATGTCCGCAGGGAATATTAAAACCTCGGAACAAAGGCGTACTATTCGTGTGTTGGGCGAAATTGAAAAACCAGAAGAACTTAATAATTTTGTTGTCAAATCTGATAATGGCCCTGTATATCTTAAAGATATAGCCAAAGTATATTTCCAAGAAAAAGAAAAGACCACCTACGCCCGCGAATTTGGAGAAAGCGTAGTGATGCTAGATATTAAAAAACGATCGGGGAAAAATACTATTGCAGCTACAACTCAAATTAGAGAAATCGTAAAAAAAGCAAAAAAGAATTACTATCCAGCAGATCTTAATATTTCCATAGCGAATGATTCTTCAGACCGAACTTTAAACCAAGTGGATGATTTAGTAAACAACATCATTTTCGGGATTATTTTAGTGGTAACGGTTTTAATGTTCTTCCTTGGTTTTAGAAACGCCCTGTTCGTAGGGTTTGCTATTCCAATGTCCATGTTTATCTCCTTTGCCGTATTAAATTTAGCTGGTTACACCTTGAACACAATGATTCTTTTTGGAATGATTATGGGACTTGGTATGTTGGTAGATAATGGTATCGTAGTAGTAGAAAACGTATATCGTTTAATGAGTGAAGGGATGAGCCGTACAGAAGCGACCAAAAAAGGAGTTGGCGAAATTGCACTTCCCATTATTATTTCTACGGTCACCACAGTAGCGGCATTTGTACCCTTGGCTTTTTGGCCAGGTATCTTTGGTCAGTTTATGATTTTCTTTCCAATAACCTTATCTGTGGTATTGGGATCCTCATTATTTGTGGCCATTTTCATGAACTCTATGCTCGTATCTCAATTCATGAATACCGAGGAAAAGGAACTCACTATAAAACAACTGTTTCGCATCAGTGGGATTTTAGGTGGCTTTGGTATTTTCATTTTAGTGTTCGGAGGGGCGATGCGAGGTTTGGGAACCATAATGATCTTTACCGCTATCCTATTTTGGGTCTACAAATACCTTATTAAAAAATGGGCTACCAAATTTCAGAACAATACCATGGTACGGTTTGAAAACTGGTACGAAAGAAGAATAGAACACGCGTTAAGAGGCAAGAACGTCTATTGGTTCTTTGGTTTAACCTTCGCGCTTTTAATTACGACGGTCATGCTTTTTGGAATGTCCGTAGGGTCAGGGAGAACTAAAATTGAGTTCTTTCCAGAAAATACACCTAATGAAATTTATGTCTATATAGAATACCCCGAAGGTACTTCCATCACAAAGACGAACACGCTTACCAAAGCTATTGAAGGTCGCGTTTATGATGTGGTAAATAGGGAAATGTATGTAGATCCAAAGGGCGAGAATTATTTGGTAGAATCTGCCGTTTCTCAAGTAGGTGAGGGAGCTGGAAACCCGCAAACGGATGGCGGTTCTTCTGCGGAGATGCCGCATCGTGGCAAAGTGACTGTATCTATGCGTGAATACAAGTACAGAAACGGTCTAGACACGGAGAAACTAAGAGGTGAAATTCAAAAAACACTCACAGGTATCTATCCTGGTGTATCTATTTCTGTTGAAAAAAATGCAGATGGTCCACCACCGGGCTATCCTGTAAATATAGAACTGGAAGGTGATGATTACAATGAGTTGATCAGTACAGCAGAAGATATTCGAAACTTTATCAACACTAAAAACGTTGCGTTTGTAGAGGAATTAAAGATTAACGTAAATCAGAGCAAGCCTTCTATGGAGGTAAGTGTGGACCGCCAAAAAGCCGGTGAACTAGGCGTAGGTGTTGGCCAGGTAGGGCAACAATTAAGACGTTCCTTGTTTGGAGAAAAAGCGAGTGTTTATAAAGTGGACGGTGAGGATTACGATATTAACGTACGTTTTAACGAAGACATCCGTTTTGATAAAAATGCACTCTTTAATCAAAACATTATTTTCAGGGATGCGGCTACAGGTAAAATAAAGGAAGTTCCTGTTTCTGCAGTGGCAAGTCAAAAAAACTCATCAGGTTTTAGTGCCATCAAACACAGAAATGGCAACCGTGTCGTAACTATATATTCCGGACTAAAAGCCGGTGGAAATCCCGCATTGGTGGTAGAAGAAATTAAAAAAGTGATGGAAAACTATGATGGTGTTCCAGGTACCGTGAAGGTTGATTACACGGGTGAGATTGAAGAACAGAACAAACAAATGGAGTTTTTGATTGGCGCTTTTTTCTCTGGTCTTGGACTTATTATGCTCATTCTTATCTTTCAATTCGGTGGTATCTCCAAAGCCCTTATCATTATGATCGCTATTTTCCTAAGTTTTATAGGTGTATTCGGCGGACTTATGATTACCGGTTGGTCTTTTGTTATTCTGATGACGATGATGGGAATCATCTCTCTTGCAGGTATTGTGGTAAATAATGGGGTGGTATTATTGGATTATACACAAATATTAATTGACCGTAGAAAAGTAAAACTTGATTTAGGCGATAAGGATTTATTACCTATGGATGATGCCACGGAAATTATCGTTAAAAGTGGAAAAGCGAGATTACGACCGGTTATTTTAACCGCTATTACAACAGTTCTTGGATTGATTCCATTAGCGATAGGGTTAAACATAGATTTCTTCTCACTTTTTACGGATTTTGACCCAAAAATCTATATCGGCGGAGACAATGTAATCTTCTGGGGGCCCTTGGCATGGACGGTTATTTTTGGTTTGATAGTCGCTACCTTCTTAACCTTGATTATTGTACCAGTACTTTTCAATATTACCTATCGGATTAAAACAGCGATAAAGGGGCGTGGAAAGAAAACAGAAACTTCCAAAGACACCTTGGAAACTGCGGCTTAATCGTAATTAAAAGTAAGAGAATTACCAAAACACCGTTCTAACTTGAAAACCAATATTTCCTAGCTAGAAGGGTGTTTTAATTTCTTAACACTAATAAATTTTGCCCCTATACATATGCATTATCAGAATTACTAAGAAATTGAACGCGTAAAAGAAACACTGCGATATAAACCTCTGTTCATCTAGTATTCGTTGGAAGGAGCTTTCGTTCAGCACTAGAGTTCTGGCCAAACCTGCGTTACTGGCAAACATATGCAGCTGCAATGGGTGGAACGACAGCGCTAGCTCTATTTTTTCCTATATCACAAATCTATTTTTAAAAGATTTAACTTAGGTTTTAAATCAAAACGGAGTCGATAACTAAGAACCTTTTTAGTTCATAGCATCTCGACTCCGTTTGTTGTTGCCAATGGCCAACTCTAAACAAGCATTATCTTATATAACTGGCTGCACTACTCGTTTTCTGACAAAGGAATAGGAAGTTGGTTAAATATCTGGTCACCGGTTCTATCTATGGGTAGAGTGTTGGATAAACCGTACCGTCTTAGGTCAAAGAATCGATGATTTTCTGCCCAAAGTGAATACCGTCGTTGATTTAGCATTTCTGTAGTCAATGCATCTGCCGTAACTGGCCCGCTGTAGGCAGGTAGTGCCGCAGAAGTGCGTATTATATTTAGTGCTGTTTCTGCTTCTGGCAAATCACTAGCTAATATATTTGCTTCGGCATAGACCAATATTAATTCTTCATTCCTAATGATAGCTATATCGGATACATTGGTTGCATACAATGTTGTTTCATGAGTACCGTTAAGATCATCTTGGCTGCTTGCATCTGGCCTAACCGCAGATTTTGCAGCTACCCTTGCATCACCAGCTTCTGCTTCCGTAATCCAACTATTATGAACAATAAATTGATCACCGTTATTAGGTAAATCGGGTGTAGATGCCACTTTGAACATTGGATTCGGTTGGTCGCCTGCGCCTAATCCATAAATATGTTTAGGCCCTACATTCAAGTCGCCGGCAAGATCAAAATAAGAAGCGTTCAATGCGCTTAATACTCCTGCACTGTCTCCATCATATAAAGCAGCTACAGCGGCTACAGCCCGGTTAAACTGTGCAAACGTACTCGGGGTGTCAAAACCTTCAAAACCGTCGCTAAGAGAGAAAGCAAAACTGTCGCCCGCATTACCTAGCTCGGTATTTGCTTCATCCAATAATGCCCTAATTGCATCCATGGCCGGGTCGAATTCTACGATTGGACCTAAATTTTCGGGATCAATCACCACTATCCTTGCTTTGCCATGCGCCTTAATTAATTGCACAAGCCGATACGCTTTCACTGTTTTTGCAAAACCGGAATACCCGCTTTGTTCTGCATCGCTTAACAACTCAGTATTCGCAGCTGCGTCTAGCAAGAGATTTACATTCTTAATGTTCCTGTAACTAGAATTCCATAAACCCGTAACATAAAAACCATTAGGGTCTAGTGGTATCCCGTTTTTTCCAAGAACGTCACCTGTATTTCTTGGGTCGGCGTTAAAAACATATAATTCTCGTGCCATGGAACCCATTTGCGAAGTTGCACCTCCCAAACCGTTTCTTAAGGTAGATTCTATAGCCGTGACTAGTTCATTCAGTTGCCCTTTAGATGCATTTGCTCCCACACCATCTATACTGGGGCCATTAGGATCTACCACGGTATCAATGCTACAAGAAAACACTAGTAGTGCACATAGCAATGAAAATGACGATCGGGTTATTATTTTTGTATTATTTCTCATCATCAATTTTTTAAAAGTTAACATTTAAGTGAAAGTACAACTGACGTGAACTTGGAAAAGGAGTTACTTCTATTCCTGTTGACAAACCTCCACTTCCATTTACAGAAACCTCCGGATCATAGCTTGAATAATCTGTAACTAAGAATAAGTTTCTACCAGATATACCAAATTTAACGGCTTCAACGGTCTCACCAAAAACATTGGCTACAATATCAGACGGCAACCTGTAATACACAGCCGCTTCACGTAATCTTAAGTAACCGGCTGGCTCCAGAAAACGCTGTCCGTTTGCAGGTATAGCCAATCTCGCTTGCCCTTCTGGAGTTTCCAAATCTGGGGTCACACCTCCTAAATCGGTTAAGAACTTAGAAAGGTTTAGGTTATCCCCTCCTACTTTCATCTGAAAGATAAACGAAATATCGAACTGCTTAAACAAGGTAATGTTATTACTCCAGCCCATTTGATAGTCCGGTTCCGCTACGCCTATTTGTGTAGGTTCAGTAACCCCGTCACCATCCAAGTCCAAATTGGTAGCAAATTGGTTTACAGGTTTTCCTTCTTGAATAAAAATTGTTCCTAAGCCAAGTCCGAAACCTGCACCGGGCTGTGGAAACGCAGGCACGTCTAGTCGGGTCATTTCCGATCGGTTCCTAAACCAATTCAATCCTGTATTCCATTTAAAATTTTCGTTTTCAACTACATCAGCTCTTAAAGCAAGTTCAATGCCCTTATTGACTAGATCGCCAAGGTTAGTCGTTTCTGAGGCAAATCCTGAAGAAGATGGTAAAGCCCTTGTTAGAATAAGATCGTTTACAGTTTTATTATAGTAAGTAGCTTCAAACGCTACTTTATTATCAAAAAGACCTAAATCGAAACCGACTTCAAATTCTGCAGAGGTTTCAGGTTCAATACCTGGATCTCCCTTGGATCCTAAAACCGACTGTCCAATAGCACCACCTATATTACTGGCACCTAAACTGGTAAAAGTAGCACCGAAGTTAGCAGGACTTCCTGTTTCTCCATACGCGGTTCTAAACTTCAACTGACTAATAGCTTCAACGTTCCAAAAATCAAAATTGGCAACATTAACGGCTAACGAAGCTTTTGGAAAACCATAAAACTTATTGGGGTCACCATTTCTGCTGGACTTATCCAAACGATACCCTACGGTAGCAATAAACTGATCTTTATAGTTTGCCTCTACTTGACCAAAATATCCAAAATCCTCTTCACTACTTAAAAATTGATCTATTTCCTGGTTCACAGAATTATCCACATTCGTTTGTCCAGCAGCTAATAAGGCTCCTCGGCTATTGACCAAATTAGCCTCTTGAGAAAGGTAGGTAATACCTGCTTGGGTAGTAAGACCTAAATCGCCATCCATAGCATCATGGTTCCAAAGCATTATCGCCTGCCCATTAAACTGGGTAAAATTATTTTTTCCTTGAGCTATAAAACCGCCTTGGTTTCCTATCTGCGCCTGGTGCGTTTCTGGAACATATACATAGGTTTCGTTGGCTAAATAATCTAAACCACCGCTTAGAACAAATTTCACACGGTTTCTTTCCGTGGTCAATATTTTAGTATTTAAGGTCATCCCTTGAACAACACGATTGTTACTATCCTCATTTAAGGCATTGTCCCTGACAAAAATTGCATTACCAGAATAGTTTGGATTATTAGGATAATTCCCATTATCATCTGGGAATTGATTGTTCCAGGGTCTAGTAAACGCCAAGGTGTACCCATAACTAAGGCCACCCTCATTTTCATTACCTGTAAAACTCCGGCTAGAATTACTTCTTGTAAAATTGGTACTAGAAGTAAAATCAAATACATCCGATATTTTATGCTCAATATTGGCTCGTAAAGTCAGTCGATCAAAACCAGTATTTTTAATTATACCTTCTTCGTCCCTAAAACCACCACCAATGTAGAATTTAGTTTTTTCATTACCTCCAGTAGCGTTCAACCTAGTATCGGTTATAAAACCGGTTTCGCCGTAAATAATATCCTCGTAATCGTATAATCTTCCATTTGCTGCTATCGTTGCCTCATACTTGGCTCGTTCGGCTGCGTTGAACGTGCTCTCGACAGAGTCCGCAGTCCACGGTCGCATCCCTAATGGGTTAGCGATAGTGTTACTACCCACATCCTGACTAAAGCTGATTTTGGTCTTACCTGCCTGACCACGTTTGGTCGTAATCAATATAACACCAGCACCACCACGCTGACCATAAATAGCCGCTGCGGAAGATCCTTTTAGTATTTCAATATTCTGGATATCGTTGGGATCTAAATCTGCCAATCTGTTTCCAGAATTTTCTTCGTTACCTCGGTTTGCACCGGATGCGAAACGTAAACCTGACGGAATCTCAACATTATTGTAATACACCCCATCAACAATAATCAAGGGCTGGTTGTTACCGTTAATAGAAGAAATACCTCTAAGCCGTAAGGCGAAACCCCCACCTGGGGCACCAGAAGAAGAAGTGATATTAAGTCCTGGCACTTTTCCATAAAGCGCACCATCTACTGTAGTTTGCCCTGTTGTTCCTACTAACTCGTCAGCAGATACAGTAGCTACCGCATTGGCTAAATTTTCTCTTTTTACGGAAGATGCCAAGCCGGTAACGACCACTTCATCAAGACCGGTTACAGACTCGGCCAAGGTCATATTCAAAGTAGCTGCATCGGAAACCGTAATTAGTTTAGTAGCATATCCTATAGAAGAAAATACTAAGGTGAGCGGAAAGCTATCCACTGTTATGGTATAATTACCATCAAAATCGGAAATTGTTCCGTTAGTGGTTCCTTTAACCACTACACTCGCCCCAGGTACAGGCACGTCCGTTTCATCGGAGACAACACCTTGTATTGTTCCTTGTGCCATCATAGTTAATGGCAACAAGAACAACACAAGTGCCATCGCGTTTTTGCGTAAAGCTTTTCTCATGTTCATATAGGTTTGATTTAGTAAATATAAATCCAAGGTAAAAAAAGATTTAAAATATCCTTAATACTTTTTGCCAATTTTTTTAAGATTTATATCATATTCTTAAATTTCACCTATTATAAAGCATTATCCTTATTATTTTCCATAAAAAAAATCATAAAACCAGTTTACAATGAAATCATCGCAAGCAGTAAACTCATCTTAAAATAAATAAATAGCCTATTCTAAGGGGATAGAAAGTAATTCAAGGGGGCAATGCACCTTAAGATGAATCATCCAGAATAAAAAAGTTCTAAAACTAAACCTTGCTGAAGGCACTTAGGCTAACTACACATAAGAAACCTATTACTAAATGGTGGTAGGCGAACAACTACAGTAGTGCAGCAAGAAAATTAAACAAATATCCCAGTAAAGTGTTCCAGAGCATCCATTCTAAAAACGACTAAACACCAGAAACTATACTTACTGCAATTAAACTAGAAGCCGATAAACGATTTATTCTATTTAAAAAAAGGCATATTTACAACGGAATGTAATAAGGAAATAAGCATAATCATGTATGCACAAACAAAACAGCTAAGCATGTGTTTTCGTATTAGCGGATATAAGTGTGTAGATTGCGTTCATAAAAAAACCCATACAATTATGCACGGGCTTTCATTATTGGAAAAATATTCTACTTAATTCTTAACTACAGCACTAGAACTTTTACTGTTGGTTACAGCAGCAATTTTATTATTGCTGAAGTTTACTTCTTTTACGGAATCACCTTCCCAAAACATCCATGTTCCAGTTTTTGCGCCCCTTGTATAGTTACCCATTGCTATTTTATCGCCTTTTTCATTGAACATCTTCCACTCACCATCTAACTTCTCGTTCATAAAGTAACCCTGTTGTGAAACTTCTCCATTGGTGTGAAAGTACGTAGCTTTAACTTTACTTCCTTCTTTTTCAAACGTAGGTTCTACGTCCTGGGCCACGGCACCGAAAGTGAACGTAATCATCAAAATAAATATCAACTTCTTCATAACTATCTTCTTTAATTCTGTTCTTTTACTTAACAATAACGTTACAAATATAGAGTTATTTGAAGCTAAATCAATAATTACCTAACTTTTAATTTACATTAAATTTACATTGTAACTATAACATGTTCTATTATAGCTGTTTAAATTATTACCCAATTATATATTGTAGTAATTGTTCAACCATTAAAACCAACCAGAGTTATACACCTTTAATGGATGAGACTTCTTAAATTTGCCCTTTATTCAAAGAAAAGAACATGTACAGAAGCCATTCCTGCGGAGAGTTAAGAGAATCACATATCAACCAAGGCGTTACCCTATCTGGTTGGGTAGCTAAAACAAGGGATAAAGGTTTTGTAGTTTGGATTGACCTTCGTGATCGCGACGGTATAACACAATTGGTTTTCGATGCGGATAGAACAGCGCCCAAATTATTGGAACAGGCAAGAAACCTTGGCCGTGAATTTGTTATTCAGATTAAAGGAACAGTTATAGAGCGCGCCTCTAAAAACGACAATATTCCAACTGGACAGATAGAGATATTAGTAGAAAAACTTCTCGTACTCAACGAATCCAAAACTCCTCCATTTACTATAGAAAATGAAACGGATGGTGGGGAAGACCTGCGAATGAAGTACCGCTACTTGGATATTCGCAGAAATCCGGTAAAGAATAACCTGATATTTAGAAGTAAAGTGGCAATGGAGGTACGGAAATACCTTTCCGAGCAAGAATTCATAGAGGTTGAAACACCGTATTTAATAAAATCTACCCCAGAGGGCGCACGCGATTTTGTGGTTCCTAGCCGCATGAACGAAGGGCAATTCTACGCACTTCCGCAATCACCGCAAACCTTTAAGCAGTTATTGATGGTAGGGGGACTGGACAAATACTTCCAAATCGTAAAATGTTTTAGGGACGAAGATTTACGGGCGGACAGGCAGCCAGAATTTACTCAGATAGACTGCGAAATGGCCTTTGTGGAACAGGAGGATATTCTGAATACGTTCGAAGGCCTTACAAAACACCTCTTAAAAACCATTAAAGATATAGACGTAGCCAACTTTCCTAGAATGACGTATGATGAAGCTATGGCAACATACGGGAACGACAAACCAGATATTCGTTTTGGAATGGAGTTTGGGGAAATGAACGAAGTTACACAACACAAAGAATTTAAGGTCTTCAATGACGCGGAATTGGTCGTAGGTATTGCCGTTCCTGGAGCAAATACGTATACAAGAAAGGAAATTGATAAACTTATAGATTGGGTAAAGCGACCACAAGTAGGGGCTTTAGGAATGATCTATTGCAGGTATAATGACGACGGGAGTTTTAAATCTTCCGTAGATAAATTCTACAATCAAGAAGATTTGGCTAAATGGGCTGATGCAACAGGCGCTAAACCGGGCGACTTAATCTGCATACTTTCGGGGGTTACGAATAAAGTCAGGGGGCAATTGAGTGCTTTACGAATGGAGCTAGCAACTCGTTTAGGTTTACGAAAAAACACAGAATTCGCACCTTTATGGGTCATAGATTTTCCTTTATTGGAGCTGGATGAAGAAACAGGGCACTACCACGCCATGCACCATCCTTTTACCTCTCCAAAACCAGGACAATTGGAACTACTGGAAACAGATCCAGGAGCAGTGCGCGCCAATGCCTATGATTTGGTACTGAACGGTAATGAAATAGGCGGAGGTTCTATTCGTATTCACGATAAAGAAACTCAGGCTACCATGTTCAAACATTTAGGCTTTACGCCCGAAGAAGCAAAAGCACAATTCGGCTTTCTGATGGATGCCTTCCAATACGGCGCGCCACCGCACGGTGGAATTGCTTTTGGTTTAGATAGATTAGTTGCTATTTTGGGCGGACAGGAAACCATACGTGACTTTATTGCCTTCCCTAAAAATAACAGCGGACGTGATGTCATGATTGATGCTCCTGCTGCAATTGATGATGCGCAATTAAAAGAATTGAGTTTGAAATTAGATATAAAAAAACATGAGCCAAGGACTCTAGACCAATAGAATCAATCATAAAGATATTTTATTGAATGCACTAGGGTGGATGGAAAGTTTCAAATTCAAGCTTTAAGCGCAAGGTTTCCCTCCTAGTAAGGCGATGCTGCGTTAGCAGTAGGCGAGCCAATGGAATGGCAAATGAGGGGTCCTTTTTGGTTTTAAAAACTGTTAGAAATCTGTGAGATGTTCACCACAAAACAACAAATTAACTATTTTTAAAACATGAAATTACTACTACTGGGCGCAACAGGTAGAACTGGCAAACACGTTTTAAACTATGCTTTAGAAAAAGGCTATCACGTATCTTGTCTTGCGCGAAAACCGGAACGGTTGCCAACTCACCATAACCTATCAGTTTTTGAAGGAAACCCAACCAATTCTGTCGATTTACAAAAAGCAATGGAAGGGTGCAAAGCAGTTGTCAGCGTATTGAATATTTCTAGAATTTCAGATTTTCCTTGGGCCAACCTTAGAACACCAAAAACTTTTCTTTCGGACTCCATGGCTAACCTTATAGCTCTTGCAGAGAAAAACACTATTAACAAATTCGTGCTTTGCTCCGCTTGGGGGGTGCGAGAAACAAGAAACGATATTCCCTTTTGGTTCCGATGGACGATTAAATACAGCAACATAAAATATGCCTATTTAGACCATGAAAAGCAAGAGGAACTGCTAAGGAAATCGAATATAAATCACACTATTGTGCGGCCTGTTGGCTTAACCAACTTCAATAAAAAAATAGATATCTTGGAGAGTAAGAACAATGAACCCAAACCCCAATTATTTATTTCTAGAAAAGCAGTTGCGACGTTTCTGGTGGGTTGTTTGGACAGCGAAACCAAAAGAAAAATAGTTACTATTTCGAATTCATAATTAAGAAAAAATTAAAATTCACTTATTCTTAAAGAGATGAAAAAATGGGTTAAAATTTTACTTTTACGCTGTTAAATATCGGGCTATTACTAGGTGGCCTCTATTTTTATTCTTGGTATATGTATAACAAAAGATATGTTCCCTCACAAGATAGATACAGGGAATGTATCGCTTATATAAATGCAGACACCTCACTACTATCCGAAGGGTTTCAAACATGTGGCGACTATATCTTTGATTATTACAACCCTGAGCGACCTACATAGAATACTGGCTAAAATAGACTCCGAAAGTATATCCTTTATCATTATAAAAACAATGGGTATATCGATTCTGGATATTTAAATATCCGTTTTGTAATTAATTGTAAAGAAGAAACAGGCAGATATATTATTCATGGAAATGATTTAAACCTAATACCAAAAAAATTCGACCACAAATTAAAGGAACAACTTTATAAGCTCACCTCGTCATTAGAAAAATAGAATCCTAATGTTATACGTGGCAACAAGGTTAATTGCTATATGTACCTATTATACAGCATTGAAAATAGAGAGATCACAGAAACTATTCCTTAGCCTAGTCCTATTTTCACTATTATTTTCCTGTAAAACAAAAGACGAAAAAATAGGGACAGCGATGGAATTTGGCAAACGCGCAAATTACCAAGGCACCCCTATGCATGAAAGCATTCGCCCACATACTTGAGATAGATTCCACTAATGCTGATGCCTACAGAGAAGTATCCATTCCCTATTTAAAAAGAGGTATTCCACATGAATGGGAAAAATGGATGAAGGGAGCTCTTCAGTATGACGCTATTAAATGGCAGCCTTATCGCGGTTATAATTACCTCTGGTTCTACCGAGATTACCAAAGGGCTATTGCTGATTTTAATGCTTCCGACACCTTAACGCCATATTTGGAGTATCCCCAAGGCCATAGCGTCGATTTTTGGCGGGGCATCGCCTACTTAGGTTTGAAGGACTATGAAAATTCTATCGTTTACTGGGACAAACCCATTACTAAGGAAACCAAAGATACTGGAGAAGATTGGGTAGAACTGGAAGCGTTTTTACATAGGGGAATTGCCCACTTCGAATGGGGCAACGCAGAAAAGGCGATAGAAAATTTCGACAAAGCCATCCATTACTTTAAACAAAACGCGGACAGAAAATATTACAAGGCTTTGATTTTAAAAAATCAAGGGAAAAATTAGGAGGCAGTGACTCTAGTAGAAGCGGCTATCCTAGATTTCAATGCTGGATTTTATAACCATAGTGCTTATGTGGAAACACTGCGCCAGACTTATTGGGAAGATTTAGAAGAACTGAAAGATTCTTTAACGAAATAGTCTAAGAAATCGAGTAATGACCCCTAATTTTAATACTTTTAATCTAGCAAAAACGGTTCATGCCCACCCAACAACAGAAACGCTTTACCAAATTCATAAAATGGCGGTATAAAAATATCTCCAATAAGACCTTTACGCATATTATGGCCGTGGTCGTGGGTTTACTTGCGGGTCTAGCAGCCGTAACATTAAAGAACCTTACCTATTTTATAGAATCGTCCTTGGAGGGTGGTATTAACATTTCAGGCAACGAACTTTACTTTATACTTCCCATTATCGGACTAACTTTAGTCTACCTCTACGTGAAATTCATTCATAAGGAGAAACTTGAGCATGCAATTTCTTCTATTTTGTTTGCCCTATCCAAAAAGAAAGGCATTATCAAAATGAAAAAAATATACACACCACTCATTACCGCACCCTTAACGGTAGGTTTTGGAGGTTCTGTTGGTCTGTTAGGTCCTGCCGTGGCTTCTGGATCTGCTATAAGTTCTAATTTAGGACAGTTGCTCCATATCAATACAAAGACACGTAACCTTTTGATTGCCTGCGCTTCGGCGGGGGCTATTTCCTCTATCTTTCAAGCTCCTATTGCTGCAATTATATTTGCTGTGGAAGTATTTAGTATGGATTTTACTATGCTTTCTATGCTCCCGTTATTATTGGCATCCATATCCGGTGTGCTTACCTCGTATTTCTTTTTGGGCAACGAAGTACTTTTTAATTTTTCGCTGGCCGACAACTTTGAAATAAAGGATACACTTTTCTACGTAATCCTCGGTGTTGGTACTGCCGTAGCATCGGTCTACTTTACCAAAATGTATTTTGGTATCCTTAAATTATTTGAGCCTTTAAAAAGTCCAAAGTACCGTTTGTTGGTCGGGGGAATCGCTATCGGCATTATGCTCTATTTTATTCCGCCACTCTACGGGGAAGGTTTTGGGTTCATTAATAACTTATTAAAAGGAGACCATATTACGGCCTTGGGAAGTAACCCTTTTGATGCCTATATGAATAATATCTGGGTGGTCATTGCGCTACTTTTTGGACTAACGATATTCAAGGCCGTAGCGATGACCACTACCTTTGCCGCCGGGGGTGCAGGCGGAATTTTTATCCCAACTATGGTTATGGGAAGCGCATTAGGAAATGTGGTAGCGAAGGTAATCAATAATCTAGGATTGGGTTTTGCAGTTTCCGAAAGTAATTTTACATTGATAGGTATGGCAGGACTCATAGCAGGAGTGCTCCACGCGCCGCTTACCTCCATATTCCTTATTGCAGAAATTACGGGCGGCTATGAACTTTTTGTGCCGCTGATGATTACTGCTGCTATCTCCTACCTGATCACAAAGAACACCCTAGACCATACTATCTACACGCGTGAACTGGCAGAACAAGGTGCCTTGTTAACACACGATAAAGACAAAAATGTACTGACCATTATGCAATTGGACGACGTTATTGAGCGGGATTTTAAGAGCATAACCCCAAATATGACCCTTGGGGAAATGTTGCACCAGTCGGTTTCTAAGTCTACGCGCAACCTATACCCCGTGGTGAACGAAGAGATACTTGTAGGCATTGTACTCTTGGACGATATTAGAGAGTTTATGTTCGATACTGCCTTATACGAAACCACTACCGTAGCTACCTTTATGCACCAGCCGCCAGACGTTATTTTTTATGGAGAAGACACTATGGAGCACGTAATGGCAAAATTTCAAAAAAGTGGTGCTTGGAATTTACCCGTGATTAAAAAGGGATGCTATTTAGGCTTTGTTTCTAAGTCAAAACTACTAACAGCCTACCGCAGGGAACTCATTAATTTTACAGGAAACTGATTGCTTTGTACTTTCCGATAATACATTTCACTTTAAGTTCAAAAATAAGCTTGTAGAAATTTACAGCGCTATTTTGAGATCATCCTAGTTTAACTAACTTTGTACTATGAAATTGAAACATATCACCACTTTAATTGTCATTACCTGCTTAGGAGCCATCATCTACGGCTATACCTTAAACAATGAAGAAAACGGAACTGCAGAAAAATTCATAGGCTCAGGAACCTTAGGTATATTTTTAGTGGCTATGCCTCTTTTTCTGTATAAAGAAAGTAAAACCAGGAAATGGAACGACTACATGCTGAACGATGAAAATGTGAGAAAAATGCAGGGAAGACCACCAAAAGACAGTGATAATGTGTGAGTCATGAATTTAAAAATCTAATTTTTCAATTAATCGTATTAAAAAAAATATGCTTTAGGATTGTAATCATTACATCCTAATAACATGGCTGGAACGGTTAAATTTTATATTGAGTCCAAAGGGTATGGCTTCATTACCAATGATGAGACGGACAAAGATATTTTTGTCCATGCCACCCTACATGGAAAAGAAATTAGAGAAGGAGACAAAGCAGAGTACGCTGAAGAAGAAGGCAAGAAAGAGATTGTGGCAGGCCAGATTCAAGCGGTATAATTTCAAGTATTACCTTTTTTAAAAAGCACGTAAGATAGTCGTTGCTTGGAACATAGCGATGTGTTATTTTGAAGCAATAAATTAATTTTCCGCTGCATTAAAATTGAGTGGTGTTTACTACTAACTTCACTATTTTTTTAAATAACTAATTCAAAAAAATCTATCCCTTCCTCTTTTTCTGAAAAAATCGTTTCAATAGATTAGCCGCTTCATTCTCCAAAATACCGCCACTTACTTTAGTTTTGGGATGTAGCTTGGTACCCAAAACCCTATACCCCCGTTTTGAGTCACTGGCCGCAAATACTATTTTATCTATCTGACTCCAATACAAGGCACCTGCACACATTTGGCAAGGTTCCAAGGTAACGTACAGGGTACAACCCTTTAGGTATTTTCCTCCCAAAAAATTAGCTGCTGCCGTAATGGCCTGCATCTCTGCATGTGCCGTAACATCATTTAATTGTTCCGTGAGGTTATGTGCTCTAGCAATTATCCTGTCTTGAACTACTATTACGGCACCTACTGGAATCTCACCTCGCTCAAAAGCATACTCTGCCTCCTGAAGGGCCTTTTTCATGAAATACGTGTCATCGTAGGTGAGTACCATAATAATCTATTTGGCTGCAATAGTACTGAATTTTGATACTGGACACAATAGCAATTAAAACGAAAACTAAGTTTCCTAACAATAATTCTACGCGCCAAAACACTAAAAACCGTAGCTTTACAATTCCAAAATGGCCAACTTGAAAACTATTCTAGATACCATAACCTCCCCTCAGCAATTGCGTAAACTGCAGTTGGCCGATTTACATCTGCTTGCATCAGAGCTTAGGGAGTTTATCATTGATGTTGTTTCTTCCAAAGAAGGGCACTTGGGAGCTAGTTTAGGCGTGGTAGAACTCACTATTGCATTACATTATGTGTTAAATACACCTGAAGACCGACTTATATGGGATGTGGGCCACCAGGCATATGGACATAAGATATTGACAGGCCGAAAGGACATTTTTGAAACCAACAGACAACTCGATGGCTTAAGTGGTTTTCCAAAGCGGGAAGAAAGTGAATATGATACCTTCGGAACAGGGCATAGTTCTACCTCTATCTCCGCTATCCTAGGTATGGCGATTGCTTCTAAATTAAAAGGAGATACAAAAAGGCAACACGTAGCAGTAATAGGAGATGCTTCCATCGCCAGTGGAATGGCTTTTGAAGGACTCAACCATGCTGGAGTAACCGATGCTAATCTCCTTATAATTCTTAATGACAATGCCATTGGTATTGACCCTAGCGTAGGTGCGCTAAAAAGATACCTAACCAACGTTAAAAAGGGAACAGCCAAGGATGAAAATATTTTTGAATGTCTGAACCTAGCCTATTCTGGACCAATAGACGGTCATAATCTAGAAGGTTTAGTTGCCGAGTTGCAGCGATTGAAATCGGTTCCTGGCCCTAAATTACTTCATATCATCACGACCAAAGGCAAGGGTCTTAAAAAAGCAGAGGAAAATCAAGTGGTGTATCATGCGCCTGGTAAATTCGATAAAATAACAGGAGAACTTCATAAAAAATTAACGAAAGCTCAACCCCCTAAATTTCAAGATGTTTTTGGTAAGACGATTGTTGACCTTGCAACTAGAAATGAAAAAATTATTGGCATTACTCCGGCCATGCCCACCGGAAGTTCTTTAGGTTATATGATGGAGATTTTTCCAGATCGTGCATTTGATGTGGGTATAGCCGAGCAGCACGCCGTAACATTAGCTGCTGGTATGGCAACAGAGGGAATGATTCCTTTTTGCAACATCTACTCCACGTTTTTGCAACGTGCCTATGATCAAGTCATTCATGATGTGGCGCTTCAAAACTTGCCAGTGATTTTTTGTTTAGATCGCGCGGGGCTTGTAGGAGAAGACGGACCAACCCATCATGGTGTTTTTGACATCGCCTATTTACGCTGTATTCCCAACCTTATTATTTTCGCTCCGTTAAACGAAATTCAACTACGTAATATCATGTACACCGCGCAGCTTGGACTAGACCAACCCATTGCAATACGATACCCTAGAGGAAGAGGTGTTTTGTTAGATTGGGAAAAACCATACACCAACTTGGAACTTGGCATGTCTTTTGAGCTCAAGAAAGGTACAAAAATAGCCGTGCTGAGTTCGGGACCTATAGGAAATATGATTTCAGAAATTATTGACGAAGTTGAGGAGAGTACCTGCATTGGGCACTATGATTTTCCGTTTATAAAACCGTTAGACAAACGCGAGCTGAAGCGTATTTTTAAAAGCTACGAGCATATAATTACCATAGAGGATAGTTGTATAACGGGGGGGTTTGGAAGTGCCGTTCTTGAATTTGCAAACTCAGAAGGCATAAATACCAATTGTAAGATATTTGGTATTCCAGACGCGTTTATCCCACACGGTTCTGTGGAAGATCTGCACAAAATAGCAGGTCTGGACAAGAGTACCGTGAAATCATATATAGAAAAAGTTTTATGAGGATAACGCTTACCTATCAAACGCTTGTTTTAAGCCTTACCTTACTGTTGGTGTCGTCTCTAGTTTTGGGACAAGATTCTATCCCAAGGCCCATTGTTAGAGACACTATAGTTCTAGATACTACGGTGATAGATACCATTGTAATTAGGAAGACACTGAACAGAATAAAACATATACCTAGGGGAGTAAATCTTACCAACCCTGTTATATCCTTTAAAAAAACAAAACCCTTAAAGGATAAATATAATAGATTTAGAGTTCCTTCTTTTTGGGCCAAGGAAAACACATTAGGCATAAACGTAAGCGAAGCTGCATTCGTAAATTGGAATGCTGGTGGTAACAATGCCATTAGTGGACTAGGTTTCCTGAATTTTGTGCGTAACTATAAATTCAGGTATTTTAATTGGGATAACAATCTGGATCTTAGATATGGTTTAAATGCTCAAGAAGGACGACAATTACGTAAAACCGAAGATGTTATTAGATTAAATTCCAACTTAGGTTACCGGAGGGATACGATAAGCAACTGGTACTATTCAGTGCAACTCAATTTTAATACCCAATTTTCTAACGGGTACAAATATCCAGACCGAGAAACACCTATATCTCGTTTTATGGCTCCTGGATATTTCTTCCTTGGTGCAGGAACATCATACATTAGCCAAAATCAAAAATTTAACCTGTATTTATCACCTCTTACTCAAAAATCTACTTTTGTTCTAGATCAACGTTTGGCAGACAGAGGTGCCTTTGGTGTAAAAGCAGCGCAACGGGATACCAATGGTACTATTATCCAAGAAGGAAAAAATCATTTTGTGGAACTGGGTTTTCTTATTACCAACAATTTTGAATGGGAAGCGGCTAAAAACGTCAATATAAAAAGTAGGCTAAACCTCTATACAGATTATTTGGTGAGCTTTGGAAATATTGATGTAGACTGGGAACTCAACGTACGACTGCGTGTAAATAAACACATCCTCACCAATATTGGCACTCATGTTATATTTGATGATGATATCCTGTTTGACGAGGTAAAGGATGCCAATGGCATTGTTACTGAACCAGGGGTTCCTAAAATTCAGTTTAAACAGGTGTTGGGTATTGGCGTAGCCTATGATTTTTAAAGCTGCCTTCCTTTAATCTTATTGTGAATATGTACGGCTGAACTATCAGATAAGCTGGCAACATAACAACACGTATTTAATAAAATTTCGTATAGCGTTATACTAGTCCGCCTATAAAACTCAGGAAGTGTTTGTAGTATCAAATTGTGGTAATTAGAGGCGTTATCTTTTTTCTTTTTTACCAATGCATGGACATAAACATCTAAAATATCAGCTATAATGGTGTACCCGGCAATTTCTTTTTCGACTACCTCTTGTGCCTGATATATATTTCGCACACTTAAATCGATAATATCACTAATCTGGGCATCATAGGTGCTTTTTCCCAAAAGTGAAACATGAAAGTCACCGGCAAGAATAGCCGTTTCGCTCTCCATAAAGATAGAAACCGCATCTTGTATTAGGGTGTTTATTGCCAATGCACGCAAATAGCTCAACCTATCTTCCTTATAGGCCAAGGAGTGATATTTTTTTGTATTTATGGTGTCTTTTACCAACTTTATAAGATATTCCAAAGCATAATCCTCAGAAATAAGACCAAGGTTGATACCATCCTCAAAATCAATTATCGTGTAACAAATATCATCGGCTGCCTCTACCAAAAAAGTAAGCGGATGCCGAGCAAAGGAAATTGAATTCCCGTCCGCAGTTTGCCTTAAGCCTAAATCTGAAGCTACTTCTTTAAAACTACTTTTTTCGGTCTGGAAGTACCCAAACTTTTTATCAGCTATATGCTTAGTCGGTTTTTTGGGCAAGGACTCTTTGGGATACTTCATAAACGCTCCAAGGGTTGCATAGCTCAAACGGAGCCCTCCCGAAACCCCTTCCCTATCTTGGGTCATCAGCTTAAATCCGTTGGCATTCCCTTCAAAATCAATAATATCCTGGTATTCCTTTTCTGTAAGTTCATTTTTGAATTCCCTACCGTTTCCTGATTTAAAATATTCTCCAATGGCCTTCTCTCCACTATGGCCAAAAGGCGGATTTCCAATATCATGGGAAAGTGCAGCGGCAGCAACGATAGCACCAAAATCATTGAACTGATATCCATGCACTTCTTTGAGGTACGGATGCTTTTCCAAGATTTTTTTACCTGCCAATCTTCCCAAACTCCGGCCCACTACAGAAACTTCCAAACTATGCGTTAGCCGTGTATGCACAAAATCAGTTTTGGAAAGAGGGATTACCTGTGTTTTGTCCTGAAGGCTCCTAAAAGCAGATGAAAAGATGATACGGTCATAATCCACGTCAAACCCCAACCGTGTCTCGTCCTGTTCGTTTCGTAATCTTTTATTGGTATCTCCTTTTCTGCGTAAAGAAAGTAATTGCTCCCAGTTCATGGCGTTCGTTTAAGAACCGCAAGATACATTTTTTGACCTATACGATTTGGTTAACGGTAGTTTCCTATTAAGGCAGGAACCCTATTCTTAACCATTACAAAATATACAAATAACCCCTGGTTAACTTTAACTTAACCTTGTCGGGGTTTATTTGTATCCTAATACATTGTCGAAAATGAAATATCTGATTTTTATCTTTTTTGTGTCTTTCTTTTTATCCCTCCAGGCACAAGATAAAAGTACTATTAGTGGTAAAATTTTAGATGCAGAGCTTTATAACGAGCCCTTATTAATGGCTAGTATAGCATTAAACGGTACAGCGTGGTATACCCAAACCAATTTTAACGGAAATTTTCAGATAACAGACATAGACGCTGGTTCATACACCATGAAGATTAGTTTTCTCGGTTACGAAGACGTGGAAGTGGAGCTTATTATTGACAAAAATAGTACGCTTTTTGTTCAACATAGCCTTCGTGCGAAAACGATGATTCTTAAAGATGTAGCAGATATCAGTAGTGCTTCAAGGGATTAAGAACAGCCTATGCACTAACGCCAATAAGTAAAGACTAATCGCTACATCCTTAATTCCTACTATACTGCAGCTATACATTTCTTTTCGTGTTTCAATTTTGAAATAGAAAAAACATTTAGAATGGGTTGTGTTGTCTAACTTTGTGTGTTAAAACTTAAACATTACTTAATATTGGTGTTACATAAGAGTCATGTATATAAACGAACTTCGTGCTCGTCTTAAGACACGGACGATTTCATTTTACTATTAGTTTTTGTCGACTGGTTCTCTTTGAAATCCGACAGCTACCTTTGGCCAAGGTAGCTTTTTTTTACCCTAATATTTTCCTTACCCTAGTGTAAACTGCTTTCAGAAATAAGCATAATCAAATCAAAAATATTGATAAATACGTAGCTAAGCGCTTAGACTTTATATTTAGCCAACATTAACTTAACATTGGTTTTAGTACTTTGCAGCCGACAAAAACTAATTTACAATGAAAATCAGTCATTTAGCCTTATGGCTTTTGATTCCTATTCCATTTTTTTCTTTAAGTCAAGAAACTAACGCTCCGGCATTTGGTAAGGGCTTATTTAATCTAGTAGGGAAAGATAGTTCTTGGACAATGAAGGTTGCCACAAGAATGCAAATTCTGACAATTGCCAATTGGGATGAAAACAATGATGGAAGCTTTGCAAATCCAGAACAAAACTCTCTTGTTCGTAGGGCAAGGCTAAAATTCGATGGGTTCGCATATTCCCCAAAATTAAAATACAAATTAGAGCTTGGTCTTTCCAATCGAGATCTTTCCGGAGGTTCAGAATTTACTAGCAATACACCAAGGTACATTCTTGATGCCGTTATAAAATGGAACTTTTATGAAAATTTTGTATTATGGTTTGGTCAAACCAAACTACCCGGGAATATAGAGCGAGTCATCTCTTCAGGTGATTTACAACAAGTAGATCGCTCTTTACTGAACAGTAGATTCACCATTGACCGCGACATGGGTTTTCAATTGCGACATCATATTAATATCTCAGAAAAATTCTTGATTCGTGAAATTCTTGCTATTTCACAAGGTGAAGGACGTAATATCACGACTGGAAACCTTGGCGGACATCAATATACCTCGCGTCTAGAAGTGCTACCTTTTGGCAAATTCTTAAGTAAAGGCGACTATAAAGGCAGTGATTTAAAGCGAGAAAAAAAACCTAAACTGATGCTTGCAGCTTCCTATGACATTAATCAGAATGCCGTAAAGACAAAAAGTAACCAAGGGAGCTACATGGTTAATGATGTCGGGTTTTATGAGACTACGATTACTACCGTTTTTATTGACGCCATGTTCAAGTATAACGGTTTTTCTTTTATGGGAGAGTATGCCTGTAGGTCTGCAAAGGAAGCCTTGGCAAAAAATACTGATGGCACACTAACCGGAGATGTGGTTCAGGTAGGGAGTGGTCTTAACCTTCAAAGTGGGTATTTATTTAAAAACAATTGGGAAGTTTCCAGTAGGTATACTTCCATTCTGCTCGACAAGGATATTACAGGCAGAAACCCTCAAAAACAATATACCTTAGGCCTTTCAAAATTCATTGTGGGTCATAAATTAAAAGTACAAACAGATTTGAGTTATCTTTCTGAACACAATGGCTCAAATGGTTTAATGTATAGGCTACAACTGGATATTCATTTCTAGTAAAAAAGATAACCTTTAGCTAACATTACAGCCGACTGCGATAATGATATTTGTAAATTGATAGCGTAACTTATGGATAATATTTATTTATTAATGATTGTAGCCCTAGCTATTTTAGCAGTAGCTGACTTAGTTGTGGGTGTTAGTAACGATGCGGTAAATTTCTTAAATTCCGCTATAGGGTCAAAAGCCATTTCGTTTAGAACCATTATGATTGTTGCGAGTTTAGGAATCGCAGCAGGAGCAATATTTTCGAGTGGGATGATGGAAGTTGCTCGAAAAGGAATTTTTAACCCAGGAGAATTCTATTTTGATGAAATCATGTTCATTTTTATGGCCGTAATGATTACGGATATCTTATTGTTAGATTTCTTCAATACGTTGGGAATGCCAACATCCACTACGGTTTCTATAGTATTTGAACTTTTAGGTGCTGCCGTTGCCATGGCCCTGATAAAAATAGTAGCTGATAATGGTAGTTTTACAGATATCGTCAATTATATAAATACAGATAAAGCCACTCAAATAATATTTGGTATCCTGTTGTCAGTCGTAGTAGCATTCTCCATAGGTGCTTTAGTACAATGGATCTCAAGATTGCTATTATCCAATCAATATGAAAAAAAGGCGAAATGGGTTGGGGCTCTTTTTGGAGGGTTTGCACTTTCTGCAATCACCTATTTTATTTTGATGAAAGGCATCAAGGGAACTGCATTCTCCGGCAATAGCTATGGTTTAATTGAAGGGCTTACCATAACAGATTTCTTGGAGGTACATTGGCTCGGTATCGCAGGCGCCAACTTTTTAATCTGGTCGCTTTTATCCTATATCTTAATGAACTTTTTTAAGGTAAATATATACAAATTGATTATTGGTGCAGGTACCTTTGCATTGGCATTGGCATTTGCTGGTAATGACCTTGTTAATTTTATTGGAGTGCCTATTGCAGCTTGGCAATCTTATGAGGCGTGGATGGCATCAGGAACGGCAGCCACAGAATTTAGCATGGAGATTTTAGCAGCAAAAGTCCCTACACCAACCTTACTTCTATTTATTGCGGGTATGGTAATGGTGCTAACGCTTTGGTTTTCAAGCAAAGCTAAAAATGTAGTTAAAACCTCTATTGACCTTTCAAGTCAAGAAGCTACAAAAGAGCGCTTTCAACCTAATTTTCTATCTCGTGGTTTTGTCCGTTTAGCAATTTCCATAGCTGAAATATCTACCTATATTTTACCGGAATCTTGGCAAGCAAGAATTGACAAACAATTTGAAAAACCTGTTATCACTTTATCTAAAAACAGGGTTCACGAATTACCAGCCTTTGATATGGTTCGAGCGGCCGTAAACTTAATGGTGGCCGGTATATTAATATCTATTGCCACTTCTTATAAATTACCCCTTTCCACCACGTACGTAACTTTTATGGTGGCTATGGGAACCTCGCTTGCAGATAGGGCCTGGGGTGCAGAAAGTGCTGTGTATCGAGTAGCGGGTGTACTCAACGTTGTTGGTGGATGGTTTGGAACCGCTATTATTGCGTTTATTGCATCCGGTACCATCTTGGCCATTATCAGTTTTGGAAAAGGTGCAGCTATAGGCGTCTTATTGTTTGCTGCTATTCTTCTGCTATCAAGAAGCTATATTTCCCACAATAAAAAGAACAAAGAAATGCGCGCCGAAGACTCGCTAAACAAAGCGGAAAGCAGTTCTATTCAAGGAGTAATTATTGAAAGTGCTAAAAATATTTCAAACGTATTAAAAAGAACCAATAAAATTTATACCAACAGTATAAACGGACTTGCAAAACAAGATCTTGATTTATTGAAAAAGAACAAAAAACAAGGAGAGAAACTTTCAAACGAAATCGATGACTTACGAGATCATATTTTCTACTTCATTAAAAATTTGGATGAAAATAGCGTAGGCGCAAGTAACTTCTATATTAACACTTTGGGCTATTTAACGGATATCAGTCAATCCTTGGATTACATTAGCAAAGTTAGTCTCAAGCATGTAAACAACAATCATAAAAAATTAAAGTACAACCAAATAAAGGAGCTTAAGCAAATTGATGTAAAACTAGAAGAAGTATTAAATCAAACGCAATCCGCCTTTACCAATCAATCTTTTGAGGAGATAGGAATTGTACTAAATCAAAAACAAGAGTTGTTCGATATGGTTTCTGATAAAATTCAGACGCAGATTGCAAGAACCCGTAATGAAGAATCGAGTCCAAAGAATACTACCTTGTATTTCTCGCTACTGCTTGAAACAAAGGACATGATGACCGCTACCATGAACTTATTACAACAATACCATGATGAGCATGATAGCTCCGTTGCGCCTGCAACAATTGAGCAACCAAAGGACGAGTAGGGCCTCCTTTGTTAAGAAATATAAATGTATCTTGAAATAATAAAGATAAAGGATGACAAGATATGTTTATATTTTAATCGTATTACACCTACCCTTAGGTGCATTAAGTCAGGAAATTACTGGAGAACAACTTCTGGCAAAAACAATAAACTATCACGACCCCAATGGCAACTGGCGTGCCTTTAAAGCAGCGCTAACCATTACCATGAGCAGACCCGATGCTGATGAACGCACTACAAAAGTACAAATAGACTTCGCTGAGCAGTTTTATAGCTCCACAGTAAAGCAAGATGGAAATACCATAACCTCTACCCTAAAAAAAGAAAACTGTACGCTTAAACTTAACGGTAGTGCTGATATTTCAGAGGCATTGCGAGACAGTCTTCGTATAAATTGTGATAGGGCAAAAATGATGCGGGACTACTATACGTATTTGTATGGCCTACCCATGAAATTAAAAGACCCTGGGACCAATATCTACCAAACGGTTGAAAAGAAAACCTTTAAGAATAAGGAGTATTTGGTATTAAAAGTCGATTATGATGAAACTGTTGGGAAAGACACTTGGTATTTTTATTTTAACCCGAAATCCTTCGCTTTGGAAGTGTACCAGTTTTACCATGACGAATCTAAGAATGACGGGGAATACATCCTACTTACGGATACAATGGAAGTCCAAGATATCAAGATTCCAAAAACAAGGGGGTGGTATTATAATAAAAATGATGGTTTCTTGGCAACAGATGTGCTTACCGAGGTTCAAGAGCTAGAATAATTTTTAGCGATAAAAATTCATTTCATCCATATACTTCCAAACAGCATCTGGTAAGAGAGGCCGTATATTTTTACCCTTCTTATATTCCGTTCTAATAAACGTAGAAGATATTTCTATGATTGGAGCATTTACTTTATGAACGCGGGGATGGTCTATAAACCGATGTTCCGTTTTTCCTTCAGAAATTCTTGGATATACAAAAAGCTCGTAGTGCTCCAAAATCACATCGTAATTTTTCCATTTATGGAATCCCTTCAAATTATCCTCCCCCATGATAAGGCAAAATTGATATCCATCCGGGTATTTTTCTGATAGATGTGCGAGTGTATCTATGGTGTAATTGGGTTCTGGTAGATTAAACTCAATAGTGCTAGATTTTAATTTTTGAAAATCCGCGGTAGCCTCCAGCACCATTTGATACCTATGGTTATTGTCTAAAAGTGTCTTCTTTACCTTAAATGGACTTTGGGGCGTGACTACGAACCAAACCTCATCCAGGTCAGAGAACTCCACCATATGATTCGCAATGATTATATGACCAATGTGAATAGGGTTGAACGTTCCAAAATAAAGCCCTACCTTTTTCATTACTCCTGTTTTTTGGAACTCGCTATGAAATCAGAAACCAATTGTTCCGCTTCCTTTAAAGCGACATCCAAATCATAATTCTTTATAATCTTATCGAATTGTGGAGCAGTAGCTAACTCTACCGAAGCTTTAGCTATCCGCATATTGATTTTATCATCACTTTCTGTACTACGCTTTTTTAGGCGAATTTTAAGCTCGTCTATACTTGGTGGTTTTACGAATACGGCCAAGGTTTGTTCGGGAAATTTCTTTTTAATTCGCAATCCTCCAGCGACATCAATGTCAAAAATAACGTTCTTCCCTTCGGCCCATAACCGTTCTACTTCTGTCTTCAGTGTCCCGTAAAAATTATCACGGTACACTTCTTCCCACTCTAAAAAATCTTCCTTCTTTATATGTTGCTTAAACTCCGAGACTGACATAAAGTAATAATGCTCCTTGTTCTTTTCCTTTCCCCTTCTAGGTCTAGAAGTCGCAGAGACGGAAAAAGCCAGATTTAGCTTTTGGCATTGCAAAAGATACCTAACAATAGTTGTTTTACCACTGCCCGACGGAGCTGAAAAAATTATGAGTTTACCACCTTTCATGCGTACTAATGTATTCTCTTAAATAATATTCTAAATTCTAAAATAATCGGCAAATGCCCGTATTTCTGACTAGTTGGGATGTTAAAGCACATTTAACATCTGTTCTTTTATTTTCTCTAATTCATCCTTCATCTGCACTACCAATTGCTGCATGGGCGCAAAATTAGCTTTGGAACCAATAGTATTTATCTCTCTTCCAATCTCTTGAGAGATAAAACCTAGCTTCTTACCGTTACTATCGTCCGATTGTAACGTTTTAGTAAAATAATCCAAATGGTTTGCCAATCGTACCTTTTCTTCGGTTATATCGTATTTCTCCAAGTAATAGATTAACTCTTGTTCAAACCGATTTGCATCTACTTCCACCTTTACATCCTGTACGGCTTTTTCCAAGCGTTCGCGAATAGTTGCCTGCCTATCTGGATCCATTTCTAAAACACTAGCCAATAGCTGCTGTAAGGAAGCTATACGTTCCAAAAAGTCTTTCTCCAACACACTTCCTTCCTCTGACCTAAAGGTGTTTATTTCGTCTAAAGCGCCCTTTAAAACCTTTAGTATTTCAGCATACTCATCTTCATCTATATCTTCCTTATCGGTTTTCATGGCATCGGGAAAACGCAGAGCCATCTCCAACAGCTTTAGTTCATCGCCATCTGCAATCGCCTTTAACTGCTTCATGTACTGCCGCACAACGGTTTCGTTTACTTGGGCAGACGTTGCGTCACCCGTAAACTCTAAATACAGGCTAAAATCTACCTTTCCTCTTTGGAGCGAATTGGCAATAAGTTTTCGCAACTCCAGCTCTTTTTCCCGGTAGCTGGAAGGCATACGTGCATTAAGATCAATGCTCTTGCTATTAAGCGATTTAATCTCTATTGTTATTTTTTTGGTAGGAAGCTGCACTACATACTTCCCGAATCCTGTCATGGATTGAATCATAGGTATTTTTTAAATCTTGGCAAAGATAACCAAATTAAGAGGGGTGTATTTTAGGCTTGTAATTTTTATCAAAACGTTTGCGTATCTATATTTTAAAATTAATACCACAGGACTTTAAAATCTATTTGACCCTACCTTTAAAATGGTGTTTCAATAGTTTTGATTTTAGAGTTATAAGCTAATACTTGAACTTTCAACCCATCCTATAATATCGTCACAAATTTCTTGATTGACCATACTACATCTGTCAAGATGACTTTCTAATTGGGTATTTCGTATAAAATCACCCAACAACAGTGATAACGATTCCGTTGAAATTAACAAATAAAAACAGTCCAACAAACAGCTTACAATTCCCTAACCCAAATATTTCTATAGCTTACCCTGCTATTATCTTGGTGGTCTTGAAGCATTAAAGGACCTTTTCCATGCGTCGGATTTTTTGGCCACCCAATATAAGGGGTAGTTCCTTTCAGCGCTACATCATCTTGCACTAAAATTCCATTATGCATTACGGTCATAGTACCCGACTTTATTTTGTCACCAGCTTCGTTAAACTCGGGCGAACGGTAAATGATATCATAGGTGTTCCATTCTCCTGCGGCTACAGAGGCCATTGCCAGCGGTATATGTTGTTTATAGATAGATCCTACTTGTCCATTTACATAGGTAGGGTTGTCATTATTATCTAGTATTTGCACTTCGTACATTCCATTTAAAAAAACACCGCTATTAGCTCTATTCTGACCGTCTCGCTGCACCTCCGCTGGAGAACTCCATTCCAAGTGCAATTGTACATCCCCAAAGTTTTGTTTCGTCTGGATATTACCCGATTTATCCTTTACCATCATGCTCCCGTCATCGTTTAGATTCCAGTTTGCAGCAGTACTATCCTGAACATGTATCCAAGCATCCAAAGAAGTCCCTTCGAACAAAACAATGGCATCACTTGGAGCTGAACCATTCTTCCCTGGCGTTACAACAGCCACTTTAGGTTCATAAAGCTCGGTTTCCTCTGGTTTGCTAGGTTCTACGCCACTATATTCTTCGTGCACAATGATATTGGACTCCGTAACTTCATTATCGTTAGCTACTTCGGGTTTAACCACTTCGTTACAGGAGCAAATACTTAAGACCAAAGCGGCCATCAAGACTCTTTTCATACTACAATTCTTTTATTTTAATATTACGAAAAGACACTACATCACCATGGTCCTGTAATGCGATTTTACCTGTTTTGTATGCTCCAAAGCCTTCCCAACCGTCGAACTTAGAACCTTTCAGTAAGGTTTGAAGCGCTTCCCCATTAACCGGAAATTGAGCTACTTCTACACCGTTTAGCACAGATGTTCCTTCGTTGGTTTTATGATTGATGGTAATTATCGTCGTATTCCACTCCCCAACGGGTTTTGTTTCATCTGTTGGCGGAGGTACCAAATCATAAAGTGCACCGGCTTGACGGTTAGGTCCGTTTTTTGCATCTGGATGCTTATCATTATCCAATAATTGAATCTCCAATCCTGTTTGATAAGGCTCCCCGAATTTAGCATCCTCGCTTACACCCCACATGATACCACTATTCCCGGTATCTGACATTTTCCATTCCAAAGAAAGCACAAAATTAGTGTACGCCTTCTTGGTTACAATATTAAAAGATTTACGACCGCCATCAGGTTTCTTTCTCTCCTCTGCCGTTGGCGGATGAAAAACGATAGCATCGTTCTCTGCTTTCCAAAAGCTGGGCAATTCCCCTCCTTTAAAAGCCTGCCAATGGTCTAAGGAAAGTGACGTCCATTCGTTTTCAGCTACAGTTTTTGCAATGGTTTTGGATACATCGGTTGCTTCCGCTGATAACGCCTCTTTTTCTTTACAACTAAATGCAAGTACCGCTAGTACTACTAAAATGCTTATTTTTCTCATTTTTCTATTTTTAAATACCTAATATTTTTTTTAATACGTCCTTGTCAATCTCAGCACCTGCAAAGTCATCAAAGGTTTTCTCTGTGGCTTCGATAATATGATCCTGAATAAAAATAGCACCCTCGCGCGCACCTTGTTCTGGACTCTTAATACAACATTCCCATTCCATTACGGCCCAAACATCACATCCATATTGTGTTAACTTGGAGAAAATGGTCTTAAAGTCTATTTGACCGTCTCCTAAAGAACGGTACCTACCTGCCCTATCGCCCCAATCGTTATAACCTCCAAAACTACCTTTCTTACCCGTTGGGTTAAACTCGGAGTCCTTGACATGAAACGATTTTATAAATTCATGGTAATGGTCTATGTATGCTATGTAATCCAACTGTTGCAGTACAAAGTGGCTTGGGTCATATAAAATATTCACTCTTTTATGATTACCCGTAGCTGCCAGAAAGCGCTCAAAAGTATCTCCGTCGTGCAAGTCTTCCCCAGGGTGTATCTCATAACAGACATCTACACCCTCCTTGTCAAAATGGTTTAAAATAGGAAGCCATCTTTTGGCTAGCTCCTCAAATCCCATTTCTACCAATCCCGCCGGCCTTTGTGGCCAAGGGTGCATCGTGTGCCATAGTAAAGCTCCAGAAAAAGTTGCGTGAACAGAAATTCCTAGTCTTCTGCTCGCTGTGGCGGCTTTCTTTACGGTTTCTATTGCCCATTCCGTTCTTGCTTTTGGATTGTTCTTTACTGCGTCTGGTGCGAAATTATCAAACATGAGGTCGTAAGCCGGGTTTACAGCTACCAATTGCCCTTGAAGATGTGTGGACAGTTCAGTAATCTCAAGACCGTAAGAATTCACCTTTCCTTTAAGTTCGTCACAATAGGTCTGGCTCTCGGCAGCCTTGTCTAAATCGATTAAAAAATGTTCCCATGTAGGTATTTGTATGCCTTTATACCCTAAGTCCGATGCCCACTTACACATTCCGTCCAAGGAATTGAATGGCGCCTTACTATCTACAAACTGTGCCAAAAACACAGCTGGCCCTTTAATTGTCTTCATCTTGTATATTAATTGACGTTAATGTACCTGTTATTCATTTAAGAATTTACCTTATATTTAGGAATAAAAGTGGTCTTTTTGCTCCCTTATTTAGTTGGGTCCTCAATATAGGGAATACCGTAAGAAATTCACAAGAAATATACAATGAATCAAAACAAACAATTCGATGCTATTGTTGTTGGTATGCCTGTCAGCGGTGGCTGGGCGGCTAAAGAGCTATGTGATAAAGGCCTTGAAACATTGGTTCTAGAAAGAGGTAGGATGGTAGAGCATATTGAGGACTACCCCACAATGCACAATGACCCTTGGAATCAACCCTATAAAGGACAGTTATCCGTTGAAGAAAAGAAACAACAACACATACAAACGAGGGTTGGCTGGGCACCTCAAGCGGACAATAAGTATTTTTTCGTAAACGACCTAGACCACCCGTATGCAGAAAAAAAACGATTCGATTGGATTCGCGGGTATCACGTTCGTGGTCGCTCCCTTACTTGGGGCCGACAAAGTTATCGCTTGAGCGATATCGATTTTGAAGCAAACAAAAGAGAAAATATTGACGTGGGGTGGCCTGTTCGTTATGCCGATATTTCTCCTTGGTACGATAAAATTGAAGAATATTTTGGCGTAAGTGGACAGAACCTGGAATTGAAACAGTTGCCAGACGTTAAATTTCAGCCACCTATGGCGCTCAATTGTGTAGAGGAAGATTTTCAAAGAAAAACTTTTGAAAAATTTGAGGATGGCAGATTGATAACCATAGGTCGCACCGCAAATATTACCGCCCCAACTTTCGAGTTTGAAGGCCGCGGTGTTTGCCAGAATAAAAATAGATGCTCTATGGGCTGCCCTTTTGGTGGTCATTTTAGCAGCAACTCGGTCGCTCTACCAGCTGCAGAACGTACCGCTAATATGACACTTAGACCTAACTCCATTGTACATGAAATCTTGTATGATGCGACAACAAAAAAAGCAACTGGTGTGCGGGTAATTGATGCGGAAACGAACGAAAAAACAGAATTCAAGGCCAAGGTAATTTTCTTGTGTGCTTCGGCAATGGCATCGGTAATGATTTTATTGCAATCCAAATCTGAACATTTCCCCAATGGTTTAAGAAATAATTCCGATGCCCTTGGAAGAGGAATCATGGATCATCATTATAAATTAGACGCAACAGCCAAAGCAGATGGTTTCTTAAACAAATATTACAAAGGGCGTAGGGCCAACGGATGCTATATCCCAAGATTTGTAAAGTTGGACAAAAAGACAAAACGCGAAGGCTATTTGCGTGATTTTGGATACCAAGGCACCGCAAACCGCGGAGATTGGTCTGAGTCCGTTGCAGAAATAAGATATGGGAAAGCATTAAAAGATGAACTTCTTAAACCGGGCTCTTGGCAAATAGGCGTAACTGGTTTTGGAGAATTTTTACCATATGATGACAATAGGGTGACGCTAAGCGAGACCAAAAAGGATAAATGGGGATTGCCCCGGCTAGAATTTGATATGGAATTCAAAGAGAATGCGTATAACATACGGAAAGACATTAAAACGGAAATCGTTTCCATGTTCAAGACTGTCCGGTTCATGGGCGTTCAGCCGTATGAAGAATCCTCAGGACCAAGTCTAGGTATTTATGAAATGGGCGGTGCCAGAATGGGCCATAACGCAAAAACATCTATGGTGAACAAAAAAAATCAACTGCATGCCGTGCCCAACGTTTATGTTACAGACGGCGCCTTTATGTCATCCACTAGTTGTGTAAACCCTTCATTGACCTATATGGCGTTTACGGCAAGAGCAGCAAATAATGCCGCAGAACAATTAAAAAAAGGACACTTTGCATAATGCACCTATTTAATCATAAATAGCAGATGTTATACTGAAGTTTTCGCAGTAACGTGCGCTACCAGAATTAATTATACTATATTTTGATATTAAAATTGTAATAAAATATTATATGGAGAACGCTTCTGCCAGAAATATGTGGGGAGATTATTTAGATAAACATTTGGAACATGCTTTTCATGAAGCACCAAAAACAGCTGTTTTTGGAGACAACGAAAAAGACGTTAACAAATTAGCCGCCTTAGTGGTGAAAGGGGTGAAAAAAGCTACCTCATATTCCCTTTTAGGTCTGCAGTACAGAAATGAACCGCTACCAAAAATTGGAGACTTTTTAGTAGTTACCAATTGGGCTAAAGAGGCACAATGCATTGTGCGAACTACTGCTGTGCAGCTCATTCCCTATTTCAATATAAATAAATCAAATGCAATTTTAGAAGGTGAAGGAGACAAATCCTTGGCCTACTGGAAAAAAACACATTGGGACTATTACACTAAAGAATTAGAGGCTTTTGAACGAGTTCCTAGGGATAGCATGATTGTCGTATTTGAGGAATTTGAACGGGTGTTTTAAAAGAGGTAGGAGACCGTTACCCTATTAGACTTGAAATATGAGATATTTTAAATGGTTCTGTTAAAATTAACATCAATTTCATTTTGAGTTTATCAGTACCTATACTGTTATGAAGCACATACAGATAGCTACAAAAAGAGCCGAAAAAAGTAAATTTTTGCGGCTCTTTTTAATCATACTATTTAATTAGTCCTCCAGCGTAACCCATGTATTCCCGTCCTTATGAGACTTCACCGTAGCCTCAATAAAATCCATACCACGAACACCATCGGTCATAGTTGGAAATTCACCATTATTATACTTTTCTCCACGAATGGCCTTTGCCACTCCCAGGTAAATATTAGCCATAGAATCAAAAATACCTTCTGGGTGTCCGGCCGGTAATTTGGTGCCGTCCAAAGATAGTTTTGAGTTATAGGGATGTCCTGGCTTATATACCTGTGTCGGTTCCGTATCGCTCATTTTATATAAAAAGTTGGGTTTCTCTTGTTCCCACCTAAACGCTCCTTTTTCGCCATAAATAGCAATGGCAAGACCATTTTCCTCGCCAGTGGCTACTTGGCTACCGCGTATCACTCCTTTTACATGTGCTCCCATTCGAATAAGCACCGTTCCATCTACATCCATCTGGTTGTCTTCATAAAGGTAGTTGAAATCACACAGTACCGACTTCACTTGCAAACCTGTGGTGTACTCGACCATATTAAATGCATGCACCCCAATATCGCCCATACAAGAACTAATTCCTGCTTTTTTGGGATCCAAGCGCCAAACAGAATTGCGCTTTTCCTTATCGTGAATAATGGTATTTATCCATCCTTGATAATACCTAGCATCTACCTTATGTATTTTGCCAAGCACCCCTGCCTTAATCATTTCCCGCATTTGGCGTACCATAGGATAGCCTGTGTAGGTATGCGTTAACGCGAAAACAGTTCCTGCTTTTTCATGGGCTTGCTGTAAAACTTTAGCTTCTTCCAAAGTGGTCGTCATTGGCTTTTCGCATATCACGTGAAAACCGTTGTCCAATAGCTTTTTCGCCATAGGGAAATGCAGGAAATTAGGGGTCAATACGGAGCAGACCTGAATACGCTCTTCCTTAGGAAGTTTCATTTCCTCGGTTATCAATGTATCAAAATCTTTGTATATACGATTTAACGGCACATCTACCTCCTCAGCGAACGCTTTATTCACCTCAAAATCTGGATTAAACACCGCTCCTGTTATCTGATAGTTATCATTTATAAAGGATGCTACCCTATGTAAAACTCCTATAAGGGAATCCCCTCCACCTCCTAAAATACCTAGTCTAATCTTCTTTGGCATGTTGTAATCGTATTAATATTATTAAAAATTGAATTTCAAATATAGTCTTACAAAATAGAATATAGGTTTTCAAGTTGTATGTAAACGTTAAAATTAAAGACTTTCTACCTATTTAAAAAATTAGGATTTGTAGTCGATTTTTTCGGACTTGAACATTACAGCAAAAAGAACAAGCACCAGCAAAGCAAAGCCAGAAGGGTATAACCATATTTGTTCCCATTGGTGTGAGTCATCTTCCAAAAGGTAAGAATCGGAAATTTTACCCGCTATCCAAAAACCTATCAGCATTCCTATGCCATAGGTTGCTAAAGTGATTAGCCCTTGAGCGGAGCTTTTATATTTGTTCCCTGCTTTACTGTCGGTATAAATCTGCCCAGAAACGAAGAAAAAGTCATAACAAATTCCATGCAAAGCGATTCCAACAAGTAACATAAAACCAAGTTCCCCTGTATTGCCATAGGCAAATAATACGTAACGTACTACCCAAGCCAACATGGCGACCAAAATAGTTTTCTTAAACCCAAATTTTGTAAAAAAATAGGGCAGTAGGAGCATAAAAAGTATCTCAGAGATTTGGCCCAAGGTCATTTTTCCTGTGGGGTTTTCCATTCCAATTTCTACCAAAAACGGATTCGCATTCTGGTAATAAAAAGCCAAGGGGATACATATTAATATGGACGAGATAAAGAACACCAAAAAGTTTCTATCCTTAAAAAGCTCCAATGCATCCAAGCCTATAAGTTCCTTTAGGCTTGGTTTTTTGCCACTAGCCGCCTTTGGTGGTGTCTTAGGCAGAGTAAAACTAAATACCCCGAGAATGGCAGACGCTATTGCCGTCATTAAAAAGGTGTTCTTTAACAATCCTTCCTGGATTCCCGCTTCTGAATCCCAGTTAAAGAAATAACTAATCAGCAATCCAGCAACTACCCAACCCAATGTGCCAAAAACGCGCACCAGCGAAAATTCTTTTGCCGGATTTTTCATTTGGTTAAAGGAAACAGAATTAACCAATGCCAAGGTTGGCATATATAAAATCATATACCCAAGTACGTAGGGATAAAATAGGTCAAAATTATCGGTCCCATACATCAGATAGAGTAGAAATGCACCACCCAGATGTAAGATTCCTAATATCTTTTCCGCGTTAAAATAGCGATCTGCAATAATACCGATAATAAAAGGAGCCACTATGGCTCCCCAAGATTGGGTAGAAAAAGCAAGGGCGATTTCACCATCGGAAGCATTGATGTTATTCCCTAAAAAAGTGCCAAGGGTAACGAACCATCCGCCCCAAATAAAAAACTCCAAAAACATCATTATACAGAGTTGTACCCTTGTCTTAATGTTCATTTTCTAAATTTTCATCTTTTATAATAGACATAATCAAGAACAATAAGTTCTATTTTGTTATTCCTGAAATCCGTTGCTATCTGTCCTCTATGGTTGGTAGAATAATTGATAATATGAAAAAGCATATCCTGAAGTGTATTGGTAAACAAACGCCCTTCAGAATTGTCGTAATCTATGCGTTTTTCAAAATCCTCCGCATTTGTGGTGATTTCAAAAGAGGTGCGTTGGTTCTCATAATGAATATCGCTCCAATCTTTCAAATCATGTTTTTGCCACTCCTCGTACTCGGGAAGCTTACCTACAATCCTTGCATTCCATATATGGTGGGCGTTTAATAGGTGACTAAATAATTCCTCTGATTTTTCCAGAGGATTATCCATTCCAAGAAAATGCTCAATAATCTTCTTATTGCAATAAAAGTTATAATCAAATAGCTCGTTAAAAAAAGGCTTCATAACACAGTTGGGCTTGGTCGTTATTTAGTTTTTTTGTTTGCCTTTAGCAATAAGTCGCGGGTAGCCTTTATGCCAGCTTCCTCGCCTAGTTCGCTGCCCTCATATTCCACGCCAATGTATCCTGTATATCCAGCATCCTTTACTAATTGCAGCATCTTTACATAATCTATCACCCTATCATTACCCTGCGCATCAAATTCATTACTCTTTGCACTTACGGCCATAGCGTAGGGCATCAATTCTTTCATGCCCTTGTATTTATCGTACATGTTCGCACAGCCATCATCAGATCTCTCGATACAAAAATTTCCAAAATCCGGTAGCGTGCCCACATTATCCATATCTGTCATTTTCATAACCTCGGCATGCATGGCGCCATTGGAAGATAATCCACCATGATTCTCAACCAAAACATTAATATTTTTAGTCTTGGCATATGTTCCCAACTTGGTAAGCCCGTCTACAGAGTTTTTTTTCCATACTGCTGGATCAGAGCTTCCCGTAAGATTTACTCTAATAGCATGGCAGCCCATTGCAGCGGCGGCATCTACCCATCGCTTATGTTTCTCTACGGTTTCGTTACGCTCTGCTTCATCATCCGCAGCAAGGTTACCCTGCCCATCTATCATAATAAGGATGTTTTTCATCCCATACTTTTCCGCTTCAGCATTGCTCTTGGCAACAAAAGCGGCCATTGCCTCAGGTGAGTAGTTGGCATCCGACAACTCAGGGTTATACAGTTGGCTCACATATTCCAAGCCGGTAAAGCCCCATTCCTTCGACTTTTCTGCAAAGGAATACGGATTAACACTATCATTACGTATCATTTTGTGCATAGACCATTGTGCCAGTGAAAGATCAAAAAAGGGCTCAGCATTAACTTCTTGGACAATTTCGTCCGTTTTTTCCTCTTTAGATTCTTTTGTTTCCTTGCAGGAATACGCACCTAAAAGAGCCAACGCAACGCAAACGGTAAATGACTTTTTGATACATGTAATTTTTCTCATAAGTAAAATATTTCTTTTATTAATCGGTTTAAAATCTATTCTTTTCAACCTCTAGACCACAAAAAAATCCGTTCGGCTAATTATATCATAATATGGAATTCGTAATAAGTATAAGCTTTAAATGTATTGAATTAATTTTATATTTAATAAATTTAGGAAATAAACAATCCCTATGAGTAAATTTTATTACAACGAAGAACAGGAATCCTACGACGCCATTGTAGTAGGTACTGGGATTAGTGGAGGCTGGGCCGCAAAAGAATTATGTGAGAAGGGTTTAAAGACCTTGGTCTTGGAGCGCGGTAGAATGGTAAAGCATATCGAAGATTATAAGACCGCAAATCTGGACCCATGGGATTTCCCGAATGGTGGCGAAGCTACTAAAGAGATTGTAGAAAAACAAGAAAAGCAGAGCAGAACCGGATACACTACCAAGCAAGCAAGCCACAAGTGGTTTGTAGATGACTTGGAACACCCATACAATGAAACACAACGATTTGATTGGATGCGAGGTTACCATGTTGGTGGTAGATCTTTAACTTGGGGACGCCAAAGTTACCGTTGGGGGGACCTTGACTTTGAAGCTAATAAGAAAGATGGTACAGCTGTAGATTGGCCCGTGCGCTACAAAGATATTGCACCTTGGTACGCCAAGGTGGAAAACTATATTGGCGTTAGCGGCGAGGCTCTTGGTTTACCACAACTTCCGGATAGTGAGTTCCTACCTCCTATGGAGCTTAATTGTGTTGAAAAAGTCCTTAAGGGCAAAGTTGCAGAGAACTTTGGAGGTAGGACAGTAACCGTAGGGAGGGTAGCCCATATTACTGGAACAAAGGACTTTGATGGCCGTAGTAAATGTCAATTTAGAAATAGGTGTATTAGAGGATGTCCTTTCGGGGCGTATTTTAGTAGTTTATCCTCTACCCTACCTGCAGCCGAAGCAACCGGGAATATGACTCTGAGACCAGATTCCATTGTGCATGAGGTTATGTACGACGCAGATACTAAAAAGGCTGTCGGTGTTAAAGTAATTGACCGTGTAACCAAAGAAACTTTCGAATTTAAGGCGAAAGTAATTTTCCTTTGCGCTTCTTCTATAGCATCTACTTCCATATTGATGCAGTCAAAATCCGACAGATTCCCTAACGGAATGGGTAACGATTCCGACCAATTAGGACGTAATATTATGGATCACCATTTAGGCGTTGGAGCATCAGGAAAATTCGATGGTTTTGATGATAAATACTACAAGGGAAGAAGGCCAAACGGAGTTTATGTGCCAAGATTCAGGAATTTAGGTGGTGATAGTAATAGAAGTGACTACAAACGTGGCTTTGGTTACCAAGGTAGTGCCAGTCGTGGAGATTGGGAGGAAGCAGTAGCTGAATTATCACATGGTAAGGACTTAAAAGACGCTATATTGAAGCCAGGAGGCTGGACTTTGGGCCTTGGTGGGTTTGGAGAAGTATTGCCTTATGAGGACAATAGGTTTACTATGGATTATGGCAACTTAGACCAATGGGGTTTACCTACAGTTACTTTTGATGCTGGATTCAAAGAAAACGAACTTAATATGCGCAAAGATATGATGCAGTCTGCGGCGGACATGCTAGAAAAAGCTGGCGCCCGAGACATTGAAACTTTTGACAAAGAAACGGCACTTGGCCTTGGTATTCACGAAATGGGAACTGCCCGTATGGGTAGAGACAGAAAAACATCTGTATTGAACGGTAACAATGCACTACATGACGTTCCTAATGTTTATGTGACAGATGGTTCTTTTATGACATCCTCAAGCTGCGTTAACCCATCTTTAACCTATATGGCTTTTACGGCCAGAGCTGCGAACCACGCCGTCGAAGAACTTAAAAAAGGGAGCATATAATGGATAGAAGAAAAGTACTCAAAAATATGGGATTAGCTATGGGGTATACCATAGCTACACCTACCTTAATAAGCCTAGTGCAAAGCTGTAAAACAGAACCTACCATTACTTGGGCTCCAGAATTTTTCACAATGGAGCAAGGTAGCGTACTTACCAAATTAGTAGATATCATCTTACCAAAGACCGATACACCTTCTGCTTCCGAAGTTCAAGTAGATATTTTTATTGACCGCTTTGCGGACCAAGTAATGGAAAACGCACAGCAAGATTTATTTAAAATGTCCATGTCTAAATTTATAGATAAAGCCTTGGTCGATAGCGGTAAGGAAAAGGTAGAAGACCTAACTCCAGAAAACTTAGAGCTTGTTTTAGCTGCAACCTTAAAGGTTACCAAAGAAGAGCAAGTCATGTATATAGGTAAAATCAATAATTACAACGTAGCATTAGCTGATGGGAAAGAAGCTAGTCTTGAGGATGGTGTTTCTAGATTCGCTTTTGCGAACAACCTAAGGGGTATGACCATCTGGGGCTATAAGACATCTGAGTATGTTGGCGAAGAAGTATTGGCATACCTTCCTGTACCAGGTGAATATGTTGGCTGTGCTGATCTAGAAGAACTTACAGGAGGCAAAGCTTGGTCATTATAAGAAAGATCTTTAAATAGTAGCTATTTTGGTTAACTAATATAGAAAGCTTTGACTAAAGTACTTGTTTTTAATACCTAATTGTAGACCAATGAAAAGAAGAAGTTTTATACAGAAAACAGCCCTAACCAGCGGAGCAATTTCGCTAAGTGGGGCTTATTCTTATGCACAACCTTTAGCGAAAAAAGAAATAGCACATAGCTTCAACTTAAAGTACGCCCCTCATTTGGGCATGTTCAAAAATCTTGCTGGTGAAGACCCGATAGACCAGTTAAACTTTATGGCGGACCAAGGCTTTACCGCTTTTGAAGATAATGGAATGAAAGACAGGGAGTCCTCGCTTCAAGAAAAGATGTCGCAAACCATGCAAAAAAGGGGTATGGAAATGGGTGTATTCGTAGCGCATCAAATCTATTGGAAAGAAGCTAATCTAGCGTCTGGTGATAACACAAAAAGAATGGAATTTTTAGAAGACATAAAAGCATCTATAGCCGTGGCCCAACGGGTGAATGCCAAATGGATCACAGTTGTCCCAGGCCATGTAGACTTAAAACTAAATATGGGATATCAAACAGCCAACGTCGTAGAATCTCTTAAACAAGCATCCGCACTATTGGAAACCCATGATATTACTATGGTCTTGGAACCGCTAAACTTCAGAAATCATCCCGGACTATTCCTTACAGAATCTCCGCAAGCTTACGAAATTTGCAAGGCAGTGGATTCGCCCGCCTGTAAAATACTATTCGACATCTATCACCAACAAATACAGGAAGGAAACCTTATTCCAAACATGGAAGCCTGTTGGGACGAAATAGCCTATATCCAAATTGGGGACAACCCAGGGCGTAAAGAGCCAACTACCGGCGAAATCAACTATAATAATGTCTTTAAGTTCATACACAGTAAAGATTTTAGTGGCATCCTAGGTATGGAACACGGAAATTCCAGACCTGATAAAGAAGGGGAACAAGCTGTTATTGATGCCTATAAAAAAGTTGACGATTTTCTATAAGCAGCCTTAAAGAATTTCCTTAATTCTAAACTACCCAATTGGACCTATTCCGAGTTGGGTATTTCTGTCACTTACCGGAATAACTGACAATCGTCATTTTAAAAATCAACGCTCTTCCCAAAACTGGGTCCGGTATCAAATTCAAAAAAATCCCAAATCGGTTTGCCGACTAGCATGTTGCATCCTAGAGATTAAAATATATCAATCTTTTCAACTGAATTTTAGTTAGCTATTTATATGTGCTTATTGATGCAACACAAAATTCTTGTATTATTGATTTCGCTTATATTTAATATAACAAAAGGTAGTTTGTCGAAAAAATACAGCCTTTCGATGAACTACCTATTGGTAAAGTAAGGAATATACTACTTTTTCGTTTATTTGTGTATGTCCCCATATCTATACCTACTTATCGCTTACATTATATTATTTTGTTTGTCCAAAATAACATTTCGATTATACGTTAAAAGGAAAATACGGATAACAAATAATATTCCAAATTTAGAGCAAAATCCAAATTCAGGAATAAAAAATCATTTTTTATGGGTTTTTAATATTTTTCCTAAAGATTTGATAAAATTCCCATAGCCCAAACGGTGTTCTTATCACGTGCTTAAATCATTAAGTACTGCGTTATGGACAAATACATTATAATTCAATTATTATAATGTAGTTATGGGTAGTATACCAGTACTAAACCAGTACTCCTTTAATTTTTTAGTTATAAGAAAGCCCACTTTAAAAGTGGGCTTTTTTAATAAACAAAATAGTAATCGCGACAAGCAATCGCTTTTTGTTATCTAAACTTCCAAAGGATTATATTTTCTTTTTTAAACTATCAACTACTATCATACCGCAGAAACAAATTTCAATAAAAAAACCAAAAAGTTCGAAAACGATACCTTTTGGTTTCTAAAACTATGGGATTACTACCTAATTCAAAATACCATACTATACGGCTCTCTATGCCTCACTGAATGAACATGCCCGCCAAGCGCTAACGTAAGGTAGTTCCCCCGAAACCTATCATTAGACCAGTAACCGATAAGACAAGCTAATCAGTCACCTTCTTTGTTTGACGCTCAAAACATAGTTATAGAGCCGTACTTTTTAATATGGTAATACATTATATTGCGTCAAAACTACCTTTGACACGAATTATTTCTCCTTTTTGGTTCACAAGCAGTAAGCTCAGTGTACCCTTAACACTTGTGTTGCTATAATGGGTAATACGAATACTTCCCTCTTTTGTAAAATATAGTTTTTCTCCAAAAACATCGCTACTATACGCTCCGAAAACACCGTCAGCCGGATTCAAAAAACTCTCTATAGCTTTTACCTTATACATACCCGAAAGTAAAGCATCAGTTTTATTCTCTTTACAAACAACGACCTCCATATGGTGTGGTAAAACAGCACCGTTACCATTAAAATCAAGCTTTAGGACATTAAAATAAGTTCCTTTTGAAGAAATTTCAGTGCTTAAGCTAAAGCCAATATCCCCCAACAACTGGTGATGTTCATTCTCTTCCACATCTAGAATGTAAGTCCCATTAAGCACTAGCGTACTTAACTCTGCAGCCTTACTCGCGCTTGAAATTAAAAGCAAGGGCAAAAATCCTAAAAAAATAATTCTTATTATTTTCATTGCGATGGGATTCATATCTATTCTTGGCTCGTTTGAGTAGTTTGCTGAAAGTTGGTAACCACCACATTCTGCTTATCACCATCCCCACTTTCTTCGTCCATTCCTCCCAAAACTAATGCTGTGAAGAGAGAGAGTAAAAAGAAAACAAACATGACCAAACATTTTTTCATGGCAACAAACTTACGTGTACAATTACCGTTGATACAATACACTAAAACTATAGTCGCTTTAAACTTGACACTAAATTAAGTCAAGAAGTGACTGTAATTTTTGCTGATGTATAATCTGCTTATTTTTTTGTGTAAACGGGAAAATGACCAAAATATGCCGCTGTAGATTGCTTTATTTGTAATCTATTTCTTGTTAAATTAAATTTTCCAAATGATAAAAATTGAATTGTTTCGTATATATGCCAATTATACTAAATAAACTCCCATTGACACATAAATTTGATTGTAGCCGTACCGTAAGAATTATTTTTAACTAACTTTCATTTTTGATTTTACAGATTATGTTAGAAGCGGTACTCGTAGATGATGAGATAAAGGCCTTGCAAAGCCTTTCTTGGGAGCTCACTAATTTTAGTGATGAAATACATGTGTCGGCATCTTTCACAAATCCTTTTGAAGCTTTACAGTACTTAGAAAAAAACACACCAGACTGCTTGTTTTTGGATATAGAAATGCCAACTATGGATGGTTTTCAGTTTATACAAAAGCTTTCTAACAAAAACTTTCCGGTAGTCATTACCACAGCGTACAACCAATATGCCATAAAAGCACTTAAAAACGAAGCGATCGACTATCTACTAAAACCTATTGATACAGACGACCTAAAAGACACCATCGTAAAAATCAAAAAATTTAATAGCAGAAACTTTACCGCTGAAAAGCTTGAAAAAATACTTCTCAATTTTAATTCTAGTTCTATCAACAAGAAAATTACACTAAACACTGATGGAAAATTAATTTTTTTAGAAAGTGACGAAATTCTGTATGCAGAATCCGATGGAAACTACAGCACTATTTTCCTAACAGACGGCCACAAAATAGTACTTACAAAAAAATTAAAAGAAGTTAATGCTTTACTGCCAGATGATTCTTTTTTCAGAATACATAACTCCTATATCATCAATCTTAACAAAATAAAGGAGTTTTTAAAGACCGACGGATACGTTGTATTAAAGTCAAACCATAAAATTCCCGTATCCAGACAAAAAAAATCTGACTTCCTAGATTTGTTATAAATGGCATTATGTATATGGCTATAGGAATTTTCCGCAACCATTTCAACTTCAAAGTAACAAGAACGCAACGTAGCATTTTAGCACTTGTTTATATGCTATTTTCTGCCACGCTGGCAGCCCAAACCGTGCCAGAAAATTTTAAGCAGCTTACCGATAGTCTTATTACAACTGCTCCAAGCTCCTTTACTGCAATCCATAAAGTAATGCGGGCTCACAGAACCGACAGCCTTTATATGCGCTTCTTTCGCCAAAGATCAAAAGAAATAGGATACATGGCCGGCGAATCCTATGCCCTAAGTGAATTGGGACGAACCTATCGTAATATTTCGAACTATAGTAAAGCGATAGCGCTTCACCAAGAGGCCTTAGCAATTGCCAAAAAGGCCGATAACCTAGAGTTTAAGATTTCTAGCCTTAATTATTTAGGTGTGGTCTACAGGCGCACCTCTTCCGTAAGGACAGCTATGGACTTTAATCAGCAAGCATTAGAACTGGCCGAAGCCGTTAAAAATCCTTCGGAGGGAATAAAACGAAGCATCAACGTTTCGTTAAACAGCGTAGGCAATCTCTACCTCACCCTAAAGCAGTATGACCTCGCCATCTCTTATTTTGAACGCTCTATAAAACTAGAAGCAGAACTGAATAACATTTTGGGCTTGGCAATCAATCACCAAAATATAGGTAAATGCCAAGAAGAGCTGGGAGCGCTAGACCAAGCCCTAGAAAATTATAGCATATCTCTTTCCTATAACCAAGACATAAACAATACGATGGGACGCGTAATCTGTAAGAACAGTATTGCAAAAGTCTACATTAAAAAAGAAAAATACCAAGAAGCATTGAGACTTATTAAAGGGACTATGCCCATGGCAATGCAACTAGGAAATTCGTTTTTAATTGCAAGACTTTACAATAATTTGGGTTGGGCACAGATGAAGATGCACCAAAATGAGGATGCAGAACAAAGCTTATTAGAGGGATACTCGGTAGGTGAAAAACATAACCTAAGGGATGAACTAGCCCAAACCAGCCACTTACTGTCAGAACTGTACGAAGTAAAAAAAGACTACCAAAAAGCCTTGAATTTCAAGACCAAAGCGATTAGCCTGGACCAAGAAATATTGAATGAAGGCACTATACGCTATGTAAACGAAATCCTCTTCCGCTACGACTATGAAAAAAAAGGAAACGAGATAGCTGTTTTGGCAAAACAGAACGAGATCGTAAACCTCAAACTAAGGAAGAACAGGACGCTGCTGCTCATTGGAGCTTTGTCACTTATTCTTTTAGCTGGCATTCTGTATATCCTGTACCGACAATATCAATTGAGCAATGAAAAAAAAATATTGACCTTGGAGCAGACCATGTTACGCAGCCAAATGAATCCGCATTTTCTATTTAATTCACTGAATTCTATCAAACTTTACATTATCAACAACGAGAAAAAGAATGCGGTACATTACCTAAACAAATTCTCCAAGTTGGTTCGGAAAATTTTAGAAGCCTCCTCGCAAAGAGAAATCCCTTTGGCGGAGGAACTAGAAACAGTAGAACTTTATATGAACATAGAGAATATTCGATTTTCGAATGAAATCAACTTTAAGATAAATATAAGCGAAGATATTGATGTACATACCATAAAGCTTCCCTCACTCATCTTACAACCCTTTTTGGAAAATGCACTGTGGCACGGACTATCCTCAAAAGAGGGTGAAAAAAACATTACGTTAGATGTCACATCCGGTGAAGACGGTTTTATAAATATTGCTATTACCGATGATGGAGTGGGACGCGATAAGGCGGAACAAATTAAAGAAAGCAAAGTTTTAAAACGAAAATCCATAGGTATCGATATCACGAAAGAACGACTTGCAAACTTCTCCAAAGACTATCAAAACTCCTTTCATGTGGAAATTATTGATATTTATAACGATTCAAACCTTCCTGCAGGTACAAAAATATTGCTTCATATTCCTACTATTTAAGATGCTCCTGAGCTACGGTTTCCAGTTGGGAATACCAGTCCTTACCAAACTTACGTATCAAGGCTTCCTTTACGAATTTATATACGGGCACTTGTAATTCCTCTCCCAAAGAACAGGCGGGATCACATATTTCCCATTTATGGTAGTTCACCGCCGTCAATTCGTTGTATTCATGAATTCTTACGGGATACAAATGGCAAGAAACAGGTTTTCTCCATTTTATCTTCCCTTGGTTATAAGCCTCCTCTATACCGCATTTAGCCGTATTTTTATCATCAAAAAAAGCATAAGCGCATGCACTACCATTAATCAAAGGAGTTTCCCACTCCCCATCATCCCCTTTTACGAACGCTCCTTCTTCTTCTATTACCTGTATACCCTCTGCTCTTAAAAAAGGTTTTACTTTGGCATAAATATCTACTAAAATCTCTGTTTCCTTATCTTCTAATGGTGCACCTGCATCACCATCTACACAGCAAGCACCTTTACATGCAGATAGGTTGCACACAAAATCATTCTCTATAATTTCTTCAGATACAATAGTTTTTCCTAGTTGAAACATTATACTTTTTTAGACTTGCAAGATACATCAATTAAAAGCTATCGGTAGGATTGATATTTTTAGAAATTAAAATTCAAATGCGATTATTAAACGTAAATTTGGGAAAATTTTCAAGGAATGACATTCAATTTTGAACTTAGACAAATTGCAACAGCGAGTATGGTTCTTTTTGCTGTTATAGATATTTTGGGAAGTATTCCGATTATTATAAGCCTACGTAAAAAAGTGGGGCATATACAATCCGAAAAAGCATCGATTGTTGCAGCCTGCATCATGGTGGCCTTTCTCTTTTTAGGAGAAGAAATACTAAAGCTTATCGGTATAGACGTAAACTCCTTTGCAGTTGCAGGAGCTTTTATTATTTTCTTTTTGGCTATCGAAATGATCTTAGGCATTACCCTTTACAAGGATGATGAACCAGATAGTGCCTCCGTTGTGCCTATCGCCTTCCCTTTGATTGCGGGCGCGGGAACCTTGACCTCCCTACTTTCATTACGGGCGGAATATTACGTAGAAAATATTATCGTAGCGATTATCGTAAATATCATATTTGTATATGCGGTGTTAAAATCTTCCGTAAAACTGGAAAAATTTCTTGGAAAGAACGGGGTTAATGTTATCCGAAAAGTGTTTGGAGTAATTCTTTTGGCAATAGCTGTTAAATTGTTCGCTACAAACATCAACGAACTTTTTAACAAGTAAAAAAGGGTGTATTTTTGCAGTAATAATAATGATTATGAACAAAACTTTTTCGATTATACTAATTGTACTTGCCCTAGCATTAATTGCTTATAACGTAACCTTAGTAAATTTTACCGCCCCATTTCAAGGCGATAGCACTGTGGCACTTATTGGAATTATGGCTTCGTTATGCGCCATTGTTCTGCTGTTACTCTATATAACAAGTAAAAAGGTACAACAAAAAGTTAATGAGGACTAATTCCGCCTTTTTGCTTTAATGACTTATAAGGTTCGTTATATGCTTTGTAGCATCTGAAACTTAGCTAAAATACCTTTTAGGTATATGGCTCTAAAAAAATCCTACAAAACAGAACCATAGCTATTCTAGTCGAGTGATGAAAATTTAATTGATCGCCTCAATGGCGTTAGCCTCTTCTTGCTGAACGGCAGGATTATCCAACTCCAATACTTTTTGAAGCATCGCGTCTCTCTTGCCTTTAATATTAGCATGTGCATTAGCATCGAATAATTGTTCTCCCAAAGCGGCTTTTAGATACAGTTTAATACCTTCTTGATTGCCATAAAAATCCATGGATAATTCTCTTTTTAAAGAATAGTCCACAAAATTCTGGAACAGAATATCGTCTACTTTAAATTCCTTGACAAACTCCGTTGCCGAAAGCTGATTGTACCGGCTTCTATCCTCATCCAAATGCTCAAAAATAAAGAATGATAGAAAACCATAACTATCCATACTTTGCACTGCTTCTTCTTCATTGGAGCCAATTGGCACGAATACATCTGGGATAATACCACCACCACCATAGACCACTTTACCTTTTGGCGTCTTAAATTTTAGGGAATCGGCGACCTTTATACTATCTACCGAAAAAAGTTCTCCATTATGGAAGCGCTCCTTAAAACGTTTGTAATAATCTTTATTTCCCTTTTGGTAATCCTTTTGAATACTGCGCCCCGTTGGGGTATAATACCTAGATACGGTTAACCGTATGGCAGAACCATCTCCCAATGCCATTTCACGCTGTACCAATCCTTTTCCAAAAGAACGACGTCCCACAATAGTACCCACATCGTTATCCTGCAAGGCACCGGCAATTATTTCACTGGCAGAAGCGGAACGCTCGTTTATGAGCACATAAATAGGTTTGTCCTCAAAACTGCCTTTGTCCGTGGCGTACGACTTGTCTATCTTTCCTCTTTTATTTTTTGTGAATAGGATGAGTTTATCATCCTTTAAGAATTCGTCTGCCATTTGCTCTGCAACACCTAAATAACCACCTGGATTATCACGTAAATCCAAAACCAGTTTCTGTGCCCCTTTTCGCTGTAGTTTGGTCAAGGCCGATTTGAATTCCCTATAGGTAGATTCTGCAAAACGATTGACTTTAATATACCCCATGTCAGCTGTTAGCATGTAGTAGGACTCCACACTTTTAATAGGCACTATTCCTCTTTTGACATCTATCGTTACGATTTTATCCTCAGATTTACGATATACCGTCAATTTAACCTTAGTGCCTTCTTTTCCTTTTAGTTTATCAACAATAACATCACTAGGCATACCTTTACCATAAAGTGTATCAGTATCCGCCATTAATATTCGGTCACCCGCTCTTATACCTTTTACATCACTTGGGCCACCTTTTACAGCTCTAATTACAGCTATGGAATCCTTATAGGGATAAAAATTTACTCCAATACCCACAAAGTCACCTTTCATATTCTCTGATACCCGTGCCATATCCTCTTCTGGAATATAAACCGAATGTGGATCGAGTTTTTCTAAAATACTATTTACCGTAACATCTACGATACTATCGGTATCAATATCGTCCACGTACTCATAATCGATATAATCTATGAGACGGTTCAGCTTGTCCTTTTTGGAGTTTGTAGTGAAAAGTCGCTCTGGAGTATCGTTATAATGCAATTTACCACCCACAAAAACGCCCAAGGCCAAAGCCGCAGCGATTAGGGTAGGTATTAAGTAGGTGTGTTTCTTTTTCATTTATTTCACTTTGGGTTCTAAGCTTCTATTGTGGGTATATGGACCAACTCCACCCCGGCTTTTTCCAAAAAATCTAGACCGGAATTATCTTTGTATCCTTTTTGATACACTACACGATTTATGCCCGACTGGTGTATCAGCTTACTACATTCTCTGCAAGGCGATAGGGTTATATATAATGTTGCATCTTGGCAAGACTGTGTGGAACCTGCCACTTTTAATATGGCATTGGCCTCTGCATGTAATACATACCATTTAGTATAGCCTTCCTCATCTTCGCAAAAATTCTCGAATCCCGTGGGCGTGCCATTGTATCCATCTGAAATAATCATTCGACCCTTAACAATAATAGCACCTACCTGTTTACGTTCGCAGAAGGATAATTTGCCCCATTCTTGTGCCATTCTTAAATAGGCCTTATCGTATTTCTCCTGTTTGCTTTTCTTCATTCCCATTGCTTCAATAGCAGCATATACCTCTAAGGTACGGGGCTTAATTCCCTCCCACAACCTTATAAGTTAAATTTAACAATAGCGCCTTACCAAGGAAAGGTATTATACAATAAGGGTATTGTAATCAACATGATAATTACACTGGTCACAGAGACAAAAGCTGCTTGCTTAATTTTTAAGACGGACCTACAGAGATAAGCGAACAAGAGCACTAACAGCACAATAATAACCTGCGAAAGCTCTATTCCTAGGGCAAAACCCAAAAGCGGCGCCACCTTTTCCTCTGAATCAGTCACCAACATCTTAAAATAATTAGAGAAACCGAAGCCGTGTATCAACCCAAAAAATACCGTAGCGACCATGTGCCATAGCAAACTTTTATAGGCTGTTTGGTTTCTTAGTTTCAGGATGTTGTATAGCGCAGTCAATACTATAGTCACAGGAATCAAAAACTCAATCAAGGAAACGTCTACTGTTACTATTTCAAATGCCGATAGCGCCAAGGATAAACAATGCGATATGGTAAAAATAGTTGCAAGCCATAAGACGTTTGCCCAATTTTTAAAAGTAAAAGGGATGGCTAAGGCCGAAAGAAATAAAATATGATCGTACGCATTACGATCCAACACGTGGTCCAGACCTAGTTGTATGTAAAACCAAAACTCTTGCATAATACTATATTTAAATAGCTTCTTCTATATACTCTATATTATGTGTCCTTGCTTACTATCCAATATCACGCTCTTTTTGAATGGTCTCGTAAGCACTTTGCACTTCCTTAAATTTCTCTTCTGCTCCTTTTTTAATGGCTTCGTCTTGGGTATTTACGCGATCGGGATGATACTTCTTCGCCATTTCTCGGTAGGCCTTTTTCACTTCTTGATCCGTAGATGATTTTTGGATATCTAAAATCTTGTACGAATTGTCCGCCGATTTAATGAACATCGCCATAATACTCTCGAAATCACGTAAACCTACCCTTAAATATCCTGCAATCTCTCTTAACTTACTTATTTCGGGGTTGCTGATGCTACCATCGGCCTGTGCGATGCCAAATAGGAAATGGAGCAACTGTAAACGCACCTCGTACCGAGTGCGCTGTGTTAAGAAAGTACATATCCGCTGCGCAGAAATCTCTCTTTTTTTATTCACCTCATTAAAGGTTCTAAAAATAGCATTCGCCTTTTCTTTACCGTACGTGCCTACAAAATATTGACGCACATAATCCATTTCACTTTGGCTTACCTGTCCGTCTGCTTTAATCACGATAGAGCAAAGCGACAAAAGGTTCAATTCAAAATCTGCGGGCGACACGGACTGTCTTGTCATGTCGCCAAATACACTTTTGGCCCCTCCAGATTTGGAGCGAAAAAGACTATCCAATACACTTCCTACAAAAAAGCCTAAAAACGCTCCGCCTATTCCTCTAATAAAAAACCCTACAAAGGCACCTACCCATTTAATCATAATACATCTTAGCTAATTCGCAAAGATAAATTATTAAGCAGAGAACAAATGACTAATGAAACGTTAAGTGTTCTTAAGGGGAAATACAAAATGATTACATTTGAAAATAAAGTTTTAATTTAAAAAAATAGACTATGTATCCTGCAGAATTAGTAAAACCTATGAGAGACGACTTGGCATCTGCCGGGTTTGAAGAATTACATACAGTAGAAGCGGTAGAAAATGCTATTAAAAAAGAAGGAACTACACTAGTAGTAGTAAATTCTGTTTGTGGTTGTGCTGCTGCAAATGCAAGACCAGCTGCAAAAATGAGCTTGCAACACGCCAAAAAACCAGACCATGCCGTAACAGTATTCGCTGGTGTTGATACCGATGCGGTGACAGCAGCCAGAAACCTTATGGTTCCTTTTCCTCCCTCATCACCTTCAATGGCCTTGTTCAAGGACGGAGAATTGGTGCACATGATTGAGCGTCATCACATCGAGGGAAGACCAGCCGAAATGATTTCCGAGAATTTGATACAAGCTTACGACGAGTTCTGTTAGAATAACGGTGCCTAAATTTCCTTTATAAAGGAAAAATTAAAATAAAAAACCACTTCAATTGAAGTGGTTTTTTATTTTTGCACCATGCAAAAGATACTAGCCTATCCATTTACCCTTATCTTTTTCATCGCTTTTGGAGCGGCGTTGCTATTTTTTCATCCCATTATTTGGATCTGTCATCGTGTTTTTGGCTATAATGGTATAAAACGCGCTATAAGTGTGCTTAACCTCACACTCATCCGCACGACTAATCTTTTGGGAACTACCTATCGCTTTACAAACAATCACGATATTCCTTTGGATAGGCCATTGATTATTGTCACCAACCACCAAAGTATGTACGATATACCCCCCATTATCTGGTACATGCGCAAATACCACCCAAAATTTGTGAGCAAAAAGGAACTAGGAAGTGGTATTCCAAGTGTTTCCTATAATTTAAAACATGGCGGCGCTGCATTGATAGACCGTAACGATGGTAAATCTGCCCTCATGGCAATTGGAAGACTGGGTAGCTATGTGGAAAAGCACAATAGAGCAGCCGTAATTTTTCCGGAAGGTACCCGAAGCAGAGACGGGCACCCCAAACCCTTTAAACCTATGGGGCTTAAAATGCTATTAAAAAAAGCGCCATCGGCCCTTATCGTTCCTATTAGCATTAACAACTCCTGGAAGCTGGTGCAGTATGGGAAATACCCCATGGGATTGGGTGCAAAGGTGTCTTTTGATGTGCACCAACCCCTAGAAAACCATGGAGATCTGGATGAACTCATTATCCAAATAGAAACCGCCGTTAATTCTGGCATAACCTCTTTAAAATGAACGATGCTAAACTGGCAGAAGAGACTATTACTTTTGTAAAAAAAACCTTGCAACACGCAGAAGGAGGGCACGATTGGTTTCACATAGAGCGTGTTTTTGACAATAGTATGCTGATTGCCCGCAGTGAAAAGGTAGATGTGCTGGTTGTAAGTCTAGGTGCGCTCTTACACGATATTGCAGATGCCAAGTTCCACAATGGAGACGAATCCGTTGGCCCTACAATGGCAAAAGCCTTTTTAACGTCCTTGGACGTAAAAGAAAATATCGTGACGCATGTGGTCAATATTATTAACCATATTTCTTATAAAAATTCCTTAGAAACAGAGTCAGGAGAAAAGTTCAACTCCTTGGAACTTCGAGTGGTCCAAGATGCCGACCGCTTGGATGCCCTTGGCGCCATTGGTATTGCCAGAGCCTTTAATTACGGTGGGTTTAAAAACCGCGTCATGCATGATCCGGATATACCACCCAACCTAAAAATGAATAAGGCCCAATACAAGAAGTCCAAGGCACCCACCATCAATCACTTTTACGAAAAACTGTTGCTACTGAAGGATAAAATGAATACCAAAACAGGCAAGCAACTGGCCGAGCAACGGCATCAATACATGTTGGGCTTTTTGGAGCAGTTCTATACCGAATGGAATCCTTTAGTGGTTAATAAGCTTAGGGCGTAGTTCATTTGTTATCTAGTTCAATAATAGTTAGGGTAAAACTTTTATTTTTAGGCGCTTTACTATTAAAAGTAGCTTATTGTTTGTGTAAATACATACGAACACAAGGCATAAAGGAACGCTAAATATAAAAACAAAAGAAAAGGGTGCAATTATCAATGATAACTGTGCCTTTTTATGCCTTGTTTAGGTGCTCGTACTTTAAAGTCTGCTATAACATGTTCCCCAAACGGGCTATTGACTAGAATACATAACTCAAAACAAGGTTGGTCTTCAACTTATTTGTGTCATGCACCAAGCACTTAAGTTTTTATTTGATTTGACCCAAAACACGAACGGCACAACCATAGTATCAGCATTCGCTGTATCCCCCGGAATATATTTTCATTGTATTAAATTGAATGAAAACTATTTTGATATATGTTTTTTACACCTTATTTATTCAACGGTAATGAAAATTTAAAATTACTACCCTTACCTAATTTGCTCTCAACCCAAATTTTTCCGCCATGTTTTTCTACAAATTCTTTGCAAAGTAGCAAGCCTAAACCTGAACCCTTTTCATTTGCTGTTCCAAGGGCTGTTTGATTTATTTCTAGATTGAATAATTTATTTTGGGTTTCTTGATCCATTCCAACCCCATTATCAGAAACGGTAATTTCAATACAGTTATCGTACTGCGCTGCGCAGACATTTACTTGACCTTTTGACTTTGTGTATTTTATAGCATTCGAAATAAGATTTCTTAAAACCGTTTTAATCATATTATGATCAGCAAGAACTTCAATTTCTTCTGATTGATTATAATTTAGTACTATATTTTTATTTTGTGCACTTGCATTTGAAAGCTTAAAAATTGCTTGAATAGTAGCCGAAAATCTTACCTGTTCTGGTTTAAAACTAATTTGTCCGCTTTGTGATTTTGCCCAATTCAATAAATTATCAAGTAAAACTAGTGTGCTTTGGGTTGTTGAATGTATGATGTCTGAGTACTTTTTAATTTTTTCGACATCATATTTTTGTACATTTTCAGTTAGTAATTCAGAAAAACTCAATAGACTATTAAATGGACTTCTTAAATCATGAGCAATTATTGAAAAAAATTTGTCCTTTGTGACATTCAGTTCCCTTAATTGAATTTCACTTTCATGTAGCGATTGTTCAACATTTCTTCTTTTGGTAATGTCATGTATTATCGAAAATAACACGCGTTGTCCCTTACATTCAATTGGTGAAGAATGAGCTTCAACAATTCGTATTTCGCCATTTGCTAATTTATGAGGAAATACAAAATAATTTCGCTTTTCAATTATTGCATTTGTTCGCTCAATCAAAACTTGTTCTTGCGACAATGTATTAATTTCATCAATATTCATAGAACACAGTTTTGACTTTTCATATCCATAGAATTTAATCGCTGAATTGTTTGCATTGATAATCAAGCCTGTTTTTGATTCTATTAATAGCATTATCGCATTATGTCGCTCAAACATATTTTTAAAACTGTCTTCGTTTTCTTTTACGAATGTATCTGAAGACTCTTCTTTCAATAAATGTTGATGGACAGAATTCAAAATATTATTTTGCTTTTTAAGCTGATTTTTCCGCTGTTTTAATTCCATGGCTTCTTAAGTGCTTTTTATTAAAAAAATCTTACATCAACCTCATAAATAAATGTCATTAAATAAGCACGAAAAACCCTCATCTAATCAATTTAAAACCCTTCAAAAAACTATTTTGATATATTTTACTTTTGGGTGTACCTTTGAAAATCAATCAAACCATTGAATGCCCCTTATCTATCTAATCAGCGTCTGCTTTTGTTTTTTTACAGCAGCCGTTATATATTTCAAAATAAATACCAATAAGATTTTTGGGGTTTATTTATTAGTATGGTATTTAATCTTTAACGGGATTGCCAATTTATTTGTTGTGCTTTTAGATTCTGGATATTTGGCTTATGTACCCTATCTATATAAAATCCCTGTTCCTCTTACGCTACTGGTTATGCCACTATCTTATTTGTACATCAGAAGCACATTAAATAATGAAAATAGATTTAAGAGAACAGATTTTATTCATCTCTTGCCTTTTGCTGTGTTCACCATAAACTATCTACCGTTTTACTTCATGCCACTTGGAGAAAAGACGGTACTCGTGAATAAGGTAATTGAAGATATTTCTTTAACAGTATCGCACCAAGATGGAATGCTTCCAGAATGGCTAAGTGTTGTGGTTAGAGTTGCTTCTATGATTTTTTATTTGATTCTCATTGGGTTCTTTTTAAAAAAATATTACAAACACAATAGCTCGTCAAGACCTCATTTTTTAAAAATTAAAAATTGGGTCTACACCCTTTTTAGACTTCAGATTATGTACTGGGTAGGACTAAATATTATATACTTTATATTTGGATTGAAACTACTTAAAATTACCGAAGGAGATGTTCTTTTTGATTTTATGTCAGGTACAATTGTTTCCCTATTTTTTCTAAGAATCGCTACCTACCTATTAATGAACCCAAATTTACTTTTAGGCCTTAATTATAAATTGGCGCCAAATATTACTGAAGAAGTTGAACCGTTGATGCGTAGTACTGATTTTAAAAAAATACATCAATATATATTTCATGATGATTTTTACAAAGACTCAACATTAAATATTACTCAGGTGGCATCCCACACTAATATGAGTCCAAGGAATATTAGTATCGCAATAAGTGACCAAGGTTTTGAAAACTTTAAACACTATGTTAATGATTTAAGGGTGTCTCTTGTGAAAGAAAGGCTTACCGCAGATGTACTAAAAAGTTATTCAATAGAAGCCATTGCAACTGATTGTGGGTTTAATTCTACGCCTACTTTTTACAGAGCCTTTAAAAAGAGATACAATCAAACTCCAACCGATTTTTTGAAAAAATAAGGGCCAAAAGTCAAACGCTTAAAAAACCATATACACGTGTTTTGTGCCTTTCTTAATAACTTCTTTTATTAAGGTATAGTTGCCCTAGACTTAAAGTTCATTTGCTTACATTTAAAACCAAATATTTGAATTATGAAAAAACTCTTTGCTGTCTTTATGCTCTGTCTAATTTTAATGGCTTTTAACACATCTAAAGCTACCAAGGCGGGGGTTTTGCCTGAAACTTCCCTTTTCAATAACCCCACTGCCATAGATACCTCAGGAGCAAAACGATTTTGGGATAGGTTAAAAAACCATTGTGGAAAAAGCTTTGAAGGAAAAATAGTAAACGCACCGGCCGGAGATGATTTTCACGGCAAACGCCTTGTAATGCATGTGCTCTCCTGTAGTGACGATGAAATCTTGATTCCTTTTAATGTGGGTGATAATCGAAGTAGAACCTGGGTTTTAAAATACAAAAACGGTAAAATAGAGCTCAAACACGATCACAGACATGAGGATGGAACATCGGATAAGGTAACCATGTATGGCGGTACCACTCCCAATACTGGACTTCCCCAATTGGCTATTTTTCCTGCGGATGAGGAGACTGCAACTATTATTCCAGCAGCTGCCAACAATGTATGGTGGATTACCCTCGATACAAAAGCATTCACCTACAATCTAAGACGCATAGGCACGGAACGTTTCTTTTCGGTGTCATTTGACCTGACTTACGAAATAGAACAACCTAAAGCCTCTTGGGGCTGGGAAGGTTATAGCGTGCCAGCCAAAAAGTGAGATAGGCAATATTTTAGCCACAAAAATAGATAACTGAGTATACTTTTGTTGACCTCTATAAAAAGAATACATCGCTACTCCCCATTAAAACCCTCACATTATTTTTTGAAAATTGAACAAAAAAAATAGTTTTATAATTATTCGTTAACTTTAACAATGATAGGATTACAAACAAGACTAACTCAACTAGCTAGACTCTTTTTATCTGAAAATTCAAAAAAGACTATAGAACGGGTCATTTTGATGCTTGCCATTGCCAGTTTCATTGTGCATTTGCTGTGTATCTATTTTGCAGAATTCCTTCCTTTTTTAGATTCAGGAAGCCCTTTATTAGGAAACCCTATTGCTGCTGTCTACACCCCATTTTCCTTTATTCTGGTTTACGAGGTCTATCTTTTGGTATACTATCTACCAAAATCTATAACTAATTATATTAGCAAACAGTACGAAATCATCAGTTTAATCATCATTAGGCGATTGTTCAAAGATTTGGCAAATCTTAAACTCAGTACCGACTGGTTTACCATCAAAGACGATTTACAATTTACCTATGATATTTTAGCCTCGGTAATGCTCTTTTACCTTTTGTTCTGGTTCTACCGTCTAAACAAAAACCGAAAAATACTAAATACCGAGACCTTGTCCCTTGGCGTTTCCATGGATAAATTTGTTACTTTCAAAAAGGTTATCGCCGTAATTCTAGTGCCACTCCTACTTTGTTTAGCGGTATATACGTTTGGCAAATGGGGATATCTTGAGTTTTCAGATAACAATGGTAGCTTAAAGGAATTAAAAAATATCAACAATATCTTTTTTGATGAGTTTTTCACTGTACTGATTGTCGTAGATGTGTTGTTACTCTTGGTCTCTTTTTTTTATACGGATAAATACCATAAGGTGATTAGAAACTCCGGCTTTGTTATTTCTACCATTCTTATTAGATTATCCTTTTCAGTTGATGGCCTTGTTAATACAGTGTTGATTGTTTTTGCCGTTATTTTTGGATTGACCATATTAGCGATACATAATCAGTTTGAAAGGCACCTAGAGGTTGAACCTTAGCCATAAACAGCAAATCAATCTGTATTGATAAGCTCCCTAAAATATAAATTATCAAACAAGCATCCCAAAACAATCTCGGTGGGAGCAACCCTATCGCTAAAAGCTTTGAACTAAAAAAACCAATAGCCTCTTATTAAAGGATACCACTGGTTTTTCTTAAAAATAGTGTCTTGAGCATAATTGTTTTTCTTTTTTATCCTCTCGTTAACCAACCTCTCCTATTAGCGGTAGCTATGGCGTAAGGCGTAATCCAAAAGAGTCCGAATGTAAATAGAATACTGTACGAGTATGCCCAAAACGCTTCAGAAAAACTATAACGCTTTGCATAAAAAATAACAGGAAAAGTCGATAATACCAAGATACTTACAAACGTAGAGCTTAGGAAAAGTAACGGATGCGACAATACAAAAAAGAACATGAACAACATAAACGGATAGCTCATGATAATCTTTGTAGCTTGACTAAAAAACAATAGTCGCGTACCTATCTTAGAACCTTTCCTGAAATTCATGAACACATATTTGGACATTTCAATATTCTCTCGAACATTACTCCTGCCCCATCTAATGAACATTTTATAAAGCCCTGTGTACTCCTCAGGTACATTGGTGTAGGCATAAGCGTTTCTTTGGAATAGGACATGATACCCTTGTTTCAATATCATATTGGTCATGGCGCGATCCTCTCCAATATCAGATGCTTGACCCATAAAAGTCTGATTAATCCATTGTGGTAGACAAGCAAAAACGGCTTCGCTGCGATAAGCGGCCAAAGCACCCGGTGTACATAATACTGAATTTAAACTACTCTCTGCAGAGCGAACAAACTCAAAGCTAAGTACGAAACTTACATCTAACATTTTGGGTAGTAAAGCCCTTTCGTTGTTCAATACGCGAATATTACCCGCAACTGCACCACATTTTGTGTTCGTCACAAACGGACTTACTAAGTTACGGAGCGTATCTTTCTTCACAATAGAATCACTGTCTACGGTTACAAACACAGCGCCCGTACCTTCATTAAAACCACGGTACAGTGCATGACGTTTTCCCATATTCTTAGGCTGTTGGCAAATAGATACTCGGTCTCCCAATTGCTTTTTAGCCTCTTGCATCCATTTCCAAGTATCATCTTTACTCCCATCATCGATAGAAAGTAACTGTAGTTTTTCTTGTGGAAAATCGCTCTCGGCCAAACTGATTAACGTAGCCCAAACTTGTTTTCCTTCGTTATACGCGGGAACGATTACGGTAACTGTTGGCAGTTCTTCATCAGAAACGGAGCTAATGGCCTTATACATAAAATACCTAACTAAAGTGTAAAGGAAAAATAAAGCCTTGTACAGAAATAACCCTGAAGCAATAGCTATAAAAATAAATCCAAAAGTAGAACTTTTGCGATCTAACCGAAACTGTGTGAAATCGTTTTGTAAAATAAATACTAGATATGCAGAACCTAGCATAAGCACCAGGGTACTACCCAAAACAAAAACCCCCCAAGCATTTGCCGTTTCAAAGAAAACGGTAATACTAGCGATGATTCCCTTATTCTTTTTTTGCGCAGACGTACGTACCTTTTCAATCATGCTCTTTTTAATTTTCAATTAATTAGGTGCTCTAATAAAAGTGTTCCACTACTATACGTTGTGTATCACTTTTTAGATGTCTGTTTTCAATTAGTTAATCTTGAAAGCATCGCATTTAACATTTGCTTGATTTTGAGTATATTTCTATTACGTAAAACGGGGTATAACAGTACCTGTTATTTTCCTGAATTTCATCGAGGGTGCCCCTCCATGTCCATTTCTGTGGTAGTAAATCTGACTGGGAATACCTTGTTCCTTTGCTACTTAATAACTTATATAGCTATGTTCTGGTATTACGTTCCAAAAGTGTTCGTCTACAAAAAGTACTACCCCCACTAAAATATGGACTAGTCCCATAAATAATGGGTAGTTTTCTATCTCTGTTTGCTCCGTTCGGGTAACCGTTACATGCATACGATTTAGTTTTTCGTAGGTATCACTTTCAAATTCCGTCTCCACCCATAAATCGTAATGTATCCATTTACCGTTGCCCTCGAAAGTAGCAACTAGCTGCACTACCCTATCCTTAAAAATGGATATGTATTCATTTCTAGCTGGGTATAAAAAAGGTTTCGCTAGGGAGATTTAAAGATTTTAAAACGCCATGAATAAATAACGTCTTAGCATATGAAATACATATAATAAGGCGCTAGTTATCTATTCTTTTAATCTCCGTTTCTTCTAAAAGCGATTCATTACGCAAGCGCAAGAAAACTTGTGCTGTAGTAATCACATCAAGCTCGCAATAGCACGCGATTCTATCAAGGTCTTTATCCTTATAAAATACGTCACGTACCATGCTGCCATCTATGTCTTCTTTTGGGGAAGCGATACCTAAAACATTGGCCAAAAGTTTCAAGGAGGTATAATTTTTATAGTCTCCAAATTTCCATAGATCCTTGGTGTCCAAATGGTTAACTTCCCAAGGTTTCTTGCCAAATAGATTTAAATGATAGGGAAGGGAAATCCCATTAATGATCATCCGCCTAGCGATATAGGGAAAATCAAATTCTTTGCCATTGTGAGCACATAGCATATGTTTCACTAGGCCAAAATGTTTTTCCAACAAGTCCTTAAACTGCTCTAGTAGTTGCGGTTCTTCACCCTTAAACGTAGTTACCCTGAATGTCTTCGAGTCTCCATCTAGTTTGAAATAACCAACGGATATACAAACAACTCTTCCAAATTCCGCCCAAATACCTGCACGTTCATAAAACGCTTCAGGCGTGTGTAGGTCTTTACGGTGGAACCTGGTTTTTTGTGCCCATAACTCCTGCGTAGTTTCATCCATCGTGCAAAAATTAGGATGCTGCAGAACCGTTTCTATATCTAAGAAAAGAATATATTCTAGGTTGATTTTGTAAAGCTGAGAGTATCCTTATGGATTTTAAATTATAACAATACTTTGATGTAGCAAGAAGCCAGGGCCAAAACATAGTGTTATAACCATGCACTATGCTTTTATTCTGCAGTATGTTCCCTGCTATTACAAGTCTTTTAACGGCTTATAAAGGAAATAATACCCCTTGTATTTAATCTAATAGTGAATCTATTTTAAGCTTGCGCCTAAAACTAAGGTACCGACTTCTTGGTCTGTTTTGATGTATGGTCTAAAAGATGTATAATTAGAAAGCAATGTTGGTTGGATTAAAACTATCGATGAACTACCATTTATAGTCTCTTAATTTCTTAGTACTATCCAAGTACAGACTATCCGTTCGGTAAAATCTAAAATAGTGATTGCTGTTTTACTGGACTTTCGTGCTCCAAAAGCCATTTTTTACGCAATAACCCTCCTGCATAACCGGTAAGCAAACCATCGCTTCCAATAACTCTATGACAAGGAACTATAATCCAAAGCGGATTTTTACCATTGGCAGCTGCTACAGCTCTAACAGCCTTTACATCACCAAGTGATTTTGATAATTGTAGGTAAGAAACGGTTTTTCCAAAGGGAATTTCCAATAACCCCTTCCAAACCTTTTGCTGAAAATCGGTTCCAGATGGATTTAGTGTTAGGTCAAAATCAGTTCGTTTACCTTCAAAATATTCGTTAAGCTGGTAAACAGCATCTTCCAGTAGCTCCGGTATAATTTGAGTAATACGCTCCTTGGTATTTAATACGGATATAGAAGATAAACCCAGAGAATCGCCCTCTAGCTTAGCGATACCTAAAGGAGTATTCACGAATGCTTCTTCCATAATTTTGTAAAATTTATTCTTTTTTCGGTGTATCTAAGGTCTTGTCTATAACCCCCGCTTGCTGAGCACGGTTTTCCCAATTCTTCCGTGCTAAAACCTGAAGATCTGCAACGTTGTCACTTTCATCCATAATTTCAAGTCCTAATAAGGTTTCAATAACATCTTCCATAGTAACCAATCCGGCAACCGACCCATACTCATCTACAACCAAAGCAATATGTTCTCGTTTGGCTATTAACGTATCGAAAAGCTTTGGAATTGGAGTATTTCTGCGGGTAATCAAGATATCTCGCCGTATTTGAGATAAAGGCAACTCCCCATTTTTATTAATGATTTCCTCATAAACATTGTCCTTGAGAACGTAGCCAGTGATATTATCTTCCTTTTCATCGAAAATAGGAATTCTAGAAAAGCGAAGCTTTGGGTTTTCTTCAAAAAATGTTTGGATCGAAATTGCATCCGAAGCAATTTTAACAACGGCCCTTGGCGTCATCACATCCTTGACCAGTACTTCATCAAAACGTAACAAATTTTTAATAATGGTAGATTCGGATTTTTCAAATACCCCGTCTTCATGGGCCATATCCGTCATAATAGTGAAATCCTCTCTACTCAGCACACTTCCGTGGTGGCCTTTGCCTCCCACCAATTTTGTAAAAAGCTGCAAAACCCAAAGAAACCCCGTGTATTTTAGGGCGAGGACCATAAATTTTAAGGTCTTAGCAGTAAAATTAGACAGTTGTCGCCAGTACGTAGCACCTATTGTTTTTGGAATAATTTCGGATGCCACTAAAATTAAAATGGTCATAACCGTAGAAACGATTCCAACCATAAGATCCTCTGAAAACTGGATTCCAAATAAGGTGCTTTTAGCAGGACCATAATACTCCACATAAGCAACTTTTGCCTGCACTCCTACCAATATGGCCCCCACAGTATGTGCAATAGTATTTAGAGTGAGAATCGCAATAAGCGGCTGGTCCACATCTTTTTTAAGCACCTCCAAGGTTTCGGCATACGCTTTTCCTTCCCGCTTCTTTACATTGATAAAGGTTGGTGTAATACTAAGCAGTACGGCTTCTAGAATAGAACATATAAAAGAGAAAAAAATTGAAATAACAGCGTAAAAAACCAGTAATCCCATTAGTATAATTTGAGCAACTAAGATACCACTTAAAAAACGGTATGCTAGACGGATTTTAGTTTTGCTGTTTAACGTCCAATTTGTGACCCAACTTTAATGCTTTATAAAACAATTGCTGTACCGCAGAACGAATATTCAGAGTGTATAAATTTCTATTCTCTCGTGTAGGATAGACCCTGTTCGATAGAAAAATATATACCAATTGATTTTCAGGGTCAGCCCAAACAAAAGTGCCTGTAAATCCACTATGGCCAAAGCTAGCAGGACTTACTTCCGGGGCAGGGTAGGCATCTTCTAGTAGAAGTTCGCTGTTATTCAACAAAGGCTTATCAAAACCAAGCCCTCTTCTATTGTCGTTTTCAGGATATTGTACTTTTGCGAATTCTGCCACTACTTCTTGAGAAACGTATTCCTTGCCTTTAAATGTTCCATACTCCATAAACAATTGCATCATCTTGAATAAATCTTGGGCAGAACCAAAGAGTCCTGCATTACCGGATATTCCACCTAATAGTGAGGCATTTTCATCATGTACCCAACCTTTCGTCAGCGTATTCCTATACAGTGTATCGAGTTCCGTTGGTACTATATTGTTGAAAAAGTTCTTAGACATAGGTAAGAACCCTAAAGTTTTCGCGCCTATTGGATTGTAGAACGTACTTTTAAGGTAGCTTTCGTACGATTGTCGAGTCAATTGTGCAATCAACTCGGGAAAGATTAAAAAGGGAAGCCCAGAATAGACGTACTTCTTTTCTTCAGACACCTTAGACCTGTTAATCATCCGATACATCTTTTTATTGAATCTATTTTTTACATAAATTCCTGGGTAGGCCTCCTTGGCAAAACCTGCCTTTATATTTGGTTTGACAAATCGTTTTTTTAATTGACCATTCTTTTTGACGACTTTATTCAAGAAAATAATATAAGGCTTTAGCCCAGATTGATGCGCTAAAATTTCACGAAGTGTAAGATTTCTTTTGTCCTTAATACGCTTCCAAGGTTTCCAGTAAGTACTAAACGGAACATCTAAATCCAATTTTCCCTCATCAACTAATTTCATAAGCGCAGGTAAGGGGCCTAAAATTTTAGTCACCGAAGCCAAATCGTAAATATCATCCAAAGCTACGGGCTGAATACTATCATAGGTATGAAACCCATAGCTTTGATGAAAAACAACAGTGCCATTTTGCGCCACCAACACCTGTGCTCCAGGAAACGATTGGTTTTTTATACCATTTGTTATGATAGAATCCACCTCCTTATTAACCGTAAAACTATCGACTTCAATTGAAGCTAATAAATTGACCTCCAAATACTGTGACTGCATTTGGATACATAATAAACCGATGAGTATGGTAAAAAAAAACTTCATTCCAGATTGAATTTAGGATTGACTTCGACAACTATTAAAAAGTATTAAATTCTTATTTCCAATACCCCTTTCAAGTTGTAATTCGTCTTATGCGTTCGGGTTTTTTTTTCTAATTCGCTTGTATAATTTAATACCTAACATCAGTAAAATACCCAGGCCGATAATACCCATTACACCGAAAACCCAGCTAAACGTACTTTTCAAAATCACTAAGAAAACTATTGCAAAAAGAATGATAGTAGCACCCTCGTTCCATAAACGCATGTAGTTTGATGTAAACCTAATATCATCATTCTGGAATTTATTGAATATCCACTGATTCCTTAGGTGATAGGCAATTAAGAGTGCCACAAAGCCAAGTTTTATATGCATCCAAGGCTGCTGTAACCAACCTGGCTGTAAAACCAAGAGCCAAATTGCAAAAATAGTCGCAAGGACTGCAGAGGGCCATGTAATAATATACCAAAGCCGTTTGGTCATCAACTTTAATTGTTCGGATAGTATTTCCTTATCCGGAGATGGTTTTTGCCATGCCTCGATATGATAAATAAACAACCTAGGAATATAGAAAAGGCCCGCAAACCAAGTAATCACAAAAATCAAGTGCAAGGCTTTTATATAGTTATAGTATTCGGTCATGTAAGTTCAAATGTCAAGCCTGCTTGCCGCAGGAAAGTTCAACAATCAAAGTTAGTGTCTTTTTGACGAACCAAAATATAAGTCGGCAAAAAAGAGACTATTACGTTTCGTTTGAAAACACCTTTACGCTGTGCGCATTACATTCTTTCTGCCCTCTAACAATTAAACACTACTCGCTTTTAAAACCGAATAGCACCAACACCAGCATTCCATAACTTGGTATTGAAATCAGGTATGGACGTTTTCATAAAGGCATCGGCCTTACTTTTGAAACTATTCCATTGGGCATCGAGCTCTATCTTTCTATCCTTTGAAGCTTGGTTTACTCGTGGAATCGTACTATTTGTAGCATCAATTAAAAACAGATATTCGGCTGTGAATTTATTAGGAAAATTCTCTACATCATCATAGGCTTTTGACTTTCGTTGAATCATGTCTTTATCCCAAGTATCTAATTCATTTAATAATTTTTCACCTTCGCCCTTTATAGACGCATCCGTTACATCTTTTAAAACTACTTTAAGTTGCTCTTGTACTTTATATAGAGCGTTTACCGTGTTGTGCATTGTAGTCAAACGCGCTTCCATATCAGACATTATGGTATGGTATTCTGCGTACTGCTCAGGAGTTGTGCTATAGGTCGGTATAGCAACAATACTACCCTCGGTCGTTACTATTTTATCCGCTGCTTTTAGCTTTATAGTATAACTGCCTGGCGGCACTACATGCCCACTAAAACGTGATTCAATATAGGTGCCGTCAATACCGGGTAAAATTGCAGTTTCCATATCCCATACAAATCTATTCAACCCTTCTTTTTTAAGTAACAGCGGAGCTGGCGATGGACCTCCGCCATTATGGGCTTTATAATTCTTGTCTTTTTTCGAAGAAAAACTACGAACAATTTTCCCCGAAGCATCTAAAATATCCATGGAGATTACCGTTGAATCTTTCAATTTAGGAAGCTCATAATACAGGACCATTCCGTTTGCTGGGTTTACACCGACAAGTGTATTAGTTCCATCAAACGTATCTGTATTGCCACTCATTGGACTGCCCCAAGAGCCGTTCATAGCATCATTCGGCTGATACAGTTTCATGCCTTTTTGAGTCGTCTCGTATTGCGATAACATTGTTAAATCATCCAATATCCAAATTGCTCTTCCCGAGGTGGCAACTATCAAATCTCCTTGGTGGATTTTAATATCCGTTATAGGCGTTTTGGGTAAGTTCAATTGAAAGGGCTTCCAACTTTTTCCACCATTCCAAGAGAGATACAATCCTTTTTCGGTACCTGCATAAAGCAAATCTTTCCGAGTTGGGTCTTCACGCACCACTCTAGTAAAAGCGCCGTTTGGGATTCCTGTATTAATACTCGTCCATGTTTTTCCATAGTCCGTACTCTTATAGAATGCCGGCGTATGGTCATTAAATTTATATTTCGTAGTGGCTATATAGACTGTTGCGGTATCATGCGGAGAAACCTCAATAGCATTCACCAAAGACTCCCCTAGGTTCTTCGGTGTGATGTTTTGCCAGCTCTCACCATTATCCTTAGTAATATGAACATACCCGTCATCACTACCCGTGTAAAAGATACCAGCCTCATGTGGCGATTCTATCACATAGGCTAACGTGCCATAGTTCTCTGCGCCTACTGCTTCATTCGTATATGGACCACCACCGTTGCCTTGTTTTGCATCGATATCACGTGTTAAATCTGGAGACATTTCTTCCCAAGTAACGCCCAGATCACGTGTACGCAATAAAAGTTGTGCGCCATGATAATAGGTGTTGGGTTCGTGTTGTGATTTTAAGGTTGGGGCATTCCAATTATACAAATATTTCATATTTCGTGCTTCCCGTCCTAAATATTGAATTGGTGAAGCCATTACTTGGGTTGATGCTTTCGATTCCATATCCAACACATCAATGGTACCTAAATAACTTCCCCCCATCACATACCTAGGGTTATCAGGATCAAAGGCCAAAAAGGCACTTTCTCCACCTGCAGAGGGACTAAAATCGGACATTGTAATACCACCTCTTCCCACAGCCATATTAGCAATCATTGCAGAGGAATAATCCTGTTGCCCTGAATAGATTTTATACGGAAAAAGGTTGTCCGTATTAATCCGGTAAAACTGTCCTGTAGGCATATTCACTTGTGAAGACCATGTTTTTCCAAAATCAAAGGTAACCGCTGCTCCACCATCATTGGCCAAGACCATGTTTAAAGAGTTCTTAGGATTTATCCATAAATCGTGATGGTCTCCATGTGATCCTGTCATACGCTCCCAATTTTTTCCACCATCTAAAGAGCGTAAGGCTGGGGCACTCAATACATATACAATATTCTCATCTTGTGGGTCGGTAAATACTTCAATATAATACCATGCACGTTGTGTTAATCGATTATCGCCACTGGCCATAGTCCACGTTTTTCCAGCATCGTTAGAAACAAACAATCCTCCTTTATCTGCGTTTGAATCACTTTCAATTAAAGCATATACCTTATTTGAATTTGCGGGGCTCACAGAAATTGCCATTTTCCCCTTTTCCTCAGGAAGACCTTCGGTTAGTTCGGTCCAAGTTTCGCCCGCATCAGTAGATTTATAAAGTCCGCTCCCTTCGCCTCCACTGACCACCATATTCGGTTTACGTTGGTGTTCCCACATGGCAGCATACATAATCTCAGGATAATTTGCATCCATAGACAGTTCTACAGCACCTGTTAATCCATTTACAAATAGTGTATTCTTCCAAGTTTCACCGCCATCGGTAGATTTATAAACACCACGCTCTTTATTCGGACCATACAATTGCCCCTGCGCCGCCACATACACAATATCAGGATTCGTTGGATGAATGATAACCCGTGAAATATGTTGCGTTGCTTTTAGACCCATATGCTTCCACGTTGCCCCAGCATCGGTAGATTTATAAACTCCGTCTCCGTAAGAAGTCATCACCCCGCGCGGTGCATGCTCGCCCATACCCACATAAACAATATTAGTATTGTAAGTAGAAACGGCCACCGCACCTACAGAACCCATCTCAAAAAAGCCATCGGAAATGTTGTTCCAGCGCTGGCCAGCGTCTTCTGTTTTCCAAAGGCCACCCCCAGTTGTTCCCATATAGTAGGTCATTGGGTCGCCGATTACGCCTGAAGCAGTGACAGAACGGCCACCTCTGAATGGACCAATATTTCGGAATTTTAAAGGTTTAAAATAATCTTCTGCTGTTTGGGCAAAGGTTAATGTTGTTGTTAGGAAGGTTAGAATTAACAGTCGTAGATTGTTTTTCATTTGAGGTTTTGTGTATGGTTTTTATTCGATACTTTTTGGTGCTGAATCTTCGCTTATAATAGCACCGCGTGATTGTCCGTAATTTAGTATTGTAATATACAAAGTATTTAAGTCTTATTAAACCAAAAAGGGAAGAAGACTTTCCTTGAATTCAGCACCAATAAACCTATTATAGCCTTTTGCAGCCCAAACAACTAATGCTGCTATAGCCTCAAAGAAACAGTTTCATAAAAAAAGGCTAGGTATAAGAATTCTTAAATTAATTATGATGTGAAATTAGTTGATGCTCCTCCTGTCACTGATTTGCATTTAGATAATTGATTTGGAAGTGTTAAATATTTCAACTAGATTTCGAGGGAATAATGATTTCCATCACATAACGTTTTCTACCACAACCAACCAACCCTTATACCATGCTTTATGAATTCAAAAAAATTACTCCTTTGGTCCACTACCGTTGCGTTCGGAGGCTTCCTTTTTGGCTTTGATACCGCCGTAATTTCTGGAGCAGAACAAACCATTCAAAAATTATGGGGTCTAAGTGATGCCATGATTGGCCAAACAGTGGCAATGGCGCTTTATGGTACTGTAATTGGCGCTTTATTCGGAGGTTTTCCAGCAGATATTTTAGGCCGGAAGAAAACTCTAATATGGATTTCTATCCTATATTTTATTTCAGCGGTAGGCTCTGCCCTTGCACCCGAAGTATATTCATTAATGTTTTTTCGTTTTATTGGCGGTCTTGGTGTAGGAGCATCTTCAGTTGTGGCGCCAATGTATATTTCGGAAATAGCGCCAGCCCATAAAAGAGGGCAATTAACCGCTCTTTTTCAATTCAATATCGTTGTCGGTATCTTGATAGCTTACCTGTCCAATTATTTTATTGGTGGAGCAGGTGACGGCAATTGGAGGTGGATGCTCGGTATAGAAGCTTTCCCAGCCTTGGCATTTATTATCATGATATTATTTGTACCGAGAAGCCCTAGGTGGCTAATTGTAAAAAGGGGATTAATAGAAGAGGCGAAACATGTCTTAGATATTATAGATTCGAGTACATCGGATCAACAATTAAAAGCGATTCAAGACCATAAGGACGGGACTAAGAAAGTGGGCTTTAAAGAGTTTTTTTCAGGCAAGTTCAATCTTCCCATTATGCTGGCTTTTTTAATTGCTTTTTTTAACCAGCTTTCGGGTATAAATGCAATTATCTATTATTCACCTCGGATTTTTGCGGACACCGGTATGGCCGAAAGTTCTGCACTCTTATCTTCTGTTGGTGTTGGTGTGGTAAATTTAGTAGCGACGCTCTTGGGAATGTTCTTGATAGATAAGATGGGGCGAAAATTTCTAATGTACATTTGTTCCTTTGGTTATATCATAACCTTGGGCCTCATATCAGCAGCATTTTATACGGGAATTGGTCAAGGAACCTTTCTGATTCCAGCATTAATTTTTATGTTTATAGCTTCACATGCAGTAGGCCAAGGAGCGGTTATTTGGGTGTTTATTTCCGAGATTTTTCCTAATAGCGTTCGTTCGTACGGCAATTCTTTGGGTTCAGGAACGCATTGGGTTTTTGCTGCCATCATTGCGGGCACATTCCCATATATAGCCAGTACCCTAGGTGCTGGAACCACCTTCGCAATATTTGCTTTTATCATGATTTTCCAGTTACTATTTGTTTGGAAAATGATGCCAGAGACTAAAAACAAGACCTTAGAAGAAATTGAAGAAATGTTGATTGACCCAAAAAAATAACTATAAAAGCAACGATAATGAAACATAGGTTTAGTGACAAAGTGGTTTTAATAACTGGGAGTAGTTCAGGCATTGGTCGTGGTGCCGCCCTTACTTTTGCTGCCCAAGGTGCGAAGGTCGTATTGGCCTCACGTTCCCAGGATGCCAACCAAGAGCTTCTGGATGAAATTCATAAAAATGGGGGTTCGGCAATTTTTGTAAAGACTGACATTACCAAAACAGAAGATATAGCCCATATGGTAAAGCGTACTATTGCAGCATATGGCAAGCTTGATATTGCGGTAAACAATGCAGGCGTAGAAGGCACTCCCAATGTTAAAACCGCAGATTATGACGAACAGGTTTGGGATCAAATAATTGATATTAATTTGAAAGGGGTCTGGTTATCTATGAAATATGAGATTCCTGAGTTATTGAAAGAAGGTGGTGGGGTTATTATAAACATTTCCTCCTTGGCAGGTCTTCAAGGTGGAGGCGCGGGTATCGGCTACCATGCCTCAAAGTTCGGTGTAGTTGGCATGACTAAGGCAACTGCATTAGAATACGCTAAAGATAATCTTAGGGTCAATGCGGTTTGCCCTGCTGTTATAGAGACACCGATGGCGGAACGTGCTTTTGATACCGACGAAAAAAGAAAACATGGCATTGATTTTCATCCGATAGGAAGGTTTGGTACCGTAGATGAGGTGGTAAGCACAATTTGTTGGTTGGCATCTGACGAGGCTTCTTTTATAACAGGATCGGCTGTGGCTGTCGACGGTGGTGCAAACTTATAGATTTTGATGAAAGTAAGAGGGAAGATTATACCGGGTTATGGAGTGGCATCTGGAAAAGGTCATGACACAAGGTATCCGGATGGAACCCTAAGATTACAATATCCTTTTTTTAAAGAAAGGGGACTCGATCTTGGAAATTACTTTTTGGGAACGCTTAATATAGATATTTCGCCATTTCGCTATGAGATTAAAAAACCAAGCTATTTTTTTGAAGCTATTGATTGGTCAAAACATATTCCGCCCGAAAACTTTTACTTTTTTAATGTCACCTTAATTTTCGAAGGGAATCGCCATCAAGCGCTCGTATATATGCCTGGACCAGAAACCAAAGTTGACCATGAGCAACTATCAACGATGTTGGAAATCATAGCACCTCCCTTAAAAAATATGCATACAGGCCAAATCGTACATTTGGAAATAGACGAAGAAAGCTTAGAATTCTCAAAAGGGTAACTTATCAAAGCAGTTTCAAACTGAAACGAACAACACAACACGCCCTAAATTCGCCAGCTCGCAAAACACCTTCCTAAATCCCTCCTTTCCAGGAGGGATATTACAGTTAAAAGAATAAAAACGCTATAACCATTACTCCTCTACAAACAAATAATTCAACTTTAAGTTATTAAATGCGGCGTTGAAATCTTGCAACTCTTTGTCGAGCATCGAATCAAAGGCTTTTAATTGTGTTTCAATCTTACCTGTGAGTTCTTTTTGAACAGCTATGTCTTGATCTGTTGGCGGAAAGTCATCTATCCCCACCAAGCGGTTCAAATGTGCCAATTTATTCGTCAAACGAATGGGGAAATTCAAAGGATCTTGACCACTTCTGTTCTGCGTTTGATACAAGGCCTTTTCGATTTTTCCAAATTCCTCTTTCATTGCTTTTGCCTTTTCTACCAAGGCTGCCGTTTGCTCGCTGCTTTTGTATTGTTTAGCAAAAGCATCCAATTGGCTATTAACGCCTCTTATTTTCTTTATTGATCCATGTGCCTTATTAATAGTCGTATTGATACTTGAAATAAAATCGTGCTGCTTTTGCATATCGGATATGGATACCTCAGCCCGTGGATCAGGTATGATGGTGAATTCTTGCGATTGGCTAGTCCCGTTCACATTCAGATGTACTTTATACTTCCCAGGTACTGCTTTTGGTCCGTTGAAGCCCGCTGCCCAGAAAATCATACCCTCTAAGGTTTCGGCTTTTTTACCACGTGTATTCCACACATGAGTGTTTCCTCCTTTTTCGACTTTTAGCTTCTTGTCTTTCTCTTTTGATGTATTATTGAAGGATGCCAAAGTATCTCCAGCTATGGTTGTATAGGTGATTGCAATACTATCTTTCTCTGCAAGGTTCTTCAAATAGAAATTAGAGATTACGCCGTTTGGATGATTCATACCTTCTGTTTTGGAAGGTTCACTGCTTGCACGACCTTTGGTGCGATAACTATCCTTTGGTTGGTATATAATGGATGCCATACGCTTCTTTCCTGCATCCAATTGATGAAGGACGGTAAGGTCATCTAAAATCCATAAGCTTCTTCCTTGAGTGGCTACAATTAAATTGTTGTCTTTGATAGCCAAATCGGTAATTGGAACGATGGGAAGATTCATTTGAAACGGACTCCAATTCGCGCCATCATCAAAGGAAATATACATTCCTGTTTCGGTGCCAGCATAGAGTAAGCCTTTTCTTTTTGGGTCTTCGCGAACGACCCTTGTAAAATGCTCCCTATTTATACCATTCGTTATTTTCTTCCATGTCTTCCCGTAATCAGTAGTCTTATAAAGATAGGGAGCAAAATCACCCAACTTGTATTTAGTTGCTGCCACATAGCATGTCCCCTCGTCAAAAGCGGAAGGTTCTATGCTGTTTATCATATTCCATTCTGGCATTCCGGCGGGGGTTACATTTTCCCAATTGGCACCGCCATCTTTGGAGACATGAATTAATCCGTCATCACTTCCTACCCATAACAATCCTTCTTTTAAGGGACTCTCATTAGCCGCGAAAATAGTACAGTAATACTCTACTCCTGTATTGTCTTGCGTAATTGGTCCACCACTAGAGACCAATTTAGCAGGATCATTTCGTGTTAAATCATCCGAAAGTAAATCCCAACTTTGACCTTCGTTCGTACTCATATGAACATGCTGTGAAAAGGTATATAATTTCTTCGGGTCGTGCTTACTAAACATGATAGGAAAATTCCACTGAAATCGATATTTCATTCCATCTGCACCATATCCCATTGGGTTATCAGGCCAAACGTTGATACCTCTAACAGTTCCTGTTTTGTGATTTACACGGGTAAGGAAACCACCATAAGAACCTCCATAGACAATATCATTATTTAAAGGGTCAACCGCAATATGGGCGGACTCGCCCCCTGCAGTTTGTTCCCAATCGTCTTCGCTTATACTGCTTCCGTCGCTACGGTGATTCACGCGCAACGTCGAATTATCTTGCTGCGCTACATAAATACGATACGGATGCGAATTATCAGTAGTCACGCGATAATATTGTGCCGTGGGTTGGTTGTGGTAGGTACTCCATGTTTCACCAGCATCATAGGAAATCTGGGCGCCACCATCATCACCAATAATCATACGCTTGGAATCTTCAGGCGCAATCCACAAATCGTGGTGGTCGCCATGGGGAGCGTTAAAAGTATTAAACGTCTTTCCCCCATCCGTAGAACGATGGTAACGCACATTCATCACATACACCGTATTCTCATCTTCCGTATCAGCATACAAACGGGTGTAGTACCAAGCACGTTGGCGTAGCTTCCGTTCGCTATTTATCTGTGTCCACTCTTTTCCACCATTATCAGAGCGATACAATCCTCCTTTTTCTTTGTTTTCGACTAAGGCCCAAACACGCTCAGAGTTTTTTGGGGAAACCGTTACTCCAATAATACCCAAGGTATCTTTTGGGAAGCCTTCATTCTTTGAAATCTCTGCCCACGTTTCACCACTATCGGTACTCTTCCATAAACCAGAACCGTCGCCACCGCTACTTAAACTATACGGCGTACGTTGCGCACGCCATGAAGAAGCGTATAAAATACGTGGATTGTTCGGGTCTAACGTAAGGTCTACAAAACCAGATTGGTCGTTGATAAATAATTTCTTACTCCATGTTTTTCCACCGTCGGTACTTTTATAGATACCACGGTCTTGTGTAGGCTTGTAAATATTCCCGAGTACAGCAGCATATACGATATCTGCATTAGTAGGGTGAATACGAATTCGCGGTACATGGCGACTATTTTTTAACCCTGCGGATGTCCAAGTTTTACCTCCGTTTTCTGTTTTCCAAATACCATAACCTGAAGAGACATTACCACGAAGGGTTTTTTCACCACCACCTACATAAATCACATTCGGGTCACTTTTAGCGACCTCAACAGCACCAATACTACCCCCAAAATAACCGTCGGAAATATTAGCCCAAGTACGTCCACCATCTAATGTTTTCCAAACACCACCCCCTGCAGCACCAAAATAAAAGAGATTGGGTTCACCAGGCACGCCAGTTACAGCAGCCGATCGCCCCCCACGATGCGGTCCGATAGATCGATACTCCATGCTGGAGTACAAATCTTCAGGATACGAAACGGTTATCTGATCAGATTTCTTTTTTCTTTGAGCTTGTAATGAGTTGGGAATCAAGAATACAGCAAGCATAAAAATACTTGCCCAAGTGTAGCACGTTTTCATTTTTTTAAGTATTGTAATTAGTCAAGCTTAAAAGTAATGAAAAAGAGGGGATTCCTAAAGAAGGATACCATGTCGTTTCTCTATTTTCTTTCTCCTTCATGAATTTATTATATTTTTTCTAGTTTTTATGTACTCCTTGACACTAAGCACCAACAAAGCCAACAAAGCCAACAAAGCCAACAAAGCCAACAAAATAAAAAGTAAAAAAATGAATAGTAGCGCCATGTTAAGTCGATTTTATATTAAATTAACTACAACATTTTTCAGCAAGTCACTTGTTCCTAAAGTTTTACGTGAATTTCTAAATTTTTGAGTTAATAAAAATTTACGAACTCAAAGTACTCCTTACCTCACTCCTTAAAAAATAACCAGTAACCAAGGTCGCAAGTACATCTGCAATGGGAAATGAAATCCAAACCCCCAATTCCCCTAGATAGTTTGGAAGAATAAGGATTAGGGGAATAAAGAAAAATCCTTGTCTAGACAAAGTCAACAATAAAGCAGGCAGCGCTTTTCCAATAGCTTGAAAATAGGCTGCACCTATAAGTTGTAAAGCAATAATGGGCGTTGCAGCAAAAACCCAACGCATGGCCGAAGGTGTGTTTTCTAGCACAAAAGCATTCGTGTCTAGCTCTAACGTAGTCATTCCTTCTTTAGAGCTTAGAAAAAGGTTTGCAATCTCCGCTGGAAAAATGAATAGACCAATAAATACAACAGTAGCGAGCACACTAGCATACACTATCGCCGTATTGATAACCTGACGAACACGCTCATATTTTTTTGCTCCATAATTAAAACCTGCGATAGGAAGAAAACCTTGGGTTACTCCAAAAACAGGAAAAAGCGCAAACATCAGCATTCTGCCTATAATCGCATAGACCGCAACCATAGCCTCTCCACCCAAACTAAAAAGTATATTATTCATCAAAAGGTACACAACACTAGTGGTGGCCTGCCTTGCCAAGGTCACGACTCCTAGAGAAGAGATTTCCCTTACAATGGGCATCTTTAAAAGAAAATTTTTCCAGTTTGGTTTTAATTCGGAATTATTAGAAAGAAAAAAATAGAACACATATCCAAAACATAATACGTATCCTATGGTGGTTGCCCATGCTGCACCTGCCATACCCCAATCAAATACATATATAAAAATATAATCCATAACCAAATTACCCACAGAAGGAATAATCATGGCTATCATCGCGAATTTTGGTTTCCCCTCTGCACGTATGACCGTGTTACCCATCATACAGAGACCTAAAAAAGGAATCCCGTACAGGACTATGGTATAATAGATTTTGGCTGGTTCAAAAATGGCACCTTTCCCACCAAAGGCAGGTATTAGATCATCTACAAAATAGAGGCCTAGCGCTACCATTCCAACCGTAACCAAAACTGTTAAGGTTACTTGATTCCCAAACGTTGCTACCGCCTTTGAATAATCATTGGCTCCCAGAGCTCTTGAAACAATACTGGAACCACCTATTCCGATGGCCATACCAAGTGCTCCAATAAAAAAAGAGACCGGCAACACTACATTTATGGCTGCAATAGCGATGGATCCTATCCAATTTCCAACAAAGATAGAATCGACCAAAATATTCAAGGACATCACCAAAATCCCAATACTTGCTGGCACCGCTTGTTTTACTAATAGTTTACCTATCGGCTCCGACCCTAATTGTTCCGATGATACTTTACCCATTTTTTAAACTGAATGTTATTTTATGGTACAAGACCAGAAGCAATAGCAATACGTGCATGCGTCGCTAAAACCGATACATTATGCATAAGCCAAAGAAGCAAAACAGAAAGGATTAAAAGCGAATATTTCGCACGGAAAACTATTTCCAGTTGTACGATAAATATCGTTTTACACCCAACACCGCAAAGCATTTTCAAGAGTGGAAATTGGTATGTTCTTAAAAATTAGTTTTACAATATAGGTTCAGCGAATCTCTTTTGATCAACGATACCTTCAGAAATTTCATCCCATAAATTGATACGACATTCCAGCGATTTCTTTGATATTTCAAGCACTTCGTTCCATTTTACAGCATCCCCATCGCAAAGTTCAACAATCATCTTTATAGATAAAGGACCGTGGTCGTCGCCATCCAACTCTATATGTCGTTTTAAATAATAGGATAGTTTCGGATATGCATTTGGCCCCTCCTTGGATGTATTATCTATAATTTTCAAGAACATATCTGGAATCAATTCTTCCCTACCAAAGGTAAAGGCAGCGGCTATTTTGTGAAGCTCATTGCTTTCTATCACCTCAAATGTAAAACGCAAAAACTCCTTGGCCGCAAAGCTCAATTCTGAATTATCTATGGTATCCTGAATGCAATCCATACCCTGCACCTTATTCAAAAAACGCAATATATTATTGCTGTCGGCACCTACTTCTTCCATAGCATCCAAGTACATTTCAAAATGACTTCTGTTTACACCCAGCTCATTACGATCTGTTTCTTCCTCCAAAACAATCTCATTAATAAACCGCGCTGTATTGGCATTTTTTACCGGTTTCCAAGGCAATTGGGTACAGGTTAATCCAATCTGCAAGGCTTTTAACAAAGACATAAAATCCCAGACCGCATAAACATGGGTTTCCATGAAGTATGTTACATCTTCCAATGTATCAAGATTCTTATATAACTTATGACTTCTTAATTGCTCCCTCAAAGGCAATAAGGCTTTTTCTACTGCTGTAATTTCCATATTAAACTTTTAAATAGATTTTATTTCTTTTACTAAACTAATTAGTCACATGTCACCGGATTTAGTTTCCCCGTCTGCTCCCAATCATTTACCCATTTCGCCATCACGCTTACCCAAGCATCATTATCGTTTAAACAAGGGATATGCTTGTAATACTCTCCCCCGGCTTCCTCAAATTCTTCTTTACCCTCCATGGCAATCTCCTCCAAGGTCTCCAAGCAATCACTCACAAATGCTGGCGTAATAACGGCCAAACGCTTAACACCCTCTTTGGCCAAACGCTCAAATTCGTAATCGGTATAAGGTTTTAACCAAGGGTCGCCCGCTAATCTGGACTGGAAAGAGGAGCTTACCTGTTCTTCCGGCAAGCCTAAATACGCTTTTACCATTTCCGTGGTGTCATATACTTGATGTCTATAGCAGGTGTTGTGCGCAACAGAATTTGTTTTACAGCAACTTCCATCAATTTTACAATGAAATTTAGTAGGGTCGCTCTTTCTAATATGGCGTTCCGGAATACCATGATAAGAAAACAGGATATGATCGTAGTCAAAATCCTTTAATCCATCTTGGATGCTCATGGAAAGCGCCTGTATGTAATCTGGATGCTTATAAAAAGCAGGCAAAGTGGTCACCTTCATTTTAGGGAAGCCCTTTTGCTGTTCCTCCAATGTCTTTACGACTACCGTTTCGTAGGATGACATTGCGTAATGTGGATACAAAGGAACTAAAAGTACATCATCAACACCTTGATCTTCCAATTCTTTTAAACCCTCTTTTATGGACATGCTCCCGTAACGCATTCCTAGTGCTACCGGCATATCTGTATGCTTTTTAAGCTTATTGGTAAATTTCTCTGAAAGTATAATCAACGGCGAACCCTCTTCCCACCATATTTTGGCGTAGGCCTTCGCTGATTTTTTTGGTCGGGTCTGTAATATAATTCCTTTTACTAAAATAGCTCTTAGCCATTTAGGAGCATCAATAACGCGTTCATCCATTAAGAATTCATCCAGATAAGGCTTAACATCTTTGGGAGTGGGGCTGTCTGGTGAACCTAGATTAACCAATAAAATTCCTTTCATAGCGCAACTTATTTTAGTACAAAAATAAGCTTTGCAACCTATTTAAACTATAGGTGTGCACCTTACTTTTATTGATTGTGATATAAGAAGATTCAATATTTCTACTTAAAATAAATTTCTTTTCAGTATTATTCCACTTTAAATGAAATTTATGGATAGCTTTTTTGATCATTTTTCAAACAAATCGCTGTTAACGCTTTTTATAGCATTTATTGCGTTTTTAGGCCTTTATTGGAGCGTATTGCTGGTATTGAGAAAATTAGGTAAGGACCCCAAGTACCTAGTTCCAAAAGGAGTTATGAGAAAATTGGCCTTCCCTATTTTTATGATTTTTGTATCGATTTTCATACGAATGGAGTCGTTAAGATTGGTTTTAGGTCTAGAAAGTGAGGCATACATATTTAAAAAGGTCAGCACGGTATTCATTATTTTTTCCATGACCTGGCTCATTGTGGTCATACTTAAAGTGGTAAAACGAATAGTCATCAATAATTATGATGTCAATAAAGCAAAAAACCTAAGAGCCCGTAAAATCTACACGCAGTTTAATATTTTGGAACGCATTGTTATTTTTGTGGTGGTCATCCTTGCCATCGGTTTAGCACTCATGACCTTTGATGAAATTCGCGAAATAGGCATAAGTGTCTTTGCCTCTGCCGGAGTTGCGGGAATCATCATCGGTTTTTCAGCACAAAAGTTGATAAGCACCGTCTTGGCTGGAATACAGATTGCTATCGCCCAACCCATAAAGTTGGATGATGTAGTCATCGTGGAAGGAGAATGGGGGCGCATTGAAGAAATTACCTTGACCTATGTTGTTGTTAAAATTTGGGACAAACGCAGATTAATTCTTCCTACGCCTTATTTTATCGAAAAGCCCTTTCAAAATTGGACCAAGAGCTCCTCTGACATTTTAGGAACAGTATTTTTGCATATGGATTATAGGGTACCCTTCGATGAACTCCGAACAGAATTAACCACTATTTTAAAAAGCACGGACCTTTGGGATGGTGAGGCTAATAATATTCAAATAACGGATAGCAAAGCAGGTTTTGTTGAAGTAAGAGCACTATTAAGCGCGAAAGATGCCTCGGACGCATGGGATTTACGGGTACTCGTAAGGGAAAAGCTGATTACCTTTCTACAAAAGAATTATCCTGATAGTATTGCGCACAATAGGGTGATGTTAACCGAGACGGCCGCGGATAAAAAATAAAAGATATCTCTTTAAGTTAAAATTTATTTTTATGAAACACTTGCTTGTATGTACCTTTCTACTTCTCTCTATTTTTTTGGGATTTACACAACAGATTATCTGCTCCCCAAAAGATAGACAGGCCGTTGAAGATAAAATTATTGAAATCGATGGTCTCTTAGAAAGTGATTTTGGAAAAACTGTAGTAGCTGTTGGTAAGACATTTATGGGGACTCCCTATGTTGCCAAAACCTTAGAGATTGGTGAAGTAGAATCACTTGTGGTAAATCTTCAAGGTCTGGACTGTACTACTTTCATAGAGAATGCTCTTGCTTTTGGCCTGATGCTAAAAAGCGAACAAGTTCGTTTTACAGATTTTACAGAAAACCTAGAGTCCATACGATATAAACATGGAATACTAGACGGCTACGGTTCACGATTACACTATTTTACCGATTGGATACAAAGCAATCAAAAGAAAGGGCTATTAAAAAATATTACAGCAGAAATAGGCGGTGTTGGAATAGAAAAAGATATTAATTTTATGGGTACGCACAGAGACCTTTATCCGTTTTTGCAAGATGATGCAAACTTTAAAAAAATACTCGCTACGGAAAAGGAACTTGCTCAAGAAACCTTTTGCTATTTACCACAAGACAAGATTAGAGCCAATGAACATTTGATACAAAACGGAGATATCGTCGCCTTGGCAACCTCCATAAATGGACTGGATGTAACCCATACGGGTATTGCTACACGAGAAAAAGATGGCCGCATACATTTATTGCATGCTTCCACCGGGGCAATGGAAGTTGAAGTAACCAAAAAGCCCTTAGCCGACTATTTAAATGGCGTTAAGAAGAATATCGGTATTTTGGTTGCGCGGCCTATAGTCGACTAATCTATAATGAAATTGAAAACGTTATCTATAAATTGTACAAAATTCAAGTCTGTATATTTATTTTCCGAGTGCCCCATGCTGGTATAAAAACTAGTTCCTCCATCTGGCCGCTCCCATAACTGTGCCGTCATTCTAGTATCGTCATAAGAATTAGGACCTGTATCCGAAACTCTTAAAAGCTCAGAAAAAATACTGTTCAAATAACCACCCTCCCAATAATACCATTCTTCATTATCGTTCCAAGGAAAAGAAATTCCGCTAGTTAATTGACTATTTGCATTCTGTATGGTAACGGTAGCCCCAAAATTATTGGATGTATGGTTAGGACCGTTTCTAACACTACAACCCGTAACGTTCTCCGCATACCAATCCCATATACCTTTGCCATTACCAGAAACCGTACTGGCCAAACTATGACCGTAAGCATCACTCGCCGCATGGTTAGAAATAAAATTGCCTCCCTGTGCGGCATAACTCTCCACATTAGCCCTTTGGGTTCCATTTAAAAAATCTCCGGAAGTGTTTGAAAAAAATATGATGTCATACTGATTTAAATTCGAAAGTGTGTTGAATTCGCTTCCATCATTATCTGAAATAACATCAAAGCTTTGAATCGCGGCTATTTGTTCTACCATAGCTACACTTTCGCTTTCCGTACCATGGTTAAAACCCGAAGTCTTGGTAAAAACTAAAACTTTTGGCCTTGCACTTGGGGTACTTGTAGTCACGGATACTGCTGAACTCTGAGAAGACTCATTCTCAGCTTCGTCAATTGCCAAAACTGTAAACGAATACGTAGTCGAACCACCAAGACCCGTTACTGAATATACTGTCCCAGTTACCTGAGTTATCTCACTGCCATCTTGATAAACCTTATAACCCGTTACACCAACATTGTCAGTCGATGCGCTCCAATTCAATTCAACACCTGTTACCGTAACATTAGAACTGGAAAGTCCTAAAGGTGCCGATGGAGCTTCTGTGTCCGCAGGTGAAAGTGTAGTCACGGATACTGCTGAACTCTGAGAAGACTCATT
>NZ_JHZC01000012.1:0-125000 GCF_000621125.1 Maribacter antarcticus DSM 21422
GTAAACTGGACAGCGCCTGGATTAAAGCTTGAATTAAAAATAATACCCAATGGCATATTGCCAATAGTAGCTTTATTTATCTGTAAGCCATCGGTTAAATCAAATAAAGGTGTGTCTGTTGTGGCATCCAACACTATCAATGCGGTATTTCCTACTTCAGGCGCTACAATTAAAGTAACTGGAATACCTGCATTTGTATATCCACTAACCGGACCTGCAGTTAGTATTGCCGTGTATGTACCGGGTGTTAATCCCGTGGCATCCAAATTCACTTCATAAGAAGTTCCTTGATTAGCAGCACTTGTGGTTGATGCCCAGGTCGCCGGATTATTTGTTGCATTATCAATAATAGACATTGCGGCTGGTGTTGGTAAGGTACTTGCATCATCTGAAGCCACCACATAATCTCGCATAGCAGTTTCTCCCTGAATAAGATTCACTGTTATCGCGGAAGGTGCAATAGTCAAGGAAGCAAGTATCGCTGGTTTTATGATGGCATTGAATGTACACGGCGCTGATGTAAGTCCGGCAGCTATTGCGGTAAATGTTACAAGAACCGTTCCGGATACCATAGTACCAGGTGCTGGTGATTGTGTAACCACAATACTTTGGTTACAATTATCACTTGCTACAGCCATTCCAGTAAAATCTGGCAGAATTGCATTTCCGGCAATGTCCCCCTGCACAGTTGTATCAATAAGACAACTAAGTGTTGGTGCTTGCGTATCATTCACGGTAACATCAAAACTACATGATGCCGTTAAACCTATTGCATCTGTTGCTGTAACGGTCACCGTTGTAGTTCCTACATCAAACACAGATTCACTAGCCACAGAATAGCTAAGCGTTACCCCGGGCAGATTGTCCGTGGCAATTGCATTGAAGGTGACTAACGCGCCACAAACTCCAGTATCATTGGCTACTATCATATCATCAGGACATGATGTAATTACTGGGTCTTCCATATCCGGAGCCACACTAATAGTAACCGTCCATTCTTTTGTAGTATCATTCTGTGCAGTTACTGTATACGTTTGAGGCGTTGTGAAATCCCTCGGTGTACCTGAACTAGGGCTTATTTCCGCAGCATTGGAAATTACAATTGTTGGCGCCAGGGCGGCAAGAGAAGTTCCGGTGCTTACCGTTAGCGCTATAGTACCTGTACCTGAATCAATAATTTCGTTCCCAACCTGTTCTGTAACATCAAACCCAGTAATCTGTTTCCCACTGGAAATAGGAGCTGTGATAGTTACTTGTGTCTGGCATGTTCCTACTGCACCATTGTTGTCCGTTGCAATCCAGGTAACCATTGTAACAGTCCCTACTAAGTAGGAATCAGTGAGTTCTAGACCGTCACTACGTGAACCTACAATTGTAATTGTATTTACGCCACAAGCATCACTAGCCGTAGGAGGATTTAGCTCAAGTACCTGAGCAGTTGGGCTTGTAATAAATCTGTTTCCAGGACAATCCACTAGTACAGGAGGTGTCTCATCAATGACGGTTACTGTTGCCATACAAGAAGCTGTGTTGCCATTGTTATCTTCAACAATCAACATCACCGTATTATCCCCCACATCAGCGCAATCGAAACTGCTTAGATTTACCGATAAACTGGCAATTCCTGCAGCATCATTTGAGCCGTTATCCATATCTGTCGCAGTAATGGTAGCCTGTCCGTTAGCATCCAAGGCAACGGTAAAGTTTTGACATATTGCCGTAGGCGCTTCATTGTCCTCTACCGTAACTGTGGCGGTACACGTTGAATGGTTACCACTGGTATCGGTGATTGTTAAGGTAACCGTATTGGCACCAACATTCTTGGCATTAAAATCACTGGTGTCTATGGAAATAGTATCAATACCGCCATTGTCAGTAGACCCGCCATCTACATCTGCAGCGGTAATTGCTACATTTCCATTCGCATCAAGTTCTACGGTAATATCCTGACAAATAGCTGTAGGGGCCAAATTATCCTCTACAGTAACAATCGCCGTACAAGTTGTAGTGTTATTATTTGTATCCGTGACCATAAGCGTGACCGTATTGGGGCCTAGATTGGCTCCAAAAAAACTATCTACATCAATAGTCAGACTTGCAATACCTTCGTCGTCGGAAGAACCACCATCGACGTCTGCAGCGGTAATTGCTACATTTCCAGTTTCATCAAGTTCTACGATAATATTCTGACAAACAGCTATTGGATTTGTGGTGTCCCCTAAAACATTAAAGTTTACTTCATCCCTTGCTTCAGAATTTAAGAACTCTAAATGCCCACTGTCAGCCGCAATAATAACTACTTTATTTGCTCCTTCAACGATACCATCTATAGCGGTAAGGTCCCAAAATAATTGTCCAGCGAAACTGGCTGTAGAAATTCGGTCTGAGGAAACCAGATTATTTTCGTCTGCGGGATTAACCCAAAGGTGAAAATGTTCTGGTGTAGTACCACCAAAATTCATGTTGGTGGCCGACCATGTTACCTGTATATTTTTGGTGACCAAATCTGCATTCTCTGCCGGGGATGTAAAGTTCACATCCGGCCCAAGCACTATTACTTCAATTTCATCGAAAGCTGCATTGGTATCGCTATCCGTGCTAGTTGCCCGAATCGTATATACACCAGGCACAAGTAAGGTATCGTCAAAAGTACCGCCAGTTCCCGCAAAATTTGCTTCGATAGGGTTGATGCTCCATACCAGGGCATTTGTTAGTGTGGTATTATCATCCTCAGCATCTTCTGCTGTGGCAGTAAAAGTGGTTGAAACCAGACGGTCAATGCTCACGGGAGTTATATTGTCCGTTGGTGAACTGATGGTAACCACAGGAGGTGTATCTGTTGGTAAGTCTGACACAAAACAAATATCAAATCCTTTTACAGAAGGATTTTCATTACCCTTTATAAAGTTGATATTTAATACACCATCGGTAACCGTAGCCCGAAATACCTCTACTTTTGCTACATTGATTTCGGTGCCATCTACCGAAGGTCGATAGTCGTCCAGTGCAATATCTCCTTCAATTTTAACATCAAAAATACGGTGGGTATTGGCATTGGCGTTTTCATTACTCCAATTTTCGTTAAACAGAATCTTTACATCATAAATACCATCTCCTGTTGGGAAGCTCCAATTCATATTATTAGGATTAGCCGCATCACTAAAGCGTTCCGTTTGGAATAAATAATCTGGATAGCCTGTTGTATTTGTCAATGTTCCAATTGCAGCAAATGTCTTATCAACCGCAGGTAATACCGTATTCACATAAATGGAAGGTGTTCCAGTCTGAGCGATTCCTCCTGCCGCAGAAAGTGCCTGGTCTTCCTTAAAGTCGCCTGTAGCAGAGTTTACCATTGGGCCTCCGGCATTCACTCTAAATCTTGTATCACAAAACGGTGATTGCGAGACAATAATTAGGGATACGGTAGTGGAACCAATTAGAGGTGTGCCATCCAAATCGGTAGCCTCGGCGGTTATAACATGTGTCCCTTCAGTTAAGGTTGCGTTTATATTCGCACCGGCACCCAAAGCTCCGTCTAGATTTGAACTCCAAACAATACTGGTTGACAGATTGCCATCCTGCGTATCAGTAGCCGTTCCTGTAAAATTGATAGAGAAGTCACTTTCTGCAACCATGTTGTCTTCAGGAGATGTGATTGTTACATCTGGAGCCGTGTTACCGGTAGAAGATGTAAACTCAAATTCATTGGTGTTTACACCACCATCAAAGGCCAAGCGAAGTGTTTGCAACCCAGTATCTGTAAATGTTACAGTGGTAGTAAAATCTAGAGGGTTGCCCCAACCTGCGTTAGGCACATTAACTATTCCTATTGGTGTTGCATTTCCTTCTTCTAGAATGGTAATATTGGTAGCTGAATTACTTCCATTTGAAGAATTAAGTCGCATATTATAATCACCAACAGTGGGCACATTAATTAGATATTCTACAAATTCTCCAACACCAGTCCATCCAATATTTCCTGCATTTTCAATTGCAACTGTAAATCCTGCTTTTGGTTTAACTCCGTACCAAGGAACTGGATTATTAAAGGTCCGTGCCAGAATTAATCCTGGCAGCTGTTGGGCTACATCTATTCTAAATTCTTCTATTACAATAGAATTCACCCCATCATCTGCGGTTACCTTGGCCAGGTAGGAACGGCCTGTTCCTGCTGCAGGGGTCCAGTTAAAAATATAACTACCACCCGTATTGTCTACTAACGTACCTACCGCTACTGCCGTAGTAGGAGTAAAAGGATTATTTGTACCTCCTTCACTTACGTCAAATATTTCTATGGTTGCAGTTGGAAGATTGTCGTCTGTCACCAAAATGGCTTGAGTTATCAATTCCCCTTCATTTACTTGTAAGTCTGCAATTGCATCTATAGTTGGACTAGTATCGTTTGGAGAAGTAAAATTAAAATCCCGAATATTGGCACCTCCATTAAAATCAAAACGTAAAGTTTGCACGCCTGCATTGGTGAAAGTTACTTGGGTCTCATAGGAAACAAACGTCTGCCAGCCAGATTTGAGCACATTTACAGATCCGATGGCAGAAAACCCTCCTCCCCCATCTTCTTCGGATAATGTAACTATAGTAGCACCTTCATTACCCTTACCTGCAAATATCTCAACATCGAAAGTACCCGCAGCAGGTACATTTATTAAGTACTCTACAAAATCTTCATTGTTTATATAGCCAATATTCTTGGCCGCTGACGTTTCAATGGCTACAGAGAATCCATTACCGGGGGCAGAAGAACCGTACCAAGGAACTGGATTATTAAAGGTCCGTGCCAGAATTAATCCTGGCAGCTGTTGGGCTACATCTATTCTAAATTCTTCAATTACGACAGGGTTCACCCCGTCATCTGCGGTTACTCGGGCCAAGTAGGAACGACCTGTTCCTGCTACAGGGCTCCAGTTAAAGGTATAGCTACCACCCGTATTATCTACTAACGTACCTACCACTACTGCCGAAGTAGGAGTAAAAGGATTATTTGTACCCCCTTCACTTACGTCAAATATTTCTATGGTTGCGGCTGGAAGATTATCGTCTGTCACCATAATGGCTTGAGATATCAGTTCTCCTTCATTTACTTGCAAGTCTACAATGGCATCTATAGTTGGAGAATCATTTCCTAACACCGGATTTATAACTAATATAAATTCTTCCGTAACCGGATCACTGTTACCATCAGAAATGATGGCATTGATGGTATAGGTATTGACATCTGTAGCCAATGGTGTCCCCTGGATTTGATTTGTACTTGGGTCATAAGACAAAGAAGCAGGCAAGCCATTGAATACGACACTTAGCACATCATTTTCAGGATCCACAATATTTAAAGGGTCTGCAACGGCTACCGACGCATCATAAGTAAGATTACCAATAGTGCTTACTGGATGCAGGTTAGCACTCGTTACCGCAGTAATACACAAGCCAGATAATTTACCATTATCAATTGCAGCAGGACCTATACCTACTTGGAGAGAACCATCGGTAACACTTACATAATAGGTGCGGGTAATAGCAGTTTTAAAGGTAGAAATCCCATCTTTTATAGGATCAACCATCTCATACTCATCTAAAATAACATTGCCTTCCAATAAAACATCAAAAATACGTTTGTTGGTTATCGAATGAAATACTTCTGCAAAATATAAATCCACCTGGTATAACCCATTGGCAACCGGTATGTTATAGTTATAGGCAGGATTTGTCCCGGTTTTTCCACCATAGATTTCTTTTTGAAAGAGGGTTAGTTCATCGTCTGTACTTACCCCGGCAACTGCCCCAGTATAGCCTGCGTAAACATTTCCATTAGTCCTAGTGAATCCTAAACCTGTAGGGGGAACTGTTGCGGGATCGCCCACAAAATTTCTACCAAAAGCTATAAGGTCCCCCGATCCGGATGAGATACATAATTGGAAAGGTCCTGTTGGGGTTGCACTAAAACTCACGCTAATGTTTGCAGGAGCAGATACATTTTGGATTGTAAAAGAAGTTGTTGGCAGAGGGTATTGAGGAACGCCATCAACCAAAACTTCGGAGACCTCAAAACCAGCATTTGGACTAAAACTAAATGTCTGACCACTACCCGCATTAACCGAAACAGCTCCTGAAGGGGCTATGGTTCCGTTACCGTTTGAACTGGCATTAATGTTATATTGGGTAACCGATGGTGCACTTACCATAATGGTTTTCGTAGTAGTATTGATAGCTCCCAAATTGTCGGTCACTGATAATGCAACTATATATGTATCAATTGCCGTATAACTATGTGTTGTAATGGAATTTGCACTAGCAACTTGTGTATTGCCATCTCCAAAATCCCATGCGTATGAATCTACTGTCCCATCATCCGTGGAAAATGAACCATCAAAAGTCACTACTTCATTGGTAGATGCTGGACTGGGATTAATCGTGAAGTCCGCTATTGGGTCATCGTTGGCGCTAGCAATAGTTACAGGAATACTCACCGCTGTTCCAAATACAGGCGTACCATTTAAAGCGATGTTTGTATTTCTAGAGCCACCTACGTTGACATTAAAATCAATATTAGTTGAAATGGCACCAATAACCTCAAACGTAACATCCAATATTGGGAAACCAACCGTAAAAGAAGTTCCGATAACGGTACCACCATAATTTACAGTTCCAGTAGTATTATCAGATGAAGGTCCAATTGGTAAATTAAATTGGTTCCCAGATGCAGCCACCACACTTACTACCTGTAAAACGGAGGAATCAAAATTTAAATTTAAGGCCGCAGCATTAAATGCCTGGGAATTAGATTGCGGTATCTCGATAGTTACTTTAAAAGTATCACCCTGCGTTACTGCTACTGATGTTGGGCTGGAGACTAAATCGACCCCTTGTGCCAAAACAGAACCTGTAAAGCCCATGAATACACTAATTATCATCAAGAAAAGAGTTCTCTTTCCTGATACAAACATAAGTGATTCGCGTAGGACACCTGGATGATTGCCAAAGTTAATAAATGAAATTAAGTCCTTTAGATTTCGAATAAGGCCTATCAATAATGGTATTGACCTGGTACTATACTTGGTAGTAAAAATCTGCATAATTGTGGGATATTAGTGTAGCTATTATTTTTTTTTGGTAGTTAAAATACTCATGACACCTAGAGGGGAAGATTCTTTTTTCCTAAGTGTACCTAAACTGACCTGTAGAAGTAAAAATGCAAGATATGCCCACGGTTTATAAAACATGTGAGACAAATTAGAAAACAATTCTAAATGATGCTTAAAGTAATTTTCAATCATATAAACTCAGTTTGGTTACAACCATAACTAAGCAATTGCTCATAGAAATTTGGGTAAAATCACTATTGAAAAAAATAAAACAATGGGGGCAAAAAACATACAATATTTATACTTTGAAACTAATCTGTAGGAAATTTAGAACAAAAATATTATATCATTTTTTCTTGTGTGTATTTCATTTCACTTAACATTTTAAATATTGCTTTTAAATCCGACAAACTGCATATAACTGGTAATACTTTCGATAAAGCGCTCATTTTTTAGGTTAATATACCAAATCATACTATCCCATCACAGAGCAAGCTTTTAATACATTCCTATTTTTGAGATAATTTCATACCATCTATATGTGGAACTTTATACTCCTTGTTTCATTTATTCTGTATAGTATTTAAACAAACCTTTTTAGTTGCCAAATTGAATTATCGAATGGTCAGTATTCTGGAAAATTCCGAATCAAAAAATATAAATGATTTTCGTGTAATATTATTTCTAAAAGACAGGTTTTATATCTGTATTAGATATCCAGAATTGAACGGCCAAATACCATCTTAATCATTGAAAAGGTAACAATTAAAGATACTTTTTTGAACAAACTAAATAGACGATACAACCTCGCAACACTTTATCTTTCTAAACATGTCAAATCTAACTCACGTCCATGATTACTAGTTTAGTTCCAGAACCAAGCATCATGCAAAAGTATTTTAATATAACAAGCGGACCAATTATGGGTTTTAACAGTAATTCCAGCAGTGGGCAAGAATTCTTCAATCTTCCAAAAAGACATCCCGATTATGGGAAATCAGTAGCTGCATATTACTATTGGATTTTCCCTAATATGATGTTTGATTTTTATGCGTGAGTACTTTCTATAAATGTTTTTAATCCAATTTCGATAAGCAAGACAAAGGTTCAGTTTCTGACCTATGTCTTGCTTATCGAAATTGAATACTTGAGCTAGAGCACTTTTGGGTAAAGTGGAACGGGAGGATGAATTTGTAGTAGAAGGCGTTCATAACAGATTAAAGGCGCAATTTTACTCTAACGGTAGATTTTCGCCTACACGAGAAAAAGGGGTGCACCATTTCCACTCGTTTTTAGCAAAACAGCTTTAATAAAACTAGCAGTAGGAAGCAATAAAAACTAAAAAGGATATACAATCAGCGTTGCATACCCTTTCTTAATCATATAATAAGCTAACTTAATTTTTATAGGTCAAAGCGAAGGCCAAAGGAAATATTTCGCTGCTCTACCAAAGCATCTTGAAAAATAGGGTTTAGGTCATACTTTACATAAAAAAGCACCCCATCAAATCCCGCATAAGCACTTAATCCATAAATAAAATCACTTGTATTGTATCCCCTTTTTAGCTTGTCTTTGACCTTCTCACCATTACGTTCATATTTTAACTTTTGACGAGTTCCAAGATTGAAACCACCATAGCCACCAATTCCTATCCTAAATTGATTTCGCAAAGAGTACCTAATGGTATTTTCGGTTTTCTTGAATTTTGAAGGTCCAAATTCTAAATGCAGTGGAAATACAAGATTATCCATTCTAAGTTTTGACTTATCAAGGTCAAATTCGAATTCCTCTAATTGCACCTGCCCAGTACCATCAGACACAAAGTACTGGTTATCCTTAGGCTTTAAACCATTGAACTGGAAAGAAACCCCATAATTAAACCTAAGAAAATTGGAATTTTGAAAAACTCTAGTACGCCATTGCCACCCCATTTCAAAAAATCGGCTACCGCCTACTTTATATGGAGAATCTTCTAGAGATTGTCCATCTATGATAGCGTTATTCAATCCTACCGCCAAAACAAAATCCGAATGTGTACGACGATCATACTTGAGCTCTTTACTCCTAATCTTCCTATTAAAAATAAACTGCTTGGCCGGTTTGCCGTCAATATCAATACCAATACGGATTTGTGTTGCTCTTGCAGAGTCTGTTTTAATATCCGGCATAAGAACACCTTCGTTTCGCTCCAAGAGTCCGATTTTATTATCAAGAATAGCCGCTCTATCAGCAATGTTCAAGGCTCGCTTTTCTGCTGCTCGCTTTTTTAAATTATCGGCCTCTTCAGCAGTTATTTGGCTTTTGGTCAATCTTTTGTTGATTGCTTCCACTTCAAACTTCAAAGCTTCTTTTTCTTGTTTAATAATTTTATCCTTCTGCTGCTGCAACTCTGTTACTATCTGCTTATAATCTTCCTGTGCTGCCGTTTGCTGTAGAATAAATATGGTAGCCAATACCAATAGATAAATACTAATTGTTCTCATGTTGTTTGATTTTTGATTGATTGATGAATAAACTCCTCACTGCTCCATCTGTCTGAGATGGTATTTAGAGATGCGTGAAATTGCTGGTAAATTAATTATTACGGTCTGCAACCGCAGTCCTCACTTTAAGAAATCCGGTCTTGAGCGACTGGAATATTTGGTCTCGAAAGGATTGATCAAGTTCCTCCTCAACCTGTGCTAACAGCGCCATGGCGTCAACGCTTTGGTCTGGTTTAAAAAGCCGTTCCTTTAAAATCGTACGCTGCGCATTACGCAACAACGAATCTACTTCCGCATCGGTTACTTTTGAAGTGCTTTCCAATAACCTTACTTGAGCTACTACCTCTGTTATTTTTTCTTTTAATATTGCTTCGAAAAGTTGAGTGGGCATTTGAACATCTTGCCGTTCTTGTTGATTTACCTCAACGAATATGGCATCTGCTTGCTTTTGCCTTATAAAATCCGGCTCTAAAACAGTATCCGAAGGTACAATTACTGGCTTTATTCCTTTCGTCCCCTGCACGTCCGCTTGTTCCAGTACAAGGCCATTGGAATTTTCTAAAGCTGTTGTTCCCATAACTTCTTTTACTTTTTCAACGCTTGTTTTGGACGGTGTTTCTACCAGTTCCTGTGTCGATAGCTCCTTCTCCCCGGTATTCAAATAAAAGATGGTCACACCTAGTAATACTGTTACACTGGCAGCGATGCCTAACCAAAAATAATGGGGTGTATTAGCAATTGGCTCCGATTTCAATTCCTTGGCTATTTTGTCCCAAGCCCCTTGTGTGGGCGCTATCTCTCGTGCATCTAATTTAGATTTTATATATGTTTCGAACTTATCTGGTTCCATACCCTATAATATTTTGTTTCTTTAATTGTTCTTGTAAAAGTCTCCGCCCCTTTAGTAATTGTGTTTTAGAGGTACTCTCGGTAATATCTAGCATTTTTGCTATTTCCTGATGTTTATACCCCTCAACCGTGTACAACACAAATACCATTTTATACCCCTGTGGAAGAGCGTCTATCAATCGCTGTATATGTTCGGTATCTAAAGCCGTAGTTTGAACATTCGTTTGATGCTCGTGCTTTTCGTAGATGGTGTCGTCATAGACCACAAATTGTTGTTTTCTTAGGTAGGAAATACTCTCCCGTATCATAATACGACGTATCCAACCTTCAAAACTACCCTGAAATTTAAAGGTGTGCAGGTGAATAAAAACCTTTAAAAACCCCTGTACCATTACATCCTCTGCAAAATAGATATCGGTTATATACTGCCTACAAACACCCAGCATTTTTGACGAATGTGTTCCGTACAAACGGTGCTGCGCATCCGCATTGCCAGCTATCGCTTTTTTTATGAGCTGTTTTTCGTTTTTATAAAAAGGTATGGTTTTCACAATCTTTAATGGTCTTCTATTGGTATAGACGCTGAACTTGGAAAGATAGTTGCCTAAGAAAAATTAAAAAATTCAATTATTTTTTAAAGTGCTGATTTCAATGTAGTTAAAACAAAAAATACTTTCGTACTATGGCCCTAACATAAAATTGTTTACACATAACTCACGTCAAAACCTTGTATAACCATGACTGAATCGGCTTTTTGGTTCATTTTTATCATCAGTAAAACTAAAATATCAGTTTACTTGTCACGCTCCACGACGTAGTTGACCATGAGTTCCAAGGCGCTCCTATATTCAGACTCCGGATAGCTTTTCAAAAGGCCCAAAGCCTCATCCCTATAGGATAACATTTTAGCAACGGCATACTCCAAGCCGCCTTTGTCCTTTACAAAAGAAATAACCTCCTTCACCCTAATTTTGTCCTTGTTGTGGTTTTTAATGGAATTGATCACCCAACTTTTTTCCTTTTTGGAACAGTGGTTTAATACATAAATGAGGGGAAGTGTCATTTTCTGCTCCTTAATATCGATTCCCGTTGGTTTCCCAATGCGTTGGTTCCCATAATCGAACAAATCATCCTTTATTTGAAAGGCCATACCACAAAGCTCCCCAAATTTTCGGAAGGTTTCTACGTCTTCAGTTTCCGGCTTTACGGAACAGGCGCCCAAGCTACAACAGGCAGCTATCAAGGTTGCGGTTTTCTGGCGGATTATTTCATAGTAAACCGCTTCGGTAATATCCAAGCGTCGTGCTTTTTCAATCTGCAAGAGCTCTCCCTCACTCATTTCACGCACAGCAACGGAAATAATACGAAGCAAATCAAAATCGCTGTTATCAATTGAAAGCAGCAGCCCTTTTGATAATAGATAATCACCAACAAGGACTGCAATCTTATTTTTCCATAAGGCATTTATAGAAAAGAAGCCTCGTCGTTTATTACTTTCGTCCACCACATCATCATGGACTAAAGTAGCTGTATGAATCAATTCGATTACGGCGGCACCACGATAGGTACGCTCGTTCACCTCTCCATCATTTAAGAGCTTGGCTGTTAAGAATACAAACATTGGCCGCATTTGCTTGCCTTTTCTGTTAACAATATAATGGGTAATACGGTTGAGTAAGGCTACTTTTGAAGTCATGGATTCCCGAAATTTGGACTCGAAAAGTTCCATTTCTTTGGCAACGGGTTCCTTTATTTGCGCTACTATTTTCAGCCTGTTTTTATTTACATCAAAATTAATGAAAAGCGAGCAGTAAACGGTATTCTCTAAGCGGTAATCAGTTTAAGGGATATCGAGGAAAGACAAATTACAATCTATTGTCTTTGCAATCAAAGGAGTCTTCTAACCTTAACGATAGTGCATCCCACTTAGTCTCGGATAGTCGTTTCTTACTTCTCTTATGAAGAATCCTGTCAACCTAGCAACCCTAATTCTACACCTCCTCTACAAACAGCATCAACCCACCCACTGCGCTCGCAGCGTCGCCTTTTTAGAAGGAAAACTCATGCGTTAATTCATCCTTTCGTATCAAGTGCTTTCAGTTTTTTTCTAAATCAGGATAATCACCTATTGCTCCTCACTTTAAGACTTATTCGCCAATTGTCCGCAAGCAGCATCAATATCTTTTCCTCTCGATCGCCTTACCGTAACTGTAATACCGTTTTTCTCTAAAGTCTCCACATACATATCTATCGTAGCGTTAGAGGCTTGTTGAAACTCTCCGTCGTCTATGGGGTTGTATTCGATAAGATTTACTTTTGACGGAGCAAACCTGCAAAAATCGACAAGTGCATCTACATCTTTTTTCTTATCGTTGATGCCTTTCCAAACCACATACTCGTATGTAATCCGGCTTTTGGTTTTTTCGTACCAATATATCAACGATTCTCGTAAATCTGACAAAGTAAACGTGGCATTAAAGGGCATAATCGAAGTACGTATCTCATCTATGGCCGAATGTAAAGATACGGCTAGTTTAAAACGGACTTCCTCATCTGCCATGCGTTTTATCAGTTTAGGCACTCCTGAGGTAGAAACAATAATACGTTTAGGAGACATGCCCAAGCCCTCTGGCGAGGTGATCATATCTATCGCTTTAATTACATTTTTGTAATTCATGAGCGGTTCTCCCATGCCCATAAATACAATGTTACTCAAGGGCCTATCAAAATACAAACGGCTTTCATTATCTATTGCCACTACTTGATCATAGATTTCGTCAGGGTTCAGATTACGCATACGCTTTAAACGAGAGGTCGCACAGAACCTACAATCTAAACTACAACCTACTTGACTAGAAACACAAGCTGTTGTTCTGGTTTTTGTTGGAATCAAAACAGATTCTACAACGAGGTCGTCATGCAAGCGTACTGCATTTTTTATGGTACCATCCGAACTTCGCTGCATCAAATCTACCTTTATGTGATTGATTACAAAGTTGGCCTCCAACATATCGCGTGTAATCTTGGAAAGATTGGTCATAATGTCAAAGGAATGTGCCCCTTTTTGCCACAGCCATTCGTACACTTGATTGCCACGAAAAGGCTTGTCTCCCTGACCCTCAAAAAAGTCTCGGAGTTGCTCCTTGGTCAGTGCTCTAACGTCTTTCTTTTTTATCTCCACAAGTACGCAATAAAAAATCCCTCTTGTATCAACTTTGGTATAAGAGGGATTTAGTTTTTAAAATTATATGGATTTCCGCTTACGCGGAAATGCAAATCAGTCTATTAAATAATTAACATGGCATCACCATAGGAATAGAACTTGTACTGCTCCAAAATAGCTTCCTTGTAACATTTATTCATTAAATCATGGCCCATAAATGCTGAAATCATCATCAATAAGGTAGATTTAGGTAAATGAAAATTGGTAATCATTGCATTAGCAATACTAAACTCGTAGGGTGGAAAAATAAACTTGTTCGTCCATCCCTCATAGGTATTCAAGGTACCATTGGAAGAAACAGCACTTTCCAAACCTCTCATTGCCGTGGTTCCAATAGCACAAACTCTTCGCTTCTGTGTTTTGGCATTATTAACAATTTCAGTAGCTTTTTCATCAATAAACAACTCTTCGCTATCCATTTTGTGTTTGGACAAATCTTCTACTTCTACAGGATTAAAAGTACCCAATCCAACGTGTAGGGTCAATTCTGCAAAATCAATTCCTTTTATCTCCAAGCGCTTTAACAAGTGTTTTGAAAAATGCATCCCGGCTGTTGGTGCTGCCACAGCACCTTCATGCTTAGCATAAATAGTCTGGTAACGCTCTGCATCCTCTGGCTCTACGTCTCTTTTTATATACTTTGGCAATGGAGTTTCTCCCAATTCTTTCAGCTTTCTTCTAAAATCTACATACGCACCATCATATAAGAAACGTAGGGTACGTCCTCTAGAAGTAGTATTATCTATAACCTCCGCTACCAAGGTTTCGTCCTCCCCAAAATAAAGTTTGTTACCAATACGAATTTTACGCGCCGGATCAACTAAAACATCCCACAAGCGTTGCTCTTCATTAAGTTCACGTAAAAGAAACACTTCAATACGCGCTCCAGTTTTTTCTTTGTTTCCATAAAGTCGAGCTGGAAAAACTTTGGTATTGTTCAACACCATAACATCACCTTCATCAAAATAATCAATCATGTCCTTGAACATTTTATGCTCAATTTTTCCAGTTTCCCTATGGACGACCATTAATTTAGATTCATCTCTATTTTCAGACGGATGCTCTGCCAATAATTCGTCCGGAAGTTCAAAACCAAAGTGTGATAATTTCATTTCTTGTATGTTTGTTTATGTTTTAGTGAATAGCGATTCTAATAAAAAATCCATAATAAAAGCGATCGTATAACGCTTGCCTTATCCATGAACTAATGCTTTTGGATGGAATTGCGGCTGCAAATATACAATCTGGAAAGGGGGGTTGTCAAGTAAATAAGGGATTATAATTCTATGGTAGTAAATTGAAGTCCTCTTAGGTCCTCCCAAAAATCTGGATAGGATTTGGAGACTACCTCTGCATCATTTATAAACAGGGGTATTTTTAGTGCCAGTGGCGCAAAAGCCATTGCCATTCTATGATCATTATAGGTATCTATGGCAACCTCCTTATTTAGGATATTTGATGGTTTTATCGTTAGCGTTTTGTCCGTTACCGAGATATCGGCTCCCAATTTGGTCAGTTCCGTATGCAGGGCTTCCAATCTATCGGTCTCCTTTATTTTTAAGGTATGTAGACCCACCAAATGACATCCCATACCTAAACCAAAAGTAGTAACGGCGATAGTCTGCGCAATATCAGGTGCATTTGCGAGGTCAAACGCCACCGTTTTTTCTTTTGGGGTGTTTAACTTTTTTAAGGTTATGCTGTGTTCGCTAAATAGCGTTTCCACTCCAAAACCTCTATATAGCTCAGCCAAAACACTGTCGCCTTGCAGGCTGTTTTTTTTATAGGCCGATAAGCTAATTTCCGAACCAACGGCTGCCAAGGCAACCATACTGTAATAGTAGGAAGCGGAACTCCAATCAGATTCTACAATTAATCGTGCAGGGGCAACGGAAGTTTTAGGACTTACCTTGATGAGATTACCTTCAAAAGAATTGGGTATGCCTAATTCATCCAAAAGGCCCAAGGTCATTTTTATATATGGAACTGATGTGATTTTACCCACTAATTCCAATTCCAATCCGTTTTTGAGGCTTGGTGCGAGTAATAATAGTGATGATATATACTGACTACTCACATTCGCTGGAAGACTTACTTTATCCTTTGTTAGTGCTTTTCCGTTAATTTTAATCGGGGGATATCCTTCTTCCTTAACATAAGAAATATCCGCACCCAAGTCGCGTAGGGCATCTACCAATATTTTGATGGGCCTTTCCGTCATACGTTTGGAGCCCGTTAAGAGCACATTTTTTCCTTCTTGCCCGGAAAAATATCCTGTCAAAAAACGCATTGCCGTACCCGCATGATGAATATCTACGGTACCCGAATTTTTTTGCAATCCCTGCTCCATCACCTGTGCATCGTCTGAATTGGATAAATTTTCGATGGTAACCCCTTTATAATGCGCAGCCAACAACAAGGACCGATTAGATTCGCTTTTGGAACCTGTTATTTTAATGTTTGCGTTAAATTGCTGTTCTCTGGGACCGGTAAGGTGAATTTTCAAAATAGAATAGGTTAAAAACGAAGGGCAAATATAGTATTATTTCAGCTTTTTATTATTGTGATGGCGGTCATGATCGCGCTTGGTTTTTAGATCTAACTTATCATCGAAAGATTGTTGTAAATCTATCCCTGTTTGATTGGCCAAACAGAGTACCACAAAAAGCACATCTGCAAGTTCTTCCCCCAAATCTTTAGATTTATCGCTTTCTTTTTCGCTTTGCTCCCCATAGCGTCTGGCAATAATACGAGCTACTTCTCCCACCTCCTCCGTGAGTTGGGCCATATTGGTCAATTCGTTAAAGTAGCGAACACCGTGCTCCTTAATCCAATCATCTACCGCGGTTTGTGCGTTTTGTATGTTCATCTAAAGGTTTTAGTAAAAATATGTAAAGAAGAGCATTGTTCATCTTTTCTAAAGAACAATTATGATTTAGATAAAACCACCTGTTCTGTTTCTTTTTGAACGATTTGATTAAAAAACTCTTTAATGAATTGGTATTGCTTGGAAGGGATAATCGAATTATTGAACTTTATATCCACTAAAACCTGTAAACCTGTTGAATTAACCTTTAGAGTATATAAAAAAGAACCCATTTTATCTGGTAATTCTAATTTTAAACTCTCTGGTATTGACTCTATCACATACCCTTCTGGAATATTAATACTTATATTATATTTTTCTTCCCAAGGATACTTAAAATCAATAGGGAAATATCTTTCTTCTAATTTAAAAGGGTTTTCCTTGGTAGCAAAATGAAACAAAGGATTAAAATAAATCTTATCCCCAATAGAACTGGCTTGATTTTCCATTAAAAACGCATAACTCTCCGTGATGGGTTTTCCTATTATTAGCTGATTCTTAACAGAAAATTCAGAAATCTCTATACCACCTGTTTTGCTCTCCAAATTTTTGATATAAGACTCATCACTCACACCATTGAAGTCGTTCCTGTGATTGTAAGCTAAATAATCTGAATAAACTGTTCGTTGCTTTCCTGTGATCTCGCCGTCTTCAGTTAGGAAAAGACTACAGGTCAAAGTTTCCTTTGAAACAGTCTTAGGTATTAATGATATACTTTTACGGGTACCGTCTTTCTTTACTACTTGTCCAAACCAATTAATAGCTCTTGCGGGTAAAAGGTTAGGCTCCGTGTATTTATTTGAAGCATCCAATAAAATACTTCCTTTATCCAACTCTACATACACTGCCACATAATTAAACCCTTCCCTAGTCGGGAACATAGGCACCCCGTTTTCCCGTGTACTAATGAGCACAGGATAACTTTTTACTCCAGCATCGTTCAACATTGCAATAAGCATCAAATTAATATCTGCTGTATTTCCCTTTTTTTCTTTGTAGGCCTTTCTGACGCCCTGATTTACATAATAACCATAATAACCGTCCCAATTCATACGGTCTTGAATAAAATGAAAAATCGCTCCTGTTTTTTCTATGTCACTATTCTTATCTGCTAAAATCACACTCAAGTCATCTTTAAAAAAATTACCTTGAGTTAATTGACCTCCAAATCTCTGACTTTGATAAATTTCATCAATAACGTCCTCCCAAGTAGTGGTATAGTTTTTAACAGGTGAATCTGGCATTTTCACAGACTCCAACTCGTATTTAACGACAGACCTATAATTATTAATATTATTAATAAAAGGCTCAGCTTCCAAAGCCGGCACATCAATCATTTCGTATGTGTTTACACTGGTTGAATAATCCAGTTCAGTCTGGTCATAGTTATAACGCGCATTACCTCTTCTTTGTTTATTGGAATTAATGAAATTCATTTTTCCGTTTCCGCTTCCTACGCGAGGGTTTAATTTTAAATACCCCTTTATATTAGGTTTAAAAACAAAATACTCTGGAGTTGATATAGAGACTTCTTGTTTCTTTATAGGAATATCATATTGCAATACCAATTCATCTATAGACCAGTAAAATGGAGAACTAATAGAGTATTGGTATTCTATTACACTACCATCATTAACATTAGGCATAGTAAACTTTTCCTGATTATAAAAATCATTTAATTTAGTTTTAAACTCAGCAGAAGATTTAAGCTTGTCTTTGACAATCTTACCATCTACTAAATTATAGGTGTAAGCCTTTAGCCCCGTTAAATGCTCATTTTGGCCTTTATTGTAGAACAAGTTTTCTTTTACCGTTGCGTACTTAAATCCGTCAGCATTGTATATTTTAACACGCTCATAAATAAATGTAATTATTTGAAACCCATTTGACTGCAGGTAATTAAAACGAGTTTTGTGAGATCTATACAATACAGCTGCTGGAGCACTAGAATCCTTTGCATATACTTTCTCTGTAAGTTCCTCCTTAGAAACTTTTCCAAATTTATAATCTTGGGATTTTACCGAGAAGACAGCAAATAAAAGGAAGATAATTAGTAGTGTGTCTTTTATCATAGTTACGGTTTAGTAATTTTTTTATTTCTTAATAAGCACAACCATAGAATTGTCTGCAGTAGCTGTTTCTTTTCTAAAATCTCTGTAGGCTTTGTATTTATCCTTCTTGAAAACACCTTTTTTAATAAACAGTTTTCTTTTATATTTTATTGTGTTGTCTTTTGCTATATACTCTATGCTAAATAGATACTCTCCAAATTCATTTGCAATACTAATATTATCTGGTATAGCCTCAACCGCATAGCCTTCAGGAAGGTTTATCAAAAAATCATTATCATGGGAATAGCCCCTGTCAATAACCAAGGATCTTGTTCTATTCCTATATCTGTTTGGAATGTATGTATTTCTATCAAAGGCATTTGGAGTAAAAAACATTCTATTGCCACTTATGGTTCCATAATTTGCTGCCTCTAGTAAAACTTCTTCTTTAAAAATAATCTTATCGCGATTGTTACTAATATCAATATTTTTAATTTCAATATTATTTATTGTACTCCAGTACTCTTTATAAGCTTTTACCACGTTATCATTGGTTTCATTTTCTAAATAAAAACGATTATCATAAGGAATACCCTCTGATGTTATATAAACCATTGCCTTGATATCGCCTTTTTTTCCTAGCGTATACTGAGCTACTGTTTTTTTACTGTTATCCTCATTTATATAAGAAACGGTTTTTATAATTTTCCCGCCATTTGGAGTTACAATTAATGCCTTTCTATCATCGGTGAAACCTCCGACAAAACCAAAAGGATGTACTTGTGAAGTGCAATCTATCCAATAATAGGTGCCGTTATAAGGAACAGCCAAAATAGCATGATTGCCCTGTAATACAGCAAAATCCTCCTCAAAATCTATTTTGTCTTTCCCTGCATAGATTACGGTGTAATGAGAGGTGACGCCAACTGCTTTGAACAAGGCATAGGTGTAGTTGGAGAGCCCCTTGCAATCACCATACTTTACCTCATCTACATTAATAGCGCTAATAGGTTTCCAACCTCCAATACCAATCTGTACACTTATATATCGTGTATTATCCTGAACATACTTGTAAATAATCTTGGCTTTTTCCAAATCATCCTCAATTCCCTCCACCAATTCCTTAACCCTTGTTATAGTTTCAGGAGCCAATTCGTCTGCTCCGCTCAGCAACTTATCATCCATCCATTTTCCAAAGTCGGACCAACTTTCTACTTGCCCCTCCTCCCCTTTAAGATTAAATTTTATCATTCGCACAGACAATCGGGGCACAATATTTCTAAAAGATGGACTTAATTCTTCATATTTAATAGCTGGTATCATAGCTGCGGAATACACCAATTTTCCTGGGTCATCTATTTTGGAGATGTTTAAACCATCTAACTGATGCTCCTTGATTTCTGGTTTTAATTCCGACCTAGCATAGGTTATTTCATAATAACTCTTTTGCACACTTTCCCGATAATTAGAAAGAAAGTACCATGGCGGAAAAAATCCAGTATCCGAGGTCTCTACTTCGTAAGAGGTGTGTATAGTGTAGGGATAGCTAATTGGTGTGTATTTATGCCGTAACACCCTGTCATCATTGAATAAAGAAAATCCATCAGCAGCACTAACATCAGTAAAATTCTTCTTATTGAAATGATCTATCTCGTTGCCCAACTGATCGTAAATAAAGACCTCTAAATCCTTTATTTTAAGTTCCTTATCAAAAGAAATACTTTTGGTACTGTGGTAATTACCAAATTTATTTAACACCGTAATAACCTCGTCAACCTTGTACCTCAGGTGATCATGTCCCAAAATCTCAATTTTCATTTCGTCCAATCTCACCACCGCATTGGCATCCTTGGTCAAGGCTTTATCCATGGTTAAAATAGAATAATCTAAGTTTTGTGAAGAAGATAACACGCTGAATAAAAAGGCACAATAGAGTGAAAATAAACGCATAAGCTTGATTTATGGAAGAAAGCTAAAGAATTCTCCTACAAGAAACAAAAAACTAAGCTTGAAAATAGCCGAAATATCCTATTCCTTATTTTTTGAGTCCATACTAATCGTAACAGGCCCATCGTTAACTAATTCCACTTTCATGTCTGCGCCAAAAACACCCGTTCCTACTTTTTTGCCCAGTTCCTTTTCTAGTTCCAAGACAAAAGCTTGGTATAGCGGAACAGCAATATCCGGCTTGGCAGCCTTTATATAGGAGGGTCGATTTCCCTTTTTAGTGGCTGCATAAAGTGTAAACTGACTTACCACTATGGCCTCCCCGTTTATATTCGATAGCGAAAGGTTCATGACACCTTCAGCATCATTAAAAATACGGAGGTTGGCTATTTTTCGTATTAACCATTGTATGTCCTCCATACCATCTTGGTCGGTAACACCCAACAAAACCAATAATCCGGTTTCTATAGCTGAAATCACTTCTCCCTCAGCGGTTACACTAGCGCTAGAAACTCTTTGTACTACTGCTCTCATTTCTTTTCACCATAAGTATCCACTCTGTAATGCTCATCTTCCCCAGCAACCATTTGCACATAGCTGCGGTAGCGGCTCCAAGGTATCGTTCCTTCCTCTAAGGCATCTTTTATAGCGCATTTAGGTTCATCTAAATGCAAGCAATTATTAAACTTACACTCTTGTTTTAATTTAAAAAGCTCAGGGAAATAATCGCCAATTTCTACTTTTTCCATATCTACAATACCAAATCCCTTAATCCCAGGCGTATCTATAATACGTGCATCAAAATCCATATCATACATTTCCGCAAAAGTAGTAGTATGTTGTCCTTGCAGATGTTGTTCTGAAATTTGAGCAGTTTTAAGATTTAGGTTTGAATCTATAGCATTAATCAAGGTTGATTTTCCTACGCCCGAATGTCCCGAAAACATCGAAGTTTTTCCTACCATCCATTCTTTTATAGTATCTACGTTTTTACCAGTAACGGCAGAAATTCCAATACACGTGTACCCGACCTCTCTGTACATAGCCGCTAAGTACTTCACCTCGTCACGTTCTTCATCCGTATAGGTGTCAATTTTATTAAACACCAAAATCGCCGGAATATGATAGGCTTCGGCAGTTACTAAAAATCGATCTATAAAAATAGAATGGGTAGGAGGATTATTAAGGGTTATAAGTAGAAATACTTGGTCTAGATTTGAAGCTATAATGTGAGTTTGCTTGGAAAGGTTTACAGATTTTCGAATGATGTAGTTCTTACGCTCTTCTATCTTATGTATAATTCCTATGGTATCGTCACCTATAGTTTCTACATCAAAATGTACCTTATCCCCTACCGCTATCGGATTGGTACTTTTTATTCCTTTTATCCTGAATTTTCCCTTAATCCTGCAGTTGTAAAAATCACCATTATCTGATTTTACGGTGTACCAACTTCCGGTGGATTTATAAACGATACCTAGCATGTGCCTCCTCCTAAATAATACATCCTCATAGTACAAAGTAACGATTTTCTTTTATAAACCAACCAATTCGGGGACTCCTATTCCTATATATCAAGATATTATCTATGAAACAAAAACAGACTGCACTTCCGATAAACTAAAATCTAACTAAAGAAGCTAAAGCGTTAAAATACGCGTTACATAAGTTTGAATTCACTAAACGCATACTTACCCTTAAATTTTACCGTTATACCACTGAAATACAAATTTCAACATAGTATTTCTGAAAGATTCCTGTCAATTTGTATCTTTTTAATCATATTTATAAATAAATCAACCATTATTATGAAGAAAATTATTTTTATCGCATTCGTAACATTTGTATGTACGTTTGAAATGAACGCGCAACAGTTTAAAGTAATTACAAGTGTGGAATCTATTGTTTCCAGTGGTCTAGGCCGTTCAAGAATTATATCTGGTAATGAAGAAAAAGATTTTACAGCGTTTACTTCAACTCAAACAGAAGAAGACAATACCCGTAATAAATCAAAAAGAAGTGAGATTCGAGTAAAAGATTTTGACGAAACCAAGTTATTGAACTTCTTTAATATTGCTGGTATTCGTTTTCAAAATATTGCCGCAAATGATGCTATAATTAGCTCTAAAATTAATGCCATGGTTGCCGAAGGCTGGGAGCTGGCTTTTGTAACTAGTGCTGTTGAAAGTGATAGTGGTAAAGGAGATGGCTCTGGTATTTTTATTACCAGATATATTTTCAAAAAGTAACCTGAACTAGCGTTATCCTTACTACTGATTTTGATAGCAGCTGTACTAGCGAAGGCTATTTCAGTACTAAACAAAATTAAAAAAAATCCCGACTTTTTAAGTCGGGATTTTTTATTTAAGCCTTTACAATTTTCTCTTGGTGATTAATAGATTCTTGGTGAATGGCCTTAAACATGCGCAAGACAAACTCCTCGCTAAGCCCTTTCGATTCTCCTTCTAAAATCATCTTACCCAAAATTTCGTTCCAGCGATTAGATTGAAGTACAGCAACATTCCTAGACTTTTTTAAACCACCGATTCCGTCAGAAACTTTCATTCGTCTCCCGAGCGTTTCAATCAATTGATTATCAAGTACATCTATCTGTGCCCTAAGGTTGCTCAATTGCTTGTTATATTCTGCTTCTGGATCAGATTCCTTTCTGATTTTCAAATCCCTCATAATTTGCACTAAAGTATCAGGCGTCACTTGCTGTGCAGCATCACTCCAAGCATTATCAGGGTCAAAGTGAGTTTCAATCATCAAGCCATCAAAATTCAAGTCCAATGCTGTTTGCGAAACATCAAAAATCATATCGCGTTTACCCGTAATATGAGAAGGGTCATTAATCAATGGCAAATCCGGAAACTTGTTCTGGAATTCAATAGCCAATTGCCACTCTGGAATATTTCTATACTTCGTTTTTTCATAGGTTGAAAAACCTCTGTGAATAGCACCTAACTTTTTAATACCCGCTGTGTGTAATCTTTCGATACCTCCTAACCACAAAGCTAAATCTGGATTTACAGGGTTCTTAACCAAAACAATCTTGTCTGTTCCTTTCAAAGCATCTGCTAACTCTTGCATTATAAAAGGGCTCACAGTAGACCGCGCACCTATCCATAATAAATCTACATCATGCTCCAAAGCCAATTCTACGTGCGCACGGTTCGCAACTTCCGTAGCCGTTTTTAGTCCAGTTTCTGCCTTCACTTTCTGAAGCCATTTAAGGCCTAGGGCACCAACGCCTTCAAAATTCCCAGGACGCGTTCTTGGTTTCCAAATACCTGCTCGGTAATAATTAACATCGGTATCTTTTAATTCGTGCGCTATTCGCAATACCTGTTCCTCGGTTTCAGCACTACATGGCCCTGCTATTACTAGTGGATGATCTAAACCCATATCGTCCAACCATGTTCTCATTTCTTTTGTATTCTCCATTACTTTGTTTTTGGTGAAGGCTTAAGCAGCAAAAGGGGTAAAGGTGTTCATTTTTCTACTGCCTTAGGTCTTCGTGTATTTAATAGTATTTATTAATATTAATTTTTGTTCTCAATTAGTTCAATTACCTTTTTTAGCTGGCAATCCTTTTAGAATAGTTTTTATCTTATTGGTATTATTCATTTCATTGTAAATCCCCTCATAATCATCTTTCAAAAGTAGTTCCTTAAATTCCGTCAAATTTTGAATATACTCCGCCAAGGTCTCTATTACATTCTCTTTGTTTTGCCTAAAAATTGGGGTCCACATCGCTGGCGAACTTTTAGCCAAACGCACGGTACTTTCAAAACCACTGCCGGCCATATCAAAAATATCACGTTCGTTCCTTTCCTTTTCTATGACCGTTTTTCCTAACATAAAAGAACTGATATGGGACAAATGAGATACATAAGCTATATGCTTATCATGTGCTTTAGGGTTCATATACCGTATACGCATTCCTAGCAATTTAAAAATCTCCAAGGCTTTCTCTTGCAACGTAAAGGCGGTTTTCTCTACTTCGCAAATAATATTTGTCTTCCCGTCATAGAGTCCGTTTATAGCTGACGAGGGTCCGGAAAATTCGGTTCCTGCGATAGGATGGCATGCTAAAAAATTACGTCTTTTAGGGTGGCTCTCCAGCACCTTACATAGCAGTTCTTTAGTAGAACCCGCGTCGCAAACCACACAACCCTCATGTACTCTATCCAAGATTTTAGGTAGCTCTTGCACGATTACATCTACCGGGATACTTACCATGACAAAATCTGCTAAGGGTAACTCGTCGTAGGTTGCAATTACGTCAATCAAACCCAAAGAAAGTGCTTCTTCTAGATGCTTAGCGTTTGCATCTATTCCGTATACGGTAGCCTTCGGCATTTTTGCCTTAAGGTCCTTTACAAAAGAGCCTCCAATTAAACCTACACCTACTACAAAAACGTTCATATGTACTTTTAGATATTAAATCTAGAATTGAGATTTTAGACGTAATTATTTTATCTCACTACTCAAATCTCTTTATCGCTTCCTTTATTTTTTCTTCGGTAACACAGAGTGAAAACCTAATAAACCCTTCTCCATTACTTCCAAAAATAGTACCTGGTGCAATAAAAATATCCTTTTCATATAATAACTCATCTATAAATTCCTCTGAGGACTTTGATGCTATGGGTAGCTTAGCCCAGATGAACATACCTGCTGCATTAAGGTCATATGTGGCGCCAATTGAATCTACCAATTGGAACATAAGTGCCCTTCTTTTACTGTATGTACGGTTCAACTCTTGGAACCATCCATCCCCACTTTTCAAAGCGGTAATTGCTCCCTTCTGCACGCCGTAAAACATACCGGAGTCCATATTGCTCTTTATCTTTAGTACAGCGGTAATATGCTCGGCATTCCCAGAGACCATCCCAACGCGCCAACCAGCCATATTAAACGTCTTACTCAAGGAATTTAATTCAAGTGCAACCTCTTTGGCACCAGGTACCTGCAAAATACTGGTAGGGGTATCGTTCAACACAAAACTGTAGGGATTATCATTTACCAATAATATTTGATGCCTTTTTGCAAAAGTGACGAGCTCATCCATTTTTTCAATGGTAATACGCGCTCCTGTAGGCATATTAGGATAACTAATCCACATTAATTTCACCTTACTGAGATTCATTTGGCCCAACTTATCCATATCTGGCAACCAGTTGTTTTCCTCGGTAAGATCATACATGACCGGTTCTGCCCCTACCAAATTGGTTACCGATGTATAGGTAGGATAACCAGGATTTGGAATGAGTACCTGATCGCCAGCATTCAAAAAGGCCATGCTTATATGCATTATGCCTTCCTTTGAGCCCATTAAGGGCAAAATCTCAGATTGTGCTTCTAACAACACATTAAACTTTTTTTTATAAAAAGAGGCAAAGGCAGACCTGAGTTCTGGCAAACCTTGATAGCTTTGATATTGATGTGCACCAGGCTCCAAAATAGCCTGTTGCATACTAGCAATGACTTCCATTGATGGTGCCAAGTCTGGACTACCGATACCCATATTAATAATGTCTTTACCTTCTCCCATGAGTACCCGAACCTCTCGTAACTTTTTGGAAAAGTAGTATTCTTGTATCGTTTCTAAACGTTTTGCCGTTTGTATCATACCATGGCTTTTTTATATTCTCCTAAAACTTTAAATTCTTCTGTCATGATATCCAATAAGGCTTTTAACTTACTAAAATCTTCATAATCGTTAAACGTAATATCCACAAAGAAGGCATATTTCCAAGGTGTCTCTATCACAGGGAGCGACTGTATTTTAGTTAGGTTCATTCTGCAATCGCTCATCACATTAAGCACAGCCGCCAAACTACCGCGTTTGTGGTTAGCAATGAACCTTACAGAAGCCTTATTTATTTCAATCTCGGGAAGCTCTTTATTTCTTGTCTTTACAATGATAAATCGTGTGGAGTTATTCTTAATGGTCTGTATATTGTCCGCTACGATGTCCAACCCATATAATTGGGCTGCTACTTTAGGTGCAATCGCTGCCACATGCTTTAAATTTTGCGCTTGGATACGTTTAGCTGTTTCCGCAGTATCCACATCTTCCACCAAACGTATATGAGGGAAACCTTTAAAAAACTCCTTGCATTGTAGCAAAGCCATGGGATGCGAACTAACCTCAGTAATATCGGAAAGTTGTTGCCCTTCCATCACCATTAAATGGTGATGAATGTTTAGGTAGTACTCCCCTATTATGTGTAAGTCGTTGTGAAATAACAAAGCGTAATTCGGGATAATAGATCCAGCAATGGAGTTTTCAATCGCCATAACCCCTTTATCGGCATCTTTCTCCAAGAGATTTTGAACCAAGGCATCAAATGAAAGGCACTCTGCCAAATCTATTTCTTCACCAAAGTAATCCAATGCCACTTGATGATGATTAGACCCCTTAATTCCCTGTATGGCTATCTTTAAACCCATTTTTAAATTTAATGTAAAAACTAAAACACCTTCAGGTTATTCCAAAATTAAAAGTTTTAAACAAAAAAAAAGCCCCGTTGGTAACGGGACTTCTATTGTTCATATGTTTAAAATATACTACAACAGTCCCGTTCCTCTTTTAAAAAAGAAGTAGAAGTAGAAACTGTTCCAAAAATATTGCTTTGTCATTTTTTTCTTAACTGTTGCTAATGTACTAATTATATTTAATACCTATAATTTATACTAATTTTTTTTTGAATTTCGAGTTTTAGAATAATTTTATGAAGAATATGATTTAAAAATGACGTGTTTAATGTGAATTAGTTAAAAATATAAAGCGAGTCCTAACTTCGCCAATAAAGCACCTCCAGCTAACGCTTCTTTTCGTTTAGACTTTTCCTAGTGTTTGTTTATATCCACGTTCTTCTCCGTTAAAATATTAAGCTATCTGTTTATCATCTTTATACTATCCCGTTTTCCAAAATCCCAGAGAGGAAGTTATCTCTTGTGTAATTACAATAAAAAAGAATAATAGAACGACAGAAAAAAGCATGGTGTTGTAATTGATACGCTTTTACAGATTGTAGTTACTTCACTGCAGCTAAGTTAATTCTTGAATTGATAAAACATATAGTCACAACTTCTCCTTCAAAATTGCAATCATTGTCTTTACCCCATCCCTATAATTTCCTATTCTTAAATTTTCATTAGGACTGTGCTGATTATTGTCCCTATTGACCGTGGGTACCGTAACGGCCGGAATACCCAAAGTGGACACAAAAGGGGATATAGGAATAGAACCACCACTCATACGTATCCGTATAGGATCTTCCCCAAACCCATTTTTTAAGGCACTCGTAAGCCACTTACCAACTTCGGAATCGAAATCTGTTCGAAAGGATTGATACGAAATTTCTGAAGTGAAAGTCGCAATCTTATCATGGGTTAGTCGCTCTTCTTCCGTCGGTTCCAAAGCTGTTACGTAATAGCCTTGGTCTACTATGTGGCCTTTAATTAACTGAATTAATCGTTCCGGATTTGATTCTAAGACCAACCGAACATCAAGCTCGGCTCTAGCCCAACCTGGTATAATCGTGCGTACTTTTTCGTTTATCCAACCCGACTGCATTCCCCGAATATTCAAAGACGGATACTGAATGGCTTCTTGATAAGAATCACCCACCTTATCAGGCGTTACAATTTGAAGTCGCTTTTTAATTTCTTCCTCATTATCAGGGACATTTCTTAAAATTTGTGCTGTTTCAGTGTCGATGTTTATACCATCATAAAACCCTGATATTGTTACACGGCTATCATCATCTTTCATGGAGGCCAAAAGTTTGGAGAGGCGTAAAGCAGGGTTAGGCGCATAATTTCCAAAATGACCGCTATGTTGGGAAACAACAGGACCATAGGTCGTCAAAGTGACGGTGGCGATACCTCTCGCCCCAAAAGTCAAGGTTGGTTTATTACTTATATGACGTGGACCATCAAAAATAATCAACATATCCGCGCTTAACAATTGAGCGTTTTGTGTAACTGCATCTGGCAGTCTTGGTGAGCCTAATTCCTCTTCAAAATCCATTACGACCTTGATATTATAATTAGGGACTATATTTTTTGAGGCTGCGGCGTCCAGGGCTGCCAAAAACATAACCACAGGACCTTTCGCATCACTTGCTGACCTGGCAAAAATACGCCATTCATCATTCATACTGCTGGCTGAATCCCAAATTGCTTCCTCCCATTCATTATTTTTATTTTTCCTTTTTACAACCGGTTTATAGGGACTCTCCTGAAACCACTGGGTGCTATCTACAGGCTGACCGTCTAATTGAAGGTAAATCAAAACCGTCTTCTTAGCTTTAGGATGTTTTCTTTCAGCTAACAATAGTGGCGCATGGGTTGTGTTAATGCGTTGTGTAGAAAAGCCCCGACTACCGAACTCTTTTTCGCACCACAATACGTTTTGCTCAATATCCTCTGGGTAAAAAGCATCATTGGGAATACTCAAAAGCTCCTTTAACAAAGGCAAACTAGCATCGGCATAGGTCTTCGCTAACGCATCAAAATCCCCGTCTCTCTGGGCCGGACAGTAAAAAGAAATCAAAGAAAGAAGGAAAAGAATAAATAAAGTACGGATTGGTTTTCTCATGAAAAAAGATTTAAAACTAAAAATAACACATATGTGGACATAATCTTTGACATGGAACTATTTAGTTTAAACCTTAACATTATTACCTATTTATTAAAGAAAGGGTAGTGGATGAAACTATCACGTTTAAAGTGTCGTAGATAAACAAATGAAGACAACCTACATTCTATTATTTCTACTCTTTCTTGGCTATCACGTTTATAGTCAAAAAATTAATAATTTGGTTTCCTTTAGGGATATTGAAAGCGCGTCTTATCTCAGATTTAATTATGAGAACGATTTTTTCTCAGCTACCGACAAAAATTACACCCAAGGCTACAACTTAGAATTAGCACATCCAAGCTTAAAAAAAAATCCTATAAATCGTCTTTTTTTAAAAACTAAAAATTACAATACTCGATATGGTATTTCCATAGAACATATAGGATTTACACCTAGTGATTTTGTGAGTCCAGCTATTCAATTTGGTGACCGTCCTTTCGCATCGGCCATTATGCTAAAAAGTTTTACCGTTGCAACTGATACTTCCAAATCAAACAGAATATCACAATCCTTAAGTCTTGGACTCATTGGGCCAGGTTCTTTTGGGAAAGAGATGCAAGTAAAAATCCATGAGGCAACAGGCAATAAAATTCCTGGTGGGTGGGACAATCAGATTAAAAATGATATTGTATTCAACTACCGCATCGATTTTGAAAAACTACTTTATCGGTATAATTCTATTTTCGCTATAAATAGCCAAGCTACCGCGCAAGTTGGCACCTTGTTCACAAATATTTCGGCAGGCGTAAATGTTTCATTAGGGCTGTTAAAATCGTCTTTTTCACTCAAAAAAAATAAGCGTAAATTTCAGTTATACTTGTATTCGCAACCAGTTGTATCCCTTATAGGGTATGATGCAACATTGCAAGGCGGCTTTTTCAAAAAGGATAGTCCTTATACCATAGAAGCATCAAAAGTAGAGCGTTTTACCGCCGAATTTAACTATGGACTTATTCTTAAGACAAGCATACTATATTTTGAATATGCTAAAACTACAATTACACGGGAGTTTGAATCTGGAAATAGTGCGAATTGGGGCGGGATAAAAGTGGGGTTTACTTTTTAGGAAATTTCGAAATTATCGATCAGTAAATTAATTACTTCGTCCAACTCTTCTTGCACCTTAGAATCTGTACTATTAATTAAAATTGAAAATACCATTCGCTCCTCCGGATACACAAAAAGATTGGAATAGGCCCCAACGCTGCTCCCAACATGCCCAAAATAGGGTCTACCCTTTTTATCTTCACTTACTTGCCAACCCAATCCATAGTAGGTTGGCTTACCATTAATAGAAACAGAAGTTAAAAACTCGGAAACAATGTTCTTATTTAAAATTATCCTATCCAAGTAGGCCTGACCAAATTTGGCAATATCGTCCGATGTGCTCAAAAAACCACCACCAGCCAATTTATAAAAATTATTTACCGGAATCGCTTCACGAAAACCTAATCTAGTTTTGGTATACCATGTCGCGTATTCCAATGTACTTTCCACACTAGGTGAAATAGCACCAACTAATGGCCCATCTCTTGGAAACTGTTGTGGCGCTATGGTTTGTTGCAATCCCAAAGGTATCAACACCTGTTCGGTTACATAATCCTGGAATGGTATACCGGTGGCCTCCTGTATGGCCAAGGAAATCAATACCCAGTCAAAACTATTGTATTCATATCCATTCCCCGGTTCAAAAAGTAAGGCATCTTCCTTGAACATATCAATACTTTCTTTGATGGAATATGGTTCATTTAATGCGAATTCCTTCCCCCTATAGCTTCGGATTCCAGCAGTATGGCTAGCCAATTGCCGAATCGTAAAATCCCATTTCTTTTTAGGGAAGTAAGGGACATAGTAATGGAATGATGTATCCAAAGTAATATCCCCTTTAGCAACCGCATAGGCTAAGGCTGTGGCAGCAATAGGTTTAGAGACACTAGCGGTACGGAAGATGGTTTTTTGGGGATTAACCCTACGTTTTTCCTCCAAATCAGCATATCCATATCCTTTTTGTAGTATAGGGCTTCCGTCTTTTAGCACCGTTGTAGAAAGTCCTGGTACACGCTTTTCATTCACCAAGCCTTGCAATAAACTATCTGCCTTTACTAAAGCATTCAAGTTGTTGTCATTCCCTAAAATCCTTTTAGAAGTAACTATATTTTTTAGATATTTTAGGATAGGGTTCGCCATCAAGAATACATCAGAAAATTAATTAAACAAAAGGCGGCCATTAAATATTTCCTCGACCTCAACGGTTGGTGGGCGATTGAAAGAAATCACATCCCCAGTGCCTCGAATAACACCCCGTACCGATTCTTGTGGATTTATTAAAATATCGTTGGTTCCCCTATGGTTCAGCACCACATTCTGGGCCATTAAATTTTTAGCTTCAATTCTAGAATCGCCTGCTGCAATGGTCACATTAAAATCCGTAGTGGTTCCCGACAACTTAAAATAAGCAATACCGTTTCCTACTATAGATACGGTATCGGTAGCCAAAGTTAGGTCAAATGAACCATCGGTAGTTTCTGTCTCCGGATTAATAAAACTTTCAGATATCAAACTGAGATTTGGATAAGTCAATACACCATCACTACTAATCAACAAGCCCGTACTACTGCGAATGGTGGTTATATTTGGCGAAGTAACATAAACCGTGGTAAGCCCGTAGTCCCTAAAAAGATTACAGCCGTTCTCATTTCTTACTATCAATTTATCTCCATCTATAGTTGCAGTTACTTCGTTCATTAAAAATTCTCCAGTCTCAATTTCTACTTTTTGAACAGGCCCCTCTTTTAGAACAAGAGCTACTTTCTCAAAAACGGTAATCTTATCAAAACTAGGTAACGCAACTTCCTGTCTCACCAGTTCACCCTCATTCTGAAGACAATCTGGAGCATTTTCAGAATTACAGGAAAATAAGAAGCAGCTAATGAGAAGCCCTACAGTATACCACTGCATCCCAAAACTAAATAATTTTCTCTGTATTATTACTCCAAGGTCTAACATCTAAATTCTTATATCTAAACTCTATTTTTTAAAATCTAATTCCTATTCCAAACTCAACCCCTTCGGCCGCAGCTCCATGCGATTTAAGGGTTACAGCACCAAAAACCGTATCGCCAAAATAGCGTTTCATTCCTACACGATTATACACTCTACCTTCAAAATCAAAAGGATAATACACATAATAGCCTAACTGCGTTACAATACTCGTTCTATTAATGAACAATTCATGACCCACAAAAAGACCTACCCTTCTGTAATCATCATCAATATTTACATCCATTTCAGGAAAAGAGGTGCCTTGAAAACGTATCAATTCCTTTAAAAAATTTGAGAAAAACACGTCAGCCCCTAGCTGAATGGCACTTTTTCTACCCAAGCGTTTGTCCGCATATCCTGATAAAACAACAAAGCCATACTGTCCTGAACCTATAATGTCACTCTCATTAATACCACTCCGCAAGGCTAAATTGTAACGTACCGGCTCGGTGACTTTTTCTTTAGGCCCCGCAGGAATATAAGCCACCTCAGTTCCGCCGTCCAGGTCATAGACCAATCCAGCATTGAACGCAAAGGTATTGGTAGAGGTATTTGGTGCGCGAACATTAGCATTAGAGTAATGTATCACCGACACACCTGCTTTAAACCCCAAACCTTTAAAGATGTTCTCTTTATGATAGTTAAGCATTAAATAGGTAGAACTCATAAAATCCGAGCCATAGGCATTGTTCCTAAAATTGGTGTTCTTGTCGTATGGATTGGTATTATAGGCAAGTCCTTGCCCTATTCTAAACTGTATGTTTCGCTTAAAAAAATAAAAATTATAGTGGGCGTACACCCCAAAATTATTCCCTAATGTCTCATTATTCATGTTTTGATAGATGAACGATGCGCCATAATCAGGATACTTGTACAGGGCTTCCCATTCGCGTGAACCATAGGTTTTTCTGTTATAGCTTAGAATAAAACCAGCAGGATGATTGGAAACCAAATGCGATATATCCGGATTATGCAGCAACACGGAACCATAAAACTGACTTACATCTATGGTATATTTTTTTATTTCCTCGCCATGTTGAGCTACACAAATAGATAAGGATAATAAAGCACAAAAAAGAAAAATCTGCCTCATGGGGCGCAAAGGTAAGGAGTTCTGTAATGCAAGTGGGAAATGGGAAGTACGAAGTTGGACCTACAAGGCGGGAAATTTTAAATGGGAAAAATATTCGCTGTATGCACGATGTTTCAAAGACAAATATAAGCTCAAACTCAAATACAAGTTATGGGATAACCGCATGCTATGCGCGCGAAGCTCAAAATACGATATGTAGGCCTATACTTCTGCTTAAAAAGCAAACTAACCTATGTTAAAAAATCATAATCAAATACCGTTATACGTTTTATAAAATTAGATGCTACCCATATAAAATAACAAAATTTGGTTCCCTCTACTAAACACCAACTAATAAAACCTAAGACAATAAAACTATAAAAATGGCCTCCTTATTCAACAGATTACTACCTTTTGTCAACTATCGTTTACCCATTCAACCTTCCATTAGCTCCTAGTAAAAACTCGTATATTTTATCACTATTTCATTATTCACTTTTACTTTGATAACAATTAGCGTCAACCGTCTACAAACTGCCAACGAAGACCTTCTAAAAAATAGCCTTCGCAATTGATTTAATATTATCCGATTTTCCCATCGAGTAGTAATGTAAAACTGGGACGCCAGCTTCTTTGAGTTCCATGGATTGTTGAATAGCCCATTCAATCCCTACTTGTCTAACTTCCTTATTGTTTTTACAATCATCCACCGCCTCAATCAAATCTTGTGGTAAATCTATTCGAAACACCTGTGGCAATAATTGCAAATGTCGTTTTACGGCAATCGGTTTAATCCCAGGAACAATAGGTACATTTATTCCCATGGCTTTGGCAGCTTCTACAAACTCAAAATACTTTTGATTATCAAAAAACATTTGGGTAACCACATAATTGGCACCGGCTTCCACCTTTTCTTTTAAACGTTTTAAATCTGATGTTAAAGAAGGAGCTTCCAAATGCTTTTCGGGATACCCGGCAACACCAATGCAAAAATCCGCACAGTCATCCGTTTCAATAACCTCGTGTAGGTACTTTCCATAGTTCAAATCCTGAATCTGTTTTACCAAACCTGTAGCGTAAGGGTGTCCCCCTTTTGTTGCCTCAAAATACTTTTCCTCTCGCATAGCATCGCCACGGAGCGCCATTACATTATCTATACCCAAGTAATGACAATCTACCAATAAGTACTCCGTTTCCTCCTTGGTAAATCCACCACAAAGCACATGTGGCACAGTATCTACATCATACTTATGCTTGATGGATGCGCATATCCCTACAGTACCCGGACGCATGCGCGTGAGTTTCTTATCCAAAAGTCCGTCCCTGTCAATGTAGATGAATTCCTCACGAGAAGTCGTCACATCAATAAAGGGTGGCTTAAACTCCATTAACGGGTCAATATTGCCATATAACTCTTGAATATTACGTCCTTTTACCGGTGGAATAATTTCGAACGAAAATAATGTTTTCCCTTTCGCTTCTTTAATGTGGTCTGTTACTTTCATTTATGCTGAACTTGTTTCAAGATCCTATTTACTACCGACCTCTTTTTGATAGCGGCAACTCTTTCTCGGGCCCTTTTAATTAATACTTGATTACTCACTTTGATTGGGCGTTTCCGCCTAATGGCGTTAGGGATTGAATAGGTTAGTACGGGTTAATTTCTATTCACCTTTTCCACACTTCCAGCACTATTGCTTTTAAAACAAAGAATCCTTATTCCTCTGCAATATTAGGTGCTAGCCATTTTTTCGCTTTCTCCAATTCTATTTCCTTTCTATTAGCAAAATCTTCTACTTGATCACCCTTAATCTTACCCAGACCAAAATATTTGGCCTCAGGGTTTCCAAAATAATATCCACTAACAGATGCCGCTGGCCACATCGCCAAACTTTCCGTAAGGGTTACGCCAATATTTTCTTCTACTTCTAATATTTCCCAAATGGTTAATTTCTCCAAATGGTCCGGACAAGCAGGATAACCGGGTGCGGGGCGAATACCTTTATACTTTTCGTTAATTAATTCTTCGTTAGCTAATTCTTCGTTGCAAGCATAACCCCAATGTTTGGTTCGCACTTCTTTGTGTAAATACTCCGCGAAAGCTTCTGCCAAACGGTCAGCCAAGGCTTTAATCATTATAGAATTATAATCATCCAAATCCTTCTCGTATTGCGCTGCTGCTTCTGCAGTTCCGAAACCGGTGGATACACAAAAACATCCCATGTAATCTTGTTTACCGCTTTCCTTAGGGGCAATAAAATCTGCCAAGGCGTAGTCGGGAACACCTTCACGCCTTTGTAATTGTTGACGGAGGGTTCGGAAGGTGTAGGTTTTAAATTCACCTTTTTTAGCAGTACCTCTTTCTTCGGAATTCTCGGATATGCTGAGTGTAATATCATCAGAATCAATTGTATTCGCAGGGAACAGTCCAAAAACAGCTTTCGCATTCAATTTTTTCTCAGTTATTATTTCCATTAACATTTTCTGGGCATCCGCAAACAAATCTGTTGCCTGTTCCCCAACCACATTATCCGTTAAAATATCGGGATATTTACCATGGAGTTCCCAGCTTCGAAAAAAGGGTGTCCAGTCTATAAATGGGACCAATTTTTCTAAATCCATATCTTCTATGACTTGGATTCCAAGCTTATTTGGTTTTGCTATTTCTGAAGTATCCCAATCTACTTTAAACTTGTTTTCCCTAGCTTTATCAATGGATTTATATACTCTCTTGACAGAACGTTTCAAAAATTTATCTCGAAAAATATCATAATCCTCCTTTATGGCTTTTTTATATCCATCGGAAGTCTCTTTTTTGAGTAAGTCACCAACGACGGTAACCGCTCGAGAAGCATCATTGACATGCACTACAGCCTGACTATATTGTGGGTCTATTTTCACAGCAGTATGCGCTTTACTTGTGGTTGCTCCACCTATTAACAATGGTACCTTGAAATTTTTACGTTCCATCTCCTTTGCTAAATGCACCATTTCGTCCAAGGAAGGTGTAATCAAACCACTTAACCCAATGATATCAACGTTATGTTTTATAGCGGCATCTATGATTTTTTCTGGTGGTACCATAACGCCTAAGTCCACTATCTCATAGTTATTACAAGCTAAGACCACACTCACAATATTTTTTCCTATATCGTGCACATCACCCTTTACAGTAGCCATCAAAATTTTTCCGGCACCGTCGGCATCTCCTTCTTGAGGATTACGTAATTTCTCTTCTTCGATATAAGGCAACAGATATGCAACCGCCTTTTTCATCACGCGAGCAGATTTCACCACTTGCGGTAAAAACATTTTTCCACTTCCAAAAAGATCTCCCACTACATTCATTCCTGTCATCAAATTCACTTCAATAACCTCAATGGGCTTCTTTGCGGCTTGTCTTGCTTCCTCTACATCTTCAACAATATACTGGTCTATTCCTTTAACTAAGGCCCTTGTAATCCTGCTTTGAAGCGGTTCTTCCCTCCAGGATAGGTCTTTCTTATTTTCTTTAGTTTTACCAATAACAGATTCTGCAAAATCCAGTAGTCTTTCAGTAGCATCATCACGGCGATTGAGCATTACATCTTCTACATGATCTAACAAATCTTTGGGTATATCATCATAAATCTCCAACATAGTCGGATTCACGATACCCATATTCATACCAGCTTTAATAGCATGATACAAAAAGACAGAATGCATTGCCTCGCGTACGGGGTTATTGCCTCGAAACGAAAAGGAAACATTACTCACGCCACCACTTACACTACAATAGGGAAGATTATTCCGCACCCATTTGGTGGCACGTATAAAATCGAGCGCATTTAACTTGTGTTCATCCATACCTGTAGCAACAGGAAAAATATTAAGGTCAAAAATAATATCCTCTGGAGCAAAGCCTACTTTTTGTACCAGCACGTCATAGGAACGCTTGGCTATTTCTGTTCGTCTGTCGTAATTATCTGCCTGTCCTACTTCGTCAAAAGCCATCACAATAACCGCTGCACCGTAGCGCTTAACTAATTTTGCATGATGTATAAACTCGGTTTCCCCTTCTTTTAAACTAATGGAGTTGACCACGCATTTACCTTGTACTACCTGTAAACCAGCTTCTATTATTTCCCATTTAGAGCTATCAATCATGATAGGAACTCGCGAAATATCTGGCTCTGCAATGACAAGGTTTAAAAATTTGACCATGGCCTCTTTACCATCAATAAGACCGTCATCCATATTAATATCGATGATTTGTGCCCCTCCTTCTACTTGATCTCTAGCGACAGTTAAAGCCTCCTCAAATTTTTCTTCCTTAATAAGCCTTAAAAACTTTTTAGAACCCGCCACATTGGTACGTTCCCCAACATTAACAAAATTTGTTTCTGGGGTTACCACAAGTGGTTCAAGACCACTTAACTTTAAGTATTTTGGTTTTGATGCTATCATGATACCTTTTCAGCCTTAAAATTTCTAGGCTCATATTTCTCAACTAACTTGGTAATTGCAGCAATATGTTCCGGCGTAGTTCCACAACATCCACCAACAATATTCACCAAACCTTTTTCAACATATTCCTTTATTTGTTCCGCCATCTGTTCCGGTGTTTCATCATACGCTCCAAATGCATTGGGCAGACCAGCATTAGGGTGTGCAGAAACTCCAAAAGAGGTTCTGCTCGCTAATACTTCTAAATGTGGTACAAGTTGACTGGCACCCAAGGCGCAGTTAAATCCTACGGTTAAAATAGGAATGTGGGAAATGGATATAAGGAAAGCTTCAGCTGTTTGTCCGGAAAGGGTTCTTCCAGAGGCATCTGTAATGGTGCCACTTACCATAATGGGAACATCAATATTCCGCTCCTCCTTTATTTCTTCAATGGCAAATAAGGCAGCCTTGGCATTTAAGGTGTCAAAAATAGTTTCAACTAAAAGCAAATCGGCACCACCATCCAACAAAGCTTCTACTTGTTGTTTGTAAGCAATACGAAGCTCATCAAAAGAGATTGCCCTAAAGCCAGGATCATTTACGTCTGGGGACATGCTCGCTGTTTTGTTGGTAGGGCCTATGCTACCTGCTACAAAGCGTGGTTTATGAGGTTCTTTTAACGTGAATTCCTGGGCTACCTCCTTGGCGATACGGGCTGATTCAAAGTTAAGCTCATACACCAGTTTTTCCATGTGATAATCTGCCATAGCAATGGAAGTGCCTGAAAAAGTATTGGTCTCGACAATATCGGCTCCAGCAGCAAAATACTTCCGATGGACTTCTGCAATGGCTTCTGGTTGGGTTACTGATAATAAATCATTATTCCCTTGTAAGGGATGTTCCCAATCCTTAAAACGTTCCCCTCTAAAATCTTCCTCGGTAAACTTATGGCGCTGCAGCATCGTGCCCATAGCACCGTCTAGCACTAATATTCTTGTTTGTAGCAAATCCTTTATCATATACCAATTTTTACGCCTTTGGCGTATTCATAAAATCGTATGTATCAAGTAAGGAAAAGGTAGGACGAAGTATCCTCTTTTAGCTGGTTATCTATTCCCGTTTTAGCAGGGGTAGAATGTAGCACCTTCTTTATCTAAATTAATTTAGCAAAAGGGTTGCTAAGGCTTCAATGGGTCTAATCCCTCTGCCTTTCTTGATAACAATTTCAGTTTATTAATGAACTCATAACAAAGAAACACCACAGTTGCCTCTTAACCAAATTAAAACAGCTATTTCTTACCGTAGTTTTAGCTCAAAAACCCTCTGTTATGCTTTAAGATTAGCGGGTTAATAGCTAACACAAATAGAGGCAATGTTTTAAGAAATACTTTGAATCACCTCTTTCTTTCCTTCTTTTTTAGTACCATCGAAACCTTCTACACCTCCAACAGTTGTATATTTCATGATATATCGTTTTCCGGGATTGATGAGCTGATATGCATATTGACACATTACCGCAGCTTCGTGAAAACCAGAAAGAATCAACTTTAGTTTCCCTTCATAGGTGTTCACATCTCCAATGGCAAAAACGCCAGGAATATTCGTTTGATAATCTTTTGCATTATTTACTTTAATCGCATTTTTATGTATCTCTAAGCCCCAGTTACCAATCGGACCTAGTTTTGGTGAAAGTCCGAATAATGGAATAAAATTATCTACTTCCAGATACGTTTCGCCCTTTTTGTCATCATTGTGTTTAATAACAACTGCTTCTAAGTGGGTGTCACCATATAATTTTTTGACTTGGGCTTCTGCAAATAATTTAATTTTACCCAACTTGGCCAATTCTGATGCTTTTTCTACCGAATCTAAAGCGCCACGAAATTCGTTTCGGCGATGTACTAAAGAAACTTCTGAGGCAACATCAGCTAAGAAGATAGCCCAATCCAATGCCGAATCTCCACCCCCAGCAATAACTACTTTTTTATTGCGGTACACCTCTGGGTCTTTCACTATATAAGCTACGCCCTTCTCTTCAAAATCAGCAATATTTTCTATTGGAGGTTTGCGTGGCTCAAAAGAACCCAAACCACCAGCTATAACCACTACCGGTGCATGATGTTCGGTTCCCTTGTTGGTAGTTACTATGTAGGAACCATCTTCTTGTTTCTCTAAAGTTTCTGCTCGCTCTCCAAATGTAAACCCCGGTTCAAATGGTTTTATTTGCTCCATTAGATTGTCCACCAGATCTCCAGCTAAAATCTCTGGAAATGCAGGGATATCATAAATGGGTTTTTTAGGATAGATTTCTGAGCATTGTCCTCCAGGTTGTGGTAAGGCATCTATTAAATGGCATTTTAATTTTAATAAGCCTGCTTCAAAGACGGTAAACAATCCTGTTGGTCCAGCTCCGATAATGAGTATATCCGTTTTTATCATAATGTTAAGCATATTGAGTATTCAAGTTTTTTACTGTTTTTATATTTTTTCAACCAGCTTTTGAGTTATTTCATTCATCTTATCCACTTTTACTTCAAAATCGCCCTTTATAGTTTTCCGATAATCATTAAGGTTTTGAACCATTTTACTAATATCTTCTGGGATGACTTCTTCAAAAAATTGACGCAAACGTTTTGCCGTAGTAGGCGATTTACCATTCGTAGAAATAGCTATTTTCACATTCCCTTTAGTTACGATGCCACCCATATAAAAATCGCAATACGGTGGGTTATCGGCAACATTAACTAACTTATCGAGTCTTCTGCAATCCTCATATACCTGTACATTGACTTCTGGCATATCTGTAGTAGCAATTACGATATGTTTTCCTTTTAAATAGGTTTCATTATAGACATCCGTTATCAACTCCACTTGATACGTAGCGGCCAGAGCTACCGTTGCTTCTCTAAACATGGGCGAAACCATAGTAACTGTCGCATCTGGACTGGACTTCGTTAAAAAGGTAAGTTTTTCCTCAGCTACATTACCTCCACCAATTATAAGTACATGGAGATTGGAGGTCTTTAAAAAAACAGGATACAGATTATTTCTTTCCATCAGTATGCTTTTACTTTTAAATACGTAAAAGAGAAATTAAATTTCTAAGGTCTCCAACTCATGAGACTGAACAATCAATTCATTAATTTTCTCTCTATGTCTTACCACTTCACCTATGATGATAATGGCGGGGTTCGTCAATTGTAGCTCCAGTACTTTAGCCTCTATTGTGCTTACAGTGCCTATTCCAATTTTCTCTCGTTTCGTTGTACCATCTTGAATAATAGCTACTGCAATTTCTGATTTTCCCTCTGCCATAAACAAAGCTATGACCTCTTTTAATTTTGACATTCCCATAAGAATAATGACCGTAGCACTCGACTTTGCCGCGAGGGCTATATCCTTAGACAATTCATGCTCTTTTGTAGTTCCTGTTATTACCCAAAAACTCTCGGACAAGCCTCTTTTGGTTACGGGTATATTTTGATTTGCAGGCACTGATAAGGAAGAAGAAATACCTGGTACAATTGCAACATCGATACCTTGTTGGGCAGCAAATTCCATTTCTTCAGCTCCTCTACCAAAAACAAAAGGGTCACCACCTTTCAGTCTAACAACATGACCATGAGATTTAGCCCTGCTCACTATTAAATCATTTATCTGTTCTTGCTGATAGGCATAGCATCCTTTTCGTTTACCCACAAAAATTTGTTCTGCATTTGGGGCATACTCTAAAAGATCAATATTTACCAAAGCATCATACAAAACAACAGCTGCCCCTTGCAAGGTTTTTATTGCTTTCAATGTTATTAGTTCTGCATCTCCTGGACCAGCGCCTACAACGGTTAATTTTCCTTTCCTAAGCATTTGTCAATTCTAATTTTCTAAATTTTTCAACTTGATTTAAAAATGATTTTGCATCCGCTAAATACCTTTTAGCAAAGCCTTCTGATGGTTCGTTTTTATTTAATTGAAGTACCAAAGCCTCAAAACCTCCTTCTATAGTAAACCTGCCTGTTGCCACGAACTTTTCGTCAAAATCAGCAATGATACTGTTGTGGGTATTTACTTTGGTTTTTTCTGCAGTAAGTAATGCTTTAGCAGAATTTACCATACTGGAATAGCCATGATAAATACTTGCCGCCCATTTCCCTTCTTCAAAAGTTTCTTCTGCCTTTTGAATTTTTTCCTCGCTTTCAAAAAGTAATGTGGCTATTAAATCAATAACAACACCTGCACATTCTCCTATTCCAATTGCTTTCTCATATCGATCTGAATTTCCCCAATCGATAAAATCTTGTTGCGTAAGATTTTCTATATTCGTTAAGGGTTTAAGAAAATCATAAAAATACATCTGACCTTTTTTTAGATAATAATCCGCATAGGACAAGTCAGTTCCATTAGTATCAAAATCGTCTAAAATAAGGCGCAATGCATCTGGGCCTCTTTTACTAGGCACTTTTACGACCTTATCTGCAAAACGTCCTTCGCCATTCCCTATATTTCCGCCACCTAATAATACTTGTAAGGCTGGGGCTACCAATTTACCTTTTGTTCTCACGGACATTCCTTGAAACCCTATATTGGCCATATTATGCTGGCCGCACGCATTCATACAACCACTTATTTTAATCACGATATCTGAATTACTACTATACTGTGGGTATTCCTCCTTTATAATTCGTTCTAACTCCACCGCAATTCCAGTGCTACTTGCAATGCCTAAATTACAGGTATCCGTGCCGGGGCAAGCTGTTATATCCAACGCTTTATTATAACCACTTTCTACAAAGCCTAACTTTTCTAATTCGGTATAGAAAAACGGAACATGTTCTTCCTTCACATACGGAATTAAAATATTTTGCCGAAGTGATAATCGGAATTCCCCAGCCGCATAATTCTGAACTAAGTCTGCCAATAAACGTGCCTTATCCGTATAAAAATCTCCAAGAAGCACCTTAATACCAATGGCAACAAAACCGTGCTGCTTTTGAGGAACAATATTGGTCGACTTCCATTTTTCAAAAGCGTTGCTATTCTCTATCCTTACGTTTGGAACGCTTACCTGAGCTAAAACTATCTTAGGAAAGGCAAGCGCGTCAATATGAAATGTGCTGATGGGAACGGCTTTTTGTTCTTCTTCTAATAGTTTTTTAAATCCGTCTAGTCCTACATCCTTCAATAAAAATTTTAGTCTAGCCTTGGCCCTACTTTTCCGTTCACCATATCTATCAAAAACACGGATAACGCCATCCATTAATGGAATAATCTTGTCCGCAGGTAAAAAATTAAAAAGTACGTCGGCATGTCTCGGTTGTGAACCTAATCCCCCGCCAAGCATTACTTTAAAACCTTTGGCCTCATCTTTTATTTTAGCTATAAAGCCTAAATCATGCATATAAGACAGACCTGTATCCGCATCACTAGAAGAGAAGGAAACCTTGAACTTTCGTCCCATTTCCTGGCTAATTGGGTTTCTTAAAAAATAGCTGAATAAAGCATCTGCATAAGGAGAAACATCAAATGGTTCATCTATATCTATACCCGCAGTTTCACTGGCGGTAACATTACGAACAGTATTACCACAAGCTTCTCTCAATGTTATCTCGTCCTTTTCTAATGCTGCCCATAAGGCAGGAGTACGATTTAAATCTACATAATGAATTTGAATATCCTGACGGGTAGTAATATGCAAACGTCCCGTTGAATACTCATCGGAAACATCACATATACGCTTTAACTGCTTTGACGAAACTTTCCCATAGGGCAGTTTTATACGTATCATCTGAACACCCTGCTGTCGCTGACCATACACCCCACGAGCTAAACGAAGACTTCTGAATTTTTCCTCATCAAGTTTTCCATCATGAAACTCATGAATCTTTCGTTCCAGTTCCAAGATATCTTTTTCAACAACCGAATTTTCTATTTCTGTTCTAAAGCTTTGCATATGGCTACTTGTAATGTGTAGTACGTTTTTAATTAATGAGTTATCTCATCAGATTTTATTTTATCTATTTGTCCTATAGATTAAATAGACATTTAAAACGTATTTCTTTTAATGTTTAAATCTGCCCGAGGATATCTTTAATCCACCTTAACTGATGAACCCAGCTCCTACCGTACTATTTGTTTGGGTATCAATTAAAATAAACGACCCATTGGTTCTATGATTTTTGAATTTATCGTAAAAAATAGGCTTGTTCAATCTAAAACTTACCTGGGCAATATCATTCATTCCTAACGACTCCGTTTCTGTGTCTATACCTGAGTAATCGGGTGCTATTTTGTGCTCCACAGTGGCTACCTTCGCTAACACTTTATTGACCCCGTGTTGTACGATATATTTATTACCTGCGGTGAGTTTTTGAGAATCCATCCATGACAGGGTTGCCGTAAATTGCTTGTCTATGGTTGGTAAATCATTAGTCTTAACCAACATATCTCCCCTACTTACATTAATTTCATCTTCTAAAGTAATCGTAACCGATGATCTTCTTGAAGCTGTTTTATACTGCTTATCGTGAAAATAAATGGCCTTGATTTTAGATGTAGTTTGGGAAGGCAAAGCCACTACAGCATCTCCCACACTTAATTCTCCACCGTACACCTTTCCTGCAAATCCTCTAAAATCGTGAAATTCATCAGTTTTAGGTCTTATAACGTACTGAACAGGAAACCTTGGTGTTCCCGTATTGGACACCGCTACTAAATCCAGCCCTTCCAAATGCTCCAATAGCGTATCTCCTTTGTACCAAGCAGTATTTTTAGATTTGTTCACTACGTTGTCCCCTTTAAGGGCACTTACGGGAATAAAAGTAATACGCTGGTCCTCATAATCGCGTTTACGCATCAATTCTTCAAAATCTGATTTTATCTCATTGTATCGCTCTTCAGAAAAATCCACGAGATCCATCTTATTGATGGCTACAACTACTTCCTTGACTCTAAGTAAATTATTGATGAAAAAGTGACGGTTCGTTTGCGCTATCACTCCTTTTCTAGCATCAATCAAAATAATAGCAGCTTGAGACGTAGAAGCCCCAGTTACCATATTACGTGTATATTCCACATGCCCTGGTGTATCTGCTATGATATAGCTTTTTTTCTGAGTTGAAAAATAGATATGGGCGACATCAATCGTAATTCCCTGTTCTCTTTCTGCTACTAAACCATCGGTAGCTAAAGAAAAATCAAGGTAATCATACCCCTTTTGCTTGCTTGTTTTTTCTATGGCCTCCAGCTTATCTGTTGTTAGGGAGTTAGTATCGTATAATAACCGACCGATTAAGGTACTTTTACCATCGTCTACACTTCCTGCTGTTGCTATTTTTAGTACTTCCATATTTTAATAATAAGTGAAAAGTAATTAGTAAGAGTTACGACTCGTATTGTATCTACCCTTTGTTTTCTAGAAATATCCTTGTTGTTTTCTTTTTTCCATGGCCGCATCTGAACGCTTATCATCTATACGTGCGCCTCTTTCAGAAATAGTTGAATTCCTAATTTCCTGTACAACAGCATCAATATCAAATGCTTCTGAATATTCAGCAGCTGTGCAGCTCATATCACCAACCGTTCTAAACCGCACCATTTTCTCCAATACTTCCTCATCTTCTTCCTGATAGACGTAATCTGAATGTGACCATATTAATCCGTCACGTAAGAATATCTTTCTTTTATGTGCAAAATAGATAGATGGAATTTCCATCGCCTCTTCCTTTATATAGGACCAAACATCTAATTCTGTCCAATTAGAAATAGGAAATACGCGCACGTTCTGTCCCAGTTCTATCTGTCCGTTCAGCATGTCAAACAACTCCGGACGCTGATTACGTTCATCCCACTGCCCAAAATCATCCCGAACAGAAAAAATACGTTCTTTAGCTCGTGCTTTTTCTTCATCTCTACGCGCACCACCAATACAGGCATCGAATTTAAACTCAGCTATCGCATCCAATAGTGTTGTGGTTTGCAAAGAATTTCTGCTAGCATATTTACCCGACTCCTCTTTTACCTTTCCTTGGTCTATAGAGTCCTGAACATTTCTAACGATTAATTCCAGCCCTAATTCGGCAACCAACTTATCGCGAAATACTATAGTCTCTGGAAAATTGTGTCCCGTATCAATATGCATCAAAGGAAATGGTATTTTTGCCGGCCAAAATGCCTTTTGAGCCAATCGCACTAGGGTAATCGAATCTTTACCTCCAGAAAACAATAACACTGGCTTTTCAAACTGTGCTGCAACTTCACGAAAAATATAAATAGCTTCATTCTCGAGCGTATTAATTTGCGAAGTGTCATTTAACAGCGCTACCTCAGTTACCTGAGACAACTCTAATTCTATACTGCTAATTTCCATATATACTATTTCTAAATTCTATTTAAGTATGTAAACCACATTCTCTATTCTCTAAGACCTTTGTTGGGTCAAAATAAGTATGTTCGTTTGGTAAATTTCGTTCTTTCAGATAGGCATCCAAATGCGTTTCGTTCCAATGATAAAAAGGACTTACTTTGAGCACCCCATCTATACTTAAACTCAGAATATTCAAACTGTCTCTGTGAGCAGTCTGCCCTTTTCTCAGGTTCGTAAACCAAACATCTGGTTGATGAGTAGTCATTGCCCTTCTAAAAGGCTCCAATTTTACTTGTTCTGTAAACAAGATATGCTTAGCATCATCAATTGGCGGTATTCCCATAACCGCATCCCTATGTGCTGTTGTTTGTTTAGGTACGTATAGGTCTATATTCAAGTCCAATCGTTCAATAAGCTCTTCCGCGTGTTTATAGGTATTAGGTGTATTATATCCTGTATCACACCAAACTACAGGTATATCGCTTTTCACTTGAGAGACTGCGTGTAAAATCGCAACTTCGTATGGTCGGAAGTTGGTTGTTACCAATGCCTTTAAGGAATACTCCACCGCCCAAGAAATTATTTCTTCTGGAGGTATTCCTTTAAATTGAACATTTAATCGATTGATTTCATCTTGTTTAAATCTCATAGCACCTTTTATTTACCCCAATTAATATTATTCCATATGCGCTCATGAAAAAAGTATAAAAACATTTTTGTTATGAAATCTATAGATGCTATTGAAGCTGCTAAAGCAACTTTTCCAGTTAATAGAAAGGAAATTAACAACGTGTCTAAGGTTCCAATCACCCGCCAGCTTATAGCTTTAGCAATACTCCGAATAGGCCGTTCAGATTTTTTATCAGCATCATACTTACTTTCTGAGGATTTCTTATCAAGAATAAACTGATTTACAATCATATGTTATACAATTATTAATACCCTACTTGTTTAGTAGGATAACAAAAGTAGAATTTATATTGACTTTACAGGCATATAATATTATTATTTTATAATTACCCCATAGATTTACTAGATTAATAATTAATCGCAGTGAATTTTGATAATTATGGATTCTAAAACTTTGGAAACTACTTGGTTCTAGAGTGTTTGAAAATTGACATTCTACTGTATGATATCGGCCAATGTAGTATTGCGATAGACTGATAAATTGGCATCTCGTACCATCAGCATCAATTTATGGACAGAGCAAGCTGCCTCGTCCGGACAGTCATCACATTTCTCATAAAAATTAAGACTTACGCAGGGCACCATAGAAATAGGACCTTCCAGCACCCGCATGACATCGGTCATTAAGATTTCCGTTGGAGTTTTAAGCAGATAGTACCCCCCACCCTTTCCCTTTTTGGAACCCAAAAAACCGGATTTCCTTAGGGAGAGTAAAATGCTTTCCAGAAATTTCTGGGAGATGTTCTCCTGCTCTGCTATTTCTGCTATTTGTATCGGCTTTTTATCATTCTGTACACCAAGATAAGCCAATGCCTTAAGACCGTATTTCGTTTTTTTGGAAAGCATGCGGCTAAGATAGGAAAAAGGGGTAGAATATTTTGTGAAACCAGAAACCCAGCTTCACTTCATTAGGATGCCGTGAAATATAAAATCAATCAATTGTTTCTCTAGAATCAAGGGATTACTTTGAGCTTTATTACTTAGAAATTTCTGATAAGACCATCGTAAGGTAGATAGAATCATTTTGGTGGCTAATTCTGAATCCATATCCCTTAACTGCCCCATTTCAATCCCTTGCTGTATTATAGTTTCCAATTGCCTTTCGTATTCTCTTCGGCGTTTCACAAATTCCTCTAATTTAGGTGTTTTTAGATTACGCCATTCGTTCACAAGCAGCGCTTGTTCGTAAGGTCTCTCAGATGTAATTTGGATGTATGAACCTATAACAAGCTCCAATTTTTTTCTGGCATCATATTCTGAATGCTCAATAGTATCCATAGCCAAAAGGAATTCCTGTTGTATTCCAAAAAGTGATTCCTCCAAGAACGACTCTTTTGACGCTATATAATTGTAAACATTGGCCACTTCAAATTGTAAATTTTGCGCTATAGCGCGCATGGTTGTAGCTTTAAATCCCTTCTCGTGAATGAGTACTAAGGTCAAATTAAAAAATCTATCTCTCTTGGTATTATTTGTCATAGGTTTAAATATAATCGTTGCTCAACAAATGTATATATTTACATGAACACTTGTTCATGTAAACTTTTAATCAGATGATAAAAAAGCACAAAATATTTCCTAAAAAACTCTTTGGATGTTGGCATCCAGTAGGCTACAGCTATGAAATTAAGTCATCTAAACCTTACGGTACTTTTCTGCTAGATGAGCCAGTGGTAGTCTGGAGAACCGCTGATGGCAACGTACACGCCATGCGGGATATTTGCATACACCGAGGAACGGCTCTTTCCCTTGGCTGGATAAAAGACGATTGTTTAGTTTGTCCGTACCACGCTTGGCAATTTGACAAAAAAGGGGATTGTGTGCTTATTCCGCAAGCCCCTGAAGCTGAAATTCCTAGCAAAGCCAAAACACCTACCTACCACTGTCAAGAAAAATTTGGTTTGGTTTGGGTTGCGTTAGAAAATCCCGTCTATGACCTACCGACTGTTCCCGAGTATGAAAACACCGCCTGGAAATTAGTAAAAACAGGACCTTTTGATTGGAAGAGCGATAGCTCTAGACAGGTAGAAAATTTTACGGATTTCGGTCATTTTCCCTGGGTGCATCCTGGTCTTTTGGGCGATCCCGAAAGACCCAAGGTACCTGAATGCAAAGTAACAGTAAAAGACTCCGTTTTACACTATTCTGTAGTGCGACCGGAAGCGGCCAATACCGATGATTTCCCCATTTTCGCGAATGACAAGGTAGTGAAGCCTGAGCGTCACAGCCGTTATGAACTTCACCTTCCCTACACTATAGTTCTGCGATTGGGTTGGGGCGGTGAGAAAGGAATGGTCTATTTTTTCGTTTCTCAGCCTATATCACATAATAAATGTCGCGGCTATTGTATCATTGGCCGTAATTATAATTTAGAAGAACCAGACTCCGTTTTACAGGATTTTGAAAAGATTATTTTTAATCAGGATAAGCGCGTTGTAGAATCGCAACGTCCCGAGCAGGTTCCTTTTGACTTTACTGAGGAGCTTCACCTAAAGTTTGATGCGGTAGCCATGAATTACCGTAGGGCTATGAAAAAACAGCTGTTGGATTATTAAAATACCAACGGAAGCGTAATTATTTACAAAGCTACGTACGAAAGGATATCTTGTCTTATTCATAGGTACTTAAAATAGTAAACGTTTTATGAAAAACTAAAATCAGTTTGCATGTATAATATTGTAAAAGAACTAGATAGCTATTATATTTAACTAGGCTCAGAATAAAAAATAGTATTTTAAGAAAACAATAGGGTCCAAAACTTAATTGAAGTTAAAGCCAAGGTGTAGTTAAAACCGCTTCTAATAAATTTTATATCTTCCAAATGGGTATAGACCAATCCATAATCTAGTTTATGAAAAATCACTCTCCTTGTTAATATTTATAGTGCTTCAATTTAGTGTTCAAACTTAAAGTAATGGCCGAAGGTGGAATAGCTTCAAACTTCGACCCTATTCATTCAGTTCAGTCCACTCCTGCATAACTTGAGACCGCTGTGCAAGCAGCTGCAGATTGGGGTATCTATATAGCCGTACATATTTATGAATCCAAAGGTGCCATACGTGTCCTACATACAGGTGTAAAATGCTTGGAACATGGTCATCGTATTAACTAGCAAACCATAACGCTTATAAAAGAAAAAGATACGTGGCTAGTTCCACAGTCCTTTTAGCCAAATTCCAAGCCAGTTTTTGGGTACCCGGTAAGGATACGATTGCAGAAGCCCTTAACAAAAAGTAAAACCCGTTTTAGAGGGTACGGACAATGTTTTTAAACTAGCTAAAAAACACGGTATCAATGTGGGCTTTGGTTCCAATGCATAGGGGCACTGGGATACGAGTCCTATGCCTTATTGGAATTTACTTCACGTACCACATAGTACAGCCCTTTTGGAAATCTTAAAACAGGCTACATCAAGCAATGCTCAATTACTCTCCCTATTAGAAAAAATAAATCCCTACACAGAAGGTAAACTTGGAGTCATAGTCGAAGGGACCTACGCAGATCTACTGCTTTACGAAGGCAATCCGTTGGAAAATATAGAGGTAATAGCCCAGCCATAAAAAACACTGAAACTAATTATATAAAATTGGGGTTATCTGTAAAAACCTTATCGCTGAGTAGTAGGCTATTTAGAATGGCTGTGTCAAAATTAGATTTAATTATGATTGATTAAAACTAGTTGTTTTGACGGTTTAAAATGGAAAATAACCCATGAACTTGTAAAGCTAGAGTACTACTCCGTCAACACCCCGATTTCCGCAAAAGAAGCCCTTGGGTCTTCACCGTCAGTTTTTATAGCCTTTAACTTCATGTAGCGCGCCTTTTTTAGCGTAAACCGTACTTCTTGTTTCAATCTACTATTAACTACATTGGAAAATTCTCCGGCTGCTGCCAAATTCCATTTCTGTCCGTCCCTGCTTAGATAAACCGCATACTCGGTCATAATACCGAAAGGATAACGCTCTTGACTGGGTACATAGGTAAATCCGTTTACCGAATACGAGGCTCCCAAATCGATTACAATTTCCTGTGGACTTACCGTCATATTGTCCGTTGCCCATACCGTTTCAGGGTTTTCGTCCATTATATTTTGAATATTTTCAGGTGTTCCAGAAGACACCGAAACCACTTTCCAAACTGCCTTAGGAATATCTATATGCTTACTTACAGATGCTGTAACCATACCCGTTTCAGTATCAAAGGCGATTACTTTTAACATCCTTGGTGTTGCTACCATAAAAGGTCGTTCATATTTTTGGGATTCCTTGGTAGGTTCGCTGCCATCCAGCGTATAATAAACCGAAACCGTAGCTTCTGGAACCAAAAGACTTACCATCCCTTCCCTGTTTCTTTGTATAGTCGGTGGTACTAACAAATTAGGCGCACGATACAATGCTAGATTGGAAATAAGAGGCGATGCTTTGGCATCGGCAATATCCAAACGAAAGGCTGTTGCTTTAACCGTATTAAAACGAAGTATCCGTTTGTATCCGATAGTGGTTTGGGTGTCGATTTGAATCCACTCCTCCCCTATTTTTGCAGCTATGGAAAACTCTTTGACCCTTTGCCCAAGGGGAATATGTTCCTGCAATACCATCCGATTGATTTCCGTAGGTTCGTAAAAATCTATGGTTAGCGAACCACTAGTAACACCATCATCTGTAGTCCAATAGCTTGTGTTGTTCCCATCCGTTGCATTTTTAGCAGCATAGGTATCATTATTTCCCCGAACATTGGTCGCCGAAGTCTTGACTCCAATAGCGAGTTCTTGGGCAAAATCAGCATCTATTTGTTCTTTCAACAGCATCAATTGGCGGGCATCGGTTTCATGTACTAAACCTCTGGAATCAACAGGCAGGTTCAATAAGAAATTACCGTTTCTACCTACAGATTCGTAATACGTATCGACCAAACGTGTCAAGGATTTCACCTGATGATCTTCGCCCGGATGATAGTACCAACCAGGCCTTATGGATGTGTTTACCTCAGCCGGTAGCCAATGAGTTCCATCTTCATGTCCGGAGCGTAACTCTACATACCTAGGCCATCCAGGGTAGATTTCGTCACGTCTCATGCTACTCCAATTGGTCTCATTGGCGAATCCTTCTTCCGTCCCTACCCAGCGAATATCTGGTCCGCCATCACTAAAAATAACGGCATTGGGCTGCAGTTGACGAACAATTTCCGTGACAGTATCCCATTCGTAATAGCTTTTACTATCAATTTTTCTAGTTTCGTTGGCACCGCCATAGTAGCCGGAACCGCCATTGGCACCATCAAACCAAACTTCAAACACCTCCCCGTAATTGGTCAACAGTTCCCGTAGTTGTTCATGAAAATCGGCAACATATTCCGGTGTTCCGTAATTAGCCGCATTCCGATCCCAAGGTGAAAGATACACCCCGAATTTTAAGCCGAGCTCCTTACAGGCTTCAGACAACTCTTTAAGCACATCACCATTCCCATTTTTCCATGGAGAATTTTTGACCGAGTGCGATGTCGTTTTCGTTGGCCACAAACAAAATCCGTCATGATGTTTGGCGGTAATGATGACGCCCTTCATACCTGCATTTTTGATGACTTTTGCCCACTGGCGCACATCCATTTCGGAAGGGTTAAACTGCTCCGGGCGTTCCCCACCCGTACCCCATTCCATGTTGGTAAAGGTGTTCATGTTATAGTGAATAAAGGCGTAATACCCCAATTCTTGCCATGCCAATTGACGTTCTGAAGGTACTGGCCCCACAGCTTCTGGTATAGCTACTTGAGAACAAGATATACTGAGAAATGGTAAGACCAAAACTAATAAGAATTTGAAATAAGATTTCATATAGATATGTGAGCGTTTAATTTTAAAATACGGTTATTGAGCCATCAGATTTTCCACTTGATGCCATTCCTTCCCGTTTAATTGCAGCGGTGAATTTTGTTGCAGAAGACCTGGATTGCTTCTTCCGTTTTCAATATACGAAACCATCTGCTTACTTAATTCGATTACGATATCCGGATAAAGTGCTACTATATTTTCACTTTCTGATGGGTCAGCAACTAAATTATACAATTGGTATTTAGGCAAACCCCTCACATCATCCTTCCCCGGTATAGGGTAGCTCCATCCGCCAGAATCTGGAGCAAAAATGAGTTTGTAATTGCCTTTTCTGATGGCAAAACTCCCGTTTATGGAATGATGAATCGTAGCTTCGCGCAAATAGGAGGTAGTTTCATTAGCATCAAACAACGGTACTAAAGAAAAGCTATCCTCGGCTTCGTTGTCCTTTAATGGAACATTGAGCAAATCGGCACAAGTAGCCATAAGGTCTGTCAGCGAAATAGTGGTGTTAGAGACGCTACTAGCTGCAATTTTCAAAGGCCATTTTATAATAAAAGGAACACGGTGCCCGCCTTCATAAATATCTGCCTTATGACCCCGAAATCCTGCCCCAGGGTGGTGACCATATTCCGCTAAAATTTCAAAATCAGCCTGTGGGGAACAGCCATTATCACTAGTAAAAACAATAATAGTGTTTTCTTCAATTCCCTGTGCTCTTACGGTATCCATCACTTGCCCTACGTAATCATCTATCTGCATCATAAAATCCGCATAAGGATTTATACCACTTTTCCCTTGCCATTGCGGTGTCGGCTGAATTGGCGTATGCGGCGATGGCAAGGCCAAATACAAAAAGAAAGGGGCATCTTGCTCCGACCGCTCCTTAATATGTGCTATCGACCTTCTGAAAAAGTTGGGTGTAACGTCTTCGTGCACAAAATCGGAAGCTGTTGGGCCCTTGCGCCACCAGGTATATTTTCCGGTGTCTTCGGTTACCTTATCTACATTAGCAGTAATACGTCCGTTTTCCACATAAACATAAGGTGCCATATCCAAGGAGCCTGAATGTCCATAGGTATAGTCAAAACCTAAATCGTTGGGGGAATGGCTGATATTTTGAGTGAAATCGAGGTTGTCAAAATCTTCATAATTCCATCCTTCGCCACCAAAATTAGCCGTGTCCTTTTCGGCCCAGTTCCAACCCAGATGCCATTTCCCTATAAATGCGGTATGATAGCCCGATTTTTTGAGCAGAGAAGCTACCGTAGTCCTACTTTCCGGAATCAATGCTTTTGATTTTCCTGTTAGCACCCCACTTTTCAAAGGACTTCGCCAACTGTAGCGCCCTGTAAGAATTCCGTAGCGCGTAGGCGTGCATACCGAGGACGGACTATGGGCATCCGTAAACCGCATACCTTGAGCAGCTAGTTTATCGATATGAGGGGTATTGATTTTTCCCGATGGATTATAACTTGATATATCGCCATAGCCTAAATCATCTGCCAAGATATAAATAATATTGGGTGCTTTTTCCTGCAACATCGCAGAGACTTTTTCCTTCCTACAGGAACTTAATGTGCAAAGGAAAAGAATGAGTATAACTAGAAAATGAGAATTTTTTGGCATAATAACATCGATTATATAGTCATTAGCTAAAATAAGCAATTAGGTCCATTCAGTCCTTTGGACTGTAAAATTCAAAAAGTATTTGTACTAAATTCTACAACCAGTGTCTCAAAGTCTGCTGCACACAACTTATTCTATTATCAATATGCTAAAAATAAAAACTAATTATCGTTACACCAAAAAAGGTGTAATACTATTATATTATAATACATTAACTATTGTTTATGAATAGTAATGATTTCATAATAAGATTTAGAAGCTATTTTTGCCTAGAAGTTAAAATTAAGCACCATGAGAGAAAATATTATGATAGTAGTTGGATTAATGCTGTTTTCGAATGCCATAAATTCACAAGCCTCAAGAGAAGGTACCATTGAAATTGAGAGGAGTAGAATCCTAATTGAATCCATATTATCAGCTGAAGAACAAGAGGCTTTGACGCCACTTGATGTTTTCAACACCCTGGCTGCAGGAAACGAAAGATTCGTAAGTAACGATATTACCGCTCGGGACCATTCTATGCAAATAAGGGAAAGTGCCGCATCTCAATATCCAAAAGCAATAGTTCTTTCATGCATAGACAGTAGAGTGCCCGTTGAGGATGTTTTTGATAAAGGTATTGGTGACATTTTTGTAGCTCGTGTTGCAGGAAACTTCATAAACGATGATATTCTGGGAAGTATGGAATTTGCAACAAAAGTTGCTGGCGCTAAACTTATACTGGTATTAGGACATGAAAATTGTGGAGCCATACATGCAGCTATAGATGGTGCAAAGCTTGGACATATTACCAAAATGCTAAAAAACATACAACCTGCGGTAAAAATATCAACACTATCCGAAGGGCCAAGAACTTCAAAAAATAGGTTATTAGTTCATGAAGTGAGTGAGAACAATGTACGATTGGCTATAGAAAAAATAACCAAAGACAGTTCTATTTTAAAAACTATGCTTCAAAATGGCGAAATAAGCATTAAAGGTGCAGTTTATGATATGGATACAGGTGTAGTAAATTTTTTATAATATTTGGATAATTAAGTAGCTAGCCCTTTCAGTATATTACTGAAGGGGCTATTGTAATCGTAGTAGTTTTAAAAAATTCAAACTTTATATTTTATTTTAAAGCCTGCCCAACATCTTCAATAATATCATCAATATGCTCCAAACCCACAGAAACCCGAACCATACCATCGGTGATACCTGTTTCCACTCGTTCTTCTTTAGATAACTTGCTATGCGTAGTAGATGCAGGATGGGTTACAATACTCCTACTATCGCCAAGATTTGCAGATAGGGATAACAGTTTTATAGCATCAAAGAATTTCTGACCAGCCTGCAATCCGCCCTTAACTTCGAAAGCCACTACGCAACCGCCAGCCTTCATCTGCTTTTTGGCCACTTCATATTTTGGATGTGATTTAAGGAAAGGATATTTGACCCAATTCACCTCCTTATGGCGCTCTAAATAGTTTGCCAACTTCAAGGCATTTTCACAATGGCGATCTACACGAATGGCCAAGGTCTCCAAACTTTTGGAAAGCACCCAAGCATTAAAAGGCGATAATGCCGGACCCGTAATACGGGAAAATCGATATACTTTATCAATCAATTCTGTAGTACCAACTGTAATTCCAGCCAGCACTCTACCCTGCCCATCCATCAATTTTGTTCCGGAATGAATAACCAAATCGGCTCCAAATTTTATGGGTTGCTGCAAATAGGGAGATGCAAAACAATTATCAATAACCAAAATGAGTTTGTGTTTTTTGGTAATTTTCCCCAAGGCCTCCAAATCGAGTACATCTACACCAGGATTCGTAGGCGTTTCTGCATAAATGAGTTTTGTCTTGGGCGTAATCAATGCTTCTATGGTATCTAAATCCTCAATTTTAAAACAGCTATGGTTAATGTTCCACTTGGGGAAAAAATTATTTAAAAGTGAGTGTGTTGACCCAAAAATATTACGAGCGGAAATCATGTGATCGCCACTATCTAATAAGGACGCCAACGTAGAAAATACAGCTGCCATACCACTTGCAAAAGCAAAACCAGCCTCAGCACCCTCCATTTGACAGACCTTTTCTATAAATTCGGACGAATTGGGATTGGAGTAGCGTGAATAAATATTCCGCTCCTTTTCCTCTGCAAAGGAAGCGCGCATATCCTCTGCATCCTCAAATACAAAGCTTGAAGTAAGATACAAAGGCACGGAATGTTCCAAATGCTCTGTTCGTTTTAACTGAGTGCGTATGGCGTTGGTTTCGAATCGTTTTTTCATATTTTTTCAAACTTCATAGTTCTAAGTTCCTATTTCAAACTTCCAACTACATTTTCTCCGCAATCCTCAAGATATCTCCAAAAACACCCCTTGCCGTAACTGCGGCACCGGCACCGGCACCTTGAATTACCAGTGGGTTTTTGCCATAGGATTCCGTGTATATTTCGATGATGGAATCGGAACCTTTTACTTGGCCCAGTGCGCTTGTCTTTGGTACGGAAACCAATTTTACATCTAGCACTCCTTTTTCTTTTTGCAAATTTCCATGTAAATCACCCACATAACGCAGTACATGATTCGGTTTCTGATTATTTTTGATTTGATTGAATTTCTCGTCCAAAATGGCCAAGTTATTCATAAAGAAATCGGTCTCCACCGTTTGCAAACTTTCAGGTATCAGATTATCGATGTTAATTTCAGAAAACTCATTACTCAAGTCGAGCTCACGAGCCAAAATCAATAGTTTGCGACCTACATCGTTCCCAGATAAATCTTCCCTTGGGTCAGGTTCCGTGTAGCCGCGTTGCATGGCATCTTTAAGAATGGAGGAAAAAGGCGCATCGACCTCAGAAAACGTATTAAAAATATAACTCAAAGAACCAGAAAATACTCCATTAATTCGGGTAATATTCTCTCCAGATAAATGCAGTAATTTTATCGTATCTATTAGGGGGAGTCCTGCGCCCACATTTGTTTCGTACAGGTATAGCTTTTGGTGTTTGGCTAATTCTTCCCGTAACAGTTGATAGTAATCAAAGCCCAACGTGTTGGCAATCTTATTGGAAGACACCATATCAAAACCGTTCTCTATAAAATCGAAATAACAGGCCACAAAATCTTCACTTGCTGTATTATCAATGGCAATCAGGTTTTCTAAATGATGTGTTTTGGCAAAATCAAAAATATCCTGTTGACCATAAGGCTCTCCTTTTTTTTTAAGCTCCGACTTCCAATTCTTAGAAACGCCATCGGCATTCAAGACCACCTCTTTGGAATTAGCAATAGCAAAGACCCGTAGGTCTATATGCTTTCTTTTGGCTATGGTTTTTGTCGATTTTAAAATTTGGTCTATCAGCGTGCCACCCACATTACCGTGGCCAAAAATAGCGAGATTTACTTTTTTACTAAATCCAAAGATTTGTCCGTGCATGACGTTCAAAGCTTTTATTAAATCCTGTTTATTGACTACTAAACTCACATTCTTACCAGACACCGTATTGTTAAACAAGAGGGGCGTTATCTGATTTTTGATAAGCGCGTTGTAGGGTTTGTGAAAGGTACTCAGGTCCTGACCAACAATAGAAATGACCGAAACTTCGGCCACTACTTTTATTATATTAATGTCTTTGGATTGAAAATCTCCAGCAAATTCCTCTTCCAGCGCTTCCTTAGCCTTTTGCGCCTTATGTCGTTTTACTACAAGTCCAATACCACGTTCCGATGAGCCTTGAGAAATAATACTTACGCTAATATTATTGGATTCCAAGGTCTTAAAAATACGGGCATCTATACCTACTTTACCCAAGAGCCCCCTACCCTCCAAATTGACCAGAGCCATATCTTCTATGACCGACAAACTCTTGATTCCTTCCTTACTAGATTTAGCACTTATCAGCGTTCCTTCACTATCATAATTGTAGGTATTTAGAATACGTAAGGGAATATTTTTTTCGATTAGCGGGATAATAGTCTTGGCATGTAATATGGTTGCGCCAAAATTAGCAAGTTCATTGGCTTCAGCATAGGACAGATGTGACAGCCGTTTTGCCTCTTTCACATAATCTGGATTCGCCGTAAAAATACCGTCAACATGGGTGTAATTTTGTAATTCTTCGGCATCTAAAAAGTTAGCCAATAGCGCCGCGGAATAATTACTTCCGTTTCTTCCCAAGTTGGTCGTTTGACCATTGGCTGTGGCCGCTATAAATCCTGTAATTACAGGAACGGTATCCCCTGGCAACGCTGCAATTATATTGATCAGATTTTCTCTGGATGGTTTTTCTAACACTTTAGCATCTCCAAAGCTTGCATCCGTAATCAAAAAAGTACGCGAATCTATGAAACTAGCCTTCACTCCTTTTCCTATTAATAATTTAGTGACCAATTTCCCTGAAATTAGCTCTCCATATGACAGCACCTCGTCCTTGATTTTAGCACTGTAATCACCCAAGAGCGATACACCCTCAAACAACTTGGACAAACCTTTAAATTCCTTCGAAAGGTCTACATTACCATAGGTATGCTGTTGGTATTTCTCAAAGGCTTCAAAATCTACAACGTAATCCTTGCACTTGGCCGCGTTTTGCAATATTGTCTCCAACTGGTCGGTTGCGTTTCCTCTAGCGGAAACCACAATGGCAATATGCTCCCCATCAGAAACCTTATCACAGATAAGTCTTAGTACGAGCTCCAATCCTTCTCCGTTACTCAAGGATTTTCCCCCGAACTTTAACACCTTTGGCTTTCCAGTTTTTCCGTTGGCATTAAAAACAGTATGCAGTAATTTTTCCAACTGTTGAAACTCTATCAAAAAGGCGTCGTGACCATGTAAGGACTGAATTTCTCCGTATGTCACGTTGCTATTGGCCTGCGCAATTTGTTTAAACGTATCCTTGTTTTCCTTCGCAGTAAAGAACAAATCAGAATCCACACCCACAATATGAATGTTGGTATCACTGTTTTGTAAGGCGATAAACTTTTCCTCTCCGTCTCGGGTGACATCAATCGTTTTCAGCAATTGGTTCATTAATTTATAGGCCGATAACTGAAACCGTTCCTGTAATTTCTCGCCATGATGCGTTAACCAACTCTCTACATTAAAGACTTTAAGTTCCTCGTTGGTACTCCTTTTAAAACGTTCCTTAAAAGATTCCGGCGTTCGGTAGCAAAGCATGGCATGCATACGGGCATCATGCACTGGTTGCTTAGAATTTACCAAGAACTGTTCCTGTATCTGACAGTTGCCAATCAACCAATCGGTAGATTTCCAATCGGAAGCCACAGGAATCAAATGCTCCGTTAAATTAGGGCGCAAGACCGCCATTTCCCAAGCGATACCACCACCCAAAGAACCCCCGATAATAGCGAACAGCTTGTTTACACCTAACTGCTCCAGTCCCACTAAGAAAATAGCTGCCATATCGCCAGCCACAAAATCCTTATAGTTTTCTATGATAAATTTATCATGTCCGTTGCCCGGAATATTAAAGGCAAGTATGGTGTATTTCTGCGTATCGATACATTTTTTATCCCCGATTAGGGTAGACCACCATCCTTCTGGACCCGTAATATTAGAATTACCCGTTAGTGCATGATTCACCATTACAATAGGTGCTGTGTGCAACTCCTTACCAAAAATCTGATACGAAAGTTGAATGTCTTGTGTTATGCCACTTATGGTGCGGAAGTCCTTTATCTGTAACGGTTGTAGCATTGCAATCTTAAAAAGTGTCTCTATAATTTAAAAAACAGTCGAGACAAAAATATATCTCGACTGCGCTCGATATGTCAGTACTACCAGCTTTAAACCAAAATGGCCTTATCCACTTTAGCAAAAGCATTTTCCAAATCGGTCTTTAAGTCTTCTATATCCTCCAATCCCACTGATAAACGAATTAAATCTTGACCTACACCCGCACTCTCCTGCTGCTCAGCGTTTAATTGCTGGTGCGTAGTACTTGCCGGATGAATAATTAAGGATTTTGTATCCCCAATATTTGCCACCAAAGAGAATATCTCGGTAGCATCTGTAAACTGTTTTGCTGCTTCAAATCCACCTTTTACACCAAAGGTTACCAAGCCACTCTGGCCTTTAGGTAAATATTCCTGTGCCAAATCATAGTATGTGTTGCTTTTTAAACCTGGGTAATTTACCCAAGCAACCTCATCCCTACTTTCTAACCAGGTTGCCAGTTCTAATGCGTTAGCACTATGTTGCTTAATTCTCACCGGTAAGGTTTCTAGTCCCTGTATGATTTGGAACGCATTGAAGGGACTCAAAGCTCCTCCAAAATCTCGTAAGCCTTCCAAAATTAGTTTGAAGGTAAATGCAGCAGCTCCGAGAGCTTCGCTGTACACCAATCCATGATAGCCTGCGGATGGCTCCGTAAACTCTGGAAATTTTCCGTTGGTCCAATCAAAGGTACCGGCATCGATTATGGCACCACCTAGGGTTGTTCCTTGTCCTCCAATATATTTTGTTAGGGAATGAATTACAAGATTCGCTCCGTGCTCAATAGGATTCAATAAACTTGGGGTAGCAACTGTATTATCCACTATAAATGGCACTTTTGCTGCTTTAGCTTGCTTAGATATCGCTTTTAAATCCAACACGTCTAATTTTGGATTCCCTAAGGATTCCACAAAAAATGCTCTTGTATTTTCCTGTACGGCATCCTTAAATTTTTCTGGTTCCGATGCATCTACAAAGGTGGTGGTAATACCCAAGCGTGGAAGGGTGACATTTAATAAATTAAAAGTTCCTCCATACAAACTACTAGATGCTACAATATGATCTCCCGCTTTTAATAGCGTTAGCAATCCGGTAGAAATTGCTGCTGTCCCAGACGCGAAAACTACCGCACCTACACCACCTTCCACAGCAGCAAGCCTGTCCTGTAAAATCTGGTTGGTCGGATTGTTCAATCTAGTGTAGATAAAGCCCAATTCTCCCAAGGAGAAAAGCTTTGCAGCATGATCTGTATCCTTAAAGACATAGGACGATGTCTGATAAATAGGAACCGCTCGGGTACCTCCGTTTTGCTTTGTGTCGTGACCTGCGTGTAAAGCGTTCGTTGCTAATTTGTGTGTACTCATGATTTTGTTTTTTAAATAGTTAAATAAATTATTTAAAAGCCAAACCCTAGCCAGCCGACGTTGCAGTTAGGAAAAATCAAAAAGCTATAAGAAAGTGAAAAAATTGCCTTAGGCAATTGGTTTTTCGTTATCTATACTCCAGTCCACTAAAACGTAGACACTGAAACGGGTTCAGCTTGAAGATAGAATGTAGCACCTTCTTTGCCTGAAACAAAGGGTTGCTAAGGTTTCAAAGGGTCTAATCCCTCCACCTTTCTTGATAACTATTCAATAAATGTTTGAACTTTGAAAGTACAAATTAAGCTCAGAAACTTTTAAAAACCTAATGATTTTTAAAAATTTCACAAAATCCTAGTATTTTGATGGGATAATATATCGCTTACATGCTTTCCACCTTTACCACATTATTTGTTTGAGCTATGCAACAGCCTAATACACTAAATATTTTTCTTTCCTTCTAAAAAAAAAGAATCGAAGAAAATCTACAACACATAAAACAAGGACGCTTTGTTAGAAACAGCGTAATATGAAGCCACAAAATTCGCTTTGAGTTCGTATTTGTTGCGAATGAATTCCGCTATTCCGATAACCTGATTTATCTTTGAATTCATAAATATACACTATGGCTTCCGGATTTTTTGCAATTCTAGATGATGTAGCAGCGCTATTAGACGATGTTGCAGCAATGAGTAAAATCGCCACTCAAAAAACAGCGGGAATTCTAGGAGATGACTTAGCCGTAAATGCAGAGAAAGCATCCGGTTTTGTTTCCAAACGGGAACTGCCCGTTCTTTGGGCCATTAGCAAAGGATCTCTACTTAACAAGGTTATCATTCTACCTATTGCTTTTCTGCTGAGTGCCTTTTTACCTTGGGCAGTAACACTCGTACTAGTTCTTGGTGGACTTTACCTCGCCTTTGAAGGCGCAGAAAAAATATATGAATTCTTTGTCGTACATGATAAAGCAAGTATTCCATCAGGAATGGAAGTTCCTAGTGAAAGTGATATCCTAGAGCTGGAAAAAACAAAGATTAAGTCCGCCATTGTAACGGATTTTATTTTGTCCATTGAAATTGTTATCATCGCCTTGGGCACCGTCTTAAACGAACCACTTTCCACTCAAATAGTTGTGGTGTCTATCGTTGCGCTACTCGCAACAGTAGGAGTTTACGGAATTGTTGCACTTATCGTTCGTATGGATGAATTTGGACTTAGACTCATCAACCTTAATGAAAGCGAAAACAGTATTTCCGATAAAATAGGGCGGTTTTTTGTTAACGCATTACCTATGGTTATTAAATCACTATCCGTTATTGGCACCATTGCTTTGCTCCTAGTCTCAGGTGGCATATTTGTACACAACGTGGATTTTCTTCAGGATATTTTTCCAGCGATTCCAGGTATTATCGTTGAATTTTTAGTGGGATTTTTGACGGGATTTTTGATGCTGCTACTTTATAAAGGAATCAAAAAAATATTTAAAAGAAACTAAATTTATCTCTTAACTTCTATTTTGACTTTGTGTTTTCATTATAGTTATAGGCTTATTTTTGTTCAGCTGATATATATTTATCAGCACCATCTGATAACCAATCTAGTATGAGTTCCACAAATACATTTTCTTGATAATCGTCTTTCTCAAAGAACAGACCAATTGCACCATTTGAAAGTATAGTCATAGAAGAATAAGCAGCACCTTGGCTATAAATCGTTTTACCACCCGACCAAGCTTCACCTTCATCATAACTTATTCTTACGGTAAGATTACTCCGGTTATTTTTTGAATTTGCGTTTGAAAAAAGAAGTCTGTTTTTATCATCTCCATTTTGGACAGAGGTATACCGAATAATACTAGCATTGCATCCAGCATCTACGAGCAATGTCTCCGGGCTAGACTCCCATGTTCTGCCCTTATCAGCTGACGTATGTACATAGCGTGCGCCTAACTCGTTCACTCGGCTATTTATCATCCAAGTGCCATCCGCTAGTTCCACTACCTTAGATTCATCGGCGAGTACAATAGGAGTGTCAATGAAGTACCAACTATCCCCATGGTCGTAACTTCCAAAAACGTGCAACCCTTTATCCAAATTCACAATGGTATGTAACAAGGTCCCATTGGCATTTTGTATGCCCCGACCGGCCGTAATAAACTTAAAATCTTGATGCCATTCCGGTTTTGATACCTGCGATGTTATGTCTGTGGGAGTACTCCAAGTTTTCCCATTATCAAGGCTTTTTACTACTTTAAAATAACAGACCTCTTTTTCCTTGTCTAAATCCATATAATTGAAGAAGATGAAAATTGTACCTGTGGTCGTATCAACAATCATTGAAGGGTTCGAGGCCGATTTCCCATCCGAGTAATCCACTACTGTTTCAATAGTAGACCATGAAGCTCCATTATCCGCACTGCGGCGCATGATAATATTGATATCCCTATTACTTCTTTAGATCTGCACAAGATGGTATTCTTTCATCTATGGCCACAAGCACATTTCCGTTTGGTGCCGTAACCATGGCCGGTATTCTGTAACAAGCTACCTCCGCTTTCTGTGTAGCATCGAATAAATTAGTGAATTGAAGTGAGCTACTCTCATCTTGTATGGGTCCTACTTGCACATGAACTGAGAAAGCTATGCCTAAAAACAAACAGATTAATATAGGTTTCATCTTGTAACTATACGTTATTCGTGTGGTGTCAATATAGTACTATGATTCAAGTACCCTTACTACTATCCACCACAAAGATTATTCTCTGGATTTAACTAAGTTCGTTGAAAATTGACACAAAAAAACCGCAGAAGCTTTCCTTCGTTTATTTGTGGGCTTTTAATCGTTTACAAAAAGAAATAGCCCATATAAAATAGGATTGCACTATTGCTGTCCGAAACACGTATATCGGATAATCCAATATTGTATTGGTTACCGAAATTGAATCAACTGTCCCATTTAAACCGTAGATTAAAATTCACTCCAAAATGTACAGAAATAAAACTCTCTTGTATATCGTTACGTCGTTAATCAGTAGAAAGCAAGAATCCAATTTGGGGCCCAGCTTCAAGACATAATTCTTTTGTCACATACTATTTTCCTAATTTAATGATAGTTCACCTCTTTACTCCAACACCATAAACTCCAAACTACTATCCGTAAACACGGTATGTGTTTGAGTTTTAAAATCGGCTTCATCTGCTTTAAATATATTGTCTACGTAGGTTTGTGGGTTTAAGTCAATCAGCGGAAACCAAGTGCTTTGTACTTGCACTTGTAGCTTGTGCCCTTTTTTAATGGTGTGAAATACGTCTTGCAGTTTTATGTTGACTTCCGTTTTCTCATTTGCTACAAAGGGTTCGGGATTGGAGAAACTGTTGCGGAACCTGCCTCGCATAACTTCACTACGCACCATTAAATGATAATTACTCATTCTTAAATGGGGCTGCATCTCTTCATTGGTTTCCGCATCTGCGGGATGTACGTCTATGACCTTTACAATCCAATCCGCTGCGGTACCAGTAGTCGCTACATTTAGTTTCGCAAGCATATCTCCAGCCAAAGTAAAGTCTTCTTTCATGACTTCGGTCTCAAAAACGAGTACATCTGGACGGCGAGCGGAAAAGCGCTGATCGTCAGTCATATATTTTCGTGGTGTAAATACCGTTTTAACATCCTCTGAATAAGGAACGGGCTTTTTAATATCGCTAATAAATTCGATTCCCGTAGTGCTTTCTAGTTCGGGCGTTAATTCTTGATTATCGGAAAGAAAGAAGTTCTTTTTAGTGGTTCCCTTTGGAGGCCATGCATCGTATTCTTTCCATTCTTTTCTGCCAGAATCATAAACATAAGCTTCCGGTAAACCGCTATTTACATCCCCTACACCCTTTAAAAAGTGGTTAAAGAATTTGGTCTCTATTTTCTCTTGAAAAAATTCAGAAATAGAATCCCCAAAATAATAATTACCCACTAAGTTTCTTCCGCTTCTTCGCGCCCATCGGCCATGGTCCCAAGGGCCAAATACCATTGTATTATAGCTGTTTTGATTCTTTTCTATATTCTTATAGGTCTCCAAAGGGCCATACAAATCTTCCGCATCAAACCAACCACCAACGACCATAGTTGCCACGTGCGACTTGGATTTATCCAAATGTTGAATCAAACCCCTACTTTGCCAAAGTTCATCGTAATTAGGATGCTCTTTAAGTTCGTTCCAGAAATAATCATCGGTCATACCATCAGGGGCAATGCTAACTTTATCTTTTAAATCATATTCAAATAAAGAATTCAAGTTCTTTAAGGGCCCCTTGTCCAAGAAGAATTGGTATTGATCCTCCGTTGGTAAATTGGGTAGCGCGTACCATGCAGTGTCAATTGGCTGGTCTCCATTTGGCCTTGGGGTACCAAAGAGGGAAGTAGCCCTAAAATAACTCAACATATACGCTCCGTTATGGTGAAAGTCATCAAAGAAAAAATCTCCGATACTGGCTTGTGGCGAAGATGCCTTTAAAGCGGGATGCGCATCTATTGTGGCGTATGTAGCATAATAACCCGGATACGAAATACCCCAAACACCAACATTACCGTTATTACCCTCCACATTGTTCACTAACCAATCTATAGTGTCATACGTATCTGTACTCTCATCAACATCTTTATTCGAGGTTTTATTAGGAATATAAGCTCGCATGTTTTCGTAATGCCCTTCACTGAGCCATCTTCCACGTACATCTTGGTATACCACAATATTGCCTTCTTGCATGAGGTGAATATTTGGCCCTATCTGCTTTTTGAATTCCCCATTACCGTAAGGTGCTGAACTATAAGGCGTACGCTGCATAATAATAGGATATTCTTTAGCTGTATCCTTAGGCGAATAAATAGTAGTATGCAGCGATACACCATCGCGCATTTCTATTTTTACTTCCTTTTTGGTGTAATTGTCCGAAACATAGGTTTCCGAAACTTCACCTTTTACAACTTTAGCTGTTCTGGCACAAGAAAAGGAGATACATACTACCGTTAATAGCACAAGCATATATCTAAAAGAGAACTTTGACATAATGTATAATTTTATGTTCTAAAGCTAGTGAAGATTCCTAAATTGGAGAAATAAAAAAAGAACCCAATTAGGTTCCTTTTTAAGTTATTTATCACGATGAGGCCGGTTAAATCTTTTAAAACCGAGAAGTTGAAATTTTCTACTGCTTATAATCCAATAGAAACAACTTGATTTATAAATTAAAGGCATTTTTCACTTCAACTACCATATCAAGTTTCTCCCAAGTAAAAAGCTCCACTTCCTTTTCTACCCTGCCGTTATAAGGGGATTCAAATACCTTTGTTACCGTGGTAGGCGTTTTACCCATATGGCCGTAAGCGGCAGTTTCCAAGTAAATTGGATTTCTCAATTTCAACCTGGCCTCTATGGCGAAAGGTCGCATATCAAACAAAGCGGCTACTTTTTTTGCAATAGCACCATCGCTTAAATCTACATTACTCGTCCCATAGGTATCCACATAGATAGAGGTGGGTTCCACTACACCAATAGCGTAGCTTACCTGTACCAAAATTTCGTCCGCTACACCTGCAGCGACCAAATTTTTAGCAGCATGCCTAGCTGCATAGGCGGCGCTGCGATCTACCTTACTTGGGTCTTTTCCGCTAAAAGCACCACCACCGTGGGCACCTTTGCCTCCATAGGTGTCTACTATAATTTTTCTTCCTGTAAGTCCAGTATCTCCATGTGGTCCACCGATAACAAATTTTCCAGTAGGATTAATATGATAGGTAATCTGATCGTCAAACAGCACCTGTATGTTTTTGGGAAATTGAGCTTTTACCTTAGGAATTAAAATAGAAATAATATCCGCCTTTATTTTAGCTAACATTTTATCATCGTTCGCATCAAACGCATCATGTTGTGTAGAAACTACCAAAGTATCTATTCGTTGCGGCACATTGTCATCAGAATACTCTATGGTAACCTGTGCCTTGGCGTCTGGCCTTAGGTATGGTATTTCAGTTCCGTCCTTTCGCAATTCTGCTAATACATATAAAAGTTTGTGCGAAATATCAAGCGCCAAAGGCATGTAATTTTCGGTCTCTTTTGTTGCATAGCCAAACATCATTCCTTGGTCACCGGCGCCTTGTTCTTCCTTGGAACCACGGTCAACGCCTTGATTGATATCTTGGGATTGCTCATGTATTAACGAAATAACGCCACAAGAATCACCGCTAAACTGGTATTCGCCTTTTGTATACCCTATCATGTTAATAACGTCCCGAGCAATGGTCTGCACGTCTAAATATGTATCGCTCTTTACCTCTCCAGCCAACACTACCTGACCGGTAGTCACTAGGGTTTCACAAGCCACCTTACTCTCTGAATCAAAAGCCAAAAAATGATCTAAAAGTGCATCGCTAATCTGATCTGCTACCTTATCCGGGTGTCCTTCACTAACGGATTCTGATGTAAATAAATACGCCATTTCAAAAATTTAATTCTACAAAGGATTTGACAGAAAAAAGAAGCTTATTTTCCTTAGGGAAGTTTCCGAACAAACATTCGGAACAAACTGCTTTAGCATTTAACATTGAAATTATTTCAGCTTTTAGTTTTACAAAACTAGGTCCTGAATCGGTTTCATAGTAAGAGGTTGCAATCAGTCAAATCCTTCCTCTTTGTTACAGTACAAAAGTATGAAAATAGTTAGGTTACAAAAATTATTGAAGTTCATTTTATATCGATTAACGTTTATCACATGTTTGCTATGAATTATTCGATGTTTTTCATCTACTATTTTTCCAGATACTTAAATTCCTTCGTATATTGCGCGGCACAACTTTTACCAAACCTAACCATTAAAGAGAACCAAAATGCACATTGCCGTAGCCGGAAATATAGGAGCAGGAAAAACTACCTTAACTAAATTATTGGCCAAACATTACAAATGGGAAGCGCATTTAGAAGAAGTGGTAGACAACCCGTATCTAGATGACTTTTACAACCAAATGGAACGTTGGAGTTTTAACCTTCAAATCTATTTTTTAAATAGCCGATACCGCCAAATTTTACAGATTAGAGAGAGTGGAAAAAGTGTTATCCAGGACAGAACAATATACGAAGATGCCCATATTTTTGCGCCTAACCTACATGCGATGGGTTTGATGACCAATAGAGATTTTAAAAATTATTCCAGTTTATTTGAATTGATGGAGAGTCTAGTAGAACCCCCAGAACTGCTTATCTACCTTAGAAGTTCCATTCCAAATTTGGTAAAACAGATACACAAACGTGGGAGAGAATATGAAAATACGATTTCAATCGATTATTTAAGTAGGTTGAACGAACGCTACGAAGCATGGGTACATGGTTACGAAAAAGGGAATCTATTGATTATTGATGTTGATGAGTTAGACTTTGTAGATAACCCTGAAGACCTTGGAAACGTGATCAACAGAATCGATGCAGAAATACACGGCTTGTTTTAAACTATATAACTTTTAAATAAATCCGTTCGCTTTTGTATGTTATATGGCGTCATCAGTTTTATTCACAAGTAAAAAAGGAATTTTCTTAAACTCTTTGAACAACTGTGATACACGCTCAACTCCTTTTTTATCAGCTACACTTTTTAGGTATATAGCTCTTACCTGCCCAAGAAACTTCTTTGCGATATCTATATAAATATCCCCGCCCTTTTCCCCGCCATCCCCAATAAGAATAAAGGATAGAGGATAAACTAGTATAGGTCTTTAAAATAGCAACGATTTCATGTTGTTTTTGCGGAGTCGGGCCTTTTCTGTTTTTTGCCCTGAAACTCGAGATACTACGTAATAACATTGGCCCTTTAGGAAAATTATTTGTTTTTAGAAATAGTTTTAATAGCGATAAAGGTTCCATGGACTATGGCTCACATAAAAAATAGGATTCAATTTTAAGCCTGATTTTCCCTGATGTAATTTATGATAAATCTGCTGTTCCTTCCAATGCATCCGGGCTCCCGGCTCTTTTAAATATAGTATTAACAAGGACTCTCCATTTTAAAGAAGAGACCACACCCGTATGAAGTATGGTATCGTCTATCACACCATAATCTGCATCCGCACAAGGAATAAGCATTTCACCAACAAAACAATTATTATCATTGACGCTTCTATTCAAGTTGTCAGTTGCAAAAGAAGCCGCTACCGGTAACCAGCCCTCGGTATTAGCGAACCTAGAAAAATATTCAACAAATTCATTTTTCAAATAATAGCCATTAGTATCCGTATTGGCTTTTAGGGTAATCGAACCTCCAGCCTTTACTTTTATTTTGGCGTGTTTGATTTCATCGGTTTCAAATCGTTTCCACGTGTTCAAGACTACAGCTAAGAACCCCTTTTGTTCCAAATCGATTATTTCGTCTTCCAAAGCCCTACCGCGAAGAGGAAGTCTATCATTAGTTCCGTATCCTTGAAAACAGATAATCTGTAGTTTATCTTTTTTCATTACCCCATAGCTTAAAATTAAGATATATAATAGGAATCGTTAACGCTATCCGATAATAAAAATACTCTAAATAGATAGAAACCCTAGGATCAACAACGCACTCCCACATCGAAACCCCTAGTTCCCTCATTCCCTATTTTATAAGCAACACACAAAAGGTAGCTTTAAATGTAAATCAAAATACTATAAACCAGTTCGCCTTTTGGCAGCACAAACAAGTACAAGCATGAAACTTAAAAAGAACCCTAGCAAAGACATAAACAAAAGAAGTGGTGTTTATTTCGCTATTGGATTAGTTACCGTTATGCTTCTATCCTACGAGGCATTAGAATGGAAGACCTATGACAAACCAAATACCTATGCCTATGAACTAAGTAAACCAGATGATATCATAGAAGAGGAATATATAGAAAAGTTTACGGTTGAAAAGCCAAAAATAAAGCAAGTACTACCACTAGAAATTGAGATTGTAACCGATGACCCTGAGGTAATAGAAGCCGAAATACAATCTACAGAAGCGGACCCGGATACCAAAATACGAGAAGTATCCGATATTGAAGTCATAGAGCATGAACTTGAGCCGGAGGTAAATTGGGTAAACATTGAAGAAGTTCCAGTTTTTCCAGGTTGTGAAAACAAAACGGACAAAAGAGCCTGTTTTGGCAAAATGATACAGAAGCATATTAGTAACGTATTCCGCTATCCAGAACAAGAGCAAGAATTAGGCATTCAAGGAAGGGTGAACGTTATGTTTGATATTAAAAAGGACGGTACTATTTGCAATATACGTATGAGAGGTCCCAACGACAATCTTGAAAACGAAGCTGCACGAATCATTGGAAAGCTACCTAAAATGACCCCAGGAAAACAGCGAGACCAAAACGTAAAGGTATCTTTCGCTATCCCTATCACCTTTAAGTTGCAGTAAGAAAACAGTTAACATTGTGCCATTCTTTACGCTGAACTAAAATTCACAGTTATGCGTATAAATAAGATAGCAATAAAATCAAAAAAGCCCTTCATGCAAAACATGAAGGGCTTTTTATACTAAAAGGAAACTAAGCTTTAGTTCCTTTTTTCTTTTACTTCTTCTGCTAGATGTTGAACTTGAACCTTAACGTTTTTAGAAGATTTATTAAAAGCCACTACATTAGCTTTTACTTCCTCTTCCGTTCCTTCAAAAACTTTCTCTGAAACCGATTCTTTACCGTTTTCTATAACTGTAGTAATAACTACTGCTCTTGAGGTACCATCTTCATTGTTGTTCATACTTAAGGCAACGTTTTTTTCCGTTTGAGCGAACACAACTTCTGTTGCCGTCTTAGTCTCATTATAAGCTGTTATAGTATCTGCGTTCAACGCAATACTTGGCGCGATAACCAAAGCAACAACCGACATCAATTTCAATAAGATGTTTAACGAAGGACCCGATGTATCCTTAAAAGGATCTCCAACCGTATCACCGACAACAGCTGCTTTATGAACGTCTGTTCCTTTCTTCCCTTGTTCCTCAATAGTTTTCTTCGCATTATCCCAAGCACCACCAGCATTAGATTGGAATATTGCCATAAGCACACCACAAGTGGTAACACCAGCAAGTAATCCCCCTAACATTTCAGCACCTCCAATAAAACCAACAGCTACAGGAACAACGATTGCTAATAATCCTGGCAACACCATTTCTCTAATAGATGCTTTGGTAGAAATGTCAATACATTTTCCATAATCCGCAACACCATCCGCCGCGTCAAATATTTTTCTATCTGCTACTGAAGCTTTAGTCATATCAGAATCATACTTACGCATAACTACCAACGCCGCTTTCAATTCAGGAATATCTCTAAATTGACGTCTAACTTCTTCAATCATCGCCATTGCGGCACGCCCAACAGCATTCATTGATAATGCCGAAAAAACAAAGGGTAACATGCCTCCTACTAGTAAGCCAGCCATAATTTGTGGCTGAGACACATCAATAGAAACAACATTTGCTGTTTTCATAAAAGCAGCAAATAAAGCCAATGCCGTTAATGCTGCAGACGCGATAGCGAAGCCCTTACCAACAGCAGCCGTAGTATTACCAACAGCATCTAATTTATCGGTCCGCTCACGTACTTCTTTTGGTAATTCAGCCATTTCAGCAATACCACCAGCATTATCACATATTGGCCCGTAAGCATCAACAGCTAATTGAATCCCTGTATTTGCTAACATTCCTACTGCTGCAATTGCAATCCCGTATAAACCTGCAAAATGATGTGATACCATAATAGCAGCAGCAATCAAAAGAATAGGAATCATGGTAGACATCATACCAACACCTAAACCAGCAATAATGTTTGTGGCTGCTCCAGTTTCAGATTGCTTCACAATTGACATTACAGGCTTTTTACCCGTAGCTGTATAATACTCTGTTATTTTACCAACCCCTAAACCGGCAACTAAACCGGCAATTGTTGCCCAAAAGACTCCCATTGCACCGAATGGCAAACCTTCTACCGATTCTGGAATTAACGCATTAATAATAAAATAAGATGCTATAACCATCAAACCAGCAGAACCAAATTCTCCAATATTTAATGCGGTTTGAGGATTTCCACCATCTTTTACTTTTACAAAAAATGTTCCAAGGATAGACATTATTATACCTACGGCACCAAGTACTAAAGGTAAGTACACAGCTCCTAAACCATCAAAATCAGGTGTTAAAATAAATGCACCTAAAACCATTGTTCCTATGATAGAACCTACATAAGATTCGAACAAATCAGCACCCATACCCGCAACATCTCCAACATTGTCTCCAACGTTATCTGCAATGGTTGCTGGGTTTAAAGGATGATCCTCTGGAATACCGGCTTCAACTTTACCTACTAAATCAGCACCTACATCTGCTGCTTTCGTATAAATACCACCACCAACACGTGCAAACAAAGCAATTGAGGAAGCCCCTAACGAAAAACCAGAAAGCACATTTAATACCATAGGTAAATTATCAGCTCCAGGCCAAATCGATTGGTATACCATAAATAAGCCACTTAAGCCTAAAATACCCAAACCAACAACACCTAAGCCCATTACAGCACCACCTGCGAAAGCTACTTCCAATGCTCTTCCTAATGATGTTCTTGCAGCTTGTGTAGTTCTTACGTTCGCTTTAGTAGCAACACGCATTCCAATAAATCCTGCCAAGGCAGAACAAATAGCACCTACAATAAATGATACAGCAACCAGACCGTTAGATCCAACTTCTGAATTTCCTTTAAAAAATAACAAGACAGCTACCGCTGCTACAAAAATTGCTAAAACCTTGTACTCAGCTTTTAAAAAGGCCATAGCGCCATCGGCTATATTCTTAGCAATACGTGACATTTTCTCATCACCTACTTCTTGCTTGCCTACCCATGCGTTCTTCCAAGCCACAAAAAGAAGGGCTACTACTCCGAAGACGGGTAAAAATTTTACGATTAATTCCATTTGATTTGATTGTTTATAGTTTTTTAAACGGTTGCTAAAGTAGTAAAATAGAATAAAAAAAGCCACCTTTATTAATAAAGGTGACTACAAATTAAGAATCCGTTCTTTAAATGGTAAAGGTCCGCTTCTTTTTATGTTCGCTTTCATCATAACGTTGCACGCACTCGTGATAAATTTTTATTGCTTCATCAACATTACCCCAACCTCCAACATCAACTTTCTTTTTTTCTAAGTCTTTGTACACTTGAAAGAAGTGTTCAATTTCTTTTTTTCTATGCGGATTTAAATCTGCTAAATCATTCTTTTGGTTCCAAATAGGGTCAGAAACAGGAACACAAATTATTTTTTCATCAGGTCCTTTTTCATCTTCCATGTAAAAGACTCCTATTGGCTTTACCTCAACAACTACCATAGGATAGGTTGGCTCTGTACACATCACTAAAACATCTAACGGATCTTTATCTAAAGCCAAAGTCTCTGGTATAAAACCGTAATCACCTGGATACATCATAGAAGAAAACAATGTTCTGTCAAATCTAATCTTATGCAGAGTAAAATCATATTCATACTTATTACGACTTCCTTTGGGAATTTCAATTAACACATCAAAAGTTACATCGTTATTCTCACTCATATCTTATTCATATTTAATTGCGTTAAAAGTTAAACCAAAATTCAGGCGTTAATCCAACACTTATAAAAATTATAACGCCTTTTGGCGCCCGAAATTATCCTGTTTTCTTGAAGTTTAAAAGCTAAACCCAAAAGTACCGGTAACCCCAAAGGCCCTTGCATCAGGATTATCCAGATAATTACCCCTAAAATTAAAATCGATTCTAAAAATTTTAAAGATATTACCAACCCCCAAGGAGTACTCATAATAAATACGTTCCGAAGGTGCCTGTAGAGGCGTATTAATAGCTGCAGGCGAACTCAGAAGCCTATTGGCATCGGATAGTTCTCCCCAAACTCCTCTAAGTCCGATAATTTCCCTCAGATTTAATTTACGTAAAAATGGAATCCTTGAAAATAACCTTCCGTTAAAATTATGTTCTAAATGCACAGCACTATAGGTATCCGTTACAAATTCGTAAAAATCCAAATTTGGAAATGTCCCATAATTGGAAAAGAATGTTTGGTTCCCTGGCACAACGCTCAACAAGCCTAAAGGCACTTCTCCAAAGGTTTTTCCAAGTTCCACAGTCGTCATCAACCTGCCAAAACCACCCAATTGCCATGGCCTAGTGTAAGAAAATTGTAATTTGGTGTAATTAAAATCACTAGCTAAAAATCCGTTTGTACCCTTTGTAACATTAAGAAGCAAGGTGCTATAGCGATCATTTACCTCTCTACGTTCCACACCATACCCTACGGATTGCTTTCCAGGTGTATATATAAAAATAGTGCTAAAATCCAACTGTCTCACCTCCGAAGACACCCCAGAAGAAGCTTCCGAATCTATATAATCCAAGCTAAAATCATTAGGCAATGCTGAACTTAAGGTCCTAAACGTAGCACCTATCGAAACCCGTACATTTGTAACTGGTTCGATTTCAAAACTAAGTGCACTTAAATTAATATTGGTTAACCTATTATTGGCTCCTACCGTAAGTAGAGAAGAGGAAGCTACACTTCTTCCCAATACATCATTGGTAGCGGTGAGACTTACACCCAGTTGCTCTATATCACGTCTGTGTCCTCCAGAAACAATAAGTCTGCTCTTAGGATTTAGAAGAAACTTACCCGAAATACCATGTTTTAGTTTATTATCCGTAAATCCGTAAGCACCGTACCCTTCTATACGCCAGGGATCGTTTTGACCAAAATATGTCCGAGCACCTATCCTTATTCTAGGTCCTTCAGCATCGTTAAACCCAAAGAAATCATAAATGGTACCCACGTCAAGATTCCACTTGTCTATCTCAACATAACCGGAACCTAAAATACTCACTACGTTATAATAGGACTTAAATTTAGGTACTGTTTTCAAGGTATCCAAAAGTTTATAGATACCGGATTCATCCTTATTCAAATCTTCCAGCCTGTTTTTCTTCCAAAACGCATCGTCCGTAGCTAGCGCACCTGGATCTACTACGTTCCTAGATTTTCTATAAAATTCTTTTGGCACTGGTTTATTAAACTCATAGTTATCATAAACCGTGGTCCGCTTACCATAAACCCCTCTCGATTCTTCCTTCTTTTGAAAGCTGAAATCACTTAACATATAATCCCGTTTAAGAAGAAAGACCGAATCGTTGACTACATCAAAATCCTGCTCAATATAGATTTCTTTTACCCAGTTGATATTGGCACTTTTCGTTACTTCCAGATTTATGTTCTTTACAGCCCATGTACTATCATTGACCCAAAAATCACCCTTGAAGGTAAGCTCGTTCTTTCTGCGGGGATAGTACACGATATTATAACACCATTTAGTGTCGATATAGGCGCTGTCACGCAAGGCATAATTATAAGTATCTATGCCAGAACGAGATAAGGGGCTGGTGAAACTTTTATCGAAAAACTTCAAATAGTTATCATAAATATCATAGCTCTGATACAGGTCTTTTACAAAAGCGATAATAGCCTGATTATTATCAAAACCAGAATTTTTGTTGCCTAAAATTTCCTCTTTTTTTTCTTTTAAAATATTGTCCCCGGTTACTTTAGAAAAGGTCTCATTCAAAAATATTGGTAAATACGTTTTTCCAGTGATTCTTGACGTATCCAAATCTTTAAAAACAAACTCCAAACCTTTAAATACCTTGCTTTTTATCAAGGAACTATCAATAGTATTCAAATCAAACTCAACCTTCTCATATTTATCGAAAGCGTATTGATTAAATTGACGAACACCATTCTGCCGTTTTTTAGCCCATATCTTCTTAAGTATTTCTACTGCTGGATTATTTTTTTTAGACTGTTTACCAGAAATCAATACCACTTCGTCCAGCTGCTCCGTAGCTTCGAGCAAGATTATGCTCATGCCGTAGGTTACCTTATTCTCCAGAATAATTTCCTGATTTTCAAAGCCTATAAACGAAACTAGCAATATGTCGTGCACATTATTAGACTCCATATAAAACCTTCCGTTTTCATTGCTAATAGTACCTTCGGTGGAGTTTTTAAAAAGCACATTAGCAAAAGCCACAGACTCCCCAGCCTCATCTATAACAATACCGCCAACCTTGGTCTGGGCATTCAACCAAACAAAGCCAAAAAGCAAAAAGAAAGATAATATTTGTTTCATTATTAAAACTCTGCAGGAGGTATTGGACAAATAGCATTCCAAATAAAAAAAGCTTCCTCGACTTTGGTCGACGAAGCTAAGCTACTTTTACAAAAAAATGTTATTATTTATACATTACCTTTTTAACAGCCTTCACTACATCTTTATGATTAGGCAACCACTCTGCCAATAAAACGGGTGAATATGGCGCTGGTGTATCAGCAGTATTAATTTTTACAATAGGAGCATCTAGATAATCGAATGCATGCGCCTGCACATGATACGTGATTTCAGTAGCTACATTACCAAATGGCCAAGCCTCTTCCAAGATTACCAATCGATTTGTCTTTCTGACCGACGTAAGTATTGCCTCATAATCCAAAGGCTTTACGGTCCGTAAATCTATTATCTCACAACTAATACCTTCTTTTTCGAGCTCGTCAGCAGCTTTGTCTGCATCCTTAATTATCTTCCCAAAGGAAACTATTGTCACATCCGTGCCAGCCCTTCTAATATCAGCAACACCTATAGGTATGGTATACTCACCTTCTGGAACTTCGCCTTTATCGCCGTACATCTGCTCGGATTCCATAAAAATAACAGGATCATCATCACGAATGGCAGATTTCAATAAACCTTTAGCATCCGCAGGGTTTGAAGGAACGATAACTTTAAGACCAGGACAATTGGCATACCAACTCTCAAAAGCTTGTGAGTGCGTTGCTCCTAATTGGCCTGCTGAACCCGTAGGGCCTCTAAAGACAATCGGACAAGGAAACTGTCCACCTGACATTTGACGAATCTTCGCAGCGTTGTTAACGATTTGATCAATACCAACCATAGCAAAATTAAATGTCATAAACTCTATAATAGGTCTATTCCCCGTCATAGTAGAACCAACACCTATTCCAGCAAAACCCAATTCGGAAATCGGGGTGTCAATTATACGTTTAGCACCAAACTCGTCCAGCATTCCCTTTGAAGCTTTGTACGCACCATTATATTCTGCAACTTCTTCGCCCATTAGATAAATTGACTCGTCCCTGCGCATTTCCTCGGACATGGCCTCCGCGATGGCTTCTCTAAATTGTAAGGTTTTCATTAGCTTAAATTTTAAACTCTAAAGGTTTCGCTTCAAAGGAAGCAAAAATAACAAATAATATGTCAAACTATCACTCGAGAGAATCAAAAAAAGTTATAAAATTTATTATGCATGCATAATAAATTTGAAAATTAATGGTTATCTTCGTACTCATCATTTTAAACGTATTTCATAAATGAAAATATTAGTCTGCATAAGTAATGTCCCTGACACTACATCAAAAATAAATTTCACTGAGGGTGACACAAAATTTGACACCAACGGCGTACAATTCGTAATAAATCCAAACGACGAATTTGGATTAACAAGAGCCATGTGGTTCAAGGAAAAACAAGGCGCTGCAGTGCATGTTGCCACCGTGGGCGGTGCAAACGTAGAGCCCACCATGAGAAAAGCGCTTGCCATTGGTGCGGACGAGGCAATACGAATAAACGCAAAGCCAGTAGATGGTTTTTTCGTTGCCCAACAACTTGCCGAAGTCATAAAAACAGGAGGTTACGATTTAGTAATCGGTGGCAGGGAATCCATTGATTATAATGGAGGAATGGTTCCGGGAATGATAGCCACATTTTTGGACATGAATTTTGTAAACACCTGTATTAGCTTAGACGTAGATGGAAACACTGCAACCGCTATTAGAGAAATAGATGGCGGTAAAGAAACTTTGAGTACTAGCCTTCCCTTGGTTATTGGTGGACAAAAAGGACTTGTAGAAGAAAGCGACCTCCGCATCCCTAATATGAGGGGGATTATGCAGGCGCGTCAGAAAAAATTGAGTGTTATAGAGCCTATTACCGCAACTAAAGCAACCCAAGACGTATCCTTTGACAAACCAGAACCTAAAGGGTCCATAAAGCTTGTTGATACCGTGGACGAATTGGTAAATCTTCTTCACAACGAAGCAAAAGCGATTTAATCGATTTCCAATTTTAGGTTAACCATTATAATTTAAAAAATATGTCAGTACTAGTATATACAGAATCCGAAAACGGAAATTTTAAAAAAAGTGCTTTTGAAGTAGCCTCCTATGCCACGGAAGTAGCTAAGCAACTTGGAACAACTGCCACGGCAGTATCTTTTAATTCAAACGAAAATGAAAGCTTAGGGGATTATGGCATTTCTAAGGTGTTGCATATCTCTAACGATTCATTAAAGACATTCAACGCCAATGCTTATGCCCTAGCAGTAGTTCAGGCAGCCAAACAAGAAGGAGCTACTACGATTATTGTAAGTTCAAGTGCAGATACTAAGTATATGGCTCCATTATTGGCCGCTGCCCTAGAGGCAGGGTATGTACCAAACGTGGTCGCAGCTCCTGAATCTACTTCACCGTTCACGGTTAAACGAACCGCTTTTAGTAACAAGGGATTTGCACATACCCAAATACATACAGACCATAAGGTCATAGGAGTCTCTAATAATTCATTTGGCATACATGAAAATAAAACGGAGGTTTCTATTGAAGATTTACTAATTTCATTGAAAGATGGTTCTTTTGGAACCAAATCAGTTGAAATCGATAAGGTTATCGGAAAAGCTACTATTGCAGACGCGGAAATCGTGGTTTCAGCAGGAAGAGGTCTAAAAGGTCCTGAAAACTGGGGAATAATAGAAGAATTAGCTGATGTGCTCGGTGCAGCCACCGCATGCTCAAAACCTGTTTCAGATTTAGGATGGCGGCCTCACGGAGAACATGTAGGGCAAACAGGGAAACCTGTAGCTAGCAACTTGTATATCGCTATCGGAATCTCCGGAGCCATACAGCATTTAGCTGGTGTAAGTTCTTCAAAAATAAAAGTAGTGATTAACACAGACCCCGAAGCCCCATTTTTTAAGGCGGCAGATTATGGTATCGTAGGCGATGCGTTTGAAGTAGTACCAGCTTTGATAGAAAAATTAAAGGAATTTAAAGCCCAAAACGCTTAATTTTTGTTAATTTGTGCCCCCAAAGGGCTGTTCAAATAATTGGCAACCCAAGTATTTGAACAGTCCTTTTTTTATTTTAACTATTATGAGTTTAGTCCGTTTAAAAATAAAAGGAATTTCGTACAGCCAAACCCAAAATGGCGCGTACGCCCTTATATTGAATGAAGTTGAAGGAGACCGTAAATTACCGATTGTGATCGGTGCTTTTGAAGCGCAGTCCATAGCTATAGCTTTGGAAAAAGAAATAAAGCCGCCGCGACCGTTGACGCATGATTTATTTAAAAACTTCTCTGACCGTTTTGATATCGTTATAAAACAAGTAATTATTCATAAACTGGTAGATGGCGTTTTTTATTCCAGTATCATCTGTGAACGTGATGGTATCGAAGAAATTATTGATGCCCGTACAAGTGATGCGATTGCCTTGGCATTGCGTTTTAATGCTCCTATATTTACCTACAAGACCATCTTGGACAAAGCAGGAATTTTCCTGAAATTTTCGTCCAAGGATAAAGAATCGGATGACGCTAGCGGAGATAGTATCATAGTGGATGAGATTCTACAAGAGGGGGAAACCGTTCACATAGAATCCGGTGCCTCTGATGGGTATACGGAGCTTACCATAGATGAACTTGAAAAAGAACTTACAAAAGCTGTTACCGCTGAAGATTATGAAAAAGCAGCCAAGCTACGAGACGAAATATCCAAAAGGAATTAAAACCAAATCCTTCACATGAAGAAAAGTACGTGGTTAATCTCTTTTTTTATTGTTTTCCCTTTTACTCTTTTTGCTCAGAACCCAGAAACCAATGACACCATCGTGACTTTTGTGGATTCTGCCGTTCTCAACGATATTTCAACCATAAGCAAGATTCTAGCACCCAACGAAGGATTTTCTCTGAACAGCCTTTGGCGCGGTGCAATTGGTATGGCGTCGCTATTGCTTTTAGCTTTTTTATTCAGCTCTAATCGCAGGGCCATAAATTGGAAAACTGTTGGCGTTGGCCTTACGTTACAATTGGTAATCGCTATTGGTGTATTAAAAGTACCGTTCATTCAACTCATCTTTGAACAAATAGGAAAGATTTTCGTAAGTATTTTAGAATTCACTCGTGCCGGAAGTAAATTTTTGTTTGAAGGACTGGTTGTCGACACCGGCACTTTCGGTTATATTTTCGCCTTTCAAGTGCTGCCTACCATCATATTCTTTTCAGCACTTACCTCACTATTATTTTACTTAGGAGTGATTCAAAAAGTGGTAAAAGCATTGGCTTGGTTGTTATCAAAAAGTTTGGGTATATCAGGCGCAGAAAGCTTATCCGTAGCTGGAAACATTTTCTTAGGACAGACGGAAGCCCCGCTTCTAATAAAGGCATATTTGGAGAAAATGACCCGCTCTGAAATCCTCCTCGTAATGATTGGCGGCATGGCAACGGTAGCAGGTGCAGTGCTTGCTGCCTATATTGGATTTTTAGGTGGAGAAGACGAAGCATTACAACTCTTGTTTGCCAAGCATTTGTTAGCAGCATCGGTAATGGCAGCTCCTGGCGCTATTGTAATCTCTAAAATGTTATACCCACAAACCGAAGCGGTAAATACAGACGTGAGCGTTTCTTCTGAAAAAATAGGCTCCAATGTTTTAGATGCCATTGCTAATGGCACCACGGAAGGTTTAAAACTTGCCGTGAACGTGGGTGCCATGCTATTGGTATTCGTCGCGATTATCGCTATGATCAACGGAATCTTGGAGTGGACGGGAGATTTAATCAACCTCAACGATTGGATTGCCGAAAACACATCGTATCAACGATTTTCTTTGGAGGCAATTTTAGGTACTGTGTTCGCTCCCTTAATGTGGCTAATAGGTGTTGCCAAAGAAGATGTTATGCTGATGGGACAATTACTAGGTATTAAACTAGCAGCAAGCGAATTTGTGGGCTATATCCAATTAGCGGAATTAAAGGATATGGCGAGCATGCCCCATTTAAAATACAATAAATCCATTATCATGGCGACCTACATGCTCTGTGGCTTCGCTAACTTTGCCTCTATTGGCATCCAAATTGGCGGTATCGGCTCTTTAGCTCCTGGGCAACGGAAAACACTTTCTGAATTTGGGATGAAAGCGGTTTTGGGAGGTTCATTGGCCTCCTTACTTTCAGCAACAATTGCTGGTATGATATTAGGGTAGATAAAAACTCACTTGTTCTTTATCATGAGAACAGAACATTAGAGGTAATTTTTATCTGATATATAACTCCTTTAAACCTTGGTTTTTCTTTCACGATAAAAAAATATACTTTTCATTTTCCCTTATAGCAAATGATTAGTATGCTTATCTTTTTGACACACACAACCAACACCTCTATGAAAATCAGTCTACTATGTTTCCTATACAGCTCTTTTTTATTTGGGCATAATATTGGGGGTTTTTAATCCGTAATACCGACTAGTAGGACAACTGAATATACGATACCGGACTCACATACTTTTAAAAAAATCATTTCCCGAGGTAAGACTTTAACGGAGAGCGGCGCGATAATGGGGACTAATGATTTTACAGGTTATGTGCCACAAGCAGAAATAGCACCAATGAATTTTTAAGTGGCAACGCCGAAAAATTACCTAGTGATGTTTCTGTGCTAGACATAAACTGTAACAGCAGTAATTCGACCTACCAATCGTGACGATACCAATGCCAGTGTATTCGAAGTCTCCACTTGGTGCTTTGACTCTAATAATGATGGCTACGCCGTTTTGCCCAAACTAGAAAGCTGCATCAGTCCTAGAACAATGTATACCAATAGTGTGATTCCAACAACAGATTGTGGGGATTTAGATGCTGAAGTAAACCCTGAAACTTTATGGTTTATAAGAGCTAACAACGACAGCATTAAAGATGTTGAAAAATTTATAATTTCATATGAAAAACCTATAATAGGGTATATATCGGCAGTCCTGAGGCCATTTTCTAATGAAATTATAAACAAAACGTATCCCAATCCTACTTCAAATACCATAGAAATAGATTTTGAAGTCTTAATCCCCGAGGTTGAACTTACAATAGTTAATGCTACGAGGCAATTAATCAAAAAGAATCCTTTACCAATACTCGTACTATTACCTTAAATTTCAACTCACTAGCATCTGGCATATACTTTATTGCGATTCAAAGTGAAAACAAGATTTTAGAATATCAAAAAATTAGTAAACGATAATTTGGCACCTTCGTTAATAAATTTTTATAACCGATAAGAGATTCGACAACTTTACTTCTTCTTAAATCATATTTTTGTTTTGATTCCACTTTCTGGAATAAAATCTTACTTATGAACACCTAAAATAGGTATTCAATTTAAAACAACCTGTTAGCGAATTAGCATCTAGATGAAACAGTACCACGACTTATTAAAGCATGTTTTAGCAGAAGGAAATCAAAAAGGAGACCGCACGGGAACCGGCACAAAAAGTGTCTTTGGATATCAGATGCGATTTGACCTAAGTAAAGGTTTTCCGATGGTGACCACTAAAAAATTACATTTAAAGTCCATCGTTTATGAGCTGCTTTGGTTTTTGAAAGGCGACACCAATATAGGATACCTAAAAGAAAATGGTGTTCGTATTTGGAACGATTGGGCAGACGAAAATGGCGACTTAGGCCCCGTTTATGGAAAACAATGGCGTAATTGGAACGACGACGAAATAGATCAAATAAAAGATGTCGTCTTTTCGTTAAAAAATAATCCTAACAGTAGGAGGATGTTAGTCTCCGCTTGGAATCCTAGTGTACTACCAGACACCTCCAAATCTTTTGCGGAAAATGTTGCAAATAACAAAGCCGCATTACCGCCTTGCCATGCTTTTTTTCAATTTTATGTGGCCGATGGCAAATTAAGCTGTCAATTATACCAACGAAGCGCAGACATCTTTTTGGGCGTTCCTTTTAACATCGCTTCTTATGCGTTGTTCACGATGATGATGGCGCAAGTATGTGGTTACGAAGTAGGAGATTTTATACATACGTTTGGAGATGCCCATATTTATGATAATCACATGGAGCAAGTGGAGCTTCAATTGAGCAGAGAACCCAGACCCTTACCAACAATGGTGATCAATCCAGAAGTAACCGATATTTTTGACTTTAAGTTTGAAGATTTTACACTGGTCGATTATAATCCGCATCCGCATATTAAAGGGACAGTTGCTATTTAAACCCACGCGCTTAAACTGCCGACACCATTAAATTTTTAATTTATTATTAGAAATAGTTAAACCAGAATACTTTCATGTATCAATTTCTTTTATGAAAAGACTATTATTGAGTTTAACCATGATTGTTGGAATATATTTTACATCCTATTCCCAAGTAACGTTTGAAGAAGGTTATTACATAAATAACCAAAACCAAAGGACTGAATGTCTAATAAAAAATTACAGTCGTAGGAGTAACCCTACGGACATAATGTTTAGGTCTTCTACAAATAACAACACAGTAAGACTTTCTATTAATGATGTTAAGCAGTTTGAAATCTATAATAGCGCAAAATTCATAAGAGTCACAGCAGATATAGATCAATCTAGCCAAAGTATAAATACTATAGATAAAAGCTGGAAACCTATATTAGAAACCAAAACTGTGTTTGTACGCGAACTCGTTAAAGGACCGGTCAACTTATATTCTTTGATAGAAGATAACCGTGAACTCTTCTTTTTTAGTAAAGATAGTTCTAGAATTAAGCAATTAATCTTTAAACGTTATTTGGTAGGAAGAAATAATTTTGGAGAGAACAATACTTTTAGAGAACAGTTACTAGATAATTTAAAATGTCCTGAGTTCTCGTTTAAAAAAATGCAAGAGGTAGTTTACATCAAAAAGAGTCTGCAAAAAATAGTTAAGGAATACAATACTTGTGTTGGCCAAGAATCCTCAAACGTTGAAAAAAAGAGGGAAAAAACAAAATTCAACCTTAATTTAAGACCAAGGATGAACTACTCATCAACTATGACACCTGGCCCTCCATTCGCATCAGCAAATTTAACAATGAATCAAAAACAAAGTTTTGGATTCGGTATTGAAACTGAAATTATTCTACCTATTAATAAGAATAAGTGGAGTATTATCGCAGAGGCCGCCTATCAAGAATTTAGCAATCAAAATATATTTGAAACTTCTAACGTATCAGGTGGAATAGTAAACTCAACTCTAGCATACTCCTCCATAGAAATTCCATTAGGAGTTAGACACTATATGTTTTTAAGTAAAAATTCCAAACTTTTTATTAATATGGCCTATACGATGGACTTTACAATAAAAACTGAATTTGAATTTACTCGAGCCGACGAAACGGTTCTTCGATCTGGAGACTTTAGAACATTTGGAAGTTTTTCTGGTGGTTTCGGATATAAATATCTTGATAAATTTAGCTTAGAGTTTAGGCTTTTGACACTATCACACAGAACTATACTTTTTGCAGATTCAGAATTTAATAGCTATTCTGTAATTTTTGGTTACACACTTTTTTAGGGTTGGTTAAAAAATTATTTATTCTGTGTTTGACCTACTCTCCTAATTATATGCATAAGCTATAACTAAGATATCAGGCTTTGATTTTTGAACGCATCGACAAACTAAAACGGGCCAACAAAAAGTGGCGGTAGGGCTCGGTCTTGCTATGGTCAAAAAAATAATGGAGCTGAACAATTTCAGCATCATTGTGCTTAGCAAATCTAATGAAAAACCGCCTTTTATTTTTAGTTTACCTATGTATAATTTGGATTAAAAGAACGTTAAAGAGCAAATGGGGCCATAATATTTGGTTATCTTTAAAATCAAATTACCTTCATGAACCTTACCGATTCGCTGCTGGATTTCTTTTTAGAAACCCGTGAGTATACTGAGTCCATTTGCAAACCCTTAGAAATTGAAGATTACGTTGTCCAACCCAGTATAGACGTAAGTCCACCCAAATGGCATTTAGGCCATACGACGTGGTTCTTTGAGGAATTCATCTTAAAACCTTACGCAAAAAGTTACAGCATTTTTGATGTCGATTTCTCCTTTGTCTTCAACAGCTATTACGAAACTGTTGGCAAACGAGTTGTTAGGGCAGACCGTGGTAATATGAGCAGGCCTTCCGTGGAAAAGGTATATGCATACCGAAACCATGTAACGGGAGCTTTAAAAAGTTTCTTGGAAAAGAAAAATTCAAAAGAGGTTTTGGATATTTTAGAAATTGGCATCCATCACGAGAAACAACATCAGGAATTGTTATTGACGGATATCAAGTACATTCTGGGCAATAATCCCTTGCTTCCCAAGTACACGAAAAATTTCAAAGAACATAACTCCTTAGAACGGGCTCAAGAATGGGTCCCCATGGAGGAAGGGATTTACGAAATAGGCCACAAATCCACAGATTTCTGCTACGATAATGAACTAGGGAGACATAAGGTGTATCTACATTCCTATGCTATTTCCAATACGCTGGTAACCAATGCAGAGTATATGGCTTTTATAGAAGCCGGTGGTTACCAAAAATTTGACCTTTGGCATGCCGAAGGATGGGATTGGGTAAACAGAGAACAAATTTCTGCTCCTTTGTATTGGCACATCATAGACGGAATCTGGCACCACTACACCTATAACGGTTTGCAAAAAATAACTACTGAAACCCCAGTAACTCACCTCTCCTATTTTGAAGCTTTTGCCTATGCGCAATGGAAAGGTTGCCGCTTGCCTACAGAATTTGAATGGGAAGCTGCGCAGCATCTTTTTGCCTGGGGCCAGCGATGGGAATGGACGGAAAGTGCCTACCTACCTTACCCTAATTACAAAAAAGCGGATGGTGCCTTGGGCGAATACAACGGTAAGTTTATGGTGAACCAGAAAGTTCTTCGCGGCAGTTCGGTAGCTACATCCAGTAAACATGCAAGACCTACCTACCGCAATTTTTTTCAAACTAATTTAAGATGGCAATTTACCGGATTAAGGTTAGCCAAATAATTACGACCTACACTACATGCATAAAAAGTTAGCACCTAAATTAGATACGCAATTTAAACAAGAGGTATACCAAGGCCTTACGTCATACCCGAAGTTCCTATCCTCCAAATACATCTATGATAAGGCAGGAGATGCCCTTTTTCAGGACATTATGAACATGCCAGAGTACTATCTCACCAATACGGAATTCAGTATTTTGGAAACGTACAAGGAACAACTTGCCCAATATTTTTTTAATAACGAAAAACCTTTTCATTTAATAGAAATGGGAGCTGGCGATGGAAAAAAGACCAAGATTCTTTTACATCATTTTACTGACAAAAAACTCGATTTTACCTTTCGCCCTATCGACATTAGTCAGAATGCATTGGATTCCCTACAGGCCAATCTAAAAGATGAAATTCCAGAATTAGCTACGGAACCGATGCAAGGCACGTATTTTGAAACGCTAAAAAAACTCAATTTCGCTACGGATGAACGAAAAGTCATTCTCTTCCTTGGTTCCAATATAGGAAATCTTTTACATGACCAAGCGATTGAATTTCTCTCGAAAATACAGGAATACATGCAACCGAATGACTTACTGTTTATAGGTTTTGACCAGAAAAAGCATCCCCAAATCTTATTGGATGCGTATAACGATACAACAGGAATTACAGCAAGGTTCAATAAAAACCTATTGGTACGAATTAATCGAGAACTAGAAGCTAATTTTGATATGGATAGTTTTATGCATTGGGAAGTGTACGATCCGGAGAGTGGCACAGCAAAAAGTTATTTGGTAGCACAATCGCCACAACAAGTACATATAGAAAAGCTGAGTCTGGATGTTACTTTCGACGCATGGGAAACCATACATACTGAAATTTCCCAAAAATACGACGACAAAACGGTGCATTGGCTTGCGGAAAAGTCTGGGTTGAAGGTGTTGGAAACATTTAGTGACGCAAAGAATTATTACAAAAATTATCTATTTACAAAATCAGTTTAAAAAAAAATTATGAAGGCAGTTTGGAACAATACTATAATCGCAGAAAGCAATGAAACTTTGGTCGTAGAAAACAATCATTATTTTCCTGCAGAAAGTATCAAAAAAGAATATTTTAAAACGAGTGACACCCATACCTCGTGTCCATGGAAAGGAATGGCCTCCTACTACACAGTAGAAGTAAACGGCAAGCAAAACCCCGATGCAGCTTGGTATTACCCAGAAGTAAGCGAATTGGCAAAAGGTATCAAAGGCCGGGTTGCTTTTTGGAAAGGTGTTTCTTTAGAGCAATAAATCTTCTGTAGTAGTTATAAAAAAAAGAGGCACAGGAAATTACTATGCCTCTTTGTAATTTAGTATAAGGTAACTACAATTCTAGAACAGCATTCTCAGAACCGGCATAATCGTTCCACTGGTAACGGTCAGCTTCAGCATCGTTTACGAATGCACCATCTACGATATACTTAAACTCGTAGCTGTTTTCCTTTGGAAGATCAAACGTTCCTTTAAAAGTTCCGTTCTTTAATTTCTTTAATGTGCTACCTTTAGGGTTCCAATTATTGAAATCACCTACTACAGCCACTTTTTTCGCCTCTTCTGCTGGCACAGTAAATGTTACCTTACAGACGGGTTTAGTTTTTAAAAATTGTTTTGCAATTGCCATGATATGTATTTATTAAGATATACGGCAAAACTACTATATTAAGACGCTCATTTACAATGATCCGAATCACTTTTATGAATTTCATAATAATTTGGCAACAATTAACAAATGTCTGAAAATTAGCGCTTTTAAAAATAATAAGTCAGTAAATGCTACCGTACTGTTTTTACTATTCTTACAATCTCATCTATCTCATCCTGTGTGTTATAAAAATGAAAACTCACACGGATACCATTTCCTCGTTGTGCACAAAGTACATCATTTTCCAACAAGGTTTTAAAAACAGCTGCATCCCCCTTTATATTAAAAATGGTACTATGTCCTTTTCGCTTTAAGATACCTTGTTCCAAAAGTCCTAATGCTGCAAACTCCTGCTTTGCTTTTATGGACAGTGATTTATTGTGGGCTGTAATTTTATCCATTCCTATGTTGGACATAAAATCCAAGGAGAATTTTAAGCTTCCAAAATTAAGGCAGGATAAATGGCCGGGCTCCATCTTTTTGGCAAACCGGATACTATCTTTTTTACTCAAATCGCCATTAGCAGCATTGAATCCAATACTCCGCACTGCAAATCGCTCTTGAACGGCATTAGAAAATAACATAAAACCATTTCCATATCCTGCCAAAAGCCATTTATAAGCACTAGCACCTAATACATCTATACCAGAGTTGGCAAAATCGAAAGTTCGGGTACCACAAAACTGGGTCCCATCTGCCATAATAATTATATTAGGATGGGCCTTTTTCAGCTCCTTGAAAAAATCAGTATCCATAAGGAAACCATCCAACCATTGCACCATGCTCAAAGCCAACACCTCAATAGTATTCGCACGAATCGTTTCTTGGATACGCTCCTCTATATCTATATCCATTTTGAGGTAAGAAATATCAAAATCTCTATTTTCAAAAGACCAGTTTACCGAGGGATAGTCATTTTCCAACAACAATACTCTGGTTTTCGGTTGTAAACCTTCTAACAAGAGATTGAGTCCTGTTGAAAAATTAGAGACCAAAGCCACATTTTCTTGTTTACAATTAAAAAATTCCCCAACCGTACTTCGCGTATTGGAGAGAATTTTCAATGACCTTTCTCGCATGGCGCTGCCGTGCAACAGAAAGTCCAAATCATGCTCCTGCCGCCAATCTAAGAGCGAATCGTACATAGGGCCGTAGACTGCAGTATTAGCATAAATACCCTTTCGTATAACCGGAAATTCGGATCTTATTTTTTCCATTTATTGTTTATACTTAATTCTGTTTAAATAACGCCAAACGAATAGGTATGTGAAAATCACAATTACCGTATCTTTAGCCTAAAGATAGAAATAGTATCATATTGATAGCATCCTTTTTGCCATTCTATTTCTTATACTGTAAAAATTAATTTTAGTGAACAATATTACAATAATAGCTGCTGTTGCAGAAAATAATGCCTTGGGGAAGGATAATGACCTCTTATGGCATTTACCAGATGATTTTAAGCGTTTTAAACGGCTAACTATTGGACACAAAATCATTATGGGTCGCAAAACCTTTGAAAGTTTTCCGAAACCCTTACCCAAACGCACCCATATCATCATCACAAGAGACACCCACTATAGTGTCCCCTATGAGGATTGTATCATTGTACATTCTTTAGAGGATGCTCTAAAGCAAGTTTCCGAAGAGAATGCCTTTATTATTGGTGGTGGAGAAATCTACAAACAAGGGGAGGCTTTTGCAAATGTCATAGAGTTAACACGCGTGCATGCTAGTATGGAAGCAGATACCTTCTTTCCCGAAATAGACGTAGCTTGTTGGAAACTTATGAAAGAAGAGCATCACCCCAAGGATGAAAAACATAAGCATGCTTTCACCTATTTAACCTATGCTAGAGTTGAAGATTTTTAAAAGTCTAAAAATCGCACCTCTTTATCCACCGGAACGGACAACACAAAATACTCCAATAGTTCGGCGTCTGTATTGGTAAAGAATTGCTGTTTCCCTATCGTACTAGCTGTATTTAATAGCCTATTCTTTTGTAAAATAGCTTTGGTCTGGCGTGCTACGGCCTCGCCCGAATCAATGATCTTAACATCATCTGGGAGCATTTCTTTCAATAGCGGAATCAAGTATGGGTAATGGGTACAGCCAAGCACCAAATAGTCAATCCCCTTATCTAGCATGGGCTGCACGTATGTTTTCAAAAGCATCCTAGTTTCGTCAGCATTCATATTACCGCTTTCAATCAATTCTACCAAACCCTTTCCTTGTTGTTCAATAATCGTGATGTTGCTAGCATGATTTTGTATCGTGCTGTGAAATAAACTACTGGTCAATGTGCCTTTGGTAGCTAAAACACCTACGGTTTTAGACCTAGTGTTCAGCGCTGCAGACTTTATAGCAGGCTCAATACCTATAAAAGGGATAGGGTAGTTATTTCGCAGGTAATTAATAGCGTTTGTTGTAGCTGTATTGCAAGCCACTACAATCAATTTGCAGTCCTTATCCAGTAAGTATTCTGTGTTTTTTATTGCGAGCTGAAGAATCTCATCTGCAGATTTATCACCATAGGGCGCATGCTTACTGTCTGCCAAATAAATACAATACTCATAAGGCAACAGTTCCTGAATCTTCTTCCATATCGACGTTCCTCCTACCCCCGAATCAAAAATACCTATTGGATGCTTGTTCATAGCGCTAGTTACTGCAGCACAACTGAAATAGGTTTTCCTGTGCTTCCGCTAGGAAATGAAATACCCAATAATGCAGATATGGTGGGGGCTATATCAGGAATTTCGGTGCGTTCTACCGTACTTCCCTTTTTTATCCCTTTCCCAAAGAAAAGCAACGGTACATGGGTATCATAAATTTGGGGTGATCCATGCGTAGAACCTGTTTTACCATAGCTTATAAATCCTGGTTTCAACACCAAAAGCACATCGCCAGAACGTTTTTGGTTGTATCCGTTTTGGAGTATGTATGGAATTCCTCTCGTATACTCGTTCTGCCACATTTGGTCTCCCGTGTATACGCGATCTATAAATTCATACCCTAAATATTCCTTTGCTATATCCTCTTGCACCTGCTTTACGTCCAAATCCAGGTTTTTGATAATATTATGGTCCAAGAAAATTTGTAGGTTGGAAAAATTCTTAACGATGTCCTCGGTACCGTATTTATATTTCAAAAAATCAGAGAATTTAGTTTTTATGGTGCTGTAGTCCACATAACCAGCGGGTATTTTCATATCCTTTAAATAGGTTGGCACTTCGACTGCTCCATGGTCGGCACTTAAGAAAACGGTGTATTCACCTTCACCTACTTTTTTATCCAAAGCAGTAAGTAATCGTTCCAAATCGGCATCTAATCGCAAATAGGTGTCTTGTATTTCCTTTGAATTTACCCCGTATTTGTGTCCTACATAGTCTGTACTTGAAAAGCTAATGGCTAAAAAATCAGTATCCTCATCCATTCCCAACTCCTCCTTATCTAAAGCTTCAATGGCAAAATCGGCGGTAATACTGTTTCCGAAAGGCGTGCCTTTTATAATCTCAAAATTTTTATCCTTGTCTAGCAAATTGGTCGAATTATGAGGGAATGTTGGTGCAGACTCACCTTCTAAAAGCCCTTCATAGGCATTATTATCTGGGCCGCTTTCGGTATACGTACTTATATCCTTTATGGTTGTCCAGGCTCTTTTATAGGATTGCGCCGCACCAGAAGTATTAAAATCGGCTACCCAGGTCGGCAATTCGCTCATGTAATAGGTACTGCTTATCCACTTCCCTTCATTATCACCATAAAACCAGTAGGCAGCATTCGCCGTATGCCCACCAGGGATTACGGCTCCCCTATCTTTTAAAGCGATAGCAATGGTCTTGCCTCGCATCTGGGTATGCAATCGTAGTTCGTCCGAGACTGTTGTAACCCTCATGCGGTGGGGCGACATTTGTCCGGCGTCACTTGTAGTACCTACCGAAGTGTAACTATCGTCACCCGCACAATATACCGTCTCATCATTTTCTTTATCGTACCAATTATTACCAATAATACCGTGTGTTGCAGGCGTTGTTCCTGTATGAACCGATGCATGCCCTGGACCAGTACTTGTTGGCGCATAGTTAAAATGGTTGTTCTTACAGTTGAAGCCTTCGGTAATCATGCGCTTAAAACCACCTTCTCCGTAGTGATTGTAAAAGCGTGTTATGTAGTCATAACGCATCTGATCGACTACAATACCTACCACTAACTTTGGTTTAGCCCTCAAATGGGTATCATCTTCCACCTTAGACTTCTTTTGCCCAGTTAGGGTAAAGACTGAAAAGAGACCAATAAAAACGAAACGAAAAACGAAACAACGTGTAAAATCCATACCTATATTTTTGTAGGGTAAATGTAAATAAAATCTACCTTAAAAGATAAAATCAAGGTTAAATCCAGCCCTTTATTGTTACTTTTACATTAAGAAATCTATTTATAACGCATGAACTATTTAGCGTCTATTGGCAGCTATGCCGTTATGGTACAGGAAGTTTTTAAAAAGCCTACCAAATGGCGCATCATGAAATCTTTGATTTTAAAAGAGATTGATGAACTCATTTACGGTTCTCTGGGCATTATAATTTTTATTTCTTTTTTCATAGGAGCAGTGGTTGCCATACAAACAGCACTAAACCTCACGAGCCCCATAATTCCGCGCAATCTTATCGGATTTGCGACACGGCAGTCAGTTATTCTAGAGTTTGCCCCCACTTTTGTATCGGTAATCATGGCAGGAAAAGTAGGTTCTTACATCACATCTAGTATAGGTACCATGCGCGTTACTGAACAGATTGACGCCTTGGAAGTTATGGGTGTAAATTCCTTAAACTACCTTGTATTTCCAAAAATAATAGCCATGCTCTTTTATCCATTTGCCATCGCTATATCTATGTATGTAGGTATTTTTGGTGGATGGTTTGCCGGTGTTTTTGGCGGATTTCTAACGAGTGCAAATTTTGTTGAAGGATTACAGATGGACTTTGTTCCGTTTCATATCGCCTACGCTTTTATAAAAACATTAATCTTCGCCTTCGTTATTGCGACTATTCCTTCCTATCATGGGTTTTACATGAAAGGGGGCGCACTGGAAGTTGGTAAAGCGAGTACCACATCCTTTGTATGGACCAGTGTAGTCATTATTATATTAAATTATCTGCTAACACAACTCTTGCTAGGCTAATGATAGAAGTAAACGACATACACAAATCATTTGGAGATACTCATGTGCTAAAAGGCATAAGTACGGTTTTTGAGAATGGAAAAACTAATTTGATTATAGGTCAAAGTGGTTCCGGTAAAACGGTGTTCTTAAAATGTCTTTTAGGCTTATTCTACCCAGAAAAAGGAGATATCGTGTATGACGGAAATAGCTATGCTTCTCTTCCTACTAAAGAAAAAAGAAACCTACGGCAAGAAATGGGCATGGTTTTTCAAGGCAGTGCCCTTTTTGATAGTATGACGGTCGCTGGAAATGTTATGTTTCCTTTAGAAATGTTCACAAATCAACCTAAATCGGAAATGATAGATAGGGTGGATGCGGTTCTTAAAAGGGTAAACTTGGTTGATGCACACCATAAATTTCCTTCTGAAATATCTGGTGGGATGCAAAAAAGAGTTGCTATAGCACGCGCCATTGTTATGAATCCTAAATACTTGTTTTGCGATGAGCCAAACTCCGGCCTAGATCCAAAAACCGCTATTTTGATAGATAACCTCATCAAAGAAATTACAGAGGAATACGATATTACCACTGTTATAAATACCCATGATATGAACTCTGTCATGCAAATTGGAGAGAAAATTCTATTTCTAAAAGATGGACTCATGGAATGGGAAGGCACTAAGAATGAAATCTTTAAAACGGATAACCAAGCGGTTACCGATTTTGTGTATTCTTCAGACCTTTTCAAAAAAGTACGGCAAATGTATATTGAGGAGCGAAATTAGAGGGTTCCTACGAATCTAGTGCTGCCAATTGTTAGCTATTGTTATAAACGGCCATTAATCCGAAACTACCTCTTTAATCTGAAGGTCTTTGTTCCGTAATCGAAGCTTTAACCACTCATGTAATTTTTTGACATCTTTGTCTGTGTCTAAGCGCTTGGCTTCCTTTTTCCAAGTCACTTCAAAAACAGGAATCGTATCCGTTTTTGCAAAGTCGGTCGAAATCATATAAGAATACGCCAATCGAGATAAGTTCTCATAATTGGTTTTAGCCTCTAAGCTTATTTCCGGAAAAGGAATCTGTCCTGCCGTTCCCTTGTTCAGTCGCATTAGTTCCGACTCTAAAAAAGAGATTTTTTCATCCTTACTAGACAGTTGGTTCTTCTGGGACTCATATAATTCGTTTACATATTTCAGCTGGTCGGTAGCTTCATTTTTGGACCCTTGAACAACGTTAAGGGTTGTCCCATTTAGCTTGGGATATTCGTTCATCTGCGTTTTCCAAGTGGCAATAATATTCTCTGGAATCGTCTCATTTCCCATAAAAACGACCTCTATCAAGGGGGGGTTCCCCTCATTAAACGCTATATCGGTAAAATTATCTAAGAACCTACCTTCCCCTGAAAATTGGTAGGAGGCAATTTTCTCCTCCACAAAACTAGTTGCATCCTTACGGAATAGTGATTCCTGAAAGACATTATAAAACGTAAACCCTGCAGGCACCATTACAAGAACGGCTACCAGTGATGCCATACGTGCTATGAACCTACGCCGTTGCGAATTCACGTAACGCACCATAGGAAATCGCAATAATTTTATGACTAAAAAAGTAGCTAAAGCAATAAATATGGTATTGATGGTGAATAGGTACATGGCACCGCCAGCATAATCCCAATTACCAATAGCCAAGCCAAAACCAACCGTACACAAAGGCGGCATTAAAGCGGTAGCAATAGCGACCCCAAAAATAACACTGGCTATAGTTCCTTTTTTTGCTCTCGCTATTACCAGTGCTAATCCCCCAAAAAAAGCAATCAATACGTCCCTAATATCAGGTGCGGTTCTAGCAAGCAATTCAGACGATTCATCCCGAAGCGGAAAAAACTTAAAAAATAAAAATGCGGTCAATACACTAAGCACAACCATGACCGAAAAATTCTTTAAGGACCGCTTTAGTGTATCTATATCATTAATGCCAATAGAAAGACCTATACCCAATATAGGCCCCATAAGAGGAGAAATAAGCATCGCCCCAATAACCACCGCTGTGGAGTTTGCGTTTAATCCGATTGAAGCAATAAATATAGAGCAGATAAGAATCCAAGACGTGTGGCCTTTAAAGGGAATGTCAGCTATAATCGCTTCTTTCGTTGCTTGCTGATCTGTATTGGTACGGATATCCAAAAGTTCGGACAAGAACTTTTTAGCACTCCCCAACAATCCCTGTATATCCTTCTTTACATCCTCCCCACTTTCGATCGTACTATCTGTGGGTGTGCTATTATCATGTCCTGATTTATCTTGCATACTTATGCGTACTTATCGCCGAATTTATCTTTTACTTTATTCAGCACTTTTTTAATATCCTGCTCCTTAGACTTAGGGTATATTAAAAGTACATCATTTTTATCTACAATAATATAATCCTGTAACCCGTCTACCACTACAATCTTATCTTTGGGAGAACGTATCATATTTCCAGACGCATCCTCGGCCAATACTTGTGCGTTTACTACGGCATTACCAGATGTGTCTTTATCTAGTTTATCAAATAAAGAACCCCAGGTGCCCAAATCGTTCCAATCAAAGGTAGCTGCCAAAACATAAATGGCCTTGGACTGTTCCAAAATTGCATAATCAATAGAAATATTTTCGGCTTTCGGATAATTCTCTGCAATAAAAGCACTTTCTTCTGATGTATTATACGCTTCCATCCCTGTAGCAAAAAGTTCATACTGCTTTGGCTGATGCAATTTAAACGCATCAACAATCGTTTTTACGCTCCACATAAAAATTCCAGCATTCCATAAAAAATTGCCTTGGGCCAAGAATTCCTTCGCCGTTTCATAGTCGGGCTTTTCGCGAAACTGGTTTACTTTTTTGATCTGAGCGTCATCCGTCTTATCAAATTCAACATACCCAAAACCGGTGTTGGGAAAGGTTGGTTTTATGCCTAACGTACACAACACATCTTCTTGCTCACATTTCTCAAAACAGGCAGTGACGTCTTTTGCAAACGCTGCTTCATCCTCTATCCAATGGTCGCTTGGCGCTACAATCATTACACCATCCGAATTCATTTTTTGAATTTTTAAGGCTGCATATAGTATACATGGGGCCGTATTCCGCATGGCAGGTTCCAAAACAACTTGGTCTTGTTTTACCATAGGCAATTGTTCTAGCACCAAATCGTTATACCGTTCGTTCGTTAGGATGAGAATATTCTCAGTAGGAACAAATTTATTTAATCGTTGGAATGTTTTTTGTATCAAGGTGGTTCCCGTACCTAACATGTCATGGAACTGTTTTGGATTATCGGAGGTGCTTACAGGCCAAAATCTTGAGCCAACTCCACCGGCCATTAATACTGCATAATAATTCTTGTTCATCTTAGTTGTTTATAAGTTCTACCTCGGCATTGGGTTGAAAAAGGTATACTTTTCCTGAATTCACCTCAACACACTCGTATCTTTTCGTTCGTCTATTGCCTTTCCTAAAAAGTTTTCCATTATACATTCGAAAAATACTCCCTACCGGCAATTCAAAAACGTAAGACTTATCTGATTGTTGTTCGTCGAACTTTTTTAGGGCTATGGACAAATGCGCATCTGTACTGCTACTTGCCTTTGGGTTTCTAAAATGCCGTGCCAATAAGGGAAGTAAGCCAGAAGGAAATATCTCCGGTCGTATAAAAGGAAGCATCATATATTGAAATGTATGCTTCCACTCCAATCCGTGTGGCTTAATACGCTTACCGTATTTTTCAAAAGCGACCAAATGGGCAATTTCATGCACTAGCGTAATTAAAAAGCGATACCTATTTAGTGTGGCATTTACCGTAATCTGATGCTGTCCGCTCTCAAGCCTCCTATAATCTCCATGTCGCGTGACCCTTTCGTTCACTATTTTTAAATGCACGGCATTCGCTTTAATAAGCGCCATGCATGGCGCAACAGCACGTTCGGGCAAATATGTACTAAGGACGCTTTCCATTCTAACAAAAATACCTGAAAAAATAGGATTGGATTAATATTGTGGTGAGAATTTAAGCTAGCGAAAAAAGTAAATAGTCGAAAAAGTAATAAACAAACAACGCTAGGTACACTTTGAGTCCCTCATATAGGTTGAGCACAGGAGAAAACCATTTGTACTTGGCGGCAAGAAAACCAACACAACCATACTTATATATAGTTGTGAAAGCGCTGCGGAAACTTTACAATCTTCTTCATAGTCTCTCAGATAGCCATTGGTATTCCCTATAAAAAGATTACCACATTTGTCATCTACTTACGAATGACAAAAAGAGAATACGCGACGCTGCAAAGAGAGTAATAACCCTGTTGTTAAACTTCTATTTTATATTTGTCTTTGTATTTTAAAAATTGAAAAAACCTAAGGCGTACTACTACTCGTTTGTAACACCTTACCATTGTACAAAGCCTGCCCCGTTAAGGCAAAATTCACAATATAATTTGCCATTTGAAGCGCCGTAACTGGCGCTTGATAGCCCGGAAAAGCTTCGGCTAACATTTCGGTCTGTACGGCACCCAGTGCCAATACATTAAAAGAGGGGCCTGTTTCCTTAAACTCCTCCGCCAAAAGCTCGGTCATGGTAATTACTGCTCCTTTACTAGAACTGTAAGCGGATAGCCCAGGAAATTTAGCACTCCCTTGGACGCCACCCATAGAACTTACTGTGACTACATGATCACCCTTGCCCATATATGGGACCACTATCTTGGTTACAGCGGCAACGCCGAACACATTTACAGCATAAACATCCTTAAACTCTTCCATTGAAGTTTCCAAAAAGGGTTTATTGACTAGTTTTCCGGCGTTGTTTATCAGCACATCTACACTAAGCCATTCCTCTTGTATAAAGGCATCTAGTTTTTGTAAATCGCTCTCTTTGGCTAAATCAAAAGAAAAAGCATGAATGTTTTTATGTTGTAAATCGGTAATAGGCTCTACATTTCTGGACAATGCCAAAACACTGTGACCGGCATCTGCAAAAAGCCGTGCCATTTCAAATCCTATACCCCTACTTGAACCTGTTATAATAACCTTTGCCATTATTTATATATAATTTCTTTTACCGCAGCATTAGTGATACCTTCTACCACGGGTATCATTTTATTAATTACAAGTGCCATGTGCTCGTAATCCATTTTCTCGTTTTCGTCCCCGACTTTATGGTAGTGATCAAAATTTGTAAAGTCAAAAGTACTAAAGGTCTGTGACGGCACATTAAAGACGGTATGGAAGGCGTAGTTATCTGATCGCTTAAACAAACTTAATTCCTTTGCTTTTGGTAAAAAACCAACTACTTTTTCATTGGCATAGCCATTGCTTATAGCTGCCATATTGGAAAGCTCATAGCCTGTTAGATAGACAAGATGGCCTTTCCCTACCATGGGAACCCCTACCATTTCAAAATTCAGCATCACATATAAATCCAAACTATCTGCTTTTATTTTTTCGGCAAGATGCTTAGATCCTAAAAGTCCTTTTTCTTCAGCGCTGAACAAAGCAAAAATAATACTGCGCTTATTGGTTCTTTCTTTACCAAAATAGCGTGCCATTTCTAGAACCGTCGTTGTTCCAGAAGCATTATCATTAGCACCGTTGGCAATGGCGTCGTCGTTTTCCGGAGTAATTAGACCTATATGGTCGTAATGGGCACCCACTAGGATATATTCGTTTTTAAGGAGGGTGTCAGACCCTTCTAAAACACCCACAACATTGAAGGTAGCTTCGTTAAAATTACTAAGGGTATCTCTGTAGGTTTCAAAATATGGTTCAATACCCTGCGCTGCAAAGCGCTTTGCTATAAAATCAGCTGCGACATCAATACCTTCACTACCCGAATCCCTTCCCTGTAATGCATCCGAAGCCAAAAACTCCATGGATTGCGCTACAGCTGACACATCAGAAAATCCTTTTAAAGCAGACTTGAGTGACGTAGCTTCTGAATCTCCATTGGGTTCAACCACACGAGCGGTAAGGCCGTTTGGCCCAGAAACAGTTTCAGAAACTCTTGTTTTATCCGTCTTCCCTGCACCGCAGGAAATCAAAACTAGTAAAGAAAAAATAAAAAGAATATGTTTCATCTGTTTGTATTAATAAAAGCTAAAGATAGAAAAAGATGCTTGTTAAAAAGGTATCATAAAGCATCAATTCGAGATTCTATGAACGCATTTCAAAAACGCTTGGAGTTACACCGCAACGAGGATAGTTTTTAATGGTTTATATTACTTTAATTGGGTTCTTTATACAACGTCTATTTCAAGATTTCACTCGAACTGACAGGGGTAAATAAATAAAACATTGTCACTCCGAGCATTTTCATTGAGCAAAAGCGGAAATTAAAATATATCGAAAAGCTATCGTGGCAAAAAGGATTCTAAATACACTTTTTACTTTACATTGCACTACAAGCAAAAACCACTAGAACTACAAAGTGTGGCAACAAAAAAAGCACCCCGACATCGGGATGCTTTTAAAAACTAGTATTGCATGGTACTTAAGCCAGCATGGTTACTGGATTCTCCACAAAATATCTCAACGTTTGCAAAAACTGCGCGCCCGCCGCACCATCCACAGTTCTGTGATCGCATGCTAAGGTTAACTTCATCGTGTTACCTACTACAATTTCGCCATTTTTAACCACCGGCTTTTCTACAATAGCACCTACAGAAAGTATTGCCGAATTAGGCTGGTTAATAATAGAGGTAAACTCTTGTATTCCGAACATACCCAGGTTTGAGACTGTGAACGTACTACCTTCCATTTCGGACGGTACTATTTTCTTTGCTCGTGCTTTTCCTGCTAAATCTTTTACAATAGCACCTATTTGGGTAAGCCTTAACTGGTCTGCAAATTTTACTACAGGAACCACTAAGCCTTCGTCTACAGCAACTGCCACACCCATATGGATGTGTTTATTATAACGCGTGGTAGCGCCATTCCATGAGGTATTTACTTGAGGATGTTTTTTAAGTGCCATGGCGCATGCTTTCAATACCATATCGTTGAACGATACTTTTGTATCTGGCAAGTTATTTATTTGCACTCTAGACGCTTTGGCGTTATCCATATCTACCTCGATAGTTAAATAGAAATGCGGGGCAGTAAACTTTGAATTCCCCAAGGCCTTGGCAATTGCCTTACGCATATTGGAATTCTTCACTTCTTCCGAACCTTCCTCACCTACTGGTAAGGCAATAGACGCCGTTGCAGGGGCAACGCGTTCTGCTGTAACGGCAGTAGCAGTAGCCTTAACCTCAGATGGTTTATAATTCTCTATGTCTTTCTTTGTAATTCTACCATTATCTCCAGAACCGGAAACAGCAGCTAAATCTATTCCTTTGTCCGTAGCAATTTTTCTAGCCAACGGAGAAACAAAAATACGTTTGCCGTCACTTACAAGTTTTGAAACTTCTTCAACCGCAGCAACACTTTTTTCTTCGCTCTTCGTTTCTGTAGTTCCCTTTTCCGTACTTGCAGGTTTATCGCCAGCAGATGCGCTATTTAAAACTGCATCTACATCGGTACCTTCTGGTCCAATAACAGCCAAAACAGCATCTACAGGAGAAGACTCGCCTTCTTGAATTCCTATATACAATAGGACTCCCGAATAAAACGATTCAAATTCCATCGTAGCTTTATCTGTTTCGATTTCAGCCAAAATATCACCTTCTTCAACAGTATCACCTACTTTTTTCAACCATGCCGCAACAGTACCTTCTTCCATGGTATCGCTTAAACGGGGCATATTAACGACTTCTACTCCTTCAGGTATTTCTGTAGCCGGAACGTCAGAAGTGGAAGTTTCTTCTATCTTGGTATCGGCAGCAGGTTGTTCTTCTTCTTTTTCCTCAGCGGCAGGACCTGAATTTAACAAGCCAGAAATATCTTCCCCTTCATCTCCAATAATAGCCAACAATGAATCTACCGGAGCCGTTTCGCCTTCCGGTATACCAATGTGTAATAATACGCCTTCGTTAAAAGACTCAAATTCCATCGTCGCTTTATCGGTTTCAATTTCAGCTAAAATATCTCCTTCTTCAATCTTGTCTCCGACTTTTTTCAACCATGCGGCAACGGTACCTTCTTCCATGGTATCGCTTAAACGGGGCATATTTACAACTATCGCCATGTATTCTATAATTTATGTTGAACGAATGGAAAATTTTCTTGCTCGTAAACCATATCGTATAATTGATTTACTGGTGGGTAATCGGATTCCTCAGCAAATTTCTCGCATTCCGAAACTAACGTTTTAACCCCTTTACCTATCGCTTTGATTTGCTCATCGGTCGCATATTTATTCTCCTTAATCACATCCAAAACTTGAGTGATAGGATCAATTTTTTTATATTCCGCTACTTCGTCTTTCGTTCTGTACTGCTGTGCATCGGACATAGAGTGCCCTCTATACCTGTACGTTTTCATCTCAAGGAATGTTGGTCCGCCTCCGGATCTTGCTCTCTCAATCGCTTTGCTCATTTCCTGCGCAACAGTATCGGGATTCATCCCATCCACGGGTCCACATGGCATTTCATATCCCAAACCTAATTTCCATATTTCGGTGGAATAGGAAGTTCTTGCTACTGATGTTCCCATGGCATATCCGTTATTTTCACATATAAAAACAACCGGTAACTGCCAAAGCATTGCCAAGTTAAAGGTCTCATGCAACGACCCTTGTCTTACCGCGCCATCACCCATATAACATAGTGTAACGGCATTGCTACCGTTGTATTTGTCCCCAAAAGCCATGCCAGCTCCTAACGGAATTTGGCCACCAACAATACCGTGACCCCCGTGAAACCTGTGTTCTTTAGAAAAGATATGCATAGAACCACCCATTCCTTTAGAGGTGCCCGTAACCTTGCCGTAAAGCTCGGCCATAACCCTTTTAGGGTCTACACCCATTCCAATAGGTTGCACGTGATTTCTATAGGCAGTTATCATCCTGTCCTTCGACAAATCCATCGCATGTAATGCTCCGGCCAAAACGGCTTCTTGTCCGTTATAAAGATGGAGAAATCCTCTTACTTTTTGCTGAATGTAAACGGCTGCAAGCTTATCCTCGAACTTCCTCCAGAAAAGCATGTCCTCGTACCATTTCAAATATGTTTCCTTGGTGACTTTTTCCATTGATATTATGTATTTATTACAAATTTAGGGGACAAAAAAAGCGAGCGCAAATTTTTACCACAAAAGAGAACAAAAATACACATATAAATGAACGGATAAAAAAAAACACAGCAAAAGCACCAAGAAATTACCTCTTGACACAAAAAAGCCCCAAGGTGTATTTAAAACTACGCTAAGAATGTACTATTGAAACCCAATGGAAGTATGTCTTCGATGGCTCTGCACTCGATAACACTTCCTTTTTCAGCCATAAGCAATAGCCGTATAGGCTGCTTTTGTTTAAATTCATATTCAAAAATAGCCTGCCTACAATTTCCGCAGGGTGCCGCCGGTACACTTACCTCGTAATTATCGGAAGCCGCCGTAATCGCAATGGTCTTTACTGAGATACCTGGAAACTTAGCGCCCGCATGAAAAATAGCCACACGTTCTGCACAAAGTCCGGAGGGGTAACAAGCATTCTCCTGATTACTACCAATAACAATCTCCGAATTGGCCATTTTTACAGCGGCACCTACCCTAAACTTCGAATACGGCGCATATGCATTTTTTCTTACTGCAACAGCCTCTAGCATAAGCGACTGGTCATCCTGTGCGAGTTCGTCTATGCTATCGTAAATGGTAATATCAAAACTTATGTTTTTTTGTTCGGACATAGTGTCTATTAAATTAAGGTGTTCCCAAAGGTAATTTCTTTCCCTAAAATAATAGTGCATCTTCACGTTGCTTTTAGAACAAAAAAATCCCGCCTTATAGCGGGATTTTAATATTATATAATTGAACTAATTTTTAGTCGTTATAATATTCTTCACCTAAATTAAACGTTAATCCAAAACGCAAGGTATTTTCTAACGGATTTCTTACCTGCGATGTAGAGAATAAATACGATAAATCTATTTGGGCAGACTTAAACTTAAATCCTGCACCCAAAGTAAAAAATTTTCTAGATCCTTTTTCTTCGCTTTCATTAAAGTACCCTGTTCGTACCATAAAAGCATCTTGATAAGTGTACTCTGCTCCTAAAGACCATGTAAATTCTTGTAACTCCTCTGAAAAACCATCTGGAGCATCCCCAAAGGAACCAAAAATACCACTAAACCCACTTTCATTTTGGTAGATTTCATTATCATCGGCATCGATATCTCCGTCATTGTCAAAATCTTGGGGTGTTGGCACCAAGAGCTTACTAAACTCCGTAGTAATACCGATTACGTTATCCTGATCTAGGATAAAATCAAATCCTACTCCGGCTCTTAAATTGCTTGGTAAAAAGTTTTCCTGACCCCCTTCGTCATATTGAATCTTACCTCCAATATTGGAGAAGTTAAAGCCACCTCTCCAACGCCCATCAAAACTGTTGTAGGCTATTTCGTCTGAACGGTAAAAACCGGCTACATCAACAGCAAAAGTGCTCGCTGCTTGCGAATCTTCTGTGCCGTTTTGAGGTAATCTTAAATTAGAACGGATATACCTACCTGCTACGGCCATAGAGAACGTAGGGCTTAGTTTAAGGGCGTATGAACCATCCAATGCTAATTCGTTAGGCTTAGCCAAAGTTCCGGGATCGCCGGCAAACTGTCTCAACTCTATTTCACCTAACGTAAAATAGCGTAAGCTAAGAGCAAAAGCACTATTATCATCTATTTTATTATAAAAACTGGCATTCAACAAAGAGATATCGGTAATAATACTTTCCAAGTAAGGGGTATAACTTACACCAATACCCATCTTACGGTCGGCAAATGCAAATTTAGCTGGATTCCACTGTTGTGAAAATACATCTGTAGACGTAGCAACTCCCATATCTCCCATACCAGCGGAACGCGCGTCTGCTGCAATGGTCAAAAATGGCACTGCAGTGGTTATCACTCTTTGGTCTTCTTGAGCCCACACGGTCAAACCTGCTAGCATCAGACAAACAAATACTATTGAATTATTTTTCATTTAAAATATTAAATTAGTTCTAAAGAAGTAAAATTAACGCCTTCGCTTATCTTACTCTAAAAAAATCGTCATATTACGGTAAAAACGGACTTTTGAACGAAATCTTGTGCAAAATCCTAAATATTTTAGTTTAAAGATAGCCAGAAGCCTTACTTCATAATCCGAACTAAGAGAACAAAACAGGATGATAAGGTATACTACAACTCTATTAAACTCGTTATAATCTTAACCGGATGCTGATTCATCCATTTATTTTATGATTTACACGCATTGTGAAAATAATTTAAAGCGAATGAAATATTCTGATGAAAACACCGTTTTATTCAGCGAAAGTGGCGTAAAATGTGTTGACAAAATAAGAAACGTCGAAATTTTAGATTAAAAGATTGAACTCAAGTCCTAGATTTATGAAAAACAAGTTTATTAAAGGTGTACTCTCATGCGCCGTTATAGCTGGAGGTTTAACAGTCACAAGCTGTTCAAAATCCACCTCTTCCAAGAATGTTTCCAGAGCTACAGGTTGGAATATCAACGCTAAAGAAGGGGGGTTCCAGTATAATACCGATTTTAAGGAGCAAGAAACGGGGCCAGGACTGGTATTTGTAGAAGGAGGAACTTTTACAAAAGGTAAGGTTCAAGATGATGTAATGCATGATTGGAACAACTCACCCACCTCGCAGCATGTACAATCTTTTTACATGGATGAAACAGAGGTTACTAATGTCATGTATTTAGAATATTTAGATTACTTAAAGAGTGTTTATCCACCCGATAATCCAAAATATACCAATATTTACAAAGGTGCTTTACCGGATACTTTAGTTTGGAGAAATAGATTAGGTTTTAACGAGACCATGACCAATAATTATTTAAGACACCCCGCTTATGCAGAATACCCCGTAGTAGGTGTCAACTGGATTCAAGCAACACAATTTGCAGAATGGAGAACAGACAGAGTAAACGAGGTAATGCTGGAGCGTGAAGGGTATCTTTCCGAAGACGCAAAATACCAAGCTGCGAGCGGAGAGGTTGTAGGAACATTTAGTACAGAAGCATATTTAAATAAACCAGAATCTGTATATAATGGACAAATAGATTCCTTACAAGGGAAAATGAAAAAGGATAGTACATCTACTTTTGCAAAAAGAAGCAGCGGTATTATAATGCCAGAATATAGACTTCCTACAGAAACAGAATGGGAATATGCAGCCCAGGCTCAAGTAGGCAATAGAGAATATAATAACTATAGAGGTAGAAAAAAATATCCATGGAACGGTGATTACACAAGAAGCGGTCAACGTGTGGGTAGAGGTGACCAATTAGCCAACTTCAAACAAGGAAAAGGAGATTATGGCGGTATTGCTGGCTGGTCTGATGATGGTGCAGATATTACTGCACAGGTAATGTCCTACAAACCAAATGATTTAGGGCTATATGATATGGCAGGAAACGTTGCCGAATGGGTTGCCGATGTATATAGACCTATTGTAGATGATGAAGTAAGTGATTTCAACTATTACAGAGGTAACGTTTATATGAAAAGTGCTATAGGGGAAGATGGTAAGGTAACTATTCTAAGGGATTCTATCGTTTATGACACCCTACCTAATGGAAAACTTATTGCTGTAAACCTCCCAGGCGAAATAAAAATGGTTCCTATTGATGAGGATGAAACTTATTTAAGAACTAATTTCTCTACTAGTGATAACATCGATTATAGAGATGGTGACGCAGGCTCCTCTAGATTTTTTAATCGATTCAGCGATGAGGATGAAGGTTCTGACAAAATCAAAATGTACAATTCTCCAAAACATAATATAGATCGGGATTCTACCGGTAGTATTACAAGACAATACGACGAATCAAACACAAGAACTTCGCTTATTAATGATGAAGTACGGGTTTACAAAGGAGGCTCTTGGACTGATAGAGCGTATTGGCTAGACCCCGCACAAAGAAGATATATGCCGCAATATATGGCTACGGATTACATTGGCTTTAGATGTGCAATGTCTAGAGTAGGTTCTAAATCCAAAACTAAAAATAAGACAGTAAGAGGTAAGAAAGCAAAATAACTTCTTACATTTTCGATACTAACAAAGCCCTTTTTTAAAGGGCTTTTTTTTATCTTCGATTTTATGAATATAGCCGAATTACACCAACTATTTCTTCTACATCCCAACGTAAGTACAGACACAAGGAAAATAAGTAAAAACGATATTTTCTTCGCGCTGAAAGGTGATAATTTCAATGGCAACGAATATGCACTTAAAGCGATTGAAAAAGGAGCGTCCTATGTAATCATAGATGAGAAGGAATTCGCAATTAGCGAAAGGACTATCCTTGTTGCTGATGTATTAACCACCTTGCAGAAGTTAGCCAGCTTTCATAGACAGTATTGCGATACCAAAGTTATTTCACTAACCGGAAGTAATGGAAAGACCACAACCAAAGAGCTCATAAACGCAGTATTATCTAAAAAATATAAAACAATTGCCACCAAAGGAAATCTCAACAATCATATTGGTGTCCCATTAAGCCTGCTTGATATTAGCCCCTGTACAGAAATTACTATTATAGAAATGGGGGCGAACCATCAAAAAGAAATAGCATTCCTCAGCAGCATTGCAGCACCTGATTACGGCTATATTACAAATTTTGGAAAGGCGCATTTAGAGGGGTTTGGCGGTGTAGAAGGCGTTATAAAAGGAAAAAGTGAACTGTACGATTATCTTACAGCGAATGGTAAAGCGGTGTTCATGAATGCCGACGACCCCATTCAAAAAGAGAAATTAGACCATTATGTTCACAAATACGGTTTTAGCACAACAGATTCCAAATTTTACAACATTACAATGACCGCGGCAGATCCTTTTGTAGAAATTACTGTTGAAGGAACTACGATTAAAACCCAATTGATAGGGAGTTATAATTTCACTAATTGCTGTGCTGCTATTATTATGGGAACGTATTTTAATGTCCCCTTAGCACAAATTAAAAAAGGATTAGAGAATTACCTACCTGACAACAATAGATCACAGGTATTAGAAAAAAATGGTTTTACCGTTATTTTAGACGCTTATAACGCCAACCCGAGCAGTATGACGGCAGCCCTTGAAAATTTCGCCAACCTAAAAGCCAAAACTAAAATAGTGTTTTTAGGCGATATGTTTGAACTGGGCGATACAGCCCACGCAGAACATCAAGCTATTGCTGAACTTACAAAACAACTAGGCTTCGAAAACGCATATCTAATCGGAGAAAACTTCTTTAAGGTACAGAGCGACTATAATAAGTTCAAAACATATGATGAAGTAGCCGACTTTTTAATAGCGAATAGCATTCAAACAGGCGCTACACTTTTTATAAAAGGTTCTAGAGGAATGGCTTTGGAACGTATGTTAGATTCCATTTAAAAAAATCACCCTAATTAGAGTTTCAATCCTTACCAGAGCCTTTGAAATATAGTGGGATATACTGGATTCGAACCGGTGACCTCTGCCCTGTCAAGGCAGCGCTCTAAACCAACTGAGCTAATATCCCATAATATAAAAAGGGTCTCCATGAAAAACCATAGGGTTAGTCTTTTCATGAAGACCCAAAAATAATCATTTCCTAATTAATGGAATTGTTTCTATAATTTTCCCAGCAGAAAATACTTTAACATAGTATACACCTTTAACCCAGGAAGGAATATTAAAATCAATTTCTGCCTGCCCATCAATCGTTAAGAAACTTCCTTCCCCTACTTGAGCACCTGCTGTACTAATGACGCTATAATCATAGGGAGCATTACTTTTTTCGTTAAGCTGTATAGTTAGAATTTCATCTGAAAAAATCGGATTAGGATAGACATAAGTAGCTTCAGTTACATTATAGGCCTGAAGTTTAAAACCAGTAATTCCACCTGCAGATACTACTATAGAAGCGCTCGAAACTGTACCTTCATTATCAGTAACTTCTGCTCTTAAATCATATGTACCTGATTTCAAATTATTAATAACGTAAGGTGTAAAATTAGCTCCATCAGTATCTACTAATCTATTATTAATAAAAATTTGATATTTCACTATACTACCATCAGTATCCGAAGCATTCAAATTAACTATAACATCACTTCCAATAGTTAAAACTTGGCCATCTATAGGTGACAAAAATGCTACTGTAGGAGCTGTATTTAAAGGTGAAGAACTACCATCAGAAACCTTAACCGTAATTATTTTTGATACTATTGCACCTTCATTGTCGGTTACAGTAGCATTTATTGTGAAATCACCAACTTGAGCATTATTAATTAAATATGGCGTAAATAAGACCCCATCCGTATCTACTAGATTGTTATTTACAAAAATTTGATGTTTTACTATGCTACCATCAGCATCAGAAGCATTTAAATTAACGGTTATGGTCTCTCCTACACTAAAGTTTTCCCCATTAGTCAAGTTTACAAAGCTTACGTTTGGTAAGCTATTTTCAGAAGGAGTTGGAGGAGTTGGAGGAGTATCCTCACCTACAATTAAGGTAATGGTTTCAGAGGTTATAGCTCCATCATTATCCGTAACAAAAACTTTTACCGCATAATTTCCAAGCTGATTAAACACTAATGGATAAGGGGTATAATCTAACCCGTCAGTATCCACAAGACTACCATTAACGAATATCTCGTACTTAACTACAGTTCCGTCAGAATCACCAGCATTCAAAGCTATGCTTACGCTATCTCCCAAATCGAAAACCTGATTATTAGAAATATTCGTGAACCCTACCATAGGAGAAGCATTATCCCCGGGTGGTGCTGGTGGTGGTGTTGAACCATCGTCCTCAACAACCAAAGTAACAGTGTTGGAGGTTACCGCTCCATCATTATCGGTGACAGACGCTTTTACCGTATAACTTCCAAGCTGATTAAACACTAATAGATAAGGTGTATAATCTAACCCGTCAGTATCCACAAGACTACCATTAACGAATATCTCGTACTTAACTATAGTTCCGTCAGAATCACCAGCATTCAAAGCTATGCTCGTCCTATCTCCCAAATCAAAAACCTGATTATTAGAAATATTCGTGAACCCTACCATAGGAGAAGCATTATCCCCGGGTGGTACTGGTGGTGGTGTTGAACCATCGCCCTCAATAACCAAAGCAACAGTGTTGGAGGTTACCGCTCCATCATTATCCGTAACAGAAGTTTTTACCGTATAATTTGTTAGCTGATTAAATACTAATTGATAAGGTGAATAATTTAATCCGTCTGTATCTACAAGACTGCCATTAACGAATATCTCATGCTTAACCACAGTTCCGTCAGAGTCACTGGCATTTAGAGCAATGGTTACGCTATCTCCTAAATCAAAAACCTGATTATTAGAAATATTAGTGAACGTTACCACAGGAGAAACGTTATCTGCCGGTGGCGTTGGTGGTGGTGGTGGCGGTGGTGGTGTGCCACCGGAACAATTCGTTTGCCCTCTTGAAAGACTTTGGGCCTGAGTGGAACTGTACATACTTTCTTTGTAAAGTACCATTCTGTCTATAAAATGCCCTTTAGATCTACCCGATACTTGAATCGTGTAGGTGCCAGCGCTATTAAAGGAAGCATAAATAGCATGTGCGTCAAAATCACTTGTGTTTGTAGTATAACTCCAGTCGATCGTATTGGTATAGACTTTAAACCAACCTCCCGATGTAGAACCTTCTGCAACAGGTGATTTACCTGACCCTCCTGGGTAAACCCTACCAGAACCTCGTTGTCCATAAAAATTAGAAGCATTAATTTTTAACCAAGCGTCATTATGCTCGGTACTAGCATTTGAGGAAGCTATTATTCCTATTTTGTTCCGCCAGACAAACCTATATGTCCCAGGAGAAGTTATTCTAACGCTATAGGTTAGAGTTGAACTACCTGGATTATTGAAGGAGTCGCTACCTCGGTATGCCAAAGTTCGCCCGTTAGATGCACCTGAGAACGCCTCATTTTTAAAACCGCTGTTACTCTTGGATTCCATTTCCAAAATAGCAATACCATTTTGTTCTTCAAAGTCTACACCCGAACATTGGGCATTGATATGATTTAAGCAAAAAACTTGCAGTAATAAAAATAAAGTAATTTTTGTTTTCATAATAAATACGTGCTTAGTGGAGTTAATTGATATGTTTAATCTGTGTAAGAATTGGGGGACATCCTTGATATAAAAATATTCTCTAATTTATAAGGCTTTTGCACATAACCCATTTTCAGAATTCATAATAAACTAAAATAAATTATGAATTCGTACTGATGAATTATAACCTTAATACGGTGAAAGTATCTTTTTAGCCTATCAAATACCAAAAAAAAAGAAAAAAATCGACGAACTACACAGGGTGGTTCCCAAAATCTATAAAATGTTGTTTAATTAACGAGAACCATCTCGCTACGAGTGTAAAGAATGATAGTTGGTATACATGTACGTGGATGAAATTTTTGACACTGTAGAATAATCCTTAAAAAAAGAAATTTTAAAACAAAAACTTCCGATTTCTCGGAAGTTTTTTAGTGTGGGCCCTACTGGATTCGAACCAGTGACCCCCTGCTTGTAAGGCAGGTGCTCTGAACCAACTGAGCTAAGAGCCCCAAAAGGAGTGCAAATATAGAATAGTTTTATGTACCCCAAAAGAAAAATCAATAAAATTTAAAGAACTTCGGCTACCGTAAAATTACTGCCACCAATATAAATCAAATCAGCTTTTGAAGCCTGCTCATTTACAGCTTTATACGCATCCATAACGCTAGCATAGCACCTCCCTTTCAAATTATATTTTTTTGCCTGCTCCAGCAGTATTTCAGCATTTAATCCTCTTGGAATATTCGGTTTGCAAAAATAATAGCATGCATTTGTTGGGAACAACGGCAGAATAGCATCCAAATCCTTTTCCTTCACAAATCCCAAAACGAAATGCAAGGTCTTATAATTCTCTTTTAGAAGCTGAGCTAAAACCAAAGAGAGGCCTTCTAAGTTATGTGCCGTATCACAGATAACCTTTGGGTTCTTCCTTAATAGTTGCCACCGTCCTTGAAGTCCCGTATTCATAACAACGTTTTGTAGTCCGTTCTTGATATGAGCTTCATCTACCTTGAAATTTTTTAACTTATCTAAAGTAACTAGCACACCTTTTATATTTCTTTTTTGATAATCGCCTAATAAAGAAGTAGGATAAAAAGACAGCTTCTTTTGACTTGCAAAGGTAATTTCTGACATTTTTTCATTGGCTTTCTCTAGAAATACCAAAGCAATATCAGGTTGATATTCACTTACAACGACTGGAACATGCTGTTTGATGACTCCGGCCTTCTCTACTGCTATTTTCTCTAAAGTATCCCCAAGTATATCCATATGGTCGTACCCAATATTGGTAATGAGCGTAATCTCTGGAATTATAATATTCGTAGAATCCAACCTACCCCCTAACCCAACTTCTATCACAGCAACATCTACATTTTCTTTTGCAAAATAGTCGAACGCCATACCTACGGTCATTTCGAAAAAAGAAAAGCTACGTGCTTCGATAAAACCTTTGTGAGCAGCAATAAAATTAACTACATAGGTTTCACTTACAGGCTTTCCATTTATTCGTATGCGTTCCCTAAAATCTTTTAAGTGCGGCGATGTATACAAGCCTACCCTATAGCCTGCCTCTTGCAGAATCGAGGCCAACATATGGCTACTAGAGCCTTTGCCGTTGGTTCCCGCTACATGAATACTTTTGAATTGCTTCTGTGGGTTATCTAGATGATTAGTTAAGGTTAGAATGCCATCTAACTTAGAATTATACGCTATTTTTCCTTTTTGTTGATACATTGGAAGCTGGGCGAACATCCAGTCCAAAGTTTCTGTATAGGTCATTCTCCCAGTTTGAAATTAACCACAACGAAACCAACCTGCTGATTAGGTGCATTGGAATCCAAATTCCATTTATGCAAAAAAGCCGTCTTTTTTGCAGGCTCCAATAAACAGGGGTTATTGTTAGTGGTGCCCCGAACACCTGGCGTAGCGGTAATCACCTTTCCGTTTTTATCTACCACAATTTTAACAACCACTCTACCAGATTCGTTACATTCTTGTGGAACTTTACCTTTGTTGACCAAAGATCTTCCATTAAGTCCGTACCCACCTATTCCGCGGCCAGAACCGGGACTACCATAATAACTAGTTGCATACGGATTGCCGTCCGGACTTCCTTTATCACCGACGTTATTGCTATCTCCTTCACTACCAGAAACGGTCCCATCAGATTTATTAAGGCCACCCATAAGGGCATCCAACTTGTCCTTTTTTGCTTGTTGCTCTCGTAGTGCAAGTTCTTCGGCATCACGCTTTTCTTTTGCTACACGTGCGACCTCCGTTTTCAACTTTTTAGCCTCATTATCAGCCTTTCGCTTGGCTTCAGCAGCTGTATTTTCTGCTTTTCGTTTTGCTTCTTCGGCTTTTTTTATTCGGATGGATTCCTCATTTTCTTGGGTAAGTACCTTTTCAGATGGCGCAGGCTCATCAGCAGTTTCTTCAGGTATGTCCTCCTCAATTTCTTCAATTTGCTGTGCCACTTCTTGTTTTGATGACTCCACAGGGGGCGTATCTAATGGTTCAGACTTAATTTTTTCCTTAGGCTGAACGCTGCCACTACCAAAATCCGTAGTACCAAAATTCACAGAGATACCATTCTCTATTGGTGGGTCCATGTAAGTTAGACCTATATAAAAAAGCACTAACAACAGTGCACTTAGAAGTAATGTTGTTAATGTAAAAGATTTCTTTTTATGTGTAGTGTCTAGAAACGCCATTAGTTGGGCCTCACTGCCAAAATAACCTTATAATTGTTTCTATTGGCTATAGCCATAACGTTTACTGCCTCTTTGATGGCAACGCTCTCCTCTGCCCTTAGAATAATTGTAGGTTTGTCTTGACCTTCGAGTGCTTTTTTTAGTTCAATTTCAATATACTCCCCATTAATTCTCTCGTCGTTCACATAGTATTGTAAGTTCTTATCGATACTTACAGAAACATTCTGTGTGTTGGTAGACTTTCCTTTCGCTTTTGGTAATAATAAATCTAATGCGTTAGGCGAGTTTGCCGTTAACATAAAGAATATTAACAACAGGAATACAATATCTGTCATAGATGACATACTGAAATCCGGACTCACCTTATTCCTTCCTTTTAGTTTCATAATGAAGAATTAAAGTGGTTCGTTCAAAAGATCTAGGAATTCTACGGCATTCGCTTCCATTTTATGAACAACTTTATCCGTTCTATTCACTAGGTGATTATACCCTATATATGCAATAATACCAACAATCAAACCTGCTACCGTAGTGGTCATTGCAGTGTAAATACCTGAGGCCAAAGAACCCATTTGTGCCTGACCACCACTAATTGCCATTTCATGAAAGGCTAAAATCATTCCGATTACAGTACCTAAGAATCCGATCATTGGCGCAGCACCTGCTACGGTGGCAAGAACACTAACGTTCTTCTCCAATTTGTACACCTCTAAAGTCCCTGCATTTTCAATAGCCGTGTTGATGTCGTCCAGAGGCTTCCCAATTCTAGATATTCCCTTTTCTGTTAACCTAGCAACAGGAGAATCGGTTTGCGCGCAAAGTAATTTTGCCGCCTCTAATTTACCAGTTGTGACATGATCTCGTATCTGATTCATAAAGTTCTTGTCGATTTTAGAAGCTGCATTCACAGCCAATAGACGCTCGAAATATATATATAGCGCAACACCTAGCATTAGAAAAAGTACGGAAATAATAATCACACTTCCTGTACCACCATTAAAAACCAAATCTATAACAGATAAGGTCTTTTCCTCAGAAAGTATTTCTTCGGCTCCCTCTTGGGCCAAATCTTGGAATAATAACATAGTGTTTTTCAATTATTGAATTTGCTGTTATAACGGTGTTTTAAGAATGTTATTATACGTTCAGGACAAAATCTCTCATCAATACGAATACCACGGCACCACTAATGAAACCAATGAATGCCAACCATGCTATTTTTTTAAGATACCAAAAAAAATCTATTTTTTCCATTCCCATAGCCACAACACCTGCCGCTGAACCAATAATAAGCATACTACCACCAGTTCCAGCAGAATACGCTATAAAATGCCAAAGTGGATTATCGATAGGCTCACCGAACATACCAATACTGGCAGCAACCAAAGGAACGTTGTCTATAATGGCGGACCCTACACCAAATAAAAGTACAACAATATCCGTATTCGGAATGGCGGTATTAAGACTCTCGGCATAATGAAACAGCATACCAAGAGATTCTAGTGCTCCAACGGCCAATAAAATTCCTAAAAAGAAAAGGATACTGGGGAGCTCAATTTTAGAAAGCGAGCTATGTACCGGGCTATGGTGACCTCCTTCATCGTGTTCTCCGCCATCGACTGAGGAAATACTGAATTTTTTATTACTAAAAATTTCTGCAAAAGCAGCTACTACCGCTAGCGAAAGCATCATACCAACATAAGGAGGTAAATGGGTGATTGTCTTAAAAAAAGGAACGAATACAATTGCTCCTAAACCAAGGTATAACATGGTAGCTCCATATTTAGATTTTTGGGTCTCTTTAACAAAATCTCCTTCAATAACACCTTGGAACGCCTTTTTTTTACCAGCAATTAACGTCGGTATTACCATACAAACTATTGACGGTATCAACACATGTAAAATCAACTGCCCTGCCGTAACCTTATTGGCAATCCATAGCATTGTGGTAGTAACATCACCGATAGGCGACCATGCTCCACCAGCATTTGCGGAAATAATAATCATCCCTGCAAACCACAACCTTGTATTCCTGTCGATTATCACCTTCTGTAGAATAGTTATCAATACAATAGTTGCTGTTAAGTTATCTATTATCGCAGATAAGATAAATGCCAATATTGAAAATAACCAAAGTAATTTCTTTTTACTTCTGGTGCGGATAAATCCTTTTATTGTCGCAAAACCATCAAAATAATCTATAATCTCAACAATGGTCATCGCTCCAAGCAAAAACACGAGTATTTCCGCAGTTTTCCCTAAATGATGTAATAATATTTCGTCAATATGCGTAGGTTCCAACTCTCGCAACTCGGTATTCACTTCAAAAACCGACATATGATTTAAAGCGATTATGGCCCAAAGAATAGCCATCATAGCTAATGCGGGAATCAGCTTGTCTATCTTTAAATTGTGCTCAAGGGTAATGGCCAAGTATCCGGCCAAAAAAACAATAATAATTATAGTTTCCATCATCAGTTGGATTTTAATTTAGTTTAATATGGAGTAGTAAAATAATTTTTTAGTAAAGCAAACAAACTAAGAACAATAAAGATATTCAATATGTTATACTTTTCAGCCATGTAATATAGATTAAAAATGGTTGAATTGAAAATCAAACTATTAAAATTATATTTTCTAACCCATTGTTAATTCTAGTTTCAAAACAATGTAATTGATACTAAATCCGAGCTTTTCAGCCCTTGTTACCAAAGATAAATTAAGCTAGACTCCATATTCATAGAGCAAAACCGCTTGGATATTATAGATATCATCAAAAAACCAAGCAAAGCTGCTTTTAGCGTACTAAAGCAAACCATCCTTATCAAAAAGCTTTTACACAAAGGCATCTAAAACACACTAATAAAATAATAGAAAACACTATCGAATTACGGATATTTAGAGAATAATACAAGGGATACCCTTATATTTGTATGGTAGTTATTTTAAGATAAAACCTATGAATTTTACGCTAACAGAAGAACAAAGGCTGATACAAGAAGCCGCTCGGGATTTTGCACAAAATGATTTACTTCCTGGAGTAATTGAGCGAGATGAAGCTCAAAAATTCCCTACCGACGAAGTACGAAAAATGGGAGAGTTAGGTTTTCTTGGTATGATGGTGGACCCGAAATATGGCGGAAGCGGTCTGGACACTCTTTCTTATGTACTTGTTATGGAAGAATTATCCAAAATAGATGCATCGTCCTCAGTTATTGTATCTGTAAATAATTCATTGGTATGTTGGGGTTTGGAAACATTTGGAACCGAAGCTCAAAAAGAAAAATACCTTACACGATTAGCAACTGGTGAAATCATTGGAGCCTTTTGCTTATCGGAACCAGAAGCTGGTAGTGACGCTACTTCACAAAAAACGACTGCAATCGACAAAGGAGATTATTATTTATTAAACGGAACCAAGAACTGGATTACCAACGGCAGTTCTGCAGAAGTCTACTTAGTGATAGCGCAGACCGATAAGGATAAAAAACACAAAGGAATCAATGCCCTAATTGTTGACAAAGGCGCAAAAGGGTTTGAATTGGGACCTAAAGAGAATAAATTAGGAATTAGAGGCAGTGATACGCATTCCCTAATGTTTAACGATGTAAAGGTTCCAAAAGAAAACAGAATTGGAGAAGACGGCTTTGGATTCAAATTTGCCATGAAAACACTTGCAGGTGGCCGAATAGGTATTGCTGCACAAGCTTTGGGTATTGCTGCCGGAGCCTACGAATTAGCACTAAAGTACTCCAAAGAACGAAAAGCATTTGGAACCGAAATCAGCAACCACCAAGCTATTGCGTTTAAGCTCGCAGACATGCATACGAATATAGAAGCTGCACGTAACTTGGTATACAAAGCGGCCTGCGATAAAGACAGCAATGAAGACTATGACCTTTCTGGCGCCATGGCTAAGCTATACGCATCACAAGTAGCTATGGACACCACAATAGAGGCAGTTCAAATTCATGGTGGAAATGGTTTCGTAAAAGACTACCACGTAGAACGATTAATGAGGGATGCAAAAATCACACAGATTTATGAAGGCACCTCAGAGATTCAAAAAATCGTGATTTCTAGAAGTATTTTAACAGATTGATTATCCAAACTCACTAAATACCTTGTGTTTTATAGGGTATACTTATCGATTACTTTACATTCAAACAAAAATACCCCTTTTTTAAGAGGGGTATTTTTGTTTGAACACCTGTACATCCCTATCAACCCCATTAAAACTACAAGTTATAGCAACAGACCTAGCTCATTTTATGAATATGACAAATTGAGCACGGCAAAAATACGTAATTCAATATTTTTTAACGATTATTTAAAAACGTTGAATTATTTATAACATAATTAATAAATCATTGCACTTTACTCATATAAAATGATATTTTTGAGAAAATACCATAATATATGACGCTGAAGAAACAAGGGCTCTACCTACCGGAATTAGAACATGATAACTGTGGCGCAGGTTTTATTTGTAGCCTAAAAGGAAAAAAATCCAATGACATTATTCACAAGGCATTGGAAATCCTAGACCGTTTAGAGCATAGAGGAGCAGTTAGCTCGGATGGGAAAACAGGAGACGGAGCAGGTATTTTAATCGACATACCCCATGACTTTTTCCAGAGTGAATGTAGCTTTGAATTGCCCGAACCTGAGCAATACGCAGTTAGCAATGTATTTTTTCCAAGAAAGGAAAATCAACGTAATTTCTGTCAGTCCGTCTTCGAGGAGAACATCAAAAAACAAGGATTAAAACTTTTGGGTTGGCGCGATGTACCTGTTAACCGCTCTATTCCTGGCAGAGTCGCTGCGGAAACCGAGCCATTCGTAAAGCAACTTTTTGTAGCCAAACAAAATCCAGAACAGACTTATTTTGACTTTAACCTCAGACTATTTATTGCCAGAAAAGTTACTGAACATACCATTATAAACTCCAAGCTTTCGGAAAGTAAATTCTTTTACGTTCCTAGTCTGTCTACAAAAATTATTATTTTCAAGGGACTTTTAATGCCTCACGATATCAGTTTATTTTACACTGATTTATTGGACTCGAGAGTGGTTACCCGGTTAGCGTTAGTACACCAACGCTTTTCAACCAACACATTCCCAACATGGGATTTGGCACAACCATTTAGGTATATGTGCCATAACGGAGAAATAAACACCTTACGAGGTAATGTTTCTAGAATGCTATCCCGTGAGGAATTATTAAAAAGTGACCTCTTTGGAGATGAAATTAAAAATATACTCCCCATTATCTTGCCTGGAAAATCAGATTCAGCCACTATGGATATGGTCGTCGAACTTCTATTAATGACCGGGCGCTCACTACCTGAAGTAATGATGGTATTGGTGCCGGAAGCTTGGGAGAAAAATGATGAAATGTCGGAGACTAAAAAAGCCTTTTACGAATATCATTCTTGTATGATGGAACCTTGGGACGGACCGGCATCCATCCCCTTTACGGACGGAAACTGTATCGGTGCCGTATTAGACCGTAACGGTTTGCGCCCTTCTCGCTATTCTGTCACCAAAGATGATTATGTTGTCATGTCTTCTGAAACAGGTGTGGTAGAAATAGCACCGGAGAACGTGCTGTTTCACGGCCGTTTAGAACCTGGAAAAATGTTTTTGGTAGACATGGAAGAAGGTAGGATTATAAACGACGAAGAAATAAAAGAAAGTATTGCAAAAAAATATCCTTATGCAGCATGGCTAGACACCAACTTGGTTCACCTAAAAGATATTCCATATAATGATTGCCCATTATTTTTAGGCGAGGCACCATTAAATCAACGGAAATCTATTTTTGGGTATACCTTAGAAGATATAAATACCATTATTTTACCTATGGGGTCTACTGCTAAAGAACCTATGGGTTCCATGGGAGCGGATACCCCAATAGCGGTACTATCCCAGCGACCACAGCTAATATATAACTACTTTAAACAACTTTTCGCACAAGTGACCAACCCACCTTTGGATGGTATTCGAGAGGAGCTAATAACCGATATAAGTTTAACATTGGGTAGCGACCAAAACATATTTGAGTTTTCAGAATTACATTGTAGAAAACTAAAAATCCAAAACCCAGTAATATCCAAGGAAGATTTAGATAAAATAAAGAACTACGATGCCAGTCCGGATTATAAAGTAGTTTCGATACCAATGCTTTATAATATCAAAAAAGGGCATAATGGCCTTGAGGATGCGCTTACGGCAATTTTATCACAAGCTTCAAAAGAGGTTGACAACGGAGCTAATATTATTATTCTATCCGATAGAAATATTGATAAAGAAAACGCGCCCATACCAGCATTATTAGTATGTTCCTATGTAAACAGTGGTCTACAAAAACTAGGTAAACGCTCTAAATGCAGCTTGATTATAGAATCCGCAGAACCGAGGGAAGTACATCATTTTGCCTTGTTATTCGGTTTTGGTGCAAGTGCGGTAAACCCTTACTTGGTTAATGAAATTATTGCAGAGCAAATAGAAGAATTGGATATCACCGAATTATCCTTTGATGAGGCTATAATAAATTACAATAAGGCCGTTGGAAAAGGGATTTTAAAAGTCATGAATAAAATTGGCATCTCTACCCTTAATTCCTACCGTGGCTCCCAACTTTTTGAATGTATCGGTATTAATACAAAGGTTGTAGAACAGTATTTTCCGAATACAATCACACGTATTCAAGGCATCGGTTTGTATGAGATTGAAAAAGAAATCGCAAAAAGACACCAAAACGCATTTTCAACAAAGAATGTTGCTGCAAGTCTAGATTTAGAAATAGGCGGGGAATACCGCTGGAGAAGAGATGGCGAAAAACATATGTTTAATCCATTGAGCGTCGCCAAACTACAACAAGCGGTGCGAGGTAATGAATCCAATACGTACAAAGAGTACGCTAGAATGGTGAACGAACAATCCAAAAATCTGATGACTATTAGGGGGCTTTTTGAGTTTTCTAATTATGACCCAATTCCTTTGGAAGAGGTAGAATCTTGGACAGAAGTAGTAAAACGTTTTAAAACAGGCGCTATGTCCTATGGATCTATTAGTCAGGAAGCACACGAGAACTTAGCCATCGCCATGAACCGTATAGGTGGCAAGAGCAATTCAGGCGAGGGCGGAGAAGACGAGGAACGTTTTTATAAAAATGCTACAGGCGATTGGAAGAACAGTGCCATCAAACAGGTAGCATCTGGAAGGTTCGGGGTAACATCAAACTACCTGACTAATGCCAAAGAGATACAGATAAAAATGGCACAGGGCGCAAAACCTGGAGAAGGAGGACAACTCCCAGGTCCGAAGGTAAATCCTGAAATCGCAAAAACAAGAAATTCCACGCCCTATGTGGGCCTGATTTCACCACCACCACATCACGATATTTATTCGATTGAAGATTTGTCTCAACTGATATATGATTTGAAATCTGCTAACAGAAAAGCTAGAATCAATGTAAAATTAGTATCGGAAGTAGGTGTTGGAACCGTTGCAGCTGGTGTAGCTAAAGCGAAAGCAGATGTTATTTTGGTCTCCGGTTTTGATGGAGGTACAGGAGCATCTCCACTTACTTCCTTAAAGCATGCCGGTCTACCTTGGGAGCTAGGAATAGCCGAGGCACAACAAACACTGGTCATGAACGACCTAAGAAATAGGATTGTGCTAGAATGTGACGGACAGTTAAAAACAGGGAGAGATGTAGCTATTGCCTGCTTATTAGGAGCAGAGGAGTTCGGTTTTGCATCCGCACCTCTAGTAGCCTCCGGCTGCATTATGATGCGTGTTTGTCATCTAAATACATGCCCAGTAGGTATTGCTACCCAAAACCCAGAGCTACGGAAAAAGTTCAATGGTAAACCGGAACACGTGGTGAATTACATGTACTTTGTTGCTCAAGAACTTAGAGAAATAATGGCCCAACTTGGTTTTAGAACGGTTAATGAGATGGTTGGGCAGGTTCAAAAATTAGATCGCAACAAAGCAATAGGCCACTATAAAGCAGCAGGAATAGATTTGACACCTATATTACACCAAGTAGATGTACCCGCTGGAACCAAGTTTTACAATACCCAAAAACAACAACACGACATAGATAAATCCATCGAATTTGATATCATTGCCAAGGCAAATCCTTCCCTATTTAGAAAGGAAAAATCCAGTTTAGATTTCCCAATATGCAATACAGATAGAGCTGTTGGAGCCATTATTAGTAATGAAATATCAAAAATCTATGGTGCACAGGGACTTCCCATTAACACCTTAAAGCTCAATTTCACAGGATCCGCGGGACAAAGCTTTGGGGCATTCGCCACCAGAGGTTTAACCATGACTGTTAATGGAAATACGAATGATTACTTGGGCAAAGGACTTTCAGGTGCGAAATTGGTCATAAAAGTACCCGAGGCTTGTACGATTATTCCAGAAGACAATGTTATTACCGGAAATGTTACGCTTTACGGCGCTACCGCAGGACGCGCTTATATAAACGGTAAGGCAGGAGAACGCTTTTGTGTACGAAACTCGGGCGCCAAAGCTGTAGTTGAAGGTGTTGGAGATCACGGCTGTGAATATATGACAGGAGGTATTGCCGTAATTCTTGGAGAAGTAGGTAGGAATTTTGGAGCAGGAATGAGCGGAGGTATCGCTTATATTCTGGATGACAAAAAGACCTTTAAAAAAAGATGCAATGCAGAAGCTCTCAACCTTTTGGAAGTAAAAGAAGACCACGATGTTAAGCAATTAAAAGACTTGATTGAAAGTCATTACAACGCTACGCTCAGTCCTTTAGCACAACGGATTTTGGAAAACTGGGAAGCCTATTTACCTAAATTCGTTAAGGTATTACCAGAAGAATATAGACAGGCCTTAATCCGTTTGGAACAAGAAAAATTACAAACTATATAAATCGAAACATGGGAAAGATAACAGGATTTTTGGAATTCGATAGAAAAGTGGAAGCGTATAAACCCGTTGGTGAACGTGTTCAAAATTACAAGGAATTTACCGTACCCTTAGCGGAAAAAGATTTAAAAGATCAAGGTGCTCGATGTATGGATTGTGGGATTCCTTTTTGCCATAGCGGCTGTCCCTTAGGTAATCTAATTCCTGATTTTAATGACGCCGTATACCGTGGGAAATGGGAGAATGCGAGTGAGATTTTACACTCTACCAATAACTTTCCAGAATTTACAGGTAGACTATGCCCTGCACCTTGTGAAGAAGCTTGTGTTTTAGGGATAAATGAAGATCCGGTTTCCATAGAAAATATAGAAAAAAATATTGTAGAAACAGCTTTTGAAAAAGGATGGATAACAGCACAACCACCCCTCACCAGAACAGGAAAAACTATTGCTGTAGTAGGTTCGGGGCCTGCTGGCCTTGCAGCTGCGCAACAATTGAATCGCGCAGGGCATTCAGTAACCGTGTTTGAACGCGATGAAAAGCCCGGAGGTTTATTACGCTATGGGATTCCAGATTTTAAAATGGAAAAACAAATTATTGATAGAAGGCTCGCTGTGCTAGAAGAAGAGGGCATCACTTTTGAATGTGGTGTTCATATCGGTGTTGACAAAACAGCAGAGGACTTAAAAACGGCTTTTGACACGGTAGTACTTACAGGAGGCGCAACGGTCAAGCGAAATTTACCCATAGAAGGTTCAGACCTTAAAGGAGTTGTACAAGCGATGGACTTTTTAGGTCAAAATAATAAGCGTGTAGACGGAATTCAAGAATTAGGCGAAGAACTAAAAGCTACAGATAAAAATGTAGTCGTCATAGGTGGCGGTGATACAGGTTCAGATTGTATTGGCACCTCCTTCCGACATGGTGCAATATCAGTTTCGAATTTCGAAATTATGCCCATGGGTACTGCTGATAGACCAGAAGATCAACCTTGGCCGTTTTGGCCTATGCGTCTAAGAACCAGCTCTTCCCACAAGGAAGGGGCGGAACGTTTCTTTAGTATTTCCACAAAGCGCTTTGTCGGAGATGCTAAGGGTAATTTAAAAGGATTGATTACTGCCGAGGTAGAATGGATAAAGACGCCGGGGCAACGTCCTCAACTAAAAGAAGTGCCAGGTACTGAAAAAGAATGGAAATGTGAATTAGTCCTTTTAGCACTTGGATTTACAGGGTCAGAAACGACCTTAGCAGAACAATTTGGAATACAAATGGACCAAAGAACGAATATAAAAGCATCAGAAGAAGACTATAAAACCAACGTGCCAGGCGTATTTGCTGCAGGTGATCAACGTAGAGGACAATCCTTGATTGTTTGGGCAATTTCAGAAGGACGAGAAGCTGCTTATCACGTAGATACATTCTTAATGGGAAGCTCTGATTTGCCTGTAAAAGGAGATGGAGATTTACCAAGGGTTTAAAAAGAACTCAATACCAACTTATAGAAAAGACCTACAAATGTGTGGGTCTTTTTTTTTCTAGACCCAATTTTAAGGTTGCTATAAGGGGTGTGGAAATCCAACTGTCCATTAATAATAACATACCTTGACATCATTATTGATTTTAAAATTAAAATAATGCTGCGAAAGAATGAAAAGAATCGTGGTCGTTTTAAGCTTATCAATGCTGATTCAGTCTTGTATTCCATTCTGTATCGCTCCCAATATCAAAGATTATACACTTACCAAAGGGAAAACATTAATAAAAAGTCTACCGAAAAGACAAATGTTCATTTTTGAAGACTAAATATACCTACAAATTAATTCTACAAATACATCAACATTAGATTTGAACGATAGGATATAAATGTCTTTGACGATGTTGCATTCACAATAGCAGGAGCACAGTATTTTTACTCCTACTGTGAAGTCGATATTCCGGACAAGACAATAAATTTATTACCGATAATGATAGATATCGCTTTACTGCGTGCTGATTTCGTTTTAACTATAAAACATCAATACCAGACTTGAAAAGGAAAAAGATATAATCCTATTGAAATATACTGCAATAATAGAAACGAAAGTTTGGGTGAACGCTCGCTCTGTCGCGAAACTATAACTCAGTTTCTACGTTTAAATATAAATCAGTCTTTTGCTATGCAAAATTACAATAAACTTCTATTTAAAAGCAACATAGCAGGTTTGTATAGCACTAAAATTGAGCCCCACGTTACAAAAGATACACTCCAATTCAAATCAGTAGCAACTGCACCTACCTTCTTAGGTGAACGCCCATTACATACCTTTTTTAAATATTTTCATTCCATAAAGTATTACTTATTTAAGAAGTAATACTTCAATTTATAATTTGAGAATATAGCCTACCGGATTAAAATCAACAAACCACTTTAAGCACGACATTCTAATATATTCTTGTATTATTTACGCTCCGGAGGATTTTTGGTTGGGTTTGGAGGTCTATAATTGATTATGCATTATGCTATTTTTTAAAAAAATGGCACAAAAAAACCCCTTTACATTTCTGTAAAGGGGTTCTCGAAAAAGGCGGCTACCTACTCTCCCACTTGGTATAGCAGTACCATCGGCGCAAACGGTCTTAACTTCCCTGTTCGGAATGGTAAGGGGTGGGCCCCGTCGCAATGGCCACCTAAAATCTTAGATATTTTAATAATTGCACACCTATGGTATACAAAAATGACATAATAAAGGAACAGGTACCCAAAAAGAAAGTAACGTACAATCGGTATCG
>NZ_KK211215.1:0-101379 GCF_000621125.1 Maribacter antarcticus DSM 21422
GTACTATTTGCATTGACCGATGGCTTACAGATAAATAAAGCTACTATTGGCAATATGCCATTGGGTATTATTTTTAATTCAAGCTTTAATCCAGGTGGTGTCCAGTTTACGTTAACTGGGGAACTAACGGAGAATAGGATTGAAGGTGCTGCTCCGCCGTACTCTTTATTTGGAGATATTGGTGTAGATATTCAAGGTAAACCATTTCCGGTAGGAAATTATACCCTTGTTGCCAATCCAAAAGTTGGACCAACGCAGACTATTAATTTCTCTGTAATTAACGGCCCGTTTGGCAATCAGTCACCTTTAGTCGCTAGGACCCAGTTGAACGAGATGAGTATAGCTCCGAACCCAGCCACTAATGAGGTTACCATGTCTTTTGATGAACCTATTCTGGTAGAAGAAATTTTAATCTTTGATGTTATCGGAAGGCTTATTAAGACCATTAGACAACCCTTGGGTCTTGATAGTAAAATGATTGACTTTAATGTATATGATTTGCCCATTGGAACTTATTTTATAAATACTGTGGATAGCAAGGGAATACAGTATCAAGAACAAATGTTAATAGATAGATATTAACTAGCTAAAGAAAATTTAGAGGAAATGAAAAACTATTTTTTAAATAATTATAGGATGGAAGACAGTGGCCAGAAAGTAGGAATTGGGTATCGTGATTCAATTAAATTACGAGGCCTAATTACAGGTATGACGCTGTTATTGTTGTTCTTTGTTACCCTAGATACGCAAGCGCAGAGTTTTAGTCAAAGTAACTTGAATCTTAATGGTCAAGGTTCCATTAACAGTGGAACATCTTTAATGTATGGTCCTGATGGTCGACTTTATGTTTTGAGCCGTAATGGGAATGTGGACATCTTCACGGTTCAGAAAAACGGAGATAACGATTACATCGCCATTGACGCTGAAGAGCTAACCGAAGTTTCCAATATTCCCAACCATAACGACGACGGCGCAAGCGCCGGAGGTGGGCGGCAAGCTACAGGGATTACTGTGGCTGGCACAGCTGCTAATCCTGTAGTCTACGTTACTTCTTCCGATGCAAGAATCGGTGGTCCTAGCGGAGATCAAAATCTCGACACCAACTCAGGAGTCATTACCAGATTTAGTTGGAATGGATCTACTTGGGATGTAGCAGACATCGTAAGAGGTTTACCTCGTTCAGAAGAAAATCACGCCACTAACGGTTTAGAGTTTGTAGAAGTCAATGGAACCCGCTACTTGATTGTTGCCTCAGGAGGGTTTACCAATGCAGGTGCACCTTCCGATAATTTTGCGTGGATCACTGAGTACGCTCTTTCAGCGGCAATCTTATCCGTAGATCTTAGTGCTCTGGAAGCATTACCCATTCAAACCGATCTGTCATCAGGTAGATCTTTTATTTATGATATTCCAACTCTGGATGACCCAACGCGACCAAACGTTAACGGATCGGTTGATCCCAATGACGCAAACTATGACGGAATTGATGTTGGTGATCCGTGGGGAGGAAACGATGGCCTTAACCAAGGTATGATTGTTATAGGTGAGCCTGTTCAAATATTTTCACCAGGATACAGAAACAGCTATGATTTGGCAATTGGTCTCAATGGAGAGGTATATGTGACTGACAACGGAGCCAATGGTGGCTGGGGTGGATTACCTTTAAATGAAGGCAACCCTGCAACTGTGAGCAACGATTACCCTCTCGGAGAGCCCGGTAGTAGTTCTCCTCAAGACGGCGAACAGGTAAATAATGCAGATCACTTGACCAAAATCACTGACGATATTTCATCCTATTCATTTGGAAGTTTTTATGGAGGTCATCCAAATCCGGTAAGAGCTAATCCAGCGGGCGCGGGACTTTTTACTAATCCAGGAAGCAACGGTCCTAATACCCTTTCGGGTGATGTTTTCAGGACTCAAGTTTATGATCCTAATGGGTCAACACCCGGGTCAACAACTGATCCAAATGTAGGTTTGCCCGCCAACTGGCCTCCAGTGCCGCTGTCTTTGGCAGATTCACAAGAGGCGAATTGGAGAGGACCAGGCATTAACAATCCTGACGGACCCAATGATGAACTCATCACCACTTGGGGAACAAATACGAATGCACTAGATGTGTATACCTCTTCAGCCTTTGGTGGTGCCATGCAAGGCGACCTTATTGCGGGTAAGAATGGTGGAGTGTTACGCCGTGTAGATTATGACCCGTCCGATGATAGCTATACACTTATTAATACTTTTGCTTCGGGCCTTGGTGGAAACGCTCTCGGAGTAACTTGCAACAGTGATAGTGATCCTTTCCCTGGTACCATTTGGGTGGCCCCTTTCAATGGAAACATTATAGTTTTGGAGCCAGATGGGTTCGTACTCGCCTGTTTTAATTCTACGGATTCTGAATTTGTCGGAACCGAAGATTATGATGGCGACGGCTACACCAATAATGACGAAATTGACAACAAAGACAACATACAAACTGAAGAAGAAGTTATCTGCAACGGTGGTGCTCAACCAAACGACTTTGACAAGGCTGCTGGTGGAATCTTGGTTTCTGACTTCAATGATTCTGATGACGATAACGACGGAATTGATGACGCTAACGACCCTTTCCAAATGGGAGATCCCGTTGATTCAGGAAGTGATGCGTTTGATCTTCCGGTTTTGAATGAACTCGATTCGGATAATCCTGTCTTGAAAGGATTTTTAGGTCTCGGATTTACGGGACTCATGAACAATGGTGATGCCAATCCCAATTGGTTGAATTGGCTTGACCGCCGAGACGACCCAAGCGACCCCAATCCCAACGATCTTCTTGGTGGTGCCATAGGTGCCATGACCATGCAAATGACTGCAGGAACAGCCCTAGGAGGTTCCAATAATCAAGAAAAAGGGTTCCAATACGGAGTAAATGTTGATCAAAGCACAGGAGGCTTTGCTATTGAGGGAGCCTTATTAAGCTTTGATGACCCCCTTCAGCTCTACGGTGCTTCTGCACCAACTTCGGGTGAAATAGGAATATTCATGGGCGATGGAACACAGAGCAACTACATCAAATTTGTTATCAATCAATCAGGACTTCAGATTCGCCAAGAGGTGGGCGATGTAGCGCAAACACCAATCGATGTAGCCATCGCTACTGGAGATCGACCTGGAGGAGTACAACTTCGCTTCAGTGTGAACCCCGCCAATGGAGAGGTAAAGGCTGACTACCGATTTGATAATGTGGGTAGTTTTCAAAATGCAGGAACCATCACCGCTACTGGTTCTATTTTAGACGCTATCCAATCTTCCAGTGAGCCTCTTGCTGTCGGATTAATCGGATCATCTAATCAAGCAGGTGCCGAAGTAGAAGGTACTTGGAATTACCTATATGTGCAGACGGGTCAACCAACTGTGGAACAAATACTCCCCGATGTGGCGGCTCTAATTAATGACCCTGACGTGCTTTTTGAGCTCGACCAATTCTTTACCGATGATGGTGGTGATGAGAATTTAACGTTTTCAGTTGAAGGTAATACAGATGCCACGATTAACGCTTCTATTACTGGTAAGACGTTGACCATCGAGATTCCTTCGTCAGAGGCGACAGCTGATATTACCATTAAAGCTTCAGACACCAATAACTTCTTTGTTGAGCAAACATTTACCGTAAACGTTAACGATGAACCGGTTCCTATTTTACGTATCCGTGCAAACGGAGCAGCGATTACTGCGACGGATGCACCAAATCCCGACTGGATAGCAACAGGCGGCGCAGGGGCTCAAAGTGGAACTTTCAACGGAATAAATTGGACCGTAAATACTGGAAAAATAGCGACGCAAAATATTTCGGGGCGTGATGTTACAGTACCTGACTATGTTCCTCAAGACCTCTTTGCTATTGAAAGATGGGACCCTGCTGCTGCAGCTCCGGCAATGGAATGGACTTTTGAATTACCAAACGGCAATTACATCATCCGCTGGTACGCTGGAAATGGTTTTGTCGGAACTAGTGCCCCAGGTGAACGTGTTTATGATATATTGCTTGAAGGAAATTTGGTGCAAAATGACCTTGACCTTTCAGCCACCTTTGGACACCAAGTCGGTGGAATGCTGGAATTCCCCGTGACGCTTGTAGACGGAATCTTAAATATTAGTGTTGCTGCAGTTATACAAAATCCAACGATGAACGGTATCGAAATCTTGCAGGTTGGAGGAGAATTTACCCCACCTGTGGTGGTAGAAGCGATACCAAATCAAAATAACGAAGCAGGAGACTTGATAAACTTAACTGTTTTGGCTTCGGGCGGCGTCAATGGCGAACCCTACCAGTATTCTGCTACAAACCTACCAGCAGGTTTACAAATCGAACCTACAACCGGGTTAGTTTTTGGAAACATTGCCGCAGGTGCCGAGTTAAATAGCCCATACTCCGTTACTATTAGTGTTGGGCAAGCATCCAATGCCGCCACTGATATTGTATTTATTTGGAATGTTGGTTCCCAAGATTTTTGGAACGACCAAACCGATGATGAAAATTATACAGCCCGTCACGAATGTTCTTTTGTGCAGGCTGGCGATAAATTTTACCTCTTTGGCGGTCGGGAAAACGCCACTACGCTGGATGTCTATAATTACCAAGCTAAAACCTGGGATCAAATTCCCAATTCTGCCCCTCAGGAGTTTAACCATTTCCAGGCACTGGAGCACAAAGGATTGATTTGGGTTATTGGCGCATTTAAAACCAATCTTTATCCCGAGGAAGCTCCGGCGGATAATGTTTATGCATATAACCCTGTAGAAAATGTCTGGATTCAGGGTCCTGAAATTCCAGCAGGCAGAAAAAGAGGATCTGCAGGCTTAGTCGTTTACAATGATAAATTTTACGTAATTGCGGGAAATACAAAAGGCCATAGTGGCGGTTTTATTCCCTGGTTCGATGAATTTGATCCGCTAACCGGAGTATGGACTAGCTTACCAGACGCTCCAAGGGCAAGAGACCATTTTCATGCTACCGTTCTAGGAGATAAACTTTACGTGGCGGGCGGACGCCTTTCTGGGGGTGCGGGTGGTACTTTTGCACCTTTGATTGCCGAAGTGGACGTCTACGATTTCATCACCCAGACTTGGTCTACCATAGCAGATTTGCCTACACCTCGTGCGGCAGCTTCCGTAGCCTCTTTTGAAAATGAACTTTACGTTATTGGTGGGGAGATTGGAGTAGACCTGGAAGGTAATACCATTGGCGACGCCGTAAATACTGCCGAGGCATATAACCCTTCAACGGGAAACTGGACGACAAAATCTAGTTTAATTACGAAACGCCATGGCACTCAAGCAATAGTTTCTGGAGATGGTATTCATGTAACAGCAGGATCTCAAACCAAAGGAGGCGGTGGCAAAATGAAAAACATGGAATTCTACGGAAGCGATAATCCGACAGGAGCAGTACTTACAGCCAGCGAACTCGTGGTTTCGGCATCCGAATCTGTACCAACTGGAGGTGGTTTAAATGTTCCTGTATCTAATACGGGTGAAAATGTAGGAATTATTATAACAGACGCGCAATTGACTGGTGCCAATGCTGCAGCCTTTACGATTGTAACCGATACATCATTTTTACTCATTGCCCCTGGAGAAACTACAAATATTGCAGTAAATCATACTGGGGCGGTCGAAGGAGAATCTGCATCCCTTACACTAACCTATGACGATGGTTCCATCTCAGTGGTTTCCCTGATTTCCGGTGCTGGTGTAGCGAATGTTTTATTTCGTGTCAATACCGGAGGAGCTCTAGTGGCCGCAACGGACGGTCCGAATCCGGATTGGACTGAAGATCAAGCTGTGGTAGCTGCCAAAGGCACTGCCAACACCGGCACGCCATCAACATATATAAATCTTGTTTCGCCGGCAGCTGATATTACTTTTGGGGTTGCAAATTTTACAGGCACTAATAATACAGGTTATCCTGATAATGTATTTGCAACAGAGCGTTACAGTAATGTTGCAAATCCGGACAATATGCAATGGAATTTCACCGTTCCCAACGGCGATTATACGGTAAATTTAATTTTTGCCGAAGTCTGGACAGGAGCACAAACCAACGGAATTCGTGTGTTTGATGTAGAAATTGAAGGAAATCTTATGCTGGATGATTTTGATCAAACAGCAACTTATGGTTGGAATACGGCCGGAGTAGAAACATTTAATGTAACTGTGGCTGATGGTAATTTAGATATTGATTTTTTACAAGGTATCGAAAACCCTAATATAAAAGCTATTGAAATTTTGGGAGGTACGATATCAATAACGAATTCACCACCTCTTGTAAGCAATCCCGGGATACAACAGAGTATAGAAGGGGATGTGGTTAGCTTGCAAGTAATTGCCACTGATGACGATTTGGATGAATGTGGGGATATTGTGTTTTCGGCAATAGGATTGCCTCCTACTTTAAATATAGATTCTACTACGGGACTAATTACCGGTACCATGTTACAAGGAACGGGTACAGGAACTGAAGGTGCTTTTATTGAAGAAAATGGACTGGTAGTCGTTGAGATGGAGTCTGTGGAAAATCTACCGGGTAGTTGGGTAACCACGGCTGATGCTAACTCACCCAATATAAATAGCCCTGGTACAGCAACTGGTGGGGATTTTATTGTTTGGGAAGGCCCTCAGTCTTTTAATAATACTGGAAATGGATTAATCAGTTACCCCATTGAAATTACAACAACGGGAACATACAAATTTCAATGGCGCAATCAAGTTGGCCTTGGGACTAACACATCAGATCACAATGATGCTTGGTTAAAAATAGAAGCCGATTCTTTTTATGGTGAAAAAGGTTCAGGCGCTATAGTGTGCCCCAAAGGACTAGACGGAAGTACGAATAATTGTATTGGAAATGTTCCTGCTGGCGCAGGATCCAACGGTTGGTTCAAAGTATATGTAAATTCCAATACATGGAGTTGGGCGACCAATACCAGTGACAATGACCCACATCAGATATACGCAACTTTTGATGCGCCGGGTATGTATAATGTATTGATTTCCGCACGTTCTAGTAATCACATAATTGATCGCATGGTATTATCCCATGTTACCGCATTTAGTGGTAATCCACAAAGTACGTCATTGCCCGAATCGGAAAGAAGAATGGGGGTTATGCCAGGAGCAGCAGAAAACAGTCCTTATAATGTTACCGTAACCGCAGCAGACGTATGTATACCTTCTTTAAGCTCACAAGTTGATTTTATTTGGAATGTGGCAGATATGCCTGCATCCGGCAACCCATCGGCGCTTCTTGAAATTACACCTGGTGGCCCACTCGGGGCGAGTACGTATGGAGGGAGTAGCCTTCAGCTCACCAACAACTCTACAGGGAATGTTCAAATAACAGGAATAGCCATAGATATTAGTACGGGTATTTTACCAGATAATGTTTTTGACCCGGTTGGAACAGGTGGGGATGCTACTGCAAGTTGTCTTACTGCTAATAGTGGCGCTGCGGCTGTTGGTTTTGTAAGCCCAGCTAACGCTTGTGTGGATCCGTTTACCGGACCTCGAAATGGAGGCTATGATATCATAGGAATGAATTTTACCGATTTTGATTCTAACGAAAAGTTTGATTTCACGGTTGATATTGATCCAAATAGTATCAAAGATGTCCCAGGAGCAGGTGGGGCAGGTTCCGTATCTGGTTTTGAGTTAATCGGGGCGACAATTACGATAACCTTTAGCGATGGTTCAACCGTGGTATCTAGCCTGTACGAAGATGGAAGTCTTGGTGGCGGACAGGCTATAGTAGCCCCAAATGCCTTGCCAACGCCTTCAATTGCAGCAGTAGGTATTCCTGTGTCACCATCATGTGTGGAAACGCCCACTCAAACAATTGAGGTGAGCGGAACACCTGGTGCTAATGTTTCATTACTTGTAATGGACAGTCGTTTGTATATTCAATCCGGGGCACCACCATTTAATGTGCCTGATGAAACCTATTATGCCAACGAAGCCATAGCAAAATCAATGTTTACGGGTGTTATTGGGTCTGGAGGAACTGTGCAGATACCGGTAACACTGCTGGAAACTGTTGAAGCAACAGGTACCCCTAACGGAGGATTGAATTATATTGTTGCTGTGGTGTCAAATACACCATATGCCATTGATCAACAAGTGAGCAGAACATCTAATGTGCTGGTATTAAAAGTTGATCCGCCATGTGCAGGAACAACTGCAGATATAAACATATCTACAACCTTGCAGTCCAGAACGAATCATAGTGGGGGTTATAGTGTTAAATTATATGATGTTGGTTCAATAACAGCAGTTTATGACCTAACGGCGACCGCTGATGTAGCAGGTAATATGATTATTGATGGAACAGTTAACACTATTGCACCAGGCTCCTACCAATTAGCGGTTAAGTATCTAAATTCCTTGCAAGTAGTACAAACTGTAACTTTGGTGGCAGGGGCGAATTCTATAAATATGGGAGAATTGAGAATGGGAGATGCGGTTAACGATAATATCGTTGATATACTTGATTTCTCTCTTTTAGGGGCAAGTTATGATATTAGTGCCGGCCAGCCTGGTTTTATTTCTGAAGCTGATTTTAACGGGGACGGGATTATTGATATTTTGGATTTCTCTCTTTTAGGATCAAATTATGACACTCTTGGTGAGAACCCGAGTGGTCTTTAGTATACCTAATTAAATCTGTTTAAAGATAAAAGAGACCCATTTTAGGGTCTCTTTTTGTTTTAGTCTGGTAAATACATAGAGGTTTACTTTGTATCAAATATAATAGGATTCTTTAGCGTGAGCTTTGGTAACTGTATAAATAAGTGCTAAAAGGTTTTGTTCTTGCTTTACTTTTACTCCATCCGAAAATTCATTTTTATAATATATTGCGCTTGCAATGAGTGTATTTGCATACCTGTTTGTGGAAATCTAGAACAGTTTTATCTAAAACAAAGGAAAAAGTTTCCCTGCGTCACTGCTTTCACAGTTTCTTGCTATTCGCGATATGGACAGGTACAGTTTACAAGTTGTTTTGTTTCCCCTTTTTCGGACTGTGTTCGAAAAAAAAGAATCATTTTTAGTAGTACTTTTGATATTTTAAAATACATAAATATATTGTTGTCCCAATTAGGGAAAAGTAGTGCGGCTATATGATAGGAAAAACAACCATAGATCAAGTATATGAGACCGCTCGTTTAGAGGAGGTTATTGGTGATTTTGTACAATTGAAAAAATCTGGTTCCAATTTTAAGGGATTGAGTCCGTTTACTGATGAGCGCTCGCCAAGTTTTATGGTGTCGCCCGTAAAACAGATATGGAAGGACTTTAGTAGCGGCAAAGGTGGCAACGTAGTCGCTTTCCTAATGGAGCACGAACATTTTACTTATCCGGAGGCTATAAAATATTTAGCCAAAAAGTACAATATAGAGGTAGAGGAAACGGAGCAGTCCAACGAGCAGAAAGAACAGGCGAGTGAGCGCGAAAGTATGTACTTGGTTTCGGAGTTCGCTCGCGACCATTTTCAGGAAATGTTATTAGAAACGGAGCTTGGAAAGGCAATTGGGTTTAGTTATTTTAAAGAACGTGGATTTACCCTGGAGACTATAAAAAAGTTTGAATTGGGCTACTGCTTAGACCAGTGGGACGGTTTTACAAAAGCAGCACTGGACAAAGGCTATAAATTAGATTATTTAAGTAAGACGGGCCTTACCATTGTAAAGGAGGATGCTAATAATCCAAATACTCCAAGAACTTTTGATCGGTTCAAAGCAAGAGTAATGTTCCCCATACACTCCCTAAGTGGCAGGGTCTTGGGCTTTGGCGGTAGAATCCTAACCAATGAGAAGAAAGCCGCTAAATACCTAAACTCTCCTGAAAGCGATATTTATCATAAGAGCAAGGTGCTTTACGGTATTTACTATGCGAAGCAAGCGATTGCCAAAGAAGATACCTGTTATTTGGTAGAAGGCTACACAGATGTTATTCAGTTTCATCAACTAGGGATTCATAATGTAGTTTCTTCCAGTGGAACGGCATTGACGCCAGAACAGATTAGACTCATTAACAGGCTTACCAAAAACATAACCGTCTTGTTTGATGGGGATGCAGCAGGGCTACGTGCTTCGTTGCGGGGTATTGATTTGATTTTGGAACAGGGCATGAACGTGAAAATATGTACTTTCCCTGAAGGTGAAGACCCTGATAGTTTTGCAAAGAACAACGAGTTGGAGGAGGTGCAATCATACTTGAAGGAAAATTCAAAGGATTTTATTCAGTTTAAAGCTTCTTTATTGGTAAAGGAGGCTTCAAACGATCCTATCAAGAGAGCCGACACGGTGCGAGATATCGTTAATAGTATTGCTAAGATTCCAGACCGTATAAAAAAGGAAATTTATATTCAGGAGTGTGCTCAAATTATGAACATCTCCGAGGCCGTGTTGTTCAATACCTTGGCACAAATAGACAAGAAGGATATAACCGATAGCCAAAAACAGGAAAAATCGAAACCACAAGCATTTAATGTGGTTCGAAATGAAGAGGTAGAGGAGAAAGTGGATGTGCAGTTTGAGCTGGAACGAAAAATCATTGAGCTTCTTTTGGTGTATGGTGACAAAAAGGAAAAATTTGAAGATTTGGTGCTAAAGGAGAATGAGGAAGGAGTCCTTGTTATGGAGCCTGAATCTGTAGAGAGTACCGTATTTAAAAAAATATTTTTAGACCTGCAGGAAGATGAAATAGAATTTACAAATTCCCAATTTAGGGATATTTATTATTTACTGATAGCAGCATTGAACCAGGCAGAAGAATTCGCCATTCAAGGTTTTATGATGGGTCTTGAGCAAGAAATGGCAAATAATATTTCTTCCTTGCTAATGGAAGAGGAAAAATATGCCTTGCATGATTGGGAACGAAAAGATATTTATCCTAAAGCCAAGGAAACCAGTATAGCTCAATTGGTGAGTGAAACTATTTTAACTTTACGTTGTTTTTTGATAAAAAAAAGAATGCTAACCTTACAAAACGAAACCCAAGATAAACAGGACGATAATAAAGAAGTATTGGAGGAAATCATGAATTACTTACAATTGAATACGTTGTTGAATAAAAAACTGAATAGGGTCTTATCTTAGATAGAGACTTCTTAAATTAAAAAAACCCGCATAAGCGGGTTTTTTAATAAATATTTTTTGTCTTAGTATAGTTCCAGAGCTTTGGCTTGCTGCAACAAATCTACCATATTATCCACATTTAATTTTTTCATTAAACGTGCTTTATACGTACTTACCGTCTTTTCGTTAAGATTTAACCCTTGGGCGACCTCTTTATTTCGTTTTCCACTCGCTAAGAGTTTTAAAACCTCGACCTCTCTTGTAGATAATTTTCTGAAGAATCTTCTTGGCTTTTTTGTTCCTTCATCAAAAGCTAACCTTTGTGCTAGCTCGTTGGTAATAAACATGCTGCCTTCACTAACTTTTTTTACCGCTGCTACGATGTACTCAGTATCCGACGATTTGGACAAGTAGCCAAATGCTCCGGCACGAATAGCACTAAGGGCGTATACGTCCTCAGATTGGCCGCTATACATTAGCACTTTTACATCTGGATATTCTTTTTTGATTTTTCTTAGCGCTGCTATTCCGTTTATTTCTGGAATATCCATTTCTAACATTACAACATCGGGGGTAACATTTTCCAGTTTTTTAAACAGCTCGTCGGTAGTGGAAACATCGTCTACCATTTCAAATCCTGCTGTGGATTCAAGAACTTGGCGTACACCCATTCTTATAATAGGGTGATTATCCGCAATTAAAACTTTGATCATTATGTAGGTTTTTCTAGACTGGCTAAAATTGCTTATTTGTGTATAAATACGCACATGCAATGTAAGACTTATAAATCTAATTTCGAAATCAAAGTTCTGTTATTTTTGAACGAATGTAACAATTTGATATAATTTAATCGATTTATCTACTTGATTGTTAGGTGAGTGGTTTATCTCAACACTTCTGGAATTTGGCAAACAGGAATGGCTACCATCTTGTGTTGGTTTATTCCGTTGAAACGCATAAAGATGGAAAACACCTCTTTTTTTCTGTCAGAGAAGTCATCTATTGTTTTTCCTTGATGTTTCATTTTCATTGCCCATTCCAGTTCTGGGTAGGAAGCTCCAATCTGGTCCTCGTCTGTTCGGTCATCTCCCCAAAGTCCGTCTGTAGGCGCAGCTTTTATTATTTCTTCATTTACCCCAAGTGCCTTTGCAATTTCATACACTTCAGATTTCATAAGATCTGCAATCGGACTTAAATCCACGCCACCATCTCCATATTTAGTATAAAATCCTACGCCAAAATCCTCAACTTTATTTCCTGTCCCTGCTACTAGATAGCGTTTAAGTGCCGCAAAGTAGTACAGACTTGTCATGCGTAAACGAGCACGGGTATTGGCTAATGACATAAAACGTTCTTCTTCGTTAGCTATAGCAGGGAAAGCCGTGACCAAACTATCGAAAACAGGAGTAAGCTCAACGGGTTGCCTTTTAACACCTTTAAACTGTTCCTGAAGCCACTCGATATGTCTGGATGCACGGTCGGATTGATTTGGAGCTTGGTGAATTGGCATTTCCAAACAAAGCAGGTCTAGACCTGTTTTTGCACAAAGGGTAGATGTAACCGCAGAATCTATTCCTCCAGAAATTCCAATCACAAATCCTTTTTGATTTGCATTAGTAGCATAGTCCTTTAACCAGTTTACAATATGATCTATTACTTTTTCCGTCTGCATAATGGCGTCAATATTTAGAAATCGATTAACTTTGCCTTAAAAATAAGTCGTCTTTGGAGAATAATAAAATGAATTCCGAAATACTTGGTATGAAAAAACTGATTTTTACGGTATTATCAATTTCACTGTTTCTTATGGGGTGTAATGATAGTAATAAGGTAGCTCAGGACATAGAGAAAATTGCTCTAGAGCTTCGGGTTTCAAGATTTGATAGAGAATTTGCTTTAGCAACACCAGATAAGATACCCCTGTTGCGTTCTAAATACCCCTATCTATTTCCAGCGCCCGATAGTATTTGGGTAGCTAAATTGAACGATTCCTTACAAAGAGAGCTCTTCCAAGAAGTTGGGAATACCTTCAATAGTTTTATGGATGAGGAAGCCAGACTTAAACAATTGTTCAAACATATAAAATATTACTTTCCCGAACAGTATATTCCAAGAGTTGTCACGGTCACCAATGATGTAGATTACAATAACCGTATAATTCTTGCTGATTCCCTTTTGTTCATAGGCCTTGATAATTATTTAGGTTCTGAGCATAAGTATTATGGTGGTTTTCAACGTTATATTGCTAAATCCTTGGACCGAACCTATATGGTAAGCGATGTAGCCAGTGCCTTTGCGAAAAAAGTAGTACCAAAACCAAGAGACAGAACTTTTTTGGCACGGATGATTTATTTTGGAAAAGAACTTTATCTAAAAGATATGCTTATGCCAACAGCTACTGATATGGAAAAAATAGGGTACACGAAAGAGGAGTTGGATTGGGCTATAAGCAGCGAAGAGCCAATTTGGCGTAATTTTGTTGAGCAAGAACATTTATACAGTACGGACAACGAATTGAATCCTCGTTTTCTAGACCCAGCGCCATTTTCAAAATTTGGTTTGGAACTGGACAATGAATCTCCGGGAAGGTTAGGAAGGTATATAGGTTGGCAAATTATTAAAGCATTTATGGATAATAGCCGTATTGGTCTCAAACAGATGTTGACTTTGCCGGCAGAGGAAATATTTAAAAAATCGAATTACAAACCTAGAAATTAGATGGCAGAATCACATATATCAGAAATTAATTTACGTGTAGGGTTAGATGATAACCGTGTACCGGAAAAACTATCATGGTCCGCACAAGATGGTGGCATAGATAACGAGGAGGCCAAAGCTATGCTCCTTTCGGTTTGGGACAGTAAAAAACAAGAGTCTTTAAAGATTGACTTATGGACGAAAGATATGCCTGTGGATGAGATGAAAACTTTTTTTCATCAAACTTTGGTGTCGCTAACGGAAACGTTTATGAAAGCGACGCAAGATGAAAAGATGACAGCTACTATGAAGGACTTTTGTGATTATTTTGCCGAAAAAATGGAATTGAAAGAGTAAAACGATAAAGCAGTAGTGCTTTTTGTCTTATAGCGTTAGTTAGTTTCTTAGAACTTTATTGATGAAATATTAGTATTTACTTACTTCGAAAACTAACTGCAGTACTACTTTGGGTAATAAAACATAATTTTTGCTGCTATGTACCACACAAAAATAATTGATTCTTTAACGCTATATTAAGCTGCATCAATGTTAATGTTCTTATAAACAATCTCGCATTGTTTAGTCTTTAATTATATTCGTTCAACATAATTAGTTTAAAAACCCACTATGAAATCACTAGTCGTTATGTTTGCTTTCATCTCCTTTGTTTTTCTATTTTCTTTTAAACCTAATGTTGTAGAATTTCAAGGGCAAGCTTTTTATTTTTCTAAATCTAAGATGGAGTTGGGTAGCTGGGGAGCAAGAATGAGTGAGGCACAAAAAAAACAGGTACAGGCACGTTTGAAGAATAGGCTAGAAAAGACTTACGTTCTAAGCTTTAATAAGGAAGAATCCGTGTTTAACGAAGAGGACAAGTTAGATGCCATTTCCGGTGCTACGGATTCTTGGGGAAATAACTTCGCTCGTGGAGAGCAGTACAAAAATGTAAAAGAAGATGTGTTGGTGCAAAGCCAAGAGTTTTATGGCAAACGATTTTTAGTAAAGGATAAGTTGCAGAAAATTTCGTGGGATATGGGTAAGGAGTCTAAACAAATAGGCCAATATTTGTGTTTTAGGGCTACCGCTTTGGTGCCATCAAGTGAACTTGCTTGGTACGATTTTTCTTGGGGTGACATAAGAACACCTGAAACAACGAAAACAGATTCTACAGCTGTTGAGACGCTGGAGCCTGAGGTGAATATGACCGAAATCGAAGCCTGGTATACACCTCAAATACCTGTTGGGCATGGTCCTGCTGAATTTTGGGGTCTTCCAGGTCTTATTTTAGAGGTAAGTGCGGGTAGCACGACTATGCTTTGCGCCAAGATTGTAATGAATCCAAAAGAAGAGATTAAAATTAAGGCCCCAGATAAAGGAAAGGAAATAACCAAAATCGAGTACCAAAAGACCATTCAAAGTAAAATGTTAGAAATGCGAAATAACAGAGGGAGAAGGAGAAATTGATATTGCAGCGATTGTATAGTCCTAATCAACTATCACCTAATACATACGAATGAAAAAATTATATTGTGCATTGCTGTTCATGGTAGCAAGTATCTCTTATGGCCAAGTGAAATTTGAGGGTGCGGTTACGGATAGTTTAAAAGATGCTTTTGAGCTAGCCAACGTTATTGCTATAAATCAAGAAACAAGCGGTTTGGAATCGTATGGAATTACAGATCCCCAAGGAAAATTTAAGCTAGAGCTTGGGAAAAATGGCACGTATGAAATTCAAGTTAGCTATGTAGGAATGACCACCTTTAAGGAAATTCTTTCAACCAAAGAAAGCGATATTGTAAAGGATTATATCCTTCAGCCTGATAATGCTTTGGACGAGGTAGAGCTGATTTATGAAATGCCGGTAAGTATCCGAGGGGATACTGTGGTCTACAATGCCGACTCTTTTACCACAGGAACCGAGCGAAAATTAGAAGACATACTTGAAAATTTACCAGGTGTAGAAATCAATGAGGATGGCCAAATAGAGGTAGAGGGGAAAGTGGTGAACAAGCTCATGGTAAATGGCAAGGATTTTTTTGACGGGGATACCAAATTAGCAACAAAGAACATACCATCTAAAGCCGTGGATAAGATTCAGGTATTGCGTAATTATTCAGAAGTTGGTCAATTGAGCGGTGTTCGAAATAACCAGGACAATGTGGCCTTGAATATTAAACTCAAAGATGGGAAAGAGAACTTTTGGTTCGGTGATGTGACGGCAGGGGTAGGTATTGCACCAGATAATGAACTCTACATCCTACAACCTAAGCTTTTTTATTACAGTCCAAAATATACGCTCAATTTTATTGGAGATCTGAACAACACAGGTGAGGCGGCGCTATCTAGGCGAGATATTAGAGGTTTTGGCGGGGGTTTTAGAGCCCCTAGTAGTAGTAGTGGAACAAACATAAATCTAGGGGATAACAGTCTTAATTTTCTAACAACTCAAGAGAATGCCTTAGAGGTAGAGAATAAGTTGGCAACAGGTAATTTTAGTTATTCTCCAAACAAAGGTCTGGACTTGAGCGGTTTTTTAATTTATAATAGTAGTCGTATCCTTTCCAGAGAAACGAGTTTTGTACAATATACGAATCCCGATTTAGGTATTCCAGACGAGGCAACAGAACAATCGGGTAGAGAGCGATCTAATCAAGCCTTATTAAAGCTTAGTGCCTCCTATCAACCTAACCTTAACAATCAGTTGAATTATGATGTCTTAGGGCGAACATCCAATGATTCACAAACTCAGAATAATTTTTCGTCGGTTCTTGGGAATACTAGTCAATTAGAGGAAGTGAAGCCCTACAGTATCAATCAAAATGTCAATTATTATTATACACTTGGGGAGACCAATATATTTGCTTTTGAAGCCCAACATTTGATAAAGAACGAAGACCCTTTTTACAATGCGGTTTTGGTCAACGACCCCAATGGAGAGGATGCTTTTGACACTACCGCGGATGCCTTAGGTCTCGATACTTCGCTGACCAATTATAACCTTGGTCAGAACAGACGTATAGCTTCCAATCAATTAGATGCAAAATTGGATTATTATAAAATCCTAAATGCGAAGAGCAACCTTAACCTGACCCTTGGTACCATTTTAAGTAGGCAAGAATTTAATTCCAATATTTTTCAGTTTTTGACTGATGGATCTCAATTCGAGATAACCCCTACCATCAATGAAGGTTTGGCGATAAATGACACAGAGTATAATTTTAGCGATGTTTATTTGGGGTTACACTATAGGCTCAAAACAGGTATGTTCACGATTACGCCTGGGTTTTCGGTACACGCATATGGCAACAAGAATATCCAATTTGGTGAAACTTTTAAGGATAATTTTTTCCGATTATTACCCGATTTTGAAACACGGATACAGTTCAAGAAAAGTGAATCTTTAACGGTGAATTATGCGATGCAAAATCAATTTACAGACGTTACGCGATTGGCGCAAGGCTTGGTGCTTAATAATTTCAACAGTATTCAGTTTGGCACACCCGATTTGCAAAATGCTTTATCTCATAATATAAGTTTGTTGTACAGTAGCTTTAATCTATTTAATTATACCAATGTATTCGCCAGAGCAGCATATACGAGTAATATTGACCAAGTACGAGGTTTGACAAATTTCGAGAACGTTATTCGAACCAGTACGTTTTTCAACTCTAATTTTGCGGATGAAAACGTGAGTGTAGTGGGGCGGGTACAGCGAACCTTTGGTAAGGTTAGGACAAGTTTAAACGCGAATTTTAATTATAGTAAAATAAATCAATTCATTCAAGGCCAGCAATCCCTTAATGAAGGCTTCACGCAGACCTACACGCCAGGAATACGTACCAACTTTAAAGAAGCACCAAATATAAATTTTAAGTATCGCTATAGCGTAACCAATAACAACCAAGGGAGTCGTGAAACTACTTTTATTACCAATGCCCCTTCGGTTGATTTTGATGCATATATTTGGAAAAAGGTTACGGTGCGTACTAACTATACCTATACCAATCAAGACCTTGGTAATGGTGATTCACAATCGTTTCAAAATTGGGATGCTTCGCTCGCCTACAGAAAGGATAGGGATGCAAAATGGGAATACGAGATAAGGGCAACTAATATTTTGGATATCGACTCTCAAGTGAGAAATAGTGCTAATGACCTATCTGTTTTTACTTCGGAAACTTTCATTCAACCTAGATTCTTAACGTTTAGAGTGGTCTATACTTTGTAATGAGGTTTGTCCTTTTGTGTAGTTGTAAAGTGCACTAGTTTGTTTAAAGTAAATCATTTGGATGCTGTTTAGAGTCCAAAGGCTATGAAACAGGCTCTATTTAAATCTAAATTTTAATCGTAAGTGCTATATGTCTCAAAAACTTTTATTTATTTACAATGCCGACTCCGGACTACGAAATAGTATTGTGGACGGTGCTCATAAGATTTTAAGTCCGGCTACTTACAATTGTAATTTATGTAAGCTTACCCATGGGGCACTTTCTGAGAAGAAGATATGGACACAATTTCGTAAAGAGTTGGAAGAAGTTGGGACAGAGCTAGAATTCCTGCACAAAAATGAGTTTGGGAAGATATACCGTTCCAAATTTAGTCATAAGTTTACTTTTCCTATTGTACTCATAGCAGTTGATAATGGCCTAGAGGTGCTAATACATACGCATGAGTTAAATTCCTTTATGGCGCCCGATGCACTTATTTCCTTGGTTAAGAGACGGGTCTAAGTATGCTGCATACGTAAATTAGTAAAAAGGTCCGAGAAAAAAAGTAGAAAGTAAACGATATACTTTTTTCAGGCCAAGACACGATTAGTATAGTTTGAGCTAGCTCTAATGAAAAAAGCTTATCGTAGTCAGTAATTACTAAAAAAAGAGACCTTTTTGCTAGGCGTAAAGACAGCGTAATATCTTTATTAACGTAGTAATTTGAATATTTTAAAACCTGCCGCCTGCTATAATAAAGAAGCAGGAAGTCCCAAAAAAACAAATTTTGTTTGAATTTTATATTTGAACTTTTCTACTAAAGCCTAGTGTTATCCTTTCTTTTTTGTGGCCTCAAAAAAATTATTGTTAATAGTACTGATATAGCCCAAAACTTCCTCTTTACCAATGGTCTTACTAGAGGAGGTTATAAAGAATTGAGGAGCTTCTGCCCACATACCCTGGAGCATTTGGTCTACATAGGCGTTAGCACTTCGTTCAATTGCCTTAGGTTTCAATTTATCGGCTTTTGTAAAGATAATCACAAAGGGTATGCCATTTTCGCCCATCCATTCCATAAACTCCATATCCACTTTTTGTGGTTCATGGCGTATATCAATAAGGATAAAGGAGCATACAAGTTGTTCGCGTTGCTGAAAATAGTTAGTAATATATTTTTGAAAAATATTCTTATCTCTTTTTGATACTTTGGCGTAACCGTATCCTGGTAAATCTACCAAGAACCAATTTTCATTTATCTTAAAGTGATTTATGAGTTGCGTTTTCCCTGGCCTGCCCGATGTTTTTGCCAGGCTTTTGCGATCTGTAAGCATGTTTATCAAGGATGATTTACCAACGTTTGAGCGGCCAATGAATGCGTATTCTGGAATAGGCTCCTTTGGACATTTAGCAACATTAGTGTTGCTCATAACAAATTCGGCAGACTTAATTTTCAAGATGATTTATGTTTTGATAAGCGAGTTCCCTAAAATAAAAACAAGATTTCTAATACTATATAGCGGTACGAGCAAAAAAAGTAGGATTGATGAATTTAACTACTTGTCAAATTAACCTAGAACTTTCTCTTTTGTAACCATGCATCCAAGATAGCATTGAATTGTTGTGGATGCTCCATCATAGGGGCATGGCCACATTCCTTAATCCAATGTAAGTCGGAGTCGGGTAATAGTTCGTGAAAAAGTTCAGCCACATCCGGTGGAGTAACGGCATCGTTTTCGCCCCATATAATACAAGTTGGGGTAGTCATGCTAGGCAGGTCCTGAGCCATATTATGGCGAATGGCACTTTTAGCTATGGCCAAGGTTTTTACTAGTTTTACCCTGTCGTTAACTGTAGCGAAAACTTCATCTACTATTTCCTTGGTTGCGACTGCGGGATCGTAAAAAACATCCTGTGCTTTTTTCTTAATAAACTCATAGTCTCCTCTTTTAGGATACCCATCTCCCATGGCACTTTCGTACAGACCAGAGCTACCAGTGATTATAAGAGCTTTCATAAGTTTAGGATACATTTTGGTATGTAATAGGCCTATATGTCCGCCTAAAGAATTACCCAAAAGAATTACATCTTTTAAGCCCTTAAATTGTATAAATTCCTCAACATACTTTGCAAAATTCTTTACGTTGGTTTGGAGCATTGGCATATCATATATAGGCAGCTCGGGAACCAAAATTTTATATCCTTTATCTGGAAAAAAATTGGTTACACCATGAAAATTACTCAAACCTCCCATTAAACCATGTAGAATAACGATGGGAGTGCCTTCTCCTTTTTCTGTATACCTAAATTTTCCTTCTTTAATTAAATCGTCTTTCATTCAGAGTGCTTCTGGTATTTAGGCAAATATAGGAATTGCAATATAATACAATATATAGAATGAACATATCTAAATGTAAAGTCTTTTGAGGTGTACGGTGTAGTTGTATGCCTAACGTTAAAACTTAAATTTTAGTGGTATAAAGATGCAGTTAGAGGTAAAATTTGTAGAAAATTCCCTATTTTATTAACAAAGTGGCTTTAAGTGGTAAAATGTGGTAATAATATTTATATATTTGAGTTATATAATCAAAGACCATCAATTTTGGAAATCTATTTTACAGGTGTTTACAACTGCAAGGCAGATGCGAAGGGAAGGATAATGTTACCGGTATCCCTTAGGAGTCAGATGACTCCTATGCTTAATGATGGGTTTTTTGTGAAAAAATCGTATTACGATGAATGCTTGGAATTATACCCTGCTGCCGTGTGGCACTCGGAATTGAAAAAGCTAGACGAGCGTTTGGGAAGCAGTAGAAAGGATAGAGAGTTTAAAAGAAAATTTAATGACGGCCTTCGTAAAGTGGAGATAGATGCAACCGGTAGATTATTGATACCAAAAGATATTATTGGTTTGGTAAACATAAAAAAGGATGTAAAACTATCTCCGATGGATGGTCATATAGAAATTTGGGATTTAGCTACGTATAACGGAGATGTTGATTCTACGCCAGAGGAAAGGGAACAACTGGCATACGAAGTAAATTATGCCGAAAAGCCTAAGAAGGATGTATCATAATCCCGTATTGCTCAAGGAGTCTGTCGATGGTTTGGCCATTAAAGAAAATGGAATTTATGTAGATGTTACTTTTGGAGGTGGAGGTCATTCCAAGGAAATATTGAAACAGCTAGGCGATAATGGAAAGCTCTTCGCATTTGATCAGGACGAAGATGCGCAAGCTAATGTTCTCGGAGACGAAAGATTTGTTTTGATTAGTGAAAACTTTAGGTACATCACCCAGTTTTTAAAGTTCTATGGCATTCGGAAAGTAGACGGTATTCTAGCTGATTTTGGGGTTTCCTCTCATCAGTTCGATAAAGCGGAACGTGGTTTTTCTACGCGCTTTGATGCGGATTTGGATATGCGGATGAGTAAACGTATCCAGCTTTCGGCACATGATGTGGTAAATACCTATTCTTATGATGATTTGCGGAATATGTTCTTTAATTACGGTGATTTAAGAAATGCCAACGCCTTGGCAAAGGCAATTACTGAAGGCAGGGAAGGAAAAGGAATAACTACCACAGAGGAATTAAAATTGACCTTAGAAAAGTTTCTTCCAGATCATAAAAGGCATAAGATACTGGCGCAGATTTATCAGGCTATTCGCATAGAGGTTAACCAAGAAATAGCGGTAATTGCCGAGTTTTTGGAGCAGGTTCCCGGATTGCTCAATGCAGGAGGCAGGTTAAGCGTGATAAGTTATCATTCCCTGGAAGATCGTTTGGTAAAACGGTTTATAAGGGCCGGTCAGTTTAAAGGAGATCCAGAAAAGGATTTTTATGGTAATATCTCGGTGCCTTTGAAAAAAGTAGGGCCCTTGATAATTCCATCCAAAGAAGAAATAGCAAAGAATAATAGAGCGCGTAGCGCAAAACTTCGAATAGCCGAACGATTAGTACAGGAATTATGAAAATGAAAAAGGGCATATTAGATATTCTAAAGGGCACGTTTCTGGTTAGTGGAGATGCCCCAAAGAATTGGCTTTTTATCATTTATGCTTCTTTTCTGGCGGCGGTTATGATAAGTAGCTCTCATAGTGCGGATAGAAAGGTGCATAGAATTGCTGCATTGAATGAGGAGGTACGTGAGCTAAGAAGCAAATTTGTAGATGCCAGGTCAGATGTTCAGCAATTAAAGCTGGAATCTACCATTACAAAGACCGTTCAGGAAAAGGGTCTTTTTCCATCTGAAACTCCCCCTAAAAAAATTAGGGTCAAATCTCTAAGGTCTAAATAATAGTTATGCCCGCAACGGACAAGAGTATATTAACAAGATTGTATTTTGTGGCTGGTGCGCTGGTGCTTTTTGCAGGCGCTGTGCTCTTCAAGTTAGTCTCCATTCAGTTCGTAGACGGTGAAAAGTATATGGCATTAGCGGAAACACGAACGACCAGAATGTTTACTATAGCTCCCAATAGGGGTAATTTGTATTCAGATGATGGTAGTCTTTTAGCTACTTCGGTATCCAAATACACTATTAGGTTTGATGCGGTAACGGTGTCTGATGCCGACTTTAAAGAAAATATAAAGCCCCTTTCAGATGCGCTAGCTAAACTTTTTGGTAAAACTTCTTCGCATTATCAGCAAGTTTTAAGAAAGGCAAAGCAGAATAAGAACAGGTATACTTTAGTTGCCCGTAACCTAGATTATACGGACTACATAGCAGTGAAGGATTTTCCGTTGTTTAAAAAAGGACCGTTTAAAGGCGGACTCATCATTGAACAAAAAACCAAAAGAGAACATCCTTTAGGAAAAATAGCAGAAAGAAGTGTAGGATATGAGCGAATAGATGAAAATGGTTACCACACCCGAGTGGGTATGGAAGGCGCTTTTAGCGAGTATTTAAGTGGTATTGAAGGACAGCGTCTAAAACAAAAAATAGCAAAGAATCAATGGAAACCAATTGGGTCGGATAATATTGTGGAGCCCAAAGACGGTTATGATGTCTACTCTACCATAGATATCAATATTCAAGATATAGCACATCATGCATTATTGAAACAGTTGGAGCAGTATAAAGCAGATCATGGAACGGTGATTGTAATGGAAACTAAAACTGGAGAAGTTAAAGCCATTGCTAATCTTGGGAGCACCAAAGACGGAAAATACTACGAGCGTTTAAATTATGCTATAGGAGAATCTCACGAACCAGGTTCAACCTTCAAATTAATGAACCTTGTGGCTGCCTTAGAGGATAAAGTGGTAGATACCAGTTCTGTTATAGACACCGAGAATGGTACTTGGAAATTATATAACCATAGAATAAAGGATACAAAGCACGGTGGACATGGTAAGATATCTGTAGCAAAAGCTTTTGAGGTATCCTCAAATGTAGCATTTGCCAAGATGATGCACAATGGGTATAAGGATGATCCGGAGAAGTATGTGAATCGACTCATGAGTATGGGTCTACATAAGAAGTTAGGGCTGCCAGTAAGGGGTGAAGGTATTCCTGTTTTAAGATATCCCGGTGATAAAGGTTGGTCAGGACTGTCCTTGGCACAAATGGCTTACGGTTATGAGGTGTCTATCACCCCTTTGCAAACATTGGCATTTTATAATGCCATTGCCAATGACGGGGAATTGTTAAAGCCAAGACTTATAAAAGAAGTCAAAGAATGGAACAAGAGTATTAAGAAGTTTGACAAGGAAGTGTTAAATGCGTCGATTTGTTCCAAAGAGACGGTAAGAAAGGTACAACAGATTTTAAAAGATGTTGTTGAGAAAAAGAGTGGCACGGGTAACGGCATGTACTCAAAAAACTTTTCTATGGCAGGAAAAACAGGAACTACGCAAACCAATTATGTGTCTAAGGATAAGGATAAATATGAATATATTTCTTCGTTTGCTGGATACTTTCCAGCAGACAATCCTAAGTATTCCTGTATTGTAGTGATTCATAAGCCGGATAAAAGTGTTGGCTATTACGGAGCGGATGTTTCGGGTCCTGTTTTTAAGTCAGTGGCTCAAAAAGTATATGCTACCTCCCCTTTAATCGACGAGATTTATATTAAAGATGAATTTGACATTGGTTTGGATAAAGCGTACCAAGGATACTTTGCACACATGCAAAAAGAGTACGTAAAGGTTCCTAATTTACATGGTATGAGTGGTATGGACGCCATTTCGATATTGGAAAATTTAGGAATAGAGGTAGAGTTAAAGGGAAATGGAAAGGTTTACCGCCAATCCATATCAAAAGGAACAAATATTAAAGTAGTAAAAAAAATAGTGTTGGAGCTTTCATGAAGGTACTAAAAGACATATTATTTGGAGTTAGCCTGACGGCGGTAAGTGGCACTACTAATTGTAGTGTCAATGCCGTTTGTTTTGACTCGCGTAACGTTCAAATGGACGATGTCTTCGTAGCGATTAAGGGAACACTTACAGATGGTCATAACTACATAAGAAAGGCAATAGATTTAGGTGCCAAGGCCATTATTTGTGAGCAACTTCCAGAAGATATGGTCAACGAGATTACCTATGTTGAGGTGGCTAATGGAAATAGTGCACTGGCTGTTATGGCTTCAAACTTTTATGGAAATCCTTCCAAGAACTTAAAATTGATAGGGGTTACTGGCACAAACGGGAAGACTACCGTTACCAGTTTATTATATCAATTATTTAAAAAGGCAGGCTATAAAGTAGGATTGTTATCTACCATCAAAATTATGGTGGATGATACGGAGTATAAAACTACACACACAACCCCAGATGCACTTACTATCAACCAGAATCTGAGTTTGATGAACGATGCTGGTGTGGAGTTCTGTTTTATGGAGGTAAGTTCTCACGGTATTCATCAAAAAAGAACAGAAGGCTTGGTCTTTGAAGGTGCTGTTTTCACCAACCTATCGCACGATCACTTGGATTATCATAGGACATTTGCAGAGTATAGGGATACCAAGAAATTACTGTTTGATAACCTTTCTAAAAAAGGATTTGCCCTTACCAATATAGATGATAAGAACGGTTTGGTGATGCTACAAAATACCAATGCTAGAAAATATACCTACGCCTTACAGAATTATGCTGACTTTAAGGTCCAGATTTTAGAGAATCAGTTCGATGGTCAATTGTTGAAGGTGGGCGACCATGAGTTGTGGACCAAATTAATAGGCCATTTTAATGCTTATAATATGTTAGCCATTTATGCTACGGCAGATTTACTAGGCTTGGAAAAGTTAGAGACCCTTAGACTGTTAAGTGAGTTGGATAATGTAGATGGCAGGTTTCAATATTACATATCAAAACAAAAAATCACGGCTATAGTCGATTATGCCCATACGCCGGATGCTTTAAAAAATGTGCTTGAGACAATCAACACATTGAGGACTGGAAATGAAAACGTCATCACCGTTGTGGGGTGTGGTGGCGACAGAGACAGATCAAAGCGTCCGGTAATGGGTAATATCGCTTCGGAAATGAGTGACAAGGTGATTTTCACCTCGGATAATCCTAGAACAGAATTACCCTCTGAAATTATTGCAGAAATGGAGACGGGTGTGGAACCCCAGTATACCAATAAAATATTAGCTATTGAAAATAGGGAACAAGCGATTAAAACGGCTTGTCAATTAGCCGCTGCCAATGATATTATTCTAGTAGCCGGCAAAGGACACGAAACCTATCAGGAATCCAACGGGAAGCGGATAGATTTTGATGATTTTAAGATGGTAACCGAAGTATTGAAAAGTTTAGATAAATAATCAAGGCCAATATTAATTGGCTTGTAGCGAGAATATATGTTAACCTACCTATTCGAATATTTAGAAAATGAATACCAGTTCCCTGGGGCATCCCTTTTTGGGTTTCTGACTTTTAGGGCGGCTATGGCTATCCTATTTTCCTTGGGTTTGGCTACGATATTCGGTAAGCACATCATTCTTTTTCTTCAAAAAAAGCAGATTGGCGAAACTGTAAGGGATTTGGGACTAGATGGGCAAAAACAAAAAGCTGGAACGCCAACGATGGGCGGTATTATTATCATATTTGCAACACTGATTCCAGTCTTGCTTTTCGCGAAATTACATAATATCTATATCATCCTTCTTATTGTAACTACCCTATGGATGGGGATTATCGGTTTTATAGATGATTATATCAAAGTTTTTAGGAAGAACAAGGACGGACTAAAAGGTAGGTTTAAGATTTTGGGTCAGGTGGTATTAGGATTGGTAGTTGGTGCTACGCTTTATTTTCATCCAGAAGTAACCATGCGCGAGCATACGAAAACAATGATTACTGAGAATTTTACCGTAGAAGAGGTAAAAGGGTCGGATATCAAGTCTACAATGACCACAGTTCCTTTCTTTAAGAATAATGAGCTGGACTATAGCAGTTTTATTTCATGGATGGGCGATGGCTTCGCAGGATATAGCTGGTTAATTTTTATCCCTATCATCATTCTCATCGTTACGGCGGTTTCCAATGGGGCCAACCTTACCGATGGTATAGATGGACTCGCAGCCGGTACTTCGGCCATTATCGTAATTACCCTAGGGATTTTTGCCTGGGTTTCCAGTAATATAATTTTTTCGGAGTATTTGGATATTATGTACATAAAGGGAGTGGAGGAGTTGGTGGTTTTTATAACTGCATTTACAGGTGCTCTCGTAGGGTTTTTATGGTACAATGCATTTCCCGCACAGGTATTTATGGGAGATACTGGAAGTTTGACTATCGGTGGTGTCATTGCCGTAATTGCCATCATTATCCGCAAGGAATTATTGATACCTATTCTATGTGGGATATTCTTTGCGGAGTCTATTTCCGTTATGGTGCAGGTAGGATATTTTAAATATACGAAGAGTAAATATGGAGAAGGGAAGCGTGTTTTTTTAATGGCGCCCTTACATCACCATTATCAGAAAAAAGGATACCATGAAAGTAAAATCGTAACCCGTTTTTGGATTGTAGGAATCCTATTGGCCATTGTGACTATAGTGACTTTAAAATTACGATAAATGGCATTTTTAGTGATTCTTGGGGGCGGAGAAAGTGGCGTGGGTACGGCTATTTTAGGTCAAAAAAAGGGATACGATGTTTTTGTATCCGACAAAGGAAAAATTAAAGAGAAGTACAAGAACGTTCTTTCGCATTATGGAATTGATTGGGAAGAGGGAAACCACTCAGAGGACCGCATACTAGAGGCAACTATCGTAATGAAAAGTCCAGGTATTCCGGATACCGTGCCTTTGGTAAAGCAATTGGTAGCGAAAGGTATACCGGTTATTTCTGAAATTGAGTTTGCATCCAAGTATACTGGTGCCAAGATTATTGGTATAACTGGTAGTAATGGAAAAACGACTACCACGATGCTTACTAATCACCTATTGAAAGGTGGAGACCTAGATGTAGGTATGGCTGGTAATATTGGGGATAGTTTTGCTAAAATGGTCGCTAATACTGATTTTGAGTATTACGTCTTGGAGATAAGTAGTTTTCAGCTAGATGGTATTCAGGAATTTAGGCCAGATATCGCGGTAATCACGAACATTACGCCAGATCATTTAGATCGGTACGATTACCAGTTCGAGAACTATATCGCCTCAAAGTTCAGGATTACAATGAACCAAACGGAGACCGACTATCTCATTTACGATGCGGACGATGAAGTAATCGTTTCCTGGCTCAAAGCCAACCCGGTCAAAGCCAAATTAATGCCATTTTCCTTAACTAAAAAATTTAAGGAAGGAACTTACTTAGAAGATAAAAATATTGTAATAAGAACACTAACGGATAAGATAACGATGACGACAGACGCTTTAGCACTCGAAGGACAACACAACGTAAAGAATACAATGGCAGGGGCTACCATTGCAAAATTGGTAAGTATCCGGAAGGAGACCATAAGAGATTGCATTTCTAATTTTCAGGGAGCACCCCACCGTTTGGAAAAGGTGTTGAAAATAAATCACGTGCAGTACATAAACGATTCTAAGGCAACCAATGTAAATGCCACCTATTTTGCACTAGACAGTGTAAAGACCCAAACAGTTTGGATTGTTGGGGGTGTGGATAAAGGAAACGATTATACGGCCTTGATGTCATTGGTGCGTGAAAAAGTAAAGGCTATTATATGCCTAGGCATGGATAATAGTAAGATTAAGGAAACCTTTGGGAACGTTGTGGATTTAGTGGTAGAAACATATGCCATGGAAGAAGCGGTAAAGGTAGCCTATAAGATTGCCGAACGCGGAGATACGGTTTTGTTGTCTCCGGCATGTGCTAGTTTTGATTTGTTTGAAAATTATGAGGACCGCGGTAATCAGTTTAAGAATTGTGTAAAAAATTTATAAGTGCTAAAACTGTTTAAAAATATTAAAGGAGATAAAGCTATTTGGGCCATTGCGGCTCTATTGGCCTTATTTTCCTTTTTACCGGTCTATAGCGCCAGTAGTAATCTGGTCTATGTGTTAGGTAATGGAACTACTGTTGGTCATCTGGTAAAGCATGCGTTATTATTATTTTTTGGTTTTGGCATTATCTACGGTGTTCATAAAATCCCGACACATTTTTTTAGGGGACTCTCTTTGATTGCCTTACCCATAATTTTGGTTTTGTTGGTTTTTGTATTGGCACAAGGAACAAATAGTGGGGAGACCAATGCCAGTAGGTGGATTCATATACCCTATGTCGGGTTCGGGTTTCAGCCCTCCAATTTGGCGGCAGTAGTACTACTTATTTATGTGGCTAGATATCTTTCTAAGATACGGGATAGTACAGTTACGTTTACCGAAAGTATATTACCCTTATGGCTTCCTGTATTTTTTGTAGTGGTCTTGATTTTACCTGCTAACTTTTCTACCGCAGGTATTATATTTTCCATGGTATTGATGCTATGTTTTTTGGGAGGCTACCCTATAAAGTATTTGATGGGAATAGTAGCGACCGGATTGGTTTGTTTGACCCTATTTGTGGTAACGGCAAAAGCATTTCCAGATTTGTTTCCTAACCGTGTAGATACTTGGATGAGCCGTATAGATAGTTTTACGAGTCCAGAAGATACAGATGCGAATTACCAGATAGAAAGAGCAAAGATTGCTATCGCTACGGGTGGTATTGTAGGTAAGGGTGCTGGAAAGAGTGTGCAGAAAAACTTTTTACCACAGAGTTCTTCGGATTTTATTTATGCCATAATTGTCGAAGAATACGGTCTTGTGGGTGGTTTTGGCCTTGTATTGGTTTACCTGTTTTTACTGTTTCGTATTGTGGTAGTAGCCAATGGTTCTACCTCTATTTTTAGCAAGCTATTGGTTTTAGGTGTGGGACTACCAATTGTATTTCAGGCCTTTATTAATATGGCGGTAGCCGTAGAATTATTTCCGGTAACAGGTCAGAATTTGCCATTGATAAGTAGTGGGGGAACTTCCAGTTGGATGACCTGCTTGGCTATAGGAATTATTTTGAGTGCTAGTAACAAGAGTTTGGTGCAGGATAATGGTGAATCAGCCGATTTTGATGAGAGCAACCCTTTAGAAGTGTTAAGTGGACAATTATAGATTTATTATTTCTGGAGGAGGAACAGGCGGACACATATATCCGGCGATAGCCATAGCGAACGAATTAAAACGAAGGTTTCCAAAGGCTGAATTCCTATTCGTAGGTGCGAAGGATAGAATGGAAATGGAAAAAGTACCCCAAGCGGGGTATAGGATAGAAGGTTTGTGGATTACAGGGGTACAACGGAAACTAAGCTTTAAGAACTTGATGTTTCCATTTAAATTAATAAGTAGTTTGATAAAAGCAGGTAACATAGTAAAACGGGTTAAGCCCCATGCCGTAATCGGTACGGGAGGGTTTGCCAGTGGGCCGCTTTTAAGGATGGCATCAGGTAAGGGTATACCTTGTGTGTTACAGGAGCAGAATTCCTATGCTGGTATTACCAATAAACTACTTAAGGACAGGGTGCAGAAAATCTGTGTGGCTTATGATGGTATGGAACACTTTTTTCCAGCCGATAAAATAGTTAAAACAGGGAACCCGGTTCGTGCTGATTTGGTGTTGCTTACGGTAAATAAGAAAGATGCTTTGGATTTCTTTGAGCTGAACCCAACTAAAAAGACGGTTCTGTTCTTGGGTGGCAGTCTTGGTGCAAGACGTATCAATTCTCTTGTATCTGAAAAGCTAGCTTTTTTTCAGGATCTAGGAGTACAGGTCTTGTGGCAATGCGGAAAAGGTTATATAGAAGAGTATAAAGGACATGCGAACGAAACGGTAAAAGTGCATTCCTATTTGAATGATATGGATAAGGCTTATGTTGCTGCAGATATCATTATTTCTAGGGCGGGTGCTGGTTCGGTATCTGAATTGTGTATCGTAGGAAAACCTACCTTTTTTATTCCATCGCCCAATGTAGCGGAAGATCATCAGACCAAAAATGCCCAATCTCTGGAGAATCAGTCGGCAGCAATTCTGATTAGGGAATCCGATTTAAATGTAGATTTTGAAGCCAGTTTTATAGCGGTTTTTAATTCGGAAGAAAAACAAGAGGAGCTGTCTAGTAATATGAAAGCACTGGCGTTACCAAATGCCACAAAAGATATATGTGACCAGGTGGAGAAATTATTAAAAATATAGCATACCTACTAATAGGTTCTTGAAATTTTAATATGGATTTGAAAAGCATACATAGGGTTTATTTTATTGGTATCGGAGGCATAGGTATGTCTGCGTTAGCGCGATATTTCAGGTTTATAAACCTTCCTGTTGCAGGATATGATAAAACAAAAACCCCGTTGACTAGTGAATTGGTTGAAACAGGAATTTCTATTCATTACGAAGATAACGTGCAATTGATTCCAGCATCATTTCAGAACAAGAAAAGTACCCTAATTGTGTATACGCCTGCCGTGTCTGCATCGCATAGTGAATACCAATACTTTCAGAACAATGGTTTTGTGATAAAAAAGCGTTCCGAAGTACTGGGTCTTATCACTAAAGATTCATTCTGTTTTGCGGTTGCAGGAACGCATGGCAAAACAACGACATCTTGTATTTTGGCACATTTACTAAAAGAAACTGGCACGCCGCTTACAGCATTTTTAGGAGGTATTTCTGAAGATTTTTATAGTAATTTTCTATTGGAAGGAACCGAGTATTCAGTTGTAGAGGCAGATGAGTTTGATCGTTCTTTTTTGCGTCTTACACCTAATGTCGCTTGTATAACCTCTATGGATGCCGATCATTTAGATATATATGGTGATGCGCAAGCATTAACTAATTCCTTCATCGACTTTACAAAACGTATAAAGCCCGGAGGAACTCTTTTTGTTCGCCAAGGTCTTCCGTTGGAAGGCATAACATATGGCATAGAGGACGATTCTGATTATTGTATCCATAGCATAACAATAGAACAAGGCGCCTATGTATTTGATTTGGTAGCGCCTAATATAGCTTTGAAAGGCGTCAGGTTCGCAAAACCGGGTAGGCATAATTTACTTAACGGTTTGGTTGCGTTTGCTATGGCAATAGAAGCTGGGTCCCCACCGGAGCACTTGGCACGTGCATTGGGTACATTTAAGGGTGTGCAGCGTAGATTTTCATATAAGATACATACACCGGCGTTTGTATTTATTGATGATTATGCACATCACCCAACAGAAATAGATGCCGTGTTTGATGCGATTGAAGAAATGCACCCTAATAAAAAGGTATTGGCTGTTTTTCAACCACATCTTTTTACTAGAACTCGGGATTTTGGTAATGAATTTGCGAAAAGCCTTTCCAAATTCGATTCGGTCCTATTGCTCGAAATTTATCCTGCAAGGGAAACACCTATATCTGGAATAGACTCCGACTGGTTGTTAAGAAAAATGACCAATTCCAGTAAAAAGGTAGTAAAAAAGGAAGCTATTCTGGCAGAAATAAAGGCTCAAAATCCTGATTTACTGGTGACTATGGGAGCTGGGGATATAGGTCTGGAAATAGAAAAAATTAAAAATGAACTGACATATGCAAACGAACTGGAGTAACATAAAGTTAATTGCGCTGATTTTAGCAATCATGGGGCTGTACGCGTTTTCCAATCAGCGAAACAGCAGGAGAAATATTGTTAAAATGAAGGTAGAGTTTAGTGGGGACGAGAACCTCTACCTCACGGAAGGAACGGTTAATAAATTGTTAATACAAAATTATGGTGGACTTAAAAATGTACCTAAAGAAAAGATAGCTTTGAATACTGTAGAAAAGGCAATAGAAGCTAATGAAATGGTGAAAAGTGCCCAAGTGTATCTTACTATAGATGGTGAACTTACGTCTAGAATTATTCAACGTAAACCAATCGGTCGCATAGAGGGAAAATCGAAATTCTATCTGGATGACGAAGGAAGGCGTATGCCATTTTCGGCTAATCATTCTGCCAGGGTTCCAATAATCACAGGGAATGTTACCGGTGAAAGCCTGGAGGATGTATATGTTATTTTGGAATTTATCAATGCGGATGGCTTTTTGCGTAAAAACGTAATTGGTATTCATATTGATGAAAAGGACAATTACAAATTGAAATTTAGATTAAACCAATTTGTAGTGAATTTAGGAAATATAGATAGTCTAGCGGAAAAGTTCAGCAATTTCAAAGCGTTTTACGCTAAGGCGAACAAGGATAAAACCTTGGAAGATTTTGCCGTAGTAAGTTTGGAATTCAATAATCAAGTAGTGTGCACTAAAATTTAAAAGGGAATGGAACAAGCTAATTATTCAGTCGGTCTAGACATCGGAACAACGAAGATCGTTGCCATCATTGGTAAAGAAAACGAATATGGAAAGATTGAGATTTTGGGCATTGGAAAGTCTAAAAGTTTGGGCGTTCACCGTGGTGTAGTAAACAATATCACACAAACCATAAAATCGATACAACAGGCTGTTGAAGAGGCCGAAAGTACCTCGGGCCTAAAAATCAGTAACGTAGTAGTGGGCATCGCAGGGCAGCACATCCGAAGTTTACAGCACAGCGATTATATTACCAGAGCAGATTCTGAGGAGGTTATTGGAGATATTGATTTAGACAGGCTCGTAAATCAAGTGCATAAGTTAATTATGCTGCCGGGAGAGGAGATTATTCATGTGCTTCCACAAGAATATAAGGTTGATGGGCAAGCGGAAATTAAGCAGCCTATAGGCATGTATGGTGGGCGTTTAGAGGCTAATTTCCATGTTGTTGTAGGTCAGGTAACCTCCATAAAAAACGTGGGTAGGTGTATTAAAAGTGCAGGCCTTGGACTAGGGAATATTACGTTGGAACCATTGGCGTCATCCGATGCTGTTTTAAGTCAGGAAGAAAAAGAAGCAGGGGTTGCACTAATAGATATAGGAGGAGGTACTACCGATTTAGCCATTTTTAAAGATGGTATTATAAGGCACACCGCGGTCATCCCTTTTGGTGGTGGTATAATCACCGAAGATATCAAGGAAGGCTGTTCTATTATAGAGAAGCAGGCTGAGTTATTAAAAATGAAGTTTGGTTCTGCATGGCCAGGGGAAAACAAAGAGAATGAGATTGTTTCCATACAGGGTCTAAGAGGAAGGGAGCCTAAGGAGATTTCTTTAAAAAACCTCTCAAAAATCATACATGCTAGGGTTGTAGAGATTATTGAGCAGGTGTACGTAGAAATCAAGAACTATGGACATGACGAACAAAAGAAAAAACTAATTGCGGGTATTGTTCTTACTGGTGGGGGAAGCCAGTTAAAGCATTTAAAGCAATTGGTAGAGTACATTACAGGAATGGATACCAGAATAGGATATCCGAATGAGCATTTGGCAGGTGATTCTGACGCCGAGATAGCAAGTCCTTTATATGCCACGGCGGTAGGTCTGTTAATGAATGCGGTGAAGAATCAATCTAAAATGCAGGCCGAGGTTACTTCAGCTCTAGAATCGGATATAGTAACCGATGAAGAAGAACGAGTGGAGGAGCTTCACGTCAACGAAGAAAGAAGAAAGGAACGTAAATCAGTGTTTGATAAATGGTCCGAAAAGTTAAAGGAATTTTTAGATAACGCAGAGTAGAACAACCACAGCATAAAGCATACTATAACCAGTAATAAAAACAATATGAGCAACAGCAGCGAATTTGACAATATCTCTTTTGATCTACCAAAGAATAAAAGCAATGTAATCAAGGTCATTGGCGTAGGAGGAGGTGGTAGTAATGCCATTAATCATATGTTCCAGGCCGGAATTAACGGAGTAGATTTCGTTATCTGTAATACAGATTCACAGGCTTTGGACAACAGTCCCGTTCCGTATAAGATTCAATTGGGGGTTTCGTTAACAGAAGGATTGGGCGCTGGTGCCAACCCCGAAGTTGGGGAGCAAGCTGCCATGGAGAGCATGGAGGACATCAAACAGATGTTAGACAATACAACCAAGATGATATTCATTACTGCGGGTATGGGTGGGGGAACAGGAACTGGTGCTGCTCCTGTTATCGCAAAGTTTGCAAAAGAAATGGATGTGCTCACGGTTGGTATCGTTACCATGCCCTTTAATTTTGAAGGGAAAATGCGTTGTGATCAAGCTCAAAAAGGTATAGAGAAGCTTAGAAATAACGTAGATTCCTTAATCATAATTAACAATAACAAGCTAAGAGAGGTATATGGTAACCTTGGTTTTAAGGCTGGGTTTTCAAAAGCAGACGAAGTTTTGGCCACCGCGGCAAGAGGGATTGCCGAGGTAATAACACATCACTACACACAGAATATAGATTTACGCGATGCTAAAACCGTACTTTCCAATAGTGGTACGGCCATCATGGGCTCCGCAATTGCTTCGGGTTCCGCTAGGGCAAATGAGGCTATTATGAAGGCCTTGGATTCGCCTTTGTTAAACGATAATAAAATCCAGGGGGCTAAAAATGTGTTGTTGCTCATCGTTTCAGGTGCTCAAGAAATTACTATAGATGAAATTGGTGAAATCAATGACCACATTCAAATTGAAGCAGGGCATGGAGCGAACATCATTATGGGTGTTGGTGAAGATGATGGATTAGGCGAAGCCATCGCTGTAACAGTTATCGCAACGGGATTTAATATAGAACAACAGGACGATATTGTAAACACTGAGTCAAAAAAAATAATCCATAATCTGGAGGAGGAGCAGAAAGCGGAAATGGAGCTTATGTCCTCCAATAAAACGGTACATGTTGTTGTAGAGGACAAAGTGGACGATACACCACAAACCCGTTATGAATTGGTTGATCATGGAGATTTCGATTTAATACCTACCACAAATTATATCAAAAATTTTAATGTTTTTTATGAAGAGGTAGTAGCTAAAAATGTTTCGGAGGAAGATTTTGTAATCATAGAATCTTCGGATGCACTGCGCGAGATAGAGGTGGTTCAGGCAGAAGAGTTGAAAGCAGAAGATAAAGAGGACCAATTTGCAATGGGCTTTGAGTTGCCTTTGGTCACCGATGAAGAGGAAAATAAAAATGTTGTCATGTTCGACCTTAATGATGAAGTTAAGGATATGGACGTAAATGATAGCGTTGAAATTATCCCGGTCTTGGAGTATAATAATAAGGGAGAAACGAGATATAGTCTAGATGACTATATGCAACTGGAAAACAAACTTACGGGAGCAAAATCAAAAGCGGAGGAATTTGAACCTAAGATAGTGGAGGATGAGCTGGTTTTTGAAAGAAAAACCCTTGCTCCTAAAACTCCTTTAGCGCGGCCCGATGAGCAAATGGACCCAATGGAAACACCTATAGAGGAATTATTAAAGGAAAGGGCTGATGAAAGAAGGAGGAAATTGAAGGATTTTAATTATAAGTTTAAGAATAGTGTAAACAATATAGACGAATTTGAAAAGCAACCTGCATACAAAAGACAAGGGGTCGATTTAAACGAAAATACTAGAGAGCAAAAGATTTCTAGGACTAGTTTAAGTGATGATAGCAACAATGATATTCAGTTGCGGTCAAATAACTCTTTCTTACACGATAATGTAGACTAGACTTACCTTAAATCATAACTTTTATACCCGAAAAAAGAGTTGTTGACGGGTATATTTTTTATATTCGTACTTTCTTAAAATAGGCTATTATGGGATTGCAACAGCAGGTAACAGATCAAATGAAAACAGCGATGAAGGCAAAGGATACCGTGGCCTTGGAATCGTTGCGCGCCATTAAATCAGAGCTTCTGTTGTCTCAGACAAGTGGGGATGGAATGCTTTCCGAAGATGATGAAGTGAAATTAGTGCAAAAGTTGGTAAAACAACGGAAGGATAGTGCCGCCATATTCAGTGAGCAAGGTAGAGAAGATTTAGCGAAACCTGAATTGGCACAAATTGCAGTTTTAGAACAGTTTTTACCAGAACAGTTAACCGATGCCGAAATAGAAAAAGTAGTCATCCAGACTATAGCGGCAACAGGAGCATCTGGGATGAAAGATATGGGTAAGGTTATGGGCATGGTGTCAAAGGAGTTGGCAGGTCAGGCTGATGGAAAAACTATTTCTAGTATTGTTAAAATTAAATTGTCGTAAAGTAACACTATCGCAAGTAGAAATTCTATTTTTGAATATTTAATAAAAGGCCGCGTGGCGCAACTGAATAGCGCATCAGATTTCGGCTCTGAGGGTTGGGGGTTTGAATCCCTTCGCGGTCACTGCAAGCAAAGAACCATGTCTTTTTAGACATGGTTCTTTGTTTTAGTTAATAATCAAGGTAAAGGCATGAATTGTTTCGAAAAAATAAAGTGATAGGGTACTAGCTAGCGGTATTCTAGTTGTAACATTAGCAGTTATAGAATATACAATCCCTTTGCATCAATCCAAGGGAAAATGCTGTCTGTTTATATTGGATTTTATTACCTAGTGGTCTTAAATTAATATAATTGTAGAACTTCGTCGTTCTTTTTTAAAGGTATATTACAGAAAATAACTACCATGCATCAATATTTTGAAGTAGCAATTTTGGTATTTGAATTCTAGTTTCTGTAGACTCGAAAAAACAGGAAAGACCATAGCTAATGTTCTAATTCTATTACTATTTTTTTAAATAAAAGCAACAACTTATTTTAACGGTTATCGTATTAACATTTATTTAGATTAATTAGTTCCGAACTATACGAACTAACTTTTACTTTTGTATCATAAATGGAATAGGACAAGGATGAATTGTACTTCTAAGGAAAAAAAGGATTTGGTAGAGGAATTGGGGTTATTCGTTCAAGAACGGCATAAACTACCTCCATTGGCAGCGCGGATTTATTCCATTCTCGTTTTGTCTTCTAATGAGGGCTATTCTTTTGAACAGTTGATGGGAATCACCCAATCAAGTAAAAGTTCCGTATCTACGAATTTAAAGTTGCTAATTTCTTTAAAATTTGTGGACTACTATACTAGAACCGGAAATAGGAAACGCTTTTTTCATAGCACTGGCAGCTATGTGAAAAATATGCTGAATGAGCATGTAGATTCCGTTTACAAAGAATTACGAATTGCAAACAAAGTAAATACATTCAATAAAAACTATAATCCTGCAAAATTTAAAGAAAAAGGTTATGTGGGAATCATATTTCAAACCTACTTGGAAACTCAAAAACAAAATTTGGAGGATACTTTAGAAAAGATAGTTGCATTTCAAAATAATAATTAAATAATACCCATCCGTTGCTATGAATAAATTAAGATTTTTATTAGTACTGGTTCCAATATTGTTCCTTCATTCTTGTGGAGAAAACAATTCGGGCGAAAACGCTCAGAATTCAGGCCCAAAGGAATTTCAGGTAATAGAAATCCCAACCAAGGACATTACTGCATTAACTACCTATCCTGCAAGTATTGAGGGTATTATAAACAGCGAAGTGCGTGGGAAAATATCAGGTTACATTACCGACGTCTTAGTTGATGAGGGTCAGAAAGTAAGAAAAGGCGAAACATTATTCAAATTAGAAACGCAATCGCTTTCCCAAGACGCCGCTGCGGCAAAAGCAAACGTGAATGCAGCGCAAGTAGAAGTTGATAAATTGATGCCTTTGGTGGAAAAGGATATCATCAGTAATGTACAATTGGAAACTGCCAGGGCAAAATTACAACAGGCACAGAGTAGTTATAACTCTATAAATGCTAATATTAATTACGGGTCTATAAAAAGCCCAGTGGATGGTTATGTAGGTTCCATACGATTTAGAATGGGTGCATTGATTAGTCCCACAAATCAATTACCATTGACCACCGTTGCCGATATAAGTGAGGTATTCGCTTATTTTTCAATGAACGAAAAGGATTATCTAGATTTCATTCAAGATACGCAAGGCGAAACCATTGCTGATAAGATCAAGAATCTGCCCAAGGTGAAACTCATATTGGCAAATGGCAGAGTTTACAATCAGGAGGGAACAATTGAAACAATTAATTCTCAGGTGGATGAGGCTACAGGTGCTATTACGTTCAGGGCCAAATTTGATAATCCGTCACGACTTTTAACCAATGGAAACAGCGCTAAAATACAAATTCCTAAAACGTATAGTGATATCATTGTTGTTCCTAAGGAAAGCACCTATGAGCGCCAAGGAAATACTTATGTTTATATAGTTGGTAAGGATAGTATGGCCGTATCAACCTCGATTGATATACTTACTGCCGTAGATAATTTGCTTTTGGTAACAGGAGGGTTGAATAAAGGGGATGAAATCGTTGGTATCGGCGTAGATAAAATAAAGGGTGAGACTAAGATTTTTCCAAAATCGGTTCCTTTTGATAGTATCGCCAAACCTATTAAAAAAGTATTTAGATAAATTGGATTTAAACCAAAGAGCATGTTAAAAATATTTATTGAACGTCCGGTATTGTCTACTGTTATATCTATAATTATAGTTATTTTAGGCGTATTGGGTTTGTCTACACTCCCCATTACACAATATCCAGATATTGCACCGCCTACGATAAGTGTGAGCGCTACTTATCCAGGCGCCAATGCGGAAACTATCTTGGAAAGTGTTATTATTCCTTTAGAAGAGCAAATAAATGGGGTTGAGGGCATGACCTATTTAACCTCTACGGCAACCAATAGCGGCACGGCTTCTATCAATGTATTTTTTGACCAAAACGTGAACCCTGATATTGCCGCTGTAAATGTACAGAATAGGGTGGCACGTGCGAATTCCTTATTGCCTCAAGCAGTAATACAAACAGGAGTTACTACGCAAAAACAACAGACTAGTGCCTTAATGTACATGTCTTTTTATAGTAGTAATCCCGATTATGACGATACCTTCATACAGAATTATTTAAAAATCAATGTAATTCCAGAGTTGCAACGGGTAAACGGTGTTGGAGCTGTCAATGTTTTCGGTTCCAAGGACTATGCTATGCGTATTTGGCTTCAACCTGAAAAACTAGCTGCATATGGAATTATACCTACGGATGTTACAGCTGTTTTAAGGGAGCAGAGTTTAGAAGCGGCAGCAGGTTCTCTGGGAGAAAATAATGGGGAAGCATTTAGTTACACTATAAAATATGGAGGTCGTTTTAAAACCGAGGAACAATACAGCAATATTATTGTAAAAGCATTACCAAATGGTCGTTTTCTTAGGTTAAACGATATAGCTGATATAGAATTGGGCGCACAGTCCTATACTGGTAGTTCTATGACCTCGGGCTATCCTGCGGTAAATATGGGAATTTTCCAAACGAAAGGATCTAATGCTAGGGATATCATTTTGGAAATTGAAAGTAAATTGGAAGAAATTAAGAAAGATTTACCTGCCGGTATTGAAATCTTTATTCCGTATAATACCAATAATTTTTTGAATGCTTCGATAGAAAAAGTAGTAACTACTTTAATTGAGGCTTTCTTGCTGGTTTTTTTAGTGGTGTTTATTTTTCTTCAGGATTTTAGATCGACATTGATTCCGGCAATAGCAGTACCTGTTTCGATTATAGGGACATTTTTCTTTCTCAACCTTTTTGGATACTCTATAAACTTGCTAACACTTTTCGCATTGGTTTTGGCCATTGGGATTGTTGTGGATGATGCTATTGTCGTAGTCGAAGCTGTGCATGCTAAATTAGATGAAGGAGCAAAGGATCCGAAGAAGGCTACTGAGACTGCCATGCAGGAAATATCCGGTGCTATTATTTCTATTACCCTAGTAATGGCTGCGGTTTTTATACCTGTTACCTTTGTTCAAGGCCCCACAGGTGTTTTTTACGAACAGTTTGGCGTCACATTAATCGTGGCCATCAGTATCTCTGCAATTAATGCATTAACTTTAAGTCCCGCTTTGTGCGCTTTATTATTAAAACCGCACGAGGAAGAGGATGGTAAAAATAAAGGCTTTGTACAGCGTTTTTTTGATGCTTTCAATGCAGGCTTTAAGGCAACCACCCGAAAGTACACGAATGCGGTTCATTTTCTATATCGAAATAAATGGATGACAGTAGTTATACTTTTATTGGCTTTGGGAGGTATATGGTGGTCTTCTGGAAGTGTTAAAACAGGTTTTGTGCCGGATGAAGATAGAGGAATTATTTTCTTGAACGTAGAGTTGCCCGCAGGCTCTTCCATTGATAGGACACACCAGGTGAACGAAGAGCTATATGCAAAACTAGTTGAGATTCCCGGTGTGCGCGAAGGTTCTATTGTAGAAGGTAGAAGTTTCTTAGGTGGTTCAGGAAGTAACTATGGCCTCGGATTTATTCGTTTAGAAGATTGGGATGAGCGTAGGGCAGATTCATTATCTATTGAAAGTATTACAGCCAAAATGTTTGGGGTTGCCGCTAAGATACCAGAAGCGAATATTATCTTTTTTGCGCCACCGAGTATTCCAGGATTTGGTAGTTCTGCCGGTGTAGAGGTTAATTTACTAGACCGCTCTGGTGGAAGTTTTACAGATTTGGACAAGATGAATCAGGTATTTATGGAAAAACTCTCCAAAAGGCCTGAAATTCAATATGCGCAATCGTCTTTCAATACTAAGTATCCGCAGTATGAGTTAGAGATAAACGTTCCTAGGTCCAAAGAGTTGGGCGTGTCTGTGAGTAGTATTTTTTCCACTTTGCAAGGATATATTGGAAGTATTTTCGCTTCGGATTTTTCTAGATTCGGAAAACAGTACCGTGTGTATGTTCAGGCTTTGCCAGAAGATCGAGCCAATATAGATAACCTAGATCAAATTTTTGTTAGGACAGATGCAGGTGAAATGACCCCGATTACAGAATTCATTTCCCTCACTAGAGTATATGGACCTCAATCGGTTACCCGTTTTAATTTGTTTAATTCCACAAAAGTTACTGCCGCAACCAATCCTGGATATAGTTCTGGGGACGCGATTGCTGCGGTAGAAGAGGTGGCCAAGACCTTACCGGTCAATTATACTACCGCCTATTCCGGTTTAACACGGGAAGAAGTAAATGCAGGAAATCAAACAACAACGATATTTTTACTGTCCTTGGTTTTTATTTACTTTTTATTAGCAGCGCAATATGAAAGTTATCTCATTCCATTTGCAGTACTACTATCTTTACCCTTGGGTGTATTTGGGGCATATTTTACCACCCAAATGGCTGGATTGCAGAATAATATTTACTTTCAAATTGCACTTATTATGTTAGTGGGATTATTAGCGAAGAATGCCATTTTAATTGTAGAATTTGCAATTCAAAGAAGGCGGGAAGGAAATAGTATTCTAGATGCCGCAATTCAAGGAGCCGAATCTAGGCTTAGACCTATTTTAATGACTTCTTTTGCGTTTATTTTAGGATTAATGCCTTTAGTGCTTGCAAGTGGCGTTGGTGCCGCAGGTAATAGATCTATTGGTACGGGAGCTGTTGGAGGCCTTTTGATAGGTACTGTAACTGGTGTTTTTGTAATACCGATACTATTCATTTTCTTCCAATGGTTACAAGAAAAGATAAGCGGATCACCGGATTTGGAAAAATTAGAAACTGATCAAGAGTCGTAATAGTATGAAATTATCAAAATATATAAAGATTATTGTGGTTGTGGTCCTTCCAATGTTATTGGTCTCCTGTTTTTCTGCAAAAACGTATGAACGCCCAGAGAATGAATTGCTCAAAGCAAATTATTTCAGGACAGATTCTTTACAAAAAGATAGCGTTTCCATGGCTTTGGTATCTTGGAGAACACTATTTACGGATTCTATATTACAGAATTACATAGCTGAAGGGCTTCAAAATAATATCGATATAAGAAAAGCCATTCAACAGATATTAATTTCCGAAGCATTTTTAAAACAGGGCAAGGCAGGCTATCTACCTGCGTTGGACCTTATCGCTCAATATGCGCACAGCGAACTTTCTTCTAATAGTCAATTTGGAGCCCAGTTCAATAGGCTAGATCAATATCAAATTAGCGGGGGTTTATCTTGGGAGGCAGATATATGGGGGAAAATACGAAGCAACAAGCGTGCTTTTGAAGCTACGTATCTACAATCCGTTGCAGCGCATAAAGCTGTGAAAAGTACATTGGTGGCGAATATCGCATCGCGCTATTATCAGCTTTTATCCCTTGATGAACAGATTCAGATTACCGAGCTTACTATCGCTACCCGTAAAAGTGGACTGGAAACGACCAAAGCCCTAAAGGAAGCAGGAAATGTTACCGAAGTTGCGGTAAAACAGACAGAAGCACAAGTACATACTGCCGAAGCGATTTTAATCGATTTAAAAAATTCTGCTCGTCTTCTTGAAAACTCCTTGTCCATCTTATTGGGCGGTGAGCCTGGTGAGCTTAATAGAAGCAGGCTAGAGGAGCAACGGATAACAACCCCGCTTAAGTCTGGAATTCCATACGAATTATTAGCTAATAGGCCAGATGTGATAGCTGCCGAGTATGCCCTCATAAACTCCTTTGAGCTGACCAATGTAGCGAGAAGTGATTTTTATCCTGCATTAACATTGACCGCTACTGGAGGATTACAGAGTTTACAGTTTGATAAATTATTTGACACCAGTTCCTTATTTGCTACTGTAGTGAGTGGTTTAATACAGCCAATTTTTAATAGAAGGACTATACGAACCCGATACGAAGTAACACAAGCACGTCAGGAACAAACAAAATTGGATTTTAAGCTTGCTTTGTTAACCGCTTCAAAAGAAGTTTCGGATGCCTTGTATACCTATGATGCGGCCTTTGAAAAGATAAAAATCAAGGAAAAGGAATATAAAGCGTATACCTTGGCAAGAGAATATTCACAAGAATTATTGGACAATGGTTTAGCCAATTATCTGGAGGTCTTGAATGCCAGAGAGAATACTTTGAACACTAATTTAGACCTTATTAACACGAAAAATGCTAAACTTCAAGCAATCGTAGATTTGTATCAAGCCCTAGGTGGCGGCTGGCAATAGGTCATCAAGACTAACCTTTTAATACAATAGGTATTTAAGGTATCTCTACTAAAAAGCAGCCATAGGTTTATTTAAACCTATGGCTGCTTTTTAAATTGTAGTTTTAGTCAATTAGTTATAAACCTTTTGCCTTCTGCCTCTTTTTTCTTCAAGTCTTTTACCAAATCAAGGGCGTCCGGAACCACATCGCTGCACAGTACAATCAATGTTCCTTCGATAGCATTGTCTACGGCGTAATGTATGGCCTCTTTTTCAGAAGGTATTACGGTAATTTTCTTTTTTGGAAAGTCTTTTAAGATTCCATCTTTTACCATTTTTATTAATTCTTGCTCTGTTTTTCCGCGGAGTTGCTTGTCTTGGCGGATAATTATTTCATCAAACATTTCTCCTGCAATCCGTCCTATTTCCATGTTATCCTCTTCCCGTCTATCTCCAATACCGGCCACGATACCCACCTTTACGGTGGCATCCAGCTGATTAGTAAATTTTTGGAGCGCCCGCATTCCTGCAGGGTTATGTGCATAATCTAAGAGCATTTGAAATTTATTGAATTTGAATAGATTAAGTCTGCCCGGAGTCTGCGAAGCTGAAGGAATAAAGGTTTCCAACGCAGCTTTAGTATCTTCGATACTAATACCGCGCACATTTGCCGCAATAATAGCAGGGAGAATGTTCTGTATCATAAATTTGGCTTTTCCTCCGTATGTCAGCGGTATATTTTCGGCCTTCATGATACGCATTTTCCAAGTGCCCTTGCATAATGTTACGTAGCCGTTTTCGTAAATAGCCGTAATTCCTCCTTTTCGTTGTAAGGCCATTATCCTTGGGTTTTCCTCATCCATAGAAAAGAGGGCTAAATTGGATTGTATTCCTTTTCGCATTGCGTAGACCAAATCATCATCTGCATTTAAAATCGCATACCCATCTGGTGCAACCGTTTCGGGCACTACGCCTTTAACTCGTGCCAACTGTTCTATGGTATGTATTCCCTTAAGACCTAGATGGTCTGCAGAGACATTGGTTACGATACCTACGTCACAACTTGGAAAAGCTAGCCCAGCCCTTAGCATTCCCCCTCGAGCACATTCTAAAACTGCAAAATTTACGGTGGGATCTTTTAATACAAATTCTGCGCTTTGTGGTCCGGTACAATCCCCTTTCATAAGAAGCCTATTTTGGATATATACACCATCACTAGTAGTATAGCCCACCCTAAATCCTCTCATTTTAGCAATATGGGCAATGAGTCGGCTTGTGGTGGTTTTGCCATTGGTGCCGGTTATGGCAACGATGGGTATTTTGCCTGTGTCTCCACTTTGTGGAAATAGTTTATCCACCACAGGTGCTGCCACATTTCTTGGTAGTCCTGTAGTTGGCGCCAGGTGCATTCGGAATCCAGGTCCGGCATTTACCTCTAAGACTGCTCCCCCAGTTTTGGATAAGGGCTTACTTATGGCACTTGCCATAATATCAATACCACAAATATCCAAATCTATAATTTTGGAGATACGTTCCACCATGGAAACGTTTGCCGGATGTACCCTATCTGTGACATCTTCAGCTGTGCCTCCTGTGCTGAGGTTGGCTGTGTCTTTTAAAATTAATCGTTCACCTTCCGGTAATACCGAAGCTACAGTATATCCTGCGTCGGCTATTATGGTTTGGGTAAGATTATTAATGGTAATTGCCGTTAATTCCTTTTCATGACCGTAACCACGTCTGGGGTCTTTGTTTACTTCTGCCACCAACTCTTCAATAGTATTTTTTCCATTTCCGATAACATGTGCTGGGGTGCGTTTAGCGGCGGCAACAAGAACATTATTGATTACCAGAAGTCTAAAATCCTCACCAGTAATGTATTTTTCAACAATAACTCTTCTAGAGACTTCCTTAGCTTCGTGATACCCCTTCAAAGCATGGTCATAAGTATTTATATCTACAGTGATTCCCCTGCCGTGGTTACCATCTATAGGTTTAATAACTAAGGGATAGCCTACATAATCACACGCCTCTTTTAAACTACTTTCCTTAGAAATAATTTCTCCTTTTGGAACCTCAACCTCCGCTTGTTCCAAAAGGTGCTTTGTGTCTTCTTTGTCGCAGGCAAGTTCTACACCAATACTACTGGTTTCACTCGTAACGGTTGCCTGAATCCTTTTTTGATTGGCTCCGTAACCTAATTGGCACAGGGAGTATTTGTTTAATCTTATCCATGGGATACCCCTGCTTTCTGCTTCCTCGATTATAGAACCTGTACTTGGACCTAAGCGATCTTCTTCGCGCAGTTCTCGCATCTTTTGTAAATCTTCATCTAAATCGTAGTTCTCTCCTACTATTAAAGCTTCGCAGATGGCTACAGACGCTTTGGCAGCATACCGTCCAACACTTTCTTCAAGATAGGAAAAGACAACATTGTAGACGCCGTGTTCTCCATAATCTCGCGTACGACCAAAACCAGTATCCATGCCTGCCATAGTCTGTATTTCCAATGCTATATGTTCTACTACATGGCCCATCCAAGTTCCTTCATCAACGCGCATAAAAAAACCACCTTCACAACCTTCTGAACAGCGGTGGGAGTACATACTGGGGAAAAGTGCTTTAAGCCGGTCTGAAAATCCTGGTATCTTATTGGATGGTCGGTCTTCCATTCCCTGAAGGTCCAAGACCATTACGATGAGTTTGTGGCGGCGGACGGACCAGTAATTTGGTCCTTTCATGGCATTAATCGTTCTTATTTTCATCTAATAGAGGTTCTAGTTCGTATTGCTAAAAAGAAAAGATATGATTTTATATTCAATTGATAGATGTATTTTTGCGGCATAAAATAAATTAAATGGACATTCGGGGAGTTTTGATACCTATAGGAGGTAATGAGGATAAGGGAGTAGATACACCTGAACAAAGTACCTTGGAATTTATTGGAGATGGCATCTTAGCTCGGGTGGTTCACGAAAGTGGCGGTAAAGATGCAATGATTGTAGTCGTACCAACTGCCTCTAGTATTCCCGATGAGGTTTGGAAGAACTATTTGGATGCCTTTGGTAAATTAGGCTGTACCAATGTGCACCTAATGGACGTTAGAAAACGTGAGGATTCCGAGTTAGAACAAAATATTACGCTAGCAGAACAAGCGGATTGCTTTATGTTTTCTGGCGGTGATCAGTCTCAAATTACTCGTAAAATCGGTACTACTAGCCTTCATAGGGTTCTTGTAGATAGATATCAAAAAGATTCTTTGGTCATTGCAGGTACCAGTGCTGGTGCCATGTGTATGTCAAAAGAGATGATTACAGGGGGGAGCAGTAAGGAGGCTTTTATAAAGGGGGCCGTTGGTATGGGAGAGGGAATGGACTTTATTCCCAACCTCATCATAGACTCCCATTTTATAAGACGAGGCCGGTTTGGACGCTTATCGGAAGCAGTTGCTAAATTTCCGAATTTATTGGGTGTTGGACTTGCAGAGGATACGGGTCTGGTAATAAAAAAATGTAACACTTTCGAAGTGATAGGTTCTGGCATGGTGATTTTGTTCGATCCGAGTAAATTGAAGCATAACAATCAAAAAATATTAGAGGAGGGAGAGCCCATGTCATTATCCAATCTTAGGACACATATCCTAGCAAATGGAGACCGATTTAATATTAAGAGCCGTAAATTGAAAGTATTACCCTTGGATGCTCCTTTGGTCTAATCTTTATAAATAGCCGTTGCTTCTTGACCAGAAGATGTTTTGAAACCTCTATACATTCCCTCGGTATTAAAAGGCATGGCTATGGTTCCGTTGGCATCAATAGCAATGAGTCCACCATCACCCCCTAAGTTTACCATTCTTTTTAAAATGACTTCGTCCGTGGCCTCTTGCAGCGAATAATTTTTATATTCCATAAGGCAGGAAACATCATAAGCGGTTACGCCGCGTATAAAAAATTCACCACTACCTGTGCAAGATACCGCGCAGGTTTTGTTGTTGGCATAGGTTCCTGACCCTATCATGGAACTATCGCCAATTCTACCAAATTTTTTATTGGTCATACCGCCGGTTGATGTCGCAGCCGAAATCGTACCATTGCGGTCCTTGGCTACGGCGCCAACGGTACCGAATTTATGATTCTTTTTTGTAGAATGGTCCAATTGAAAGCTGTCCGTTCCTTTAATTTGTTGCCATTGTTCATAGCGAAGGGCATCATAAAAATAACTAGCATCTTTTAAGGTGTAGCCTAGGCTTATGGCAAAGTCCATCGCACCTTTACCTGCCAGAAAAACATGTTCGCTTTTTTCCATAATGTCCCGAGCCAAACAAATTGGATTTTTTATACCGGTAATTAAGGAAACACCACCAGCGTGCAATGTGGCACCTTCCATGATGGCAGCATCCATTTCATGCGTACCTTCCGCTGTAAATACACTTCCTTTACCCGCGTTAAACAGGGTAGAGTTTTCTAAAAATACAACTGCTTTTTCAACGGCATCTACGGAAGAACCTCCTTGTGCTAAACAGTCGTAGGCTGTGTCCAAAGCCTTTTGTAAGGTGCTTTTGTATGCTATTTCTTTATCGGGTGTCATCGTGCCTTTCACTAAAGTGCCGGCGCCACCATGTATGGCAATAGAAAAGTTGTCCATTAGTTTTTGGTGTTTTTTACTCCTGTAATAATATTCTTCATAATCATTTTCGCATGCACTCTGGAATTTTCTATAAACCATTTATGCGTTTCCATGCCGCCGCAGATAACACCGGCAAGATAGAGCCCTGCTACATTACTTTCCATGGTTTCTAAATTATACTGGGGTAAGCGTTTTTTATCATCACTTAGCGTAACGCCTAAATGCTGTAAAAACTTAAAGTTAGGGGTGTAACCTGTTAGGGCAAGAACAAAATCGTTTTCAAGGTTGATGGTGCCTTCTGATGTATTTATAAGTATTTCCTCTTGGGTAATTTCTTTAACGGTACTGTTGTAATAGGCTTTAATGCTTCCTTCTTTAATACGATTGATAATATCTGGTCGTACCCAGTACTTTACCCGTTGTCCTACTTCGGGTCCTCTAATGATTAGGCTTACTTCCGCTCCTTTACGATAGCATTCCAATGCCGCATCGATAGCGGAATTACTGGCACCAACAACCGCTAATTTTTGGCCTGCATAATAATGTGGATTATTGTAGTAATGAGATACTTTTTCTAAGGCTTCTCCCGGCACATTTATCGTGTTGGGGATATCGTAAAACCCAGTAGCGATAACTACATTTGATACGGTGTAGCGGTGCTTTGTGGTTTGAACTTGAAAGCCTTGATCTGCTTTTATAATGCTTTCAACTTTTTCAAATAGTCTAATATGTAGCTTATTGGAGGTGACGATTCGCCTGTAATATTCCAAGGCTTCGTCCCGTTTTGGTTTTGCCTCAGTACTGATAAAGGGTATCTCATCAATTTCCAGCTTTTCCGAAGAGGAGAAAAACTGCATATTTGCTGGATAGTGGAAAAGTGAGTTAACAATAGGGCCTTTTTCTATAATCACATAGTTAAGGCCTTTTTTATGCGCCTCTAATCCGCATGCGATGCCTATGGGCCCTCCTCCAACAATAATAACGTCTAACTGTTCCATTATCCTTTTAAGCTTTTTATGGTTGCTTTAGGGTCTTCGCTCTTAAAAACGAAACTTCCGGCCACAAGTACATCGGCTCCTGCTGCTATTAAATCGGTTGCATTTGCCGAAGAAACGCCACCATCAACTTCTATTAAGGCAGCACTCCCATTTTCGGTAATGAGGGATTTAAGACCTTTTACCTTAGCAAAGGTGTTGGGTATAAAAGATTGGCCACCAAAACCGGGGTTTACACTCATCACGCAGACCAAATCGACATCTTGGATAACGTTTTCAAGTAGTTGTACGGAGGTATGCGGGTTTAACGCCACTCCTGCTTTCATACCGGCTGCCTTTATAGCTTGTACCGTTCTATGTAAATGGGTACAGGCTTCATAATGCACGGTTAGGTAAGTCGCCCCTAAAGCTGCAAATTTGGCTATATAGCGATCTGGATCTACAATCATTAAATGCACGTCCAAAGGTTTCGTCGCATGCTTTTGAATGGCCTTTATAACGGGCATTCCGTAGGAAATATTAGGCACAAAAACACCATCCATCACATCAATATGATGCCAGTCCGCTTCGCTCTGGTTTACCAGTTCTACATCACGTTGTAAATTCCCAAAATCCGCTGCAAGAAGTGAAGGGGCTATTTTTATTTTTTGCATTTTGTCAAGTCTAAAAATATATATGCAAAAGTAGTGATTTGAGTTTTTCCGGTACTTTTAAAAAGCCCCTATAGCTTTATTTTTCAAAATATTGAATAAGGTCACTTTCAGCCGCAATATATCCGAAGGTGCTCCAAGATGATCGACCTACTATTTCATTCATGATTTCGGCTGATTTTTCTTTTTCATTATTATATAAATACCAACTGGCGAGGCCATATGATACGGCATCATTTGAGGGGCTCTCAGTATCTGTTTGCAGTAAAGAATCTGTTGGGATAAGCCCTTTATATAATTTACATAAGTCATGATAACTTTGGTTTTCAATGATATCCATTTGCATATTAATTGGTTTCAAAAGGGTGTTGGCCAAGTTTTTATTGCCTAAGCGCCGTTGAATCATATAGAGCCAATGCGTACTTGAAACGATATTATCTGGGAGCGATCCTGCCTGCCTGCATTTTAGATAAGCGTCAAAGGCTTTCTCATAGTCGTGTTTGAGGTAGTAAGCAAGCCCTAAGTGATACCAAATATTACCATGTAATGTACTTACTGGAATATTCTGTGCATTGGGCATGCCGTCGGGTTCTATTTCATTTTCGTTGCCCTGAATCAGCTGTCCTGCTTTTTCGAAATCGGCAATGGCTTCATCGAATCTGCGTATCGAAATATAGCGATGACCGCGATGCCTGTATAACCGTGGTTCATCAGGGTATTTTTTAATACCCATGGTATAAATAGCAATGGCATCATCATAGAGGCCTAAATAGGCAGTTCTTCTTCCAAACCAAATGATGGCATCTTTGTCATTTGAATTTACTTCATAGTCCCTCTTTGCTTCATTATATAGCTTACGCAATTTATCCGAAGGTTCTGAAATCAAATAGTTCTTACCTAAGGGTGTGGTAAAAGATAGCGGTTTATCTGCTTTTGTCTTTTCTATTGGCTGCGCTTCTTTTATATCGTGCTTACAGCCGCTGCATACGATAAAGGATGTAAAAAGAACTGTTAAAATAAATTTTAAACTTTTTTTCGGTATGTTCATCTGTTTGAACTTATTTAGACGCTTCAATTTCTGCACTGCCAATATTCTTTAAAGCGGTATTTACTTTGGGAAGACCTTCTTTCATTATCGTTTTAAGATTAGCCAGATGTTGGTCTAGTTCTGCCGTTAGCTCTTTGAATACCTTATAGGCGCCATCCGTAGGTTTAGCATCACCGTTTTCCACACTTCTTCTAAGCGAAGCCAATCGATTGTTCAACTTTATGGGGAAATTTAAAGGATCCTGATTGGATTGATTTTTTACTTGGTATAGCTCCTCCTCAATTACTGAAATTTCGGTTAGGAAAGGGGTCATGGTTTTCTTCCAGTCTCCACTCTCAATTTTTTCTTTGGTTGCTGCCAACTGTTTTTTCATTTCCCTGATTTCAATAACCGTACGATTTGCCTTATCGGTTTTTTTCATAATGTCTTTGGATAATTGAAATTGCTCATCCAAATGTGCTTTAGTAATGCCTTTTAAATTTGGGTCTAGTTCGATAGCAAAGTTATCTGTTTTTTCATAGTCAGGGGTTTTGATACGTATTTGATAGTCACCTAAAGGTGCTTTTGGTCCTCTAGTAGGTTGTGCACTCCATATAATCATCCCTTCAAAATCGGTAGCTCCTGGATAGCGTAAATCCCAAGTGAACGTATTTAGCCCTTTTGCCGTGGTAGGTTTGGAAGAGCCTCCTTTTTTCCACCAAGGGAGGTCAGGGTCTTCTTCGTACTTGGGCTTACTACCTGTAAACGTGTTTATGAGATTGCCCTCGGCATCCAAAACTTCAAATGTGATGGTATCCAATTCTTGCTTTAGGTAGTATTGAATCTTTGCATCCGAAATACCCCTTATGGCATTGGAGGGCTTGAACAATACTGCGGATTCAGCGTTCATTTCTTCTTGGTATTGTCGTAAGGGATGAATGTCATCCAAAATCCAAAACCCCCGACCGTGTGTTCCCAATACAACATCATTGTCTTTAATTACGAGGTCTCTAATTGGTGTATCAGGAAGCTTTAATTGAAGCGGTTGCCATACGTCTCCATCATTGGAAGAAAAATAAACCCCGTGTTCGGTACCCAAGAATAAAAGTCCTTGTTTCATTGGGTCTTCCCGCACGGCTCGGGCAAAATGACCATCCGCAATGCCGTTAATAATCTTCGTCCATGTTTTGCCGTAATCATGTGTTTTGAAAACATAGGGTTGACGGTCATCTACTTGGTAACGGTTTGCGGCGACGAAGAGTGTCCCTGGTCTGTGCAAAGACTCCTCTATGATACTGACACGAGAAAATTTCGGAAGTTCAGTAGGTGTTATATCTGACCAATTCGTTCCACCATCTCTGGTAATGTGAATTTTCCCATCGTCAGAACCTGCCCATATCGTATTGATATCATGGGATGAGGGTGCTAGGGCAAAAACAGTAGCATAGATTTCCGGTCCGTTCATGTCCATCGTAATAACCCCACCAGTTTTTCCTAAGGTACTTGGGTCTGCATAGGTAAGGTCTGGACTTATTTTTTCCCAAGATTGCCCGTCGTTGGTCGTTTTCCATACGTGTTGTGAGCAAGTGTACATTACCTTGGAATCTTGTGGTGCGAACATAATAGGGAAGGTCCATTGCCATCGTTCTGGTAGGGCACTAGCAGGCTCTCCTGAGAAGAAGCGCGGGTAGACTTGAATGTCTCTGGTTTGCCCATTGCTTCGGTCATAACGGGTCAATAGTGCTCCTTGGCTACCGGCGTAAAAAATATCTTTATCTATGGGATGTTGTGTAATCCAACCGCTTTCCCCACCACCAACGGGATAATACCATCCGTGGTTAGGTCCTCTTGCCTGTTTGTGTTCCCAACCCTCGCTAGGCACTGCTACTGTGCTATTATCCTGTTGTGCCCCTGCCACGTGGTAGGGAACATCACTCGTTGCCATTACGTGGTACAATTGCGTGGTAATGTAATCTTGCTCCGTCCAGCTTTTTCCACCATTGATGCTTACATTACCACCCCCATCATTGGAATTCACCATACGTTCAGGATTGTTGGGATCTATCCATAGGTCATGATTGTCGCCATGGGGCACCTTAATCGTGGTATCGAAGGTTTTACCACCGTCGGTAGACTTATAGAAGCCAGTATTTAAACAATACACGGTTTCCCTGTCCTTTGGGTCGGCGTAAATTCTAGAATAATAAAAAGCACGTTGTCTCAATTTACGTTCGTCATTGGTGCGTATCCATGTTTTTCCTGCATCATCGGAGCGAAACACACCGCCTTTGTTAGCTTCTACAATGGCCCAGACTCTATTGGAATCTACGGGCGAAACGGTCACTCCGATTTTACCTATCGGGGGGGCTGGCATACCACTATTTTCGGTAAGGTCGTTCCACGTTTCACCACCATCGGTAGACTTCCAAAGTTTGCTGTCGCCACCGCCGCCCCACATTTTCCAAGCTTTACGCTGTACCTCCCAGGTGGTTGCATATACTACTTGTGGATTGTTTTGGTCAATAATCAAATCTACGGCACCTGCCTTATCACTTACATACAATACTTTTTTCCAGTTCTTACCACCATCCGTACTTTTAAAAACACCGCGTTCGGCATTGTCACCATAGGGGTGGCCCAAAGCTGCTACATACACAATATCGGCATTGGTGGGGTGAATGCGTATCCGTGCCACTGCTTGGGTTTCCTTTAAGCCCATATGTTCCCAGTTTTCACCGCTATCCGTGCTTTTGTAGACACCATCACCTTGGGTTATACTACCGCGCAACTGTACTTCGCCCATTCCAATATACACAATATCTGGATTTGACTCTGCTACGGCTACCGCACCAACGGATGAGCTGGTTAATTGTCCGTCAGTTATCGGTTTCCATTCGGTACCGCCATCTACAGTTTTCCAAAGTCCGCCACCTGTGGCACCAAAATAATATTCATTGGGTCGCGAAGGGCTACCTGCGCAACCAAGGGAGCGTCCTCCTCTTAATGGGCCAATGTTTCGCCATTCCAATCCTTCATAGAAGGAAGTGGGCATAATTTTGTTGGAATTACCGTTTTGGGGGTCGGTAGTCGTTTGGCCGTGCCCAATGCATCCTATCATAAATGCAATAAAAGTCAATAGTTGTGCTGCTGTTTTCATTTCGTATTTGATTTAAATGCTTGTTATATCAGTTTTGTTGTGTAAAGACCTCGTGGTCCTTACTGCCGCCTGCCTGTAAATAGGCAAATAGGTCTTTAATTTCTTTAGCGTTCAGGCGGTTTAAAAGCCCTGACGGCATTGGGGATAGGGGAGATGCTTCCCTTTTGTCAACCTTTTCTTTTAAAACCTTAAAGGCATAACTATCATTGAAAGGGTTAGGCATCACTGTCACGGTATCATCAGTTTCGGATTTTATGCGACCCGACACTTTTTTACCGTCTTTTAAATGGAACAAGGTATTGGCATATTGGTCTGATATTTCATCATTTGGGCTGTAGGTAGCGAACAACATTTCGTAATTATTGAATTTGGTATGGGCCTGGGTCAGATCTGGCCCTACCGCTGCGCCTTCGCCTCGAATCCTATGACATAAAATACACATACCCGCTTGAAAAGCACGCTGTCCTTTTTCAAAATTCACCTTATAATCTGCAAGTTCGGCGCCCCAGACCACACTACCTATTTCGTTGGCGCTGTATTGTTGCCCCGGCCCAATTGGTGCTGGTAAATCTGCAACAGCACTTTCGGGCGAATAGACTCCGGATAATTCCTGAAAGTACTCCTTTTTACTATCGGGAACGTGTATCATAGCCGCCAGACGAATATTTTCCATTCCTGGCTTAAAACTTAGACCTCCCTTGGCATTAAGGACGTCGTAAAACCACTGAAAATAGGAGGCACGAGCCTCTTTTGTCCATCCCTTATCCGCATGACTGAGTAGTACCCCATAATAAATAGCTTCCGTAGGGGGCATTTTAGCGATGATTTCTCTAATCAGTGGTCCGTATTGCTCACTACGTTTTGTAATTGCTTCCGAAAGGAACTCACTTTTACCTGCAGTACCTTCTTCGGTATGGCGTTGTAATAATGCAACCAGTTCTTGGGTAATATTGTCAGCTTTTAAGTACAACAACAGTTGTGCTAATTCTCGATTGATATCGTTACTTGTATTGGGGAAAGAGGTTTTTAATTTTTTTACGGCTGCCTTTTTATCAGTATCATTCGGTTCGCCCATCCGAATAAAAAGTAATTGATAAGCACGGAGGAGATTCAATTGCTGCTCCATCGACTGATTTTGCAAGGGAATAGGTGCTAATTTTTTTAAAATTTTTGATTGTTGAGAGGCATCGCCTTGACGCGCTAAAGCAATACTTGCCTCTATAATTTTTTTAGGGTTCTTTTCTTCTAAGAATGTGCTAAACCATTGATTTATTGATTGGTGTTCTAGCGCAATACGGGCAGCATATCTAATAAAACGATCTTCATGGTCTAGATTAGACCAAGCTGTTTCAATAGCTTTTGGGGTTTGTTCTTTATGATATGTTTCAAGGCTATGACGTAATTCTCTTAGTTTACCTTCCTTAGCATAAGAAGATGTTTCTTTTTTTTGCTGATTCTCTCCAATATAACGTAGGCGAAACAAGCGGGAGTCTATTCTACGCCCGCCAGTGGCAAAATATAAATGCCCATCGGTACCGGCAATCATATCAGTTAAAGGTAGGGGAGTGCCTGATAGAAACTCTCTTCGTTCTGCTGTATAGCTGCTTCCTTTTGCCTTTAAATCTGCAAAGTAAATAGTACCAAAACTCCAGTCCATCACAAAAAGGCCGTTCGAATACGTATCTGGAAAATTAAGTTCTTGTCCTGATAATACTGCTGTGGGTGAGCCTTGCTCTAGATTATGAACGGCAGGTAGGGCATCTGGGTAATAGGCTGGCCATTTTCCAGAACCAGTTCTCCAACCATATTCGCTACCGCTTGTTACATGGCATATTCTCGTAGGACGATACCAAGGCATACCTATATCCCATTCCATGTCAGCGTCATAGGTAAAAAGTTCCCCATCTGCATTAAAAGCGATATCAAATGGATTTCGGTAGCCTGCGGAAATCAATTCCCATTCGGTCCCCTCCGGATTAAATTTACAGACCCAGCCTCCCGGTGCTTTAATATCATTAGCGTGCCCACGTGCATCCAAATAGGGTTCAAAAAGATTGTCCTCATCCCAGTTGTTAGGTATTCTACTATTTTCCTTTAGTTGATCCGGTACCGAGGTATGGTTACCCGCTATAAAATAGATTTCTTTCCCATCTGGTGCTAGTACAAAGCTGTGAGGTCCATGCTCCCCTGCGCCATCAAGCTTCAAGAGTATTTTCACGGTATCTAATGAGCCATCGGCATCGGTATCTGTAAGCCTGTAGATGCCACTGCCGTTTTTTACATCGTCTTGCCATCGTTTATTTACGGCTACATAAAGGCTATTATGAGCCCAAAGTAGTCCGTGTGCCTCCCCAATTTCTAAATTTAGAGGTTGTACGTCAACATTTTTTAGGGTCTCTCCTATTGCAGGTGCTTTGAAATAATAGATTTTACCATACTGATCGCAGGAATAGATCGTATTTCCAGTACCCCGTGCCATGGCAACCCATGATCCTTGATTATGTTCACTAGGTCGGTACAGTTCTTCTAATACAAAATCGGTAGGGATATTGAAATTTATTTCTTTCGAATTATCCATGGCAAGCTTCTCACTAGCATCATTTTTACAGGAAAAAAATAGGCATCCTAGTAGTAATAGGAGTAAGACGGCATATCGCATTGCTTTCAAAAATAGTAATTTATTTAAAAATAATAAAAACTGAGGTAGGATACTTAAATTTTTAAGGTTGTCTGCGATGTGCTTATACCGCCAAAATAGATTCTAGTTAGGCCATTGTACGAATTTCTGTAGAAAAAAGAACAGGTATGCGCTGTTTGCACAGATATAAAAGAAAAGAATACTGGTCTTTTTTTTTGGGGCTCACATGAGGTTAACCATGCAATTGACGTAATCCTTCGTAAACAGTTATAGCTACTGCATTGGCTAAATTTAGACTTCTTATTTTAGTATTATATAGCGGAATTTTAGCCGTTTGTACTGCTTGGTTTTCTACGATTGATTTTGGAAGTCCAACGGATTCTTTTCCAAAAACAAGGAACATGTCATCTTCATAAGAAATATCCCAATGGTCTTTTTTGCCGTGAGAGGAAAAGAAAATCATTTGCTTGTCTTGGTGAGTGGCAAAAAAAGCATCTTGGCTCTCATAGGTAAACAGGGAAATATACTGCCAATAATCCAACCCGGCTCGTTTAAGCCTTTTGTCTGAAATTTCAAATCCAAAAGGTTTTACAAGATGGAGGTGGGCGCCTGTTGCTAACGCAAGTCTGCCAATGTTTCCAGTATTGGTTGGAATTTCCGGCTCTATGAGTACGATGTTTAAGCTCATTTTTTTGGGATGGATTGTAAATACAAATGTTCAACTTTGGTTCTTGCCCAGGGGGTTTTTCGAAGGAATTTTAAACTGGATTTAATGGTGGGATTACTTTTAAAACAATTGATGTTTATTTGACCTGCAAGATCTTCCCATGTATATTTTTCAGTAAGTTCTTCTAGAATAGTGACTAGTTTAACTCCGTGTAGCGGATTATTTGGTTGGGCTTCAGAATTCATGAATTTAGTTCTAGTTTTATTTGAGCATATATTTTCAGTTATTGCTGAAATGCTATGTACAAAGATAGGGCTGGAACCTTTATATTCGTTTCCAGGGTACGCTTTCCTTCTAGAGCAAACGTATCTCTTGAAACTGCTTCTTGCCAAGTTTCATCTATTTGATACTCAATGATTTTGTTAGATGCGTTATATATAACCAAAATATTTTTCCAACTATCACCATTCGCATGGTCTTCAAGTGTATAGGAAATAAAACCATCCTTAACCCTTTGAAATTTCAAATGTTTAACTACATCTGCAGCACTATTCATGTAAAATGCGGGATGAGCTTTACGTAGTGCAATGAGATTTTTATAATAGGTTAGAACAGCTATATGTTGAATTTTCCAACCCCAATTAATCTGGTTGATGCTATCTGGTAAGTTATAGGAATTATGCTCGCCATTCTTTGTTCGAAGCATTTCGACGCCTGAATGAAGAAAAGGTGTCCCTTGCGACGTAAGTACAATTGCATTTGCTAATTTATCCATAGCAATCAACTTTTCTACGTTGGCTTCGGTTTTGGAAACTTGTAGTTTGTCAAATAACGTGTGGTTATCATGACATGAAACGTAATTTATGGATTGCCATGGTTCTCGAGCCCAAGGGGCATCTGAGTAATTAACACTTTTATAGTCGAGTTGTGGATGTTCTATAGCGCCGACGACACCAAATTTTATTGATTCTTCCATTTCTTTAGCTCCGCTTACAAAACCCGTACTCTTATTCTCAAAAACAGACCCTTTGATGCCGTCTCGTAAATCATCATTAAAAGCTGCAATATTGCGAAGTTTTTGAACATGTTTCTTTAGTGCTCTTTCCGCTTCAGGTAAGGTTGAATCTTTAGCTGTCCATCCTTCGCCATACAGTAATGCATTTGGATTTATTTTTTTGACAGCATCAGAAATTTTGTTCATTGTTTTGATGTCATGAATACCCATTAGGTCAAATCGAAAACCATCAATATGGTATTCTTGGGTCCAATAGGAGACAGATTCTATCATAAACGTTTGCATCATGGCGCGCTCAGATGCCGTTTCGTTACCGCAGGCCGCAGCATCTGCATAAGAACCATCTTCCCAATGGCGGTAATAATAGTCAGGTACTTCTTGATTAAAGTTGGATTCTTCAGTCTTGCCAGTATGGCTGTATGCTACATCTAAAATAACGCCAATATCATTGTCATGAAAAGCCTTCACCATTTGTTTAAATTCCTTGATTCGTATTTCTCCATTAAAAGGATCTGACGAAAAAGATCCTTCTGGCACATTGTAATTGTTTGGGTCATATCCCCAATTAAATTGTGGGGTATCTAAATTGGTTTCATCTATAGCATAATGATCAAAAGTGGGTAATACGTGCACATGTGTGATCCCTAATTCTTTTAAATGGTCAATTCCTGTTGCTATATTTTCAGGTCCCTTTGTCCCTTCCTCTACTAACCCTAAATACAAACCAGGGGAGGATGATCCCGAGTTAGCATGAATAGTCATATCTCTAATATGCAACTCATAAATTATTGTTTCATTGTAGTTGGCTAAACTTGGACCTTTATCTATTTTCCATCCTTCTGGGTTTGTAGATTCCATATCCAAGACCATTGCTCTATTGCCATTAACACCAACTGCCTTAGCATAGATGCCGGGTGTTTTCGCCAGCCATAGACCTTTTACCCGTACTTGAAATGTGTAATACGTGCCATTTAAGTCTCCATCAACCTTAAGTTGCCATATGCCATTCGCCTCTTTTTTCAACTGTTTGGTGGCAAAGGCTTCTGAGTTATTTCCAGTTTTATATAATGTTAAAACTACTTCCTCTGCCATGGGTGTCCATAATGTAAATAGTGTGTTTTCTGGCGTGTAAATTGGCCATAGTGTACTTTGGATTAGAGCAGGATAAGTCGCAAAAGATGCACTATGATGTATAGATTCAAATGAATAGGGTAAACGAAAGGATAACATCAAACTAAAGAAAATTTCATGTTGGGTTATTAGAAAAAGGAATGACTTTCAACGCAGGAAATCTTTTTCACAAGCAATCAATAGGTCTTGTATCTACATAAAACTAACCTTTAAATATGGAAGAATGGCAGTACTGGGTCGAAGGTTTTTGAATAGTACTACATTTTGATAAAATTTAGCACTTTTTTCGTGTAAGGCCATTTGCTTTTGGAATGCAATCGGTTTTGCTAAATACTGGATTCATCCTGAAAAGCTTGTTTTCAATTAAGTCTTGATAGTAGGCCTCGGTTTTAACTAATATTGGCTTTGGTATTTCTTTAGCGATTGGGGGGGCTCGGCATGGATTTTATTTGATTTTTTATTCTGAATTATTTTTAATTTTGAGTCTTTGACACTAGACTGATTATTTGCAACCTGGTCAATGCTTGTAGGATAAACAGATAAACGTTTAAGGGCTGGATTGATACTCATTACTTGGTTCATGCAAGCATCTGTATCAACCGAATTGCCGCACGCCAGTGAAAAATTATGAAGATATTCTCTTTCTAAGTCAAACCCCCTTTCCTTCAGGGTATTGAGGTTTTTGGTAGTTAAATACCGTCAATCTAAAACAAGTTCATCTAATAGATGAATGTTGAGGAATGCCGCCGGTATATACTCGTCATTATTTGGGTTACATGTGCTCGGTAATAAATCGTGTTTGTAATATGTTGCTAATGGTCCATATTGTAAAGCGTTCACACTAGTACCCAAATAAAAAGCTTGATGTTTTGGTGTATCGAAAAATGAGCTTGGAAAAACTACCTTGGTGGTATTTGGAGAAGCACCGAATCTAAGGGGTACATTTAGTAATATTACATTGCTTTGTAGTCCTTCATTATAACCTGCTGTAATACTGCTTCGAATACTGTTATACGCTCCTAAAACAGTAACGATAACAGGTATGCTGGGTTCTTGATTGTTTGGGTTTGTTGTCAGAGAAACATCCCTATGTCACCAATTGTATATTTACCTAGATTGCTCTTCGCAAGTATTTTCATTGTTTCGCGGTAGCCTTTTTGGCTAATTCTTGCTGTATTTTAGCATTGTGCAACGTATTAAAATCAAGACTATACCCCGATTCAACAACGCGTAAGTAGATGAGTCAATCACCAGTAGCATTTGCATCTAAGTACGTTGTAAGTCTTTTAGAACTATTGTCATTCATCCAATCACGACCAATTGGGTTATCAATGGTTCCATTAACATTTGTGGTTACGCCGCCTGTTAAAGGAGCGTGATTGTTAAATGGTCTGCTTGTACCGTTAATGGACGGAATTGTAACTTGGTCATTTGGTCTATACTGGTCCATCTTGTTTATGATGCGATAAAAGAAATCGTCTTCACATAATAGTGCTTCGTGACCACTAAATTCTAAAAAGAAGCCATTGCCGTTATATGGGTTTTGATCATATGTTCTATTCTTAATTTCGTACACATCATCTAAAATGAAGTTGCCATCTGGGTCGTGAGCAAAGCTGTTTGTGCCAAATAAGCCAACACTACTATTCTGTGTTCCAATAAGCTTAAAACATGGTGCATCTATCAAATTTCCGTTGGAAGAACAATTTGTACCATAGATGGCATTATCATAATATTTTGGTCGAATAGACTCAACTACCAATTTATTTCTATCGCTTCCTACGGCATTACCGCCGTTTAAAACATGAATTCGAAACCCTTGTGGTGCGGCGATGTAGCTGCAACTTGAGGTTACCATACAATCTGGATTCTGAAGTGCTTTTGTTTGTGCTTGAATAGTAGTATATAGCAATAAATAAGGCCTTTTTTATCATAGTTGGTATTGGATGTTAAGAAACAACGCTACAAAAAAGCAAAAGGCATAGTTTTATCATCGAATACACTAAATAGGTCGTTTACTACATTTTTAATTATGATTAAATGGTACCGATTATGCGTTTGAAAGAAGCGTATAAAATAAGAATACTATCATTTGCTACTAGGACTATTTTGAAGCTGCGGATTTTCTTGATAAAGTTTCGAAAATACATTAAAAAAAAACTCCGGTAATCAGCCGGAGTTTATTCATCAATCAAAAAACGAACAGTCATGATAAACTGTTGTTATCGTTAAAATTACAATTAATATGCCATATTACCAATTTACGGAATGTTTAACGTGTAATTTTTATAGTTTAAACGCCCTGAGGTTTTAACCCAAATACGTTTTTAGAATTTTACTTCTAGAGGTGTGCTTTAATCTACGAATCGCTTTCTCCTTTATTTGGCGTACACGTTCTCTTGTAAGATCAAAGGTTTCCCCAATTTCTTCTAAGGTCATAGAGTGTTGTCCTGCCAACCCAAAGTACAAACGAATGACATCTGCTTCTCTTGGTGTCAAAGTTTCCAAAGCGCGTTCTATTTCTGTTCTTAGGGATTCATGCAATAATTCCCTGTCAGGATTTGGAGATTCTCCACTACGTAAAACATCGTAAAGGTTAGAGTTTTCACCATCAATTAATGGCGCATCCATGGATACGTGCCTTCCTGAGTTTTTAAGTGATTGTTTTACATCATCAACAGTCATATCCAATTCCTTTGCAATTTCTTCAGGAGAAGGCATTCTTTCATGAGCTTGCTCAAGAAACGCGAATGTTTTGTTGATTTTGTTAATCGATCCGATTTTGTTCAATGGCAAACGAACAATACGTGATTGTTCCGCCAAAGCTTGTAATATAGATTGACGAATCCACCATACGGCGTAGGAAATAAATTTAAATCCCCGCGTCTCGTCAAAACGCTGTGCAGCTTTAATCAAGCCAAGGTTTCCCTCGTTGATTAAATCCGGTAAAGTAAGTCCTTGGTTTTGGTACTGCTTGGCAACCGATACTACGAATCTGAGATTGGCTTTGGTGAGTTTTTCAAGAGCGAGTTGATCGCCTGCCTTGATACGTTGTGCCAATTCTACTTCTTCATCTGCAGTAATCAAGTCTACTTTTCCAATTTCTTGTAAGTACTTGTCCAAAGATGCGGTTTCCCTATTGGTAACCTGTTTTGTAATCTTAAGCTGTCTCATTAAAATAAATTAAGTTCAATTTGCATAGACTGCATATACTTATACGTAAAAAACTATAGAATGTTACAATTGTGTAAAAAAAAGATTATTTTTCCGTTAAACGGTAAGAAAATCTCCACTTTGTCTATTATGGTTAGAAATTGGAGTATTCCAATTTCATGATGTAGCACCTTTAATCATGATACCCTTTTCCTTATATTATTAGTTAGAAGCCCTTGAATAAATCGTATGGATTAATCGATATTTTAAAGGTAATTTGAATTCCAATTCGATTTACTAAATTTATCCAAGAAAGAATGGTTTTTTGATTAGTACAATAAGATGAAGAAAATTACATTTATTTCAGGGGTTCTTGGAGCTTCGCTTATTTTAGGGGGATTAACCGGCGAGCTCATGCATTTGGAATATAATGGAACTACGACAGCCATAGGTGCTTTTATTTTTACCATCAGTTGCGAAGTACATATATGATAATAGTAATAAAAAGTAAAAAGCCCTAACTAGAGAGTTAGGGCTTTTCAATTAACCTTGAATTTAGTTAATCTCTTCTAGGCTTTCTATCACGATTACGATCGTTTCCACGACGGTCATCTCTTCGTTTATCATCACGTGGTGGTCTTTCTACAAAGCCTTCTGGTTTTGGTAAAAGTGCTTTACGAGAAACTTTCTCTTTACGTGTTCTTGGGTCTGTACCTAAATACTTCACTTCAAACTCGTCACCCATATTCACAACATCAGTAACATTCTCTGTGCGTTCCCATGCCAATTCAGATACGTGCAACAAAGTCTCGTTTCCAGGAGCATCAAGATATTCTACAACAGCTCCAAAATCAAGCATCTTGATGACTTTTACTTGGTAGGATTCATTCATTTGAGGTTTGAACAGAATAGAATCGATTTTTGCCATAACAGCATCAATACCTTTACTGCCTACGCCTAAAATTTCTACGATACCTTCCTCAGTTACTGGATCCTCGTTAATAACGATAGTGGTCTCAGTTTCTTTTTGCATCTCTTGAATTACCTTTCCACCAGGTCCAATTAAGGCGCCAATAAATTCGTTAGGAATACGTCTTGTTACCATTGTAGGAGCGTGGTCTTTAACATCTACATTTGGTTTAGCAATGGTATCCGTCAATTTCTCTAAGATATGTAAACGCCCAGCACGCGCCTGTTGCAGTGCATTCACTAAAATCTCGTATGATAATCCCTTTACTTTAATATCCATTTGGCAAGCGGTAATACCGTCTGCAGTTCCCGTTACTTTAAAATCCATATCTCCTAAGTGATCTTCATCACCTAAAATATCAGATAATACAGCATACTTTCCAGAAGCTGCATCAGAAATTAATCCCATCGCAATTCCAGAAACTGGTTTAACCATTTGCACACCAGCATCCATTAAAGCCATCGTTCCTGCACATACAGTAGCCATAGAAGAAGAACCGTTAGATTCTAATACTTCAGATACGATACGTACTGTGTAAGGACAATCGTTAGGAATCATTCCTTTTAAACCACGTTGTGCTAAATTACCATGTCCAACTTCTCTACGAGAGGTTCCACGAATTGGTCTAGCTTCACCTGTACAAAAAGGAGGGAAGTTATAATGTAAATAGAAATTTTCTTCACCTTCATAAGATGGCATATCTATTTTGTTTGCATCTCTAGATGTTCCTAAAGTTACGGTAGCTAATGCTTGAGTTTCTCCACGCGTAAAAATAGAAGAACCGTGAGTTGATGGTAAGTAATCTACCTCACACCAAATTGGTCTAATTTCATCTGTTTGACGACCATCTAAACGCAACCCTTCATTTAAGGTTAAATCTCTAATGGCTGCTTTTTCAGCTTTGCGGTAATAATCAGAAACTAAGCCACCATAATCTGCTAATTCTTCTTCAGAAAAAGTAGCTTTTATGTCTGCTTTAATTTCAGCAAATGCAGTACTTCTTTCGTGTTTAGCTGATCCAGCTTTTGCTATAGCATATACTTTATCGTATGCCATATCATGAACCTTCTTCTCTAAATCTGCATCTGTTCTTTCGCCTTCGTATTCACGAACTTCCTTCTTTCCAAATGCTTCTGCCAATCTTAATTGAGCAGCACATTGAACCTTAATAGCTTCATGAGCAAACTTAATGGCATCTGCCATTTCTTCTTCAGAAATCTCATCCATTTCACCTTCTACCATCATTACTGAATCTGCAGAAGCACCAATCATCATATCTAAATCAGATTCTAATAATTGAGCACGTGTTGGATTGATTACAAATTCACCATTCACGCGACCAACTCTAGCTTCAGAGATGGCACATTCAAAAGGGAAATCTGATAATTGAATCGCTGCTGAAGCTGCTAATCCTGCCATTGCATCTGGCATAACGTCATCGTCATGAGACATTAACTGTATCATCACCTGAGTCTCTGCCGTATAATCTTTTGGGAATAATGGACGTAAAACACGATCCACTAAACGCATTGTTAAGACTTCGCCATCACTTGGTCTAGCTTCTCTTTTGAAGAATCCTCCAGGATAACGACCTGCTGCAGCAAATTTTTCTCTGTAATCTACTGTTAGTGGCAGAAAACCAAGGTCTTTTTGTTCGTAATTGGAAACTACTGTACATAATAACATACATTTTCCTGATTGCACAACAACGCTCCCGTGTGCTTGTTTTGCTAATTTTCCAGTTTCGATAGAAATTTCTCTACCGTCACCTAGGTCAATGACCTCTCTAAAAACTTTTGGAATCATAAAATTGATTTTTACCCGAACCCTCGGGATTTTGTTAAACAATGGTCATCCGGTTGTTGAAGCCAGAAGGTTGTGTTGTTGTATGTGCGGTAAGCACTCGACCAATGAAAAACTGTGTGCAGCTTTTATTTTTGCCTTTCCTATATAAAACAGGGTTTAATTTCAGGACTTTGAAATTTTATGTACTGAAATCCTCAGAAACTTCGGAGCAGTTTAATTTAAAAAAAGGGGAAAGCTAGCTTTCCCCTTTTTAAATTATTTTCTAATACCCAATTCTTTGATAAGCTCACGATACTTTACAACATCATTCTTTATCATATAATCTAAAAGACTTCTCCTTTTACCCACCAACTTTACCAATGATCGTTCCGTGTTGTAGTCTTTGTGATTTTTTTTCAAGTGACCAGTCAAATGATTAATACGGTGCGTGAACAACGCGATTTGACCTTCCGTAGAACCTGTGTTTTCCACTTTTCCGCCGTGTTTCTTAAAGATTTCGGCTTTTACTTCTTTTGTTAAATACATTCCAATATTCGTTTAATGATTTTTATGTATCTGAATGATTTTCAATCAGGCTGCAAATATACTATTATTTTTTAAATTTTGATTTTTTGAAAACCAAAATCTAAAGCTAGCCTTTATAGCTATTTTACACTTGGTCAAAATCTTTACACAAGATTCCTGTTGCTACCTCGCCGTTTTCAAGGTTCGATAGTCAGTGGTATAAATCCCAGACCCCACTTCAACTTCAATGGTTACTCAAGTGATTTTAACGAATTTATTGTTGGCGCTTTTCAATTTGTCATTCCCATTCAAGGCTACTGTGAATTTTCCTTTTTTAAAGAAATGCGGACTAGCGAGGGTGGGAGCATCTTTCTACTGTTTCTTGTTCTAAAGGCATATGTGCCGGTCGTGACTCTATTGAACCCTTGACGTACATAATTTACAAAAAGCCAAACCGATGTATTTCTTGCTCTTCAGGTCAGGTTTAAATCTCCTGATACCGTTATCTGGGTACTGTAAAATTCTCCACCGGTTATATTTAATTGACTGAGAGAATAAATGTCATCTTTTTGAATACTTCCTCTATTCTCTCATTTAGTTGCTACATCTTAGAACGATAAGAAATAGCATTATTATTTGTTGCTTTATTTAAAGTATAGTTAGTGCGATAACACAAAAATGTGAGTAGTGATGTGAAAAATAAAATTAAAATTAGTCCTAACATAGTTCTAGTTTTATGGTAGAGAAAAGCCCGAAATTCAAATGAATTACGGGCTCGTATTTTAATGCTATCACATTAAATACCTTATGCAGATTTCAGTTTTTCGGTACGAACAGGAATATTTTGTATTAAATCGATATAAAGATTTATCTTTTTCTTTAATTCTCTACGGTGCGTGATGAAATCCAAGAATCCATGCTCTAATAAAAACTCTGAAGATTGAAAACCTTTAGGTAAGTCCTTACCTGTAGTGTCTTTAACAATACGCGGCCCTGCGAACCCAATAAGAGCGCCTGGTTCTGCTATGTTTATATCTCCCAACATAGCATAAGAAGCTGTGGTGCCTCCTGTGGTTGGGTCCGTACAAAGCGATATATAGGGTAAACCAGCTTCGGCTAGTTGCGCCAGTTTAACAGAAGTTTTTGCTAGTTGCATTAACGAAAGTGCTGCTTCCATCATACGCGCACCGCCAGATTTAGAAATCATAAGAAAGGGAACTTTGTTTTTGATTGCATGATCGATACCTCGTGCAATTTTTTCTCCTACAACGCTACCCATAGAGCCTCCTATAAAGCTAAAATCCATACAGCAGATAACAATATCCTTTCCTAAAGATTTTCCAAACCCAGTTCTCACCGCATCTTTAAGCCCCGTTTTTTTCTGAGCCGCTAAAAGGCGATCACCATATTTTTTGGTGTCTTCAAACTTTAAAGGATCCTTGGAAGAAAGTTTTGCATCCAATTCTGTAAAGGCGTTGTCATCAAACAAGATTTCAAAATATTCCTTACTTCCTATACGAACGTGGTAATCGTCCTCCGGACTAACATAAAAGTTCTTGGCTAAATCGTCGGACTCCACTATTTTACCTGTTGGGGATTTATACCAAAGCCCTTTTGGGGTGTCTTTCTTTTCTTCTGTTGAAGTTTGTATTCCTTTTTCTTTCCTTTTAAACCAAGCAGTCATATCGTCTTCCATTTTAAATTTAGGGTATGATATTTTTATAAAGTATTGACGTTGTTTAAGTCTTCAAACGCTTTTTTCAAACGCTCTATAAAAGAAACTTCACCTTTTCTCAACCAAACTCTTGGGTCATAGTATTTTTTGTTTGGCTCATCTGCGCCTGTTGGATTGCCAATTTGTGCTTGCAAATAATCCTTATTGTCTTGAATATAATCTCTTACTCCAGCAAGAAAAGCATATTGCAAATCAGTGTCAATATTCATTTTAATAACACCGTAGCTTATTCCTTCTCTTATTTCTGCTACTGTAGAGCCTGAACCACCGTGAAAAACAAAATCAATATGATTGTGTTCTACATTATATTTCTTTGATATATATTCTTGAGAATTTAAAAGAATTTTAGGCGTCAGCTTTACATTTCCTGGCTTATAAACACCGTGAACGTTGCCAAAGGCGGCAGCAATGGTAAATCTTGGGCTTACTTTAGAAAGCTCTTCATAAGCATAGGCTACTTCTTCTGGTTGTGTATATAATTTAGAGTCGTCTACATCTGAATTGTCAACACCATCTTCTTCGCCACCTGTAATGCCTAATTCTATTTCTAAGGTCATTTCCATTTTACTCATGCGCTCTAAGTACCCTTTACAGATTTCGATGTTTTCCTCCAAAGGCTCCTCTGAAAGGTCAATCATGTGCGAGCTGAACAAGGATTTACCCGTTGCTTCGTAGTGTTTTTCGCTTGCATCCAACAAACCGTCTATCCAAGGCAGCAATTTCTTTGCACAGTGGTCTGTATGTAAAATAACCGTGGCTCCATAAGCTTCGGCTAGCTGATGTACGTGTTTTGCACCTGCAATAGCTCCTTGTATGGCCGCATTCTGGCTTTCATTAGATAGTCCCTTTCCTGCATTAAATTGTGCACCTCCATTTGAGAATTGAACAATAACGGGTGCATTAAGACTTGCAGCCGTTTCTAGAACACCATTTATAGTATCGGATCCTATTACGTTAACTGCTGGTAATGCAAAACCTTTTTCTTTTGCGTAGTTGAATATTTCTTGAACTTGATTTCCGGTAGCAACTCCCGGTTTAATGTTGTGGTTCATAGTCTTCTGATCTTTAGTTTTCAAAAAATTAAGAAACAAAAGTAACAAAACAATTAGACTTAAAAAGGATAGTTAATACCTATTTGCAATACAGAATTGGCAAAATTATAGGTCCTGAACCATCTTTTGGACTGTATTTCCGCAGGATTGTAGGTTTTGAAGCCTAGGTCTAGGCGAAAAAGGAAATACGTAAAATCGTAGCGAAGCCCAAAACCGGTACCCAAGGCAATATCTTTTAAGGAGGAGATGCCGCTAAAAGTGGCATCAGGGTCGGTAACATCATCAAAAACATTCCAGATATTACCCGCATCGGCAAAAATAGCTCCGTTCATAGCTCCTGCAATTGGGAAGCGATATTCTAGATTCAAAGCCAGCTTAAGATTGGCTTCATTAAAATCATTTACTGCAGAGGTCCTTCCAGGCCCTAATGAGTAGGGGAACCAAGCTCGATTATCGTTGGAGCCTCCGCCAAAGTAACTACGTACAAACGGTATATTGTTAGAGTTACCATAAGGGATAGCGATCCCAAAGAATGTTCTTGCCGCCAGCACATTGGAGCGCGATAGGTCCCAGTACTTTACAAAGTCCAACTCTGTTTTTAAGTATTGTGAAAAGGGAACATTAAATACCAATAACTGAGTATCTTTTTCGTTGAACGGAAGTATGCCGGACAGGCCAGCCAATAAATTCCCGGCACCTTCCAGTTTCCATCGAAACTGGTAAAAACTATTGTCCGTTATACCGTTTCTATTGTTTTTGTTGAACGTATAGTTGGTAGTGAAAATAAGATTGTTCTCCGTTAATCGTTGCTCTCTTTCCTCAATACTATTCACTTCATTAAAGTCTTCTAATGTTAGTCCATTTGAGGTGATGGGAATTTCGCCACTAAGCACATCATCAATAAACCTATCTGTGCCAATACTTTCTGGGCTTAAGGCTTCTACAGGGGTAGTAAGATTTCCATTTCCATCAAAATAAATTGGGTTTACCACGATAGCATCTTCTGTAGCTATTCTGTTAAGCACGTTATATGTATTGCGGTATACATTAAAAAAGCGATTGCTATTTACATTACGTACATATTGTACGTTCAACAGTTCTATATTGTGTTTTTTGAATTCTGATGGTGTCCAGTTATAGCTTAAGACACTATTTAATGTTTGCTTGTCCAAGCCAATGTTTCTTTGAAAACTTGTGCCTATGGCAACTCGCGTTTTAGGTAAGGTGTAGTTGGGAATAAGTTTGTTAGTATTTAGGAAAGGGAACCATATCCGCGGAAAGTCTAATGTAATATCGCCCCCAATTTCCGAGAAGAAATCCTCTTGAAATGAAGGGCTACTTAATAAGCCGAAAGTTGCGTCACCAGATATGCTCAAGTTTTCAGCTCCTTTGAAAATATTTCTTATAAGTAAGGATGCGTTTACTCCAACGCCAAGTCTTCTAATGTTGGACCTGCTGACATCAAAGTTTGTTCCTAGTGAGTACTTTGTTTTTGGAGCTAAATAAATACTAGTGTTCACACTATTTGCAGAGCTGTCTTCCTCGAAAATTATATTGGGGTATTTAAAAATATTTAAACTGTTTAACTGTCTTGAAGTTCTTATTTTATCCAAGTCTCTATAGGTGTTTCCTTTTTTAAAGAAGATGGCATTTGCCAAGGTCTTGGGTCTTATTTGAAATTTATCAGAATAGTAAATAGTATAGTCACCATATTCTACAGCTATCAATGAGTCTTTTTTATCGGAAGAAAGATAGTCAGTGTAAACATCTATATGGTTTATTTTTTCCACTTTATATTCTGCGGTAGTTACCTCGTTTTCACCTCGTTTTTTTAAATCTCCAATATTTAGGACAATGTTCATTTTTTGATCTGCTCCTTTTGCCGTAGTGTCCCTAGCAATATCAAAGGTGATTGAGCTTTCCTGAAAATTACGAACACCACTGTTTCTAAAGATTGTGGTAAGTCTCTCTCGTTCTGCGTTAAAAATATCACGATCAAACTGTTGTCCGGTTTGAATTAAAGATTGTTTGGAGTTAATAAAGTAGAGTGAATCTATGGCATTGGAAGATATTTCGTTGGATATTGAGTCTACTATAAAAGGGTGTCCTAGGGAAATTTGATAGCCTACTGTTGCCCGCTGTTTACGCCCAGTAGAATCTATACTGTAATGCGTGGTATTGTTAAAGTAACCTCTGTCGTAGTAATAGGAGCTAAGTCGTTGCAGGCTTCTTCGTGTTCTCGAGGTGTCTAGCACTACAGGTGCCTCTCCAATATCTTTTAACCAATTACTCAAGCCAGACACCAGAAAGGACTCCCCTAAACGTTCTACCTGTTTAGCGGAGAGTGCCTTTGTTAGCCGTTTTTTTCTATTAGGGTTGTTATTTAGCCATGTCTGGAATAAAGAATCTGGATTTTCTTTAGCAATGTTATACAGGTTAAGTCTAAGTGGGTAGCCTAAAAGTGCAGCATTTGGTTTTTGGTAGATAAGGCTTTCTATGGCCTCATTGTTGACTTCAAGAGAATCTATAAGTAATTCGTTTTTTACTATCAGATATTCATGGTCACTTACTTTTTTTAAGGAATTACACGACAGCACTACCATTGCTAGAAGCGATAATAAGCTTATTTTAGCTATGTTGTTTTTAAAGCATAGTACCGTATTCATAGAAATCAAAAATACATTATTTGAATGGTTGTTAAAAGTGAATTGAAACTAATAAAAAGCTTACAGCAAAAAAAGTACCGAAATGAACATGGGCTATTTGTAATAGAAGGGAAAAAGGCCTTGGAGGAACTTCTTGCTTCCGTTATTTTGCCATACAAGGTATACGTTACCAACACTGCAAATTTTAATGTGAAGTGTGATTGCCTACAGCTAGTTTCAGCCAAAGAATTACAGCAGATGAGTGCGCTTAAAAACTCCAACGGTGTATTGGGCGTATTTCATATACTTCCTTCAGAACCTATTGGATTTAAAGATTGGATTTTGGTTTTGGACGGTATTCAAGATCCAGGTAATTTAGGGACGATTATTCGATTGTGTGATTGGTTTGGAATTTCAAGTTTGGTCTGTTCTCAAGACACGGTAGATTGTTATAATCCTAAAGTATTACAGGCTACTATGGGTTCTATTGCAAGAGTAAATATTTCATATACGGATCTCTCGCTTTTTTTACAGGGTAATATTCTCCCAGTTTACGGTTCGTTTATGAATGGTGCATCGGTGTATGAAAGTGAATTGCCCGAAAAAGGAATTTTGGTCATGGGCAATGAAGGTAATGGTATTTCTGATGCTGTGACACAGTTTTGTACCTATGGTATTTCTGTACCGCAGTACGGAAAAGCTACTACTGAAAGCCTAAATGTAGGGACGGCATCGGCTATTTTGTTGAATGAAATTAGACGTAAGGAATAAGTTTTTATTCAAAAGTGAAGTTTACAAAAACACCTCTGGTGCGCATCGTATCAATGTTTCCTGTCCATGGGCTGTTTGGGTCATTGTCCCTAATTAGTTCGTCTGTCAATGCAAAAACACCACGGATAGAAGGGCTGAACTTGAAATATTCCAAGTAAAAGTCAATGCCAAAACCGAGTTCGTAGTTGTAGACCCATTTTGTCATTCTAAAAGTTCCTGCTGAATTATCATCAAGGCTACTTTCGTTGCTACCAAGGTTTAAGGACATAGAGCCACCACCGATAATGAATGGTTTCCAATTACCTATTCTGCGTGTACTGGCTTTTAGTAGTAATGGAAAGTTGATATATGTTGATTTAATTTCCCTTATTGCATCTCGCTCTTCTTCAAAACCTGGAAAGCCAATGGTCCTTGCCGTGTAATGTAATCCTGGTTCTATTCTAAGATCCAGAAATTCATTCAACCGCATTTCGCCAATAAGTCCTACGTTGAATCCTAGTGTTTTGGTGGTAAGTATATCCCTGTCGTTATCTATATAATCGAACTTGAAGTCATACTGGTTAAAACCTAGGAAGTAACCATAATTTAAAAACTTCTTATCCTCATTCTCCTTGTTGAGTACAGGTTTTTCATTAAATTGTGCACTAGTCCATTGCGTGGCGAATAGCAAAATAATACCTATTAAAATCCATTTCTTCATCTAAAACTAATTACAAAAACCTGCACAAAGTATGATTAAATTACAGCGTAAGGATAGCTAAATCTATTACGCTTTCTTAGCAACATAAATTGATGCCACCCCAAATGTTTGGGGGATATTGGTTACCTCTATAAACCCGATTTTGCGTAAAATATTGTTGAAGGTTTCACCATGTGGAAAAACGGCTGCAGATTCGCTTAAATAGCCATAGGCGGAATTATCTTTTGAGAAAACCTTCCCTATCACGGGTAGCACATATTTGGAGTACAGCTGATAGCCCTGTTTAAAGGGCGTCTTTGTCGGTACTGAGGTTTCAAGAATAACCAAGGCTCCTTGTGGTTTCAATACGCGTAGAATTTCGGAAAGTCCAGTTTCTAAGGTTTCAAAGTTTCGAACTCCAAAGGATACGGTTACGGCATCGAACGAATTATCTGCAAAAGATAGTTTTTCGCTATCGCCTACAATCATTTCAATCGTGCTATCTAGGTTTTTGTGTTTGACCTTATCTTTTCCGACTGCCAACATACCTGAAGATATATCGAGGCCAACGATTTTTCGTGCACCAGTTTTCACCAAAGCAATAGCCAAATCTCCAGTTCCCGTGGCGATATCCAAGATGGTCTGTGGGGATTCTTTTTTAAGTAAAGCGACGACTCTCTTTCTCCATTTTATATCTATTCCAAAGGAAATAACACGGTTTAAGCCATCATAGTCTTTCGAAATCGTATCGAACATTTTAGTGACTTGTTCTTTCTTGCCAAGATTAGAATCTTTGTATGGAGTAACCTTTTCTGGCATAACATTATTTTTTTTTGCAAAGATACGATATAGGAAAGTAGACTTCCAAAAATTTCGATTTTCATGATGTAACAAGACCGATGGTTAAAAAGGCTAAAAAAAATGCTACCCTAATAAAATTATGTAATTTTACAGTCTATTACATGCCTAATTCTTTAAATGCAGTTTTAATACTGGTATAATTGACCCTTATTAAAAAGTGTTATGGACACCAAGAAGAGGTAACCTAAGAAATTAAATGAAAATTATTATTGCAGGCGCAGGTGAGGTAGGGTTTCATTTGGCTAAGCTACTTTCCTACGAGTCGCAAAACATCACGTTGATAGACACACATAAAGAGAGCCTTGCTTATGCGGATAGTCACTTGGATATTCGAGTCTTAAAAGGTGATGCTACTTCCATTTCCGTACTTAGGGATGCTCAAGTGGAGGAGTCCGATTTGGTAATTGGTGTCACTTCCTCTGAAACTACTAATATTACCCTTTGCATGCTGGCCAAGCAATTGGGATGTAAGCAGACCATCGCTAGGATTTCTAATACCGAGTTTGTAGATAATAAGGAGCTGTTAAAGTTCTCGGAGCTGGGTATAGACGAACTTATTTCTCCAGAGGAGTTGGCGGCAAAGGAAATTCAGTTATTATTGAATAAATCTGCCTTTAACGATACATTTGAGTTTGATGACGGTAAATTGATTATGGTGGGCGTATCCTTACCCAAAATGGCCCCTTTTGTGGGTAAGATGGTAAAGGAGGCCGCGAAGATTTTTCCTGAACTTCACTTTATGCCTATTGCCTTAAAACGTATGGGGACCCAGTATACGGTTATTCCTAGAGGAGACACCGTTTTTAAGGAAGGTGATCAAGTATACTTTATTACAGTAAAAGAAGGTGTAGATGAGCTATACAAACTTACAGGAAAGAAGAAAGAGGATATAAAAAATGTAATGATTTTGGGCGGCAGCAAGGTGGGCTATAAAACTGCTAGAGATTTGTGCAACAATAAGTTTAACGTTAAACTTATTGAAAAGAACAAGGAAAAGGCATTTGACCTAGCGGATGACTTACCAAATGCCTTGGTAATTAACGGGGACGGAAGGAACGTAGAGCTGTTAGACGAGGAAAGTCTCGAATCGATGGACGCCTTTATAGCTGTTACCGGTAATTCCGAAACGAATATAATGTCCTGTTTGGTTGCCAAGTCCAAACATATAAAGAAGACCATTGCTTTGGTGGAGAATATGGATTATTTTCAACTGTCCCACTCTATAGGTATAGATACTTTAATCAATAAAAAATTATTGGCAGCCAATAATATTTTTAGGCATATCAGAAGAGGAGAAGTGGTTGCCATGATGCGATTGAATAATTTGAACGCAGAAATATTGGAGTTTATTGTAAAGAAAGATTCTCGTGTTACAGGAGCTATTATTCGAGATCTTAATTTTCCTAAAGCAGCTACAATTGGAGGTGTAGTAAGAGATGGGAAAGGGATTATTGCCTTAGGTGGCTTTGAAATTAGGGCTGGAGATAGGGTTGTGGTTTGTTGTCTTCCAGAAGAAATACCAAAAATAGAACGAATGTTCCTTTAACATGCGCCTAAACTCAAGGATTATATTTCATATCATGGGGCTTTTGCTCTTATGTAATGGCGGCTTTATGCTTATCGCAGCAGTCGTCAGTGCGGTTTATCAAGACGGTGCTACGCTTAGTATGTCTTTGGCTTCTATTTCTACTATGTTTGCTGGGGTTTTTGCCATGTACAATACCCGTGGGCATCTCAAAGAGGTTAAGAAAAGGGAGGGTTATATTATTGTGACCTTTGGTTGGATAGTGATGTCTATTTCAGGAATGCTACCGTACATATTTTCAGGAGCTATTCCTGACGTAACTAATGCTTTTTTTGAAACTATTTCCGGATATACTACAACCGGAGCTTCTATTATAGATGATATAGAGTCTATGCCAGAGGGCATCCTATTTTGGAGGAGCCTTACACATTGGATTGGCGGTATGGGAATCATTGTTCTGGCTATCGCGATTTTACCATTGTTAGGTATTGGCGGTATGCAGTTGTTTGCAGCTGAGGCCCCAGGGCCAAGTGCAGATAAATTACATCCAAGGATAACAGATACCGCTAAACGTTTATGGTTAATTTATGTTGGGTATACTGTAGCTGAGACTATCTTATTGAAATTAGCAGGCATGTCTTTTTTCGATGCTATAAACCACGCACTAGCTACATTGTCCACAGGAGGATTCTCTACCAAGAACGCCAGTGTTGCCCATTGGAACGATCAACCGTTGATACAGTATATTATTATTGTCTTTATGTTTTTGGCAGGAACCAATTTTGTCTTGAGTTATTTTGCCTTTAAGGGGAAAGTGCAAAAAGTAATTAAGGATGAGGAGTTTAAGTTTTATTTACTGTTTATAGTATTGGCCACCGTTATTACTGGTTTAGTTATTTATTTCAGGGCGAATATAAGCGAGTTAACTCCTGGTTACCCCATGGTTTTAGGACAGGCAGAAAGTTCATTTAGGCACGCTTTGTTTCAGGTAGTTGCCGTCGTAACCACAACCGGCTTTGTAAGTGCCGATTTTACTCAATGGACACCATTCTTAACGATTTTCTTTTTTGGACTATTCTTTATGGGAGGTTCGGCCGGATCTACTTCTGGAGGAATAAAAGTGATGCGACATTTATTGATTATCAAAAACGGACTATTGGAGTTCAAGCGCACCTTGCACACCAATGCGGTGATACCGGTACGTCACAACAACAAAACCGTTAAGGAGAATATCGTTTACAATATTATTGGATTTTTTGTTCTGTATATGCTCCTTTTTATAATAGGTGCCATGGTATTAGGATTTTTAGGACTCGATTTTGAGTCTGCTATTGGTGGTGCTGCGTCCTCTCTAGGTAATGTTGGTCCTGCTTTTGGCAGTTTAAACCCAGTAAGTAATTTTAATAATTTACCAGATTTAGCCAAATGGTGGTGTGGATTCTTAATGCTTGCAGGAAGGTTGGAGCTTTTTACCGTACTTATTCTGTTGACGCCATATTTCTGGAAGCGTACCTAAGCGTGGTATTCTTCGCTTTGTAATAATTACTACTGTTGTGGTGCTATTTTTAAATATTATGGAACTCATAAACAGCATGAAAGGCTTTACATCTGTGCTAGAGCAAACATTTTACCATGAGAGATTAAGAACTTTTTTCAACGGCTAGTAATCTAACTGTATATATGAGTTCGCACATACTATTGCAGTGTTATATGGGCAGATATTACTAAAAAACCTCAGATGAATATACAAATGAGGTTTTCCTTATCTAATTTAGATATTCTAAAGCCTATAGTGCTGCTTTTATCCTCGCCACAGCCTCTCGAATCTCTTTTTCTGAAGCCGCATAGGATATTCGTATACAATTACCATTTCCGAACGCGTCACCTGTTACGGTGGCTACATTTGCGTTCTCTAATAAATACATAGCAAAATCTGATGCATTATCAATTTTGGTTCCGTTTAATGTTTTTCCAAAATAGGCAGTAACGTCTGGAAAAACATAAAAGGCACCTTCTGGCTCATTACACGTAAACCCATCAATATTGTTCAAAAGTTCAAGAATCAATTTTCTACGAACTTTAAACTCATCCACCATGTATTGAATACGGGTAGGTGATTCGGTCAACGCCGTAATCACTGCCCGTTGTGCAATACAGTTGGCTCCGCTGGTAACCTGTCCTTGTAGCTTGTTACATGCTCTAGCGATATACGCCGGCGCACCAATGTAACCGATACGCCATCCGGTCATTGCAAACGCCTTCGCTACACCGTTTACGGTAACAGTACGGTCGTACATATCCGGAAACTCGGCCATGGATGCATGTGCCGTAACCCCGTAATTAATATGCTCGTAAATTTCATCGCTTACGATAATTATTTGTGGGTGTTTTTTTAAAACGTCTGCTAAAGCCCTTAATTCTTCTTTACTGTAGATAGAGCCGCTAGGGTTGCAAGGCGAGCTGTACCATAGCATTTTGGTCTTTGGGGTAATGGCAGCCTCTAGCTGTTGGGGAGTCATTTTGAAATCGCTTTCTATTGATGAGGGTACTTCTATGGGCACGCCATCGGCTAGTTTTACAATATCGCTGTAACTTACCCAGTATGGGCAGGGTAAAATAACTTCGTCACCTTTGTTCAATACTACTTGTGCCACATTGTAAAGTGATTGTTTTGCACCGGTTGATACTACGATTTGCGGCGCTGCATACTGCAATCCGTTATCACGTTTAAATTTGGTAATAATAGCATTTTTTAGCTCAACATAACCGTCTACTGGAGTATATGCATTATAGTCATCGTTTACTGCTTGGATGGCAGCATTTTTAATATAATCAGGGGTGTTGAAATCGGGTTCGCCAAGGCTTAAGCCGATTATATCTTTTCCTTCTGCTCTTAGTTGCCGGGCTTTTGCGGCCATTTCTAAGGTTGCGGAAGGTGTTACACTGTTAATCCTATCCGAAAGTTGATTACTCATAAGAATGTTCTTTTATTTGAATTCCCGCGCCTGTACCGAACTTGTCCCAGTATAGACGTGAATCTAGTCCATGAATGCTTTCATGCAAAGCAAAATTAAAACATTTGGAATTCTTTGTTGCTTTAAAAATCAATTGATTATTAACTATTTGAGCGTAGTTTGTGAATAGCGTTTAAATGAATAGCTCAATAATTACTTTCTGTATGTTTCTAAAATACAGAAAGTAATTATTGAGCTATTAAAAGTTGTTTAACAAGTAACGCTATACTTGCAAAGCAGGTTGTTTACCTAATTCTTTTAAATGTGAAAAGTGAGAAATAAGAGCTTTTCTAGTCGTTTTGTACTCGTTGTAAGGTAAATTGAATTCTTTCGCGGTTTCTTTTACGATTTTAGAAATTTTTGTATAATGAACATGGCTGATGTTTGGAAATATATGATGCTCTACCTGATGATTAAGTCCGCCCGTAAACCAGTTCACAAGTTTATTTTTTGTACCAAAGTTTACCGTAGTAAATAACTGGTGAATGGCCCATGTGTTTTTCATCGTACCACTTTCGTCCGGTAATGGCGTATCCGCCTCATCAACAATGTGCGCCAATTGGAATACAACACTCAAAATAACTCCCGCAACGTAATGCATAACAAAGAAGCCTAATAATATTTTATACCAAGCAATATCCAATAACAACATCGGAAGTACAATCCAAATAGTTACATATAAGGTCTTGGTGATAAGTAAAGTAGTCCAATTCGTAGTTGCACTAGGTAATTTTCCATAGGATAACTTGCGCTTCATATACCGGTACATCTGTTGAAAATCTGTGGTAATGGCCCAATTAAACGTTAGTAATCCGTAAAGAAGAACAGAATAAAAATGTTGAAATTTATGGTGTTTTTTCCACTCGGTATGTTTGGAAAATCTTAGAATCCTACCGGCTTCCATATCCTCATCATGTTCGTGAATATTAGTGTAGGTGTGATGCAGTACATTGTGCTGTACTTGCCAATTGTAAACGTTACCAGCAAGGATGTAAATGCTACCTCCCATAAATTTATTCACCCATTTCTTATTGGAATACGCGCCATGGTTACCATCATGCATTACGTTCATACCAACACCCGCCATACCAACACCCATTACTATCGTCAGTAGCAAGTTTGCCCAATTGGGAAGGCCTAAGGTTAAAATCAGAAAATACGGTGCCAAAAACAACGAGAACATAACAATCGTTTTCAGATGTAGTCTCCAGTTGCCAGTTTTTTTTATTTCATTCTTTTTAAAGTAATCGTTTACACGTCCGTTTAAGGTTTTGAAAAATTGTGCGGTGTCTTTTCTCGGAAATCGAATTGTTTTTTTTTCCATGTATGCTAAGCTTTTTTATGTAAATATAACGTAAATGACTTCGTTATAGTTTGATACCTTGATTAAAAACAGAATCTTTGCATGATTAAATGTACTACATTAATTATTTTACAAAGATACGAATGACTACGGAAAGACTATTTGAATATTTTCCCAATTTATCTCAAGAACAAAAAACTCAATTTGTTTTGTTGGAAGAATTATACAAGGATTGGAATCAAAAAATAAATGTGGTTTCCAGAAAGGATATCGACGAACTCTACCTAAGGCACGTTTTACATTCGCTGGGCATCGCTAAAATTCAGGAGTTTAATGATGGTGCTGAGGTTTTGGATGTAGGTACAGGTGGCGGGTTTCCTGGTGTTCCGTTAGCTATTTTATTTCCAAATGTACATTTTACGCTTGTAGATTCTATTGGTAAAAAAATAAAGGTGGTAGAAGAAGTGGTGCAAGGGCTGGGACTAACCAACGTAGTAACGATTAACGCAAGGGTAGAGGAGGTTCCAAAGCAGTTTGATTTTATTGTTAGCCGTGCGGTTGCAGTCATGCCCACCTTTGTACATTGGGTAAAAGGAAAAATAAAAAAAGAATCTGTTCACCAACGGCGCAACGGTATTCTTTACTTGAAAGGTGGAAATCTAGAGGAAGAGTTAAAAGAGTATAGAACAGCTAAAATTTTTGAGTTGTCCGATTATTTCAATGAAGAATTCTATGATACCAAACGTGTGGTTTATCTTCCTATCAAATTCAAAGGATAACTTACGTATGCACTTTACCAATACTTCTAAAAACTAGATAGCTATTGTTTAAGCTTTGGACCAAACAGGCAGGATGGGAAAGATATAAATGCTATTTTCAAATAGAAGTACTCCTAGAACATCTACTAGCATCTTGTTTTTAGGGTACTTAAGTCAAAAAGATAATTAAACACCGTAACCTGAGATGCTAATATCTTCTATGTTCTCAATCTAACGGCTTGCCTTTATGATTGATTTTTCAAGGAAATCACTAGGCTAAAGCAAGTATTTTGAGGTGTCACTGCTACTTTTTTATACAATCTATCTCATTTTTCAACCAATCCACATCTTCTATTGGATTACTTACATCGCATGCTTCGACGGCTGATATATCGGATTAATCACCAGTTCGGAATACCAAGCTCTATAAGTTAATAAAGAGCGTACAGTTTTTCATTTTTACTGCTTTTTGTTTAGCTGCGTGGTAATCGAATTGGCTGTTTTGTCCATGGTTTTTTTAATGTTTGTAAATCCTTACTTATTCACTCCATGGTGGCACAACACCGTTAGACCGAGCGTAGGCTATTAGCTGTCCTTTATGCTCGCCATTATGCTCCATCATGGATAAGAGCCCTCCTAGTTTGTTCATTTTAGCAAAACCGAAATCTACTTCTTCGTTAAGCTGTGCACTCTCTACCATCATTATGGTTTCCAAAACAAAGGCATTACTTTTTTTAAGCGTGGCAATAATGTTCTCTTTTCCAGTGGTTTTTCCTATACCCATCATGTCTACATCGGTAGGAGGCGCAAAACCCATTTTAGACGCCAAATAATAATTTGCTCCGGCTACATGTAAGAGCGCCTCGCCAACGGAACTTACACCATCGCTAGGTCTCCAGTCATATTGTTCTTCGGAAAAAGCTTCCGCTAGTTGAATGACTTGCGCTTGATTACCTGTTAAGACGGATTGTATAGTTGATTGTGCGAGATTGTCTTGGCTGTAGCTTATAGTCATCGCCAATACCATAAATACCAGTATTATTTTTTTCATTTTGTAAGTTATTAATAAGAAAAGGTTCCGTAGTATAGACTAACAGAACCTTTAATTATAGGTAAAATATTTAGCCTAATTGTCTATTTTAATTTATTCATTATCAGTTTTTTACCCTAAAAATGGATACCTGTAGTCTTCTGGTGTAACAAACGTTTCTTTGATAAGTCTTGGAGATACCCAGCGCATTAGGTTTTGAGCAGAACCCGCTTTATCGTTTGTTCCGGAAGCCCTTGCTCCACCAAAAGGCTGTTGTCCAACAACGGCTCCCGTTGGTTTGTCGTTTATGTAGAAATTACCAGCACAGTTTTGAAGCGCTTTTGTTGCTTCGTCAATAGCATATCTGTCTTTGGACAAGACGGCTCCCGTTAAGGCGTACTCCGATGTTGCATCTACTAATTTAAGTGTTTTGCTCCAATCTTTATCTTCGTAAACGTATATGGTAACTACTGGTCCAAAAAGTTCTGTTTCCATAGTAGTGTACTTAGGGTCGGTAGTTAGGATAACAGTAGGTTCAATAAAGTATCCTTTGGATTTGTCATAATTTCCTCCAGCTATTATCTCGGCGTTGTTATCCTTTTTGGCTTGATCAATATAGCTTGCCAATTTGTCAAAAGATCCCTCATGAATCACAGCTGTAACATAATTGGTCATATCCTCTGGTGAGCCAGGTGTATTGAAAGAAGCGACATCTTTCTTGACGAGTTCCAGAATTTCATTGGCTGTGGATTTTGGCAAATATACCCGGGATGCAGCAGAACATTTTTGCCCTTGGAATTCGAATGCTCCACGAACGATGGCTGTTGCAACTTGCGCAGGTTTAGCTGATGGATGGGCTATAATAAAATCCTTACCACCTGTTTCCCCTACTATTTTAGGGTAGGTCTTATAGTTGTGTATGTTGTTTCCTATTTGCTTCCAAAGTTCCTTAAATACATGCGTAGAACCGGTAAAGTGTATTCCTGCAAAATCAGGACTTGCAAGTACGGTCTCCGTAATCATTACTGGATCCCCATAAACTACGTTGATTACACCATCAGGAAGGCCTGCTTCTTTGAACACATCTACAATTACTTTAGCAGAAAATATCTGACTGTCGCTGGGCTTCCAAACAACAACATTTCCCATCATAGCGGCGCTCGCAGGAAGGTTTCCGGCAATAGCAGTAAAATTGAATGGTGTAATAGCGTATACAAAACCTTCTAAAGGTCTATACTCTACACGGTTCCAGATACCTTCTGCAGAATCTGGTTGTTCAGAATAAATTTGTGTCATATATTCTACGTTAAAGCGTAGAAAATCTATCAACTCGCACGCGGCATCTATCTCTGCTTGATGTATGGTCTTGGACTGCGCCATCATGGTTGCAGCGTTGATTTTGGCACGGTAAGGTCCAGCAAGTAGCTCTGCAGCTTTCATGAAGATGGCTGCGCGTTGTTCCCAAGTTAGGTTTGCCCAAGCGTCTCTTGAGTCTAAACAATTGGCAATGGCTTTACTCACATGTTTTTTGTCGGCCACATGATAAGTTCCTACAATGTGTTTATGGTCATGTGGTGGTGACATTGGCTTAGTGTTTCCAGTACGTACTTCGTCGGCACCTATGTACATAGGTACGTCAACGGTGCTATTGTAATATGCTTTATATTGTTTTAAAACCTCTTCGCGCTCTGGGCTTCCTGGCACAAAGCTTTTTATTGGTTCGTTAAATGCAGTTGGAACTTGGAAAAAACCTTTACCCATTGTTATAATTTTAAAAATTAAAGTAAAACAAAGATAAGCTTAGTAAGTGAGAATTAAAAGCGAAAAGGGGCTGAGCGTCCGCTTCCGAAAATCTAATATGTAGAAAATAAGGCTTAGTCGCTAAGATGGTATAAAACGGTAATAAAATAAGGTGTTTAGTTAGCGGGCGGCACTTAATTATTCGGCACCGAAGAGTAGACTAACCTTGTTTAAAATGTGCTGTTTTACAGGCTACATAATTGAATTGAAGAAGGATTTTAATTCAGGGCAAATGGTGCGCTAAATTTAAATGTAGGAATGAGTACTCTAAATTTTTCGTTGGAATTAAAATTAAACATATTGTAGTGTCCCCTCATAGCTCCGATAGGAGAGGTAAGTAAACACCCAGAATTATACGTATGAGCTTCTCCAGGGTTAATGACCGGTTTTTTTCCAATAACACCTTCGCCATCTAAGGTTTCCATATCGTTCAGAGAATCGTATATTCTCCAATGGCGCGAAGTTAATTGAACAGCATCCTTACTTTGGTTTTCAATGGTGATGGTGTACCCAAATGCATAATGCATCTTGTAATTTTTGAAGAAGGTGCCTTCAAAATTAGTATTTACCGATATCTTTATTCCTTTAGTTACTTGTGTTGTCATAAGTCTCTGTAATACGTAAAAATAATACCTCCCAAAATTAAACTACTTTCCAATTCTAGCTAAAATAACAAAAACTGGATTAAGAATTTCCTTTTTAACAATAGTTTAAAATCTACCTTGACTATAAAAACTTTGGATTGCCGTAGTAAAGATAGATAGTTAAAACCAAAAGGATAAAACCCGTTGCCTTCTAGCTTAAAACACTGTTAATCATAAAACTATTAGAGAGCAAGGTAAATAACAGTTGTTTATTATGAAAGTAAAATATTAGATAATCGGTATATGCATACTTTTTCCTGATATGTATCAACCAAATAGATAGTAGGAATAAGCATAGGAAGAAAAATGTAGTAAAAAGCAGTTTTGACATACCTGTATTAATAACCAATTCAGATTCCGTAATTAGGTCATTTGCTCGGAAAAAAAACTTTGTTGCTTGTGGTATTTTTAAGTTGTATTTGTTCTCTGTTTTGGTGAAATTATGAAACCTATTATTTCCTATTGAAGTACCGGAAAAGGCTAGTTTTTCAAAATAAAATGGATTTAAGTAATCAGTAGCGTTTTGTTCTCTTTTGGGATTGGAACGTATCACGGAGTTTATTATTCAAACTAGTTCGGTTATTACCCCAGCCATTTCTAAAGCATCGCATTCGAAGATTCATTGATTTTTATCAGCTTTGACCTCGTTAAGATCAATATTCTTAAGGTGCGGATGTGTTTGTATTTATCAATCCATTTTTTGTTTTTTTTTCAAGTAAATCCAACTTTTTTGAATTAGCAAGAAACACCATCAATAGAAAATATAAAGGCCAAGCTTACTAAAAATTAAAAGGAATCGGTTAGGATATACATATGCCCAAAATCTATGTATTTGCGATTTTTTCAGGTCTAGTCAGGTGGGCGTGTGTTTTTATAAGCGTAACGTCTTAGGATATTAGACTTCGAAGAACGCTTCAAAAAAAATCACTAAAGCTTTATTTTTTGGTGCTATTGGGTTGTGAGAAGGTAGGGTGCTACCTGTCGCCCTTATTAAGTGAATACTTGCAGTTTAGACAGGTAATGACGCGCTATTTTAGTTTACATCCGTTAGTCTGTTTGTATTTAGTTTTAAATTCAGGAACCTTTTGGGTAACCTAATTGGTTATGGTTCTTGAGTTAGCAGACCCTACACCTATAATGCTATCGTAGATATCACCGAAATCCCTATAGTACACCAAAATCAAATAGTTGTTTTCCGTAAAATGAAAATCCCCACCAACATCATTGAGTCTGATGTTGTTATTTTCCCCTTTTACGGCATACTTGTAGTTGTAGAACCCTTGCTTTAATTTTATGGTTGCCTCCATCATACCATTGTCCTCATTGTAGGTCATTTTATTTTCATCGGTGAGCGCATAGTTGTTATATTTTCCAAAAATATGAACATCGTCCAAAGCTAAAATATCAGTGTAGGGTAGGCTAAAATGTACTTTTGTGTATTCCGCTTCCCGAGAATCGTTGTCTCCTTGTAATGTGCGTACTACGAAATCCCCGTTCACGTCTGGGAAGTACGTGTAGGGTTCGTCGTTTCTGAAACCGTCTGAAAATAGATAGTGATTGTATATATCGATAAGGTCTATTCTTCCTATTTGAGAACTTGGTGCTCTAAGGTCGCTTGTGTCAAAAAGTAAATATTCGTTACCCCCAAAGAAGGAGGTTTCAAGGTCGTATTTATACACCAGTTCATTACCTAAAGTAAATTGGGGAGGGATATTGTACAGCGCTGTTGGCCAATAGTAATTTTGTAAAATTGCTATTTTGACTTCTTTTTTTGGGTTCACCAATCTAAAATTCCCTGAATTAATGGAGAGTTGAACCACTTGCTTCTCGTTTAAAAATTCAAAATCTCGGGGTCGTTTAACTGTACCTCCAACGGTTACTAAGTTTTTATAGACAATAAACCGTCTTGAAAATTGTAATTCGTAATTGTTGTTGTAGATTTCTAAAACGTAGTTTCCAGTAACCTTAAGGCGTACATTTTCGTTCGGAATTGTGAGTTGATAGTTGGAATACGTTTCCAGGGTGTTGTAGCTATTTGAATAATTTATAATTCGCTGGTTATCCACACCATTAAGAAATTGGGATTTGAGCAAATCGGAGGGTGTCCAATCATAATCGCAATGTAAAATTTTATAGTAATAATCCTGCTCGTTGGCCATTAAATCATCGAACTCTAAATATATAGGTTCACCAATCTTAATTATTGGAAATTGATCTTCGGTAGGTCCCTTAAAAGTAATTGATTTGATGTTTGATGGAGCATTCATCTCAACTTGCACTTGACAAAAAGCCGATTGGACAAAAAGTAAAAAAACAATATGTTTAAGCAATACGCACATTTATCAGCAAATTATATTTCAAAGGTAAACAAAAAGGATACCGAATAAATTAACATCGATATAAAGCCTAAATTATAGGTTAATAATTATGAAATTTTTTCATTTAGTGGTAAATTTGCTTCAAATTTTGTTAACCAAAGGTCCACAATATATGTCCAAAGACATTCAAATTAAAAAAGGGTTAAATATTAACCTAGTGGGTGCTGCTGAGCTGGAAACCGTCAAAGCGGTTTTAAGTAATGTGTACACTTTAAATCTAAACGATTTTCACGGAGTAACGCCAAAGATGTTTTTGAAGCAAGGGGCTGAGGTAAAAGCTGGCGAGCCTTTGTTTTATAACAAAAATATAGCGGATATGCTTTTTGTATCTCCAGTTAGTGGTGAGTTGGTTGAGATTGAGCGGGGTGCAAGAAGACGCATATTGTCGGTTAAAATCTTAGCTGATAAGGAACAGAGTTTTGACGTAAGCCCTACTATTGATATTGAGAGTGCTACAAAACAGGATGTTAAATCGGTTTGGTTAAAAGGTGGTTGTTGGCCATTTATAAAGCAACGTCCTTATGATATTATTGCCGATCCAGATACGACTCCAAAAGCCATTTTTATTTCAGCTTATATAACATCGCCATTGGCTGCGGACCTTAACTATGTTTTAAAAGGTAAGGAAGTGGAGTTGCAGGCAGCTGTTACCGCATTAACAAAGTTAACTCCTGGAAAAGTGCATGTATCCATAGGGAAGTCTGAGGATTCTCCTTTGGCTTCTTTAAAAGGAGTTGAGTTGCACAAGATTTCTGGACCACACCCTTCGGGTTTGGTAGGAACGCAAATTAATAAGTTAGATCCTATCAATAAGGGAGAGTTGGTTTGGACGGTGTCGCCTCAAGATTTAGTTATCATGGGTGAGTTTTTGCTGACAGGAAAATTTAATGCTGAAAGATTTATAGCTTTGGTAGGGTCATGTGTAAAGGCTCCTAAATATTACACCACAAAAATAGGTGCAGAAATTGCTACTTTTCTTTATGCGAGTGGCGTAACAGAAGAAAATATACGCGTTATTAATGGTGATGTCCTTACGGGTTCTAAAAGTAAACCGGAAGGCAGCCTTGGCTTTTATAACAACACAGTAAGCGTTATTCCAGAGGGAGATGATTACGAGTTTTTTGGTTGGAACAAGCCAATTTTTAATAAGATATCGAATACCAGAGCACTTACTTTTTCATGGATGCAACCAAAGAAAAAATATGAGCTTACTACGAATACGAATGGTGAACATAGGGCGTTTGTAGTGACAGGACATTATGAGGAGGTTTTTCCAATGGATATTTATCCAATGCAGTTGCTGAAAGCATGTATGGTCAAGGATTTAGATGAGATGGAACATTTGGGCTTGTATGAAGTTGCACCTGAAGATTTTTCATTGACGGAATTTATTTGCATTTCTAAACAGCCTCATCAACAGATTATAAGAGAAGGTTTAGATTATTTACAACAAGAAATAGGATAAGACATGAGCATAAAAAGCACATTGCACGAGTTAAAAATGAAGTATCAGGGGCAAAAGATGGCACCCGCCTTTAATGCCTTTCATACCTTTTTGTTTGCTCCGAACGAGACAACCCATTCCGGGTCTCATGTTCGAGGAGCAGATGATTTAAAAAGAACTATGAATACGGTAATCATGGCTTTGGTTCCAATTTTAGTTTTTTCTATGTTCAATGCGGGATATCAGTATTACTCGGCATTAAATGGCTTTCCAGAGAATTTTTCTGTTTTGGAGCACTTTATTACTTGGGATAATTTCTGGATTGGTATAATTAAGGTTTTACCACTTGTAGTCGTATCCTATGGTATTGGACTTCTTGTAGAATTTATTTTTGCGGTTATTAAAGGTCATGAAGTAGAGGAAGGGTATTTGGTTACTGGAATGTTGGTGCCATTAATTGTACCTGTAGATACGCCGTTATGGATGTTGGCCGTAGCAGTAGTTTTTGGTGTTGTTATCGGTAAGGAAGTATTTGGAGGTACGGGAATGAACATTCTTAACCCAGCGCTTACGATTAGGGCGTTTTTATTCTTTGCATATCCTACTTGGATGAGTGGTGATAAGGTTTGGGTATACGAAGCGCGTGAGCGTTCAGAACAGATTTTGGCAGGAGCGGATAATGTAGATGCTATTTCTGGGGAAACGATACTAGGGTATTTGGCTCAGAACAATGAAGCGGCCATGAGTGCAAAATACAGTATTTCAGATATGTTCTTCGGATTTGTTCCGGGGTCTGTTGGTGAGACGTCTGCCTTTTTATGTTTATTAGGTGGCTCATTCTTGATTTTTAGTAAAATAGCAAGTTGGAGAATTATGGTGAGTGCCGTAATTGGTGCCCTAGTTATGGGATTGATTTTCAACCAAGTCGTAGAATTGGGTTGGATTGGCGAAACGAATAAGTTTTACGGACTTATGAGTTTCGATTTCTGGAAACATCTTATTGTAGGTGGCCTAGCGTTTGGCATCGTTTATATGGCTACAGATCCGGTAACGGGTTCTCAGACCAACAAGGGGAAATGGATTTATGGATTTTTTATCGGATTTATAGCTATAATGATTCGTGTCTTTAATCCGGCCTATCCAGAAGGTGTTTTCCTAGCTATATTATTGATGAACGTATTTGCTCCAACCATTGACCACTATGTGATTCAAGGCAATGTGAAACAAAGAATGAAAAGACTTAAAAATGCCGTTGTACTTCCTAGGGATTCCGAAAGTGCGGCAAAAGAACTTAAAGCAGAAACCGTTTAGTTATGGCAGTAGATACAGATAAAAACAGTTATACCGTTATTTTTGCAGCTGTCATGGTTGTAGTAGTTGGTTCTATTTTAGCCTTTTTGGCTTCTGGACTCGGTCCTCAAATTAAAGAAAATGAACGTTTTGCAACGCAGCAGAATATCCTTTACGCTATGGGTGTAAACGAAAATGGAGATGACAAAGGCAATGTTAGTCAGATTCCAACGGATAAGGTAGAAGCAGAGTTCACTACCTATATTAAGGAGCAATTGGTGCTTGAAGATGGTAAAACTACACCGGATGAAGAGGCCTACCTAATCGACCTAAAAAAACAACTTGCTGCAAAGAAAAAGGGGGAATCCTATAAACTACCCCTGTTTATTGGGGAGAAAGACGGTAAGTCTTCTTATATCATACCCATGTATGGAAAAGGCTTGTGGGATGCTATTTGGGGGTATATTGCCTTAGATGAAACTATGACGGTTCAAGGGGTCTACTTTGATCATAAAGGGGAAACTGCCGGGTTGGGTGCTAATATTAAAATGCGCTACTTCATGGACGACTTTGAAGGGGAAAGTATTTTGGATGGTACCAGGTACGCAGGTATTGCTGTTGCCAAAGGGAATAATGACCCTTTAAATAACACCAAGGATGACAATGAGGTAGACGCCTTGGCAGGTGCCACGATTACTGGAAACGGTGTTGCGGTGATGATTAAAGAGAGCGTCAACCTATATAAAGACTATTTAGAAACTATTAGAGTTAAATAACTATGGCCTTACTTACTAAAAAAGATACTAGTTTAATCTTAGATCCGTTAGCAGATAACAATCCAATTACCATACAGGTATTAGGTATATGTTCTGCACTGGCGATTACCGCAGAATTAGAGGCATCCATTGTGATGGCTATTTCGGTAATTTTTGTAATGGGGCTTGGAAACGTGGTAATATCGCTAATGCGGGATATTATCCCTTCTAAAATTAGAATCATTGTGCAATTAATTGTTGTTGCGACCTTGGTGATTATCGTAGATCAAGTTTTAAAGGCCTATGCTTATGAGCTCAGTAAAACCTTGGGTGCCTTTATCGGTTTAATTATAACCAATTGTATCATCATGGGACGTTTCGAGGCTTTTGCATTGGCAAATGGTCCATGGAAGTCTTTTCTAGATGGTATTGGAAACGCTTTAGGTTATGGAGTGATTCTTATCATAGTTGGTTTTTTTAGGGAATTATTAGGTTCTGGCACACTTTTAGGATATCCTGTTTTAGGTGATCCTATTATGAAAACAGGTTTGTTTGCAACAGGATATGAGAATAATGGTTTTATGATTCTTCCACCGGCCGCTTTGATTGTTGTTGGTATCCTAATTTGGGTACAACGCTCTAAAAATCCAGCATTGATAGAAGATAACTAAACAAATAGATACAAAGAAATTATGTTAGAACATATAGAGTTATTTTTCAAATCGATTTTTATAGACAACATGGTATTTGCCGTGTTTCTAGGAATGTGTTCCTATTTAGCAGTATCCAAAAAAGTGGCCACAGCTGTAGGACTAGGGGCAGCAGTGATTTTCGTATTAGCTGTTACAGTGCCGTTAAACTGGTTATTAGATAAGTATTTGTTACAAGAAGGTGCCTTGGTATGGCTTGGAGAAGAATATGCAGATTATAATCTTGGCTTCTTGTCGTTTATATTGTTCATTGCCACCATTGCTACAATGGTACAACTAGTAGAAATTATCGTAGAGAAGTTTTCACCATCCTTGTACAATGCGCTAGGTATATTTTTACCCTTAATCGCTGTAAACTGCGCTATTTTGGGAGGTTCCTTATTTATGCAGGCAAGAGAAATAGCAACTTTTGGTTTGGCATTGAATTATGGTATTAGTTCTGGTATAGGTTGGTTTTTGGCTATCCTAGCGATAGCAGCGATTCGTGAAAAGATTAGATATTCGAATGTTCCTGCACCGCTAAGAGGTTTAGGTATCACTTTTATCATCACAGGTTTAATGGGTATAGGATTTCAAAGTTTTGGAGGTATGCTAACCGGGGGTGGAGAAGAGGCTCCTGAAGAAGTCGTTGGCGAAAGTGCACAACAAATGGAGGACTCGGGTGTACGTTCAGATGAGACAGAGAAGTTGAAAAAGGAAATAGATGAAAAGGAAATTTCGTATAACGATATAAATAAATAAAGGATGATTTTAGCTACTAGTACAGTTGGAACAATAATGATTACCGTTGTAGCCTTTTTAGTGCTATTGATGATTTTGGTTTCGATTTTGTTATTTACAAAACAGAAGTTATCACCTTCTGGTCCTGTGACCATTACCATAAACGGTGAAAAGAAGGTTGAAGTAGCTTCTGGAAGCACTTTGCTCACCACGCTTAGCGCTCAAAAAGTATTCTTACCATCCGCTTGCGGTGGTGGGGGAACATGTATACAATGTGAATGTAATGTGCTTTCTGGTGGCGGTGAAGCGTTGCCAACAGAAACACCTCATTTTTCTAAAAGGGAATTGGGTCATGGAGCACGTTTAGCATGTCAGGTAAAAGTAAAGCAGGACATGGAAATTACTATTCCTGAGGAAGTATTTGGGATTAAAAAATGGCCAGGTAAAGTAGTTCGTAACTATAATGTTGCTTCTTTTATTAAGGAATTCGTAGTTGAAATTCCGCAAGATATGGGTTACAAAGCTGGAGGGTATATTCAAATAGAGATTCCAGAATGCGAGGTTAATTTTGCCGATATGGATATTACCGCACACCCGGAAGAGCACGATACTCCGGATAAGTTTAAGGCAGAATGGGATAAGTTCAATTTATGGCCTTTAGTGATGAAAAATCCTGAAACTGTTGAACGCGCATATTCTATGGCTTCTTTTCCTGCTGAAGGAAGAGAAATCATGTTAAACGTACGTATTGCTACACCACCATGGGATCGTTCTAAAAATGGTTGGATGGATGTAAACCCTGGTGTTGCTTCGTCTTATATCTTTGGATTAAAAGAGGGTGACGATGTTACTATCTCTGGACCTTATGGTGAGTTCTTCATCAATGAGTCTGATTCAGAAATGTTGTATGTGGGAGGTGGTGCTGGTATGGCTCCAATGCGGTCTCATTTGTACCATTTATTCAAAACATTAAAAACAAATAGAAAAGTTAGCTATTGGTATGGTGGTCGTTCTAAAAGGGAATTGTTTTACTTGGATCATTTTTACAAGTTAGAGGAGGAGTTCCCAAACTTTAAATTTTATTTAGCACTTTCTGAACCAGCTGAAGAGGATAATTGGAAAATAAAAGAAAGTTTAGATGCGCCCGGTGATGGTTTTGTTGGGTTTATTCACAATTGTGTTATTGATAATTATTTGGACCTTCACGAGTCTCCAGAGGATATCGAGTTGTATTTCTGTGGGCCACCTTTAATGAACAAGGCGGTTCAAAAAATGGGAGAAGATTACGGTATTGCAGACGAACATATCCGTTTTGATGACTTTGGTGGTTAATACTATATCCTGTAATAAGTTTTAATACGAAGTAGATTTTAATATTAAAAAAAACCGATATAAATAATATCGGTTTTTTTATAGTTTGTTTTTGCGATAAGGCATAAAAATAGAAGACAATACAATGCATATACTTACAGAACAAGAGTTACATAATTTAGCAATGAATATTGTAGGCAAGCAGCTCGAGGAGGCTGGATTTGAATTTTTGTCAGTAAACAGCGAGTTAAAGAAGAATCCCCAGTTTGTTTGTACTATGGACAAGAAGTTACACTTTGTAGTGGTCAAGAGTATAGGATACCCCGGAGACCCCAAGGATATGGAATTTTTTAGGGCAGATCTTAATAAAATGAGAGATCATGCTATAAAGTTTGAAGCACGTACCTTTTATGCTGCCGTGGGACTGGTAAACTCAAAGGACTATAATTTACCGGTTTATCTTAATGAGGATTATATAGTTGATTACGATGGCTTAACAGAAATTGAATAATGAAAAGATATAGTTTAATTGTTCTTTGTAGTATCCTGTTTTCTTGTAATTCTGAAAAAAAGGAGATAATTAAGAATGGGGCTACAGGAGGCGTGTTTGGAACCTCTTACAGTATTATCTATTTAGCAGATAAAACCTTAGATTATCAACAAGAAATCGATTCTGTATTCCAGGTGGTTAATACGTCCTTATCAACTTATATTCCTGACTCGGACATATCTAAAATTAATAGGGGAGATTCTACCTTGCAGGTAGACCATATGTTTCAGGATGTCTTTGACTTATCCAAAGAAATACATAGGGTAACTAAGGGTTATTTTGACCCTACGGTAGGCGTCTTGGTAAATGCTTGGGGTTTTGGTCCAGAGCAGCAGATGCTCCTAGACAGTATTAGCGTAGACAGTTTGTTACAATTCGTAGGTTTCGATAAGGTCCAAATTTCTCAGGAGCATAAAGTGCTAAAGGAAAATTCAAACATCTATTTTGATTTTAATGCAATCGCAAAGGGTTATGCCATTGATCGGGTAGCCGTGTTGTTAGATGAAAAGGGTATCCAGAATTATTTGATAGAAATTGGCGGAGAGGTTGTTGGAAAAGGAATAAATACGATAAAAAGTAGGCCTTGGGGCGTAGGTATCGATAATCCTGAGAATGAATACAACAGGCAATCTAAAATTGCGATACGGTTAAATAACAGAGCGTTAGCGTCTTCCGGTAATTATAGGAAATTTAGGATAGACGAGGTTACAGGACAAAAGTATGTACATACGATAGACCCGATAACCGGTTTCACAAAAAATTCGAACACTTTGGGTGTCACTATTTTGGCAGATGATTGTGCTACCGCTGATGGTTATGCTACGGCATGTATGGTCATGGATTTAGAGCAGGCAAAACAACTCGTGTTATCGGACGATAGTTTAGATGCCTATATCATCTACGCAGATGACAAAGGCAGCATACAAGAATTTTTGACCGAGGGCTTTAAGAACCTAATCTTGGAATAGTTACTTTTTTACAAGGGGTATAATTTCTCCCTTTGCAAGTCTATACCTATTAATTTCTTCTGGCGTAAGTGTACTAGTGTAGTCCACCTCTAATACATGAAAACCAATACTTCTTAGTTTTTTAAAATAATCCCTACCATAAATTCGCACATGGTCGTATTGTCCAAAAATCTTAGCGCGTGCTTTTTTATCTGTAATACGGTCATCTGTGAAGGTAGTTTCTCGATTCATATCTTGCGGAATCTGAAAGATACCCCAACCACCTGGTTTTAGGATACGGTACAGCTCCCCCATGGCTTTGGTATCGTTAGGAATATGTTCGAGTACATGATTACATAGAATAACATCAAAAGAATTAGCTTTAAAAGGAAGGTTACAGATATCGGCCTTTATATCCGCTAAAGGGGAGTTAAGGTCTGTTGTGGTGTAGTTGATATTTGTCAATGCTCTAAAGCGCTTATAAAAAGCTTGTTCAGGAGCAAAGTGTAGTACTTTAAGCTGCTTTTGGAAGAAATTAGTTTCTTGTTTTAAATAAAGCCAAAGTAATCTATGTCGCTCTAACGAGAGGGTAGAGGGAGATAATACATTCTCTCTTGGACTTTCGTAGCCGTATGGCAAAAAGCTCTTGAATCTTTTGCCATCAATGGGGTCGGTATACTGAGTGCCTCTGTAGTATAATGCAAACAAAGGCCTTACGAAATAGCTAACTTTTATGAGAACTGGTCTTGGTATGAAATTGAGGAAGAATTTAAAGATTTTCTTCATTTATACGAGGTTCTTAAGACTGGAGTTTGGTTTGCCTGAATTCATCTTCCTCATTACTTTTTATTCCCAAAACATCATAAATATATTGAAAGGTGGAAAGTAATTCCGGTTTTCCGTTTATAATGGCTATGTTGTGCTCAAAGTGTGCACTTGGTTTGCCGTCAGCGGTCAGAATAGTCCAGCCATCTTTCAATTGCTTAATGCTTTTTGTACCTAAATTGGTCATGGGCTCTATGGCAACCGTCATGCCTTCAACAAACTTTTTGCCTCTTCCTCGTTTTCCGTAGTTGGGCATTTCGGGATCCTCATGCATTTCTTTACCCAATCCATGGCCTACTAATTCCCGCACAACACCATATCCATGGTCTTCGGTAAATTTTTGTATCGCGTAGCCAACATCTCCGACTCTATTGCCAGTTTTAAATTCTCGGATTCCAATATAAAGCGATTCTTTGGTAATCTGTAGTAACTTTTTGGTTTCCGGGGATACCTCTCCAACTTCAAATGTATAGGCATGGTCACCATAAAATTCGTTTTTTAAAACACCGCAATCTATGGAGATAATATCGCCTTCTTGCAATGGTTGTTTATTTGGAATTCCATGTACGACCTGTGCATTGGGGCTCATGCATAGTGAATTGGGAAAGTCATACAAGCCAAGAAAACCAGGGACACCACCATGATCTCTAATGAAGGTTTCTGCTAAAGTATCTAAAGCGAGTGTGGTTACACCAGGTTTTACTTCCGCTGCCAGCATTCCTAGGGTTTTTGATACAATTAATGCACTTTCCCGCATTAATTCAATTTCTTGGGCCGATTTTATCTTTATCATAGGGTACAAAGGTAAAACAATCCTTTTTTATACTCCAATTATGGAGAATTCTGTTTTTAAATCAAGGAGGTACAGGTCATGCTCGCCGGTTGTTCCACACCTATCATTTTTAAAATAGTAGGGGCTAAATCGCCAAGAACACCATCATGAATTTGTTTTAATTCTGGATCTATCAAAATAATGGGAACAGGATTCGTGGTATGTGCCGTATTGGGTGAACCATCTGGATTGATCATCGTCTCACAGTTGCCATGATCTGCAATGAGTATGGTTGAGTACCCGTTGTCTAATCCAGTTTCTATTACGTTTTTCACACATATATCAACGGCTTCACATGCTTTTATGGCGGCTTCCATAATACCGGTATGTCCTACCATATCTCCGTTAGCAAAGTTGAGGCATACAAAGTCAGCCTCTTGTTTCTTTAAATCTTCTACCAAGGCACCGGTAAGTTCGTAGGCACTCATTTCGGGTTTTAAATCGTAGGTAGCCACTTTAGGGGAATTTCTTAAAATTCTACTTTCCCCATCAAAAGGGGCTTCTTGTCCACCAGAGAAAAAGAAGGTGACGTGGGGGTATTTTTCGGTTTCTGCTATTCTGATCTGTTTTTTGCCGGCCTTGGAAAGAATTTCACCTAAGGTGTCGGTGATATTGTCCTTGTTAAAAACGATGTGCATTCCTTTAAAACTATCATCGTAATTGGTCATGGTAACGTAATATAGTGGCAATTTTTTAGTATGATATTCCGGAAAATCATTTTGGGAGAGCATATTTGTTAACTCTCTTCCACGATCTGTTCTAAAGTTGAAAAAGATAATTACATCATCGGCATCTACCGTTCCATTTTTAGCAGCTACCATCGGTTTTATAAACTCATCGGTAACATCGTTGTCATAATTTATTTGTAAATCTTTAGTAATATGCTCTGTTGGTTCACCCACTCCGTTTACGATAACATCGTAGGCCAATTTTACGCGCTCCCAACGGTTATCGCGGTCCATCGCGTAGTACCGACCCGTAACAGTTGCAATCTTGCCTACGGTTTTAGACATGTGTTCTTGTAAATCCTGCACATAACCAATGCCTGATTTTGGGTCCACATCTCTACCATCTGTAAACGCATGCACGTATACATCTTCTAAACCGTTGTCGTTAGCAGCAGTAAGCAAACCCTTTAAATGTGTAATATGGGAATGCACGCCTCCATCACTTAAAAGTCCTAAAAAATGTACTTTCTTTTTATTTTTTTTAGCGTAATCAAATGCATCTACTAAGACTTTTTCGTCTTTCAGGGTATTGTTTTTAACCGCTAAATTAATGCGTGTTAATTCTTGGTAGACGACTCTCCCGGCTCCCAGATTCATATGTCCTACCTCGCTATTTCCCATTTGCCCTTCTGGAAGGCCAACATTAAGTCCATCCGTACGTAAAGCAGCATTAGGGTAGTCCGTGTATAGCGAATCGATATAAGGTGTATGTGCATTATCTATTGCGGAGACTTTAGGGTCGGGAGATGTTCCCCAGCCATCTAAAATCATTAAGATTACTTTTTTGTTCATGGTCATTGTCAAAATTGTTCCTTCAAAAGTAGCATGATTTCCCTAGTTTAACTAGTATTTTTCCAAGCTTTTTGGTTGAATTTAGTGTTTAGGACACTAGCTTTTATGATAGGATTGCTATCGACTTTCTTTAATTTCCAACTAGGTGATTTTTACTTTTTTAAAGATTTATTAGGCTTGGTTATACGGTTCTGATGTGTACATCAAGGTCGCCAGTCCTTGATTTTCTCCCAAGAGGGGCTAAGGTGGATGCTCCTACATTTGAATGCAGCACATAAAAAAACCTCTTACGCATACGTAACAGGTTTTTATTTTCAATAAAATCTCTTATAGTGTTCAGGTAAAAGAGTACAAACGTTAAAATTCAAATCCATGAAAGACCCTATATGCGAAGGCATAAAAAGCCATTAGTAACATTAATCCACAAAATACGGAGTATACTTTTAATAGTACTACCAAAATTTCTGGTTTGCAATTTTCAAATGCAGATATATAAAGATCTTTAAAGTGTAATAGTGTTCCCATATAGTATTTTTTATGTGACGTGTTCTACTGCATCACAACTGATTTAACCAATAGCTATAAAGGTAAAGGGTAAATGGTGTCACTAATTTGGGAATTTTAAATATAGTGAAAATGAAGTCAATTTTAGGTGTAGGTCTCGTTTAAGCGCTTAAAAGATCGATAAGCGTTTAGCTCTTATTACTACAGTGCTCCATAGCTTCCTAAATTTTTTATATGCTGTTTTTTGGATTTGGATGTATGCTTTGGATTTCTGGAGTACGATTGAGATCGCTTGCCGCTTTTAGTATGTCTATCACTTTTACCATCTCATAAGCACAACCAGACTGTATCATAAAGAGCACGCCTAGCTCGTCCCTTTCCAGTTCGTCTCCACGCCCATCCTATAATAAGGTATTCTCACCTATTCTGTATACTAAACCACCCATATCGCCAGCTACAGAGATATCCATGGTCAATGTTTGCCAGCAATCACCTTTAGCGATTTATTTTGCGGAATGTCTTCTGATTACCTGCGTTATTTCATGGCCCAATACGCCAGCCAATTATGCTTCGTTCCAATGCGAAAAGAGTGCATAGGTACTAACACACTGGCCGCCTGGTGCTGCGAATGTGTTCATGGTTTGAACATCTGCTAGTAAAGGAAAATCGTATTTATAGGGCGTATCTGTTTCAATACTGCTGTGTGACAGTTTGTTTCCTGCGGCAACTACAAAAGCTTGTAAGCGCTCGTCAGCGTAAAGTTCGCCATGCTGCTGGGCTATTTTTTTGGTGCGCTTTGCAGTCTTATGGCGATGTCTTCATTAGGTCATGCTAATATGTTGGGAACGTCTGGAATAGGGGTTCGTTTCCGTATTGCTGCATTTTTGAATACATGCGAATATTTCAGGGGCACGGCCAATGAATATATCGATTTTTCAACTACCTCTTCTCACGATTACGGTGTTTTATAAGGCGCCGAAACATACAAAAGAGTTAAAGAAGGTTTCTATTGATGTCTAAAATATTATTCTGGATATAGTTTTTTAGAAAGCCGATGGTAAAATGCTCCGCTCCATAAAATTCTTCTAGTTGTAATAATTGAGCAATGTTCTTGCTTCTAAAGGCTTCTAGCATTGGTTTCGAGATTGGCGCATAGCTGTAATGCCAAGGCTCATATTTAAAACCTCTCCTTTTTGGGTTATCGGTATAAACAAGATGAAAATCATAGATTACTGAATTTTCGTCCATCCATTTTTTGAAATTTTCAAACGGGCCACCAGATTCGAATTTTTCCGGCACCAAGACATCGCCATTTGTTTTTGGGTAGCCGTCTATAACATCAATATCAGTGCCCCAGTGATGCCTGCTAGTACCGGGTATCGTAGAATATTCGATGATTTTATCGATAGCTGCTAAAGGCTCCATTTCATCATCTTCTGTATAGGTGATGAACTTTCGTTCAAAAATAATCTCCTGACGCTGGAAACTCCTAAAACTTGAAACAATTTTAAGGTCGATGCCATCAGAATAAGCGGCTCTTTTCATGGATAGAAAAGCGTCATGTGCTTTCTTTCGCAGGTTGATTCCTTCGCCATACAGTTCTATATTGGTTTTGCCCATAAGCTCAACGATGGAATACTCCATTTCTTGGTTTAGGGTAATACCGGGTACAAGGGCCATCGCGATTCCTGCGGCACTCGTTTTCTTAATAAATGATCTTCTTTGCATCATGATTAGGCTGCTTTTTGATAACTACACGTGCATTCAAAAAAACGAACGTGCCATATTTAAAATTAAGTAAAAAATTCTTCTTTGAAATTTTGAATATATTTTAAAAATAGTACATACGTATAGCCCTCACATATTATTGTTGTCTAGTTGGGGAAAACTGTGGTAAAGGGTCCATTTAAAGACATTTAAGTAATCGCCAACCCTTAAAAGGTGTTGGTAAAGCTATAATTTTATTTGTTGGTAAGGTAGAGAAAACCTTGGTAATCAAGATTTAAATCTATCATGAATATGGTATAAAAATAAATTCCGGAAGGTAGCCCTTGATTCCTATTAAAGATAAAATTACCCACATTAGCGGTTCCTGAAAAGTCATTGGTATAGTTGCTTTTTTTGAATACTTTTATGCCGTACCGGTCATAAATGGTAACTATATTATTTTCAGAGTTTTCTAGTTCGGGAACAAAAAAGGTATCGTTAATATTATCTCCGTTAGGGGACACAAAATAGTTTTCTAACCTAACGACTGCTCTTGCCAAAGGCTCAAAAGGAATTTTTGAAGACCCCAAGGTTAGAATCTCATAATCGGAAGGTAGAAAGGGTTCCGAGGTTATAAAACCTTGCTCCAAGTTGCCAAGTACGGATGTTGCCCCAAGATTCTCCCACCGATTGCCTAATTTGCTCCAGCCTACTAAAACAAGAGTAGTGCTGTCATCTGTAAGGCTTTCCATGCTACTTCTGGCATTCCAGCTTACATTAACAGTAGACACCACCGTGCTTTCTAAACGCCAAAATTCTGAGGTACTAACTAATTCTATATTCCTGGCTGTGTTATCAGTATCAAAGTTTCCACTGCGGGAAACAGGCGCATTTGGATTTTCAAAAAAATAGGCGCATTTGGCAAAGAGGTTGGTACTTTCCGAGTCAAGTATTAAAGGCCTTAGCAATTCTGAATCCCCAACGGGGAAAATAAAGTTCTGCTTATTGGTTATGGCTGCATACCCATCTATTTTATTTAGATTTCCTTCACCAAGGTAAAAACTATTTTTAAGGAAATTATAGTAGGTGTTGTCTTGAGTTCTTGGGCTTAGGATATCGCCAACGATAAAACTGGTGTTGTTGGTGTTATCTATGCCCAGCTCTAAATGCAATCCGTTTTCCGTGGCAATTTCAGTATCAAAAAATAAAGGAACTATGGTGCCTGAGACAGTTAGTTCTGTAGGGCTATAGAAGCCTACCAATCCTAAATTGGTATCAAACGGAGCCTCGTTGATTAGATTGGTGTGAAAGCCAAGATTCCCATTCTCGTGAATGCGCAAGTTGCCACTGTTGTATAGGGCAGTTTGGGCGGTAAGGGTTACTGCCAAAAGCATAAAAAGGATGTAGCAGGTTTTTTGCATTAGTGGTTGTTCTTCGCTGTCAACATTTTTTTAATTGCTTCCATTTGGGCTATAAGCAGCGCCACTTCGTTAGTCAGTGAACTGTTTGTGTCTTCTAAGGATTTAATTTTCTTTTCTTGTTCTATGGTGTGCAAGAAGAGTTCTTCTATTTTTTCGAGGTTTTTTATATTGGATTTGCTAAGGTTCCAAAACCCGTCTTGTTTTACTTGGGCTGCGGATTTTATACCGGGTAAGTGTTTATTTTCTTTAATAAAATTTTCAATTTCTTCTAAAGTTTGAAATTTGTAAATACTGTTTAAAAATGATTTCCCTGTATAATATTTTTGGAAGACGTAGTCAGGTACTAAATCAGTAGAGTTACCATCGTATAATATATCACCATTTGCTCGAATGTCACCATCAACATGAAGATTCGAAAGTGGTATTGCAACACCAATTCCTACGTCACCATTTGCAATAATTCTCATTGCTTCTGTACTATTTGTGGAAAAACCCAGTTGATTATTCCCTGCTCTATACATCCCCATAGTAGTTTCTGTGTAAAAACCAAAACTTGGATTTCCAGCAGAGCCAGGGTTGCCGGCAAACCCCAATCTAGCTTGAATTTGTCCGTCAACATCTAATTTGCTTTGTGGAGCACCTGGAAGTGTACCAACTGCTATATTACCTGGGCCACCAAAAACAAAGTTAAAGCCGGCTAGATTGTGAGTTCTGTTGGCGTCTAAAATTAAATCTGTATTCGAAAAGTTGTCTCCTGCTGTTGTAGTAAGCACGTATGGGTCAGGTGTTGTTCCGGTTCCAGTTACGGCCACCGTTCCGCTGCCGTTTACAACTGTCTCCGAACCATCGGATGTATCGGCACTTGTTAGTACATATGGGTCTCCAGTCGTTCCTGTTCCAGTTACTGCCACTGTTCCGCTACCGTTTAC
>NZ_KK211215.1:102389-123088 GCF_000621125.1 Maribacter antarcticus DSM 21422
GGTTTCCGATCCGTCACCAGCCGTGGCTGTGAGTACATATGGGTTTCCAGTTGTACCCGTTCCCGCGACCGTTACGGTTCCACTGCTGTTTACGACTGTCTCCGAACCATTTATACTAGCTAATTCGGCATCTGTGGCAAATATCAAATCCAAATTAATTGGTGCTGGGATATTTGCTCCTTCTGCAATATTTAGTTCTGTACCAGTCAAGGAGAAAGTAGTTATCAACTCATCAAAGGGGTTGGCTGCTTCACCAGCAGGTATACCGTCAATTTCCGTTTGTAGTTCGACAATGGCCGACTGAACGTCCACGCTTAAGGTATTCCCTATTGGAGCGAACGGCACGGCAGCTGCATTTTGGTTATCAGTGTTTATTTGGTTAAGAGGAACTTGTAGCGTACCCAGCGCATCTGTCAATTCAAGATTTAAACCATTTACTTCAAATGTTTGATTTAACTCATCTGTAGGCACGCCTCCACCAGCTGCCACCACGGTTACGTCTACGTAAGATTTGGTAGCTGCATCTTGAGGTAGGGTAGGGTCTGCTAAATTATTTATAGCACTATTACCTGCGCTATTTCCAACTGTCAATATATTTGTCAAGTTTAAAATTGAATTGAAATCCACCCCGGTACCGTTTGTAATATTCAAAGTATTACCAGTTAAGCTTAAATTTTGCTCATCTGTATTTGTACCGCCTAAAATAGGACCTAATTCAACACTACTACCATTAGTAATGTTTAGTGTGGTTCCTGCGAGACTTAGATTTTGTTCATCGGTATCCGCCTCTCCCAATATGGGAGCTAGGTCCACACCAGTGCCATCAGTTATGTTTAGGGTAGTACCCGCAAGACTTAGGTTTTGTTCATCTGTGTTTACATCGCCTAAAATTGGAGTTAAATCAATACCCGTACCATCTGTTATACTTATCGTGTTCCCTGCTAGACTTAGGTTTTGGTCATCGGTATCTACGGTGCCTGCCGGTAAAGCAATTGTACCTCCTCTTTCGAGCATTATTTCTGTTCCATCAGCGTTAATACTTATTTGTTGCTCATCCGTATTCACGGTACTTGCGGGTAATCCAATTGTAGTTCCACCATTCAGACCTGTTATAGTTAACTGGTTTCCATCGATTTCTAGTATTTGGTCATCAGTATTTATATAAGCAGTTAAAGGAAGCGCGTTCCCTCCAGAAATTTCTAAGGTATCGTCAGTGATACTTAAGGTCTGGTTATCCGTTCCCGTATTGTTTAAATTATTTAAAGTAATTTCTCGCGTACCTCCATTTTGAATCTCCAACGTAAGTTGGTTCGTCGCTGTATTAAAGTCAAAGCGGTTGATAGTTTGATTGTCGGTGTTTGTATACTTAGTAAGATTCACATTATTGCCACTTGTTATCCCTAATAAATTACCATTCAGATTTAACGTCTGATTATCCGTGCCAGTTCCGGTAAGAGAAGACACATCTATGGTGCCGGAATTACCGCCTTCAATATCTATTCTTAGTTGATTCCCAGTAACTTCTCCCCCTACTATATTCTGATCATCCGTCCCTGCATCGTTAAACCCACTTAAATCTACTCTTGTTTCATTGTTTGATTCGTTCAAAACCAATTCGTCCCCATCAATTATTGCGCTTGCAAGGCTTTCATTACCAACTACGGTATCGGCATCTTCAAAGATATGGTCGGCGATATCCATTGTGTTTTTGGCAATATCCAAAGCCACTTCAATCGTTAAATTACTGGCATTATCCCATTGAACTACACCAAATTCATCCGTAATTAATACTTGGTTTGGATCATCACTTGCGAGGTCGAATGTGGTTATACTTTGATCTCGAATGTTTAAGCTGCCCACTGCCCCGTCAGCCAATTCCTCTGCTCCTACAGCATCGGCTCCTAATTTATCAGGACCTATAGAATTATTCTGAATATTTGTACCATTAATACCTGCAGTGGCAATATGAACGCTTCTGATACTACCCGGCTCAATTTCTAGATTGTAACTATTGGTAGCTTCGGTAATACTAATTGTACTTCTTTGGTTAACTATGGGCGCATTGGTAATCCCAAAACTAACGGCATCGCATAAGTTGATCCATTGGGCCCCATCAAAATAATAAATACACTCTGTATCTGTATTATAAACCATACCGCCACGTTGGGGTGTAATACCGTCCATCTGAGATGTGGTAACACGGGTTATGACCAATACCTTGGAAGTGCTTTCTAGTTCCAGGACCGAAGAAGCATCTATATTCTGTGGATTATCCCCTATTTTTACTTGTCCTAATACAACGGTTGTACGCAAACATAAAAGCAGTACTAGAATCACTATTGGTTTCATAACGTGGTGTTTGTGACTTAAAAATAGCAGGAAGACAAAAATAAGATTATCTCTGTGTCCACCTAAGAATAGGGAACAAAACATTATGGTATTAAGATAAAGTGAAGACAAAAATCGTTAAACTGAATTCGTTTTTTAAACTCCTTTACGATAAGATCTATTTTTATGCCGATATTTATAAACGCGTTGTAAATTAACAAAAATTTATTGGTAGCGGCTTTTATAATACGGTAACATATCTTTACTTTAAATATTATTAAATAAACAGTAATACTCTTAGATGAAAATAACAAAAATCCTACTCGCATTCGTTCTAGTCATGTCTGTTTCCTTTGTTACAGGCCAAGACGATGAACGAAGGCTGCTGATGGGTAAAGTAATATACAAGAACATTAATGTAGCCAACGAGTATGTGATCAATTCCACTTCAGAAAAAGCTACGGTCACGAATGAGGAAGGTGAATTTGTTATAGAAGTAAAAGTAGGGGACGAGTTGGCTTTTACGGCTGTAAACTACCAGTATAAATTGATAAAGGTGACACAGGAAATATTGGATAATAACCGGCTTGTGGTTACCGTTAATGAAAAGGTGACCGAGTTGGATGAGGTGGTGATAACCCCAGATGATCCGGATCGCTTTATGAAAGTTAAAAACGAAGAATTTAAAGGCTTCGAGTATGAAATAGATCGCACCTCAGGCGTAGAAAACGTAGCGATGTCAGATACGGATAGGGGAATGCAAGATGGTGCTAATTTTGTAAATATTTTTAGGGCGCTATTCAAATCAAAAGATGTTTTACCAGACGATAGGCCTAAACTAAGAGTTAGTCAAGTATTGCGTCAAGTATACGATAACGAGTTTTTTGTATCGGACCTGAGTATACCAGAAGATAAGATAGATGCATTTTTGTTTTACTGTGACGTTAGAATGCCTGCCACGACCTTATTAAAAAAGGAAAACGAATTTCAGCTTATAGATTCCTTGGTAAATCACAGCAAGACGTTTCTAGCGGAGATAGATGAAGAGTAACTATTTTTGTTGTATTTGCTTTTTGTCGGCTGTTGGTTTTTCCCAGACCGGTCCTAGCAAAACAATGGAAGGCAAAGTGGTTAGTGCAGATGGCGATGTGGCCGCTACGCACGTAATGAATATTTCTACAAATAGCGCCACCATTACCAATAGCAACGGTTTTTTTGCCATTCGAGTACAACTTAAGGACACTCTGGTATTTTCAGCAGTGCAGTTTAAGAAAAAGGAGCTTGTGGTAACGGCCGAGCTGATGGATAGAGCCTTGGTTTCCGTTCCCTTGGAAGATGAATTGACAGAACTTGACGAAGTCGTAGTTACGCCCTATAACTTAACTGGAGATATTTCAAAAGACCTACGCACTTTGAAAATGGACCCTGTAGTAACAGCAGAGTCTTTAGGCCTTCCCAATGCCCACGTCCGTATTCCTACAAAATCAGAACGGGAGCTTTTTGAGGCTACTTCAGGAGGCGGATTACTACCCATAAACCCAATTTTAAACGGAATATCTGGCCGTACTAAAATGTTGAAGGAACGGGTGATACGGAATAAATTATACGATAGAACAGAAAGAGTCCGGGATTTTTATGCCGACTCTTTATACTACACCCAACTAAGGATACCCGAGGCTAAAATTGATGATTTTCTCTATTTCTGTGAAATTGATGCCAGATTTCAATACTTGGTAGATGCGCATGATGTTCTAAAAATATGGATGTATATGGAGAAAAGAAGCATGGCATACCGAAAAAACAACAACTTAAAGTAAGCCCTATCTTTGGTACATGGTTTGTCTTAAGATGTACACATCATTTATTTAAATTAAAATGAAAAAAGCTTTTTTAATACTGTTATTGCCTTTGTTGGCTTTTGCAACAGTGCATAAATTTTACATAAGTGTTACCAATGTAAGCTATTCCGAAAAGGATAATGCGCTACAGGTTACCAACAGGGTTTTTATAGATGATATAAATGCCGTTTTAAAAGAACGCTACGATATAGATGCCACACTTGGAAGTGATGAAGAGTCTGCCTTGGGACAAGAGTATCTAGAGAAATATATTCGCTCCAAATTCCGGATTACGCGAAATGGTGAAACTGTTGATTATACGCTGCTTGGAACTAAATACGATGTGGATGTGATTATCCTGTATGTGGAAGTTACCAACATAGACCTCCCAAAGGTTACCAGTATAGGGATAGAGAATGAAATTCTGACAGATTTGTTCGATGAGCAGCAAAACGTCGTACATTTTAACGTAGCTGGGAAAAAGAAAAGCTTTGTTCTCTTAAAATCCGATACTAAAGGAATGTTAAATTTGTAACATTTAGTAAGAAATCCTTTTAAAAACTTTAATTTTCAACCACTAAAAATAGCATGTAAAATGAGAAGAATTCAATACGCTTTTGCTTCAATTTTATTTTTGTTCGCTGTAGTTTCAGTTGCGCAGGAAGCAGGACAGAAAGAGAGAGCGCCAGGGCATTCCAACCAAAGTAAGTTTAAACAATTATACGAGGAGTTCGCAACTCCAAATACCTACCGTTCCGCCTCTGGTGCTCCAGGGCCAGACTACTACCAGCAGCAGGCAGATTATGTGATGGATATTCGTTTGGATGACGAAAACGCAAAAATCTATGGCGAGGAAACCATTACCTATACCAATAATTCTCCAGATGAACTGTCATACCTATGGGTTCAGTTAGATCAAAATGTTAGGGCTAAAGACGCTAAGGCACTCTTAAGAAATGGTAGCGCAATAAAAGTGGAAAATACAGTAGAAGACTTTGCAAAGAAATACTTAGCGTCTAGTTTTGACGGTGGTTTCAATATTGAGAATGTGAAGGATGCTTCGGGTAAAGCACTGCCATACACTATCAATCAAACCATGATGCGTATCGACCTTCCTATGGGTCTGCAAAGTGGGAGCCAATACTCATTCTCTATCAAATGGCACTATAACATTCCAAATCATACTGTTAACCGCGCCAGATCTGGGTTCGAGTTCTTTCCTAAAGATGGTAACCGAGCTTATGTAATTGCCCAGTTTTTTCCAAGAATGGCAGTTTATAGTGATGTAGAGGGATGGCAAAATCATCAGTTTTGGGGTAGTGGAGAATTTGCGCTACCATTTGGTGACTATGAAGTAAACATTACAGTTCCGGCAGACCACATTTTAGATGGTACTGGCGTGCTTCAAAATCGGAAGGATGTATATTCTAAAGAAATGATGAAGCGTTACGAGCAGGCGAAAAAATCTTATGACAAACCTGTTGTTATTGTAACACAAGCAGAGGTAGAGGAACTGGAGAAATATTTTTCCAAAAAAACAAAAACATGGAAGTTGAAAGCACAGAACGTAAGGGATTTTGGTTTTGCTACTTCTCGAAAGTTTATTTTAGACATGCAAGCTGTTAAAGTGGGTAGCAAGGATGTAATGGCTATATCTATGTATCCAAAAGAAGGCAATCCTTTATGGGAAGAGTATTCTACCAAAGCAGTAGCAGCTACCTTAAAGTCGTATTCCTCGCATACATTTGATTACCCATACCCCAAAGCGATATCTGTACATGCTAAAAATCAAGGCATGGAGTATCCTATGATTTGTTGGAACTATGGAAGGCCAAATGAGGATGGCACCTATTCCGATCGCGTAAAGTATGGGATGATAAGTGTAATTATACACGAAGTTGGTCATAACTTTTTTCCTATGATTGTAAATTCAGACGAGCGCCAATGGGGCTGGATGGACGAGGGCTTGGATACCTTTATGCAATACATTGCGGAGCAGGAATTTGGCGAGGATTTTCCAGAAGCCATTGCTCCAAATTCGAAATACCCTTCTAGAAGGGGTGATCCTGCGAAAATAGTGCCATACATGAGTGGCGACCAAAGCACAATTTCACCTATCATGTCCAATCCTGAAAATGTGTATCAGTTAGGGCCAAACGCCTATGGTAAACCAGCTACGGCATTGAATATTCTAAGAGAAACGGTAATGGGTAGGGAACTATTTGACCATGCCTTTAAAACGTATTCTCATAGATGGATGTTCAAACATCCTACGCCTGAAGATTTCTTTAGAACTATGGAAGATGCATCAGCTGTTGATTTGGATTGGTTTTGGAGAGGTTGGTTCTACACGACCGATTATGTAGATATAGGTGTGAAAGGAATTAAAAAGTATCAGGTCGCAAAAAAACCGGTTACTGGAGACTTGATGTCAAAAGTATTTTTAGTGTCTTCGGATAGTGAAGGCTACGATGCTGCTTTAGAAGGAGTAAGTCCATCCGAAACGTCAAAAACCTTAAAAGCATTCATGATGGATAATATGACTGCTGCCGAAAGGGCTGCGGTAAAGGAGCCCAAGTATTTCTTCGAGGTTACTTATTACAAACCAGGGGGAATCCCCATGCCTTTAATCGTTGAATATACATATGCAGATGGTACGGTTGAGAATATTACCTATCCAGCTGAAATTTGGAGAAAGAATGATAAAGAGGTAAAACTGGTTATTTCTTCGACAAGTGACTTGAAAGGTGTTGTTGTAGACCCCAAATTGGAAACAGCAGATATTGATACCACAAATAATTCTTGGCCTAAAAAAGAGGGGCAGAACGATTTTGATTCTTTCAAGGAAAAGGTAAAAGGAAAGTAATTTTTAAATTTTCTTAAAAAAGCCTCGTTGATTAACGGGGCTTTTTTTATTCCGATACTAAACTTGTTTATATTTGTATTATGATGTCAATACATTTTTTATTTATAAGTGGAGGTGAAATATTTTTCATCATGTTTATCGTGGTGATGGTTTTCGGCGCGGATAAAATTCCAGGTATAGCTAAAGGACTAGGAAAAGGTATGCGTCAACTTAGAGATGCCACCGAGGACATTAAGCAAGAAATTAAAAAAAGTGCAGATAAGCAGGGTATAGATACTAGTATTATTACAGATATTCAAAAAGACATCGACGAGGTTAAGGGCAGTATTGATACTGGTATAGCCAAGGATGTGAAAAAGGGTTTTGGAGATATTGGTAAACGTATTGGAGATGCGGCTGGTTCTGTAAAACGAAAGTAGGCTATGTTCGATAAGCTTTTAGAGTGGGACCGGGAAACCTTCATCTATTTAAACAGCCTAGGCATAGAGAAATACGATTTTTTCTGGAGCACTGTTACTACAATTTCTACTTGGATTCCTTTATTCCTACTCTTTATAGTTCTCTTTTTTAAGGCATATCCCAAAAAACAGGCACTGTATAGTATACTTACAGTTATTTTTATGTTTGTTTTTGTGCTGACCCTCACCGATTTAACAAAAGAGATTGTGGCTAGGTTACGGCCTAATAATGATATTGATTTTAATGGTTTTATCAGGATATTAAAAAAATCTAATGGCTATAGTTTTTTCTCTGGTCATGCTTCCTCCTCATTTTCTATTACCACGATTGTAGTTCTCTTTCTTTGGAAAGAATTCAAATGGGTAGTTCTTTTTTACCTATGGCCACTGTTGTTCGCATTGAGTAGAATTTATGTAGGGGTTCATTTTCCTATTGACTTGATGGCGGGTGCTCTGGTAGGTGCGGGGTCAGCCTTCTTGTTTTACTGGTTACACCAGCGTCTTATTTTACCCTACTTAGGGTAAGGCCGTCACGAATAGGCAGTAGCACGGTGTCTAATAACGGGTGGGCAGCTAGTCTTTTATTGTACTCCTGTAAAATTTTGGTTGTTTTGTCTTTTGGGTCTAGTTTCTCAATCACCTTTCCTGACCATAAAACATTATCGGAGAGAATTACACTACCAGATTTTGTTTTAGGCAGAACAACATCCAAATACTTCAAATAATCCTTTTTTTCCGCATCTATAAAGATGAGGTCAAAGGTCTGGTTTAGCTGTGGTATAATTTCCAGTGCGTTACCAGTATGTTGAAACATCTGTTGGCCATAGCCGCTTTTAACAAAGTACTTTCGTTGGATGTCATATAATTCGGCATTTACATCTATGGTATGCAGCTCCCCTTGTTTTTGTAAACCTTCGGTCAAGCATATCGCGGAGTACCCAGTATAGGTACCTATTTCTAATATGTATTTTGGATTGATGATTTTGGATAATAAACTCAATGTTCTCCCTTGAAAATGTCCCGTAAGCATTCTAGGTTGTATGACTTTCAAATGCGTTTCTCGGGTAAGCGCTCTTAAAATGTCTGGTTCTTGCTGGGAATTATCAGCAATGTAGTCCTCTAGTTCAGCGGATAGAAAATGCATGTATTTCTTTTTGCAAAAGTACCGATTAAAAGGTTATTTTAAGGTTTTAAAAACATATGGAAATAGAGATAAGAAAAGCAACACGTGCTGATTTAGAAACGCTTAGAACCATGGAGCAAGGGGTTATTGAAGCGGAAAGGCCTTTCGACCCTACGCTAAAGGAAGGCTCCATTCAGTATTACGATTTAGAAGGCTTACTGGACAACCCAAGGGCATTGGTGTTGGTAGCCACAGATGAAGATGCTATTGTGAGTTGTGGCTATGCCTTAGAAAAACAAGGAAAACCTTATTTAAAGTATGAAACGTATGCTTATTTAGGCTTTATGTTTACCGAGCCGGCGTATAGAGGAAACGGCTTAAATGGTACCATACTAGAAAATCTAAAGGAATGGGCGCAAGAAAATGGATTAACCGAAATTAGACTAACTGTTTATGATGAAAATAGTGCAGCTTTGCGTGCTTATGAAAAGGTAGGTTTTAAAAAGCATATTATCGAAATGCGTTGGCCTTTATCAGAATGAGGTTTTATGACAGCAAACTTTACCCATTGTTTCTGCCCTTATGAGTATTTTTGCATAAAAACAAAGCTATGACGTTTAAGAATACACTTTCTTATGCCCAGGAACTAGATAAAGAAGATCCGTTGCGTTCCTATAGAAATGAATTTCACTTCCCGAAAGTTAAGGGAAAACAGGTTATCTATTTTACTGGTAATTCTTTAGGATTACAGCCAAAGCGAACCAAGAAATATGTTGATGACGTTATGGACGATTGGGCCCAATTGGCGGTCGAAGGTCATTTTTATTCGGAAAAACCATGGTGGGATTATCATGAGCGCTTGGCAGAACCTTTGTCGAAAGTAGTGGGCGCTTTGCCAAAAGAAATATCGGTAATGAATACCCTTACCGTAAACCTTCATTTATTGATGGTTTCTTTTTACAGACCTACGGCTAAAAGATTCAAGATAATTTGCGAGGAAAAGGCTTTTCCTAGCGATCAGTATATGTTACAAAGCCAGGCTCGTTTTCATGGTTTTGATCCGGAAGTAACAATCGTTGAAGTGAAGAAACGCGAGGGGGAACACGCCTGGCGTACGGAAGATTTTTTAGATAAGATCAACGAAGTAGGGGACGAGTTGGCTTTGGTACTCATTGGCGGTGTTAACTATTACAATGGACAGGTATTGGATATGGAAGCCATTACAAAAGCCGGTAAATCTGTAGGTGCTAGTGTAGGCTGGGATTTGGCCCATGGCGTGGGTAATGTAGCACTAAAACTACACGATTGGGGTGCTGATTTTGCAGCATGGTGTAGTTATAAATATATGAACAGTGGACCAGGAAATGCCTCAGGTATTTATGTTCATGAACAATACTTAAACAGAAAAGATATCCCTCGTTTTGAAGGCTGGTGGGGTACAAAAAAGGATACCCGTTTTTTAATGAAGCCAGAATTCGAACCTATGGAAAACGCAGACGCTTGGCAGATTAGTAATGCCCCTATACTTTCTGTAGCCCCGTATTTAGCTTCGTTAGAACTATTTGAAGAAGTGGGTATGCCCGCTTTGATAGAAAAACGTAACAAGATAGTGGCGTATTTAGCGTTTGTCTTAGGAGAAATAGCTGCTGAGGTAGATAGTTCTTTTGAGATTATTACACCTAAAGATAGGGGATGCCAGCTTTCTGTTTTCTTACATGGTGAAGGAAAGGCCTTGTTTACTTATCTTATGGAAAACGGAGTGATAACCGATTGGCGTGAACCAAATGTGATCCGTTTGGCCCCGGCACCGTTCTATTCTTCCTTTGAAGATATGTATCGGTTTGGACAGATTCTAAAGCAGGGTATTCTGTCTAAATAGATAGTTTCTTCTATCTATTTGGTAGTCAAACTTGATATGACTAAAGCAAAAATCCTATTTTAACAGCCTTTTTTATGAAATGAAATCGTTACGCTTAATACTAACCAACGCTACCTATTTTGGACCCTCTTGGGTCTTTGCGAGCCTGAATATTCTTTTTGGTACGTGGGCTATTTACATTCCTCAGGTGAAGGAACACTTGGCCATTGACAAGTCGGAACTTGGTTTTGCTATATTTTTTTTATCGCTAGGCGTTTTTACTGTTTTTCCTTTTGCTTCCAATCTAGTAAATAAGCTAGGCGTTGGTAAAGCAACTTTTTATGGGGTTTTATTGAGTTGTGCTGCGGCCATGTTACCCTTGTTGGCTCCGAACTATTATGCGCTCATGGGTGCGCTCTTTTTATTTGGTGCTACGAATGGCTTTACGGATATTTCTATGAATACCTTGGTAACCGAAGTTGAAAAAAAGGATAATGTAAAGTTTATGTCGTCCTCTCATGGTTTTTTTAGTTTGGGAGGCGTACTGGCCGGTATCGGTAGTTTCCTTATTGGTCCCTTAGATAATCCTACGCTACATATGGGCTTGGCAGTTGCCTTGGTGTTGGTTGTAAATTCCATGTTCTATAAAAAATATATAAATGTTACTGCTGCTTTGGCAGAAACGGAAGGCTTCAGTCTAAAACTGTTCAAACCCTTATTGCTACTTGGGTTGATTTCTTTTGTTGCTATGGGAAGTGAAGGTGCTATTGTAGATTGGAGCGGCTTGTATCTAAAAGAAGTGAGTATAGCACCAGAAGCCTTATGGGGTGCAGGTTTTTTAGGCTTTCAAATTACGATGACCTTAGGGCGTTTTATGGGCGATGCTGTAAGCGAAAGGCTAGGTTCTGTAAAAATGATTGCCATAGGTGCTGCCTTGGCCTTAGCGGGATACGGTCTGGTGCTTTCGGAGGACACTTATTTGGCTATTTCTGGATTCGCGCTAAACGGGTTAGGTTTTTCTGTTATGATACCTGAAGTTTTTAGAATAGGCGGTAACGTTAAAGGCGTGGATTCATCTCAAGGTATTGCATTTATAGCTGGAACCGGATATGCGGGATTTCTATGTGCTCCCCCTATTTTGGGTTTTTTAGCCGAAACGGTTTCTTTGAAGACTAGTTTTATCGTTTTATTTTTCTGCGCGGTATTTATTTTAGGAATCACCTTTGTGCTAAAAAAGAAAGAAGCAAAGGTCTGATGAAGTTGAATCGACCAACATCAATCTAAATTACTTCGGATTTTAAATTCGGTATTTTTGGTGTCTAATTTTGATAGAAATTTCAACATTTCATCGGTTAACAGTAGTTGGTTTTGTGATTGCCAAAAAGTATCGCTATACGGGAACTTCAGTTTAAAGACATCCTTTTGTTCGTTTACATTACTCTTAACATCGGCCGTGCCAAAAGGGTCAGTAGTATAAAGAATAATTTCGATTTCAAATAGGGTTGGTTTTTTTTGTTCTTTTGTTTTCGATTCTAGTATGGCTTTATATTTTGCAAAGCTCATATAATAGCGATTATGGGAATCGTCTTTCTCAAAGAAGGAAGTACACTCTAGACGTATCGTATGGTCATATTCAAATTTATTAGTCGATGATTCAGGTGATTTTGATACTGTACTTGCATTGAATGATAGGATGGCATTGTCCTTACTGTTAATCATGTAGTGTCCGTATGATGAACCAGAATTTCCATCTTCTCGAGAGGAGAACTCTACTTTTATCTCGTCTGTATTTTCTAGCGGTTTTTCAATAACCTCAAAACCTGGTCCCATAGCATTTATTCTAACGAATTCGCTAAAAATTCTAAAGAAAGAAGGGAAAATGAAATAGATATTATTTTCATCTTTTTTGATTCCTACCTGCCTCATTTGATCGAGTTCTACCTGGTAGTCTTTTTTATCTAGTTCCAGGTTGCTCGTGTAAAGGGACGTTTTTCGTTTTACCTTTCCTTGCATGTCTTGCAAACGAACAATGGTGTCATTGCGTCTTAGAAGTGCCCTGATAAAAAAGGTTTCAGTATGCGGTGTCAAAAGATAATTGCTAGCAATGGAATCCTTTATGCGTTGCAGGATTGTCTTTGCATTGGTAACAACCACTTCATCTAGATTTACGATGTTTTTCTGCAAATAAATCGTATCCCTTAGTGTCCTATTGCTCATCTTTATTTTTTCATATCCCGGACTATAAAAGAAAACCGAATCTAATTGGGAAGAAAATTGGAACCTACCGTCTTCGTTCGTCATGGTATGATCTTTGCTGTTGAAAATGGAAACGAATTCTAGTGGTTCCATAGCATCAGCAGTCACCACAATACCGGAGTGTACTTGTTGGCCGTAACCGCCAAATACGTTGAAAATAAAAAGCAAGAATAGGTTTTTCGTCATCCCCAAGTTTAAAACACCAAATTTGAATTAACACATAAAAAACCAACTATTAACTTTTATAAACCTCCTACAGTGTTCGTGCTATTTTACAGTAAAGCCGATTGAGTTTCAGTCCACCGTTACTCCAGTAAAATAGAGTTTAAAATGACCATCAGGTCTTTTATGCATCGTAGCAATGTTGAGTCCGTTAAAATCTTGATAGGCCTCCCAACTAGTCACCATATTAGGTTCTTTTTGATTTCCTTTTCTAAAGGCCCATTCCTTTATCACCATATCGTCTTCAAAGTAAAAATCATACGCGTCACCTGGCGTATAGCCACCTGCACTGCCATAAACGATAGTTAATTTTTGCATATCCTTTTGTGCCATAGGCGCCATTACCGAGGTTTGATGGGTATAGGTGTAACTTTCTTTATCCCAAACCAATTGGTAGGGAGCCAATAACCAGAATTTATCGTTAATAAAGCCAGCATCTGTTTTAACAAGAACGGTATCTATGGCTTTTCTGTTATACGAAATGGTATCTTCCCGAGTTGTAAAAATAACATCATTACTTTTTGCTGCCCAAGACCAACTACGTTCAAAGTGAGACGAATCTCGGTCTACGTTAAATGTAAAGTTAATTTTGTCGACTTTTTTCCAATTAGCGAAACCGTTAGCAGCTGCAATTTGTTCTGGGATGGTAAGTTTTGTAGGAGGTGTGTCAACTTTTTCTACTGCTGTTTTTTGTTGCTCCTTGCAACTAAAAAGTAGTGTCAAAGTAAGTACCACTAAAATTAAAATATTTTTCATAATCACGTTAATTTTAGGTAAATATATCGATTGCTGATTCTTTCTCCTACTTTTGTCTGCTTCTAAAACAAACCGGGAGTGACCTTTTTAAGAAAACTGTGTCTTATCATCGCAAGTAACCAATTCAAAATTAAATCAGATTCCGATGACCTTGATAAAGATATTTCTGATGAGAAGCTTGTCAAGAAAATAGCAATAAAAAAGGATTCCATGATGTTCGGAGTGCTTTAAAACCGCTATTCCAAAATGGTATATAATAAATGTTACGGTTTTGCTAAATCATAAAAAGAGGCGGAAGATTTGACCCAAGATATTTTTTTAATGCTCTTCGTTTAAGGGAAAATCGAAGTTTTTGATTTGGTTGTATTCGTCTACCTATAATTTTTGCGTTAATTATGCAAACAGGGAAAAAGGAAGAAAGATATGTGGTAGGGCCAATAATATAGAGGATACAGAATATAGGCTTTCCGTTGAGGTTACGGATGAGCGTTTACTTCACCTGCAGGTTCAAAAATTAAAGAACACCTTGGAGCTCATTGATCTTGAAGAGAAGACCTTGTTACTGCTCAAGTACCGGGATGGGGTTTCTGTTCAGGAACTGTAAACTATTATCGAATGAGGTATTAGTGCGGTAAAAGTATTGTTGATTTTACTGTCTACGGTCGTATTGTCTCAAATTTTAGGATTGAAGGCTATTTCTGATGCTATTTATTCTCTTTTTGGATACCTACCGTAATAAGCGCCTTACTTATTCTTTTAGGAGGTCTTTACCTGGCAACAGTTTTTAAAAAGGCAGAAACCAAGTTAATGAAATCTTTAGGTGTAGGAGGAATAAAAATGCTTAGCAGTGCTATTTTTTATCTTATAACGTTCTTTGTATCCATTACGGCACTGAATTAGGCCGGGGTCGCTACAGAAATTATTACAACTAATTTCAGCCTTGTTTTAGGGGCCTTCTTATTGGCTTTTTCTCTAGCCCTTGGATTAGGGTCCAAAGAAATTGTAGGTGATTTGCTAAGGATATTTTATACTAGAAAAACATACGAAGTAGGGGATAGTATTAGATTAAAGGATATAGAAGGGCGTATTGAGGCTATAGACCATATTTCTATGGTGGTAAAAACCAAAAAAGGTAAAATCGTAGTGTCGATTAAAAAAGTAACAGAGAATACGGTAGAGTTGGATGACTGATGTTATTTCTAAAACCAAGGGCAAGAGACTATTTATTTATCAATAATTTCACTAATTTTGAACGTCATAAATAAAATTGAATATGAGTGCGAAAAAAGGAAAGATACAAGAAGCTATCGACGAAAAAATGTTGGAGGAAAGAAAGGTCTTTCTTTGGGGTATGGTAGATGATGACTCCGCAAAACATGTAATTGATAGACTACTGTACTTAGATATGCAGAATAATAAAGAGATTCAGATATACATCAATAGTCCGGGTGGGTACGTTACATCGGGTTTTGCTATGTACGATACCATCAAAGGACTGAAAAGTCCGGTTTCAACTATTTGTAGTGGTTTGGCTGCTTCCATGGGGTCTATTTTATTATCCGTAGGTAAAAAAGGGAGGCGTTTTATACAACCACATGCTCAAGTAATGATTCATCAACCAAGTGGTGGTGCTAGAGGTCAGGCTTCGAATATAGAAATACAAGCAAGGGAAATTATTAAGACCAAAGAATTGAGTGCTCAGTTATTAGCTGATAATTGCGGTCAGAAATTTGAAAAAGTTTTAAAAGATTTTGATAGAGATTACTGGATGAATGCAGAGGAGTCCATTGCCTATGGCATTGTTGATGGTATTATGGAGTAGTTTAAAATACTTCTGAAAAGTTAAAAAGTCCTTCTCTAATTTTTGAGAAGGACTTTTTAGTATCTAAAGCAGTTGTGATTATTATTTAGTAAGTAATTCCCTTTTTTTAATTTGAACTATCGGGAACTCTGTTCTTCTGTTTAATTCTAATTCTTCGGTAGAGCAATCCTTTTTGTTGGTGCATTGGTTAATTGGAATTCTTTTACCAAAACCTTTGTAGGATATTATCCTGTCCTTAGAAATACCGTTTGCAATTAAATAATTGTACGTAGACGTTGCTCTTCTTTGAGACAGTGCGTCATTATAGGCATCACTTCCTACGGGATCGGTATGCGCTTCTAACTTTATGGTCATATCCTTGTACGTTTGCGTCATTACCTTTATAACTTTATCCAATTCTATAGCAGCATCTGGTCGTATCTCACTACTGTTGAAATCAAAATAAATCTTGTTTAAATCGGCCAGTAGTTTAAGATCTAATACGGGGTCTAGAACAATATCTTTGCGTATTAACTTCTGAGAAATAGGCGTTTTTGATGTATTGAAATATACATTTTTATGTGGGTGGGTTTTTCTAACAGCCTCGAACATATATGTTGTCTTTCTATTGATAGGGAACCTGTAGTAACCCTTTTCATTGGTTATCGTCTGAGCTACGAATGTATTGGTTTTTTGATTAAATAGTTTTACTTGGACACTATCAAGTGGTTGCTGGTTTACGCCGTCTGTGACGATACCTTCCACATCTAATGCTGGCGTAAATTTGAAGCTATAGATATCATCACCTCCGATTCCTCCTTCACGATTTGAGCTAACATAACCATCAATACCATTAGAAAGGCCATAGTAGGCAAAATCATCAGCAGAACTGTTTATTGGAGTACCAAGATTAATAATATCTACTATTTTATATGCATCATTGGAAATTGTAGAAAACACATCTAATTGCCCAAAACCGACATGGCCATCCGAACTGAAAAATAATTTTCCTTCTTCGTTAACGAAGGGGAACATTTCGTTGCCTTCTGTATTTACGATAGGTCCTACATTAACGGGAGCACCGACGCCACCTCTTTCATGTATTTCTGAATAGTAAATATCTGTACCTCCATAACCTCCCGGTCTATCCGAAGTAAAATATAGTCTTTTTCTATCAGGTGATACAGACGGATGGCCCGTTGAATAATAATCGCTATTTATGCGTAAAGTTCTATTTTCAGTCCATTCTCCATCCACTTGTATGGCACTATAGATCTTTAAATTAATTTCATTTAAAGCTCCATAACCTTCTTTTTTTTCAAAGAAATTATTTCTAGTGAAGTATATGATCGTATCATTTTTGTAATCTGTTGAAAATACTAGGGAACTTTCATGAAATTTAGTGTTTACGTTTCCCCTAAGTCTTTTGGGTACTGCATATGGGTTATCTTCTGGCATCACAAAAATGTCTAACCAAGGTTCTTCGTTCCATCCATAGGTGTCACCGTTCACATCATCTATTCTGGAAGAGGATGCAAAATACAAATCCCCATCTCTGGAAAAAGTTCCGAAATCACTTTCTTTAGAGTTAAAAGAAACCGGTTCTACTTCGTAGCGTTGTCTGCTATTAAAGACAATAGAAGCAAGATTTCCGTCTTTAAGAAATCGTTTTAATCTAGAATCGTTTTTATTGGATTTTTTATACTTTTTCAACCATTTTTCAGATTCGTCATGGTCCCCATTACTATACAACGCCATTGCATATTTAAAATAGTAATCTGTTGGCAGGGTTGTACTGTTGATAACCGCTTTGAAATGTGGGATAGATTTTTTATAATCTCTAATCAACAGGTAGCACTCTGCTAATTGTTGGTGGGCATACTCTATGTTTAAGTCATCTTCTATCATTTTTTCGTACTCGGTAATCGCCTTGACATAAGAGAACTTACTGAAGTAATAATCTCCTTCTTTCTGAGCACCATATTGTGCAATGGTTAGTTGGCAGGCAAAAAGAAAAGCTATCAATATAATGGTATTCTTTATACTATTCATAATGTAGGTTTTTATTGTTTTTTTGGACGATACTTTTTTGGTCATTTAATTTAGAAATACCTAGGTGACTTCACTGGACCTCTTTGTCTTTTCTTTAGTTCGTAAATTAAAATAATCTCGTGCGTTCCTCCGGTATATGGCTTAATAGTAGAAGTAGGCAAGTCATAAGCATAGCCTATTCTGATGTCATTAGAAATCTGGTAATCCATAAAAGCTCCAAAGTTTGAGGCATCATTTACCCGGTAAGAAGCACCTATCCAAAACTTTTCGTTAAAAAGGAAGTTCGCTGTAAAATCATATGTAGCGGGAGCACCATTGGTAAACTTTGAAATCATCGTAGGTTTAAATTTTGTATTTTCAGATATATCTAATACTAAACCACCTATAGCATAGTAGCTATTTCTTTCTACAGCTTGAAACTCGCCATCATTTAAATCCGTATTTAATATTCTGGGTGAGGAAATACCGGCATACCATCTGTTTGAACCTATATAAAAACCAGCTCCAAAATTGGGGTTCCAACTATTAAAGTTGGCGTTAAAAAACATGTCATTTGGATCGGGGTTCTCCAGATTATAGCTTGTGAAACCAGCTTTTAATCCAAAGGACATTTTGACTTCTTCGCTTACCGGAACAGAATAAGAGAAATCTCCGTATACGTAATTCGTGCTTTCAAAACCTAAACGGTCATTAATGTATGATATACCTAAACCAATTCTTTCGTTCCGTAAAGGGGTGTGCATCGAAAAGGTACTTGTTCTAGGGTTTCCCTCTAATCCAGCCCATTGATTCCTGTGGAGTATAGTAGCATTTAATGTTTCTCTGCTTCCGGCATATGCTGGGTTTACAGAAATTGTATTGTACATGTACTGTGTAAATTGCGGTAACTGTTGTGCAGATGTTACGGTTCCCAAGAGAACAATAAGGATTAACATTGCCTTTTTCAAATTATTCATGGTGTTGAGGTTAAATTCTGTACTAGCCGATACCGAAGTATTACAAATAGGTTAATTATAAATCATATGTAGAACTAACACTTAGTAACCAATAAATTAGACGTTTAAGACCTATCAATATTCGTTCTCTGGCTTTTATTTCGTTTAACTGTATTTTTTTATAGTTCTATGAAACGTGTATTTTAATATTCTATATATCAGATTTTTATAGTGTGTCATTCGGCCCCCAGATAAATATATCCGTTTAACTGTTTGAAATCTGCTCCTACAACATTAATAAGATAGTAGTAGGTGCCTGTAGGTAAATAGTTTGAATTTCCTACAGAATTGTTAGGAGCATATCCACCCCAATCATTTGTATAATTTTTAGCTTCAAAAACCATATTACCCCATCTGTTGAATATCATAACATCAAAAGTATAATCACAATATTCCGTTCCTTTGATTTCAAACATATCATTAACACCATCGCCATTTGCGGTAACAGCTTTGCTTACCTCTATTTCATCTATACCACATGGTACACAGTCTCTATTCACTGTAATGATAAAGTCTACATAGTATTTACACGTACCACCGGTTGAGGTATACGCTATTTTATATTCACCCAGTTCTACATTAGCAGGGTCAAACAAGCTGCCTGTTATTACTACATTGCCTTCCATTACCTCAAATTCTCCTTCGGTGTCAAACCCTTCGGGTAGAAAGTTAATAAGGTCTATTGGTTTGTCTTCTACACAAATGTCTATAGTAACTTCTTGTAATTGAGGCTGTAGTACAAATACAATTTGTTCAAAAGAGGCGGTATTACCGCAAACATCAGTTACGTCCCAGATACGAATAATCATGAAATCTCCTGATGAACCTATTGAATTTTGGGTTTCTTCAGTAAATACAATATCATAATCTCCACAGCCGCCTGTAAAAGTTAATATGGGAACCTCTGGAATTTCATCGCCGCAAAGAATAGTAATTTCCTCCTCATACATTCCTGCTATAATTGGCCCTGTTGGCGGTACTGTTATTATTTGCCTGTGCTCTACTGTATTTTCTGCACAATCACTTGCGGTCCAGGTACGTGTTATGGTATATCCTGTAGCACAATTCTCATTGTTGGTAAATACTTCCTCAAAAGTTACCATAATATCCGGTTCACATGAATCCAAAGCTGTTAGTATCGCAGCATCCGGAACTTCATTACAGGCTACCGTCACATCAACAGGAAGTGTTTCAACAAAGGTAGGAGCAAGGGTATCTTCAATGGTGATGACCTGAACATGCTCACGTACATTACCAACACAATCCGTTATGGACCATGTCCTTGTAATGGTATATTCCGTAGGACAATCGTCTGTGTTACCATCTATAGTTTCGACCAATACAACTACAATAGCACAAGAACTGGTAGATGTAATATCCTCCGCAGGTGGAATAACATCGCATGCTTCGATGGTTATATCCTCGGGCCATCCCTCATTTCCATCATCGTCAATTATGTTTATAGTAGCCGTGTCATTTGTAAGTATGGTAACCAAGGTGGTGGAGATATTACTCAGGAATAATTGAAAATCTTCCAAACTTTCGATAATAATATCATTTATTATTGGAATGGCTATAGTTTGCGTATTTGGATTTGCGCCACCAAAGGACAGGATTTGTGTTCCTGTTGCAACTCCAGTGTAATCAAATGTAGCTGTAGCTGTGCCATTGGTAGTGTGATACTCAATGGTGAATTCGTCTTGTACGTTTGCGTTCAACACTACATTAATAAAAACAGTACCTGCATTCTCGTCTACATCTATGCTGGTTAAATCAAATTGAATACCGAGTGATGGATCATTATCGTTATCGGTAATGGTACCGATACCGTTAGCATCTACTATTGCCACAAGGACATTTGATATGTTCGAAAGTGTAATGTTCAGATCTTCGCTTGCTTCAAGTAGCGCATCATCTATAATGGTTACGCTCACGTTTTGTGTTGCACCGTCCGTTGTACCGTCAGGGAAGGTTAGGTTACCCGTTGCACTTGCCACGGTGTAATCGTCAGGAGATAGTGCAGACCCGTCGGCTACTGTGAAGTCTACCGTAAATGCACCTGATACTGTTGGTCCCGTATAGGTCACTACGAAATCTGTAGTTCCCACGTCTTCGTTCACTGTAAAGTCGCTTACCGCGATACCTT
>NZ_JHZC01000015.1 GCF_000621125.1 Maribacter antarcticus DSM 21422
TTGTTCTGTAATTACATTAGATTTTATAGCCATATGCCATGCAGCAATAATGGTATCCTGTGTTGTTACATTATCGCTCATAGACCAGCCAAGGATTTTTCTACTGAACAAATCAATAATAACAGTTAAAAACATCCAACCCTGTTTGGTTTGAACATAGGTGATCTCCGATACCAAGACCTGGTTGCCCCAAAAACCTTAAAGTCCTGGTTAAGGATATTGGGTGCTATGGGTAGTTGTGTTCGCTGTTTGTCGTAATCTTGAATTTACGTTTCCTTCTGGCAAACAGATTATTGACCCTCATTGCCCTGGCTACCCTGGGTCTTGAGACACGAGGACCTCTTTTTAACAATTCCGCTTTAACGCTAGGAGCGCCATAACTCCCAAAGCTACCTTCGAAAATATAACGGATAGCCGTGGTTATGACCTCTTTTGGATGGACCCCGTCCTAACCAATTGTAATACCCACTTTTACTTACCTTGAACATTTTGCATATCTTCTTAAACTGGAAATTTAAATTTATGGTGTTTTACAAACCTATATTTCTCCAGTCTCCCTAGAAGAAGATGGCCATTGCCTTTTTTAAGATGTCGCGCTCTAGTTCGGCATTCCTTACCCTTTTCTTCCACTCGGCTATTTCTTTTTATTCATCGGTGAATTTGGGGTTGCCCTTGCCTGGGAAACTATGCTTGCCATATAAATTAGGTTCCTTCCGCCAGCGGCTCAATACAGAGGTAGGTATATCCAATTCTCTGCATATTTCCACAACGCTACCACGTGCATAACTCAACGCAATAGCCTTTTCCTTAAAATCTAAGCTGTACTTTCTTTTTTCTATAGACATTTTTCAAAGTTAATTTTAAAAGCAAACACGCTCTTAACTTTATGTCCAGTTAAATATAGTACGTCCAGAAAGGTACTGCCGCTACTTCAAGGCCATAGTATTGGGGAGTATTTTGCCGAAAGTCAATTTTATTTAACCCACTCCAAACTATTTTTCAAAATTGTTTTATACGCTTCAAGTTCATGTGCTCTTTCATCATGGCCCAAGGTATTCCCTATTATTTTTGCCTTGGGATGTTTTACAATCCAGACTGAAGGATATTCCTCACCCGATTCTAAACCCTTGCTTATTGCTAGTACTTCAATCTCAGCATCAGCATCCTTCTCCCATCTGTAAAGTTCATCAACTATCCTGAATTTAGATGGAACACCTTTCATTATTGGGTGATTAGGCTTTACAACTATTACTTCGAATTCTTGTAACGCTTCATGTGAACGAGATCCACCACCAACAAGCTGTTTGTTATATTCGGGCCAATCTTCCCAGTTGTACCATGTGCTTGGGTGATAAATTAGCATATTCAATTTTCCTGCGTTCACTTTAGAAAAAATTACCTGTTTTGAAGTTAGATTTAAAGGTTGATTATTAGTGAGCATCAATACGTCAACTGCTGGAATTAATACATCCATTTCATTAGGATTCTCTGTAAAAATAACCGTATTCGCACCATTTTCACTTAGTACTTTGCCGTCAACTTCACCAAATAGTTTTTTAAAATTGTGTGAGCCACTTCCTCCTGTGACGGCAATTTTGGCTGCATCTTTTTTATCGGAAATATAATATCCCGAAGATGCATCGTTTTTATAATCTTTTGGCAATTCTTGAACTTTGCACCCGAAAATCATTCCGAATAATAATAAAATCACTGCTTTTTTCATTTTATATTTAATTTATCGTTCTGCTTTATATTTAATTTGGGCTTTCATTTCACAAATATCACTACTGTAACCTTAATTAGATTCTGGGGCTGTTACAATAATTACACCTTTCATGAATCGCCAATGACCAGGAAATGTACATACGAAAGGATACGTACCAGGAGTATCGGGCAAGGTGAAAATTATGGATCCGCTTTCGTTCGGGCCCAACATCTCAGTAGCTCCCAGAACATATCTAGAATTCGGTACATAGGCCATTTTTATGGCATCCGGAGTGGTAACGAACTTATCTACAATAGACCCGAAAGCCCCCAAGCTTCCCGGAGTCACCACTACAAGATTATGGGGCATTTGGTCGACATTCTCCAATTTGATTTCTACAGTCTGCCCTGCGACAGCTTGTAACTCCGTTTTGTCAAAGGCCATTTCTTGACTCACCGTTTTTAGATTAAAGGTGACATCAACTTTAATTTTTCCTATTGTACCAATTCCAACATCGAAGTGCTGACCACCACCTGTATTCTTACAATGAACTGCGATTACATTTTTTCCTTTTTTAAATAATTGATTTTTCTCTTTATCTAGCTTCATATATTTATAGGCACTATTGGCGCCTTTTTCAGCTATTAAAAGTTGCCCGTTTACATACATTTCGTAATCGTCGTCATACGAGATTTTTATCACCGCATCCTCTATTTCTTGATTAAGAGTCACTTCTTTGCGTAACCAAATATCGTCAGTGGTCCATTTGGTCTTTGTACGTTCCTCATCGTGGCCACCGAACATTCCTTGCCCTTTTTTCCAAGAACCACCTACAAAGTCTACTGACATCCAATTGTCTGCTGGTTTTTCTATGGTATAGCTCCAGATGGTCAATTTTTCTTCTGCCGACGGTACTACCATTTCTACGGCCGTAGCATCTACCTCTTCATGGTTTAGCTCCCTAAAATAAACTTTGGTCGCGGCGTTCAACCATTTATCTGTACTATTGGAATCATCTTTGACCACTTTTTCCATTTCTGTATACAGGGCCGGGGACTCCGGCAATTCACTGGCAGTTAGAATAGCGGCAAGTCGCAGTTGTGGGTCGGTGTCCGTTAGAAGTCCGGATGAAGCAAGAAGCTCGCTACCTTCGGCCGTTTTAGGCAATAGGGAGATGGCCGCCCTTTTTACTGCATATCCTCCGCTTGTCAATGCATTTACTACCGCTTTATCTGCCTCTGTATTATTTGTATTGACCGCTCCAAGGCCATCCAAGGTCCAAAGGGCATGCAATACGGTGGCGTTCAGTCCATTTTTATCGGTTTTAGACCGGTCATTGGCCAATGTAATGAGGTCTGGAATCAAGGCGGTTTTTTTACCTTCCACTATCAATCGCTGTGCCGTGGTGCGCCAGAACAGGTTGTCGCTCTGCAGTCCTCCAAGAAGTGCTTTAGTATCATTTGGATTTAGTTCCGTTATTTCGGAATCGTCACTATCATCGTATCTGATGACGTATATTCTGCCATGGCCATAGTCCCTATATTTGTTAAGGTGGGCATTGCCCTCTCCCTTATCGGCATTCCAAATTTGGTTGTCCATACCCCTTTTATCGGGGTTGTGCTGTATTACCGGATTGTACCAATCTGCCACCCATAGGTTACCGTCCGGACCTGTCTCGGCAAATACCGGTGCGGTCCAAGCATCGGTGCTAGCAAATATATTACCACCATCGACTTCGATATACCCAGCCCCGTCCTTTACGATTTTGGCCATATGCACCAAATGCCCCGTTGGCTCGCTTACGTACATCTGGTTCTGGTATTCCTCCGGATAATTTCTTGCGGTGTAGAAATTTGACCCGGCGGCTGCGGTATAACCTCCACGAACATCCACTTGTTGCAATGGGATGGTATCTGCCGGCGAAATCTCATAGTGTCCCTGTATGAAATCGGCATTCAGGGCCCATGAGGGCATTTTATCCAGATATTCATAATGTTTTAAGGGTATGCCCACATAACAGGCATGGTTGTTATTGGCGGTAGAGCCGAAAATCTCAAAGTTCTCGTTATAGCCCATGCCCCAAGTATTGTTGTCAAATTGGCCTATTGGCTCCAAGTAGGAACCATCCCTCCCAAAGCGATAGACACCGCGTTCGAACTTTACAGGTTTGCCTTGGAATTGGTTCTCGAAACCGGAATAACCCACGGCGCCCCATATCGCATTGTCTATCCCGTATCTTAAACTGGACGGCCCAGCATGGGTATCGAAGGTGCCAAAACCATCAAAGAGCACGGTGCTCTTGTCCATTTTGTCGTCCCCGTTAGTGTCCTCCAAAAACACCATATCAGGTGCCTGAGCTACAATTACCCCGCCATTGACCAGCACAATTCCGGTAGATAGGCCTTGCTTCGTAGCAAAATCGGTGAACTTGTCGGCTTTGCCGTCCCCGTTGGTATCCTCACAAATGGTTATGCGGTCACCGCCTACATCGTTGGCAAGTTCATGCGGGTAATCCTTGGACTGCACCACCCAAAGGCGTCCCCTTTCGTCCCAAGTAAAGGCTATGGGATTGATGATATTGGGTTCCGCCGCAAAAAGTTCGGCCGTAAACCCTGCCGGAAGCTGTATATGCTTTTGGCTATCTTCCGGACTTAAGGGAACTTGTATCCGAGGGTTTTCCCCATCATACGCCAAGGCCGGGGGCGGTTCCTTTTCGGTGGTACAGGAGACGAATATATGCGTACCGATTACGAGTACTAACAGCGGTAAAATCGACTTTCTCATTTTTTCTATTTTTATTTTTCCATTAATGCTTCATTAGGGTCAACACTCCATGTCGTTGTGCTGACAGTTTATTTAGATCGATAACCGGAATAAGGTTCTTCATTGCTTACATCCAAAGTGCCGGCTCCCCATCCAGCGGGCGGGGAAAGAATGGCGAGAAATTCTAACTCCCCTTCTCCACCATTAAAAGTGGCATGCACCACATCTGCATCTATATAAACAGAATCCCCAATTTCCAATATTTGCATTTCATCCTCTATCCATTGCTCTGCTTTTCCTTTTAGGATATAAAGGATTTCATGCATTTTAGGATGCCTGTGAAAATCATGGCCGGCACCCTCAGGCACAACGACCTTTACCATATAAGACTCCGCATTTTCTGCACCATCGGGATGGTAGTGCCAATAGTGATCGCGGCCAAAGGCCTTCTCGAATAGCATATCTGTTTCTTTTACGAACTTCCAGTTTTTGCTCATTGGGTACTAGATTTTAGATATGAGACGTGAGGTATTATATTTTTGGTAAAATAACTTTAAATCATTGATAGCCATATTATTACAATATCCCATGTCTTATAAAGTCAACTTCTTAAATTCTTTTGTCAGGTTCGTTAAGGAAGCTTCCACTCCCATCCTTTCTAACGAGGATGCTCCTACAAAGCCATGCAGCCCTGTAACATGGTCTAAAGCATAGCGAACATCTTCGGGTGTATTTATTGGGCCTCCGTGCGCCAAGAAAAAGGTATCATGGTTCGCTTTTTTGACCGCATCCACAATTTTTTGCGTACGTTCCAACGCTCCGTCCATAGAAACCGTGGCTCCCGTAACCCCTATAGACCCACCTACCGTAGTTCCCACATGGGCAATAATTGCGTCGGCACCAGCATCCGCCATTTGTATCGCTTCCTCTGGTTTGGCCACATAAACAATAGAGAACAAATCCATGCGCGTTGCCAACCGTACCATTTCAACTTCTTTTTCAAAGCCCATCCCTGTTTCTTCAAGCACATTTCTGAAGTGACCATCTATGATGGAGTGCGTGGGAAAGTTGTTTACCCCAGAAAAACCCATATCCTTTACCTTACTCATAAAGTGCCACATGCGTCTGCGCGGATCACTACCGTGTACCCCGCATATAACAGGGATTTCCTCTACTACCGGCAACACCTCGAACTCCCCGATTTCCATAGCTACCGCATTGGCATCCCCGTAGGCCATCATCCCAGCAGTTGAACCGGCACCGGCCATGCGGAATCTACCAGAGTTATAAATAATAATAAGATCTGCACCACCTTTTTCTATGAATTTTGCACTGATTCCGGTTCCGGCGCCTGCGGCAATGATTGCTTTCTTTTGATTTACAACTTTTTGTAACCGATCTCTAACTTCCTGTTTTGTGTAAGGGTTTCCCTTTCCTGTCCATGGATTTGCCATATTCTCTTCTTTAGTTTAATGTGTATATAGATTTGTATTCAATTGTTATTCTTTTAGTTCTACTTGTGTATAGCCTCCCCGCTTTTTAAAATAAAGGATTAGAATAAGATATCCGATTGCCATTACCACTGGCAGCACTGCGGTACTGACCAAAGCACGGCCAGCGCCATAAAAGCCGGCTTGCTCAACCGGTGCCAAGTCTTCGTCCACATGTGTTTTTGCAAGGTTCCACCATTGACTGAGCGCACTTAGATTTTCATTACTTTCCAACTCGTTTCCCGTACTTTCCCAGCGTTCAATATCGGATGCCAATTGGTCGCCGTCGCTTTTTAAAATGGCTACTTTACTCCCGTCCAGTCCTTTTATCGGTTCAAAAAATAAAAAACTGTTTTCATCATCTGCCTTATAACGATCATAGGTGTCCTTGGATTCTATTTCTATCTTTTTGGATGCAAAGTAATCCTGTTTATAGCCAATCCCGGGACCGCCCAATAGACCTGCGGACAGCATGCCTACGCCCCCAAGAATTCCCATGGTCACGGCACCACCTTTAGGAAAACGCTCCCCGACAACACCCAACATGGTTGGCCAAAAAAATGATTTGGCAATCCCATAAATGGTAACGGCGAACACCATTACAAGACCTGTTGTGGAGTTGCCCAAAATATATAGGCCAACAGCACCGAAAATAGAACAAACGAATAATAGGCCCAAGGGAGAAATGCGTTCAACTATAGGCCCTGCAAAAAAACGGAGTACGAACATTAGGGCGGATGCATAGATAAAAAGCAACACCCCTTTAGTAGGGTTTTGAAGTATATTTCCTGTGATGTTCTGTATCCAACTATCGGTGCCCAGCTCCACATACCCTACCAATACCATTAGGAACAAGAGACCTATCAATACCGGGGAGGCGAATTGCCGAAACATTTCCTTATACCTTATACCCGCCGCAATTGTTTCCGATACTGGGAATTTTTCCTTGAAAATAACAAACCCATAAATAAGTACCGGGATAAGGAAGAAACTCATTAGGACCTCCCATGGCACTAGACCATGAAAGGCAATGGTTAACAATCCGCCTAAAATCATACCTCCCGGCCAACCGGCATGAAGGATGTTCAAGTAGTGTGTCTTTTCTTTGGGAAATAAGTTGGCAACTAAAGGATTTATGACCGATTCACAGATACCGTTCCCGACTGCAAACAGGAACGTGCCGGAAAAGAGGCACCAATAGGCCGCTTCTTTACCCATAGCATCAAATACAAAAACGGTAACGACCGTCACAATCAAAGAGAGAAAGTGGATAATAAAAGCCAGAACCAGTAGGGGTTTATATCCAACACGGTCTACGATAAGACTAAAAAGAATGATTATCACCCCAAAACCAACAAAACCTCCTCCTGTAATAGAACCCAGTTCTGTCATTGTAAAGCCGAACTGGTTACCCCAATCAATTAATATTGCTCCCCGTACGGCAAAGCCTACACCTGCGGCCAAGATAGTAAAAAAACTTGCGAACAGTAATCGGCTTTTACTAACACTACTTTTTTCCATTTTGAGTGAATCTAATTGATTATTTACAATGGTTTGTTTGTTCTCTTGGTTCTTTATATTCCTCTACTTTTATCTATTAATTCTAACAATTCCTTTACTGCATATTCTGCAAAAAGAGCAGTGTTGATATTTGTGTTTACTTCTACTATTTTGACTGATTTATTTACATTTTTCCTTATCGAATCAAATAATACTTCATCTATTTTAGGGTCATGAAATACTTCTCCTTCACCCCCAACTTTTGACAAGCCACCAAGAGGCAATAAAACGGTTACAGGGCCTTTTGCTATATTAATTTTATCAGTAATTATTTTTCCTAAAATAGTATTTTCTTCAACATTTGTTCGCATTAGGGTTACATCGGGAGCCCAGCCAAATAAGTCTCTATTCTTATATTTTTCTGGTACAGTTGATAGCGTCCCAAAATTCACCATATCAATGCAACCTGGTACTACAACTTGCGGTATTCCTAGTTGCCCGGCAGCAGTCAAACGTTCAGGGCCTGAGCTACAAATTCCACCACAAAGTTCATCGGCCAATTCAGTAGTTGTTAAATCAAGAATTGCATCAAAAACTCCATCTGAAGTCAACGCTTCCATAGTTGCACCACCGGTACCCACTGCATGAAAAGCAAGCACATCATATCCTTTTGATTTTAAAACTTGGATACAAGCATCAGCAGCAATCGTGGTATTTCCAAAAACACTAATCGCAATACTACCCTTACTAGTATCATCTTTCTGAATGGTTGTTTCCATCATACCATATAAGGCACCTGCAGCCTGACTAATTATAACCCTGCTTATATTATTTAACCCAGCTACATCAACAATGGAGGGTATTAGAACCACGTCTTTATCTCCCACTTTTTTAGATAAATCTTTAGTAGCCAATGTGCTTATACAAATTTTAGGAATACCAAATGGAACTGCGTTGATCGCTTTTAGCGTCACAAAAGTTCCACCACCACCACCCATTCCTATAATACCATCTACCTTTCCTTCACCTACTAAATCAGCAATAATTGATTCCGCTCCTTTCCCCATTAATTCTAAGGCCAACCCACGGTCATTACCTTCACGTATTTTTGAAAGTTCAGCACCCGCATTTAATGCAACCTTTTCTGCCCTGAAATTCACAGGAAAAAGGTTGGTTGTTCCCATTACTCCAGTATTTATAGTTATTACCTCGACACCTTTGCTAACTAAACAGGTATACATATACTCAAAGTCTGCACCTTTGGTATCGAAACAGCCTACCATAACTACCGTATGATTCTTTGTTTCATATTTATTTGATAGTACTTTCATTTTATTTTTATTTTTCAAAAGCTGAAAACGCGGAGTTCAACCCATAAGTGCAACAGATTTACTTTTTAGGAATACAATAGGTTTGTTATAATTAAATTTTCTAATTGGTCTGTAATTTAGTAATCTTTCCACTTCTTTTATTCTTTTGACCGATACTTCTCTCAGGTCGATTTTCTTAGGGAAGAATCTTCTAACGACGCCTATCCTATTCTCTACCGTTCCTTTGTCCTGTGATGTGTATGGTCTCGTAAAATAGATTTTCACTCTTAGGTCTTCTGCGATTTTAATGTGTTAGGGAACTTCTTTTCCATTATCGAAAGTTATGGTCTTTATCCAGGAAGAGCTGAAATTTATGAGTCTCTTGTTCATTTTTTCATACACTTCATCAGCACTTTTACTCTTTAATTTCTCGAGCATGGTTACAAGGGTCGTTCTATCTGTCATAACCAATAAAGCGGATTTATGATTACTTCCCATCATAAGGTCAACCTCGAAGTCCCCGATACGAAATCTTTCCCTAACGACCTTTCGACGTTTGTCTATGCCGACGCGTCCTTTAATCGCACCCCTATTATCCTGGATATTACTGTGCTTTTGTCTGCGTCCGGTGTGACAATGATATGTCTTGGACTTTGCGTACCAGGCGATATTGCGACCGGCCGTGCGTCAACGTTTAGGGATGTTACGTTTGAGTTCACGACTTATGGCACTCTTGTTTACACCGATTTGAGCGCTATTTTATCATGTGTCAAGAACTTAGTGTATGCTATTGTTTATGGAGCTTAGCGTAAAAAAAAGCACAAACGCTTTGGAAAGTCTTTATTTGAAATGCTATATACTGTTTTTCTTCTCTTTTTTAAACATAATGAGAACGTTGCACGGCGTTGGATATATTGTATTGATTCCATATCTATTATGTGCGAAAATTAGTAACACATCCGACCTTAGCCGATAGCATTTGTGACATGCATTTACCCTGCGGGCCACTATTGTTATAAAAATGAGCACAGGTATCGTTGCACAATTGGGTAAAGACCCAATAAATGGTGTAGTAGTCCTCAAATTTATTTTATGTGTTCGTAGTCCTTTTTTTTAGTTTATACTAGAATTTCACGTGCTTCCGTTAGTAGGGCTTTACGTACTTCCAGATTAATACCCAATGGTAATTGCGCCAAACCCAGAATACGCCGTAGAATTTCGATGGCCATAAATTGTTTACACAAACCCTCATTTAGCGGCGCCAAATCAGTATACATTTTAAGTGCCTTTTCGATTAAGTCTTGGGGTTGAGCAGCCATTTTTAAATGCGCAAGGGTTACCCCTATCTCAAATTCAGGATCCCCGAAAAACGAAAATTCCGGGTCTATTATCTTAATTCCGTCACTTGTTTTTAACCAACTTCCCGGAAAATAATCTCCATGCAATAAAGTCTTACCATCGCTTAAATAGCGGTTCCCTAGTATTTGAACCTTATCGTGTAATATCTTATCCTGCTTAAATTCCTGGCCTACACCCTTTAACCCTGGAAGGATTTCATCGAGGTCAAGACCATTTTCCTTAAGAAAGGGATAAATAAAGATATGCTCATGGTTTAATTTCCGCATTTCTTTGTTGGGAAGCTTTTTCTCGGTAGTATTAGAATTTATGCTGGTATGGAGTGTCGCTACAAAGGTCATGATTTTTTCCAGTTCCACATCTTCCAAAATTTTGTCTTTTTGATATAAGAATGAATAATCCACACCATCACCTAAATCCTCTAGGTTGAGCACATGGTTATCATTATCTACTCCCAACAGTTGTGGCATTTGTTCCCTTAACACATCATGAGCGGACACCAAGGTGTAGAACTCCGCCTCTCGCAGGGCACGCTCTATGGGAGCAGCCACATGGGGATATTTCTCCACATAAGCGCGACTTTGCTTTATAACGAAACTGCGTTCACCGGTTTTAACCCGAAGCGTAAAATTCATATTTCCCGCGCCGGGGATTTCCACAGCAATTATCATTTCGGTACCATGTAGCCAACCTTGTCCCTTTAGGTAGGACTCTAATACCGTTTTGTCCGTTGATAACTGTTCCGCTTTTTTCAAAATTCTTTCTGTTTTCTGTTTACTTTATAAGGCTGTCCATCAATTTTTGATGATAATCATATACCACATCATAACAATAGGTTACTGGAAACCCAACAGTTTTATCACATATCAAGTACTGCTTATACGTATTTTCCGGTGTATCCAAAAGCATATCGTTAGCGTGAATTTTTAGATGGGCATTCAGCTCTTCAATAACTAAATCTTCTGGCGCAATCAGGTAGTGACTTGCCAAGACGTCAAAAGGATTAAAACCGTTATCACCACTCACCAACCATTGTTGCAACCATGGCTGGGATTCTTCTGAAAGCCAATCATTTGCGGGACGGCCATTTTTTAATTCACCCAAATCCTTGGCCGTAAGCCAGACCTTATTAGAAATTTCAAACGGGCAGAGCACCACTTTTACACCATGCTCGAATAGTACCCGAAAGGAATCGTTATCCAAATCGAAATTAAGGTCGGGGGCATGTCTGGATACCGGTTGACCGATTTTAAAGTACGAAGTGGGCGTACGCCTACCCGCAACAAGAACTACTTCCTTTATCTGTGATTTTAGCTCTGGATACAGGAGCAATAAAATACCAATATTGGTTGCCGGACCTATCGCCATTATGCTCAACACTTCATTTTTTAAGGCTTCTGCCAACGCTTCCACGGCTTCGTTGGTCACTACTTTTTTTAATCTTATTTTTTCTCCAGCACCTTTAAAAACCGGAATTTCATAGGGTGCAAATTCAGTTGCCATTTTATTGCAAAGTCTGTAGGCATCATCAATTTTAGTGTTGCCAAAGACTGCACTAATCCCGTGTATCTTAATCGTATCTGCATAAAAAAGTTGCAGTATGGCGTAACCATCGTCTACATCGCTATAACCTTCTTTATGGTATCTTTTCATCCCTACGGAAAGGTCCGTATCTATCCAAACATTTTTTTTCATATCATTTAATTTAGGCTTTCCCAAAAATTAATTTCTTCCTGAACGCCCGTCGTAGTATCGTTTATAAATGCATTTTTGTCTTCGTAAACCTTAAGGTTTCCCGCTTTCATGAATCCTATTTTATCGCCTATTAATAAAGCTTCCTTCAGGTCATGTGTTATAAAAAGTGAGGTGATATTATAAGTTTTGGTCAAATTCTGAAATAGCGTCTGCATCCGTTTTCTAGTTCCTGCATCCAAACTACCAAAAGGTTCATCCAACAATAATAAAGAAGGATTTGTGATTATTGCGCGCCCAAAAGAAACCCGTTGCCGTTGACCGCCAGAAAGTTGATTAGGCATTTTTGTAGCCTGCCCTTCCAATTCCAAACTGACAATAATTTTATCCACCTCCTCCGTTATTTTTGCTTGTGGTAATTTCTTTAATCGCAGTCCAAATGCAATATTTTCAAAAGCATTCAAATGAGGAAAAAGAAGGTCTTCCTGATATAGGTAAACGATATTACGTTTTTCAGGTTTTTTCAAAGTAACTGCTTCTCCTGCCAATAAAACTTCCCCATTATCAGGTTTAACAAGTCCTGCAATCATCTTCAACATGGTAGTTTTGCCACAACCCGATTTCCCTAAAATACTCAGGGTCTGATGCGCGTCCAAGGTGAAATCCAGATTTTTTACGACCTGTTCCTTCTTAAAACTTTTAGTAAGATTGCGAACTTCCAGAAACATTAAATAGGGTTTTTAAATACATAGCGTTTATTGAAGTACAGTAATATAATAGGCGGAAAAATCAACAAACAACAGGCCAAAGCGCCATAATAATAATTGGATTCCTTTATGAATAGAAATACCTTGATGGTTAGCGTCTGTACTTTTCCTACGCCTATTATAGAGGTTAGGCCATACTCAAACCAAGAAATCAAAAACGTTTGAAAAAAGCACATCAACAACATACTTTTTGCTAATGGTAAAATAACTTTTATGAATTTTTGAACTGGACTACCGCCGAGCGTAGCAACCAAATCTTCATAACTGCGGATTTTTTTATTCCAAAAACTACTAAAAAAAAGCAGCGCATAGGGAAAGGCGATTAAAAACTGTGCAACTATTACACCAGTGATATTGCCAAATAATCCTAGTTTTAAGAAAAAGTAGCTAAGACAGGCCGCGAAAACTACCGGTGCCAATATATATGGAAAATAGGTCAATAGAGTAAGGACCCGCTTGCGGGGATGGTAATAGACCGTGCGGCTTAACAGAAAGCCTGTAAGGGTAGAAATGATGGCTACCGAAAGTGATATTATTAAAGAACTAAAAAAACTTTCCAACAATCCTACTTCGGAACCCAATATTGTGTTCCAATTGTTCAGCCCCATGTATTCTGGTATTAAATCAGGAAAACGCCAACCGCTCATAAATGATAGCAAGACCATAAAAGCGAATGGAAACAGTACTAAAATTACGAACAAACTTAGTATAAAAGGCTTCCAATTAAGTCTCATAGGCTCCATGCTTTTTAGGTAAGAACAACATTATGGCGGCCAATGTAACTATTACCGTGTAGATTACGGCTGCTACGTACCCTTCGGATATTTTGGTTAAATCATACTGTTTAATCTCGCGAATGATTAGAACCGATAACATCTGTGGCGCTTCTTGTCCTAAAATCAAAGGAATCTCATAGGCGCCCAGTAAAAAAATAAAATAAAGAACGATAAGTACCCAAGTTTTCTGGAGCAGAATCGGCAAAAACACCTTGCGTACTACTTGATTTTTTTTTGCGCCTAGCGCCTGCGCGAGAATTGATAATTCTTGAATACGCTCATTTTTATAAACGTTCATAAACAGCAACACAAAAAAAGGCAAGACTATGGTCGTAAAGGCCAAGATAATACCAATGGCATAGGCATCATTGACCAAGTCTGGAAATTCTACTGTAGTTTCTGTCCATCCCAAATTATAGCTTATTCTAGAGAAAAATCCACCCTTGGAGAACAACTGCAACGTAAAAAATGCGGCCACCACACCGGGAATTGCAAGCGGAAGGTAGGAGATATAGGAAAGAAACTTCCTCTCCAACTGATTTCTGAACTTTAGGATAATCCATAAGGCTCCGCCAACGGAAATAAGTAGGGAAATGAAGGCAATTACAGCACTATAAAGGAAGGATTTAAAAAACTCCCCCGAAGCAATAACTGCCTTCCAAAACTCTAGGGTAAACCCGGTGTTCACGACCCCGATAATGCCAAAACTATATAAAATTGCATACCCAAAAGCAGCAGCAAAAGGCACCACACCGATGAGGACAAATAAACCTAGGCTTATATTTTCAGATTTATTTTTCAATCACTTTTGTTCTAAAATCTTCGTATAAACGTATCATATATTCTGGTGCAGGTTCTGCAATGGCATATTCCGAAAGTTCTTCCAGTTTAATACCATATTGGCGACCGGGTGCGTTCTTAAATTTATCCTGCCATTGTTGTGGTAATTTTTTTACATCCAAGATAGTGTTAGAATCCATCCCGTTGGCCCTGGCCTTTTCAAATTGTGCTTCTGGTGATATCATAAAGTTTATGACCTGCATAGCGGCCGCTTTTTCAGTAGCGTTACTTAAAATCCCTAAATAATTGGCGTTCTTTATGGTTCCGTTTTTCCAAGGATATGCTTTTGTGGTATTTGGGTAAAGGCCACTAGTAACACGTTCTTCAACACCACCTTCACTAAATCCATAGGTTATATTTACTTCACCGTTGGCAAAAAGTTGACTCATTATACTTTGTTCTTTAGGAAAAGTAGTTCCTTCTTTCCAAAAATACTGTTTATTCCCGTTCACCCAATCCCATAGCTGTCCACTTAGCTTAACATATTTATCTTCATCAAATTCGCCATTAAGACTGGTTGGGCTTCCTCCCAATTCCGCAAGGAAACTTTTCATTAGCGTCATACCGGTAAAATCATTGGAAATGGTGAACGTTCCAGGATGTTTTTTAATATAGGCTTCCAGTTCATCAAGTGTTGCAGGTGGGTCGTCAGCTTTTGTAGCATCATATACCATCGCAAACTGACCCATGCTCCAGGGAGCCTCCATACCTTTAATGGGCTGTTGAAAATCAGTACTGACAAACGGGTCATCAAAATTAATGTATTGGCTATTGGGCAGTTTTGATAAAAATGGGCCCCAAAGGGCATCTATGCTTCTTAATTGAAAAAAGGTCTCACCATTGATCCATACGATATCCACTTGACTTTCGGTAATCCCTGCCTGCCGCTCACTCATCGCCAGCTGAACAATCTCGGGCCCTTGACCACCACTTATTTGTAGGTTGACACCATACTCTTCCTTTACCGTAGGGATTATATAATTATTAATATACTCATTGATGACCGGACTTCCCTGCCACATCATAAAATTGACCGTTTTACCATTGGTCGATTTTGAAATGGTTTCCCAATCTTCGGTTTTTAATGCCTGATTGTCTTTTTTGTTTTCCGAACCGCAACTTAAAAGTGCTGCACACAATATGACAACTAATACTATTTTCTTAATCATAAACATCCTATTTTATTTAAAATGCGACCCTGAAAATTTATCCAAGGTCACAAGTCCAATACTTTACATTTCCCACCAATTTTTGATGTTGATATTATCACCTCCTATACGGGATACGGCGGCATCATAATTTACTTTGTTCGCGGCCTGTTCCGATTCAGGATACAGATATCGTGATGGGTATTGACCATCGTTAAAATTGTCAGACCCTGGCGTTAATGCAGGGATACCCGTACGCCTAATATTAAACCAAGCCTCATGCCCCACCATAAAAAGGCTGAGCCATTTTTGAGTTAGGATTTTTTCCAAATTTGCGTCCGTATTACCGTTTAAGGCAATAGCGCCCCTAGTAAAGTAATCCACAGGCACCTCTGTTCCATAATATGCAAAATGAGCCTGTATCGCATTTTGGTAATACGTTTGCGCATCCCCGGTTATGTAACTCCGTTCTGCTGCCTCTGCCAACGCAAACTGTACTTCTGAATACAACATGATTTGGGCATCTACACCATCTGCCCTAGTCCTAAATCTATCGGACATTATGGAAATATCATTAAGAACAATACCCCGCTCGCTAATCGTTTGGGTACTCAGGCCATTTGGTAACCCCTTAAATTCAGGATTGCCTGCAAGAACACTCTCTGGTGTAGGATTAAAGAAAACTGCAATTCTGGGGTCATCCCAACCCTTTAGAATGGTCTCAACGGTTTCGCTCATTTTCAAGCCTTGATAAATACCTGTAGAAGCGCTAAACAATGGGAATTGGTTTGGTGCCCCACCTAGATAGGGTACTATCGCATTGTCTTCATTTGATTGCAAAAGTAAATTTTCATCTGCTAATTGTTGCAGTTTACTAAAATCCGTTAATCGTTTACTAATACGCATACGAAAACGCACCTGAAGGGAATTGGAAAAACGTACCCATTTAGAAAGGTCATTACCGAACATGATATCTCCACGGATACTTTCGCTGGTATTCTGTAAAAGTGCAGATGCAGCTTCTAACTTAGCCAAAATCCCATTTTCCGGGTTGGTGTAGATACTTTCCTGCGTATCGTAAACCGGTGTAAAATTTAGGGCTTCGAATTTTATAGCTTCACTAAAGGGAACATCTCCCCATATATCAGTAAGTTGTGAAAAAAGATAGCCTCTTAAAATATCCGCTACACCATCGTAGGCATCGTTATATCCAGGTAAGGTTTTCATGGTCTCCAAGTCGGTCAGAAGTCCATAAATGAGGTTCCAGTATCCACTGTTCCCCCCTAATTCATATCTGTCTATGCGCTCAAACTCAACATCCGCATTAAATTGTGCCAAATAATTATTCAGTCTTAATCCTTGATTATAAGTATTCTCATTGGTTTCCGCCGCAATAACGTTGGTCAACAAAAATTCTGGACTTACTTCCTGTGGAGCGTTTGGATTATCGTTAATGGAATCAAAATCCTCCGTGCAGTTCGTAAAGAAAAGACAGGGTAAGAAAATCGATAAAAGTTGTAGATTTTTCATTGGAATATTCTTAAAAATTTGTTTTTAGGCTTACACCAAAACTTCTAGTTGATGGGTACGAAAAGTCATCCACACCATACACGATATTACGTTCTTGTAGGGCATTGAGCTCCGGGTCAAAATGTGGATTCTCCGTAAATAACAATAGGTTACTACCGATAAGACCTATTTTTAAATTCTCAACGCGTAGGTTTTTTGCTATTTTTTCGGGAAATGTATAGTAAACACTTAGTTGTCTAAGTTTTACATAAGAAGCATCATAAAGTGCACTGGCCTCATTACCACGATCATAAAATGCATTGTTGAACGTACTCGCAGCAACAGCCGTGGTATTTGGAGCGTACTGAGGATTTTCTGTAGTACCCACGTTTACCACACCATTACCGATTACACCGTTACCATCCACAAATTGGGTGGTATCCAAACCACCTTCACGACCCAATAATGTTTCTTGTAACACACCAGAAGTACTTCCCAAGGCTTTTATACGCGAAACGATGGTACCACCTTGTCGCCAATCGAACAACATGGTAAAATCAAAGTTTTTGTACGAAAAACTGTTGTTGAAACCTATGGAGAAATCCGGGTTATAATTACCTAGTTTGCGAAGGTTCCCATCTTGTATAGGTAAACCGTTTGCACCATAAAGATCTTGACCATTAATTTGCACAAAACCCGTACCATACATATCGCCTACCCTCCCACCTTCACGGGCAATATAGAAAACCGTATTAGAGCCACCACTTCCTGAAAATACACTTGCCGTAGCCGTTACAAATTGGTCTACCCCTTCCGGAAGTTCTGTTACCACACTTCTAAATGTGCTGAAATTTAAGGCCGTATTCCATGTGAAATCTGCGTTTTTAATAGGTGATGCGTTTAACATCAATTCTATTCCTCGCGTTCTTATTTTACCTCCATTCTCATTAAAACTTGCAAATCCGCTGGAATTAGATACTGGTCTAGAAATAATCTGGTCTTTACTGACATTTTGATATACAGAACCCTCAAACTGTATCCTACCATTTAAAAACCATGCCTCAACGCCACCTTCATAGGCGTCTAAACGCTCTGGTTTAAGATTTGTATTCTTCAATACCGTTTCATTGGTTACCCTAAAGTTAGAGCCATAATTACCATTGAATTGAAAGGTTTGGGTATTCTGAAAAGGATCTGTATCATTCCCTACAGATGCCACACTTAATCTGAATTTTAAGAACGAAATTGGGTCAGGAAGTTCTAAACTTTCTGAAGCAATGTAACTTAGACCTCCGGAATAATACCCAAAAGAATTACTGCCTTCTGGCAAAGTACTGCTCCAATCATTGCGATAGGTTAAATCGATATATAATTCACTTAGATAATTAAAATTAGCCGTTCCGTACACACTGTTAATCCGTTTGTTAAAATTCTCACTGTTGCCTTGCAAAGGGGCTCTTGAGTTCGCTAAAGTATAAATCTCTGGCAAGGCAAGTTGGGAAGCTTCCGCATAGGCATAGTGAATTTTTTGATCTAAACGGTTGGCACCCGCCGTAAGGGAATACTCCCAATTACTATTTATTTTATTGTTGTATACAAATAAAAAATCTGTGTTCATTTCCGTAAAACGGATATTATCTTCCCTATAGGACCCAAAAGGGTTTGCATTGGTACTCACTGCCCTTCTAAATTCCCTATTGTCGTTATAGGTATCTAGTCCTGTCCGCACCTTTAGAGAAAGATGTTCAGAGAAATCATAGGTTGCGGATACATTTCCCAAAACGCGGTTCTTAGTATAACTATTCGTGTTTTCGTTTAGGGTAAGATATGGGTTGGTCAACCACAGATAGTTAATATCGAAATGTTGACGGCCCACCTGGCCAGCCTGCCAATAATCCTTTAGAGCAGCAATATTTGTTTGGCGACCTGTCCAATTAAAACCATATAGTACATTCTCGTACCCGTAGCCCAAATTTGGACGATTACCGCTACGGGTATTGATGTAATTTACAAAGGTGTTTACCTTAAGATTTTCAGTTAAAACCTGGTCAAGGCTCAATGCTAGTCCATCCCGTTTAAGATCTGTATTCGGTAAAATTCCTTCATTGCGCAAATTGCTGTAGGAGATTCTAGTACTCCCCTTGTCACTTGTATTACTAATCGCAATATTGTTTTGATAGGTGATACCCGTATTAAAAAAGTCTTTAACATTATCCGGTCTTGACACCCAAGGTGTAGGTGTTATGTCCGTATACGAACCGTCTGGAAATGTGCGGGCAATTACATCGCCACCACGCACAGGATTGCCATTTATATCTACCGATTGACTATCGAATTGTGGAATTAGAAGGCCAGTATTCAAACGTGGGCCATAGCTACTGATGCCCCCATCACCTATACCTGCGCCTACTCCGTTTTGAAATGCGTAGTTACCATTTGAGCCCAAACCGTATACATTCTGATAATCCGGTAGTGTTAGCAAGGTTTCAATAGTGAAATTACTATTGATACTTACCCCAAAACCTTTGGCCCGGTTTCCTCGTTTTGTAGTAATCAGCACTACCCCATTTGCAGCACGTGCTCCATAGAGGGCAGCTGAACCAGCACCTTTAAGGATGGAAATGGATTGAATATCGTCCGGACTAAATTCTGAACCTCCATTACCAAAATCGACCTCTTGTAAAGCTCCATTGTTGGCAAGATCACTTGTAATCTGTTCATTGCTAATCGGTACACCGTCTACTACAAATAAAGGTTGATTGCTACCACTAAGGGAATTCTCACCACGAATTACAATTCTCGAAGAAGAGCCGACGCCGCTAGATCCATTGGTAATCTGTACACCCGCTACTTGACCGGCCAAACTATTAACCAGATTTGTTTGTGAAACTGTTGTCAGTTTTTCAGAGTTTACCGTAGATACGGATGACACGAGAGCTCGTCTTGCCCGTGCTATACCTAAAGCGGTGACCACCACCTCGTCCAACTGTTCTTGGGAAGGGAATAAAGTGAGTTCGTTTGGCACATTACCCCTCACAACTTGAAAATTCAGCGTGCTAAATCCGATAGAAGAAATTTGAAGCGTAAAATCATCCAAGCTTGTTGTCAGACTGAAGGATCCATTTTCATCTGTAGTGGTATAATTTAGAGTTCCTTCTTCGTATACAGCCGCATAAGGTATAGGTTGACCACTAGTATCTATAATTCTTGAATTATAGGTGTTTTGTTGTGCATACAGGGATAGTACAAATAATTGCATTGAAGCAATCAGTATTGATTTCATAGGTCCTTTAGTTAAATTACTCGAATATGCAGTTTATTATAAAAACGATAACTGCAAAAAAATGATACGGAAGTAATTAAACTGTTGGTGGTGCTCTAAGACCTACATAAGAATATCGGTTAGAAGACGGTATAAAATCATGGGAAATTGGAAAGTCGTTTTTTACAGATGCAATAATCGCGCGGAGGTACCTACTTAAAACTGTCCTTGAATTATTTTTAGCATAATAACGTGCATCCTTACGGGAATCAATATCAGTTAGTTCACAAAGTACATCAAATTTGATTTTTTGAGAGTCAACATAATTTTTAAGAACCTTTTTTAGGTTCGATGTTTGCCATGGCAGTTGCAAAAATACTTTTTTATCGAAAACATCCCTATTGATGCCTAACAGATAAAAACCCCCATCCCTGGATGGCCCAATAACCAATTTTTTAGTACTTAATTTTTGTATTGCTTCCTGTAGCAATCGAACACTAAGATCAGGGCAATCATTACCAATTGAAACTACATTTTTATAACCTGCATCAAAGAGTTTTTGAAAGGCGTTAGTAAATCGTGAGGAAAAACAACCCCCAGTTTGCTGGCGTTCGTCTATCCAAAAAACATCGATACCACTTTGCATCGCGAGCTTTCTAGTCTGTTCAATTAAAATATTGAAAAAAGTGGTATTCTCTTCTCTGGAATTTTTGTCAAAAAAGTACTTCCTTTCTATTTCCTTCTCTGCTGAAAGGGAAAAAACTAATAAGGCAGTATCTTTTTGATTCAAATTCATTTAACAGCAATTCCTTTCAAGACTTTCAGATTTCGAAAGTAAAACATTTAGTTGGACAACGAGTACTTTTTAGTACTAACGAGAATTTTAATAAAAGGTTTTAGTACACATCGAAATTTCAGAAATAGAGCGTTTTTAACTAAAATTAGATTTCCATTGTTAATCCAACAAAGTAAAAATCCATCAACAAAAAATATTAATTTGTAAGGTTCTTAAATGATGATACAAATATTACATTTTTTAAATGAAAAATAACGGATTTGACTTAATCGTCATTGGTACAGAATCTGCAGGATTAGGCTCTGCTTTAGGCATGCTCAAAATGGGTATGAAAGTGTTGATGGTTGACGCTCTAAAACCCTGACTTAAAAATATTGGACTTACATTACTCCCTTTGGACAATCTCTTTGCTTGTCATAGCGTTTCTTGCCTTTAAGGTTTCCGGAACAGACGAGCTTCGTGAAGAATCGTTTTCCAAAGGACGGCAAGAGGCCATAAAAAACCTTAGGGATTATTTCGATGAATATCCGTCGCATTATAAAGAGTATGAACAATGGCTCAAAAAAAGGGATAGTGTTTCAAATCAAAAGTAGCGTGCGCCTTATTTCGATTTTACTTTACGCTTATCTGCCGGAACACTATAAAATCGAAACAGGAACCGTGTATAGGTAAGTTATGGTAAGATTTGGAGACAACCTATTTACATCCTCAAGAAAAGCCCACCCTAATTGGTTTTGATATCAAATATCACCAAATCTATTCATTAAAAAGAGTACGCCGAAAATAATTGATTTGTGTTACCTAGAATTAAAAAAGCCGACTCATAACAGTCGGCTTTCCGGTTGTACAGGCGGAGAGACTCGAACTCTCACACCGTAAGGCACTAGATTCTAATGTAGTTCGCAACTCTAAAACTCTTATTAATTTTACAAAAGTCTAAAAAGCTACAATGCTGCTGCTAAGAATTCAAAACAGCATCCAAGGCATCATCGGCATCCTTATGTATAAAATTTGCCTGATATAGAATCGTAGTTTTCAAAGCGCTATGGTGATATAGTTTTTGTAAAAGGGAAGGCGAGATGGCATCTCCTGCAATATTCCTGAACGAATGGCGGGCAATATGATAGGTTAGGTTTTTGTTAACCCCACATTTTTCGGTAATCTCCTTTAGGTATTTGTTAAGTACAGTGGTTCCATTACGGCTCTTAATAAATACATCTCGCTTGTTATTGGGATTCGCTTTTTTTAAATAAGGGAAAATATAATCGGCATTTGACCCATTTGACGGTCTATAATACTCCAATATCTCCTTAGCTTGTTCCGGAACTTTAAAGCTCACAGGCTTTTCGTTTTTGTTCATGGTATAATAAAGGCGGCCGTCCAAGAGGTCTGACCATTTCTTTTGTAGCACATCCAAAATCTGGATTCTTACAAAATAATAGGAGAACAACCAAACATTACGGGTGTGCCACATGGCAAAATCTTTCTTCAATACCACATTTTCAATAAGTTTTATTTCTTCTCTTGTCAGTCCGATTTTTTGTGTTGGCTTTATTTGGACTTGCAACAAAAAAGTAGACAATTTAGATAATAGTCATGCTGCTATTTGTTAATTGTACATTTCGGTTTCAAATTCCTCTATGGTTTTATACCCCAATATGGAGTGCATCCTTCTTCTGTTGTACCAAGTTTCTATCCATTGAAAGACAGATAGCTCGCCTTCCAATCTAAGTCCATAGCTATGTTTGTATACCTATTCTACCTTTAAGCTCTTAAAAAATGATTCTGCCACCGCATTGTCCCAACAATTACCTTTTCTACGCATACTTTGTTTTACCAATCCACCATAACTTTTAATGATATCCGTAAATCTTTTCTTCAACTCGGCAATCTCACGTTGCGCGTCCGTGAGTTTCGGGTTCCCCTTACCCAGAAAACTGTTCTTCCCATAGGCACCCGATTCCCTGCGCCAGCGATTCAATACGGATGTCGGTATATCCAGCTCCCTGCATATCTCTGCAACACGACCACGTGCATAACTTAGTTCCACAGCTTTTCCCTTGAACTCTACAGTGTAATCTCTCTTTTGTTCTTTCTGATTTATATCCTAAAAGTTAAGGAATCAAACTTAAGAAGTATAAAAATAATAAGGGTTTTGTACTAAATCGAAAGTTAGTGCATCTTAATAAAATTCACCAAACTGAAAAGTAAGTGCATTTTTAATCCCTTACTATTCTTACACTAAACGTTGGCAATTATTAAACTAATAACTCATGAAAAAAATAAAGAATTACGCATCATTTTAATTACAACTTGTTTGCTATCCAGTTGTAATCAAAAGGTTTTATCTCTATCTCAAAAAGTTCCAGACACTATCCCTCAATTATTTGCACCGTCTATAGTGAACACATTCAGTATCGAATTAAATGGTGTATTTAATTCCTCCTTTTAGGAGTTCTTTTTTTCGTGAAAAATTGGCAAGAAGAAAGTAATACATCACTCTGAATTGGTTGACGATACTTGGTCTTCTCCAAAGCCAATGTATATGTTTCCTAATTCAGATTTTGAAATTTGGGCTGTTGGTATGACAATCACACAAGATGGTAATACCATGTTTTTCCTTGGAATCAACCCAGAGAATCAAGTGGATAGAGCATCACCAGATATTTATACAAGTAAAAAGATTAAAGGTAAATGGCAACTACCAACAAGAGTAGGCGAACCTATTACAACAGATGAATACTTAGAATCATATCCAACGGTGGTCGCAGATGGTAGTTTGTATTTCACATCTAACAGACCTGGTGGAGTTAGCAAAATGGATATTTATAGAGCTCAATATTTAAGAGCTGGAAAATTTGACACTCCGGTTAGTATTGGTCCTGTTGTAAATTCGGAATTAGGTTCAGGAGATACTTTTGTGTCATCTGATGAAAGTTATTTAAGCAAACGTGCCGAAGCAGCAGGAATGTATGTGTCTTTCAAAAAAAATGATGCGTGGCAGACTCCTGTTTACTTGAGTGAACTTATCAATACAAAATAGTTGGATTTTTGTCCGTATATGACTCCAGATAATAAATATTTTTTCTTCTCTAGAAGATACAGCGACCCTATTAGTAGTGGATGGCGTGGCACTACTAAAGGAGAATTTTATTGGGTAGATGCAAGTATTATTTTCAAAGAAAAGAAATAAAACAAGTGCTCAATCAACGCAAAAAATATTTTACAATAACGTTGTGCGTCATGAAACACGATAAGTATAAATTGAGAAATTGAAAAACGAGAAAGCTGAAAACCAACTAATATTATGAGAAAATCAGCCCCTTTTTAAACAAATAGCCTTACTATTTACACTTTGTATTTTAGTCATTGGAGTTCAAAGTTGTAATGAAAAGCCGAAAGAAAAAGAAGAGGCCGTTACAACTCCCAAGACAGAAATTACTTCTTCTCAATTAAGTATGGCAACTAATGAAATTTACGGTAAAGAACTTGAATATGAATTTACGGACTATGTGACAATTGACCTTACGTATGGTTCCGACACAAAACTATATTGAATTGAAAGAGAATCAAAAGCGGCTGCCAATGAGGAAATTAGCATAATTCATTTCAATAAGCATACTATAATGGAAGGCTGGAATGAAAGCGACGGAACTAAAGTTTCATTATACTCAGATTTCGCAACTGGAAAAACATATGGATATCAATTCTTTAGTGATGGCAGAATCAGAGATTTGATAGGTACTATCAGATTGAAAAGTGAGGGTAAGAAATAAAAACACGAACGCGCGACAAAACTTATCCGCAATGCCATGGGGACAAATGTGTTTTGCAAAACCTTAGCGTTAATATGTGGCAAAAAGCAAAATCATCTTCTGGGCTTACCCTATAAAAGACTTACTACAGGAACACCATACCATTTAGTTTCCTCTAAATATTTTAAAAACCAAATCCTTGCTTAGTTGTTGTCCCTTTGCTTTTTCACGAATAGAATCGTAGCTAAACCGAAAATTGCAGCCCATTTTATATTGGCTACAACCATACGCAGTTTTTCCCTTAATAATAGTTCCTTTGTTACATTTTGGACAGCTATTTTCTTCGGAAGACCTTGCCGAAACAGGAACACTTTTCGTGTTTAATTGTCTTTTAGGTTCTAATATTAGTTTAAAATTTTCATCAAGTCTAACAAGTCCTTCCACAAGGGAATTATTAACTTTAAAGCCCTTTAAATTTACCGTCGACCCTTTTTGTAACAGTCTAATGTACTGTTTTTCTGAAATGGTTTTACTTTCAAATATAAATGGAATAACAAAATCGCAATGCTGTTTAAATTCTGAACAACCATAAGCAGATTTTCCTTTAAGAATAGCACCATTCTTACATTTAGGACATTTTTCAGATGCTATTCCCGTTGTTTTCTTCACTGCTTTTTTCTTTACGCCTCCAAGCCTATTATGTACTGCTGAAATATTAGCCTTATTAGTTTCGCTTCTCACTTCATAAACCAAACGATCTACCATTTGTTTCATTTGCTTGATAAAAATCCCGGCACTAAATGTTCCTTTTTCAATGTCTTTTAACTGCTTTTCCCATTTACCAGTGAGCTCTGCAGATTTTAATAATTCATTTTGAATGGCACCTATTAATTGAATACCAGTAACTGTTGGGATTACTTGCTTTTTATTTCGTTTTATATATTTTCTACGGAATAAAGTTTCAATAATATTAGCACGTGTAGAAGGCCGGCCAATGCCGTTTTCCTTCATGATTTCACGAAGTTCATCATCATCAATCTGTTTTCCTGCGGTTTCCATAGCGCGCAGCAGTGAGGCCTCGGTAAATTGGTTTGGTGGTTTGGTTTGCTTTTCTAAAAACGACGGTTTGTGTGGTCCTTTTTCGCCTTTTTTAAATGTTGGTAACATTCCTTTTATTGACGAGGTGGGGGTCTCAAACACAATTCTCCATCCTTTTTCTAAAATCTCTTTCCCTGTGGTTTTAAACTTTATTTTTTCAGCTCTTCCAATAACGGTCGTATTAGATACATTACAATCTGGATAAAATACAGCAATAAAACGAAGCACAATAATATCGTAAACCTGTTGCTGATTGTATTGTAAGTTAATTTGAAAACCTGTTGGAATAATAGCGTGGTGATCTGTAATTTTACTGTCGTCGAAAACCTTTTTTGTTTTCTTTATTTTTTTACCCAGTAGCGACTGCGTTAATGTGCTGTATTTAGTTAATTTTTTTAATATTCCCGCTACTTTTGGGTACACATCATTTGGTAAAAATGTGGTATCTACTCTAGGGTAGGTCACTACTTTTTTCTCGTATAATTGCTGTACAATCTTCAATGTTTCGTCTGCAGTAAAACCAAACTTCGTATTACAATAGACCTGTAAACCTGTCAAATCAAATAGCCTTGGAGCATATTCATTACCTGCTTTTTTTACAGTAGAAATAATTTCGAAATCGTATTCTTTTACAATTTCCGCCAGTTTCTCTCCATCTCCGACTTTAAGAAAACGCCCTTCTTCGTAGCTAAATAACGTATCGCGGTAGAGCGTTTGCAATTCCCAATAAGGTTGTGGTTTAAAATTTTCTATCTCCTTAAACCGATTAACTAACATAGCTAATGTTGGTGTTTGAACACGACCTACTGATAATACTTGTTTATAGCCCCCATGTTTTAGCGTATATAAACGGGTTGCATTCATACCTAAAAGCCAATCTCCAATGGCACGAGAAAAACCTGCATAATATAAATTATCGTAATCTGCAGATGGTTTTAGGTTTTTAAAACCATCTTTAATGGCTTCGGTTGTAAGCGAAGAAATCCAAAGCCTTTCGACCTTACCTTTATAATCTGCTTGATTTAAAACCCAGCGTTGTATTAATTCTCCTTCTTGCCCAGCATCACCGCAGTTTATAACAACAGCTGCTTTATCGAATAGTTGTTTTATAATTTTAAACTGTTTTCGAATACCAGAATCTTTAGCTACTTTGGTTTCAAAGTGTTCTGGTAACATTGGTAAATTGTTTAAATCCCAACTTTTCCAATGCGGTTTGTAATCGTTTGGCTCCTTTAGCGTGCAAAGATGCCCAAAAGTATACGTTACAGCATAGCCATTGCCTTCATAATATCCATCACGTTTGGTGGTAGCTCCAAGAACGGAAGCAATTTCTCGTGCTACAGATGGTTTTTCGGCAATACAGACTTTCATTTTATATATTAAAATTTAAAGATTTGTAATACGATTATAGACTTTATGGTTATTATATTTTGTAGAACTTTTTATGTTACCCTTTCCTTAAACTTTGGCAACGTCCTTAACATATGCTTGTATTAATGACATTATACGTATTGGTGTTACCTGGTTTTAGCTTTTTAAGCACCTATTTTCGATAATCCAAAGCCGGTTTTCTATCTCCTAATAAAGCTTCGTATTTGAAATCAGGACCTCTTCTTTCGTTGAACTCAGCTCTCACTCCATCTAATATTTTAGGTGATTTGTAAATATCAATTGCCGTTAATGCTAATGTTTTTGCAGCAACAAGCATCCCTTTGAACCCAATACCAGTTCCGCCTGCAGCGACCGCTTGCCAGCTATGAGGTGGTGTTCCTGGTACCCAAGTTGCTGTTCTAACTGCAGCCGTTGGAGCATTCCAACTTACATCTCCTGTATCGGCAGAGGCTTTTCCGTAGGTAAACACCATTGGCTTAATAATCTTAGCACTTTCAATTGGTTCGGGCGCTCCCAATGTTTTTTGTATTTCTTTAGCAAAAGCTAACTCTTCTCGTGTGTAGTCTACTCCTCCTACCAGGGTCATGTTGGCATGCATTAAAGTTGCTAGTGCTTTATTTGGTAATCTTTCATAGGTACCTCCAATAATTTCATAGGTCATGGTTGTTTCTGTGCCCATAGCTGAACCTTCAGCTGCCTTAACAACCCGATTCCAAACGGCTCTAACTTCATCTCTATTGGCATTGCGAACCACATAATATACTTCTGCTTCTTCTGGTACAATATTAGGAGCATCGCCACCCTTTGTAATCACATAGTGAATGCGTGTAGATTCTGTAGTGTGCTCTCGTAACATATTCACCAAATCGTTCATTCCCTCTACGCCATCTAATGCAGAACGTCCTAGTTCTGGAGCAGCGGCTGCGTGAGATGAGCTGCCTTTAAATCGAAATTTTCCTGATATTGTTGCTAGGTTAGTACCAGGGTTAGACGTATTCTCGTCGCCAGGATGCCAAGAAACAATCGCATCTATATCATTAAAAAGTCCTGCGCGTACCATATAAACTTTTCCCGAACCACCTTCCTCGGCTGGGGTACCATAAAATCGTATAGTTCCTGATTTTCCTGAAGTTTTTAACCAATCTTTTACTGCAATAGCCGCGGCCATAGAGCCGGTTCCAAATAGATGATGTCCACATGCCTGACCAGGAGCATCAACAACTCTTGCTTTTTTAAACGGTTCAGCTGCCTGTGACATGCCTGGGAGCGCATCAAACTCTCCTAAAATACCAATTACCGGAGTGCCTGAGCCGTAAGTAGCAGTAAAGGCTGTAGGTATATTCGCCACTCCTTTTTCAATTTTAAACCCTTCCTTTTCTAGCTCTTTTTGTAATAGTGCAGAGCTATTTTCCTCGAGGTATCCCAATTCCGGCTTCTCCCATAGTTGCTTTGCAATGGTGGTATACTGATTTTGTTTTGAATCTATGGTGCTGATTACCTTTTTCTTATCATTTTGAGCTATTGATAGGGAAGGAATAAAAGCAAACAGCAATACTACTAGTAAAATTTTTTTCATTTTTGGATGATTTTGATCGTTAAATATTTGGACGTTTTGTGTGTTTTCCCAAGTAGAAATAAATCTATTATATGTTAAGTTAAGGAATCCCCTTATTTAAACTTTCAAGGAAGATAATAAAAATAGGATAACACAAAGAACGCTTTACAAAAGGTGCTTTCTATAGAGAGTTTATATAAGCATCCAAAACACTTTTATAATAGCTTACGAAAGTTTAAATAAAGGTCAAAATGTAAACTATTTAATTGATAAGGTGAATTAAACTTTATAAACTCAATGAATGTGTGATTGTGAAAATGTTCAATTAAACAACCGTGGCTGTTGCAGAACTCCAATAAATATAAATTCTTGCTTTCATAAATGTGCGAAAATTCGTAAATTAAAGGTATGCAAGGCAGAAATAATTATACCAAAAAACTCTTCCTCAGCTTCCGGTTATCGGACCGGATTCCAAAGGAAAATCTTTACAGAAGACTCCGTGAAAAGCTTGACCTAAGTTTTCTTTATAAGGAAACGAAGGAACTCTATGGTAAGACCGGTAACCCCTCTATCGATCCCGTGGTCTTTTTTAAGCTACTGATCACAGGATACCTTGAGAACATAACCTCCGATCGAAAACTGGTGGAACATTGCTGCATGCGAATGGACGTGCTCTACTTTCTTGGTTTTGAAATAGATGAAGATCTACCATGGCATTTAACGATAAGCAGAACGAGGCAACTTTATCCTTCATCCCTTTTTGAGACATTGTTCAGCAAGGTATTTGCCCTGTGTGTCGACAGCGGAATGGTATCCGGCCATACCCAGGCGGTAGATTCTGCCCCGATAAAGGCGAACGCATCCATGGAAAGCGTAGTGCCGAAAATGCCGGCGACCCCCATGGACGACCACTTGAAAAAGGTGTCGGAAGAAAATCAGGAAACTGCGAAAAAGCATTTGGGAACCGTATCGCCCGCGCGTGTCTCCGCTCCCGAGCATGAGTTGAAGCGCGTGGAGAAACACCACCGAAACCTGAGGGACAGTCCGGTACGCCCTGCCGGTGCGTCCCACAAAAAAGCAAGGCTACTCAGTAACAAGACGCACTATAATCCCCACGACCCGGATGCCCGTATATCGGTAAAGCCGGGCAAGGCCAGAAAGCTGAACTACCATTGCAGTATGGCGGTGGATACCGCGGAAGGTGTCATCTCCCATATCCAAGCCGACTTTACCGATGGCAGGGACAGCCAGTACCTGATCGATATTAGCCTCCAGGTCCAGGACCGTTTAAGGAAGAACGAGCTTGTAATGACAGATCTGCTAGCGGACGCAGGTTATTCCAATGGCGCCAACTACGATTTTCTCGAACAAAGGAAGGTTGCCGGGTGGATACCCGTCTTCGGGAGATATAAACCTAAAATAAAAGGTTTTCCCTACAACAGGGAAAAGGACGAATATAGATGCCCGATGAACAGGCCCTTGCCCTTCAAGGGATTCCATACCAACCGGGACAGTAGCGTACTGAAAAGCTACTGGGCAGCGCCGAAAGATTGCAAGGTCTGCCCCATGAAATCCCAATGCGTGCCAAATTCAAAATGCAAAAAAATCTCCAAAACAATCTATGACGAACAATACTTGAGAGCCTACGCCCGACAGCACAGTGACAGGGGCAAGCGGATGAAAAAGATTAGACAAAGTACGGTGGAGCCAGTGTTCGGCAGCCTGACACAGTTCTACGGCCTACGGAAAATAGGCGTACTGGGCAAGGCCGGTGCACATAAGGTCATGCTCATGGCCGCAATTGCCTTCAACCTGAAAAAATACCTGAAGAAAGGGGGAGGGAAACCCTCCATTGGTATTTTCAGTACGGTTATGCATACCTTCCGAGCCTATATGAACATTTTTATCGGGCAGATCCAACCAAGACCCATTCTCCAAAAGGCTCCGTAAAAACAGCCTGCCCGGGTCAATATCTTACGCACATAGCACTTCTGCAACGGCCACCCACCTTTAATTAGACTTTACAGTTAAAAGAAAGAAACAACCTTTTGTGCATTGGTAACGACGGTTCATATGAACTTTTTTAGTTCTGTAAAAGGTGCATCAAGAGAACGACTAATGGAATTCCAAACATTTCTTTAAAGTACTTCCGAATTTTGCCCTTAAAAATGGCCGTTCTCCCAGACTACTCTTAGGTATTTAAAAAAGCGCAGTTTTCACTGCACTTTTCAAACTAAACTAACTCCAACTGAAAATTTATAGCAATAGAATTAACCTTACCAATCGACGGACTTTATTCATTACGAAGACCTTTTTGCTCCAAGTATTTCAATAATTCATCAGGCCTATCGGTCATAACCGCTGTGGCGCCTTTTTCAACGAGCCAGCCCCACGCTTTTTCAGGCCCCTCTAACATTGCGAGTTCATCCGTTTTTCCTGCACACAGTTCGTCCCATAAGGCAATTGCCAAAAACCCGTCATTATCCTTTTTTAAATCCTTAATCATCTTAAAGGTTTCCACTTCCGTATTATCAAACAAAGTTTCGTAATAAAAAGGGTTGATAGTCGTTTCAAACTTTTCGCGATAAGATCTGACATCCTTGTTCTCAGACCAAAGTTTAGGCATGTAAATAATACGGTCCATCAAACTTCCGTATTTTTCCCGCATGACATCAAAATCGTCGTTACCTTTGAAGATAGCATGGTCTATAGTCCCAGTTCTTTTTAGGACCTCATAAGCTTCTTTCACCCATCTACTCTCTGTTTTGTCCAGATTGACCATGACTTTTCCCTTGACCATCATCATTACTTCCTCCAATGTCGGCACCTGCTGCCTAGAATGTTTCACGCCTGCCGCATTCTTCAAGCGAAACTTTCTGATTTGGTCCAACGTAAGTTCGTCCACATTTCCATTTCCATTGGTAGTTCGATTCACGGTCTCATCATGCATAGCGATCAAATGACCATCTTTGGTTAGCCTAAAATCCAACTCGATGATGTCAACACCGAGATCAATACATCTTTGAATCGCCTGCAAACTATTTTCTGGCGCGTAGCGCCAATCTCCTCTATGCGAAACGGCCAGAATATATTCGTTTGAAGGATTTTTCAGATGCTCCAAAATTTTAGCGGCTCTATGCTGTTCTTGTGTATATACTAATGAGCTAAATAGAAGGTTTACTACCAACAGCGATATTATTTTTTTCATATTTGATACTTTAATCATTAGAATTCTCTGATGCTCTGCATCGGAGGTATTAGAGGAAAGTTTGAAAACGGTTGGTTTTCATAAAATATTAAACTTTGTTCCGTTGAATACCTCGATGGCTCTGCCTCGAAGATTATTTATGAAGGTTTTTACTCCGTAAATAATCCAATAAAACTTGTGGACGATCCGTCTGAATGATATCTATATTATTATTTATGAACCAGTCATATATCGTTTGATCTAAAACTGCCCTTTCGTCGTCATGTCCGCCGTTATGTTGTGGCCAAAGCGAGTTGACCCAAACACTAGATCCCTTTTCCCGGATTTCATCAAATTGTTCAATAAAGGCAATTGTGTCCTGCGGAACGGTAAATTCAAAGGCTACAGGCACGCTGTCCTTCAAATAATCTTCAACCATCCTTGGAGCATCGGGATTGGCCAAGCGTACAATGGGCATGAAGTACACCTTATCCAAGTATTGGCCAAATTCCTTTTCTACTTCGTTTCTGGTCTTTGCTCCCTTAATAATCACCTGATTTACAGTACCTGTCTTTTGGGCAACTTTAAAGCACTTGTCAAATATCTCGTAGCTTTTGTCCAGATTTACCAAGATTTTATCTTTAGTGATTACGAGTGCTTCTTCTAGCGTTGGTATTTTATGAGATGTACTGTGTCCGATTCCATCTTGCAAATCTAGCGTTTGTAAGTACTCCCATGTCAATTCTGAAACATTGCCCTTTCCAGTAGTTGTCCTATCGATAGCTTCATCATGCATCAGAATCAAAACGCCATCCTTCGTTTCCCTAACATCAATCTCTACCATATCGACACCCATTTTAATACAGTTTTCGATAGCCTGTAAAGAATTCTCAGGAGCATTTCTCCAGTCTCCGCGATGCGCTACGACCATAACCTGATTATTGTTGGAATCTTCCAGGTTTGCAATCAAACTATCTATAGAAATTAAATGATTTGTATTTTTTTCCACTAGAACGGTACTCTCGTCCAATACTTTATTATTTTTTTCCTGTTTACAGGAAAGAGACAATCCTACCAACAACAAATTAAAACTTAGAACAATGAATTTCATATGGGTGTTTTTTAAGAAGAGGGAGCGCATGTTTTGATACGCTCCCATCTTTAGAAAATTAGTATCCAGGGTTTTGGTTGATTACGTCAGGGTCGGTATCTATTTGACTCTGTGGAATTGGAAGTACCAACTTGTTATCGTCAATAGAAACACTAGCCCCGGTACTGGCAAAAAAAGCGTTCATGACCGTTACAGCACTTCCATATCGCTTCAGGTCTAACCAACGATGTCCTTCTCCTATGAGCTCAAAGCGACGTTCTTGTCGTATAGCTGACTGCACATCCGCTAGAGTGGATGCCGTAGTTGCTGCCAGACCTGCTCTTGTTCTTACCGTATTCAATTGTTCGATAGCTTCTGCTGTTCGCCCGTTCTCGTTCAGGGCCTCGGCATATTTCAAAAGCACATCCGCATATCTAATGATCAGATGATCACTACCCCCATCGTTAGCTCCGGTCGCGGAAACCTCATATTTGGTAGAATAGTAAAATGGATTCGCACCCGTATCAACACCGACGTAATCGTTCAAGCGAGTATCCTCCGCTTCAAAGGAATCAATAAACGCTTGTGTGGGTAAGTTATGGCCTTTGGCGTTCGCTGCAGTACCCGATGGTCGAAATTGAGAACCAGCAGGACTTCCTTCAAGTTGCCCATCAACATTGAAGCCGCTTGTAAATTGGACTTCGAACAAAATTTCCGAGTTACCTTCATTAGCTACACCGAATATCTCTGATGTGCTTGGTACAAGCGCATAAGCATTTGAGCTAACTACCGCCTCTAAACTAGTCAATGCTCCACCGAAATTACCTTGTGTCAATTGTACATCACCGAACAAGGCCTGCGCCGCGCCTTTTGCAGGTCTTCCCATTTCTTTTTCAACAGGAAGGTTTTGAACGGCATCCGACAAATCAATTTCGATTTGCGCATACACGGCAGTAGAAATTGTCCGACCTTGTCCAAAATAATCAAAAGGGCTAGTCGTTTCCTCAATCACCAAGGGAACATCTCCATATAAGCGGACTAAATTAAAGTATAGCAATGCACGGACAAACTTCATCTCACCGATTCTTTTTGTCTTTAACGAAGCGTCCCCATATTCAATAGCTGTGATTCGGTTCAGTACCACATTGGTTCTTTGGATACCTTCGTAGGACTCTCTCCAAATATCGGCCACCAAATCGTTTCCGGGATTGGTTGAAAAATCGTCGAGCTGACCAAAACGGCCACCATCGTTCGCAGCGATTTCCTCAAAGGAATCCTCGCCGGAAATTTCACCTACCCCAATCAAATCAAGGCCATAAAGCCCTCCGGTCTGTAGTTGTGCATAAACACCTATGATTGCACTTTCCAGCTCCTGTTCATTAGAGTAAAAGTTATTTGCGGCCTTTTCGGTAATCGGCACTATCTCTAGTTCGCTCTCGCATGAAGAGAATCCAAATAAGACTATGAGTGTCAGAAATATATTTTTAGCAGATTTCATTTTCTTTTGTTTTTTTTAATTTAAAATTTAAGGTTCAATCCAAGAGCGACAAAACGGGTCAAAGGACTGGTAGAATTAATCCAGCCCCTTGTCAGTGCCTGTTTTCTATTGCTACCGGTATCCAAGCCATCTGGGTTATAGCCCCTGAATTTTGAGCTATTGAAAATATTGTTCCCTGTCAAATAAATCCGAAAGGAATCGATTCCCATATATTTCGTGACACCATCATTAAAGTTATAACCCAGTTGTAGGCTCCGTAGTCTAAAATAGTCCGCGTCCAAAACCGCAAGACTGGAAGCTCTTGTGATTCTACCCGCCGAGGAAAAACTAGAAAAATCAGGCCTTCTTAAAAACCCATCTGGGTTGCTGTCACTAAAATAATTATCGACGTAATATTGTGTCGGCACAAAAAAACCTTCACCACTTTCCGCATCATAAACCATATTGTCTGCAGCCTTTCTGCCTTCAACCCCCGTAAATTGGGCGCTTAAGTCAAACCCCTTATAACCTACCGTAAAACCGAATCCATAAGTAAAATCCGGATTGTAGTCACCAAGTGTAACCCTATCATCAGGAGTAATCTCACCGTCGCCATCGGCATCCCTAACAATATAATCACCTACTTCCGTTCCGGCCAAAGGAATGACAGCGGCCGCATCGATTGACGCCTGTTCTTTGTAAACCCCTATAATATCGTAGGTATAAAACTCTGCAATACTCCCACCTACTTTTGTTAGAAAATCCATACCTCCATTATTCGCTATAATCTGCTCTTGACCTTCACCTAAGGCCAAGACCTCGTTCTCATTAGTACTAATGTTCGCATTGAAACCGATGCTGAAATCACCCATTTCAAAATTGCTTCCGCGAACTTCTAATTCGAAGCCCTTGTTTTCGAGTTCGCCAATGTTCTGAAGAGATTGTGAGAAACCCGACTGTTGTGGTACAGGAACTTCCAATAACAAATCTGAAGTTTTGGAATTATAATACTCCGCAGTAAAAAATAATTTATTTTGAAAAAATCCTAAATCCAAACCTATGTTCAATGCGGTATTGGTTTCCCATGATAGATCTGGGTTTGGTGAGGTTCGAGTGTAAGCACCTGGAACCAATTGGCCATCAAGGACGTAATTGTCCGGGTCGGTTAATGCAATGGAACCAAAGTCGCCTATTTGGTTATTTCCCGTCTGTCCCCAACTAGCCCGTAATTTGGTAAACCCTACAAAACCATCCTGTGGAAAGAAACTTTCGTTGCTTAAGGTCCATCCTGCGGATACAGAAGCAAAATTCCCATATTTGGTATTAGCCCCGAATCGAGATGAGCCATCCCTTCTAAAGGAGCCTGATAAGGAATACTTGCCATCATAATCATATTGTAATCGGCTATAATAGGATTCAAGGGCCCATTTACTCCTTCTAGTAACCGCTGAAGGATTAGTCGCCCCAGCAATATTTCGTAAATTATTATCAGCAAAATTATTGCTCTCCAATCTGGTATTAAATGAGCTTTCCTCTTGATAACTAAACCCGAACAACGCATCAAAATTATGCTTGCCAATAGTTCCGTTATAGGTTAAAATATTCTCAGTAATGTAGTTTTCCCTTCTTGCATTATTCTCGAATGCCTGCGCAAGATTGTTTGCTACGGGGGTTCTATAGTTTCCTATGCTAGAAGGAGCGAAGAATTCCGTAAAAATAGTATTATAGTCGCCTCCAAAAGAAGTTTTAAACTTCAAACCGTTCCAAACGTCGACTTCTACAAATGTACTTCCAAATATCCTAAAGCGGCGCTCAAAAAAATCAGTTAAACCTACCTTAGCTATTGTGTTTTCAGAAATGGGTCCATCCCAATTATCATTGTTGTCGTCAATTTGATTTGCAATGGCAAAAGAACCATCCGGATTATAAATTGGATAGTACGGATGCATAAGTACCGCTGCATAACTGGGGTCGGGTTGCTGTCCTGCGCCGGTCCCATGTGAAGACCAACCTCTCTCTCCAGTTGGGTTTGAATTGACCATAGAAATATTGGAAGTGATTCCAAAACGGACACGATCACTTATCTGAGAATTTAGCTGTATGTTGTTCGTATAGCGTTTGTAATCAGAGTCAACAATGATGTTTTCTTGGTTTAGATACCCAAAAGAAACCGAGTAATTTGTTTTTTCCGTACCTCCGCTTAGATTTATATAATGGTTCTGCTGGGATGCAGTTCTAAACGTTGCATCGAGCCAATCTGTATTGATGAGCCCTTGCTGGCCATCCAAATAACCCTGAAGAAAACCTTGGACCCTGCTACGTTTTCCACCTCCATTAGCATCCCTTGTGGCGTTATCGTCGGTAATACTTCTTCCCGGCCCACCGGAAACATAACCGAAATTCCGTGCATCATTGTCGAAAAGAGCCGTGTCATAAGCATCTGCCAATTCAAAATTATCGATGCGGTCTTGAAAACCGTAATAGGTATCATATGCAACTTTAAGTACACCTTGTTTCCCTTTTTTTGTCGTAATAAGAATTACCCCGTTAGAAGCTCTTGATCCGTAGATAGCTGCCGATGCGGCATCTTTCAAAATGTTGATCGATTCAATATCCTGATTATTTATGGAACTAAAGGAAGAACCTTCTGACAATGGGTTACCATCGACCACAATCAACGGGTTAGTGCCTGCCGTTAATGTGTTTAAACCCCTGATTTGTATTACGGAGTTCTCTCCTGGGTTCTTGCCATTCCCTACCACTTGTACCCCCGCAACATTACCGGAAAGTGCCTGTTCAAAATTGGCTGATGAAAAAGTGTTCAGTTTTTTGGTCTCAATCTTGGAAACAGCCCCGTTGAACTTTTCCTTTGTCGTGGTACCATAACCGATAACGACCACCCCGTCCAACTGACCTGTATCCGATTGTAGTTGAACGTTAATACTACTTTGACCGTTTACCGGAATATCTTGGGTTGAATATCCTAAATAGGAAACTTCAAGTATGGCATAAGCACTGGAAACTTGAATCGTGTAATTTCCGTCAAAATCGGAAATGACCCCATTTGTTGTACCTTTCTCTACTATACTTGCTCCAGGGAGGGGTTGTCCAAGTTCATCGGTAACGATACCTTCAATAGAACTTTGCTGCAATCCTATTTGAATAGCTGTGTTGTTCTTTGCGATGCGTATATTATCGCCTTTGATATCATATTGAAATTCAGCTTTCTTTGAAAGTATATTAAGTATTATATCTAGGGAGCTGTTCTTATATATTACATCATAGGTTTCCTTTTTATCGATTACATATTGTCCATATGTGAAACCGTATTCAGTCTTTTTATCGAGTTCAGAAAAAATTTCGGACAATTTAGCATTTTTTAGTTTTATGCTTACTTTTACTTCCTTTGAATTTGTGACACCTGAAGCATAAAGCGGATTTGTGATGCTCAGGACAAAAAATAAAAGGAAAGGTCTTAAAACGTATTTTTTTAAATTCATTTTTTAAGTGTTGTTTTGTTTGATATTCGACGCTTATTCTGGAAGAGCCTGTTACAGCAGGCTCTTCCTATTTTATCTCAATTTTACTTCTATCATATTTTTCTTTGTTTTGGTTATTTTCAATTCGTTTATATAGTTGATATTTTCTAGTATTGTTTGCAGATTTTGTGTTGGCCCAAGACTAATGGTCATCCGGTTATTCTTGGCCTTTTCGTTATAAAACTGAACTTTGACCCCATATCTATAGGTAAGGAACTCCGCCACTTCCCCCATACTCACACCTTCTAATTTGATGATGTTTTTATACCAAGATGTAAATAGTTTATGATTCAAATTACTGGTTCGAAATACTTTTGATGTCGCGGAATACGTACTTCTTTGATTTGATTTTAGCTTAACGGTCTTATTCTTGTACGACACTTCAACAACCCCAGTTGCCACGGTTACACTTATCAATGTATCACGCTCAGAGATATTGAAACTAGTTCCTAACACGCTTGTTTCTAGACCTTCGGTTTCAACGATAAAAGGTTTGTCCTCATTTCTAGTAATATTGAAAAAGGCCTCTCCATCGAGTTCTAGATAACGGATTCCATTTTGATCGTTATTAAATCGAATACTACTATTTCTATTAAGAGTGACTATACTACCATCTTTGAGTTCGACAATTCTGAAGGAGTTGGAATTATTGGTTACTACTAATATATCCTGATTGGTCACGAAATAAATAAAAATTCCGACTCCTAGAAGTATAGCGACGGAGGCAGCGAAACCAATCCATGACCTATTTTTTCTTACTATATGTTTCTTGATGTTGGAATAGACATCCCTTTGGACCTCTGATTTTTCAATATCGCTTTTAAAAACCCCGTCCTTATACTCCGATAGGGAAAATACCTCATATTCGGAAAGTACTTTTTCTTCTTCTGGAGAGATTCTGCCCTCTATAAATTTATCCAGAAGTTCTCTGAATTCTCTATCGGTCATACCTTTGCTTCTAAAACTATATACCATAAGTATGGCAACACACGTAAAATAAAATGGGTTTTTTTTAAAAAAAGGTCGCAAGTATAAGTGCCAAGGGGATAACTATTTGGCTCTTTACCATTCTAATTGCATTTGAGACATGGGTTTCTACCGTCCGTTGAGAAATTCCTAGTTTTTTCGATATTTCTGCATTTTTAAGTCCTTTATTACGGCTTAAAACGAAGACTTCTTGACATTTTTTAGGTAGGTTCTCAACCGCTTTTCTAATTTTCGACTTCGTATCTTCTTCATATAGCTTTTGTAAAATGCCGTCATTTTCCGAAGCCTGAATCGACTCCAAAAATTCATGTGGAATACGTATTGTTTTCGAATCCCTAAGATGCTTATACACCTGAAAACGAGTAGCTCTCAAAATATAAGCCTCGATATTTTCATTATCAATTTGCGTTCTTCGAATCCAAATACTTATCCATATTTCTTGAACAATGTCCCTGGATAGTGAACTGTCCTTCAATATAGCATAAGCAAGTGAATACATTTTTTCCCATAGCCGGTCGTATAAAATCTTTAATGCGTATTCGTCCGAACGTTTTATCCGATGCATCAATTCTTCTGACGGGACCCTGTTTTTTTTCGCTTTTAGCATACTACGAAGGAAGATAAAAGTGCAGTAATCAAGATTAACTAAAAGTAAATCTTTGGTTAAATTTTAGGAGTCCTTAAAAAATTGATTATCAATTGTTAACCTAGGCATTATTATAGCTTAACACTTTTATTTATAAGCATTCCGAACTTTACAAATTCAAAGTAATCTTTGAGTTAGCTAGTCTTAAAAGTCGATGGGTAGTTTCATCGGCTTTTGTCGTTATTCAAAGTTTAATCTATAAAATATTTTTGGTTAGTGTCAAACCAATTTTCTGCTATTGAGAATGCTTCTTTTAGTGCTGAATGATTGTCGTATCCATATGCCGAAATCCTGTCGTTGGTCAATGAGAAAGCCTTTTGGATAACTTATGGTCCTGCACCCTCTAGTAGGGCTCGAATTCTTCATATTTATCGGACAATATGTGAAATTATAAAGGGTAAATTAATAATGTCCCCTTATTCTTCCCAAGGACAGAGTTCAAAAAAATCAAATTTTCGACAACTGGTATTATTTGGCCCAAGATAGAATCTAGTCGGTTGTGCTATTATTACAAATTGAATTGGAAAGAAATTGATTGTTTTCTCGTTGTCCCACAAAACCATCGTTTTTTGGACCTGATTATTTATCTAGTATTTAAGTTTAATCTTTAAGCACAACTAGAAAATTCAAATAAACCTTAATACCACTTAATTGAACTAGTATGATTAAACCCACCCACAATTAAACCTTCCCAAAACACGAACTAGTGTACTTATAATTTAAAGAAACTTCAATAGTTGTGTCGAGATGATTATTCCGATGGGTACCATGCTAGGGTTTTGCTTTTCTACATAATAATGCATACTGCCTTTAAATAAATTATATAATGATTACTACTTTATGTATACATCTTCTTGATGCGATACGGCATAAAATAGATACTAACGGGCAACACAAAAGATAAGAGTTTAGTGTAGTCAAATAATTATATATCCTATCTATTGTAAATTATACGTATCTGTTAGCAGATACTCGGGCGATGACTAAATCAAATTCCTACTAACTGATTTTGAAAATGATTTAATGACTTTGTTCTTTACACGTTTTAAGGAAGATAATAAAAATGGGATAACACAAAGAACTCCTTACAAAAGGTGGATGCTGTGAAGCGTACTGATTGGTTTTTTAAAAAGGATATTTTAATGTAGGTTTAAATACACTCTAGTTTTAGAAAGATAGTCTGATAAGAGTACCCTTTATTAGCCCCACCTTTAAGTAATTGTCTTTCTGTACGTCTAAATCCACCACGAATCTCTAAAAAACCACCAAATATAGATAGTTAAATTTAAGTTAAAAATATACAGACCTGTCTGTTTATTTAAATTATGTTCTATATTTATCCTATGAGAAAATTAGGTGTAAAAGAACGTGTCATTGAAACAGCTTCAGATTTGTTCTATAACCAAGGGTATAACCAGACAGGTATAAATCAGATTATAGATGAGGCAGGCGTTGCCAAAGCTAGCATGTACCAACATTTTAGATCTAAGGAAGATATTGCTGTAGCCTATTTAATTGCCAGACATACCATGTGGATGGGAAAATTAGACGAGTGTGTTGCCAAAGAGAAAAGTCCCAAAAGTAAAGTTATTTGCGTTTTTACTTATCTAACGGAGTGGTTGACAGAAGTCGATTTCAGAGGCTGTGGATGGCAAAATATCATTACTGACCTTCCTACAGATCATAATAAAATTAAGGATCAGGCCATATATCATAAAAACGAACTGAGGGGCTGGTTACAAAAAGAACTCAGTAAAGAAAAAGAATTCACTAACAAAGAAGCCAAAGAATTGGGCGACGAAGTTATGGTTTTGATTGAAGGGGCGATTATTCTTTCGCAAATTCAAAAAGATACTTGGCCAATTGTGACCGCAAAAAAGGCATGTAAAAAAATATTGGCATAAATATTTTTTTTTACTATTTAAACAGACTTGTCTGTACGTATTTATCAGGATGTATTAAATTTAAAATTAGAGAAGAATAATTCAAATAAACAGACTTGTCTGTATTGTGTGTAAATTTAAGAGGTATTAATTACACATCATATAGTTAGGTCCTTACTAAAATAAAAATGAAAAAGATAGTCCCTCCTTTTACAAAGGAAACAGCAGCACAAAAAGTTCAAGCAGCAGAAGATGCTTGGAATAGCAAGAATTCAGAAAAGGTTTCCCTAGCCTATACCCTAGATTCAAAATGGAGAAATAGAGATTTATTCTTTACTGGTAGGCAAGCCATAGTTGAATTCCTATCCGATAAGTGGAACAAGGAACTATACTATAAACTTAGAAAGCACCTATGGTCTTTCACGGATAATAGAATATCCGTCCGATTCGAATACGAATGGCAACATGCCAAAACTGGACAATGGTACAGAACCCATGGAAACGAGCATTGGGAATTCGATTCAGAAGGTCTAATGTGTATTCGGGACATGAGTGCAAACGATGTTAAAATCAACAAGTTGAAACGAAAATTTTAATTCAATACTAATCTAAAACATAATTACAAATGAAAACGTTACAACCTTTACCCTTTGAAGAAGCAAATGTAGCTTCACAAGCCCTCTTTACCGATGTAAAGAGCAAAATCGGAATGCTTCCGAACTTATACGCCGCCATGGGTGTGTCAGATAAACTTTTAGGCGGATTTCTCAACTTCACAGAAACCCTAAAAAGTGGGGAGTTCTCTGCTAAAGAGTACGAAGCCATCGCTCTAGCAACTTCGCAAGCCAATGGATGTGCTTACTGCTTATCGGCACACACTGCTATAGGTAAAATGAATGGCTTTACTGAAGATGAAACGCTAGCGTTAAGAACGAACACCATTTCCAATGAGAAATTAAACGCTTTGGTAAGCTTGGCAAGTGACTTTGTAAATACGAAAGGTCATCCATCTAAATCCTATATCAATACTTTTTTTAATACAGGATTTAACAAACCAGCATTTGCAGAATTAATCGCAATTGTGTCTTTAATAACAATTACAAACACGATTTTTCATAATGGTGGCTTCGAAATTGATTTTCCTAAAGCACAAAACATAGAACAATTACAAGAAGTTTAATTAGAAATAAATTTAAAATAATGAAAACAAAAATCACAAAAGTATTGCTTACACTAGTTGTAACAATACTATCAAGTTCAAGTTTTTTCGCACAATTACCAGATCCAGGATTTACAATTGATGGAGTAACTGCTATAGTAATTACAGATCCTCAAAACGACTTTTTAAGTCCAAACGGAGTCACGTGGGGAGTGGTAGGAGAAAGCGTTACAAAAAATAATACAGTAGATAATTTAGAATCCTTATTCAAATTAGCAGAGGCTAATGGCATTAAAGTTTTTATTTCTCCACATTACTATTACAAACATGACCATTCATGGCAGTTTGAAGGTGCACTAGAAACCTTAATGCACAATATAAACATGTTTGATAGGGGAGATCAGTTGAATAAAGAGGGATTTGAAGAATCGGGAGCAGACTTTTTAGAGAGATATAAGAAATACATAGAAAAAGATTTTGTGACTGTTGTAGGACCTCATAAAGTTTATGGTCCAGAACAAAACGATTTAAGCTTGCAACTAAGAAAGCAAAAAATAGACAAAGTGATTTTAGCAGGAATGTCTGGAAACCTTTGTGTTGAATCACACATGAGAGAACTTTTAGAAGATGGATTTGAAGTTGCCGTTGTTGGAGATGCAACTGCCTCAGCTATTATTCCAGGGTATGATGGAAACGCTGCTGCTCAAACTAATTTTCGCTTCATCGCGAGTCATGTTTACACTACTGAAGAGTTAAAAAAAGAGTTTAAGAATTAATTAATAACCATAAAAATCAAATACCATGAAAACAATTGTTAAATCATTAATTGGAACAGCCTTACTGGTAGTATTGGCTCTAGGAGTTTATTCCTTTAGATCTGTTGAACCATCAATCATAGAAAAATCTATGTTGAATAACGAAAGTTCAAAAACAGCATATAAATCTATAAAAGTAAAAGATGTAAATATTTTTTATCGCGAAGCTGGTGATGTAAATAAACCAACTATTTTATTATTACACGGTTACCCAACATCGTCTCATATGTTTCGAAATCTAATAACAGACCTGTCTGTACGTTATCACGTACTCGCACCGGATTATCCCGGGTTTGGTAGAAGCGACCAGCCTATGATGAAAGACTTTGACTATACATTTGATAATATGGCCCTTATAATTGAAAGCTTTCTGGCGGAACTGGAAGTTGAAAAATATAGTATTTATTTAATGGATTATGGTGCACCAATTGGGTTTAGAATTGCTGCAAAATATCCTAAAAAAGTACAATCGCTAATTATTCAAAATGGCAATGCATATGATGAAGGCTTGAAAGACTTCTGGATTCCTATTAAAAAATATTGGAACGACTATACAATTGAAAACGGTAAACCATTAGAAGGATTTCACTTACCAGATGGCTTAAAATGGCAATATACGCATGGCGTTCAGGATGCATCCAAAATAAGCCCAGACAACTGGACCATAGATTTGCAACATTTAACAAGAGCTGAAAATAATGAGATTCAATTGGCTATGTTTTATGATTACAGAACCAACGTACCATTATATCCAGAATGGCAACAATATTTTAGAGATCATCAACCACCAACATTGATTGTTTGGGGTAAAAATGATTACATATTCCCTGCAGATGGTGCTTATCCTTACAAAAAAGATTTAAAGAATCTCGAATTTCATTTATTGGATACAGGTCATTTTGCGCTTGAAGAAAAGGGTGACGAGATTGCCAATTATATCCTTAGATTTTTAAAGAAAAACAACATTAAATAATGGTGTGATTCGTTGTTTTTAATACTAGTTTATATGTTAAAAAATTGAAATTAATAGGAACACTAAAGCTGGCAATCACATTGAATAATATCATTTAAAAAAAGAAAAAATGAAAACAATTAATTGGAAAAAGGCAATACTAGCGGGAGTTTTAGGAACTATATTATTTGATGTCGTTGGATTATTGATTACAGGGACTTGGTGGGACATACCTACTATCTTGGGCACCAAAACCGGATTGGGATTGGCATACGGAGTGGCAGGACATTATGGGAATGGAGTCCTATTGGCCATTCTCTTCGCCGGGATAGCACCATCACTTTGGGGGCCAAAATGGGTAAGACCAATTATTTTTGTAACAGGTGAAATGATAGCTTTAGTATGGCTATTTATGCTTCCGCTATTAGGAGCAGGAGTCGCAGGAATAGACATGAATCCCATGATGCCCGTAATTACGTTACTACGCCATTTAGCATATGCGGTACCACTATTCTTTCTAATCCAGTACGATTATAAGGCCATTATACGCAATTAAAAATAGGGAGTATTAGGGTATTAAATATTCCTAGTACTCCTAAATTTAAATAAAAAGAGGACGTCTAGCAACAAAGCAAAAAGAATTACGAAATGGTTTTTACATCGAAATAAGAAATCGAATGCGGTTGTGAAAATTAGAAGAGATAATAAGCACCAAATGTTACTTGCTGCCAAGAATTATGAACGAAGTAAAAAAGTTATCCTGTTAGGTGAGATTAAAAACAGGAAACTCATAAACCAACAAAATATAAATTAATCAAAAAAGACGATGAATACTAGTAAGACAATCACTTTAGAACCAAAAACAATTGAAAACTCAGATTCAATATCTAGTGAGATTCTAAAAACTGCGCAAAAACAAATGGGAATGATTCCCAACATGTATGCAGGTATGGCAAATAACACAGCTTTATTAGAGGGTTATTTTTATGCATACAAATCATTTAGAGCAAATTCAGGATTTTCATCACGAGAGCAAGAAGTTGTCTTCCTTTCTGTGGCTTATGAAAATGATTGTGATTATTGTATGGCTGCGCATAGTTTTGTTGCGGACAATTGGAGTAAAGTACCTGTTGAAGTAACAAATGCTATTAGAAGTAATTCAGAAGTCCCGAATGAAAAGCTGAAAGCATTGAGCATATTTTCAAGACAGATGACAGCAAAAAGAGGCCTTCCTTCTGAAGATGATATTACTAATTTTCTAAGTGCTGGTTATACTGAAGAAAACATTTTAGGCGTAATTTCTGGCATAGGTGTTAAAACCATGAGTAATTATTTTAATCATGTGTATAAAACACCAGTTGATGATCCTTTTTCTAGTAGAGTTTGGAAAAAGCCAAATTAATAAAAAAGAGAAGATAAATAAAACTTAATTTATTACAAGGATCATGAAATTAAAATTTTTATTATTTCTATTATCGGTTATCATTTTAAATAGTTGTAAAAACGTTAGTAATCCAAGTATAACTGATGTATCAAGAATTACCAATAATCAAACTCTGATAGATTCTTTGATGAAGGTGTCCTATGAACGTGGTGTTTTTAATGGAAATATCCTCGTAGCAAAGAACAATAAAATAATATATCAAAATGAGTTTGGATATTCAGATAGCTCAAAATCAAAAGAGCTTAATCCAAACTCAATATTTAACCTTGGATCTATAGGGAAAGAATTCAACGCTGTCGCTATAATGATGCTAAAAGAAAAAGGATTACTTAATCTAGATGATAAAATCTCGAAATTTGAAATGCATCTTCCAGAATGGTCAAATACTATAAGTATAAATCATCTTCTTCAGTATACTAGTGGATTGCCAAGAGTGAATTGGAGGAGTGTTAAAAATGAGAAAGACATTTTTGTTGATTTAAGCAAGATTAAACAGTTGAAATTTAAACCTGGTTCTGGTTATACTTATAGTATTAATAATATTATTCTTCAAAGAAAAATTATTGAAAAAGTATCAGGAATGAGTTTCATTGATTTTGTACAGTCAAACATTCTTAGTCCAAGTAATATGAAAGATGCTCTTATTGACCCAAGAAGTGATAACCCTCAATTGGCAACACCATTTAATAATGATTTCATTAATGATAAGCCAATGGATATTGAAATCACAGGTTGGGTTCATCCTACTGTAAATGATATGTACAATTGGATTGTAAGTTTACATTCTGGAAAGTTAATTTCTGAAGAATCTTTAAATCAATTATTCAATTCGTTCTCTGAAAGTAGCGAAGCAGCATTAGGAGGTGGAAAATTTAAAAACAATAGGTTACTTATTCATCAACATCAAGGGTCATCTTTCAACTACGAATCTTTTATCCATTATAATGCAAAAGAAGATTTGGTAATCGTTTTAATGACCAATAATAAAAATTTTAAACTACGGGAAATTGCTGAATCCATTGAAAATATTTCGAAAGGAAATTCCTTTTTAACACCTCAAAAGTCTGTTTATCTTACGATAAGACAAAAATGCTATGATGATGTAAATGAAGGGATACAATTCTATAAAACCTTAAAAAACAACTATCCAGACACGTATAATTTTTCAAATGAAACTGAATTAAATCGAGTAGGTTATAAATTAGTTGAGAAAAATCAGATCGAAGACGCAATTGAAATCTTTACACTGAATGCACATATTTTCCCTAAAAGTAGTAACGCATTTGACAGTCTAGCGGAAGCCTATGGATTGTTTGGAATGACTTCTGAATCCCTAAAAAATTATAAAATTTCGCTAAGACTCAATCCGAATAATATAAACGCAAAAAAACAAATAGAAAGGCTTAAAGAGAGTTTTAAAAATTAAAAGAGAATAAATAAGATGGCTAAAAACTTTGCAGAAATAGCATTTACAGATGCGGTTAAAAAATTACAGGAAAAGTACGGTAGTCGCAAGAGCTATGAACGTATGGAAAGATTTAGTGTGATTGATGGATTGACTGATAATGAGATGACATTCATTGAAAACCGGGACAGTTTTTATTTGGCCTCCATAGGAGTCAAAGAATTTCCATACGTACAACATCGCGGAGGCCCAAAAGGATTCTTAAAAGTGCTAGATACAAAACGCATCGGTTTTATTGATTTTATTGGAAATAGACAATACGTTTCTGTGGGTAATATGGCAACCAATACTAATGTGTCTCTTATTATGATTGATTATCCTTCTAGGTCACGATTAAAAATATTCGCTAAAGCAGAGATTGTTGAGCTTGATGATACTTCTGAATTATTTAAAACATTAAATCTAGAGAACTACAAGTTTCGTCCAGAACGAATGATGGTGTTTCATATCGAAGCCTACGATTGGAACTGTCCCCAGCATATTACACCACGATATACTACTGAGGAAATTGAAGCCGCTTTTTTACCACAACAAAAATATATTGCTTCATTAGAGCAAGAAAATAAAGCGCTAAAACAAAAACGATGAAAACTAAATCATATTTATATCTTGGATTAATTGTCTTATTAACAATTTCATTAGTCGTTATCAGTCATGGACTTGATGGAGTTGTTTTATTTAAAAGTCTTTCTGTACCAATTAACAAACAGATTTTATACCAGACAACAACCTTACTTATTTCAGTTTTTCTTTTACTTGTTTTAAAATCAGTTAAGAAAAATGAATTTAAAGCATACTTTAGAAAAGGGGATGTTTCTGCCAAAATTTATCCAGAACCTTATGTTGGTATTAACCCAAAACCGAATGAAAACTGGTCTCATGTAGGAAAAAATTTGGCAATTGTTATTACTTTGGTAACTGCAATAATAATCTATTTCCAGATTATTCATGAAAGTCAAATTAAGTTTATAAGCTTATTTAAAATCTTACCAATAAGTATCCTTTTTGCTTTAACAAATTCATTTGTTGAAGAAGTAATTACAAGGTTTAGTGTTGTCGTTACTTTAAAAAATATAATATCTGATAAATATATTTCAATAATATCAGGGGTGATTTTCGGGACTGTTCACTTTTGGGGAAATCCTGGAGGATTTGTAGGGCTTCTAGTTGCCGGTTTTTTAGGTTGGTTTTTAGCGAAATCAATGTTAGAAACCAAAGGTATTTTTTGGGCTTGGTTCATACATTTTTTACAAGATATTGTCATCATTACAGCATTATTAAGCATCTAACAGCGTTAGAGAAAAAAATAATAAATAATGAAACCAGTGCCTGAAAAAATCTTGTTATTCTCAACAAAAAACAAATAAAGCTTATGATCACATTGAATATAGAATTATTTGAGTGAACGTTAAAAGAACAGTTAAAAACTAAATAACATGTAATCATGAATAAAATGAAAATAGCAATTAACGGAATGGGACGCATCGGAAGAGCTGCCCTAAAAGTAATAGTAGCAACACCAGAATTAGAATTGGTAGCAGTGAATGATATCGTTTCAGTAGAAAATATAGCGTATCTGCTAAAATATGATTCGGTATATGGAATATATGAAAAGGAAGTGTCGCACGACGAAAATAATCTTATCATAAATGGTAAAAAAATTCAGTTCAATGCTGTTCGCAATCCAGAAGAACTGCCTTGGAAAGAAAACAATATTGATGTGGTCATAGAAAGTACAGGTTTTTTCACCTCTAATGAAGATGCAGAAAAACATATCAAAGCAGGAGCTAAAACGGTCATTATTTCTGCACCCACAAAAAGTGAAGACATTCCTACAGTAGTACATGGGGTAAACTCAAAAGATGGCAAGACCAGTATTTTTTCATGTGCAAGTTGTACGACCAATAACATCAGTCCGGTAGTTGAAGTTTTGGGTCGTAGAATAGGAATTAAAAAAGCCATAATGACAACGGTACATGCCTATACCGCTTCCCAAAGTATTGTAGACGGGCCCTCTGAAAAGAACTTAAGAATGGGGCGTGCGGGCGCGGCCAATATTATACCAACAGCAACAGGTGCAGCCATTGCAACGACTAAGGCTCTACCCCAATATGCAGGAAAATTTGATGGCATAGCACTTCGTGTTCCAATTCCTGTTGGGTCTATTTCAGATTTGACTTTTGTGACAGAACGACGTGTAACTGTGGAGGAAATCAACACTATTTTTGAGGAGGAATCCAAAACAAGCCGGTATACCAATATATTGAACACCACAACAGAACCAATCGTCTCTTCTGATATTGTCAAGAGTCCGTTTGCATCGACCGTAGATTTGAATATGACGCGTGTTGTGGATGGCGATTTGCTAAAAGTAATGACTTGGTACGACAATGAATGGGGATTTACAAATCAAATGATCCGGCAGATTTTAGAAATAAAACAGACTATTTAAAGCACAAATGAAAAATTTAATAATAATTACATTCACTTTAGTTGTAGCACGATAAGGATTTGGCTAATTGATTTTGAAAACTATTTAATGACATTGTTCTTTAAGCGTTTCAAGGAATTATGTTAACCAGAATTCCGATATGTTCCCTAGCTACTGAGGGTAAACGTAGTCACAATTGAATATGTTGATTGAGTCCAATTTCAAACAGGACTTCAAAATATCCTCATTTAACCTATCGGGACACGGTATTAATATTAGCTCCCTAAATAATCTAAAGTGCATTAATAGTAAATGAAAGTGCACTTTCTTCATTCGCCCCATCCTCTACTTCATTAATATAATAGTATTAGTTTTCATAACTGAGTGTTTAACTATTGTTTATGATAGTAATACTTTCAAAATAAAATTTGTTTGTTATCTTTGACATTATTAAACACATGCCTTATGAAAAAACAATTCCTTACTATCACAAGTATAATGACCATGTCCATTAATCTTGCTGCCCACCAGGATTTATTCCAAACTATTGAAATTAATCGTGACCGTATTCTTGTTGAGGAGATACTCACAGAGGCCGAACAGGCATCCCTAACTCCTTTAGATGTTTTAAACAGCTTAGCTGCAGGCAACGAGCGATTTGTAGGTAACGACCTAACCGCAAGGGATCACTCCTTTCAGGTTAGAGAAAGCGCTGATTCTCAATTCCCCAAAGCAATTGTGCTATCGTGTGTCGATAGCAGAGTGCCCGTAGAGGATGTTTTTGACAAGGGTATAGGGGATATATTTGTAGCAAGGGTTGCTGGTAATTTTATAAACGATGATATCCTTGGTAGTATGGAATTTGCCACTAAAGTTTCCGGAGCAAAGCTAATATTGGTACTAGGCCATGAGAATTGTGGCGCCATTCATGCTGCGATAGATGGTGCAGAATTAGGGCATATTACTAAGATGTTGGAGAACATAATGCCCGCTGTAGAAATTTCCACAATAGCGAACGGTCCAAGGTCTTCAAAAAATAGGCTTCTTGTTCATGAGGTGGTGGAAAACAATGTAAGAAACGCACTCCAGAAAATCAAAAAAGAAAGCAGTATCCTTAGTACTATGTTCGAGAAAGGAGAAATCGATATCAAAGGCGCAGTATATGATATGGATACTGGGGTTGTTATTTTTCTGTAAGAATGAGACGTAACAACGTGTACCGTTTGAAGGGTTATTTCAAACTTTTGGTTCAACAAAATTTATTGTTCTCCCCATGGCAAGAGTCAGTTGATTTGAGTTAGATTTTATAGTGGATATTTAGAACAATATATCCTTTTTTTTAAGCCACTAACCTAAAACTATTATTATGATAAAATATCAATTACTATTATTATTCGTTTTTGTCTCATTTATTAAAGATGGAGCGGCCCAATCAAAGTTGGCTTCAAATCAATTTAAAAAAGAATTCTCTAATTTAGAAGAGGCATTAAAGAATCCTGAAAATGTTTACAGGATTGACTTGAGCAATCAAAATTTAAAATTCTCAGACACTATTTGGTCAAAATTTACGAACCTTGAATATTTGAGTCTAAAGAATGATCACCTTAAAAAAATTCCCGCCGGTATTGGTTATTTAAAAAACCTTAAAGTACTAGATTTAAGTGGCAACGATTTTAAAGTTTTACCATCAACTTTCAGCAACTTAACAAAGTTGCAGGAACTATTTCTGAACGATGATAAAAATTTTAAGTTTAAAAAAAACATCTCCATTCTGAGCAGGTTACCAAACTTAAGATCTCTCCACGTTGAAAATGATGGGCTAAAGTCATTACCTAAGGATATATTCAAGCTAAGTCATTTAGAATCATTGTACCTCAATAATAACGAATTCAAACAAATTCCAATTGAATTGAGTGGCCTAGAAAATTTACTATTCTTAGATTTTCATGATAATAAATTCAAGCTATCCTCTCAAAATATACAAAACCAAAATTTTGGTTACAAGATTAGGTTTTAGTTCGTCTAAATAGTCTTAAGAGGTTATTGCGAAAAGAAGCGCAGCGCATACTTTCGTTTATCAACTGGGTACAGATTATAATTTACTCAAAGACTATCGGGTTTTAGAAAGATGTCCTCTAAAAGACAATAGTCGTTAATTATTGACTACTTGATTTAGAATGATCTGTGGCTATGTTTTTCAATATAACATCAATACTATATAGCTATAGTAATTGATAAGATGCTACTTATTAACACCCTCTGCATCTTAATTCAATTATACCAAGTGGATAAAGTTGTACGATAAGTAACCCATGACAATTTAAACAAAGGATGCCGAATAATTTTGATTCCCAAGGTCAAAGAAATAGAACAGGAAAGCGGTTAGAAAAAGATGAAAGTGCATTGGAAGCTATAGTTCTCTATAACGCTAATATCTATCAAAATTTTGAAGGTAGCTTTCCTTATCAAATACTGGAAATACTATAGCGTAAGAAAAATTATGGACTAACCAAATAAGAGTTTTAGAAAAAGTTATCTTTGTTTTTGATTCACTTATTTCGACATAGATAATTGACAATCAACAAAATACGCAATAATTTAAAGAGGCCTTAGATAGGACAAAAGTATAAATGGCGAAATTCAAATAAAGGAAGAGCTAATACACTATGTTGCTAAACCTAAACATACTTTAAGGTTTACATATCTTTATGAAGATGTAATCACAAGGTTTAATTTCAAAATTTTTTGATATGAACTTGAATGGTATTATTTCCACATATTTTGTAAAATCATAAGGAGTCAATTTTTTAGTGTTTGCGAAAACACACTCGAAATGGCTTCAGTTCTGAATCCAAATTAAATAACAGCATAATGAAAAAAACATATGTACTCATTGTATTACTCTTATCTATTTTTTTAGTGCACGCTCAGAATACAACTGATTTCTTTTCAAAGTCTGATATGTTTTTTAAGACCAATGTAAAAAATGGTAGGGTTACTTATAAAAGTATTAAGGATAGTCCGGAACCACTGAACGAATTAATTCAAATTGCCAAAGGAATTTCAGTAGATAAAATAAATCTGGACGAGTATCAGGCATTCTGGATTAACGGGTATAACCTTTCGGTAATTAAAGGAATAATAGCAAATTATCCCCTAAAATCACCTTTAGATATTGATGGGTTTTTCGATAAAATTAAATATGATATTGGAGGGAAAAATATCACTCTTAACGATATGGAACACCAATTGTTAGAAGACAATTATTCCAAAGACCCACGCATGCACTTTGCTCTTGTTTGTGCCGGTTTAGGGTGTCCGCCTATAATTGACGAAGCCTATACGCCCACGAGATTGAATTCACAATTGGCTAGACAAACACAAAAAGCCTTGAATGACCCAAATTTCATTCAAGTAAGCAAAAATAAAGTAAAGATTTCACAGATTTTTATTTGGTACAAGAGTGATTTTAATCCTGATGGAAAGGTGACCGATTTTATTAACAGATACAAATCTGAAAAATTACCTAAAAATATAAAAGTGTCTTATTATCCGTACGACTGGACGTTAAACGACTTTGAATAAATTTTAATTCATTACGGTGGTAAGGTATTCATATTGCCATTCCAAAAATTTAAATAAAGGATTACTTATAATTCATTGTAGCTGAATGGCTAGGAAACAATCCACAAGAGGTTTAATAGTGGTTCGATTCCCTTCGATGCCTTGAGATGAATTAGGCACCTTTAAATGAATTTAAAATCAGCGATTCAATTTGGATAATCGTTACAATAGCATTGTAATTTCTGATTCTACTTCGAAAGCCTGTTATTGTCTCATCAACAATTGGAGCATAAAATTTTTGATGTAAAGAAACTCATACCGCTGTATAATTATTCAATACATTTTATAATACGAACTAAAAATAAGATACGGCTTATGGTTTAATAAAAGTCTAGGCTTCCTGAAAATATGAAATTGTTAGTCCTATTATACAAGGTTTAATTGAACTAGTATAATTAATCACACTAGTCATTAAACTTTTAAAAAAACCTATGCATTTTCTACTTCGATAATCTATACAAATACTTATTTTTAGGTTATAACAAATCAATAATCAGCGAATACGATACCGTATACGGTTTTCATAGAAAAGGTAGTAAAATATCGTGTTTTGGGAGCTTTTTTCAAACTCAGAACCTGAAGATTACTGGTTCGAGTCCAATTCCCGCTACAAAGCTTAACGCCAATATCTACGTGTATACCTTACCAGTGACCCGTTCCCATTTCCCCTTTAAAAGGTCCAACCAAGTCAGGAGTAATCCAACCAGCATAAAATTCACTGTCCTGCGCCACTGCTCGTTCCCCATCTATATAACATTCAAGATGCTGAGGATAGAATGCTATATGATTTTCCAATGCTGTAAATTCTGGAAAAGGTTTCGTGTACGACCAAGCCACTGGGCGGTCAGGCTTCGTTTTTAAAGCCCAGTAAATCGCTTTCCCCTTCCATTCGCACATTGACGTCTTTACGGGTATTCTTACAAATGCACTCATGTCAATATCACACTCGGGAATATAATAAGTTGGTGGGCTAGCCGTCTCTAGAACTGCTAGAGAATTGTGAGAATCTGTAATTTTTTTCCCTTCGTATTTGACTACTATTGGTTTACTCATTCTTTCAATAATAGGTGGACGTGGAAAATCCCAAACAGACCGCTGCCCTTTTTTTGGCTCTATGGCAAAAGGTGGTCTTTTAGTACCCGTATTACCCCAGCTTTTACGAGCCTTTTGCAACCAATTTAATTCCGATTTACGTTTCTCATTTAACCCCATATATTCAGTTTAAACCTTTCATCCTTTTTTTAAGTTTTTAATTTTATCTTGGCTCGCTGACATAATGTCCTAACTAATATTTGATTTAATGCTCAGCCACGTTTAAAGTTAGTAAACTCTAATTTTAAACTTTCTGGTTTAACAGCAGCAGGTCACCTTTTACAACCAAGTTTAAATTCTATCTACATTAGTACCGTTAAAATTCATTCCGCTGCCTTAATTTTAATCCAAACCATTCTATGGTCCGAACTGGATTTCCTATCCAACATTAAATCATGTAATACCTCTCCTTGAACGGGCCAAAAAACACCACAATCCACTACGTTTAAGTCAATAGATGGAAGAACATAATCTGCTCTTAATTTCCAAAGCGCGGTGTGGTATTTTCCACTTTCATTAGTTGGGCTTAAGCGCTCACCGCCTTTGCTAGAAGGGTTGATTTTATGGTTCACTCTTGGATGGCTCAATAAATCCCCTATTCCGCTTCTAATGGAACTGCCTTCATCCGGTGAAGAATTTAAATCTCCCATAATCACAAAGGACGTATCACCTAAAGCTCCCTTTTTACCAAGATCATCGTAAATATAAGAGCTACCTTCATTATCGATATAGTCTCTCCAAAATCTAATTTCATCGTGATTCCTTTTACCATTTCTATCTTCTTCTCCATCAAAGCCAGGTGGAGTAGGATGACTGGCAAGTACATGTATAGTTTGATCGCCGAATTTTATGGGTACATCCCAATGAGATTTTGACGAAAGCCGAAATTTCTGCCAAGCTTCCGGACTATAAAAATTATCGCTATCAACTGTACTTGTTTTCAAATAATCAGGCATGTCTTTCCACTTGAAAAGTTGAAATGTGCGGATGTTCTCCTTGTCGATTGGAAACTTAGAAAGCAATACCATTCCATAATGACCTAGATACCTTCCATAACCATAGGCATCGTTCCCGTTTCCTTCAAATTTTCCATCTCCATTGAGATCAAACGGTGTTGCAACACCTGTGTTAAAAGTTGAATAGTAATAATAAGGATAGTCTATTGCCTCCGTATCTCCATGCCCTAAGTTCAAATATTCCTTAATGAATTTTTCTATACCCTCTTCAGGATTTTCGATATAGTCAAATTCATTTAGCAGAATTACATCTGGCCTTTTTGTTTGTATAATCTTTGCAATATTTATAATATGTTGGCTAGTCCCTTTTGAAAGCTTATCTTTTAATATCTGGGATGAGACACCATCGGCACCCCTACCAAGGTAGTTCTCGGATTCCATACTTACGTTGAAGGTTGCAAACGTCAGATAGCTTGGTTCGTTTCCAATGGTTATATTCTTACATTGAACAATAACAAAGACCAAGCATAAACAAGCCACTACATATTTAAAACGCATCATTCCTATTAATAAGATTACCAGTCTACAATAGTACACTTTTACAAACTTTTCCAAATCATTAATTATACTAAAAGCTTTCCTACTCTTCCTTTTAAAATAGAGCAACAAAGGGTTAACGAATACTACGTTTTTTCATCTCTAAGTTGATCTATGCATCCTATATTTATACTTTTCCTATAACGTATTGTACTACCCAATATCTTCTTGGGAATAATTCATAAAATCCTCTACAATATTAAATATAACGTTCTTATTTAAGAATAAACTTATCCTCTCAGGTTCTTCGGGGGGAACCTATGATTGCAATCTTTTATAGACACTTTTTTAATCTAACCCAACCTTTATTTAAACTCTCAAGAAAGATAATAAAAATAGGATAACACAAAGAACTCTTTATCAAGAATGCACTCCAACTTGGGGTATAAAACCATAGCGGAATTTAAAATAGAAATATGTAATCAAAATATACCAGTATGACCCTTATCAAATTACTCAAGTTTTTGTTTCAAGTACACGTCTGTAAAATTTAATATTTGAGACGGTAAATAGTCGCTGCAAGCTGACTCTATTGTTACAAGTAAATTTTTAGCGTTTATGACAAGTGCAAAATGAAGCTCTTGGAACAATAAAACAGTCATCTAAATGTACTTTCAAAAAAACTATGCGAACTCGATTACCTTTTTTAATTAATAATTGTATTAAACAATACTTAAGAATGGAAGGGGTTGGGTACTTCTAAATTTGATTACAGTCATACTAAAAATTGAGATTAAAACCCCGTTTTTATAACATAGTAGCCATGCACGGTATTGATAATAAGCAACCTAAACAGTTTTTGGTATAAATGATATTTAACCTAGGCAAAAAAAGGAGTGAAAAATTAAAAACATCACTTAGTGAAATTAAAGAGGGTTCTTTTGATTTTGAAATGATTGAGAAATACTTTGAGAACAAAGATAATTCTGAGGTATTTCACATTTTATCAGATAAGACTTGTGATGATTTGGATTCTGAAAAATTGTTCTGTTTTCTTGACAGAACAAACGCAAGAATTGGCCAATAGTTTTTGTATCATAAGCTGAAAACGATTTCTTCAAACACAAAGAATAGTAAACCCAATGAAGAAATTATTTCGATATTTACACAAGATGCCGTTTTTAGAGTGAAAATTCAACGAGAATTGACACCGTTAAATGACTTCAAAACATCCTATGTGTCCTCTCTTTTTCAAGAGAAACATATACCTCCTCCAAAATATTTTTTCATTTTCCAATTATTGTCATTTGCGAGCATATTGCTTTTGGCATTACTTCCGTTTAATTTTTAATTCATTTTCGCCCTTATTTGGATTTTTGTAATTAACCTTGGAATCCATTTTTGGAATAAGAAAAATTTATTCAAATACTTGCAATCAATTAAGCAGTTGTTGCGACTTAATCACAATGCCTCTTCCATTCATAAAGAAGTACTTTTAAGTAGGATTAATACTGATTTAGCCCAATCAGTCAGGGTAATACATCAGGTTAGGAATCGGATGTTGTTTTTTTAGCTAGAGGGGAAACTGCAAGGGGATTTAGCCGTTATATTCTGGAGTACGTTTGAACTCGTAAAACCGCTCTTCCTTTTAGAACCAATTCTACTATTCGCAGTTTTAAAACGATTACATACAAAACGTAAGGAAATCGAAGCCGTTTTTTCATTTATTGGAGAAGTAGATTCGTTAATTCCCATTGCCTCCTTAAGAAAAGGGAGTCATTTGTTTTGCATACCTAAAATCAATAAAGAAGACATTAAGATTATCGCGGAGGAAATATACCATCCTTTAATTCAAAATTGTATAACCCATACCATTTCGGTTTCAGACAAATCAATCCTTCTGACAGGTTCCAATATGTCGGGGAAAACAACTTTTATTAGAAGTGTCGGTTTAAACCTAATCCCTGGTTTAACAATAAACATCTATTTTGCCAAAGCAATTACCTTACCGATGATGCGGATATACTCCGCTATTCGGATACGTGACGACTTAATAAACGATAAAAGTTACTATTTCGAGGAGGTACGCACCATTAAAGAGGTGCTTGAAAAAAGTAGGGAAGGTAAACCAGACCTTTTCCTACTCGATGAGATTTTCAAAGGCACAAATACGGTAGAGAGAATCGCCGGCGGTAAAGCAACACTATCTTATTTAGCGCAAAAAAACAACCTAGTCTTTGTGTCTACGCGTGATATTGAACTAACAGATATGCTAAAAGATTCATATGAATTATATCATTTCAGCGAAAATATAAACCAGAAAACCGTTGATTTCCATTTTAAATTAAAAAAAGCAATGCCTTAAAATTCTTGAAATAAACGATTACCCAGATAGCTTAATCAAAGAGGCAAATGAAATTCCAATAGTACTTGATAAGCATATGCAAAAGGATGAGCTTTCACTTCTGGATTAGCTCCCGAATAGCTTACTTTTAAGCTAAATGACACTAAGGTGACACCTAACTGTCGTAATAAAAGCCCTGGAGAACTGCTAGCTTTGCACCAACAGAAAACTGTAACCCAATGGAAACTCCATCACTTGGAAATAATCTTATTTACCAAAGAAAACTGAAAGGTTATTCACAAGAAGAACTTTCGCAAAAAACAGAAGTGACTATACGCACTATTCAACGGATAGAAAAGGGTACTGTAAATCCGCACCTGCAAACCGTAAAACTACTAGCCGCTGCCTTATCTATAAATATAGATGACCTACTCGTACTAGAAAACCCTAAAAAAGAATCTATACAGCAGAAATGGCTACTCCTAATGCACGGCACACCATTATTGGGGTTTCTGTTGCCCTTTTGTAATGTATTGTTTCCGCTGTTCCTTTGGATTCACAAAAGAGAGGATAATTCCCTTTACGACGAACATGGCACCCGTATTATAAATTTTCATATCACCGTATTAATACTTTATATTCTTTCCTTTGTAGCATTAATTACTATTGAAAAATGGGGGTTTATATTCTTTATACTCGTAATCCCAACATGTGTTTTAATTGTTATAGCTAATATTATTTATGCGGTAAAGGAGCATAAATGTTACTATCCCCTAGCCATTCCTTTTTTAAAGTTCAAAAAACAAAAAGTAAACAAGGTGCTTTTATTACTTCCATTTGCCTTTGTAGTTATAAGTTGTCAAACTTCGATGAAGGAAGGTATTACCCGTTTGGACGGAACAATGATTTCCGCAGATTCCTTAACCCATAAAATAGACCAGTTGCTAACAGATGCAAAGGTACACGGAATGGCAATTTCTGTATTTAATAAAAACACACCTGTATACCAAAAAATCTTCGGTTATAGCGATTACCCTAATAAAATACCACTTACCGATTCTACAAATATTTACGGGGCTTCCTTAAGCAAAGCAGTCTTCAGTATTTTGGTAATGGCCTTAGTGGAAGAAGGCGTAATCAATCTGGATACGCCACTCGAGAGTTATCTGCCAAAGAAAATATATGAATATGAACCACAGACCCGATGGCACGACGACTTTTGCGATTTAAAAAAAGATAGCCTTTACCAAAAGATCACGGCTCGTATGTGCCTTGCCCATACTACTGGATTTCCAAATTGGAGGTGGATAGAAAAAGACCAAAAACTTAAAACTCATAGTACACCCGGGACCAAATACAGCTATAGTGGCGAGGGTTTCGTCTATTTACAGGTAGTTTTAGAAAAATTGTCCGGTATGGGCCTGGAGGAGCTTGCACAGGAAAGGGTTTTTGAACCCTTAGGGATGAAAGCCTCCAGTTACCAATGGAATCCCAAATTTGAAAAGGATTATGCCTTCGGTCATAAAACAGATGGGGGAAAATATGAAAAGGACAAGGATAACGAACCTCGTGGTGGTAGTACTTTAGAAACAACAGCCTTAGACTACGCTACATTCTTGGAGGCCATACTTCATAAAAAAATCGTATCCGTAGCTTCCTATACAGAAATTTTCTCTCCCCATATACGGATTACATCATCTGCTCAGTTCGGAGTTGGAACTGCTATCAAGACCGATAAATATGATCCTATTAACCTTAGTTACGGCCTAGGATGGGGCTATTTAAAAACACCGTTTGGCAAAGGAGTATTCAAGGAAGGGAGCGGAAACGGATTTCAACATTATTCAATTTTGTTTCCAGAAATAGGCATAGGAATTATGATCATGACCAATAGCGATAATGGAAAAAGCATCTTTAAGGAACTATTGGAAGTGGCAATAAAAGACACCTTTACCCCTTGGGAATGGGAGAATTACATCCCCTATAATGAATTATAATTTCCTTCTATAGAAGAAAGTCCGAGTAGCATTGATTTAGGTGCTATAAAACGAACACTTGTTGCTAATTTAGAGAAATTTAAAAACTACAGCGCAGGATTAAACCCACCTTTAATTGAGCTTTCAAAAACTAAAGGGCAAAGGTCATTTGTTAAATAGCCTGAAATACTATGTTTATTTCTTTGAAAAATTAAGAGACTGGCGGTAAATCCATCACCTCCTCAATTCTATTAAACGGGTCATCTGGATTGAAAGGTTTAAATACGAAACCATTCATACCACTTTGAAAAATCTTATTTTTTACTTCGAGAAATACCGAGGCGGATAGCACAATTATAGGTAGCGTGGTATTGAATTTTCTGATTTCGATTGCAGAAGTGTAACCGTCCATTACCGGCATCTGTATATCCATTAGGACTACATCATAACTGTTTTTCCTCACCATATTAATGGCCATTAAACCCTCAAAAGAATCGTCCACAAACAAATCTGCCTTCTCCAATACTTGTTTGCAAACCATTATATTGATTTTGTTATCCTCTACCAACAATATTCTTATGCCTTTTAGATTGCGCTCTTTTTCTCCGGAGTTATGGTCCAACCCCCCAATAGAAGCCGGGCGCAACTCTAAATCAAAGTAAAAACGACTTCCAATCCCTACATCACCTTCAATTTTGACTGTTGAGCCCTTGGCTTCCACTACGCTTTTAACTATGGGCAGGCCAAGCCCTGTGCCACCATAAAAACGATTTGTACTTATGGAGGCCTGAGTAAATGGTTGCCCTATATTTTCCAATTGTTCTTGTGCAATACCGAATCCAGTATCCATGACCTCAATACGAACAAGTATGTTTCCCTTTTTGTCCTCCTGATTTGAAACTTTTAAAATCACACTTCCTTTTTCTGTAAACTTTATGGCGTTGGAGACTATATTATTCATCGCCTGATTGAAACGGTCTATATCCAACCAGACTCTTGGAAAGTCTTTACCAATTTGCAATTATAAAGACTTTCCTTTCTTAAAACAACCAGGCTCATGAATCTATTTTATTTGCTTTACAGCTGCTAGTATATCCCTAGGAATTGGATTGAGTTTGATTCCGCTAGACTCCATTTTGCTAAAATCCAACACGTTGATCAGTAAGTTCAGTACTATTTTTCCCGAGTAGTTTAATGCCTCTATGTTGTCCTGTTGATTCTTTCTTGGGTTTATATCTCCTAAGTAAGATGTCAGAGCGTCCAATAATCGTATTAAGTGGCGTCCGAATCTCATGGCTCATCATAGTTAAAAATTTGGTCTTTGCATTAGATGCTTCAACGGCTTTTTCCCGTTCACTATGTATGCTCGAATAGAATTGGAGATTACTGACAAAAAAAATACCAACTGATATGTAATACGAATTGCAGTGGTGATAATGGAAATTGGATAACTGTATCTTCCAGCAGATAAGACATCCATCTGTGTACTGGTAAATAGGTTAAAATCCGTAAAGTACAGAAGAAACCAAAGTACCATGGATAGTACCGGAAAAATCATGATATAGATTTTTTCCCTTCTAAATAAAAAAAACACAAAAGGCAGTCCCATGGCAAACATTAATATAAACTCGACGCTTTCGGCCTTTCCGATGAAAGAAGAAGCTATGGCAACGCATAAATTAAAAGTGACGAGATAAATCTAACGAGCCAAAGTTAGGTTTCCCCTCTTGGGGATAATCGCCGCTAATATAGATAGAGGTACGGTAACTCCAATATAATTGCTCAATTCGTGCAAATCCAAACTTCGTGCTAAAAAAAACCATAGTATCGAAATAACCATGGTCAAAAGGGAAAGTTTGAATACTAGTTTTACTCTACGCTTAGAGAATTCAACATAATTTAAAATAATTGATATGTATTAAATATAAAAGTTGACCAACTTCTTCGATGACGATAAGCTAGGTATACAATTAGGGCTTTACCCAACAAAACCTTGTGTTTTAATACTTTTATATCTCATAGGTATTAAGCTTCTAAAAATCAACCGATAAGCGGCAAAGGGATATCTTATGATGTCCGTAGTGATAGTAGCAGGATATAAAATCAAGTCCCTAATTTTAATAGCTTATAATCATAATTTTTGTACAGGTACTACATTCCAATTTTGACTTCTTTAACCATTGTTTTTTAGGTAGTTAATTCTTTTAAAAATACTTATACCCTTCAAAAATATATATTAAGATCATGTTACCAAACTAATGAAGAGTGATGCTTGACCTTCTTATCTTCCTTATGGGTTAGGTGGGTTAATTCGATATATTGATTCGTATATTGTCTTTGTACCTGGTGGCGAAAATGATGTGCTACTTTTCTCGGATACTTATTTTTCATATCATCAATTTAAACATATATGTGTAGGAAATTTCTTATTTTATATTCTGAAATTCATTTACATATAAACAAAAGCAGCGAGAAGTGTAGTGAACAATCCCATATAGGACTAGTCGAGTAGAGCTTTTATTGTGGATTAAATTTCCAAAAATTTCAGAAAAGGCTTGCGCTAATAAATTGGACATAGACGTTCAATTAAAGCTGTTTTCACTTGAATAATTTAGGATAATAAATCCTAGCTTTATCTAAATTTTTAAAAATACTAAATAAGTAAAACAGCAACTATTTTTAGTTTAGCTCACTATTCTTTGTCATTTATATAAATCGCTGATTCTGATATTTCTATAAGTTCTCCTATTGGTTCAGCAAAAAGACCCTTACTTTTTAGAATTGATTCAACTTTTTGAGAAGCCTCTTTTTTGACAGCAATTAATAACCCTCCACTGGTTTGTGGGTCACATAAGATATATCGTTGTTTTTTATCTTCAATTTTAAGCTTGTGACCGTAGCTTTCCCAATTTCTTATGGTTCCACCGGGGATACATTTTTTATCAAGATAGCCATGAATCTCTTTGAAAATTGGTACTTTGTTATAATTAACAATGGCAGATACATTACTAGCTTCACACACCTCAAGTAAATGTCCAATAAGTCCGAACCCAGTTACATCGGTTAAAGCTGTTATTTCGTCAATTTCTGAAAGAATCATTCCAACATCATTTAAAACTATCATTGAGTTAGCAGCAATATCTTTATGTTCTTCCTCAAGAACACCTTTCTTTTGTGCAGTAGCCAAAATGCCAATACCTAAAGGTTTGGTTAGATAAAGAATGCTTCCTGCCTGTGCTTTATCATTTCGTTTTAAATTAGAGATTGCAACCGACCCAGTAACTGCGAGCCCAAAAATAGGTTCTGGATTATCAATACTATGACCACCTGCAAGCAGTATTCCTGCATCTGAGCATGCTTTCCTACCACCTTCCATTACCTGAGCAGCAACTTCAGGAGCTATTTTATCAATGGGCCAACCTAGAATTGCAATCGCCATTAATGGCTTACCTCCCATAGCATATACATCGCTGATAGCATTCGTAGCAGCTATTCTTCCAAAAGTGAAAGGGTCGTCTACGATGGGCATGAAAAAATCTGTGGTACTGATGACACCAATTCCATTTCCCATATCGTATACCGCAGCATCGTCTCTCGTATCGTTACCCACTAGAAGACGTGCGTCTTCAACCTGAGGAGCGCTAGACGCTAATATGGTAGTTAATACCTTAGGTGATATTTTGCAGCCACAACCTGCACCATGACTAAAACTTGTTAATTTTATACCTTTATCCATTTATTTAATCTGTTAAGCTCATTAAAAAATCTGCTGTTTCTTCAGGATTCACTGTAGGAATCTCAAATTTTAGAATTGTAGATTCCTGACGTTTTTGTAATCCTCCTAGATAAGATTTGTCGTAATAAAAAAGTGTAATCTCTACAACTTTATAATAATCTTTGCTTTCAAGCGCATCTAAAGCGAATTTGGCTTTATCGTATCCAAGCCTTTTAGTTATTCTACTAATTGCACCCGATAATTTGTCATGACTTAGATTTGCATACGTTTCTACAAGGTGTTTTGTTCTTTCCTGAAAAGGAACATTTAAGAAATATACAGGCATAGTACTCATTTTAAGATAAAATGCATCAGGAATTATCACTTTTCCTATCGACTTGCTTTCATCTTCCACCCATATTGGTAGCTTAGGATTTAAACCTTGTACTATTGAAAATAGATTATTTTGAAATTGCTCCGTTGTTGGTTGAGGCGGAAGATCTATACCTCCAAAAGCAGAACCTCTATGGCTGGCCAAGCCTTCTAAATCAATAATCTGTTGTCCTTTATTTTTTAAAGAGTGCAGTATCTCAGTTTTACCAGATCCAGTATATCCACTTAAAATTTTAAGATTTAACGGCTGTTCAAAAAATTGGAGTAGATAATTTCTAAAAGCCTTGTATCCTTTTTCAATGACATACACCTTTTCAAAACTATTATCGATAAGATGATCGGCAAAAGCATTACTTCTCATTCCTCCACGCCAACAATGTATCACCACTTCCTTTTTAGGTGCAATCTCAATAGACTTCCTTATAAAATCATTCAGCTTGGGTTTTACAAATTCATACCCAATTTCAAAGGCCCTTTCTTTTGACTCCTTTTTATAGGCCGTGCCAACTACGACGCGTTCTTTATCAGTAAATAATTCAAGATTATTAGCATTGGGAATATGTCCTTTCACAAATTCTCCAGGTGATCTGACATCAATAATTGGGACATGTGCCAGATTATGAAAGTAAAAATCTATGGAAATAATTTGTTTCATCTTAACATCTTTATTAAACATTAAAAGTAGACTTATAATCTAACATTGGCTGCTATATTTCAATGAGTATACCCAATATTTTTCGTAATTAGTGGCCTATTTTTGTCAGCAGAATTAATATGGCTTTTAACACCCAAAAAATACAGCTAATCCACTAATTATTTAAATAACATTACATAAATATTTGTAAATACTGTGTAAAAATTATTTAGTAATTATTTACGCATTATACTTCTAATATCAGGTATATTATACATCTTTAGTATAGCACCCCACTAGTTTTTATTTTCTAAAAAGAAAATATAAACGGCCCTTTGGCCTAGATAAGAAATACCCTTTCGTTGACCTTTCTAAAAATTTATAGAACGATGTTACAATAATGAACTTTAAAAAAAGCACTAGAGTTTACATATAAACACGATTGTATTGTTATTAAACTGTACACAAAACTTTAATTCATTGGAGTGCTATTAAACTTTTACCTATCAACAAGTAGTTATCCAAAAAAAACTGTGAAACTAAAAAGGTAATTGATAGTCAACAACTACATCACCTGTTTACGGAGTCTTCTTTTTATTTCATTAAGCTCAATAAAAAATAAAATTTCTAGTATCGTTAACACGGTTATGGGGAAGCCTACAAATCAAAGAGTATTATACTAACTGTCTTCGTTTTACTGCCAATTATATATTTTCAATAGTTCTTAGCTATTGATAAAGTCGGGACTAGTCAAATACCTAAATATCCCGTTACTTTAATAAAGCAATGTTATAGTTCAAATATGCCTATTTCCACTTTATAATACTAGTATGATTTATACCACCTTAATTAAACTTTCCTAAAATTACCCAACACTGTACACTAAACCCCCGCTTAAATATCGATAATTACCTACTTCTGCAAAGTCTAATTAGGGTTGAATTATTAATACCGTAATTTACTTTTTTGTAGTCTTAAAATAATCAACTTACCACATATGCATTTTAATTTAATGACCCTTGTACAAAAGGTCTCTATTGTTAATCATGGCCTTGTAAAATCAAAAAAACTACTCAAATGAGCTTGAAGGTATTTTCTATTTTCAATCGCGAATTTAAAGAGAAAATAGACCGAAATTACTGTTAAAAAAGAATCTCGTCTAAAGCTAGGCCCTATGCTAAAATAAGTGGTTTCGACTGTCACTGAAAGCAATAAAGCCCCATTTTACGAGACTTTATTAATTAGCACATTATAATTCTCAAGATTTAGCACCTGTGATAATCACATTTACACTTATCTGTATGGCCGATGTTACATTAATAGCACCAAGATTCAATCCAGTGGTGGATTCTACTTCCAATAAAGAGTTAAACGTAAAACCATCACCATCCTCGGTGTAAGAGACAAATATAAGTTCATATTCCCCAGCTGCTAAGAAATTTAAACTGTACGCATTATTCAACCCACTCAATTCTGAGCTGGTAATAGCATTAGCGAAAGTTACATTACTTTCTCCTTGACCTTCTGTCTCCACTTCAGCATTAAAGGTTCCCTTTTCATAGGCATAGACCAAAATCTTATCAGATTCATCGCCAGCGTCGTTTGCATTACCAGAAATCTCACCAGTACTTTCTTCGTTTACCGCACGGATTCCTGCAGTAAGTTCAGAAGTAGACACAAATTCAAAATCGCTAGAAAGATCGCTGCCTTCTTCCTTAATGGTCTTCCTTAAATCAAAATCAATAATGATTTCATTAGTAGTGCTTGCAAAGACCTCAAAAGCATTAGTGATATTGATTTTGTTAGTTGAAGCCTCTAATTGGTCTTTTTGACCATTGGCCATCTCTACATAACACCCGGGTTCGTTTCCAGCGGTATCGGTAACATAGTCCAACTCGAGCTCAATACTGGAATATGACCCTGCTTCCAGTTTAAGATTACCTAAGGTCTTCGTCTGCCCGTTAACCAAGGCTGCCAAATTAAAGGTTGTTTTATTAAACCCTTCTAAAGATGTTCCATCAACCTTTACGTTGGAAACGGTCATAAAGACGGCTTCGACATTAGCATTATCGATGGGGGCATCGGTTATCTTGAAAGCGGTCTCATATGATTCAGCGTCCATATTACTGTTTTCATTATCATTTTTACTGCAAGAAACGGCAATAGACACTGTGGCCAAAAAGATTGTTACTGTTGTTAAATAATTTCTCATAAAATTTATTTATTTTAATTTATAGCGTATCTAACTCTTAAAATTAGATTTACCCGGTAAGAAAAAAATTATTAAATGTTTGTTCGTATAATGTTTGCGGTAATTTTCCAAGTATTCCATACGATATTCACTAATCTGGAAAACAAAGTATACCTCGAAGACATATTAAGGCATAAAAAAATCCACGCTTAAAAACTAGGCTTGAAGATTAAATTCCTAATATTTTTGCATCGACAAAGAATATACTTTTCACGGCAATTGAACAATCATTTGTTAGCACTTTGTCGGTAACGGTATTAAGCCTTAAATTGAACTTATCTTTTTTAATATACTCTTTGATGTCAATATTTTCAACATCCAAAGAAAGCGAATTACCAATGGTCTCAGGCACTTGTTTTATATAAGCGATTTTTATTTCATCAAGACCTTCGGCCGATATAAAAACCTCTACAGACTCTAAAAAACTAAAATCTTGATCACTAGGCGCAGTAATATCAAGTTCTAACTTTCTTAACCTGATATCTTCTATAAGGTCTTTTCGAGTATCGTTTACTTCAAATTCAGATTCTGAGTTCGTCTCCACATCTGGTGTGAAAACATCAAACGGTAAGTTTAGGTTTGCAGTTGATTTAATTTCAATAGCAGCGTTGTACTCCATGTTAAATTTTGTGAGCTCATCAATTACATCACAACGAGTCAATAAACAAACAGTAAACATCAATAATGCAATTTTTTTCATTCTTGGGGGATATAAGGTTCAATTTTAGAACGCTATTTATTGGCTCATATTGCCGGAAAACTTTAATTAAGAAATGCCAGCACAAGGAAAAATGGCTATAATTTTAGCTGTATGCCTTATAGAACCCAAATACTCAAATCTGAGACTGGTATCGACTGATGGTTTATATTAAGACATTGCCGGTATAGCGCTTGATATCAGGCTAGAGGTCATTCCCAAACACAATATTTTACAAGGACACAATTGGCTCTTAATTATGCAGTAAAAACAATTAACGATAGCTACATATGGATAGCGAAAGGTTACCCAGCAAAACAAACGTTTTAAGAAACGTTTGTAATTTACTTTAAAAAGAGTTGAAGTGAATTTTATTTGTAAAAATAAAAAGACAGGGTTTCCCCTGTCTTTTCCCCAAATCTTACCATGAACTTAACCTACTTATGCTATGGTTCTATAAATATAATACAAGGTTATTTCACCAAGTAACTTATTAGTTAAACTACCGCTAACTTAGTTCTATGGACAAATAATCAAAATTAACAGGAAACGTGTATCCCATCTTAAATAAGACTTTCCAGAAATAAGTAGTCCTTGACATTTAAACAATTTTATTTCTATAAATGCGCTGTACCAAGAAAATCACAGACCTACCTTCGACATAGACTTTATAAATAGCACTTCTGTCTTAAGAATTGAGCGCTTAATTCATAAAGCTATCTACGTATATTTTAAAGGATAAATTAAAGCAATAAAAGTCACTAACATATTCGTGGTGATTTATTTGCTAAACACAGTCCAAAAGAAGAATTTTGTCAAAAAAATTGAAAGGAGACTTTTATGGAGATTGAAAAATTTATTTTCTGTCTTGAAGCTATTCCAGATGTAGATATTGCAAACACTACGGTAGTTATGAACATCTTAGAGGACATTGCTTTAAAACAAAGTATTGCGAGTATTTACAAAGCTTGTGATACCATCGAAGGATTAGAGGAGAGCTTGAATAACTTACTGTATGAAGATCATAACTTTAAGGATTACGAAATTATTTACCTCGTTATGCCTGGCGAGCCAAATAACATTCTACTGAATGACTATTACTATAGTATTGAGGAAATAGCAGAACTTTTTGAAGGTAAAATGAAGGGGAAAGTGGTACATTTTGCGAATAAAAAAATCTTGGATTTAACCGATGAGGAGTCGCAGTATTTTTTAGATGTTACTGGCGCGCGCGCTATTTCAGGCTACGGATCTAATCATAGCCAAATTTCTAGTACAAGTACTATCGATAGGGTTTTTTTTAGTCTCTACGAAGAAAATGATGATCTTAAGGAAGTGGTAGAAATGATGTTTCAAAAGCATTTTAATCTCTGTAAATTACTTGATTTTAGATTGTATTATTAGAGCGCTTTTTAAACTGGAATTTTATTTTCAACTAGAATTCCGTATTATGTATAAAACTTGGTTTAAATGGTGAAAATGTATCAGAAAACCTTTTGAAGTGTTTTATGTAACTTTAATAAATCATTTATTTACAACAAATCGCCATATAAGAGGCGAACATCATTGCACCACAAGTTGTTGGGGGTTCATGATTACCAAGGGTAAATTTAGACATGTACATAAAATTACCGCTGCTGTTGGCTTTGCTGCATTATCTTTAATAAGGCTTCGAATAGGAGCCATATTATTAGAAATTAAAGTTGGAGAAGTAATGGAAACCTTATGGTTATTGTACTAAACTTCATAATCCTAATGATAACAATTAAATAAATAGTTCTTTTAAAAAATTCAAAAAAATGAAATTAGATTGGGTAGAAAGCAGCTTATTTTTGATGATCGCCAGTGCAGAAGCAACCGACCATTACCTAGATGAGCAAGAAATAGAAACAATTATAGAAAAAACCAATAGCTTGGTGTTGAACTATGGTAAAAAAGAAGAGTTAACAACAAGTGAAACCATTCAGAAGAAATTCAATAAAATGATTGATTGGTATAATACCATAGGTGATACGGCTCCACAAGGTAAGATGGATACTAAAATTGCTGATGAAGTACAAAAAGCCATTACTCATTTAAAAAATCAACCCTGGTTTAATCGAACCTTTGCACAGTCCTTAATTGCAGATTTGGTGGATGTTGCAGAAGCAGATGGGGAGGTAATTGAAAAAGAAAAGAAATCTATAAATGAGATTGCGCGGTTATGGGGCGTCAAGGAAATTTTTAATTAACTACTAATTATCATAAATGGAATCAAACTTAAGATAAATAAAAAAATGGCGCATTTATGTTTAACTCAAAAGTCTGCGTCTATTTACAATGGCGCCAAATAAAAAATTTGGGGTTTAGGAAAAAAATAGAACCTTACTATTAGGCTTATCGGAACTATAACTAGGAAAATATAGTTCCAAAAAACGTTCATTTTATAGAACTGAATCAGGTTTTTTAATAGGATTCATCGTTTTTAGCTTTTTTTACCTCCTCAATATGTTTACAATACGACTATAAAAGACCTCCGATAAATTCCAATTGTGTCCATCAAAATTAGTGGTATTCAAAAATTGAATAACAACCGTGTCTATGTCTTTGTGGTATTTTGCAATACTTTGATAGCCAACAACCAAACCTGTATGTTCGTAAACGTAGATAGAGGAATAGATTTCTTGTTCGCCTTCATCAAATAAGGAGCCATCGTTTAATGCCCTTAAAAATATACCCACATCTTCTGCTGTAGCTAACATTCCATTTTCTTCAGTCTTAAGATCTTCCTCATACCCAACGTAGTAGCCACTCATAACATTATCTATATTCACTTCACTAAGCGAACCAAACGTATTTTTAAGTCCAAGGGTGGTTAAAATTTCTTCTTTGATATATTGGTGATCACTATAACCCACCACCTTTTTAATGAGCTCGCGAAGCAATAGATAATTGGTGTTTGAGTACCCATAGTCTTCATCTGGTCCAAAGCTCGCGTGCATATCAACTGCGTATGCTAGTGCTTCTTCACTATTTTGCGATGGACTTTCCCAAAAATTAGGATGGTCGATATAGTTAGGAATACCACTACGGTGTTGCACCATCATTCTTAAGGTTATTTTATCAGTATTCTCGATTTTTCCTACCTATTCAGGAAAGTGATAGGCAAGCGTTTCATCCAATGAAAAACGCTTGTCATGAACTAACTTTGTAATCGCAACAGCGACATATAACTTGCTAATACTGGCAATCTAGAATAAGGATTGTGGGTCGGCTGGTATCTTGTCTTCCCTATTTTTCCAACCAGCAGCGTAAAATGCCGGTGGCTTACCTGCCTCATCAACATAAACAATCATCCCGTCAAATCCGTATGTAATAGCATCATTAACCTGCTCCTGAATCGTATCGGGTAGGGGTAAAATCCATGCCTTTATGACTATCCATGGCACAAACCACAAAGAACTTATGCTTGCCATAATAAATACTATTCTAAGTATTCGATTTATTTGTTTCTTACTCATAATGTGATATTTTTTTGCACAATTTTCTTTTATTACACGGCTCTTAATTGTGTTGTATGAGGGGGGTTTCTAAAAAAAAGACGTGATAAAAATTTGCTACCCCTTGGCTATTTGCTACTTGTTATCCTTTAAGGTAACAAACGTATTTTTTAATTTCTTAAAGGCTACAATTGAATTGGCATAAGCATCCCGATTTTGAGCTATTGTAACCATTCTCGAAAAAACTATGTTTTCAAAATAGACCTCTTTCCCATAATCTTCCGCAGCATTACCCATGTACCTAAATCTTACATTTGGCATCCAAAAATTCTCATAAAATACTGCGATTCCTTGATGATCTAAAGATTCAAATCTTTTTATAGGGTTAAATGTTTCGTAGGTTTCAGATATAGAATTACGCAAGATTAAATCGCCAATTAAATTTAAATCACCAGAAAATTTTAAATTATCATACGTTATCATTACAGGGTAAAATTTATTGGAACGAAGAAGCACGGGTACTTTTGCTGATAATTTAAGATTATCGTATTCCTTGTTGACCAATAATTGAAACAAGGTGTCTAGCTCTTTAAGCATTTCAATAGCTCCATTTTCATATTCAGTTAATTGTTTTATGTTACGGTCTGCTTCATCGCTTAACTGAATAATGTATAAATCACGTAACTCCAAATTATTTTTGTTTTTCGATTGCTCATTAATTGCTAACGCAATAAGGATTCCAATAATCACAAGAATGATTTCTCCAACGGCATAAGCTAGATACTTTCTAAACTTATTTTTTTCCATAAGGTCTTTTCTAATAGGTCTAAAAATCTGTATCATAATAGCATAGTTAGTTTTTTATTTTTTCGAAAGCGGGTGCCTCAATTAAAGATGTACTAGATGTTTGATCTCGCGTTACGATGCTTCATTTCTCCAATAGTATTAGTTAATTGCTTATCCATAAATTATATACGTTGGAGCGCTAATTTTTATTTATTTCGTGTCCGTTTAATCTTCCTACTGTTTTCAATAGTATAATAGTAGTAATTAGCACCCCTATTCCTAAACCAACAAGAATTCCGACCCAATATTGACTAAAAAACTTTCCGATTCCGAGTCCAACTAGGGTACATCCAATTATATTACTAACTATTGCGATATAAAATAATTGGATTTTATTCACTTTTTTGAGTTCCTTTTTTGTGTTGTTCATTTTTAATTGTTTTTAGGTAAACGTATTTTTATGTCTTATTTATCGGTTTTAAATACGTCTTTCATCGCTGAATCTAGTCCGTTTTTTATACTCAAAAAATCCCTTTTAGCTGCCTTATTATATTGGAATTTTTGCTTTTCTACTTTGTTGAATTTCCATTTCAGTCCAAACAAAGGTTTTAAGAAACCAATCCTTCTAATAATAAATTCATAAATGAGGTAGCAGGCTACACCCGTAAAAGCTACAATGCATATGAATTTTAATAGGATAGGTATTTCCAATGGCAATATGAACATGGCACCAGCGTATAAAACAAACATGTGAATAATGTACACAGGATATGCCGCTTGGCTTAAGTAGTTTAGGGTGTTACTTGGTTTGTTTAAATACGTATAGCCAAAACCGAAAACTCCAAATATCCAGCAATTGGATTCAATAGCTATGAGATACCCAGGTGCTTCAATCCCAAATAGTCTAAGTCTAATACCATACAGAATAATGGCTAAACCAACATACAACCATCTCCATTTCAAAACGGTTTGCCAGAACGTTTTACCACTGTACACAAAAAGGAAACCGAAAAAGAAGGCAAGAAACCCATTAAAAAATCCATGCCAAGTCTCGGCATACAATGCGAACTGCTGGGGCTTTACCAACACAACCTCTAGGGCAAAAAATAGGGATATCAACAAAAGACCACCAGGATGGCTCATTAGAGCGGATAAGGCTCTTTTGATTTTACCGTTCTCATGAGTCTTCAGATAGTAATAAAGCGGTAAGAGTATGAGAACGTACATACAGATATTTCCCAGGAACCATAAATGGCCTTGATGGGGAAAATAGCCCAAAGGCAAATTATAGTATTTCTGAAAAATAAATAGATGCAATGGTGTAATGGCCAATATGCCAAAGGTGAAGGGCAACAAAATTCGCTTTGTCCGTTCTAGAAGCAATTGCTTCCAGTTTCTTTTGCGCATAGCGAAATAGAGTCCCATTCCCGATACATAGAATAAAAGTGGAATTCGCCAAACATTTAGCATGGTCATGGGCGTCCATAAAGTGGCTACCGATTCCTCACTTCTGATGAAGCCAATGAACATGGCCCAAGGTTGAAAAATGATGGCTATATGGTAGATGAGTAACAACCCAATGGCAATAATCCGCAGCCAATCGATATCGTGTCTTCTTTCTGATGTCATTATGGTATTTTTAAATTAGTGAGCGTCTGTGTATAAAGTCTTCGTCTGAACTAGACTATTTTTTGGTCAGGCGTGCGTAGTTCAAAAAACGGGATTTACTTTTGTAAATGCGTCTTGTTTTACAAGCATAACGCAGCTATAGGAACTTATATACAGGCTCTAATTATTGCAGCATCATGGCAATTACGGGACGCGTTTTTTCTAGTTCGTTTAAATCAAGTTTCAAACCTAGCGGACTTAATTGTTGCTGGAGCATTTCATAGATGGGCTTCATATCAGCAAATGGCCCCATCACAGTTTCTCTGGGAGTTGCACCAAAGTTATTTTTTGCGGTCTTGTCCGCTTTGGCATCCATAAGCAACTGTACGATTTCGACCCGAGCAAAGAATGCCGCATTGTGCAAGGCTGTGCCCCCATCATTGTTTATAAGGGTAAGGTCTGCTTTAGCATCAATTAATGCTTTGGAAATCTCAATTTTATTGAAAGTAACTGCAGACATCAATGGTGTTGAACCACTCATTGCGTCTTTCTGATTAATATCGCTACCGGCTTCAATGTGTTGTTTTACAATCTCAAGGTTACCGGATAACACGGCAGTTTGAATATTCATTTTCGGTTTTTCTACTACTGCCTTGGCCTCCACTTTAGTATTCGCTTCCTCTTTAGACTTGGTACCCGACTGAGCGCAGGCAGATGTCAATAGAACAAGAACAAGGGAGGTGTTTACTAAGCTCCTTAAAGAATTGATTTTTGATTTTTTCATGATTTTGATTTTTAATAATTAGTATTAATTTTTGTTTCTACAAAGATGCGATGACTGTTAAGGCGAGACTTATGAGCTATGCGCCAGATTATATCAAGTTTCAGGAAGGTTTAAAAATTATGACGCAAGAGTATCAATTATGACGCAAAACGATACTTTTCGCTTATTACACGAATTATAGACTTGTACAGGTTTCCATAAATTTTTTCTACTTTAGACACACCAAGAAACAGTATGTCAGACCCATCATTTATCGGAACGCATTTTATTAACAAGGCAGAAGCACTTATTGTGGAGAACCTCTCCAATGAACAATTTGGTGTTTCTGAACTAGCGGATGCTATGAACATGAGCCGTTCAAATCTGCTTCGAAAAATCAAGAAACAAACCCAGCTTTCCGCGAGCCAATTTATTCGACAGGTCCGCTTACAAAAAGGAATGGAGTTGCTTAAGGAGGCGTCACTAACCGTTTCTGAAATTTCATACCAGGTAGGTTTTGGAAGTACATCATACTTTATCAAATGTTTTCGGGAACACTATGGTCACCCCCCTGGCGAGGTTGGAAAGGGAACATTGGAATCGGAACCTACTCCAATTCGTTTTTCCAAGCAGTACAGGTGGCAAATTATTGCAATGGCTTCATTGGTGGTTCTAGTCATATCATTCTTTCTTTTCAGTGAAAAGCATATCGTTCCAGAGGTAAAACTTGAAAAGTCCATAGCCGTTTTACCCTTTAAGAATGAGAGCAGCGATTCGACCAACCTATATTTTGTCAATGGGCTTATGGAATCGGCCTTGGGTAATCTTCAGAAAATCGAAGACCTGCGGGTAATCAGTAGAACTTCGGTAGAGAAATATCGAAATACAGAAAAAGGGATTACGGAAATAGCCGAAGAATTGAATGTGAACTACCTGTTGGAGGGCAGTGGGCAAAGGATTGGAAATCAGGTTTTACTAAACATTCAATTGATTGAAGCTTCAACTGATCGGCCTATTTGGGTGGAGCAATATAGCCGTGAAGTCAAAGATGTATTTGCTTTACAGAATGAAGTAGCACGTAAAATTACAGTTGCTATTGAGGCAATGGTAACACCTGCCGAATTGGAACAAATTGAGAAATCACCTACTGAAAGTGTATTAGCCTATGATTATTACCTCCAAGCACTTGACCCTTTTCACACGGATACTAAGAAAGGTTGGGAAAAGGCCATTCTGTTATTTGAGAAGGCAATCGAGCAGGACCCACAGTTTGCGCTGGCCTATGCTAATATTGCCATATCGTATTACTATTTAGACATCATTCAGAAGCAGAAACAATACAAAGAGCAAATAAATAATTATGCGGACAAAGCGCTACTATATGATTCCAAATCCGACATAAGCTTGATTGCAAAGGCATTATATTATATGTATAACGAGGAATATCGATTGGCACTACCCCATTTAAAGAAAGCATTGGAGTACAATCCAAATTCATCGGCAGTAGTTCGATTACTTTCCCTTTTATACGCCAATCACGTTCGGGATACTGGCCAAGCGCTAAAATACGCACTAATGGATGTGCAGCTTGATATCGCTGCTAAAGACTCCATTCCCAAAAGTTATATTTATTTGAACTTAAGCAACGCATTTATCCAAAATGGTTTTCCTGAAGAGGCGTTATCGTATATTAATAAGTCTGTTGACCTGTATCCTGAAAATCCTTATGCACCTTGGTTAAAAACAATGATTCTATTTGCCAAGAACGGGGATATTGAACGCACTACATCCTTATTAGAGAAAGAGTGGCAAAAGGATACTACCCGCTTAGATATCTTGCAGGACGTAGCTAATTTCCACTATTACCAAGAGGACTATGATACTGCCTTTTTTTACTTTGAGAAATTTAGTAAAGCGAAAGAAAAATACGGATTGGGTATTTACCCTCAATCAGATCTTAAGATTGGCTTAGTCTACCAAAAGAAGGGACTGGATGCTCAGGCTGCAAAATTTTTCAATTCGTATGCTGCATTTTGCGAAAAAGATCAATCTATCTATAAAAGTATGCATTTAGCGATGAAGTATGTGAGTGCCGGTAAAAATGAACAAGCAATCGAGCAGCTCAACGTTTTCGCAACGCAAAATAATTACTGGTATTGGATTTTGATATACCAAGATATAAATCCGCTTATGAAACCCCTAAAAAACGACCCAGAGTTTAAGGAGGTCATACAAAAAATCGAAGAGCGCTTTTGGAAAAATCAGAAACAACTCAGAAAGTCGTTAGAGGAAAAGGGACTGGTTTAAGCTATCCAAACACATACACGCTTCGCACGTAGTATGCCCCTTAGAATTCTCTTGCAGCCAAGAAATATGAAAATCATTAATTCCACAAAACAAGCAGTTAAAAGAACGGAACAAGAAATATGCTGTTTTTTTTAAAAAGAAGATTGGTTTTATGAGTGCTAAGTTCAAGGAATAAGAATGCATTTGAAATTATAGTTTTTCAAAAAGTGTGATTTTTCAAAAAGTTTGCGAATAATAAGATAAACTTTAACTCATCATACCATGGTAGCAAGAAAGATTATCGGGATTATATTTTCAATAATAGCAATCGTATCTAGCGTAATTTTAATAACACAATCGAACTTAAGCTTTGATTTCAATGCATATTTTGATTTTTCACTTAAGAGTTATTTTAGCTTAGCGTATTTAAGACAAATAACGCCTCTCTTTATTTGTTTAATCCTTTTATACGGGGGTCTTCTGCTAATTATAAAACCCTTAAAGTCCAATCCTGTCCTAGCTTTATTTGGATTCATAGTACTAGAGGAGGTCATCTTCAACTGGCTCGACATAATACCAATTAATTTTCCAACATATATTGTCGTAACTTTTTTCTGTTGTGCGCTACTAGCCTTATGGATTGCCTACTCAAATACGATTAACCTGAAGCGCCTCTCTTTTCAAGAAGGAATAACTAGTCTAATTCTTGGAACATTAATCAACGCATTCTCTTATTACTTTTAATTTTTTTAGAAAATATGTGATTTTTTGCAAACGCTGCGAATCATATATAAAACATCATCATCAAAAAACGAACAATCATGACAATAGTAGCAAAATTCAGTATTGGAATTGTATTAACCATCAGTCTATCAGCGCTAGCTCAGCATAAAAACGATCCATATAAAAGGGTCGAAACCGAAATCATAAAGCTCATTTATTCACCGGACCCCGCCTTTGACCCAAATATCGTTCAGCAACCCATGAGTCCAGAAGTAATTGCAGATATTGGGTTTGAACAAGTCTATCAAAACAGTCCTCGAGAATTCTCCATGCGTGACGGGAAGCACTTGTTTTCGTATGCGTATAAAAAGGAAAGCGATACAACAATCATTTTAGTACACGGCGTACTTTCCGGTGCTTATATGATGAACAAAACAGCTGGATTGTTACAAGAAACTACCCATAACGATGTAATCGCTTTGGATTTCAGGGGTCATGGGCAGTCAGAAGGTACTCCAGGCGATGTCGACTATGTTAACCAGTATGTAGATGATCTCGAAGATGTAGTTTCGGCTATAAAAAAAGAAAAACCAAATCAAAGCATAGTACTTGCAGGGCATTCCATGGGTGGTGGAATTATATTGCGATACGCCATGGAAAAAGATGCCCCAGAAGTTGACGGCTACCTTTTATTTGCCCCACATTTGGGTGCCAACGCCCCAACACTAAAAGAAGAAGCATTGGAAACTGGCGAAGCACCATTCGTAAAACTACATATCAACAGAATTATTGGCCTGAAGATGTTGAACGCCATTGGAGTAACCAAATACAATAATCTTCCTGTGCTATTCTTTAACCTTCCGGAAACTATGCCAGTTACAAAGTATAGCTATCGCGCCAATGAAAGCATGTCTCCTTCCGATTATAAAGAAGGATTAAATGCTATAGCTAAACCCCTGCTAGTTTTAATAGGAAGTGAGGACGAAGTATTCGATGCCCGTAAATTTAATACCGCCATCACGGAAAATAGCAATGGGGAGGTGTATACCGTAGAAGATGAAACCCATAACGGAATCCGGCACAACAAAAAAGCAATGGAACTGATTTCAAATTGGATAAATCATCATACTTTACAGTAACCTTAGGCAAACGAATGGTAAGCGATAAGAAGGACAGATTCATACGAACGATAGATGAGCACAAAAAAATCATCTATAAAATCGTGAATTCATATTGCCCGAATAGGGAAGATCGCAAAGATCTGGAGCAGGAAATTATCATACAATTGTGGAAGTCCTTTGACAAATATGACGATAGCTATAAATATTCCACTTGGATGTATCGTATTGCGCTCAATGTAGCCATATCCTTTTATAGAAAAGAACGGAAATGGTCGCTCAAAGGTGATTTTTATGATGAGGCATCCATTTTTAACATGGTGGACGAAAATGGTAAGGACGAAGCAGTATTGGATGGTCAAATAAAGTTGTTGCAAACCTTCATCACTAACCTCAACGAATTGAACAAGGCATTGATGCTATTATATCTAGAGGAAAAAAGCTATGAAGAAATAGCCGAGATATTAGGGATTACAAAAACCAATGTAGCGACGAAAATCGGTCGCATAAAAGTGAAACTAAAAAAAGAATTTGAAAACATATAGATTATGGAAGCAAGTGAATTAAAAAATATATTGGAAGGGTACGACAGAAAATTGGATAGGAACCTCAAATTGAATAGCGCAGCTTTAAAAAACATAAATCTGGAGAAGTCTAAAAAAAAGACACGAACAGTTCTTGTCCATAGGGTTATTGAACTAGTTTCCTACACGCTTTTAGCTTTGTTCATGGGCAGTTATATCGCAACCCATTTGGGCCAAACGCATTTAGCTATAAGCGGAAGTATCGTTGGGGTATTTACCTTGATAGCATTAGCAGGTAGCATAGGGCAAGTGGTATTTTTACAACAAATCGATTTTACAAAACCCTTAGTGGAGCTCCGGAAAAAAATAGAACTGGTAAACTCCCATGGACTGCTGTTCGTGAAATTACTTTTTCTTTCTGCTCCAATATGGTGGTCTTATGCCATTGTAGCCCTTGATATCTTCCTTGATATTGATTTATATGTTCATTTAGAACCAGGTTTTGTAGTAAGATATATACTCATTAATGCCCTATTGCTAATTCCCCTTATTTGGCTTTTTAAGAAATTGAGCTATAAAAACCTGCATATTAAGTGGGTCAGGAAAACCATAGGATTTTTTTCGGGAACAAAAACTAGGAAGGCTTTGGAGTTTTTAAATGACATTGAGGAGTTTAAAAAATAATGTTCGGGCAGCTATTCATTAGCCTAAAAGGGAAGAATCACAAAAAAGTTCGCAGTAACCTAGGTGACTTAAAAAACATAATTAATTATAAATCAAGTATTTAAACTTAAAAAATTATTTTTTTAAGCTGAGCATGTGTTAAATATTATATAATATAGTACCTTTTTAAGCATAGTACTGTAACAAAACATATCTTTGAGCGTCTATTAGTTGTAAGTCATTTTAAAAACAACAACGTAACATATAGAAATCATGAAAGCATCAGGTAACAAAACATCAACAGAATCAAAAACAGGACAGTACTTTTCATCATTCCGCTCTAGCAAAAGAGCACAATGGGCACAGTACAGAAATTTTAATCGCTAATCACGATTTGTAGTACCATAATCAATAAACAACAAAATCATGAAAACGTTCATCAATCAATTTCCAAAGGAATCAAGAAAGTTTACTATCCTTTTCAACCGACAAGAAAGCAAACGAATCCGTTGGGTACAACCATCACTTAGCCTTTAATCAAGGCAATCATAATAGCACAAACAAAAGGGATGCCCTTCATCAAGGTATCCTCTTTGTTTGGAATAATAAAATGGATAGATCTTAATCAAAGTCTATCCATTTTTTCTTGGATAAGGTTCTTATCTCCCCTATCTAACTTATCATTATTTTAAGCCATACACATGCTTCAATACATTTCAATTTTATAGCCTTATGTATCTCACATGGGACAAACCAACAGAAGGGTAAGTGAAAAAAGAGCGTGTCGCTACCATCATGTTTACCGCTGTTATAGATGTTACTGCCTTGATACAAAAGAGGACGCTACAGCACTAAATAGGAGGAATCTCCATCGTAAGTAATTTCAAAAATCTCACAAAAAGCAAAGGCGAAATCTTATTATACCATAGGGACGGAACAGTAAGCACATTTTCCCATGACCTTTATACATCTTCAGAAATATATGTTCACTTCAATATCGCTGGCGGGTTTAGTTCTTAAAAGGATTGGTCAGGTTCTAAATTGTGAATGGTGTTTTGAACCGTTCCTTTTAAAGAGACACCATTTACATCTGCTATCTCATAGGAAATTGACATTACATCTACGGGTTTAATATCTTGCAAAAATAGTTTTACCGCTTTGCCTTCTTTTTGTAATTCTACCCTACTAATGGGTAAAACTTGCTCATTATAGCGATCGGACCCATACTTTCTGCTTCTTTTTAAATCCCAAGTTTTAACCACATAATTTTTGATATCTATTCCTTTTTGGGTGTCTAAGCTAGCATCAAATTGTAAGGTAATTCCAGAAGTTGTTGCTTTTAAATCTAATGGAATCGTTAAGGGTTTCCCTGTATATCGAACACGATACAAGCCACCACCTCGAAGCATTTGATTCGTACCCCAGGCGGACATTCCACAGGCGTACAATTGTCCATCACTAGGGTTAAATCTTCCACGCATAACACCTGTTAAAAATTTGATCCCAGGCATGTCCACAACACCTCCTTGCATTTGACCCTTTACTTTCTCATTCAAAACAAACTGAATTTTCCCAAAACCATATGAAAAACTTAAAAGACTTCCATTCAAAGGGCCCCATTGTTTGCTATCTACCCATAACAATTCAGAGGGCGACCGGTCAAACTCCATATCTACCCAAACCATAGGTTGTTCCATAGCAATTCTAGTACTATCTTTTGGTGGATTGTAACCCCACATATTTCCATAGAACTTCCCTTTAGCGTCTACCCAATTGATCCGGTTCATAGGGTTCCAAAACCCTTGCTGATCCGTAACTAAAAAACTTCCATCCGGGTTTATGCACACTCCGTTTGCGGCCCTGAATCCTGTAGCTATAATATCTGTTTTAGAACCATCCTTACTAACTTTTAAAAGCGTGCCATGTTGTGGCACCAATGCTTCGCGCGCATGACGCCCACTTTTGGCGTAATACAAATTCCCTTCTTTATCGGCCTGAAGACCCATTGCAAATTCATGAAAATGGTCTGTCACCTGATGGTCGTGGTTGAAACTTTCATAAAAATCGGTTTCATTATCCCCATTTAAATCTTGAAGTAACACCAATTGATCTCGGCAGATGACATATATTTTATCATTCAAGACTTTAATACCCAAGGGTTGAAAAAGTCCTGACCCGATGCGTTGCCAAGTCAGTTCTCCAGAACTACGTGTAAGGCCTGAAATAAGCCAAATATCTCCATCAGTGGCACAAGCAACAGCCTTATTGGCGTCTTTCATAAAATCAATCCCGCTTAACTTCATTCTACTAGACCACGGGTTCTCGAACGGTGGTGTTAGTAAATCTACTGCAAAAGCACCTTGGTCGAATCCTTTGGTAATGGTGGTTTTTAAAACTTCTGGATAATGCGCTGCGCCATTACCCAAAGTGTATTTCTGTAAATCTTCTGGAATGGCTTTAATCATTTGGAGTTCAGCAAAATCAGATGTGTCGGTATTTGCAATAAACAATTTGACTTTAACTTGTTTTGACCGAGCTACATTCAATACTATAAATCCATCCTCTTTTGATAAACTAGCCCCTTCTCCTATTATTTGAACCCCAACAGTCTCTGGAGCTACTCTCATTTTTAACAATGAGGTAGAAGGAGAAATATTCAGAGTCCTTGTGAAAATGGTATCCTTACCTTGGCTTTCCATTCCTAACTTCTCTAAAATATTGGCCTGCCCGACCGAATAAGAAATTACAATCTGATCTTCATAATGATATAGTCCTTTGTAGTTTGCCCAGGGCTTCGGAAGCGGCCCAAAAGCACGGCCGTCTCTAGCTCTAAACCTTGGGTCTTTAAAAGACCCAGTCATCGGATTTGCCCAACCAGGGCCAACAGGGGTTTCAAAATGGAGCTTTCCAATAGTACGTGGATAGGTTTCATGTTTGTCATTTAATAAAATACCATTCCAATCTATAAAACCTTTACCCGTCCATCCTCCTGCAACACGCATGAGGTCATGGTCAAATATCATCCAAGCTTTTCCTTTGGAGACACCTCCTTCACCTTTGTCCAAACGGACAGCAATACCTTTATACGCAAAGTTATTTTTAAGATAATCTTCATCAGGGTATGGAGCCGGACCTGGAGAATGATATCGTTCAATACCCGTCTTTTCATCAGCCAGTTCATAGGTGTTAATGAAGAAATTACCGTAGTTCATATCTGCCCAAGGTTGATAGGGTTTGGTTTCCGGACCACGGGAAGTGCCTTTGGGTAAACCAGCGAGATAGCCTGGCGTACTCAAAATAAATTGTGCGCTCTCTTTGTCCTTAATGTACTTATGACGGATATAAGAAATGACATCATACTTTTCTTGCGGCGTCAAAGCTAGTTGCGGAGGCATGGAACCATACCCTCGACTTATAGTTTCGTACATAGAAAACGCATCGCTACCCGCTTTCAATTCTTGCTCCCAGAATTTGGTTGAAAGGGGAATCGAACCGTCAACCTCCTCATTACCGTGGCAGTTAATGCAGTTGAAACTATAGATGCGCTCACCGCGCTTATACCCCTCACGATCCATACCTAATAGTATTCCGGTATGGTCAATATCCTTTTCAATTTCGGCTAAATCATTTTCTGATAGCACATACTTGATTTCGGAACGGTCAATAATAAGAGCTTCAGTAGCTTGTTTTTTTGCCGTGAACAGAAACGCTTCGTCTTCAATTTTAATCTTACCAGAAAAAGTGCCACTTTCAAAAGAACCTTCCAAATTGGCTTCCTCTCCATATAATATAAAATCTCCGGATAAACTGTTGTCATAAGCCATGACATTCTCCAGCGTAAATGTGCCATCATCTAAGGATACTAGAGACCCTTCAACACCGCCATTCGTGCTTTTAAGTTTCAAAACCCCTTGAGATTGGTATTCACCAAAATCAATTTCATAATCCCAAAAACCTTCTGGAGTATTGCGTTGACATGCTGCTAATAAAAAAACAAGCACGCATAGACAACTCAATATGGTTTTCTGAAGTAATTTCATAACGATAAGTTTGGTGTAGAAGATAAGAACTATTTGGAAACCAAAAAAGCCATTCAATCTCTGGAATGGCTTTAGTTCAGGAATTTACCGATGTGCCGAAAAAAATTAATACCAGTAACAGATAAAATTATTGAATTTCAAAAAATAAGAGTTGCCCCTATTGCTAATTCCCCTTATTTGGCTTCTCAGAAAAATGAGTTAGAAAAATCTACATATCGAGTGCGTCTAGAAAACCGTAGGATTTCTTTCTGGAACAAAAACTAAGCGGGCTTTGGAGTTTTTAAATGACATTGAGTAGTTCGATAAACAATGCCCTTACAGGAGTATTTAACAACAAATCAAAATTTATAAAAACATCTTGTAGTAGGATATACAACTCTAAAATTTAAACAAAATACTGTAAATCAATTATTTAAGGTGATTATATTTAATCTATAGACAAGAGCAAACGTTAAATATTGCATAATAAAGTACCTTTTTATACATAGTACTGTAACAAAATATATCTTTGTGCGTCTAGTAGTTGTAAGTCAATTAGAAAATAACAACTTAACATATAGAAATTATGAAAGCATCAAGTAGCAGAACAGCAACAGAATCAAAAACAGGACAGTACTTCTCCCCTTTTAGAGGTAGCAAAAGAGCACAATGGGCGCAGTACAGACATTTTAACCGTTAAGATTAGGTCTGGAAAGCAGATTGTACCCTTTAGCCTTTAAAAACTACAACTGAGTCATTATTATTTCCAGTACCACGTAAATCGAAACATCTTTGTACCATCATAAAGTAATAACAATATTAAAATATAGAAATTATGAAAGCATCAAGCAACAGAACATCAACAGAATCAAAAACAGGACAGTACTTCTCCACTTTTGGAGATAGCAAGAGAGCACAATGGGCACAGTACAGGCGTTTTAATCGCTAATCACAATTCGAAAAATAAACAGCAACAACATCAAAAAACAACAATCATGAAAGCATCAAGTAGCAGAACATCAACAGAATCAAGAACAGGACAGTACTTCTCCACTTTTGGCAGTAGCAAAAGAGCACAATGGGCACAGTACAGAAATTTTAATCGCTAGTCACAATTCGAAAAATAAACAGCAACAACATCAAAAAACAACAATCATGAAAGCATCAAGTAGCAGAACATCAACAGAATCAAGAACAGGACAATACTTCTCCACTTTTGGCAGTAGCAAAAGAGCACAATGGGCACAGTACAGAAATTTTAATCGCTAGTCACGATTTGTAGTACCACAATCAATAAACAACAAAATCATGAAAACCTTCATCAATCAATTTCCAAAGGAATCAAGAAAGTTCGCTATCATTTTCAACCGTCAAGAAAGCAAACGAATCCGTTTGGTAAAACCATCACTTAGCCTTTAATCAAAGTGATTATAATAACACAATCGAATGGGATACGCTTCATCAAGGTATCCCCTTTGTGTATACTTATAAAATCGATAGGCCATAATCCAAGTCTATTCATTTGTTTTGAACAGCACCTTTGCGTTCACTCGCGTAAATTATTTCTACCTTAAATCTTATGGAAGTACAACAGCTCAACAAGTCCATTGATAAATTCAGTAGCAATGTGTCCCAAAAATCACGCACGGCATTTACCACTTTATGTATTGAGCAGACCTTTGCCCGAGCGTGTATTTTACTGAAACCTCAACAGTCCGATCAATCAGAATATATTCTACTAGACGGTATAGCACGTACTTTTTTATTAAATACCGAAGGCGAAGAAATAACACTTTCCTTTTTCGAGGCCAATACCGTCCTGCCACCATACATAACCCGAACGGAAAATAAAAAATCCCTCTTATATTGTGAAGCATTGACCGACTGTACTTTTGCGAAAATCGATGCAAAGGCCTTTGAAACCTTAATGATAGGAAATCTTGAGATTAGAGAATTCGGGAATTCAGTAATGCGACATGAACTCGTGAAAAAAGTTCAAAAAGAAATTAGAATGGCCTCTTGGACGGCAAAAGCACGTTTGGAGCAATTCCGAAAAGACTTTTCAATTTTGGAGAACCGCATACCACACTCGATGATTGCCTCTTATTTAGGCATTACAAATGTTTCGCTCAGTAGACTTCGTAAGCAATACTAAAATGCTTTTTATCAATTGTTAATGCAAAGTCTAATTTGAGGTCATTCCTTTGTATAAAATGTAAGGGAATGAAAACTGTTCAAAACATCATACGACGAAATATCCAAGGTAAAAAGGTATTGCTCTTGTTCTTGCTCACCAATATCGTTTATGCAGCCATGCTGCTAGTAACCATTCCCAAAGTCATGGACTTTGCTCCCGGAATGAATTTATTGGATATGATGCCGATGGGGTATACGCTAGAGTATGTCGATTCATTATTTGAAGCCTTAGGACGTGAAGGCCGGAATACATATGTATCCAAACAGGTTCCGTTGGATATGATATATCCCTTTTTATTCGGAATAAGTTATTGCTTAGTACTGGCTTATTTTCTAAACAAGTTCAACAAGCTGAAAACTCCCTTTGTGTATTTATGCCTATTGCCAATAATAGCAGGTATATCCGATTACTTGGAGAACTTTGGAATTCTGACATTATTAAACGGGTATCCCAAAATATCGAATAGCATGGTTACGCTAACAAGCGGTTTTACTGTTCTAAAGAGCATAAGCACAACACTATACTTTATGATTTTAATAGGGTTCCTTTTACTATTTCTACTAAAAAAAAGCAGCTATTATACTAGTGAGTGAATTATTGTATTTTTAAGGTCAATATCTATATGTCACAATCAAAAACCCGCCGTATCGCCGCTATTATGTTTACCGACATTGTCGGGTATACGGCATTGATGCAAAAAGATGAAGCTGCAGCAATGAAAATGAGGGTTCGCCATCGCTCCACATTCCAAAAAAGCCATGATGCGCACACTGGGGAAATAATTCAATATTACGGAGATGGTACCTTAAGTACATTTTCAAGTGCTGTAAAAGCAGTGGAATGTGCCATTTACATACAACAGGCGCTACAAAAAGATAAACCCGTACCCATACGTATCGGATTACATTTGGGCGATATTGTTTTTGATGGGACCGAAGTGTATGGAGACGGAGTAAACCTATCCTCCCGAATTGAGTCCTTGGGGGTTGCAGGTTCAATTCTCGTATCGGGTACCTTGAATGATGAACTTAAAAATCAACCCCAAATTACTACAAAATCTCTTGGTCATTTTGAATTAAAAAACATCGCAAAACCCATTGCCATTTTTGCAGTCGCCAATAAAGGAATAAAAGTTCCTGACCGTTCGGAGCTCAAAAATATTAAACAAAAAAAGACCAAGGCCATCGCAGTACTCCCTTTTGTTAATATGAGCTCCGACGTCGAAAACGAATATTTTTCGGACGGTATGACGGAGGAGATTATCAATGCCTTGGCCAAAATAAAAGGTCTGAAAGTAACCTCCAGAACATCCTCTTTCCATTTCAAGAACAAAAATATCCCGATTTCAACTATCGGGGAAGCGTTGAATGTTCCTACTATTTTGGAAGGTAGCATACGACTGTCTGGGAACAAAATGAGAATTACAGCACAGTTGATTGATGTGGCTGATGATTTTCATTTTTGGTCAGAAACCTGGGATAGAATGCTGGAAAACGTTTTTGAAATACAAGATGAAGTAAGTCTATTAATAGCAGATAAATTAAGAGAGCATTTTGGGCACTTAGAAATAAATGAAACGCTCGTCACAAAACAAACAGAGAATATTACTGCCTATGAATATTGTTTAAAGGGAAAATATCATGAAAACAAATGGAATCCAGACGATATAAAGTTGGCCATCGCTCTTTATGAAAAGGCTTTGGCGCTTGATTCAAAGTATGCTGAAGCCCATTTAGGATTGGCCGGTTGTTATAGCTTTCTCGCTACAATTGCCAGTATACCATTCGAAGAAGGATGGAAAAAAACAAGTAATCATACAAATCAGGCCCTTGCGCTTAATGGTCAGTCTTCTGGTGTTCATTATCAATTATCAAATCAAGCTTTTTTCATTGGATGTGATTTTAATAAAGCACTCCTAGAAGGAAAAAAAGCAATTGCACTTAATCCCAATAATGCAGAAGCGCAACAAAATATTTCTTTTTTATACACGCTTTTAGGAGATCGAGATAAAGCAAGTAATCATCTAGAAATTGCACTCAGTATAAATCCACTATCGGAAGAGACGCTATTTTTTAGTGGCTACTTCCATTATATGATTGAAGACTATCTCCAAGCCTTAGACATGATGGACCAATGTTTGTCGACTAATGATAAAAACATTCCTGCGCATTCTATAAAAGCAAGCTGTCTCCTTCAACTAGGCAAGTACGATGAGGCACTAAATTACTTTGACAATATTCCTACTGAGGTGGTTCTACAAGGAGAAAAAACTGGCATTATCGGATTGGCTTATGCCTTAAAGAAGGATACAGTTAACGCTTCTATCTATTTAGAAAAATTAATTGAACAGTCAAAAGAGGAAGGTGGATTTGCCGCAGATTCCTACCTTTTTATGATGTATGTGGTTCGCGGTGAACTCGATAAAGCTTTTGAATGGGTAACACAAGCAATCGAAAATAATTCTTCTCTACTGTTTATACGATATGTTGACCCCATAGTTAATGCTATCAAAATTGACTCTAGGTATAATGTATTTAAGAGCACCATATTTCAAACAAATCAGCTGGAAGAGGTAGCAAAAGAAAAGACTGCTTTACTTAATGCGACTACGTCAGCTGAATATGCAACGCGACTGTTAGCACATCTTTCTGAACATAAGCCTTTTTTAAACCCTGATTTATCCTTACGAAAATTGGCTAGTCAGATTGAAATTCATCCCAACCATCTTTCTTGGTTGCTTAATAATAATTTTGGTAAAAACTATAATGAATTCATCAATGCCTATAAAATAAAAGCCTTCAAATTGAACGCTAAAGACCCAAATAATGCGCACCTCACTATAGAAGGCTTGGCCTATGAAAGTGGTTTTAACTCTAAAACGGTCTTTAATACGTACTTTAAGAAAGAAACCGGACTAACGCCTAAGCAGTTCCTAAAGAGGTAAGGCTAAAAGTTTCATCAATTCCCATTTCGATTTTGTTCGGAATTATAATTCTGTACCTGCTTACTATAATTCGGAACGCTTAACTTATATGCTATACCTATTTTTGGGTATCTTAAAAACAAAAAGATGAAAGCAATCATCACTACAAAATATGGCTCGCCAGAAGTACTAGAGCTAAAGGATATAGAAAAACCTGTGCCAAATAAAAACGAAGTATTGATACATATAAGAGCCGCTAGCGTAACTACTGCCGATACCATGATGCGAAAAGGAAGGCCATGGGTAGGAAGACTTTTTATAGGCCTAACGAAGCCAAAACACCCTATTTCCGGAACTGGTTTTTCTGGAGTTATTGAAACTATTGGCCAAGACGTTAAACAATTTCGGATAGGAAATGAAGTTTTTGGGGAATCGATTTTTGGAGCCGGCACAAACGCAGAATATGTTTGTGTTAAAGAAGATGGCGTGCTGGTTCTTAAACCTGAACATATAGCCCATGAGGAAGCTGCCGCTATTTGCGACGGACCGTTGACCTCTTGGAATTTTCTAAAGGGAATGGCAAAAGTGAAGCGCGGCCAGTCTGTTTTAATACATGGCGCTTCTGGAAGTCTCGGTACCGCCGCAGTACAATTAGCCAAGCATCTTGGGGCAAACGTTACTGGTGTTTGCAGTACCAAAAATATGGAAATGGTAAAATCCCTTGGTGCAGCTACTGTTATCGATTACGGTAAAATCGATTTTACCAAAACAGGGCAGACCTACGATATTGTTTTTGATACCGTGGGCAAGAGTTCATTTTTAAAATGCAAAAAGGCATTGAACAAAAATGGAATCTACCTCTCCCCCGTTCTTAGTTTATCCTTACTATTTCAAATGCTAAGGACTGCTATGTTGGGGAATAAGAAAGCAATGTTTTCGGCAACGGGAACTAAGCCTATTTCAGTGCTTCGATTGCTCCTTAAAGAACTCAACGAACTTTTGGAGTCTGGGCAATTAAAAACAGTAATTGACAGATGTTACGCATTAGAAGAAATAAGTGAAGCACACCGGTATGTAGACACAGGACATAAAAGAGGAAATGTGGTTATTAGTATGCAATACTAAGGACTCAAATCATAAAATCAGGTGTCAATTAGGCATCAAGAAAACACAATTCTGTAGTGTCGAAAATATAAGAACAGCGGCACATAGCACAAAAAAAGAAATACAAACAACACTTAAACAAACAAATAACATGAAAACAGTAGCAGTAAGAACATCAAAAATAGCAGCGCTAGTATTGGCCCTATTCGCATCCATTACATTGAGTGCACAAGTAAACGGATGGAATCCTAAATTGGAAAGCGATGCACAAGAAGCATTGCATACCATTCTAGAAAAAACACCTAAGCTAGCATCATTTAAGAAAGAAGCCTACGGTTATGCCGTTTTTCCTAGAATCACAAAAGCAGCCATAGGGGTGGGCGGAGCTGCCGGTAATGGCGTCGTTTACAAAGACCATTCAATGGTAGGGACTGCACATCTCAAACAAGCTTCGGTGGGTATTCAATTTGGAGGACAACAGTACGTAGAGGTTATCTTCTTTGAAAACGAGGATGCTTTTGAAAAATTCACCAATGGAAAATTAAAGTTCGATGCCCAAGCGTCCGCTGTAGCCTTGAAAGCCGGGGCTGCAATCGACCTCGCCTATCAAGACGGCGTGGCAGTCTTTACAGCTACGAAAGGGGGCCTAATGTACGAAGCGTCTATTGGAGGACAGCACTTTAAATACAAATCAAGCGGGGTCGAATAAAGCAGTGTGGCCACTACCTGCAGGTAGTGACAATGGCTATCCTAAAAAATAGTGTTCCTATTTACGTACACAACATTTACTTTAAGCGTTTCAGAATATCGTTGTTAGCGATTAGCAAGAACTAAGGAAAAGTATCCTATTTTATTGTACAACCAGTATAATTTAGCACATACAGGATAAGGAAATCTCATTTGAAAGGGTGGCCCTTCAATTTTAAGTATTTAAATCGTATTCATCAATTAAAAAACAACAGTCATGAAAACAGCAATCAATCAATCCCCGACAGCATCCAGAAGGTTCACTTTCTTTTCTAATGTTAAAGACAGTAAGTGAATCCCTTGGGTAGCATCACGGCAGCGCCTTCATTAATTAGTTAGTAGCTAACCAGCCCAAAAATGGGATAGACCCCTACCCATACCTATCGGATTGCATTTGGGAAATATCATTTTTGATGGCACCTAAGTTTATGGGACAGGGTACACCTATCCTCCAAAATTGGGTCCTTGGAGATTGCAGGTTCAATGCTCGTATCGGGTACCTTTGAATAATGACCTTAAAAATTAACCCTAGTAATACCCGGACTCCTTTGAATAAAATAAATAATGTGTTCTAGTCGTTTCAAGAGCCTATATTTTACTATTTACTTTAGTTTTCAAACATGTGTGTTCACATCACCATTATATAAGGACAAAAGCTAAAAATTTACTGCGCCATCCTGCGACTGTACTTTAAGCCCAAGCCCTTACATTATTTGGGAGATACTGAAATACACTTTATACGGAATAGTAACAACCACCTCAATGGTTTAATCTGTAGGGGTACCCATTATAAATGAGAATTATTGAACGTAAAATGAGACTAGCTCCATAATTTGAGGATTTGAAACTGAACAGATATACTGAAGGAAAGGCTAACATAGTAGACTATATCCCTTTAACGTTGCAAACAGTTTTCCTTAATGAACATCTTGACTCATTCCACGGCTTCTTTAATTAAAATCATTTTCGAGACATTTGTTCTTTACCCCAACTTCTAAGTTGTTTAATAAAGGGTATCAATTCTTCTCCAGTTGAAGTAAGTGAATATTCGACCCTTGGAGGGACTTCCAAATAGACTTTTCTTGAAACCAATTCGTCAGCCTCTAATTCTCTTAATGTTTGTGTTAGCATTTTTGGGGTAATCCCAACAACTGCTCTTTTTAACTCTCCATACCGCATAAACTCGTCTCTAATTACCCAAAGTATGCGTCCTTTATACTTCCCTCCTATTCTTTTGAAGGCATAATCTACAGCGCAATGGGCTATTTCATTTTTATTATTCATTTTTTAGTTATTTTAAATATCTGATTGTCAGCATTACTATACTTTTAGTATGTAGCATACTTTATTGTACGTACTTGTAACAAAGATATTAATTCATTTTATTTGTACCACTAAATAAAACCTAATTAACATGGCGCTCAAAATTGTATTTAGCTAAAAAATAAAACTTCAATTCGAAGACTATATACACGAACTGGAAAGCGTATTAACCTCCACAATAAAATGAAGAAAATACAAATAGCATGTATTGCCGTATTGTTATGATCCTTGGCACAAGCACAGATTACAGAATACAGAATACCATAATCAGGCATTAAAACAAATTGCAGAAGATTTCAGGTCTTCAATAATTGAACATAATGATGAAGAAAAGTTCGCCAATTTATTTTTGAACGATTCTATTACTTGGGGAGCAATTGTTACGGGAAAAACAAAAGCTCATGTTCTAAAACAAAAACCTGATTTTACATATAAATCTAGTGATTTGATGCGTTTTTATAAAAAATTAATTGATGGCGTTGAAGAAAAGTTTTATAATGTCAACATTGATGTAAGGGGAGACTTTGCAACCATCTCTTTTGATTATTCCTTCAATTTAAAATCTGTAATTAAACATTGGGGTGTAGCATATTGGTCTTTGATTTTAATCAATGATGCATGGAAAATTACAAGTGTTACATGGTCTATGAACATGGAACAATTAGAAAAATGCTCATTTATAGCAGAAGATCTTTTTGTTATGAGCACTAATTAAATAAAAAAATGTTATTAATAATTGAATATTATAAATGAAAATAGCAATCAAAAATCCGTTTGTAATAACAGCCATCACCCTACTATTATTTTTAGGAATCCTAAAACTTCCTTTAGACACCCTAATAGACAATTTTGATTTATCTAGTCAACAATCTAGTAATAGTAATAAACTCGTCAAAAACTTGGTTATTCTTATTCTAGCCCTATTCGTCATAAAAAAATTAAAGATTGTTGAACTCTCTGGACTGAGCCAACAGATGAAGTTACAAAACAAGTTCTTGATTTTAATCCCTTTTTACTTAGTAATCATAGGGGTATTCTCTCTTTTAGGAACCGATTTATCAAGCATCTCGACTATTGATTTTATACTATTGTCGTTGACAATGCTCTCTGTTGGGTTTGTAGAAGAGTTTATTTTTAGAGGGATTCTTCAATCTGTATTTTTAAAGAAATATGCACATAGAAAAAATGGTATTTTAATAGGTATCTTTCTTCCTGCAGCACTTTTCGGAGCATTGCATTTATTAAATTTAAAGATGTCCAATATTCCTGCTTCCATTGGGCAAGTTGTATATGCATTTTTTATAGGTGTGGCTTTTGGAGCCATTCTATTAAAGACCAATAAGGTAATCCCTTTGGCTATTATACATGGTCTTATCAATACTGTCTTTAGTATCAACACCCTATTAAACGATAGCGCAGTGGCAGGGGAAATTGAACAGCAAGACATTGGACAGGCTATAGGTTCTATGTTGGTGGTTTTACCATTATTTATTGTTGGTTTATGTATCATACGTAAAATTAACATCGGAAGTATTCAAGAAAAAATAGTGCTATCCAGTAAAATTAAACACCTGTAATGTGATACATTTAAAAGAAATACTATCAGAAATTACAGAATATTATGCTCCTAAAATAGTAGGCGAAGTAAATGACGTTTTCATCAAATTAGTGAAGATAAATGGCAACAAAGTCCCTTGGCACATTCATGAAAATGAAGATGAATTATTCTATGTTCTAAGTGGGAGTCTTCTTTTTGAAGTTGAAAATCGTGAGCCTTTTACCATGAGCTATGGAGATCTATTCATAGTTAAACGAGGACTAAATCATCGGATTAGTTCTAAAGATGAATGTCACATAATGCTCGTTGAAAATAAAACGACCCTGCACACTGGAGGAACGGTTAATGAAATAACAAAGGCTATTAAAGAACAACGCATATGAAAACAGTAGCAGTAAGAACATCAAACACAACACACATTACATTGAGTGCACAAGTAAACGGATGGAATCCTAAATTGGAAAGCGATGCACAAGAAGCATTGCATACCATTCTAGAAAAAACACCTAAGCTAGCATCATTTAAGAAAGAAGCCTACGGTTATGCCATTTTTCCTAGAATCACAAAAGCAGCCATAGGGGTGGGCGGAGCTGCCGGTAATGGGGTCGTTTACAAAGACCATTCAATGGTAGGGACTGCACATCTCAAACAAGCTTCGGTGGGTATTCAATTTGGAGGACAACAGTACGTAGAGGTTATCTTCTTTGAAAACGAGGATGCTTTTGAAAAATTCACCAATGGAAAATTAAAGTTCGATGCCCAAGCGTCCGCTGTAGCCTTGAAAGCCGGGGCTGCAATCGACCTCGCCTATCAAGACAGCGTGGCAGTCTTTACAGCTACGAAAGGGGGCCTAATGTACGAAGCGTCTATTGGAGGACAGCACTTTAAATACAAATCAAAAGGGGTCGAATAAAGCAATGTGGCCACTACCTGCAGGTAGTGACAATGGCTATCCTGAAAATAGTGTTCAATTAAAAAACTAGTAGTAAAAACATTCATCAATCAAACCCGACAGCAGCTAGTAGGTAGCTGATAGAATTCACATAACAATTGATAATAATTGTGTTGTTTACTACCACTCTGAGTTATATGAGAAAATAGGTGTTTAAAGGGGTTTACACAGTTACATTAGTTATTCGTAGATATTCGTAGTTATTACCGTATAACAAGTACAATACGCACCGACTCCACTTAAATGGTGTCATTTAGATGCTTAAACCCTGTAAACATATAAGGTACAGGGTTTATAATTATAGCCTTTTACAGTATACTTTATTCACTAATCCTCATTTTCCTTAGGCAATGGCATCGTGAATAACCAAGCCTCAGAATTTTTATGATTACGAGGAATATCGTTTGCATATAACAGCGCATTAAACAGAGACCTATACGTACCCATGGGTTGCCCCCGCCACTGCGGCTGAAACCCAAAGAGAAGCACATGGCCATTACCATATTCAACATCTAAAGCAGCAGCCTTACCATTCAAATACTTTTCACCTAACAAGTACCCAGACAGCAATGGAGAGCCTTTTTCTTGATAACGGGCTAACACTTCTCCTTTAAATCCTTCGGTAGTGCTGAACACAGGACTACCATACACAAAAATACCAGACTTTTTAGCCATCCCTGCCATCACAGGGTGTGCATTATTATTGGTTACTTCTAAAATAGAGCCTCCTGTAAAAAAGTCACTTCTTTTAAGGTCTTTCGCCTCATTTTTAACAGGAAGATGCATCGCCTTTATAGCAAAATCAGTGCTTTTATTTAGGCAAATCAAAGTACCGCCGTCAGTTACAAAAGTATTTAAATTACGAATCCCCTGATTCGTTAATCCACCAGCATATTGCGGTGGTGCCATACCCTTCTCCAAACCGTTTTCAATGGTTTCAGACCTTTCGGAAGCAATCAATATTACATCAAAACGGTCCTCTAAATTTCCATTGATGAAATCTGCATTTCTAATCCTGGTATACGTAAATCCAAAATTATCTAGCAACCAACGCGACCAGCCCATATCCATACTGGCTGCCCAAGGGTCATACACAGCTATTCTAGCGTTCACAAAGGTTTTGGAATTACTGGAAACAAGCACACCGTTCACCGCATAGTCCTTTACCCATTGTTGCATAAGTGTACGGCTGGCATTTTTAATTCCATAGGATTGTTTTTCTGAATCGAATATAACTTTTAACCCTTTAGTCAACGCATTGGTAACTACTCTAAAAGTATTATTCTCCTGTGCGTTCAATAAAAGCGTATTACCACTACCCTTTAAAGAACCTGGCAAAGGCAAGATTCCGGCGGCAACGGCATTCGTATTAAACCCTGTTCCGGGAACAAAATCAACTTTACTTAAGTCTGTATCAATAGCGTCATCCGAATCTAAAGGAGTTCCTTTTACGGGCACCAGGGCTGCACTAAATTCTGGAGTTAAAGGTGTACTCGCTGCAATTACCTCAACTTCCATTTGGTAAGGCAAGGTCCACCCTGCAGCATCATATGGTTGCTCCAAAGGACCATCAGGCGATTCCTTTAAATCAGGATACTCCTGCACATCTAGCACTTGGCGCGCCAACTCAGCAAATTCCTGTGCCATGGGTATGACCCATGTACCTTTAGGATAAGAGACCCCTCCAAAACTACTATTCTTATTTAACTGGGAAATTTTTATACCGTTAAATGCCAGCCTCCTCAATAGCTCTACCGGACGTACTGGATCTCGCTGCTTTTGTTTTATGAAATAGGCATAAGGTGGTTCATTTTCATACTTTTTAATTGTAGCCATACCGGATTGGTATTTATTAAAAAGCAAAGTCTCTTTATATTTGGTGGCATAGTCTAATACAGCAATCGAAGCGACCTGCATGTACTGCATGGCATCCTCTAAACGCCACCATCCCCCTTTCCATGGACTAGAATACAAAGACTCCACCCGAAAGTCTCTCTTGTCCTTTGGAAAATCCTTAATGGTATAAAAATAGGGAGTAGCATACCGGTAGAGTGCTGTTTCCGTCCAAAAAGAGGGAATGTTCTGCATCGCGGGTAAATAATCAATATAACCAGGGTACCAAGCATCAAAACCCTTGCCCATATGCACTGCACCAGGCAAACCTTCTGTTTCTAATTCCTGCGCCATCGCCATACCGATCATATTTACTTGGCGCGCCACAATGGGCGGTGTTTGTGAAGCAATAGGCTCAGCAAACGGTGGCAACCAAATACGTGTTGGAAATGGAGATGATTGATGGTGCACATGGATTATATTTGGCTCCCATTCTCGCCATGTTCTTCCTACAACCCTAGATTCTAGCTGATTAAGCATATAGGCATCGCGATTATTATCGTGTCCTACATATTTTTGATATAACCATGGTGTTGGAGCCGTTTCGTAAGGGGTACCTACATTGCTTAAATACCAATTCGCTATAATATCTTGTCCATCTGGATTAAGCGAAGGCCATAGCACCAAAATAACATCCTCTAAAATATCCTTAAACTTCTTTTCCTCTGCCCTGCTGATAAGTTCATAGGCTAAGGTAATTATATGTTGAGCGCCAGCGACTTCTGAAGCATGCAATCCTCCACTGATATCAACAATAGCTTTTCCTTCTAAAGCCAGTTGCTTTGCCGTTTCCTTTGTTAACCCCTCTGGATGTGCAAGTTGCTGAGAAATAGCCTTGTACTTATCTATATTCTTTAAATTATCTGGTGAAGAAATAAGCACATACTGCCAATCTCTACCCTCCGATGTTTTACCAGCGTACTTCATTTCTACAAATTCGCTTGCACTCGCAAGTTTCTTAAAATAGGCCATAGATTGTTCATAGGTCGCCAAATGAAAATCAGATCCTACTTCAAAACCAATTACTTCTTCAGGTGTTGGAATTGCTGTTCGCTGCGCTTGACCATAAGTGACACCAAAAAAACAAAAAATTAGGGCAGCAATAGTCGTATAATTGGATATTACACGCTTTTTATTTAAAAAAAAGAAAACGTAAAAAAATCTACTCATTGGTTTTATTTTAGTGGTTGACTCAAAGTATTAGGTTTTTTAGTAAAGCTACATTTTTTTTAGTTTTATCCTTAAGTATAGTTCTAAGTTTTATCTTAAGCCCTCCTGCGGTTATCTTTAATTCAAAAGATTATTTTTTACGGTAATTCAGAAGTTATGTCGACTGGTTTTGACATTGAGACCAATGGCAATGTAAGTATACGGATTCATGGTCAATAGCTCGGATATAGCATTTTCCACACGTTGATTAGGCCGTAATAACTGCGCTCTTATTGCAAAATCTGAATTACAGTAAGATGCCCTCCTGTCTGCTAGGTAGCGAAGTGAAATGTGCCTAAATTATCGCTATCGCCGGGGATTCAATTCGGAGTACCATAAATATTGATATAAGGCTGCTAATGCTTAGGTAGTAGCACCAAAATTATAGACCATAAGCGTTTGACAGGCTATTTCTGGTCAGGTATACCTCAAAAATTAATCGGAAACTAAACCTGGAAAAGGCATTGTAATTGCTTGTTTGGACGGTGATTATGGGGAAGCTTGCATAAACACAACAAGGCTTGCAAAGAGGTATACGAGCGTATTGTAAACAAGGGCAAGAGCAAGAAACTTACCTTGACAGCAGTATCGAACAAACTGCTCAAACAATGTTTTGCTATAGCCAAATCGGGTAGGCCTTGTGATGAAACCTACGTTTCTATCTTACCAGTAAAGTAGCTGAAAATTACCTATAAGAAAACTAAGGAATCATTAAAGAGAATCTGTGGACATAAAATATCAATGTCCTGAATTAATGAAGAAAAGAGTTGTTTTTACCTCAGTTCTTTGTCGTGGTAGTATTTTTAAATATTGTTTTTAGTCCCAATAATTTTATTTAATTTTTTTTCTATCGCAGGTGTCCACCATAATTTGTAACCAGCCTTATGTGGATGGACATGGTCAAAAAGCATGTACAGATTGAGAGTGTCTTTAGGAATATTATTGAGCTCTTTATCATTATACAAATCAATTATATCAATTTCCCATTTGTCTTTTATTTAATACAATTTATCAATCAATACTTCATAATTTCTATCATTAAAGTGTGTATTTGTATAGAATATAACAGGGCAATTCCAAGTTTCTCGTGTGTAGGAAATTATATGCTCAATTGCGCCAATAGTTGTGGATGTGTTCAAATCATTTCAATTTTTGGAGGGGCTTATAGTTCCAAGTTCATCAAGCCCGCTATAACGTGTATCGTTTGTTGATAATTGTACTATGAAGCCATCAATTTTCACCTGAGCATCAAAAGATTTCATCCTTTGAACATAGGAGTTTTTTTCCATTATCCATCAAGGTGGTGCCTGATTTTGCCTTCTTTACACAGGTGCTATTATTCCGTTTTCTTATGAAATCAACAAATGACTCGTTCTCTGCTGCAAATCCAACAGTTACCGAAGACCCAAGAAAAAATGGAGATTTACCCGATAGAGGACTCGAAGTAAAACTTTATGTTTGATTGACACTGTATTTTTCTGCATTTCCTTGAACCCAGGGACCTACTAGGAAAGCTTATAATGTATAGGTAGAAAAAATAAGGATAAGTATAATTCCTGTAAGCCACTTTACTATTTTTTTCTTTTTGCCTATCATATGTTTTATACTCTTTTTTGTAGGTATCCCTTTATTACCACCAACGTTTAGGCAATATAGCGCTAGCCTACGGCGCACCATATGTTCTTAGTTATTGGTGTTAGTTGTTTTAGTTTATTACTGTTTTATTTTTCACGTTTGGGTAAATTTAGAATGCGCAACAGGCTACAATCCAGATAAATTCTTTATTAATGCGTGGTTTCACTTTTTACAAACAAACTACTTCCAAAGATTAAAACCTTAACTAATCGGTTACAGTTATAACGGATCAATCTTTTAGTAGTAGATACTAAAAGTTATTTTTCTAAAAATTTAATGTTATTCTAAATTCAAGTTAAAGAGATATTCAATCTCTGCTTCGGTTTGTTTTGATTGTGGATTCCAAAGAATTTTGAATAACGCTGTTTCTTTAGAAGGAAACATCTTCTCGTTGATGGCATGAAAAACGATTGTAAACACTGCCTCATCAAAATACCCCAATTCAATATCAACAGGAATCTTAGAAATACTTAAGACTAATTTATTTACACCGTCTTTTAATTGCTTTAATTCTAGGTTTCCACTAAGTTGTGTAGGTTGATCATTGAAGTCATGAATTTTATCCCCATTAAGCTTTAGTTCACCAGAAAGTCCAAAGGTCGTATTAACCTGTATTTGATGATATTTATAGGTGCTGTTATTTTTAGTTTCGATTTGAATAGTTTGCATATTAGATTGCGACATACATTGAATTTGTATAATGATGAAGAGTAAAAATATTATTGTTTTGAACATTTCATTTTATTTGTTTGCTATTGTATTTGTCAAAAGAGTATACAGCATTTATGTATAAAAAAGGCGTGACTAATCATTAAACCCATTATAGCAATAAATTATATAGGTCTATGTTAGCGCATAGTACTTTACTTTTTGTTTAACGTTACAAAAAGTTGAGATTATATTTTCCACTAGCCTGATTCTTTAATCCACATTGCCGAATATTTTCTGTTTACAATTGGATTGCTTCCTTTTTTTAAATCATACCCGCTCCAAATTCCACTCTCCCATGCTTATCCTCGCTCTTTATTCAATTCAAGTTCATCTGTCGTAAGAATCCAATACATTGTGTTGTTATCAAATTCATTATCATATTTTCTGTATTCTTCTTTTCCATTTATAAGTATCCTATTGCCAGTTGTAATCAGTACATCATCTGTGAGTACGGTATAGCTTACTTCAGTATCGCACGATTTTAAAGCATCATTTGAGGTGTTTCTAACTTTTATGATTTGCTCTAAATCTGTTTGTGTATTTACCGGAGTAAACGAAATGAGTAATAGCGGTATTAGAACAGCAAATTTAATTCTTAAGGAATTAAATTTTTTGGATATAATTTTTTCTGATTTATCATAAATTTATGGTGTCTGTTAATTTTCTACAACGGTCTTGTAATCGAGTAGGCAAAGGAATTTTCACCCCAAGCCCCTCAAAGAACCGTGCTTGAAAGTCTTACCTCAAATGGCTCTTATAATTTGTAACATATAAGCTCACACTCTTTAAAGTTGGCAAACGGTGTTCCAAATTAGCTAAGCGCACAAAAAATATCCTAAATTATGCTGATTTTATTGAATTTTTATGAAATTAAATTACAATTTCATAAAAATATTATACTAAAAAATACAGATTTAGTACAGATTTGAATTGTAGTTTTAGAAATTAGCAAAAAACCTTTCAAATTTCCAAACCAAAACCAGATGAAACAATCGTTCAAAGTTACTAAGCAGTTGATTTATAACATATTTATTTTTATTTCTATGTGTTATTGTCAAAGTGTATTTTCACAAGAAAAGGCAGCAATAAAAGGGGTAGTTACAGATACCGAATTAAACGGACCACTACCAGGAGCAAATATAGTTGTTGTTGGTAGTTCAAATGGAACAACGTCGAATTTTAATGGGGAATACACCCTTTTTGTTACGCCTGGCACTTTTGAAATCTCGGTAAGTTATATGGGGAGTACAACAAAAGTAATACGTGTTGAAATTGGAGCAGGAGAAACAAAAAACATTGATATAAATTTAGAGCCAGAAGCTACAACGTTAGATGAGGTTGTTTTAACAGGATCACTTGATGGGCAGCGTAAGGCACTAAATCAACAAAAATCTTCCGATAATTTAATAAGTATCGTTTCTGCAGATCAAATGGGAAAATTCCCTGATCAGAATTCAGCTGAATCATTACAAAGAGTCTCTGGTGTAAATTTGCAAAGAAATGAAGGTGATGGGCGTTTTGTCTTAGTACGTGGTTTGGCACCACAGTTTACCAACATAAGTATTAACGGAGAGCAAATTCCTTCTCCTGAAGGAGATTCTCGTTTTGTAGCACTCGATGCAATACCTTCTAATCAATTAGCTTCGTTAGAAGTTAGTAAATCTCTTACTCCTGATATGGACGGTGATGCCATTGGAGGATCCGTTAATTTAAATACCCCCATGGCTTCTAGTAAAGAGTTATCTGCTAATGGATCGGCCGCTATTGAATATAATGATGCGTCAGAAAAAACTACGGGTCAGGCCAGTATTAACCTTAGCAAACGCTCAGAAAGCGGTAAATTTGGATTTATAGTTAGTGGTAGTTATGCTGCTAGTAAAAAAGCAAATGACAGATATGAGTTTGAAGAGTGGGACCCTTCGCCAACTGTTCCAGTTGAGAGAGTAGAGATTTCGGATTATGAAATTGAAAGAAATCGTTATGGTGCAAGTACCACCTTAGATTATAAAGGAGAAACAACAAATTTTTATGTGAGAGCCTTGTATAGTGAATTAAAAGAAATTGAATTACGTCGAAGAATAACCTTAGCAGGTGAGGATGATGGTGATGGAGGAATTGAATACGAATATACCAAGCAACTTAAAGACCGTCCAGAAAATCAAGGGGTATTTAGTTTAAATTTAGGAGGTAATACAGTAACATCAAAAGTTAGAATTGATTATGAGTTTTCTTATGCCGAAGCATGGCAAGACACCCCTAGAAACAATCAATATTTATTTGAAAACGAAGGAACGCCCTTTGAGTTTGATTTATCAAACAGATTAAGTCCAAAACTTACGAGTTTTAATGGTATACCAGCCGGTGCTAACCCACTTGCCGACAATAGTATTTTAGAATTTAAAGAATATGAAGCTGAAAGTACGCGCGCAGATGACACCAATATAACTTTAAAAACTAACTTGACGATGCCTTTTAAAGTTTCTGATAATACGGGTGAGTTTAAATTTGGAGGCAAAGTGCGTTTTAAAGATAAAGATTTTGATGTAAGAGCATTTAATCTATATGAGTATGATGGCCCTGGAGATTTAACCTTAGATAACTTTTCTGATGGATTTGTTGGAAGTGGATTTATGGATGGGGAATTTAACTCAAACTTAGGAGGGTTTCCTTCCATAGGTCTTTTTAATACTTTTTTTAATGCCAATACTGACGATTTTGAGGAAGATGCCACAAAATCAGAAGAAGAGATTATTACTCAAGAATTCACCGTATCTGAAGATGTGTATGCGGCGTATGTTATGGGTAAAATAAATTTTGATAAGTTAATGGTTTTAGGTGGTTTAAGGTATGAGGCCACACAGTTTGATTATACATCGGGTATTTTTGATGAAGATTTAGAAGTAGCGGAAAAAACTGAAGGATCTTCAGATTATAATTTTCTCTTACCCATGCTGCATTTAAAATATAACTTTAATGAAAACACCATTTTAAGAGCTTCTGCAACGCAAAGCTACTCAAGACCAAATTTTGGAGATTTAGCACAAGGAGCCGTATTCAACACAGCAGATTTAGAAGCGGAAATTTCGAACCCAGATTTAGTACCGGTTGAAGCCATTAATTTAGATGTGTTTGCAGAGCACTATTTTGGTGTAGTCGGTTTGTTAAGTGGAGGCGTGTTTTATAAAAAATTAGATAATTTTATATATCAAACCACCACAGACAGAACCTTTAGAGGGGTTCCAGATGTTGAAGTCACACAGGCTATCAATGGAGATACAGCAGATTTATTAGGTTTTGAATTTGGATATCAGCAAAAATTAGGGTTTTTACCTGGCTTTCTAAGTGGATTCGTAATTTATACGAACTACACGTTTACTCAATCTAAAGCCGAGGTAACTAACTTTACTGAAGGTGATGATGGTGCCATTACGGAAATTGACTTACCTGGTCAAGCCAAGCATATTGGAAATGCCGCTTTAGGTTATAACAGAGGTGGTTTTGATGCTAGAATATCTTTAAACTATAATGGTGCTTTTACTAGTGAATTTGATGGTGGCGACGCTATTAGAATAGATGATAGAGCACAAGTAGATTTCTCAGCAAGTCAAACCTTTGCTAAAAAACGCTTAACTGTCTTTTTAGAGTTAGTAAACTTAAATGATGAAAATCAAATTGAAATTTACAACAATATAGCAACTCCAAGAGAAAGGCAACGTTTTGGCACTTGGGGTAGATTAGGGATGCGATTTAACTTTTAAATAATTTCTTAAGTTTTTCTCATAAACTAGTATTGAAGAGTGAAAAATAATTTAAAAAAAATACTTGTAACCATAATTATCTTAGGGTTGGTTTTTTGTTGTTCTTCCACAAAAGAAGTTCGAACAAGTGCCACTGCACTAGGAACGGAACAGCCTTATGATATAACCGATAGTTTGGTTGTTTGGAAAGATGCATTGCATTTTTTAGTACTAGGCGATTGGGGAAGAAAAGGAGATTACCATCAGCAAGATGTGGCAGATAGAATGGAAGAAGCTGCTAAGAAAATGGATGCTGAATTTGTAATAGCCTTAGGAGATAATTTTTATCCAAATGGAGTGGCAAGTATTGATGACCCTAATTGGATGTTTTCTTATGAAAACATTTATAAAGGATACCATCTTGAAATCCCTTGGCATGTTGTGCTTGGAAACCATGACTATAGAGGTAATCCACAAGCGCAAGTAGACTATACTAAAAAGAGCCAACGTTGGAATATGCCATCGCGATACTTTGACTATCAATTTGAAGACGAGGACACGGGATTATTAGTAAATTTTATATTTTTGGATACCTGTCCTTTTGAAAAGAAATATTATTCTGAAGAGGCATATCTTAATGTTAAAACCCAAGATTCTACGAAACAGATAAAATGGATAGATAGCCTTATCACCGCTAAGCCCAAAGCGGATTGGACTATTTTTTCGGGCCATCATCCATTGTATTCTGGCGGAAAAAGAATCGAAGACACAGAGCAGATAAGGAATTCACTAGCACCCATTTTAAACAAAAGTAAGGCAGACGTGTATTTTGCTGGGCACGAACATGATTTACAGCATATTAAGCCTGAAGGAAAAACCCATCATTTTATTTCTGGTGCTGGTTCAGAAGTCAGAAAAACAGGCATGATAGATGGGATATCTAAATTTGCTGCATCTATACAAGGGTTTATGACTGTTTCAATAAAAAATGAAAGTATGTTGGTGCAAGTTATAAGCTACAAAGGTAATTTGATTTATTCTACTGAAATTATAAAAGAATAGCGTTTTACAATATTCAAAATCAAAAGGTTAGAAACAGGTCTAACCTTTTGATTTTTTAAAATTTTAGACATCATACGTATGCTCTTTGAACAAACGAATTTATAGAAGCAAAGAACATTTTAGTATCTTTCTATTACAAAAATTTATGAAAAGAGTACGCAATGAAACTATTAATAGTAGAAGATGAACAAGAGCTTCAAGAAGATATTTTGGCTTTTTTCAAGGCAGAAAAAGTAGTATGTGAAGCGGTATCAACGGCCTCTATGGCCAAAGAGAAAGTTTATATGCATAATTATGATGCTATTATTTTAGATATCGGTCTTCCTGATAGCAGTGGTCTTGAAGTTTTAGAATATTTAAAAGAAATAAATAAAGACATAGGGGTCATTATTCTAAGTGCACGCGGTGCAATAGATGATAAAATTTCCGGTTTAAATCTTGGGGCGGATGACTATCTCTCAAAACCTTTCGATTTTAACGAGTTGAACGCAAGAATTAAATCAATAGTAAGAAGAAAGCACTTCCACGGCAATAACACTATAAATTTTGAAGACATCGAAATAAATACAGATTCGCATGAAGTTTACGTAAACAATCAAATAATCATCCTAACCCAAAAAGAATACCAACTGTTGCTTTTCTTGATCAGTAACGAAAATAGAGTAATTACCAAAGAATCAATTGTTGAGCATTTATGGGGGGATGACACGGACATGTTCGATTCTTTTGATTTCATCTATAGCCACATAAAGAACTTGAGAAAAAAAATAATAACGGCAGGAGGTAAAGACTACTTAAATACAATTTATGGTGTAGGATATAAATTCCAAAGAAATTGAAATTACTAGTTAAAACATCACTTTATTATGCCATCGCTTCGCTACTTTTCTTTGCCATAGCGGGCTTTATTATTCTATTTAATTTTAATACTGTTATTGATAACGACATCAATGAGTTTCTAATTAATAGAGAAGAAATTGCCACTACACAAATTGTCAATGATATTCCTATTGAAGCATTAAACAATTATGAGCAAATAATTACGATTACAAAAAACAGGAATGAAACAGATAATTTAAAATTCAAAGACACCATTGTATATGATATTATTGACGATGAATTTCATACATATAGAAAACTGAATGTAATTCGAAAAATTGGAACCGCCTATTATGACATTACCTTATTCAAATCATTAATAGAATCAAACCTTTTAATAAAAGAGATATTAAAACCGATGATGTTTGTTTTTTTAGGATTGCTCGCCTTTCTCATACTTGGCCATCTATTTATTTCAAGAGGTTTATGGAATCCTTTTAAAGAAACACTTATTACATTAAAAAATTACGAATTAGGAAGTACTCGATCTATAGCGTTTAGCAAAACAAATACCAAAGAATTTAATCAGCTCAATAGTATGTTAAATACTATGATCAAGAAAATTCATTATGATTATTTGAATCTTAAGGAATTTACCGAAAATGCCGCACATGAAATCCAAACCCCTTTGTCCATAATTCGTAATAAATGTGAAATACTCTTACAATCAGAAAAACTTGATGATGTTGAGTTGAAGCACACAAAGTCCATTTACTACAATTGTTTGCGATTATCAAAAATCAACCATGGACTTACTTTGCTTGCTAGAATTGAATCCGGTGCTTTTGAAAATTCAGAAAAAATCAATATTACAAAAGTATTAAAGAGTCAAATCAAGCATTATAGTGAGGTTGTTGAACTCAATGGGCTATCCATAAAAACGGATTTAAAGCAACAAATACACTTTCACATCAACCCAGATCTTATAGAGATCTTAATATCGAATTTAATAAGAAATGCTGTTAAACATAATATTTCAAATGGCAAAATACACATTAATACCACAAAAAATCGCATTCGGTTTTCAAACAACGGAGATGCATCTCAAATTGAGATTAATCAATTCAAAAGGTTTAACAAATCGAATAAGAATTCTTTAGGTTTAGGGCTATCCATTATAAGTAAAATCTGTTTAGTAAATACAATTCAATTAAAGTATAACTATGAGAATGGCTTCCATAATTTTGATTTGAACTTTTAAGCCTCAAGACAGATTCTCTACAGATTCAAACCATAGTTTTACATAACTAGAAAAAATGAAGCAGTTAATTTCAATATTATTAATAGGTTTAATGTTTTGTGCATGCAAGCAAAAAACAGTTCCAAAAGAAATTCAAATCAAGATCTCAAAAATAGAACCATTAGCTCGAAATATAGAATGGAGTTTAAAAAAGGATTTATATAGGTTGCATTACACGTTGAACAATCATAACTACACCTCTTATTTTGATAAAGATGGGAATTGGTTAGAAACTGAATCTGAAATAGACGAAAGTGATCTTCCCATTGCAATATCAAATACATTGACCGAAAAATTAAACGATTACTCAATTATTGATATCGAGTTAGTGAAAACAGTAGATACTAAAATATTGTATGAAATAGACCTTAAAAAAGGAGATAAAATTTACGATATCCTTTTCAACGAATCAGGAAAAATTTTAAGAAAAAAGATTTAATATTATGAGAATACAACATCCAAGAGCAAGTTTTTTAATTTTGATAAGTGTCTTAATACTTAGTGCATGTGAATCAGAACCAAAAATATCAGAGAACGCTATAAAACCAAAAATCACAACTCAGGCTGTAAAACATGATACTGATGATCCAGCAATTTGGGTAAATGAAGACAACCCTGAAGAAAGTCTAATTCTAGGAACCGATAAAAATGAAGATGGTGCATTATACGTTTACGATTTAAGAGGCAATATTATTGAAGATAAGACGGTCAGAGGTTTAAAACGTCCAAATAATATTGATATTGAAGAATTTGAAATGGATGGTGAGGAATTTTCAATTGCAGTTACTACCGAGCGATTGACAAATAAATTAAGGATTTTTAGACTTCCGGAAATGACCCCAATTGATAATGGTGGTATTGAAGTTTTTGAAGGGGAAGCACAAAGAGACCCTATGGGAGTTTCATTATATAAGGATGCAAACGATAGGATATTTGCTTTTGTTGGGAGAAAATCTGGACCTAAAGATGGGTATATTTGGCAGTATCAATTAGAAGGTGACGAGAATGGAAATGTAATAGGTAGCAAAGTAAGGGCTTTTGGAAAATATAGTGGCGTAAAAGAAGTTGAGGCAATAGTTGTAGATGACGAATTGGGTTATGTGTACTATTCAGATGAAGGCATAGGGGTGCGAAAATATTATGCAGATGTGGATAAAGGTAATGAAGAGTTGGCACTTTTTGCAACGGAAGGTTTCGCGCGAGATCATGAAGGGATAAGTATATACCCTACTGATATTGGTACTGGCTATATCATTGTTTCGGATCAACAAGCGAATAAATTTCAATTATTTTCCAGAGAGGGTACAAAAGAAAATCCTCACGAGCATAAATTTGTAAAATCAATTGATGTTTCAACAAACAATAGTGACGGATCTGAGGTAACAAATGCTTCATTGGGAGATTTATTCCCTAAAGGAATGTTTGTTGCCATGTCGGATAATAAAACATTTCAGCTCTATGCCTGGGAAGATATTGCTGGAGATGATCTTATTATTGCTCCAGATGGATTACCCCAGCATACCAAAGATGCCATACAGCCAAAGTATATTACCGAAAAGGTTGTTTACGATACAGATGACCCTGCTATCTGGATCAATAAAAATGACCCTACTCAAAGTTTGATTATTGGTACAGATAAAGAAGATGGCGGTGGGTTATATGTTTTTGATCTGCATGGCAAAATCATTAAAGAAAAAAGCATCCCCAATCTTCAACGTCCAAATAATGTTGACATAACTTATGGTTATATCTTAGATGGGAAAAAGATAGATATTGCTGTTACTACGGAAAGAAGTAAAAATCAACTACGCGTTTTTAGCGTCCCCGATATGAAACCTATTGACGGTGGAGGATTGCCAGTTTTCGCTGACAGAGAAATAAAAGATCCCATGGGACTTGCACTTTATAAAAATCCTAAAGATGGCCTTGTATATGCCATAGTTGGCCCAAAGGACGGCCCTTCAACAGGATACCTAACCCAATATCGAATTGATAACGCAGGTAATAATAAAGTAAAATTGACAAAAATTCGAGATTTTGGAAATTATAGTGGTGTTAAAGAAATTGAAGCTATTGCTGTAGATAATGAATTGGGATATGTGTATTGTTCGGATGAGGCATTTGGTGTTAGAAAGTATTATGCAGATCCGGCCTTGGGAGATGAAGAGTTGGCTTTATTCGGGACAACAGAATTTGGAAGGGATATTGAGGGCATAAGTATCTACAAGAATGATGATGGTACGGGGTATATTTTAATATCAGATCAGCAACAAAATACATTCAACGTATTTCCTAGAGAAGGTTCCGTAGACAATCCTCACGACCATGCACTTATAAAGTCTATAGAATTAATGACTCTTGAAAGCGATGGCTCTGAAGTAACTTCGGTTAGTTTGGGTAACGAATTCCCAAAAGGAATTTTCGTAGCAATGTCCACTGATAAAACATTTCATATCTACGACTGGCGAGATATAGCTGGAGACGATTTAAAGTAAACCAATATTCTATAAATAATCTTAAACCCCATCTTTACATGCGTGGTCTAACTAAACATATCTTTTTTATACTATTTTACTGCTTGTTTTCAGTACATAGTTTTTCACAACAAACTCATGTTAAAACGAAACTTGTTGTTGGGGTTATCGTAGATCAAATGAGAGCGGAATATTTGTATAGATTTCAAGATAAATTTACCAGTAATGGATTTAAACGATTGATGAATGATGGCTTTGTTTGCAGAAACACCCATTACAATTACATTCCTACCAAAACCGCACCGGGGCATGCATCAGTTTATACTGGGACTACCCCAAAGTACCATGGGATTATTGCCAATGAATGGTATGATCGAGTTTTAAAAAAAGAAATTAATAATGTTGACGATTTTAGCACACAAACATTAGGTGGTGCCGAGGCTAGCGGGCGACGTTCCCCACATAAAATGTTATCGACAACCATTACCGACGAATTGCAACTATCAAATGATGGTAAGTCGAAGGTAATTAGTATTTCCTTAAAAGATAGAGGCGCCATTTTACCGGGTGGGCATATGTCTGATGGATCCTATTGGTATGATATTGAAACCGGAAATTTTATTACAAGCACCTATTACAAACAAGAACTTCCGAAATGGGTCGAGAAATTCAATAAAAAGGAGCAGGTAAAATCATTGCTGAAAAATGGTTGGCATACTTTGCTGCCTATTCCCAGTTATACTGAAAGCACTATTGATGAGCAAACCTTTGAAAAAGTTTTCCATCATAAAAACAATGCTTCTTTTCCTTATGAATTTAAAGGATTATCAGATCAAGAGCAATATGACATATTTCAGGAAACTCCATTTGGGAATACTATAGTGGCAATGATGGCTTATGAAGCACTTAAAAATGAGAAATTGGGACAAGGTATTGAAACCGATTTTCTGGCAATCAGTTTTTCAAGCACCGATAAAGTTGGGCATGCATTCGGACCTCATTCCATAGAAATAGAAGATACCTATTTACGATTAGACCAAGATATTGCTACCTTATTAAACAAGCTAGATGCTCAAGTGGGGAAAGGAAATTACACCTTCTTTTTAACGGCAGATCATGCCGCTACAGATGCGCCACAATATCTAATGAACAATAAAATTCCTGCTGGATTTTACAATACTACAAACATAGTGACCCAAGTGAACACACAGTTGGCTAAATCATTTAATGTAGAAGGATTAATTGAAAACATGTCTAATGGTCAGTTGTTTTTCAATATGGAAAAGATAAAAGTCAATCAACTTAATTTCAATATTGTTTTAAACGAGAGCAAAAAAGAACTTTTAAAAATAGAGAGTGTTTTTCAGGTATTACTTCGTCCGGACCTTGAAAAATTTGAATATACAACAGAAGAAAAAGGCATGGTACAACGCGGTTTTCATATAAAGCGTTCGGGCGATATTGTAGTGTTATTTAATCCTTCTTGGAGCAAAGAAAGAGTATATGGCACCGAGCACGGAACAGGATATAGCTATGACACCCATGTCCCATTGCTTTGGTACGGAAATAACATTCCCAAAGGATCATCGACAGAACACTATGATATTACAGATATAGCACCGACACTATCGATGTTATTGAACATAAAACTCCCTAATGCCAGCATTGGCAGACCCATTAATGAATTGTTTGAGAATTAAATGAAAGTACCGGCTAATTATCCTTTTTAAAAGAATACATCGCTACTTTTAATTAATAATTTCAACTGTGCTTTACCTAAGGTAACAGAAGTAAGTTCTCGCTACTTTCTGTTGGCCTTAAAAAATAAAAACCAGTGAACTTCGCAACCTTTAGTTTTCAACCTCATTAAAATTAGATGTTTGTTAAACTTATAGCTCAAACCAAGGGGATAAATGTTTGTTAAACTACAAGTCATAAATTAGAGGGAGTTTTTATTAACTATTCAGCATCACCGAGTTCAGATTTACTATACCATTTTTATAAATAAAAAAACAGTTTTCAACTCTACAATCGATGAGCACTTTTTTTGGCTAGGGATTTCATATTACCTATCATGGAAGCAATCGAAGACAATGGCTATCGTAAACTAAAATCAAATTCAATAGAAGACTCATTATTGTTAAAAAGTACAAACTTACCTTCTAGGTTTTGAGCCAAGGTATAAGTTTTACTATAACTCAAATCCGCTAATAATTCAGCTTTGATTTTATCAATAATTTTCCATTTCTAAGGATTAAAATTTTTTTTGAAGTTTTATTGTAGGTAAATTTTGAGGATTACCGCGATAGCTACAACCATATTGAAGCGCGTTACATAGCTGAAAACGTTCTGTTGTTTGACTAAACTGAGGATGCCGCATTTCATCTATAGCACTCTGTCTGTGGTTTTTATTACCACCTGATACATTAAGTCCTAATTGAGTGTGGTTTATTTCGTGAGAAAGTATACCATTTCGAATATTTTCTACTGAAGCTTCAAAAAAGGTATCAACGTTAAAACTAGAACTATATTCATCCCTTCCTGTAAGTAGTACCATATTCCCTGACTTTGCTTCTCTAGCATTGCAAAGAGCATCTCCAATATCAGCACTTTTAATCGTGATTATTTCACTTGCACTTAATCCGTTGTTTACATCTGCATTTACCATATGTGTTTCAATCGCATCTCTAATACTGTTCGTTAAGGCACATAGTTTACAAAGTTAAAGTCACATGCTTTACACTAGATTCTGACTTAGCCTAATTGATACTTGTTTGTCTCTTATGTCCTTTTCGTTAAAGTAACCTAAAAATACGTCTCTATAAAACACGCTCTAAATTCCGTTACCTTGATCTTCAGCACCAATGTATTTTCCCTTAAGTGCTGCAGTTAGATAGACCCAGTAATACGACTTCCAGCGTATGGCTTCATTTTGGCATACCTTCATCACTTTCATGGTTGATAGGTAGTCATATTTCGGAATTTTCTCAGGGTATGGTCTATTAGAAAAATCATGGCAATCCGCAGGTGTTCTCACCTCTAAAGATTCATGGGTCCTAATGTGGTTATATTCTTTTACAAAGCTATTCAGGCTGTGTTGTTGAGCCTTCAGGTCGAACGATGAGGGCTTTGCACAAGCTGCCTTCAAATCACGGTGCATACGTTCGTGCCGTCCGTTCTGGTTCGGGCGTGCCGGGTCGGAATAGACAGGATCGATTCCCAATTCGATGAACCATATGATAGTCTGATATATCTTTGGATGGCGGCTGCAGATTCGAACAGACTTCCGTTTTTGGTATGTATCTGTTTCGGGATACCGTACTTTCTAAAAACTTTTGTGAACTCTTGCTTGGCGAACAGAAGGTTTTCTTTGTAATGTCCCTTTGCCGTAAACAAAAACCTGCTCTTCGAATCGGCAATAGTAAGGAGGTGACAGTATATTTTATTCCCCGTTAAAAACTTCCCTTTATAGTCTGCGCTCCAAACCTCATTGCACTTCTTAGGATCGAAAATGGGAAATACCGGCTTTACCCTTCTGCTCCGCTTTTGAGGTTAAACTAGACCATTTTTAAAAAGAATGTTGTGAACCGTAACCACACTTGGAATAAGTTCTTCCGGGTACCGTTTAAACAACAAGCTGCGGATTTTCTTCGCATCCCAGAGCATGTGTTTGTTTTTTAATTTTAAGATTGATTCTTGAACTTTATGATTGGTTCTGTTGGGGTGGTTGATTGGAGCTCTTTCTTGTTCGATTACCAACTGCTTGTGGCTGTCCGATAAATCTGGGAGATGCTCGGTTACTAAATCAGAATAAATATCCTCAAAGACAATACAGTCTCTTCTTTTGTTAGCATCAGAGATTGTGCTCCTTTTTGGAGAGTAATCAAACTTGCAGTGCAAAATTTTATCACCATAACTTACAATGCCTCCGCACAGTTCACGCAGTGAATTGCATTCTGAGGTAACCCATATACCATTGTGATTAAGTGTTGGAATGTTGAAAACCGCTTGCAGTAATGATTTGATTTGTGAGCTAAAGCACGAGTCGTTATTTTACTCTTATTTAGCAAACTTAGCATTTGACTGAATATCGGCTGTCCAAAAAAAAATAGCACTTTTACCCGTAGTTAAATTTTTAATCAGAGATTAATTCTTCTGTAATACGAAAAAAGCCTCAATTATTGAGGCTTTTTTTATCTGACACTAATGTTACAAAGACCATAAAACAAGCAAGATACTTGTAGCAGCTATAGTTTTTGTTAGTCTTTGTATTTGTGCGTTTTTCCTAAACGCTTCCGTATTCTACTCAAAGCCTCAGGAGTAATACCTAAATAAGATGCAATCATATATTGAGGTATAGATTGTATCACTTTTGGTCTGTCTTTAATCAAATTAGTATACCGCTCTTTTGGGGTATTCAAAATAAAAGAAGCATTAATATCGCATACTTTTATGTATAAACTTTCAGCTAGCAACTTTCCGAAGTGCACAAAATTTGGAATGGCTTTGTACATAACATCAACATCCTTTTTTTCAAAAACAATAACCGTACTATCTTCAGTAGCCTGTAAATAAATCAAAGACTTTTTCTCGGTTAAAAAACTTGCATAATCTGTACAAAACCCACCTTCCAATAAAAATT
>NZ_JHZC01000016.1 GCF_000621125.1 Maribacter antarcticus DSM 21422
TACAGCAACAGGTTTGTTTGTTCCATTAAGACCCGTTTCTGTCCAGTTTGAATCGCTTCCTAGAAACACTTCTAAAGTACCATTTCCTGGGTCACTAGAAACTTGCATTGATAATTCTACCTGAACAATTTGGTCTTTAAATGAACTTAAATCAAATTTTAAGTAAATTTCTCTATTGCCTCCTTCTGCACGTAAAATTGGCCCTGTTGGTGAAGGGTTTCTTGAGCCTTCTAAGTAGGTAGCGTCAACAAGATTTGCTGAACCTACAATATTAACACTAGAAGCTTCAGGATAAACCACCACACTCACTTCATCAAAACTAGAATCTCCTTCATCATCAACAACCGTAAGTCTGAAAACATATGTACCTTCTTCTAAATCGTTTGTGGTAAGTGCTGTCGTACTTGCCTCATTTAGCGTTGTCGTTGATGGACCAGATTCCTGTGTCCAAGCATAACTTACAATAGCACCACCGTCTGGGTCAATTCCTGATCCATTGAAAGTTATACTGTTCGTTGGAAGTGTAATCACTTTGTTTGAACCTGCCTCTGCGATTGGATCTTGGGCGACTGGTGAACCATTTATGGCATTAGGACTTCCATTAGAGTTGATACAACTCCAACTATCAGGCAAAGCATTATCCAAATCTGGAGTAATTAGTTGTAACGTATTTCCTGTTTCATCCGCACAGTCAGACCAAGGTGCTTCTGATAGATAGTTTACTTCATCTTGCAGCAAACTGTTAACATCAAACAATCGAACAGCATCAGAAGATCCAAAACCAAAATCTATATCCCCAATAAAATTTGTTATCTCAGGGAAAACAGAAGAGAAATCTGAAGAATTCTTAACTAACACGATATAACCACCTGCATCAATAGTAGTGCCCTCAGGGAGTATAAAGATATTTGAATCATTGTTATCTTTTAATTCCCAATTAGCTAAGTCAACAGAAGTTGTATTCGGATTATACAACTCAACCCAATCATTAGCATCAAAACTATCACTTGACTTGTAATTAATTTCATTGATTACAATTGCATCATTAGAACTTGTTGGTGAGAAATTTGGAGTCACCTCTAAATTACTCACCAAAGTTAAACTTATCGTTTCATCAGTAGAAGAGATATCACCACTCCAATGAGAAAACTCAAATCCAGATTCAGCAGTAGCTTTTAACTGAATGGGAACTGTTTCAAAATAATCACCAGTCCAAGAAGCCTCTTGAATGTTTAGATTCGAATTAACTTCTACAAATCCCTCGGGTATTTCAGGGTTTATAATTGTTATTGTATGATACGCCGGTAAGTTAAAATTTGATTTAATACGATTTTTTGCAACTGTGGGTCTGTTATCTGCAAAAGTTTTCATCTCATTCATATATAATGTAACTCGAGCGATATCTGAATTCCAACGTTGAAAATGGGCATTTACTTCTGATTGGATTGTACTGTAGGTTTGATCGATATGTGCTTTAACTTTGTGGGGTAAGAAGCGCGTATTTAGTTCGTCTGCGTATCGATTGATAAATATATTTCTAAAACCAATATTTGTAACTAGTCTTCTAAAAGGCAGGGTTGACTCAGGTGGGTTTGGGTGATCTGGTCCGTCATCTGCTAGGGCTCGATTTAGGGCGTTTCCAGACCATCCGCGAAAGCCATTATCGGTATCGAACATAACCCAGCGCCATTTTCCCTCTGGATATTTCCAAAATTTAATATTATTGCCTGGCCAATCGTTATTATTAAAAAAAATTTCAGTAGCATGATAAAGTACATATTGCTCTATATCTATTTCTTGGGCAACATATTCAAAATTTGAATCTATTGTTAAATCTGTTGTACTTAAATAATTAATTAATTGATTGTATTCTGCATTACTCTCATCTTCTACAGCATCATCATCAAGTAATGTAATATCATCAGCGTCTATATTATATTTAGAAGCCAACATATGTTCATTAACTTTTTCACGCAAATTATACATACCCCAATATTCTCCATTAAGATAAGTTGCTACAGGTGTATGCTCTTGAAAATCTAAACCAGAACCTCGCATTAAACTACTTAAAGCGATGTCTTTCATCTGAGTTCTTAACCAATCTAGACCTGAATTTCGTAGCACCAACGATTCAAATTCATTGTAATTTAATTCATCAAAAAAGGAATGTTCAAATTTGGAATCTCCATATTGTGACCTGGCGAATAAGGCTAGGGATCGTTGCCTGTTTGCCCTACTCCAGCCTCCAAAAATCTTTACACCTGCATTAAATTCAACAGAAGTATTCTCTCCATTTTCATAAAAAGCAAAATGGATTGGGCGTTCCCAATCTTTCCAGAAATTAGCTCCTCTATATGGAAAATCACCCGGATCATTAGGGCCGAAAACGTATATTCCAGTATCTTCATCAAAAAAGTCATCTGGGTCTGTTGTTAATAGCATGACATCTATTTCATGATTTGCGTTCAGAATATAGGATTTTGTATATACTGGGGAAGGTATATGATTTTCTGCAAATATTTGTGCACGCACACTTGTGTTAGCATTAATAGCAATTGGGCTTGTGTATAAAGTAGCGGTTTCTGTAGTCGTATTTCCACCAATAGTATATCGTATTTCTTCCCCCGAAGTATTCCCTGATAAAACTAAACTTATAGGTCCACCTACAAGACCACCTTCGTGAGAAAAAACAACTTCACTCTGAATAGTGCCTTGGTATTCGTTATTAGAATTCTCATCACCTGGTGTGGTCTCTGAAAAAACTACTAGAGTTCCTGAATTTATAGATACTCCAATAGAGGTATCTGGCGTAAGATTCTCTGCTGTAATTTGGTCAACAAAAGTACCAGAAGTATTCGTTAAGGTTAGTGTTTCTAAACTTGACGATATTTTAAAATTTGTGTGAAGTTCATTAGCTGCAGATGAACGGTCTTTTTTTGAAGCCCATATGAGCAAATATTGATCAGGTGCTAATGTAAAACTAGGGAATGTCCATTTTGTAAGGTCGTCTTCATCATCAGTCAAGGCCCAATTACTAATTGAAATATTCTCAGTTCCATAATTATGAAGTTCTAACCAGTCTGGGGTGTCGCCATCTTCATCTGTATGTTGAGAATTTGAAGAAACTACTTCATTAATTCTTATGGTTTGTGCTGTTAGATTTGAAATACTTAAAAATAATAAAACCAATAAAAATTTTATTTTAAGAATATAAGATTCAATATTTTTATACATCGAGTTGTTGTTTATGGTTTATATTTTTCCGGAGGGAACCCATATTGTGTTAAACAGAATACAACGAATGCTTAATTCTTTTTATGATTACTAACTTAATATGTTTTAAGAATATTTATGTTGAAATATGCATTTTATAAGACCAAATGCGTATTTATTCCGTTGTTATACCAATAGTACTCAAAAAAAGTATATAAATTTGTCTTAAATCTGTACCTAGAGAAATTGACAAAGGGTACAAATTTTTTGTTATTTATTATGGTTATGACATTATTGTTTAACCACTATCTATTTTTGATATGAATAGCCGTATTTATCATAAGAACGAATAAAGGGTTTATAAAATTGAGGATGTTTATTAAGATTTTTGAATACAGGAGTTAAAGTGACTTTTTCAAGTTATCAACAGGTCTTATCAACTAACATCCAACTAAAGGAAGCCATTTTGGTGAACCCCATTTGTACCTTGAACTCCTCTACAACAGTTGTTTACTAGCTTTGCTGCTTACTGTATCTGAAGAAAACAAGTATTCAACATAGCTTCATTTTGAATAAAACTCACTAAAAAATAAGAGGTTATTGAAAAATAATTTTAGTACCTCTTTTTCATAAAATCCCGTATACTATAATTTATTTCACCTTAGTTTCATCTCGATTATGAAAATAATCTTAAAATCAAATAATAGCAGAGCAACCGCAAAAGTGAGGAATGGAAATTCTACATTGTTGGTGTGGAAACGGTCAATATTGTTCGCCTTGCTCCTTTTATGACAGCTAAATCAGTAACAGAATACTGTTAGATTTTAAAACCCATCGATGCTATTAATCATACTTCAGCGCCTTAAATGATAAGACTTCGGTTGTACAAAAGCGCGTATACCTTGGGTTGAAAGCGTAGACCCCACACCTGAATTATTTCTACCTGACCAAGGTACATTTGGACTTACACGATCACAACAATTCCAATAAGCAGTACCCACATTAAGTTGATTCAAAAGATGTAATGCACGCTGCTCATCATTGGAAAATATAGCAGCGGTCAAACCATAGTTGGTATCTGCCATCAATTCTAAAGCTTTCTTATCTGAGCTAACTTTTTGAATTCCGATGATAGGCCCAAAGGATTCTTCTTTCATCACGTCCATTTCATGATTGCAATATATTAAAACCGTTGGTTCAAAATAATACCCTTTGCCCTCTATTACTTTTCCTCCACAAAGCAACGTGGCACCTTTATTCAACGCATCGGCTACTTGGTTTTCTAGGACTTTAATTTGCTGTTTTCGTGTCAATGGGCCAACAAATATTTCTAAACTGGTAGGATCTCCAATTTTATAGGATTTTACTTCGGCAACGAAAGCAGCGACAAATTCATCATATATTTTTTCTGAAACGTACATGCGTTCTACCGCACAACAGCTCTGACCGTTATTATAAAAAGCCCCTTCTGCAGCATTGATGGCTGCTTGTTTAACATCCGAAACATCATCCATGATGTAAAGTGGGTCTTTCCCGCCCAATTCTAACTGAACTGGCACCAATTTATGAGCAACTGCCTTTGCGATATGTAAACCTGTCCTATGCGAACCCGTAAAAAAGTAGCCCTTCAAATCAGCGTCTAAAATTTGTTGTCCTAAGCTTCCATCCCCGATAACACATTGAAATACATTTTCTGGAATCCCAGCTTGCCACAAATATTTTTCAAATTGCTTTCCAGTCAAAGACGCAAACTCCGAGGGTTTGTAGAGCACAGAATTGCCTGCCGCTAGGCCATATAAAAAAACATTATACCCAACATTATAAGGAAAGTTCCAAGCAGAAATATTTGCAATTACCCCCAAAGGCTCATAAGCGATTTTCTCATGAGTACTTCCAGAAGCAACTAAAGTCTCTGGCGCTAGCCACTTTTTCGCGTTTTGACGTAAATGTTCAACACGATTCTGTGCACCTTTGATTTCATTCAAGGATTGCTGTAATGGCTTGCCTGTCTCCATAGTAAGAATTTCAGCCAGTGCATTGACATTCTCCTTAATCAATTCACCAAAGCGAATGATACATTCGAGTCGTTCTTCTATAGGTTTTTGAGACCACGATTTTTGACCTTCACGTAAGGAAGCCAAGATACTCCCCAATTCAGCTTTCGATGTTCCTTGCAATTCTAAAATGATTTCTTCCGTTGCTGGATTGATTATCTGCATGTTCTTTATTTGGTATGTTTTAAAAAAGCTTCATAAAGTAAATCGGCATCAATTACTCCTTTCCCCAATGTAGGAGAAAATTCAGGATGCCATTGTACGCCCATTACTTTGCCATCGGGTTCTTCTGAATATCCAAAGGCCTCGATAATACCGTCCGGTGCGTTTGCATATACGTCTAGATTATCCCCCAAATCTTTTACCGCTTGATGATGCACTGTGTTAACATGGGGATTTTTTTCCTCAGAATACAGGTTTGCCAAAAAAGTGCCTTGCACAAATGCTATGGGATGCTTGATGGTATCATACAACACTGCCGAACGATGATCTTCAGCATTCAAATCTTGTGTGACCGTATCCTGATAAAGTGTTCCACCAAAATATACGTTCATCAATTGCATTCCCCTACAGATAGCATGGACTGGTTTGGAATTTTTGATGGCGTAATCCATAATTTTAAGTTCATATTGATCACGATACGCGTCGCCTTTCCAACTACCAATGGGCTTTTCGCCATATGTTTCAGGAGCTAAATCGACGCCACCTTGAAAAATGAATCCATCCATATTTGACAGAATATCCTCAAGATAGTCATCGGAAACATCGGGAATCAAAACAGGAAGCACTCCTTTTCGAGTGATATACCTGGCCATATCATTTTCGATATAACTCAAGGATTTGTGTCCAAAGACACCCCGTTCTTTGTCGGGATACATAAAACAAGAGGAGATACCAATTTTAATCATAGGGCCCTTTGATATAAGTTTTTAAAATCTTCTTTGGAAACTGGTTTTGGGTTGTTCGGATGACAAAAATCAGCCACTGCTAATTTGGAAAGTTCCTCAATATGTTCCTTGGTCACGTCAATTTCAGAAAGCTTTGTTGGCATTCCAAGCTTAGCGTTCATTTCAAAAATGTGGTCCACTACCCTATTCCCTGCTGCACTTCCCAATCCAAAGGCATCACCCATTTTATCGAATCGATTTTCAAATCCCTCATAATTGAATTGCATTCCATAAGGAAGATTTATAGCATTTGCCAATCCGTGATGTGTATCAAGCAAACTTGATAATGGATGTGCTAAACTGTGCACCACACCCAAACCTTTTTGAAATGCTACCGCTCCCATTAAGCTGGCTAGTAACATTTTTGCCCGTGATGCTACATCCGGTTTATGGGTTGCGGTTTCCAATGATTCAGCAATCAAGACTATTCCTTCAAGTGCAATGCCATCGCACATGGGATGGTAGTTCTTTGCTAAATACGCTTCCATATTGTGGGTCAAAGCATCCATACCGGTCGCGGCCGTTATAAAAGGCGGTAATTCCATAGTCAGTAATGGGTCGGCAAAAACAATTTTCGCCATCAATTTCGGGCTAAAAAGAATTCGTTTTTTCTTTGATTCATCCTCCGAAATAATAGCGCTTCGGCCCACTTCACTTCCGGTACCCGCCGTAGTGGGAATTGCTATAAAATGTGGCACTTCTTCAGTTACATATTTATCGCCACCGATTAAATCATCGTAGTCGAACAAATCACGTTTATGATGGACTCTTAGTGTAATTGCGCGCGCCACGTCAAGGGCAACTCCACCGCCAATCCCGACAATACAGTCGCGATTAGTCTCATGAAAAATAGCGCCACCTTTCAACACATCAGACTTCACCGGATTCTTATGCATTTCACTAAACACCTCAGTACGTATCCCTTTTCGTTCAAGACTAATCTTGATTTGCTTGAAAAAAGTGAGTTCAGCCACCGTAGCATCCGTTACCAATAGTGGTCTTGAAAGACCGTTACTTCTTAAATAATCGGCTAATTCTTCACTTGCACCGGCGCCAAATCTTATTGGGCAGGGGAAATTAAAGCCTTGAATTTTAGTTATGTCCATTTGCTAAATAATTTCAAAATATCTTTTGGTCTCCCAATCGGTTACTTCCGCGGAAAATTGCTTCCATTCCCACTCTCGTGTCTTGGTAAAATGGTCTACAAATTCGTTTCCAAAAAGTTCCTTAGCAATTATAGAGTTTTTCATTTTTTGGGAGGCATCCCACAAATTGGAAGGTAATATTTCTTTTTTGATATCGTAACCATTGCCCTTTGTCTCAGGAGTATCCAATGTAAGTTTGTTTTTGATACCATAAAGTCCGCTTGCCAAACAAGCTGCCATGGCTAAATACGGATTTACATCAGACCCCACCACTCGGTGTTCGATACGGGCCGATTTTTTTCCTGACGCCAATACGCGTAAGGAACAGGTGCGATTATCATGCCCCCACGTTTGATTGATGGGAGCCCATGCTCCGACTACCAATCTTTTATAGCTATTTATTGTAGGAGCAAACATAGGCAGTATCTCTGGAAGGCACTTCAGTTGACCAGCCAAAAAATACTGCATGGTCTCACTCATGTTATCTTTGGCTTTTTCATCAAAAAAAAGATTCTCTTCCTTTTTTAAATCCCAAAGACTTTGGTGAATATGTCCGCCACAACCAGGAAGTGCACTGGTCTGTTTCGCCATAAAACTTGCGATTATTCCGTGGCGGTAGGCAATTTCTTTAACGGCTGTTTTAAAAAGTACGGCTCTATCAGCAGCTTCCAAAATACCACTATATTGAATGGCTGCCTCTGTTACCCCAGGTCCGGTTTCTGTGTGCAGCCCTTCCAAAGGCACACCAAAAGAATCTAGCAAATTAAAAAGATCATCGAAATAATCGGAGTTCTCCGACATCCGTAAAATCGAATATCCGAACATTCCATGGGTTAGGGCTTGTGGGTTTTGGTGACTTTTTTCCTTTAATGAATCAGAAGTCTCCCTGAAATTGAACCATTCGAATTCCTGCGAGAACATCGGTGTATACTTCATATTCTCGGCCTCTGCTATTATTTTCCGAAGCAGACTTCTAGGGCACACCGCCAAATCTTCAGTTTTTTCTTTCGCAAAATCCACTAGAAAAAAAGGAGTATCCTCTTCCCAAGGAATGGTGCGAAATGTATCTAAATCAACACGAGCTTCGAAGTCGTTATAACCGGTATGCCAACCAGTGACCTGTATATCATTCGTGTATGATACATCGCCCATATCCCATCCAAAGACTACCGAACAGAATCCAAATCCACTTTCGAGAGCGGATAAAAACTTATCCCTGTGCATAAACTTGCCACGTAAAACCCCATCAATATCAACAATGGCGACTTTTATTTTGGAATGCTTGCTCTCCTTTATCCTTTTAATTAGCTCATTCTTATCCATACTTAAAGTTACTTCATTTTTTTATTAAGGAAGAGTAGAAAATACAAATAGGAAACCACTACGATACCGAAAAATACGGCTGCCAACATCGGATTGTAATATGCCATTGCAATCATAGCGACGGAAGCAATGATCAATGCTACCGCCGGAAATAGTGGAAACATCGGCACCTTAAAAGGTCGTTCCATCTCAGGTTCTTTTTTTCGCAACGCAAAAAAGGAAAACATTGAAACGATATACAGCCCTAAAGCACCAAAACAGGCAATTGTAATAATCTCGCTCGTAGCACCTGTACATAGTGCAACGATTCCGATAAGTGTGTTTACGATAAGTGCGTTGGCAGGCGTTCTAAACGTACCGTGCACTTTTCCCAAATATTTGGGAGCGTACCCCTGTCTTCCGAATTCAAAAGTTGCTCTTCCACCTGCCAAAATAATACCGTGAAAGGAAGCTATTAAGCCTAGAAGTCCGATTCCAATCAGTACTTTATAGAGTATATGCCCACTGTCCATAATTTGTGATAAGGCTAATGGCAAAGGAGAATCAGATGCAATGGTACTGCCCTCGGGATAAACAACAGCCTCCCAGCCAGCAACCCCAACTGCAGCTGTAAACGTTAAGACACACAAAATCACCAAAGTCAAAATAGCAGACCCAAAACCGATTAAAATACTACGTTGCGGATTTATGGCCTCCTCTGCAACATTGGCTATTCCTTCAATGGCTAGAAAAAACCAAATAGCAAAAGGAATAGCTGCAAATATACCCTCATAACCGTTGGGTAAGGGGTTTATCTGTAAATTGCTCAGTTCAAATTCTGGCAAAGTAACTCCTGCAAAAATGAGCAACTCAATAACAGCCAAGATAGTAATGACCAATTCAAAAGAAGCTGCGAGTTGTACACCTAGAATATTGATGATAGTAAATATCAAGTAGGCGCCGATGGCGAAAACCATTAAATCAACCGAAGGATAAATTAGGTTTAGATAAGCCCCAATGGCAGCCGCAATAGCAGGCGGAGCAAATATAAATTCTATATTTTGGGCAATGCCCGCTACAAAACCTAAATGTTTGCCTAAGCCTCGGTTTGCGTACTCAAACGCACCACCTGCCTTTGGAATAGCACAGGCCATCTCCGCATAACTAAACGTAAAGGTCACATACATAATGATGATGAAAACCGTGGCGATTGCAAGTCCATAAGTGCCACCTTCGGCTAGTCCGAGGTTCCACCCAAAATACATACCGGAAATCACGTAGCCTACACCCAATCCCCAAAGCATTAATGGACTTAGGGCTTTTTTTAATACGACTTCACTCATTGTATTGGTTTTTATTGGCTCTAAAAAAATAAAATGCTTTCCTTAACTCAAAAATAGTATAAATTAGTTTGCAATACCCAAGGAAAATTAAAAGTGGAAAACCCTGTTAAAAGGAACTCAGCTATTAACACAATATGGTGTAATTTAGTAGCCTATTTTAACTGTAGACATGAGAAAATGTTACATCATTTTTTAAATTTTATCCCTATGAGCCTTTAAAACTATAGCCAGTATGAGATCGTTAGGCACTGTAGCGGAAAGTAAAATATACTTGTATGGCTTCCTTTTCCATGTAATGCACAGTATAATCCTATATTTTTAAGTTATGGAAGAAACGGTACAGATTTCAGATGCTTTTATCAATGAAAACACAAATTTCCAGGAACTCATAGCAGCTTTAAAAGTTGGTTTTTCTACCAAAGATATCCTGGTTCCTCAGCGGCACCATCACGATTTTCCAAATCCTGAAACGGGTGCGGACTCCACCCTACTACTAATGCCCGCTTGGCATCCATCTAAAATGGCTGGCGTAAAAATAGCCACGGTAAGTCCCCAAAATCGACGTTTTGATTTGCCCTCCATACAAGCAATTTATGTGTTGATACATGCTGTTACTGGAGCCATGATAGCTACGATGCAGGCAAAAAGCTTAACTGCAAAACGCACGGCGGCCGCCTCTGCCTTGGCTTCTTCTTTTTTGTCTAAAAAAGATGCATCTTCTTTATTAATGATTGGCACAGGGGCACTTTCTACGAATCTGATTCACGCCCATGCGAGTGTCAGACCCATTAAGAATGTGTTTGTTTGGGGGAGAAACGCTAAAAAGGCACGGGTCATTTGCGACGCGTTGGCTGATGAAAAATTTAGCTGCCACGTAGTTTCGGATATTGAAGATAAAATTAGTGAGGTCGATATAGTTTCCTGCGCCACACTTTCAAAAACTCCTTTAGTACTAGGAAAACGCGTAAAACCCGGCCAGCATATTGACCTCGTAGGTGCTTATAAAAAAGACATGCGCGAGGCGGATAATGCACTTATCTCTAAGGCATCTGTTTTTGTGGACACCCTAGCTGGACTCCATGAAAGTGGTGATATTTCTATTCCCTTAAATTCTGGAATCCTTACGGAGAAGGATATTAAAGGGAATCTGTTTTCGCTTTCATCTAGCGATGTTACCGGACGAAAAAGTGACGAAGAAATCACCCTATTCAAATCCGTAGGCCACGCTTTAGAAGATTTAATAGCTGCTAACTACTACTATAATAAATTCAAAAATGCCTAATACCTACCAAAATATTCTGGAACGAACGGATGTTAATCTGCCTGACGATTGACTCCAAATAAAGACCATTGACATGCATACGGGCGGAGAGCCGCTGCGCGTTTTCGTTTCGGGGTTTCCTGAATTTAAGGGAAATTCTGTCTTGGATTACCGACGCTACTGCAAAGAAAACGTTGACCATTTGCGTACCGCCCTACTATTTGAATCACGCGGTCATGCCGTATGTATGGGTGTATTTTAACGCCGCCCAATGATACCAAAGCTCATCTTGGAGTTATTTTTTTTACATAGTGAAGGCTATAGCACCATATGCGGCCATGCCATTATTGCTATTGCTACCTTGGCGGTTGAGCTGAAATGGATTACCGTCCAGAAAGGGGAAACTATCTTAAAAATCGATGCGCCCTGCGGAGGAATAACCGCGTATATCAAGGTAGAGAATGCTAAGGTTTCTGATGTGCGTTTTCATTGTGTACCCATGTTTGTAATCAGTTTGGATACAACAATGGAAATTAAAGGAATTGTCAAAGTCCATTATGATTTAGCCTACGGAGGTGCGTTTTATGCTTATGTAGCTATGAAGCAGCATAATTTTAACTTCAATTTGAGTACAAAATCCTACCAAGAATTGATTAGGAACGGAATGCATATAAAGCATGCTGTAATGAAAGGTGACCCCGAAACCCAACATCCGTTTGAAACCGATTTAAGTTTTCTCTACGGTACCATTTTTATGGGTGATTCCGATACTGTAAAAATAGACAGTAAAAATGTTTGAATTTTCACGGATAGGGAAGTAGACCGTTGTCCAAGAGGTTTAGGGGTTTCAGTAAGAATGGCCATTCACAGCGCACGAAAAGAAATTGCACCTGGAGAAACCATGCAGATAGAAAGTATTTTAGGTTCCGTTTTTGAGGGCGCTGTTGTTGATGAGGTAGACTACGGCCCATTTAAAGCGGTTATTCAACAGGTAGAAGGAAATGCCTACGTTACAGGAAAACACACCTTTTGCATAGACCCTTGTGATTACATGAAAAATGGATTTATATTAAGGTAGTACGAGTTAACGAATTCTATAGTGCTTCAAACGCTAATGATTTTAGGCACTTAACTACTATTAAGCAAAGCCATTATATTTCGGGATTCGATACCGAACAGGTTTGGACCAAAGCCCGTGCGTTTTGGACCTCATTAGCCTCCGGATGCAACCACTATTTCGGCAGCTAACCTTTTCACATTAGCTATTTACTTTTTCCAACTGCCAACTTTTTGAAGTTCAAAAACAAATAGCTTAGTACTATTTAGTTATTACTATTTTACTCGTTTACTACCAACAGACTCACTTTCTTCCATGTACAATAGAAAAAATTAAAATCCATTGTATTATGGTAACTTTGGACCTACAATAAAATACTTCGATTCATGTTCGATTTTTTCGTCAAAAAAAAGTTTCTTGTTGATTATCTCGATGGCTTTACAGACATCCATAACCATATACTTCCCGGTATAGATGATGGCGCAAAGACCGTTGCCGAATCCCTGAGTTTAATACAAGGTATGGGCGCATTTGGAATCACGAATTTCATTTGTACGCCGCATATCATGGAAAACTATTATCCAAATACCCCAAAATCCATAAACAGCTCTCTAGCGCTTCTAAAAAATAGCAGTAAAACGAATAAGCTCACTAATGTTCGGATACGATTGGCCGCTGAGCATATGATAGATTCTGGTTTTGAATCGCTATTAGAAAAAAATGAATTTATGCCGCTTGATGGTAATTATATCCTGATAGAAATGTCATACCTACAACCTTCTATTAATTTTGATGTAGCCATTCAAAAAATAGCAGATAAAAATTTATTTCCAATCCTTGCCCATCCTGAACGTTATGTGTTTTTACAGAACAATCTAGATAAATATGAACGTATTAAAAGTAAAGGGCTACTATATCAATTGAATTTTCTTTCCTTAGGAGGTTATTATGGTAAACATGTTCAAAAAACAGCGCATACACTTTTAAAACTAAATATGATTGATTTCATTGCTACAGATGTTCATAATTTAAATCAGTTAAAGCACTTGAAAGAAATAAAAATATCTTCTAGGCTACTTAATCTTTTATTACCAGTTATTGAAAGAACTTCTAACACTTTCATTTAAAATTAATTTTTTACGGATATGAAAAATAAAAAAATAGGGGTCATAGGATTAGGGTATGTAGGACTACCATTGGCCATAGAATTCTCTGAAAATAATTTTAACGTTGTTGGTTATGATATAAACTCTGAGAGGATTAAAGATTTAAAAAATGGAATAGATACTACCAGTGAAATTGATGAACAGCGATTAAAGGCCACAGACTTAGTTTTTACAAGCGATGAAAAAGAATTACTACAACTCGACATCTTTATTATTACCGTACCTACGCCCATTGATACCTTTAAACAGCCAGATTTAAGCCATCTTATATCTGCCAGCGCTTTAGTAGGTAAATATCTAAAAAAAGGAGCTTTGGTAATTTATGAGTCCACTGTATACCCAGGATGTACGGAAGAAGAATGCGTCCCGGTATTAGAAAAAATAAGTGGTCTAAAATTTAATATGGACTTTTATTGTGGATATTCTCCTGAACGCATTAATCCGGGTGATAAAAAAAGAAAAGTACACAACATTGTTAAAGTGACCTCAGGAAGCACTGAAGTAATAGCTACAGTAGTTGATGAGTTGTACAAAACTATAGTCAAGGTAGGAACACACAAAGCATCCAGCATTAAAGTGGCAGAAGCGTCAAAAATTATAGAAAATATTCAACGAGATTTGAATATTTCCTTAATCAACGAACTAGCACTCATTTTTGATAGATTATCAATAGATACTCTTGAGGTTTTGGAAGCTGCAGGTAGTAAATGGAATTTTTTACCCTTTAGACCTGGTTTGGTTGGTGGGCACTGTATTGGTGTTGACCCCTATTACTTAACCCATAAAGCGGAGAGTCTAGGCTACCACCCAAGCGTCATACTCTCCGGTAGACGCGTCAATGACAATATGGGTAAGTTTATAGCCCACAAAGTCATTAAACTAATGGTGAAAAACGACATTAAGGTAAAAGGGTCTAAAATTTTGGTGTTGGGTATTACTTTTAAAGAAAATTGCTCTGATATACGTAACTCCAGAATCATAGATTTAGTGACAGAATTGGAGGATTTTGAAGCGTTAGTTGATGTTTACGATCCTAAAGCGAATAAAAAAGAGGTGAAAGCTGTCTATAATATTTCTTTACTTGAAAAACCTACTATACGCTATGATGGGATTATCTTGGCAGTAAGTCATACTGAGTTCCTAAACATTGATTTGACAACATTAAAAAATAACGCTACCTCTGTGGTGTATGATATAAAAAGTATACTACCAAGAGAACAGGTTACAGATAGGTTATAATTTCAATTTCCGAAAGCTATTAAATCACAAATAAAACTTTTGCAACACTATTTTTATTTTCAACAAACAAATTAATACGCTGAATATATTAAAACCTCTTACTTAATTATTTTTGCCCTCATTACCTGACTAAATCTAACCCTTTCTTTTTTATGGAAGAATAAATCCTCAGAAGGTTAAGAGATTTTCTTCTAGAAGGGTTCAATACCCCGAGGCTTGCCTTGAAAGAGAAAAAACAGTAATCTTGAGCGTGAGCTCAAGTACCCACAAACATAAAAGCCATATTGTCTCTCTTTTGCCCTACCATTTTATTAGCGTTTTGTTTTTAGTCCAAAAGTTGATAGGGTTTTAAATAGGGCATGCTTAAATATTGAGGATAGATATGATATTCATTTTTTAGAGATTGGTTCTGACCGAGATTATATTCGTTTTCTTCTTTAGTGTTTGTTAAGTAAGATAGTTTGCACCATATTTTGACTTAACCTTATTGATACTTGTTTGTATCTTACTATTACTTTCATTGAAAAAACCTAAAAATACGTTTCTATAAAACACCTTCCAAATGCCTTTTCCCATATCCTCGACAGCTATATATTTACCCTTGAGAACTACCGTTAGATATACCTAATAATATGATTTCCATATGTTAGACCCGTTTTAGCAAACCTTCATTATTTTCATATTGCTCCTATATCCGAATTTAGGTATTTTTTCAGGGTAAGGCCTGTTGGAGGAATTATGCATAGAATCAGGTGTTTCCATACCCAAAACTTCATGTGGTCTGATATGATTATATTCCTTTACAAAGTGGTTGAGGCTTCTCGAGTCTGCAATGGTAAGTGGATGACGATAGACGTTGTTACCCATTAAAAAAATCCCTTTGTAGCCTGCGCTCCAAACCTCGTTACACTCTTGCGTGTCTAACAAGGGGCGTAGCGGTTTTACCCTCTTACATCTCTTCTGAGGCTTTACCAATCCGTTTATTTTCAAAATATCATAAATGGTAACCACACTTAGAATATCTTTTCCGTGACAAAGGTTAAACAATAACCTTCTTATTTTTATAGCTCCTCAGAGCGCGTGTTTCCCTTTCAATTCAAGAATGTTTTTCTCAACAGTGTCTTTGGTCCTGTTGGGATGGTTTAGAGGAGATTTTCGTTTTTCCTTAAGCCCTTCGATACCTGAATTTTCGTATCGGCTTATCATTTTGTATGCCGTTGGCCTTGAGATTTCAAAGACTCGGCATAGTTATGTGATGGTGTACTTTTGCGTCAGCCACTCGCAGATAAATTCTATTTTTCGTTCCATAGTTGTTGTTACTTTCCAAGGCACGATAAATTGCTTTTGTCTAACAATTTATAAATCTCAAAAGTGTAAACTATGTCTGTTTAACTTTGTAAGGGATGTCCGTTTATCGTTTCTGTAATTTCTTTTCGAGTGTACTTTACAGATGAGCATAGTTGCAAAATACATTTTAAAGAACAAAGAGTCCAAAAGGGTTTTATTTGTCATCGATGTCAAGGTACAAATCATTATTGGGTTAAGAACAGGTGGAGTTATCAATGTAAGTCTTGCAATGCAAGATTATCTTTGCGTAGCGGAACTGTGATGAAGAGTTCGAAACTATTCTTTACGATTTGGATTTGGATTTGGATTTGGTACAAGACACTATTTTTATTGAGTACTACCAAAAAAAGGTTTTACAGTAAGGAGATTCAACACCAATTGAGGTAAAAGCGCCGTGAGGTAGTCTAGGCTACGGTTCATAAGCTTCGCAAGGCAATAGGGTAGATAGGCAAGAGTTATACTCTTGAAGGTATCATAGAGGCTGATGAAGGATGTTTTATAATAGAGGCATCTGCCTGCAAGGATAAAACACAGAAAGTAGGACGTGACAGTAAGACAATGAACAATGTGCTGATAATAGCAGAGAGTGCTATTTTGGAGGATATAGATACTGGAAAGGTTAAACGTCAGACCAGATACTTCAAAGGGAGGGTACTAGCGGATTATAAAATAGAAGGAACCGACCAAGCACTTCGGAAAGCAATAGGAAATGATGACTTCATAGTTTTTAAAAATAAGAGCATATCATATGTAAACATTGCTGACTATGTAGACATACACATAAGTGAAAAGTCAAACGAACAAACAACAAAAGAGACCTTAAAATTGGCACATATTGCTATAAGTAATGCAAAGCGGAATTCTGTGGGGACATATCATAAGATTAAAGCCAAATAGCTCCAACTTTATTTAAATGAGTTCATTTATAAACTCAACAGAAGATACTTTGGTAAAAGAATTTTCAATAGGATGGTTATAGCAAGTATTACAGCTATTGGACATTAAACGGATGTACCATTAATTATCTCAAATTTGGATTAACCATAAAGGAAGCTGCTTAAAACAGACATTAATTAAATGGTAAATCTTTAAGTTCTCATGGTATCTATTTCAGAATTAATGTTGAAGTAATCACAATATATTACCATAAAATATAATAAAAAAAGGAGTTAACGTTTTTTCGTCACCTCCCTTTTTTTATATAAAACTATATCTAATTGCGAACTATCATTTTTTTAGTTTTGGGTTTTATATCTCCCATAAAAAAGGTATAAACTGTGTACACCCCATTTCCTAAATTACCTACATTAATTGGATAACTACCATTTACCGCATTCGAATCAAAATAGTCATTTTGTTTCACCAACTTTCCGGTTGAATCAAATATATAAATTCCCAATAACGGCATCGGATTTTCTAGATTGATGATTACCTCTGTATTCCCAATCGCAGGGTTTGGAGATATGAACATATTATCCTGGGAAGCATTGTAGGTAACATTATCGATAACCTCAATTGTTAGTGTTGCCGTATCCTCTAATCCCTCTTCATCCCTTATTATTAATCTCACCACAAATGAACCTGCAAATTCAAAAGTATATGCAGGGTTAGGTGAAGTAGAAGTATCTCCAGTACCAAAATCCCATAGATACGAAACAATTCCTTTATCATCAGAAGAGTTTTCACCTGTAAACTCGACTAGTAGAGGCGCGCTCCCATTTAAAACACTGACTTGAGCTACTGCAGTTGGAGCCTCATTTGCGATTGCCACAACCTCTAATGTAGCATCAGCCGTAAAACCTCCATTGTTAGTGGTCACCGTTATCGTTGCAGCACCAATGCCGACCGAAGTCACAACACCGTTCGCATCTACCGTTACTATCGTTTCATCACTACTGCTCCACGTCACCGAAGAATCCTCAGCCCCCATTGGGCTCACCGTGGCTGTCAACTGCGTCGTACCGCTCAATACTATCGTATCGGTTGTCGGATTCACAGTTACCCCTGTAACCAGGACAGCATCTGCTGCTACAGTGATTTCCGCATTGGCCGTAAAGCCGCCGTCAATGGTCGCTACCGTAATCGTTGCGGTACCGAGACTTGTCGAAGTCACAACACCGTTCGCATCTACCGTTGCTATCGTTTCATCACTACTGCTCCATGTCACCGAAGAATCCTCGGCCCCCATTGGGCTCACCGTGGCTGTCAACTGCGCTGTACCTCCCAATACTATCGTATCGGTGGTCGGATTTACTGTTACGCCCGTGACAAGAATAGGTTCCGCTACTATGGTTATCGCCGCATCTGCCATAAAACCACCATCAGTGGTCGTTACCGTTATCGTTGCGGTACCAAGTCCGACAGAGGTCACTAGACCGTTACCGTCAACTGTTGCTATAGCTACATCACTACTGCTCCATGTTACGGAAATATCGTCTGCGCCCGCTGGGCTGACCGTGGCTGTCAACTGCGTTGTACCTCCCAATACTATCGTATCGGTGGTCGGATTTACTGTTACACCCGTGACAAGAATAGGTTCCGCTACTATGGTTATCGCCGCATCGGCCATAAAGCCACCATCAGTGGTCGTTACCGTTATCGTTGCAGTACCAAGTCCGACAGAGGTCACTAGACCGTTACCGTCAACTGTAGCTATAGCTACATCACTACTGCTCCATGTTACGGAAGTATCGTCTGCGCCCGCTGGGCTGACCGTGGCTGTCAACTGCGTTGTACCTCCCAATACTATCGTATCGGTAGTCGGATTAACAGTCACACCTGTGACAGGAATAGGTTCCGCTACTATGGTTATCGCCGCATCGGCCATAAAGCCACCATCAGTAGTCGTTACCGTTATCGTTGCAGTACCAAGACCTATCGAGGTCACAAGACCGTTCGCATCTACCGTGGCTATTATTTCATCGCTACTGCTCCATGTTACGGAAGTATCGTCTGCGCCCGCTGGGCTGACCGTGGCTGTCAACTGCGTTGTACCTCCCAATACTATCGTATCGGTGGTCGGATTAACAGTCACACCTGTGACAGGAATAGGTTCCGCTACTATGGTTATCTCCGCATCGGCCTCAAAGCCACCATTGTTCGTTGTCACCGTAATTATTGCCGTACCAAGACCTATCGAGGTCACAAGACCGATCGCATCTACCGTGGCTACCATTTCATCGCTACTGCTCCAAACAACGGAAATATCATCTGCGTTCGCTGGGCTCACCGTAGCAGTCAACTGCGTCGTGCCTCCCAATATTATAGTATCGGTGGTTGGATCTACAGTTACACCGGTAACAAGGATCCTAGTATCTTCTCCAACAATCCAATCAAAGAGAATTGACTCTGGTGGATTAACACCGTTAGAATTCGTAACTGTTACTTCGACATTATATGGACTGCCGGCCTCTGCCCCTCCTATTCCTGTATTGGATATCATAGATTCAGGTGCTGCATCTAACTCCTCGATTGTATAATTATCAGTTACCAAATGCAATGCTGCCTTATCAATAATATGACCATCAGATCTAGACGATATTTCCATGGTATACACACCAGCTGTATCAAATTGAACAAAAATATCATGTGCATCTTCATCACTAGTTTTTGCATTCCAATTCCAATCTATGGTGTTCATATATATTTTAAACCAACCGCCACCTCCTTCTCCATTCGGGTTCGGTGTTTGCCCGCTTCCTATCGGGTAAATAGTGCTGCCCGGTTTTTGACCAAAAAAATCATCTGCATCAGGAAACCGTAGCCAAGCATCGTTATGTTCAGTAGTTGGAAATTGAGGAGCAATAATTCCTATTTTATTACGCCATTGAAACCTATAGACTCCAGGGGTACTAATTTCAATCTTAGTAGTTATTGTACCATTTCCAGGAGTATTAAAACTATCCACAGTGTTAAATAGATATCCCGTTCCAGAAAATCCTGACTCACTAGATTCTATAGACCAGTTAGGGTTGATTTCCAAATTTTCAACCTCTATGAGAACAAGACCATTTTGCTCCTCATAGACGGTTTCACCCTCTGTACCAGCATCTATAGTACCAGTGATTAATCCTGTTGCGTCGTCTATTGTCAATGTCGGAGGCAACCCTGTAGCGCTGTAAATATCTGAAGGTTGTTCATCTGTTTTAATTATAGGTAAACTGATAACATCTCCCTCTTCGTTAAATTGATCATCAGGGCTGATGAGACCATTCTGGTTCTCATCATTGGTAAGTATAACCTCTGATGATTCAGAAGAACCATAATTAATTGTCAATATGGCGGTCTCCCCTGCTCCTGCTGGATCTAAAGTTACGGTGATATCGTATGTCGTATTTGGGCCTACGACAGCGTTATTCAGTTCACCAGAAACGATACTAAATTCAGTAGACCCGCTTAATACGAAAGAATCTATATATTCTCCAACAGTACCACCACCTACAGTAATAGTAAAGGTCTCTTCAATTCCAGGCTCTACCTGCACTAGCTCCGGTGCGGAAAGACCTGAGGCAACACTTGTCGCACCAGCAGGTGTATTCTCTCCATAGAATTCCATATTTTTTTGATTTCCATCGCCTAAGTTGGGTGAACCTGACAAAATAAAAATTCCACCCCCCGAAACTACGGCCTGGGTACCATGTCTTTCATAGTTCAAATTGGGTAAGCGTTCCCATACCTGTGCAGCAGGATTATAGGCTTCAACGATATTAAGGGCACCTGTTGTTAAAGTACCATAAACTTCTTGATTATCAACCTCGCCACCGATTATCAGTAATCTGTTGCCATAATTTGCAACCGCAGTACCTCCGCGGGGCGTAGGTAAATTTTGGTCTGTAGGAAGGGTAATCCAGCTCTGGGTACCAAAATCATAAACATCAACTTCTGGTACCGTAGGTGCAAATATACCGCCCGGACCACCTGATAATCTACCACCAGCAGAATAAAGCTTATTATCCGATACTAAGGCCCCAAAATGATCTCTTGCATTGGGAGCATCAGAAAGCTCGGTCCATATGCCAGTAGCAGGGTCGTACTCATCGAACCAATTAACGTATCCACCACTATGTCCGAGTGTATTACCACCTAAAATATAAAATTTATCATTGTGAAGAACCAAACCAGCTCCTCCCCTTTGCCTTCCAGCAGGTATCTGTGGACCTTGTATCCAAGATTCCCTGACAGGATCGAACATCCACACATTTTCGGCAGGAGTTTCATTAGGGAAATCATTGGTATTAAACGCACCGATAACCCAAATCAAACCTTGATATTCCGTAGCCTGAAAATGATTGAATTCAAATGGGGCAGAATCCACAAGTGAGTTCCAGCTATCCGAAGCATAATCATAAACATCAATAGTAGTTGCGCTTTCACGACCACCCATCAAATAGAACTTGTCTCCTGCCTGTACAAAGGAGTTCTCGTGCCTTGGCGTATAATTCTCGTTCTCATCAATATCTGTCCAGAATAATCCATCACCAAGAACCGTCCAGGTAAAAAATTCACTACTAGATGCTGATCCTGGCTTTACTGCAGTTACGGTAACACTGTGAACGCCATCCTCATTGGGACCTCCTATAGAAGCGATTGCCGCAATACTACCAGATATCTGACCCGTTAACACATCTATAACCACGCCCTCTGGCTGGCCAGAAATATAATAGTTACTTGCTTCGTTAGGATCACCCCCAACCGCATTAGTCGCGATTGATACGGTATCAAAGGTATCGTTTGACACATCATTTATCGTAGCTAATGCTAACACAGGATTAGAAGTATTTACTTTGAAAACTTCAATTGCATTTAAAAACGGATTTTGAGTGTTGTGTTCAAAACTTATTTCCAAATTACCATCAGCAACAACTACCGGATAAGACAACATACCAGCAATTTGGTGACCAAATTGTGAAATAACATCAAAATTATTTTCCGCTAAATTTCCTTCAATTAAAATATCGAAAATTCGATTTCCTACAGCAGCAGCTCCATTAAATCCGTTCCCAAAATATAAGTTGACCACATAGTCCCCGTTTTCTACAGGCAATGTATATATCATCTCTGGTTGAGAAAGCAAATCATAGCGCTCACTCCCAAAAAGTTCCGAAAAAATAGCTTCATTAATATAAGCAGGAATACTACTATCTTTATTCTCAAAAGTGATTGTCTCAAACCCATCTACAATACCTGTGTTAACTGCATAAACACCTTCGTTTTGTGGGCCGGATATTGCATTATTTTCCCAACTTGGACCAATATCGTCTGTATCATCAATCCGATTACCACCGACATTAATTCGATAAGCAAAGGGCTCTAAGACGTCCCATTGAAAACTAAGCTGTAATTGGTCTGTAGTAACTCCATCAGTATCATCAATAGTTACAACTACGCTGTAGGGACTCCCCGCAGCAGCAGCAGCATCAATTGTTCCACCTATCACTCCATTGGTTGGTTCGATAAACACACCGGTAGGAAGCCCAGTGGCTGCATACGTTAAGTTCCCGTCTCCCCCTAAGGCCTGAACCGCTAAACTACCATTTAATGGCTGCCCAGCATTGCTCATCTGATCAGGAACCGTATAGGCATATATCGGTGTATCGATATTGGATACATCCAAAATTTCGATGGCATTAACCAGGGGGTTCTCGATGATACCATGAATGAACGAAACGTCCAAATTTCCATCAATTACAGGTACTACATAGGTAATAACAGTTCCAGTCTGATGACCATACGTGGCTGAAAGATCCGTATTTTTTAATTCTGGGTATATCTTGTTTTCTAATGTAACATCAAAAATACGCTGATTTGGTGCCGATGTACCACTAAAACTATTTCCCATATATAGCCTAACCTCATAATTACCATTTATGGGTACTGGAAAGGAATAGGTCATATTAGGATTTCCAACTGAATCGTCAAACCGTTCCGAATCAAAAATACCCAAAGGCGTTGTAGCCGTATTTACTTGTGGAGTCAATGAAGTTATGGAAGATGCAAACGATTTATTGGTTCCCGGGAGAGTCAAAAATGGGGAATTATTGGATACCGAGTCTTCGGACCAATTAATTTCTCCATCTATTGCCGCAATTTCCAAACCACCAGTATTTATCCTATACAAAACAATAGGACTGTCAGTAACAGACACTAAAAAGGTTTGTTCCGTAAAATTATTTTCGACATCCGTAGCTCTTATGGTAATGGATGTATTTTCAACAGTTGCAGGATAAGACAAAGTGAGCGTATTGCCAATGATGGCAGCTCCTATATTGGTATTCGTATTGCTTTCTACAGAATACGTAAGATTTTGAACTCCCGCGTCATCCGTAAAATTATTATCCAAATTCAGGTCCTCATCCATGGTGTTTACAAACCTGACCAAATCAGGAAGTTGTGCTATGGACACTGGGGTATTTCCCAATACATTTAAAAAATCCCAGGACCCTTCTAGTTCTACACCTGCTGTGCCTGAAGTACCTATAAAACCTATTGCAAGGTCTATAGCCGGCTGCTGTATTGCATCTAAAACTTGGCCTTGAGCAGTTACGCTGGCAACCAAAATTCTGGCTCCATTGTCAACACTATATTCCATGTTCACTTCACCTGATACTGGCTCTACCACAAAATACAATCGAATGCTTTCAATGGGTCTATCTGCGTTGGCTAAAACACTATTGATTGGGGGTAGTGGTATATCATTAATTTCTTGGAGTACCGTAAACCCATCAACAGTAACTACGAATTTTATGTAATTGGACTGCGTACCATCCCCTATAAAAAGACCTAATTCACCACCTACTGCAGCTGTATTTCCATAAAGACGATATGGCCCAGAAAAACCTTTCATACCACCCACCACTGTAAAAGCTCCAGTAGCTGATTCGACTTGTACTCCGTATTGGTATCCTTTTTCCTGATTGTTCTCAGTTCCCAGAGCTGTTCCGGAGGTCATGTGGGATGTCATTGTACCTGTGGCGCCACCAAGGACGTCATTATCGTTAGGATCGTTGACATCATTAATTCTGTCTAACCAGCTGAGCCAATTTTCATTTGTATTTCCGTTATTCATAAGGCCCGTCATTCCCAAGCCAAATATACCCCCAAGGCCTTGTTGACTATTAAATAGATCATTGGATATGGGAATAGAAAAAGCATCGCTACCTCCTAAAAGCGGATTACCTAATTGAAATGAATCTTGACCATCGTCAATGCCATCAGCATCATCATCGCTATCATTAAGATCGGAAATTAATGGCGCACCAACAGCTTTGTCAAAATCTGCGGGCTGTGACCCGCCGTTACATGCATCCGTACCATTATCTTCCTCATCTTGGTTCGTATACCCGTCACTATCGTAATCCGCTAAGGGGTCATAACCTGGTTCGCCTGGTTCTGTACATTCTACTTCATCTTGAGGCTCAAAGACTACTATACCACCACCAAATAAGCCTATCCAGACCGAACCATTGAAAATTTCGTCGTCACTATTGCAAGTAATACCTAATGCATCGCTCCCTAAACCTGAGAAAAAATTAGGTTCTAATGTTCCGGAACTTCCATCCGCAGAGAGAATAACCCTTCTGATATTACCACCATTATGGCCAGCCAGAAGATTTCCTTTCAGAACCCCTCCAAAATTACTGGCCGTATACTCATCAATACCGTTGGTATTGGTTCCCCAAATTAATACAGGGGTGTCATCATCACCGTCAGGATTATTGATTCCTGGACCGCGCCAATCTCCTTCAACAGGGTTGGCCACTTGTATTGGAGGCCAATTGGCCGGAAGTGCAACATTGGGATCCATAGTTGAGCCTGTTGTTGTGCCATCGGGATCATAAGTCTGCGTACGAAAGAAAGGAGCTCCAAAAGTTCCTAAATCACTTGTATTATCCGTATATAGCCCTGCCCCAAATGGATTACTCCTAATCGGGTTAGGATGTCCACCGTATTTACTATTAAAAATATAATTTTGAAGGTCTGTTGTTACCAACTCTAAATGATCCTTATTATTTATCTCTTCACCAAAAGAAGGTGATGAGCTTCCAGGTTCACTTGGGTTATAATCATTGGTTGTGTTGCCACCTAGTCCCTCATTTACAGGAAAACCACCCCAACCACCGTTGGCTCCGTTATCAGTTACATAAAGGGCACCACTTTCGGTAACCACTAAATCGTAGGCATTTCGATACCCAGGAGAGAGCATCTTTACGGGACTGCTAGTATCCAAAATAGCCATGTTCAAGCCGTCATTCCCGCCCCAAGGATCATTTACATCTACTCCATCATAACCTGGCGTATCCGGATCGGTAATATCATTTACATTGTCCCTTGTTGGGTCATCTACAGTAGCTAAATCGTAAACGTACTGCCTTCCATTATCTGTTAATATGGGTAAAGTTTCAAGAGCGTCGAGGTCAATTGCCAGGACAGCTCCTGAAAGTGCATACTCATTCGCAAAAACAAAGTTAGTTGATGGACTACCACCATTTGTATTTCCACCTTGAGCTACAATAAGATATTCCGTACCATTAATGATAGCTAAATCCAAGCCATTTGTAGCATGATTCTCCTCAGAACGGGGAAGACCCCTTACTAAATCCACCACATCCCAAGCCGTACCATTCCAAGAAAAACGAGTAATAATACCAGAATTGGTATCCAAGCCAACATCCCCATTTCCTCCATTGTTTCCCGCACCTATCCGTATATCACTAGAACTAACATAAAATATTGGGTTAGCTATTGTTCCACTTGTCACAATCCCAATAGTTTCCCTAGCATTGGTGGCAAAACTTGTTCCCTGGCCATCCCATGAGGTACCGTCATCGTTATGATCTTCTAAAGTTAGAATACCGTCTAGAGATTCCATACCCGTGACCACGTATGCAGTTGGTCCATTACGTTGGATGGTGAAAATTTTAATACCTCCTGTATACTCAGCTACGTACAAACGGCTATCTGGGCCAAAGTCAAGACCTGTAACACCGTTCAACGTACCGATTCCGTTCATATCCAATTGGCTCTGACTAAACGGAGTTGCTTGGGAATAAAACAAACTGGTACCTAGTAAAAAAGTGATTAAAAAAAATGAATAGCTATATTTCATATTAGTGGTGTATAAATACCTTTTCTTGTTAATTTTTTAACTAGAATTACTTACAAAATTAAACAAATGCAATCATGATATTTACTTTATAGAAACGTAATTCGACGTCCTACCATATATCATCGATTAACAGATAACAAATCTATAAAATCAATATTTAGAAAGAAAATATTATAAATTTTGTGAGAATTAACCTGTATCAGTAAATTCAAATCTTTAATAATCCTCTATAAAACGGAGCTTTAGCACGCTATTTGAGTTTTGCTAATTAGCGTAGGTTCTAAACTACGGATGGGAACTGGTTAGCAAGTGGATATAAAGAGACTATTAAGCTATCAAACAAATAGGGATGCTACCATTGCTACTGATATACAATCAATAAAGCTAGACCGTAAACTCTTTTTACCCTGTCGTTGGATGTTTAGTTTGTTAATGACAATTAACTAGCTGTTATTCGTAACCCTGTGTGCGTATTTAAAATCCTTTTACTTAAAACTTCCACCATTTTTTAGTAGACTTACCATATCCATAACCATATTTACCTCCGTATCCTAAATCACCTTCATTGACATCATTCACGACAAAAGAGACATTTCTTAACTTTCCTTCTTTTACTAATTGAAGTGGAAAATCAATAGAATTTTTCTCTGTAGTACCCGCCCTTGTTACGTAAATAATATGATCGGCATACTCACTAATTAATAGCGTATCACTTACCACCATTAATGGAGCTGTATCCACTATAACATAATCGTATTTTTCAGAAACGTTTTGTAGTAGTTCACCAACCCTTTTACTCATAAGCAATTCAGCAGGGTTAGGGGGAATTTTTCCCGAAAAGATAACATCTATAGTCGTATTATGAATCAACATAGTGTTTATAATATCTGAGGCAACCAGTTCTGTATTGAACAAATATTCTGTAAGGCCTACATCCTTTTGTTTGTCTTTACCTTTTAACTTATCAACTGCATCTCCAACAAAAAAGGAATAGAATTTAGGATTACGTATATCTGCACCAATCAACAAAACCTTTTTCTCTGTACTTCCCAAAATCATCGCCAAATTGGTAGAGGTAAAGGTTTTACCTTCCCCTGGAACGCTGGAGGTAACAAAAACAATATTTCTCTTTTTTCCAACCTCCTTCCGTTTGGTCTTCATCAGGTAATCAAGGTTGGTTCGTATAATCCTTAAGGCTTCTGCTAGGACAGAACGATCATCCTTTAAGATAAGTTTACTTTCTTTTTTATTTAGTTTGGGGAGTTCACCTAAGACAGGGATATCACTGGCCAAGGTCTCCAACCCGTGTTTATTATGAATTTTAGTATCTAATAACTCTCTGAGATAAATTACACCGAAAGGCACCAAGAGGCCTAATAGTATAGATGCCAAAAAGGTAATTCTTTTCCTTGGCTTAACCGGAATGGAACTTGCCAAATGCGCAAAATCTATCACCTTTGATTTTGGAGATGCGGAGGCAAAAGCAATCTGGGACTCCTCTCTTTTCTGTAGTAAATATAAATAAAGACTTTCTGTTGTTTCTTGTTTTCTTGTAATATTCCGAAGCTCCATCTGATTTTCAGGTGCAGAATAAATGGTTCCTTGAATACGTCCCATTTGACTTTGTAGCGTGCTTACGTTCATTCCCACATTTCGTTCTAATGAGGACAAGCTGGACGTTATCGTATTTCTGAGACCATCTAGCTGTTGGTCTAGGTTTACAATAATAGGGTTTCTCTCATCCGCACTCCTTAATAGGCGCTTTCGGTCAGATATAAGTTGGTTGTATTGCGCCGTGCTTTGTGCTAACGCAACGCTTCCTACATCCACTACGGGCATTTCCTCGTATCCTGTTTCTAGGCCTAAATAGTCCTTGATACCGCTAACCATTTGAAGTTGTACTTTCGCATTTTCTAAGTTTTGCCGGCTACTTGCACTTACTTGAACTGCCGCACCTACTTCTAGACCAGAACCCGTCATGCCTTTTTCTGTAAGCATTTCCTGAGCATCTTTATCTACTGAACTTAAGGTGCCAGCAATAAGTTGAATTCGGCTATCAATAAATTCTGATGTTTTATTCGCAATACGCTCTTTTTCCTCTACATCATTACGGTTGTAAATTTCAATCAATTTATTAATAATATCCTTTCCTTTTTGCGGAATAGGCGTTTCCATGGATACCTCCACGATATTTGACTGCTCCACGAGGAGACCAATATTTAAACTCTTCTTTATTCCACTAGCAACAGCGGTTACAGGGCTCAATACTATCTTAAAGCGCTTACCAACAAGTCCCGCTAAATTAGCTTTACTCGGCGTTAATACCATATCCCCAATTTCTGTAGGTATCGCGTTCCCAAAGGCAAAGACCTTATTTAGAGCTCCTTCCTCTTCGGAATAGCCGAAACCTTTAGTATCTAAAAATTCCAAAAAGAAATGGAAATTTGCATTCTGAATTACGGAGTCTGGTGCAATAAAAGTTAAATTAAAAGGAGGGTTTCTATACACCTCTGAGTTGATGACGTCCCCCAAGGATAAAATTTGAACATTAATGGACAGCTCCTTAACCAGATCAATGAAATTTCCCCTCGAGCCAAGTATCTCAATTTCATCCTCAACCAGTCTGGAACTACCTGAGAAAACGCCTAAATCTTTAAAAAGACTTAGTTCATTGCTAGCGTTTTTTTCTTGTACTATTTGAATTTGAGACCCTACATTATAATGCCGTATTGAGTAGCGAATGCTTATAACAGCAAATAAAAGAGCTATGAATACAGAAAGTACAAACCATTTCCAATGTTTCAAATATGCTGTTATCGTATTTTTAAGTTCCGCAGTAGTGGTAATATCATTCATAAACTTATCCTTTTCAGGCCAACCATTTAAAAGTTATTCAAAAATCGACTACCCACTAGTTTCTAGTTATAAGTATGACGGTAGAGGTGAGCAATATAGACGCAATCGAAATAGCAATGGTAGCCCTGTTATCTAAAGAAGAAGAGGTAATTGCTGATTTGTTCGGTTCCACGTAGACCACATCGTTTTGAGTCAAATAATAATTAGGTGAACTTAAGACATCCTTACTGGTGAGATTGATTCGATGGTATACTTTGGCACCATTGAAATCTCTTATAATTAAGACGTTTTCTCGCATCCCTTTAATCGTCAAATCACTGGCCAAACCTATTGCTTCCAAAACGGTTATCTGTTCACCGTTTACTTGGTAGGTGCCTGGGTTGTTTACTTCCCCCAATACGGTAACCCTGAAGTTTTTTAAGCGCATATTAATTATTGGGTTTATTAAATAGGGTTTTAACTTTTCTCTCAACAATTCCTTTGTCTCTTGTGGGCTCAAATCCGCTATTTTTATATTCCCGATTACCGGAAAGTCTATCTCTCCGTTTTTATCAACAATGTAATCCATTTGTTGCGGCCTCATACCACCCTCTTGACTACCCGTAAAGATATTAAACGGCACACTGGCTTCAGCATTAAGGGTTGAGATATTGATACCAATAATATCATTAATCTTAAATTTATTATTAGCAGTGTTATCACTGATTATAGTTTCATAATTCTGTGCATCTTGAAAATAAACTACCTCCGTTTTACTAGCACAAGATGCTATAAATCCCAAAGTAATACCCAAAAGCACCACCAATTTTAAATATTTTTTAATTGTTGTCATCATATGAAGATATTTACAAGCTATAATAAATTTAGTGTTTTACGATTTTAAGGTTGGTATCCGAAATAGCACGAACGGTAGTTTTATTTTCTTCATCAAATTTACAAAGATCAGAATTTTGTGACACATATTCTGGTACAATTTCTTTCATGATTTTAATCGTATTACCATTAAAGAAAATATTCACGATACACAACTCATCTATTTTCGACCGAACTTTTAAATAATCTACGTCCCTAACCTTACTTATTTTTATCTTTTTATGGTAAGTGCGCATTGTATTCTCCCCATTAGCCAGGAGTTCCTCATGCAATTTTTCTCCAGGTCTAAGGCCCGTAATCTTAATGTCTATATCTTCAGGATATTGTAAACCGGATAACTTAATCATATTCTTGGCCAAGTCAAATATCTTGACCGACTCCCCCATATCAAAAATAAAGATTTCTCCACCTTTTCCCATTGAACCTGCCTCCAATACCAATTGAGAAGCTTCGGGAATCGTCATAAAATATCTGGTAATTTCTTTGTGGGTTAATGTTAAAGGTCCTCCATGCTCTATTTGTTTTCTAAATAACGGTATAACGGAGCCGTTTGATCCTAACACATTACCGAACCTCGTAGTAATAAATTTGGTCTTACCTTCTTGTTGCGCACAACTAATGTACATTTCCGCAATACGCTTACTAGCACCCATGACATTAGTAGGGTTTACTGCCTTGTCCGTCGATACAAATACAAATTTTTCTACACCATGCACAATAGAAAGATCAGTAATAGTTTTAGTACCTGCGATATTTATTTTAATGGCTTCATAACAATTGTATTCCATAAGTGGCACATGCTTATATGCTGCTGCATGAAAAACCATATTGGGACGGTATTCATCAAAAATCTGATTCATCCTATTTTTATCCCTAATATCACCTACGATAGGAATAAAATTATGGAACCCTTTTTGCTTCAATTCCTGTTGTAAATCATAAAGAGCTGACTCGGCTTGATCCACAATAATTAAAGAACCATAGGAATAATTACAAATTTGCCTAACAATCTCACTTCCAATAGAACCTGCACCACCAGTAACTAAAATATTCTTGTTAATTAATTCTGCCTCAATGTTGGTGTTTTTTATTTGAATGGGCGCACGATCTAATAAATCCTCTATTTGTACTTGTTTTATTTGAGATACTTTTAGTTCTCCATTGATCCAATCCTCTATAGGCGGAACAATTTTTACAGATACTGGTAAATCTACCATATCCTCTACCTTTTTACGCAGCGTTTTGGAATCAATTTTCTGGATACTAAAAATAATTTCAACTATATTCTTCTTAGTTACGAATTCCTTAGTAAGTACCTCTTTACCGTATACAGGAATTCCATTGATACTTTTACCTATCTTTTTATTATCGTTATCAACGTAGCCAATGACCTTGGTATCACTTTTAGAATGGTTGGTTAATGCACCATAGGTTAATACTCCTGAATTTCCAGCACCGTATATTAATACATTTTTGGAAGCTCTAATTCCTCCATCGATTTTATTATAGATTGATTTAAACAGATACCTAGATGTGGTTAAGGCCACAAAACTAATTAAACTATGAATAATAATGATAGACAAAGGAATTGTGAAACTTGGGATATAACCGAATTGTCTATTAGAAATCACTAAAAAAATAATCAATATACTTGAAAGACAAATGGCATTAAAAATATTGTATACATCACGTATCCCTGTATGTCGTACCACCCCTTTGTAAGACCCTACTGCTAAAAAAGCAAAAAGTGAAGCTGCTAAAATCCATGGGAGCTGTATAAATAGATTACTGACCTCAAAATCTAAGGTAAGATTGAATCTAATCAGATAAGAAAGTACAAACGAAAAAGCGATTGTCAACAAATCGATTAATAAAACCACCCATTTAGAGGCATATCGGTATACTTGGTAGGTCAAATATTTAGGAAACTTCATATCTAAAACATTGTTTTTATTTTTTCAATAACACAATTCAGGTCATATTGAGTAAGATTTGACCCACTTGGCAAACAAAGCCCTCTGCTGAACAAATCTTCAGAAGTACCATTTATAAATTTAGGGAAATTTTCAAATACAGGCTGCAAGTGTAAAGGCTTCCAAAGCGGTCTCGATTCAATATTTTCCTCTAGTAGTGCCAATCGAATTTTTTCCCTAATCGTAAAGGAGGGAGTAAGCACGCAGCTCAACCATCTGTTGGAATAGAACCCCGAAGGTTCGGATAAAAATTCAATTCCGGTCACGTCATCAAGTTCCTTCCGGTAAATCTCATAATTTCTTCTCCTAGCCATAACCCTATCTTCCAAAACTAGCATCTGCCCTCGGCCTATGCCCGCTAGAATATTACTCATCCTATAGTTATAACCTACATGGGAATGTTGATAATGAGGAGCCTCATCCCTAGCTTGGGTTGCAAGAAAAACAGCTTTATTTATGTAGTCTGGGTTTTTGGATACTAATGCCCCACCACCCGAAGTAGTTATTATTTTGTTACCGTTAAAGGAAAGTATTCCAATATCGCCAAAAGTACCACAACGCTTCTCCATATAGCTACTGCCTAATGCCTCTGCACTATCTTCAAGAATTGGAATACCAAATTTATCAGCAATGGCCCTAACTTCTTTTATCTTATACGGCATACCATACAAATGAACCGCAATGATTGCTTTCGGTTTTTTCCCGTTTTTAATACTATCGGCAATAGCGCTATTCAATAAATCAGGAGACAAGTTCCAGGTATCCTTTTCACTATCCACAAAAACCGGGGTCGCTCCTAGATACATTATCGGGTTGGCCGAGGCGGAAAAAGTAAAACTTTGGCAAATTACTAAATCACCACGTTTTACGCCGAGTAATTGAAGTCCTAAGTGAAGAGCGGCTGTTCCTGAACTAAGTGCAGCTACATGCACATTCTCTTCTAATGAATGGGCTATAGCTTTCTCAAAGGCAGTAATATTTGGCCCTATTGGCGCTACCCAATTGGTATCAAATGCTTCTTTAACATAAACTTGTTCCATATCTCCCATGTGCGGGGATGATAGCCAAATTTTCTTATTAATATCTACAGATTGCATTAGTTTGCTTATTTAAAGGCTAAAATACATATAGTTAGTGGCAACTTGAATAAAGGGTCTGTTATTTCGTTTAACACAATATTAAATCGCCGAATTACAAAAAACGGAGTATTCCTACTTTGATTAGACAGGTTCGAACCAAAACCCTTAGCACATACTTCATTTCAAAATAAATTCCTATGTTGTTAATCCTTGTTATAGTTACTAAAATCCTTGTGATCTCGTTTGTAGAGTTCGTCTTTAGGTAAGGTTTTAAAATAAGCATAGGTTTTAGCCATGCCATCTGCCCTGCTCACCTTTGGTTCCCAATTCAAAATCTCCCGAGCTTTAGAGATATCCGGCTGTCGTTGCAAAGGATCATCTTGTGGCAGCGGTTTAAGAATTATTTTTTGATCTGTACCTGTTAACTTGATAATTTCTTCTGCAAAATCCTTAATGGTTATTTCGTTGGGGTTTCCAATATTTATCGGTAAAGCATAGTCACTTAGCAATAATCGGTAAATGCCTTCTACTTCATCATCTACATAACAAAAAGAGCGTGTCTGATTTCCTGTTCCAAAGACGGTAAGGTCCTCTCCTCGCAATGCCTGACCAATAAATGCCGGAATAACCCTTCCATCATTAAGGCGCATCCTAGGTCCGTAGGTATTAAAGATTCGAACTATACGTGTATCTACTCCGTGAAAACGATGGTATGCCATGGTAATGGATTCCATAAAACGTTTCGCTTCATCGTAAACTCCACGCGGTCCTATCGTATTTACATTACCGTAATAAGCTTCTGTTTGCGGATGCACTAAAGGATCGCCATAAATCTCCGAAGTCGAGGCGATTAAGATGCGCGCTTGTTTTTCTTTGGCTAGACCCAAAAGATTGTGCGTACCCATAGCACCAACTTTTAAGGTTTGTATCGGTATTTTTAAATAATCTATTGGGCTAGCGGGAGATGCAAAATGTAAGATATAATCTAAATCACCTGGCACATGTACAAATTTAGTAACATCATGGTTATAAAACTCAAAATTTTCCAAAGGAAAAAGATGCTCTAAATTCTTTAAATCACCGGTGATAAGATTATCCATGGCGATGACATGATATCCTTCCTTTATAAATCTGTCACATAAATGTGATCCTAAAAATCCAGCGCCTCCAGTTATTAAAATTTTCTTCAAAATATGGCTTGTTAAGTTAATGATACGAAGATATTATAATAGCATAGATACATTCAATTTTTAACGAAAAATACTATAAAGTTCAAAAAAAATAGGATTAAATACGATATCACTAGCATAATTCTTAAACCTATATAACGACTATCTCGTACGTATTAATTTTGCTACTAAAACAACAGTTAAAATACAAAAAAAAACTGAAAGTAGCAGCTTTGCTCTTAGTCCCCTATACCTACCCTAAGTCTTAGAGTATTGATACTTTTATACAAGGTCTAAATCAGAACACTTTCAATTTCAAGTATGCCTTGGGATATCAAACCCATTGAGGGATATCAAACTTTAAAAAAATATCATCCTACTATCCAAAACCTAAAAACCAGTTTGATTGCTAAAAGAACAATATGTTAGTCTACTGAATGATAAATTTATAACTAGCCCTTTAATCACTAATTGTATTAATTAAAACCTACCAGAGAACAAAACTACTTAAGACCTAATGTACATGCTGTAATTAATTAGGATACTAGCGTAAAGGGATGTATCCGTTTCTTTTTTTCTCACCTATATATTTTAACTTATCTATTACGTTTAAACACCCTACACCAGACCAGTTGATTTTTTAGTCCAAAACACTCATTAGTCTTAACGAAGTAATTGAATACATTAAAAGAGAGAACTTAGCAGAGGTGTTTTTAAATGAATTAGATGCGGCTACCACAATTATTTATAATAGCTATCGTTAAAGTTCTAAAAGGGTATCTTAAAGTTTACCACAGAACCTTTTTAGAAACAATTGAACGACAAAAGGAAAAGAAATTCAATTATATTTGCAAATTTTGCACGACAACGACAGTTTAATATGCGTTTTGTTAATCTTTGAGTTGTTAATTATAAAAAGCTTTAAAACAAATAGTCAATATGAAAAAAATTACACACATTTGTTGCATCGGTGCTGGTTATGTAGGCGGGCCTACCATGTCTGTTATTGCCAGTCAATGTCCTGAAATAAAGGTGACTGTAGTAGATATTAATCAAAATCGCATAGATGCTTGGAACGATAAAAATCTAGATAATCTTCCGGTATATGAACCAGGTCTACAGGAAATCGTAGCAGCAAATCGCAACAAAAATCTATTTTTTTCAACTAATGTAGATCAAGCCATAGATGAGGCGCAGCTCGTTTTCATATCAGTAAATACCCCGACCAAAACCTTCGGAAAGGGTAAAGGACAGGCAGCAGACTTAAAATACGTAGAAATCTGCGCTCGTAATATTGCAAAAATTGCGAAAGATGACAAAATCATTATCGAAAAATCTACCTTACCAGTGCGAACGGCCAGTGCCATTAAAAGCATTCTAGATAATACAGGAAATAACGTACATTTTGAAATCCTTTCGAACCCTGAATTCTTAGCGGAAGGCACAGCCATCGAAGATTTATTGAATGCCGATCGTATTTTGATAGGTGGGGATGACACCCCCTCTGGCAAAGCAGCTAAAAACACCTTAAGTTCAATTTATGAACACTGGCTGCCCAAAGAACGTATTCTGCAGACTAATGTTTGGTCATCAGAATTGTCAAAGTTAGTGGCTAATGCTTTTTTAGCACAACGTGTATCTTCCATCAATGCTATTTCAGCACTTTGTGAACGTACCGATGCTAATATCGCCGAAGTTGCAAGAGCTATAGGTACCGATAGTAGAATTGGTCCAAAATTCTTAAGTGCTTCTGTAGGATTCGGGGGTTCTTGTTTTCAAAAAGACATTCTGAACCTAGTCTATATTTCTAGAAGTTTTGGATTGCAGGAAGTCGCGGATTACTGGGAACAAGTTATTATCATGAATGATTATCAAAAACGAAGATTTGCTGATAATATTATTTCTACTCTATACAACACCGTATCAGGTAAAAAGATAATTTTTTACGGATGGGCTTTTAAAAAAGACACCAATGACACAAGAGAATCTGCAGCCATTTATGTAGCGGATGCCTTGTTGGATGAACAAGCTGAAATTGTAGTGTACGATCCTAAAGTAACGGCTGAAAAAATATATGCTGATTTAGACTATTTGGGTACTCGGTCCTCAGAAGAAAATAAAAAATTAGTAACGGTCACAAATGACCCTATTGCAGCAGCTAAAGATGCTCATGCTATTGCCATATTAACAGAGTGGGACGCTTTTAAACACTATGACTGGAATCATATTTACAAAACTATGCTAAAACCAGCTTTTCTTTTTGATGGTCGTAGGTTAATGGATAAAAAGGAAATGGAAGATAAGGGCTTTAAATACTATAAAATAGGACAGTCATGAAAATTTTAGTGACCGGTGTAGCAGGATTCATAGGCTTTTTTGTAGCCCAATCGCTTTTGGAAAAAGGCCATACTATTTTAGGGTTGGACAATATAAACGATTACTATGATGTTTCACTTAAGTATGCACGGTTAAAAAAATTGGGTGTCACTAAAACAGTTGCCCAGCAATACAACAACTTGGTTTTTAGTGATACCCATCCAAATTTTTCCTTTATCAGGTTAGCCTTGGAAGATCGTGAAAAGCTACCAACACTATTTAAAACTCAGGGTTTTGATACTGTATGCAACCTTGCAGCACAACCCGGTATTCGCTATAGTTTGGAAAATCCGGAAGCCTATGTTGATAGCAACATAGTCGGTTTTTTGAATATATTGGAATGCTGCCGCAACTTTGCAATTAAGCATTTGGTTTATGCCAGCAGTTCTAGTGTATATGGCATTAATGAAAAAGTACCTTTTGAGATAACAGATCGGGTTGACCACCCCATTAGCCTCTATGCCGCCACCAAAAAAAGTAATGAGCTAATGGCATATACCTACAGCCACCTGTACGGATTTCCATGCACTGGATTAAGATTTTTTACCGTATATGGTCCCTGGGGTCGCCCAGATATGGCATACTTTAAATTCACCGAAACTATTTTAGCCAACAAACCAATAGCTGTGTATAATAACGGTAAATTAGCAAGGGATTTCACCTACATTGATGATATTGTTAACGGTATCTTACTGGTCCTAGAAAAAGGTTTTAAACCTAATACGAATTCTAAAAGTAACGCTGCTATCTATAACATAGGCAGGGGACAACCTGTTAAATTATTAGATTTTATAAATACAATCGGCAAATATTTAAAAAAAGAGGTAAAGTTGCAGTTGCTGCCAATGCAAGACGGAGATGTTTACACTACTTGGGCCGATACCGCAGAGCTAAAAAAAAATTATAATTATGAGCCTAAGGTTGATTTAGATTTGGGAGTCAAAAATTTCATAAGCTGGTACACGTCCTATAAAAAATAGTTGCAATTCATTTATGAATTGCAACTATTTTTTACAATGAATTAAGATTTATAAATACTAAGAAAATATCTTTATTTAACGAAAATAGTAATAGGTAGGTTTAGGGTATGTTAATTTATAAATGGCAGCACTGTTTGCTAAGAAATACGACGTTGTTGGTTTTGATATTAACGAGAAAAGGATTGCTGAAATTATTGTATGGAAGGATACTACTTTGAAGCTTACCAATCTTAAATTTGGAAAGCGTACTAAAAAAATGGTTTGGTGTATACTACAAGTATTGATACGCTGAACTAGTGTACCTGTTATATTATAACCGTTCCAACACCTGTTGATAAGACCAAAAGACCGGTATTTACATCACTCCTTAAAGCTAATTAAACCCTTGGTAAAGTGTTAAAAAAGAGGATATCCTTAACTATGAATCTACGGTATATGTAGGTGCTACAGAAGAAAATCGTGTTCCAGAACCCGAAAAAAACAGTGCACTATTTTTCAATAAAGACTTATTTGTAGGCTACTCTCCTCAAAGAATCAATCCAAGGGATAAAATAGATACTGTCGAGAAAATTATAAAGGTTACATCCGGCTCCACCACAGAAGCGGCAAAAAATGTAGATGACGTTTATGCTTCGGTCATTACTGCCGTGCGCATTTGACTCCTAACATAAAGATGGCAGAAGCTTCAAAAGGAATTAAAAATACGCAGCGGGACATCAATATTTCTTTTATGAATGAATTGGCCCAAATATTTCATTTAATGAGTTTTGATACCAATAATGTTCTGGAAGTTGCACAGAACAAGTGGAACTTCTTGTCATTTAAACCTGGTTTGGTAGGTGGGCACTGTATAGAGGTAGACCCATTCTATTTGGCTCAAAAAGAACAGGAAAATGGGTGTAATCCAGATTTAATACTGGCAGTTAGGCGTATCAATGATGGCATGGGTGAGTATTTGAGCTTACAAATAATTAAACTGATGCTAAAACACGAGTTGGTGGTAAAAGATGCAAAAATTTTGGTGATGGGTACTACCTGTAATGAAAATTGTTCCGATATCCGAAATACCAAATTTTTGGAGATAATCAAACACCTTAACGAATATAGGGTAAAAACAACCATTTATGACCCTTGGGCAAACCACGAGGAAGTTCTTACTGAATATGATATCACCACCACTAATACCAGACCCAAACAGGAATTTGATATGTTGATCTTAGCAGTTGCCCATAAAGAATTTATTGAAACTAATTTAAGTCCCTTAAAACATTAGTTTATAATGTAAAAAAGTAAACCAAAAAACGGCTATACTAATAGGCTATAAGACTTGGCAGATATGCTAAAAAAACACCCTTTTTCTGAAATGTAGCGTGCGTTATTTGAACTTGACATTGGATGAATGTAAGGAACATATAGTTTGGTACTTACCCCTTTAAAAACAATAGTTCCTAAAACTAACTACATTTTAGTATTCTCGTTTATTTTAAATTATAAGTTTATACAGTTCTTAATACTGTTTTCACAGTATTAACTATTTCCGTATTAGAGTAATCATAGCAATTTCACTTAACCATGTCTGGCTATATTCACATGATTACACAAAGTCATTAGTACAATATCTTTTCTCTATTCGCACAGTATTATTTAACAGAAGGACTATTTATTTTTTTATTAATTTCTGGTTTCTCATTTCATCTTTTTTAAAAAGATGAAATGAGAAACCAGAAATGTCAGTAACAGTTAATGTGATAAAATCTTCTGTGTTAATTTGAATATGTACAGTGATTGCTACAGGTCTCTTTAAAACTGTTAGGTTTTCGTTTACAACCTTTTTATCCAAGCTCCTTCATACCCCATTGGTAGTAATACATCCATACCTTTTGGCATTAGGCATTCCGCAAATGGTAACGTTCCTCTTTTCTATCTGCCGCTTAGGGTCATAAATTACCTGCTTTACGTTTGCTTTTTAGCTACCTAGCTTAGGTGGCTAAAGAGAACAAGAAAATAAAAATGTTAACAAATGTTAAAATAATAAGCTCTTTATCGAATTGGGTCTGGTTAAAAAATCCGACTTGGTTTCAAATTTCGTAATACAAGAGTAAAATCATAGTATTTCATCGAAAAAAACATGAATTACATCGAAACAGTTCAAATTTTAAATACTTTTAACTTCCCAAGTAAATTAACCTACAGTTATGAACGATACTATCAAATCATTAATCTACACCCTTGTTTTAATTTTTTCCACCTTTCAACTTACTTCCTGTAGCAAGGATTCCGACCTGTTAGCAGAATATGTCCTGAATGAGGATTTATCAGAATTTAATAATCTTGTCGTAAATGATAATTTTTCTATTACGTATGGTCAAAGTGCTGTTTTAGATGTGTTGCGCAACGATCAGTTCGCGGACTTAAATAACGTAACCATTGTGAACACCACAACGCCTCAGAACGGTATCGTTATTATTAATGAAGACAATACGTTAACCTACATTCCCAATCAAAATAATTCAGATAGCCAAGAGGAGTCCTCGGAAGGGTCACAGGACAACTTAGATAGTCAAGAAGAATCAGCGGAAGGGTCACAGGACAACTTAGATAGTCAAGAAGAATCAGCGGAGGGGTCGCAAGATAATTCAGATACCCAAGAAGAATCAGCGGAGGGGTCACAGGATAATTCAGATACCCAAGAAGAATCAGCGGAGGGGTCACAGGATAATTCAGATACCCAAGAGGAAACCACAGATACGTTTAATTATACCACAGAAGAAACCAATGAAGGTGGTGATGTAACTACGGAAGACGGTACCGTAACCGTAAATACTAGCGAGCGTAAAATACCCACTACAGGAGCTAATGTGTTCTACGTGACAACAGAAGGAAAAGACTCCAATAACGGAGAATCAGAGGCCACTTCATGGGACATTAATCATGCCTTTAAAGTAGCTAAATCTGGAGACTTCGTACATATAAAAGCTGGGAATTATGGTAGCAAAAATCTAGTAGTCAGAAATTCCGGCACCTCTACTAATCCAATCCGTTTTATAGGTTATACCAATAGCCCGGGTGACTTAGTCAGTGAACAGGGTTCTACATTTAGCTATGGTGAATCAGTGGATGCTTCGAAAATGCCTTTAATTCAAGGTAACCGAACAAATAACGAAGGAAAAGGTGAAGGAATAGTTATTCCAAATAGCTTTATACATATTGCTAACTTTCAAATCAAATATTTTGAAAAGGGTTTACGATCAATGGGTGATAACAATGTTATTGATAACATTATAGTTACCGACGTAGGAGATTTTAATCCGGCCAACTCTGCAGAAAATGCGGATAATGCTTGGGTTAATTATAATGGTGTTGGCATTGTACTCAGAGGGAACAGTGTAATTTTTAAAAATTCTACTGTTGTTAACGCTGGAGCGGAAGGTATTCATGTAAAAGGAGGTATTAGTCAAATTCATTCCTACAATAGCGTCTACTCTGATAATCCAATAAATCCTTGCGATTATTATTACCTATTCTCCTCCTCGAGCAATAACAATACCATTAATAACGCCTTCGTGTATCGACAAAATGGTTTGTCGCACAAAGGGCATGGTCTGGCGTGCAAAGGTGATGCTTCAAACAATATCTTTACTTCCTTTGAAATTGTCAACACAGTTCTGGAACTTTCCTTTAAAAATGTATTTAATAATCAATTTGAAAATGGGATAATTAAGGGAAACTACAATACAAATGAACGTTACAAAAATACAGCCGGAGGAATACTTATTGCTAACGGTGCCCATCATAATATCCTTAAAAATATTAAAATATCTAAAGTTGAAGCAATAATTTCTTTTAATGATTGGAAAGACGGTACTAATTCTCCTTTAGATGCTATTGATGCCGGAAACAATAATACTTTTATCAATATCCAAGGTGAACAAGCTGAAATAGCCATCAATTTTGACGAGTTCTCGAAATTAGAAGGAGTTGCAAGTAGAAATCTGATTAAAAATTCTAAATTTAAAAATATCCATCGTTTGTTTCAAGTTAACCGTCCAAATTCAAATAATTCATTTGAAGCTTGTACTTTCGAAAACATAAAAGTTCTACAATTAACATCAAATGGATATGGATATTTATTAAACCCCAACACAATCTTTTATAATATTACGAAAATAAATTTAGGCTTTTCATTACCTTGATATTATTGTGATTTTAAACAAACTCATTTTTTTTAAAAATTTTAAACACTTGGTTAGGGCATAACTCAAGAATAGAGAAAAATGAATAAAAAAAGTGACGCAAAGATTCCAAATCTTATTTAGTTAGCCAGATAAACGTTTCAATTAGTAATCTAGGATTAGGCCAAAGAAATAATATAATAAGCATTACAAAGTAATTTTTAGATTTGAGTTATCTAGATTAGTTTTTAAATAATTATTATGCCTCTAAATATTCCTTAATTTTATTTTCGCTATTGTGAATTACAAATTTTAAAAACACAGCTATTGTTCTAAGCAATATTTATAAATCTCATGAATGATTAAAAAATGAAAAGTATATTTCTATTTAAGATGGAATATTAGTTACATTATGAAAGACATCTTAAAGGAACGGTAATCTAATACGGCTTATACTGTATACGTTTATTAGGTGAACATCATTATAGCTTTTCAGTGCGAAAAAATTGTATTTAAGCCTTTTTAGCAGAAGTAAAAGGCGAAATAAAAATCACTTTTATCAGAAAATTTTCAAATTACTCGGACTAAAGATTAAAATTTATAATTTTTCTTTCTTGATGTTATCTTTATGCCTGTTTTTGGGGTAGTGCGATATCCCCTAATTGTGGTAACGCGATTACCTTTTTAGACAAGGTCTATGAAAGTTAATATTGCTTGGTCTGAATTATGAATTAAATCAGGTAGTTCAACCAGTTTTCATCTAAAACTGCTAACTTATTTCCCTTTTGAACTTTTAATAAACCAATTCTCCATTACTTGTAATTTGAGCCATATGGTTTTGAACTAAAAAAAATCCATATTGTAACAAGATTTGTCTGAATTAAAGTACTCAAAATCAAAATATTATCTAAAGCCTTAAAAGCAAACTATGTAAATCAAATAGAAGGCTTATTTAACTGGTTCAATTTAATATACTCCCTAAATATTTGATTTGAAATAACCACGAGGACCGTGTGCAATAAATCCGAAACTTTCCTGTTTTCTAATTATGATAGTTTTGTTTCAATCTCTCGTACATTCTAAGTTTTTATTATAGATGTTGTTGAGCTTGAAATATATTTCAATTTTACTGAATTTGAATCAAATTTGACATTTTAACCATAATATACAATGAAAAAAGCCCTCATTACTGGAGTAACAGGCCAAGACGGAGCCTATCTAAGTGAATTCCTTTTAAAAAAAGGCTACGAAGTTCACGGTCTTAAAAGGCGATCATCTTTGCTTAATACAGACCGTATTGATCATTTATACCAAGACCCCCATGTTGAAGACAGAAACTTCATACTCCACTACGGGGATATGACGGACAGCACCAATCTTATCCGATTGATTCAGGAAATACAACCCGATGAAATTTATAACCTAGCAGCCATGAGCCATGTTCATGTGTCCTTTGAAATTCCAGAATATACGGCCAATGCCGATGGTATAGGTACGTTGCGGATTTTGGACGCTGTTCGGATTCTAGGTCTGGAAAAAACAACACGAATCTACCAGGCCTCCACTTCGGAACTCTATGGTAAGGTACAGGAAGTGCCACAATCAGAAACCACTCCTTTCTATCCCAGAAGCCCCTATGCAGTGGCAAAAATGTACGCGTATTGGATTACCGTAAATTATAGGGAAGCCTATGGCATGTTCGCTTGCAATGGTATATTATTTAACCATGAATCCCCTATTCGAGGAGAAACTTTTGTGACCAGAAAAATCACCAGAGCTACAGCGCGTATCGCCTTAGGCTTACAAGATCAATTTTATTTAGGAAACTTGGATGCTCAAAGAGACTGGGGCCATGCCAAGGATTATGTGCGTATGATGTGGATGATTTTACAAGCAGATGAAGCCGAGGATTGGGTGATTGCTACTGGCAAAACTACGACCGTACGCGAATTTGTGCGCCTAAGCTTTGCAGAAGCAGGTATTGCACTAGAATTTAAGGGAGAAGGCGTTAATGAAAAGGGGTTTATAAAAAATTGTAGCAACGAAAAATATCAATTACCCATAGGAAAAGAAGTCTTGGCGGTAGACCCAAAATACTTTAGACCAACAGAAGTTGAGTTACTCATAGGAGACGCGACCAAAGCACGGACCAAATTAGGATGGCAAACAGAATATGATTTGGCCGATTTGGTAAGTGATATGGTAAAAAGCGATTTAAAATTAATGCAAAAAGATCAGTATTTGAAAGAGAGTGGGTATCGAATTTTAAATTATTTTGAATAATAGTAATGGAAAAAAATTCAAAAATTTTCGTGGCTGGCCATCGTGGGTTAGTTGGCACGGCAATCGTGAAAAATCTAAAAACCAAGGGCTATTCCAATTTAGTGGTTCGTACGCACAAACAATTGGATTTAACAGACACGACAGCTGTATCCACTTTTTTTATTGAAGAAAAACCCGACTATGTGTTTCTAGCAGCAGCAAAAGTGGGCGGGATTGTAGCAAATAATAGGTATAGAGGTGAGTTTATTTATGAGAACTTGATGATTCAAAACAATGTGATACATCATGCTTATCTAAATAAGGTGAAAAAATTATTATTTTTGGGTAGTACTTGTATTTATCCCAAAGCTTGTCCACAACCTATGAAGGAGGACTATTTGTTGACTGATATTTTAGAATATACCAACGAGCCCTATGCAATTGCAAAAATTGCTGGTATAAAAATGTGCGAAAGTTATAATTTACAGTACGATACTAACTTTATGGCAGTAATGCCGACCAATTTATACGGCCCACATGATAATTTTGATTTAGAAAAATCACATGTTATGCCAGCTTTGATACGTAAAATTCATTTAGGCAAAGCTTTAGAAAATAATAATTGGGAATCCATAAGGGCCAACATAAACCACCTACCCATAGATGGGATAAATGGTAAAGCAGATAAGGATACTATACTAGAGGTACTAGCTAAGTTTGGCTTGAGCCAATCTACCGATGGCAAGGTACAAGTAGAAATTTGGGGCTCCGGAAAACCCATGAGAGAATTTTTATGGTCAGAAGATATGGCCGATGCTTGTGTATTCTTGATGGAAAATCAAAATTTTATGGACACCTATCCTAGCGGTAGCAAAGAAATCCGAAATACGCATATAAATATTGGTACTGGCGAAGATATATCTATTTCAGATTTAGCTTTGCTAATACAGAAACAAATAGGCTTTAGCGGAACCCTTTATTTTAATCGTGACAAGCCAGATGGCACCTTAAAAAAACTCACAGATGTAACTAAATTAAATAAGTTAGGTTGGAAGCATACCATGTTATTGGAAAAAGGTGTGGGTGAAGTTTATTCTTGGTATCTAAAAGGCTGCCAATAATTTCAAATGAAAGAATAATTGTCCCTAAGTAAGAATAAACCCCGGATATAACGAACAATATGAGTTTAGGAAAAAAAATGTTCACGGGTGTGCTTTGGAGTGCCGTAGACAAACTCTCTACCCAAACCGTACAGTTTATCTTGGGTATTATTTTAGCGAGGTTACTCACACCCACTGAATATGGTACGGTTGGACTATTATTAGTTTTTATTACAATTTCCAAAGTATTTATGGATAGTGGTTTTACAGTAGCACTTATTCAAAATCAAGAAAGAACCGATGCAGATATTTCTACCGTTTTTGTATTTAATATTGCCATCAGTTTAATATCCTACAGTGTACTTTGGATTGCAGCCCCATACATTGCAAGTTTCTATAACTTAGAAATTATTTCATCACTTCTTAAAGTTTTAGCTTTATCCCTCATAATCAATGCTTTTTACTCCGTTCCTTATACGTTAATATCCATCACCTTAGATTTTAAAACAATTAGTAAAATCAATTTTGCTTCTACTATTTTTTCTGGTCTTATTGCCGTTTATATGGCATATCATGGTTATGGTGTTTGGGCACTTGTAGCCCAAACGCTAATTAATTCTATTACTATGGTAGTGATGGTTTGGATTTTTAACTCTTGGCGACCTTCTTTTGTCTTTTCAAAAAAGTCTTTTAAAAAATTATTTTCCTACGGCTCCAAATTACTAGTATCTTCTCTATTGGAGCGTATTGTCAGTGATTTATCTTCCTTACTTATAGGCAAATATCTTTCCACTAAGAATTTGGGCTTTTACACACGCGGAACCCAGTTTACTAATTTTTTCTCAAGTGGCTTAAGATCAATACTTGACCGAGTTTTACTACCTGGCTTAGCAACGGTCCAAAATGATATGGATTTACTGGTGCGGCATGTAAAACAAATCATACGATTAAATGCATTAATTACTATTCCCATATTCTTTGGGTTATTTATTTTATCAAAGCCAATCATACAAGTACTATTAACAGATAAATGGATTATGGCGGTACCTATTATGCAAATTTTCTGTATTGCTCGTCTGATTACACTAATATGCAGTATCAATGTAAACTTATTATATATTATCGGACGTACTGATTTGGCATTACGACAACAATTTTTAAAAATTACTGTTCGGATAATTTTGGTGATGTTATCCATTAAGTTTGGTATTATCTATATTGCTTTAGCGGAACTGCTATCAACTGCTATTCACTATTTCATAAATAGCTATTACCCAGGCAAACTGATGAACTACGGAGCTTTTAAACAACTAAGGGATGTACTACCTTTCTTTATTGCCGGGCTCGTTATGGCGATTATTGTCTACTTTACTACTATAGGAATAGAAAATAATATTCTAAAGCTAGTTTTTGGACCTTTAGTCGGTATTTCAACTTATCTTTTAATGATTAGGTTATTGAAAATTAAAGAGCTTAAATATTTAATTCAAAAAATTAAAGAATTGAAAAAGTAAATATCATAGGTATTTATTTATAATTTTAAAAAATGTTAAAAAGTCTAATCTTAAGATGGAATTGGTCCTTACAATTGGCAAATTATATTTATAAAAAACGCCAACAGCATAGGATAAAACTAAAGTTAGGAAAATCAGTATTTCTTGGATTTTCTGTGGTGTTGGAAGGGCATAATTTCATAAATCATCATACCACCGTGACCAATTCGTATTTGGGTTTTGGCTCTTATGTTGCCAATGACTCAAAAATAGCAAAAACCAAAATAGGCAGATACTGCTCCATAGGACCAAGGGTTATTTGTATTTTTGGAAATCACCCAACCAAACAAATCGTTTCTACGCACCCATCTTTATTTTCCACTTGGGGACAGACAGGGTTTACCTATGCCAAAAAGCAACTTTTTTCGGAGTTTGCGGAACCTATTTCAAAAGGTTCCCCTTATACCATTTCTATTGGGAACGATGTTTGGATAGGAGCCGATGTGCGAATTTTGGATGGAGTTCAGATTGGTGATGGAGCCATAGTTGCGGCAGGATCAATAGTGACAAAAAATATAGCACCCTATAGTATCGTTGGTGGGGTACCGGCCAAACTTATCAAATACCGCTTTACTGAGGCTCAAATTATTTTTTTAAAAGGATATAAATGGTGGGAGAAGCCGCAGGATTGGATTACCAAAAATGCCCATTTGTTCGCTGATATTGAAAAATTCATGAAATACCTTAACGCATCTGATGACCACTAAGCTCGCCATAGTTATTGTTGCGTATAACCGTAAAAATTCGCTGCAACGCTTACTCAAAAGTGTAGGTAATGCTAGCTACCCAAAAGCTGATATTCCTTTGATTATTAGCATTGATTGTGCTTCTGATAATTATGATGTTGTACAGGTTGCCAACGCGTTTAAATGGAAGCACGGCACAAAAAAAGTAGAATACCAAAAAGAAAACTTAGGCTTACGAAACCACATCTTACAATGTGGTGCGTATGCAGTTACTTTTGGAGCAGCTATAATTTTAGAGGACGACCTTTATGTTTCTCCCAATTACTATCAATATACTTCTGAGGCATTGCAATTTGCTAATAATAAACCCTATATCGCTGGCATATCCCTTTATAGTCATCAGTTTAATGTTCATAGTCGTAGTAATTTCTCTCCTTTACTAGATGGTTATGACAATTGGTATTTTCAATTCGCATCTTCTTGGGGTCAGGCCTGGACAAAAATTCAATGGGAATCTTTTTATGCATGGTATATAACACAGGAGGTTTTGGAGCCTCACCCTAGCCTACCGGATAACGTAACCCGTTGGTCAGAAAAATCTTGGCTTAAATACTTTATAGCTTATTTGGTGGAAACGGATACTTATTTCCTTTATCCTAGAGCTTCTTACACCACTAATTTTAGTGATATGGGTACGCATGTAGGAAAAGACACTACCACTTTTCAAATACCTCTTGACTTTAGCAAGGACCCCCAATTTCAATTCAGCACCCTTAAAGAAAGTTCTAGTGTCTATGATGTTTTTTATGAAAATAGAAAATTACATTTATATTTAAACCTAAAAGAAGCAGACTTACATACCAATCTCTATGGTAAAAAAAACAATCAGACTGATAAAAGATATATCTTAACGTGCAAAATACTGCCCTTTAAAATCATTAGAAAATTTGGGAAATCCTTAAAACCCCATGAAGCCAATATTCTGGTGAGTAATACGGGTAATGACCTGTTTTTATATGAAGCTCAAATAGCAGACAAAAATAGTTTTAAAGAGGATGTCTACCGTAAAATTATGTACGACATTAAAAGTTTAAATCGCAATGAAGCAAAAATTGTTCTATTCCAATTGCTAAAGGAGCAATTTAACCGTGGTTTAAAAAAACTGGGACTATGAAAATGTGGAATTATCTTCAAAAAATCGGTCTAATCTATATTATACCCTTTGTTCTGTACTTGATAAATCCATATAGTATGGGATTTTTGTTCGGTTATCTTTTAATATTGTCCCTATTACTGAATGGGAAGAAATTGATTCATTACTTAGATAGGGATTTTGTATTTCTTAGCCTTTTTGCGATTACTTATGCTTTATTTTACGCTATGAATCAAAAAAGTGGGATACAACTTATTTTTATATATGCCCTTTTCCCTGGTTTCTTTTATCTATTTGGGAAGTATCTAGTAATAGATGGTATGACAACAGGCCACTTGGTATTTTTATTTTTTACAATTGGGTTTCTATTTTCTTTGTCACCATTAATTTCTGTGGTCATCAACCTAAGAGAGGGAGGATTTGTTCAGCTTAATCGAGAAGTTCCACTGTTTTGGGATGGTAAAGAGACTAAAGCTACATTAATGTCCGCCTACCTCACCTTTAATATGTGTCTTCCTATTATTTATTTAATTAAGGAACGAAAAATACCCTGGTTAATGCAAAGTATAGTCGGGGTAATTTTTATAATCTCTTTACTAAGTGTATTTCGTTTGGGCAGTCGCACACAATTGGTCATTTGTTTTCTTTCCATTGTGCTAAGTTTGTTGTTTATAATCCCCAAACAAACGGTAAAAGCAAACACGAAATTATTTTTATTTTTGTTATTTATTACTGCTTTAATTTTAAAATTTGTGCCGTTAAATTTGAATGCGGATTATTTCTCGGTCTTAGGTTCTCGTTTGCAAGAAAGTGGTAATATATCCAGTGCCGGTGGACGCTCAGCATTATGGTTACAAGGCCTTGAAAATTTATTCACTCATCCTCTAGGATGGCAAGGACCCAATGTACGTTATGCTCATAACCTTTGGTTGGATGTAGCTCGCTATGCCGGAATTATTCCCTTCGGACTTTTGCTGATTTTCACTCTAGGTTCTTTACGAAACACCCTTAAGGCGGTACGGAAGGCTCCCAAAGAACTGCTCTTGAATACAACGATGTTAATTTTTACGATGGCTTCCATGCTTATCTTCTTTGTAGAGCCAGTTATGGAGGGTCTTTTCTTTTTGTTTACAGTCTATTGCCTTTTTCAAGGTATTATCAATAATTATTTAAAAAAAAATAACTAAAAAAATTAAAACATCCTATTTACATCTCTAAACGTTGCCATTTTAAAATTTTTTAATCCTTTCAAAAAGGCCAAATGAAATTAAAGTGGATTTAATGTACCCTTTTATTTTTTCCTTTTTTGATATCGGATTAATAGGTGCTGATAATACTTCCGGCCATAATAATTTTACAGTTTCTGTAAAGAAAGAATCGTTTTGATTATTTCTGAATTGGGAATCCACACTTAACATTATATCTATGATTTCCCTGTTATTAAATGGTATAAAAATCTCTTGCGCTATATCCCATTCCAACTGGCTTTGTGCTTGCCAACTTCCAACCCTATGTTCCATATAAAATAGGTCTCTAATATCGTAACCTAATTTTTCAACATTAGGTACACTTTTAATCCAGTTTGAAAGTTCCTGCTCTACAAAACTTAAATCTCTCCATCCTGGAACGATATTTTTAATTTGTTCAGCAGTTATAACCCCATTCAATTTACATTTTATAAAATAAGCTGACCTACCAATTTCAACACAATTACCCCTAACCGCTATTCGTTTAGCTGGAAAACTCTTGCTAATGCCCCAAGCTATAGTACCCCAATCATCAAGATGAGAATTTGAGGTATTTTCTTTATATAATTTTAAGAAAGACTCATCAGCTTTTTCTGTGCAATCGATTACATTGTGGGTGTATCCTTGGTTTTCTAGTACCTTTCTTGGAATGCTAATATCAGCTGAATCACTGTTGAGATTTCTGTACTTAAGTGTATAAAAAAAGACATCCTTGGCAATATTTTTAGTGGCACTTAACAAAAGTCGAGAATCTAATCCAGCGGTCATTGCTGCCGCTAATTCAAAACGATTATTAGCAACTTTCATAGTCTTACTGAGTAAATTCGCAAGTGCTGTTACTCCCTCCTCACGAGTTCTTGTTACAATTTTATGTTTTGCGTTTGGCCAGTATCGAATTTCTTTATTTAAAGCTGTGTCAAAATAAAAATTTGGCAGTAATTGGCAAACATTTTGGAGAAGAGTAATTCCGCAGGGTAACCAGTGTTCTTTCGTATTTTTTACATATTGGGATTGAACATATTCTACCCGCTCGGGACTTTCGACCAAATCAAATATCAACTTGAAAAGTTCCGGTTGTGAAGCTAGATGCATTCCATCCTCATTCCTGCTATAATAAACAGTCCTAAGACCACAGGCGTCATGAAATACTTTATATGTTTCATTAGTTTTGGTAATCAAAACAAAACGACCTACAAGTTTATTTAGGTATTCAAAAAAATCTTCTTCATTAGCATTACGGTTAGCAATTTCCTCTAAAAGTTCTTCATTGGTTTTATCGCCGCAATGTGGATTTAACCAATATCCTAAAAGGATAAATGTTTTATTTTCTTTTTGTAAGTAATTCAATTCTAAATCGGGATGCACATATAAATAGCTTTCTCCACAATTTCTAACTTGCCAATTGGACAATACTTCTGTTGGTTTTGGAGATAGTAAGAACTGTCTTCTAAATTTTAGATTATTCATATAATTCTAAGTTTTCATATTGGTTATTTTGATTTAATTATTATAATTCAACCTATATATTCCATTTGTTAATTAGTTTTCTCTTTTAACAATTAAAAATAATTCTATTAAAACACTTAAAAAATATCGCATAATTTACTGTAATATGAATGCTTGCATATAAAACAAGTATTCAACTTACAAAAATCACTGAACAACAACTACAATATCCAAGAATCTAATTTATAGATATTAAATTAAACAATTATTATTTTTAAAATTGGTAGAAGGAACCATAGAAAGAGCCACAAACCTTTTACCCCAAACTTACAAAGGAGAAATTTTAGTTACGGCAGAAGCGTTCAAGGGTTTCGGTTCATTCTTTGGGCTTGCTTAAAAAAATGGTCATTGCAGATTCATCAGCGTCATATTTAGATGACCATTTTAAAAAATATTTAGAATACAACGGTGGAACCTTTTGGCGTTGGGCACTATTCATTTTGTAATATACATTTACTGTGATTTTAGTAGCTATTCAAACATTGCGATTGGGGCCTCCAAGGTATTTGAATTAATGTCAAATTTTTAGTTTTCCTACTTTTCAAGGGATATAGCTGAATTTTGGATAAGGGGGTACATCTGCCTATCCGTGTGGTTCAGAGATTACGCCTATATCCCTCTTGGGGGCAACAAAGAGGGTGCATGGATGAAGTTGCGTAATACCTTTATCATTTTTTTCGGTTAGTGGCTTTTGGCACGTTGCCAACTGGACTTTTATCATTTGGGGTTTATTGAATACCCTCTATCTTTTTCCTCTTTTATTAACCCCTCAAAACAGAGCAAATATTAAAGTGGTGGCAAAAGGAAAATACCTTTCTTTTGTTAAAAAAGTTCTCCAAATAGAAGTAACATTCATCCTAAACTGTTTTTACCTGAATCTTTTTCAGGGCAAATAGCCTTGCACGTACCTAGCTTTATATAGTGGACATGTTTAATATTTCAATTATTTCAAAATCCAAAAGTACTTCCTATGACCTTAAGCGTATTACTGGCCTTATTATTAATAATCTATTTGGTTAGAAAATAAAAGATTTTGGATATTCTCATAATATATTGTTGGACGCTACTAGATATACAGAGGTGATTTTATTTATATCACTAATTATTTTGACCATTAGGTTCCAACTAAAAAAACTGAATTTTAAACGGTTGAAAAAATATACGCTGTTGATTTATTCACAAATACTGTCTACAATTTAATTAGTTTTTTTCTGAATTTTGTTGAAATAATTCTGGAAAATTTATTTTTATTTTCGATTTATTTTGCATGTATCAAGGAATGACACATACTTTTATAGAAAAATATACAGCACCTGATTAACAACGTCGTTGTTATTGCTTGAAAAACTTATTTTTCAACCATTTACCACCTTTAAGTTCAATAAAAGTATAGGTTAGTTGGCTATAAAATAAGGTTATGCTAAGTGTAACTAAAAGCACCATTAGCTGATTTAATGCCGTCATTTCTATTTTTACTAATTTAAAAGCTGCCGTTGGAATCAATAATATTAAAATAAAATGATTCAAATAAACAGAGTATGATATTTTACCCAAAAATGTAAATATATTTGAATCCATTAATTTGCTCAACTTACCACTTGTTTGAATAAAAATCAAAATAAATAGAGAAAAATAGATTGGATAGGCCAAAATGGCAATGATACTTTTTTGTACACCTGTATAGCTATTTACAATAAAGAACAATACGCCTAAGCCAATAAAACCTATATACTCCCATACATTATGAAGATTAAATTTATATTTAGACAAAAACCAAACAAAATACCCTAAATTAAATGCCACTAGACCTCTAACAAATCGAAAATCTAAAAATATACCAAAATATTTATTGTGTACCAAAATTGCGAAACCAATTATTATGATAGCAAGCAATATCAAATTTTGCTTTGATTTTATAGCCAAAATAGAGACCAAACCAAAAACAAAATAAGAAATCATCTCAGCCGAGATAGACCAAGAAGGGCCATTAATGCCTCCTGTATTACCTAATATCGGTGTTGAATTCATAAATAAGATAGAATCAAAATAACGTATTAATAGTTCAGAAAAAGAGTCTACATTTTCAACAAATTCTGGAAAGATAAAATTGAAAATCAAATCAAAAATAAAATATACGGTTACAGAATAAATTAGTAGAGGATATAATCGGATAAAGCGTTTCTTCATATAAGACCAAAAATCTTTGTAGCTAGTTAAATTTGAATAATTATAACTAATGACAAAACCTGATAAAACGAAGAAAAAATCTACAAAAGACCAAGATTCGCGAATTATAAAACTGTTATAAAGCCAATCTGGCATTGTAAATGCACGCAAATGAAAAAAAACTACCATTAAGCTAAACAAACCTCTTAAACCATCTAATTTTGTAATCCTCATAAAAAATTATTTTATAAATCAAGGTGCAAAGAACACCCTTATAATGGGTTAAGACACAAAATTCGTTGATTCAAACATATATTAGTTAAGAAACCGTGTCTAATGCAGTTTGGATAAAATATAAATTTAAGTGATTTTCATTACACAAAGGGCTCTTTGGCCTGTATGTACTGAATCAAAACACACTACGTCGCTATTGCGATTCATTCGGGGATGAAAATCACAACTCCAATGCTTAAAAGCTTGGGATTGAAACTTCTTAAACGATTTTAAAGAGGCTAGATGCTCCACGGCATTAGTAGTAGCATCTACTTTATATAAATTAGCCATTCGGGAGCGATTAGGGTAGGTATCGGTCACAAAAGAACTAGAGGTAATAAAGCTTTGGTGACCATCCGAGTTCAATTGGGGATACGCTACTATCTGATAGTCTTGGAGGGTAGGTTCCTTAAATAAAACATGGCAATCTATATCTCCAATCCGGCAATACGCCACAATTTGATTTTGATTGTTCCAAACGTAATGTGACACCATATCGTTGGTAGGTGCTATATAACATTTTTTCTCTTGGCGATCATAACTTACAAGCCTAGAGTGCCTGTTGAAGGTATCGAACTCGTCTACCCAACGGTGTAAAAAAGAAATATATCTGTTATCCGAGGAAAACAAAGAATGGGTTACGTAATGAAAACAATTCTCAAAACCCGAAGACATCTCACCTACTTTGGTAAGCTCCCTTAGGCTTATTAATAATTCCTTTTCCCCTGTTTTTAAATTTCCAAGAAAAAGACCTGTTTGCTCTGGCATTTTTTCGGTATTGTAATGCCCCTCTTCAGTGATACCGGCATAACCATAGCCCAGCATATAGCGTTCTAATCGGCCGTAGTTGAAGGTAGATGCATAAATACCGTCATGCGATACATGATCGATAGGAAAAGGAATAACCGTTTCTTGCTGCGTTTCAATGTCAAAGATCTTAGACACCAATTGCTTTTCGTCCACCACTGCGTTATATATCAATTTGTCTTTTCCCACCCATTGTAACCTGCAACCCTTATGATAGTTCCAAGCGTGCGTCTCTCCTATTTGTATATAATCTCCCAACTCACCATTTTTATGGTCAAAATAGCCCACATGTAGTACGTCTTCTGCAGTGTTCATCCGAAAAGGAATGGTCAATTGGTTGCCCAACAGCTTGCTATCGTCGTAAGAAAAAGGGCAAACGTCATGGAATCCAAAAAAAAAACCTTCTTTAGCTTGGATGGGATTTTTAGAATAATTTTTTTTATTAGGCAGCAAATCAAAAACCGTTTGATATATATTTCTAATACCAGCTTTAAGGTGTTGATTTTTCTTTACCGCATCATAAACCAGCTTTTCTATTTTATTCATGTCGTACGTATAATTTCTTATAAACTGCTGCAATGTTTTTCCAATTAAAGGGTAACATTAAAGCATCAAAATCAGTATAGTTTTCATAATTCTTCACAATGTATGTAATGCCGGAGGCTATAGCTTCAACATTATCCGGGTCTACCGCTCTTCCTGCCTCGTAATTCTTCAAAAATCCGTCTATTCCTTCTCCTTTAGAGTATAAAACTGGTTTTCCCTGCGACAATGCCTCTATGTACACTAACCCAAATAATTCATATTTTGATGGCATAACAAAGATGTCACAGGCTCTATAAGCTTGTTTAAGAAACTCCCCAGCATTAATTTTCCCCTTATAGTCTACCCAGGGAAAGGATTGTATCAGGTCAACAAACCCCTTAAAATAGTCCGGCTCCGATTTACCTTCAGGTCCAATGATTGTTAGCGTGTAATCATACTCCCCGGCAGCATTCAGCCGTTGTACAGCCTCGATTAAAAGCAAAATATTTTTCCGTTCTATAATTTGGCCAACATATAGTAATTTCACGGTATAATCCAAAGGGATTGCCGCTGGTTTTTGAAGCTGGTTCAGCCACATATCGTCTATTCCATTAGGAATCACCAGCACCTTAAGCAAAAGCTCAGCTACCAAAGATTTAGGCATCATAGCAAATAATTTATCCCGATACATATTGGAGATAAACACAATCCTATCCGCATTTTTCAATACACGATGAATAAAAGACCTACGATGCCACATTAGTCGATATTGCAATTCTATATCCGTAGTTCTAACAGCTACGATATAACTAATATTATATTTTTTCTTCAACTTATAGGCAAGCGCACCATCGGTAAAAAGGTTGTGCGCATGAATAAAATCAATATCGGTTACCAACCCCTTGGAACATATTGACTTATAAATTTTTTGGATTTTCCCAAAATAATTATACTTGTGAATGGGCTTAATAATCTTTTCAAAAATTAGCTCCGTCTGTTTCAGGGTAACTTCATTTTCCGGCTCGCGATTAATCTTAATCGGAATATAAACCCGTTGTTGGATGTCAACATCAATTTCGGTGTATAATTGAGCGTACAAGTGATTGTCAATGTAATAGGAATTTAAATGTAATATCTTCATGTAGATTTAATAAATTATCCTAGGTCAACTAACGCAAATTTACTTTATTTATTTTATACCTACTCCGAATTACTTTGCATTATAAATTTGATGGGAAGACCCCGATTGCCCCATTATACCTTACATAAATCCTTTATAGATTAAAAATATATTGTTCTTTCTAAAATAAGGTATTTGGTTCAAACCTGAGTCAAATGGCCTTGTCTCAGCTCTAAAAAACGTTCTCAATGATATGCTTAGGAATAGATTTCTTAATTTAAAAAACCCCTACTGGTGAAGAGAAACAGCAAACACATTGACCACGCTGACAGGGTCATTTCTAATTCCATTTCAATATAGCTATAGGGTATATAAACCATAGACCAACCCTGGATAAGCCATTTCTAGTTTAAGGAAAAGCTATATCATACTAAATAACAGGAAACAATCATTGAAGAGAACAATATACCCAGGCAGTCGCTTTATAATTTTACTGTTACGCCATATTGCCACGTCTCTAGGTAAATGCATGTTCTCCTTGTCTACAAGACTGGACTTTTAAAGGCTACAAGTCGCTTTTGTCAAACACCTTATAAATTGGATGTAGCTTGGATGTTCGACAAAATGCATTATTTCACCTTGCTTTCATACTAAGTCTACATATATTTCGTTGTTTAAAATATCTCTTTAAAGCTATATTTTGAATGAATCACATTGCAGTTTTATACACCTCACATAATAGAAAAACCAAAACGCTAAAGGCATTGGCATCTTTAAAAAATGCTTGGCATAGCCATAAACAACCTTTACAAATTACAATTTACTTAACAGATGATGGTTCTACAGACGGTACTACAGTAGCTGTAAAGCAACAATTTCATGAAGTAATTATACTTCAGGGCAACGGAAATCTGTTTTGGGCCGGCGGGATGATCAATTCTTGGAAAGAAGCTATCAAAAACCAACACAACGGTTATCTTTTGCTAAACGACGATACGTTTATCAGCGAAAATATTTTTGATGACATAGCACTTACCGACGAGTATGCTTTAAAAACATATGAAAAAAAAGGGGTTTATATTGGTTCTACAAAAGACCCTGAAACAGAAAAATTAACCTACGGAGGCGCCGTAATTACCAACCGGTTCCTTTACCAGTTTACAATTTTAAAACCAGACGGTGGGTTTCAGGAATGTGATTTGGGCAATGCCAACATTATGTATGTAAATGCCGGGGTAGTAGATAAAGTAGGTATCTTATCCGAGGGCTATGTTCATGGTATTGCCGATTACGATTATACCTTAAAATGTAAAAAAAACGACATCCCTGTGCTGATAATGCCTAATTATTGTGGTTCCTGCGAAAGGGATACCAAAGGACTCTATCACAGTTTTCATTTAATGACTTTTAAGGAGCGGTTAACGCATTTATACAGCCCAACAGGAATCGCTTTCAATTCTAGGCTACTTTTTATGCGAAAATTCTTTCCGTATCGTTATCCTATATTCTATTTAGTTGGTTGGTTAAAAGTTCTATTTCCTAAAGTCTACCTTATAGCTAGGCATAGAAAATAAAGCAAGTATGTTTACTTTATTAAAATTAATTTTAAGAAATCATATACAAGATTTTTCTTATGCTTTGTTAAGGTTTATATGCCTTAATTAGGGATTCTAAAAACACATTAAAAACATACGCAATGAAAATTCTTTATATCCACCAATATTTCAATACCCCAGAAGACGGTGGCAGTACACGTTCCTATTGGATAAGTCAGGAACTAATTAAAAACGGACATGAAGTGGTAATGATTACCAGTACCCGAAACAAGGAGGAGGAAGGTTCAAAAAAAACGATAGATGGTATTAGCGTAATATATTTGAAAGCATATTACAACCAACATATGGGGTTCTTGGGAAGATTGCAAGCCTATATGAAGTTTATGTGGAAAAGCACTATAGAGGCCTTTAAGCAAAAAAGCATTGCCCTGGTGATTGCCACCTCCACTCCCCTAACCATAGGGATACCCGCTCTGCTCATTAAAAAACTAAAAGGAACTATGTACCTCTTTGAAGTCCGCGACCTTTGGCCTGAGGTACCAATACAAATGGGTGCCCTAAACAATTTTTTCCTAAGATCGGCCGCCTTGTGGCTCGAAAAAAGTATCTACAAAAATGCCTCACATATTGTGGCACTTTCCCCCGGTATGGAGGACGGGGTGCTCCAAACTGGTATAAAGCAAAGCAAAGTGACCATGATTCCCAATATGTCTAAAATAGACCACTTCTTTCCGCGCCCCCATAATTTGGGACTTTTAGAGAAATACGACCTTAAAAATAAAAGTTTTAAATTGATTTACTTCGGTTCTATGGGCCTATCCAATGGCATAGATTATATTTTGGATACCGCGAAGCTGCTAAAAGCCCACGCGAATATTGAGTTTATTTTTATTGGATACGGCTCGATGATAGAATCGCTCTTGGAATATTGCAAAAAAGAAAACCTTGACAATGTTCGTTTTCTAGGCCGTTTTGGTATTGCTGAAGCTGCTGATCTGGTAAATCTTTGCGATATTACCTTGGTAACCTTTGCTAATATACCAATTTTGTATACGAACTCGCCCAATAAGCTTTTCGATTCTTTGTCGGCCGGAAAACCAATTATTGTAAATTCTAAAGGTTGGACAAAAACTATGGTAGAAACGAACCACTGTGGTATTTATGTAGATCCCGAATCGCCAATTGATTTTGCAAATAAAATCCTAGAACTTAAAAAGAATCCAAACTACCTAGCCTTGATGGGTAGCAACGCTAGAAAATTAGCGGAAAGCACCTATGATAAATCTATTCTCTGTGCCCAATTTGCCAATGTGGTTAAGGGTTTGTTACCTAAAAGTTAATACTCATGTACCCTATAATAAAGCGTTTATTAGATTTTTTAGTGGCTTTTACTGTCTTGCTATTGGCCTTACCCTTGTTGGTGGTCATTACCCTGACCCTTTATGTGGTAAACCAAGGTAAACCCTTTTTTATTCAACACAGGCCAGGTAAAAACGAACGGATTTTTAAAATTATAAAGTTCAAATCAATGAACGATAAAAAAGGCCCTGACGGAATACTTTTACCAGATGGGGAGCGTATCACTAAATTTGGAAAATTTGTGCGAAAAAGTTCCTTGGATGAATTGCCTCAGCTATGGAACGTACTTAAGGGCGATATGAGTCTTATTGGGCCTCGACCCTTACTCATTTCATATCTTTCCAGATACAACCAAGAACAACGTAAACGACACAAAGTAAGGCCGGGCATTACCGGATGGGCTCAGGTAAACGGACGAAATGCAATTTCTTGGAAGAAAAAATTCGAGTACGACGTTTGGTATGTTGAACATATCTCTTTGAAACTTGATGTTAAAATATTTTTCAACACTTTTAAAAAGGTATTCAAGGGAGCTGATATTTCAGCATCGAATAACGCTACTATGCAAGAATTTATTAAAAATGAACAGCAGAACCAATGATTCACTTGTATAGTTTTTCAACTTAAAAAAATAATACAGGATAATATATAGGTTTTAAAAAGCGGCCAAGGGCTTTAGATTAATAATTGTGAATAGGATAAATATGTCAGGCTTTCGTTGGATAATAAAAATTTCGGGAAGGTTTGGCTTTATAAAAGTAAAATAGAGTATGATTAATGCCAATTAAGTAATAATAATACTAGTATGAGGTACGTTATATTATTTCAATTTAAAGTGTGATGATGAAAACAGTAATGATTTTAGGAGGGACTACAGGTGTTGGTAATGAAATACTAAAGTCTTGTTTAGAAAAAGGCTACAATGTGGCTTTTTGTGGTAGAAAGTCTTCTGTAGGCAATCAAATTATCCAATCACTACAATCAGAAGACAAGCTTTATTTTCATGAACTTGATCTTAACAGTATAGAAGAAATCGAAAATTTTCACCTCCAGACCATTAAGCGGTTTGGAAAAATTGATGCCTTAATTTTGTATGCTGGTATTACACCAGTAGCATCATTACTGGATACTGAAGAAGATATTTACAATAGCGTATTTAATATTAACCTCAAAGCCCCATTTTTCTTATTAAAGCATGTTTTAAAGTCAATGATTAATAACAATTCCGGTTCCATTGTTTTCTTTGGGTCAGCCCATATGGATTATGGTGAAATCGATAGGGCTCCTTATGCACTTACCAAGAATGCTCTTTATACCTTATCAAATCACATTGCACATCATTATGCCAAATATGGAATACGATCAAATTATTTGGTTATGGGTTGGACAAACACAGAAGGAGAAATTGAATTGAGGACTAAAGAGGGTATGAGTGAAGAAGAATTAAAAAGTAAAGCCTCCAAAATTCTTCCAATGGGTCGTATGCTAAATCGGTTTGACCCTATACCAGCAGTAATGCACTTTATCTCTGATGATTCTGCTATGACAACTGGGTCTATCATGAGAGTTACTGGAGGAGAGTACATATAATTAACATTCATGATTGAATCATTAGTTTTTCATTCTAATTCCGAGCTTTTAGAAGGACCAGTATTTGATAAAAAAAATAATTGCCTCTATTTTGTATCAATTTTAGACTATTTAATTTATTTTTATGATGCTAGTACCAAAGAAATTCTAAGTATAAAACTGGATTCCCCAGTCAGTTGTATTTTTATATTAGAAAGAAAAAAAATCTTAGCAGCATCTAAAAATGGATTTTTCGAAATTAACTTTACAACCTTACAAAAGCAATTTGTTTTTCAAATTGATATTGATAAATCAGTTAGGTATAATGATGGCATCCAAGATGCTATAGGAAGATTTATTATTGGAACTATGGGATTTCCTGAAGTAAAGGAAAATATAGGAAAGGTGTTTTCATATCATAAGGGGCAATTCAAAACAATTATTGAAAATACTAGTATTTCTAATGGTTTAGCATTCTCACTAGATAATAAATTACTCTACTTTATTGATACACCAACAAAAAAAGTAGCAAGGTATTCTTATGATTTAAGAACAGGAGAAGCGCAATTTGAATCAAACGTAATCGCATTTAAAGGTGCAGGGAGTCCTGATGGAATGTGTATTGATAACAAAGGTATGTTATGGATTGCGGAATGGGGAGGAGGATGTGTGTCTCAATGGAATCCTTTAAATGGATTCAGACTAAAGGAACTAAAATTACCATGTCTGAACGTTACATCTTGTTGTTTTGATATTCATTCAAACTTATATGTCACTACTGCTAAGTCTGAATCTAAAAAAGATATTTACGGTGGTGGTTTATTTTACATTGAATTAAATAAAATTTAAATTTATGAACACTGTTAAAATTAGTGTAATTGTTCCAATTTTTCGAATTGAAAAATATTTACCTAAATGTATAGACAGCCTTTTAAATCAGTCTTTTTTAGACCTCGAATTAATTTTGGTAAATGATGGCAGTCCTGATAATTGCCCAAAGATTTGTGATGAGTATGCCAAAAAAGATACTAGAATTAAGGTTATTCATAAAGAAAACGGAGGACTTGTAAGTGCAAGAAAAGAAGGTTTAAATAATGCCAAAGGCAAATACGTCACATTTGTAGATGGAGATGATTGGGTTGACAAATTTTATTTGGACATCATGTTTAAACTTGCTGACATAAATGACGCAGACCTTGTTGTTACCGGTCACTTTAGAGAGTTTGACGGAAAAATTGAAACAATCAAACCAAAAAACGTCGGCGTTTACAATGAGGAAGAACTAAAATCCCATATACTTCCCAATGCTATTTATAATGGTGAATTTTGCGAACATGGGATATCAACATACGTTTGGAATAAACTGTTTAAAAGGGAACTGTTAAGTCAAATTCTTTTTAATGTACCCGACGCCATTGTAATGGGCGAAGATGCCGCAATTACTTTTTCCTACTTAACTATTTGTAAAAGTTTAGTCATAAGTAGCACACCACTTTACTACTATAGACAGCGACACGATTCTATTGTAAAATCTGTAGAAAATCCAAAAATTGAATATTATAGGTTGGGATTACTTATGAATTATTTGCAATCGAAACTTAAAACGTCCCTCGATGAAAAGAATATAAAGGAACAAATCACTTATTATCTGTACTCTCAGATTTTGGTAAGATCTGGTGGATTAATTTACGATGAAAGTGGGGGGCAACTATTCAATCCATTTTCAAATGTGGAATCCAGGTCCAGAGTTGTAGTGTATAGTTCTGGTTCTTTCGGACAACACATACTATCCACCAATATTAAAAACAATTTTTTTGAGGTTGTTAATTGGATAGATATCGATTATCATGAACTAAAAATTGGTGAAAATCATGTAAAACCGATTAGTTCCATAACAAAGTCGGACTATGATTATTTGATCATAGCAACAATTAATCCCTCGTATTATAAAAACATTAAAAAAGAATTGAGTCTGGTGGGTGTTGATGAGAAAAAAATTGTGCAAATTAAAACAGATATAAATGAAATCAGTAAACTACTTCTTCAATTAGGGTTTGATAGTGATTTTGTATTTCAAAACAACTAAATTCTATTGAAATTTAATATAACTACCATTTAAAAAATAAGGTTTTACCTATGAAAAAACTTATAATATTAGGAGGGAATCCTGAAACAGCCATTTTAGTTGATATAGCGATTTCAATGGGTATATATACTATTGTAGTTGACCCAAACCCAGATGCGCCCGCAAAAAAGAATGCATCTGAAACTTACGATATAGATGGTTTTGAAGTTGATAAAATTGTTCAATTAGCAAAAGACCTAAAAGTTGACGGTATTTTAGTTGGTGTAGCAGATATTTTGGTTAAGCCCTATGGAGAAATTTGCGAAAAGTTAAATATGCATAACTATGCTACCAAAGAAGCAATTGAGGCTTTTTGTAGTAAGGATGGCTTTAAAAGATATTGCGAAAAATTTGACATACAAGACATACCTGGCACCTATTTGGGTACTAATTCAAGTATAGAAAAACCAAAACATATTGAATACCCAGTAATGATTAAGCCTGTTGATAATGGTGGTGGCGTTGGTATGAAAATTTGTAGAAACGACAAAGATTTTAAAGAATCCGTAAAAACTGCATTACAGTTCTCTAAAAAGGGTGTTGTACTTGTTGAAAAATATATGGAATGTGATGATATGGCAGCCTACTATACGTTTAGAAATGGTATCCCATATCTTTCTGCCACTTATGACAGAATAACCACTAAAATGCAAGGAGATTTTAGTCCTGTGGGTATCGGAGCCATCTATCCTTCCAAAAACACAGATTTATTTTTTGAAAAAATACACCCAAAACTATGTGATTTTTTCAAAAAATTAAATATTCAAAATGGCATACTTAATCTTCAATTTTTTGTGGAAAATGGTTTTTTCTACGCCTACGACCCAGGGTTTAGATTGCAGGGTGAAGCGCCACATATTCATTTGGCTCATATTAATGGTTTTGACCATAGAAAAATGCTGATTAATTTTGCCTTTACCGGTGTTTTAGGAGAAGACGATTTCCCTGAAAAGAATGACTACATGTTTAAGGGTAAAAAAGCATGCACCATTTGGATTCTTTTAAAGGAAGGAACAATTAATGCTATTAAAGGAATGTCTGAAATAAAGGCTGATAAAAATGTCATTTTTGTTTTAGATAGATTTAAGGAAGGTGATGTTGTTGAAAAGGAATGGCTAGGAACCGAGAGACAAGTTTTTGCTCGTGTATATGTTGTAGCAGATTCAATTGAAGAATTGAATGCTAAAATGTCGGAATTTAAAGATACGCTAGTGATTACAGATAATTCTGGAAATGACATGATATTAACATGGCCAGAAACAATAAATGCAGAAAACTACCTTTAATACTAACATATAGAATTAACTATTAATAAAAAATATGGAAAATAAAACAGCCGTTATTACGGGTGGCTCTAGAAATATAGGTTTGGCTATTGCCGAAAAATTTTACACTATTGGTTATAATGTAGCCATTTTAAGTGTTTCTGAGAACAGTGCTAAAAAAGCTGCCAAAAATATTGACCATACAGGCAAAAAAGTAATTGGATACAGATGTGATGTTACAGATGAAACATCAGTTAAAGAAACACTTGAGCGTATTAATTCGCACTTCGGTGGGATAGATATTCTTGTAAATAGTGCTGGTATTTTGGATATGGCAAGCATAGAAGAAACGTCTATTGAAGAGTGGGATCATGTTATGGCCGTTAATCTTAGAGGTACATTTACAATGATTCAAAAATCAATTAAATATTTGGAAAAAAGTAAGCATCCGAGAATAATAAATTTATCATCCAATTCTGGGCGTATGGGAGGATTTGAAAACGGAATGGCCTATAGCGCATCTAAGGGTGGAATAATAGCATTGACTTATGGTTTAGCTAGAAGACTTGCTAAACAAAAAATTACAGTAAACTGCATTGCACCGGGCACTATTGAATCTGATATGTCTGCCGCACGTAGTCCAGAGGTATTAAAAAAATTAAAAGAAAGATTCCCTTTAGAAAGATTTGGAACACCAAAAGAAGTTGCCGCAGCAGCTTGCTACTTTGCAAGTGATGATGCTGGGTTTACTACTGGCTCTGTTCTAGATGTCAACGGAGGATTATTCATGGGATAAAATATAAATAAATATGAAATCAAATATATTAGAATCATTTAGTTTAGCTGGAAAAAAAGCAATCGTAGTTGGTGGTGCCGGCGATCTTGGAAAGGCAATGGTTGAAGCGATATCTCAAGCAGGTGCACAAACTGTAGTTATTGACTTTGATGAAAAAGTTTTTGACCTTTGCGAGCAATTTAAAAAAGATGGTCTTAAAGTAGATGCATTACAAGCAGATATTAGCAAAATATCTGAAATTAAAGAATCATATCAATCTGCATTAGATATACTAGGAGGAAAAGTAGATATTTTAATTAACTCAGCAGGAATACAAAGAAGATACCCTAGCGAAGATTTCCCTGATGAAGAATGGAGTAAGGTAATTGCTATTAATCTAGATGCCACTTTCTATTATTGCAAATATGTTGCAAAAAACATGATAGAAAATGGAGGGGGAAAAATAATAAATATTGCATCTTTAATGAGTTTCTTGGGTGGTATAACCATACCTGCTTACGCCGCTTCTAAAGGTGGTGTTAGTCAATTAACAAAAGCACTTTCAAATGATTGGGCAGCTAAAGGAATATGTGTTAATGCGATAGCTCCCGGTTATATGGATACTCAGCTTAATACTGCTTTAATAAACGATAAAAAAAGAACTGAGGAAGTTTTTATTAGAGTACCTATGAAAAGATGGGGTAATGGTGAAGATCTAAAAGGATTAACTGTTTTCTTATGTTCATCTGCAAGTGATTACATTACAGGTACTGTTATACCAGTTGATGGAGGATATCTAGGAAGATAGATGTATTTGGCTTTTAATATTTTCATTAATAGCCAAATAATATATTTATAGAATAGGTCTATAAAATTATAATGAAAATAAACCGAAGTCTTTAATCCGATAAACATGTTGCAATACAATTTTATTAGGTGAGACTTTAGGTTTCAATAATTTTGCAACCCATTTCTATTTTACCAATTATATGGATAAATATCTAGATTATTACACTGTGACATTTTTAAGACATTGGTAATTCTCTGAATTTAATTTAAAAATTTGACTAAATACAACAGTTACAAGCAATGAAGTTAAGCATAATTATTCCTTTATATAACAAGGAAAAACATATTGAACGTTGCTTGGAAAGTCTTTCCGTACAGGATATCTCACCTAGAGATTATGAGGTTATAATTGTTGATGACGATTCCAAGGATTCGGGAGTAGATACTGTACAAAATTATGCCAATAACAATGCAGATGTAAATATTCATTTAATTCAGCAACAAAACCAAGGGCCTAGTGCTGCTCGAAATAATGGTTTAAAATTGGCCAAAGGAAAGTATGTCTATTTTCTAGACGCCGATGATTACATAGCATTGAATACCTTAAATTGTTTATTAGAATTATGTGAGAAAAACAACTTAGATATAATAGAATTCGACACTAGAGAAATAACTGATGGAACAGAACCTTCTACTGAACTAAGTACATTACCATTAAATTCACAAGGGTTAGCAGTTCCTGTTGTGAATGGGCCTACATATATTATTAAATATAATTTCAGAAATCAAGCTTGGAGATATATTATCAAAAGAAGCTTCATTTTAGATACAAAAATAAAGTTTTTAGAAAAAATGCGTGCCTACGAAGATTTGATTTTTACCGTAAATCTATTCCTTCAATCCAACAGAATATCAAAAGCAAACATAGATGCACACAGGTATGTTAGAGTTGCCAATTCTATTGTTACCACTAAAAACTCAAAGAAAAACTTGGAATTCCTTCACAGTATGGTTGAAGCCGTTTCTGAGCTATCTATTTTAATAAATAATCTTAAAATTTCAGAGCAAAATCACTTCAAACTTATTAGTAGATTGAAAAACAAACAGTATGTCGTTGTTTATGCTTTATTGGTCAGGGCATTTAAATATCGTCTCAACACAAAGGAGTTAAACACAATATTGATTGAATTAAATACGTTAGAAGCCTATCCTATCAACCCGAGAGTAGAAGGTATTGGAAAAGGAAGTTTATTTCACTTACTGTTTTTTTTGCCAATTTTCAATAATAAAACATACTGTTTATTCGGTTTAAAAATTATGAATCGGCTACTTTTTTTTAAATAGTCATTGTGTAAGTCATAGATTGATCCGAACGCTAAAATTTCAAACTAAAAATATAAAATATGATTTGTTTCCTTGTACCTGTAAAGAGTGAGAAACTTTCTTCTGATTGGGATATATTCAGTGAATTGGTTAAGCGTAGCCTTAAGTCAATTAACGGTCAAAAAGACAAGGATTTTCAGATTGTAGTAGCTTGTCATGAATTACCCTCAAATAAATTTGATCACCCACAAGTTCATTACGTTCAAGTTGATTTTGACATACCACAGTTAACCAATGAAGATTGGGAAAAAGACAGGCAATTAAAAGAAGGCGATAAAGCCAGAAAGATTCAAGTTGCATATGATTATGCCATAGAAAACTTTAATGTTGACTATTTTATGGTTGTTGACTCTGATGATTGCATAGATAATGGCATTAGCAAATATGTAAACTCAAGAATAAAAAACAATATTCCAGGATGGTATGTTAATAAGGGATACTTCTATACTGAAGGAAGTAAATTTGCTTTTATGATTCGCAGTAACTTTAATCTTAGGTGCGGCACATGCATCATTATAAAGAAAGAATTATTTAAACAAGTATTACAACAAGAACCCTACCTATATTACGTTCATGAAAAAATAGAACTAGACGATAACCTTTTGTTACTACCTTACCCGAAACCAGCTGCACTATACAGCATGGCTAATGGAGAAAACCATTATATGTCACAATCAAAAATGATGAATTTAATTAACCAAACCAAGTTATTTACCGTTGGGCATATAAAAAGTGTATACTCGAAACTTACACGCTATAGACCAAGATTTATAGGAGGTCGTTTTAGAAAAACTTTTAATTTTTATAAAATAAGCTAGATTAAACTTAATCAAAACTGATCAATTTTTTTAGAGTTTTGACTATACCATTTTTCCATGTATTTAAATTCAATTACTATTTTAAGGGCGTTGCCATTATAATAATTGTAGCATCTCATTGTGATAATATCTCTAACCTTACACCAAATAACTTTTTCTTTCGTCTATTAATTAATATAACTGCAGGTGGCACAGTTGTCTTTGTATTCCTATCTGGATTTCTATATCATCACGTCTTTTACTTAAACGAGAGGACTCACATTTTTTTAAGAAAACGGATTAAAAAGTTGCTAACCCCGTATTTGATATTATCAATTATTCCAATAGTTTACAAGATACATTATCATCCTAATATTTAGTCTAGTTTTATATCCGCAGAGAATACAAGTATTCTAAACGACTACATATATCCAGTTTTCCTATTTTTGATAAGTGGGGACCATCTTGTTGCCCATTGGCATGTACCTTTTGCCATGTTATTATTTTTATGGTTTCTTCTACCTATTCGTTTTATAGAAGCTAAAACGAAAATTCAAATCTTCATGTTGGCGATTACTTTTGTTATTTCCGTTGTTGTTCAAAGAACTTTACCATTGAGATTATTAATTGTACAGTCTTTAGTCTATTTTACACCTGCCTATTTATTTGGCATTTATTGTTCCCTAAATAAGGCTAACGTATATTCCTTTTTTAGGGCTAAAGAATACCTGTTTTTAATTCCTTTTCTAGTTATATTACTGGCACAAACCCAATTGGGAATTGTGGGAAACAATAATAAATCCTTTTTTTCATATGAAGGAATAGATTTCCTTCTTCCTCAGAAAATCTTTCTATGCCTTTTTCTAATGGTATGGCTACACCGTTTTGAGGGTTTTAACAATAAATATATTTTGTTACTAGCTAAAACAAGTTTTGCTATCTATTTTCTACATGGTTATGTTTTGAAGCTTCTCTATATTTTAAAAGAACAACTAGGAATTGAGCAGTTTACCCAACCAATATTAGCTTTTATTATTGGCTTAATTTTACTTGTATCTATTAGCATGTTATTTGCCATACTTATTAAAAGCATATTAAAAATAAATCATCGTATATAACAGGGTATTAATTATCTTAAACCTGTTCCAACCCAATACACAATCATGTATTATTTAAATTATGTACTCAGAAAGTTTGAACATATCTTATAGGTGCTAGCAATTTAAAATACACTGCTTTTCACTGTTTTATTTCGGTAAATTGAACTCAAGTAATTATATTAGAATCCACAAAATGATTCAAAAATTTGACTAACCGAAAAAAACCACCTACAATATAAAGTTGATTAATTGCTTTTCGCCTTTTTTTGAAAATTATAATTGATTTTTAACCTGTGAATACTTTCACGCAAAATTTGCAATAATTAAAGCGAAGTTTAATTTTAAATTGTCAGTATGTTAAGAAAAATCTACAATCAAAGAACCAAAATCGGAAAAATCCTTTCCCAAAAAATAATCAAGGATAATTTCACGATAATTTCAGATGACTGTTGGGGCGGACAAATCTATAGGCAATTATCCATTCCATATTATACGCCAACAGTTGGTTTATGGATTGGAGGCGATGACTATTTGAAATTTATTGAAAATTTAAATAATACTAACGCCTATAATATTCAGAAGGTCAATTCCAAAGAGACTTATCCTATAGGGAAATCTTCAGATGCTCAATTCCATTTTCTTCACTATGAAAATTTTGATTTAGCCGTTCGGACATTTAAAAGAAGGTATGATAGGATTATTTGGAATAGACTACTTTATAAAATTGATTTGGAAAAGCCTGTATTTAATGTTGAGCATATTAAGAAATGGAATGATATGCAACTTGAAAATAGTATTGCATTTTATTCAGATGGTGTACTTAAAGAATGGAATGGTGATATTCATAACGGAGTTTATATAAAAAATTGGAATATAGATGGGACAGAAATGTTTGATATTTCCAGAGGTTATTTTAATATTTTTAATTGGTTGAACGAAGGAAAGATTAATAAATCTATAATTTATTCTATACTTAATTTTTTGATTTTTGACCCTAAGGTCTATCGCAAGCTACGAAAATAATGCACTTACCCTCCGAGCACCATTTCATAAATTAAAGATTATCCTTAGCAATTGTCTGTGAACAGTCCCACGGCAGAATGTCAGTTCGAAAAGACTATTCCTCTAGGGACCAACTCACATTTCATCAATGATTTTTTTACTATACCAATAGGATTTAATCACTGTTAATTGGTTAAACAAAAGTTTTCCAAATAGCAATTATTATATATTTATAATCCATATTTAATCAACCACAGCCAATACAAACATCAGAACCGAGTATGAAGGACTAAACCACTATGGACTAAAGTACCATAGGTTTATAAATCCAACTAAAGTTAGCAGTATGGAGTATTACTCCAACGTAAAGGAGTCCGTGTCATTGCCTGATTTTCTATGATGTTCCAAATACTCATTGATCATCTTGTCCGTAATGTTTCCTGCACTCCAACAACCGAAACCGATCGCCCAAAAATAACGACCCCAATATTTCTTCTTCAGCTTAGGGAATTCTCGTTGAAGTTTTCGAGAACTTCTGCCTTTCAATTTCTTCACCAGAGTAATGACATCCTGTGATGGGCGATATTCCAAGTGCATGTGTACGTGGTCTTTACTTACAACACCTTTTAAGATTTGAACCCCTTAAGCGACACATACTTCTATAACAATAAAAGAAGGCACACAGAGATCGGAAAAGTGCCGCCAAGTCAAATGTATATCACAAAGAAAATAGCGTCATAACAAACTAAAGAATACCTTTAAGCTGTCCTACACATCGGGAGTATTGTAGTCTAGCTGTCTTTTATCTTATAAATTTTCTTGTAATAATTTAGAAAACTAACTTTACAACCACATCAAAAAAACATAAAAAGTACAATAGGGTTTGGGTAGTAAAAATTTACTATCCAAACCCTATTGGGATGATTTTAATCCACGCTTACTAAGTTTTTAGAATTTCAAAACTATAAACTCAGACCTTCTGTTTATTTTATGCTTCTCCTCTGGACAGTAAGTAGTATCATCACACTCGTTCAATAGATGACTTTCACCATAAGCCTCTGTAAGGAGTTTAGCGTCTCCTACTCCTATAGAAATCAAATAATTTTTGGTGCTCTGTACTCTTTTTTCAGAAAGCCAATCGTTATATTTTGAAGCTCCCCTAGAATCGGTATGTGATGTTATTTTTAATTCTATAGTTGGAATTTCTTTTAAGATACTAGCTAGGGAATTCAAAATTCCCTTTGATTCTTTAGTGAGAAAGGAGGAGTTTAAATCAAAATAAACATACCCCAACTCAGCAATACGTTTTTCAATGGCATCTTTTCTATCTCGTTCAGCTTTTAACTTAGCTTCTTTAACAGTCGCTAATGCCGCTGCTTTCTTCTCGTTCTTCAATCGTTCCGCTAGCAACAGTGCTTCTTTTTCTCTATTTACTGCTGAAATAGAGTCCATTTGGCGTTGCTTTTCCTTTTCTATAGCAGCCAACAGCTCCAACTTCTCTTCTCCTCTTCTCGAAAGTCCTTTTTCAATTCCAAATTGATAAACAACTCCTGCTGCATGCTGTAGGTGATTCGTTGCACCATTCTCACTTCCCATAGACCATTTACCAGAGGAACTAAAATCCAACCCCCATCTATCTGAGAACCATGTTCTAAAACCAACAACGGCATTGTATGTACCTCTACCAAGATTATTGGCATCTGTATATCCTAAACCAATACCTACATAAGGATCAAACCATCCCGTCTGTCCAACAATCTTATTTAAATCATAGGTAAGTCTAGCATCCAGTCCAAGGTAATCGATATTTTCTGGATTACGTGAGCCATCAATAATGTTACCTTCCTTATATTGATTATAGGTACCTATAGCTTCAATACCTAAACCACTTTTAAAATACCTGCCTATACTAATTCTGGAAGGAAAAGGCACCATATTCCACGAATCTGAAACATTGAATAGCCCGTTGAATACGTTTCCGGAATCGTTTACTGCATTTAAACCTACCCCAAAAATCCAAGAACTTTGTACGATGCTATCTTTTGCGGTGATTTGTAAATCCTCTTCAGTATTTTGAGCGCTCATCATTGCACCCAAAAGCATTGAGGTAACTAGAAAAGAAAGAATTGGAGATTTCATAATATATTGTTTTATTTCAGTAGGCTAAATTAATTCAATTAAATAGCATCATCAAAAATTACCTACAAAATGTAGGATTATTCGTTAGATAGTTGAACGAGTCAATTTATCGGTCGTAGTTCCCTATTTAATAACAATTTTTTTATCACTAAGCGGAAGTTTGTATACCCTAAAAGGACTAGTAATAGCAGTATTATTCACATTGCTTTTTGAATTCAATTTACTGATAATATAGGATTTTGCAGTTTCATTTTTCAAAACTAAACCTAAACTCGCAGCGGCAGTTTCGCCCTCACACCAGACAAGCAACATATTCTTATCGAAATCGATTTTAGGAAGAGGTAGCCCAGGCTTTCTGGTTTGGTTGATTTTAGAAAAAAACGATTCTAAAGATTTTTGATTCTTTATCATAATTACTTCTTCAACGACTTCTCCACTATAACCATCTTGGAGTATCAATTCCATTATTGACGTATCGGTTTTAACATTCGAAACTATATGTTGACCTCTACAAGAACTACATAGTCCCGAAAGCGACAAAGCTAGTAGGAGTACTAACCTACGCATTACTCAACCTGCTTTTGTGAGCGCGCTCATACACCTCCTCGTACAAAGGCACAACCTTCTGTATGTCAAACTTATGCGCTTCACGTATCGCATTCATCTTAAACGTCTCCAAGGTATCGTCATTTTCAAGAATAGCTATGGCATTTTTGGCCATATCGTCTATTGCGCCAATCTCACTTAAAAATCCTGTAACACCATGGTTATTTACCTCTGGGATTCCGCCTGCATTACTGGAGATTACCGGCACCCTATTTACCATAGCTTCTAACGCCGCAAGACCAAAACTTTCAGACTCGGAAGGCAACAGGAACAAGTCTGAAAAACAAAGAATTTTATCTATTTCATTACTATTTCCCAAAAATATGACACGGTCAGATATGCCCAAGGCCTCACATAACTTTTCCGCTCCTTCCTTCTCAGGTCCCTCGCCTACCATAATCAATTTGGCTGGTAGTGTTGACTGAATTTTATGAAATACTCGTATCACATCAGGTATACGCTTCACTTTTCTGAAATTACTAATATGGGTAACGATGCGTTCTTCATCTGTAGCCATTTTAGAACGTTGGCAGTCGGTAAAGTTGTTTTTGTATTTATTGGTGTCGATGAAATTTGGAATTACTTCTATTTCTCCTTTAATATCAAAAGTTTCTAGTGTTCGCTTTTTTAAGCTTTCTGAAACAGACGTAACCACATCCGACTGGTTAATGCTGAACGTAACCGCAGGCTTATAGAACGGATGTTTCCCAACCAATGTAATATCGGTGCCATGAAGTGTGGTTATCATTGGAACATAAATCCCCTCTTCTTCCAGCATCTTTTTAGCCATATACCCAGCATACGCATGTGGTATGGCATAATGTACATGTAGCAAGTCTATTTCATGTAATTTAATCGTATCTACCAATTTGCTCGAAAGTGCAAGCTCATAGGGCTGGTAGTGGAAAAGAGGATACTCAGGAACGTGTACCTCATGAAAAAATATATTATTATTCAACAACTCTAACCGCACGGGTTGCCTATAAGTTACAAAATGTACCTCATGTCCTCTATTGGCCAAAGCAATTCCAAGCTCTGTTGCTACAACACCGCTACCTCCAAAGGTAGGGTAACATACTATTGCTATTTTCATCGTAGTAAAACTACATTTTAATTTAGAATTGAATCGTAAATTGCTTGCTGAATCCTTGTTCTTAACCCAGATTTAACTAAAAGCCTATTCGAGGCGCTAGGATAGGTTCTGTTCGATAAAAAAACATAGACAATCTCTTCTTCCGGATCCGCCCAAGTATAGGTTCCTGTAAAACCGCTATGCCCAAAACTCTTTCTCGAGACACATCCACATGTAGGACCGCTATTTTCCAATTGTGGCTTATCAAAACCTACACCGCGTCTTACATTCTTATCACAGAAATAGCATTTATTAAATTTCTCAACCGTTCGATAGGTGAAAAATTGTGTGCCACCGTAATATCCCTGCTGTAAATACATTTGCATTATTTTGGCAATATCATTGGCATTGCTAAAAAGACCAGCATGCCCTCCTACCCCACCCTGCATAGCGGCACCCATATCATGCACATACCCTTGAATAGTTTGGTACCGGTAATACGTATCTTCTTCAGATGGAACGATTTGATTTTTAGAAAACCTGTCTAAGGGATTATATAATGTGTAATTGGCACCTAACCTAGCATACAAAAAATCATTGGAAAGCTTGTCCAAGCGTTCCTCGTAGGTATCCTCCACATATTTCTTCATCACGTAGTAAGGCACATCACTATACCGGTATCGATTGGATTTCAAATCTTGGCGGCCAATACGGTCATAAATAGAATCTTTATATGAATCGATAATGTAAAGATTGTCAGACACCTTGTTAGAAAAACCTGGCGTGGGTTCCTTTCTGTATAACAGCTTAGAAGGTTTTTTATCCTCATCCAAAGTATTGATATAAAACGGAATCCATGCCGGCAACCTGCCGTAGTGGGACAAAGCCTTTAATACCGTAACATTTTTTATTTCTGTATCGATGTAGCGCGGCTCCAACTCCTCAAAAGTATCGTTCAGGGCTATCTTACCTTCCTCCTCCATTTTCATCACCATGGGCAAGGTGGCAAGTATCTTAGTAAGAGATGCTAAATCATAAATTGACTCATTGGAAATACTATCTTTTGATTCATACGTAGGTTTACCAAAACTTTTACTGTAAACCACTTTTCCCTTTCTTGTTATAAGTACCTGTGCACCTGGGAACATAAGACTATCTAACCCGTTTTGAACCAGCCTATCTACCACAGCTAATCCTGTTGAACTCATCCCTACACGTTCCGGATGGGTATATCCCAATCTTTTGATAGATTTCAATTGAATCCCCGTACCCATAGGAAACTCAGAACTAGAATTCACGGGGATGGTTCCTAATGATGGGATGGCTCCAAAAAGTATTTCCGCAGTCTTTCGCTGGGAAATGGGGCTATTTTGATAGGACATGACCACAGCATCAATATTTTGAAAGGTCGCTATTTGTGAAAGTGCATAGGGTTTTGCAAACACACATAGTACGAGGTTGGATGATCTTAGATTTGATATTTCCTGAAGCCACGTAAGTTCTGTTTTTGAGAATTGATATGACTCCCAAGGGCTTGCATTACTTTTATGGTGGCCTATAATTACCAAATTATAATCGGACAACTTTGTCTTAAGCGTAGCTATATCGCTACCATTTACCTGTGTTACACTGGCATATTTCTTCAGCGTCTCCACAAAATCATCATTTGGAGCAGCTCCAAACTTTATGTAGGCAATCTTTTTATTCTGCAAATTCTTTATTCCAAGAATATCGAACTTATTTTTCAAAACGGTAATCGCCTGTTCTATTGCCTCTTCATAAACTACATCGTCTTCTATAGAATTTAGGTCTTCATATAAGTTTTTTAGCTTGATTGGTTGATACTCGTGGAGGCCAACCTTATACTTGGCCATGAGTATCTTTTTCACCGACTCAGACAAACGTTGTTCGGTAATCTTACCTTTTCCGTATGCCTTTATTAGTTGCTCCTTTGCTTCTGCTACATTTTCGGGCATCAACAAAATATCGTTCCCTGCAATAAAAGCAGCGAGTTCCACTTCGCCATTAGTACCATAATTAGCGACTCCTTTCATGTTCAGGGCATCGGTGAACACCAACCCTTCAAAACCCATCTTCTCTTTTAGAATACCTGATATAATCTGTTCAGATAACGATGACGGTAAGCCTTTTTTTAGTTCCAGTGCGGGTACTTCTAGATGAGCCACCATGACGCTACTCAATCCATTTTTTATTAATTTTTTAAACGGATATAGTTCCAAGCTATCCAAACGTTCTTTTGAGAAATCGAGAACCGGTAGGGCATGGTGTGAATCAACAGCAGTATCACCATGACCAGGAAAATGTTTTCCGCTAGACAGGACACCCACACTTTCCATCCCTTTCATAAAGGCAACACCTTTATCAGCGACATTCTCTCTATTCTCCCCAAAGGAACGGTTTCCGATTATGGGGTTTTTTGAATTTGTATTGATATCTATATCTGGCGCAAAGTTGATATGTACGCCTAGTCGATTGGCATGTATACCTACTTGGCGTCCTACCTTTTCAACTATCTTGTTATCTGTAATTGCTCCTAAAGTCATATTCCACGGAAACGCATAGGTAGAATCCAATCGCATGGCAAGTCCCCATTCTGCATCCATACCTATAAGTAAGGGTGTTTTGGAAACCGATTGATACACATTACACAGTTTAGCTTGCTGTACGGGGCCTCCCTTTGAAAATATAACACCGCCTACTTGGTGGGTAGTTATCATATCCTTGATCCTATCAGTTGCTGCTTTGTTTTGGTTGGATGCGATACTCACCATAAAGAGTTGGCCCATTTTCTCCTCCAAAGTCATACCGCTATATTCTAGGTCTACCCATTGCTGTTGTGCAAGGCTATCGGTTGTCATTAACGGATCTTGACCACTAACCGAATACATACTTAGGATAAACGCAAGTAAGATGAAAAATGGACGCATGAGTTTTAAATGTATGGAGATAACCTTGAACAATGAAAAATATTGCATTTCATCGATATAACCAAGTAAAACAAGGTATTTAAAGCCGTTTTAACTTAAACAAAACGAGCATGCCAACTCTCCGAAGCAGGAACTTCCCAGTGCTCTTTGTATTCGCCTTTGGTAGCTACAAGGTTATTAAAAACAATGGTGTTTTTTGAAACTGCCTTTTGTTTGGCCATAGCCTTGAACTCTAACAAGGTCTTATAGGCTACAAATTCGCCTTGCTTGTAAGAGACGTTCATTTTATCGAGTAGCGCTACGTTGTATTTTTTCTCCAATTGCTGAATAAAATTTACTGAAGCATCAATAGAACAACCTGTAGCAGATTGTGAACTTTGATCTAGAGCGATGACCAAAAATCGTTTGTATCGCACTTCATAACCTGCGTTTAAATCTTTTCCGTGCGCAGTCCAGTGTCCAATAAAATCATTAAGTTCAGCACCTATGACTTCTAACTCGGCCGGAGTAAAGCTTCTATTGGCCTGATAAATCCAAATACGTGATGTATCTGGCAATGTGTTAAAATCTACTAACATCTTTGGGGTATTTTTAAAGTTCCTCTGCGGTGGCAATCAGCTCCGCAATATCCATCACTGCAATCGATGCCTCTTTTTCTTTATTCTTTACGCCATCGGTCATCATGGTATTACAAAATGGGCAACCAGCAGCTATGATTTCCGGTTGGGTTTCCAAAGCCTGTTCTGTACGAACTATATTCACCTCCTGATCCCCTTTTTCCGATTCCTTAAACATTTGCGCACCACCAGCACCACAACATAATCCGCGAGACTTACAGCTTTTCATTTCTACAAGTTCTGCATCCAATTTTCTAATCAGTTCTCTAGGTGCCTCATAAACGCCATTTGCCCTACCCAAATAACACGGGTCGTGAAAGGTTATTCTTTTTCCTTTAAAAGCACCACCTTCCATGGTTATCCGACCTTCATCCAACAAATCCTTTAAGAATTGGGTGTGATGCATAACATCATAACTCCCACCAAGTACGGGGTATTCGTTCTTAATGGTATTAAAACAATGGGGACATGCCGTAACTACCTTTTTAACACCGTAGGCGTTCATTATTTCGATATTCGCGAAAGCCTGCATCTGAAATAGAAACTCATTACCAGACCTCTTAGCAGGATCACCAGTACAACTTTCCTCTGTACCCAATACGGCAAACGAGACCTGCGCCTTATTCAATATCTTAACAAAGGCTTTTGTTATTTTTTTGGCCCTATCGTCAAAACTACCCGCACAGCCTACCCAAAACAAAACCTCTGGTTGTTGTCCGGCTGCAAATAATTCTGCCATGGTAGGTACTTTCAATTCAGTTGACATTTTCTTCTATTTATGATTCTTTGCTCCAATTAAGTCGGTCCATTTGATTAAAGGGCCACGGAGCACCATTATTTTCTATATTCCCCATCATATTATTCAAATCTGTTGGAGCGGCAGACTGCTCCATAACAAGATATTGACGCATATCCATAATTATAGATAATGGGTCTATACTCACAGGACAAGCCTCTACACACGCATTACAAGATGTACATGCCCATAGTTCTTCTCTAGTAATAAAGTCATCTAGCAGTTGCTTTCCATCGTCTTTAAAGACCCCTTTATTTTCATCGATGTTCTTCCCTACTTCGACCAAACGATCTCGAGTATCCATCATTATTTTTCTTGGGGACAACATCTTACCCGTTTGGTTTGCAGGACATTCATCCGTGCATCTTCCACATTCCGTGCAAGTGTATGCATTTAGCAATTGAACCCAACTTAAATCCTGTACGTCAGATGCACCAAACTTTTCTGGAACTGGAGCATCCTCAGCCGGCGCAGCAAATGGGTCTGCACCAGGGTCCATCATCAGTTTTACCTCATTCGTGACCGATTCTAAATTAGGTAATTGACCTATTGGTGTAAGCTTACCATAATAGGTATTGGGAAAGGCTAATAAAATATGTAAGTGTTTAGAATAATAGAGGTAGTTTAAAAAGAACAGGATACCAGCAATATGTAACCACCACGCTGTTCTTTCAATCCCAATTAAAGTAGCTTCGGATAGCCCTTGAAACCAGACTGCAATAAACTGACTTATAGGAAACGAACCTGCTTGAACATAATAGTCAGCGCCCATTTGTTGCAATTGATAATCAGAGGCATTCATGGTTAAAAATAAGAACATCAACACTACTTCTATGTAGAGAATAAGATTCCCATCCTGTTTAGGCCATCCCTCCATCTCCGGTTTTGTAAAACGTTTTAACCGAATAACATTTCTTCGTATCCAAAAAAGCACTACCGCTACGATGACTAAAAAAGCCAATATTTCAAAAGAAGCAATCAAAAAATTATAAACTGGTCCAAGTCCAGCAAAAATCCTGTGGGTACCTAGAAGTCCGTCAATAATTATTTCCAGCACTTCAATATTTATAATAACAAAGCCGACGTATACGATAATATGAAGAAAACCAGCAATCGGTCTCACCACCATTTTACTCTGCCCAAGAGCAATATTAGCCATATTCTTCCAACGCTGAGAAGTATTATCACTTACCTCCACGTCTTTTCCCAAAAAAATGTTTCGTCGTAAACGAACTACATTTCTGACAAAAAAGCCAACTCCAAAAAGGAATAGGATGGCAAATAAGATGTTAGGTATATACTGCATCAATTAATTTTCTATAGTTTCTGCGGGGTCATCTTCAGGAACCGCATATTCCGATTGCTTTTTACCAAAAACCGAGACGTTTACATAGCGTTTGGGGTTCAAACGAAAGTCCTGCAAAAGCAAATCAAGCTCCCTTGAAGCACTATTTAGATTGGAATATAATTCTTTATCGGTCATAAGCTTACCAAGAGTACCATCGCCTTTTTCTAATCTTGACATAATAATATCCAAACTCGCAACGGTTGATTGTAAGCTAGACAAGGTAGTTCCCAACCCTGCATTATTGAGCGAATCTGATAGCTTGGCAAAATTGGAGGTAAGTACATCAATGTTATCTAAAGAACTACCCAACTTGCCTTGGTTCTCCTTTAGTAGCTCATCCAAGGTACTGGCACTCCCATTAAGGCTCACCATAAGTTGACTTAAGCCGTTAATCGCTTTTCTTAAATCGCTCCTTGTATTTTTATCCAAAATATCGTTTACATTCATCAAAACAGAATCTGCATCTGTAACCGCTGATTCAAACTTCTTGAATAAAGGTGTTAATTTTTGTTGAGCAAGTTCTGTGAGTCCAGGTCTTGTATCGGTGTTTAATGTATCTCCGGATTGCACGTTGGGTGAGTCATCAAAAACAGGGACAATCTGTAATCCCTTACCGCCTATGATACCGGTATCGTATAGCTCTACCGTACTATTTTTAGTAAATTGAAATTCACTACTTACAGTAAACGTGACTACTAAATTACCTTGCGTATCTATAAAACGAACATCATTTACTTTACCTACGCCGTATCCATTTATCGACACTACGGTCCCGGATTGCAATCCCCCTACATTTGGATATACCGCATAAAGTGTTTTACTATTGTCAAAAAGAGGAGTGGATTTTAGGTAACTAAATCCCATGATAAAAAGTAAGATTCCTCCTATTACTATTATTCCTGTTTTAAGCTCCCTGGATAGTTTCAAAAAAATAGATTTAATGTTATAAACAAAGTTAGAAATAATTATTACAATAATTACGGTTATTGCGAAACCTCCTTTAGCGCCTCGCTAATGGTAATTCGCACACCATCTCGGTAAGCCACAATATAAGCTGTGGAAAACCCTCTTGAGGCAGCTTTAGATTTCATCATTTCAGCTTCGCGATGCGAACGGGTCTCCCCATACAAATAACGATACAGCTTCTTATACGGTTCTTTTGATATACGATTTAATCCATTGAAATAGTCAGAATCAGAAGCTAAATCCTTACTACTAGCCATTAATTGTATCTTAAAAACCACGTTTGTATCAGTTCGTTGGGCTTCCTTAATTTCTGCGACAGGTTTTTCATTCGTTACCTTAATATCTTCGTTATTTACTGCCTTGGTGCTTATATTGCTACTTTTTTCGCCTCTTTGAGGAACTGTAGCTATAGCCTTAGCACCTACTTCTATTTCTTCTTGCGTTGCGCTAATTGGTTCTTTTTCTTTTTCTGCTACCTTATTTTCTGATAATACTTTCTCGCTAGCTAGCTTTTCCATTTCAATAGCTTCGGCTGTAATCCTTTTTGGTTCATCAGCAGCATCGGATTTTTTCGACACCAGTACTGGCGAAGTATTCGCTTTCGTAGCGCCCTTATATTTTAAAATAGCATTAGCAATTGCCGTACCCATTTCTACTTGCCCTTTATTAGAGTTGAGGTATGCGCCTTCGTTTTTGTTGGTAAGAAACCCAGTTTCTACCAAAACGCTGGGCATAAAAGTCTGATGAAGCACAATGAAACCTGCTTGTTTTACCTTTCTATCATTTCGTTTTAACTTTCCTGAAAAATTATCTTGAATCATCTTTGCCAGGGCTATACTCTGATCTAAAAATTCTTCTTGCATAATAGTTAAACCTATAACAGACTCTGGAGCATTAATATCATAATCGGCATAACGCGTTTCGTAATTATCCTCAAGGTAAATAACGGAGTTTTCCTTTTTTGCGATTTCGAAATTTTGTTTGTTCGCATGCAGCCCTAAAACAAAAGTACCTGCACCATGTGCGTCCGAAGTATGCGAATCACAATGTACAGAGACAAAAAGGTCTGCATTTGCCTTGTTTGCAATCTCCCCTCGCACAAAAAGATTTATAAACGTATCGTCTTTACGAGTATACATTACCTTAATATCTTTGTTACTTCCCAAAAGCTCACCCACTTTGAGTACAATATTCAGGGCAATGTTTTTTTCCAGATAACCATTCCCTAAATTACCAGGATCATGACCTCCATGCCCTGCATCCAAGACTACAACGAAAGGCTCTACCGATACCGTTTGGGTATAAAAAGGTGTAAACGAAAATAATAGCAAGGAAGACGCTAAAAATAAAATAGACAAGAGCGATTTAATTTTCATGTTCTTATGGTGTTTTTAAACCCCTTCTTATGGTTAAAATTATGGTAATACCCTACTTAGGGAATAAAAAATATATGTAAGTTTGACATCGGAAACCAATGTCTCATTGGATTGCCAAATTGTTACAAAAATAGGATATAAAGCCTTGCAATCAAATAAACATTACGTACTTTTCCTCTTGATTTTTTTAGTCGGCGCATTTTCTAGCAAAGCTCAAGAGCAAAAAGTTGTACCGTTATCCGTAACAGCGGTACAGGACACCATAGTAGCACCTCTTTTTCTGGCGCCTTTAGGTCAGGATAATATTCTATTAGATTCCGTTGCTACGGATTCTCTCAACAAAAAAAAACCACTATTACTTGACAAAATTACATATAAGGCCAAAGACTATGTAAGGTTAAGTCAAAAAGAAAACAAGATTTATCTGTACAACGAGGCAGAGATATATTATCAAGATACCGAATTGAAAGCAGGGGTCATCACCATGGACTACGTTAAAAATGAAGTCTATGCGGGCCGTTTAAAAGATTCATTAGGAAATTACACGCAATTACCCTATTTTAAACAAGGAGGTAGTGTTGTTATTCCGGACTCGATTCGTTTTAATTTTGATACCCAAAAAGCTATTATTTGGAATTCCAGAACAGAACAACAGGCCGCCGCAGGAGCCTTGGGTAGTGATTCTATGAAAGTATATGCAGAAAAAACAAAAAAAGAAAACGACTCTGTTTATTTTTTGAGTGAGGCTAAACTAACTACAGCAACTGACACCATAGACCCAGACTATTATATACGCATAAAAAAGGCGAAATTCGTCCCTAAGAAAAAGGTGATAGCAGGGTTCAGTAGTATTTATATCGAAGATGTACCCACTCCTATTTTTATGCCCTTCGCCTATTTTCCCCTTACTGTAGGGCGGGCTGCAGGTATATTAATGCCTGCCTTTGGCAATGACCCTAATACAGGTTACTTTTTGCAAGACATGGGTTACTATGTGCCTTTAGGTGATTATGCAGATGTTACTTTTTCTGGTGATTTCTACACCAACGGGAGCTGGGGTATGCGCGCAGCATCTATTTACACAAAACGCTATAAATATAGGGGAAACATTAATTTTAGGTACGAAAACCAGGTACGTAGTCAAAAAGGATTTAGCGATTATAGTTTATCAAAAAACTATAATATCCAGATTTCCCACTCACAGGATCCCAAAGCGAGTCCCAACTCCAGGTTTTCTGCTTCGGTGAACCTTGGGAGTAGTGAATTTTATCGAAATTCCTTACAGCAGCGAAATTTACCGAATACCCAAAACAACACCTTATCATCATCCATATCCTACTCCAAAACATTTCCAGCCTATCCATCGGTAAATATGAGCTTAACCGCCACTCATTCGCAGTTGACCTCACCGACGGCTACAGCAGACAACCCTGACAATATTACCATGAGTCTTCCTACGCTACAAACAAGTATGGAACGGATTTTTCCCTTTGCTAAGAGAGACGGAATCAAAAAAGGATTTATACAAAATATAAATTTTCAATATGACTTAAACGCCCAGAACCGCCTTACTACAAATGACCAAGATTTTTTAACCAGTAGAATGTTCAACAATGCAAGGGTTGGGGCTAGACATCGCATACCCATAAGCACCAATTTTAAAATAGCAAAGTATTTTAGTGTAAGCACAAGCGCAAACTATGAAGATATTTGGACCTTGGAGACATTTGACAAACGTTTTGACGCAGAAACCAATACTACGGTACGAGATACTATCAGTGGCTTTGATCGCTTTAACCAATACAATTTTAGCGCAAGCATAGGAACGACGCTATACGGAACATTTGATTTTGGGGAAGATAAAAAAATCCAAGCCATAAGACATGTGATGCGCCCCTCTATCAGTTATGGCTACGCGCCTTCCTTTGATCAGTATTATGATCAGTATATAGATGGAAATGGGGAGGTTGTACAATTTACGCGTTTTGAAGGCACCTTAAATGGGGTCCCAAGACTTGGGCGCTCCAATAGCCTTAGCTTTTCCCTAGCTAACGTGTTAGAAGCCAAGGTTAGTGATAAAGATTCAACTAAATTAGAAGCTAAAAAAGTACCCTTACTAAGTAATTTAAATATATCCAGTGCATACAACTTAGAATCGGATTCACTGCGGCTTAGTCCATTGAGTATAAATGGTGGAACGAATATATTGGACAATAAAATGTCCATTAACTTCTCTGCTAATTTGGACCCTTATGCTATTGATAACAATGGAATGCGCATCAACACTTTAAATGCTAACAATGGAGGAAGTCTTTTTAGGCTTACGCGAGCTAACGCCAATATCACCTACTCCATTAGTAGTGATATGTTTGGAAAAGATAAAGATGAAGAGGAGGAGGAGGAGGAGGAGAATCCGTTTGATTACGTGGCTCAAAGTGGCGGCAGAACGGACGACTTGTTTGGCAGGGCGGATAGCTTTTCCGACAATCCTATGGATAATAATAAAGACGATAGTGATATTGAAAACCCCAAATATGGCACCAAGATTCCTTGGAATTTTAGATTAGCATATTCTGCAGGATACAGTAACAGCGCAAGGCAGAACACCTTTGGCAACAATGCGCTTATGTTCTCAGGTGATATTGAACTATCGCCTAGATGGAAAGTTGGAGGGTCCTCTGGATACGACTTTCAAAACTCCGGTTTTACCTTAACACAACTTCGTTTTGAACGTAATTTAGGTAGTTTTAATATGCGTTTTAATTGGACCCCATTTGGGCAATATAAAAGATGGTTTTTCTTCATAGGTATAGACGCTTCCATTCTTAGCGACTTAAAATGGGAAAACCGAAGTCAACCCGTAAGAAATTAAATTTTAGAAAATGAAAAAAATCATCAACACTGATAATGCGCCAGCACCCATAGGTCCTTACAACCAAGCTATTTTAAGTGGAAATACCTTGTATATATCAGGTCAAATTCCAATGGACCCAAAAACAGGAACCTTGATAGAAGGAGATATCAAAAAAGAAACCGAGCAATCTATGGAAAACCTGAAGGCTATCTTAACTGCAGCTGAGATGAGTTTTGACCACGTGGTAAAATCTACTATTTTCTTGAAAGACATGCATCAATTCTCAAAAGTAAATGACGTATACGGAACTTATTTTGACGCTGAAACTGCACCCGCTAGAGAAACTGTAGAAGTAGCAAACCTACCTAAGTTTGTAAACGTGGAGATTTCAATGCTTGCTGTTAAGTAGTTTGTAGTTTAAGATAAAAAATATCGAAAAAATTACTGGAATATTCAAAGAACCAAGATAGGCCATTACATATTAGCCTTATGAAACTCAACTAACCCTTCTATAGGGCGTTGTCTTATGACACCAACAATAAGGTCATTCCGCTCTAAAACCGTAACCAGCTCATCTCTTAGATAATGAGCAATACTTCCTACAAAATTAACAGGAACTTTGGTTGCGAGCTCAAATTGCATAATGTAGTTATTGATAAATTGCTGAAAGCCTTTATCAATAACTCCTTTTGCGTATGGATGTTCTTTATTTTCAACCAGAAAGCGAGCAAAGGTGGCCAAATAGGTATTTGGATTGGGTTGCTTGTATAAATTTTCTTTGATGTGATCTGCTTCTAAATTGTATTCTTTAGCAAACTTTATCCCAAGATCTTGAGGCATTTTATGGAAATAATAGTCTCGTATAAGTTTACGTCCAAAAAAATTACCGCTCCCATCATCCATAGGAATATAACCAAGTGAGGTAACCTTCTGGAACAGCTGATGCCCATCGTAATAACTGCAGTTAGACCCTGTTCCTAAAATACACACAATACCTTGTGTTCCAATTTTAGTAGTTGCAAAGATAGCTGCATACGTATCCTCCTTTACATACGCCTTGGCGTTTGGAAAGAACTCCTTAAAAATATCCTTTAAAAATAGCTTCATGCGATTCGTTCCGCATCCTGCGCCATAAAAATGAAGATGAGTGACACTCTCTCTGTTCTTAGACAGCTCAAAATTGTTCGCCAGCCGATCTTCTATCACTTCTTTTGTAAGCACTTCTGGACTTAAGCCTAAGGTCTGGGTTAAAAAAAGCTGGTTTCCCTTACTATCCAAAGCAATCCAATCCGATTTTGTAGCACCACTATCAACAATTAAAATCATATACCTATATGTTTAAAAAAGAATCCTGAAAATAAGGAAAAATACCCTTATTTTCAGGAAAATTTACGTAAATCTAATACATTCCATAAACGCCATCAAAGCACAGCGCAAATACCGTGTTTTTTACTAGAGACTGTTTACGTGTTGTATAAGGTCTACCATTTTATTGGAGAAGCCTGCTTCGTTATCGTACCAGCAGATCAATTTAAAGAATTTGGAATTCAATTCTATTCCAGCGCCAGCATCAAAAATACTAGTTCTTGCATCGCCAATAAAATCCTGAGAAACCAAGGCCTCTTCTGTATATCCTAAAACGCCTTTCAATTCGCCTTCAGAAGCATCTTTAAAAGCTTTCTTCACTTCTTCATAAGAAGTTTCCTTCTCCAAACGAACCGTTAAATCTACCACGGAAACATCCGCAGTTGGCACTCTAAAAGCCATCCCCGTAAGTTTACCTTTAAGTTCTGGGATTACTTTAGTTACTGCAACGGCTGCACCAGTTGAGGCTGGTATAATATTCAACATAGCACTTCTACCACCTCTCCAGTCTTTTCTAGAAGGACCATCTACGGTCATTTGCGTAGCTGTTGTAGCATGAACGGTTGTCATCAAGGCCTCTTCGATACCAAAGGCATCGTTAAGTACTTTTGCCATTGGTGCTAAACAATTAGTCGTACAAGAAGCGTTAGAAACTATAGTATCAGATTCTTTCACGTCTTTGTGGTTTACACCCATTACAAACATTGGAGCATCTTTGGAAGGTGCAGAAATTACAACTTTTTTAGTACCACCATCTATATGATATTGAGCTGTTTCCAATGTAGTAAAGATACCCGTACATTCAGCAACGGTTGTTGCTCCTACTGCATCCCATTTAATTTCTTTCGGGTCTCTTTCTGCCGTAATTCGTACCGTTTTTCCGTTTACAACCAAATGACCGTCTTTTACTTCAACAGTTCCATCAAAATGACCGTGTACCGAATCGTATTTTAAAAGATAAGCCAGATGCTCTACATCCAACAAATCGTTGATGGCTACCACATCTACATCTCCCCGTTTTACTGAAGTCCTGAAAACCAGTCTACCAATTCTACCAAATCCGTTAATTCCTATTTTTAAGTTTGACATGTTATCTGTTATTATGAATTAAAATTATGTTGTCATTATTTCCGAAACCCGAATAAGTTCCTTGTCTATTTTTGTGTGGCCTTTTATGGCCTTATTGATAGGGGTAAGAATTAGCTTGTTATCCTGTATACCTACCATTAAACTAGTTTTGCCTTCCAGAAGCGCTTCTACTGCTCTTACTCCCATTCTACTAGCTAAAACCCTATCGTAACAAGAAGGGGACCCCCCACGCTGCATGTGTCCTAGTACAGATACGCGAACATCATATATTGGAAGGTGTTCTTCTACATATTCCGCAAGCTCAAATACATTCTTTCCAGATTTATCACCTTCGGCTACGATTACTATACTAGAAGATTTTCCAGATTGCTTACTTCTTTTCAAAGACTCCAATAAACGATCTAGTCCCAAATTCTCCTCAGGTATCAAGATTTCTTCGGCACCGGCACCAACCCCTGCATTTAATGCAATATGGCCAACATCTCTACCCATAACCTCTACAAAGAACAATCTATTGTGCGAACTCGCTGTATCCCTAATTTTATCAATAGCCTCTACTACCGTATTCAAAGCGGTATCAAAACCAAGTGTATATGTAGTTCCGAAAATATCATTGTCTATCGTACCTGGAATACCGATTACAGGAAAATTGTATTCTTGATTAAAAATCATGGCTCCTGTGAAACTTCCATCACCACCAATGACCACAAAAGCATCAATACCCTCTGTAACCAATTGGGAATAGGCCCTTTTTCTGCCTTCGGGTGTCATAAATTCCATGCACCTGGCGGACTTTAACATCGTTCCCCCTTTATTTATAATATTGTTTACGCTACGCGCATCCATAAGCTTAAAATCACCCTCTATCATGCCTTGGTATCCTCTGTAGATTCCAACACATTCTAGCTTCAGATATGCACAGGTTCGCACAACAGACCTAATGGCAGCATTCATTCCTGGAGAATCCCCCCCAGAAGTAAGTACACCTATTTTTTTTATTTTTGAAGACATGGAAAAATTTAAGCGAACGAAAGTACTAAAAGTTAATGCAATTATGAAATGGAAACCGTCAGCAATTTTAATTCGCCCAACAATAAGGGTTTCGTGGTTATATTTTTACTAAAATTGGACATAAACCTGCGTTTTACTAACATTAAACAACCTACAAAGATTAATAAATATATTCATATCCGCTTAAAAGGTACGACTACCGATACATTAGAGCTACTAGCCTTAAAAAGTAAAAATACATTCATAATGAATGAAAATGAATCTTTAAAACAATCGTAATGTTGCTTTTGTGAACTTTTTTTATATTTCAAAAGTAAGGCGTATCGTATAAATTTTTAACACGTTACTCGTTTTAACAGCGCTTAGCACAGTTGTAAAAAAATAACCAAACAAAACTAACCGAGAGGAATAAAAATACCCAGAACGTAGACGTCTCACAAAAACTTACATCCTACTAATCAATAGCTTGAGACCCTACGATAATAGTATCGGAAGATGTAGTGAAGATTTTCCTAAAGAGTTCCCTAAAGGTATTGAAATCAACTTCATAAGAGAGTCCGGCTCCTTGAGTAGAACCTTGCTGATCAGGCAAAAAGGCTTGAATTTCACGTTGTCGACTGAAGAATTTCGCACTCAATGTACCCTCATCGTTTAAGAGCAGCTGAATTTCAAAATCACCAGCAACAAGGTTTTCACTAGACGCTCCTACCGGAACCCCTACCTTACCATTGAATAAAACCCGATCGCTTATCTGGGTAGAAACCGTTAGCCCAATACGATTATCTGTCTCTATATCTGCATTACGATCTAAAATACCTTGTTCATAAGAAAGTCCGACATTTAATTTGTCATTACCACCTCCTAAAATTGAATTCAATATACCAGACGCACTTTGTATTAGGTTACCGGTTATCGCTTGTTGGTTTATACCGCTTTGATCATTAACAAAATTACCTTGTGCCAATAAAAAAATAGCATTCTTCTCTTCTATGGTTGGGTCTTGCAACCTATACTGAAGTTCGGATTGTACAATAGAATTGGTTCCAGGAAACTCTATGCCAAACTCTATATTCGGACTTTGAAGTTCCCCTGTTAATTTGATAACGACATCTGTAGGTATTCGTCTTGCAAAGCTCTGATTGTCTAATAAAGGGGCGGGGTTTGCATCAATGGAATATACCGCTTCCATATTCAAATCAGCCTCTAAAGGCTCCTGATCCCAATTGATGGTACCGCCAGGTTTAACAGCGAATTTTTTATCTATAATACCGCCAAACTTATAATTGAATTCCCCCGTAACCACAACAAAATCCCCATACATTTCAAACTTACCATTCGTATTTATCTGTAGCAGAATGATTCCGACTCCTGTACCCTTTAAAGAGCTACCTGTTTTCGTATCGGTCACTATTTCTACTTCAGCCTCTGGGGTAATATCCAAATCAAACTCTAGCTCCACACCCTGAGAATCTTTTAAACTACGTTGTTGGTCGATACTGTTTATACTATTTTTTTTAGTGAAATTTATAAAAGAATAATCTCCTGCACTAGCGACATCGCTGAGGGGAATTTTTAAGGAGGTGCCTTTAGCCGTTTTTCCACTGACATTAATGTTAAGGGCTTTTGTAGGGCCGTATATGCGACCACTACCATTCAAGTATCCAGTACCATAATATAAGTCTCCTTCCTCAAAATCGGTGTCCAATATTAAGAAACGGTCATTGTTTGTGTCTACATTCAAATTTAATACCCAATTTTTAAAGTAACTATGACTAATAGTACCGTCCAAATTTGCTCTAGTCCCCTTTGCCACATCGGTAAGTGCAATGTTCTCAAAGTTGAATGTTTGGTTAGAGAGCCACACTTTTGAACGCATACCAAAGCTATAATCTACGTTCAAATAAGGCACTGATATTCCAGCATTATCCAAAGTAAGAAGGCCGTTAAAATTTGGATTGTCCACATCCCCGGTTATGGTTATACTGCCGTCTATACCTCCCCTAATACGATCAATTACACCTTCACCCAAAGGACTAAAAGGTTCTAAATCGAAATTACTGAAATTGGCCATCAAGTTGGCCTTAGGAACTTTTTCTTTATTTTCTATCTTGCCTACGATACTAAACTTTTCGACGTCGTTATCCAATAGCTGAGAATTTACCTGAAACTCAGTTAAGTCCCTATTTCCAACAATACTAATTGCCAAATCCCCAAGCCGGGTATCGTTTACACCAAAGTCAACTATATTAAGACTAGAAGATGGCAAATAAATACCATCCTTCTGCAAGATATTGAGGTTTCCGTTTACTTCTCCTTGAAGTTTTAGGCTATCTATTACTGGGGTGATTTTATTCAACGATACTATCTTGAACTGGAGCTGTAGGTCTTTATAAGTAGAATCAGCGATTTGCCCCCTTAACCTTATCTGTTCACGCTGCTCATTGTTCATTACGATTTCTTCGATGGTAATACTATCCAGAGAACGGTTCAGAATAACCTTATTCTTGGAATCTCCATCTTTATTCAAAACCCACTTATTCCCCTTAAAATTAATATCCGAAGTCTTTAAACCAATAACAGATTTATTATCCTTATTGAAGGTGTGATAAAAGTTGAGATTATAACTATCGTTAAGTTCGCTTCCTCCTTTAAATTCAGACCTAAAAAACAAGGTATCCTTTAGGGTTGTATTGATGAGATTAAAATCCTTTAAATTATAATAAGGTGTGCTTAGCTCCCCTACCGAAACAAAGGTATTGAACAAAGGATTTTTATTGTCAATCTTTAATTCGATATTATCTGCCGCATTGCCATAGGCTTCTATACTGGGCGACTCAAAATTGAGTTTAAAATCACCTTCGTCCGCCACTATTTTTCCTTTTATAAACGTGTTGGGATCAAAGCGCACTTCTGGAAAGAAAATATCAACTATTTTATTGTAAATTTTAAAATTAAAGGAAAGGTCTTGTCCACTAGAAATATCAGAAGGGCGGAAATTAGTATAAATACTACCCAGAGAGTTTTGAACAAGCTTACCAAGTTCTTTCACTTTAAAATTCCCCTTCATAAAACCAGTGATAATGTCGGGTGAATTAATGTTTATAGTTCTTACGCGTTCCTTATCAAAGGAAGAGGCAATGGCGAAATCGTCAAAGTAGTAGATGTCGTTTATATTCTCATAACTGGTGCTCGTAAAATTGATACCCCCAACTAAATTATCAAGCGTAGTCCCAGTAATATCCATAATTACCTTGCCTTTAAAAATGGAAACACTATCCTTAATAAAATTTAAGGTCTTAAGGTCGGCGTAGGCAACGTTGGCCATAAAATTAAAATTGTTTCGGTCCTTTCCAAAATCTGCCAATCCTTTAAAATCAAATTTGATGTTCCTATCATTACTTATTAGGGAACCATCAAATAGTTCATCTTTTAGAACTCCGGCAACTTTTAGGTTTTTATAGGTATATCTATTAAATTCAATGCTATAGACCTGACCGGTAACCTCTGTATCAAGCTTTTCTTTTACGAAACCCTTTCCTTTTACGTTAAAATCTAAGGTAGTTTTCCCAACAGTTGGACTTCCCACAAAATCACCTAAATCAAAATCTATTAAAGAAACAAAACCTTTGTAGGTTGCATTATCAATATTGTTGAAATCAGTCAACACGATATCAGTATAACTACTACCCACAGCAGTATTCAAGTTTACTTTGGCATCAATGGAAGAATTGGTTATGAAAGCATCACCCCTTATTGTAAATTGTCCTAATTTACTAAACGAAGAGGGAAGGGAGTTTCCTACCAAATTGGGCAAAAGGGCATTTAATTGATAATAGTTGCTAGTTACGTTCTTCATTTTTGCATCTAGTGCAAAAGGCTTTTGTTTATTAAAGAGGTTCTTAAAATTAAAATCTCCCCGTATTCCTGTATTATCTGAAAAAAGAAATAAATCATCAGTATTTAAATCGTTAAGTACTCCACTAAGGTTTGCGCTAAATGTTGCTAACTTGCCATTTCCAAATTCATTATATAACAGATTTATTTCATCAAAAGCTACAGTAGATTCCTCAAAACTGGCTTCCAGATTCACCTTATTCAGGAAATCTACAAAATCCTTTCTGTTATAATTAAAAACAAGATTACCGTTGAGATTAGATAGTGGTGTTTTAATTTCAAGGGAATCAAAACGCATTTGCTCCCTGGTATATTTAAAAATAGTAGACATTTTTTCTACCTGAATACCTCTTTTACTTAAAAACGACATTTCAGCAATATTGGTAGAGACTTCCGGCCCTACTATCTGAAAATCCTTGCCAGCTATGTTTAGATTATTGAACAATAGAGTTTGCGCATTTTCTAGGTTTTCATCTATGTATTGGAACCTACTTTCGTTAATGTCTACAAAAGAAGAGGAAAAGAAAAATGGTGGAGCTCCCAGTGCCCTTGGTTTTTTATCATCTAGTTTATCCACAAAAACATTTATGTTGGTCGTTCTTTCTCCCGCGTAAGTTTTAAGCTTAAAGTGAAGCCTATTAATTGTAATATCCCCAAACTCGAGTCTTCCTTGGGTTAAATTTCCCAAGCTCAACACCGAAGTCTTTAGATTATCTACATAAAACAGCGTATCTTGTTGATAATCTTCTATATATATCCCCTGTAAAGAAGTATCCCAAGAGATAAGGGAAAAACGCAACTTATCTATATTGATGTTGGTTCCAAACTCCTTGTTAAGAGCAGTTGTTGCATACTTAGCCAAGCTGGTCTGAACAACTGGTAAGGAAAGTACCATGGTTCCCAAAATACATATCAATAGCAGAACCATGATTGTCCTAATCAGTATTTTCCTTAATTTTTTGATAGGGCTTTATGTTTTACCTTTGTCATTTAATTTTTATTCCAAAACCGTTGGAAAACGAAACTAATTACATCCTTGCTATCGAATCGTCTTGCGACGACACTTCTGCTGCCATTCTTAGGAATACTACTGTACTAAGCAATGTGGTTGCCAGTCAAAAAATACATGAACAATATGGTGGCGTCGTACCCGAACTTGCGTCCCGTGCACATCAGCAAAATATAGTTCCCGTAGTTGATCAAGCATTAGCTAAAGCAAATATCGATAAAAAACAGTTATCAGCCATAGCATTTACCCGCGGACCAGGTCTTATGGGGTCTCTTTTGGTAGGCACCTCTTTTGCGAAGTCCTTAGCCCTTGGTCTTGGACTTCCGCTAATTGAAGTAAACCACATGCAAGCCCATATTTTGGCACATTTTATCCAAGACACGAATATGTCGCCTCCAAAATTTCCTTTTTTGGCCTTGACCATTAGCGGAGGACATACCCAAATCTTAAAAGTCAGCGATTATTTTAAAATGGAGGTTTTGGGGCAAAGCCTAGACGATGCTGTTGGTGAAGCCTTTGATAAAAGCGCAAAAGTTTTAGGATTACCTTACCCTGGTGGCCCTTTGGTAGATCAGTATGCACAGAAAGGTAACCCGCGTGCCTTTGAATTTCCTATACCCAAGGTAAAAGATCTTAATTTTAGTTTTAGTGGATTAAAAACAAGCATCCTATATTTTGTTCAAAGAAAAACGAAGGAAAATCCAGATTTTATCTCTGAAAACCTTGTTGATATTTGTGCTTCTATACAATACACCATTGTAACCATTCTAATGCAGAAACTTAAAAAATCTGTTAAGCAAACAGGAATCAACACTATTGCTATAGGTGGAGGTGTCTCTGCTAATTCAGGTATTCGGAAAGCGCTAGTAAATGCGGAAAAGGACTTGGGATGGACCGTGCATATTCCAAAATTTGAATATTGTACGGATAATGCCGCGATGATTGGTATTGTTGGGTATTTAAAATTCAAAAAAGAACTCTTTGCGGAGCAGAACGTTACCGCCAGCGCCAGATATAGTTTTTAAACCAATCTTATGCAATTATTTTACAACCCAAAATTAGAAGAAGAATCGAAACATTTTACGTTCGATAGTTTTGAAAGCAAACATATCGTAAAAGTATTACGTAGAAAAGTCGGAGACGAACTTCAAATTACCAACGGCCGTGGCCTTTTTCTGTTCGCTACTATTACCGAAAGTGATGCAAAAGGGTGCACTGTAGCTATTACGCACCACAAAAAAATCCACCCTACAAAACATCATCTTCATTTAGCGGTGGCACCAACCAAAATGAATGATAGGTTCGAGTGGTTCTTAGAAAAGGCTACAGAAATAGGAGTGCATGAAATCACACCCATACTTTGCGAAAGATCTGAAAGAAAAACCGTAAAAACAGAACGGTACGAAAAGGTGATTCAATCGGCCATGAAACAATCTTTCCAGGCCTATTTACCTATTTTAAATCCATTGATTACGTTAGCTGAATTTTTGGAAAAGGATACGCAAGGGCTCTTGTTCATAGCACATTGCGAAGACACCGAACGCTACGAATTAAAACGCAATATTGCACCAGACAGACCAATAACAATATTGATAGGCCCAGAAGGAGATTTCACCAAAGAGGAAATTAAAAAAGCAAAGACAAAAGACTACAAACCCGTATCAATGGGCAAGACTAGATTACGAACAGAAACTGCTGCAATTGTTGCCTGCACTACGGTTACGCTTACCAATAATGGATAACCGCTTGTTCTTTAGCTTAACGCTGGACACAGTATACTTGTTATAATTTAAAAATAAAGTGATAGTCGCTGACCATTAAGCAGTCAATTAATGGTCCCCGAATAAAAAAAAGTCTAAAAAAAGTCGTGAAAATAATACCTTACTAAACAATAAAGCCACTTCCCTACTTTTCATACCGATATTATGTAAATTTGAATTTTTACACCTTGTTTTATGCATCGCTTAATCGCTCTTATTGTTTTATGTGTTTTTCTGTTTATATCAGAAGTAAGGGCCCAAGAAGTGGCTATACTAAAATACAATGGCGGAGGAGACTGGTATGCTAATCCGACGGCTGTGCCAAATTTGATTCGATTTTGTAATGCTAACATAGGTACGCGTTTAAACGATAAGCCAAATACAGTTGAAGTGGGAAACGCAGCTATTTTCCAGTATCCATTTCTACATATGACAGGTCATGGTAACGTGGTATTTTCCCAAGAGGATCTTGAAAATCTGAGAACCTACCTGGTATCCGGCGGTTTTTTACATATTGATGATAATTATGGCATGAAACCCTATGTGACCAAACAGCTGGAGGCACTTTTTCCCAATACACCGTTAGAAGAAATTGGCGCAGACCACCCTATATTTTCCCAAGAATACGACTTTCCAAAAGGGCTTCCCAAGATACACGAACACGACGGGCAACGACCACAAGCATTAGGCATCTATTACGAGCAGCGCCTTGTCTTATTGTTTACTTTTGAATCTGATCTAGGTGATGGTTGGGAAGACCCCGCAGTACATAACGACCCAGAGGATATAAGACAACAAGCCTTAAAAATGGGTGCAAATATCATTTCATATGTTTTTAAAAACTAAAGCATGACCTCTAAAACCATTTCAAACGGATTATTGAGGACCATAGGGATTATAACAGGAATCCTACTGATTTTATATTTTCTATACATGGTCCGCTCCGTTTTGGCTTATTTGGCAATAGCTGCGGTCATCGCATTAATAGGTCGACCTATTGTTTTCTTTCTAAGAGAAAAACTTAGATTCCCCAATATTTTGGCAGTGATACTCGCAATGCTTGTTATGGTTGGGGTCATAGCCAGTGTTTTTGCCCTTTTTATCCCGCTGATATCCGAGCAGAGCAAAAATCTTTCCCTGCTGAATATGGATGGGCTACAAAAAAGTATCAACTCCCTTTATTTTGAAATTACCCAATATTTGGGATTGTCAACAAATGTTGTGGGTGACGCCATTCAAGAAAGCAATATTGAACAGAATATTCTAGAAGGCTTAAATCTTAGTTTTATACCTAATTTTCTCAACTCGTTTTTAAATGTACTTAGTACCCTCAGTATTGGTCTTTTCTCCGTGTTGTTCATTTCTTTTTTTTTCTTAAAGGACAGCAAGCTATTTCAGAATGGACTATTGGTATTCGTACCAAATACAAAAGAAACAGGAACAATAAATTCTATTAATAAAATAAATGGACTGTTATCCCGATATTTCGTTGGTCTATTGCTCCAAATATTTATTCTTTTCGTAATCTATACCATTGTGTTATTGATTGTTGGAATAGAAAACGCCATAGTTATCGCTTTTTTATGTGCACTTTTCAACGTAATCCCCTATATAGGTCCAATTATAGGTGGTGTGCTCATGATTTTGCTCACCATGACGAGCACCCTTGGCATGGATTTTAGTTCTGTTATTTTACCGAACACAGGATATGTGATTATAGGGCTAGTAATTGGACAGTTGGTAGATAATTTTTTCTCACAACCATTTATATTTTCAAACAGCGTAAAATCGCATCCATTAGAAATTTTCTTGGTCATTATTATTGCTGGGCTATTGTTTGGCGTGGTAGGCATGATAATAGCTGTTCCGGGTTATACGGCCATTAAAGTGATTTTAAAAGAGTTTTTATCGGATAACAAAATTGTAAAATCCCTTACCAAAAATTTATAAAGCAGTCATGAACGATGCCATTTTGCATGCCGATGTCCAAGCGTTCATTACTGCGAATCTTACTAAAGACATCCCTACACTTTTGTTTCAAAAATCTCCATTCCTTAAGGTCTCAACAAAGGAATTGGCAGGTCAAATTGAGGCTAAACTCAAAAGCAGAAAGAAGCTACCGACATGGTTTTCTTTGGAAAACATTTATTATGCCAACAAGTTAAACATATCCCAAACATCATCCGAACAAACCGCTACATACAAATCCAGTATTGTAAATGGAGATTCACTCGCAGATATTACTGCTGGCTTTGGTGTAGATATACATGCCTTTGGTCGGAAAATAAAAAGAGTTTTCCATGTAGAAAAGAACCCGATACTTAGCAAAATTGCGCAATCAAATTTTGATACTATGGGCATCGGAAACATTGATTTTGTTACAGGTGATGGCATCGAATTTTTAACCAAAATAGCACAAAAGTTCGATTGGATATATATTGACCCGTCTAGAAGAACCAATACGAATAAAAAAGTCTATTTCTTATCAGACTGCGAACCAGATATTACAGGACATTTAAATCTGCTTTTTTCCAAATCAGACAATATCCTCATCAAGACGGGTCCATTGTTGGATCTTACTACAGGCACAAGACAGTTAACACATGTAAAAGAAATACATATTGTTGCCTTGGAAAACGATGTAAAGGAAGTTTTATGGGTACTAGCGTATGGTTTTAATGAAGAACCTACAATTAAAGCAGTGAACCTGATAAAGAGTCAAGAGGCTATTTTCGAATTTTTACTTTCAGAAGAAAAAGCAGCCGTACCAACTTTCTCCCTTCCACGCAACTTCCTCTATGAACCCAACGCAGCACTTCTAAAATCAGGTGCATTTAAATTAATTAGTGCAAGGCTTCATGTACATAAATTACATACCCACTCCCATTTGTACACCTCCGAGATACATCAAAATTTCCAAGGAAGAAGTTTTAAAATAAGAACGGTAGTAGCCTATAATAAAAAGGCGATACAAAAACTTGGGCTTACCAAGGCAAATATTACCACGCGTAACTTCCCTGATGGTGTGGCTACAATACGCAAAAAACTAAAACTAAAGGATGGCGGGACCGACTACCTATTCTTTACCAGAAACTTGGAAAACAAGTTGATTGTTATCTCTTGTTATAGGCTATTTTAAACGAACATTAAGATACTTATACACAGTGTCCATATGCATAAGGTACCCAATAGCTTTATAGGTAGTGACAGCTGTTTTAAAATGTAATCGTATCTCACAAGTATTGGTATTTCGAAAACTATACTATCAAAAAAGCCAACATGGTAAAACAATAAAAAAAAGCAGAAAGAACCACTCTTAAAAGGCATAATTCACCTTATATCTGATCTAAACTTAATGTGCAGCCAAGGTAAGACCTATTCACCATTCTATATTTTGCAAATTTTACAGTAGACAACAATGGGTATGAATGTAGGGTGGGTAACACAAAGGCAAACAAAAAACACACGTGCCTTTAAAGACCGAAATAAGGGTGCTAAACTTCTATAATACCATGTATCGACTTAATATGGCAAGGTGAGAGTGTATCTTTAGCAAGAAAATCAACCCAACGATTAACAATCCATTCTTTACAAATACCATTCAATTGTAACCATCAAGCACCTACCTGTATCAAATTATTTGAATTTCTTTTCAACTAAAATCACATGACCAAAAAAAATACTTTTTTTAGCTGACTAGTGTAAAAAGCTGTTCTATTATCGATACAACTATAAAAAAGCACACCAACATAGCAGATGATTTTGATTTTTTAGCTATCTTAACGGAGTAAAAAAGAGATTGCCAAATTACACCTATCGCTATGAAAATCCTTATTACGTTTGTCTTAATTGTTTGCTATACAGCGCAAATTAATGCTCAAAAAAAAGAAATACAATGGGTCAATGGTACCGTTTTAAACGCAGACCAGCAACCTGTAAAAAAGGCTGTAATTTATATCGATTCCGTAAAGACAAAAACTAAAACGAATAAGAAGGGTGAATTCAGAATAGGTTTAAAGCCTGCCAACAAAACTATTTCGGCATATTCTTGGAATTACGGTATCGTAACCAAAAACTATCAAGGTAATGATGGTATGTTGATTGTTTTTCCTAAAAATGAGTCTGTAGTGTCTGAAGAGCAATTGGAAGAGTTAGGTTTCGAGACAAAGGTTAAAAGAACTAGAAGAGAACCTAAGGATTATAGTAAGTATTTGAATATGTACCAACTGATTGCGACAGAAATACCAGGAGCTGTTGTCAACGGAACTTCTATTCGGTTAGTACCCCCTAATTCGATTCAAAGTATTCAACAACCATTGATAATCGTAGATGGTAATCCTGTTAGTTCCATGGAGTATATTTTTCCTAGGGAAGTAGCTTCGGTAAGAGTTCTTCGGGATGACGCTGCTTCATTTTATGGTGCACGTGGTGCTAGCGGAGTCATACTTATTAAGATGAAAATGTAACCGATATAGCAACCATAAAGCTTGAACTGAAGTCGATATAACAGATAAAGCATTTATGGCACGGAAACTTCCTAGCAAACCATATCACCGGTCTTACTCCCTGCAGCTTCCTGCCAACTAAAAAGAAGCACGAATAACGAATACCATAAGCTCAAGTTGATTTAATCAAACTCAGGTCATAAGTAAAAAGTAATCGGACTACTCCGGAAGTGGTTTAAGCATATCATCCAATAAGATAAATTTACCCAACATCGTCTGATAGTGTGTTAAAGAAAAGCTGTTTAAATTTGTTATCGCATACAGATAACTATCATAAAGTCTATTTTATATAGAATGCTTCGCGTACTAGTCTAAGCAAAAGAAAGCTTATCTAAGTTTAAATTATTTTGTATTTTGTCTAACTTCGGTTTAAAATAAGAAGACTAGTAAGAATAAACTCATGAAACAAAATTTAATTTTCACCATGTTATGTTTCTTAGTTTATGGACTCAGTTTTTCGCAGGAGACCCTAAAATTGAACAACCCAATAGCAGATGGGTGGTATGCCGATCTCGAAGGTGTAGTTTTTAATGACACCTATTGGGTGTACCCTACGTTCTCCGATGACTATGACAAGCAATTACATTTTGACGCCTTTTCATCTAAAAACCAAGTGGACTGGAAAAAGCATGAACGCATTTTGGATACTACCAACATTAAATGGCTACGTCAGGCCCTTTGGGCGCCTTCAATCATAGAGAAAAATCAAAAGTATTTTCTATTCTTTGGTGCGAACGACATTCAAAGACCTGGCAGAAACTCTTATGACCCAACTAATGATATTAATCATTATGGAGGTATTGGAGTGGCCGTAGCCGATACGCCTGTCGGACCATTTAGTGATCATTTGAGAGAGCCGCTTATATCTGATTTTTATAATGACGACCAACCTATAGACCAGTTTGTATTCAAGGACGTAGCCGATACCTTTTATTTATTTTATGGAGGATGGAGTCATTGCAACCTAGGGATACTGAACGATGATTTTACCGGTTTTATGCCGTGGGAGGATGGTACTAACTTCAAAGAAATCACCCCAGAAGGATATGTGGAAGGCCCCTTTATGTTTTTACGAAACGAAATCTACTATTTTATGTGGTCGGAAGGTGGATGGACCAATGGAACGTATAAAGTGGCCTATGCTATGGCCGAAAAAGCTACAGGACCCTATAAACGTATTGGCACCATTCTAGAGTCCAGGGAGGGGGACATTGCTACCGGAGCAGGCCATCATTCGGTAATCAAAAGACGCGACAACGACGAGTATATCATGGTATAGCACAGACGCCCTATCCCTAATGAAGATAGGGACCATCGTGTGACTTGTATGGATGTCATGGAATTTAATAGAAATGGTACTATCAAACCTGTAAAAATGACATTTGAAGGGGTGAAAGAAATCGCATCCGAATAAGGATGTTTAACCAAAAAGGCAAATCACTTCGTTTGGTTTAATACTCAAAATGTTTACTATTCACTAAAAGATAAAATACTAAGAATCGTTACTATGTTACACATGAAAAAAGTGATTTATTTTGTATTTCTACTATGCTTGAGCTTAGTAGTAAGCGGTCAAGAAAATGTATTGGAAACAAACAAATGGGCTGTCGAAAAGTCTATAAATTGGTATGCGCAGCATGATTGGATGACCGGTGCAAACTTTAACCCAAGCACGGCTATCAATCAGTTGGAAATGTGGCAAGAAGCTACTTTTGACCCAGAAACTATAGATAGTGAATTAGGTTATGCAGAAGGAATAGGCTTTAATACCATGCGCGTTTACCTTCATAGTTTAGCCTATAAAGCGGATGCTGATGGCTTTAAAAAGCGAATGGCTATTTATCTAGATATTGCCGATAAACATGGCATGAAAACAATGTTTGTCTTTTTTGATGATGTATGGGGAAAAAGTCCAAAAATAGGAGAACAACCAGAACCTAAAACAGGAACGCACAATTCTGGTTGGATGCAGGATCCAGGCGACCCAGCACACAAGAATGAAGCAAATTTCCCAGCATTAGAAACGTATGTAAAAGATATACTCAAAACCTTTGCCAATGATAAACGCATATTGATGTGGGATCTATATAATGAGCCGGGTAATTCTGGAAAGGAAAATACGTCAATGCCATTGCTGAAAAATATTTTTACTTGGGCAAGAGAGGTAAACCCCAGCCAACCGCTTACTGTGGGAATCTGGCATTGGAAATTTCAAGAACTCAATGCATTTCAGGCGCTCAACTCCGATATAATCACTTACCATAATTACGAAGATAAAAAACACCACCAGCATGTCATTAATTTGCTAAAATCCCATGGCAGACCTTTGATTTGCACCGAGTATATGGCGCGTGCAAAAAATAGTCGTTTCTCTACTATTTTACCCTTATTAAAAAAGGAAAATGTAGGTGCAATCAATTGGGGTCTGGTTGCTGGAAAATCAAATACCAAATATATGTGGGGTACTCCCATTGAAGACGGCTCCGAACCTGATGAGTGGTTTCATGAGGTATTTAGAAAAGACGGTACGCCATATCGTAAAGACGAGACGGATTTGATACTAAAATTAAATTCTTAAAAGGAATTGTAATCAAAACTCAAATGTGTAATGATAAGTTTAAACAATAAAGGTATCATACTAGGGATATTAGGGGTAGTGCTTTTGTGCTTTACAAACTGCAAGGAAAACAAACAGACGCTAAAGCAAAAGAACACCGTGATTCCTGGAGCATTCAATTCTAAGGTGTTAGATTCTAGTTTTGACACTATAATTAAAGGAAAACACGTCAAGCTGTACTGGTTGAAAACACCACAGTTGAAACTAGCGATAACAAACTACGGAGGGCGCCTTGTTGGGCTTTGGACCCGAGATAAGAGCGGTAAGTTTACGGATGTGATTATTGGAAGAGGCAGCACGAAAGAATATGTAAAAGGACCCGAATCATACTTTGGCGCAACTATTGGCAGAGTAGGAAACCGTATTGCCAAGGGAAAGTTCACTATTAAGAAAAAAGAATATACTATCCTTCCTAATAATAATGTGAATGCCCTACACGGAGGGGAACATGGTTTTCAAGATAAAGTCTGGAATGCACACCAGCCCGATGTGCATACACTGACATTAAACTACACTTCCCCAGATATGGAAGAGGGCTTTCCTGGCACTTTGATTGCTGAAGTAACTTTTACTTTGACCAAAAACAACTCCTTACTAATGGAATATAAGGCTACAACAAATAAGCCTACTATAGTTAATTTAACCAATCATGCCTATTTTAATCTTAATGGAGAGGGTAGTGGAAGTATTTTAAATCACAAACTACAAATCCATGCGGAGAAATTCACTCCAGTTGACACACATTTAATTCCAACTGGTGAATTAAGAAACGTTGCAGAAACTCCTTTTGATTTTTCTGAATCGCATACTATTGGAAAACGGATTGAAATGAATAACGAGCAGCTCGTTTTTGGTGGAGGTTATGACCATAATTTTGTATTGAGCAAACATAAGCCAAACGTAATGAAACATGCAGCTAAAGTAATTGGAGATAAATCAGGTATTGTTATGGATGTTTATACAAAAGAACCTGGAATCCAATTTTACTCTGGTAATTTTATGAATTCTGAAAATATATTAAAATCTGGTGCCAAAGATGATTTTCGATCTGCTTTTTGTTTGGAGACTCAACATTTTCCCGATGCACCTAATCAGCTAAATTTTCCTGCTATCCTATTAAACCCTTTTGAAACATACCGCACAGTTTCGGAGTATGCGTTCTCCATTTTATAAGATTCTACTATTTTTTTAAACTCAAGAAGTTTCTAAAAATGATAGTATGATTCGCATGCTTTCAAATTAATAATAGGGAATGGAGTAGGTATCTTATTTATAACCTTAGCTACATCAAAAAAGTATTTTGAATTAAACATGTATAATACCTCAAGTTGAGGTACTGCGCAGTAAAGTATCACAAGTAAGGGTTCTCGACGACACTCGTACGTATGGGTATGGTTTTATTGAATAGCATATTTGAATGGATTTGAGTATCCGTTGAAGGAAAACTATTGCAAAAGGTCGTATTTTTATGCTTAACGAAAAACATCTTACTCCTATAAAAATATGATTTAAAGTATGGGTTACTGTCTGTTTATCTTAAATTTGTTATGTGTTAAAAAAAATAGTTGTCGGTGTTTCCTTTTTGATACTTTTAGTAATCGGGGTGCTTGTGTACTATCATTATAACGATACTTCCGAATCGGAATATCAGTATTTGAAAGTTGAATTACCAGTACACTACAGCGGAAAGAAATTTGCTGGATCAGAATCGTGCATTCCCTGTCATGAATCTATTTATAAAACTCATATTTCAACCGCACACTATAATACTTCCGCTCTGGCAGACTCAGAAAATATCCTCGGCAGTTTTAGCCCTAAAGAGAATGAGATAAATTTAGCTGGTGTAAAAGTGACAATGACACAAGAAGAAGGGGGTAGCTATCAATCTACAAAAACGTATCACGGAAAAGTACTTGAGAAATCAAAAATTGATATTACTATTGGTTCTGGAGTCAAAGGGCAATCCTATCTTACCTTTGAAGAAGATTCTCTGTACCAATTACAGGCCTCATATTTCACTTTAACAGATAGTTGGATAAACAGCCCTGGGTTCCCTAACTATGGCTATAAAAGACCCGTGATGGACAACTGCATCAAATGTCACGTCACTTTTGCCAAGAATGAGAAATTTTCAGGTAACTCGAACGTTTATGATAAAAATTCGTTTATGTATGGTGTAGATTGTGAACGCTGCCATGGACCTTCCCAAGAACATGTAGATTATCGCGTCGGGAATTTAAAGACGCTAGATTTCGACCCTATAGTTCGTGCAGAAACCCTAAACCGTCAACAACAAATGGATGCCTGTGCGCAATGCCATGCAGGACTTCGTACCAATCAAATTACTGAAAATCCATTCTCTTTTCTTATTGGTGAAAGTTTAGAAGAAAATTCTAAGAATTTTAGTTCAGGTAAACCAAATACCGAATTGGATGTTCATGGCAACCAATATGGCCTTTTAATAAGCAGCCCGTGTTTCAAAGAGAGTGAAGAAATGAGCTGTGTTACTTGCCATGACCCTCACAAAAACCAAAGAGATAATTCACAATATTTTAATTCTAAGTGCTTAAGTTGTCATGAGCAACCACAAAACCTGCACACAGTTGATTCAGTATCGAACCTAACAGATTTCACTAACTGCATACAATGCCATATGCCAGAATTCCCTTCTCGTGTTATGAAGGTTAGGTCTATAGAGGATGGTTTAGAAAAATCGGTTGATGTTCGAACTCATCTTATTGGTATTTATATAGATAGTATATTACAATAGTAAAATTGGTTACTGCTTTAACTATTTCTCCAAAATAAACTACCAAGTATTAATCATTTTAAGAAGTTGTTGAATTGTTGCATTAATAACTTGATTATATTTCTCTCCGTTTGCATGGCCAGATATCAATGATGTACTCATTGGGGTTTGAGAATTTAAAAGTATACCTATAAAAAAGAGCTTAAGATAGGTTTGGAGTTAATTCTAGCTCAATAGGATAAATGGCCATTTCAATTTGTTTGAACTTATCAAGATTATACACAACACAATTTGTTCTATAACTCAACAAAAAAAGTAAACATTTGAAAGCCATTCACAGCACTTGTGTTCCTTAATAATTTAGGAAAACCCTACAATTCATTTTTATACATCGTTTTCCATTTCTTAGGGTAACGATTACAAACGTATAAAGTCAGTTAAATACATTGTGACATCAGAAAGTTAATAACCATTGATATATGGGATGGCGTACCTAGCCTGCTTCTAGAAGCGAACGGAAAGTTTAGTATCTAGTAGACTTTACTCAATGATTAAAATTGAAACTAAATCTGAGGTATTGCATTAAGCTATGCAAAGCCCGCATGGGATGTACGATTATCAAATCCTAATCCTCAGATGAATTTAAATACCAAATTGATTGATTTGTGTTAAAATATTTATGATATTTTGAAATTAACAACTTTTAACATAACTTCACAAGCGAGAAATTCTATTGAATTCTCAACGCAGTAATATAATTATTGATTCATCAACTAAAACTATTAACTTAACTAAACTAAAACTGAGCGCATGAGAAATCTTTTCTTTAAAAAATTGCCTTTAATAGTAGCCTTGTTATGTCTGGCAACTATTCAAGCACAAACAATCACTGGTACCGTCTCCGACGCCACAGGCCCATTGCCTGGAGCTAATGTGCTGGTAAAAGGAACAACAAATGGAACACAAACTGATTTTGATGGTAACTACACTATCGATGCCAATGCAGAGGCAACTCTTGTTTTTAGCTATATTGGTTACAAGACCGCTCAAGTTCCTGTAAGTGGACAGACTAATATTGATATTACCCTTGAAGAGGATGCTAGCAAACTAGACGAAGTTGTTGTTACTGGTTACGGTTCACAGGCCAAAAAGGATTTGACCGGTGCAGTTGCTGTAGTAGATGTAGATCAACTACTTGCTGTACCAGCAACAACGTTTGCCCAACAATTACAAGGTAGGGCTGCCGGTGTAAATATTGTCAACGATTCACGTGCAGGTGGTTCAGCTACCGTGCGTATTCGTGGTTTTGGTTCTGTAGGTAATAACGATCCTCTATACATTATAGATGGTGTGCCTTCCACAGATCCAGGAAACATAAACCCGAATGACATTGAGTCTTTACAGGTACTAAAAGATGCATCAGCTGCATCTATTTATGGTTCTAGAGCGGCAAATGGTGTAATCATCATTACCACTAAAAAAGGAAAGATGGGAAAACCATCTATTTCGTATAATACGTT
>NZ_JHZC01000017.1:2500-105622 GCF_000621125.1 Maribacter antarcticus DSM 21422
ATAGGTGTGCAATTATTAAAATATCTAAGATTTTAGGTGGCCATTGCGACGGGGCCCACCCCTTACCATTCCGAACAGGGAAGTTAAGACCGTTTGCGCCGATGGTACTGCTATACCAAGTGGGAGAGTAGGTAGCCGCCTTTTTCGAGAACCCCTTTACAGAAATGTAAAGGGGTTTTTTTGTGCCATTTTTTTAAAAAATAGCATAATGCATAATCAATTATAGACCTCCAAACCCAACCAAAAATCCTCCGGAGCGTAAATAATACAAGAATATATTAGAAGGTCGTGCTTCACTAGGATTGGGATGGAACATAGCGTTCAGGAAGCCGTTAGCTTGATTAATAGTCCTATATTTATATTTCATTTTAAAATTAAATAATGAAGTATCACATAATCTATTGTCTTGGACTCCTTATAGGTGTAGTAAGCTCTTGTTCTGAACCTACTCAGCAGGCAGAAAAGACTCCTGAACAAAAGCAACTAGTTGTTTTACCTTTTCAAACAGTGGCTTTAAATGATATGGCTGATTTTAAAGAAGGAGAAGGAAATTGGCAGATAGTAGGAGAGGCCTATGTAAATAGGGTACTGGAAAAAACAATTAGTTCAACCGAGGGTTCTGGAGTTTTGATAAACTTACCTGTACAGGGCAAGACAGGAAATCTAGTGACAACATTCTCACACGGCGATATAGAATTTGAATGTGATGTTATGATGCCTGTTAAGTCAAATTCGGGAATTTATTTTCAAAGTAGATATGAGGTCCAACTATTCGATAGTTGGGGTGTAGACTCTCCTCAATATGAGGATATGGGTGGAATTTATCAGCGGTGGGATGAAACTAGGGGAATAAGTAAAGAAGGGTTTGAGGGAGTAGCTCCAAACGTCAACAGTTCCAAATCACCTGGTTTGTGGCAGCATTTAAAGGTTATTTTTCACGCACCAAAATTTGATAGTGCAGGTACTAAGGTGAAGAACGCCTGGTTTGAAGAAGTCATATTAAACGGTGCTGTACTGCATCGAAATGTCGAAGTTTCTGGCCCAACTAGAGCTAGTTTGGAAACTGGAGAAGAATCTAAGGCACCTTTATTGTTTCAAGGAGACCATGGTCCGGTTGCGTTTAAGAACTTGAAGTACAAGCTATACGCAGACAGGAAAGTAGAACTAATAGATGTGAGACTCAAGGAGTATGAAAATACCCTAACCTTGTTTCCTAGTTTGGATAGCTTGGTGCCCATTCGTGCAATTGGCACGGATAGTATTTCCGCAACGATGGCTTCTGGTGAGCGAGCACAGAAGCTATTAAATTATGAGGGAAAACTCAAAATTCCAGAATCGGGAGATTATATTTTCGATTTTAAAATAAACACGGCAGGTGGTGCCTTCCTGATAAACAACGATACTGTGATTTCCATGAACGGAAATTATAGCTTAGATTCTTTACGGGTATCAAAGATTTCGTTGGTAAAAGGAGAAGTTCCGTTTCAATTAATTTATAACAAGCACATTCCATGGACGGTAGGTTTTGGTTTATTTGTGGAAGGTCCAGGCATTCAAAAACATCCCTTACATGCTGTGAGTTCGTTGAACCTTACCACTGAAGGAATAAATCCAGAATATGTAATTAGTATAGATGACGAGCCCATTACACAACGTGGATTTTGGATGCATGAAGGAGGTAAAAGAACTCATTGTATTGCGGTCGGGAGTGCGCGGGGCGTTCATTATTCTTATGATTTGGAAGTAGGTTCCCTACTTCAAGTTTGGAGTGGAGACTTCATGGATGCGACTCAGATGTGGCAGGGTAGAGGAGAAAAACAATTAGCTGTACCAGCAGGATTTATTGTTTCACTTCATGGAGACCCAGAGGTAGCAGATTTGAAGGAGGATACCGCTATCTGGCCTACTATGAATTTAAATAGGAATTATAAACAGTTAGGCTACGAGTTTGATAGTGTTGGATATCCATTTTTTTCTTATCAAATAGAAGGAAGTAAAGTTTCTAATCGGTTTGTTCCTTCAACAGAAAACCGTGGTTTAAAACGGGAAATTATGATAAATGGTGGAAATGAATTGTGGTTTAAAGTAGCTGATGGTTCGGTAATAAAAGAATTACCCGATGGTACTTTTGTGGTTAACAACGAAAGCTACTTTATTGATTTTGAGATTAATAACTTAAATCCTATAATTCGAAAATCTAACGGTCTTGATGAATTGGTGGTAAAAATACCTTCAGGTGAACAGCAACTTAATTACAGCATTATCTGGTAAAAATAAATAAGAAATGAAAAGCACTCATACTATAGTACTGGTAACAATATTTCTTTTTGCATCCCAATTTAGTATTGGTCAGTTGCAATCTGCAATGGCAAAAAAGGAAGCTGAGTTTTACAAGATAGTTAATGTACCCATTCCTGATGACGTATTATTAGAAGTTGGCGGTTTGGCCCTAACTGACAAAGATAAACTTGGGGTGTCTACCAGAAGAGGAGAGGTTTGGTTAATTGATAAACCCTATAGTCAAACTCCGACGTATAAAAAATATGCAAGCGGACTTCACGAGCCGCTAGGCCTTAATTTTAAAGATAATAGTTTTTACTTATCTCAAAGAGGAGAATTGACCCGACTTGAAGATAAAGATGGAGATGACAAGGCGGACGTTTATAAGACCATCTATTCTTGGCCCCTATCAGGAAATTATCATGACTATTCATATGGGCCTAAATTCAAAAAAAACGGGAATATGCTGGTGACTTTGAATCTGTCTTGGATTGGTCATGGTGCAAGTTTGTCTAAATGGAGAGGATGGCTTTTAGAAATTACTCCTGAAGGTGAGATGATGCCAATAGCTACAGGACTACGGTCCCCGTCCGGATTTGAATTAAATGCCGATGAGGAGGTATTCTATACTGAAAATCAAGGTGACTGGGTTGGTTCGGGTAGAATGACCCATTTAGAAAAGGGTGACTTTGCCGGTAACCCTGAAGGTTTAGTTTGGACTGGAGAACCAAACTCTCCTCTAAAATTGAAAATGCAGGATATTGAGGAACAATCTGGTATGAGCTTGTATGAGTATTCAAAGAAAGTGCCAGAACTAAAAGCACCTGCCATTTGGTTTCCACATACTATTCTAGGAATTTCGACTTCTGATATTTTATTTGATACTACTGGTGGAAAATTTGGTCCTTTTGAAGGTCAACTGTTTGTAGGCGATCAAGGCCACAGTAAGGTTATGCGCGTTTATATGGAAAAAATAAATGGGGTTTATCAAGGTGCTGCTTTTAATTTTGTAGAGGGGTTTTCATCTGGAATCCTTCGAATGATTTGGGGAAGCGATACCAGTATGTTTGTTGGTATGACAAGCCGGGGATGGGCTTCAACAGGAAAAGAAAATTATGGACTTCAACGGTTGGTATGGAGTGGGAAAATTCCTTTTGAAATTAAAACGATGAAGGCACAGGATGATGGATTTATATTGGAGTTTACGAAACCAGTAAATAAGGGCATGGCCGAAAACCCGTCTGCCTATCAAGTAACTAGCTTTAACTATAAATATCATAATACGTACGGTAGCCCTATTGTAGACCAACAAAAAGCAATTGTACATACTGTTGAATTAGCTCCTGATGGTCTTTCGGCAAAACTCAAAATTGATGGTATGCGTTTGGGTTTTATTCATCAAATAAAAGCAGCAACTTTGAAGGCGCAGACTGGTGAAAAACTTTTGCATGATACTGGATACTACACCTTAAATGAAGTCCCTGGAGGCGTGTTGAAATCCAAGCCAACCCAGAAAATGGAAGCAGCGAAAGGAGTAGCTCAATATAAACGAACCAACGAAATGCCTTTAACGTGGATCAACGGAGTTGATAGGAAAATAGGAATAGGTACAAAACCAGGATTGAAATATGATGTTACGGAGGTGATTGTGGAGCGCAATCAAAAAATTGAATTAACGTTCAATAATAATGATGATATGCTTCATAATTTGGTGATAACCCAAATTGGCATTGAGTCCGTTAATAAAGTTGGTGATTTGGCCCTAAAATTAGGTCTTGATGGAGCAGATTTGAATTATGTTCCAGATACGGACTTGGTCTTAAATCATACCGGAATTGTACAACCTGGCACGGAAGAAAAAATATATTTTCAAACACCGTCGAAGCCAGGTGAATATTGGATTGTTTGTACATTTCCAGGGCATGCCGCTTCTATGAGGGCGAAATTAATTGTGAAATAAAAAGCCAATGTATTTCGGCCAGTTATCTTTACAATAATGAAATACCTGCAAATTCAGTCGAAAGAAGAGTTGCTTAATACTATTAGCCATGCTATAGGAGTAGTGTTTGCTTTATGTGGTTTTGTATTATTGCTACAGTACGATAATAATAAATCAAATTATTCGGTACTTGGTATTTTACTTTATGGTTTGGGAATGGTTGGTTTGTTCACTGCATCAACTATATATCATGCTGTTCCTAGCGGTAGGTTAAAGGAAAAGTTGCGCATCCTAGACCATATTAGCATTTATTTTTTAATTGCAGGCACATATAGCCCAGTTGCATTGATTCTACTTGAAAAAACGAGCGGATGGATGCTTTTTATAATTGTTTGGACCATTGCGGCTATAGGAACTATTCTGAAATTATTTTTTACAGGAAAATTTGAATTTATATCACTTTTACTGTATGCTATAATGGGCTGGCTTATTATCTTCGATATGGACAACCTTAAAGTAGTCACCAGCGAAAAGGGAATGCAATTTTTGTTTTTAGGAGGGGTTTTTTACACTGTTGGAATTATTTTTTATGCTGTAAAAAAAATACCTTATAATCACTTTATTTGGCATTTGTTTGTTTTGGCGGGTGCTTTTTGCCACTGGTTGTTTATTTTTATAGATGTTGTGTAATACTATTGTTCCCTATGCTGAATTTTCCTAAAATTAAGATCCTACTATATAACAGCAGTTCTTTTATACTACTAAGTATAATGTTGATGTTAACTGCTTGCACCACGTCATATGAAGAAACTATTGTGGCATTGGATACCTATCAAATCGAAGAGGGTTTTAATATAGATTTAGTAGCGGCAGAACCCTTACTTGTAGCTCCTGTAGCGTTGTCATTTGATGATAAAGGAAGGATATGGGTTTCGGAAATGCCAGGTTACATGTCCAATATGGAAGGGAATGGCGAACAGGAGCTTACTGGAAGTATAAAGATATTGGAAGACCGCGATGGTGATGGTATGATGGATCGTACCACTATCTTTTTGGATAGTTTGGTGTTGCCAAGAGCTTTGGCTCATGTGTATGACGGATTATTATATGCAGAACCACCTTATCTCTATTTTACTGAAATAGAAAACGATATTCCCAAAAATCGAGTCGTAGTAGATTCTATGTATGCGGCTGAGGGAAATCCAGAGCATCAGCCAAATGGGTTGGTTATGAATATTGATAATTGGATATATAGCGCTAAATCCAGTTTTAGATACCGGCGAAGTAAAGGGACTTGGATTAAGGAGCCTACAACATTTAGGGGGCAATGGGGTATTTCAAAAGATAATTTTGGTAGACTTTACTATAATAATAATTCTACTCAGTTAGTAGGGGATTACGTATTACCTAATCGGTTAATAAGAAACGAATATTTGGCACCGAAATTTGGGGTTCGTAAAAATTTAACGGATAATCAGCGTGTGTATCCGTTGCAGCCTACGTTGGTAAATAGGGGGTATAGTACAGGTGTACTTGATGGTGACAGTTTATTGGTAAATGTAACCGCAGCTTGCAGTCCTTTGGTATATAGGGGAGGAGATTTACCCTTGGATTATAACCAAAATGTTTTTGTTTGTTTACCTGAAATAAATGCTATCAAACGAAATATTTTAACTTTTCATGGCGATAGTACTTCCGCTAAACAAGCATGGGAAGGGAAGGAATTTTTAGCTTCTATGGATAAGGGTTTCAGACCGGTCAGTTTGGCCAACGGTCCAGATGGTAGTATGTATGTAGTCGATATGCACAGGGGGATTATACAACATACCGCATATTCGAGTCCTTATTATAGGAAAAAGGCAAAAGCGTCACAAATTGATACCTTGGTAAACTACGGAAGAATTCTAAAGATTACAGCGGAATCGACTAAAACAAGCTCTTTTAACACTGATTTACTAAAAGAGAATCTACTAGCTTCATTAAGCCATAGGAACGGCTGGATTAGAGATAGGGCGCAACAAAAGCTTATACAAAACCATACACCCAGTCATATACCATTACTTGAAAATTTGGTCATGGTTGAAGAAAAATCCTTGGCGCAGTTGCATGCGCTCTATGTTTTGGAGGGAACACAGCAACTGAGCTTTGATTTTTTGGTAAAGTCTGCGCTCAGTAGTAACCCACAAGTAGTTACCCATTCCTTGGTTTTGTTGGAAGGGTTTGTTAGTCAGGACAATTCGAAAAATATGTTGCAGTTGTTTACCAAACTTCAAGGTAGAAATGATACCGCCATTAACCTATATTTAGCAAGTATCTTAGGCAGCTGGGCCAAAGTTTCTCAACAAGATTTTTTCCCTTTAATTGCTGGCCTATCTGAAAATAACGATAGTAATCAGATACTTATAGAAGCTTTATTAAGTGGTTTGTCGGGTCAAGAAGAAGCATTATTGGATTATTTGAAGACAACGGATAGTGGTGGAAGTGCTTTTTTGAATGTAAATTTATTGAAGGTAATGGATAACAAGAAGGCCGATAATAAGAATCGGATTTATAAAAGAGCTTTCTTGGCTGAGGATAATCGCACAAAAGGAGCAAAAATCTTCCGTCAAATCTGTGCTTCTTGTCACGGTATTAACGGAGAAGGAATAGAAGGTTTAGCACCACCGTTAATTAAGTCCGAGTACGTTTCAGAACCGGTGGAACGATTGGCGTTAATTCTATTGCATGGACTAAATGGGCCTGTTCATGTAAATGGACAACGATATGAATTCAATCAAGCCATGCCTGGCTTGATAGGTAACGCGGCCTTAACGAACAAGGACATAGCGGATATTATTTCTTATGTAACCAACGCATTTTCCGATAAACCAAAAGGAATAACAGCCAAAAATATACAGGAATTAAGAAGTATGAAGTCCAAAAGCGGCGGAGAATATACCGAAGCAGAACTTTTACAACTTTATTAATTTTCGCAGCCTAGACTTCGGTTTGCGTATAGATAGTTTAAGTTTTAGCTAAAGTCTAAAAAACGACCAAAGACTCCTGTTAAGCGTATTGCCTATTTGAGAATTATAAATAGATTTCTGCGGTAAATTTATTGAGGCTTCCCAATCGGGGAGTCGTCACATTCAAAGTCTCCAACAACATATTGCAAGCCATCTAAGAAAAACTGCAATACTCCGGGTTCTTCCATACTTTGGGCGTTATGTGAAGCGGAGCTGTAGAATACCCTACCCTTACCGTATCTTTTGATCCAAGAAACGTACACCACTTTCTCTTCGGTTTCTTTGTTTAACCCTTCTAATTTGTCTACTTCCATGTATAGTAAAGGCCTGAAATTATACTCGAAATATGCGTTTTTGAAAAAGTAGGGTTCGTCAAAATGACGCAATCCCTTTCCTTTAAAAGCATGGACTAGAGGGTGCTTCTTATCTACTTCTTTTAGGTGGATTTCTTGTTGTTTTGGATGATAATCGAAACTGCCACCAATCATTTGGCTAAAGGGTATTGAATTATTTTGAACGGTAATAGCACCATGTAATATCATAAGCCCACCGCCATTCTTTACATAATCCATCATATTCGCTTCATATTCAGGAGCCATTTTTATTATTTCGGTATCTGAAAGCGATGAGTTTTGTCGTAGTAAATCGGTAAAAAGGTCACGCTCTGGTCCGCTAGGATTGCAGTTATTGAAAACAACGGCGTCATATTTTTGTAAGTTATTTTTTTCAAACTGTTCTATATCATACTTTACATGTACTTCAAATGCGTTGGTTTTTTTACCTACTATTTTTAACATTTCGGAATTATGAGGAATAGCCCAATGGTCAAAACCGGTGGCCTTTGAAAATACAAGAATTTTCTTCTTACCCATATTTTTGATTGTAGTTATAGATGGGGCTAATCGTTCTATTTTGGAGAGCCATTCTTTATCTAATGTAAAAGAATCGTGGCTTTGTGCTGCAATCAATTGAAAGAACACCAAAAAGGTTGCTGTAAAAATAGTTTTCATCTACATGTAATTAAATGATTTTCGCGCTAGTACTAACATTTAAATCGGGTTAAAAAAGTATAATCTTAAAATGATTCGTAAATTAAGACATATTTTTATTTTTAAATTATATTTTGGTGTTGAAAAGGTCTCCCAGTATAAATTCGATTGCCATTTTACTTAGTTTAATAGCTAGTTCTTGTAAAATGGAAAGCACTGAAACAGCTAAACTTAGCGTTCTGTTGAAGGATAGCATACCAGTAGCTATACCCGTTGAATTTAAAGTTAATGAAGGTTTTTCAAACGGATTTACATTACTAAATAATGAGAAGGCTATTCCTTTTCAACTAGACAGTAGCTCAACAACTGCCCATTTTATGCATCATCCGGGCAATGCTGCAGGGTATACTCTAGTAGCTACTGATATAGTAATTAAGACGTCGCCCCATGTAGTTGCCGCCAAAAAAGACGGGACACTTCAATTGGTGTCTGATACTATTCCTTTGGTAAGCTATCGTTACGGTATGACTCACCCGCCAAAAGGTATTGATTCGTTATATAGGAAATCAGGATATATTCATCCTATACTAAGTCCTAAAGGAGATACGTTAACACGTATTCAACCACCAGATCATTATCATCATTATGGATTATGGGCCCCATGGACGCATACCCGAATAGATACAACACTGGTAGATTTTTGGAATTTGGGACAAGGTATGGGCACTGTACTTTTTAAGGAGTTTAAAACGATTAAATCAGGCAATGTGTTCTCCTCTTTTACTGCCGCACAAGAACATATCGACTTAAAAACTCCCGAAGCACCACGAGTTGCAATAAACGAAAATTTGAAGGTTACTTTGTGGAGTTTAGGCCGTGACGACCGCTACATGTTAGATTACGAAAGTGCCTTTAATTCGCCATTAAAAGATGGTATCCTCTTTGAAGCTTATCGCTACGGTGGTGGACTTGGGCTGCGTTTTACAGAACGATGGAAGGCTGATAATTCTTTTGTGCTAACCGCTGAAGGAAAGGACCGGCGGACTGCTGATGGAAGCAATGCACGATGGTGTATCGTTGGCGGAGCATCATCAGATGGTAAGGGTACCAATGGTATTTTGTTCTTGAGTCACCCTGAGAATAGAATGCACCCCGAGCCTATGCGAATCTGGCCAATAGACGCAAATAACGGACGCGGGGATATGTTTTTTGAATTTTGTCCTATCCGTCATAAAGAATGGAAAATTGCCCCGAACCAAGATTATTCGTTGAACTACCGCATGGTAGTCTTCGATGGTGAACTAACTGTCGAAGAAGCAGAAGCCTACTGGCAGGCCTATGCACATCCGCCAGAAGTTAAAATCATTTCAAACTAATAGTAATAAATTTAATATGCAAAGACGAAAATTTATAAACAGAACAGCTTTGGGTACGGCAGCCATGGTCGGTTTTCCAACTATTGTACCCGCGCATGTTTTGGGTAAAGATGCACCTAGTAATAAAATTAACATCGGTCAAATTGGCTGCGGGCGAATTGCCATGAGTCATGATATTGTGGACACTTTGAATTTTGAGCAGGCTAGAATCATGTCGGTATGCGATATTGATTCTATTCGCGCCAAAAAGGCTAAAGTTTTTGTAGATAAGGCGTATCAGGAGAAAACGGGAAAGGCCAAATACATGGATACCAAAATTTACGATGATTACCGCGAAATGCTTTTAAATACAGATATCGATGCTGTTATGATAAGTACTCCGGATCACTGGCATTCACAACCAGCTATGGAAGCCGCACTTGCAGGTAAGGATATTTACCTACAGAAACCGACGTCGCTTACCGTAAGGGAAGGGCAACAGTTACGAAAAGCTGTTCAAGATGCTAATGTGATCTTACAAGTAGGTACACAACAACGTGCAATGCCGCAGTTCCGAGTTGCGGCGGAACTCGTTAGAAATGGAAGAATAGGTAAAGTTCATACAGTAAAAATAGGACTCCCAGGAGATCCTGCCGGTTCCGAAGCGTCTGCAATGCCAATTCCAAGTAATTTAAATTTTGATATGTGGTTGGGTTCTACACCTGAAGTACCCTATACCGAAATTGGAGTGCATCCCCAATCAGATTATAGCAGGCCAGGGTGGTTAAGACAACGAAATTATGGGGCCGGAATGATTACAGGATGGGGCCAACACCATTATGATTCGGCCGCTTGGGGAATGAATACGGAACTCACAGGTCCTATCTCGGTAGAAGCGATTGCCGAGTTCCCAAAATCTGGCTTGTGGAATGTTCATGGAGATTTTATGGTAAAACACGAGTATGATAATGGTATGACCGTTTATACTAGTGGCGGATACACCAATGGTATTCAATACATTGGCGAGGATGGCTGGATCTTTGTCTCCCGTGGATCTTACCAAGCATCCGCATCTGATCCTGTAGATTTAGAAAATAGCGCGAAGTCCTTAAATGCATCTGACCCGAAATTATTGGAGTCTGTCATTGGTGCAGATGAAATTCATTTGGAGAGAATAGACGATCAGCATGGGAATTGGTTGGAGTGCATCAAAACCAGAAAACAACCTATTTCTCCTATAGAGAAGGGTCACAAGGCTTGTGTGACCTGTTTGATTAGCGATATTGCCATGCAGTTTGATAGGAAATTGGAATGGGACAATGATAAAGAATTGTTCGTAAGCGATAGTGAGGCTAATGCTATGTTGCACCGCGAGCAGCGAAAGCCTTATGGAACGGATTATGTAACACGCTAACCGGTGAAGGGGGAAGCTATAATAGAGCTAAAGGGAAAACAATGCGAAGTATCATATCATCATACCGTTAATGAAATATAACATAGCAATTCTATCATTTCTCTTATGCTCGTCTTGCGGGGAGCAAAAGTCCGAATCAAAATTCGAGAGGAAAGAAGCATATAAAAAAGTGAAATTAATGGTCTTGGACCCAGGCCATTTTCATGCGGCACTAGTTCAAAAAACGATGTACCCTCAGGTTGATTCGACCATTTATCTCTATGCGCCCGAAGGGCCAGAGGTTCAGGATTTTTTAAGTAAGATTGAATCTTACAATACACAGGAAGAAGCTCCTACGCAATGGAGGATTGAAAAAAACTTTACCGATGACTACCTAAACAAAATGATTGCCGACAAACCGGGTAATGTTATGGTAGTAGCCGGAAAGAACTCTAAGAAAATAGATTATGTTTTAGAAGCGGTCAAGGCCGGTCTAAACGTCTATGCTGATAAGCCATTAATCATAAATACCGAAGGATTTGAAAAGTTAAAAAAAGCCTTTGAAATTGCGAAGAAAAATGATGTTCTGATTTACGATATTATGACCGAGCGTTTTGAGTCAACGACCATGATGCAGAAATTATTTTCCACGTTACCATCGGTTTTTGGGGAACTTGTGGACGGTACTATTGAAGAACCCGCCATTAGCAAAGAAAGTGTACATCATTTTTTTAAACAGGTATCAGGGTCACCATTGGTGCGTCCTGCTTGGTTTTTTGATGTGAACGAAGAAGGGGACGGTATTGTTGATGTGACCACCCATTTGGTAGATTTGGTACAATGGGAAGCATTTCCTGATCAAATAATTGATTCTATCGATATAGAAATGCTCAAAGCAAAACGCTGGCCTACCGTGTTGCCCTTGGAAGCGTTTACGAAGGTGACCAAACAAGAGTCATTTCCCTATTATTTACAAAAGGATTTGATTGATGGAAAGCTGCACACCTATGCTAATGGAGAAATGAACTATACTATAAAGGGAAAACATGCGAAGGTCTCCGTACTATGGAATTATGAGGCACCGCAAGGTACAGGTGATACGCATTACAGTATTATGCGTGGTACAAAGAGTAATTTGATTATAAAGCAGGGCGCAACTGAGAATTTCAAATCCGTACTTTATATCGAATCAAAAGGGAGCTCCGATTTTGAGAGTATTTTAAATCGTGTTGTTACGAACGAAATCACAAAAGGATTTCCAGGTACTACCGTGGAAAAAATGGGGGATAATACATGGAAAATTAATATTCCAGAGAAATTCAAGATTGGACACGAAGCACATTTTGCCCAAGTCACAGAAAATTATTTAAACTTTTTGGAAGTAGGAAAACTACCTAATTGGGAAATTCCGAATATGATTACTAAATATTACACAACTATAGCCGCATATAAAATGGCAAAACAAGACTAAATGAGCGAATTACTTTCCCTTAAAAACAAACACTACGCCCTTTCGGGTGGCACCGGTACCCTAGGAGGTTCCATTGCCAAATATCTAGTTGAAAACGGAGCTAACGTACTTTTAATGGGCAGGTCGCTTGATAAATTGCAGGCGAAGCAAAAAGAACTGAATGCGTTCTCAGAGAATAGTGCCTTTATTTTTAAGGTCGATGTCTTAAATGAAGAAGCACTGCACCAGTTAAAAAACACTATAGAAAAGGAGTTTGAGTGCCTTGACGGGCTGGTAAACTTAGCTGGGGGCAACCTTCCTGGTGCTACCTTGACTCCCAATCAGACTATACATGACATTCCACTTGATGACACGAGAGAAGTGGTCGATATTAATTTGTTTGGTACGGTACTGCCGAGTATTGTTCTTAGTAAGCTTATGGTAAAACAAGGGCATGGGTCTATAATCAATATTTCTTCAATGGCATCGAAACAAAGTATATCCAGAGTTTTAGGCTATTCTATGGCAAAGGCAGGAATCGATATTTTTACCAAGTGGATGGCTCAGGAACTGGCTTCAAAACATGGCGATAAGATTAGGGTCAACGCCATTGCCCCAGGTTTTTTTATCGGAAACCAAAACCGGAAATTATTGACGAATGAAGATGGTTCTTTTACGGATAGGGCGAATAGTATCATCAAAAATACCCCAATGGGCCGTTTTGGAGATATTTCTGAGCTCAATGGTACGGTACATTATTTGCTAAGTGATGCTTCTAGTTTTGTTACCGGAAGTATTTTTGATGTTGATGGTGGATTTAGTTCCTTTTCAGGGGTGTAGCCTATGAAGTATCTAAAGAAAACATTTCGATGGTTTGGACCTTCTTTTGGGGTTAGTTTAGATGAGATTAAACAGATTGGGGCAGAAGGAATTGTTGCCGCATGTCAAGAAATTCCTGTTGGCGATGTTTGGCCCTTGGAAAACATAGTAGCTCTTAAAAAGGAAATCGAGTCACGAGGGTTGGAATGGTCGTTGGTGGAAAGTGTCAATATTCATACGTCTATTAAATACGGTCTACCCGAAAGGGATGCCCACATCGCGAATTATATTCAAACCTTAAAGAATCTTGCGGAAATCGGGATATTTACAGTCTGCTATAATTTTATGCAGTTGATTGATTGGACACGTACGGACTTGGATTATATCTTACCTACAGGAGCTTCTGCATTGCGATATAATCCCATTGCGGCGGCGGCATTTGACCTTTTTATATTAAAACGTGAAAATGCCAAAGTATCCTATACCAATGAGCACTATTGCGAAGCAAGCGATTATTTTAACGGACTCTCTACCATCCAAAGAAAAAAACTGGAGGAAGCGATTTTGGCAGGTATGCCGGGTTCCCGAGCGTTAATTGCTTTGGATGATTTCAAAATAAATCACGCTACCGTATTAAAAATTAGTAAAGAAAAACTACAAGAGAATCTGGCCTATTTTCTAAAAGCTATTATTCCCGAAGCAGAAAAAATAGGGATACGGATGGCCATCCACCCGGACGACCCTCCCTTTTCGGTTTTTGGGGTGCCACGAATTGTTTCCAATTATGAGGATATTAAATTTTTGTTGGAGTGCTGCCCATCTCCAAGTAACGGACTCACGTTTTGTTCAGGGTCTTTAGGGGCATCGGCAGACAATGATTTGGTTAAAATAATCGAAGACTTTGGAAATAGAATCCATTTTATTCATTTAAGGAATGTATCTCGACAAGGAGATGGTAGCTTTTATGAAGCGGACCATCTAAGTGGTTCCGTAGCTATGGAAAAACTAATGAAGGCTATTGTAAAGGAGCAGGTAAAGAGAAAGCAAAATGGCTTGGGAATTGTCGACATTCCCATGAGACCAGACCACGGTCATATCTTGTTAGATGACAAAAAACGGCACAATGATTTTTATTCGGGCTATTCCTTAATTGGAAGGGCTTTAGGTCTAGCGCAATTGACCGGATTGGAAAGAGGTATTAGGGAAGGGTTAGCATTGTAAATTGATTTTAGTAGCCGCCTAAGTTAAAATCAATTCTTTATCAGTCTTTTCTATCGATTACGAATTGCCAAAGGTTCTCTTTATTTTAAAATATCCTCATACTCTGTAAAAAAGGCTTCTAATTGAGACATTTTTTCATAGAAAAATACCATAGTCTGCTGCCATGTATTTTTATTATGAATGGATACCTCTTGTATTTCGACATATACCCTAGAAATTTCTTTCTGGTTTTCCAGGAAATATTCATCTTCAAAATGAGCATGGGGAAGGTAGTCGTTTATAAGTATCGATTTTAGGGAAACTACTTTCTCCCAACTATCGATGCGCTGTTGTAAGTCGCCATCAATATCCATAGCTACAATAGCTTTTTTTAAATCGAAATGAAATTTTAAATTAATTTCTTTAACACCTGTTTTGTACAAGAGCCACTTTCTAGGATATGACTTTCTAAAGGCAATCCAAAATTCCTCTTTTAATTTTCGTGATTCGGCTTTACTGAACATTTATAAAAAATAAGCGATTACAATTCCCAAAATAATAACTACTAATTTCCTAAGATTAAACTTGTGGCCTTCCGAACTTTCAAAGAGAATTACTGTAGAAATATGAAGAAATACACCAATTACCAAAGCATTCAACGGAATAATGTACTCTGAAATGGATTGTACGTTTGCTGCTATAAAAGTGCCTAAAGGCGTCATTGCTGAAAAGAATAGGATAAAGAGTATAGCGTATACTGGTTTTAATTTAGAACCTAATAAAAAAATACTGAGGATAATAGCAATAGGTATTTTATGGATAAGAATACCGTATACAATCGTATGGTTACTATGTATCGGAAGACCTTCTAATAAGGAGTGGAGCGAAAGACTTGCAAACAGGAGCCAAGGGAAGTCGGTAGTTGTATCGGATAGGTGTACATGACCATGTTCAGCACCCTTAGAAAAGAATTCTAAAAAGATTTGTAAAAGAATCCCACACATAATATAAACCCCAATAGTTTTAGTATCGGATGCTGAATACACTTGCGGTAAGAGTTCAAAAATAGTAAGTGCCAATAAAAAGGCACCGCTAAAGGCGAGTAGTAACTTAAAATGCTCTTTTTTCTTCGGTTTAGCAGTGTAAACAAAAGCAAAACTTAAAAGTACCCCAAGAATAGGGAGAATGTAGTTCATGTATGTGATGGTTAAGCTTTTTTAACCGAAGTGGTCAACTAGCTACTTCTGCATCAAAATTAGCGTATTTTTGCGGTATGTTAAAAAGAGGATATGGGGAATAATTTTAAAATGGTAGCCAAAACGCTTTTTGGCTTTGAGGAAATACTGGCAAAGGAACTAAGAAACCTAGGAGCAAGTAATGTTATAGAGGGTACAAGGAACGTTGCGTTTGAAGGCGATACTGGTTTTATGTATAAGGCTAATCTGTGTTTGAGAACTGCAATTAAGATTATTAAACCCATCAACTCTTTTCAGGTACGTGACGAAAAGGACTTATATCGAAAAATCTATCGGATGGACTGGACGGAATATCTGTCTATAGAAGATACATTTGCCATTGACTCTACCGTTAATTCTGAAGAATTCACCCATTCTTTGTATGTGTCTCAGAAGACAAAAGATGCCATTGTAGATAAGTTCAGGGAAACGGACGGTGACCGACCTAACGTTGACGTAAAGCATCCGGATTTAAGAATTAATATTCACATACATAATAATACCTGTAATGTTTCTTTGGACAGTTCTGGAAGTTCGCTGCACCACAGAGGGTATCGCATATCTACCAATATTGCCCCAATCAACGAGGTGTTGGCTGCGGGGCTTTTGCTATTAAGTGGTTGGGATGGACAATGTGATTTTCTTGACCCCATGTGTGGGAGTGGAACCATGCTTACAGAAGCAGCTATGATTGCTTGTAATATACCAGCAAATATAAATAGGAAGGGATTTGCTTTTGAAAAGTGGCCTGATTTTGATGAACAGCTATATGAGAAGATTGTAGATTCTAGTCTCAAGAAGACGAGAGAATTTCATCATCAGATAACTGGTTTCGATAAAGCTCCTTCCGCCATAAGAAAAGCACAGGAAAATATAGAAAATGCTAACTTAGACGAGTACATTACCCTCAAAAGAGAGAATTTTTTCAAGACTAAAAAACAAAATGAGAAGCTGTTGCATATGTGTTTTAATCCGCCATACGGGGAACGACTGGACAGGTCCGATTTAGATTCTGACTTTGATGTTGAAGAATTTTATTCGGATATTGGCGATACGCTGAAACAGTCCTATCCAGGAACCAATGCGTGGTTCATTACTTCCAATTTACAGGCTTTAAAGTTTGTTGGGCTCAGACCTTCAAGAAAAATAAAAGTATTTAATAGTCATCTAGAATCTAGACTTGTGCAGTATGTTATGTACGAGGGTAGCAAAAAAGCAAAATACAACAAGGAGGCGTAATTATGAAACTACAGCATAAGGCATTATTTTTTAATTTTTTAGGATTTGCAGTACTGTTCTTAATCTTTAGGTTTGGGGTTGGTTATTTTATAGAGGTGCCACGCTTATATTTAGCGATAGGTGCTGCCATATTTGCAACGGTATTAGCCCCTAAATTTGCTATAGTACGTGATTCAGGTAATGAAAAATTGATGATGAAATCGATTTTTATGAAATCTCCTAAAGAGGTATAGTTTACTATTTTATTTGGTCCTCCTCGGTTACTTTCTTAATCTTATTTTTCTTCTTGTAAAGGGGTAAGAAATAAGAAATAGAGTAGTTGTAACCTACTCCAAATTTACTATCCCATGTTACTTTATTGAAGCCTGGTACATACAAGAGAGGAAACCGACCTTCATTAGCATCGGTAAAGAGAAACCCTAGGCGTATGCTAGCTCCTAAATATATGTTTGGCAATAATTCTACTTTTGTTCCTAAAATAGCTTCGATCCAAGATGCATTACGCCCGCTAAATTCTTCCGGTGTTTCAGAGTCCGTAGCAAAGTCTTCGGGGTTCCAATACCGATTAGTGTCAAATATTTGGTAGTTGTTTATCGTGTTGCTAAACGTACTAAACCCTAATCGCGCTCCGTAGAAAATAAGGTTTCGCTCTCCATACCAATTGGCATAGGTATTTCTGTCTATCCCAACTTTAATATAACTTCCAGAAGTATTGAATTCGTAGAGGTCTTCCTGCTTAGTTTTATCCTCATTACCCAATTCAGCCGCTAAATAAAGGTCTTGAGTAAGCCGATAATCTGCAACAAGTTCCAGACCCGTATAGTTGTCGTCCAAGGAAGATATGATTATTCTACTAAGGTCGAATCCTACTCTAATTCCGTATGATTGTTGATAAATTATCGTATCCTTAGGCTGTGTATCTATAGGTTTACCTTGGGCAAACACCGTAACCATACTCAGCACCAAAGTAAGACTAATGAAATATTTTAACATGGGTAGAATCTGAGTTAATGATTTCTGTTCGCATTATTTCTATGTCCTGAATCCAATTGTCTGTATCTGTTTGGAATACCCCATTTAGCTCTTCATAATTTATGATAAATCCACAAGCACGCGATTTAAAGTCTTCCAATCTGGCATAATTGAAGCTTACTGTGTCAATATTTCCAATTTCCAAACCATCATCATTACTGGCTGAATTTGCTATCAGTAAGAAACCAGTAGTATCTGCTGCAGTTTTAAGGGGAATAATAATCTTGTTTAAATTAGTTCTATCCGTAACCGTATTTACCGTAACTGTTTGTCCCTCGCCTACCACTCTTAATGTTGTTACATTTTTTAGGTCATCCCTATTACTGATATCAAAAAATTCGATTACCATGAGCGGTGTGTTGCCTTCCACACAGATGTCGTCCTTTTCACATGAAGCTACTGTTAAGAGGTAAAGGAATATTAAAATACTAAATCCAAAATTTTTCATCTATATAAAATCTTACAAGGTGTTTGTGTTAGAAAAAAACTGGATATATACCATTTTTTAGTTATTGTCTAATATAGATTTCTTCTCTAAAAGTACAACATTTTCAACATGATGTGTTTGTGGGAACATATCTACCGGCTGCACTTTGGTTACATTATATAGTTCCTTCATTAGTTCTAAGTCCCTTGCTTGGGTAGCGCTATTGCAGCTTACGTAAACTACTTTTTGCGGCGCAATGTTAAGTATTTGCTGCACAACGTTTTTATGCATTCCATCTCTTGGAGGATCGGTAATAATGATATCAGGAATACCATGCTCAGAAATAAACTGCTCGTTAAATATATTTTTCATGTCTCCAACAAAGAAATCAACATTGGAAATCTCGTTGTTATCGGCATTTGATTTTGCATCTAGTATGGCTTCTGGAACCGATTCTATTCCAATTACTTTCTTAGCATTTTTAGCAACGAATTGTGCAATGGTACCCGTTCCGGTATATAAATCATATATCAGTTCGTTACCAGTTAATCCTGCAAAATCACGTGTAATTTTATAAAGTTCGTATGCCTGTTCTGAATTGGTTTGATAAAAAGATTTGGCATTGATTTTAAATTTCAGTCCTTCCATCTCTTCAAAAATATGGTCACGACCAGCAAAACATAGGACATCTTGATCGTAAATGGTATCGTTCTGTTTTGGATTGATAACATAGAGCAATGCCGTTATTTCTGGAAAAGTATTTTTCAGGTGTTCTAATAGTAAGACTCTTTTGGACGCATCATTTTCATAGAACTGGACTAGCACCATGATTTCCCCTATAGACGAGGTACGAATCATGAGCGTACGGAGCATTCCATACTGATTTCTAGGATTAAAGAAGGTGATATCGTTTTTGGTCGCGAAGTCTTTGGTCTCCAATCGTATAGCGTTGGAAGGGTCTGCCTGTAGATGACATTTATTTATATCTAAGATTTTGTCCCACATTCCGGGAATATGAAAACCTAGAGCATTCTTATCCGTTATTTGAGTATCGGATTGGATTTCCTCCAAGGTCAGCCACCGACTATTGGAAAATGAAAATTCCATCTTATTCCTATAAAAGTATTGTTTTTTAGAACCTTTTATTGGTGTGATTTCTGGTAGCTCTAAATGACCAATACGTCTAAGATTGTTGGCTACTTCTTTTTGTTTGTAGAACAGTTGGTGTTCATAGCCCATATCTTGCCATTTACATCCGCCACAGACACCAAAATGTTCACATTCGGGAGTTGTGCGTTTATCGGATAGCGAATGAAATTGGGTAGCGATACCCTCAAAGTATGCTTTTCGTTTTTTGGTGGTCTGTACGTCCACGATATCTCCCGGAACAGTATTGGTTAAGAAAATTACCCTACCGTCTGGTGCTTTCCCAATGGTTTTTCCTTTTGCCCCTGCATCTACTACCGCTACATTTTCAAAAACCTGTCGTTTGTTCTTTTTTCGCATAACACAAAAATAGGAATTGCTTTGTTTTAATTAGGATAACTTTAAAGGGAATAATAATTATTTAAGTAAAATGGACCTTTTAGAACTTATCTGGTCTATTACATAGAAGTAGGATCAATCGAGATAAGACATTACCTGTTTTTTTGGGTTTAGAATAGCGTTTTAATAATACCAAGGCATTAGGGCTAATGGTAAAAAAGTACCATTGAAAGCTATGTATACACGCGTATTGGTTTACGCATGATTTAGATAGTTCCAAGGGTATTGTTTAAGATAGTTAGAAACGTATCCTTTCCAATTTGTACAAACTTAAAGAACTGGAGTGGTTTGGAAGCGGGTCTTTTACAATTGTACCTATAAAAGCACTGGGCCATTTAAATAAACATAAAAAAGGTCAACATAAATTATAGGGGTATGGGACTTTGGTTGATACAGCTATAATCGATACTTCAATAGATGATAGAGTGCTCTTAGTACAAAGTGCTATACCAACATTACCAGCAAATCAACAAGTGGTTATTAGACTGTTTTACACGTAAGGATATTCCTTGAACGAATGAGTGATATACTAGAAATGGTCATAGGACGGTAATATCACGCTTGTTGTATGAAAGGAAAAAAAGTATAAATAATTTTAAAAGAAAATAGGAAGAAAAAATCGATGAGCCTATTAAGGAGCCTTTAAGTAGTAAGGAAACTAAATTTTACTTTACACTAGGAGAACAATCGTTATTAGAAAAAGTCAGTAAGGCCTGCAGTGTTAAAGTGGGCTGGCTGGCCTCTGTAATGACAGCGATAAACATATGTATTTTTTTATTTTATGTGTTACTTAATTTGTGAAAAGAACAGATATAAAAGGATAGATTATTTGGGTCAGTGGCGGTTTCCTATCTGTAATCGTTATGGTCATGTTAAAACCATATGTTTGGATTTACATGGATAAAAATGATGTTTTACGAGAATTTAAACGATTAGAACTACAGGTGTCTGTGGCATTGAATCGTCAGCAAAATAGAACGACGTAGCCAATATGTTTTAATTCGTTGAAATTTTTAGTAGTTTTGCAACTCTACAGGATGATTTCTCTCCTACGCTGAATTTTCGGATACTTCGAAAGCAAAAAGGTATAGAAGGAATAATTATTTTACTCGCTCAGCGAGATTTAATTATTAATGTTTGCATCTAAAAAGATGTCAAATGGTGCCTAATTAAAGCTAGGCATAAACCTTAAATTATTTTAAAATGGCTGTTTTAGACCAATTAACTTCGCAACAAGCGATCGACTTAGAAAACAAACACGGAGCACATAACTACCATCCACTACCAGTGGTTTTAAGTAGAGGTAAAGGTGTCTATGTATGGGATGTAGAAGGTAAAAAATATTATGATTTTTTATCTGCCTATTCCGCAGTAAACCAAGGGCATTGTCATCCTAAAATTATAGAAGCATTAAAAGAACAAGCAAGTATTTTAACTTTAACATCCCGTGCATTTCATAATAATGTACTAGGTGAGTATGAAGAATATGTAACTAATTTATTTGGTTATGATAAGATTTTACCAATGAATACTGGTGTAGAAGGTGGTGAGACTGCAATTAAACTATGTAGAAAATGGGCTTATAAAGTAAAGGGAATTCAAGAAAATAAAGCGAAAATTTTATTTGCAGAAAATAATTTTTGGGGGAGAACCTTAGCGGCAGTATCATCATCTACAGATCCTAGTGCATTTAAAGATTATGGACCTTATTTACCAGGTTTTGAAATTGTGAAATACAACGATTTAAAAGCATTAGAAAAGGCATTAGAGGATCCTAATGTTGCCGGATTTATGGTAGAGCCTATTCAAGGTGAAGCCGGGGTAATGGTTCCTGACGAAGGGTACTTAAAAAAGGCTTATGATTTATGCAAGTCTAAAAATGTTTTATTTATTGCTGACGAAGTTCAAACAGGGATTTCAAGAACAGGAAAATTATTTTGTTGTCAACATGAAGATGTTAAGCCAGATATTTTAATTCTTGGTAAAGCGTTGTCTGGAGGTGTTTTTCCAGTTTCAGCGGCACTAGCTGACAATGAAATAATGATGACTATTAAACCAGGAGAGCATGGCTCTACATTTGGAGGAAATCCATTAGGTTGTAAAGTTGCTATGGCAGCATTAAAAGTAGCTGTAGACGAAAATCTTGCTGAAAATGCAGAAAGATTAGGGACTATTTTCAGGGCAGAACTTTCTGCATTTGCTAAAGAAAATGACTTGGTAACTTCTGTAAGGGGTAAAGGGCTTTTAAACGCCATTTTGATTAACGATACAGAAGATAGCTCAACGGCATGGGATATTTGTATGGCCTTAAAGGAAAATGGACTTTTGGCTAAGCCTACCCATGGTAACATTATACGTTTTGCACCACCTTTGGTTATGACCGAAGAAGAGCTGTTGGATTGTGTGGGTATTATTAAAAAAACGTTATTAGAATTTTAAAAAGAGTAGTTGGTATAAAACATAAAAAGTCCCGTTTCAAATTTTTGAAACGGGACTTTTTTAATTTTACTGTAGCTACCTATTGAAAACCGCCTTCGGAAGCTACCGAATATAAAAGGGCACCAATAGCACCAAAATAAACGATGCTTAAGATCAGGAGTAGTCCGGCTATTCCCAATCCAATATAACAGAGTATTTTACCTGTTTTTACATTTTCATATCCGCTATAATTGGTACTATCCATTTGATATAGCCTTTCTGCTTTTCTAGCGCTGCTTAAACCTATAAAACTAAAAATAGCACCAAAAGGTCCACAACAAATTACGGTAAGCACTATGGATAAAATTCCAAAGGTGAGGGCATTGCTTGCTCCTGGTAAAGGTTGATTCATTTGTTTCTATTCTGCGGGTAGGCCTAGTTGTTCCAATAATTCTTGGTTCTGTTCCATGTATCCTTCCCATCCTCCCATAGAGACAATGGTGAAAATACTCCAGAGTAACGTAACAACTCCTAAAACTAAACCAACAATGGCAACAATTTTTGCGGTCTTTAGGGTACTGTAATTGGAATAGTCCTCAGAATTTTGACTAAATAATTTAGTGTCTTTATTTACCAAAAAAAGAGCGATACCAGAAAGTAATATCCCACCTATTCCCGCACTAAAACAGCAGCAAATAAAGGATAGGATACCAAGTACTATTGCAATGGTTACATTTGGTAATTTTTGTTGTTCCATAATTTTAAGTATTTGATTAAATAAATTTTAAAATATAATTGGTTAGTATGCATCCAACAGTACCGATTATAAGTACATTGGTTATTTTGTTTGCATATTTAATAGAGAATAATTTATCCATAATTAGGAATCCAAATAGAAGGAACATAGGATAAATGGCAGGATACATCTTAAAAGCAGCTCCAAACTGCCCTTGAATAAGAAAAATGATGGCTCGTTGTAGTCCACATCCTGGGCAATCAAAACCCCAAAGTTGTTTTGTAAAACATGGAAGCATGTAGTTCTCTATGCCCAAAAAGTAAGAGCTGTTAAGGATATGCATTTTGGTTTGTTGTTCAAAAACGAAAATTACCACTATTTTTGGGGAATCAAAATAAAATTATGGCTGTTTTTAAAGTAGGGGATAAAGTAGAGGCCATTGACGATGTTATCAAGGGTATCGTTTCACACGTTCAAGGTTCCTCTATAACCGTGCAAACCGAGGACGAATTCCAAATGGTATTTGACGCTAGAGAATTGGTTGTGATAACTGGAAGTATTACCGTAAGTAATTATGAAATAGCTCAGGTAAAAAAAGAAAAGGAGCTTCCTAAAAGGCGAAAACCGGCAGTAACAAGGCCTAAGGAGCGTAATCTTCCTAAAATGGAGGTGGACTTACACATAAATCAATTGGTGAAACACCCTAAAGGATTGGGCAATTATGAGATGCTGAACTTACAATTGGAAACTGCTAAACGGCAACTGGAGTTCGCCATGTCCAAACGTATTCAAAAAGTTGTTTTTATACATGGAGTGGGTGAGGGCATCTTAAAAGAAGAGTTAAGATACCTGTTTAATAATTATGATAATGTGAAACACTATGATGCCGACTATCAAAAATACGGCTTGGGTGCAACAGAAGTGTATATCTATCAGAATGTTTGAGACCTCATCTATAGAGTAGTAGTTACCGTACCGAAGTCTGAAATTCGCAAATCGGTTATTCTACTTTTATCCTTGGTAATAAAAGAAATTCCACTTAATTCAATTTTGTGCTCAAAAGTTTCTGCATCCACCGCTGTAGTAGTAACTAGGATATCACCTTCCTCAGCTATTATTTCTTCCGAAACTGTGGGCGAAGTTGGAGCTAATTCATCGCAAAAATAATCTCTGGGTACATCGTCCGTAAAAATCCTATAGGTTAATATAGTCGTGGTGGAAATGCCACTTGTAATTATTGTTGTATTTACTTCGTTTTTAAGAAGTCCTGCAGGCAGCTCTAAGATGAGCGCCTCGTCTCCATTTATTTTAAAGAGTAGGTTAGCTGTTGTCGCAGAAACAGTTTTACAAAAATCAGGAGTTTCTATACTATCAAAATCTACGGTTTCTATTTGTAAATCTCCATCATCACAGGAAATACATAATAGTAGGAGGAATAGGCCAATATTTTTTTTCATCTATATAAAGTTAGCCTACCAAACAATATAAACTTGTTTACATTGTTTGGCTCTGCCGTTAGTTGGTTAAATGCCCAGTATGAGCTCTTATAAATCAAATTTAATGTAAATATGGGGTATCCGTAGATAGGTTTAAAACCATTTACAGGTAATTTAACTTTATTTGAATTATTTTTGAAAACTATAAGGGAATTTTGGAAAAAAGAAGCCATTTTAATCTTTTTTCTTCTAAACAGGTCACTCTAATGTTGTTAACATCGATTAGGTAAAATAATTTAATCGAAAGTCATTTTAAAAACGCGGATCAAAAATGAAAAATGTATATCTGGATAATGCTGCCACGACTCAAGTTAGGAAAGAGGTTATTGATATAATGCAAGATGCTTTGGCTACTTCCTATGGTAATCCATCATCTACCCACAGCTTTGGAAGAACTGCAAAGACAGCTATAGAAAGTGCCAGAAAAACTATTGCCAAACAAATGAACGCTTTTCCGTCGGAGATTATTTTCACTTCAGGAGGTACAGAGGCAGATAATATGATTCTTAGATGTGCGGTTCGAGACTTAGGGGTGCAAACCATAATTACGACTAAAATAGAACACCATGCCGTGCTCCATACGGTGGAAGAACTCCATGAGAAAGGATTGGTAAATCTGTGCTTTGTGAATTTGAACGCAGACGGAAATCCTGATATGGCTCACTTGCAGACGCTATTATCCAAGGACGATTCTAAAAAGCTAGTAAGCATAATGCATATTAATAATGAGATAGGGAATAAAGTGGATATCCATGCTATCTCCGTGATGGCAAAAGAGCATGGGGCCCTTGTGCATTCGGACACGGTCCAGTCCATAGGACACTATGAATGGGATGTAAAAAGTACACCGGTAGATTTTTTAGCTGCTGCTGCTCATAAATTTCACGGACCAAAAGGAATAGGTTTCGCTTATATCAGAAAAAATTCTGGGCTGGGATGCATGATATCTGGAGGGTCTCAAGAACGCGGATTTAGGGCAGGAACCGAATCTTTTCATAATATCGTGGGTTTAGAGGAAGCGTTTGTTTTAGCGTATAAAAACCTAGAGGAGGAACAAAATTACGTTACAGATTTAAAGCAATATTTTATTCAGAAAATAGAAAACGAAATTCCAGGAGCAAGGTTCAATGGCTTGTCTGGAGATATGGACAATAGTACCTATACCTTGGTAAACGTATGCTTACCCGTGCAACCGGAAAAGGCATTGATGTTATTGTTTCATTTGGACATTAAGGGTATCGCTTGCTCTAAGGGTAGTGCATGCCAATCTGGTAGTGATAAAGGTTCTCACGTACTATCTGAAATTCTTTCCGAGGAAGACATGAAAAAACCTTCCCTTCGTTTTTCTTTCTCAAAGTATAACACCAAAGAGAATATTGACTATACTGTCGGAGTTTTGAAGGAATTTATGATACAATAATACAATGCTATTTTTTTAAAATGTTTTCGCGATAAACAGGTTTACTCTGTTCTATGTGTTCTAAAAAGAAAGATGAGCAGATAAAAGTTTAATGGAATACATAGATGTTAGTTAGACAATATGGAGTGTACCTGATTTCCGTTTTGAAGAATCAAAGACAGTAAGTTACTTTAACTTCCTGTCTTTATTTCGTTCACGCTCGTAGGGGAATTTTCGAATGGCGAGCTTCATCATTCTCTCAATAAGATCGGTTGTGTTTTTGCCAGTTTTTTTATTGATTTGTTTCTCATATTTCCATAAGAGTTTGCCCGTATTGCCATCACTTATTTTAACACCTATACGACCATAATTAGCGTTTCCAGAAAAGTAATCTGTAAAACTGAAGTCTGTTGGAACACCCTTCGATAATAGTACATTAAGATCTAGGGTGCCACTTATGATACCATCCACGCCTAACATTTCGCTAAGCTGTTTCATGGTATAGACATCTATATTTTTATAGGTAATCCCATTTTGGGATAAGATGGCCTTTGTGTTCTTGGTATTTTGAAATTCTACCGGTAACTTTTTCTTTTTTCCCCGTTTGGAAAAATAGGTCTCTAGAGCATTCTGTACTGCATATCCTTCTTTTTCTTCTAATGATATTAAATCCTTTTGACTCATTTGGTTTTTTAGGTCTAAATTGGTGAGAAAGGGTAAAATAGCAAGTGTACTATGACTAGTGCTTAGTTCATCGAATCGAGTACTTTCATAGATGTTCTTTTGTCCTTGTACCGAAAGAGAAGTGCAGAAAGCAATTAAAAATATAAATTTATACATGTTGTTTTGTTAAAGTCGCATTTGCAATCTAAGGTTCAATACCCGGGAGGTTAAAAAGTTGGGAACTGCAAATTCGTTTTTGCTGTCCACGTCTCTGACCCAAGTATTAGTAATAGAGTTTTGGTTGTTGAAAAGATTAAAAATTTCAAAACCAATACTTAATTCTTTGAACGAACGGAGCCAATGATTGGAGCCGTACATTTTGTTTTGGCCTACAAAAATATAGGAAATTCCTAAATCTGCCCGTTTATAATCTCTTAATCTATTCTGAAAAATATAAGGATTAGCATAACTAGGTGACCCGCCCGGTACCCCAGTGCTGTACACAAGGTTCAGGTACATTTTTAAATCAGGTATGTTTGGAATATAATCTTGGAACAGAATTCCTAATTTAAACCGCTGATCCGTGGGTCTTGAAATATAGCCACGTTCGTTTCGGTTCTCTTCTGTTTTTAAATAGCCCAAGCTAACCCAGGATTCGGTTCCTGGAACAAAGGCACCGTTTAGACGCAACTCTGCTCCGTATACGTATGCTTTGGCATCGTTGGTTGCTGAATAGCGTATGCGAACATCTTCTATAGTATATGGATTTACGTTCGTCAAATGTTTATAGTAGGCCTCGCTAATTAAGGTGAAAGGCCGTTTCCAAAGTAAAAAACTATATTCGTTTCCCGCCACGATATGAACTGATTTTTGAGCCTTAACATTCGGACGTATGATTCCTGAACTATCCCTAAGCTCCCTGTAAAATGGTGGTTGGTGGTAGACTCCGCCGGACAGCCTAAAAAGTATATCCTTTTGCCAATCAGGTTTTATGGCAAGTTGCGCTCTAGGACTTACTACGGTTTGAGAAACTTTTTCAACATCGGTACCGCTAACGGTCCAGTGTTGGCTGCGTATCCCCATATTGTAGTATATGTCATGTGCTCCCCATTTGGTTTGTTTTCCAAGCTGAAAAAACCCTGAAAAGCGGTTGGTCTTTACAAAATTAGTAGCGGTAATACTTTCAAAAGCTTCTAGAGAAGCATCAAAAGGTACTTCGGGCTGGTTATTGATGAATTCTGAGCGTGGAGGACGTACCGAAAACTCAGAAGAATCTATAAATTCGGACTCTCTAAGTTGGTCGCGGATGTCTTCGTGAGTATACTTAACACCCCATTCCATAACCAGATTTTTACGTTTGTGCATACCTCTATGGTTAAGGTTGAATATTAGGGCGTCCAGGTCATTTCTAGATCTATTGAATTGGGAGCCGATTCCTCTGGGCCTAATAATTTCGCCTAGTGTTTCACTTCCGAGATTACCATCTACTTGACCTAAGCGGTAAGACGCAATTACATCGGAATATTCTTCCTCGGTTGTGTGATAAAGCGATGTGATGAGTTTTAGCGTGGTGTTATCGTTCAATTTATAATTACCCTTAAAAGCACCAAGGGCTGTGGCGTATCTGTTTACTTCTTTTCCTTCGTAGAAAACCGCTAAAGCCTTCGGGTTTTGTAGTGTTCCAAAATTTGTTTGTCGGTTCAAGGGTTCGTTCGTATAAACGTTTACGGAAAGGTTACCTAAGAAGCTAAGGTTAAATTTATTAGAAAAACGATAGGTCAAATAACTTTGCACATCTGTAAATGCAGGATTAAAGTTACTTTGTGTTTGTTGACTGTTCACGAGTAGGGCATTATTTCTATATCGGAACCCGGAAATGCTACTCAGTTTTTTATTTTTAGAACGGGTTTCTAGCGTCGCGCTTGCACCCAAAAAACTAAAATCTCCTTGAAGCGAAAAGGTAGTTGGTGTTTTGTAGACAATGTCCAGCACAGATGAAAGTTTATCTCCATATTTGGCTTGGAATCCGCCTGAAGAAAAGCTTACATCCTTTACCATGCCACTATTCACAAAGCTTAGACCTTCCTGTTGTGCTGAGCGTATGAGAAAAGGTCTGTATACTTCAATTTCATTTACGTAAACAAGATTTTCATCAAAGTTACCCCCTCTTACCGAATACTGCGTACTCAATTCATTATTGGAGCTTACGCTGGGTAATAATTTCAAGATGTTTTCCACTCCGGCATTGGCACCTGGTATTTTACGCAGTTGTTCCGGTGAAATAGTCGTGATTCCTGTAACCTTTTTCCTTCCTCTTGGCGATATGGTTACGCCCGCTACCTGAACAATAGTGATTTTAAGTGTGGGGCTAAATTCAAAGTTTTCGTTAGTAGACAATAACAATCCTTCTAATACAAGATTTTTGTGACCCAAGTGAGAGAAGGTAATTCGAGTTTCCGTATCGGCATAAATGTTAAGGACATAGAATCCATTACTATCCGTTGCTGTGCCCAATGCGCCAGAAGAAATATTAACATTGGATAAAGGAATATTGGCTTCGTTAAGAACAACCCCGGTAATTGTGGCCGTTTGCGCGAGGCTATTAAACTGGCACAGTAGAAAGAGGGTGAAAATAGCGTTGCAAAATCTCAAATAGTTTATTTTCTAAAAAATGTGGTACTTAAAGTATTCTCGTTACCTACATTATCCGTAACGGTGACTTTGAGAACACATTGCTTCTGGTCCAAAATCTTATCGTCAAAATTATAGGTTAGCGTATTTCTTTTAGGCTCGTATTCCATTAAAATCCATTTGCCGTTCAAAGTTGCAGTATAGGTGTCAACCCCACTGAGGTCATCAGAAATGGTTAGACTTAAATATTTATAATTGTTGAGCCACTGTTTATCCTTGAAATTTTTGGCACGTATCTTAGGAACAATAGTATCCTTGACTAAGGTATAGGTTCCTAAATTTCTTGTTCTTGTGGTAAAAGTACCTGCACGTTTATAGGTGCTTGCGTAACTGGGTTGTAACTTACTATCCAATCGTGCTATAAATAACTGTTTTTGTTCTTCTTTGCTAAATTTTGTTGCATCGAACGTAATCGTAAAGTTGCGATGGGCGGGTACAGTATTCCGGTGAATGCTAACCGTATCTTTTCCTTTTTTTAAATCGATATAAAAGTCCTCGTAAAAAGTATTAGACGGAAAATATACTTTTGCGCCGCCTAAATCATAATTATTTGGTTTTTTGGCAATAACGTAATCATCCGTGCTGTTTTCTTCTTTTGGCATCTTGAGTTCCTCATTTTTACCTTCGACAGGTATTTTTAATACCACTACATTTCCTTTAAAATCCTTGATGCTTATCTCAATATTATAACTTAATCCCTCTCTAATTTCTATTTCTCCATTGTTGTATAATTCTTCATAGATACTTAGTTTGTTTCCAGGCGATTTAAATAATTTTTGAATTCGTTGCCGGTAACGTCCAAAATAGTCATAATCTATTAGGGTATTTATATATCTTGTCTCACCAAACGAAAACGATTCAAAGTCGTAGGCCGAATATGTTTTTCCGTTTACGGAAAGTGAAGCTGCATATATCCCATTCCTATTTGCAGCCATATCTTGACGGTCAAATCCTATAAAACCAACCCCAATTTTACCACTGGCGTGTACTTTATTGGCTAGAAAAGTGCCATCACTCTGTTTGGTAAAATTTACCTGAATTCTATTTCCACTTTTATTCACTTGTGCATTTTTGGAAAGTGGGTATAGAAACAGTTTTTCCAATATCGGGTTCGTGGCATCGGCAACATCAATACCGTAGAGTAAGGGGTTTGTTGGTTTTTTCGATACGCTACTGCGAATTTCAAAATGAACATGTGGTCCTGAAGATCCACCTGTGTTACCGCTGTAAGCGATAAGTTCTCCTTTCTCGATTTTAAGTTCTCCATAGTCAGGAAAAACTTCCACTTCATATGCCTTTCTTTGATACTGTATCTCCTTGATGTAGTGCTCTATCTTGGGAGAGAATTTTTGTAAATGCCCGTAAACAGATGTATAACCGTTCGGATGCGCCACATACAATACTTTTCCATAGCCCCACAAAGCCACTTTTATACGTGTAATGGTACCATTACCAATACCGTATACGGATAATCCCTCGCGCTGCTGTGTTTTAATGTCTATACCAGAATGAAAATGGTTGAATCGTAATTCCCCAAATGTTCCCGCTAAGATTATGGGTATGTCCAACGGAGGCCTAAAGGTATGTTTAGGATATATCGCTTGTCCTATAACTTGGGTAATGAATAGGAGTAAGAAGCTTTGGATAATGTTCTTCATAAGTGCAAAAAGTTACTGCGAAAATAATTAAACCAAGCCAATTCTTGAAAGGTTTGTTGTAAATGTATAAAACCCCTGTTGTTTATCTGGTTTTATTGCCTTGGTGAAATACTTAAAAGATTATTCGTAAAAAGTATTGCTAATTCTTCGGATGAATGTTAACTTTGTGTAAACTGCATCGAATTTTTTGTATGAGTGAATTAATACAAATCGTTGACTCCTTAGAAAATAGGATTAGTAAGTTGCTTCATAAGTTAGAGGTGTTGCAGCGGCTTAATGAAGAACTGGAAAACGAGTTGGTTTCGATAAAATCTGTTCAACAAAAAGCTGATAAATCGGTTTCGGATTGGGAAGAAAAGTATAATTCGCTCAAACTTGCAAATTCAATGCTTGGGATTAACACGAATAAAACAGAAGCAAAGCTTAAAATAAATACGTTAATACGTGAGTTGGATTATTGTGTAACTCAACTTGCGGAATAATGTTAAAATAATATGTCAGATAAGCTCAAAATAAAGCTTTCCATTGCAGACAGGGTATATCCATTAACGATAGATCCAAGTCAAGAGGAAGGCTTGCGAAAGGCCGCTAAGAATATAGAACAGTTGGCCAAGAAATTTGAGCAGAATTATGCCGTTAGGGACAAACAAGATGTTTTGGCCATGTGCGCTTTGCAGTTTGCCTCTAAAATAGAGCAAAAAGGTATAGATCAGACAGAAGGAACCCAAGAAGCTCAACAACGTTTACAGGCGTTGAGTGATTTGGTGCATTCAAAGCTAGCTTCACAGTAAATACGTTCTTTAAAAACTAATTTAAGTTACTGCCCACATTGGTAATACCTTTTGTCAAACTCAACATTTATTTTTTTTAAAAAGGGTGAGTTTAGATTGTAAAAGCAAGCCCTACTTGTATAGGGATCCTTGATCAGTCTGTTAGCCCTAAACCTGATTTCCGGAGTTTGTACAAAACTTCTCCAATGTGGGCTTTTTTTTAATATAAACAACTATGGACAGTACAATGATTATAATAGCCGCCATCATAGGATTGGCAGTTGGCTTCGGAATTGCGAAGTTTATGGAAAAGGGGAAAGCCTCCAAGACCATTGCAAACGCTAAGAAAGAAGCAGCCCGATTTTTAAAAGAAGCGAAGGTAGAGGGGGAAAACCTGAAAAGAGACAAGATTTTACAGGCCAAAGAGAAGTTTTTGGAATTAAAGGCCGAGCATGAGAAGGTAATTATAGGCAAGGATAGAAAGATTAACGAATCCGAAAAACGCACTAGGGACAAAGAATCCCAAGTGAGTAGCGAATTAGCAAGAGGTAAAAAATTAAGCTCTCAGTTAGATGAAAAGCTGAAAGATGTTGATTATCGCAAGGATTTTTTTGAGAAAAAGCAGTCCGAAGTCGATAAATTGCATAACAGCCAAATACAGCAATTAGAGGTTATCTCCGGACTTTCGGCTGATGATGCCAAGAGTCAACTTATAGAGAGTTTACGAGAAACCGCTAAATCTGATGCCATGGTTTATATACAGACCACGGTAGAAGAGGCAAAGCTAACGGCACAGCAAGAAGCACGTAAAATAGTAATTAACACAATACAGCGCATAGGAACCGAAGAAGCAGTAGAAAACTGCGTCTCAGTCTTTAATATAGAATCCGACGACGTAAAAGGCAGGATTATAGGACGTGAAGGTAGAAACATACGGGCATTGGAATCGGCAACAGGTGTAGAAATTATTGTTGATGATACCCCTGAAGCAATTATACTCTCTTGTTTTGATTCTGTTCGTAGAGAAGTAGCACGGTTATCCCTTCATAAATTGGTGACCGATGGTCGTATTCACCCTGCACGAATCGAGGAAATAGTAAAGAAAACAGAAAAGCAAATAGAGACCGAAATTATAGATATAGGAAAGCGTACCGTTATTGATTTAGGTATTCATGGGTTGCATCCAGAATTGATAAAAGCGGTAGGTAGAATGAAGTATCGCTCTTCTTATGGTCAAAATTTACTACAGCATTCTCGGGAGGTGTCAAAATTATGCGGTGTTATGGCAGCGGAAATGGGCTTGAATGCCAAAGTTGCTAAACGTGCAGGTTTGCTGCATGACATTGGTAAAGTACCAAATACAGAGGCAGAGGTAGAAACACCACACGCCATTTTAGGTATGCAGTGGGCAGAAAAATATGGCGAGAAACCGGATGTGTGCAATGCCATTGGTGCACACCACGACGAGATTGAAATGAAAAATTTGATTTCTCCGATTGTACAAGTTTGTGATGCCATTAGTGGTGCAAGACCAGGTGCAAGACGTCAAGTCTTGGATTCTTATATTCAGCGGTTAAAAGATTTAGAAGAAATTGCTTTTGGTTTTGGTGGGGTACAGAAAGCCTACGCTATACAGGCCGGTAGGGAGTTACGAGTTATTGTAGAAAGTGAAAAAGTAAGTGATGATAAAGCGGCGCAGTTGTCTTTTGAGATTTCTCAAAAAATACAAACAGATATGACCTATCCTGGACAAGTAAAAGTCACGGTGATTCGAGAAACTCGAGCTGTTAATGTGGCAAAATAAGTTTTGTACATCATGATGAGAGGATTAAAAAAAAGTGTCGTTTTTAACGGCTCTTTTTTAGTTTAGACCGTTAAGCCAATTTTTTAGATTCATTTCTTCTTGTTCCGAGAGTTGGTTTCTCTTTCCTTTCGGCATTTTTCTGGTAATAAATACTTGGGTATTGATTTCTAATCGCAAACTATCCATATTATACAAGGTAAATAGCTGTAGTTGTCTTTTAGTTGCGTGACACGTATTGCAGTTGTTTCTTAAGACTATAAATGCTTTTTGCTTAGTACTGGTTTGTTCTGTTTGAGTAGTATTTTTTTTAAGGTCTTGCGCATCATTTTTATCCAGCAAACTAGCGAGAAGAAGAATAAATCCTAACACCATAGTATATTTCATTATTTAAATATACTTAGCTTTTATCTGTTTGAATGGTTTTGTAGCGTAAAGAAATCCTTAAGTCCAGTAAGAATACTTTGAACTGCATAAGAGGCAAGAGTTAGTTCCATTATTTTAGTTATTACTGTTATTCCCTAAGCTCCTATTTTGTCCAGCACATAGATGGCGGCAAATGGCAATAAGCTTTTTATTGCTATTACAATTAACACCAAAAAGTTGTTAAAGCTTGTTGTTCAATAGCATACATATGATTGTCACTTATGAAAATAACAGTCATAATTACGCCTAGAGATGCAATGGAAGGTATAGCTACCGGAAAAAAGCGTTACGGCCTATAGTCTGTGTAATCAAATGCTTCTCAGATTCAGGCTTACCATCTCCAGAAATCATTATTAATGCGAACAAAAAGAGAATTACTTCACCAGAAATCTGAAAGGCGTCTTAAGAAATATCCATACCTTCTAAAATCAGTTGGCCGATTACAATAAAGAATAAAAGAATTAATAACCGCAATTAAAAACAACAGCGTAGTTATAATTTCTGTTATTCTATACGTTTACCTTGTGTCGTAAATGAAAGGTCTCGTTGTCCGTAGGTAGAAATTATTACGGCTTCAAATAATGTGGGTCGGAAATATTAGGTTCTGTTGCCCACTCAAAAATGAAGTTAGCTTCTGTACCTCTCTTTATGTCAGATTACGCAATCGCTATCTCTAATTTCTCCATACTTTTTATAGATATTTGTTGACTAAGATAAGATGCTATGGCAATACCTTTTGTGTCATAATAATTGGCTTTTAAGAGGTATATGGAATTTGTCTCACTAATATTTCTTATGCTGACCTTAGCTGTAAGGTCTTATGACGTGTGTTATGTATAACTGTAGATTTGAATAAACAGATAAGTAAGAGGCTCCGTAGCATAAGCTATCGGTATGGTTAATCTGTGTTACTTCATTGCTCCAATTAAACGTCGGAATTGATTCATGAGTTTTTTTATCAGGAGTGCACTTATAATAGCGTATCAATGCAACCAATAGTATAGAACTACACCGAACTGTTTTTTCATGTCTTAAAGGATTTTGGTACTGCTTATTATAGCCTTAAATAATAATACAAAACTTTTTTCGAAAATACTACTAATGTATGAGTTGAACGAGGTCTGCTAGTTAACCTTCTTTATTTTTGATTTCTATTAGAGTAGTATTTTTTTGAAGCTATAAAAATAATTCAATTCCTATTTACAAAAGAAAGGCTATTGTATTCTGTTTTTGTTGTTTTCATGATTTAATAAAAATAAATACCGCCAACGATTATAGCGCAAAAAGCCCTGCAATACACAAGGTAGGCAGGGTTTAAGTTGGTTTAAAAGTTGCTATTCCTCTCCGGAATAAGTAGCTTCTTGTTCTGCCTCTTTTTGAAGATTATTTTTTAAGATATTGAGTTTTTTGAGTTTTGCCATCCAAGAATCGAGCGCTTCTTTATGACTATTCACTTTTTTAATAACATCCTTTACAATCGGATTATCCTCAGATGCGTTGGAGAAAAATTGTAGGTTGTTTTCTAACTGACGAATCTCATTTTTACTCTCGTCTATTTTTTTACGTATAAAACTACGCTCGTTTTGTATGGCTCTTCCCTGGTCGTCGTCCTCTTTAAGACGTTGAATCTTATTTCCATATTTTAATAATTCCGATTCCTGTTTACTAATGTCTAGCTTATGAAAAAGTGCATCGATTATTTTATTGAACTTTTGATTGATACTTTTTTGCTTGAAAGGAACATGACCAAATTTCTTCCAATCAGTTATGAAGGTTTTTATGGTCGCTAAGTTTTCATCCCTATTGTCTGTTAGTTTAAATTCTTTTAGCCGTAGTAAAATAGCTTCTTTTTCTTTTAGATTTTCAACCTCTTCATTATCTGCTTTGTTCTTTAGTGCATGGAACCTTTCAAAATAATGATTGCAAGCAGCTTTAAATTCCTTCCAAATTTTATCAGAGTACTTGCGTGGTACATGTCCAATACTTTTCCATTCGTTTTGGATACGCTTCATTTCGCCAGTTGCCGTATCAAAATCTTCGGTATCCTTCAAGGAAATGGCAACTTCTAACAAGGCTCTTTTCTTATTTAAATTTTCGTCTTGATCTTTTTTAAGGTTTTTATAGAATGCATTTTTATTACGGTTGAAAATACGTACCGAAGATTTAAAAGCGTTCCACGTACTTTCGTTATCCTTTTGTGGTACTTTGCCAGCTTTAAAAAATGCTTCCCGTAAGGCCTCTAGTTGTTTTATCTGTTTTTGTAAAGTACCATGGCTGTTGGAGGCATTGGCAGATAAGGTCGTTATTTCTTCAATGATTTGCTTTTTCTGATGCAGATTTTGCTCATGTACTTTATCTAAATCTTTAAAGTATTCTTGTCTTCTTCCATGTATGGTTTTGGTAGCCTTGCTAAAACGTTCCCATATTTCTTCTCGGTGCTCTTTTCCTACAGGGCCAATATCCTCTTTCCAAATCTTATGTAAAACTTGCAATTCCCTAAATGCCCTATTTAAATCTGGCTCTATGGCCAAGGACTCTGCTCGTTCCACAATTTTTTGCTTTTCCTCAAGGTTATGCTTAAAATCAAGGTCACGCAACTCCCTGTTTAGATTTAAAAAGTCGTAAAAAATTTCTATATGGTGTTGGTAGGTTTTCCAGACATTATTGTACTCAGTTCGTGGAACGGGACCAGCGGTTTTCCATTTCTCCTGAATACTTTTAAAACTATTATAAGTTGTATTAATATCCTCTTCTACATTCACTAAGGACTTAAGGTTATCTATAAGCTCTAACCTATTGGCTAAGTTTTCTTTGTGGCTTTTTTCAAGACTCTTGTAATGCTGATTTCGTTTTTCCCGATACTCTGTATATACTTCGTTAAATTGTCTTTTGGTAACAGAGTTGTAATTAAAGTCTATTTCAGTGCCACCTCCAGAAATAAATTCCTCTTTTTTCTCATCGATAAATTCTTGGAACTTTAAATTGAATTCATCCCGTATTCCATCAGCGTGTTTTTTGATGGCCTGTACTTTTTCGTTTCGTATTAACCGTTGCAGTTCTCCTACCAAGTTTTCCATAGACATGGAATGGTAGTCCAATTCAGGAATCTGATGTCTTTTGACGGTATCTTTATCCTCTGCATCTTCTGCGTTATTTTTGTCTATTTCATCAAGGCCATCTCCATCATCCTTGTTCTGTTTAGAAGATTCCTTTTTTAATTCACTTGTAGGTTTTTTACTTTTTTTAGTGTCGTTTGAAACTACTATATCTTCTGTATTTTTTTCTTCTAGCGTATCATCAGTATTATCGTTCTGGCTTACGGCTTCAGTTTCCTCCTTCGGTTCTGAGTTCTGTATTGCATCCTCTTTTGAAGTTAACTTTTCTTCAGAGGACACTGCTATGGAAGGTACCTCGCCTTTAAGTGTTTTAGTATTCTGAACATCGGTATTTTTCTCCAAAACTTCTTTTTCTGTTCTGGTAGTTTCCGAGCTATTTTCTGTTACCTCGCTTTCAGGTATTGTTTGTTCGTTGTCTTCAGACATCTTCTTTGTGTTATGTTTTACAAGATAGTAACAACCTAAACAACCGCAAAGAATATATAAGTTCTTTTTGATTTCTAATATCGTATGTATTTTGTTGCTATATGTATAAGTAATCGAAGATAGGTGGAGAAATTGTTTGAGTCACTTACTTATTCCAGATTTCCCAAGCTTTTTCAGCTTGTAGCTCCAACATACGAAAACCATTTAAAATTGTTGCTCCTTTTGCTTCCCCATGGGCAAGAAAGGCTGTTTTTTCTGGGTTGTAGATTAGGTCAAACAGCAAGTGCTTTTGGGTGATATACTCGTAGGGTAGTTTTGGTTTTTCTGTTATATTAGGGAACGTGCCTTGTGGGGAACAATTAATAATTAAACGAGAACTCTCTATAATGTTTTGGTCTAGGGTTTCATAGGTATAGCCATTATTTTTTCCTGTCCTCGAAACAAATGTAAATTCGATTTCTAGCTCTTTTAAGACATAGGCAATGGCTTTTGAAGCGCCACCCGTTCCTAGAATAAGTGCCTTAGTGTGGTGTTTCTTTAAATACGGCTCAATAGACCTTTGAAATCCGTAAGCATCGGTATTATATCCTTTTAAACCAGACGGACTTACTTTTATTGTATTTACCGCCCCAATTTCCAGTGCGGATGGTTCAAGTTCGGTCAAATAAGAAATGATAGCTTCTTTGTATGGTATGGTAACATTTAGGCCAATAAGATTAGCTGTATTTTTTAAAACTTCCTTAAATTCTGATATGTCCTGTAGGTCAAAATTCTCATAGCTGTAATGAGGTAACTCCAACTCGGAAAACTTAGTTGTAAAATAGCCTTTTGAAAAGGAGTAGGAAATATTCTTTCCAAGTAAGCCGAACCTAAATTGTTTTGCGTCTGTTTTTTCCATACCAATCTAAAATTAATAAAATACTTATCCCGAATAAAACAAAGAAGAGTGCCCACCATGTTTCGGATATTTGGAAGTTCGGAAAAAAACGTTCGTAGTTTACTATAATTCGTTTTCCATTTGAATCTATTAGGGCAGTGCTTTCTGTTCCTAATTTGTAAACAGTTCTTTTCCAAGGCCAAACCACACCCAAAGAGCCCGTAATAAAACCAAGGATTACCGCCGTAGTTTTATGTTTGTGATGCTTAAGCACATAACTTAGAATATGGGACAAAGTAACAAGTCCAGTAGCCGAACCAGCGGTAAAAACCGCTAGTATGGTTAAAGTAGTCAATCGCTCTGGATTGTGTATAAAGCTAAAATCACCTTGCAGTAGCTCAGAAAATGTATGGTAAAGTGCGTTGACCGAATCTACCAAGAGTAACACATAATTGCCTAAAAGTATGAGTATAAAAGAACCTGAGAGTCCGGGTAAGGTCATTCCGGAAACGCTTATCATACCACATAAAAAGATGAAGAATAAATTATCGTTTTGTGTTGCTGGATTTAAAAAGCTAATGGCTACACCAACTGAGAGTCCAATAAAAGCTGCCGATATCGTTTTTTTTGTCCAATGGTCAAAGTCTTTTCCTATGTAGTAGATGGAGCCCAAAATCATACCAAAAAATGCGGACCAGACATATAGTTCCTTATGTTCTAAAAAATAGTCCAATACTTTGGAAATACTAAAATAGCTGACCAGCATTCCAAAAAGGAGCAAAGTTAAAAAAGAACCGTTTATATACCTGTAGAAACTTTTAAACCTACCACTGAAAAGAAGCTTAAATGCTTTACCATTTATTTTTTGAAGGGAGTAGATGAATTCTTCGTAAAAACCACCTACGTATGCCACAATTCCTCCAGACACTCCCGGAACCTTGTTGGCCGCGCCCATACAAAGACCCTTTATTACAAGGAATACTTTATCTGTAAAGGTTCTAGGTTGGTTCATGAACTAGGGTGCTTACTTTTTAGAAGCTGTTTTTTCCAGTATAAAAATAAGGGAAAAACCTATCAAGGCAGACACGATAGCAAAAGTTAATTGAGGATTACCATTAAAATGGAATGGAGAAATATTCTCGTCTATAATTATTTCTTTTTTGCCTATCTGAATTACCTCAAGTATATGCTTCCAAGGCCAAATTTTATTTAATGATCCTAAAATGAAACCGGTAAGTACGGCGAGCGTTGCATCCTTGTAGTTTTTAAACATCCATTTTAAAAGTCTTGCAAAACTCAGTATTCCAAAAACAGCACCTAAACCTACGGTAATCACAATTTTAAGGTCCTTTTCGTTCACAGCGTCGAGAATAGTTTTGTAGGAGCCAAGAAGTACCAATATAAAAGAACCAGAAATTCCAGGCAGCACCATGGCACAAATCGCTAATGCTCCTGAAAAGAATAAGAAAGGTAAGCTATCCGTATTTGCGGAGGGTGGCAGGGTTGTAATATAAAATGCAACCACGGTTCCTAATGTGAATAAAACTAGAGATAGGACATTCCATTTGGTTATGGCCTTTGCTACGAATATGACACTGGCCAAAACAAGACCAAAGAAAAACGCCCATATTGGGATGGGGTGAAATTCTAGTAGCCATGTAACAAGTTTAGAAAAAGATAGGATACTTATCATCATTCCTATGAATAGTACTAAAAGAAAGCTACCATTCAGTTTGTTCCAAAATGCTATAAAACCTTCATTTTTTAGGGTTTTAAATGTGGAAAGGTTCACGTTGTTTATAGATGAAATAAATTCTTCATAAATTCCGGTGACAAAAGCTATTGTGCCTCCGGAAACACCTGGCACCAATTCTGCAATACCCATAGCCATTCCTTTAAGGGTAATAAAAAGATACTGCAAATACGTTCGCTTCTCCATAAATAACTATAACTGGGGTTTAGGCTTTTTTTGAATCGGTCACTATCGTTTTTAACCATTCGGAAGTCCCAAACTGAGGAAATTGGTTTTGGAAGAGATGTATTTTTTTAGTCTTTTTGTCCAATCTAAGTGCATCCAACAACGTAATTCTTGCGTTAATACGATCCCCAGCTAATAGAAGGAATCCAACACTCATGTAAAGAATTTTCAGGTTTTTTGGATAAAACTCTTTTCCTTGTTTAAGAATTTGCAACGCACCATCAAGGTCACCATTCTTTTGCGCTACTTCTGCCCATTTTAGCCAAGTATCCAATTCGTAGTTTCCCAAATCAACGGTTTGTTTAAAAGCGAAATAGGCTTGGTCAAAATCTTTAAGCGCTACTTGTATTTTGGCACATTTTTTCCAATAGAGTGGGTTGCCACCGTCTATATTCAAAGCTTTATTGATGTAGAAAAGCGATTTTTTGTAATTCTTTATTCTGAAATAGTAATTTGTAATGGCCAACCAACCTTTGTCCAACATGGGGTCCTCGTGCACAGTTTGATAGAAATAGTACTTGGCCATCTCACTGTTATTTAACTTTTCATAGCATTTACCAATCCGTAGAAAAGCATGGGATGTAGGGTCTTCGATAGATATGGTTGTCTCGTAGTTTTCTATGGCTTCTGTATATTGCCCTAGTTTCTCAAGGACTTTACCTTTTTCAAAATAAGCACCTATAAACGTATCATCGGAGATAATGGCGAAGTCAAATGCCGCCAGTGCTTCCGAATACATTTCCTTACAGTAGTATTGTTTACCTAGCTGATGCCATGCAACTTCACAATACGGATTATGTTCTAAGTATTGGTTTAGATAAACTATAGCGCCATCAAAATCCTCTAAATATTCGAAACAGTAAATTACGTTATACAGCGATGAATAATCTTGCTCATCAAAATCCACGCATTTTATAAAACTTTGTCTGGCCATTTTAAATTCGTCCATAAATAAGTACTCCATACCTAAAAGCGAGTAAATGTCTATGGAGTCCGGTGAAAGTTCCAATGCCTGTTGTAAAAGATCAACGGCGCCCTCATGGTTGTCCTTTTTAGAATAAATATTAGCGCGTTGTATATAAATCTCTTCGTTGTTGGCGTCCAATACTTGTAGTTCGTCCAACAGCTTTTCGGCGTCCAATAGATTATTTTCAAATACCATTACTTCTACTTGTAACAGTTTTAACTCAATAGAATCGGGGTGTTGTTGTAGCCCAATTTTAATACCTTTTTTTGCTAAGGAGATTTTACCATTGTTCAGATAATGGTGTATAATATCCTCAAAGTCTTCGGCATCAAAGAAATAGACATCGTCTGTCTTTAACATCGATTCGAACTTGGTAATGGGTCGGTCAGGTCTTTCGCTAGATTCTAACGCCATAGAAACTTTTTGGTTCAACTATTAAAATAAAAGTAAGCCTTTGAAGATGTTATTGGAGATACCCTAGCTCTATATTATTAACAAATTAGTTAACAGGGTGTTGTTGTGGGCTATTTAAAATAGAAAGTATTAGACTACATCCTTTTTTAATCTCGGCATTTGATATGGTTAGGGGAGGAGATATGCGTACCGCACTGGGTTCGAATAAAAGCCAAAAAAGGATGAGTTTGTTTTCTTTTGCCCGAAGGACTAATTCGTTCGCTTTTTCCCCATTTTCCATAATCAAGGCCAGCATCAGTCCTTTTCCTCTTATTTCCTTTATCGAAGGATGAACAAGTAGTGTTCTGAAGAGTTTTTCTTTTTCCAAGGTTTCCTGAATCAAATTCGTTTGTAACAACTCGTTCAAAGTAGCTAAGCATGAGGCGGCTATTACCGGGTTACCGCCAAACGTAGTAATATGACCTAATTTAGGATTAGCTTGAAGGGATTGCATAAGTTCCCTGCTTGCTGTAAACGCACCAACAGGCAGGCCAGAAGCCATACCTTTGCCCATAACTAAAATATCTGGAATACAGTTAAAGTGTTCAAAAGCGAAGAGTTTTCCTGTGCGACCGAATCCTGGTTGTATCTCGTCTAACACCAACAATGCGCCGACTTGAGTACAGCGTTGTCTTACTTTTTCTAGATACTGATTCTTTGGAAGTATAAAACCCGCACCTCCTTGAATGGTTTCCAAAACAACACAGGCCGTTTTTTCGGTAATACGCTTTAGTTCAACTTCTATATTAAAATGGATAAAGGCAACATCAGGTATCAATGGCCGGAAAGAACTTTTACGTTCTTCGTAGCCCATAAGACTCAGACTTCCCATAGTATTGCCGTGATAGGCATGGTGCGCTGCAATAATTTCGCTTCTTCCTGTGTATCTTCTCGCTAACTTTATGGCGCCTTCTATAGCTTCTGTTCCTGAGTTAACGAGGTAGGTGGAGTTTAATTGGGCAGGGAGGCTATTTGCTAAAAGTTTGGCATAGTCTACCGCTGGCCCTTGTTCGTATTCCCCATACACCATTACATGCATATATTTGGTGGCTTGTTCTTGTACGGCAGCCACAATCTTTGGGTGGCAATGTCCTAATCCACAAGCGGATACTCCAGCAACGAAGTCCAGATGTGCGTTTCCTTCTGTATCATAAATATAACTACCTTGTGCGTGGGATACTACGATTCCCAAGGGATACGGTGTAGTTTGGGCTTGATATTTTAAAAAATCAGAAGTCATATAGATAGCTACTTAACCTTTTTGGGGTTTTTAATTTTTTTTTGATCTGTGGCTTTAATAGTATTGTTATTTACAGGGTCTGTGGCTTTGTTATTTCTTTCATACTCCTCTGCATCGATATCTATGGGGTTTTCCAGACCTCTGATCACTACCAGTTCAACGTTATTATCGTCCTCATCAAAAATATCGTCCTTGGTAAGAATACGTTCATCACCATACCAAACAAACCCTTTTAGAATTCTACTGTTTTCTGGAAGGTCTTTCTCCGGAAACATATCACCATCGGGATTGGTGAAAAAAGTAAGCTCGTCTACATCATTATTCTCCATAGTTATATGAATCTTGCTACAGATGGTCTTGTTTATGCCAATAAGCTCGTCGTCGTCGTTGTACATGTAGTAAATAACCTCGGTGTTTTTAATCAGGTCTATTATTTTAAGTTCGTTTTCTATGAATTTACCGAATAAATCTTTTCCCTTGGCCTGGTTAAACCCTTCCATACCTACACTGTCCAGGGAAATAATAAAGGCATTATTCAACACTTTAAGAGAATCTAGCTTTTCGGTTTGTTTGTTTGATATCAAATGAATGCTATCACCTGTCATTTGATTTTCCCCGTTCCAAAGTATCGGGTTCGTAATTAGTTGGGTGATTCCTGTTCTTTCTTCGGAATGAATCGAATCACATTTACCACTTAAATCGGTCTTAAAGAATTTTGCATTCCTAAAAGCACGCGTGATACGTTCGTCAGGTTTGCCCGTAATCATAAGCGTATCGCCATGTACATAGAGAGAATCTTGTTCCTGAACTAGAATGGATACGGCCCTTTTTGTTGCGAATAAGGAATCCTTTGCTTTATGTACTTCGGCATAATGGGCTCTCACAATGCCTTGGTTTATGGTGTCCGTAACCGTGATGTTGTTTGTTGCCGATGCGAATTCCCGAATTTTGTTAAAATAAACGCTATCACCTTCCATAATGCGATCGTTATAATCTACCCTAGTATTTTTAATACCATAGCCACTTTCTACTTTAGTATCGTAAAAGCCACGTTCACAATATATTTTATAAGTTTCACCAACAATGGTAGAAGGTCCATACATATACGCATTTTTGGAGCTGGTATAATAATCTAGCTGTTCGGAGTCCAAAATGTATTCTGGATTGTTTATATGAACACTATCCAGAAATCGGTACTTTTTTCGCTCCATAAAATAACGTCCAACTTTACTCGTCAAGATGTTTGCGGAATCAATTACTGTTCCATAGTCCTGATAATAAGCCTCTTGATTTTCTCTATCTAGACGTAACGTATCTGTTTTTAGCGTCATATCCGAATTGGTCAGCACGACATTGCCCCATGCCTTTGCCAATTTGATATCACCTTTATATGTAATTTTTTGACTTGTCATTTCTACCGAGTCACCCTGTTTTAACAACACATTGCCTCTGGCTTCCAGTCTGTTTTCCTTTTGAAAAAAAATGGCTACATCGCACCAAAGGTCTGCACCTTGATGCTCAAATTGGACCTGTCGTTCATCCTTACTGAAGATAGATGCACCCGGATAGTCCTTTTCGTTTTTAGTGAAGTTGGCACCGTAAACAATGTTTATTTGTTTGGCTTCCTCTGGCTGATCTTGTGCAACCAATATACTCGTAAAAAGTAGGGATACGATTCCTAAAACTGTCCTATACAAGGTTATTTTTTTTCAAATTTAGTATTTTTAAAATAGGCCTGTACAAGATTAGGATTCTTTTAGCATTGGCGTATTGTATCTGTATAATTTTAACCTTGGGTTTGTGGTATTTACATAACCTCCTTTATTAAGCTCGGGGTCTACGTATAATTGCCATTTTCCACTATTTAAACGATACCGCTTCGAATAGGGTGCAATAGAATAGAGGCCTCTAAATCGATGGTTTTCAATGCTTCTGGACCTCTGCAAGATAGTCTACCCTATTGGTTGCTATGATGCCTAGCAAATCAGGTGCATAGCAGGGTATGACTTTGCTATTCAGTTTTCACCTTTTAATCTGGCCATCATAGGCATGATTCTTCAGAGTACTATTTTAAACACCAACAGGAATAATTACGGTTGTTCCAATCAGGGTGCTACCTAGTATTTAGTAATACATAGGTTTGTTATTTCTAATTACTCTAAAGGATATAGTTTTAAAAGTTCATCTGGGGTGTAGAAGCCCTTTTTGTCTTTTGTGTCTTCTCGTATTTGTTTTACTTTATTTGGATTGATAACAGATGCCTTATTACCAAAAGCGTTTCTGACATACGTAAGTACTTGAGCTATTTCCTTGTCGTTAAGCAATCCTTTAAAAGCCATCATAGGCACCTGACCCTCGTATTGGTTCCCCATTACGATCATTGGGCCATAGAGTCCGTTTAAGGTAAGCCTTATAAGGCGCTCCTCGCTACCCATTACCCAATCTTGACCTACTAATGTTGGAAATCCTGATGCTTGCAGTCCAGCGCCACTTTCTTGATGGCAGGTGACGCAATATCCTTCGCGTTCGTAAATCTTTTTTCCTTTGGCGAATATTTCTAAATCCTCACCTCTAAGATGTGTTGCTAGTATTTCCTGCTTTTCCTTAGGAAGAAAACTGTTGGTTAGTCTGGTTTTTGCAAAGTTAAAAGAATCTGCTATCCACTCGTCTTTCGGATGTTTTTCGGCAATGTCCAATATCTGTATTCCTTCCTCGGCATCCATCCAAGAAGCCGCGGTTATGGCTTCTAGCCGGACTCTTCCATGAGCATCTGCAGCGGCTGTTTTAAGTAGTTCCAACGAATTGGGAAGTTGATGCCCCATGTAGCGTAATACACGGACCGAAGCCGCCCTCACCCTATGGTCAGGAGATTGTAAGGTCTGTTGCAGTAATTCCGGAGCAACGTTGTTAAGTCCCCAAGAAACCCACAAAGCTTCCAAACGTTGGTGTTCAAAGTTGTTGTCGTCGGGATTCAAGTTTGCTACCCAAGTTTTTAATTTTGATACTACTTGTTCGGCGTCTCTTCCACGCAATTCTCTTTTTGTTCGGTACCGTGTTCTGTATTCTGGTAGTTTAAGGTTGTTCAAAAGCGAATCAATACTGGCATCAGCTATTTTAGCGGGAGTAACCAAAGGTCTAGATGGGTATGTGATTCTGTATATTCTTCCATGGGCGTGGTCACGTAGCGGATCTCGTGCGTTATGCTGCATGTGACCGATAAGGACATTGTGCCAGTCTACCACATAAAGTGAGCCGTCTGGTGCAAACTCTAAATCTACAGGTCTAAAATTTTTATCATTACCATTAATTAAATCTTGACGGTGCTTGGTCTTGTAACCCGTGCCATCTTCTAGCACTTGATGTTGTTTTATCCCTAAGAATCCAATGGTGTTTCCAAGTAACATGTCTCCCTGTACATCGTCTGGAAAGTGGCTGCTTGATACAAATTCTAAACCTGATGTTGGCCGTACGCGGTGTTTCTCTTCAATTAAATTCGCTGTTAAAGGCGACGCTACGCCGTAAATGGATTTTAAGGTGCTTGGCATCATCCATTGCGTGGTAGGGCCAGAGGTGTGCAGAAAGAAATCCTGTCCCCATTCGTCAAAAGCAATTCCCCAAGGGTTTGGTATACTGACTTGTGCTACGCGTTCCAATTTTTTTCGTTGGGGAGCGTATCTGTAAAATCCGCCGTTGGTAGCCCTTACAGGACCATAGGATGTCTCTACGTTGGTATGCAAAAAGACGCCTTCCGCCATATATAATGCACCTGAGGGATCTGCACTAAAAGCTGAAATAGCATGGTGGGTATCATGGTCGTCAAAGCCACTTAATACAATTTCGATTTTATCGGCTTTGTCATCACCATCTGTATCGGTAAATAGTTTAAGGTTCGTTCCTTGGCTTATATAAACCCCTTCAGGGGCAAACTCAAAACCGATGGGCAAATGAAGTTTTTCTGCAAATACCGTTTGTTTATCTGCTTTACCATCATTGTTAGTGTCTTCTAGGATTAGAAGTTTATCATTAGGCCTTGCGTCTCCTGGTTTGTAGTGCGGATAGGAGGTAAGTGTTGCTACCCACAGCCTGCCTTTATTGTCAAAAGAGAGTTGAGCAGGATTTGATAAATCCGGAAACTCGGTTTCAGAAGCGAAAAGTGCTACTTTATATCCCTTGGGTACGGTTAAAGATTGAATAGCATCATCACCATAAAGATAGCCTTCTGGGTCATCTGAATCTCCTAGATTATAATTAGTTTCTACAGTTGGCAAGGCTATGGTTTTACTGTCTGCCAAGTTTACATCATAGGATTTTTGTTGTAGGGTCGCCCAAATGGCGGTATCCCGTATTGCAGTCATCTCCCTTGTTTTCTGAATTTCGTATGGGTAGTTGTCTGGACCAAAAGGAGCATATCTTCGCCCATTTGCATGCACGCCATTGGGGATTTTATAATCGTTGTGCCAAAAGAAATTTTTCTCGTTTACGGCTTCGTTTAGGGCGGTACGTCTATCTTCGATAGTCGCTTTTTTGTTTCCTGTCAACACATCGGCGATATAATTCGAAAATTTTTGATAACCCCTTTCGTTTAATTGGGAACCATCTATGGTAAGGTCATCCTTCTCATACCATTGTGCACTAGGGTTATAAACATCGATAAAAGGGACCTCATTATTTAGGGCTATGGTCTTCATGGCCTCCGCATACAATTTTAAGTTTCTATTTTGGGACTCTCCGTTGGGAACATCATAATCACCTGAACGGTCTTCAAAGGCTATGGGCGAAATAAGTACTAATTCTGGGCTACTTTTTTCGTTGTACTGCTGACTTTTGGTATGCGTTATAAATGCTTGTAATTCGCTTTGAAAATTAGGTAAGCCTTCTTCTCCTTCAAAAGACTCGTTATAGCCAAAAAACGCGAGAATTATATCTGCATCCAAACGATTTAGCCACTCATCTGGATATTCAAATACCCCATCACTACCTGTAGCTTTTGTCAATTCTGTTTGAAATTTTTCTGCGCCTGGAAAGGCCCAAGGTGTATTTCTGGAGGAGTGTGGCCTAAATCCAGGGGTATCGCCACCGTCACACATATTTCTTATGGTTAGGGAGTCTTTAGGAAACTTTAAGTGCATTTCCGTTTCAAAATAGCCATAGTTCAACATTCGTGAGCCAAGATTATTCCCTATTAATGTGATAGAACTTTTAGGGGTTATTTCTACTAATGCGATTGTTTCTTTAGAACAAGATATTCCTAGTAAAATGATAAAAAGGAGTGCGGGGTGTGTATTGGAAAAATGATGTCTAAGTGATTGCATAGTCGAGAAGCTATTTTGGTATTTAGTGCATTTAAATATACTCATAAAAAAGCCACCTTAAAGGTGGCTTAAATTCATACTTTTTGAGCAAGTAATTCTGTCGCCCTGGTTTAGTTGGTTAAAAATCTCTGTAATCTCCCTCTAGAAAGTTGTTGGCTTCTTCTTCTGCAAATTTTGCATTGCTACTGTCCCAGTTCAAGGTTTGGTTCGGGAAGCGGTTCGCGATTACGCCTAAAAGTATCGTCTCCGTTAATTTAGACGCATAAGAGAAGGGAGCGGTACACTCATCTGTGCCTAAGCAGGCATCCACAAATTGGTGATAGTGCTTTGGCCCTTCAGAATCATAATTACGTATGGGCTCCCCCATGTTATTTTCTATACCTATTGCGGCAATTTCTTTGGAAATATCTACATATTCGCCATCTACTATTTTTGTTGGTAACTGCATGAAATGTGGTAATAACAAACGACCCTTGTCGCCAATGAACATAGCGCCTTGTTCTGGGAGTGTTCCCGGTCCACTAGCTTTTGTTTCTAAGGACATTTTTTCTTCAACAGATGCTTCCTTGCTCTCTGTGTTTGCACTTGTAATCTCTGACGCATTAGGTAGTTTTAGGTCCTCATGCATATCTGGTGCTCCTGGTCCATCGGACCAAATCCATTTTAGGCTTTCTGCCGTGTAAGGTGTACCGGGAAATTCGTAGGTAACGCGATTGTTTTCAGGAAACCCAAAACCGTTCGGTTCCCTGCATTCATTCGTTATGGTGCGGGGTACATCTAAGGCTAAGGCGTTGTATGGTGTGTCAAAAATATGAACGCCCATGTCACCTAAAGTTCCACAACCATAGTCTACCAATTTTCTCCAATTCCCTGGATGGTATAACCCTTCTTTATAAGGTCGCTTTGCGGATGTTCCTAGCCATAAGTTCCAATCTAAAGTTTCAGGTACCATATCCTCTCCTGTAGGAATAGGTCCGTCATATCCCCAATTTTTTGGAGACCATGCTCTTACCGTATGTACCTTTCCAATAATACCGGATTGAATCAATAATGTAGCTAATTTATAGTCGTAAAAAGAATGCACCTGAATACCCATTTGGGTAACCAGATTTTTTTCTTCGGCTAACTTTTTCATCGCCCTTGCCTCAGATACGTAGTGTGTTAGAGGCTTTTGGCAATAAACAGATTTATTCATCTCCATCGCCATCATAGAAACTGGGGCGTGGGTATGGTCTGGGGTAGATACGATTACAGCATCTATTCCATCGCCCATTTCTTTGAGCATTACCCTATAATCGCTGAATATTTTCGCGTTAGGGTGCAGCTTTTTGGCTTCTGCCAGATTGTTGGCATCAACATCACAAAGGGCTACCACATCAACCTTCTTGTGCGAAGATATATCTTTAAGATCCGCTGCTCCCATATTGCCAACTCCAACATGGGCAGTTCTAAGCCGCGTTAATGGTGTAGCCTTGGTCGCTAGCTTTTCTTCTTTGCATGCCATTAAAAAGGAAGGCATTAACGCAGTTGTGGATGCTAATATGGCCGATTTTTTTAAAAATTCTCTTTTCTTCATAAAATCGTTATTATAATTTTTTAATTTTTATATTCCGGAACCAGATAGGACTAGAGTGATCTTGAAAACCTATGTATCCTTTTTTAAAGGTTCCATAATCTTCACTATTTTTCCACTTGTCAGAGTGCTTTTTTTCTTCCCAAGCCTCATCCCAAGGCACAAAAGATACTACCATTTCCCCATTAAGCCAATGCTCTACCTTTTCTGAAGTAAATACTATTTTAGAAGAATTCCATTCTCCTACAGGATGAAGCACTTTCTTGGACGTGTCTGCTGGGTGCATTGCATAATCAGATGCTGTTTGTTGTAAAGGTTTTAGCTCTTCGGGTTTGTCGGTGTACCCAAGGCTTAAATTGTATTCGGTAAGATCATGCATTGCAGCATAGTTCTCATCATCGATAAGTTGATATTCTGGAGAAACTTCTGGGATGCTTTTGTAGCCCTCTTTAATATGATAGAAGATGCCACTGTTTCCTCCTTTGGGTAATTTCCATTCTACATAAAATTCAAAATTATCAAACTCCTCTGCACCGTAAATGATGTCCTTACCACCATTATAATCTTGTTCTAGGCCTAGTTCGGTATCAAAGGTAAGCTCCTTGTTTTTGACTACCCATCCTGGAGGCAGTGCCTCTCCGTTATAGGCTCGCCAGCCTTCCGTACTTGTGCCATCAAAAAGTACAGTCCATTCTGCTTCGGGTGTTGCAGTTTCTTGTTGTTCGGTGTTTTCTGTTTTTTTGTCGGTCTTGCAAGAAGCTAAAAGGATAGCCATTATTATTAAGGTACTTAAGTTTCTCATATGTTGCATATATTAATCCCTGAATTTACAGAAAAAAAATGGCGTTAAGCTTTTTTTTTCGCTTAACGCCATTTGCCTCCTGACCGAGGAAATAAAATTACCTGTGTATGGTCTGGGTTCTATCTGGACCTACGGATACAATTTTAATAGGTACCTCCAATTCTTTTTCTAGGAAGCTAATGTATTTGTTGAGCGCAGCAGGTAATTGGTCTACTTTGGTCATTTTTGTTAAATCTTCTTCCCATCCATCCATTTCGGTGTAAATCGGCGTTACATTTTCCACTTCTATATTAAACGGGAGGTGATCGATTTTATCACCTTTATAATTATATTCTGTACATACTTTTAATTTTTTGAAGCCGCTAAGTACATCACCCTTCATCATCATCAACTCTGTAACCCCGTTAATACGGACGGCATATTTTAAAGCTACCAAATCTAACCAGCCACAGCGTCTTGATCTCCCTGTGGTAGCACCAAATTCATTGCCTACGCGTCCCATGGTTTCGCCCTCCTCATCAAAAAGTTCTGTTGGAAAAGGACCACTTCCTACTCTAGTAGTATAGGCTTTAAAAATACCTTTCACATCGCCAATTTGGTTTGGTGCAACTCCGAGTCCAGTACAGGCGCCCGCAGCGGTCGTATTGGATGAGGTTACAAAAGGATACGTTCCGAAATCTATATCTAATAGGGACCCCTGTGCACCTTCGGCTAATATTTTTTTGCCAGATTTTTGTGCTTGGTATAAGTATTCTTCGCTATCTATAAAAGTGAGCTCTTTGAGCTCTTCAATAGCTTTGAAAAAGTCTGATTCTAACTCTGCTAAGTCATATTGTATGTCAACATCATAGAAGCCGATCATGGCTTCATGTTTATTAGCCAAAGACCTGTATTTTTCTTTCCAATTGTTAAGTTCTAAATCGCCCACACGCATCCCGTTTCTTCCGGTTTTGTCCATGTAGGTTGGGCCAATTCCTTTGAGTGTAGAGCCAATTTTAGCCTTTCCTTTTGATGCTTCCGAAGCGGCATCCAAAAGGCGGTGTGTAGGTAATATAAGATGTGCTTTTCTAGAAATTAGTAATTTGGCTTTGATGTCCAGATTAAATTTTAATAAAGCGTCCAGTTCTTTTTTGAAAATTACGGGGTCTATCACTACGCCATTTCCAACAACGTTAATTGCATTTTTGTGGAATATGCCTGAAGGGATAGTATGTAAGACATGTTTTATACCGTCGAATTCTAGGGTGTGTCCTGCGTTCGGACCCCCTTGAAAACGCGCTATGATATCATAATTTTTCGTTAGTACGTCAACGATTTTTCCTTTTCCTTCGTCACCCCATTGTAGGCCCAACAATAAATCTACTGCCATTGTAATTGTACTTGGTTAATTGTTTGTTTGTTCTGTTTTATCTGTATCATTTCCAGGCTGATTCTTTTTTCCGTAAAAATAGAGCGAGTGGGTATTGATTTTAATGTCGAATACTTCTTCTATCGTTTTTTTTATAGTTTGAATACGAGGGTCACAAAATTCCATAACCTCCCCGGTATCTGTAAGTATTACATGATCATGCTGGCGGTCAAAATAGGATTTTTCGTATTGTGCTTGCGTTTTTCCGAATTGGTGTTTTCTCACCAGCTTACAGTCCAACAACAAATCTATAGTATTGTAAAGCGTTGCTCTGCTTACACGATACTTTTTATTTTTCATGTTGATGTAGAGTGATTCGATATCAAAATGATCGTTGCTTTCATAAATTTCCTGAAGTATCGCATAACGCTCTGGTGTTTTTCGGTGCCCGTTACCCTCTAAAAAGCTGGTAAATACGTTTTTCACAATTTCCTGGTTCTTGTCCGAAGCCATAACTATTTTGTTAATTTACAAATGTACAGTTAAATTTTAATTCCTTTTCTAAAGTCTTGTGACTTTGTCTATCCCGTTAATTTGTTTTAGGTTTTCTATTACTTTCTTAAGGATAGCCTTGTTTTTTACTACGACGGTTATTTTTCCCGAGAAGGTTCCACCATCTGTATTAAAATTCAAGTTTCTCATATCCACATGCATGTTACCCGAAATTACTTTAGTGATGTCACTGATTAATCCAAGATTGTCTATGCCGGTTAATTGTATATCTACTCTAAATTCCTCTTGCGAAGAATCCACCCACTTAGCACTGATAATCCTGTAGGCGTAGTTGGATTGCAGTGAAATGGCATTGGGACAATTTTTCTTATGTAGCTTTATGCCTTCTGTTACGCTTATAAAACCAAAAACAGTATCACCTGGAATAGGATTGCAACATTGTGATAGTTTATAGTCTAGTTTTTCCTCTTCCTTGCCAAATACTAGCGTGTCGTACTTAGAGGTGATTTCGTCTTTCCCTATATCTTCTGGAACTGGATTCTTGCGCATCCTATTCTTAAAGAAGCTAATGAACGCGTTGTTGTAGGAAGATGCGAAATCCTTGATCATTTGATTGTCAATAGACCCAACACCCACTCTGTAAAACAAATCGAGACTCGTCTTTAGTTTAAAAAAGCTAACTAATTTATTGATGGAGTCTTCATTTACCGAAATTTTTTGTGATTTGAGTTTCCTTCTTAAAACCTCTTTACCATCTTCTGCAATCGATTTTTTCTCCTCTCGTAATACTGATTTTATTTTGGCTCGTGCTCTGGCCGTAGTGGCATAATCTAACCAGTTTTGATTAGGTTTTGCTTGATTTGAGGTTATGATTTCAAGCTGATCACCGCTATTTAGTGTAGTATTCAATGGTACTAATTTCCCATTTACTTTGGCCCCACGGGTTCGCATACCTACTTCTGTATGAATACTAAAGGCAAAGTCTAATGGAGTGGCACCCTTTGGTAAAGATTTTAGTTCTCCTTTTGGAGTGAATACAAAAATTTCCTTAGAGTATAAGTTTAATTTAAACTCTTCCACAAAATCGACCGCATTGGTATTTGCATTTTCCAAAGCTTCTTGTAGTTTGTTGAGCCAAACTTCTATACCCTGTTCTTTTTGGTTTCCGTGCTTATATTTGAAATGTGCGGCATACCCTTTTTCCGCTATCTCGTGCATACGTTCACTACGTATTTGTACTTCTACCCATTTTCCTTTAGGTCCCATTACCGTAATATGCAAGGCTTCATAACCTGTAGATTTTGGAGATGAAATCCAATCGCGAAGGCGCACTGGATTAGGCGTAAAGTGATCCGTGACTATAGAATAGATTTTCCAAGCTAGAAATTTTTCGTTTTGCTTGTCCGATTTATAGATGATACGAAGGGCAAACTTATCATAGATTTCATCAAAGGAAACGTTTTGCGCTATCATTTTTTTGCGCATGGAAAAAATAGATTTCATCCTACCCTTAATCGTGTAATTTAATCCTTCCTTCTTTAAAGAAGTATCGATAATATCTGCAAAAGCATCTATATATTCTTGCTGTTCCTCCTTGCTATCCTCTACTTTACTTTTAATGGCCTCGTACACCTCAGGTTCCGTATATTTTAAACTTAAATCTTCTAGCTCTGTCTTAATATTGTACAATCCAATTCTATGCGCGAGAGGCGCATATATATATAAGGTTTCGGAAGAAATTTTAACTTGCTTGTGCTCTGGCATGGAATCCATGGTAAGCATGTTGTGGTACCTGTCTGCTATTTTGATAATGATTACTCTTACATCATCATTTAAGGTTAATAGCATTTTTCGAAAATTCTCCGCCTGTTGGGAGATGTTCATGTCTTTTTTTAAGTGTGAAATTTTGGTTAGTCCGTCTACGATTCGCGCTACGGTTTCCCCGAACATTCGGTCAATATCGTCTAGTGTGTATGTTGTGTCCTCTACCACATCATGAAGCAAGGCGGCCGCAATAGATACTGCATCCAGTCCAATTTCAGAGGCAACTATTTTTGCTACTGCAACAGGGTGGAAGATATAGGCTTCTCCAGATTTTCTTCGCTGATCTTTATGTGCGTCTACTGCAATCTCAAAAGCACTACGAATTAGTTGTTTGTCATCATCCGTTAAAGTCTGATAACTAATACGCAGTAGTTCCTTATACTGCCTGGCAATATTTTTATTCTCTTTTTCTAAATCGGCTTCCGTCATACTAGTTTAAATTTACTATAATCCTAGCCGATAGACAACAAAAATTATGCCTTTAAATTCCTAATCCTATCCTTTAACGGTGGATGGGAATAGTGCATGAACACGAATGCAGGATGTGGCGTAAGATTACTGAGGCTGTTTTTGGATAGCTTCTTTAAGGAGCTTACTAATGGGCTAGCAGAAAAAGTCTCTTTGGCAAAATCATCGGCTTGATATTCAAACTTGCGTGAAACGAAATTCATTAGTAATCCAGTAATTTCAGAAATAGGACTGTAAAGTATCCCAAAACCTATCAACGCTGCGTGAAAGCTAGGAGTAGCTACTCCAATAGCGAGTGAAATATCTGGATTATTAATAAAGAGCGATAAAACAAACAACATGGCCCCTGTCAATACAATAGAAGTCACCAAATTAAAGATGATATGATTTTTTTTGTAATGGCCTACTTCGTGCGCTAATACAGCTACAATTTCGTCCTCTTCTAAATCATTAATTAAAGTGTCATAAAGCGTAATGCGTTTTTCCTTTCCAAATCCTGAGAAGTAGGCGTTTGCTTTTGTAGAGCGTTTAGACCCGTTTATGACAAATATATTTTGGAGTTCAAACCCCACGTTTTTTGCATAGGATTCTATTTTGCTTTTTAAGCTTCCGTCGGCTAATGGCTCTTGTTTGTTGAATAGGGGTACAATAAGCTTGCTGTAGAATAAATTCATAAAAATGGTAAAAACGGTTATTAATCCCCACGTATATAACCAAAAATTACTTCCTGCCCATTCAAAGAACCACAGCACCAAGGCGAGTATGCCACCTCCTAAAACGATAATCATAAACCATCCTTTAATTTTATCTATAATAAAAGTCTTTCTCGTGGTTTTATTAAACCCGAAATTTTCTTCAATTACGAAGGTTTGATAATAACTAAAAGGAGTATTCAATACATCACTACCCATCATAATTATGCCGAAAAATAGTAGCGACTGGAATGTAGTATTTGGGGTAATGCGAGAAACAAAGGTATCTATCCATCCAAAACCACCAAAAGCCAATACGCTTAAAATAAGTAGGATGGAGAAGCTAGAGGTTAGAATTCCAAAACGATAATTTGTCCATTTGTACCCTTGCGACTTCTCATATTCTTCCGAGCTATAAACATCAGTAAGGTCCTCAGGAATAGTATCTTTAAATCGCTTTGCATTTAGGAAATTGAGCGTGGTGGCCAGAATATACTCACTTACCAATATGACTATGATGCAGTAAGATATAAGTGTTGTATCCATAATTATTTTATTAATCTTCGTGTCTAACGCAACAGGTCACTTTTTGTTGCTATTTTTCGTTGCGTTGCCGCTTTCCTTCGAATATAAGTATTCCGGCGGATACGGATACGTTCATAGAATCTATAGCTCCTTCCATAGGAATTATGATATTTTGATCAGCATTTGAAAGCCATTCTTGACTTAGGCCTGTAGCTTCTGTTCCAACAACTACTGCGGTTGGTCCTTTGTAATTCACTGAAGTATAGTTTTTTGATGCGCTTAGTGCAGCGCAATACAGGGTGCAGTTTTTATCTTTTAGAAATTGAATGATTTCCGTGGTACTTGCCATCCCTACGTTTCTAGAGAATAAACAACCTACACTAGACCGAATGATGTTGGGATTGTAAAGGTCGGTCTTTGGGTTTGCGATGAGTACGGCATCCAAATTTGCAGCATCGGCAGTTCTTAATAATGCACCAATATTTCCAGGTTTTTCTGGAGCTTCTGCAACTAGGATAAAAGGGTTTTCGTTTTTCAAGGCTAACTCCGATAGTTCATGTGATTTCGATTTCACCATAGCAATTACACCTTCAGTGGTATCACGGTACGCTAATTTTTTATATACTTCTAAGGATAGGTTGATGTGTTGCACTGTTCCATCAAATTTCAATTCGTCTTCAAAACTATCAAAAGCTATTAAAGCATCGCAGTAGCAAAAGGTATCTACAGCATATCCAGCCTTTATCGCTAAGGTTAGTTCCCGTCTCCCTTCAAGAATAAAAAGTCCAGTTTTTCGTCGTTCTCTAGATTTCTCTTTAAGGAGTAACATCTGTTTTATTAGCGCGTTCTGCGGACTCGTAATATGTTTAACATGTTGCATGGATAGCAAAAATAAACCAATCTGTCAGTTAATGTACCTTAACACGACGTAATAGAACTAAATATAAAATTTGATGAAGAACATATTGATTTTTTCTCTTGTTGTCCTCTTGTTTTCTTGTAAGAGCGATAAAAGTAAATTAGAACAGAAACGAATGGACAGTACGCTTACTGAAACCGCTGTGAAAAGCGCGTATCCGAAGAATATGCTAAAAGTTTTTGATGCCCATGGCGGCTTAGATTCTTGGAAACCATTTAAAACATTGAGTTTTGTTATTCCGAAAACAGACGCCTTGGAAACACATACGATTGCGCTACATAGCAGAAAAGATATAATTAGCATGCCCCAGCTTAGTCTAGGCTTTGACGGTTCTCAGGTTTGGTTGTTGGATAAAGAAGAAGCCTACAAAGGAGATGCCATTTTCTATCATAATCTCATGTTTTACTTCTTTGCTATGCCTTTTGTTTTGGCAGATGAAGGAATTGTATATGCAGAAACCGAGCCTTTGGAGTTTGAAGCAAAATCCTATCCAGGTATACGCATAAGCTATAATTCAGGAATAGGCACGTCGCCAAAAGATGAATACTTTTTACACTACGATCCAGAAACATTTGAAATGAAATGGCTAGGTTACACCGTAACCTATAGCAGTGGAGCCGTATCCGAAAACGTGAAATGGATTCGTTATGACGAGTGGGCAAATGTGGAAGGCATACAGCTGCCAAAGTCCCTTACTTGGTATAGCTATGAAGGGAAAAAAATAGGCGCTCCAAAGAACACTGTTGTTTTTGAGAATATTTCTTTGAGCAGTGCAGAGAAACCTACTGATTTTTATAAAAAGCCGGAGAGGGCAACGTTTGTAAATTAAAAATGAATACTTTTCTATAGCTTGTGGTCATAGCTCAAAAAAGTTTAAATGAATTCCAGAAGGGTTGAACCGTTCCATATTTATTACTACCTTAGAACTCATCGCTGCAAACAGGCTGTTTTGTGAACAGCATTCTTGTTTTTAAAAACTAAAACACAATTTAAGATGCCAACGTACAAACTAAAAATTAATGGTGTGTCTAAGAAAATCGAGGCTACGCCAGACATGCCCTTGCTTTGGGCTTTAAGAGACGATTTAGATATGGTCGGAACCAAATTTGGTTGTGGAATAGGCCAGTGTGGCGCCTGTACTGTTCATATAGACGGGACTGCGGCCCGCAGTTGTCTACTACAAGTATCCCAACTAGACGGGAAAGAGATTACAACAATCGAAGGGCTCTCCCCAGATGGTTCCCATCCTGTGCAACAAGCTTGGAAAGAGGTAGATGTTCCGCAATGCGGGTATTGCCAATCTGGTCAAATAATGACAGCCTCGGCCTTTCTAGAAAAGAATCCGAACCCCTCTAGAGAAGATATTCGAAGTGCGATGCATGGTAATATATGCCGTTGTGCGTCTTACAATCGAATTGAAAATGCGGTCGTAAAGGCTGCTGAGAAGAAAATGGCCTAACTTAAAACTCGAAAAACATGTCAAGTACAATAGCAACTGGATTTAGTAGAAGGTCTTTTTTGAGAACTTCATCGCTTGCGAGTGGCGGAATGCTGATCGGTTTTAATCTTTTCACAGCATGTAAAGACAATGTGAAAATGCCGGTCGATATTTCCAAACTTAATTATAACGACTTTAATGCTTTCATCAAGATATCCAATGAAGGTATGGTCACCTTATTTTCTCCAAACCCGGAAATTGGTCAAGGGGTAAAAACCTCCATGCCCATGATTATTGCCGAGGAACTCGATGTGCTTTGGGAAAATGTAAACGTACTACAAGGGGTACTAGATACAAAAAATTACCAACGCCAAGTTGCAGGAGGAAGCCAGTCCATTCGTTTTGGATGGGATGCATTGCGGCAGACAGGAGCAACCGCTCGTCAAATGTTAGTAAATGCAGCTGCAGCTCGGTGGGGTGTTGATGCTTCTGAATGTTCTGCTAAACAGGGTGTAATTACCAATGCAAAAGGGCAAACTTTAGGGTATGGTGATGTGGTTAAAGAGGCTGCTAAATTACAGATTCCTATATCTGAAGGTGCTGAAGGCGATGAATCTAAATCAGAAAATCCAGAATTTAAAGACGCAAGCGCTAAAGAAGTTGCTGGAAAAGTAAAATTAAAAGACCCTAAGGATTATACCATTATTGGTACGGATACCCATAATGTAGATATAGATGAAATAATTACTGGGAAACCGCTTTACGGAATGGATTATAAAGTAGACGGAATGGTCTATGCCAACGTTTTGAGGCCGCCATCTTTTGGGCAGCAGTTGGAATCTTATGATGATACCGATGCTAAAGCCATACCAGGGGTTATCGATGTTATTAGAATTGGCGCTAAAGGAAGAGGATTGTTGGAAAAGAATCGCGGTAATTGGTCTGTGAAACTCGGAGATACGGATAAGGTTGTTGTTATAGCCGAAAGTACATGGAAGGCCATACAAGGTAAAAAAGCGATTAAAGCTACTTGGAGTAATGCTTCCGAAATGGAAAGTACGGAATCACATGATAGAGATTTAATAGCATTGTTAGACGGTACCGAATTTACGACTTTACGTAAAGATGGTGATGTTGAGAAGGCCTTTAAGGAAGCCGATAAAGTGATAGAGCGTACCTACGAATCTCCTTTTCTGCCACATAATTGTATGGAACCGATGAATTTCTTTGCTGATGTAACAGAGACTAAGGTACATTTAGTCGGACCTATTCAAACTCCTGAATCTGGTGCAGCGGCAGTTGCTGATATGTTAGGTCGTGATGTGGCAGATGTGCATTGCGAAATGACCCGTATGGGCGGTGGTTTCGGAAGACGTTTATATAGTGATTTTGTCTTGGAAGCAGCTGAAATTTCGGATGCTATCCGGAAGCCCGTAAAAATGGTTTCATCTCGTGAAGATGATATGGCTACAGGGGTGTACCGACCGGCAATCAAATACCGTATAAAAGCAAGTATAAAAGATGGCGAACTTACCGGTTATCATTTGAAAGAGGCTGCTGTTGGTGGAAATATGTATGGATTAATTCCTAACTTTTTTCCAGCAGGTACATTGGATAACTACCAAGTAGATGTGGCTTCTTATAAGAGTAATATTACAACTGGGGCGTGGCGTGCACCGTATACAAACTTCCTTTCTTATGCAGAGCAGAGCTTTCTAGATGAGATTGCCGAAGCCTTGGAGATAGACGCTGTGCAAATGCGATTAGACCTTTTGCAAAAAGTGAAAGGAAGCGAAGATGAGCGTATACAGTATTCTGCAGAACGCATGGAAGATGTTATTAATCTAGTAGTAGAGAAATCGGGTTATCGTATTCCAAAAGAAGGCGTGTATCAAGGATTTTCTGCATATTATTGTCATAACACCCATGTTGCCGAAGTGGCTGATATTGTAATGGAAAACAATCAACCTGTGGTTAAAAAAGTAACCGTAGCGGTCGATTGCGGTATTGTAGTAAACCCGTTAGGCGCATTGAACCAAATAGAAGGTGGCGTTATAGATGGAGTAGGCCATGCCATGTACAGTGATTTTTCTTTTGAAAACGGCATGCCAACCTCTAAAAATTACGACAGTTACCGTCTGATTCGTATGCGGGAGGCACCAATGGTAGAAACTCATTTTGTGAAGAATACCTTAAGCCCTACCGGGCTTGGAGAACCAACGTTGCCTCCCGCTGGAGCTGCTGTTTCTATAGCCTTAAAAAAAGCTACAGGGAAAAGAATTTACAAACAGCCCTTTATAACATCCTTACTGGATAAAGAAATTATAGGATAGGCTATGGAGGTACTTTTTTTTGGAATAGCAAAGGACATCGTTGGCGCTTCTCATAAGGTTTTTTCTACTAATGAGCATAGGCCAAACTCGGTTGGGGAACTTAAACAATTATTGATTCAGGAGTATTCTGAATTAGCAAAATTAAGCTCTTTGGCGGTCGCTGTAAACAGTGAATACGCTTTAGATCATGTACCTTTGAGAGATAATGATGAGGTGGCGGTTATACCACCAGTAAGCGGCGGTTGATGAAGAAATATATAGAGATTGTAGATCAAATTGATACTTCCACCGTGTATGCCCAATTATCGCATCCGCATAGTGGAGGTATCTGTGTTTTTGTAGGAGCCGTACGAGAATTTACAGCACAACAGGAAGTAGTAGGTTTAGAATTTGAGACCTATGAAAAAATGGCTTTGAAGGAGATGGAGAAAATTGCTGACAAAGCCATTGACAAATGGAATTTGCAAAAGGTAGTAATCAAACACGCTGTGGGTATGAAAAATGTGGAAGAGCCTGTCGTTATTGTTGGTGCCTCCTCCGCCCACCGTTCGGAATGTTTTGAGGCCTGCCGCTTTTTAATCGATACGCTAAAGGAAACCGTTCCCATTTGGAAAAAGGAATTATTTAAGGACAAAACGGTTTGGGTCTCCGCACATCCTTAAATCAGCTTTGCGCGTATAAAGAAATGAAAATATATATCACTAGTTATTGAGTTTGAACTTGAATTTGAAAAAGCAGATGTTGATAGATAACCATAATAGAGAAATAAATTACCTGCGTTTGGCGGTAACAGATCGTTGTAATCTGCGCTGTAATTATTGCATGCCTGCAGAGGGTATAAATTTTGCTAAGAACGATACACTTTTTACCATTGACGAATTAGCTAGATTAAGCACAATACTCGTTTCTCAAGGAGTAGATAAGCTTAGGATAACTGGAGGAGAGCCTTTTGTGCGTAAAGATTTGATGGTATTGTTGCGGCATTTAGCAGGTTTAGATGGCCTAGAAGATATTTCGATAACGACCAACGCGACTCTAATCGGTCCGTATATTGACGAGTTAAAAATCTTGGGCATCAAGAATATGAATGTGAGTTTGGATGCGATTGATAAGGCTACTTTCGAGCGTATTACTAGAAGAAATCAGTATGATACAGTGCACAATAATCTATTGCGTTTAATCAGTGAAGGTTTTAACGTTCGCATTAATTTTATAGCATTAGAAGGGCAGAATACACAGGATATTATTCCGATTTTGGACTTAGCGAAACACTATGATGTTTCCGTTCGGTATTTAGAGGAAATGCCATTTAACGGAGGTTCTAAAACTTTTGAATCCATTGCTTGGGATTACAAACGTATATTGGAATATATCCGTGAAGTCTATCCAGATTATTACAAATTGGAATCGCCAGCCACATCTACCTCTATGAACTATAAAATACCGGGCTTTAAGGGCACATTTGGTGTTATTCCTTCTTTTAGTAGAACGTTTTGTGGTAGCTGCAATCGATTACGGATATCTGCAACAGGAGATGTAATTACCTGCTTGTATGCCAAAGCAAGTACGAATCTTAGGGACATCTTACGACAGCCAAATTCTGAAGAAAATATTAAGAAAGAAATTTTAAAGGCAGTGGGAAGTAGGTCAAAAACAGGCTTTGAGGCGCAAGAAAAATATGCCGATGTTTTTTCCAATTCTATGACTTCTATTGGCGGATAATGACAAAAAAACTTTCACATATAAATGATGCTGGTCAAGCAGATATGGTAGATGTGTCTAGTAAGACGATATCGAATAGAACGGCCGTAGCTAGAGGAACGGTTGAATTTCCAGAAGCAGCATTTAAAATTTTATCGGATCAAAATTTTCTAGGAAAAAAGGGAAGTGTGGTACAGACAGCAGTTTTGGCAGGAATTCAAGGGGCAAAAAAGACATCGGAGCTGATTCCGCTTTGCCATCAAATCAATCTTACTAAAATCGACTTAGATATCATTCCAATAAATAATGCCTTTCAGATTTCTTGTACAGTAAAATGTGACGGAAAAACTGGAGTAGAAATGGAAGCACTTACCGGAGTTTCTATCGCAGCACTTACTATGTACGATATGTGTAAAGCCTTATCACATGATATCCGAATTACAAGCATTGAATTAGAACAGAAAACGGGAGGTAAAAATGATTTCCAACGCTAAAATATACGGACTCGTGCTCGCAGGAGGGAAAAGCACCCGTATGGGAGCTGATAAAGGTTTGATTGCCTATCACGGTATCCCACAACGGGATTATTTATATAAATTGCTAAGCAACATATGTGACGCTACATATATGAGCGTACGGGAAGAGCAGCGCAAAGAAATGAATGCTGAGGTAAATGGTATTGTAGATAGGAATGAATTTAGAGGACCTTATAATGGATTGCTATCTGCTCACAGGCAATTTCCTGAGGCAGCTTGGCTTGTATTGGCATGTGATTTGCCCCTTATGGATGAAGCCGCCTTGCATGAACTGGTATCCCAGCGCGATGTTTCGAAAATGGCGACTGCTTTTGCTTCAAAAGAGAATCCGCTGCCAGAACCCTTATGCGCGATTTGGGAACCACACGCGTTTCGAGATTCACTTGTGTATTTGGAAGCAGGCAATGGTACCTGCCCACGAAAATTCCTGATTAATACTGATACTAAATTGGTATTTCCTAAAAATGAAAATGTGTTGTTGAACGCTAATTCAGAAGCGGAGTACAAAGAAGCACTTGAAAAACTAGCTATCGATTAATTGAAGAAAGACCTAGTTTTTTTCACCCCTATAGCTGAAAAATCTCATACTTCCGAGTCCATTTTACAGATGCTCCGGGGCCAATATTGATATCAAAAAATACTTCCGGACTCACCACATGTTTCCATCCCCAAAGATTTATTTTGTCCGTCGTGAAATTGCTGTTTTCTCTAATTCCAACCTTGGTCCCTAAATGTATGAGTTCCCACGCACTTTTAACACGTTCTCCACCACTAAGATGACTAAAGAAAAAAGGTTCCGTTGGCATGCTATTGAAATTGAAGGCGTTAGGACCAATAATCACAGCCGATTTCGGATTTACAGTCTCTCCAAATAATCGTTGTTTTAGTTCAAATGGAAAATTTAGTACGTAATTTGCTCCAATCAAATCGTTATCTATAGCAGTAAAATTATGATTGTATTCCGTGGTGTGAATTACTTTTTCGCCTGTATTTTTCAAATGATAGCTAATAGTAAAACCTGCCTCTTGTAGTTCAATTTCTTTTGTTAATTCATAGGCATACCCGTTTACCTTGGCAGATCTACAATTAATGATAAGGCTATTTGCTTTTGCCATAGTCCTAAACGCTGCAGGTTTAATGGCATAGGGTTTATGAAACTCATAATTCGCATCTTCTTTTTTTAAAAGACCCACTCCGATTTTATGGAACCATTCCCCAATGTTAGTTTCCTCAAAACCCAATGCAGTATCAATTCCGAATTCATTGTAAAATCCTTTGCCAAATAGGTTTTCATTTTTACAATTTGGGACCTCTACACTCGTTAGCGGTATGCCTTTGAATGTTACATCTATAATTTTTCCAGTCCAATCAAATCTAGAGAAGTTGTAATTTTCAAGCGGAAAATCAATTTTAATTTCTATGTTTTTATTTTTAAGTAGGTGCCCCATGGTTCTAATATATCACATTATGGAAGAAGATATTCCTTCTTTAATTTTAGGCAATGGATAATACCTGTTTTTAACACCAATCCCAACGCTTTCTCATCTTCCGCTTTTTTGCTTTTCACTATCTTACACGCATGAACCCAAAACGGTATATAAGGCAAACTATTCTTAAAGAGTTTGGCGCTGAAGGTCAACGAAAATTAGCCAATGCAAAAGTTTTGGTGGTTGGAGCAGGCGGTTTAGGAGTTCCTGTATTAACCTACTTAAATGCCATGGGCGTGGGTACTTTGGGTATTGTGGATGCCGATGTAGTATCGATTTCCAATTTGCATCGGCAAGTATTGTTTACCGAAGCCATGGTGGGTTTGTTAAAGGTGCATGCAGCCGCTGAACAATTGCAAAAACAGAATCCTGAAACACAAATAAATGCATATCCTACTTTTTTAGATGTTTCCAATGCTTTGGAAATTATAGGAGATTATGACCTGGTGGTCGATGCCACGGATAATTTCCCAACACGGTATTTGATAAACGATGCTTGTGTCATATTAAATACACCTTTTGTTTATGGCGCATTACATGGATTTGAAGGTCAGGTCAGTGTTTTTAATTACGAAAATGGCCCTACGTATCGTTGTCTGTTTGCAAACATGCCAATGGCCGATGCCATTCCAGATTGTAATGAGAATGGGGTTTTAGGAATACTACCAGGAATTGTAGGTAATCTGCAGGCTTTGGAGGTGGTAAAAGTTATTTGTGGTATCGGCGAGGTACTCTCAGGAACACTTTTGCTATATGATGCACTCACACAACGCATGCAACGCATGACCTTTCCGAGACAATCAAAAAATTTCAATATCAAGCGCTTGGCCGATAGTTATGAACTTGATTCTGAGCTATCCTTAAAAGAGATTGGACGTATTGCTATACGGCCCTTATTAATTGATGGACGTATTGAAGTGGTAGATGTGCGCACACAACAAGAGTTTGATAGTGAGCATTTGCAAGGTGCTAAACATATTCCACTAGACCAATTGGAACAACGAAGCCATGAAATAGATTTAAACAAGCCCGTTTATCTCATTTGTCAAGTAGGCATTCGCAGTCAAAAAGCAATTTACATATTACAGCAAAAGTTCCCACAAAAAGAATTTGTAAATGTAACAGGTGGTATGAACATGATAGATAGTTATGCAAATACCTATTGAGCATTTATTACTCCTTTGCTTGGGGTTCTTTGCGGTAGCCACTCTGTATTCCTCTGTAGGTTTTGGTGGTGGATCTAGCTATTTGGCATTGTTAAGTATTGTTTTCATAAGCTTTTTTGCCATACGTTCCGTGGCCCTGGTTTGTAATTTGGTAGTCGTTTCTGGGAGTACCTATCTCTACTTTAAAAACGGACATGCGCGTATCGCTGATTTTGTGCCATTTGTATTCACCAGTATTCCATTGACTTTTTTAGGGGCTTCTATTACATTACAGGAAAACGTATTTTTCATCATTTTGGGTGTATCATTACTGCTGTCTTCTGTTTTTTTAGCTGGTCAGACCATCCGTAACTTTCGGCATAGGAAAGAAACTAAGGCATATCCAAAATACCTAAGTTATGTATTGGGTGCGGCTATTGGGTTTTTATCTGGACTTGTGGGTATTGGAGGTGGAATATTTTTAGCACCTATATTGAATCATTTGCGGTGGGACAAGGCAATTAAAATTGCAGCTTTGGCTAGTTTCTTTATTCTCGTTAATTCTATTTCAGGATTGATAGGATTAATGCGTAGCAATACCTTGGAATTGCCTTGGATAGAAACAGGATGTTTAGTTGTTGCTGTTTTCATTGGGGGGCAAATTGGTATTCGCATGAGTTTGCAACGATTATCGGCTAACGGAATTAAACGTGTTACCGCAGTTCTTATTTTTGTAGTTGGTGTACGCGTATTATTAGTAAACGGATTAGGAGTTTTATGATCACATTTAAAGAAGCATATCAAAAAGTATTAGCCCATCCATTGGATTTGGGAAATGAGGTGGTTCCCTTATTAGTCTCACATGGAAGAATTCTAGCAGCCTCTATTGTGGCTGATAGGGATTTTCCTCCGTTCAATAGAGCTACTAAAGACGGTATTGCCATCAACTATGCAACCTTGGAGGGGGGAAGGACCACACTCAAAATTGAAGGTGTAGCAAGCGCAGGAATGCCACAACAGAAGCTATTTGATAAGCACGCTTGCTTGGAAGTAATGACGGGCGCTGTGGTGCCGCTTGAGACGGATACCGTTATCATGTATGAGCATCTTGCTATTAAAAACGGATGGGTTACTATAGAAAAGGAGGTACAGAAGGGGCAAAACATTCATTACCAAGGTAGTGACGAGGCCCAAGGCGCAGCTCTTTTGGCGAAAGGCAAACGAATCGCTTCGGCTGATATTGGCGTCATGGCTTCGGTTGGTGCCGCTAGCGTATCTGTAAAGGCGGTACCTAAAGTATGTGCCATATCTACGGGTAATGAATTGGTAGATGTGCATCAGATACCAGCACCCCACCAGATTCGTAAATCAAATAGCATTACCTTACAAGTAGCCTTGTCCAAGGTAAATATAGCGGCATCTACCTTACATTTAAAAGATGAGAAAAAAGACATAGAAGAAGGGCTAAAAATGGCACTACAGAAGAACGACGTTTTGTTATTGAGTGGAGGTGTGTCCAAAGGAAAGTTTGATTTTATACCAGAGGTTATGGATGCTTTGGGGGTAGAAAAAGTGTTTCACCGCGTGGCGCAGCGGCCTGGAAAACCATTTTGGTTTGGCGTGCATCACGAATACAAAACGGTAATTTTTTCATTTCCAGGCAATCCGGTATCTACCTTTGCTAATTACCATTTATATTTTCTGGCGTGGCTGCATACCTCATGGAAAATCCCTGTGGAAACACATCACGCAGTTTTAGGGGCAACAGTTACAATACAAGGGTCCTTAACGCGCTTTATTCAAGTGGAAACCTATTGGAATAATGCGAGATTATGTACTAAGCCGATTACCGAAAATGGCTCAGGGGATTTAACAAGTCTGGCCAAGGCTGATGGTTTTGTCTGTCTAGAACCAAGGGATGCTGCTTATGAAGAAGGGGAGTTAGTCCCTTTCGTTCCTACGCGATAAATCAGGTGTTCTCCGATGTTTTGTCCCTTGCTCATAGGCATAGGTTAATCTAATTAGGGTGGGCTCATCATACATCCGGCCTAAAAATTGTAATCCTGCGGGAAGGTTTCCAGTTATAAAACCCATGGGGACCGTAAAGGCTGGCTGTCCCGTATGTGGACTTATTATCTGACTGTTGTCTCCTTTGTATTCCTCTTGAAAAAAATCAATTCTTGCAGGTGGTTGGTTCCAAGAAGGATAAACAATAGCATCCAATTTTAAGGAATCCATTAGCTGCTCAATCGCCTCACGGAACGCGATACGTTTCGTATCCGTGTAGGCATCCAAACACGGGATTTCTGAATTTTCCCATCTGCCGCTGTTGGCCGCATTCCGTTCCAATCGCTCTCTAGTATAGTCAGATTTGGTGCCAACGTTTATGATGTCCTGTACCGTTGTTAAAGTATCATTTTTCACATAGTCGGCCAGGAAGGTTTCTACATCTATTGTGAAGCTTGCACACCATTGACTTTGGCGTAATGTTGCAAAATCAGGAACAATCACAGTATCAATTACAGTAGCGCCTAATGCCTCTAAATCCAATAATGATTTTTCAAATAAGGCTTTTATTTCCGGATGTGTGTCATCATCACTTAGCGCGCTAAGTACGCCTATTCTAGCGCCCGTAAGCCCGTCTTTCAAAAGAAACTGACTATAGTTGTCAGGGATGTTTCCTTCCGAGTATTTGGTAAGCGGGTCTTTTGGGTCATAACCCGCCATCACTTCCAATACTCTAGTAGCATCTGCAACCGTTCTGGCCATAGGGCCTGCAATATCATTTCTTAAATAGAGGGGAACAATGGCACTTCTACTTACTAATCCCAAGGTGGCGCGAAACCCAACTAGCGCAGTATGTGCTGCAGGTCCTCTAACAGAATTACCTGTATCTGTCCCAAGGCCGATAGTGCCAAAGTTAGCGGCAACTGCCGCTGCTGTTCCCCCACTGGAGCCTGCAGGAACATAGTCTAAATTATATGGATTTCTGGTCGTACCTGCTGTGGAACTTTCGGTATGCATGGGGCTAAAGGCCCATTCAGCCATGTTGGATTTGGCTAGTATAATAGCACCCGCATCCACCAATTTTTTGATGATAAACGCATCTTCCTCAGGTATATACCCCTGCAAGGCCAAGGAACCTGCCGTAGTGGATATCCCTGCAGTATTAATATTGTCTTTTATGATGATGGGAATGCCATGTAAGGGGCGTAAGACACCAGTTTTTGCAAATTCCTCATCTAGCGCCTTTGCAACGGCAAGTGCCTTTGGGTTGAGGGTGGTAATGGCATTGATACTACTATCCAGTTCTTCAATCCGCTGCAGGTAGGCATTGACCAATTCACTACTCGTATAGGTGCTTTCTTGATACGCCTTGTGTATGTCTGCAATCGTCAATTCAGATACGCAAATACGTGCTATGAGGTGTTGCTCTTCGCATGAATTAAGCGCACATAGAAAAAATAGTATAATGATTTTTGATGCATTCATATTTAAAGTTAATAAATTCAAATTTTAAACTGTACTAATTCCTATAATGCTCTCATTTTCAACCTATTCTAGGAAATGAGCAAAAGTTATTTTTTTAGTTTACGATTTTATCATTTTAGTTTTAGGGCTACAGCATGGGTAAGGTTTAAAAGAAGCACAACAACTAAAAGATGGAAGGGGACTATGTTTCCTTGCCTTTTCATTAAAATAATCCCGAGATGGTTCCCTCACTATCCATATGAATATTTTCGGAGGAAGGCGCTGAAGGGAGGCCAGGCATTCTAAGCATATTGCCAGCAATAGGAATTAGGAACCCTGCACCTGTAGCAATCTCAAACTCCCGAATATGGATATCAAAATTCTCAGGTCGGCCTAGTAGCGTATCGTTATCGCTTATGCTTTTTTGGGTTTTTGCCATACAAATAGGCAGTTTCCCGTAGCCTAAAGCTTCAAATCGTTTTAGTTGTCTTTTGGCAACTGCACTAAGTACTATGTTTTTTGCTCCGTAAATCGTCCTACAAATTTTTTCAATTTTTAATAAGGGTTCGTCTTCCAGATGGTAGGTAGGTTTAAAATTAGCTGTGCAGGTTTCGGCCGCTGCTACTACTTTTTCGGCCAATTCGGAACAGCCTTTTCCACCATCTGCCCAACCATAACTTAACGCTACAGGGACGCCAAGTTTTTTACAATGGTCATAAATCAATTCTTTTTCAGCTTCGGTGTCGCTGGTAAATGCATTTACAGAGACGACTACAGGCAATCCAAAGCTTTGTATACTTTCAATATGTCGTTCTAGGTTGGGCATTCCGTTCTTTAGCGCAGCTAGGTCTTCTTCACTTAAGCTATTAAGGGGCTTCCCTCCGTGATACTTCAAGGCTCTAATCGTGGCGACAATCACAACAGCCTTTGGTGATAGCTTCGCTTTTCTACATTTTATATTCAAGAACTTTTCAGCACCCAAATCGGCTGCGAAACCTGCTTCGGTAACGACATACTCCCCTAGGCTCATTCCCATTTTTGTAGCAATGATCGAATTGGTTCCCTGAGCGATATTCGCAAAGGGTCCTCCATGTATAATTGCGGGGTTTCCCTCCAAGGTTTGCACTAAGTTTGGTTTGATGGCATCTTTTAGTAAAACGGCCATGGCACCGGCGGCTTTTAGCTCTTTGGCATAAACAGCAGTTCCTTCAAAGGTATCGCCTACATAGATGTTCGCACACATCTCCTGTAGGTTTTCTAAGTTGTTACACAAACATAAAATGGCCATAATTTCTGAAGCGGCTGTAATATTGAATCCCGTCTCCCTAGGAATTCCACCTGCTTTACCTCCCAATGCCGTAATTATGTTTCGTAGGGCACGGTCGTTCATATCCATACAGCGTTTCCAGAGTACGGTACGTGGGTCTATGCCAAGGCTTTTGGTCTTGCTTTGTATATTGTTGTCTATGAGTGCGGCGAGTAGATTATTGGCCATAGCTATGGCATGAAAATCTCCAGTAAAATGCAGATTGATATCCACCATTGGAATTACTTGACTCCACCCACCACCAGCAGCACCCCCTTTTATTCCGAAAACAGGACCTAAACTCGGCTCTCTTAAAACGACAACGGACTTTTTGCCAATATGGTTTAATCCATCGTTTAGACCAATGGACGTGGTTGTTTTTCCTTCTCCGGCAGGGGTTGGCGTTATGGCCGTAACCAAGATGAGCTTACTTTTGCAAACCTGCTCGTCGTTTATTAAACTCAGCGGTAGCTTTGCCTTTTCATTCCCGTAATATTCCAAATCGGCTTCTTGGATATCTATTTTCTTAGCTACTTCTCTTATGTGCGCTCCTGTAACTTTCTGTGCAATTTCTATGTCTGTCATTTTAGTTTTTTCTTTGCGTTTAGAATAAGCGGCTTTGCGTTGGTGTTGGCAGCTTGAAACCTAGGGTAAAGCATAGCGAACCTTTTATCCTGTATACGGAGTCCACTTTTAAATTTTCCGTACTTCGAAAATAAGGATAAAACACTCAGATTTATACGTGCTATCTATGTTTGTACCCCGTGATTATTGTTGCTTATCCCAAGCAGGATGTTTTTTCAATTCGTTCGTTAAGGTTTGTTTAATATGCAGCTCCTCTTCTGTTAGTACGTCTGAAAGTAAGGGTGTTTCTTCTAACTTGTCCTTGGCTAGATTAAAAAATTTACCATCTTGATAGAGTTTGTATTCCGTTGTTCTTACGAACTGATTCCGATATTGATTCACTCGCTTACCCCATTGTGGGTCATAATGAACAAAGCTTGATTCTCGTGGATTATGTGCTTCCCCTTTTAGTAGCGGGTAGAAGCTTTGTCCGTCAGATGTTGTCTCTTTATCAACAATAGCTGCAAAGGTTGGAAAGAAATCACTGAATTCGATTAACTCATTATAAACCGTTCCTTTATCCATCTTTTCTGGCCAAGAAATCACCAAAGGAACATGTGTGCCGGCATCTATGGTATTGCCCTTTGCACCTCTTACCCTGCCTTCTTTAGTGTCCGAATATACACTTGGGTGGGTGCCATTGTCCCCGGTAAAGATTAGAATAGTGTTTTTATCTAGGTTTAATTCTACAAGCTTGGTATGTATTCTCCCAACTATTTTATCGGTGTATGAAACCATATCTTTAAAGTAGGTCGTGTCATTTTTAGTTCTTAACTCGGTATTTACCCAATCTTTGGAGTCAGGAGTGGGAACAAAGGGGTCGTGCACTAAAACCATGGGGTAATAAATGAAAAAGGGTTGCTCCTTTTTTCGCTCTATAAAGTCAAGAATGTAATTTGCAAATAGTTCAGGCCCATAATCGGTGCTTTTACTTTCTAGAAAAGCGCCATTTTGTTCAATCAAAGGATTGGCATACCTACTTCCTCTTTTTGTTAATTGCCACAAGCAGTATTCATCAAATCCAAACTGAATTGGTTTTGTGCTATCCTCCCAATTTGGAATTTCGTCTTTATGAGATTGTCCGTTCAGTTGCCACTTCCCAGCAACACAGGTGGCATAACCTGCCTCTTTCATTAAATTACCAAAGGTGTACTGGTTGGTGTTCAAATTAGCAAAATAGTCGTAGTTGCGATAGTTGTACAATCCCGTCATTATTTTAACCCGAGAAGGGGTGCAAAGGGGTTGCGAGATTGCTTTTGAAAAGCGGATACCATTACTAGCCAAACGGTCAAGATTAGGGGTATGGTATGATGTAGCGCCATTGACACTTAAAGACTCATAACCCATATCATCTGCCATAATAAGAATGATGTTGGGCCTGTCTTTTACGCTTACAGATATACAGGAAGAGAGTGCTAGGGCAAAAATAGGGAGTAGTAGTGCTACTTGTTTTTTCATGGACACTGGAGTTTTAAACTTTGTTATTATTTTAGTTTTGAGAATAGGTCAAATTTATAAATACAGTGGGCATATTAAAAATACATAAACCTTTTGATTTTTCCCAAAGCCTGCATGGCTTAGCTATTCTGTTAGCAACAGTGCTTTTGCAGGAGCTACTCAGGTTTTGGTAGCTTCTTGTAAGTAAAAATTGCGTATTTCTGCCTAATTATAAAGAAGTTTGTACATGGATTAAGAAGCCTTTCTTTGCTTATTTAAGCGCTTTTATAATAGTTAGATGCAGCTTGGTATTTCATCTACGCACAGCTGTTCAGTCCCATCTAATCAAGAGTGCTTTAGTCCGACTTCATGCAGCTTATAAATCGTTAATTCTAAAATTATAAGGTATCTTTTATAAAAGATGGACACTCTTTCCACATAGAAGCTGTGGTTTTATTCGTTTTTTTAAGTTTGTTGTGTGCAAATTATGGTTACGCCGTGCTAGTAAATACCGGTAAGTTTAAAGCGCTGTCCTATTTATGTAGTGCATAAACAAGATTATTTATTTTTTGAATATCAAAATTTTTATGCGGTGGTTTGCAACTGACCTTCTAAAATTCAGTACTAATACTCTTAAGTTTTTTAGCTATTTTTAGCACTAGCGACTTTTTTTAAGTGTTTATTTACGGTTGTCATTAAAACGTTTGTAGAGATAGGTTTGGATATGTAATCATTAAAACCAGCCTTCAATAATTTTTCTTTATCTCCGGACATAGCCAAACCTGTTTGGGCAATTATTGGTACTTCTTTATTTGTTTTTCTTATTTCCTCTAATGCCCTATCTCCGTTCATTTCAGGCATGTTGATGTCCATTAACACTAAATCTATAGCAGCGTTTTGGTTTACTAGTTCAACAGCTTCTTTTCCGTTAAAAGCACGTAAAATGGAGCAGTTAAAATCTGAAAGACATGCCTTTAAATACATAAAGCTAAACTCGTCATCTTCAGCTATTAATAGTGTAAAATGGCCACTCTCAAGAGCCGTGTCGCTATGATCCAAAACCACCTTTGTGTCAGTAGTTACATTTTCGTAGGGGATTGTAAAGAAAAATGTTGAACCTACTCCTGTTTGAGAATCTACCCACACGTCGCCGCCAAGAATATTAACGAGACCTTTCACAATTGACAAGCCCAATCCCACCCCATGATTATGAGTCTGTTCTAGTTTACCTTGCCTAAATCTGTTGAAAATGTTCCTTTGTTCTTCAATTTCAATTCCAACGCCAGAATCCTTAACATAAAATTTAAGTTCGCTGTTAGCTAGGAAATATCCAAATTCTATCTCCCCTTTTTTAGTGAATTTTATTGCGTTCTCCAATAAATTAGACAATACCTGAACCAATTTATTTGTGTCTATTTTTACACTACTGTCTTTATCTCCCAATCCTTTTTTGATTTGAAGTTTAATGCCTGTATTCTTTAGTTTAATAGCATATTTTGAATAGAGCTCATCAATAAGAATGTTGATATTAGAAGAAGAGGTGTTAATGGTAATAACATTAGATTCAATCTTTGAAATATCTACAATGTTCGAAATGAAACTCAAAAGACGATTTCCTTCTTTTTCAATAAATTCTAAATAAGTGTCTTTCTTTTCATTAGAAATATTCTTTTCTTTTAATAATTCTGAAAATCCTAAAATACCGTTCATTGGAGTGCGGAGTTCATGACTCATATTTGCAAGAAATGCTGATTTCAATCGGTCACTTTCCTCTGCTTTTTCTTTCGCCTTTATAAGTTCTATAGCTAATTTTTTTTGCTCGGTGATATCTTGGCTAGTACCTGCTAAGCTCACCACCTCACCAGTAGCACCCAATATAGGTTGACAAATGGCTCTTAATACTTTCTGCTCTCCATTGGTCAGCAGAACTCGATGCTCAATATCGTAAGGCGTTCCTAGCGTAGAAGCTTTTTCAATAGAACGTGTAAATAACTCTAAGTCATCGGTGTGTATTTGCTTAAGCATTGTATCAAATTCAGGAGGAGCATCTTTCTTTGGATCTAAACCCCAAATGTGAAACGTTTCATCCGACCATTCTATCTTTTGAGTGGTAAGGTTAAATAACCAGCTTCCAATATGTGCTAGTTTCTGCGCTTCATTTAAGGTATTGTTTACGTTATTAAGTTTTTCGTTTTGACTGTCTAATTCCTTTTGAATTAATTTTCTTTGGGTGATGTCCTGAGCTGTTCCGTAGCAGGATACAACTTTGTTATCATCATTCTTCTTAAAATTCCCCTTTGAAATTATATGCTTTATGGAGCCGTTCGAAGTGTAAATATCTAGCTCTATATCATAAGGGACTTTATTTTGAATGCAATTAATGAACGCTTGATTCATTATTTCAAAACTTTCTTTCGTATAAAATAATTCATGCTCAGAATATTTTGGTGCTTCTAGTTCATACGAACGTTCAAAAATATTAAATAATTCTTTTGACCATGTTATAGTATCAGTTTCAATATTATACTCCCAATTTCCTATATGCGACAATCTCTGTGCCTCATTTAATTTAGTATTTAAATTATATATTTTTTTATTTTGACTGTTTAACTCTTTTTGAATTATTTGTGCTTCGGTGATGTCTCGAATCGTACCAACAATAAACTTATTGTTATGTTCATCAACATATCTGGATTTTCTTGTGATAATGGTTAATTCATCACCACTCGCATTCGTTACGGTTTCCTCTTTTAAGATTTCTTGACCATCAGATAAAACCTGCCTGTCTATCTTTAGGAAGCCTTCCATCTGTTGATCTGGAAAATTTTCAGCCATTGTTGTGCCAATTATTTTACTTTTGGAAACGCCTAAGAGTTTACAGAAAGAATCGTTCACTAACACTAATCTTAATTTATCATCTTTTACAAATACAGGGTCACCAATGTTGTTTATTATATTATTTAGATAATCTTTACTTTCCTCTGCTTTTTCTTTCGCTGTTATAAGTTCTGCACCTAATAGTTTTTGTACGGTAATATCTTGAGAAGTACCTACTAAACCTACCACCTCACCAGTAGCGCCCAATACAGGTTGACAAATGGCTCTTAACACTTTCTGTTCTCCATTGGTCAGCAAAACTCGATGCTCAATATCGTATGGCGTTCCTAGAGTAGAAGCTTTTTCAACAGAACGTGTTAATAATTTTAAGTCATCTATGTGTATTTGCTTAAGCATTGTATCAAATTCAAGGGGGGCATCTTTCTTTGGATTTAAACCCCACATGTGAAACATTTCATTTGACCATTTTATCTTTTGATTTGAAAGATTAAATATCCAGCTTCCAACTTTTGCTAAAGTCTGCGCTTTATTTAATTCATTCTCTATCTTTTTTCTATCCGTTATATCTTGAGTCACACCAAATATTGTCCCTTTGTTTATCTGTAAGCCTATGATAATTAGATCTCTAATTTCATTATTCGGTCTAACAATTTTAAATTCAAATGAATCTACTATTTCGCCTTTTAATAATTGGCTAATCGCATGCTCCATCTTCTGTTTATCCTCTTCTAAAATTGTCTTACTTACGTTTTCACTAATAGGGTCAAATTCATCTTTTTTAACACCATAAATTCGATACATTTCATCAGACCATACCGCATTATCAGTTTCCCACTCCCATTCCCAACTCCCTATATTAGCAATTTTTTGAGCCTGCTCTAATTTTATTAAGGATTCCCTTTTGGCTGCTTCAGCTTCTTTTACTGCCTGAATACTTTGAATCGTAACTGGAACTGACTGTTGCTCTTTTTTTGTTTGAGGAATATGAATTGAAAATAACGCTGCGAATTCATCTCCTTGTAGCGTTTTATAATTTACTTCTGATATAAACGATTTTTCATTATTCCATATTGATTCTATAAGGCTCAAGAACACTTTGTCTGCTCCGTCACCAAATGTAATCTGTATATTATTCAAAAATTCTTCATCACTTTTGGCTCCAAACAACTGTAAAGTAGCCTTATTGACACTATTAATTTTTAATTTTCCAATGAATGAAAATAAAACCTTGGGGTTCTTCTTTAAATATATTTTTATATTTGGAATATCAAGTTTTCTAAGTTTATCTATTTGTTCAAATATTAGTGTAAAATCTTCATTCCAAATAGAAATTGTGGCATTATCGAATAGGCGCTTATAGTCTTGGTCTATTTTTATTTCTGATTGCAATTGATTAATTCGCTCCTCTAATTCTTGATATGTAGGTTTTTTAATTGATTTCATATTGTTTTTATGACATTGACTATACCGTATCTGTATGGGTACTATTATACTAATCCTGCTATAATTTCAGATATGTGTAGGAGTAGGTTTATGCTTTATTTTAAAAATCTACTACCCTAAAAATATCTAGGCATCAGCTGATTGTATACAGGTTACAAGTTAAAACCTATTCGGTGTATTTCCTTACATATAAACGTAAGGTTCTTAATAATTTTAAGTAGTTATGAACAAAAAGGGTAGTATGGCTGGTAATTATCTCGTTTAGCTTTCCGTCAAGGTATTTTTTCTATGAGATGCTATCGATGCCCTACTTAATCGTGAATAAATTGGGATACCTCTATTTTTAGAAAAGCGAAGTTTTAGCGTCTATGTTGCGCTAAAAATGCCTCTTAGGTAGGAAAAGAACAATAGAAAGCATAAAATAATGGAATTCCGAAATAGCGCTACTATGTACCCGTTTCTTGCTGAATCTGCACCTTGGAGTTGCTAGGTTTGCTTGATTGCTAGGTTTACATTCAATTCCTTAATATCTTATATTATATGGGGTCTCCCGAAGTGTTAAGCTTGTCTTAACACTGTAACATTTGGGCTTTTATTACGTCTAACTAAGTGTACATAAGAGTGCAAATTGCGCTCATCACAATAAGTTTTAAAATTCCTAATTATGAGAGATACTAAAAAAGAACATACTAAAAGCGACGCAGCTGCGGATAAAATAGTAACCCGACACGCGAGTTGGAGAAATCACCGCAGACATACTGGATTAAAACTAATCCGTTTTTCTTAAGAATGGTGTACTAGTAAAAGTAAAAAAGGGCGAAAGCCCTTTTTTTTGTTTATACAGTTTTGTATCCTTTTACAACACACCATTTAAACATCTAAAATGCGTCTATGGTAATTTAATTGTCCCAAATGATAGGTTAAGTGCCCATGTAAATGCATAAGTGTAAAAAGGATTTTCGTTTCTTCTTCCCAGATGCGTATTGGAAAATCATCATCTAATTGTGCTTCGGTGAGGGCATCAAACCCTTTGTTCACTACGGCAATGGTTTCGTCTAGTTCTTGGTAGAGTTTAGTTCTAGGAATAGGGGTGCCAGAAAATTCAAATTCCCGATCTCGCACATAGGTGGTCTGTGCCAATGCGTTACCGATAAAGGTTTTTAAATTTCCAATTACATGCAGGCATAAGGTGCCCCCAGAATTCTGAATACTGTTATCCAACTTCCATAGCTTGGCTTCATCTCTGTAAAGCTCAATTTCCTTCCGTAGGGCAGTCAAATCTCTGTTGAACAATTCTTTTAGGGCTTCTTTCAAAATACAGGTTTTCTTTTAACTAAACGTTTTGTTCTCTATGCGCCAGGGTGGGTTTAGCCTATTGTCTCCTGCATAATAGAGGATCAATTGATTGTTATCTACATCTTTTAAACGCGCCTCGCGCCATAGCCAGTTTTGGTCTGTAGGGAGCAACTCAAATTTAACTCCTTTTTCTATAAGTTCCTTCACATACCCATCTAGATGTTCGCATTCAAAATAGATGTGCACGCCATCTCCAGTGGCTAAGGTCTCCGTTTGATGTATAGAAAACGTTGCGGTACCATCTGGGCATTCAAATCTGGCGTAATGGGGGAGTGCTTTCACGATTAACCTTAATCCCAAGGTTTCGTAAAAGGGAATTGCCTTTGTTAAATCTAAGGATGGAATAGTGACTTGATTTAAGTTCATGGTTTTGGTTTTTATGGTATCTATTAGGTCTCGGCCTTGTAGTTTCTTACGTATGTTGCGCTTCCTGACAAGGTTTGCAAATGGAGACAAGCGATTAATTATAATCTTTGTTTGATGGTGGTTTCTTCATCCTGTTACTAATGATATTTTTCAATTGTTTTGTCTCTCCCAATATTTCAATTATTTCAGAATTTTTGAGGTCTAAACTTAGGTTTAATTAAAATTTTCCGGAATAAATTTGTATAATGATATCAATATATCTTTTGTATTCTCTACCTAAACTAAAGGTGTTAGAAGAACGAAAAGAACTTGCTTTAACTTTGAATTCAAAGTGATTTTCTGATGAAGAAATAGGTATCCAATTAAATTCGGTTGCCAACTTTTCAATTTCGTGTTCTAATTCATTTTTGTTCAAGTCAGTTTGAAAATTTTTAAGGTTTAGGTCTTTATTTTTCTTCTAAATAATTATAAGTACAATAAAAATAAAAAAGAAGCTTATTTTATGAGAAGGCTCTAATGCCCCGCTCAACCCATCATTTAACAATTCGTTACTTACGTAAATAAAAGGGATAGAAAGCATGAGTATGGAAATCTTGTAGTAAATTAATTTTTCAAAGAAACTTAATTCTCTTTTAGTTTTTTCAACGTTTAATTTTATTTTTTTCTCATTCATAACCCTTACTATTCATTGTTTTGCTCTACGAAGTATCCCGAAGGGTGATTATGCACTATATCTTTTATGTGTGCCTAGCATGGGCGTCTTTTGAACGATAGAAAAGTAGTTAATTAATTTTGAGGGTGCAAGTCCCTTATGTGCAGGGGGTAACGCCTTGAACCATTCGTAAGCTACAAGGGTGCTTTTGCGAAGCTAGGACTGAAGGTTATTAAGGATTGACTAGTGCGGACATACCGCTACAAAATCGGTGCTGACGAACAGGAATGGCATACGGAGGCTACTCCGTTGGATAAGCAGGCACATCATTGTGACGTCCGAAATACTTTTTTTTAGGTAACCACCGATGTCGTAGGTGTAGTAGGAATCGAGTGAAAGAGGATGTTTTTATTTGAGGCGGCCTCCCAAGCTGCGTGTAGCTAGCTATATGGAGAAGTCAGCAGCGGTCATCGGAGGTACAGGAAATGTGCTAGAGCGATACCCTAGAGGCCTCATAAGTAAGAAAGGACCGAATGTACTACGCTTCAAAATTCACATAGGAGCACTAGGGCTAGCCTATGCCTACATTAGTAGCTAGTGCCAAGGGAGAATAGCGCTTTGGTTTGATGATTTACGAACCGCCGTATGCGATATTTGTATTTACGGTTTTATGAGAGGCACGCCCTGTGCTTAACAGCTCACGACCGCCTACTCGAATAGATACAGTTTTCCCTAATTGTGAAGACACTTTAGTTAAACTTATGTTTTAATTAAAACAAAATTTGATTGTGACTCATGTTCTTTCACCCAGTAAGGATTCTCTTGAGCAAATTTATAGCCCCTTTTTGATGTAGGAATAGTATACTTGTCTTTTAATTTTTGAACTGATGGTTCCTTGGAAAAAATAATTTTTAAAAACCCTTTGAAAGCCGTTATTTTGTTGCTTAAAGTGGGTTCCATTTCAGGAGATTTTGCAAATTCCCTTCTGGCAATGGTTTCAAAATCTTCAGGGTCTTTTCCTGTTAAATCTTTAACTACTGAAGTTACAGCAGATGTTCCAAAGGCAAAAGTTTTTCGTTCCAGCTCATCTTGGTAATACGGAATATTCATGAGCATAAAATCTTTCAGCGGAGTTGGTGCACTTAAAGAGTTCAATGATTTAAGGAATCTTGCTCTTGAAACCGCTCTCACTTGTATGTTTTTACCTAAAATTTTACTAAAGGTATCTGCCACATCTACAAAGGATATCAGTTTTGGTCCTGTAGGTCGATATGTTTTGCCGGCATGTGGGGCTGGGTTTTTTAATATTTGCGCTATAACTCTTCCTTGGTCTTCCTCTGAAGGTGGTGCATTTAATCCTACCTTACCTTGCGCTGCATTTTTTATAGGTGTTGGTACCATTCCAAAATGAGCAACAACCTCTTTTGTCATAAAATAAAAGAATGCAAATAAACCTGGATTTACAATGGTGTAATTCACCTTTTGATGCATTTTAACTACTTGATCTGCCAACCAATGCTCTCTAGTATGAGGCGAATGATGGTTTTCGGATGAAAGCCACTGTGTTAAATATACGACGTGTTCTACCCCTTCATCTTCAGCTGCTTGCACAAAAGCAGTGGTTTTAGAAAGGTGATAGTTTGAAGTTGGAGAACAATAAAAAGCGCGTTGAACTCCTTTTAGAGATTTTCTTAAATCATTAATATCATTCTGATCTCCGACGAAAAGCTCAGCTCCTAATTTCTTCAGTGCTTTTGATCCGTCGCTGTTATTGCTTCTTACAAATGCTCTTACTTTTAATCCCAATAATAAAAGCTCTTTTACTGTTGGTGTTCCAACATGTCCATTAGCACTAGTTACTAGTATTTTATTTTCCATAATTTTATTTTTCGTTTCGGTTTTGGAAAGAGGTCTTGAACCGTTTAAACCTTAACAACAAAATTCAGGAAATGAGCATGTTTTTTTTTGAACGTTTAGGCTTATGATTTGGAATTTTGGTCCATTCGATATTCGGAGGGTGATAAATTATATTTCGATTTGAAGGAATTACTAAAATGAGCTAAATCATTAAAAGCGCATTCAAAAGAAATATCGGATATAGCTCCGTTTGTAATTTTCAAAAGCTTTGCAGCCTTCTCAAGTCTTTTGTTCTTAATGTAGTAAGCCGGACTTGCATCATAAATCTTATTGAATTTACGTTTAAAGGATGTTAAGCTATTATTGGTCAGTTCCGCTAAATCTTCAACTGATAAGTTAGAAAAGAGATGCGCTTCAATTACATCTTTAAAGATAACTGTCGTTGGATTGAACAGGTTGTGGAGTATTTGGTTAACTCCAGAAGCATCAATTTTGGAAAGGATTAAAATAATCTCTTTTAATTTAAGTTCTAAAATGCCTTCTTCAGCCAGCGCAGTGTTATCAAACAAAAGTGAAATCGATTCTATGTAATGGCTAATTATTTTATTCCGATTGATATGGGTCATATCCGCCTGAATGGTTCTATTATCGGTAAACAAGAATTCTGGCGGATTATCCTTAAAAAGTTTTTTAAGTACTTCAGGGAAAAAATGAATGGCTATTAGCTTTGCTTCACCAGTAGTTTTATCTGCTATAGGTTCAAATATAAAATTGCCACACTTCATAAATATGCCACCGTCTTTTTTGGCCTCTATTCGCTCCGTTGCTGCATAGTGATTATGGCCTCCTTCTAATACATGAAGGTAGCAGGCCTCATTACTTAAATGATTGGGCCGTTTGAAAGGAGGTTTGAATTGAGCGCTCTCAAATATTTTTTCACCGTATAAACTAAGGGTGTTGTGGTTAATTAGCATTTCTTAAAAATGTTCGTTAAAGCAGTTAGTTGAACTCATCCCTCTTTTTCAGCGGGATATACAGGTTTAATACTTCATAAGCATGCTTCTAAAATTGAAAAAGCTATGTTTCTTTTAATGCCTCGTGGGCTTACCCCGAGACTTTTTACTTCACATTTATATGATAAACACTAAAGTTCAAAATCTGAGATTCGCCTTTGGATTCTACAATATTCAGCCTAATTGCCGACGCTTCAATAGCATCAAACGTATGGATAAATTTATGCCCAATACTTGAGCCTTTAAAAATGGTTTGCCATCCCATCTTGGTTTTGCCTTCCAATACAAATTTTCGTACGCGCTCTCCTTTAGAAATAGCTTCCATTAAAACGACCTGATTTATGTTTTGCGTTTTAGGAAGTTTTACGTGTATCGTTTTACCGTTTCCGGAAGTAGTGGCAATGGGACTGGAGAACCTTCTTTTAATTTCATCTCCAAATTCTTTTAGGCGCTTTACATCCGCTTCAGGCATTAATCCGTTGGCATTTGGGGTTAGTCCTAAAATAAGAGAGGTGTTGTGACCAACGCTATTGTAGTACATGTTCATCAGGTTTTCCACGGGAAAAATGTGTTCCTCATCTTCCGGTTCCCAAAACCACTCGTGGCTGCCATAGCCGCGTAGTGGAGCATCACTCATTGCATGAACGAAGTACTTCCCATCAGGGTCACCCGTTTTTAAAAGGGCAAAATTATTGGCTAGAATAGCCTCTTTGGTGGGTTCGTCTGCTCCAGAATTATTAAATGTAAATGTACCCCAGCAAGGATAAGGTACCGTACCCGATTCACTTCCGCCCCAGCGCATATCGGCGCGCTGTAGGTTGTGATAAAATAAACTGTTGGGCTGGTATTTTTCAAAAACAGAAAGCACATCCGGACCGCCTTGTTCCGGGCCATGGGCACCACCATCAAACCAGACCATTGCCCAATCGCCATAATTACTAAAGACTTCCGTTACAACGTTTTCTATCATGGAGTTATAGTGTTTTTGCCTATTTTGAGCAAATTCAGTAGTGCCATGAACTTTAAAATCATGGATACCATAAAAGGCATTCCATCGCGTACCTATATAAACTCCGGGAAGAATACCGTACTTTTCGCAAGATGCCTTAAAATCACGGAGAATATCTCCCTTTCCATCCTGCCAGTCCAAAGCTTTCATAGCATAGGGCGTTGCCTTGCTTTGGTGGAAAAAGAATCCAGTTTCATGGCTAACAGTGAATATGGCCATTTTAAATCCGGCATCTTTTATAGCTTTTACCCATTGATCTGTATCTAGTTTTTTTGGGTTGAAAATATTATAATCGTGTATTGGGGTAATCCTATTCTTTTTCTGGTTGTATGTTTTACCATCAAAGACATGCAAATCGTAATGAAAAACAGCCACCAATTCTGCATTTTGCCATTGGAGTTGGGCTTCCGTTGGTATAGGAACTTCTGTATCTTTCTGGGCAGAGACCTGACCGGTTAAAACAATAAGGAGTACTAGGTTAAAAAATATATGATACTTCATTTTTTTTATTGCTTGTTTTCAATTTCTCTAATTACTTATAAACATGTTTACACTTTTTTAAAGGATAATTCTAATATCTAAAGGAAACTCTTTTGCGCCCATTACTTAGCCCCCAATTTATACCTCATTAGATAACATTCAGCACCGTTCACTATCATAGAGATACCCCAATGAAGTCCTGCATTTGTAATAGTACGATCAATCAAATCAGGTCTAAAAACGCCCATAGCTATGGAGCGGTCTTCCACTTTTATTTCCATTTTATTACGCATAAAATCGATACCGTCAGGTGCATATTCAAAGGTACTGCTCAAGGATGCCAACGCCCCAACTCCTGTTCCCTGCTGCCAAAGCATCACTTCATGACTTCCAGATAATATGGGGTGGTCTAGTTTCGTAAAAGGCCCTTCAGGATATTTTGAAAAGGCTGTACCCATTTGTGTATGGACAGGACCACCACGTCCATCTACTCTGCCTCGTCCTTTGTAGTAGAGCCAGTATAAACCATTGCGGTACATTACGTCAGCATCATCTACCCGGTAGCTATCAAATTTATCTGGTTCGGGACTAACGTTTAATATAGGGGCATTACTTCCCCTTACAAATGGCCCATCAGGAGAACTTGATATGGCTACACCAATGGCTGTAATATCCGTAGTGGCGTTATTTACAACTTGCCCTTCTACATTGCCGGGTGTTGGTTTTACTCCTGTATAGTACAAATAGTAGCTATGGTTTGCATATAGGATATTAGGCGTAAATGTGGCCTGGGAGTCGAAGGTACCCTTGTCACCAAGGCCAAGTATCTCCCCTTGCTCTGTCCATGTGAAGCCATCATCGGTTGAAGTTGCATACCATAGAGATTCCCAATAACCCGGCGCCCTGCCATATATTTTTGTATAATATACATAATAGGTATCTCCTACTTTAATTACATCACTAGGATCCCGACGGGTGCATCCTTTTTCATAACCAATGCCCTTTATAGTATCGTATTTGAATTTTATTTTAGAAAACAATTCTTTTACAGCTGCTGTGTCCTGTCCTTTCAATGGTGAGGAAAATACGAACGCACAAAATAGGCATAGCAATAGTAGTACTTTTTCCATCTCTCGGTTATTTTAAAAATTCTTTTTTTATTGGGCTACTACTGATGAGGTCTACGTGTGACTGTCACGTCCTACAATACGGCTACAGATTACTATTAGTTTTAAGCGGTATATTGCTGCACGTAATTAGGTGTTTTATACTCTAAAGATACATGTAATGGAATTACAACTAAAAATTAGACAATAAGTTAAGCTGCGTTTTTGATATTAAACAAATTTTCTACTTCTAACGGGGTTTTGTATCCTAGCGTAGAATGTCTTCTTTTTCTATTGTACCAAATTTCTATATATCGAAAGACGTCTCTTTTAGCCTCTCTTTTTGATTTAAAATCGTATTGCTATATACTTTCCGTTTTTAATGTTTTGAAAAAAGATTCAGCGACTGCATTATCCTAACAGTTTCCCTTTCTACTCATACTTTGGATTATAGTATTCTTATTTATAATTTTTGTAAAATCACTACAGGCATATTGAACACCTCTATCTGAGTGAAATATTAAATTTTCACTTCTATTGCTAGTATACAATGCCATTTTTAATGTTTCAATACATGTTTCGACTGCTTTTATAGCAGCACGTAATGCCCAACCCATTACTTTACCGTCAAATAAATCAATTATAGGGATACCCATCCATTTTTAGTGTTATAGAGGTACTGTTCGAGACCCATACTATACCTGGTACGTCAACTGTAAAATTTCTGTTCAACAGATTAGGAGCTATAGGAGCACTATGTTTGGAATCTGTGGTTACTACCTATTTTTTCTAATCTTACTTTGTATGTTGTTATTCCTCAAGATTCTAGTAACTTTTAGGCGGGATACTTTATATCCTCTGTAACATAATTCCTCCTGTATTCGAGGGCTATCGTAAGTGCCATTACTCTGATTATTAATAGTTAGTACTTTTGGTGACAATTTATTATTTTCTTTTTCTCTATTAAAAATTAATCCTTTGCACCAGTAGTAGTAACCGCTCCTACTTACTTTTAGTACTTTATACATCTTTTCAATAGGATATTTTAATTTGTAGGTATCTATAAAACTAAAAATATCTATCCGTTCTTGGACAAGTTGCTCACTGCCTTTGCTACGATATCACGCTCTAATTCTGCAGCGCTCCATGCTTTCTTAATTCCGTAATTTACTTCTGTCTCAGTGTTAAATTAGGACGCCCATTTCCTGAAAAACTACCCGTAGAATTTGCATTAAACTCGCTACACCATCTCGATAGTAATTCTTGACGAATTCCTAAATCTATACTGGTTTCTCCTTTGCTTTTTCCTGAATTAACTAATTCAACCGTCATTTTTTTAAATGACTTTTCGTAATGCCTTCTTTCTGTTTTCATTGGGGATTAAGTTATAAGTTTAAAGCTTAACCCATTGTCCAGATAAATGTAGCACCTCCAATTTGGCTCTTTAGTCGCAAGGCACAAACAGCGATGCAAAGCAGTGGTCAAAAACCTTTGGATGGCGATGTACACGTTGGTAAATTTGAAATTAGAATCCCACAGAAAGGTAAATAAGGAAGATGTACATCTAAAAAAAAATACGCGTTGTAATCGCATTTGAGTACCGAAATGGTGCTTGCGGAAGTGGCTACGCCAAAGTCATTGAAGACTATAGCGCCAAATCGCTTCGTGCCATACTTGACATGCACATCAGCACACAAGCTCACATATTGGCTAATGGCTGGACAGGTTATAGACCGCTTGTGCAAGACTATTCTAATTTGAAGCAAACCCGATACGAAAAGTGCAGAAACTTTCCTTTGCTGCACAACCAAATCAGGAACTTTAAAAACTGGCTGCGTGGTGTACATACATACTGCGACGCAGAGAATATGGCAAACTACATCAACGAATATTTTTTCCGATTTAATCGGTGGAACCACCTAAAAAATCGAACTTTGCAGACTTATTGAAAGAATGTCTGAGCATAAACCAATGATTTTAGTTCAATTAAAGTAGCCGCAATCTAAATGGATAACCCTATTACGTTAAAGCAAGATTTGCAATATTAAACCTATGCATCAACTTACTAATTGTCCTATTTGTAACACCACGTTTTTTGCTTCTTTTATTAAAACAACGGCTCAGATGCATTCGAATAAAGAGATGTTCAATTTTGACCAATGTACTGAATGCAAATTTGTTTTTTTAAATCCCAGAGTACCGTTAGACCAACTAAAAAACTACTACACGTCTTATTATTTACCTTACAGAGGTGCAAAGTCGTGGGGTAAGTTTGAACAATTGGTAGAGAGGAGCCAGCGAAAGTTAGATTTGAGGCGTGTGAAGCGGGTAAAGGAGACGCATACCCTAACATCGTCATCTTTGATTTTGGATGTTGGTTGTGGCAAGCCTAGCTTTTTAAAGGCTTGTCAGCAAGAGTTGAATTGCCTAAACATGGGTATCGACTTTACTGATGAGGGGTGGAAAAATCAATCCGATGATTACGCAGAACTCGATTTACAAGTATCAGAAATTAAAGACCTACCAAGCAGCTTGCAGCCTGATGTCATTACCATGTGGCATTATTTAGAGCATGATTACAGTACGCTGGAAAACCTTACTTATTTAAAATCTATTTCCAAACCCTGTACATCGCTCATCATTGAAATTCCTAATTTCGATTCTGCCAGTAGAAAAAAATATGGTAAAAACTGGGCAGGTTGGCATACGCCCCGCCATATTTCATTGTTCTCCCCGCATAATGTAGAGCTATTACTTCAAAAAAGTGGTTGGAAAGTTTCTAAACTACTTACCTATGGTACCATGGATTCCTATTTGCTTTACTGGATGAGTGATATGGAAGAGAAAGGAATCAAATGGGATAAAAATATGGAGGATGAGTTTTGGGAATTCGTGCTTGGAATGGTACTATTTATCCCAAAAAAATGGATGGAGAAAAGATCTTCTCTCGGAATTATGACGGTAATTGCAACGCCACAGTAGCTACTTTTAAAAGATTAAAAGGGTTCTAACTTCAAAATTACCAGCGCAAACTTCCCTTACTAGCTATATTCAGAACTAACGATTTAGCGGTGTTGGTGTCCTGTTATACTGCGGGGACTCCTAGGGCCGGAGATGTAAACCCTATTTTTTCGTTCCTTGTAGCGAACGTGAAGGAGTTTAAAATGTAACATAAATATTTATAAAATCAACTTTTTATCCTGTTCATCCATGGGTAAAAAGTTGATGTCCAAATAACCTCCGCTGGCGTTATCATCAGCAACTATTTGAGGCTTCCCTTTAATCATTTCAATAGAGTTTCGATGGACATGTCCTGCAAAAATACCCAATAAGTTTGGGGCATTAAAAACGTTCTTGTGAAAATCAAGTGTTGTTTGTGTATGACCACTTTCTGGCCATTTAGGACGTCTTTCTAATTTAAAATTACCATCTGTGGCGGCTCCCCAATTTGGATTTCCACAACCAAATGAAATCTTCTTCCCAGGCGCATACATTGGAATATGAACTAATAAAACCAGTGGTATTCCACTATTAACTTGTGCTATGAAAAAGGCTAATTGCGCCTCATTAATTTGGTAGGTAGAATTATCAATAGCCAAAAATCTGACGCCTTTAATCTCATAAGCCGCCATCAAAGGATGATTGCCTTGATACAAGGGCAGTAATCGCTTTTCAATCCACGTATCACGTAAAGACTCCAGCGTACCTTCCATCCCTTCATAATGCCAATCGTGATTTCCTGCTGTATAAATGTACGGAATACCGGTCTCCTTCAATTTCGATTGCACCCACTCTATTGCTGCTTCAGACGGAAAACTAAAAATATCACCAATCAATGTAATCACGTCAGCATGTACTTCTTTTGCAAATACGAGTGCTTGTTCAAAGGCTTCCTCTGGATTCGTTTCTAATCGTGTTTGAAAATGTGTAGTTTGGTGATAAGCATTTGCCATTCGCTTACTGTACGCTTGGTAAGGAATTCCTCTTTCATCATCTTTAAACAAATGCGTATCGGTAATATGAACTACCTTTATTTTCTCTTCAATTACCTCAGCATAAAAGAACACTTTTTCCTGATCTAGGGTAGCGCATACCTTAACAGGCTCCTTTATTTTCTTGTTCGTTGTTTTTGAAAAAGAACTCGTTGTGAGCCCAAGCCCCATTAGGGCGGTCGTAGTTTTATTAAAAAATAATCGACGTTTCATTCAGTGTGGTTATTTTAATAACAATTATTAGATGTCTCTATTTTTCATAAGCACAACGTGTTAGTAAATGCTTAGTTGCGCAGTAAAGTAACAAATTGATCACTTAAAAACCGAATAGAAAATCCGCGAGGATTTTTGTATGTATGCTAGAACTAGTAATTGAGTAAATAAGGTGTTGTACTTTCGTTATTTTTCAATTTCTTTATCAATCCATTCAATTGTTGACTCAACCTCATTCAATATTTGAATAAGGTTTTCTTTTAGCCCAGTATTATTAAAAGCGGCCAATGTAAATCCATTTTTTATTACTCTATTTTTTAACGCAACCGCAACATCTTCTTCGGATAATTCTATTTCAATAGTTGGATTAGACCAAACTTTGATTCCGTCTCCAAAATCTATAATTCCAGAAAATGGATTGTATAGGTAAAAAACATAATCGTCATACATATGCTTTCTAACTGAAAACAGTTCTTCATAGGATGCATTAATGTCAAGAAGTGAATTTCTAATATCTACATTCTTAATTATGGATACATTCCCCGAATTAATTAATTCTGTAAATGCAATATTTCTTGGATAATGAGCTTCCCAATAAAGCACATTTGTCCAATGCGAATAATAATCTGACAGCTGATTTATTTTAATATCTCCGTAATAGCTCGCCATTATTTCTGCTGATGCCGCCTTACTTGTTCTTCTCTCAATAATGTTATTTAATCCAACTCTATCCTTTTTCAGGTCTTGAAGAACATTTTCAAGAATTATTAGTTCTTGTTGTTTATTTTTTTTGTTTTCATTCCAATTATTAATTTGAAGTGCAATCAAAATTCCAACAACGACAAGGACAGTTTCACCAATCGCATATTTAAGGTACTTTCCTGTCTTATTTTGTTCCATAAGGCTGTATCGTGTTTTTCTAAAGAATTTTATCATAGTTACTTCCCGAGAAAGCGGAAATCCTTTTGGTTATTGGTTGGTCAGAATGTCACGTCTTAAAAATACGGCTACAGATTAATATTAGGTGTTTTATACGCTAAAGATAAATGTAATCGTTTAGTGTTGTACCGTTTGATTGCATTTTTGATCGCCTTTTTAGCGTGTACTGGCCAAGTAAAGGTCTGGTCGAGATAAAACTTGTCTTTAGGAATCCCATTCACTCGCGCTACAATGGTGTTTTAATAGCAATGATTCTCTTCAATTATGCTGATTTCTATTTTCTTTCTTTTCTGAAACTTGGGTTTAAATAGTACTACAATACGGCATCCCCCGATTTGAGTGATGCAGTAATCCTTTAGTGTTTTGGCCTTATATATAGCCTTATTTAAGGCGCTTACACAGCCATTTAGTGCTAGGCTATTCCTACAATTTTCCTTAAATACATATCTATCATAAGGGCTAGGTAACAGAATCTAGTACTGGTTCTGAATTAGGTATTATCGGATGCCGAAACTTTATTAGGTCAGTTGACCTTTGAATTGGTGACCTCTCCTATTTAATTATTTACAACTCGTTATACGTGTATAATACATCAAAATACATCTAATTTGGGTTGTAAACGTGTATCGGCACACCGATGACAGTCCACAATTGCTATAATTAAATAAAAACCCCTGTTCATTAATGCGTTTTTATCACAGTAGGTTAGTGTGAGCGGCGCAGTGGTGGTTATAAAACCGTCACCCGGCTACTCGATTGTGCGTTCGTTATTTATTTTCGAGTCTTTTAATTTCTTCTTCCAAGTCTTTAGATAGTGCTATTACTTTTAACTTTGTTTCTTCAATAGGCTTTTCAATTAACCAGCCAATCTGATGCTTTTGGGTCCTAATAAAGTATAAATATTTCTGATCTGTTCTTAAGCGTTCAAAATCTATAGGAATCATTTCTCCTTGCACTCTTGAATCTCTATAATCGCCATTCAAGTAATCTTTAAATCGCGTATTAAATAAATTTTGGCTCGCGTCATAAAGAAATTTCTTGTAGTCATTTTCAAAATTATTTATCCATTCATCATCATCTTCATATACGCTAACTATTATTTTTCTAATATCCTTATTTGAAATCAGGGATACTCCAAGCGATTTTAGGTTTTCAAAAACATTGTTGTCTAAATCTGAATCACCATAAAATCGAGTAGATGTAAAGAAATGTTGCGCTAGCGAATCATTGTATGAGGGGTTGTTTTCAAGATGATAAATAATAATTTCAATCGAATTTTTTGCAGCTCCATAAAATGCCAGACTTTCGTCAAACTGATTTATATCCTCTTTAAATTGAGTTTGGAAGGTTTTAAGAACTTCAATTTCCTTTTTAACTAAAAGTTTTTTTTGGTTCCAATTATTAATCTGAAGCGCAATCAATATTCCAATAACGACTAACACGATTTCACCAATGGCGTATTTTAAATACGTACCAGTTTTGTTTTTCTCCAAAAGCTCGTATCGTATTTTTCTAAAGAATTTTATCATGAAGAGGTTGTTAGTGTTTCTAAAGATACAGTACTTCTGAGTCTTAACTTAAAAGTATCTTTCGAAGTAAAAATACTTGGTTTAATGTTGCTTGTTCGTTTTGCTAGTTTTCGTCGCTCTGGATTTTGAAGATCACCTGTTTTTAATTATTTACGTTGTTCGTGTTTTGTGTCTATTGTGCTGCTTCTATTGCTTTTAAACATCCTTACTACTTATTCAAAAGGGTTATTTATCATTAAAAAAGTCTACCAAGTTTGAATGTCAATATATAATACAGCATAGCTGTTGTAGCCAATAAATGAATGCCAAAACCAATATAATTTATGACACTTACATAGGTTTTATCATGAAACCCTCTAATGGCGTAAACGGCGAATATTAAAATACAAGCCTCCAGACATAGCACAAGTAATTCTCTAAATTCGAAGTTATGTTGTTTTTTATTCAAGCTATTGATTGCCCAAAAAGTTACTATACCTATCACAATAACCGAATTTAAATATGAAATTCATAATGTTGTTTTTTGCATTATATATCCAATGGTAATCGCTGCTAAATGGCACATCAAGATAATAATCAGTGCTATGCTTACTTTTGTATCATTCATAACTATTCATCGGTATTTTAATTTTGTTACGAGTGCCGGTAACGTAATGTGTATGGTTCGTTGCATGGTTAAGCAACTAAATTAATAAGCCAATAGGGACTAGTGTAAAATTCTTTCAGAATTTTACAGATAAGCACTAGCCAAAGTAATTAAGGATACACCGCTGTGTGCCCAGCAAGACCATCTTTAACTACAGAAAAGTAGTTATTTTATTTAGAGGGTGCAAGCCCCTTATGTGCTGGAGTAAGGTGTAGAAGCATTCGTAAGTCTCAAGGGTGGCAACTGCGAAGTTGCATCGGAAGAAAGCGAGCCTACAAAAATCGGTACTGACAAAAGGGAATTCTAAACAGCCGCATATTTATCTGGGTAAGCAAACACATTGTGGTAAGGCCCTATCCATACCAAAAGGGTACCCATGTAGCTACGGCAGTAATTGAGCGAAAGAAGATGCTCTTACCTGTGGGGGTCTCTACAACTAGGAGTTGTTTAGGTATCGAAGTTAGCAGAGGTCATAGTACCCATGGGAAACGAGGAGTAATAAACGGCATAGGTCTCACAAGTGGGGAAGGACTCAACCTAATGCGCTTCAAAATTCGCATGAGCACTAGGGATAGCCTATGCAGTACCACAGGAGAATAGCGCTTTGGTGTGAGAGGTGCACTTCGTCATTTGATGGCGAAGCCATCCACTCGATTAGCCTTTGTTTCTTCTATTCATTAAATTCAGTCAGCGGAATGACAACAGGATTAAATTCAATTCCTAAATCTTTTTTTGCAGCATCGTTTTTATAAATAATGTGAGCCTTTCCATTCGGGTTTTCATTATTCAGCATTTTGGTAATATCAGAAACTTTCCAACTTTCGCTGGTTAACAAGTAATTTTTTCCGTGTAAGCCTTTTTTGATGCAAGCACTATAGACTCCGTCCGCTACGTCTTTGACATCGACCAAGGCAAATTCTATGTCATTATCATAAAACATTTGTATAAATGGATTGGGAGCTATTTTATTCTTAAATAAGAACTGTAAACCTGAAGAAGTTGAATCTTCTCTATTGGATAAGGATTTTCCCATTACTCCAGTAGGCGAAACAGTTGTTATTTCAAAATCAATATTCGGATGTTCGTTTATAAACTTTTCTACGGTCTGGTTTGCAATAAATTTAGCTTGTGCATAAGGATGACCCTCTTCACTCATAAATGGAGTATCATTTTCGTCCACTGAATCGTGAGGACTCTTATTGCCAGGAGGCAATGGGAAATTTGTGTTGAATGCTGCAACAGATGCAATAAAAACTACTTTTTCAATCGTAGGTGTTTCATTAATTACTTCAATAAAGTTTTCTGTTCCTTTAATTGTTGGGTCAAACAATTCAGTTTTCGGGTCTTTAACATCTAATTGAAAAGGCGTTCCACCGTGAACAACGATATCACATCCTTTAATGAATTCTTTTAGCTGACTTTTGTTTTCTACTTTAAGAGGAAGAATTTCAAGATTTTCTGCATGCGGTAATTCTTTCAAATGGCTGTATTTTTCCGTTTTTAAAATGTCGGTAGCAGATACTCTGACCTTAAATCCTTCTTGTAAAAATTTCTTTGTAATATGACTTCCAATAAAGCCTGAACCACCAATAATTCCAACTGTTTTCATATTTTATTTTTTATTATTAGTTATATTTTTCTAAATAAAGGCTAACGGTTAGTATATGAAAAGTAGGCGATTTCGAAGCACGAAAATTTCGGTTAAACATAAAATTTTTACACGAGCCAGAAACCTTGAATTTAGCACAATTTCGCCTATTTTTTATATACATTGTGTGTGCCCAGCATGGGCATCTTTTCAACTACAGAAAAGTAGTTAATTAAACTATAGGGTGCAAGTCCCTTGTGGTTAAGGTTTTATAGGAATAAAGCGAGCGTACAAAGCTCGGTTCTGACGAACAGAAACCGTATACGAGGCATAAATGCACGGGTGAGCAAGCACATCATGGGAACACCCATAGAACACCAAAAGTGCATCTATGTAGCTAAGGCAGTAATTGAGTGAAAGAAGATGTCATTACCTGGGGAGGTCTCTACAACTAGGCGTTGGTTATGTAGCCAAGCTAGCAAAGTCATCGTAGGCACAGGGAATGCACTAGGGGTAGCCTATGCCTAAAATAGTAGCTAGTGCCATGGGTGAAAAGCTTTGGTCTGCTAATTTACGAACCGCCGTATGTGCTGGTGTGCTTGTAAAAGAGAAAGCATGTAGCGAAGTTTTCGTACGTACTTTGGTTTGAGGGGCGCACCTTGGGCTTTAAAGTTCACGGCCGTCTACTCAATTAGCGATATGTCTATTTTCATATAATTATTCTCCAATGTCGGCTCCTAATAAATATTTCTGAATCTTAAAGACGATGAACTGAGAAGAGGTCAATCATCTCATCTCTACCTCTCAACTCGAAAGAACCTTTGGCTTGAACTTCATACTTTTTTTCCAGATCCAAGACGGCTTCCAGCGTTTGTGAAATGAGTAGATCTGCACCCACTTCATTACATTGACTTTGTATGCGTGCGGTGGTATTTAGCACATCCCCTGTAAAAAGAATTTCCTTCTTGATTACACCAACTGACCCAGCTGTTACTTGTCCGGAGTGAATTCCTGCTTTAAATCTTGGAACAACTCCAAACTTTTGTTGGTAAAACGAGGAATGTTTTCCCATTTGATGCTTGATTAAGAAAAAACAGCGAACGCAATTGTTGTCTTTGATTCCTTTTTTATAACCCCAAGACACAACAATTTCGTCACCAACATATTGATATATTTCACCTTCAGTCGATACGATTGCACTTGTCATGTCTCGATAATAATCGTTGAGCAACTGATAGTATTGTTTATGTCCAATTTTCTCTGCGATGGTGGTTGAAGATTTCATGTCCAGAAACATAAATGCACGATGCTCTACTTTAGATTTAGAATATTTGCCTGTAAAAAAATTAGTAATCGCCCTTAAGCCAATGTAATCCACCATTTCTGAATAAAAAAGACTTATTCCTATAAAAACGAAGGTGTAGCTCAGAGCGGTTAAAAAAGAAAAACTGACTGTGAAATTTACAATAGTACGAATCACATCCGAATCTGATGGGGTAAGATTCATTCTCCAAATATTTAGAAGTAAACTAGAAATGATCGCTATGGCAAAAATAATTACCATGTAAAAAATGGTCTTCAGAATCAGCTTAATCAAGAAGGGTTTTTTTTGCAGCAAGTTTTTGAAGATGTATTCCTCCAGAACACCAAAGATGAGCCCCAAAATAAAAGATTGAAACAACACTGTATTCACAGAGACCCAGAAATTGTAATAGTTGCCTGTCTCAGGGTAATGGTCAATATTACCCAAAGTGCTTCGTTCTATGAAAATATATAGCAAACCACCAAACAGGAAGAAAATAATATGTGGTATGATTTTTTTTACGAGCCTTACTCTTTTAGGTGACAGCATATTATTGGTTCATTTAATAACAAGTTTCTGTGTGAATGAAAAAAATAATTATATCAAAAGTAGTATCAAAATAGGACAACAGATTAGCTATTCAGTCAAATATAAAGCGGAGTAAGTTCAGGAGTTTCTCTTTTTTGCAGGAAGAAAATCGATTGTAAACTCTGTTTCAGTTAACATACGCTAGTTGTCGCTAAGGTGATGTGTATGGCTAGTTGCGTGGTTAAGCAACGAAAATAATAAACAAATACGGACTAGAGAATGTTCCGAAGTAATATTCCAGATAAGCACTAGCCAAAGCAATTAAGTATACACCGTGTGTGTGCCCAGTATGGGTATTTTTACCATACCTAAGATATGGTATTAAGCTAGAGGGTGTAAGTCCCTTATGCGCTGGAGTAAGGTCTGGTAGCAGTAGTAAGCTGCAAGGGTGAAAACCTTAAGGTTTAGACTAAAGATTATTTGTGATTGATGTTACAAGCTAGGTGAAGGGCAACCTAGTAGTTCTTATAGTATACAGGCACCTACATTAACCAAAGCAGCAATAGGTATGGTCTGCTATCAGGAAACGCATGCGCTTACTTTTTTAAGGGCAGGAGTATCTTTGTACTTGCCGCCACAGCATCTATCTTACTGCGGGAATAATACACCGGAAAATACTGGTCTTTTGCCCAAGGCTCAAAGAGATTGTTATAAAACGGACTATCTGGATTACCGGATTGTCCGGGGCCGTTGGTGCCTACAGCGGCATCCCAATCGCCCGTATTCACAATCATACGAAAAGAAGCGCCACTGCTTTGTCTTAGGTTACCGCCTGTAGAACCTGGGGTATAGGCATTACCACCTCTAGGAAGCGGCCCTAGGTCTAGTTTGGCTCTGGTTTCGGCATTTACGGCGTCACTCAGCGCATGTTCCATATAGGTATGCTTGTTATCCGCTTGTCCGTACTGCCATTGGGTCATATCTGCCCCTAGGTTTTTTTCTAAGTCGGCCACCGCACTGGTAAAGGCATTGTTTAAAAATATATTTCTATCTAAAATTGGGTTTGCTCCAAAACGGGCATCGGGCGCTGCAATCCAATCCATGATGCGCTTCATTTGAATTCCGGGCACCAATCCTTTTCCGGCTTCGGGAATAAAGCGCTCGTTGGCCAGTGCCTTAATTTGATTCTCCCAAGCTACATAAATGGCTGCGGGGATGGAATTGGCTTCCAGCCTGTAGTCCCAATTCGTTAGTGCCGTTTGAGCCGCTGCCGCTTTATCTGTAAAAACAAGGGGCTCCAACATGGGGACTAAAATCCTTGCAGGAATGGAGAGGTAATCGGTTTGTAGGGCTTTCATGTCTTCCATGGTCATCTTTTTATTGGCCCCTAGGACTTCGTTCACCCGGTTGCCACGATAGGGGTCTGACCAGGAGAAACCAACGGCGTCCCAATGGGTATAGTCTTCCGGCGTTACATTTTGGTTTGCCGTAGCCAAGAACCCTGCTGCAGGATTAAAAGCGTGTGGTTTTTCTATAATAGGTAAATAGCCGTCCCACTCATACCGCCCATCCCCAGGCACGGGAACAAGCCCACTAAAATTTTTACGTATAGGTGCAATGCCCACCGCTTGCCAGCCAATGTTTCCTTTTTTATCGGCCCACATCATATTCTCTCCGGGGATATGGCTGTAGTTACACGCTTCCCTAAATTCTTCCCAGGTTTTGGCTTGATCCATACGTAAAGACGCGAGATAGGGTGAACCTCCGGGTTCTAGCCAAGCACAACGCACGGCATAGGCTACATTGTTGTCGGTATCAATTAAGGTAACAGGGCCGTGGAGGGTATAGGAGAGCTGTACGGTATGGTCTTCTTGGCCTTTTATTTTTATGGTTTCCGAAACCTGTACCATGTCTACCCAAGCGCCCTTATGCTTGTATTGATTGGGATTGTCCGGATTCAATTCATAGACATACAGGTCTTCGCCATCGGTTCTATACACGGTAAGTCCCCAAGAGCCATATTCATTATGGCCGATAGAGATGCCCGGGATTTCGGGTTCCCCACCGCCAATCACATTCCAGCCGGGTGCTACTAAATGGGTCATGTAACGCAAAGAAGGCACAGCAATGGTTCTATGTGGGTCATTGGCCATATAGGTATTGCCATCTGCCATAAGCTCGCCTTTTACCACCCAGTTATTGCTACCAATGGCTAGGGAGTCGTTCTTGCCTTCATACAGGGATAAGACCCCTGCTTCTGCTACGGTGTTTTGATATGCCGGAACAATATCTTCTTTTTGAAATTTGACGGTGGTTCTATAGGCGTTGTACAGCTCCAAAATAGCATCGGATAACAAATCTGTTTTGATGCTCGGGTCTATGGAAAGGTCCGGGTCTTTTGGATGCAACCAATACAAATCCTTCACCGTTTCAGCACCTAGTTTTGCTACAGCGCGCCCTATTTGTAATTCTTGGGCTATATTTCCAAGCAGGCCCTGATGTCTTGAAATAACGACCTCTGGTGTCCATTTCTGGGGTGCTAGATTTAGTAGTTTGAATTCGATAGGGAGGAGCTCCGGCGTTTTTAAAATATGGTCTATGTAGGCATTTACACCGTTGGTATAGGCTGTAATAATTTCAACACCTTCCTCGTGATAGTGATTCATTTCTGTCTTCATATCACCTCTATATTTAAAGAGTCGGGTTCCAATATCCCTTTTGAGTTCGCGCGCTCCTAGTATTTCGGCTACGGTTCCTGTTGCTTGTCTGCGCCAGATCTCGAACTGAAAGAGGCGGTCTTCGGCAGCGGCATAGCCTTGGGCAAAGAAAAGATCGTGCTGATTTTTAGCATAAATATGATTAATGCCCCATTGGTCGCGAACAACTTCTACGGGCGCTTGTAGCCCCGCTAGCGTTAGTTCATCCGATGCAGTGGTTTGTGATTCTTTACAGGAAAATGTAAGGGCTAGTAAGCTTAGGAAGAATAGTGGTCTCATCATTATTGGTATGTGTTGTCATTAAAATCACCTGGGGCAATCGGACTTTTTGGTTCGTTGGAGGGTACGTTAAAAAGGGCTCCCTTTTCGCCCGTGTGGTTTCCTTTAAAATTACCCTTTTATATTCATAATCGGGAATAGATTTTCGTTTGTTTGGTTTTTGGTGTTCTTAGGCGGAGGGGCACTTCTCTTTACCACCGCAACAACTCGTTCTCTGCTACCATAGTGGCGCCTTCTTAGGAGGGAACTAAGACGCACAAAAAAGCCCGGCATATGCCGGGCTTTCTAGACCTGATTTTAGTTTTGTTCGTTTACGCGGTTCGGTTGGAAACAAATAGGTTGCCTCGTTCTAAAACCTTTCTCTCAAAGCCATTTTACTTTTTTCCTTCGTATTTCTCTGAATACCGTTTCCAAAGCGCTGTTTGGTGTGTCTCTAAAGAAAGCATTCTACCATCGATAAAAGCATGGGTCAGTTGGTTCCCACGCATGTCTAAGGCATCGCCTTTAGATACAAATAGTGTAGCACTTTTGCCCACTTCTAAAGTCCCATAAGCATCATCGATACCTAAAATTTTAGCGTTGTTTCCGGTAATCAGTTGCAACGCTTTTTCCTTATCCAAGCCTTGCTGCCCTACTTGACCAGCATAAAAAGGTAGGTTTCTGGTTTGGAAGTTTGAGGCATCCCTGTTTTGAAGTCCCACTAATAATCCTGCATCTACCAATAATTTTGGAAGTTTGTAGGGTAGGTCATAGTCGTCATCGTCAAACTTAGGGAGGTTATGGGTAAACTGTACCAATACCGGAATATTATTTTTCTTTAAGAAGTCGGTAATCTTATACGCATGGTAGCCACCGACCAAAACGACTTCCTCGGCCCCATTCGCTTTAAGCGTGTTTACCGCATCAATAATTTCACGTTCACCATCGGCATAAACATACAGTTTTTGTGTACCATCAAAAATACCTTGCATGGCGGCAAAGGCAGGATTCACTTCTTTTGGTGTGGACTTCCCGTACGCTAACGCGTTTGCCATGAACGTAATCACGGCTTCCGTTTGTTCGGCATACGCCTTGTTAGGTTTGTAGCCTGGATCCTCTCCAGTCCACCAGCGCCCTTGCTTAAAACTATTTGGCCAATTGAGGTGTATACCGTCATCAACCTTAATCGCGGCATCTTCCCAGTTCCAAGCATCAAACTGTACGATAGAGGAGGTGCCAGATATACGGCCACCTTCTGGAGCTATCTGCCCTATAAGCACGCCGTTCGGACGCATACTTTCCACTACTTTCGATTCTGCGTTATAGGCTATTAAACTACGTACATGGGGAATAATATCACCAATTTCATCTGCGTCATCACTGGCCCTAACGGCATTGATTTCTACCAATCCTAAGGTTTTAGCAGGTGCTATAAATCCGGGGTAAATGTGTTTTCCACTGGCATTTATTACGTTTCCGGCTCTTGCAATTTTTGTATTTGCGCTACCCACAAAGGTTAATTTGCCATCCTCGAACATCACTAGGGCGTTTTCTATGACCTCCCCATTTCCTAAGTGTGCCGTAGCACCTTCAATTGCTATTGCTTCGGACTGCTTGGCAGCCGGAGTCTGTTGCGCCGTACCCGTATAGGAGAGCACCAACGCTGTAAGTATATATATGTATTTTTTCATTTTAATAATTTTATAGGTTGAACCAATTATAGGCTATCACACGTAAGCTCTCGTTTTATGCTTTGCTTTGGCGCCTGTGTTTTTTTGCCTCCTGCTTTTTCGTTCAGCATCATTTTAACCAGTTGGTTACGTTCTTTTTTGATAGCTCCTCGTTGTTTCTTATCCATTTCTAAATCAAAATACGTAACGCCTTCTATCATGGTCTTTTCTGCTTTCGTGTAGATAGACAAGGGGTGGTCTGACCATAAAACCAAATCTGCATCCTTACCCACTTTTATACTTCCCGTACGGTTATCTAAATGTAAGAGCTTAGCCGGATTGATAGTGACCATTTTCCAAGCTTCTAGTTCTGACATCCCACCATATTTAACTGTTTTGGCTGCTTCTTGATTTAACCTTCTAATCATTTCACGGTCATCACTATTAATCGCTACGGTAACCCCTTGTTTCTGCATGATGGCAGCGTTGTAGGGAATTGCATCGTTTACCTCAAACTTATACGACCACCAGTCACTAAAGGTTCCTGCACCTGCTCCATGTGCTGCCATTTTATCAGCTACTTTATAGCCTTCCAGAATATGTGTGAAGGTATTTACCTTGAAACCAAATTTCTCGGCCACTTTCATCATCATATTAATTTCGCTCTGTACATAGGAGTGACAGCTGATGAAACGTTCGCCATTAATAATTTCTGCCAATACTTCCATTTCCTCATCATAGCGGAAAGGGTCCCCATTTTTCTTTTTGGTATCGTATTCCTTAGCACGTTGGAAGTAATTCATAAACACTTGTTCCACACCCATTCGTGTTTGTGGGAAACGCGAATAACTTTCCCAGTTCGATTGCTTTACGTTCTCTCCCAAAGCGAATTTGATGAACTTGGGTGAGTTATCATAAATGAGTCCGGCTGCTTCTTCGCCCCATTTTAGTTTTAAGATAGCAGAACGCCCACCGATAGGATTTGCAGATCCATGTAGCAATTGTAAAGAGGTTACACCGCCAGCTAGCGAACGGTATATGCCCATATGCTCTGGGTCTACTACATCTTCCATTTTTACTTCGGCAGTACTGTTATGACCCGCTTCATTAACAGCAAGTGCAGCAATATGCGAATGTTCATCTATAATACCAGCAGTTAAATGTTTGCCTGTAGCATCTATGACCTTGGCTCCCCCTGCGTTGAGGTCTTTCCCTATTTTGGCTATTTTTCCGTTTTTAACCAATACATCCGTGTTTTCAATAATTCCGGCATCTTCGCTCGTCCATACCGTAGCGTTTTTAAACAATACGTTTTCCTGTTTTGGCTTGGATACGTACCCGTACCCTACATTAGGAAAGGTGACCGGCATCACAACAGGAGCATCAGCAACCGTATCTTTTTTATCTTTTTCCGCAAAGGCCGATTTTTTAACGGCCGCAAAAAAGCTTTCTGAACCATCTGGCAGTAACAGCCTTCCTGAAAGGGTATCAGCATCTTTGGTAACCGCACCTGTCATGCGATAGGTTTTTTCTCCAGCATCGGTTGCAAAGGATAATTGTAACCATTTGTCGGCATACACAAGTTTAGACGTTAATTTAACGGTGTCTTGTTTTACCGCTACTTTGGGTTTCTCAACCGCTCCCGTAATGGAAACATCAAAAGTTTGACCTTGCAATGCCAAGGTGTACTCCCCACGAATATCCTTTATATCCTTGTTATTAATGATGTTCTGCGTGCCTTGTACCCAGTTTTCGTATAGGGTGGTAGATTTTTCAAAAATATCGCCAGAGGTAATAAGGAAATTAGCGTAAGCACCCGCCTTTAAGGTTCCGATTTCACCTACTTTCCCTAGAATTTCTGCAGGAACGGTAGTTAACGCTTCCAATGCCTTGGTTTTTGAAAGTCCGTATGAAATGGACTTCATCAGGTTTTCTTTGAACTTGGATATTGATTTTAAGTCGTAGGGCGTAAGAGAGAATGCGATTCCGTTTTCTGCCAGTACTTTTGGATTGGACGGTGCTTGGTTCCAGAAGCGCATGTCCTGCAAGGACACATAACCTGCTTGGTACGGGTCAGAAACGTCGTAGGCCTCTGGGAAATCGATTGGGATAATATACTTGGCATTCGTAGCCTTGATTTCTGCAATACGCTCAAATTCGTTACCACCGCCTAAAATCGTGAATTGGATACCATTGGCATCTCCGATTTTATCGGCACGTAAGGCATGTCCCTTGTCTTTTGCCTCGAATATCTGCACCATTCCTTTGTTGGCGTTCAAGGCTTCTAGTGATCTATCTTTAGTCGTCGCGTTTCCTTTGGCGTACCAATCGGCATCGCTATACATTTGTCTCAAGAGCGCCAATGTACCCATTAAAGAAGTAGGGTAGGACTGTTTTTTCAGTACGCTTCTGTCCAAAGAAAAATAGTGTGCGGAGCGATCGTCCAGTATTCTATTGGCATCTGTTCCTTCACCATTTAGGGCAATAAGGACACCGGTTCCTCTGGCAATACCATCATGGATGTGCGAGTTGACAACGCCAAAACCAGCTTCCCGTAGTTCTTTAGCCGACTTATCATCGTAGGTAAAATGTGCTATTGCATCGTTTTCTGGCATGATATGGTCATTCCAGTAGAACCCTTCTCGTTCCGCATCATATTGAGGCGAACGTCCGCCACCCGGTTTTCGCTTTGGTTGTGCTACACCAAATTTAGAGTACACATCGATAAAGGAGGGATAAATAGATTTTCCGTCCAAATCTATCATAACGGTATTTGGCGGAATGCTAACCGAACTTCCAACGCTTACCACTTTGCCATTTTGAATCAGAAGGGTACCGGTATTGATAACCTCTGTCGGGGTAATAAAAATTTTGACATTGGTAAAGGCAGTGTAATTGTTGTTGTTGGCTTTTACGCCGTCGTTTTCAGGAAAGTAATCCTGTGCAAATAAGAATGCGCTGCACCAAAAAAGGCAAAGCGTCAACATTGTTTTTTTCATTATAAGTGAGTTTGTTTTAGTCTCTTTAAAATTACTATTTGTTGCCTTAATGTCTACCCCTTTTGGCAATTTTTAACAGGAGGATTTTTTGAAGGGCATTTCAGATTTCTGTTATTTCATGTTTAAAGTGCGAAGGCTGTTTG
>NZ_JHZC01000018.1 GCF_000621125.1 Maribacter antarcticus DSM 21422
TAGGCATTCCCCATACGCCCTTTTCCAGCTTGTCGCCAAACCTTCTTATTGCTTACTTATTATATATTCGTACTCTTTACTATCATTACGTACTTGCGTACGTAATTAAGATTCGTGTTTCTTTCTTTTTAGGTATATACAACACTAATGTTATATATCCTGTTCCAATATGTCAATGAACGTTTGGTGGGTTGCCAACAACAATTAAATTAATGACTTCCCATACAAAACTCGGAGATAATTAAATTATCACCCAGTATTACCTAGTGGAGAATATCGGAGTCGAACCGATGACCTCCTGCGTGCAAGGCAGGCGCTCTAGCCAGCTGAGCTAATCCCCCATTTCTTTTAGTGATGAGTTATTAGTGATGAGTTATGAGTTATCAAACCCTCTTCTCCCAACTTCTAAAATTTCCAATACTTTAATCTCAATGAACGTTGCCCAGATTCTTCTACAAACCCTTGGGCTTCTGTAGTCCCAGGCAGACTCGAACTGCCGACCTCTACATTATCAGTGTAGCGCTCTAACCAGCTGAGCTATGGGACTGTCCCTACTCTAAAGCCTCCCGAAGGAAACCATACAGCATTTACTATATATCATAATTGTGGAAGAATAATTAGACAAAGAATATAAAATAATAAATCGAAAAAACGGGACCGAGAACTTATCTCAAAACCGTCAGGGACTGTCCTTAAAAGGACAATCTCTAGAAAGGAGGTGTTCCAGCCGCACCTTCCGGTACGGCTACCTTGTTACGACTTAGCCCTAGTTACCAATCTTGCCCTAGGCCGCTCCTTACGGTGACGGACTTCAGGCACTCCCGGCTTCCATGGCTTGACGGGCGGTGTGTACAAGGCCCGGGAACGTATTCACCGGATCATGGCTGATATCCGATTACTAGCGATTCCAGCTTCACGGGGTCGAGTTGCAGACCCCGATCCGAACTGTGACAGGTTTTGTAGATTCGCTCTGCCTTGCGACATGGCTGCTCTCTGTACCTGCCATTGTAGCACGTGTGTGGCCCAGGACGTAAGGGCCGTGATGATTTGACGTCATCCCCACCTTCCTCACGGTTTGCACCGGCAGTCCCGTTAGAGTCCCCATCATGACATGCTGGCAACTAACAGTAGGGGTTGCGCTCGTTATAGGACTTAACCTGACACCTCACGGCACGAGCTGACGACAACCATGCAGCACCTTGCAAATTGCCCGAAGGAAAAGGTATCTCTACCCCTGTCAAAATGCATTTAAGCCCTGGTAAGGTTCCTCGCGTATCATCGAATTAAACCACATGCTCCACCGCTTGTGCGGGCCCCCGTCAATTCCTTTGAGTTTCATTCTTGCGAACGTACTCCCCAGGTGGGATACTTATCACTTTCGCTTGGCCGCCCAGAACTCAAGGTTCCGGACAGCTAGTATCCATCGTTTACGGCGTGGACTACCAGGGTATCTAATCCTGTTCGCTCCCCACGCTTTCGTCCATCAGCGTCAGTATATAGTTAGTCACCTGCCTTCGCAATCGGTGTTCTATGTAATATCTATGCATTTCACCGCTACACTACATATTCCGGCAACTTCACTATAACTCAAGACGACCAGTATCAAAGGCAATTCTACAGTTGAGCTGCAGACTTTCACCACTGACTTAATCGCCCGCCTACGGACCCTTTAAACCCAATAATTCCGGATAACGCTCGGACCCTCCGTATTACCGCGGCTGCTGGCACGGAGTTAGCCGGTCCTTATTCTTACAGTACCGTCAATAAGCTACACGTAGCTCTTTTTCTTCCTGTATAAAAGCAGTTTACTACCCATAGGGCATTCTTCCTGCACGCGGCATGGCTGGATCAGAGTCTCCTCCATTGTCCAATATTCCTCACTGCTGCCTCCCGTAGGAGTCTGGTCCGTGTCTCAGTACCAGTGTGGGGGATCCCCCTCTCAGGGCCCCTACCCATCGTAGTCTTGGTAAGCCATTACCTTACCAACAAACTAATGGGACGCATGGCCATCTTCTACCGCCCGAAGGCTTTAATCAAAATACAATGCTGTATTAAGATACTATGGGGCATTAATCTTCGTTTCCAAAGGCTATTCCCCTGTAAAAGGTAGGTTCCATACGCGGTGCGCACCCGTGCGCCGGTCGTCATCAGTAGCAAGCTACTATGTTACCCCTCGACTTGCATGTGTTAGGCCTGCCGCTAGCGTTCATCCTGAGCCAGGATCAAACTCTTCATCGTTGTTTTGTAAATATTCGTCCCAACAATTCCAATGTCCGTCCCCGGCCCCGATTCTCTCGATCTAATTCTTTATAATTCTTGTCCGAAATTTTCAAAAAGGACCAATCCTTTTCTACTCACTTCGATTCTCCACAATATTTCAATGAACTCCTAATTGTCCCAAGTAAACTCCCTCAGAACGCTTCTTTTTGCTTAAGGTATTTCCCTAAGCGGCTGCAAATATACAACTGTTTTTTATCCCGACAAGCTTTTTTGAAAAAAAATAAAACTTCTTTTCAAACGGTCGAGAAAATTAACCGTACAACACAACTTTTAAAGAACTTACCCCTCACTCACTATAAACATAGCTCGTTTGCGGGGTGCAAATGTAACATCCTTTTTCATACCAACAACAATAAAAAACAAACTTTTTTGAAGGTTTTTTTATACATCGCGCCAAACCCCTATATTATAGCCTCTTGGAAACAAAAATGATATGAAAAAAAACTACTTCTGGATTAAAAATGACGATTAAGAGAAGAAATTCCAAACCAAACCAAAGCGCACAACGAAATCGCGGTATGGATAATTGGGAGCTGAATAGAAGTTATAGCCCGTAAAGGAAGAATTAAAATGTTCAGCTTTTAAATATATCCTGGTTTGCTTCACCTTTGCGTTGATAAAAAAATCTAGTAGGGGAAATCCCCCCAGCTCTTCCCTATTCTGGATAAAAAACTCACCCAACACCGGGTTATAAGCATCCATGTTATAGCTTGTAAAATATTTTAAGGTTACCCCCGTCTGCAGGTACATTGCCTTTTTAAATACATCGGATGAAAAGTACAGGGTATTTCTAGTAACCAATTGCGGTACATTTAGCACATTTTGATCTTGCGCTATGGATTGATACATTACGGTGTTGTTCAATGCAAATTTACCTAGCCTAAACTCCTTAGCATATTTGATTTTTAAATGCGTGACACTTTCGCTCTCTTGAAGCGGTTTGATATTTGCATTTTCAAAACCCTCCTCAAACGCAGCACTTGGGTCTGCAGCGAAATACGTATAGTTATCCAAAATACTATACTTCACCGAAAGGTTTCCCAAGAGTGGGGAATCTAATCCCAATTGCAAGGTATTCACACGCTCCTTCTCAAAATTTGTAGTATTCTGCCAATTATAGTTTAAATAATCACTTTGATACAACAAAAAATTAAAATCTGGCATTCTGCTGGAAGAGTGCACAGCGAATTCAAATCTGTGTTTCTCATTATACATATAAGATACAGCCCCATCGAGAATATTACCAGTTAGCTCACCTGATAAGTTATATCGAACAGAACCATCAATAGCAAAGGCTCCTATTTGTTTTTTATAATCACCCCCGACAGCAAGTTCAGTTCCCTTTAGTTGGTTCGTTATAGTTTCCCCTTCCGATGTGGTTAGAATACTATTAAAGAAGTAATTATAATTGTAGATATTTACTACCCCTTTAAGCTCACCTAAAGTCTTATTATAAAAAGAAGCACCAATATCATTATTAAATACCTTTAAGGAAGCCTTGTCGTTAATAGTACTGAGAATAGATTCTCCGAAATAATCGTCGCTAGCTCCTTGCTTGTATTGATAGAATTTAGTCTCGTAATTAAATGAATGCGTAATTGCTAAAGAAGTATTCTCAACTAGACTAGAGTCCTGCTGGCTTCTTATCAGTTTATATTGATGATCCAAATAATATCGTTTGCCCAACACTTTATTATCAACATCAGTGAAACGAACATCTACCTTAGGCCTGTCAATAAAATCATCATCACCACTCTCGAATTGCAATTCCTTTTCCGTTAAACCTCCGTTTTCCTGAGATGTAATATCTTGGGCTGCAACATGCGTTCTCAAAAGATACCTATTATTTCTGCTTAAATAATTGGCCGTAGTTATAAAGTTGCCCGATTGTATCTGTTCTGAATTGTACTTGCCTAAAGACCTAAACCCAGTATAGGCAATAGAAAAGTTGAAACGTGTTGAGGTATTAAAGGTGAGTAGTGCATCCAATAATTGACCTTCCTCTAAAGTGGTTTTAAACATTAGGTCCGTCATCGGCGTTATTACATCGTAATACTGCATCTGCTCTATCTCCCTATATCTGTTATGTTTAGCCTTAGCTCCTAAACTTGGATAAAGGTTAGGTCGTTCAAAATCAACACCGAGTTTATTGTAGGTCTGTCCTATATTAGCAAAAGGCAGGAGCTCAAAATCATCGCTACGCAGGTAGTTGTACTTATATTCCTTTTGAATGGTTAGCGTGGTATCCAAATATGTGGTATCCCTTTGATGAGAAATTATCTTGTAGTTACGAATACTAACCGTGTCAACTACTTTAACTATTGGAGCCTTCTTTTTGGTAGCTCTAGTTGTGTCTGCTATTGAATCCGAAAGAAGGTTTCCGGCAGGTTCTTGTTGCGTTTCTTGTGCAACAACTGTAAAAGCAACGAACAAAAAGAGTCCGGTCAAAAAACATTTCATACCTCTTATATCTTCGTTGCCAAAGTTACTTTTTTTGTTGCTAACTAAATGTGAAAGTTTACCTTAGAATATAAAACCTATATTTCTAATCTTAGCTGCACTCCAACAAAAAGCTATGTAAGGGTTCATTCTTAGCTTAGAGAAAAGATAAAGCGCTTTATACAACTGCTTGAACGACCCTACTGATTATGCTTTGGGACTTTCTATGCAACTGCGTGTCTTAGTTATTATAATGACACGCAAAGCACTACTCTATTTTTAATAATTATATTAGCATATCTTTTAGAAAGACTTACCGTCAAAGGCCATTAGAACACTAGTATGCTTTTAAACTTTTACAAAGAACAGGGGGAAGCAGGAACGGACGAAGCAGGCAGAGGATGCCTTGCCGGCCCTGTTACTGCGGCAGCAGTTATACTTCCAAAAAAATTTAAGAACGGGGTCCTTAACGACTCCAAACAATTATCGGAACGCATACGAAATGAATTAAAACCGATTATAGAAGCAGCCAGTACATCTTTTGCGGTGGCTCATGTGTATCCATTCGAAATAGATAAAATAAATATTTTAAATGCTTCTTTCTTGGCTATGCACAGATCTCTGGAGCAATTAAAAATAGTACCCAAACATATAATTGTTGACGGTAACCGGTTTAATCCTTTTAAAGACATACTGCATACCTGCATCATTAAAGGGGACTCTAAATACTTAAGCATTGCGGCGGCATCTGTTTTAGCTAAAACCTGCAGAGACTCATATATGGTTCGTATACACGAAGAATATCCTATGTATAATTGGAAACAAAACAAAGGCTATCCCACTAAGGAACATAGGGCGGCAATAAAAAAATATGGAGTAACACCCTATCACAGAAAAAGCTTCCAACTACTTCCCCGACCGCTTACAATAGAACTATAAAAAGTATAGATTTGTCAAAAGCTTTTTAAAAAGTCAAATACAACACTTCTATATACAGATTAAAATATCATTTGGAGAACGTTTATCCCCGTAGGAAAGAGTAATGTAATGGAGCAAGCAAATAGAGCCAAGTGAAAACAAATAAACATGAACGGATGAAAATTAAAATTCTTCTGATTTTAGGTATCGTATTAGGAATTCAATGTTCCCCGGAAAAGGAATTCCAGTCCAGCTTGTTACAATTCATACCAGAAAATACCAGTGCAATTGTTAAAATAAACGACTTTAATGCCTTTACCGCCGAACTGGATGAAAATGACCTTATTCAAAAGCTGCTTACATTAGATATAAGTAAAAAAATATCTAAAGTTCTTGTTCCATTAAATTATGTACAGCCTTCCCAAGAAGCACTGATCAGTTTTACAATTGACTCGCTACAAACACTTGATTTCACTTTTGTAGCTTCGGACACAATACCATATTTACAACTTTCCGAAATAACCGATAAAACCATAGAAACATTACAATATCAAAACTTCAATATTAAAAAATACACCGTTGAAAATCATGAATTTTACACCACTCGTATTGAAAAAAAAGAAATCCTAAGTTCTTCTATTAAACTACTGGAGCATCTTATCTCTATCTTTGACACACGAGTAATAAATCAACAATTAGTAAAATTTCATAATGTTTCGAACGCCACAAAATTAGGTCATTTGTGGGTTGACTTAAATAATAGCGACGCACTCTTAGAACATCTTACTGACACAAAAGTTGCTCTACTCCCATCCCATTTTGCAGATTGGTTATTTTTGGATGTATCCTTAGGGAGTGACGGGCTTTTTTTAAACGGAATAAGTACCGCTAAAGATGCTAACAAGAACTATCTTGAGTTATTTTCAGGAGCCAAACCGTTAGCGAATGTTACGTACGAAATGCTCCCAGCAAATACATCTTCCTTTGCATCATACACCTTTAGCAACTATAAATCGTTTTCTTCAAATCAAAGGCTTTATTTGAATCAAAACACAGCTATAGATTCGCTTTTTAGTGCCATTGAGGAAATAGGAACTGCACAACTAGAAGAGCAACCAATAGTACTTTTAAAAACCTTTGGGACAGATGAAATAACCGATTATTTAAAAAGTATACGTAAAAGTAGTGTTGAGTTTCAAGGTAGTGAAATATGGGAACTCGGAGAAACCACACTTCTTGAGAGTGCTTTAAAACCGCTTGTAGCTAATTTTGAATCTAAGTATAGTTGTGTCATAGAGAACACCTTAGTTTTTGCCCAAGAGAAGGAATCCTTAGAAAAAGTAATTATAGCCCACAAAAACGCTAACACCATACCAAAAACTAGCCTTTTTCAAAACTTAGAAGAACTTACCACGGAAGCTTCCTCCATTTTAGCCGTTGCAAACGCCAATGGTTTTGAAAACAGCTTAGTGAACTACAATTTAGCAGAAACGGCGAAACAGCTGAAAGCAGCTAATTTATCTGATTATGTTTTTGGTTCAGAAATCATTTCTGAAACCGAATTTTTTCATAGCAGTTATTTCATAAAAAAGATTGGGGAACAAAAAGTTAAAAACAGTATCACCTCAGTATTCACTTCTCAATTAGATACAGATCTACGTTCTGTTCCGCAATTTACCATCAACCATCGTACAAAAATGGGAGAACTCATTGTACAAGATTTGGATAACGTGCTTTATCTAATTTCCAATAATGGCAACGTACTATGGAAAAAGCAGCTAGATGGGGCTTTACAAGGGAAGGTATATCAAGTAGACCTCTACAAAAACGGAAAACTACAATTTGCATTCACAACCAATAATGAGTTCATAATCCTTGATCGTAACGGTAAAACTGTAGCCCCATTTTCCTTGGAATTTCCCGGTGGAAATTTAAATCCTTTGGCCGTTTTTGACTATGAAGGAAAGAAGGATTACCGTTTTTTGGTTACCCAAAACAAAAAGGTTTTCATGTATAACAACCAAGGTAAGATTGTAACCGGATTTAAATATACCTCTGCATCCGACCGTATTATTGAAGCGCCACAGCATTTTAAAATTAACAGAAAGGACTATCTCGTTTTTAAGCTTGCCAACAACACCCTTAAAGTATTGAATAGAGTAGGTAACGTTAGGATTAAGATAAAAGAAGAAATTCCATTATCAGACAATACGATAAGACTGTACCAAAATAAGATTAGCCTTACCTCTAGCGAAGGGCTCTTGTATCAAATAGATACCAAAGGCAAGCTTACTAAAACGGACCTTGGACTAAACTTAGACCATGGTTTCGATGCGACTTCCAAAACGTTGGCAATCATGAACGATAATGTATTACATATAAGGGGCAAAAAAGTAACCTTAGATCTTGGCGTATACTCCAAACCTAGAATTTTTTATATAAACGATAAGATTTACGTCTCGGTGACGGATATCCAAAACCAAAAATGTTATTTGTTCGACAGTCAAGCAGTGGCTATTCCAAATTTCCCTATTTATGGCTCCTCTACTATAGATATGGCAGATATAAATAAGGACAGAAAACCAGAAATGGTCATCAAAGACCAAGAGAACTCATTTACGGTCTATGGAATAAATTGATAGCCAGAATTAAAAGTATATCTAACAACTAGCCCAAACACATTCCGCTACCCTGCGTCTTTGGCCTTTGAAATTTTACACTGGTCATGACTACTTTTATGTGTTATTCCTAAAGTAGAAATAAGCTGTTTTCTAAGCCAATACAAACAGAACAAAAGCCTTAAAATTTGGTATCCCTTTTAGCTTATCTTTTATCGTCCGCTTAGCACCAAATAAGGGTATTCCTTCCCTCAAATAACGAAAGTATTTAGCACATTACTACTACTTCTCAAACTGTTCCAAACACAAACCCCTTCCCTTTTTATTAAAATTAAATTCTCATAAGCCCTAGGTTTAAGCGAAATAGATAATACACGATTTCAAGTGTTTTACTAATCATACATCTATAGACACCTAACATACAATCATAAACCCCAAATGCAAGATTTGGAGAATAGACAGCTTGTTTGGTTAATACATTTAAGGATATGAAAACTCCCCGTATATTGTTTTCATTGTTATTTGCATTATGGGTACAGTCTAAAATAGTATATTAAAAAGAACACTAAATACAGGAAAATGACTGCGTTCAAAAAGTTGTTAAGATCAACGATTTTGATTGCTGCACTATTAGTATGTACAGCTCTGGCACAAAGTCAATTTTTAAAGAAATAAGGAAAAGCTGCCGAACGTGCCGCCAAAACACGGAAGAGAATCGAGTAGAGCAAGAGACCCAAAAACAAATAGATGCAGACCTGGACAGTATCTAAGAGCCTGGCGAAATGAAAGAAAAGCCAACCACGCTACCCCAAGAGAATGGGTCTATAAACACAAGAAACCAAGAGCAAGACGGTCCAAATACGGATAATGAAAATGCATCTACGTCTGAACTAAAAAGCCTAGTAGTTTATAGTAAATTTATTTTTGTTCCTGGTGATACGCAGTTATTTTTTGATGATTTTTCTAATGACTATAGTGGAGATTTTCCAGCTAAATGGAATACCTATGCTGGTGGTGAAATAGTACAATTGTCGGGGTCAAATCAGAAATGGTTCGAGCTAAAAATGTCATCTTATTTTATACCCGATGTACCTAGTCCCCCAAAAAAATACACAATCGAATTTGATGTTCTCACAACAGGGCTAAATAGACAAACCTCTTCTCAAGCCAAACTTGATATTAATTTAGATGAAAGTAATGCTTTTGGCTACGGAAACAATGCTGTTTACACATATCTTCAGTTTTGCCAATACGCTGCCATTAGATTAAGGATGTCGAGCCAAAGTGACGGAAAGGAACTTGCAGATAATACTATTGCTGTAGGTGTTAGGAAAACTATATTAAGTTCGACCCACATATCCGTCACTGTAAACAACACACGATTTCGTCTATGGATCAATGAATCTAAATATATGGATGTACCAAGGTTGGTTCCATCTAATAAAATTAACAGCCTAAAGTTTGAACCAGTAGGTTTTAAAGATAGAAAGGAACGTCTTTTCATAACCAATGTAAAAGTTATCCAAGGGGGCTCGACCTAAGGCGAACGCTTATTTCAGTAGGCAAAGTCTCTACAAATAGTATTTTGTTCGTTTCCGGTTCTGATAAGATAAGACCAGAATCTACGGGAGTTATTTTCCAAATTTCCTCAGTGTTGCAACAAGAAAAAGGGACGAGCCTGAAAATCATAGATCATACCGACGACGATGGTGATACCGAAACAAATCTAAAATTATCCAAAGAGCGTGCTGAAGCAATTAAAATGCCTTAACCAATGTCTATTCCATTGACGAAAATCGATTAATTACCGGAGGAAAAGGCGAATCAAATTCTATGAGCGATAATAGTATCTCGGATGGTAAAGCCCAAAAAAGAAGAGTAGAATTTATTAAACAATAACACTATTAATATGAAGAAAAAATTTCAATTTCTACTAGTACTATCCTTGGGAATGAACTCTTTGTTTGCGTAAAAAAACTACAGCAAGTATTATCCGATGGAAGAAGGAGTTACCTTTCGATACACGATGTACAACAAAAAAGAGAAAGCCGAAGGTGTCACCGATTACATCATCTCTGAGGTTAGCTACGATAGCAGCAATATATCCGCCACTTTTGACCTAAAATTTACCGATAATAAAGGGGTGGAAATATACAATTCCGATTTTAAAATCAGCTGTTCAGATAACAGCATCAAAATAGACTACGACTGCCTTTTCCCCACTCAAATGATGCAGTAATATGAAGAAATGGGTCTAGATATGGAAATATCTGGAACAGACATCTAATTGCCAAACGACTTGAGTGTAGGAAAGGAATTGAAAGATGCCTACGTATCGATAGCTATGAAAATGAGCGGTATAAAAATGAACATTACTATAAATCAGACCGAGAGAAAGGTTGAAAAAAGGAAAGTATTGCCAAGCTGGCTGGTACTTTTGACTGTTTTTTAATTACCAAGACTAGTATATCAAAAATCATGGGTGCTACACATACAACAACCAACAAGCTTTGGCTGGCAGAAGGTATAGGTATGCTCAACAAGAATCGTACAAAAAAAAGGTAATCTGATGACCCGAATGGAGCTTACTAAATTAAAAGAATTGGATTTTTTTCGCTATTTCACTGCTGAAACAACAAATGGGTTTTTAAACATCATAGTATATATACTTGTTTTTTTGAAAATATTGAAACAGATTTCACAAGATAAAAGCCTAATATCTTTAAGGAGGTACTTTTTATATAACACAAGAAACTAGAAAATTGTCTATCTTATAATCATTGGATAATTCCATGTCTTTAAAGTTACTAACCAAAAACTAAATGAAAAGTTATATTCTTTTCCTATACTTTTTCATACAAACCTTTACTCTTTTAGGTCAAAATAATAGAACTATTGATTCTCTAAAATTAGTATTAAAAAATATTAGTCAATCAAGTTTAAAATTTGATATTTTAACTAAGGTTTACGAATCCTACTTATTTACAAATTTAGACTCTGCGAATATTTACAAAGGAAAAATTCTGTTTTTAGGAGAAAAAAATCCTGAATTCGTAATAACTTCTTATAGTCTTGCATCCAAATATCACTATTACAAATATGAGATAGATAGTGCGCTTTTCTATGCACAAAAAGCACTCGAATTATCGTTAAAATCTAATGATTATAATCTGGAAGCTGACAGTTATAGAAAAATAGCTATTCTGTATAGCCGCAAATCAGATTACGCAAATGCAAAAAAATATGGGGTATTGGCTTTAAAGAGTGCCCAGTCATCTAAAAATTGGAATCTTATAGCTTCAGCATTCACTATGCTAGGAAATCAATCTTTCAAAAAAAATAATTACGCAACAGCGTTGGAATATTACCTTAGTGCCGATTCAATATATTCTGCAAATAACGAGAATGGAAGATTTCTTGCCTTGGTATCTGATAATATTGGCAACATTTATTCAGAGCTCAAAGATTCCAAAGCCTTAGGTTACATACAGAAAAGCGAAAAAATATATCGTAGACTAAATGATAACGAAGGTTTAAATTACAACCATACTTTAAAAGCTATTTATTATCAAAGGATTGGTGAACACCAAAAAGCAATTGATAATTTCGGGAAATCCCAAAAATTTTATGAAGAGTATGGTAATATTTATCGAAAAAATGAAATTTATACAAGACTGATTAAAAGCTACTCAGCCATCGGAAATTTTGAACAAGCTGAGATTTTTTTGAAAAAATCTGAACTCCTAAACCTTGAAGATGCAACCAATGAGATTTTATTAGAATTCAATCTAAATGCAGGTCAACTTTATCTGGATAAAAAAAAATACAAAAAGGCCATATTATATTTCGAAAAGGCCAGTACATTAATTAGTGAAATAAGTAGCGAATTTGAACTTTCTTGGATAAAAAATATTAATTACGGGCTGGCTCAATCGTATTTTGGAATAAAAGATTTCAAATCTGCCTATTCCCACAAGCAAAAACAATTAAGCATTAGTGACAGTATTTACAAAAAAAACAGCATTGACATTACCAATGATTTGGAGAGCAAATATCAAACTCAAAAAAAAGAACAAGAAATACAATTACTGAAATCAGAAAGAGCGCTGGCAGAACAACAAACCAAAAACCAACGTAACCTTCTTTTAGGTGGTATTGGAATAACGTCACTTGCCTTAATTTTCCTTTTCACATTATATCGAAACCGTCAAAAGACTACTAATAAACTACGCGAAATTGATAGTTTAAAAACTACTTTTTTTACAAATATTTCTCACGAATTTAGAACACCCTTGACTTTAGTGTCCACCCCTATTCAAGAATTATTAGAAGACGCAACCTTATCCAAAGAAAAAAGAGCCCATTTTAAAATGGCAGAAAGAAGTGTTATGAGATTATCTTCTTTAGTAGACCAATTACTAGAACTTTCAAAAATTGATAGCGGTAATCGAAGACTACTACTTGAGCAAAATACACCAACCCAAATGATAGCTGCTTGGAGTGAGTCATTCTTATACTTGGCACAACAAAAGAACATTGATTTTAAGATAGAGATTTCAGATAAAGAAATAGAAGCTTGGTTCGATCGGGAAGCCCTCGAAAATATTATTGTAAATCTGCTTGGCAACGCAGTAAAATACACCCCTAAACAAGGAGAAATACATATAAACGTTTCTATTGAAAATGATTACCTGAAGATTAAAGTAAAAAATACCGGTCAAGGACTTACAAATTCGCAAATCAAAACCATATTTAATCGTTTTTACCAAACAGATGGTCAGAATGAGGGTGCCGGAGTTGGATTGTCTCTAGTAAAAGAGCTTACAGAGTTGCATAACGGAAAAATTAATGTTCTAAGCGAAGTAAATAAATGGACATTATTTGAAGTTTCTTTAGCTATAGAAAAATCATTATTGAAAAATATAGAAATCAAAGTGACTACTGATTCTTTGCCTACTGGCTCAACTGTTAATTTAGAACTAAACGAACCTGAAATAGGAAAAAGTCCAGAAAACAAAGAACTTCCAATACTGCTTATTGTAGAAGATAATGCTGATGTAAGGAGATTATTAACAGATACCTTTAAATTAGAATACAAGGTTATAGAGGCAGTAAATGGCGAAGAAGGCTGCTTAAAGGCTTTAAACATTATACCTGATATTATAATTTCTGATATAATGATGCCCGTAAAAGACGGTATTACCCTAACAAACACGCTCAAGAATAATGAACTCACTAGTCATATTCCTATCATCCTTTTAACTGCTAAAGCAGGCGACAAAAACAAGATAGCTGGCATAGAAATAGGAGCAGATGATTATATTACGAAACCTTTTAATCAAAAAATACTAAAATCCAAAACCGCCTCATTAATTGCACTAAGAAGAAAATTACAATCTAGATATAGCCAAGAGGTAATTTTAAAACCTAAGGATATCGCTATCACATCTGTTGACGAAAAATTTTTGGAACGGGTTCAACACATTCTAGACGAAAAATTGGTGGAGCCAAGCTTCTCCTCTGAACAATTCAGTAAGGCCATACATATGAGTCGCATGCAATTGCACCGAAAGTTAAAAGCCCTTACTGGACTTTCCGCTTCAGAATTCATTAGATCACAACGTCTAAAATTAGCCATCCAAATTCTAAAACAGTCAGATATTAACGTATCTGAAGTAGGCTATTCAGTTGGTTTCAATAATCACGCCTACTTTAGTAAATGCTTTAAAGAGGCATACAACTGCACCCCTACAGACTTTGGAAGCCCAGCTTAATTATAGATGTTACATCTGTCATAGCCTTTGTTACATAATTCATAACCTTTTTTAAAATTGCCTTCTACCTTGGTCCTACAACAGGGTTACTGAGATAATACTTCTTGGAAGGTACTGTTGAAAATTGTCCTGAAAACAAAATATTTCTGAATGTTAACCATCTTAAAGATGGTATTTATATACTGAAAATAATATATAGGGATAGAATAATTAAAGAAATAATCTTTAAGAAGTAACATTGATGTTAACCTTTCAAAAAAAAAACATAAAACACCAAACGAATAAATAGAACGACAATGAAAAAAATTAAAATAATCTTGGTACTAGTCGTAATGGGAATGACTACACAAACAAATGCTCAATTCTTTAAAAAATTAACAAAAAAAGCACAAGAAGCCGCCGAGGAAACTATAGAACGTAAAGTTGCTCAGAAAACAGAAAGGGAAACAGAGAAAACTTTTGATACAGTATTTAACAATAAAGGTAAGCTTTTTAAAAAGGAAACGGCAGAAAAGCTTGAAAGCTACACATTTAGTCATCAATATATCATGGAACTCGTAAGCGATAATGACACTACTGACATTACGTATTATTTAACCAATGACCATGAATACATGGGCAGTTCATTTACCGCAGGAAAAGATCAACAGTTCATTACCGTAATGGATTTGCCAAATTCTGCCGTGCACACCTTTATGAATATGGGCGGACAAAAAACCATGAACTCTATGAAAATTGATTTAGAGGAAGTTTCAGACACAGAATTTGAGACGCCAGAAATTTCTATTATACCAACAGGACAAACCAAGGTGATTTTGGGATATGAGTGTCAAGAATTTCAAATTACAGGGTCTCAACTATCCGGTACTGTTTGGGTAACCCAAGAAGCGGGAATATCAATTCAAAAAGCCTTTTCACAATTAAAATCCAAAAAAATAAAAAGAAGCAAGGGTATGGATCAATCCTGGGTAAGTATGGTTGATGGCTTGGCTCTTGAAATGAATATGATAGATTATTCTCAGAAAAATCCAAAACTAATAAAAATGATTTGTACAGATCTTCGCGAAAGCGCATTTAGTATTAACACTTTAGAATATGAAAAACCTTTTTAACCAATATACTATGAGACAGCTTACACTATTACTTGTTTTCACCATGCTGATAGGGTGTAATGACTCTACCAAAAAAGAAGCTACAACTACATCGATTCTTTCTCAAGAAGCATCTACCGCACCAATTGTAAAGAAAGAAACTAAAAACAACAATATTCTTTGCCAAATAAATGGACGGGATTGGGCATATACCAAAGCATCAGGTATTGTATCTATGGAGGGGAAACCCAGAAAACGTACTGCTATAATTACATTTACAAAGAAACTCGAAAAAGGCAGTGAAACCATACAGCTATATTATGATGCCGATTCTTTTGAACTAATAATCGCATCCTTACAACTGAAATTCAAGAATAAAGATGGTAAACTATTTACCTGTTATTACTATCTCAGTCCTGACACACAAAAACATAGTCCAAAAAGCATTATGTCGGGCACAGTTGATTTATCAAATCTAACTGCAGCCTCTGGCACAGCAGTTGTATCAAACATTAATATTAAGTATGAAAAAGAAGCGCTACTCAACCCTGAAGAAGGGGTAGTAACCCTAACCGACTTAGAGTTTACAGCTATTGGGTATTCTGATATTGATAAACTTTCAAACGCTTTCAAAAAATAAATCAACTACTTCGAAAAAACATAGAAAATAATACGATTATGAAAAACTTAGTATTCGTCCTCATTCTATTTATCACAAGTCTTTCTTTAGGTCAGGAAGAAATAAAAATACCCGAACTAGACATTGGCAATGAGGTTTACACACTTGAATTTAATCCCGACCCACAAAATGAAGAAGTGATTTCGGCCTATATGCAAGGTACTACAGAGAAAGATTCCCTGCGATTTTGGGCAGAGGGTACAACCCTTCTTCAAAAAGTAATGGTAACAGTTATTACGGATAATACTTCTGAGATTAAAGTAGACATTGTTAAAGCTAATTGGAAAGACAGTAAGATTAATGGTCGTACTAAAAATGGTTTATTTCAGGAGTCTTTTGAGACCGCTGGTAAATTTGGAATTGTAATTAACAGTACAAAACCCAATATTTCATTCCAACTTGCGGTTTGGACCACTGGTGAAAATATCCCATATATGGGTAATTTATACTATTCGGCATCTGATGAAGCTACTTCAAGAGGTGGGCAAATGGTCGCTAGTGTAATATCTGAACAGCAAGATGTTGCAATATTCAATGATTCAAATACTTTGATGTACATCACAATAGGCTTTTTCTGTATAATTACTTTATTATTGGTGCTATTGTTAATAAAAAAGAGAGCTACCAAAACGTTAATGATTTTCTTTTGCTTCATTCTAAGTCAAGAAACTAGTACCGCTCAAGCTCGTCCATCGCTTTCAGAGGTTTTTACTGGAGCCCTTAGTTTTGTTATCGAAAATCATGATGGTATTCAAGATTTCTTTGAAGGGGCAAATAACGTAGCGAATGAAATTAGAAGACGGTTAGGTCCTGATGATGACGATGCACAAGCACAAGTAGATGCTAGTGGAGGCCCAAGATTACCTTCTTCGTGCATACCACCACAGTTTGGAACCAGTAGAAATAGTAATGCTAATTCAACAAGTCAGGGTTCTGGTAATTCTTCCAGTACAAATACAATTTTTGAACCTATTTCTACTTCAACATCAAATTCAGACGCTAACAACAATACCGAAAATGAAAATTATGAAGAACTAGATTCTTTTGGAAGACCTATATATGATAGTAATAACCACCGCATAGACTACCCTGTATTTGGAGATGATGAGCGCCCAGAATATGATCTCAACGGCGACCCTATTGAATATGGCGAACAATCGCATAATGACGCACTAGATTCTTTTGAAAGACCTGTATATGATAGAGATAACAGACCCATAGACTATCCTGTATTTGGAGATGATAAGCGTCCAAAATATGACATCAATGGACAAGCCATTGAATATGCAGAAGGCGACACAGAACCAAGACCAAGATTAGATACCAATAAGAAACCTATTGAATATGATAATAATAATCATCCTAAATATGACAATAAGGGTAATCCTATAAACTACCATAAAGATGATTTTAAAAATCCTCCAAAAAGAAATAAGGAGAATGGTTTTCCTGTTGAAGAAAAGCAAAGCCTTGAAAAAATAAAGAATAATGATAATTCACCCAATGGAACACTAATGGCAGTTTTAAAAATAACTAAACACATTAACAGTATTGACGTCAACATTAATACTAAAGAATTTAAGAACAAAGATTTTAAAGTAAAGTATGCAGAGGCCAATATTTTTGGCACAATATCATCATTAATCACCTATGAAAATGAAAATGAAGCTGGTTGTGCTTGTTTAGAGAAAGAGTATGACAACCTCAACAACAGACGTTTAAATTTAGAGAGGCTTCGCGTAATCTTTGCCCATGCCATGAAAAAAATAAATGCTGGTATGGCCTTCGGTGATAATGTTTCTGGTGTGCATGGAGTTTCTGGATTAGTATGGCAAAGTCAAAAAATGATTATCCTAACAAAATCGATACCCACCTTAAACAAAGCATATGATGATAAATATGCAGAAATGATCCATGCCCTTGAAGAAAACTTAAGAGCTATTGAAAATTGTGAAGCCATGTTAGGTTATGATAACTGGTATAACCATGCTGGTTTCATCTACTATCAATTTATGGCCGATAAATACAAAAGAAACTAATCATGAAAAATTATATTGTAATACTATTTTGTGGACTGATGGTCATTTCGTGCTCGGAGGAACTAAAAAAAGAGGTGTCAACTGACAAAGATTCTGAGACGGAAAGTACCTCAAAAGACGATAATTCGGATTTGTCTTCCAAGGATATCAAAGAATCCTTGGAGTTATTAGGTGGTTTCTTAAATACGCACAATGAAAATAAAAGTGAGGACAGTTTATCCCAAGAGGAGAGCGCTCTTGAAAAACTCCTCGAAATAAGTGAAGCTGGCTCTAAAGAAGATGGTAGCGGCAGTTCGCTTGGAAACATGTTGAAATCTACAATGATTCTAGATTTATTGGAAGCCAGTGGAGTTTCCAGAGGAGAAATGGAAGAACTCATCAACAATCCCGATAGTCTTCGCATTCTTGCCCAAGAAGCAATAAAAAATAGAAAAAATAAGCAACGAGAAGAAGAAGCCTATAAAAATAAAGGCAAACTATCCAAAGAACAACTGGCATCAAAAAGTACGCCTACCGGCGTTTCGTTAGAGGAAGCGATTTTATTGGTTCAGGCAGAATCAGGGCCAGACGCTACTATGGCTAAATTAAAGAAAATAGATTCTTTAGCGGGCACCAATATAATGGAACAGCTAGACCTTAGAGAAGCAAGATACATAATGACCGATATAGAACGAAAAAATGAACTACCAGCAAGTGCAGAAGAAAATCAGAAAATGAAGATGCTACGTAAAGTGTCAGGGCAAATGCATAGCGCAAAAGAAGCTGAACAACTACTAATAGAACTTGAAAAAACAGAAAAAGAGATTGCCTCAGGTAGCTTGAAGGCGAGCCCAAAATACCAAAGGACCATTGCACATCAGAAAAAAATCATCAAAATTTTCAAAAAGAACTTTGCCAGAAAAGCAGCTGCCGCTAAGAAGAAATTTCAAGAACTTAATCCCGACCTCTATTTTGGAGGGGAGGTAGGGGAAACCTATGTAGGTCATATGCGAAAAGCTGTCTATCTACCCTTAGGTAAACTCTCATTTGCTGACAAAGTCGTAAAAGCCAACCATCCACTATTGTTGACCCAACAAGTAAAAAACGTGTTGGGCGAACCAGATGTAATCAAGGGTTTTCTTGCGGAAGATATTACAGGAATTCACAGTCTAGGTCTAGGGGGAAGTCTCAGCATACAGTTCACAGACAATGCCCTGACGGATGTTAACGGACCGGATTTATACATCTTTGAAATTGGACAAATTGAACCCACCAACCTAGAAATTTCTAAAGATGGAAAAAAATGGATTCTGGTAGGTAAAATAGACGGCGGTGTGGCCGAAGTTGATATCGCACCATTCGTTAAAAGAGGTGAACTATTCTACTTCGTAAGATTGAAAGACCTTAAAAAAAGCAGTGCTCTTCCCGGGGCAGATGTAGATGCCATTGCAGCAATAGGTGCCGCCATGCGACTGAATTTAGATAGTAAAGTGCTTTTTGAAACTGGAAAATCCGTATTGAAACCGGAAGGCATAACCGCCTTAAAAACCCTAGCAAAAAGTATCTCTATCCTTAAAAAAGGAAATGTAATCGTGGAAGGTCATACGGACGATATGGGAAGTGACCAAACCAATCAAAATTTATCCTTGGCAAGGGCAAAAAGTGTCTCTGCCGAACTTAAAAAATTAATTCCCGGAAGCGGTTTTAGATGGAAAGAAATAGGATTGGGGGAATCAGAACCATTAGTTGAGAACGATACCGAAGAAAACAGAGCCAAAAATAGAAGGGTAGAGGTTTTAGTGCTGCCAAATTGAATAAAAAGCACAATGAAAAAAACAATATCCACCTTATGCCTTCTCATAAGCTTTAGCTCCTCTAGCAACTTGTTTTCTCAATCATCACCAGATAGTCAAATTGGAGGTTGGGAACTTCAAACAAAAACCGGAGGTATAACCAGAAACATGTTTTCTAGGGTAGACCACGACTTTATTTTATTTTCATCTGATTGTAAATTCAATAGTTACTTCAGCAATCCCTTAAAGCTTTCATCAAACTATAATTTATGGAAATCCAAATCAATTCGTGGAAATAGCTTGTGCCATATTAGTGTTGATAATGATTTTATAGACGGAAGATGTTTTACGGTTAGTCAAAACAGCTTATTTATTAAGGATGAAGTTCATAATGGCTTTACCGCTGTTTACATCAAAAAATATACCGAGGAAGAAATTGACAGGTTTTTTGAAAAGCAGCACACAGATAGTTAGTGTCAAATTATTTTAAAATTTAAGATCATGAAAAAGAGCATCCAATTACTATGTATTATTTGCATATTTATTTGCAGCACGGCCTATGGACAAAAGCAATCACAATTAGAAGTACAAAAATTAGTTGATATTTTGAACCTTACGATGTCTGAACGCATTCAATTAAATATTGAAAAAAATAAAGCTATACTTCAGTGGGATAGCATAAATAAAAATTTTGATTTACGTGACAAGGCTGCAATAGCAAAGGATAGTCTGTCCAAAGAGGAGATAGATACAAGACTATATACTGCTGGCAGGTATATAGGGAATATCTTCTGGCAATATGATTTTGATCCTGTTTCAAGTTTAAAAACAAGCTTTAAAGCAAACCAATCTGGAAAAATATTCTTCACCCTGGCATTCCCAGTAATGGACACGATTTTGATAAGAACCAATCTAAATGAGTATACCAGTCACCATAGGGTTCTGGATTCTAGAATGCATAGCGTAATATGGTCAGGTGAGAACTATATAAGTATACTTCTTCAGCCAGAGAAGGTAACCAATACCATTCAATTTAAAGTACGGGGAATCACTATTAGCGGTAAATTTGAAAGAAGGGACCAGCACTTGATTCATAAAAATTATACCAAAAACTTACGTGTCATTCTTAGACGGGAATTTCAAGTTTTCTTTGATGACATACTCTTGACTTTAAACAGTTCAGAAGATGCTATTGGCGTTTCATCCGTGGGTAATTAGTAAATATTGGCGTGTAAAGTATTGCCCTAACGCTAAAATAAATCTACGAAGCTATATTAGCTACGAATAATTGTCAATTCAAAGCAATCAATTAACACCTTCCAATAATTGTCCTTGCAATTGCTCGCAAAATAATTTATGAACCATTACAAAATAGGATTTAGTTGATTATTAATTCCTGAATTATGTTAACCTTTTATGTTTTAAAACATCAATTGAAAACGATAAATAATTAAAACAAAAATTATGAAACTCTACAACAAAACAAACACAATTGCAAAGAAACTATTCACATTAATGGCTTTGGCATTATTCACATTTAATTTTGGCCAGGCCGCAGAGAAAATTGTACATCTAAACACACCAGAACCAAATAAAGAAATAGACTATGGAAACGCTGAATTAGATCGCTTAGTCTCAAAAATTAATGATGGGTATATTTTTAACGCTCATATTAGCTCTACCACTGTAAAGAAAGATAGAAGTATAGAAAAAGCGTTTACCACATTTGGCTCGGGGCCCTTAAATATGATAAAAAATGGAAGCGTTAGTATTAAGAACGTAAAAACAGCTTTTAACGACCGAAATAATTTTCAAAGTAAAAAGACAGTAGAAAGTATAACTCTTTCCTCGGCTGGGAAAAGTATTAAAATAAGAATGCAATTTCATACGTGGGCTCAATCCGTAGTGGAGCTATCCAATGCCAAAATAACAAAGGAACGATTCGGATATTTTCTTACAGGTTCGCAATCCAATGGAACAAAAACGGTGTATTATACTATCGTCATTTCACACAGAGGCAAGCTTATTTAAAAACGTAAGAAGCATTTAACGAAATTTTATTTGTGTGCCTTCTTACTGAATTAAATCGATGTAAGCAAACGAGATATTTCCCAGTATTTATAGAATAAAAGGGGGGATCCTCCCCACTACTTGGGACAAGAAAGAAAAAATACGCTACAAGCATCGGGAGAAATTAAACTATAAGTGGTTAAGCAATAAGGCATTTTTTTAAGATTTTACACGTATTCATAGTTCTATTTGAGCATACCGAAAGCTGCTTTGATGCAATGACACATACTTTATAGTCTTTGACACATAATTTACTTGGAGGACGTAGGTAACAATTTACTTTTATAATAGACAGCACTATATAAATTTTAACTGATCTAAGGAACATTGAAATACGATATAATAACTGAACCCTTAAACTATTAATTATGAGAATAAAAATAATACAATCTCTTTTTACAGTTATGATTTTATCTTCCTGTATCAAAGATTTTTATGGACACCCGAATGATAAAGACAGGATTTTAACTGAAAGCAACTATGTGTATACAGATGATTTAAAGAGCGCGCATCTGCAAACTATCGTGACACAATTAAACATTGAGCTTAAGCAGACCGACCCTGATAAGGAAAAAGAAAAGTTTGACTTATTGAATGATGAATTAGAGGAAACACAAAGTACATTAAGCGATCTAGCCGAATTTCGGAAATCGGTATTTAAAAGAAGACCACCGCTCCCTCCATGCCCCAATCCTCAAAGCTGCATAAAATGGCTAGGCGTACAATACCTAACCCAACGTGCAGGTTTAGCTAAACTTCAAATGATTATTTACGACGAAAATCAAAATATAATAGCACAAACCGAGGGTAATCTTGAGCAATTAACAGGTTTGGAAGTACCCTTGGATTATGTAGTTCTTATTTTTAAGAACCCGGAATACAGAGGTGCTATTCAAATAAAGGTTATTGAAACTATGGGTAAGGTTGAAACAGCTTTCTCAGTAGCTTCAGAAATAAAGTAACTTATTTTTTTATATCATAAGAAAACCTCCCACTCGGAGGTTTTCTTATGATACTTTGCTTTCTTTAGATTCAATAAAACATCATTAATAAATTTATTGCAAAAATTTGATTTTCAAGCAGTTAAAATTAATTCATCTGCCTTTAATTGGGCAAGTGTAATTTTAAACTTATACTTTTAGGGTATGGTATTACATAAAGTTATTTTCTGCATAGGTATGCTCTTAGTTAGCTTTACCTACGCACAAGATTATAAAGAGGTAATACGACACTTAGAGAACAAAGCGGACACCCATTTCTATACCGATCAAGATTCCACTTATTACTACTATAATAGAATTTATGCCCTTTCTACGGCACAGGGAGACTTCATAACCGCTATTGACAATCTAAACTACCTGTGTGAATCCGCGGGCTATCATTATGATATGAATACCTTAAATGAAACAATAGAAACCATAGACAGACTCATTAAAGAGCATAAGGGTGTACTCGATACTCTTCCAGACAAGGGTGATTTTCAAAAAAACTACCTTTATTACAACACAGGTAATTATCACAATAAGCTAGAAAATTATACTCTTGCACAGGAATCTTTTCAAAAAATAGAAAAGAACATTACACAAAAGACAGATTTTTCAGAAAACCCAGATGATGTTGGTTTTCTATCTACGGCCTACAGTTATATCGCTAAAATGAATTCCGTACAACACCGATTTAAGACTTCGGACGACTACTATCAGAAAAACATACGCTTGTTGGAAAAGTATATACCAGAGGATAAAGATAACCTTTACAAGGTTTTTAATCTATACGCTAATTCCCTATACCGGCAGAAAAAATACCAAGAGGCGAAAGAGCTTTGGCGACGCAGTTTTTTACATAATGTCGCCAACTATACTCCAGATAATAAAAACAGTATAGTCTCTACAGGTCTTCTTTTGTCAAAAGTATATGGTGAACTTAACCAATTGGATAGCGCAAACTATTTTATTGCAAAAACACATTCGTACCAAATTCCAAAACATTTCGTGCATAGATATCTTACGACCTCTGGTGACATTAAAGGGATGGAAGAGAAATTTGATGATGCGCAGTATTTATTTTTAGAGGCTTTAGGTCTTGCCGACCAAGTCAATAAACCACTTATAAGTTTGAAGCTTGGAAATTTGTTGGCCAAACAAAAAAAAAATGACAGCGCGTTATCCTATTACCAAGATGGTCTAAAAAATATATCCAAGGTGTTTACTTCAAATAATCTTGAGGACAATCCCGTGCCAAAGTATGTTATTAAAAAACAAGAGTTTATTAGAATACTTAAACAAAAATCCTTGGCCTTGAACGCTAAGCCAACCCTTGAAAATTATCATAGAAATCTAAATGTTATTGAAACGGCTATCACTACAATAGATCTGTTGAAACCGTCTTTTAAAAACGATAAGGATAAAGTTTTTCTAATCGATAATGCCTATCCAATCTTTGAATCAGGTTTGGAAACAACGTATAACTTATATCGATCATCTGAGAACGAGCACTATATAAATGAAGCGTTCCGTTATGCAGAAAAGAGCAAATCCGTATTATTATTAGAAGCTCTATTGTCCTCACAGGCAACAAAATTCGCAAATATTCCCAAGGATATACTAGAACGAGAAAATGAGCTAAAATCAGCGATAACCCGTACCGAAAGAAAATTGACATCCTCCGATACTCCAGATGTATTTCTGAAAGACGAGCTTTTTGACTTAAGACAGGAACATCGCAATCTGATGGTGGATATTGAAACCAACTATCCCGCTTATTTTAATCTTAAATATGGCAGTCATGTTTTATCCCTGCCTGAAATACAAGAAAAACTAACCGACAATGAACTATTGATTTCTTATTTCTATGGGAATGAAAATAGCTATACTCTTGCAGCAAGCAGACATCAGCAGTATTTTGAAAAAATCCCGATTTCAACAGAATTGGAAGCTAAAATCAAAAGCCTTCACCGTATGCTTTCCGATTCAAAATCAAATCAGGATTCCCTTTCCAGTGTAAGTCATTCCCTATACCTAGAACTATTGGCGCCTGTGCTAGATGTGTTTCCGCAGGAAAAAGTGATTATTGTTCCTGACGGACTTCTAAATTATATTCCTTTTGGGAGTTTGGTCACCAATCTAAATAAGAACCGCTACTTTGTTGAAGACAGAGCAATCAGTTATGTCAACTCGGCAACACTTTGGTCGCGATTGAACAGTACCGAACAATTGGAAACTAAACTTCTAGCCTTTGCACCAAGTTTTAGTCCAAACGCCCAGTCAGATGACAAGAGGGCTGTAACCTTGGGTAAATTACCGCATAACAGAGAAGAAGTAGCGCAAATTTTAGCTTCTTTTAAGGGTGATTCCTTTATTGGTAATGAAGCCACACTACAAAATTTCAAAGCATCAATTTCGGATTATTCGGTACTCCATTTAGCTACGCATGCAGTTTTCGATGATGAAAATCCAGAGAACTCCTATTTGGCATTTACACCTAAATCCAATTTGGAAAATCAACTTTTTGTAAAGGACCTGTACAATCTTACGCTAAATGCAAGCTTAGTAGCCTTAAGCGCTTGCGAAAGTGGTATTGGAGAATTAAAAAGAGGTGAGGGTTTTTTAAGTTTGGCCCGAGGATTCTTTTATAGCGGAGCGTCTAGCATTGCAAGTACGCTTTGGAAAGTGAATGATAATTCTTCATCTGTGATTATGGGACGTTTTTATAAGAACCTCGCCGACGGCAAAACAAAAGATGAGGCGCTTAGAGAAGCAAAACGTTGGTTTTTAGAAAAAAATAGAGAGAACGGTCTTTCTCATCCCTACTATTGGTCTGGATATCTTATTCAAGGAAATACGAAAGCACTGGTTACATCTAAAAATTGGCAGTGGTATATTTTTGCAAGCATTATAGTACTTTTTATTTTTCTTGGCAGAAAACGCCTACTCCAGCTTGTCAAGTAAGTTGGTAGCCGCATTCATCTTATAAGTTCCTTCCTTTAAAAGGATGTTGAGCAATGTTATCGATTTTTCATTTTGCTCTAATTTTAAGTAAGCGAGCGCCTGGTACCACAAAGCTTCAGCACGATAATCACTATTTATCAAACCAATTTTTTCAAATGTATCAATGGCTTCTTGAGTGTCGCCATTAGCTAAATAGGATTGCCCTAGATAAAAATCGACATAATCGAGACCTGTTTCAGTTTTCAATTTTTTCAAATAATCGATTGCTATTTGATACTCACCACTTTCATAAGCTTCAAAAGCCTTACGTTCTATAGAAGTATCATTGCTTTCTCCTCGGGTAATCGTATATACGGTGTTCGGATATTGCTCGTAATTTGCGTCATACAACGTATCCGTGGTAGCTAAAAAACCGAAATTAAAGAGGAACCAACTGGCGCTAAGCAGAATTACAATACTTGCCGCAATGCGCAAGGGTATCCAAAAAGTATTTTTTGTTTTGGAACTTACCGAACGCCCTTCTTCAAAGCCTTGCAGTTTTCTCTTTAATATTTCGCGCTCACTACCTTTAACAGCCGCCTTAACATTCTTTTCCAATTCAAATTGAATCTTAAAATCAGAATCTACTTTTAAAAAATTTTCAAAGAGAACCTGCTCTTCAAGTGACAGCGAACCTGCAAAGTATTTATCTATTAAGTTTTCTTTTTCCATCACGTACTGGGGTCATTTTTAATGGCTTCCTTTAATGTTTTAAGACATCTCGATTTTTGACTTTTCACCACATTTTCACTATTATAACCACCTGCCACCATTATCTGATTAATATTGTATTGTTTGTAATAGAACAAAGTTAATATACGCTTACATTTATCACCCAGTCTTTCAAAATACTGTTTTAATAATTTTTGCTCTGGGGATAGTACTTCGTAAACAATATCAAAATCTTCTATTTCAATATCTACATCAACTACACTACTCAATATAAATTCATTATTGATTTTCTTGTTGTTCTTTCGCAATCGCTCCATAATCTTGTATTTGCCAATACTGATGAGATAAGTACTCAAGGAGCTTTTTAGTTCAGTACACTTTCCGTTTTCAATATTCTCATAAAGTGCTACATAAGTATCTTGATATACATCCAATATTTCATCATCACCAAGATCATAGCGCTTAGCGAAATTTAAGAATAAATCCCTGTTATCCTCATATACTTTTTTAAAGGCAATCTCGGAACCTTCTTTCAATGCCTCAAAAAGTGATTGGTCTGTTTGCCTTTCCATTTAATGTAGTTGGTACCTAAAAGTTAACATCTAAAGGTAAAACATTATTAGCCATGTTAACCTTTTCAAAATAAGTTCATTAAAAAGTGTAACTAAAACATATAAATCTGATGAAAATCATTATCACTTCGCTACTATGTATACTGGCATGTAGCATGAATGCCCAATTAGTCGTAGACGATTTTACGACAGGCCCGGTAGACAAATTAACCTACGTAGGTATGACGGGGGATAGAACCCTTTTGTCTGGCAGTGCCATTGTTGGCAAGTACCGTCAAATTTATTCCAAAGTAAACCAAAACCTCTACAAGCAAAATATGCAATTAAGCATTAAGAAAGGGCTGCTTGTGCTGAGCTATGCCTATGACATTAGAGGTACTACTTATGTAAACTACGGTGTGGGTAAAAAGGGAAACGCTCCTTTGAATCTTGATCTAAGTAAGTACAAATCTTTGAAGGTAGAATTTGAGGCCAAGAGCACAATCAATGGAATAAACCTAAATCTTTTCACTGGCACAACGTATGCTGCGTATGGTAAGCATGTGCCCGCACGGGAAGGAACCTTCGTGTTCACCATTCCCTTTTCTGAAATAAAACCTACCGGAGATAAATTCACCTATTCCGATATCGACTATATCAGATTACAATTCGATTCTAGAAGCAAGACCGGCTGTAATATGGCCATCAATAAAATCTGGTTCGAATAAATAAATTATAAATTTTTAAATATAGAAAACATGAAAACAATTTTAACAACACTCCTAGTTTTTGCAACCTTGGCCTTAAATGCCCAATTGGTAGTAGACGATTTCTCAACAGCAGCAATGCGACAGGTCAATGTTAAAACCCCAGGTGAAAAAGAATTTAAACAAACGGGAAACAGGGTACTTAACAAAAAACGTACGGTAGTAATTAAAATAAAGGATAATCCAGAGAACCAACTATTCCTTGCACAAATAGCAAAAGGAAAACTGGTGTCTAGTATAGGGTGCGGTATTACAGGGGTAGTAGAACTGCGTTATGGATACGATTCCACTGAAAAAATGAATCTTGACCTTAGTAAATACAAGAACCTTAATATCCAATATGATGTAAAAAGTAACTTTGGCCGGGTGTATGTTAGTTTATTCTCAAATGGGCCTAACAGAGGTTTGTGGAGGGGAAGAAATAGAACTACAGAACTATTTCAAGGTAGCGTTGCACCAAACGGCAGCAGTAGGCCTTTTGTTCTAAAAATACCATTAAACGAATTTATCAAAATTCAGGACAACTCAGAGGTTGATAATAAATTTACCATCAAAGATGTAGATTATATGAAAGTTCAATTTCTATCACAAGGCAAGCAAGGATTAAACTTTATCGTCAACAAGATCTGGTTCGACTAAATTCTTTACTAATTTAAAACAGAAAACATGAAAAAATTAACTTCAGCACTCGCTTTAATATTGACAGCCACAACAATTTCTTTCGCACAAATACGAAATGAAAACGTGAAAATCCCCCCAAAAGGAACAGTTAATCTAGCCAACTATGACGGGAATCTTAATTTAGAGACCATCAAAAAGCATATTACATCTGGCAAACTATGCTACACCATAAACCTCAGTTTAACAGCCATAATGCCACCTAAAAAAGCTACGCCTGTAAAGGCAATAGATACACATTATGCTTCTACAAAATATGTAAAGGTAGAACGAGAATATTTGCGATCTAATGGCTTGTTGCTCAGAAGTGATAAAAGGTTCAATAGGAATTTTGGAAATAATTTTGAGGTATTGATATACCCTCAACGAAACGACAAAAAAAAGGTTGACAAAAACCAAGTGAAGTTAACCTGGAAGATTCCTGAATCGCAGCTTAGAACTTTTAACTTAAAAAACGTGTCAGTGCAGTATAAACCACATGGAATCTTAATAACAGGAGATTATGAAGTAGACGGGATTGTCTTTGGCGTAAGCATAGCACTCATTCCAAACAGCTGTATTCTTTAGCTGCACTATTTAATTAAGTAATACCAAAGACCGAGTATAAAAACTTGGTCTTTTCATTTCTCGATGTTAACCTTTTCTTGGTTTAAACATAAAAGGAATACTCATAATAATACAAATTATGAAAAACTTAAAAATTACATTTTTTAAAACCACACTAAAGCTTCTTTTTGGCATACTGCTATGTATTAGCTGCGATGATCAACTAGATGATGTAATGGTTTTTGAAGAAACTATATCAGTTGAACAAGAGTTTTTAGGTAGTATTACTATCAATCCCACAATTAAAGATGTAATAAAGATTACAGGAAAACAACCTGCACCTGCAATAGAAACATTATTAGAAAATGCTACAGTAACTATCCGAACACGAAACAGCGGTGCTAACATTGTTTTATTTGATGCTACTCCTTATTCGGATTTAACATGGCCAATGAGGATATCTCCAAATTCTTACAATATTGTAATTCGCTCCGGTAATTATGTAGCCGATGCATTTTTTGAAGTAGAAGAGAATGAAAATGAAACACTAGCTGTAGCGCTACAGCTTGATGGTATATTCTACGCTGTTAACTTTAGCCCTAAAGTAGTTACAAAATACCCAGATATTAGCGCAGAAATCACAATTTCGTATTCTGCCATACACTACACTTTTTCGCCTAATTCTCTTATTAGTAAATATTATACTCAACTTTTTTCTTTTGAAGGTGCTTATTGGAACATACGTTTACCAGTGCGAGCTGCAGAATTATCAATTACAGCAACAGAAAATTCAGGAGAAATAATAAGGCTAAATATACCTTTATCGGGCGCAACTGGTCTAGGGTATAACAAGGATGTAACTTTTAACATTGAGTTTTCTGAAGATGCGAACACTACAACTTTAAATACTAACATTACCGTTACGGAAGCTAATGAAATTAACGAGACAGTAGCGTTTCCACCAACAAAAAGCTAAAAATTCTGAGTTCCTAAAAGCAAATTAAAACGTTTCAAACCTTTAATATAAAGGAGAACAACACATATTCTTTAAAAAACTATAATTATGAAAATAAGACTTACATTTTTATCACACGTATTATTCGCCTTACTGATCACATTTTGCTCATGCGAAAAAGAAGGAATACAGGGGCCAATTGGACCCGCTGGAGCAACAGGTGAACAAGGCACTACAGGACCAGAGGGGCCCACGGGTGAAGACGGTGAAGCTTTGGGTGTTCCGGGTCCACAAGGAAATCAAGGAGAAACAGGGGCAACTGGTGAAACTGGCACAGTGGGTACAAACGGAATTGATGGCGTTGCCGGTGCTAATGGAACAAACGGTGCTGATGGTAATGCCAATGTTATTGCTTCCGATTGGACAAGCCTAAACTTTTCAAGTACTTGGGATGGTAACGATGAAGCTCGTTTTGAGCTTTCAGATGCAAATATCACACAAACAGTAATCGACTCTTATGCTTTGTTGAGTTATGTGAGATTTAGCAGCGTTACGGTAGCTGCTTCATCGGTTCCGTTTATAAGTTTGGGTAAGCAATATGAAGTTCATGATTCCATGATGCTTGGCGAATACGTGGCTTTCGCCATAGTGAACGATAAGATAGCTCGCCCCACTCCACCAACTAACCTTGAGGTAAGATATGTACTTATAGCTCCTTCGAGCCTTGCTGGTAAAAATGATAGTCCGTCATTAGAGCAAGTGCAAAGAGACAATATATACATTAGTAGCTATAAGGATGTAATGGATTATTTGGGGTTGGATTATTAATGGTTAAATAGGTACTAACAATAATCCAGGCGCTACCCTTGATTATTGTTAGTACCGATGTTAACCTTTTTGTAAAAAATCATAAAAGAGAAAGCAAGAGCTTCTACTAAAATAAAAAAAATGAAAAATATAATTCTAAAATCAAAACTAATTTTTGTGATCTTTGCGACAGTATTAGCAGTGTCATGTTCGGCAGATGACAGTATAGATAGGGTCATAGGTGATGCTGGCATGCAAAGCGAACAAGGGTTGCCAGGTACGGATGGTGAAAACGGAACAACCGGAAGTGATGGTGTAGATGGGGCAAACGGCGAGGATGGAACAAATGGCACAAACGGAAGTGATGGTGTAGATGGGGCAAACGGCGAGGATGGAACAAATGGGACAAACGGAAGTGATGGTGTAGATGGGGCAAACGGCGAGGATGGAACAAATGGTACAAACGGAAGTGATGGTGTAGATGGGGCAAACGGCGAGGATGGAACAAATGGCACAAACGGAAGTGATGGCGTGGACGGAACGGATGGCGAGGACGGAACGGATGGGGAAGATGGCAATACTAATGTAATAGCGTCAGACTGGTTGGAGCCTACAGAGGATTCTTATAGTGTGAACAATGCACGGTATAAGTCTTTAGTACTTGCAGACCGTATAAGCCAAAACATAATGATGGAAGGGGTATTCTTAGTTTATTATGACAATGATGTAGAGATAACATTGCTCCCTAAAAATTATTTAGCTACCGGTGTTATTAGTAAGACTGTGGAAACTAGTATTAACCATGCGTCGCGCAGACTCTACGTTTCGATAAGAAAATTTAATTCAGATTTAATAGCAGGTGAATATCTGTGGAACCCTAGTGGACCTGCATATAATAGGGGCATCCGATTTAGATATGTAATTATCCCAAGTGTAACAAATTCAAAAAACAATAGTCCTGACTTCAAGAAAATGTCTTATGAAGACGTAATGAATCATTTTGAGCTAGCACACTAAGCTATGATGCCAAATAGAGGATTTTTCTAATCAACATATTATACTTCTAAAATACCTTAAAACGATAATAGCTATTTCTAAAAATGTCACTGAAATTTATCTAATATATGGGTCTCACATATAGCTTTTAGATTTAGCACCAAATACGATTCGAAAAATTTAGTAAAAACCTCGTCTCAAACCGAGGTTTTAACATTTATAACAGTCGCTTTGAATAAGGTCTCAAAATGACTTAAAAGCTTTTGTTTGACCTCATCCATATTCACTTCTACTTTTCCGAGTTCCACATTCAAGGAAGTTACAGCCTTATCTTTAATACCACAGGGCACCATTAAATCAAAATAGCCTAAATCGGAGTTTATATTTAGCGCGAAACCGTGCATCGTTACCCAACGGGAAGCACGTACGCCCAGAGCGCAAATTTTACGGGCAAAGGGAGTGCCTACATCTAACCAAACACCTGTCTGACCTTCAGAGCGTTCGGCTTTTAAACCGTATTCTCCCAAGGTCAAGATTACCATTTCTTCTAAAAGACGTAAATATTTATGAATGTCCGTAAAGAAATTGTCTAAATCTAATATCGGATAACCAACAATTTGGCCTGGACCATGATAGGTGATATCACCTCCCCTATTTATCTTATAAAATTTGGCTCCTTTTGCGGCAAGTTGCTTTTCGTCCACAAGCAGATTAGACAATTCACCACTTTTACCTAAAGTAAATACGTGGGGGTGCTCCACAAACAAAAAGTGGTTTGGGGTTTCCAATCCAGCTTCCTCCCTACGGTTTTTAATCTTTATGTCTACGGTCTGTTTAAAAAGTAGCTCTTGGTAGTCCCAAGTTTCTTTATAGTCCTTTAGTCCTAAATCTTGTAGATTGATATTCTTGTTCATCTGTGCAAAGATACCAAAGTCTATTTACAACTTTTAAGTTTTGAAAACCTGACAGCTGCAGCTAGGTTGATTTATTCCCTCCTTTGGCGATAACTTTAGTTAGGATTATTTAATATAACCAAAGCAGCTATAACTCCCGGTACCCAGCCACACAAGGTTAAAAGAAAAACGATAACTATAGACCCACAGCCTTTACCGATAACGGAAAGTGGTGGAAAGATAATAGCCAATAAAACTCTTAAAAAACTCATTGATTTGTGATTTTGATTGATGTACTTATATGTCGCAAAAGTAGCGGTATTGTTACAAAATCGTTTAAATTTATAAGTAAATCAAATTAAGTGGTCTCCTTACGCGTCTTCATCTTCTTTCTAATTGGCACCATCAGCTGTTTCGGACAGTATTCCTTTAGTGGTCAAATACAGCCAAATACTCAAAATAAAACAGTATACCTTTCGATGATAGAAAACTACAGAAAATCGTCTCGTGTGTATGCTGACCAAATCTTGATGGAAACCCAAGCAGATGTTAGCGGATATTTTATTTTCGAGGGTGATAACCTATTGGAACAAAACAACATGTACCGAATTCATACTGATGGTTGTAACGATAACACTACAGGGGGTAGCCATTTCTTTAGAGATTGTAGCAACAGCAGAAGCGTTTTGTTTATTGCAAAAAAAGGGGATACGATTTTGTTTCCTTTGTTGCAAAACAAGCAATCCTTCTGTGATATCGTTTCTAATAACGCTGCTTCTGGTCTTTTATTAGAAATTGACGGATTAAAAGAAGACATGATTTTGGATTTCATAGGGCATAACAGTGACGCTAGTATATCTTTAAATTTAAAAAAATGGTTTCAAAAACTACAAGAGTACGGCGAGGAGGTACATGAACCTTTGGTGGAGCTCTATGTGTATGACTTCTTATCCGACAGAAAGAACGAAACCTACTCCTACTTTCTAAAAGACTTAAAAAAAAATAAGTATTATCTGGCCTTAGAAAACAGATTAATAGCTACCTACCCAAATAGAAATTTTACCCTACAATATATACAAGAACGCAACGCCGAAACATCCATACAAACCCCTGTTTTAACAGTGTCAAAAGCGTCTCAATTAAGCTACTTTTGGTACGGAGGAGGTTTGTTTCTTTTTTGTCTTACAGGCTATTACGGGTTACAATTGAAGAAACGAAAGGTTGAAAAAAAAGCACTGCAACATTTGACCCCTCAAGAATTAACCATTCTAAGCGCCATCAGAAAAGATAAAACCAATAAAGAAATCGCTACTGAATTGTTTATCAGTCTTAGCACTGTAAAAACACACATCAACAATATCTACAAAAAGTTGAAGGTGGACTCTAGAGCCGATGTGAAAAATATGTTTTACTAATAAAGAAACAAAATCCACCCCCGGTCTAGTCCCTATTTACACCTCCAATGCTACTAACAAGGCGTAGTATTAATGCAACTTCGGTTTTCAATTCTAAAAATTAAGATTATGAAAACCATGTTTCTGCTTTTAATGAGCATCATCCTTTGCACAACTCTTAAATCTCAAAATACCAACCAAGAAATCAGTCTGGATAACGGTCAGAAATTTCTAGTAGGAGAAATAACCAAAGAAGGGTTGTCACTACCAGTTTATGCACCGTGGTATTCCTCAAATTTCAACAACTATACTCCCAACAAAATTATTATTTCAAACATAAAAGAGGAGTTGCAGGGCTATCAGATTTTAGCATTTCTTGGCACATGGTGTGGGGATAGCAGAAGGGAAGTTCCTAAATTTCTTAAAATTTTAGAGACTGCGAACTTTCCTGATGACCATTTGAAAATAGTAGCCTTAGACAGAAGGAAAGGAAAGTACAAACAAAGCCCAACAGGCGAAGAGTGGGGATTACAAATTTTACGAGTACCCACATTTATTCTTTATAAAAACGGAAGGGAAGTAAATAGAATCATAGAATCCCCAAACACCACGTTAGAAGAAGACTTGCGAAAAATACTAAAAACAGAGGGGTATATAGCCCATAAGGCAAAATCCATGCACTTTGATTGAAGTAAAACAACAGTCTCCTATTTTTATGTCGTCCCGTTAAGAGATTAGGCCATTCTTAAGTATATTTGCGGCTTTAAAATAAGCGCTATGCAATTAACCGAACAAGAGGTTGTACGAAGAGAGAAATTAACAAAATTACGGGAAATGGGGATTGACCCGTATCCCGCCGCTTTGTATCCTGTGGATGCCACTTCAAAGAGTATAAAGGAGCACTACGAAGAAGGAAAGAAAGTTGTGATTTCAGGTAGATTGATGCGTAAAAAAATACAGGGAAAAGCATCGTTCGGAGAATTGCAGGATAGCGAAGGTCGTATTCAGGTGTACTTTAACAGGGATGAAATTTGTCCACCAGATGACCATATCAAATACAATGAAATCTTTAAAAAACTTTTAGATTTAGGAGATATTATAGGTGTTGAAGGAGAACTATTTACCACGCAAGTTGGAGAGATTACGGTGCTAGTAAAAGACTATACTATTTTATGCAAAGCTTTAAGACCACTGCCCTTACCTAAGCAGGACGCAGAGGGTAATACTTATGATGAATTCAACGACCCAGAATTACGTTACCGCCAGCGCTATGTTGACTTGGTAGTTAATCCGCATGTGAAAGAAACCTTTGTTAAGCGCACCAAGATTACCAATAGCATACGTAAATTTTATAATGACAAAGGCTATTTAGAAGTAGAGACACCTATACTTCAACCCATTCCAGGAGGCGCAGCGGCACGTCCTTTTTTAACACATCACAATGCGCTAAATATACCCTTGTACCTGCGTATTGCCAATGAATTATATCTAAAAAGATTGATTGTTGGCGGCTTTGATGGCGTTTACGAATTCTCAAAGGATTTTAGAAACGAAGGCATGGACCGTACCCATAATCCAGAGTTTACCGTTATGGAACTCTATGTAGCCTACAAAGATTACAATTGGATGATGGACACTACGGAGGAACTACTGGAAAAAGTAGCCATCGATGCCACGGGAAGTTCTAAAGTAACCGTCGGGGAACATCAAATAGAGTTCAAAGCACCTTATCCGCGTATTCCTATTTTAGAGGCTATAAAAATACATACCGGAGCAGATGTTGCTGGTATGGGAGAAATTGAACTACGCGAAACAGCTAAAAAATTAGGCCTAGAGGTTGATAAAACCATGGGTGTAGGGAAACTTATAGATGAAATATTTGGTGAAAAATGTGAGCACTTCTACGTTCAGCCTACCTTCATAACAGATTACCCAAAGGAGATGAGTCCGTTAACGAAAGAACACCGGGACAATCCCGCTTTAACCGAGCGTTTTGAACTCATGGTAAATGGTAAGGAACTAGCGAATTGCTACTCTGAGCTAAATGACCCAATTGATCAGAGAGAACGTTTTGAGGAACAATTACGACTCTCCGAAAACGGGGATGATGAGGCTATGTTCATAGACCAGGATTTCTTAAGAGCTCTAGAGTATGGGATGCCCCCAACTTCGGGAATCGGCATTGGTATTGACCGTTTGGTGATGTTAATGACCAATAATTCTTCTATACAAGAAGTGTTGTTCTTCCCTCAAATGCGACCGGAAAAGAAAGCTGTGGAGTTGACGGATGAAGAAAAAGCCATCATGGCTATTTTAAAACCCAATGGTTCTATGTTATTGGGAGCGCTAAAAACCCAGTCCGAGCTGAGTGGTAAAAAATGGGATAAATCCATTAAGGCACTCACAAAACATGGGCTTACCAAAGTCACTAAAAACGATGACGGACTGTTTGTAGAAGCGACTTCGTAAATATTCCATTTAATTTCGAACACAAAAGGAGTAAGCTTCCTCTTTCCTATAGTTGATATAATTACTTAGAAAGGAGAGAAGCACTGATTAAAACCACAAAGCACTACTTTCCGTAGCTAAAAAACAGCCTACGAGCTAAATTTGTCTGTATTTTCAAAAGAATTGTCTATTTTGATATCGTTTATAAGTTCTTAGTATTGAACTAGCTAGAAATGACCCATTTCCCCTACCCTTAGTAATGAGGTCTAAATAGGTTGCTAGCGGAGCGAACCAATGAAAATGGAAAAGAAAATTTTTAATGGAACTAAGCTGCTGTTCCTTGCATTGGTGCTTGTTGCATTACAATCGTGTCAAACAAAGGAACGTGTTGATTTTAGCACTCAAATAAAGCCTATTCTTAACAAGAATTGCATTACCTGTCACGGTGGCGTAAAGAAAAACGCAGGTTTTAGCCTGTTGTTCGAGGCAGAAGCCTTTGCCGATACCGAATCGGGCAAACCAGCCATAATTCGAGGCGATGCCGCCAATAGCGAATTCATCAAGCGATTGCACGAAGACAATCTGGAACTTCGCATGCCCTACGAAAAATCAAAACTTTCTGATGAAGAAATCAATTTATTGACTCGTTGGGTGGACCAAGGTGCAGAATGGGGAGAACATTGGGCCTATTCCCTGCCGGAAAAAGTGGATGTACCCACAAAACTTTCTAAAGCCAGTTTTACGCCGGAAATAGCGTCCGACTTCATAAAAAATGATATCGATAATTTTATTTTAGCCCGTTTGGGGGTCGAGCAACTAGAACCTAATACACCTGCCGAAAAGAACAGTATTGCCAGGCGTGTGGCGCTAGACTTAATAGGATTGCCTCCATCCGCAGCACTAGTACAAAAATTCAACGATAACGGAATTACCTACGAAACCATGGTAGATAGCCTGTTAGACCAAGAAACTTTTGGGGAAAAGTGGGCAACATGGTGGTTAGATGTTGCACGCTACGCGGATTCCAAAGGCTATGAAAAAGATATGGGTCGCTCCATTTGGAGATACCGTGATTGGGTCATCAACGCTTTTAACAAAGACCTCTCCTATGACCAATTCATCATAGAGCAGCTGGCAGGCGACCTCCTGCCAGAACCTTCTACAGATCAATTGATTGCTACGGCCTTTCACAGAAACACCATGAACAATGACGAAGGCGGCACCGATGATGAGGAATATCGGGTGGCAACGGTTATTGACAGAGTAAATACTACGTTTGAGGTGTTTCAAAGCACCACTATTGGCTGTGTTCAATGTCATAGTCACACCTATGACCCGTTTAAGCATAAGGAGTATTATAATCTAATGGCCTTTTTTAACAATTCCCGTGATGAGGATACGCCCAATGAATCGCCTGTGCTAAAGTTTTATGATACAGCACAACAAAAACAAGTGGATAAAGTACTGGACTGGGTAAGTAAACATGGCAACAAAAAAGCCTTAAAAACGTATCGGAATTTTCTGCAATTCACTGAGCCTGTTTATAAATCACATTTCTTTAAAGAATTTAAGAATAGTGTGTATGACGATCATGCTTCAGTCGTGTTTTGGGATGATGGCAACCTTATCATTCCCGATGCCTATACCAACAACGCGAGTTATGTTTACCTGAATTATCGCTCCCATTATAATGGCACCAAAATGACCATTCGAGAAACCGATGTCAATGGACCTATACTGGGCCAATTCACCATCAATAAGACTCAAAATAATAGGACTTCGCAATTCGCCTTAAAGAATATAGACAAGAAAACAGACCTCTATATTGAGACACAAAACGATGCTGTTGCGCCAGAGAAGAATATTTTAAATATGTATTGGGTAGGTTTTATTCCTGATATCCCAGCGCAAGAAAAACAAGGATGGGCGGAAATAAATACGACTCTTTTAGAATTACTAAACACGAACACGGAAACGGTGCCCATTTTGGTAGAAAACCCAGCATATATGAAGCGCACCACACAGGTATTTAACCGCGGAAGTTGGCTTACCAAAACCGATACCGTAGCACCTGCCACACCAAAAAGTTTAAATGCGTGGAACAATGGTTGGACCAAAGACCGCTTGGGCCTCTCGCGTTGGGTTGTCAGCAAAGAAAACCCATTAACGGCCCGAACCTTGGTCAATAGGGTTTGGCATCAGATTTATGGTCATGGACTGGTTTCTACCATTGAGGACATGGGTTCACAGTCCGATGCGCCTACTCACCCAGCTTTATTAGATTGGCTGGCCCTGCGGTTTATGAACAAACACGACTGGAGTATGAAGGCTTTAATCAAAGATATTGTGCTATCTGGCACCTATCGACAAAAGTCGGAAAGCACACCCGAAATGTACCAGCTAGACCCTGAAAACGAATTGTATGCCAGAGGCCCTAGAATACGATTGGGGGCAGAACAAATTCGAGATCAGGCTTTGGCCGTAGCAGGATTGTTAAGTGATAAAATGTATGGTCCCGGCGTAATGCCACCACAACCAGATGGTGTTTGGCAAACCGTCTACAACGGCGCCGACTGGGTAGAAAGTAAAGGAGAGGACCGTTACCGCCGTGGGATTTATACCTATTTAAAGCGTACGAGTCCCTATCCTTCCTTCCTAACCTTTGATGCCGGAAGTCGAGAAGTTTGCATGATTCGCAGAACCGTTACCAACACGCCCTTGCAAGCCCTAGTCACTTTAAACGACCCCGTATACTTAGAAGCTTCCTACCATTTAGCAAAAAACAATAGAGTTGCCAATGATATAGAGAAAAGCATTATTAACAGTTATGAGCAGGCTACGTTCAAAAAAATTACATCTAACCGCTTAGAAGCACTAACAGAACTATACGAAAACTCCATTACCGAGTTTACCAAAAACAAAGAAGCATCACAACTGTTCCTTGATTTTGAGGAGCAACCCACGGCAGAACTTGCGGCGCTGACCATGGTAGCGAATGCCATTATGAACTTAGATGAATTTTTAACAAAAACATGAAAGACATCGTAAAAAGACTGATACAGGAAAAACTAGCCCTTGAAACGCAGGAAAAAACCCGAAGACACTTTATAAAAAGTTGCGCCCAGGGCATGGGCGGTTTGGCTCTGAGTTCCATTTTTATGGGATGTGACCCCTTGACTAGCTCGACCAAAAAAGGACCTATTACTTTATCGGCCCGTGATTTGAATCCCTTATCGACCTTGGCACCGCCTTTTGCACCAAAAGTAAAATCCGTTATTTATTTACACATGGCAGGTGCACCCTCCCAATTGGAAATGTTCGATTACAAACCCGAATTGCAGAAATACGATGGTCAGGATTGTCCCCAATCGCTATTAGAAGGCAAGAAATTCGCCTTTATAAAAGGTACACCCAAATTAATGGGTCCACAGGCGCAATTTAAACAAGAGGGCGAATCGGGGAATTGGGTTTCCAATTTTATGCCTCATTTTAAAAAGGTAGTGGATGATGTTGCTTTTTTAAAAGCCGTGCACACCGATCAATTTAACCATGGTCCCGCACAATTGTTTATGCACACGGGAAGTGCCCGTTTGGGCAGACCAAGTATAGGTTCTTGGGCCACATATGGACTGGGATCGGAAAACCAGAACTTACCTGGGTTTATGGTCTTGACCTCTGGCGGAAATGCCCCAGATGCCGGCAAAAGTGTTTGGGGAAGTGGATTTCTACCTTCTGTATATCAAGGTGTGCAATGTCGCTCTAAAGGGGATCCTGTGTTATATATTAAAGACGCAGATGGTATTACACGCGACCTGAAGAAAAGTACCATTGACGCAATCAACAAAATTAATAAAGAAGAATACGCTAAATATGCTGATCCGGAAATATTGGCTCGCATTAATCAATATGAAATGGCGTACCGCATGCAAATTGCAGTACCCGAGGTTATGAACATCAACAGCGAACCTGAACATATACAGCAAATGTACGGGGTTGAGCCTGGGAAGGAATCTTTCGCCAATAACTGTCTTTTAGCTCGAAAATTAGTAGAGGACGGTGTGCGCTTCGTGCAGCTTTTCGATTGGGGATGGGATACTCATGGAAACGTAAGGTCAGGCTCTATTGATATGGGACTTCGAAATAAGTGTAGAGAAATCGATAGACCCATAACCGCACTTATCATGGACTTGAAACAGCGTGGATTATTGGACGACACCCTTATTGTTTGGGGTGGGGAATTCGGAAGAACACCCATGCAGGAGAACCGTGGTAATACCAAAATGGCATATAAAGGACGTGATCATCATGGAGATGCCTTTACCATGTGGATGGCCGGTGGAGGCATAAAAAATGGGACTTCACACGGAAAAACAGACGATATTGGATTTTCAGGAATAGAAGGCCGTGTATCCGTACATGATGTGCATGCCACCATCTTACACCTACTCGGTTTCGACCATGAAAAATTCACACACGAATTCCAGGGAAGACCTTTTAGGCTAACGGATGTGGAAGGCGAAATTATAAAAGAAATATTGGCATAGACATGTAATAGACGTAACAAAACTAAAATGAGAATACGCTTCCTCCTAACCTGTTTGCTTTTCACCCTCCCCTTCTATTCCCAAGAAAAAAAACTAGAATGCTATCAAACCGATTGGGGACGACAAATCTCTTGGGATGCTTTTTGCGAAAAAACAAAAGCTGCAGGTTATGATGGGATTGAAGTATGGTTCCCAACCGAGCTACAAAGTGAATTAGATTTAAAAAGAGCACTTGACCAATATGGCCTAAAAGTCATTTTTTTGACCGGCACCAATAAAACGCTCCCATTTGAAGAGGCTTTCATCCGATATACCGAGAATTTAATGAGCTTGGTAGCATTTAACCCCATTGCCGTAAATTGCCTTACAGGAAATGACTTTTATCCTTTTGAACAAAACAATTCCTTTATAGATGCAGCGAACAAACTAGCCAAGGAACACAACATTCCCATTTACCACGAAACGCACAGAGGTCGTTTTAGCTACAACCTTCCCGATACCAAAAGATATATTCAGGTTATACCTGATCTAAAGTTAACCTTGGATATCAGCCATTGGATGGTTGTTCACGAATCTTTGTTAGAAAATGAAGTTACCGAGTTGTCCGAAGTCTTAAATCACTCCCATCACATTATCGCCCGCATTGGCCATGCAGAAGGACCACAGGTTAACAGTCCGGAAGCACCCGAATGGAAAAAAGCGGTTAACCGGTATTTGGATATTTGGGAAATAGTTATCCGGCAGAAATGGCAAACTCAAAATGTGTTTACAATTACTACCGAATTTGGCTCAGCGGACCATATGCCAACCTTACCCTACGCGCATGTTCCAGTGGCAGACCAATGGAAAGCAAATATGTATATGATGAAAATCTTAAATGTACGTTTGAACAATTTAATACAGTTGCGTAGTACGCTACCAATTATAAATACAGAATTAATTAGATTTATGACATCAAGATTTGTTTTTGAATTGACCGGTTTAAACTCCCATATTTAGATGGAGGTACTGAAACAACTTTTGGGCAGGCTACACCCGCTCATCGTTCACTTGCCTATTGGATTTATCATCCTTGGTCTGTTACTGCAATGGTACGACCGCAAACAAAAAAAATTCAATAAGGTAAGTTCCTTAATCTATAAATGGGGCGGCATCAGCGCCGTATTTGCTTGTATTACAGGTTATCTACAATATGTAGGCGAAGGTTATGCTTTTGACACCATAAAATGGCATTTATGGGCAGGCATTTCTACGGCACTTTTTTCTTTTTTAATGTACAGTAAGGTTGCCGGATTGAAGGCTACGGAAATCTTCAAAAAGATTCCCGTAATCGCGTTTTCAATCGTATTTTTCATATTGCTTTCCTATACTGGCCATCAAGGTGGTAACATTACCCATGGCGAGGATTATCTCATAGAACCCTTGCCCAACAACATCAAATCAGCCTTAGGTTTCGAAACTTTTGAGAAAAGGGAGATTGTACTGAACGAGGCTACTTGGGAGGAGGCACTTATCTACGAAGACCTTATCAATCCCATCCTAAATAACACCTGTGTGAGTTGCCATAATCCTAAAAAAACTAAGGGTGGATTGCTTTTACATACGAAAGAAGGAATTTTAAAAGGAGGCGATAACGAGGAACTACTGCTAGCTGAAAATTCCAATATAAGCGCGTTATACCATAGAATAACACTCCCAATGGCCGAGGATGAACACATGCCTCCAAATGGAAAAACACAACCTACAAAAGAAGAAATAAAATTAATAGCAGCTTGGATAGATGCTGGACATCCATTTGAGGGTAGCATCAAGGAGGCTGGTCTAAAAAAACAACTCTTTCTTTCTTTTTTTCTAACAAAACACGATTATGATTATCCAGATATAGAAATAGCCAAAGTATCAAAAGATAGTATTCTAGCTATAAAAGAAATCGGTATTCATGTAGATGCTATTAGTAAGGCTACAAACTTCTTGAGTGTTTCTGCTATTAATAAACCTTCTTTTAAAGATAGTGATTTTGAGGGCTTGCTTTCGCTCAAAAACAATATTTCCAGACTAGACCTAGGTGGTACACAAGTGACGGATGCTCTTGTTGAAAAATTAGTTCAGCTTCCTAATTTAACCGTTCTAAAATTGGATAACACGGTAATTACCGGAAACACGATTAAAGCCTTAACATCCTTGACATATTTAAAATCCATCAATCTAACTGGTTCACACTTCGAAACGATTCATTTAGAAAAGCTAGCCAGTTTTCCAAAACTTCAACGGGTCTTTCTATACAGCACAAATGTAAATACCAAGGGAGTGAATTCGCTAAAAGAAGGGCGAATTAAAATCGATTATGGTAATTACGAATTACCACCCATTCCTTCAGACTCTATTATTTATTAACTCCTTTAGCACTCAAACATAGAAAATACTAAGCCTAAAAATTTCCTAGACTAGAAGAAAAAACATAGCTTAGACCCAACAATAAAACTGAATGCACATAAGCAGCAAATTGGGACTTTTTTTAGGTCCTATTTTATTTTTAATTGGTATTAATCTGCCGGTTGAACTACTTTCAGTGCAAGGTGATGCGGTTATTGCCGTAGCACTTTGGATGGTGATTTGGTGGATTACAGATGCCGTATCTATTTCTGTTACCGCACTTTTACCATTAATTCTTTTTCCCTTACTTAAAATAATGCCCGTTGCAGATGTTGGTGCAAACTATGGGAGTCCTATTATTTTTCTATTTTTTGGGGGGTTTGTAATGGCATTGGCCCTAGAGAAAGTGAATCTGCACAAAAGGATTGCCTTAAACATCATTAAAATTACCGGTACCACACCCAATAAAGTAGTTTTAGGTTTTATGATTGCCACGGCAACATTAAGTATGTGGATCAGTAATACGGCTAGCACAGTGGTAATGCTTCCGATAGCGATGTCGGTAATCGGTTTATTGATTAATGATGCAGACGGATTTACTAAAAGTGACCAAAATTTCGCACTGTGTGTTATGCTCGGTATTGCTTTTTCAGCAAATGCAGGAGGCATAGCAACCGTTATTGGCACACCCCCTAACTCTGTAATGATCGGCCTTTTAGAAAGTGAATATAACATTCAGATTTCTTTTTTAAAATGGATGGTCATCGGAGTGCCTTTTTCAATAATCATGATTACAATCAGTTATCTAGTATTGGTGAAGTTGATGTTTCCAAACAAGCAACTTAAATTTAATGCCAGCAGGGATATCATAAAGTCCGAATTAACGAAATTAGGGCCTATGACCGGAAAGGAAAAAATGGTGCTAGTAATTTTCGGTATCACTATCTTTTTATGGGTATTTAGAACCTTAATCAATAAATTATTTCCTGAGTTAGCGCTTTCAGATACAATCATCAGTATGATTGCCGCCGTATCCTTATTCGCTATTCCTTACAACCTAAAAAAAGGAGACTTTATTATTAAATGGAAAGATACTTCCAAACTGGCATGGGGAATTCTTATCCTATTCGGAGGCGGTCTAGCACTGGCCAAAGGTATGTCTGTGAGTGGTATCGTAGACGTAGTAGCCAATACAATTGCAGCAAGTGAAATTTCAATATTTATCACAGCAGTGCTATTGATTACCCTAATGCTCTTTATGACAGAACTAATGAGCAATGTAGCCCTTGTAGCAGTTCTTGCCCCTGTAGTGGCGGGTATTGCTATAGGTTTGGAAATCCCCATATTATATCTATTAATTCCTGTAACCATGGCGAGTAGCTGCGCGTTTATGCTACCTATGGCTACACCACCTAATGCCATTGTTTTCGCAAGTGGCTATATTAAGGTACATGAAATGGCTCGTGCTGGCATTATTTTAAACCTCATTTCCGTGGGTTTATTGATTCTACTATTCCAGTTTGTCATTCCAGTGCTATTTTGAGCGACCAAGCCGTTTAACGTTTACGTAATACAAAAACCCTCAGACGATTCTATTGTGTTAAAGGAATATACGCCTCGCTTAGGCTTATGATATCGTTAACTACCGTTTGATTTGTTTTTCCTATTCCTTGAAAAATTCGAAACTAAAATCAAAAATGTCTTATAAATTATTCCCCCTGTTGCTAACGCTTCTTTTTATGCTTAATTAGCAAAGTACAGAAGCACAACTTTTTAAAAAGAAAAAAATAAGACCGAGAAAGCTGCTGAGAAGCCCAAAAATGACACCATAAAACCTTCTTGTCGGTCTGTTACCAAAGAGGCAAAAACAGATACCAGTCATTTGATGTGTATGTAGTAGAAGACAAACATTACTATGAGATTCCCGACTCGCTCTTAAATAGGGAAATGTTAATGGTAAGCCGTACCTCCAAAACAGCCTCTAAAATCGGTTCAGGTGGTGGTAAGATAAATACACAAGTTCTACGTTGGGAGAAACGAAACAAAAAAGTACTGCTCCGTGTGGTTTCCCATGGTGTTGTGGCTGCAGATTCCTTACCTATTAATGAAGTAGTCGTTAATTCTAACTTTAAGCCTGTGTTTTTTGCTTTTGATATTAAAGCATTCAAAAGGGTTCCCTAAATCCAAATACTGCTACTACTGTTATTGAATTGGATGCCATGCTCAATAAAGATACGGAGGGGTTGGGAATGCCAGAATTATACAGAAAGAGATATAAGGTTTCCCGTCTCGATGATAGCAGAAGTTTTAGTGAGCGTATAAAAAGCTTCCCCTTAAACGTTGGGGCCAGACATGTGAAAACCTACGTATCCAGTACACCACCAAGTAACGCCAGCCTAGGTTCTATCCTTTTAGAAATCAACAACTCTATGATTTTATTACCAAGAGAACCTATGAAAAGACGTTATTTTAATCGTCATGTAGGTTGGTTTGCGAGAGGGCAAGTAGATTATGGCTTGGATGCGCAGGAAAGTAAAACAGTTCCCTTTTTGGACCGCTGGCATTTAGCCGTAAAAGACAAGGATGTTGAAAAATAAAAAATGGAATTGGTGGAGCTTAAAAAACAGATTGTTTATTATGCAGATAGAGCCACACCAAAACAATACGTACCTTTTATCAAATAAGGTGTTGAAGATTAGCAGGTCGCCTTTGAAGCTCCAGGCTTCAAAGATACCATGATAGCCAAAGACCCCCCAACAGCAAAAGAAAATCAGGAATGGTCTCCAGAAGATGTACGATATTCGGTAGTTCGTTATTTAGCCTCTCCAATTCCCCACGCGAGTAGTTCTCATGTGAGCGACCCAAGAACTGGTAAAATATTGGAGTCCGATATTAACGCTTAATATAATCTAATGTACTTATCCAGAAATTGGTACTTTATGCAAACAGCAGCTATTACTCCAGATGCGCAAGGTGTTGCCTTTAGCGACGCTGTTAAAGGCAGACTTATCCGTTTTGTTTCCTCCCACGAAGTAGGTCATACTTTAGCGCTTCCATGTAACATGGGAAGTAGTATTGCTTACCCAGTAGGTTCTTTACGTTCTGCAAGTTTTACCAAGAAATATCACACAACGCCATCAATTATGGACTATGCTCGTTTTAACCACATTGTGCAACCAAGGGACGAAGAGGAAGCCTTAACGCCAGATATTGGTATATGCTACCCAATGGGTTTATAAGCCTATCGTGGATAGTATGACTGCTTAGGAAGGAAAAAGTACTTTGAACGGTTGGATTTTAAAACATCTAGGAGACCCCTTATATCGATTTGGTCACCAACACGTGGGAGATATTGTTGACCCAAGTTCACGAACCGAAGATTTGGGAGACGACGCCGTAAAAACTGGTAGCTATGGTATTGCAAACTTGAAACGTATTATTCCAAAATTGATAGAATGGACCAAACAAGATGAGGAAAACTACGATGAATTGGGAACACTTTACGAACAAGTGGTATCTCAGTGCAAGAGGTACATGAGACATGTTTCCAATAATATCGGGGCCGTATATGAAAACTACAAAACGTAGGAACAAGAAGGTGCCGTATACACGCACGTTTCAAAAGCGCATCAGCACAATGTATGCTATGCAATCAGGATGAGTTGTGCAAAACCCCCGAATACTTATTGGACCAAGATATTTTCAGCAAAACACAATACTCGGGTTTTGCAGAACGTATACTTCCCATGCAGGTCAGAACACTGAACAATACGTTACGTTTAGGAAAAATGCCCAGATTGAAAGAAAATAAAACAGCTAATGGTTCAGAATCGTATACCTTAATTAATATGACTAGCGAATTACGAAAAGGTATTTGGTCCGAACTCCCTGCAGGTAGAAAAATAGATAGGTATAGGAGAAATATTCAAAAAGTATATATAGACCGATTAGCATATATAATGACTACGTAAAACCAAGGTAAAAACCAGCTTTTGGAGGATATCAAAAATCGACCGTGGTGAATACGAGTCAGTCTGATATTCGTTCTTTGGCGCGCGCCGAATTAAATAATCTAAAAAGAAACATTAGAAATACAGTCCTAAGAATAACAGATAGACTGAGCAAGTATCATTTACAAGACAATTCAGAATGTATAGACATGATTTTAGATCCTAAATAGGTCCCTTAAAAAAGTGATTTTTTAGGGTATATCGGTCAAATGCAAATATCACCGATAAGGGAATTGCATAAACCACAGTTTACTAACATTTGACATCATAAAAAACCCATTTGACAACAATGGGCTTTTTTGCGTTTAGGTGTGCTTTACCTTTATCATGTAAATAAAAACCCCGAATCATGAATAATAAAATCAAAAGTTTAATTTACCTAAGTTGTTTCATTTTTGCATCTGTACTATATAACGCAACCAATGAAGAAAATATACCAGAGCTATCTGACAAAATGGAATTGACTCAAACGAATCAAGTTGCAAACACTCATTCTGAGGACTTACAACAGCATACTATTAATTAATAACCTACTATTTCCCCGAAACTGGAGCGTGGCTAATAGCCATGCTTTTTTTTTATATAGTTTCCGGTAGCAGCATAACCTACCTGTTTTTATACGGTATCGACCAATGGTACATTAATCCGATAACTGTAAGTACCTAACTACAAAACCGCCTATCTTCACATCAAAAAACCACTAGTTCACAACAACACGCTTTTTTGCGTTTAGGTGTGATTTATCTTTGTAATGTAATTAAAAAACCCAAGCCATGACTAATAAAATCAAAAGTTTAATCTACCTAAGTTGTTTCGTTTTTGCATCGGTATTATATAACACAACCGTAGAAGAAAATACCCGAGAGTTATCTAAAAAAATAGAATTAACTCAAGCGAATCAAGTTGCAGAAACACACTCAGAAGACTTACAACATCAGACTATTAATTAATAACCTACTTGCATCCCTTATTTGAAGCGTGGCTAATAGCCAGGCTTTTTTGTTTTATGTCTGTTGCTCCTTCGTTAAAGCTTCCCTAAAATAGGAAACGTGCTTTAAACCTTTAGGGAAATTAAAAGTCCTAGGAGCAAATCATTAAAATATAAAGACATGAAAAAATTAGCACTTATCTTAGTATTGTTATCAGGCGTTTAGTTAACAGCTCAAAGACATGAAGGCGAACGAAACGGAATGAAAGATTTAAATCCGAAACAAATAGTTACTCTACAAACAAAACTAATGACTTTGGTTTTAGAGTAAATCAAAACCAACAAAAAGAAGTTGAACCGATACTGTTGGCCAATACAAAACTAAGGAAAACTATACTGGGGCAACGGAAAGCAAAAAGAGACGAAGACACCAGACCAACAAAGGAAGAACGATTTACCATACAAAACGAGCAGCTTGATCATATGATAGCTCAAAAGCAGAGATGAAAAAACTAGTAACGGACGAACAGTTTAGTAAATGGGAAAAAACACAAGACAAAAGACAGGAAGGAAAAAAAGGTCGTGGACATAGAAAATCGAAACGCTAAACCTTCGAAGAACAAAACAGAATAAGTAGAGCCACGTTCATATGAACGTGGCTTTCTTTTTCGCATAGTGCAGCAGTTTAACACGCAATATTTGTTCTAAATAGCAAGAGTAATAGAAGGTAAAACCTCATCAACCTTTATCGCGTTCAATATGCAGCCAAACCTAATAGCTCATGCATATAGCAGCGGGAAAATTTTAGTACTAACCCTTAATTGATTATTTTGAGGTATGCAAAATACCATTTCGGATAGAATTGCCGATTTCCTTAAGAAATACCCCCCATTTTCCTATCTACCAATGGAGGAACTTCAAACTTTTACACCAGAAATAACCATAGTTTACAAGGAAAAAAATACTATTGTTTTTAAACGAAATTCTGCCCCACATCTCTTTTTTTATGTGGTACATAAAGGAGCTATCGGGCTTATTCGCCAAGAGGATGGTATTGTTTTAGATATTTGTGATGAAGGTGATATTTTTGGGTTACGACCGCTAATGGCGAACGAGAATTACAGACTCGAAGCCAAGGCTCAAGAAGAAAGTATTCTCTATGCCATCCCCATAACACTTTTTAAACCTATTGTTAAAGAGTACGTTGAGATCGGGAATTTTTTAGTGGAAAGTTTTGCATCTAACACCAGAAACCCATACTCCAATACACATAAAGGCCAACTATTAGGAGATACCGCGCAATTTAATCCGAACAACTCAGGTTCTAGATTATTAGACGTACAGCAGGTGGAATACAGCTCAAAGATAATAAGTTGTAAACCTAGCACAAGAATACAGACCCTTGCCAAAAAAATGTCTAAAAAGAATATTGGCGCCATACTGATAGAAAAGGAAGGCCTTCCCTTCGGCATAATAACCGATAAGGATTTTCGAAATAAAGTGGTCACGGGTATCGTTCCTATAACGGCTAAAGCTAAAGCGATTATGTCCAGCCCTGTAATTACCTATCCCAGTAATTTGACGATTACCCAAGCACAAATGGCTATGATGAAAAGCGGCATCAGTCACTTGGTACTCACCGAGGATGGCACACCCAACACAAATGCCATCGGAATCCTTTCCAAACACGATGTCATGCTTTCCTTGGGTAATAACCCAGCAGTTTTGGTCAAAGCAACAAAACGCTGTACGCAGGTAGATGAGCTAAAGGCCATTAGAAAAGGTGTTATGAACTTATTGAAAGGATATCTGGAACAAAACATCCCCATGAGCCTTACTTCGAAAATAATTTCCGAACTCAACGATGCGTGCGCCAAACAGGTGATTCGACTCTCCTTAAAACAGATGGACACCCCTCCTCCTGTTGAATTCGCCTGGTTGGCCATGGGAAGCCAAGGAAGAAGTGAGCAGCTACTGCATACCGATCAAGACAATGCCTTGGTATTTGCAACGGTTACAGAAAATAACTTAGAAGAAACGCGTACGTACTTTTTACGGTTAGCAAAATTAATTACAAATGGCCTCCACGAAATAGGATATGCTTATTGCCCTGCGGATATGATGGCCTCCAATCCTAAATGGTGTTTGAGTGTTGATGAATTTAAAGAGACTACCACTAAATGGATTACTAATCCTGGGCCAGACGAGGTGCTTTTATCCTCCATTTTCTTTGATTACAACCTAGCCTATGGCAGCAAAGAACTTACTGATGAATTAGCATCCCATATATTTAAAACCGTAGAAAGCTATCCCATTTTCTTGACCCATTTGGCCAGTGGAGCCTTACAGAATCCTTCACCATCTGGCTTCTTTAGAAAATTTTTAGTGGAACAAGACGGCCTTCATAAAGACTTTTTTGATTTGAAACGTCGGGCCTTAATGCCCTTGATAGACGCTGCTAGAGTACTAATTCTATCCCATCACATAAAAGGAATAAACAACACGTGGCAACGCTACGAAAAACTAGCCCTTTTGGAACCTAACAATGCTGAATTATACCTTGCTTGCTCCTACTCAAGTAAAGCACTATTGAAATTCAGAACGCGCCAAGGTTTATTACACAACGATTCTGGTCGTTTTATTTCCTTAGAACAACTAAATAAGGAAGAACGTATGAAACTAAAGCGAACCTTTTCATCTGTCAAGGATATTCAGGAAGTACTATCCGTACGTTTTATGACCGCTATTGTACGCTGATATGTTTAAAAAAAAGACCTATCCCGACTTTTGGAACAAATACGCAGATTCGTTTGACAACGGATTACCCAATTTGGTTCAAGACAACAAATTTGTGGTCTTGGATACAGAAACGACAGGGTTTAATGTAAAAGAAGACCGAATTTTAAGTATCGGCGCCTTGGTCCTTCAACAGCAAACAATACCACCTAAACAGGCTTTTGAGCTTTTTGTTGAACAAGAACACTACAACGCCGAAACGGTTAAGATTCATGGAATATTAAAGCGAGGTTCAACGAAAAGAATCACCGAACTACAAGCCTTAAAAAGAATTCTTGAAACCCTTAAAAATAGTGTTTTAGTGGCGCACCATACGGTTTATGATGTTGCTATGATTAATAATGCACTCAAACGAAACGGCCTACCCAAGCTTAAAAACAAATCCCTCGATACGGCTAGCTTATACTTTAAAACGGTAACTAAACTAAAAAAAGAGGAGTTAGAATCCCATATCACCTTAGACGATTTGGCTAAAATCTATGACATTTCTAAAAAAGACCGCCACACAGCCCTAGGCGATGCCTATATAACTGCAATAGCATTTCTACATATTTTAGAAAAACTAAAGCCCACCACACTCAACGATTTGTTGAAGCGTGACGGGCTTTTTAATTTTTACTAATTCATTACAAAGCTTCATCTATAATCTGCTGTACTACTTCTGGATTCAATAATGTAGAAGTATCCCCAAGATTACTGGTATCCTTTGACGCTATTTTTCTTAAAATCCGTCGCATAATTTTTCCACTTCTTGTTTTAGGAAGTCCAGGAACAAATTGAATTTTATCCAACTTGGCAATAGGCCCAATATGCTCTGTAATTACTTGGTTAATTTCTTTCTTTAAGTTGTCTCGGTCACGGGACTCGCCTGTTTCCTTTAAAATCACATAACCATATAGCGCATTCCCTTTGATATCATGAGGAAAACCTACAATAGCAGATTCTGCCACCGCAGGGTGTTCATTAATGGCATCCTCAATAGGTGCTGTACCCAAATTATGACCGGAAACGATGATAACATCATCTACGCGACCCGTAATACGGTAATAACCCACCTCATCCCTAAGAGCACCATCACCAGTAAAATACATATCCTTAAAAGCTGAGAAATACGTTTCTTTATAGCGCTGATGGTTTCCCCAAATAGTGCGAGCCATAGCGGGCCATGGGAATTTGATACATAACCTGCCATCTACCTGATTCCCTGTGATTTCTTTACCATTCTCGTCCATTAACGCAGGTTGTATTCCGGGTAAAGGCAATGTAGCATAGGTTGGTTTTGTTGGGGTTGAAAAGGGTATAGGAGAAATTAAGATTCCGCCTGTCTCCGTCTGCCACCACGTATCTACGATTGGACATTTTTTGTCACCTACATGGTCATTATACCAATGCCAGGCCTCTTCGTTTATGGGCTCCCCTACAGTACCTAATACTTTTAGGCTAGAAAGGTCATGGTTTGTTACAAAATCAAGATTTTCCTTAGCCAAGGCTCTAATAGCAGTTGGAGCGGTATAAAACTGGGTGACCTTATGCTTTTGAACTACATCCCAAAAACGACCAAAATCGGGATAAGAAGGAACACCCTCGAACATGACGGTAGTTGCTCCATTTGCTAGGGGTCCGTAAACAATATAGGAATGACCCGTTATCCATCCTATATCTGCAGTACACCAGTAAATATCATTTTCATGATACTGAAAAACATTTTTGAAGGTATAAGCAGTATACACCATATACCCTGCTGTGGTATGCACCATTCCCTTAGGTTTACCCGTAGAACCGGACGTATATAAGATAAAAAGTGGGTCTTCGGCATCCATAACCTCCGGAGGGTAATCAGCATAAGCTTCTTCCATTAAAGGCGCCATCCATTCGTCCCTACCTTCTTTCATATAGAGATCCGAATTTGTCCGCTTAACTACGAGCACGTTTTCGACATCCGGACAAGCATCCATAGCATCGTCTACAATACCTTTTAAATCTATTATTTTCTTACCTCGGTAAGAACCATCGGAGGTAATAACCATTTTCGCACCACAATCGTTGACTCTAGTAGCAACCGCAGTAGAAGAAAAGCCAGCAAAAACTACAGAATGCACGGCACCGATTCTTGCACAGGCCAAAAGCGAGATAGCCAATTCTGGTATCATGGGTAAATAAATCACAACTCGGTCTCCCTTCTTAATCCCCTTATCACTAAGTACATTCGCCATTTTACAAACGCGCTCCTTTAGCTCATTGTATGTAATATGTTGAGCGTCTTCATCTGGGTTATTTGGCTCGAAAAGGATGGCCGTTTTATCTCCTCGTATATTTAAATGCCTGTCTATACAGTTTTCCGTAATATTTAATTTAGCACCCTCGAACCATTTTATTTCGGGCTTAGAAAAATCCCAATCCAATACCTTGTCCCATTTCTTGCGCCATACAAAATGTTCTTCAGCTATCTCATCCCAAAAACTTTCAGGGTTTCTAACTGATTTACGATATACTTGATAGTACTCCTCAAAATGTTTGATATGGTAATTGCTCATGTAAGTCCGGTTTTTAATTAACGTTCAATACGACACACTGATTTTTAGATTGCTATCAAAAGTCAAATGATTATTTCAAATATAATTACAAAAGAATCGAATTTCTAAACGAAAAACCTTTCTTTTCGACCAGTTACCCATCAGGAATCACTAATGAGACGAAGCATCGCCAGCGCCACTAGGTATTCTAATATTTTCTACAATCTCTTGCACTTCTAAAGGTGGTTCTGGAGTAAACTTGTTTACAACCAAGGCAACTATAAAATTGACTACCATGGCTATAGAACCAAATCCTTCTGGCGAAATACCAAACCACCAATATTCTTGCAGGCCAGAAACCGCTTCTTTTCCTCCGTCAAAAATACCAAATTTGAATTTCAACATATAAAAAAGCATCAATAGAATACCCACCACCATGCCAGAAACAGCACCCTCTTTATTCATTTTTTTATAGAAAATTCCCAAAACAATAGCTGGGAAAAATGATGCGGCCGCCAAACCAAAGGCAAGCGCCACCACGGCAGCTACGAAACCGGGAGGGTTTATACCAAAATAGCCTGCGATAACAACTCCTACGGTAGCCGCACCACGGGCAGCCCATAACTCTCCTTTTTCGGAGATATTTGGAACAAAGATTTTCTTCACTAAATCATGCGACACGGATGCCGATATCACTAATAACAATCCTGCTGCCGTAGACAAAGCAGCGGCCAAACTACCAGCAGCCACTAGTGCTATCACCCATGCCGGCAAATTTGCTATTTCAGGATTTGCCAATACCATAATATCAGGATCAACCGTAAGTTCGTTCTTGCTGACGTCAGCAACATACTGAATCTTACCGTCTTTGTTTTTATCATCAAAAGCTAATAACCCGGTTCCTTCCCAGTTTTTAAACCAATCAGGCATGGTATCATATTCTTTATTGCTAACCGTCTCAATCATGTTGGTTCTAGCAAATACTGCCACCGCTGGTGCCGTAGTGTATAACACAGCTATTAACAGCAAGGCCATCCCTGCAGATTTACGCGCATCTTTTACCTTCTTAACCGTAAAAAAACGGACAATCACATGGGGCAAACCAGCGGTACCCACCATAAGGGCCAAGGTAATGGCAAACACATCTACCAAACTTTTAGAGCCTGATGTATATTCTGAAAAACCAAGTTCTGTTGAAAGTCCGTTAAGTTTTTCCAACAAATACATTCCAGAACCATCATTCACGGTACCACCCATTCCTAATTGTGGTATAGGATTACCCGTCATTTGTATCGATATAAAAATCGCAGGCACCATAAAAGCAAATATCAATACACAATATTGGGCAACTTGGGTATAGGTAATGCCTTTCATCCCTCCTAAAACTGCATAAAACAAAACAATAACCATCCCTATAATAACGCCGGTATTAATATCAACTTCCAAGAACCTAGAGAAAACCACACCCACACCACGCATTTGTCCCGCCACATAAGTAAAGGAGACTAAAAGCGCACAAAAAACAGCCACCATCCTAGCAGAATTGGAATAATAACGATCCCCTATAAAATCGGGTACCGTAAATTTTCCAAACTTTCGTAGGTAAGGGGCGAGCAACAAAGCAAGCAGCACATACCCACCGGTCCATCCCATTAAATAAACAGAACCGTCATATCCTGCAAAGGAAATGATACCTGCCATGGAAATAAAGGAGGCGGCCGACATCCAATCTGCTGCCGTAGCCATGGCATTCGCTAAAGGGGAAACGCCGCCACCGGCAACATAGAATTCTTTGGTAGAACCCGCACGGGACCAAATTGCGATTCCGATATAAAGACTAAATGTTAAAGCGACAAGGACGTAGGTCCAAATCTGAACATCATTCATAGTATTGGTTTTAATGGTTGGTTGTTATTCGTCGTAGCCGTATTTTTTATCCAATTTGTTCATTAATCGAACGTAGACAAAAATTAAGATGACAAATACATAAATGCTTCCCTGTTGTGCGAACCAAAAACCAAGTTTAAAACCTCCTAAACTAATCGTATTCAACGCATCCTTAAACATGATTCCCGCACCATAGGAGACCCCGAACCAAATAGCTAGAAGAATAAAGAGATACCTAACATTCTCTTTCCAGTAGGCCGAAGCCTTTTTTTGTTTTTCTGACATATTGGTTATTGGTTATTGGATATTGGTTATTGGTTATTGGTTATTGGTTATTGGTTATTGGTTATTGGTTATTGGTTATTGGTTTGTAAATTATTTAAAAATACTCTTAAAATTACGATTGTAAAAGCTATTCCAATATTTACATTAAGATGAGAAAATAAGTTCTTGTCAACTGAGGCTTTACAAACAAGAAGTGGTCATACCTTTCCTTAGGCTAAAGACTAATTTTTTTATTTAAACTTAGAGATTAAGAATCATTACCATTAATTATTTTTTTTACAGCTACCCAAAATCTTTTGGATGTAAGATTAGGAACAACGGGTATATCTGGAATATCTATTAACGGATGTACCATGAAGTCAAGATATTTAAATTGATTCTTAGCTATAATGATATTCTGATATCCCATGCTCCAATTATCAAACTCCCGTGAATAAATATAGCCACTAGATAGAAGTGTCACCTCTGTATGGCGAACGTCCTTCTCAATCCGACTGTACAATTCTAATACGATGTTTTTATTTCCTTCTAAATACTGTATAAATAAGCCTTTATGATACACCAAACACCCTGTAATCTCGTTATCAATATTAAACCGCCTTGCGCGTTTTAATATGTCTTCTACGTCTGGTTGCTCTGTAGTTGGGCTCGCTAAAGACCTGTAGACAAGGTTAAACATATACGTAAGTAAATATAACAATATAAAGATGCCTTCATGATAAATTTAGTAAATCATTAATTCTCAAATTCTAAAATAATCTTTATTTGAACTTTATCAGTTCTTTAATCTTAATCGCTTTCTCAAAATGGTCTAGCTTATTTTCCATAATCCACCAGTTGGCAACCTCCATTAAAAGTTCAGGATTATCATTTTTATTCTTAAAAAAAGCGTAGCATGACAGCCATACATTTTCGCCTTTTGATGAAATTTTACGGTCACAAACTTCGATAATTCTTTCTCATATCTCTTTATTCATCCTTGTATTTTAAGGTACCCCCTTCACCTATTTCCAGACATCCAAAGCCTCGTCTCGGAGCAATTGGGTCATTCTAAACTCGGTATGACGCAATTTGGAATCTATATTAAAAAATGATTTGGAATAAGTGAAGCCAAATTTTTGAGCGTCCTCAGCGGATGCACCATAGAAGATTTCTTTGAATTTTGCCCAATGACATGCTCCAAGGCACATCATACAAGGTTCACAACTTGTATACAAGATACAATCTTTAAGGTTATCCCTACCTATTTGACTGCATGCTACCTGAATGGCGAGCAGCTCCGCATGTTGGGTTAAGTCATCTCTTCCCCTAACTAAGTTATGTACCTCGCAGATAACTTCGTTGTCCCTAACTATTAATGCGCCAAATGAACCTCCCTCTTTTGAAACTCTTCCTTCCTTGGCTTTATTAATAGCTCTTCTTAAATAACTTTCATGCATTTATTTATTCTTTAATGAAATTTTAGCTTTCCAAAATACAACCTATGTTCCTGCTATAACCGGCTAATACATGGACTAAAATCAACACTATTTCGAGTATTTGAACGGCTGATATAGTGGTTAGTCTCATGACAAAGTGTAATCGTAGCTATTTAAAATATAACCATTACACTATGTAATCTTCACTTTTAATTTTATGATATAAAGCCTTACTGAGAGTTACAAATGATACTATATTCTAGAACGTCACCTTCTCAACAGCGGCAATGGTCTCTTCTAAATCAGCATAGCTTAATGCATCATTAAGAAAATAGCTTTCAAAAGCAGATGGAGGCAGGTATATTCCTTGATTTAGCATCCCGTGGAAATAGGTATTGAAACGTTCGTTATTTCCCTTTACGGAAGATGCAAAATCTACTACAGGTTCGTCCGTAAAGTGCACTGAAATCATACTACCAAAACGATTAATTTGATGCGGGACTCCTTTTTTCTCCAAGGCTTTACCAATACCTTCGTGTAAAAAAGCTGTTTTTTTCGCGAGACTATCAAAAATTTCTGGATTGGTATTAAGCTCCGTCAACATGGCAAGACCAGCACTCATTGCTAAAGGGTTTCCACTTAAGGTTCCTGCTTGATACACCGGGCCGTCCGGTGCCAGATGATTCATAATTTCTTCCTTTGCGGCAAAAGCACCCACAGGTAATCCGCCACCGATGACCTTACCAAAAGTCACCATATCTGCAGCAACACCCAAGGCTTCTTGCGCGCCGCCTTTTCCTAATCGAAAACCAGTCATGACTTCGTCAAAAATTAGTAGAATACGTTCCGCCGTGCATAATTCTCTTAGGCCTTTTATAAAAGCATCTGTTGGTACAATACAACCCATATTTCCTGCTACCGGCTCAATTATTATAGCTGCAATCTCGCCTTTGTTAGCGTTTACCAAGGCGTTCACCTCTTCAAGGTTATTATACCCTGCCAACAAGGTATCTTTCGCAGTACCTTGCGTAACACCCGGACTATTAGGACTACCAAAAGTTACTGCGCCACTACCCGCCTGTATTAAAAAGGAATCTGAATGCCCGTGATAGCATCCGGCGAATTTTATGATTTTATCTTTTCCTGTATAGCCACGCGCCAAACGTACTGCGCTCATGCAAGCCTCCGTACCGCTATTTACAAAACGTATCTTGTCAATATTTGGCACCATAGATACCGCCAACTTTGCCAACTCACTTTCAATCTCGGTAGGCATTCCAAAAGAAGTCCCCTTTTTGGCCTTGTCTATAATAGCTGTTATAACCGGTTCATAAGCGTGACCTAAAATCATAGGACCCCAAGACGCTATATAATCAATTAGCTTGTTCCCATCTTCATCATATAAGTAGGCTCCTTTTGCTTCTTTTACAAAAATAGGGTCTCCACCTACAGCTTTAAAAGCTCTTACTGGTGAGTTGACACCACCAGGTATATATTTTTTAGCCTCTGCAAACAGGGCACTACTTCTTTTGTATATCATGAATTACTTTTTCATTTGGGTCGTTTTGACCATCAACTTTTGACCTACAGAAAGATTGGCATCCCTCAGTTTGTTCAATTTCATTAACGCGTCAATAGAAACATAATATCGCTTGGAGAGGGAATACAAGGTATCTCCTTTTCTAACGACATGGACCGCTTTTTTTTCTGCAATAACAGGCATATTTTTTTTATAGACCGATTTGGAAACTCTAGTATCATATTGGTCTAATTGATGTTTTTCGATGAGGTAAATAAGCTTTTGTGGGTATTTTTTATCGGTTGCATAGCCTGCTTTGCGCAGTCCTTTTGCCCAGTTTTTATAATCCGTAGTATCATAATCAAACAAAAAGGCATATCTACCGCGAGTAGAAAGAAAAATACTGTGGTCTCTATACGAATACATAGGATGATTATACTTTCTAAAGCACTCCCCTTTTGCATCGTCGTCATGAAAATCGTAATCGCCCTGCCAACCCGTATGGCATTTAATACCAAAATGGTTGTTGGTTTTCCTGGCCAATTCGCCGTTTCCAAAGCCGCTTTCCAAAAGTCCTTGTGCTAGCGTAATACTCGCAGGAATACCATAAGCCTTCATTTCCAATTGAGCAATTTCAGAAAAGGTTGTAATATAGTCAGGTATATCTTCAATTTTAAAAATGACAAACTTACCTGTATCTTGGGGTAAATCTACTTTACTCTCAGCCTTCGGGGCTTTAGAACTAGATTTTGTCTTCTGACGCTCGGTAAGTACATTTTTGGTCCTCATAGAGTCCGTGTACGCTTTTTTAGATTTACAACCTGTAAAAGAGACGCTTAAGACTAGCAGCAAGAGTAGAATTCTGTTATTTATCATTCTAACAAAGGTAAATTTTTCTTTTTTAGCACCGTATTCATTCCCTCAATTCCTTGAATTCCGCCTGTATGCACAGCCAAAATCTTCGTGCCTTCAGCAAAATTATCATTCTTAATCATATGGTACAACCCAAATAGCATTTTTCCAGTATAAATGGGATCTAAGGGAATACCGGTTTCTGCCTTAAAATTATTAATAAACACCACTAATTCATTCGTAATTTTAGCATAACCGCCAAAGTGATATTCTGTGATCAATCTCCAATTCTTCTTTATGGTAATTTGGCTAATAGTTTCCTTTATAAAACTCCCTTTTAAGGCAGAAAAGCCCAACACTTGTTGGTGTTGATGAGAGGAATTGATGAGACCGCCTACGGTTCCACCAGTGCCAACACAGGTACAGATGACATCAAATTCTGAGTCCTGCGCTACCAAAATTTCTTCACAGCCTTTCACTGCCAAAGGGTTGGTGCCACCCTCTGGAATTAAATAAAAGTCTCCGTATTGCTTTTTTAATTGCGTGATAAATTCTGTATTATCCTTTTCCTTGTAAGCTTGTCTGCTTACAAATTTAAACCGCATCCCATTTTCGTATGCTTGTGCTAAAGTTGGATTTTGATGCCAGTTATCTTGAAGCTCTTCTCCCCTAATTACGCCAATGGTTTTAATTCCTCGTTCCCTACCGGCAAAAGCAACAGCTGCGATATGGTTTGAAAAAGCTCCTCCAAAAGTAAGTAGTGTGCTACATCCTTTTTCTCGGGCAGCTTTTAAATTGTACTTTAATTTTCGATATTTATTTCCGGATATGAATGGATGCAGTAAATCCTCTCGCTTTAAAGCTAGGATGATATTTTTTTCCTCGAGGATAGGAAGCTGTAGATATTGATTTATACTCTGCAAATTTAATGAATTCAGCCACAAAGGTATTTAATAAAGCTGAACGATTTACGTTGGGAAAGGTAATCTGATTGGCTCTCGTTACTATAGGCTTCGCGCTCAAAGCTAATATTCTGGTAAGCACGGTAACTGTCCAAATACCAAATACTTCGAAGCAACCATTCTGAAATATAAAGTATGTAAAAGGGTAGGATAAGTAATTCTTCTTGTTGCCTTAAATGAATTTTCTCGTGATTGATAAGAACGGTGTCCTCTTTAAACGCATCACTCTTTAGAAAAATAAATGGCCACAAAGAGAGCCCTACATAGTTTTTATAAAAGAAATGTTTAAAAACCAATATCATAGGCAATTGCTTCATCTATTGAAACAAAGATAATTGTTAAATTTTTGACCGAAAAACATACTCGTTTTTCTTGCCAACAATCCCGACATACGGAATAACACCATAATTTACTCATAAAATTAACGCTCTACATAAGGTTATCAACAGAAAACGAGTAACTTTATTTCTGTTATTAAGGTAATGAAAGTAGAGAATTGACCTTTCCTGAACTATCACTCCGAATCATTTGGAACTACTCAACACGTTTAAAAAGTAATGAAAGAAATTATCCCAATTGAGGAAGGCGATTTTTATTGGACCGATGAAGGGTATCGCGTTTTTACCAAACAATTTCATCTAAAACGCGGTTATTGTTGTGAAAGCGGCTGTAGACATTGTCCTTATGGTTATGACCCAAAAACAAACAGCCAATGAACATAATTATGTTCGGCATGATTTTTGGTGCCTTTTAATTGAAAAATAAAGAGTCCCCTAATAAAAAAACAGTCTATGAAAAAGCTAAAATTAATCCTATTACCTGTATTTGCCCTTGTATTTCTTAGTTCCTGTAACGCGGTGCGGGTACTATCCGATTATGATGAAAAGGCCAATTTCAGTTCCTATAATTCTTATGCTTTTTACAAAACAGGCATAGATAAAGCCCAAATTTCAGATTTGGATAAAAAGCGAATTCTCAGAGCAATAGAGACAGAGTTGTCCACAAGAGGGTTCATTAAATCTGATAGCCCAGATATCCTAATTAATATCTTCACCAAAGAACAGGAACGTGTAGATATTTACAACAATAACTTTGGCATGGGCGGCTGGGGTGGTTTCGGAGGCTGGGGCATGGGAGGCCTTGGTTGGGGACCCGGACTTGGTTGGGGCTGGGGAGGCGGCAACTTCGTGAGTACAAGCACAGAAGGTTCTTTATATATAGATTTGGTAGATACTCAAAGCAAACAGCTGGTTTGGCAAGGAAAAGGGGAAGGCACTTTAGCCAATACCAAAAATATTCAAAAGAAAGAACAGCGCATAAAAGAATTTGTTTCGCAGATTATGGAGCAATATCCGCCTAGCGGAGTTGCTACTAACTAAGCGGACAACATAAGTAAAATCCAGCTTGTATCTTCAAATACAAGCTGGATTTTATTTTCTACAATAGCGGGAAATGTTCGCTATTTTTGACCTCGTTCAACACAAAGGCGCTTTTTACTGCACCGATATTGGGGAGACTGGCTATTTTGGATTTTGCAAAATTATAATAAGCATCTAAATTTTTGACCGTTACCTTTAATAGAAAATCAAACTCCCCTCCTACTACATAGCAAGCCCTTATTTCTTTCAACTCTTGAATCCTTAAAAGAAAATCATCCATAAAGCTACCTTTTTGAGCCTCTAGGGAAACAAAGCTAAATACAGTGATACTCTCTTCAATTTTATCCGTGTTTAAAATAGCAACATAGCCTTTTATATACCTCTCCTTTTCCAATCTTTTTATCCGTTCATATACAGGAGTTTTGGTAAGTCCCAATTTCTCTGCAATCGTTTTTACACCCGTTTTTGCATCATTTTCTAAGATTTTCAATATTTGACGGTCTATACTGTCTAAGTTTTCCGGCATACTATTTCCTGTTTTGTGTAGTATTAAACTATACAATTTATACTATATTCCTTCATTTTATCAATTAAATAGGAATTATCACTGAAATTAAATCAATATAAACAAAACTAACCCTTATTAACTACCTTTAATAGAAATCGATGTTTATCATGGACCGTCTTGCACAGGCTAATATTTCACTTTTTAGCGCTCAGCTGAACGACCTAATAATGAAAGCGTTTGTAAATTTTTTGGAACCGGTAAATAAACGTAAAGAGGAAAGTCCTGGATTACTATGGCGCTTAATAGACGAGGAATGGCGTTCCGCATCGTATATAGAATCACCCTTCAAAGATGAAATGATAGCTATTAATATAGGTGTATTGGAAGGCATAGCGTTTTTTAAAAACTTTGTGTATGGCACCGTTCACAGTTATTTCCTTAAGAACCAGAAAAAATGGTTAGACCTTTCGAAACCCTCTCAATTTATTATATGTGGATACCAGCAGGCGACGTACCCTCCTTGGAGCTAACCAAGGAAAAATTAGAACACTATCAAAAGTATGGGGAGACTCCTCAAGCATTTTCTATGCGCTCCCTGTTTGACGCCCAAGGCAACGCTGTTAAATTATCCGAATCATGAACTACGAAAGCAACCCCATACTAGACAAACTTCCAAAGCATCTAAAACAATACATAAAACCGCAAAATTATACTGACTATACAGCTGTGAACCAAGCGGTTTGGCGCTATGTGATGCGGAAAAATGTAGATTACCTGAGCCAAGTTGCACATGGCTCATATATGGACGGACTAAAAAAAACAGGAATTTCCATAGATAACATTCCGAACATGTACGGTATGAATCGTATCCTAAAGGATTTGGGATGGGCTGCCGTTGCAGTAGATGGCTTTATTCCGCCAGCAGCATTTATGGAGTTTCAGGCGTACAATGTGCTGGTTATTGCTTCGGATATTCGCCAGCTAGAACATATAGAATATACCCCTGCTCCGGATATTATTCACGAAGGTGCAGGACATGCACCTATCATTGCCAACCCAGAGTATGCTGAATATCTTAGGCGTTTTGGAGAAATTGGATGTAAAGCTGTGTCCAGTGCCAAGGATTTTGAACTCTACGAAGCGGTGCGTCACTTGTCTATCATTAAAGAAGCAAAAGGCACCGACCCTTTGGAAATAGAAAAAGTCGAAAAGCATATTGAAGTGCTTCAAAAAAACATGGGCGAGCCAAGCGAAATGGCGCTCCTAAGAAACCTACATTGGTGGACGGTGGAATACGGGCTAATAGGTTCGTTAGAAAATCCGAAAATATATGGAGCTGGATTGCTATCTTCCATTGGTGAAAGCGCTTGGTGTATGACAGACGAAGTTATAAAAATTCCTTATTCTATAGCGGCAGCCCATACTGCTTTTGATATTACTAAACCGCAGCCACAACTGTTCGTAACGCCAGACTTTGCTTTCCTAAATCAGGTATTAGAGGATTTCACCAATACCATGGCCCTGCGAACGGGTGGACTCCAGGGTATCCAAAAATTGATACATTCCAAAGAGCTAGCCACCATAGAACTTAGTACGGGATTACAGGTCTCGGGAAATTTCGAGTATGTTATAGCGCACGAGGGACAGCCCGTTTATTTTCAGACAGTGGGCCGATCTGCTCTAGCATTTCATGAAAAAGAATTGGTTGGACAGGATACGAACAAACACACTACCGGATTTGGCTCACCAATAGGCCGCCTAAAAGGCATCAACATTGCCATTGAGGAAATGAGTCCGAGAGACTTAAAGGCGTACAATATTTACGAAGGAGAAGTTATTTCCTTAGATTTTATAGGTGACATCAATGTAAGTGGAAAAATAATTACGGGGACGAGAAACCTACAAGGACAAATCATTCTCATCACTCTTGAGAACTGTTCCGTTACACATAAGGGAAAAATACTGTTTGAATCAAATTTGGAACCGTACAATATGGTTATTGGAGAGCACATCGTCTCTGCTTATAACGGCCCCGCTGATATAAACAGTTTTGATCTTTTAGACCATGAACTAAGCAAAACGATTGCTAACAAAGAGGATAACCCCGACAATCAAATAACGCTATACTACCAACAAATACGGGATTTTAGGGATGGGAAGAATACCACTATTTCAAGAAACAAGGTGTTTAAAAAAATAAAGGAGCGATTTCCCCAAGATTGGCTTTTATCCGTTGAATTATATGAATTGGCAATTACCAATGGGGATGCTGATTTCGCCTTAAATATCAAAAATTATTTAGAGCAAGTGAAGCACAATCAACCAAAACTGAGACATTTAATTGATAACGGTTTATCTTTAGTAGACAAGCCTTCAGTCACTACTGTTTAAGTTTCAACTCGCTAAAATTACCAATAGGAACATCTTCATAAACCAATACCCAGCCCATACTATTCGTCAAGATATAGAATTTTTGGAGTTCGCTCAGCAGTCTATTCTTTGCGTTTGTCTTTAGCGTTGATGTTTCTATCTTTTTAAGTAGGGAGGCTTTAACATTACGCTTTATCTGATTGTAATCTCCGGCATCAAAAGGGTTCAGGTAATCAGAAGTTACATTGTAATATTCAAAATCGGGATTCAGTTTTATCTCCGGTTCGGGAATGCTGCTTATGCGCACTTTTTTACTAACTTGATTTATTTCAAAGCTTATTTTAGATAGGTCATAGGCAATAAACACATCTGTATTTACTACCACCAAAGCCTTTTTTCTGCGGTTATCAAAGGTCCAAATAGTCCTTTGGATTCCATATAATTATAGACCTCAGTAAAATGGCCTTCAGTAACTATTAATTTAGAAACGTTATCTATTTGTTGCTGAATCAGCATAGCGTTTTCTTACAGAATTGCCTTGGCTTCCTTGTCATTAGCGCAAGTCCGAAAAACAAAAAAAACCGCTAATGCCGTTACAACACTTGTTAAAAATTTCTTCATGTAAAACTACTCGTGTTCACAAACTAAATTCCATGAACGGAAATGCTTTCTTAATATCGTCTATTTTCTGTTGAAGGGAATTATGAAATTTCTGGTACACTACACTATTCGGGTCAAAAGGTCTGTGCTGAGCACCTTTTTGTACTTCCTCTATCTTTTTCATAGTTTCTTTGATATCATCAGATATCCAAACCCCTGCAAACTTTTCCCAAACATAGTCTATGGCCAATTGATTAGGGTGTACCATATCCCTTTCGTAAAAACGGTAGTCCCGTAGCTCATCCATAATCAACTCATAGGCCGGAAAATAAAAACCCTTGACTCTAAAACAGGAAACTTCCAACAATTGATGTACTGCCGTTATTAGGTGTGATTTACTTCTTTGATTTTCAACAAAACCATCTTTAAGATGCCGTACAGGTGAAATCGTAACTATTAATTGTGCTTTTTTATTTATATTTTGAATTTGAGAAACTGTGCGCTGTAAGCTTGTAGCTACTTCCGCAACAGTTAATAACCGCTTGTCAAATTCTTTTTGGGGGACTTTATGACAGTTGGCGACGGTTTTTCCCGTTTCTTTTTTCCGGTATACCCATGCTGTACCTAAGGTAATACTAATGTGTGTTGCCTTGCTTAGGCACTCCTCCGTATGAACAAGTTGAGCGTTTAGGTTTTCTACTAGTTTTTCTTTAGACACTTCACTTAAACTGCTATGGGCATCAAAACAATGCCAACGCTCATTTAAAAAAAACAGCTCCTCTTCTCTATAGTATTCTTTTTCGATAGCCCTTGTAACCAAATTCCCAATTGCATAAGGGTGGAAAAGAATTCCGAACGGATTTTGTAGCGTTTGGAATTTGAAATATTTGAGTTTAGCGCCAATGTTTTCTGAGAAACAAGAACCTAAGAGTAACAACTGACTAGTATAGTCTATTTGATTACCTGCTTTTGTTAATGGAATTTGGGTTTGGAGTTTCATTCTATCAGTTTACAGTATGCAGTTTCAGTTGGCAGTATGGATTAAGACCAACTACAAGTTTCAGCTATTACAAATATCCCTTCGCTTGCTCCAAAGCCTCCCCTATTCCAGCTGGGTTCTTACCTCCAGCCGTAGCAAAAAATGGCTGACCACCTCCACTGCCTTGAATATGTTTACCAAGTTCGCGCACAATGGCCCCTGCGTTCAAACTTTTGGAAATTACCAATTCCTTAGAAATATAACAAGATAAAAGTGCCTTACCGTTTTGTTCGGTTCCGAAAAGTAGAAACAAATTATTCTGGTTCTTTCCCATTTCAAAAGAAAGGTCCTTAAGACCAGCAGCATCCAAATCTATCTGCTTTGCCAAAAATTGCACACCGTTTACTTCTTGGAGTTCATGAGCCATATCCCCTTTTAAGTTTTTTGCCTTTTCCTTTAATAGCTGCGCTACTTGCTTCTTTAATTCTGCGTTTTCTTGCTGAAGACTAGATACGGCTTTTATAGGGTCTTGGGCGTTCCCCAATACCTCCTTGATATCCTCTAAAGATTGGTTGCTATCGAAAAAGTATTCCTTTACGACATCACTTGTAATGGCTTCAATCCTGCGGATTCCAGCAGCAACGGCGCCTTCCGATTTCAATTTAAAATGCCAAATATCTCCCGTATTTTTCACATGTGTACCACCGCATAGTTCTACCGATTTTCCAAACTTTATTGTGCGCACGGTATCCCCATATTTTTCTCCGAACAATGCCATAGCTCCAGATACCAATGCTTCTTCCATGGGTATATTACGCTTTTCTTCTAAGGCTATTTGCCCTTCTATACGTGCGTTTACAAAACCCTCAACTTGTTCCAGCTCGTCATCTGTCATTTTGGAAAAGTGGGAAAAATCGAACCGTAGCGATTTGGGATGCACGGAGGAACCCTTTTGTTCTACATGCTTTCCCAATACTTCGCGCAGAGCTTGGTGTAATAAATGCGTTGCCGTGTGGTTGGCCTCTGTAAGCTGTCTGTGTTTGGCATCTACCACGGCCTTAAAAGTGCTCTCCAGTTTTTTAGGAAGGTTCTTAGTGAAATGTAAGATTTCGTTATTTTCTTTTTTCGTGTCGATAATGTATACCACATCGCCATCTGTAGATTCCAAATAGCCTTTGTCCCCTGTTTGACCTCCTCCTTCAGCATAAAATGGAGTAAAATTAAACACCAATTGATACTGTACGCCCTCTTTCTTGGATGTAATTTTTCTATATTTTAAAATTTTCACATCGGTCTGTAACGTATCATATCCTATAAATTCCTGTGCGTTATCATAGGCCAACACTTCCCAATCCTGCTTGGACATCTCAGACGCCGATTTGGAACGTTTTTTCTGCACTTGCATGGCCGCATCAAATCCGGCTTCATCCAAGGTATATCCTTTTTCACTTAGGATGAGTGCAGTTAAATCGATAGGAAACCCAAAGGTATCGTACAACTCAAAAGCCTTACCTCCGTCTATGGTATTGGTCTTGGCGTTGGAAATTATGACATCCAGCAGCACCAAACCTTGATCTAGAGTTTTTAAGAAGGAATGTTCCTCCTCCTTAATAACATTCTGTATCAGCTGCTTCTGTTCCTTTAATTCAGGGAATGCATCTCCCATACTTTGGGTAAGCACATTTACCAAAAGGTACATAAAAGGCTCCTTTGTATCTAAAAAAGTAAACCCATAACGAACGGCACGCCTTAAAATCCTGCGGATTACATACCCTGCTCCCGTATTACTGGGCAACTGTCCATCTGCAATGGAAAACGCCACTGCCCTAATATGATCGGCAATTACACGTATAGCAATATCAACTTCTTCATCCTTTCCATAATTGGCATTAGCAATAGTTTCTATTTCACGTATCAGAGGTATAAACACATCCGTATCGTAATTTGATTTAACGTTCTGCATGACCATACACAACCTCTCAAAACCCATTCCCGTATCTACGTGCTTCGCAGGCAAAGGCTCTAAACTACCATCTGCTTTGCGATTATACTGCATAAAAACTAAGTTCCAAATCTCTACTACTAAAGGATGGTCAGCATTTACTAAACTTGCACCCGACACCTTTTCTTTTTCTTCCTTTGAACGTATATCCACGTGGATTTCCGAACAGGGACCACACGGGCCTTGGTCTCCCATTTCCCAAAAATTATCATTTTTATTACCTAAAATAATTCGATCTTCCGGCACAATCTTACGCCATAGCTCATAAGCTTCATTATCTTTCCCTAGCTTATCAGCGTCATCACTTCCTTCAAAAACAGAAACATATAGACTCTCTTTGTCAATCTTTAAAACATCGGTCAACAATTCCCATGCCCAAGTAATGGCCTCTTCTTTAAAGTAATCTCCAAAGCTCCAGTTACCCAACATCTCGAACATCGTATGGTGGTAGGTGTCCTTCCCTACCTCTTCCAAATCATTATGTTTACCGCTTACCCTAAGGCATTTTTGCGAATCCGATACCCTTGTTGCCTTAGGTTCAGAGATTCCTAAAAAATACTCCTTAAACTGATTCATACCTGCGTTTGTAAAAAGCAAGGTGGGGTCATTTTTAATAACCATGGGGGCTGAAGGCACGATTTTGTGCTTTTTGCCTTCAAAAAATTGTAAAAATTGCTTTCGTATATCCTTGGAATTCATCTAAAATGCTAAGCTTTTACAAATTTTAACTGTTTGTAGAAAACAATTTTTATATTTGTTTGTTATGTTAAAAATACACCACAAAAATAGTATAAAATCTATTCATGTCTAAGGTAAAATACTATTACGACCCAGACACGCTATCGTATAGAAAGATAGAACCGGAAAAATCTAGACGCTACCGCAATATTGTCTTTTTCTTTTTGGGAGCATTTCTCTTAGGTTTCCTTATGTTGATTTTACTTTTAAACACCAACTTAATCAACACCCCAAGGGAACTTTCCTTGGCTCGAGAAGGGAAAAATTACGAACTTCAATTTGAGCTTCTGAATAAAAAAATGGAACAAATTGAAGATGTTCTGGTAAATATAGAAGACCGAGACAACAACATATACCGGCTCTATTTTGAAGCTAATCCTATTCCTGAAGAACAAAGACGTGCAGGTTTTGGTGGCATTAACCGTTACAAATCACTGGAGGGTTTCAATAATTCCGATATGGTCATCGCCACCACCCAACGGTTGGATATTATTAAGAAACAAATGGCCATACAATCCAAATCCTTGGATGAAATTACCAAGTTGGCAGAGGAAAAAGAAAAGCTTTTAGTGGCTATTCCGGCCATACAACCTATAAATAACGAGGATTTGAAACGAATGGCATCTGGGTACGGGTGGCGTTCAGACCCTTTTACAAAGGCAAGGAAAATGCATTATGGAATGGATTTTACCGCACCAAGAGGAACACCGATTTACGCAACAGGAGATGGCAAAATAATCAGAGCTGATAATAATTCATCTGGATATGGAAAACACATCCGAATTGATCACGGCTACGGATATTTAAGCCTCTACGCGCATCTTAGCCAATACAACGTTAAGAAGGGTAAAAAGGTAAAAAGAGGGGATTTAATCGGTTTTGTCGGTAGTACAGGACGTTCAGAAGCGCCTCATTTACACTATGAGGTATGGAAAGATAAAGACCGTATAAACCCTTTAAATTTTTACTATGGTAGTTTATCCCCAAAAGAATTTGAGAATATGTTGAAATACGCAAACCAAGAAAACCAATCCCTGGACTAATGCAAATAGATCTCCCAGAAAAAAGATATTATGGCATTGGGGAAGTTGCTCGTGCCTTTGATGTAAATACCAGCCTTATACGCTTTTGGGAAAAGGAATTTGATGTATTACAACCCAAAAAAAATGCGAAGGGAAACCGAAAGTTCACCCCGCAGGATATAAAAAATCTCCAACTTATCTATCATTTGGTAAAAGAACGTGGCTTTACGTTGGATGGCGCAAAGACACACTTAAAGGAGGAAAAACAAAAAACATTATCCAACTTTGATATCATACAGAAATTGGAAGGTGTAAAGGCGGAACTTATTAAAATCAAGAATCAACTATAGCTACGGAAACATATTTTTATATATTAGAACAAGCTAAAACTTAACAAATCATGAAAAAAGGAATTATTGCATTAATCGTACTGGGCGTTATTGCTTTTGGACTATACCAATCTAGTGTTGGGTTCAACAATACCGCAATTGCGTTGAAAGAAACTTCTACCAAAACATGGGCGAACGTAGAAAGTTCCTACCAACGAAGAAACGACCTTATTGGCAATTTGGTAAAAACCGTACAAGGCGCAGCAGATTTTGAAAGAGGAACACTAACCGATGTCATAGAAGCCCGTGCAAAAGCAACATCCGTAAGCATAGACCCTACGAACATAACACCGGAACAGCTGGCACAGTTCAATCAAGCTCAAAGCGGCTTAAGTGGAGCTTTGAGTAAACTTTTAGTTACCGTAGAGCGCTATCCAGACTTAAAAGCCAATCAGAATTTCCTAGAACTACAATCACAGTTGGAAGGCACAGAAAATAGAATCAACGTAGCACGTGACCGCTTTAATGCCACGGTAGAACCCTACAATTTTCATATCAAAAAATTCCCGAATTCCGTTTTGGCTGGTATCTTCAATTTCGATGAATTAGCTTATTTTAAATCTGAAGCCGGTTCGGAACAGGCACCTGATGTTAATTTTGATTTTGAATAAAACCCTATGTCCAGAGTGGAAGATTTTTTAAGTGTTATGGACGAACAGGAAATCGTGGAAGCGATTCTGAAAGCCGAAACCAACACATCCGGAGAAATTAGGGTCCATATAGAATCCCATACTAAACTGGACCATTATAAGCGAGCTAAGGAAGTATTTCACCTCCTTAAAATGGACAATACTAAGCAAGAGAATGGTGTGCTTTTATATGTTGCTGTAAACGATCGAAAATTCTCTATTTGTGGCGATAAGGGCATAGACAATGTGGTTCCCGAAGATTTTTGGGATACCACCAAAGATATCATTCAGTCCCACTTTAAAAAAGGAAAGTTTAAAGACGGTATTTTAGAAGGAGTGCTAAAAGCAGGTAACGAATTGGAAAAGCACTTTCCTTGGAAACATGGAGACACTAACGAATTAAGCAATGAGGTATCTAAAGGCTAGTCTTAGCTTTTTACTGTTAATGTACTTTCTCCCTAGTTGGGGACAGTTTAAAATACCCGAAAAACCAGAAATAGAAACCAGTGTTTATGACTATATAAATCTGCTATCGGTTGTTCAAAAAAATGCTCTAGAACAAAAGCTAATACGCTACTCAGACAGTACTTCTACACAAATTGTAGTCGCCATCATTGCTAGTACAGAAGGTGAAAACATCACGTATCTTGGTGCACAATGGGGTCAAAAATGGGGTATTGGCCAAGCAGGAAAAGATAATGGAGTCTTGCTAATACTGGCAAGGAACGATAGAAAAATAGCAATTAATACGGGGTACGGGGTAGAAGGGAATCTTACAGATGCCATGTCGCGACGCATCATAGAAACCGTTATCGTACCCAAATTTAAAACGGGTGATTATTATGGCGGATTGAATAACGGAGCCGACATGATTTTTAAGGTATTAAATGGTGAGTTTACAGAAGACCGTAGTGCTAAAAAAGAGGAGGGATTTCCGTTAAGATCCTTGTTCCCTTTTATTGTCTTCTTTATTATCCTGATAATACTTTCCAAGCGCAACAAGGGTGGTGGTAACGGCAACGGAGGTCGAAAGAACAAAGGATTGAATCTATTGGATATTATTATCCTAAGCAGTATGGGACGCAGCGGAGGAACCGGAGGTTTTGGAAGTGGCGGAGGATTTGGTGGTGGCGGAAGCTCTGGCGGCGGTGGATTTGGTGGTGGCTTCGGCGGAGGCGGGTTTGGCGGAGGAGGTGCATCCGGCGGATGGTAACTCAAATAGAAGAAGTTCAGGTATCAAATACAAACACAAAAATCACATTCAAACAGAATAACCAATAGTTTATTTGTAGTTATCTCATTTTGTTTATCATAACAACTACGAACTAACAAAACTTAAAATAAAAGACGCCTAATCCTTCGGGGTCTAACCATCATGCCTTAGGCCACTTACTTCTTCCGCATAAATACAGTAATAGGAACTCCAGTAAAATCAAATTCCTCCCTAATCTTATTTTCTAGATAGCGTTTGTAAGGCTCTTTCACATACTGTGGCAGGTTGCAGAAAAAAGCAAACTGGGGGTACGGTGTTGGCAATTGCGTACAAAACTTAATCTTCACATATTTACCTTTGTATGCCGGCGGTGGATAGGCCTCGATTAGCGGAAGCATAACATCATTAAACTTACGGGTTATAATTTTTTTGCTTCTATTCTTATGGACATCTACAGCCGTTTCAATAGCCTTAAAAATTCGTTGCTTCGTTAAGACCGAAACAAATAATATGGGAACATCTACAAAAGGTGATATTGCTTGCTTTATTCTTTCCGTATATTGCTTTATAGTATTGGTCTCCTTATCCTCAACCAAATCCCACTTGTTTACAAGGATTACAATACCCTTGTGATTGCGTTGCGCTAACCAAAAAATATTTTCTACCTGACCATCAAAACCTCGGGTAGCGTCCAACAACAACAAACAAACATCACAATGCTCTATGGCACGTACAGAGCGCATAACGGAATAAAACTCTAGGTCTTCCTTTACTTTAGCTTTCCTTCGTATTCCTGCCGTATCTACTAGGTTAAACTCGAAACCAAACCTATTATACTTTGTATCTATGCTATCCCTTGTGGTGCCTGCAATATCAGTTACAATATATCTATCCTCACCAATAAGCGCGTTTATAAAAGATGATTTACCTGCATTAGGCCTGCCGACTACGGCGAATCTAGGCAGTTCCGTTTGTTCTTCTTCAACTTGAGGAAGGTCTTTCACTAAAGCATCCAAAAGCTCCCCTGTTCCGCTACCGTTTATACTAGAAAGCGTATAATACTCTCCTAATCCCAAGGCGTAAAATTCTACCGCATCTTCTTGCCGCATGGCATTATCTACCTTATTAATAGCAAGGTAAACTGGCTTGTTTACCCTTCTTAATAATTTGGCGACATCCTCGTCCATTCCAGTTACGCCGGTATTTACATCTACCATAAAAATAATGGCATCTGCCTCTGCTATAGCTAGTTCTACCTGCTTATCTATCTCCTTTTCAAAAACATCATCGCTTCCTAAAACATACCCTCCGGTATCGATAATAGAAAACTCCTTGCCGTTCCAATCGCTTTTTCCGTAATGCCTATCACGCGTAACTCCGCTAGTTGCATCCACAATAGCTTCACGACGCTGAATTAGTCTATTAAAAAATGTTGACTTACCTACATTAGGTCTTCCTACAATAGCAACAATAGCTCCCATACCTCTAAATTTGGCTGCAAAGGTAATATAAACAAAAGAATATGAGTAAGTTGATGAGAAATATAAAGCTGGACTTTACTTATTATACCCAAATCGTTTTAACTGCCTACTATCGTTTCTCCAGTTCTTGTTCACTTTAACATACAGTTCTATATGTACTTGTTTGTCAAAGAATTTTTCTAAATCTTTTCTAGATTCTACACCTACTTTTTTCAGTGCAATCCCTTTATGACCTATGATGATGCCTTTTTGAGAATCACGTTCGACCATGATAACGGAACGGATACGTATAATTTCCTCGTCCTCAAAAAACTCTTCGGTCTCTACCTCAACAGCATAAGGAATTTCCTTCTTGTAGTATAATAATATTTTCTCTCGAATAGTCTCGTTCACGAAAAAACGCTCTGGCTTATCCGTTAATTGGTCCTTTGGATAGTACGGTGGCGAGACGGGCAACAATTCCAAAATACGTTCGAACACACCTTTAATATTAAAGTTTTGCAGCGCCGATATTGGATGAATTTCTACCGTGGGTAATTCCTCCTGCCAATACTGTACTTGCTCTTCCAAAAGTTCCTGGGTGGCGGTATCTACCTTGTTCAACAGTAATAAAACTGGAATTTTCGAATTCTTTATTTTATCGAAGAAGCGTTCGTCTTTTAGCGCCTTCTCCCCTATTTCAACCATATATAACAATACATCTGCATCCTCAAAAGCCGACTTCACAAAATCCATCATGGAGGCTTGCAAGTCATAGGCTGGTTTAATAATCCCTGGGGTATCCGATAAAATCATCTGAAAATCGTCTCCGTTTACGATACCTAAAATACGGTGCCGTGTTGTCTGGGCCTTAGACGTAATTATGGATAATTTTTCACCCACAAAAGCATTCATTAAGGTTGATTTTCCCACGTTGGGATTACCGATGATATTTACAAAACCTGCTTTATGATCTTTCATGCTTCACTTTTAGGAAATAGACTTTCATTGCGGCATTGACCCTTGGTGCTAGATACAACACCGCTATCATATTAGGAATAACCATGAGTGCAAATGATAAATCTATTAAATTAATCACTAAATCTACAGATGCTACCGCTGCAAAAGTAATACTACCCACGTAAATGAAATTATAAAACTTCCCAATTTTCGCATTAGTAAGAAAAGAAAGGCATTTAGTACCGTAATACGAATAGGTAAATAAGGTAGACAAGGCAAAAGCACTCACCACAACCATTAACAAAATACTACCATAAGGAATAGAGCTTTCAAAGGCATTTAGAGTCATCGCGATTCCGTTAGTTTCAGTTTCTAAATGCGCACCGCTGATGATGATAACCACCGCTGTTAACGAGCACACTATAATGGTATCGATAAAAGGACCTAACATGGCTACCAAACCTTCTTGAATAGGTTCCTTTGTTTTAGACTGTCCGTGGAACATAGGTGCTGTACCTATACCAGATTCATTTGAAAAAACAGCTCGTCGTATTCCAATAATAATTAAACCCCATAAACCGCCGGCAACCATTGTCTTGACGTTAAATGCTTCGGTAAAAATTAATTTAAAAGAAGGTAGTATTTCGGATACATTGGTTAACAGGATATACACGACGGCTAATAAGTACACCAGAACCATAAATGGGACTATAGCAGTAGCCACTTTTGCTATTTTTTTTAGTCCCCCAAAAATTACAAATGATGTTATGATGGATAGCACAAAACCTATTACTAATTTCCATTGAAAATCGCCTAAAACCACAAAAGCTTCATCTGGTTTTATAACTGTCATCAAGGTTTGCGTAAACTGATTGGTGGTAAACGCAGGCAATACACCAAACAAACCAGCAATACAAAAGAAAATAGCGAGCGGTTTTGCTTTATTCCCCATCCCTTTGGTAATATAATACATGGGGCCACCTTGCAGCGCTCCTTCAGAATCTTCACCACGGAACATAATGGATAAGCTACAAGAGTAGAATTTGATACTCATCCCGATTATCGCGGTAATCCATATCCAAAAAACAACCCCTGGTCCTCCCAGATAAATAGCAATCGCAACGCCTGCAATATTCCCCATTCCCACCGTTGCGGCAACGGCAGAAGAAAGGGCTTGCAAATGGCTTACTTCACCTGGATCACTAGGGTCATCATATTTACCCGCTGTAATACGTAGCGCATGTTTAAAATAGCGATAGGGTAATAATTTAGAGTAAAAGACCAAAAACAAGCCACCACCAATAATTAAAAAAAGCATAACCCATTCTGTATAGGGCAATACGCTTGACAAGAATTCATTAATTAGTTCCATGTTCAAATTAAAAAACAAGTTAAACCTGGTAATTTAGGTATTTTTAAATGGATGACTTTCAAAACATTTATCAAATTAAGTTTTGATAGTATCGAAAAAGCATTGTATCTTTGCAGTCCGAAAATGTTCAGTCAGCCTAATGAACTGAAGGCGTAAAAGCTAAGACGAATATTTTTGATATCCATATCGCGGGATAGAGCAGTAGGTAGCTCGTCGGGCTCATAACCCGAAGGTCACTGGTTCGAGTCCAGTTCCCGCTACTAGCAAAAAGGCTTCCAATTTCTTGGAAGCTTTTTTTTATTCAAGAGGTAAAACAAAGTAGAAGTTTTAAAGCCTGTCAATCAAAACTTACCATCGCTAACCAATTCTCCTTAAAGCTTCTTAAATAGATCGATTTTGCCAATTGCCTTTTCCATTTTTAATAAGGCAACCTAGGAATTTGTGGATGCATTAGTTGGAGAATTAAACCTAGAATTCAAATATCAATGGACGGCAAAGGAAGAGCCTTGGATAATAGTTATAATGGACGCTTCTGGAAATCCATTACGTATGAAAAATCTATCTGAACCCGCCTAATGGAGGTCTTGACCTATATCAAATGGTCAATGAATATATTGAGTTCTATAACACAAAAAGAAGGCGCACTAAAATCGGAAAAGTACCACCAGATTAACTTTATGGTGCTAACAAAATAGCATCATAATAAACTAAATAATACCTTTTAAACTGTCCTACAAATTGGGAGTATTGTAGTTCGTACGATACCAATCACTGGTCAACTCCCATACGCTAAACTTCTTTTTTTATAGTTGTATCCTAATCTTAAAAAATCTCGTTGATTTTAAAGAATGGCACGGTGATAACACCGTGCCATTCTCAATTAATAAAACTAGCTTAACAATTTACTGTCATTAGTACTATAGGATTTTCTTCCTTCTCATATTTTAATCTTATAATTAGATTTAAAACTATCATTTGCCGCTAACTTTAAAATTCCTTCTTTTAGTTTAATATTTTGATTAGTGCTATTAACATCTGGCAGACCATACCAGGTTTGTGATACACTCATCTTTAAAAGAAGTAAGCCACTATAACTAGGTTTACCTGTGATGCTTTTTCCTTTAGTGTAGTGGGTTTTTAAAACAGTTATTACGGGATGCCAATCTAAAAGGGTACTCATTTGTGTAAAAAAGGTGTGCTTTATCTTGCGAGAACGCATATCACAAATGCTATCGGCTAAAGTCAGATGTGTTGCTAATTCCCTATATAAAAGATACGGAATCTATACAATATATCCAATGCCGTGCAAGGATCTCAGAGGGTATTAGAGGGTGTTATTGTAGTTGAAATAGGGTGTTGTACTTTACTATTAACTAAAGGTAGGTTCTGTAAAGCGTGTAGATAACATTTCCCAAGATTTAAATAAAGGCGGGATTCCTTAACATAGAATCAATTTGTAAAACATATGTTTGTTTCCCATTTGAGCTCGTAACCTGTGGTTACGAAAATTGCTAATCCTTTTCATTAATGAGAATTTTTAAATTCGATAGTAAAAAATACGGTTTTGAGCTAATGATGGATCTCCATAGGTTCGAGACTAATCCCAATTTGGATTTTGAACCAGAACCGCACACGATAGACTTCTATGAAATCATGTTTCTAGAGGAGAGTAAAGGCGTAATCGAACTTAACGATTATAAAACTAAGCTCAGACCAATGACCATTCTCTTTGCGTCTCCCCATCAAAAAAAGAGAAATAATATTACCAATGCTAGGGGATTCCACTTGGTATTCAAAGACGATTTTTTGGCCAACTTTTTCTCAGATAAATTGTTTGTACACAGATTGCAATATTTTTATAATGCTACTAAACCTCAATATTTTCAGATAGCTCCGTCGGAATATGAGCTTATCAAGCGTTGCTTGAACGAAATAAATACCGAAATAGAAAACTACACTTCAGATAGTAAACATATCATTCGTTCGCTACTGTATTTTGTATTATCCAAATTGAACCGTTTGTATTCCAAACAGTATGGGTTGTCTACAGATACCCAAGGAAATACGGAGATTTATACATTTAAGGAGGCCCTCGAAAATAATATCAGAAGCATGCATAAAGTAGACGCTTATGCTTCCCTTTTGAATGTTGACCGTAATAAATTGAATAGAATCTTAAAGTCCTATAACGGGTTGACAGCACAACAAATCATACACCATAGATTACTACAGGAAATTAAAACGGAGCTGTTATATACCGATCAAACAATTTCTGAGATTGCTAATACGCTGAATTTTAGCGAAGCGAACAATCTCTCCCGATTCTTCGTAAAACTAGCAGATATATCGCCTTCAGATTTCAGAAAAGCAAAATGATACTAAACGGCACGAATATGATAGGTAACCAATAGCATTTCTAATCGACTTTTGTAGAAAATAGAAAAACTATGAAACAAAGGTTCATTTTGATTATCTGCTTATTTATCGGTATTCTGTCGTTTGGGCAAGCCGCAAAAGAAATCCAATTTACTTCGGATAAATGGGAGTTTTCACAAAATGCCACGTATGAGTTCAAAAAAGTTGATGGGCACCAGTCGCTAAGTTTGGACGGGAGAGCGACCCTAAAAGATTTCTCATTTACAAATGGAAGTATTCAAGTCGCTGTTTACGCAAAAGAGGCTCGGAGTTTTGCAGGTATTTTTTTTAGGCAGCAGGCAGGAAACGGAGATGAGATATATATGAGAATGCATAAAAGCGGGAAGCCCGATGCACTGCAGTATACCCCAATATTCAATGGAGAAAGTAACTGGCAATTGTATAAGGAGCATCAGGCCAATGTTACGTTTGAGAACGCTGGATGGAATATACTCAGAGTTGAAGTACTCAATTATACGGCCCGTATTTTTGTAAATGAGGAGTTGGTGTTAGAGGTACTAAAACTAAAATCAGAAAATGGTAAAGGCAGCATTGGTCTTTGGACACTTTTTGGGAATGTTTTTTCTCAGATGACCGTAAGTTCAGAAACGAGTAAGAACAGCAAGGTTTTATATCCTAAAAAAACGCAAAAGGGATTGATCACCGCTTGGGAACTTTCAGAACCCCATCGATATGAAAGCGATAAGGTATTGCATCACGTAGATTTTTCAAGTGAAGAATATAGGTTAGCTGCTACCGAATCATCAGGCCTGTTACCCATAAGCAAATATGTAATCAAACCCTCGCAAGGCAATTTTGAAAGGAATCAAGAGGATTATGTTATTGCAAAACTGATAATAGCATCTGACAAAGCACAGTCTAAAAAATTATATTTTGATTTTAGTGACAAAATTCTAGTGTACCTCAACGGGGAAGAAATTTTTAAGGACGACAACTCATTTCGTAGCAAGGGCAACAGCTACCAAGGGCATTTATCCATAGAACGGAATAGTATAGAACTTCCATTAAACATGGGTATTAACATCATCCACGCCGTAGTCTTGGAGAAAGCAAATGGATGGGGATTAATTGGAAAATTTGAAAACATGAAGGGTATTTCGATGAATCTATAAAGCGCAAAATCGGAAATGGTAAACTAATAAAACTAGTTTAAGGTGAACCCAAAAAAGCCGTATTTCTTCTTTTACTGAAATCTTAACTAGTTTTGGGAATTTTATAAAATATGGTATTAGAAGTCATTATTTCTTCCATGTCTTACTTAAAAATTAGTTTTTGGTATTCAAATGGATAAAAAATAACTATTTGTGAAATTTTTAGCGGGTATACTATGGGTTGTTAGACTCTTTACAAAATGTACATTTTGTAAAGAGTTTAGATAATATCAAAAAAAATAAAATTAGTTTTTTTTTAGAAAGTATAACTATGAGCAGTAGTGACCCATAGGGTGCTATTACATATAGGTTTTGCTGTGGGTATGTGCTTTTTTATTCTTTCTTTCCGATTGGGAATAATCCATACCTGACATTTCCCCTATTTTTAGTAAAGTGGATGTGTAAGCTCCCCCTAAAACCGAACTGTTTAAAAGTTGAATAATAATTTTAATTTTAAGTAGTATTATGAGAAAGAGTAAATTTTCACCCACACAGATTGCGAAGATTTTAAAGGAGTTCGACAATGGTAAAAGTGTTGATTAGATTAGTCGCGAACATGGCGTAAGTTCCGCTGCTTTTTACAAGTGGCGTTCCAAGTTCGCCGGAATGAACTCCAAGGAACTCAAACGGCTCAAAGAGCTTGAGGAGGAGAACCGCAAGCTCAAGAAGATGTACGAGACCCTTGCACTCGATCATCAAATGGCAGAGGAGATCATCGAAAAAAGCTCTGAAGCCCTGTCGCAAGAGAAGTATAACCAAGGAACGTATTCATTACGGTATCAACAGGGCGTGCCGTGTCCTCAATATGAGTAAGAGCGTTTATTACTACAGAGCATTACCTAAAGATGATAGTGAGATAGAACTGGCATTATGGGAAAAGGCTAAAAAACACTCAGAGGAAGGTTTTTGGAAAGCTTATAATCGTCTACGTTACGAAGGGATGCTGTGGAATCATAAGCGGGTTCATAGAGTATATGTTGCACTCGGACTTCCTTTGAGAAGAAAGGCCAAGAAACGACTTCCTGCGCGCGTGCAAGAACCTTTGGAGGTACCCGAAGGATTGAACCAAACTTGGAGTATTGATTCCGTTACCGATGTATTGGAGAACCAAAGGCGCTTCAGATCATTTAATGTTATTGATGATTACAACAGGGAGGCATTACATATCGAAGTGGATTTTTCCCTTACCAGTAACCGGGTAGTCTGGGTATTGAACCATTTGATTAACCGGAGGAAGGAACCTAAGAAAATACGTATGGACAATGGTCCGGAGTTTATCGCCCATCTTACGGCAGAATGAAGCCAAATGCACAATATAGAATTTAAGTACATACAACCGGGCAAGCCGACTCAGAATGCATTTATAGAGCGATTCAACGGAAGTTATCGACGCGGGGTACTCGACAAATATATCTTTGAAAACCTGAATCAAGTAAGGGAACAGAGCCGAATCTGGATGGTCGACTACAACAACGAAAGACCACACGATGCACTAGGGAAAATCCCACCGATAGCGTATGCAAAACTCAATTCTTCCAAGGCAAGCCCCGGAGGAATTGAAAACAATAAATTTGATGTAATTTTGGAAAAATAAACAGTTCTATTTAGGGGAAGCTTACAGAATTCAGAGGCGCCTTAAAACTCTATAATTTTGCTGAAGAGGAAACCAGCACCATAACGCAATTAGACCTTTTTATGGTAACGAGGACGGACTTTTGGGCCTGCGCTGACCCTAATTAGAAGGAAAATAACTGAATCTATCTTTTTTATTCAAAGGCCGGGGACATTTCACAACAGCACATCTCTAAATTCGATTTTATAGTCAATGAACTCATTCTGGATTCGGAAAATTTTTTATTGACCACACCTACGGACTGCCACTGTTGCTATAGTGGAGGTGCCTTGGAATTTGGTCCTGATGGCAATCTTTTCATTGCCGTAGGGGACAATACAAAACCGTTTGAATCTTCGGGCTTTGCCCCAATAGATGAACGGAAAGGCAGAAAAATATGGGACAGCAGGCCTAAATGAAACGCACTAAATTTAAAATTAAATCAAAAATACTTTTCTTAGCTGCAACAATAATAAGTCTTTGTTTGTCTCGCTTTGATTGGTCGAAATACAAAACGAAAAAGGAAGCCGTAAAAATGCACACATTACTTGATTATGAAGGGTATTTGCGCACTTATGTGAATAATACTGATGGAAAAACAGCCGATAATAAAAGTGCTTACGACACTCCCCTATCTAAAGGGAGTGTTATTGTTGCGGATAGATTTTATAATGACTGTGCTATCTTAAATGTTTGGGACAGCAACCAAGTGTATTTTGTGGTTAAACATAAATCTAAAATAAAGTACAACACCATTAAAGAATTGGCATTACCAGAGCAAAGACACCAACACGTCTTAAAGAATAAAATCATTGAGCTTACGACAATATAACAAGGAAAAATATACTAAAAAATGCAGTATAGTCGCCTTATGGGATGATAAAAACCAGCAAACCATTGAAGTTATTACCAATCAAATGTCTTGGACAGCAAACACCATAACAGAGCTGTGCAAAGCTAGATAGGAGGTTGAAATCTTCCTTAGAGATATCAAAAGCAACTACACATTACATATTTCATTGGGACAAGCTATACTGTGGTGATGATACAAATTGGGACCGTATTTATAACTATTCTAATCCTAAAAGCATTAATAACTTAGGCCAAACATTCTTGGTATTTATCAAAGTTAGTAGCATTTATAAGGTTAAATCTCTTTGTAAAAGTAGAGTTACATAAATGACTTGATAATCCATTTGTCAAAGAACAACCACCATCAAATTTATAGGTACAAGGCGTCCTTTTTTAAAAATCAATACGTATATTTCATTAAGCCATTAAAATGAATATCTTTTAAGGACCCTAAATTTATTTAGGACAGGATTGGTTTAAAGCTTATTAAAGTAGTCGATTTACTTTTTCTAATTACTATATGGTTACTTTAGGCAGTCCTCGCTAGATAATATGATTTTCTTTGGGGTTTTAATAGCGTAGGTTCCGGTAGGCAATATGCTTTTCTCATGTAGGCTCTTAAAGGAAATATAAATTTAGTATTCGGGAAGCCAATCATACTAATTGGGGCAAGGAAGATTTAAAACCATACATTGATTATATACTTGACAGTTTTGGTTTTGACAGGATGTTATTTGTTAGGGACTAGCCAGTTATTTTACAATCCTCTGATTATAGAACATGGGCGGGTGCTTTGGTGAGATCACTCAGGGCGTTCCGAAGCTTATACAGAGATAATACGTTATCATTTATAAATTATAAAGAAATAATGAAAAATATCAAAGTAGTGAAAATTATTTTCCTTCTATTTTCAATATGCTATTTCTCATGTGCAGAAGAGGACCATGAAATAGAACTCTTAGAATTAAAATGCGAATATTTAAAGAATCCAATTGGGATTGATGTGCTTTCACCTCGGTTAAGCTGGAAAATTAAAACCACTTCGGATGATATTATCAACCAAGAACAAGTAGCTTATCAAATTTTAGTAGCTACCTCTCCCGAAAAATTATCAGAAGTTGATGCGGACCTATGGAATACTGGCCAAATAATTTCGGACTCCAACAAACAGATTACTTATCAAGGAACGGAATTAAACAGTAAACAAAAATGTTATTGGAAAGTAAAAATCTGGAATAACGAAAGCAATTATACGGCTTGGAGTGAAGTGGCAAAATGGAGTATGGGTCTTCTCGAAGATTCTGATTGGAGTGCGGAATGGATAGGTAATAAACCTGATTTGGCCCAAAAAGGGTACAAGGATTACCTTACCGACTACCGTTCCAAAAATGCGGTACCTAAAACCATTCTTCCTGTACCACCATCTTCCCCAATGCTTAGGAAACGCTTCAGTGTGACTAAAGAAGTTAGTGACGCGATGTTATATGTTAGTGCATTAGGGTACTATGAAATTGGGCTCAATGGCAACAAGGTTGGGAATCATGTGCTGTCTCCTGAATGGACAGATTATAACAAGCGGGTACAATATCAGACCTATGATGTAACCCAAAATCTTGAAAATGGGGAAAACGTACTATTTGCAATTTTAGGAGATGGCTGGTATTTGGGGATGTTGGGTCCAACAAAATGGCATACAGATTATCCTAGGAGAGGGGTCTATGGGAATGACCGGAGATTGATAGCGCAATTAGTCATCAATTATAGGGATGGAACCAAAGAGGTTATTGACACCGATGAGTCTTGGAAAATAAATAGTGATGGGTATATAATTTCCGCCGATAACTTTTTGGGACAGAAAATCGATGCCAGGAAAATTCCGTCTGGTTGGAGGAACATTAAATTTGATGATGTTTCATGGACAAATGCCTTTGTTGATTCCAGTTTACAGAAAAATTTGGAGGCACAAAAAAATGAGCCTATACGTGTTTATAAAGAATTTGAGCCAGTTGAGATAATGGAAATAGGGGATATTTTTATTGTAGATTTTGGTCAGAATTTGACCGGTTGGACAAAGCTTGAAATTCAAGGTAATAGGGGGGCATCCCTAAAAATAAGACATGGCGAAATGCTTAATGAAGATGGTACACTTTATACTGCAAATTTAGCAGCTGCCATACAAGAGGATGATTATATCCTCTCAGGGAAGCAGGATGTGTTCGAGCCTTCTTTTACGTATCATGGATTTAGATTTATAGAAGTGTCAGGGTTAAATCAGGCACTTGATAAAGAAATGATTTCGGCATTGGCAATTGGGTCAGACCCGGAAATTACGGGTGTATTTGAGTGTTCGAACCCTAAATTGAACCAATTATGGCACAATATAGTATGGACACAGCGCAATAATATGACCAGTGTGCCAACTGATTGTCCACAACGTGATGAAAGAATGGGGTGGATGGGGGATGCACAGGTGTTTTGCCAAACCAGTATGTTCAGTATGGATATGGCCGCTTTTTATACAAAGTGGATAAAAGATATTCGTGATGCCCAATCTGAAAGGGGAACATTTCCTGATATTGCCCCACATACCAACAAACCGGATATTCGTTTCAGTAATGCTCCTGCTTGGGCCGATGCCGGGGTCATCATTCCTTGGAGAATGTATCAGAATTATGGTGATAAAGAGATTCTAATTGGGCATTACGATGCCATGAAAAGATATTTGGAAAACATTAAAAGTCAAAATCCTGATCATATATGGCTGAATGATGTAGGTAACAATTATGGAGATTGGTTAAATGCTAATACAATAGACGCGAAAGGATATTCCAATGAGAGAGGGGAAGTTCCGAAAGATGTATTTGCAACCGCATTTTATGCAAATTCTGTAAAACTTTTTACCAAGATAGCGGTAGTTTTGGACAAAAAGGAGGATGCCAAAACCTATCAAGTGTTATATGAAAATATTCGCAAAAAATTCAATGAGGCATTTGTGGATAAGAACGTTAGGATAAAGGGAAATACCCAATCGGCCTATGCCTTGGCACTTAATTTTGACCTGCTGCCCAAGGAGAAGCAAACATTCGCTTTTGAACATCTTATTGAATGCATTGAAGAATATGATTACCGTATTTCTACTGGCTTTGTAACAACCATTATGCTGATGAAGGAGTTGGTAAGGCGGGGAAGAGTTGATATTGCATACAATCTCATAGAGTCGGAGAGGTTTCCTTCTTGGATTTATTCTATTGATCAAGGTGCCACGACGATATGGGAAAGGTGGGATGGTTATGTGAAAGGAAGAGGATTTCAGAATCCCGGTATGAATTCATTCAATCACTATTCTATTGGTGCGGTCGGAGAGTGGATGTATAGGATTATTTTAGGAATAAATCCAAGTGAAGAACATCCAGGATTTAAACATTTTACCATTAAGCCTCAGCAAGGGGGAACCTTAACCTGGGCCAAGGGAAGTTATAAATCAATAAACGGATTGATTTCATCTGAATGGAGAAAAGATAAAAAACAATTTAAACTTGATGTAGAAATACCTATAAATACCTCAGCAACTATAATTCTTCCCGTAAATCGAAACGCCCCAATCAAATTAAATTCAAAATCGTTAGCTATTGAAATGATTAATAGCGATCACAATATGGAAAATGAAACAGCAATAGATTTAGGGTCTGGGAAATACAGTTTCGAGGTTTCATATTATGAGTAGGAAGATATTTCAGAATAATTCAAAAAGGAAATTGGATATAAAATAAATTTTTGTGGTTTAAGGTAGGGGGTATATATTGGTGGCGTTGAAGTTATAAATTTATCTCTTAGGATTACAGAAGTGAAGAAAGGTTGAATTTATGACGTTGAGAAATACTTTTTTAATTCTAAATTACTAATATTCAATTTATTGATAAACCTATGATATCATAAATAGGTGTTATTTTCACACTAAAAGTTATATTTAAATTGATAGCCGTCTAAGCCTAATTTAAGTTCTACTGCAGCTATCAATATAACTTTGAGTGTCTCAAGATGATAAAAGGATTCAATATAAATATTGATAATCAACATAGCGTTTGTAAAGTCCACCCTCTGTTTTTTCACTTTCAATTTTGAGTCCAATACTATAAAATAGCAGTTAATATCCATCCTAATATTAAAAATTTTAGTATATACTTCACTCCATGATTATCAATACTTCAAGCCACACATCCCACTCAATCCATTATTATCTAAATTAATTACGTTATTTCTCTAAGTGATTTATAGTTAATTCCTGTATTATAAGGCGCCTGTTTAACTAGGATTTTTTTGGTTTTATCAAGATTCTGAAAGTTTAAATAAAGGTCAAAATGCGAACTATTTAATTGATACCTTTTACGTGGACTAATAAACTTGCGAATTTGCTAAGAAAAAACTAGAAAGGGTTACTTTAACAATTAGCGGAAATGCGATTATTATGCACATTCAAAACGAATAATATAACTGTATTAACATAGGGAGAAATGAAAAAAACCAAACAAATTTTAGTTTTGAAACAGCTATGGCATAACACATTTTTTTCTACGTTACTATTAGGTATTGTACTTGTCACAAACATAAGTTGCGACGCCCAAAAAGTGGTTTCAACTAGGTCACTTTTTGATGGGAGTACGTTAAAGGGCTGGAAAACCGTTAATCAAGAAAACAGCACCTATTGGTCTGTGGTGGATAGTGTCATTACCGGGGGTGATGGGATAAGCAATATTCCAACGAACACCTATCTGCATACAACCGAAAGTTATGAGGATTTTGAACTGAGGTTCCTTTTTAGGATAACAGGCAATCATGATAAGGGCCTTATCAATAGTGGCGTGCAATACCGTTCCATAATCGAGGATAATAAAATTATAGGCTATCAAGCGGATATCGGAAAGGGGTACTGGGGTGATATCTATGATGAGCACCGTCGCGCAAAACTAGTTGGCGGTGAATTAAGTACACTAAAATACCTCTTAAACGAGGACGGTTGGAATAGCTACATCGTCAGGTGCCAGGGAAACATACACGCACTTTATATCAACGGAGTCAAAGTAAACGACTATTTTGAAACTGACCCTAAAATACCATCAAAAGGGGTCATCGGTATACAATTGCATAGCGGCGGAAACGCGAAAATCGAATTCAAACATATAACCATTACAACCTTGTAGCCCCCTTATTAATCACAAAGTACCAAAACAAATGAATATTAATAAACTAGTTGTATCGTTCTGCCTTGGCTTCGGCCTTGTCATCATTGGATGCAAGGAAACAACAACATCAAGCACAGCATTGGATACCGCTCAAGAAGGCGTGCCCCTTGAAAGAAAGACACAGTCCAATAGAATGGAACTGTATTCGCCAGAAAAAGAATTGGCCGGCTTTAAGGTGCCCGATGGCTTTGTGGTGGAACTGGTCGCGAGCGAAAAAGATGGCGTAGTGAATCCGATAGATATGACCTTTGATGACGCAGGAAGGCTTTGGACCCAAACAGGTGCTATGTATCCACTGGATCCTGTAGCGAATATTCAATGGCAAGATTTATTGAAGCTTATGGATGATCCAAAAGCGCAGGAAAAAGACCCTAATTTCAAACGTATTTTGGATCTCTATAGGGGCGTTACCAAAGGCGACGACAAGATATTGGTACTCTCCGGTTTATATGGCAGTGCTACCGTAAAAACAAATGTATGGGCCGATGGCCTCGCCATACCCCAAAGTATTTTGCCCTATAAGAATGGAACTTATGTGGCGCAAGGCTCGGAATTGTTCTTTTTGAGCGATACCGATAATGATGGTAAAGCGGACAAGCGTACCCCTTTGTTCCAAGGATTCGGTTTTACCGATACCCATACCATGTCACACGTACTGGTCCGAGGCCCGGGAGATTGGATACATTTCAGTCAGGGCGCTCTTAACAAAGGAGAGGTTAAATCAACGGTGAGTGATGCCAAGGCTCGTATCGATTATAGTAAAATAGCTAGATTTTCATTGGATGCAGGTAAACTGGAACTGGTCAATGCCGGGCTTAACAATATCTGGGGCTTTCAGCTTAGGGGCAATGGGCAATGGTACGGAACGGAGGCCAATGACCTAGGCTATTCCGTAGTACCTATGGAAGTCGGCACAAGTTTTCCAGGCATAGGCGGCGCGCGTTTGCGTCCGTACCAACCTTGGATGCCCGAACTGCATGAATTTCGTATTGGCGGTACTGGTATTTCAGGCTTGGCCTTTGCCGATGACAGTTCGGGGTCTTTTCCAGAAGAATGGAGGGATGTAGCATTTTTGGCAAACCCTATTGCCAGCAACATAAATGCGGTACGAATCGTACGGAACAAGGACGGGTCAGTATCCGCAGAACATCTTCCTGATTTTTTGACCTCGAAAGATGATTGGTTTCGCCCCGTGAACATGGAATTCGGCCCCGATGGCAGCTTATACATTGCAGATTGGTACAATAAAATTGTTTCCCACAATGAATTGCCAACGTCACATCCCGACCGTGATAAATCGCATGGCCGTATTTGGCGCATCCGTCATAAATCACAGAAAGCTCGTGAAATACCTAATTTTTATGAGGTAAAGACCAACGAACTTGTAGGCTATCTTAAATCTCCATCCCTATGGGCAAAGCGAGCGGCTTGGCATCAAATAAGCGATCGACCTATTGCCGAAACAAAAAAATTATCCAACAATCTTGTGGCACTTACGGGCGATACCTCCCAAGACGAAATTACGCGGATATTGGCACTCTGGTCCTTAGAAGGCATCAAGCATTACGACAAAGAATTAATGATTGCCCTGTTGCATTCCAATGAGGACAATCTAAGAAGGGAAGCCGTTCGATCGTTGGCCTCATTTTCTATCGGGACGGATGACTTGGCAAGCTTGCTTAAAAAGCCTTCGGTAGACCCTAACCCCATGGTGCGGTCTCAAGTACTCAGAACCTTAGAAGAAGTGGGCAAAGCCAATTCAAAAACAATCGCAATGTTGGTGAGTGCCTGTAAGCCTGAATTGGGCGGTAACGCTATGGGAGGCAGTTATGAACGGAATTTTGAACGTTACTTGGCCCGAAAAGCCCTTGAAAACTATCCTGAAGAACTAGCAGAATTTATTCATTCTCCTCAGATAGGCGAACAAGCTGCGAAGAATATCATTTGGGCAGCTCAGGCATTACCCGAAAAAAGCCAACGAGAACGAGTGTTCCTCGATTTTTACACAAAAGCAACCTATGCGTCGTTTGACGAATCTACCTTTGTTATGGTCGCCAATATGTTGGACAACCCAAAGATTTATTCGACCGTAAAAACAATTCTACGTAGTGAAACAGCTGCCGAACTAAATGTGACAATGGCAATTAAACTTTTGTCACAGGTACAATCGGAAGAACTTAGCAAGATTTTGCAAAGACCCGTAAATGCATTGCTATCATCCAAAGAAGAAGCCAAACAACAGTTAGGACTTGAAGCGGCCGCTAAGCTCAATACTCAAAATGTGAGAGCGCTCATTTTGGCGCTGGCCAAGAACACTACAGATCAGAAAACCCTTGGGCTCGTCATTTCAGCATTACAAAACGAAGCAGAAAAGAACACAAAAATCTTTTTAGGGTTTGCTGAAAATGAAACCTTAGCTCTGTCAATTCGTGCAATTGCCACGAGGGCTTTAGCAAAGGGTAATATTGCATCAGCAAATGGTATTTTAAAAGAATGGGTACCTCAATTGAACGAAGCACAACAACGTGAAATCACAAAGATTGTATCGGCTTCGGGACAGGGATCGGAAGTGCTTCGCAAATTATACCAAGATACTATCCTTGACGCTACTGCTTTTGATTTGTCAAGTGCCGAACAGGCACACAATGCGGATATTAACGATGAAGTAGGCCGTGCCTTGCTGGATGCTGTCATCCTTAGAATAGAAGAAGAGAAAAAAGAATTTGATACAAAACTGGAACGATTTCTCGCTATTGCGAAAAAAGGGGATGGAAATCCGGTTAAAGGCGAACAACTATTCCAAACCTGTGTGTTATGTCATCGTGTCGGTAATGAGGGATATGATATCGCTCCGGCGCTTGACGGTTCTGCCGAGCGTGATAACGAGGCCTTGTTGACTGCTATTTTGAATCCCGATGCAGCGATGGAGAGCAGCTATGCGGTATACCGCGCGGTCAAAAAAGATGGAAATACTATTGAAGGGTATTTGTCAAAAAGAGACAATCGCGGCACTACCATTGCCTTTATGGGCGGAAGCACTATGTTTATTCCCGTTGCCGATATAAAAACAGAGGGCTTTTTAGGGGGGCGTTCCTTTATGCCCAAGGGGCTTATTGATACTTATTCCGATAATCAGGCCGCAGATTTGTTAGCATACATAAGTACTTTAAACTAAAAAATGAAAGTGTTGATTTCTTTAATAAAATATAAATCGTACTATCTACCGGTTTTTTTACTCGTTCCCTTACTATCGGTATGGGCGCAAGTCAAAATACCCCCAATAACAGCGGTATCTTTTAAAAAGGTTCAACTCTTGGATAAATATGTTACGGAAGGGGCTTCTATAGGTGATATTGATATGGATGGAAATATGGATATTGTAGCAGGTGTTCTTTGGTGGAAAGGACCATATTTTAAAGAATCTTTTGCCTACGCACCCGTAAAGTACTATCCAATCACAGGCCCAGGGCTGGAGGGGTATGCCACAAATTTTTTCACGTTTCCCTACCTTTTTGATGGGAATAAGTGGATGGATATGCTTTGCGTAGGATTACCAGGCACGAATAGCAACTGGGTTAAAGACCCAGGAAAGACCCAATTTGCGATTGGTGATTCGATACCGGAACCTGCATATAGGTATGCTATGATGAACGTATGCCACGAATCTCCGAATCTTGTCGATGTTATTGGAGATGAGAAAAAGGAGCTTCTTGCCTTCAGTGAGGGTAGGCTGGTTCTCGGGATACCGACGTATAATAGCAAAGAAGGGTTTCGTACAGTGGCCATTAGCCCTCAAGATCCGAAACGTTTTCCTGTCTATTCCCACGGACTTGGTGCAGGGGACATTAATGGCGATGGTCTGAACGATGTTTTTGAAAGAAGCGGCTGGTGGGAGCAGCCAGCGGAATGGGATGAATCGACCCTGTGGAAATACCATCCCTATCCATTCTCGTCCGGAACAGGTGGTGCCCAAATGTTTGCCTATGATGTAAACGGCGATGGCGCAAACGATGTGGTTACAGCAAAGAACGGTCATGGATATGGTCTTTCTTGGTTTGAACAGCTACTGGGGAAAGATGGTATTACCTTCAAAGAACATAAGGTAATGACCGATAAGGCAGAAGAAAATCCATACGGCGTAAATTTCAGTCAGCTGCATGCGGTGTCCAGTGCCGATATAGATAATGATGGTATTCCGGATATCGTAACCGGTAAATGTTATTATGCCCACAACGGCCGTGATCCGGGTTCAGAAGACCCTGCGGTTTTGTATTGGTTCAAAACAGTAAGACATGCTGATGGTACAGCGGAATTGGTTCCGTATAAAATAGATGATGATTCAGGAGTTGGGCGGCAGATTTCTACGGGAGATCTGAACAATGACGGTAAAATCGATATTGTGACCGCGAATAAAAAAGGGGTCTTTGCCTTTATCCAAAATTAAAATAGGTGTAACAAAAAAACATATGATATGACCAAACATTTTGGAATGTTTCAGTTTAAAGAAGGTATTAGTAATACTGAAATCGAAAATTGCTTTATAACCATGAAGGGAATGATAGGAAAAATCCCTGGCCTTTTAGAAATGGAATACGGTCCGTACGATAGTACTGAGGGCCTCAACGACGGCTATACCCATGGCTTTATCATGACTTTCGATAGTCCAGAATCTAGGGATGCCTACCTGCCACATCCCGTTCACGAAAAAGTAAAGGACTTGGTAGTTCCAAAATTAGAACGGGTGGCAGTTTTCGATTTTAACGTGTAATTCAAAGTACAATCAATGACCATCAAAAATAAACATATTGTAATGCTTGGGTGTTTCGACACCAAGGGGGAAGACTTCACCTATCTCTACGAATGCCTAAAAGGTTTTGATGAAGAAGTCATCACAATCAATACTGGGGTTATGGAGACCAATGTCGACTTTCCTATCGCTTATGGCAATGAAATGGTAGCCGGGCATTCCGGTACGTCTTTGACCACTATTCGTGAATCTAACGATAGGGGAAAAGCAGTAGCATTAATGGGCCAAGGAGCAGCAAAGGTCATCTCTGGCCTTGTGGAAAAAGAGATGGTCAAAGGGGTCATAGGAATGGGTGGTGGTGGTGGCACGTATATGACATTGGCCGCAATGCAGGAAGTATCCCTAGGTATACCAAAATTGTGTTTGTCCACGATAGCCTCATGGGACCTCTCCCGATATATCGGGGCCAAGGATATTACGCTTATGTCATCGGTAGTGGATGTAGCGGGTCTAAACAGCATCAGTAGCTTGTTGATAAAACAGGCGGCCGCAGCCATCTGCAGTATGGCTAATGTACGTATTGCGCCCTCCGTAACCAAGAAGAAAACCATAGCCATAAGTATGTTCGGTAATACCACAAAATGTGTGGACAAATGCAGCGCGTTATTAAAGGAAAAAGGATTTGAAGTCCTAGTCTTTCATGCTACCGGTGTCGGTGGTGCAACTATGGAATCATTGATTAGGGAAGGTGTTTTCGATGCCGTTCTCGATGTGACCACGACCGAACTGGCCGATGAACTATGCAGCGGGGTATTGAGTGCCGGTTCTGCTAGACTAACCGCCGCGAGCGATATGGGAATTCCCCAAGTAGTTGCCCCCGGTTGTCTGGATATGGTCAACTTCGGACACTTGGACACCTTACCTTCGGAGTTTAGTTCTAGACAATTGTATAGCTGGGCACCCAACGTAACATTGATGCGGACAAATGCTGAAGAAAATATCGCTTTGGGAAAAATGCTTACGGATAAGCTGAACGCTTCTAAAACAGCTGTAACTATTGTACTGCCAAAAAAAGGGATTTCACAGATTGATAAAGAAGGGGATATATTTTATAACCCAGAAGTGGACAAGGCCTTGTTTGATAGTATCAAAAAAAATAGTAGAGACGGTATTCCTGTTGTTGAAGTAGACGACCATATTAATGACGAGTCCTTTTCCAAGGCGCTGGTAGAACAACTAATGAAAATCATTTAAATATTTAAAAAGATTACAATAAGTACTAAAAAAAATATGCCAAACCCATGGTCGGGAAAAGGATATCCCTACACGAAACAGAAAGTGAGGGACCGATTACAAGCGACATTATCACAAAAAAAAGCAATCATAGGTACCGGAGCGGGGACCGGCATCAGTGCCAAGTTTATTTAAAAAGGGGGTGCGGACTTTTTGATTAGCTACAATTCGGGTCGCGTCCGTACTTAGAGTGCCGTAGTTTAAAATCATTGATAAAAAAGTCAAAAGAATCATTAAAGTGAATCTATGAACCGAAAACACTAGTGTCTTGAATTAATAAAGAAAAGAGTTGTTTTTGACCTCAGTTCCGTGCAATGTGCAGCCTTATTTTGGCCCTTGCTCAATAGTAAACATTTCTATGAATCTTTGATTCACTAATCTTGCCAATCCTTTATGCGTATTATTAGTAGGGAACACTCCTAAATTTCCATTCGTAACATTAAATAATGAAACTGCTCCACCATCTAAATCGCTCGCATATAATCCGCTGGTAAGACTAAAACTCGATATTGTAAAACTATTTTCAGTTTTCACTAATGTTTGCATAGTTCCGTCAAAAGCTTTGCCCATTTCCATTTTTCTAGAATGAAGACCCAAAGAGTAATACCTAAAAATTTGAAGAATGAATAAGTACGATTATTGGCAACCCTAAATTTCAAATAATAGCACCTAAAACATTATAAGTTTAAACAAAAATTACTAAAGTAGCTACTTGGGATGCAACAGTTCACATAATCCATTAAACATGAAAATTTTTCAATACTTAAAACTTACTTTTATTTAAGCTCCCAAAACGATTTGCCATAATTATTGGTATGCTTACTTTTATCCTTTGACAGTGATTCACTTTAACTGTTTTTTAAAATGAGTAAAATAAATTAAAATTCTCCTTAAACCTTGTCCACACTACCAACTTACTATTCGCTATCCAAAATACTTAACCGTGTAAAAACGATAATAGATACTACTATAGCAGGTAAACATTTTTGGTTAAAAGTTGAAATTGCAAATATTAATTTTCACAGGTCAGGTCATATTTATCTTGAATTGGCAGAAAGCATAAATGGCCAAACAATTGCGAAATGTAAAGCTATAATATGGAGTTTTAACATTCCGCAGATACGTCAAGTATTAGGCCAAGATTTCGATAATATTCTTAAAAAAGGCAATGAAATATTATGCTATACCCACATAAAATTTGATGCTGCTTATGGATTAAGTATCCTAATATCAAATGTGAATTTAGAATTTGCAGTTGGTAAAATTGAGAGAAAAAGACAAGAAACCATAGACAGCCTTACTAAGGAAGGGCTTATTGGACTAAATAAACAAATACAAATCCCATTAGTTATATCAAACATTGCTGTTATAGCTTCAAAAAACACCTCGGGCTATCAAGATTTTATTAAGAATATTCAAGAAAATCAATATGGCTATAAATATAATTTAGAAATATTTTCCTCCTCAGTACAAGGAAATGTTGCTGAAGTAGAAATTCTCAATAGCCTTAGCGCTATAAATCAAAAAAAATACGACTGTATTGTAATTATTAGAGGCGGTGGCTCCAAAATGGATTTAGATATTTTTAACTCTTATGAAATATCAAAACAGGTAAGTAAAATGCGTAGCGCTGTTTTTTCGGGTATTGGTCATGAGACAGATATAACCGTGATAGATTTTACAGCTAATAAGACTTTTAAAACTCCAACTGAAGTTTCAAATTATATTGTTAACAAATCATATAATTTTGAACAAAAAACAATAAAGCTTTACGACTTGATTTATGAAGGTTATCAAAATTTAATGGAGAGAGAAGCTAGTAAATTAAAGTTATATGCCGAGGGTATTACAAACGCTTCAAATAGTTTCACCCGATTAAGAAGAGGTGCATTACATACACTAATGAATCGGTTAGTTTCGCACGCTAATTCATTCATAAAAAAAGAGAGTCACAGACTTTCACTAATAAATCAAGAGCAATTACAATTAAGTAGAGAAACCGTTCATAATCAACAGGAATTATTAAAAAGTCAATTGGAAATGCTCGGATTGCTAGTTGATAATGTTATTAATCATAAAAGAGCTTATTTACTTAATGCATTAATAGTTATTTCATCAAGTAGTCCAAAAGCAATTCTTAAAAAAGGTTTTACAATTCCAATGGTAAATGGAAATCTCTACAAAGGAGCAGAATTACCTAAAGACACCATAATTAAATTAGAGTTTAAAGATTCAGTTATCATAACTAAGTACATAAAAAAAGAAAAAAATGGAAGATAAACCCATTTCAAAATTAACCTATGAGGAAGCCTCAAAAGAACTTGAATCAATTCTTGAGAAATTGAGAAATGACGAAATAAGTATTGATAAATTAGAAAAAGTAGTCACAAGAGCTGCTGCGATATCAAAACTTTGTCAAGATAAATTACGTAATACAGAAATAAAAGTAGAAGGTATAATTGATAAGCTTGGGTTATAAGTATGGATAGCACCAGAATGGGTGTAACGGCTAAGGTAATCCCGAAAAACGAAACTTTTGAGCCACTTAAAAACTCCTTCCTTTCTAAGCTGTTGAACAGCTTATCAATACTTATTACTATACCCACTTTCGTCCAGCTTACGTGCTTTACTTTGACCGTTTTTTACGGATATTCATCTTATCATTGATAATTCATTTGAAAGATTAAACTATCACTATCCAACATCATAGTAACATCACATATTTTATTTATTGTATCCAAATCTGCTTTCAAAGTACATTCATAGATGTCGCTGACTGCTGAATCAGGGGAAGAAGAACGCATAAATTCTCCTTTATAATCAAATCTTAACTTGCCGTCTTCATTCGTTTTTTTAATCGTTCCATACACAAATGTTGCTTTCGAATTCCATTCAGTTGGTTCGAATTGAATTCCTTTATCCGTAACGCTCAAGAATATATCATTACTAGATGTGAAACCTTGTCCTTTTGACAAATGCCTTTTTACATTGAATACTTGAATATTTTCTGCTTTTATGATTTGTCCTTTAATAATAGGGTTCTTATCCATATCTTCTTTACATGAAAGGGATATTAATCAGGTCAAAATGAAAATTATTTTTCTCAAGGTATGTTTTGCAATCATTAGGCACCTCAGAATGCGAATACTTAAGAAATAAGTCTAAAATCTTTTTATTAAAAAACGGTTTCCCGTTTAAGGAGGCCGTTTTTAGTTAGTAGATTTCTTAAAAAAAATAGTACTTGAGAATTCAAATGCTAGGGCCTTAAGTTTATTTAGATTTAATATGGATAGTTTTGTATAGTTCAATTTTATTTTTTAAATTTGTACGCTTATTTAAAATAAGTCTAAATAAAAATAAGTCTAAATAAAAATAAAATGAAAAGAATTGCCCTTATCCTTACAGTGTGCTCAGTACTATTTTTTACAAGTTGTTCTGACGATGATAAAGTTGAACCAATTGTTGACGTTATAGATAATAGCATAGATAGAGCTACCGTTACAGCCAACTATGCAGATTTGGTATTAGCAAACTACCAAGCAGCCATGATTGACGCTGAAGCACTTGAAACAGCTATTCAAACTTTTATTGGTGACCCATCTGAAACAAATTTCAACGCTACAAAAGAGGTTTGGTTAATGTCTAGAGAAAGTTATGGACCCAGTGAAGCTTTCCGTTTTGCTAACGGACCTATTGATTCTGGAGATACAGAAGATATTGAAGGTTTTTTAAATTCATGGCCTTTAGATGAAGCTTATATGGATTATGTTGATGGTGATGTTGCTTCGGGAATCATAAATAATCCAACAGATTTCCCAATAATTAGTAAAGAAGTGTTGACGGGTGAAAACGGAAATGGTGGCGAAGAGAATGTCGCTATCGGATATCATGCTATCGAATTCTTATTATGGGGACAAGACCTTACAGCTCCATCAGAAAATTTGGCTGGTCAACGCCCATATACTGATTTTATTGATGGTGGTACAGCAGCCAATCAAGACCGCAGAAGAGAATATCTTGTTATTGTTGCAGATTTGCTTACAGATCATTTGCAAATTATAATTGATGAATGGTCTGGTGCTTATAAAACAACGTTTTTAGCGCTTGATGATAACTCGGCTCTAGACAATATGATTAGTAGTATTGCGGAATTATCCCGTAGCGAATTAGCAATTGAACGTATGGCGGTTGCTCTACAAAATCAAGACCAAGAAGATGAACACTCTTGCTTCAGTGACAATACACATCGTGATATACGATTGAATTTAGATGGTGTAGTCAACGTTTACACGGGTACTTATGGAAGTGTTAGTGGTAATTCATTGGAAGATTTAATTGAGGAAGCGGATGCTGATTTGGCGACAGAATTGAGCACTTTGCTTGCAGCAGCTCAAACAGAACTAGATGCAACCTTAGATCCCTTTGATTTTGCTATTGTTGCTGGAGAGTCAAGCACCGAAGGTGTAAAGGTGCAGACCGCGGTTCAAGCGCTAGTAGCTTTTGGAGATAAACTATTAGAAGCTAGACCAGCTTTAGGTATTAATTAAAAACCACGATTTGTTTATAGCAAAGCTTAAAAAGTATTAATTTTATTCTTGTTTTAGCTTGAGATTAAAAAACTGGATTCGAAAGAATCCAGTTTTACCATTTTATAAAATGAAGATGTCACGATATTTTTTAGTTACTTTTTTTGTTGGTTTCTTACTACTTGTTTCGTGCAGTAAAGATGAGATTCTAGTTCCTTTGATGGCAGAGGAAGGAGAAGAACTTTCTGGTGGCGATAATACTTCTGCTAACTTTTCTGCAGAAGCTTTTGGTTTTGCTTCTCCCGATTTGACTTTTGATGAACGTGTAACTTTTGGTGTTGGTAATTCTCTTTTTAATCAAAGTTGGGTAACCTCTCCCGCCTCAACAACTGCGCGTGACGGTTTGGGCCCATTTTTTAATGCTCGAAACTGTTCTGGTTGTCATTTCAAAGATGGCCGTGGTAGACCCCCTGAATTTGATGGAGAGTTTTCACACGGACTATTACTACGATTAGGTCTCTTAGAAAAAGACAAAAATAATGAGAATATTGGTGACCCTATATATGGTAAACAATTTCAAGACAATTCAATTTTAAGTGTTCAGAAAGAAGGCACACTAATAGTAACCTATGAACCGCTAGTGGTTACGTATAACGACGGAACTCAGGTAGCACTTCGCAAACCAGAATATGCATTTTCTGGTTTGAATTATGGTGAAATAAGCACAATGACCCAAATTTCTCCCCGTGTTGCCAACCAAATGATTGGCCTTGGCTTGCTTGACGCCATTCCAGAAATGACATTGAAAAGTTTTGCCGATCCCAATGATGCTGACGGAGATGGTGTTTCAGGTAGAACAAATCAGGTTTTTGATAGAGCCACAAACACGATGAAAGTAGGTAGGTTTGGTTGGAAAGCAAATCAGCCTAATATAAAACAACAAGTTGCAGCTGCTTTTTCTGGGGATTTAGGTATCACATCCTCTCTCTTTCCAGAAGAAAATTGTGTAGCGACCTTAGATTGTGATTCATTACCGAATGGTGGCTCACCTGAAATTCCTGATGATAATTTAGATAAAGTAGCTTTCTATGCGGCTACGCTTGCAGTACCTGCCAGAAGAAGTGTTGACGATGTGAATGTTCTCGAAGGAAAAGAAATTTTCAATAGTATTGATTGTAAGGCTTGCCACATTCCTAAAATAGAGACGGGTTCATATGATATTGCTAGCCTAGCCAATCAAACTATACGTCCCTATACTGACCTTTTGTTACATGATATGGGGGAAGGTTTAGCGGATAATTTACCAGATTTTGATGCTGCGGGCAATGAATGGCGTACACCACCTTTGTGGGGAATCGGTTTGATTGAAACGGTAAATAGTCATACTAATTTATTACATGATGGTCGCGCTCGAAACATAGAAGAAGCTATTTTATGGCATGGTGGCGAAGCTTTTAATGCATTGACAAAGTTTAAGGCATTATCCCGAAACGAACGAAGTAAACTAATTGAATTTTTGAATACATTATAATTTAAGATGAAAGGAAGAAATTACGTACTTATTAGTTTTTTGATGCTTATACTACTTTCCTGTGGAAACGATGATATGGGAGGAGAAATTGATGAAGATATCATTAGTGTGGAGGAGGGAAGACGAATGCAAATAGCCGTGCTTTACGATAAGCAAATAACAACACTTCAACAAAAGCACAGTGATTTGTTGGAAATACTTGTTACCGAAAGTGAAAATTTTGCTTCTGCTCCATCGCAGGCTTCACTTGTTATTTTGCAGCAAGCATGGAAAAACGCTTTTCTTCAATGGAAATCAGCAGAAATCTATAATTTATCAATACAAGCATCATTTATTCACACACGTATCCATCAATGGCCAGTAAATACAGGAACTATTGAAGTGAATATTAGTGGTACTCAAAGTATCGATACAGATTACATTTCAAGTACCGGAGCAAATTTAAAAGGATACGGCGCCATAGAGTATTTATTATTTCATGATACCGATGCTGCTGTACTTTTGGAGTTTACAACTGCTGAAAATGCAGAAAGACGATTACAATATATAATAGCTTTAGTCCAGAACCTGAAAGAACAATCCGATATACTTCGTATTTCTTGGACTGATATTGAAACTGTTTTTAAAGAGAATTTGGAAACAGGAGTCAATGGAAGTCAAAATCGGGTGGTCAATGCGCTAATCGCTGCCTTAGAATCTATAAAAAGAAGAAAAATTGAGGAAGCTTTGAATACAGAATCTCTGGCTGTTGAGCAGTTGGAAGCATTCCGAAGTGCACAAAGCAAAGAAGCTATTGCTGCAAACTTAAGTGCCATTTACAATACTTATTTGGGTGACTTCGAGAACAATAATAACTTTGGATTGTCAGAGTATACGATTGAAGTTTTAAATAGGCCGGACTTAGATAAAGCCATCCAAGATTCATTTACAGGTGCATTTCATGATTTGGAGTTGATTAATGGCTCTTTGGAAAGCACACTGATTTCAAATGTTGATTTGATAGAGAACCTCCGGATAAGTATTCAAGAAATCATAGCCATGTTTAAAACAGATTTTTCAAGTGCAGCGAATATTGTGGTCACGTTTAATGATAACGATGGAGACTAGTGTAAGCTTCTCTCAAAACCGGACTATTAAGAACTAGCATATTAATCTTAATTTTAAACAGTCTGAGAAAGAGTAAATTTTCACCCACGCAGATTGTAAAGATTATAAAGGAGTTCGACAACGGAACAACGGTAGATAAGGTTAGCCGTGAGCACGGAGTTAATGGTGCTGCCTTCTATAAGTGGCGTTCGAAGTACGCTGGAATGAATTCCAAGGAACTAAAAAGGCTCAAGGAGCTCGAGGAAGAGGACCGCGAGCTTAAGTATATGTATGTTACCTTAGCACTAGACCATCAAATGGCAAACGAGATTACCGAAAAAAATATGTAAAGCCCTGTCTCAAAAGAAGCATAACCAAAGGACTTATGCACTACGGAATCAACAGGGTGTGCCGTGTTCTCAATATGAGTAAGAGCGTTTAATATTATAAACCGTTGCCTAAAGATGATAGTGATATAGAAGATGCATTACGGGATAAAGCCACACAAGACTCAGAAGAGGGTTTTTGGAAGGCCTACGACCATCTACCATCTACCTTGCGAAGAGAAGCTGTGGAATCATAAGCGAGCTCATAGGGTATGGGTTACACCCGGACTTCCTTTGAGACGAAAGGTGAAGAAACTGGACTTGTAACAAAAAAATGGACAATTACATAAGCGTTACACTGCTACATTTTGATTATACATTTCTAGTTCAAATTCTTCAATAGTTTTATACCCCAAAGTGGAGTGTATTCTTCATCTATTATACTATGTTTCAAT
>NZ_JHZC01000019.1 GCF_000621125.1 Maribacter antarcticus DSM 21422
ACCGTCCGTTGTACCGTCAGGGAAGGTTAGGTTACCCGTTGCACTTGCCACGGTGTAATCGTCAGGAGATAGTGCAGACCCGTCGGCTATTGTGAAGTCTACCGTAAATGCACCTGATACTGTTGGTCCCGTATAGGTCACTACGAAATCTGTAGTTCCCACGTCTTCGTTCACTGTAAAGTCGCTTACCGCGATACCGTCACCGGCACCTGCTGCATCGTTATCGGTAATGGTACCGATACCGTTAGCATCTACTATTGCTACAAGGACATTTGATATGTTCGAAAGTGTAATGTTCAGATCTTCGCTTGCTTCAAGTAGCGCATCATCTATAATGGTTACGCTCACAGATTCAATTTCTCCATTGTTACCAGCAAAATTGACTGTGCCGGACATTGTTGCAGTGTAATCATTACCTACACTTGCAAATCCGTCAGTGATCGTATAATCTACTGAAAATCCTCCTGTAACATTGGTATTTAAGCTGATATCAAAAGTGACAGTACCAGCGGCTTCATCCACGGTGAAATCATTTACAGAGATACCATTTGTTGAACCACTATCATTATCGGTTATAACGCCTGTACCAGCATTATCAACCATTGCTACTAATGGGTTTGAAATATTACTTAATAAGATAGTAAGATTTTCAGATGGTTCTATAATGTTATCTTCGATTATGGTTATGGTTACGGACTGTACTTCACCGGCAGTACCTGTAAAATTAAGTGTTCCAGCAGCAGTTGCTGTATAATCACTTCCAGCGATAGCAGTACCGTCAGAAATTGAATAATCTACAGTGAATCCTCCCTGCACACCAATATTGGAAGTTACATTGAATGTAGTCGTTCCAGCACCTTCGTCTACCGTAAAATCTGATACTGAGATACCAAGGTTTGTATCACTGTCGTTATCCGTTATGGTTCCGTCTCCGTCTCCGTCAACTATGATAATTAAAGGGTTAGAGATACTCAATATTTCAAGAGTTAAGGTCTCCGTTACCTCAATGATGTTATCATCAATTATATTCACGGTTACAGATTGGGTCGTACCAGAAGTTGTTCCAGCGGGGAAGCTAGCGGTACCCGGTGTCGTAACCGTATAATCAGAAGGCCTATTTGCCGATCCGTCATTCACGTTGTAAGTAACTGTAAATGCATCCTGAACAGTTGACCCTGTATAGGTAAACACATAATTTGTAGTACCTGCATCTTCGTTTACGCTGAAGTCTGATACTGTTATACCATCGCCTACGGCTGGTATATCATTATCGGTTATAGTACCAACTGCGTTTCCATCTACGATATTAACTAATACATTGGAGATATTACTCAATACAATATCTAGATTTTCACTACCCTCTAGAAGATTGTCATCAATTATAGTTATGGTCAAGGACTGGACTTGACCGGCAGTACCCGTAAAATTAAGTGTTCCAGTAGCGGTTGCAGTATAGTCGGCACCAGAATTAGCAGTACCATCTGAAATTGTATAGTCCAAGGAGAAACTTCCTTGCACGTCAACGTTCGAACTTACGTTAAACGTAGCCGTTCCTGCAGACTCATCTACCGTAAAGTCAGTTACGGAGATTCCCAAGCTTGGGTCATTATCGTTATCTGTTATAATACCCGTTGCCGCATCGTCAACAATAGCCACTCTAGGGTTTGAAATATTATCTAATAGGATAGTTAAGTTTTCTGACGGCTCAACAAGGGTGTCATCAATTATATTTATTATCACGAATTGTTCTTCTCCGGCATTCCCGGTAAAGTTTATGGTTGCGGTCGTTGTTGCTGTATAATCACTTCCAGCAATAGCGCCACCATCAAAGATTGTAGATTCTACAGAAAACCCACCCTGAACACCAATATTGGATGTTATAATGAAGTTCGCTGTTCCTGAACCCTCGTCTACCGTAAAATCGGATACTGAAATACCGGAACTTGGGCTACTATCATTATCGGTAATGGTTCCGGTAGCATTCCCATCTATTATGGCCACCATGGAATTTGAAATGTTTGATAATGCTACAGTTAAGGTTTCAGCTGTTTCAATAATAGTGTCGTCGTTGATGTTTACTGTTATGGAAACTACTTCTCCTAAAGTACCAGCAAAGTTTATAGCTTCGGTCGTTGTTGCCGTGTAATCGCTTCCAACATTAGCCGTTCCATCTGAAATATCGTAATCTACAGAGAATCCTCCTTGCACGGCTACGTTCAGGCTTACATCAAATGTAGTGGTTCCTGCAGCTTCATTTACTGTAAAGTCAGCCACCGAGATACCAAGGCTTGGGTCACTGTCGTTGGCTGTAATAGTTCCAATACCGTTTCCGTCCAAAATACCTATCTCATCATTTGAAACATTTGACAAGGCGATATCTAAGTTCTCAGCAGATTCTATTATAGCGTCATTAATTATATTGATTGTAACTATTTGAGTAGCACCAGAAGTGGTGCCAGGTGGAAAGGTTACAGAATTTCCGGCTGTATCAACAGTATAATCCTCAGGGTTTGTTGCAGATCCTTCTGTTACGTTAAAGTCAACGCTAAACGCTTCTTGAACGTTGGGACCTAGATAGTTTATTACAAAATCAGTTGTTCCAATATCCTCGTTTACAGTAAAGTCAGATACAAAAACACCTTCTCCTGCGCCAGTAGAATCGTTGTCACTGATACTACCCATTGCAGCCGAAACTACAATAGTAATAGCATTTTGGGAAATACCGGTGAGTGAGATACTTAATATTTCAGTGTTTTCTATTACATTGTCATCTATAATATTCACGGTCACTAATTGTGTTTCTCCGCTTTCTGTGCCAGCTGGGAAGGTAACAAAACTTGGAGTAAGGGCTATATAATCCTGCGGACTTGATGCTGTAACGTTATTGATAATATAATCTATCGTAAAGGCATTTTCTACATCAGGACCGGTATAAATTACGGTATAATCTGCCGTTCCAGCAGCTTCATTTACCTCAAAACCAGTAACAGAAATTCCCTGTCCTGGACTAGGTTGGTCATTATCGGCTATTGTTCCAAATGCATTTCCATCAACAATAAATATGCTGTTGGTAGACAGGTTCGAAAGTGCAATGGAAAGGAACTCAGCCCCTTCAAGAAAAGCATCGTCGATGATGTTCACTGGCACGGTAATTGTTTCCCCACTTAAACCAACAAAAGGTAGCGTTCCAGTAAGCAGAGCGGAATAATCATTCCCAGCCGTAGCGGTTCCATCTGTAATGGTGTAATCTACGGTGAACCCGCCGGGTACATCTACATTTAAAGAAATATCAAAGCTGGTGGTGCCAGCTGCTTCATCTACTGTGAAATTGCTGGCAGAAACACCTTCATTCGTGTTAGGGGTATCATTATCTACTATTTGTCCAAACGCGTTACCATCTATAATAGATATTTGATTAGTAGATAAGTTAAATAGTGATATGGAAAGAATTTCAAATCCCTCTAAATCTATATCATCAATAATATTGACAGATACAGCCTGTACTTCTCCATTATTTCCTGAAAAAGAAAGCGTACCGAACGGGACAGCCGTATAGTCAGAACCAGAAGTTGCTGAACCATCCGATATATTGTACATAACAGTGAAACTCTCAGATACATCTACATTCAATGACACATTAAAGTTAATGTTACCAACTCCTTCGTTAACAACGAAATCACTAACCGAAATCCCTTGATCTGGACTCGGAGTGTCATTGTCAGTAATACTACCTGAACCAAGGCCATCTACTATGGATATTGTTGGTGTAGAAACGCTAGTTAAAATTGCAGTTAACGATTCTGCAGATTCAATTACGGCATCATCAACAATATTAATCGTAATTACCTGCGTATCTCCACCTGTGGTATTGGCTGGAAAAGTAATTGGTCCTGCATTGGCTACGGAGAAATCATCTGGGGCAACAGCGGATCCATTGTTTATAGTAAATTGTACATCAAATGCATTTGGAATTGTTGGTCCAGAATATGTAATTACGAAGTTAGCAGTTCCAGAAGCCTCAGTGGCGGAGAAATCAGAGATGAATATACTTCTATCTGGAGCATCATTATCCAAGATAGTTCCAGTGCCTTCGTTGTCTAAGATGGTTACAGCCGGGTTGGAGCTGTTAGAAATTCTAGCTGAAAGGATTTCATTTCCTTCAAATACCGCATCATCTATAATGGTTATCGTTACGGATTGTACTTCATTGTTGGTTCCAGCAAAATTAAGAGTGCTAGTTGTTGTAGCGGTAAAATCGTTACCGTTAATAGCGGTTCCATTAAATACCTGATATGTAACAGAAAAATTTCCAAGACCAACTTGGTCAGTAGTTAATGTTACATCAAAGGTTGCGGTTCCACCTACCTCACTTATAGAGAAATCCGAAATAGAGAGCTCCGAAAGAAACACTTTATTTTCTTTTTTAGAATAAGAAGATGTTTTTCCAGAAGTGAATATGTTAGGAGCGTTATTGGTGTTCGTAGCTTCTTCTACGTTCAATTTTTCAAGTACACCTTTGTAGCTTTTTGCTGCGGCATCTACGGGCCTAAAAACTAGACTCATAAAAACAAATAGGAGGATGGCAGCTGAAAAAGAGAACGTCTTTTCTGGTTGACCTATGTAAATATACATTTAGTGTTAGTTTTAATTTGTATTATTCAGTGGTTTAATCTGAAAATAATGATTTACAAAAAAAAGAAACTATAGTTATCTATTAAAAGAAAAGTTGTGAAACACCCAATATTTGTGGTAGTATTCCATTATGTGCAGGGTTTGTAGGAATCGAGGAAGCTGAAATTGACTAATTAACACTTTTAAGTTTGTAAAAAATGGCTGTTCATGGTCAGCCATTTTAGATTTTAAGTAATAGCATGTAGAATTTTTGCATAAGGTTAAATTAGGGAAATTCTAGCGGAAAAAAGCTAGCGTATGATTCAAGTTTTGTTTCTTAATTAGGTTAAATTTACAATCACAAATAAAATATAAAGTATTGGTAATCAGCAGTTAATTAGTTTAAGAGTGTATTTCATCGATAGTTGACAAATAAAGCGTTAAGACGTAAATTTCAATCGGTTAAAAAGATAATTTAGAATAATTCTATAGAGGTCAGTAGTTAGTTATTTATTATTTTTCATTGTTATATTTTATCACTGCTTACCATTCTAGTGATCAGGTTATTGAAAATTGTTGATTTACTTTGTGAGCGCTTTATTCTAAAACAGAATTCATTAAAGCACCTATTTAGGTCATGATTACTAACCCAAGAATAGGTAGTTCTTATCCAAGATTTAACTTTATGTATCATAGTATGAAGCGCCTTGAAGTTCGATCCTTTATTACTTTCTATCTGTTTTATATCTTAGGTTTTTGTATAGGTCTGTACCCTCTCCATTTGTCGGTCGTTACCTTGGCTTCTCGACTTATGTAGCCGATAAATATATAGTGTAATGATTCAGCGGAGAAGTCTTCTATTTTTATAGCGTATCCTACCTCAGCACTTAACCATCAAATGGTCTTGCAACAAAAAACGGACGCGAGGCGATTATTTACAGGATAGGCATAGATTAATGCCTGAGGCCGTTGATAGACAAGGGATGATTTGTGATTTGGAGGTACACCTTATGATGAGGCAAAAAGTATCTCTTAGTTCATTTTCACCCTGTATGTAGCACTTCTATTCATAATGACGGTTCTAACTCGATTATTAAAAACCATAGCTGAAGAAATAGTAATTGCTCCATTTGTAGAAAGTTTTCTGCCCTCTAGAGATGTACCTGTTCCTGAGCTAATGGCTCCGCCATGGGAAAGAAATGTTCCTTTTATATCTGCGCCAGTACCTACACTAATTGCACCAGTGGCGACTCCGGCTCCGCCAATCCAAAAAACATTACAACGCTTCGCTCCATTAATTAAACTAATTTTTGATAGTGCCGCTATTGAAAATGCCCCTGCAAACTTAAAAATAAATATTGCGTCGACATCATTTTGACCGTCTAAGGTGATATTTCCTACTAAAGATCCTGCTGCCCCTATATAATAAACCCCTGCATTTAGCGTTTCTCCACTTCCAAAAGCTGGTGTATGCCCAGTTACCGTATTTGGTAAATTCATAAGTGCAGTATACCCGTTATCTAAATCTATTGCTGCTTTTGCTGAAACTGCATCTTCATTATAAAAATATCCGTCCCTATGAGTTGAAGGTAAAAAACCAGATATGAGCCCCAAATTTGTCCCAATGTCACCAACCATTTCAGATATACCAGCATTTGATACAGCTCCAACGCTAGTAAAAAGAACAAATTTACCTGCACTTCCTAAAACATCAACAATAGGGGAAGGACTACAATTAACTGCGCTAAATTTGGTCGTAGTGCTAATACCTGAAAATGGTTTTACCCTAGCATCAGCTCTGGTATAACTTTCAAAAGAAAATAATAATATTATCGGGGTAGTTGTTAAATTAAAGAATAAATTTTTGTTCATGTTTATTAGTTATTAAGCTCTACCGATTTGTATAATAATAGTACAATACTCCCAATCTGTAGGTCAGTTAAAATGTATTAATTAGTTTATTTTGATGCTATTTTGTTCGTCCCATAAAGTTGATTTGGTGGTGCTTTTCCGATTTTAATGTACCTTCTTTTTGTGTTATAGAACTCACTATATTCATTGACCAGCTGATATAGGTCAAGACCTCCATTGGGCGGGTTTAGATAGATTTTTTCATACGTAATGGATTTCCGGAAGCGTTCAATATAAATATTGTCCAAAGCTCTTCCTTTGCCGTCCATTGATATTTGAATTTCGTGGTTCTTCAGTACGTCTATGTATTGGGTATGGGTATACTGAGATCCCTGATCGGAGTTGTGTATTTCCGGAGCTACGTATCGGGCTATGGTATCTTCCAGTAGTTCTTTACACCACTCTTTATCCATCGAATTTGAAACGCTATAGTTCAGTATTTTTCTACTGTACACATCGATTATCGCATTCATATACATAAACCCGCGTAGCACGGGACTATAAGTAATATTTGTATTTGTGAGGTCGTAGATGAAGCCGCACCAAAATTTCCGCAAAAATCATCTCCATTACTATTGGATTCAAAATAGTGATGGAGATTTGTGGATTGATATGCTTTGGTAGCCTCACTGTTCCAATTGGCAGCATTACTTGAACCTACAATTTGCGTTCCATTTCGCCATATATGCTTACCGCCGTGCCCACCTTGCCCAACCCTAGGCATTTCTTGCGCGGAAAGAACTACGAACGTATTGTAAATGGCCTCATCGATTTTAACGAAATCCAAAGTTGCCGCATCCGAAAGATTACTTTGATTGTCAGCCCAGTTAAAGGTAACACCGGAAGATATTCCCTGTGCGTTAATATCCATACTGATAATGAAAAATGTGAAAACAAAAAATAGGCACGAAAGAAACGTATGTTTTTTGTTAAGGATTAGTTGTAAAGTGGAGTTTTGCATAGCTAAACAATTTGGAGATATTTTAAACCTCGATTTAGAATGTATTGATTCTTAGGTTAAGTTTCTAGAAGTAAATAAAAGTTAAAGACGACTTTGCGAAATAATTTACATCATGTACGATGAAAATTGAAAATTCTGTTGACCAATAACTTAATAGCATCTTAGAAACCATCAGGACCTGCGATAATAAGCTGCGCACGTTCTTTTAAGGCTCTTAATTCTCGTTCTTCCTTTTTATTCAACAGATTCATCATCATTGCCATGCGATTGTTGTTCTTAAAATGCTCTTTTTTCTCGTCCAAAAAGTTCCAATAAAGTGCATTAAAGGGGCAAGCATTTTCGCCTAGTTTTTCTGTGTGTTTGTAAGAGCAATCACCACAGTAATTACTCATTTTATTGATGTAGTTACCGCTGCTTACATAAGGCTTTGTGGCTACAATGCCGCCATCTGCAAACTGACTCATACCTCGAGTATTCGTAATCTCTACCCATTCTATGGCATCTATGTACACCCCTAGGTACCAATTATCAACTTCATCTGGGTTTACTTGTGTTAATAAGGCATAGTTGCCAATAATCATTAACCGTTGGATGTGATGAGCGTAGGCATCCGTTAGGCTTTGACCAATGGCGTGGCTTAAGCAATTCATCTTCGTTTTACCTGTCCAGAAAAAGTTGGGCAGGGGATTATGGTTTTCTAACTTGTTTAGGTTTGCGTATTCTGGCATCTCTTTCCAGTAAATACCTCTCATATACTCACGCCAGCCAAGAATTTGGCGGATAAAACCTTCCACTTGCGAAATATGTATTTGATTTGCGTGTTCGTAATAATGTTCTAATACGGTATCTATGACCTCTTTTGGAGAAAGAATTTTAGAATTCATAGCAAAGGAAACTCTGGAGTGGAACAAGTACTTCTGTTGGGTATGCATGGCATCTTGGTAATCTCCAAAGTGTACCAATAATTCTTCACAGAAGTAAGTTAAAACAGATAGGCACTCTAACCGGCTAGTGGGCCAACTAAAGTTTTTGGCTTCTATTTCTCCAAAGGTTTTTACGCCAGAATCTTCCAGTTCTTTTATAACAACAGAAACATCCTTTTTAAAACCAAGTTCCCTAGGTATTTCTGCTTGACCTTTCCATTTTTTACGATTACTTTGATCATAGTTCCATTTACCACCGTCCGGTTGGCCATTGACCATCATGATGTCATGTTTCTTGCGCATCATACGGTAAAATGATTCCATGATCAATTGCTTTTTTCCTTTAAAGAAATTTTGTAATTCGTCGCGTTCCGTATAAAAATGTTCGGTATCAACCGCTTGTGATTCCACTTCTAAATTGTTGCAAATCCGTTTTAGTTGCTCGTCTAGGCGGTACTCATCCGGTAACTGATATTCGAATTTTTTAGCGCTAGTTTCTTGAAGGTATTTTTTTATAAACTGCTCTAAATCCTGCGGATTATTTTCATCGGTGATGTTTAGGTAAATGAAATTATGTCCTTTTGCCTTTAGGTCCTCCGAAAAACTACGCATGCCCAAAAAGAAGGCTACTACTTTTTGAATATGATGTTTTACATAGTCCGTTTCCTGGCGCATTTCTGCCATGATATAGACAATATTCTCATCTACTTTTTGGAACCAAGAATGTTTTTGATTCAGTTGATCTCCTAATACGAGTCTAAGTGTCTTCATTTATTATGTGTCAATTTGGGTAAAAAATTTATAGTGAACAACGAGATTCAAAACTAGTCTTACAAGCTTAATTATGGTTTGGCTTTATTTATTTGATATTTTTTTGTCTGAGGTCTTTTTAAAGTCTTAAAATAAGGAATCCTGTCCCCATAATCGTTGAAATTTCCCTTGTCCGTCGTACATGTCTGCTTGGCGTGCAATATTGAATTTTCGGTCGCGGGGGTCATTACCAACCCCACTATTGTACATCCAGTTACCCCAATTACTATGCACATCATAATCTAGTAACATACTTTCAAAATAAGCTGCACCTATACGCCAGTCTTGTTTTAGTTCTTTTGCCCAGAAACTGGCAACGTTTTGACGACCTCGATTGCTCATCCATCCTGTGATGGCCAATTCTTTCATATTTGCATTAACGAAGGGTTCGTTAGTGTTGCCTCTAATCCATTCTTGTTTAGCTATTTTAGTCGTATGCCAGTCATACTCTTTTTCAAGGATACCACCTATTTTGAAGATGTTGTTTTGATGTTTAAGGGAAACATATTTAAAGTAATCTCGCCATATAAGTTCAAAGATTAGCCAATAGGTATCTTGGTTTTTTTTGACTTCCTTTTCAAATCTCCTTACTTCCCAATAAATCGTTCTTGCAGAAATACTGCCATTAGCTAGCCAAGGAGATAATTTTGAGCTGTAGTCACTACCAACTAATCCGTTTCTTGTTTTTTTATAATAGGCTAGTTTTTTGGTTTCCCAAAAATAATGAGCTATGCGTTTTAGAGCTTCATTTTCGCCACCGTGAAAAGGAAAAGCACTTCTTGAATCTGTGTTGAATTCCTCAAGGTTTAATTCTGACAATGTTGGTATTGAGGTGTTCGTTTTTAAAAAATTTTCTTTAGATAGTATTTTATCATTTACGATACACGGCTTGACCGAAACTTCTTTTTCACATTTTTTTCTAAAATTTGTAAAAACTTCTGGAATAGTATTAAAGTTAGGGTAGGGGATGTCTTTTGGGTGAAAAAGAAATTGGTCAAGCGTTTCTTCAAATGCTATGTTGCTAGGAATATGGGCTTTAACATTAGCTAAAATATTATTTTCATCACGTGTCCACTCTTTTTGAAGGTATACCCTAGTAATTTGATGTTCTTTAATTAACTGCGGAATATGTGTTCCAGAATCTCCTATGTATATAAACAAAGGAATGTTTAATGCCTTAAGATTGGATTCTAATTGGGTAATCGTTTCTATCAGAAATTGGGCTCTAAATTTTTCTGTTTTGTTAAATCCAAATTCATCTTTTTTGAAATAAGTATCATCAAAACAGTAGACTCCTATCACCTTTTCTCCAGTTAAAGCTTTAAGAAGTGATGTATTGTCTTGGACCCTGAGGTCATTTCTAAACCAAACTAAGTTATTCATTATGCCAATTATCTTTTATTAATTCTGGTTTATCATGCGCAACCAAAGTGACGCTCTATTTATTCCTTCTACATTTCTCACTACAGTACTTTACATCCTCCCAATTTTTTTTCCATTTTTTGCGCCAATTAAAAGCCAACCCACAAACTACACAGATTTTACTGGGAAGGTTTATCTTTTTATGCGCCATCTAAGATAGATTTACTTGGTTCATTAGCTGTAGCATATGATAAGCGCTCTACAATTTTAGGAAGTGCATAACCGTCAATGCCAACAGCACTGATAGCATTTGTTTTGTCTAAATGCACCCAACCGTCTTTAGCGATACTTTCTTCAGGAAGGTAGATATGTTCAATAGCACCGATAATCAACAGGCATCCATTTTCTTTTATTTCATATTCGTTGATATAACGGCATCCTATTTTAATGGGGCTTTCGGTTACATATGGAGCTTCAAACCCATCTAAATAAGTTTCTGTAAGTCCACTTTTTTTAAATTCAGAAATACCCTCGTCGTATTTGGCAGACGTATGATGCGCTTGTTTAATAATATTCTGTGATACTTGATTTACAGTAAAAGCCCCAGCAGATTTAAAATTGTTATAGGTATCTCTTCTTACCGTTAATGGTCTTAGTATAAACCCTAACATAGCAGGAGCACTCCCAATATGTACTACCGAGTTAAAAATGGCCAAATTGGCTTTTCCTGAAGGTGATATAGTGCCCAAAAGATTACTTGATTTATAACCTGTACAGCTATTTATAAGATTGGCTCTATATCTGTTGGGGAGTTCTTTTAGTGAAGAAATATTAAAGTGTTTCAAATGAATTTATTTTGTTCAACAAAAATAAATAAAAGCTAAACAATATATGCGTAAATCAATATCAAATTTTAGAGAATACCCGAGGCTCTTTGGCAACCGTTGTCCGTTAATATTTGTTATTTTTATAAACTAATTGCAATTTGGATTTAAATCCTAAACTCATGCCGCAAATTAAAAAGAATATTGCCATTATTGGATCCGGTTTAGTCGGTTCCCTACTTGCTATTTATCTGCGCAAATATGGGCATGATATTACGGTGTTTGATAGACGCCCAGATATTAGAAATATAAAATTCTCCGGTCGTTCCATTAATTTGGCAATGAGCAATAGAGGTTGGACTGCTTTGAGAGCTGTGGGTATTGAGGAGGAAATAAAGAAAATAGGTATTCCTCTAGATAAACGAGCTATGCACGTTGTAGGACAGCCAGAATATTATCAGAAGTATGGTAAAGAAGGTGAGGCCATTTGGTCGATTTCCCGTGGTGTTTTAAATAAAAAAATGATTGACCTAGCAGAGGAAGCAGGCGTAAATTTTCGATTTGACGAAAAAGTATGGGATGTTGATTTACCCGATGCCAAAATATATACAGGCGAAACCGAAAAAGGCGAATGGACCGAATATAAATATGATATTATTTTTGGTTGCGATGGCGCTTTTTCAAGAGTTCGCCATAAAATGCAAAGACGCAGTAGGTTTGATTACTCACAGGATTTTATTGATGTAGGGTATAAAGAACTTACCATACCCGCTAATGCTGATGGAACCCATAAGTTGGATAAATACTCTTTTCATATTTGGCCAAGGGGTAAATTTATGCTAATTGCGATGCCCAATTTGGACGGAAGTTTCACCTGTACGCTTTTCATGCCTTTTGAAGGGGAAGTTTCCTTTGATAACATTAAGACCAAGCCCCAAGCTAAAGCATTTTTCACGAGCTATTTCCCTAATGTTATGCAGGTGATGGATGATTTAATGGATGATTTCTTTAGAAATCCTACAAGTGCTATGGTAACTATGAAATGCTATCCTTGGACCTATTGGGACAAAGTCGCTTTGGTTGGTGATTCTGCCCATGCCGTTGTGCCCTTTTATGGACAAGGTATGAATACAGGCTTTGAGGATATTTATGTATTAAACCAGCTAATTGAACAGCACAAAAACGATTGGGAGACCATTTTTTCCGAGTACCAACTATCCAGAAAACCCAATGCTGATGCCATTGCCGAGCTAAGCTATCGCAATTTTATGGAAATGAGTAGTAAAACGGCAGATCCGAATTTTTTACTTCAGAAAAAGATTGAAAAACGCTTTGCCTCCAAATATCCTGAGAAGTGGATTCCCGCCTATAGCAGAGTTACCTTCTCAAACAGACCCTATGCAGAAGCTTTGGCGATTGGCGATGCCCAAGAGGAATTGATGCAACAAGTAATGAAGTTGCCAAATATAGAGGCACTTTGGGATAGTGAACATGTAGAAAAGAAGATGCTTTCCTTACTAGGTGAGTAGGCTATTTGCTCTGAGTTTCCGTTCCCTGAAAAATAAAAAGAGTGGAAAGGTGAAGGCTATTGCAATCAAAAAGGTAAAAGGAATAAACAGCCACCAATACTTCATTTTAAGTTTACGCCCTTCATAAACCATCCAAATAAGGAAGGTTGTGGCAACCACACTAATATCTGCACTTACAGATTTTGCCGGAAGCGTAGTTGCTGTTTGCGCCATAAAATTAGTGATGGAGGTATCATCTGTCTGCATGTAAAAGAGTGTATTAAAGTACCAGGTTACTCCAACTCCAATAATGGCCATCGCAAGAAATACAATTTCTATTATCGTAAATTTAGGTTTCATCTTTTTGTCTCTTATCTGGTTATTTTTTAGCTATAGCTGCAAGTCCTTTTTAATTTCAGTTGACTGTAGTATAAAATTGGAAACGTTCTTAGCCCATATTTGGGATGTCGTTTTTGAGGGATGAACACCGTCACTAAAAGATAGGTAGGTGATATTTTTAGAGTGTAGCGTTCAATAAAATAGGAACAACGATTTACCTATGAATAGTAATAGACCTGTTCAAAATCCGTTACTATTGTTTTTAATTCCTTTCTAATAATATCCACGAGGCTTCCAATTGTAAATTTTTACCAATGTAGTAAAAGTAAACGCAGGAAATTCCTTAATGGGAGGTATAGTAATGAATAGGATAGGAACCGTTTCAAACTTCCGTCAGATACTTATAATAAGTGCACGAACATCTTTTTTCCATTTTTTGGGAGAGCGTAATTCAAAAGCATCATTGCCTCCTATGGCTATAACAATAAAATCAACTGGTTTTTCTGGAACACCATTTATAATTTTTTCCTGTATCCGTTTTGCGGTGTAGCCATTTTTTACATACACCTTCCAATTGATGTTAAAATTTAATCTACGTGCCAATTCAGTTGCCAAAGTTGCAGTAAAGCCTTCTTTATGCGTGTTCACGCCAACCCCTGTGATGGTACTTTCCCCAACAGTAATTATTCTAAGTGTTCTTTTGGGAAGAAACAGAATTTGGCCCATAATTTCTTTTCGCCTCAGGAAGTCTTAGAACACCAACTTTTATTTTTTTAACTTGAATATCAAGTATTGGCAAAAGCGGAAATGATACAAGTGATCCTAAACTATATGTAACGTTCATAAATTTGTTTAGACCCCTTCTATTAACTCAAGGGGGTAATGTTTTATTCTATACCAATAGCATTATGGCACATCATTTATTTCCCTTTGTTTTCTTTAGTTCAGATTTGCGCATGGGCATCCCGTCTATCAAACTAAAAATAACTTCCGGTTGAACATCAAAAGTCCTATTTAGTTTTACCCCTCCATCTTTTCCGACAAGCAGCACGCCTTTAAAGCCCTTAGAAATTGAAAGGTGGTGGTATGTGGCGTCAGGTGAAAGTTTACTTTTCGCTCTTTTGTAGACAACTACCTCTTTAGGTGTTAATTGGATAATTAAGATTTCTCGATCTTCTAGCGCATCGGCTTGCTTTAAAAATGATTTTAACTGGGAACGCATGGCAGGTGTCTCTATAGTGTCATCCACAAGAAATACAAGCCGATTCTTCCATTGGTAATCAGTTATATTCTGTCCATACAGCATAGGAGCTATTGTCAGTAGAATAATGGTGCTTATGATTTTTGATAAACGCATTTATAGCTAAAACTACATAAAAAAAGCCATCTATCGGAGATAGACGGCTTTCACGTGTGCCTTGGTATTACTTAAAGTTTAGCAAACATTTTATGCATTTTTTCAGACTCTTCTTCGGCTAGTGCTGGGTCAACTAAAATCCTACCACTGTGCTCATCTGTAATAATTTTTTTCCTAGATGCGATTTCTACCTGTACTTGAGGTGGAATTGTAAAGAAGGAGCCTCCGGAAGCACCTCTTTCAATTGGCACCACCGCTAACCCATTCTTTACATTATTTCGGATTCTAGCGTAGGCCTTTACCAAGCGTTCCTCTATTTTCCCTTGATATTTTAAGGATTCCTCTAATAATGCTTTTTCTTCTTTTTCGGTTTCTGCTAAAATAGCATTTAATTCACTTTTCTTGTGTTTTAAATGCGCGTCACGTTCAGAAAGCCGCTCTTTAGTCTCAGAAATTACGGTCTTTTTCTGATCAATTTTGGCTTTAAATTCTTTAATATTTTTCTCAGCTAATTGTATCTCTAACTCTTGAAATTCAAGTTCTTTCGTAATAGAGTTGAATTCTCTACTATTACGAACATTTTTTTGCTGTTCTGTGTATTTTTTTATTAAGGCTTTAGCTTCTTCAATAAGATTTTTCTTAGCTCCAATTTCAAAATTTATGGTTTCCAAATCAGTTTTAAGCTTATCCATTCTAGTTTTTAGGCCTAGGACATCATCTGCCAAATCTTCAACTTCCAACGGTAGTTCGCCACGGACATTGCGTATTTCGTCAACTCTAGAGTCGATTAATTGCAAATCGTACAATGCTCTTAGCTTTGCTTCTACGGACGAATCTTCTTTTTTTGCCATATTTAAAAATACTTGATAGGATTTGTTATACTTTCCGATAAACGGATTGCAAAATTAGGAATTTTTTTCGTAAGATAATCAACTAAAAGGGTTTTTGTAAACTGCTCAGTTTCAAAGTGTCCAATATCAGCTATTATCAATTGTTTTTCTGCTTGGTAAAACTCGTGATATTTTACATCTGCCGTGACAAAAACATCTGCCCCTGCTGCTTTTGCTGCCTCAATAGCAAAAGAACCACTTCCCCCTAGTACAGCTACTTTTTTTATATCCTTGTTTCTAAGTTCTGAGTGGCGTACCACAGAAGCGTTCATTTTATTTTTTAGATAGATTAGGAAGTCTGTCTCAGCCATGGCCGGTTCCAACTCTCCTACCATGCCCATACCAATATGCTGGTTGGTGTTTTCTAAAGTCGTAATTTCATAGGCCACCTCTTCGTAAGGGTGATGTTTAAATAGCGACTCAAGCACCCTTTTTTCTGAATCCTTTGGAAAAGTAACGCTGATTTGAGCTTCCTTTTCATAATGTAGATAGCCAATGGTACCGATGACAGGATTAGCCTTCTCGGTAGCTTTAAAACTTCCGGTGCCTTCTGTACTAAAGCTACAATCACTGTAATTACCAATAGAACCTGCTCCTGCCTCGAATAGCGCTCTTTTAAGCTTGTTGCTGTTTGCCAAAGGAACATAGGTAACCAGTTTTTTAATGGTTTTTTTTTGTGGAATTAAGATGCTTGTATTTATGAGACCTAGGATATCACATATTTTATGGTTAACACCTGAGATAGCATTATCGAGTGCCGTGTGTATCGCATAAATTGCGATGTCGTACTTTATAGCTTTTACTACGGTTCTTTCCACGTAATTTTTGCCAGTGATTTTTTTAAGTCCACTGAAAATAATAGGGTGGAAGCTGACGATGAGGTTACAGTCTTTAGCAATAGCTTCCTCTATCACGTTTTCTAGGGTGTCCAAGGTTACCAGTATGCCTTTTACCTCCATGCCAGCATCGCCTACTAGCAAACCTACGTTGTCAAAATCCTCTGCGTAATCTAATGGAGCTAACTCCTCCAAAACTCGAGCTACTGCGTTTACTGTCATTTTCCGAAAAATATAAGGTTATCAAAGATAAAATATTATAATTTCGTTCTAATGCAACTGTTAAGAAAACTTCTTTTTCCCATTTCTCTAATCTATGCTTTGGTTGTTTTTGTACGTAATCGCCTATATGATATGGATGTTTTCGGTTCGACCACTTTTTCTGTAAAAACTATTTGCATTGGAAATTTAAGCGTTGGTGGTACAGGAAAAACCCCAATGACCGAATTATTGGTACGCTCATTAAGTCCAAGATACAAAATAGCAGTGCTTAGTAGGGGGTACAGAAGAAAGTCATCAGGCTATATTTTAGCTACTGCAACCAGTCAAGTTGCGGATATAGGGGACGAACCCTTTCAGTTATTTTCTAAGTTTCCGAAAATTACTGTTGCCGTGGATGCAGACAGAAAAAATGGTATTGAGCAATTGCAAAAGGAAATAAAACCAAACCTTATTTTATTGGACGATGCTTTTCAACACAGAAAGGTAAGCCCAGATTATGCCATACTGTTAACGACTTATGACAACCTTTATTTTGATGATTGGTATCTACCTACCGGAAATTTAAGAGATGTGAAGTACGCCGCTGAAAGAGCTAATTGTATTGTGGTAACGAAGTGTCCTGAATTTCTGGATAAAAACAAGCAAGAAGCGGTAAAGAAAAGAATAAACCCGAAGGAGCATCAAACCGTCTTGTTTGCTTATTTGTCGTATGGGAATGAGGTGATAGGAATAGAGCGTAGCTTGTCATTAAGCGATTTTATAGACAAGGAGGTGAGCTTGGTAACAGGTATCGCGAATCCTAAGCCCTTGGTTTCCTATCTAAAATCGAAAGGGATTGGCTTTGAGCATCTGGCATATAAAGACCATCACTTTTTTTCTAAAGACGAAGTGGAAGTTCTCAAACGTAAGAAATGTATTTTGACTACGGAAAAAGACTATGTTAGGTTAAAAGATGATTTGGATAATCTATTCTACCTTCCTGTAGCACACTCATTTTTAGGGGATGGGAAGATGATTTTAGAACAGGAGCTGGAGGCGCTCATGCATCGCTAATCTTCTGCTTTTTATCAAATATGTTTTCTCCAATTTTTTGATAGAATATTTCTGGTTTAAAAGGCTTGGTAACCACGTCATCACAACCGGCGGCATAAAAACTTTCCAAACTATCGTCTAGTGAAATTGCGGTTAGGGCAATGATGGGTGTGCGTTGGTCAAATTTACGTATTTGTACAGTAGCTTCCTCGCCACTAATACCTGGCATATGAATATCCATAAGAATGGCATCGTAAACGTTTTCCTTTGCCAGTATAACAGCATCTTCTCCATTACTGGCAATATCGCTGGTAATCTCTTTTTTACTTAGCATTTTTTTAGTAATCACTTGGTTGATTTTGTTGTCTTCCACTATCATCAGGTGAAGTCCTTTAAAGTCATAATCACGTTGGGTGATTTCAAACGTAATATCCTCCGACAGGTCGTCTATACTTTTCATGTCTATTTCAAAGGAAAAGGCGCTTCCTTTGTCAAGTTCGCTCTCTAGGTGTATTTCACTATCGAAAAGACCTAGCAAGCTTTTAACGATGGTTAGTCCAAGGCCTGTTCCTCCGTATTCTCTATTGATTTGAATTGAACCTTGTTCAAAACCTTCAAAAATACTTTTTTGTTTTTCTTTAGAAATACCGATACCATTGTCCCTTACTTCAAAATAAATTTTCACATCTTCTTTGTACTTATGTAATAATTTAGTGACAACAGTAACTTGGCCATCTTTGGTGAATTTAATGGAATTTCCTACCAGGTTCATGAACACTTGAGAAAGTTTTAAAGGGTCGCTCATTAAATGACCGGGAATACTATCGTCAAATTCCAAGATGAGTTTGGTATTATTCGCTTTTGCACTTTGCTGTAGCGACTCCATGACTTCATTTATGATTTTCTTTAAATTGAAATCCATATTCAAGGGTTCCAATTTATTGGCATCTATTTTGTTAATGTGGAGAATATCATTGATAAAATTCAAGAGGTAATCGCCTGAAAATTTTAAGGCCTTTAAATGTTCCTTTTGATGTTCTTCCGGCTCTTCTTCTAGCAGCAAATGGGTGAGTCCGGTCACGGCATATAAGGGGGTCCTTAGCTCGTGGCTCACGGTAGATAAGAAATTAGTCTTTGCTTCCATGGCTTGTACTGCGCCATCCCTTGCTAGTTGGAGTTCCTTGTTTTTGGTGTACAGAAGGTCATTTGTTTTTACTTTTATTTGATTATTTCTAAAAAGGGAAACCGCTAAGAGAGAAATAATAATCAAAAAGGCCGATGCTAGAATGGCGGTAAGTTCCGATCTGTTTTGGGATTCGGTAAGCTCATCTACCTTGGTCTCCAAACTAACGATTTGATTGGTTTTTATATCATCCCGTATTTTGTCCGCCGTTTTGACTTCTACTTTAAGTTTTTCAACATTAAAAATGGAATCGTTGATTTGAAGTAGGTTTTGGCTATTTGTATACGCATTTTCATAGCGGCCCAATTGTTCATAGATATTCGTAAGAAGAAGGTTTGCCTTTTTCAACTCCATAAAGAAGCCGTTGGTATTCGCCATTTTTAACGCGTATTCTCCATTTTTTGCACTTTCGCTCAAGTCTCCTTTTTTTAAATAGAGCTCTGCAAGCCCCAAGTAAGCTTGAGTGGTTAAAAAATCTTTTTCGTAGATGTCCGTATTTACTATTAGGGAATTAAGGTTTTTGGTAGCACTTTCGTATTTTTCAAGATTCAGATACACCTTCGCTTCTGCCAATAGGATGTTATTAAAAAAATTCCTGTCGTTATTCAACTGCTTAGCTTTTTCCAACATGGCTAGCGCTTGAAAATTCTGGTCACTCCTGTACAACAAAATAGCCTCAATATATTTGTGAATGGCATCGCCATAAGGGTAGGCGGTATCTTTTAAAAGAACACTGGCCCTATCCCAGTAGAACTGCGTGTCTCCTTCTCGGTCTAATTTAAGATAAAGAATGGCTAGTTCGTGATAAGAATCTATGAGTGCTTTTACGTCTTCGTTTTTTTCGGCTTCTGCCGCCGCCTTGTCTAATGTTTCTAGTGCAAGGTCTATTTTGTTTTGGTTTCTAAGGTTACGCGCTTCGTTTAGGTAAGGTGCAACATCTTTATAGGGCGTTGTTTCTTGGGCAACGGCAAACATTCCAAAGCCTAAAGCTAGGAGTATTACCATAATGTAATGTAGCCTCTTATATAAAAATGGAGGATTCAAATAAATTGTTTCTTGTTCATAAAATTGATAAGGTCTATAATTCTGCTGCTATACCCCGTTTCATTGTCGTACCATCCAATAATCTTCACCATTTTTCCTATTACAGAGGTCATCTGTGAATCAAACGTACAAGAATGATAACTATTGTTTATATCGACGGACACAATAGGATCCTCGGTGTAAAATAGTATGTTTTTTAATTCGTTTTCAGAAACACGTTTAAAAGTATCGTTAATTTCTGTAATACTTGTCTGTGTTTTAACATTAAAGGTAATATCCGTTAAAGAGCCGTTTGGAACAGGAACCCTAATGCCACATCCGCCAATAACATTTGCTAATTCCGGAAAAATACTAGTGAGTGCTTTTGCAGCACCGGTGGTTGTGGGAACAATGGATTGAGCCGCTGCTCGTGCACGTCTTAAATCTCGGTGAGGTTGGTCATGTAAACTCTGATCGCTTGTGTAGGAGTGGATGGTAGTAATGTAGGCCTGCTCAATGCCACAAAGATTGTTGATTACCTTGATCATAGGTGCCGCATTATTGGTGGTACATGAGGCATTTGAGATAATGCTGTCTTCTTTTGTTAAGGTTTCCTCGTTTATGCCAAAAACTATCATTTTAATGTCTTCCTCCTCGGGCGGAACGCACAGGATTACTTTCTTTGCTCCATTCTTTAAATGATGACTGAGCTGCTCACGGGTTTTGAATTTACCGGTACATTCCACAACTACATCCACAGTTTTTTCTTTCCAGTTTATGTTCTCAGGATGAGCTTCACTTGTAAGCCTGACCATGTGGTCGTTAACGATAATATGCTGGCCATCAAACCCTATTTTGGTAGATAGGATACCGTGAATACTATCATACTTCAAGAGATGGGACAAGGTTCTAGTGTCTGACAAATCGTTGATTGCAACGATGTTAATCTGGGGATATTCTTGTGACAATCTAAAAAAGGTCCTCCCTATTCGCCCAAACCCATTAATTCCTACATTGATTTGCTTCATAGGAAATAATTTACCTTTTTTCTAATCATTAGGTACCCAGTAGTACTACAAAATTTGGTTGCTATAGGCTGTTTGAATCCATTAGCGTTTAGGCACTAATGGATTTTTTTCAGTGGCTACAGTAAATGTTTATGCGCTTTATAAGATGACCTTACCAGAGCACCACTCTCTACGTGTCTAAAGCCCATTTCCAGTCCAATTTCCTCATACTTTTTAAACTGGTCTGGTGTTATAAATTCTTTTACTGGTAAATGTTTTTTAGAGGGTTGTAGATACTGCCCAATAGTAACCACATCCACGTTAACATTTCGTAAGTCTTTTAGCGTCTGTATGACTTCCTCCTCTAACTCGCCAAGACCTAGCATAATACCAGATTTAGTCCTGTTTATGCCATTGGCTTTTAAATATCTTAAAACTTCTAGACTACGTTCGTATTTTGCTTGTATACGGACTTCACGGGTGAGCCTTTTAACGGTTTCCATATTGTGGGAAACCACTTCAGGGGAAACCTCTATAATACGGTCCAAGTGTTTTTCTATACCTTGAAAATCAGGTAAAAGGGTCTCCAAGGTCGTTTCTGGGTTCATTCTTCTGATGGCCTGCACCGTTTCTGCCCAGATAATGGAGCCCATATCCTTAAGGTCGTCGCGATCTACTGATGTGACAACCGCATGTTTTATGCCCATTATCTTTATGGAACGTGCTACTTTTTCAGGCTCGGCCCAGTCCACATCTTCCGGTCTTCCGGTCTTCACACCACAAAAACCGCAGGATCGGGTACAGACATTTCCTAAAATCATAAAGGTGGCAGTACCCTCTCCCCAACATTCTCCCATATTGGGACAGCTACCACTAGTGCATATAGTATGCAGGTCATATTTTTCGACCAGACCTCTTAATTGGGTGTATTTTTTACCTGTCGGAAGTTTTACCCTCAACCATTTTGGTTTGCTTCTTGAAGGAGCTACATTTTCTTTTACTGCTACAGACATGCCTCTTTTTTATGCAAATATACGAACTAAATCACTTATTTATGGACTGATTCTTGGCTTTTGATTACTAATATCTGTAGTGAAAATTATAGTTTATAGCTTAGTTTTTGCTAGAAATAATTTCAGCCAACAGTTTCTTTGCGCGGAGTAGTTTAACCTTGATGTTGTTAATGGGTTCATTCAGTTTTTCTGCAATACCTGCGTAACTAAGTTCGTTGATGTATCTTAGGTTGATGACTTCTTGATAGTGTGGTTTTAATTTTTTAATGTCACGAAGTAAATTTGTTAAGTTCTGTTCTTGAATCAAACGGTCTTCTATGGAAGGTGTGTCGTCCAACATTTTTTTTATAGCCTCCCCATTTTCTCTGGTATCCAGGATATTCCTTTTTCTTTTACGAACAAGGTCTATGTGTATGTTCTTGGAGATGGTAATGAGCCAGGTTTTAAAAACGTAGGTATCTTTGTATGTGTTTATTTTGTCAAATGCTTTGGAGAAGGTCTGAATCGTAATGTCTTCTGCATCATTTTCATTTTCCGTACGCTTCAGTTGAAAACCGTAAACATCGTTCCAAAACGTATTCAATAAATTGCTAAAAGCAATCTGATTGCCCATTTTGGCTTTGTTGATGGTCTCTGCTATATCCTCAGTTTTATTCAATGTTCATTTTGTATCATGATTCTGACAACACTAAAAAATTTCACGCCTTAAACAATACTGTCGTTTTCACAATCTTGTTCACTTGGTAGTTTGCCACACATGCCACATGCTTCGCCATCTTGATTAAGAAACGGACTTTGACTGGCGCATGTTCCTGCAAATTCGCCATCTTTTTTTGCCCATATTTTAATAGCGATGCCTAAGAAGGCAAGTCCCAAAAGTCCAATAGTAAGAAATAGAAGTTTCATCCGTATATAAATTCAAAAACCAGTTAATATAATGTTAGATATAGCAGCCGATACTAGCAATAGTCAGTACGAAGATATATTGATAGGATTCACTTCTAAACTGATACAAAGATATAAAAATAAAGCCCCGATACAGGGCTTTACAATTACTTTAATAGCGAAGTTTAGTAGGCAATATTGGCTACTATATTTTCTACCGTAGGGTTTTGATTACCACCCTTTGGCTCAATGGTGATATACCCAACAGCATTCTTAGCATAAGGCAAGGCTAAAAGGTTGTCGCTTTTCGTTGCTTCTTCTATAATACCAAGATTTAACATTTCTCCGTTTACTTCGGCCCACATTTGAAAACATTGATCTTCTGGAAGATGAGGTAATTTTTTTACATTTATGTAGGAGAGTTTTTTAACTGGATTTATATATGCTACGGCTTTTAGCTCCTTAGCATTGTTATTTCCTCTTACGTTATACTTTTTGGTTTGTGGATTATTGAGTACAATGAATTGGTTTCTAACATCCTCTAATTGTTGTTTCATATCCTGCTCCAACAATTTTATCTTGTTACTTACCATGTTGTTTTCTTCTTGTAGACTCTGATTCTGATTCCAGAAGAAATAAGAAGCACTCGCGAACATACATGCTGCAACGCTTGCGGCCATTGCATATCTAAAGAACTTTCGTCTTCCTGCTCTTTCGGAACGGATTCTAGCTATTATTTTTTCTTTGAGTCCGTCAGGTGTCTGTACCGCATGAAGTTTAGCGTAGGTCTCCAAATTTTCCTGAAGCTCGTTGTACACCTTTCTTACTTCAGGGTACATGGCAATATATCTTTCTGCTTGTAAGGTTTCCATTTCGGTGGTGTTACCCAAGAGGTAGCGTTCCAAAATGTCCGATTCTAAAAATGTTTTTATTTTTTCTACCATCATAATAAATTTAACAACAGTGCTACAGTTGGCGGGCCATATATCTTACGGAGTTCACGAAGGCCAATTTTAAGTCTGGATTTGATGGTTCCCAAAGGGATATCCAGTTCTTCACTAGCTTCTTGTTGGGTCATTCCTTGAAAAAAGAGGGCGTCCAATACGATTTGATACTTGTCCTCTATCTTATTCAAATGCTCCTGCATGTCCATAAGTTCAGGCTTGGTACTTTCTACACCTATGTTATATACGTCAGAAACGTCTATTTGGATTTCCTTGTCGGTTTTTGCGTTTACACTTCTTAGCTTATCAATAGCTGTATTCCTTGTAATTCGAAAGAGCCAGGTAAATAATTTTGCTTTTGAGGGGTCGTAGGTGTCTGATTTCTTCCAGATTTTAACAAAGCTTTCCTGCAGCACATCTTGGGCAAGATCATCACTACGGACCACTTTCTTGGCCACCCCAAGTAGGGTGTCGCCATAATTGTCATACAAAAGTGATATGGCTTTATCATTTCGTTCCTGTAATAATTCAACAATATGTTTTTCCAGTAGTGTGCTCATAAAGAGGTGCTGAACTTTTTAGGTTTAAACATCTAAATAGCTGGTTAATCCGTTTATTCTTTAAACGCTAATTTATAAAATTGATTGTTAAAGCAGTGTTATCTGAAAATATATATACTTTTTAAGTATGCGGCTGGTAACTGCTATTTATTTTTTGGTAAGCATGTTATTGCCTTAGGAATATTAATTGTGAGGGCTATTTTATTAGATTTACTTCTGGTGTAATCTTAATTTGGAACTTTTTTTCTACGGCATTAATTATAGTATCCGCTAGATTCAGTATTTCTTTTCCTGTGGCATTTCCATAATTCACCAAGACCAAGGCTTGGTTTTTATGCACGCCGGCGTCCCCAAATCGTTTTCCTTTAAAACCACATTGTTCAATGAGCCATCCTGCTGGTATTTTAAACTGTGTATCGGAAATTTTATAAAATGGGGCCTCTGGGTTTTCTTGGCTAAACCGTTCAAACGTGTTTTGGTCAACAACTGGATTCTTAAAGAAGCTACCACTGTTTCCTAGCTCCTTTGGGTCGGGTAACCTCCTGTTTCTGATGTTTATGACAGCATTAGAAACCTCTTTTATGTTGGGTCTTGTGATATTATTATTTATTAATTCGTCCTCTATGGCGCCGTAGCTGGTGTTAAGATTATGGTTTTTTCTTGTTAGTTTAAGCGTTACCGAGGTAATAATATACTGGTCTTTACCCTCGTTTTTGAAAAACGATTCCCGGTATCCAAACCTGCAATCCTCTTTGGAGAAGGTCACTAATTTATGTGTGGTTCTCTCCATAGCCTCACAACTAACGAAACAATCTTTTAGTTCTGTCCCGTATGCACCAATATTTTGTATGGGTGCTGTGCCCATGTTTCCTGGGATAAGGGACATGTTTTCTAAGCCACCATACCCATGAGTTAAGGTCCATAATACGGTTTCGTGCCAGTTTTCTCCAGCCATTACGGTTAAGGTCACGTAGTTATTGTCCTCTGAAACAACTGAAATTCCTTTGATTGCGATATGGATAACCACCCCATTAATATCTTTGGTCAGTAGCATATTACTGCCACCGCCTAAAATAAATTTGGGTAGAAATTCATCCCGCTTTAAGATTTGCCTTAATTCATCTACCGTTTGTACCTCTACGAAAAATTTGGCTTTCGCATCTATTCCGAAAGTATTGTAGGCTTTAAGGGAAAAATCTTTTTTGATTTTCATCAACCTATATAGCTTTTAAGTGCCTCTCCAAGAATATGGACCGCTCGTTTTAAGCTGGTTTGGTCTAGTACGTAGGCAATTCTTATCTGGTTTTTTCCTAGGCCCGGAGTTGCGTAGAATCCACTTGCTGGAGCTACCATCACCGTTTCATTGTCTACCCTAAAGTCTTCTAACAACCATTGTGCAAAGTCATCCGCATCTGTTATCGGTAATTCTACAATACAGTAAAAGGCTCCTTGGGGTTTGGCTACTTCTATACCTTCAATTTTTTCAAGTTCAGAAATAAGTAGATTCCTTCTTTGGAGGTATTCAGTTTTTACATCGTCAAAATAGCTTTGTGGGGTATCCAGTGCAGCTTCTGCTGCTATTTGTGCATAGGTAGGGGGGGAGAGGCGTGCCTGTCCAAATTTTAAGGCAGTTGAAATAACTTCTTTGTTCTTGGAAACCAAAAATCCAATTCTGGCTCCACACATACTGTATCTTTTAGAAACCGAATCTATGATGATTGCATGCTCATCCAAACCTTCCTCTTGTAAAATAGAATAATGTCCCTCCTCGTTATACGTAAATTCCCTATAAACTTCATCTGCAATTAGATACAGGTCGTGTTTTTTGACAATCACAGCTAATTTTTGAATTTCTTCTTTACTGTATAGATAACCTGTTGGATTTCCAGGGTTACAAATGAGTATTGCTCTGGTCTTAGCTGTAATTAGTTTTTCAAAATCTTCTATAGGAGGTAGTGCAAAGTTATCCTCAAGTTTAGAAATAACAGGGACTACCTTTACTCCGCAAGCAGTGGCAAAACCGTTATAATTGGCGTAAAAAGGTTCTGGTATTATGATTTCGTCATCGTTATCTGCAATGGTGCTCATCGCGAAAGCTAGTGCTTCTGAACCACCTGTGGTTACGATGATGTCGCTTGCAGTAACGTGAATTTGGTGTTTTTCGTAATAGCCAGCAACTTTCTCCCTAAAGCCTTCTGAACCTTCCGTACGGCTATATTCCAACACTGTAAGGTTGTTGTTCTTTACAGCATCCAGAGCTAGTTGTGGTGTTTTTATGTCTGGTTGACCAATATTAAGATGGATTACCTTTGCACCTTTTTTCTTTGCGTTTTCTGCAAAAGGAACTAGTTTTCTTATTGGGGATTGTGGCATGGAAAGCCCTTTTCTAGATACTGATGGCATACAATCTTTTTTTTACAAAAGTGATAAATCATAACCGATATTACAAAGGAAGTCCCCTTTATTTCAATACCTTATTGGTGTTAAATAATCATTTTAAGATAAATTATTAGTACCTTAAAAAGGTTTAAGGTATTAATTATGAGTGGTTTGAAAAGGGTGGTGCTTTTAATGTTATTCATGTGTTTCTGTTCGCAAGGTTATTTGCATGGACAGACGTACCGATTGCCAGATGGTAAGAACGTCGCGAAAATCAAATTTGAGTTACTAAATAACTTGATTATAGTTCCGTTAGAAGTTAACGGAGTGGCACTTTCGTTTGTATTGGATTCTGGGGTGAACAAGCCTATTCTTTTTAATTTGGCTGATCAGGATTCTATCCAGTTGAATAATGTTTCTGAAGTGATTATAAATGGGCTTGGGGACGGCGAAGCTATCAACGCCTTGAGGTCTCATGGTAATAAATTTAGCTTAGGAGCTATAAAAAATCTGTCGCAAGAACTATATGTGGTGATAAATGCAGCGATTAATTTTTCACCAAGTTTAGGAATTCCCGTTCACGGTATTATAGGCTTCGATCTGTTTCGGGACTTTGTTGTGGAAATAAATTATAGTAAACAGTTCCTTAAATTGCATGACCCTAAAACATATCAATGCAAGAAAAGAGCAAAAAGAGAATCATTTGACATATCCTTGGTTCGCAATAAGGCTTATTTGAATGCTAAAGTAGGCTTGGAAAATGATAAAATGGTTGCTGTTAAAATGCTTTTGGATACAGGAAGCAGTGATGCTATTTGGCTTTTTGAGAACGACAGTATTGTGTTGCCTCGAAACCATTATGATGATTTTTTGGGAAAAGGGCTATCTGGTGATGTGTACGGGAAACGCACAAGGATATCTCATATTCAAATAGGTGATTTTATACTAAACAACGCACAAGCTTCTTTTCCAAATATGTCTGTTTTTGGGGCTATTTCGGATTTAGGAGATCGTAACGGCACTCTTGGAGGGGCTTTGTTGAAACGTTTTAATATCGTTTTTGATTATCAAAATAAAAAAATTTCATTAAAAAAGAATAGTAATTTTAAGTTGCCTTTTTATTATAATACGAGTGGTATAAACTTGCAACATGCAGGTGTGCGTTATGTCTCGGAACGTATTTTAAACAGTACAGAAAAGACAACGTACGGTAATGTGCAAATAATGTTAGCAGGAGCAACAAGATTAAGTTTGGTTCCTGAGATTATAGTTTCTGGGATTAGGGCTGGGAGTCCTGCGTATTCTTCAGGGTTAAAAGAGGGAGATGTGATTTTGGCGGTCAACGGAAAGCGGATACATAGATACAAGTTGCAAGAAATACTACAGATGCTCAATAAAGATAAAGACAAGAGAGTGAAAATTCTAGTAAGTAGGTCTAATCGGGATTTGCTCTTTAGTTTTATTTTAAAGGATTTATTTAATTAAAAAAAGACCCGATACATCGGGCCTTTTTTTAATTCTAATATGTTGTAATCTTATTTAGTGCCTGTTCCTTTAACTTCTCCTTTAATCTTTAGGACTTTTGTTGGCGTATCCGCGTTTGATATTACTGTAATTGCCTTTCTAATAGGGCCAACACGGTTGGTATCATATTTCACCTGAATCTCACCTGTTTTACCAGGCATAATTGGATCTTTGGGCTTTTTAGGAATTGTACATCCGCAGCTAGAGCGCACATCACTAATTATGAGTGGAGCCTTTCCTGTATTGGTGAATTCAAATACACGAATACCATCTGAACCTTTGGTGATTTCTCCATAGTCCACCGTTTCGGTTTTAAACTCTATCTTGGCCGCAACATCCTGTGCTGCAAGGCTAAAACCTAATAATCCTACAAATAAGAATAGTACTAGTTTTTTCATCGTTTTGAAATTTAAGGGAAAGTAAGGCTTATTCTTTTCAGAACAACCTCAAAATCCTTTTGTTATACTCTAACGTTACTTATTTTTGTTTCGTATTTATAATAGGGAAGAAAAAGGCTCGATTAGATGATTTAACATATCTTTTCGGCTTTGTTTTTTAATCCCATCAACTAACAAGACCAAAAACTGTTCCAATTATGGAAATTCCGTCTAAATATGACCCAAAAAGCGTAGAAGGCAAGTGGTACGATTACTGGATGAAAAATGAGTTTTTTCATTCCACACCAGATAATAGAGAGCCTTATACCATTGTAATTCCACCACCAAATGTTACAGGGATATTGCATATGGGGCATATGCTCAATAACACCATACAAGACGTTTTGATTCGAAGAGCACGTTTAATGGGAAAAAATGCTTGTTGGGTGCCTGGTATGGACCACGCTTCTATCGCTACAGAGGCAAAGGTGGTCGCCAAACTAAAGGCTGACGGTATCAATAAGGCCGATTTAAGTAGGGATGAGTTCTTAAAACATGCTTGGGACTGGACAGACGAATATGGTGGCGTGATTTTAGAGCAGCTTAAGAAGTTGGGTTGTTCATGTGATTGGGATCGTACAAAATTTACGATGGATGACGATATGTCAGCCTCCGTGATAAAGGTTTTTGTAAATCTTTTTGAAAAAGGACTTATTTACAGGGGTCACCGAATGGTAAATTGGGACCCTGAGGCAAAAACCACTTTATCAGACGAAGAGGTGATTTATGAAGAAAAACAAGGGTTGTTATACTATCTCGCATATCAAATCGAAGGTTCTGAAGAAAAAGTAACCATTGCCACCACCAGACCAGAAACAATTTTGGGTGATACTGCTATTTGTATCAATCCAAAGGATGACCGTTTTCATCACCTTAAAGGCAAGAAGGTGATTGTTCCTATCTGTGGGAGGGTCATCCCTATCATAGAAGATACATATGTAGATATGGAATTTGGAACGGGTTGTCTAAAAGTTACTCCTGCCCATGACATAAACGATAAGGCTTTAGGAGAAAAACATAAATTAGAAACCATAGATATTTTTAATGATGATGCAAGCCTCAATAGTTTTGGACTGCATTACCAAGGAAAGGATAGGTTTGTTGTTCGCAAGGAGATTTCCAAAGAACTAGAGAAAAAGGGTTTTATGGTAAAGACCGAAACGCATATTAATAAAGTTGGAACTTCCGAACGCACCAAAGCGGTTATTGAGCCTAAGTTGTCTGATCAGTGGTTTCTTAAAATGGAGGATTTAGCAAAACCCGCCTTAGAGGCTGTTATGAAGACCGGGGATGTAAAACTATACCCTAAAAAGTTTGAAAATACATATAGGCATTGGATGGAAAATGTACGCGATTGGAATATTTCCCGCCAGCTATGGTGGGGACAACAGATTCCTGCTTTTTACTATGGCGATGGCGAGAATGATTTTGTGGTTGCCGAAACAAAAGAAGAGGCTTTAATCAAAGCTCAGGCTGCTAGTTTAACTAATGGAGAGCAACGCACATTGACTTCAGAAAATTTAAGACAAGATGCAGATGTATTGGATACATGGTTTTCTTCTTGGTTATGGCCAATTAGTGTATTTGGCGGTATTCTGGAACCAGAAAATGAGGAGGTAAATTATTACTACCCTACCAATGACCTAGTTACTGGTCCGGATATTTTATTCTTTTGGGTTGCTCGGATGATTGTTGCTGGATACGAGTTTAGAGGGGAACGACCTTTTGAGAATGTCTATTTTACAGGATTGGTGCGCGACAAGCAGCGTAGAAAAATGTCTAAGTCGCTTGGAAATTCGCCCGATGCCCTAAAACTAATATCCGATTATGGTGCGGATGGTGTTCGTGTAGGATTGCTTTTAAGTTCTGCTGCAGGGAATGATTTAATGTTTGATGAGGATTTATGCCAACAGGGCAAAAACTTTGCTAACAAGATATGGAATGGTTTTCGACTTTTAGAGGGTTGGGAAGTGACCGATTTACCGCAGCCTGAAGCGTCAAAACTGGCATTGGAATGGTATGATTCTAAATTTAATGAAACCCTGTTAGAAATTGAAGATCATTTTAGTAAATACCGTATTTCAGATGCGCTTATGAGTATCTATAAGTTGGTTTGGGACGATTATAGTTCTTGGTTATTGGAAATTGTAAAACCAGCCTACCAACAGCCGATAGATAAAACAACTTTTGATGCTGTAATTCAATTGTTCGAGAAGAATTTGAAATTGCTTCATCCCTTTATGCCATTTTTAACGGAGGAAGTTTGGCAATACATTTCTAAACGAGATGCAACAGAGGCCTTGGTCGTTTCGCAATGGCCTAAAGCTGGTAATGTGGATATGTGCATCATCACTGAATTCCAATTTGCTTCGGAAGTTATTGCGGGAGTGCGTACCATCCGAAAGGAAAAGAACATCCCAATGAAAGAGGCTTTGGAACTTTCCTTATTGAATAAAGAAAAGATAGCGTCCAGATGGGATGTTATTATAGCAAAGCTCACCAATATTTCAGAAATTTCGTATGTGGATGCACCTCTAGATGGTGCTTTGACCTTTAGAGTAAAAAGTAACGAATATTTTGTTCCTATCTCAGGCGCTATAGATATTGTGGCAGAAATTCAAAAGATTACAGAGGAACTAGGGTACATAAAAGGATTCTTAATATCGGTACAAAAGAAGCTTTCCAATGAGCGCTTTGTAAACAAAGCACCTGAACAGGTGGTTGCCATAGAAAAGAAAAAAGCCGCAGATGCCGAAGCTAAAATTGAGACCTTGGAAAAGAGTTTGGCAAGTTTGAAATAAATAGATGTAATGAAGGTGAAAAAATGAGGTTGAGGTTAGTAGGTTTTAAAAAGTATACTTTTCTTTATTTAAGATTATTCTAGATAATGACAAAACAGCGGGAATTTTCTAATAAAATGAGAACCTACCATAGGTATTTAGGATTCTTTTTGGCTGGTATCATGGCTATGTATTCAATAAGCGGTATTGTTCTTATTTTTAGAGATACAGATTTTTTAAAGAAAGAAACACGCCACGAAAAAAAACTTGACCCGGGGCTAAATGCGGAAACGGTAGGAAAAGAAATTAAGATTAGAAAGCTTGAATTTCAGGCCTTGGATGGTGCCATCGCAACTTTTAATCAGGGTAGTTACAACTTGGAGACAGGTGAGGTAACTTATACGACCAAGGCCTTGCCTTTAGTGTTAGATAAAATGACGCATCTGCACAAAGCAAAATCTGCAGACCCGCTTTATGTATTAAATATATTCTTTGGCTTGGCATTATTGTTCTTCGTTCTTTCTTCGTTTTGGATGTTTTTGCCGGGTACTTCTATTTTTAAAAAAGGATTATATTTTTCTGCTGCAGGTATGGCGCTGGTTATTATTTTACTCTTGGTATAAGCTTGAATTTCATTCTTAGCTAATTTGAATCGAGATTCCTTTGTTGAATTTAGGAGGTTATTTTGTTGAACGCAGCATTTGCTATTTTACGCTAGCAGTTTTAGGTGTGATTGAAGTATTAGTGCCTTGTTCTTCTATTTCTGCACGTTTTAGGTGTTTGCTTAATGCGTAAAGTTCTTTACGTATTATAAAGAGTTTAAATTGATGTTACCTTGGTACGGTATGCACTTGGTTAGAGAGCTTGTTGTTAAAATATATATTACCTTCTCGATAAATTGTATAACTTATGGTACATATTAAAATAGAAGCGATGAAGAACTTATTTTTTTTAAGCGTATTATTTCTTGGTGTTTTAAGTAATGCCCAAGAAATGTCTGTAATCATACTACCAGAGGCAGTCCAAATAAGTACCGCAGTATTGCCTGTTCCTGAATCCGAGAAGGATGATGCTAAGGTGTATGGTTATAATAAACAAGGTGATTTCGTCTTATTAAGAGAGGGTAAGAATAATCTGATTTGTTTAGCAGATGATCCATCAAAAAAAGGGGTTAGCGTTTCCTGTTATTCAAAGAAATTGGAACCCTTTATGAAAAGAGGTAGAGAATTGAGTGAAGAAGGAAAGGATTTTAATGAAAAGCGGGAAATACGAGGTATGGAGGTTGCCAAAGGTTTACTAGAAATGCCAAAAGAACCAAGTATGACCTATATCTATTACGGAACCGATGAGGGCTATAACACAGAAACTGGAGAATTGACAGGTGGTCAGTTTAGGTATGTGATTTATACACCTTTTGCTACCACCGAATCTACTGGCCTTCCTGCTAAGCCACATGCCAAAGGAATGCCATGGCTTATGGATCCTGGAACTTTTAGGGCACATATTATGGTAGGGCCTTTCAATTAAAGGGTATCGTTTATGGAAACCTATGCAAAGGCATTGTTGTATGCTATTCCTTTTTTTATGTTGCTTTTGATTTTTGAGATGACCTATGGGTATATTGTGAAAAATCAGAAAAATAAACTTATAGATTCTATCTCCAGTATTAGTTCGGTTCTTACCAATATAATTAAGAACTCGATTGGGATTGGTTTGGTTTTAGTTTCCTACCTTTTCCTATTGGAATATTTGGCATTATTTGAGCTACAGAATACTTGGGTTATATGGCTGATTGCCTTTATAGCTATAGATTTTGCAGGTTATTGGAACCATAGACTTAGCCATAAGGTTAATATTTTTTGGAGCCAACATGTTATTCATCACAGTAGCGAGGAGTTTAATTTAGCCTGTGCTTTGCGGCATCTAATTTCTAATCTGTTTGGTTATTTTTCCTTTTTATTGTTTCCGGCTGCACTACTAGGGGTGCCTAACGAAGTAATAGCCGTTTTGGCCCCTGTTCATTTGTTTGCACAGTTTTGGTGCCATACCCAGCATGTCGGTAAAATGGGATGGTTGCAACATATTATTGTGACCCTTTCTGAACATAGGGTTCACCATGCTATAAACCCAGAGTATATTGATAAAAATTTGGGTCAGCTACTATGTATTTGGGATAGATGGTTTGGTAGGTTCCAAGAAGAGCTGGATGATGTCCCACCCCAATACGGAGTTTTAAAACCTGCGTAAACTTGGAATCCGGTTCATATTAATTTTCAGCACTTTTGGAGATTACTAAAAGACGCGTGGCGGACTAAAAGTTATTGGGATAAATTACGAATTTGGTTTAAGCCAACCGGCTGGAGACCAACAGATGTTGTCGCTAGATATCCTATTTCTGGTATTATAAAAGATGTATACTCCTTTAAGAAATACGAAACATCTACATCGGGGTTGTTTAATGTATATATAGTTTTTCAGTTGTTAAGTACAACATTCGTGTTACTGTTATTATTTTATAATTTTAGTGCAATGGATACTTTTGAACCCTTGGTATATGGAGGTTTTATCTTTTTAGGTATCTATGGCTACACCAATATTATGGATGGTGTTTCCTATGGTTTTTGGATAGAACTAACTAGAAGTGTCTTTGGGATGTTATTCCTGCTGCTTAGTGATAATTGGCTTGTAACAACAGAGTTAATAGCATGGGGAAGCGTAACTATTTTTCTGTATTTTTTATTTATACTTGCCGTAGTGCGCTATTTTAATTTCAGGAAACCTATAAAGACAAAAAGTCAACATACTTTTTAAAGCAATATAATGATAAGACCTTACATACTAGCGGAAACGAACTGGAAGCATTTAAAAGTTGAAAATTTTGATTTGGCGGTACTTCTTTGGGGAGCTACTGAAGTCCATAACTATCACTTGCCTTATGCTACTGATAATTTTCAAGCAGAAGCAGTGGCTATGGAGGCTGCGAAAATTGCTTGGGAGAAGGGAAGTAAAGTAGTGGTCCTGCCTACAATTTTGTTTGGGGGTGAATACGGGTTAAAAAGATATTTATTTGGATATAAACCTAAATCCTAGCACACAGTTGGCTATTTTAAAGGACATTGTTACCGTACTTAACTCACAAGGTATTTATAAGCTACTTATTTTTAATGGTCATGGTGGAAATAACTTTAAACCGTTGGTAAGAGAGTTAGGGTTGCAATTTCCTAACATGTTCATTAGTTTTTGCTTTTTTCCTCAGATGTTCGATAAGATAGTATTTTTTAAGGAAGAGGGAGACCATGCAGATGTAATGGAAACTAGTTTAATGCTGTATCTAAAATCTGATTTGATTCTTTCTAAAATGTAGTGGGGTAGTGGAGGTGCTAAAAAGTTTAAAATAAAAGCATTCTCAGAAGGATGGGTGTGGGCAGAACGACAGTGGTCTAAAGTCAGTAAAGATACTTGAATAGGTAATCCTGAATTCGCATCGGCAGAAAAAGGGGAACGTTTTTTTAATGCTATTTGCAATAAGGCGGCTTCACTATTTATAGAACTTTGTAATGCCGACACTGATAATTTATATGAATAATGAGGACTTATTTTAATTCGGAGTTCACGAGATTTATATATGATTTCATAGCTTCTTCACCGTTCATATTTTTAGCCTGTATTAAAGCATTTGCCTTAAAGGCGTTTATTAATGGGGTTTTGCTACCCGGGTTATCAAAATTTTCGTTGGCGATTTTGTAGTACGCGTATAGTTTTAGAAGCACATCAGCTGGTATGGGAGTGCTATAGGCATTTACAAATGCCACCGCAGTTTTAAAATTAGTATGTAGCTTTTTCTTTTTCATTCGGATTCACAAAAGTGGCAATACAGGTATGGGCTCCCTTTACTTTTTGGTTTAAGGAAACGTTAATCTTGCAATCTAAAGGTAGGTAAAGGTCTACCCGGGAACCAAACTTAATAAACCCGGAGTCATCTCCTTGTTGTGCGCTTTCTCCTTTTTCGGCATAGTTAATAATACGGCGCGCCAATGCACCTGCAACTTGGCGGAACAGGATATCGCCAAACTTTGGCGTTCGAACTACTACCGAAGTCCTTTCGTTTTCTTCACTAGATTTAGGATGCCATGCAACGAGGTATTTTCCAGGATGGTATTTAGAATATTTGATAGTACCGCTAGCAGGATATCGCGTAACATGTACATTGATTGGGGACATAAAAATAGACACCTGTTTGCGCATTTCGTTAAAGTATTCAGTCTCCATAACCTCTTCTATGACCACAACTTTTCCGTCAACAGGAGAAAGGATTTCGTCAAAATTTTTATTCGCCCTTCTTTTAGGGTTTCTAAAGAATTGGAGAATAAGTATCAATACCACTAGTAAAAACAACTGAACAAACCACTTAAGCCAGATTATATCAATAAAAAAATGAGCTAAAAGCACTCCTATTCCAACGATGAAAAAGGTTGTCAAAATAATGGATTGACCCTCTCTATGAAACATAACTAAATAAATTTAAGGTTAAATAGGTAAATGGAGCTGCAAAAACCAAACTATCTAGTCGGTCCAGCATTCCCCCATGACCAGGTAAAATAGCACCGCTATCCTTAACGCCTGCGGCTCTTTTTAGTTTCGATTCTATAAGGTCTCCAAGGCTTCCTGCTACAACGATGACACAAGCAAGTAACATCCATTGCCAAGGTGTTATCAATTTTTCTTGGGTTCCCATAATATATGCTGCAAATAGGGCAAATATAAAACCTCCAACTGTTCCTTCAATTGTTTTTTTTGGGGATACTGCAGGAAAAAGTTTGGTCCTACCTATACTTTTACCTACCAGATAGGCAAAGGAATCATTGACCCATATCAATATAAAGATTCCCATGATTAGGAGTTTTGCAAATGCATCGTTCTTATAGGGTATCATCGTCAAAAATATGCAGCCTCCACCTATGTAAAAAAGTCCTACAATGAATTTTTGAAAAGTATTGAACGTCTTTTGTTTTTTAGAAAAAAGATAAAAAAGAAGGTAAATGTCAACAGTAATCGTGATTAACATCAATAAGTTAATTAATCTTTGATCATTCACTAAATATATAAAAGCCCACCATAGCCCTAAATATGCAGCAAAGATGTGATAGCCTTTAAGGTTTACTAGCTTTTTATACTCATAGAGACAGGCTAGTCCAAAAGTCATAAAGAGAAAATCAAAAGCGTCTGAATTTAAAAAAACAGCAGACAAGAGCAAGATTATATATACTGCTCCTGTTAATGACCTACGTAAAATTTCGCTCATACTATAAATCTTCCAAAAGTAAAAGATACAGATTTTTAGTGCTACTGCCGTACGTTAGGAAATCATCAGAGTTTTCTTCGGTTGCTTTAAAGTGTTTTAATGTGGTAATATTCGCAGGTATTTTAGGACCATATTTTTTCTTTATGGTCTTTAAACCTTCTCCTATAGATTCTACTAATTGGCTAGTTGTAGCAAAAACTACAACGTTGCTAGGTAGTTCATTTACCTTTCTTTCATTAAGTTGATTTGAGCAAACTAAAATACTTCCATTCTGCGCTATAAGATGCTCACAGGTCGTAAAAAAGACGTCACTATTTTTTAACTTATCCGTGAAAATTATATTTTCTTTTTCAAATTTAGATGCTAATCTATTGTCCATCACAAAAAATGGATGCTCCTGCCAACTATTTTCAGCTACAATATTTTTAATTGCAAACGATACTTCTTTTAAGGAAATACAATAAAGAAATTTACCACCATTCTTTTTAAAATGGATGGTAAATTTTTCGTCTACCGGAAGATTCAAATCGGGCATATGTTGGCCGCGCGTTTCAGCAGTTTCTTTCGAAAGCCTTTTTTTGCCACCACCAAATAAAATATCTAAGAGCCCCATTTAATCCTTTAAAATACTGTGCGTGTATATTTTAAGCTATTAATCTTCCTATGCTTCCTTTGCTTTTTCTTCCTTTGCTTTTTCTTCCTCTGCTTTGTCTTCCTTTGCTTTTTCTTCCTCTGCTTTGTCTTCCTTTGCTTTGTCTTCCTTTGCTTTGTCTTCTTTCGCTTTTTCTTTTTTATCCTCCCTAGCTTTTTCTACTCTGGCCAAATCTTCAACATTTCTCTCTTTTTCCGCTAAAATATCTTTTTCAAAGGGTCTTTTGCCAAATATTTTTTCTAAATCTTCTTTAAAGATAACTTCTTTTTCTAATAGCCTTTCTGCTAAGGTAGTGAGTTTGTCTTTATTAGCGGTTAGTACTTTTATGGCACGTTGGTATTGTTCTTCTATGATTTTCGAAATCTCTTCGTCAATAGTCTTAGCCGTTTCTTCACTGTACGGTTTTGAAAATCCGTAAGAGTCCTGACCTGAGGAATCATAATACGTAATATTACCTATTTTATCGTTTAAACCATAAATGGTAACCATAGCTCTAGCTTGTTTGGTTACTTTTTCTAGGTCGCTTAGTGCCCCAGTAGAAATTTTATTAAAAATCACCTTTTCCGCTGCACGACCACCCATAGTAGCGCACATTTCATCCAACATCTGTTCAGGTCTTACAATTAAACGCTCTTCTGGAAGATACCATGCAGCACCTAAGGACTGACCTCTTGGTACAATAGTAACCTTCACTAATGGTGATGCGTGTTCTAACATCCAACTGGTTGTCGCATGACCCGCTTCATGATAGGCGATGGTTTCTTTTTCGCCTGGTGTAATAATTTTATTTTTCTTCTCAAGTCCTCCAACAATTCTATCAACAGCATCTAAAAAATCTTGTTTTTTTACTGCTTTTTGTTCTTTTCTTGCTGCAATTAATGCCGCTTCATTACAAACATTGGCAATATCAGCGCCTGAGAACCCTGGTGTTTGTCTGGCTAAGAAATCCAAATCAAGTGTTTCTGCTGTTTTGATAGGCCTTAAATGTACTTCAAAAATTTCCTTCCGTTCTCTTATATCCGGTAAATCCACATAAATCTGTCTATCAAATCTTCCTGCTCGCATTAAAGCTTTATCTAGAACATCCGCACGGTTTGTGGCTGCTAGTACAATAACGTTAGTATTGGTTCCGAAACCATCCATCTCGGTCAATAATTGGTTCAACGTGTTTTCTCTTTCATCATTAGAACCGGTAAAGTTATTTTTACCTCTAGCTCTTCCTATTGCATCTATTTCATCTATAAAAATAATGGCTGGAGATTTGTCTTTTGCTTGTTTAAAAAGATCTCGAACTCTTGATGCACCTACACCCACGAACATTTCAACAAAATCTGATCCTGACAGCGAGAAGAATGGAACTTTTGCCTCTCCGGCTACTGCTTTTGCCAAAAGAGTCTTACCTGTTCCAGGGGGTCCTACCAATAATGCTCCTTTTGGTATTTTTCCACCAAGTGAAGTGTATTTGTCTGGATTTCTTAAAAAATCTACAATTTCCTCTACCTCTTCTTTTGCACCTTCTAGACCGGCTACATCTTTAAAAGATGTTCTCGTATCCGTTTTTTCATCAAAAAGTTTTGCCTTTGACTTGCCAATATTAAAGATTTGACCTCCTGCCCCACCGGCACCACCGCCAGACATTCGTCGCATGAGATAAATCCAAATACCGATGATTAAAACAAATGGCAATAACGATAAAAGAAAATCCAACATAGCAGTAGATTCCTTACCAAATTCCACAATTGTATCTAAGTTGTTTTCTTTCTTAATTTCGGTAATTTCATTCTGAAATATCTGAAGGTCTCCATAGTCTAATGTATATTGAGGAATCTGACCTGCTGATGGTAAAAAGGGTTTTTCAGTAACGTTTTTATGTACTTCTTTGGTAAGGGCCTCGTTTGTAAGGAATACTTTTGCCTGATTCGTATTGGTAATAATAAGTATTTTTTCTATATCACCGTTACGCAAGTATTCCTGTAATTCGGAAGTAGTAGTCTTTTCGGTGCTAGCAAGATTATCACTGTTCAAAAATTGAAAACCAATTAGTAATACTGCTACCAAACCGTATATCCACCACGTACTGAATTTAGGTTTTTTTGGATTCGTACTATTTTCTTTAGCCATTTTATTTTTTTAATTATTAATGCTACTTTCTATTGTTGTAAACTTCGCGTCGCCCCAAAGGCCTTCTATGTCGTAGAACTCCCGAATCTGTTTCTGGAATACATGAACTACGACGTTAATATAATCTAACAGTACCCATTCGGCATTGGCTTCGCCCTCTATGTGCCAAGGTTTGTCTTGTATTGCTTTGCTAACTATTTTTTGGATAGAACCCACGATTGCATTTACATGCGTGTTAGAGGTACCGTTGCATACAATAAAGTAGTCACAAACAGTGTTTTCGATATCTCTAAGGTCAAGTAAATTTATGTGTTGTCCTTTTACCTCCTCTATTCCTTGTAAAATTAATGCAATTAACTCATCCGCATTATTTTTCCTATTCTGCATTCAAAATTTTATTTTTACAAAGTTATTATTTTTTTGTTCTTTTAGCCCTAGTTTTTAACAATACATTATAGATTGATAAAAGCAAAGAGAAATGAAAGAGAAATGAAAATAATCAAACTTAGTGCCACGGAGTCTACAAACGACTACTTAAAGGAGCTCATGACCCTAAAAAGTCCACCCAACTTTACGGTTGTTACAACACACACACAAACTAAGGGTAGGGGGCAAGTAAGTGCTTCGTGGGAATCTGAACCGGGTAAAAACTTGACTTTTAGTGTTTTAAAGCGGCATGATACTTTGTATTTGGATAATCATTTTTTGATTAGTATGTGCGTGTCCTGTGCGGTTTATGAAGTGCTCTTGAACCTCGGTTTGCCTCGACTTCGGGTAAAATGGCCTAACGACATTCTGTCAGGAACATCTAAGATATGTGGCATATTGATAGAAAATAGTATTGCCGGCCAAGAGATTAAAACTTCTGTAATCGGAATTGGCTTAAACGTGAATCAGGTTCTGTTTTCAAATCAAGCTAAAGCATCATCTTTGAAATTGCTATTAGGTAGAGAAATAAATTTAGATAATTTGTTGCAAGCCTTACTCGATACCCTCCAACGGTATTTGAACGATATACGTTTATCGACATGGGATAGTATATTAAGTCAATACGAAAATATACTTTTTAAGAAAAATAGTACAGCAACCTTCCAAGAACCTCATGGCCCGTTATTTAACGGTATCATCAGAGGAATCACAAAAGAGGGCAAACTAAAAGTCTCCTTGCAAGACGAAAGTGTTAAGGAGTATAGTTTAAAAGAAATTAAGCTACATTATTAGATGTTCGCTAAATTAGTGGATAGTGTGTTCATGAAGTTTGTAATAGGATTTTTTATCATCATGGCCATCATGGCGTTGAATTCTCCAGAAAAACTTAACAATACCTCACTCTGGTTTTCGTTTATCGCAGTAATATCTGCAGTAAGTATAAAGGGTAGTTTTTCACTGGCTGCGCCTAGCACTAACTTATTCGGTGGCGTTTGTTCCTTTTTCTCTAAAACAATTTCAGGCATTCCTTTTAAAGCGAAAAGAAATCTATTTTCGCTAAGTACTTCAAATTTATCAATATTGTCTGGCATCAGTTGTTCAAAATTGGCCAGTTCATTTAAAAATTCAAAAGTCTCTTTATCACTTTTAGATACAGTAGTCTTGGGTGTTTCTATAAACATATCTTTATTCTTGTAACCATTTTGAAGGTGCTACCCTCCATTCCTTTAATGTTCTCAGTTGCTCTTCTTTAATGTAGCCCGTTTCAGAAGCTTGCTCTATTAGATATTCGTAGCTACTTAGGGTATTCAGTTTTAGCTGTTTTTCTTTAAAATTAAGTGTTGCGGTCTCAAATCCATAGGTAAAAACAGCCAGCATTCCCTCAACCTTGGCTCCCTCTTGCCGTAATGCATCCACAGCATTAAGACTGCTTTTGCCCGTACTTATTAAGTCTTCTATGACTACGACGGTCTGGTTTTTTTCCAGATGACCTTCCACTTGATTCTTTCTTCCATGTGATTTTGGTTCGGGCCTTACATAAATAAAAGGTAACCCAAGTACGTCCGCCACCAATGCGCCAATACCAATTGCTCCTGTGGCCACGCCGGCAATAACATCAGGTTTACCATAAGACACCTCCACTTGCCTTGCCATTTCGTCCTTTATAAAATTTCGTATCGGAGGATAGGATAACAGGATTCTATTATCGCAATAAATAGGCGATTTCCAACCAGAAGCCCATGTAAAAGGATTTTCCGGTTTCAATTTAATTGCATTAATTTGCAACAGAAGCGCTGCTGTTTTTTTTGCGGTATTCTTGTCTAAAACCATAACGCAAATGTATAAAGTTTTTGTTAATGAACTGCCCTTGATTTTAACAAATAAGCTATCGGAAATGGCTAATGGTGAGTATTTCCCATTGAACAAAGAGGCTATACACGGTGCTATAAAGGCTTTAAAGAAAAAAAAACTAACTGAGGCGTACATTTATCATCCCAATCATGAGGAAATTCTTAAGAAATTTACAAAAGAAATTCCTCTAATCGTTGCCGCAGGCGGAGTTGTCACCAACAATGAGGGTAAGGTATTGTTTATTTATAGAAACGATAAGTGGGATTTGCCAAAGGGAAAACTCGATAAGGGAGAATCTGTTGAACACTGCGCTATCCGTGAGGTTATGGAGGAAACGGGAGTAGAGGGATTGCGCATAGAAAACTTTTTAAAAACAACCTATCACATTTTTAATCATAACGGGATACCTACATTAAAGCAGGTACACTGGTATGCGATGAAAACCGAATACAATGGTAAACTGAAGCCTGAAAAAAAGGAAGGTATTGAAAAAGTGAAGTGGAAGGGCCCGAATAAAATTAAAAAAGCACTTCAAAATTCCTATGCCAATATTAAAATTTTATTCGAGGGGGATTAGTTTAAGCTATTATTTAGATTTAAGTATTCGAAATACGGGTTACTGCATGTGAGCCTTCTCGTAATGTTGGGAGCCCTTGAATAACCAATTCAGTTGCGCATACCAATTCTTCGAAAATTCCTTTTCACCCTGTTTTTTGGTATTAAATTCATTTCTAAGAACGGAGTTGTTTTGTAACAATGCTAAACTAGTATTCTCAAATACAAATGGCGAACAACCCTCTTTCTGTCGTAAGATAGTGTCAAAGAAATTCCAGTTAAAAAAGAGTCCACGGCCCTTAGCTCAAGCGTTTCCAAGAGGTATCTAAAACCTGGTTGGTTCGTTGGAACTAAGATATTTCCCGCATACACTTTTTGTTGGCTTATGGTAGTGTTGGTTTGCGTATTGTAATGTAAATAATGACCTTCATAAGGAGTGTTCACAGTTTCGTAACTATCTATTTTATAAAATTCTACATAAATTATAGTATCTTTTTTAAACGGTTTGAAATCGATTTTGTTCAAACAAAGTAAATCTATTCCTTATGTCCACTGCTTTCCAATTATATAAGCTTCTGGTATTTGAACAGAATCTGAGGGAATAAAATAATCTTGATACACTACCTTCTTGGTGAAGGATATATTGCGATTGTACTGGAGCCTATTAAAACCAGTTATTTCGCTTGTAGTGGTTTCTGGTTTATATCCTTTGAAATTAAGGTTGGAGCTTCTTGTCGTATCTACTTGCCAGGCTATGGGATAGTACTTCCACGTTAAATGTCTTTCTAGAGCATTTTTTCTGAGTACGGCAATACGCTCTCCGTCTTTTTCTGCAATGCTGATTATCTTTTTCATCAACATATAGGTGCCTTCTGCACGGTCTTTATATGGTTTTAGCATGTGTGTTTCTGCCATCATTCCAAGGGTATTCCAAAAGGTTGTGTAGCCGGTAGAGTATCTTGGATAATCCATAAATTACTTAAACCCTCTTGCTGGTTTGCGATTAAATACATTTAAATAGGGCGTTATGTACCAATTGGCAGTTGCAAGTGAATCTTGTAACGCTGTCATAAGAGCCTCATGAATGTAGCTACCTAGTTCGCCTCCCAGTGTATTGTGCCGGGTAAATAAATGCGTAGGCGTTTATTGATAATGAGCTCCATTGCTTACATGGTTGTTTATAAATAGGTCTGGTTGTGCCAAATGATAGATTTCCGCAAAGGTTCTCACATTCTTAGTATCACACTTTATAAAATCTCTATTCAAGTCATAATTCCGTACATTTCCCCTAAAACCATAAGATTCTGGTCCATTTTGATTTGCCTTTCTGGCCTTATTTCTGTTCAAGGAGCCACCAATATTGTAAATAGGTATGGTTACTAGAACGGTATCTTTTGGCGAATTTATTTTCTCACTTGCTAGGCCTCTGTAAAGTAGCATGGTAGCATCAATACCATCGCTTTCGCCTGGGTGAATACCATTATTTATAAGAATTATGGTCTTGTCTTTTTGGATATTTTTAAAATTGAAATCACCATCCGTATTATAGGTTACAATGTGTAATGGTTTATGGCTATCGGTGCTTCCTATGGTCTGTATATTAATCCCAGGGAATTCTTTTACTAGTTTTATATAGAAGGCTATTACTAGTTGATACGTAGTTGTTTACATACCCTTGGAGGTTTCAAAAGGTGTTAAGATTCTATGGACTATTTTCAGTTTGGTTGTCACATGAGAAAACAGATAATAATCAGTAGTATAAGTAGTTGAATGGGTAAGGTTTTTATGTTCGCTCGTTCAATACATATCAAGGGTAAAAATACTTTAAAAACTGAATACCGGCAGTTTACTATGCTATTTTCGTAATATCATCCATCTTTTGTTTTTTTATAGGTTTGTTGTTAAAAGTGATGATGTGATGGGTTCTATTCTTAAAAAATTCCCACTGCGTTAAGTCATACGGGTCTATAGAAGAGGTGACTATGTTTACCTTCACTTTTGTTTTTATGGGTAAAGTGATAAATTCTGTTAAGAATTGCCAACCGTCCATAATGGGCATATTTATATCTAGGAAAATAATTTCAGGGAGAGGCTTGTTTTTTGTGATGCTATGCTTGATATTTTCCAAAGCTAGGTTTCCATTATTATAAGATTCTACCACCTTACATTCCACCGTAGAATTCAACATTTTCTTAATGCCGAATACCATAATAGGGTCATCATCTACTATACTGATGAAATTAATTTTTCTCATTTAAAGAATACTTTAAATTTTGTTCCTTCGCCAAGCTTACTTTCTACTTCAATCTTACCACGCATGGCTTCCACTTGGTTTTTGGTGATGTACAAACCCATGCCTCTAGAATCTTTATTGGTATGAAAGGTCTTATACATTCCAAATAGCTTGCTGCCATATTTTTCCAAATCTATGCCTAGTCCATTATCCTCTATATTTAAAAGGGTATACTCTCCTTTTTTTTCTGTATTAAATTTAAGTATCGGTTCCCTATCTGGGTGTTTGTACTTTACCCCATTGGTTATAAAATTCATTAGGATACTATCCAAGTAGGCCGGTACTATTTGAATGTGTATGTCTTTAGAAACATCGTTGATGATGTTTAATTTATTAGTAGCTATTAAATTAGATAAATTTTCTTGAATGCTTGCTATTTTACTTCTGAGGTTTACACTCTCTTTTTTAGCCTGAGTATTGGTGCTAAGGGTTACTACTTCATTAAGATTTTCCAAGGTTTTTAATAAATTATTCGACGCTTGGGTAAGCATGTCTACTATTTTGTCTTTTTCTTTTTCATTTTTTTCATTGACCAAAAAGTCCAGAAGCATAGAAAAGTTTGCGCTATGAGATCTGAGGTTGTGCGAAACAATATGTGCAAAATTTATGAGCTTTTTGTTCTGTAAGGAAGTTACGTTGATTAGGCTTCTTAGTTCTTGCTCTTTTTGTTTTAAGTTGGTAATATCCAAGCTAATACCAACAAGACCTGTTGCACAACCGTTTTCATCCAGTAGCGGAATTTTTGAACTTAAAAAAGCGGTTTCCGTACCATCGTTTTTAATACTAATGCTTTCCTGGCCTAGGATTGGTTTTAAAGTTTCCATCACCTTTAAATCTTCGTCTCTTGATAGTTTTGCCGTTTCAAAAGGATACAGGTCAAAATCTGTTTTGTCTAACAGTTCATTAGCATCTGTTACTCCCAGATACTCGCATTCTGATTTATTTACCAGTATTTTTTTAGAATCCCTATCCTTTATAAAAACATTTAAAGGTAAATTATCAATTAAAGTTTTAAGGAGTTTGGCGTCCCCCTTTGTTTTAGTTTCCGAGAGAACCTGCTCATTTATGTCTTGAAAGGTCCCCATTACCCTAGCAATTTTTCCTTTTTCAAATATGGGTTTCCCAGCTGCCATTATCCATTTTTCGTTTCCTTTGGCTGTGATAATCTGTAGTTTTAGACTCCATGGTATACCTTTGTCGGTAGCTTCAAAAACAGCCATGGAGATAGTATTTCTGCTATGGCCTTCCTTGTAATACTGAATTGCAGTATCTATAGTTGGCTCGTAATCTAGAGGTACTTCGTGTATTGTTTTGGTCATAGGACACCAACTAACAGTGCTATTCTGCAAGTCATATTCCCAAACACCTATTTTAGAAAGTTCGGATTGCTGCTTCAATAATATGTTGGCTTTTTCCAACGCCATATCGCTTTCTATGGCAGAGCTGACATCATTAATTTGAATAATTGCACCTATAATGTTTTCTTCAGAATCGTACCAAGTAGCGTTGGACCACTCATGGAATTTCTCATTACCTGATAGATCTTTAAAACCTTGAATGCCCATGTAGTTGGATGTTCCTTTTAGGCATTCTATTAAAACGTCTTTCCATTTTAGATTTAGTTGTGGGAAAAGGGTAAACAAGGATTGCCCCACAAAATTTATCCTGTTGTCGCAGAATAAAGATGTTAACTTATCAGATGCATAAACTATATTAAGCTTCATATCTACAAATAGCGTAGCTGTTGGTAGTTGTTTTACCAAAAAAGAAGTTGATATAGTTTTTTTTTCCTTCAGCATTATGTTGTATTTTCTTACAATATTATTCGGATTTTTCAATATTGTAAATTTTTGTTGTGAACTATCTGATAGTTGTGGTAACTACCCGTGTTACCTTCTTTTTTGTTAGCTATTTCATTAAAAATATGTATTCGATTGCCTTAGTGCTTTTGCTAATTTCTTCTTTGATTACTTGTGGTTTCTGTTTCCGAAAATAGTGTTGAGACCTTATACTATATCACTTAAGCAACTAAATTCCAGTTAAACCAAGCTAATTCCAATGAAATCGATATTTTCAGCCATTTATCTCAAAGTTGTTTACTAATATGCTGTTTATATGCAACTGAAAATATTGTATCCTTAAAAATTAAACACAGATATTTTCCTACAGAAATATACAGATAAAAATAACAAAGTATAAGAATTAAAATTAGTTAGAAGATATAGTGTTTAATAAAATAAAAGTAGTGGAGTAGAATTATTTTGATACTCTTACAGAATCTGGCACCAAACCGGTATAATCACCACCGTTACGTATCACATCTCTAACAATCGAGGAGCTAATGTAGGATTTTCCTGATGAAGTTAATAAAAAAACAGTCTCTATTTCTGATAACTTACGATTGGTATGGGCAATGGCTTTTTCAAATTCAAAGTCCCCTGGGTTTCGCAGTCCTCTCAAAATGTAAGCGGCGTCCACTTTCTTGCAGAAATCAACGGTAAGACCTTCATAGGTGAGCACCTTTATCTGTTTTTGGTCTTTGAATGCTTCCGAAATAAAACGCATTCGTTCTTCCAGAGAAAACATATACTTTTTATCTGCATTTTTACCAATAGCGATGATGAGCTCATCGAACACTGTAATTCCCCGCATTATAATATCATAATGCCCTAAGGTTAATGGGTCAAAAGATCCTGGGAAAATAGCACGTTTCATAAGCGATTGTATTATGATTAAAGATAAGTAATTTTAGCGCGATGCCTCATTGATAGCGTTTTCAAAAAGCATGGATAAATCAAGACCTGCCGCTTGAGCTTGTTGCGGTAAAATACTTTCTGCTGTTAGGCCGGGTGAAGTGTTCAATTCCAATAAAAAAGGTTCCTCGCCGATAAAGATGAACTCACTTCGAGAAAACCCTGTCATTTTTAGCACATCGTAGATATTTTTTGCCACATAAGTCACTTTTTCTTCCTGTACTTTTGATATTCGGGCCGGTGTAATTTCCTGGGATTTTCCTTCGTACTTGGCCTCGTAATCAAAAAAGTCATTTTCGGTTACGATTTCTGTAATTGGTAATACGGTTGTTTCTCCCTTATATTTCAGTACACCTACAGATACTTCTGTGCCTTCTAAGAATTCTTCTATAATAATTTCATCATCTTCCTTATAGGCTACTTCAATGGCATTTTTTAATTCCTCCTTTTTGTAGACTTTGGTTATACCATAGCTGCTTCCAGACTTATTGGCCTTTACAAAACAGGGTAGCTTTACTTTTTCTATAATAGTATCCTCGTTAACAGCATCTCCTTTATTCAAGTAAAAGGACGCTGCAGATTTTATTCCATACGGTTTTAGAACACTTAATAAATCTCTTTTATTAAAGGTGAGTGCGGCTTGGTAAAAGCCACAAGATGTTTGTGGAATGTTTAACAGTTCAAAATACGCATGCATTAACCCGTCTTCTCCCGGGGTACCATGAATGGCGTTAAACACACAATCAAAATGTATTTTCTCCCCGTCTTGAAGTATCGAGAAGTCACCCCGATTTACTGGAAACTCACTAGTGTTGTCGTCTATGTAAACCCATTTATCTTTAAAAATATGAATGCGAAACAAATCAAACTTCGCTTTATTCAAATATGAATACACTACGTTCCCGCTCTTTAAAGAAATTTTGTATTCACTGGAATAGCCTCCCATGACAATAGCTATCTTCTTTTTCATTTTAAAAACTAAAGAGATTAATACATGTACAAAGATGTACTATTCCGAAGAAAGAAAAAAGGGCTAAGATGATCAAAGCTGGGTAATTGGGTTTTGTGGGGTGGTAAGAAGAAATAAAATGGAATCATTTTAGTACACACGCATTTATTATCTTTGTCTCATTAATAAATGGCATGAGAAATTTTTTCAATTTTTTAAAAAGTAAATCTTTTTTGATTCAGTTGGGTCTGGCCCTGGTCTTAATCGTTGTTTTGGTTTTTGTTACCCTGTCTTGGTTAAAAGGTTTAACCAATCATGGTGAGTTTGTAGAAGTTCCTGATTTTTCAAAGCAATCAGTAATGGACATGCGCAAATCGGTAGAGGACGCTGGCCTTAGATACGAGGTGTTAGATTCTGCTAATTACAATGCAGATTATCCTAGATTCTCAATAATAGAACAAAATCCCGCTGCTGGGACCAAAGTCAAAACGAATCGAAAAATATACTTAACGGTTAACCCTTCTGGTTATAAAAAGGTGACTGTGCCCAATATAAAGCAGGTAACTAAACGAAATGCGACTTCTATGCTAAAAGCTGTCGGTTTAGATGTGCAGCGTGTAACCTATATAGATGAGTTAGGTAAGGACATGGTATACGAAATTAAGTATAAGGGAAAATATGTAAAACCAGGCGATAAGCTACCTAAGACTTCTAAAGTAGAGCTCATCTGCGGGAACGGTTCCATTACCAGTAGAGCTATAATTAAGGCAGATTCCGAATAAATATGCAAGTGAATACAGATCAGGAACCGGAAGACAATGAACTTTTTGAACACCACCGGGTAATAGCCTCAAAGGGTCAAGAACCGTTGCGGGTAGATAAATTTCTTATGAATTTTATCGAAAATGCAACACGTAACAAAATACAGCAAGCAGCTAAAAACGGCCATGTCTGGGTGAATGGTACCACTGTGAAATCGAACTATAAGGTTAAGGCAGACGATGAGATACGGGTTATGTTTGAACATCCGCCGCACGAATTTTTATTGGTCGCGGAAGATATACCATTAGATATTGTCTATGAGGACGATGTACTGCTTGTAGTCAACAAACCAGCAGGAATGGTAGTGCATCCCGGTCACGGGAATTACTCAGGTACCCTAATAAATGCGCTTATACATCACACGGATAATCTGCCGGCTAACAGCAATGAACGCCCTGGTCTGGTGCATAGAATAGATAAGGATACGTCCGGACTCTTGGTTGTTGCAAAGACCGAAGCGGCCATGACCCATTTGTCCAAACAGTTTTTTGATAAAACATCGGAGCGTGAGTATGTTGCTTTGGCCTGGGGGAATATGGAAGATGATGCCGGTACCGTAACAGGTAATGTAGGTAGGCATCCGAAGAATAGACTTCAAATGACCGTTTTTCCTGAAGGGGAAGACGGGAAAGAAGCGGTTACTCATTATAAAGTGATAGAGCGATTAGGGTATGTTACTTTAATTTCCTGCAAATTGGAAACAGGGAGGACACATCAAATACGGGTACATATGAAATACATCGGGCATACTTTGTTCAATGATGAACGTTATGGTGGTGAGCGTATCCTCAAAGGAACTACATTTACCAAATACAAACAGTTTGTAGATAATGCGTTTAAGGTCTTACCAAGACAGGCCTTACATGCCAAAACTTTGGGATTTGTACATCCGGTAACTGGAAAAGCAATGCGTTTTGATTCAGAAATTCCTGAGGATATGCACCAATGTATTGAAAAATGGCGTAGTTATAGCCACAGCAGTACGCAAGCATAGGTTAGGACAATAGTAGTATCAAAACTCTTTTCCTATAGATATAGGTAATGTCTTCATTCCTTTTTATTTTTATAATCTGATTAAAAAACGATGCTATGAAGATTGTAATATCCCCTGCGAAGTCCTTGGATTATGAAACAACTTTGCCTACTACAAAATACACAGAGCCATTATTTGTAGCGTCTGCAAAGAAATTGAATACGGTACTTGTAAAGAAAAAACCAGAGGATTTATCCAACCTTATGTCTATCTCGGATAATCTAGCACAATTAAACTGGGAGCGTAACCAAAATTTTAGTGTACCGTTTACCAAGGAGAATGCCAGGCCAGCAGTTTATGCATTTAACGGAGATGTGTACCGAGGATTGGATGCTTACACAATAGGGGAGGATAAGCTTGACAAACTTCAAGGTACCTTACGAATTATTTCCGGTCTTTATGGCGTGCTTAGGCCTTTGGATCTTATGCAGCCTTACCGACTGGAAATGGGAACTTCCTTAGTTGTTGGTAAAACTAAAAACTTGTATGAGTTTTGGAAAAAAAGTATCACAGAGCATCTAAATTCTGAACTAGAGGAAAACGAGTTGTTCGTTAACTTGGCCAGTAACGAATATTTTAGCGCGGTAGATAAAAAAACTTTAAAAGTACCGGTAATATCTCCAATTTTTAAGGATTGGAAAAACGACAAACTAAAGATAATTAGCTTTTACGCAAAAAAAGCAAGAGGTTCTATGGTGCGCTACATCATAGATTCAGATGCACAGACCTTGGATGATATCAGAGGTTTTAATTTGGATGAGTATCAGTTCAGCAAAGAGCATACCTTGAAAGATAACGAACCGGTCTTTATTCGGTAAAATATTCTTTTGGTATTACCGTTATATACCTAGTAAGAACGGTAATAAAGAATAGGTATGAAAAGGTATTTTTTTCTAATAATTTTGGCAGTGGGTGTTTTAGTAGCTTGTACCGATAGGGACGATGACGTGACTATGGTAAACATACGAATCCAAAATAGTACCGAGACTTTTTTTTCCGAAGTTCGTGTGGTAGGCAAGGATACCGTTTATAGGGCTATTGCAACAGGGGAATATTCCAAATATTTGGAGTATGCAGCAGCATTTCAAGAAATCGCCCTGACAGTAGTAGCAGATTCTACTACCTTGACCTACAATCCTGAATCAGTTTTTACAGATTCTTTACCAATAGGATTTTACACCTATGAATTGACACTGGATGAGGCCAATGAGCTCGATTTGAATTTTAAAATAGACTAAGCCTTACTTCTTTTTACCCACCTTTATTTTTTCCTCTACTGTGGGACGTTTTTTAATCTTCCTTGGTCTTCTGGCTCCATAGCTATTATTAGATATTTTTCCTTTTTTTGATTTTTTATCTCCCTTACCCATAAGTACTTATAATTTAGAAGTTACACTACATTTCTTATCGTTTCAATTAAAGTTAATAAATTAGATTTTAAATTAAGTACCAGCGCTTTTTTAATTGTACTTGTCAATATCCCAATTGTTTGTTTTCACATCGCCATCCGTACGAACCTTTTTTATTTGAAGAAGCTACAAAACTTATAGTAGGCACGTTACCACCGCCTAGATTTACGCAAGGCGATTTAAAAGAGGGCGATGTTCACTTTAGTTATGGGAGTAGAGACGGACAGCTTTGGCCTATTTTAGACCGAATCTTTGACTTAAACCTAAAGTTTGAGACCACAGAAGAGGCTATCTTAGAACGTAAGGGATTCTTAAAAAGTAGAAATATTGGTATTTGTGATATTGTTGCATCTGCGGAACGGGAAAAAATAGACGCTTCGGACCTGGGAATGCAGAACATACAATTGCGAAATGTACTGGGTTATTTAGCTAGGTATAGGAATGTAGACACCCTACTATTTACGGGTGGTAACAGCAAAAACGGACCTGAATATTTCTTTAGAAAACATTTAAAGAAAAATAAGGTAGCTTTTGAAGTGGTCTCCAATGTAGTTCCCCGTATCCATACCTTTGTGCATCCAAAGACAGGAGATAACATACAAACAGTTTCCTTAACGGCTCCTTCAGGAGCTGCAAATAGGGCTGTTGGTAGGCTTGATTTCTATAAGCAAATGAAAGCCGAGAATCCTGAGTTTAATACCTTGGATTTTAGGGTAATGCAGTATCAGCAATATTTTTAGATATAACCTAAAACCCGTATTGATTATGCACAAGTATAGGACTTATTCATTTTGTAATTTTATTTTCTAAGCTATCACATTTGTTTCTCATATCTTGTAGTACTGCATTGTATTCAGAATTATGTACTAGATTTTCCAATTGCTTTGGGTCTTTTTGCAAATCGTGTAAATACTCATACGGCGGATTTTGTTCATAATAGTTTGCATACACATATCGCTGTCCTCGAATGCCTACATACTTTGGAATTTTATCATGTTCCATTCTATGTTCACAAAGAAAATTGGTGCGCCAAGTTTCAATTTGTGTACTATTTAAAAAAGGCACAAGACTTTTTCCTTGGTAAAGTTTAGGTTGTAAGATTCCAGCTAGGTCCAGGATAGTTGCGGGAATATCAATATTTAGGGCAATTTCATCATTAGTGCGTTCGGTAGTATTTAAGGACACTCTTGGGTCATAAATAACCATAGGGATTCGGAGAGATTCTTCGTAATGAGACCATTTACCAGCAAAACCTCTATTTCCCATATAATAACCATTATCAGCAGAAAAAATAATAATAGTATTCTTATCAAGTCCATTTTCTTTAAGTGCATTTATTACGCGCTTCATTACATGGTCATACCCACTAATCATGCGATAATAAGCTCGCATATTCTCTTGATATTTTTCTTCGGTATCCCAACGCCAAAAAAACCGATCCCTATTAAGGGAATTTTTAAAAAATTCAGGATGATTTTCATAAATAGCAGAATCAAACAAGTCAGGCTTTGGTATTTTAATATTCTCGTACAGATGAGAAACTGCTTGCGGATAAGGATAGTGTCCTTTACTACCTGGGGTTAAATTAGAATCTACAGCATGTACAGCGTTAAAGCTAACTGATAGGCAAAACGGTTTTTCTTTGGATTGATTTTTAATAAATTGGACTGCTTCATCTCCTTTAATCTCGGTAGAGTGTCGTTTACTACCATTCGTAAGCTGCACAAAATGTGGCCCAGATTTTGGCGAAGGTTTATAAATGTCAAACATTTGTATAAGCATACTATCCGTTTCTTCAATTGAAACACCGAATTTTCCAATAAAACCCGTTTCGTATCCTGACTTTTTAAGCAAAAATGGATAGGAATTATCCATGAATTCAGTCTTAATGGGATTCTTGCCAAATGTATACGTATGCTTACTTTCATATAAGCCTGTAAGGATAGAGGCTCTACTTGCGGCACAAATGGAAGTGGTGACAAAAGCATTTGTAAATCGAATGCCGTTTTTAGCGAGATTATCTATCGTTGGAGTTTGTATAATCGGATGACCTGCACATGACATCATATCATTTCTTTGGTCATCAATTAGGAAAAATAAAATATTGGGTTTTTCTACTGTATTTTTTTTTGTAGCGTCACAAGCAATAAAGAGCAATGAAAATAGGAGCGACCAAAGGAGTACTTTTATTTTCATGTATCTTCTTTTTAATTACTTATCACGTTTAGTATAAAAGTAGTATCTTATTCAAATACAATTCCTTTTAGGATAGTAATATACTCAAAGTAAAACAAAAACGGTTTGCGTAAATGTTCAAACTGCTATTGCAGTTATACAGTGTTATCTGTTGGCTTTTTTCTTGATTAAAAAGAAGGCTTAATTATTGCTTTAAAATTTATGTTACCGTCTATTAAAATCAATCCTTCGTTACATATTGTTGTTTTAGTTCCTGCATGCTGTCATTTTGGTGTCCATTGATAAAAAATTCATTTTCAATTATAGGTGTTAATTTTACTATCGGAATAGGGCTTATTCTAATGATATTAGCCTTAAACATTCCTTGAATTTGAATCTTAGCGTTAATTCCTAAGATTAATCCCATGTCGTTTTTCTCAAAATGAAATCTAATATGTACCATCTTATTGCCTATTTCTCCTTCAGTTTTATAAATAGTATCAGATTTGAATTTTCCAGACCCTTTTTTCTAATAACCCCGCATTTTTTTTAGCTGATTTACACCTTCTTTTGACCTTAAAAAACCTGTCATATCAGCATGTCCATAATCAGCAAGTCCTTCGAAGTTTTGAATGCTCATTGCATTCGCAAAACACAAAACTGTTTCACTTGTTTTACGGCACTACTACTTGTGCAAACAGTAAAAAAAATATGGCGTGGTCATAGATGGGGTTGCGGTTTCTATTCGTAGTGATTATAGAGAAGGCTTTTTAACTATTGTAGAGAATATAAGTAAGAAGAGAGCTAGTTAAACCATAAAGAAAACTAGTTTTATTGAATCGTTTATTGAAGCTAACCTTAGGTGTTTTATAATATAAGAAGCGAAAGCTAGTATGTTATCAAACACATTGTTAGCGGGTTTTTTTCTGAACACTTTATATCTATTTCCATTAGAGGCTTATTTTGATTCGTTATATCCCCCCCCTTCTGTTTAATACTCGTATGCCTTATTTTAACGCTAGTAATGCCCAAACCGGCTTATGATCGGAAAGGTTTTTTTTCATTTCAACGATATTACCATCCATGGCTCTGATTTTAGCGGTATTGTACATAATGTGATCAATGACTTTTCCACTCCCATTTTCTTCAGGTTTTAGAGCATTGTGTGTATTTAGTTTTGTACAATCAATACCCAACTCCGTCCAGCTTACATCTAGCCCAATATCTATAAACATTTTATGATACTGGTTTACGGCGTTGGTATTTGTTGGTATAAAATTAAAATCGCCCGCAACAACTGATAGCTCTTTGTTTTGTCTTTCTTTTAGATAATCTACAAAGGTCTGGATTTTGTTATTTGTTTCATCAAAATGGGCCTGACCTCTTGTAGCAAAAGGAAAATGAACCGAATAAATTACAAACTCCGTATGATTAACCTTCATTTTTGCACGGGTTGCCGAATGAAGAGTATCTGCCATTAAAACCTCTTCATAATTGTATAAAGGTATGCGGCTGGCGATGGTTTTATATTTGTCTTTGTGACCGGCAGTTGAATATTTACCTATCAAAATATGATTCAGACCCATAACTGAACCAACTTCTTTTGTCCAGCCACCGCCAGGTGCTTCCGAAAAACAAACAACATCAAAATCATAGCCTTTCAATGCTTTACCAATTTCGATGGCCGATGCATTTTTACTAAATTCCACATTATATGCAGCCACTTTTATTTGGATTGCATTTTCTTTCTTATTTTGTTTTTGCGATGACTTATTTCCACACGAGAAAGTAAGAAAAGCTGTAAGTACTAAAAACAGTATTCTCATAGTTTTAATTTTCTTTAAATATCTAATTTGAAATATTGTGTACGCAATAATAGGGCTTAAGCTTTCATTCTGCAATTGATGATATAGTTGCCATCACAAAAAAATAGTAGAAGGGTCTTACCTCTTATTCGCATTCTATTATTTTGCCTACTCCTATCATCTTTAACGTTTGGCAGTGAAAAGAACGGAATTGATTCATATTTTGTCTCTGTTTATTCATGAGCAGACACTTCTAAATTAACCGTTAACATTTGTATAAATATACCTTGGTATGTTGATACTCCAAATAAGAGGAATATTCGTGCCTGTAGGTATATTTCTATTTTGTATTCCAAGATACAAAAGCAAATAGAAAGAATCGAACTAAAAATACCGGGAGATAAGCGTTCCTGGTTATGGGGAAGGTAGAAAAACCTCAAAACCAAAAAGAGTCCAGCCTTTTGGACTGGACTCTTTTACGAGAACACTATATGAAAATGAAAAAAATTATGTAGCTAATTATAAAGTAAATATATTACTCCTTTAGGGTCCTGTATAGTTATTGTTGTCAATGCTGTTGTTTTTGTGGTGTGCCGCTTCATTTTTGTTATTTACCTTTAAATTAACCGCAAGATTCTTATAGAATAGCGATATTTATGGCAGAATGACACTCTATCAAAATAGTATCATATTAATTAGGATCGTAAACTATAGTACCCTATGCAGCAGTTAGAAAGATTGGCAGAATTTAAGAAATCGGTAAACAATAAATTTAATGTTTATAATAGCCTGTTCCTTAATTTACCCTATAGAAATATAGATAACGTGGGGATGCTTATTCCCTTGCTTATGGATCAATCCCAAAAAGGGTTAAAGGCAGGTCTAAACCCCAAAGAAATCTTAGAAGCTTTTTTTGAGAATTTTGCGGAGATAGAAACTGAGAAAGAGCGAATAGATTTTATGTTTCGTATTATACAGTATGTAGAACGGCAAGTGGTTTTATATGATAGTGTAGAAGATGCGGCTTTCCCTAAATTGCACAAGCACAGTAGTTCATTATCCTTAAAGGACTATTTTCAATTGATAGATAACAATAATGATTGGGATTCTATTTTGGATAAGCTCAATAGCTTTAGTGCCCGTATTGTCCTAACCGCACACCCAACACAATTCTATACTCCAGCTGTATTAGATATCATCACGAATTTAAGAACATTGATTCTGGAGGACAGAATAGACGAAATAGACGTGGTATTACAGCAATTGGGACTTACTTCTTTGGTCAATGCCAAAAAGCCTACTCCGTTGGACGAAGCCAAGAATATTATCTACACCTTACGGCATGTATATTATGACGCTATCGGCGATATGTATGCCTATATCAAAGGCAGTGCTGGTAACCAGAAATTTGAGAATCACGATATCGTTAAACTTGGTTTTTGGCCCGGAGGCGATAGGGACGGGAATCCGTTCGTAACTGCAGATATTACTAAAGATGTGGTGAACGAGCTACGCGTTACGCTTATGAAGTGCTACTATAACGATTTAAAAGGGCTGCAGAATAAATTAACGTTTAGAGAGGTGCAAGAACCCATAAATAAATTACGTGGTAACCTATATATGGCCATGTTTGATCCTAGTAAAGACGTTGGGTACGAAGATATCATTGGCCCCTTAAACCAAATACGCGAGGCTTTGGTCCATAAGTACCATAACTTGTATTTAAAGGAGCTAGATTTGTATATCGATAAGGTAAAAATCTTTAAAACGCATTTTGCTACGATTGATATCCGTCAGGACCATAGCATGCATACCAAGGTGATGAACGCCGTTTTGCTTAAGAACGGTTTTATCAAGGCTGATGTGAACGAGTTATCCGAGGCCGAATTGATTGATATCCTGATGCATAAAAATATCGTTCTTAATGCCAATGATTACGACGAGGAAATCGTAAAAGACACTATAAAGAACGTTTCACAACTGGCCGATATTCAAGCAAAGAATGGAGAACAAGGCTGTAATAGGTACATTATTAGTAATTCAGAAGATGTGTTTAGTATGTTGTACGTTTATGCGCTTTTTAGATGGTGCGGATGGGCAGACAAGGAAATTACCTTTGATATTGTACCGCTTTTTGAAACAATGAATGGAATGGACAATGCGGAGGCAACTATGCAACAGCTGTTCAGTTTAAAGGAGTACAGAAAACATTTAGAACAAAGGGCAAATAAGCAGACGATAATGCTTGGGTTTTCCGATGGTACCAAGGACGGTGGCTATCTAAAAGCGAACTGGTCTATCTTAAAGACTAAGGAAGAACTCTCCGAAGTTTGTGCAAAGAATGACATCGCTGCAATTTTCTTTGATGGTAGAGGAGGACCCCCAGCAAGGGGTGGTGGAAAAACACACCGCTTTTATGCTGCCCAAACAAATAAGGTAGCCAATAACGAAATCCAACTTACCATACAAGGCCAGACGATTACCAGTACCTACGGTACTAAGGAGCAGTTTATATACAATAGTGAACAACTGTTAACTGCGGGACTTTCAAATACGATATTAGGAAAAGAGATTACGATTTCTGAAGAAGCCAGAACCTTGATAGAAGAACTCTCCGAACTCAGTTTCGCCAAATACGATGCGTTAAAGCATCATGATAAGTTTATGTCGTATTTGGAGAATATGAGTACTTTAAAATACTATACCAAAGCAAATATTGGAAGTAGACCTGGAAAACGAGGGAACAAAGCCAAGTTGGAACTTTCAGATCTTAGGGCGATATCTTTTGTAGGGTCCTGGAGCCAGTTAAAACAAAACGTCCCTGGTTATTTTGGTATTGGATCGGCTCTACAAGCAATCGCTAACGAGGGTAGGTTTGAAGAGGCAAAGAAAGTATATGATGAGGTGCCTTTTTTCCAAGCATTGATGTTAAATAGTATGATGAGCCTATCCAAATGCTACTTTGAGCTTACTAGCTATATGAAGGAGAATAAAGAGTATGGTGCATTTTGGGAAATATTACACGAGGAATACCAACTTTCCAAAAAGATGCTCTTAGAACTTTCGGGTATGGAAATTTTGATGGAGAAGGAAGCTATTTCTAGGGAATCTATAAAAATTAGAGAAAATATTGTACTCCCATTATTGGTCATACAGCAGTATGCCTTGCAGAAAATTGGAGAAGGTAACACGCATAAGGATTTGTATGAGAAAATTGTGACCAGGTCCCTATATGGTAATATTAATGCGAGTAGGAATTCGGCCTAAGCATAGGTGACGAATTTTGCCGGTGTCAATTATAGGATACTGCACATAAAAGAGCCCAAGCAATATCATGTTTAGGCTCTTTTAGTATTCGCTACAAATTTTTTTATTGCGTATTCGTAGTGCTTAGAAGCGAATAAAACGTTTTTATACCATAAGCTATTTGTCCTATTCTAAGGTTTTCATTGGGACTGTGTTGGTTATTGTCAGGATTTACCATAGGTATGAGAAAGGCTGGTATTTTTAACTCATTTATAAATGGCGCAATGGGAACCGTGCCGCCCATAGTCCGTATCTGTACGACATCATCTTCAAAAGTCTCTTGTAGTGTTTTTACAATGAACTTGCCGTAGGGGTTGTTCAAGTCTGTTCTAAAAGCATCCGTTACAGAACCTTCCATTACCATCATAATTTTATCGTGCGCCATACGCTCTTCTTTTGTAGGTGCCATGGTGGTGATATAAAAACCCTCTTTTTCGATATGTTTTTTGACAAGGTTTTTCAATCGAGTACCATCGGTTTCGGGTACTAATCTCAAATCTAATTCTGCTGTAGCGGTTGCAGGTACAATAGTTCTCGCTTTTTCTCCAATCCATCCGGAACCTAGTCCTCTAATATTTAAACTGGGGTATTGAAGCGCTTCTTGGTAGAATGCGCCCACCTTTTCTGGAGTTTTAAACTGTAGTTTTTCTGAAATTTCCGTGTCGTTTTCTGGCACACTTTTTAGGATATTCTGTGTAGTATCATCTAAGGAAATGCCCTCATAATAACCAGGTATTACAACGCGACCTTCAGTATCTTTCATACTAGCCAATGCCTGGGCTAATTGGAAGCCTGGATTTGGGGCGTAATTGCCATAGTGTCCACTATGCTGAGGTTTTATAGGACCAAAAGTGGTAAGGGATACACTAGTTATACCGCGGCAACCGTACACTACCGTTGGTTTTCCCGAGGGATGCACCGGTCCGTCGCTTATGACCAGAAAATCTGCCATTAATAATTCTTTGTAGGTACGGACTGCTTTTGGTAAGGGCTTACTACTTTTTTCCTCTTCGCTATCTAAAATCACCTTTATATTAAAAGACAGCTCTTTGCTATTTTTCTTTAGTAAGTCGATGGCATTCAGAAACATTACAATAGGTCCTTTATCATCTGAAGTTGACCGGCCAAATAAGCGCCAATCGTAGTTTATATCCGTGTCAAGTTCTGCAAAATCTTCAGTTTTCCATTGGTCTCCATCCATAGATTTTAGGACTGTCTCGTAGGGATTGTCCTGATTCCATTTTGAAGGGTCTACGGATTGTCCATCCAAGTGCATGTACAACAAGATGGTCGGTTTGGTATCGTCCATGGGCAAAGCTGCAAAGAATAAGGGAAGGTTGTCGGTTTCCAAAATAGAAGTATTAAAACCTCTTTGGTTGAATTTATCGCGTAACCACATAAGATTACGGTCAATATCGTCTGGATTTAGTGCATCGTTAGGGAGCGCTACAAACTGCCGTAATTCGTCAATGCTATGACGTACGTATGATTTTAATTCCTCAGGTGTTTGTGCGTTGGTAAATGTTGTGAATACAAGGACAAATAGAATACGCCAATAGTTTTTCATGAGTTGTATTTTGAATATTGAAAAGTAAGGATAAAAGATAGAATGTTATGCCCCAAGCTATTTTTTTAAAAAAGATGGTACTCCTTTTCTGATGAGGAGCAGAAAAGGAAACCCTTGAAATAACAAATCAAACCAATCCATGGCTTCCATGACAACGGCACCGCCTGCTACCCCGTTTAGTTTGCCCCATAAATGGGGTTCAGGAAAAAGGGTGCCAAGCCCCGTGTAAGGCATAGTAGAATTATTAATTTCCAATTGTTCAAAAACGCTATCATTAGGGTCTTATGGTCGTTATAAAAGATGGGATTTCTTCAACTCCATGCTTTGTTAAGTGTTTAATAAAAGCAGAACCAATAATAGCACCTTTAGTATCTTTGGTCGCTGCCTGAAAAGTTTCTGAATCTTTAATACCAAAACCTACGATTTGTGGGTTATCGAGTTCCATCCCCGCAATACGTTCAAAATAACGTCCTTGTTCGTTACCGAAGCCCGATTTTGAACCCGTAACGCTGGCTGAACTTACCATATAAATAAAGCCGTCCGATGCTGCATCAATTTGCCGTATACGTTCATTACTTGTTTGGGGCGTTATCAAGAATACGTTTATCAAGCCGTATTTTTTAAAAATAGATTCGTATTCCGCTTGATATACATCTAAAGGAAGGTCTGGCATTATAATACCGTCAATCCCAATGTCATTGCATCTTTTACAAAAGGCTTCTACGCCATATTGGAGCATGGGGTTGAAATATCCCATGACGATAAGTGGTATACGAACTGTTTTACGAATGTCTTTTAATTGATTAAATAGTTCCTCGGAAGTCATGCCATTTTTTAAGGCAGCTGTGGAGCTTTCCTGTATAGTAGGCCCATCTGCCAAGGGGTCGCTGAACGGTAATCCGATTTCAATCATATCTACCCCATTTTTTTCCAAATCTTGAATGATCTTAACGGTGTCGTTCAATGCTGGGTAGCCTGCCGTGAAGTAGATAGATAGGAGTTTTCCTTCGGAGTTTAGTTTTTGGTTTATTCTGTTCATGAAAAATAAATTAAGCTTATAGCTTGAAGTAGTCTATATACGTCTGTAAATCTTTATCTCCGCGTCCTGAAAGGCTGATGACCACAATATCATCCGGTTTAAATTTTTTATGTGAAAAAATAGCAAATGCATGTCCGGTTTCTATTGCTGGAATAATACCTTCCAATTGCGAAAGTTCTAATCCAGCGGTCATGGCCTCATCATCCGTAGCGGAATAAAATTCAGCGCGACCGGATTTGTATAAATGAGAATGCATGGGCCCCACACCAGGATAATCCAAACCAGCAGAAATAGAGTAGGGTTCGGTTATTTGTCCGTCTACTGTTTGCATCAACATCGTTTTGCACCCGTGGATGATACCTACTTTACCTAATGCTGAAGTTGCGGCACTTTCTCCGGTATTCACTCCTTTTCCGGCAGCTTCAACGGCAATGATTCCTACTTCGGGTTCGTCTAAGAAGTGATGGTAGGTTCCGGCAGCATTACTACCACCACCAATACAGGCCACTATATAATCTGGATTTTCTCGACCTTCTTTTTCTTTTAATTGCCATTTGATTTCTTCAGAAATGACCGACTGAAATCGTGTAACCATATCTGGGTAGGGGTGTGGTCCAATAGCAGATCCAATAATATAGTGGGTATCTACCGGATTATTTATCCAATCGCGTATGGCCTCGTTTGTAGCATCTTTTAAGGTTTTACTTCCAGAAAGTGCCGGTCGCACTTCCGCGCCCAGCATTTTCATACGCGCCACGTTTGGTGCCTGTCTGGCGATATCTTTTTCACCCATGTATACGATGCACTTCAGTCCCATTAAGGCACAAACAGTTGCGGTTGCTACCCCGTGCTGCCCAGCACCTGTTTCTGCAATAATACGGGTTTTACCCAGTTTTTTGGCTACGAGAATCTGCCCTATGGTATTGTTTATCTTATGTGCGCCAGTATGGTTAAGATCTTCTCTTTTCAAATATACTCTGGTATTATATTTTTCTGAAAGTCGGTTTGCAAAATAGAGTGGCGACGGCCTACCCACGTAATCTTTAAGCAACTGGTTGAACTCTTTCTGAAAAGAATCTTCGTACATGATTTCCAAATAATGTTGGCGTAATTCTTCTACATTGGGGTACAACATTTCTGGTATAAATGCGCCTCCAAACTCGCCATAATATCCTTTTTCGTCTGCGTGGAAACCACCCATCTGATTTTTTCTTTTTTCTTTTTCCATTTTTCTTATTTCTTTTCCTCCTAGCAAAGAGGGATTTAGTGAGGTGTATACACACCTTTTATTCTTATTATTTTGTGGGTAATAGTTGATAAAACTCTTTTAAATCCTCGATTTTTTTTAATCCTGGTTCTATTTCAAATTTACTATTTATGTCAATAGCATGGCAGTAGATACTCTCCGATTTTTTTGAAAATTCTTTTAATGCCTCTGTTTCTTCCAAACCAATACCGCCACTTAAAAAGTATGGTTTTTTAGATGGATATTTATCCAATACACTCCAGTCAAAAACATATCCGTTTCCTCCTGGCAACTTGCCCTTGGTGTCGAATAAATAAAAATCACATACATCCTCGTATGTTTTCAACACATCAAAATTAAAGTTATCCTTTATGGAAAAAACTTTAATAATTTTTATGTGGGGAATCTCCTTTTTAAGCCTTTGACAATAGTCTGAGGATTCTTTTCCATGAAGCTGTACCAGTAGCAATTGGAACTTTTCTACCAAACGTTTTACCTCTAGAATATCTGCATCAACAAACACACCCACTTTTTTTATACTGTGGGGAAGTGCAGGCATATTTCCCTCAAAATTACGTTTAGATGTATCCCAAAAAATAAAACCTAAGTAATCTGGAAATAGTGCAGCTACTTCGGTGGTGTTTTTGTTCATGCCACATACTTTTAGCTTAAAAGGCTTTCTCCCTTTTCCTACTTCGTTTTTGTCTTTCTTAGAATAATAGTAGTCCACGGTTTACTTTATTTTTTTAATAAATTCAGCAGCACTTCTGCCTGGATTATCGGTCTTCATGAAATTTTCCCCTATCAGGAAACCTTGATACCCGTATGGCTTTAACTCTTGAATGGCCTCAATGGAGCTAATACCGCTTTCAGAGACCTTTACAAAATCGTTCGGAATTAATTCAGAAAGGATTTTGCTCGTCTCTATGCTAACGCTAAACGTTTTTAAGTCCCTGTTATTAACGCCCAATATATCCAAACTTGGCATTACGGATTTATGTAATTCTTCTTCATTATGAACTTCCAACAGCACTTCCAAATCTAGACCTTTCGCAAATTCGGAAAGGGTTTTTATTTCTTGCCGAGATAAAACTGCTGCAATTAATAAAATAACATCGGCTCCATAAGCCTTGGCTTCCAAAAGCTGGTATTCATCTATTATAAATTCTTTTCGTAAAAGCGGCATGGGTACACAGGCTCTAGCTAAAAGTAAATCCTCTAAAGAACCTCCAAAATATTTGATATCCGTTAGCACGCTCATACCACAAACGCCAGCTTTTTGGTAGCCTTTTGCCACTTCCCCAATATTGGTGTTCTGATTGATAGTGTCCTTTGAGGGCGAACGCCTTTTATGTTCTGCAATAATACCTGTGTTGCTATTGCATAGTGCTTTTGCTAGAGAACCGCCTTTTCGGTCAAAAAGAACAGATTGCTCTAATTGTGAGGCGGGAATCAAGCTTTTTTTAAGCGTAACTTCTTTGTATTTATCTGCTATTATTTTTGCGAGTATATCCATATTTTGAGGGTCATTGAGAGCGTAGCGAAGTAATCTGTTGCAACATTGCTATATTTTCTTCGACTGCGTTCAGCATAATATTTTGTTTTAATTAGCACTCAATTCTTGTAATTTCTTCAGAGCCTTTAATCCTTTACCGCTTAATAAGGATTCCTTTGCTTTTTCAAAGCCCTCTTTTGGTGTTATACCTTCTACAGTCGCAATAGCAACTCCAGCGTTGGCGCAGACTACGTTATTTTGCGCTTCTGTTCCTTTTCCGTTGAGTACGCTCATGAAAATTTGGGCAGAATCAGCAATATCATCTCCTCCAACTATCGCCTCAGCATTAATTGGTGTTAATCCAAAATCTGAGGGTTTGATAATGGCTTCAGAACCGTTTGAAATCGTTTTAGTGTCTCCTGTTAGGCTAATTTCGTCATAACCGTCTAAGGCATGTAAAACGGTAAAATTCTTATCGGTATTCTGGTATAAATACCCGTACATTCTAGCGAGTTCTAGATTAAAGACGCCTACCATTTGATTTTTCGGGAAGGCTGGATTTACCATAGGGCCTAACATATTAAAAAAGGTCTTTACGGCCAGTTCCTTTCTAATAGGAGCCACATTTTTCATTGCTGGATGAAATAGCGGTGCATGCAACACACATATACCGGCTTCTTCAATAGATTTCGTTAAGAAGTCTGCTTCATTACTAAATTTGATCCCTAAAAATTCCATTACATTACTACTACCACATTTTGATGAAACCCCATAATTACCGTGTTTAGTTACTTTTATACCCGCTCCGGCAGTCACAAATGAGGACAAAGTAGAAATATTAAAAGTATCCTTGCCATCACCACCCGTTCCACATAAATCAATTGGATTATAGTCCGATAAATCTACCGCCAAACAAAGTTCCAATAAGGCATCACGGAAACCTTCTAATTCTTCAATCGTAACACTTCTCATCATGTATACCGTAAGAAATGCAGCTATCTGACTGGTATTGTAATCGCCTTTTGCAATATTTACTAATATCCGTTTCGCGTCTTGCTTCTCTAGAATTTCATGATTGATTAATCTATTTAGTGTTTCTTTCATAACTATTATACTTTTTCATTCCCATGAAGATGGGAATCTTTTTATTCTCTTAGGCTTACCTCTAAAACCTACCTTATCCAATTCCTCAAAATTTCTTTGCCTTCCGGTGTCAAAACTGACTCTGGGTGAAACTGTACCGCACGTATATCAAACTCCCTATGGCGCAGGGACATGATTTGTCCGTTTTCGTCAAAAGAAGTGGCCTCAAGACAAGCTGGTAAATCATGGTGTACGACCCAAGAATGGTACCTACCTACTTTAATTTCTTTTGGAAGGCCGTTAAATATATAGTCGTCCTGCGTAATTTTTATAGGTGTTGCCACACCGTGATATACTTGGTCTAAATTAGTAAGGCTGCCTCCAAATACTTCAGCTATCGCCTGTTGGCCTAAACAAACTCCAAAAATACGTTTGCGACCTGCATAGGTTTTTATAATACTTTTTAAAAGACCTGCCTCGTCCGGAATACCTGGACCAGGAGAAAGTACAATGCTCTCAAAAGCATCCACATCCTCCAGTGTTAATTGGTCGTTCCGTTTTACGAGAACTTCACAATCTAAATCTTCTAGATAGTGCACCAAGTTATAGGTGAAACTATCATAGTTGTCTATCATTAATATCCTCTGTCCCATTTAAATCGTTTCAGCAATTTCTAGGGCCTTGTTTAAAGCACCCAATTTATTATATGTTTCTTGTAATTCGTCTTCTGCATCCGAAGCTGCTACGAGCCCTGCACCAGCTTGGAAATGTAATTCATGGTTCTTGCTCAAAAAGGTTCTAATCATAATGGCATGGTTAAAATTCCCTTTAAAATCCATAAATCCTATTGCTCCGCCGTAATAACCACGACTGGTTTTTTCGTATTTTTCTATAAGCTGCATGGCTCTGTGTTTAGGTGCGCCACTTAAAGTGCCCGCGGGAAAGGTGTCTGCTACTATTTTTAGGGTAGAAATATCGGGTTTTTTAACACCGGTTACCTTAGAGACCAAATGAATTACATGCGAGAAATACTGTACTTCTCTGTAGGTATCTACCTGTACCATATTACCGTTTCTACTGAGGTCATTTCTAGCAAGATCTACCAACATAACATGCTCGCTGTTCTCTTTATCGTCTTGCGCCAGTTGTTTAGCAAGTTCGGCATCTTTTTCGTCGTTACCGGTTCTTTTGTAGGTGCCTGCGATGGGATGAATTTCTGCTTTTTCGTCTTTTACAATAATTTGTGCTTCTGGCGAACTTCCAAAAATCTTAAAATCACCATAATCAAAAAAGAATAGATATGGAGATGGATTTATAGAACGCAAAGCACGATATACGTTGAATTCATCACCTTTAAAACCTTGTGAAAAACGTTTTGAGAGTACGAGCTGAAAAACATCGCCGCGTTGACAATGTTTTTTTGCCAAGGCAACTTGTTCCTTAAACGCATTATCTTCAAGATTGGTCTTTACCGCACCTTCTTTGGAGAAATTGTAGGAGGCAAAGGTGCGAATCTTCAACACTTGTTCCAGTTCTGGAATGTTGTTGTCCGAGTCAAAGCAATGGGCAAAAAGATAGGCTTCGTTTTTAAAATGATTGATGGCGATAATGTTTTGGTACACCGCATAATACATATCTGGAATAGCTATCGAATTATCCTTTTTAGATATTTTTACATCTTCAAAATAGCGCACCGCGTCGTAAGCCATAAAACCGAACAAGCCGTTGGTGATGAACTTAAAATCCTGGTCGGCAACCTTAAACTGTTTACCAAAAGCATCAATCTCTTGCATTACATCAACCGTACCGGTTATTTGGATGGTCTCTTTATCCCCGTTTGGGAACTCTTTAGAAATCACTTCGTTTTCAACCTTTATAGAAGCAATGGGATTGCAACAGATATAGGAAAAACTATTATCGTTGGCGTGATAGTCGCTACTTTCCAATAATATACTATTGGGGAATCTGTCCCTTATTTTTAGGTAGACACTTACCGGAGTAATGGTATCCGCTAAAATCTTTTTATGATGGGTCTTTAGTTCAAATTGCATAGAACGAATTCTTTAATTTTATTTTGACCTAAGTCAAAATCTGTTTATTGGCTTGTAGGTTTTTGCTTTCAACCTAGTTTTAAAAGGATGTCCGCTATTTCGGAATTTAAAGTAAAAGGTGTCAATAAAAAAAGGCTTGTCGTGATGACAAGCCTTTATATTTTTTCAATAGGGACTGGTTCACGAATGTTGTCGTAAATTATTCCACCACCATATGTTGTTTGTTTTTCTCATTCAATCAAAGATAGAAAGGAATTTTAAAGCCACAAACTTTCTGTACCAAAAAATAAGAATCCTTTTGAAAATTTTTCAAAAGGATTCTTAAATATTATGCTTGTCAAGGACAATTAGTAGTTGTTAAAGCACTAAATCTACTACCAAGTCAAACTCATCGTAAATAGTTTTATCTCCCAAATCATCAAAAAAGCTACCTGAACCGTAACGAACATCAAATTTAGACCTATCCACTTTCATCGTTGCAGTTGCCTTATTTTCGAACATAGAGACCACTAAAGTGATTGGCTTTGTAATCCCCTTAATCGTTAAATCCCCTTTAACTGTATAAGAGTTTTTATTGAAGTTTTCCACGGACATAAAAACTAATTTGGCCGTCGTGTGCTTTTCAACACCAAAGAAATCATCAGATTTTAAATGACCTTCTAGTTTTTCTTTACCGTCTCCTGCAGCTAAATCCGTAACTATTATTGAGGTCATATCCACTTCGAATTCACCACCTACCAATTTTTTACCGTCCATCTCCAAATGACCAGATTTTAATTGTATCGTTCCGTCATGTTCGCCGGTTACCTTATAAGCCTTCCATGTTACTTTACTTTGGCTAATATTAACTTCTTTTTTTTCTCCATCAATTGGTGTGCTAGCCGTTGCGGAAAATCCGAATAAAATAGCTAGAAAGATACTTGATACTGTTTTTTTCATAGTTCTAATTTTAATGTAAGTATGTTTATTTTTTAATTATAAATGTGTAAATAGTTCTTCTTTCGATTTGCGTACTTTAGGAAAATGTTGGGATTCGTCTGCTTCGGAGCGATATCCGATAGGTACTACCACGGAAGTGGTTAGGTTCTTTTCTCCTAAATTTAAAATAGTGTCGTATGCTTCAGCTTCAAATCCTTCCATTGGGCAGGTATCAATTTTTAACTCCGCGGCTGCCTGCATCAGATTGCCTAGGGCTAAATATACTTGTTTTGCTGTCCACTCTTCTTTCGTTTTTACCGGGAAATTTAGGATTTTTGATTTAGTAAAATCACTATATCCCTTTAAGGTTTCACTTGGAATATTCCTTGTCTCAGCAACATTTTTAATATAATCGTCTACCAATTCTCCGGTAAAATCTGTTTGATTAGCGAAGACGATTAGATGTGATGCATCCGTTATTTGCGACTGTCCCCAAGATACCGGCTTTAGTTTTTCTCGAATTTGTGTGTCCGTAATTATAAAAACATGGTAAGGTTGCAGACCGTAGGAAGATGCACTAAGGCGTGTAGCCTCTAATAATAGTGATATTTCATCGGTTGAAATCTTCTTGGTGCTGTCAAATTTTTTAGTGGCGTAACGCCAAGTCCTGTGCTCTAAAATCGTATTCATTTCTTGTTTTAAAATTTATCTAATAATGTATTAAACTGTATTAATTCCAAGTTGGAGAAATCCCTCAGTATTTCTTCTTCTTTGTTAAATAGCATGCCATCTATTTGGTTTAGAAAATCTAATCCATTGCCTGTTATGCTAATTTCTACTTTTCTACGGTTATGTTTACATATGGTTCTATTCACGTATTTTTTTGAGATTAGTTTGTCTACTAATCTGGTCGTATTACTCATCTTGGTCACCATTCTTTCGTTGATTGTAGATAAGTTTGCCGGCTTTCCTTTTTGTCCTCTTAAAATACGAAGAACATTAAACTGTTGTACAGATATTTCAAAGGGTTTTAAAGTTAATGCTACCTGCTCGTTCACCTTATTATAAACCAATGACAAATGAATGATAGTTCTCTTTTTTAAGGGAATTTCAACACTCGTTTTAATGGCTTTTTCAACATTCATGTAGTTACAATAATTGTATATACAAATGTATATATATTATTTTATCAAACACAATTTTTTAATTAAATTTTTGTTAATCTTTTTTCGATAGTTGTCAACTCACTAAAAGCAAGGTGGTAATTTCTTTTAGATAAAACCGCATGGCGCTACAAGATGGTATTTGCCTTACGGAAAGACGTTGCCTTTTCAAAATAACCTTGCAATAGTTAGATTTGAATACAACGGTAAAGACGTATTTGATAGCGAAGATAGTAGTATAAAAAATATCTGTACCAAGCCAAACGGAAACTACAATAGCTTGTATACCGTATAATTTTCTAAAATCACTTATTTTTGACCTAAATAAATAATTTTATACTAGTATGGCAGATTTATCACAGGAAGAATGGGGAGAAAAAATTAGCGAGGATGAAAACGCTTTTATTCTTGATGTCCGTGCGGAAGAAGAACTGGAGGAAGGGTATATTCCTAAAGCAAAGAATATTGATATTTATTTAGGTCAGGGCTTTATTGATGAACTCGAAAAACTCGATAAAACAAAAAATTATTACGTGTATTGTCGGTCAGGTAGCCGAAGCGGACAAGCGTGCGCGATTATGAATAGTATCGGTTTTGAAAATACTTATAATTTAGCTGGTGGATTTATGAACTGGGAAGGCGATATTGTAGAATAAAATTGAATTTTAGAAAATAAAGAGCCCACTTTTACGTGGGTTTTTTATTTTTATAGCATGAAGGAAAATCTTTTGCACTATATCTGGAAGTATAAAAAATATCCGGTTGCCGGTATTAGGACAACAAAAGGCCATCCTATTTCTGTGCAGTCTTCGGGTACACATAATCACTTAAGTGGTCCGGATTTTTTCAATGCGAAGCTTAGTATTGATGAGCAGATGTGGGCTGGAAATGTAGAAATTCACATAAAATCATCTGACTGGTATGCCCATAATCATGAAACCGATTCCAATTACGATAGCGTAATACTTCATGTCGTTTGGGAAGACAATGTAGCGGTTTTTAGAGCGGATGGTTCCGAGATTCCTACGCTGGAGTTACATAATTATATTAGCACCGAACTGTTATCCAATTATCAAAAACTATTTCAACAAAAACCCAATACTTTTATTAATTGTGGTAAAGATATTACCGAAATCTCCAGTTTTAATTTTGATAATTGGAAGGAGCGGCTCTATTTTGAACGATTGGAACACAAGTCCGAAGTAGTTTTAAAATTGTTGGAAGCGTCGAAAAATGATTGGGAAAAGGTGCTTTTTATTTTACTTTTAAAGAGCTTTGGCTCTACTATTAATGGGGAGCTATTCCTAGAAGTAGCCAAGTATCTAGACTTTTCCATTATTAGGAAACTACAAAACAAACCAATGGAACTAGAGGCGCTTCTTTTTGGGCTTTCAGGTCTTTTAGAGACAGAACATACCGATTTATATTACCTTCAATTACGCAAAAACTATGATTACTTGGCTCACAAATACCAATTGGATAAAGAAGTAATGTTAACTCCCCAATTTTTTAAACTAAGACCCCCTAATTTTCCAACGATACGGCTTTCACAAATAGCGCAGCTATACGCAAAGTCACACTCCTTGTTTTTTAATGCTATGCAAAACGAAAACACCGATTTATATGGCTTATTCTCTGTACATACAAGTGAATATTGGGAAAACCATTTTACTTTTGGTAAGGTTTCAAAAATAAGTGTTAAAAAAACGTCTAAGAAGTTTATAGATTTATTGGTTATCAATACTATTTTGCCTTTGAAATTCTGTTACTTAAAACGGCAAGGAAAATTCGTGAACGATACCTTTACCAAGCCTATCGATATGATTCCAGCAGAGAAAAATAGTATTATCCAGCAATATCAGGAACTGGGGGTCAACGTTGATACTGCAAAGGATAGTCAAGCTTTATTGGAACTCTATACGAACTATTGCACAAAAAACAAATGTCTACAATGTGCGGTAGGGTCAGAATTATTAACTTTAAAAACTTAATTTTAGGGCATGAACATTTTGTATAAGTTATTACACTATTTGCAAAAGCGTGGTTTTGAAGTTTGCCGAAGAATAGCGGAAAGAATGGGGATTCGTGCTCGAGTGGTTCGTACATCTTTTATTTACTTAACTTTTGTAACCTTGGGTTTTGGCTTCGCGCTGTATCTTTTTTTAGCTTTTTGGTTAAGAATAAAGGATTTGGTACACACAAAAAGAACTTCTGTTTTTGATTTATAGCAATGATTAAATTTTTTAGATTTAAAATTTATTTGGCACTGGTTTTAATCGTGTTTGTGCTCATGTTTGGTGTGCTTGAGTATCGCTATAGTACTGATTATTCGTGGATAGATGCGCTTTATATGACCATAATTACCGTTACTACCGTAGGTTTTTCTGAAGTGAGGCCTAGAAGTGAGGCCTATGGGACCTGAAGGTAAATTATTCACGATACTGCTAATTGTAACTAGTGTTTTCATAGTGGGTTTTGTTATTTCGGTAGTGACAGAGCATTTGTTAGGTAGAAATCCCATCCAAATCTTAAAAAAAAAGAGAGTAAAAAAACCATAAACAGTTTATCCAACCACGTTGTTGTATGTGGTTTTGGTAGAAATGGTATGCAGGCTTCAGAACGTCTAAAAGCCTACAATAAGCCATTTATAATTCATAGAACGAGAAAAGGAAATTATAGATAGGCACGACGATACGCTATTATTTGTGGAGGGTGATGCAAATGATGATGAGGTGTTATTAATTGCAGGTATTGAGCGTGCGCAATTTCTTATTATGGCACTACCGGATGATGCTACAAATCTTTTTGTGGTTCTGTCGGCAAGGCAGCTGAACAAAAACCTATTTATTATAAGTCGGGCATCTTTAGCTAATTCCCAGAAAAAGTTACTTCTGGCAGGGGCCAATAAAGTAATTATGCCCCATAAAATTGGAGGGGACCATATGGCATCGCTAGTGGTGATGCCGGATTTAATCACTTTCATGGATAAACTGTCTATGGAAGGGGAGCATACTACTAATTTGGAGGAGGTAGCAATCGAGGACTTTGCCGACCAAGTAGGGTTTAATTCGTTAAGAGATTTGGACTTGCGCAGAAAGACAGGGTGCACTATTATTGGTTATATTTAACCGGATGGGGAGTATATTATCAATCCAGAAGCAGATTTGAAATTACAGCTAAAAAGTAAAGTGATTGTTTTGGAGCGACCAGAACAAATCAAAAAACGGAATGAAATGTTTCATATCGCCTAAGAATCTTTTTGGTGTATATTTGATTCCCTACATAATTTTTAAGATATTGCCACGTAGTGATACATAAACCAACTAAAATTAATTAGATACATGGTCTACATGAAAAAATTACTTTATTTCTTTTCTCTTTTTATTAGTTTCGTACTAACTGCTCAGGAACTGGAGGTTACGGGAAAAACCTATAACCCTTCTTCATCCATAAACGATGGTGTAATTGAGCTTAAAGTAACTGGGGGAACAGAACCGTATACGTTTAGCTGGAGTAATGAAGAAACACCATTAGCTTCAAAAAGGGCAACAGGTCTTGTTGAAGGTGTATCGTACAATGTGGTTATAACGGATGCTGCTGGTGCAAATGTCACCAAAGTATTTAAAGTGGAAACTGAAGCCATTACAGAAGTATTTAACGGGGCAATGACTCCTGCGGTAGGTGCACTTGGTTCTGTTCTGTTCTGGGATCCCTTTGCCGCATTAGGAATATATGACCCCGTTGCTTATGCCGATTTAAAACGTATCTCGATACCGGATTGGAGTCCGGAAGTGCAAAATAAATACGTACTTGCAAAATGGTTAAAGGCAGAAGGTGAAAAAGTAAATAGGGGAGAAGCTGTTGCAATCATCTCTCAGGATAAAGGTGCGGACCAAACGATAATGTCTAACGCAACTGGAACCTTAAAACATTTAACTGCAGAAGGAAAGGTTATTTATAATTCTGACAATCAGGAGCATGTAATTGAGCAGGGTGCACATTTCTTTGCTGAGGTGCAATATGACGAGCCTTTAGTTATGACCCATCCCAACGGTGACCCAATAACGAAGGGAATCCCTTTTATCGTTATATGGCTTGTATTAGGAGCAACTTTCTTTACATTCAGAATGGGCTTCATTAATATACGAGGATTTAAACATTCTTTAGATTTGGCCAGAGGTAAATATGATGATCCGGATGCTCCTGGGCAAGTAACCCATTTCCAGGCTTTAGCGACTGCCGTTTCCGGCACTGTTGGTCTGGGGAATATTGCGGGAGTTGCCGTCGCCGTTTCCTTAGGTGGCGCTGGTGCAACATTTTGGATGATTATTTGTGGACTTTTGGGGATGTCCTCAAAATTCGTTGAATGTACGCTCGGTGTAAAGTACAGGGATATTTTACCTGATGGACGTGTATTTGGGGGCCCTATGAACTACTTGCGCTACGGTCTTGAAAAAAGAAATATGAAAGGCATTGGAAAAGTGCTTGCGGGATTATTCGCAGTTTTGGCGGTAGGAGCTTCTTTTGGAGGTGGTAATATGTTCCAAGCCAACCAGTCATTTGAGCAATTAGCAGGACAATTTCCAGTCTTGGTAGGTAATGGATTTTGGTTTGGTATCGTAACCGCTAGTTTGGTAGGGGTCGTTATCATTGGTGGCATAAACAGTATAGCTAACGTTACGGGTAGGATTGTGCCAGTAATGGCTTCCATATATATTGTTGCCGCTTTAGCGGTAATTATTATGAATATTCAGAATATAGGTCCAGCTTTTTCTGCCATCTGGGATGGCGCATTTAGTCCATCTGCTTTAAAAGGGGGTATTATTGGAGTGCTGGTCATTGGTTTTCAGCGGGCTGCCTTTTCAAATGAGGCAGGTGTGGGGTCCGCCGCCATCGCACACAGTACGGCAAAGACCAATCACCCGCCTTCAGAAGGCTTTGTAGCTTTATTGGAGCCTTTTATAGATACTGTGGTGGTTTGTACACTTACTGCTTTAGTATTAATTTTTACAGGGATGCACGAGGTTGAAGGTCTTGCAGGTGCGCAGTTAACATCTGATGCCTTTGGAAGTCAAATTTCGTGGTTTCCTTACGTTTTGGCCCTTGCAGTATTCCTTTTTGCTTTTTCGACTATGATTTCTTGGTCCTATTATGGTATGCGGGCTTGGACCTATTTGTTCGGTAAAAGTAAAAGGACTGAATTTGTTTATAAAATGTTTTTCTTAGTGTTTGTGGTTATCGGTGCATCAGTAAGTTTGGGTGCGGTATTGGATTTTTCTGATATGATGATTTTGGCCATGTCCTTTCCTAATATTATAGGGTTATATATTATGTCAGGTGAGGTTAAAAAAGATCTTGGTGTGTATCTAAAAAAGTTGAAAGCAAATCAACTCTATAAGAAGAAAAAAGTAGCAGAGTAATTTTTTTATGAAATCTTTAAAATCCCACTTTAAGTTCAATAAACAGGAACGAAGTGGGATTTTCTTTTTGTTACTACTATTGATTTTAGCGCAAATAGGATATGTTGTTTTTAAGGATAATATTATTGTACGAGCAAAAGTGATGGTTCCTGACTTGGAAACCCAACAGCAAATAGACATTCTTAGGCAAAATGCTACAGTAAAGGATACGCTTAAGATTTATCCATTTAATCCTAATTTTATTACAGATTATAAGGGGTATACGCTGGGGCTTTCCTTAGAAGAGATAGATAGATTACATGCGTTTAGGGCAAATAACACTTATATAAATTCAGCGCAGGAATTTCAACAGGTAACCTTGGTTTCAGACTCCCTTTTAGACGTGATATCTCCATTGTTTAAATTCCCGGATTGGGTAACCAATAAATCAACCCCTTTTGTTCAAGAAGCATATATAAACACCTCTAAGGAAGCTAAAACAGCTACTGTTATTTCAGATTTGAATACAGCTACCGAAGCGGAGCTTAAATTGATTAACGGGATAGGGGATAAGCTAGCAGCGCGTATTATTAAGTTTAGGGATAGGTTGGGCGGTTTTCTTCTGGATGACCAGCTTTCTGATGTTTATGGATTAAAACCGGAGGTGGTAGAAAGAACTTTAAATCGCTTTCGTGTACTAGAAATACCTCTGGTTAAAAAAATGAATATTAATACCGCTACTGCGGAAGAATTGGCGCACTTAGTATACCTTCAAAAAAGTGTGGCTTACGATATAGTGGCGTATAGAGGGCGTAACGGAGGGATCGATTCTTTTGACGAATTATTGGAAATAGAGGGTTTTCCCACCGACCGAATTAATAGAATTGCATTATATTTGTACTTAAAAAATTAATGTTATGAACCGAATGAACTTCACTGAAGAACATCAATTATTTAGGGAGAGTTTAAAGGATTTTTTACAAAAAGAGGTAGTTCCCCATATAGAAAAGTGGGAGGAGACCGGCACCATCGATAGGTTTATTTGGCCGAAATTTGGTGAAATGGGATTCTTTGGTCTTGCCACTTCAGAAAAGGATGGAGGCCTTGACCTAGATTTGTTCTACACCATTGTGCTACTAGAAGAATTGCAGAAAATTAATTCAGGAGGATTTGCTGCGGCTATTTGGGCACATGTGTATCTTGCCATGACTCATTTGAACAAAAACGGGAATGCCTATCAAAAAGATAGGTACTTAAAACCATCTGTAAATGGAGACTTAGTAGGCTGTCTAGGCGTTTCTGAACCTTTCGGGGGTAGTGACGTGGCTGGTATGCGCACCACAGCAATTAAACAAGGTGATAATTACATCATTAATGGTTCCAAAACCTTTATCACCAACGGTGTTTATGCCGATTATGTGATTTTAGCAGCAAAGACGAACCCCGAATTGGGTAATAAGGGCATCAGTATTCTTATTGTTGACCTAAAAAGTGACGGAGTATCCGCCAATAAATTGAATAAATTAGGGTGGAAAGCTTCTGATACAGCTGAGCTTGCTTTAGATAATGTGGTAGTGCCTGCATCTAATTTAATGGGAGCTGAGGGCAGCGGATTTACATTTATCATGGAAGCCTTTGCTTTAGAAAGATTGATTATGGGGGTAAATGCACATGCTAGAGCAGAATATGCTTTGGAATATGCGCTTAATTATATGTCTGAGCGAGAAACTTTTGGGAAGACTATCGATCAGTATCAAGCTTTGCGCCATCGTTTTGTAGATCTTTATGCAGATATGGAAATGTGTAAACAGTACAATTACTACGTAGTCGATGGGATGAACAAAGGGGAGTATATGGTGAAGGAAGCCACAATTTCAAAGCTAAAATCGACTAAAATGGCAGATGAGGTCATTTATTCATGTTTACAGTTTCTAGGCGGTTACGGGTATATGGAAGACTACCCAATGGCTAGGATGTTCCGTGACAGTAGGCTTGGACCCATTGGAGGAGGTACTTCCGAAATATTAAGGGAAATTATAGCTAAGATTATAATTGATAAAAAGGAATATAAAGCGCCAAAGGAGTAGGTTTTTTAAATTCGTTGGAATTATTGTTTAAATAATCTTTTGAATACTAAAAATAGTTCTATATTTGCGCTCTTAATCACTAAAGAAAGGAGGTTGTAGCCCATGTTAATAATACCGATAAAAGAAGGAGAGAATATAGATAGAGCTTTAAAGCGCTTCAAGCGAAAGTTCGATAAAACAGGTACAATGAGACAGCTGAGAAAACGTCAGCAGTTCAATAAACCTTCAGTAGTGCGCAGAGCACAAATGCAAAAAGCGGAGTACATACAAGGTTTAAGAGATGCAGAAGAAATCTAAAGACTGCCGTTGAAAATATTAAAATCCCGCAATTAGCGGGATTTTTTTTTGTCAAAAGATTAATTTTACCTAAGGTTTGATAACTTTGGTTTATGGCTGTTAAAGATTTTGTTGCTTATCTGGAACTAGAAAAGAACTATTCTAGGCATACGGTTGTTGCTTACAGCAATGACCTATCGGAATTTTCAGTTTTTTATGTGGATAATTTTGATACTACAGATTTAAATCAAGTGCAATATGTGGTGATTAGAAGTTGGATTGTGTCCCTGTCCGAAGCCGGACTTTCTAATAGAACCATAAATAGAAAAATAGCCTCTCTCAAGGCATACTATCGTTTTTTACAAAAAACAGGAAGTATTTTTACGAACCCTTTGGCTAAACATAAGTCATTAAGGATATCCAAAAAAATAGAGATTCCGTTTTCTGAACTTGAAATGGAGACCGTACTTTCTGCTTTTGGATTCACAAATGATTTTGAGGGCAAGCGCAATCAGCTTATGATTCATTTGCTATATGCAACGGGAATGCGTAGGGCAGAGCTTATTAATTTGAAGTTAAGCCATGTAGATTTTGAGACCAAGAGTATTAAGGTTTTGGGTAAAAGAAAAAAGGAGCGTATTATTCCTATGCTCAATAGTTTAAAGCCTCATTTTTTGAACTACTACCGAGAGCGTGAGAAAATACATAGTAAAGAGGAGAATAACTATGTTTTTATTTCTAGTTCAGGAAATAAAATATACGAAACGCTTGTTTATAGAACTGTAAATAAGTACTTTACAGATATATCTTGTAAGTTAAAGAAGAGCCCTCATATATTAAGACATACGTTTGCTACTCATTTGCTTAGCAAAGGCGCTGATTTAAATTCTGTAAAAGAATTATTGGGTCATTCTAGTTTAGCTTCAACACAAGTCTATACACACAATAGTATAGCTGAACTTAAAAAAGTTCATGCTTTAGCGCATCCTAGGGCAGGTAAGTAGAGTTGTTTAATCCAGTCCTGAGAATAAAAGGGATGTCAAAAACAAAAACATATGAAAGTAAATGCTCAATCCGTTAATTTCAATGCAGATAAGTCTATGTTGGATTTTTTGCAACAGCGTTTGGATAAACTAGAGACTTTTTACGATAAGGTGATTAGTTTCGATATTTACTTGAAAGTAGAGAATACTGCTGGAAAGGCAAACAAAATAGTTGAAATAAAAGTAAATATACCTAAGGATAAATATTTGGTTAAGAAGCAATGTAAAACTTTTGAAGAAGCAATAGATTCTGCATGTAGTTGTTTGGAAAGAATGCTTATTAAAAGAAAAGAGAAATTAAGGTTGATTGCTTGAGTAAAATTTTTTAAATTTTGTTTTGAATAAACAAATAAATCAATACATTTGCAGTCCGTTAGAAATAGCGGACTTTTTTATGTTGAAAAGCACAATAAAAGTGCCGATGTAGCTCAGCTGGCTAGAGCAGCTGATTTGTAATCAGCAGGTCGTGGGTTCGAGTCCCTCCATCGGCTCAATAAGTTCTTAAAAATACTGGTTAAAAAGGGGAGATACTCAAGCGGCCAACGAGGGCAGACTGTAAATCTGCTGACTACGTCTTCGCAGGTTCGAATCCTGCTCTCCCCACTTTTAACATAAAGAGTATTTGTTTGAAATTTTGAAAATTAATAAGCGGGAGTAGCTCAGTTGGTAGAGCGTCAGCCTTCCAAGCTGAATGTCGCCGGTTCGAACCCGGTCTCCCGCTCTAATTTTCTTGCCACGGCATGTAGTTTGTGTTGTAGTTAGAAAATAGCTTTTGAAGCTTTGATGGAATTAGTTTAGAATGATATTTGTCATTTGAGATTGATTCCAACGTATTTGACAGTATGGTCATTCCTGTGAAGGCAGGAATTTATTCTGAATTTTGCAGAGTAAATTCAACACTTTACGCCGGTGTAGCTCAGGGGTAGAGCGTTTCCTTGGTAAGGAAGAGGTCACGAGTTCGAATCTCGTCATTGGCTCAATTGAAGAATAAATTTGTACACTAATATAAACTAAGATTAAAATTCATTAAACATGGCAAAGGAAAAATTCGACCGTTCCAAACCGCACTTAAATATTGGTACCATTGGGCACGTGGATCACGGTAAAACTACATTAACTGCAGCTATTACAACTGTTTTGGCTAATGCAGGTCTTTCTGAAATGAGAAGTTTCGATTCTATCGACAACGCTCCTGAAGAGAAAGAGAGAGGTATTACTATCAACACATCGCACGTAGAGTATTCTACTGAAAATCGTCATTACGCACACGTTGACTGTCCTGGTCACGCGGATTACGTAAAGAATATGGTTACTGGTGCTGCTCAGATGGATGGTGCTATTTTGGTGGTTGCTGCTACTGATGGCCCTATGCCACAAACACGTGAGCACATTCTTTTAGGTCGCCAGGTAGGTATACCTAGAATGGTTGTATTCATGAATAAAGTGGATATGGTTGATGATGAAGAGCTTATCGAGCTGGTTGAAATGGAAATTAGAGAATTACTTTCATTTTACGAGTATGATGGAGATAATGGTCCTGTAATCGCTGGTTCTGCATTAGGTGCTTTGAATGGCGAGCAAAAATGGGTTGACACGGTTATGGAATTGATGGCTGCCGTTGATGCTTGGATTGAGTTGCCAAAGAGAGATGTCGAGAAGGATTTCTTATTGCCTGTTGAAGATGTATTTACTATTACTGGTCGTGGAACTGTTGCTACAGGCCGTATAGAGACTGGTGTCGCAAATACAGGTGATGCAGTTGACATTATTGGTATGGGTGCTGAGAAGTTGTCTTCTACGGTTACTGGTGTTGAGATGTTCCGTAAGATATTGGATAGAGGTGAGGCTGGAGATAACGTTGGTATCTTATTAAGAGGTATTGAGAAAGCTCAAATTAGCCGTGGAATGGTGATTTGTAAGCCAGGTTCTGTTAAGCCACACGCTAAATTTGAAGCTGAGGTTTATGTATTAAAGAAAGAAGAAGGTGGTCGTCACACACCATTTCATAACAACTACCGTCCACAGTTTTACGTAAGAACTACGGACGTTACAGGTAACATTTCTCTACCAAGTGGAGTTGAGATGGTTATGCCTGGTGATAATTTGACAATCACGGTAGAGTTGATTCAGCCAATCGCACTGAGCGAAGGTCTTCGTTTTGCTATTCGTGAAGGTGGTAGAACTGTAGGTGCTGGTCAGGTTACTAAGATTCTATAGTTTTAAAGAACAGTTTAAAATAGTGTTACATCATAGGGGTGTCCGCCACAAAGCGGATACCTTTCGATGTAAATAAAAATGCGTATTCTTATGATGTTTTAAGATTAAGAATACTTTTATAATACGGGTGTAGCTCAGTTGGTAGAGCACTGGTCTCCAAAACCAGGTGTCGGGAGTTCGAGTCTCTTCTCCCGTGCGGAATTTTTGAAGAATGTAAGCGAGACGATAATTTTGTATTGAGCAAGGTTGAACCAAGTTTCTTTTCTTATTCAAAGTGATATGAAATTTTAGAATTTTCTTTAGTAGGTTAAAAATTTAGTCCAAATGATTACATATATAAAAGAAGCAGTAGAAGAGTTAAGAAATAATGTAACATTACCTTCCAGGGCAGAATCGTCCAACCTTATGGTTGTAGTTGCTGTATTTTCTATACTTTTTGCTTTGGCTACATGGGGAGTTGATACGGTTTTTAGCAAAATTATTAAATTATATTTCAGTAACGTTCTAAATTAAGGTAAGCACTATGTCAGAAGTATTGGATAAGAAATGGTACGTAGTGAGAGCTGTTAGTGGTCAAGAGAATAAAATCAAAGGCTATATTGAGAGTGAAGTAGAGCGTCATGGCTTTGCTGACTATTTAGAAGATGTTTTGGTCCCTACTGAAAAAGTAGTTCAAATTCGAAACGGTAAGAAAGTTAATAAGGAAAGGGTTTATTTTCCTGGTTATATTATGGTGAAAGCTAATTTGGGTGGAGAGATGGTGCACATCATACGTTCCATAACCAATGTTATTGGTTTTCTTGGGGAAACTAAAGGTGGAGACCCAGTTCCTTTGAGAAAGGCAGAAGTAAACAGGATGTTAGGAAAAGTAGATGAGCTGACCGTTAACACGGACAGCGTAGCCATTCCTTTCGTTTTTGGAGAAACTGTAAAGGTTATCGATGGTCCTTTTAATGGATTCAACGGTACTGTAGAGAAAATAAACGAGGAAAAGCGTAAGCTAGAGGTGATGGTGAAGATTTTCGGTAGAAAAACGCCATTAGAACTTAGTTATATGCAAGTAGAAAAAGTATAAGATAATTGTTACATATTTAAAAGTTGTGTCGCTTCCATTGGCACAATTTCAATTTAATTTTAAACAATGGCAAAAGAAGTAGGTAAAGTAGTTAAACTACAAGTTAGGGGAGGTGCAGCGAATCCGTCGCCACCGGTTGGACCCGCCTTAGGTGCTGCCGGTGTTAACATCATGGAATTCTGTAAGCAGTTTAATGCAAGAACACAGGATAAACCAGGTAAAGTATTACCAGTTGTTATTACCGTTTATAAGGATAAGTCTTTTGACTTTCTTGTAAAAACACCACCAGCGGCAGTTCAGCTATTGGAAGCGGCTAAGATTAAAAAAGGATCTGGCGAACCTAACAGAGTAAAATTAGGGAATGTAACCTGGGATCAAGTTAAGGCAATAGCCGAAGACAAAATGGTAGATCTTAATGCCTTTACGGTAGAATCAGCAATCAGTATGATTGCAGGTACGGCACGTTCAATGGGTATGAAGGTTTCAGGAAAAAGACCTTTTTAAATCTTATAAAGCAATTAAATGGCAAAGTTAACAAAAAAGCTTAAAGAAGCACATTCCAAAATAGAGAAGGATAAACTATACTCTGTAGACGAGGCTTCAGCTTTAATAAAAGAGATAACCAATACAAAGTTTGATTCATCAATTGATCTTGCGGTACGGCTGGGTGTTGATCCAAGAAAAGCAAATCAAATGGTACGTGGTGTTGTTACACTTCCACACGGAACAGGTAAAGATGTTAAGGTTTTGGCGTTGGTAACACCGGACAAAGAAGCAGAAGCTAAAGAAGCTGGAGCAGATTACGTAGGGTTAGATGAGTATTTGGATAAAATAAAAGGCGGTTGGACAGATGTTGATGTGATTATCACCATGCCAAGTGTAATGGGTAAATTAGGACCTTTAGGACGTGTTTTAGGGCCAAGAGGTTTGATGCCAAATCCAAAAACTGGTACGGTAACTATGGACGTTGCCAGAGCAGTATCTGAAGTGAAAGCAGGAAAGATTGATTTTAAAGTTGATAAAACTGGTATTGTGCATGCTGCAGTGGGGAAAGCTTCCTTTTCGGCAGATAAAATTGCAGATAACGCCAAAGAGTTATTGGAAACTTTGAACAAGCTTAAACCTACCGCTTCAAAAGGGGTATATATGAAAAGTATTTTCATGTCTAGTACCATGAGTCCTAGTGTTCAATTAGACCCAAAGTCAGTTTAAGCACTGCTGGTTAAAAATTTCAATTATGACAAGAGAAGAAAAGGCAACGGTTATACAAGATTTGACTACGCAGTTAGCAGATAATTCCATTATTTATTTAGCGGATATTTCTGGTATGGATGCAAAATCTACCTCAGATTTGAGAAGAGCTTGTTTCAAAGCTAAAATTAAATTGGCAGTAGTTAAGAATACATTGCTTGCAAAGGCAATGCAAGCCTCTGATAGAGAGTTTGGCGAGCTTCCAGATGTATTAAAGGGGAATACCTCTTTAATGTTCTCAGAAGTCGCTAATGCTCCTGCAAAGCTTATAAAGGGTTTCAGGAAAAAATCTGAAAAGCCGTTATTAAAAGGAGCTTTCGTAGAAGAGGCTGTTTACATAGGTGATGAAAACTTGGATGCTCTTGTGAGCATTAAGTCTAAAGAGGAGATGATTGGCGAAATTATTGGATTATTACAATCTCCAGCCAAAAATGTTATTTCTGGACTTAAATCTGGTGGTGGTAAACTAGCAGGTATCCTTAAGACATTATCTGAAAGATAAGTACGCATTATAAACTAAGTATATTTTAAAATTTTATTAAACGATAGAAAATGGCAGATTTAAAAGATTTCGCAGAACAATTAGTTAACCTTACTGTAAAAGAAGTAAATGAGTTAGCTGGTATTTTAAAAGATGAATATGGTATCGAACCTGCCGCTGCTGCAGTAGCTGTTGCTGCTGGTGGTGCTGATGGTGGTGAAGTTGTTGAAGAGCAATCAGAATTTGATGTTATTTTGAAAGCAGCAGGTGCTTCTAAATTAGCAGTTGTTAAATTGGTTAAGGAATTAACTGGTTTAGGTTTGAAAGATGCTAAAGACATCGTAGATAGTGCGCCGAAAGCAGTAAAAGAAGGTGTTACTAAAGACGAAGCAGAAGGTATTAAAAAATCATTGGAAGAAGCAGGAGCGGAAGTTGAGCTTAAGTAGTAGCAACAACCATAGTATTTCTGGTTTAGGTCTTTTCGCTTTTTGCGCTTAGACCTAAACCTTTTTATAGGATTAGGTATATGATGGCATATATTACCCCAATAGTACTCACGATCAAAACACTGTCCGTAGATGTTCACAAATCAGACTGAAAGAATAAATTTTGCATCCGCCAAGAAAACACCGGCTTATCCCGATTTTTTGGACATTCAGATTAAATCTTTTCAAGACTTTTTTCAACTTGAAACGAAATCTGATCAAAGAGGTGATGAAGGTTTGTATAACACCTTCATGGAGAACTTTCCAATAACTGATACTAGAAATCAGTTTGTATTGGAATTTTTGGATTATTTCATAGATCCACCGAGATACTCAATCCAAGAATGTATAGAGCGTGGTCTTACGTATAGCGTTCCGCTAAAGGCCAGGTTAAAATTATATTGTACCGATCCAGAGCATGAGGATTTTGAAACCATAGTTCAGGATGTGTACTTAGGTACTATCCCTTATATGACACCTAGCGGTACGTTTGTTATAAATGGTGCTGAAAGGGTTGTTGTTTCTCAGTTACATCGTTCTCCAGGAGTTTTCTTTGGACAATCTTTCCATGCTAATGGAACTAAGTTATATTCTGCTAGGGTAATTCCGTTTAAAGGTTCCTGGATAGAATTTGCTACCGATATTAATGGCGTTATGTATGCCTATATCGATAGAAAGAAAAAATTGCCAGTTACTACCTTGTTCAGAGCTATTGGTTTTGAACGTGATAAGGATATTTTAGAAATTTTTGACCTTTCTGAGGAAGTTAAAGTTTCTAAGGCCGGACTTACAAAAGTATTAGGCCGTAAGTTGGCCGCAAGGGTATTAAATACCTGGCATGAGGATTTTGTTGATGAAGATACAGGTGAAGTTGTTTCTATAGAAAGAAACGAGATTGTATTAGATCGTGATACAATTTTGTCGAAAGAACATATTACCGAGATAATGGATGCTGATGTTAAGACAGTTCTTTTGCATAAAGAGAATAATGCGCAATCCGATTATTCTATTATTCACAATACACTACAAAAGGATCCAACAAATTCTGAAAAAGAAGCTGTTGAACATATATACCGTCAATTACGTAATGCAGAACCGCCAGATGAGGAGACCGCGCGTGGTATCATAGATAAATTATTCTTTTCTGATCAACGTTATAACTTAGGCGAGGTTGGGCGTTATAGAATGAACAAGAAATTAGGCCTTGATATTGGAATGGACAAGCAGGTCTTGACTAAGGAAGATATCATTACTATTATTAAGTATTTAATAGAACTAATTAATTCAAAAGCTGAGATTGATGATATTGATCACCTTTCTAATAGGCGTGTAAGAACTGTTGGAGAACAGTTGTCATCTCAGTTTGGTGTGGGTTTAGCTAGGATGGCACGTACAATTCGAGAACGAATGAACGTACGTGACAATGAAGTGTTTACTCCAATAGATTTGATTAATGCCAAGACATTGTCTTCGGTAATTAATTCTTTCTTTGGTACTAATCAATTGTCTCAATTTATGGATCAAACAAATCCATTAGCAGAGATAACTCATAAGAGAAGATTATCAGCACTAGGGCCAGGTGGACTTTCTAGGGAAAGAGCAGGTTTCGAAGTTCGTGATGTACACTACACGCACTACGGGAGATTATGTCCAATAGAAACTCCTGAAGGTCCAAATATTGGTTTGATTTCATCACTTGCTGTTTTTGCCAAAGTTAACCCAATGGGCTTCTTGGAAACACCATACAGAAAGGTAGAAAAGTCCAAGGTAGATATCGATAACTTCGTATACCTAAGCGCGGAGGAAGAAGAGGGAATGAAAATCGCTCAAGCGAACATTCCATTGAAAGCCAATGGTCAAATAGATTCAGCTAAGGTTATTGCAAGAGAAGAAGGGGATTTTCCAGTAGTCGATCCTTCTGAAATCAATTATACCGATGTTGCACCAAATCAAATTGCATCTATTTCTGCATCTTTGATTCCATTCTTGGAACATGATGATGCCAACCGTGCTTTGATGGGATCAAACATGATGCGTCAGGCTGTGCCTTTATTAAAGCCACAATCTCCAATTGTTGGAACTGGCTTGGAGAGACAAGTTGCTTCTGATTCTAGGGTATTAATCAACGCAGAAGGTGATGGTGTTATAGAGTATGTAGATTCTCAAAAAATAACAATCAAGTATGATAGGACAGACGCCGAGAGACTTATTAGTTTTGAGGAGGATGAGAAAACCTATTTTCTTGTTAAGTTCAGAAAAACCAATCAAGGAACTAGTATCAACTTAAAACCTATCGTAAAGAAGGGAGATAGGGTTAATAAAGGACAGGTGCTTTGCGAAGGTTACGCTACAGAAAAGGGAGAATTGGCCTTAGGTCGAAACCTTACGGTGGCTTTCATGCCTTGGAAAGGGTATAACTTTGAAGATGCAATCGTAATTTCAGAGAAAGTAGTGCGTGAGGATATTTTTACTTCAATACACGTCGATGAATACTCTCTAGAAGTTCGGGATACGAAACTTGGTGCAGAGGAATTAACACATGATATTCCTAATGTTTCTGAGGAGGCTACCAAAGATTTGGATGAAAATGGAATGATTCGGATTGGAGCAGAAGTAAAGCCTGGAGATATTTTAATCGGTAAGATTACACCGAAAGGAGAATCTGATCCAACTCCAGAGGAAAAATTATTACGTGCCATATTTGGAGATAAAGCTGGTGATGTAAAAGATGCATCTTTAAAAGCATCTCCTTCGTTAAGAGGAGTTGTAATAGAGAAAAAGCTATTCTCAAGGTCCGTAAAAGATAAGAGAAAACGTTCAGAGGATAAGGAGGAGCTTTCTAAATTAGAACTGGAATACGAGGTGAAATTCCAAGAGCTAAAAGATGTCCTAGTAGAGAAATTATTCAATTTGGTAAACGGGAAAACATCTCAAGGAGTGTTGAACGACTTGGGCGAAGAAGTACTTCCAAAAGGCAAGAAGTATTCTATGAAAATGTTGAACTCTGTTGACGATTTTGCGCATTTAGTGAGCGGAAGCTGGACAACAGATAGTGTTACCAATACTTTTGTTGCAGACTTATTGCACAATTACAAGATAAAACTGAATGACCTTCAAGGAAACTTAAGGAGAGATAAGTTTACTATTTCTGTAGGGGATGAGTTGCCAGCTGGAATCATGAAACTGGCTAAAGTTTATGTTGCTAAAAAGCGCAAGCTTAAAGTAGGTGATAAAATGGCGGGTCGTCATGGTAATAAGGGTATTGTATCAAGAATAGTGCGTCAGGAAGATATGCCGTTCCTTGAAGATGGAACGCCTGTAGATATCGTATTGAATCCTTTAGGAGTACCATCCCGTATGAATATTGGTCAGATATACGAAACAGTATTGGGCTGGGCTGGACTTAAATTAGGCAAGAAATTTGGAACTCCAATTTTTGATGGTGCTACACTTGATGAAATTAATGCATATACAGATGAGGCAGGAATTCCAAGATTTGGTCATACCTATCTCTTTGATGGAGGTACAGGTCAACGTTTTGATCAACCCGCTACAGTTGGTGTCATTTATATGCTGAAGTTAGGGCATATGGTTGATGACAAGATGCATGCACGTTCAATAGGACCTTACTCTTTAATTACGCAACAACCATTGGGTGGTAAAGCTCAGTTTGGTGGTCAACGTTTTGGAGAGATGGAAGTATGGGCATTGGAAGCCTATGGCGCATCTGCAACATTACGTGAGATATTAACCGTTAAATCGGATGATGTCATCGGAAGGGCTAAGACCTATGAGTCCATTGTAAAAGGTGAGACCATGCCAGAACCTGGTTTACCAGAATCTTTCAACGTTTTAATGCACGAACTTAAAGGATTAGGTTTGGATATTAGACTTGAGGAATAAGTTTATAGTTTTAGAAACTATTTGAAAACACATTTAAAATCATTATCAGCACGCTATTATGGCTAGAATAAAAGATAATAACCCAATAAAAAGGTTCAATAAAATTTCCATAGGATTAGCTTCACCAGAAGCAATTTTGGCAGAATCCAGAGGTGAAGTTTTAAAGCCTGAAACCATCAACTATAGAACGCACAAACCAGAACGTGACGGTCTTTTCTGTGAACGTATTTTTGGTCCTGTAAAGGATTACGAATGTGCATGTGGAAAGTATAAGCGTATCCGCTATCGCGGTATTGTTTGTGATCGTTGCGGTGTAGAGGTTACAGAAAAGAAAGTACGTAGAGATAGGGTAGGACATATCAATTTAGTAGTTCCTGTTGCCCATATCTGGTATTTCCGTTCGCTTCCTAATAAAATAGGATATTTACTTGGATTGCCTTCCAAGAAATTGGACATGATTATTTACTATGAACGTTATGTAGTCATTCAGCCAGGCCTCGCTAAAGGTCCAGAAGGGGAAGAAATCAATAATATGGATTTCTTGACTGAGGAAGAGTACCTGAATATATTGGAAACTATTCCACCAGAGAATCAGTATTTGGAAGATTCTGACCCTAATAAGTTTATCGCTAAAATGGGTGCGGAATGTTTGATTGATCTTTTAGCAAGAATCGATTTAAAAGAGTTGTCTTTTAGTCTAAGACACAAGGCAAATACAGAGACTTCAAAGCAGCGGAAAACCGAGGCTTTAAAACGACTTCAAGTTGTTGAAGCATTGCGGGAGTCGCAGGAAAATAGGGAAAACGAACCGGAATGGATGATTATGAAAGTTATTCCGGTTATACCACCAGAATTACGTCCATTGGTGCCATTGGATGGTGGTCGTTTCGCAACTTCAGATTTGAATGATTTATACAGAAGAGTAATCATACGTAACAACCGTTTAAAGCGGTTGGTAGAGATAAAGGCCCCAGAGGTAATCTTGCGTAACGAGAAGCGTATGCTTCAAGAATCAGTTGATTCACTTTTTGATAATACAAGAAAAGCTTCTGCTGTTAAGACAGAATCTAATAGACCGTTAAAATCTCTTTCAGATTCATTAAAAGGTAAGCAAGGGCGTTTCCGTCAGAACTTGTTAGGTAAACGTGTTGATTATTCTGCACGTTCTGTTATCGTTGTAGGTCCAGAATTGAGATTATTCGAATGTGGACTTCCAAAAGATATGGCTGCCGAATTGTACAAGCCATTCGTTATCCGAAAACTGATAGAAAGGGGTATAGTCAAGACTGTAAAGTCTGCTAAAAAGATAATAGACAAAAAGGAGCCTGTAGTTTGGGATATCCTTGAAAACGTGTTAAAGGGACATCCTGTACTATTGAACCGTGCACCTACGCTTCACCGTTTAGGTATTCAGGCATTTCAACCGAAATTAATAGAAGGGAAAGCGATTCGTTTACACCCGTTGGTATGTACTGCATTTAATGCGGATTTTGATGGTGACCAAATGGCAGTGCATTTACCATTAGGACCAGAGGCTATTTTAGAAGCGCAACTATTAATGTTAGCTTCGCACAACATATTGAACCCTGCAAATGGTTCTCCGATAACCGTACCTTCTCAGGATATGGTCTTGGGTCTGTATTATATGACTAAAGAAAGAAAATCGACTCCTGAAGTACCAATTAAAGGTGAAGGGATGACATTTTACTCTTATGAAGAGGTTGAAATTGCTTTTAATGAAGGCATGGTTAACCTGAATGCAGGTATAAAGGTAAGAGCAAAAGATTTCAATGAAGAGGGTGAATTGGTTAACCAGATTATACCAACAACCGTAGGTAGAGTTCTGTTTAATATGGAGGTGCCAGAAGCAGCTGGGTATATTAATGATGTACTTAACAAAAAGTCGTTAAGAGATATTATTGGAGGTATATTGGCTGTTACCGATGTTCCAACAACAGCAGATTTCTTGGATAAAATTAAAACTATGGGTTATGATTTCGCTTTTAAAGGCGGTCTTTCCTTTAGTTTGGGTGATATTATTATTCCTAAAGAGAAACCTGAAATGATTGCGGACGCCAACCAACAGGTTGACGGTATTATGGCTAACTATAATATGGGTCTGATTACGAATAACGAACGCTACAACCAGGTTATTGATGTTTGGACTTCAACTAACGCTATGCTAACCGAGTTGGCTATGAAGCGTATCAGTGAAGATCAACAAGGTTTTAACTCGGTGTATATGATGCTTGATTCTGGTGCAAGGGGCTCAAAGGAGCAGATTCGTCAGTTAACAGGTATGCGTGGACTAATGGCAAAACCTAAGAAATCGACTGCTGGTGGTGGTGAGATAATTGAGAATCCTATTCTTTCTAACTTTAAGGAAGGTCTTTCAATTTTGGAATACTTCATCTCTACACACGGTGCGCGTAAGGGTCTTGCGGATACAGCATTAAAAACTGCAGATGCAGGATATTTAACGAGAAGATTGGTAGATGTTTCACAAGATGTTATTATCAATATAGAGGATTGTGAGACTCTAAGAGGTGTAGAGGTTGCAGCACTTAAGAAGAATGAAGAGGTTGTTGAGACACTTGGCGAAAGAATTCTTGGCCGTGTTTCTTTACATGATGTATACGATCCTTTAACTCAAGAAATTCTGTTAACTGCGGATCAAGAGATAATGGAGTCAGACGTTAAAAAAGTGGAGGCTTCTCCAGTCGAAAGAATTGAAGTGCGCTCGGCATTAACATGTGAAGCTGAAAAAGGAATTTGTGCCAAATGTTATGGTAGGAATCTTTCTACTAACAAAATGGTTCAAAGAGGTGAGGCTGTTGGTGTAGTTGCTGCGCAATCTATTGGAGAACCCGGAACACAGTTAACGCTGCGTACGTTCCACGTTGGTGGTATTGCTGGTAACATTTCTGAGGACAATAAACTAGAAGTTAAATTTGCTGGTATTGCAGAAATTGAGGATATGAGAACGGTAACAAGTGAGGACTCCGAAGGGAAACTCGCTAAAATCGTAATATCAAGAACCTCGGAAATAAAAGTAGTAGATGCTAAAACAGGAATTACTCTAAGCACAAATAATATTCCTTACGGATCGCAACTGTTTATTAAAACCGGTGCTAAAGTGGCTAAAGGGGATGTAATTTGTTCATGGGATCCATACAATGGTGTTATTGTTTCTGAATTTCCTGGTAAAATTGCCTACGAAAATATTGACCAAGGTGTTACATATCAAGTAGAGATTGATGAGCAAACTGGATTCCAAGAAAAAGTAATTTCAGAATCAAGGAATAAGAAGTTGATACCTACGTTACTTATCCAAGATGCTAAAGGAGAAACCCTACGCTCGTATAACTTACCGGTAGGTTCGCATCTTATGGTCGATGACGGCGATAAGATTAAAGAAGGTAAGATATTGGTTAAGATTCCACGTAAATCTGCAAAAGCAGGGGATATTACCGGTGGTCTTCCAAGGGTAACTGAATTATTCGAAGCGCGTAATCCATCAAACCCAGCGGTAGTTTCTGAAATTGACGGTGTTGTGTCTTTTGGTAAAATCAAAAGAGGTAACCGCGAAATCATTATCGAATCCAAGTTGGGCGAGGTGAAGAAATACTTAGTGAAGCTCTCAAATCAAATTCTTGTACAAGAAAATGATTATGTAAGAGCAGGTATGTCTTTATCCGATGGTTCAACAACACCAGAAGATATTCTTAAGATTAAAGGGCCATCAGCTGTACAACAGTACTTAGTGAACGAAGTTCAAGAAGTGTATCGTTTACAAGGTGTAAAAATAAATGACAAGCATTTTGAGGTTGTTGTTAGGCAAATGATGCGTAAAGTAAGAATTGTTGATCCGGGAGACACTATTTTCTTGGAAAACCAATTAATTCATAAAGCTGATTTTATTAAAGAGAATGATGAAATTTTCGGTAAGAAAGTAGTCATGGAAGCTGGTGAATCACAAAACTTGAAGCCTGGTCAAATTTTAACTCCACGTGAACTTAGAGATGAAAATTCTTTATTGAAACGGAATGATAAGACCGTGGTTGAGGCTAGAGATGCCGTTGCGGCGACAGCTACTCCTATACTGCAAGGTATTACACGTGCATCGCTTCAAACAAAATCGTTTATATCTGCTGCTTCTTTCCAAGAAACAACAAAAGTATTGAACGAGGCTGCTGTAAGTGGTAAGGTAGATACTTTAGAAGGACTGAAAGAAAATGTGATTGTAGGACATAGAATTCCGGCAGGTACTGGAATGAGAGATTACGAGAGCATAATCGTAGGTTCCAAAGAAGAATATGATGAAATTATGGCTAGAAAAGAAGCCTTAAAGTTTTAAATAGTGAAGCCCTCAATTTCTAATTGGGGGTTTTTTTTATGATTATCTAATATTTTCGACATGAGTGACCAAAAAAAATCAAATCAAAAGCAAATTAATATAGAGCTTGACGAAAAGACGGCAGAAGGTATTTATTCTAATTTGGCAATTATCAATCATTCTGTATCTGAATTTGTAGTTGATTTTATAAGTATGATGCCAGGGGCTCCTAAGGCTAAAGTGAAAAGCAGAATAGTACTTACACCGCAACATGCAAAGAAATTTCTTAAAGCTTTAAATGATAATGTACAACGTTTTGAAAAAGCACATGGTACGATTAAAGATTATGAACAAACTCCAGTTCCCATAAATTTTGGACCAATAGGAGAAGCATAAAAAAATCCCGACTAATAACTAGTCGGGATTTTTTTTATTCAAATTCCGATACAAAGTGTAATTTAACTAACGGATATTTGGCTTGGGTCATCTGTAGCGAGAATTGAGAATCGGCCAAGAATACCAATTGGCCCCTCTTGTCTTTAGCTAAAAACTTTTGCTTTACTCTAATAAAGTCGTTGAATTCATTACTTTTTCTATTTTCTATTCCAACCCAACAAGCTTTGTATACCGGAAAATTTTCATAACTACATTTTGCACCATATTCATGTTCTAAGCGATACTGTATAACTTCAAACTGCAGTGCGCCTACGGTGCCTATAATCTTACGCCCGTTCAGTTCAAGTGTAAAAAGTTGGGCAACACCTTCGTCCATCAATTGGTCTATTCCTTTATACAACTGCTTTGACTTCATAGGGTCAGCATTATTTATGTATCTAAAATGCTCTGGTGAGAAGCTTGGAATCCCTTTGTAGTGTAAGGATTCGCCTTCGGTTAGTGTGTCGCCTATTTTGAAGTTGCCCGTATCGTGTAATCCAACGATATCACCTGGATACGAAATATCTACGATTTCTTTCTTTTCAGCAAAAAATGCATTGGGACTTGAGAATTTTAACTTTTTATCCTGTCGTACATGCAGGTAAGGTTTGTTTCGTTCAAAAGTTCCAGATACAATTTTAACGAACGCCAAACGATCTCGATGTTTTGGGTCCATATTCGCATGAATTTTAAAAACGAATCCTGTGAGTTCTTTTTCGTTTGCTTGAACTAACCGTTCCTCCGCCATTTTTGGTCTGGGTGGTGGAGCTATTTGAATAAAACAATCCAGTAATTCCCGTACGCCAAAATTATTCAGCGCAGAGCCAAAGAAAACTGGCTGTTGCTCACCTTTTAAATACAATTGCTTATCGAATGCTGGATATACTCCCCATACTAATTCTAAATTCTCACGTAATTCCTTCGCTGCCTTGGCACCTATTATTTGTTCTAGTTCAGGGTTTTCTAGGTCGTCAAATGCTATGGTGTCTTCTATGTTTTTTTTGTTATCCCCACTAAAGAGATTGATGTTTTTTTCATAAATATTGTAAATGCCTTTGAAGTCGTAACCCATGCCTATAGGAAAGCTTAATGGCGTAACCGACAGCCCTAATTTTTGTTCTAGCTCATCTAACAGGTCAAAAGCATCTTGTCCTTCCCTGTCCAGTTTGTTAATGAACACTAACATAGGTATGTTTCGCATTCTGCAAACTTCAACTAGTTTTACGGTCTGTTCCTCAACACCTTTGGCTACATCGATTACGACAATCACGCTATCCACTGCTGTTAACGTCCTAAAGGTATCCTCGGCAAAATCTTTATGCCCTGGGGTATCTAAGATATTTATTTTCTTATCCTTATATATAAAAGCTAGAACAGAGGTTGCAACGGATATTCCCCTTTGCCTTTCAATTTCCATGAAATCACTTGTTGCGGTTTTTTTTATTTTATTATTCTTCACCGCTCCTGCTTCTTGAATTGCTCCCCCAAAAAGTAGTAATTTTTCTGTTAATGTGGTTTTGCCGGCATCAGGGTGGGATATAATTCCAAAAGTTCGTCTTCTTTCTATTTCTTCCTTAAAGCTCATTTTATGAAATTTGAGTTCAAAAATACATGAATTTGAGGGTTTTACCCAGTGTTAATTTAGTGAAGATTTCTTCTATACTTAGCCAGCCAAATGTGACAAAAATTATAATATTATGTCTTAAGAACAAATATAATAGCTAGCTTCATTTTTTTGTACTCTGTATTTCATGGAGATTTATTAACAAGTTATCCGAGATGCAAAGAAGCTAGTCATATTACCAGTATCTTGCGTTTCATTTCAACAAAGGAAGTCCCACATCCTGCCAAAAAAAATCCTATACGTCATGGTGATAAGTTTTAATTAAACTGTCGTTATGCAAAGAAAATTTTTTTCAATTTATCTTCTAGCTAGTTGCTGTATTAGAATTTCAGCAGCTTGTATTACCATATTTTTATTATTTGGTATACATCCCATTTATGCAAATGTGGTATTGGAAGCATCATTAACTATGGATACGGATGGGGATGGTGTTCCAGATAATCATGACATTGATGATGATGGAGATGGTATTCTAGATACGATTGAAGGGTTTAATACCGATAGTGACGGTGATGGTATTTTTGATAATCTTGATCTTGATTCCGACAATGATGGTATTTCTGATAATATTGAGGCTCAACCGGCGGCTACTTTTGTAGCTCCTTCAAATCAAGATGGAAACGGAAATGGATTGGATGACAGTTATGAAGGCGCTAACGGTCTAAACCCAATTGATTCTGACGGCGATGAAGTGCCTGATTATATCGACTTGGACTCGGATGGAGACGGTCTTTTAGACAGTTCTGAATCTAGCATATTGAGTACAGATTTTGACTGTGAAACAATACCCAATTTAAACTTCAGTAATGAACCTACCTTAGAATCGGGTAATGCATTTGAACAAGGTTCGGTATATAGGTTTGCCGGTATTGCAGATGGTTTAGATGCTTTAGTTACTATTGACGAGGTTGTGAATGGTGAAATCAGTACACTTGACCAAAATTCAGTAGACCCTGAGTTTTTTAAACCTGAGATTTTCTTTACAACCACTAGCGAGAATAGAAATCCATATGTGGATTTAAGGATAACACTCGTAAGCGCTGGCACTAATAGTGCTATAGTTTTAAGTGAATTAATTGCTAATTTTTTGGATGTCGATGGTAATGTACGCTTTCAAGAGTTTAATAGATTTGATACCCCTGCTAGTTATACCTTTGACGAACCTAAGGATATAACTGTTGAAAATACAGGAGGAGGTTTATTAATCAATGGTGGAACAATGGAATATACTGGAATTTCTAATGTGAACCAGCAGGTAAATGTTGCCGTGGAATTTGTCAATACCTCAACATTTATCTTCAGATTTGGTATAAAAGCTTCAGGTACTGATAATTTCACTACAAATGTTCCTAGGCAGTCTGGCATCCAGTTTTCTTGTTTAAACAATTACACTAATCCGCAAACCATAACCTTCAATACGGATATCGATTCTGATGGGGATGGGTATCCGAATAGAGTGGATATTGACAGTGATAACGATGGTATACCTGATAATGTGGAAGGCCAGACGACTGATGGTTATATTGCACCGAGTAAGAACGACAGTGATAACGACGGATTGGACGATGCTTACGAAGGCACGGACAACGACGGTATTTTATCGGTAAACACGGACGGCACGGACGAGCCGGATTATATTGATAGCGATAGTGATAACGATACGGTTCTTGATAACAACGAGGGCAACGACTTCAACTTTGATGGCGTTCCTGACCAGACTTTTACTGGGTTGGATACGGATGGCGATGGACTTGACGACGGCTACGAGGGTAGTGATGTGAACGACGGATTCGATGTGAATGACGAAATAGATGACCCTGCCAACGACCTTCC
>NZ_JHZC01000020.1 GCF_000621125.1 Maribacter antarcticus DSM 21422
AACGGTTAGTATATGAAAAGTAGGCGATTACAAAGCACGAAACTTTCGTTTAAGCACAAAGTTTGATACGAACCAAAACCTTTGATTTTAGTACTAATTCGCCTATTTTTTATATACATTGTTGTAGGCCGTGTATTTATTTTGTGTTAGTTGAATCCTCGGCAACAGGAGTAATAGTTGCAAATTCATTAGAGTATGTTACTTTCCACGAATCATCAATCTTTTTAAAAACTAATGTTGCTGCAAATGGATCTATTTTGAACTGCTGCTTGTCTTTAAATGTTGCATGTCCTGTTCCAATATAAGTCATAATGACATTCTTTTTGTCAATATATGTAAATAGAATGTTGGTTTCATTGTACTTTTGATGGGCCACTGCACCAAAATATTCTTTATTTGATTTTATATAACCAGTATAATCAGCAACTACTCCATTGCTAATGGCAATAAATTCAGGACTGTTTAAGTAAGGTTCGGTTGCCTTTTCAAAATTTCCAGCTTCACTATTCTCAATAATTTGATTAATTACTACTTCAACCTCCGTTTTAATAGTTGCTTTATCTTGGTCACTTAACACTTCTATTTTTTTTGTATCACACGATGCAAGTAATAAAGTTGCTAGAGTCAGGATTGTCAGAGTTAATTTTTTCATTATTGTGAATTTTTATGGTTAATATAAATGGTTTTAAATGGCCTACAACGGTGGGTATAAGGTTAGTACGCCTATCAAAAAAGTTTTAAATAAAAGTACTGACCATCATAGCGTATTAACTTTATATAATGTTGTACGCTTTTAAAATTGCGATTATGATACACTTAATTAATTTTTTATTTAAAGTAATAGCAACAATTATTTCTGTACCAGTAAGTGTTTGCTTAATAGTAATAGCAATAATGTTATGGGATAAAAAATATATAGATATAGCCTCTGTTGTACAGAACGAATATATATGGAACGCAAAAAACTAAGTAATTTTTATTGCTTACAACGTACAGATATACGTATGAATACGGTTATTTCCATTTTATTAGTAGGACTAATCTAGTGGATTTCGTATTATTCTGCATTGTATCAACATGGAAGATCTAAAGGGCTTATTTCACCAACTATTGTTTTTTCAGCGCATTATAAATAAGTGCATTTTGTAATCCTGCTGCAACTAATAATACACCAAATAGATATGTGTAATTTTCTGTATCACTGTAGAGATATGAAGCGAAAAGAATTACAACAGCCCATATTATAGCACTTATAATCAGTATATTTTTCATTTTTGAATTTATTTGATTGAGATTACTTATAGTTTAGTATTCAATTACCTACAACATGTTTGTGTAAGTTTAGTTATAACTTTAAATAATGAAGTTAATAAATAGATCACAAATAGAAAGTCCGTTTGGACTTTCGTAAGTAGGCTAGAAGCAAGCATTTAAATTTACACGGTGTTCTATGGCGTTTTTTATTTCAAAGGATAAAATTCCTCTGAAGTTTTATAGGTTATTTTTCCATCTTTTTTACTCAAAAGAAATGTTCCACCCCAAATTATTTCGGGATAGTATAATAATTGTTTTGTCATATCTCTTATAACAAGCGGTGCTTTCGTGTCTAGTAGCGACATCATTTCAATTGCTTTACTTATTGAAAACCATTGAGCATCTTTTTTGTTTTCGGGTACTTTCAGTTCTCCATCGACGATATTACAACTAAAATGTTGTCTAAATTGTGAAATCGGCTTGTAGTCAGACATAAACATAAATATTCCAGCAATTTTAGGGCTATTTATTTTCACTCCATATTCAGACGCTAAATTCATAAGTCCATCTTTTATAGTTGTTTGAGAATTGTGTCTTAATGCAGGCGTCATCCATCCGAAATCATTTTTTTCCAATAAAACTTCTCCTTTTTGATTGTAGATTAATAATCTTTGAATTGTATAACTATCATTTCCTGTTTCTTGAGCAAATGATTTTAGTCCAAAAAGGATGATAAATGACAGCAAAATTAATTTTTTCATAAATATTATTTATTTTAATCACGGTTTTTCTTAAATGACTTAGAACGTTCAAGCTATAAGTAGTGCGGGAGCAGAGAAGCAATTCCCATTCTGTCATAGCCCTTAGCAAAATCTTTTTGTTTTAATTTATTTTTTTGTCTAAAGTAAAATCCTAAAGATTTTGCGACTTCATAAAAATGCACAAACCTTTCGATTTAGCACCTTAGCCCACATTGCCTATAGGTTCTGTTGGCAACAGTATTTTTACGTTCGTACTTTAAAGTATATTTTTTAAATCCTGTTTTCCAACAATCGCGATTATATCAACGGTATCACTATTTATTTTGTAGTAAATGCTGTCCGAACCACAAACACATCGGCGGTATCCTTCTTTTATATGCTCGACCGATTCAAATGAAAACGGTCTTTTAGCTATTATGTCAAAATATTCAAAAAATGTTTCGAAATATTTGTCCGCTTGTTGCATTCCAAATTTTTTGGCTCCGTACCGATGAATACGAATAAGGTCGTCTTTAGCGTCGTTGCTTATTCTATACTTAATCATTTAGTATAGACTTGGATTGCGCTAAGATTTGCTCCTTGCTATCCTTGCTAAATCCGCTATCTTCAGCTTTCTCCAATTTAGTTTTAATCCAGTCAATTTCGATTTGTTGGCTTCTTGCTTGACGAATTAAGTCATTAACGAGTTCGCTTTTACTCGAGTATTCTTGATTGTCTACTTGTGTTTTTAACCATTCATCATTTGGTACCGTAAACGATATGCTTTGTCTAGCCATAATAAATATATTTTGATGCTAAATTACACCAAATACGAACCAATTCCAAATTTTGCGATATTGTTGCCAACGGTGTTGTGCAGGATTAGTTGCTGTGTTTAAGCACTAAGGTTAATAAATATTTCACAGATAGAAAGTCAGCGAGGACCTTTCTAAATAGGCCAGAACCAAAGTAATTAATTTTGTACGGTGTTGGCATTAGTTCTTTAAATAATTTTCTTTCAATTTTCTTATCATTAATTTAGAAGTACTACTGCTAGGATGTAACTTTATAGCTGCTTGGTAATTTTTTAGGGCACTATTAAAATCTTCTTTATGAAAATATGCTTCTCCTAAACTATCAAAAGAATTTGCAGATTTTGGAAAAAGTTCTGTATTTAATTTAAATATTTCTATAGCAAGGTCTAAATTTCTTTTTTGAATTAATGAGTAGCCTAAATTATTTAAATTAGACTCATTAGCATCATAATTTTCATTTTTAAGTTTATTTAAACTTAAGGGAATTAAATTTTCTTTGGTTATACTTTGTAGTTCATTTTCTAAAAAGAAACTTAAAGGTTTTTTAGGTTTGTTTTTAGATTTTTCAAAAAAGATAGATGTTCCTCTTAATACACCTAGCCCTTTATTTGTGAATATTAGGGTTTCATTAGTTCTTTCAGAAAAATAAGTATTCGTTTTTATATAACTTAAAGGAGTGTAGTTTCCATCATTTTTAATAAATAATTGACTTTTTTCAACTATGATAATTTTATCATTAGATAAATTAGAAGTATAAATACCTTCAAATTTTTTGATGTTTACATTATTACTTATATTCAAATATTCTGAGTTTAAAATAATTGAAGCCATTTTCATAGGTGCTTGATAAGATAAATTTCTATCGTATTTACAGTATCCACAATTACGAAGATGAGCAATGAATAAATCTTCTTTTGGAAAATAAATAACTACAGCACCATATCCCCAAGTAAGTCCATTATGAATAATATACGGATTTCCGTTTAAGTTTCCTAAAAACCAACCCAGTCCATTTCTACCAATGATTCCATCGTTAAATTTAATTGGTATTAAAGCTTTATTTATAGAAGACTTGTTGAGTATTTCATAATTAATTATTGCCTTGTACCAAGTATATAAGTCATCTACAGAAGACATTAATCCACCAAATGAATAATGTGAAATATCATCTTTTTCTTGTTGTTTTATTTCATAAGGAGCATTATTAAAAGAATCATAACCCGTAGCTCTATTTTTTATTACTTTTTTAAAACTTTCTAATTGAGTGTCTTTCATTTTTAAAGGAGTAAAGAAAGTACTATTTAAATACTCATCGTATTTTTGCTTGGTTACTTTTTCAATTATATAACCTAATAATCCGTAGGCTTCATTGCTATAATCATATTTTTCTCCAGGTTTGAATTTAAGTTCTTTGTTAGCAAAATGATTAGAAATAGAGTGACTATCGCCTTCTTTTATTTCTTTTTCAAGCTCTCCTCGATCGTGTAAACTGAAATAAGGCAGTCCAGAGGTATGAGACACTAAGTGTTTTATTAATATTGTATTTCCATTTGGAAAATCTTCAATAAACTTTGATAAAGGGTCTTCTAATGATATTTTACCCTCTTCAACCAATTTTAGAATAGCCATAGCTGTAAAAGGTTTGGTAACAGAAGCTATTCCCATTACATTTTCTGATTTCATTGGGATATCTAATTCAAGATTAGCTTTTCCAAAGGCTTTCTTATAAAGGATTTTTCCTTTTTGAGCAATTAAAAAAGTGCCTCCAGGTTCATCTTTAGGAAAAAAAGATAATAAGTTATCTATTTCTGATTCTTTAAACGTTGAAGAGCTTGAAGATTTTTCTTGAGAACAGCCTAGTTGTGTAAAAAAGACTAAAAGTAATAACGTATTAAAAATTTTCATAATTGTAAATAATGATTTAATTAGACCACAAAAAACAGGTATAAAAGTGAATTATACGTTCGAATAATTTATTCGAACTCTTTTTATGAATTTTTTTTTCTAAAAATAGTAGGTGTTACTCCTGTGTTTTTTTTGAAGATGGTATTGAACGAAGATTTTGAATTGAATCCTACTTTATATAGAATCTCTAATATGGTAAGATTTGAAGAACCTTTATCTTTTAATATTTCTTTAGCTTTACTTATTCGATGATCACTAGTAAACTCGTAGAAGTTCTTACCAAATTGAGTGTTTATTAAAATTGACAACTCTCTTTCATTCATTCCTAGTTGACTGGCTAAGTCTTTAATGGTAAATTCAGGATTCAAAAAGGGCTCTTTTTGAATCATAAATTCCTCAATTTTTACTTTTTGAGTATTTAAAAGTTCTATTTCTTTAATAGATTTTTCATTTATTAAAACAGATGCTAATTTCAGTTTTGAAGAGATTCCTTTAAATAATTCTGGAGCATACAGTGCTTTTAGAACTAGCCAACACGAAAAGCCTAGCATTATCAAGGAACTTATTAGCCTTAAAGAAGTGATATACCCAAAATGATTACCAAATCTATATATGTTTTTTACTAAGGCAGAAATAAACAATACTAAACAAATAATATTCATTTGAAATAACCATTTGTAGTTTTTACTGTGTTTTTTTGAAAAGTTTTCGAGCACAATTTTTTTATACTTTACAAGTAAAATAAAGGTAATTATTATATAAAAAATACTTTGTAAATGAGCTAAAGTGTACGAAAATTTACCCTGAAAAGTATGTGTATAATTATTGTAAAATGATAACTGCTCACTTGTATTAGCTAAATAGAAATCTGGAAGTAAAGCTAAAGTGCTTACAATAAATGGACTAAAACAAATAAGATGGTTTGAGGTAAGTTTAAAATCTGAATAAACTATTGAAAGTGTAAATAAAAATAATAAAGGAGATTGAAAAAAACTACCAATATCCATTCTTAGAATATCAACAAGTGGGCTTAAACTGATAGAACTAAAAGTTGAAGGGATAATATCGATTGCTCTAACAATTAAAAAAAGCGAGACTAAAATATTACCTATTTTATTTTCTGATTTTACCGTAATTAAGAAAAACGCGAAGAAAAGCGATGTGAAAATCAATAGAATATTTGAGTAGTGAAGTAATACGTCGCTATTCATTAATAAGTTTTTTCATAAATTTTTGAGAATCATATTCCAATGTTCTAGGTTTTTTAATTACTGCTAACGGCTAAGGTATGGGTAGTGCGGGAGCAGAGCAGTACGCATCTTCCGTACTTTACACTTAGCTAAAGCATTTTTTTTGTGTTTATTTTTTTGTTTTAAATGCCAAATCAAACTGTTTTGGCGTACCTCCTAAAAATACGCAAACCTTTTGATATTGACCAAGCCCCGCATTACGTATAGGTCTTGTTAGCGGTTTTATGTAACCCGAACCAAACGCTAAAAGACAAGCTATTCCTATATTACCCTTAGATTTTGCCGCTTTTAACATGCAGCGTTACACCTAAGCAGACATGAAAAATTAAGAGGTATAGAACGTTTAAAAATACCGGCAAGCCACAAGTCCGTCTGGATATTGATTACGCAACACTTGCGTTGTGGCGGCAAAAGGGAAGACCCCGAAAGTTGCGCTATTTTTAAAGCCTAGGCCACACTTAAAAGAGAAACCAATGAAACTGGTACCGTAGATTTTATGTTGCTCTGATAAACGTTCTGTTTGCGAAATGAGTAGGTCTTTTATAGGGTAAGCAGCAAAAAAGGGAAAGCCCCGAAGATTATCTTACTTCTTACCACATATTACCGCTAACGGTCTTGTGTATGGTTAGTTGCGTTGGCTAGCAAATAAATTAGTAGAAGAAAACGAACCAGAGAAAATTCCGAAGGAATTTTTCAAGTAGGTGAAAACCTAACAATTAAATATACACGTTGTTAGCAACTGGGTTTTCTTTCGGTTGCCTATATAGTCTAATTGCTGTATAAGTAATCCATAAGAAATAAAATAAGAATGTAATTCTTTGTCCAAGAGCAGGCATATTTGGAAATATAAACACCCAAGCTCCGAATACAATCGTTAAATAAGTAAAAATTAAAGTCGGTGTTTTTGCGTTTTTCCAGTATTCCGTTTTACTCATCACTTTGGGATAGGTAAAAGCACCAATTAAAAAGAAAATGTAACTGCCGAAACTACCAAGTGTGTGCAAAAGCATTGTGGTTGATTGTCGGTTGTTAAAATCGCCTGGAAATATTCCCGATATAGCCATAAATACACCACTCAATAAAATACCATAAAGAGGTAATTTGCTTGATTTTGTGACAGCAATATTTTTATAAAGTCCAATCGCATAAATAGCAATTAAAATTCCAGTAAGAATATAGCCGAAAGAATTCCACAACCATTTATTCGACGCATCGAGCGAACCAAGCTCACTAATAGCTTTTGTAAACATTGAATATTCTGGACGAATTGATGACATAATTAAATAGGTAGTCAAAAACACTATAGGTGTTACAATTCCGATTACTCCATAAGATTTGTATGTCATTTTGATTTTTGTGTTGAAAGGTATTGATAATAACAGTTCCTAAATTTGATTTAAATCAAAAAGTGCCTTTTGTCGACCTAACTCTACTTAATGTTTCTTGTGTCATTCCTAAATGGGATGCCAACATTCCAAGTGGCACTCGTAGCAATATATTTTTTGAGGATTGTTCAAAGAATTGGTAGCGTTCTTTTGCAGAGTTAAACTGAAGTGAGATGATACGTTCTGATTGTTCCAAAAAGAGTTTTGAAATCAGCATTCTCCCAAACCTTTCCATTTCGGGAAAATCTTTAAAGCATTCTTCGAGGTCGGCTAAGGAAATTTTCACGAGTTCTGTTTCTTCTAAAGTTTGAATATGAAAATAGTCGGGAATGTTTTGAAGAAAGCTATAAATCGAAGTTATCCATTCATTTTCTGCTGAAAAGTTGTCTGTAATTTCTTTGTCTCCTTTTTTATAGTAAATTCTTGTAAGTCCTTTATTTATAAAATAGGTAGTTGAACAAATTCTTTGAGGTTTATGAAGAAAATGATTTTTGGGAAAAATCTCAATAGCACAAATTGATTCAAGACGAATTTTCAGCTCGTTTGAAACAGGGATAAAATTGATAATATGGTTTATTAAACTTTCGATAAGGTTCTTTTGTTTTTCAGCCTTGTTGCTACCGTTTAATGTAAAAAGTTGTTTTAATACTTTTCACATAATGTTAACTATAGCTTTTCAAGTAAATAAAAGTATGCTTCAAATTTATGATGTTGCCATATTTCACCTTCATTATTAGGGAAGACCTTGTAATATTCTTTATCTGCAAATAAAACCACTGTTTTTCCAACTCGCACATAATTTGTGCTTTCTTGGAAAGTTGGTGATTTAAAATCGGGGAAGTAATTTTGAATTTGTTTAGCCATATGCTGTCCAAGATTTTTATTAAATTTATTTTGGGCTTTTTTAGTTGGCTTGTCCAGTTGATTATAAACGTGTTTAAGTATAATGTTTTTTGGAAACGAAGTTTTTTTAAGGGCTTCATCTACATATTTAAAAGGATTTAGCGTATTGTAATCATTTGTTGTTTGAATAGAAAATGGACCTTCAGGAACCCAGTCAGCAGAATTAACAACATTAAAAGCCCATCCTTTTTGTGTCAAGGCTTCATATTCATATGCATAATATAGGTTACCTGGTTTTGGTGCGGCACTTGCGTAAGTTTTGATTGTCAAATTTTTATATCTGATGTCTCGTGCTTTTAAATCGTATAGCATAGAAGTCAGCAAATAAGAAATAGCACCTCCTTGACTATGCCCAATGATGTAAAAGTCATTAATACCTTTGCTTAGGCTGGAGTCAATTTTTGGTAAAATATCTTGAAATAAACACAAAGACCCAATAAGCCAACCTGCATGTACAGAAGCTCTATTGTTATTGCTTAGGTGATATTTGTAAATCTGGTTATCGCTAAGGTGTATTATTCCTGATGCAGGAAGCATTGCTGCAAAGAAGTTTTCTATCCAACTCTCTGTTTTTAACGTTGTTCCCCGAATACTTATTGCTGCTATCGAATCTGGTGATGTCCATAGTTCCCATCTATTATCTAAACCTAAGACTTGAGATATATAAATCCTATTGAATTTCTCAGGAGCAGGTAGCTCTTTGTTGTAGAGAGAATCACTTTGTCTTGTAGATATTTTTAATAACTCAGCATATTCTATTTTAGAAAATCCAGGCTCTATTTTAGAAACTTGACTGCCCCCCTTGAAATTGATTAGGAGTAAAAGTATTGTTAGGAATATAATTCTCATAATTATAGTTAACGTTTTAGTTATGAACAGTTCGGGAGCAACTAGCGATTGCTTTCCGACGAGCATTTAGCGAAATCTTTTTATTTTGCTCTGCTGCTCGACATGCCTTAGCCATTTGTAAAGACCCAAACCCGTATTGTTTATAGGATTTGTTGGCAAATCGTTTTTCTAAGCTGTACCTTTCAAGTCTATTTATTGAGTGTTCACTACGCTTTATTAAAAGCAATTTTTTAATCCTCAATTAATTCAAGCAGAACGTTTCCATTGTTATCCAAATTAAGGCTATACGTATAGCTGCCATTTTCAAGAGGCGTTTCTCCAACAAAATCATAGGGCTGCAATCTATATTGTACTTCGTCAGCAGTCAATTCGATGTATGCGTACCTGTAAGACAATTCATATTCTTTATACTCTGAAAATTCTCCGGGATTTAGCGGTAAATAGTCCACACCTCCAACCTCTATGTTTTCATAGTTGAAGCTACTTTCGTTAAATAATCTGATATTTACATTAGTGTTCTCATCTACAACATTATCATCGTCGCGAGAACAACCTGTCACTGCTATAATAATTAGTAGAAGTCCTAAAAATGTTTTCATCAGAATACGTTTTGTACTTAATATAGCATTAATTTTAATAGGTTGCGTTATAATGTTTGCCAACGTGTTTATATATGATTTTTTACGTTGATTAAATAACTAATTTAGTAAATACAAACTGAATAGAAAATCCGCGAGGATTTTCGTAAGTAGCGTAGAACTAGCAATTAATTATACATGGTGTTACCAAACGTATATTGAGTTAGTATCAAAATTATGTTTGCTAAATTTATTGTTACTTCTTAAAATATGCCATTTTTAACTTGCTGATAATTTCAGTGCTTACCCAATAAAGATTTGATAATCCACCTTCTTCGTTATATCGGCTAAAAAATAAATATTTGCCATCTGGAGTGACACTCGGAACTGCTTCACCAAAGTTAGAATTTACTGTATTTCCTAGGTTAATTGGTTTTGACCATGTTCCATCTTTTTCCTTAAAATAAACATAAATATCGCTACCTCTTTTTTTATCTTCTTTGTTTTGAGCTTGTACCAATAAATAATCTTGAGATGAGGAAATAAAAGCGTGAGATCCAATTTCAACTTCAACCTCCTGCACTTCTGGAAACCCACCATTTTTACGGGATGAAGAATACATTTTTCGTTTTGAAATGTTGTCATAAAAAACGTCGCCGTTTTTCGCTTGCGTCAAATACATCACATTATCGTCATTTATTGGTGAATCAAGTTTTATTGCGTTGCTCCACCCATTGCCCAAACGATCTACATACCATATTTCCTCATCCTTATAGTCAGAGCTATACCCAGTAAAATAAATTCTTTTACCGTCAGCCTTGAAGAATGGTTCCATTTCTGCATCTTTTTGTCCTTTGGTAAAATTCGCTTTTTGAATCGTTTTCCAATTTTTATCTTCGATTTTTGAAAAATAGATATCAGCAGTTTCACCTTTTTTATTTGCTGAAAAATACATTTCATCTAAATCAGGGGAAAACGAAATACCGTAGTCATATCTTCCATTGACAGAAACAATGCCTGGAGCAAAAATTTCAGCAGTTAAACCTGGTGTCTTCTGTCCAAAATAAGGGTTTTCTATCGTTGGTGAATCACTGTCTTTTGATTTCTGATTTTTAGTATTACAGGCACTTAAAAATACTGAGCATACAAGTATTAAAATAAAATATACTTTTTTCATTGTTCGAACTTTTTAATTGTTAGCAGAATAATAATAAATGCATAACCACAATTATTTACAGTATGTTGTTACTAATAAAATACTAAAAACATTATTTTTTTTACGGATAACCTCATTTGAAAGTAGTATTAAATAATTCTCTATTTTAGTTAATATGTTTGGTAACGGTCTCGGATATGGGTAGTTGCGTGTGTTAGTAGTTAATTTTGCAACTACACACCAAGTTGAAAACCACGAGGATTTTCAGAAGTAGGCGAGAACAAGCAATTACTTATAGCCATTGTTGGCAACTGGTTTTTTTAGTTAGTATTATTTAAAGATTAATCGGGTCTTTCAGGAATATAAACAACATCAACTTCTACATTATTTCCATATTTTACTATGATAGAACATAATACAGAAACACTTTCACCATTGTGGGTAGCAGGTTTCATCAAAGGCATTTTTCTAAGTAATCTTAAGATTTCTGCCTGAACGGTTACTTCTGAATCTCTCACTTTCATGCCAGTTAAATTTCCGTTTTCGTTGATTATAAAAAATACTTCTACCTGTTTTGGTTCTGAAAGATTTAAATCTTTAGATACACTCAAGTTAAACTCTTGCTTAATAAATGTTGATACTTTATTATTAAAACATTCTCTTGTTTCTTCTATTGAGAGTTCTTCACAACCATTATACACTGGCGCCATTTCTACATCTTTTAATATCATACTATTATCAGTAGTATAAGTTGCTAAACCGTCATCATGCGACACAATGCTACATAAACTTAATAAAGCCTGTTCCTCTACTTTTGTCATATTTCCTTGTGCCATCACTTGTTCCTGTACAGCATTTATTTTCGTTATTAAATCACTTTCTGTGTTTTTTAACGAGTTGGATTCTTCCTTACAAGAAAAGCATAATAGAACAATAAAAGTGGTTGAAACGACCAATAAATTTTTAAGTTCAAATTTTATTTTACGATTAAATTTGTATTTCATAAGTTTTGATTTTTTTTGCTTGTTGCTAATGGTCTTGTATATGAAACGTAGTGCCGTTAAAAAGCAGTTTTGTTTCGAATTAAATACAAGCCGAATTTTTAAATTTTACGTATTATTTTATTCTTGGTAATTTGTCAAATTTAAAAATTTGGCGACTTCACAAAAATATACGAACCTTTGTGTTAGTGATGACTCACACTATGTTTTATATACGGTGTTAGCATTAATTTTGCTATTGAGTGTAATATTTCTTGTCTAAAATCTTCATCATAGTCACAATTTGCTAATAAAACTAATCCAATATTTTCTTCCGGTATCATTATTAAATAGCTTCTAAATCCTTTATCTCCACCATAGTGTCCAATTATTTTTTTTGAATTAATTTCACTTAACTGAAAACCCAAACCTATATATGGATTTGAAAGAAAAGTAGGCTCAATCATTGTCGGAAATTTATTATTGAAGTCTGAATCGTCTAAAGTTTTAAGAAAAGAAATCATCCATTTACTTAAATCTTTTGAAGAAGAATTTAATGTACTGCTTGGTGCATGCTCTCTCGTATATGGATAGGTTTTTCTTTCATATATATTTTTTGTAATCCAACTTTTAGAATGTGGAGATGTCTTTAAAGAATCGTGTATTTTGAAATATCTGAAATCACTACTGTACATTCCACTTTTATTCAAAATATTTTCTTTCATAAAATCATCAAAATTAGCACCAGAGACTTTTTCTATGACATAGCCTAAAATATCATACCCCAAATTGCTGTATTCATATTTGGTAGAAGGGTCAGAATCAAGTTTAAGGTTAAGTTTTAAAACAAATTCCTTAAGACTATTATCTGATTGATTATTATTACCCCAATGATAGTTACTAATATCAGGTAATCCAGAAGTGTGATTCAAAAGAGTCTTTATTGTAATATCTTCTACTCTTTTATCATCGTATTTTAACTCAGGAAGTATCTCAATCAATTTGTCATTAATTTTTATCACATTTTGTGCTATAAGCTTCATGGTTGCTTCAGCCGTAAATAACTTGCTAATTGAGGCAGTATGAAATATGGTATTTTCTGTAACTAAATCCCCCGTTTTAATGCTTCTAATACCATAACCTTTAGTATAAATTATGGAATCATTTCTGATTAATCCAATGGAAAGTCCAGGGATATTATACTGGTTCATTTTGTTAATGACAATTGAATTTACTTTTCCTCTAAAACTGATAATAGTCTTACTAACTTCAATATTTTGCTTAAACTTATTATTAGAACAAGATTGTAATATGGTCAGGGATAAAATAATTACTATTGGTACTATTTTGTTCATCTATTCTTTTTTGTTCGTTTAATTAATGCTAACCTGTTTGTGTATGCTTTTTTGCGTTGATTAAACAACTAGTTTAGTGAATACAGACTGAATAGAAAATCCGCGAGGATTTTCGTAAGTAGCGTAGAACTAGCAATTAATTATACACGGTGTTGGCATTTCGTTGGTTTTTCAGAAATTATATTATTTTGTAAAATCCTCATTGATTGAGTAATTCCGCATTTTTTAAAAAACCGCACACTATTTGTTTTTTAAAAATTTTCTCAAGTCCAATTTTTAAAGAAAATTCAAATTGTAGTTATCAAAACAAACAGCTAATGAAATAGCACCATTTATTGTAAACAGATTCCTTTTACTAACTAGTTTATTCCGATGACTAAAAATACTGCTTGCACAATAAAAAATGGTATGGTTAACATTTTTCTAAAAATCTAATTAATGCAAAAACTCTTGGAAGAGTTATTCAATCCAATACCCTTCGAGCATCACTTTATAGATGGTTTGCGAATTTTTTATAGCATCTAGCGGGTTTTTATCAAGTATCAAGAAACTAGCAATTTTTCCTTCTTTAATACTTCCAATTTTATCTTCCATTTTTAAAAATTTAGCAGGAGCAATAGTTGCAGAACGAAGAACTTCTGCATTGGTCATACCCGCTTCCGACATAAATACTAACTCCTTGTGAGCACTATATCCAGGAATAATTGAAGGGTTTCCGGCATCTGACCCCATGAGTATGTTGACACCTGCCTTATACATTGTCGTGAAATTTTTAATATTATTCTCTTTATGCAAATCTATATCAATACCGTAACTGCGAACCATCATTTGTCTTACTGGCCAGTTTTCAAGGCTGCGATTAGTTCTCTCTGAACTATATTGCATCATAAAAGGGTCTTCTAAAATTTTTGCAGAGCTAATGTATTGAAAGATATATGCTACAGAAAGGGTAGGTGTATAAGAGATAGAATCCCTTATCATTTTTTCTAAGAAAGGCTCAGCACCTGTTAGTAACTGATCTTCTATGGTATGAGCAATAACATCTGCGCCTGCATTAACAGCATCTTGTAAGTCAGCTTTACGGGTTACATGAGCAAAAACGGGTAGCTTGTATTGTGATGCTTTCTGTATGATTTTCCCTGTCAATTTATTTGATAATCGTGGTTCTTCTGAAGCACCTCCTAAACCAGATTCTACCATGACTTTTACACCATTTAGGCCAAGCTCTTGCTTTTTAGAAAATATAACATCCAAATCAGTTTCCTCTGTAATAGTAAATATGCCTTGTTCATTAAGATGTATTTCATCTTCTGATAAGCCTGTCATACTAGATACAAATGGAATGGGATAACCACCTGGTGCCGTTAGGATACTTCCAGTTGCTAAAATCATCGGGGCTACGATTTCATGCTTTTGTTGTTTTTGTATAAGTTCTGCCGTGATTTCTTGATTAAATCCGTGTCCGCCTAAAGTAAAAATTGTGCTTACACCATATCGCGCAAACTGCTCCAATGCCATTGGCCGTGTAGTTTTGTCTGGTGGTATCAACCCACCACTATTCAAATGGGTGTGCATATCTATCATTCCAGGCATGAGGTAACGGTTTTTAGCATCTATAACTTTATAGATTGTTTTTAAGCTATCAGAAACTTGACCTTCAAAAATCTGCTTAAAAACACCATTCTGTATAATTAGGTGTTTATTTTTAAGGACTACACCAGCTTCAACATCAATAATATTTGCGTTGGTTATCAAATAACTATTACTTTTATTAGGACTATAAACTTCTGAAGGTTTTAGTTTTAGAACATGTTCTTCTGTATTATGGAACCAAAATAAATAACTCGTTACACCAATTAGTAAAAGTATACCTACTCCAATACCAATAAACTTTAAGACTATTTTCATATGTTTTAGTTCTTCATTTCAAGTGTTTTGTCGCTTTAGTTATTTAGATGCATAAACTTTTTTCAATGGCGATTGAGTGAGCAATTCAAAATCTTAATAATTACAAAAATATTCATACCAATCATTTTGTTTTTAGCTCAGTAAATTTAAAAAATTCTGATATTTAAATTGCACTCCTTCTTCAATCAATACCAACGTTGTTGTATGAGAATAGTTGCGTAATTTAAGTACTAAATTTAGTAAATAATTCACAGATAGAAAGGCTGCGAGGACTTTCGCAAATAAGCTAAAACCAGTAATTATTTTTATGCGTTGTTGGCAATTGGCTTTTGTTTCTCCATCTTGTCAGATAGTTACCCTTAAATAAATTGACATAGAACTAGTCTTTTGAGCATTGCTTTTATAGTTGGTTCTATTGACTAATTCTCTAAATTCTTTTAGTTGGTTCCTTACATTTGAATAGACTCAATGTGTTTATTAAGTCTATGATTACAAGGCTAAAGAATATTTAGTTCTTTTTAGTTTAATACATACTAATCATTAAACTGTACAAGTAATAACTCACTAGTAATAAAACTATAAAAGATTTTAATGTTCATATGATAACTGGAAGCCATAGACTCAGTACTACTTTTTAATTCTTCAATTTTTTGTTTATCATAATACATTCCATTTTGTATAATTCCATAAATTTCTTTTGTATTGCTTATAAACTTTAATGGATTTTTATCAAGAATCACCATATCTGCAAGCTTCCCAGTTTCAATACTTCCTAATTCGTATTCTTTGTTAGCATACTCAGCAGGGATCATAGTTGCTGCTCTTAAAGCTTCGATATTCGATAATCCAGCATCTACTAAATCTATTAATTCTTGATGGACACTAAAACCAGCAAACGTATAGGAGTCTGTAACGTCCGTGCCAACCATAATTGGTACTCCGAGACTATTGGCTTTACTCACTAACTCTTTAGATTTTCCATAAAATTTCTCACTAATGATATGGTTAGGATGAGCCAAATTCCTCTCTTTATTACCTGAAATATCAAATGACCACCACAGTTTTTTTCTTGCTATAGAAATATATTTTGTCATTGAATTATTTAAAAATTCCTCTTTATGAGCATTCGCTTCAAATTTAAGAGTCTGTAGCGTAGGCGTCCAATAGGCATTTTCTTCACTCATTAATTGCATGAGTTCTTCAGCTTTTCGGTCATCAAATTGATCGATCATCTCATTTTTATACAAACTATAGTTTTTACGCCAGTTTAGACTCAATCTTAAACTATCTGCATGGGGAAAGCAATCATACATAAAAATGCGTCCATGTTCAAAGCTTTTTTGTCCTGCTTTTATAGCTTCTTCTAGGCTTATAAATATGGGTTTATGACCTGCTAAATGCATATTATATTGCGAGGCTTTTTTGGCTAATTCTCTGTAAGATTCAGGTTTTATCTGTTGATAGATTTTTATGAAGTCTACCTGTTCTTTTTTATAAAAATCTAAAAAGGGTTCAACATCTTTTTTGTTATTTAGTTTGAAGAAATTTGGCACGCCATTTGGAACCGATTGTTCACCATCTATCTGGTAACTACCCTGTAATACATATCGAGGCGTAACACGCTTCTTGTTTTGTAAATCTTTATTCCATTGCAGTCTGGTCTTACTTCCTACCCAATAGGCATCCTCTTTATCTAGAGTCCCAGACATATCTCTAATAGTGGTGACCCCATTTGCAATGTATAAAGGATGATGAAGCCATTCAGAATGCACATTAGAATGCGTGTGCATATCCCAAAGTCCAGGAATTACATATTTTCCTTGGCCATTAATGATAAAGATTTCATCAGCACTGTTAACGGAACCAGAAATTCCGATTTCTGTAATTCTATTACCTGTTATTTTTATGTCTTGGTCTTTAATTAATGTTCCTGATTCTATATCAATAACGGATATCGATTTGATTAGTATTGTCTCGTGTATTTCAGGCACTTCAAGATTTTGAAGCGGCCAATACACACCGGCAAAAAAAAGTAGTACTAGTCCCATAATTAGTAATGAGGTTATTTTTAAAACCCTAAAAAGTTTCCGTTTCATTAATTATTTTATTTTAATGTCTTATATACAGATTTTCTAAAGTCTTTTCTAACTTTCAAAGAGTGCCATCCTCCTAATTGTGTCATCATCAAAGCAGCAAAGCCTTCTTTGGGATCAATTATAAACGTAGTTGAATAAGCACCTTCCCAATAATAACTACCTTCACTATAGCATTCATTAAATGTTCCATTCTCGGTAATTATATTTAGACCAAATCCAAACTTATTGCCTTTACCTAAAATAGGATAAAACCCTTTAGGATAATCAATGCCTCCAATTTGATTTGTAGTCATCATTTCAATTGACTTCCTTGATAGGATTCGTTTGTCTTCATAGATTCCATTATTGAGAAGCATTTGACAAAACCTTATATAATCTGAAGCTGTAGAAATTAATCCACTTCCTGCCATAAATACTTTTGTTTTGTACTCTTTTTTCAAATCGAGTTCTTTGTTAATCCCTTTAAGGCTATCGCCTTTTTTTGAATATGCTCTAACTAATCTATCAATGCTTTGACGATGTGCATCAAAACCTGTACTAACCATGCCTAAAGGCTCAAATATGTTTTGTTCTAAGTAAATTTCTAAATTTTGATTAGTAACAACTTCAATTAAGTATCCAAGAACATCTGTAGATGGGCCATAGGTGAATTTTTCTCCGGGTTGATGAACAATTGGCATGGAGCTTAAATCTTTCATAAAGCTAGAAAGGCTTTCGTGTGTAGGATTAGAAAAAGACAAACTTTTCTCTTTGTACAGTTTTGAAATTATAGGGCCATCGTAAGCAAAACCAGCAGTCTGATTTAGTAGCTGTCTAATGGTTATTTTTTTTTCAGTGCTTTCAAGTGTATAATTTTCAGAAGAACGATCTTCAATAATCACTTTGGTGTCTTTAAAAATTGGAAGATAAAGCTCTATAGGATCATCTAAATCAAAATTGCCATCTTCATATAATTTCATGATGGCAACAGTTGTAATAACTTTTGAAAGTGATGCGATTTTAAAGTAGTCATTGACCTCCATATCTCTTTGAGATTCTAAATTGGATTTTCCTTTATTTGTTGCGTATAAAATATTGTCTTTGTCTGCGATTAAAATTACAGCTCCAGATAAATTATTGTCATTTATATTTGATTGTAACCAAGTGTCAATCGTTTTTAAATTTTCGAATTTTGGATTTTGAGCTTCCGTGGATTGATAGAAACTACATGCGATTGTAAATAAAAATAGTGCTCTTCTCATAGTGTTTGTTTTATATTAATACCACAAAAAGAACCTATGTATAAAGATAAATAAGCAAGTATTTATAAATCACAAAGACGAATTTATAAATTCGTCAGACGTAAGACTATGCATCTCGATATTGAGAAGGTGTTTTGAATTCAATTTTTTTGAAAGCCGAATTAAATGAAGACATGCTGTTGAAACCTACATCATAAGCTATTGAAGCAATCGTAAACCGTTTCTCTTTATCATTAGAAATGATTTTTTTCGCTTCTTCAATCCTAAATTTATTGATATAACTATTAAAATTATAACCTGTTTCTTCATTGATAATATGAGACACTTGATGTATACTTAATGATGAAATTTTTCCAATTTTATTCAAATCTAAATTTGAATCCAAATAGAGTTTGTCTTTTCTAATGACATTATCAATACGTTTAAACAAGCTACTATCATTTGAATCACTTTTAAAAACCATTCCATCATAATTAATAACGCCCAATTTAAAAGCAATAAATGTGAGGATATATATGGTGATGCTGTATATAATTGGGCCTAAAATATAAGGTACCCTATCTTCGAAAATATTTAGAATATAGCTAAACCATATGATCAGTACTCCAGCGATAACATATCTTGACCAAATTAGTACTGTGTTTTGCGATTTAGTTAATGTATGGTTTTCTTTTTTTAATATCTTTTTTACGATTTGCCAAGATTTGAAAATATAGAAAGCTAAATGACTATACACAAAAGCCAGAAGGATAAAAGCCCAAAATTCACCGTGTTCAATAAACCATTCTTCGGTAGCAAGAAAACTCATGATAAGCATTAACACGAATGGCCAAAAATAATGGAAATTCGTTTTTTTTAGTTGGTAATTAGGAATTGTTAGAGACTTAATATAAAAGTAGAGTAATGGGCCTATTAGTAGTAAAAAAGACAAACCAATAAATATAATAAAGAAATCTACATCTTTAACAAAATTAAATAATACTGATTTACCTACCCTTAAAGCCATTAATAGCAGCATTATAGCCATCAATGATTTTGCAAGTGTATTTTTTGTTCTGTTCGTTAGCAGAAACAATGAGATTAGAATACCATGGATTAATCCAGCTCCACTAATTATAATTAAAATAATATCTAAGCTTTCCATTCACATCTTTTGGTAGAATAATTATAGGCAGAAACATAAGAGGCAATGACCTAATAGATCGCTTAGAGGTTCTATATGAATTTTAATATTTGCCACTAAGAAGAAAACAATCAATAATTTCTTTAGTCATCATTTATTTAAACTGTAAACCAGGTTTAATTTTTTAGTCAAATGTTTTACAACGTGTTTGTATATGGTTTGTTGCATGTTTTAAGTACTAAAGCTAGTAAATAAATCACAGATAGGAAGTCCGCGAGGACTTTCGTAAAAAAGCTAAAAGCAGCAATTAATTTTATACTGTGACATGTGCAGTTTTTACTTCATCAGTTCTATTATTTTGTTCAAACCGAATGCAGATAAATATATTCCAAATCCATAAAAACAATGAGTTATCAGACTTTTAAATCGTGCTATGTTTGGGGCAGGTAATTTTGAACCAGCTATTCCAATACCAAATGATGGTTGCATTAAAAAGAATGGTGCAATTATAGTAACTAAACCAATTAATATTGCCGGCTTTAATGTTGGGTTTTCAACCCACTCCTTTCCGTAAATTAAAACAAGTAAAAAAACAAAAGTTATTCCAATCGCATAGTGCGCAATCCAGCCTATTAATTTTTCATAAGGAAATGGCGTTGTATCAAATATTTTGTTGTGCCTCACTTTTCCTTTTGTTAGGTTTCCTACCCATCTTCCTAAAAACTTATAATCCAAAGATTTTATATTGAACAATTTCAATATAAATGCCCAGATATCCATTGTTAAAGTTGCTCCAATTCCGATTACTATAATTTTTATTAGTGTTTGCATCTTGTTTTTTTTTGGTAAATATATAATATTTTTTTATTATTGCAACAAAGTCGCATTAAATGAAAAGAAGAAAAACAGAATCAACAGATGAAATATACTCAATACTTAAAGAATCTAAATTAGCTTTAAGTCACGATATGGTTCAAGAAAAAATCTCAAATAATATGGATAGGGCGACTATCTATAGAATACTTAATCGTTTTTGTAAAGATAAAATCGTTCATAAAGTCAGAGGTGATGACGGAAAGCAATATTTTGCTTTTTGTTTTAATTGCCAACAAAAAACACATAAACATAATCACTTTCATTTTAGGTGCAAAAATTGTGGAAAAGTCGAATGTTTAGAGTCGGAAATAAAAATTGATTTACCAAAAAATTATGTCTTAGAAAATTTCAATGGTGTAATTTCTGGTGTTTGCTCAAATTGCACATAACGTCAAGGCTATGATTAGTACCGGAATTAAAAGTAGTGAACTTTCGATTAAGCACTTAGCCAAAACTTTTTATTTTGTTTTATCTTTTCTTCTTTAAAGCCAAATCAAAAGATTTGGCGGACTTGTTTATAAGCTCTAAACTTTGGGTACAGCGCCAAAACCCGTATTAACTATAGCCACTGTTGTAAGCCGTTTTTATTCCACAGTTGTATTCGGATTATGTCTAATTTTAAAGTTACAAGAATTAGCAATAAAGCACATTTTGTTAGCTTCTTCGTGTAATTCGTTCGCTTTTTCAATCATACTTCCGTCCGTTATTTTTACTTTAGGATTTAGAGTTACTTCAGTAAATTTGCTGTTTCCGTTATCAATTTCTTCCATTATTCCTGTTGCGTTGTCCAAATATTCAGTCACAATAATTTTGTTTACAGAACATAAATGCAAATACCAAAGCATATGACATGACGATAAGGAAGATAAAAAAAGGTCTTCTGGGTTATATCTCGTTTTATCTCCTAGAAAAGAAGGGTCAGAAGAACCGTTTATTTCACCATATTTTCCGTCAGCTATGATTTTATGATTTCTATTAAACGACTTGTAATTCAGAGTTCCTTTTCCTTCATTTCCTGTCCATTCAATTTTGATTTTGTAATGATGATTTTTCATTCTTAGTTCAAATTTTGTTGGTTTTTTCCAATGGCTTACAACGGTTAGTATATGAAAAGTAGGCGATTACAAAGCACGAAACTTTCGGATAAGCACAAAGTTTGATACGAGCCAAAAGCCTTGAATGTACTACTATTTCGCCTATTTTTTATATACATTGTTATCTGCTGGCTTTTCTCCAGTCTTTAGTATATAGTTCGGTATCATTTTGTTTGGTGGTGTACTTTCCCCATAAAGTGCATATGAATTGTAATTTCCGCCCGTAAACACGGTAATCATATCCAGTTCGGGCCAAATATTGATTTTTTGTCCACCGTTACCCGAAGCTAAATACGAATTATATTTTTGTCCATCAATTACAAAATATTTATGTTCCCACAAATACCCATAATCTCCTTCGTCCATATCAAATGTTTTGTTAATCCAACTTTCGGAAATTATTTGCTTGTCTTTCCATTTACCGCCATCTTTAAATAGCTTCGCTAATTTTATCAAGTCCCTAGACGTAATATACATTTGACTAAAATTATTTCTACTAGCCTGATTCGGTTCAAAAGTCCAAGCGTAATCTGAGATTCCCAAGGGGGTAAATAGGTTTTCTTTTGCAAAATCTTCGATGTTTTTATTTGTTACTATCTCAACTAAACTACCTAAAGTCAAAGCGCAACCTGTGCAATAGGATGATGATTTCCCAGACTCTGCGACCATCGGTAAATCGAGAGTGTATTTTACCCAATCCTTGCTTTCCATCATTGATTGCTCGTTTCCTTTGCTTTCAACATTATTATTTTCACAGTCCATACCGTGTCGGTACATTAAGAAGTTTTCTATAGTAATTTCTTTTTTTCTGTCATCCAAATTGGCTATTTCTGGGTATCTCGAATTGAAATAGGGCAAGAGTTTTTCTTTTTCACTTTTTATTAATCCTTTCTCAACGGCAATTCCAAGAATTCCGCTAATGAACGGTTTTGTGGCAGACCTTAATTGATGCGGTGTATTTTCATCATAACCGTAGAAATATTCTTCAAGTACCAATTTGTTATTCTTGTAAATCAAGATGCTGTGAACATCGGGAAATTTTCCTTTTATGGTTTCTTTGACCATATTGATTATAGGTTCGGGATTTTTGAATTCATCTTCTAAACTGCCCGTTTCTAGTCCATCTGTGGTTTTTTTTGGTTTGTGATAAACGTAGCTATCAGGATTATGTAATAATTCTTTTCTCGGGAACATTTCCATTTTTTCAATTTTGGAAGTAATTAGTTTAAATTCTAGTCCGTCAGTTCTGTAACCTTTAACTCGATTGGATTTGTCTCGTTCAAAAACGACTGGAACATCCTGAATATTTGTAAAACTATCCAAGGCGATATGTTTTAAAGGGTATTTCGCGCTATCTACGATTGCATAAAGTGTTGTGTCAAGTTCAGACGCTACAATGTCGAGCGTAGTTTTATCTACATATTCATAGTTCCCTTCATATTCACAAAGTTTTTCATAATCCGATTTTTCTTTAGGTGATGAACATCCAATTATTAAAGGAATCAGAAATAATAATTTTTTCATATGATTGTTCTTTGATTAATGACGATTGGATAATTTGAATGTTACATTTTTTTCAGCTTGCAGATAACGGTTAGTATATGATCATTATCCCGAAGGGTATGAATCATATACATTGTTACCATTTGTCATTTCATATTATTTAACTTTTGCTGTATTTCGCTTAAGATTTTCTTGTGAGAATAATTGGTACAATGACCTTTCATTGGTGTAAACTCAATCTCAGCATCAGACGTAGGGTTTGTAGTATTTGTCAGGAAGTCATCAAAATCTCTCATAGAATTATTCAGATAAAAGTTATCCATATCACCCATCCATATATGTATTTTTCCTTTAAGCTCGGGCCCAAGCTCAGCCCATTTAGCAGAAGTATACAGGAGCAGATCATATTTCTTCCAGTGCTCAGCAACTTCTTTGTCTATTGTCCCGGTTATAGGATTAAAAATCGGTTTCGGTAATTCATCGTCAGCTTTAGGACTGTACAGTGCATTCCAGGCTCCCCATTGCCCTCCGGAAGTCACGAACGTATTTGATGCTCCTAGAACATTTTCTTCTTTAATTTCTTGTTTTATTGAAAATAGAGGATCGCCATATTGATCTCTCATACTCGGACGTATATAGTCCCTGTCATTGTAGAACGCATTCTCATCTTCATAAATATTAACAAGCTGCATCTTTTCAAAACTGACCGGATCGGGACTGTAGGACCAGCACCCGTTGAAGCTCTCCGGATAAAAAAGTTGTAAGGCGAGTGATACCCACCCACCTGTGGAGCAACCATCAACAAAACGAGTATTAGGAGTTCCATCCATTCTAAATTGGTTCTCAATTTTTGGGATCAATTCTGTAATTAAAGCCTCCCCGTATGGGCCACTGTTTTCTGAGTCAAGTTGATAACTATCTCCATAGGGACCTTCGCCATCAAGAAAAACAGTAATGATTTGTGGCGCCTCTACTGAAGTCCACCAAGACATAAACTCTTTACGCTTAACGAGGGAATTGATTCTTGTGTAGCGACCTCCATAACCCGCTACATTATAACGAACAGGATATTTTTCATCGGGATTACTGTTATAGCCAGAGGGTAATAGCACCGATGCTTTTACACGCATAGATTTGGACCACCATTTGGATAACACCTTACTTTCCATCTCGAAGAATTTAACCAACTCATGGTCTTCTAATTCTCTTTGGGGTATGGTCTTAGATAAGGTTAATTCAATATTTTGTAATTCTTGTGTATTAACTTTTATGGGTTCACTATATAAATTGCCCGGAGTATTACTTCGCGATTCAGAATCCATGTTTTGATTCCAAACGGCCTGTATATAATAGACTCCATGGGGAACAGCCCTAAAACCCCATTCAGGAGTTTTCAACCAATCATTGCTGCCATCCAAGACCTTGTTTTGATTCTTATCCCAATTTTTTATGTTCATCCCAAAGGTTGATCCATTGCCATTAAAAACTGAGGCGTATCTGGGCTGAGATTCATCCGTTTCTGAGACATACAATAGCAACCTTCCATCAGATTTAAAGGATGCCTTAAGACTATCACTTACAGAAATGGAAAATGATAATTTTACATATACCTGTTGTGCAGCTACTTTTTGATTGGCTATAACAAGTAATAACAGAATGAGAAAATTTTTTAAATACATCTGATCTTTTTTTATAAATGGTAACGCCAAAGCTATACGTAGTGCGGGAGCAGAGCAGTACTCATCTTTCTTATTTTACACTTAGCTGAAGCAGTTTTTTTGTATTTATTTTTTATTTTAAAAGCCAAATCAAACTGTTTTGGCGGACCTCCTAAAAATACGCAAACCTTTTGATATTGACCAAGTCCCGCATTACGGATAGGTCTTGTTAGCGGTTTTATGTAACCCGAACCAAACGCTAAAAGACAAGCTATTCCTATATTACCCTTAGATTTTACCGCTTTTAACATGCAGTGATACACCTAAGTAGACATAAAAAAATTAAGAGGTATAGAAGGTTTATAAATACCGACAAGCCAAAAGTCCGTCCGTATATCGATTGCGCAACACTTGCGTTTTGGCGGTAAAAGGGAAAACCCCGAAAGCTGCTCTATTTTTAAAGCCTAGGCCACACTTAAAAGATGAACCAATGAAACTAGTACCGTAGATTTTTTGTTGCTCTTATAAACGTTCTGCTTGCGAAATGGGCAGGTCTTTTATAGGGTAAGCAGTAAAAAAGGGAAAGCCCCGAAGATTATCTTACTTCTTAGCACATATTACCGCTAACGTGTTTGTATAAGGTTAGTTGCGTGTTTGTTATTTTTCTTTGTAGGCATTCTTAACCATTCTTTTAACAATTTGTCTATGAAATGGCTTTATTATTCCCATATATATTTTCCCTTTAAAGTTATTGTACTCCACCAGAGTGATTACTTTAATGTTAAAAGAATCAGATTTGTCATTCTTAACTAATGCACGAAAGTTCAAATGAGAATCATCTGCCCCTAAAACTACTTCATTATCTGAAATTGAGAATATTTTAAAGAATTTCACATATCCGCCAATTTTGAAATGCTCATTGTAATCATTTGGCACTTCTGTTTTTAATCCAAATATGCCTGCAACTTTATTTCGTATTGTGAACAATGAATTAACCCACCTAGGTGTTGTGTTAAAAACCAAGTTCGTAATCTCTTCTATATTGTTTATGTGATTAGTTGTAGAAAAAGTATCGGAAAAATCAATTTTTAGCAGTAAACTTTTTTGATTATCTGTTAATGCTATTTTGTCTTCTATTACTTTTTTAATCATAATTGAAATCTTATTTCTCTGCTTACCTCGCTGAATTAACATGGAGATTAAGTTCTGTTCGGTCTAATGACACACAACGTTTGGTATATGGTTTGTTGCGTGTTTAAGCAACTAATTTAGTAAACAAATCACAGATAGAAAATCCGCGAAGATTTTCTTAAGTAGGCGAGGACTAGCAATAAATTATATACTGTGTTGGCATGTCGTTATGCTTTTTCCAATGTTTTCATTAACTCAAAACAACGTTTATCAATATTTCCCATATTGGGATTGAATGCTGATATATTTGATAGTATAACTATACCGTTTTTTGTCTTTTCGTCAAATACCATTGATGATGAATATCCACCTGTCCCGCCATTATGCCAGTACCAAATGTTTTTAGATTGGGATTTTAATAAATGCCATCCTAAACCAATATCCATAGTGTCATTTATTTCAAAGGTTTTCTGCCTTGTCAATTCTAAAGCCTTGTTTGAAGTGTTAAATTGAGCAATAACGAATTTCGATAAGTCCTCTGGCGTTGATAGTATTCCACCAGCACCAGCAAAAATTGAAAATTCCCAATTTGGAATCTCTTTTCCTTCATTATTTATTCCTCTTATTAAATGTCCTTTTACTTTATTAATATCTGCTGTTGCGTTTTGCATCTCGTCTTTGGAAAATATTTTATTCTGTAATAGGTTTCCATAAGTAGTATTTCCAATTTTACTTAACGTGTACCCCATTAATACTCCTCCTAAATTTGAATACTGATATTTTCCTTTATTTGACAATTCAAGATGGTTTATTAGATATTCCTCCAATTCTTTTTCCTTGTAATATTTATATGGATTTTCAATATTTACTTTTGCTAAATCTAAATTTGAAGGCAAACGAGGAAGTCCAGAAGTATGATTCGCTAAATTGATAAACGCTATTTTTATATTATTATGAAAAGGTGTTTTTAAATAATCATTGACATTATTATTTAGTTTAATTTTTCCGTCCATACCAAAATTAGCAAGTAGCGTGGATATAAAAACTTTTGAGACAGAACCTATTTCAAAGACACTTTTATGATTATCAATTGTCGAAATGGTATCATTATTCTTTTTTGTGCCGAATTAACTCACTTTTCCATTATTGATAAAAGCTATCGAAATTTGTGTTTGATCAGGAAAAGTCTTAGCGTTTTCAAATATTAATTGAGATTGCTTTTTGGAATACTATTTTCTCTAATAGATAAATTATTTATTACAGTTTCTGAAGTATTTTCTTCTGCAAAAGGTGTTACAGCAAAACCATTAATTTTAGAATTATGGTCTAAAGAAATATTTAGGGCGTAAATGGCGCTTTCAAAATTTATTTTGTAAACCGCAACACGCTCGTTTTTATAACTTACAAATTCTCATTTGCTTATGTTTCCAGCTTGTTTTTTCAAATTGGTTAAATAGGGTGTTAATTTATTTAAGGGCACTGCTACTTTCATATCGCTTGAAAACATAGAGAAAATAACTTCAAAATTGTTGGTATTGTAGTTTTTTTCAAAGGTATCTACAACGACTTTGTAAGTAGGTTTTTCAGTTTGTGCAAATGTTATGTTTGCAATCAAAACAAATAAGCTAGTAGATATAATTTTTTCATAATTGGTACTATTTTTTTCTTTTTAATTTTTTGAGAAACTTTTTTAATAATTGAGATATTTTGGATACATCTTTAGATATTGAGTCTTTTTCCCATTGGCTCACATTTCCTTTATACTGTTTCCAAGCCGATTTGATTTTTGTTACATCAGATTTAATTGAATCTTTTTCCCATTGACTCGTATTCGCCTTTAATTCTTCAATTAAAGTTGAAAATTGAAAATTAATTTTTTCTCCTAAGGATGAACTTCCCCATATTTCTTTTATGTCTTGCCAAGTTTCTCTTTGTTCCTGTTTTGCCATTTTATTTTAATTTAGGTGTTATACAATCCAATAATATTTTTTTTATTCTTTTCATTTTTACAGCAATGTGATTTTCAGTCAAATCTGTTATTGCTGCTATTTCTTTATAATGCAGTTCGTCTAAATGCAAAATAATAATTGACCCATCAACTGCATTCAAGAGGGAAATACATTCACGTAGTGCCTTGAACTTTATCTCTTCAATTGCATCTGGAATAGTTTCCGAAAGCTTAAACTGGATGGATTCTAATCGCGTGGTTTTGTTGTTCAAGCTTGCAAACTGCACTTTAGAACGATTGCATACATTTAGTGCAATTTTATAAACCCAAGTACTGATATTAGATTTTCCTTTAAATGTTGAATATGACTTCCAAATGTGAAATACTACTTCTTGGAAAAGATCTTGTGGTTCAATTGGTGAAATAGCATATATTCGACATATTCTGTAAATACGGGTCTTATTGTCTTCCAGAATCTGATTAAATAGTTGTTCTTCTTCTTTTTGCATATTATTTTTTTTCTATTTCCTGTTCTCTATTAACCTTAGTGACAAGAGTTATGAAAATATGACAAGAAAATTCAATTATTTTTCAGTTAGTCAGTTTTATGGTAGATTTTTTTGCCAGGTTTAATGAATGCCAACGATTAGTATATGGCGCGTTTTAATGCGCTATATACATCTTAAGTTTGATTCCTTAACTTTTAGGATATACATCAGAAAGAACAAAAGAGAGCATTAATGTTACTGTACACGGTGAAGCACTAGACTTCGACAACATTGATAATCCCCGCTCTTTTACTACTTAGACCACGTTCAGTTCTGTGAGACTTTAGATCTCGTTTTCAAGTTGTTGTGAGCAGAAGTAGCTGGTTCCTTCATACAATAGTACGTATGAATAAATATAACGAAACTTTCGGAGTCGACCTCAGTAAAGATGTCTTTGATGTACATGGTAGTACCGTAGGACACGATCAGTATAAAAATGATGAATCTGGGTTTCGGAAGTTCCTTAAAGCGTTACCGGATACTTCATTGGTTGTTATGGAAGCAACTGGTTATTACCATTATCGTCTTGCACAGTTTCTCTATAAAAATGGGATTACGGTATCGGTTGTGAATCCCTTATCCGTAAAGCGTTTTATACAGATGAAATTGGCCAAAGTGAAAACGGACAAGAGCGATGCCAGGGCCATTTGTAAATATGCTGTAATAATTGAAGAGAAGCTTCTTTCTTTGGTAAAACAAGACCAGCAACATCAGCTGACGGTACTAACTAGTATCCCTGGTATCGGAATCAGAACGGCTCTTTTTTTGATTGTTTGTACGGATGGTTTTAAGAAGTTCGAAACAGTATCTCAGCTATGTAGTTATGTTGGTATCACCCCAACCATACGGGAATCTGGTAGTAGTGTCAGAGGCCGTAGTAGAATTAGCAAGATTGGTAATAGAAAGCTGAGGAATCTACTATTCTTATGTTCGTTCAATGCCTGCAAACACAACAAGGCCTGTAAAGGAGTATATGAGCGAATCGTGAACAAGGGCGAGCGCAAGAAACTTGCCTTGATAGCCGTATCGATCAAACTGCTCAAACGAAGCTTTACTATAGCCAAATCGGGTAAGCCTTACAATGAAACCTATGTTTCTGTATTGCGAGTAAAGTAGTTGAAAATCATCTTTAATAAAGCTCAAAGAATCATTAAAGAGAATCTATGGGCCTAAAATACTAGTGTCTTGAATTAATGAAGAAAAGAGTTGTTTTTTACCTCAGTTCTTTGTTACCTACTGTTATTTTTAAATTTCTCCACTAATCAAAGAATTTATTTTTTCCTTATCAGTCTGAGATAAACCATTATAGAACTCGGTCAATTTAGATTTAATATGGGTTATTTTCACTACTCTGATTACCTTGGGAGCATTTTCCGCATCGCTCGCTCTTACCATAATGCCAAGTAATTGTCCATCCGAATTAAAGGCACCGCCACCGCTCATTCCAGCTAATCCCGTTGCTTCTACAAAAAATTCAACCAGAGAATTATAAGGAATATCACCTTCAGACTCTCCGGCAACTTTCCATTCATTAATTATTGTTGCAGCTTCCAAGTCCGAAAGAATTTTTCCTATAGCGACTGCTCCATTTGGGTAATTCTCTTTATCTTGAGGATAACCGACCAACATTGCATTTTCACCATCATAAGGCATGTTCCAGGTTTGGTCAAGTTTCGTTCGATTATATTGATCGTACATATCCAAAGGAGTATTGATTTGGACTAAGTTTGGATATTGTGGAAAGTCACCTTGCTCGACACGTTGATTATCAATAATCCCCAAATAAAAATCCTCAGATGGCAATATATTGGTATTGGTAGCAGACGGTGAAATATCAAAATGAATCAAGGGAAAATCTGCTATCAAAGTATTTCCCCAAACAATATTACCGTTAGTTGGCGGGATTTGTGAAGTTTCAAAAATTCCAAGGTTTTCAGAAGTTATGTCAAAAAACTCAGCATCTCTGGAACTCCAGCCACTAATATTATAAACATGATTTGCACTAATATATAAACCTAAACCATAGTCATTCTTTCTGCTCCAAATAGTTTTTGATGCAGGACCTTTTTTGCCAACACTACCCCTAACGATATGCAATAAGTCAATTAAATTTTGATTATCACCATTTAATATATCCTCGATTTTGGAAAGTCCAACTATATCAATTGACGAGGGCGGAGTAATCGGATTAGGATTATCATTGTCTTTTGAGCAAGATTGACAAAAGACAAATATACCTACCAAGATCAGGTTAATTAAAGACTTTGTTTTCATTTCTTATTAAATTATATGATGACAGTTTTCTCTACAAGGTTGCTTAATAGCTGGTAACGTTTTGGCTATGGTTAGTACGGGAGTTCAGAGAACTGAACTTTCGATTAAGCACTTAGCCAAAACTTTTTATTTTGTTTTATTTTTTTTGTTCTAAAGCCAAATAAAAAAGATTTGGCGGACTTGGTATAAAAGCACGAAACTTTAGGTTAAGTCCCAAAACCCTTATTAATTATAGCCATTGTTCTAACCAGTTTGATTACTCTAATTTTAGATTAATTCTATCTTCGGGTTTTAAATCCAATACTATTTCTTTTAATTCACGTGTCATCTTTCTAATTGGAAAAGTTCTCATATTCCCTAGTATGATAACAGTTAGTCTATCGTCAGAATATCTATGTAGATTAGACATAAATCCATCCATAGTTCCTCCGTGTCTCATTAAGGTTCCATTCTTATTACCTTTTCTTCTTTGATATTCTGTAATGCGAAAACCATAACTATAGTTACCGAATTCAGAATTTTCTCCATCAAACAGCAGGGATATGCTTTTTTCGGATAATAGTGTATTATTATATAAGGCTTGATCCCACTTATATAAATCTTCAACAGTAGAGAATATATCTCCTGAGCCTAAGGCATAAGAAACTATATTTTCGTCATTTTTAATCGCAAAAGTTGTTTTTCGATAGCCTTTTGCTCTTTCTTTTGGATATTTTGATTTTCTTTCAACACCAGAGTGGTACATTTTTAGTGGTTTGAATGTTTTTTCTTGTAAAACTTGGGCAAATGATTTACCTGTTACTTTCTCGATTGCAATTGCTGACAGCGTGTAATTAAGATTAGAATATTGATATTCAGACCCAGGTGTAAATAAGAGAGAAGATGTATTGATTATTTCAATAATTTCTTGAGAGCTTACATCTTTATCTTCAAAATCAACGATTCGTTCTAAATGAGGTACAAAACCTGATTGATGTTTAAGAAGAATATGTAGTGTTAAATTCTTTCCTAGGTTATCTTTAAGTTCAGGAATATACGTTCTAATAGGTTCATTTAAATCTAATAATCCGTCTTCAACTAATTGTAATACAGAGACGGCTACGAATGATTTTGTTAGAGAACCAATCAAAAACTGGGTCTCCGTAGTATTTTTTATTTTCTTTTCTCTATTTGCAAAACCATAAGCTTTGTTAAAAAGTATTTTTTCATCTTTTGCTACAAGAACAGCTCCTTGATAATCATCATTATCTACGTGGTTTTTAAGCGTTGTTTCGATTTTTTCAGATAGACTATCACTATTATGATAATTTTCAGCACTTTTTGAACTAAAAAAACCTAATATACTTATTAGTAATAAGGAAAATAAAATCTTTTTCATTGCGTTTTAGTTTTTAAATTAAAAAAGAATAAATGTCAAGAATTGTTCCGTTTTTTCTCAAATTGGTTACAACCGACGTTTGGTATATGGTTTGTTGGGTAGTTAAATACCTAATTTAGTAAATAAAAACTGAGTAGAAAATCTGCGAGGATTTTCGTAAGCAAGCGCGAACTAGCAATAAATTATATACGGTGTTGTAAAGCGTATTATTCGAGCTTCCCAATTAAGCCCCAACCATTTGCTTTGTCGATAACAGCGCAATGAAGTGTATTTTTACCTTTTTTTAAGTTCAAATATAATTTGTTAGCATTAATATCTATGTGTCCTTGGTATTGTAATCCTTTAGATCTAAATGCGTTATTACCACTAAAAATGGCTGTTCCATTTAGATAGACTATTATTTTATCACTATAATCAAATGAGAATAGCCTTACTTGATTGTTATTTGATTCAATACTAGTTGAAGCCACAGCATAGACTTCTTTGTTTTTTTCGAAATTACCTGACGATGGCTTTTTAATGAATTTTGAGAATGGAAGTAAACCAGAATTTTCGGTTGTAACAGTTGCGAATTTCTTTTTTGAAAAACTGTTGAAACTTAACTCGTCTTCAATAAATGGAAATGCTTTTGTAATATTCCACTGCGATATAAGGTTAGATTCTTTCTTGTTTTGAGTTTCTTTATTAGGTTTGCTAGTAACCTCTTTGCTAGTAACCTCTTTACTAGTAAATCTAAAATTTGAAAACCTATTATTAAATAGTGAAAATAAGCCTATTTCTCCATTGTTGTTTGCCGTTCTCAGATTATCTAGCGTAAGCATTTTTTCATCATTAATAAAAACTTCAGCAGTATTACTGTTTACTTCGATACGTAAGGTATTCCAACCCTTATTTTTAAAAGTAACATTGGCTTGGTATTCTTTATATAATTGCCAAGTAGGCTCTTCATTATAAGTTGGCGAGTATTGTATTGCATCAGCTTGGTTAGATTTATGAAGCCTCATATAGACTTCCTCCATAGTGTTTTGTTGCTTTCTAAAAATGATACCAGCAAAACTTCTATTTTTATTGGCGTATACATCAACCTCTATAGTTCCATTTGAGAATTGTTTGTTTTTCACAAAAGCTTTGCCATTCAGAAGAAGTGTTTCTTTATTGTCAAATGTTTCAAAAGTAGAAGTTCCTTTATGTATTTCCCAGTTTGAAGAATTCATAGGAATATCAGTGGCGTTATTTTGTGCATATGATAATTGCAAGCTAAGTAGGATGATAAACAAATTGAAGCAGAATAAATTTTTCATAGTATTTTCGATTTTTTAATACTGGCAAAGGTTGCTCTTCATTCTTGTAAAGAGCATATCATTTTATAATAAATGACTATCATTTTGGTAATTTACGATACAAACCTGGGGTAGTACCCTCGAGCCTATTGAAAAAGCGTGTAAGATTATTGGCTTCACTAAAATGTAGAACGTCTGCAATTTCAGAAATAGTTTTATTGGAATAACTTAATTCCATTTTAATTTCCTGCAGTAATCTAAAATGGATAATTTCTTTAGAAGTACAAACAAAGTACGCTTTTGTAAGCTTATTTAATTGCTGTCTGGAGGTGTTCAGAATTTTACAGTAGGCAGCTACAGAATGTAATTTCCGGATATGTAACTCTAACTTTTCTTTAAACCTGTAAGCAGTTGAACTTCCTTGCGTTTCTGGCGAAAGATTGTAATGTTTTGAGAATAGCCTGTTTATTTTTGATAAATAGAAATATAAAAGAGACCTGATAATATGAATGCTATCATTTTGAAAATCATTTATTTCAGATATGATTTCATTTAATATAAATTGAATTTTATTATATTCTCTTTTTGGTAGCTGTAAGTATTGCGGGTATTTTGAATTGTAAAAGTATTGAAGTCTATATACAAACAGTTTGTCGTCAAAAAAATCAGATAAGAAATCATTTTGAAAAACAAGATGAAAGCCTTTAATATCTGAAAGGTCTATTTCACATCTTTTTTTTTGGTACGGTGAAATAAAAAATATGGAGTTTTCTCTAATATTTAATCTATCTCCATTTAACTCAATATACCCTTTTGCTTTTTCAAAAATGAAAATTTCAAAAAAGTCAGTAGAATGAAGGGAATTTTCAAAAAATACGGTAGGATTTGTTTCGAATTTGTGCAAATCCATTAGGAGTTTAAATCCATATTTTTCTTTTTCAAAATGAAATGTGATCAAATTTTAATTCTTTTTGTTTGTGGTTTTTTATATGATTTGCAACGGTCTTGTGTATGAAACGTAGCATATAAAAAGACACTAACTTTTCGGATAAACACAGAGCAGAATTTTTATATTTTGTTTTTATCTTTTCTATTTTAAAAGCCAAATTAAAAATTTGGAGGTACTTTAAAAATAAGCACAAACCTTTCGGTTTAGCTCTTACTAGCTATGTTTCATACACGGTGTTCTATGCCGTTTTTCTTTTCATTTTTAAATAGTAGATAGGAATATACTATTGGTATGATAGAGATTATTCCTGTTATAATTAAAAATAGTGTAAAATTCGGCTGTTTGTCTAATATCAAACTTGACAGAACAACAATAATTCCACCTATAAACCACATCTTTCCGCCTAATTTATGTGTCTCTTTCCAAACTGTTTCATTTTCGAGAGTCCAAGGCGTTCTAATTCCTATGAAGTAATTTGCTTTTATTGTTTTAAAATAATTACCTAGAATAATATATAATACACCTATTAATAATACAATATAATTTGGATTAGCGAAAGATTGGTTTTTGGCTGAATATATTATAAACAAAGCTAGAACAGACATAAAAGTTGTCATCAAAACTTTTAGAGTTTGAAGTTTGTTCCCCATTTTATTTAGTTTGTTTTTAGGGTCAATTTTTGGAATGACCAAAAAGATAATATACACAAGAAAAGGTAGGAGAAAAGGAATTAGTAACAGTTCTGTTTTTTCTCCATATCTATCTATTTCACCTTTGATATTCCAATGCATAGGAACTTTTTCAGGTAATTGGTTCCATACATATGCTAAATAAATAAAAGGGAGTAATACAATTACAATTAATGGAATTTCTTTTTTAAGTTTCATGTTTTATTTTTTTAATGTTAGTATCCAGTTTATTAAATCTTCCAATATGCTCGTATTTAAAGAGTATTCTACAAATTGTCCTTTTTTCTCACTTGTTATCAAATCTGCTCTTTTTAGAATTTCAAGGTGGTGAGAAATACTAGGTTTTGAAATATTGAATTTATCTGCAATTTCTCCAGCATTCATATCTCTTTCTTTTAATAATTCTACAATCTTCCTTCTTGTTTCATCATTAAGAGCTTTAAATAGTAAATTCATTTCAGTTATTTAGTTATTTAGATAAATATCTAAATATTATTTCAAATGACCAAATGTTTTCGGATTTCAAATGGCATAGAACGCTTATTATAAGAATAGTAAGGGATTAAAAGGCACTTACTTTCAGGTTTTGGGGACTTTGTTAATATGCACAAATTTTTGATTTAGCACTTAACCCGTATTATTTTTATACTTTGTTAGCAATAGTATTTTGTTTTTCCCATTTTTTGATAATAACAAACCATATAACAACTATAACACCTGAAATTATTAGTTTTTCAGTTCCATCAATTCCGTTTTTGATTAAAGCATTAAACATCATAATTTGGATAATCATATGAAAACAAGCACCAGCAATTATTGACTTTGTCGATTCAACTACTTGTCCAATTCCCCAACTCCCAAGAATCATCATTGCCAAAAAGAAAAAGTTATCCCCAATAGTTGCTTTGGTCAAGAATGTCAAATGCCACAAGTACCACATAAATCCAATTACTAAATATTTTTGCCAAGTTTTAAGTGTTTTTAATTCTTCTTGTAAATAGCCTCTCCATCCATATTCCTCCATTATGCAATAGAGTAAAGTTCCAATTACAGCAATGAATCCATAAATATGCGAGTCCATTTCAAAGTCATTTTTCACTCCAATTATTGTTAAAATTATGATTGGAATAACGATCATTATGAGACTTTTCGGTTTTGATGTGCCAAATATGGTTATTTCCGTTTTCTTGTTCTTTTTTAAAAAATAAATGGCTATTAATGCACCAATAAATACTCCTATTCCTTCAAGAAAAACAACAGTCAGCACAAAAATCCAAGTTGGTAATTTCTCCAATTCTAGTTTGAATTCGAAAATATCGAACCTGAAAACATTAGAGATTGTAGTCGCAATGATAAAAAAAATCAAGATTCTTTTCCAACTGATTCTATTATGTTTGATTTCGTTTTTCATATTATTGCTAATGCCAAAGCTATTAGTAGTGCGGGAGCAGAGCAGTACTCATCTTCCTTACTTTACACGTAGCTAAAGCAGTTTTTTGTGTTTATTTTTTGCTTTAAATGCCAAATCAAACTGTTTTGGCGGACCTCCTAAAAATACGCAAACCTTTTGATATTGACCAAGCCCCGCATTACGTATAGGTCTTGTTAGCGGTTTTATATAATCCGAACCAAACGCTAAAAGACAAACCATTACTATATTACCCTTAGATTTTGCCGTTTTTAACATGCAGCGATACACCTAAGCAGACATAAAAAAAATTAAGAGGTATAGCAGGTTTATAAATACGGGCAAGCCACAAGTCCGTCCGCATATCGATTGCGCAACCGTTGCGTTGTGGCGGCAAAAAGGGAATACCCCGAAAGCTGCTCTATTTTTAGAGCCTAGGCCACACTTAAAAGGATAAACCAATGAAACTGGTACCGTATATTTTTTGTTGCTCTGATAAACGTTCTACTTGCGAAATGAGTAAGTCTTTTATAAGGTAAGCAGCCAAAAAGGGAAAGCCCCGAAAATTATCTTATTTCTTACCACATATTACCGCTTACGGTTGGGCTAAGGTTCGTTGCTGTGATTCATCCGAAGGACAATCCAGCCGAACCTAAAGATAGCTTTTTGCACGTAATTTCCGTTTAGGAAATCCGCAAGCAATGAATTTTAGCCATTGATAGCTTCAGTTTTTTTATCAGTGCAGTTACTCTTACAATTTCACAATTTTTTATTCTAATATCAAAATGTTCGATACTTCGTATCTAAATATTGATTTGCTTCCTCTTCTTCAAATTTGGCAGCTGCACTATTCCAATGTAATGTTTGATTTGGAAAACGACCAGCAAGGACTCCAAGCAAAATTGTTTCTGTCAACCGAGATGCATAAGAAAATGGCGCGGTACATTTATCTTTTCCCAAACATGCATCAATGAATTGATGATAATGTTTGGGTGCTTCCACCGCATAATCTCTGACGGGTTCTTCTAAGTTAAATTTTGAAATATCGATGTCTTGATATTTTCCATTGACAATTAATTTTGGCATCAATTGAAAGTGAGGTAAATACAATCTCCCTTTCTCGCCAATAAACATGGCCCCTTGATCATGAAGCATTTCATCATTTGGTAATTTCAAATCTTCATGTGGAGCAGGAGCTTCTCCATCTGACCAAATCCAAGTGTGATTTTCGGTAGTATATTTTGTTCCAGGAAATTGATAAGTAACTTCACTTTTTTCTGGAAAACCAAACCCATTAGGTGCTCTACATTTATTAGTAATCGTTTTTGGAACGTCTAATTGTAAAGCATTATAAGGCGTATCAAAAATATGAACACCCATATCACCAAGTGTACTACAACCATAGTCTAATAGGTTTCTCCATTTTCCAGGATGGTAAATTTCTTCTTTATAAGGTCTTTTGGGGGCAGTTCCCAACCAAAGATTCCAATCTAAATGTGCTGGAACTGAATCTTCCCCTTCAGGTGCGGGGCCATATCCCCAATTCCTTGGAGTCCAAGCTCTGACGGTACTTACTTTTCCAATGATGCCATCTTGAATCAAAAGTGTTGCTAGTTTATAATCATAAAAAGAATGAACTTGGATACCCATTTGAGTAATTAAGCTTTTTTCTTTTGCTATTTTTTGCATTGCTCTAGCTTCTGATACCTTATGAGCCAACGGTTTTTGACAATAAACTGCCTTCCCTAATTCCATTGCCATCATCGAAGCAGGTGCGTGAGTATGGTCTGGAGTGGAAACAATTACAGCATCTACTTCCCCTTCCATTTCTTTTAAGAGCTTGCGATAATCCTTGTATATTTTTGCTTGTGGAAAAAGTACTTTTGCTGCTTCTAAATTATTTGCATCGACATCACACAAGGCAGCTACATCGACTAATTGATGAGAAGCAATTGCTTGTAAGTCTTCCATACCCATTCCTCCGACTCCAATGTGTGCGGTGCGTATTCTTTTGATCTTATTAGTCGCATTAGCTATTTTGTTAACACCACATGAAGGAAAAAGGGTAATGCCAGTTGTGAAGACGGCCACTTTTTTTAGAAATTCTCTTTTTTTCATTTTTTGTTGATTTTATTCTCGAACACCAAAATAGTTACTCCATTTAGGGGGTTATTCAACTTTAAATTATCTTTTTTTGTCCAAATTGCTATTGGTTCATCGGAGTTTGTCATTTTTGTTTTTTCTAATAAAAGCTAACGGTTAGGCTATGGTTAGTACGGGAATTAAAAGTGCTGAACTTTCGAACTAGCAGTTAGCAAAATCTTTTTATTTTGTTTTATCTTTTTTATTCTAAAGCCAAATTAAAAAATTTGGCGGACTTTGTAAATAAACACTAAACTTTGGGTTAAACACCAAACCCCGTATTAATTATAGCCATTGTTGCCAGTAGTTTTTATTTCCGATAGTGCTTTTTCCGTTTTCTCTTTCAACCCCACTTCACCATCTATTCTCAAGACATTACATTTGAGTGATTCAATCCAGGCATTATGAACTTTTAAAGACCTTCCATTAAAATCAGGGTTTTCATATTGATTAGCCCATTCGAGAAATGCTTTTGAATCGTTTTGAGTTTTTTTGTCCGTTAATAGTTTTTCACCATAGCGTTCAGTTTCTCGATTCTCAAGTCGTTTTATTCTGTCGTTATTGTTCAAGTGAATGAATATTGCTAAATCAAATGATTTTTCCCATTCTTTTCCCCAACTAACCATTGAACCACTTACTATGATATTTTCAAACTTTTTAAAATCGACTTTCAGATTATCATTTCGTTTTTTTAAAGATAATTTTTCTTGAAAGGGTGGTTCAGTCTTTTTCCAATAATAATCATCAACATCCAGATGCTTAAAATCTGTCTTTTTTTCAATTTCCTTTCCTAAAGTTGTAGTTCCAGAACCTGACGCACCAAAGATCAAAATTTTCATTATAATTATCTATATTTCTCGGTTTAGTCTAATTACTGGCAACGGTTTGTATATGAAAAGTAGCGGATTGTGACGCACTAAATTTTCAAACCATTACTGACTTTAAATTTATGAAATTGCTTTTAACTAGACACTTAAACCGCTATTTTTTATATACTGTGTTGTAACACGTTATTCTTGTATTGAATAACTACTTAAGGTTCCATCAACTTTAAATCCCATTTTGGAGTAAATTCTTTCACCAGATTCTGACGCTACTAAAACAACAGTATTGCTTCGGTTATTAAAAGCTTCGCATATCAACTTGGTAGTCATGATTTTTCCCAATCCACGCCCTCTATATTCAGGGATTGTCCCAATCATATGGATGCCAGAAACTTTATTTTCATCTAAAAAAATGATGCCACAGCTCACTGAAGAACCATTATGACTGCCTAAATACAACCTGATTTTTGAATCAAAATCAAGTAAAGAGATTATTGTCTTTGGGTAAATTTCATACCCAAATGATTTGGCAGCAACATTTGCAAATTTAATTGCTTTTGACTTTGTATCTACTCGCTGTATGGTCGGAAAATTATCTTTAGGTTTATGTTCTCTAGATATATTTAAAAACATTCCTTTCACTACTGATGTTTTTTCAAAATTGTGAATTAAAAGCAACTTTTCTGTCAATTCATCTTTAGGTATGCCTAACGATTTTGGTAAAAGCCCGTTTTTTATGTTCACTTTTAGCTGCTCAAAATCTATACGGTTACTATCAATTCCGAAGATTTTACTTGGCCAAGACATATTACTTTGGCAGCTAAACTTGTAACCTCTTTCAGTGGTAAAAAAATCACCTTGTACTCCAATGTATTCCCAAAAATCAAACAAGTGATCTATGCTATAATTAGTCATAATATAAAATTTTTAATTGTTGGAGTAATAATTAAACGTGATGCTTACTATTACTCCATTCTTGAGTTTTATTCTGTTGAAGCTGCAACAAAAGCTGCCGAATCTTCAAAAAATCGATACTCCTTTATTTTTTTATTCTCGATAATGCAAAGCTGAACCCATGAGCTATTGAAAAGCTTGCCAGTTGTTTTGACTTCATGCGAAAAAGTGCCATTTGCCATTACTAAATTGTCTCCTGCGGACGCTATATGATTTACCGTAAAATCTTTTGTATTGAACAAAGAAGTGATGTTATTCAAAAACTGTTTGGCCTCCTCTTTTGTTCTGTAAATACCGTGTAATTGCTCTATTGGACGTTCTTCTTCTTTAACGCTTACGATATAACAATCTGGATGAAATGTGTTTAAAACGTGTTCCATATCTCCATTTTGAAATGCATTAAAGTAAGCTTGTACGACTTCTATATTTGATTTTTTCATTTGTATCATTTTAGTTTAAATTGATTGATTTCTAATCCCATTTATTTTTAGTTGACACGCTATATTTACCACCACCAGTAAAAAATAATGCGATGCCAAAAAGAGTGTAAATAAATAATGGACCCATTTCCCAGCCGCCAAAACCATTAAGTTTTAGCAGGTTTGGAAGTTGCACCAATAATGTCGCTACGAAGCAATTAGTTGCGAATATTAGTCCGGCTAGTTTTGTTCTATACCCGATAATAATTAGAATAGGAGCAATGATTTCTCCAAGATAAACGCCATAGCCTAAAAATGATGGCAGTCCGTATTGGGCTATTTGGTCTGAAATAAAATCAATTCCAAATCTCAATTTGCTGATTCCGTAAATGAGCATTGTAAATGCAATACTTACTCTTATAAGTACTATTCCGAGGTCTTGTTTTGTGTTTTTCATATCTATAGTTTAAAAGTTACATTTTATAAAAAGCCCGTAATTTTGGAGTGTTTTTACTCCTCCTGTAAATTGATCTAGATTGACTGCTATTCCTGTGATAAGGTTTTCTTTTTGAATCCCAATTCTAAATTGTTGTATCCCTCTATTTACTATTTCAAAATCGGTATTTACAATTACAAATAGATTTAGATAAGCCTTAATGTCTTTACTCAAAACGGGGGTGTAATTCAGTATCAAATTTTGTTCAAGTGTAAACCCATTTTGATAGGTGCTGCCAATCGCATAGCTCAACTTAAAACTGGATGCCGAAAATTTGTATTGCGTGGTTAGAGTAGCAAATGAACCAGGGTTTTTAGCGCCTAACGCAGCATTGACTTGAATGTGTTTATTGAAATGGAAAGACACCATATTTCTAATAAAATAGATGTCGTTTGTTTCATTGGTATATTCTGTGTCAAAGTAGGATACATTATTTATAGACCATTTATCGTTAAAACGATGCGCTACAAAATGTTGATAGGTAAGTGACCTATGGCCGAACAGCAATTCTGGAGAGAAACCAACCTCTTGTGCATTTGATGCCAAAGCGGAAAATAGGAGAGTAATCGATACACTTATAATTCTTAACATAGCCCAATCTTTTTATTGATAGGACAAAGAAACTGCTATGTTATGTAGGGAATCTTAATGTAGGTTAATAACGACTTATTGCGAAATGTTTTTTCTGAGTTTGCTTAAAAATTCGGGTGTAATACCTAAGTAAGAAGCGATCATATATTGCGGCACACGCTGCTCTATATCTCTATGCTTTGTACGAAAATCAAGGTAATGCTCTTCGGCCGTTTTACTCATGGCATTAATAGTTCGTTCCTGTAATGAAACATAGGCTTTTTCAAATTTGAATCTAAAAAAACGTTCTACTGCTGGGACGTTGTTATACAGATCGTTTAATTTGTCTTTATGTATTTGGAGTACTACGCTATTTTCAATAGCTTGAACAAATTGTTTCGAAGGAGTATTAGTTAGGTAACTGTATAAATCATTAATCCACCAATCTTCTATTCCGAATTGAATGATATGCTCTTTTGTATCTTCATCCATATAATAACTTCTGAGACAGCCGTCTGAAATAAATCTCATATGCGATGAAAGATCACCCTCGTATAAAAGAATTTCTTTCTTTTTTAATTCTACGATAGTAAAACATCCACCAACGATTTCCGCTTCATCGTCTGTAAGTGTTATACTTTTTCTAAAATGCACTATGAGTTTATCAATTGGAGTCATTTCTTTCTCGATATTGTTTTTAATGTGTTACAACGCATTGAATAAACGCCTGTTTTAATGGCGTTTATTTTTTGTTAGGCATAGTTTCTACTACCAGTTTTATATTGTCGTCATATACTCTATCAATTAGTAAATGACGAGGGTCAATAGCTAATTTTGATGGTAGTGAATCAATTTCAAATACGAAAGTCATTTTTGGCTTATTAACTTTTACCCTTTTTTGGAATATTAAATTTTCTTCATCATCATCGGCAAATGCACCAACATCAATCCAATCATTAATTGCAGTTTTCGTTTCGTTTCCTAAGCTATCAGCTTTTACTTTAGAACTTTCAATCTCGAATGTTACTTCATACTTACCATTATCCAATTTTTTGTAATTGGCTTCTTTTAGACGGTTATCGTATAAGGTAATTTCTTTAAACCAATCTGTGATTAGATAATTTAGCGAATCTGGAACTTGAGGTTCTAAATACCTTAAGAAGTCATACGACGTTGGATAAGGTGGCTCTTTATAGCGGTATTCTTCTAAGAAACCTTTCATTGCTAAATTTACTTTATCCTCACCGATGTAATCTTGTAAGGCATATAAAATAACACTGCCTTTTCCATAATGGATATAGCCTTGGTTTTCCACGGTATACAATGGCAACTCTTTAAGACGTTCACCACTGCGCCCTCTTAAGTAGCGATCGTGATCATACTTTAAAAATTCACGCATTTTCATCGGGTTCTCGGTCATATTCTTAATCGTCATTAAAGCGGAATATTCAGAAAAACTTTCACTCATCATCACACTACCTTGCATGTTGGCTCCAATAACTTGATGAGCCCACCATTGGTGTGCCATTTCGTGCGCAATCACAGCATCTACTATGTTATTTCCGGTTTCGTCTTCAAGATTAATAATAAATCCGATCGCTTCAGAATAAGGCATGGTTCCTGGAAATGCTTGTGCGAATGACGCATAACGTGGAAATTCTATAATACGACATTGCTTATGAAAATAAGGTCCAAAGTTTTCCGTGTAATAAGTCAAAGAACGCTCTACAGCATCTAACATCATCTCCACATTTTCAGGATGTTTTTCATCGTAATAGACTTCAATATCAATACCATTCCATTTGCGTTTTGCAATTTCATAATCGCCAGACATAAACGCATAAAAGTTTAAAGATGGAGTATCACTCTTATAATGGTAATAGTCTCTGCCGTTTTCTTCCCATTTTTTAATTAAAGAACCAGGAGCAATAGCTGTTTGGTCTTTACTTGTGGAAATAATGGTTTCCACATTAATATAATCGGATTGTCCATTACTGATATAGTTATTATGATGTAAATCGGAAATTTCCCGTGTTAATTTTGGCATCCGCTCTTTTGGCTCTAGGTCATACTTTTTGCGTGTGTTTTTATCTGAGAGCTCAAAATTTTCAGCATATCCCATTGTTGGTAAAACATCTCCGTTATTAAAAAAGGTTCCGTTATTAATGATGTTTGTATTACCTCTGCCATTTTCAAAACCTTTAGTAAGGTATGTATTGTCAACATGAAGCATAATTTGCTCACCAGGTTGCAATGCAGGACTCAATTTATAGATGGTGTATAAATAGGTGTCATCTTCAAAGACTACGGTTGCATTAGGTATAGTCAATTTGGTGTCCCAGCCTTCAAGATTATAAAAGTGTAGTGAATCAATAGCTTTGTTAGAGGCATTGGTTAACTGAATATCTGCTTTAACATTAATATTCCGTTTTTCAGGAAAAATATCTATATAATATTTCGCATCCGTGATTTTTGGTGATACCACACCTCTGTACGTACTATATTTTTTCTCATAATCAGCAGATAATTGCTCAGTCGCATCACTAGAACGGTAAGGGTTTAATACTTGCGTATTATAATAGATAAAACTCGCAACACCAATCCATACAATTGCCGTTAAGGCTATAATACCGCGGTAACTTTTAGGCACCTCTTTCCGTGCCGTTTTTATACGACTAAATAAAGAGCTTTTCGACCCACGATTCCATAGCGCACCTGCTATGAGTAACCCTAAAAACGACAGTAAAATCCAATAAAAATTAAACCACAAGGCGCTTGTTAATCCTGGCCCGAAGCTATTCATGTCCGAATAGAAAACAGAACCTCCTCCTCCAATATCTAGCATATTGGTGGAAATATCTAAAATACTTAAGACAATTTCCCATACTAAGAGTACCAATACAGATATAAAATAGCCAATGTATTTATTACTAGACAGCACTTGAATCATAATCATAATGCCAGCAAAGACAATATAAAGCGCCAGATTAGAATAAAAGAAATCTAAGAGGTAAACATCTAATTCTATACGTGTAAAGCCATTAAGTAATTGATAGATAATTGCAATAAAAATAAAGAAGAGATTTAAAATTGTAGTAATACAAATTAATGATAAGGCTTTTGCAGCCATAGAAATAAAAGAGGTATGTGCAGTTGCGTCTACAACTTCATTAATCTTAGAATCTCTATCGCGCCAAATTAATTCACCACTAAAAAATATCAGAATAATGACTGTAAACAGGTTTGTATTTCCCTTTATAGAATCAATGAGTTTATAGGTTAAAGGATAGGATTGTAAACCAAAATATTCAAAACCTCCACTTAAATCCGCAACTAAAATGATAATACAAAAAAGAAATAATATCTTAAAGGTGACACTTTTTGCAATGCTTAAAAAGTTGGTGTAAAAGAAACTTTTAAATTGAAGCCAATTCGCAGCAGCACCATACGTTGGATTTAACGTTGGAAGTGCAAATACAGTTTCGTCTTTTGCGACTTTACCTTTTGGCTTCTTTACTTTCTTATTTTTCTGCTGGAACGAGAAACTAAAGTACGAAATCAGTAAAATAATAATACCCACAGACGTCCAAAGGATTCGGTTCCAAAATAAAAGGCCAGAAAACCCAGGACTGATGGTATTTTTTTCTATTGGAGTAAAATATTTAGTTTCAATAGAGTAGGTGTTAATTCCAAATATATCTGATAAACCAGCGATGGTTTCATTATCTACATCAGACATTAAAGAGCCAGAAACTATATAAGCTACAATAATAACTAAACCTCCAACAAATGAAATAATAGTACTCTTCCATTTGTTTGCCATGGCAAAAATAACGGCTCCGGCAAGGAACATATTAGGTAAAATAAATAAGAGGTAATTATTCACGAAGGTTTCAAGGTAAAATGGACCAAAGCGTTCTACATCGATCCATCCGAAAATAGAATTCATAGCAGTTCCTAGCAGCATGCCAATAAAAACGCCTGTTAATGGTAATGTTGAGACGACTAAAGCTCCTAAAAAGCGCCCAAAAAAGTAGCCTGGTTTGCTTAAGGGTGTTGTAAATAAGATTTCGTTAAATTCACTATTATGGTCGCGTAAAGCTGCATTATTGAAAAAGGCTACAGCCATTAGAAGACTAAAAACACAAAAGACAGTGATATGTACAGTCATTGTATATGGCGAGTTGCGATACACATTACCAATGGCTCCTCCAATTTGTACGTTATCACTAACGGTTGCAAAGAATTCCATTAATGCCAAGATGAATATGAAAATATACACCATCGGTTGCTTAAGGGTATATTTTAATTCTGATGAAAAGAATGTTTTAAACATGATTAAAATGGTTAGGGTTGATTAAACAAGTACGTTAGACGTGTTGATTTTAGAAAAGAAGACATCCTCTAAATTAGGTCTCACTTGTTCAAATCCGTTTTGCGGATGCTCTTCACTAAATACATGAATAAGGGGCAGTCCACCTACCATTTTATTTGAAATGATTTTATAGTCGTTAGCATAATTTTGAAGTTCGTCTCTGTCAACTATTTTTTGAAATACTTTAGAGCTTAATTCGTCAATTGCCGATTGTGGAGACCCGTGATACACGATTTCTCCTAAATTCATAATCGCCATCTTGGTACATAATTCTCTTACATCATCAACGATATGTGTGGATAGAATGACAATAACGTCTTTACCAACATCTGCCAATAAGTTATAAAAACGATTACGCTCTCCAGGGTCTAGACCCGCTGTTGGCTCATCAACAATGATTAATTTAGGATTACCGATTAAGGCTTGTGCAATCCCAACACGCTGTTTCATTCCTCCAGAAAACCCTTTTACAGATTTGTTTCGTTTATCGTAAAGGTTCACCTTGTTTAATAAGTACTTCACCAATTCTTTACGTTCAGACGTATTGGTAATTCCTTTTAAAATGGCGAGATGTGTTAATAATTGTTCTGCTGTAATACGAGGATACACACCAAATTCTTGTGGCAAGTAGCCTAAAACTTTTCGCAGTTCTGCAGGTTGGTTTAAAATATCAATATCATCTAAAGTCGCAGTACCAGAATCTGCTTCTTGCAGTGTGGCAAGCGTTCGCATTAGCGAGGATTTACCAGCCCCGTTTGGACCTAATAGTCCGAACATGCCGTTTTCTAATTCTAGATTAACATCAACTAAGGCTTTGACACCATTAGGATAGGTTTTTGATAAGTTTTTGATAGTTAATTTATGCATCGTTTATTCTCTTTTTTGATTAGGCGATTGAGAGAGTGATTTGTTACAATTTATTATGCCTAACGTTAAAATATATGATTAGTAGCCGTAAATAAGCGACTGCTTTCGTATTAAAAACTAAATTATTAAACAGACAATAGCCTTTAAAACAAGCACGACACAGGCTATTAATTAGATACAGTGTTGTGCGCAATTAATTATGAAAGTAGGACAAAAAGTAGTTTGCATAAATGACGAATGTGGATGGTTAGATGGTGAAAAGAAGTTAGTTAAGGGCGAAATATATACTGTATTATGGGTAAGTGAAAAAGATGTTCAGGTTATACATAATGATGCTAGATGGGATAAATCTCGTTTTCGTCCTATAGATACAGAATGGGGTGAGGAATTATTACGAAAGATTTCAAAAAGTGAATTGGTTTGTGTTTAATTGCGCACAACGGTTAGTATATGAAAAGTAGGGCAGTTGGTAAGTATTTAACTTTCCGTAAAGCAAGAAGCCATATTTTTAATTTTTTCTTAGCTTTATTATGAGCTACAATACAAATTAAAAACATGGCGACCCCGTAAATAAGCCCAAGCCATTGGTCAAGCAATAATCGTCCTATTTTTTAGATACATTGTTAGCAAAAGTTTTTGTCCAACCAATTCCAATCTGATATCCAGATTGAGCTTTGTCCTTAATAAAAGGTAGAAATGTAGTAAGTCCAATGCTATTAGAATTATTAATCTTGTATTTTGGTGAAAAAGAAAATCCATAAGTAAAGAAAACTTCATTATTGGAATAATCTCGTTCGAAACCTATGGTTTCATTTACCAAAGTACCTTTTGTATGGGCATAACTTAAACCAATGGGTACTTCAAAATTTAATTGGACTTTATTAAAATTTAACGAATACCCAAAATTAACAGTTGGTATTAATCGCATATCAATATCATCTACTAAATAAGCATTTCGTTCTGATTCTCCTTTAAAATCGAAATAGGCAGTTAGAGCAAAAGAAATCGTAAAATAATTTGTTTTATTAGACAGCGGTACGATAAATTTGCTGTAGCCTCCGTAATATAATGATTCATCGCCTGCTCCCAATACACCTACTTCTAAAGAGTTGTTGTTGGTTTTTTGAGCGTATAGCGTGTTACTGATAGATATCAAACCGATAATTGTAATTATTCTAATTACTGAATACATAGTCTAATCCTTTTTTAAATATTGTATGTGCAGAACCCGTATGTCCGCTTTTTTCTATTAATTCACTTTTATGCTTAAAATTCGGATAGTTTCTATTGTCTATACGCTCATTCATTTCCTCAAAAGACGCCAGCATAACTCCTCCTTCTAAGGTTCCCATTCCATTATAAAATGTTACATCTAAGTCAATGTTTTCATTTGCATAATTCTGTTCATATTCGAATATAACACCTGAATCGTACCAATATGATGTGCCACTTGCAATAAATTTATTGAATGGGTTATCTTGCCTATTTTGTGCCATAACATACTGTGTGAATAACCCACCAAAAGAATGCCCAATTAGTGTTTTATTATTTGAGGGGTCTAAATTATATCTTGATTCAAGTTCAGGTATCAGTTCTTCTTTAATAAACTGATAAAAGTTATTAGCACCTCCAGTACCGTGATCATAAGATGTTGGCGTATAATCTCGATTCCTATTTTTATTGTTTCCAATAGATATTAAAATAGAAGGTGGCATACTTCCGTTCTGAGTTTTATCGGAAATTAGATTTGCTATAGCATTGAATCGAGTATCACCATCTAAACCAATTATCAATTGATTGGAAGAATCATTGGAATAATTTTCTGGTAAATAAACATAAATAGGATAGCTATCCTTACTAATGTTTGATTGTAAACTAAATTCTTCGATAACTCCAATGATCTCTAAATTGTCATCATTTGAGCAACTCAAAAGTATAGGTAGAAATAAAAGATAAATAAATTTCATAATTCAAAGTTTGCCACAAAGGTGAAACAACTCTAAGTCATAAAACTTATTTCAAATCAATAAACGAATTTACTTTTTTAGATATTCCTTTTTTACTCTGCTATAAGATTCAGGTGTCATACTTAAGTAATTTGCAATTAATTTTTGAGGTATTTCTTCTATGAATACTTTAGATTTTTCAATTGTTTTTAGAAATAATTCATACTTTTTAAAGACATCTTTGTGTTGCAAGAGTAAAGACCTTTTTTCACGCTCTAAATGCACTTGTTCAAATAGCTTAGTGTAGATGTAGCAAAAAGGTTGGCTTTTTAATAGTAATTTTTCAATATCTTGTTTTTTAAAATAAAGAATTTCTACATCAGTCATTGCCTTTTGTATTTGATTTGAAGGCGAGTTTTCTATATAACTAGTGAAATTGTTAAAACCCATACCGGAAAGCGAAAAATCAATTGTAAACAGCTCCCCTTCAATTATTACGTACTGATGAACAAAGCCTTTAATTAATAAACTAGTTTTTGTTTCAACTTGACCAATATCTAGAATAATTTCTCCCTTTTTGTATTTTTTCTTTTTTAAAATTTCAGCTATGGGCTTAAATTCCAATTCTGTAAGAGGGTACACAGGATTTAAAAAGCTATATAAAATATTTTCTTCTTTTGAGAAAGCTTTATTCATTTGTAGGTAGGTTGCTTAAATTTTTGCTCACGTTAAGTGTATATTGCGTTTCTTATCGACTTTTTTTAGCCGATACAAGACATGCAATTATACATATTGTTAGGCATAGTTTTTTAATCCTCAATTTCGACTATCATATATATTGAAGCTGCAATATTATGAGGTACACTTACTCCAACTGCTGTACGAGTGTGTTTTCCAATTTCTCCAAATACTTCAACAACAAAATCGGAAGCAATATTCATAGCATCAGCTTGTTCAGTATTTTCCGAAGTAGAATTTACTAATCCGTGAATTGCAACAATACTGGTTACTTTATCTAGCGAACTAATAGTTTTAATTGCTGCTAAACAACCTATGGCACAAAGTTTAGTAGCGCATTTGCTTTCTTCTAAACTTAAATCCTTTCCAAGTCTGCCTTTTTTTATGATTCCATTCTCTACTAGAATCTGTCAAGCAACATAAATCAAGTTACCAGTACGTTTTGCTGGGATATGATTTGCAACAGGCTTTGGAACTTCTGGTGATTGAATTCCCAATTCGATTAATTTTGGTTCTATTTCACGCTTTTAATCTTTGAATTTTTTTTTGAAAAAGGTACCACCATAGGGACTTCTTTTTGGTATATTTCATATTCTTCTCCAATATATTTACGAAGGTCTTTTTCTTCTAAATATTTTACAGCTATTAGAATATATAAAGTCGTAACTAAGGTAAATAATAAATGTCCAACCGTCATAGTAGGTGTTGCCCAAAAGGCGATTATAAATCCTAACATAATGGGATGTCTCACAATTTTATATAAATAGTTAGTTTGAAATTTGGGGTTAGGAGTTTGTTTGTTCTTTAGATTATCAATAATCTGTGCTAGACCAAAAAGTTCGAAATGATTTATCATAAATGTTGATAGAAGAACAATTAGCCAACCTAGAAAGAAGATTCCTGTTAGAATATCAATAGCAATTTTACTATTGGTTTCCCATACAGTAATGGTGATTGGTTGCCATTGCCAATAAATTAACATTAGAGCCAAACTTGATAAAAGTATATAAGTACTTCGTTCCATTGCTGGACTAATGATAGTTGTAAACCATTTTTTAAATGCTGGTCGAGCCATTATACTATGTTGTAAAGCGAATACGCTTAATAAAACAACATTGATTAATATGGAAGAAAACAAGGTTGTCTCTGTCCCAGAATCTATAGATTTTGGGACAAGGATATTACCTATAAAACCAATTGCATACATAAAAGCAACTAGAAAAACACAATAGGCTAAAATTCCGTAAAGTAAGATGATTGATTTTTTCATAATTTATATTTTAGTTTGTAATTCTAAAGTCCGCATTTAAGGTAATGGGAGTTCCTTTTTTTACAGTTTGATAAACGATGCAACTATTTTTCGCTCCTTTTATTAAGGTACTCAAGAGCTTTTTGTTTGTGTTTTTGGCAATTAGTAAAGCATCAATATGCATAGATTGAAATTCAACAGGAATTGATTTATCAATCATCAATGTGCCTCTTACATCAACTTGTGCATTTGCTCGTATTTTTGTTTCAATGAGTTCTACTCCCAATTTATTTGAAATCATTCTAATGGTACTTTCAAAGCAAGATGCTAACGATGCACATAATAAATCGCCTGCATTTGGAAAATCGTGATCACCACCAACTGCTTTATGAACTCCAATTTTGAATGGAATTTTCATTGTATCATTGATGGAAACTGTTGTTCTAAAAGGGTCTTGTAGATTTATTCCTATGACCTCTGCGGAATCAGTAATCCAAGCAGTTACAGGATATTTTTGATACTTTTCGTGAAGAATTAAATGTCTTTGATGAACTAAGGAGCTATTTTTTATGGATTTTAACTGACTTTGCATGATATTAGTTTTTATAATTAACTAATACAAAGGACAGGTTTTATGTTTTTTTTAGGATTTCTTAAAAGTCCAAAAAGTGTTCTTAAAAGTTCAATTAAATTTCCTTTTGGAGTGCTCTGAATTTATTGGGAGTTAGGTTTGCTTTCTTTTTAAAAGCTTGAATAAAATGCGAAATGTTTTTAAACCCACATTCGTATCCTATTTCACTTACAGTTAGGTTAGTTCCTAGCAACAGGGTTTTGGAGTGGTCTAATCTTTTATCGATTAACCACCTACTTGGTGTCGTGTTAAAACATTTTTTGAACTCACGTTTAAAGGAAGATAAACTTTTACCACAAAGTTTGGCAAAATCAGCTATTTGCAACTCGTATTGAAAATTTTCTGTCATAATATTTTCAATATTAGATTTGGCATTTTGCGTTATTGAATTGAAGAAAAATAGCAGTTCGTTATTATTTGAATTGAGCACTATATTAAAGAGTAATTCTTTAAATTTAATTTCCACTAGTTCTTTCGGAATTTCTTCCCCTTGCTTTAAATAATGAAAGATGCTTTCTATTAATGTTTTAAATACAGCATTTGTAGTAATTTCGAAAATTTGAGTATGCTCTTTCTGATGATTTAATTCTCTTTTAAATGAGGGATTTTCGGTAATAAACCTTTTGATGAATTTATCGTTGATAAAGAAAAGCATTACACAATAATCACTTTCTAGATATTGCTTTGTTGTATAAACCCCTTTTCTTACAAACAGCGTGTCTCCTGCTGTAAGTTTATGTGTTTTATTTGAGGTAATCCAATCTTTTCTACCACTTACAACATATGTTATTAAGTGATTCTCAATCCATAGTTGATATTCTTCAATATTAAGAGGACATTTATATTCTACGAATAAGAAATCATTCCCAACAAGCTTGTTGAATTTCGGATGATTTTTAAAGTACTCGTATGCGTTAATCACTATGTTGATTTCAATTTTTAATTATGTCTAACGTTTAGTATAAGAAACGTAGGGCAATAAATAAGCACTATGTTTCGGTTTCTAACTTAGCTAAATATAAATATTTTGCTTTTATATTTTTTCGTAAAGACCAAATTTTATATTTAGCGGACTTTGTAAATAGACACAGAACTTTGGAGTTAACACAAAAGCCCTATGTTTTTTATACATTGTTGGCAGTAGTATTTTAATTTCTCAACAATTTCATTCAGATGGTTTAGAAAACTTATTTCTAAAGTTAAAAGCTACTTGTGATGAACCGTTTTTTTGTAAATAATCTAACTTTTTAACTGCCTCTTGAATTGTAGGAAATTCTCCTTTAGGTATCCACCACATTGCTGTATAAACCTTACCGTAAGAATGAAACCATTCTTTTCTTTTTTTTAAAAAATCTGTATGAAAAGTTTTGTACACAAACATTTCTAACGACTCAATTGTTTCCCATAGAGATACATTTATAATAACCTGTTCATCATTATAAGGATTGAAGTTAGTTGCGTCATTATTCTCATCTTTCAATCTCCAGACAAAACCTTTGGTATTTTCAGCTAAATCATTAACTCTGTCTAAGTTGTCTACAAACTCTTTCATAATCGGGTCATCAATATTTACTCCTTTCATTCGAGCAATATTAATTTCTGCAATTTGGTATTTTTTTATCATTTTTTTACAAAGTGTCTTTTATATTAAAGTGAAATATGTTGGCTGTAGTTTATTCCAATATATGAGTTAATTTTGTTTCATGATTATTTAAATAGGTAACGACAAATTTCAGTTTTTGACTTTCTGAATTATTATTAAAATGGATTATTGTTTTTTCAGCAGGCTCAATAAATGCTTCCCCTTTCTTTAATACTATTGCTTTTTCTCCTTCAATTTGAAAGAGGCATTCTCCAGATATAATATATCCAATAACTATACAAGGGTGTTTATGTTTAAGAGCTTTAAAACCTTCTTTAAATTCTATTTCAGTCGTTTTTATATTAGAAAAACATTGTGTTTCAATATTTGATTCTTGTAAATTCTTTCGAGTAATGACTTTTTGTGAAAATGAATTATAATTGGTTAAAAAGAGAACAATAATTATTAAATAATGCTTCATGAAAACTATATTTATAGATTTTGACAAAGATATTTTCAATTATTTTATTATTCATTGACCTAGGTTAACTTCTTAAGTCGACTTAAAGATTCTGGTTTAATTCCTAAATAAGAAGCAATTTGATATTGAGGAATTAGTTGTTCTATATTAGGGTAATTTTTCAGTAAAAACTCATATCGTTCTCGAGCAGTATCCATTAAAAGAGTCGTTTCTCTTTTACATTTTCGAATGAATAAAGTCTCAGATATTAATTTACTTAATTTATAAAATTCAGAATCTGTATTTAAAAGTTTTTGATAGTTTGAACTTGATAAATAATATACTGTTGAATTAGATAACGCTTGTATATAACCTTTAGTGGGAGTTTGTGTAATAAAGCTAGTATATGAGCTCATATATGTTTTAGGCATGTAGAAGTCAATGTTAAATTCGGTACCATTCTTTATTATGTAAGAACGAAATATTCCATTATTTACTAACGCAATAAATGAACATACTTTTCCTGGTTGTATTAATAAATCATTTTTTTGATAATCGGTTTTTTCGACATGATTTTCCAATAAGTCTAAATTTTCCTTTTTTAGATTGATTGAATTCGTGATTTGATTTCTAAATTCGTTCATTTTTTTTATTACTGCCAACGGCTAAGCTATAGGTAATGCGGGAGCAGCGCAGTACTCATTTTCCTTATTTTACACTTAGCTAAAGCAGTTTTTTTGTGTTTATTTTTGTTCTAAATCCCAAATCAAACTGTTTTGGCGTACCTCCTAAAAATACACAAACCTTTTGATATTGACCAAGCCCCGCATTACGTATAGGTCTTGTTAGCGGTTTTATGTAACCCGAACCAAACGCTAAAAGACAAGCTATTCCTATATTACCTGTAGATTTTGCCGCTTATAACATGCTGCGATTCACCTAAGCAGACATCAAAAAAATTAATAGGTATAGAAGGTTTAAGAATACCAGCAAGCCACAAGTCCGTCCGCATATCGATTGCGCAACACTTGCGTTTTGGCGGCAAAAGGGAAAACCCCAAAAGCTGTTCTATTTTTAAAGGCTAGGGCACACTTAAAAGAGAAACAAATGAAATTGGTACCGTAGATTTGTTGTTGCACTGATAAACGTTCTGTTTGCGAAATGAGTAGGTCTCTTATAGGGTAAGCAGCAAAAAAGGGAAAGCCCCGATGATTATCTTACTTCTTACCACATATTACTGCTAACGGTTTGTGTATGGTTAGTTGCGATTGTCTAGCAACTAATTTAGTAAAAGGAAACCGAACGTTTGGGAAATCCGTAGGATTTTCCGAGTACATACAGACCTAAGCAATTAATTATACACTTTGTTAGCGATTGTCGGCTTCTTTTCTAATGTTACGCTAAACAGTTCTTCTTTCTTATTTCTTCCTTTCAGTTCTATCTCTCCTTTAGAGCTATATTGATAGTTAGAATGGGGTAATAATTCTTTAATTGCACCTGAGATCAGTAGGTCAGATTTTAATTCCTTACAAAGACTTTGAATTCTAGCGGCCGTATTTAAGACATCCCCCGTAAATACGATTTCTTTTTTTAAGGCTCCAATTTCTCCAATAGTGACTTCACCGAAATGAATCCCTGCTTTGAATCCAATTTCAAAGCCAAATTCATGAAATAAAACTTCTTTTTGTTCATTGAGATGATCGCGTATGTCAAAGAAGCATTTGATGCAGCTTGACTGGTTAATCCCCTTGCCAGGTTTCCATGAAATCACGACTTCATCTCCTATGTACTGGTAGACTTCACCGAATGAATTGATGATGGAGTCTGACATAATACTGTAATAGGTGTCCAGTAATTTGAAGTATTTTACGTGGCCTAGAGTTTCGGCTATTGTAGTCGAAGATTTCATGTCTAGGAACATGAAAATCCGCTTTTCAATTTTGGGTTGGTGGTATTTCCCGGAAAAAAAATTTAAAAGCACCTGATGTCCTAAGTTTTCACTTATAGCTGAATATATCAAACTAACCATAAGCTTTACAGACAACTGAAATAAGGTGATAAGGAAAGAGATACTTATTAGGAATCTACCCAATTTTTGCCAAGCATCAACTTCTAGCAAACTTATGCCTGTTTCGAGCGTAGATGCCACAGGAAATAAGAGGACTATAATGATAATTAATAAGGTAAGGTAGATTAAGAATTTGTAAAAAAGCTTGGCACTCAGTGATTGGTTTGAGAATCTCTTTTCTAAATAAACCACTTCTAAAACCCCTACAATAAGTCCAACCAGGACATTCGCCAGGCTAGCAAAAATCAGCACTGGGATGGTGTAGGAAATACCAGTATCTGGATTGAGGATTTGGTTATGTGTTACATCGAACACTGTTATATCAATTATCCATCCAATCAATAACCAGATAATCGCAAAGGGAGTAATCCTTGAAATGTTTCTTTTCGCTTTTGGAGTTATTTTCACGTTATGTTGACAATGTTAGGTTAAATGTAAGGAATGATGATTTATTATCGCTAACGGTTTTGTATGTGAAAAGTAGCGCTGAAAATAAGCGATAATTTTCGGATGAAACACAAGCCGAATTTTCAAATTTTACTAATTATTTTATTTTTGGAAATTTGTCAAATTTAAAAATTTGGCGACTTCCTAAAAATGCCCGAACCCGGCGTGTTAGCAAAGACTCGCGCTATTTTTTATATACGTTGTTGTGCTTTCGTTATTTTTTTAATCTTTTAATTTCTTTATCAATTTCGGTTATAACTGTAATAGTTTTTTCCAACATCATATATGAGTAATTCTGAAAGTTTTCGTTTTCAGCTGTAATATGGGATAATGTATTCAGGAATTCTGTGTCTCCTTTCAAGTCATTATAATTGTTCGGTATTTTATGGTCAATATCTTTTGTTGTAAAAAGCCTTTTATTCAGCATATTGTATGTGTTCGAGTAAACCTCACTTTTTAAATCTCTGATGTGTGAATTAACTAAATACGTCTCATCATATAATTCAATAATTTGTTTTCTTAATGAATCGTTTTTTATCGAGTGAAGACCTTTCGATTTAAGTGTTTCATATGCCATTTGTTGAGGAAAAAATATTTGATATCGATTAATATTTCCAAAACTAAATTGAAGTGAATCATTAAAGGTTGAATTATTATCTTTCAATAAAGAAAGAATGTGTTGATTTCCTGTAATTATTATTGAGTCTCTCGAAATCAAATTATCTATCTTGATTTTATTATTAGCAATGTCGTTATAAAGACCGGATAATATTTCCAATTCCAAGTTAGACTCTTTTCTGTTTTCATTCCAATTATTAATTGATAGCGCAATTAAAATTCCAATAACAACAAGGATTATTTCTCCAATTGCATAAAGTAAATACTTGCTGAATTTGTTTTCAGTCAGCATTTTTTGTCTAATTTTTCTAAAGAATTTTATCATTGGTTAGCGGTTTCTGATAATGAAGCACAACGATTAGTGTATGAGTAGTAAGGGAATAAATACACAATAATTTTCAGTTTAGCACTTAGACAAATTTGCAATTTTACTGTCACCCTTTTTCATTTAACCGTCAAATTGCAAATTTGGGGAACTTTGTAAATAAGTACTAACTTTCAGTTTAGCACATAACCCTTATTACTTATACACGCTGTTAGCCACTGGCTTTTCCTTTATATTCTTATTGTACTAATATAAGTCCAAATAATAAATAATATTTGTAAAGGTATCCTAAACCATAAATACATCATACCGTTACCATCAAGTGTTCCTTTTTGGAGATTTACGTTGTTCATAGCAGCATATATATTAGCAGGTAACATTAATAGAAGAAAAATTATAAGTGTCCATCCAGATACCATTTTAAGTTTAGGAATTAGTAAACCTATTGCTAATAGAATTTCAAAAACTCCAGTTAAGTAAACAAAAATTTCTTTAAAAGGAATAAACTTAGGAATCATCATTGACATTCCTTTTGTAAATGCAAAATGACCAATAGCAGTAAACACAAGCATTATGGACATTGCAATTCTTGCTGAAAATGCAAATTCATATTCTTTTTTGATAATTTTAATAACTAAAAGAGAGATTGTAAAACTTAATAAAAGTACAATTAGTGGTTTCATATTTTTTTCTAAATTATTTGAATACAAAGGTTGTAAAAGAAGAAATAAAAATAATGAACCCAAGTTAATTAATCCGTTTTCTTATTCTACTCAATGCTTGTGGTGTAACACCAATATATGAGGCGATATATTTTAATGGAATTTGTTGTAATAATTTAGGACGGTCAATGAATAAGCTCAAGTATCGTTCTTCTGCTGTTTTATTTAATAAGGAAATCTCTCTCTTTGATTTTATTAAAAATATATTTTCAGCCATTTTTCGACCAATAATATTTCCATTACTTGTTTTTTGATAAACTTCTTCTAAGTCTTTTTTTGAAATCCGCCATAAAACACTTTCTGTTAAGGTTTCAATTTGGTATTCAGAAGGCATTTGTGATAAAAAAGAATCATAGCCTGTAACAAACTCATTTTCAAATAGAAAGCCAAAAGTTAAGTCAGATTCTACTCTTGGAATATAAAGCCTGATTATTCCTTTTGAAATAAAGTATAAATAATTTTCAGTTTTACCGACTTTTAATAGAGGAGTATTTCTGTCAAGTTTTATTTCTTGTAATTTTGAAGAGAAAAACTCCCAATCAGAATTGTTCATTGGAGAAATATTGTCAATAAATTTTCTAATTTCATCCATTTTTTTGCTTGTGGCTAACGTATTTGTATAAGATTAGTTGCGTGGTTATAGTCATTAACTTACTAAATAAAACAAGAAACAGAGGAAATTCAGAAGATATTTCCAAGTAGGCAGGAACCAAGCAATTGATTATACACGTTGTTGTGCTTTCGTTATTTTTTAATATATTTTTCTAAAGATTTTCATTCTTTTAATTTTTCACCCAAAATTTTTAATATTTCTGTAGCGTTGGTATTGTAATCTTTTAGTCTACCTAAATAATATTTTGAGTAAATTAAGTGTTTGTCACTTTTGGTACGATACTCATCACTCTCAAAAATATAGGTAACTAACTCCTTGTTGTAGGTTCTTCGCTCAAAAACAGACCATTCTACAAACCAATCATATTTTTGGAAATCATCAGTTGTTTCAATTGTAATATCTAACAACATTTTATTCACATCTGGGAATATTGCATCGTAGTCTTTATAAAAAGCATCTATTTTAAAAGAAAGCGAGTCTACCTTATTGCTTTGGTCTGTGTTAAGTGATTTCAATAAGTGATAACCCGTTTCTAAATTTTGAAAAGAATCTGCATCAGCAACATCAATTCTACACTTTTCACAATTGGCATAATTGGATTCATTGATGGTATCATAATACGATATTGGTATGTTGCGGTCAATAATATCAGTCAACCTGTTGTTCTTTTGTAAATAAAGTTCAATCTTTTGAGAGACAT
>NZ_JHZC01000021.1 GCF_000621125.1 Maribacter antarcticus DSM 21422
ATTATAAATAAAAATCTTCTCCGAAGATTTTTAATACCAAAAGCAGTGATTATATTCGTATAATCACTGCTTTTTTGTTACCCAATATTTAAAAGTACCCTACTACAATATGAAGAAAAACCTATTGATTTTATGTATGCTATTGCTATGCATTTATTCTTGTAAAAAGAAAGAGACCAGTTTATTTCTTTTAAAGTCTGGAAAAACGACAAATATAACTTTCAATAACCAGATTATAGAAACAGATAGCTTTAATATTCTAACCGAAGAATATATCTTTAATGGAGGCGGTGTGGCCGTCGCCGATTTTGATAATGATAGCCGAAACGACATCCTTTTTACGGGCAATCAAGTCTCCAATAGATTATACTTGAACAAAAAAGATTTTAACTTTCAAGATGTTTCAGAAGCTTCTGGTATAGGCGCAAAAGAAAAATGGAGTACAGGGGCAGCGATTGTCGATATTAATTTAGATGGCTGGTTGGATGTCTATATTTGCGTGGCTATGGGCAATGGTGCTAAGCAAAGAAGAAATATGCTGTTTGTAAATCAAGGTTTAAATCAAGATGGCACACCCACTTTTAAGGAAATGGCTAAATCCTATCATATTGATGACAATAGGAATAGCATGAACGCTACCTTTTTTGATTATGACAAAGATGGTCTTTTAGACCTCTATGTCCTAAATAACGAGCAGGTACACGACTTACCCACGAATTATCGTCCATTGATTAATGATGGTTCCGCAATTAGTAACGATCGGTTATATAGAAATAAAGGGGATGGCACGTTCGAAGATGTTACGATTGCAGCTGGTATTGTTTATGAAGGTTTCGGACTCGGTATCGCCGTAGCAGATTTAAACTATGATGGTTGGCCGGATATTCATGTTAGTAACGATTATTTAACCAACGACCTACTGTACATCAATAACCAAGACGGCACCTTTACCAATAAAATTGAATCTTATCTCAAGCATCAGAGCAAATTTTCTATGGGCTCTGACATATCCGATTATGACAACGATGGCTTTTTGGATATCCTAACCTTGGATATGCTCGGGGAGACCAATCACCGCATGAAGACCAATATCGGTAATAATAATTATGTAGAATACACCCTTAATGAAAGATATAATTACCAATATCAGTATATGCGAAATATGCTACATAAAGGGAATGGTTCTGCCGCAAACTTCAATGAAATAGGGCTAATGGCGGGTATATCAAAAACAGATTGGAGTTGGGCGCCACTTTTTATGGACGCGGACAACGATGGCTTTCGAGACCTGTTAATTACCAACGGTTTTCCGCGCGATATCACAGATAAGGATTTTGGCGATTTCGCTATTAATGTAAATGCATTCTTAAGTCCAGGTAAAATTTTAGATTCCATACCAGAGGTTAAAGTCGCTAACTACGGATATCGCAATAAAGGAGACTGGACATTTGAGGAACAAACAAAAAATTGGGGTCTGAACATTCCGTCATTTTCCAACGGTGCAGCTTTTGCTGACCTAGACCAAGATGGAGACCTAGACTATATTGTCAATAATATTAACGATGAGGCTTTCGTTTATGAGAACACCTATGGCACAAACGAGGGTGAAAAGAATAATTTTTTAAGATTAGCACTCCAAGGACCTTTCGAAAATCCTTTGGGTATTGGAACCAAAATAAAACTTAAATATGGAAATGATAAAACCCAATACTACGAACATTATTTGACCCGGGGCTATATGTCCTCCGTTGAGCCTATTCCTCACTTTGGGGTTGGTGCCATTGATACCATTACTCATATCGAAATACAATGGCCAGACGGAGCAAATCAAATATTACGGAATATTAAAGCCAATCAAACGGTTTCCATTATTTATGATAATCGCATCAAAGGAGATACCATAAATTTAGTTCACCCCGGCTCCAACTCTTCGAACCGAAGGTATTTTACTAATGTTACCGAACAATTAGGCTTTGATATTAATCTCAAGGACTTAGATTTTATAGATTTCGACATACAGCGTACCTTACCTCATAAATTAACACAAAACGGACCTTGTCTTGCCGTTGGAGACTTGAATGGAGATTCTTTCGAAGATGTTATTATAGGAAGTACAAATAAATATTCTCCCCTTATTCTATTTCAAGACCATGCCGGTGGCTTTTCTCAAAAAGCATTGTTCACCATACCAAAAGAAATGCAGTTCGAAGAAGAGAGTATCGAACTTTTCGATATCGACAATGATGGTGATTTAGATATGTATCTTGTCTCTGGCAGTAATCAATTTAAAAAAGGGAGTGAAAACTACAGAGACCGTTTCTATACTAATGATGGCAGTGGAAAATTTACCGAGGAGACTATAAGAATACCAGAAATTAACACAAGTGGTTCTGTGGTAAAAGCAATGGATTTTAATAAAGATGGCTACGTAGATTTATTCGTTGGCGGTAGAACGCCTATGGGAGCGTACCCAGTGTCGGAGAAAAGCTTTCTCTTGATGAATGAAAACGGTATACTGAAAGATGTTACAGATAGCTTAGCCCCCGACTTGCGTACTGCAGGTATGATAACCGATGCCGTTTGGGGCGATTATGACGCAGATGGTCAACAAGATTTGATTGTAGTTGGTGAGCTCATGCCCATAACTATTTTTAAGAATAAAAATAATTCTTTCGAAAAAGTCCAGAATACAGGAGTCCAAAATTTTATAGGCTGGTGGGAAAGTATTGAAGCTGAAGATATGGACAATGATGGTGATGTTGATTTTGTAGTAGGCAATTTGGGTAGAAACAATTTATTTCAACCTTCGGCAGAAAGACCAGTTACCGTAGTCGCTAAAGATTTTGACCAAAACGGCAGTATAGACCCCGTTACCTTTGCCTATTTCAAAGATAAAAACGGCACTTTTAAGTCATATCCAGTCAACTTCTGGGGCGATATGAATAAACAAAGCACCATATTTCGTTCAAAATTCAACTATTACAAAGAGTATGCTGAAGCTACCGAAAGTACCTTGCTATCTGCCTCAGAATTAGAGAATGCTTTAATCCTAAAAGGCAACTACGATAATAGTAGTTATGTGGAAAACTTGGGGAATGGCTCGTTTAAAATATACCCACTACCGATTGAAGCTCAATTAGCTCCTCTTAATGACATTATAATAAAAGATATTGATACTGATGGAAATCTAGATATAGTTGGAGTAGGCAACGATTTCGGTAACGAGACATTTATTGGAAGATATGACGCAATGAATGGTCTATTTTTAAAAGGAAACGGTAAAGGTTCGTTTGAAACCATATCTAATAGCCAGAGTGGTCTTTTAGCACCTAAAGATGCAAAATCGATTTCCGTAGTAAAATGTGCTGCCGGAGGTTTCTACTATTTTATAACCCAAAATAAAGAAAAGCTATTAGTTTTCAAAGACTGATATTTTATTCTATGAAAGCTAGCAATAAAGGCTACTCTTAAACTAAAAGGTACGCTATGAAAGAAATAGTAAACGTACATATACCAATAAGGAGCTATCTTTTAAGAGCAAAATAACCTTGAATCGCTTTATCGTAAATTGAAACGGCTTTGTACCAATACGTAGAAGATGGCATAGGTCTTCCTTTGTAAGTACCGTCCCAGCCGGTTGAATCTGGATTAACTTGCGATAGTAGGTTACCGTACCGATCAAAAATATACAGCGCTTGCAGGCTTGGAACGTTATCATTTAGTGGTAAAAGCTGCCAATAATCGTTGATACCATCGTTATTGGGCGTGAAGAATTTAGGAAAATCATCTTGTCTTAGGGTCTGAATAAACGTGTAGCTTATTGTTCCACAACCATTCTTGTCTCTAACGAAAACTTGATGATCACCTTCTGATACATTCCTGAAAATATTATTATCTTGGTAGATGCCAGTTTCGTTATCCAAGGCATACTCGTAATTCCCGCTCCCAGTAACAATTACGGTTAAATCCAAACCCGAACCTGTTATATCAACTTCAACCCTATCGACCACGGCTTCTTCTGAACGAACCACTTGGAACGCAGCTACATTTAAACACTCTGTAGTTTCACCAAAAAGTGAAACAATGGTATAGGCCTCATATCTGTAAGAACCTATTTCTCGGGTGGTAAAAATATTAGTTTCAGACAATAATACCTCGGTAGCGTCTTCGTTAATCCTAAACCACCTATAACCATCTGCATTATCTTCGCTCTCAATTGTTAAGTCAGGTACTTCTACACACAAGCCAATGGTTGACGGTATACTTATTTCAGGACTAAAGGATTCACAGTCAATACTTGTATCACCTGTAGTGAATCGTTGTACGGTACACGTTATGGCCTCCCCATTTTCATTATACGGGACTATTCTAATATAAATCTCCGTGTTAATCGGTAAGTTTTCGGGGAGACCATATCTTAAAACATTACCAACATCGATTTCAGGTAATAAATCAAAATTAGTTTCAGAAGTACCTATTGCCAGGCGATACCCTGTTGCTCTTGGTGCATAATCCCAAATCATACTCTCACCTATTCCTACCTCTTCACTGTTGGGCAATGGGTTATTTAATGTAGTGCAGTTGGGAGCTGTAGTCACATCAACGGTTCTAAAGCTTTCAGAAGGACATGTTATAAAGCTACCATCGTTTAAAAACAAACTTATAGTGACAAAAACCTCTGTATTATCTGGTAATCCTACAACGGGAACTAAACTATTCACTAGAGCTGCAGAACGACTATTATAGATATCTGACCCACCTGCAGTGGTGCCTAAGGATACTGAATAGCCATCGATACCCGCAACTGCATCCCAAGAGACCTGGGAATCCACAGCCACATCACTTTCCCCATTAACAGGGAGCGTTATATTTGGACAGGTAAACTGAGCACCACAAAAAAAACCGAGGAGTAACGTTGTTATAAACAAAATTCTCTTTAGGTAGGGTGTTCGAGCTATTGACTTTAGTAAAATCATCCTTTACCGTGAAAATTATTTTGCGATTCAAACAACATCAATACTTCAAGTTTATTTAGCCTCATTCACTTCCTCTATTTTCAAAAAGCTCTGAAATCTAATGGTATTTAGATTTAGATTGAAAACCAAAAGTTTTGTGATTAAATAATAAAAGTACTAAGCGTGAATAATATAATAAATTCTAAAGAAAAAATATTTAAATTAACTCAATTATAACCTATTAATGGTTTAAGATTCTGAGTAGGTTAATATGCAGTAACGTCCAAAAGACAAAGTAGCTTTGTCTTTTTACAGTAGTAAATAATAAGGTCTTGGATTTGTATAAACAATATAGTTTGATTCTGTTTTTATTGTTTCCTGGTAGTTCAATTCTTTAGTGACCTATAAAGTAAAAGACCAAATCATTTTTTGAACCGAATGCACCTATTCCTTGGTAACCAAAAGTGAAATAAAAAGTAAAAAGATAGGAAATAATATGTTTGTCAGGTATCACATGACCTTAAAACTAAGTCAGCGGATGTAGTTCTGCCCACTACAAACATCTATTTCTAGACTCGCTAACCGACCTAGTTAATTAGTTATTTTTTGAAATTTATTGTCTCTCCGTTTTTTGAACTTTTTACTGCCCAATCCAAAATTTCCATGGTAATCATGTTGTTTTCAAGGCTATAGGGATCAAAAGGCTCCAGTTGTAATTCTCCCAAAATAACGGCAGCAAATAATGCAAATGAATCATCGAAAGGAGGTGTTCGTTCCTCCAAATCAAAGATTTCCTCAGTAAAACCATCATATCCTTCGGCGATACGCAACCTCAGTTGGTTTCGAGAATCCGCGTAAATTGCCCCCAAGGTTCCGTATAGCTCCATATCTTTTCTTCCTATGGGCCAGTTCCAAGACGGCTGAAGTATGGCCATGGATTCATCATAGGTAAGAATTATAGTTGCATCATCATCTACCTGAGGATTATTTTCCGGTTGCAGTTGCTGGGTCACAGCTGTAATGGAATTCGGCTTTTTTCCTTTATGAATCCATGTCAAAAGATTGGCGCCATAACATCCAAAATCCATAATAGCTCCGCCCCCATTTAAAACAGGGTCCGTCAACCACTTTAGAAACTCTTTATTTACACCTATCTTTTTTGGGCCTCGATGGCCATCACGGACAATAACTTTTCTCAGCTCTCCAATAGTTTCATCATTGAGTAGCTTTTTCGCCCTAACATTAGTAGGATACCAAGATGTCTCATAATTAGTAAGCAAATGAATCTTATGTTTATTCGCCAAGGCCTCCATTTTTATCGCGTGATCAAAACTGACTGCTAATGGTTTTTCTACCATTACATGAATGCCTTTTGGCGCACATATTTCAACCACGGCTAAATGATCATATATAGTACCAAATGCAGCAACGGCCTCAGGGTCTTTAGCAGCAATCATCTCTTCCATAGTACCATAAACTAAATCGATGGAGAAATTATATTGACTAGACAGGCGTTTAGCCAATTCCAAATCTGTTTCTACTATGCCCACCATGGTAACATCACCTAAATCCTCACGACCCAAAATCCAACCTACGTGACCATGACTAAGACCAACCACACCCAATCTTACTGGTTTTTTTTGTGCAAAAATTGTGCTCGTTATCATTAGTATTACTATTGTAATAATGTATATCCTTTTCATTTTATTGGCTATTAAAGAAGTTAAAGTATGCTATTAAACCCTGATGGTTTTCCATTCCAGAAAATAACAGGAAAAAAAACTCCCAATCGATGAATCAACTACTCTAAACCCTTTCTTTGAGTAACGAACCAATCATATAATTCCTCAGTTTCATAGGCCTGTATCCATGAGTCATGACCAACCCCGGGATACCTTGTAAATTTCACATCGTACCCCATCTCTTTAAGTCTTGCCACCATGGCATCCGATTCTGAAACTGGGATAGATTTATCATCCTCTCCATGAAATACCCATATTGGCATTTCTTTATTTATCCACGAAGCATAGGGTAATGGAGCCATCCCACACACCACTGCCATGGCTGCAAAACTATCAGGATATTGCACTGCCATTTCCCAAGCAGCCCCTCCTCCCCTGCTTAATCCAGTCAGATAAATCCTTTGGGTGTCTACATTATTGTTTGTTACTATACTGTCCAAGAGCTGTTTTACCGCTCGTGTGTTCCACCATTTATTCTCATAAGGATTCTGCGGTGCTAATATTAAAAATGGAAATTTCTTCCCTTGGACTATCAATTTAGGAGGACCGTTACGTTTAACCGTAACCAAACTATCTCCTGATTCTCCTCCGCCATGTAAAAAGAGCAGTAAAGGGTATTTTTCTTGACTATCCATGGTATATTCTTCAGGGAAATACAAATAGTAGTTCAGTGTTTCCTTAACCAGAGTCTCCATTTCATCATCGATAAGTAAAGGTTTTTGCTGTGCTGAGCATCCATGTGCGAAAACTAGTAACAGTAGAAGATAAAATTTTATGTTTGAGAAGTGTTTTCCAATGCATCTACAATACAAAAAATAAAATTGTTTTACCATAATGGAAAGCTACAAAAAATAGCAGGCATTAGTAAACGTGGTGACAATTAAGTATTCTTTACCTGTAGAGTGTAAAATGCCCTACGTAGCGCTGTTTTTCCTTATTGTTCGCGTTTATTACATACCAATAATCTCCTGTAGGCACTTCACTTCCGTCATACGTTCCGTCCCAACCAGAAATCTCTTTAAGGTTGGCCACTACCCTTCCATAGCGATCGTATATCCTAACTTCAATATTTGGAAAAAATTCCTTGTTTTTAACCGACCAGATATCGTTTAGATTATCACCATCAGGAGTAAAGAAGTTTGGAATATCCAACATACCAGTAAATTCGAAAGGTACTGCCACCTCAACAATACAACCATTTGCATCTACGACTCTAGCATTAACCGTCATACTTTCGTTGGTGGTAAACGTATTCATATCTCCATAAGAATCCCCATTAAAGAAGTACTCATAGCCTCCAAAACCACCTTCGGCAGCTACTTCCATTTCATTAGGACCTGTTTTTATGGCCGTCAATGTTAACGGATCATAAGCGTCCACAGAAAACTCAACGAAAATAGCACATCCATTTTGATGGTATACATACACAATATGGTCACCAGCAGGTAAATTACCCCAAACATTATCCACTCCTGCCAAAGCTGTAATAGCATCGGTTGGGTCTACAGGGTCCAAGGCAAACATGACATCATTCATCAGACTATTATCCTGTAATTGAACGGTCACTGTACTATTTGGGAAGATGCCTTCACAACCGTATTGGACTATGGGCTCCGCGGTTAAATTTACACCTATACCAACCGTAAATAATTCTGTAGTAGCACAAAAGTTTGCATCTTGGACAGAGATGACATAGGAGGCTCCTCCTTGTAAGTTCTCTAATAGTTCTCCAACATACGGTGCAAAAGTTCCTGTCCCTGTTTCATCAATTGGATCAATCATTTCAACTTTATACTCAAAGTATGGGTTAGTACTTACCAAAAGGTCATTAAACGGGGTACCACCTATAAATTCGAATATTGCCCTACCATCGTTCGCTCCTACACACAATTCAGGGGTAGTCTGTATATTTATTACCTGTAATTCATCTGGTTCCGTTACGGTAATAAAGTCTTTTTCAAAACATCCGTTTTCGTCTAGTATTAGAATTTCATACGTGCCAGTAGCCAAACCTTCAAAAGTATAAACGCCTGGAGTTCCCGAATCAATAAAGAATTCATTGAAGTTTGGCGCTATAGCAAATTGAGTTAGACCAACACCACCAGAAAGTACTGCAACGGTTATGGTGCCGTCTTCTCCACCGTTGCATGTTACCGGCGTAGGGTTCGCATCAAAAATAATAGGGTCTGGCCTTTCTATTTCAAAGGGACCTACAACATCCATACACGCAGCACCACTGGTTACTGCAATGTAATAAGCAGCGCCTTGTGGTAGTCCTTCAAAAGTACCATCCGCTTGTGGTCCCCTAACTAAAGTAGCTGAAACTGCGGGGCTAAATGCGTCTACCGGGTCTCCCATATAAAGATAGAAAAGGTCGTCTCCCACTCCGCCATTCACAAAAGACTCTATTCTACCGTCCAACTCAGATGCACAGGAAATATCATCTGGAAGATTGGGTAAAATGGTAATTCCCGTTGCATCGGTCATAGTAATACCATTGGAACGTACTGGAAGACAAATACTTAATATATTAATTTTTCTAACATCAAACTGGTACGTGATTCCTTGCACCCCAGGTATTAAAACTGATGTTCCTAACATATCTACATACGTTCCTATGGCTACACCATTTTCGATAGGTAAATACTGGTAATTGAACAAAGGATCAGGGTTTTCAATACTCAAACGCATTTCTCCGTATCCTCCACATCCAGGTACACGTGTTTGTAACAATAAAGGCTCTATTGGTGGCGGTGGATTTACAAAATAAGGTGCCGTTACGAACAAACAGTCAAAACTGGACGAGACCTCTATGGCATACCAACCAGCACTAATGAACCCGCCACTAGCTCCAATAAACGTAGGAGAATTCTGGAGTCCACTAGTCGAATGAATATTTGTATTATCATTTCCATTTAGGTATAATAACCTGTAGTTGTATCCAGCACCCGCCAACCCACCAGTAGCGCCAGGAGTTGCCGTAATAGCATCTCCTGTTGATGAATCAAAGGTTTCTAAAACTGCATTGTTCCCATTAGGGCAATCCAAGCCTTGTGGCTGTCTTATACCCGCATCAATTTGGGGTACTTCCTCTAATTCTATATCAAATGAAACGATGCAACCTTCTGCATCCGTAATTTCTACTTGATAGAATCCAAAAGCTAGTCCCGTAAACTCATTTATTGTAGAAAAGGGAGCAACCTCCGTACTATAGGTAGCGCCTGCATCGGCACTTTGCATTAATCTATATTCGTAAGGAAAAGCATCCCATCCACCTTGGCCTATAGCTTCTATTTCCCCGTTCGTATTACCACAACCTACATTACCTACTTGTACTGCAGACACCTGTAAAGCCCCGTTAGGTGTTCTAATATTGGTGACATTACTGTCATTGGAACAAAAAGGCATAGCCGTGGAAACCACCTCAACAATTAGGTTACCGCCTCGCAATCCTAAAATTCTTGCAGCATGGCCATTGATATCAGGAAAATTATTGGTGTCAAAACTACCATTGGCAATGGGTGTTGTTCGGGCAGTGTCATTTGCCATATAAACCGTATAGTCAAAAGTTCCTATATAGTCAGTTATTTCAATAAAAAGTTCCCCATCGTTAGCGCCAAAACAGCTGACTGGATTTGCCTCACTGATTAATACCAAAGGCGGGATAGGTTCGTTTACGGTGTGGGTAGGCAACGGATATGTGCATCCACCACTATTATCAGTGATTTCAAAAAGGTAGTCCCCCGCAGCTGGCAAAAAGATATCGGCAAAATTATCTCCAGGAGTATTGGTTACTGGCAAAACAGCAGTAACAGAAACCACAGAGACCGTAAAATCGGCAGTACCTACTACCTGTATTCGTGCACGTTCATCATCCCTACAGTTTAAAGCATCTACAGCAATGATAGTTGGGACTACAACTGTGGGCGGATTAATGGTTGGTACATTAAAAGTTGTTTGACAACCATTGCCATCTATTGCGTATACGGTAATATTCTGAGCTGCTCCATTATCTATAATCTCAAACGTTGGTGCCGTTTGATAATTAGAAAACCCTGTTATACTATACTGATATCCTGAGCCTAGCGTGCCAACGTCAACTACCGAAACAGTAATAACGGTAGAACTAAATCTATTGGCCCTTGGTTCACAAGCAAAATCGGGAGCTGATGCCGTTATACTAAAATCAAGTGGATTATTGATAGTGTGTATGGCAGAGGTACCTTCACATCCTCGTGCGGTCAATACTTGCACCTGATAATCACCTGCTAGCAGGTTTGAAAAAGATCCTGTATTGTTTCTGTCCTGTTCAGCGGAAGTCGTAAGGTTGTTTAAAATATAGGTTATTGGACTATCCTCAGAAGTAAATGGCACCAAAGTATTAGCTGGGCCTATCACCACTTCCACAGTCCCATCATTGGCATCACGACAGTTAATATCAGTAGCTGTTTCTGCTACTATAACCAGTTGAGCAGCCTGATTTAAATTAATATCAGTAACAGTAAATTCACAAAATCCGCTACCGTCATTTACAATCCTATCCGTAATTAATACTTCATAATTTCCAGGTTCCAAACTATTAAAAACGGAGTTATTTATTTGCGTAATTGGGCCTACAACTCCAGAATTATAATCCATACCTGTGAGGACAAAACTAAAATCGCCGCTACCACCAAAAGTAGTTATGGTGATTTCGCCATCTGCATCATTACAGGTAGATTCTGAGGTAAACCCACCAAAAGCAGAAAGGAAGTTAAACACAGTAGCGGTTCCCTGACTGGCACAGCCATTTGCATCAACGACATCTACAATATAATCACCCGGACTGCTTACCATATAGGTATACTCCCAAAAACTTCCTACTAAGTTAGCAGGTTGTTCATTTCCAGCCAGGGTAAATCTTGGTGTGTTTACGGTGTCAGGCATCCGAACCGTAATGTCAAAGGATGTAGACGTAGGATCGCACTGATTTATAACCGTAAACGTTGGAGCAGGCAAGTCTGGATCTAATCGTATAACAGTGGCAATATCAAATGAAGTACAACCGCTAGCATCCCTAACATAAACGTCGTAATCGCCTGCCGCTGCCACGAAAGTCGTTTCAATATCATAACCCGTAGGATATACAGGTTCTGGCGCTCCATTAACTATAAATGCATATTCATATGGGCCTCCACCACCTCCACGTCCCTGTACCGTAATTTGACCGAAGGCATTACAGATGGCTGGAACATCTGAAATGATATCAATTGCTGGTAAATTTTGGTCAATTACAATACCTACAGCAGCTCTACATGTATCTGTTAAATTAACTACAATTATCTGATAATCTCCTGGTAATTCTGGATGGGAACCAATAAAGGGTATAGCTACCGTGATCACCGACGGAATTAAAACAGTTGTCGTATTCGTATCATTATCTAGTAATTCTATCCGAAGCTCATTACCAATTACATACCCTGTAACCTCATACGTTATCTCCCCGTTCCTATTAAGGTCGCAGGCTCCTGGAGTTGAATTAGCCGTAATATCCAAAGTAGAAGGAGCGTCAATAGGAGGGATTTCTTGCTCATAAATACATCCTGTACCGGTATCCCTTACCTGAACCGTATAAGCGATACCAAATTGAATACCATCAGTAGTATTACTAAAAGTATGATCATTAAAACCTGGCGTATTGTTTAGCGGGTAGAACGATGGTTGTTGAATCAACCTTATTTCATAGGCGCCTGAACCTCCACTAACGCTAACCGCATAAGTAAACGCACTATCATCACAGGTTGGTGGAAGCGGCGGTGGTATTGGGGTTATCACCACTTCATTGGAGGTAATGGTAACAATATCAATATCAGTACAACCATTAGCATCAAGTGTAATAACCGTGTAATCCCCAGGAACCAAATCGACATCCAAAATAGAAAGTGGGAATAATGAGGGATCTACATTCTCCTGCCTTACAATTTCCGTTCCTGTGGTATCCTCAATTCTAAAATCAAAATTAGCAAGACCATCCGTAACTCCATTAATTATGATTCCACCACTTAAGGTTCCACTACCATCGCATAAAGCAGGTTGCTCTGAAACGCTAGCATCTGGTGGCGTAGTATTATCCAGTACTATTATGGCATCATCAGGTACAGTCTCACAACCTCTAGAATCCCTAACGATATATGGATAGTTACCAACAGATAAATTGGAATACACCGTTCGGTTACTCCAACCCAATCCGTTGAAATTGACTTCATATGGTGGAATGCCACTAGTAGCATTGGGCATAATAGTAACTACACCATTACTTGTTTCACCGCAACTTACCGGTCTTATTATTACAGAGGCCGCTGCGTTATTAACAGATGGGTTTAGAATGAGAGGAGCTGAAGATGCCTCACATCCTGCGTTAGCAACGTTATTATCAGTAATTCTAAAGATATAGGTGCCATCTACTGTCGTATCGTATAAAAACGTACTTGAGGTATATGGTACCGGTGCTCCAAACGTAGCTCCATTGTCAGCACTAACCTCATACATACCTGTTCCCGAAGCATACCCCCCCGTTACCTGTACTTGAATTTGTCCTGGGGTACCTCCACAAGGTATTTCAGTTACTATACTGGTATATATCCTTAGCTGCTGCGCTATAGTTATTGTAATGGAATCACTACAGTTATTAGCATCTACCACTTCAATAGTATAGTTGCCAGGGGTAAGATCTGTAAAAGTACCGTTTGGTTGTAAGGTACCTCCGTTTATTCTATATTGATGTGTTCCTAATGCTGCCGTACCTTCATTTGAAGTAACTACTGCGGTAGCACCCGTACTTGGAACATAACAAAAATTCGAGGCTGCATTATCCAAACTAAGTATGGGAGCATCTATTGGTGTTAAATCAAAAGTGAACGTATCCGTACAACCTTCGGCATCTTCCACCAATAATGTATAGGTACCGGCAAGGGTAAGATTATTAAAGGTTCTTCCTGATTTAGGACCAACGGAAGGCCCAGAAGGAGGGGTAAGCACATACCTGTTACCTCCCCAACCACCTGTATTATTAGCTCTTACTCTACCTACGTTGCCGTTGGCACAACTCATCGGAGTTACCGTGCTGCTGCTTAAATCAAGTAAAACTGCCTCTTCAATATCAAAAGAAGCCGTAGCCGTACATCCCGTGTCATCATCCGTTATCATGATAGCATATGTTCCAGCTCCGGATAAAGGTAAATCTACCTCGGTATCGTTTTGCGGTCCTATTACACCACCGCCGTTAATTTCATAGGTGTAGCTATTTGCAAACCCATCGACAATAAAAGTTCCTGTGCCATCCGAAGCACCATTACATACCCTTAAATCTCCTCCAGACATTACCCTTACACGAACAGAACTAACTATGACGGGACTAAATCCTTCTGTATAGGTACAGCCATTGTCATCGGTAATTCGAAATATATAGGAGGTACCGGTACTTAATCCTGTGATAATATTATTTGTATTGTCACCATCATTATCGAAGCCAGGCGTAGGGCTAATAACCTCATATCTTGCAATATTAACATTCGAAGTAGCTGTTAATATAACGTCTGAAGTTCCAACGGCACAATTCACATTGTCCTGCACAAAATTTAAATCTGTAGGAGGATCAACGTCTAAGATATCAATAGGCGTCAATTCTAAACGGCAGCCTCCTCCATCACGAATTATAGGGGTGTACGTTCCAGTGGCTAAACCAGTATACGATGTGGTACTTGTGAAATTTACCCCATCGATACTAAACACATAACCACTTCCAGACCCCCCTGTAAAGGGTCCTACAAAGTCTATTTGTCCGCCAATAGTTCCGCCACTACCATCACAGGTAACATCGGATATTTTAGCTGCACTACCAGAAATAACACCAACATTAGTTACTGCCACAGTAGGCAAAGACAATACACATTCAAAACCACCTTGTTGGTACCGAACTTCAATATCTGGGTAGTTACCCGCTGGCACGGAAATCTGTGGTGTGCTCACCCATGCATCTCCCGAATTTACCCTAAAGGAAAGGTTATACCCCCTAGCATCGTTAACCGTAAAATCGATTTGGGCACCTCCATTACTACAGGTACCGTCAAAACCACTAGCTGTAATATCCGGCGGCAATAATTCTTCTACATTAGAAGAGGCTGTAATACTACAGCCATTACTATCGGTAATTATAAAATCGTAGGTTCCTGCGGATGTAACATTGAATACAGTAGTTCCAGAATTGCTGACTGCATCTCCAAAAGAAGGTTGTACAGCCCCTCCATTTACAGTAAAAGTATAGGGCGCTGAGCCTCCGTTGGTATTTAAAGTAATATCCACGTCACTAATTGTAGCACAACCAAAACTGCTGTTCACCTCGGTTGATGCATCCATGGCATTTAAGCCAGCTCCTATTCGTATAGGATTACCAGAGGTGTCCAAAGATTGCCTAGGGGGGTTAATCCCATTTAAGGGATCTCCTGTACATTGTTGTGTCTCTACCTGAACGGTATACGTTCCAAAACCTACTGCGGAAAAGGTATATGGATTATCTGGAATAAAAGCGGTAAACTCCTGCGCAACACCGCCTGAATTTAGCAAGGTGTATTTGTATGGGCCGGGCACATTAGTTGCCGTTACCGTAATACTTCCCGTATCCCCACTACATTGGGCATCTACAAATGTTGCCTGAATGCCAATATCTAGTTTATTAATGATAATTGGTTCATAAGGATATTCACAAGTGTTAGCCGTATTCTGAAGCCTTGCCCTAACATGATATGTTCCAGATCCTAGGTTTTGAAATATAGGGCCTTGCCAAGAAGTACCACCATCCATACTAAATTCATAGGCACTAGACAAATTGGTAATCTGTATTCTACCTAATACGCCACAAATATTATCTTGTTTTACAAACGTTTGGGTAATGTTGCTTTTCTTTACCTTAAAATAAAAGGTTTGACCGTCGGCAACAACTATAAATTCTGCTCCTGTTGCTGCTGGAATAGTACTGGCATCCAAATTAAATGTAGCTCCTGTCGCTACTTCAGTATAACAAGAACCGGTATTGGGGCAATCTTCATTAATATCTGGTGTACATGAACCGCCCAAAATTTGCCAAGAAACAGCACCGTATGGTCCTCCTGAAAGACTAATGGTACGATCATCATAATCGCCGCAAAGATTAAACCGAGCTACTGTAAATCCTTGAACACTACAACCCACTTCTTCATCTGCACCTTGTATGATAGTAGAGAACATAGGAGCTGATGGCGTAATGCTACCAATGGAGATTTTATTAAATTTATTTTGAGTGTGGACTAAAGTTAAACTGTTGTATTCGGCAGTTTTAGAATCAACGTCATTACCTCCCCCTACTTTTTTAAGTACACTGGCAACTTCTTCAAAAATCACATGGACTTTATAATTTGCAATAGCGGAAGAACCGATTGCCGATACTAGTATCAGCAACAAGGCATACAGCGTATACCACGGTTTTTTTGAGCGCATAGGTTAAGTCGAGTTTTGGTAAGAACGTTATCGATTTGGGATCTTTAAGATTCTTTGGTGTAATTATTTGTACTTATAATTTCTGTTTATATTTAAAAAATAATTATGATACCTTATAACATAATTCTAACGTTGGCTTATGAAAAATAGTATGCTTTCCTTGTATTTATTCGTTATAACACTTAATTTATCTTGCGCTCAAGACTTTGAAAATAAAGTTATTACACCAGAAAATGTTCCTTTTATGGCTGAGCTGTTCATCGATGAGCTACAGATTCCATGGGGCTTTGCGTTCCTTCCAGACAGCAGTGTTTTAATTACAGAAAAATCTGGCGAATTAATTCATTTTTCTAATGGAAAAAAGTTGATAATCGGTAATACACCTGAAGTTTATCAACGCGGGCAAGGCGGACTTTTGGATGTGAAATTACATCCTAATTATGGGGAGAACGGATGGCTTTATCTCTCATATACCTCAGAGGAAGGAGATGCAAAAGGTGGTAATACAGCTATCATGCGAGCAAAATTGAAAGACAATGCTTTGGTTGAAAACCAATTGCTGTATAAAGCGGGTCCAAATACCACCAAAGGCCAGCATTTTGGCTCAAGGATTACGTTTGATAGGGAAGGGTACCTCTATTTTTCCGTTGGTGACCGGGGCGCTAGAGACGATAACCCGCAAGATGTCACTCGTGATTGCGGTAAAATCTATCGATTGATGGATGACGGCAGTGTACCAAAAGACAACCCTTTCGTTGGAAAAGATGGAGCAAAAACCGCTATATACAGCTACGGACATAGAAATCCTCAAGGATTGATTACACACCCAGGAACAGGAGAAATCTGGGACCACGAGCACGGCCCAAGAGGGGGTGATGAAATAAATATTATTAAGAAAGGTGCCAATTTCGGCTGGCCATTGATTACCTATGGCATTAACTACAGCGGGACACGTATTACCGAAAAGAAAGAAATGGAAGGGATGGAGCAACCTCTGCACTATTGGGTTCCTTCAATAGCTCCAAGTGGTATGGCTTTTGTAACCTCTAACAAATATACAGATTGGAAAGGCAGTTTATTGGTGGGATCGCTGGCGTTTCAATATTTGGAACGTTTGGTTATGGATGGTACTAAGGTTATTTCTAGAGAAAAACTTATGGAAGGTGAAGGACGAGTGAGAGATGTAAGAGAAGGACCAGACGGACTTATTTACGTAGCCATAGAAGGCAAGGGCATTTATAAACTAGTGCCTAAAAACGACTAGTTTATGAAAATACTTATACCTATATACCTTATTGCTGTTGTTTTTAGCAGCGTGTTTCTGTTTCAAGACTCTGAATTAAAGGAGAGCATGAAACGCGGTAGAGAAATCTACACAGATTTTTGTGTAACCTGCCATTTACAAAAAGGGGAAGGTGTTGCGTATACTTTTCCGCCATTAGCGCGTTCGGATTATCTTATGAACGAAAAAAGAGAGAGCATAAAAGCTATAAAATATGGCTTACAGGGTGAGATTACTGTAAACGGAATAACCTATAACAGCGCTATGGCTGACCTAGGTCTAGAAGACGAGGAAGTGGCTGATGTGATGAACTATATCTCCAACTCTTGGGGAAACACCTCCGATAGCATCGTAACAGAAAAAGAAGTAGCTAGCATTCAGAAGTAGTTTTAGTCAAACAGGTTATTAAGTTAAGCCTACAAATAAATCCTATTATCAAATCTGATAATAGGATCTATTTATAAGACAAGAAAGGTATTATCATTTACTTAGGGCCAGCCTCCAATGCATTTTTTACAGACCCGTGGGTTTTCAACAACTTTTCAGCTTCCTCGTAATCAACCCCTAATCCTTCTACGATATAGCGGGTACCACGATCAACTAACTTATCATTGGTTAGTTGCATATTTACCATTTTATTCCCTTTTACCTTTCCAATTTTAATCATTAAGGCCGTTGATATCATGTTCAAAACCAATTTTTGAGACGTCCCACTTTTCATTCTCGTACTTCCCGTCAAAAACTCCGGACCAACATTTACCGCAATGGCGATGTCTACCGCTTCGGTAACTGGGGAACCAGGATTATTGGTTATACATGCGGTCAGTATATTTTCTGCCCTGGCCATTTTTAATCCACCTATAACATAAGGCGTAGTTCCTGATGCAGCTATACCAACAAGTACATCATTTGTATTAATGTTATGTGCTTTTAAGTCCAACCAAGCCTGTTGTGTATCATCTTCGGCATTTTCTACCGCTTTTCGAATGGCAGTATCTCCCCCAGCAATAATTCCAACAACACGTTCGTGAGGCAAACCAAACGTAGGCGGAATTTCGGAGGCATCCAGAACACCCAATCGTCCGCTTGTTCCGGCACCTATATAAAACAATCGTCCACCCTTTTCAAAACGCTCACTCAAAGCATCAACCAGTTTGGAGACTTGCGGTATCACTTTTTCAACGGCAAAGGCAATCTTCTTATCTTCATCGTTCATGGATTGTAAAATGGTCTTGGTGTCCATTTGATCCAAGTCATTATAATGTGATGGGGTCTCTGTAATTTTTGTATACTTCATTTTATACTTATAAAATTTTTATATCATTGTTTTTGAATGCGCTTAACAAGTCATTATTTGGGTCTAACTCGGTAATCATGGTGTTTATAGTATTGATATCGCAAGTTTTATAGCGGTGTTGAGAGTTTAGTTTTTCTGAAATAGATAATAGAACTGTTTTTTTGGAAGCTTTAATTACCGCTTTTTTAATCTGTACAATATCCCAATCAAACTCTGTGAGCCCGAACATGGCATCTACATAACCTGTACCTATAAAACTAAAATCTACCCTAATTTCCGCTAGATTATGAATGGTATTCGCGCCTATTGCAATTTGAGACTCTTTTGCAATTTGTCCCCCAATCATAATTACAGTAACATTTGGCTTGTTGGACAATTCCATAGCTACGGCTAAACTAATGGTAAAACAAGTAAGGTCTAAATTTTCCGGAATAAGCTGCGCCAATTCTAAACAAGTCGTACCTCCATCGATAAAAACGACTGCGCCATCCTTAAGCATAGCTGCTGCTTTTTGGGCGATGACTCTTTTCTGATCTACTGCATAGATATTTTGGTTTCTAGCACTATTGGTCGTAAATCCTAAAGAAATGGCACCCCCATGAACCTTTCTTAGTTTTTTATTCAAATCCAGTTCTTTCACGTCCCGTCGAATAGTATCTATAGAGACATCTAGGGTTTCGGCAATATCGGTCAACAGAATCCTGTTATGAAGCTCTACCTCACTTAAAATAGTCTGTTGTCTTTCTTCTTTTAACATGATATATTCTAAATTTCAATCAAAGATAGTAAAAATAAAAAAATGCTGTTTTATTCTATAATCAGATATAAAAGTAGTTTTTTATTTATGTAAAATGCAAAAAACAGCAAGATAAATAGCAAAAAACAGCATAAGCTAAAATTCTTGCTTATATTTGCCTGATTTAAGAATCCAAACGAAACATACCTTTTATGAAAATTGCTTCCGCCAAATCCCCTATTTCAATTGACTACAAACCTGTGGGTCAGTTCGAAGAAACGCGTTATGAAAAAATCCATAATGCCATCTTTGCAGATTCCAACCATGCTTCCATAAAGGTTGCAGAGGAAATTGTGGAATTAATACGAAATAAACAATCCCAAAACAAAACCTGTGTACTTGGTTTAGCAACGGGCTCCTCTCCTATTCGTGTTTATGAGGAATTGGTGCGGCAGCACAAGGAAGAAGGTCTTAGCTTTAAAAACGTGATTACTTTTAATCTGGACGAGTATTTACCCATGGAAAAAAGTAACATTCAGAGTTACCATTATTTTATGCACGAACATTTGTTCAATCATGTAGATATCCCCGCAGAGAGCATACATATTCCAGATGGCACAGCGGCTTCTGAAGATACAGCAGCCTACTGTTTGGCCTATGATAAAAAAATAAAGGAATTTGGAGGGCTGGATTTTCAGTTATTAGGAATTGGCCGTACTGGGCATGTCGGTTTTAATGAACCCGGATCGCACTACAATTCTGGCACTCGTGTTATTACCTTGGATCACATTACCAGAGTAGATGCTGCACCATCTTTTTTAGGCATCGATAATGTTCCTCGAAAAGCAATCACTATGGGCATAGCCACAGTGCGAAAATCTAAGCGTATAGTCTTATTAGGTTGGGGACAAAATAAAGCAGATATCCTTAAACAAACCATAGAGGGTGAAATCACATCCCATGTGCCTGCTACCTATCTACAAAATCATGATAATTGTACTTTTGTTTTGGATACTGGCGCTGGTAGTGAACTTACACGCAATAAAACACCTTGGCTTGTTGGTGCCTGCAAATGGACGGAGGAATTAAAGGCTAAGGCAATTATCTGGCTTTGTGATAATACCGGAAAGACAATTTTGAGTTTAACAGACAAAGATTATAATGATAATGGCATGGCAGAACTCCTACTGGAAGGGGATTCTTACGATCTTAACATTTCTATGTTCAACAAACTACAACATAGTATTACGGGTTGGCCAGGAGGCAAACCAAAAGCCGATGACACCTACAGGCCAGAACGCGCAACACCTGATAAGAAAAGAGTTATTATCTTTAGTCCACACCCAGACGACGATGTTATTTCTATGGGAGGAACATTTGACAGGCTGGTCGAACAAGGGCACGAAGTACATGTTGTGTATCAAACTTCTGGTAATATTGCCGTTTCTGATACGGATGCCAGAAAATATGCAGAAATAGCCATGCAGATAAACCCTTCCGACAAAGCAAAAGAAATTATTGATTCTATTGCTCAAAAAAGGGAAAGTGAAGTTGATTCCTTACCCGTTCGGAAATTAAAAGGGAATATAAGAAAAGGGGAATCTTACGCGGCTACGCGTTATGTAGGCTTGGAGGACACCAATGTTCATTTCTTAGACCTTCCGTTTTACGAAACTGGCACCATTAAAAAGAAGAATTTATCAGATGCCGATGTTGCTATCATGACCGAAATCATCAAGGAATTGAAACCACATCAAATTTATGCAGCAGGTGATCTTGCAGATCCTCACGGCACCCATAAAGTATGTTTAGATGCTGTTTTTGCAGCTTTAGAAGAGTTGAAATCTGAACCATTCTTAACCGATTGTTGGGTATGGCTGTACCGTGGTGCATGGCACGAATGGGATATCCATGAAATTGAAATGTGTGTGCCTATGAGCCCTGCACAGGTAATTAAAAAGAGAAATGCAATTTTTGCCCATCAATCCCAAAAAGATGGCGTTATGTTTCAAGGAGACGATGCAAGGGAATTTTGGATGCGGGCCGAGGAACGCAACAAGGATACAGCTAACAAATACAAGGCGCTGGGAATGTCGGCTTATGCGGCAATGGAAGCTTTTGTAAGATACAAGTTTAATTAAATTTCAATCTATCCCTAAAAGGTCTATTTTAGTTCAAAATAGACCTTTTTTTTGTTATATATGCGACACTTTCTACTCCTTTTATTGGCTGTTTTATTATGTAATTCTTGTGGAATATTGCACACTAAAATACCCCAACCCAAAAGAGAATTTAGAGGCGTTTGGGTCGCCACTGTCGTAAACATTGATTGGCCTAAAAAGGGAATAGACACTGCCGAAAAACAAAAAAAGGATTTTCTGGATATTCTAGATTTTTATGCCAATCTAAAGTATAATGCCGTCATTGTTCAGGTACGTGCATCAGGAGATGCTTTTTATAAATCTGAATTTGCTCCATGGTCGCGCTTTTTAACTGGGGAAGAAGGCAAACCTTCCGCTTGGAAAGAGGACAATCTGGATTGGATGATTAATGAAGCCCATAAAAGAGGAATGGAATTTCATGCTTGGCTAAATCCATATCGAGCAACTTTTGATATGAAAACCGATATCCTCAGTAATACACATGACTACTGTACAAATCCGGATTGGATGGTGAAATACGGAAAAAAATACTACTATAATCCCGGACTTCCAGAGGTAAGGGAACGTTTTTTAAATGTCATAGAAGAAATAGTTATCGAATACAATATAGACGCAGTTCATTTTGATGATTACTTTTATCCCTACAAAATTAAAGATTTGGTTTTTCAGGATTCTTTGGCGTTTGACACTTACGGAAAGCCTAATCAATCGTTAGACGACTGGCGAAGAAGCAACATAGATTCCTTAGTAAAAGAGGTAAGCCAAACCATTAAAACAGTAAAACCATGGGTTCAATTTGGTATTAGTCCATTTGGGGTATGGAAAAATAATTCTACAGACCCTCGCGGCTCAGATACACAGGCGGGACAAACAACCTACGAAGACTTGTACGCAGACCCCATACTTTGGATGCAAGAAGGATGGATTGACTATTTGGCACCACAGGTGTATTGGAGTATGGATTTTCCCGCTGCGTCACACAGAAAAATAGTGGACTGGTGGGCAAAAAATAATAACGACACCAACCTTTACATAGGCAATGGGGCCTATAAGATAAGAAACAACAGTGATGTGGCATGGGAGCGTAAAAAAGAACTTCCAGAGCAAATGACATTGGCACGAAAGACTTCAAAAATACAAGGGAATATACTTTTTAGTGCAAGATCATTGATGAACGATAATCCTGATGTTGTAAGCTATTTAAAAAAAAAATACTATAAATTTCCTTCTTTACCTCCAGCACCTATAACTAATACCGGTTCTATTTCAAAAGACATACAATTAGTTTCCAAAAATCGAACACGTAATTCCATACAACTAACGTTTAAAGGTATTGATGATAAGTCCTATGCTTTGTTGTATGCATCAAGCAAAAGGGTTAAATCGGAGTACCCGATGAAAAAGCTGATACGAAAATTACATATCAAAGGAAATTCAGAACAAATTAAGCTCCCTAGTGATATCACTTCCAATCGTTACCTTGCCATTACATTTTTAGACAAATACGGTAAGGAAAGTTCCCCGATAGTAATCCAACCAAAAAAATTAACCAAAAATGATACAAAAAAATAAATGGGCTTGGGCTTGGGTACCCACACTTTACTTTGCCCAAGGGTTGCCTTATGCATTAGTGGTTACTGTATCGGTAATTATGTACAAAAGGTTAGGTTTTAGTAATTCTGACTTAGGGCTATATACTAGTTTATTGTATTTACCGTGGGTCATAAAACCGTTGTGGAGTCCGTTTGTTGATTTAAAAAGCACGAAACGTAATTGGTTTTTAGGAATGCAATTACTCGCCTCCGTAGCGCTTTTAGCTATAGGACTTACATTACCAACAAATATTTTTTTTGTTACAAGTTTAGCCTGTTTTTGGATGGTTGCCTTTGCCTCTGCTACAAATGATATTGCTACAGATGGCTACTATATGATAGGACTTACGGAAGACAAGCAGTCATTTTTTGTTGGAATGCGGTCTGTCTTTTATAAACTAGCCAGTGTAACGGGACAAGGTTTACTGGTCGTGTTAGCCGGGTTTTTGGAAAACAAATATGGAGATAATACCAAAGCTTGGTCCTACACCATGCTGTGTGCAGGTTCTTTGATGTTGCTTATGACCTTATCTAACTTTTTTGTGACTCCAAAATTTGAAAGCTCAAGAGCCATCTCATTAGAAAAACCAAAGGGTTTTTTAGAGGTTTTTATTTCCTTCTTTAAAAAACCTGGTATGCGTATCGCTATCGCATTTATTCTATTTTTTAGATTGGGTGAATCTCAATTAGTAAAAATGGCTTCTCCTTTCCTGCTAGACCCTACCTCTGTTGGCGGATTAGGATATAGCACATCGGAAGTGGGTACTATTTACGGGACCATTGGCGTTGTCTTTTTAACAGTAGGTGGTATTCTAGGCGGAATATTAATCTCGCGCCAAGGATTAAAAAAATGGATGCTACCCATGCTAATTTCGCTAAATGCTCCCAATGCACTTTATGCGTTATTAGCCCTTACCGGAACAACAGAAATCTGGGCAGTAGTAGGAACCGTTATTGTGGAACAATTTGGCTACGGCTTTGGTATTTCAGGTTTTATGGTATACTTGATTTACGTTGCCGAAGGAAATTCTAAAACGTCTCACTATGCACTTGCTACCGGTTTTATGGCTTTAGGGATGATGCTACCAGGTTTGATAAGTGGTTACGTTCAGGAATGGCTTGGCTATGACGGTTTCTTCATTTGGGTAGTAGTAGCGGCTTTCCCAGCATTTGTTATCCTAAGATACATTAAATATCCCGCCGATTTTGGCAAAGCAAAAGAGAAAAATGAGCAAAATATATAATTACGATGTAATGAAAGAGCGCCTTTCAACGATAGAAAAAGTAGGGCAACTTTTTATGCCCGCCGCTTTTATAAACGATACCGAAGCCGAAATACTCCAATTGGAAAAATTGATAGAAACGCATCGCATTGGCAGCCTGTGTTTTTTCCACTCCCGTGCAAGTGCGGCAACCAATTATGAAGGCAAGAATAAGGTGGTTTACAACGAAAATAGTTTTGAAACGCTACAGAATTTGATTCAACGGTATCAGTCCATTTCTAAATATCCATTGCTCATAGCCATTGATGCCGAATGGGGCCTGGCAATGCGAATAGAAAATACACCTCAGTATCCGTATGGGATTACCTTGGGCGCCATACAAGACAACAAAGCGCTTATTTTTGAGGTTGGTGCACACATTGCAAAAGACTGCAAAGCAGCAGGAATCCATTGGAATTTGGCTCCCGTGGTAGACATAAATAACAATCCAGACAACCCCGTAATCGGTTACCGTTCCTTTGGAGAAAATCGTGACTTGGTAACTCAAAAAGCCATTGCTTTTGTTAAAGGAACTGAAAGTGAAGGTATTCTTACGAGTATCAAGCATTTTCCAGGTCATGGAGATACAGCTACGGATTCCCACTTAGGGCTTCCGGTAATAGCAAAAACAAAAAGTGAACTACTAGAAAACGAACTGTATCCGTTTCAACAACTTATAAACGAAGGCGTTGATTCCGTTATGGCAGGACACCTTTCGGTTCCAAGTCTGACCACAACAGATGACCGACCGTCAAGCATAAATAAAAATATTATTACGGAGGTGCTTAGAAATGAAATGGGTTACACGGGTGTGGTAATTTCGGATGCGTTAAATATGCGTGCAGTTTCTAAACATTATCCTGACAGAGGAGTGTTAGAATGGCTTGCCTTTGATGCTGGGAACGATGTACTTTGTTTCGCTGAGCATACGGCTGAAGGGATTGAAAAAATTCTAAATAATGCTACAAAAGAACAAATAAATACTAGTTTTAACCGTGTTTGGAAACTAAAGGAGAAAGCGTTTCAAAATACAAATTCAAATTCAAAATTGGATGTTGCTAGCTGCTCGGTATTAAACCGAAAATTAGCAGAAAAAAGCCTGACCCTTTTACATGGCTTAGAAACAGATATTTCAGAATTCAGAAATACCGATTTCTGTACCCTAACGATTAAACGTTTTTCAGAAGCTAATGAAGCTCAAGAAATCCTTAGTGCTTTGGAGACAACCAAGCAAGAAGTAACGGATGAAGAACATATTCTTTTACTGCTCACCCCACCAACAGTAAAGCCAACGAACAATTTTGGATTTCTTAATCAAGAGCTCGATTTCATCAACCAGATGATTGCTACTAAAAAAGTAGTGCTTTATCATTTTGGAAATCCATTAGCACTAAGAACTATTCATGCAAAAGGAACCTTAGCCACAGTTATCGTTTATCAAGACTTTAAGGAATTTCAAGATGTAGCCACGGAACACTTTTTAGGAAAAGTAGAAGCGGTAGGAAAATTACCTGTAACGCTATAAATCAAAAAATCCAAACCTATGAAAACTCATAAAATTTTAGGACTGATGTCCGGCACCTCTTTAGACGGTCTGGATTTGGCCTATTGCCATTTCACAGAAGGAAAAGGCGTTTGGACTTTTGATATCGTAAACACAAAGAGTATTCCCTATGCAACAAAACAGCAAACCGAACTTAAAGATGCAATACACTTAAGTGTTGAAGACCTGTTTCAACTACACAACAGCTATGGCACTTGGCTGGGGGAACAAGTACTATCTTTTATAGAAAAAAACCAGGTTGCCGTAGACTATGTAGCAAGCCATGGTCATACGACGCACCATAGACCAGAACTTGGTTTTACGGTACAGATTGGTTCTGGACAACATTTAGCAAACGCGGCTAAACAGCATGTTATATGTGATTTTAGAACAAACGATATCGCCCTTGGAGGGCAAGGTGCCCCACTTGTACCTATAGGAGACCAACTACTATTCAAAGAGTATGATTTCTGTTTGAACTTGGGAGGAATAAGCAATATATCTTTTGATGTCAAAGGAAAACGAATTGCCTATGACATCGGTTTGGCTAATATGATTCTTAATTATATTACGCGTAAAATCAACTTAGCATACGATAAAGGCGGCGTATTGGCACGTTCTGGAAATATCAATCCGGAAATGCTGCGAAAATTAAACGGTTTAAACTACTATCTCCTACCCCATCCAAAATCTATTGGGTATGAATGGTTTTTGGAACAAGTAGTTCCAATTGTAGATAGTACCGAGGCAACTACAGAAGACTTATTGCACACATCAATCCATCATATTTGCGAAAAAATTACACAACAAATACAGCAGAATACAATAACATCTGGTCAAAAAGTACTAGTCACGGGAGGTGGCGCCTTAAATACTTTTTTAGTAGATACACTAACCGATAAAATAGGTTCGGAAATCCGAATAGTGGTTCCAGAAAAAAAACTAATCAACTTTAAAGAAGCTATGGTATTTGCCTTTATGGGCGCACTTAGAGCTGAAAAAAAAGTGAATGTATTTAGTTCCGTTACAGGGGCTACAAGAAATTCATCTAGTGGTGTCCTTTATTTGCCAGGTTAAGTTATTAGCTTGTTGTTTTATTAATCTGTGAGGGTTTTGTTCGAAATATAAGAAACAAGGTCGTGGATAAAAATCCGCATGCACCCAAACCTACGAATAAAGGCCATACCGTTTCTTGAACAAAACTTCCCACATACAGGGAAATAGGTATGGATAAAATTGTGGAAATAAATCCGGTTATGGCCGCGCCAATTCCTGCAATATGACCTATTGGCTGCATGGCTATAGAACGCATATTCCCCCATACAAAACCCAAGGAAAAAAATAAGGATGCTAAGAAGCATAATAAAATTGGCAAACCTGGGTTGGGCTTTCCAAAAAATAATACAGCATACGTAAGGGCTACCAAAGTAAAAAGAATAAGTGCATATAAGGCTAATTTCCGCATTCCAAAACGCACTACAAGTGTACCGTTGAGGAAAGTGGATAGCCCGATGGAAAGCGCCAAGCCTGCAAAAATATAGGGAAACGAATCCTTTAAATTATATTGGTCTTCAAAAACATGTTGTGCAGAACTCAGATACACCAAAAAAGAGCCGGTAATAAATCCTGAAACCATGGTACACGCCACCGTTTCGGTATACTTAAATATCTCTTTGGTTCCCTTTATGAAAATCGACAGAGAAAAAGGAACTTTATACTCCGGCTTCAATGTTTCTACCTGTCGCTTCCAAAACCAAATCCCTACCACCAGAGCAAAAAAGAGTTGCATGTAGAATATGGCCTCCCATCCCATAGTTTCTAAAATAACCTTGCCAATAGCTGGAGCAACAACAGGAATTAAAATAAAAAAGGCAGTAACAAAAGACATGATTTTGGCCATGTAATCACCTGAATAGGTGTCTCGTATAATAGAAATACTGACTGTTCTGGGTGCAGAAAGTCCTATCCCTTGTAAAATCCTACCTACCACCATCCATTCAAGAGAAGGAGCCAAAACACATAGAATACTCGCAAAAGCGAAAAGAACAAACCCAATATACACCACAGGCTTTCTACCATAACTATCAGATAGTGGACCAAAGAAAAGTTGTCCAAAACCCAAGCCTAAAAAAATCATGACGATTAATAGTTGATTATCCGTAGGATTCAAACTATTAATACTAATACCTATTTCCGCTATGGCTGGCAATAATGCATCTATAGACAACGCTACAATAGACATCAGAGATGCCATAAGGGCTATAAATTCAAAATTAGGTTTTACCTGCTCGTTTTGCATAAATGCAAAAGTACTTCTAATTACGACCCTAGTAGACTATTGAAAGTTGATTTTTAAATTTCATCGAAATTTGATATTCAAATATGTATTTTTGAAACAAATTTTAGAAATATGCTTATTATTGGAATCGCTGGTGGCACAGGCTGTGGAAAAACCACGGTGGTGAACCAGATTATAAACGAACTGCCAAATGAAAAGGTGGGCGTAATTTCACAGGATTCCTATTACAACGATCTTTCGCACCTGACCTTGGAGGAACGTAGAAAAATAAATTTTGACCACCCCAACTCCATCGATTTCATATTATTGGAAAGCCATTTAACAGCTTTAAAATCCGGAGAATCCATAGAACAACCGGTCTATTCCTTTTTAGAATGCAACCGAACGGGGAAAACAGTGCCTACACATCCTACCAAAGTGATGATTGTAGAAGGAATATTGATTATGACGAATCCGGAAATAAGAAAAATGTTCGATATTAAAATATTTGTACATGCCGATACGGACGAGCGACTCATCAGAAGATTAAAACGCGACGTAAACGAACGTGGTTGGAACTTGGACGAAACCTTAGAAAAATACCAAACCGTAATAAAACCTATGCACGACCAGTTCATAGAGCCTACTAAAGAATATGCGGACATTATTATCCCCAACAACAAATACAACACAGTTGCCGTTGATATAGTACGAAGTATCATCAACGAACGATTAGCAGAAACCTAATGGGACTCAAAACACTCCGAAAACAAAAATGGTTTAAAATCATGACGAATATGTACGTTATGGTGCTGACTGCATTTTTAATATGGATGATTTTTTTTGACACCAACTCGATGCTTATTCACCAAGAGCTTAAAAAGGAAATAAAAAAGTTGGAGAAAACTCAAGATTTTTTAAACAAAGAGATTTCAAAAGATAAAAAGATAATAGAAAAACTTTCCAACAAAGAAGAGTTAGAAAAGTTCGCAAGAGAAGAATATTATCTCAAAAAAAAGAACGAGGAAATCTATCTTATAGAATATGAGGATAGTTTAAAAATCGAAATCCCGTAAAGAGCTTTATACCACTGGGTAACCAAACCGGTACAATATCAAAGAACACAAAGCAACTAGAGTAACACATTGGCCTTTAAAAGTTTAACTTTATTTTGGTAAAAACCAATTAGATATTCATCGAGTGTTAACAAAATCCTTTCATTAACACTATAAATAATTGTATTTTTACGACCTAACATATGACGTTTATGGGCAAGATAATTGCTATTGCAAATCAAAAGGGTGGCGTAGGTAAAACGACAACGTCAGTGAATTTGGCAGCCGCGCTTGGTGTGCTAGAACAAAAGGTTCTCTTGATAGATGCAGATCCCCAAGCAAATGCCACATCTGGCCTAGGAATTAATGTGGACGATATTGAAATTGGAAGCTACCAGCTGTTGGAGCATACCAAAACAGCAAAGGAAGCCATCATCTCTACCTCGTCACCAAACGTTGACCTTATTCCGGCACATATAGATCTTGTAGCCATAGAAATAGAACTGGTAGACAAAGATGAGCGGGAGTACATGATGAAGAAGGCAATTACAGACCTAAAAAAAGATTACGATTTTATTTTAATAGATTGTGCTCCTTCCTTGGGTTTAATTACTTTAAATGCACTTACAGCGGCAGACTCGGTAATCATCCCTATCCAATGTGAATATTTTGCACTGGAAGGATTGGGTAAATTATTGAATACCATTAAAAGCATACAGCGGATTCATAATGCTGATTTGGATATTGAGGGTATGCTATTGACCATGTATGATTCTAGGTTACGATTGTCCAATCAAGTGGTAGAAGAAGTGAAAAAGCACTTTGGAGATATGGTTTTCGATACCATTATCCAACGTAACGTAAGGCTTAGCGAAGCCCCAAGCTATGGTGAGAGCATTATAAAGTATGATGCCTCCAGCAAGGGAGCCACTAACTACCTAAACTTAGCTAGCGAGGTAGTCAAGAAAAATAAGCAGATAGTTTAAAATGGCAAAAGCAGTTAAAAAACAAGCACTCGGAAGAGGTCTATCGGCATTGCTGAAAGACCCCGAAAACGATATTAAATCAGCATCGGATAAAAATGCCGATAAAGTTGTTGGTCATATTATTGAACTTGATTTAGAATTTATTGAAGTGAACCCTTTTCAACCAAGGTCTAATTTCAATGATGAATCTTTGCAAGAATTAGCTACTTCCATTCGAGAATTAGGCGTAATACAACCTATCACGGTACGGAAATTAGGTTTTAACAACTATCAACTTGTATCTGGGGAAAGACGTTTTAGAGCTTCTAAGTTATTGAGCCTCCAAACCATACCTGCCTACATTCGTATTGCCAACGACCAAGAATCCTTGGAAATGGCCTTGGTAGAAAACATACAGCGGCAGGACCTAGACCCTATTGAAATAGCCCTTTCCTATCAAAGGTTGATAGACGAAATAAACCTCACACAAGAAAAGCTAAGCGAACGGGTAGGTAAAAAGAGATCTACGATTGCTAATTATATGCGGTTATTAAAACTAGACCCCATCATACAAACTGGCATGCGAGATGGTTTCCTAAGTATGGGACATGGCAGGGCTTTAGTCAATATTGAAGATAGGGAAGATCAAATTACATTGTACGAGAAAATTGTAGGACAACGGCTGTCTGTTAGGGAAACCGAAAATGCAGTAAAAGCTTTTAAGGAGGCTATTGAAGGTAAACCTTTAAAAAAGAAAGTAAAAGAAACACCAGAATTCATCAATAATGGTACTCAAGAATTAGGAGAACGTTTATCCGTAAAGGTAGCTATAAGTACTACCGGAAAATCCAAAGGAAAAATTACGATTCCGTTTCATTCCGAAGAAGAGTTTAAGCGAATAAAAAAGCTCATAACCGGTGCATAAACTCCAAGGCCTTTTGTTTGTTTGTCTATTTTCTTTAATCCTATGTCAGGCACAAGAAACTAGTGAAACTAGCACCCAAGAGGCAGACAGCACTGTAACCGATGCTTTAGCGAGTGAAAATTTGGTAATCCTTGATTCTTTAATTTCTACCAAGAAAGCCATAAACCCTTTAGCACCAAGTAAAGCTGCTTTCTACTCTACTGTACTTCCTGGCCTAGGACAGATTTATAACAAAAAATATTGGAAGGCCCCTATCGTTTGGGGTGCACTAGGAGGAAGTGTGTATATGTACGCCTTAAAAAATGATACCTATCGAAGATTCAGAACGGCTTTCAAACGAAGGCAGGCGGGTTTTACGGACGACGAGTTTTTCGATTTAAACGGGGACAATGAGCTTGGGCAAGCTCCTGATTTTGATGCTGGTGATTTAGAAAATCAACAAGAACGTTTTCAAGAGGAAAGAGACTTATGGCTCGTTGCAACTATAATTATTTATGCCCTAAACATCGTAGACGCCAATGTGACAGCCCACTTGAAGCAATTTAATATAGATGATGACCTAAGTTTTGACTTTCAACCCTATCTTGATTTAAACCCCGTTTCCAATAGCGCCAACTACGGGATGGCGTTAACCATTAAATTTTAAATATGAAGATTGCGCTGTTTGGCTACGGAAAAATGGGGCAGATGATTGAGCGCATTGCGCTGGACAGAAACCATCAAATCGTTGCTAAAATTGATATAAACACACAAGAAATAGATTTTAAGAATATAGATGTAGCCATTGATTTTAGCGTGCCTGAAGCCGCCTTTGGAAATATTTCTAAATGTATTGAAAACAACACGCCGGTTATTTCCGGAACTACAGGATGGTTAGATAAGCATGACGACGCAGTAACACTGTGCGAACAAAAAAATGGGGCTTTTATATATGCCTCCAACTTTAGTTTGGGTGTGAATATATTTTTTGAACTCAATACACAACTGGCCAAAATGATGCAGCATTTAGAGCAGTACAACGTTGCTATCGAAGAAATACATCACACCCAGAAATTAGATGCTCCGAGCGGCACGGCAATAACACTAGCTGACGGGATTATAGAAAACTCAGCATACAAAGGATGGGTATTAGCTAAAACAGAAGCAGGATACCTACCTATTACATCAAAACGCATTAGAACTACACCTGGTACGCACACCACTACATACAACAGTCAAGTAGACGATATTACGATACAGCATACAGCCCACAACAGAGAAGGGTTTGCGGAAGGTGCAATCATAGCCGCGGAATGGATTATTGGTAAAACAGGAGTCTTTACCATGCGAGATGTGTTAAACCTTGGTTAAAAAAAGTAACAATTTTTATCGAACAGTACTAATGACACATAGGTAGTATTAATGATATAATACGCAAACGTCATCAACTTAATAAATAATAACATTATGAACGGTACACAATGGATTCTTTTTATACTCCTGGTACAGGTCGTCCATTTTTTAGGAACATGGAAATTATATGTAAAAGCAGGTAGAAAAGCATGGGAAGCTGCTATCCCAATTTACAACGCAGTTGTTTTAATGCAAATCATCAATAGGCCCAAATGGTGGGTGATTTTGCTGTTTATTCCGATTATCAATTTACTCATGTTCCCTGTACTTTGGGTAGAGACTATTCGCAGTTACCGTAGAAACACAACCTTGGAATCTTGGTTGGTGATTTTCACCTTGGGCTTTTATATCTACTACGTTAATTATGCCCTAGATGTAAAATATATAGAAGATAGAAGCCTTCAACCCAAGACCGCTATGGGAGAATGGGTAAGCTCTATTGTTTTTGCTGTAGTTGCAGCCACTTTGGTGCATACTTATTTTATTCAACCCTATGTAATCCCAACAGGATCCTTAGAACGCACCCTTAGAGTGGGTGATTTCCTTTTTGTTAGTAAATTTCATTACGGCGCAAGAACGCCAATGACAACGGTTGCTGCACCCATGGTACATGATACCTTGCCCGTTGTGGGTGTTCCTTCGTACCTTAAGAAACCACAACTTCCATACTTTAGACTTCCTGGATTTACAAAGGTAGACCGCAATGATATTGTCGTTTTTAGCTGGCCTGCAGATACAGTCAGGAGATTCTTCAAGAGGGAAGCCGGTGTTAAAAAACCGATAGACAAAAAATCAAACTACGTAAAACGTTGTGTTGGTGTTCCCGGAGATTCTTTAGAAGTCCGGAATGGCTACGTTTTTATTAATGGCAAACAGTTGGAGTTGCCTGGTAGCGCAAAACCACAGTACGACTATACCATTTACAGTAGCAAAGGAGTTTCTTCTAGGTTATTGGAGAAAATTGGTGTGACCGATTTTACCAGAAAATACCTATCCAATGCACTAAACCAACAACAAGCGCAGGCAGTAAACCAATATTTACTCGGATATGACCAAGGAGAAAATAATCAGTTGGAGTTGTATACTAAAAGTTCTGGTATTCCTACAACTACCATTAAAAAATTCGGACTGTCCTTGCGTGAAGTAACGGATAGAGAGCGGCTTGTCCCATTAACAGATGATATGGTAGCTGTACTTCGGGGAGATACCAGTATTGATTCGGTAGTTCAAAAAATCACCCCAAAAGGCAGACGCGGCACTAATCTATTTCCACAAAGCCCAGATTATAATTGGAACTACAGCCAACTCGGTGCTATCTATATCCCTAAAAAAGGAACCACCGTTGACTTAAACTTGAGAACCCTACCCCTATACAAGAAAATTATACGGGATTATGAACTAAATACCATTAGTGTTTCCGGTAATCAAATTAGTATAAATGACGATGTAGCCAACTCCTATACCTTCAAACAGGATTATTATTGGATGATGGGCGACAACAGAGATCATTCGGAAGACAGTCGCGCTTGGGGCTACGTTCCAGAGAATCATATTGTAGGTACTCCTATTTTTATTTGGATGAGTTTTGATAATTTTACAGAAAACATCACCAATTGGAGACCCCGCTGGAATCGTGTCTTTACAACCGTAAATGGCGATGGAGAACCACAGTCCTACTTCAAATACTTTCTAATACTCTTGGCAGCTTATTTTGTAGGAAGTTGGCTTTGGAAACGTAAAAAATCTAATCAAGCCTAGTTATGAGTATTCTGTACCCTGCCTATTTTCCTACTATTGCATTTTTTACCGTGTTCGCACAAAGTGATGGAATTATATGGGAAACGCAGGGCAACTATCAAAAACAGACTTTTAGAAATAGAACCTACATCTGCAATGACAGAGGAGAGCATATACTCAGCATTCCCATATCCCATGCAGGTAACAGTAAAGGAAAAAAACTAAACAGTGATGTAAAAATAGACAACACTTATCCTTGGCAACGGCAACACTGGCGCACTTTAGAAACAGCCTATAGAACCTCCCCCTACTTCGAATTTTACGAAGATGATATTAAACCGCTGTATGATACGGAGTTCGAATACTTGATGGACTTTAACCTAAAAACCATCGAAATCATTTGTGATTGCCTACAGCTAGAAATGCCTCGTGCCAACACCGAAGTTTTTAAAATAGACCACGAGAATGATTACCGTGATTTGGTGCGTGTGAAAAATAAGTTTCAATTAGAGCAAACAGATTACGTACAAGTCTTTGGAGACCGCCATGGTTTTACCCCAAATCTTAGCATACTTGATCTTTTATTCAACCTAGGGCCAAATGCTACGATTTATTTAAAAGAAACTAAACTCATGGCAGGTAATGCTTAGGTTCTTACTGCACTATGGCATTCACTTTATAGTACCCTTAGGAATTGCCTATTTCTTTTTTAAGGAACACCGTTTAAAAGCGGTACTTATTTTATTAGCAGGGATTATCCTAGATATTGATCATGTACTAGCTACTCCTATTTTTGATACCATGCGATGTAGCGTCAACTTTCATCCCTTACATTCGTATTGGGCCATAGGTGTTTATATAGTGATGACAGGCTATAAGAAAACACGTATTTGGGGTATCGCTTTCCTCATCCATATGTTAGCGGACATCGTAGATTGTTTATTTATTGAAGGGAATTTTGATTGATGCCATAATAGGATCATGATCGGAAAGGCCAATATCATAATTCCGATGCCCAACTACTTCAAAGGAAGGATCTACCAATATAAAATCGATACGAAAAGGGAATTTCCAAAAATTGATAGTCCCACCATAACCACTACCCGCTTCTATAAATGTGTCTTTCAAATCTCTTTTTAGGTTGAAGTACACACTAGAGAATTGGTTGTTATTAAAATCGCCAACTACGATATTCTTATAAGGACTATTGGCCATATGATTACGAACGATTTCCGATTGTTGCTGCTGTTTTTGAAAGGACTTTCGCAACCTAGCAAGTAGCTTGTCCGAACGCTCAAGCTTTATACTTCCTGGACGTATGCGCAAAGATTGTAGATGTAGGTTGTAAATTCTAAGAGTATCTGTCTTATAAATAATATCGGCATACACTGCACTATTATCAGAATATGGAAAGTGCAACAACCCTTGGTCTACGATTTTATATTTCGAATAAATAGCCTGTATGACCGTTTCCGAAGCCTTTCCAAACTCAAAATCTACGAAACTAAAGGGATATGCCTCAAAATCATCACTTCGGATTTTTTTGTAATCAAATTCTTGAAAACAAATGATATCTGGACGTTCCTCATTAATGAACCCTGCAATACTATCACCAACAGAACGTTCCCAGTCATTCGCTTTACCTCTATAACCTTGACTATTGAAACTCATAAGCCGCAGAGAAATATTTTCATCAGCTTTTGTAGAAGTACTTCTTAGTTTTACGAAAGAGCCTAGCGTCACATAACTGTATACAAGGACTGCAATAGGTATTACCACTAAAAACTTTCTTTGCAAAACCCAGTACACAACAAATAGAAAGTTAACCAAAACTAAAAGAGGTACAGCCAAACTAAAAAAAGCCAAACTAGCAGAATCCGTGTAGGGTACGATACAGGCAATTAGCAGTGAGACAGAAAAAATAAAATTCAGATAGAACACTATCCGGTTTAAAAAGGACAATTTTCTCATAGGCTCTAGTCCCCCTTACCAGCTTGGAACAAGAAGTCCTTTTCTGCCTTTGATAAGCTCTCATAACCAGATTTGCTTATTTTATCCAAAATGGCATCTATCTTCTTTTGGCTGCTTTGCTTATCATATTGTGCTTTGGACGTTGTGGTAGCCCCCCTCTTTTTGCTCTTATAGACGGTTTTTAAAGGCGCCTTCTTTTCACTTCCCTTAAAAAGATTTACTATAGCATCTAAAAATCTTGAAAACCCGGCTCCTATATCAGAACCATTAACCAATTGTCTCGCGTACCAATAGCCTAATAATGCGCCTCCCAGGTGGGCTAAATGCCCACCTGCATTGCCACTTGCTGGTAATTGTATTAAATCCATCAACACCACAAACGCACCTATATACCACAGTTTTACGTTGAAGAAAATCAACCGTACTTCTTGGTTGGGCATGTACGCACATATAAAAATTAAAATAGCACTGGCACCTGCAGAAGCTCCAATCAAATACGCATTTACATTGAAAAAAGCGGGGAAAATATTGTAGCCTACAAAAAAGAACAGACCACCCATAATAACACCAAGGAAGTATACATTTAGAAAACGCCTAGCATCGAACAGATTAAGAAATATACGCCCCACAAAATATATAAGCAGCATATTCCAAAAAAGATGACCAAATCCTCCATGAAAAAAAGAATAAGTAACTATGGACCATGGCTGTACTAAAAAATCGAAAAAATCCTTTGGCAGTTCAAACCATTGTACGATGCTATTACTAGGCAATCGTAATAAAAAGGTAGTTAGACGCTCCACAATAAATACTAACACGTTTATAGCAATTAGCTTTTCTGCAATCGATAACCTACTAAACTGATATTTTAAATTTCCTTGCGTCATCTTCTAATTCCACCTATTTTCATTAAACTGATTCTTCTTCCAGTACCACATCATCAAAAATCCAAAAAGTGCTCCGCCAATATGGGCAAAATGGGCAATTCCCTGTCCAAAAAGGCCATAACCTGTCACACCGGAAAATAAATCTAGCCCTATCAACACAGGAATAAAATACTTAGCCTTCACAGGAACGGGAATAAACATTAGGAACAATTCGCTGTTTGGATAAGACATTCCAAAGGCTACTAACACCCCATAAATAGCACCTGAAGCACCTACTGCAGGTGTGTTGTAGGCACTAAGAAAATTCTCTATTGTAGATTTACCTGCAATGTTATACCAGTCTGGACTGTATTGTCCGCTAGATATAATTTCCATTACACTACTTTCCGAAATTCCAGCATCTACCAGAGCGGAAATCCCAGCATTAAAATGATAGTAATTTACCCCAGTATGAATAAGGGCAGCACCAATTCCTGCAGAGAAATAAAAGAAAAAGAATTTATTCCTACCCCACATTCGCTCTAATGGCGTACCAAAAGCCCACAATGCGTACATATTAAATGCAATATGCATAAAGCCGCCATGCATGAACATATGAGAAAGTATTTGCCAAAGTCCAAAATTCTCGTTCTTTGGAAACCATAGCGAAAACCACTGGTACATCTGATCCCCATACATTTGGGTTGCAATAAAAAATAAAACATTAATAATCAATAAATGCTTTATCGCATCTGTTAGTCTACCCATTTATATAAATTTTCTATCAATATCATTTTCCGTAATTATTACGTAGGTACGCTTATTAAACGGACTCAGTGTAGCTTCCTTACAAGCGAACAAATCGTTTACCAAGGCCATTTGAGACCTATCGTCTAAAAACTCCCCTGTTTTAACCGAAAGGGTCTTGGATAAGGTTTTAGCCAACATATCACTCTGCGAAAAACTATCGGCAGAAATTTCCATTTGAAAATCAGAAATCAACTGCTCCATAACCATCTGAACCTCGCTTTCTACCACCACCACCGGAACACCTCTTACTTCAACAGTTTCCGCACCAATTTCTCCGAACACAAATCCTACCGCACAGAGATTGTCTTTAATCTCTTTTAATATGTCCAATTCAATTTTAGAAAAAGATAAGGAAAGTGGAAACAATAATTGCTGGCTTACGGCCTCCTTTATCGTTATATTTTTAAGGAAATTTTCATAAAGTACACGTTGGTGGGCCCTACTTTGGTTTATGACCACCATACCAGATTTGATTGTGGTGATAATATATTTTTTGCGGAGCTGAAACGTAGTTGTTACGCGATTACCCTGATCTTTTTCAGAGTCAAAAATAGTACTATTTATTTCTTCAGATTCAAAAGCGATGGTACTTGGTCTAAATTCTTGCTTATTAACATTTAACCCTTCGTACAGGTTTTCCCAACCCTTTGCGCTGGTCTTTGTGTAACTTCCACCATTTGAAACGGTGTGGGTTTCGTCCTTAAACGGATTGAAACCTGCATTTACAGATACCTTTGGCGTTGGCACCTGCTTATTCTGATGTGCATAAGGCGTATCTAAATTTTGATCCTGTTCAAAATCCAAAGCTGGCACTACATTAAACTGACCCAAACTATGCTTAACGGCAGATTTTATATAAGCGTACAAGGTGTGTTCATCATCAAACTTCACTTCGGTCTTCGTAGGATGTATATTGATATCTATGGTACTCGGGTCCACTTCCAAGCTTAAAAAATAACCAGGATGTGTTCCCGGCCTAATTAAACCTTCGAAAGCGCCAAGCACAGCATGATGTAAATAGGGGCTTTTAATAAACCTGTTATTCGCAAAGAAAAACTGCTCGCCCCTACTCTTCTTGGCGAACTCGGGTTTTTGAACAAAGCCAGAGATACGCACCACTTGTGTATCTTCCCGCACGGGCACCAGTTTCTCGTTTGCCTTTCTACCAAAGATATTAACGATACGCTTTCTAAAATCGTTAGAAGGCAGTATAAAAACCTCACCTCCGTTATTATAAAAATGAAATGCTATCTGTGGATGCGCCAACGCCACTCTATGAAACTCGTCAGTGATATGTCGGTATTCTACCTGGTCCGATTTTAAAAAATTTCGCCGTGCTGGAATATTAAAGAACAAATTTTTGACTAACATGGACGTACCTTTGGGCACCACCGCTACTTCTTGACTACTAATCTTACTACCTTCTATTTTAATATGGGTTCCTACTTCATCGGCTTCCGTCTTGGTCATCATCTCTACATGAGCAATGGCCGCAATGGAGGCCAAAGCCTCCCCACGAAAACCTTTGGTATTGAGATTAAAGAGATCTTCTGCTTTTTCAATTTTGGAGGTGGCATGGCGCTCAAAACTCAAACGCGCGTCTGTAACACTCATTCCTTTACCATTATCAACTACTTGTATAAGGGTCTTACCGCCATCCTTTACAATAAGCTTAATTTCAGTGGAACCCGCATCAATAGCATTTTCTAATAATTCTTTAACTACAGACGCAGGACGTTGCACCACTTCGCCAGCAGCAATCTGATTGGCCACGTGATCCGGTAATAGTCTAATAATATCCGCCATTATCAGAAAAAGAATATGGTGAGGTCAAAATCAATTATAAATAGAAAAATAAAAACTAAAATAGCCAAAATAACGACCATTCTTATTTTTAGAGTGCGATCGCCCTCTCTGCGAGTATCTTCTAACGCATTACTGATTTTATTCTTTAAACCTCGTTGGTTACTTAAGGTACTTCTATATTTATCAAATTTAGGCTCTAACTTGTACGGGTTTCCCTTGCCTTTATCGTCATAGTACCTAGGATTGTAGTCGTACTGTCTATTTCTACGCAACCGCGTTATTTTACTCAGCATTCCCATAGGTACAAAGTTACTCAAAAACCAAAAAAGGCCCGTTAAAAGAAGTGCCAAAATTTGTTAACACCCCCATCGGTTGCATATCTTATGGTAAATTTTCTGATGCAATCAAAAAAATATGAAAAAAATAAAACGAGATTCGTTAACCACTAAGTCCCCAAAGCAGCCATCTTAATAGCCGCAATAGCGGCTTCGGCTCCTTTGTTACCATGCTTACCACCACTACGATCTACTGCCTGTTGTAAGGTGTTGTCTGTAAGTACGCAGAAGATAACGGGAACATCTGTTTGTACATTCAGGTCCATAATACCTTGCGATGTTGCACTACAGACAAAATCAAAATGTTTGGTTTCGCCCTGTATTACACTACCAATGGCAATAACAGCATCAAAACCGCCTTGTTGGATCAATTTCTTACATCCGTGCGTTAACTCAAAACTACCGGGCACATTCCACCGTACTATGCTTGAATCATGGACGCCACAATCTAAAAGAGCCTTAACAGCTCCACTGTATAAACCTTCGGTTATTTCGTGGTTCCATTCAGAAACAACAATCCCAAACCGAAATTTATTCGCGCTTGGGATTGTTGTCTTATCGTAAGCCGATAAATTTTTATTAGCTGTTGCCATTACGCCCCTCCTTTTGCCATTCCAATGAACGCATCTATAGCGGTAGCCGCTTCAGAACTAGGAAATTCGTCCTTGATGCGTTGGAAAAAACCTAAAGCTTTGGACTTATCTCCCATTTCAAGGGCGGTTACACCCGCTTTATATAAAAATTTTGGTGTTGTATACGTATTTGTACTGTGTGCAGCTGCTGCCTCATAATATCCTAAAGCATCCGAAGCTTGCTCCAATTGCATAAAAGCATCTCCTAAACCTCCTTTTGCCAGTGCGCCAAGAATTTCATCATCAGAACTAAAACCTTCCAAATAATCAATTGCTTCTTGGTACTTGCTCATGTTTAAATATGCCATCCCAGAAGAGTAGCTTGCTAAATTAGCTGCTTTGGTACCGCTATATTCCTCCATAATATCTAAAAAGCCATACTTGCCCTCGGCACCTTCCAGCGCCAATGTAAACAACGAGTCCTTAGCCGTTGTGCTAGTTAAAGCCTGATCAAAATACTGTTGTGGATAATACATTTCGTTTGCTGCATCGCTCTCTTTAGGTTTTTGCACAAATTGTACATAGGCCAAATACCCCAATACACCTACAGCAATAACCCCTATAAAGCCTAAAATATAGTTTTGATTTTTGGAAACCCATTCCTCCGATTTGGAAGCTCCTTCGTCCAAGCTACTGAACACTTCTGCCGTTGTGCTCTCTTGCGCATCAAACTCCTGAATCTCAGCCTTAGTTTGTGGTTTAAATCCTCTTTTTTTATATGTTGCCATCTCTATATTTATTGGTCGCCCAAAAATAAAGTTTTTATTGAAATCCAATGGCGTATTTATTCGTTATTTTTGGATTATTCAAGTGAAATTGGTCTATCCAAATCAAAAATTCGATAAATTTTAATGTTTCTCAAAAAGGTATCGCTTCTTAACTACAAAAATTTTGAGTCTAAGGATTTAGAATTCGATTCAAAAATCAACTGCTTTGTGGGTGATAACGGTAAGGGAAAGACCAATATACTAGACGCTATTTACCACCTTTCTTTTGGAAAAAGCTATTTCAATCCGATTGCTTCTCAGAACATAAAGCACGGAACCGATTTCTTTGTGGTAGAAGGCCTTTTTGAAAAAGAAAATCGGGAAGAAAAAATTGTTTGTAGCCTAAAACGAAACAATAAAAAGATTATCAAAAGAAACGGAAAGGCTTACGAGCGCCTTGCAGAACATATAGGCCTATTACCACTCGTCATTATTTCACCCGCAGATCGCGACCTTATTTCAGAAGGCAGTGATGTACGGCGAAAATTTATGGACGGTGTCATTTCCCAATCGAACAAAACCTATCTCCAGTCCTTAATTAATTACAACAAAGTACTATCCCAACGAAACGCCCTGTTAAAATATTTTGCAGCCAACCATACTTTTGATAAAGCTACTTTAGCGGTGTATAATGAGCAACTGCATACTTATGGGTCGGAAATATTTGTAAAACGAACCGAATTTTTAGAAAAGTTCATCCCAATTTTCAAAACGCAATACAAAGCAATTACAGGAAATACGGAAGAAGTACACCTAAGTTACGACAGCAAACTGCACCATAGCGACATGGCCAGCCTATTGGAAAATGGTATAGATAGGGACAGGGCTTTACAATACACAAGTGTTGGCATACATAAAGACGACCTTAGCTTTACCATTACTGACTACCCCATTAAGAAATTCGGAAGCCAAGGGCAACAGAAGTCCTTTTTAATCGCTTTAAAATTTGCACAGTTTCAGTTTATGCAAGAGGTATCACAAACCACTCCTATTTTGCTTTTAGACGATATTTTTGATAAATTAGATGAGCATAGGGTCGCACATATTATTACCTTAGTAAACGATGAAAATTTCGGCCAAATATTTGTTAGTGACACCCATGCGGATAGGACCGAAAATGTGGTTAAAAAAATACATCAATCCTATAAAATCTTTAAACTATAACTATGAAACCTTTACTCCTTTTTTTAGGATTTACCCTGCTACTCTCCTGCACTTCAGTTAGTAAAGAAAAACTCAATCTTCTTAATGGATACTGGGAAATAGAACGGGTGGAATTTCCGAATGGAGGCCAAAAGGAATACAGAATGAGTACTGATATAGATTTTATACAATTGGAAGGATTAAAAGGGTTTAGAAAAAAAATGAAGCCTAGATTTGATGGTAATTACGAAACCTCCGATGATGCAGAACCCTTTCAAATAAATATACATGAAGGAGCATTCTATATAGTCTACAAAAATAACCTTAGCGAATGGCAGGAAACAATAACTGCGCTTAGTAAAGATAATTTTTCTATGCAGAATGAAGACGGTATCCTATACCACTACAAACGTTTTGAACCCATTAGTATTACTCCGTAATATGGCCAAAAGAGAAAATAACAATCTTAATATGAAAGAGGCATTATCTGCCTTTATCCAAAAGAATAAGCTGCAGGGTGGCATGGATAAAGTAGATGCCCGCGCCGCTTGGGTGCGACTTATGGGTAATGGTGTCAACAATTACACCACGGCTATTGAACTTAAAAACGACATACTCTATGTTTCCCTTTCGTCATCTGTACTGCGAGAAGAACTTAGCTTAGGTATATCAAAAATCATAAGTATGATGAACGAAGAACTAGGTAAAAATCTAGTCAGAAAAATAATACTCCGATAAGCAAGTATATCTTTATTATTGGTTTAAAGTATATTTCCAAGAATTAAGTAGCTAAAAAAATTGATATTCTTCCGCCAAAATCTCTAATAGGGTTAGCATGACCCTGAACCCCCAAGTAGCTTCACGTTAAGAACCAAAAAGACCGCTTCAAATACATTTGAAGCGGTCTTTTTATGTATTAAACTAGTTATAATAACTAGTAAATTTCCCTACCTGAAAAGTGAAAAGCACCTTCTATAGCAGCGTTCTCATCGCTATCTGAACCATGAACCGCATTCTCGGCGATATTCGTAGCGAACATTTTTCTAATTGTTCCTTCAGCAGCCTCCGCAGGATTGGTAGCACCGATTAAGGCCCTAAAATCCTCGACAGCATTTTCCTTTTCTAAGATAGCAGAAACGATAGGTCCTCTTGTCATGAATGCTACCAATTCACCAAAAAATGGACGCTCTTTGTGGATGGCGTAAAACTCCTGCGCATCCCTAAGGCTTAGCTGTGTATATTTCATAGCTACAATCTTAAATCCAGATGCTGCTATTTTTTCCAATATAGCCCCTGTATGACCGTTTACGACGGCATCTGGCTTAATCATTGTAAATGTTCTATGTGTACTCATATCTAAAATTTTGCGCAAAAATACGGTTTTCTATTCAACCCACAACTATTCATAGCGTTGTCGTACTTCTCCGAGTACCACGCCATTATCACCTAACATCTGCAATACTGCAGTTTTTGTTTTAAAATTCAATCGTACGGTGCCAAAACTTTCGGTACTTACCACCGATCCTACCCTAAAGGGGTTTGTTTCTCCAGTAAAACTTCTGTACGCATGCGTTAGACCACTGCTGGTAAAATCGATTAAAGGATAAGACACATCTGAAAGTTCAATTTTAGAAATCTCTGATATGTGACGATCACCGGACAGCACAAGAACGCCGTTTGCATTCGAATTGGCAATGGTGCGCTTAAAGCGGTCCACTTCGTGCGGGAAATTACCCCAACATTCAAATCCATGTGCATTGGAAAGGAATTGAATACTACTTACAATAATGTTAAAGTCGGCCTTTGAACTTGTCAGCTCTTGCTCCAACCAAGACCATTGCGCCGCTCCAAGCATTGTACCTTCTCCATATTCATTTGGCTTGGTTCGTTTCTTGGTTTCCGTATCTGGCGTTAGCGCCGTTCTAAAATACCGCGTATCCAAAACGAGTACTTTTACGCTTCCCTCGGCTGTTTGATACGCATGCGAAGCATAAACACCTTCTCGCTTTCTTCTTGGACTATCGGCTCCAACGTCCATAAAGTCCAAAAAGGCTTGCTGACTTTCTTTTTTAGCTAAGAATTCTGTTCCGCCATCGTTTAGACCGTAGTCATGATCGTCCCAAGTTCCAATGACAGCTACAGTAGTCATTAACTTCTTATAGCCTGGTATTTCTTTTTGTGCGGCGTACATACTCCTTAGCTTTTGCATGTCATCCGTATCTGCATAAATATTATCGCCACCCCAAATCCACACATCAGGTTTCGTTTGCTGTATATCGTCCCATAATACATTAGGTAAGGAGGTTTTATTACAGGAGCCGAAGGCAATGGTAAAGGCATCATTAGCTTTTGTCGTCTTTTTAATTGAGCCACAAGAGATGGTTACCATAAAGCAAAGAAGTAAAAGTGTTTTTCTCATTACAAATTAGGGTTAGAAATACAAAAATACACTTTCATTTTTACCTTTATGGTATTAAATTGTATCTTTGCCGCCATGAATTTAGAGCACATAAATGCCCTCAAAAAACTACTTTCCGCACCAAAGAAAATAGCGGTTATCCCACATAAAAATCCCGATGGCGATGCCATCGGTTCTACCCTAGCGCTCTGGCATTACCTCAAGAGCAAGGGGCATGAAACGGTGGTCGTAGCACCCAATGATTTTCCTAAATTTTTAAAATGGATGCCAGGGGCAGAAAGCGTTTTAAACTTCGAAAAAGAAAACACACAAGCAAAGAACATTCTTCACAATGCGGAAATCATATTTACGTTAGATTTTAATCATCTTGGGCGTGTTGGCCAAATGACGGAGTACTTGGAAAAAGCAGCTGCTGCTTTTGTTATGGTAGACCATCATCAAGAACCATCGGACTATGCAGAAATTATGTATTCCGATGTACATATGAGTTCTACCTGTGAAATGGTGTACCACCTTTTGGATTATTTAGATGCAACCGATGACATCACCTCAGAAATGGCGAACTGCATCTATACCGGAATCATGACAGATACAGGTTCCTTTAAGTTTAAAGCGACCACAAGCACCACACATAGAATAATTGCGGACCTCATAGACAAAGGCGCAGACAATACAGCCATACATAGCCGTATCTACGATACCAATTCGCCAAGTAGGCTGCATCTCTTAGGATGTGCTTTAAAAAACATGGTGATTTTAGAAGCATATAATACAACCTATATTACGCTTAGCCAAAAAGAGTTAGATCAATATAAGTTTACCAAAGGGGATACCGAAGGTTTTGTAAACTACGGCCTCACCTTAGACAATATTCGCTTTGCGGTTATATTTATTGAAAACAAAGAAGAAGGCATCCTTAAAATATCCTTTAGGTCTGCAGGTGATTTTGACGTTAATAATTTTGCTAGACAATTTTTTAACGGAGGCGGACATACCAATGCGGCAGGAGGAAAAAGTGATTTTTCCATTGCTGAAACGATAAGCTATTTTGAATCTTTATTACCACAATTTAAAAAAGCCCTTACCAAATGAAAACAAGTTTTTCAGGTTTTATAGTACTACTCATACTAATAAGCTGCAATGGTCCAGAACCCAGGAAACCAGTACAGACCAGAAGCGGGAGTTTTTTCAAGGCCTCTATAGAACGTAGCCAAAACTTATTAAAAGCAGAGGAGCAAAAAATACAAGAAATCATCAAAACCGATTCGCTAAAATACTACAGCCATACGGCATCTGGTTCATGGTATCATTACCTCGTCGTAAACGATAGTGTAAACTACACGCCAAAAACAGATGACCTTGTTGTTATGACCTACAATCTGCTTACTTTGGAGAACGATACCTTGTACTCGAAGGAAGAAATTGGAGTTGTATCCTATAAGGTAGACAAACAAGAGCTTTTTATCGGACTCAGGAACGCAGTAAAATTACTAAAGGAAGGCGAAAAAGCTACCTTTTTATTCCCTTCCTCTTTGGCTTTTGGAATACACGGAGATAGTAAAAAAATCGGAATCAACATTCCTTTAAAAGCAACGATTCGAATTTTAAAGATTGAAAAACAACAACTTAAATCAGATATTTAAATTTACCATTATGTTCAAGAAATTATATGTTTTAGCCGTATTCGCACTTGCCTTGGCTAGTTGCAAAACAAGTAGTCGTGCAGATTTGGGAGAGGGCCTGTTTGCAGAAATCAAAACCAGCAAAGGGGATATCGTCGTGCGTTTGGAGCATGACAAAACCCCAGTTACCGTTGCTAATTTTGTATCCTTAGCAGAAGGTAATAGTCCCTTCGTTAGCGAAAATTTTAAAGGTAAAAAATACTATGACGGACTCATTTTCCACCGTATTATGAAAGATTTCATGATACAAGGTGGGTGTCCTACCGGCACGGGAACAGGAAACCCGGGCTATCGCTTTATGGATGAAATTAACGACTCCTTGGTACACGATAGAAAAGGAATTCTTTCCTCTGCGAACAGTGGCCCAAGCTCTAATGGAAGTCAGTTTTTTATCACCCACAAACCTACCCCTTGGTTAGATGGTATACATACTATTTTTGGAGAAGTGGTAGAAGGTATGGCTGTAGTAGACTCTATTGCCAATGTTCCTGTGGCAGCAGGCAATAAGCCAGTAGACAGCGTAAGTATGAATACGGTAGAAATTATCAGGAATGGAAAAGAAGCCAAAAAATTTGACGCCGTTCAAACAATGACGGATTACTTCAACAACGAAGAAGAACGTTTGGCAGCCATAGAAAAGGAAAAAGCAGAAAAACAAGCTGCTATGGCTGGTATGATGGCTGAATTTGCAAAAGAACTGGAAACACAATCTGAGAAAGCTACACAACTTCCATCCGGGCTAAAGCTGTTAGTGTTGAAAGAAGGCGATGGTGAGAAACCGAAAATTGGCCAAAAAGTAGATGTGATGTACTCCGGTTATTTGCCCAATGGTACACTGTTTGAAAGCAACTACGAAGAAATAGCCAAGAAATATAACACCTACGATGAAAAAAGAGCGCAAGGTGGTGGGTATATGCCAGCAGCAATGACTTATTCGACTAATTCTGGACTAGTTGCAGGATTCGAAGAAGGCATGTTACGTATGAAAGTGGGTGATAAGATGCGTTTGTTCATACCTTCTCATATGGGTTGGGGAGCGCAAGGCGCGGGTCCAATCCCACCAAATTCCGATGTCATTTTTGATGTAGAACTCACTGGAACTAGATAGTCCAAAAGTTTACATATAGAGGAATATAAAATTAAAAAATCAGCCTATATGCTCCTGAAAACAGTGGTTTTCTTGGCATATAGGCTGATTTTTTTTACTTGCCCTTTCCTGTAGTTCAACAAAGGAAAAAGAACGTAATAGCAAAGCAAATACGATAACCGATACAACGCATGATGACAAACACCCTATGGCGTTTGCTTCAAAAGCGCCGTCAAAAATTTCCAAAATTTCTGCACAGATGAAATAGAGACCCGTTCATCTGGTGAATGTGGGCCTATAATAGTAGGTCCAAAACTTATCATATCCATCTCCGGGTAGTTTTGTCCAAGAATACCACATTCCAAGCCCGCATGGCATGCCACTACCCTAGCCTGCTCTTTAAACAAATCTTGGTATAAGCCCTTGGCAACTTTTAAAATTTTAGAATTTGGATTTGGATGCCATCCCGGATAAGATCCGCTAAAGACCACTTCAAATCCGGCCAAATCAAAGACCGATTTTAACGAATGAGCCAAGTCCATTTTTCCGGTTTCCACAGAAGAACGTGTCAAACAACCAATGGTAATTTCTCCATTCTTTACTTCTATCTTAGCGATATTATTAGAGGTTTCTACCAAATTAGGTATAGCGACACTCATCACATATACCCCGTTAACAGCAGCATAAACACCCTTAATGAGTTTTCCTTGTGCACCTAGGCCCATTACTTTTTTTGATGCTTCTACGCCCGTAATCTGAATATTCAAATCGGGTTCTACAAGCGTCAATTCTTGTTTAATTTCCTCTACGACAGCAGTTACAGCTTCCAAGAAGGAATTTACCTGCCTTTTATCAATATTCAGTAAACAAACACTTTCCCTTGGTATGGCGTTTCGTAAACTGCCTCCCTCCAAACTTCCAATACGCATATGAAAAGCTATACCAGCATACAGTAGTCGGTTCATAATCTTATTGGCATTCCCTAGACCTTTGTCAATATCGATACCACTATGGCCGCCTTTAAGTCCATTTACTTTAATTTGATAACCAACATCCCCATGAACCGATATTTTTTCAGTATAACTTCGGGTAGCTGTCACATCTATACCGCCTGCACATCCGATATCAATCTCATCATCCTCCTCAGTATCCAAATTCAGTAATAACTCCCCTTTAAGAATTCCTCCCTTTAACCCAAAAGCACCGGTCATCCCAGTTTCTTCATCAATCGTAAACAAAGCTTCTAAGGGGGGGTGCGCAATGGTCGTGCTTTCCAACAAGCTTAGAATTGCCGCTACGCCCATACCATTATCGGCACCCAAAGTCGTTCCTTTTGCTTTTACCCAATCGCCATCCACGTACATTTGAATGCCCTGTGTGTTAAAATCAAAAATAGTATCCGCATTTTTTTGGTGTACCATATCCAAATGCGATTGTAAAGTCACCATTTTTTTGTGCTCCATCCCTTTACTGGCGGGTTTTCTGATAATCACATTCCCTACTTCGTCCTCAACCGTTTCTAGACCCAAGGCTTTTCCAAAATTCATGACAAAGGCAATCACTCGTTCCTCATCTTTAGAAGGTCTAGGCACCGCATTGAGCTTCGCAAAATTGGTCCATACAGAAATAGGCTGTAATTGAGATAATTCTTTGTTCATAGCATTATAATATCAACTTCAAAAATACTAACAGAAAAAGGATTTCGCTATTTTTGAGGCAATGAAGATGAACTTAAAAACAGGAATTGCCCTTTCCCTGCTTCCTCAAATTATACTAGTTAAATGGCTTGGTTCCCATACCAATTGGATTGAAACCTATTATAGCCATGGGGTATACCCCGTTGTTTCTCAATTTTTCAGGTGGCTGTTCGGGTGGATTCCCTTTTCTATTGGAGATGTACTATACACTTCCTTGATACTGCTGGCCCTTGGTTACCTATATAAAAACGGGCGCAGCATACTAAAAAACAAGTTCCGGTTTTTAAGGGATGTGACGATGGTACTTTCCATTGCCTATTTTACCTTTCATTTGATGTGGGGCTTTAACTATTACCGAGAGCCCATTGCAGCTAAGTTTCAGTTGAAAGAAACCAAAGACTATCAAGAACTGGTAGATTTCACAAGGCAATTGATTACGAAGACCAACGAAACGCAACTTAAAATCACCAAAGATTCCGCCCTAAAAGTAGCTATTCCCTATACGCATAAAGAACAATTTGACATGACTTTGATGAGCTACGAAAAGCTTACAAAGAAGCACCCCTTCTTGGCATATGAGCACCCTAGTATAAAAACATCAGTATTTAGTAAGGCGTTGACGTATATGGGCTACGCTGGATATCTTAATCCCTTTACCAATGAAGCACAGGTAAACGGACTACTCCCAAACTTTCGATTTCCGGTAGTCGCAGGGCATGAAATAGGACATCAATTGGGCTATTCAGCAGAAAACGAAACCAATTTTATCGGCTACTTGGTCACAGCCAACAATGAAGACACCTATTTTAAATATGCAGCTTATTCGTATGCGCTGGGCTACTGCCTTAATGATGTTCGCAGGGGCGATACCGTCGTTTTTGATGAACTGCTCACCAAACTTAATGGTGGGGTAAAATTAAATTTTCAAGAGATGTCGGTGTTTTGGAATCAATATGAAAATCCGTTAGAACCCGTTTTTAAGTCGATATTCAATTCCTTTTTAAAAGCAAACAATCAATCGCAAGGCATACAGAGCTACAATGCAGTGGTCTCATTATTGATTGCGTATCATAAGGAGAATCCTCTTTAAAGTGCATGTGTCAAGTTCAAGTTCAAACTCAAATATCAAATTCAAACACGAGCAAGTCATCCTTCATCGAGCATCAAAGCAACAAATGGCTAGGTCACGAACCCATTAAGGCATCACTTCATCTTTCTCCTCGCTCCTCGCAAAGGCATTTTAGGTAGTACACCTACCAACTTTTTACTGATTACTTCTCCTTCAATACTAGGTAGTTTTTACTACGTACTTTTCACTCATTGCTTTTCACTCATTACTTTTCACTCATT
>NZ_JHZC01000022.1 GCF_000621125.1 Maribacter antarcticus DSM 21422
CTCACTTCAATATCTGGAATTGTACTGGTTTCATAGCCAATGTAACTTACTCTAATAGCCTTTCTGCCTACGGGGACATCTGTTAATGTAAAATACCCGTCAAAGTCTGTAATTACACCTCTGGGTGTTTCAGATCCCAATAGTTCTACACTAGCTCCTACCAAGGGAAGTTCTGATTGTTTATCGAGAATTTTACCTTTTATAGTTCCATTCTGTCCATATATTATGGAGGTAAATAACGCGAAAATAATATAAATTGATTTCTTCATTGTAATTGATTTAATTTTTGTTTCTGCAAAGAAACATTGCTTTAAACCTCAAACTCGTTAACCTAAATCAATAAATTTGGTTAAGTGATAAAATCAATAAAATTGTATGAAGTGAATAAGGAATACCTTCAGCAACAGAGGTCAATGTGCCACAATTTATAGATACATATATTACAGAAGTTTTAAATTCAGAAGACCAAGAAGCGATAAGAATTAGCTTTACAGAGTTGATTGCAACTTTAAAACCAACCGTAGAAACAGACATTAGAGATATTACCACAGTACAATACACCGCGCTGTTAGACACGCATTTATTGGTGAAAGGAGATATTGATGAAGATAGATTGGCAAATCCGGAAGCATTACAGCCTACCAAAAATGAATTTTTAAATCATTTGAAATACCTGACAATTACGGCGTATGTAACTGCAGAAGAGATTGGTGAAAATGTTTTAATGTATGATCCAGTTCCAACGGCTTATTACTGTGGAGATTTGCAAGAAATTTCAGGAGGCAAATCTTCATCTTTATAAGTATGAAACAGCTAGGTAGCTTACTTGTCATCCTATTGCTTTTTATAAATTGTGATTTCACAAAGAAAGAAAACCTAAAAAGCACTATTATTGAAGCTTCTTAGCAACAATTATTTAATGGCCTAGATTTAGATGATTGGGTTGTTAAGATTAATGGCTATGAATTACATGACAACTTTAAGAATACCTTTCGCGTAGAAAACGGCATTCTTAAAGTTTCTTATGATGGGTACGATAATTTTGAAAACAGATTCGGACTGTTAACCTACAAAACTCCTTTTTCAAATTACAAGTTTAGATTACAATATCGGTTTACAGGAACCCAAACAAATGGTGGCGAAGCTTGGGCCACTAAAAATAGTGGAGTTATGATTCATTCACAATCACCAGAAAGTATGTTGTTAGATCAGGCTTTTCCGTTGTCTCTAGAAGTGCAGTTATTAGGTGGAATTACACCAAAAATACTAAGACCAACAGGTAATTTATGCACACCAGCAACCCATGTCTCTGTAAATAACGTTTTAGTTACAGATCATTGCATCAATGCAAATTCAGAAACTTATTATGGCGAAGAATGGATCGCTTTAGAAATAATAGTAACTAAAGAAAAGATTACCCATAAGATAAATGGCAACAGTGTAATTACATATACAAACCCAAGTATTGGTGGCCAGTTTTTAGAGGGCACCTCTAAAGAAATACAATTAAAAGATGGGCAACCTTTAACTAGTGGTTATATTTCTTTGCAAAGTGAAAGTCATCCAATAGAATTTAAAAATATAGAAATTTTAGAACTTTAAAAAATGACAATGCATTAAAAAACCCTTCTTAGAAATTTCTAAGAAGGGTTTTTTAATAGCTACTTTTCTATAAATTTTATGCTACAATTAACTTTCCTTTCATTATTCCATAATGTCCAGGAAAACTACAGATGTAATCATATGTTCCGGCAGCTGGTGCAGTAAACTCTATGGTAGTTGTTTCTCCACCACCAAGCATTTTAGTATATGCAATAACAGCTGTTGTTCCCTCAGGAATGTAATCATTATCTCTAGCAGCAGCAGCTTCAGATGCAAATGCAGAAGTTGTAACACCTTGCTTTAAAAAGACAACATTATGGCCCATTACGCTTTTGGGTAGTTTACCAGTATGAGTAAGTGTCAGTTTTATTTTCTGACCTGCTTTTACAGTAATCTTTTTAAGATTAAACCACATTCGGTCAGCAGTAATCATGTTAACGTTTACAACGCCATCTGCATCTACCACCACCATTTCTTTTTTTGCCACAACCTTAGACTTTTTTACCGTGGTAGTTTTTGTTTTTAAAGTAGCTTTTTCTTCTTTGCTTTCGCCACAGCTTACTAATAAAGTAATACAGACAATTGCTGTTAAAATATATTTCATTTTTTTAATTTTTTGTGAGGTACTAAATTACTGCTTTCTCTTGTTATAGCAAAAGAAAAATGAATGAAGCCTACCTAAAAGAAAAGGGTATTATTTGTTTATTTTTGAGGATGTTTTATTGTTAGAATTGCAGAGTTTACTCTTTGAGTCTCTTTAAATTAATTTGGTTAAGTGATAAAATCAATAAAATTGTATAAAGTGAATAAGGAATACCCATTGAATATAGACTTGGGTTCTAGTGGTTTTTCCTTTTCTCCACAAATATTAATGATTGGTTACTATATGTTGATATCAAAAGGAAAGAGTGTGCATTGGAGTTTTCTTGAACTATTAGTTAACGGATGTTTCTATCCAGTAGACGGAGCTAACCATTGCGATACAGCTTATAGAGGTGATAGCACCGAAACCTTTCTTCAAACAAATTGGTTGGCAAAGTAGATTTTGTTCATTGTGGTAGTGATTGCTTGTATTCCATTATATCTGATTGTATATTTTGTTGCAATATTTCCATGCTTTAGGAACAAATTTTATCGTAATGGCAGTAAAATAAGTATTCGAGAGGTCAATGGCCTCAGGAAAAAATAGATAAAATTTTAATTCATGGATAGGTAATTCTAATTCAAAAAAAGTGGTTAAGGAATAACGAATGATACGTAAAGATTAGGTTAAGCACCTTAATACATTCGACTGAATCAGTACTTCAATTGGTTGCTTTCTTGGAAAAACTAATTAACAAAACATCAGAATGCAAAATATTGGTAATTAATTCTTTTTCACTCTCCAATGTTGTAGGAACCATAATGCATAAAATAATCTTTTATTTAAACGATAATTTAGGGTTCAAAGTTAGAGAGGGTGTTTTCAATGCGACGGCAGTTGGAGTTATTTTGATGTGGAAAGGTTTTCCTAGAGGTATTATTAGTTTGAGAATATTTGGCATCATAAACCAATAACAAAATTCAAATAAAGAATAAAACTATTTACAACCTGTACTTTTTGTAAATAGTTTTTTAAGTCTCTAAAAAACTATTTATGATGGACGTGAAAGTTTAATTAAAGGTCAAAAAGAAAACTATTTAATTGATATGGTACTTTAAACTTTATGAACTTAATGGATACCTACTTCTTCAGAAGTATAAATAAACAACCCTTTAAATATACTGTAAAAACTACTCGTCCATAAAAACCCCTAGGTTAAATTCACCTTACGTTTTTTGAGTCCCCTCATTTGTTGTTTCATGCATTACTGGACTTTCATATTTTTTACCAATGCTTGTCCAAATTCTGAACATTTGAGAAGGGTTGCTCCATCCATTAATCTTTCAAAATCGTAGGTGACGGTCTTTTTAGCAATAGTAGTCTCCATAGCATTAACTATAACACTTGCTGCTTCTTGCCATCCAAGGTATTCCAACATCATAACCCCAGAAAGAATCAAAGAAGAGGGGTTCACCTTATCTTGCCCTCGGTACTTGGGGGCTGTTCCGTGAGTTGCTTCAAAAATAGAAACCCCGGTCTTATAATTGATATTGGCACCTGGAGCGATACCGATTCCACCAACAATGGCAGCCAACGCATCTGAAATATAATCGCCGTTAAGATTTAATGTTGCAATTACATCATATTGCGAGGGTCTTAAAATAATTTGCTGTAGAAATGCATCGGCGATAACATCTTTTATGATGAGCTCATGTCCATTATGGTTAATTATTTGCCATGGGCCTCCTTCGTAATCTATAGCACCAAATTCATCTTTTGCCAATTGATAGCCCCATTCTTTGAATTTACCTTCTGTAAATTTCATAATGTTGCCCTTATGAACAATCGTTACAGATGCCTTTTTCTGCTCTAAGGCGTATTCAATGGAAGCTCTAACCAATCGTTCTGTACCTTCTTTTGAAACGGGTTTTATTCCTATTGAGACCGTATCGGGAAATCGAATACTAGTAACACCCATATCGTTCATCAGAAAGTTCTTGATTTTTTCTAGCTCTGGTGTTCCGTTCATCCATTCGATTCCCGCATAAATATCCTCCGTGTTTTCTCTGTAAATAATCATATCTACATTTTCAGGCGATTTTACGGGAGAGGGAACCCCAGGATACCACCTCACAGGCCTTACACAAGCGTACAAGTCAAGTTGCTGCCTCAAAGATACATTAAGTGACCGCATGCCTCCACCAACCGGTGTGGTTAATGGCCCTTTTATGGAAACAAGATATTGTGCGATGTCTTTAACAGTTTCCTTGGGCAACCATTCTCCCGTTTTATTAAATGCCTTCTCGCCTGCGTATACCTCTTTCCATTCTATTTTTCTGCTTTCTCCGTACGCTTTATCTAAAGCAGCATCGAATACTTGCTTGGCAGCTTTCCAAATATCAGGTCCTATTCCATCCCCTTCTATAAATGGGATTATAGGGTTATCTGGAACATTTAGTCTACCGTCTTGAATTGTAATTTTATTCATATTCTTAAATTAATTTAAAGCATTAAAAAAAATAAAATATTGTATTATTAAATAAAGCTCGTTGCTTTATTCATCAACTTGCCAACCCATTTGCCAATTCCATAGTTGCCTAATCCATTTAAATTAAATCGAATAAGTTCTGTTGGTATTACGCATAACATTATTAATTAATACTATATGAAACAGTTGTCTGTAAAATATGATTGGTTATAAATGTATCGTTACCACCATTTAGACCAATATTATGATATCCCATTCCCAAAGCCATTTTTGAAGTTATGGGATAGCTTAGGCCGATATAAAACCAATTCTGGTTAAATGATTTTGGTCGAACACTCTGGTCCAGATTGATGAAAAGCTCATCAAAAATTTGAAATGAAATATTTTCTGTCTCATTCAGTTTTATTAGGGGCCTTGTTAAAGTAAAGCGATAGCGAAACCGATTGTTATAGGTAGTGCCATCAATGTTAAAGACACCTTCAGAAGGCTGAACTAACTTATCGATAAAGCGTTCTTCCAAGCGAAACCTGTGGTTAAATTTTAATCGTATAAGCGTGTGGCGCAGTTCTACTTCTTCCCATACGTTATGCTCGTTCGCATTAATGGGCGAGCTAAAATCGGCAAACGAATAATTTCGAATGTAACTGTAGCCCAAAGCGAAATCATAAACGTCGGCAGGTTTGTAATGTATTGCAGGTCGTATGAGCAGTTGTTCCCAATCTTTTAGAAAGTTTGTGCGTCTAAAATGAATTTCAGATTTTACATAGAATGATTTGTTTATCTTCATTTTGGGTATAAAACTATTCCAAGAACTATAATGGGTCTGTTTTGTCTCTTGTGCTCCAGCAAATTTGAAAACCAGCAGGGACAACAGAACTACATATAGATTTTTCATTTTAATCAAGTATAAGAAAGGCCACAAAACAACAGAAGAGAAGGTTTTCCAGGGACAGGTATAAACCATCTCTCCTCACTAACCATGTTGTTTTATGGCCAAATATGTCAAAGTTTATATTCTTATTTTCAATGCTGTTCTGGTTTACATAACAGAAACAATATGTTCAGTACGGGCAATAATCGATTCGATTTCATCAATGTTGAGCAATTTGTCCTCCAGATGAACGAGCAAATCCTCACCATTACCACTCATGAACATAGTGCCATGAGTTTCCATATAGGACATCAGCTCATCATTAAATAGATGGCGCACTTTATCTTCTGTATCGGCAGCGTGCACAGCATAATGTTTTGAAAATTTAGGAAAGTCAGCAAAAGTGATGTCATTGTGATCAAAAACATCTTTGAGGGCCTTCAAGAAATCTTTGCGCTGTAAATAAAATTTTGGTACATCAGATATCCCCGAAACTTTGATGGCTGTTACCTTGTCAATATCTGCTGTGACTTCTGCACCTGTTTTTGTGGTGATGTCAGCTATCTGGTAGGTCATCCCATTTTTTTGGTACTGAATTACATTTTCAATGGATAAAATTTGTTTTCGGATGGTAAAATGGTAGAATTCCCATTCACTATAATCATCTAACTTTGAGCTAAATTGATAGTTTTTTCCATTGGAGAACGAAAGTAATTGTAGCGTTCGGGTATTTATGTTGATGTTGTCTAATTTTACTTTCAATCTGCGGTCTCTGGCCGCTAATGGATGATTAGACACCGGGTTAAGACCATCTGTATTTTCAATATGTACATCTTTACCATTCATCTTTGCTAATCGCGCATAATCTTCTAAATGTTCCATAACGGTATGGTCCACAAATTCTACTTCAGAGAAGTCAAGAATTAACTCTTTGTGTTTTTGAACACCACTATCCATCTTCTTTTTAAGCGATAAATAGTTGGAGAAAATCTGTGAGCCTTTCAGGTGAATTGTCTTGACCTCTCCTTCGTGGCGTATATCCAAATTAGATTTAAACAACTCCTTGAACTTTGTTCCTTTAATAAGAATTAATACATATTTGAATAAAATTCCAATTCCGATACCAATAATCAGATCTGTGGCTAAAACGGCAACAAGTGTTACTACAAAAATTTCAAATTCCATTAAGCCAATTTGAAACATATGTTTAAACTCCCTAGGAGAAGCTAACTTAAACCCAGTGAAAACGAGCATTGTCGCTAAAGCGGATATAGGAATCATCTCGATTACGGTTACACCAATAAGTAAATAAAAGAGAAGAAAACCACCGTGAAAAAAGTTTGCCCATTGAGTTTTTGCCCCATTATTCACATTTGCAGAAGAACGTACAATCTCAGAAATCATTGGAAGTCCCCCAATTAAAGCGGAAAGTGAAGAACCGGCGCCCATTGAGATTAAATCTTTGTTCAAATTCGAACTTCTTTTATAGGGATCTAAACTATCAACCGCTTTGGCACTCAAAAGACTTTCTATTGCCGAAACCAAAGCGAAACCTACAACAGCAATCCAAAATGCAGATTCACCGATTTTCTCAAAAGATGGTAATTGAAAACCGCCTTCACCAAACAGATTATGTGGCATTTCTACCATTGCCAAATTCTCGGCACCTAAAAGTATCGCTGTAGGAATCGTAAGTATGAGCACCCACATTGGAGCAGGAATCATTTTGATGAATTTGACCTTTAAAATTGGATGCACAATTAAAATTGCCATAGAAATTAAAGCAATAGTCAATGCATAGGGATTCAATTCGGTAAAAGCATGTGGAATATCCGTTGCCACTTCTAAAATTTCTCCTTTTGGCGAAGGTGCACCGATAGCGGGAAATAATTGTTTGATAATGATAATTATACCAATGGCGGCCAACATACCGTGAACGGCGGCTGATGGAAAATAGTCGCCAACTTTGCCCACTTTTAATAGACCAAAAAGCGCCATAATCAATCCTCCGATAATTATTGCACCCAAGACGTGTGGATATCCTAAATATCCTGCTTCGGCCCCAGCGCCACCCATAGCTTCTGCTGCACCTAAAGTGATTACTATCAATCCTGCTGCCGGACCACTAATAGTTACAAATGTTCCAGATATTCGCGAGGCAATCAAACCACCGATAATAGCAGCAATCAAACCCGCAAGGGGTGGGACCCCCGAAGCTATGGCAATACCCAAACATAAAGGTAAGGCTATCAACGAAACACTAAAGCCCGATACTAAATCGTCTTTAAAATAGGCTTTCAAACCTGCGATTCCTTTTTTTGGTATTTCTGTATTTTTCATTTTATATGATAATTTATGTTTACTTAATTTTTTGAATTCCAAGCGATTTATGAAGACCTATACGCAAACTCGTGGTATCCTTTTTTATGCTTACCCAAAAACAGTCTTGAATAGATTCTAAAAATCACTAGACCGTCTAGAATAAGATTCAAAACCATTAAGAGCAATAGCGGAAATTGGTTTTCGTGAATATGGCCGAGCATCAGATCTTCTCCAATGAAGGTTGGTGTAATTGGAAAACCTGCCATGGCCAGACAAGCTATCACGAATAAAAAGGCCAAGCGTGGATACTCGTAGGAATGTCCTTGGAACTGGTTCAGAGAAATATCCTCTCCCTTTTTCTTTAATCTAAGAATAACCCACACGCCCAATGCCGCAGCTAAAAATATTCCGCTGAGAAAGATGTGAATTTGGTTGAAATCGAACTCCTCGTTAAAACCAAAAGCTAAGGAAAGGTACAATTGGTTCATGAAAATCAACAACCAACTAGATAGTACGGAGTCACGTTCCACAAAAGATTTAAGAATAAGTACCAGACCAAAGCCTGCGTAAATTTCAGGTAGGTAGCGCAATAAGGCTGCTGACAATATATCTTGATTGTACACCGTAAATAGCCCCACCAAAAATAAAGGTACGATGATATAAAAAAGCGATTTGGTGCTAATAAAGCGAAAGAGGTTACCGGTTTTCTTCAAAGGGTTCCATAGAAAACGGTACATAAATCTATCCAGATTGAATTCTTTAATAGAAAGAATATAAATAGAAAGTTTTATTCTATTCCATAAACCCTTTGTGCCCTGTGCTGCCGGAGGTACGAAATGGAAAAGCTGTTCGTGAATTCGATAGCCCAACACCGAAGGTGAAAGCAGTAGCTGATACGATCTAAAAAATGCATTGGAAGTAAAATGAAATATAGCAAACCAATAAAAACCTAGTGCTACTTCAATAAACATGAACCCTATCTGGGCAATGGACGAATATGCAATCTGTGTTTTAATAGACGATTGCACCCTTGATGTCAAAGTGGCCATGATACAGGTAGTTAGACCAACTGTGCCGATTAAGAGGCGAAAGGTTATATTTTCTTCCCAAAAAGGAGCGGTACGTATCATTAAAAAGACCCCAATATGAACGGAGAGGGAACCATAAAAAATAGCGCTTGAAGTGGTCGGGCCTTCCATAGCCCTTGGTAACCAAGATGAAAATGGAAACTGCGCCGATTTTACCATGGCGGCGATGAAAATAACACCAGGAATCATAAATTGATAAAAAGTCTCATTAAGGATATGTGGCTCTGAACCTTGAAAGCCTTCAAAGTCAAAGAAACTAATACTATGCCCAAAATAATGATGCGTTACCCATATAGCTAGTAACAGGGCTATATCGGCCACTCGGTACAAGGAAACGACTTTAAGGGCATTCTTTACTGGAAGATAGCGCTCTCTATAGAACCCAATCAAAAAGAAAGAGGTTACCCCCAAAACTTCCCAACCGACAAAGAGGGTTTCCAGATTGTCAGCCAATAGCACCAACATAAGTCCGAAATAGAAGAACTTTAGGTTATTGAAAAAGCGTTTATACCCCTTTTCACGATGGATATAATTTTTACTAAAAACTACGATAATACCCGTAAGAAAAGTGGCGACCAACATATAGGCCAGTCCATATCCATCTAAGAACAGATTAAAGCCCAAATTGGTTTCACTTGTATGATACAGTACGGGGCCTACAAAGCGCATGTGTTCAAAACCGTTGTATATATAGGCGAAAAAGAGTAGGATTAGGACAATGAAATTTAATAGCACGCCAAGCACCGATACGGTAAATATTGCTTTTTCATCTTTGTTCGAAAAGCTAAAGCCTACGAATAAGGATAGTAGTGGGGTAATGAGTAAAACAGGTAATAATACATTCATTTTTTTTAGTTTTTATGGGGATAAACATAAACTGGAATGTTTTCTTTTGTAGCGTCGATGATATGGTTGGTCTCCATTTCTTCAGCGGTTTCTATGACTTTTAAAATATCATTGGTTTCCGAGATTTTCGATATGGGCACGTACAGAATAAAAGCTCCTTCATGAAAATGGTAGAGATTTCCGTCATCAGGTGAAATAGCCACAAGGTGTAGCCAGCCTTTATCAAACCAATCGTACATTGCTTTTGATGATTTAATGGTTTTCAGTACGATTTCAGGCCTATGCTCCACCATCATTAGTAAACGCACGGGATCGTGGTTCTCTATCATTTGAAGGGGTAATCCTGGCCGTAAGTCGCCATCGCTACTGTTAGCCACACCAATGAGCCCCATAACGTTATGGGGCAGTTTGGTACCGGCACCCATTTTTTCGATATCCATCCTTGAGAAATAGTATTCCAAATTAATACCACCGCATACTGCAGGTAACGGGCTTAAAACCTGTAATAAGACCTCTCCATCAGGATCCGTGCGATAATCATAGGATTGTAGAAAGGCTCTACGATCGAGGAAAAGGCCCTTGATTTTATCCCTTGCACCTACATGGCATAAGGCGTTAGAGCCATGTCCTAATTCTGGTCTTGGTTCAAAGTATGAAACAGACCTTTTTTTGATTTCTTTTCGAATGTACTTGATGTCTTTTGAGATATCAATAGAAGCAAATCTTCTGGCTCTTTCTTTGGCATTGATATCCAAGGCATTTTCAAAGGTCTCTCGATGCAGATTATGTTGTCTCGCATTTTCTGGAAACAGTATGTCCTCATCGTAGAAACCTACCTCGTCACTTGCGGTATCGTGCATGGCAGGAATAAATTGGGTTTTGTCGGGAATGATTATTCCATTCGTCTCCAAAACCATCCGTACTTTATCATGATTGGCCATAAAGGCAAATACTCGGGCATTGATAGCTCCGGGCCTTCCGCTGCAGGCTCCACAATCATGTGCACCATGATGTGGATTGTTTGCGCTACTGCTACCATGGGCCACTACATAGACCAAATCAGTAAAGTTATCCACTAAGCCTACACCTTTTAAAAGCGATTCCACTATGTCGACCATCTCTTCGATTCGATAGCCCACTTGTAGACCGTTCTCTTTTTCGTTGGGGTCGGTATTTTCTATTTTCAATTTCCCATTAATATCCATGTGAGAAAAAGCATCGGCTATATCTGGCCGCATTTTTGGGCTGAACAGATCATGTATCATTCGAAAACCGGACCATAACCCTAAGGAAATACCATACAAAAAACCTTTAAAAAAAGTATGTGACTCTTTAGAATGAAGTATCTCATTACCTCGCTCCTTCGACACCTCAATTTCTTTGATAAGATGTTTTGGGGTTATTGCTACCGGACAATTTTTTTCAAAGAACTGGGCCTTGTAGGGTTGAAAATAAATCGCCGCTCCATAATAACCTGGCGCACCCAAGGTTTCGCACTTGGGATCTACAAATTCTAAGTGTCTTCTCAAGGAACATTCGCGGTCATCTACGCAGAAAAGGGCCTGAAAGCTCTGTTTCTCCCTAGTGGGTATACGGTTGGTCTTTGCCAAATGCCCTACACCACTTAACACTTCGTCATAGTAATCCCACTCAAAAGCTTCTTGCCATAATTTGAGAATCTCTTGCAGTTCTTCTTGCTCTACTTTGGCAAAGTAGCTATCTGCATGATTCTGGTAATTTGTTGCCAAAGGCTTCCAACGTTTACCCAAAGTCTTGTCCAACGCATCTATTTCCAATAGGAGTTCTAATAGGATAAAATCTTTTAGATGTACTTTTTTTCGATAGAATAAGGTTTCCGGGGTGCTTTCTATAGCGGCAACAAGACCACTCCAACCCTTGTGCGCAAATTGCTGGTCAAAAAGATAATTTTCATAATAGGAAGAATTCCCTACCAGAATTTCAAGTAATTTTTCAATGGACAGATCTCGAGAAAATAGAAGAGCCTTTGCTCTTTTTGTCTTAAAGAAACTGGTCATACTATTTTCCTCTAAAATCTTGACGGCATTAATTAACCCCTTATCCTCAAAAGGAAAATGCCAAATAGCAATACCTTGGTCCAAATAACTTCCGATAATGCGGAAAAGTAAGGGCTGTACCAAATCGTCTAGATTAACCTTGTACTGGCCTTTCCAATTTTCCCTTAGCCGTCCTATTCTTGGATCGTAGTCATGATTATAGGATCCGGACAACATTTTTTGTCGGTATTCATTCAGATTAGATGTTCCTTTTTGCTGGATGATTACACGGTCGATAATTTCCATTCGAATTCGGCCTTGACGGTGTAACTTTCGATACTCATTCAGATTGAATGTTACCTGAATTCCGAAAATCTTGGAAGCACTAAAAATACCATCAAAGAATTCCTTGTCCTGAAAACTATGAAGGGAGTTGTGGTGTACAAAATCTTTCAAGGTAAGCTGTGATGGAAGATAATGTACAAGATGTTCAAGGGTATACCCCTCGTTAAAATGAATTTCGGTTGTTTCCATATACTAACTGTGATACTACTATGAAGTAGCTATTAAAATTTCTTAAGATAAATATGGGTATCCTTTACCGTATTGTATTTGATAAGTTGTAAAAGGAATATTGGCATGGTGAATTATGCCAAATTATAGACAGTTTTGCCTATTGAAAGAAAGGTACTAACAATGTAGTTTTAAGGAGCAAAATTCGATATATCTGGGATTTTTAGGAAGAATAACCCAGTCAAGAGAGTTGCACTCTACTTTTATAAAATGAAAAATTATTAGAGGTGTAGTAGGTGTTAAAGCGATAGATACACCGCCAGAAAAACCTCTTAGGGTAATAGCGTCATCATCGGAATTAGCAGATAAGGTTTCCTCCTTACGCTCTTCTTCTAACCATTTTTCAGATGATTCTTTTTGGTCGGATTCTTCGGTCTTATTTTCAAATAAAAAATTCATCAGCGTGCTTTCCGAAACCTCGGATGCTGATAAAAAAAGGAAGAGTAAGCAGAAGATTTTTAGCTTCATATTATAAACGAAGTTGCGAATATATGTAACATATGTTAAGTTTAAAAATAATAAACGTTATATTTAAAGCATAATTGTATTTATGAAAAATTTCTTCAACCAATTTGATTTTCAGAGCGACCAACTGTTTAATTCTTTGAATTCTGCAGAAATACGATTGGTTCATAAAGCCATGGAAACATTTTTGATTAAAAAGGGGAGTATGCTGTTTTATGAGGAGGGTATTCCGACAGGTATTTTCCAAATAAAACAGGGTAGGGCTAAGAAATTTAAGAGAGGCTTTAGCGGTCAAGAACAGATATTTTACATATATAAGGCCAATGATATCTTGGGCTACCATGCTATATTGGGAGAGGAACGATATCAAGATTCTTGTGAAGCCATAGAAGATTTAGAAGTGAATTTTATTGCAAAGGAGAAATTTTTAAAGTTGTTGGATGAGATTCCCCGATTAAAGCAGGCAGTAATTAAAAACATCGGCCATGAATTTGGAGTATTGGCAAATACTATTGCCGTACTAGCGCAAAAAGACCAAAATGCACGGTTGGCTATTTTTCTCTTGCTTTTAGAACATCGTTTCAATGAAAATCCTGAAAATTCGGGAGGTATTGACTTAAGCCGTGATGATTTGGCCAATCTGATTGGCACTTCTAGGGAAAGCTTGGGAAGAAGTTTAAAACAGTTTAAGGATGATGCCATTATTGAAACCGAAAAAAGAATCATACACATAACAAACAAAGAACGGTTAATGGAATTTCTCAATTTGGAACTAATAAACTAGATTAACTTAAGAACGTTAAAATAGAATTAGCTGATTTACATTCTTTCGGTTACAGAACCAGAATAAACCCTTTTTGCAATGTAAATATCAATACAAATGATTGGCTGATGGTTTCTACTGTCAAAAGCCCTTAGTCCAGTTTTTTAAAGTTCAAATAAACCTAATTCCTACTTACTTGAACCCACCTTTAATTAAACTTTGTAAAATAGTTCGTCCTATAAAATAGCCTGAAATAAAAAGACAGGGTTTACCTTGTCTTTTCTTCAAATCTTACCATGAACTTAACCTACTTTTGCTATAGCTCTGTCAATATAGTCATGGGTTATTTTACCTAGGAGATTATTAATCAAACTACCCCTAACATAGTTCTATTGTAAAATAATTTAAACTTATTGGAAATATTAAGACCATCTATATGTGTATCTCCCTAAAGAAACTCATTTAAACGTAAGTTTTTAAGAAAATAACTTTGAAATTGAACGGGTATCCATAACCTTCAATACAGTTATGGTGTTGTTAACTAGCTGCTAGTCAATACTTTTAAATATACATTTATATAATTATATAAATGTATATTTCATTTAACAGGTATATTCACTGATTACAATCAAATCCTGAACAGTTCGCTTTTAATACTCATGAATAAAACCCCAAGCCCCTGCGAAAGTCTGGCAACCTTCCACTTCTATTCTCCCCCATGCGGACACGCTACGCCGGTCCGAATGGTAAGTCGCTCCGTTTCAGTTTTACCGGACACCCTCAGAGCCGCGTAAAAGGTCAAGCGGCCTTTTCGCCGCTTGACCTTTCTTCTCCCTACCCACAAAGTTTTGATGCTTTCATGATTTATAAATACCAAATAAGACCATATTAATTATTGGTTTGGATTTTTATAATTCCATATGCATCTATATGGTTTTACACTATAAAATACTGATTATTAATATATTATAATTAAATATGATATACTATATTTATCTGTAAAGCAGATAGCGAGGTGGATTCTAAGTAACTTAGAATTGTCTACTTCTTGCGAAGTGTTTGCCTTTAAAAGCAACTAAAATGGAACAACAGAAAAGAGGTCGAAAACGATTAGGAAAGAGTAAGCGATCTCATAACGTAATGCTCAGGTTCAACGATACCGAATAGGACAGATTGGGAACTATCTGCGAATCCTATCAACTGGATATTTCCGAAAGGGGCGTAATAAGTCCCTTTTTAAGAAGATTGGTCCTGGACAAGGAATCGGTGGAAAAGGACAGGTTCCCGAACACGTTGAACCTCACCTACTGAATCAATAAAATAGGAAACAACAGCAACCAATTGGTGAAGCTCGCCCACCATAAAAACTTGAGAAGTCCTAACAGTAGTTTGGAGAACGCGATACAAAAGACCAACATACTTATGAATACGCTCATTAAGGCTACAACTGAGGAACGAACGTAATGATTGGAAGTATTATTTATGAGGACAGCTGTCAAGGAACATTGCACTACGTGTTCGGAAAAGAAGGCATGCGCATACTCGGTTATGGGAATATGTGCTCACAGGACATCTCACAAAAATTCTTCAGGAGTGTATTACATTTTCAGGGACAGCGTAATGCCACTAAGAACCGTTATGTCCATATCAGCCTCAACCTTCCCCACGGGGAACATCTTGACGATACTACGTTCCATAAAGTCTCACAGGAATACATGGAGAAAATGGGTTATAGGAAACTACCCTACGTTATAGTCAGGCACAGTGATACCGAGCACGAGCATGTCCATATCGTAACGACCAATGTGAACGAAGCCGGAAAGGTGCTGAACATCTTCAATAGCTATAGAAGAAGCATGGCGACCAGACAATATCTAGAAAAGAAGTTCGACCTTACGCCATCACAGACTATCAAGCAAGAAAGGGAACTCATGCTATATAGATTGCCAAGGCTACAGTTCGGCATGGATACCGGCCAAGGGACAAAATTCTATTTGCAAGATGTACTGAACGGTATCCTCCAAAAACACAAAGTACGCAGCTTCCAAGAACTGGCAAAACTGGTAGAACCCTACCATATCTAAATAAGGCAGGCCAAAAATAAATCCGGTAGGCTAGGGGTCGCCTATGGCCTAAATAACCAAAAAGGGTGCCGGACAAGGTTTATCAACGGCTCCATGGTATACCGAAGGTTGAGTGGTCCGAAACTACAAAAGGTCTTTGGTACCCATTCCACATCGAAACTGCTTCCAACGCACAGGAAGCGGCTGCTGAAACAGATAGAAATTACCTATGGTCTTTTCAAGTCCATCCGTCCAAATGACCTCGCCGATATACCCAAGGAATACCAGAGCATCGCTATAAAGCTGGATAAAAGAGGGGAGGCTACCAACGGATATACCATCTATGATAAATCGGGTTATGTGTTTATGGAAACGGAGCTGAGCCCTAACATAAGAAGGGACAAACGTTCCAATATTTTCGAGAACGGAGAAGAATTCACGGAAATCAATACCAATAACAAACAGTTTACTTTGGAAGTCCAAAAGCTTATAAAAGCGGCATTCCAAACCTGCTATTTAAAATCCAAGCAACAAAATCGCTTGTTCTCGGAAAGTATCCGTACTATAAAATTGGAGAATATCCTTCCGTATAAAACACAATCAAAAAACTATGTTTTCCTTGAACGCCATCTTACAAAAAATCAAAAGGAATTGCTGTATAAAGTACTTGCAAAGGAATTTCTATTGGTCAAGAAGAAATTATGCAAACAAGAAACTAAAAAAGAAAGGGAAACCTTGGAAAACAAATTCAAGCTCATTGGCAAGGTATTGAAGAAGGATGTTTTCAATGTCGGCACGAAATAGGGTAGTGTCCGTCTTTTGTTCCAATCTCTGGGCGTAAAGTATAATACCAACAAGTTGTCCTTTGCCAAGTCCAGCCGACATACCGTTCCCGTACCCCTAAATAGTTTGCCTTTTCCGAAGGAAATGGAAAAATATATACCTACAGGTTTTGTTCATCAAAACCATTTGATGCTTGAAATGTTGACGGAACAGTATTTTGAAAATAGTCCCAAGCTGACGGTATCGGCTATTTTCATGCCAATGATATTTCCAAAACTTTATGAGAAAATGAATTCTGTTTACAAAAAGCAATCTAAAAGTGTCGCTTTGGGTTCTTACATAAAGAATGCAGATCGGACGCATCTACCTTTTGAAAAATCCGCAAAGTACTACATTGCATTTTTCAATGCCAAGGGTTTCTACTTTGTGAAAGAAAATGACGGATTCGAGGTTAAATCCATTTACACGGACAATAAAACAAGTTTCGCATTACCAAAAAGAACAAGCTAATATTTGAGCGCAATTCCCGATGTAGGCCCAAGATTAAAGGAACAATACCCTGTCATCAACAACCTTGTTGAGGAGGGCAGGAACAACCTCGAAAGCCTATGGGCGGGACATCTTATGGAAAGAGGAATGTACGGCAAGGTTGCCTTTATGATAACGGCAGAAAATGTACACCCGAACCTGCATCGAGGAATGGTATACCACCACATGGATATAAAGGGCTTCGTGAACGTATGAATGTGGCATCTACAAGGCAGTCCAATATCCAACAAAATCGATTGCTCAGAAAAGGAGTTTATGCCATTAGTTCCTTATTGGGAAACAGGGACAAGAAGTCGGAAGAAGTTTTTACCGGGTTTAAGGATGAACTTACGAATTACTCAAAATACAGAGGTAGTGGACTTTCATTGTAGCATATACAAATGTGATTCCGTTATTGGATTTTGCGCAAACGTGCGCTTTTTGTGGATAAGGAGAAAAAGAAACTAAAAAAACTTTGGGTTCTCCTTTAGTAAGAGAGATGAGTTTACATTGTCAAATACACTTATATTAAACCATATAAAGACAATTTTTAAGCGCAAATTGAGTGCTAATAAAACAAGACTTTAGAGGTTTGAAGCTCTAAAGTCTAGTTAATCAAGTGATGGCACTAGGATTCGAACCTAGGACCGCCTGCTTAGAAGGCAGGTGCTCTATCCAGCTGAGCTATGCCACCATTTTTTAAATGTGCGTGCAAATGTATTAAAAATTATACCGCTGTAAAACGAAAATCATTCAAAAGATGGTTTAAAAACCTCTGGTTTGAAATAGTATTAAATGTTTGAAGTCCGTTTTTAGAATAATATTTAGTGTAGGGTGTTGATAATGTGATAAATACGTGGTTATAGGTCTAAAATAGTCAAGAGCGTCCGCTTTCATAATTATCGTAATTCTCCCAAATTTGGTCTAATACTTTTAAGAAAATGTCAAACTCGTCTTCGCTTATGTTTTCTATGCTTATGGCACGGATGTCTCTTATCAAAGGCATCACACGATGCATAAGTTGTTGGCCTTCAGGTGTCATACTAAGCTTAAAGCGTTTTTGGTCATCCCTAAATCGCAACTTCTTTAAAAATCCTTTTTTACATAAACCACTGATGACCCTAGAGGTGGTAGCGCGGTTCCTAAAGTTCGTATTGCTGATCTCGGCTTGGGAGGCATCGGTTCCTAATAAATGCACGCGCCGTAAAATAACCCACTGCTCTATGGTCAGGTCAATATTATTTTCTGTAAAGGCACTTAGAAATGTACTCTGTACCTTTTTTAAGGTACGATCTAAATAAACACCAAAGCCTTCTGTTCGATCCATAAATTATCGTTTTACGGGGCAAAAATAAGGAGAAAAAACAAAATATTGTTGTTGATGCAACAATATTAAAAATTTGTAGTACTTTTGGATGGGATAATATATATAATCGATGATTAAAGAGCAGGAAGCAGATAGCACCTTTTTTAAAAGCTATATTTTAGAGGATAGTACGTACAAGGGCGGAGGTAAAAAGATTGTTCTACCAGAAGGTGTTACGGTTCATAAATTGTCTTCTAATGAAAATCCTTTAGGTTTTTCTGATAAGGTAAAGATGGCCATAGTAAATGCCACTGAAAACTTAAGTTTATATCCTGATAATACAGATGCTAGATTGCGAGCCGCATTGGTGAAAGATTTTAGTAACGAACTTTCTACTGATCATTTTGTAACCGCGAATAGCGGGTCGGAAATCATCGATATTATTTCGAAAGTATTTTTGTCCGAGGGGGATGAAATTATTGTTTCGCAACCTTGTTTTTTACCCTATACCGCATTTACCAGATGGATGGGCGCAACCGCCATAAACGTTCCCATGACTACGGATTATGATTATGATTTAGATGGAATTTTAAGTGCAATATCCAAAAAAACAAAATTAATTTTCTTGGCATCGCCAAATAATCCTTCTGGAAACTATATTCCGCAGGATGCTTTAGAAAATTTTTTATCCAAGTTGCCTACCCATGTAATCGTTGTGTACGATGAGGTATACCGTCATTTTGCAGAAGCAACTGATTATACTTCTGCGCTACCTTTTGTGAACAAGGGATATAATATTATTGCTGTCAATAGCTTTTCTAAAACCTATGGTTTAGCCGGTTTACGAGTGGGTTATTGTTATGCCTCATTAAAGCTTAGTAACTACATGAGAAAGGTATGTAAGCCTTTTTTGCTGTCTTCTTTGGCTCTAGAAGGTGCTATTGCGGCCTTGGAGGATACCCATTTTGTAGAACGCACCGTACGCTTAGTAAGGACAGAACGTGCTTATGTATTGAATGGATTACAAGAATTAGGGATTACCCACTGGCCTACCCAAGGTAATTTTGTATTAATAGACCCACCGATAGCGGATTTGGAATTTACTGCCTTGATGGAACAACAGGGAATTATGGTGAGGCCTGTTGGTGTTTTTGGCGCTCCGGGAAAGGTGCGTATTTCCTTTGGTGTACGCGAAGCAAATACCGCCATGTTAGCCGCCATTAAATCGTTGTTAAACAGCTAGTAAATCAGGAATTATTATATATTTTTAATAACTATGTTGCGAAGGCAATACTAAAGAAATAAGAAAGATGGATACTTCAACTTTACCAAAACTACACGAAAACGCTAAGGATTTTATGCCTATAAATGGCACTGATTATTTGGAGCTTTATGTTAGTAATTCTAAACAAGCAGCGCATTTTTATAAAACTGCTTTTGGATTTCAATCGCTAGCCTATGCTGGGTTGGAAACCGGACTTAAGGATAGGGAAAGCTATGTAGTTGGCCAAGATAAGATTCGCTTGGTGCTAACGTCTCCCTTAAAAAGTGGAACGGAAATTGGTAAACATATAGACAATCACGGAGATGGGGTAAAAGTGGTTGCCCTTTGGGTAGACGATGCTACTTATGCCTATAATACAGCTATGGAGAAGGGAGCCAAATCCTATATGGAGCCAAGAACTGATGAAGATACCGATGGTGCTGTTGTGCGTTCGGGAATTCATACGTACGGTGAAACAGTCCATATTTTTGTAGAACGTAAGGACTACAATGGAACTTTTTTACCGGGGTATAGGAAATGGGAAACTCCTGACTATAATCCAACATCGACGGGTCTAAAATTTGTGGATCATATGGTGGGTAATGTGGGTTGGAACAGAATGAACGAATGGGTAGATTTCTATTCAGATGTTTTAGGTTTTACACAAATACTTTCTTTTGATGATAAGGATATTTCCACCGATTTTACGGCACTAATGAGCAAGGTAATGAGTAATGGAAACGGAAGAATTAAGTTTCCAATTAACGAGCCTGCCGAAGGAAAGAAAAAATCTCAAGTAGAGGAATATCTCGATTTTTATGAAGGCGAAGGAATTCAACATATTGCAGTAGCTACTGACGATATCATACAAACGGTAAGGGATTTAAAGAGTAGAGGAATAGAGTTTTTGAAAGTCCCGGATACGTATTATGATGTAGTGCTTGACCGTGTTGGAAAGATTGATGAAGATCTTGCTCCGTTAAAGGAGTTAGGTATTCTGGTCGATCGTGATGATGAAGGTTACTTATTACAGATTTTTACAAGACCCGTAGAACCAAGACCTACCATGTTCTTCGAAATTATTCAAAGAAAAGGGGCACAGTCCTTTGGAAAAGGTAACTTTAAAGCACTCTTTGAAGCTATCGAGCGCGAGCAAGAGCTCAGAGGTACATTGCATTAACTAGTTAAAGGTTCAGCGTTAAGGATAATCTAAAATTTTTAACGCTGAACCCCTTAACCCATACCCTTAAAAAAATGCCTATATATCATAAGTTAGGAAAGTTTCCGCAAAAGCGGCACACCCAGTTTGAGAAGCCAGATGGTAGCTTATATTATGAGCAGCTTTTTGGAACTATCGGTTTTGACGGTATGTCTTCTTTACTCTATCATGTACACAGGCCTACACAGGTAAAAGAAATAGGTAAGGCTATAGATATGACCCCAAAAATTGCGGTGGCTAAGAATATAGCCTCTCGTAAGCTGGTTGGGTTTGATGTAGCACCAAAAGACGATTTTTTAGAAGCTCGGGAACCTATGATGGTCAATAGCGATGTGCTTATTGGTCTAGCCGCTCCTAGAAAGTCGATTACGGATTATTTTTATAAAAACGCGGATGCGGATGAGATGCTGTTCATTCATAAAGGAACAGGTACCTTAAAAACATTCTTAGGGAATATCCCTTTTGAATATGGGGACTACTTGATTATTCCCCGAGGGATGATTTATCAGATGGAATTTGATACCGAAGAGAACCGCATTTTGTATGCCGAGTCTTCAAGTCCTATTTACACCCCAAAGCGTTACCGCAATTATTTTGGACAGTTGTTAGAACATTCTCCGTTCTGTGAACGAGATTACAAGCTACCCCAAGATTTACAAACACACGACGAAAAGGGCGAGTTTGTAATGAAAATAAAGAAACAAGGGATGCTGCACCATTTGGTCTATGCTACACATCCTTTTGATGTTGTAGGATGGGATGGCTATAATTTTCCTTACGGTTTTTCAATTCATAATTTTGAGCCTATTACAGGCCGTGTACATCAACCGCCACCAGTGCATCAGACTTTTGAAACAAGTGCTTTTGTCATTTGTTCCTTCTGTCCAAGGATGTACGATTACCACCCAAAATCGATTCCTGCGCCGTATAACCATTCCAATATAGATTCCGATGAAATGCTCTACTATGTAGATGGTGATTTTATGAGCAGAACGGGTATTGGACCAGGATATATCTCTCTGCATCCTTCCGGTATTCCACACGGGCCGCACCCAGGAACCTATGAGGCAAGTATTGGAAAAACAAAGACAGAGGAATTAGCGGTGATGATAGATACGTTTAAGCCCTTACAACTCACTGAAAATGCCATGAAAATTGATGATGGTAAATATTTTTCTTCTTGGTTGGATAAAGAATAAAAAGCCGTTTATAGCAATTATAATACACAGCTTTTGCAAATCAACATAGCATGTTGAAAGCTCATTAGTTGTACTAACTTTATTTTATGAAAAAACTTACATCTTGGCTGGACATTCCTGCCGATTCGGATTTTAGTATACACAATCTTCCTTTTGGAATCTTTTCAAAGAAAAAGAAAGGAAAAACAAGAGCGGGCATCGCCATAGGAAATCAGATTGTGGATTTGGCTGCCCTAGCAGAAGCGGAATTGATAGACGTTTCCCCTTTTGTTTTTAGGCAATCTACCTTGAACGATTTTATCGCCTTGGGAAAGAAAGTAACGAACAAAGTGCGTTTGGATGTACAACGTTTGTTAGTGGAGGCCGATTCTCCGTTGCAGAAAAAACAGGAAATTCTAATTTTACAGGCCGATGTTCAAATGCATCTTCCTATTCATATTGGCGATTATACTGATTTCTATTCCAGCATAGAGCATGCTACCAACGTAGGTAAAATGTTCCGTGACCCTGAGAATGCACTTTTGCCTAATTGGAAGCATATTCCTGTTGGGTATCACGGTAGGGCTTCATCTATTGTAGTAAGCGGTACACCTATTAGAAGGCCAAAGGGGCAGGTAATGCCAAAGGATGCCACAGCGCCTGTCTTTAAACCTTCTGAAAGATTGGATTTTGAACTGGAAATGGGTTTTATAACAGGGAAGAATACGCAATTAGGGGATAGTGTCTCCACGACTGATGCTGCCGATTATATTTTTGGTTTGGTGCTGTTCAACGACTGGTCTGCACGAGACATTCAGAAATGGGAGTATGTGCCTTTAGGCCCGTTTTTGGGTAAAAGTTTTGGGTCCTCTATGTCGCCATGGATTGTGACACTAGAGGCTTTGGAACCCTTTAAGGTGGCCGGGCCAAAGCAAGACCCTAAAGTGTTGCCTTATCTGAAGTATACCGGTAAAAATAATTACGATATTCAGCTAGAAGTAGCCTTGCAGCCAGAAAATTCAGTAGCGCATACCGTTAGTAACTCCAATTTAAAGTACATGTATTGGAATATGAGACAGCAGTTGGCGCACCACACTATAAACGGGTGTAATATAAACGTTGGCGATGTTATGGCTTCCGGCACCATTTCCGGCAAGGACGAAAGTTCCTATGGATCTATGCTTGAAATTTCTTGGGGTGGTAGTAAGCCGGTAACCTTAAAAGACGGCAGTACACGTACCTTTATAGAAGACAACGATACCGTAATTATGCGAGGATTTGCAGAAAAAGACGGAATTAAAGTTGGTTTTGGGGAAGTGAGTGGGACCATTTTACCAAGCGATTAATCCATAAAACATAGATGAATAAAAAAGTAAAAACCATATCTCCTTCGGATATTTCACAGCCAGAACTGCATGCCTATTTATTGTCTGCCGTAGCTCCAAGACCTATTTGTTTTGCAAGTACTGTGGATAAAGACGGCAACGTGAATTTGAGTCCCTTTAGTTTTTTTAATGTATTTAGTTCCAACCCGCCCGTGCTTATCTTTTCTCCTGCTCGTAGTGGAAGGGATGGGAGCATGAAGCATACGCATCAAAATGTCTTGGAAGTTCCGGAGGTGGTTATCAATATCGTAAACTACCCTATGGTAGAGCAGATGTCGCTTTCCAGTACAGCCTATGATAAAGGAGTAAATGAATTTGAAAAAACAGGATTTACACAAGTAAAGAGTGATGTTGTTGCCCCACCAAGAGTAGGGGAAGCCCCAGTTGCTATGGAGTGTACGGTTACCCAAGTAATTCCTTTGGCGGATGCGCCTGGTGCCGGAAATCTAATTCTGGCGAAAGTAGAGCGTATGCATATCCAAGAAGAATATCTTGATGCTGACGGACAATTAGATACTCAAAAGCTAGATTTGGTGGGCCGTATGGGTGGCAGTTGGTACACCCGTTCTAGTGGTGATTCCCTTTTTGAAATCCCAAAACCAGTACGCAATAAAGGCATTGGCGTAGACAGGCTGCCAACAGCTGTTGTAAACAGCGCTGTACTTACCGGAAACAATCTTGGCCGATTGGGTAATTTGGAAAATATACCTACTGCCGCTGAAATGGAGGCAATTCGTACTGATGATGCGGTCGTAATGATTCTCTCGGAAACTAATGCAGCTGAATTAGTTACAAAAGTCCACCAACTCGCTCAAAAATGGTTAGAAGAAGGTAAAACACAAGAGGCTTTGGCTTTGTTGTTTAGTTATGAATAAAGGCTTCGGCTTCGATTTCGACCAAATAACCGTCCCCAACAAGCTTCGCTTCTACTAAGGTATTCGCAGGATTAATTCCGTTAAAGCGTTCGCCGTGTGCCCGTGCAATAGGTTCCCAATCTTCTATATTGTGGACAAAGATTCGTGTACGCACAACGCTTTCCAAGGTGGTCTCAAAAGTTTGTAATACCGCTTCTATTTTGTCAATCACAAAGTGGGTCTGCGCAGCGGCATCAGTACCTCCAATCATCATGGCGCCATGCGTAGCAGTAGTCCCGGAGATATGAATGCGATTCCCTTCTTTTATGGCACGGCAGTATCCAGCATAAGACTCCCATTCGGTTCCACTAAAAATCTGTTGCCTCGTGTCACTAACTTGTTTAATTGTAAAAGGCTTGGGGATGTTCTGTAGGTGATGGCTTAAATCACCAGAAGCTGTTAGAAAAGGAGGTTTCCTATATTCATCACCGCAGTTACCAGGAATAAGGAGTAGTTTCTTTTGAGCTTCTTTTATGGTATTATTATCCTCAGGGCTCAAATTAATCTGTAGTATTTTTTTATTATCGACGATGTGATTTCGTTCTCCTAATCTGGCGCCCACAATAACGGCTGCTACATTCGGGTTTTCTAAAATATATCGGCTAGCTATATTTGCTATAGAAACACCATGTTTATCAGCTACTTTTTTTACTGATTTAAGAAGATTTTGATAGTGTTTCCATCCGCCTGCGGCATCTATAAAGCGTTTGTATTTCATCTGCGACCATGTAGTAAGGTCTCCTTCGGAGGGTTCTTTTTTATCAAACCATTTATCTGTCAAAAACCCACCTGCCAAGGTGCCGAACGCAAATAACTTCACCTTGTATTCTGAGCAAACGGCACTCATTTCAGCGTTTGCCCTTTGGTCCAAAAGGGAATAGCAAATTTGATTACTCACAATAGGAATCCCACTAGCACAGGCAACTCGTAGATGGGCAGCATCAAAATTTGTGACACCGATATGTTTTATAAGACCTTCTCCCTGTAATTTTTTTAGATGGAAAAGACCATCTAGCCAGCTTGGGTCGGGATAGTTCCACGCATGGAATTGCATGAGGTCAATACGGGTTTGTTGCATACGACCCAATGCCGTCTGGGTAGCTTTTCGAACATCATCCAGTGAGATTTTACCGGGTTCCGGTACCCATTTCGTAAATAACTGTACCTTGTTACCTAGCGGATTATTATTCTTAAACGTACCCGTAATTATCTCGCTAGAGCCGTAATGATCGGCCATATCAAAAGTGGTGAAGCCTGCGGCTACATAAGGTTCCATATGATTTGCAGTAGTTGTAGGGTCCAAGGTTTTACCATCTCTTTCCATATCGGCAATTTGCCATAGTCCTGTAATAATTCTGGAGATTTCTAAACCTTCTGCAAGTTGAATTTTTTCTTTCATGTCTTATTCTTCTGGGAGTACTTTAAAAATACGGACTGGGTTTATGCCTTTCCTCTTCATCTGTTTCCATTTTATAAAAAACAGTAAGCTCGCCATTCCCATAACGATGAGCCAGATAGGAGTGGAATGGAAGTACCACTCTTTTACCTTAGAGGTAAAATCTTTATACGTGTGTACCGCTAAAAAAAGTAAGAGGGAAACTGAGCCCATCCAACCAATAGCGAGTTGTAGCATTCTATTTTTAAATATTTTAATAGTATCTGCTAACTCCCTATTTACTCTTGGAAGCGTAATTAGGGTGATGCACATCAATAGAAAATTAACCATCATAGACGTTACCATAATATCTATTCCTAAGAAAAAATCTCCTGCGAAATGAGAGCCAAATACGCCGGCACTTGCCATACCTCCAGCTAAGATTAAAGCGATATTAGGGGTGTGATATTTTTTATGAATAGTAGTGATAAAATTTGGAAAAATACCATCTTTTGCCCACGCGAACATGAGTCGGGAAACGGAAAGTAGCATGGCAGGTAAGTCATTGATCAATGCTATTGTAGCACCTAGTAAAATAGCTATCCCAAGGCCAGAAGGCAGCACATAGCTAAGAAGGCCAGGGGCGGAAATATCTTTTTTGAAAGCTTCTTCTGCCACAAAACTCCAAGGAACAGTGTGGTACACAGCCGATGCGAAAAGAAAGTAGAAAAGACCAACAGATGCAATAGATAATAATATGGCTTTCGGTAGGGTTTTGGTCGGGTTTTTAGCTTCGCCCCCGGCTTGGGCAATAGAATCAAAACCTATAAAACTTGAAAATAATAAGGCTGCCGCCGATAGAAAAATACGCCAGTCGAAGACAGCAGTATCCATTGGAAAAAAACTACGATTTTCACGAGCCTCTAAGGCAGTTACAAAATCCGAAGTAGAGAAATAGAAACCTGATACGATAACAATTCCTCCTAACAAAAACATGAGGAACATCATAGGTAGTAAGGTGATGGCGTATGATTTGCTTCCTCTAATATTGACACCTACAAAACTCCATATGAGTAGAAGTGCGAGAGAAATTCTCATCCATCCTTGTTCCAAGGTTTGTGATAGTTGAATCCACCCTAGTTCAAAAAAAATATCACGGATAAAAGGAATAGTGACATATGCAATAACCCCAATGACAATGGATAGACCAAACCATTGTGAAAAACTGGCTACAAAACCTAGGTAGGGGTGAAGCCCTCTACTGGCGTAGATATAGCTACCCCCAGCTCTTGGCATGGACGAGGCTAGAATGCTATAGGCAAGCGCTGCAAAAATAGCCGGTATAGCTGCAAAAGCGAAGGCATACAAGACGTAAGGACCAATGCCAGGAACGTTTTTTTGAATCATAAACGGCACTACGTTTATGGAAGCACCCAACATAGAACAGACACCTGTAGCGGTTAAGGCAACGAGCCCTAATTGTCTAGAAAGTTTTGGCGTTTTATTCAAGTTCATTCTTGACAATAGATACCTTTAATCTAAAATAGTACTTAAATGCTCTTTAGCTCCTGTGAGTTCCCATTGCCCTAAACTGATAGGAATATTCCCAATGCTATTAAGTCTATCGAAAAAGGATTTTAATTCAAACTCGGTTCCTTCTTTTTCCAATTTTCGGGCGTATTCCGCCAAGGCCTGTTCTACTAAATATTTTCCAGTAATGTAACTGGTTCCATAGCCCGGTTGTCTTAAGTAGAGATGTTGCTCAAAAATCAGGAGTTCTTTTTCGGTCTTCATCCATCCTCTTGGTGTATAGTCAGAATGAATTTTACCCGCTTCCTCCATGGTCATTTCATTTGCATGGGCATACAGGGAGCCTAGACCGCGAGCGGCACGTTGGGCAATCATGATGTAAACAATTTCACGAACTCTTGGGCTGTCATCATAAAGTCCAGCTTGCATAAATAGTTCTTCTACTGCTGTAGCTATCCCTTCGTTTCGGGAATCGAAAATATTATATAACAAAGCGTCTTTCCGGATACTGCTTTCATGTGGTTCATTATCCATACGGGCCAGTTCAAACCAATGGTAAAAGTGAGAGAATAGTGGCCTTGGGTCATAATGAGCAGTAATCCAAAAAAAATTCCGCTGCTCTTTGGGGACGAATTCACCATAATGCGCCTTTAGTGCAGGGTCAAAATAATCCTTTACTGTTACGATGTCCTCTTCCTCCAAAAAGTCCAATAAACTATTTGCTGCTTTTTTATTTAGTACGGTATAAGCTTCTGGCGTAGCCGCATCAGTCAATGGAGGTAAATTTCTGTTGCGATGTTCCTCTAATTTAAGCCCTGTCCAAGCACGTGTTAACTCTCGTTTAAGTAGTAGTACTTCATCTTCCCAAGTCATTGGAACGAGGTGTACGTTCTGCTGATACCAGGTATAATTGTCCTTTCCAATACCTGAAGGGCCTGTTTTTGTGGGTGCCTGCTCCTCTAGCCAGTTAACGAGGTCTTCTGTGGCTAAAATAGCTTTATTTATGGCGTTCAGTGCTTGCCTGTCCTTTCCAATGCCTGATTTGTTCTTTAGATTTTCTAAATCGGATATTTGGGTTTTAATATCTCGTATACCTGTAATCCAAAGGTCTTTTGCGTTACCCGTTAAATTGATTTTAGCTTGTGCGTTTAAAGATGGAATGACCATAAGCTCTGCTAAAAACTGTGTACGTTTTTCTTTAGAAAGCGGGAAATCATACTGCCAGACCTCTAAAACAGCGTGGTGTGTTGGTCCTTCGTGAGCAGGGACGTCACTACGGGAGGTCCAAATGGTCTTGTAAAAAGCAGGATCACGCTCCCAAGGTTTCAGGATTCTTTGATTAAAATCATAACCGTTCATCTCTGCCCTTGCAATATGCCAATCTATTTGTTTTGCAACTGGCCATTGGCCAATGGCCATGGCATTAAGTTGCTTTTTTATGACACTGAATTCCGCATTTCTGACAGTAAAAGTTGCTGCGCGGTAATCGGGAGCGCTATTGTAAAGTGGTGGGTTTTCAAAGGAGCGCCATTCTTGGAAGAGGGCCTCTAGTTGGGTGTAGGAGTCATCGGTACTAACAGACTGTCCATAGGTCGTTGTGGCGAAGCTTATCAACAAGGAGAAAAAAAGAAAATGTTTTAATATGGGCTGGTGGCTCATTATGCTTATATTTTTCCAAAAGATAGTTTATTCATAACTTTTTTGAAAGACTAAATTTGAAAAGAAGCCCCTTTTAGGCTGATTTAGGTTTTAATCAATACGATTTGGTGGAGTGCTAGCGGCTAAATTTCACAATTATTCCTCGTTTGAAAACAAAAAAAGAATTTACGTTCCGACACTATAAAAGTGATGGATTAAGCAATGGGAGACATTACTCAAAATGTGCCTAATCCGTAGTATAAAAAATCAAGTCCTGCTCTTCCATAGCTAGTATCATAAGTTTTATATACTCGGTGGTGGTTTTTTTAAAATTTTGTAGGTCGGTGATATTAAAGCCCGCCCTCCAAATGGTTTCGCGCTCCTTCCCAACACAAATACAATACAAGGCTGTTTCTGTATGAAACACGGTATAGTTGTCATAATAGCTGTCCTCGTAATAAATAGCTTGATGGCTTATATAATCATCCTGAAAGGTATATAGGTAGTGGTCTACATCAGAAATTCGGGTACGAAGCGTTTTTTTGTCTTCCGACCCTATGATTTTTGTAAACAGTATGGCATCAAAATCCTTATTCAACAACTGCTGTTCCACTTCCGTAAGTTGCGCTTCTGATTGTTGGGAGCTTGTAAAGTCAACATCAAAAACGTCGACACTTCGTACGGCTTCCACATTTCGCTTTTGGAACTCGGCTTGTACTTTACTCTCAAAATCTTCGCGTATACTGTCATTCTCCGTCACGCCAACGATTAGAACCTTATAGGCGTGGAACAATACGATATCTGGATTTTTCCAATTGCTTACAAGTTTCGTAGAAGAACAACTCCATAGGCTACTGGTAAAAATAAGAAGTAGTATAAATTTTTTTATCATTTTACTTTTATAGATAGCCTAGCTATTTTCTAGCGTTTGTTCCGTTGTTAAGTACTAACTGTTGATTCTGCTAGAACGTGATTTTTAAAGTCCGTTAGTTAGTGTATACCTAGGGAATCGGGAAATACTAGGTTCATTTGAAAATACAAGGTATCGCAAGTATTATTTCAAATCTGGCAGTACCATAAACGGAATGGTAATATGAAATCCTATTTTTTTAATGACGGGTTCAATAAAAAGGCGTTCCACAAAAGTGTGTTTGTTCTGCACCATAACCAACAGGTTCATTTTATGTTTTAGTTGAAAGTCATTGATAGCATTAATGATTTCTTGATTGTGGGGGTTATGGAAAAGATGGGCAATGCCTTTTAGTTCCTCGTCTAATTTCGCTTGGTTTTTTAGCTGTTGTTTAGTGAGGTCATAGCCATTGGAGACGTGCAGCACCTCAATACTTGAAACATGTTGTCTAGCAACCTTCAGTAGTACCTTAAGCGGTACTGTTTTAAAATCAACTTCGTAATCGGTTGGGAACAAAATTTCATTGGGGACCTCGTACTCAAAATTAGGCGGAACTGCAATCACGGGACACTTAGCCCTCTTAATAATATCTACGGTGTTTGTGCCGAATAGTATTTCCTTGGCTCCCGTTGCCCCTTTGGTACCCAAGAGGATTAGATTTATTTCTTCCTCTGGCACCATTCTAGAGATCTCATTGGTAAGCGTATTTTGGCAGGCAAGGGAGTTAAAAGTATGGTTGTTGTTTGGATGTTCTTTTTCTATTCTGGCCTTTAGTTTGTCTAGATTTTCTACGGCGGCTTCCCGTATAACATCTCCAAGGCCAATGAGGCCTGGGCTACCTACCAAATATTCCGCATGATATACTGGCGGCATATAGGTATGTAGCAGATAAAACGTAGATTTTATATCCTTGAATGTTTGGAGCGCATATTGAATAGCCTCATAAGCATTTTCTGAAAAATCGGTAGGAAGGAGTATACGTAGCATAATAAAGAATTTTATAGATTGAATATTCAAAGCTATCGCACTACAGTACAAAAAACCATGACATTGGTTAGGTTTTAATATGAGGGTTTTGAAATATGCAGGTTTAAAATATGTTAGTTTAAAAAGGAACTCTGAAACTCCCATTCTGGTCCATTTTCCCCCAATGGTTTGGGCTATGTGAAATTTTAGCACCTAACTTAATAGCGGTAAAGGACTAGTTGGGGTAACCCATAAATATCAAATTAGAGAAGTGCTTACGATGCTACTCTTTAAAAATGGGAAGTCGTTGAATAATCGCGATATCAGCTGAAATTAATTATATTTTCATTTGTTTACGGGAAACCAGAATTCCTTGTCTACCGTGTTTATTTTTAAATTCGTCCGCCTTTGGGTACTATTTTTTTAGTTAAGGGGTTCATTTGCTATCTTTAAAGAAGAACTAAAAAGTAAGTCGTGCACTATCACAGCGCTATTAAATTTAAAGAAAACAAGTATGAAAATTTTCAACTATCCGTATCGGACAGATATTCACACTATATTTCTATATGCCGTGTCGTTTATATCGCTTTTTCAAACGACCGAAATATGGAGTCAGAAACCCCATGAAGGCAAGGTTATTTTAGCTGTATTTGCGCACCCTGATGACGAAAGTACAGTAGCACCAATATTGGCCAAATATGTTAGAGAGGGTGCCCAAGTGCATCTGGTAATCGTTACCGACGGTAGGTATGGTACGAACGACTATCATGATCACGAAGCTGGGGAATCCCTTGTGGCTACCAGAAAAGAAGAAATGAAATGTGCTGCCGAAAAACTGGGAGTAGTGCTAACCCACTTAGACTATCATGATCAATTAAAGGCGGGTGAAGGCTATGATGGACACATGCCACAGGCTTGGGCGATGATAAAGGAACTTTACGGCATCATAGAAAAGGTCCAACCTGATGTTCTAATTACATGGGGACCAGATGGAGGTACGACGCACATGGATCATAGGCTAGTAGGTGCCTCTGTAACGCAGGTTTTTTTAAGTAAAGATTGGGATAAGCCAATGGCCTTATTTTTTTACGGCACCCCCTCTGACAATATCGACACTGCTGAAACTAAAATATTAAGAGGACAATCTAGTAGGTATTTAAGAACTAAAATTTCATATACCCAAGAAGACCTTAACAAATCGTATACTTCAATTCAATGTCATTACAGCCAAATGAATCCAGATATTACTCAGGAAGATTATGAAAAAGGCAAAACAAGTAACGGTATGTTCGTTTACTTAAGAAAATTTGAGGGTCCAACAAAAGATTCAAACTCTGTTTTTGAATGAGTCTTTACAGGTTCGATTAGGGTCATACCTAATCGGTGATTTGTAATGAGGCGACGGTTGTTTTTGCTGACCAGGAGTAAAGGATACTCTTTGTTGTGATTGATTACCGTTAAAGCTTGTTCTATAACGAGGGGTCTGGAATGTTGAGGTTCCTTCGGATAAGAAAAACCTTTGCCGCCACCTTTTAAAAAATAGTGCCATGAGTAGCTGATAAGTACAGGCGCTTAGGAACAAAATGTAAAGGCAACCGCAGTAGATATGATATCAAGGGTTTAAAAGTTTAGTAAGCCACTATTTTTATATCAGTTAACCAATGCACAAAGCTGTCGCGCCAAGTTGCTACACTAACGCCTCTTTTAATTCCAGAATCGAAACTATGTTCTCCTTTGGCGTAGATGTGCAATTCTGTGGGTACGTTCTTCTCTAACAAAGCACTATACAATGTAATACATTTAGCAGGGGGAGTTCCGGTGTCTTCTCCTCCATTGACTAAAAACATGGGAGGGATTTCTGTATTGGAATCAATCTTTTCAAAAAATACATCCCATACAGAACCATATATAAATCCAGCAAAATCTGGCACTGTATTTTCCTCATACTGGGCATAGGAGGGGAGCAGTTCATTAAAGGTTTCTAAAGCAGCAAAAAGCGATAAGGCACCCCAGAGGAGAAACCACTACTTCCCACTTTGTTTTTATCTATCCCGAATTCATGCGCTCTAATTCTTAGCATATGGATAGCCTGTTTTGCATCGGCATACACTTCTCCATTGAACACATCTCTCTCAAGCGTGAATCCTGGGGTATTACTATAATACGTTAATACCATTGCGGTGAAACCTTTGCTAGCAAGCCAGATGGCGAAATCCGTTCCCGCTCTATCAATCCATAATTCTTTAAAACCACCCCCAGGACAAAGGACAATGGCAACTCCGTTCGCCGTGTCTTTATCAAGCGTATAAAGCGTATATGTTGGTTCATAAACTTGACGTATAATAGCACTCTTTTGAGATAAGGGACTTTTTAATACGGGTTCCGTTCGTATTTTTTCTTTTTCGTATTTCACGGGGTTATTGGGAATGCCATTAGGCCAAAGTGGTAATTCGATTGGGGCTTGCGCAGTTATGGCCTTTTCAAGGAATAAACCAAATATAACCAATAGGGGTAGCAACTTTTGTTGGTGTTACCATGTCAAATAAATTTAATGTAGTACGTATTCGTCCAGTTTATTAACAATCGTTTCATGAAATTTACAATACATTAACCAATCACACTTATATAGGAGGCACTGGGAAGTGGTTAGGGTTATATTTTACACAAATTCCATTTCTGAAAAATTACTACAAGCAGAAATAGTAGCGCTTTACAAAAAACAGCTTTTGTTAAGGGTAAGAATTTTTGAAGTAGTATTGAGGGCGTGCAACAGTACTTACTAAACGTCGTTACATTTAGCATTGCGCAACTTAGATTGGTTCATTCAAATCCCACAACAAAGGAAGAACCAAATAAACTGCCGCTGTTAAAATTAGTATAGAAATTATGTTTAGCCAAAATCCTTTTTTAACCATGTCATCCATCTCTAAATAGCCAGCCCCAAAAACAACTGCATTTGGTGGCGTTGCTACCGGTAACATAAAGGCGCATGAGGCAGCTAATGTGGCACCAATCATTAAATAATAAGGGTGAACACCAAGGACTGGTGCTAAGGACACTAAAACTGGTAGTAATATTGCAGTTGTTGCGATGTTAGACGTAATCTCGGTCAAGAAATTTACTAGGGTGATCAGAATAAGTAATAACAAAATAAAAGGTAATGTTTCTAGTGCTGTTAATTTACTTCCTATCCAAAGCGCCAATCCACTGGAGTCAAACCCAAGCGCTAACGTTAAACCTCCACCGAATAAGATTAAAATGCCCCAAGGTAATTTTACAGCATCTTCCCATAAAATTAATTTTTGATTTTTTTGACCGGTTGGCAATAAAAATAGGATGACTACGGAAATCATAGCAATGATGGTATCATCCATGGCGGGAACTAATTTTTGCAGCAAAAAGGAGCGCGAAATCCATGCAAAAGCGGTCCCTGCAAAGACCACTAAAACTATTTTTTCCTCAAAGCTCATTTTACCCAAAGCTTTAAGCTGTGTTGCAATCTCTTTACGACCGCCTGGGAATTCCTTTTGGTTAAAATCAAAAGCAAAACGCGTTAAATAATACCAGCATATAAATAGTAATAACACGGAGATAGGGAACCCCAAAACAAACCACTCCGTAAAGGTGATCTCTTTCCCAAAAGTGGTTTCTACCACGCCTGCTAAAACTAAGTTGGTAGGTGTTCCTATCAATGTTGATATCCCTCCAATCGAAGCGCTATAGGCGATGGAGAGCATTAAGGCTTTGCCGAATATTTTATTTTCGTTTACTAGGGTATCTGGATTATCGTTTAACTGAGATACGATGGCCATCGCTATGGGCAGAATGATGACCGTTGCAGCAGTATTGGAAATCCACATGGATAAAAATGCCGTGGCAAGCATAAAACCAAGAATGATATTGATAACGTTGGTTCCGATAATATTTATGATCGATAAGGCGATTCTTTTGTGCAGGTTCCATTTTTCAATGGCAATAGCTAAAACGAATCCGCCCATATATAAAAATATGTATTTGTGACCATAGGATAATGCGGTAGTCGTTAAATCTAATCCACCTGACAAGGGGAAAAGAACTAAGGGTAATAATGCCGTAACGTAAATAGGAATTGCTTCCGTAATCCACCAAATAGCAACCCAAGCAACAGAAGCTAAAACGGCATTGGCCGAATCGCTAAGTCCTTCAGGATGGAAAAAAAATAAGATATAAAAAAAGGAAAGAGGTCCAAGAATGCGACCAATAACTTGTTTTGAAATTCTCATAGGGTACTAAAAATATAATTATCGTCTCAAAATATACGGGTATAATAAGGTCAAATTTTGGAGAACAGGGATCTAATTATTTATGCTTCTTTAGCGATTTTAATCATAAACCTCCACAATACACTCTACTTCAACGGCTTGTGCTCTAGGTAAAGAGGCTACTCCAATAGCCGCTCTAGCGTGAATTCCTCTATCGCCAAAAACGGCCACCATCAAATCAGAAAAACCATTCATAACCTTTGGTTGCTCTATAAAATCGGGATGGCAATTGACCAGCGCTAGCACTTTCACAATACGTTTCACTTTCTTTAAATCGCCCAACATTTCTTTTAATACAGCTATTTGGTTGATGGCTGTTAACCGAGCACCTTCATAGCCTTTTTCAATAGAGATATCCACACCCAATTTGCCGGTTATTTCAACACCGTTTGCATATCTGGGGCCTTTTCCTGCTAAGAAAATAAGATTGCCAGTTTGCACACCATTTACATAATTTGCAACTGGGTTGGGTGCTTTTGGAAGTTCAATATTCAGTTCTTTTAGTCTTGCTTCTGGGTCGTAATTTTCGGTACTCATTTTTAAAAATCAATTTGGTTTAAAATCAGCCGCTTTCCATAGCGGTTCGCTTGTGTAATAGTTTCCATTGGTCATCACTGAGGATACCGTTCTTATATTCGTAATATCCTCCAACGGATTTTTCTCTAAGATAGCAATATCAGCTTCTTTACCAACTTCTAAACTTCCTGTTTCAGTGTACATTCCCATTGCCTTTGCAGGAACACTAGTTGCTGTTTTAATAGCCTCCAAGGGAGTTAAGTTACCTAAATCATGGTAGGTTTCCATTTCTAAATAAAGACTAAATACAGGCACTACATTATCTGTTCCTGCTACAATGGGTATGCCTGCTCTGAAAAAATCACCAAGAATTTGCATCCCTCTGCTATTATCCTGTTTAATTAGCGCTGAGCGTTTGGCACTAACGCCATTTCTAAATCGTTTTCCTTCAAATAACTCATAGGCAATTCTATCAGCAGCTGGCTCTATCGTCTCTAACGAATCTCCTTTAAGAAGCGCTCCCACAACATTTAACGCAATGGTTGGATCTAGTACGGTTTTATGTTTTAGTAAAAAGTTTGTTGCTTTTTTCATTCTTTCAGCACTCACCTCATGCTCGGCTAAATAGTATCTTCCTAATTCGGTTGTGTTCTTTTCAGGAAAAAGTACCGATAAGATTAGAGACCTGTGGCTTAACATATCCATACCGCTTTCAATCGCTGGTATAGCATTGCCCACAGCTTTGGGTACATGCCCCGTAACGGTCATCCCTTTTTTGTGTGCTTCTTCAGCAAGTATCCTAACCATCTCTGGTTGTACTGAGGTGTAGATTTTTATTTGTTTGTATCCATTTTTATGGTATAATTCCACTACTTCTTTAGCCTCTTCAATGCTTCTGGCTCTAATAGCCCCGTTGCCTTTTATACCAGCACCATCGGTCATTCCTGCCAAAAGAATATCGGGGCCTAAAGCTCCATTTTTAGCTATTGCATCTCTAAAAGAAGTTGCAAATTCAAGTTCATTCCCATTATCCCGAATCGTAGTTACGCCTCCTGCCAAATAGGCTGGCGCCCATTGTACTTGATTGGAATGGGCGTGCATATCCCAAAGTCCGGGTATTAATGTTTTACCTGTTACATCAATAACTTCAGCATTTTCAGGAATTGCTACTACTGCGCTTTTTCCAATTGCTTTAATACGTCCATTTTCAACAATCAGGGTCATATTTTTTTGTGTATGCTCACTTAAGCCATCTATAATATCTCCTCCTACTAAAGCTTTAACCTTAGTTTGTTCTCCTTTTAAATCTGTAGTGTATTTTGAAAGGGCAGCCATTTGTTCTACAACATTACCTGCTATAAAAACGGGTAAGGCTTCTTCATATCCTTTTCTAATCATTTCTCTAATCTGGGTATTGGCCTTCACCAAGGCTATCAGCTGCTGTGATTCGTCTAACCAAACGGTTCTACCGCCCCAGTTGATGCCTTCTGTTACGTAACGGTCTAACGGTATTTGTTCTCCCTTAATGGTTATTGTATCCTTGCCTTTATGGGTGATGGTCACTTCTCCTCTGGGTAGGGTAGGGATAGTTACTTCGCCATTTTTAAAATAATAATGGTAAAGCATCATTTCCATAGCAGCAGGAATATTGCTGTGCAACGGAAAAAAGACTGGGGGAGTTTCCGTAGTTACGACCTCAAAATTTTCTTCCCAAATGGAGACCGTACCAGCAGGTGAACGTTCCATTTTAAAAATGTTAGTAGTATCGGCAGCTATTCTTCTATTGTTATAGTACATGGGTACTAACTCTTTTGTGAGGTGAAGTTCAGATAGTACGCCTGTAATACGTCCCCTTTCATTTTCGCCTTGTAGCGATGTTACGGTAATGGAATCTTTAGTGGATGTAATGCTATAGGTTTCTTCCCCAATCTGCGATTGCCTTCTGAATACCAAAAAAGCGCCTTCTTCATTGATGTCGTCCCATCGAGACGATTCGGAAGAACAGGATGTCATTAATAGCAGGAACATTACAATTGTAAATAGCGTACTAGTTCTATAGGTCAGTATTAAATCAGTTTTCATGTATTCTCAATTTTTTCGCTTGGTTTGGATACGTATGGTATTATTTAATTTTTTAATGAAACTAGGGCTTGTGTTTATTAAAGTAGTACACGTTTTGCTCATCCGAATTACTTTCGATAATGTCTGGTTTTTCATCTCCATTTAAATCCTGAATCATAATATCATAGGTATTGAATTTTTTATCACTTAAGGCTGTCTTTTTCCAACTATTTCCGTTTTCAGTATTGACAAAAACGGTGTTGGGGGCTCCATAGTTTCCTATGACGATATCGGTATCATTATCCCTATCCAAATCGCCAATACTAATGGAATACGATTTGTCATTGCTGGAATCAAACGTTACTTTCCGCTCATAACGTTGCTGTTTGCTACCAAAATAAATAACATTTGGTTCTCCAATATTGGCAGTAACAATATCTAAATAGCCGTCTTTATCTATATCTGCAATGGCAACAGATCTCGTAATATCGGTACCTGTGCCGTAGGGTATTTTTTTTGTAAACTTTAGATTTCCCTCATTTAAGTATACATAGTTGGGTTGGTCATCCCTATTCGCTAAAACTAGATCGTAGTCACCATCTGCATCCATATCTGCAACTTCAACGTCGATGGTCGAATCTTCTTTATTGCCGAAACCTATCGTTGTAGAAAATCTTCCAGCACCATCATTTAGGCATATTTCATTTTCACTTCCTCTGTTTGTAATGAGAATGTCGATATCTCCATCAGCATCAAGATCGGCTGTTATGATGTTTCTTGTATGGTCGTATGGTTTCCCAAAGCTTGTAGCTTTAGTAAAGTTGCCTTTCCCATCATTCATAAAAATATAATTGGGCGCCATATCGTTTCCAACAGCAATATCAAGATCACCATCATTATCAAAATCAGCCAGCTCTGTAGCATAGCTGGTTTCTTGTTCATCGCCCAAAACTGTAGAAACTGTAAAGATTCCTCTGCCGTTATTAAGAAAAATACGATTCTGGCCTGGCCAATGCCTTCCGTTGGCAACAAGCACGTCTATATCCCCATCACTATCTATATCGCCAAGTCCTATAGAGGCGGTACGTTCTTTATACGTACCCAAAATTAATCTACCATTCGTAGAGAATTCCAAGGTCTGACTGTTGGCGGTGCATAAAGAGAGGAAAAAGAGAAAAAACAGTGTTCGTTTCATGGATTGTATTTGCGTTACTAATAGCAAGTGTTGGTTGTTTGTATCCTCATAACGTTTAATACTCGTTTTAGGATTTTAAGGTTTCTCGAAAAAATCGCAACCAGTTCTGTCCTATTATTTTTTCAATATCCCCCGAGCTATACCCTCTTTTATCTAAAACCTTAGCAACGCTTAGATACCGTTCTGGGCTTTCTAATTCTGGAATCCATGGCGGCCAACGTACCTCATAAGAAGATTTGAATCGGGTTAAACGGGGTACATACCAATTTTCTCTTGTGGCCCCAGTAGCCTCTAATCCTTGGATAGCAAAATCCGATGCCAGGGCTACATGGTCTATACCACCAATCTTAACGGCATGGTCTATATGGTCTACATAAGTTTCTAATGTTGTTTTGCCGCCAGGATCAGAACCTATCATATACCCCAAACAAATAATACCCATGATACCTCCTTTGTTGGCCATCGCTTTAATTTGCGCATCAGTTTTGGAGCGCGGATGGTTTTTGTAGAGCGCTTCGCACATGGAATGATTGAAACAGGCTCCGGAAGTACTGAATTTAATTCCATCATCAGTGGTTCGGCGGCCACTGTGTGATAGGTCTATCATGATTCCTAATTCGTTCATACGCGCCACCGCTTCAATACCAAAATCAGATAAGCCTGCGTTGGTGCGCTCCGTGCATCCGTCACCCAATAAATTTCGATGGTTATAAGTCAATTGAATCCAACGTGTTCCGGCATTATAAAGCGTATCAATATTAGCGATAGATTTTTCAATCATCGTCGCATTTTGAAACCCTAAGAGAATGGCGGTTTTATTTTCTTTCTTTGCGTTAAGAAAATCATCGGCACTAGTTGCATAGATTAATCTATCGGAATTTTCGTCTATTCGATTCCTCCAGTCCGCCAAGGCTTCCATTGCGTTTTCTAGATTTCCTGATGCTAATGAAGTGCAAAAACCTGTATATCCTGATTTTTCTAAGGCCTTAAAAGAGGCTTCGTTCCAACCTCTTGAGATGGTTAAACCATCAATAACTACCGCCTCTTTATACAGGGTATCAATATCTTTCTGTTTCATGCCTAAAGCCAATGGGTTTTTTAAATTAGCATCTAACTCAGATGGTAAGGTTTCTAAAATAGCGGATAGTGAATACGCCGCTTGGCTTGGGAAAAGAACTCCTAAGGATAGTAATTTTGCCAGGTTTCTACGATTCTTTTCCAAAGCGATAGGGGTTAAGTTATAAAGAGCCCTGAAAGTAAGGAATTCTGTGAGAATTACTTCTGTCAAATTTTTTTTAGCGTATTTTTCTTCTTTTGTGCCTAGCTTTTTCTTTAGTTTTTTGCCTTTAACTAAGTACCGAAGCTACTTTCTCAAAATATACCTGTGGTGTTAATAGTTTAAAGCGCATCATGTGTTCCTTATTTCTGTAAGTTTTAAGCTAGCAAAGGAATTACCTAGTTCCGATTTAAATTTTGAGTATCGGTTATAGCAGTGTTTGGGATGGGTATATAAGGGCTGTTCAGAAAGCGGATTTTGTAAAGCGTTATGCTTTTTTTGATGATAGTACAGGAGTTTCAAATAAATAATAAAATCCTTAGACCATTTTAAAGTACTTTTAAAATAGGAATATAGTACCTTGTTACTATATTCCTTACTACCGACGTGTATAAGTACTTATACACAATTGTTATCGGCAAGCTGAAAAACTTGAGTAGAAAATATGGAAAATGGAAAACAGAATTTTCTAAATAAACTTATAATCAATCCCAATCGGGTTTTTCTGATTGACGCTTTCGGTGCATTGCTAACCACATTTTTATTATTCGGAATTTTAGCACAATTGGAACAATATTTTGGAATGCCAAAAAAAGTTCTAAAGCTATTATCTGGAATTGCCTTTTGCTTCTTTATTTATTCAATTAGTTGTCACCGTCTTATCAAATCAAACTGGAAACCTTTTTTAAGAATATTAATAGTTGGCAATGTCATCTATTCATTGATTTCCCTCGGGCTGATAATTAAGTACTCTGAAAGACTTACTGAATTGGGATGGATGTATTTTACACTTGAATTAGTAGCAATTGGATTTATTATTATTGTAGAATATAAATCTTATTCAAATCAATTCAATAGATGATGAAAAGGGACTTAAAAAAACAAATGAAAAGCCAGCATGTAACACTGTATATAGCAAATTAGGCATTCTGTGGTTTACGAAAATTCAGTGCTATTTAGAAACACCGCCAAATTTTTAATTTGGCTTTTAATATGAATAAGTTAAACACAAAATATAAAAATGTGGCTCAGAGTAAACCTGAAAGTTTATCGCTTTCTATCGCCCTACTTTTCTTATACTAAACGTTGTGCATCATTAGGTACGATAAACTATCTGCCTTAACGAACACACCCTAAAATGACAAATTAACTGAAAAAAAAATGGGATAGCCGAAAACCAACCAGAGTAGGCAATTACAATAACCTAATCAAAATGAAAACTGCATCTAAAATTTTTACACTTATTATCACAGTTGTTTTAGCAACGACATGGGGCTGTAAACAAGAAAATATAAAACCTGAAAAAGAAGAAATTTCCAAAGCTGCCACTATAGAAGAGCTCGGACAAATGAACCGAGATTTTGCAAAAGCATTAACAGCAAAAGATGCTGTGGCTGCTGCCATTGTTTATGACGAGAATGCTTCTATACTTCCGCCAAATGAACCGATTGTTACTGGACGCGCCAACATTCAAGCATATTGGCAAGGGGCTATTGATGCTGGAATTATTGATGCAACCGTGAAAACGATTGATGCTAAAAGTGTAGGTAATTCAGGATACGAAATTGGAACGTTTACAATGCGGTTTCACGGAGCGAAAAATGATACCATAGTTGAAGTTGGGAAATATACAGAAATACTTGAGCTTAATAAGGAAGGAACGTGGATGGCTATTTATGGTATGTGGAGTAGTAACGAACCAATGCCAACCGAATAAAAATACGAACGCACAGCAAAGAACTGAGGTAAAAAACAACTCTTTTCTTCATTAATTCAAGACACTAGTACTTTAGTCCAACAGATTCACTTTAATAATTCTTTGAGCTTTTTTATTGATGCTTTTTCAACTACTTCACATACAGTACAGAAACGTAGGTTTCATCGTAAGGCCTGCCTGATTTGGCAATAGCAAAACGTTGTTTGAGCAGTTTGTTCGATACGGCTATCAAGGCAAGTTTCTTGCTCTCGCCCTTGTTCACGATTCGCTCATATACCCCTTTACAGGCCTTGTTGTGTTTGCAGGTATTGAACGAACATAAGAATAGTAGATTCCTCAGCTTTCTATTACCAATCTTGCTAATTCTACTACGGCCTCGAACACGACTGCCGGATTCCCGTATCGTTGGGGTAATACCAACATAACTGCATAGTTGAGATGCCGTTTCGAACTTCTTAAAACCATCAGTGCAAACAATCAAAAAAAGAACGGTTCTGATTCCGATACCAGGGATACTAGTTAGTACCGTCAGCAGGTGTTGCTGGTCTTGTTTTACCAAAGAAAGAAGCTTCTCTTCAATGCCCTTTATCCAGCTGCTATCGATTACGTTTTAAAGAGCGATACACAAATTTCGATGGTAACCCTAGCACCTCCTCGCCATGCCTCTTGTTCTTGGTTGCCGTTCGTTTCTTTAAGTAACTATCAAGTACTCTAAAAAGCTGCAAATATTCACGCTGAACTTCAGTAAGCGCAGTATAAAGAGCTACTTCGTTTATTATGGCGTATTCACAAATGGCCTTGGCATCGCTCTTACCCGTTTTCACCTTGGCCAACTTCTATTTGTATAAAACGCTCTACGGATAAGGGTTTCACAACCGGTACCGTAATCCCATTTTTGTAAAGAAACTGTGCAAGACGATAATGGTAATACCCCGTAGCTTCCATAACAACCAATGAAGTATCCGGTAACGCTTTAAGGAACTTCCGAAACCCGGATTCATCATTTTTATACTGGTCGTATCCTACGGTAGTACCATGTACATCAAAGACATCTTTACTGATGTCGACTCCGAAAGTTTCGTTATATTTATTCTTAAGAGCTATTGTATGAAAGAACCAGCTACTTCTGCTCACAACAAATTGAAAACGAGATCTAAAGTATCACAGAACTGAACATGGTTTAAGTTGTAAAAGAGAGCCAATTATCCATGTTGTCGAAGTCTAGTGCTTCACCGTATATAATACCCTTAATGCTCTCTTTTGTTCTTTCTGATGTATATCCTAAAAGTTAGGGAATCAAACTTAAGACGTGTATAATTTATTGCTTCTCGCCTACTTACGAAAATCCTTTCAGATTTTCTAGTCGGTTTTTATTAGCTAAATTAGTTGGCCAAATACGCAACAAACCATTTGCAAAAAACGTTAGTTACAACATCCATCTGACTGGGAAAAAAGGTCGATTCTCATTAATCAAACTTGAACACAAGTTATTTTTAAAAAAAAGGCACATATGAGATTATTATAACAGAAGTTTTTTTTTAATTTTGAACTATAGAGAAAAATTATGAGTAGATATAGTGAATACCTAGAAGAAATTGAAAAAAGAAAAGGTCAAGGTCTTCATCCAAAACCAGTTGATAGCGCAGAGTTGTTAAAAGTTCTTATTGATCAAATTAAGGATGGAAATAATGAGCATAGAGCGGAATCATTAGATTTCTTTATATACAATGTATTACCAGGTACTACTAATGCAGCTCGTGGAAAAGCAGATTACTTAAAATATATTATTCTAGGACTTGAAACTGTAAAAGAAATTTCACCAGAATTCGCTTTTGAGCAATTGTCACACATGAAAGGTGGCCCATCTATCGATGTGTTATTAGACCTTGCCTTAGGTAGCGACGAAAGTATCGCTAAAAAAGCTGCTGAAGTAATGAAAACTCAAGTTTTCTTATATGAAGCAGATATGGAGCGTATCAAAGTAGCCCATGAAAACGGATCTGATCTTGCTACTGACTTATTAAAGAGTTACGCTGAAGCAGAGTTTTTTACAAAATTACCTGAATTAGAAGAGGAAGTGAAAATTGTCACATTTGTTGCCGGTATTGGGGATATTTCTACAGATTTACTTTCTCCAGGTGGTGATGCACACTCTCGTTCCGATAGAGAATTACACGGACAATGTATGTTTGAGCATAATAAAGAACAACAAAAAGCACTTTTAGCTCTGCAAGCACAACACCCTGATAAGCGTGTGATGTTACTGGCTGAAAAAGGAACAATGGGAGTTGGTTCTTCAAGAATGTCAGGTGTAAATAACGTTGCTTTATGGATTGGCAAAAAAGCTAGTAAATATGTGCCTTTTATAAATATTGCACCAGTTATTGCTGGTACAAATGGTATATCTCCAATATTCTTAACGACAGTTGGTGTAACTGGTGGTATTGGTTTAGATCTTAAAAACTGGATTAAAACCTATGATGCAGACGGTAAACTAATCGTTGATGAAGATGGTGATGCTATATTGAAACAATTATACTCTGTTGATACAGGTACTGTTTTAACAATAAATACTAAAGAGAAAAAATTATACAACGGCGATAAGGAATTAATGGACATTTCTTCTGCGTATACTCCTCAAAAAATGGAGTTTATGAAAGCTGGAGGTTCTTACGCTATTGTATTCGGTAAGAAATTACAAACATTTGCTGCAAACACATTAGGAGTGCCAGTTCTTAAAGTTTTTGCTCCTTCTCAAGAGATTTCTCATAAAGGACAAGGATTAACTGCAGTTGAAAAAATATTTAACAAGAATGCTGTAGGAACTTCAGGTGCTACTTTACACGCTGGTTCTTATGTTCGTGTTGAGGTAAATATTGTAGGGTCGCAAGATACTACTGGTTTAATGACTTCTCAAGAATTAGAGATGATGGCAGCTAAAGTAATTTCCCCTATCGTTGATGGGGGTTACCAATCTGGATGTCATACAGCTTCTGTTTGGGATGATAAATCGAAAGAAAATATTCCACGTTTGATGAAGTTTATGAACGACTTCGGTTTAATTACCGCACGTCATCCAGATCATAAATACAAACCAATGACCGATGTTATACATAAGGTTTTAAATGACCTTACTGTTGATGATTGGGCAATTATTATTGGAGGAGATTCACATACAAGAATGTCTAAAGGAGTCGCTTTTGGTGCCGATTCAGGTACCGTTGCATTAGCATTAGCAACAGGAGAGGCTTCTATGCCCATTCCAGAATCTGTTAAAGTGACTTTTAAAGGAGAAATGAAACCTCATATGGATTTCCGTGATGTTGTACACGCTACACAATCACAGATGTTAAAGAAATTTGGTGGAGAAAACGTTTTTCAAAGTAGAATTATTGAAGTACACATAGGTACACTTCTTGCTGATCAAGCATTTACATTTACAGATTGGACTGCGGAAATGAAAGCGAAAGCATCTATTTGTATTTCAGAACCAGAAACTTTAATTCAGTCATTGGAAATAGCGAAAAGTCGTATCCAAATTATGATTGATAAGGAAATGGATAATGAGCCACAAGTATTACAAGGTTTAATAGACTTGGCTAATAAGCGAATTAAAGAAATAGAAACTGGAGAAAAACCGCCATTAACACCTGATGATAATGCAAAATATCACGCTGAATTTGAAGTAGATTTAGATATCATAGACGAGCCAATGATTGCAGATCCAGATGTACATAATGAAGATGTTTCTAAGCGTTACACTCACGATACAATTAGAGAATTATCGTTCTATGAAGGTAAAAAACACATAGATTTAGGTTTTGTAGGATCTTGTATGGTTCATAAAGGAGATATTAAAATTGTTTCTAAAATGCTTAAAAACCTTGAAGAACTTAATGGTGAAGTTGTATTTAAAGCACCATTAGTACTTACAGCTCCTACCTACAATATTATTGATGAGTTAAAAGAAGAAGGAGATTGGGAAATGCTTCAAAAGTATTCTGGATTTGAATTTGACGATAATAAACCTAAACCTATAGCTCGTTTAGAGTATGATAATATTTTATATTTGGAGCGTCCTGGTTGTAACCTTTGTATGGGGAACCAAGAAAAAGCGGAAAATGGAGATACCGTAATGGCAACTTCAACTCGTTTATTTCAAGGTCGTGTTGTAAAAGATACGGATCGTAAAAAAGGAGAGTCTTTATTAGCTTCCACACCAGTCGTTGTACTTTCTGCTATTTTAGGAAGAACACCAACTATTGAAGAGTATAAAGCAGCCGTAAAAGGTATCACATTGACTCAATTTGCACCCCCAATCAATAAAATGACTTCAAAACCAGGTCACTTACTCACATTTTAAAAGCATTCAAAATTATGCAGACAGATGTTATAGCGTTTGGAAGTATTAAGTCTGAACTTGAAGACTATATGACTACATCCATATATATAAACGGCATTGACCTTAAGAAAAAAATAGAGCAAATTGAATTACCACAATTTGTCAACAGGGGAATAAACATAAAAACTAGTTGTTATGAAGGAATATCTTTCTTTATTGCTTTTCATAATCAAAATCATTTTTTATGTAGAACTTTAAGTGATTATATATACACTGACAATAGATATACGCTATACGATTACAACTGTTCTGGTATTCCCGGGGACCATAGTCTTACGTGTAAAATATCTATGAATAACGATAAGTTTATATGGCATGATTTTAAAAACTTCTCTAAAATTATTCCATTTGATTTGGACTATCGAGGATTAGAATTTAACTTCTCCATAGATCAATATCGCGAAGCAATAAACCTAATTAGAAACAATAAAGCTAGTTAGAAACAATAAAGCTAAAAATGTCTTTGCTTGAATTCATACTATTTAGTACCCATAAGAAAATAAATAAAAATTATTAAATGATTATTAGTAAAATAACTTCAATTTTAAAAAAACATTGTGGTTGATTTTTTTTACTAATTAAGGGAAATAGTCATTATTCTTTGTAAAACATGGTCCTAAAAGTGTAGAATAATTAATAATCTTTTTTAGTTTAAAATAGTGAAAAGATTCAACTTGAAATTCGTTCACTTTTTACTATTTAACAGATTGATTTACATTTAATTACATGAGTCACAACTAATTTTCTTGTACGCACTATTTAAGATCATCAAATAGTATTGAAAGCTGAAATTCATTTGGTCTAGGTAAATCCACCTTTTTTCCTCCTAAAATGGGAAGTAGCTAACATTAGATATGATGACCATATGCTCCTTCGTCGCAGACGGCACATATCATCATCCATTAGCACCAATAAAAAAACACAACTATGAAAAAATATTTTCTACTATTATTTCTTATTTATTTTACAGTTTATTCGTTTGGACAAATTAAAGAAAGTCAAGCGATAGACAGCATTTTCACGGAATGGAATAAGACAGATGTCCCAGGATGTGCGTTAGGAATAATAAAAGAAGGAAAACTAATTTATGCCAAGGGATACGGAATGGCAAATATGGAATATGATATTCCGAACTCTGCTACTTCTGTGTTTAGAATCGGTTCAACTTCCAAACAGTTTACGGCTGCATCTATTGTGCTTCTTGCAGAAAAAGACAAACTAAGTCTTGATGATAATTTGAAAAGTCTATTCCCTGATTTTCCTGATTATGCACAAATGATTACAATTAGACATTTACTAAATCATACTAGCGGTATCAGAGATTACTTGCAAATTAGTTCTCTAAAAGGATTGGGAGGTGATGACTATTATACAGATGACAATGTTATGAAATGGCTAATAAATCAAACTGATTTAAACTTTTCACCTGGTGAAGAATATTTATACAGCAATTCTGGATATTGGCTTCTTGGTCAAATCGTAAAAAAGGTAGCAGGAATGAATATGGCAGAATTTGCGAAGAAAGAAATATTTGAGCCTCTTGCTATGAATAATACTCATTTTCATAATGACCATAAGCAAATAGTAAAAAACAGAGCGTCTGGATACGTTCCTGATAATAACGAGAACTATAAAATCAGTATGACTACATTAGATATGATAGGTGATGGTGGAATCTTTACTACAATAAATGATATAAAGAAATGGGATGACGCCTATTATGAGTCAGCTGTTTTAAGTAGAGAGTTTTGGAATGTGATGACACAACAAGGTGTATTAAACAATGGAGAAGTTATTGACTATGCTTCTGGTCTAATGATAAGTAAATACAAAGGATTAAAAACTGTTAGACACGGAGGATCTTTTGTTGGTTTTAGAGCGGAAATATTACGCTTTCCAGAACAAAAACTATCCATTGCAATATTTGCCAACAGAGGTGATGCCAATCCTTCAAGAATGGCTAATCAAGTTGCTGATATATTACTGAAAGACAAACTAATTGAAAACATTGATAAGAAAGATAAAAAAGTAAAGTTTGATGTTACAGAAGATGAATTTCAACTAAGTCAATTAATAGGTGATTATGAAATACAACCAGGTGTTGTTGCTCGATTATTTATCAAGAATGACTCATTAAATGTCCTTCAAACTTGGGATAAATTAACTTATAATATTTTAAAAGTAAGTGGGAATACTTTCCAAATATCAGGAAATGAAAATTTAAGTTTTTCATTTTCTAATCTAAAAGATGGTTTTACACAAACGCTTAAACTTTTACAAGGTGATAGTGAGACAATCGCAGCAAGAAAAAAAGAGATTGATACTTCGGGAATTAACCTAAAAGATTACGTAGGAAGTTATTATAGTAAAGAGCTAGATGTGAGTTATAATTTTGAGATAGAAAACGAAATTTTAATTGTTAGAATTGAAAATACACAATCTACTATTGAATCCATAATTAGGGACTTAGACCAATTTTCAACGGAACTAGGATTAGTAAGATTTCAAAGAAAAGATGGACTAATTTCAGGTTTTGAATTAGACTCAGGAAGAGTTAAAAATTTGAAGTTTGAAAAATAACTGGTGCTAAACCGTATAAAATTAATTGCTGGCAAATCGCATACTTACGAAAGGCCAAACAGACTATCTTGGTTCGTGTTTTATTTGCCAAGTTTAGTGTTTTAAAGACGCAAATATTCATAGACATAGGGAGTTACCACATATAGTAACCAATCATTAATATTTGTGGATAAAAGGAAAAACCACTAGAACCCAAGTCTATATTCAATGGGTATTCCTTATTCACTTCATACAATTTTATTGATTTTATCATTTAACCAAATTTATTGATTTAGGTTAACGAGTTTGAGGTTTAAAGCAATGTTTCTTTGCAGAAACAAAAATTAAATCAATTACAATGAAGAAATCAATTTATATTATTTTCACATTATTTACCTCCATAATATATGGACAGAATGGAACTATAAAAGGTAAAATTCTCGATAAACAATCAGAACTTCCCTTGGTAGGAGCTAGTGTAGAACTATTGGGATCTGAAACACCCAGAGGTGTAATTACAGACTTTGACGGGTATTTTACATTAACAGATGTCCCCGTAGGCAGAAAGGCTATTAGAGTAAGTTACATTGGCTATGAAACCAGTACAATTCCAGATATTGAAGTGAG
>NZ_JHZC01000023.1 GCF_000621125.1 Maribacter antarcticus DSM 21422
GCTTCTAGTTTAGCAGGAACAGGATTGGCCCGTTCAGCGGCAGGTGTACTTTCAGTAGATGGTTCGGAAACGATAGTTAATGCTGGAACGGATATCAGTATTACCGGTGACGGAACAAGCGGAACTCCATATGTTGTGAACAGTACTTTTACGGAAGTAGATGGCAGCATCACGAACGAGATACAGGATTTATCCAACGTATTGGTCGAAGGTGCCGATGCTGGCGGAACTGTAGTAACGAATTTAGGCACACCGGTTGCTGCAGGTGATGCAACAACCAAGGCATATGTAGATAGCCAGATAACGGCAAACACAGCGGACGGTTCAGAAACGATAGTAAACGCTGGAACAGATATCAGTATTACCGGAGACGGAACAAGCGGTACACCATATGTTGTCAACAGTACTTTTATGGAAGTTGATGGCAGCATCACGAACGAGATACAAGATGCAGGTGAAGTAGATTTCACGGCAACAGGAAATACAACCAGTACCGATGTCCAAGGAGCAATCGAAGAATTACAGACAGAACTGGATGGCGTAGACGGAACCGACGACCAAGAAGCAGACGAAGTTGATTTAGCTACAGATGTTGATTTAAATGAAGATGGCACCAATGAAACTACGGTACAAGAAGCTCTAAGTATTTTAAATGCAATGCCTAAAATATATGCTACAGGAAAAGTTGCGGGCAATGGGACAACAGCCTCGATTTATGGAGCAACTGTTTTAAAATTAAACGAAGGGGATTATCGGGTTGACTTTTCAAGCGGCCTTGCTAACGCCAATTATATTATTCAATTATCCATATTGGATTGTGGGGGAGATTGTCCGGGTAATACAACAACCAACTACGATGATGCAGGAATCACATATTATAGCCAAACTACGACTGGGTTTAGCGTAAATATTGGAGATAGTGATAATGGCGGAACCCCGAAAGATGATATCGATTTAGAATTTATGTTCACAGTAATTGTTATCCCTTAATCAAAAACACTAATAAGAAATTACAATTATGAGAAAAGTAATAGTTACAATAGGGTTATTTATTCTGTGTACTGTAGCCAAGGCTCAGATAGAAGGCACTTCCTTACCAAGTTTACCATCGCTGACAACAGCCGAAATGAATGGTGCTATTGGGGTTTACATAGGTTCTTCAATTTTTAACACAAATACTCAGAAGGTGTATCGGTTTACCAGTACAGGTTGGGTGACCAATACGGACAATCAAGATGCATCAGAAGTGCTCTCCGATAATCCAGTGGATGTTGACGGTGATGGTGATGCAGAAGCTAATGTTGAAGAGATGATACAATCAATTGCTCCAATTACAGCTGCCTCTGGTAGAATTTTTTATCCACCATCAATTGCGATTGATGCCTCAGTAACGGGCTCATTCACTGTTGACTTGTATCAAGCATATTATGATCAATTTGCTTCGCCAGTAGTTTCTAGTGAGGCAGTTCCCATACCTGTATACACAAAAGGAGAACTTTATTACTATGTTACTGAAGCCGATATTGATGTTTTTGGAGATGGATCTGTAGTTCAAAACATGTCAGTAAACGATAATGGTGTGCTTTCTTACCAAATATTTAATTCACCCGTAGATTACAACTCTTTGATCAATGTAGTGTTTGTAGTTAAGTAAGTAAACCAAAAAACGACCTAGAATCGATTTGAAAAATATCCTTACATATAAAACGTTAATACTTGGTATTGTTATTACAATGCTAGGTACTTTCGTATCCAACGCACAATTTTTATTACAGGCGCCTGATGATACGGATCAGAATAACTATCAATGGTACGAAGCTTCTGATACGGCTTCAATCTTGGGAACCGATTCGTTTCTAGAAGTTACCGCACCTGGTATTTACTACGCTACCTATGATGGTACGTTATGCGGTTCCAATGCAACTGGATATTTTATTGTAACGGATTGTAATACGCCCGATAATGAGGTAACCTTAGATATTAGAGCCAACATTTCCACGGGCGCGACAGTAAGCTGGTCTCCTGCGGTTACAGGTGATCAAACACAGCCAATGGTACTAGCAAATCAAACTGTGGTCAAATATACAGCCATCTTAACCAAAGCAGGGAATGACATTAACCTACCCAATTTTACGGTAGTTTGTTTAAGTGAGGCAGCAAACTTAGTAGATGATATCGTATCTGTAGATGAGGATGATACCATACTAATTGACATTTTTGATAACGATTCTGATTTACCTCCAATAGGTGATTTAACAACAACAGATCCTGCAAACGGAACTATAACTATAGATGATCGTGGAACGCCAAACGACCCTACGGACGATAGGGTAACGTATACACCTGACCCTGATTTTAACGGCTCGGATAATTTTGATTATACCATTTGTAATGACTCTGGAAATTGTAGTACCGCGACGGTAACTATAGATGTGTTACCGATTGTAGATACCAATGACGACGTAGTTACTATAGACGTAAACGAAATACATAATATAGATAACTGGCAAATAAACGACAACGATTTACCTACCGTTGGTACGTTTAGTGCAACACAGCCTATAAATGGTTCATTGACTACGGATGCTAATGGAACACCCAATAATCCATCTGATGATATCATCAACTATTTTCCAAATAATAATTACGTAGGCACCGATACTTTTGAGTATACGGTTTGCGATTCCTTAGGAAATTGTAGTACCGCAACGGTCACTATTGTTATTAGTCCGTCTGGAGCAGATTTGGATAGTGATGCCGATGGTATTTTAAACAGTTTTGAGGATTTGAACTTAGATGGTGATAATGACCCTGCGACAGACCCAACGGATAGCGATGAAGATGGTATTGCTGATTATTTAGATATTGATAGCGATGATGATGGGGTTCCTGATAATGTAGAGGCGCAGGCTACTGCTGATTATATAGCACCAAGCGCTGTTGATAGTAATGGTAACGGTCTTGATGATGCTTACGAATCATCAGGTTTTCAAGGTGTATTCCCTGTAGATACAGATGGAGATAGTCTGCCAGATTATTTGGATGAAGACAGTGATAATGATAATATTCTGGATAATATTGAAGCTCATGATTTTGATCAAGATGGTATAGCCGATACCCTGTTCACTGATTCTGATGAAGATGGCGACGGATTAGATGATGGATATGAAGGCGATAACACTCTAGATGTAGATGTTAATGACGAAATAGACGACCCAATAAATGATTTACCTAATACGGATAATGATGAAGAGTCTGACTATAGGGATACGGATGACGATGACGATGGTATAGCAACAATTGATGAAGACTTAAATGAAGATGGTAATTACCTTAATGATGATAGTGATGAAGATGGTATTCCAAATTACCTAGATTCTGATTTAGAAGTTCAAGGAGAGACTGTTGAAGTGTTCAATGTGCTTACACCAAACGGAGATAACGTGCACGATGTACTGCGTATAGATGGCTTGGAGAATTACCCAGAGAATACGGTTCGAATTTATAACAGATGGGGAGTTTCAGTCTTTACAACCAAGGCTTATGATACAGATGGGAATGTTTTTGATGGCTCTTCTAAAGGTAGGGCAACCGTGAATCAGGATAATCAATTACCGGTTGGAACGTATTTCTATATTATTGACTATAAAGAGCCGAGCGGTAATATGAAATCACTTTCAGGGTATTTATATATAAACAGATAAAAGCATGGGAAGTATACTATTACACATAAACCGAACACATAATATAAAGTATCTTTTTCTTGGTGTTTTATTGTTCGTTGGTGTTGCTGTTGCTGTAGCGCAACAAGATGCTCAGTATACGCAGTATATGTATAATACGGTGAGTATAAATCCGGCATATGCAGGAACTAGAGGGCAGATGAGTATAGCTGCTTTACATAGATCTCAATGGGTTGGATTAGAAGGTGCTCCGGTAACCCAGACATTTAACCTGCATACCCCAATTGGGTATAGAGGTTTGGGAATGGGGGTTTCTATCGTTAATGATCAGATAGGTCCTACATCCGAAACTAATTTTGATATGGATTTTTCTTATACCATAAAAATGGCAAAGGAAGCTCGTCTAAGTTTTGGTATAAAAGGAAGTATCAATCTTTTGGATATTCGGTTTTCTGAACTTAATCAATTTACATCAGATCAAACCTTACAACAGGATATTGATAACAGACTATCTCCTAATATAGGCGCAGGCATATACTATCATACGAATACCTTCTACGCAGGTCTTTCTGTGCCTCGGTTTTTGGAGACTTCACATTTTGAGGAATCCTCACTATCAACCGCAAAAGAGCGAATGAATTTCTATTTAATGACAGGCTACGTTTGGGACGTAAATCGTTTTCTAAAATTCAAACCCACTATTTTAAGTAAGATAACACAAGGTGCTCCCTTGCAGGTAGATGTTTCTGCCAACTTTATGTTCAACGATAAATTTATTCTCGGTGCGGCTTACAGATGGGATGCAGCGGTAAGTGGTCTGGTCGGTTTTAACATATCTAATAATTTTCTTATTGGTATCGCTTACGACCGTGAAATAACCGAATTGGGTAGTGCCGCGTTCAACGATGGTTCTTTTGAGGTAATTTTTAGATATGATTTCATATCCATCAAGGATAATCTTAAGTCACCAAGATTCTTCTAATGCCGAGGCGTTAAATTATATACTATCATTTATTTATTTTATGACCTTCATTGCCCTAACTTACGTAAAGATGTTATTTTTACATAATGAAGGAAGAAGAGGTAATTCTAGTCAATGAAAATAATGAGCAAATAGGGACCATGCCTAAAATGGAAGCTCACGAAAAAGCCCTATTACATAGAGCGTTCTCTGTTTTTGTCTTAAATGAAAATGGAGAAACAATGCTCCAACAACGTGCGGGGCATAAATATCATTCTCCCCTGTTATGGACCAATACTTGTTGCAGTCACCAACGCGTAGGAGAAACCAATATCCAAGCTGGTAAAAGAAGATTACAAGAGGAAATGGGATTCTCGGTTGATCTTAAAGAACTTTTTTCATTTATTTATAAGGCTCCGTTTGACAACGGATTAACCGAACATGAGTTGGACCACGTTATGGTTGGATATTATGATGATGCCCCCGTAATCAATGCGGATGAAGTTGCGAGTTGGAAATTGATGACACCTAAGGCCATTAAAGAAGATATTAGTGTTAATCCACATATCTACACTGCTTGGTTTAAAATAATATTCGAGAAATTCTACCAACATCTGTTGGATAATATTGAAAAAAAATGAAAGTAAAAGTAAGCAGAAGGGCTCATTTTAATGCTGCCCATAGGTTGTATAGGAAAGATTGGAGCGATACAAGGAATACCGAAATATTCGGTAAATGTAGTAACCCGAATTTTCATGGGCATAATTACGAACTTATCGTAAGTGTAAACGGAAAGATTGACACTGAAACAGGTTTCGTTATAGATGTAAAGGTGCTGAAGGATTTGATTAAAGCTGAAATTGAGGACGCCTTTGATCATAAAAATTTAAACAAAGAGGTGCCGGAATTTATGGAGTTGAATCCAACAGCGGAAAATATAGCTGTAGTTACTTGGCAAAAACTGAGACCACATATACATGCCGAACACGACTTGGAAGTTATTTTGTACGAGACCCCTAGAAATTTTGTAACATTTAGTGGATAATGGGTTTAAAAGTAGGTGATAAAATACCTTTTTTTACATTGCCTGATAGTGAAGGCAGACCTTTTTCGGTAAAGGACATCATTGGAAAGCAAGCTTTTGTTGTTTATTTCTATCCTAAAAACAACACGCCTGGTTGTACTAAGGAAGCCTGTGATTTTCGAGATAGTTACGAGGATTTTAAAAAGTTAGGAGCAGAGGTGATTGGTATTAGTGCCGATTCCGTCAAGAGTCACTCCCGATTTGGTAAAAAGCACGACCTACCGTTTATATTACTATCCGATAGTAACAATGTGGTACGGAAACAGTTTAAAATAAAGAATAGTCTCTTGTTGCTTCCTGGCAGGGAAACTTATGTAGTGGACGAAAAAGGAACTATACTGATGGTATATAATAGTATTAATGCTTCCGAACACATGAAAAGAGCATTAAAAGCGTCATTTGTATCTAAGGAGTAATCTTAAATAAAAGATGTTCATGAACATATATCCTTTAAAATTTCAATCTATTCTAAAAGAAAGGCTTTGGGGTGGCACGAAATTGAAAGAAGTTTTAAACAAGCCTATTGCTAGTGATATAACTGGTGAAAGTTGGGAGCTTTCAACGGTTTCTGGCGATGTTTCTGTTGTGTCTAACGGAGTTTTGGCTAATACTCCTTTGAATACTTTAATTGATGAATTTCCGGAAGCACTTTTAGGAAAAAGTGTAGTGGAGCGATTTGGCAAGGAATTTCCAATCCTAATTAAATTTATTGATGCGAAACAGGATTTATCCATTCAGCTACATCCTAATGATGAATTGGCACTAAAGCGCCACAATTCTTTTGGTAAGACCGAAATGTGGTATGTTATGGATGCGGATGCAGGAGCGGAACTCATTGTTGGTTTCAATAAGGATGTAACCAAGGCTGAATATGCTAAGAGCTTGGCGGACGATGCCTTACCGAATCTTTTGAACTATGAACCAGTAAAAGAAGGGGATACTTTTTTTATCAATACGGGTAAAATACATGCGATAGGTGCAGGGGTACTACTTGCAGAGATACAGCAAACCTCAGATGTTACTTACCGCGTATTTGATTTTAATAGAAAGGATAAGGACGGAAATTTTAGAGAGCTCCATACAGAAATGGCTTTGGATGCCATGGATTACGATAAGAAAGATGATTTTAGGGTGATTTACGGCACTGTGTTAGACAAAGCTAACGATATGGTAGATTGTCCTTATTTTAGGACAAATTTTTTGAACCTCACAAAGGATTTTGAGCAGGATTTAGCTGCTAGGGATGCTTTTACGATTTATATGTGTGTGTCAGGTACTGCCAGTATTAGCGCAGATAATGGAGAGGTAGCTATTAAGAAAGGGGAAACTGTTTTAATACCCGCATTGGCAAATCGTATTCGAATTAAAACGGACGGCACAAAATTATTGGAAGTTACTATTTGATAGTAATCTTATTTTTAAAACGTTAAAGTTGTACTTTTGTAAAAAAATATAGTAAAATGGCAAGTGTTCGAGATTTAAAAAAAGATATCAATTATGTATTAGGCGATATCATTGAGGCGGTTTACATAGTTGAGGCTGCAAATGGTAAGCAAGATTCCAAAGATGGAGTGAAAGTTATTGATGGTGCAATAGCCACTTTTGATGATTTAATAGCAAAAGTGAACCAAAAAGATGTTGAAAATAGAAAAGCACACTTAACTGCTGTGCGCTCCGAATTAGAAACCAAAGCAAAAGGTTTGGTAGATGATTTGAATAAATTAAGTTAAATCCTAACTCTAAGGTTTATCCTAAAAAAGCATCTGTAAACCGGATGCTTTTTTTATGATTTCTTTTTCGCTAGTAGTTTGGTAAGCTCTTTGCCGTATTTAGAATTTGAAACGTTTGCAGGCAACACAGAAGCTATCGAGTCTAAGTATATTATATTTGCATCTGGAATTTCCTTAACGGCGATGTAGGGAGCTATGTAGGAGTCCTTATTATTTATAGCGAAATTTATGGCATAAATATAGTTTCGTTTTATTTTTTTGGTGTAGAGCAACTCTATCGAATCCAATTCTTGCTGGCCATACTGCGCATTTTGGTTAGCAGCCATTTGTATCAATTCAAGACTTCTCAAATTGTTTTTTGACATTACTTTTTGATATTCTTGGAGTTTTTCGTGACTTTTAGACCCCGTAATCTTAGCTTTGGTATCAAAGGTATTCCAATTGGTTTTTATAGTGATAAGACCCGGTTCTGCAAAAAATGAAAGCCTGTCGTTTACATCGTTATTATCCTTTTTGTTAAGGTATAAATAGAAAAGCTCAGGACTTTTTAGTGCTGTTTGAAAGGTAAAATTTCCGTCTCCCTCAATTTCTAGCGAGTCTACCGTTACAAGCGTAGTATCCTTTACGTATTGCAGATAAAGCGTGCCTTTTTTGAGCCCCTTTATATTCCCACTTACGGTCATTGTGTTTTCAGTTTCTCCGGCGCAAGAAACGACCAAACATAGAATACTTAGAGAATATAGGAATTGCTTCATGTTATCTTATTAGGCCACAAATATCAATAAAATTATTGTAAATAGGCTTGCTCTAAATCGATTAGTTTTGATTTATAAATGCGAGGCTACCTCCATTAAATAGGCGCAAAATAAGGCTCCTCCAGTACCTACTACATATCCAAGAACGGCTAACAATACCCCAACCGAGGTAAGTGAAGGGTGAAATTCTGCTGCAACCACGGGTGCGGAAGCGGCGCCGCCAACATTAGCCTGACTTCCAACAGCCAAGAAAAAGTAGGGTGCCCTTATCAGCTTTGCGATTAAAATCATGAGTCCGGCGTGTATCGTAATCCAAATAAAACCAACGGCTATTAGACCAGGATTTTCCAAAACCTTTCCTAAATCCATTTTCATACCTATTGTAGCTACTAGGATATAAATAAAAACACTGCCAATCTTGCTGGCACCGGCACCTTCGTAGTTTTTTGCTTTCGTAAATGATAGTGAGATACCAATGATTGTAGCTAAGACAACCATCCAAAAGAAACTAGACCCCAAAAAGGAAAGAAAACTCTTTTTGTCACTTACCGAATCAAAATTTTGGGTTAAATAATCGCTAATATTATTTCCAAAAAAGTGTGCTATACCAACTGCTCCAAAAGCCAAGCAAAGCATAATCATATAATCATTAAGAGTAGGGACTCGTGTAATTTTATCGGTGAATTCAGTTACTTTGAGCTTTAGCCTTTCTATGCTAGATGTGTCAGCTTTTAACCATCTATCTATTCGTTCTGTTTTTCCTACGCCAAGCAAAATTATAGCCATCCAGATATTGGCTACCACAATATCTATTAACACCATTCCTCCGTATTTTTCTGGGTTATATTGAAATATCTCTAACATAGCGGCTTGGTTCGCACCACCACCTATCCAACTCCCGGCAATAGTGGAAAGACCCCGCCATATGGCATCAAAATCGTTACCTCCAACTGTTTCCGGAGAGAAAACTGAAACTAAAAGAATGGCAATAGGGCCCCCAATGATGATACCCGTAGTACCGGTAAGGAACATAATCAAGGCTTTGGAGCCCAAGTTAGCAATCGCCTTTAAATTTATACTCAAGGTCATTAACACAAGGGCGGCGGGTAATAAATACCGACTTGCCATAAAATAAAGGTTGGAAGTATTGTCTGAAATGAGACCACTACTTGCTAAAATAGCAGGTAGTAAATAACACATAAGCACGGCAGGAATTATAGAATAAAATTTTTTCCAAAAACCTATTTTAATATTTGAGGTATAAAAAATGAAGCCAAGGGCTATTGCTAAAAGTCCAAATACGACGGAGTCGTTGGTGATAAAAGGTTCTAAGTGGCTATTTTCCATGGTCAAAAAGGGAAGTTTTTCAAATATAATCAAATATCCAGATGTCTTCGGATAAAGTCGGCTACACCGTTATCTGTATTTGCCAATGTAATATGATTGGCAACTTTTTTTAGTTCGGTTCGGGCATTGGCCACGGCTACACCACAACCAGCTGCCTCGATCATTTCAATATCGTTGTAGTTATCCCCAAAGGCTATGATGTCTTTAAATGATTCCGTTTGTTTTAGAATATGTGCAATGGCAGAACGTTTGGAAACTGATTTAGGCGCAATTTCGATTAAGGTATCATTAGAACGGTAAATATTCAACTCATTACTGAAATTGCTTTTCAATAGGGGCGTAATTTGATTTGCACTTTCCTTACTGCACATTAGCATGACTTTATGTGCACCTTCATGCTTTAGCTTAGTCAGCGTAGATTTTGTCTGTTGAAAAGTGGGTTGCGTTTTAGTGTGTTTAATCTCTTTTTCTACGCGTTCCGATGTTTTGGGAACAAACCAGTTATCATGTGCATACACTCCTAAATCTATACCTAAAGGCGAGGTCATTACATGTACTTGCGATAAAATTGTGGAAGGAATGGTTACCGATAAAAGTGTTTTGTCACCTTGCAGAACAAGGGCTCCATTATAGCATATAATAGGTTGCTGATCAATACCCAGTCGTTTTTGAAGGTAGTACATGCCACTGGGCATTCTGGCAGATACCAGAATTATCCGAATTATATTCCGTATTCGTTTTATCTCTCGTATGGTAAAGTCGGAGACATCGTCCTTCGTAGAGAGTAAGGTGCCATCTAAATCGGAACAAAGTACTTGATAGTTCATTTTAGATATTTAGCCAGTAAGATAGTTTTAGGTTAATGGAACGAAATCTCGGTGCAAATACGTCTACAGAGTAATTGTCATTGTAGACAAGGAAAAGGTCCGATAAGGGAGCAAATCGCCACTGTAGTCTGGAATTGAAACCTAAGTTATCCCTTTGATTACTGTATTGTATTAGGGTAGACCAGAAAATGGACTTGCTAAAGGTTATATCTATGTTTGGACTTATCAACCAAATATTGGCACTAGAAAACGGAGCTGGTAAGTCTATTTGGTCATAGTTGAACATCAGAGAGATAAAGGCTTTAGGTTGAAAGCGCATGGTCATGCCTCCTTCTACCGAGAATCGATTTCCATTAAAAAACCTTCCTACTGATGACTGCACATCGTAAGAAAATAATTTTCGTTGATCGGACTGATATCCAAATTCTAGGTTATTGTAATGGTACCCTTTATTTTTAGGTAATGGTATAGCGCCATCCGTTCCGGTAGGGTCAAAATCGTTGAAGAGAAACGTATAGCTATTGGTAAACTCAAACCCCGCTTGGGACTGATTGTTGAACTGCATTTCGTATCTGCCCTGAAGATCATAATCCGTATTTTGGAAATCCAAGCTGGGACTCCATCGTATATTTGGAAAAAATTGAAACGAATGGTTTTGAACAATTCCTTTTTTAGGCCAAAATACACGTTCTACGCTAAAAATGGTTTTGAAGAGATCAGTTCTACGAACAAAACCTAAGTCCGAACGAAAATCTTCATCTATAAATACAGCTTTTGCAAATACATTAAAGATTCTAGTATTGTACCGCATGGTTGCGCCGGTAGCCATATTACCGTCATTATCACCTGGCTGAAATGATTTGTGCGTGAAAAATTTCCCGTTCCACGTATTGTCTTTTGATGCCAAGTTATAGTCAAGACCCAAAACTCTATTGTACTCATCTTCCGATTCTAGAAAGTCGTAATCTTTAAAGGATTCTCTGTTTATGAAGAATACGCCAACGTTCGAACGAGAAAACACGCGTTGCTGTAGCGCTATCATAGTATTGTTATTGGAGGCTATCTCGTTCTCCAAATCTTCTGCGGTTTGTATGTTAAGCACCCCTATTCTTAGGTCTTTCGTTAGTTTACCGCTAAGGCGGACTCCTCCAATAAGATTGTTTTCTATAGTGTTTCCTGAGGTGTCACTAGCGATGCCGATGCGCCTGGAGAAGAATGGACTCACATCGAACCCATCTCCAAAACTTGCAAAAAGATCATTATTATCTATAAAAAATTGACGCCGTTCTGGCAGCGCAATTTCAAATCGGGTAAGATTGGTTATGAAATTATCGACCTCTACGGTAGAGAAATCTGGGTTTAAGGTGAGGTCAAGGTTTAAGCTATTTCCTATCGATATCTTGGCATCTGCACCGACCTTGAAATCATTGAGATTGTCGCTACTTTCAAAGTCGTTTGCCACAAAACTATTTACATAGGGAATAAGCGCTAATGGCGTTCTGGACTTTCCTAAAGGTTTCTCAAAGACCATATCTCCCATAAAAGCAAGATTATATATGAGTTGATTCTGGGGTATTCTTGTCCAGGTACTTCTTTCGTTGGATTGGGTTTCTATACGATAGCTGTTAAAGCGCCATTTGGTAACACCCTCCTCAAATTTGAAGGAGGTTAGGGGAATAATCATTTCGGCGGTAAAGTAATCATCATAGATTTTTGCATCACCTTTCCACTTCATGTCCCAGGCCAGATTAAAATCACTCTGGCTTGTACCACCATTTGCAATGAGTGCTTCACGCCTAACCCCATAGGGGTTTATTCCAAATAAAAACGCATTGGTACCATCATTAAAAGTATCAAAAACTAAGGAAAAACTATCACTTCCACTACCTCTAAAGTCACGTCTTAACGATGGGGTTGCATAATTTTTCCCACTGGAATACGCCTTGATACCTACATATAAATTCTTGTCGTCATAAAGTATTTTGATTTGTGATTGCTTCCTTGCTTGTATCGAATCTAAAGGAAAATATTCCCAAAATTCATCAGCACCATTACCTGCCATTTCCCAAATAGATTCGTCCAATATACCATCAGCAATAATATTCTCTGAAATAAACTTTACGGTAAATGATTTTTGCTTTTCCTGACCAAAAATGACCAAGAATGTGAAAAGAAATGTGAAGGAGAAAAAAGCTTTGGTCATAATCTAATAGATGAGTTTAAAATAGAAAACGCTACGGTAAAATCCTGATATGAATTCTAATACTAAATATTTAGCCAGTAAGAAAATTTAAGGTTGATGGAGCGAAATCTAGGAGCAAATAGGTCTACCGAGTAATTGTCATTGTATACGATGAATAGGTCGGATAACGGTGCAAAGCGCCATTGTAGCCTGGAATTGATACCTAAATTGTCTCGTTGATTACTATATTGAACCAAGGTAGACCAGAAAATCGACTTGCTAAAGGTAATCCCCAAACGTGGACTTATTAAGAAAATATCTGCACTGGAATAGGGTTGTGGGAGGGCAATCCTATCATATTGTGCGTTGAATCCGATACGTACTTTAGGCTGTAATCTAATATCAAAACCAGTCTCCAATGAATACCTATTACCATTAAAAAACCCGCCAAAGCTTGGTTCTATGCTGTATGAAAATACTTTACGCCTATCAGATTCAAAAGACATCCCAAAGCTACTAAAGTTGTATCCTAGATTTCCGGGTAAAGCTATTGCACCTTCGTTGCCCGTTGGCTCAAAGTCTTGTGTTAGAAAAACATACCTCCTAGAAAATTGTGCGCTCAGCTGTTCAAGGCTCTTAAATTCCGCAGTGGTTTCTAGAGAAATAGCATGGTCTCCTAGTTGGTAGTCTAAGCCTGGCCGCCAAACGAATTCATTAAAAATCTGCGCCTCATAATTATTTATTTCACCTTTTTTTGGCCATATACGTGCCTCAAAGACATTTACAAGTTTAATAATATCGGTTCTTGGGATAAAACCAAGATCTGAATTAAATTCTTCATCAATCTTAACGACATCTACAAATGCAGAAAAGTTCCGAGTGTTCTTGCCTAGGTTAAAGCCTAAGGAGTAGTTGCCCTCATTATCTTCAGGTTGAAAGGACTTGTGGAGGTAGAATTTACCTGTCCAGCTATTATCTTCCGATGCTAAATTATAATCAATACCCATCACACGGTTAAACTCTTCATCTTTAGGTAAGAAATCAGATGCTCCTACCGCTTGTCTGTTAATAAAGAAAACGCCTAAATTGGAACGAGAGAACATTTTTTGTTGCAGCGAAAACATCATGTTGTTATTGGAGGCTATTCCATTTTCGCTGTCCTCTTCTGTTTGTAGGTTCAGGAAGCCCAAACGCAAGTCATTATTGATTTTACCACTAAGTCTAAGTCCACCAATAATACGATTCTCTATCGTATTGCCTGCGGTGTCTGTCGCTATACCTATACGTCTAGAAAAGAACGGATTTGCATCGCGGCCACCCCCAAAGCCTCCAAATAGGTCGTTGTTGTCAATAAAAAATTGACGCCGTTCCGGCAATGCAATTTCGAAACGGGTAAGGTTAGTTATAAAATTATCGACTTCTACTGTGGAAAAATCTGGATTTAAAGTAAGATCAAGGTTTAAGCTGTTGCCAATGGATATTTTGGCATCAGCACCCACTTTAAAATTGTTGAGGCTCTCACCAGTGTCAAAATTATTAGTCGTTATACCGTTTACATAAGGAATTAGGGCTAATGGAGTTCGGGATTTGCCCAAGGGTTTTTCAAAGATCATATCTCCCATAAAGGCGAGATTAAAGATGAGTTGGTTTTGAGGTATTTTAATCCAAGTACTTTGTTCGTTGGATTGCATATCAAAACGGTAGCTGTTGAAGCGCCACTTGGTTTCCCCTTCCCTAAATTTGAAAGACGTTAACGGTATGACCATTTCTGCTGTATAATAGTCATCAAAGATAACAGATTCCCCTTTCCATTTAATATCCCAAGAGGTAGTAAAACCTTCAGTGCCAGCCCCTCCGTTGGTAATAAGTGCTTCTCTTCTAACGCCATATGGGTTGATGCCGAATAAAAAAGCATTGGTACCATCATTAAAGGTATCGAATAGCAAGCTAATGTTGTCGTTGCCACCAGCCCTAAAATCACGTTCTAAAGAAGGTATTACATAATTTTTTCCGATTGTGTTGATGCGAATTCCTACATACAGGTTTTTCTCATCATAAAGCATTTTTATATCGCTTTGGGCGCCTGCCGCTGTAGAATCAGAAGGAAAGTATTGTTGAAAGGTATTGGCGCTTTCTGCCATTCCCCAAATTGGGTCATCGAGAACCCCATCTAGGATGATGTCCTCCGAAATATATTTGACAGTAAAGGATTTTTCCGAATTTTGGGCAAAAGCAGTTATGTTAAAAAATAAAAGTGCGAGCGCACCCAAAATCTTAGTCATTATGTGTTGAATTAGCTAAGATTCAAAGCTACGGTTTTAGATCGTTAAATAAATATTAAAACTACTCTGCTTTCTTAGCTTTTGGGTCGCGTTTGGCCTCTTTTAAGCTTTTCATCAACATCCATTCTATTTGTCCATTAGTACTTCTAAACTCATCGGCTGCCCATTTCTCTATAGCCTTGAGCATATCCTCGTTTACCCGCAATGCAAATGCCTTTTTTTTACTCATTTGTTTAAATAAATACTGTCATTCCCTTTACCACAATTAGTGAGATAATACGACTATGCTGCTTACTCTTATACGGTAGTAATCGTCTTGGTATTCGTGTCTTTTAATCACTAAGGTTCTACCTTGTGTCCTATGTAAAATGGGTTTTTAAAACTATTTAGCTGGTTAGAAATAATATGGATGCTACTCATGTTTTAAATTTGTAGGCACCCGTTTGGCTATTTTTATCCCTTTCCAGCCCGATAGACCTCTAACTGTCAACCACCTAAACCAAGTAGCATCCTTTTATTAAGTATGTGTTACATGTTTCTTCCATTCGTTGTCCGTTTTTACTGAAGCCCATCTTCTACGTAATTGCTTTATACTCTTTTATCGTTTTTAAAATATTGGTTTATAACAATCTGTGCTTCTTCAAGACTTTGAGTGCCAAGAAGTAATTTTTTACCCGTACTTAATTCCAGTTGAATACCTTGATTTCCTTTTACGTTAAGTGCTTTGCCATTATTGAATCCAAATCGGTAGCCCCACCCGCCATATTCCTTGAGTGGTTTATATTTTCTGGTACGGCAGTTTTTCAAATCGTTCCACGATAGGTGTTTAGTGTTCCTGTGTAAAGGGAAAAACCTATAAAAAATGCCACGTTCATTAATCGTTGTTTCCAGTTTAGAAATATAAAGAATACAAACCGTGAAGCTAATTAGTGCAATAAAGATGACTTGCCCTATGGTGTCATCTGCCGCTACATTGCTTATGTCTTTTTTAAGCATATACCAGTTATAACAGCCAAAAATAATTAAACCTAATAATGATAGATTAATTAATTGAAGCCACCATTGCGTAAATCGTTGGGTCTCGTCAAATACACGCATGATTTAGTGGTTTAAAGTGCCCGTGTTAACAATTGGTGCTACATCTTTATCCGAGCAGAGAACTACCATAAGATTGCTTACCATGGCAGCCTTACGCTCTTCATCCAAGGTAACTAGCTCTTTTTTACTAAGCTCGGTTAAGGCCATTTCTACCATACTTACTGCACCTTCAACAATTTTATGCCGTGCAGCTACAATCGCTGTCGCTTGTTGTCGTTTTAACATGGCATTCGCTATCTCCTGTGCATAAGCCAAGTAGCCTATTCTTGCCTCCAGTACTTCTATGCCCGCCATAGAAAGCCGTTCTTGAACTTCTTGTTCCAGCGCATCGCTTACTTCATTAACACTGGAGCGTAACGTAATATCTTCATCCAGCCCTTCATCGGCAAAATTATCATAGGGGTACATACTAGCCAGTTTACGTACCGCAGCATCGGTCTGTACACGCACAAAATTTTGATAATCGTCTACTTCAAAGGCTGCTTTGTACGTGTCAGTTACCCGCCAGACCAATATTGTACTTATCATAATGGGATTTCCAAGCTTGTCATTGACCTTTAACCGTTCGCTGTCAAAGTTACTTGCCCGTAAAGATATTTTTGTTTTGGTAAAGAACGGATTCACCCAGAATAATCCATTTTGTTTGATGGTACCTATATATTTCCCAAAAAGCAAAAGCACCCTAGAGCTGTTTGGGTTTACTAAGACAAAGCCTGGAAGTAGCAGTAGGGCTGCCAAAATCATAAAAGCACCTACATAAATACGAAGGAGTAAAACGCCCCCAATAAACAGTAGAAGTAAAACAAAAAGAATAATGTAGCCGTTTATGGGGCTATGGTTTTTTTCAGTTGACATAATATATGATATTAAAATGATATCATAAAAATATCATTTAATTTTTAGTCAGACTATTTTTTATCCGCATTTTTAAATTTTTTACGTTTTGCCTTATTAGGGTTTTTGAAAAGTCGCTTAAAAAATCCATCTCTTTTTACGCCTTCACAATTCAGTGCTTCTAATACAGATGAACTCGGGTTTGCAAATTTAGCTTTGGTTATTTCATCAAAATTTTTATCAGAATTCAGTTTTTGCAGCCATAGCGCGAATAGGGGTAAGGCAGCATTCGCTCCTTGTCCTAATCGGGTATTCTTAAAACCAATTTCATGGTTGTCCAGACCCACCCAAGTAAGATGTATTAGCTTTGGTGTTAAGGCAACAAACCATGCATCTTTGTTGTTTTGGGTAGTTCCTGTTTTTCCTGCAATATCATTTTTAAGGCCATAGATAGATCTGATTCTGGATGCTGTGCCCGAGTTAACGGTAGATTTCATCATTTCTATCATTAGCTGTCCATTTTCTTCAGAAAATGCTGGTTTGTCGCTTAGTTTAGATTCAAAAGTGGCCAGGACCTTACCTTCATAATCGGTTATCTTTTTAAGAATGAGCGGTTTTACGGTTTTTCCTTGGTTTAAATAACTTGTATAAGCCATGGCCATTTCTGTCATTTTAATTTCTCCTGTTCCCAATGCCAGTGAAGGCAGGTTTGGAAGTTTTTCCTGAATCCCCATTTTTTTGGCTTGTTCCAAAACATTAGCGATACCCGTTTTTTCCATCACTTTTACGGCAATGGTATTTACAGAATTACGTAGACCTTCCTCCATGGTATAACTTAAGTACGCTTCTTCTTTATCTCCAGAATTACTGGGTGACCAGCCTTGCAAATTCTCATAGGCCACCTCTTGGGCAGAAAAATAAGTGCAGGGACTTATTCCATTTTCTAATGCGGCGGTGTACACAATTGGTTTAAAAGTGGAGCCTACTTGTCTCTTGCTTTGGGAGATATGATCGTATTTAAACCATTCAAAATCTATTCCTCCTATCCATGTGAGCACTTGGCCGGTTGTTGGGTCTAAGGAAAGGGAACCTGTATTTAAAAATTTCATATAATGCTGTAAGCTATCCATAGTGCTAGCCTCTCTATTTAGGTCCCCTTTCCACGTACTTAAGGTCATCTGTTTTTTATCGGCTCTGAGCTTTTGAAAGATTTGGGTATCGTTAAGTTCTGTTTTCTTAAGATTTTTGTAGACAGCAGTGCGCCTTGCCGCATTCTGTATGATTTTACTGTTTTTTAGCCAAGGTGCATTCTTCCCATAACTTTTTTCAAAATCTTCTTGTAATGAACTCATATGCGATACCATTACTTCTTCCGCTAACTGCTGCATTCTATAGTTGAGGGTCGTATATATTTTTAAACCCGAGGTATATAAGTTAAGATTGTTCCCCTTGCTGTTCCGTTCTTTTATCCATCGCAGCAGTTGCTTACGTACTTCTTCTCTGAAATAAGGGGCTATACCAGCGTTATAATCGTAATCCCTATAGTCCAATTTAAGTGCAGTAGTTATAGCATTATTCAGTCTTTCTTGGTCTAAGAAATTATTTTCTTTCATGGACTTTAAGACAAGATTACGTCTATCTAGGCTTTTTTTAGGAAATATTCTTGGGTTATAGCTGTAGGTAGCTTTTAACATACCTACTAGGGTAGCGGCTTGTTCGAGTGATAATGTTTTTGCATTGGTATTAAAGAATTTTAGCGCTGCACTTTCAATACCAAAAGTATTGTCGCCAAAAGAAACCGTATTTAAGTAGTGAGTTAGTATTTCCTCTTTTGAATACACAGATTCTAATCGTTTGGCGATGATCATCTCTTTAAACTTATCTATAATTAAATGGGCAGACTGCCTATCTTTTCTTGGGTATAGATTTTTAGCCAACTGTTGGGTCAAGGTGCTTCCCCCTCCAGAAGAGCTGTCACCCATTAGTATGGTTTTAAAAGCTACTCTGAGCAAACTTGAAAAATCTATGCCGGAGTGAGCGTAAAAACGTTCGTCCTCAATAGCCACTAATGCCTGTATTAAATGTTTGGGAAATTCTTGAAAAGAAATGGGCTGTCGGTCGTTTAGATAATATTTTCCTATTAGCACACTATCCGAAGAAAACACTTCGGAGGCTATTTGATAGTTGAAATTAGATAACTCTTTTTTTTTAGGAACAGGACCCCACGCCCCTAAATAGATGCTGAGTATAAAAATACATAGTACGAATGAAAACCCTAATATTGTTTTAATGGCAAATTGAAAATAGCGCAGTTTTATTTTCTTTAGAACCGATTTTTTCTTTTTCATAGGTGCAAGTTCTTTATAAAATTTAAGCCTTTTCAAGTTTTAACAATACCTTAAAATTCGATATGCTATTTTTGCGCAAAATTAAAGCAATGAAAAAGTTTTTCTTACTCTTATTTTTATGTGCTCATATCACATTTGCCAACGATATGGTCTGGTCTAAAACCGGACATAGAGTGGTTGGGGATGTTGCCGAAAACCACTTGACCAGAAAGGCAAAAAAGGCTATAGATAGATTACTTGATGGGCAAAGTTTGGCCGAAGTTTCTACGTTTGGTGATGAAATAAAAGCAGATAAATCTTATAGGGAATTCAGTGCGTTACACTATGTAAATTTTCCGCTGGATAAAAAGTACGGGGATGAAACGCCCAATGCACAAGGAGATTTGGTAACAGGAATTAATAAATGTGTTGCTGTGATTAAGAATGCTAATAGTAGCCGTGCCGATAAGGTATTTTACTTAAAATTCTTAGTTCATTTGGTAGGAGATTTACACCAACCTATGCATGTTGGCCGTTTGGAGGACAAAGGTGGTAACGATATACAGGTACAGTGGTTTGGTAGGGGAAGTAACCTACATCGGGTATGGGATTCCAATATGATTGATGACTACGCTATGAGTTTTACAGAACTGTCGGATACCCTCCCTGAGCTTACCAAGCAACAGCTTAACGATTTACAACAGGGTACCGTATATGACTGGGTAGAAGAGTCTCAAGATATAGCCAATACGCTTTATAAATCTGTTGCTGTTGGTGAGAAAATAGGGTATCAATATAGCTACAAATGGTGGTCTACTGTAGAGTCTCAATTACAAAAAGGGGGCATACGACTAGCGGTAGTTTTAAACGATATTTTTAAATAAGCATACCGCTAAGGCAATTATCTTTTTGAAATTTTATTGCCTGTAATCTGTTTTTGGCGGCTGCATTTGAATCTATCTACACCATCGGTGCGTAATTTTGCATGTTTGGTAGCTCTTCCCTGAACCCTTTTTCTCCACATGCGAAAACTACTAGGTTTCATTTCCCTGCGCATTATTTCAATAGTCTCTTGTTCCGAGATACCGAATTGAAAGCTAATTGCATCAAATGTGGTGCGGTCTTCCCAAGCCATTTCTATAATGCGGTCCAATTCGCGGTCTGTAAATTCTTTTTCCATAACAGTACAAAGATACAAAGCAAAATTTGATTTGATTTTGGTAGGGCTGTTGGATACTAAATTAATTCGAAAATGAGAAAATTAAGATACATCGCCGTCATCTTAAAGATAGCTATCGATTTTATAGTAGGCGGAAAAATAAGATCCAAGAGCCGTTTTTTATTTTATGACCCTAAATGTCAGATTTATTCGCTCTCCAATAGGTTTAGTCGTTTTAGGTATTTGGTGTTTCCAGAAATGTTGAGTCTCGCCAGTCATCAAAAGAAGACTACCGTGTTCCAATAGTATTTTGTGTTTTAAATCGGGAATGGTATTGTGTTTTAAATGAAAATAACGGGGCTCTCCTAAACTTATGGAAGCAATAGCAGGGTTTTGTCCCAGTTCTTTTTCGTTGTCCGCATGCCATCCGTTACTGTCCTTGCCATCTCTATACAGGTTTAGAAGGCAGGTGGTAAAACTACCTGTTGAAAGTACTTCAATCTTTTCTTTTATAAATTGAAGTTCCTTGGTAAACTGATGAGGCATCATTGTAATGTTGGAGTAGGAGTAGGGCTTGTTATTGTTTGCATACAAGGCTGTCAGCCTTGGCTGGGCGTATACTTTCCCAAAAACTTTAATATCGTCCTGTTTCCATACAATGTTATTTTTCAATAAGGTAAAATAGTCGTCTGCGATTAGAGCACCCATAAAATCTGGATAATAGGTAATGGTGCTATCAGGTAAGTTCAGGTGCTGAGGTTCGCGGTCAAAGAGTTGTTGCATTATGAAATAATCGCTTTAAGTTGATTTCTATATTCTGATGGATTCTGACCGGTAAATGTTTTAAATGATTTATTGAAATGGGAGAAATTATTAAATCCGCATTCAAAACAAACCTCGGTAATGCTCAGAGGTTTTTCTGCTAAAAGCTTTGAAGCATGCACCAACCTGTATTCGTTTACAAATTGTACGAACGTTTTATTAGTTATCTTTTTAAAATAACGGCAAAATGAAGGAATGGTCATATTTGCCATATTGGCCATTTCCTCTAAAGTAATATCTTCTTTAAAATTATTTTTGACATGATTAAAGACCACGTTGATTCTATCATTATCCTTAACGTCTGTAGCCAAGGAGAAACCTTCTGCGTTTAAAAGCTTAGTTTCTTTTGAGTTTGCTAATTCATTTAGGATATTAAGGATGGACAACAAGCGTTGAAAATCGGTTTGGTATTCCAGTACTTCTATTTTCTCTCCAATTTTCTTTTTAGTCTTGCCTGAAAAGCTGATTCCTCCGTTGGCTACTTCGAAGAGTGCTTGAATTTTTCGCATCTCAGGTATATTAAAAAAATCATTACCAAGAAAATCTAACTTCATCTGTATGACTGTTTCGTTGGTATTACCTGTGAGTCGGTCTGTAAGTCCGCAATGGGGCAGGTTACTCCCTATTAAAATAAGTTCTCCGTCGGTATAATAGGATATATGGCTTCCCACTTGCCGTTTACCGGAACCTCCGTTTACGTATACCAGTTCAATTTCTGGATGGTAGTGCCATTCGTAATTTTTGTTTAGTTTGGATTCATCGAACTTTTGATACGTGAAGGAGTTACCAAACGTGGGGGCTATGGCTTCAAACTTTGGTTTTTGTGTAATCATACTTTAATATTGATTCTAGTATAAAATTAAACAAGCTTTTTAAAGCTGTGCTTTACAAAATTAACCAAAATATATGCAATATTAACCTAAGTACTAATTTTATTACCTTAACATGTTAAAATAGAACATAAATCAGAAAACTGTGCTGTAGTACAGGCCTTTAATGCTGGGTACATTTGTAGTGTAATTAGTATAAATCCAAAAAAACTAATATCATGAAAAGAATTATAAAAGTAACAACAGTAATTGCCTTATTATTAAGTACAACTTTAAGTATGGCAAAAGATTCAGAAATTCGTCTGATTGCGAGCAAAGAAGCTAAAAGCTTGGTTTTGACATTAGATAAAACAGCAAAGAATTTGACCTTGACATTTACGGATACAAATGAAAATATTCTGTATTTTGAAAAGATGGAAAATGGAACCTTAACCAAAAAGTTTAATTTACACAGTTTGGAAAATGGTAAATACTACCTCACTACTTCGGATGCTAGCCGATTAGTTGTATACACAGTTTCCATAGCTGAAAAAAGCGTTAATATCATAGAAAAGAAGGAAACCTTGAAGCCATACTTTCGTAAAACGAAAGATAAGATATTCGTCAACTTCTTAAACTTAGATAAGTCCAAGGTAGACATCAAAGTATATGATGAAGAGTACAGAGTTGTATTTTCAGAAACGGTTACAGAAGAAATGATTATAGAAAAAGCTTTTAACTTTCAAGACGCTTACGCTGGTAATTACAGAGTGGTAGTGTTAGATTCTAAAAAAAGCTACTCGGAAAATTTTATAGTTGATTAAGTTGATTTAATTAAATTTCAGTAAAAGGGGACGGGAGCGTCCCCTTTTTGTATTTATACTCCTAGGTAGCTAAAGGCCCAGTACATGAGCCCAAATTGTAAGGGTAAACGCAGTACAAGTGCCCAAGTTGGAATACCGGCAGCGACTTTCTCATTACTCAACATATAAAAATGTACCAATAGAAATACTGCTAAAAGTGTAATGATACCATAAATGGCAAGGTTTTTTGTGATAGTAAAACATAATCCAATTCCCAAAGCAATTTCCACAACACCGCTCCAATAGACCATGGCCTTATGATTAGGAATGTATCTGGGCATAATGCGTATGTATACTTTGGGCTTTATAAAATGAAAGATACCGGCAAGAATATACATGCTTGCCATGAGGTATAAATGCCAAGGGTAACTAAAGCTCATTTTAGATATTTTTGAAATCGGTCTTTTTTGTATTGGGGAACGGATTCGTTGGTCATGAATGATTCAAGAATTTCCCTAGGTTTTTCCTTTTGGAACATGAGTTCGTAGAATTGCTGAACCGTAAGGCTGTTTGTTGATTCTTTCAGAAGTTCAACAACATTGCCAGAAACTACTTTACCTTCCTCTAAAACTTTAACATACGTACCGGGATGGTTGTGCTGTATAAATTCCTTAAGAATAGCTTGGGTTCCAAACCGGACACCTAGTTTGTAACAAGGTTCCCTAGGTTGCGATACCTGCACGGTAGCACCACCAATTTTATAAATAGTACCAACTCGTATTTGAGCATCGTCCATGCCAGAAATGGTAAGGTTTTCACCGAACATGCCCCAATCCCAGTCATGGTTTGGGTAGCGTTCTTTCCAGTAGGGGTAATAATCGGCTGAAAATAGGTAACATGCCTTGTTGCTTCCTCCGTGGTGTACCCTATCTATAACGGTATCTCCCTTCACATCGTTTTTACTTAGGAAGAGACCCTCTTTTAACGGATACTTAAAAATACCTGTCTGTTCTTCTGCTCCGTTCCAGGTAAAGGTTGTAGGAGTGCCAATATTTGTTGCGATTACCTTCATCTTGTGAAGATAAAAAAACCACCTCAGTTTTTGAGGTGGTTTCCTGTGATAATAAATGAATATCCGTTATTATTCCTTATCTAGTTTTTTGGTTAAAAAGAAACCGATAAGTAATCCGGTACCAGCCAGAAGAAATATAGAGCCAGGTAGTGCAATTTCATCTTCTACGTTGAAATTACTGTATAGAATACCACCAACCATGATGCCGGCACCAATACCCATAAGTAATAAGGCGAAATTTAATATCAATATCTTCCAAAACGGTGCCGCTTTGTCGGTTTTAGGGCGCATAAAAATACTGGCGTCCGCTCCTTTTTCTATTAAGGCCAAGCGTTCCCTGTTGCGAGTAGAGAAAAAGAGATAGAAAATTCCGAAGATTACTAAAAATAAACTGACAAATACAAAGCCTGCTTCCATAAAATGATTGTTTTTTAATTGATAAATAAACATTAGTTGCCCATAGGACGATACCTTTACCAGAGAGGTTACACCTTTATTCGTTAATTTCTGTTTTAAAAAAGTTGGGCAGTACCTAAACTAAAGCAGTTAGTTGAGCCCCCATGCCGGCGGCGAGTCTAATTCCACTTTTTTAGTAGCATAGCTTAGGTCTATTACCTTCATGCTTACTTTGATGATTTTTTATTTTGTCTACCACTTTAAATTAAAAATATTTTTTAGTCTTTGTTTTATAATATCATTTTTTTAAATTTCCTGTAACCTTATATGGGTTATTAGCGTCCTATAGGTAATAATGAGCAAAGACAAAGACCATCCTTTAATTACACTTGCTCGCACTGGCGATACTGCGGCTTATGCCAAACTGGTAGAAAAATACCAACATATGGTCTTTACTTTGGCGTTAAAGTTAGTCGGTAGGTCGGAGGATGCCCAAGAGGTGGCCCAAGATGCGTTTTTAAAAGCGTACCAAGCTTTGAATAGTTTTAAGGGAGAATCCAAGTTTTCTACCTGGTTGTACAAAATAACCTATCATAAGGGATTGGACCTTCTTAAAAAAAGAAAGCGAACAGTAGCTACGGATTCCATTGATGAGGGTTTTAATATTAACATACCATCCCTTGAGAACACGTGGGATGCATTGGAGAAAAAAGAACAAAGTGAGACCATTAAAAAAGCCGTGGACGAATTACAAGCAGCTGATGCCATCGTAATCACGCTTTTTTATTTTGAAGAATTATCTTTAAATGAGATAGCCGTCGTATTATCTTTAACCCCTAACGCGGTCAAGGTAAAGGTATTCAGGGCCAGAAAACGTTTGGCCCATGTTTTAAGAAGCAAATTAGAGCCTGAAATTATTGAGGGTTATGAAGCTTACAATTAGTGTTTTAACAATTAATAGGACTATTAATTATATCTACATATATCAAATAGTTAGCTTATTTTTATATAGATGAAAAAGCAAGAAGCAAAAGAATTGAATGCCTTTTTAGAAAAGACCACCAAAGCTTTGGAGTTGGAAAAGGCTCCCAAGGGTTTTGTGCGGTCGGTTATGCAACAAGTAGAACTACAGAAAGAAAATACTCATAGTATTGGGTATATACCTTTGGTTTCCAAAACGCTTTGGATTGGTATTGGATGCGCAGTTGTTGCTCTTTTTTGGTTTTTAGGATTTGGAAGGAATCATACGAGTACAGACTGGTTTTCTACCTTTAAACTCAATACTATTGGAAATATGGACGCGTTTAACTCTTTTTCAAATAGTCTATCTGTATCGGACAGTACTATTTATGCCCTTTCGGGTCTGTTGGTTTTTCTAGGTATTCAGGTAATTTATCTAAAGCAGTTTTTTGCAAAGCGAGAGGTACTGCTATAGTTGCATTCTCATTATAATACCAAAAAGGAATGGTTGCAAATTTTTTTGTAGCAGTACTATCCCCTTTAAATATTTTATGTTTTATAGTGAGTATATGTTTTCCTCTGGAATAGCCTAATAAATCTACGAATATTTCCAAATTCAAACGTACATCTTCATTAGAGGCAATAATTAAGTCACTTCTAATCTTTGTGCTATCGATTTTAAATTCAAACATGTCATTTATGTGTTGCAAATAGGTGACGGCTTCTACCTTGCTGGTGTCCTCGTCCGGACCGAATTTTATATTCACCCCAAATTCATAGCCTCTTTCATCTGATTTGGGTTTCAATAATGAATCGTAGACGATAATATCGTCCTCCACCCATTTGGTATACGGTATGGTTATATGTAAAAACGGTTTTGTTATTGTTTTTGATGGTATTGCCACGCGTCTTACATAGTTGCCTTTTTTTGCCAACATGTCCTTGTAATTACTCCGATTGCTAACCTCAGTTGAAGATGGTTCGCTGATATCGAAAAAATTACTAGGATTCATCTCCAATGAAAAGAGGAACAATAGAATACCATAAATTGGAATTAAACTATAAATTATTTTTTTCCCAAATTTATTATCTAATAAATTATACAGTATAGGCCGGTAAATAAAGGAAAGTGTTAAGATGCTAAATACTTTGTATATGGGCATATAGACTTTAGCAACATCTTGGGAGCGCTTTACAATCCCGGGAACTATAAAATCTATGATGGTAATCAGATGTCCAAAGATAAAGGCTGGGAACAAAATAGTGCCTAAAACCGCTTTTACCTCAACAGGTAGGAAATCGTTTTCATAGAAGAAGAACACAAAAAATAAGAATATCAGAAAATTTAGGGATACGGCAATCGTAATGAACGCTATCAAAAAGGTAACCCCAAAGAGGATACTAGAATAATTTTCTAGCTTGATAATGTAGTTATCAAAAGACCCTATTTTTTGTTTCAGATGGGTTATGAAAACCTTAGACATATTTAGTTTTTCAAAATCTATATCTCCAGAAATTGACCGTATACCAACTGCACCAATCCATAATCCTCGTAATAATACGTGAAGGATGAGGTTGAAAATGGCAAGCACGCATGTTATGTAGATGGTATCTAAAAACATAGATTGGAAATTGCTCCCTTCCATTTTTTTTAGCTCAGCGAAACCTTCTAACGGGTCTAAAGCGCTAAAAAGTCCGAAAATGGCAAAACCGGAAATTACTAATTCTAACTGCCAGCTTTGTATCTGGAGTTCGTCCAGTATTTCCTTGTATTTAGCATCGCTCTTTGGGTCCTGCATGATTTGTGAGTTGGTTTCTTGTAGCAAAATAAGTGAAAAATATCAATAAAAACTTAAGTTGAGGAAACAAAAAAGCCGCTCTGAATAAATCAAGGCGGCTTTTTACATTTTTAAGGAAGCGTCAAGAATGACGCGTCCATCATCAAAGTTTTAGCATAGAGTTTCAAATATCTCAAGTCTAAGGTCTAAAATCTAGCGTCTACTTCACCATCTCATAACTGCGTTTGATAAACTCAGTCATAGCGGCACCTTTCAATAATCCTTTAGACAGCTTGGCTAAATCTAAGGATTGATTAATTAGGCGTTCCTTTTTCTTGGCTGTTTTGGTGTTTAATATCTCGCCAACCAATTCGTGATTCGTATTCACTACAATGTTGTACATCTCTGGCATATTGCCCATGCCGAACATACCACCACCACCACCGGTCTGCTGCATTTCTTTCATACGGCGCATAAATTCAGGTTCAGTAATGGTAAAGGGCAAGGCATCACTTTCCATAGCCTCTAATTGTACCGTATAACTGCTTTTTTCTCCGAAGACTTTTTCCAAGTCAACCTTTAAGGTTTCCTTTTCTTCATCTGATAATTTGGAGATTTGCGTGTCTTCCTTTTGAATCAATTTATCAATATGATCAGCATCAACACGTGCAAAAGATATTTTCTCTTTTGATGTTTCGAGTTTCTGCATCAAATGGCCAATAATCGGAGAATCTAGCAATAACACTTCGTACCCTTTAGCTTTTGCAGTTTCTATATAACTGTGTTGTGCCTCTTTATCTGAAGCATAAAGCACCACTAATTTATCATCCTTATCGGTCTGGTTTGCCTTAATTTTTTCTTGTAGCTCGTCAAAGGTGTAGAAAGCACCATCTACCGTTGGGTATAGTGCAAATTTATCTGCCTTTTCAAAGAACTTGTCTTCAGAAAGCATCCCGTATTCAATTACGATTTTTATATCGTTCCATTTGGCTTCTAAATCTTCACGATTATTCTTAAAGAGCGAACTAAGCTTATCGGCTACTTTTCTAGAGATGTAAGAGGAAATCTTTTTCACTGCACCGTCTGCTTGTAAATAAGACCTTGAAACGTTCAACGGAATATCCGGTGAATCTATGACCCCCCGTAACATGGTCAAGAATTCAGGTACGATACCTTCTACATTATCCGTAACAAAAACTTGATTTTGATACAATTGTATCCGGTCTTTTTGAGCGCTTAAATCGTTGCTTAGTTTAGGAAAATAAAGAATTCCCGTAAGATTAAAAGGATAATCGACGTTTAGATGTATGTGAAAAAGTGGCTCCTCAAACTGCATGGGATACATTTCCCTATAGAAGCTCTTATAGTCTTCATCTTTTAAATCGGCTGGTTGCTTTGTCCAAGCAGGGTTGGGATTGTTTATGAAATTATCCACCTCGACCGTTGGTGCAGCATCTTCTTCTTTTGCGTCTTCTGGCTTAGGCAAGGTTTCTGTTTTTGTGCCAAACTTGATTGGAATGGGCATAAACTTATTATACTTGCTCAGTAGTTCACTTATTCTGTTGTCTTCTAAAAACTCTAAGGAATCCTCTGCAATATGAAGTATAATCTCGGTACCACGATTTTCTTTCTTAGATTTTTTAAGTGTAAAATTCGGTGAACCGTCGCATGACCAGTGCACACCAGGCTCGTCCTTGTAACTTTTGGTAATGAGCTCTACTTTTTCTGCAACCATAAAGGCTGAGTAGAAGCCTAAACCAAAATGACCGATAATTCCAGAGTCTTTTGCAGAGTCTTCATATTTATTTAGGAATTCCTCTGCACCAGAGAAGGCCACTTCGTTAATGTATTTTTTTACTTCTTCTTCTGTCATTCCTAAGCCTTGATCAATGATATGGAGTTTTTTACCCTCCTTATCAGCCTTGACCTCGATTATTGGATTGCCATATTCTACTTTGGCCTCTCCAATTGATGTTAGGTGTTTTAATTTTGATGTTGCATCTGTTGCGTTGGAAATTAATTCTCGTAGAAAAATTTCATGATCGCTATACAAGAATTTCTTTATAAGCGGAAATATGTTGTCTACCGAAACATTTATCTTACCCTTAGCCATGTTATATGTTTATTTATTGTTGGTTAGAGTATAGTCAAAAAAAATACCACAAAGTGGAATTGTGACAAACTGACATATGTGTAAAAATAAAGTTTAACATATTTTATGTTTAATTTATTTTAATAAAGGTTAAACATTATGTATCTTTGACATGTGGTTATAGTCAAAAATTGCTATGAAAAAGTTTTTACGAGTATAATCACAGATTGATTATTTATTGGTTAGGTTGTTTAAGACGTGCTTTCCTCCCCGGGAAGCACGTTTTTGCTAAATAAAGCTTAAACTTTTTGTAACTTGTTTGGAAATCAAAAACGAGTTGTAACTTCAATTAAAAATAACAACCTATGGCGGCAAAAGCAAAAAAAATAACGGTTGAAATCATTATAGCCAAGTATATGGATTATGTTTTGGAACACGAAATGGTTCCTAAATCAATCTATAAGTTTTGCAAGGTTTCCGACATCAAAGAGGAAGATTTCTATTTATTCTACGGTTCATTGGATTCCTTACAAAAGGGCATATGGAAACAATTTTTTGTAAACACCATACAGGTGATGGAAAAAAATAAGGAGTATGATGGTTTTAGTAATAAGGACAAAATGTTGACGTTCTTTTTTACATTTTTTGAAATACTAACCTTAAATCGTAGTTACGTGCTTTTTGTTTTGGAGCAGGAAAACAATCCAATGAAAAATTTGGAACAACTAAAGGGCCTCAGAAAGCATCTGAGAAATTTTGCCAAAGATTTGATAGTGGATGGCAATGCTGAAAAGAACCTAAAGATTACAAAACACAATCCACAACTTTTCTCAGAAGGAGCATGGCTTCAATTTATGTTTATTCTGAGGTTTTGGATGAAGGACGACTCCGCCAGATTTGAGAAGACCGATATGGCAATTGAAAAATCTGTAAACACCATTTTTGATGTTTTTGATAACACACCGTTAGAGAATATTTTAGATTTTGGAAAGTTCTTGTACAAAGAGTCATTTGCCTAATCCTTGAAGCCTAAAGCTATTGAAAACACTAGATAGAATACCTACTGGAAAGATTGAAAGAGCCAGCAAGTTAGTAAAAACTGGAGTAAAGATTGGTGGTAATTATGCCAAGTATTACAGTAAAAAATTAGTGAATTACGAGACAACTAAAGATGAGTTAAATGAGGATAATGCAACGGATATATACGACGGATTAAAAAGCTTAAAGGGAAGTGCATTAAAAGTAGCACAGATGTTAAGCATGGAAAAGAACATGTTACCCAATGCTTATGTGGAAAAGTTTTCGCTATCTCAATTTTCAGTTCCTCCTCTGTCAGCACCCTTGGTGCGGAAAACCTTTAAAAAGTATTTAGGTAAGTTCCCTGAGGAAGTATATGATACATTCGATAAGGATTCCATCAACGCTGCGAGTATAGGTCAAGTGCACAGGGCAACTAAAGACGGTACAGATTTAGCTGTTAAAATTCAGTATCCAGGAGTTGCACAAAGCATTAGTAGTGATTTAGCTCTAGTGAAGCCTATTGCACTTAGAATGTTTAACATAAAAGGGAAAGACTCAGACAAATTCTTTAAAGAGGTAGAGGATAAACTTGTAGAAGAAACCAATTATTTATTAGAGATAGAACAAAGTCAGGAAATTACCCAAGCTTGTAATGAAATAGAGAACTTAAAGTTCCCGCAATACTACCCCATACTATCGAGTGAAAAAATTATCACGATGGATTGGATGAGGGGCCATCATTTGGGAGAATTCACAAAGACAGGCTTTTCCCAGGAAGTAGGAAATAAGTTAGGTCAGACGCTTTGGGATTTTTATATGTTTCAAATTCACGGCTTACGAAAGGTACACGCGGACCCACATCCGGGAAATTTTTTGATAAATGACGAGGAAGAGCTTATTGCCATAGACTTTGGATGTGTTAAAGCGCTACCAGATTCTTTTTACACTCCTTATTTTGAGTTAGCAACCAAGGAAAACATCTCAAATGACAAGATTTTTACAGAAATATTATATGATTTAGAGATTCTGTTGCCCACAGATAGTGAATCTGAAATAAAATTTTTCAAGAAACTTTTCCATGAAATGCTAAGTTTATTCACTTCTCCTTTTCATGAAGAAAATTTTGATTTTGGAAATGGAGATTTTTGGGGTAAGATTGCCGATTTAGGAGAACGCTTTGCTTCAGATAAGGAAATACGTAAAATGAATGGAAACAGAGGTTCTAAGCACTTCTTATATATGAATCGAACCTTTTTTGGACTCTACAATTTGCTACATGACTTAAAGGCTAAGGTAGAGGTTAACAGTTTTCGAAAATACATTAACTAATTTCAGATATCTATTACACCATTTTTTCTTACAAGATTAATGAGACAAGTAAACCAATATATTGGCTCGACGTAAGACTTATAGGCCTTAGAAATATTTATAATAGACTAGTTTATAGAATATTGTAAATACTAGACTATTGCAACTTAAACTGAAAAAGTCTGAAGTAATTTACTTTTTTGTGCTATGCTAAGGAACAATAGCTATAATTTTATGTATAGCAATAATCATAAAACTATCTTATTTGTCTTTTAGAATTGGTTCTGGATTTACAATTGTATTCTCTTCCTGTTTTACATGTTTATTTAACCATTGGTCTTGCTCCCATAACAAATGAAGCACACTTTCTTTAGCCCTATACCCATGACTTTCCTTAGGTAGCATAACCAAACGAACAGTTGCGCCCAAACCTTTAAGTGCATTAAAATAACGCTCGCTCTGCATTGGATAGGTGCCAGAATTATTATCTGCTTCTCCGTGTACCAGTAATAAAGGAGTCCTCATTTTATCGGCATGCATAAAAGGGGACATGGTATAATAGACCTCTGGAGCTTCCCAATAATTACGCTCCTCGCTTTGGAACCCGAAAGGTGTCAAAGTCCTATTGTAGGCACCGCTACGGGCAATACCTGCTGCAAAAAGATTGGAATGTGATAATAAATTTGCTACCATAAAGGCCCCATAACTGTGTCCTCCTACAGCTACTTTTTTTCTATCTATATACCCTAATTCGTCAACTGCATCTATGGCAGCTTTAGCATTCGAAACCAATTGGGTCCTAAAAGTATCGTTGGGTTGTTCATCATTTTCCCCTATAATTGGGAAGGCTGCATCGTCCAATACAACATACCCTTGTGTTACCCAATAAATAGGGGAGCCCCAATAGGGATAGGTGAATTCATCTGGATTCTGCGTATTTTGGGATGCACTGTTTTTATCCTTATATTCTCTAGGATATGCCCATAGAATCATTGGTTTCTTCTCTCTTTTATCTTTGTCATACCCTACTGGCAAATACAAAGTTCCTGATAACTCCAAACCATCCTCACGGCTATAGGTAATCACTTCCTTATGCACGTTTTGAATACTCTTGAAAGGGTTTTTAAATGAGGTAAGCTGCTCTGGTGTTTTACGTTTTTTTATGCTTTTATAGTAATAATTCGGGTACTCACTTGGAGACTCAATACGGACCAAAAGTTGGTCTTTTTCTGGGTTGTATTCAATTAAATCTTCCTTTTTTTCCGTTAGTTTAGAGGTATAGAGTCTTATTTTAGCTAAAGTTTTCAGACTGAATTTTTCCACAAAAGGAAATTGCCCATCCTCGGTATACCCATCACCTAATAAATAGGTATTTTGATTATCATCCAACGCTACTACCATTTGTCCAAATTCATTTCGTTTGGTCACAAAATCTCCTGGATCGCTATACACATCTTGATAATTTCTTTCGGAAATTATCTTTGCTTCCTTACTATTATCTGAGGGGTCAAATAAATATGTTTTTGTATTTCTGGTATTCCACCAACGATCATATGCAATAGCGGTATTTTCATTGCCCCATTGCATACCGGCATATCTATTTTTCAGCTTTAACAGAGATTCACCTTTGCTGTTGAAAGGTGCTTCCAGTTCAAAAACTTCATCTCGGTATTCCACTTCATTTTCCGGGTCTCCGCCATCTAACGCCTGAATGTATATTAAATTTGAAGGTTTATCATTACGCCATCTGATATTACGCATTCCCATACGAACCGCCATAAAACCTTTTGGTAAATCTTCGATTAAGGGTGTCTTCAAGAGCTCAAAGACCAAATCACCATCTTTTGAGTAGATATTGGTTATGGAGGGAAACCTACGGTAGGGTACAAGATAGGAGAAAGGCCTATCAACGGTCACTACCATAGTATATGCTCCATTAGGTGAAAAACTTATGGACGTATACATATCTGCTTCTTTCCATTTAGATTTTGTTCCGTCTAGATTTATCTTGTATAGCTCAGAAAGTGCCAATTGCTCAAAGTTCAACTCATCATTTGGGTTCTTTAATAAATCTTGATATGTTCTGTTTTGGGCTTTTTTTCCATCATTGGAAGAAATCGTAGGACCCATAGGAACAGCTTCCGAAACATTTATCAATGCTTTTCTTTTGGCCGGTAACATTTTTATCAAAAGGCTTTCCCCATCCTTGAACCAATTAATTACATCTCCCATGTTAGCATTGACATTGGCATCTGTGATTTTATTGACTACCGCCTTTTTTAAATCTAATACCCATATTTCTACACCGTCGTTAGTGGTATTGGTAACTGCAATTTTGCTTTGGTCTGGCGACCAGCTAAAATTAGCCAATCTAGAATTTTCGGGTAAACCACTCACTTGAATTGTAGTTTTTCTATTAAGGGACTTAATTTTTATATGGTTGTAATAATTAGTTCTGCTACCGATATTGGTTTTTGGGTTTATTCTTAATCCTGCTAACCGCAATTCCTTTTCCGAAAGTTCTTCAATAGATTTATAATAATCCCTGTACAACATTACCATATAATTTCCGCTCTCATCCATTAAGACCGACGGGGCCAAAGGAGCTTCAACCAAATCCAATATATCTTTTGGAGGTTTTTGATATCCTAAATTTTCTTGTGATACTGCGGTTAAACAGATAAAAAGAGCTGTAATGACTAGAACTAATTTGTTCATATAATAGTTTTAAAAAAAGTGAAACTTATAAAAATAAAAATTGATTTAATCTTTTTATTTCTTTTCTAAGGTAACTAAATCCTGAAATCGCGTTATTTGCCTACTGTTAAAATTCAGTTAATCATATATGACCTTTATCGTATACAGCTTACTAAACATCTTAGAGTACCGATAATACTTAATGTTTTATATTTACAGTAAAAAGAGAATCATTGTATAAGATATTGTGCTCTTATCATACATTTGAAAATTAATAGACATGTATAATTCAAAAATAACAGGCTTAGGATATTACGTTCCAGACAACGTGGTCACTAACGACGATTTGTCTAAAGTTATGGATACTGATGATGCTTGGATTCAAGAAAGGACAGGCATCCAAGAAAGACGACATGTGGTCAAGGGTGAAGGGGATACCACTACTACTATGGGTGTAAAAGCCGCCAAAATTGCCATTGAGCGTGCAGGAATCGATAAAGATGATATAGATTTCATCGTTTTTGCTACGCTTAGTCCGGATTATTACTTTCCAGGCCCAGGCGTATTGGTGCAGCGAGATTTAGGAATCAAAACAGTGGGTGCGCTAGACGTACGTAACCAATGCTCGGGGTTTGTTTATGGTATTTCTGTAGCGGATCAGTACATAAAAAGCGGTATGTATAAGAATATATTGGTGATTGGTTCAGAACTTCATTCACATGGTTTAGACATGTCTACCAGAGGAAGAGGGGTATCCGTCATTTTTGGTGATGGGGCAGGAGCAGCGGTGCTAAGTCGGGAGGAAGATACAAACAAAGGTATTTTGTCCACACACTTGCATTCGGAAGGGCAGCACGCAGAAGAACTTTCCTTGATTGCGCCCGGAATGGGCAAAAGATGGGTGACGGATATTCTAGAAGATGCAGATCCTAACGATGAGTCGTACTTTCCCTATATGAACGGACAGTTTGTTTTTAAGAACGCTGTGGTTCGCTTTAGTGAAGTAATCATGGAGGGATTAAACAAAAATAAGCTAAGCCCAACGGATATTGACCTTCTAGTGCCGCATCAAGCCAACTTGAGAATCTCACAATTCATTCAAAAGAAATTTGGTTTGGGTGACAATCAAGTATTTAATAACATTATGAAGTACGGTAATACCACCGCTGCATCTATTCCTATTGCCTTAACAGAGGCTTGGGAATCTGGGAAGGTGAATTCTGGAGACCTAGTGGTTTTGGCTGCTTTTGGTAGTGGATTTACTTGGGGTAGCGCGATTATAAAATGGTAATTTAAAAACCCGTGGCTTATACCACGGGTTTTCTATATTGATAGCTCGAAAGAGAAAACCAACCAATCCTCTTCAAAAGCAATATCAATCCTATAGGAATAGACTACCATAAAGATAGGATGTTACGCAAATAGTTGTTTTTAACGTTTACTTAACCCTAGTGAGAAGTGCTGGTTGATAATGGTGAAAAAGACGAAACCCAAGCAAAAGCTTGGGTTTCTAGGCTGATAGGCTATACTAAACACTAACCATTAACTATAAATATATAGCGTTATCAACACTCTTAAATATTGTTTGCCCCATGTTCATTTGGGAAGTTTTATACCTCTACTCTTCTAAGAGACGAATTTTTTAGTTAATAATTACATTCTAAATCAAAGTTTAACAAGCTAATAACATAATGAAAAATACACTTGTTTTTGGAGCATCCTTAAAACCAAATCGTTACAGTAATTTAGTCATTCACAGACTTGTTGAAAAAGAAATCCAAACGCAAGCATTTGGTATAAGATTCGGTACGATTGGAGGTATAGAAGTTAAGACTAAATTAGAAGGAATCAGAGGTATACATACAGTGACCTTATATATAAACTCTGTGAGACAGTTAGAGTATTATCAAGATATCCTAACTTTGAAACCTAAGCGGGTTATTTTTAATCCAGGAACGGAAAACCCTGATTTTTATAAATTACTAAAGGAAAACGATATTGAGGTAACCGTTGCTTGTACCTTAGTATTGTTGAGTACTGGACAGTATTAGGCTAAAAAATGGCTTCGCTTCACAAAACACAAGAATACATTTATTAAATTAGTGTGCGCTTTACGATTAATAGCTAAATGTAAAGCCAACCTTAAAAGGATTTCCTATGCTTAAAAGAATTTTTCATATTGTTTTGATATCACTATTCCTTTGCTTCTTCGGGACACCAAATAGCCTTGCTCAAACTACTACTATAGATGCGGTTGAAAAAGCCGCTTCCGGAATGAAGCTTAGGGGGATTGGCCCTGCCTTCATGGGCGGGCGTATTGCCGACATTGCTATTAGTAAACACGATTTTAGCACTTGGTATATTGCGGTAGGATCAGGTGGTGTATGGAAAACCACAAACAGTGGTATTTCTTGGAAACCAATATTTGATGACCAAGCTTCATACTCTATTGGTTCGGTTACTATAGATCCTAACAATCCGCAAACAGTTTGGGTGGGTACTGGAGAAAATGTAAGCGGACGTCACGTAGCTTGGGGAGACGGAGTTTATAAAAGTAACAACGGCGGTGCTTCATGGGAGTCTATGGGACTAAAAAAGTCGGAACATATTGGTAAGATTCTAATCGACCCTAGAAATAGTGATATCGTTTTTGTAGCAGCGGAAGGACCGTTGTGGTCTTCTGGTGGGGAACGTGGTCTTTATAGAAGTGCTGACGGAGGTGAAACTTGGGATTTAACGCTAAAGATTGATGATAATACAGGTATCACAGATATTGAATTTGACCCATCTAATCCAGATGTTCTTTATGCTGCTGCTTATCAAAGGCGCAGACAAACATGGTCTTTGCTCGGTGGTGGCCCTAAATCGGGGATTTATAAATCTGTTGATAATGGTGCTACATGGCGTAAATCGAAAACGGGTTTACCAGAAGGGGATATTGGTAAAATTGGTCTGGCAGTTACCCCTGCCAATTCAAACATAGTATACGCCACTATTGAAGCCGATGACGCCGAAAAAGGATTTTATAGGTCGATGGATAAAGGGGAAAGTTGGGAAAAGCGAAATAGCTATATTTCGGGAGGTACCGGTCCACATTACTACCAGGAGATTGAAGCTTCTCCCGTAGATGCAGATTTAGTATATCAAATGGACGTTTTTTATCAGGTCTCTCGCGATGGAGGAAAAACCTTCAACTACTTAGGAACAGGTCGCGAGAAACACAGTGATAACCATGCTTTGTGGATAGACCCTAATAATGGTAAACATTTAGTATCAGGGACCGATGGTGGTCTTTATGAATCATTTGATGAGGGTGCTACGTGGCGACATTTCTCTACCCTACCGATTTCTCAGTTTTATAAACTTGGATTGGATAATGCAGAACCATTTTACAATATTGTAGGTGGGGCTCAGGATTTAGGAACCTTAATTGGCCCTTCACGGACCACCAATACAGAAGGGATTCGCAATCAAGATTGGTATGTGCCCTTGGGTGCCGATGGTTACGAATCTGCTTTTGATCCAGAGGATTCGAATACGGCCTATATGGAAATTCAGCAGGGGCTTTTACATCGTTTGGATAGACGTACCGAGGAAGTATTGAATATTCAACCACAACCTGCGCCCGGTGATGCTCCCGAGCGTTGGAACTGGGATAGCCCGCTACTTATAAGTCCGCATAACCACAAACGATTGTACTTTGGGTCCCAACGACTTTGGCGTAGTGACGACCGTGGAGATTCTTGGACCGCGATTAGTTCAGACTTAACGACCAATACGAATAGGTATGAATTAGAGACGATAGACCGTGTTTGGAGTATAGATGCCTTGTATGATACAGGGGCCATGTCTAAATATGCTACGCTTACAGGAATATCGGAATCTCCATTGGTAGAAGGATTGTTATATACGGGGTCAGATGATGGTCTTGTGCATGTTAGCGCCGATGGCGGGCAGAATTGGAGAAAAAGTGCAGCACTTCCAAAAGTGCCTGCTAGGTCTTTTATCAATGATGTAGAGGCATCAAATCATAACGAAAATACAGTGTTCGCCATAGCGGATGCGCATAAATTAGGTGATTATAGCCCATATATCTTTATGAGTTCCAATCGGGGTCGTTCTTGGAAATCTATCGCGGGTGATCTGCCCGCAGGAACTATCGTATGGGTTTTGAAACAAGACCCAGTAGATCAAAATTTATTGTTCATTGGAACCGAATACGGTATCTATTTTTCACCAAACAAAGGAATAAATTGGATAAAACTAGGCGCAGGTGCACCTACCATTGCATTTCGTGATTTGGAACTACACCCACGGGACAATGATCTTGTTGGTGCTACTTTTGGCAGAGGTTTTTATGTTTTGGATGATTACACGCCGTTACGGAATATAGCAAAGACGATAGGAAATAAATCATCAGTACTCTTTCCTGTTCGGGATACTTGGTGGTATGTGCCCAGTGTTCCCATGCAGGCCAAAGGTATGCCAGGCCAAGGAACAACAAGTTTTGTGAGCGAAAACCCACCTTTTGGAGCTGTTTTTACCTATTATTTAGACGATGTTCCAGAAACCTTACAAGAAAAGCGGAAGGCTGCTGAAAAGAAATCTAGAGCGGGTAATATCAGTATTCCGTTTCCGGGTTGGGAACGATTGCAGGAAGAAGCTGATGACGAAAAACCTCAAACCTTACTTTTAGTAAGTGATAAAAACAATACGCCTATCCGATGGATTAAAGGAAATACTAAAAAAGGCTTACACCGTACCTCTTGGGATTTGAAATTATCCCCGCCAGACCCAATTGATTTGAGCACACCCGACTTTGTTCCGCCATGGGCCGGAGAAGCTGAAGGTGCTTTAGCTGCACCGGGCACGTACAGCGTAAAATTGTATAGGCAACAAAATGGAAGTTTAAAACAATTAAGCACCGCTCAGGAATTTACCTTGAAACCAACACCGAATAGCCCGTCTGGAATCGATTTTGAAGAAGTGGCGAAATTTCAACAAAATACAAGTTTGCTGTTGAAGGAGATGTATGCTGCTAGCTCCAAAATTGGAGAGGCCGGAAACCGCATAAACTACATGAAGGCTGCATTAATCGAAACACCAAAGGCGAACGAACAGTTATTTGGGGGATTGAAAAGTTTGGAAACCAAATTTGGAAATCTTAGAGAGCGTTTATCTGGTAATCCAATTAAAAACAGATACAACGAATCTACCGTACCTTCCATAATGTCTAGAGCCGGTTCGGTTGCTTACGGACATTGGGGAACACGACAAACACCAACAAAAACACAGCAACAGAATATCCAAATAGCCGAAACGGATTTCATGGCCTTTAAAACGGATATGAAGGCCTACTATAACGAATTAATGCAATACGAATCAAAATTGCAGGCTGCTGGGGCACCATATACGCCTGGAAGGAATTTAGATTAAAAGCAGTATTGCTGAAAATAATGCGAACTCAAAATAGATTACTTCACTTTGCCTAAACCATAAGGTTGCAAATTGAAGTAATTTATTTGATAATTATCCCGACAAAACAAAGTATTCCTTAATCTCGTCAAAGACGACAAAAATAGTAATACGTGCACCTATAAAATCAGAAGTCGAATAGTATGATTTACTTCCTTCGTATCAACCAAAGTCCGATAAAGGTCAACATGCCATTGAGGGGCAAAAGTTCATATCCGACTACGTAACCGCCTAAGGATTCGGCTGGTAGTCTTCCAAGAATAACAATCATAATTACGGACAGTAGGGTAACGATCCAGACATATTTATCCTTTACTTGGTGTTTTGTGAAAATGCCAAAGGAGAACAATCCCAATAAAGGTCCATAGGTATAAGATGCTACCGTAAGGAGGCCGTCTATTACATTTCTATCTAAAATATACTTAAAGGAGATGACCACTAATGCCAGCAATACACTCATACCAATATGGGTTCTTTGTCGTATGGATTTGGCCTTCTTTTCAGTTTTCTTTTCCGTGCCTAAAAAATCTACACAAAACGAGGTGGTTAAGGAGGTTAACGCGCTATCGGCACTACTATAGGCCGCAGCGATAAGACCAAGCATAAAGGTGATGGCTACGGTCATACCCAAACCACTGTTCAGGGCAATTTCAGGGAAGAGAAGGTCTGTTTTAGGTTGCCCATCCATAAGTGGGATGGCTATTTCATACTTTTCGGCATAGATGAATAACAGCGCACCTAGCAACATAAAGACAAAGGTGACAACAACCAAAACCACGCTAAAGGATACCATGTTTTTTTGGGCATCTTTCAAATTTCTACAGGTAAGGTTTTTTTGCATCATATCCTGATCAAGACCTGTCATGCAAATGGTAACGAACATGCCTCCCAAGAAAGACTTTAATAGATGGTTTTTAGCTAATAAATCATCTATGAAAATAGTCTTGCTGTAGGTAGCGAGTTCAGGAGATTTCAGGAAGTCGACGAAGGTCCATTCCAACTTGTTTAGTATAAAATAAATTGATAATCCCACAGAAACCAGCATAAAGAGTGTTTGCAGGGTATCGGTCCAAACTATAGTTTTAATACCTCCTTTAAAGGTGTATATCCAGATGAGTAGAATGGATAGGACTACCGTAATCTCATAGGGTACGTTCCACGCATCGAATACAAATTGTTGTAATACTATAGCGACTAAAAATAGTCGAAAAGCGGCACCCAAAACCCGGGAAATAAAAAATGAGATAGCACCTACCTTATAGCTAACAAATCCAAAACGGCTATCCAAAAATTGATAGATAGAGGTTACATTCTGTTTATAATAAATAGGAAGCAGCACATACGCTGTAATTAAATAGCCTAGAAAATAACCAAAAACCACCTGCAAGTAGCTAAACTGAGAGCTGTCTATCCATCCTGGAACCGAAATAAAAGTAACGCCAGAAAGTGAGGCGCCAACCATACCAAAGGCCACCAAGTACCATGGCGATTGTTTTCCTGCTTTAAAAAAGTCCTCATTAGAATCGTTTTTCCCTGTAAAATATGAGACGAGTAGTAACATGGCAAAATAGCCACCTATTAAAAGTAGGATATTGATGGAGGTCATTCGAAATTATTTTAAGTCAAAGTACAAAAAGTAAAAATAGTCCGTAATTTTACGGCAAAGTTAAATGCATGGAGTTTTCTTCGAAATTATTGGAAAATGCAGTCTACGAAATGTCACAGTTGCCGGGTATAGGCAAGCGCACGGCCTTACGTTTGGTGTTGCATTTATTAAAACAGTCTGAGCAGCGGACCGAACAACTATCCAATGCACTTACGCAATTAAGGACTACGGTACGGTTTTGTAGTAACTGCCATAATATTTCGGATACGGAGCTATGTGAAATCTGTGCGAACCCCAAAAGAGATGACTCTTTAGTATGTGTGGTAGAGGATATTCGGGATGTTATGGCCATAGAAAATACAGGTCAGTATAGGGGCAAGTACCATGTCTTGGGTGGTAAAATATCTCCTATGGAGGGTGTTGGACCGCAGGAGCTGACTATCACATCCTTGGTCACTAAAGTAAAGCTAGGCGAAATAAACGAACTTATTTTTGCGTTAAGTTCTACAATGGAAGGGGATACCACTAATTTTTATATTTTTAAGCAGATAGAAGGCTTGAAAATACGTACCTCTACTATTGCAAGGGGTATTGCCGTCGGCGATGAGCTAGAATATGCAGATGAGGTTACTTTGGGCAGGAGTATTTTGAACAGGGTACCTTTTGAAGGTTCTTTTAGAACGAATTGAGTATTATAATATTGATACAAAACCAGTAAATACCCCTAATATTTACTATTTTTGCAAAAAACAAGAACAAAAGCACTTATAAATTATCGATATGTCAAAATTTGAATTGAAACTACCGCGAATGGGAGAAAGTGTTGCAGAGGCAACATTGACGTCTTGGTTGAAGGAGGTTGGGGATACTATTGAAATGGACGAGGCTATTTTTGAAATTGCTACCGATAAGGTCGATAGTGAGGTGCCAAGCGAAGTAGATGGTGTTTTGATTGAAAAGTATTTTGCTATTGACGATATTATAAAGGTTGGCGAAACCGTTGCCATTATAGAAATTGCAGGTAGCCAAGAGGAGTCGGCAGCTAGTAGCAGCACCGAAACAGCCTTGGAAGAGACTGCTGTAGAAGAAGAAATGGTCGCTGCTGCTGAAAAAGCGTTGTCCGCTAAGGATATGGTAGGGATTCCCACGCCGGATTATTCGAGCTCGGAACGTTTTTATTCCCCTTTGGTGAAAAATATTGCCAAAGAAGAAGGAGTTTCTTTTGATGCGTTGGAAGGTATTGAAGGTACAGGAAAAGACGGTCGTGTAACCAAGAACGATATTTTGGAGTATGTGAAGCTTAAGAGTACTGCACCTGTAACATCGGAAAAAGTTATAGAGCCGGTTGTGGAGCAGAAACAAGCGATTGTTCCAGTTGTTGAAAAAACAGTTGAGGCTAAAGAAAAACCAATGCAAGCTCCTGTAAAAGTTGCTCAAGGAGATGAAGTCATTGCCATGACTCGCATGGGCAAACTTGTTGCCAAGCATATGGTAGATAGCGTGGCTACAGCAGCACACGTACAGAGCTTTATAGAAGTAGATGTGACCAATATGGTAAACTGGAGAACGAAGATGAAATCTGCCTTTGAAAAACAGGAAGGTGAAAAGCTTACGTTTACACCCATTTTTATGGAGGCTATTGCGAAAGCGTTGAAGAAATATCCAATGATGAATATATCGGTTAATGGCGATTCAGTTGTTAAGAAAAAGAATATCAATATTGGAATGGCCGCGGCCCTTCCAGACGGTAACCTAATTGTACCCGTTATAAAGAATGCAGATCAGTTGAACTTGGTGGGCATGGCAAAAGTCGTCAACGATTTGGCGCTTCGTTCTCGTAATAATGCCCTTAAGCCAGATGAGGTTCAAGAGGGCACCTATACAGTAACCAACGTTGGTACATTTGGAAGTGTTTTTGGTACACCCATAATCAATCAACCACAGGTGGGTATTATGGCTCTTGGTGCGATTCGAAAGATTCCTTCTGTGATAGAGACCAATGAAGGGGATTTTATCGGTATCCGTAGTAAGATGTATCTATCTCACAGTTACGACCATCGCGTGGTCAATGGTGCATTGGGGAGTATGTTCGCAAAGTTCGTAGCTGACTATTTGGAGGCTTGGGATCTTAACAGGGAAATATAGTCAGACGTTCTGGGGCAATAAAATTATGCTAGTATATGGGTTTTAGAATTATATTTTACCAGTTTCTAGGCTCAATACTTTTATTTATTTTGATGAAATATCCTAAACAATTAACCTTATGCCTAATAGCATAAAGGAACTGTAAAAAATAGATTGTATATCCATTTAATATCGAGTAGCTGTAATGCTATTACTAGCCTATCAAACAATCTTTCCCCGAAGTACCTTCTATTGCGATTGTACACGAATTATTTCAGGTAAAGCTGGAGGTATTTTTTTTGATTTTATCATAGGTTTCCGTAAAGTTTCTTTTGGCATTGCTTATTGCGATATGCATCCATTTTAGTGTTTCCTTGGTTATTTGTTTGTTTTGTTTTTTACTGATCACAATACTCCCAATCTGTAGGATAGTTTAAATGTATTACTTAGTTTATCGTGGTGCTATTTTGTTAGCACCATAAAGTTTATTGGTGGTACTTTTCCGGTTTCAGGGTGCCTCATTTTTGTGTTATAGACCTAAGTATATTCATTGACCATCTGATATAGGTCAAAACCTCCATTAGGTGGGTTTAGATAGATTTTTTCATACGTACTGGATTTCCAGAAGCGTTCAATATAAATATTGTCCAAAGCGCTTCCTTTGCCGTCCAATGATATTTGAATTTTATGGTTCCTTAGTACGTCTATGTATTGGGTACTGGTATACTGAGATTTCTGATCGGAGTTGTGTATCTGTGGTGCGGCATATTGAGTAATAGTATCTTTGAATAGTTCTATACTCCACACTTTATCCATCGAATTTAAAACGCTCGAGTTCAGTATATTCTACTGTACACGTCGATTATCGCATTCATATACATAAATCCGCATAGTAGTAGGATATAAGTAATATCGGTCTGGCAGACTTGACCGGGGTGTTCGATATTTATATTTTTAAAAAGGTAGGGGAATGTATAGCTCTTAGGGTCTTTAATAGTGGAACTGGGCTTTCTGTATATCGTTTGAAGCCCCCATAAGCTTAGAGCCTACGAACTCTTTTTACGTTTACTCGATGACCCAAATCAAGATGTAGGTAATTCGTCATACGTTCTACTCCATAGTAAGGATGCTCTAAAAAACAAACGTCTATCTCTTTCATCAACCTCAGATTATAGCCACTCTAGTTTTTTTGCCTGTAATATGGTCCAACCGATGTATTTCAAAAAGTTTGCACTGCTCTACAAGACTTAGCCTTGGCTGGCATCTTATCACTTTCTTTACTTCTCTGGGTGGTGCTCATTTGCCCAAGACTTTCTTTAAAAAATCATTCTCGATCTGCAACTGACCGATTTTGCTGTAGAGCGGATTGGTATCCGAAGTAGCATCTTCCGTTTCGGATTTCGGGCTGAACACTAAATCTGCATTATCCAAAAACTCACGCTTCCAACTTGAAATTTGATTTGGGTGTACTTCGAATTTGGAAGCTTAATCTTAAAGCCTACTGCGCTCCTTTATCGCTTCGATGGCTACTTTAGCCTTGAACGATGCACTGAATTTTCTTCTTGTTCTTTTCATATTTGCTGGTTAAATTACAATTTAACTTCCTGTCCTAATTTTGGGGAGTATTAATCATTGCTTGATTGCAGTGTTTTCAATAATTTATATAAAATATAATAGCCGCATTGGAAATTTCCAATACGGCTATTATGAGAATAGAATTGTATTTATTTAATAATTATCTGCTTACTATCTGACCAATCCTTACCAGATATCAAGAGTATATAATTCCCTGTAGCTAGGTTGCTTAATGGATATTTTAGAACAGTTCTACCCTTATTTACTTCGAAGGTACGTGCGGGTGCTACTATTTTTCCGTTAGTGCCGTACAACATGGCTGTAACGGTTTCCTTTGTTTGTGGTAGACGTGCACTTAGCCCATATACTGAAGTGTCTTCGTCTCCGTTATTATCTACGGATTGGTTTTCGGTATTAACCACTATGTTGAGTTCTGTACTTGCCAAAGCTGGTACTGGATAAACCATGCCAATATCATTTGAATATGATTTTCTAGTTCCATCAGTCTTACATTCCGGTGCCAAACTCAATTCAAACCTTATAATACCTGTCTCTCCATTAGGATTAACAAATGTTACTTTATAACTCCCAAAATCTTGTTCAGTTATAGGGTACTGTCGAGTTCTATAGCTTTGCTCAGCAAAATCACCTTGTGTAAACACTTTTCCATTAGGGAATTCATAGGTAAATGACCAACCTTGGAAATCACTTCCGTTGTAGGAGTTATAGTTAGCTAAGTTTTCCTCGTGCAAGAACAACGACAGATATAAATTGTCACCTATGCAAGCTGTATCAGAGTTTCTGGCAGTGTAAACATCAGAGGAATCTCTTGGACTTACTTTATTACCAATTCTCACGGCACATGTTTCGGATACTAATCCTGTATCTATTGTTGTATTATCTTTATCAGTAACATCAAAACAAGAAGTTACCCCCTCGTTATTAGCGTCTGAATCTAAAGCGATATCTCCCATTCCTTGTGAAGTAAACTCGTATCCATCTGGGATGTCTTCAAATATTAAATAGTAAGATCCGCTATTTTGACATAATTCAAAACTATAATATCCTGGTTCTCCAGTATGAGGGTTATTAGAAGTAACATAGGTTTCTACTAATTCTCCGTTTGCATTACCGTAAGAATCACATTGGAACAACTTAACAGTAACACCATTTATTCCTGTGTCTTCATCGTCCTGTATACCATCTTTGTTCATGTCATCAAAAACAAAATCACCGATAGTTATTTTCGCTGTGACATTTACAGTTCCAGAATCCTCATCAGAACAACCTCCACTTGAAGTTACTGTTACAGTATATTCTGTAGTAGCCTG
>NZ_JHZC01000024.1 GCF_000621125.1 Maribacter antarcticus DSM 21422
AACGCGTTGGAAGATTTCAGGCTTTTCTTTTAGTAAATTAGAGTATCTTTTTTCAGGTTTGTCAGAAGCTAAAGACATTGCAATATCTGTATTCCTCATTGCAACTTTCTCAGCAATTTTCCTGCCTAATTGTTCAAATTTCGAATTTTTTTGATAAAGTTCATATAACTTTTTCTTTGTTATTAGCAGTAAGCTAGAGTCTTCCAATGCTTGAAAGCATATTTGACTTTTTGAACCGGTATTAAAACTATTAAACTCAGTTATAAATGTGTTTTCAAAGGAAATATCACAAGTAATTTCATTTCCGTCCTTTAAATGAAAATGACGAATACTACCAGTTTGTATAAACCCGATAATATCGCAAACTTCTTTATCTTCTAAAAGAAATTCTTTTTTGTTAAGTGATTTCTTAGTGAAATAATTTTCAATTAAATCAATTTCAATTGAAGTGAAATCAACAATTTCTAGACAATATTTTTTTAAATTTTCGATAGTTTTTTTAATTACTTACAACGGTTTGTGTATGGTTAGTTGCGTGTTTTAAGCAACTAATTTAACAAAAGGAAACCGAACCTTAGGGAAATCCGTAGGGTTTTCCGAGTACAGACAGCCCCAAGCAATTAATTATATACGTTGTTAGCTTTATGTGCTTTATTATTTATGAATAGCAATATTTTCGCTAAATTGTTGAACAATCAAACTAAAGTAAAGATATGGTTAAGAAAATTAAATGGAATTCTGAAAGAATACTTAGTCTATCGGCGATGACTATGAGCTTCTTCACCCTAATAATCTTCATCTATCAAACCAATTTGATGAGCCGACAGAATTATTTGTCCATTCTGCCGTATTTATCAATTTCAACTTCTAACAACGTGGATGGTAACACATTTAGTTTTTCAATTGAAAATTTTGGTGTTGGTCCGGCAATTATTGAAAGTATTATGGTTAAGCATAAAGGGGAATCTTTCGATTTAGCCGATTTTAATTACGACGTGTTGACATTCCTTAAAACCAGAGCACCTGAATTAGATAGTTTAAAGGTTACATCTTATTCAACACTAGATAAAGGCTTGGCGATTCCTGTTAACACTTCTTATACTATTATGGAGGTCAAGAATTCTCAAAAGGACTATCAGTTGCTTAGTAATAGTTTAAATAAATTGTTGGAAGAAGGACTTTATTTCGAAATCATTTATAGTTCCATTCAAAACGAACGTTGGATGATTACCAACAACACTCAAGGACCTAAAAAATTAGAATAAAAACCAAATACTTATAAGAATTAGCTGCATTAAAGCTAACGTGATGTGTATGGTTAGTTGCGTGATTGAGCAACTAAATTAGTTAACAAATAAGCACTTGCCCAAGCAATTAATTATACACCGTGTTGTAACCAGTTTTTTTATCAGAAGATTATTTCAATTTCTGAGTTGTCATCATTCCATTTCGCTATTTCAGTCGAATCTATTCTATTTCCAACAATTGACAACCCTTTAAGATTTGGTAATGATTTTAATTTTGTGATTTCTTTTTTTATATCAAGTTTATTCATGGATATGTCCAAGTACTCTAAGTTCTTTAATTGCCCAAAATTAGGTGGTAATGTTCTTATTCTAAGTCCAGATATGTTGAGTTTTTTTAATGACTTTAGTTCTGTCAATTCATCAGGAATAGTTTTGTAAGGTGGCATATCAACCATTTTTTCCATTGCGTTAGCTGGCGGATAAATTGTCCAACCCATTACACTGTCCTGAGATATAATTAATTCCTCAACGCTTTTCAATTTTCCAATTTCTGGTGGGATACTATCAAGACCATATTTAACAAGTCCAATAAAAACAACTGTCTCATTTTCGAATTCTTTAAACATATGATTCGGCTCGCATGACAAGATTAAAGGGATTAAAAGTAAATAAGTCAGATTACGATACATTTGGTTTTTAATTGGCTACAACGGTTAGTGTATGAGAAGTAGGCGATTACGAAGCACGAAACTTCCGGTTAAGCAAAAAGTTTGACACGAACCAAAAGCCTTGAAGTTCGCACTATTTTGCCTATTTCTTATATACATTGTTGGCAGTAGTTTTTATTCATTTTTTATTTGTTGTTGCATTTTTTCAATGCTTTCTAAAGTTGGTTTTACATCTTTATTTAAAGCTCTTTTATTTATCCAATAAGTAAACGCATAAAATAAAGCAAGACCTATTAATGTTCCTATTTTAAAATTGAAAGTAAGTGGTAATAAGCTTTCAGCAACACTATTTGTCCAATTGTAATCGATTGGATTTTCTAACCCTAGAATAAATATAAAATTCATTATAAACGGTGGAATAGCATACCAATACAAAGCAGAATCTAATAAATTAGATTGTTGTAACATCATTGTTTTCTGATTATTAAGTTGTTCAGCTATTGTTAGCGAGAAATCAGTTTTAGTATTCTGTAAATTTGATTTTCTAAATTTTACAATAACAAATACAAACCAAGCAATTGCCAAACCACAAGCTACTTTAGTAACGGGAAATGGGATTTCGAATAATAAATATCCAAAAATGAGTATTCCAATTATTGAGGCAGAAATCTCTTTAATAGCTCTACTTCTTATTTTTTTCTGAATACTCTTTATTTTAGTACTCAATTCTTCAGTCAACTGTTTTGTTTCAATTGATATTTGACCAGATTGAGAAGAATTATTCCAAATATCTTTTAATTCTTGTTCTAACATTTTAGTTGATTTTTGGAGTGATACATTCAAATAATTTTTTTCTAATCCGCTTCATTTTAACTGCTATATGGTTTTCTGTTAACCCAGTGATTACTTCAATTTCTTTATAAGACAAATCATCTAAATAAAGTACAATAAGAGATGTGTCAGTTTCATTTAAAGTTGAAATACATTCTTTTAAATACTTGAGCTTTTCTTGTACAGAAGTGTCAATTTCTTTTTCTATTGGTGTAAAATGAATGGATTCAAACCTATCTGTCTTGCTATAATTTTTATCAAGTTTCATTTTTGAACGCAAGCAAACATTAAGAGAGATTTTATACACCCAAGTATCTATAGAAGAATTACTTTTAAAGGAGTCAAGAGACTTCCAAATTTGATAAACTACTTCTTGAAAGAGGTCTTGAGGTTCTATTGGAGGAATAGCATAAATATTACAAATCCTGTATATTTTATGCTTATTCCTTTCAAGAATTTCTTCAAAATATTTATCCTCTTTCCGTTTGTGCATTCTGTTTTTTTAAATTGTTTTTAGATGAGCTTATAAGTAAAAACTCAATAAAAAATCCACAGATAAGTATAAGACTAATTTCTTTATATGACTCTCCAAGAATTTGGTAGCAAACGATTAATATTATAGCCCAAACAATGCTACTTATGATTTGAATTCGTGTTAAAATTTGAATTAATTTCTTTGTGTTTTCCATTTTCTTAAATTTAAATTATTGTTTTTTAGTGTCTCTATTTAGTTAGTGACAGGTTTTAAGAAAATATGACAGAAAATATGATATTTTATTTTAGAGTGCTATTAAATTACTGGCAACGGTATTGTGTATGATTTCGTTGCGTGTTTCAGCAACTAAATTAGCAGATACAAACCAAATAGAAAATCCGCGAGGAATTTTCCAAGTAGGTAATTGCCAAAGCAATGAATTATACACATTGTTACCTACTTGCTTTTTTTCTTTTTCTATTCAACCTTTTCATTCTTTTTAATTTTCGACTTCCTTAATGGCATTATAACCTATAAATTTTAGACTAAAATCATATATTTATGAATTCTAAAAAACATCATTTATCTAAAAAATCAAACCACAATTTTCGCTGTCTTTCAGTTGCCTTTTTCGAAAGAATCATTTTTTCATTTTCATAGCTAAGCCCCATAAGCTTTGCATTTTCAAAAAAAGGAATCTCATTAGGAAAACTTGTATAATTCACCAGTGCATCAGATATTTTCTTCCCATACAATCTTTGAGTAGCATCATAAATCTTAGTCAGCGTTAATGCTTCTCCATTTTTAGGATATGTCCTTAATAAGTATGTCCATAGGTCATCTAAATTCTTTTTCCCATTAGTTTCATCACGAATTAAAAAATCTAGTGAAATCGCAGCCATTAGCCCACCCCAATAAACGGTTGTGGAATATTTAAATTTGTCATTACCTGCAGTTACTAGTGTTAATTCACCATCAACTTCTGTTTGATACTCTTTCATTCTGTAAATAATTCCATCTAAAAACTCAGCCTCTGTAAAAACCTCTGTTCGTACTAAAGCTGAAAAAGCACCATATTCAGCTCCAAAACCTTCATTAAACCATTCATATAATGGCGCATTTTCTCCAGAATCATCAGCCTCTAATTGGTCAAAAGCAAAACTGTGAAAAAGTTCATGAGCAATAAGACGTGATGTTCTATTCGTCATACCATTGTTGATAACCATCTCTTTTTTTGTTTCAGGATTTAGAGAAATTGATATGGCCTTGCCCATAACCTCACCGCCTCCATAACTTCTGTCGCCCATTATAAGTACCATTTGAGCCTTTAACGGAGACTTATACCTATTGCCGTAATATTCAAAATACTTCTCAACCTGTTTCTTTATCTTAGTAGACATCTCATCTGTAAATTCTCCAGACATGGCAATATTCAAGGAAATGTTTCCAGTAGTAAGTTCAGTTTGCTTATGTGTGCCTGCAAAAAATGCCGAATAAAATAAATCATTGGTTTTGTCTACCTTAAAAGTGTTTTCTGCATCGGTTAACTTCCTCCATTGGGTGGTGACATTCCAATTCTCAGGTAAATCAAATCGAATACCAATATTTGTAGTTGGCTTACCTCCAATAAATAAAGCTCTCCCAGCCCACATAACGCCATCATCATTTGCATAAGCTGCTCCATTGTCTCCACCTCTAATGGTAGGAACAAGTAAATCATGTTCGAGACGAACTTGATATGATAGTTTAATAAATCCTTCTTTATAATCCTTCAGAATCCATTGACTATTTTCTTTAGCTATTACTTTAAGAGCGCGTCCTTGATTATCTTTTACTTGAAGGTTTTGAACATAGGTGGCCCAACCATTTTTTAGCCCATGTTCATTAAATTCGTTCATTTGAATCACATTCCCATCTGGATGTAATAGTGCGGTAACTTTCGCCAATCGCGGCTGTTCTCCATTTATAGCAATAACATATTCATCATTCAAAGTGCTCTTGTTATTAGCTATTCTGTACTCTTCTTGTTTTAATCCTTCTGGAGTTTGAAGCTGTTTTTTATCAGTTTTACATCCAATAATTAGTAACAGGAATAGCAAATTGAATAATAGTGATTTTCTCATCTTTAAAAGTTTATATAAAGACAATATCTCTATCAAAATGTTACGGTTTGCTATACTTATATTCAAAAATGTATGATTGATAGGCTCTGTGAATATTATCACCTACTTTAAGCCTAATTTATACGCTGAATTCCAGCTTGTAGGTAACGTGCTTGTGTATGAAACGTAGCGTGTAAAAAGGCACTACTTTTCGGATAAACACTGAGCCGAATTTTTATGTTTTGTTTTTACTTTTTTTATTTTAAAAGCCAAATTTAAAAATTTGGCGGTCTTTGTAAATAAGCACAAACCTCTCTATTTAGCACGTATTAGCTATGTTTTATAAACGTTGTTACCAAACGTTTGTATGGTTATTATTTGGGTCTGAGATTCTCAATAACCTGAGAATTCACCCAATAAGGTTTTCCTACCCAATTTTCACTTCCATCTTCTTTAACCTTCCACTCTCCCCTCGAAAAAAATAGATATTTCCCATCGTCTGTCACACGTCCGCTACTTTCCGAGAGTTCTGTGTTTATTTTATCTCCCATGTTAATTGCTGGTAGCCAAGACCCATCTTTCTGTCGAAAACTAATATAGATATCAGATTCACCATATCCGTCTTCTGCATGCTGATCCCATATCAAATAGGATCCATCCGGTGCAACGGAAGGGTGAGCAATCCATGTTCCAGTGTTAATATGCTTACCCATACTTTGACGGGGTTCATATTTTCCATCTATAAGGCGTGAATAATTCAGACCACCAATTGTATCCTTTCCATCCCATTGATCAAAATAAGAAGTTCCTTTGTCTGTAAACGATATGCCCATGATATGTATATCTGTAAAAGGTGGTCCAAGACTTTTGTACTCCGACCAACCAGTGTCGGTTCGATCTCTATATTTATTTCCACGGTATATAGTATCTCCTCCCTTAGAGAATTTGGGCCATTTTAGTTCGGTTTCAGATTCGTTTCCCCAACTCCCATTTTCATATCGAATAACAAAAAATGTGCGTTTTTCATATTTTCCATTTTTCCTAGAGAAATAGTAGCTCTTCATATCTGGTGAATGCTTACCTCCTTCAAAAAGCCCTTCTGGAGAAACAATGTCAGGAGCAAAAGGTTCAGGAATTAAGCCAGGTGGCTTTTCTCCAAAATAGGCGGTTTCTATAGTTGATGAATCATTGTCTTTTGACTTCTTATTTTTAGTATTGCATGCATTTAAAAATAGCGAGAATACAAGTATTAAAATTATAAAGTTGTTAGCTTTCATAGTTTAAGTTTTTATAATGTTTGGTAACGGTCGTGTATAAGAATAGTAGGGCGGAAAAAAGGCGACTACCATTCGGTTGAGCACAAGCCGAATTTTTATACGTTGTTGTGCTTTCGTTATTTTTCATTTTTCAATTTTGTCTCTATATGTTATAAAATTTCATTTTGTATTTCATAAAGCACAGTAGCTCGCTTAACAAGGAAACCTGTGTTCAGACTTCTTATATAAACGTAATTCTCAAAGATGGCACTTGATAAAATTTTCTGTCCATCGCTATCAAAAGCACTTTTATTGGGTTCAAGTAATTCGTTTTTGAAATTTTTATATTGATAATTTTCTATCATAAATTCATCCAATTGTTGCGTTTGGCTATCATCGATAAGTTGAATGCTATACATAATAATCATAATTTAATTTCCAATCGGCTACATAGTTTTTAAGTGTATCATCAACAAGCACTAATTTTTCTGACGATGCTATTGCTGTCGATGGATTGAATGCTGGTATATATATCATAGAAAACATCAGCGAATCTAATTTGCTTTTTTCAATTTCTTTTGGGTTAGGTCGTACCAACTCCGATAATTCATCAGCACTTGTCTTTACATATTTGTGCTGTTCAATCTTGATTTTCAGTTCGTTTTGGTTTCTGGAATACTCGTCTCGCATTTGTAAAAGCACTTTGTAGGTCTCCTTTTCTAATTTGTTATTCTCGTTCCAGTTATTAATTTGAAGGGCAATTAAAATCCCAATGACGACAAGAATAATTTCTCCAATTGCATAAATTAGATACTTACTGAATTTATTTTCAGTCAGCATTGTTTGTCTAATTTTTCTAAAAAATTTTATCATTGGTTAGCGGTTTCTGATAATGAAGCACAACGGTTAGTATATGAAAAGTTGACGATTGTGGGATAATTTATTATAAAGTTAGACAAAGGTTTTAAGCTGCTACAACCCTTGAATTTACTTAATATCTCGTCAATTTTTTATATACAATGTTATGCTCTTTATTTTAGTTTTTATTAATGTCAAAAACCTTCCTACCACCAACATAGGTTTGCAGTACTTTCAATTCTTTTATGCGAACTGGGTCAACCTTAGTAATGTCTTCACTTATTACAACAAAATCTGCCAATTTTCCAGGTTCAAGAGTTCCCTTTATTTCTTCGCTAAATCCAGCATATGAAGCATTTTTGGTGTATGCCACTAGTGCTTGATCCACTGAAATTTTTTGTTTAGGAACCCACCCATTGGGGTTTTTATCATCTAACGTTCTTCTTGTAACAGCGGCATAAATACCTTCTAATGGCGTTGCTGGTGCAACTGGCCAGTCGCTACCAAAAGCCAATAAGGCTTGTGCTTCCAATAGTGAATTAAAGGCATAGGTTGTCTTTATTCGCTCAGGACCAATCAACACTTCTGCCCATCTTCCATCATCAATTGCATGGTAGGGTTGCATGCTTGGAATGATATTCAATTTTGAAAATCTTTCAATGTCATTTTCTGCAATATGTTGCGCATGTTCAATTCTGAATCTTCTGTCTTTTTCTCCATTTTCTTCTGAAACACGTTCGTAAATATTCAGGAGCGTATGAATAGCATTGTCTCCAATGGCATGAACCATTACTTGTAGGTCTGACTTATCTGCATTCGAAATCCATTGATACAAATCTTCTTGGCTATTGACAAAGAAACCTGAATCTTCGGGTGCATCAGAATAAGGTTCTTTAAATGCTGCAGTATGTGAGCCCAAAGAACCGTCAACAAAACCTTTTAAACCACCTATCTGGAGCCATTTGTCACCTTTACCTTCATTGCTAACCAGCTCTTTAATATCTGACCATTTGTCCAATGGCATTACAGAATAAATACGTAGATTTAAGTTTCCATCCTGCTTTGCATCTAAATATGTGTTATAGTCATTTATTGTACCCATGTCGTGTACCGATGTTACACCTTTAGATACTAGGTATCTTGTAGCTGCCGCAAAAGCCTTCTCATTTTGTTTTTTATTGGGGATGGGTATTTTATCAAACAAGAGGGACATTGCATTGTCTTTTAGAATTCCGGTGGGTGTTCCGTCTTCATTCCTCACAATTGTTCCTCCTTCTATTTTGGAAGTATTTTTATCAATACCAGCTATTTTTAACGCGAGAGAATTAGCCAAGGCCATATGTCCATCTAAACGATAAATAAAAACCGGGTTATTTTTTGTAACATCATCTATCCATTCTTTTGCTGGTAGTTCACCACCCCATAGTGTATGATCCCAGTTTCCTTCTAATATCCATGAACCTGAATCAATACTTTCTGCGTATTCCTTAATGCTATTAGTGAACTCTTCTGGTGAATTTACATCACGAAGCTTAACAATACCAGAAAGACTGTATCCAGATGGCATTAAATGCACATGGGTATCAATGAAACCGGGTGTTATAAACCCGCCATTGACATCTACTATTTCAGTTGTCGAACCTACAAATTTTTGGATTTCATTATTACTACCTATAGCAATTATAGAATCACCCACAATAGCCATTGCTTGCGCATTAATCTGTTTTTTATTTCCTGTCCAGATATTAGCATTGGTAATTATTACTTCTGCCTTTTGCTTTTCATCTTGACATGATACTAATGTTACTATTGCGAAAAGAAGTAAGAGGCTACTAACTGATATTGTTTGTTTCATAATGAGTTCTGTTGGTTATTTATATTGAGCACAACGTTTAGTATATGAAGCGTAGCATCCCGCAGGGTGCTATGATTTCATATACAGTGTTGTAACCAGTTATTTACTCCACATTTCCATTTCAATACTCTTATATAAATTTGTATTGTCAAATTCGGAATTAGCAAAAATTACTATTCCTCTTTTTCCGATTACATCCATAATAACTATTGTTCGAACCCCAGTATCTCCGCCACTATGAGTGTAATACAGATGATTATTAATTGCAGTTAAAAACCAAGTGTAATATCCTTCTTGAGAAATTTGAGGTACAGGTGTTATTTTTGAAGTTGTTTTTTTATCTAATATGAATTTATTGTTTTCAGAATTCAAGTATGCAACAATTAAGTTTGAAAAATCTGAAATGGATGTCCTTAATTGGCCTCCTGGATAATCTGGATAACCATTATGTCCTTTAAATATAAATCCTAATGAATCCTGATTCACGTATGTTTTTGCAACTAAAGTTGAATCTAAATTCTTTAAAAACCAACTCGTATTACTCATTCCAATAGGTTTGAAAATATTAGCCTGACAAAATTCTTCATACGTCATTCCTGAAGCAGTCTCAACAATTAGTCCCAATAGAGCGATACCAGTATTGGAATAAGAAAATGATTTGTAGCTCGAATCACTCTCGAAATGCTCTGCTGTATAAAGTTTTCCGTCTACGTTTAGATAGTCTTTTAAAAAAGGACCTAATTCTAATTTTGGGTCACCTTTAGGTTCGTTCCAATGTGATTCATATATTTTATAATCATCCTTAATCCCAGAGCGGTGATTTAGTAATTCTCGAATCGTTATTATGTCATTTGGATAATGCGGGTTTTTGACTTCAAAAGGCAAATACTTATTAACATCAGTATTCAAATCCAATTTTTTAGATTCTACTAATTTGAAAACAGCCAAGTTTGTTACTGTTTTGGAAACTGATGCAATATGAAAAGGAGTATTCACAGATGCTTTAATGCTTCTATCTAAATCTTTAAAACCATTTGCGCTTAAATGAACCACTCTTCCAGAGTCAATTACCGCAACTGCTAGTGCCGCAATATTATCTGATTTCATCTCTTTTTTAATTAATGAATCAATTTTGGGTAATGATTGTCCAAAGCAAAAGCCTGAAAGAAGTAAGAAGAGAATAAAGATATTGAATTTCATAATTTGTTTTAATTGGTTACAACGCCAAAGCTATCGGTAGTGCGGGAGCAGCGCAGTACTCATCTTCCTCACTTTACACTTAGCTAAAGCAGTTTTTTGTATTTATTTTTTGTTTTAAATGCCAAATCAAACTGTTTTGGCGTACCTCCTAAAAATACGCAAACCTTTTGATATTGACCAAGCCCCGCATTACGTATAGGTCTTGTTAGCGGTTTTATGTAACCCGAACCTAGCTCCAAAAGACGAGCCTATACTGCTATTCCCGTAGATTTTGCCGCTTTTTACATCCTGCGACAATCCTAAGTAGACATAAAAAAAATTAAGAGGTATAGCAGGTTTATAAATACCGGCAAGCCACAAGTCCGTCTGGATAGTGATTGCGCAACACTTGCGTTTTGGCGGCAAAAGGGAAGACACCGAAAGTTGCTCTATTTTTAAAGCCTAGGCCACACTTAAAAGAGAAACTAATGCAACGGGTAGCGTAGATTTTTTGTTGCTTTGATAAACGTTCTACTTGCGAAATGAGTAAGTCTTTCATGGGGTAAGCAGCAAAAAAGGAAAGACCCCGAAGATTATCTTACTTCTTAGCACATATTACCGCTAACGTTTAGGCCATAGTTAGTACAGGAATTAAAAGTAATAAATTTCCGATTAAGCACTTAGCCAAAACTTTTTATTTTGTTTTATCTTTTCTTTTTAAAGCCAAATCAAAAGATTTGGCGGACTTAGTTAAAAGGCTCTAAACTTTGGGTTAAGCACCAAAACCCTGTATTAATTATAGCCATTGTTAGGCGTATGTGCTTTATTCATTTATAGATATAAAAGTTTCTACTTCTGCATTATCTCCATCATAATATTTTTCACCATGAATAGTAAAATCTGCTTTATAAGCTCGGGTTCGGTTCAGGTCATTATTTCCCCATATTTCCATCCAAGTATTAACCACTGCTTCTGGCATTTTTCCTTTTGAAACAAACTTTCTATATTTTGCTTTTTCGATTGTTATTCCAACAAAACCGTTTGGGATATTTTCTAACGAACTTACAGGCAATCCAATAATTGTAGTATATGCTCCGTTAAAATCGGTTTCATAATCAGTGTAAACAGCATAAATATTATCATTTACTTTATTAGGAATTTGTTCTTGAGTTTTTTCGTTCCAAAACTTCTCCCATATTGTTTCTATGTCTTTGGCAGCTTGTCCATTTTCATTAGTTGTTCTTATGGAAATTCCGATTACTTTAAATTCTTGAATAATTTTATTGTTCATAGTTCTAACTTTATTTGTTTGTATTTGACTTTTGCAAGAGGATAGCATAAGTGCAGAAAGCATAAAAATATAATAGGTTCTCATTGCGGATTATTTGTTATGCTACAAATTTATAATACCCTTGTGACAGCTCTATGTCAAGGGTGGCAAACATTTTTTTTTGGAAATATCAAAATATTCTTCAAAGGTTATTTTGTGTGGTTCAAATGTTAGACTCAATACTGTTAAACTTTCAATTCGGTCTAAACGAAATGCTCTAAAATCATTTCTTAATCTACAATATGCAATAAGTAACCAACTTTCTTGGGTGGTATAAATAGCAAATGGTTCAACAGTTCTTTTAGTTGTTTGATTATTGTTTGGCGAATAATAATTTATTTTGACAAGATTAAAATTCGTCAATGCTAACTGAAGTGTAGATAAATAATTACTTGTTCGGACGAAATCATCATTTTGTCCAAATACAATTCGATTAGAAAGTAAATTAGCTTTGTCTTTCGTGTTGCTTCTTAAAACAGATTTTATTTTACCAATAGCTTCGGTATATTCTTTTACAAATGAAGCATCTTTGTTTTTCAAAACTAATTGTTCGGCTGTAATTAGAGCATTGGCTTCACTTTCAGAAAACATTATTGGCGGAATTCTGTAACCTTCCATTAAACTATAGCCTTTTCCTTCTTCCGTAAGAATGGGAACTCCAGATTGTTCCAATGCTTTAATGTCTCGATAAATTGTTCTGTTACTAACCGAAAACTTTAAGGCTAGTTCAGAAGCTGTCAAAAGTCTTTTCGTCTGTAATTGGGTTAAAATAGCAGTCAGTCTTGGAAGTCGTTTAATCTCATTTTTGTTCATTTTTTGTCTGACTGTTGGTAGTTTGCAAAGACGTTTTTTTGCATTACGCCTAACGGTCTTGTATATGAAAAGTAGCGCTGAAAATAAGCGTTAACTTTTCGGATTAAACACAAGCCGAATTTTTAAACTTTACTAATTTTTTTATTTTTGGGAATTTGTCAAATTTAAAAATTTGGCGACTTCCTAAAAATGCCTGAACCTTCCTGTTAGCAATGACTCGTGCTATTTTTTATACACGTTGTTAGTACACGTTTTTATTCCATAATCTTGTTAAATCTTTGGTTCAGACCGTCGATAAATTTATGCGTTTTTTTGTCAAATCCATTGATTTTTCCTAAACTATCTCGTTCAAAGTGAAACCATAATTCTGCATCTGTGTCAAAAAAAATATCTTTTTCATAAGCGTAAATTGGAATTGGGTCACGAACAATGTTTCTGCGTACAGTTTGAAATTTCAAGGTGTCATTTTCAATTATGATGTTATTCCAAAACACTTTGCTTTTCTCAAATAGATAATTTCCTAAATACTCTTTCTTCTCGTTGGAAGTAATGTCTTTAGGTTTTAAAAACTTATTTCGTTGAACTCTTCGCTCTTTTAAATTATACTTATCGCCATTCTTTAGAACGTAGAATTTGTCTTTTCCAGTTTCGAGCGTGTCAATTTCATTGAAATAAGGCGACCAAAATGTTTGGTCATAAATTGCTACATATTTATCTCCTATAACCTCAAATTCGTTTCCTTGAACTATAATTGCCGTATGTTCATCAACGCCAATACCTAATAATTCTGGTCTAATTTTTAATAATTCAAACATATCATACTGTCTGTTTCTATCAAGATGATGTTGGTCAAAAGCGGTATTAGTTACAAATCCAAATCCTACTTCGGGATTGCCAATTATTTTGTAATTACCATCTAAATCTCTTCCGCCTCTTGCTAAATAAGAAGCTTGAATAGACGCGCCTGCCGAATGTCCGCCAATAATTCCGCTACGTTTTAGAACGTTTTTCAATTCTAAATGAGTTTTAGTATCTAAATATGTATCTGCTGTTCGCCATTGCCTACCGCCGGTTAGCCAAACTGCTGTTGCAGTTTTTAAAGGTTGTACAAATTCATCGCTATCTGCGACCAAAGTATCTCTTGTGTGCATAAATTGGATGTCATCAAATCCACGAGCAGTAAACTGTCTTTTTAAAATTTTAAATTCTGGGTCATAGTTTATCGAATTTTCATCAAAAGCGGTTGGAATTATTACAAGTTTAGCTGACTTTCCACCAGCTAAATCATAAAACACTTTCCACATTTCATCTGTTATTCCGCCACCACCAATTAATAACGCTCCGTTAGTTGGTCCGATAGATTGACTTTGAGTTTTTTTTGATTTATTTACTGTGTTTTGGCAAGAAAATATTAAAATCAGAAGTGAGAATATTGATAGAATTTTAGAAATATTTAATGAGAATTTATCGATTTTCATATGATGCAGAATGTTTTTTTTAAATGTTTGCTAACGTTCTGAATAAACGCTCGTTTTAATAGCGTTTATTTTTTGTTACCAATTGTTTGTATTTTATACGGTTTCAGTTCTTCAAAAAAGAAATCATCATTTGGTACATCAAAATCAAACCCTATGACTTCTAAATTATTATCCGTATTTATTTTTATTGTTCCAAAACTAAACCACGCTTGAGGTTGGTCCCATTGGATTTCCCAAACATCATGATGCCAATGCGTTAAATTTGCAGACAAGAGTGGCGAATGTTCAAATACTAACCTTAATTGATTGTCTTTATCAGTGATGTTTATTTTGCCATACATGTCAGATTGGTATTCTCCAACAAAATTTTCACGTGAAATCGTAGGTGTTGTGTTGAGCACTCTTTTTTCTTTCCGGTCGGAAATACGCGTGTCTTCTTCTTCACGTTTATTAGTTCTGTTTAAATAATGGGCTGACCAATCTTTCGCTTCAATGCCTAAAAATTTATCTAAAGCATAATAAGTAGCAGCCATTATGGGGCTCTTCACGCCATTGGTTAAAACAACAATCCCAAGATTTTCATCAGGAATTAACGTAACGGCTGTTATCATACCGTCATAACCTCCCGTATGTCCAACTTTCATACTACCATGATAATCACTTAAGCCCCATCCTAAACCATAGGCGTTGAAATGTCGGTCAAAATCATTTTTTGAAGTATGGTCCACGTAATGATTGGTATGAGGTGTCCAAACCAAATTCCTGGTTGTCTTTGACAATAAAGTGTCCTTACCATGAATGCCATTATTCAAGTTAAAAATCATCCATTTAGAGATGTCAATAACGCTTGATATAAGACCACCTGTTGAAGCGACAGCATCCCAATTCACCCATGGAATTACATAATTTTTGTTATCTTTTCTGGCATGGGGAATCGCGTAGTTTCCTTTTTTATCCAAATCATTAATTGACGAAATGGTACGATTCATATCAAGTGGATCTAAAATGAGCTCCTTCACATTTTCGCTCCAACTTTTTCCTGTAATCGTTTTTATCAGCTCGCCAGCAGTAATATACATTAAGTTGGAATAGCCATATCCCGCTCTAAAATCATATGCTTTTGGCAAATACTTTATGCGTTTGATCATTTCTTCTGCTGAAAGCGTTGACTTATACCAAATGTTATCTCCACTAAAAGTTCCCAAACCAACACGATGACTTAAGATGTCTCTTACAGTAACATTCTCACTAACCCAGGGATCGTACAATGCAAAATATGGCAGATACTTTTTTACTTTATCATTCCATTTCAATTTTCCTTCCTGCACCAACATACCAATGATAGCAGAGGTAAAAGCTTTGGAATTGGAAGCTATTGCATATAAGGTATGTTCATTTGGCTTTTCCTTTTTGCCCTCTTCTAAAACACCATAGTTGCCAGTGAAAATTAATTTTCCATCTTTTACAATACCAATGGAAGCACTGGGGATATCCCAATCTTTTACCATTTTGGCGTAGTAAGTATCGACTTCTTCAAGATTGACTTCTGTTTCTGTTTGAGCTTGTACCCCTATGGCTAGGAATAGGTTTAAAATAATTAGATAGAAAAACTTTTTCATGAATGGTGTTTTTAATAATTGGTAACGCCAAATCTATACGTAGTGCGGGAGCAGAGCAGTACTCATCTTCCTTATTTTACACTTAGCTAAAGCAGTTTTTTTGTATTTATTTTTTGTTTTAAAAGCCAAATAAAACAATTTTGGCGTACCTCCTAAAAATACGCAAACCTTTTGATATTGACCCAGCCCCGCATTACGTATAGGTCTTGTTAGCGGTTTTATGTAACCCGAACCAAACGCTAAACGACAAACCATTCCTGTATTTCCTGTAGATTTTGCCGCTTTTAACATGCTGCGATACACCTAAGCAGTCATAAAATAATTAAGAGGTATAGAAACGTTTACAAAATCTCGGCAAGCCACAAGTCTGTCCGCGTATCGATTGCGCAACAGTTGCGTTTTGGCGGCAAAAGGGAAGACACCGAAAGTTGCTCTATTTTTAAAGCTTAGGCCACTCTTAAAAGACAAACTAATGCAACGGGTAGCGTAGATTTTTTGTTGCTCTGATAAACGTTCTACTTGCGAAATGGGCAGGTCTTTTATAGGGTAAGCAGTAAAAAAGGGAAAGCCCCGAAGCTAATCTTACTTCTTAGCACATATTGCCACTAACGTTTGGTATATGGTTTGCTGCGTGTTTAAGCAACTAATTTAGTAAACAAATCACAGATAGAAAATTCCAGCGGAATTTTGTTAGTAGGCGTGAACTAGCAATAAATTATATACTGTGTTAGCCTTTCGTTATTCTTCTAATTCAATGTTAATTGAAGCGATTAAGTTTTTTGCGCTGGTAATTGTTTCTTCATAACGATAACTCAACCCAGACAAAATAAAATGGCGATATTTTATGGCATTTGTAATAAATAGATTATCCGAGTTGTTCTCGTTATTATCTGGATTTAATTTCTTATTAAATTTTAAGCTATTAGGATAATCAAAATCCATTTGATATCTATTCATAAAATATGGTGCGATAATATCTCGAGTGTAAATCTCGATTGATCTATTAAATATTCCTACATTGTTCTCTATATTATTATAGTATAAAAGTGTTAGCTGCGCTATCTTTTGGTTGTCAATTAAGTTAAACTTACCACTTGACGTTAAGTCTTCTACCGAAGTGTTTTCTGTAACAAAATTATGTGTAGTTAACATTGCTTGAGTAATATCTGGACCTTTTAATAGTATTGATTCATTCATACTTATTAGACCAGCTGTCGAGTCGAGTGTTTTGAGAGTGAGTTTTATGTTTTGGATTGTTAATCTTAAAGCTAAAGTATCTTGTACAAGATTTGACTTAATACTTGTAAGATATGTTCTACCCTCCTTTTTCTGAACATTTTTAAGATTCCAATTGTTTATCTGCAAGGCAAATAAAATTCCAATAACTACAAGTATAATTTCTCCGATAGCATATTTTAGGTACTTGCCAGTTTTATTTTTCTCCATTAGATTGTATCGTATTTTTCTAAAGAATTTTATCATTTGGTTAGTGGTTTGTCATAATGAAGGCTAACGTTTAGGCTATGGTTAGTGCGGGATTAAAAATAACTGTTCTTTCAATTAAGCACTTAGCCAAAACTTTTTATTTTGTTTTATCTTTTTTGTTTTAAAGCCAAATCAAAAAGATTTGGCGGACTTGGTTAAAAGCTCTGAACTTAGGGTTAAGCACTAAAACCCGTATTAATTATAGCCATTGTTGTGCTTTCGTTATTTATCAATTTCTTCTAAATATTTCTCTAATAGATATTTTGCTTTATTTGTCTCGTCTAAACTATTTTTTCGATGACTTATTGTTAATTTTTTAGCTGCCATAGCCCAAGTTAAAAAATTGAAAAATTCTTGGTTATTCTTAAGCTCATTAAAATTATTGGGACGCATGGAAAAGAATGTTCTTCCTGTTTCAAAATAGGATATAGCCATATCATTTTTACGTTTGCTTACTTCATATTCAAAAGCATTCCCGGCTTGCTCCAAGTTTGGTAGCGATTGTTCGAATAGTTCTATCAAGACCTGCTTTAAATCATCGTCCTGAATTAAATTTAAACCTTTTTGTTTCAAATTTTCATAAGCACCATCTATTGCGTAGTAAGGGTCATATGTTCCTACAAGACCGAACATTGTATTTATTGAATCATTATAGATTGAATTCTCGTCCTTAAATATAGTAATCAATTTTTTACCAGTATTAATAAGTCTGGAATCATTTTCACTAAAACTCTTTAGCCGAATAATATTTTGGTCAACGTTTCTTCTAACCTCTTTTAATGCGGAGATTTCATTTATTCTTAGTTTTCTATTTTCATTCCAGTTGTTTACCTGTAAGGCTAATAAAATACCAATCATTACAAGCAGTATTTCTCCAATTGCATAAAGCAAATATTTACTGAATTTATTTTCAGCTAGCATTTTTTGTCTAATTTTTCTAAAGAATTTTATCATTGGTTAGTGGTTTGTGGTAATAAAGCACAACGGTTATGTGTAAGGATAGTTGCGTGTTTTAAGTACTAAAGTTAGTAGATAAATCACAGATAGAAAGTCCACGAGGACCTTCGTAAGTAAGCGATTACTAGCAATTAATTTTATACGGTGTTGTGCAACGGTTTTATCTCGCTTTTGTCAATGCCATTTTCACAGCAAGTCCAGTTAGTACAGAAGCCATAAACCATTTTTGTATTCTTAACCAAATAGGTTTTTTTGAGAACCAACTCGCCATTTTAGCAGCAGATATAACAATCAAAAAATTAACTGAAAAACTTATTATTATTTGAATAATTCCGAGTTGAAAACTTTGACCCAAAATAGAACCATATTCAGGTTTTATGAATTGAGGAAAAAATGAAAGGTAAAATATTGCCATCTTTGGATTCAAAATATTTGTCAGAAGTCCAATATTAAACAATTTAAGGGGTTTGTCCGATTTTAGGTTTTGGTCAGCGTCAAAAATTTTATTTTTTGATTTAACAGTATTATACGCTAAATATAACAAGTATCCGACTCCAAGAAATTTAACAACTAAAAAGGCATAAGGAACCGCAAAAAATATTGCAGTAAGTCCAAAAGATACCAAAAGTATATGGAATAAAAATCCACACATTACTCCCAAAAGAGAGATGATTCCCGCTTTTTTCCCTTGTGATAGTGACCGAGAAATCAAATAAATCATATTCGGTCCAGGAGAAAGCACCATAATTAAGGATGCTAATCCGAATAGTAGTAAATCATTAATTGGTATCATATTTTTGTTTTTAGTAGTTCGTTTCTGACTGTTGCACAACGGTCTCGACTATGGTTAGTACGGAATTAAAAGAAAATAAATTTTCGATTAAGCACTTAGCCAAAACTTTTTATTTTGTTTTATCTTTTCTTTTTAAAGCCAAATCAAAAGATTTGGCGGACTTGGTTTAAAACTCCAAACTTTGGGTTAAGCACCAAAACCCTTATTAATTATAGCCATTGTTGGCAATAGTATTTATTATTCTTAATTTCTCTTCAGAATACTATTTTTTAGATATATTGTTAGTCATCGATTTTTTATAAACTCTAAAGTGAAATTCAAAACACTATCATAGTCATTCAATTCTTGACCAATTGTATTTCTTATCCAATAATCCGGTTTAATACCGTGACTATCATTTTTATAATCTACGTTCATTTCCCAAACAACCAAAGGTATTTTTACCTTTTGTTTAGAGTAAGGTAAAGTAATAATATAAGATATTCCACTTGTATTCTGAACCTTATTACCACCTACTTCTTCTCCTATAAAAATTACATTTCTATTGTTCTTTAAAAAAGAGGTAAATTCACCGGTGGCAGAAAACGATTTACCATTTATAAGTATATAAAGTTTTCCTTTAAAGTTATCTTTTTTTGGTGAAAAGACATCCATTCCTTCAATCTTTCGCAGGCTGTAATGATTATCCATTGTTTTTTTTAACTTAAGCCAACTAAATGTATTTAGCCAAAACACACCCTGATTACTATAATACTTTTTGTCTTTAATCGTCTTAGTAATTGTATAAACATCTTTATACATAACAAAATCTTTATCTAACAGATAAGACAAAAGCTCTTGAGTAGGAAGAGCATCACCTCCACTATTATCTCTAACATCAATAATTAAATGTTCAATTGTATTATGTTTAATTTTTTTAAATGATTCTTCTAAAAAACTTAGATAGTTTTCTTTTTCTAATTTTCTTTCTGAAAAAGTAGAAAATGTTAAAATACCTACCTTATTGTTTATTTCAAAACTCAAAGGTTTTTGTTTTTTACTCTTTTCGTAAGCATTAACTACTTCATCATTCAATAATGTGCTTTTTAATTCAATTTGAACATTTTTATTATTCTTACTTATAGTAATTGTATGATTAGATTTTGAGCCATAAATTAATGCGTAGTCTAATCCAAATAATGAAGATAAATTTTCATTTGGAAAAGTTAAATTATCACCATCTCTTGTATAATTTTTGAGTAGTGAATTATATATTTCTCCTATTGGTTGCTCATCAATTTTTAAAATCTGTAATCCTAATAAATCCTCATACCCTTTTGCAAAAAAATCACCTACATAAAATGAATCTTTATACTTATATAGTTGTATTGGAAGTAACTTGAAATCTTTTTTAAGTTTTGGATATGGGATGTTCGTATGTCCGTTTTTAATAACGCTATTTAATGGAGTTAATAGTCTATAAAACTCAAAGGTTCCCATAGAATCTTTCAAGTTTTTCTGAGTTTGCATAAACCAATAATCTATTATCTTCTTTGAAGAATAAGTATATAAACCTCCGTGGTTTTTTTCTAGATTCGATTTTAAAATAGCTAAGTCTTTTTCTAGGTATATTTTGCTGATTTTATCTTGAGAATACCCTACTTGAAGGAATAAAATAGAAAATAGCGTAATAAAAATTGTTTGCGCCAAAAAAGGTATGTTAGTTCTGATCATATTGATTATTAATATTTGTAATTTTATATTGATTTTACACTGTAGAAATTATGAACGTTATTAAGGAAAAAGGATTCTAAAGTTTGAAATCAAGTAGTTTTACTGAATGCAAAAAAAGACCAGAATGTCTAATGTTTAGTTTCGATTTGTTAGCATTGAAGAAATTGGTACTTATTTATTTTTATTCTTGTAGGCTCGTGGAGTTATTCCTGTGAATTTTTTGAATACTTTGTGAAATGTTGTTTTTGAAGAAAAGCCAGCTTCAAGACCTATTGATTCAATATTGTATTTATCGAAGGTATTATCGTGTAACATTTTTTTTGCTTCTTCAACTCTATATTGATTTACATAGCTTGAAAAATTATCTTCGGTTTTTAAATTAATAATTTGAGATAAATATCCTGCGCTAATACCTAATCTTTCAGCAGTAGATTCTCTAGTAACATTTGGGTTTCTATATTCATATTCTTCTGTAAATAGACTTTCGAATTTTTCAAAAATAGTATTAGAAGAATTAGGAGTTTTAGATATGTTTAGTTCTTGAGTTTTTAATATTTGTTTTATCTCATTTGCTTCAGCATATAATTTTCGGTTGTAAATTGTATAATAAGATACCCAGTAAAGAAAAAAAGAAATTCCAATAAATAGTATGATTGTATAATAGCTTGCTTTTTTAGGCACTAAAATACCTTCAGTAAAATCGAGAAGAATCCAAAGACCAATTAGTGAGCTAACTATAAAATGCAATCGCCATAACCAATTTTTCGACTTTTGAGAATCAGAATTTTTTAAGATAAAATATAGGTAGGTCATTAAAAAAAAATTATAAATGTAGACCAGCTTACTTTCAAGAACAAATAAGCTAAATTTTATACGAGAAAAAATTTCGCTTGTAAAAATGAAAACATCAAAATCTCTCTCTAGATTATGAATGGAATTTAAGAGTAGTGATGCAATAAAAGGTAAATACAGTAATTTAAGTTCATTATGTGCATTAAGATTATGGTTGATGCTTTTTATAACAAAAAGGAAAATAAAAACGGGAGTAAGAAATACCCATTCTATATTGTCAATTATTCTTAATTTTTTATTCTCTTCATAAATACCTACTTCTGCAAGTAGTCTATTGAGCATTAATAGAGAAATAGTTAAAATTGCATATCCTAAATATTTATTTGTAATGCTTTTTAATGAGGGTCTAAATAATATTGCTAGTCCAAGGAAAAATCCTAAAGCAACATTTATGGTAAAAAGAAACAATAGAAGTTTCATTTAACTTTTATATGATTTGAAGTTTATATTATTGCCAACGCCAAAGCTATGAGTAGTGCGGGAGCAGAGCAGTACTCATCTTCCTTACTTTACACGTAGCTAAAGCAGTTTTTTTGTGTTTATTTTTTGCTTTAAATGCCAAATCAAACTGTTTTGGCGGACCTTCTAAAAATACGCAAACCTTTTGATATTGACCAAGCCCTGCATTACGTATAGGTCTTGTTAGCGGTTTTATGTAACCCGAACCCAGCTCCAAAAGACGAGCTTATACTGCTATTCCCGTAGATTTTGCCGCTTTTTACATCCTGCGACAATCCTAAGTAGACATAAAAAAAACTTGAATACTTATAGAACCTTTGCAAATACCGACAAGCCACAAGTCCGTCTGGATATCGATTGCGCAACACTTGCGTTGTGGCGGCAAAAGGGAAAACCCCGAAAGCTGCTCTATTTTTAAAGCCTAGGCCACACTTAAAAGAGAAACAAATGCAACGGGTACCGTAGATTTTTTGTTACTCTGATAAACGTTCTGTTTGCGAAATGAGCAGTTCTTTTATAGGGTAAGCAGTAAAAAAGGGAAAGCCTCGAAGATTATCTTACTTCTTACCACATATTACCGCTAACGGTTAGTATATGAAAAGTAGGGCAGTTGATAAGTACTATATTTCGGATTTATAACTTAGCTAAATATAAATATTTTGTTTTTCGTTTAAATGCCAAATTTTATATTTAGCGGACTTTGTAAATAAACAGAAGACTTTGGGGTTAGCACAAAAGCCCTATTTTTTATATACATTGTTACCAGCTGGCTATATTTTCCATTTACCTTTGCTTAAGTCAACAACTTTTCCACCAATTTTCAAGCTGTATTTATCATTTTTAAGCTTTCCATCTAAATTTATATATGATTTTCTTTTCATTTGAAATCCTTGTTCTACTGTTGCAGAGATTTCAGGTGATTTATTTTTTAATAAGTAAGCAAGGAAACAACCATTTGCACTTCCTGTAGCTGAATCTTCTATTAAATTTTCATTTTCGAGACAAAACATTCTAGTATTGAAACTATTCAGTTTTTCAAAAGTTTCTTCGGTAGCAAAAAATAAAGAAGTTGTTAGTCCAGTTTTGCTATTAGTTTTGTATTTTTCTTTTTGGGTTAAAAACTCTATAACTTTTCGTGAATCGAGCTTTATTTGATTGATTTTCTCTAAATTGATAATAGGAATGATAATATATGGCAAACCTGTACTTATTTCTTCTATTGGTTTTTGTGTGTTCAGAACCTCTAGCGTTATATCTAATCCATCAGCAATTTCTTGATGTTTGTAAGTTGTTATAAATTCTGGTTCGGCTTGTTCCATTATAAAATCACTATTGTCAACATCATTAATAGAGGTTAAATCAATACTAATGTTTGAATGTTTTAAATTCAGGATAATATTTTCTTTTGGTTTTGGTAACAAGTATTTTGAAATTATGAAGGCGGTTCCTAATGATGGATGACCAGCAAAAGGCACTTCATATTCGGGAGTGAAAATTCTAACCTTAAACTTTTCATTGTTATAATTTTCTTTTATGAATGTTATTTCAGAAAAGTTAAGTTCCTTGGCAATTCTGAGCATATTTTCGGTAGAGACTTTATTTTCAAAATCCACGAAAACTGCTAGTTGATTTCCTCCGTATTTTTGAGTGGTAAAAACATCTACTAAATAATATTCTATTTCTATCATTTTTTGCGCTTGCTGGTAACGTTTGGTATAAGATTAGTTGAATGGTTTAAGCACTAAATTTAGCAAATACAAACCGAATAGAAAATCAGTAAGGATTTTCGTAAGTAGGCTTGCACTAGCAATTAATTTTATACAGTGTTACCTGCTGGCTTTTTATGTTCACTTCAATTATTAAGTAAGCATAATTAATATTAATATAAAAGTCAAAATTCCAATTGCCGTAGTAAATTTTCCCATTTTTTTTGATTTAGTCCAACCTGCTAAAGAAATCATAGTAATTAAGGAAATAATTCCTATAAAAAAGGAAATTCCTCCAACAAGTTTAGGAAACATTAAATCATCTCCTGAAACTTTAAATGGAAATCCTTCAGTTGTCATCATAAGAATTTTAGTCATTGAAAATAATGCAATCAAAAAAAAACTAGCAGCAATTGTAGCAGATTTCATTATGCTTCTCATTAGTCGATTATTTGCCTCTGAAACCAAAAAATTGGCTACTACCGCAATGGAGAAACCTCCCAATAATGAACTTATCACAATAATTTGGTCAGCGAGTTTATTCCAATATTCTAATGAAATTTCAATCATATTCATCTTTTTATAATATATTCAATCTTATATTCTTATTCATTTTTTTGCTTGCAGGTAACGCCAAAGCTATACGTAGTGCGGGAGCAGAGCAGTACTCATCTTTCTTATTTTACACTTAGCTGAAGCAGTTTTTTTGTATTTATTTTTTGTTTTAAATACCAAATTAAACTGTTTTGGCGGACCTCCTAAAAATACGCAAACCTTTTGATATTGACCAAGTCCCGCATTACGGATAGGTCCTGTTAGCGGTTTTATGTAACCCGAACCAAACGCTAAAAGACAAGCTATTCCTATATTACCCTTAGATTTTACCGCTTATAACATGCTGCGATACACCTAAGCAGACATAAAAAAAATTAAGAGGTATAGAAGGTTTACAAATACCGGCAAGCCACAAGTCCGTCCGCATATCGATTGCGCAACACTTGCGTTTTGGCTGCAAAAGGGAAAACCCCGAAAGCTGCTCTATTTTTAAAGCCTAGGCCACACTTAAAAGATGAACCAATGAAACTAGTACCGTAGATTTTTTGTTGCTCTGATAAACGTTCTGCTTGAGAACTGAGTGGGTCTTTTATAGGGTAAGCAGCAAAAAAGGGAAAGCCCCGAAGATTATCTTACTTCTTACCACATATTACCGCTAACGTGTTTGTATAAGATTAGTTGCGTGTTTTGATTTCTAAAGGTAGCAAATAAATCACAGATAAAAAGTCCGCAAAGGCTTTCGTAAATAGGCTAGAAACTAGCAATTAATTTTATATGGTGTTAGCTTTTAGTGCTTATTCTATTACGTTCAAAAATATGCAAAATCCAACTTTTACTTGATTCCAACTCGCTTGACTTGTTTTTCGGGTAAATGATTTTTTCATTATTCTACCAGCAAAAGTAATTTCTTTATTATCATTAAGTTTTTCCAAAAACTCAATAGATACGAAAAAATCATTTTTAAACATTAATTCATAGTCAGATAAATCAGCAGTTATTAATCCATCCTTTAATTCCGTTTTTATAATTATATTTTCCGTATTGATTCTATTATTTGGAACTCCTCTTTTTAAGTCGTAAAAGTTGATTCTCAAATTTAAAATCCCATATTCATTTTTTAAAACTGCAATGTTAAATGTTTCAATTATTATTGGTTTTCTAACCTTTACTTTTATTCCAAATTCATTTCCAGCCTCAATTTTACTAAAAGCAACTGATGCTAAAAGTTTAGGTTTTTTATTACCTAAAATTTTTGATTTGTATTTTTTGTTGCTAATAATAACTTCATCTAATTCAGTTATTTGTTCTTCTAAAATTATTGTTTTTTCCTTTTCAAAATCTACTATTGGTATTGTTAAACTTCTATAACCAATTATTGAAAATGTTAGTGAATCTTTTAAAAATTCTTCTTTGAATTCTAATTCAAACTTTCCTTTTTCATTTGAAACTGTTCCAATGCCTTTATTCAGAACTCCAATGTTAACATAAGATAAAGTGTCTTTTAAATTTGAACTGATAACTGTTCCACTAAAACTTTTCTGGGCAAAAGTTGAGTAAATAAATAAAAGGCTTATTAATATTGAAAAGGAAATTTTTTTAATCATCTCTAAGGTTTTAGTTTTGCTTAATCAACTTTCGAGCCGTTTCAATTTCGGCATTAAAGCTAACGGTTTGGTATAAGATTAGTTGCGTGTTTTAGGCAACTAATCTTATACAAAACACAAACCAAGAAAGTCCGTTTAGACTTTCGTAAGTAAGCGATTTGCCAGCAATTAATTTTATACCTTGTTGTAAGTAGTTATTTCTTACCATACTTATCCTTTAATTCTTCTGCTCTTTTTCTTCCTGCCTTATAGTTTGGGTCAATTTCGATTGCTTTATTTAAATATTTAATTGCTTGTTCTCTGTTCTTTTTACTTTTGTTGGCTCTAGCCCAAGCCCAGTAAGAAAAACTCATAATTCTAAAATCAGCATAATTATTATTTTTCTCTTGTTTTTTAATTATTGATTCAAAATCTATTTTAGCGAATTTTCTTTTTTTCCACATAAAAAAAGGAAGATTTTCAGCAACACTACCTCTCATAAATTCTGGTCTTGGTGATATAGAAGAATATTTATTTATAGTATTTTCAAAAATTTCAAAAGCCTTACCTAATAAACTAAGTTTTGTGTTTTCTCCAGCAACTAATGAAAGAGATGAAGCTCGATATGATTCTATATAAATCATTAATTCTGGCGTGGTTTCTTCGTTTTTAGAGAGTTTAGTTAAAATGTCATAACTTTTTTGTGCGTATCCTGCGTACTTTTTT
>NZ_JHZC01000025.1 GCF_000621125.1 Maribacter antarcticus DSM 21422
TAATGCGGGGCTTGGTCAATATCAAAAGGTTTGCGTATTTTTAGGAGGTCCGCCAAAACAGTTTGATTTGGCATTTAAAGCAAAAAATAAACACAAAAAACTGCTTTAGCTACGTGTAAAGTAAGGAAGATGAGTACTGCTCTGCTCCCGCACTACTAATAGCTTTGGCGTTGTGCTTCATTACCGCAAACCATTAACAAATGATAAAATTCTTTAGAAAAAATCGCCAAAAGTCATTGACTGAAAACAAATTTAGTAAATATCTGATTTATGCGATTGGTGAAATAATACTGGTGGTTATTGGAATTTTGATTGCCTTACAGGTAAATAATTGGAATGAAGAATCTAAAAAAGAAACAATACGTGATAGTTATATAATAGCATTGCAAACTGATTTAACAGCTGATATTGATCTACTCGAAAGACAAATAGCGGGTTATGATATAGAAATATCAAAGGATTTGGCTTTATCAAGACGACTATCGTCCACTATTGCTAATGCTGACACGATTAAAAAAATAGCCCGTTATGAATACTTGCCCTACTTTGACCCTTCTAACGAATTGAACTTAAGCACTTTTAATGTATTGATTGCTACAGGTAACTTGGGTTTACTTGATAAGGATTTTGCAAAAAAAATACAAGAACATCACGCTTACCAGTTAACCAATCTTAAAGGAATTGATTTTAATTTAAAAATGGCTGCAAATCTAGGTGTAGAGTATTCCCAAGAGTATCCTCTAAACAGTCCTTATAATGCAATTAATGGCCAAATTATGGCTTCGTTTTGGGAACAAATTGATAAAAACAAACTAAAAATAGACTTGAATGCTACGCTAACAGGAAAAATATTTGCGCTTAAGGCAGCCAATTATTTTAGAACAGTCTTGTTAGAAAAAACCAAGAAATTAATTACCGAAATTGATAAAAAAATAATTGAGAATTAATGATTCATAAAAATAACGAAAGCACAACAATGTATATGAAATCATAGCACCCTGCGGGACGATACGCTTCATATACTAAGCGTTAGCGAATATTAATTTAAAAGAAACAATACAATGAAATTACTTTTAAGTATAATAATGACCACTTTCATTAGCACTACCATTTTCTGTCAAGACACAATGTTATGTATGGGTAGTTATTGGACTGAAGATGAAGCCAATCTGATGATGAAAAAATTTGAATCAGAATGGAATGATGTGGCATCTTGGGAAAAAAGAGCAAAACGAATTAAACAAGGAATTATTGCGGGAATGCAACTTGATAAAATGCCTGATATTTCAGGAGATTTTAATGAAATAATAACCAAAAACCAAGTAATGGATGGTTATACTGTTGAAAATATTGCCCTTGAAAGTTTTCCTGGTTTTTATATTACAGGGAACCTTTATAGACCAATTGGAAATAAAGAAAAACATGCAGCCATTCTGAGTCCACACGGGCATTTAGAAAACAAAAGATTGACGATTGACGTACAAAAACGTTGTGCTGTTCTGGCACGAATGGGTGCCATAGTATTTGCTTATGATATGGTGGGTTACGGAGAAAGTAATCAGGTAAAGCATAAAATCCCCATTGCATTGTTACTCCAAACCTGGAACAGCAAAAGGGTACTTGATTATTTAATTTCACTCCCTAATGTAGACCCAGAACGAATAGGTATGACAGGTGGATCAGGTGGGGGGACTCAAACATTTATATTAACTGCCATAGACGATAGGATTAAAGCGTCTGCACCAGTAGTACAAGTATCTGCTCACTTTTTTGGGGGATGTGTATGCGAGAGCGGAATGCCAATACATAAAAGCAAAAATCACCAAACCAACAACGTTGAGATTGCAGCACTTAGTGCACCAAACCCTTTGATGCTCGTATCTAACGGAAATGACTGGACACGCAACACACCACGGATTGAATATCCTTACCTCCAAAAGGTTTACGCATTATATAATGCTGAACACAAAGCAGAAAACGTCCATTTACCTTTGGAAAAACACGATTATGGATTTTCTAAGCGTTCTGCTATGTATAATTTTTTCTCTCATCATCTAAAGTTAAATAGCCGCAACGTGCCTTATAGCGATGGTTATAAAGAAGATTTTGTCTTTATTTTTCCAGCAGAAGAGCTAAAAGTATTTAATGAAATCAACCCTAAGCCAAATAATTTATTACAAGGAGATGAGGCGGTTATGCAATTTCTTGATATAAGTTTAAAAGAATAATATTTGCTAGCAATAAATATAGGTCATTGAACGAATAGTGCTAAATATTGAAAATAGGTGCATTCAATAAAACATATAGCGGTTTGATAGGTAGGTGTTTCAAAATGCCCAACGCCCCATATTCAAACCGTTAGCATTTATTATAAAAACCAATTTGATGATACTTACAATAAGAAATAGAATAAAAAATATCCTAGGATTCTCAAGCATTAAATTAGCCGCTTTCTCATTATTGATTCTGATCTCGGCTTGTAACGAGAAGGAGGAATCCCACAGAATAAACCAAGGGGAACTGTCCAATCAGAAGAACAATAGAGTGAACGAAAAAACTTTCACAATAAATTCACGAACTTTCAATGTGCTGGATTATGGAGCAGTGGGCGACGATAAGACGGACAATACTGAAGCATTTTCGGTATGCATGAAGGCTATAATCGAGGTAGGAGGCGGGCGAATGTATATACCGGATGGCGTTTATCACGGCCGAATAATTATCCCTGGAACTAAAAAGTGGATGACGGTGGAAATCGTGGGCGAGAGTGAGCCGACACCGATATTTGGGACGATCGGATCATTTCCGTATCAAAATAAAGGTACTATCATCAAGAGTCTTGCAGAATCGGGACTCGCGGTCATCTACGCCAGCAACTCACCTGAGAAGTTGTACCAGACATTCTCAGGGATCAACGTGGTTCTCAGGAATCTGGATGTCCGAACCTATGATAATCCTGCTATCAGCGGCATTGATCTGGAGAACGCGGCGCAATGCAAGATAGAACATGTTTTCATCAACACAGACATATACAATGTTCAGGCCTCCAAACCGACCCATGGCACCAGTGGCCTAATAACCCCGGCTTGCAACAACGCTGCATTGACGATCCTGCGCGATGTGGTTGTAACCGGATATCACACTGGTATCCTCGTCAATGAACATACGGACGCAGACAATATCAATTTGGCCTCCAACGTCAATGGCCTTGAGTTTGCCTTTGCTCATCACGCCTCCCGTTTTGGCCGGGTGGGCGCGCAACGCTGTACTAATGCGGTTTCAGTAACCGGTAAGCATGGTTTTTCAATTGAACAACTAGACATGGAAATTGCAGGCGCCGGGCAAACCGATGAGAACAACAAATGGCAGGCAACTGAGTATAATGTCAACGACCCCAAGAACCTGGGCATTGCTGATATCAACTACTGGGTCGTCGAGGGCAATGTCGGGGCGGTCGACAAGTTTATTAAGAACGGAGGTGCTTCAATCCGGGCCCGACGGATCGGTTCGGTTCCAGCCACCTACATATCTAAAAGTAAATAAATAAAATACCTCTATTTAATAAATAACAAATGCTAACACAGTGTAAATTTAATACCGGGTTCGGTAGATGTTCCAACTTTGGATTTACGCCCATTTATACATTCCTATCGGACGGATAAGTGCACGTGAATCCGCCACTAAACTTACACCGACCGTTAGCCTTCATTAAGACCAACCAATAACCACATGATAAAATTCTTTAGAAAAATTCGACAAAACTTGCTTATGGAAAATAAAACTGGAAAGTATTTTAAATATGCAATTGGAGAAATTGTTTTGGTAGTAATTGGAATATTAATTGCACTTCAGATTAATCAATGGAATGATAATCGAAAGGAAAATAATGCGCTAAAAACATTAACTGAAAATCTAAATAATGAATTCCAGAAGAACTTAAAAGAACTTGATATTGACTTATCGCGCGTAAAAAATGCAATTACTGCGAGTAATACTTTATTATCATATACAGGTTTAAAAAATGTTGAGGTGGATAACATAATAATTGATAGCTTAATTTATCATTCTATCTCAAATCCTATTTGGAATCCAAGTTCTTATGTCTTAAATGACATCAAAAATTCTGGTAAATTATCAACTTTGAAAAATGAAAATCTTAAACTTCTTTTATATGATTGGGATAGACTTTATGAAGATATCCTAGAATGGCATGCTGGTTCAACTACTAATACAAACCGACTAGTTTATTTTGTAGGTGAAAAAGGATCCTTAGTTAATATTGACCATTATAATAATAAAAATGAGAAAGGCACAAAGTTCGACATTGAAAATATAGACTTATTAAAAGAAATACGTTTTGAAAATGAACTAGAGAACAGTTTATATTCTTTAATAGAATTGGAAAAAAGATATAATAATGCAAGTGTTTTATTAAATAAAATCATAGAGCTTTCGAATAGTAATGATATTACAAAATAAAATAACGAAAGGCTAACACCGTGTATAATTCATTGCTAGTTCTAGCCTACTTGGAAATTCCTTAGGAATTTACTCTGGTTCGTATTTGTTTACTAATTTAGTTGCTTAACCACGCAACTAACCATACACATCACGTTGGCAATAATCAATAATAGCAAAGTTATATTTGATTGTACCAAATCTTAGCACACCTATTGACTAATCCTAAAATTAAATTTAAAATGAAAAAAATTTTACTAGTAATATCGATTGTAACAATTGGGTTTTCTGCCAATGCACAGTCATCAGAAAAAAATATATTAAGTAAAAATAGCATCTATTTTGATACTGGCCTTATTCCTGGTGTTCATGCATTTGTAAATTATGAACGAAGTATTTATCAAGGAGAAAGAGTATCCTGGTTTGGTAGAGCAGGATTTGGATATGGCGGTTTGATTTTGGGTGACTTTGGCTTTGGAGGATTAGGAGCAGTAACAATGTTAACGGGGAAAAAAAATTCTCATTTTGAATTAAATGCAGGGATTTTCTCTGGGAAAGACATTGATTACTCAAATTCTTTTGCTTATCCATTATTAGATGTTGGGTATCGTTATCAAAAACCCGATGGCGGTTTTGTATTTAAGGCTAAACTTGGAATTCTTGGGGTCGGAATTGGTTTAGGATATGCTTTTTAGTGATTGAATCTAATAAACAATTGCCAACAATATATAACTGCAATTACGGCGGATTCGACTACGTCCGAATCCACTCAGAATTACGAACGTCTGTGCTACACCGAAAATTAACGAATATAAATCCGTTACTGACGGTTATACGAGACCGTTGGCAACAATAACCGAAACTAAAAGAAAGTATGCTCAATATTCAAAAAAAGGTGATTTCATCATTAAGACTACTGTGCATATTACTATTGCCTCTTATGACTTCATCTTGTAAAGGGCAAGAAACTGAAAAATTCAAAAAAGAAAACAAAGAGCAATCAAACCAACCAACTAATGAGAATCCAACTCAAAACGGTCAACTTCATGTTTATAATCAAAGCACATATTTCACACAAACACATTCAAGCTTAAACGGAATGGTTAGTCAGTTTGTCCGAAAGATATACCAGGACAGTAAAGGAGTCTTTTGGTTTGGCACTAACGGAGATGGGTTGATTCGATATGACGGTAAAACGCTTGAGAGTTTTGCAAAAAAAAGAAGGTATCGGGACAGCGATTAGAGGAATCATAGAAGATAAAGACGGGAATATTTGGTTTGGGACTTCTTCTGGTCTAACTAAGTATAATGGGCACTCATTCACAACCTATGCACTTAGTGAAGGCTTAATAAATGACGAAATTTGGGCAATAGACATTGATACTAACGGAACTATTTGGGTTGGGACAGTCGGTGGTTTAAATAAGTTTGATGGGAATAAATTTGAAACATTCGAAGTCCCAAAAGAAGAGGTTAAAAATGCTAAACCCATGTTATCTGAAAAAAGAATTGGAGATATATTAATTGATAAGAAAGGAGATATTTGGTTTTTGACAGATGGTTATGGCATTAGCAAATATAATGGCGTGTCGTTTGAATTCTTTACTAAAGAAAATGGACTCACAGATAATAATGTAGCCGATATTTTTGAAGATAGTCAAGGTAATATATGGATTGGGACTTTTTATGGAGGTGTCAGCAAATATGATGGAAGTTCATTTACCAACTTCACAAAAGACGGAATCATAGAAGGTATTGAAACCTATAATTTTTGTGAAGACAATCATGGAAATATTTGGTTCTCGGCTGAAAACTTTGGAGTGTACAAATATGATGGAACAAAATTCACCCAATTCACTAAAGAAGACGGATTAGCGACAAACACAATCCAAAGTATTTTTGAAGATAATAAAGGACAAGTTTGGTTTGGCACTTGGGAAGGAGTGAGTCTTTATAATGGAAAAACATTTATGGCCGTTTCAGACAAAGAACCTTGGGCAAAATAAAAATAACTATTGCCAACAAAAAATAAACCCCATTAAAACGAGGGTTTATTCAACCCTTAGCAGACATATAAACTAAAATGAGAAAACTATCAATCTTAATCATATTATCAATCTTTTCAAATTTGTCGTATGGACAAAATGAGAAGGATATTATCATTGGAAAAAGATTTACAATTAAGTCTGAAATACTTAATTCAGATAGAGAAATTTCAGTCTATCTACCTAATTCATATTATGATAATAACTACATAAATTATCCTGTACTATACCTTTTAGATGGAAGAAAGTTTTTTAATTCATTTTCAGGAGTAATTACTCAATTAAGCAGTGATGCTAGTCCGCAGATTCCTGAAATGATTGTAATCGGAATTACTAGTCAAAATCGAGTTAAAGATTCTTCCCCTACAAATTCCTTAATTGGTTACACAAAAGAAAAGGAAAAAGGGTTAGAAGTCAGTGGAGGAGCAGATGACTTTCTGGAATTTATTCAAAAGGAATTAATCCCATTTGTTGAAAAGAATTACAGGACTAATTCATATCGTACTTTTGTAGGCTATTCATTTACAGGATTGCCAGTTTTACAAGCATTATTTTCAATTCCTGAAACATTCAACTCTTATCTAGTAATTGATTTCAGCGCTTGGTGGGACAATGAAATTATGATACAACGATTTAAGAAATTTTCTAAAGAATATAAAGAATCAAAACGAGACATCTTCTTTACAACTGTAGATAGAGTATCTAATAACGTATACCCTGAAGCATATAACGCAGGATGGAATTTTATTCAAGAATTTGAACAAAACACACCAAGTAACATCACTTTTGATTACAAAAAGTATAAGTATAAAGAAGAGAATCATCACTCTATGCCTCTTATTTCATTTATTGACGGTATGAAATATATCTTTAGAGGGCATATGATAAACTATGATGAAATGTATACTAATCCAAAATTGATAAAAACTAAGTTTTCTAAATTATCACAAAGACTTGGATACAACGTTTACCTGCCTGAAGGAATAATTAATTATTACGGTTATTTATTTCTTTATACTCGACCTGATATTGAAAAGGCGATTTTCTATTTTAATTATAATACCAAAAACTATCCTTTATCAAGCAACACATGGAGCAGTTTAGCTGAAGCATACAAGGTTAAAGGAAACAAAATGAAAGCTATAAAATTTTATAATATAGCATTAGAATTGAATCCTATGAATACTGAAATTAGAAAAAAGTCAGAGGAACTAAAAAACTAAATACGTGTGCTAACACCGTATATAATTAATTGCTTGGGTCTGTGTGTACTCGGAAAATCTATCTGATTCTCCTCTGGTTCGTTTTCTTTTACTAATTTAGTTGCTATCTAACGCAACTAACCATACACATCACGTTATGAGCAATTTAAAAAATGAACTTTCCTGAAATAGTATGGCAAAGAAAAAAGCAAAACGAATATTCCAAATAGTTTTACTTACTAGTACCGCTATCTCCTTATTTTACGTACCCTGGATATTAGTCTGGGCTTGGCTATTACCATTACCAAATACAGTTCAAGAACAGTTAGATGAAGGAATTGGTCATGGATTTGATGGTATGATTGTTTACGTGGATCAAGCCAGTAAGCCGCCAGAATTTTATGCCTCAGGCTGGCATGACCGAAAAAATAAAATACCAGCAGACCCAAAAGCATTATTCAAGATTGCCAGTATTACCAAGCTATATATTGCTGTTGCCACTGCAAAATTAGTTAAGGAAGAACGTTTGTCTCTGGATAAAACACTCGCTGATTACTTCCCAGAACTGGTGGGAAGAATTGAAAATACAGAAAAAATCACGTTGAGAATGATGGTTCAGCACCGGAGCGGTATTCCTAATTTTGTAGACCATCCTAATTATTGGACAAACCCACCAAAAAGCAAACAAGAAACACTTGACTACGCATTGGATTTACCAGCTGACTTTGAACCGGGTGAAGACTATGGCTATTCAAATACGAATTATATGTTGATTGAGGATCTCCTAGATAAAGTGCTGGGTTATAGTCGTCACCAATATATTAAGGAGGAAATTTTGATGCCGCTCCAGCTCAAAAATACGTTCGCTTCGCTTGATGATGTAAATATAGACGATGTGATGAGCGGATATTATGTTGGAGTTGAAGACGATCTAAAAACTGAATTTACTGGCTTAATGATTGCTACAGCAGAGGATGTGGGTATATTCTTGCGAGCATTAAACGATGGTTCGGTGTTTAATGAGGGTGAACAGGAAATCTATTCCTCCATTTACGTGTACAAACACACAGGTCTGCTTGTTGGCTATCAGAGTATTGCAGAATACCACAAAGAGATTGATACAGTTGTAATTCAATTTAATAATACAACTAACTTTGATGGTTATGATTGGAATTTAGCGGAAATCATATATAGTCGTATTGTAAAAATAGTGAGAAGTAAAAAAAGCTCATAACATGGTGTGTAATTAATTGCTTGGTTATCGCCTACTTGAAAATTCCTTCGGAATTTTCTCTGGTTCGTATTTGTTTACTAGTTTAGTTTATTAAACGTCGCAACTAACCTTATACTTAATCGTTAGCGGTAATCTGTGGTAAGAAGTAAGCAAATCTTCGGGCTTTCCCTTTTTTGCTGCTTACCCTATAAAAGACCCACTCAGTTCGCAAGCAGAACGTTTATCAGAGCAACAAAAAATATACGTTACCCGTTTCATTAGTTTCTCTTTTAAGTATGGCCTAGGCTTTAAAAATAGAGCAACTTTCGGTGTCTTCCCTTTTGCCGCCAAAACGCAACTGTTGCGCAATCACTATCCAGACGGACTTGTGGCTTGCCGGTATTTGTAAAAGTGCTATACCTCTTAATTTTTTTTATGTCTGCTTAGGTGTATCGCTGCATGTAAAAAGCGGCAAAATCTAAGGGTAATACAGTAATGATTTGTCTTTTAGCGTTTGGTTCGGGTTACATAAAACCGCTAACAAGACCTATACGTAATGCGGGGCTTGGTCAATATCAAAAGGTTTGCGTATTTTTAAGAGGTCAGCCAAAACAGTTTGATTTGGGATTTAAAACAAAAAAATATACACAAAAAACCTGCTTTAGCTAAGTGTAAAGTAAGGAAAACGAGTACTGCTCTGCTCCCGCACTACCTATAGCTTTGGCGTTAACACCAATTAAAACAAAAAATAAGTGTAATAAAAATACAGTACTGACACTAACCAAGAAAACATAGCCGTGAGTACAGACTTTTATAAATTTTATATCTTACCATATAGTGCAATAATCATTAAAATTTGTAGAGCTTATTCTAATTCTCAAGAAGATTATGAGGATTATTATCAGGAAGTATGCTTACAAATATGGAAAAGTAGAGACAATTTCAAAAATAAATCCGAGTGGTCTACTTGGGTATATAGAATATCATTGAATGTATGCCTTTCTTTATTAAGAAAACAAAAAAAACATAACAGTACCAATACTTCTGAAGAATCATTTAATCAATTTTCAAATCAATCTGATTTAAATGAAAACACAAAGGATTATTCTACTGATATAGCAAAATTATATGGTGCGATAAAAGAATTAGGAGAAATTGACCGAGGAATTATTCTACTATACCTAGAGAAGAAAACATACAAAGAAATTGCCCAAATAATAGGAACAAATAGTAATTCAATCGGAGTAAAAATAACACGAATTAAGAACAAAATTAAAAAACAATTGAATGGATAAATCAATAGAAGAAATATGGAGTAATGGATTTCAAAATAACAAATATTTGATTCCCCCTGTTATAGTAGACTTATATAATAAGAAATCAATTTTAACAGTCGACAAATTAAAATCAACTTCAAAAAAGGATAATTGGAGCATCATTCCTATTGCAATTATAACCCTAATCTTTTTCATTATAAACTCTAAACTTATATTAGGCATATATATAGCTACATTAATGTTATCAATGTTTTTTTTAAACAGAAAACAACTAGAGTTTTTGGAAACAATAAATACGAGTGAATCCTGCTTTGATTATTTAAAAAAACTTCAAAAATGGATAAAAAACAATGTAAAGTTTTATACTCGGCTTTTAGGGATTGGTCTACCTCTTTTTGCTTATGTCGGATGCTGCATATTTATTTTAGAATCAAACCAGTATGAATACATATTAGAATCTTATTCATTTAAAAAACTATTAACAGCATCCATTAGTATATTGGCGTCTTTTTCATTTATCGGTATTGTCAGTTATAGATTATCAAATTACCTAATATATGGTCGATTAATAAAAAAAATTGATGAAATGATTGATGAACTTGACTTATTAAAGAAATAACTGGTGGTAACAATGTATAAAAAACATAGGGCTTTTTGGCTAATCGAAAGGTCTGTGTTTATTTACAAAGGCACCAAATAAAAAATTTGGATTAAGACTAATTAGAAACGTATCGTTTATCACAAGCCCTGCGTTTCTTATACGAGACGTTGTGAGTAATTATAAAATTATGATTGATAAGATTATTAAATACCAAAATGATTCTGAAAAAAACTTTGAACAGGAGAAAAATTTAAAAACGATTATAAATTTTATTATCGCTCTCATTCTCTTCTTTTTATCAACAATTATTTCAGCATTTACATTTCCATTAAGATTTATATATAAAAAAACAATTCGAAGAAATTCTGATTCAAAAATCATACAACTTAATGATAGAAATATAGATTCAGTTTTGAAAAAAGAAAAATTAGTTTTAATAGACTTTTGGGCTGAATGGTGTGGGCCATGCTTAATGATGAATTCTACAATAGAAAAATTTGCGACTGAATCAAAAGGTATACGAATTACTAAGGTGAACGCTGATGTAAACAGGAAGTTAACAAATAAATTTAAAATAAAAGGTTTACCTCAATTTATTCTAATGAAAAATGGAGTAGAAATAAAAAGGCATGCAGGAGCAATGACAATTTTTGAGTTGGCTAAATTTTGTGATGAAGACGAATAAAAAACTACACACAACACGGTGTATAAAACATAGCTAGTAAAGGCTCTCCGTGAGGTTTGTTTATATTTATAAAGACCGTCAAATTTTTAAATTTGGTTTTTAAAACAGAAAAAGTAAAACAAAAATATAAAAATTCGGCTCTGTGTTTATCCGAAAAGTTAGCGTCTTTTTACACGCTACGTTCCATGCACAAGCACGTTATACACAATGAAGCCATGAAACAACCAATCAATTATGTCCTGAAAATATTATTATCCACTTGCAGAGTCGCTACGACTGGGGTGTTCTTGTGTCTATTTCCGAGCGTTGTTTTTGCTCAGGATAATACGGAAGATAATGTGACTGATACTACTGTGACTGAAGTCAATCAGGCTCTCGAGTATTTTACTAATACCAGATTGGTGAATCAACATGGGAAAGAAGTCCTATTTTATCAGGACTTGCTCAAAGATAAAACAGTGGTTATTAATGTGTTTTTTACTGAAAGTAATGGAGTCTGCGCAGCTGTAAATCGAAATATGGAGCAAATTCAGGTCCATTTTACAGAGATAATGGGAAAAGAACTTCATTTAATCTCCATTACCGTAGATCCTACAAATGACGTACCGGAGGTATTAACAGAATATGCTCAGTCCTATAATGCAGCTAATGGATGGCATTTTTTATCGGGAGAAGTAGAAAACGTACGTAACGTGCTGCGGAAAGTAGGAAAAGATGTTGAAGAGAGGGAATCTCATGATTCTGTATTACTGGTTGGAAATTTGTCAACTAACCTTTGGAAGAAGGCTAATGGATTGAGCGATATAGAAGAGATCATCAAAATAGTTGAGAGTGTTGTAAGTGACGGTAAATAATTTATTTATTGTGTGTATAACACAACCTAAAATGCATGCTCCGTTCATGCTTCGCACAACTAAAACATTAGAAAATAACTATCTTTAGTACAAAACTTAACCTTGGGTAAATGGCGCACGTCATTTTAGCTCAGAACGTTAGCGGTAATATGTGGTAAGAAGTAAGATAATCTTCGAGGCTTTCCCTTTTTTACTGCTTACCCTATAAAAGAACTGCTCATTTCGCAAACAGAACGTTTATCAGAGCAACAAAAAATCTACGGTACCCGTTTCATTGGTTTCTCTTTTAAGTGTGGCCTAGGCTTTAAAAATAGAGCAGCTTTCGGAATTTTCCCTTCTGCCACCAAAACGCAACTGTTGCGCAATCGATACGCGGACGGACTTGTGGCTTACCGGTATTTGTAAACCTTCTATACCTCTTAAATTTTTTATGTCTGCTTAGGTGTATCGCTACATGTTAAAAGCGGCAAAATCTACAGGCAATACAGGAATAGCTTGTCTTTTAGCGTTTGGTTCGGGTTACATAAAACCGCTAACAAGACCTATACGTAATGTGGGACTTGATCAATATCAAAAGGTTTGCGTATTTTTAGAAGGCACGCCAAAACAGTTTGATTTGGCTTTTAAAACAAAAAATAAACACAAAAAAACTGCTTTAGCTAAGTGTAAAGTAAGGAAGACGAGTACTGCTATGCTCCCGCACTACCTGTAACTTAGCCGTTGTGCAATATTTGAAAAAAACAAACCTATGTTAATCAAGAAAAACATCTATCTAATAATTATTATTTTATTCACAGGGATTTTCACTTTTGGACAATCTAATATTAAAAAAGAATCCCAAATTACTTTATTTCTTGATAGTCTAAACCAAGATGATTTTTCGGGAACAGTCTTGGTTGCACATAATGACAAAATAATAGAAAAGCGAGCTTACGGACAAGCAAGTATTGAATTTTGTGTAAAAAATAATATCGATACTAAATTTAATATTGCTTCTATTACCAAACTTTTTACTGCTGTTGCAACTTTACAACTTTACGAGCAAGGAAAGTTAAAATTAAATATACCTATTGGTGAATACTTACCTAATTACCCAAATAAACTCGTAAGAGATTCTGTAACTATTCATCAATTACTAACACACACATCAGGACTTAATAATTTTTATGTGGCAGACTTCGATAAGATAAAAAATTCAGATTACAAGAAAATTTCAGATTTTGTTCCACTTTTCGTTAACGATTCAGTTTTATCAAAACCAGGAACTAAATACGATTATAGTGCAACAGGGTTTGTTATTCTTGGACTAATAATAGAAAAGGTAAGCGGTAAAAATTATTATGACTATATAAAAGACGCCATTACAAAACCTACCGAAATGTTCAACACAACTGAATTAGAAATTGATTCTATTGTGAGTAACAAAGCAAATGGATACACTTCAATGTTTGGGGAAAATAAAACTCTCAAAAAAAATGACTACTATTTAACAAAAGCATCTCCCGGAGGTTTTTATTATTCAACTGTATCCGACTTATTTAACTTTTCAAAAGCCTTAAGAAACTATAAACTTTTAAATAAAAAAACAACTGAATTGATGTTTGAACCAAAAGTGAAAGGTTATAATACACATATGGGTTATGGAATTGGTGTTGACAAAAGATACAATCAGAAAATTCTAGGCCATAGTGGTGGCTGGTATGGGATACATTGTGAATTAATGGATTTTACAAATGACAATTATACCGTTATAATTTTATCGAATTTAGACGATGGTGGAAATAATGGAGCCTCAAAATTATCTGATTTTTTTATGGAATTGATAGCTGATAAGAAATTAAAAAATTAATGATTTATTTTTAAAAACAAAAAAACATTGCACAACAATGGCTATAATTAATACGGGGTTTTGTGTTTAATCCAAAGTTTAATGTGTTTTTACAACGTCCACCAAATCTTTTGATTTGGCTTTAGAAAATGAAAAATTAAAACAAAATAAAAAGCTTTGGCTAATTGCATAATCGGAAATTCATTAGTTTTAATTCCCGTACTAACCATAGCCGAAACGTTGTGCAACATATAAGGAAATCCTTACATACATTAAAAAATTAGAACAAATTGAAAGTACTTAATATCCATAAACGAACAATCAATCAACCGAAAAGTAAAGTAACGGAATTACTAAAAACGTTATCAACTGAAAACGACAGAATTTGGCCAAAAAAGGAATGGCCAGAAATGAAATTTAATGACGGAATTCAAGTTGGAGCGAAAGGTGGACACGGACCAATAAGATACTCAGTAGAAAAATATATTCCGAGCGAAATAATTCAATTTAGATTTTTAAAACCTAATGGATTTAATGGAATTCATAAATTTGAAATAAATGAATTGACTAACGAAAAAACGGAAATCAAGCATACGATTGATATGATTACTCAAGGAAAAGGAACGTTAATTTGGACTTTTGCAATAAGGTCATTACACAACGCTCTAATTGAAGATGGATTTGACAAACTTGAAAACAACTTCTCTGATAACCGAAAATCAACTGAATGGAATATTTGGGTTAAATTTCTTAGAAAACAGATTGCGAAAAAAAGAAAAAAATAGAATAAAGAAAATACGTTGCACAACACCGTATAAAATTAATTGCTGGTTTTAGGGTACTTACGAAAGTCCAAACGGACTTTCTAGGGGGTGTTTTATTTATTAAATTAGTGCTTTAAAACACGCAACTAATCTTATACAAACACGTTAGCATTTATTAAAACAGCACATAAACAAATGAACGAGCAAATTTTAAAGAACGCTTTTGACAACCATTTTGAAGCACCTATTGAGGTTTGGAAAGCCTTTGTTGATTTATGTGAAGAAGTTCATTTTAAGAAAAACGAAAAAATAAAAGAGGTTGGTAAAACAGCTAAACATGGATACTTTTTACTTCAAGGTTCTTGTGGTTTATTTGTTTGGAAAGAGAACAATTTCATTTGTACAGATTTAATTCTTGAGAATGTTTTTTTTGCAGATGATATTTCTCTATTAACAGGAAAGCCATCACCAGTAGAAATAGTCTCATTAGAAAATTCAACAATACTTCAAATAAGTAAATCAAATATTGATTTACTAAAAAAGACGCCAATAGGTAGTATGCTTTTTCTTTCTGGAGAGGAAAATTCTATTATTGAAAAGCAAACACACCAAATAGAAATAATGACACAAACAGCAGAAGAGCGCTACTTAAACCTAATAAAAAATCGTCCAGAAATTATACAAAGAATACATCAAAAACATATAGCTTCTTATTTGGGCATAACAACACAAAGCCTCAGCCGAATTCGTAAAAATATGCTAAAATAATTATGTTACCATAAGGTAACTTTTTTGATATTACCATATCATAATTTTGTACTAACTAAAAAAGTAGAATTATGAAAAAAACAATAATTACAGTCTTGTTATCAAGTTTAAGCGTACTTAGCTATGCTCAAAACGAACAAATGGTTACAAGAAAAGGTTTCGTATTTGGGATGTCAATAGGTATATCTAACTCTATTCAATCATTTCCAAATAAATCACAAAACGATATTGACTTTGGATTAGGTGTAAAACTAGGTTATATGATTAACCCCAATATTGCCATTTTACTGACTACAAATGTATCTGGTTACGAATATTCAGGAATAGGTAGAACGAGAAAAAGAGACTTTGGAGTATTAGCTCCTTCCGTGCAGTATTGGTTTAAAGAACGATTTTGGGTATTAGGTGGAATTGGTTTGGGCGTAGACGCTCCTGTTTTTTTTGACATTAAAAATCCTGATACCAATAAAGAGGAAACCGAATATCATAGCGGATTAGGTATTGTAGGAGCAATAGGGTATGACATCTATCAAGGAAAGAAGTTCACTATTGACTTGAAAGCTAGAATAACTTACAGAAACGTAAATATTACAGAGGGTAAAACAAATGGCGTTTCTCCTTCTTTACTAATTGGAATCAACTTTTATTAATTTTAATCTGGTATGATAAGTAAAAGAATAGCTCTAAAATTGATGATAGGATTACTCTCGGTGGTTCTAATTTTTCATCTATGTGTCCTTTTTGAGATAATATCTTATAAAATAGTTTGGGCAGGAAAGTTAAAATCAAAAGAAGAAATGTATGTATTTGAAGCAGTTTCAATACTGATAAACTTTTTTTTGATAATTGTATTATATATTAAATTTCAAAATATAAAAAAAAGTGAGACTAACAGAATAATCAATATCATTATATGGGTGTTTGTACTCCTCTTTGCACTAAACACCCTTGGAAATCTTTTTGCCGAAAATTTAATTGAACAAATTCTAGGCACATTATTGACATTTATTTCGGCAACTTTATGTTGGATAATTGTCAAGAAGAAAAATAAACGAAATGCTAACAATGTATAAAAAACATAAGGCATTTGTGCTAAACCGAAAGGTCTGTGAATATTAACAAAGTTCGCTAAATATAAAATTTGGCGTTTATTAGAAAAAAGATACAAGCAAAATATTTATATTTAGCTAAGTAATAAACCGAAATAATAGTGCTTATTTATTGCCCTACGTTTCTTATACGAGACGTTGTAGCACATTTGAGAAAAACTAACTCTACACTTGTAGAACTATTTTTTTTATTCTACATTTGTAGAGTTAATGAAAATTATTATCTCAATTGGTATCTTTTCATTAAAAATCTAAAAACTAATCTTAATTCCAATTAGAAAATGAAAATAATTTTAGCACTTACAATAGTTCTAGTACTATTTAGCTGTAAAGAATCAGTAAAAGAAAATGAGAACACTGATCAAATTAAAGACGAAATAATAAAAAACTTTATCACGTTAATAGAAAGTGACGTTAAAGACGATAATATTGAGGGAAGTGTTTCCCTAGCCATTATTCATAAAGACTCAACTTTAGCATTGAAATCATTCGGAAATGCAGATTTGAATACCATTTTTCGCATTGGCTCTATTTCAAAATCATTTGCTGGATTTTTAATGATGCAACTTCAACAAGACGGATTGCTAGATATAAATGACCTTGTTGAAAAATATTTACCAGAAATTAAGTTATTAGCTGATTATCATAAATATCCACCTATTACTTTAAAACAACTAGCTACACATACCTCTGGATTAGATAGAGAATCTAGAAGTAGAGATGAAAATGTACGTTCTGGAAGTATTACTGAATGGGAAAGTAATCTTATAAGAGCTATTCCAGAAACCTCATTTCGTTCAAAGCCTGGCGAAAGATTTGGATATTCAAACATTGGATTTGCCATCTTAGGTTTAACTCTTTCAAAAATAGCTAATAAGCCTTACATCGAATTAGTACAAGAGAAAATACTAAGACCTTTAGAAATGAATAATACGTATTACAAGATTCCTGATAACCAAAAGGAAAAATTGGCAAAAGGAATGGCAGGCGGACCAACTGCTGAACTTGATTACGAAAGACCTAAAAGTGAACAGCATGAAGTTGGATACAGAATTCCCAATGGTGGAATTTACTCTACACCTAGCGATATGATTAAGTTTATGAACGCTTGTATGGGATATTCAACTCTTTTAAATCCAAATAGTATTGAAATATTACAAACAACACAGACACCAACAATAAGATTAAGGTCTAATTACAGTTTTGGTTTTGATTTATATTCAGACCAAGGAATAAATACTGTTGGGCACGGAGGTTCTAATCCTGGATATTCGGCTCATTTCGAGTATGAAAAAGATAGCCAATATGGTATTATCCTTATGAGAAATTATAATTTTGGTAATACGAATTTAGATTTGAGGTCAAATTCACTGCTTAGGAAATTAAGCTTAATGGAATAAAACGTGCTACAACACTGTATAAAATTAGTTGCTTGGTTTTAGCCTACTTGGAAATTCCTTCGGAATTTCTTCAGGTTTGTTCCATTTTTGCTAAAGTAGTTACTTAACCACGCAACTAACCTTATACATAAACGTTGGCATTCATTACAGATATAGTTCAGTAAATTCAAACGATTAACTTTAAAAGTTAATACCAAATAAACCCGTTTGAAAAAAATAGATAAGCCAAAATATCTACTTTAAAGTGTAATAGATTTTCTACTCTATAGCAAGTCACTTACTATACGCTTCAATTCATTAACATGCAATTCAAATGCTTTTCTACCTTTAGTGGTCAAATGAAACCACCTTCGCTCTCTCCCATTCACCTTACTTTTTTTTTGCTTTATGTAGCCGACATCTTCCAATTGTTTAATGTGCTTGGATAGTACGGAATCGCTAACACCCAACTCATCTCGAATCACTCGAAATTCCACTTGTTCAAGAGGCGAAAGTAATGCGCAAATTTGGAGACGGTTCGGTGCATGTATTATAGCATCAAATTTTGAATTCTCCATTAGTTTTTTTCCTCATTAAATCTGTTAATGTACGAACGCTGCGCACTCACTACCAAAATCCAAATACTAATTGTAACAAATGCTCCTATAACAAATGGAGCCCAATAATGTTCATAATGATTAATTAGGTACTGACCACTAATTATTGCTAAAAAGTAAAGTGGAATAATGCAAATGAGACCAATAATTATCGTTTGCTTTGAAAGCAAGATTCTTTCCGCTTCTCCTGCTGATTGGTTTTTATTAATTATTGCAATTGATATAATTAACACGATTAAAATCGTGTTGTAAGTTCTAATTTCAGCCCCTAACAATGCAATTTGGGTTCCAATTAGTAAGGCCAAAATAGCACCTAGCAATTTAGGAGTAGGTAAGACTCGTTTTAGGCCAACGTGTTCCATTTCTTTTATTGAGTCAAGTGCTTCTTGTGCCTCTTTGGATTTGATTTGTTTATTTTTTGTCATAGTATAAATGTATTATTACTTTCCGTATTGGAAAGTGAATTCGAAATTATTTTTTATATTCAAAAGTTGAGATTCTGTTTTAAACCATGAAATAGTAGTATAAACAAGTAACTATTTGAAACAACAAAATGCCAACAAGGTATAAAAAACATAGGGCGTTTGTGCTAAACCCTAAGATTTGTGTATGTTAATAAAGTCTGCTAAATATAAAATTTGGCGTTTACAAAAGAAAAGATAAAAGCAAAATATTTATACTTCGCTAAGTGATAAACTGAAACAAAAGTGCTTTTTAACTTCCCTACGTTTCTTATACTAAACATTGTAGCTAATTGTCACATTCATTTTTTTTCCTCGTCTTTCTGTTTTGATTTATACTAAAACTTATCTAACAATGAGAATAAGAAACTTGACACTTAGTCTATTATTTAATATCATAACTTTAACCTTAACTGCTCAAAACACTACAAATTTTGAATGGCCAGAAAATGAAATAACTCCAATTTTTAAAGAGTTTGTAACAGCTTACAACACAAACGATTTAAAAAAACTACAAGCATTTACTAAAAAGCATTATGAGAAAGACTTTATAAAGAGTGCAGCTTATTGGCCAAGTGTTTTTGCTGATTTTGGACAAATAAAACCTTTTCAAGTAGCCAAAGAGTGGGAGAAGAAAAATAGATTAGCTATTTGGTTTCAAGGAAAGAACACTAAAGGTTGGGTAATGATAATGTTGAGAATGAATAATGATAATACCAAAATTATGGGGAAATCTGTAATGAGAGGCGAGCGGCCTTCAGGTGACCTTCCTCCGTATACGCCTATTTCTTCTGATGAGATGAACCCATATTTAAAAAGCTATTTAAAAAAATTACATAAATTAGATCGTTTTTCAGGATCTGTATTAGTGGCTAAAGGAAGCACTATTTTATTTGAGCAAACTTACGGGAAGAGCAATAAAAAGTTAAACAAGAATAATGATTCGAATACATCTTTCAATATTGCTTCAACTACAAAAACGTTTGGTGCTGTTGCCATTGCCAAACTAGAAGAACAAGGAAAACTGAAATTTACAGACCCAATAAGTAAGTTCATTCCTGAATACCCTAAGGACATTGCCAATCAAGTAACCATTCACCATTTGCTAACACATACCTCTGGAATTGAGATTGATGATTATAAACCATTCAATTTAGATGCGCGAAAAGCTAAAAGCATGAATGATTTAGTAAAATCTCAAATGAAACATATTGATTCTATGAATGAAGGCAGAAGAAAAAACTTTAAAGTTTTAAATGAATATGACTATTCTAATGAGAACTTTGCCTTATTAGGGGCGATTATTGAAAGAGTAAGTGGAATGTCTTATGCAAAATACATTGAACAAAATATTTTCGACCCACTTAACATGAAAAACTCTTTTGCAGATATTCATAAAGTATCTAATCATCAAAACAAAGCCATTGGCTATACATATAAAGATACTGAAGCTAATTTTATTGGTGGTACAAGACACGAAAACGGAGGAGTTGGTTCTTTTTTGGGTCCAGCCGGAGGTATTTATTCAACTACTAGAGATTTGTATACTTATTTTAAAGCGATCAATAATCATACTATTATAAACAAAGAAACTCAAGAATTGCTACACAAAAAACAGGTTGAAATTTATGTGAATGAAGATGTAAGTTTCCATTATGGTTATGGGTTTTCAGTGTCTCGAAAAGGAAAACTAGTGACTATTGGGCATGGAGGTGTGTATCCTGGAGTTGGAAGCCGTTTTGAATATTATCCAGAAACTGGTCATTATGTAATTATATTAAGTAATTATGGGTCTATGGCTGGTAGTGTTGTTGCAGATCACATTAACGATTTATTAACTTCAAATAATTAGGTCATTGCACTTCTTCTCTTTTTTACCAATAGATACTAAAACTAGCTACAACAATGTATAAAAGCAATAGCGGTTTAAGTGCTTAAACCAGAATATAACATATAAACTAAAATCAGTAAACTAGTCAAAGGTAGCGGTTTCAAAATCCGCTACTGCCCTTATACAAAAGCGTTGTGCTTCATTAAGAATGGACAATAATATTACATAAAATGAAAAAAAATATCACTTTAATTATCACACTTCTACTATCACTATTTTTAGTGTCTTCCTGTACCAGAACTAAGAAGACCGATTATTCAGAATTCACCAAAGCATATAATCAGTTCATAGAATTGGCAACAAATGAATTTGGAACACAGCATGGATTATCTCTTGCAATTGTTAAGGATAATCAAATCATATTTGAAAAATATCATGGGCTTGCAGACCTTGAAACAGACAAAATGGTGGATAAAAACACGCTTTTTTATATTGCTTCTACAACTAAATCGTTTACAGCTTTGGCAGCATTAATTTTGGAATCTAAAGGTGAACTGGATTTAGAAAGATCTTTAAGCGAATACTTTCCGGAGATTAACTTTGATCCATCACTAAAAGCAGATAGCATTACAATTCGTAATTTGGTACAGCACACCTCGGGTATAGAAAATGACCCAATTATACAGGCTACAGCTTATACTGGTATTCATAATCCTAATATGTTGCTAGAGATGTTATCACAACTCACAACTATTAATGTCGATGCTCCCTATGGTGTATATGGATATACTAACTTAGGTTATAATATTTTGAGTATGATCATAGATAGAGAACTCGACACCAACTGGCAGGCTGTACTTGATGAAGAAATTTTCGAACCTTTACAGATGACCCATACAAGTGCTATAATGTCTGACGCAAAAAAAAACGGATGGGAGGTTGCCAAGCCACTTAGTCAAGTAAACGTCGAAAACAAACTAAAGAGTTTCCTGCTAGCCAAAAAAGACAATACCATGCATGCCGCTGGGGGTATGATTACAAGCTCAAGGGATATAGCTCGCTGGTTAATCATGGAATTAAATAGCGGAAAAATAGAGGGTAAGCAAATTTTTGATTCAAAAATGATTAAGAACAGTGTTTTTCCGCATGCCAATCAGGATAGAAAACATAGGGATCGTAAAGAACTTGGTTATGGTTACGGATGGGAATCGGGTACTACAGAACTTGGTGACACCTTAATCAGCCATGGTGGTGGGTTTGTTGGCACACACTCTGAAGTTTCTTTTATGCCCTCAGCAGGCTTAGGTATTGTGGTATTAGCAAACAATTCAACTTCAGGGAAGAGGTTAGGTTTTTTACTTTCATCTTATGCGTATGACTACTTCTCTGGTCGTGAGGATATAAATACGTATTATCAAAAAAAAATAAAGGAGTATAAAGAAGAAATTAAAGAACTACAAGAAAGGAGAAAAAAACGGTTTGCAGAAAGAATGGAAATGCAATGGCAATTTGACCTAGCCTTTTCAAATTATGCAGGTACCTATACCAATGAATTATTGGGTTCGCTTAAAATAGCGCATCTTGGTGATAATCGATTAGTTGCTGAAATTGGAAATCTGAAATCTCCTTTAGCTACACCTTATAAGCATATTAACTCTATAAGAGTTGAAATGACACCAAATAATGGTTCAATAATCCAGTTTGTTGTCAACGATGGAAAAGTGAAACATGCTACATTTTGGGGACAGACCTACACCAAACATATAGATTAACCGTGAGGAATCAAAAAATAGAAATTGAATAAAGTCAACACATGAGCCATACATATTTGCAACTTGTACCAGTCAACGCTAAACAAAACATTACAAAAGAGTATGTATTTGCCAACACTAGCAAGTTTGCGAAAAAAAATAACGAAAGCACAACACCGTATAAAATTAATTGCTTGGTTCTCGCCTACTTGGAAATTCCTTCGGAATTTTCTCTGGTTCGTATTTGTTTACTAATTTAGTTTTTTAAACGTCGCAACTAACCTTATACTTAATCGTTAGCGGTAATATGTGGTAAGAAGTAAGATAAGCTTCGGGGTCTTTCCTTTTTTTGCTGCTTACCCTATAAAAGCCCTCCTCATTTCGCAAGTAGAACGCTTATCAGAGCAACAAAAAATCTACGCTACCAGTTTCATTAGTTTCTCTTTTAAGTGTGGCCTAGGCTTTAAAAATAGAGCAACTTTCGGTGTCTTCCCTTTTGCCGCCAAAACGCAAGTGTTGCGCAATCACTATCCAGACGGACTTGTGGCTTGCCCGTATTTATAAACCTTCTATACCTCTTAATTTTTTTTATGTCTGCTTAGGTGTATCGCAGCATGTTATAAGCGGCAAAATCTACAGGAAATACAGGAATGGTTTGTCTTTTAGCGTTTGGTTCGGGTTACCTAAAACCGCTAACAAGACCTATACGTAATGCGGGGCTTGGGCAATATCAAAAGGTTTGCGTATTTTTAGAAGGTCCGCCAAAACAGTTTGATTTGGGATTTAAAACAAAAATAAACACAAAAAAACTGCTTTAGCTACGTGTAAAATAAGGAAAATGGGTACTGCTCTACTCCCGCACTGCGTATAGCTTTGGCGTTGTACTTCATTGCTACAAACCGCTAACCAATGATTAAATTCTTTAGAAAAATTAGACAAAAAATGCTGATTGAAAACAAATTCAGTAAGTATCTGATTTATGCAATCGGAGAAATTGTTCTCGTAGTTGTTGGAATATTAATGGCTTTAGCAATCAATGAATGGAAAAATGAACAAAGAATAGATTCAGAAGAAAAAACAACATTGTACAAGCTTATCAAAGATTTAGAAAGCGATAATGAACGCTATTTAAGTAATGTTGAATTTTATACAAAATTAGATGATTTTTTACAAAGAACTAAAGATATCATATACAAGGAATCACTATCTGACGATGAAATAAAAGAGGCAATGTATTTTCCTGGAGCTATTCACAAAGATTTAAATCCACGAAAAACTACTTATAATGAAATGCTCAATTCTGGACGAATCTATAATTTATCAAATGATATTTTAGTCGATAAAATTATAGAATATTACCAATTTCTAGATGAAAGCACATACGAAAGCAAAGAACAAAGAAAAGAATTTAGAGCATTGTTTTACGGTCCTGATTTTACTGATTTTTGGTTTTGGAAAGCAGAAGAAAATCCTTTCCCTTATGCAAAAGTATTTTTTGCAGATAATGACTCACCAGCATATAGAAAATTAAAACAAAGTGCAGGATGGAGCCTAATAATTAATGATGATTTGTTGAAAAACAACAATGAATTGATAATAATGAATGGCGAGTTAATTGAACTAATTAATACAGATTTAGAAAATAAATAATAACGAAAGCACAACACGGTGTATAATTAATTGCTTGGGTCTGTCTGTACTCGAAAAATCCTACGGATTTCCCTATCGTTCGGTTTCATTTTACTAAATTATTTCCAAGACAATCGCAACCAACCAAACACCAGCCGTTGTGCTTCATTATGACTAACCAATAAACAATGATAAAATTATTTAGGAAAATACGCTACGACCTTATGGAGAAAAATAAAACAGGGAAATATTTGAAATATGCTATTGGTGAGATTGTCCTTGTTGTTCTCGGAATTTTAATAGCACTCTCGATAAATAATTAGAACGAAAACAGAAAAGAAAATAAATTCTTAAAACAAGTATATGCACAAATACAAAAGGATTTACAAGTTGATACATTAAATGTCTCTCAAAAGATTGAACTTTATTTACAAAAGAACAACAGGTTGACTGATATTATTGACCGCAACATACCAATATCGTATTATGATACCATCAATGAATCCAATTATGCCAATTGTGAAAAGTGTAGAATTGATGTTGCTGATGCAGATTCTTTTCAAAATTTAGAAACGGGTTATCACTTATTGAAATCACTTAACACAGACCAAAGCAATAAGGTAGACTCGCTTTCTTTTAAAATAGATGCTTTTTATAAAGACTACGATGCAATATTCCCAGATGTGAATAAAATGTTGTTAGATATTACAATTGAAACAACTGA
>NZ_JHZC01000026.1 GCF_000621125.1 Maribacter antarcticus DSM 21422
CCCCTTTTCGGGCTTTCCCCAAAGCTTGGTCCAATAGCCAATTGGGGCTTGGAAATCGAAAAAAATGCAATTAAAGTAAATAATGCCAAAGATTACGGCACCAATATTCCCGGAATATTCGCCATTGGTGATGTCAATACCTACGAAGGTAAATTGAAGCTGATTCTATCGGGTTTCCATGAGGCGGCCGTTATGTGTCAGTTTGCATATAATATCATCAATCCAGATAAAAAATACGTACTTAAATATACTACCGTTGGAGGGGTCGAAGGTTTTGACGGAACAAAAAAGGAGGCAGAAAAAGCGGTTGTGAGGCGTATTCTTTAAAATGTAAAAAGTCGGCGATTAAGGCCGACTTCTTACATTATATTTTTGACAGTATTTAAGCTGATGCTTTCTGTGGTGCCCAATGGTTACAGGACATTCCTGGTGCAGCTTTTTGTGGGTTTGCACAATCACTTGCTTCAAATCGTATGCATGTTACGCAGTCCGCTTCGACTTTGAGCGCAGCTTTCATTTCAAAGCTGTCACACGTATAGCTGTTTCCTACTTGTACACTGTGTACTTTACAAGTATTACCTTCCATTAAATTGTCGCAATTGATGCAACTGTTTCCTAATCTTATAGACATAACAATATATTTTTAGATTCTATACGAAACTACAAGCATCAAGGCTTAGAAACAATTTAAATAACTGATTATCAGTAATTTGAATTTAGATTGTTTAAAAATAAGAAGGGTAGTTGGTTTCTAGTAAAGGGGTTCGGAAAATAGAGATTCTATTAGATTAGGTTGCCAAATAAAAATCCTGCAAATGCTGAATACTAGCATTGGTGTAGCAATAGCTTTCGACCGCTCTTTGCTAAATTTATCAATAGAAAAGACTGAATAGGGCTCCTTACAGTTTTCATCGCTACACACGTTAAAACCGGACTGACTCGCTTGCTCGCCCTTAACTCTGGAATCAATTCGTATCATCTGGTTTTGAGAATCGAAAGATAGGCCGGTTAGACCATGATGCTTAACTAATGACGCTAAAAACCCATTTTTTTCATCGCATAGGTTCACATTTATACGTTCTCCACCATAGTTGAAATTGATTTTCATGGTTTTTGAACCACTATTAATTGTGTAATTATGTATTTTTTCAAACGTCATTTGATTTTTTAAGCTAAACTTATGTTAGATTATTTTTTCTTAAGAACGGTTTAAACAGCCTTAAATATCGCCTTAGTAATTCATAAAAATTCATTTCTTTAAAGAATGATATTTAACTAGTTATTGAATACTGTTCTTTAAAACGTTTTCTTTTATTAACCTGACTATTACCTTCCTAATTATACTATTTCTTGACCCTTTACGAGATTAAAACTCTCCAAGAATAAATACTAATTATTAGATTTTATCAAAGGTTACTTTTCATAGCTTAGTCTCAGAAATACGGTGAAGGATGGGAGTACGTTCCTCTATAAAATCGGTTAATCCTTCATTATTTCGAAGTGTCTTCTGTACCGTTTCCTTTTTCTGTAAATAATAGCGACAAATGAGCAAACCAGAAATCCCAATAACGAGCCAACTGGCATCAACACTAAACACATAGTATTCACCTTTGCTTAATGTGGTCCACATCCAATCACGGGTTACGAATCCATTTACAAACGGTATTAACAGACCCAATCCGCTGCCGAGCAACAAATAGTTTCTATTTAGTTTTTGATAGTCGTTCCAGAATAAGCCAGCTATGGACAACAATAGCCAACCCGGTAGTAATGGTATAGCGTACGCTTCCAATTCTTCCTAAGCAGACCTTCCAGGCGTTAATAAACTAATATTTCTATTGGCCACTGGAGCCATAACAGAAAATGAGTATGACGAATTGGTAAACTTAGTACTTAATAAGCCTAATTCAAGATGGTCTAAATTAGATTTAAATGCGCAAACCGTTGAAGTAATTGCTGAGATACCTTTAACAACTGGATTTGGTTTCCCTAATTCTAATAAATTTGATACTGCCTTGTATTTTCAACTGATAAATCCTGACCAAAACTTAAACGGTTTTTATGAGTACAATTCTGAAACTAATTCTAGTTTTAATAGTTTCAATGTAACTGCAGGAGGATCAATCAATTAATCAGGTAAAAAACGAATAGATTTAGTTTGAGTTTGAAAAGCCTTAATTTCTTAATCGAGATTGGGGCTTTACGTTTCTTCCATACAACTGACATAGTATGGAACGATTTCAAAACACCGACAATCAGAACTATTTCAGTTCCACCTATTGTTTTATTTGGTTGTTCTGGCAATTCACTTTTACAGAACTAAAAAGTTTAATCAAACGATTCTGACAAGGCCCAAAAGTATGTTTCTTACTTTTAACAGGAAGATCTAAATGAATAACCTTGTATGCTCAAATTTAGTTTCCTCATTCTAAAAATTGGGTTTTCACGTTCGTAGTTGTAGGCGATATTTTGAAAAGTATAATCAGTAATTCAGAGTTTAAAATAAATTTCTTCAAAGACCATATTGGAAAATAATCAACTAAATTCTTTTTCCTTGAACACTCATTTAAAGATAAAATAGCAGAAAATTAAACTAATTTGTAGTTCGCTCTGTTTAAAGAAATAGGCTAGCGCTATTCAGAGCCTTTAACAAAAGGTCGAATTGATTAAATCAGTTAAAGAAATACTCTTATTTAAGATGTATGATTTAAAAATTACCTTTTGATTAATAACGGCATCTAGACAAATCCACCAATACTCTTTAAATGGCCCTCATGCCCCAATGACTTAATGGTTCGGTTTACAGTATCTACACGAAGCCTGGCAAAATTTGCTATTTCTTTTCGGTTAAAGTCCACCCTAAATAGAGTCTCGGCAACAGGTCTATTTGAGATTTTTTTGAAGTAATGCAAGATTGTTAAAACACGATATTCAGGGACACCAAAGGATATTTCTGATGCCACTACATCCTTAAAGTATAAACGTTTGGCCATGGAGCGCATTATTTCAAAACATAGGCTGCTGCCACCCAATAAGGTCAGGAACTTTTATTAAACAAAACTCAATAGAAAACCCACGAGAGTATTCGTAAATAGGCTTGAATAAGCAATAAATTGTATTCTTTGTTAGCAATAGCTTTTTCTTAGGTTTTAACTAAATGGTAACGTACTTAAATCTACGTTTCCTCCAGAAATGATAATTCCTATCTTCTTGTTTTTATAATTTTCTTTTTCTTTTAGTAAAGCAGCCAATGCTACTGCACAGGAGGCCTCACAAACTATTTTTAAGCGTTCCCATATTAATAGCATTGATTCTTTAATTTCTTGTTCTGTAACACGAACTATTTTTTCTATCCCCTCTTGAATAATGGGAAAATTTTTATCTCCTAATTGAGTCTTAAGTCCATCAGCTATTGTATTAGTAGATTTATTCGACTCTATTTTTCCACTTATTAGAGATCGATAAGCGTCATCAACCTCAAAGGGTTCTCCGCCTATAACTTTACAATTATTTCCAAAATGTTTAGCAGCTAAAATTGTTCCAGCTACCAGACCACCACCTCCAACAGGCACAAAAATATAATCTAGATTGGGATAGTCCTCTAATAGTTCTTTTCCTGCTGTTCCTTGACCTAGTATGACATCCATATCGTTAGATGGATGAAGAAAGGTTGCTCCTTTACTTTGTTCGATTTCTTTAGCAGTTGCTTCTCTGGCTTCTAGTGTGGGTTTACAAATAATTATCTCCCCACCATATCCTTTAACAGCGTCTTTTTTTACTTGTGGAGCAGAAGAAGGCATAACGATGTAAGCTTTGACTCCTAGGCTTTTTGCTGCTAAAGAAAGGGCTTGGGCAAAATTTCCAGAAGAATGAGTTACAACACCTTTTTTTCTTTTCTTTTCTGATAATTGTATGATAGCATTTGTTGCTCCTCGCATTTTAAATGCTCCCATTTTTTGGAAATTCTCACATTTAAAAACCAAAGAGGTTCCAGCAATTTCGTTGATTAGCTTTGAGCTCAAAACAGGAGTATTATGAATGTAAGGTTCAATTCTTTGGTGAACTTCAATAAGATCTTGCTTATACATAGGTTTAAGTATTTAAAAGGGCTGTTACTTCTACTTAGATTAAGCATCCGAAATGTAAGTCACAAGTTGGAATAATACACCTTACAGGTTTATGGTTTTCGAAAAACCGGCGGTATACATTATTAACTTTATCCCATAGTTTCATATCAGAAATATAAACACGCATCTCTAATATATTATTTTTAGTACTTCCTGCTTCTTTTAGAATTTTTTTAATATTATTTAAAACCAAAATGGTCTGCTCTTCAATTGTAGCAGTGATATTTTTAATAGGTAGCTGTCCTGATAAATATAGAAGACCATTGTGCGCTATGCATTGTGAATAATGTCATTTGCTAGCAGGCATATTAGGCGTTTCTATGATTTTCATCTTAGATACTGTTCGTGTCTCTTAGTTAATATTAACGTTAATACCGGTATTAGTGTAGGGCGAAAATCCAGCGAATTTATGGTCTCACACTAAGCTAAAATTATTAGTTTTTTGTCCAAAACTGAATCCCAAATATTTAGCGATTTCATAAATTTATATAGAATTTTACTTAAATAGCAAAGATAGCATTAATGACATGACTCTCTATTACACGTTTTTCTACGTAGTGATGTTTTTACTCATATCTTTCACTTTGTTCCATAGTCCATATATTTAGAACTTTACTTTTAAGCCCGTTGGCTTCATCTGGTGTCACAACTTCAATCACGGTAATACTATTGAATGCAGTCTTATACCTTTATGTTCTACTAAATAGCCGTCAGCGTAAATGTCGGTTTGATTATTCATTCTGAAAAATTCATTCAATTCCGTTTGTTTTCTAGATGCGATTTTTTCTTTCAAATCTACAAATAAGATGCCTTGTTCTGTGAGATTACAATAGTCCGAACTTGCTCGATTTTGTTTGTCTTTTAAAACTGATATTTCTTCATTTTTATTTTTCACATCTTGTTTTGAAGTTTCCAAATGCTTTATTAAATGGTCATTTCCAGTAACGTTTTTATTGATGATATAGCTTGTTTTTTAAGTTTTCGCTTGCGGTAACTTTATGTACCCTTCCTGCGCAACTATGTTTAACGGCAATAAGAAGATGAAAAATAGTAATCTGTGCATTTTTTTAAGAGTTTATAATATTGAAGAATGCTAGTTATCTTATCTATACCAACAGGATGAAATTAGAATTTTATCGCTTTTTAAAAATCCTTTCGAAATAAATTAGAGTTTGAAAGCTTAAGCTACTAAATACAATGTTTGTTTATAACCATTAGTTCGCCCAATAAAACATGTAAGTTGATTTAATTTTTATTATACCCTTCAGGATTTAAATTTCTTTAATCCTCATTTTCTTTACAAATAAATACCAGGTTAAGAGAATTAAAAGAAGCACAGAAATGCCTAATACTATCAGCATGTTATAAGAAGCTAGATACCTTGTTCTTAATACCGTAAACATGCAGAAGTTTATAACCGCAACTATGGACCAGTTGATGTATAACCATATTTTAGGTTTCTTCTTTTTCCTTCTTGAATTTCGTTTAACATAAATCCATACTCCGGTTAGAATCAAGGAGGATATCGCCATACCACCAATAAACCAAATTATTTTAGTCACTAGTCCGCCCCAATTTCCAAAATGTAAGGGGTCTGCAGCATCATTCAACCAAGTAACAGTTGAAATCTTATCTGCTTCCTGAATTGTTAATACCGTATAATTTAAAGGATGTAAATAGACACGATTTGCTCTATTTCTAACCAATGGCACATCACTTTTACCTGTTAAATACCATGAACTTTTTGTGTCTCGAGGTGGTAAGACAGTCATGACTTTTAAATTTGGTATTTCCGCTTCGGCAATTTTTACGGCTTTATCAAAATCTAAGGTATATGCTTCTAATTTTTCAGGCTCAACATTGTCTGGAGTTTGAATCTGTGCAACACTCGGATTAGCTTTTTTAGAAATAGCCCCTATCCCTGACCTCTCTGCAAAATACCAAATACCAGTTACCGAAAATAATATGGCAAAAGGTACAGACCAAATCCCTACTAGCCTGTGCAAGCTTCGGTAAAAAACTAGTTTTCCTTTTCCTATTTTGAGTTGAAAAAGTTTTTTCCACCATTTTTTATAAAAATACAGCGCAGTCAAAGAAGAAATCAGCAGGGTGAACCCAAAGAATAATACCACGTAATTTCCAATTTGAGGAGGAATGTATAAGAAATAGTGTAAATTTCTAAAGAAACGTTGAAAGGTTAATGTAGTTGCTCCTTGCACTTTACCTGTGTATGGGTTTACAAAAACATAGTATCGTTGTTTGTTGTTTATAACGTGTACTATTGTACATAGATAGGCTTCGTCTGTGCCAAAAAATGCTCCGATTCTACCCTCTGGGTAAGCTTTTTGGATATTTGAAACCATATTATTATACGAAGCTGTTTTTCCATTATCAACTGCTCTTATTTCAGGAAAAAATAGCCAATCGTACTCGTTGCTTAAGGTAGCTAGAGTACCAGAAAAGCATACTATAAAAAATAGTATGCTTAGCTGTACTCCTATCCAACTATGAATGTGAAAAAATAGTTTTTTAGATAGTATTTTCAATCTTTTTTTTTAAAATGTATAACCAATACTCAGCAAATAGTTTCTCGGTGCTCCTGGAAATAGACGTACGTAACTGTAACCACCAACCCAATGCGTTTCGTTAAATATGTTATTAACGGTCAAGGCTAGTTTGACTTTGTTTATTTTATAAGAAATACCTGCCATAGATACCAAGTATGAAGGTAATTGTAGGTCTCGTTCAAAGGTATTACGTTCGCTAACAAAATTAGTTCCAAAATTTACATTTACACCATTAAGAGGACTATTTTTAAACGCATAATTAGCGAAAAATCCTCCTGAGTGGAAAGGCGCATTTTCTTTTTGCAAACCAATTTCATCAGGAACATCACTTTCTGTAATACTAGCGTCATTATAGGCATAATTGGCGGTAATACTTAAACTTGACCCTATTCTACCATTAATGTCTACTTCAAACCCCGTTGCTTCTTCTGCACCTCTCTGCACCGCAAATCCAGTATCGGGATCGTTGATAATAATATTCTTGTTGTCAATTTTATATACCGCGAAATTAGCAGACAATCTGTCCTTAAAGAAGGTGCTTTTAATACCAGCTTCGAACATTTGGCCTTCAAAAGGTTCAAAAGGTTCCAAGCCTTCAGTCTCTAAATCTAGTAATGTATTTGCACCTACTGGCTGAAAACTTTCTGTGTAGGTTCCATAAACGTTGATTGATTTAGTTGCTTCATAAACCACCCCCAGTCTAGGTAAGAGCTTTTGTTGATCAACTATTTCTTCGTCTGCTTCTTCAAAATTAACAATGTTCTTAAAGTATTCTTGACGTAGCCCTACAAGAACATTCAGCTTATTCCATTTAATCTGGTCCTGTATGTAAATACCAGAAGAATATTCTTTAGTGGCACCTCTTTCATTTCTGCCAAGAATGTAGTCACTTGGAAACGCTAAATTATACGTTGGATTCTCTAAATCGAAATGTGGAATATTAGGTAAGGGGTTGCCATCGTCGCCAAAAAGGAAATTTGCTCTGTTATCTGGATCATATGTAGCCAAACCACCATCTACCGTTCTATAAATTGCACCACTACTGGTAAAAATGTTACCGCCACCAACTGGTCTGGTATTCTGATAGTAATCAAATCCAACGAGTATTTTATGTTCTATTGCTCCTGTTTTGGTTTCCCATTTAAAGAAAGAGGAAACGTTATCGGTTACGAACTTTTGATTTCTTGCAGAAATACGCATACCCATTAAAGTTGGTATTTGATTACCATCTGCATCTACCGCAAAACGATTTGAAGTTCTATGTTCGAATAAATCTTCTTCATACCCAAACCGCATATAAGAGGCATTAAAAGAAAAGTTGTCTGTAAACTCATGGCTTAACGAAAGGGTGCTATAAACTGACTCTGTCAAATGAAAATCATTAGCTGCACCAATGGCAAAGTTTATAGGGGTAGAATTAAGGTCAGTACCTGCAGATGCACCAAATATTGGTTGACCTCGATCCAACTTATTGTCAAAATTTGTAATTACCAAATCAAAATTTATACGGGTTTTATCTGTTGGTAAAAAAGATATAGAAGGAGCAACCATAAAAGATTTTCTTTGTTGCAAATCTCTAAAGGAGTTTGAATTTTCATACGCCATGTTTAAACGATACAACAAGCTTTTACTTTCATTTAGTTTTCCAGTAAAATCTAAGGTTGATCTTAAGGTATTGAAGCTTCCTGTTGTAAACGTAAGAGCTTTTCTATCTTCATCCAGAGGTTTTTTAGTAACCCTGTTCATGGTTCCTCCAGGAGAACCATTACCAAATAAAATAGATGAAGGTCCTTTTATAACCTCTACTCTTTCTAAGTTAGCCGTTAATGCTTGTGGGCCAAAAAGACCTATTACCCTTAAACCATTAATGGTCTCTTGTTGCGATCTAAAACCTCTAATAGTAAAATCATCGTAAAATGAAAATTGATTAACACCACTTATGTTTTTCACAACATCATTAATAGTATATGCTTGCTGATCGTCCATTACTTCTTTGGTAACATAACTGATTGTTTGAGGGGTGTTCTTTATGGATGTACCTATTTTGGTAGCAGCATAGGAAATAGCATTATCATAAGTTTTTGCCTTTCTACCCGTAACCTCGACTGCTTGCAACAATACGGATTGTTCTTTTAATTCAAAGTTTAGCGTCATGTTTTGATTTCCCCCAATGCTTACACCTAGCTTTGAGTCATAGTAGCCCACGTAGGAAGCTCTAACGATATAGGACCCACTTTTCAGATTAGTAACTGTAAAGTTTCCGTCTTTATCTGTGACCGCTCCTTGTGATTTACCTTCAATTGCAATGTTTGCAAACTCTATGGGTTGATTTAATTGATTCTTCACAACACCGCTTATAGAGGATTGTTGGGAGAAAATGACAATACTAAATAGTAGTGCTGTAAACAGCGATATTTTATTTTTCATGTTATTATGTTTATTTAGATTTAATTAAGATAAGCAAAACTAGAGTAATTATCCTAGCAAAAAAATTTATCTATATTTAATCCTAATAAAAATAATAATCACAAAATTTACTGGGCTATTGAAGGGTTTGTGTGGAAATATCTAACAACTTAGTTATTCGAGAGAATGTCCTTCAGCACGTGCTTTACTTTATTTGGACCCACTGCCATTTCTGGATGATATAATAAACCTATTACTTCTTTATCGAGGTCTGAATATTCCGTAGCAAAACCACCATCACCTGCTGTTTCAAAGCGCATGCTATCTGTAAACTTTAGGGAGTCTCTACCTAAACCTAAGGATTGGGTTACTTCTTCTAAAACAAGACTCTTCTGTTGTCTTAAATTTGTACGACGCTTATCTATAAAATAAGCGCTTTATTTATAATATTTTCATCCCATCAAACACGCACCCTAGACAAACTATTATAATTCATAGGATAATTGAATTCAGGAAACTTCGCAAGAAAATCTTCTCCCTTACCAAAGAAGATATGACAACTAGGTATGGTGCTATCTTCAAATATTTGCATGAAAAACCTATCCGTGGCAAGTTCATTTATTTCTGCTATGGTTTTTGATAGCCTTTCGTTTAATTCATCTTTCTGGAATCAATCAGAGTTCATTTAAACGGCCGTGGCTGTTGCAGAACTGGTTTTCATTGGATGTGATGGCAAATTTTTTTTAGTCCCATAAAACTTTAATTTTATTGGACTTTATTCTGCCACTTCATCTTCTGTAACCGAACCGCATTCAAAATAGCCAATAATGCAACACCTACATCAGCAAAGACAGCTTCCCACATTGTTGCCAATCCTCCTGCACTCAGAATAAGAACAATAATTTTCACACCAAATGCTAGAATGATGTTCTGCCACACAATTTTTCGTGTGGAACGACCAATCCGAATGGCCCTTGCGATTTTACTAGGTTGGTCGTTCTGGATGATAACATCTGCGGTTTCAATAGCTACATCGCTACCAAGACCACCCATTGCGATACCTACATCGCTTGCAGCTAATACAGGCGTATCATTGATGCCGTCGCCTATAAAGGCAACTTTGGTACTTTGTTGCTTTTTTAGCTGTTCTACTTCATTAAGCTTGTCTTCAGGCAACAACCCGCCCTTTGCCCAATCAATTCCCAGTTCTTTAGCAATTTGCTGTGTTATGGAATCTTTGTCTCCTGAAAGCATTATTATTTTAGAGATACCTGATTCCCGAATTTCTTTGATGGCTTGATGTGCATCGTCCTTCAGTTCGTCTGCAATGGTTACGTAGCCAGCAAATTGACCATCGATGCCTACCATAACTATCGATTCAACGATGGTATCAGTTCCAGAAGGAACGTCTATTCCATTGCTTGTCATTAAGATTTTATTTCCGACCAAAACAATTTTTCCGTTGACAGTTCCTTTTAGACCTTTACCCGCAATTTCTGAAACTTCTGAAACTTCAAAGTCCTCCCCTTCGGCTTTATATTCCAATATGGCCTTTGCGATTGGATGGGTGGATTGCTCTTCCATCGCCATCAAGTATCCCATAAATTCTGCTTCCTCGAAATCCAAACTATTTACGACTTCCTTGATTTTAAAAACTCCTTTAGTGACGGTTCCCGTCTTATCCATTACCACAGTATTCACCTTGGTCATTGCATCCAAGAAAGACGCACCTTTAAACAGGATACCGTTGCGGGATGCAGCTCCCAATCCCCCAAAATAGCCCAAAGGAATGGAAATAACCAATGCACAGGGACAGGAAATAACTAAGAAAATCAAAGCTCTGTATAACCAATCTCGAAATACATAATCATCTACAAAAAAGTAGGGAAAGAACGTCAGTCCGATTGCTAGGAAAACGACAATGGGTGTGTAAATCCGCGCAAATTTTCTGATGAATAATTCCGTCTTTGATTTTTGGGAGGTGGCATTTTGTACCATATCCAGAATGCGGGCAATGGAACTGTCCTTGAATTCTTTAGTTGTCTCAATTTCAATAACACCATCAAGATTGATGCTACCTGCAAAAACTTTGTCGCCCGTGGCAATAGTATCAGGCTTACTTTCGCCCGTTATGGCAGCCGTATTGACTGATGCTTTATTAGATAGCAGTTTGCCGTCCAAAGGTATCTTCTCGCCCACACGAACCTGAATTTTCTCCCCTATCTGTAAGGTTTCGGGATTGACCGAAATAAAAACCCCGTCACGGTAAACTAAAGCCTCATTGGGGCGCACGTCCAACAATCCCCTAATGTTTCCTTTGGCCCGGTTAACGGCTGCGCTCTGAAACAGTTCCCCTACAGCGTAAAAGAGCATTACGGCCACGCCTTCGGGATATTCGCCTATGGCAAATGCCCCTAGAGTTGCTATAGACATCAACAGGAACTCTGTAAATAAATCGCCGTTTTTAATACTGTTCCACCCTTCCTTGATGACAGGGAAACCAACAGGAACGTATGCAACCGTGTACCATACTATATGCACCCAGCCTTCAAAAAATAGAAAAACATCAAAATAATCTATTGCAATACCTATAATGAGTAATACAAAGCTAAAGATTGCAGGCAAATAGGTTTTAAAGTTTGACACACTTTCTGGACTGCCATGGTTATGCCCATCGTCGTGGCTATCCCCGCCAGAATGTGCTTTGATATCAATGTCCCGAAGGTTTTCTTTTTTCTTTTTCATAATGATAGCAAGGTCTTTAATTTTTCAATGCAACAGAAGTGCAATTAATGCCCACTACATTTATCACATATTCCTTTTAAAACCAAATTTGCCTCCTCAGCGATATAACCTTCGGGCAAATTGATATGTGGTATTTTATGCTCGGTCAAACAGACCGTTTCATTACAGTTACTGCAATGGAAATGAAGGTGTAAATCTTGGTCGAGTTCGCAACTGCATCCTAGTTCGCATAAGGCGAATTTGGAAATGTTCGTGCCATCATCTATCTGATGTACGATTCCCTTTTCTTCAAATGTTTTTAGGGTGCGGTATAGGGTTGTTCTTTCGGCTTTTTCGAAGACGTTCTCAATATCGGTCATGGCGACCGCGATTTTCTTTTCGGCCATATACTTATAAATCAAGATGCGCATCGCCGTAGGACGTACACTTTTGTTTTCCAATGTTTTTTCTATTTTGGTCATAATTCGTTTTTTGCTTTAATCTTGATGTCCACCCTCCGATTTGTTCATAACAGCTTTTAATGTAAATGTACCCTTCAATACAATTGAGGTGGTATCTTTTATTTTATCATAGCTTTTTATTTGGATATAGTCTTTCGATTTAATACCCGGCTCAAAAGCGACCTTTTGATAATCGATTTCGTTTCCATTTGTTTCGGTTTTAATGAAGAAGTAGGATGTTCCTTTATCCGTGATTATTGCCGAAGTTGGTAATACTCTGGTTTTTTTGTTGTTCTGCATAATCTTTGCTTCTGTATATAGCCCAGGTATCAACGTCTCATTCTCTTTGAAATGGGCGTGTACCCTGATGGTTTTTGAATCCATGTTCAAATTTTTACCTACCAAGGAAACCTCTCCTTCATAAACGGAATTATCTTCAAAGGCTGGAATGGTAAACTGTACTTTTTGACCTTTCTTGACTTTGGGAATGTCTTTTTGGAATAGTTGAAGCTCCAGATGCATATGCTCCCGATTGATGACTTGCATAATCTCTTGGCCCGACATTACTTTCTCACCGGTATGTGCAGAAACCGATGTGACCGTGCCACCGAAAGGCGCACGTAGATACACACGGTTTTGAATTTTGCCGTTTTCTATGGCATTAGCACTAATGCCCACATAACTTAACTGCTCCCTCAAAGCAGCGAGTTCCGCTTTTTTTGCTGAATATTGGGATTGCGCTTGTTGCAGGTTTTTCTTTGCGCCAACATCGGCATCGTTCAGAATCTGTTGGCGTTCGAGTTCCTGTTCTAAATAGTTCAGGCTACCGTAAACGCTCAAATATTCCTGTTGTAGTTTCACATAGGCCGGATCTTTCAATTCTACCAACTCCTGACCTTTTTTGACCACATCGCCTTCCAAGAAGTTGATTTTGACCACAAAACCATCCAAAAGTGGAGAAATAGAAGCCATATTGTTGGGAGGTAGCTCTATATTACCGTTTGCTTGAATAGCAATTTTGATTTCTTCCTCACCAAAAGTGCCATAGGCAAGTCCGGCATCATCCGCCTGTGACTCTGTTAGGCTAATATGTCCTTCTTCGTGATGTTCTGATTCAGGACTTTCCGATTTGGTTTCAGCAGTATCGCTCTGTTTATCCTTACAGGCGGTCAACCATAAAATCGATAAGCATAAGACCGTTATTTTTGATAAATATTTCATTTATATAATATTTTAAATACCCATAATGGGCTCAATTTATTTATTTTTTGCAGTTAAGTATTCAAGTTCGACCACCGACAGGTTATAGTTGAGCAGGGCATCGAACCAATTGGTCTTTATATTTATAGCTTCTGAGAGGCTTTGAATATATTCGATATAATCGATACCGCCCACACGGAAGGAAAGCGAAGCCCCGTCTAGCAGTTCTTCACTCATTGGTAGACCGGTTTCCTCATAATATGCTACTTGATTTAGCCATTGCTCATAATTTGCAGAGGCTGTTGCGAGCCTTTTACTTATGTTCAATCTATCGTTTTTGAACAGTTCTTCTTGGCGCATTTTATCAATTTTTAGGGCTTGAACGCTCGCTTTCTGAGAATTGAAAAACAATGGAATACTTAACCCTGCTTGAAAACCATAGAATCCGCTCGTTCCATTAACGTTCTGTATAGAATATTGCAAGTTGATATCGGGCAACCATTGGGATTGTTGTACGTCGGTTTCTTCCTTGGCAAGATTGACCAACTCGTTTCGATAGGAAAGAAAGGCATTATCCTCTGTCAGTTCTTTATCGTCTTTCGAACTTAAAAGGGGTTTATGTTCTAACTCTAAAGGATAATCCTCATTAGACATTTCCGAAGCCGTCAATTGTTTCAATTCCAAAGCTGCGGAATTGAAAAGCACTAGTGATTCTTTCAGTTTTAGTTCGATTTGTTTCCGCTTGCTACTGGCATTCAATTGCTCTAATTTAGTAGTCTCCCCTGTATGGTAACGAAGCTTGGCGGCTTTCTCGAAATTGTCATATAGACTATCTAGTTGATTGTAAAATTCAACTTGCTGCCATCCATTGACCCATATATAATAAGCTGTCGCCACCTGTCTTTCCAGCTCGTTTTTTTGTAATCGGTAGCTGTTTTCAGCAACAACTAAGCGCTGCTTCAAGAGTTGTGAACGTTGGATATAGGTCGTTGGAAAATCAAATTTCTGGCGGATACCATAACTATTGATGCCGCTCCCTAAATTAGACTGGTTGACACCGCTTCCAGGCATTTCTTCTTCGGAATAGAAAAAACTAGTATTCGAGGGATTGAAGGCCGTTCCTTGGAGTTTCTTGTTTTTATAAACGGTTAGACTGTCAGCTTTCAACATTGGGTTGTTGCTCGTTGCACGCTCCTGAAGTTCCGTTAAAGAAATACCTGTACTTTTCTGTACGGTTTGCGCTTTCATGGAAAACGAGACAACTAAAAACATCAAGACCGTTGCTATTGCAGGATTTATTTTTATCTTTTTGGGTTTTTCATACCAGCTGTACAAAACCGGTAAAACGAATAATGTGAGCAAGGTGGCCGTAAACAGTCCACCAATGACCACAGTTGCTAAAGGCCGTTGTACTTCCGCGCCCGAAGAACTGGAAAGTGCCATTGGCAGAAAGCCAACGATATCGGTTACTGCGGTCAAAAAAATAGGTCGCAAGCGCGATTTGGTCGCTTTTCTGATTCGGGTTTTTAAGTCGGTCACACCATCAGCTTTCAGCTCGTTCAGACTGCTTATCAATACCAGACCATTAAGTACCGCCACCCCGAACAAGGCTATAAAACCAACCCCTGCGGAAATACTGAAAGGCATACCGCGCAGCCAAAGTGCAAATACGCCACCCACTGCTGCAAAAGGAATGGCCGTATAGATTAATAGCGATTGCTTTAAGGAACGAAGGCTGATAAACAGGATGACAAAAATGAGCACTAAAGCCAAGGGAACGACTAATGAAAGTCTCTTTTTCGCCCGTTGCAAGTTCTCGAACTCCCCGCCATAAGAAACTGAATAGCCCGGTGGAAGGTCTAGTTGCTGCTGTATCGTAGTCTGCATTTCCTCCACAAGGGATTGCGTATCTCGATTGCGCACGTTGACTCCGATAACGATACGACGTCTTGTATCGTCACGGGAAATCTGTGCAGGTGCATCCTCAAAATTAATATCTGCTACTTCGCGCAATGGTATTTTTTGGCCGTTGGCAAGTGGTACGTAAAGGTTCTGAATGGATGTTATACCATCACGGGATTTTTCCTGAAGTCTGACGGTTAGGTCAAATCTTCTTTCGCCCTCGAAAACTTTTCCGGTAGTTGCTCCTGCGAAAGCGGTACTGACTATTTGGTTAAGCTGCGAAATGGTAAGTCCGTATTCTGCCATTCGGCTACGTTTATAGTCGATTATGATTTGAGGAAGGCCCACCACCTGTTCCACCCGAACATCCGCAGCACCGGTAATGCCCTTGATGATTTCCGCAGCCTCGTCACCTTTTTCCTGTAACAAATCCAAGTCCTCTCCATAAATTTTTACAGCGATATCCTGTTTTATTCCCGTCATTAGTTCATTAAAACGCATCTCGATGGGCTGTGAAAATTCCACATCTACTCCCGGGAGTACGGACAATGCTTCTTCCATTAGCTCTGCCAATTCGGCCTTACTTTCTGCAGAGACCCATTCATTCTTATTCTTCAGGCTGACCATAATATCGGCACCTTCGATTGGCATCGGGTCGGTAGGGATTTCTCCAGCACCTATTTTGGTTACAACTGTTAAAACCTCTGGAAATTTGTCCAATAGAATGGCTTCGAGTTTGGTCATATTCTTGGTCATTTCCGTCAGGGAAGTACCCGGCGCCATTCGCGTTTCCAATGCAAAGTCGCCTTCGTCCAGTTTCGGGATAAATTCCCCACCAAGTGTCGAAAAAATGAAAGTCGCAATCCCCAAAAGAACGACCGCACCTATTACAACCAATTTTTTGGCCGATAATGCCCAATCTAAAACGGGACGGTATATGCGTTCCAACCATCCCATAAATTTATCTCCCCAAGTCTTTTTATCCAGTTTTTTGGAATAGAGCAGACTGGATGCAATCATCGGCACGTAGGTAAGGCATAGAATCATTGCCCCAATAATCGCAAAACCGAAAACAAGTGCCATCGGACGGAACATTTTACCTTCTATACCTGTAAGAGTTAGAATAGGTATAAAGACAATCAAAATAATTATCTGACCGAAAATAGCCGCGTTCATCATCTGTGACGATGATTTGAAAGCTAATTTGTTCAGCTCTGCTTTCCGCTCTGCTTTGGATAGATTCTTTAGTTTGGCAAGTCTTGCCACCAAAAGGACGACCATTGCTTCGATAATGATGACCGCTCCATCGACAATAATTCCAAAATCAATAGCCCCCAGACTCATTAGGTTGGCGGAAACACCGAAGGTGTTCATCATACCCAATGCGAATAACATCGAAAGAGGAATAACGGATGCCACAATAAGACCAGAACGCCACGTTCCCAAGAGGAATACCAAGAAAAATATTACGATAAGTCCGCCGATTATCAGGTTTTCTGAAATGGTGGATGTCGTTTTTTCAACCAGTCGGGTGCGGTCAAGGAAAGGCTTGATGGTAATTCCTTCGGGTAGAGTCTGCTGTATCTTGGCTACGTTATCCTTAACACGGGTAATGACTTCGGCAGAGTTTGCGTCCTTTAACATCATAACGATTCCGACTACGGTTTCGCCTTTTCCATCCTTGGTTGCGGCGCCGTAACGTGGTGCTTTACCAATACCAACTTTTCCTATTTGCCCAACCGTAAGAGGAACTCCGTTTCTATTTGTGATTACGGTTTGGCGTATATCATCAAAATCCTTGGCCAGTCCTTTACTACGGATATAAAAGAGTTCAGGACCTTTTTCAATATAACTACCTCCCGTATTAGCATTGTTTTGTTGTAGGGCATTAAAAACCTCGGGCAAAGTCAGGTTATATGAATTCAATACCGCAGGGTCGATGGCTACTTCATATTGCTTGATATAACCGCCCCAACTACTTATTTCGACTACGCCTGGGGTCATACTCAATTGGCGTTTTACTATCCAGTCCTGAATGCTTCGCAGCTTTACGGCATCGTACTGGGATTCATAGCCAGGTTCGACTTCTAGCGTATATTGATAGATTTCACCAAGTCCAGTGGATATTGGGCCGATGGAAGGTGTTCCCAAATCTGAACCGATGTTTTCCTCTGCTTCTTTTAGTTTTTCATTCACAAGCTGACGAGGCAGATATGTTCCCATATCCTCCTCAAAGACCACGGTAACTACTGAAAGCCCAAAACGGGATATAGAACGGATTTCTTCCACACCGGGAATATTTGCCATGGCCAGTTCCACAGGATAAGTAATGAATTGCTCCACTTCCTGCGCGGCAAGGTTCTGGGAAGTTGTGATGACTTGTACCTGATTATTGGTAATATCCGGTACGGCATCAATAGGGATTTGATTGAGCGAGTAGATTCCCCAACCCGCAATGAGAAGGGTAAACAACCCAATAATCAGCTTATTATTGATTGAAAAATCAATGATTCTGTTAATCATAGAAAATGGTATTAATTCAATTTAACGAATGTTTTGCGCTCTCACCAATGAGAAGCGCACGAGATTGATATTCCTGAAAACGGAATACATCTAAACAGGATATAGTTATCCTATAAAAACTGAATTAGACCCGTGGAGGTTGAAAAAGAGAGTGGGAGATATCTTTACCATGGCCATCGAAATGGACAAAATTTTCTTTTGAAATTGCAGGTTGGAGTGGTACAAAGTTTGTAATACCGAAATCTACGGTGTGAACATGGCAGCAATGACATTGGCAGAAAGGAGAGCATAACTCGCAGTCTTGGTCATGGTCGCCATCATAATCCATTATAGAAACTACTTGAGAATCATCGTCAACATTATCGGTATCGCCGCAAGGCACTAAATTGAGCACCAAAAAGTAGATGGATAATATGACTGTAAATAATTTCACCTTGCAAAGATAATAGAATTGTTGTGCAACTGGGTTGCAAAAGGATAATATGGTAAATTCATAAAACGGTTCTTATAAGAACGACTATCACAAAATACAGAAGCATAGCAAATTGTCTCACGCATTTTCTTTTTGTACTCACCATAATTTTCCTTGTAGGGGATACGGGAAGTACATATAAGCGAACGTTAAAAGTAAACAAGATAACCTCTAACCACAACAATTCGACCCCTCTTGAATTGGAGGACAAGCTACAGTTCCGTAAGAACAGTAGACACAACAGTCTCCTTCTCTTGGTTTTAAAAGAGTTTTGCAGTTTTCACATTCGTAGAAAAACTGGCAGGCCGTTGTAGGCATTTCTTCTTCTTTTTTATGTCCACACTTGGGACAGGTAATAATTGATTCCAATGTTACTGCCATCATTTAATTATTTTATATCCTGTATCCGAAATGGCTTTCTCAATGGCCTTGATTTTCACTTCGCTTTCATCAAACTTGACAATGGTATTGGCAGTTTCATAATTGGCATCTACGGTCAATATGCCACTCAATTTGTTCACTTCGCTTTCGATGTGTGCTTCGCAACCCTTACAAGTCATTCCCTCTATATCGACCTTTATTTCTCTAACGTTCGATAGTTCTACAAAAATTATCTCTTTAGCAATTGGAGGGTTTGGATAAAAAACACTTGAATAGAACGGGAAGGCCAGCATAATTCCTGCAAATATGGAGACTAACAACAAAAACTTTTTAGTATTAATAAACTTGGGCTTTTTATCCTCACAGGGGCAATTAATCTCCTCTTGACTTTTTGGTTTCAGTTTTGTATACCAGGCAAGAGTTAATATCAAGACGGTCAGACCTATCAAGTAAGGTCGGAATGGTTCGACCCACGAGAATGTTGAAGCTGCCCCAGTAGTTCCCGCCACCAATGCCAGAACCGGAGCAACACAACAAAGCGATGCTGTTATTGCTGCAAATACGGATGTTCCCACTAATTTGCTATTTATGTCCATAACCTATGATGTTACCTCTTTGTTTTTTAGTAATTTGAGAATCGGATTTAGCATAAAGAGCTTTTCCTGATTAAGCGCATAGAAAATAATTTGCGCCTCTTTCTTAGAAAATATCAAATCCCTATCCCGAAGCTTTCTCAAATGCTGACTTATAGCGGAAACGTTCATACCTAATATATCGCTCAAATCGCAAACACAAAGTCGAGCTTCTCTTTGCAATAGAAATAATATCTTGAGACGTACTGCATTTCCAGCTAAACTCAGAACCTCTGAAGCGGATATAAAAGAATCCTCCTGACCTTGGATTGAAGACCTACAATCCATTATCTGTTCAGCGTCGGCCGCTAATCTTATACAAATCGGTTTTTCCATAACTTAAAGATAAGTGATTTATTATTTAAGCAAATGCTAAACTACATGATTGAACTGTTTTTTAAAACTGCCGTTTTAGGAAACTATCTTACCCCCTTTTTCAAATAGATGATTCTAGTTCCATTTGTCATTCTTTTTAGTAGTTCTACTAATTAATATTTTAGGGAAACGATAAAATAAATTTAAATGGTCGTTTTATTGCTAGCACCTATTTAAGAGATGAATAGTAACGTTGCAGTTTTATCATTTAATAATTTACACTTCACACGTTTTAATGCCCACTTGATTTTGGAAGACTAACTATTTTAATTTTATATACTGACCATAAAACGAATGTTTTAAGGAGCAGCATCTAGTCTCTTAAAGTATAAATAAACCTATTTTGACTTAATTAGGCTAGTACACCTAAACTGGACGTACTATATTTAACTGGACATAAAGTTAAGAGTGTGTTTGCTTTTAAAATTAACTTTGAAAAATGTCAAGAGAAAAAAGAAAGTACACCTTAGATTTTAAGGAAAAGGCTATTGCGTTGAGCTATGCACCTAGTAGCGTTGTGGAAATATGCAGAGAATTGGACATACCTACCTCTGTATTGAGCCGCTGGGGGAAGGAATCTAATTCATATGGTAAGCATAGTTTTCCAGGCAAGGGCAACCCCAAATTGACCGATGAACAAAAAGAAATAGCCGAGTGGAAGAAAAGGGTAAGGAATGCCGAACTAGAGCGCGACATCCTAAAAAAGGCAATAGCCATCTTCTCCTAGGGAGACTGGAGAAATATAGGTTTGTAAAACACTATAAATTTAAATTTCCAGCTTAAGAAGATATGCAAAATGTTCAAGATAAGTAAAAGTGGGTATTACAATTGGTTAGGACGGGGTCCATCCAAAAGAGGTCATCGTGTCTCAAGACCCAGGGTAGCCAGGGCAATGAGGGTCAATAATCTGTTTGCCAGAAGGAAACGTAAATTCAAGATTACGACAAACAGCGAACACAACTACCCATAGCACCCAATATCCTTAACCAGGACTTTAAGGTTTTTGGGGCAACCAGGTCTTGGTATCGGAGATCACCTATGTTCAAACCAAACAGGGTTGGATGTTTTTAACTGTTATTATTGATTTGTTCAGTAGAAAAATCCTTGGCTGGTCTATGAGCGATAATGTAACAACACAGGATACCATTATTGCTGCATGGCATATGGCTATAAAATCTAATGTAATTACAGAACAACTTATTTTTAACTCAGATAGAGAACCTCAATATACCAGTTATAAATTTACCAATAGTCTAAAAAGCGATAATGGATTGGTAAAACAAAGTAGGAGCAGAAAAGGTACCTGTTGGGATAATGCTGTAGCTAAATCATTCTTTAAGAGTTTGAAAGTAGAATGGGTATATAAACACAATTACAGCTTTAGATATTAGGCATA
>NZ_JHZC01000027.1 GCF_000621125.1 Maribacter antarcticus DSM 21422
AACGCGTTGGAAGATTTCAGGCTTTTCTTTTAGTAAATTAGAGTATCTTTTTTCAGGTTTGTCAGAAGCTAAAGACATTGCAATATCTGTATTCCTCATTGCAACTTTCTCAGCAATTTTCCTGCCTAATTGTTCAAATTTCGAATTTTTTTGATAAAGTTCATATAACTTTTTCTTTGTTATTAGCAGTAAGCTAGAGTCTTCCAATGCTTGAAAGCATATTTGACTTTTTGAACCGGTATTAAAACTATTAAACTCAGTTATAAATGTGTTTTCAAAGGAAATATCACAAGTAATTTCATTTCCGTCCTTTAAATGAAAATGACGAATACTACCAGTTTGTATAAACCCGATAATATCGCAAACTTCTTTATCTTCTAAAAGAAATTCTTTTTTGTTAAGTGATTTCTTAGTGAAATAATTTTCAATTAAATCAATTTCAATTGAAGTGAAATCAACAATTTCTAGACAATATTTTTTTAAATTTTCGATAGTTTTTTTAATTACTTACAACGGTTTGTGTATGGTTAGTTGCGTGTTTTAAGCATTTAATTTAGTAAATAAAAACCGAATAGAAAATCCACGAGGGTTTTCGTAAATGGGCGAGAAGCAAGCAATAAATTATATACGGTGTTGTAAGCCGTTTTTATTCCTTTTTGTCCAATATTGGGTTCTTCCAAAGAGTGAAAATCCGATAAACCCTCTTACTTTCAGTTTGTTATTATCTATTAGTTCTAAATAGCAACTGTAAGTTTCTCCAGATTCAGGGTCTAATATTGCTCCTCCACTATATTCGTTGTCACTTTTCTTGATGTTCTCTATAATTACTAACCCAATTATTGGTTTGTCTTTTTTTTGTCCTTTACAATTTTCGCAAAGAGCATTGTTCTCTCCAATAAAATTTTCGATTATTTTGGCGAAATACAAATTATTTGTTTTGTAAATTTCAATGACTGCTTTTTTTTCTTTGGTTTTGTCGTCAAAAGTTTCCCATTGTCCAATAATAGTTTGTGCTTTAGCAGTTATGCTTAAAAGTATTATTGCTAATAAAAAAAGATGTTTCATAATTATTTATTTTCATTATTTTCTTGGTTCCAATCGTTTTTTAAATAGTTCATTGCCTCAATCAATGCTTGTTTTGATGATTTTGGATTAAAGTCTATTTCATCTCTCGATTTAGTTATGTCATAATCTTGTTTTAAGCCATAAAACATATCTAAATAATGTCTTTGTAATTGTGGCTCTTTTCCTGTTAATTTACTTGTAAATTCCATTAATCCTGCGACAGAATACAATAGGCATTTTGGGACTTTTTTAGGTGTTTTTAATTTCAATTCAGGAAAATTATCAGATGCTATTTTCACACTTTCTTGCATTGAAGTATGTTGTTCATTGGCTAAAATATAACGCTTTCCATTATTTCCTTTTTGCATAGCATTGTAAGAGCCCAATGCAACATCTTTTACATCTATCCAGTTAAGAGTTATGTTTGTGTCAACAGGAATTTCTCCATTAATTATTTGGTAAACTAAATTGTTAGAATAACTTAATTTATGAGCCTCACTACCAATCATTGCCGAAGGCAAAACTAAAACGGTTCTAATTCCATATTTTTCCCCTAATTCTAAAGCGAGTTTGTCTGAATCATTTTTAGAATTGTAATACCAATTTCTTCTATCTTTATTATAACCGTTAACAACATTTGCAGGAAGCTTTGTAAAATCTAAAGATGCTACTGAACTTACAAAGACAATGTTTTTAATCCCGCATTCATTGGCAATGTCAAATACATTTTGTGTTCCTTGTACATTATTATCATAAATTTCTACTTTTGGGTTTTTCGCCCACAAACTGAAATTTGCTCCAACAGCATATAAATTTGTAACGTTTTTAAAGGCTTTTTTAAGGGATTCTCTATCTGTAATATCTGCGTGAACGATTTCGCAGGCTAAACCATCAAATGGTTGTTTATTTTTTAAATTCCTAACAGATGCTCTTACTTTATGATTTTTGGAAAGTAACAACCTTACTAAGTTGTTTCCTAAATGTCCATTTGCTCCTGTAACTAATGATATCTCTTTGCTCATTATTATATTTTTTGTTTGAGCAAAGTTCAATAGTAATTAGAGATTTTAAAATAACATTTGTTAGAAAGTGATTTGTTTGCGAATACGGCTTAAAGATTGAGGTTCCATTCCTAAAAATGATGCAATATTTTCAATGGAAACATTTAAGGCTAAATTTGGGGCTTCTTTTATGAATTTTAAATAGCGCTCTTTAGCAGAAAGTGTTTGAAAATCTCTAACTCTTTCCATTTTACAATTTAAATGCTCATTGGTTATACTTTCAATTATCGTATTCCATTTAGTTGAATAGTTTCTTAAAAGGTCTAAATCTGGTTTAGAAATTTTTAGAAGTTTGCAATCGGTAACAGTTTCAAAATAATCTGGCGAAGGTGTTTCGTTCATAAAACTCCCAATAGATGTAAAAAAATTTTGTTCATCAACAAGATGTTCTATGATTAGTTTTCCATTAATATTTTGGTAACCTCTTACAATTCCACTACTTAAGAAATAAATGTATCGTTCTGTCTTTCCCGCCTCTAAAAGATTGGTTTGTGCTTCAATTTCTTCAACAAGAAAATGTTTTTCTATCAAATTTATTTCTTCTCGAGTTAAAGGAATTCTTGATTCTATATGTTTTACTAGATTTTTCATTGGTTGTAATGGCATAGAACGTGTTCGTGTATGATTTCGTTGCGTGTTTCTGCAACTAAATTAGTATACTAAAACGAACCAGAGGAAATTCCGAAGGAATTTCCAAGTAGGCTAGAACTAGCAATGAATTATACACGTTGTTGTGCTTTCGTTATTTTTTTAGTTCAATGTTAATAAGTTCAATTAATTCTTCTATTTCAGATACTTGTTCTTTGAAATCGCTACTTTTTTCTGTAATTAATTTCCAACTTATATTTGATTCTAACGATAAAAACCCTTTGGGTTGGTTAATTTCAGTATTTAAAAATTCTTTTATTTTTGGATGAGAACTTATTCTTTCCGATAAACTGTTACTCCCTATTGCAAGGAAATATTCTTTAAGGAATTCAGTTTGAATAAGGCTATTATTGTTAACTCTTTCTACCAACAAATCTTGTTTGCTTTTCAAGTCAAGCAATTTATTTCGAATTACTTTCGATAAAATTTTTATGTCACCTGATTTTTCAAGTGATTGAAATGTGCTTGAATTGAAACTGATGAGATTAGCGTTTAGGTTTACCTTCAAAATATTTTGAATCATTATTTCAACACTTAAATCTTTTTTCTTGAACGTTTCAAGGTATCTATTATACTCAGTCTTGAATGAATCTATTATTAAAATATTTTCTTCCAAATGCACTTTATCGTTATTTAAACCACCTATTAGTTGTTTGTAATAATCTTTTCTTATAGAATTAGTTTGATAATTTTCTTTATAGAGATTTAATTGAAGAGCAATCAAAATTCCAATTACAACTAATACAATTTCTCCAATAGCATACTTAAAATACTTTCCAGTTTTATTTTTCTCCATATGGTCGTATCGTATTTTTCTAAAGAATTTTATCATTGGTTAGCAGTTTGTCGTAATGAAGCACAACGCCTGAGCTGTACGCAGTGCGGGAGTAGAGCAGTACCCATCTTCCTTATTTTACACTTAGCTAAAGCAGTTTTTTTGTGTTTATTTTTTGCTTTAAATGCCAAATCAAACTGTTTTGGCGGACCTTCTAAAAATACGCAAACCTTAACGTTTAAAGCCTAAGCCCGTATTGTTTATAGGTTGTGTTGTGCTTAGGTTTTTTTTACACCTAATGAGTTTTCGTCAATCCATACAATTTCCCAGTTTTTGATTGGGTCAGTATCATAACTTTCTAGCGTTATTTTTTGTAATTCAGGGTCCAATCTAAAATATCCAATTATTTTTTTCGGGCGAATCTCATTTCCACATCGGCCTCTTCCTTTTCCCAAATTATGAGTTATATGATATTCTCCGTTTGTCAGAAACCTTATTGTAGTCCCTTTTTGACCAATATTAGAGCGTTTGTACACCGAAATATTAAATTCATCTTTTTTTATAATTCGTTCAGAAATCCAATATCCAACTAGGTCGGATTCAGAGATTTGATTTTCCTGACCAAAACTGAATGCAACAAAAAAGAAGGTGAAAAGGGTAATTAATTTTCTCATAGATTAATTTAAACAAGAATCGTTCCAACTTAATCACAACGTTTAGTATAAGAAACGCAGGGTAGTAAATAAACACTTTCGTTTCGGTTTATCACTTAGCTAAATATAAATATTTTGCTTTTATTTTTCTCTTAAATGCCAAATTTTATATTTGGCGGAACTTTCTAAATAAGCACAGACCTTGAATTTAGTACAAACGCCCTATGTTTTTTTATACAGTGTTGGCGGTAGTGAGTCTTTTTAATAGCTAATTGGCTTGATTAATAAAGCTAATGATTTCTTTAACCATAACTTCTGGTTGGTCTTCTTGTATATATGTTTTTGAATGAGGTATTAGGATTAATTTAGAATTAACAAATATGTTGTTTAGTTGCTGGCCTAATTCAATGGGGAATAGTTTTTTATCATCTTTACCCCACAATATTAAGACTTGAAATTTTTGTTTTTTTAATATTTCAGCTGCTTCTATAGTGTATTTAGGAGACCAAGTTTTAACGTTATCAGTAAAGTTTTTTCGTATAGTCATATTTTTGATAAACGTTTTAAGATATAATTCTGATATTTCATTTTTAGTTATGCTATCTGAAAGTAATCCCATCATCATATTTGATTTAAGCATACTTTTAATTTTGAATGTTCTACTTAACAAATATGTAAAGCCTGGTATTTTTACCGACTTAATTAAATACTTGAATTTTTTTGGTGGAAAAACTTCTTGAACTTCACAATTTGAAAACACTAATTTTTCAACTTTTTCAGGATATAACGAGGCAAATATTTGTGCATATGCACCACCAGTGTCGTTAGAAACAATAATTGCTTTTTCAATTTTTAAAAATTGTAGAAATTCTTTAATAAGTTTTGCTATGCCTATTGGAGATAAGTCAATACTATCATTTAAAGCTATTGAATGTCCACCAATTGGTAAGTCAATTGCGATACATCTATATTTATCACTTAAAGATGGAATTATTTTTCTCCAAGTATTTGCATTTGAAAGTGTACCGTGTAAAAATAAAATAGGAGTTCCTGTTCCTTTATCAATGTAAGTAATCCCGTCATAGATATCGGCTATTTTTCTTTGTGACACGTTTAAATTAGGTGTTTGAGATTGTATTGTCATAGTTGTAAGTTGGATTAAAAGTATAAATAATCCTTTTTTCATATTTATTTTAGATTAAAAACAAAATTCGGATTTTAAACACTTGAAAAAAAGGACAAATGTCTTATAATCCTTTTCTTATTCTTGACAAACTACGACTTGTTATACCTAGAAAAGAAGCAATATATTTAAGTTTTGCTTTTTTAATAATAGTTGGATTTTCTTTAAGTAATCTCAGGTATTTTTCTTTAGTCGAATCACTATTTAACATTGAGGCATATTGCTCTAAAAAGATATATTCTTTTTCTGCAAACAATTTTCCAATTTTTAGCCATTGGAAGCTTGTATCATATAATTTTTGCAAATTTTTATGATCAATAACTATTAATTGAGTCTTCTCAATTGCTTGAATAGAAAGATTAGACGGGCATTGTAAAATGAAACTTTTGTATGATGTTGAAAAATTATTTTCTGTCTCAAAGCAAAAAGTAATTTCTTCAGCTTTGTTATTGTAATAAAAACTTCTTAATAGACCTTCTTCTACAAATGCTATTTGTTTACAAATCATACCTTCTTTTACAAAATACTCATTTTTTTGTAATGTTTTTTTAGTGAAATATGGTAAAGCTTGTTCAAATTCAATATCTGAAATTGTTGTCGTTTCTCTTAAATATGTTTTAAGACTTTCTATCATTTATTAATTTATTTGCATTACCGCGAACGTCCCGGCTATGGTTAGTACGGGATTTAAAAGCGATTAATCTCCGATTAAGCACTTAGCCAAATCTTTTTATTTTGTTTTATCTTTTTTGTTCTAAAGCCAAATCAAAAGATTTGGCGGACTCTATAAAAACACACTAAAATTTGGGTTAAGCACCAAAACCCGTATTAATTATAGCCATTGTTGTGCAACGTAATTTTATGAGCACTTGTTGTTTTTCCTTCACTATCTTTTGCTTTACTTTCTTCTAAATAACCAAATTTTGAGAAATGAAATTCTGTGCTTTTTTCAATCTCTCCATTCTTAAAGTTCGTTACTATTTTCGACTTGATTTGTCGCTTGTTGTGATACTCAAATATTGTGATGGTTTTCATATCGAATATTTTTGAGTTGTAACTTCTGTATTTATTCTCAATCCGTTTTGGTTTATCGTATCGACCAATTTCAATTTTATAATTGGAAACTAATTCCTTTTCTATATTGTATTTTTTTATGCCAATTATTTTGTCCTTTTTATATTGATAAGAAACGGAATCTGTCTTTCCAGAATCATAACTGATAGATTTTACTATTCTATTATTTTCATAAAATATTAAATCCTGATTTGTGCCAAATTCATAAACATCAAAATCCGCAATTAATCGATGTTTTTTGTCGTAAAAGAATTTTGTTGTATCGATAGTTTTATCTTCTCCCCATTTCCAAATTTCAACAGTTTGTTTATTTTTTTTATTGTATTTAAAAATTGCAGTATCGCTTTTCACCGTCTTGTAACTATGTATTTCAATTTCGGTTAATTTATTGGGATATGTGGTTGTGATTTGTGCAATCGTATCTCCATTTCTGTCAAATTCATAATCGACTTTATGTCTGCCTTTTTTGTCAAAAATTTGAATTAATGAAGTATATGGTTTTCCACCAGTCGAGTCAATTAATCTTGTAGTTTCAAGATTATAATTTTTCAATTTTGGTTTGTCACGAGTCATATCCGTATCATAATATTCTTGCGAAAATGATAGGCTGGTCACAAAGATTAATAAGATGCTAAAAGTTTGTTTCATTATGTTGCACAACGTTTGGTATATGAAAAGTAGGGGATTTCGAAGTACGAAACTTTCGGTTAGGCACTGACTTTGATACGAAGCAAAAGTCTTGAATTTATCACTAACTCGCCTATTTTTTATATATATTGTTAGCAGTAGTGTTTATCTCATTCCTTAAATTCACTTAAAAAAGATTCGATAATATTCAACTCTATTTCTTCATTATCATTTAATGTTTGATGTCCAGCATTTTCAATAACTTTAAGTCTAGAATTTGGTGTCATTTCATTATATTCTTTAACGGTTGAAGGTGTTGCCGTATCATACTCGCCAGTTATATATAAGACAGGAACCTGAATCATTTTCAATATTTCCTTCCCGTCATAACCTTTCAATGTGCCATCAATTGAATATTCTTCAACACCGAACATATATTCATACACCATACTTTTCTTTGCATACCACGAAGAATCGGCCTTTATGATTGCTTCGGAATGCGGGCGTTTACGCGTATAGAATTCATCATAGAAATAATCGATGGCTTTGTTCAATGCTGTTGTATCTGGAATCGATTTGTTTATGTGATTTTCTATTGGAATTCTAATGGAATCGGGTAATTGAGCCACTAATTTATCAGAATCATTTTGCCACATATCTGAATCAATACAAGGGCTACCCAATATTAACGCTTCTATATTATCTGGGTATTTCTTGTAGTACTCTGTACCTAATGTCGTCCCCCAAGAATGACCGTAAATGATGACTTTCTCAATTTTCAGATGCTCAATTAACTTTCTGGTTTGGGCAACATGAGCATCAATTGTCATCAAGTTTGTATCAGTAAGAATATCAGAGCGACCGCAGCCTAATTGGTCGAATAGGATAACAGACCTATCATTGGCCAATTTTTTTAAAGGATTAAGATAATAACTTGGATAACCAGGACCACCGTGAAGAACAAGGATTGGTGTCTTATTCCCTGACCCAAATACTTCATACCAAATCTTTCCACCTTCCACTTCTAAAAATCCTTCTTCGGGTTTTAATAAATTAGAATTTTGACAACTGAAAAATTGAATAAAAATGATTCCAAGAATGAGTAAAGTTGGCAATTTCATATTATTGGTTATTTGGTGTTTCTACATTACTGCCAACGTCTCTGTATATGGCTCGTAGCGTGCAAATAAGCTGTTGCCATTCGGTCGAGTACAAACCAGTCTTTTAAATTTAGTTATATATACTTTTTCTTAAATATAACTAAATTTAAAAGACTGGCGACTTCGCAAATATGCCTTAACTTCCTTTAATTAAATACTTGCCTATGAGATATATATGTTGTTACCCACCGTTTTTTTAACGATGCCTTTCAGCTTTATGGAATTTACGCACTTCAGTTATTTTATTGTTCTGTAGTTGTAATATATTAATTTTTCTTCTCTCTTTCTCATTAAGAATGATTAGCCAACTAAAAAAAATGAAATATTTTGTGCTTTTTTTAAGTAAGTACATACTAATAGAGTATAGCGAATAATTTATGACACAAGAAAATCAGTTTGTAGAAGTAATTCAAGAGAATGAAGGCATCCTCTACAAAATGACAAGGTTATATGCCAATAATAAGGAAGACCAAAAAGACTTATACCAAGATATTGTATATCAGTTATGGAAATCATTTAACACATTTAGAGGTGATGCAAAGCTAAGTACTTGGATTTATCGCATCGCATTAAATACAGCTCTTTTATATCTAAAGAATAATAAAAGAAAAGGAAATAAAACGTCACTCGATGGAATAGTATTGATTAATGAAAATTACGACCCAGTTCTTGAAAAGCGTCTTAAAATATTATATGCTCACATTAGAAAACTGGGTGAGATTGATAAAGGAATTGTTTTTCTTTTTTTAGAGGGAAAAAAGCATGAAGAAATATCAGATATAACAGGTATGTCCACCAGTAATATTGGTACGCGTATGGTACGAATAAAAGGAAAATTAAACAAACAGATGACAAAAAAATAAAATTATGGAACTCGAAGAAATGCAAGCGACTTGGTCTCAGATGAGCGACCAACTGGATAATCAAAAAAAAATAACCAATAAATTAATTATGGAAATGACCAAAGAACGTTATAAAAATAAAATAGGTATACTGTCAAAGTATGAAGGAATAGGTGCTGTTATCTGTTTTATAACGGCGATTCTCCTAATTTCGCGGTTTTCTGAGTTGAATACTTGGTATTTATTGGTCTCTGGTATTTTTACTGTTTGTTATTTGATTGTACTTCCATTAATCGTGTTGCGCTCCATTAGAAGTATGAAAAGTATAGACTTAACCAATAATAATTATAAAGAAACCCTTATCGCTTATGCTAAAAAGAAAAGACAATTCCTACTAACACAAAAAGTTGGTAACTATCTTAATTTTATTCTTTTGGTTGTTAGTTTACCCGTTATCATTAAAGTATTTAAAGGAAAGGACATATTTGTTACAAACATCAATTTGGTTTACTGGTACATTCCTGTAATGGCAGTTTTTCTAATTTTATTTTCTATTTGGGGATATGGCAAATATAAAAACGTAACGGATTCCGCATCTCATATTCTAGAAGAGCTTGAAGATACATCTTCTTAAATAACAATCAAAGACCAATTTTATTAAAAATTCAATTACAATTTTATGCTGAAAAATTTCAGCAAGCAATACTCTATACTAATTTTAAAAATTAAAACTATGAAAACAAACATAATCACAATCTGCCTATTGTTTTTAACATTAACGGCACTTTCGCAGAATATAACAGGAATATGGAATGGTGCTATTGAAGTGGATAAAGACACAAAATTCAATTTTATATTTAACATTAAAGAAAATGGAAAAACATATCAAACCACCGTTGATATTCCAACACAAAGAGTAAATGGAATTAAAGCACTAAAGACATTAGTCACAGCTGATAGCTTAATAATAGACATTTCAAATGTGGGAATGAAATATAGTGGAAAGTTTAATACCAATCGTACGTTAATTAACGGTAAATTAGTTGAAGGCTTAAATTCCTTTTCCCTAAATCTCTCAAGGAATTCGGTGCTTGAAACACCAAAACTCAATAGACCTCAAGAGCCACTAAAACCCTATTCCTACATAGAAGAAAAAGTAAGTTTTGTAAATAAGGACGCCAATATAAAGCTGGCTGGTACATTTACACGTCCTAAAGAGAATAAAAAATATCCTGTTGCTATATTGATAAGCGGTAGTGGTCCGCAAGACAGAGACGAAACCATATCACAGCACAAACCCTTTCTGGTTCTGGCAGATTACCTTACTAAGCAAGGCATTGCCGTACTGCGCTATGATGATAGAGGGTTTGGTGCATCAACGGGCAATCATTCTAGAGCAACTACTTACGATTTTGCTTTAGATGTTATTAGTGCTATCGATTATTTAAGAACAAGGCACGATGTTGATGCAAATAAAATTGGTTTGATAGGACATAGTGAAGGTGGTATCATTGCGCCTTTAGTAGCCAATAAAGCTGACAATGTTGCTTTTATCATTTCTTTGGCAGGTACGGGAATTTCTGGAACAGAACTTTCAGTCATTCAGTCCAAAACGATGAGACCGTTCCCTGTACCTGATGAAGCAGTTTACGAAAAGGCAATTAGAGAAGCAATTAAAATAGCAAAACAGAATAAGGATATTTCTGTAATAAAACCAGAATTGATGGAACACTATAATGAGACTATAGCGCCCATACTTAAAAATCTTGGTGTGCCAGAAGTTAAAGTGAATGAAATTATTACAAGCTTGGTGGCTATGCGAACCAAAAAATGGGTTCGTTATTTTTATGACTATAATCCAGCCGATGAATACGAGAAAGTTAATTGTCCTGTTTTATCGTTAAATGGTAGCTTAGATACACAAGTAGAGGCAAAAATCAACCAAAATGGTTTACGCAATGCATTGACCAATGGTAAAAATAAAGATTTTGAAATAATCGAACTCGAAGGCTTTAATCATTTATTCCAAAAAGCAAAAACTGGTAAAATGGATGAATATCGTGATATTGAAGAAACGTTCTCTCCAAAAGTTCTCAATATAATTTCGGATTGGATTTTGAAACGTGTTTAAGGCGAAATGAACTATTTTTTATATTAGAATATCGGAATAAATCATAAGATAATTCGTGTTCGGGATGTTTTTTTAAATGGTGGGTAACGGTTGGTATAAGATTAGTTGCGTTGTTTTACTGACTAATTTAGCAAATACAAACCGAATAGAAAATCCTCGCGGATTTTCGTAAGTAGGCTTGCACTAGCAATTAATTTTATACGGTGTTGGCAACCGGTTTTCTTCGTTAATAACTTTCTACAACTTATTTTAAATAATATTACAACTATTCTTTAATTTTATATATTTGTAGTTGAAAAAAAACTCTGTTGACGCAGAGTTCTTTTTAAGTTCTTTGATTTAAGGTGTCACAAAAATCATAATTTCAAATGACAAATGTATTAACAAAAATTGATTCCACAATACGTAGTGGAAAAAGAAGGCAAGTTTCTCAGGATGAGTGCTTGCTAGACTTAAAAAAGGATTTACCTAGAATTTTCAAAGCTTTTAATAGAGGTGTTAAGAAATTTAATAAGGTTTCATCTATGTTTAATCCAGAATCAAAAGTTCGCTTTGATGCTTCTGTTTTAAACACTTCAATAGTTGAGAGTTTACAAGTTGAATTTTCTAATAATTGGAAATGGGGTAAATACAAAAGGTTTATTTTAAGGTTGAATGATTATATTTTCCTAGTGAAAAAATTGAACAACAATAATATGCCAATGAATATTAAAACAAAACATGTTAACACAATTTCTAATCAATTGAGTTTGCCAATGTTTAATAGTGAAGTCTATCAAGATGACCCAATATTATTTTTTGGCTACAAAGTTGATAGAATGGGGGAAATAGTATCTCCTCAAGTAGTGTACATTGATGAAAATCAAGTTAAATGGATTGTTACTGAAAATGATGTAACAAGTACAGAAACTTTATTTAAACCTAATACACAAAATAGTACTGTAAAAGTCTCTTTAAAAGAGCAATTAGTTAGAAGAAAAGCTTCTAATGAATAATTAATAATCGACACCTTAAATTTTAGAATAATTTTTAAAATTTTAAAACTATGAAATTTAACCACTCACAATTTGTATTTGCTAGAGAATATAGAGGAATAGGTCAAACTGATTTATCAAAAAAAGTTAAAGGTTTATCTCAGTCTAACTTGTCAAAATTTGAAAAAGGATTTGATGTTTTATCTGAGAATGTTATTTATGAACTAATTAGTTTTCTTGATTTTCCTGTGAAATTTTTCACTAAAATTATCAATAATGATATTGATATTGCTCATTACAGAAAAAAATCTAGCATAACTAAAGCTGTAAAAATACAATTAGAGTCAAATAATAAAATTATTGGTTATTTAGTAGACCAATTAAATGATTCCGTTGATTATCCTGATTTTTCTTTAAGACCATTAGACCCTGAAGAATATACACCAGAAGAAGTAGCTAAATTTACTAGAAAATTAATGGGTCTCGATAAGCGAGAACCTGTTATAAATATTTTTAATCATCTTGAAAGTAATGGTGTAGTTGTTATAGAATTTGATGATGTAACTGACAAATTTGATGGTGTATCATTTAAAACAGATAAGGGAAATCCAGTTATAGTTATTAATAGAAACTTCCCTAATGATAGAAAAAGATTCACTCTTGCTCATGAGTTAGGTCATATTTTAATGCATTGTGCAGGTGATTTTCCTAATCCAGCACATCGTGATGAAAAACAAAAAGAGAATGAAGCAAATCGTTTCGCCTCTGAATTTTTAATGCCTGCTTTTGGTATTCAAAATTCTTTAATTGGATTGAGTTTATATGACTTAGCTCCATTAAAAAAATATTGGCATACGTCAAAACAATCTATTATAAGAAGAGCAAAAGATTTACGTGGTATTCCTGATAATAGAGCCACTTATTTTATGATTGAGTTAAGTAGAATGGGTGAACGTAAAATGGAAAAAACACTTGTGGATATTGATAAGCCTGTCATATTTAGAAATGCTTATGAATTACATAAAAAAGAATTAAATTATTCTGATGAAGATTTGTCTAAAGCATTCTCTTTACCTTATGATATTCTTAAAAAGTATTTCAACTTTTCGGATAAATCTAAGCTTAGGGTTATCGTTTAGCCAAATGGTTGCCAACGGTTAGTATAAGAAACGTAGGGCAATAAATAAGCACTATCGTTTCAGTTTATTACTTAGCTAAATATAAATATTTTGCTTTTATCTTTTATTCTATAAATGCCAAATTTTATATTTAACGGACTTTGTAAATAAGCACAGACCTTTCGGTTTAGCAAAAACGCCCTATGTTTTTTATACATTGTTACCAATAGTTATTTTTTCAATTTCAAATGCAATATCTTCCAATGATTTCGCAGTTGTTTTTCAATTTTCATATCATTTGTAATAGAAGTCGATTTGTTGACATAAGTTAAATAATTTCCATAATTGTATGATTTTGTTGCATCAAACTGTGATTTATCTATAGAGCTTCTTACTCTTTTTAATATTCTTTTTCCGCCAATGCAAGTGAACTTTTTTTGAAGTCTAGATTTAAATAATTTCTTTTTTGTTTTTGGGTTTGAAGTGTTTCTTGCGTAATAAATTGAACGATTAACACTTCTGGTCATTTTTCCATAATAAGCAGAAATACTACTATTCTTAATTGTAATATTTTCTCCATCAAACTGAAAACCTAAATACTCTAAATTTCTATTTATTGTTGAATGGTTTTTAAATTCTTGATAACAGACTAATTTACTATTGTTATTTACAAAATGAAATATTTGTGTTTTCTTTTTCTGAATTTCAAGTTCGCAAATTGTCTTAATAGCCTTTGTAAGTTTGTCAATAATTACATTTTTATATTTAACATCACAAACGACAACCATATCATCTGAATACCTACTATATATACCATCTAAATCAGATATTTCTTTGCACATTTTTATGTCAAAATCGAGCATATAAATATTAGCTAAAGTTGCACTTATAGGAGAACCTTGAGGAATTCCTACTTTTCTATCAGTTTTGATTCCGTTATTATAAATGTATTTGTTAGATTTAATTAAACCAGCTTTCCGGACGGCATATAAATCGTTTTTTTTATTGCAAAAAGAAATTACACGTTGGCTTTTAGAATATTTTAGATTCTTAATATTTTTTTTCTTGTATTCTTTCGTTAAACGAGAACTATCTGTATATCTCTCAATTATTAATTCACCATTTAAGTGGGTAAACAACTCACTTTCATTAATGTATGAAAATTTGGTGATATTCTTATAAACTTGATAGTGATGTTTAGGTAATGTGCTTTTGTTTATTACTTTACACCATTTTTCCTTTAGTTTTTTATGATTTAGATTATCAAAAAAACCTTTTATGTCAAAAGCTATTACAACTTGGTTTTTGTTAGTTTTTGACTTTTGTTTGATGTAATCAAAAATATCATTTGCAAAATCAATATTACATTTCCCACTTTTACTATTGGGTTCTTTAGGTATTTTTCTGTAAGCAGTAACAGAATTTGATATATTCTCCTTTTTGAGTATAATATCGTAATTTTTAGTTAGAAGGTGCGAGTAGTAAGAATAAATTAAAGAATCTATATGTGTTGCATAATATAAATCTCTAGGTTTTATACTTTTCTTTCTCAATCCGTTATTTTGAATTATACCATCTTTGTATTCTTTTCGATATTTTTTAGTTTTTTTTATTCTATGAATAAATGGAGCAAATGAATGTGTAGAAATGAAACTTTCGTTAGTGATTTTAGCAATAATATCTTTATAGCCTTTAGGGCTAATTTGATTGCCTAAATGCGGATATCTTTTAAGTTTAAACCATTCTTCTTTTGCCATTAATAATTTATATAAAAAAATAATAGGGATAAGCGGAAAACGTCTTTAATGAGTTAATATATGAAACCCAACGACAACCTTTTGGTTGCCTTCCCTCACGTTTAGCACGCGTATAATTATTGTATCTTTAACTTTAAATAACTTAATATCTGAAATGAAAGCATTACCAACAATTCTAGGTTTATATCAGCTTATGGCTGACTCCTTATATGTTTCAGTAGAAATTAATCTTCTGACTTGCATATATGGTATCCCTAATCCAAAGACTCTAAAATAGTCTTGCAGTATTCTAAGGGTTCCACCAAATTTCACTCGACTACTTATCCCATATTATTTTCATTCTGTTTGTTTTTTTAATTATTGGTAACGTGTTCGTGTATGATTAGTTGCTGTAAGCACTAAGATAGCAAAAAGAAACAGCGTATAGGAAATTCGATAGAATTTCCGTGGTAATCATTAAACACTCTCCAAGCAATGAATTATACACGGTGTTACCAATTGTATTTATTCGCTCTTACTTAAGCTTTCTATCTTTAATCTGGCATGTTCGCTCTTGGGATTAAGTTCAAGTGCTTTTTTATAGTTTTCGATTGCTTTTTTCTTATTCCCTGAAACTTCATAAGTCTCTCCTAAGCTATCATAAGCATTAAATGAATTAGAGAAGTTTTCTGTATTCAATATAAAGAATTCTAATGCTTTGGATTTATCATTTTCGTTTCTACTCCTTAGCATTCTATAACCTATTCGATTCACGAGTCGTTCAGGTGGTTTAAAATTCCATGAAAGTCGTTGAGAAATTGATTGGAAATGTTCAATTAGCTGCGCCTTAGTGTCCACATCTCTGAAAGAAATTCCGTAATTTTTAAAAATCTCAGAAATTCCATTATAAAAAGCAATAGGTGGAACAGAGCCATGATTTTCATTCTCGAAATATTCTAGTTTCGCATAAAACTTTCCTTCACATTTACTATTTAATGCTTCGTACAATCGTAGATGACGATCTCGGTTTCTAATATTTCTTTTTCCCCAGTTAGCTGTTGCGAAGTAAATAAACCTCTCAAAAGAATTAACTGTTACGGAATCTAACTTTTCATCCATGGTTTTGGCATCCCATGTTCCAAAACTTGGGTCAACGCTAATGAATGAATTAAAAAGAGTTTTCTCTTTCATATAAGCATGAGTAGCAAGTAATCCACCCAAAGAATGACCATATAGAATTCGATAAGGTTCTGTTCTATATTTTCGATCCAGTTCAGGTATAAGCTCATCTTCCAGAAAGCTTAGAAATTTTTTTCCTCCTCCTGTATTATTCTCTCTTACTGTGATGATTTTGTCTGGCGTGAAGTCTCTTCTTCTATCAATGTTTTGCACAGCTATAACAATCATTTCTGGGATTTTTCCATTTCCACTCATATAGCTTACCATACCAGTTATAGACTTAAAATGAGTATTTCCATCAAGTACAATAAGAACAGGATACTTTTTATAGGATTCTTCACCGTTATTGTACGATTCAGGTAAGTTAATCCAATATTCTCTTTCTTCATTCAAGATATTAGAATGTAGTATATGTTTTGTGCCGATTACAATTTGTTCAACGTTTTGTGACTTTACCTGATTGAACCCAAATAGAAAAAACAATGCTACAATTATACTTTTACTCATTCTGTTGATTTTATATGATTGGTAACGTCTCGGCTATGGTTAGTACGGGATTTCAGAGGACTGAACTTTCGGACTTTCACTTAGCCAAATTTTTAATTTTATCTTTATTTCAATAGACACGCAAAATTGAAAATTTTGCGGACTTTATTCAATGCACTTCACTTTGGGTTAAGCACCAAAACCCTTATTAACTATAGCCATTGTTAGGCAATCGTATTTTTTCAAAGCCAAATTCGATAAGTTTTTATATAGTTTTTATCAAATTCAGTGAGTTTTTTTAATTTAATATTAGAGTCGCTAAATTTCCTTAAAATTATTCCTGATGGATGTCCGTAGGAATTATAATATCCTGACATTACAATGCCCTTTTTTATAAACCATTCATTAATTGGTCTACACAAATTTTTATGACTTCCGTGATGTGGAATGTGAAAATGAAAAGGATGGTGTTTAAAATCAGAAAAATGATTTGTATAGTCTTTTATTCTTTTTTCGTCACTAAGTAAGATGTCGCCATTCATTATTGAAATAGGATAATCTTTGTTTCCGTGAAAAAAAAATCTATGATTATTCATTGGAGCGGAAATCATAGACATTGTAGTTAAATTAACATCTTTGCTTAATGTTTTGTATGCATCAATTAATTCTTTTTTATTTTTCGAGTAATCCTTGATGGTTAGTGTTTTATCAATAATCTCTTTTTGCTCTTTTGTCCTTTTGTCAGTTTTAAAAACACGTTTATCAATATAGAATCGAAGAATCCAAATTAAATCCTTATCAAATTTTATAACAGGAATATTTGTGTTTTGAGAAATTTCAGATGGCAATTTTAAAGAGTCATTTAATTCATTTGGTTCGCCCTCAGGATTTATTCTAATAATATTTGGGTCTTCAGAATTATTAGTTCCTTTAAAATATGAATCTGGGTCTAACAATAAGTCTTCAATTGTGTTTTTAGTTCCTAAATAAAAAGCAACATCCAATGCATCTATTTTGGGAATGATTACATTTTTAATCGTAAAATGCTTTTTTAATTTTTCAATTCCGTTTATATGGTCAGTATGAAAATGGCTAATCACAAGAAAATCTATAACATCCAGTCCAGATTGTTCTATTTCTTTCTCTAATCGGTTTTTATTTGGAGATTTCCCATTTTCAGAACCACAATCATAAACAATAGTTTTCACTTCCTTTCCAAAAAATATTTTTTCCGAGTAAAAGCAACCTTGTCCAATAGAGTAAAAAGTCTTTTTAATATTTATCATTCTCATTTTTGGTTATATGTTGCCTAACGCCAAAGCTATTAGTAGTGCGGGAGCAGAGCAGTACTCATCTTCCTTACTTTACACGTAGCTAAAGCAGTTTTTTGTGTTTATTTTTTGCTTTAAATGTCAAATCAAACTGTTTTGGCGTACCTCCTAAAAATACGCAAACCTTTTGATATTGACCAAGCCCCGCATTACGTATAGGTCTTGTTAACGGTTTTATGTAACCCGAACCCAGCTCCAAAAGACAATTTTATACTGCTATTCCCGTAGATTTTGCCGCTTTTTACATCCTGTGACAATCCTAAGTAGACATAAAAAAAACTTGAATACTTATAGAACCTTTG
>NZ_JHZC01000028.1 GCF_000621125.1 Maribacter antarcticus DSM 21422
TTTTGTTGCTCTGATAAACGTTCTGCTTGAGAACTGAGTGGGTCTTTTATAGGGTAAGCAGCAAAAAAGGAAAGACCCCGAAGCTTATCTTACTTCTTACCACATATTACCGCTAACGTGTTTGTATAATGTTAGTTGCGTGTTTTAAGTGACTAATTTAGTAAATAAAACACGAACCAAGAAAGTCAGTTTGGACTTTCGTAAGTAAGCTAAAACCAGCAATTAATTTTATACGGTGTTAGCATTAGTTTTTTTCTACGTAATTCCAATCATTAGGTTTTGTGTTCAGTAGTTCATTTTTTAATCCGCTATTCCATCCATTTTTACTAAATTCTATAACAAGGTATTCTTTATACATTTTAAAAAGCGTTTTAAATAACTCAAAGTCATGTTCAGTAAATGAAGGATCTTTCATTTTATTATGTTCATTAAGTCCAATAGGGTATCGTGCATTAGAAACGCATAAATCAGATAAAGTGTCCTGAAAAATTTTTGATTTTTCTGTGAGTTCAAAACCATTTAGTTTAGATAAATGGTTTAAGTCATGAGTTTTTATTTGTTTTTCAATTTTTCCTTTATTGACTAAATTAGGGTCGTTTAAAATTGCTATTCCTTTTAAAAGATTTTCAAGAATATATGACATTAGTAAATAAGTAGCCTTAGAATGTCCAGGTATCGTTATGTCTCTTTGATCATGGTAATAATTTAATTTTCTGTAGAATAAATTATTTCTCAATGCATATAATTCTTCAAGAGAACCGTGTAATTCTAAAGCAGAATGCAACCATCTTTCAGGGCTTGAATAGTAAATGAATTGTTCTTTTTTATTCAATGGAGGAATTATTTTAGTAATTAATGCTAACGGTTTAGCTATGAACAGTACGGGAGCAAACTAGCGTTTACTTTCTGCCATGCACAAAGCGAAATCTTTTGGTTTTGTTTTTTCTTTTTTTGTCTCAAAGCGAAATCCCAAAGATTTTGCGGACTTCATAAATATACACAAACCATTCGTTTAAGCCCGAAGCCCGTATTGTTTATAGGTTGTGTTGTAGCACGTTTTTATTTGTTTAATTTTTCTTTAATTAACATAAAGCTCAACATTGAAAAAATGCATATCCCAACTGTTAATAATCCATATTTGAGTAATCCCGTAAATAATATTGCAACAAACTTAGAAGTATATTGATTATAGCGAAATGTACTCCATTGTTGAACGAGTTCATATATTACATTATAATTTTCCATTAAGAAATAACAGATAATACATAATAGACTAATTATGTAAAGTCGTACAATTTTTAAATTTATTTTATTGCGATTTGATGTCATCTTCCGTTTTAAATTTTCCATCCGGACCAGGAGAAGTGATTAAAAACCTTTGGCCATTTTCCTCAACCTTAAATTTATATTCTCTATTCCAAGCGTCTTTTTTCCAATCTTGTCTTAAAGGACTATTTCCGATTAATTCATTCAAGTCCGCAGGATATTTTCCGAGCTTTTCCTTCCAATTCTCCATTCTATCGCTCATTTCAGCTATTTCTTTTTTAGTTTCATCAGGGTAGATAGATTTTCTTTGATAACCAAAAAACAGAAATGAGCTTATACTTATAACAACTAAAAGCGAAATGACCATTATGGAACTCGGTTGCAGAAGGTATTTTTGAATAGGTCTTTTCGTACCGTCTTCTTTCTCCTTTTTACTTATTCGTTTTCGATGTTTGAAATCCTCACGAATTAGTCCAAATTCTGCTAAAGTCGAAAGTATTAATTCAAGCATTTAGTTGGTTTTGGTAAATGTGCTACAACGGATTTGTATAAGAAAAGTTGCGTAGTTTAAGAAATCAAGTTAGTAAATAAACACGAACCAAGAAAGTCCGCGAGGACTTTCGTAAGTAAGCTTTTACCAGCAATTTTTTTTATACGGTGTTGGGCACAGTTTTTAATTTTCAATCCAACTGTAAAATTTAATATTATTCCAACTATATATTGAAATAGTAACTCCTGAATTTTCAATAATGTTTGCTGAAGAATAAGCGTTCATTGTATTAGCTAAATTATTAAATTCGGCCGAATCCGTGTACTTATAGTATTTTGAAGGATGATTCACCCAATTTCCATAGGTTGTTTCAGGATAAGGTATTCTTCCTTCTCCTTCAAATTCAAACTCTATGAAATCAGGGTTTTGCTCTATAATCGCTGAAAAATCTGTATAAATGTTAGTGTTATCTGTATTAGTTCCACAAACATAGGCAAATGAATTTTCTGGAAATATAAAAGTTTTGTCGTGTAATGAAGTTGTGAAATTATTTTCGATAAGAGTTATTGAAATTTTTTGTTCATTAATTTCTATAGAATACTTATCAATTATACTTCCATTTATAAAAGTTACTTTATTTGTGTTTTGAGGCAATTCGATATAAGATGTCGCAGGTCCAATTGCTGTCAAACATAATTCAGGTTCAATTATCTGGTTGAATCTTACGATTAGTTCATTACCATTTATAAATTCGGTTGTTGACAGTCCGTAATTTATACAAGGGAAAATTTCAGAAGTAATTAATTTTAGTTTTAAAACTGGTTCTTGAGTTTCGTTAGTTGTATATATTTCTTCCGGCATAAAATTAATTTCCGACTCAATAGAGTTGTCAACTATATATTCGGCATAATCAGAATCATTTTGAACTTCATCATTATCAGAGTTACAGCTTAAAATAGTAAATACAATTAAAGTAAAAATTAGTAATTTTTTCATAACATTGTTTTTAGATTATATGTAATTTTTTCGATTTGGTTGCGTCAAATTGTGCCCAACGATTTGTGTAAGAATAGTAAGGGATTTCGAAGGACTGAATTTTCAATTTACCACTTAGCTAAGTTTACAATTTTTTCTTTATTTAATAGACACGCAAAATTGTAAATTTTGCGGACTTTGTAAAATGCACTGAACTTAGGTTTAGGCACTAAAGCCCTTATTTTTTTTACACTTTGTTATGCATTGGCTTTCTCATTTTCGTCTAACTCAAAGAAGTCATTAACTGGTTTTTTAAATAAGTTGGAAAGTCTTAATGAAAGAACTGTTGAAGGTACATATCTGTTTTTTTCAATTGAACTTATCGTTTGACGCGATACTCCAATTTTATTAGCAAGTTCTTCTTGTGTTAAGTCTAATATTGCTCTTTCAATCTTTAGTCGATTTTTCATTTGTTCATTCGCTTTAAGAATTCAAAATAAAAAACTTGAATGCTCAACAAAATCCATAAAATTTCCCAATCTCCAACACCTTCAAAACTTCCTTGCTGTTTTTCAGAAATTAAATTTGCTATATAGTTAAATATTGGATTTGTTAATAGAGTAATTATAACACCTGCAATAAATGCAAAAGTATAAGATTGCATTCTCAAAGATTTTATTAGTTCATCTTCTATTTTTTCTTTTGAAATTGAAATGAGTAATAATCCAATTAATATTCCATATTTGGATGTTAGTTTTAAGTCAATATTTTCAATGGATAATTTATTCACGATAAATGCTACTACCGATATTATAATTATTCCTATTCCAATTTTCTTGAATTTGTTGGATAACTGATACCTTTTCATCTTTTCAAGGCTTTTTCTCTCACATTCCATAAATGATTTTACATTCATAATTTTAATTTTAGATTATTAATAAACAATAAGTATGTTTTCCATAATGACAAATATACTTTACATTTTGGGGTAAAAAAATATTTACGTAACTTTTTTTATTTCAATCAATCTATTTTGGAAGATAATTTTGAATTCAGGGGTGACTTTTTTGCTTATGCATAACGGGTATGTGTATGGACCGTTGCGTGTGAAAGCACGAACCTTTAAAGATACAAAACTACGCTGGAAAATTCCCAAGAATTTTCCAGATGAGCACAGACTCAGCAATGGTTTATACACGGTGTTGGCAGTAGTTTTTATTAGTTTAATGTTTTAATCGTTTGGTATATTTTCATTCTTATCAGCCGAAGTTCCACCTAAAATTACCCAACCATCATCATATTTTCTCCAAGTATGAAGCATCACAGAAGAATGTTTTTCAACGATATTATTTTCTTTGTCAGCCCAAATAGCATCCACATCATAAAACACAATAACCACATCATCAATTGCATTAGTGACTTTTCTATAAAGTTTGTAACTAAATTTTATATTTGGGTCGCTATGTAATTCAGGTATCCAATTTGAAACCATACTTTTATTAACAAATTCATCTCCATTACCTGGGCGACCAATAAAATCATTGTGCCAAAGTTTTTTATAATTAACAGTATCATTTCTTTGGGCATAAGCCCAATATTTCTTCTCCATTTCCCAAGCTTCGTTTTCTAATTTTTCCTTTCTAATTATTGGCAAAACTGTTTCAGTCTGTTGTGATTCATTATTTTTTTGGTTGCAACTTTCAAGCGTGACTAATGAAAATAGTCCAATTGCAATTGTCAAAATCAATTTCGATAATTTCATTAAATTCCGTGTTAGATATTGCCTACTATAATCGGATTTCGGCTTTTCCGTTTTTGTTAATCAGCTTAAAATTAGTTCGTTGTTCAAATTACTGCCAACGTGATGTGTATGGTTAGTTGCGTGGTTAAGCAACTAAATTAATAAACAAATACGGACTAGAGAATATTCCGAAGGAATATTCCAGATAAGCACTGTCCAAAGCAATTAATTATACACCGTGTTGTACATAGTGCTTATTTAATTCATAGTCCAAATACGAAAGGCTTTTTCCCTTTAGTAGTTGTTTTTAACTCCGCTGGAATTTCCCAGATATCCAATTCTGTTTTCCAGTCAGTTTTATATCCTTCCACAATTGGGTCAAATTTATATCGGTTGTTCTTAAATCCGTTTTCTCTAAATTTCCCCACAATCTTTTGTAATAGATTCCAGACGGGTTTTTCATATTCTTCAATTGTTTCTATGGTAAAGTCGAAATAGAAATCAGGTTCTGCTCTCCAGAATATTAATGAAGCTGTTCCTTTGTCACATTTAGGACTATCAATAATCCAGTCCAATACAATTGTCCCATCATCCCAATTATAATTGTCAGCGAGATAATATTGTTCTGCTGAATTTAGAGTTTTAAATTTCTCAAAATCAGGAATTATTTCTTCGTTATCATCTTCGTCTTTTTTAAACGAAAATTCAATGAAATTCTTCTTAATTAGCGATATTTTATGTGGTCGGATTATCATTTTCCCGCATTATGTACAACGTTTCGGCTATGGTTAGTACGGGAATTAAAAGTAATTAATTTCCGATTAAGCACTTAGCCAAAACTTTTTACGTTGTTTTATCTTTTCATTTTTAAAGCCAAATCAAAAGATTTGGCGGACTTGGTTAAAAGCTCTAAACTTTGGGTTAAGTACCAAAACCCGTATTAACTATAGCCATTGTTGTGCTTTCGTACTTTATATTATTTCGGCAACCAATGCTATAAAATGAGCAAATGGCACTAGCAATAATTGAGCTAAAATTGTTCCAATCACTCTCGCAAAAACCATATATCGAATAGTTCGTCTAAATTCACTTTCAGCAAATTTTCCTTCTACAACTTCATCAGTCAAAATTGAAAGGTATGGGTCAATAATAACAAACATTAATATTGTCGCAAATCCATTAACAATAGCTGATAAAGAACTTGCTGTAGTTCTTAATTCAGGCGTTATAAATCCTGCGTAAAGTGAAGACAGTACTCCGACAGATAATATAGCGACAGCTAAAATATTAAAAATGAAAATCTTTAGCGGAAATTTGGTTTTCGAGTTTATCGATAAATTCTCTCTATTCGGAATGCTAATTTCTTTTCTTAATTGCTTAATCCCTGTTTTTGTAAAACTATGTAAAATCAATTTTGGCATTGATTTATGCACGCTAAAATTCATAACAGCTTTAGATAATATCCTCTGAAAAGTAGGAATTAAAAAAGCTCCAAATATTGTAGCTAAAGTCGCTACGAATAATATCAATCTAATTTCATATGTTCCTGGATTAATATTCAGGTTAATATTGTTTTCAACCCATTTTGCCAATAATGGTGCTTGAAATGAATTTGAAGTTCTTGAAATAAGAACCATAATATTAAAAAGTGCAAATGAGACTGCTATTTTTCTTGTTCTAGTTCCGACAATTCTTACCGAATAGGATAAAGTACTTATTAAATGAATAATAAATGTTAGAAGAAGTACTATTATAATTTGAATTGTCATTCTATTTTATATCGTTTCGGGTATGAAGCACAACGTGTTGTGTATGAAACGTAGCGTATAAAAAGACGCTAACTTTTCGGATTATACACGAGCTGAATTTTTAAATTTTTCTTTTATCTTAAATTCTTCAAAAAGCCAAATATAAAAATTAGGCGGTCTTAATAAACATAAGAAAACCTCTGTAAAAGCTTGTAACAGCTATGTTTTATAAACGTTGTTAGCCTTTCGTTATTTATTTTTTCAACAATTTGTTTATCTAAAAAATTTAGTCATTGTTATTTATTTCCATATCAACAAAATTAATGACATTCTTTATCTGATCTATATTTGCCTTTGATATTATTGTATAGACTATGTTTTGATGCAATAAGAAGTCCATTTGATTATAAAATTCACTATCCAAAACAGACTCCCAAGATTTAATTTGTTTTTTTTTAGAGTTATAATATGTTCTTTTTTCCCAATCCATTTTACCAACAACACCGTCTAATATTTCACCATTATAAACCAACCGCTTGTAATAATGGTTGTAAAGGTTTGTAATCATATATTTTAAACTATCGTTCTTTATGTTTTCAATTTTACCTGATGCTACGCCAGAGTCATAAACACCAGTAGATGGGAAAAATGTTGGATTTATAAATTGTATGCTTACAAAAACAGAATCGATTTCTGATTTTTTATCAGAATTCCCTTTTTGAATTAATTGCATTAGATTTTTTAAAGTTTCCCCCTTCTTTGACTGGATTCCATATGAATTGTTTAGTTGACTTAAATTACTTTGCAATTCATTTCTTAAGTCCTTTAAAAATCTTTGTTCCCATTGTGAATTTTTTTGATTTTCATTCCAATTATTAATACTCAATGCAATTAGAATTCCAATTACGACCAATACAACTTCACCTATGGCATATTTAAAGTATTTACCAGTTTTGTTTTCCATAAGTGAATTTTGACGAATTTTTCTAAAGAATTTTATCATTTATCGAATCAGTTTTTTAATGAAGGCTAACGGTTTGTGTATGAAACGTAGCGTGTAAATAGACGCTAACTTTTCGGGTTAACACAGAGCCGAATTTTTTATTTTGTTTTTATCTTTTTTATTTCAAAAGCCAAATTAAAAATTTGGCGGTCTTCGTAAATAAGCACAGACCTTTTGGTTTAGCACTTTTTAGCTATGTTTTATACACGTTGTTACCTGCTGGCTTTTTACGTTTTGATATCTTCTAATAAATCAATATGTTTGGTAAAATGAGACAAGTCCAAATCTCCTTCTCCACGTCTTCTATTAATACTTTCCAAAATATGCATAAAGTCTTGTCCCGCATCTTTTTTAACAATGGACGTTATTAAAAGTTTATTTTCTCCAGTTTCTTCATCTCTTTCATAAAGAGGTTTTCTGTGATATCTTTCTTGGTAATAATTATTGTAAGCATTTACTAAATAAACTTCAAGCCACATAAGTTGCCTTTCTGTGTCTTCATTTATTTTAATTTTAACTAAGTCTAAAAAGCGTTCTTGTAGCTCTTGAATCGTTAAGCTCTTCGCTTTCATCTTTTCATAGAATTCATTATCAGTAACCTTAATAAATGTTAGAAAAAGAAAAACGTGTGGAACAACATAACTGTTCCAGTTAAAACTCCTTAATGCCAATCTTGAATGTGCAAATATTTTTTCTTGTTGTCTTAAAGGAATTTTTGCATTAGTAAAAATTAACTTACAAGTTTCAAGAAAATTTGATTTATCTGATTGTAATTCTCGATACTTTGACCTTTCCGCTGATTGGAAAAATTCATCAAATTGAAAATAGTCATATAGATATTTGTAAAACAAACCTGTTTCTGGCTCAGGGATGGAATATTCTAAATCTATAAACCTCCTTAAATATTCCTCAGCATCTATATCATCACTACCATAAACACCTTTAATCGCATTTCCCAGTTGTTCTTTGTCAATCGATAGTACGAAAACAATATTTGGAACAGAAAAGAAATGTTTAATTTGTTCCAGGATTGAAACAGCATAATTCGGTCTACATCTGTCTAGTTCATCAATAATAAAGACTAAAGGTTTTCCTTCGTTAGTAATCGCAATGAATTCGGATAAGGTTTCTCGAAAATCCGAAATGCTTTTTTTCTTATTTTCATATTCGTTGACTTCATTCTCAAAGACGTCTGCTAATCCATTTGTAACACCTACAATAGCTTCTTTGACACCTTCTGTATCAATGTATCTATCAGCTATCGCTTTAGCTATTATTGGCGCAATATGTTTTGTTAATGTTGATGCTTTTTTAAGTGTTTTTTTAAATGAAGGCTCAGTATCTACACTCGTTAAGGTTTTTAATTCTCCCATTAATGCTGTGAGAGGATTATTTTCAAAATCGTTTTCCCAAGCGTTAAAATATAGAGTTTGGAAATCAGTATTTTTTAAATCTTGTTCCCACATTTTCACAAATGTAGTTTTCCCAGTACCCCATTTGTTGTTCAAAGCAAGTACAAATCCATATGGATATGAGTTGATAATATTGGTTAAAACACTCGAATATTTTTGTCTATCTAATTTGCAGTTAGCAAAAGGATTTTCTTGTTCGATTTCAATTTCGTTGTGTTTAATTTTCATTCAGTTTTGATTTGTTTTCAGCTTGCAGGTAACGTGATGTGTATGGTTAGTTGCGTGATTAAGCAACTAAATTAGTATACAAATACGAACCAGAGAAAATTCCGAAGGAATTTTCCAGATAAGCAATAGCCAAAGCAATTAATTATACACCGTGTTACAGCACGTATTTATTCTGTAAAATATTATTCGAAGCAATTTTTGCCTCGTTCACATATCCGCTTTTTTTATCCGCAATATTTTTCAATTCCGATTCTGTTTTTGATTGGAATTTCAGTTCGGAGTTTTTAATGAGATTTTCTTTTTGCGTATTTCTTTCCGCCAAGTCTTTTTCAGTCAACTTCTTTTCAGGAAATAATTTGTTCAACAGTTCTTTATTCAATACCAAGAAAATAATGAGTAAAGTCAGAAAAATTGGATTGAATTTTATTGGTCCAATTCCGAAAATTATGTTTGAGTAATAAATGTCAATTAGATTGACAATTCCTAGAATTAAGGTTAATCCGAAAAAGTAAACGAATAGTTTTTTGTTTTTAAAATACAGAAGTGAAGAAATCCCAATGAGTCCAATTCCAATGTAATGCTTGTAATTCAGAGTGTAATCCGTAAACAATGTAATTCCGATTGAGATTATCACCAGAATGGCTGAAATAAGAAGTGGAATTATGTCTTTACCGATGGTTTTTCTCATATGTGCTGTAACGGTTAGGCTATGATTTCGTTGTGGAAAATGTCGGAGACTTTTCCGCTTATGAAATCAGCCGATTGATTTGTTAAATATATTATTTTTTGTTCAAATGCAACAATGAATTATAGCCATTGTTGGCATTAGTTTTTTCTAAATAAGTTTCCAATGCGTCTAAAAATATTTTGTTTTTTTATAATTACGACTTCTCCCATAACACATTTGTCTTCAGTCATATTTATTTCTATAAATTTAATATCATTACTAATCTCTACTTCCTTACTTTCAAACCCAATAAACGAAAATATGAGTGTCAACTTCTTTTTGAAATCCTTTTGACTAATAGAAATTGAGAAATTACCATCAAAATCAGTTTGCGTTTTGTAGGAATGTCCTTTAATAAAAATATTCACACCAGGTAATGCACCAGAAGTAACAAGTACAACACCATTAATTTGGATGGAATCTTTCGGGTTATGATTATTTTTTTGGTTGTCTATTTTAATTACGGGTGAAGTCTTTTCGATTTGAACTGAGTTTGATTGTCCAAAGACAGGAGTGGTTATAGTAAGAAGTGAAGTTAAGCCTAAAAGAAGTCCAACTCTATGCACTTGATTCTTTTTTAAAGAATTTATTTCAGTATTGATTTGGTCAACTCTGAATTTCCCGCAAATATTTTGATTATTGTCTAGTCTCATAGACAATTCATAATTAGATACCTTTGTGAAATCCAAGACTTCTTTTTGGCAATTAAAACAAAATACACCTTTTTCAGTAGGAGTCATTTGATTCCAATTTTCCGAACATGGATTAGGTATTTTAATTTCGTATTTCATTCAAATTAATGCCAACGCCAAAGCTATACGTAGTGCGGGAGTAGAGCAGTACTCGTCTTCCTTACTTTACACTTAGCTAAAGCAGTTTTTTTGTGTTTATTTTTGTTTTAAAAGCCAAATCAAACTGTTTTGGCGAACCTCCTAAAAATACGCAAACCTTTTGATATTGACCAAGCCCCGCATTACGTATAGGTCTTGTTAGCGGTTTTATGTAACCCGAACCAAACGCTAAAAGACAAACTATTCCTGTATTGCCTGTAGATTTTGCCGCTTATAACATCCTGCGACAAGCCCAAGTAGACATAAAAAAAAATTAAGAGGTATAGCACCTTTACAAATACTGGAAAGCCACAAGTCCGTCCGCATATCGATTGCGCAACAGTTGCGTTTTGGCGGCAAAAGGAAAAACCCCGAAAGCTGCTCTATTTTTAAAGCTTAGGCCACACTTATAAAGATTAACCAATGAAACTGGTACCGTAGATATTTTGTTGCTCTGATAAAGTCCTGCTTGCGAAATGAGCAGGTCTTTTATAGGGTAAGCAGCAAAAAAGGGAAAGCCCCGAAGATTATCTTATTTCTTACCACATACTACCGCTAACGGTTTGAATAAACGCCCGTTTTAATGGCGTTTATTTTCTGTTAGCAAATGTTATTTTCTATGTCTAAATAATTATTGGCATATTAATTATTCTTGGACATTTTCATTATTGATAACTGATATTATACAGGGGAATGACAAGTCAGAATCTCCTTTAATAGATAGGGTTTCATGGATATTCAAAATTGACCTGTTAAAAATTTTCTGAGATATTATATTTCCTTGGTATTTAATAGTTACCGGATCATTCAAATTCAACATTTTATCATTCATATATAGTTGAATTATATTGCTATAATTAGAAATTATATTGATCTCATTTAAGTGCGTATTGTACTCTACTATAATCTCCCCTCCAGTTTCAATCAAATTTTCATGTATTCCTATCCAATAAAAACTGCTATGATGCCTATTATCTTGTTTCCATACAATTTTCTGAGCTATGGGGTTGCGTTTATAGTTTTTCATCCAAGGCAAGGCAACAGCATCTTCAAGATTCATCCAATGCTCTAATCCATCATGAAGTTGCACATCATGGATGTAGGTTCCAGGAGCACTACTTTCTAGATCGTCAAGCATTATTTTCCATTCTTGCGCTTTAATGTTTCTATTATAAGCGTTATCCAGTGCCCCTACATGTATCGCAAAAGGAGTGTTTTTTAATCCTAAAGGAGATGTTTCATTTGGGTGTCCAGCCATCATAGCTGCTGCTGCCCATCTATCTGCCATTCGTGGAACCAATTGATAAACTCCATCTCCACCTGCTGAATAACCCAATAAATATACTTTATTTGGGTTTACATTTTCTATTGCAACAGCCATTTGGATAATAATATTTAAAAACTCGTCAATATAATCCTGATGCCATAAATCCCAAGTATTCGATGGGGCTCTTGGCGCTAAGTACACACCTTCAAGGGTGTTCATCGTCTGGTCATATAAATGCTTTTGATTATTATATTGTTGGTCATTAACATTGATTGTAGTTGATCCTCCTCCATGTAATGAGATAAATAAACTTCTTCCATCAGATGGCTTATTACCAAATATTTGATAATAAAAAGGCATGCTATATCCTTTATAAATCAGTTTGCGATTGTTCCACTGTTGCTCATAGTTGCTTATCATTGTTGCCTGCATATCTTGAAATAGTAGTGCGGTAACATTTTCAGCTCGGCTTTTTGTTAATGATTTTTTTGAGAAATCCAAGCTTTCTAAAGCTTCTCTTTCTTCAACTGGTTTAGCTAGCCATTTTTCTAAACTCTGACTTACGCTATCTTTAACAGGGTCTATCTTCCCTTCACTCTTATTACATCCTAATAATAATACAACTACACCAAAAAATAATAGTTTCAAAATATTCCTCATTTCTTCTTTTTAATATTTGCTAACGTGTTCGTGTATGGTTAGTTGCGTTGGCTAGCAATTAAGTTAGCAAAAGAAAACGAACCAGAGGAAATTCCGGAGGAATTTCCAAGTAGGTTATAACCAAAGCAATTAATTATACACGTTGTTGGCAGTAGTTATTATTCTTTTGTCAATTCATATTTATAAAATCCAACATCATTTTTATTAGCAGAAATTAATAGCTCATCTCCATTTATTGAATAATTATATTCTCCATTTAGTATTAAATTCCAATCAAAATTTGCTGTCCAAATGTTAATGTCATAATATTCAATAGTCGAATTATTTTTTTCATAAGTACCATTTCCTCCAGCAGGAAAATAATCGTTATTTGCGCTACTTTGATAATTGTTGTCTTCATTAAAACTGACAGTTACAGGATTAGAAAAAGTATCTCCATTACTATATTCAACCGTAAAAGTTCCAGTATAGTTTCCGTTAAGATTTTCAATTACATTTTTGTCATCGTCACTATTACAAGAGTTTATAGTTAAAGATAAAATCGTAAAAAAAATCAATGCATAAATTCTGTTTTTCATAAATCGTTTTTATTTATAGATGCAGCTTTATCAAAATGTTGCGTTATTTTAATCAAATTTGAGTGAGTTTAATTACTGTCAACGCCAAAGCTATACGTAGTGCGGGAGCATAGCAGTACGCATCTTCCTTACTTTACACTTAGCTAAAGCAGTTTTTTTGTGTTTATTTTTTGCTTAAAATACCAAATTAAACTGTTTTGGCGTACCTCCTAAAAATACGCAAACCTTTTGATATTGACCAAGCCCCGCATTACGTATAGGTCTTGTTAGCGGTTTTATGTAACCCGAACCAAACTCCAAAAGACAATTTTATACTGCTATTCCCGTAGATTTTGCCGCTTTTTACATCCTGTGACAATCCTAAGTAGACATAAAAAAAACTTGAATACTTATAGAACCTTTGCAAATACCGACAAGCCAAAAGTCCGTCTGGATATTGATTGCGCAACAGTTGCGTTTTGGCGGTAAAAGGGAAAACCCCGAAAGTTGCTCTATTTTTAAAGCCTAGGCCACTCTTAAAAGACAAACCAATGAAATTGGTACCGTAGATTTTTTGTTGCTCTGATAAACGTTCTGCTTGCGAAATGAGCAGGTCTTTTATAGGGTAAGCAACAAAAAAGGGAAAGCCTCGAAGATTATCTTACTTCTTACCACATATTACCGCTAACGTGTTCGTGTATGGTTATTTTCGTTGGCTAGCAACTAAATTAGTAAAAGAAAACGAACCAGAGGAAATTCCGAAGGAATTTCCAAGTAGGCTAGAACCAAGCAATTGATTATACACGTTGTTGTGCTTTCGTTATTTTTTAATATATTTTTCTAAAGATTTTCATCCTTTTATTCTTTTAATTTTTCACCCAAAATTTTTAATATTTCTGTAGCGTTGGTATTGTAATCTTTTAGTCTGCTTAAATAGTATTTTGAGTAAATTAAGTGTCTGGCACTTTTGGTACGATACTCATCACTCTCAAAAATATAGTTAACTAACTCCTTGTTGTAGGTTCTTCGCTCAAAAACAGACCATTCTACAAACCAATCATATTTTTCGAAATCATCAGTTGTTTCATTTATAATATCCAACAACATTTTATTCACATCTGGGAATATTGCATTGTAGTCTTTATAAAAAGCATCTATTTTAAAAGAAAGCGAGTCTACCTTATTGCTTTGGTCTGTGTTAAGTGATTTCAATAATTGATAACCCTTATCTAAATTTTGAAAAGAATCTGCATCAGCAACATCAATTCTACACTTTTCACAATTGGCATAATTGGATTCATTGATGGTATCATAATACGATATTGGTATGTTGCGGTCAATAATATCAGTCAACCTGTTGTTCTTTTGTAAATAAAGTTCAATCTTTTGAGAGACAT
>NZ_JHZC01000029.1 GCF_000621125.1 Maribacter antarcticus DSM 21422
TTTCTTTTTTAGATTCTTCATTCCAATTATTTACCTGTAAGGCAATCAAAATTCCAATAACCACCAGTATTATTTCACCAATCGCATAAATCAGATATTTACTAAATTTGTTTTCAGTCAATGACTTTTGGCGATTTTTTCTAAAGAATTTTATCATTTGTTAATGGTTTGCGGTAATGAAGCACAACGCCAAAGCTATTAGTAGTGCGGGAGCAGAGCAGTACTCATCTTCCTTACTTTACACGTAGCTAAAGCAGTTTTTTGTGTTTATTTTTTGCTTTAAATGCCAAATCAAACTGTTTTGGCGGACCTCCTAAAAATACGCAAACCTTTTGATATTGACCAAGCCCCGCATTATGTATAGGTCTTGTTAGCGGTTTTATATAACCCGAACCAAACGCTAAAAGACAAACCATTACTATATTACCCTTAGATTTTGCCGCTTTTAACATGCAGCGATACACCTAGCAGACATAAAAAAATTAAGAGGTATAGCAGGTTTATAAATACGGGCAAGCCACAAGTCCGTCTGGATAGTGATTGCGCAACAGTTGCATTTTGGTGGCAAAAGGGAAAATCCCGAAAGCTGCTCTATTTTTAAACGCTAAGCCACACTTAAAAGATAAACCAATGAAACTGGTACCGTAGATTTTTTGTTGCTCTGATAAACGTTCTACTTGCGAAATGAGCAGGTCTTTTATAGGGTAAGCAGCAAAAAAGGGAAAGCCCCGAAGATTATCTTATTTCTTACCACATATTACCGCTAACGTTTAGTTTAAGAAACGTAGGGCAGTTAAAAGGCACTATCATTTTAGTTTTTCACTTAACTAAATATAAATATTTTGCTTTTATTTTTGTGTTATAAATGTCAAATTTTATATTTAGCGGACTTTGTAAATAAACAGAGAACTTTGGAATTAGCACAAAAGCCTATGTTTTTTATACATTGTTAGCACCAGTTTTTTATATTTTCAGTTCTCCTTTTAAAATTATTTGAGCTTCACTTTTTATTGTCAATTTATTATCACTGATTAATTCAACTTCCATAAAACCACTTCTTTCAGAACATTGAAATGAATTCATTTTCTTTTTATTCAGTCTTATAGCCCAATATTTTGCGAGAAAGGTATGAGTTGCTCCTGTTACAGGGTCTTCGTTTGTTCCACTCCAAGGCCAAAAATATCGTGATTCAAAGTCAAAGTCATTTTTATCTGATATTGAGGTAACTAATACTCCATTTATAGAATTATGAGAAGCTTTTAATTTCTCAAAATTAGGAGATAGATTATTTAACAATTGACAGTTTTCTATTTCAATTAGTAAAATGTTTGTTTCTTTATTAAACTCGCTGTTCGATATTTTTTTTATTCCAAGTGCTTCTATTAATTCGTTAGGAGTATTTTGTGGAATTGTTTCATAAACAGGGAGTTCCATTTCAATTTGTTCTTGATGTTTTTTTATCATTAAATCTAAATTCTGAATATTCTTAAAGTGAATGTCAGTCATTGTAGGGTTAATTTCAAAAAGGACTTTTGAAGAAGCAAGTGTTGCGTGTCCACAAAGTGGGATTTCCATTATTGGAGAAAAGTACCTTATTAAGTATTTGTTAGGTTTATCAATTAGAATTATAAATGCAGTTTCAGAAAGACCTAATTCTTTTGCTATAGATTGCATTTGCTCATCTGTCATTTTTTGATTCAAAACACATACTCCTGCAGGATTTCCTTTAAAAGGTTTGTTGGTAAAAGAATCAACTATATACGTTTCTATTTTTATCATTTTTCGTAATTGGTGCTAACGTTTAGTATATGAAAAGTAGGGCAGTAGACTCTCACTATTATTTCAGATTTGGCGGTCTTTGTAAATAAGAAAAGGCGTTTGAGATTAGCTCCCAAACGGCCTATGTTTTATATACATTGTTGGCAGTAGTTTTAAATATTATATTTTAAAATTCCCAAATCGACTTTCTTTTGAAAAGTTCTTTTGACTCCTGTAAATAGGCATTCATTAATCTTGGTTTTTTGTCTAAGATTTTTTCTGTTGAATCTTCGGCTGGTTCTGGTATTTTTATAGCAAGTTCGTCCAATTCTACAATATGGTTTGCTAACCATTTAGGTAATTTAGCCCTATTTTTGAGTGTTTTAAATAATTCATCAGAAGAAATATTTAGGTATTCAATATTTGTATTTGTTACTCTTGTAAGTCGTTCCGCCATATCGTAATTTGTAATAGCTTCAGGTCCAGAAATAGAAATGTAATTAAGTTCTAAAGGTGTGTTTTGTAACAATAGTTTTACTGCAATCTCAGCTACATCTCTAGCATCTACATAGTTTCTAGGTGCATTTTCTATTGCACCATAAATTTTTCCAAATCTCCTAATTGTAAAAGTATTTCTTTCCCAATTTTGCATAAATGCCTGAGGTCTAAGACAACAAAATTCAATTCCTGAATTTTCTAATTTGCCTTCTATTTTTCTATGCCAATTTGAAACTTCTACTAAACTTACAGGTTCTATATCTGGTGCAGATAGTTTTACAATTCTTTTTACTCCATATTTTTTAGCAGCATTAATCACATTAGTTTCATATTCTTCTTGTTTTGGGTGAGTTGCTGTTAACAAAAATATTGTGTCTGCAAATTTACAGGCATCTTCCACTTCTTTAATAATTGCTAGATCTGCACTTACATAACTCAAGTTAGAAGTGTTTTTTATTGAAATCGGATATGTCCTTTGAGGATTACGAAGTACGCCTCGTACAATACAGTTTTCTTTTATTAAAAGTTGTAAGACAGGTAAGCCTACTGTTCCTGTACAACCAAATACGACTATTGTTTTTTTATAATTTTTCATGGTTTTTCTTTAGGGGTTTTGTCATTCCTATAATTCCTGCTCCAAGTCCTGCTGATGGAAGGATATCTAAAAGGTAAGACCAAAGATTGAAAATTTGAATTGTCAACAGAGAAAGGACTCCTATTACAACAACCAAAAGCAATGAGATTACAATCCTATGAAGCATAAATAGTTGTTTTTCTTTAAGGTATTTAAGTAGGAAAAAGCAAATAACTGTAGCAATCAAAGAAGGTAAAGCGATGGTTGAATAACTCGCCTTAAGTAATTCGGGTTTATTTAAAAAATAAGCAGGACCTCCAGACATAATTAATGGAAAGAAATAAGCAGGGAATGCCGATTTTAATAATGCTTCTTTGCTGAACATCTGTGTTATATTTTTATTGTTTGACATCGTTATAATGGATTTAGACTATTTTGTAAACTTCTGATAGGGTTGAATTTTATACCCAAGCCAATAAAAGGGTGTTCAAAAGAAGTGTTAAATTCATAAATACTTTCATTATTTGTGTTTCTTAGTTCATAATTATCCCAAACGCTTTGAGTAGCTTTAAGCATTATGCCTATTGAAGACGTAATCCAATAGTTATATTCTACACCTGACGAAATTGAAGTAAAAACGGCACGATCTACATTATTTACAGTTCCAAAACTGTTTGTACCATTTAAGTTTGCAGAAAAATCATTTATCTCTCCTAGTACTTTCAAGGAATGCTTTTTGTTGATGTCCCATTTTACATACGTATTTGGGATGCCTAAAACGGCTGACCAGTTTTTATTAAACCTAGCTTTGGCTTGTATTACAGGATTTACAGTTGTTGTTCCATTAAGTGTTAAGTAACCTGCACCAACATCAAGTTGTATATATCCTCCATTTTTACGGTAAAAAGTGCGTTCTAAGTAAGCTAGTCCGTTAAAATTATAATCATCACTAGTTAAATTTTCTTCTAAGTTAGATGCTATATATGGTGCTGCCAGAATATTTAATGACCATTTATCTGAAAACTTGTAATTAGCAAATAAGCTTAAGTTAACATTGTAAAATTTATCCAGGGCGGTAACATCTCTAAATTGATTACTATCCTTATAATCAAACTGGTGTATATCCAATCCAATAGTTGTAAAAAGAGATAGTTTTTTTAATCGTATTGGCGGAATGCTTAGTTTTCCACTTATTCTATTATAAGTAAAATCTTCAGTAGCTATATTAGGTGTGTACTGAATGTAAAAAACATCCCTGTCAAGTACATTTACTTCACCTGTTACTTGCGCATTTACTTGTTGATATAGTAGTCCTATAAAAATATATGTGATATACTTTTTCATTATATATGTTTTTTAAAAAGAAAGGAAGATTATTTTAAAGTTATTGATAGCTGAAGTTCTGGCTTGTTAAAAATGAACTTCGCATCTTTATAACTAGGAATGGAGTTGCTAGTAGGATTGTTAGATGCGCCTACTTTTTCTTTAGGAATACCAAAAAAGTTGGTATCTAATATTTTATTGTAATTAATATCGTAAAAACAAGAAATAGCATATTCCCCATAAGGGAAATCTTTAATTGAAAAAGATTCTTTGCTTGAAGTTATTTTAAAACGATACGTTTTAAAAGCTGTATTTCCATTATTTGGAAATCCTTTGAAGCTACTAAATACACTTAATTCTATATAACCTCTTCCTTTGTCAATTCCAGAAAATTCAATAGAAACGGTTCCTGTGTTTTCTTGATTTTTTTCTGTTATAGGCCCACTTGTAAATAATAGGCTTATAAGTAATACTAAAAATATCATAATTTATTATTTTATAATTATGATACAAAGATGAGCAAGATTCAGTTTTGGAAAATTGCCAAATGGCAAGAAATGGAATTAGCGAATATTTTTTCTGATACGGCTGAGCGAAGTAGGGGTTATTCCTAAGTAAGAAGCCAATTGTTTCAATGGCACTCTATTTATAATATCTGATTTTTTAAGTAAATGTAAATAGCGAGTTTCGGCATCCATAATTTGAAATGAGATTAAAGTTTCAACTAAGTTTAAGCATAGTTCTTCCATCATTTTTCTTCCAAATTCTTGCCATTCAGGATGCTGTTTATAGAATTGATGCATTTTTTCAGCTTCAATACTCAATATAGTAGATTTACCTATAGACAGTACCTTTGATTTAGTGGGCTGTCCAGATTTTATTGATTCTAGGTCACTAAAAAAATTATTTTCAAATAATAACCAAGCAGTTACTTCTTTATCTGGTGTATCAATAACGATTCGGATACCACCAGAAACTATAAAATAGTAGTTCGTCACATACTGTCCGTTCCTGATAATAGTTTGGTCATTATCATATTCTTTTATATTGAAACATGATAATATAGTATCTAAAACACTTTTTTTAATTGTTATTTTTGAATTGATATATTCTTTTAGTGTGTTCATTTTTTTATTACTGCCAACGTTTATGTATAAGGTTAGTTGCGTTTTTTAAGCAACCAATTTACTAAATAAAACACGAACAAAGAAAGACCGTTTGGACTTTCGTAAGTAAGCTAAAACCCTAAATTAATTTTATACGGTGTTGTAGCCAGTTTTTATTCCTTTTTCAGTTTAAACAACTCAAACGCATCCGCTTTTGGTCGATACCCAACTCTTTCTATTGACTCCGTTATATCTAATCGTTTATATCGATTATCTGAAATGGCGTTTAGAACTTCATACTTTATATCTTCTGTTTCTATGCAACCAATTAATAATTGGTTTAAATCATCTGGATGTAAAAATGCACTTAAATCCCGTGCGTTCATTTCGATAAAGTCTTTTGGAAATTCGTATGCTCCAATTCTCAAACAAATTGCTGAAATTTCATTGTTATGTGCATAATAACTTGCTAAAGCTTCTCCGAAACATTTTGAAACTCCATAAATATTTTTCGGTCTAACAAGCATATTTTTATTTACTTGGATGTCTTTTGGGTAACTTTCTATGGTTTGCGCACTACTCGCAAAAATCAGTCTTTTGCATTTTAATTTCACAGCGGATTTAAAAATATTCTGCGTTATTTTTATATTCGTCTCCAAAATTTTATCTGATTCCGAAATCGGGTCGACTATTCCTGCCAAATGGATTACTGTGTCGATTCCTTCGCACAATTTCGAGCAAATTGAATAGTCCATCAAATCTGCTTTTTCGATTCGCACATTTTTTGTGAAAATCTCTTTATTTGTTAAAATGTCTGCAACGGTTATTTCATATTTCTTGTTGTAGTTTTGGACAAAATGTTTTGCTATTTTTCCAAATCCTCCAGTAATTAGTATTTTTCGCATTTTTTTATTTCGTTATATCTAAATATATAGATTCATTAAATTAATTTTTTTTATCTTAAAAAGTCAGAATATTCTTTTACAAGTGTTTCATTTCGCTTTAAGTATGAATACTTTCCGTGTCTTGTCATAATTAGTAATCCGCACTTTTCCATATTTATCAAATAAGTTGAAATGGTTGATTGTGAAAGACCTGATTTATCTTTGATGTCTGTTACACAAACTCCATCATCAAAATTCCTTAATGATTCGTGAGTGTGGAAATTTTTCTTAGGGTCTTTTAACCATTCCATAATTTGAACTCTAGTTTGGTTTGATAAGCATTTACCTATTTCTGTGGCTAATTTCAAAATCATTTGGTGAATATATCTATATTTCTCGATATGTAGAAATGTATTCGAGATTTTTCTTAAATTGGGTACAACGTGTTTGTGTATGGTTAGTGGCGTGTTCAAGCACCTGATTTAGTAAATAAAAACCAAATAGAAAATCTGCTAGGGATTTCGTAAGTAGGCGAGAATTAGCCATTAATTATACACGGTGTTAGCTACAGTTTTTAATTTTTAAACGCCCATATTAATCCTTTAGTAATGAAAGTTGGATAGACGGTTTGATGATCTTCATCAGGAAAAATAACACTTTTAACATTAAGGCTCTTGTAATTTCTTGAATTCAATCTTTTTTCTAGGTTATTCATATCCGATACCATTTGAAATCCATTAGGTTCGTTTTCTAAAGCTCCAATTCCCATATATAAATTAGCTTTTAAATCGGTGTTGTCTTTAGAGTATGTATGTTCAATTTCAAATATTGAGTTATTGTGATACCAAAGTGACGGACTACCAGACATATAGTAATTGAATGTCTCCGGATGGCTTACTACCATGTAATTAGCTAATAGTCCTCCAAAGGAATGTCCTGCAAAAGCTTTTTTGTTTAAATCTATTTTGTATTTATTATCTAAATACGGAATAAGTTCATTTTTCATGAACATAATGAAATTATCTGCTTGTCCAGAGTTTAATCTAGCCTCTTCAGAATATCCATTTGGTTCATTTGGTGAATAAGTGGGGGTATAATCACGAGTTCTTGATATTCCAAAATGTTCTCCCTTTGAATACGATATTCCAACTATGATTATTTCATTTATTTTTTTTGAAAACTTTAATCTTCTATAAATACTAGATACAAGAGGGAAAGCATATCCAGCATCTGTGAGTACTAAAATTGGATATTCTTCCTTGGATTTATTATAACCGCTAGGTAGCTTTATATAGATGTCATATTCTTTCGTTGTATAATTTGATTTTAATGAAAATATTTCAGAGTTTGGAATTGTAAATTTTCTTTTTTCTATTCTCGAAACAGTATCTTTTTTTGTTTCATTTGTTATAAGTGTATCTTCAAGTATTTTGTTCCTGGGAAGGTTTGATTCAATCTCGGTATTTTTATTTTCTTTTGTTACGCAAGAGGACAAGCCAAATAGAATGGTTAGTATATAGTACTTTAAGTTTGTTCATTAAATATTGAGTTTTAAATTGTAGCTAACGCCAAAGCTATAGGTAGAGCAGGAGCAGAGCAGTACTCATCTTCCTTATTTTACACGTAGCTAAAGCAGTTTTTTGTATTTATTTTTTTGTTTCAAATACCAAATCAAACTGTTTTGGCGGACCTCCTAAAAATACGCAAACCTTTTGATATTGACCAAGCCCCGCATTACGTATAGGTCTTGTTAGCGGTTTTATGTAACCCGAACCAAACGCTAAAAGACAAACCATTCCTGTATTTCCTGTAGATTTTGCCGCTTATAACATGCTGCGATACACCTAAGCAGACATAAAAAAAATTAAGAGGTATAGCAGGTTTATAAATACCGGCAAGCCACAAGTCCGTCTGGATAGTGATTGCGCAACGCTTGCGTTTTGGCGGCAAAAGGGAAGACACCGAAAGCTGCTCTATTTTTAAAGCCTAGGCCACACTTAAAAGAGAAACTAATGAAACTGGTGCCGTATATTTTTTGTTGCTCTGATAAACGTTCTGCTTGAGAACTGAGTAGGTCTTTTATAGGGTAAGCAGCAAAAAAGGGAAAGCCCCGAAGCTTATCTTACTTCTTACCACATATTACCGCTAACGTGTTTATATAACATTAGTTGCGTGTTTTAAGCACTATAGCTAGTAAATAAAAACTGGATAGAAAATCCGCGAGGATTTTCGTAAATAAGCTAAAACCAGCAATTAATTTTATACGGTGTTGCCAATAGTGTTTTTTTTCTTTCCTAACTTATTCCGCTTTCTTTAATTCTGTAATTTATGTTTTTTTCAATTCCGTAATCTTTAACAAATTTCTCTCTATTTTTATATCTCCTCCAAAATTGATTTTCCACTGGATTTGTCACCTGAAGTCCATTTCCAATCTTCATATAGTCTTATTTTTCCGCTTGCAGTTATTTCGGGTTTTGAAAAGCAAATCCCAGTCATTAATTCGTTTTTATTGTTAACTTGATGGTAACGCATTTCAATATTTCCATCTTTGTCAACTAATCCAATTAAGTGTCCATTTATAATTTTTCCGCCATAATATTCAGACGTAATGATATTTCCAATCTGTTTATATTCAAAAATTGTTTCCGCTGTTGTTTCTCCGTTTTTGGAATTTAAAACTGGTTTAAATTTTTTGTTATTATAGTTCATTTATTTTTTTAGAATTTCGATTCCGCAAACTTAATTTTTGCATTATTGGCAACGGTTTTGTATAAGATTAGTTGCCTGTTTTAGGCAACTAATCTTATACAAAACACAAACCAAGAAAGTCCGTTTAGACTTTCGTAAGTAAGCGATTTGCCAGCAATTAATTTTATACCTTGTTGTAAGTAGTTATTTCTTACCATACTTATCCTTTAATTCTTCTGCTCTTTTTCTTCCTGCCTTATAGTTTGGGTCAATTTCGATTGCTTTATTTAAATATTTAATTGCTTGTTCTCTGTTCTTTTTACTTTTGTTGGCTCTAGCCCAAGCCCAGTAAGAAAAACTCATAATTCTAAAATCAGCATAATTATTATTTTTCTCTTGTTTTTTAATTATTGATTCAAAATCTATTTTAGCGAATTTTCTTTTTTTCCACATAAAAAAAGGAAGATTTTCAGCAACACTACCTCTCATAAATTCTGGTCTTGGTGATATAGAAGAATATTTATTTATAGTATTTTCAAAAATTTCAAAAGCCTTACCTAATAAACTAAGTTTTGTGTTTTCTCCAGCAACTAATGAAAGAGATGAAGCTCGATATGATTCTATATAAATCATTAATTCTGGCGTGGTTTCTTCGTTTTTAGAGAGTTTAGTTAAAATGTCATAACTTTTTTGTGCGTATCCTGCGTACTTTTTT
>NZ_JHZC01000030.1 GCF_000621125.1 Maribacter antarcticus DSM 21422
AACGAGGGCAACGACTTCAACTTTGATGGGGTTCCTGACCAGACTTTTACTGGGTTGGATACAGATGGCGATGGACTTGACGACGGCTACGAGGGTAATGATGTGAACGACGGATTCGATGTGAATGACGAAATAGATGACCCTGCCAACGACCTTCCGGACACGGACGGTACGGAGGACGTTAATTACAGAGATTTAGACGATGACGGTGACAGTACCCCTACGGAAGAAGAGGATTTGAACGAAAATGGTGACCCTACGGACGATGACACGGACAACGACGGTACACCCGATTATTTGGACCCCGATAGCCCAATCCTGGATGTGGTTGATGACGCAGTAAGTACACCTTTAAATACATCCATAGAAATAGACATTCTATCAAATGATACGGGTGTTCCAAGTGACGGAACTATCACATTAACAAACCTATCGAATGGAACTGTTGAAATAAATGATGGAGGTACTCTGGATGATTTAAGTGATGATTCGGTAATCTATAGTCCAAATGAAGATTTTAATGGAACCGACACCTTCGAATATACGATTTGCGATAGTACAGGAAATTGTGACACCGCAGTGGTTACGATTATAGTAGGAACGCTTCCCTTATTCGATTTGGTTGATGATGAGGAAATTACAGATGCAGAAACTGCAATTGATATAGATATTTTCTTAAATGACTCTGGTATTCCTACCGATGGAAGTGTAACGTTTACAGGTGCTTCAAATGGAGTTGTAGTCGTTAACGATGGGGGTACCCCTGATAATCTTTTGGATGATTTTTTAACCTATACACCGAATGCTGGTTTTAGCGGTACAGATACGTTCGAGTATACAGTTTGTGACCTAACAGGTAATTGCGACACCGCAACGGTGACCGTGGTTGTAAATGAACTACAAGTACTTAAAATTGAAGTGAATCAGATTGTATCTCCTAATGGTGATTTAAAGAATGACTTTTTATTCATTCGTGGTGTCGAAAATATACGCAATAGTACGCTTAGGATTTTCAATAGATGGGGTGTAGCGGTCTACGAAGGGGAAGATTATAACAATCAGAATAATGTTTTTGATGGGCGGTCAAGAGGAAGGTCTACCTTAAGCGTAGAGGACTATCTTCCTTCTGGAGTTTATTATTACATATTCAATTACACGACCGTGACAGGCGAAAATAATATCGATAGCGAGTATCTTTACATAAGCAGATAATAGCATAACCAAATGAAAATTAGGAATTATTTTTTAGGGTTACTTTTCATAGCGCTTCTCTTCATTGGTGAGACAAATGCCCAACAAGATGCGCAATATACCCAGTATATGTTCAATACCATAAGTGTGAATCCTGCATATGCAGGATCTCGTGGTCAGTTGAGTGCTGCTGCTTTATACAGGGCTCAATGGGTAGGCTTAGAGGGTGCTCCTACGTCACAAACAGTAAACATACATTCCCCGATTAGAAATAGCAAATTAGGGTATGGAATATCTGTTGTTAATGATGAAATAGGGGATGGTACGGTTCAGGAAACCTATTTTGATGGTGTTCTGTCTTATACCATTGAAGTCGCTAGGGATGCTAAGCTATCATTTGGTTTAAAAGCAGGGTTAAATGTATTGAATTTAGATTTTAATAAGTTGCGGAATTTTGATGCGGAGCCGGTTAACGTCGATAATATCGAAAATAGAATTTCACCAAATGTTGGTTTAGGTTTTTACTACCATACCAATAAGTTTTATGCTGGTCTATCCGCACCAAACCTTTTGCAGACAGAGCATTTTGATAATTCTGCGACCGATGCCAATTCATTACAGTTCTTATCCCAAGAAAGAATTAATTTTTATTTGATAACAGGGTATGTGTTAGACTTGAATGGAAACCTAAAGTTTAAACCCGCAATATTGACAAAAATGGTAGGGGGAGCACCCTTGCAAATAGATTTTTCTGCAAATTTCATGTTTAACGATAAATTTACGTTTGGTGCTGCTTATAGATGGAATGCTGCGGTTAGTGCCATGGCAGGGTTTCAAATCTCTGACCAGTTGATGCTAGGTTTGGCATATGACAGAGAAACCACTGAATTGGGAGGTACCCGTTTTAATGATGGTTCATTCGAAGTTTTTTTAAGGTATGAATTGGTAAAATCCTTCCAACGCTTGGTATCACCTCGTTTCTTTTAATACGAAAAGACCCATGACAAAAAAAGCACAAATACTGTTCATTCTCTTTACGATTTCCGCCATAGGCGTAAGCTTGGCTCAGGAAAAATTACTAAACAAGGGAAACGAAAAATATGAGGAATACTCGTTTAGACCCGCTATTGATATTTACAAAAGAGTTTTGGACAAAGAATTCGTTTCAGCAGATTTACTTAAAAAATTAGGTAATTCCTATTACTTCAATTCTGATTATAAAGAAGCTGCAGAAATATTTCAAAAACTGGTTACGGAATTCCCGAACGATGTTGCTCCCGAGGATTATTTTAAATATGCACAAACTCTAAAAACTTTAGGGGATTATGAGGACTCAAATAAAGTCATGTCTCAGTTTACCGCGTTGACCACTAGTGACGCAAGAGCAAGTGCATTTAAAGAAGAAAGAGACTATCTAGCCGAAATCAAAACGAATTCGGGTAGGTACGATATCACTTCTTTTGAATACAATACGGTTTATTCTGAGTTTGCACCTGCTTTTTACAAAGATGGACTTATTTTTTCCTCTGATAGAGATACGGGAAACTTTGCTAGATATAGACACACTTGGAATGCTAAAGATTTTTTGGATTTGTACAAAGTCAATTCGGATAGTGTTTCTATGAATGTGGTTACCAAGTTTGGTGAGGATATAAATACCAGATTACACGAGTCTGCATCGGTCGTTACTAAAGATGGTGAAACGCTTTACTTTACGAGAAATAATTTTGTTGAAGGAAAATATGTTAAGGACGAAAAAGGAATTATTAGGCTAAAAATTTTTAGGGCTAGAATGATAGACGGTATTTGGGGTGAAATAGAAGAACTTCCTTTTAATAATGACGGGTATTCTGTAGCCAATCCTGTATTGAGTCCAGATGAGAAAATATTATATTTTACGTCTGATATGCCAGGTACGTATGGTTTGTCGGATATTTTTATGGTGGCCATTAATGACGACGGAACGTTCAGCACCCCCGAAAACCTTGGGGCTAATATCAATACAGAAGCGAGAGAGACTTTTCCATTTGTTACTAATAACGAAATACTTTATTTTTCCTCGGATGGCCATCCAGGTTTGGGAGGCTTGGATATTTTTGCTACCAAAATCAAACGTAAAGATTTTAATGGTAAAGTCCTTAACGTAGGCGAACCTATAAATAGTAGAAGAGACGATTTCACTTTTATTTTCAATGAGCTATCAAAAGAAGGCTATATGGCTTCAAATAGGGAAGGTGGTATAGGAGAAGATGATATCTATAAGTTTCTGGAAAAAGAGCCTTTGGTTTTTGAATGTGTTCAGCAGGTAACTGGAACGGTTCGTGATAAAATATCGAACAATGTATTGGTAGGTGCTACCGTAAAAGTAATTAATGAAAATAACGAGGAGATATTGTCTGATATTACAAACTCCGAAGGGAATTACAGCCTTGTTTTGGATTGTAATCAGGGTAATTTTGTTCGAGCGTTAATGGAAGGCTATGTTCCTTTTGAGGAGTATATTGGAGTTTCGGACGGCAAACCTAAAATTATAGATTTTTACTTAGAAAGAGATATTATAACAGCTGGTTTTGGAGATGATTTGGCTAAGTTGTTACAACTTAGTACCATTTATTTCGATTTCAACAAGTACAATATACGTCAAGACTCCGAGGTAGAAGTGGAAAAGGTAATAGCCGCCATGGAAAAATACCCGAGTCTGAAAATTCAAGTAAACTCGCACACAGACAGCAGAGGGCTCGCCGCTTATAATTTACTACTCTCACAAAAAAGAGCAGAAGCTACCATTAATTATATGATTTCTAAAGGCATAGGTTCCGGTAGATTGGCTAGTAAAGGTTATGGAGAAACGAAGCTTATTAATGATTGTTATGACGGAATAAATTGTTCCTCGCAAAAACATGATTTAAATAGACGTTCCGAGTTTATAATTTCAGAATAGCTTCGTATTATTTGGATTTGGAATAGCTTCACATCTAGTTTATATAGTTATGATTTTCCTTTTAAATACTGCTTGTATTTTATGCAGTTTAAAAGGTTAGTAAGGATTATAGAAAATCTACATGAATAAAAACTCACCCTATTACGTACTCGTAGTGTTAGGGTTTCACGTTAGTTCCAATTAGTTGTAAGCTTAAAGTGATTATAGAGGTTATTAATAGATGAAAATTAGCAAATCTCGTTAGGTAGTCAATACTTAAAAACGTTGTTAGTTTTGATGTCAGGCATCTACAAACATTTTAGTAATCAATCTCTAATGAATAAAATAATAGTTTTTTTTCCTTAAAATTGATAATAAACGGTGGCAGAATCAGCGCACCTTACTACTTCATAGTACTTTTTCGTGTACTTTATTTATTTTCTGAATCAAAATTGCTTCGGGAGGATTATATCTTCTTTCGATACACTCTTTAAATGTTGTATTTGTTGACCTTATCGATGAAATAACCTCTCAATTTCTCTCTTTATATAAACAGGAAACCTCAAATTTTAAGCGCTATACAGTGCTATTTTATCGTTACACAACATTTATTTTCCTAATGAAGGCTTAAAGGTAGTTTTGTAGTCTATAAATACTCCGTAAAACTACTTTACGGTATTTCAAGAGTTTTTTTAGTGATTTAATTTGAATAGATTTTGAAGTTTCAATCAATTATGAATATGAGGAGATTAAACTATATTTTAAGTAAACAATTGGTTATGGACAAAAGAATCCTATGGATGCTATTCTTAGTATCTAGTTTCACATTCGCACAAACTACGGTAACATTAGAAGATCAATGTAACTGTGAGGTGCTGCAGGGGACAGCGGTTTCAGTTGCAGGTATTGGGACTCCTGTCGGAGCAGATTTGGGAGATTTGTATGTAAATACAAATTCTGGGATAATCTATTTCTGGGATGGTGACTCCTGGGAACTGAGTTCTACGGATGACCAACAGTTAACAGGTTTTACCTTTAACGATACAACCAATGAGTTAACACTTGACTTGGAAGACGGTGGTACTGTAAGTGTTGATTTAACCAGCCTTAGCGATACCTTTTCTGATGCTAATACCGTAATAACTAATTTTGATATAGATGCAGGCACCAATAGTTTAGTACTTACAGATAGTGACGCAAATTCTTTTTCTATTTCTTTAGCAAGTCTAGCTTCTGTTATTGATACGAATACTGTTGTAACTGATTTCTTTATAGATATAGCCATTGGAGAACTTGTCATTTTAAATAATGAAGGTGACGAGTTTCGGGTTTCTTTATCTGGAATTGCAGCTGCTACGGATACCGATACAACGAATGCAACTTTTGAAGTAGACCTTGCCACCAACGAGTTAGTGATTACGGATAGTGAAGGTGATGATGTACGTGTGCCGTTAGCAGATATTGCAACCTTGGTGGATACTGATGATCAGAATGCTGGTGAAGTAGGAGTAACCGCTGCTGGAAACATCACAAGTACAGATGTACAGGCAGCATTAGAGGAGCTTGATGGTGACATCACCGGAAGCGAACTTACTACGAGCGTAACAGGAGGAAATGGAATAGAAGTTACACCAACTATCGTAGGGAATAATACAGTATATGATGTTGAAGTAAATGTAAGTGATTTGTCAGGCGATGGTAGCATAAATTCTGCCAGCGGTACGATTACTGTTGGTGGAGGGTCTAATTCATCATTGACAGATGTAGATTTGGACCTTTCGGATAATTCAGTCACAAGTGTAAAAATAGTTAATGGAACAATAGCTAGCGGAGATTTGAGTGATGGTGCTGTGACCCTCTCTAAGTTAGATGACGGTACAGTGGACGGGCAGGTAATACAATGGAATGGTACTTCTTGGACTTTGGTAGATTTTGGTTCTGTAACAGTTACAGAGAGTGATGGTGTAATTGGCAATGAGGTAACGGCTGCTACCGATGGAACTTTAACTCTTTCTGGAGGCGCAACAACTTTAGACCCGTTAACATTGGGAGTTTCTACTAGCGGAATCACATCGAATGAATTAGCTAACGATGCAGTAACGCCATTAAAGATAGCTTCTAGTTTAGCAGGAACGGGATTGGCCCGTTCAGC
>NZ_JHZC01000031.1 GCF_000621125.1 Maribacter antarcticus DSM 21422
TTTGTTGCTCTACCATAGTCAGACTGTTCATTAGGTAAATTTGCAATAGCAAATTCCAAATCAGGAAGTATTGCTTGACTATAAATTTCTGATTGAGGCGTTTTGTTGGCTTCAATCTCTATACCTTGGGTTTCTTCAAGACTAAGATGGGCGTCCCCAAAAGTGGTGACTACATTAAAATAAAAATAGGCCCTTAAAAAACGTACTTCGGCTATTCGTAAGTTCTTTTGAGCTTCATCCATATCGACATCAGTAGAACGGTTAATAACACCATTCGCTTGGTTGATACCTTTATACCAATTATCCCAGGAATCTGGAATATACCCTTCCTCTCCATTGAGGCCACCATCGTAAAAATTGAATACTTTATGGCCTCCATCAGCACCATTGGTCCAGACATCCGTGCCAAAGGTTAACATCGCAGCACCTATTTCTTGACCATAAAAGGGCTTAAATGTAGCGTACGTAGCTCGTACCCCGTCTTCTAAACCACCTTCAGTTGTATAGTAAGAGGCAGCGGAAACGTCAGTTACCAACTCCTCTTCAATAAATTTATCACATGACTCTGTTGAAAAAGCCAGTGCTAAAACTAATATTATATAAATTTTTTTGTACATACTATTTAAATTATTGGATTTAAACTAATATTTTTTTGCTTAAAATGTAGCGTTTATGGATAAAGAAAACTGTCTTGTACTTGGCACAACTCCACTGTCCAAATTAACACCTATTTCTTCGGAAATTTCAGGGTCAAATGTTGGGAAATTATCCCAAAAGATAAGATTTTGGCCAGCAATTGAAAATCGTAATTTTTCCATTCCTATCGCACTCGTAATCGATTCTGGAAGATTATAACCTAATGAAACATTTCGAAGCTTCACAAAACTACCGTCAAAATACCGCAGTGAGGATCCATTTCTTGGGCGCTCCTGATTTTCATTTGGTCTTGGATTGGCGTTTGTTGGGTTATCAATGGTCCAATAATCAACAGCTAAGTTATTATACCTCCCAAAAAGTGAATTGTTATTAGCGTTGAAATTAGACTGTATTGTTTGCCCTTGTCGAAAAACGAAGAAAATACCCAAATCCAAGCCTTTGTACGAAAATTTACTATTCAGGCCTCCATAAAAGTCAGGTACACCATCACCCAATATTTTTCGGTCATCTGGGGTTATTACTCCATCGCCATTTAAATCGTTTAATTTAATTTCGCCAGGTACTTTATTGTCTGCGGCTAATGCTGCAGCCTCTTCATTTGCTTGCCATATACCTATTTTTTCATAGTCATAAAATACTTGAATGGGTTGGCCAATAAACCATCCATTACCAACATCATCTAAGGGGTTTCCATTAGCATCTGTTAAAGCCAACTCTGTAATTTCTTCTTTGTAAGTAGAAATATTCAAGTCTATATCCCAATTGAAACCATCACCGTCATTATCAATAATACCTGCACTGATGGTAAATTCGAATCCTGTAGTTCTAGTTGACCCAACGTTCTGCAACACACTTTCATACCCTGAAGTGGAGGGTAAGCTTCTTGCTAATAATAGGTCAACCGTATTGGTTCTGAAATAGTCAAAAGACCCTACCAAGCGATTATTTAAGAACCCATAATCTAAACCTATATCTAAGGTCTTTGATACTTCCCAAGTTAAATTTTCATTTGGTATTTCATTAAGTCCGAAACCAAGTGCTGGTGACTCCCCAAAAGCATACACTGTGTTTTCTAACCTACCAGCCGTTTGATACGGATTAACAGAAGTGTTTCCTACTTCACCATAAGAAGCTCTTAACTTCAATTCAGATACAGAGGTCTCTGCTAAAAACTCTTCTTGATCTATTCTCCAACCAGCAGAAATTCCTGGAAAATACTTCCATTGGTTCCCGGGAGCCAATCTTGAAGACCCATCAGCTCTTAATGAGGCTTGAAACAAATATTTACTGTCGAAATCATAATTTACTCTTCCCATAAAGGAAGATAAAGCCCATTCCGTCAAGCTAGAAGCAACTACACCGCCTTGTGTAGCAGAACCCAAGTTGTTAAAGGATTGTGAATCATAGGGTAGTCCAGTCACATTTCCGAAATTACGTTCTATTTTAGATTTTTGAATACTTTGTAGTAACGTGACTTTTAAATTTTGTCGACTCGTCAACGCCTTATTATAGGTTAATAAATTCTCAAGCGTATATCCAAAATCGTTTACATTTTCGATTCCTGCTGTAGGTGGCGCACCTCGCCTTGTGTTTGTTTCGCTAGCTGCAAAAAGACCCCTTCTACCAATTCGAAAATCTGGACCAAAAGTAGTTGTCCATTTTAGGCCTTGCATAAGGTTAATATCTAAATAAAATGGAGCAAAAATTCTAGTTTGTAGCCGCTCGTCAATATAAGCACCTTCTACCAATTCACTTAAGGGATTGGTACGAATACCATCGTTGGTGGGTAAGAATTTCAAATCTCCATTTTCATCAAATGGTACTCCTAATGGGTTATTTGCTAAGGCTTCACCTATAGTAGCGTTAGAACCAAAATTTTGTTCTGTTTTAGACACTAAAAAGGAAGCTCCTACCTTAAATATACGGTTGATTCTATGATCAACGGCTAATCGACCTGTAATTCTCTCAAAATCTTGATTAGATATAATACCTTGTTCCTTAAAATACCCTATAGAAGAACTAAAGGTTGTGTTTTCTGACCCACCACTTATCCCGATTTGGTGGTTGGTTTGATAGCCATTACCAACTACTTTATCTAACCAATTTGTAGACCTACCTTGCTCAAGTGATTCAAGCTCAATTGGGTCTAAAAAAACTTCAGTTTCTACAGGAATAGTTCCATTCCATCCAACCCGTCTTGATTCTCTTTTTAAACCTGCAAACTCTTCTCCATTCATCATATCTACCAACCGTGTTGCAGATGTAACACCATAACGACTACTAAAGGTTACTTTGGTCTTACCAACTCTGCCCCTATTCGTCGAAACTAAAATCACACCATTTGCACCTCTTGACCCATACACAGCAGTTGCTGCAGCATCTTTTAATACTTGCATTGATGCAATGTCGTTAGGGTTAATATCTGCCATGGATGCAGGGCCGTCTATCAAAGGAATACCGTCAACTACATATAGCGGGTCGTTTGACGCGCTAATAGACCGCCTACCACGTATTCTGACTGTTGGATTTTGACCTGGCCTTCCTCCTGTAGATTGAACATCCACACCAGCAATTTGCCCTTTAATAGCATCAATTGTGCTTGCTACCTGAACAATACTCAGTTGTTCTGCGGTTACGGTTTCAATAGCGCCAGTTACTTCACCTTTCTTTTGGGTACCGTACCCCACCAAGACTACTTCATTTAGCATAGCGGCATCTGGCTTTAGACTTATATTAATCGTGGTTTTGCCATTGACCGCGACTTCACGTTTACCGTAACCAACATAGCTGAATACAAGAATACTATTAGAAGCTGCGTTGATACTGTAGTTGCCATCAAAATCTGCAACAGCGCCTGTTGTCGTACCTTTCACTACAACACTTGCTCCGGATAAGGGTATTCCACTTTCGTCTAAAACCTCACCTGTTATTGTTGTTTGAAAATTCTCCATTAGTTTTACTTTTTTAATTGAGTTTCCTAAAATAGGAGAGACAACCAAAATAGCAAGTACAACAGATAGTAGTAAACTTTTTGTTTTCCGACTTAATTTTTTAATGGTTTTTTTTTTCATTTGTTAAGTGTTATTAGGTTGGTTTATTCAGCGTTTTAAGTTTTACTACTGTTCATTGATTTTAGAAAAGCAACATGTGAACGCGATGAATATTTCTTTTACGGATTAAATACTCAACAACGTTTGTTCTAAATTACTTACACCAACGTATTTTTTGAAATTAAAAAATACGTTAACGTACACGTATTGTTAAATATTAGTTAACTAAACTAACAAAACTATTTGTATAAAAAACAAATTATGCAATAATAATGTAATATTATTACGATTTTTTTAATAAAAACAACTATTATTAGTTATTTGTTAGTGTAATAATAATATTAATTGTGTGTCCGTAAACACCTCTAATACGAATAATATTTTGCGTGTTTAATTGATTTTACGCTAGTTAAATATGGATATATTTTCTTTTGGAGTACACTTTACAGATGAGCATAGTTGCAGAATGAATTTTAAAGGACAACGAGACCAACAGGGTGTTATTTGTCATCGATGCCAAGGCACAAATCATTATTGGCTTAAGAACAAGTGGAGTTATCAATGTAAGTCTTGTAATGCAAGAATATTTTTGCGTAGCGGAACTATTATGGAGAGTTCGAAACTATCCTTTATGATTGTGGCCAGTCAATATCTTTACCTGGACCAAGAATGTAAATAGCGGTATCCCCAAGGGCAATTGCTGCTCGAGCAGGTTCGTCACCCACAGCGTCTGCAGCGGGCTCGTCTTTGTTGGCAAACCAA
>NZ_JHZC01000032.1 GCF_000621125.1 Maribacter antarcticus DSM 21422
TCTTTTGGGGTATTCAAAATAAAAGAAGCATTAATATCGCATACTTTTATGTATAAACTTTCAGCTAGCAACTTTCCGAAGTGCACAAAATTTGGAATGGCTTTGTACATAACATCAACATCCTTTTTTTCAAAAACAATAACCGTACTATCTTCAGTAGCCTGTAAATAAATCAAAGACTTTTTCTCGGTTAAAAAACTTGCATAATCTGTACAAAACCCACCTTCCAATAAAAATTGTTTGGTGTATTCTTGACCATCAACCGAATAAAAAACTCTAAACGCTCCTTTATTTATAAAGGCAACAAAATCACATACCTTTCCCTGTATTAAAATAAATTCATTTTTCGAAAAATGTTGTACTGTGGTCAACTCTTCAATAAGAAGAATATCTTTTTCCTCTAAATCTATAAATTGTTTGAAAAATAAAATAACCTGTTCACGCATTAGTTTTAAAGTTTTTAAAATTGAAAACGATAACCAAAATCAGGGAAAAAGCCAATTTGATTTATTTGTTCAACGCTACTAGTACCTCTATTATATCTTCTAACAAAAACATTATCTCTATCGGTAAGGTTTTGGAAGTCTACGTAAAATTTATGAGATCTTTTTTTCTTATTACTATTAAACGTTACTCCAAATTTTAAATCTAGTCTCATGTAATCTTCATATTGCTCACTAAACGCTAAATCATCTTGTAAAATTTCGTACCCTGCATTTTGCGAAGCCACTAAATCAACAGGAGTAAAACGATTTCCTCCTGAGGACACAAAACGAGCATCGATAGAAAATATATTTTTCTTCTTCTCTCCAAATTTATACTCTTTTCCAACTAAAAAATTAACGATGTAACCATTGTCAAAAGGTGTACTTCGTTGTATGCCATCACTACCTTTATAGGTGCTCTCAAAAAAAGAACTTGTTACCAAGGCATGATATCCTTTGCTAAATGATTTTTCTAAGGTGAGTTCCAATCCTATGTTTTCTCCAGTTCCTGAACTAACTAAATCAGTATTATCCGATGAAAACGTAAAATCTGCACCTTCGGTCAACGAAGAATAACTAGATGGGGACCCGTCTATGGCAGCATTATCTATTTTTTGATAATAGGTTTCTATTTTTGCTCTCCAGCTAGGTGCAATTTTAACATCATAGCCTAAAACATAGTGCTGACTTCTCACAAAATCTAAATTTTCATTAGGGTTTGTAATAACTCCATTTACTTCTTCATTTAGAAATAATAATGGTGTGGCTATATTTTGATGATGAAGACCGTACCCGATATTTAGTGTATGTTTAGGGTGTATTCTATAAGACATAGATGCTCTTGGTTCTACAACAAACTGTTCATTAAGATCACTATACATGGCATGTATTCCTGTATTTAGGGTCAATTTCTCAGTCAATCTGTATTTAGTTTGAATGTAGGGTTGAAATACATTATAACTACCGTTAATACTTCTGATGGTTACTAAATCAGGGTCTCCATCACCGTTTACATCTTCTTGTTCATCTCTCTGTTTTCTATCTAAATCTGCTGAGAAATTCTCTAATAATAATCCTGTTCTAAGAGAGAATTTATTGTTGATTTTAGTATTGAATAATGTTGAAAATGTTACTCTAGTTTCTTCATTGTTATTTTCTGCAAATCTTATAATCCTTTCGGTATCGGTATCCAAATCAATAATACGGTCTTCTTCAAAATCGCTGCTATTGGATGCGCCTGCAATGACTGTTTTTAAATACGATTTTTCGCCAATGCTCAGTAAATGCTTAGCTCCTAAAACAGCAACGGTAGAGGACACATAAGAGTTTTCATCTTCTGCTGAGAAAAGGTCCTCTTCATCAAAATCCTCACCAATTAAATCGATGCTTGATGTACCCATGATTCCAAATAGAGAGAACGTACCAAGTTTACTTTTTCCTAAATTAAGATTAAATGAAATATCAGCATAATTAGGCGTATCGCTGGTACCTGCCCCTCCTATGAGTCCGATAAGCGAGTATCTTGCAGCCACCAAAAACGAACCGTTATTTTTTCTATTCAATGGCCCTTCTGCCGTCCCTTCTAAACCAGTGAATGCTCCCATCTGAAAAGAATACTCATACGCATCTTTATTTCCATTTCTAAAACCCAAATCAAAAACACCTCCAATTGCATTACCATATTCGGCAGGGAATGCAGAGGTTATAAAGTCTGAATTTTTAAGAAGATTGGGATTTAATGCAGATACTGGGCTTCCAGTAGTCCCTAAGGCCGAAAAATGGTTAGGACTTGGAATAGGAATACCTTCTACGCGCCATAACAGTCCTGTTGGAGAATTACCCCGAACTACGATATCATTACGGCTATCGTCTGGTGAAGCTACACCTGCAAAATTACTTACCAATCGTGCAACATCATTTCTTCCACCGGCATATCTTCCAACTTCTTTTACACCAAATTG
>NZ_JHZC01000033.1 GCF_000621125.1 Maribacter antarcticus DSM 21422
TCCACATATACTGGTCTTTCCCACATTTTTCTAGCCTCAAAGTGAAAAATACCTCTAAGAAAACGTGCTTCGGCAACAATCTGCGCCCGTCTCGCATCTGTAAGACCTTCTTCAACTTTTGCCAAGGTATTAATGGCATCATTCGTAGTGGCTACACCTAAGTATAAACCTCTCCACTTATCACGGATGTGTATGTTAAAATTCTGAAAATCATACTGTTCTATAAAGGACTGCTCTGGCTGATCACCTGCATCAGTACCTTTTAAGGCATCATCCGAAGGAAGGTTGAATACCCAGTTCTGGATTTCGTTGTGCCATGTCTGTCCCTGGAGACCTCCACCTTGTAACATGTTGTAGGATCCTAATAGAATCCCTTCAACACCAGATGCGGTAGCTACATCACCTTCACCAAAAGCCGCTTGTGGCTCTTTAGTTGAGAATTCTTCGGCACATCCTGTCACCAAAAAAAGTGAGGCGACGAACATTAATAATACTGCTTTAATTGTTTTCATTTGCATTATTTTAAATTTCATATTCAATTTTTATTACTGTAAAGTGATATTTAAACCTAAGCTGATTGTTGCAGCTACTGGGTTAAAACCACCGTCATAACCTAAGGTAAGGTTTCTGTTGGAATCTCCTGTTCTTCTCAAGGATACTTCTGGGTTTAATCCTGAGTACTTAGTAAAGGTAGCAACATTTTGCGCTTGTAAGTAAATCTGTGCATTCGCTAGACCAATATCCGTTAAAACGTTTTCAGGAAAATTATAAGTCAATTGTATGTTTCTGATTCTAAAGAAGCTAGCATCTTCAATTAAGTATGAAGAGGGTTGGCTACTTGTAGCATCATCTGCATCCATTATTGGTGTTGTTGCGTTAGGGTTAGCCGCGGTCCATTGCGCTACTGGCGCATTTGGATTAGACGGTTGCCATGCTTCGTTCAAGGCTCTTGTTGATCTGTTACCTTGGAAGGTGTTGAAATCTGCAAAATATCGTACGTAGTTGAATACATCATTTCCTTGAGATCCATTACCAAAAATGTTTAGACTTAAGTCCTTATAGTTAAAATCTAAATTGATACCATAAACAAAATCAGGGTGTGGATTTCCTATGATGGTTCTATCGTCAGAAGTGATAACCCCATCGCCGTTAGTATCTTGAAAACGAAATTTACCTGGTGCGTTATAAGTTCCGAATTGAGGCGCTGCGTTTGCTTCAGCCTCGGATTGAAAGATACCCAACACTTGATAACCGAAATAGGAGGATATAGGAGACCCTGCCTCTGTTACGGTAATGGCAGAGATACGTTCGTTACGTCCAAATATTCGTTCTCCTGGTGAACTTAATGCATCAACTTCAGTTGTATACGCAGAAAGGTTACCATTTACGCTAAACGTAAAATCATCTCCGATTTGTCCGTTATATCCTAAAGCGATGTCAAAACCTTTTGAGGTATTACCACCAACATTTACAGAAGGGGGGCTTGCTTGACCTGCTGTAAAAGTAGGCTGGGCTGGTAGAAGCATATCGGTTATAACACGATCCCAAACGTCAAGACCAAACGTAAATTTGTTGTTAAACATGACCATATCCAAACCTATGTTGTTGGAGGTGGTTGTTTCCCATTTTGCATTAGGATTTCCAAATTGACCTGGTTGAAATCCAATTGTTGGGGAGCTTGTAGAACCATCTATTGGATACCCACCCGTTACAATATCGGACCGGTACGTGGTAAAGGCATTATAATCACCAATCTCTTGGTTACCTGTCTGACCCCAACCGTAACGTAATTTCATATCATCTATCCAATCGACACCGTCCATAAAGCTTTCATCAGAAATTCTCCAACCTAAACTAAAGGCAGGGAAGACTGCACTTCTTGCCGCTGATCTGAAACGAGATGAGGAGTCATTTCTTAACGTAACCTGAGCCAAATACTTACCATCATA
>NZ_JHZC01000034.1 GCF_000621125.1 Maribacter antarcticus DSM 21422
GCATTGTCACTGTCCGTATCTAAATAATCCGGTGTCCCGTCTGCGTCAGTATCAATAGGCGTGTTACCACCCGTAGACACATAAACAGAGTTTAAACCGTTATTTGTAGCATAGGTTGCTGCATTGTCTGTTGCAGGTGCCGTATATCCTGAAGTAGTTTGTGCTTCTACGTTGTCAGGAATCCCATCATTGTCTGAGTCTAAGTCTAAGCTGTTTGGTATGCCGTCTCCATCTAAATCACTTGAAGGAGGACTACTTTTATAAGGATGACTTGCCGGCAAACTTGCCTCTAGCCCCCATTTGTGGGCTAGATAACCTTCTACTTTTTGGCGGTCTGCCTCGGATAAAGCACTTGGAATAATAATAAAATCTCCAATTTGTGAATCTGAGCTTTCATTAGAATATACTCCTTGGTTGATATCCCATATAACACCATTTGTAGTTTGTGAGTTAGCATAACTATTCAGTGTGTTTCCGTTAGAATATAAGTTCATTAATCCTGAAGAAGCTCTTACATAGCAATTCATTTCAAAGTCTGTTACCCCTGAGGTAGTGGCATTCACACTTGTATTTGTATATGCATTTGGGTTCCCATTAAAATATACAGCACGTTTTCTACCACCATGGTAGCCCAGGAGGTTATTCCCTACATGACCATCAAAAAGACGACCATTAGCATCTGATGGTAAAAGTTTTGTTACCATTATAATGGACCACTCACTTGTGGATGTGGCTGCTCCTGATGGTCCATTGAACCCTGCACTTAATATCTCTACAACGTCTTTCCCATTTATTTCAGATGACTGGTACGTTGGACCGCTAACTAAAGCATAATCGTTGCTATTTCCCGATTTGTCTATCCAGTTAGTTGTAAGGGTTGTACCATCTGAGTACGTGGTACCGTCTCCATTATAATCTGTTGCATCCAACCATAATTGTGGTGACAAACTAACAATAGAAAAACCTTCTTCCGTATCTAAAATACCATCATTGTCATCATCGATGTCACTAGGATCTGGAACCCCATCACAATCGCTATCTCCGTCTGCGATTACTTGAGTAACAGCTTCTCCTTCAGAGGCATAACAATCTACTGTTAGATTATAAAATGCAGCATAATAGGTACCCGCAGCTACCGCCGCAGCGTCACTTACCCTATTAATAGTAGTAGCAGGCAACCCTGTGTGCCATGTAAGTATTGTATTTGCAGGAGTATTACTTGCTGTAATTGTGGTTAAGTCTATCGTCGTAGTTGGGCATGTATTTGTGGCTGTTGACGCTGATAGCATAGGAGCATCTAAACCTGCAGGGCAGGTGCTGCAATATGCTTCTTGCACATAAACCGCATCTATAAGTGTTAAAGTTCTTTCAGGAGTACCTGTTGGTGTAAATCGTATGTAGGTATAAGTACCATTTAATGCAGCCGGTAATGTATATGTTAGCGTGGTATAGCTAGTACTTCCAATATTTTGTGTACTAGATTCTGTAGTCCATGTTGAATTA
>NZ_JHZC01000035.1 GCF_000621125.1 Maribacter antarcticus DSM 21422
GCAAAACGCTGTCTGCTAGCATTAAATCCCTCTGCGAATTGCTGTATGGACTCTACCCCAGCGTATGCTGAAACGTTGTGTACCTCATCAAAGGTTTTGTTCCAAGTTAAGCCATTGGTCCACGTCCATGCATAAGCATATTGTGAGCGGGCTTCAGAACCATTGATAAAGTTACCTTCTACATATTCAGGTTGTGGTCGAGAGATATTTCTAACGCGTTGAACGGTAGCATCTACACCAAAACTAGTTCTGATTTCAAGATTGTCTGCCAATTGATAGGCAGCGTATACATTACCCAATAAACGTAAATCATATCGACGGTCATCTTGGTTTCTAGATACTGCTGCAAAAGGGCTAAAGTTATTTCCTAAATTCGCACCTCTACTACCTGCAAAATTACCTGCGATATCGCGTACAGGTAATAACGGATGGTGTTTGTAAGAACCTGCTATAGGACCTTGCTCTTCATCAGTATTGTTTATTCCTTTTCTATTTTCGAAAGACGCGGTAAAATTTTCACCAATAGTCAACTTGTTGTTTATTGCTTTAAACTCCGTGTTGGCTCTCAAAGAAACTCTGTTGTACCCTACGAATTTTACAATATCTTCTTGGTTAAAATACCCCAATGAAAATGCATAACGTGCATTTTCTGTAGCTCCAGAAGCAGAAAGGTTATGTTGTTGAATTGGTGCTGAACGCGTTACTTCTTCAAACCAGTTGGTGTCTGCAGAACGTGTTATCGCATAAATATTATCTGGAGTAAGAGAGTATAGGTCTGCGTTTGTTGCAGGGTCTCCTTCAAAAGTACCACTTGGGAACACAAAATCCGGAATTGTAATTTCTCCGTTTGGTCCATACCCGTACTGTCCGTGCGATGGTGTTCTACCCGCATATAAATCTGCTAGATACAAATAGTTTCCTAAACCTTGAGCATCTAAAACATCTGGCGATTCAGTTGCGGTTTGTACCCCGTAAAACGTATTATACGAAATAGATGGTTTTCCCATCTTTCCTTTTTTAGTGGTAATGATGATTACACCATTTGCCGCTCTAGAACCATAAATAGATGCAGCTGATGCATCTTTTAGTACCTGTAAAGACTCAATGTCATTCGGGTTTATGTTTCCTGGATCTGTGGAAGGCACACCATCTATAATGTATAGAGGATCGTTATTACCTACAGAACCAAAACCACGAATACGCACGGTAGCTGAACCACCTGCACGTGAATCGTT